>NZ_CP063373.1:0-4800000 GCF_015160855.1 Streptomyces ferrugineus | reverse complement strand
CGCGGTGATACCGAATGCGATTGCCAACGGTAGCGCCACGACAGCCACCGTCAGCCCGGACAAAATCTCTCGCATGATGCGCTGGAACATCAGCCCCCACTTCGGTCGGCAACATGCTGAACTCACCCCACAGCGGGGCGAACTGCCGACCAGACTTCCCGGCACGCCGCCAGTAAAGATGACGTATAGACCGCATCAAGGCAAGGCCAAGGTCGCCATCTGAGATTTGCTCACGCCTCATCAGTCAGCGGTCTCGGCCGAGTCGCGGTGAGGTCTTGACGCTGTTGCGGGCGATGCGATGCCGGATGCCTCGGCGGGACCGGATGGCCGGTAGGCCCTTCAGGAGGGGGGTCAGGGCCTGGCTGTCGTGAACGTAGGCGCCGGAAATACGAGGTCAGCCGCTATGGGCTGTGTGACGGCGACCAATGAGGAACGGTCATGTTCCGATCACATTCGGCGCACGGAGGGGTCATGGACCGCTGTGAACCTCCTGTGTGTCCCCGTCACAGGTCCGACGGGTTCTCCTGACCCGAATCCCGAAAGGCACAGCATGTCCTTGCAGAAAAACGAGAATCGGAAGACGCGGCGGAACCGGGGGGCCCGGCTGACTCTGCGCGGTCTCGCCCTGGCGGGCGCGGGGGCCGTTCTGGCTACCATGATGTCCGCCGCGCCTGCGTCCGCCGCGACGGGCGCCGGCGGCACCCGGATTCAGCTGGGCACGGGCCTCCTGGGCGTCGGATGGGACGCCCAGTCGCCCAGGTACCTCAACACGATCAGGGGGAACTTCACCTCCCTCACGGGCGTGGGCAATCCGCGCATCCACGTCCGGGTCCTGGACGCCCAGAACAGGGAGATGTTCGGCAGGGACCGCTCGTGGAGCGGCAACCGGCGCGACGAGTACGCCACGTTCGAGGTCACAGTCCTAATGCCCCGCGACGCCTCGCGCGTCTGCGCCACCCTCTACGAAGCGGGCGGCTACATGGACACTGCTTGCGCCCCGGTCTACTTCTGAGCCCGGCACGCATCGGCCCGGATACTCCTTCCCCCTCTCCGAAAGGAAGAACGACAGCATGAAGCGCATGGCCGCCGCGATGGCCGCGGGAATCGTCCTGGCGGGAACCGCCTCCGCCTCCGCCTCCGCCTCCGCGGCCGCGGCCGCACCGCAGAACCGGAAGGTTTGCCAGTCGACCACCCTTTTCATTTCCCACACGTTGTGTGTGGACTTCCAGAACCAGTTGTTCGACGCCGACGTCGTGAGGATGGAGGTCCGTGCCTCCACCAGCACGGGCATGGGCCACTGGGAGCTGTTCGGCCCGCGCGGCACCATCAAGAACAGCCTGGACGGGGAATGGAAGGACCGCACGCATGACTGGTCCGGATACCAGGACGGTGCGCACGGTGACCTCTGGTGCGCGGTCTTCTGGAGGAATACCGGCGCTGGCTACATCAAGGGCACCCAGCCGCTGTGCGTGAGGGCGGGCGGCATCTGACCCGCCTCCCCGCACCCGCTCCCGGCTCCTCCACACGCCTGAGGGCCGCGAGCGGGCTGCGTCGGCCCTACCGCTCGCGGGCAGGAGCGATATGGCCTATTGGGCGATGACCGCAGTGATATTGCGCCGGCTGTCCGGGGCAACCGCGCCGTCCTGGCGCACCGCATGACCGGCGAGCAGCTCACCCTCGGTGCGGTGCTGGCACGGCTGGAGGAGCGGGAACGGTAGATCGCCACGCGGGCCGAAGCTGCCTGACCATCCGGCCTACCAGGAGATCATGACGGTGTTCGCCTCGGCCGACGCGCCGCTGTGGGCGCGGCAGGTGTGCGGGGCGATGGGCCTGGCCTGGAGATCGCGCCCAACACCATCAACAACACCCGCCCGAAACTCAATCGGCTCGTCCAACGCGGGATCCTGACCGGGACCGAGCAGGGCTTGTTCACCCATCCACGGCCGGTAAGTCGGGAGGCGGCGCGGGACACGGTGGCGCAGGTGGAGAACTGCTCTTCGCGATGAGGTTTGTGGCGATCGTGAGTCTGTAGCTCTACGAAAGCAACAAGCCGATCATCGAGGAGAGACGATGGCCATGGGAAGCCCGGAGCCCGTCAGAGATGTCTGGCCGATCGTGCATGCGGAGCGTGCGGCACTGATCCACGACCTTGAGGGTCTCGATGACAAGCAGTGGGAGCAGCCGTCACTTTGTGTGGGGTGGACGGTCCATGATGTCGTTGCCCACCTGGTCGACTCAGCTCGCACGACGCGTGTCGGCTTCGTGGCCCGCCTCGCCCGGGCACGGTTCGACTTCCACCGCCTGAACGCTCACGGTGTGGCGCACGAGCGCGGTGCCTCACCGCTGGAGACGTTGGCGCGGCTTCGTCAGGTGGCCTCGCGGAAGTCGACCCCTCCGGCGCCCCTTGACAGCCGGATCGTCGAGGAGGTCGTCCACGGTGAGGACATCCGCCGTCCCTTGGGACTCACCCGCCTCTACCCCCGGGATGCCGTCGTCAGGGCGCTTCGCCTGCAGGCTCACACCCCGGCGTCTTTCGGCGGCGCCAGGGAACTAGTGGCCCCTCTCCGCCTCACGGCAACCGACGCCGATGTGTCGATTGGCGATGGTCTGGAAGTGACCGGACCTGCGCTTTCACTGCTTCTCGCAATTACGGGACGGCGCGTGGCAGTCAACGACCTGGACGGCGAGGGAGTCGGTGCGCTGAGGTAGCCGACCTGACGATCGTGGCCTCGGGCTTGCCCAACCAGTTCGGGTGAGCCTCGGAGTGCTGGGGGGCAGACGTTCGTAGTCGCGTGCGTTGTGGCGGGCGCCTCATACCGCCCTCCGACTTCACGATCTTGCGCCTGGACGAGCCGCAGCGCCCAAGCGTGGTTGCGACAGCTACGTGCGTCCGCGTCCGCGTAGTAGCGGCCTGATGGTTCGGACGAGCTCGTCCGGGTGGTCGAACTGCGGCGTGTGCGAGCCGGGTGTCCGTACCACCTCGAACCCCGCCCGACCGGACAGCCACGCGGCGACCTCGTGGAAGACGCCCGGTGAATTCTCGCTGACCAGGACATGGGTGGGTGTGGTGATACCGGCGAATGCCGAATCGCCAGGGCGGTAGGCCTCGAACGTACCCAGCTCCATGCCGAGGAGCGTCTCACCGTTCGACGTGATTCTGTTGCGCAGGTCCGTGGGCACACGATCCCAGGTCGCATCGCCGGCCACGGGGCGGAAGAAGCGGTCGACAGCTCCTGGAGGACCGCCCTGGGCCACTCCCTCCTGAATGGCCGCCGCCACGCTTGCCTGCGCCGCCGCCGGGTCGGCCACGACCGAGATCATCGCAGGCTCGTGCAATACCGCGGAACGGACAGCGCCAGGGTGGCGGAGCAACAGGTCGAGGGCGAAGGTCGCCCGTAGCTGTTGCCGTACACAGCGGCGGGAGCGAGCCCCAGCTCAGAGAGAAGCGCCGCCGCGTCGTCGGCCTGCTCGGCCACCGACGTGGTCTCCCAGCCGTCTGGCCGAGGACTGCGCGAATTGCCTCGTCGGTCGTAGCCGCGCCGGAGATGAACATCACCGATGGGCCGGTGCCCCGCAGCTCGTAGTAGATGTCTGCCCCATTGACGGCGATCGACGGCACAACGACCTCCTCCGGCTCGGCCTTCCCGGCTCGGCAGGATGCTGCCAGTTCTCCTGGCACGCCGGACGGGGCGCGGCGAGCAGTGTCACCCGCGGGCGGGCGCGTCGAGCGGCCGAACGGCAGTGGGCTGCTGCTCCGTCCGCGTTTTCGTGATCACCAAGGGTTGTGTGGACCTTGAAGATCGTGCGGTGGCTGCGAGTCACAGCGTGGGCGCTCGGTGCCGTCATCGGCGTGCTGATCGTGGACGAGACCGACTCCCTGAGGAAGGGCACCGGCTCAGCCGACGTGCGGCGGCCGTTCACCGGCACCCCGGGGGGCGGATCGCTGTTCGCGCGGTTGCCGTGGCCGACCGCCGGGGGGTGAAGGGGCCGCGCCACTCCAATTGGGTCTAAATCGAGATCGGTGCCGATCGGCGCCGGCACCTGCTGATCCGCCGCGCCCCGGGCGGCGGCCGACTTGCCCTCCAGGAGCGCTTCCAGGCCGCGAAGGGTCAGGCATGCCTGGCCCGCTACCACGTCCGCCGCTGGGCCGCCTGGCATCGAGGACGGCGCAGCCGAACCGGCCCGCCCGTACCACCGACCTGATCGATCTGACCATCTCGGACCACTACCGGCGACGATGGAGGGCTTTGTGGAGAGGCTGATGGTGTTCAGCCCCCTGCGATGTGGTGCCGGGTCCACTGGCCGGTGTGGCACGCACGTGCGACAACCAGGGATCGCTACACGAACCCGCCGCACGCTGCCGACCGGCACGTCGCCGTCCGACGTCTGCGCCCTGTCCCGCCGGTCGCCGGTCGCCAGTCGCCGCCACCGGCCAGGCGATTAACTGGCGTCGGCAATAATCGACCGGCAGGGAACTCATGGGACCACGCAGGCCCTACGGGAGGAGATCGCGTGCCGGACGGCATAGGAGTGACGCGACACCAGGGCCTGAGGACCGCGGCGGCGGCCACCGCCGGGTCAACCCAGTCTGGCGCGGACGGCGAGCATCCGGGCGCGCTGAGCGTCATGACGTACAACCTGCGTGTCGCCCGCCCAACCGGCAGCAATCGCTGGGCCGTGCGGCGCCCGGTGATGCGGGAACTGCTGCGCCGGGAGCACCCCCACGTCATCGGTACCCAGGAGGGCCTCTACCGGCAGCTGCGGAGGATCCAGAAGGACATCGGCCCGCGCTACGACTGGATCGGCATCGGTCGTATGGGCAGCAGAAAGGACGAGTTCTCTGCGGTCCTCTACGACACCGGACGCCTGGCGCCGATCGAGTCCGACCACTACTGGCTCTCCGACACACCGTCCGTGATCGCGTCCAACACTTGGGGCGCGCGCTTCCCGCGTGTGGTGACGTGGATCCGGTTCAGCGACCTCGCCCACGAGGGCCGGGAGTTCTATGTCCTCAATACCCATCTGGACCACCGGAGCCAGTACGCGCGCGAGCGCTCCGCGGAGCTGATCCGCGAGACGATCGCCGCCTTCGACAGCTCCTTACCGGTCGTGGTGACCGGCGACTTCAACGTCGCAGCACACCACAACCCGGTCTACGACGCGATGTTGGCCGCCGGGCTCGTGGACACCTGGGACGCGGCGGGTGCGCGCGGGCCGCTGTACGCGACCTTCCACGGTTTCCAACCGCCGGAGCCCGACGGTCGTCGCATCGACTGGATCCTCACCACCCCCCGGGTGACCACACACTGGGCAGCGATCAACACGTTCGCGGTGAATGGCCGGTTTCCGAGCGACCACCTGCCGGTGCAAGCCTCGCTGGACCTGGGAACGCATCGCTGAGTATGCCGATCTCGGTCGCGACCGACCCCGAACTGGGACGTGGACAGCACCAGTGCGCCGTACGGCAAACTGCCGCACGGCGACGAACGGGCGGAGCGGATCGGAGCGGGCCACCGGCACCAAGCCAGGCTGTTGCGTGCCCCAAACCGCACTGACCTTCCCGGCAGTTGAATGCCGGTTCGCGACGCCGACTGACTGTGGAGGCGGTGCTCGATCCGGACGTCTCAGCGGCGTTGGATCCAGCTCACCGACGGAGTCACCCTGCGGCCGTCGGCCGTCGCCTCGATGGCCAGGGTGTGGTCCCGGCCTGTGCGCACCCGGCTCCCGGCCCGGATGGTGAAGGCGACCCGGGTGCGGTCCTGCGCCGGCACGCGCACGGCGGTCTGTTGTGCCGCCGACACCTCCCAGCCTTCGTCGACCCGGGCCCGAAGCTCGACGTACTGGTCGCGGTCGGCGAAGTTGTAGATCTCCAGCGTCATCCGGGTCGTGCGGCCGAGCCGGTAGCCGTGCGGCGGCGGGGCGTCGCCGTTGTCCTTGCCCGGCGCGGCGTTCCGGCCGGGCCAGCGCTGGTTGAGGACGACATGGTCGGCGGCGGACGGCCGCGGCGGCCCGGCCGATCCGATAGATCCGGCGGATCCGGCCGACGGACCGGACACGTCCGTATGTGCCGCGCGGGCGCTCCCGTCGGCAACCAGGTAGAGAGGGTCGGGCGTAAGGCGTAGCCGAACGGCGCCTGTGGTGTGCGCAGTCTCCCGGTGCCGGCCCATGACGTCGTACACCCGCACCCGGCCGGCCGGCACGGGGATCTCGTGCTCCGCGTCCTGCGGTGCGTCCGCCCACACCACCGTGACCGTGTGTCCGCGCCCGTCCGCGAAGACGTAGCCCGCCACGTCCGGCAGCGGCCGCTGGAAGCGTGCCTCGCCGAGCAGGCCGGCGAGCGCGGCGTGGGCGCTGTAGGCGGCCAGGGGAGAGAAGTCCCGGGCGAGCAGGGAGAACCAGACACCCTCGTCGTGCGTGGGCGGGCCGTCGAACCACAGCTGCCGGGCGTTGCCTTCCGCCAGCCCCTGCACCAAGGAGCGCACCAGGTAACGGGCCTGCGCCCGCTCCTGGTCCGCCGTGGGCTCGTGGCCCTGGGGGACGGTGAGGAAGACGCCCGACTCGGTCATCCACGCGGGCATGCCCTCCCAGCCGTGGGCGCGCAGCAGCTCGTGCTGTTCCTGTGCGGCGGCGGGGAACTGTGGGTTGTGCTGCTCGGCCGGGTCGGGGTAGCCGTGGAAGGCCCAGGCGTCGGCGTAGCGGGCCACCTCGCTGAGCAGCATCAGCCGCTGGAACGGGCTGCCCGCCTCGGCGATGCCGGGGAGTAGCACGGTGGGCCCGTCAGGCGCGGCGCGCAGGCCGAGGGCGAGGGCCTTGACGTAGGCCGCGTGGACGTCGCCGGTCGAGCGGGTGTCGTCGACGTCCGGCTCGTTCGACACCTGCACGACGTCGGAACCCTGTGCGTGCCGGGCCAGGTGGCGGCCGTAGCGGTAGGCGTCGCGCAGGTCGTCCGGCAGCGGCAGGGAGCGGACCGTCATGGCCCACTCGGGCGGCGCGGAGACCACCTCCAAGGTGCGCAGGCCGTGCGCCCGAAAGGCGGCGGTGACCCGGTCGTGCGACGTGGTGTCGTAGCTGCCCCGGCGCGGCTCGA
Source organism: Streptomyces ferrugineus (assembly GCF_015160855.1). Classification (NCBI taxonomy): domain Bacteria; kingdom Bacillati; phylum Actinomycetota; class Actinomycetes; order Kitasatosporales; family Streptomycetaceae; genus Streptomyces; species Streptomyces ferrugineus. Next base: position 4,792,913 of record NZ_CP063373.1, on the reverse strand, counting down.
CGACCGGCCAGGGGGCGCCACCCCGTACGTACCCGGCGCCCATGGCACGCAGTTGCTCCGCGAAGCGGTCCAGGCGGGACGGCGGGATCAGGGAGAGTGCGAAGGCGTTCACTCCGAACCGGTCGGCCGCGCCCGGCACGGCCCGGTGCTCGGAGAGCACGGCGAACCGGGTCAGCAGGCCGCCGGCGCGCACCCGGTAATGGCCCGCCGGGAGTTCCGGCAGACGCAGCACGGCCGTACGCCGGCCCACGGCGAAGGCCGCCTCTGTCGCGACGACCTCCGCACCGAAGTAGTCCGTCACCCGGCAGGGCACACGCAGCGGCTCGGTCGCTCGCCCGTTGAGCCGCAGCCGCAACGCGCCCCCGTCCCACTCCACCTCAGCTACCTGCACCGGCACTCGTGTCAGGGTGAGTCGCTCCAGCCGGAGCCGGTATGCCATCCGGTCATCCAGTACGGCCTGCTCCTCGACGCGAACGGTGAGCGTGTTGCTGCCCTGGTGCAGCTCCACGTCCCGCCACACTGCCCGGCACAGGTCGCCACCCGCGTGCTCGGCCTCGTACCAGTGCGGCTGGGAGTGCGCCACCTCCCGGCAGGGCTCGCCGTTCACGCCGAGCGACACGTAGGAGCCGATCTGCGCGACCTGCGGATGCTCCACCGGCACCGTGGCCGTGGCCACCAGCCGGTACGTCCCCGCGGCCGCGGCCGACGCGGCGGTCACCTCGTACTCCGCGAACCAGCCCTCGCCCGGACGCTCCCGCGCATCCAGCTCCAGCCGGCCGCGGCGACGCGGTATGGTGCCGCGCACGGCGTCGCCGCCCCGCAGCTCGATCACCCCGCCGCCCGCGGCGGCACCCTGCCGCCCCGCACCCGCCGTGGCCACCGCCGCCCCTGCGGCGAGCCCGGCCTTCACCATCGCCCTCCGGTCGATCCCCATGCCTCAAGCAGACCCGCCGCCAAGAGCCCTCGGCATCCGCCGACAGGCTGAGCCACCCCGTAGGGGCAGGCCCGGCGGCGGCCGACCAGTGACCAGCTTGTTCAGCCGAGGGACAGGGAGATGTCGTCCGTTGAAGCATGGCCAACAGGCGCGCACGATGCGGGCAAGGTGCTCGCGCACGGTGACTTCGGCCCTCAGGGCGCCTACGGCGGTCCCGTGCCACCCTGGTCGGTCCGCCAGGCCGATGACAGGAGTGGGCTGCCGCAACAGCAGGCTGGCAGGAGTAGTACAGGATTCCCAGCCCCTGGGCGAGTTGGCCGCTTCCTGGACAGCCGGCTGCGAGTCCTCGCTGCGCGAGCGGCGCGGGCGGGAACTGTAAGCGGGCCTCCGGTGCCGGGCCGGACCACCAACTGGTCTTCACCGACCGAGTGCTGGTCACCCTAGCGGTGCTGCGCCTCGGGACGAGCTGTCGTGGGTCGTCGTCCTCGTTGTCGATGCGTGGAACGCCAAGTGCGGTGTGCGCTGCCATGGCCCCGTCGACATCAGGCGAGGGGAATGCGTCCCTTGCTGCGCATCGCGGTGCGGACGCGTGCTTCGGCCAGGTCGCGGCCGGCGGTGTGCGGGGTGACCTCTCGGCGTCGGGCCTCCTCGAGAACGGTGATCGTGTTGGTTCGCAGCCTGGACGAGATGGTCTCGAAGATGGCGGCGGTGTCGGGCCGGAAGCCGGAGTGACGGGAGTCCATGGCGAAGGCGGCCGCGACGACCCCACCCGCGTTGGCGACGAAGTCGGGGATCACGGATATGCCGCGCTCGGCGAGGATGTCCTGTGCCTCGGGTGAGGTGGGCAGATTGGCGCCTTCGACGACGAGTCTGGCCTTGATCCGCTGGGCGGTGGCGCGGTCGATGACGTCCTGCAGTGCGGCGGGCACGAGAATGTCGCAGTCCACGGTGAGTTCGCCGCCCGGGGGCAGGGGGGTTCCGTGCTGGTGTCGGGTGACGAAGTGGTCGCCGTGTTCGTCGCGGGCGGCCAGGAGGCCGGCCACGTCCAGGCCGGTCGGATCGTGCAGGGCTCCGTGGGCTGTGGAGACCGCCACGACGGTGGCGCCCAGTTCGGAGAAGCGCTGGGCCGCCGCGTTGCCGACGGCGCCGAAGCCCTGGATGGCGACGCGGGAACCGGTCAGGGGCAGGTCCTGGTACTGTGCCGCGGCGTCGGCCGCTTCGGCGACCCCGTAGCCGGTGACGCCGAGCTTGTCGTAGGCGACGCCGCCGAGGTGTTCGGGGGTGCCGACCGCGGCACCGCGGTCACCGAGTTCGTCCTGGATGATGGCGGCATCGCTCTCGGTCAGCCCCATGTCCAGTCCCATCACGTACTCGCGGGGCACCTCGTTGGACAGCGCGCGGGCGAACGCACGCAGGACCGCTTCCTTGTCGCGGGAGGAGGGGTCGGCGACGATGCCGGCCTTCGCACCGCCGTAGAAGAGGTCGACACTCGCCCACTTCCAGGTCATCACGCGGGCCAGGCGGGCCACTTCGCCGACGGTCACGTGCGGACTCATCCGGGTGCCGCCCTTGCCGATGCCCCGGGCGGTGTTGTCGACGACCAGGACGCCCTTCATGCCGGTACGTCGGTGCGAGACGACGACGATCTTTTCCGGGCCCCAGTCGTCGACGAGGGACAGTGCGTCAGTCACGGGCGGTTCCTTGTCCGTTGGCGAGGTTGGAGAGGGCGTCGGCGATGAGCTGTGCGAGATGCGTACCGGTGCGGTCGGTTCGCTGGGCGATCTGGGTACGGCAGCTGAAGCCGTCGGCGAGGATGTGCGTGTCGGGAGCGGTGGCTCGTACGGCGGGCAGCAGGACCTGCTCGCCCGCCGCCACGGAGACGTCGTAGTGGCCGCGTTCGAAGCCGAAGTTGCCGGCCAGGCCGCAACAGCCCGCATCCAGCACGGTGTTGTCGACGCCCATCCGGTGCAGCAACGTGCTGTCGGCGCCGAAACCGGAGGTCGCGTGCTGGTGGCAGTGGGTCTGGCTGATGGACCGGGCCTTGATGTGCGGGGGGTGCCAGTCGGTGGCGTGGTGGACGAGGAGTTCGGCGAGGGTGACGGTGGCCCGGGCGAGGGCGCGCGCGTCTTCGTCGCCGTCGAGGAGTTCGGGCAGGTCGGTCCGGAGGGCTGCCGTGCAGCTGGGTTCCAGGCCGACGACCGGGACGCCCGCGCCGAGCGCCGGGGCGAGGGCGGCGATCGTACGTCGGGCGATGCGGCGGGCGACGCCGAGTTGCCCGGTGGTGATCCAGGTCAGTCCGCAGCACTGGGTGCCGTCGGGGACCTGGACGCGGAAGCCGGCGTTCTCCAGCACGGCCACCCCGGCTTTCAGGACGTCCGGGGTGAAGTGGTTGTTGAACGAGTCGACCCACAGCAGGACCGGCCCTCGGTGCCCGTCGCCTTCGGGTGCGCGGGTGCGGAACCAGGACAGGAAGGTCCGTGGGGCGAAGCGCGGTATCTCCCGTTCCGCCGCGATGCCGCCCAGGCGTTTGACCAGGGGCGCCGCCCGGGACGACGTCAGCGCGTTGACCAGCCGTGGCATGCGCGCGGCCGGCCGGGACAGCAGGGGCAGCCAGCCCATGGTGTAGTGCGAGGCGGGCCGCACGCGCCCCTGGTAGTGGTGGTGCAGGAACTCCGACTTGTACGTGGCCATGTCCACCCCGACCGGACAGTCGGCGCTGCAGCCCTTGCAGGACAGGCACAGGTCGAGGGCGTCCCGGACCTCGCGGGAGCGCCAGCCGTCCGTGATCACTTCGCCCTGCGTCATCTCGTACAGCAGCCGGGCCCGGCCGCGGGTGGAGTCCTTCTCGTCCCGGGTGACCCGGTAGCTGGGGCACATGACGTCGCCGCGAGGAGCAGTGGTACGGCATTTGCCGACGCCGACGCAGCGGCGGGTGGCCTTGGCGAAGTCACCGTCGTCGGTGTGGAAGGGGAACACGGTCGTCAGGGGCAGTGGCGTGCGGTGCGGGCCGACCCGCAGGTTGCCGTCCACGGGGAGTGGCCGGACGATCATGCCGGGGTTGAGGCCGTTGTCGGGGTCCCAGATGTTCTTGAACTCCTCGAACAGGGCGATGACACCCGGCCCGTACATGAGCGGCAGCAGCTCCGACCGCGCCTGGCCGTCCCCGTGCTCGCCCGACAGCGAGCCCCCGTGCGCGGCGACGAGCTGGGCGGCCTCGGTGACGAAGGCGCGGAAGACGGCCGTACCGTGCTCGGTGGTGAAGTCGAAGTCGATGCGCACATGCAGACAGCCCTCGCCGAAGTGCCCGTAGACGGCACCGTGGAGTCCGTGCCGGTCCAGCAGGCCGGTGAACCGGCGCAGGTAGGGGCCCAGTCGGTCGGGTGGGACGGCCGCGTCCTCCCAGCCGGGCCAGGCTTCGGAGCCGTCCGGCATACGGGTCGCCAGCCCCGCTCCGTCCTCGCGGATCCGCCACAGCCGGCGGGCGCGTACGGGGTCGGTGATGACGTCGCCGCCGGTGAAGCCCGGGCACTCGTCGGCGGCCTTGGTCAATTCCCTGGCCCGGTCGGGTAGTTCGTCCTCGCTGCCGCCGAGTTCGGCGAACAGCCAGGCCGACGCGGAGGGGAGGGTGTCGATGGCCGCGCGGGTCTCGGGCCGGGTGACGATGTCCGTCAACGCCTGGTCGAGTCCTTCGAGTGCGAGCAGTTGGTGGCCCAGGAGGGCGGGCACCGCATCGGCGGCCGCGCAGGCGTCCCGGAAGCCGAGCACGACCAGAGCTCGTGCCGGTGGGGGTGAGATGAGGCGGACGGTCGCCGAGAGGACGACGGCCAGCGTGCCCTCGCTGCCGACGAGGGCCCTGGCCAGGTTGAACCGGCGCTCGGGCAGCAGATGTTCAAGTGCGTAGCCCGACACCTGGCGCGGGAACGTCCCGAGTTCGGTTCGCAGCGTGGCCAGGCTTCTGCGGGCGAGGCGGTACAGGGAGGCGATGAGCCTGCCGCGCTCGTCGTCCACGGCGATGGCCTCGTCGATCTCGTCCTGGGTCATCTCGCCGAGGCGGACCACGGTGCCGCGGTAGGTGACGACTTCGAGTTCCACGACGTTGTCCGCGGTGCGGCCCCAGGCCACGGAATGGGTTCCGCACGCGTTGTTGCCGATCATGCCACCGAGCGTGCAGCGGCTGTGGGTGGACGGATCGGCGCCGAACAGCAGGCCGTGCTCGGCGGCGGCCGCCTGGAGATCGTCCAGGACGATGCCCGGCTGCACCGTCGCGGTGCGTGTCTGCGGGTCCAGGGCGAGCAGCCGGTTGAAGTAGCGGGAGAAGTCGAGCACCACACCCGGGCCGACGGCCTGACCGGAGGTGCTGGTGCCCGCGCCGCGGGCGGTGACCGGCACTCCCAGGCGGCGGCACACGGAGAGCGCGTTGAGGACCTGCTGCCGCGCGCGCGGGAAGACCACGGCCAGCGGGACCTGCCGGTAGTTGGAGGCATCGGCGGAGTACTGGGCCCGACGGCCGGCGTCACCGGCGACTTCGCCGCATTCGCCCCGGTCGAGGGCTTCGGTCACAGCCGCCGCGTCGAGGCCGACGTGGCCTTGTACTGTCGTGGTCACCGTGCTCGCTCCTTCCGCCCTCACCGGTCGTGTCCGACCCGGCTGTCACACGATCTGTGGGGATCGAGGTGCTTCACAAGAACCAGCAGAGCGATAGTTTTCGCTCTTGAGGGCAAGTAATTCTTGTGCTCGGACCTCTGCATCACCGTTCCCCGAGGAGCCCGCGTTGCTGAAGCCCCTGCATCTCCTCACGCTGCAAGCCGTGGTCAGGAGCGGTTCGTTCGCCTTCGCGGCCCGCAGCCTCGGCTATACCGCCTCCGCGATCTCGCAGCAGATCTCCGCCCTGGAGAAGGAGACCGGGCTGGTCCTGTTCGAGCGGGAGGCGCACGGGATCCGTCCGACGGCCGCGGCCCACCGCCTGGTCGACCTCAGCACCCGGGTGCTGGCCGCCATGGACGACCTGGACCACCAGGTACGGGAACTCGCCACCGGAGCCACCGGGCGGCTGAGGCTGGGCAGTTTCCCGACGGCGAGCGTCCGGCTGGTGCCTCCCGCGCTGTCGGCGCTCGTCGAAACCCACCCGCGGGCGCGGATCCAGCTCGAGGAGGGCGAACCCGAAGAACTCGTGGACCTGCTCGGCAGTGGTGACCTGGACATCGCTCTGGTCTACGAGTACGGGCTCAGCCCTCGGCAGTGGCCCGACGGACTGACCCGTCACCGCTTGCTGCACGAGGACCTCGTCCTGCTGCGGCCCTGGGGCAGCGGTCCGTGCGCGGGCCTCTCGCAGCTGGCCGAGGCCCGCTGGATCACCAGCCGGGAGGGCACCGCCGGGGCCCGGTCGCTGATCCGGCTGTGCGCGGCCGCCGGATTCGACGCGGAGGTCGCGTTCCGCAGCAACAACTACAACGTCGTACGGGAGTTGGTGTCCGCACGACTCGGCGTGGCGGTCGTTCCGGCGCTCGGCCACGTACCCAGTGAGGAGATCGAGGCCGTCCGGCTCACTCAGCGCTCCGCGCATCGCCAGGTGATGGCACTGCACCGCAGCGAGAACAGCAATCCTCTGCTCGGCACGGTGCTCGGCGCCCTGCGGCGCGCGGTGCCCACCGGTGAGCCGTATCTGCACCCGGCCGAGGAGCCTGAATCGTGATCCTCCCCGGTGTCCCGGGCCGGGGAGGACCGCGTCGTCGGCGCGGGAGCCGGCGGTCGGCTCACTCGGTGTGCCGCTCGATACCGCCGGCCTTCTCCTTGTCCTTGCGCCACGCGGCGTAGCTCAGCCAGACCACGGCGAGCACGGTCCCGCCGAAGAGAACCAACGTCCAGATCAGGGTTTCCGCGTCCATGGTCAGACCTCCTCTTCCCGGTGGGCGGGCGATCGTTCGTCGCCGTCGGCGGTGAGCGGGCTACGGCTCAGCCTCCGCGAGAACAGGTTGTTGAGCAGCAGCATCACGACAAGGAGCGCCGTCCACTGGAGCACCATCGTGCCGATGCTGAACGTCTGGAGCGGGTCGTACCAGGTCTGCGAGTCATCGGTGACGGAGAGGTACATGAACCAGCCGAACACCGCACCGAACATCAGCGGGAAGAGTGCGATCAGGACCTTCCACCAGGCACCGACCGTGAAGTCGCTCGTGAGGTCCAGCTCACGGCGTGCACGCTCCAGGCCGTAGCGCATCATGGCGATCGCGGCGAACAGTCCGCTGATCAGCAGCCCGACGCCCCAGACGTTGTCCTGGTTGGTCAGCACGTCCAGGTCGAGCGCGGAGGGGATGCCGCCGACGAGCGTGACGAGGACGATCGCGACAACGGCCGTCTTGCGCTGGATGCCGAAGTCCATCACGTTGCGCACGGCGAGTTCCATCATGGCGATCAGGCTGGACAGGCCGGCGAGCACGAGCACGAGGAAGAACAGCGGCGCGAAGACCCATGTGCCGCCGGGCATCTGGCCGAACAGCGCGGCGAGGTACACGAACATCAGCCCCTGGTCCCCGGCCGCGACGGCGTCCTGCGCATACTGCGGCGACTGCACCGCGAAGACCGTGCAGATGACCGCGATCCCGGCGAGGAGTGAGGCCAGGTGGTTGCCGGCGACCACGATTCCCGCGTTGAGCGCGAAGTCCTCCTTCTTGCGCATGTACACCGAGTAGGTGAGGTAGAGGCCCCAGCCGGCACCGGTGGAGAAGGCCATCTGCACAAACGCGCCGAGCCACATCTCACCGTCGAGCATCCTGCCCCAGTCGGGCACGAACAGGTAGCGCAGCCCCTCGCCGGCCCCCGACAGGGTCATCGCACGGGCCGCGAGCAGCACCAGAATGACGAACAACAGCGGCACGGTGATCTTGAGTACGGCTTCCAGGCCGCCCTTCAGGCCGCGGATCACCACGAAACCGACGAGGAAGGCCGCGAGCACGTGGAACAGGATCGTCTGTGCCGGACTCGCGACGAAGCCGTCCCAGAGTTGCTGGGTCTGCCGTCTGTCGACACCCGAGGCGAACTTGCCGCTGACCGCGTAGACGAAGTAGCGGACCGCCCAGCCGCAGATCACCGTGTAGTAGAAGAGGATGCCGACCGTGACCACGCCCATGAATCCGCCCATCCAGGCGAATTTCCGGCCCATGAAGTGGCGGAAGGCCCCGATGGTGCCGAGCCGGCTGCGGGACCCGAGCAGTGACTCCGCCATCAGCAGCGGGACGGCCCAGACCAGGTTGGCGAGCACCAGGGCGATGATGAACACGCCGCCACCGCCCGCTCCGACGTCGCGGGGGAATCGCCAAATGTTGCCGGTGCCCACCGCCATTCCGATGGCGGCGGCCACGAACGCGAAGCGGCTGGAGAACACCTCTCGCTTCGCACCGGATGTCTGACGCGCCATGATCAGGCTCACTCCGTTCGGCCAGAGGGGACTCTGGCCTGAAACCATCACTCACCGTCGACGATCGATGAAAGACGCTTCAGCGCGAGAACTTGCGACGCTGAGGCCAAGCAGAGCTGATGCTTCTACCGACGTGGCGGCGCAGCCTGCACCGAGGTGTCACGCCGGGTCTCGGCCATTACTCGCAAGATGTCGACCAGGGCCGCCACCGTGGGGCGGCGCTCCGCGGTGGAACGGATCACCACGACGATGTGCCGCTCGACCCTCTCGCTCAGCTCCACCACGTCGAAGCGTGACGAACGCAGCCTGAGCATCAGATCGGTCACGAAGCTCACGCCGACCCCCGCCTCGACCAGTGCCAGCGTGGCCGCGGTGTCCGTCACCTCGTGCAGCACCGCGGGCTCGACGCCCGCCCGCCGGCAGGCGGTACGCACGGCACGGCCGTAGTAGCTGTCGGCCGACGGCATGATCCACCCGAGGTCCTGGGTGTCCGCGAGGGAGACCACCGTGCGGTCGGTCATCGACCCGGCGGGCACCGCCAGGGAGAAGCGCTCGCGGTACAGCTGGGTCACCCGCAGGGCCGGATCACGCGGGATCGGCACGTCCGGGTAGTCCAGTCCGAGGGCGAGGTCCACGGCCCCGGACGCGACCGCGTCGTACACCTCGTCCACGTCCATGTCGCGGCTGTGCACCGTCAGCCCCGGATGCACCTCGCCCGCCCTGCGCAGCGCCGGCGGCAGGATCTCGGCGGCGGCCGTGGCGAACAGGCCGACCAGCAGGGTCCCGGCGGGTTCGCCCCGGGTGCGCTCCAGCGCCTCGACGGCCTCGGCCTCCGTGGACAGGATCCGTTCGGCGTGTCGGGCCAGCGTCATCCCGGCGTCGGTCAGTTCGACCCGGCGCCCGACCCGCCGCAGCAGTTCCATGCCGGTGGTCTTCTCGAGCGCGGCGATCTGCTGGGAGACCCCGCCGGGTGTGTACCCCAGGGTCTCGGCCACGGCGGTGATGGTGCCGCGCCGGGTCAGCTCCACCAGGGAGCGCAGCTGGGCACTCGTCCAGTCCATACGGCGATCGTATAGCGATCGTAAAAGATCGGGCGCATTAATTGTTCATGGACTTCAACGGTCGGGTTGCCGGACGATGACGTGCAGACAGCTGTTCGGCAACGCCCCCGCTCCGCACAGCCCGCGAAGGGATGGCCTGTTGACCTCCTCACCCGCCTATCGCACCGTCCCCGCCAGCGCCGACGTCGTGATCATCGGCGGTGGTGTGATGGGGACCAGTATCGCCTTCCACCTGGCCGAGGCCGGAGTGCGCGACATCGTCGTCGTCGAACGCGGCGAGCTGGGCTGCGGCAGCTCGGGCAAGCCGATCGGCGGCGTCCGGGCCCAGTTCTCCGATCCGCTCAACATCGAGCTGGGCGACCGGAGTCTGCGCGCCTTCCGGGACTTCCCGGACCGCCCCGGCGCCGACATCCTTCTCGACACCGTCGGCTACCTCTTCCTGCTCACCACCGAGCAGCAGGCCGCGGACTTCGAGACCGCCGTGCGGATCCAGAACGCCCTCGACGTGCCCAGCCGCATGATCGACCCGCGCGAGGCACACCGACTGTGTCCCTACCTCAGCACCGACGGACTCCTGGCCGCCGTCCACTCACCCGCCGACGGCCATGCCCGTCCCGCACTGGTCGTCCAGGGATACGCGCGGGCGGCGGCCCGGGCCGGGGTCACGATCGCCACGCACACCGCCGTCACCGGCATCGACACCAGCGGCGACCGCGTGACGGCCGTCCGCACCGACCACGGACGGATCGACTGCACCACGGTCGTCTGCGCCGCCGGCGCCTGGTCGGCGCGGATCGGTGAGATGGCCGGCGTCGACCTCCCGGTCCGGCCGGTACGCCGCCAACTGGCGTTCACCGTCCCGCTCACGCCCCCTGCCCCCCGTATCCCCTTCACCATCGACTTCGCGTCCTCGGCGTATTTCCACAACAGCGACGACGGACTGCTGTTCGGACTGGCCGACCCCGGCCAGCCGGACGGCTTCGACACCACCTGGACCCCGGAGTGGCTCGGCCTGTTCCGCGAGGTCGCACGCCACCGCGCACCCGCCCTGGCGGACCTGGAGACGGCCGGCGGCTGGGCCGGGCTCTACGAGGTCACCCCGGACCACAACGCGCTGATCGGCCGCTCGGAGGACGTGGTCAACTTCCTTTACGCCACCGGGTTCTCCGGCCACGGATTCCTCCAGGCCCCAGCGGTCGGCGAGATCGTCCGCGACCTGCACCTGGACCGCACCCCCTTCGTCGACATCACCCCGCTCAGCGCCGCCCGCTTCCGGGCGGGCGCCGAGATCCGCCCCGAAGCCCACGTGGTCTGAACCCCCGACCCGACCGAAGGGAAGACCGTCCATGATCAGCCAGTGGCAGCTGCGCGCCGCGTTCGCCGCACGGCTCTCCGACATGTACGGACGGGAGGTCCCCGCCTACACCACGCTCGTGGACGTCTCGCGCGAGGTGAACGAGGACGTCCTGCGCGCCCAGGGCGCCGACGCCCAACGCCTGGGCTCCATCAGCCGGGTGACCGCCGAGCGTCACGGCGCCATCCGGGTCGGCACTCCTCGGGAACTGCGACAGGTCGCCCGCATCTTCGGCGCCCTGGGCATGCGCCCGGTCGGCTTCTACGACCTGCGCGAGGCCGCCGCCAGCGCGATCCCCGTCGTCTCGACCGCCTTCCGCCCCGTCGACGGCGAGGAACTGGCCCGCAACCCCTTCCGCGTCTTCACCTCCCTACTCACCCCAGCCGACCCGCGGTTCTTCGACGCCGACCTGCGCGCACGCCTGGAGACCTTCCTCGCCGGCCGCAAACTGTTCCCGCCGGAACTCCTCACCCTCGCCGACCGCGCGGACGCCGAGCGCGAACTGCCCGAGCCGGAAGCCGAACGCTTCCTCCAACTCGCCGTCGCGGCCTTCGAGTTGTCGACCGAACCAGTGGACAAGGCCTGGTACGAGACGCTGGAACGGGTCTCCGCCGTCGCCGCGGACATCGGCGGCGTCCGCAGCACCCACATCAACCACCTCACCCCCCGCGTCCTGGACATCGACGAGCTCTACCGGCGTATGACGGACCGCGGCATCGAGATGATCGACACCATTCAGGGCCCGCCGGCCTGGAAGGGTCCCGACGTCCTGCTGCGCCAGACGTCCTTCCGCGCCCTCGCCGAGCCCCGCGCCCTGCGCCTGACGGACGGCACCGTGACCCGCGGCGCCCTGCGGGTGCGCTTCGGCGAGGTCGAGGCCCGCGGCATCGCCCTCACCCGCGAGGGCCGGGCCCTCTACGACCACCTGCTCACCGTCGTCGACAGCGAGGCCGCGCACCGCCCCGAGGCCGACCGTTCCGACGTCGCCCGCACCGTCTGGGAGGAGCACCTGCCGCACAGCGAACAGGAGCTGGCCGCCCGGAAGCTGGCCTACTTCACCTACCACGCGGCACCGGACCGCCCACGCGACGGCGCTCAACCACCCTCCGCCCTCGGCGAGTTGCTCTCGCAGGGCTGGGTTCGCGCCGAGCCGATCGTCTACGAGGACTTCCTGCCCCGCTCGGCAGCAGGCATCTTCCAGTCCAACCTCAACGGCGAGGGCTCACGGAACAACGACCAAGAGGGCGCCTCCTACGACGCCGAGTGGCTCTCCGGCGCCATGGGCCGCGAGGTCCTGGACCCCTTCGCCCTCTACGAAGAGCAGCAGAACGCCTCCCTGGCCCGGGTGACCGAGCAACTCGGCCAGAAGCCCCTCGCCTGAGTCCCCTCGATCGAGCCCTCCGTCCGACAAGGAGCCCCATGACCAGCACCACCCTGCCCACCACCGACGACCTGCGCGCCCGCGCCCGCGCCGCCCTGGAGCGCACCGGCGTCACGGTCCCCGAGGGCAACGACTTCCAGGCCCGCACCCCCCTCACCGGCGAAGACCTCTTCGGCCTGGCGGCGGCCACCGACACCGACGCGGAGGATGCCCTCACCGCAACCCGCGAGGCCTTCCTGACCTGGCGCACCACGCCCGCGCCCCGTCGGGGTGAACTGGTGCGCCGTCTGGGCGAGTTGCTGCGCGACCACAAGAGCGACCTGGCCGACCTGATCACCATCGAGGCGGGCAAGATCCGCTCCGAGGCGCTGGGCGAGGTCCAGGAGATGATCGACATCTGCGACTTCGCCGTGGGCCTGTCCCGCCAGCTCTACGGCCGCACCATCGCCTCCGAACGCCCCGGCCACCGCCTCGCCGAGACCTGGCACCCGCTGGGCGTGGTGGGCGTGATCTCCGCCTTCAACTTCCCCGCCGCCGTGTGGTCCTGGAACACCGCGGTCGCCCTGGCCTGCGGCGACACGGTCGTCTGGAAGCCGTCCGAGCTGACCCCCCTGATCTCCCTGGCCTGCGACCGGCTCCTTGCCCAGGCCGCCGAGGACGTGGGCGCGCCCCGCGACGTACACCGCCTCCTCCTCGGCGACCGCACCCTCGGCGAGAAGCTCGTCGACGACCCGCGCGTCGCGCTCGTCAGCGCCACCGGCTCGACCCGCATGGGCCGCGAGGTCGGCCCCCGGGTCGCGGCCCGCTTCGGCCGCAGCCTGCTGGAGCTCGGCGGGAACAACGCGGCGGTCGTCGCCCCCTCCGCCGACCTGGAACTCGCCGTCCAGGGCATCGTCTTCGCCGCGGCCGGCACGGCGGGCCAGCGCTGCACCACCCTGCGCCGCCTGATCGTCCACCGCGACATCGCCGACACCCTCATCGCACGCCTCACCGCCGCGTACAACAAGCTCCCCATCGGCGACCCCTTCGACGAGACCACCCTGGTCGGCCCGCTGATCACCACCAAGGCCCTCGACGCCATGCAGGACTCCCTCACCCGCGTACAGGCCCAGGGCGGCAAGATCCTGGCGGGCGGCGACCGACGCCTGGCCGACCTCGCGCCCCGTGCCGCGTACGTCGAGCCGGTCATCGTCCGCGTCGAGGAACAGACCGACGTCGTACGGGAGGAGACCTTCGCCCCCATCCTGTACGTCCTGACCTACGACACCCTCGACGAGGCGATCGCCCTGCACAACGACGTCCCCCAGGGCCTGTCCTCCAGCATCTTCACCCGCGACCAGCAGGAGGCAGAGCTCTTCCTGTCCTCCGAGGGCTCCGACTGCGGCATCGCCAACGTCAACATCGGTACCTCCGGCGCCGAGATCGGCGGGGCCTTCGGCGGCGAGAAGGAGACCGGCGGCGGCCGCGAGTCCGGTTCCGACGCCTGGCGCGCCTACATGCGCCCTGCGACCAACACCATCAACTACTCCGGCCGACTCGCCCTCGCCCAGAACGTCAGCTTCCTCTGACCCGGCGGGCCCGCGGCGAGCGATTACAGCGGACGGTGCGACGGCCCAGGTCTCTGACCCGGGCCGTCTCCTCGCGGGCTACGAGGCCGGACTGCAACTACGAGGCGAACGAGGGGGAGGCGAGTGCGCCGTGGATCGCCCCCAACCGTTCCTGGTCGACCATGCCGGACGGTTCACCTCCGTGCAGCGGCGCGGACCGGCAGCTGTGCCGCGATCCTGTGGTGCTCCGTCCCGCCGGCGGCTTCGGCCGCCAAACCCAAACCGTTTCAACGGAGTCCTACCAGGAGATAGCGAGCACTCCCCCTGTACCAGGGCCCTCTTGGGACATTGGAGGGCGTTCATCCAGGGGAGGGTGAGCTCGAACTGGATTCCGTGACGGGTGAGGTGGCAGCATCAGGGTCGCCGGACGTCCGCGGTCCGGTCCGTGTCCTCAGGCCCGTCAGTCCTCGAGCCGACGCAGAGACCACGGGCGGGACAAAGAGGCGGAGCCGACGACCCACAGCAGCAACTCCTCGAAGGATGTGCCCATGCGGCTGACCCCGAAGACATCGGGCCTTGCGCGAGCCCGGTCCCGGCGCAGGGTACTCGTCACACTTGCGGCTGCCGCCATCGCCGCCGCCCTGGCGATCGGTTTCATGGCGGTGAACAACGCGGTGAACCGGCCGGAGCTCCGGGTGCGCGGCATCCCCAGCAGCGGTGTGCTGAACGCCGCCGCCCTCTCCAAGGCCCCGCTCACGGTGGACACGGTCGGACGCAACGACGACGAGGCGCTGGCCAACGAGGCACTGCGCAATGCCGAGGTCAGGCTGAACGGCGAGATCGTCCCCACCGTGTGGGTCGGAAGCCACAGGGTGCTCGATGTGAGGGCGTTGCGGGACGGGGAGTACGAGCTCACGGTGACCGCCGACCCGGGCCTGCTCTCACGCGAGATCACTCTCAGCCGCCGCTTCGTCGTGGACACCAACCAGTCCTGACCACAGAGATGCCGAAGCCGACGGCCACCGGCTACGCCGCGAGGACTGCGGCGCCGGCCAACGGCTCGAAGTCCCGGGAGACCAGGAACTGGGCGGCTGTGGCCGTGAATCGGCGGGGCGCTGACCTGGTCAGGGTATTCGTTGGGCAGACGTCGTGCTTCGGGCCAGCACCGACCGCCCGCCGCCGCTCGCCAGCCACGGATCTGCCAACTCCTCGATCAAATCGCTGAGATGAGCAGGGGAGACGCCAGAGGGGAAGCTGGGACGAGACACGTCACCGCCGTAGGAGACAACCTCGCGGACCGAGGCGGGGCCCTCGCACCGCTGCGGGTCAGGCCTTCGCAGCAGTGCTCGCCATCGCCCCCGGCGGGCGCATCATGAAGACATCGATCGGGTCCTGGGCTTCCACGACGAATCCATGGCGCTCATAGAGTCGGCGGGCAGCACTGCCCTGCAAGACGTTCAAGCCCACGGTCGTGCCCTGCGCGTCCGTTCGCTCCAGTACCGTGCGCAAGACAGTGGATCCCAGCCCTCGGCCCTGACAGTGCGGAGCAAGGTAGAAGTGCTCCAGCCACTGCCTGCCCTCGGTGGGCCGGACCGCGACGCAACCTGCACCGGACAGACGTATAGGCATCTCGGCCCGAACTGCCGAAAGGGTGGTGAGGGCCGCACACGTCCAGGCCGTCATCGCCCTGGCAACGACCTCGACCGAGCGCGCTGTGGGCTCTCCTTCGCGCCGACAGGGTCTTCACCTCCAAGGCGGCCGTCACCCGCGAGTCCGACAGGAGCGGTAGTTGAGGTCCTGCGGCCACAGCCGACGCCCGCCCCGCCCACGTATCCCCGGTTGTTGCTCTCTTCGCTCACCGACCAGTGCGTTGGTGCCAGGTGCGGATCAGTGGTCGTCGGCCGGGGCGGTCTCAAGGCGTTCGGTGAAGGTCTTGCCGCCGTCTGTGGATTCGTAGACCCCGCCTTGGGTGGCGGCCAGGACGCGGTCTGCGGAGACGGCGGTCAGGGCCTGGGGTCGGCCGCCGGGGACGGTGCCGGTCTTCGTCCAGGTTGCGCCGCCGTCGGTGCTGCGGTTCAGGCCACCGGCCGGGTCGATGCCGTAGAGGCCGCCCTTGGCCCAGGAGAGGAAGAACAGCACGGGTTCGGCGCTCTTGCCGAAGCTCTTGCCGCCGTCGGTGCTCTTCGCGACGCCGTCCTCCGTGGTGGCCAGGATCAGGTCGGGGTCGTTCGGGCTGACGGCGATGTCCGCGGCGGCGATGGAAGCGCGCTTGGCCCACTGCTTGCCGTCCTTGCTGACGCGCACCATGCCGTTGGTGCTGTCATAGCCGTAGACGGTGCTGTGGGCGTATTCCAGTGCGTGGAAGTCGACCTCGCCGCCGAGGGAGAGGGTCTTCCAGGTCTTGCCGGCGTCCTTGCTCTCGATCAGGCCGCGGTTGCCGGGCTCGTCGCTGCCGGAGGCTGGGTGGCCGCTGCCGAGGAAGGTGCCAGGGCCCTTGACGGTGAAGCCCATGTAGTCGGCTTCGTCGCTGACCCGCTTCGCCTTGCCGTCCTCAGCCACGGCGACGACGCCGTGGTGTGTGGCGACGCACAGGGTGCCGTCGGCCGGGTCGATGCCGACCCCGTGGATGTGGCTGATCGACGTCTCGGAGTGATCGTGGCCGTCTCCGGCGGACGAGGCGTCGTCGGAACCGCCACCGCAGGCGGCCAGGGTCACCGCGAGTACGACCGTGGCGGCCGACAGGGCAGGACGGGAGCGGAGCGTCATGGAAGGGTCCTCGTCAGGGATGCGAGACGGATGCCGGTGCCGCGCCCTCGGCGGCAGTGCGTCGGCGGCCGGTCATCGACGTGCGGCCGGAGCCTGCCGCCGCCCATAACCTATGCCATTTCGGAGTTGAGCGGGAAACCGGCCGTGCGCACCCTCGGCCGATCACGGTCGGCCACGTCTGCGCGACCGCTGCCGAGGCTCCGGCCGTGAATCACGGAGAAGCCACGCAGCGATGTCACCCCACAGTCCGGCGCAGACCCGCCCCGAGCAGCACGGGCACCGTTTCCTGGATGCACGCCATGCCGGGCTGCTGCGCGCACTGCCGGCACGGTGAGCCGGCCCTCGGCAAATGCGGCGCCGAAGCCGTCGAAAGCGGGGCCGGCATACGTCGCACCGGCAGCGTCATGGACCGTGGAAGTTCGGGTCCTCTGCGGAGCGAGTGGATCTGTCGGTGGGTGATGAGGCAGCAGGCGAGACCGAGCAACGCTTCGTGGCTGGCGGCTCGCCGGGACTGTGGTCGCCGTCGATGGGGCTCACGCGCCGAGCGTGCGGCGCAGTCGGCGCCCGAGTGTCTCTACGGCAAGGCTGACCAGAAGCGACGCCAGCAGGACGCTGGTGACCACGGGGAAGTCGAAGGCCGAGAGTCGCTCGGTGAGCAGTCGGCCCAGACCCGCGGCGCCGACGACGCCGACGACGGCGGTGTCACGTACGCAGATCTCGAAGCGGTAGAGCGTGTAGGTGATCAGGTGGTTCGCCGACGGCGGCCCGATGGACGCGACGGCCGCGACCGCGTCGGGTACGCCGGCGTTGCGCAGGGACTCCCGGGGTCTGAGGTCCATGGTCTCCCAGGCCTCGGCGACCAGCCGGCCGAGGATGCCGCCGGTGTAGAGGCCCAGCGCCAGGGCTCCGGGCAGGACGCCGGGGAAGAGGGCCAGGAGTGCGACGACGGCCCACACCGTCGGAGGGATCGACCGCAGGACGAGGAGCAGCAGGCGGGCCGCCGACCACAGGGCCCTGCGGTGCCAGGCTGCCGGACGACCGCGGCGGTCGGCGCGCGGTCGTCCGGCCCAGGGGCCCACGATCAGGGTGATCGCGACCGCCAGGGCGGTGGCGAGGACGGCCATGGCCAGGGTGTCGAGGGCAGCGCCGGTCAGGGCCCGCCAGCCGCCCTCGGGGAGCGCGGGGGGCCACAGGTCGGACAGCAGCCGGCCGGCGAGGTCCTGGGTTCGGGCCGAGGCGAGTCCGGCCGGTGAGAGGCCGACCCACCACCAGGCGACCGCGATCGACGGCAGCAGCAGGGCCAGGGACCAGCGCGACGAGCGGGACAGGCCACCGGACGACCGTCCCTCACCATCGACGCGTTCGCGTCCGACCGACCAGTCCGCGCAGGTCACCACCGCGACATCGGAGCGGACGCGGTTGCTCCACAGCTCGACCGCCCCCGCCAGCACCAGCAGCGCGGCGACGAGCGTCCAGACCTCACCCCAGTTGCGCGACTGCAGGCTGACGGTGAGCTCGAATCCCAGGCCCCCGACGCCGGCGACACCGAGCACGACCGCGGACCGCAGGGCGCACTCGAACCGGTAGAAGGAGTACGACAGCACCAGCGGTGCCGAGCCGGGGAGGAGGGCGTAGACGAGCGCCGAGCAGCGTTTCGCGCCGGCGGTGCGCAGTGCACGCAGCGGCGCCCCGGGCACGGCGTCGAAGGTCTCCGCGAAGATCTGGGCGCTCTGCGCGCCGAACGGCAGCGCGAGCGCCAGGACAGCGACGAGCGGGTCGAGGCCGAGCACGCTGACGAGGAACAGCGCCCAGACGAGTTCGTGGACCGAGCGGACCCCCACCAGCGCGCCGCGCAGGAGGAGGCGTCCGGCACGTACCGGCCGGGGCAGCCGGCCGCTCCACGCCACGTCGCTGAGGATCAGACCGCCGGTCAGGCCCAGCAGCAGCGCACCCACGGTGCCCAGCAGGGCCAGGGCCAGCGTCGTCGCTGTCGCCTCCAGCACCACCACCAGGAAGTCGGCTTCGAGGGAGGGGTGCAGTGCGGTCGCCGCGATGTCGTCGAGCAGGGCCAGACCGCCTCGGTTGACCAGCTCGCCACCCGAGGGGAGGGCCCGCCCCACCGACCAGGCCAGAACCCCCGTCGTCACCACCAGCGCCGCGAGTCTGCGGAAGAGCACCCTGCGCCCGCTGACGGCCTTACGCACCGGTGCGGCCGATGCGGCCGGCGGGGACGGCGGGGCGTCGAGTTGCAGGGTCATGCGAGCTCATACAGGTCGTGCAGGGCCGCGTCCGTCGCGTCGGCGACCGGGAGGTCCAGGACGATCCGGCCCTCGCGCAGGCCGATCACCCGCGTGCAGTGCTCGCGGGCGAGGGTCGGCTGGTGCAGGCTGACCACGAGGGTGCGCGCCCGCTCCGCGAGGGGTGCCGCGATAGGTCGTCGGACGTCTGCGGCGCCGTCGTGGCTTGTCGCGCAGTTCCCCGCGCCCCTTTGGGGCGTTGCAGGACCGGCGTCCGGTCTGCTCAGCAGGGCCAGGGCTTCCGCTGCGCGTACCGGGTCCAGGCTGGAGACGGGTTCGTCGGCGATCACCAACTCCGGGGCCTGCACCAGGAGTCGGGCGATCGCCACCCGCTGCCGCTCGCCGCCGGACAGTCGTTCGGTGCGTTCGTACAGCGCCCAGCCCAGCCCGACCTGGTCGAGCGCGTCCCGCACGCCGTCGAGCGACCGGGGCCAGACCAGTGAGGCGAGTGCCCGTGCGGTGCTCCACCGGCCGAGCCGGCCCGCGTTGACGTTGTGCACCACCCGGACCTGCTCGATCAGGGCGAGGTTCTGGCTCACCGAGCCGATACGGCGCTGAAGCGGCCGCCGCCGGGCGGCGGAGAGGCTTGCGAGGTCCTCGCCGAGGACCTCCACACTGCCCGAGCTGGGTTCCAACGACCCGTTGAGCAGGGCGAGAAGCGTGCTCTTGCCGGCGCCGCTGGCGCCGAGCACCGCAACCCGTTCCCCGGCGTGGATGGTGAGGTCCAGGTCGCTCAGCGCCGCGTGCGCGCCGAACCGGCGCCCCGCGCGACGCAGCCGGATCACCGGCGCGGAGTCGTCGTCGCTCACCGCAGCAGCCCCAGGTCGCGGGCCACGTCCTCGATCCGGTCGTAGGCGGAGTTCTTCGTCCGTACGAAGGACTTGGCGCCGAAGAGCTTCAGCAGCTCCGCGTCCTCGGGCCGCTGGTCGTCGAGCCCCAGGAGCAGGTCCAGCACCTTCTTCTCGGTGCCGGCGCCGAAGGTGTCGTCGAGGTCCGGGCGGGCCAGCCAGTGGTAGTCGGCGTAGCCGGGGGTGCGCCACAGGACGGTCACCTTGCTCAGGTCGACGTCGTCCGCCGCGACCGTGGCGTCCCAGACCTGCTCGTTGACGGCCCCGACCTCGAAGCTGCCGCCCGCGACGAGTTCGATGGTGGCGTCGTGGGAGCCTGAGAAGCCCGGCTTGCCGCGCAGCTGGCTCTGTTTCAGTCCGGCCTGCCGCATGAAGTACTGGGGCATGAGCCGGCCGGACGTCGAGGTCTCGCTGCCGAAGGTGAGGGTGTGCCCGGCGAGGCCGCGCAGCCCTTCCGTCGTGTCGAACGGCCGTAGCCCCGAGTCCTTGTGGGCGATGAACAGGCTGTGGAAGTCGGCGTCGATGTCACGCTGGGCGAGGGCGGTGGCGCCCGCCACCCGCTGGCGTGACTGTACGCCGGTCAGCCCGCCCATCCAGGCCAGGTGGATGTCGCCGATCTCGAAGGCCCGCACCACGGCGGTGTAGTCGGTGACGGGGCGGTAGGCCACCTTGAGGCCGGTCGCGTCGGCGAACCGCTCGGCCACGGCGGGGTAGAGCCGGCCCAGCAGTTCGGGGTCCTGATCGGGGATGGCGGAGATGCCGAGCCGGCGCGTTCCCTTCCCGGCCGCGCCCACACCCCCTCCCCCGCTGCCGCAGGCGCTCGCCAGGAACGTCGCCCCGGCGCCGAGGAGCAACGTACGACGGGTCATCGGTCTCACCGGCCCGACACCTCCTTGTTTCCGTTCGGGACGGTGTTCCTGTTCCGGGCGACGGCCGCGGCGACCAGCGCGACGGACAGCAGGAGGGCCGCCGAGGTCGCGGTGCCGCCCAGGAGCGGGTCGCTGAAGCCGATCTGGGCGTGCAGGGACAGGGCGGCCGCCGCACCGACGACTGCCGCCGCCCGGCTGAGGAGGGCGCCGCCGCCGCGCCCGGCCACCAGCAGCAGTACGCCCATCAGGACCAGCACCAAGCTGCCGACGAGGTTGTAGCGGCCGACGCCGATCATCAGGTTCCAGGCCTGCACGTAATGGCCCTTGGCGGCGAGGGGATCGTCCCCGGCCGAGCCCAGCACCGCGAGGCCGCCGAGCACCACCGCGATCACGCCCCATGCCAGGCCGAGCCTGCGGGCGGAGCCGACGCCCGCCCGCACCGCGTCGACGGCGAACGCCCGTCCCGCCGAGGAGAACAGGATGGCCACATGGGCGCCGATCATCAGCCAGTACGCCCATGGCCACTCGTGCGGGGCGTAGGCGACCGAGAGACCGATGGACAAGGACATGCCCACGCCGACCAGCGCGGCCACCCGCACCCAGGCACCGGTCAGCAACAGCACCGCCAGGGCGCTCTCGGTGATCAGCACACCCCAGCCGAAGACCTCGATGTTGGGCAGGACGGCCTTCTCCACGACCCAGCTGTACGGCGGGAACACCGGGTGACTCACGGCGAAGGCCGTCCACTTGTACAGCCCTCCGTCGGCGTTCCCGAAGTCCGGGGGCACCTTCCACGACACGTTCTGCAGCCACATCAGACCGAGCAGCACACGGAGGAAGGCCGCCCCGGCGGCCTGGCCGCGCGGGACGGGATCGGTGGCGGGCGCGAGGATCCAGCCCGCCCGTCGTTTCCGGGTGGTCGTTCGCTCAGGCACAGCGGAACACCTCCCGTCCCGTCCTGGCCGCCGCGTCCTGCACGGCGAGCGTGTCGCGTACGACGCCGAAGACCTCGGCGAGCGGCAGCGGGGCGTCGGCGATGCGCAGATGGGCGTTGGTGACCGCCACCGGGTGCCACCAGGCGCCGTCCGCGGTGACGGTCGGCTCCGGCTCCAGGCTGTCGAGGGAGACGTGCACTCCCTGGTCGGCGAAGCCCTCGTGGGCGACCGGCCGGATGACCCGGTCCGCCGTGGCGATCCCGGCGTCGTCGAGGCGCCGGTGCAGTGCGTCGACGCCTTCGGGGTCCTCGTCCTGCAGCGTGGCGGCCACCCGTACCCGGAATCCGAGCGAACGGGCCAGCGCGATGCCGTCGAGCGCCCGGGACCACGAGCCGGCGCCCCGCTGCCGGTCGTGCAGGTCGGGCGTGGCCGAGTCGAGGCTGATCTGGAGGACCACGTCACGGTCCAGGTTCTCCAGGGTCTTGCGGCGGTTGCCCCGTGCGAAGATCATCCCGTTGGTCAGCACGGTGCGCTCCAGGCCGGTCGCCGCATCGACGAGGGTGCCGAGCTCGGGGTGCATGAAGGGCTCACCGCCGGTGAGGAAGACCTCGCGGCCGCCCTGGGCCCGGAACTCGTCGAACACCGCGGCGGCGAGGGCCGGTTCGAAGCGCCGGGCCGCGGCCTTCGGAGAGGACTCGGCGCAGCAGTACACGCAGGCGAGGTTGCAGTCGAAGTTGGTGTAGAGCCATAGCCGGCGGCCCACCGGCGTCCGCTCGCCCTGGGAGAAGACCGTGCCCGCCCGGGTCTCCCGCCCAGGCCCGCGCGCCTTGCGCACGGCGAACCACCACGGGCCGCCGGCGGACTCGGCGACCTCGGCCACGACGTCGTGCCCGACCAGGTCGGCCCAGGCGGGCAGGTCCGTGACGACGCTCGCCTCCGCACTGCGCACACCGAGCGACTGCCCGGGCTCCAAACGCCGCATCGCACGGGTGATCAGCAGCAGCAGACCGCTGCCACAGTCCATGTCACCGCCGTCGACCAGGGTCGCGACGTCACCGAGAGGACCGGGTGCCCGGTCGGGGTCTGTCAGCTGGAACATGGTCGTCACCGTAGCCACGACCGGGCTCGGCAAGGAGTGGCTCGGCCCTTACGGAATCATGACGGCGGCTCACCGCCTTACGGAACCATGACGGCACCGCCCGGTGCCGCTCAAGGCCGGCCCACCGGGTCTACCCTCGGCACCATGACCGACCACGCCATTCCGCACCCCGACGAGACAGCGGCCCGTACGGCCTTCTGGGAAGGCGTCCATCACGACAAGGACGTCGACGGGGTCTCCTGGTGGCAGTCGGTCCCGGAGCTCTCCCTGGGCCTGGTCGACAAGGCCGGGCTCGGCCTCGACGAGCCGGTCATCGACGTGGGCGCCGGCTGGTCGACGCTGGTGGACCACCTCCTCGATCGCGGCTACCGCGACCTGTCGGCGGTCGACCTGTCGGCCACCGCCCTGCGGACCGTCCGCGACCGGCTCGGTCCGGCCGGGGCGGACGTCACCCTCACCGTGGCCGACGTCCTCGACCTGCGCATGGGACGCCAGTACGCCCTGTGGCACGACCGGGCCGTCTACCACTTCCTCATCGAGCCCGAGGAACGCGCCGACTACCTCGCGTCGTTGGACCGTTCGCTGCGGCCGGGCGGATGGCTCGTCGTGGCGACGTTCGGCCCGGACGGCCCGACCACGTGCAGCGGCCTCCCCATCGTCCGCTACACCCATGCCGAACTCGCCGCCCAGTTCCCCGGCTTCCACCTCGTCGACACCGCCGGTGAGGACCACCTCACTCCGTGGGGCACGTCCCAGCAGTTCACCGCGATCCTGATGCGACGCCATCGAGCCGAGCACTGATCACTCCCTCCGCCGAGTGACACGAAGTGGGACGCCATCCGCTCCCGGGACCCCTCCCGGCGAGACTTCGGCACCATCACGCGCATGGCAACCGCGCAGAGCACCGCCCCGGAGTACGCCCCGAACGATCTGGATGCCCTCGTCGGCGAGCTCTTCCCCGTCATCTGCGGGGAACGGCCGCGGCGAGGCGACGACTTCCTCTTCGATCCCGCCACTCTCGTAGGGTCGACGCGGCACTACTACGTCAAGTACCTGAGGTGGCTGGGCCTGGACGAGGAGGTCCTGCCGCCGGAACGGATCCTCATCCATGCCGGGCTCCCGGAACCGGGGCGGCTCGAGCGCAGGGCGCCGCAGGGGCAGGACGGGCGCTTCTCGCTGTACCTCGACAACGATCTGTACCGTTCGCTCGACGCGGTGAAGATGGTGCTCGCGCACGAGCTCACCCACTTGTACCTGGTACACCACGGCCACCAGAAGCTGCGTGACGCCGAAACGACCACCACGGCCCTGGCACCGACCGTCAGCCGCCTCTCGGACCCGGAGGAGGTCCGCACCGAGGTCGCCTCGATCCTGCTGGGCTTCGGCAGGCTCGTACTGAACGGCGTCTGCGACTACGCACGGCTGCACGCCGAGGACGGCCGCACCGGGCAGCTCGGCTACCTGACGATCCCGCGGTTCGTGCACGTCTACCGCAGGGTGAACGAGCTGGTCGGAGTGGGCCGGGAAGCAGCCGCACACGGCCTCAACGGCCCCGCCCGTCAGACACTCAACTCCACTTCCTGACCGCCGTCGCCCTGGGCCATGCCTCACTCCTCGGCGTCGTACGAGGTTGCCGTGCTCGTGGGGTGGGTGGCGCCCACCCCCTGATGGTCAGTCCGTGCCGTCGGCCTCCTCCACCGGCGGCATGAACGCACGCAGCCACCGCTCCGTCTGCGCGACATGCGCCTGCGCCGCGCCGGCCGCGGCGACGGGGTCGCGGTCGGCGATGGCGGTGGCCAGGACGCGGTGGTCGTCGTCGCTCTTCCTGCGCAGGTCAGGGCCTTCGGGCAGGGTGAAGACCTGGTACTTGCGGGAGCGGGCGCGGAAGACCGCCAGGAGGGTGGCGAGGGTGGGGTTGCCGCCCACACGGGCGATCTCCGCATGGAAGCGGTGATCGAGTTCGGAGGCCTTGGTGGGGTCGCTCGTGGCCTCCATGTCCTCGATGAGGGAGAAGAGGGTGCGCACGGTCTCCGGTGTGCAGCGTGCCGCCGCCTGCGCGGCCACGTGGGCCTCCAGGACGCGCCGGATCTCGTAGACCTCCAACAGGCCCGAGAGCGGCAGGAGTTCCAGGGTCAGGGAGAGGCTGCCGATCACGTCCTCGGGCCTCAGCTGTGAGACGTATGTGCCCGAGCCGTGCCGGGGCTCGATGACGCCCAGGGCGGCGAGCATCCGTACGGCCTCACGCAGCGACCCTCGCGAGACGCCCAACTCCTCACAGAGCTCGGCCTCGGGCGGAATGCGCTCGCCCGGACCGAGGCGTCCCGTCCCGATCATGTGGCGCAGGCCGTGGAACGCCTTCTCGACTGCGGACATCCGTCCCCTCTTCCTCCCCTGGGCGGTCCGGCGGTCATGCCGTCGGCCCCTCGGAGCACTGTAGCGAGTGTCAGACGTGTCGGATGCGTGTCACAGGCGAGTCATCTGATGACTTTCACTGTACGACCCTTGTTTCGGTCGAGAAAGGTGGTGCAGGATGCCGAGTCATCAAATGTGTCTGGCGGAGTCCGAGCTTCCGTAGGCCCCGCCCTGCCCAGATGTGGAGTCATGTGAGCGAGACCGAGGTGACCACCGCACCGCGCCCTCTGCTGCTGGCGGACGGCCGACCCGCCGACCGGGCGTGGTCGCTGGATCCGGCCCTCAAGCACCTGAACCACGGCTCCTTCGGGGCGGTTCCGCTGGTGGCTCAGGAGCGTCAGGAGCTGTTGCGCGTGGAGATGGAGCGTTCACCCGTGGTGTGGTTCCCGGCGCTCCCCCAGCGCCTCGCCGCCGCCCGTGTCGAGCTCGCCGACTTCCTGCACGTCGGTCCCGGCGACCTCGCCCTGGTGCCGAACGCCAGCGCCGGCGCGAGCGTCGTCTACGCCGCCCTCACGCTGCGACCCGGCGGGGAGATCGTCGTCACCGACCACGGCTACGGGGCCGTGACGATGGGCGCCGAGCGGCTGGCACGGCGCTGGGGCGGCCGGGTACGTACGGCCGAGGTGCCGCTCGACGCGGACGAGGACGAGGCGTACGAGGCCGTGGTGGCCGAACTCGGTGCGGCCACCGAGCTCGTCGTCGTCGACCAGATCACCTCGGCGACCGCGCGCCGGCTGCCGGTGGAGCGCATCGGGGCGGAGGCCCGCCGACGCGGCATCCCCGTCCTCGTCGACGGCGCGCACGCGCCCGGCCTGCTCGCCGAACCGCTCGCCGACGCGACCTACGACGTCTGGACCGGCAATCTCCACAAGTGGGGCTGCGCCCCGCGAGGCACGGCCGCCCTGGTTGCCCGCGGCCCGCTGCGCGACCGGCTCCACCCCCTCATCGACTCCTGGGCCGCGGCCGACCCCTACCCGGACCGCTTCGACCAGCAGGGCACCGTCGACGCCACCGCCTACCTGGCCGCGCCGACGTCCCTCGCCTTCGTCGAGCGCACCTGGGGATGGCCCGCCGCCCGCCGCTACATGGACGACCTGGCCGACTACGGCGCCGGTGTCGTCGGCACCGCGCTCGCCGAACTGACCGGCGTGGACAGCGCGGTCGACGTCGGCATGCCCGTTCCCGGCATGCGTCTGGTGCGCCTACCGGACGGACTGGCCGCCGACCGCATCGAGGCCGACGCACTGCGCGACCGGGCGGCTCTCGAGCTGGGCGTGGAAGCGGCCTTCACCAGCTTCGCCGGCATCGGCTACATGCGCCTGTCCGCCCACGTCTACAACACCGCCGCCGACTACGAGTACTTCGCCGAGGAATGCGTCCCCGTCCTCGGCGAGTGGGCACGAGAAAACTCAGGGAAGAGGTCAGCACAATGAGAAGAAGGACGGCAGCTCTCGCGCTCGGCACCGCCGCCGCGATGGTTCTGACCGGCTGTTCCACCATGAGCCCCGAGGCGAGCGGAACAGTCACCCTCAACATGGTCGAGAGCCTGACGAACCCGACACGCACCGACCTGCTCAAGGACCTCATAGCCGACTTCGAGCAGCGGAACCCCAAGGTCAAGGTCAACCTGGTCTCCCCGCCCACCGAGCAGGCCGACCAGAAGCTCCAGCAGATGCTCCAGTCCGGCAGCGGGGTGGACGTCCTGGAGGTCCGCGACATCACCGTCGGGCCCTGGTCCAACAACGGCTGGCTCTACGACATGAAGAAGGACCTCGACGGCTGGAAGGGCTGGGAGGCGATGACGGAGAACGCCGTCAAGGCCTCGCAGGACGCCAAGGGCAGGACGTACTTCGTCCCGTACGGCTTCTACGGCCTGAGCCTCTTCTACCGCACGGACCTCGTCAAGAAGGCGGGCTTCAGCAAGCCGCCGGCCACCTGGCAGGAACTGCTCCAGCAGGCCTCCGCCATCCACGACCCGGCCCAACGCCGTTACGGCTACGCCTTCCGGGGCGGCGCCAACTCCAACAGCAACGCCACCGCGGCCATCGAGGCCTACCTCGCCGACCAGGTCGACCCGGCGAACGGCTTCAAGCTCAAGGACGGCCGTACGATCTTCGCCGCTCCCGAGGCGGAGGAGGCGATGGAGAACTACCTCAAGCTCTTCCAGCAGGCCTCGCCCAAGTCGTCCGTCGCCTGGGGTTACCCGGAGATGGTCGAGGCCTTCTCCAACGGCTCCACCGCGTTCCTGCTCCAGGACCCCGAAGTGATCGCCACGGTCTCGGAGTCCAAGTCCCTCTCGAAGGGCCAGTGGGACACCGCGCCGCTCGTGGCCGGGCCCGGCGGCAAGACCGTGCAGCCGCTGGCCACCGCCGGGTGGGGCGTCGCCCGGGGCAGCGAGCACAAGGTCGAGGCCGTCAAGCTGGTCCAGTTCCTGTCCCAGGGCGAGGCATCGACGACGTTCACCAAGAAGAACAGCCTGGTGCCCATCCTCAAGTCCGCGACCAGCGACCCCTTCTACAAGACCGGCCCCTGGTCGAGCTACGTCACCATGACCGAGCAGCCGGACAAGTACCTGGTCGTCACCCAGCCGCGCGGTGTCACCTGGTGGGCCGAGTGGCAGCAGAAGGCCGACGCCGACGTGCAGAAGCTGATCCTCGGCAGGACGACGCCCAAGAAGCTGGTCGCGGGCTGGGACGCGTACTGGACCGAGAAGTGGCAGCAGGGGCAGTAGACATGTCCGTCACGTCCAAGACGGCGACGAAGACGACGGCGCCGGGCAGGGGGGACCCCACCCCCGAGCGAGGTCTCCCCCACGGGGGTCGCCGACGGGAGTTCACCACCCGGCGCGGTCTGCAGATCGCCGCGTTCATGGCACCGGCCGCGGTCTTCGTGGCCGTCTTCACCTACTACCCCGTGATCGCGGGCGGCCAGATGGCCTTCCGCAACTGGAAGTTGACCGACCTGACCGACACCTCCTGGGTCGGGCTGAAGAACTTCCGCGACGTCTTCGCCGACCCGGCCTGGAGCACCGTACTCGGCAACAGTGCGATCTGGGTCTTCGGTTCGATCGTGCCGCAGTTGGTCATCGGCTTCGCGCTCGCGCTGTGGCTGCGCCGCCGCTTCCGCTTCCGCGGCCTGTACCAGGCGCTGATCTTCTTTCCCTGGGCGATCTCCGGGTTCCTCATCGGCATCCTGTTCCGCTGGCTGTTCAACAGCGAGTTCGGTGTCGTCAACGACCTGCTCCAGAAGGCCGGTCTGATCGACGAGCCGATCGCCTGGCTGGCGGATCCGAAGACGGCGATGGTGGCCGTGCTCATCGCCAACATCTGGTACGGCGTCACCTTCTTCGCGATCATGATCCTGGCCGCGCTCCAGTCGATCCCCGACGAGCTCTACGAGGCCGCGGCGCTGGACGGCGCGGGCAAGGCACGCACGCTGTTCCAGATCACCATCCCGTACATCCGGACCACGCTGGCGCTGACCGTGCTGCTGCGGGTGATCTGGATCTTCAACTTCCCCGACCTGATCTTCGGCATGACCGGCGGCGGGCCGAACAACGAGACGCACATCGTGACCACCTGGATGATCAAGATCACTCAGCAGGGCGACTACGGCAGAGCCTCCGCACTCGGCCTCCTCGTGGTGGCCGCGCTGCTGGTGTTCGCGGTGTTCTTCCTCATGGCCACGCGCGAGAAGAAGGGGGTGAGGTCGTGATCGGCAAGGAGTCCACGGCCGGCCGGGCCGTGAAGTTCACCTTCCTCGGCGTGTGGCTGCTCTTCACCGTCTTCCCCCTCTACTGGATCACCGTCACCTCGCTCAAGGCACCCGGCGACATCTTCCGCTTCCCGCTCGCCTACTGGCCCGAGCGGTTCTCCCTGGAGAACTACAGCGGCCTGTTCGGCACGGCCGACTTCGGGACCTATCTCACCAACAGCCTCATCGTCTCCACCGTGGCCGGCGCGACGGCCACGGCGATCTCGATGCTCTCGGCGTACGTGCTGGCCCGCTTCGAGTTCCGCACCAAGTCCGCTCTGCTGATGGCCGCGCTGGTCACCCAGATGATTCCGTCGTTCATCGCGCTGGGCCCGCTGTATCTGCTGATGACCGACCTGCGGCTGGTCGACAACCGCCTCGGCCTGATCCTCGTCTACGTCGCGGTGTGCATCCCGTTCTGCACGGTGATGCTGCGCGGCTTCTTCGAGAACATCCCGGACGCCCTGGAGGAGGCCGCCATGATCGACGGACTGTCACGGTTCGCAGCACTGTTCCGGGTTCTGCTGCCGGTGATGCGCCCGGGCATCATCGCCGCGTTCATCTTCAACTTCGTCAACTGCTGGAACGAGCTCTTCCTGTCAGTGACGCTCATGAACAGCGACAGCAACAAGACCGTCCCCACAGCCCTGAACGGCTTCATCTCCAGCTTCAACATCGACTGGGGCTCGATGTCCGCGGCGGCCGTCCTCACCATCCTGCCCACGATGTTCCTGTTCGCCTTCGCCAGCCGCCACATCGTTCAAGGTCTCACTTCGGGGGCGGTGAAGGGCTGAAAGGTGGCCGCCCGCCGCCCCGCAGACGCTGACCGCGGATCGCCACGAACACACCCAGCATCACCACCACGACCCCGGCAGCGACGGCCGGCGACGGGGCCTGTCCGAGCCAGACGGCGGCAATCAGCGCCGCACCGGGCACCTCCAGCAGGGTGATCGTGGCAACCGTGTGCCCGCTCAGACGCCTCAGGGACCTGTTGAACAGCGTATGACCGACGAGCTGCCCGCACACCGTGAGCGCGGCCAGCAGCACCCAGGTACGAGCCGCATAGCCGAACAGCGCGCTGCCCGAGAGCAGACACGCCAGCAGCAGGAGCACCGCCGCGGCGGCGTAACTGGTCCCGGCATAACGCGCCGTGTCCACCACCCGCCGCGCGCGCTCCCCGACCGCGAGATAGGCGGCCATGCACAACGCCCCCACCAGAGCGAGCAGATCCCCGGCCAAAGCGGTGTACGAGGTGCGGAAATCGGCCCCGCCGATCAGCAGCACACCGCCCAGCGCCAGCGCCATCCCCGCCCACACCCGCCCGCCCAGCCGCACCCCACGCACACGTGCGATCAGCCCCGACCACAAAGGCGCGGCACACACCAGAGCCGTCGAAGCGGCCACCGACGTCATCGTGAGACTCGGAATCCAGGCCGCGAAATGCCCGGCGAGAAACACCCCGGACAGCAACGACAGCCGGGCCGCGCTCCCGCTCCCCGCACGCCGCCGCCCGCCCCGAAACGCCAGACCGCCCACCAGGACCACGCTCGCCGCGGCGTTCCGCCAGAACGCGATGGCCAACGCCGGGGCCTGCGCGGCCGCGGCAAGCGGCCCCGTGGCCGAAACACCCAGCACCGCCACCGCGAGCAGCACGGCATCCCCCACCGCAAGACGACCACGTGAAGGGATCGTCGCCCCGTCCGCCCGCGACGCCCTGGAGGTCTCGGCATCCGTCATGCCTCCGAAACTAACCACCACGACCGCGCGGGAAACGGCCGACGCCCCTAGAGCCACGCACTGGACAGGCGCGGGACGCTTACCCACCCTCGGATGCGAGGAGCACGACCGATCCGCAGAACGGCCCAGCCCCGCCACGGAAGGTGACCCCGGTGAAGTTCAGCTACGCCATGCTCCCCGACTACCCCCTCCACGAGTCCCTGGCCTCGATCAGGCTCGCCGACGAACTCGGCTTCCACGCCTGCTACGCCGCCGACGAGACCTGGCACAAGGACCTGTGGCTGCTCTTCGCCGCGGCAGCCGGCCAGACCCGACAGAT
This sequence comes from Streptomyces ferrugineus, assembly GCF_015160855.1. NCBI lineage: Bacteria > Bacillati > Actinomycetota > Actinomycetes > Kitasatosporales > Streptomycetaceae > Streptomyces > Streptomyces ferrugineus. The sequence goes on along the minus strand of NZ_CP063373.1, from coordinate 4,762,187 downwards.
CCGCCTCGGCCCGAGCGTCTCCCCGGTCACACTCCGCGAACCCACTCTGATCGCCCAGGCCCTGGCCACCCTCGACGAACTCTCCGGCGGACGGGCCGAAGGCGTGCTCTCCAGCGGGAACTTCGGCCTCCTGGCCCAGTACGGCATCGACTGGGCCCGCACCCGCCCCCTGTCCCGGGTCAAGGAGGCACTCCACGTCGTACGGACGTTACTGGACGAAGGCGCCATCACGTACGACGGCGAGTTCTACACATACGAGGGCCTGTTCACCTTCGCCCGGCCCGTCCAGGACCGCCTCCCGCTCAAACTCGGGGCGATGCGGGGCCCCAAATCGTTCCAGGCGGCGGGCGAGTTGTCGGACGGCTGCCACCACGCCCTGAGTTACACCCGCGAGGCCTACGACTACGCCGTGCGGCACATACAGGCCGGCGCCGAACGGGCCGGCAAAGACTGGCGGACACTCGACATCGGCGCCTGGGTCGTCTTCGCCACCGGCCCCGACTCCGCCGCGGCCAAAGACGCGGCCCGCAGCATGGTCGGCATCTACGCCTCCTCCATGCCGGAGGAACAACTACGCCGCAACAACGTAGACCCCGCCGAACTCAAGCCGGTCATCGACGCGATCGCCGCCGGCGACCTCCCCCGCGGCATCGAGCTGACCAGCCCGGAACTCGCCGAACGCCTCTCCATCTCCGGCACCCCCGAAGAATGCCTCGAGAAGATCCAGCGGGAGATCGCCCCGACCGGCGTCAACCACATGATCTGCGCCCTCACCGACCGCACCCTCGTCAAAGCCTTCACCGGCCGCGACCTGGAAGACGCAGCCGACGTGAACACACAACTCCGCCTCATCCACGACAAGATCATGCCCGCCTTCCACTGACCCCACCGGCCGGCGGGCTCACGGCACGCCCGTCAGGCGCACGGACGGGCGTGGCGGAGAGAGACCGGCGGAGTGTGGTCTATTTCAACAACTCCTGTCCCGGTACCCTCACCCGTGGCCAGCAACGCACCATCCCCCCACCCCCCACCCCGGGTTGCGTGCCGGCGTGGACGACACCCGCCTCACTCTGCTCCTGGCAGCCGGGTGCCCTCCCCCGTTCGCCGCCTCTAGGAGGATCACGGTGAAAGTTCGCACCAGAAGCTCGGCGATCATCGGCACCCTCTGCCTCGTCGCTTCCCTCGCCTTGACCACGGCGTCCGCCGACGAGCCCGGTGCCCCACGTCAGGCGGCGAAGGTCGTACTCGAGAAGGTGGCCACGGCCAAGAATCCATCCGCCGGAACCGCCGGTCCCGGCGGCACGGTCTGGATCGCCGAACGCGCGGGCACGGTAAGGACCTTGGACGACCAGGGGCTCAGCGAGCCCGTCCTCGACATATCCGGCGAGACCACCACCAACGGCGAACGCGGCCTGCTGGGCGTCGCGTTCGACAAGGAGTTCGCGCACTTCTACATCTCGTTCACGAACCTCCAAGGCGCCAGCACCGTGGACGAGTTCGCCGTGCGGGACGGCAAGATCCAGCCGGAAACCCGGCGCACCGTCCTCACCCAGCCACAGCCCTACGCGAACCACAACGGCGGCGACATCGCGTTCGGCCCCGACGGCTACCTCTACATCGCGCTCGGCGACGGCGGCTCGGGCGGCGACCCGCACGGCAACGGGCAGAACCTCGACACACTGCTCGGCAAGCTGCTGCGCATCGACCCGAGCGGCGGCAAGCCGTACGCGATCCCGCCGGGCAACCCGTTCGTGGACGACCCGAACGCGAAGGACGAGATCTGGGCGTACGGGCTGCGCAACCCGTGGCGGTTCTCCTTCGACACGGGCACGGGCGACCTGCTGATCGGGGACGTGGGCCAGAGCGCCTGGGAGGAGATCGACTGGGCCCCGGCGAGCAGCAAGGGCGGCGAGAACTACGGCTGGTCCCAGATGGAGGGCAACCATCCCTTCCGGGGCGGCACGGAGCCCGCGAACCACGTACCGCCGGTCCACGAGTACGACCGTAACGGCCAGGGCTGCTCGGTGACCGGCGGATACGTCTACCGAGGCGAGGCGATCCCGGACCTCAAGGGCCAGTACGTGTTCAGCGACTACTGCGACGGCACCGTCCGCGCTCTGCAGATGGAGAACGGTGAGGTGACCGGCGTGAGCGACCTCGGAGTCGACGGCGGCCAGGTGGTCTCGTTCGCGCAGGGAGGCAATGGCGAGCTGTACGTCCTCGACCTGGGCGGCAGCGTCTCTCGCATCGACCCGGCGTAACCACCACCAGGACATTCGATGAGTCATGGGCAGGTGATGACAGCGACGTAGGCGAACGGCTGCTCCCCCGAGGGGAGCAGCCCCACCTTCCCGCCGTGTCGGCGTCCGCCCGGCCGGGCAGCATGGTGAACACCCGCTCCTCCGTGCCGCCGACCACGGTGCCAGGCCAGGGCGATCTGCCACGGGGTGGCGCCGTGCCGACGGGCGATCGGGTCGACCCGCTCTCTTCGGTGGCCCGCAGCAGCTCGGCGCCGGTGCGGGCGCTGATGTTGTAGTGGGCGGTGACCGCGGCGATCTGTGCCATGGTCTGGGCGGCGCACAGTTGGTCGAGCGTCACGTTGGACGGGCCGATATGTCGACGAGCCCGATGCCTGGGATGCGCTGGTCGCCTGGATGCGGCAGTTCGTCACCCACCTGGGCACCAAGCACGTGCTCACCACGGTCCTCACCCCTGAGTCGACGGCGTACCAGCCGTGCCGGGACGCGCTCTACGCGATCGCCGAGCCGCTGTTCGCACGCGCCCAACGGGAACGCGCCGTCCAGGTCGTCCTGGACGGGTTCCACACCCGCGGCCCGCCCACGGCTGAGAACCGGCGCCGAAGCCGAACGGGCAGGGGCCGGTGTGCGGTCCCTGCCCGTGGAAGTCTGCCCGCGTCCGGTCCGGTAGGGCGTCGTCAGCGAGACCTTCCAGCGCGCCGACACGTTCCCTGGGGCGGGGTTCGGCTCGGGCCGGACCTGCTGGTGCCGGCCGCCGTCAGGTCCGGTACCGGAACACGATCCGGCCGCGCGTCAAGTCGTACGGCGGGAGCTCCACCAGCACCCGGTCATCCAGCAAGATCTTGATGTAGTTCTTGCGGATCTTCCCGCTGACGTGCGCGAGCACCTGGTGGCCGTTCTCGAGCTCCACGGTGAACATGGCGCTGCGCAGGCACTCGACGACCTTGCCCTCGACTTCGATGACGTTCTTGTGCTTCGTCATCGCACCAGCTCCAGGTTGCTGCTCATCGGCCGGGCGCCGATGCCATCGAACAGCGCCGAGGCCGCTCGATTGGACTCTTGGACTTCGGCCCAGGCCTCGGCGAACCCGGAGCGGTACAGCGTCCCCAGCGCGTGGGCCAGCAGCGCCCGCGCGATGCCGCGGCGCTGTTCGCCGACCCGGACCGCGACCAGCCCGATGCGCGGCCGGTTCACCGTCACCACCCGGATCAGCCCCAGGTAGCGGTCCGGCGCCGCCGCCACCGCGTACTGCGACGGGTCGACGATGGTGTCGCCCTCGGGGAAGGGAATCACCTCCGCGGGCATCGACCGCCACCCGACGGTCGCCTCGACTTCGTCACGGATCGCGCGGTCCACCGCCCGCAGCAGGCCCTCGTCCGCCTGACCGGCGGGGACGATCGTCACGCCCGAAGGCGGCAGGACTTCGCCGAGCCCTGTGACCCGCGGGTCGGTCGGCACGACGCACTCCCATTCACGGCGTCGGACCGTGAAACCGGCCCGCCTCCAGCAGGCCGTCAGCTCGACGTCGGCTTCGTCGACCACCGTGTACAGCGGCGCCGGCAGTTCCGCCGGCATCGCCTCGGCGAGCCGGTCGAAGGCCGCGTCGTGCCAGGCGTCGATGCTGACGAACAGGCGTCCGTCGGGCCGCTGCTCCGCATGCCCGCGGCCGACGACCAAGTCGTCATCCAGTGCTTGCCATTGCCTGTCCGCGACGCGTGTGACCATCACCGCGTTCTGGCCCAGGCCGGATGTGAAAGGCTTCGTGTTCATCGGAGTCTCCCTTCCAGGAGTGCCTCGATCTCAGGCGCTCCTGGCGACCCCGAACGTCAGCCGCCGGACCGTGACGGGTTGAGGGAGCACCCACGGGTAACAGCGTTCACGGGTCTCACCTCCATACGACGACTTCACGGTCCATCAGGACCGTAGCAACGCGGCGCCGGCTCGCTCAAACCCTTTTCCATGGATGCGTCAGATGGGCGTGTGAGGCCCAGCCGCGTGACTCTGGACCAGGGGTACCGTGGCCAGAATCCTGCTCGCCTGATCCTTGCGTCGACGGCTTCGGAGAGGGGAAGGTGTGGCGTTCCGCATTCATTTCACTCGTGACGATCTGCTGCGGGTGTCCCTCGGGGAGGGGCCCGACCCGCTGCACGAGGCAGTGATCAGCCTGCGAGTTCTGCAACGGCGCAGGCCGGGCGCTGTGTTCGGGCCATGGCAGCGCTGGGTGCGTCAACAGATCCCCCACTCCGCGCATGTCCTCGGCTCGCTGGTGCCGTCCCGTGGGGGCTGTCCGGACTTCCTGACCCCGATGATCACCACCGATGTCGACGCCGACCTGGACGCGCTGCTGCACACACCGAGATCCACCCTGCGCAGCGACCTGGAAGAACTCGCCGACTTCACGAGCAAACCGCTGCCGACATGGGCCAGTTCGCTCGCCGACGGCTCCCCACGAGCTCTGGAGACCGTCGGCCACGCCCTGCGTGATTGGCACCGGACGGCGATCGCCCCCCTGCAACGGCACCTGCACGCCCAAGCCGAGGCGGCCCGATTGTCCGCCGTACGCGCACTGCTGACCGAGGGACTGGACGCGATGCTCTCCCGCCTGCACCCCACCATCCGCTGGACTCCCCCCGTACTCGAACTCGCCCGTCCCGACCTCGATGCGGACCTCCATCTGGAAGGGCGGGGCCTACGCCTGATCCCGTCCCTGTTCTGTGGTCACACGCCCGTCGTCACTCCCTCCCCCGAACCACCCGTCCTGGCGTTCCCCGTCTCCCATGACACGATCTGGACCCCAGCGTCCGACGCGGCTCCGGAGCCCCGCCGCACTGGCCTGACGGCGCTTCTGGGCCACAGCCGCGCGACCGTGCTGCACGCCATCGCCCTCGGGCACGGCATCACCACCACCGACCTCGCCCACCGCACCGGCATCTCCCCGGCGACCGTCTCCCACCACACCGCGGTGCTGCGTAACGCCGGACTCATCACCACCCACCGGACCGGTACCAACGCCCACCACTTCCCCACCCCGCTCGGGACCCAGCTCGTGAACGGCGAGCAGGCACGCCTGACCCGTTGAATCTCACCCGCAGAGTCTGAGGGAACCTCCGCCCACAGCAGCCACGTCGGAGTCGTACCGCTATGGAGCCGCTTTGCGTCGGGTTTCCGCGAGGTGGCAGTCGATGTATCGGGTGAGGGTCAGTGTGTCCTGGGGCTCATCGGCCTGGAAGGTGACACGACGCAGCAGGCTGACCCCGTCGAGCGCGACGCCTTCGCGGGCGAGGACGAAGATGAGGGCCAGGAACGCGGACCGGGCATTGCCGTCGTCGAAGGGATGGAAGAAGCAGACGTCGAGGTAGGCGCGTGCGGCCCGGGCGGTGAGGGGAAGAGGCCGCTCGGCGTCGTACGCGCTCTCGGCCAGGCAGGTGTCCAGACGCGCACGGGTGTCCGGGCCGATGCCGTAACGTTCCCGGCCTCCTTTGGCGAAGGCCGGCAGGTCGCGGAACGGCGGCGGCTGCGGTGTGCTCAGGACGTGTCGCTGCCAACTCCGAAGCAGCTCGAAGTCGAGCAAGGCGCCACGCGCCGCGTCGGCCCGCAGCAGCTCCAGGGCGGCGAGCAGGCCCTGGGCGCGGGCGGGGTCCAGGGCACCGTCGAAGGCTCGGATGTCCTCTGCCGCGCCATCGCACGACGGGGTCACCGGTCCGTCCCCGCCGCCGTCCGGGGCGTCCTGCCACGGCGCGGTCTCGCGCACCGCGAGCCAGCGCTCCAGGTGGTCCGGCACGGGAACGGCGGGCCGTTCGCCGTCGTCCGGCCGCAGCGACAGCGCGAGCTGCTCCGCGACATCCTCGACCAGCACCGGGTCGGGGCCGGTCCAGCTCTCGAACCGCCCGCCGATCGCCTGCTCGACCAACTCCTGTGCCAGGTCGGGTGCGAGGCCCCAGTGGCTGAGGAACCAGGTGAGCACCTGATGGCAGTGTCCGTGCCAGCCGCTGCCGCAGCCGGTGCGGTCGGTCACGTGCAGGATCAGGTTCTGGGCCGCCCGCTCCCACAGGATCCGCTGGTCCTGGACGTCGGCCAGGACCAGCGGGTACGTCTGGAACCACCCGGCGAGACTCTCCAGCCACTCGCGCCACTCGCACAGCGCCGCGACGACACGGGCAAGCGTCTCCTCCGGCGTGGTGATCGAGTCACGCGGGCAGCACCAGTTCCCGACCGGTCCCCCGTCGAAGTCCCCTTCGTCGTGCGACCAGCGCCAGCCCACGGTCCAGCGGCCATAGTGCTCGGCGAGGGCGTGCGACATGGCGTCGGCCCACGGCTGGCCCTCGTCCCAGCTCCAGGCACTCATCGCCGGGTCACCGAAGGCGACGTCCGGGCGGCGGGGAACCCGCCGGGCGGGACCGAGCGAGCGCACCACCTGCGGTGCCGACGCGCTGTCGAAGGGATGACGGGCGGGATCCACATCGTCCCAGGTCAGAAATCGGGGGGCCAGCTCGACAATCACCGCGCAAGCCTGCCACGTCCGCCCGTCCGTGGTTCAAGCGAATTACCACAGGCCCGGGATGGGGACATCCTGTGCCGCCGTGGCACGCTGGTTGCTGTCGGATCGGCACGCTGCTTCTCGCCCTCGACTCCCAGGAGAGGGTGGCTGACGGCGAGCGGAAACTGATTCACCTGGCGATTCGTCTTGGGTAGCGAGCCGAGCGGATGGGAAGCCAGGTGGATCGGGCGGACAGCGGTGTGATGTCGACGGTGCAGGCAGCAGTGTCCCGGTGGGCGCGGCGCCGGCCCGGGCAGTGGGTTCCGGACGACGGCAGAAGGGGCGATGCAGGGCGCCGGTGGGTCTGGACGCGGGGGCGGGTGCCCGCCGCGTTCGCGGTGCTGACGGCCGCGCTGCTGGCGTTCCATCGGGCGGTGCCCAACTCCGCGGGCCGCCTGGGCAGTCTGCTGGAGGCGTTCCTGCCCTGGCTTGGCCTGGTGGTCGTAGTACTGCTCGGTCTGGCCCTGCTGCGCCGTTCAGCCGCCGCCCTGGTGGCCCTGCTCCTGCCGGTGGCGGCCTGGACGTACCTCTTCGGCGGGCTGCTCCTGCCCGGGGCGAAGTCCGGCCCGCACGACCTGGTCGTGGTGCAGCACAACGTCAGCGACGAGAACACCGACCCGGTGGGCACGGCCCGCGCCCTGGCGGGCGCCGGGCCCGATCTCATCGCACTGCAGGAGCTGGTGCCCCCGGCGCTGTCGGCCTACGAGAGGGCTCTCGCCTCCGACTACCCGTACCACGCGGTCCGGGGCACCGTCGGACTGTGGTCGAAGCATCCGCTCACCGATGCCCGGCTGCTGGACATCAAGCCGCAGGGAATTGCGGTGCCCTGGAGTCGCGGCATGCGGACCGTGGTCCACACGCCGCGCGGCGAGATCGCGGCGTACGTCGCACACCTGCCCTCGGTCCGCATCCGGGCGAGCGGCCTCGCATCATCCTGGCGCGACGAGAGCGCCGGCCTGCTGGGCAAGGCCCTCGCCGCCGAGCAGCTCAAAACGGTGGTCCTGCTGGGCGACCTCAACGGCACGGTCGACGACCGCGGGCTGGCCCCGCTGACCTCACGGATGAACGTGGCGCGGCGAGGCTTCGCCTTCAGCTTCCCCGCCGGCTTTCCGCTGGCCCGGATCGACCAGGTCATGGCCCGCTCAGCAGCCGTGGCCGACATCCGCACGCTGCCCGCCACCGGCAGCGACCATCTGCCGGTCGCCGCCCGGATCACACTGCGATGAAAGCGCGGTACCCCGCTTCGGCTCACCGGGCGGGCGCTATGCAGCGCACCCTCGCCCTGACCGCGTTCGATCACTGATGTCCGCCGTCATTCAGGTGTTCCGCCCGGATCGAACGAGTGGTGGAAGGTGAAGGCGTACGGCGCCGAGCCGTGGTCGTGGAGGTGTTCCAGCCTGGCAACCCCGTCCTGCCAGGTGGGTATCGTGCCGTCGGTGACCCACCAGAACACATGACCCGGGTGGCCCGTCCTCTCGAACCAGTCGTAACGCCTGTTGAGCGCCGCGCGGTGCAGACCGGTGTAGACGGAGTCGAAGGCGGATCGCAGGTCGGTCCAGAGTGAGAGGGTCGCGGCCAGGGCGACGGTTTCCGCCGTGCGGCCTTTCCCGTACCAGGCCGGAACAGCAAACTCTCCCCACTCACCCCAGTCCGAGTCGAAATCCGTCCGTGCGCCCAGGCTGTGATCTGCCGCTTCAGCACGAGCGATGTATCCGGGGTGCTGGCCGATCTCCCGGTAGACGGCGTCACCGCTCTCGTGGAACTCCCGGGTAAGACGTGCGGGATCGGCGAGAGGCGACTTCAGGACGCCGAACGTGTACAGAGCAAGATGGGGCATGCGTCTCTCCCTGGTTGGGGGTGCCTGGTGTGGACCCATCCCGTCACGGGTGGCTCAGCCTGAAGGAACCCCCGTGCGACCGTGGGCGACCGCCAAAGACCAGGTGAAGGTAGCTGCCTCTACGGCCCATGTCGAAGTTGCGTTTTCCCTGTCCAAGTGGCCTCTTGCATAGGTCCTTGCGGGAACTGGGGCGGTGGCGCCGCCTGCCGTCGTGGAAGTCCGCATCGGCCCGGCGACTGCGGAGGAGCAGCATCGGCAGCTCCGCTCAAGCGGAATGGATCACCCGAGAACAAACGGGCATGCCCGGGGCCGGGAAGTCGACGGTGACCAGACTCGTCGCCGAGCGCCTGCCGACGAGGCGGCGCGGCAGGTGGAGCTGTGCAACCGCAATCTGTGCATGCTGGCGAACAACTTCTCCGACGCCGGCTTCACGCCCGTGATCGACTGGGTGATCCCCGACCGCGAGCAGTTGGACCTCTTCGTGTCCCTCCTTCCGGATCGGCAGGTCCAGTTCGTCGTTCTCGCACCGGGTATCGAGGCCTGTCGGTACCGAAACACCATCCGTGACCCAGTGGAGCGATTCGACTTCGACGGCTATGAAGATCTCGATGCCGACATGAAACGCGAACTCGGTGGTGTCGGCTGGTGGTTCGACACCGCGGCCCTCACACCCGAGGAAACCGCCGACCGCGTCATCCGTGAGGCTCGCCACCGAGCACCGGTGAACCCACATGCCAACGTCAGACGTCGCTGTGCCCTCACGTGAGCTCCATTTCTCGACCATCGCAAAGCTGGCAGCAGCATCAGCCGCGGTGCTCTGGAGCCGGGGCCGCCCTGCGAGGCGGGTGGGGCCTCCGAGTGACGACCGGAAGACGGCGGGAGGAAAGGGATGCCCATGCCCCCTGCCCCGCATTTACTTCAGCTCCGCAGTCAGTCGCCGCTCTCCCCGTCGCTCGGCACGAGCATTGATCTTGTGAACCAGGGCGACGTCAGACCCGCCAGGGCATCGCCCGGGCGGGTGCGACGGCCGGCGCACCGAAGGCTAGATCCGCATGAGGCAGCTTTTGGACACCGGGACGACTCTTGTCGGCGCTTCGTGCCGCGCGCCGCCCCAGGTCACCGTGGCCGCGCCTGTCCCGTCCAGCAGTGACGGCGCGCCCGGCGGGTCCGGCCGCTCGAGCGGATGTGGTGGCTCGGGCGGGCCGAGCGCATCCACGAGCCCGGGCAATGTATCGACCACGACGGGCACGAGGACCGTCACCGGTCACTCAGTCCAGACGATATCGGGCCCGGTCCAGATCCTTTTGAAGGACGGCAAGATCACCGAGGTCACGGCCGTGATGTATCCCAAGGCCGACCCGCTGGAGGAGCAGCTCAACGAGTTCGCCGTCCAGCAGTTGAACCGGGCGGCGCCGGCCGCGCAGAGCGCGGACATCGACGTGGTGTCCGGGCCCGGCCCGAAGCGATCACGGCCCGCATGCGCCACCTGCGCGTCGAGGGCCACGAGCTCGCCGGTCTCGACGTCCGGCCCGGACGTGCGTGGAACCGGAGACGGCCACGGTCCGGCCCCGCTCAGGCACTCCGCCCCGCTCGACTGGCTGACCAGGGGCGGCGCGTCACTCCCGGACGGGGTACGGCGACTGCCGCGGGAGTCGGGCTGGGGCCGGCGATCGCTGCTCACCAGGCCGTTGGGGCGCCGGGCGGAGGGGACAGCCGTGGTCGTATCGGGCTCCCGCTCACTTCGGATGCCGGGACGCGGTGTCCTGCCGTCAGGATGTCGCCAGCGCTTTCGGGACACGGGCCGCCATCCCGGCTCCGCGGCGGTCGCCCGGGACCAGACAGCGGCTCGGCGAAGCCCCCGAATACGTGCGTATCCCTCCCTCTCTACAAAAGGAGCGGGACAGAGCGGCCGCTGTTTCGGCACCTGCTCCAGTTCTTCCTGATCGGCGACTGGCACTGCAGCCGAAGACTCATCGATTCTCAACCACCGAGCCAGGCCTTGACCTTGTCGGGGTTCGCCTCGACCCACTTCTTCGCCGCTGCCTCCGGTTGCATCTTCTCGAGTGCGATGTATCTTGCGACGGTGTTCTGGTCCTCGTTGGTCCACTTGAAGTTCTTCACCAGGTCGTAGGCCGGGCTGCCCGACTTGGCGAACTTCGTGCTGACGATCTTGTCGAGGTCGAACACGGGATAGTCGCAGGCGACCTTCGCCGGATCGGCGTCGCAGCCCTCCGTGTGTTTGGGCAGGTCGATCTTGTCCAGCGGTACCTCGGACAAGAACCACTGGGGCTCGTAGAAGTAGCCGATGACCCACTTCTTGTTCTTCTCGGCGTCCCGGAAGGCCTGGATCAGCGCGGTCTCGCTCCCCGCGTACACCACTTTGAAGTCCAGTTTCAGGTTCTGCACCAGCGCCTCGTCGTTGGTCTGGTACGACGGGTCGCCGTCGAGGAGCTGACCCTTGCCGCCCGACTCAGAGGTCTTGAAGTTGGCGGCGTACTTGTTGAGGTTCTTCCAGTCGGTGATGTCCGGGTGCTTCTTCGCGATCCACGGGGGGATGTACCAGCCGATGATTCCCTTGTTGCCGGTCGAGCCGAGGTTCACGGCGATCTTCTGCTGGTCGATGTACTTCTTCTTCAGGTCGTCGTGGCCCCAGTTCTCCACGATGGCGTCGACCTCGCCCGTCTCGAAGCCCTGCCAGCCGATCTCCGCCTTCAGATCCTTCGTGACGACCTTGCAGCCGAGTTCCTTCTCCGCGACGTACTTGATGACCGCCGCGTTGGCCTCGTAGCCCACCCACGGGCTGACCGCGAGGTTGAACGAGCCGCACTTGCCCGGGCCGGCGTCCGCCCCGGCGGAGTCCTCGCCGATCTTCGCCCCGCCGCAGGCGGTCAGGGTGAGACCGAGTACGGCCACCCCCGCCGCGCCGGAACGCCATTGCGTACCTCGTCGTGCTGACCTCAACTCGGGTCCCCGATCTGCGCTGTTCACCTGTACCGCCTTCCTGCCGCGCTCGATGTGCGGCGTGTGTAGAGTGCTCGTGTGGCTGTGACCAGGAAGGTCAGCCGGTGGTCCAGCGGGGTGTACGACCTCGCAGAATGATGGGACGAACAGAACCGGCGCTCGGAGTTCGAGCACCTGATGTCACGGATGCCGGCCTTGTGGTCGTCGTCGTACGTCGCCACATCGGTCGGCGCCGTGTCGTTTTCGCCGATCACCGCACGTTCTCTTCCCGGCAGGCGACGTCGCGTCGGCTGAACAAGGCTTTCCAGGCGCTCTCCCGGCGTGTGAAGGCCGGGCTCAACCGCAGTGCTCTCGACGTGGGCTGGGGACAGTTCCTCGGAATACTCGCGCAGAAGGCTGAGAGTGCCGCTCGCCGCGTGATCCCGGTGGACGCCCGATACGGAGACGGCGCGAACGAAAACCGCGTCATCCAGAACGTCCTGCACAGGGCCGGGCCGGTTCCCTGCTGCGGTGCTTGGCCACTGATGCGGGAAACCCGCGCGTCTACGCGTTGGCGGAGTCACGGTTCTGCTCCTTGTGCCAGTGCCGAAGTGTCGGACTGTTGTACGAGTAGTGGGGTGTGACGAGGGGTCAGGTCATGTCCAGGGCGCACCGGAACCCCACGTTGCCGGTGGCCGAGTCCGGGAAGAGGCCCTGTCGTGCGGCGACCCGGTAGCGGCGGCAGTAGGAGGCGTGGCAGAGGTAGGAACCGCCCTTGGCGACGCGCTCCTGTCCGGCGGGAGAGGGAGAGAAGAGGTCCTCGCACCACTCCCAGACGTTGCCGGTGGCGTTGTACAGGCCGAAGCCGTTGGGCTCGTAGGCGTCGACCGGGCAGGTGCCGTACCAGCCGTCGGCCGTGGGGTGCCGGTTCGGGAAGTCGCCCTGCCACACGTTCATCCGGGGACGGCGGCCCGGCTCGAGCTCGTCGCCCCAGGGGAACACCTTGGCGTGCAGCCCTCCCCGGGCGGCGCGTTCCCATTCCGCCTCGGTGGGCAGGCGCTTGCCGGCCCAGGCGCAGTAGGCCTGGGCGTCGTCCCAGTCGACGTGGACGACTGGATGGTCCGCCCGGTCCTCCCAGGTGGACTGCGGTCCGTCGGGGTGGCGCCAGTCGGCGCCCTCGACCTGCCGCCACCAGGGCGCGGCCGCCACCGCTCTGGTGGGTGGGAAGTCGTCCGGGAGCAGCCCCGCGAAGACGAACGACCAACCGATTCGCTCGGCCGAGGTGCGGTATCCGGTGTCGGCGGCGAAGCGCGCGAACTGGGCGTTGGACACCACGCAGGCGTCGATCCAGAAGGCGGCGACGTGCACCGTGCGCACCGGGCCCTCCCCGTCGGCCGGGTAGGCGAGTGCGTCCTCGCTGCCCATGAGGAAATCGCCGGCGGGGACGGCCACCATGCCCTCGGTGGCCGCCGACCGGACTTCGGACGGTCCGAGTGCCGCCGGCCGCTCCTGACTCCGGCCGCCGGACGGTGCGCAGCAGTTCACTGTGCCCCCATGACGCGCCGGTGCAGTCCGCCGTCGTACTCGGACGATTCGGTGTTCTGGGCGGCCAGGTCGATGCGCACCGTGTGGATGGTCCCGGTGAACTCGTTGTCGAGGACGGGGTAGTCGTCGGTCACCGGTGTGCTCAGGTCCACGCCGACGTCGAGTGTCTCGTCGAAGGAGAAGTAGTACGGGATGGTCTGGCCGACGCGTCCGGTCGCGTGCTTCTCTCCGTCCACCAGGAGCGTGGCGGTGCCGCCCTTGCCGAGTCCTCCGCCGTCGTAGTCGAACTCGAGCCGGATCTCGTGCCGTCCCGGTGCCAGGGGCTCGTTGCCGCGCACCGTGTACAGGTGCATTCCGAAGTAGTTGTAGGCGTAGGCCGGCCTGCCCTCGGTGAAGTACAGGGTCCAGCCGCCGAATCGGCCGCCCTGCGCGATGATCACGCCCTCGGCCGCCGTCTGAGGCAGTTCGAGGTCGGCGGTGATGCTGTGGGAGCGGTTCTTGACGTTGGGGGTGGTCTCCTCCGTGAAGCGGCGCATTCCGGCGCGGTAGGTGACGGAGGTGCGGTCGCCGAGGAGATCGATGCGGCCTGCCACGGCCGGGTTCTCCCGCTCGGTGACCCGGTCGTCCAGGGGGAAGACCTGGTGCTTCGATGCCTCGATCAGGAACAGGTCCTGCAACTGGCGCAGCTTCTCGGGGTGTTCGGCGGCGAGGTCGTGCGCCTGACTCCAGTCCTTGCTCAGGTCGTAGAGCTCCCAGACGTCGTCGGCGAATCTCCGCTCCTTGTCCGGCACCATCTCCCAGGGGATGCCGTGCCGGGTGACCGCCATCCAGCCGTCGTGGTAGATGCCCCGGTTGCCGCACATCTCGAAGTACTGGGTACGACGATGTTCCGGCGCCTGGGGGTCGGCGAGGGTGGGTTGCATGCTGGCGCCCTCGATGGGCTGCTGCGGCACCCCGTCCACGCTGAACGGCTGCGGGATCCCCGCACAGTCCAGAATGGTCGGCAGGACGTCGATGACGTGCGAGAACTGGTGGCGCAGCCCGCCGCGCTCGGTGACTCCGCGCGGCCAGTGCAGGATCATGCCGTCCCGGGTGCCGCCGAAGTGCGAGGCCACCTGCTTGGTCCACTGGTAGGGGGTGTTCAGTGCCAGCGCCCATCCCGCCGGGGCGATCGGGTAGCTGAGCGGGCCGCCGATCTCGTCGATGTGGTCGATCATCTCGTCCGGGTCGTCCACCACGCCGTGCCCCAGCCGGTGCTCGACGATCGTCCCTTCGATGCCGCCCTCGCCCGAGGCGCCGTTGTCGCCCAGGATGTAGAGGAAGAGGGTGTTGTCCAGCTCGCCGAGTTCCGCCAGCGCGTCGACGAACCTGCCGACCTGCGCGTCGGCGTGTTCGGTGAACGCGGCGAACGTCTCCATGAACCTGGCCGACAACCGGCGCTGATTGTCGGTGAGTTCGTCCCAGTGGGGTACGCCCTCGGCCCACGGTGCGAGTTCCGTCTCCGGGGGTACGACACCGAGTTCCTTCTGCCGCTCCAGGGTCACCTCGCGCCGGCGGTCCCAGCCGTCGTCGAACCGTCCGCGGTACTTCTCCTGCCATTCGGGGGCGACGTGCAGCGGCGCGTGCGCGGCGCCCAGCGCGAGGTAGGTGAAGAACGGCCGGTCCGGGGTCAGTGTGCGCTGGGTGCGCACCCAGTCGATGGCATGGTCGACGAGGTCCTCGGACAGGTGGTAGCCGTCCTCGGGCCGACGGTCCGGCTCGACGGGAGTGGTGCCCTGGTAGAGCAGCGGGTACCAGTGGTTCATCTCGGCGCCCATGAACCCGTAGAAGGTGTCGAACCCCTCCCCCGTGGGCCAGCGGTCGAACGGTCCGACCGCGCTGATCTCGCGGGGCGGGGTCTGGTGCCACTTGCCGAAGGCGGCCGTGCTGTAGCCGTTGCCCTGCAGGATCTGGGCCATGGTCGCCGCGCTGCGGGGCCGGAACCCGTTGTACCCGGGGGCCGCGGTGGTCATCTCGGTGGTGCCGCCCATGCCGACGGAGTGGTGGTTGCGGCCGGTCAGCAGGGCCTGCCGGGTCGGGGAGCACAGGGCCGTGACGTGAAAGCGGGTGTAGCGCAGCCCGTGTGCCGCGAGCCGGTCCGCGGCCGGCATGTCGCACGGTCCGCCGAACGCGCTGGAGGTACCGAACCCGAGGTCGTCGACCAGCACGATCACCACGTTCGGGGCGCCCTCGGGCGGAGGCACCGGGCCGATCGGAGTGAAGGGGGTCTCCTGGTCGTGGACGTCCAGCGCGGTCGTCTGGGGTCGACGGGTGTCGGGCCGCGGAAGTATGTGGCGTCCGGCGTCGAACTCAGTCATGCATTTCTCCGATTCGGTGCCCGCTGGGGGAAATATCACGCCCTCGCAACACGACAGAATCACCGGCGAAATACAGCCGAGCATCAGCGACCGGAATACCCTGTCTGCAACGCAGTCAAAGTGGCAGCCGCCACCGAGAACGGTCAACAAGACGCCCTGGATTTCTGCGAACCGGTTTTGAATGACGGCGGTAGAAAACTTCTATACCTGCAGGGATGAGTCCTGCTCGGGTGAGGACGCCAGGGCCACGAAGGCCTCGGCGGCGGGCGACAGCGGGCCGGATCGCCAGACCAGCCGGCCGTGACGCAGCAGCCGCGGCCGGGGGGACAGCATCCTGGCCCCGCGCAGCGCGGCGTCCCGGGCCATGGAGGCCGGCAGCAGTGCGGCGCCGACACCGGAGAGGACCAGCGGGACGATCATCGCGCGGTGTGCCGTCTCCACCGTGATGCGCGGTACGACACCCAGCGCGGTGCACACTTCGTCCACCGCCGCCCGGGTCTCGGTGCCCGGTGGTGTCACGATCAGATCCAGTGCGGCCAGTTCACGCGAGGTGATGGTGTCACCCGGCACGCTCGGGTGGTCCGGGGGCAGCACGACGTGCATCTCCTGTTCCGGCAGATCGATACCGCGCAGGTCCGCGGTGGGCACGGAGGCGTCCACCAGGCCGAGCTCGCACTGGCCGGCCGCGACCATGTGCGCCACGGCAGGGCCCTGTTCCGGATCGACGACGCGTATGGAGACCTTCGGGTGCAAGCGGTGAAAGCGGCCCAGCATCCCGGCGAGCGGGTCGACCGAGAGGGTCGTCTGGGAGACGATGTCGAGCCGGCCGCCGCTGAGCCCGAGGACTTCCCTGACCAGCGAACGAGCCGTGGACAGATCACGCAGAACCTGCTGTGCCGGCCGGACCAGCGCCTCGCCGGCCGCGGTGAGAGCGACACCGTGCGGGAGGCGGTGGAAGAGCTTCCCCCCGAATTCGCGCTCCAGAGTACGGATCGCATGGGACAGCGATGGCTGGGCGACGTGGAGCGCGGTGGCCGCGGCCGTGAAACCGCCGTGCTCGACCACCGCGATGAAGTATTCAAGCTGGCGTCGTTCCATCAGGCCTCCGCGCATCCCAGGGCCACCGAAAGCCTCGGTTGGACGAGTGGCAAGGAGGATATCCTCTGGCCGAGCTGGCAGGTCACGCGGGCAGAAGGAACGCCAGAACGCAGCCCACGTGCGTGTTTTCCCGGCACCTAATCAGCACGAGATTCGGCGCCCGCATGTCACCGACTTCCGACTTCGTTTGTGAGGAAATCAAGGGCAGGCCACGGCGGAAACCGGTGCCCTGTTTGAAAAGATCACCGTTGCCAGGCCGGAATAGGATCGCGGACGGAACTCGAGGGAGTCGACGAGGTCATGGCGTATGGCATGCCCGCGTATGAGCGGGCCGGCTCCGCGGAGATCGCCTTCGCTAAAGCGTGTTGCAGAACGCTGTGATCAGGGCATTTCCCTTGCATGGGTGGGGTGTTGAGGGCTGAGCCGGTCTGGGTGGAGACGTTCACCGGTCTGCGGGCTGAGCAGTTCGGGCGGCTGCTAAGGGCGGTTCGGGAACGTGGTGGTGAGGGGTGCGGGTGGGGTCGTCCGTGGCGGCTTCCGCTGGCCGAGCGGGTGCTGCTGGTGGCTGTCTACTACCGCACGAACCTCACGATGCGGCAGCTCGCCCCGCTGTTCGGCATCTCCCCGGCGACCGTGTGCCGGGTGATCCAGCGGCTGGGGCCGCTGCTCGCGCTCGAGCCGGTACGTGCCCCGCAGGAGGCAGTCGAGCGGTTGTGGATCGTGGACGGCACCCTCATCCCGGTCCGTGACCGAGGTGTGGGTGCCTCCTCGCGTAACTACCGTTTCTCAGCAAACGTGCAGGTCATCGTGGACGCAGACACCCGGCTCGTGGTGGCCGCGGCCCGTCCGCTGCCGGGCACCACCGCGGACGCGCACGCCTGGCGGCGCTCCGGACTGGCCGAGCACTGCGAAGGCGTGACGGTGCTCGGCGACGGCGCTTATCTCAACACCGGCCTGATCGTCCCGCACCGCAAACGCCCCGGACGGCCGCTACTCAAGGGCGAAGAGGAGGACAACGCGGAGCACCGCAAGGTCCGCGCCCGTGTGGAGCATGTGATCGGACGGATGAAGAATTACAAGATCCTGCGTGACTGCCGGCAGCGCGGCGACGGCCTCCATCACGCCGTTCAGGCCGTCGCCCGCATGCACAACCTCGCCCTCACCGCGTGACCAGACGCGACAAACGCCCAGTTCAGCCTGCCTGATCACAGCGTTCTGCAACACGCTTTAAGCGTTGTCCCGTAAATGACCTCTACCGCGCTGGGTGACCTGCTTGTTTCCGTGTCACCCCGCGAGCGAGAGGTTGTGTAGGCGGGCGATGCCGAGCATTGCGTGGTGGACGCCGTCACCCTTCAGTCGGCAGTCGCGGAGGATCTTCCAGTTCTTCATGCGGGCGAAGACGTGCTCGACGCGGGCGCGGACCTTGCGGTGGGAGGCATTGTGTTCCTCTTTCCAGACCGGCAGTTCAGCCTGGCCGCGCTCACGGCGGTGCGGGATGACCAGACCGGTCCCTCGGTAGCCGCCATCGCCGATCACGGTGGTGCGGCCGACGGCGGACTTCGCGCCGGACAGCTCCCACGCCTTGCAGTCGTTGCGGTTGCCCACGACCGGCCGGCCGACCACGACGATCAGGCAGGTGTCGGCGTCGATGACGACCTGGTGGTTGGTCGAGTACCGGTAGTTCTTGGACTGCTCGGCAATGCTGTGATCGCGGGTGGGGACCAGGGTGCCGTCCACGATCAGCACCGTGTCCTTACGGAACCGCTTGCGGGGCTGGAGCGCGAGTAAGGGCCCGAGGTGGTCGATGATGCGGTCGGCCGCGGACTTCGACACCCCGAACAGCGGCGCAAGCTGCCGCAGCGTCAGGTTTGTCCGCCAGTATGCCGCGACCAGCAGCACTCGGTCCTCCAGCGGCAGGCTCCACGGCCGGCCCTTACGAACCGGGTCCTCACCCTCGCGCCGCAACGCGGCGAGCAGCCTGCCGAACTGCCGCGGGCTCAGCCCGGTGAACGGGGCTGTCCAGGACGGCTCCGACGCCGTAATCACACCAGCCACGGACAGGATCATCCCTCAACAAGATCACCGAGAGGCTGATATCAGTCGACCAACAGCTCGTCGAGGCGTTGCACGGACGTCGGGGTCCCCATCTCGGTGGCCAGCGCCACCAGTCGAGCGTGGTACTGCCGGGTGAGGGGCAGGGCGTCCTCATAGATCCACGAGCACATTGTGTCGAACGCCAATGCCTCCTCGCCATGCGAGAGCAAGTCGCGCACTTCCGTGATGACAGCCTCCGAGGTCAGCGGAGAGTCCCCCAGAAGCGCAGCCACACGCGCTCGATACGACAGGCTCACGAGCTGCCCCTTAGCAAGAGCTAAAACGGATCGACGACGCCCCCCATCCTCGCCGCGAGCCTGGAAGACTGTCGACTCATCCGACACTTGCGGGACAGCCCTTAAAGCGTGTTGCAGAACGCTGTGATCAGGGCATTTCCCTTGCATGGGTGGGGTGTTGAGGGCTGAGCCGGTCTGGGTGGAGACGTTCACCGGTCTGCGGGCTGAGCAGTTCGGGCGGCTGCTAAGGGCGGTTCGGGAACGTGGTGGTGAGGGGTGCGGGTGGGGTCGTCCGTGGCGGCTTCCGCTGGCCGAGCGGGTGCTGCTGGTGGCTGTCTACTACCGCACGAACCTCACGATGCGGCAGCTCGCCCCGCTGTTCGGCATCTCCCCGGCGACCGTGTGCCGGGTGATCCAGCGGCTGGGGCCGCTGCTCGCGCTCGAGCCGGTACGTGCCCCGCAGGAGGCAGTCGAGCGGTTGTGGATCGTGGACGGCACCCTCATCCCGGTCCGTGACCGAGGTGTGGGTGCCTCCTCGCGTAACTACCGTTTCTCAGCAAACGTGCAGGTCATCGTGGACGCAGACACCCGGCTCGTGGTGGCCGCGGCCCGTCCGCTGCCGGGCACCACCGCGGACGCGCACGCCTGGCGGCGCTCCGGACTGGCCGAGCACTGCGAAGGCGTGACGGTGCTCGGCGACGGCGCTTATCTCAACACCGGCCTGATCGTCCCGCACCGCAAACGCCCCGGACGGCCGCTACTCAAGGGCGAAGAGGAGGACAACGCGGAGCACCGCAAGGTCCGCGCCCGTGTGGAGCATGTGATCGGACGGATGAAGAATTACAAGATCCTGCGTGACTGCCGGCAGCGCGGCGACGGCCTCCATCACGCCGTTCAGGCCGTCGCCCGCATGCACAACCTCGCCCTCACCGCGTGACCAGACGCGACAAACGCCCAGTTCAGCCTGCCTGATCACAGCGTTCTGCAACACGCTTTAGCCAGGAGCAGTACATCTCCTTCTACCTCATGCGCGGCGATGTCCGGGACGAGTTCGAGGAGCGGCTGGCCGGACAGGACATGGGCAAGGGCTGTCTGCGTTTCCGTAGACCGGAGAACATCGATTTCGACCTGGTGCGAGACCTGCTCTTCTGAAACACGCCTCAGCAGCCTCCACCGACAGACCACCCAGCCTCGGGCCGAGCCGCTTCTTGGCCTGGGGTGGTCGGCGGTTCTGCAATGCCGATGAAGTTCCCGCCCCTGGGCCGGATGTCGACCGACCACCCCAACGCTGTGAGGTCGTCAGTGAGGGTCTGGGCATCGTGGAATACCTTCACGATGCGGTACTGGCTGCCGTCATCGAGGCGGCGCAGCGCCGCCGGGGCCGGCTGGTTCGCGAGGACTTCCTCCTGCGCGGCTGCGGCGGGGCCGTCGTCGATGAAGATCGCTTTGCCGCCCGGCGCGAGCGCGGCGGCGACGGAGTTCCAGAAGTCGGGCAACCGCGTCGGCGGGACATGGGAGAGCCAGAAGGCGAAGAACACGGTGTCGTAGCGTCGTGGCGGCTGCCACGCGAACAGGTCCGCCTCAAGGAATTGCACGGTGGGGGATGCGGTGCGCGCGCGAGCGAGGGCCAACACTTCCGCAGCCGCGTCGACAGCCGTCACTGACCGCGCCCGCGCGGCGAGTAGAGGGGTCCACTGGCCCGTTCCGCAGGCCAACTCCAGCACATCCCCGGCAATCGGGAGGTCATCGACGACAGCCAGCAGCCTCCGCAGGTCTTCGTACTCCGCATAGGGCCGGTCGTATTCGGCCGCGCCGGCCCTGTAGTAGGCCATCTGCTCTGCCAGAAGAGCGTCGTCATCCATGCGGGTCCTCGCATCCGGATTCAGTCAGAGCCAGGCGCTCAGCTCGACAGCTTGGTCGCCACAGGCAGTGTCGGCCTTCACCTTTGGGCAAGGTCAAGAATTGATTTTGTGGTCACCGTCCGCCAACGAATGCGACCCAGAGATGACCAGCCGACTCGACGGCCTCGAAGCCGACGTCAGGGGCGTCCGGGTGACTGCGCTCGGTCACAGCCCGGTGGCCAGCCAGATGGTCACGGCCGCGGTGGCGATGAGCCCGAGGTTGAGTGCGATCCGGCGGTCTTCGCCGGCCAGGTGGACGGCGACCGCACCGATCTGCAGGAGAACGAAGCCGATGGCCGCGGCCGGCGCCAGCGAGGGAGCGATGCCGGTCAGCGGCGGCAGGATCAGTCCGGTCGAGCCGAGCATTTCGACCGCACCCAGCGCTCTCACGACGGGCAACGGCGTGCGGTCGACCCAGGCCATCATCGGTCGGAGTTGATCGCGGCTGCGGAACATCTTCATCGCGCCCGCGTAGAAGTAGAAGAGGGCGAGCAGTCCCGCGATGATCCAATAGGCGATGTTCATGATTCCCCTTCAGCCGAAGGGCGGAAGCGCCACGGCTCGGTCGCGTAGCGGTTCATCGTGTCGATGTTGGCCTGTGGCGTCAGCCGCCGGCCGTCGGCGAGCACGTCCTGAAGGGCTCGGAAGTACCGCACGTACAGGTCGGGGGTGAAGGTGCTGAGCATGACGGCGGGTTGGTCGGTCAGGTTGGCGAAGGTGTGCGAGGTACCGGGCGGAACCATCACGAGCGTGCCCGCGGTGGCGTCGCAGCGCCGGAAAGGATGTAGAAGCCCTCGTCGTGTCGGGCGTGGCGGTGCTGGGGCGGTCCCAGGGTGTGTGGGGCGAGGACGGACTCGGCGATCGCGAGGCGGTGCCCGGTGTGACTGCCGGCTTCTTCGGTCATGCTCACGAGTGCACCGCCGGGGCCTTGTCGGTGTCCAAGACCTATCCCACGGCGCCGATACCTGGTGGGTATCGTTGCAGCGTGGAGCTGCGGACCTTGCGCTACTTCGTGGCGGTCGCCGAGGAACTCCACTTCGGCCGGGCCGCCACCCGACTGCACATGAGCCAGCCGCCGCTGAGCCGGGCGATCAAGCAGTTGGAGGCCGATGTCGGCGCCCTGCTGTTCGCCCGCTCGCCTGTCGGCGTCATGCTCACGCCGGTGGGCACGGTGCTGCTCGACGAGGCGCGGGCCCTGCTCGACCATGCCGACCGCGTCCGTGAACGCGTGAGCGCGGCGGCCAGCGGCACGACCATCACCGTCGGCATCCTGGGTGACGGCACCGACCCGGGAGTGACCAGGCTGGCCGCCGCCTACCGCCGGCGCCACCCCGGCATCGAGATCCGCATCCGCGACACCGATCTGACCGACCCGACGTGCGGGCTGCGCGCCGGATCGGTCGACGTCGCCTTGACTCGAGCGCCGTTCGACGAGACCGCCCTGACGGTGCGTGTGCTGCGGACCGATCAGGTCGGCGTGGTCCTGCGCGCCGATGATCCGCTGGCCCGCAGCGACCGGCTGCGGCTGGCCGACCTCAGCGACCGCCGCTGGTTTCAGTTCCCGCAGGGAACCGACCCCGACTGGCAGTCGTACTGGAACGGCGGCAGGCCGCGCGAGGGCCCCGTGGTGCGTGCCGTCCAGGAGTGCCTGCAGGCCGTGCTGTGGAACGGCACCGTCGGCCTGGCCCCGCTCGGACACGACCTGCCCGCGGAGTTGGCCGTGGTACCGCTGATCGACATGGCGCCGAGCCGAGTGGTGGCGGTGTGGAATGAAGGGGACACCAACCCGTTGATCCGGTCCTTCATCGAGATCGCGACAGCCGCGTACCGCCACTGAGCACCGGCGAGCGGTGCTGCCGCAGCTCATGAACGATTCGAACGCGGCGGCCCTCGGTTCGTGTGTTTGGACGGTACGGAGCCACTGGTTCCTCGCCCTCGGCGCGTCTGCGGTCGTCGAAGGCGTGATGGTCGCGGCGCACGACGTGGCGGGTGCGCGGCCAGGTCTCCTGCCGCTGGGCGCCGATCAGGCGGATGGCAGCTGGGGTCTGGTAGCCGGTCAGCAAGGTCCTGAGGGCGGGTGCGGGTCGCGGCGCACGCGGACCTGGTCGGCGATGACGGCGGCGTCCTTGGCGTCGGTTTTGCCCTCGCCTCGGTAGCTTTCGGAGACGGGTTCATGGCCCGGCCGGAGATACGGAGCGATCATTCGCAATTCCTGACGATCCGGCAGCGGGAGAATTGGCGGCAATCGCACGCGTGGAGCGAGGGATTCAGCAGCCGGACGAGGCTTGAGCGCGGAGTGCAGCCCGTGCTGCATACCGTGCATGTCGCCTTGAAGGTGACCTTCAGCAGCGCGTTGGCGCGTTCGGCGACGGCGTGGGCGTCTCGGACCACGGCGTTGAACGCCTCGGCGGGCTCGGCGAGTTCACCGCCTCTGGGCTTCTTGACCGGGTGGCGGAGAGCCGGTTCAGGGCGTCGAGCAGGCCGTGGGCCCGGGCCCAGGTGGTGTCGTGCTCGCGGCCCGGCCGGACCAGCCGGGTGCCATCGACGAACCGGCGCAGCACCGTTGCTGAGAAGAACTCAGTGCTCGCCGCCTTCGCCACCAGTCGCTGACGAGCCCGATTCTGCTGACGCCGCCCGGGGCGACAGCCGGCGTCACGGTGTCCATCACGCCCGAGCGGCACCGGTTACACGACGTTAACGCCCGTGACTCTGCAGTGAGACCAGTCCGCCCCACCATCGCAATACCTGTCACTCGACAGGTAACCCCGTTCGGAGGTGCGGTGATGAACCGATCTGAGCTCACCCCTGCGTCATATCCCGGCGACGGCGTCGCCACCAGCACCGCTCCCGTCGGTTATCACCAGGAACTGCGCCGCGGCATGGGCAGCTTCGCGTCATTCGCCGCGGGTTTCTCCTTCGTGTCGATCCTCACCACCGTCTTCCAGCTCTTCGGCCTCGGCTTCGGCCTCGGTGGGGCGGCGTTCTTCTGGACCTGGCCGCTGGTGTTCGTGGGCCAGTTGCTGGTCGCGCTGTGCTTCGCCGAACTGGCCGCGCGCTGGCCCATCTCCGGGGTGATCTACCAGTGGTCGAGCCGACTGGCCGGCACCACGGTCGGCTGGTTCACCGGCTGGATCATGATCATTGGGCAGATCCTCACCGTCGCGGCGGCCGCGATCGCCGCGCAGGCGGTGTTGCCGGCCATCTGGTCCGGCTTCCAGATCGTCGGCGGAGCGGACGCCGACCCGTCGGTCGCCTCCCCCACCGGCGCCCAGAACGCGGTCCTGTTGGGCTGCGTCCTGCTGGTGATCACCACCGTCGTGAACATCCTCGGCATCCGTCAGATGGCCGCCGCCACCAGCATCGGCGTCATGATCGAGATCGTCGGTGTGATCGCGCTGGTGCTGGTGCTCTTCTTCCTGCCCGAGCGGGGCCCGCAGGTGGTGGTCCACAACACCGGCTGGGCCGGGGAGGGCGGCTACCTCGGGGCCTTCCTCGCCTCTTCGCTGATGGCGGCGTACGTCATGGTCGGCTTCGACTCGGCGGGCGAGTTGGCGGAGGAGACGCACAGCCCACGCCGGACCACTCCCCGTACCATCCTGCGGGCGCTGGTCATCTCCGGCATCGGCGGCGCGTTGCTGATCCTCTCGGGATTGCTGGCGGCAAGCAGCCTGACCGACGGCAACCTGGCCGCAGGCGGCCTTTCCTGGGTGCTCACCGACCGGCTCGGAGACGTTCTGGGGCGGCTGCTGCTGTGCTGTGTCGCGGTCGCGGTGTTCGCCTGCACCCTCGCCGTGCAGACCTCCGGCGCCCGCATGATCTACTCCATGGCGCGCGAGGGCGCCCTGCCCTTCCACCGGTACCTCGGGAAGGTGTCGGCCCGCACGGGCACGCCGATCATCACCTCGATCGTGGTCGGCGTCGGTGCCGCGACCGCGCTCCTGGTCAACATCCACCAGTCGGCGATCTTCACCGCGCTCTCCAGCCTCTGCATCGCCATGCTCTACCTGGCCTACCTGGGTGTGACGCTGCCGCTGCTGGTCGCCCGGATCCGGTACCGGGGCACCGACCGGCTCCCGGCCGGCGTCGACGAGACGGGGCAGCCACTGTTCTCACTGGGGCGCTGGGGCACGGTCGTCAACACACTCGCCGTGCTCTTCCAGGTCGGCATGGCGGTCAACCTGCTGTGGCCGCGCGCGGAGATCTACGACCTCACCGAGGGCACCTGGTGGCTGCAGTGGAGCGCACTGCTGTTCATCGGGCTCAGCTTCGCCGTCGGTGCCGGCTACTTCCTCGCCCGCCGGCTGCACCGCCGGATCGAGCTGCGACACGTTCCCCACACCCACCTCGAGCCGCCCGCCGAGGCCGTCCCCGAGCCCGCCTGACGGCTCGGCGGTACGCGCCCCGGCACGCATCACCGGACGCGCTGACGACGCACCGACGAAGGGACGACGGCACACCCATGATGACGACGACCGAAGGGCCGACGGCCGACACTCCGCACGGCGGGCAACACACCGGATGCTCCGGCGAGCAGCAGCCCGCCGAAAGCCCCTTCCAGCAGCAGACCCCCGCCAAGGTCCGTGACCTGCACCTGACCGACAGTGTCCACAGCGCCCGCGACGACGCCCGCGCACAGGGCGGGCAGGCGGGCGAGTGGATGCCGTATCTCCCGGCGTCCGCCGGCCCGCACTGCCCGCCGGGAGTGGACCGGGCCGCCCTGGTGTGGGCGGAGACCGTGGCACCCGGCGGCTACACCCACAAGGTCGTCGCCCGCGGCAGCCGGCTGCGGTTCGACGACCCGACCGGTGACGCCTGCGCGCATCTGCTGCTCTTCAACGCCCTGGAACCGGTCGAGCGGCTGAACGTCGCCGACACCCAGAAGATCCCCTGGCAGGCGTACCTGGGCGTGAACCACCCGCTGTTGTCCGGTGACGGCCGGATCATGGCCGTCGTCTCCGGCGACTCCTCCGGTCGGCACGACGCCTTCTGCGGCACCACCACCGACGCCTGGAACGCCCGCAAGTACGGGGACGCCCGCCCCGAGGGACCGTCCCCGTCGGGCCGCGGACTCTTCGTCAAAGCGGCCGCCAAACATGGTCTGAACCGGCGTGATCTGCCGCCGAGCGTGTCCTTCTTCCAGGGCGTACGCGTCCAGGCGGACGGCGCCCTCACCTGGCAGGGCAGCGCGGGCCCGGGCGCGCATGTCGAACTCGTCGCGGAGATGCCCCTCCTGGTGCTGGTCGCCAACGTCGCTCATCCGCTGGACCCGCGCCCCGGATACGTCGTCGGACCGCTACGGGTGCACGCCTGGCGCGGCGCCGCGACCGGTCCCGACGAGGAGCGGTTCACCGCGACGCCGGAGCTGCACCGGGCGTACCTCAACACCGTCGACTACTGCGAAGCCCGGGGGCTGTGACATGGCGACCAGTCAGACCGAGAACACCGCGCCCGCCACGCCCGGTGCGAACACCGTGAACACCGTGAAGACCCACCCCACCGCGTCGGGCGGCACCGTCGCCTCCACCGTCCCGGTCGGTGCCGTGTACGCGGAGGGCTCCGCCCTTGACTGGGGAGCGAGCCTGGTCGAGGGCGCCGTAGTCCTGGACGAGCAGGTGTCACCCAACGCGCCCTGGTCGGCGGTGGTGGCCGAGGGGCACGTCCTGACGATCGTCGACGTCGGCGGCAACCAGTCCGCCGACTGCGTGCTCTACAACGCCGACGACCCGGAGGAGCGCTACAGCGTCCCCGACACGCTGGCCTGGCAGGGCAACGCCTACGTGCGCACGGGCACCGTCCTGCGCAGCAACGAGGGCCGACCGCTGATGACCGTCGTCGCCAACGAGATCGACCGTCAGGACACCATCGGCGGCGCGTGCGGCAAGGAGTCCAACACCCTGCGCTACGGCCACCATGTGATGTTCCATCACGGCTGCCGCGAGAACTTCCTCGCCGAGGCGTCCCGGCGCGGCCTGGGGGTGCGGGACCTCGTCTCCAACCTCAACTGGTTCATGAACGTGCCCGTCGAGGCGGACGGCGCGCTGGGCATCGTGGACGGCATGTCGGCGCCCGGCCGCCGGGTCGCGGTGCGCGCCGAGACGGACGTCCTGGTGCTGGTGTCCAACTGCCCGCAGATGAACAACCCGTGCAACGACTTCAATCCGACCCCGCTGCGGATGATCGTCGTGGACCCGCCCAGCCCGCCCAGCCCGGCGAGCCCGGCGAGCCCGGCGAGCCCCGACGGCGCGAGCCGGCGACCCGCGCGGGGCCCCGGCACCCCGGAGGGCGCCGCGTGACCCGCCCCACCGCCGTTCTCGTCGCCAACCGCGGTGAGATAGCCCGCCGTGTCATCCGCACGGCCGCTCGGATGGGCCTGGCCACCGTCGCCGTCTTCTCCGACGCCGACCGGGCCGCCCCACACGTCCGCGAGGCCGACCACGCGGTCCGCCTCGGTCCGGCCCCCGCCCGCGACTCGTATCTGCGCGGCGACGCGATCATCGAGGCGGCCCTCGACACGGGCGCCGGAATCATCCACCCGGGCTACGGCTTCCTCTCCGAGAACGCCGCCTTCGCACGCGCCGTCGAGGAGTCCGGCCTGCGTTTCGCGGGGCCGACCGCCGACCAGATCACCGCCTTCGGCGCGAAGCACACCGCCCGCGCCCTGGCCGAGGCGGCCGGAGTACCGCTGCTGGCCGGGACGGGGCTGCTCACGAGCGCCGAGGAGGCCGTCACCGCGGCCGAGTCGATCGGGCTGCCCGTGATGGTCAAGGCCACCGGCGGTGGCGGCGGCATCGGCATGCAGGCGTGTGTCACCGCCGACGAGGTGCGCGAGGCCTTCGGCCGCGTGGCCGCGCTCGCCGAGTCCAACTTCGGGTCGGCCGGGTTGTTCCTGGAGCGCCTGGTGCGCCCGGCCCGTCATGTCGAGGTGCAGGTCTTCGGCGACGGCACCGGGCGGATCGCCGTCATCGGCGACCGTGACTGCTCGTTGCAGCGCCGCAACCAGAAGGTGGTCGAGGAGGCCCCGGCCCCCGACCTGCCCGACCGTGTCCGCGCGCTGCTGCACCACTCCTCGCGCCAGTTGCTCGCTTCGGTCGGCTACCGCGGAGCGGGGACCGTGGAGTTCGTCTACGACCCGGCGCGCGAAGAAGCCAGCTTCCTGGAGGTCAACACCCGGCTCCAGGTCGAGCATCCGGTGACCGAGGAGGCGTACGGCGTCGACCTCGTCGAACTCATGCTCGCCCTGGCCCGCGACGGCCGGGTCGACGACGCGGTGTTCGAGCGGGAGTGGACGCCCACCGGACATGCCGTTCAGGCCCGGGTCTACGCCGAGGACCCCGGCAAGGACTGCCTGCCCTCCTCGGGCCTGATCACCCGGGCGGTCTTCCCCGGCCAGGGCAGCGACGAGATGGCTGGTGTCCGGGTGGACGGTTTCGTCGAGACCGGCCTGGAGGTCTCGCCATTCTACGACCCCATGCTCGCCAAGGTGATCGCGCACGGCGCCACCCGCGACACCGCGTTCGACGTACTCGGGGAGGCCCTCGGCGCGAGCCGGATCGACGGCATCGTGACCAACCTGGGCCTGCTGCGCTCGCTCACCGTGCGCGGCGAGGTGCGCGAGGCCGCGCACAGCACGAGCACGCTCGACACCACCGTCGACCCCGAGCCGCGTATCGACGTCCTGGTGCCCGGCGCGATGACCACCGTCCAGGACCTGCCCGGCCGGCTCGGCTACTGGCACGTGGGCGTTCCGCCGAGCGGCCCCTTCGACACCGTCTCCTTCGCCGAGGCCAATCTGGCCGTCGGCAACCCGGCCGAGGCCGCCGCGCTCGAAGTCACCGCCGGCGGCCTGACTCTGCGCTTCTCCGCCGC
Organism: Streptomyces ferrugineus; assembly: GCF_015160855.1. Lineage (NCBI taxonomy): Bacteria > Bacillati > Actinomycetota > Actinomycetes > Kitasatosporales > Streptomycetaceae > Streptomyces > Streptomyces ferrugineus. The sequence goes on along the minus strand of NZ_CP063373.1, from coordinate 4,733,518 downwards.
CACCGTGGTCGCCGTCACCGGCGCCCCCGTTCCCGTCACCGTGGACGGCGCCATGGCGGACCTGTGGGAGCCGGTCCCGGTCCCGGCCGGCGCCACCCTGGCGCTCGGCGCCGCACAGGGGCCCGGCCTGCGCACCTACGTGGCCGTCCGGGGCGGCATCGACGTGCCCCCATACCTGGGCAGCGCCTCGACGTTCACCCTCGGTGGCTTCGGCGGCCACGGCGGCCGGGCGCTGCTCGCCGGAGACGTGCTGCGGCCCGCGGCGTCCACCGGCGCCCCCGGTGGCCCGACCCCGCCCGAGCGCCGCCCCGCGATCACCTCGCGCTGGCGGATCGGTGTCACCGAAGGACCGCACGCGGCACCGGAGTTCTTCACCCGCGACGACATCGACACCCTCTACGCCACCGACTACAAGGTGCACCACAACTCGGCCCGCACCGGGATCCGCCTGATCGGACCCAGGCCGCGGTGGGCCCGCCAGGACGGCGGCGAGGCGGGACTGCACCCGTCCAACATCCACGACACGCCGTACGCGGTGGGCGCTCTGGACTTCACCGGCGACACGCCGATCGTCCTGGGCCCCGACGGGCCGTCCCTGGGCGGGTTCGTCTGCCCCGCGGTGGTCGCCAGCGGCGAGCTGTGGAAGCTCGGCCAGCTCCGCCCCGGCGACACGGTCCGGTTCGTACCGGTCAAGGAGGCCGAGGCGGCCGCCCTCGACGCCCGCCGCGCCTCGCCCGCGCTGATCAGCGCGGGCGGAGACGGCGACGACGGCGTACTGGGCCGACTGGAGGCCACCGATACGCGCCCCGGCGTGACCTATCGCCGCGACGGCGACGACAACGTCCTCGTCGAGTACGGCCCCATGACGCTCGACCTCGGCCTGCGGATGCGGGTGCACGCCCTGCGGGAGACCCTGGCCGCGCACGCGCCCGACGGCATCGTCGACGTCACCCCGGGCATCCGTTCCCTGCAGATCCACACCGACGCCCGCCGGCTCAGGGCCCGCGACCTCACCGCGCTGCTGCGCGAACTGGAGGACGAGGTCCCGCCCACCGACGAGTTGGTGGTCCCCTCCCGCACGGTACGGCTGCCGCTCAGCTGGGACGATCCGGCGACCCGCCTCGCCATCGAGCGCTACATGGCCGGGGTGCGTGACGACGCCCCCTGGTGCCCGTGGAACATCGAGTTCATCCGTCGTGTCAACGGCCTGGAGAGCGCCGACGACGTCTACCGCACGGTCTTCGACGCCTCCTACCTGGTACTGGGCCTCGGGGACGTCTACCTCGGCGCCCCCGTGGCCACCCCGCTCGACCCTCGGCACCGCCTGGTGACCACCAAGTACAACCCGGCCCGCACCTGGACCGCGGAGAACTCCGTCGGCATCGGCGGTGCCTATCTGTGCATCTACGGCATGGAAGGCCCCGGCGGCTATCAGTTCGTCGGCCGCACCGTGCAGATCTGGAACCGGTTCCGCAGGGGCGGCCTGTTCCAGGACTCCCCTTGGGCCCTGCGCTTCTTCGACCGCATCGAGTGGTACCCCGTCACCGCGGAGGAACTCCTCGAACTGCGCGCCGAGACCGACGCCGGCCGCGGTCCCCTCGACACGGAGGAGGGCGTCTTCTCGATCGCCGACCACAACGCCTTCCTCACCGCCAACGCCGACTCGATCACCGCCTTCCGGCAGCGGCAGAGCGCCGCGTTCGAGGCCGAGAAGGAACGCTGGCGGGCCGCAGGCGAGTTCGACCGGGACGACGGTCCCGAACCCCCGGCCGCCGGCTCCGTCACCGTCCCCGACGGCGCGGTCCCGGTCACCGCCCCGTTCACCGCCACCGTCTGGCAGACCGTCGCACAACCGGGCACCACCGTCGCCGAAGGCGACCCGATCCTGTCGCTGGAGGCGATGAAAATGGAGACCAAAGTGAGTGCCCCCGCCGCCGGAACGCTCCTGGAGATCTACGTCAAACCCGGCGAGCAGGTCGCTCCCGGCCAGGTCCTCGCGACGGTGAAGGCATGAGCGCCATGACCCCGGTCGAACGCGCCGAGGCCGCCTACGACCGCATCGAATCCGCCGACCGGCCCGAGATCTGGATCCATCTCAGGCCCCGCCACGAGGTGCTCGCCGAAGCCGCCGGAATCGACCCCGGACTGCCACTGGCCGGCTTGGTCGCGGCCGTCAAGGACAACATCGACGTCGCCGGCCTGCACACGAGCGCCGGCGCGCCGTCCTACGCCTACCTGCCGCGGTGCGACGCGCCCGCGGTGGCACGGCTGCGCGCGGCCGGCGCGCTGGTTCTCGGCAAGACCAACCTGGACCAGTTCGCCACCGGCCTGGTCGGCACCCGCAGCCCCTACGGCGCGGTGCGCAACGCCTGGGACCCGGCCCGCGTTTCCGGCGGGTCGTCATCCGGCTCCGCCGTCGCGGTCGCGCTGGGCATCGCCGACATCGCGCTCGGCACCGACACGGCCGGCTCCGGACGGGTGCCCGCCGCCCTCAACGGCATCGTCGGTGTCAAACCCACCAAGGGCCTGGTGCCCGTGACCGGTGTGGTCCCGGCGTGCTACACCCTCGACTGCGTGACTGTCTTCGCCCGCGACCTGCGGCTCGCCCGCACGGCCGCGGAGATCGTCGAGGGCCCCGACCCTGCCGACCCGCTCTCCCGCACCGGCACCCAGCTCCCGCCGCCGCCCGCGCGCCCCAAGGTCGCGGTCCCGGCCCCGGAGCACCTGGAGGGCATGGCCGACGGCTGGCGCGAGGCCTTCGACGCCGCGGTCGCCCGCCTGGCGGGCACCGGAGTGGAGATCGTCGAGACCGATGTCACCCCGCTGCTGGAGGCCGCGCAACTGCTGTACGGCGGCGCGTTCGTGGCCGAGCGGTACGCCGCGGTGGGCGAGCACCTGGACAAGCACCGCGACCTGATCGGTACGGACCTCGACCCCACCGTCGCCGCCATCGTGCTGGCCGGCCGGGAGAAGACCGCCGTCGACTGGGCCGCCGACACCGCCCGGCTCGCCGCCCTCGGCGCCGCCGCGCGTACGGCCCTGGACGGCTGCGCGGCGCTCCTCACCCCGACCACCACCTGGCACCCCACGCTCGACGAGGTGGCGGCGGACCGGGTCGGTGCCAACGCCCGCATGGGCCGCTTCACCAACTTCGCCAACCTGCTGGACTACGCCTCGCTCGCCGTTCCCGCCGGGTCCGTGGACGGCCTGCCGTTCGGTGTGATGCTCACCGGCCCCGCGTTCTCCGACCGCGCCCTGGCCGCCCTGGCCGAACGGTTCGCCGATCCGGGGCTCGACCTCTTCGTGGTCGGCGCGCACCTCACCGGACAACCCCTGAACGCCCAACTGGTCCAGGCGGGCGGCACATTGGTGGGCCCAGCACGCACCGCCGGCAACTACAGGCTGCATGCCCTGGCCACCGAGCCGGCCAAGCCGGGCCTGGTCAGGGTCGCTCAGGGCGGGCCGGATACCGGAACCGGCCCACACGGTGACACGGGGGCGGAAGACGGCTCGGGCATCGAGGGCGAGATCTGGCGGCTGCCGGCAGCGGGGTTCGGGGCGCTGACCGCCGCTGTTCCCGCGCCCCTGGCCATCGGCACCGTCGAACTGGCCGACGGACGGCACATCAGCGGCTTCCTGGTGGAGCCGTACGCCGTCGAGGGCGCCCCCGACATCACCCGGTACGGCGGCTGGCGGGCCTATCTGGCGTCCCCGTGACCGGAGCCGGGCCGGCACCGGCGGGCACCCTGGTACCGGCCACGGCCGGGTGCCCGCCGAGGTGGCAGGATGGGATCATGAACGCGACGCGGCCCCGCCAAGGAAGACCCCGGCACACGCCGCCGTCCGACCCCGGCATCTCCGCTCGGGAACAGATCCTCGACGCCGCCGGTGCGCTCTTCGTCGAACGCGGCGTCGCCGCCACCAGCACCCGCGTGATCGCCGAGCGGGTGGGCATCAGACAGGCCTCGCTGTACTACCACTTCGCCACCAAGGACGAGATCCTCGCCGAACTGCTGGCCACCTCGGTCCGGCCGAGCCTGGAGATGGTGGAGCGGATCCAGGCGTGGGTGCCGGAGCGGGCGACCGCGGCCGCGGCTCTCTACGCGGTGGCGGCGACGGACGTACGCACCTTGTCCCGCACCCCGTACAACATCGGCACGCTCTATCTCCTGCCGGAGGTGCTGTCCGAGCGGTTCGACGCCTTCCGTGCCGACCGGGGTCGACTGCAGGAGAGCTACGGGGCCCTCGGCACCTTGGCGGCAACCGCGGACGTCGCCCGCGGCCTGCGGCCCGAGCGGATCGGCGAACTGCTGATCCAGCTGGTAGAGGTCGTCATTCAGCTACGCCGTTCCCGTGAGCCGGACGCCGCCGACACGGATGCCATCGCGTCATCGTGTCTGCGGCTGTGCGGGCTCGGCGAGCCGGTGGTGTCCGCCGCCAGGGTCGAGGCGCGCGACCTGCTGAGCCGCTTGGCCTGACTGGGAGTTCGCCCGGCTCGTGTGGCCGGTGGCGCGCGACACTCAGGAGGACATCGAGGTCGTGGGGCGAGGCCGAGGACGGTGTGCAGGCGGTACGCATCGCCGCCGGGACGACGAAGGTCCTGATGCTGACGACCTTCGGCCTCGACGAGTACGTGTACGACGCGCTCGCGGCGGGGACGGGCGGCCCGAGATCACCAAGCGGGTGATCGGCGAGTTCGTGCACGCGCGGGCGTCCGCTCATTGCACGAACTCCTCGAGGTTCACCGATGCGTACGCGCCTCACCACAGTTGAGCCGGATAATCGATTGCCTGGCCGAGCGTCAGGCGTAAGGCTCGCCGAATGCCCGTGGATCCTCACCTGCTCACCGTCTTCACGGTGACCACGATCGTCGCTCTGGTCACACCAGGGCCGGACATGCTGTTCGTACTCGGATGCGGCATGCGGGGCGGGGCCCGCGCCGGGCTGTTGGCAACCCTCGGGGTGATCACGGGGGACGCGTTGTACGTCGTCGCGGCAGCCGCCGGGCTCGCCGTCCTGCTCACCGCGTTCCCGGTCGTGTTCACGGTGCTGAGGTTCGCCGGGGCCGCCTATCTCGTCTATCTCGGTGTCCAGATAATCCGCAAGCGCAAGAACGCACAGGCCGACGATCCGGCCGCCGGCGGGATGTCTGGGCGGCGCGCGTTCCTCAACGGCGTGGTGTCCTCGGCGGCCAACCCGCAGACGTTCACGTTCATGGTCGCGTTCCTGCCTCAGTTCATCGACCCGGCGGCGGGTCCGGTGTGGGTGCAATTCGCCGTCCTCGGCTGCGTCCTGATCGTCCTGGAGTTCCTCGCCGACGGGACGGTCGGCATCCTGGCCGGGCGCATCGGCGGCTGGCTGCGTGAACGGCAGGTGGTGCGGCGCCGGATCGACACCGCGACCGGGAGTCTGTTCATCGGTCTGGGCGTCCGGCTGGCAGCGGAACGCTGACAGTGCGGACGGTGCTGCTCACGCTCGTCGGCGGCGGCACAGTGGCGAGCCGGTTTGCGGGGGCGTCCAAGCAGGTCGCATGGCATGGCCCGCTGTGGGCGTTTGTGCGAAGGCCCAGCCGTCCGCTGCTGTTGCTGTTCAGTCCTGATGGATGCCGCGAACGATCCGGTCGACGACCTCCGCGGCCCGTTCCGGGTGCTCCTCGAACCAGCAGCCGAGATGTTCCTGTACGGCCTCCCCGACGCAGGCGCGCACCTCGGCGTCGCCCAGCAGTCCGCGCGTGGCGCCGGAGAACTCGGGACGGTCCAGCTTCACCGACACGATCGCCGTCAGGCCCTCACCGATCCGGTCGGCGACGGGACCGGGATCCGCCGCCGTCAGCAGCCCCCGCTTCCGGGCATACGCGGTGACCGCGGCCGCGACCCCGTCGCGGAAGCCGTCCGCGTGTGTGCCGCCCTGAGGAGTGGCCCGGCTGTTGGCGAAGCTGTGCACCCGCTCCACACGGGAGGCGCTCCACAGCAGGGCCACCTCCATCGTCCCCGCCATCCGCGGGTCCTCCCGCTCGAAGCCGATGACGTCCGGATGGAGGAGCGCCCCAGTCTCCGCGTCGAGGGCCGCCACAAAGTCCCGTACGCCGTCCGGGAACCGGAACCGCGCCACCCTCGCCCCTGCCGCCGGGCGTTCGTCTGTCAGTGAGATCTCCAGTCCCCGGTTGAGGAAGGCCACCTGGCGGAAGCGCTCTGCCAGCACGGCGAACGAGCACTGCGTCGTCTCGAAGATCTCGGCATCGGGCCAGAAGGCGATGGTCGTCCCGCTGCCGGTCGCCGGTCCCACGGCGGCGGGCGGGGCGAGGGCGACACCGCGCGCGTACTCCTGGGCCCGGCTGACCCCGTCGCGCCGCACCTCGACCGTCAGCCGACTCGACAGGGCGTTGGCGACGAAGAGCCCGATACCGAGATGGCCCAGCGCCACGACGTGTCGGCCACTGGGCTCGGACTCCGTGTGCAGGCTGGTCAGCAGGGCCTCGAGGCCTGGGCCACCAGTGTCTGCGGCGACCCCGGCTTCGAAGGCGCCTCCCGGCCCGTCGTCAGCGACGCGCACCCCGCCGTCGGACGTGAGCGTGACATCGACGCAGCCGGCGCCCGTGGCCAGCACCTCGTTCACCGCCCGGCCCGCGACCTCGAGCACGAGCTGATGCACGCCATGTTCCGTGGTCGATCCGACCCACATCCCGGGCCGCTTGCGAACGGCTTCCCGCCCCTCCAGCACCTCGATTCGGGCAGCCTCGTACTCCATGCCATCCCCACTCACGAAGACCCCTCCCATGGTGTCCGGCAGATCTCCCCAGCGTAGGCGGAATCCAGGAGAACAGCAGGTCAGAGGCACTTCGTGGAGGCTGTGAACGGGTCGTTGAGGGCCTGTCGGGGGATGGTCGGCCCCGGGAGCGCGCACGGCGCCCGAAACGTGTTCGGGGGCCGGCCGGGCCCGTGTACGGCCTCGTTCCTGGCGACCCTGGGGCCGCCAATTCCGGTACGTGGCAGGTCGTTTCAGACGTGCCGGTGCCGGTTCCGGCGTCGGCGGCGCTTTCAGGTCCTCAGCGTTTGCGGACGAGCTGTTCGGCGAGCTGCCTGGCACGTGTGGCGGCGCTCTTGGCCCGGCGCCGGGCTTCGCGGGCAGCCCGGTCGGTGTCCCGTGTGTCGTCACGCGCACGGCGGGCGGCATCCCGGGCCTGCCGCTGCTCGCTCTCGGCTTCCTTCATCTGCTGAGACAGCTCGGCGAGGCGCTGCTCGGCCTGCTGCCGACGTTCCTCCGCCGCGCGCTGTGCCTCCCGGGCCACGGCCAGTTCCTTCTCACGTTCCTCCAGCCCCCGCTCGGCGTCCGCGGCCTGCTGGCGGGCCTGCTCGAGGCGCTCCTGTTGCTCCTTGCGGCGGGCGCGCGCGGTGTTCAGATCGACCACCTGGCCGGCCCGCTTGGCATCGCGGCGGGCGGCCGGGGCCGTCTTCGGCGCCCGGGGCGTCTGGGGCAGGGCGGGGAATCCGACCGGGGCGCTCAACGGCTTCGTCAGACGGCCACGGGCCCACTGCCGAGCGGCCTCCGGGTCGGCCAGCACCGCGTGCAGGGTCTCTTGAACCTCACGTTGGGCGCTTTCGCTGATGCGCTGCCCTGCCCGGGCGGCCAACTGCCCGGCGTGCCGAACCAGAGCGGAGGTCACTTGCCGTTGCTGTGCCGACAGTTCCCGAAGCTGCTCGCCGTCCAGGTCCTGATGAGCCTGCCGCAGCGCCTGGCCGAGCCGGAGCAGACGTTCGGTTTCGTCCGGCTGCTCGCGTACCAGCAGGTTGCTGGCCCACGCCGACGCGGAGGGGCGGCGTAGACGGTGGATCCGTTCAGCCAGATCCCGGTCCCCCGCTGCGCGGGCGGCCTTGGCGCGCTCGTCCCGGGTGGTGATGAAGTCGCCCGGTGGCAGGCCGTACAGCTCGTCGGCGACAGCGTCGAAGTCCACCCGTTCCTCCAACCATCACTTCTCCCGTATGTAGAGTTTGTCATGGTTCTGAGGAGCCTTTGCCTGGCGTCACTGCCGCTGCGCCGCTTCACTCTTCATCCCGCTCCGGCAGGCGTGAGTAGCCGGCGGGTCCCGGCGTCTGGCCCTCCGCGGGATAGGCGCAGTCGAGGCTGGAGATCTCGTAGTCCTCGCCCTCGTTCTGCTCCTGGTCGACGACCACCGCCGGGCCCCCACAGCCGTTTCATCCCTCTCCCCTTCCACGTCCGACTCGGTTGCCGCTTCACAACGTCGCCGTCAGAGACGGTCCGTCCGGTCACCGTGCCCGTCGCTGGTCACCGATCGTGGGGGTGGCCACCCCCGCGTGTGACTGCAGCATCAAGTCGCGCGCCATGGCTGATGGCTTCTTGTCGGCTTGATGCGTAACCTATAGGTTACGCTTTTGCTGTGGACGAACTGAGCGAGGTGGCCAGCGCCATCGCCGATCCGGTACGCCGGGAGATCCTGGTGATGTTGCGCCACACCCCGCTCACGGCAGGCGACATCGCCGCCCGGTTCGCCATCAGCCGGCCTGCGGTCAGTCGCCATCTGCGCGTACTGCGGGAGAGCGGCCTGGTCCGGGACCAGCAGGTCGGACGCCATCGGCGCTATTCGCTCGTCCGCTCCCGGCTGGATGACCTCACCGCCTGGCTCGCCCAGTTCGACGCCCAGCGCCTCGACTGGCCGCAGCGTCTGGCGGCGCTGGAGACCGAGGTCCACCGCACCCGACGGGACCGCGGCCGGGCCGCTTCCGCCAACGATCAGCGCTCCGCACGCCACCCCAAGGAGGACACGGCATGACCATCGAACCCACCGGACAGCTCATCCCCACGCCGACGGGGTACGACCTGATCCTCACGCGCGTCTACCGCGCCTCCGCCGACGACGTCTGGGCGAGTGTCACCGAGCCGGAGCGCACCGCCCGCTGGTTCGGCCCGTGGCGCGGCGAGGCGGCTCCCGGCCGCACCGTTGAGGTGCAGATGGTGTTCGAGGAGTCGGCGCCCTGGTGCCCACTCCGGATCGAAGCCTGCGAACCGCCGCGTCGGCTCGCCGTCTCGATGGAGGACGAGGCCGGATCCTGGTCGATGGAACTGCTGCTGGCCGAGACCGACGGCACCACCGAACTCCGGCTGGTCCAGCACCTCGCCTCCACAGAGCACCTCGGCGAGACCGGCCCCGGCTGGGAGTACTACCTGGACATGCTCACCGCCGCACGCACGGGCGGGCCACGGCCCGACTTCGAGGACTACTACCCCGCGCAGAAGGCCTACTTCGAGTCCCTGGCCTGAGCTTGGAGAGTTCCGACGGGCACGTAACATCCCGTGCCGCCTCCATATCCGCTTCGTGATCATGTCACCAGTCCGTGACAGCGTTGTCCTGGAACGAAGGCACCGGGATCCCCTCGGCTCGCAGACTCCTCATAGTGATCGAGAAAGGCACTGAGAAGCCGAACCGCTTCGGCGTCAACCACCGATCACCCAGGGGGATTTCATGTCCGGCAACCGTCGCAAGACCATCCTCGTCTCCGCAGCCCTCGTGGGCGGCGCCATGCTGATGACCGCGTGCCAGGACTCGGGCGAGTCCACGGACAGCGGCGCCGCGCAGGGGTCTTCGTCCGCCACTCCGGCCGGCGATGCGGCCACCCCGTCCGGATCGTCGACCGCAGGCGGCGGCAAGGGCACCGACAAGGGCTCTGACGCGTCGGGCCAGGGATCCAGCGACGGGGCCGGCTCCGGTGCCCACACCGGCACCGGCGGGCGGGAGCCGGTCGGGCAGACCTGCGGCGCGAACGACATCTCCTGGAGCACCAGGTCCGAGACCCAGGCCGGCGGATACATCCTGATCACCGCGAAGGCGAAGTCGGGGATCACCTGTTACCTGCCCGCCGCGCTGCCGACCGTGGCGTTCGGATCCGACGGCACCCAGGCGGGTCCCGCCGAGCAGTCCGTCGGCAAGCAGATAAAGCTCAGCGGGAGCATCACCGCGTACGCCGGCGTGAACCCCAAGACCACCAGCGGAAACGGCGGCAAGGAACTGGACAGCATCATCGTCGGCGTCGGTGACGACGACCCCAACCCGGTTTCCCTGCCGGTCGGCACCATCACCGTCGAGAACCCGATCGTCACCAACTGGCACACCGCCCCGACAGACGCCGTTCCCTTCGACTGAGCGAACCGGCAGCGAGTGATCCATGCTCGAACGGCTCGGCGTCCGCCTCTGATCCCACCGGCCTGTCCCCGTCTGCACGCAACGGGGAGATTCGGACAGCCCGCGTCACCGCTTGCCCTGGCCCGCCCGCCTGTCGAACCGACGACGACCAACGGCACCACCGACAGCGCACGGCCGCCCACGTCGGAAAACGCCTGGCACGGCAGCCGCACACGGGCGGACACTCGTCCCCATGGCCGACATGGGCGCATTCAAGGAAGCAGTCACTGCATGGGCGGCCGGCGGCCCCGGCCGCCCCGCGCGCGAACTCGCCGCCGAGTTGTCCGTGCGGACCGTCGTCCTGCTCGAAGGGCCCAGCGACGCCGCCGCGGTCGGCACGCTGGCCGAGCGGCGCGGTCGGGACCTGGCGGCCGAGGGCGCCTGTCTCGTGGCCATGGGCGGTGCCATGAGCATCGCACGCTATGCCCGGCTCCTCGGACCAGCCGGCCTCGGCCTGCGGCTCACCGGACTCTGCGACGTGGCAGAACGTCCCTACTACAGCCGCGCCCTGCACAGCACCGGCATCGCGCAGCCGGACATCTTCGTCTGCACCGCCGATCTCGAAGACGAACTCATCCGCGCGCTCGGCACAGACCGCGTCGAAGAACTCGTCCACGCCCAGGACGACCAGCGCGCCCTGCACACCTTCCTACGCCAGCCCGCGCAACAGGACCGCGCTCCGAGGCAGCAGCTGCGTCGTTTCCTCGGCACCAAGAAGGGGCGCAAGATCCATTACGCCCGCGTCCTCACCGAGGCCCTCGGCCCCGACCAGGTACCCACACCGCTCAACGACCTGCTCGCCAGCCTCTGACATGAGGCCTGGTCGGAGCTGAGGTAGACCACCATGTGTGCGATCTCCTCCGGTTCGATCAGCCGTTGCAGCAGGCTCTGTGGGCGGTGCTCGCGCATGAAGGCACGCTGGGCCTCGTCCCACGGCAGGTCGCGGTCCACGAGTTCGCGGACGAAGTCCTCCACCCCGGGCTGCGGCCGTTCACGCCCACGCGGGCTCCGGGGCGGGCCAGGCCGGCGGCGATCGCCGCGCCGATGCCCTGGGTGGAACCGGTGACCAGGTCGGTGCGGCCCTTCAGATCGATCCGCATGCCGCGCAACCTCTTTCCCGTGCGGATCGCCTGCGCGCGCCGTCGGCCATGCCCGTCAGCATTCGCTTTCGACGTGGATCGAATCTTCTGGCGGAGGGCGGTCGGTGACAGGCAGGCTGAGACGCGTACGTGACCAAGATCTTCGGTATTCCGACCAAGGGGGAACAACGACATGCGCAAACAAGCTGCCGTCGGGGCAGTGGCGGCTGCCGCTTTCGCCACCGTGCTGGTCACCGCGCCGGGCGCGTCGGCGGAGGCCAATCCGCCCGGCTGTGGGAAGGAGTACTTCTGCGCCTACAGCGGTGAGAACCAGACCGGTCGGCTCGTCGTGAAGACCAAGGGCAACTGGAGTGGAAACGTCGCCTTCCGCTCGGCGTTCAACAACGGGGTGCGCTTCCCGGGTGCCGACCACGTCGACGTGACCTACACCTCGCCCGGCGGGGGCGGCGAAACGGCCTGCCTGCACTACAACCCCGGCCCCGGCGCCTACAAGGCGAACGCGGCCCCGGGCACGCGCATCGTCAAGGTCGTATGGCGCGGCGAGTGCTGAGGCACTGACAGCGCAGCTGTGTCGGCCGGCGCGGGTTTCGCGCCGGCCGATGGCGGATCGGAGTCAGAGCCGGAATGCGGTGGTCACCCGCTCGGCGAGAGCGTCTTCCCGCATCGTGGTGTCGACGTGGATGGCGTGGAGGTGGAGGCGCTCGACCTCCCTCTGAAGGCGCATGGTGAACATGTGGTCGCGTTCGGCCATGTTGCGGCCGGCCCTTTCCGGGTCACTGGTCTTCCACACGAACCCCTCCCCCGGCGCGGCCCGGCTCCGCATGGCGGCCTGGCGGAACTCCGGTGTGGGAAGGAGCCAGACGGCGTGCTCGGGGGCGGCGAGCAGCGGCTTCACGAGGTGCGGCAGCAGGCGGAATCCCTCGACGACGATGTGTGGTTCCTGCGGGAGGCGCAGCAGGTCTTCGACGATCAGGCCGAAGGCCTCGCCTCGGAACCAGTGGAAGGTGTCGAGCATGACCTGCGGGGAGCGGTTCACCCATCGCTCGTCCATGTCCATGGCGATGAACTGGTGGAGCAGAGGGGCTTCCTGGGGCGTGCTCCTGCGGGCGTGATCCTGCATCACGTCGTCGGTCGCATAGAGCCGCCAGCCGTGCCGGTCGGCGAGCCGGCGGGCGATGGTCGACTTGCCCGCGCCGCTTCCGCCGCCGATCCAGTAGACGTGGCGCAGGCGTTCCGCAAGCTCTGCGGACTCGGCCAGGTCTGCAGGTCGTTCGAAACGCGGCCGCATTCTTCTCCCATCGGAAAGGCAGGGTGCGGGGAAACCGTCGCGCCGGCGGGGAGCCCTCTCGCCAGCGTGACCCCCATGCCCGACGATCTCACGCGCGCGCAACGCGACGACCGGCCCGAGGAATCCCTGCGGACCCGCCTGAGCCGCACATTCGACGAGGACGCGGAGCGGTACGACCGGGCCAGGCCCGGATATCCGTCGGAGCTGTACGACGATCTGGACGAGCTCGCCGGTGCCGGGGCCGGCAGTCGGGTGTTGGAGGTGGGCTGCGGGACCGGTCAGGCGACGGTGCCGCTCGCCGGGCGCGGGTGTCGGGTCACGGCCGTCGAGGCGGGGCCGCGGATGGCCGCGATCGCGCGCCGCGATCTGGCCGGGGCCGCGGGGGTGGAGGTGGTGACGGCCGAGTTCGAGCGCTGGCCGCTGCCGGAGGTGTCGTATGACGTGGTCGTGTCGGCGACGGCGACGGCGCTTCACTGGATCGACCCGGCGGTGCGGGTGGCCAAGGCCGCCGACGCGCTGCGTGCGACGCCGAAACATCGTGTTCACGACAAGGCGAAACCGGTGGTAACAACAGCTATCTAACGTGACCGGCTGTGGGATCACAGTCGTATACAGGCCGCCGAAGGCACTCATGACGGCCCGTCATACTCCCCGTCGTGCCGATGACGCCATGCGGGGCTGCCCACTTCGACGCAGCACCCGCACCCAGCCCCACCGGGAGGCGTGATGAGCACCACCGAGTCACGATCGACGATGTCGACGACGTCGGCCGTCGCCGACCAAGCGGTCAAGGAGACGCTGGAGGACTACACCCTCCGTTTCGCGCCGCGCAGTTACCGCCGGTGGAGCCCCATGGTCGTGGCCACCACCGCCCTCGGTGGAATCGCCTACATGGCCGACTTCTCCATCGGCGCCGGCATCGGTCTGGCCCACGGCACGGGGAACGCGCTCGTGGCGATCGCCGTCGCCGCCGTCGTCATCTTCGTGACCGGCCTTCCGCTCGCGTACTACGGCGCCCGCTACAACATCGACCTCGACCTGATCACCCGCGGCTCCGGCTTCGGGTACTACGGGTCCGTCCTGACCAGCGTCATCTTCGCCAGCTTCACCTTCATCTTCTTCGCCCTCGAGGGCTCGATCATGGCCCAGGGGCTGAAGCTCGGCCTCGGAATGCCGTTGTGGCTGGGATACCTGGTCTCCACCCTCATGGTCATCCCGCTGGTGATCTACGGCATGAAGGCGCTGAGCAAGCTCCAGGTGTGGACCACCCCGATCTGGCTGCTGCTGATGGTCGGCCCGCTGGTCTACCTGGTCGCCACCGACCCCGGCACGGTCGACCGCTTCCTCGCCTACGCCGGCACCGACGGCGAGGGCGGCGTCAACACCGCCTCCGTGCTCCTCGGCGCCGGCGTGTGTCTGTCGCTCATCGCGCAGATCGGCGAGCAGATCGACTACCTGCGCTTCATGCCGCCCAAGACCGAGGAGAACAAGCGCAGTTGGTGGACGGCCGTGGTGATGGCCGGGCCCGGCTGGGTGGTGCTCGGCGCGTTGAAGCAGGCCATCGGTGTCTTCCTCGCCGTGTACATCCTCGCCGAGGTCGGACCGGCCGCCGCGCCCGAGCCGATCCAGCAGTTCCGCAGCGCCTTCGACGCGATGATGCCGTCCTGGATGGTCGTCCCGCTGGCCGTGGTCCTGGTCGTCATCAGCCAGATCAAGATCAACGTGACGAACGCGTACTCCGGTTCGCTGGCGTGGACGAACTCCTTCACCCGCGTCACCAAGCGCTACCCGGGCCGCATGATCTTCGTGCTGGTCAACCTGACGTTCGCGCTGATCCTGATGGAAGCCGACATGTTCAGCTTCCTCAACAGCATCCTCGGCTTCTACTCGAACTGTGCCATCGCCTGGGTCGTCACCGTCGCCACCGACATCGGCGTCAACAAGTACCTGCTGAAGCTCTCCCCGCTCCAGCCGGAGTTCCGCCGCGGCATGCTCCACGCCGTCAACCCGGTCGGCGTCGTGGCGTTCGGCGCCGCCTCCGGGCTGTCCATCGCCATGTACTTCCACGCCCTCGGTGACACCCTCCAGCCGTACTCCCCCGTCGCCGCGGCCGTGATCGCCTTCCTCCTCACCCCGCTCATGGCCGTCGTCACCCAGGGCCGGTACTACCTGCGCCGCACCGACGACGGCATCGACGAGCCCCTCCTGGACGGCGACGGCAACCCCAGCGCCCTCACCCTCGACTGCCATGTCTGCCACCAGCCGTACGAGCGCCCGGACCTCACCGCCTGTGCCACCCATGACGCGGTGGTCTGCTCGCTGTGCCTGAGCACGGACGGCGTGGGCGACCACGTGCTGCCGGCCACGGCCTGATCCCCGGGGCCGACAGCACGGCCGGGCGGGCCCCGCCCGCCCGGCCGTCCAGGTCCGCGGAACTTTCGTCCAAGACAGGACGGCCGATCTCGGCGACCGTAGAGGCATGCGCACACATGAGGCCGGGGCCGCCGCTCCCGTGGATCGCGATGCCGACGCCGGCTGGGAGATCGTGCACCCGCTCGGCGGCAGGTCACTCGACGGAGTGCGGATGGCCGGATTCCGTGACCGCGCCGGCGTAGGGCTGGACCTGCGGGTACTCCCCCAGCCCGCCGTGATCCTGGTCATCGGTCTCGGTGACACCCCGCTCACGGTGGAGAGCCCCACCGGTCACCGATCCATGCGCGGCCTCGTGGCCTCGCTGTCGCCGGGGCCGGCCCGTGTTCGCGGTGAGCGTGTCGAGTGCGTCGAGGTGCACTTGTCGCCCCGGGCCGCATACGCGCTGCTGGGCGTCTCCCCCTGCGAACTGCAGGGGTCCGTCACCGGTCTCGACGACCTGTGGGGGCCACGCGCGCGCCGCCTCGGCGAGCGGCTGACCGACGCCGGGACATGGCACGAACGCCTCGCGCTGACCGAGGAGTTCCTCACGCGGCGGGCCGTCGAGGCGCCGGCCATGTCGCCGGAGGTCGCCGCCGCGTGGGACGCGATCGTGGCCAGTCGGGGGCGGGTCCGGGTCGCCGACCTCGCGACGTCCTGCGGATGGAGCCGCAAGCGGCTGTGGTCCAGATTCGGTGCCCAGATCGGCCTCACCCCCAAGCGGGCCGCCATGCTGGTCCGCTTCGACCGGGCCGCCCGCGCGCTGTGCGCGGGTGAGCGTGTCAGTGACATCGCGCTGACCTGCGGATACGCCGATCAGTCCCATCTCCATCGAGATGTACTGGCCCTCTCCGGCTGCACGCCGGGCGCCCTGGCCGACATGAACACGACCGCCGGCTGACGCGCACCGCGCGCCGAAGGACAGTCACACGCGCCCGCACACGCCGGTTCACGCACGTATCACCCCACACGAAAGGACAGCACCTGTGTCGAACACCGATGTCCAGACAGTGGCCATGGCGGACCGCGACCTGATCGCCCGGCTCGCGTTCGGGAGCATGGCCGCGCAGACCGTGCGCGCCGCGGTCCGGTTGCGGGTGGTGGAGCTCGTCGGTGACACCCCGCGCCGGGCCGCCGCGGTGGCCGCCGACGCCGGCGCCGAACCACAGGCCATGGCGCGGCTGGTGCGTGCTCTGGCCGGCCTCGGCCTGCTGACGGAGCACGCCCCCGACACCTTCTCGGTGACTTCGGCCGGAGCACTGCTCGACCCCGGGCACCCCGAGTCGCTCACCTCGTTCGTGCGGATGTTCACCGAGCCGGCGATCATCCGTGCCTGGGAGCACCTGGACGGCAGCGTCCGCACCGGGGAGGTCGCGTTCGACGGCGTCTTCGGCACGGACTTCTTCACTCACCTCGCCCAACACCCTGATCTCTCCGCGCAGTTCAACGCGGCGATGAGCCAAGCCGTCGCCGAGACGGCCGCCGTGCTGCCGTACGCCTTCGACTTCGAACGGTTCACGTCGGTCACGGATGTCGGCGGGGGCGACGGCACCCTCCTCTCCGCGGTGCTAGGCGCGCATCCACAACTCACCGGCGTGGTCTTCGACACCGAGCAGGGCCTGGCCGGGGCACCGAAGACGCTGGAACGACACGGGCTGGCCGACCGCTGCTCCGTGCGCTCGGGGGACTTCTTCCGCTCCGTCCCCGAGGGCTCGGACGTGTACCTGATGAAGAGCGTCCTGCACGACTGGTCGGACGAACAGGCGGTCACGATCCTGACGCACTGCCGCGAGGTGCTGCCGCCCGGGGGGATCGTCCTGATCGTGGAGCCCGTGCTGCCCGAGTCCGTCGGCACCACAGCCGAGGACCATGCGAGCGACGCCGGGATCACCTGTCTCAGCGACCTCAACATGCTGGTGAACCTGGGCGGCAGGGAGCGCACCCGCGAGGACTTCGCGGAGGTGTGCGGGCGCGCCGGCCTCTCCCTGACGTCGGTGACGCCGCTCGTCGACGCCGTACCGTTCTCGCTGATCGAGGCCGTCGCCGACTGATCGCGGGCGGCAGCACGTTCCCCGCGCGGGCGCGAGAGCCGCGGGCGACGGTGGCAGGACAGGACGCGGCCGACCGGTGTCGCATGCCCGCCGGTCCGGGAGGTGACCCGCGCTGCACACCCCGCTCTCCGTCGTCTTCGCGCTCTGCGCGGCCTTGAGCAACGCCGTGGCGACCGTGCTGCAGCGCAAGGCGGCGCTCACCGTCCCGCGCTCGCAGGGGTTCCGGGCCGGGCTGCTGCTCGATCTGCTGCGACGGCCCGTCTGGCTGGCCGGCATGCTCACGGTGATCGTCGCCTCCGTGCTGATGCACCGGCATCCGCCGGGCACGGGCTGGCTGGCCGTGGCGGGGGTGGTGGCGGGGCTGGCGGTCGCGCTCGCCGCCGCCGCGCCGACCGGCAACCGCACGCATGTGGCCCTTGATCGCTGGATTCCCGCGCTCGTCGTGTGCCTGGGGCTGGCCGTGGCCCTCGCCGCCGCCGCGTTCCGGCGTACGGGTTCGCGGCGACCGGCGTGTGCGCGCTGCTCCTGCTGGAGCACGCCATGCAGGCCGGGCCGCTGGTCGCCTCGCAGCCGGCCCTCACCCTCGGCGACGCACGCGGAAATCCGGGAATCCGATCGGTGTGGCTGTCGTATCCGACGGTCCGCCGATCGTCTTCTTGGTAGCAGGGCAGTAGCAGGGCATTCCCGCCCTGCACAGGAGCCACAAGGAGGCGAGCCATGTCATCGTCAAACGGGCCGAAGCCGATTCCCGACGCCTATCGCCGGGTCACCCCGTGTCTGGTCGTCCAGGGCGCCGCCAAGGCGCTCGAGTTCTATCGTGAGGTGTTCGGGGCCACCGAGCGGATGCGGTTCCCGGGTCCGGGCGGGACCGTCGCGCACGCCGAGATCGAGATCGGGGACTCGGTCGTCATCGTCGAGGACGCCTCGCCCATGCTGGGGACCGAGGCTCCGCCCGCCGGAGGCCTGCCCGGCAGCCCCACGTTCCTGTTCCTCTACGTCGAGGACGTGGACGCGGTCGTCGCTCGTGCCGTGGAGCTTGGGGCGACGCTGAAGCGGGCGCCGGAGGATCAGTTCTACGGCGACCGGGACGGGACGGTAGTCGACCCGTACGGGCACTGCTGGACGGTGGCCACGCATGTGGAGGACGTGACGCCGCAGGAGGCGCAGCGGCGGATGGCGGCCATGATGGGACAGGGAGGCCAGTCGTGAAGTACGTGCTGTTGTTCGTCGAGACCGAGGAGTTCGCCGCCGAGTTCCGGGCGATGGGACCGGCCGAGCGGGCGCGGGCGTTCGAGCGGGTCAACGAGTGGTTCGCCGCCCACGCCGGCCGGATCACGGGTGGGCAGAAGCTGCGGGATCCGGAGACGGCGACGACCGTACGGCTGGGGGCTGGGGAGCCGGTCGTGGTCGACGGGCCGTTCGTCGAGGGCAAGGAGGTCGTCAGCGGATACACCGAGATCGACGTCGCCGACCTCGACGAGGCCCTGCGGATGGTGCGGACGTGGCCCGGCTGTCCGGTGGTCGAGATCCGCCCGGTGGAGACCGGCCCGATGGAGTGAGCGGCGGTGACCTCATCGCCGTACGGGACGGCTGAGTCGCACGACCGGCTGGCGCGCGTGGTCCGGGAGCACGCGGGCCGGCTGGCCGCCTCGCTGATCCAGGTGACCGGCGACTTCTCCACCGCCGAGGACCTGGTGCAGGACGCGGTACTGGTGGCGCTGAAGCGCTGGCCGCAGGAGGGCATCCCGGAGCGGCCCGACGCCTGGCTGTTCACGGTGGCCCGGCGGCGCGGCCTGGACCTGCTGCGGCGCCAGGAGAACTACCGGCGCAAGCTCGCGCGGCTGCGGTGGCCACCGGACGACGGCGAGACCTCGGAACCGGACGAACGACTGCGGCTGATCTTCACCTGCTGCCACCCCGCGCTGACGCAGGAGGCGCAGATCGCCCTCACCCTTCGGGTGGTGTGCGGTCTGACCACCGCGCAGATCGCCCGCGCCTTCCTGGTACGGGAGTCGACGGTGGCGCAGCGCATCACGCGGGCCAAGCAGAAGATCACCAGGGCGGGGATCCCGTACCGCGTACCCGACCACGAAGAGCTGGCCGGTCGCCTCTCCCAGGTCCTCGCGGTCATCTACCTGCTGTTCAACGAGGGCTACCTCTCCACCGCCGGACAGGCTCAGTCGCACGACCTCGCCGACGACGCCGAGTGGCTGGCGGCGCTGCTCGACCGGCTGATGCCGACCGAGCCCGAGGTGGCCGGGCTGCTGGCGCTGATCCGGCTGCACCGGGCCCGGACGGCCGCCCGCTTCACCCCCGAGGGCACCCTCGTGCGGCTCGAGGACCAGGACCGCTCCCTGTGGGACCACGAGGCGATCGCGGCGGCCGCGGCGCTGCTGACCCGTGCCATCAGGCGGCAGCGCCCGGGCCCGTACCAGCTCCAGGCCGCGATCGTCGCCTGTCACGCGGAGGCGCCGCGCTGGGCGGACACCGACTGGGAGCAGATCGTGCTGCTGTACGACATGCTGCTGCACCTCGCCCCGTCGCCGGTCACGCGCCTCCACCGCGCGGTCGCCCTCCGCTACACCCGGGGCCCGCGCGCCGCCCTGGTCGAGGTGGACGACCTGGCCCCGGAGCTCGACCACTACTACCTGTTCCACGCCACCCGCGCCGACCTGCTGCGCGCACTCGACCGCCCCGACGAGGCCCGCACCGCGGACCGTCTCGCCCTCGAACTGACCACCAACCCCGCGGAGCGCACGCTGCTTCAGGAACGTGCGGCCTCCTGAGGGCGTGGTGTTGCCGACGGGCCGGAAAATGATCGGGTTTGTCTGCTTATGCCTGTACGGCGAAGCGATAGAGCGTGGAGTCGCGGGCCTCGAATCCGAGGCGCTCGTACAGCCGGTTCGCGGCCTGCCGGGATGGACGAGATGTGAGGTCGACGGTTCGAGCACCCGCTGTCCGCGCCAGTCGCAGCGCTTCCTCGGTCAGGGCCGCGCCAACGCCGTGGCCCCGGACCGCCTCATCGACCACGACATCTTCGATGCGCGCTCGCAGACCGGACGGCAACGGAAACATGATCAAGGTCAGCATGCCGACCGCGCTGCCCTCGACGAAAGCGAGGAGCAGTGTGTTCGCGTCACTGCTCAGCAGCCGCGCAACCGATTCATGGTCCACGGGGCCGGCCGACGTCGAAAGCTGAGGGAGCAGACTGGCGAGTGCTCCAACCACCTCGTCACTCGCCTCGCGGACGATCTGCACCTCGACGCTCATGGTCTGATCTTACTGAGCCCGTCCCTGCCCACACGCAAAGAATCTCGCCCGCAGGCGGTCAGTAGTTCTCCCACTCGTCGAGCACGTACTCCAGCACGGCCGGGTCCATCAGCGTGCTCGGCCGTACGTCCTGGCGGCGGCGGTCCACGGGGAACACCGCGGCGGCCTTCAGGAC
The DNA here is from genome assembly GCF_015160855.1 of Streptomyces ferrugineus. Lineage (NCBI taxonomy): Bacteria > Bacillati > Actinomycetota > Actinomycetes > Kitasatosporales > Streptomycetaceae > Streptomyces > Streptomyces ferrugineus. Next base: position 4,713,030 of record NZ_CP063373.1, on the reverse strand, counting down.
CGCCTCGTCCAGGTAGCGCAGTCGCGGCGCACCCGATGCCAGCCGCAGCGGTGGGGACGTACCGCCGCCCGGGCCGGCCAGGACGAAACCCCAGTTGCCGAAGCTCGGTACGTCGACCTGGAACTCGGAGGTCGAGTAGCCCGCCGTCTCGATCGTCTTCGCGATCGACCAGTACGTCTTCGGCGCGAAGAACGGCGACCCGCTCTGCACCATCACCCTGCTCTGCGGCGTCAGGACCTGGCCGAGCAGATGGTAGAACTCCACCGAGTACAGCTTGGCCAGCGCCGCCGTGTCCGGGTCGGGGAAGTCGATGACGACCGCGTCGTACCGCTGCCGGGCGCCGCGCAGCCAGTTGAAGGCGTCGGCGTTGACCACCTCGACCCTCGGGTCTTCCAGCGCCTTGTCGTTGAGGTCGCGCAGGAGCCGGAAATCGCGCGCGAGCCGGGTCATCGCCGGGTCCAGTTCCACCAGGGTGACGTGCCGTACGTCGTCGTAGCGCAGCACCTCGCGCAGGGCGAGCCCGTCGCCGCCGCCCATGATCAGCACGTTGGCGCGGGGGCCCGCGAGCGCGGGGTGGACGAGGGATTCGTGGTAGCGGTACTCGTCGACGGAGCTGAACTGGAGGTCGCCGTTGAGGAAGAGCCGGATGTCCGGTTCGCCGGTGAAGGCGGTGGAGCGGGTGACGACGATCTCCTGGTACGGCGTCGTCTCCGCGTGGACGATCGGGTCCCGGTACATCTGCTGGCGCGCGGTCACCTCCAGGTCGTCCGCGAGCGCGTACGTCGTACCGAGCACGGCCAGTACCGCGGTGACCCCGGCCAGCAGGGCGCCCTGCACCCAGCGCCGGATCTGCCGACGGAAGATGAACACCACCACGATGACACCGGCCACCGCGTTGACCGCGCCGACCACCAGCGTGCCCTTCAGCTGGCCGAACGTCGGCAGGAGCCACAGCGGGAAGCCCAGGCCGCCGACCAGCGCTCCGATGTAGTCGACGGCGAACATGTCGGCGACCGCGCTGCCCGCCTCCTGCCGCCGGATCCGCTGGAGCAGGGTCATCAGCAGCGGGATCTCGGCGCCGATCAGCAGGCCGACGGCCACCGCGACCACGATCATCGCCGGGGTGTACAGCTGGAGCCAGGCGAACGCCGCGTACAGCACCAGCACCGACAGCCCGCCGACCAGCGCCAGCACGCCCTCCACGAGCGCGAACGCGCCCACCGCGCGGCGGCGCAGGGGTTTGGCGGCGAGCGAGCCGAGCCCCATGGCGCACACCATCACGGAGATCACCACGGAGGTCTGGAGCACCGAGTTGCCGATGAGATAGCTGCCCAGCGCGGTCAGGGCCAGCTCGTACACGAGGCCACAGGCCGCGCAGAGGAAGACGGCGAAGAGCAGCAGGAAACGGGCCCCCCGGGTGTGCCGGACGACCGGGGGGCTAGAGGGTGCCGCGGTGCTGTCGCGGCCTTGCAGGGTGGCGCTCACCGAGGGCGCCTTACGAGATGGCCGCGCCGACCATGAACCCGGTGCCCAGGTACATGCCGGCCTGGACCCAGGCGGCGGGGTGCGGGCGGCCGTCCTGGTCGTCGAGGACGACCGCGCCCATCTGGCCCGGCGTGAACACGCCGATCACGATGCCGACGACGGTCATCACCAGCACCCCGGCCAGTCCGTACAGCAGCGTGCTGATCAGGCCGTAGCCGAGGCCCTGCTCGGACTCGCTCGCCTCGATGGCCTTCATGATGACCAGGCCCACGGCGACGGACTGGCTGCCCAGCAGGACGGCCGCGCCACGGTTCCGGTCGGTCCATACCACGTGGTACAGCTTGCCCGGCGTGACGAGGTCGAGGGCGATGAAGCCGACGGCCATCACGACGAGGCCCACGACTCCGTAGAGCAGGGCCTGGCCGGTCGACTCGAAGATCTCGGTCACTGCGTTGCCTTTCTTGGGGGCGGGGTCGGGGCGTGATCAGGTGCTGTGCGGGAGGAGTGCGGGATGCGTCGGGTGATGATCCGGCCGGTCACGGGCGTTACTTGCCCTCGCCGGGGCCGCCGCCGCGGAAGCTGGCGCTGTTCGGGTCCGGCCAGTAGGTGAGGTGCTGCTTGTGGCGGCGGTAGCCGTTGCGGTAGTCCTCGATCTCGATCAGGCTGCCGCTCCGGTGCGGCGAGACGGTGACCATGTCGTCGCCGTAGCGCAGGAACTCCGTGCGGTCGCCGGAGGCACGGTCCAGGGCCGTCCGTTCGGCGTGGATCGCCTGGGCGACCTCGCTCGGGGTGCTGTCCGGGTCGAGCCAGTCCACCCCGGTCGCGGTGTACGTCTTCCTGATCCAGTCGCGCGGGACCGCGTTGTCGTCCCCGTCGCTGGAGCAGGCGGTGAGCAGGGTCGCGGCCAGCACGGCCGCCACCGCTGCGCGGACGAGTCGGGCGCTGTTCATCGGGCCTCCAGCCGGCTGTACGTCGATACGATCTGGCCGTTCTGCGGATACGTGTGCCAGGTGCGCCAGAGCAGCCCGGTGCCGTGCGGTCCCTCGGCCGTCTCGACGACCACCGCGGTGACCGCCTCCGGCGAACCGGGGAAGACTCCGCACAGGCTGTGCCCGGCGTCGGTGGCCAGGCCGAGGACCCGCGCCACCTCGGCACCGAACTCCTCGGGAGTCAGTCGGCGGGTGGTGGCGCCGAAGTCGTAGACCCAGCCCGGCAGATGACGGGTGCACGTCTCGGGCAGACCCCTCACCGCTCCTTGCAGACAGGCCACCGTCTCCCGCACGGGACCGGCGAAGACCTGGTGCGAGGCCCCGAGCAGTCGCAGCCGCACGTCCAGCCCGCCGAGCGACACCACACGTTCTGCTAGCGCTGGACGCTCCGTCAGGTCCAGCGAGAAGCAGAGTTGATCCGCATCCGTGTCCAGATAGGGTGCGTCCAGAGAGACGGCGTTCACACGGCCCCCCGGTCGTTTCTTGCCATGATCGGCGCCCGAGTATGACACATGCGTTCGCAGGACTTGAGGCGTGGGGGAGAAATTCGGGGTGAAGGGCCTCCCAGCGTGCGTGGTCCGGCAGGCTGCGGGCATGACGAGCGGCAGAAGAGCGCTGACGGTTCTGCATCTCTTCCTGGTCTGGGCGACGATGACGGCCGCGGTGCCGGTGCTCGGCTTCGGGTTGCTGGTGTCGGGCTGGGGCGGTGGGGCCGGGGCGGCGTTGTCGGCCTTCGCGTTGGGTGTGCCGCTGGTGGTGGGTCTGCTGGCCATGGCGGGCATACCGGCGCGGACCGTGGTGCCGCTGTGCGGCTCCGTTTCGCGCCGACTCGGCTGGGCGGCCCTGGTCTTCGTTCTGGGCACGCTCGGCGTCCTGGCGGGCCTGGCCGTCTACGGTGGGGACGTCGACCTGGGGAGCGGCGGCACCCGAATCGCGCTGACGGGGGCGCCGTACGCCGTGGCCGCGGCGTTCTTCGTGCCGAGCCGGTGGGTGCGGCTGGGGGCGGGGGCCGTGCTGGCGGCCGGCGTGGTCTACGGGGGCTTTGTCGGCCCGGCGCAGGCGGAGCAGCGTCGGCACGCGGCGGAGGTCGCGCGGTACCGGGAGCGTTCGGAGCTGTTGTACTTGGCCGCCGCCCCGCCGGGGATGCGGGTATCCCGTGCCGTGGTCGGGCCCGCCTACTTCAGCGTCGACTACGGCCCCATCCGGGCGGGGTACGAGTTGGGGCACGTGGGTCTGACGGCACGCCCGCCGCTCACGCCCGCACTGCGATGCCCCGAGTTCCTGGAGGATGGCGTGACCTGCACGGTGGACGTGCACGGTGAGATGCGTATGATCCGCAGCCTCCCAGGCGGCGCCCGCGACGTCACCCTCGTCCGCCGCCACCGGGACGCGGAGGTCGCGGTCAGCAGCCAGTACCTCGACGAACCCGGTCTGCGCCGCCTGCTGAACACGCTCCACCCGCTGTCGGACACGGAGCTGGAGAAACTGATGCGGGAGAAGGCGATCGACCAGGGCTACTGAGCGGTGCTCGCCTCGGGGGGAGCGCGCCGCTCCTGGCTGCGTCCAGGCCTTCAGGAGGAATTGGGGGCGAAGCGGCGGTCGAGGCCAAAGGGGGTGCCCGACGACGATCCGGCGTGGTTCAAGAATCTCCAGGCCCCTGCCGCTGACGGGCGGTTCGTCACCGGGTGGCCCCGAGTCAGTCCTGCAGGGCTTCGGTGACGAACGCCGGTGGTGCCTGCAGGTCGTGGGCGCGGAACAGGACCGCGTGCTCGACGCCCATGGCTTTGCCGTTCATCGCGGTGAACTTCGGGATGAAGTCCTCAGGCGCGGGGTGGCCCGGGAGCGCGGCCAGGTACGCGGCGTGTGCCTCGAGCGAGGCGACGCCGCGGCGCAGCGGCTCGCCCGTGACCTCGACGCCGTGGGTCGCGCCGGAGCCGGCGAGTCCGGGGACGATGAGCCAGCGCACGGAGTGCGGTTCAAGGTCCTCGTCGTCGATCTGCTCCGGGAAGACCCACCGGTTGCCCGCGTCGCGCACCGCGTCGAGCGTCGCGAGCCCGGCCGCGCGGTGGTCGGCCTGGTCGAATCCGTACGGCGTCTCGACCTCGTAACCGGCGCCGAGCACGACGTCGGGCTTGAACCGGCGGATCTCCCGGCAGATGTCCCGGCGCAGGTCGAGGCCGTAGACGAGCACGCCGTCCGGATGTTCGAGGACGGTCAGGTGCTCGACGCCGACGACGGCGCAGGCGGCCTGCTGCTCGGCGACGCGCAGGCGTGCCGTCTCCTCGGGAGGGTTCGGCATACCGGCCTCGCCGCGGGTGAGCAGGAGGTAGCCGACCTCGATGCCGCGCTTGGTCCAGCGAGCGACGGCCGCGGACGTGCCGTACTCCATGTCGTCGGGGTGCGCGACGACGCAGAGCACGCGCTGGAAGGACTCCTCGGGGAGGGCAGGCAACGTCATGCCGGCCATCCTGCCGCGTTTCGGGCCCGCCGTCCGCCGTTTCGGAGGTGCCGATCGCCCTCTGCCGGCAGGCCCTACATCCCGCCGCCGTGGTCGCGGGCGTAGACGCCGAGGATCTCCGGCCGGGTCTTCCCGGTCCGCAGGAAGCGCTCGTCGAGCACCGAGGCGAGGTCGTCGAGTGCGGCGCCGAGCACGGAGGACGCGATCCGGGCGCCAGGGTGCTTGGCCCGCCCCATTCGCTCGGCGAGTTCGGCGGCGTAGCCGATGCTCCGCGCGAGGGAGGTGTCGCCGGTCCCGTCGTAGAAGTAGTACGACTCCGGGTACTGGGCGAAGTCCACGCTCACACGGGCGATGTCGGCGGCCAGCGCGTCCAGCACCGTCGCCCCCGTGTCGCAGTCCAGTTGCTCGTCGGCCACTCCGGCGCGGCGCAGATGGCAGATGCGCAGCGCCAGGGTCCGGCGCCGTGCGAGCGCGGGGAAGACACCGAGCACCCATGAGACGGTGGCGGTCAGCAGAGCGAGACCGACCAGCGCCTCCAAGGGCGCCACGACCCGCAGCCACTCCGCCGCGGGTGCGATGTCGCCGAGGCCGAGGGTGCCCACGATCACCAGGGAGACGTAGAGGGCGTCCACCGGCTGGGAGTGCTCGGTCGGTTCCAGGGCGCTGGAGAAGACGAACGCCTCCGGCATGTGCGGCCAGTACATCACCGCCCAGCCCACGGCCACCCCCAGCGCCCACATCGCCACCACGAGGGCCATGCCGAGCGGTCCGGCGACGCCGGCGGCCCGCCGTTTCCGACGGCCGCGGGAGGACAGCCGCCACAGCGTTGTCATCACCAGCCGGCTCAGTCCCCCGTGGCGGGTCGGATGCCACAGCGTGTGGAACACATCCCGCAGAATGATCACCACCACCGCCCCGCCGATCGCCGAGATCAGCCAGTCCATGCAACCTCCTCAGCGGCTCCGGTACCGGCTCCAGCATGCTGCCGACCGGACGCCGGGCCGAGTACATCCGCCCGATGTCCGGCGCGGGTGAGAGGGCGAGTCGGGCCGCGCGGACACCCCGTCGCTCGCCGAGCGGGAGGCGTCGTCGAGCTACTCGCGGATCCTGGCGTTCACCGTGACTGCTCGTCACCGCCGTCCGAGCCCAGGCCCGCGAGCAGGCGCAGTCCGTCCTCGGCGGGGCTGTTGGGGGGCGCGGACAGCACCAGCAGCTCCAGGCCTGACTCGTCCGGTAACGCGAAGTTCTCCTGGTGCAGTTCGAGCAGTCCGACCAGCGGGTGCCGGTACGCCTTGCGGCCATGTGTGCGGGCGCGCACGTCGGCGCGGGCCCACAGGCGACGGAAACGCTCGCTGCCCATCGCCAACTCGCCGATGAGCGACGCCAGGTGGGGGTCCTCGGGGTATTTGCCGGCGGCCAGGCGCAAATGCCCGACCACGTCGAGGGTGCAGGTCTCCCAGTCCGCGTACAGGCCGCGCTCGGCCTCCTCGCAGAAGATGTGCCGGGCCGTGTTCAGACCCGGCATCGGCCGGCCGTAGAGGAACCCGGCGAGGCGGTTCCCCGCGAGCACGTCCAGGCGGTGGTTCATGATCAGCGCGGGTGCGTCGGCGACCAGGTCGAGGACACGCAGCAGTTCCGGCCGGACCCGGCCGCCGGGTGCCTTCGCACGGCGGCGGCGTTGCCGGGCAAGTCGGTAGAGGTGCCCGCGTTCGGTCTCGTCCAGGCCGAGGACACGGGCGAGCGCGCCGAGGACCTGCTCGGAGGGCTGGGTCGCGCGGCCCTGCTCCAGACGTACGTAGTAGTCGACGCTGACTCCGGACAGGTGCGCGACCTCTTCGCGGCGCAGCCCTTCGACCCGGCGGCGGTTGTCGGTGGGGATGCCGGCGGCCGCCGGGTCGACCCGGGAGCGTCGGGTCCGCAGGTAGCCCGCGAGATCGTCCATCTCTCCAGTATGGCCTCGGTGTTGCCCGTGAAGGGTGGTCCTGCCGTTACCAGGAAGTCCCGTCCGACGGAAGCGGCGTTCCTGCACGCCGGGCGGCACAGCGCCCAGGATCGAGGGCATCCGATCCGAAGGAGTTCTCATGAAGACGCTGATCGTCTACGCCCACCCGGAGCCGAAGTCGCTCAACGGCTCGCTGAAGGACCTCGCGGTGTCCACCTTGGAGAATGCCGGGCACGAGGTACGGGTGAGCGATCTGTACGCGATGAACTGGAAGGCGGTCGTGGACGCCGCGGACTACGGCCCCCACACCTCGAGTCCGCTGAAGGTCGCCCTCGACTCGGGCCGGGCCTTCGACGCCGGGGCACTCACCCGGGACGTCCTCGCCGAGCAGGAGAAGCTGCTGTGGGCCGACATGATCATCTTCCAGTTCCCGCTGTGGTGGTACACGATGCCCGCGATCCTCAAGGGCTGGGTGGACCGGGTGTTCGTCTACCGCTTCGCGTACGGCGTCGGCGAGCACAGCGACACCAAGTACGGCGAGCGCTTCGGCGAAGGCACCCTCGCGGGCAGGAAGGCGCTCCTGTCGGTGACCGCCGGCGGCCCGGCGTCGCACTACGCCGCTCGTGGGATCAACGGCCCCATCGACGATCTGCTCTTCCCGATCCACCACGGCATCCTCTACTACCCGGGCATCGAGGTACTGCCGCCGTTCGTGCTGTACGGCACCGACCGGATGACCGACGAGGAATACCCGGACGTCGCCAAGGCGTGGGAGCGGCGCCTGCTCACCCTGGAGTCGACCGAGCCGATCGCGTTCCGGCGGCAGAACTTCGGTGACTACGACATCCCCTCGCTGCACCTGAAGGAGGGTCTGGAGGCCGCAGGCCGCACGGGTTTCGGGCTGCATGTGCGGGGCTGACCGCCGACGACGGTCAGGACGAGCCGGCTCGCGAACCCGCGGAGCACCTTGATCACGTCACCGCACGCGTACTCACCGTTGCTGCTGACCGCCGTCACCGTGGAAGAGGACGGCGCGGACGCGGCGGTTGGACGCGACGACTCCGTCTCCCGAGCCTCTGCTCGCGGGACCGGTCCCGGCTGTTGGCCGTGAGAATGCGCGCATGCCGCGCGCTCACCGGAGTGCCGCGGCAGGTTGATCCAGCCATGGGACAAGGGGGCAGGACGTGAATTGGTCGTGGCCGGCCTTCGCTACGGTGGCCCTGGTCTGGGTGGTGCTGTTCCTGCCCAGAAGTGGGCGTGTCCGGCTGAAGTCATCACTCGCCGGGGCTTTTGTGGTGATCGGCGAAGCGATCCTGCTGAGCGGTGTGGAGGGCGAGATCTTGATCACCGCCCAGCAGTTTCTGGCGGCAGGGCTGCTGCTGCTTGCCGAGATCGCCACGAGCCGCGACAACCCGCGGTTGTCCGTCGGTTGCGCGCTCGCCGCGTTGGCCTTGGGTGTGCTGGCGGTGCGCGGCCATCGGCGGAGCGCCCCGGACCGGTACGGCCGGCACGGCGTGCCGGGTTCGTGAGCCAAATGAGCCGGGTCCTGCCTGCGCTGGGCGGGCTGGCGGTTCTGGCGGTCCCGCTCGTGGTGGAGATCTCCGCGATTCGGGAGCGTCGGCGGTCTCGGCGGGCCATGTTCTGTGCGGGGCGGGTTGCCGAGGTCGAGGTGGCCGAGTACGACGGAGGCACTGTCCACCAGCCGGTGGTGGAGCTTCGCCCCGGGCCTGAGGGACGGGCGGTGACGGGCGAGCGGGCCGGTAGCCCCGTCAACTACCGGCACCGTTGGGTCCGTCTGCAGCAGCGGTCCCGCCCGGTGACTGACGGGCAACTGGCCTGCAGTTGATCGGACCTGCTCGCTGCACCCCGCAGTCCGGATCAGCGCGCCGATACGCCGATGCCGCCGCCTTCCGGCTGGACCTGTGAAGAACGCGGCCTCGACGCCCTCCGTCCGCTATCCGAGTGTGAGCACCGCCTCGGTGACCTCACCGACCGCCGCAGCGGGGATCGCGGTGGCGGCCTCCTCGAGGACGAGCAGCCGCGCCCCGGGGATCTCCCGCGCGATCGCCTCGCCGTTGCCGACGGGGAAGAACCGGTCGCGGCGGCCGTGGACGACGAGCGTGGGGACCTCGATCTCGGGCAGGCGCTCGCGCCAGCGAGGCTTGCAGTCGAGCCTGGAGAACACCATGCCCAGCTGGTTCGCCATCTGGACCGGGGGTGCGGTGCCGGGCGTGCGGTCCCAGACGCGCACGGCGGTTGCACGCGCGGCGACGGGGTCGTCGCCGAGGATCTCCGCGCCGGCGGCGGCGAACTCCGCCACCGCCTCACGGTCGGTCCAGTCGGGCATCGGACGCGTGAACAGCCGGCGCATCGTCGCCTGGTCGTGGTCGGGGAGGTCGCCGTCGGGCGGGCCAGGGGCAACCGCGCGGGTGCCGACCAGGGTGAGCGCCGAGAACGCGCCCGGATGGTCGAGCACGGCCACCTGGGCGACCATCCCGCCGACGCCGATCCCCGCGAGGTGCGCGGGGCCCCCGCCGAGCGCGTCTGCAAGGGCCGCCGCGTCCGCGGCGAGGTCGCGCAGGGTATAGGCGGGGGCCTCCGGGTCCGTCGTTGTCGACTCCCCGCTGTCGCGCAGGTCGTAGCGCACCACACGGCGCCCGCCGGCGGCGAGGCGCTCGCACAGCGCGTCGGGCCAGGAGAGCATCGTCGTCCCGCCCGCGAGCAGGACGAGTGGCGCGTCGTCGGCACCGAACGACTCCACGCCCAAGGCGATCTCGTTGGCGTTGACAGTGGTCATCGGGTCACCCCAGGACGTCGTAGGTCAGGTGTGTCGCGGTGGATGTCGCGATCACGCTCCGCTGCACCAGCGTGCGCGGCGCTCCACTGGTGAACAGTGCTGTCCCGGAGCCCAGCACGACGGGCGCGAGGTGCAGCGTCAGCGCGTCGACCAGCCCGGCGTCGAGCGCCGAGCCGACCGTGGCGCCCCCGCCCATGAGGATGACGTCGAGGTCCTTGCCGCCGGCCGACGACGCCGCCTCGGCTCGCTCGCGCGCGGCGGTGACGGCGTCGGGCAGTCCGGTGGTGACGAACGTCCAGTCGAGGTTGGTCGTCCGCACCGACTCCGGCGGCGAGCTCGTCACGACGACGAACGCGGGCGTGCCGACCTCGCCTGCGCCGTAGCCGACGCTGTCGTCCCAGCCTCTCGGCCCGTCGACCACGTCGAAGAGGTGGCGGCCGAGGACGACGGCGCCCGAGCGGGAGGTCCCCTCGCGCAGGACCCGGCGGTCGTCGGGGTCGTCGGAAAACGCCCACGTGTGCAGGGCCTCGCCGCCGGTGCCCAGGCCGTTGAGCGGGCCGGGGTCGGGCCCGGTGACGAAGCCGTCGAGAGAGACCGAGATGTCAGCGATGATTCGAGTCATACCAGGGCAGACCCGATCCGCCGCCCACACTCATCGCTCACGCAGGAAGCGTGTGGCGGATGCGGACTCGACAGCACGACAGGCGTTCGAGGTCCTCATGGGCCGGGGAGAGGAGTCCGGACGGCGTGCAGCACCTGCTCGGCCGGGCCAGGCGGGATGCCGACCGTGTGCGTGATGACGCGCGTGAGCTTGTGCTGGAGGATCTGCGCGACGAGGACGCGGTGCCGGTGGCTGACGAAACCGGAACCGGACCGCTTCCGGACGGCGGGCATGGTCTGCCTGAAGGCCGATGCGCCGCGACTGGATTCCGGTAGCGGTTCCGGGGAGGGGGCCCGGAAGCTCCAAGTCAGCGGCTGCCGGCTCGGGACAGTGCCTCCTCGGCCTGTGCCGCCAACCTGCCGACCAGGTCCGCCGCGGACGGCAGGTCGGTGATGAGGTCGATCGCCTCGCCGGCCCACTGCGGCAACGCGGGGATGGTGCCCTGGGCGACGGCGTCGCGGTACGCCTGCCGGGCGTGCGGGGCGGCAGCGAGTTCGTCCTCCCGGTCCCGCCATGCGTCGAGGAAGGGGTGGCCGAGGGTGCGGGCGGTGTACTTGGCGGGCCAGCGCGATGCGCGGGCGATGTCCAGCACCCTGTTGCGCTCGGTGTCCTCCCCGCGCCCCGCCACGATCGCCTGGGCCGTCGCGGGGGCCACCAGGGCCTCGGCCGTGGCCTGGAAGCGGGTGCCGAGCAACGCGCCGGCCGCCCCCAGCGCCAGGGCCGCCGCCACGCCACGCCCGTCGGCGACACCGCCGGCCGCCAGCACCGGCACCGGCGCCGCCAGGTCCACCACGACCGGCACGAACGGCAGCGTCGATCGCCCGTGCCCGGACCCGTGACCGCCGGCCTCGGTGCCCTGCGCCACGATCACGTCGGCGCCGAGATCCACTGCCCTGCGGGCCTCCTCCAGGTCGGTGACCTGAAGGATCAGCGCCGTGCCCGAGTCGCGGACGCGTTCCGCGAAGGGGCTCGGGTCGCCGAAGGAGAGCATCATCGCCGCCGGGTCGTGCTCCAGCGCCCGCCCGACCACGCCGTCGTCGATCGCCCACGTCTGAAAGCCGATGCCCCACGGCTTCCCGGCGCACTCCGCGGCCAGGACGGGCAACTCGCGGGCCAGCCAGCCCTCGTCACCGTTGCCGCTGCCCAGCAGTCCGAGGCCACCGCCGCGTGAGACCGCGGCCGTCAGGGCGCCTCCGGCCGACCCGCCCATCGGGGCCAGAGCGATCGGGTGCTGCACACCGAACAGTTCCGTGAACTCCGTCGACAAGGCCATGTCCGCCATGCTCACCGATCGACGAGCGCGAGCGCATCCCCTCGGGTGGCGTGGCGTGAGAAAGGCCCCCGCGCGCTACGGGGTTGGCCCTGGCGGACTGTCACCAAATGCGCCTGCTCCTCCCGTACAGTCCGATGCAGCAGCACCCCGCGGCCGACCTCGAGAAGGAACAACGACCATGGACACCGAAGCCGGTCTCGGCTCCCTCCCACACGCTTCCGGAACGGCCCGGCCGGTTCCCGAAGTCGAGCCCGAGCTCGTGAAGCGGTGGCATGCGCGGGGAGGTGAACTGGTCGAACTCCTGGCGTTGGTGCGTGAGCGGGTCGGTGGCGTCGCCGCTTTCCGGCTCGGGCCCGCCCGGACCGTTCTCGTGACCGAGCCGCACGCCGTTCAGCATGTGCTCGCCCGCCACCCGGAGCAGTACGTCAAGCGGTCCCACCGCGCACGGCTGCTGGTCGGCGACGGCGTCCTGTCGGCCGAGGGTGAGGCGTGGAAGCGGCAACGGCGGCTGCTTCAGTCCCAGTTCACCGGCACCGGGATGCGCCGCTACGACGCCCGGATCGTCGAGGCGGCCCGGGTCACCGCCGAGCGCTGGGCGGCGTACGCGCGGACCGGGCAGGTTCTGGACGTCGGGCGGGAGATGCAGCGCTTCGCCCTGGACGTCATCTGGCGTTCGCTCACCGGTCATCCCCTCGACGACGACACCCAGCGCGAACTGACGGCCGTGGAGGCCGTGGGTGCCGCCCTTCCGACGCTGCCCGCCGATGCCGAGGACGCGAGGGAAGCCGTGGCCGCCGATCTGGCCCGGATCGACGCGGTCGCCCGGCACGCGATCGAGGCCGCCCGCGGCGGGGAGGTCGGCCCCGACGGCCCGGGGCTGCTGCGTGTCCTGATCGACGCCGCCGCCGAGCGGCCCGAGTACACCGACGGGCTGATCCGCGATGAGCTGGTCACCCTGCTCGCGGCCGGGCATGAGACCACAGCCAACACCCTGACCTGGCTGTATCTGTTGCTCGATCAGTACCCCGGCGCGCGTGAACAGGCTCTCGCCGCCGGCGGCGAGGGCTCCGACCAGCGCCGTCAGGCCATTCAGGCGCTGGTCCACGAGACGCTCCGGCTCTACCCGTCCGCCTGGGTCCTGCCCCGCCACGCCGCCGAGGACGACACGCTCGCCGGCCACACCGTCGAGGCCGGCACCGACATCCTGGTCTGCCCCTATCTCACGCACCGCGATCCCGAACTGTGGCCGGATCCCGAGCGGTTCGACCCGCGGCGCTTCCTCACCCCGAACGGTCGGCCGAGTCACACGGGTGCCTATCTCCCCTTCGGCATCGGTCCGCGCGCCTGCCTCGGGATGCAGTTCGCGCTGCGGGAGTCGACCGTCCTGCTCGAGCATCTGCTGCCGGCCCACACCGTGGCCTTCTCCGCCACGCCCGAGAAGGCGAAGTACGGCATCACCGTGCGCCCGGACGGTCCGACTCCGGCGACCCTGCGACCGCCCCTCGGGTGACTTCGGGAGCGCCGGTGCCGGCGCTCCCCCCGCCTCAGCGTCGCCCGCCGAACTCCCAGGCGTGGACCTCGACATGGGCGTACCGGTGGGGCGCCAGCACGGCACGTGCGGTCGCCGCGTCCGGCGCCCTGACCAGCGCCGCCGTACCGAGCCAGGCGGTGCCGTCGTCGGACAGCAGCGGCCCGTACGCGATGAGGTCCTCGCCGGCCGGCGGCTCGGTCGGGCCGTCGGTTCGCTCCGGGCCGAGGCCCAGCACCAGATACCGGTCGCCGCCGCTGCCGCTGCCGCCGGGGAAGTCCCACATGGTGCGTCCGAGCAGGTTGCGCCAGCGGCGCAGCAGCACGTCCCGGTACACGCCGGCCTGGTAGTTGGGCTCGTCGAAGGCGAACGCGCGGGCCGCGGCGGGGTCGGGCAGGTCGACGATGTGCACACTGCCGGTCGGCGTCTCACCGTCCGCCGCGAAGGTCGGGCCCCGCGCGATCAACTGCTCGGTGAACAGGTCCATGTACGACCAGTGCTCCTCCCCCAGCTTCTCGCGCAGGGGCAGCGAGTCGGACCGATCGCGGTGGTAGCAGAAGAACTCCATCCCCGCAGTCTGGGCCATTGCCTCACCCTTTGTGGCACGATCCGCAGTCATTTCCTGGGGTGGCACCTCGATCCGTATGTCCCGACGGGCGGGAGCGGATACGGGCCGTCGCCGTCGGTGGTGGTGGCGCAAGAGCCTGGACCGGAACCGCGCCTCGCCGTCCGGGTCGTCGGCCCGATGAGCCTGCCCCGCACCACCAGCGGCAAGATCAAGCGTGCCCGAACCCGGGAGGAACTCCGCGCCGGCCGACCCGTGACCCGGCGGACTGAGCGGGGCCTCCGTGTCGTGTCACGCTTCATCCGCGGGGAGCCCCCTGGTGTGCGTCGTCCGGAGGGCGCTGTCGAGACCTGAGCACCGTCGCCGTGGCAGCCGCGGTCTACTTCGTGGGCAGGAGTGACGTCGTGGGCTCCCAGGTGAAGCCGTCCGGGTCGGTGAAGGCGTCGACGGTGCTGCCGAGGACGATGTGGTGCGCGCCGTTGCCCTCGTCGGCGACGCCGAGGTCCTTGGCCAGGCCGCGGCGCTTGTACAGGGCCAGCTTGACGGGGCTGGAGCCGTCGGCGGCGAACTCGGTGTACTTGCCGCCGAAGCTCCGGGCCACGGTCAGGCCCCGGGCGACGTAGAACTGCCTGCTGGCCTTCACGTCCGCGACGCCCAGCAGCAGGAGGATCTCGTCGATCTCGCGGGTGGCGGGACCGGTGTCCTTCTTCGCCGGGGTCGCGACCTTCCAGATCGTGCCGTCCGGCGCCCGGACGACCCCGCCGTAGCCCCACAGCGACTTCGCGGCGGGCTTCAGCACCGTGGCGCCGGCGTCCACGGCGGCGGCGAGGAAGCCGTCGACGGTGGCCGGCCGGGACACCGTGAGTGCCAGGGTGAAGCCGCGGAATCCGGTGGACTGCGCCTCGGCGGCGCGTAGGTCGATGTGCTCGTTTACGCCGAAGGCGGTGTAGAAGCGGCGGGCGGCCTCGGGGTCGGTGACCTCGAGGGTGACGGATGCGAGGGACTGGGTGGATGTCGTGGTTGCCATGCACGTCACGCTAGGGGCGACCGGGCGGCCGGGGCTTCTCGATTCCTGACCGGTCCGGGTGGGCACGGTTGAGGGGACCGGTCGGACAGGGGGTGGGGGCGAGAGGAGGTGCGCCTCGGTGCGATCAGGCGCGAGAAGAGGGCTCTTCGTGGGTCTGTGCACCCTGGATGTCATCCAGCTCGTCGATCATGTCCCGGCTCCCGACGAGAAGCTCACGGCCCGCGAACAGACCGTGGCCGCGGGCGGTCCGGCGGCGAACGCGGCCGTGACCTTCGCCCACCTGGGCGGCGCCGCCGGGCTGCTCAGCGCCATCGGCTCCCACCCGCTGGCCCGTGCGGTCACGGTCGACCTGGACCGGGCGGGCGTGACCGTGTCGGACCTCGCGCCCCACGCGACCGACCCTCCCGCCGTGTCCTCCATCATGGTCACCGCCGCCACCGGTCAGCGTGCCGTCGCCTCGACCAACGCCACCGGACACCGGCTCGCCCCGCCCGCCGATCTCGGAGCGCTGGTGGCGGCCTGCGACATCGTCCAACTCGACGGTCACCACATGCAGCTGGCCACGGCGACCGCTCACGCCGCGCGCGCCGCCGGGCGCCGTACCGTCCTGGACGCGGGCAGTTGGAAGCCGGGCACACAGAACCTGCTGGGGTGGATCGACGTGGCCGTCTGCTCCGCCGACTTCCATCCGCCGGGCACCCGCACCCCCACCGACGTCCTGCGCTTCCTCCACCGGCACGGGGTCGCCTGGGCGGCGGTCACCCGGGGAGAACGGCCCATCGTGTGGGCGGGCCCCGACGGCGGCGGAACCGTCGACGTGCCCGCCGTGCCGGTGGCGGACACGCTGGGCGCCGGCGACGTTCTGCACGGCGCCCTGACCCATCACCTCGCCGCCCAACGGGAGCTGAACTCACAGGGCTTCGCCCAGGCCCTGCGGGCCGCCGCCGAGGTGGCGTCCCGGGCGTGCACCTCGTTCGGCACGCGAGCCTGGATGCGCTGACGGGCGGGCCGGCGGTTCAGTTCAGAGCCAGTCGCATGAGGGCCAGGTCGAGTCGGCGGCCGAACTTGGTGCCGACCTCCGGCAGGGTGCCGGCATGCCGGAACCCGAACCGTTCGTGCAGCCGGATCGACGCGGTGTTCTCCGCTTCGATACCGGCGACGACGACCCGGTGCCCCGCCTCGCGCGCCGCGGTGACGAGCGTTGCGAGCAGGGCGGAGCCGATGCCGAGTCCGTGCCGGCCTTCGCGGACGTAGACCGAGTCCTCGACCGTGTGGCGGTATCCGTCCAGCTCCCGCCACGGGCCGTAGACCGCGAACCCGGCCACCTCGCCGTCCACGTCGGCCACGAACGCCGAGCCGCGCTCGATGTGTGTGGACAGCCAGGCCGCCCCCTCGGCCGGGGACTGCGGGGTGTCGGTCCACAGGGCCGTCGAGTGCTCGACCGCGTGGTTGCGGATCGCGCGGACGGCCTCGGCGTCGCCGAGATGTGCCGGGCGTACCGTCACAGCACCACCCCTCTTATATATTGGATTCATGTCCAACATAGTAGATCCTCTGGTGGGGCGGATCGCGGCCCGGATCCGCACCGAACGTGAACGCCGCCGGTGGACCCTGGCCCAGCTCGCGGACGCCTCCGGTGTCTCCCAGGCGATGATCAGCAGGATCGAGCGCGGTGAGAGCAGCCCCACGGCCGTCGTCCTCGGCAAGCTGTCGGCCGCCTTCCAGCTCAGCGTCGCGTCCCTGCTCGCCCTCGCCGAAGGCGCGCCGCACGAGGCGGACGCACGGCCCGGTGTGCGCCGCCAGACCGACGCGGCCGAGTGGCGCGACCCGGGCACCGGCTACCGGCGCCGGCAGATCACCGGCCCGCGGTTCCCCGCCGAGATCGCCGAGATCCGTCTGCCGGCCGGTGCCCGGGTGCCGTACCCGGCCGCGGCGTTCGCCTTCGTACGACAGGTCGTCTGGGTCCTCGACGGCCGGCTGACCTTCCACGACGGGGACGCCGTCCATGAACTCGGCGCGGGCGACACCATCGAACTCGGCGAGCCCACCGAGCGCGTCTTCGCCAACACCACCGACACCGAGTGCCGCTACGCCGTGATCCTCGCCCGCGGCACCCAGCCGTGACCCGGCCGCTGCCCCGAGGCGGCACGCTGGTCCTCGCCTGCACAGCCGGCACGGCGATCGCGAACAACTACGCCCTCCAGCCCGCGCTCTCGGCCGTCGCCGCCGATCTGGGCGTGCCCCTCTCCGTGATCGGCCTCGTGCCGACGGCCGCGCTCGTCGGCTGCATGACCGGCTTCGCCCTCCTGCTGCCCCTCATCGACCACGTCGCCCCGCGTCGCCTGGTGACCGCACAGCTCACGGCGCTGGCCGCCGCCCTCGGGATCGCCGCCACCGCGTCCGGCCCGGCCCTGCTCCTGGCCGCCCATCTGCTGATCGGCGCCGCCGCCAGTGTCGCGGCGCAGGCCGGCAACATCGCGGGCCGGCACGCGCGGCCCGGGCGGCGTGGCACCGGCGTCGCCACCGTGGCCGCCGGCATGTCGGCCGGCATCCTGCTCAGCCGGGTGGTGGGAGGGGCGCTGGCCGACGTCCTCGGGTGGCGGCGGATGCTCCTCGTCTTCGCCGTCCTCGTCCTGCTCTGCGCGGCGGCCGCCCGTACGCTGCTTCCCCGGCAGCGTCCCCGCACCGACCTCGGCTACCGCGCCACCCTCGCCTCGCTTCCCCCGCTGCTGCGCCACCACCCACCGCTGCGCCGCGCCGTGGCCACCGGCGGCCTGTGGTACTTCGCGTTCAATCTCGTCTGGGTCGCCCTGGCGCTCGCCCTGGCCGAGCCGCCCCACTCCCTGGGCCCGACCGCCATCGGCCTGTACAGCCTGGCCGGGCTCCTCGGCTTCGCCGCCCTCCCCCTGAGCGGACGCCTCACCGACCGCCACACCCCCCGCGCCGTGATCACCGCCGCTGTCCTGGCCGCCGCGGCCGGAACCGCGCTGCTGGCCACCGGTCTGAGCCGCCCACCGGTCACGGCACTCGGGCTCGCCCTGTTCGACGCCGGCTGCTTCGCCGCCCAGGCCGCCAACCAGAGCCGCATCATCGCCCTCGACCCCCGCCGCTCCGGAAGCCTCAGCAGCGTCTACCTCGTGCTGTACTTCACGATCGGCGCCCTCGGCAGCGCACTCGCCGCACCTGTGCTGGACGCCCTCGGCTGGCGGGGCGTCACCCTCACCGCCCTCACCGCGCTGCTCCTCGCGGCGGCCCTGGGACGCCCCGGCGTGGGCCGCGGGTGAACAGGTCGGCGCGGCCCGGCAACCCGCTCCGCTACAGCCCCGCGCCGCCCGCCTCCGTGTGCCAGACCGCCTTCTTCACCTGCTCCTCGACATCGCTGCACGTCGCGCCCTGCGCCCTGGCGTACTCGGCCAGCGCGATCCGCACCTCCCGGGCCAGATCCCGCCAGGCCCGCAGTGCCGTGTTGTAGGTCTCGCTCTGCCGCGGGCTCCAGCCGCCCTGCTGGGTCGGCGGTCCGTACATGCCCCGCAGCTCCTCCACGCGGCTGTGCGCCTGCTCGGCCGCGCGCTCCTTCGCCACCAGCTCTTGGAAGATAGTCGTCACACAAATGGAGCATAGGCGGGCAAATCTCCCGGCGCGCGGCGAACGTCCGGGTGCTCAGGCCGACGGCGACACCACCGCCCGCTCCGCCCACTCCCGCGCCGACAGGGCGAGCAGCGCCTCCCTCTCCGCCGGATCGGGCAACGGGCCGTGGTCTCCCGTCACTTGGAGCGCGGAGGCGGCGGTGATGTGCCCCAGGCGGAGGGCGTTGGCCGTGGTCGCGCCCCGCAGCAGGCCCGCGAGGAACCCGGCCGCGAAGGCGTCGCCGGCGCCGACGGCCTCCACGACCGCCGTACGCGGTGTCGGCACCGCGACGGTGCCCTCCTCGGTGAACGCGGTCGCGGTGTTCGCCCCGTCCTTGACGACGAGGATGCGCGGCCGCCGGAGCTGCGCGCGCACGCCTTCCTCGGTAAAGTTCGCGCCCCACAGCGCCTGTGCCTCGTCCAGGCCGACGAAGACGATGTCGGCGCGGTCGGCGAGCTCGCGCAGCGCGGCCGGGGCCGTGCCGTGCGGCCACAGGGCGGCCCGGTGGTTGACGTCGAAGCTCACCGCGTACGGGCGGGTGCCCGGCTCGGTGGTCAGTGCCCGTGTCACCAGGGCGCGGCAGGACTCGGACAGCGCCGGGGTGATGCCGGTCAGGTGCAGCAGTGCCGCCGTGCGGACGGGCGGGCCGTCCAGCAGGTCCGGGCCGAGGGCGGAGGCGGCCGAGCCGCGCCGGTAGTAGTGCACGCGGGTACCGTCGGGGCCCGGATCCTTCACCAGCAGGCCGGTCGGGCGGTGGGGGTCGGTGCGCACGTGCGAGACGTCGACGCCGGTCGCGGCGACGGTGTCGCGGACGCGATGTCCCAGCGGGTCGTCGCCGAGTGCCGAGAGCCAGGCGACCGGGATGCCGTGGTCGGCGAGGTACATGGCGACGTTCGACTCGGCTCCCGCCACCGACAGACGCAGCCGGGGTGCGGTGCGCAGAGGGCTCGGCGGGTCGGGGGCAAGGGCGGCCATCGTCTCTCCGACGCAGACGACCGGGCCGGGAGCGGGGCGCCAGGTGGCGGTCATCCGGCGTCCCCGCTGGTCGAGGGGCTGCGGACGGTGTCGAGCCGGCAGGCCGGCGTCGGCGTGCCGGGCACGTCCACCCGGACGGTGAACAGGGCGCCGTCGTCGTGGCCGGGTGCGGCAAGGCCCACGCGGGCGGTGGTGATGTGCAGGACGTCGTGGGCCAGGGGGTGCTCTGAGGGGCCAGTGCGGTGCCCGTGCCCGCCGCGGCAGCGGCTTTGGCCCTTTGGCCGGTGCGGCGAGGGTGCGTGCCGACTGTGACAACAGCCGCTGCCGCGGCGGGCGCGGGTGCCGTGCGGGACCCTCAGAACACCCCCTAGGCACACCCCGGCCGGTTGGCGTGCCGGCAGGCGCACGGTGCGGTCGAGTGTGCCGTCGGGCAGATGGCGGCGTACGGTGCCGGTGCCCCAGACGGCGATCCACACGGCACCCTCGACGTCGACGGCCATGCCGTCGGGGCTGCCCTCGCGGATCGTGACGAAGTCCTCGGGTGCGCCGAGGTCGCCCGTCACCGGGTCCACGGGGTAGCGCCGTACGACACCGCGGGCGCTGTCGGCGAGGTACATGTGGCCGCCGTCGGGGGTGAACGCGGGTCCGTTGGGCACGGTGATGCCGTCCAGCACCCGCGCGACCGTGCCGTCCCGGTCGAGGCGGTACAGGGAACCGGCGCCCTCGTCGGCGTCGTACGCCATGCTGCCGGCCCAGAACCGGCCGAAGGGGTCGGCCACGGCGTCGTTCATGCGCATGCGGTGCGGGGCGTTCTCCTCCGGCCGCGCCAGCCAGTCGAGGGTGCCGTCGGGACGCAGCAGGCCGATGCCGGTGTCGGCGGCCGCGACCCAGGTGCCGCAGTGGCCGGACAGGGGTGCCACGGCGCCCAGCGGGACGGGGAGTTGGGCCACTGTGCGCAGGGGCGCCGTCTCGTCGTGCGGTGCGGTCAGCAGCCGGCCGGCGAGGATGTCGACGAGGACGACGTCGGTGCCGGTCCAGCGGATGCCCTCGCCCAGTTCCAGGCGGTCGGGGCGGGTGGGCCTCAGCTGCGCGGTCACGGCGTCGCCGCCTGTGCCACGACGGTGCGGAACCGGCGGGCGCGCTCCCTGAGCGCGGCGGTGCTGCCGCCGTCGGCGGCGTCGCCGACCAGGGGCGAGCCGACGCCGACCGCGACGGCACCGGCCGCGAGGCAGGCGCGCGCGGCGGCCTCGTCGACCCCGCCCACCGGGACGAACGGCGCGTCGGGGAACGGGCCGCGCAGGGCTTTGAGATAGGCCGCTCCCCCGGACTGGGTGATCGGGAAGACCTTCAGCGCGGCCACGCCCAGTGCGCGGGCGGCGATGATCTCGGTCGGGGTCAGCACTCCGGCGAGGACCGGCATGCCCAGCTCCTGTGCCGTGGTGACGCCGTCGCCGAGTCCGGGGGTGACCGCGAAGTCGGCTCCGGCACGGTGGGCGGCGCGGGCGTCGTCGGCGGTCAGCACGGTGCCTGCGCCGAGGGGGTGGCCGGGGCCGAGGGCGTGGCGGGCGCGTTCGATGACGGCGAGGGCGTCCTTGCCGCTGAGCGAGACCTCGATCAGTTCGATGCCCTCCTCGACCAGGGCCAGTACGGTGCGCAGCGCGGCGTCGGGGTCGTCGCCGCGCACGATCGCGACCAGTCGGTGAGTGGCCAGCGCGGCCGTCAGGTCCACGAACGGTGCTCCTTCGGTGCGGGGTTCGAGGGGCAGCGGCAGGCCCCGGTGAGCGTGAGCCGCCAGCGGACCTCGCCGGACTCCGGGACCCGTGCGGCGTCGTCGGGTCCGGCGTCGGCGAGGTCGAAGACGCGGCCGAGCATGGGCTCGACGCCCGTGCTGCGGTAGGGGTCCGGTTGGGGGTGGCCGGCGAGGTTGCGCCACAGGGCGATCGACACGGGTTGTCCGTCCGCCCGCAGTTCCAGGGCGAGTCGGTCACCGTCGTCGTGGACGCAGCACAGCGGTGTGTCGACGACGGCCCCGACCGCGGTGCCGTCGTCGGGGCCTAGCCGGTGCAGGGGCAGTCCGCGGGGTGTGGGCCACGGGCCGGTGATCCAGGGTGCGCCGGTGGGCCAGGGTTCGTCCAGGAGTGGCGCCGCTTCGGGGAACAGTCGGGTGGTGGCGCCGGACGGCATGCGCAGGGTTGCGTGCGCGGACAGGTCCAGCAGGGCGTGGGCCGCCCACACGAAGCGGAAGCCGGGCTGTGCGGTGAGGGTGTAGTCGGCCTGGGCGCCGCCGTCGGCCGTGGGACGGATGGACCGTTCGAGAGTGAAGGACGCGCCCCGTACGTGTTCGGTGCCGCCGGTCCGGGTCCAGGGCCGCGACCAGGCGTCCCCGTGGTCGGGCAGGCCCCGGACGGTGGGAACGCACTCCTCGAGACCGCCCGCGTCCACGAACGCGTCGCCCGGCACGGCCCGGTCGCGTTCCGGGTCCGGGCGGTGCCAGAGCCATTCGCGTCCGGGTGCGCGCAGGGAGGTCCAGCGGCCGCCGTGCGCGGGGTCGGTGGTGATCTGCAGCAACGGCGTCACCACTCGGCGAAGGAGTCGTCGGAGTGCCGCCAGACGGGGTTGCGCCAGGCGTGTCCGGTGCGGTCGGCCTCGCGTACGGCCGCCTCGTCGAGGGTGATGCCCAGGCCGGGGGCATCGTTGCGGGGCGCGTGGCCGTCGACGAAGCGGAACGGGGCGGGGTCGGCGAGGTAGGACAGCAGGTCGGCGTCCTTGTTGTAGTGGATGCCTCGGCTCTGTTCCTGGATCAGGAAGTTGGGGGTCGCGAAGGCGACCTGGAGGCTGGCGGCCAGCGCGATGGGGCCGAGCGGGCAGTGCGGGGCCAGCTGGGCGCCGTAGGTGTCGGCCAGGGAGGCGATGCGGTGCACCTCGGAGATGCCGCCGGCGTGGGACAGGTCGGGCTGGGCGACGGCGATGCCGGCGGTGAGGGCGGGCAGGAACTCGCCGCGGGAGTAGAGGCGTTCGCCGGTGGCGAGGGGGATCGGGGTCGCGGCGACCAGGCCGGGCAGCAGATGGCCGTGTTCGGGGACGACGGGTTCCTCCACGAACAGCGGGTGCAGCGGGGCGAGTTCGGCCAGCACGCGGCGGGCGCTCGCGGCGGTGAAGCGGCCGTGGAAGTCGACGGCGACGTCGCGGTCCGGGCCGAGGACGTCGCGGGCGGCGGCCACCCGGGCGACGACGGCGGCGGTCTCGGCCGCCGTGGTGATGGGCGAGGTGGCGCCGGCGGCGTTCATCTTGACGGCGGTGAAGCCGGCCTCGACCTGGGCGGTGATCTGCTCGGTGAGCTGGGCGGGTTCGTCACCGCCGACCCAGGCGTAGACGCGGACGCGTTCGCGTACGGGCCCGCCGAGCAGGGCGTGCACGGGGGCGCCGTAGGTCTTGCCGGCGATGTCCCACAGGGCCTGGTCGAGGCCGGCGACGGCGCTGGAGAGGACGGGGCCGCCGCGGTAGAAGCCGCCCTTGGTGAGCACCTGCCAGTGGTCCTGGATGCGCAGCGGGTCCTTGCAGAGGAGGTAGTCCGCCAGGACGTCCACGGCGGCGCGGACCACCTCGGCCCGGCCCTCGACGACGGGTTCGCCCCAGCCGACCACGCCGTCGTCGGTCTCGATGCGGCAGAACAGCCAGCGCGGCGGGACCAGGAAGGTTTCTATTCGAGTGATCTTCACTTGCCGCCGGTGCCTTTCGTGTCGTCGTCGGCCTCGACCCGGTCCAGATCGCGACCGGCCTGGACGAGCAGGGCCCGCATCGCGGCCTCCGCGGCCTGCGGGTCCTGGTCGCGTACGGCGTCCAGGACGGCGCGGTGGGCCGGTACGGGGTCCTCGCTGTGGGGGTGGCTGTGCACGATGCGGTCGCGGTGGGCGAGGCCGGGCTCGATCACCATCTCCATGCGTTCGAGGAGTTCGTTGTGGGTGGCGGTGAGCAGGGCGCGGTGGAAGGCGAGGTCGGCCGCCACGGCCTGCCCCGGGTCGAAGCCCTCCTCCCCCATCGCCTCCAGCGCCGCTTCGAGGGCCGCGAGGTCGGCGTCGGTGCGGCGCTCGGCGGCCAGCCGTACGGCGGCCGGTTCGACGATGGCGCGGACCTCGGCGAGATTGCGCAGCAGCGTCCGGTCGGCGTCGGTGGCCTGGTCGGCGCCCTCGAACTGCCAGCGCAGCACGTCGGCGTCGAGCAGGTTCCAGTCGGCGCGGGCCCTGACGAAGGTGCCGCGTTTCTGGCGGGCGTCGACCATGCCCTTGGCGGCGAGCACCTTCAGGGACTCGCGCAGGGCGGTGAGGCTGACGTCCAACTCGCTCTGCAGCGCCACCAGGTCGAGCGTGGCGCCCTCGGGGATCTGACCGCACAGGATGCGGCGGGCGAGGGCCTCCACGGTCTGGCCGTGCACGCCGCAGCGGGCGTAGGGCGTCATGTCGTACAGCCTTTCTGCAGATGAGAGGGGAGGCGTGGGTCATGCGGAGGCCTTCACGACGCTCCAGCCGCCGTCCACGACGAGGCTCGTGCCGGTGATGTAGGACGCTTCGTCGGCGCTGAGGAAGGCGATGGCCGCGGCCACCTCCTCGGGGGTGCCGAAGCGGCGGGCGGCGGTCTCGGCGACGCTGCGCTCGCGGTCCTCGGGCTGCACCCGGTCCCAGGCGGCGGTCAGGACGGGTCCCGGCAGGACGGCGTTGACGCGGACGTCGGGCCCGTACTCGACGGCGAGCTGTCCGCACAGGGACAGCAGGGCGCCCTTGGACGCGGCGTAGGCGGGGTGTCCTGGGATGCCCGTGCGCGCGTGGACGGACGAGGTCAGCACCGCCGCTCCCCGGCGGTCCCGCAGATCGGGCAGCGCCGCCCGGAAGCCGAGGAAGCTCGCGGTGAGGTTGACGGAGAGCTGCCGTTGCCACGACTCGAGGGTGGTCTCGTGCGCCGGGGCCACGTCGACGGTGTAGGCGTTGCTGACGAGGACGTCCACGGGCCCGAAGTCATGGGCGGCGGCGACGATCCGGCGCCAGTCGTCCTCCGCCGCCACGTCGGCCCGCACGAACCGTGCCCGGCCGCCGTCCTTCGTGATCCGTTCGGCCACCGCCGCACCGCGCTCCTCGGCCACGTCGGCGAGCACCACCGCGGCTCCCTCCTGGGCCAGGCGCGCGGCGGTCGCGGCACCGATGCCGGAGGCCGCGCCGGTGACCACGGCCGTACGGCCGGTGAAGCGGTCCATCGTGGGGTCGACTCCTTCGTGAGCGTGGTTCGCGAGCGGGAACGGGCCGTGCGGGAAACATATGCGGCTCACCGGCGTGCCAGCACCACCAGGTCCGCATCATGATCGGCGCTCCAGGCGAAGGGCAGCCCGTAGTGCAGCAGATGGGCGCCGCTGTACGTCGTTCCGGTGGCCGTGTCCCGATAGTGCGCCGCCGGGTCCAGCCCGCGCAGCCGGAGCCGGTCGGGCCGTCCGGGCACGAGCGGAGCGCCGTCGAGGCGTCCGGTGCTCAGCGCGGCGACGACGGTGTGCTCTCCGGCGTCGTACTGCACTC
Organism: Streptomyces ferrugineus; assembly: GCF_015160855.1. Classification (NCBI taxonomy): domain Bacteria; kingdom Bacillati; phylum Actinomycetota; class Actinomycetes; order Kitasatosporales; family Streptomycetaceae; genus Streptomyces; species Streptomyces ferrugineus. The sequence goes on along the minus strand of NZ_CP063373.1, from coordinate 4,688,145 downwards.
CGCAGGTGGGGTCGGCCGGCGAGCCCAGCAGCCGGACCTGTCCGTGGTGGATGACCTCCCGCACCTCTTTGTAGCGGGCGATCCACCGGGCGGCCTCGGCCCGCTGCCGCGGGGTCCAGGCCCGCAGGTCGGCCCCGATGCCCAGCACTCCGCAAACGCCAGCACGAAGATGACGACGGCCAGGGCGGAGCCGTATCCGAGCCGCAGGGACTGGAAGGCGGTCGAGTACATATAGGTGCTCAGCAGTTCGGAGGAGTGGTAGGGGCCGCCTCGGGTGAGCGACCACACGACGTCGAAGGAGCGCAGCGAGTCGATGACGATGACGGACAGAACGACCGCGTTGACGCTGCGCAGTTGGGGCAGGGTGACATGGCGGAAGCGCTGCCAGGCGGTCGCTCCGTCGACCTTGGCGGCCTCGTACAGGGCCGGGTCGATGCCCTTGAGTCCGGCGAGGTAGAGGACCATCACGTACCCGATCTGCCGCCACAGCGCGGGCACGATGACCGCGTACAGGGCGGTGTCCTGGTCGGCGAGCCAGGCGTGCCGCAGGCTGCCGAGGCCGACGGATTCGAGGAGTTGGTTGAGGACTCCGTCGGGCTGGTAGATGGCCTGCCAGACCAGGGCGGTGGCGACCAGGGAGAACACGACGGGCAGGAAGAGCGCCGCGCGGTAGATGCCGACGCCGCGCCGCTCCTGTTGGAGCAGCAGTGCGGCGGCGAGGCCGAGCAGGGCGGACAGGCCGCCGAACAGCACGAGCCAGAGCACGGTGTGGCCGACGGCGCCGCGGAAGATGTCGTCGCCCGCCATCTCCCGGAAGTTGTCCAGGCCGACGAACTTCGGCGTCGACACGCCGTCCCAGCTCGTCAGGGCGAGGTAGAAGCCCTGGAGCGCGGGCCAGAACACCCACACGGCCTCGGCGAGCAGCGGGACGAGGACGAAGGCGAGCACCAGCGGGGGTGTGCGCCCAGGGCCCCGGGCCCGGCCGCCACGGGACGGCGCCGGGACCGGGGGCTTGCGGTGGGGGGCGGTCACGACGGCCATGTCAGACGTTCCAGATCTTCTCGGCATCGCGCTGCCAGTCGGCGAGAATGCTCCCGAACTCCTTGGGCCGGGCGAGGAACTTGGTCAGCGCGGTGTCGGCGGTGGGCTGGAGGGCGTCGCTGGAGTCGCGGTTGAAGAACTGGGTGATCTCGGCGGCCTCCTCGATGTGCCTGCGGCCCTTCTTCACCAGGGGGGTGCCGGCGTCCTCGGCGTCGGGATGGCAGGGCAGGACGGTGCCGGAGGAGCCCTTGATGTAGATCTCCTGGGCCTCGGCGGTGGCGAGGTAGCCGAGCAGGTCGAGCACGCCGTCGCGGCGTCCGGTGCGGGCGCTGGCGAAGTAGCCGTCGGTGGGGGCCTCTTCGGCGAGCGGCACCTTGGGGTCGATGACCGGGAAGCGGAAGAAGTCGATGTCGTCGAGGGCGTCCTTGGGCGCCGCGTCGGCGAAGAAGGTGCCGATCAGCATCATGCCGCTGCGCCCGTTGAGCAGGGCGGTCGTGGCGTCCTGGAAGGCACCGGCGGTGCCGTTGGGGTCGAAGTACGGCAGCGCCTCCTGCCAGCGGTCGAAGACCTTGCGTACCTCGGGGTCGTCGAAGCGGTGCTTTCCGGCGAGCAGTTGACGATGGTCGCCGCCTCGTCGACCACGACCGCCTTCAGCGCGGGCCGGCCGGACGACCTGCCCGGCTTCCATCTGCTGCGGCTGCGCCTCGTGGACGCGCGCGGCGGCCTGCTGGCGGAGAACACGTACTGGCGATACCGCGAGCCCGCCCACATGCGCGCGCTGAACCAGGTCGAGCGGACCCGGGTGTCGGCCGAGATCACCGGCACGGACCGCTCGGGCGCCCGGCGCGGGCTCACCGCACGCCTGCGCAACCGGGGTACGACGGTCGCGGCGATGGTGCGCGTCTCGCCCCTCGACTCCGCCACCGGTGACCGGGTGCTGCCCACGCTGTACGGCGACAACTACCTCTGGCTGCTCCCCGGCGAGTCCAGGGACGTCACGCTGTCCTGGCCCGCCTCGGCCCTCGCGTCCGGCAGACCGGTCGTACGTGTGGACGGACACAACGTGCCCACGACGACCACGGGCCGGGCCTGAGCATGATCCGCACCCTTCGATACCGGCACAACTTCGGTGACCACAAGCCCTTCGAGGCCGGCGCGAGGTCGTCCTGCGCGCCTTCGGCCTCGGCATCACCCACCACGACCTCGCCAAGGCCCAGGGGCTGGTCATCGGCGCCTCGCGCACCGAGCGGTTGGAGCAGAACGTGGCCGCACTGGAGAACCCCGACTTCGCCGACGAGGAACTCGCCGAGATCGACAAGTACGCCACCAACGGCGGCGTCGACCGGTGGCGGGACGCCCGCGCCGGCAACCTCGGCTGAGCCGCGCCTTCCTGTCATCTCTGGTATGGACCTGACATGCCGACATCGCTATGCTCTACCCAACCCCGAGTGAGAGCGCTCTCAGATTGCGGTTGTTCCACCCCACCTTGTTGGAACGACGAAGGGCAACTCCCTTGAGACGCAGCAGACTCAAGTACGCCGGCCTCGCCGCACTGCTGGTGCTCGGCGGCTGGACCGCGGGCGGCACCGGGCAGGCCTCGGCGGACGAATCCCCCACGGCGGCCGACACCGAACCCGCCTCCCCCGGGCTGCTCCAGGCGATGCAGCGGGACCTCGGCCTGTCGAAGGAGCGGGCCGAGGCCCGGCTCGCGGCGGAGCGCACCGCCATCGACCTCGCACCGAAGGCGCGCAGGGCGGCCGGATCCGCCTACGGCGGCGCCTGGTTCGACGCGGCCAGCGAGCGGCTCACCGTGGCCGTCACCTCCGACGCCCCGTCGACGACCGTACGGGAGCTCCGCTCCACCGGGGCGAGCGTGCGCACCGTCGCACACAGCGCGCGCGAACTCGACGCGGCCAAGGCACGCATCGACCGCCTGCCCGCGCCGTCGGGCGTGAGCAGTTGGCACGTCGACCCGGCCGCCAACACCGTGGTCGTGAACGTGGTCCGCGACAAGCGGGCTGACAACGATGTCCGCCGGTTCGTCTCGCGTGCCCGCGCAGCGGGGCCCGTCACGGTCGAGACGGTGGCCGCCGCCCCGCGCACCTTCGCGGCGGGCACGGTCGGCGGCGACCCGTACTACACGGGCAACGTCCGCTGCTCCATAGGCTTCTCGGTGCACGGCGGATTCATCACCGCGGGGCACTGCGGACAGTCGGGCGCCAGTGTCAGGGGCTGGGACGGCACCCACATCGGGACCTTCCAGGGCTCCTCGTTCCCGGGCAACGACTACGCCTGGGTGAGCGTCGGCAGCGGCTGGTGGACGGTACCGGTCGTCCTCGGCTGGGGCACGGTCCCGGACCGCCTCGTGCGCGGCTCGGGCGAGGCACCCGTCGGCGCCTCCGTCTGCCGGTCCGGCTCCACGACGCACTGGCACTGCGGCACCGTGCTGGCCAAGAACGAGACGGTCAACTACAGCCAGGGCGCGGTGCACCAGATGACCAAGACCAGCGTCTGCGCCGAAGGCGGCGACTCCGGGGGCTCCTTCATCAGCGGTGACCAGGCGCAGGGGGTCACCTCGGGCGGCTGGGGCAACTGCTCCGGCGGCGGGGAGACCTGGTTCCAGCCCGTCAACGAGATACTCGGCCGCTACGGGCTGAGGCTGCACACGGCCTGAGCCACGCGTGGGGGGGGCGGCCCGGGCGGTGACCGGCCGGGGCGCTCCTCCTGGCAGGATGAGCACCATGAGCGTAGTCAAGATCAACGTACTGACCGTGCCCGCCGAGCAGCGCGAGACGCTGGAGAAGCGCTTCGCCTCGCGGGCCCATGCCGTGGAGAGCTCCGACGGGTTCGAGTGGTTCGAGCTGCTGCGGCCGGTCGAGGGCACCGACACCTATCTCGTGTACACGCGCTGGCGTGACGAGGCGTCCTTCCAGGCGTGGATGGAGGGTCCGATGAAGTCGGCCCACCAGGGCGGCGGCGAGGGAGGCGGGGAGCGCCCCAAGCCGGCGGCGAGCGGGTCCACCCTGTGGTCCTTCGAGGTCGTGCAGCAGGCGGGGCCGAAGAGCGCCTAGCGGTCAGCGAGGGCGGGGGCCGGGCCTCCGCCTTCGCCCGGCCCGCGTCGACGTGCCGGTGCTCCCGGGCCCGTGGTACGACCGTGTCACTGCCACCAGCACGACGGTGACGCTGATCAGCAGGGACCAGGCGCCGAACTTCTCCAGCCCCACGGGCTGCCAGCCGTCGAGCTGGTAGGGGTAGCGCCAGGCGCCCACATAGGTCGCGAGGTTCTCGGCGATCCACAGGAAGAAGCCGATCAGGACGAACGACAGCGCGAGCGGCATACGGCGGCGCACGCCGCGCACCGTGAAGTGCGCCCAGGTGCCCGCGGTGACGACGAGGAGCGCCGCGGCCAGGAGCCAGCGGACGTCGGGGAGCCAGTGGTGGCTGAAGAAGTTGACGTACACGGCGGCGGCGACGGCGGCCGTCGCGCGCGGGCGGTACCGGACCAGCTTCAGGTCGAACAGGTGCCAGGCGCGGCAGACATAGCTGCCGACGGCGGCGTAGAGGAATCCGCCGTACAGCGGGACGCCCGCGAACTTCAGCACGGCCGGCTCCGGATAGCTCCATGAGCCGAGGGACACCTTCACCAGCTCGAAGGCCAGGCCGATGACGTGGCAGACCGCGATGACGGCGACGTCCCGGGCGTTCTCCCAGCCGCGCAGCCAGAACAGCCCCGTCAGCAGCACGCCGTAGACGACGAGCAGGTCGTAGCGGGCCACGGGGAGGCCGGGCAGCAGGGTCGACGCCGCCACGCCGGACATCAGGGCGATGGCGAAGGCGCAGGAGCGTGTCTGCAGCCACGCGAACTCGAGGAGCTGGCGCAGCGAGGCGGTCAGGGGGCCGGTGATGCTGGCGGTGTGCATGATCCCAAGGACGAGCCGAAAGCCTTCTCGGTTGCCTGGGATCCCGGCCCCCACGCGGAGCTGCCCCGCGGTCAGTACCAGTTCGTGTGCGTCAGGGCGTGGCCGTCGCACACCAGCAGGGCGCGCGAGACGCGGCCGTGGAGGTTGTTGCCGATCTTCGTGTAGGCGTAGTTGATGCCGGGGTCGACGGTCTCCGAGACCCAGCCGTCGGCGCGCCCCGCCCCGGAGTTCGAGCGTTCGAGCAGGGCGGCGCAGTTGGTGCGGGAGTTCTCGATGCGGGCGAAGGAGCCGCATCGGTCGGAGTAGAAGTACTTCAGCCTCATGCCCTCGAAGGTCCTCGTCGCCCCGATCTGGCGGAAGGACCCGGAGCAGCCGGAGACGGTCGGGTACTGGCCCTCGAAGCCGTAGGCCCCGTAGTTGCCGCCCGAGTACGGTGCGGCCTGGGCGGTGAGCGGGGTGAGCGCCAGCATCGCGGCGGCGCCTGATGTGGCCAGCAGGGTCTGAAGCGTTCGGCGGCGCATGCGAGCCCTCTCTCCTGGGTCGGTGGTGTGCGGTGCCGGCGGTCGTCGCGGCCGCGCACCGCTGATGTTCCAGACCGTAGGGTTCGCGCCGTGGCGGACGGTACCTGAGAACTCTCAGGGTTCTGGTGACCTCGCGTTTCCCTACAGTTCCGAGTGCCGGCCGGATGCCGGGCAAGTGACCAGCCGAACCAGGGGGAACCCGTCATGACCACCCGTACCTTCGCCCGGGCCGCGCTCGTCGGCGCCGGCGCGCTCGCGCTGCTCGGGCCGCTCACGGCCGCCACCGCGGTCGCGGCCTCCGACGTGAACCGCGGTGATGCCCGGATCATGGCCGCGCCGTACGCCGTCGTGCCGTACGAGACGGTCAACGTCCGTTCCGGACCCGCGCGTTCGTACGCCAAGGTCGGCAGCGTCGCGGCGGGCCAGCCGCGCGGGGCGTACTGCTGGGTACGCGGCGAGACCATCCGCGACAACGGCTACACCAACAACGTGTGGGTCAAGCTCGTCGAGGGCTATGTGAGCGCGGTCTACCTCAAGGGCAACGAGTACGGCGACCTGCCGGCCTCCGCGACCTGCTGACGCCGCGCGGGCATCGGGGGAAGGGCGGGAGGGTCGCCGAAAATCCGTTGCGGCCCTCCCGCCCTCGCGCGGACTCTGGGCCCATGCCCTACGCCCTTCGCCCCGCCGGTCTCGCCGACGCGGCCGCCGTCACCGACCTGCTCAACGACATCGACCGGATCGAGATCGGCCGGCCCGAGACCGATCTGCACACCGTCCTGGCCGATCTGAAACGGCCCGACATCGCTCTGGACCGCGACTCGTGGCTGGTCTTCGACGGGGACCGGCTGGTGGCGTACGGGCTGCTGTGGGACGAGTCGGGGGGCGAGCGTGTCGACGTCGACCACTATGTGCTGCCCGACCACCAGCGGGCGGGCGAGCTGATCCTGGACGCGCTGGAGGCCCGGGCCCTGGCCAGGACCCGGGAGAACGGCGCGAGTCGGGCGGTGGTGCATCTGCACCTCAACACGCGGCCCACGCTCGACACGGACCTGATCGAGCGGCGGGGCTGGTACGTCGTACGGCGCTATCACGTGCTGCAGCGCCCGCTGACTTCGGTGGAGGTTGCGATGCCGGAGGTTCCGCCCGGCATCCGGCTGCGGGCGTGCGCCGACCCGGCCGACCGTGCCCGGGTCCACGCGCTGTACCAGTCGAGCTTCGCCGAGCACTTCGACTTCCAGCCGCGCACGTATGAGCAGTGGCTGCGGGACGTCGACGCGGACGCCCTCGACTGGTCCCTGGTGTGGATCGCGGGTACCGAGGACCTGGGGGACGCCGGGTTCCTGATGGCCCGTGACGACCGTGAGGCCATGGGCTGGATCCGCAGCATCGGCGTGGTGCGCGAGGCCCGGGGCGCCGGGCTGGGCGGCCTGCTGCTGCGAAACGCGTTCGCCGCCTTCGCCGCCCGTGGCCGCGACACGGTGGGGCTGGGTGTGGACACCGCCAACGCCACCGGGGCCCCGGCGCTGTACGCCCGGCACGGGATGACCGTGCACTACGCCGTGGACACCTGGGAGGCGGTCCTCAGCTGACGGCGGCCGGCACCTGGCCGGAGCCGGGGGTGCGCCGGCTCTCGTGGCGCAGGGCCGCACCCGTGACCAGCGCGCCGATCCCCTCCCACAGGCCGACGCCGAGGAAACCGGCGGGGGCCCGGCCGCCGATCACCGCGAGCGTGAAGACCGCGCAGGTCAGCAGGCGGAAGGGCACGGTCCAGCGGAAGAACGCCTTCCAGTCGCAGAGCGCGGCCAGCACGTAGTACACACCCATGTTGAGGGCCGCCATGGACGACGCCGTCACGAAGACCAGCGTGTGATCTCCCGTCCCCCGCCCGGGGCCCATCACGGGCGTGAAGCCCATGAGCCGGAGCAGGGCGTCGGGGGCGACCAGCCCCACCAGGCCCATGACGGCGGCCAGGAGGCCGAAGACGGCCATGGTCCAGCCGGACGCGGAGCGGGGCAGGAGTCGCACGAAGTCCTCCAGAGCCAGGGAGAGTTGGGCCTCAGGGCCGGGCAGCGCTTCTTCGAGCGTTGTTGTACAGGCGCAGCAGGTGCTTGGCCACCGCGCAGGGCATGGTGTCGGCATGGCACTGCCGACAGGTCCGCATGTGGTGTTCGTAGTCGGTGCGCGTCTGCTGGAGGGCATCGCTTTGAGACGACATCGAGGTCCTCGGAATTGAACTGGTGGGGGGTGGCGGCAGCGTGCGTGCCGGGGTGCCCGCGAGGGGCACCCGAGAAGAAAGTTGATCATGTTACTTGTGGTAGGGGAAAGCCGTGACCCGGCCGCCGCCACCGGCCGGAAAACACTTGGACGCCACAGCCACCGCCGCGGGACACTGCGTACTCGAACCGACACTCTACGTAGCCATACAGGGGTGGGATGGGAACGCCTGAGTCACGCAGGGTCCTGCCGGGCAAGCGCTCGGTGCTGCTCGCACTTCGTTACTACGGCCGGGAGTTGGCCCGGCTGCGGTGGCTGACGATACCCGCCATGCTGCTGTCGGCCCTGGGCAACATCGGCATCAACTACATCGCGCCGCTGATCGTCGCCAAGCTCGTCGGCGACGTCGCGGGCGACACGGCCGTCACCGTCGCCTCGGCGCTGCCGTACGTGCTGGGCTTCGTCGGTGTGCTCCTGCTCTCGGAAGCGCTGTGGCGCATCGCGCTGCACTGTCTGAACCGCCTGGACGCGCTGGGGATCGAGCATCTGTATGTGATCGGGATGGACGAGCTGTTCGCCAAGGACGCCGCGTTCTTCCACGACAACTTCGCCGGATCGCTGACCAAGCGCGTCCTGAGCTTCGCCGCCCGCTACGAGCAGTTCGTCGACACACTGACGTTCCAGATCGTGGGCAGCTTCGTGCCGCTGGTGTTCGGGGCGGTGGTGCTGTGGCGTTACGAGCCGCTGCTGGTCGTCGGGCTGCTGGCGATGATCGCGCTGACAGCGGTGTGCGTGGTGCCGCTGATCCGGCGCCGGCAGGCGCTCGTCGACCATCGCGAGGAGGCGATCGCGCGGGTGTCGGGGCATGTCGCCGACAGTCTGATGAACATGGACACGGTGCGGGCGTTCGCCGCCGAGGAGCGCGAGGCCGCCGAGCACCGCGCCCGCGTCGCCACGTCGCGCCGGCTCACCCTGCGGTCGTGGGACTACGGCAATCTGCGCATTGACACCCTGGTCGCGCCGATGTCGGTGCTGACCAACGCGCTGGGCCTGCTGCTGGCGGTCGCGCTGGGCGGGGGCGGGGTGGAGGCGATCGTGGTGGCGTTCACCTACTACGCCAACGCGACGCGGATCATGTTCGAGTTCAACCAGATCTACCGTCGGCTGGAGAGCTCGATGACGGAGGCCGCGCAGTTCACCGAGCTGCTGCTGACGCCGCCGACCGTGGTGGATCCGCCGTCACCGGAGCCGCTGCGGCCCGGTCCCGCCCATGTCCGCTTCGAGCGGGTGAACTTCGCCCACACCGGCGGCCGGCCGCTGTTCGAGGGCCTCGACCTGGCCGTGCCCGCCGGGACGAAGGTCGGCCTCGTGGGCCGCTCCGGCGGCGGCAAGACCACCCTGACGCGGCTGCTGTTACGGATGACCGACATCGACGCCGGCCGGATCCTGATCGGCGGCCAGGACATCAGCAGACTGCGCCAGGCCGACCTGCGCGGCCTGATCGCCTATGTGCCGCAGGACCCGGCGATGTTCCACCGCACGCTGCGGGACAACATCGCCTTCGCCCGGCCGGGCGCCGGCGAAGCCGAGATCCGCCGCGCGGCCGAGGCGGCTCATGTCACGGAGTTCGCCGACGCGCTGCCCCACGGCTTCGACACCATGGTGGGCGAGCGCGGCATCAAGCTGTCCGGCGGCCAGCGCCAGCGGGTGGCCCTCGCCCGGGCGATCCTGCGGGACGCGCCGATCCTGCTGCTCGACGAGGCGACCAGCGCGCTGGACTCGGAGAGCGAGCTCCTCGTCCAGGAAGCGCTGTGGCGGCTCATGGAGGGGCGGACCGCGCTGGTGGTCGCGCACCGACTGAGCACGGTCGCCACCATGGACCAGCTCGTCGTCCTCGATCACGGCCGCATCATCGAGCAGGGCACCCACGACGAACTGCTCACCTCGAACGGCGCCTACGCGAAGCTGTGGCAGCACCAGTCGGGCGGATTCCTGGAGGACAGCCCGGACAGCCCCACGGATGCGGAGCCCCCACCTACCGAATCCGTACGAATGTGAAAAAATGGCCCATGATTCCGGGAGGAGATTCCTGGTGAGCAACCCCGCCGACAAGATCGACTACGGGGCGTTGTGGCCCGACCGCACCGGTCAGGCCGAGGCCTTCGACGCACTCGGCGACCGCTATGACGACGCCTTCCCGCACAAGGAGGGCCAGGTCGCGGCCACCGAGTGGCTCATCCGGTCCCTGCGGCCCGGTGCTCGTGTACTGGATCTGGGGAGCGGCACCGGCCTGCCGACCGCCCGCCAGATGTCGGAGGCGGGCTTCGCGGTCTTCGGTGTGGACCTGTCGGCCGGGATGGTGGCGCTCGCCCGCGCCCATGTGCCCGGTGCGGTGTTCCATCAGGCGGACATAGCGGATCTGCGGCCCGGGGGCCCGCTGGACCTCGGCCGCTTCGAGGCGGTGACCGCCTTCTTCTCCCTGCTCATGCTGCCGCGCGCCGAGATCCCTCTCGCCCTTCGGACCGTCCACCACCTGCTGGTTCCGGGAGGCCTGTTCGCGCTGTCGATGGTGGAGGCCGATGTGGACGACTTCACGATCCCGTTCATCGGAACGAGCATCCGCGTCTCCGGCTATCTGCGGGACGAGTTGCGCGAGGTCGTCGAGACGGCGGGCTTCGAGATCATCGAGGAGTCCTCGCACTCCTATGCTCCGGCGGCCGCCGACATCCAGCCGGAGGTACAGATCTTCCTACGCTGCCGACGCCGCGCCTGACGACCCTGATCCGCTCGCTCCGGCGCGGGCCGCACGGTCGGACGGTCGGACGGTCGGACGGACCGGCATAAGGACAGGCATGACGAAGTCGCATCGGCCGCCGCACCCCGATCCGTCGCCCCTGTCCGCGGAAACCCCTTCCGGAACCCCGCGGGGCGACCGACCGGGCGTCGCCGAGCCGCAGACCGACCGGCTGCGCTACCTCGACGCGGCGACCCGCCGGATCGCCCGCGGCATGAACCTCGACGAGACCCTGTACGAACTGTGCCGGGCGGCCGTCCCGGCCTTCGCCGACACCGCGTTCGTCCATCTGTACGCCCCCCTGCCGGTCGGCGACGAAACCGGCAGCACCCCGGCGGTCCTGCGGCTGCACACCATGGACCAGGCCTCGCGCCCGCACCCCGGCTCCGGTCCGCCCCCGACGGACACACCCACCGTCCAGGCACCGGAGTCCGTGCGCCCGGCCGCCGGCGGCCTGCTCGCCAAACTGCTCCAGGACGGGCGGCCGGTGCTGGGGAACACGCCGGGCATCGCCCCCGCGACGGCCGAGCTGCTGGGGTCGCCGCATCCGGCGGTGCCGCTCGGGGGACGCCTGATCGTCGCCCCGCTGCACGGCCGCAGCCAGGTCCTGGGCAGCGTCGTCCTCGTCCGCGCACCCGACCGGCCGGACTTCACCGGCGACGACCTGCTCGTCGCCTCCCAACTGGCCACCCACACCGCGCTCGGGCTCGAGAAGGCGATGCTGTACGAACGTGAGGCGTCCATCGCGGACACCTTGCAGCGCACGATGCTCCCACCGTCCCTCCCGGCGCCGCCCGGCGTCCGGCTGGCCAGCCGCTATCTGCCGTCCTCGCGCACCGCCCAGGTCGGCGGCGACTGGTACGACGCGATCCCCCTGCCCGGCAACCGCGTCGCCCTGGTCATCGGCGATGTGATGGGCCATTCCATGACCTCGGCCGCGATCATGGGCCAGCTGCGGACCAGCGTGCAGACCCTGGCCGGGCTCGATCTGCCCCCGGACGAGGTGCTGCACCACCTCGACGAACAGGCCGGGCGGCTGGGCAGCGAGCACACGGCGACCTGCCTGTACGCCATGTACGACCCGGTGCTGCACCGCCTGCTGGTGTCCAGCGCCGGCCATCTGCCGCCGGTCCTGCTGCACCCCGACGGCGGCACGGAGGTCCTCCATGTCCCGCCCGGGGCGCCGATCGGCGTGGGCAGCGGCGGATTCGAGACCGTCGAGACAAACGCGCCGACGGGAGCGACGCTGCTGCTGTACACCGACGGCCTGGTCGAGTCCCGCGACTCGGACGTGCTCACCGGGGTGGACCGGCTGTGCGCCCGGCTGCGCGCGGCCGCCTCCGCGGCGGCACCCCTGGCGCTGGAGGAGCTGTGCGACGAGGCCCTCGGCACGCTGGGCAAGGGTGACCGGGACGACGACATCGCGCTGCTCGCCGCCCGGTTCGAGGGCATCCTTCCGGAGACCGTCGCGTACTGGTACATGGCGCCCCGCCCGCAGACCGCGGGACAGGCCCGTCGGCTGACCCGCCGGACGCTGCGCCAGTGGGGCCTGGAGTCCCTGCTGGAGACCACCGAGCTCATGGTCAGCGAGGTGGTGGCGAACGCCGTGCGCTTCGCTTCCCGGCCGATCACCCTGCGGCTGCTGTCCACGGACGTGCTGCGCTGCGAGGTGGGTGACGACTCTCCGGTGGTGCCGAGGATGCGGCATGCCCGGCTCAGCGACGAGGGCGGCCGGGGACTGTTCCTGGTCGACCAGCTCTCGTGGCGGTGGGGCGTGACGAGGGTGAGCACGGGCAAGGTGGTGTGGTTCGAGCAGAGGCTGCCGGGCGCCGCAGGGTGAAGGCGTCGAGGACACCCGAAGCACGCCCGGCACGACGGCCGTCAGGCGCAGCAGGGGCCTTCGGCGGTGGTGTCGAGGCGGCAGTAGCAGGACGCCTCGATCGGTACGTCCGCCAGCGCGGCGGCCAGCCGCAGTTGCTGGGCCGCCATCTGCGCCTCCCCGGTCCGGCCCAGACGCATCAGGCACTCGTGCAGGCCGTGCAGGGACCAGACATTGCCGGGGTGCTGCAGGGCGCGCGGGAGGGTGCCGTCGAGACCGAGGTCGGCGCGGTAGACCGCCTCGGCCTCCTCGACACGCCCCTGCTCCAGGAGGAGGGCGCCGTAGGCGTGCCGGGTGGGCTGCATCCAGCCCCAGGGCTCGTCGTAGGGGAGGTTGTCGTCGAGTTCGATGGAACGTTCCAGTGCGGCGAAGGCCGTGTCGTGGTCGCCCTTGCGGTATTCCAGTTCGCCGTCGAGCATCGCCGAGGCGATGGCGAGGATGTCGGCGCAGGTGTTGTTGAAGAGCATGCGGGTCTCCGGGACCCGGGCCACCGCCTCGCGGAAGAGCCGGCGCTCCGCCTCCGCCTCCTGGACGCGGTGGGTGGAGGACAGCGCGACACCGCGGGCGTAGTGGAGCATCGCGGTGGTCACGCAGTACAGCTCGGGATCGGCGGGCAGGGGCAGCGCGAGGATGTCGTCCCAGCGGCCGAAGCGGATCAGCACGTGGACGCGCATGGCGAGGAAGCCCTCGAGCCAGTCGGCCATCGGCGGGCTCGGCACCCGCAGCAGTTCCTCGGGAATGGACGCCTCGAGCTCTGCCGCGGTCTTGAGGGCGACCTCGGACTGGCCGAGGAACATCGCGCCGTAGATCTTGAAGTGGTAGTTGTGCGAGCGGTAGAGGGTGTAGAAGTTCATCGCCCCGGCCCGGGCGTGGTACTTCTCGTCGGCCGCGATCGCCGCGGTGTTGTCGGAGACCACCCGCCGGTAGTCGCCGCACAGCACCTCCAGGTGCGAGGGCATGTGGTTGAGGTGTCCGGCGTCGGGCACCAGTCCGCGCAGCCGGTCGGCGACGGACAGGGCCGCCTCGGGGGTCGGGGACATCTCCATCAGGTGGACGTACATGTGGACCAGCCCCGGGTGGTCGCGTCCGGCGTCGGTCGCCAGGGCACGGTCGAGGACGGCCTTCGCCTCCGTCGTGCGGGCGCCTTCGGCCGGTTCGCCGGTCCCGAGGTCCCAGAGCTGCCAGGGCGTCAGGTTCATCAGGGCGTCTGCGTAGAGGGTGGCGATGTCCGGGTCGTCGGGGGCGAGTTCGTACACGGCGCGCATGCTGTCGGCGTAGGGGGCGTTCCAGATCGAGCAGTCCGGCACCGCCTTGGCCTGCGGGTAGCGGGCCCGCAGTGCGGCGATCAGTGCCTGTTCGACGGGGGTGGCGTGCGCCGCCTTCTCGTGGGCCAGCTCCACCGCGGCGTGGGTGCGGTCGACGGTGCGTACGAGGTCCTGGTCGTCGAAGAACTCCCAGGGCTTGTTGTAGTTCGGGCCGAGGGCGTAGGCGATGCCCCAGTGGGCCATGGCGCAGTCGGGGTCGGCCTGGGCCGCGGCCTCGAAGCAGGCGACGGCCTCCTCGTGGTGGAAGGCGTACGTCCACACCAGGCCGCGGTCGAACCAGAGCTGGGCCTGGGCGGAGGAGGTGGTGACGGAGCGGGTGTGGCCGCCGAGGTCGTAGTACTCCATGCGTCTGCTCTCCTGCCTGTGCTGAGCCCGCCGGGTCGCTTCCGAGTGTTCCCGGTGATGGCGTGGCCTCGCACCGACAACGGGCCGGGAAGCCGCCCGGTTGCGGGGGATCGTGTCTCCGGTCAGGGGCGTCCCGCAGCGCCGCGGGACGCCCCTGACCGGAAATCTTCCGCACGAGGTTGCGCCGCCCAGGTGCGGGCGGGGGGCGTCGTGGCGCATTCTTGCTGTGTCGCGCGCGCGACGGCGTACGGACGAGGTAGGGCCGATGACGGTGAGCGCCGAGGGCGCAGAGCGGACGCCCGGCGGGCTGGCGGCGCTGCTGATCGATGCCTCGGCGGAGGCGATCAGCGCGGCCGGTGGCCACGCGGGAGGGGTCTACCTGCGCTCCGGCACGCCCGGACTGCTCCGGCTTGCGGTGCTGGAAGGCCTGCCGGGGCCGCTGTTCCGGCCATGGTGGCGACTGCATGTGGACCGGCCGTTTCCGGTCGCGGACGCCTACCGGCTCGGGGTCGAGGTGGTGCTGCCGAACGCGACCGAGACGATGCGCCGCTATCCGCAGTTCGCGGCCGGTCTGCCGTTCCAGTTCGGTTCCCTGTACGTCCCCGTCACCTGCGGTTCCTCCGTCTTCGGCGTGCTGACCGTGCTGCGGCCCTCGGCGCCGGACGCCGCGGAGCTGCTGCCCGTGCGCGAGCGCATGGCGCAGCTCGCCAAGGAGCTGGGATCGGCGCTGCGGACCCTGGAGGACCAGGACGGGTCGGCGGTGTCCTGGGACGGCGGGCCCCTGTGCGTCCGGCCGCCGGCCAGACGCCGGCCCTCCGGGTATCTCGGCCGGTTCGCCTGGGATCCGGTGTCGGGTGTCGTGAGCGCGGAGGAGCGGCTGAACGTCGTGCTCGGCGAGCCTCCGGGCGAGGCGCACGCCACCGTGGAGGAGTTCGCGGCGGCCGTCGCCCCGGGGGACGCGGACCGGATTCTGGCGGCGCTGCGGGAGGCGGCCGGCGGCCGGCCACCGGCGCTGCCGCTGTATGTGCGGGCCGCCAACGGTGCGCTGCGGCTGGTCGAGGTCTGGGGGCCGTACGACGACTCGGCTCCCTTCGGGGCGTCGCCGGTGCGCGGTGTCGTCCTCGACCCGGGGGCGGGCGCGGTGGCGGACGTGGCGGCCGATCAGCTTCCCGACGGGGTGTTCTGCCTGGACCGGCTGGGGTCGGTCGTCTACGCGAATCCGCATGCGGCGCGGCTGCTGCGCCGGTCGCGCACCGAGCTGCTGGGCCGGACGCTGTGGGAGGGCGTGCCATGGCTGAACCAGCCCGCCGTCGAGGACCATCTGCGGGTGGCCCTGCTGGCTCCGGATCCGGTGCACTTCCATGTCCGCAGACCGTCCGTCCCCGAGCGGGAACCCGCCGACCGCCCGTTCGGCGGCGACTGGCTCGCCCTGTCCGTCTATCCCGGGCCCGACCTGCTGACCTGCACGATCCGCCCGGGGCACGGGGTGGCGGACACGCCGTCCGACCTGCCGGAGCCGCATGTCACTCCGGAGCCGGCCGGGGCGCCCTCGCTCGCCCCGCTGTACCGCCCGATCATCCTCGCCATCGCGCTGACGGAGGCCGTCACGCCCCGTCAGGTGTCGGCCGTGGTGATGCGGGAGCTGCTGCCCGCGTTCGGCGGCCGCCGGCTGGCCATCTATCTGCTCCAGGAGCGGCATCTGTACCTGGCGTGGGAGACGGGCTTCCCGAAGGGGTTCCTCGCCCCGTTCGAAGGTGTGGGGCTGGACGAGAGCCTGCCGGGGGTGGAGACCCTGACCAGCGGGCGTCCGCTGTTCTTCGACTCGATGCAGCAGCTCGCCGACGCCTATCCGGGCATCGCGCTGGACGCGACGGAGGGCGCCCGCGCCTTCCTGCCGCTGATCGCCTC
This sequence comes from Streptomyces ferrugineus, assembly GCF_015160855.1. Lineage (NCBI taxonomy): Bacteria > Bacillati > Actinomycetota > Actinomycetes > Kitasatosporales > Streptomycetaceae > Streptomyces > Streptomyces ferrugineus. Next base: position 4,672,198 of record NZ_CP063373.1, on the reverse strand, counting down.
CGGGCGTCCCGTGGGCTCGTGCATCCTCGGCTTCGACCGGCCGCGCAGCTTCAGCAGCGAGGAACGCGCGGTGCTCACGGCCATGGCCGGCCTGATCGCGCACGCCATGGAGAAGGCGCAGCGCTATGAGAGCGAGGCCGCGCTGGCCCGCGGGCTGCAGCAGGCACTGCTGCCCCGGCGGCTGTCCCAGCACCCGCTGCTGGAGACCGCCGGGCGCTATCTGCCGGGCACCCAGGGCATGGAGGTGGGCGGTGACTGGTACGACGTCGTGCCCGCCGGGGACGGCCTTGCCCTGGTCATCGGCGATGTGCAGGGGCACGGTGTGCAGGCGGCGGCCACCATGGGCCAGCTGCGCAGCGCCGTGCGGGCCTTCGCGCTCGGCGACCGGCCGCCGGACGAGGTCATGAGCGGCACCAACCACCTGCTCATCGACCTCGACACCGGCCTGTTCGCGAGCTGCTGCTACATCCGCCTCGACCCCGCGACCGGCGTCGCCCAGGCGGCCGTGGCCGGGCATCCGCGGCCGCTGCTGCGCCGCCCGGACGGTCGTACCCATCTGGTGGATCTGCCGGGCGGGATCGTGCTCGGCGTGGACCAGCAGGCGCAGTATCCGGTCGCGGAGCTACGGATGGAGCCCGGTGCCGTGCTGGCGCTGTACACGGACGGGCTGGTCGAGCGGCCCGGCGTCGACATCGACGAGGGCATCAGCGCGCTGCGGGTGGCGCTGGCCAAGGCCGGTGCCCTCGGTGCCCGGCCGGGCGGCCGCTCGCTGGCGGGCGTGGCCGACCGGCTCACCGCGACGGCCCGGCACATGGCGGATCGCCCCGACGACATCGCGCTGCTGCTCGCCACCCGGCGGGCCACGCCGCTGCGCCGGAAGTGAGGGCACGCCGACGGCGTCGTAACCCTGCTCCGGACACGGGAGTTGCCCGCGCTCGACGCTTCACGATGTGATCGTCGGGTGAGAGAGGAAACACCTCCTGTCACGGTCTGTGACGTCTCTCGCCTCCGAAGGCGCGGCAGTGTAGACATGGGCACATGGTCCGACTATCGGGTCGATCCGGGGCCCGGTCGGCCCGTCGTCCCAGCGGTCCGCGCACTCGGCGTGCGCCCGACCGCGCTGTTGTGGTGCCCGAACGGGGAGTGCCGCGCGATCCGGGCCGGCGCAGGGGCCCGCTGGCGTGGCTGCGGTCGGCGGTCGGTGGGCGCAGCGTCGCCGGGCAGGTGTTCCTGCTGCAGGTGGTGATCGTGCTGCTGCTGGTCGTCGCCGCAGTGGTGGCCCTGGTGCTCCAGGTGCGCTACGACAGCACGCAGGAGGCGCGCAACCGTTCGGTGGCGGTGGCCGAGGCGTTCGCGAACGCGCCGGGCACCCGGGAGGCGCTGGACGGCCCGGACCCCACGGCCGTGCTCCAGCCCCGGGCCGAGGCGGCTCGCGAGGCGACCGGCGTGGACTTCATCGTCGTCATGAACACCGACGGCATCCGCTACACGCACCCCAAGCCGGACCGCATCGGCAAGCACTTCGTCGGGAACCTGGAACCGGCGCTCGAAGGCCGGGTGGTGACCGAGCAGATCACCGGCACCATCGGCCCGCTCGTGCAGGCGGTGGTCCCGATCGAGGATCCCGACGGGAAGGTCGTCGGCCTGGTGTCGGCCGGCATCACGACGGCCACCGTGGGCGGCACGGCGGACCGGCAGCTCCCCCTCGTCCTGATCGCCGCCGCGGTCGCGCTCGCCCTGTCCACGGGCGGCACGGCGCTGGTCAGCAGACGGCTGATGCGGCAGACGCACGGCCTCGGGCCGGACGAGATGACGCGGATGTACGAGCACCACGACGCCGTCCTGCACGCGGTGCGGGAGGGTGTGATCATCGTCGGCGACGAGGGCAGGATGCTGCTCGCCAACGACGAGGCGCACCGGCTGCTCGATCTGCCCGAGGACGCCGAGGGGCGCCGGGTCCGCGACCTCGGCCTCGCCGCCGACACGGCCGAGCTGCTGGACTCCGGCCGGATGGCCACGGACGAGGTGCACCTGGTCAAGGACCGGCTGCTGGCGGTCAACCAGCGTCCCACCCACCTCAGGGGCAAGCCCTCCGGGAGCGTCGCCACGCTGCGCGACTCGACGGAGCTGCGTGCCCTGTCCGGGCGCGCCGAGGAGGCCCGCGAGCGCCTGAACATGCTGTACGACGCCGGGGTGGGCATCGGCACCAGCCTGGACGTCACCCGTACCGCCGAGGAACTGGCGGAGCTGGCGGTGCCCCGGTTCGCGGACTACGCCACGGTCGACCTGTTCGACGCGGTGCTGGGCGGCGGGCAGCCGGAGGCGGCGACCCGGCTGCGGCGCACGGCGCTGAGCGGGATCCGCAAGGACGCGCCGCTGTACCCGGTGGGCCGGCAGATCCGGTTCGTCGACTCCTCGCCGCAGGGCCGCGCGCTCGGCGACGGGTCGGCCGTCATCGAGCCCCGCCTCCAGGAGGCGCCGGGCTGGCGTGCCCAGGATCTGGAGCGGACGGCGCAGGTGGTGGAGTTCGGCATCCACTCGCTGGTCGCGGTGCCGCTGCGGGCGGGGTCCCTGGTGCTGGGCGTGGTGAGTTTCTGGCGGTCGAAGAAGGCCGAGCCGTTCGACGCCGACGAGGTGGCGCTCGCCGAGGAGCTGGTCGCCCGGGCGGCGGTGTCCATCGACAACGCCCGCCGGTACACGCGTGAGCACAGCATGGCGGTGACGCTTCAGCGCAGCCTGCTGCCGCGCAGGCTGCCCGAGCAGAACGCCCTGGACATCGCCTACCGGTATCTGCCCGCGCAGGCCGGGGTGGGCGGTGACTGGTTCGACGTGCTGCCGCTGTCCGGTGCCCGGGTGGCGCTGGTGGTGGGGGACGTCGTCGGCCACGGGCTGCACGCGGCGGCCACCATGGGGCGGCTGCGTACGGCCGTGCACAACTTCTCCGCGCTGGACCTGCCGCCCGACGAGCTGCTCGCGCTCCTCGACGAGCTGGTGGCCCGTATCGACCAGGACGAGGCCCAGGAGGGCGACGGCGCCGCGGTGACCGGTGCGACCTGTCTGTACGCGGTCTACGACCCGGTCTCCCGGCTGTGCACGATCGCCCGCGCCGGACATCCGCCGCCGGCCCTGGTGCGGCCGGACGGCACCGTCGACTTCCCCGACGTGCCCGCCGGTCCCCCGCTGGGCCTGGGCGGGCTGCCGTTCGAGACGGCCGAGCTGGAGCTGGCGCGGGACAGCCGGCTGGTGCTGTACACGGACGGGCTGGTGGAGGACCGGGGCCGGGACATCGACGAGGGTCTGGAGCTGTTGCGCGACGCGCTGGCCGGCGCGGACCGGACGCCGGAGGAGATCTGCCAGGCGGTGCTTGAGGCCCGGCTGCCGGCCCGGCCGAGCGACGACATCGCGCTGATCGTGGCGCGTACCCGGGCCCTCGGTGCCGACCTGGTCGCCGAGTGGGACGTGCCGTCCGACCCGGCCGCCGTGGCACAGGTGCGCGCCACCGTGACGCGGACGCTGGAGAGCTGGGGGCTCGAGGAGCTGACGTTCACCACGGAGCTGATCCTGAGCGAGCTGGTCACCAACGCGATCCGGTACGGCGGTGCCCCGATCCGGGTGCGCATGCTGCGCGACCGGAGCCTGATCTGCGAGGTCTTCGACAGCAGCAGCACCTCGCCGCATCTGCGGTACGCGGCCATGACGGACGAGGGCGGGCGCGGCCTGTTCCTCGTGGCGCAGCTCGCCGAGCGGTGGGGGACGCGGTATCTGCCCGCGGGCAAGGTGATCTGGTCGGAGCAGCCGCTGCCGTAGCCGACGGCTTGTAGATAGGTACGAACCTTTGACGCGACCGCTGCCCATCGCGTCCACAGTCTGATAGGAAACCTTCCTATCAGTGTCACGTACGGCCAACTCCCCACCCCCACCTCATCTGGAGCCGCCGTGAAGCACCCCGCTCGCACGTCGCGCCGCACACTGCTCGCCCTGATCGGCGCGTCCCTGGCATCAGCCCCGCTCCTCAACTCCCCGCACGCCGCCGCGCGCCACGCCGCGGTGGGACTCGACGACCCGGCGAAGAAGGAGATCGCCATGAAGCTGGTGTCGAGCGCGGAGAACTCCTCGCTCGACTGGAAGGCGCAGTACAAGTACATCGAGGACATCGGCGACGGCCGCGGCTACACCGCCGGCATCATCGGCTTCTGCTCCGGCACCGGCGACATGCTCGACCTGGTCGAGCTGTACGCCGACCGCCGCCCCGGCAACGTCCTCGCCCCGTACCTGCCGGCGCTGCGCCGCGTGAACGGCACCGACTCGCACGACGGACTCGACCCCGACTACCCCGGCGACTGGGTCCGGGCCGCGCGGGACGAGGCGTTCCGGCGGGCGCAGAACGACGAGCGCGACCGGGTGTACTTCAACCCGGCCGTACGCCAGGGCAGGACCGACGGCCTGCGGGTGCTCGGCCAGTTCGTGTACTACGACGCCATCGTGATGCACGGCGACGGCACCGACCCCACCAGCTTCCGCAACATCCGCGGGCGCGCCCTCGACCGGGCCCGGCCCCCGGCGCAGGGCGGTGACGAGGTCACCTACCTGCACGCCTTCCTGGACGCGCGGGTGTGGGCCATGAAACAGGAGGAGGCCCACAGCGACACCAGCCGGGTCGACACGGCCCAGCGGGTCTTCCTGCGCGACGGCAACCTCGACCTCGACACACCGCTGGACTGGAAGGTGTACGGGGACAGCTACCACCTCGACTGACCGGAGCCCTCGGTTGCCGCACCGCCCCCGCGGTACGGCAACCGAGGTCCCGGGCTCCCGGACACCCCATAGAATTGATTTATGAGCTCATAGGTCGGACCCGCGTACCGACTTAGGCTTGCCTTAGTTTAGGCTTCCCGTTCGAGTCGATCTATCGCCTCTCGAAGGGAACCTGATCATGCCCCGCCCCCTGCGGGTAGCCATCGTCGGAGCCGGCCCCGCCGGGATCTACGCCGCCGACGCGTTGCTCAAGTCCGACGTGGCCGCCGAACCCGGCGTGTCCATCGACCTGTTCGAGCGCATGCCCGCACCGTTCGGACTGATCCGGTACGGCGTCGCCCCCGACCACCCCCGCATCAAGGGCATCATCACGGCCCTCCACCAGGTGCTCGACAAGCCGCAGATCCGTCTCTTCGGCAACGTCGACTACCCGAACGACATCAACCTGGACGACCTGCGGGCGTTCTACGACGCCGTGATCTTCTCGACGGGCGCGACGGCCGACCGCGAGCTGCGCATACCGGGTATCGACCTCGACGGCTCCTACGGCGCGGCCGACTTCGTGTCCTGGTACGACGGCCACCCGGACGTGCCGCGCACCTGGCCGCTTCAGGCGGAGAAGGTCGCGGTGCTGGGCGTGGGCAACGTCGCGCTGGACGTGGCCCGCATCCTCGCCAAGACGGCGGACGAACTGCTGCCGACGGAGATCCCGCCGAACGTCTACGACGGTCTGAAGGCCAACAAGGCGCTGGAGATCCATGTGTTCGGCCGCCGCGGCCCGGCGCAGGCGAAGTTCTCGCCGATGGAGCTGCGGGAGCTGGACCACTCCCCCAACATCGAGGTCATCGTCGACCCCGAGGACATCGACTACGACGAGGGCTCGATCGAGACCCGGCGCGGCAACAAGCAGGCCGACATGGTCGCCAAGACCCTGGAGAACTGGGCGATCCGCGACGTCGGCGACCGGCCGCACAAGCTGTTCCTGCACTTCTTCGAGTCGCCGGCCGAGGTCCTCGGCGAGGACGGCAGGGTCGTCGGCCTGCGCACCGAGCGCACCGCCCTCGACGGCACCGGCAACGTCAAGGGCACCGGCGAGTTCAAGGACTGGGACGTCACCGCGGTCTACCGCGCGGTCGGCTACCTCTCCGACAAACTCCCCAAGCTGCCCTGGGACATCGAGACGGGCACCGTCCCGGACGAGGGCGGCCGGGTCGTCCAGGAGTCCGGCGAGCACCTGCAGTCGACGTATGTCACCGGCTGGATCCGCCGTGGCCCGGTGGGCCTGATCGGGCACACCAAGGGCGACGCCAACGAGACGGTGTCGAATCTGCTGGACGACTACGCGAACGACCGTCTGCAGACGCCGGCCTCGCCCGAGCCGGAGGCCGTGGCGGCGTTCCTCGCCGAGCGCGAGGTCCGCTTCACCACCTGGGAGGGCTGGTACAGGCTCGACGCCGCCGAGAAGGCCCTGGGCGAGCCGCAGGGCCGGGAGCGCGTGAAGCTCGTCGAGCGCGAGGACATGCTCCGGGAGAGCGGCGCGTAGGGCGGCGCCGGCGACACCGACCGAGGCCGACCGAAGGGGCCGGGGTTCCCACCCCGGCCCCTTCGCCGTCGCCGCGCCCACGTCTCGCATTTCGGTGAAGTCGACACAGGGGCGACAGTCCCTGGATACACTCCGGATCTTCACAGAAGTTCCACACAGGGGGGATATTTCTCCATGCGTATACGCATTCTCGCCACAACCGCCCTCGCGGCCGGCACCCTCGCCGCGCTCGCCGCCGCCCCGGCCCAGGCCACCGAGTACTCGTCCGCGCTGAAGATCCGGGGCGTCCAGTACGACGCACCCGGCCGCGACTCCAACAACTGCCGGACCGGCAACACCGACGAGGAATACCTGACCATCAAGAACTACGCGTCGCGCACGACGGTCAACCTCAAGGGCTATGTCGTGAAGGACAAGGCCGGCAACCGCTTCAGGTTCACCGCCAACCACTATCTGCAGCCCGGCGACTATGTGAAGCTCCGGGGCGGCAACGGCACCGACTCCGACGCGGGCAACGTCGTCTACCGCGACAACTGCAACTTCATCTGGAACAACGACCAGGACTCGATCTACCTCTACAAGCCCTCGGGGGCCGGGGCGGACTCGCACTCCTACACCAAGAGCCGCAACGACCGGGACGGCAACGGCTACATCACGTACCACGGCTGAGCGAGGAGTCGGGGACGAGCAGGACCCGCCCCAATGCGGATGGTGGGCGGGTCCTGCTCACCGAGTCATTGTCATGACGGGGCGGGGAGCGGGCCACGAGTGAGCGGTGGTCGGCCGGTGCGGATCGCGCACACCCCGTGTGCGGACCCCAGGCGATCGGCATCCACCTGCGGCGACGATACTGGTACGAGCCCGTGCCCCCGCCCCACAGATGGACCCATGCCCAGCTCTCCCAGCACCCGCCCCACGGCCCCTCCCACGGTCTGGTTCGCCCGCGGTCGCCACGCGGGGTCCGCCGCACAGGACGTACTCCGGCTCAGTCTGCGGCACCTCAAGGACAGCCGGGCCATCGACGACTTTCAGGAACTGCCCGAGACCGAGGGCGCCCAGGACTGGATCTTCGAGGCCCGGTGGCGGGTCGCCGAGTCGGTGACCGTGCGCGCCCGGCTGACCGTCGAGCACGACTCCGGCAGCGGGCAGCAGTGGGTGCTGGTCGCGGAGGCGGAGGCCCCGTGGGACCCGCGCTGGCCGTCGCCGGCCGCCATGTTCTGGCCGCAGGATCCGGACGCGACCTGGGACCACGAGGCCGTCGCGGGCCTGCGTCTGCGGGACATCAACCCGCTCCCCTCGGACGACAAGGCGGTACGGCGCATACTGCGGGACTCCGCCCGTGACGGCTGGAGCATCCATGTCGTCGTCCACGAGGCCATGAGCACCGACCAGCGCGGCCGCGTGCCCCTCGCCGGGATGCTGCCGCCGGGCCTGGCGCACCGGGTGGTGGAGCACCGTGCCGCGCCCAGCCAGCTCCGTGTCGTGAACTGGGCCCTGCGGGACCTCGACATCGAGGTCCCGCGCGGCGGTGCCGTGGTGCTGCCGGGTGCCCCGGCGCCGACCGGCTACGGCGTCGACGACTTCGCCGTACGCAGCGTCTTCCTCGACGGCTCGGAGCCGGCCGAACTCATCCACGCCGTGACCCGCTTCGCCGCGCTGCCGCGCCCGCTGCCGGACGGCGCCGAGCAGGCCCTCACCGCGCTGCGCGAGGACTGGCGGCTGCTGACCCTGGAGGAGGAACTCGCGCGCGAGCGCAAGCTCGTGGCGATGTACGCGGAGGCCCTCGAGGCGATGACGAAGTCCCGCGACCTGTACCGCGAGGCCGCCGAACAGGCGCACGCGGCGCTGACCGCGTACCGGGAGTCCGCCGAGGCGGCACCCGAACGGCAGCCCGAAGCACCGGCCGCCACCCCGGCGTCCCCCCTCCAGCAGCTCACCCGGACCTTCGAGCGCCTCAAGGGCACGGCCCGGCCCCGCAAGGCCACCGCGGAGGAACAGCCGGAGACGTCCGACCAGTAGCCGGGGCGAGCGAAAAGTACGGGAAACGACCGGCCCGTGCACCCCGGGGGCGTATCCCGGCTGCGGTGGATTGGTGGGGTGGGGCTACTGCGTCGGGCGGGGGCACTTCCCTGCTTGCTTCGTTCGCCCGTCGGGGCGGTCAAGCAGGTGACCGGGCGGTTTGTGCGTCTTCCGTCCTGACGGGTGACTTGATGCGGCCGGGTGACCGCCGTCATGCAATGCGCACGACGTGAGCGGGCATCCGACCAGCAAGGGGCGCGACGTGCGCCGCCGGCGGGAGGAGGACCCGTGGAGTCGACCACCGCGGCGATCGTCGTCGCCCTGGCCCTCGCGGCCGCCCTCCTCGCCGTGGCCGTCGGCCTGCTGGTGCGGCTCGTACGGACGCGGCGGCTGCTGCGGCGTTCCGGACTGCCGACCGGGCCGCGCTGGGTGTTCTGGGGTGCCGTCCTGTACTTCGTGCTGCCGGCCGATCTGATGCCCGATCCGGTGTATCTGGACGACATCGGCGTGCTCCTGCTGGCACTGCGCACCCTGCGCCGTTCTCCCGAGGCGAGGCCGCCGGACGCCGTTGACTACAGAAAGTAAGGAAACCAACCACCCGTTCGATTCGTTTAAGTAAGTAGAAGACAAAGGGCGTCGGTGACCGAGGGCCGCCGCCGGGTGACCAGGCTCGATCGGAGCAGCACCTGTGAGGGAGAGACGATGCAACCGTTCGCGCTCAACTATGCACGGCCGGCAGCGGAGTTGGAGGTCACCACTCCGTACGTCTATGACTCCGGTATGCAGTTGAACGTGCTCCGTGACGGCCGCATAGCCGCCCGTGATCACGCGTTGTTGCGGGAGTTGGGCACGACGACGTCCACGGCCGGCTCGAAGACTCACTTCGACGACTGAACACAGGTCGGCGACGATGACCGTCTTGATTCTGACCAGCGAAGAGGACGTGACCGCCGACATGGTGGTCGTGCACCTGAACGCCTCGGGCGTTCCGGTGTTCCGCCTCGATCCCGCCGACCTGACCGGCGGGGTCGCCCTGTCGGGCGAGTTCGTGCACGGCGCCTTCCGCGGCCATCTGTCGTCCGCGGGGCGCCTGGTGAGCATCGGTGGGCTGCGCTCGATATGGCTGCGCAGGCCGGGAGCGGCGGCGCAGCGGGCGACCAGCCCCTCGGCCTGGCTGACGGAGGAGGCGGGGCAGGCGCTGTACGGCATGCTGCGCGGCAGCGACGCCCGCTGGATGAACCATCCCGACGCGGCCCGCCGGGCCCGCCACAAGCCCTGGCAGCTACGGCTGGCCCAGCGCTGCGGGCTGCCCGTGCCGGCCACTTTGATCACCACGTTCCCGCAGGCCGCCCGGGACTTCGCCGAGCGCTTTCCGGATCTGGTGGTCAAGCCGGTGTCCGGCGCGCATCCGCAGGACCCGCCGCGCGCGGTGCCGACCAGCAGGGTGGCCCCGGACACGGATTTCTCGGCCGTCGCGTTCGGCCCCACCCTGCTGCAACGCCGCGTCGCCAAGCGGGCCGACATCCGTCTCACCGCGGTCGGCGAGGAGTTGCTGGCCGCCCGCAAGGCGACCGGCACCGAGGCCGAGGTGGACGTCCGCTTCGCCGCGTCCGATGTGCCGTGGCGGCCCGTCGAGGTCGCGCCGCGCGTCGCCGAGGCCGTGCGCGCGTACCTGCGGGAGGCCCAACTCGCCTACGGCGCCTTCGACTTCGTCGAGGACGCCGACGGGACCTGGTGGTTCCTGGAGTGCAACCAGTCGGGGCAGTTCGGCTTCATCGAAGTGGACACGGGTCAGCCGATAGCCCGCAGCATCGCCGGGTGGCTCGCCCGCCCCGCCGCGGGGCGGGACGGCCATGTCAACGGCGCGAGCGCGAAGGCCGTCTGACCGGGCTCAGCCCGGCAACTGGCCGGGCGGCAGGGCGCTGCGCTGCCACGCCGGGGCCGGGGGTGCCGGGCGTCCGGGAGCCGGTGCGCCGCCGAGGGGCGGCCCCGGCTGCATCACGAACTCCATTTCCCGGCTGACGCGTTCGGCCTCCCTGCGCACCTGGGTGGGGATGTCGCCGCGCTCCGCGATGAGCCGGTCGTAAATGGGGGAATCCTGGAACACCCGTCAACGCGCCTTTCGTGTCGTGGCCCCTGTGTGCATATGGGCACGGCTGTCGAGTCTAGGCGCCGACGCACACTGAAGTACGAATTCTGCCAGAGCGCTTGACGGCGGACGAACGGGGACTACGGCGGCCCCGACGCGGCGTCGTGGGGCCGCCCGCCCGGCCCGGTTCAGGCGCCCGTCGTCGAGCCCGGCCGGACGATCATCAGGATGGTGACGGTCGACCACAGCAGATTGAAGACGCCGGTGACCATGGCGAGTTGCACGGTGGCCGAGCGCTCGACGGGCCTCTCGGCGGTCAGTTGCCCGAGGAGTTCCTCCTGGCGGGGCAGGACGAACGCGATGAGCATCCCGGCGGCCGCGGCGGTCAGCGCGATGGACGTGATGAGCCAGCCGCTGCCCAGGACGCCCATCGCCAGGGCGGTGGCGAGGCCGAGGACGGGGACCGACACCCCGATGGCCGCGTAGACGCGGCAGATGCGGTGCAGCAGTTGGACGGTGCCCACCGCCACGGCCCCGTCCGCCGCCGGGACGCGGCGTGCGGCCGGCGGGAACATGCTGGCCGCGACGGTGACGGGGCCGACGGCGATGATCGCGGCAAGGACGTGAAGGATGAGCAGGATCTTGGTCACCGGGCCCACGCTAGGGATCTTCCGGCCGCCCGCACAGGGGCTGAAACGACAGCTTCCAACGGATTCCCGCCAGCTCCCGCACCCGGCCCCACACCGGGGATCCTACCCATGACCTGGGCTTCTGCCGCTGGCGGGAACCTGCCTAAGGTGGCCTTCATGCACACCGTGGCGATCCTGGTTCTCGACAACGTGGTGCCGTTCGACATGGCGACGCCCTTCCAGATGTTCGGCTGGACACGGCTGCCGGACGGCCGCTGTCCCTACCGGGTGCGGCTGTGCGCCGAATCGCCGGAGGTGCCCACGGAGGGCTTCGCCCTGCGTATCGACCGCGGGCTGGACGGCCTTGCGGACGCGGACACGATCATCGTGCCGGGCCGCGACGACACCGGTCCGCCCTCGGAGCAGGTCGTGGCGGCCCTGCGCCGGGCCGCGCGGGCGGGCACGCGGATCGCGTCCATCTGCGTGGGCGCGTTCGTGCTGGCCGAGGCCGGACTGCTGGACGGGCTGCGCGCCACCACGCACTGGATGGCGACCGGCGAGCTGGCCCGGCGTTTCCCGGACGTCCAGGTGGAGCCGGACGTGCTGTACGTCGACAACGGGCAGGTCCTCACCTCCGCCGGGGCCGCCGCCGGTCTGGACATGTGCCTGCACATGATCCGGCGGGACCTCGGTACGGCCGTGGCCGCGCACACCGCCCGTGTCTCCGTCGTACCGCTGGAACGGGAGGGCGGGCAGGCCCAGTTCATCGTGCACGAGCATCCGCCCGTGCCGCGCGGCTCGGCGCTCGAACCGCTGCTGGAGTGGATCGAGGACAACCTGGCCGGGGAGATCACACTGGGCGCGATGGCGGAGCGCTCGGGGATGAGCGAGCGCACCTTCAGCCGCCGCTTCCGTGAGCAGACCGGCACCACTCCCCTGCAGTGGCTGCTGCGGGCACGGGTGCGGCGGGCCCAGTATCTGCTGGAGAACAGCGACCATCCGGTCGAACGGATCGCCCGGCAGGCGGGGTTCGGCTCACCGACGGCGTTCCGTGAGCGCTTCCGCCGGGTGGTCGGCACCACCCCGCACGCCTACCGCTCCGCGTTCCAGCGAAAGGCCACGGTCGACACCTAGTCATTCCCGGCGTTCGACCTCTGGTCAGTCACGGTGGGATAATTCACCCGAATCCGCGAGGGCCGTGAGCAGTTGGACAGGGGGAATCGATCCGCCTCAAGGACGGTGTACGCCCATGAACTGCTCCAGCCGCCTGCTGTGTGTCCTCTACATCGCCACGAGCGCGGGGCTCGCCTGGACCTCGATCCTCGAGTTCCGGTTCGGCCCGCTGTGGGCCGCCTGTCTGTTCGCGGCCGCCGGCCTGGTGCCGGTGATCGCCGTCGTACGGGAGACGGTGATCGGTGAGCAGCGGCGGATTCTGCTGGATCTGATCGCGCGTGCTTCGCGGGGCGGCGGGGATGCCGCCGACGCGATCGTCCAGGCGGAGCTCGACTCCGCGTGCTGCGAGCGCTGGTGGACCAGTCTCGGCACGGAGCACGAGGTGACGTGCCGGCACTGGATGCCGAGGAGCAGCAGCGCCGCGTGAGCGTACGCGTCCGCCGTCCCGCACGGCACGCGGGACGGCGTCGCGACCAAGGCTCACTGCCCCGGGGCCGGCTCGACCTCCTCCCTCAGGAGGGCGACGTAGTCGCGGGTCCAGCCCTCGATGGTGGCGCGGTCCCACAGGTCGGACGAGTACTCGACGAAGCCCTTGAGTTCGTCCCCGGCCGGGACGAGCCCGAAGGTCAGCTCCGTCCGGGACGCGGCGGGCGCGAGGTCCTCGACAGCCGTGGTCAGGCCGGGCAGTTCGACCTCCGCCTCCAGCGAGCTCTGGTAGGCGAAGCCGACGTCCAGCCGGTCCGGTACGTCGGCGCCACGTTCGCGCATCGCCGGGGCGATCCGCCGCACCGGCATGGCCCGGTCCATGCCCGCCACGGCCGTGCGGGCGACCTGGTCCGTCAGGGCGGCGAAGGAATCCGCCGCGCCGTCCCGCACCGGCAGCGCGAAGCCGGTGACCGTGCAGGCCAGCAGGGACTCGAACGCACGGCGCTCGCGGTTGGCGTAGGAGACGTTGAACACGACGTCGGGCTGGCCGGACTTCCGTGCGAGCAGCCGTCCCAGCGCCGCGGCCGTGACCACGAAGGGCGTCGTCCCTCGCCGACGCGCCAGTAGCTCGACTCCGGCCCGTACCTCGGCCGGCACGGTGAACATCACGGCGCCGCCGCGTCCGCTCGCGGTCTTCGGCCGTGGCCGGTCCAGCGGCAGCTCGACGGTGAACGGCACGCCGTCCAGCTCGCGCAGCCAGAACTCCAGCTTCCGCCCGTCGGCGGCCTCGTCGGCCTGCTCCCGCTGCCACTGGGCGTACCCCACGGGCTGGCAGCGCACAGGCGGCAGGGTGTCCGGCCCGCCCTGCGCGGCAGCCTTGTAGAGCGCGGCCAGTTCCTTCAGCAGCAGGCTGACGGACCAGCCGTCGCAGGCCGAGTGGTGCAGGACGAGCAGCAGGATCCAGGTGCTGTCGCCGGTGCGCAGGAGGCGCAGCGCCATCGGGGTGCCCTCGGTGGGATCCAGCGGTGTCTCCGCGGCCTCGGAACTGGCACGATCCACGGCATCCTGGCGCTCCTCGGCCCGCAGTGCGGTGAGGTCCTCGACGGGCAGCTCCACCGGGCCGGCGCGCAGCACCTGCTGCTCCCAGCCGTCCCCGCTGCGGGCCAGCCGGGTGCGCAGGCCCTCGTGCCGTTCGACCAGCCGGTTCAGGGCCGTGCGCAGGGCCGCCACGTCCAGGTCACCGGAGAAGGTGATCCGCAGGGCGACGTTGAAGACCTGCGGGAGGAGGTGGTCGGCGTGGACGTCGGCGAAGCGGGACTGCTGTGCGGTGGCGGGTGCCCGGCGTTCGACGGTGCCGGGTCCCCCGGAGGCGCCGGTGGCCAGTTGGGCCGTCATGGCTCGCGGCGTCGGGTCCTGGTAGAAGCCCAGCATCGGGTACTCGGTGCCGAACTCCTCGCGGACGCGGTTGACCAGCCGTATCGCGGTGATCGAGTGGCCGCCCAGGTCGAAGAAGGAGGCGTCGTCCGCGATGCCGTCGGCGTCGATCCCGAGTTCGGCCGCCCACAGCTCCCGCACCCGCCGCTCGACGCCGGTGCGCCCGCCCACGGCGGGATCGTCGCCGCTCGGCCTGCTGCTCGGTGCCGTGGTGACGAGGTCGGGGGCCGGCAGCGCGGAGCGGTCCAGCTTGCCGTTGCCCGTCGTGGGCAGCGCGGGCAGGACGCGCCAGGCGCGCGGCACGAGGTACTCCGGCAGCCGGGCAGCCAGTTCCTCGGCCAGCAGGTCGGCGAGGGCCTGCCGGTCGTCGGGCGCCGTGCCGACGGGGTCGGCGGGGACGGCGTAGGCCGCGAGGTAGGCCTCGTCCCGGTCGTTGCGTCGGGCCAGTACGGCCGCCTCGCGCACCCCGTCGAGGGCGTTGAGGACGCGGGAGACCTCCTCCGGCTCGACCCGGAAGCCCCGGATCTTCACCTGGTCGTCGGCCCGGCCGCAGAACTCCAGTTTGCCGTCACCGGTCCAGCGCACGAGATCGCCGGTGCGGTACCGGCGGGCCCGCGGGCCGACGTCGGGGTCCGGCAGGAACCGCTCCGCGCCGAGTTCGGGCCGGTGCAGATAGCCGAGGGCCACGCCCGGTCCGCCGACGTACAACTCCCCCACCGCGCCGACCGGAACCGGCTCGCCCGACTCGTCGAGCACGCTCAGCCGTACGTTGTCGACCGGGCGCCCGATCGCGATCGACGGGGTGAGGTCCCGGCTCCGCGGGGCGACGGTCTCGGTCGTGCACAGCACGGTGATCTCGGTCGGGCCGTACACGTTCACCGTCTCGTACGGCGCCTCGGGGCGCGGCCTGGTGCGCAGTGCGTCACCGCCCAGCAGCAGATGACGCAGCGGCGGCTGGTCGTCCGCCGGCAGGCGCAGCAGTTGTTCGCCCAGCGCCGTGGGCAGGAAGGAGAAGGTGACGCCCTGCCCGGCGTACCACCGGGCCAGCGCGAGCGGGTCCCTGCGGACCTCTTCGTCGGCGATGGTGACCGACGCTCCCGCGGTCAGTGCCGGCCAGATCTCCAGGAGCGAGGCGTCGAAGCTCTGGCTGCACACGACGGCGCTCCGGTCGGCCGGGGTGAAGCCGAAGCGCCGGTGGTGCCACTCGCACAGGTCGACGACGCCGCGGTGCGCGAGGACGACTCCCTTGGGTGTGCCGGTGCTGCCGGAGGTGTAGAGGACACAGCAGGGTGCGTGGTGGTCGGTGGGTGACGCGGCGCGCGGTGGGTGGTGCGCGGCCGCGTCGGGCGGTACGACGGTGACGCCCGCCGGCAGCTTCAGGGCGGCCGCCTCGTCCCGCGTCGACACCACGATCCGGGCCCCGCACTCGGCGATGATCTGCTCGGCACGCACCCGGCCGAGGGACGGATCGAGCGGCACATAGGCGCAGCCGGCCTTGAGCACGGCGAGCATGGCGACGACGAGGTCGGCGGAGCGCGGCAGCCACAGGGCGACCTCACCGCTGACCGCGGGCTGCGCTTCACGCAGTGCGGCGGCCAGCCGTTCGGCCCTGTCGTCGAGTTGGCGGTACGTCAGGCGCCTGTCGCCGCTGATCACCGCCGTACTGTCCGGCAGCGTGGCCGCCTGCCGGGCGACGAGCTCGTGGACGGTGGTCTCGGCGATCGGGCGGGCCGGGCCGTGCTGCCGGCCGGGCGGTGCGGGGTCGCCGTCGGCGGCCGTCGGGGCGAGCCGGGACAGCGGTGTGTCGGGTGATTCGACCGCGGCCGTGAGCAGGTCCCGGAAGGTGGTGAGGAACCGGTCGACGGTGGGCGGGTCGAACAGGTTGGTGTTGTACTCCAGATGGCAGCGGACGCCCTGTGGCTGGTCGGTGAAGTAGACGGTCAGATCCGTCAGGGACTTGTCCGGCCCGGCGTCCAGCGGTGTGGCCTCGATGCCGGGCAGCTCGAGGCGGAACGGCTCGGCCCGCTGGAACTCGGCGAACGCCTGGAACACCGGCGTCCGGTCGACCGCCCTGGGCGGGGCGAGTTCCCGCACCACCCGCTCGAAGGGCACACGGGCGTGGTCGTAGGCGTCGAGGGCGACCGTGCGCACGCGGTCCAGCAGGGTGGCGAACGTGGGGTCGCCGGACAGGTCCAGGCGCAGGGCGAGGGTGTTCACGAAGAACCCGAGCACGTCCTCGGCCCGTTCCGGCCGGTCGGAGATCGGGGTGCCGACGACGATGTCGCTCTGTCCGGTGACCCGGTGCAGCATCGCCGCGTACCCGGTGAGCAGGGTCATGAACAGGGTGCCGCGGCGGGTGCGGCCCAACTCGCGCAGCCGTCGGGACAGTTCGGGGTCGAGGGTGTGGAAGACCGCCCGGCCGTTGGAGGTCATCGTCGCCGGGCGCGGCCGGTCGGTGGGCAGGGCGAGGACGGGCAGGTCGCCGTCGAGGGTGCGGCGCCAGTAGGCCAGGTCCTCGTCGGCCTCGGCGCTGTGCGCGGACGCCGTCTGTCGCCTGGCGTGGTCGGCGTAGGTCCAGGTGAGCGCGGGCAGGTCGGCGGGGGTTCCGTCGCGCTCGGCCCGGTAGAGGGCCGACAGGTCGCGGGCCAGGACGGTGGCGGAGGCCGCGTCGACCACGATGTGGTGCAGGGACAGTACGAGGACGTGCTCCGCCTCGGCGAGCCTGACCAGCCGGGTGACGAACAGCGGGCCGTCCGCCAGGTCGAAGCGGCGTGCGCTCTCGGCCGTCAGGACGTCCTGGAGAGCTGTTCGAGGGCTGCCGGTGCCGTCCACGACCTCGAAGTCCGGGTCGGCGGAGGGCCGCACCACCTGGCGTGGCTCGCCCCCGATCTCCCGGAACACGGTGCGCAGGCCCTCGTGCCGGGCGACGAGCGCGCGCAGCGCGGCGTGCAGTGCCGGTACGTCGAGCGGGCCGTCGAGGCGGACGGCCTTGACCTCGTTGTAGGCGGTACGGCCCGGGAGCAGGCGCTCCAGGAACCAGATCCGTTCCTGGCCGGGTGACAAGGGCGCGTCGGCCGGGGCGACTTCGGTGATGGTCGGCGCCTGGGCGGTGTCGGCCGGCCGGCGGTAGTGGCGGCGCAACGCGTCCAGGCGCGGCAGGCCCTCGCGCAGCGCGTCCTGCGCGACGCCGAAGTCGACCAGGGCGACGATCTCGTCGGCGCCCGCCGCGGTCACCGCGTCCACCACCGGCCGGACGCTGTCCGCCGTGCCGATCAGGGCGCGCTGGTCGCAGTACCGGCCGTAGGCGCGACGGAACACCGCGTCCAGGTCGTCCTCGCTCAGTTCGGCGACGTCGATGCGGTGCCCGAGGCTGTTGGTGACGCCGCTGAAGACGGACATGGACGCGCGCATGTAGCGGGACAGCGGTTCGTACGCCTCGGTCCTCGCGGCGTCGTGGTCGTCCGCGAGGTAGGTGTGCAGCAGGACGGCCACGCGCCCGGCGTCCGGGTCCAGGCCGTGCTCGGCCCGGGTGCGGCGGTACAGGGCGATGTTCTCGCGGAGCTGTTCGACGCTCTGGGTCATCAGGTTGGTGACGATCCCCAGGTCATGGCGGGCGGCGCGGGCGTAGGAGGCGGGGTTGCCGACCACCGCGGTGTACAGCGGCGGGGCGTCCTGCACCGGCCGTGGGAAGAGCCGCACCTCGGCCTCGCCGTCGCCGCCGGCCCGGCGCAGGGCGTCCCCGCGCCACAACTTGCGTACCTCTTCGAGCTGTTCGTACATCAGCTCCTTGTGCCGGCCGAAACGCTCGGGGAAGAGGACGAAGTCCCTGGCGCTCCAGCCACTCGCGACACCGATGCCCACGCGCCCGCCGGAGAGGTTGTCGACCATCGACCACTCCTCGGCGACCCGGATGGGGTCGTGGAGGGGCAGGACGACTGAGCCCGCGTTCAGCCGGATCCGCTCGGTCTCGCGGGACAGGGCGGCGGCGAGTACCGCCGGGTTGGGGAAGAGGCCGCCGAAGGAGTGGAAGTGCCGCTCGGGCATCCACAGCGCGTGAAAGCCGTGCCGGTCGGCGAACCGGGCGGTCTCCATGAGGAGTTCGTACTGGCCGCGCCGGGGCGTGGCGGCGTCCTGTGGGTAGTCGCCGAAGAAGTAGACGCTGAAGTCGGTGGTGCGTGCCGTGGGTTCGCTCGCCGGTGGTGCCGTGCGGGATCCGGTGACGGCCGCCGCGTTCCAGGCCATGGAGGCCACCGGGGTGGGCGTCGGCGCGGGCGGTTCAGGCCGTGGTGGGGAGGGCTTCGGTGCCACGGGCCGGGTACTCGGGAAGAAGCCCGCCGAACGCAGCTCGCGCAGTGAATCCCGTACGGCGTCCGCGACGAACTCGACGTCGCCGTCGGAGTGGGCGGTGGACAGGAAGAAGTTGCGCCACTCCCAGACGTGCACGCCGCGCAGCATCAGGTGGT
Source organism: Streptomyces ferrugineus (assembly GCF_015160855.1). Taxonomy (NCBI): domain Bacteria; kingdom Bacillati; phylum Actinomycetota; class Actinomycetes; order Kitasatosporales; family Streptomycetaceae; genus Streptomyces; species Streptomyces ferrugineus. Next base: position 4,653,667 of record NZ_CP063373.1, on the reverse strand, counting down.
GGTAGAGGAGTTCCATGTCGGCGCGGTGCTCGAAGCGGAACTGGGAGCCGAAGTGGCTGATCCGCAGCGGGTACTCCTCGTCCTCGAAGAACCCGTTGAGCGTCGTGGCCAGTTCGGCGGTGCGCGCGTTGAGCCGCTCCTGCAGGTGCGGGCTGTGCTCCTTGAGGTGGGTCAGTACGGCGCGGGCCGCGACCATGGACACCGGGTGCTGGATGTACGTACCGCCGAAGAAGGTGGTGTCGGCGGGCGGGTAGCTGTCGTCGCCGTAGGACCAGTGGCCGCCGTCGACGCCGTCCATGATGTCGGCGCGGCCGGCGACGGCGCCGATGGGGAAGCCGCCGCCGAGGAGCTTGCCGTAGGTGGCGAGGTCGGGGGTGACGCCGTACAGCTCCTGTGCGCCGCGCGGGGCGGGGCGGAAGCCGGTCAGCATCTCGTCGAAGAGCAGGACGATGCCGTGCCGGCGGGTCAGCTCCCGCAGCTTGCGTACGAACTCGACGGGCTGCAGGGCGGGGTGCCTGCTCTGCACCGGCTCCACGACGACGGCGGCTATGTCGCCGGCTTGCCGTTCGATGGTCTCCAGGGCGGTGTCGCTGCCGTAGTCGAGCACCAGCAGATCGGAGACGGCGGCCTGTGGGATGCCCCGGGAGACCGGCACGGTGAGCTGGTCGGCGCCGGTGCCGGAGGGGCGGCCGAGGACATTGTCGGCGTGGCCGTGGTAGGCGCCCAGGAAGGTGACGATCTTGTCGCGGCCGGTGGCGGCGCGGGCGAGGCGGATGGCGGCGGAGTTGGCCTCCGTGCCCGAGTTGGCGAAGGCGACCCGTTCCAGGCCCGTGAGTTCGGCGAGGAGTTCGGCGGCCTCGCCGGTCTCGACGTTGCGCGGGCCGAGCTGGATGCCGCGGGACAGGTGTTCGCGGACGGCCTCGGTGACGAAGTCCGGCTCATGGCCGAAGAGGAGGACGCCGAAGCCCATGGTGATGTCGACGTACTCGTTGCCGTCCACGTCCTCCAGCCGCGCCCCGCTCGCCCGGCGGCCCGCGATGGGGTACAGCATCTCCTTCGTGCCGCTGCGGAAGCCGACGACGGCACGGCTGTCGGCCAGGACGCGGCGATAGCGCTGGGCGATGCGTTTCGAGGTCGGGGTCCTGGCGGTGTAGCGGCGCACGAGGTCGGCCAGGTGCCGCTGCTGGGTCTGCGGGGAGGCGTCCCGCACCATGCCGGACGTCCGGGCGAGCGTGACGCGGGGGCCGTGGACGCCGGGCGGCTGCTCCGGCACGGGAGCGTCGCCGCTCATCTGCTCGGCGATGCGCTGCGAGAGCTCGGTCATCGCGGCGAGGTCCCGGTCGAGTGCGGCGGATATGCCGTTCAGTGCGGTCACTTGGCCACCTGGCCGTTGAGCCGCTCGGTCACGGAGGCGGTCTGGAGGGCGAGCAGCTGGGAGAGCTGGTTCATCATCTGGAGCTGTATCCGGGACATCTGCTGGATCTTGTGGGCGAGGTCCTCCAGTTCCTCGCGGGTGGCGTACTCGGAGGCGGGCCGGGGCGCGGGTGCGGGTGCGGGCTCCGGTGGCGCGGGCGGCGGCGGTGCCTCCTGCTCCGACGGCGCCGCCGGCATCCGCGCCACGATGAACTCCGCGAGCCGCCGCGGCGTACCCGTCTCCTCGAAGAGCTGCCGCATCGTCACCTTGACCCGGTGCTCCTGCTCCAGTTCCCGCAGCACGCTGATCATCTGCAGCGAGTCGGCGCCGAGGTCGAAGAAGGACGCGTCGGCGACGATCGCCGACGGATCCTCGCCGAGGTGCCGGGAGGTCGTCTCGACGATGCTGTGGAGTACGTGAGCGACCGCTGCGTCTTGCTGAACCACTTCGGCTCCCTTTCTCGCTGCTGTTCTGGTGCTCAGGGCCGTCAACCGCGGCCCCGTCCAGTGGTCCTTGTGCTGGAACCGGTATCCGGGCAGGGGGATGCGCCGGCCCCCGCTGCCGGCCAGGAGTACCCGCCAGTCGACGTCCGCCCCCGCACAGTGCAGGCCCGCGGCGGCGCCCCAGAGGGAGCCGAGTCCGGTGCCGCGGCGCAGGGACGGCAGCGACGTGACGGCGGGCAGCGCCCGGCGGGCCAGTGCGCTGAGGGTGCTGTGCGGTCCGATCTCCAGCAGTACGGCGGGCTGTTGGGCCCCGATGGCGCCGAGCGCCCGGTCGAAGCGGACGGGCTCACGGGTGTGCCGGACGAGATGGTCGGCATCCGGGCTCCAGCCGGGCGGGCGGGTCACGCCGTCCAGCGCGCTGACGAACGGGACGCGCACCGGCCGGAAGGACACGTCGGAGAGGACCTTCCGGAACTCCTCCAGCATCGGTTCCATCAGCGCGGTGTGGAAGGCGCGGGTCACCGGCAGCCGCCGCCCCGGTGTGCCGCGGTCGTCCAGCAGGGCGCACGCCCGGTCCACGGCCTCGACCGTCCCGGCCAGCACCTGGGCGCGGTCGCCGTTGGTCACGGCCGGTTCCAGGCCGGGCACCTCGGCGGCCAGGGCGAGGGCGGCCTCGCGGTCGAGCGCCGCCGCCACCATGGCGCCGGGTGCGCAGCGCTCCCGCATCAGCCGGCCGCGCTCGGTGGTGAGGCGCAGTCCGTCGTCGAGGGACAGGGCTCCGGCGGCGTACAGCGCGGCGTACTCGCCGACGCTGTGCCCGGTGACGGCGTGCGGTTCGACGCCGGTCTCGTGCCAGAGCCGGACGAGGGCGCACTGGAGGGCGAACAGCGCGGGTTGCGCGGTGGCGGTGTCCTGGAGTGCGCCGTCGTCGGTGAACAGCGGGTCCCCGGTGAGGTCGCGGTGGTGCCGCTCGCAGGTGTCGAGCACGTCGCGTACGACGGGAAAGCGCTCGTACAGGGCGGCGGCCATGCCCGGGTACTGGCTGCCCTGCCCGGTGAACTGGAACGCCACGCGCGCGTGCCCCTCCCCCGGTGCCTCCCCCGTGGTCCCGGCCGCGGTTCCGGCGAGCCAGGCGTCCAGGGCGTCGGCGAGGGCGGCCGGGGTGGCGCCGCGGACCGCGAGCCGGTGGCGGCCGTGGGTGCGGCCGAGGGCCGCGGTGGTGACGAGGTCCGCCGGGTGCGGTGCGGGGGGCTGCCGCAACCGGTCGCGCAGGGCCCGGGCGTTGTCCGTCAGGGCGCCCTCGCTGCTCGCGGAGACCAGCAGCACGTCCGGAGGGGCGGCGGCGTCGGTGCGGGGCGTGGGGGCCGGGGCCTGTTCCAGGATCAGGTGGACGTTGGTGCCGCCGACGCCGAGTGAGGTGAGGCCCGCGCGGCGGGGCACGTCGCCGTCGGGCCACGGCCGGGCGGTCCGGGGGATGTAGAAGGGGCTTCGGTCGAGGTCGAGGGCGGGGTTGGGTTCGCTGAAGTTCGCCATCGGCGGGATGACGCCGTGTCGCAGCACCAGCAGGGTCTTGACGAGTCCGGCGAGCCCCGAGGCGGCGTCGAGATGGCCGATGTTGGCCTTGGTGGAGCCGAGGGCGCAGTAGCCGGTGCGGTCGGTGTCCTCGCGGTAGGCGCGGGCGGCGCCGTCGAACTCGATGGGGTCGCCCTTGAGCGTGCCGGTGCCGTGGGTCTCCAGGTAGCCGATGGTGTCCGCGCCGACGCCGGCGCGCCGCAGGGCCTGGCGGATGGCCGTGCGCTGGCCCCGGGCGCTGGGGGCGGTGAAGGCCTTCTTGTCGGCTCCGTCGTTGCCGATGCCCCAGCCGCGGATGACACCGTGGATCGTGTCGCCGTCGGCTTCGGCCCGGGTCAGCCGCTTCAGTACGACGGCCAGGACGCCCGTCCCTCCCACGGTGCCGTCGGCACCCGCGTCGAAGGCCCTGAGCCGGCCGGACCTGGAGAGGATCGAGCCCTTGACGTACCGGTAGCCCAGGACCTGCGGCACATGGACGGCGGTGGCGCCGACGAGGGCGATGTCGCAGTCGCCCAGGAGCAGGGACTGGGCGGCGCACTGCACGGCGACGAGCGAACTGGAGCAGCCGGTCTGGACGTTGACGGCCGGTCCGGTCAGGCCGAGCCGGTAGGCGACGCGGGTGGCGGTGAAGTCGCTGTGGTTGCCGACGGTGATCTGCATGCCCGCCATCCAGTCGGTGACGGGCTCGGTGGGCAGGACGTTGTTGAGGAGGTAGTTCTGGAGGGTGTACAGGTGGTAGCCGGTGCTGGCGAAGACGCCGACGCGGGTGCCGTCGCGTTCGCCGGGACGGCCGGCGTTCTCCAGGGCGTGCTGGGCGCACTCCAGGAACATGCGGTGCTGGGGGTCGGTGAGGCGGGCCTCGCGGGCGCTCATGGCGAAGTGCTGGGCGTCGAAGCCGGCGATGTCGTCCAGTACCCCGGAGGCGCCGACGAAGTCCGGTGCCCGGTACTCCTCGGCGGGGACACCGGCGGCGGCCAGCTCCTCCTGGGTGAAGCGCGTGATGGTGTCCGTGCCGTCATGGATGAGGCGCCAGAACGTCTCGGGGGTGTCGGCGCCGGGCAGCCGGAAGGCCATGCCGATGACGGCCATCCGCGGGTCGGGTTCGCTCGTCGTCATCAGCCGCGTCCCTTGACCACTGTCGATGTGTCACGGTCGGCCCTCTCCTCGGCGCCGGGGCCGCGCGCGCCGCCCCGTCTGAGGAGGGACAGCAGCAGGGCCAGGCACAGGGCGATCGCCAGGCCGTGGAAGGCGGCCACCACGTGCAGCGGGGAGAACTTCTCCAGCAGGGCGCCGCTGACGAGCATGCCGAGGCCGAAGCCGGTGTTCTCGGCCGAGGCGGAGAGCCCGAACAGGCGGCCGCGCTGGTCGTCGGGGGCGGTCTGGAGCCGCGACACGTAGACGATCTCGGTGAATCCGTCGGCGGCTCCGGCGACGAGCGCGGCGAGGACGGCGGGCGCGGTGGGCAGTCCGCAGAACACCACGATGAACCCCGCCGACATCACACAGGCGCCGAGCGCGAAGGCCCGCTCCCCCGGCGTCCGCCCGGTCTTCTTGGTGACACGGCCGATCACCTGCTGGGCGACGATGTTGCCGATGGCCCATGTGGCCCAGAACTGGCTGATGAACGTGGCCGGATGGTCGGGATCCAGGCTGCTGGAGTAGATCGGCAGGGCGACGTTGTGGGACGAGGAGCCCAGCCCGTCCACGGCGCGAACCGCGATCATCGCCATCAGCACCGGCGCGGTGCCCAGCAGCATCCGCGCGGTCCAGCGCACGGCACCGGACGTCTCGGCCGGACCTCCGTCGGCGGCGGCCGCCTTGGTGCGCACGGGCAGCAGGAACAGCACCGTCGCGGAGACCAGGAAGGTCGCGGCGTCCAGCGCGAACGCGGCGGAGTACCCGAGCTGCGCCACCACCAGGCCCGACGAGGCGAACCCGGCGATCATGGCCAGCGAACGCCCCGTCACCAGCAGCCCGTTGGCCCGCACGCGGTGCTCCGCCCCCACGATCTCCGGGATGCTGCTGCGCAGGGCCACCTGGGACAGCGTCGAGCAGCCGCCGGTGACCACGGCGAGGGCGTAGAGCAGGCCCGTGCGCATGCCGTCCGGCGCCAGCAGCAGCGTCAGCAGCGCCGCGGCCTGGCACAGGTCGGCACCGACCATCAGCCGCTTGCGGTCATGGGCCGAGACCAGCCGGCCGCTCACCCAGCCCGACACGACGCTCGTCGCCAGCCGTACGGCCATGAAGAGCCCGGCGGCCAGTGCGCTGCCCGTGGCGTCGTAGACGAAGACGTTCAGCGCCACCATGTTCAGGTAACTGCCGTACGCCGAGATGCCGTTGCCCAGGACGAGCAGCCGGAAATGCCTCATGCACCTTCCCCTGGTCTGCATGAAGGGTGAGAGTGATGTGCGGCCGCAACAGCCTGCCCCGCCCGCTCAACCGCGAGTCGGAGTCCCAGCGCATGCACGCCCCCGTCGCCGGCCCCGCACAGAAACCGTTCCCCCTATACGCCGCCGGACGGCGGCCATCGGTCCGTCACCCAAGCAGACCCGGACCTGCCGGTTCAAGGCTCCTGAGAGGTCTAGACGACTTCCGGCCCCGATTTGGCCATTTCGAGCGCCCCCCTCCGCCGGCGCGGACGTCCTGTTCGTGCGAGTCGCACGCACAGGACGTCCACGACACGGCGGAGCGGTGGTGCTAGCCCGCCTTGAACGCGGCCGCGTGCTCCGCGGCCCACTGGCCGAAGGCGCGGGCGGGCCTGCCGGTGACCTTCTCGACGGTGTCGACGACCGTGCGGCCGATCTCCGGTGTGTTGCCGTACGCCTCCAGCAGGAACCCGATCACGTCCTCGGGGTGACCCGCCGCCCGCCACTGCGCGACGGCCTGCTCCTCGGTCAGCTCGACCAGGGCGATCTCCTGGCCGCGGGCCTCCGCGATCGTCGCCACCTTGTCGGCGACGGTGAGCAGTTCGGGCCCGGTGATCACGTACTGCTGTCCGCCGTGCCCCTCCTCGGTGAGCGCGACCGCCGCGACGGCGCCGATGTCGCCCTCGTGGACCATGGCGCTCAGCCGGGAGACGAACGGCTCGCGCACCTCGCCCGAGGTCACGATCCCGTCCGCCCACTCCAGGGCGTTGCCCATGAACTCGACCGGCATGACCACCGTCCAGTCCACCCCGTCGTCCGCCCGCACCGCGTCCTCCAGCGGGGTCCCCCCGCCACCGTGCAGCACGGTGACCCGGCGCACCCCGGCCGCGTGGGCCAGCTCCAGGATGCGCGGGCCGGTCTCCAGCGGGGCGAAGTAGGCCCCGCCGAAGGTGATCAGGTGGACGCCGGTGACACCCTCCAGGGCCGGGACCAGGCTGTCGGGCTCGGTCAGGTCGCCCCGGACCACCTCGACGCCGGGCGGGAAGTCGGCCTTCGCCGGATCCCGGGTGAGGGCGCGGACCGCGTGGCCTCGGGCGAGCAGCTCGGCCACGACCTGGCGGCCGACGGTTCCGGTGGCTCCGGTGACAAGGATCTTCTGTGCTTGCTGTGTCTGCGTCATGGAACGACCGTAGGAACACTTGCGGTCAGGTTCTGTCCGCAAGTACGGAGAGATCGTTGTCGACCGTGTAATAGGGGCGTACGACCGCGCCGCCGACCACGGCCTCCGGGAAGACGAAGACCTCCTTGCGGTCCGCCACGTCGTCGAGGAGACGGCCGATCCGGACCGGAGCCGTCCCTTCGGCCGATCCGGCCCGGACGGACAGGTCCCAGACCCGGTTTCCGGCGTCGTCGGCCACCAGCTCCCCGTACTCCACGGTGAACGAGAACCCCCGGCCGTCGTCCTCGACGCGCGGCACCAGGGTCCGCACGGTGCCGCCACCGCCGCGCAGCCGCAGGCGCACGGTGGCTCCCCCGCTGAACGAGGTGCCGTGCAGCCGTGCCCTGACCGTCATCGTGCGGTCCGTGACATCGATGCCCGCGACCTCCGCGTGGGCGGTGCGCAGCCAGGCCCGCGTCGCGAGGTAGCCGTCCTTGGTGGCGTACGGGATCCGCACGGCGACCGGCGAGGGCCGGTCCCGTCGGTGGCCGTCGACGAGGGCCCGCAGGTCACGCAGACCGGGGCGCAGTCGCCGGCGGGGCGCGCCCGGTTCGGGGATCAGGTACATGTCCCAACGGCCCTCGGCGAGTACGGGCTCGTGCTCCAGGACGGCCCGGAGGCGGCCGTCCGCCGCGGGTTCCAGGTCGAGTGTGTGCAGGACCTTCTCGGGCTGTCCCTTCTTGGGGCGCAGCCTCAACAGCAGGCGGGCGGCGGTCGCGGGCGCCTCGAGGGTGAAGGTGATCCGGCCGTCCGCGTCGGCCGTGCAGTCGGCGCGCGGGCCGCCGGCACCTGTCGTACCGGGTTTCGTGTTCATCGGCGTCCCCTCCGTACCGCGCGCAGCGCGCCCGAGGCCACGGTGTACGCGGCGTCGCGTGCGGCGAAGCCCTGGCTGACCAGAGCGTGTTGTATTCGGCCGGGTTCCGGTGAGGCCGGTCGCCCGGTGCTCCGCCCGGCCCTCACCTCGTCGATCAGGCGCTCGGCCTGCTCGACGACCGGGCCCGGGGAGTACCGTCGCGCGTTCTCCAGTGCCGTGCGCCCCATCCGACGGCGGCGCTCCTCGTCGCCGACGAGTTCCAGCAGCGCGGCGCTCATGGCCTCGCGGTCCCCGACCGGTACCAGCCGGCCGTCGACGCCGTCCTCGATGATCTCGCCGGGCCCGTACGGGCAGTCGGTGCTCACGACGGGCAGTCCGCAGCTCATCGCCTCGACGATGGTCATGCCGAACGGCTCGAAGTTGGCCGCGGTCGCGCCGATCGAGCCCTTGACCCACTCCGCCTCCATGGGGGCCGCGGCGCCCATCAGGAAGGCGTTGTCGTACAGACCGAGGCGGTGGATCAGCTCCCGCAGCCGTTCGTGTTCCTCGCCCTTGCCGTAGATGCGCAGTTGCCAGTCCGGGTGTGCGGCGGCGACCGGGGCGAAGGCCTCGATGAGGAGGTCGTAGCGCTTGACGGGGACCAGCCGGCCGGCCGCGACCACCACCTTCGCGGCACCGTCCGCCGGGGGCAGCACCGGATCGGGGACGCTGTTCGGGAGGGCCTCCACCCGGACTCCGGGCAGCCGCATCTTGCGCCGGTAGGCGGCGGCGTCGGCCTCCGTGACGGTGGTGAGCGCGTCGAGTCGGCGGTAGGCGCGGCGCAGTGCGGTGCGCAGGCGGGGCGAGTGGTTGTCGAGGGTGAGGTGCTCCTGGCCGATGCGGACGACGTGCTCCGGTGCCTGGAGGGCGAGGTGCACGTTGAGCCCCGGCCGGGTGCCGATGACGACGTCGGCGTCGGTCGCCGCCAGGGCTTCGCCGATCCGCTGGTCGGTCAGCTCGCTGTACTGCCGGTAGCGGTATTCGGCGGCGGGGAACACGCGCGCCGGTCTGAGATGCAGTGGATGTTCCTTCTCCTGCCGCAGGTCCACCAGCGGCCGCAGGGACACTCTCGGGTCCAGGGTGAAGTTCGGGTGTTCCCGGTGCCGCAGGGCGGAGACGATCTCCACCTCGTGCCGCTCGGCGAGTGCCTGGGCCAGGTTGAACGTGGTGGTGATCGTGCCTCCGATCCCGTAGGCGTTGTGCAGCAGGAAAGAGATCTTCATGGCGGACTAGACCTCGCCAGGCCTCTATCAGTTGCCTTCTGTTATCGCTCCGTTGTCTTGCCGGACATGTGCCGTCCAGGGCCGGCGTGCTCAGCCGCCCGCCGTGAGCCGGACCAGCAGGACGCCGGGCGTGTGCGGCAGCGTCACCCGCAGCGCGTCCCCGTCCCAGACCGCCGCGTCGGCCGGCGCGGCGCAGGGGTGCAGGATCTCCGTGTGGACTTCGCGACCGGTCAGGTGGTCCACCGGCAACCGTAGTACCGGCTCGCCGCCACGGCGCCAGAGCGAGACGTACGTCGTGCGCTCGTCGGGCGAGCGCATCCCCAGGGCGAGCCATGGGTCGGTCCAGCCGGGCAGGTCCAGCGGCCAGAACGGCAGCGCCCGCGCCAGGTCCCGGCGGATCGTCTTGTACGTGGTCAGCGCGTCGCTCACGAGGGCGAGTTGGTGCCGCGTCATGCGGTCCAGGTGGCCGGACAGATGGATCCGGCCGAGCAGTGCCCCGCCCAGGGTGAAGGCGATCAGGTCGTCGTCGTGGCCGGGCTGCGGGTAGGCCCAGACGGCGCCCTGTTCGGGCGGTACGGCGGTCGGCGCGGCGGCGGCGATCGGCGGGTAGCTCAGCGGGGCCTGCTGGTCGCTGGTGGACTGGAGCTGGGCGACGGACAGCGTGGCTCCGTCCATGCGCATGCCGCCCGAGGCGCAGTTCTCGATCACGAGGTGCGGATGCCGGTCGAGCACCTCCGAGAGCCAGTCGAGGTAGGCCTGGGCGTGGCCGAGCAGTCCGGCGCCCGGTGCGAGGTCGCCGGGGGCGACGGTGCCCGGGTCGATCACGATGTTGTAGTCCAGCTTGAGATAGCCCACGCCCCACTCGCCGACGATCCGGTCCACCGTCTTGTCGAGGTGCGCCCGGGCGGCCGGATGGCGCAGGTCGAGCTGGTGGCGGCCCTGCTCGGTGAGGCGTATGCCGTCGCGCTGGAAGAAGGCGTCCGGCGGGAGCGCGGCGGCGACGGGGCTGCGTACGCCGACGACCTCCGGCTCCAGCCACAGCCCGGGCACCATGCCGCGCTCGCGGATCCGGTCCAGCACCGCCCGGAGGCCGCCGGCGGGGAAGCGGCGCGCGGCGGGCCGCCACTCGCCGACGCCGTCCCACCAGCCGCCGTCCGACGAGTCGTCGTACCAGCCGGCGTCGATGCAGAAGTACTCGGCGCCCACCTCCGCGGCCGCGTCGATCAGGGGCAGCAGCTTCTGTGTCGTGGGGTCGCCCATGAGCGTGTTCATGTAGTCGTTGAAGACCACCGGGAGCGCGGTGTGGTCCGCGTGCGGGCGGCGCACGGCACGGCGGTACGAGGTCAGGGCGCCCATGGCCGCGTCGAACCCGGTGCCGAGGGCCAACGTCCCCGGCACGGTGGTGAACTCCTCGCCGGCGGCGAGCCGGATCCGCCACTGGTGCTCGGCGTCCGTGGCGCCGTTCAGCGCGAGGTACGTGCCGCGCGCGCTCTGGCCCAGGTCCCAGCGCCAGCCGGCCGGGGACTCGATCTGCCACAGCCAGGTCCGGCCGCTCCCCCGCTCCGTCAGCGCCCCCATGGGCAGATGGCCGTCGGTGGGCCAGCTGCCGCGCCCGGCGAGGACGAGGGCGGCGCGGCTGTCGTGCTGGTGGGCGTCGACGTCGATGTCGGCGACGGTGTCGCGCAGCGGTTCGGTGTACCAACGGCACTCCGCCAGCCAGTCGTTGCGGGCCCGGCGCACGTCGAGGGCGTCCGGTGCCGGCAGGCCGGCGACCAGCAGACTGCTGACGGACTGGACGACGAGGGGCTCGGGGCCGTCGTTGCGCAGCCGGACGCGGGAGCGCAGCACCGGCAGTCCGGCGGGGGACGTCAGCTCGACGAACGCCGTCAACCCCGTGGCCGGGTCGTGGAGTTCGACGTGCAGCCACCTCCAGTCGCCGCGCCTGCCGGTGCGATGGCGGCGGTACTTCAGCCGGCTACCGAGGGCCGTGCCGGTGAAGCGCGGGCCGGACCAGCCGCTGCCGTGCCCGAGGGCGGTCAGCTCGACGAGGGGGAGGGCGGATTCCGGATCGGCGGCCCGCATCGCCCCCGGGCGGTCCAGTCCGACCAGCCGCAGGGTGTCGTCAGGGGCGAAGGCGAACTCGGCCCGCAGCATCGAGTGACCCCAACTGAAGCCGTCGTGCGGGCGGTTGGAGTCCTCCTGCGCGACATCCGGCGTACCGGTCAAGGTGTCTCCCCTCCCGACCCCGCCCTGCCCGTACCGCCGGAGGCAGTCGCGTGAATCCCTCGTTACGGTCTCTTGACGGCCCCTGTGTGACCGGTCACAATCCTGGCATGAATGTGACCGGTCACACAAGGCGCCCGGCGAGCATCAGGGACGTCGCGACCGCCGCCGGCGTCTCGTACCAGACCGTCTCCCGGGTGATCAACGGCCATCCCAGCGTCAAGCCCACCACCCGGGACCGTGTGCTCGCCGCCATCGACGAGCTGGGCTTCAGGCGCAACGCCACCGCGCTCGCCCTGGCCAGCGGCCGCTCCAGGGCCGTGACCGTGCTGACCGCGAACACCACCCACTACGGCTACGCCTCCATCCTCCAGGGCGTCGAGGAGGCGGCCCGCGCGGCGTCCTACGCGGTCGGGATCGGCGTACTGGAATCGGCCGACCAGGGCGCGGTCGCCGCCGAGGTGCGGCGGGCGGCGGACGCGGGCGGCGGGCTGATCGTGATCGCGTACGATCCGGCCGGTGTCGCGGCGCTCGGCGCCATCCCGGCCGAGCTCCCGGTCGTCGGCGTGGTCGAGACCCCGGCGAGCCCGCCCGGCGGGGACCGCCCCTGGGTGTGGGCCGACGACCGGGAGGCCGCCTACCGGGCGACCCGCCATCTGCTCTCGCTGGGCCACGAGACGGTGCACTACGTCGCCATCCCGTCCAGCACCCGCCGCACCAGCGCCCGTACCGGCGGCTGGCGGCAGGCACTGCGCGAGGCCGGGGCGCCCGAACCCCGCCCGGTGCAGGGGAGTTGGGGCCCCGCGGGCGGCCATGCGGCGGGCCGGAAGCTGGCGCGGGACCCGGCCGTCACGGCGATCCTGTGCGGCAACGACGACCTCGCGCTCGGGGTGCTGCGCGCCCTGCACGAGTCCGGCCGCCCGGTGCCCGGCGAGGTCAGCGTGGCCGGGTTCGACGACGCCCCGCACTCCGCCTATCTGACCCCGTCCCTGACGACCGTACGCCTGGACTTCACCGGCCTGGGCAGGGCCGCGTTCGCCCTGCTGCACGGGGTGCTGGAGGAGGCCGCGCAGGTCGCCCCGCACCCCGTGTCCGTACCGGAGCTGGTGGTGCGGGAGAGCTCGGGGCCGCCGCCTGCTTGAACCCGCCCTGAACACAAGGCCGTTGTGAGTCCGGCTTCCTGAACCACCTGCTCCGAAAGGCACGTGATGAAGAGAAGAGCACTCCCCGCACTGGCACTGATAGGCGCGCTCGGTCTGGCCGCTGCCGCGTGCAGCGACCCCACGGCCGCGGACTCCACGTCCGACACCGGGCAGCCGGCGGTGAATCCGACCGCCCGCCTGGACGGCGTGAAGCTGACGATGTGGACCGCGCAGAACACGGTCAACGCGCCCAAGCAGGTCATCGACGCCTTCGAGAAGGCCACCGGCGCGACGGTGCGGACCCAGGCGATCCCGGACCTGTACGAGCAGAACGTGCCGACCAAGCTCGCCTCCGGCGACCGCCCCGACCTGATGTTCTGGCAGCCGTCGATCTCCACCCTGCCGTTCGTCCAGCCGCAGCAGAACCTCCTCACCCTCGACAGGGAGGACTGGGTCTCCCGGCTCGGCGACACCGAGAAGTCGCTCGGTGTCATCGACGGCAAGCGGTACGCGGCGATCGTCACCAGCCCCGCCATGCTCGGCGTCTACTACAACAAGGACGTCTTCGAGCAGGCCGGGCTGAGCGAGAAGGACTTCCCCAAGTCCTACGACGAGTTGCTCGCCCTCGGCCACAAGGTCGTCGACGACACGGACGCCGCCGCACTCTACGAGGCCGGCGGCGACAAGTGGCCCCTGCAGTGGCAGATGCAGCTCCAGCTCACCGACCTCGACAAGGCGTGGTGGGACGGGCTCAACAAGAACCGGGAGAAATGGACCGACCCGGTCGTCGTCGGCGCGATCAAGAAGTACAAGGAGAAGCTGCTCGACGCCGGACTGGCGCAGAAGAACTACCGCACCGGCACCTTCACCGGACAGGCCGACGCGCTGTGGAAGGGCGACGTCGGCATGGTCCTCAACGTCACGTCCTTCCAGAGCCAGCTGCAGGCCAAGTACTCCACCGCCGAGATCGACGAGAAGATCGGCTGGTTCCCGGTCGCCAACTCCTCCGCCACCGGCCTGTACTCCCCCGACCAGACCAACGGTGTGGTCGCCTTCAAGACCGGTGACGACAAGCGGCAGAACGCGGCCCGGCAGTTCCTGGCCTTCTGGCTCGGGCCCGGCTACGCCGACTACATCAAGGCGATGAAGATCCCGTCCGTGCAGCCGTCCGTGCCCACCCCCGGCGGACTGCCGCAGACCGCCACGGCCCAGGTCGACGCCCTGTCCACCGCCATCGGAGTCTTCCAGGCCAAGGCGATCGTCGCCCCCGACACCCACCTCTACCTCGCCGACATGATCTACGGCAAGAAGGACGCCCAGCAGGCCGCCCAGGCCATCCAGGACCAGTTCGCGCAGGTGGCCAAGGCCCAGGGCGCGCCCGGGTTCTAGCGATGGCGGACACTGTCGTACACACGCGCGAGCAGACCTCCGCGCAGGGCGCGCCCAAGGGCGTGGGACGGCTGCCGCGCGCGGCCGTGCACCACCCCTGGTGGTTCGCGCTGCCCGCGCTGGTCGTCTTCGCGGGGTTCTTCCTGCTGCCCAACCTGCTCAACTTCTACTACCCGTTCACCAACTGGTCCTCGTACCACGCGGACATCGCGTTCACCGGCCTGGACAACTTCCGCACCGTCGCCGACGACGGCTCACTGCTGCGCGCCATCCGTACGACGCTGCTGTACGCGCTGCTGGCGGCGCTGTTCCAGAACGGCTTCGGGCTGGTGCTGGCGCTGCTGCTGGAGTCCGACTCCCGCTTCAACCGGTTCTTCCGTGCCGTGTTCTTCCTGCCGGTGCTGATCTCGGCGCTCGCGACCGGCTATGTGTTCCAGGCCCTGCTCGATCAGGACGGTGCCCTCAACTCGGTGCTCGGCACGGACATCCCGTGGCTGGGCTCGACGACGTGGACGCTGGTGGTGGTCACCCTGATCCACGGCTGGAAGTGGATGGGCCTGTCGATGCTGATCTATCTGGCCGGGCTCAAGGGCATCCCCGGCGACATGCTGGAGGCGGCGCGGATGGACGGCGCCGGGCCCTGGCGGACCTTCTGGTCGGTGCGCTGGCCGATGCTCGCACCGGCCGTCACCTTCAACGTCACCACCGCGCTGATCGGCTCGATGAACACCTTCGACATCGTGCAGGCCACCACGGGCGGTGGACCGGCCGCCGCCACGGAGGTGTTCAACATCTACATGTTCCGGGTCTTCGGACAGGGCCTGTACGCCCAGGCGTCCGCGATGAGCCTGGTCCTGTTCCTGGTCGTGGTCGCCGTGGCGATTCCGCTGGTCGTCGGCCTGAGGCGAAGGGAGCAGCTGCTGTGAGCGCCACCGTCGCCTGGCGGTACGGCCGCCCCGCCCTCGTCCTGCTGCTGGCCGGCCTGGCCGTCGGCGTACCGCTCTGGCTGGTCGCCGTCACCTCGGCCAAGCCCCAGGCGGAGTCCATCAAGCCGAACCTGGACCTGCCCCGGCACTGGCAGCCCGGCGGCAACTACGCGGACGCCGTGGGGCAGGGCGAGATGCTGCGCGGCTTCCTCAACTCCCTGCTGGTCGTGGTGCCTTCGGTCGTCCTCGTGCTGCTCCTCGGGGCGGGCGCGGCCTGGGTCTTCGCGCGTCGCAAGTCCAAGCTGGTGTCGACGGCGTACGCGCTGTGCATCAGCGGACTGCTGCTGCCGCCCGCGGTCATCACCATCGTGATGGAGCTGCGCCAGCTCGGCCTCGCGGGCAGCCGGCCCGGCATGATCGCCGTCTACACCGGCATGTATCTGTCCACGTCGATCTTCTTCATGACCGGCTTCATCCGCGCCATCCCCATGGAGCTGGAGGAGGCGGCCCGGATCGACGGCGCGACACCCTGGCGGATCTTCCGCAGGATCGTACTGCCACTGCTCCGGCCGGTGATCGCCACCGCGACGATCATGGTGATGCTCTACGCCTGGAGCGACGTCTTCTACGCCTTCTTCGTCCTGGGCGGCGGCGAGCGGGCCACCCTCCCACTGAACCTCTACCAGGTCGCCAGCGCCCAGCTCTACCTCAACAACTGGCATCTCGTCTTCGCGTACGTCGTGGTGATGAGCCTGCCGATGGTCGCCGTGTTCGTCGTCGGCCAGCGAAAGATCGTGTCCGGAATCACCAGTGGAGCCGTCAAATGACCGCAGTGACTGGAGGTCCAGCAGCGTGATCACCCCCACCCGCACACGAGCCCGTACGAGATCCCGCATCAGAACCACCTTGGTCACAGCCGTACTTGGAGCAACCGCCATGGCAGGCACCCTCCCCGCGGCCGGGCCCGCGTCGGCAGCGACCGACCCGCAGCGCCTCACCGTCGACCTGGCCGCCTCCGAGGGCCCGGTGATGCTCGGCGCCAACGGAGCGCTGTACGGGCTCAGCGACGACGGGGTGCCCAGCGACGCCGCGCTGGCGCCGCTGAAGGTCACCAGCATCTCGCAGAAGCCGGAGGGCGGCGCCCAGCACCCCAACGGCGACGCGCTCACCGTCTCCAAGTCGTTCTTCCGCAACGGCGGCGGCGAGATCAACGTGATGATGCAGGACATCTACGCCAAGTGGCCGTACGAGGACCTCGGCATCGACGACTACCTCCCCAAGGTCGACAAGATCGCCAAGGAGGTCGCGGCCGACCCGAACAGCGAGCGCTTCGTCTACATCCCGTTCAACGAACCCGACCAGATCTGGTACAAGCTCGGGGTCGCCGACCAGGCCCAGTACGAGGCCAACCGCGACCGGTTCTTCAGGGACTGGAAGACGGTGTACCACCGGATCCGCGCGATCGATCCGGACGCGAGGATCGCGGGCCCGAACGAAGCCGCCTATCACACCCGACTGCTCAGGGACTTCCTCGCCTTCGCCAAGCGCGAGGACGTCCTGCCCCAGGTGATGACCTGGCACGAGCTGGGCTCCGGCTCGCTGCGGGACTTCCAGGCGCACTACGACGACTACCGCTCCCTGGAGCGGGAGGCGGGCATCGCCCCGCTGAAGATCAACATCGACGAGTACGCCAACCGCCGCGACCTGTCCGTGCCCGGGCAGCTCGTGCAGTGGGTGTCGATGTTCGAGAGGAACAAGGTGTACGCCAACGCGGCCTACTGGGACGCGGCGGGCAACCTCAGCGGCCATGTGGTCCGCTCCAACATCCCCAACGGCGGCTGGTGGTTCTTCCGCTGGTACGCCGGGCTGACCGGCGACACGGTCGAGGTGACCCCGCCGCAGGCCGACACCATCGACACCCTCCAGGGCCTCGCCTCCCTGGACACCGGGCGCCGCCAGGCCCAGGTGCTGCTCGGCGGTTCCGCCGGCGACTCCGACGTCGTGGTCCGCCATGTCCCCCGGTCCGTCTTTGGCCGGACAGTCACCGCGACCGTCGCCGAGGCCGCCTGGTCCGGCTACGAGGGTCAGCACGCGACGCCCCGTGTCCTCGCACGGGTGAAGGTGAAGGTGGCCGACGACGGCTCGGTGACCGTTCCGCTGCGCGGCATGCGGAAGATGTCCGCCTACCGGATCGTGCTCACCCCGGGCGGCTCCGGCACCCCGGCCACGCCCTCCGTCCCCTGGTCGGCGTCGTACGAGGCCGAGGCGGCGGCCGTCACCGACGGCAAGGTCTACACCCAGGGCACGGTCGAGAACGCCAACGGCTACGCCGCCTCCGGCACCAAGGACGTCGGCTCCCTCAACCAGGCCACCAGCAAGGTCGACTTCACGGTCACGGTCCCGCGCGACGGGACGTACGACCTGGCGATCCTCTACGGCAACCAGTCCGGCGCCCCGGCCACCCAGCGGCTGTCGGTCGACGGCGGCGACCCGGTCACCGTCACCTACCCCTCCACCGAGAACTGGACCTACCGCGCCAAGAAGGAACTGCCGATACGCCTGTCGGCGGGCACCCATGAGCTGACGCTGGCCAAGGGCGCCGCCGAGGTCACGCTCGACCGCGTCGACCTGACCGCCCGCGACGGCGTCCCCTCCGCCTCGTACGAGGCCACGCTCGCGGACATCAGCGGCAGGCCGTCGTACGACTACTCCTCGTCGGCCGGGGTGGGCACGGGTGCGCTCGTCCTGCGCTCCGGTGACCAGGCGGTCTTCGACGTCTACGCCCCGCGCGACGGCTACTACACGGTGGTGCCGAGGGCCTCGGCGGCGGTGCGGCTCGCCCTGCACGGGGAGACGGTGACGGCGGCGCCCGGACGGCCCCTGCGGCTGTACCTGGCGGCGGGCAACAACCGCGTCGCGATGACCGCGCAGCACGCCTCCGTCCGCTCTCTCACCGTCTCGGGCGCCGGCTCGACGGCCGGCACCCTCGGCCACGAGGCCGACTCGGCCACGCTCGCGGGCGGGGCCGAGCTGGTCGACTCGGCGTACGCCTCCGGCGGGTCGTACATCGGCCGACTCGGCAACAGCCCTTCCTCCACCGCCGAGTTCACGGTGCGGGCGCCAAGCTCCGGCCGCTATCTGCTGGTCGTGCACTACGCGCACAACGACCGGCGCGACAACGGCCACGCCTACAACACGGACATCATGTCCCGTACGGCGGACATCACGGTGGGCGACGGAGCGCCGGTCCGCGTCACCTTCAAGAACACCTGGAGCTCGGACGACTACTGGACGGTGGGCGTGCCGGTCGATCTGAGGAAGGGGTCCAACAAGGTGACGTTCGGCAACGCGACCGCCTGGGCGCCGGACATCGACCGGATCGAGCTGGGCCGAGTGGTGGGCCTGCCGTAGCCGGCCGTGCCACCCGCTCCACCACGGCGCGTCGGTGGAGCGGGTGGGACAGCACGCGTCAGGCGACCCGGCCGCCGTGCAGTGCCGTGGAGGCCCCGCCCCGGCGCAGGAGTTCCTCGTAGGTGCCGATCTCCTGGATACGGCCGTCCCCCATCACCACGATCCGGTCCGCGCGGCGCACGGTGGACAGACGGTGGGCGACCACGAAGGTGGTACGGCCGGTCAGGAGCCGGGCGAGGGTTCCTGCCCCTTCTTTCGGCTCTTTCGGCCGTCGCGCGGGCAACGTTGTCGTCCGCGGACGGTCCGTGGGGTCACGGGCCGTTCCGGACCCACTCCAGCGTCGCCGCCGGGACGCGCGAGGTCCGATGGAAATCGCGGCTGTGCCGCCGAGATGGCCGTGCAACCGCTTGCACGGCCTCCCGGTCGATGTGGCACGCTCACCTCGATCGATCGACAGCCGCCCGGCGGCCCGGCATCGGTCGCGAGAGCTTCGGCACAGTGAGAGGCGGCGGCATGCGCATAGGACTGCTCGGCACCGGCCCGTGGGCCCAGATGGCCCACGCCCCCGCCCTGAGCCGGCACGGGGACCTGGACTTCGTCGGGGTGTGGGGCCGCCGTGCCGCCCCCACGAAGGAGCTGGCCGACAGCTACGGCGTGCGCGCCTACGACGACGTCGACGCGCTGCTCGCCGACGTGGACGCGGTGGCCGTGGCCCTGCCGCCCGCCGTTCAGGCCGAGCTGGCGGTGCGGGCCGCGCGGGCGGGCTGCCATCTGCTGCTGGACAAGCCGCTCGCGCCGACGGTGGAGCAGGCGCGGGCCGTCGTCGAGGGCGTCGAAGCGGCCGGGGTCGCTTCGGTCGTCTTCTTCACCGCCCGGTTCCAGCCGGAGACCGAGGCGTGGATCTCCGAACAGGCGGCCGCGCAAGGATGGTTCACCGGGCGGGCACAGTGGCTCGGGGCGGTGTTCAGCGGTGACGGCAATCCGTTCGCGGACTCGCCGTGGCGGCGGGAGAAGGGCGCGCTGTGGGACGTGGGCCCGCATGCGCTGTCCGTGCTGCTGCCGGTCCTGGGGGACGCGAGGCGCGTGGCGGCGGCCGCGCCCGGCCCGGGCGACACCGTCCACCTGGTCCTCGATCACGCCGGTGGCGCGTCGAGCACGCTGACCCTGAGCCTGACGGCACCGCCCGCCGCCGCAGGGGCGACGGTGGAACTGCGGGGCGCGGCCGGGGTGACGGTGCTCCCGGAGAGCACCGAGAGCGCGGTGTCCGCCCTGATCCGCGCCGGGGACGGCCTGCTCACCGCGGCCGGCACCGGCAACGCGCACGCGTGCGACGCGGCGTTCGGGCTGCGGGTGACCGAGATTCTGGCCGAGGCGGAGGGGTTGCTGAACGGCAGCCGCTGAGGGCTCGCCCAGCGGGACTCGCTCCACTGGATCCTCCCACCGCCGAACTGCTCGCTCCTCCAGGTGACTTCCGCGCCCTGGCCAAGGCTTCAGGATGCGTCTCCGTAACGGGCGGCGATGGCGGCGGCGCGGTCACGCAGACTGGTGCGCAACGACTCGGGGGCCAAGGCCTCCGCGTCCGTGCCGAGCTGCCACAGCGCCCACTCGGCGTGGCGCAGGTCTTGGAACGTCGCCTCCAGCCGCAGCCGTCCGTCCGTCTCGGGTTCCGCGGCGCGGACGGCTACCGCGGTGCCCAGCAGGTCCTCCCACCGCTCCGGGTTCACCCGGATGAGTACGGCGATGTGGTCGCTGGAGAGGAACTGGGCACAGCGTTCCCGCCAGACCTGGTCCAGATCGACCCGGTCCGGTCGCTGGGCCGGTTCGGGGAGTTCCTCGGCGGCCAGCACCCGCGACAGCCGGTAGGTACGGTCCGCGCCGGATCTCGTGGCCAGCAGATAGCCCCGGTCGCGTACGGTGACCAGGCCGATCGGGTCCACCGTGCGCCACCGGGGCGCCTGGTCGGCGGCCGCGTAGTGGATGCGCAGTTTCTGTCCGGCGAGCACCGCGCGCCGGATCTCGATCATGGTCGTGTCCGGCACCTCGTCGGTGACCAGCGGGCGTGAGAGCAGATCGGTCTCCGGCTCGACGAGAAATCGCTCGGCCGCGTCGCTCGCGGTGGCCCGGTGAACCTCGGGCAGCGCGTCAACCACCTTGCGCATGGCCGAAGCGAGCGCCGAGCCGAGGCCGAACGCCTGCTCGCCGCGCGCCGACCCGGCGGTCAGCAGGGCAAGGGCCTCGTCGTGGTTCAGTCCGGTGAGCTCGGTCCGGAACCCGGGCAACAGCGCGAACCCGCCGTGCCGGCCACGTTCGGCGTACACCGGGACCCCGGCCGCGGACAGCGCCTCGATGTCGCGCAGCACGGTGCGGGTGGAGACCTCCAGTTCGCGGGCCAGCGTGTCCGCGGTCAGCCGACCGCGCTGACGCAGCAGCAACACCAGGGAGACCAACCGATCGGCGCGCACACGAAAACCCTATCGAATACATGACAAAGGATGTCGTGCTTTGTTGGAAGGCTCCTTGCTCCCAGGAACGAAATTCCAGGAATCGAATGGAGCTGATGTGGCAGTGGAACGAACGGCGGTCAACCCGGTGACGTGGTCGGCGGAGCTGGGATTCAACCAGGGTGAGATCGTCTCCGGGCACACCCGGACCCTGTACTGCTCGGGACAGACAGCGATGAGCGACGACGGCAAGCCCCTGCACGAGGGCGACATGGCCGCACAACTGGCGCTGAGCCTCGACAACCTGGAGGCCGTGCTCGGCGAGGCCGGCATGTCCCTCGCGAACCTCGTCCGGCTCAACGTCTACACCACCGACGTCGATCTGCTGTTCCCGCACTACGGCGTGCTGGCGTCGCGGTTGGGCGCCGCCGGGGTGGCGCCGGCCACCACGATGCTCGGGGTGACACGACTGGCGGTCCCCGGCCAGATGGTCGAGCTCGAGGGGACCGCCGTCGCGTGACGCGGGGCCTGGCGTCGCTACTCCTGGCTCACCCCATGGAAGTTGATCCGTTCCTTGACGACGGGGTAGCCCGCCCTGGCGAAGTTCGCGGCCATCGGGAAGTTGCCCTGGTCCGTCGCGCCGGTGACGAACTCCGCGCCCTGCTCGACGAGGACGTGGGTGCACTCGGAGAGTAGGTCGTAGGCGTAGCCGTGGCCGCGCTGTTCCGGGACGACCCCGATGAACCCGACGGTCGGGCCGGAGGGGTTGTGGGCCGGGATGTGGATGCCGGCGAGGTCGCCCTCCGGGGTGTGGGCGACCTGCCACCACTCCCGTGGGGACGGGCACCAGTGGAAGAAGTCCAGCTCCTCCTGGGCGGCCTTGTCGAGGCCGCCCTCCTCGATGTCCCGCAGTGCGTGTGCGTCCAGGGTGACGGAGTGGATGCGGCGCAGGGCGTCGAAGAAGACCGCGTCGTCGGGCTCGGCGCTGAAGCGCAGGCGTCCGGGGCGCTCGGGCAGGCCGAGGTCGGGGGTCCAGCGGTACAGGAAGCGTTCGACGAGGAGTTCGTATCCGGCCGCGCGGGCGGCGTTGAAGCGGGCCTCGGCGGCTGCCTTGAGGGCGGGGTCGTCGCGCCAGCCGCCGGGCAGGTTGATCTCGAGTTCGACCCGCCAGGGGGCGGAGCGCAGGAGTTCGGCGCCGGCCTCCTCCTCGCCGTCGGCCACGTCGAACCAGTTGATGTTGAGGGGCTCCGAGTCGTCGGGGCCGCCCCACCAGGCGCCACGTGCGACGACGTCGCCGTCGCGCAGGGCCACCCGCTTCCACTCGGGGCGGAATCGGGTCTGCCGGTGGCCCTCACGGGCGCCGAGCGGGTCGGGGTGTGCGTCGAAGAGATGGGCGTCGCTCTCGGTGAGCGCGCGGATGACCAGTTCGGTCACGGATTCCTCCGGGATGTGGGCTGCTTGGAGCGCTCCCGGTCAGATCGCGATACGCACGCCGGGGTCACGGAAAAGGGAGCGCTGAAGTGATGTGAACCGCACGGCACTCGCCTCCTTCCGTCCGTCTCAGGGCGTGGAGCCACAGGATATGTGATCTTCGGCAGGGGCGTCCATCGGTTTAGAAGGTGAAAGCGCTCTCAAGACGACCACCAGGCTTAAACAGGCCTTAGGCAGGGCTTAAGCGGCCGTGCCCGTTTCGCTGTCCGTCAAGTTCACGCACCTCAAGGGGATTTGAACTTGGTGCAGACCCATTGGCCAATGCCGTGGTCGTGCGTAGCATCGGGGCCCATCGGTGGTGGCCGAGGTCGGTCCGACCCGCTTCGAGAGCGCTCTCAGGCGAGCCGGGCCGCACGGCTCGCCGCCACGGCCCCAGTACCCCCACAAGTACTCCGGGAGACCCCCCACATGACTTCCCGTCACCAGCGCCGACTCGGCCGACGCAGGCTTCTGTTCACCCTGGGCGGTGCGGCGGTGGCCGTCCCCGCCGCCGCCACGATGGGCCCGTACGCCCTCGCGGGCACGTCCGCGGGCAATGGCGCGCCCGCCGCTGCGGGTCCGCTGCCGCTGACGATCGTCAACGACAGCGGCTCCTTCGGCAACGCGAACGTCCACCTCTACATCGTCGGCAACCAGGACGGCAGGCAGGTCCGTGTCACGCCCGACGGCACCCTCGCGCCGATCGCGCTGTCGGACAACGGCCCCGACGGCTTCACCGACTACGCCATCTCCCTCGCCGGCAGCGGCGAGACCCGGCTGTCCCTGCCCCACATGTCCGGCCGGATCTATGTGTCGCTCGGCGAGAAGCTCAAGTTCAAGGCCGTCACCGACGGCAACGGCAACGCCGCGCTGCAGTACCCGGCCGGCTGGGTGACCTCGGACCCCAACTACCCGGTGCTGCACGACTGCGCCGAGTTCACGTACAACGCGTCGGGGATGTTCTGCAACACCACCATGGTCGACATGTTCAGCGTGCCGCTGAGCATCCGTCTGACCGGCGCCGAGGACCAGACCACGGGCAAGCTGCGCGCCGGTGGACGTGCCGCCGCGTTCGCCGCGGTCCGCCAGGTCGAGGAGTTCGCCCGGCTCGTCGTGGACGACACCCGCGTCATCGCACCGGGCCACGGCCTGGACGCCGGGCTGTTCGCCAAAGACTACCTCGCGCCGTACATCGACGAGGTGTGGAGCACGTACACCGGGCGGGACCTCACCGTCACCACCAACGCGGGGGCGTTCACCGGGCGGGTGCGCGGCGACCGGTTCACCTTCGACGGGCCCGCGCAGGTGTCCTTCGCCAAGCCGTCGACCCGGGACGTGCTGTTCTGCGACGGCAACCTCGCCGCCCCGAACGACGGCACGACGGGGCCCGTCGCCGCGATCCTCGGCGCCGGCTTCAACCGCTCGACCCTGCTCAGCCACCCCGCCCAGCCGACGACCGACGCCGCCGCCTTCTACCGGACCGACCTGACCAACCACTACGCCAAGGCGATGCACACGGCCACCGAGGACGGCAGGGCGTACGGCTTCGCCTTCGACGACGTGGCCGACTTCGCCTCGTACATCCAGGACACGGCGCCGACGGGGATCACGCTGACGCTGACGCCCTTCGAGGGCTGACGTGGTCCCGGTGCGGGGCGGGTCTGCGGCCCCTTCCGGATGCAGGGTCCGCTCAGGCGTTGAATGGTGATAACAGACCCGATGACCTCACCGGGCCCGAACCAGTGATCCGGATCCGAGGAGCAGAGATGATGCCGACGTCCCAGCCCGAAGCGTCCGGGCCGTCCGAGGACCGCGCCACCCCGGACGACCTGCTCCACGCCCGTACCGGCACCGAGGTGTCCCCCGAGGACATCGTCCTTGCCTCAGGCAAGGACATCACTCCACGCAACCTGGAATGGGCCAAGCGCAAGCTGGCGGCCGAGGGGCCGTCCGCCTTGGACAAGCTCCTGCCCTAGCCGTACCCCGCCACGATCGGCACCGGTCGCCCTGGGGACGCGGGAGTGCACCCAGGGCGACGCCGCATGCCTTCGCAGTGCCGTTGCGGGCCACGTTGCCGTTGCGGGCTAAGCCGTCCCGTCCTCGTCCAGGCACAGCACCGGGACCCGCTGGACGAGGTTGTTGGCGAAGCCCCCGCGGTTCCAGGGCTGGTCCAGGGGCTGGGTGTCGCCGCCGGCGTCCGTGGCCCGCGCGGTCAGCACGTGCTCGCCCGGGGTCGCCGTCCAGTCGTGCCGCCAGCCGCGCCAGGCCCACCGCTGCCCGTGGTCCGGCGCCGGCTCGGCGTCCCGCCAGGTGCGCCCGCCGTCCGTGCTGACCTCGACGCGCGTCACCGGTGCGCGCCCTGACCAGGCACGTCCCTCCAGGGCCACGGGACCGGGCCGCACCACCCGGGCCCGGGACATGAAATCCGGGAAGCCGGGTGGGACCAGCAGGGCGCGCGGGGCGATACGGGTGACCGGCTCGCCCTCGTCGTCGGGATCCCGGCGCAGCCGGTAGGCCACGGCCTGCTGGAACCCCGTGAACGGTTCGTCGACGACGGTGATCTCGCGCAGCCACTTCACATGGGCCATGCCGTACCAGCCGGGCACGATCAGCCGCAGCGGACGGCCGTGCTGCGGCGGCAGCGGGGCGCCGTTCATCGCGTACGCCACCAGCACCTCGGGGTCGCTGCCCACGGCCACGTCGAGGGGCAGGGCACGCTGGTAGTCCTGCTCGACGCCGCGCTCGACCCCGTGGTCGGCGCCGGTGAAGACCACCTCGACCGCGCCGGGGCCGACTCCGGCCTCCGCGAGCAGCAGGCGCAGCGGCACGCCGGTCCACTCGGCGGTGCCGACCGCCTCGACGAGCCAGGGCTGGCTCACCGGGCGGGGGGTCAGCAGGGCGCGGCCGTTTCCCGCGCACTCCAGCGTGACGCGGGTGGTGACCTGCGGGAATGCCCGGAGGTCGGCCCGGTCCAGGCGGAGGGTGCGGCGGACGCGGCCGTTCAGGGTCAGGGGCCAGGGGGTGTCGTCGGGGACGTACGGGATGTCGTAGTGGGTCAGGACGTAGTGCAGTCCGGGTGGGGTGACGTCGTGGCGCAGGGCTTCGAGGGGCAGGCCGTGGTTGCGGGTGGCGAGCGCCAGTTCGTCCCGGCCGATGCCCTCCTGCGGGGCGGCCAGCCGGGCCGGCGTGCTCACGTCGGCCAGTCGATGACCCATACCCGCATTATCGACCCGCGCGCCGGACATCGCGCCCGAGCGGCGGGGCGAAAGACGCGTGGGCCGCGCCGAGCCGCAACTTCCGTTCCGGATCCGGCACTTCGGCCGGGCAGTGGTTCACGGCTCACCCTTTCGAAAGCGGTCTTGCGGCTGTCAGACTCCGGAGGGTGCCCGACTTCGACATGCTCGTCATCGGATCCGGCCCCGGTGGCCAGAAGGCCGCCATCGCCGCGGCCAAGCTGGGCCGCCGCGTCGCCGTCGTCGACCGCCCCGACATGGTGGGCGGCGTGTCCATCCACACCGGGACCATCCCCTCCAAGACCCTGCGCGAGGCGGTGCTGTACCTGACGGGTCTCACCCAGCGCGATCTGTACGGGCAGAGCTACCGGCTCAAGGAGGACATCACCGTCGCCGACCTCACCGCGCGCACCCGGCACGTGGTCGGCCGCGAGGTGGACGTCATCCGCAGCCAGCTCTCCCGCAACCACGTCGCCCTCTACGCCGGCACCGGCCGCTTCGTCGACCCGCACACCGTCGCCCTGCGCGAGATCACCGGCCATGAGCGGCTGCTGACCGCCGAGCGCATCGTCATCGCCACCGGCACCCGGCCCGCACGACCGGGCAGCGTGGAGTTCGACGGGCGGACGATCATGGACTCGGACAACGTGCTCGCGCTGGAGCGGGTGCCGCGTTCCATGGTCATCGTGGGCGCCGGGGTGATCGGCATGGAGTACGCCTCGATGTTCGCCGCGCTCGGCAGCAAGATCACCGTGGTGGAGAAGCGCGCCGGGATGCTCGACATGTGCGACGTCGAGGTGATCGAGTCGCTCAAGTACCACCTGCGCGACCTCGCCGTCACGTTCCGCTTCGGGGAGACCGTGGCCGCCGTCGAACGGCATCCGCGCGGGACGCTGACCATCCTGGAGAGCGGCAAGAAGATCCCCGCGGACACGATGATGTACTCGGCGGGCCGGCAGGGGCTCACCGATGAGCTGGACCTGGACAAGGCCGGGCTGACCGCGGACGCGCGCGGCCGGATCACGGTCGACGAGCACTACCGCACCGAGGTGCCGCACATCTACGCCGTCGGCGACGTCATCGGCTTCCCCGCGCTGGCCGCTACCGCCATGGAACAGGGGCGTGCGGCGGCATACCACGCCTGTGGGGAGCCCGTCGGCCCGATGCTCAACCTCCAGCCGATCGGGATCTACACCATCCCGGAGATCAGCTTCGTGGGGCGGACCGAGGACCAGCTCACCGAGGACCGGGTGCCGTTCGAGGTGGGCATCTCCCGCTACCGCGAGCTGGCCCGCGGGCAGATCATCGGCGACTCGCACGGCATGCTGAAACTGCTGGTCTCCCCCGCGGACCGCACCCTGCTCGGGGTGCACTGCTTCGGTACGGGGGCGACGGAGCTCATCCACATCGGGCAGTCGGTGATGGGGTGCGGCGGGACCGTCGACTATCTCGTCGACGCGGTGTTCAACTACCCGACGCTCGCGGAGTCGTACAAGGTCGCCGCCCTGGACGCCACGAACAGGCTGCGCCAGATCGACCGCATCGGGGACTGAGCCCCCCCCGCATCGAGGCCGGGCGTCAGGTCTCCCCGCCCTCCCGCAGCTCTTCGTCGTCGACCACGTGCACCGCGGCCTCCTCGGCGCCGGCCGCTCCGCCGTCGATGCCCCGGTCGGCGGCGATCTCCTCCTTCGTGGTGTCGCCGCGGAGGCCCTCGTCCGGGGCGACCAGTCGGCCCGCGCGGTCGGTGCCGGCTTCGGGGTCGACGGGTTCGCCGTCGCCGCCCGGGAGGTCGCCCACCTCGTCGCCGGCCGGCACGCCGACCTCGGGGACCTCCTGGGCGAGCCGTTCGTCGAGGGTCTCGCCGGTGTGCTGTTCGGCGGCGGTGGTGCCGTGCTTGGAGACCCCGAGGGGCTTCTCCGGCGGGGAGTAGCCCTCGTCGAGGGTGTCGTCGTAGGTCCGCTCGTCGACGGCGTCCTGGAGGTCGAGCGGTGCGGCGTCCTGCTGTTCCTCGTTGCTTCCGGTGGGCTGGTACGCGTCGTCCGCCATCTGCTCGGAGGGCGTGTGTTCGGTGCCCATGGATGCCTCCTTCGCTCGCGGGCGTCTGCCGGTCCGGCTCACGCATGTCCTCAACGCGTTTCCCGTCGCGCGTCGTCCAACCCTGGGAGATCCCACGGCGCTTGAGACCTCAAGGGGTATGGCTATCATCACTCGCACACACGGCGTGACCGTGCGACAACGCAACGGCGTACAGTGTCCGCCACCCCGTTTCGCCGCCCCTGGCCCGAGGTCACCCCTCTGCGGTTCGTGGCGTTGTTCCACCCCACCCCCCTCTACGCCGTCGGGGCCGCATCGCCCCGGCGTCGTGCACGACGGAAAGCGGCGCGCATGAGCAACAACACGGGCAGAGGGCTGCAAGCCAATGCCCTCGGCACGTTCGACACGGTGGTGATGGCGGTCGCGGGCAGCGCCCCGGCGTACTCGATCGCAGCGATCACGGCGGTTCTCGTCGGCTCGGTGGGCCTGGCCAGTCCGGCCGCGCTGCTGTACTGCGCGATACCGATGCTGGGCATCGCTCTCGCCTTCAGCCGCCTCAGCCGGATCGATGTGAACGCGGGCGCGAGTTACTCCTGGGTGGGGCGGACGCTGCACCCCTTTCTGGGCTTCGTCAGCGGCTGGGCGCTGGTGATCTCGACGACCCTGTTCATGGTGGCCGGCTCGCTGCCCGCCGGATCGATGACGCTCACCCTGTTCGACGAGGAAC
The DNA here is from genome assembly GCF_015160855.1 of Streptomyces ferrugineus. NCBI lineage: Bacteria > Bacillati > Actinomycetota > Actinomycetes > Kitasatosporales > Streptomycetaceae > Streptomyces > Streptomyces ferrugineus. The sequence goes on along the minus strand of NZ_CP063373.1, from coordinate 4,625,581 downwards.
TCGCGCGGAACACCGCGCTGTCCACGCTGGTCGGCGCCTGCTGGTTCCTGGTCATGCTGCTGGTGGTGCTGGGCGGGGCCCGGCTCACCGTCCGGGCGCAGATCGCGATCTCCGGTGTCGAGCTGGCGATACTGGCCCTGTTCGCCGTACTCGCCCTCCTCCACTCGCCGAACGCCCGCGCCTTCGACTGGTCCTGGCTCGGCTTCGGGCACTTCGACGGGGTCACCGGGTTCGCCTCGGGGGCGCTGATCGCCGCGTTCTACTACTGGGGCTGGGACGTCACCAGCAACCTCAGCGAGGAGACCCGCGACAGCCGCCGTACGACCGGGCTCGCGGGGCTGATCGGGGTGGGCATCGTCTTCCTGCTGTTCGAGGTGTTCACGATCGCGGTGAACATCATCCTCTCCTCGGAGCAGATCCAGGCGAACGACGCCAACGTGCTGGCGGTGCTCGGTGAGGAGCTGTGGCCGGGCTGGGGCGGCAAGTTGCTGATCGTGGCGGTGATGCTGTCCACCGTCGCCACGCTGGAGACCACGCTCATCCAGGTCACGCGCTCGCTGTTCGCGATGGGCCGGGACCGTACGATGCCGGCCGCGCTGGGCCGGGTGCACCACCGGTGGAACACGCCGTGGGTGGCGATCGCGGTGGTCGGCGTGGTGGCGCTGGCGATGTTCGTCGCCTCCAACGCCCTGGGCACGGTGGGCGACATCCTGGCGGACGCCATCTCGGCGATCGGGCTGCAGATCGCCGTGTACTACGGGCTGACGGGTCTGGCGGCGGTCGTCGCCTACCGCAAGGTGCTGCTGACGTCGGTGGGTGCCTTCGTCCTCGGTGGGCTGTGGCCGCTGTTCGGGGCCCTGTTCATGTTCTGGATCTTCGTCGAGTCGCTGGGCGAGCTGAGCGGCTCGGCGATCGCGATCGGCATCGGCGGTCTCGCGGCCGGGCTGGTCCCGATGCTCTGGTACTGGCGGCGGGGCAGCGACTACTACCGCCCCGCCAAGCTCGACGCCACCCGGACCGTCGAGGCGGACTACGTCCCCGCCGGGGGCGGCGGCGACCGAGGTCCCCTCGTCCACGAGGGTCTTCCCACCGACTTCTGAGGGGGACCGGCGATGGCGCGAGGCAACTTCAAACGCGACTTCACTCCCGACTTCGATCCCGACTGCGGGGACGCTCCCCTCACCCGTGCCCGCCAGGACATCGTCATCGGCCGCTGGCAGGGCCTGCGGGAGCTGCTGCGGGCCACCGGGCCCGACTGGCTGGTGCGGGGCCACCGGGTCCGGTTGCTCGCCCAGGCCTGCGCGGGCAGTTCGACCGTGGAGTCGTGGCTCGCCGCCGAGCCGCACAGCGGCGACGCGCTGGTGCTGCGGGCGGCCACGGAGACGGCCCGGGCGTTCAACGTGGCCATCGCCGCGGGCCGGGGCGTGCCGATCGACCAGCAGCGCATCGACACCGCGGTGCTGTCGTGCCTCAAGGCCGCCGACTCGTATCCAGACGATCCCACGCCGTGGATCTCGCTGATGTCCGTGGCACGGCTGTATCCGCAAGGAGTACGGCGGCAGGAACTGGGGCGCTGGTGGGACGAGTTGCACGGCCGCGACCCGTACAGCGTGGAGGGTCATCTGCAGGTGCTGCACTACTACTCCGCGCGCTGGCACGGCACCCACGGCCTGATGTACGACTTCGCCCGCGACGCGGCCGGGGTGGCGCCGCCCGGCTGCCCGCTGCCGGTGCTCGTGCAGTACGCCCGGGTCGAGGAGTTCCGGTACGCCCTGGACGCGGCCAAGGGACAGCATGCCGCCATGGGGCTCGGGCAGCACTGGAGCAACGACGGCGCCGTCAGCGACGTACGCCGAACCTGGGAGCGCTGGATCATGGGCCGCGGGGAGCAGGGCGTGGCCCCCGGCGAGCTGCGCGACCTCAACTACCTGGCACACGCGGCAAGTCAGGCGCGGGCCCGGGACATCGCCGGGGCCCTCTTCCGGATGCTGGGGCGGCGCGCCACGCGCGCGCCGTGGGCGTACACCGGCGATCCGGACCAGCAGTTCGTCAGGTGGCGCAAGGACGTGGGGGTACGGGGCTGACCGGCGCGAGAGGCGAGGGCGACGCGGTGTCAGGACTCCTCGGTGCGCGGGCCCGTCGTCCACTTCTCCTCGATCCGGCCGATCCGCCACACGGCCAGGGCGACGACCCAGGTCACGACGAACAGGCCGACGACGGCGAAGCCGGCCGTGTTCAGGTCGAGGCCGCTGATCCGGTTCCAGAACGGGCCGTGCAGGGAGAGGCGGTCGGCGAGGAGGGAGAGGAGCTCGATCGTGCCGATGAGGAGGGCGACCGCGACGGACAGGCCGGTGACGGTGAGGTTGTAGTAGACCTTGCGGACCGGTTGGGAGAAGGCCCAGCCGTAGGCGAAGTTCATGAACGTGCCGTCGATCGTGTCCAGCAGGGACATGCCCGCGGCGAACAGGACGGGCAGGCACAGGATCGCGTACCAGGGCAGCCCGGACGCGGCGCCCGAGCCGGCCAGGACGAGCAGGGCGACCTCGGTGGCGGTGTCGAAGCCGAGGCCGAACAGCAGGCCGAGCGGGTACATGTGCCAGGGCTCGGTGATCGACCTGGTGGCGCGGCCGAGGAGGCGGTTCATGAAGCCGCGGCTGTTCAACCGCTCTTCCAGGGCGGCCTCGTCGTAGCTGCCCGAGCGCATCCGCCGGAACACCTTCCAGATGCCGGCCAGGACGACCAGGTTGATCGCCGCGATCAGATAGAGGAAGGCGCCGGAGACGGTCGTACCGATCAGGCCGGTGGCGTCGTGGAGGCGGGAGCCGTCGTCGCGGACGGGTCCGGCAAGGCCCTTCACGCCGAGGGAGAGCAGCAGGGCCAGGGCGAGGACGACGCTGGAGTGGCCGAGCGAGAACCAGAAGCCGACCGACAGCGGCCGCTGCCCCTCGCCCATCAGTTTGCGGGTGGTGTTGTCGATCGCGGCGATGTGGTCGGCGTCGAAGGCGTGCCGCATGCCGAGGGTGTAGGCGGTGACGCCGACGCCGATCCCGAAGGACCGCTGACCGACGCCGTGGTGCTCGGGCGCGACGACGGCGACGAGGGTGACCCAGCCGACGAGGTGCAGGGCGAGCACGAAGGCGGCCATGCCGCCGACCCTGCTCCACTCCTGCCGCGTCATGGAGGTGCGGACGCGGTGCCACACGGGTGTGGTGGCCAGGAGGGTCGGAGTGGAGTCAGGGGCAGCCGTCATCGGGGAGGAGGTGTCTTTCTGTGGAGGGCGGCTGCGTTGTACAGCCTGCAGCCATCCTCCGGTACTTGCAAACCATGTGCAGTAAAGGCCGGGGCAGTTCTTGGCCATGGAAAGCACAGCTCCGGGCCATGGGGACGGAAAGCGGGGCCGCGTGTCAGGGCGCGGCGTTGGGCCCGTCCGGCCGGGCGGCACGCTGCTCCACCATCTCGCGGGCCAGTTCCTCGGTCTCCGCCTCGGCCAGCCGCTCGAAGCCGTCCCCGGTGATCACCGAGACGCTGGGGAAGATCCGCCGGTTGATGTCGGGGCCGCCGGTCGCCGAGTCGTCGTCCGCCGCGTCGTACAGCGCGTGCAGGGCGGCGAGCACCGCCTCGCGCCGGGACATGTCCGGGCGGAACAGCTTCTTGAGCGCCCCTCGGGCATACGGCGAGCCGGAGCCCTCGGCGTGGAAGTCGTGCTTCTCGTACGGCCCTCCGGTGACCTCGAAGTCGAAGATGCGGCCCCGGGCGCCCTCGGGTGCCCTGGGGTCGTAGCCGGCGAGGAGCGGCACGACGGCGAGGCCCTGCATGGCCTGGCCGAGGTTCTGGCGGATCATGCCGGCCAGGCGGGACGCCTTCGCCTTGAGCGTCATGGGGACGCCCTCGATCTTCTCGAAGTGCTTCAGCTCGACCTGATAGAGCTTCACCATGTCCAGCGCGAGGCCGACGGTGCCCGCGAAGGCGACGGCCGTGTGGTCGTCGGCGGGGTGGACCTTCTCCAGGTCGCGCTGGGCGATGAGGTTGCCCATGGTGGCCCTGCGGTCGCCGGCGATCAGCACGCCGTCGCGGTAGGTGAGGGCCAGCACCGTGGTGCCGTGCGGGAAGCGGCCGGGGGCCGCGCGGACGCCGTCGGGGAGGGGGCTGCGCATGGGCAGCAGGGCCGGGCGGTGCGCGGCCAGGAACTCGGTGAAGGACGACGTCCCCGGAGTGAAGAACTCCTCCCCCAGCCGCCCGTCGTGCTCCTCGCTCGTCATGGCACTCCCCCTCCTGAGTCCGACCGACAACCGGACTCCTACCTGAACCGGACGACCGGGAAACGCCTTTGGCGCTCACGACGCCCCGCGGCGGACGTCATCCCGCTCCGCCCGCATTCGGCGCCGGTGCGATGTGGACCTCGAGGCCGTGGAGGCGGTGGAGTTCCCAGTCCTGGGCGTAGCGGGGTGCTTGGTGGCCGGGGACGGAGAGGGCGCCGACCGGGATTGTCCGTGCGGTGCGCAGGATCTCGGCCGTGGTGGTGTTGGCGTTGTTGCCGCTGATGGCGCCCGAGTCGCAGCCGGTGTAGTAGGCGACCGGGATGGCCTCGGCTCCGGTGAGCAGGCACGGCGCGCGCACGCCGAGTCGGTTGAGTTCGGCGGCGGAGCGGGCCCAGTCGACGCGGGCGGCGGTGGTGCGGTCCACGGTGCGGTCCAGGACGATGTACTGCATGACCAGATGCCCGGCCGACGCGAGCGCGACGACGGCGGCGACCACCGGTCGCAGGCGGCCGTTCGGGCGAGTGGCCAGGTGGAGCAGCGCATCGGCGACGGGCAGGGCAAGGAGGGCGTAGGCGGGCAGGAGGAAGCGGGGGGCCGCGTAGCCGATCAGGAACAGGTAGGGGAAGGCGACCGTCGTGGCGCAGGCCAGCGGGACCACGGTACGGGCGGCGCGTCCGGCCCGGACCGCGATGGCCAGGGCGTAGGCGGCGAGCAGCGGCAGCACGAGCCACCAGGCGTAGACGGCCGGGCCGGGCGTCGGCACGTCGCACGGCCGGCACAGGGCGCGGCCGACCAGGCTGCGCAGTTGGTCGTCGACGGCGAGGTTCCAGCCGAGGCCGCCCTGGATGCGGGACGCCTCGTTGAGCCGCTCGTGCAGGCCGCCGTAGCTGACGTACGCCTCGATCACCCACTGGATGCCCCCGGCCACCAGTCCCGTGACGAGGGCGGCCCCGAGCCGCCAGTGCCGTGCCACCGCCGCGAGCACCAGCAGCGGCAGCGTGACCCAGACGGCGTCGGTGGGCCGCATCCACGCCATCAGCAGGGCGCCGGCCAGGACGCCCCACAGGGCCCACCGATCGAAGCGGTCGGCGCGGGCCCGCAGGAAGCAGCCGACGCAGAGCAGGGCACCGAACGCCACCCAGAGGTTGGGCATGGCCTGCGGGCCGTAGAAGAGGGTCACCCACAAGGTGGCGAAGAAGACGCCCGCGCCGGCCAGGACCCGGGCCGGGAACAGTCCGCGCCAGACACGCAGGACCAGGTACAGGGCGAGCCCGGAGAGGACGGCGAGGTAGACCCGCAGCAGGATCGTGGACGACGACCAGGAGGCGACGGGCCACACCAGCAGCGGGACGCCGCGCGCACGGGGGGCGCTGAAGAACGCGGCCGGCGCGTCGCCGCCGACCTGGCTGACGTACACGATCTCGTCCCAGCCGAGGCCCATCGAGGGCCGTACGAGGAGGAGTTGGAGGAGTGTGAAGGCGGCGGCCACCGCAGCGAGCAGAACCTCGCCGCGCGCCCGCCACGACCTGCCGGACACGAGCACCCCGTCGCGCCGTCCCGCACCGACGGGCATGGGCCGTGTGCCCTGGGTCATCGTCCACTCCTCACCCCTACGAGCCGTAGGGCCTCTGAGCCCCACAGCCCGACGAGTTGGACGGGCGGGGAACGGGCAATGATTAAAACATTGCCAAGCTAACCCGTGAGGGATGGGTATGCCGCACGCTGTTCGGCCAGGCGAATGACGGGTGCGACACTCTGGTGGTGACCCTGACCTTCGCCGACCTCCTCGACCGCGCCCGGTCCCTCCCCCGATCCGGCCGCCGCGCCGTCCTCGGCATCGCCGGCAGTCCCGGGGCGGGCAAGTCGACGCTCGCCGAACGCCTGGTGCGGGAGCTGAACGGTGGCGGGGACCCGTGGGTCGCACATGTGCCCATGGACGGGTTCCATCTCGCCGACGTCGAGCTGGAGCGGCTCGGGCTGCGGGACCGCAAGGGCGCGCCCGACACGTTCGACGCGGCGGGGTACGCGGCGCTGCTGCGGCGGCTGCACGAGGACGCCGACACCGTCTACGCGCCCGGCTTCGAGCGGGTTCTGGAGCAGCCGATCGCCGGGGCCGTCCCGGTGGCGCCGACCGCCCGGCTGGTGGTGACCGAGGGGAACTACCTGCTGCTGGGCACGGGCGCGTGGGCCCGGGTGCGGCCGGAGCTGGACGAGGTGTGGTTCTGCGAGCTCGACGAGGAGGAGCGGCTGCGGCGGCTGATCGCGCGGCACGAGGAGTTCGGCAAGTCGCACGAGCAGGCGGTGGCCTGGGTGATGCGCTCGGACCAGCGCAACGCGGAGCTGGTCGCCCCGACCCGGGACCGCGCGGACCTGGTGGTGCCGGTCACGGCGGTGCCCGTCCTGCGGTAAGGGTGTCGAGCGACGGTCTACGCGGGCCGCAGGATCAGTTCCGGCTCGCCGTGCGCGTCGCCCGCCGGCTCGCCGATCACTGCGGTGAAGGCCTCGGTGCGGACCGTCAGATCCGAGCCGTCGTGGGCGAAGGAGGGCGCGAACGGGCCCGCCGGTCCGTAGCGCACGGCGAAGACGTGCAGGTCCTGCGGGGCACCGGGGGCCGGTTCGGCCTCCAGTGCGGTCGAGGAGACCAGGTGGCTCCAGCCCAGGTCGGGGTTGCCGTAGCCGCGGGGGTCGGCCGCCAGGGCGAAGGCCGCCTCTTCCTGGGTGCCTTGGGTACGGGCGTCGAAGTAGTCCACGCCGTCCGGCTCGGGGTGCGTCAGCCGGAGTTCTCCGGCCGCGGTGACCGCGCCCTCCGCGGTCCGGCGCACCCTCTCGCCGTCGTCCGTGGCGTACGGCAGGCCGGCGAGCAGGTAGGGCGCTCCGGGGAGCCGCTCCAGCGCGACCGTCGTCCACAGGCTGGTGCCGTCGGTGACATACAGGGACCGCACATGGCGCAGGACGTGGTCGCGGCCCACGACCGGCTTGGTGACCAGCTTGGCCGTCAGGCCGCCCGCGCGCACGTCCCGCACGCGGACCTCGCCCATCGGGCGGCAGTGCAGGAAGCCGTCCGTGACCGGTCCGAAGCCGTGCTGCCGGTTCACGGCGGCGGGGAGGTAGTAGGTGCCGGCCGCCTCGAGGAGCGACGGGGTCATACGGTCGTCGAAGGCCACCGAGACCGTGCCCGCCCGCAGTTGGTGGCGGGCCGGGGTCGGGGACGGTGTGCGGTGCCAGCGGGTGGTGTCCTGGATCTGCCAGACCAGCATCCAGGCGAAGTGGCCGTCGACCGCGCCGTCCGCCTTGACGGCGTGCCGGCCCCAGCGGGTGTCGCCCCGGTAGCGGCCGAGGTCGGAGCCGATCCGCCGGCTGAAGTAGCGCAGGCCCAGGACGGACTCGAAGCCGCTGTGCTGCTCGCTGTAGCGCGGGCCGCCGTTGTCGAAGCCGCCCGAGGGGAGCCGGGCGTCGAGGTAGCGGGCGAGCGCGTCGCCGTCCTCGGCGAAGACCTCCTCGCCGCTGATCCGGTGGGCCTGGGCGAGGAAGGACAGGGAGATCGGGCCGTAGTTGTTGTCGTACGCCCCGCCGTGCTCGGGCGGCAGCAGGGCACCCCGGTCGCGCACCCGGTGGGCGCGGATCTCGTCCTCGTACAGGCGCAGGGCGCGCCGACGCACCGCGTCGCGGTCGGGGGCGGGCAGGTGCCGGGCCAGCATCAGTCCGCCGACCACGCAGCCGATCGCCTGGTTGCCGGCCTCCTGCGGGTTGAAGAAGGTCGCCTCGGTCAGCCAGCGCCAGTAGCCGTGCGCCATGGAGAGGAGTTCGGCGCGCTGCTCGTCCTCGACGAGCCCCTCCGCCAGATCCAGCAGGTTGACGGCCTGGAGCAGCGCCCACACGGTGCTGGGCCAGTCCCCGATGGGGTGGGCGCCCGCCGCCAGGGTGTAGCGGGCGTACGGCAGGCCGCTGCCCCGTGCCTTCAGGTTCGGGTAGCCGGGGTTGTCCTCGGTGTAGACCCGCTCGCGCAGGTGGAAGGCGAGGCTGCGGCGCACCGTCTCCGGCAGCCGCGGGTCCTTTCCGCGCTGCCAGGCGAGGGCGAGCAGGGAGGTGATGCCGAGCGAGGTGTCGCCGATGTCGTCGACGCAGTCGGGGTGTTCGAGGTTGCCCTCGGGTGTGAGGCGCGCGAGGGCCTGCTCGGTGACGTCGGCGAGCACGGCGTCGTACGCCTCCGGAGTGTCCGGCAGGTCGTGCAGCGGCCCGAGCTGGCGTGGGAGGTGCAAGGAGATCAGCCCTTCATGCCTGAGAGGTGGCGCGCAGTGTGAGGGTCAGTGTCTGCGGTCCGTGCCCACCGAGGTAGACGCGGTTCCCGGTCGTCGCGTCGGTGCCGCCGACCACGGTGTGGTCCTGCCCCGGGTCGTAGCGCAGTACGTCGCTCCGGTCCGGTCCGGCGAGCGGTCCGCCCGTCTCGACGGCGGCCTCGATGCGGATCTCGTCGTCGCCGACGCGGTAGGTCAACGGCTCGGTCGTCAGGCACCAGCTTCCGTCGCCGAGCGGTACGGCGCCCTGCGGCTCGCCGCCCGGCCGGAAGGTCAGTTCGAGGGCCCAGGGCACCGTTGGGCCGCTGATGTCGATCCGCAGGTCGGCCCCGTCCTCCCGCAGGTCGACCTCGACTCGGGTCGTGTGGGAGACCTCGTCCTGAGGGCGGTCGGGGAAGGCCATCGCCGCGGAGAAGCGGCCCTCGTCCACCAGACGGTAGGCGCCGTCGTCGCGCCTGAGGTCCTTCGGGAGCGGCTGGTAGTAGGCGGTGGTGAGGGTTTGGGTGAGCCGGTACCGGTTGTCGGCGAGCTGTTCCATGTCGGCGGCACGGAACGGGCCCAGGTCGAAGAACACCCGCGAGAGGCGGACCGCGTCGAGGACGGCGGCACCGGCGAACATGCGCAGGAAGGTGGGGTTGCAGGCGAGGCCCGAGCGGATGCGCCGGTGCTCGGGCACGTCGGAGCCGCCGTACACCACGGTGTGCGCGGTGGCCGAGACGTGTGCGGCGAGGCGTGCGGTGGGGAGGTACCGGTCGCGCGGGAGCTTCTCCGCGTCCGGGGCCGGCAGGGCGCGGCACAGGTCCGGAGTGAGGAGGGTCTGGGCGAGCAGGTCGGGGTCGTCGATGCCGGCGGCGGCCGCCAGACGGGCCGCGCGGGCGAAGTCGCCCCGGCCGGTACGGATCGCCAGCAGCCGGTAGTGCGGCAGGTAGGGCCACAGCGAGAACGAGAGCTTCTGGTCCTGGCGGCGCGAGTGGACGGTCTCCACCGTGCCGTCCGGCCTGATCAGGTCCAGGGTCGTGGCGAGGTTGCGTTCGACGGCGTCCAGCAGGTCGGTACGCCCGAGCACCTCGGCCAGCAACAGCAGCGACGGGTTCGTCACGATGGACGCGTAGACGGCGCTGCGTTCCGAGTACAAACCGTCCGTGTCGATGTCGACGCCCTCGGCGAGCCACTCCTCGACGCGGTCGAGGAGTCGGTCGTCGGGGAAGGACCGGTGCAGCCGGGCCAGGGCCGCGCTCAGCTCCCAGCGGTGGTTCGGGGTGTGCACGCCACCGGTCAGGAGACTGGCGGTGGCGGCGCCGGCGATCTCGGCGAGCCCGGCCGTCACCTCGGCCAGTTCCGGTCCCGCGCCGACGGCGAGGACGTACGCGTCGCACACGTCGTTGACGGTGAACGCGGAGTCGGGCGGTGACTGGACGTTGTCGCCGCCCGCGAAGAGACCGGAGGGCGTCTGCACGGCCCGCAGGGCGCGCAGGTGGGTCATCGCGGCGGCGACCGCCTGTCCGCTGCCGTGCAGTGCCGAGTCCGGGGAACGGTACGCCGCGACCAGGGTCTTCACCCGCCGCGCCAGACCACGGTGCGGCACGCCGGCGGGTTCCACGTCCGGGTCGGCCGCCAGGGGGGCGGCCGACCGGTCGGCCGCGCGCGCCGCCGAGCGGACGAACTCGTGGTCCAGCGGGTGGGGCAAGGTCAGTCCTTCAGTCCGGCGTTGATGTCGGCGTTCATGACGTAACGCTGGAACACCAGGAAGACGACGATCAGCGGGATCATGGAGATGACCGATCCGCCGAGCACCACCGACCAGTTGATGTTCTGCGCGCCGACGAGGCTCTGGATGCCGATCTGCACGGTGAACTTCTCGGGGTCGTTGAGCATCAGCAGCGGCCAGATGTAGTCGTTCCACCGCCACTGGAACGACAGGATGGCGAGCGTCAGCATGATGGGCCGGGAGATCGGCACCATGATCCGCAGGAAGATCGACAGCTCACGCGCCCCGTCGATGCGGGCGGCCTCGATGAGCTCGTCGGGGACCGTCAGGAAGAACTGGCGGAACATGAAGCACCCGGTCGCGGTGAGCAGGGCCGGGAAGATGATGCCGGCGAGCGAGTTGAAGAGGCCGAGGTCGCGGACCACCAGGAACTGCGGGGCGAGCATGACCTCGGACGGCAGCATCGTCGTGGCCAGGATGCAGATGAAGAACACCTTGAGCCATTTGTTGTCGTACTTGGCCAGCGCGTACCCCGTGCAGCAGCTCACTCCCACCGTGAGGATCGTCGCGATCACACACACGATGGTCGTGTTGATGAAGTACTGGGAGAAGTTGGCGCCGTCCCACGCCGCCTTGTAGCCCGACAGGCTGGGGTCGTCCGGAAAGAGCGCCAGCGAGGAGAACAAGTCTCCCGCCGGTTTGAAGGAGCTGAGGACGAACCACAGCACCGGAAACCCGTAGACGGCCGCCAGGACCCACAGCAGTGTCGTCGCGGGCACAGCGCGCCGAAGCCCACCGCTCGCCGCGCCGCCCGGCCGCTTCTTGGGAACCGCCCGTCCGGGCCCGGAGTCGACCTTGCGTGGCATGTCTGTGGTTGTCATCGGTTCTCCACCCGCCGGTTGACGATCATCTGGATGATCGCGACGGCCATCAGGATGAGCATGAGCACGAACGACGCGGCGCTCGCGTAGCCGATCTGGCCCGATTTGAAGCCGGTCTGGTAGATGTACTGGACAAGCAGGTTGTTCGACGTTCCGGGTCCGCCGTTGTTGAGGGAGGCGAACAGCGGGTACTCCTTCATCGCGTGGATCGTGTTGAGCAGGATGACGATGAAGGAAGTGGGCGCGATGCTCGGCAGTGTGATGCTGATGAACTGGCGCCACGGACCGGCGCCGTCGAGCGCGGCCGCCTCGTAGTAGGACGCCGGTACGTTCTTGATCGCCGCGATGAACAGCAGCATGGAGAAGCCCGTCCAGGCCCAGGACGCCGCCACGACCACCACCATCAGCGACAGGTCCGCGTTCGACTGCCACGGAACGGCGCTTCCGCCGAGTTTCTCGATGAGGTAGTTGACCAGTCCGAAGTTCTCACCGAACAGCCACCGCCACAGGACGCCCACGATGATGGGCGACAGCAGCCACGGGATGAAGAAGAAGACGCGGGCGACCGACGCGCCCTTGGCGTGCCTGCTCACCAGCACGTTGGCGATGAGCAGCGAGAACACGAAGTTCAGCGGAACGAAGAGCACGGTGTACAGCAGCGTCCGGCTCAGCGCGTCGTAGAAGGTGGAGTCCCCGGACAGGTTCTGGTAGTTGTCCAGCCCGACGAACTGGAACGCCCCTACGCCCGTGTAGTTCGTGAAGGAGTAGACGAGCCCGATCACCGCCGGCCAGGCGAAGAACAGCGCGAAGAGCACGACATTCGCCGAGATGAGGACGAGCGGCGCAAGGGTGTACTTACTGCGTCTCCTGGGCGGGCTCACGGACACGTCCGAGGCGCGTTTTGTCATCTTCCTGACTCCGTGCTGGTGGAATGGGTTCCTGGGCTCAGGCCATGAGCCCGGCATCACGTGGGGGCCCGAGGCCGGGCGGCGGTGTCCTCGACCCCGCCGCCCGGGCCCGCCGGTCTACGCTCAGCCGCCGACCTGCTGGTTGTAGCCGTCCACGATGTTCTGCAGGGCCTGGTCGGCCGACTGCTCGCCGTTGATCGCCTTGCCGAGCTCCGCCTTGGTCGGGTCGTCGGCGAGGCTCTTGCCCTTCAGCACCCAGTTCGTCTGCGCGGTGTTGAAGTAGCCGGAGATCGGGTCGTAGAGCGGGATGGACTCGTTGTAGAGCTTGAACGCCGCCTGCGCCGCCTCGGACTTGAAGGGGTACTTCGGGTTCAGACCGCTCTCGACCGGCAGGAAGCCGGAGGCCTCGCACAGCGCCTGGTAGTGGGCCGGCTCGTACAGCCAGGACAGGAACTTCTTCGCGGCGGCGGCCGCGTCGGCGTTGTTGTTGAAGCCCACCGTCATGCCGCCGCTGTTGACGTCACTGGCCTGCACCGGCTGGGCGGGAGTCGGGACGCTCGCCCACTCGAACTTCGTGATGCTCTCCGCGTAGGCGGCGACCTGCCACACGCCGGACCAGTAGGCGACGACATCACCGCTCTGGAACATGGCCGACGGGTCGGCGCCGCTGGTCCACACCGACTTCGGCATGGTCTTGTCGTCGTTCAGTCCGACGAAGTACTTCACGGCCTTCTTGGTCGCCGCGTCCACCGAGAACTTGCCGGAGTCGTCGGCGTGGACGTACTTCCCTCCCATCTCGTACACCATGGCGCGCAGCCGGGACGGCGACTGGTCGAAGGTCAGGGAGTACTTGGCCTTGGTCTTCTCCCGGACCTCGTCCGCCGCCTTGATGAACTCGGTCCAGGTCCAGGTCTTGTCGGGCGAGGTCGGGTAGGAGACGCCGGCCTTCTCGAAGAGCGACTTGTTGATGAACATGCCGGACGCGGTGACGTCCGAGGGGATGGACAGCACCTTCCCGGACGAGTCCTTGGCGACGAAGTTGGCGTTGATCTTGTTGGTCTTGTTGTTGGCGATGTCGCTGAGGTCGATCAGCTTGTTCGACCAGATCGGGTCCAGCGCCGGCACGGCCGCCACGTCGGGCAGCGAGTTCGCCTGCGCCGAGTTGCGCAGCTTCGTCGCGTAGCCGTCGTAGGGGATGTTGACGAGCTTGACCTTGACGCCGGTCTCCTTCTCGTACTGCGCCACCATCTTCTTCCAGCCCGCGTCCTGCCCCGGAACCGTGGAGATCCAGAACGTCAGCGACTTGGATGTCCCGCCCGACTCGGATCCAGAGCCGCAGGCGGAGAGGAGCAGGGCACCTGCCGTGGCCACGGCAGCGAGGGGAGCCAGGCGACGTATGCCGCCGCGGCCGAGTCGGCGGGAGCGCCGCACACCTACAGTGGTCATCTTCGATCCCTTTTCGTCGTAGGGGACGGAGCACGGCGCCGACCAACGCGGCACGGGTGCATTTTGCAAGAAATTTCGCTTTCCGGGGGTGCGGCCTCGCCCGGCCGCATCGCCCTGACGGGTGGGATCCCCGGCCCTGAGGGCCGTCGTCGCACAAGCACGCCCTCGTGCGGCTGCCGTACTGCGTGTACGGGCGGGAGGCTCACCCGGAGTCGGCGTCCCGGCCGACTCAGAAAGCGCTTGTCCGGACATTGGCAGATCGAGTCGGAGGCCGTCAATCCTTCGCCCCCGCGGTCTCGGTCACGGTTTGGACTCCTCGGGTGACCGCGAGCCGGGCGGCGCCCACCACCGTGCCGAGGTCACCGACCGTGCTGCTGACGACTTCGGTGGGCCAGCTCAGCCGGGCGAGTTCCGCCCGCACACCGGGCAGCACCTGCGGGTCCGCGCCGGTGCTGCCGCCGAGCACGATCAGTCCCGGGTCCAGCACGGCGGTCACGGCGGCGGCGAGACGGCCGACGTCGGCGGCATGGCGGCCGATCACGGCGCGGGCCGCCGACCGGCCCTGGCCCGCCAGGGCGAAGAGCTGCTCGGCGGTGCGGGGGCAGGGCCCGTCCTCGTCCGGCCAGGACTCGGCCGCGCGCCGCAGGAGCGAGCGGGCGCCGATGTACTCCTCCAGGGCCTCGTGGCGCGGCTCGCGGCCGTCGTCCCAGGGGTAGGGCAGCCGGGCCAGCTCACCGGCGGCGCCGTTGGCTCCGCGCAGCACCTGACCGCCGACCACGATGCCGAGGCCGATACCGACGCCGATCCGCAGGTAGCCGAAGGTGCGCCGGCCGCGCGCGGCGCCCTCGTGCAGTTCGGCGAGCGCGGCGCAGTTGACGTTGTTCTCGAGGTGGACGGGAACGCCCGGCGGCAGGGCGACGGCCATGGCGTCGAAGACGGGGCCGGCCTTGGCCGTGGCGGGGCGCATGCGGGCGCCCTCCTTCTCGCGTGCGGTGACGTCGCCGACGGCGACCACGACGGTGCGCAGCGGGGCGTCGGCGGGCAGCGCGACCAGTGCCTCGCGCACCACGTCGGCGGCCTCCTCCCGGGCCCCGGTGGCCTGGGCGAGCAGGGTGCCGTCCAGGGCGCAGCCACGCACCCGGGTGAGGGCGGGACCGAGGTCCACGGCGAGCACCGCCCCGGCGGCGGGCCCGAGACCGTAGACGGCGGCGGAGCGGCCCGTGCCGCCGGAGGCGGTGCCGGAGCGGGCGGCCAGCCGGGCGCTCTCCAGCTCCGCGACGGCGGCGGACACGGTGGGCTTGGACAGGCCCGCCAGGCTCGCGAGCTGCGGCCGGGTCGCGCTGCCGGCCGCGGCCAGCACGGCGAACACCGCACGCGCGCTCTCGCTCAGGTCCATGCTCTCCCCAGGTGGTGCTGCGACGGCCGGGCGGCGCCGGAGAAGTCCGGGCGCGCTCCAGCACCGCCCGGCTCGCAGTCTCGCGCACCGGCCAAAGGCCCACGCCGCGAGCACGCACCGGACGACTCGGGAACGCCCCCGGACTCCCCGGCTCCACCGAGGTCGCCAAGGTCGTTCGGCATCGGGTTTCCGCGCCTCTTGACGCGCACCCTACTTCGTTAGTTAACTTCCTAACGAAGTGCACGGTACTCGCCTGCCGTGTTCCGCACGAGGCCCGTCCCGGGGCTTCCCGATTGTTGAACGCCCGTTCCCTGAGCGAAGTCCGCGGCGGTTCCGGCAGTGCCCCAAAGGGGCGCTGGGAACCGCGCGACCAGCCACGATGGCGCCGCACAGACATGACGCCACAGCGGCACGCCCAGCGGAGCCCTTGGCACGGTTCGCCCGCCGTCATCGCGCTGCGCAACGACGAAAGAGGACCTGTGCAGGAATCGACGCCCCTCGTGGTCGGTATCGACGTGGGCGGCACCAAGACGCAGCTGCGCGCCCGTGCGGGCGACGCCCTGGTCGCCGATCACGTCCGCACCAGCAGCGGCTGGCGGCCGCACGACCCGGTGGCCGCCGCCGGCTGGCTGGCCGCGCTGGTCGCCGACGCCCTGCCGAGGGGCACCCGCCCGTCCGCGCTCGCCGTGGGCGGGCACGCCTGCGAGACGCCCCGTCAGTGCGCCCAGCTCCGCACCGCTCTGCAACTCCACTTCGACGCGCCCGCGCTGGTGGTGGGCGACGCCGAACTGCTCGTCCCCGCCGCCGGGTTGGACAAGGGGGTCGGCCTGGTCGCCGGCACCGGATCCGTCGCGGTGGGCCGGCTGCCGGACGGCAGCCCGGTCCAGGTCGGCGGCTGGGGCGCGGTCCTCGGCGACGAGGGCGGCTCGGCCGGTCTGGTCCGCGAGGCGGCACGGGCCGTATGGGCGGCGCACGACCTCGGTGAGGAGCCCGACGCACTCGCGCGCGGGCTCCTCGACGCGTTCCAGGTCGCCGAAGTGCCCGCTCTGGGCGCGGCGCTGGAGGGCGCCGAGGACGTCTCCGCACAGTGGGGCCGGCATGCGCCGGTGGTGTTCGCGGCCGCCGAGGCCGGTTCGCCGCTCGCGCGCGCGGTGATCGACGAGGGTGGCCGCTCCCTGGCCGCACTGGTCGGGCAACTCGCCTCGCGCGGGGTCCCGGTGGACGACGTCGTGGTGGCGGGCAGCACGATCCTCGCGCAGTCCGTCCTGTACGAGGCGTTCGCCGCCGCGCTCGCCGACCGCGTGCCGGGGGCCGTGCCGCGCCCCCTGGAACTGCCGCCGGTCGACGGGGCCGTAGCACTCGCCCGTTCACTTGTGTGACACCTGTCGGACGCCGGGCCATCCCGGGTCCGACACAACTCGCCCGTAGATCTTCGCTCGTAGGACTCGATCCCTTGCGCCTCATGAGTCTCCCGCGCTCCATACGGTCGAGTCGATTACTTCGATCTCCTGTCCGGCCGTAGGGCCGTAGACCTTCGAAAGAGGCACGCATGTCGTCACCCGCCGAGGGCCACGCCACCCCGTCCATCAATAGAAGGCGCTTTCTGACCGCCTCCGTCGGAGGCGGTGCGGCCCTGCTGGCCGTCCCCGCCGTCGCCGGCTGGCTCCCCGCCGCCGACGCCAAGGCCGCCACGAACGCCGCCACGTTCGTCGACGACTACAAGACCAACGTCGTCGCGAACCAGACGCCCGAGACCAACGCCGTGGTCCGGATCCTCGGCGGCTTCGCGAACGTGTGGAAGACCGGCGGCTCCTGGGACACGGGCACGCCGCTGATGCCCGAGGTGCTGCGCGCCAACATGACCTACAGCGCGCGCATCACGGCACGGCGCACCGAGGCGGAGGCGAAGCGGGCGTTCATCACCGACCGCCAGCACCAGAGTTACTCCGTGATCGACGGGCTCGGCCCGCTGGCCGAGCTGTACAAGGCGGGCGCCAAGGCGGTCACCTCCATCACCGAGGCACCGGACGGCACCCCCGCGGGCAAGATCAGCGACTCGGTGCCCGCCGACGCCCCCGCCGGATCCGCGACCGGCGCGGGCTCCACCGACTCGGCGCTCGGCCGGGTCGCCACGCTGGTCAACACGGTGCGTGGGCCGTTCGCCTCCAGCAACCCCGCCAAGTTCTCCTACCAGTACCCGCGTCCGTGGCGCATGAACGAGGACAGCGAGGTCGTCGACACCGGACGGACGGACGCCTTCGGCTACCCGGTGTACGACTCGAAGGTGGTCGTCGCCCCGCAGTTGCTGCGGCAGCGCTCCACCGACCCGGCCGAGGACGGCGGTTTCCCCAGCGGTCACACCAACGCCCTCCACCTGGCGGCCCTGGCCTACGCGTACGCCGTGCCCGAGCGCTTCCAGGAGATGGTGACCCGGGCGTTCGACCTCAGCCACGACCGCATCGTGTCCGGCATGCACTCCGCGGTCGACGTCATCGGCGGCCGCGTCATGGCCACCGCCCTGGCCGCCGCCGCGCTGGCCGACCCGGCGAACGCCGAGCTCAAGACAGCGGCACGGGCCCAGGCCCTCGCCTACTTCCAGGAGCGGACCGGCACGACGGCCGACACCCTGTACGCCTACGCCCACTCGGCCGGCACCGACACCGACCCCTACGCCGACCGGGACGCCAACGCCCGTACGGTGCGGCCCAAGCTGACGTACATCCTGGCCCGGCACGGCCGCGACAAGGCCCTGACGGTGCCGAAGGGCGCCGAGGTGCTGCTGGAGACGCGGCAGCCGTATCTGACGGCGGCCCAGCGCCGCGAGGTGCTGCGCACGACCGCGCTGCGCGCCGGGTACGTCCTGCTGGACGGACCCGAGCAGTGGGGCCGGCTCGACCTGTTCGCGGCGGCGGACGGTTACGGCGCCTTCGACTCCGACGTGACCGTCACGCTGGACGCGGCGGCCGACGGCTTCGGCGCGGCCGACACCTGGCGCAACGACATCCGCGGCGAGGGCGGACTGACCAAGCGCGGCACCGGCACGCTCACCCTGACCGGGCACAACCGGTACCACGGCGGCACGGCCGTCGAGGGCGGCGTGCTGGTCGCCGCGTCCGCCAACGCCCTCGGCCAGGGCGATGTGCGGGTGACGGGCGGCACGCTCCGCGCGGACAAGGTGCTGCGGGTGCGCGGCTCGTACGTCCAGAAGGGCGAGACACGGCTGGAGCTGCTGCTGCGCAAGAACCACGGTCCGGCACTCGAGGTGGCCGGCCGGGCCGTGCTGGGCCGGGGCGGCGTGCTGTCGCTGCGGCTCGACGCAGAGCGGCCGCCGGTCGCGGGAACCACGGTCGCGGTGATCGAGGCGCGACGGCTGCGCGGCCGGTTCGACCGGGTGGAGCTGAACTCCGACACGCTGCGGGCCGTACCCGTCTACACGACGGAAGGTCTGTCGGTACGACTCCTGAAGCGGTAACGGTGTCCCGGGCGGGAGCTGATGCAGAGTAGGCCCATGGGCCGGCTCCGGATCAGCTCCCGCCGGCACGGCACCGTGGAGCGGATGATGACGCTCGAACAGCAGGCGGCCCCGGCCTCGCGGGCGCTCCCCGACACCCGCCCCGCGCGGCGGCCCGTCGGGCGGTGGCTCGTGCCCCTCCTGGTGGCCGTGCTGCTCGGCCAGATGGCCGTGGCGATGGTCACGACCGCCGTCCAGCAGACGCCGACGATCGACGAGCCCGTCTACGTCGGCACGGCGGCCGAGTACCTCCACGAGCACCGCGTGGTCCACAATCCCGAGCATCCGCCGCTGGGCAAGCTGGTCGTCGGCGTGGGGGTGGCGCTGGCCGATCCACAGGTCGATCCCTCGTTCACCGGCGACCAGGGCCGGTTGGGGCGGCATCTGCTGTACGAGTCCGGGAACGACCCCTGGCGCCTGATGCTCTTCGCCCGGCTGCCCGTGATCGCCCTGACACTCGGGTTCGGGCTGATCGTGTTCGCCTTCGCCCGTGAACTCGCCGGGTCGGTGGGGGGTTTGGTGGCACTCGGGCTGTACGCCTTCTCCCCCGACGTCATCGCGCACGGCTCGCTCGCGACGCTGGACGTGCCGGCGGCCGGGTTCGTGCTGACGGCGGTGTGGCTGCTGTGGCGGGCCCGTCACCGGCCCCGGCTGTATGTGCCGTTGGCCGGGGTGGCGCTGGGCGCTGCCCTGGCGACGAAGATGAGCACGCTGGCGGCGGTCCCGGTGCTGGCCGCGCTCGCCGGGCTGTCGGTGTGGTGCGCGCGCGTGCCCGCCGAGTCGCGTCGCCGGGCGCTGGGGCGGGCCGCCGTCGGCGCGGGTGTCGTGACGCTGGTTGCGATCGCCGTCGTGTGGGCGTCGTATCTGGTGGTCGATCCGCGGCTGCGCTGGGCGCCGGAGCAGCCCGTTCCCGTGGTGCGCGGGCTGCGCGGGCTCGCCGTGGACCTGCTGCCGTTCCCGGAGGCGTACCGGGACGGGATGCGGGTCCAGTTCCGCTTCGAGAACCACCCGTGGGAGGGCTTTCTGTTCGGGCGGCTCTACACGGGCTCGCTCTGGTACTACCTGCCGGCCGCGCTGCTGGTGAAGACACCGCTCGGCATGCTCGCCCTGTGGGCGGCGGGCGCCGTCACCGTGGTGGCCGTGCGGGGGCTGCGGCCCGTGGCACCGTATCTGCTGCTTCCGGCCGCCGTGCTGCTGGGCGCGGCCATGCTGGGGTCGCGGGACTTCGGCACGCGTTACGCCGTGTTCGTGCCGATGTTCCTGGCGGTGGCGGCGGGTTGTGTGCTCGCGGTGCGATGGCGGTGGGCGCCGGTCGCGGCCGGGGCGCTGGTGCTGTTCGTCGCGGTGAGCTCACTGCGGACGTACCCCTACTATCTGCCGTACTCCAACGAGGCGTTCGGCGGTCCGGCG
The DNA here is from genome assembly GCF_015160855.1 of Streptomyces ferrugineus. NCBI lineage: Bacteria > Bacillati > Actinomycetota > Actinomycetes > Kitasatosporales > Streptomycetaceae > Streptomyces > Streptomyces ferrugineus. Next base: position 4,605,767 of record NZ_CP063373.1, on the reverse strand, counting down.
AAGACCCGTCTGCGGCTGCACGACTCGAATGTCGACTGGGGCCAGGACCTGGGCAGGCTCGCCGACCGGCTGCGCGAGCGGTACCGGGGCGAGCGGATCTGGCTGGTGTACAAGGGCAGCGGGGTGCCGTCCCACTACGGGATCCGCGCCGCCGATCCGCGCGAGGTCCCCGCCGACGAGGTGCGCGGGCTGCTCGTCGTGTCCGCCTCGTCGGTGGCCAAGGCGACCGGGCGGCTGGCCGAACTGATCGACAGCAGTCGGCCGGTCGACACGGTCGGTCATTCGATCACGATCTACCGCCGGTGACCGTGACGCCGGAGCGGCCATGGTCGACACGGTGCGTGAGCTATGTTGAAGGACTGTGGGAGACAAAAGAGGCGCGCCGGTGCCATCGCCTCAGCAGGCACGCGCACAGGCATCCGCCATCACCTCGGGAAAGACGGTCCCGGAGACCGAGGCATCGCCGACTTCCCAGCTCAGGGCGCTCTTCGACCAGCCCCGGCTCTCCCCCGGGCAGCGGCGCATCGCCCAGTACCTGATCGAGCACATCACCGAGGCGGCGTTCCTGTCGATCACCGATCTCGCCGACCGGGTCGGGGTCAGCCAGCCGTCCGTGACCCGTTTCGCCGCGGCGGTGGGCTTCAGCGGTTACCCCGCGCTACGGGAGAAGCTCCAGGCGATCGCCCTGGGGGCCCTGGCCGGAGGTCCCGTCGCGGCGGACGAGAACGGTGCCAACGAGCTCCAGGCCGCCGTGGACGCCGAGATCGAGAACCTGGAGAACCTGCGGCGCGACTTCGCCGACCCCGACCAGGTCATCGACATCGGCCGAAAGCTGTCGGAGTCGACCCCGCTCACCATCCTCGGACTGCGCATCTCGGGATCCCTCGCCGAGTACTTCGCCTACGCCGCCCGCCGTATCCACCCCGACGTGCGGCTGGTGACCCGGGGCGGCAGCGTCGCCTACGACGCGCTGCTCCAGTCGCGCGAGGCCGGCGGCACCTGGGTGCTGGCCTTCTCCCTGCCCCGGCACGCGCACGAGACCCTCACCGCCGTGCAGGTCGCGCAGGGGGCTGGGCTGCGGGTCGCCCTGATCACCGACCTGGCGCTCGGGCCTGTGGCCGACTCGGCCGACGTCGTCTTCGCCACCGGCACCGGATCCCGGCTGGTCTTCGACTCCTACGCCGCGCCCGGCGTGATGGCGTCCGCGCTGCTGCAGGCCATGACCGACGCCGACCCGGAGCGGACGCAGGCGCGGCTCGAGGAGTACGAGCACCTCTCCGACCAGCACCAGTTCTTCCTCCGGGACTGATCCACTCAGGTCAAAGCAGGCCACACCGGCAGCATTCACAACAAAGCGCGCATGAATGTTTTCATACGCCTTGCAAAGCAGACGGCATATATAAATACTGCACACGCAACATCCGCCCGCCGAAAGCAGCCGGTCCGCTCATGCGCACGTCACCCCATCCGTCGTGCGACTGCCGCCTGTCTTTCCGGGCTCCTCTGCGAACAGCCGTGGCCGCCGTCTCCTACCCGCGTCGGCGCTCGGGCTGTTCTGTCGGGCATCGCCTGCGCGAGCGCCCGTGGCGGCGGCCCCGGTCATCCCCTAGGCCGGGGCCGCCCCCGACCCCGTCGGACACCCAGACGACGCCGCACACCCGGAAGCGATGACCATGACCCTGACGACGACGCGCATCAGCCCGGACTGGCCGTGCCAGGTCAAGACCCCCGGCTCCTACGACTGGGAGCGTTCCGCGGCCAAGTGGCTGCGCGAGCTGGTGCCGGCCCGCTACGCCAGCTATCCGGCGCTGATCCGCCACCCCGTGCTGCTCGCACGGCATGCGCAGATCCAGGTCCACAACGAGATCCGGGTCGCGCGCACCGCGCTGCAGACGGCGCGGGCGGACCTGCCCGGGCTCGGCCTGCCCGAGTCGGTCATCGAGCACACCATCAAGCTGTACGCGGCGGAGGTCATGCAGTTGCAGCACATCGCCCGCAGCGTGCGCGCCGTGTCCCAGGCACTGGTCGACCACGGCCGCTGAGCCGTCGGCGCGCGGCGCCCGGGGCCCGCGCACCGGGCGTCAGGACGCGCCCGCCGTCGCCGCGCAGGTGACCGTGGCCGACGGCTGACCGCTCGCGTCCGAGGTGTCGGCGAGGAACCCGAAGGTGACGCTCGCGCCGGGTGCCAGAGCGCCGTTCCAGGACGCGTTGGTGACCGTCGCCCTGCCGTCCCGGGCCGTGGCGAGGGTGCCGTCCCAGACCTGGGTGAGGCGGGCGCCGTCGGGCGGTACGACCGTCGCGGTCCAGCCGGAGGCGGAGGCCGCGGGCGCGTTGGTCACCGTCACCTCGCCCTGGAAGCCGCCCTGCCAGCTGTTGACGGTCCGGAAGGACGCGGTGCAGGCGGGATCACCTGCCTCGCCTTCGCCGGGGGCCGCGGGCGCGGTCGGGTCGGGCTCGGCGGCGGAGGCGGTCTCGGACGGGGCCGGTTCCCCGGCCGTCGCGTCGTCGTCGTGGCCGGGCAGCAGGAGGGCGCCGCCGAAGCCGATGACCGCGGCCGCCGTCACGGCCACCGCGACGGCGGTGCGGCGGAAACCGGGGCCGGCCGGGCCGGGCCGGCCACGGCGCCGGGCGCCTGCGGTGTCCTCGGCGACGGCCGGCAGTTCCTGTGTCGCGTCCTCGGCGCCGGGCAGGGCCACGGGCACGGCCACGGTCTCGTAGCCGGCCTGGTCCTGCTCCCACTCCTTGAACAACTCCGCGAGGGCGTCGGTGCGGCGCGGGCGCAGGACGCGGATCGGTTCCAGGGCCGGGCCTTCGTCCGGCTCCGCGGGGTCGGGCCGTGTGGACACACCGCTCTCCTTCCGTCCCCCGTCTGCACGGGGCTTCGCCAATCCCCGAGGAGAGATACGGGGTTGACGTCCCGCGGGTTCAGCGCGGGACGGGACGCGCGGGCCCGGCCAGGCGGGCGCGGCGAGGAAGCGGTGCAGCGACGCCTTCATCACGGCGACGAAGCCGTCCCGCGCAGGGCGCACTGGGGATGACCGGGTGTCCGCCGGCGGTCAGGTCGGGCAGGTACTGCTTGCCGGCCATGCCCGCCTTGCCGGACAGCGGGTTGTACACCCGCGTCCCGGGGATGGCACAGGGCGAGGTCGAAGTCGTCGCGCAGCCGGGAGTGAGGAGGATGTCCTCGTCGCGGTGGCGGCGGCCGCGGGACGGATGGGCCAGGTCGGGTGACGTACAGGATGTGGGGTCGGGCGGGCGGCGTGGGGCTCGTCGGCTGCACTCGGTTCCCTCCAAGGGTTGCACTGAGTGCCATTGACGCATCCCTGGGTGCTACGTTCCGTCCATGAGCTCCAGCAGCACGAAGCCCCCGATGCGGGACGCCCTGGTCGCCGCGGCCTTCCAGCTGTTCCTGGAGCGGGGCTACGAGCAGACGACCGTCGACGACATCGTGACCTTGGCCGGCGTCGGACGGCGGTCGTTCTTCCGCTACTTCCCGTCCAAGGAGGACGTGGTCTTCCCGGACCACGAGCGCTGTCTCGCCGACATGACGGCGTTCCTCGCCGCGAGCGGTGACGAGCACGAGCCGGTGCGACGGGTGTGCGACGCGGCCCGGCTGGTGCTGCGCATGTACGCGGAGAACCCGACCTTCTCGGTGCAGCGCTATCGGCTCACCAAGAAGGTGCCCGGACTGCGGGCGTACGAGCTGTCCGTGGTGTGGCGTTACGAGCGGGCGCTCGCCGAGTATCTGCGCGAGCGCTTCGCCGGCCGGCGGGACGGCACCCTCCAGGCCGACGTGATCGCCGCCGCCGTGGTCGCGGCGCACAACAACGCGCTGCGGTCCTGGCTGCGCTCGGACGGCCAGGGCGACGCGAGCGCCGCGGTCGACCACGCGCTGGGGTATGTGCAGTCGGCCTTCGGTGTCGCCCCCGTCCCGCCGCCCGCCCGGGACGAGCAGCCCGACGACGTGGTGGTCGTCGTGTCCCGGCGCGGTGCCCCGCTGTGGCGGGTGGTCCAGGAGATCGAGGCCACGCTGGGACGCGGCTGATCCGCGCGTCCGGGATCTCGGCGAGATTAAGGGAACGGAGTGCCTTTACGTGTGGCACTGAGTGCCATACGCTGACGGTGTGCACGGTGGCACGGTGAGCCGCGCACGTGGGATTCCGGCCCAGCGCAGGGAGTTGACCAGCGTGTACCACCACTCAGGAAGCGTTGCTCGTCAGACCGTCGGCCATGCGGCGGGCGTCCTCGACCGCACGGCCCCCGAGACGGACGCCATCGTCTTCCAGCGCTGTACCTGGTGCGGCACCGCCATGTACCACCGGCTGCTGTGCCCGGTCTGCCAGGGCAGCGACCTGCGCACGGAGCGCAGCGAGGGTGTGGGGACCATCCGCCACTCCACGGTGGTCCACCGCAACACCCCCGCCGCGCGCAATGTGTCGCTCATCGAGATGGCCGAGGGGTTCGTCGTGCGCGGCCGGGTGATGGGCCCGCCCATCGGCATCCACAGCGGGGACCGGGTCCGGCTGTCGACGGCGAAGGACCCGGTGCGGGGCGAGCCGGTGTTCCAACTGGTCGACGAGCCCTACCGCGCCTGGACCTGATCTCCCCGCCAGAGGCCGGGGACCAGTTCCCGTACGTCGACGGGCCGTCCCGTCTCGAAGCACCGGTTCGCGGCGAGCCCGACGGCCAGGGCCAGCGCGCCGTCGCGTTCGGTGGCCCTGGGATGCGCCACCGCGCCCGGGTCGGCCGACCGCCCGGAGGCCACCGGGCCGAAGAGGGCGTCGAGCATCCGCGGGTCTCCCCCGCCGTGCGCCTCGTGGGCGGTCACGAGCGGGACGTCCTCCGGGGCCCGCCACAGTGGACGCAGGGTGAGCCGTGCCCCGCCGGCATGCTCGGCGGCCGTGTCCCCGTGCAGCGCGCCGCTGCCCGAGCCGATCCGGGTCGTGGGCCGCTGCCATTGGCTCTCCTCCACTTCCAACTCCAGCCGCCCGGCGCTGCCGTTGAACATGACCCGGTAACCCTCCCACGGGGAGTACGCGGTGAGGTGGTACGTCATCGTCGCGCCCTTGGCGTAGCGCACCAGGACGGCCATGTCGTCCTCGATGGTGACGGGCCCGCCGAAGACGTTGCGGTCGCGGACGTAGCCGTCGTCCTCTTCGGCGTCGAGGTAGAGGGCGCGCAGGGTGTCGTTGGCGGCCAGGTCCAGGGCGAAGGGGTCGTCGGCGGCCCCGTCGGCGCCGTGGGCGCGGTCGTAGTCGCGGCGCAAGCCGTGGCGTTCGCCCGCCTCGCGGCCGTAGAAGGCGAGTCGGCCGTAGCCGAAGACGTCCCTCGGCTCGTCCGCGAGCCACCAGTTGACCAGGTCGAAGTGGTGGCTCGACTTGTGCACCATCAGGCCGCCGCTGCGGTCCTTCTCCCGGTGCCAGCGGCGGAAGTAGTCGGCGCCGTGGCGCACGTCGAGCAGCCACTCGAAGTGGACGGAGAGGATCTCGCCGATCGCTCCGTCGACGAGCAGTGCGCGGACGTCTCGTGCACGGGGTTGAAGCGGTAGTTGAAGGCGACGGTGAGGGAGTTGCCGGTCTCGCGCACCGTGTCGAGGATGCGGGCGCAGCGGTCCGCGTCGACGGTCATCGGTTTCTCGGTGACGACGCGGCAGCCCGCTTCGAGGGCGGGGACGATGTAGCGGTCGTGCTCGGCGTCGACGGTGGTGACGACGACCTCGTCGATCTCCTCCTTGGCGAGCATGTCGACGAACCGGTCGGGCGCCCACTGGGTGGCGGTGGGCGCGCCGGCCTCGGCCAACAGCCGGTTGTGGAAGGCCATGCGGGTGGGGCTGGGGTCGCAGAGGGCGGCGACGACGTGGTCGGGGCGCTCGGCGAGGGCCCGGGTGAAGGTCCGGGCGCGGTGGCCGGTGCCGACGACGGCGGCGCGGTGACGGGGAGTTCGGCTCATTGGGGTGGCCTATCCCGCCGGGCGCCCAACCAGTCCTGCCCGCAGGCCGGTCGGCCTCCTTCGTCTCGCTTTGCCCTGTCGTCACAGGCAACTCACCACTGACACCTTCCGTCCTCACAGGGTGAGGGCCCGGGACGGCCCGTCCCGGAGCGAACGGAAGGAGGGGCACGTGATACGTGCCCGGCGAATAGGGGTCACCGCGCTGGCGTTGCTCGCGGTCGTGGGGGCCTCGCCAGGGTGGGCTCAGGCTCAACCGGCGTCCGGTGCGAGGCCGTTAGCGGCGGCCGACGGCGGTGAGGGGCTGCCGCCGGACTGGAGCGTCACCGGCGAGGGAGCGGAGCGGAAGCTGGTGTGGCGGTCCGACGAGCGGGTGCCCATGGGGGACGCCCGGGTCGAGTTCTACGCCGGTGACCGAGTCCTCGGCGCACCGGCTCCGGCGAAGGACGGGCGGACGTTCCGGCTCGGCCTCGACGGGGTCCGGCTGGACTCCGTGCGGGACCTTCAAGTGCGGGCCGCGGGACGCCGGTTGGACGCGCCGGACACCTCCCCCGGCTCCTCGTCCGGCGGACGTTCCGGGGTGAGCGTGCCGCAGCGTCTGCCCGCGAACCAGGTCGACCCGGGCAAGCCGGGCGCGTACCGGACCGTCACCGGCGAGTACGACCTCCCCCCGGTGCGGCTGCCCGGATTCGCCGAACCGGTCGAGATGCGCGCCGTGGTGGTGGCGCCCAAGGGTGCCGAGGGCCGCCGTCCGCTCGCCCTGTTCCTGCACGGCCGGCACTCCACCTGCTACACCCCGCAGGGCGAGACCACCGGCGACTGGCCCTGCGCCGCCGGCTCCAAGCCGGTGCCGAGCCACCGGGGGTATCTGCGCGACCAGCGGCTCCTGGCCTCCCAGGGCCATGTGACGGTGTCGATCTCCGCCAACGGCGTCAACGGCCAGGACTGGCAGGCCGAGGACGGCGGCGCACAGGCCCGCTCGTCACTGGTACGGCAGCACCTCGCCCGCTGGGCCGGCTGGTCCGCGCGTCCGGACACCGCCCCGGCGGCCGTGCGGCAGGCGCCCCGGGCCGATCTGTCCCGGCTGTTGCTCGTGGGGCACTCGCGGGGTGGCGAGGGCGTCAACCGGGCGGCGATGGACAGCCTCTATCCGCCGCCCGCCGACCAGGACGGCTATCGCGGCCCGGTGCGCTGGCACATTCGCGGCACCGTCCTGATCGGCCCGACGATCTTCGGCCAGAACCCGGTGCCGGACGTGCCGTCGATGACGATCCTGCCGGGCTGCGACGGCGACGTCTCCGACCTCCAGGGCGAGGTGTACGTCGACGGCACCCGCCGGGTCGGCCGCGGTGCCGCCCTGCACAGCGCGGTCTACATGGTCGGCGCCAACCACAACTTCTTCAACAGCGAGTGGACGCCCGGCCAGGCCCAGGCGCCCGCCGACGACGACTTCTGGACCGACGAGGAAGAGCCCGACGCGGTCTGCTCCCCCGGCACCAGGACCCGGCTGACCGCCGACCAGCAGCACAAGGCCGGCGCCACCTACATCGCGGCGGCGGCACGGCTGTTCGTCGCGAAGGACGACCGGGTGCGTCCGCTGCTCGACGGCTCGGGCCGCCGCGCGCCCTCGGCCGACCCCGCGCGCGTCCTGACCCATGCGGTGGGTGCGCGGCGCGGCGCCGGCTTCCTGCCGGACGGCAAGGTCACCGTGAGCGGGGCACGGCTGTGCTCGGCGGTGGATCCGGCCACGGCGAGGGCCTGTCTGTCGTCGGAGACGGCAGGGGTGTCACCGCACTTCGCGCGGTGGGAGACCGATCGTGAGCGCGGCCGTCGCGCGGTCGCGCTGCGCTGGTCGGCGGCCGGTTCCGCCGCCCGGATCAGCCCCGAACGGCCGTTGTCCCTCGCCGGTGCGAAGGCGCTGGCACTGCGCGTCTTCGTGCCGCCGAACACCTCCGGAACGCAGCTGGACGTCTCCGTCACCGACACCGCCGGACGGCACCGGCCCCTCGGCCGCGTCACGGTCGACGGGCTGCCCGGGACGGACCGGACCGCCTCGTACTGGGCGCGCGAGGTGCGGGTGCCGATCGGGGCCGACGACGCGGCCGCGCTGGACCTGCGGCACGTCAAGAACCTGGAACTGACGCCGCGCACGCGGTCCGGACGGGCCTGGCTGATGGACGCCTGGGCCTGGCGGCCGGGCACGCCCGAGGTGCGTCCGGCCCCGCTGCCCCGGGTCGACGTCGGGCGGCTGACCGTCGAGGAAGGCGACCTTGGCGTGCGGACCTACCGGGTGCCGGTGAAGGTCTCGGGGCAGGGCAGCGGACAAGTACGGCTGTTCGTCGCCGACCCGGTCACGGGCCGGGTCACGGACCGGCTGGTGACGGTACGGCCCGGCGGACAGGCCATCGATGTGCCGGTGAAGGTCGAGGGCAATACGCGCTACGGCTACGACACGGGCCAGAACGTGTTTGTGAAGGCGGTGCGCAGCGCAGTGGTCGGCGCCCACCTGGGCGGGGTGACCGTGCGGAACGACGACCCGATGCCGTCGGTCTCCGTGACACCGGTCGCCGACCGGGTGACCGAAGGGCAGCCGCTGAGGTGGCGGGTGTCCCTGTCCGAGGCCGCCGACGCCGACATCACCACGACGTACGCCCTACTGCCGGTCACGGACGGCCGGGAGGTGTCGACGAAGGACGTGGACCCCCGCTGGCTCGACGAGAACACCGGCGCGTCCCCGGACCCGGAACGGGCGTTGTCCAAGGTGGACGGCTTCTCCCTCTGGGTGAACGTCCCCGCGGGCAGCACGACCGAGGAGATACGGATACCGACGATCGCGGACCGGGTGGCCGAGCCGGCCGAGTCGGTGCGCCTCCAGCCGACCGACGACTTCGGTGAGCCGCTGCCCGGGGCGCCGGTGATCACCGGCACGGTGCTGGACGCGTCGTGACCCGTCGCCGGACGTACCCGACCCCGGTCAGGGCGTCAGGGTGATCCGGATGCCGACTGTGCCGTTCACGCCGCGGCGCAGTCGGCTGCCGAGGAGCGTGAGGCGGCCGGCGATCCCGTACTTGCGGGCGATGAGCCCGCGGTAGCGGGCGCTGGTCGCCTCGTCGCAGATCTCGGCGGTCGCCGGGACCTGCTCGCCCGTGGGCTTGCCGCGCAGGTCGCAGGGCCCGACGAGGACGTCGCCGCGCGCCCGGATGCGCTTGACCTTCCAGGAGTCGGCGACCGTCCACACGCCCAGCGCGTCGCCGTCCCGCACCACCCACACCGGGGTGGGGACGCCGGTGCCGTTCCTGCGGTAGCTGGTGATGAGCAGGTACTTGCCCGCGCCGAGCCGCGCCTGGGTCGTGTCGTCCATGGCGCGCAGTCTAGGCGGCGGGGTGGGGCGCTGCCCCGCCGCCTTGGGCTCGGCTCAGTCGAGCGCCGACGCCATCCGCCGTACCGCTTCCGTGATCAGCTCGGGTGAGGTCGCCAGGTTCATCCGCACATGCCCCGCGCCGCCGGTCCCGAAGGGTGTTCCGGAGTTCAGGGCGACCCGGCCGCGCCGCAGGAAGACCTCGGCCGGGTCGTCGCCGAGACCGAGGGCGCGGCAGTCGAGCCAGGCCAGGTAGGTGGCCTCGGCGGGGCGGTGGGCGACGGCCGGGAGGTGCTCGGCCAGGAGGTCGGCGAGCAGCCGCCGGTTGTCGTCGAGCCCGGCCAGCAGCGCGTCGAGCCAGCCGGTTCCGTCGCGCAGGGCGGCGCTGTGCGCGATGATGCCGAAGTGGCTGGGCCCGTGGCTGACCTCTTCGGGCAGCCGGGCGAGGTCGGCGGCGGCCGCGGGTCCGGCGATGGCCAGCGCCGCCTTGAGGCCGGCCAGGTTCCAGGCCTTCGAGGCCGACATCAGCGACAGGCCGCTCTCGCCTCCCGGCACGCTCAGATACGGCACGAACGCGACGCCGGCGGCGGTGAGCGGTGCGTGGATCTCGTCGGCGACCACGCGCACGCCGTGGCGGTCGGCGAGGGCGGCGACCGCGGCCAGTTCGTCGGCGGTGTGCGCGGTGCCGGTCGGGTTGTGGGGGTTGCACAGCAGGAGGGCGGCGCGGCGTCCGCCGCCGGTGACCCGCCGGAACGTTTCGTCCAGGGTGTCGAGGTCGAGGCGCAGGTCCGGGCCGAGCGGGGCCTCCACCACCTGTCGGTCCATGTGCTCCACGAACTGGTAGAACGGCGGATAGACGGGTGAGTTCACCACGACCGGATCGCCGGGTCCGGTGACCAGTCTGAGCATCTCGACCACCCCGAGCATCACATCGGGCACGATCGCCGTGCGCTCCACGGCCAGACCGTCCCAGCCCCACCTCTTCTCGGCGAACGCGGCGAGCGCCTCGGCGTAGCCGGTGCCCGCCGGGTAGCCCGTGTCGCCGAGGGCGAGGGCGTCGGTGAGGGCGCGCACGACGGGTTCGGCGAGCGGTACGTCCATCTCGGCGACCCACAGCGGCAGGACGTCGTCGGGGTAGGCGCGCCATTTCATGCTCGTACGACGGCGCAGCCGGTCGAGACCGAGGGCGCGCAGGGGGTTGGGTTCATCGGACATCGCGTGCGGGATCCTGGTCATGGGCACAAGATAGGTCGCCGCGCGAGAAAGATCACCGGTGCGGTGAACACGGACGTGCCGGGCTCCGTATGGAGAGAGGGTGCTCAACTCCGGGAGGGCCCCGTGGCATTGACGCCGCGCTGTACTTGGTTCGGGAGCCATGCATGAGGCACGCACGACGACGTCTCGTCCGGCGGGTGACACGGCTGGCGGCCGTCGGCGGACTCCTCCTCGGAGGAACGATGGTCACCCGCGCCGTGGCGAGCGAACCCGGCGACGGCTCCGCCGTCCCGCGCACTTACGCCGCCTCGGCCGCCGGCACCGGCAGTGAGCTGGTCTCCAGGCTGGGCGATTCCCGTACGGCGGGCAGCTGGATCGGTGCCGACGGGAAGCCGGTCGTCGCGGTCACCGACGAGGCGGCGGCCGCCGAGGTGCGCAAGGCCGGTGCCGAGGCGAAGATGGTCGACCACAGCATGGACAAGCTGAACTCGGCGACGTCGACGCTGCGTTCGGCGCCCCGGGTGGCCGGCACGGCGTGGGTGATGGACTACCGGTCCAACGAGGTGGTCGTGAAGGGCGACAGCACCGTCTCGGCCGGCGACTGGTCCCGGATGACGGACCTCGCGGACGGCATGGGCGGCATGGTCCGGATGGAGCGCACCGAGGGCACGTTCACGACGCGGCTCAACGGTGCGCTGCCGCTGCTGTCGACGGCCGGGCGCTGTTCGGCCGGGTTCAACGTCACCGACGGGCAGCGCGACTTCATCCTCACGGCCGGGCACTGCGGTCCGGACGGTTCCGTGTGGTTCGCGGACAACCAGGGCCGCCGGGAGATCGGGCAGACCGTGCGGCAGAACTTCCCCGGTGGTGACTTCTCGCTGGTGCAGTACGCGAGCGGAAAGGCGGGTGCCGGGGCCGAGGTGGTGTCCATCGGTGACGACAAGGGCGTGCGGATCACGGGCGCGGCCGATCCGGCCGTCGGGCAGCGGGTGTTCCGCAGCGGCAGTACGAGCGGGCTGCGGGGCGGCGAGGTGACGGCGCTCAACGCCACGGTGAACTACCCCGAGGGGACGGTCACCGGGCTGATCGAGACCAATGTGTGCGCCGAACCCGGGGACAGCGGCGGCCCGATGTTCTCCGAGGGGGTCGCGCTGGGTGTGACGTCGGGCGGCAGCGGGGACTGCAACTCGGGCGGTACGACGTTCTTCCAGCCGGTGACCAAGGCGCTGGCCGCGCTGAACATGAAGCTGATCGTGGCGGCGCCGAACGGTGCGGGGCAGCAGGGTGCCGCGCCGGCCCCGTCGGCGACGCAGGGCGCCGCCGCGCCCGGGGACGCGTCGCCCGGCGCGTCGACGCCGATCACCGGCGTCACCGCGTCGACGTTGCTGTCCCGGCTGGCGGACCCGAAGAACATCGGTCCCGGTCTGCTGGTGATCGCGGGCAGCCTGGTCGCGCTGGCGGCGACCCGCTTCATCCGCGCGGAGCAGGACCGCAAGGCATATCAGAGGTACTACTCGGCGACCTGGGGCTGACGGGCTCGGTCTCGGCGAGGGGAGCGTGCTCAGGACTCCGGCGAGTCGAGCGCTCAGGCCGCCTTCGCCGTCTGCGGGGCCGCGGCGGCCCACTCCATGACGAGGCGCTGGTACTCCTCGCGCTGCTCGACGCTCAGTGTCCCGCCCGACCGGCGCCACAGCGCCCGGATCTCCTCGTTGACCTCGTCAGCCGAGCGATCGGAGGCGATTTCAACAGTGGTGGACATGTTGTGAAGCATACGGCTCCGCACGTGAAGGCGCTGTGAGTAAGCACACCTAAGACGGGCATATCGGACGTGTTGCTGATCACGTGTTGTCGATCACGTCCATCTGTCAACGCCGACCGCCGAGTTCAGGCGTCCGCCGCCCCCAGCACCAGCACCTGGATGGCCAGTACGGCGGCGCCACGCGCCCAGTCGTGGAAGTCGGACACCTTGGTCTCCAGGTCGATCGGAGCGGCGAGCGGATGCCGGTGGGCGCGAATGGTGTCCGCCACGGTCTCACCGGCGACGTCCATGAGCCCCACCCCCTCCCCGGCGAGAAGGATCTTCTGCGGCAGCACGAAGTTGCCGATCTGCGCGACCAGGATCCCGAGGGCGCGGGCCGCCTCCTGGATGACCCGGGCGGGCATCGGCTCCCCCGCGGCGGCGAGCCGCAGGATCTCCTCATAGGTCCGGTCGCGGCCGGTCGCGGCCCGCACCTGGTAGCGGATGTTGGGGATGGTGAGCAGGGACACCGCACTGCCCCGCTCCCCGTCGGGGGTGAGCGGACCGCTGGGATCGACGATCCAGTGCCGGCCGAAGCCGCGGTCCTCCTCGGCGTACGGCACCCGGTTGCCGCCCAGGACCAGCCCGTAGCCGATGCCGGCGCCGATGGTGAGGACCACGAACCGGTCGAGGCCGCGACCGGCGCCGAACCAGGTCTCGGCCTCGACGAGGGCGGCGACGTCGTTCTCCACCACCACCGGCAGGCCCGTGCGCCCCTCGACCAGCTCGGCGAGCGGCACGTCACGCCAGTGCAGGAACGGGGACTCCCCGACCACGGCACGGTCCTCGACGAGACCGCCCACGCCGATGCCGATACCGGCGAGCCGGGGGCGGCCGGCGGCCAGCTCCTCGGTCATCTCGCCCAGCAGGGCCACGACTTCCGCGGGTTCATGGGTGGTCAGGGGGCGGTCGTGGCGGGCGACGATCTCACTCCTGAGGGTGGTCACCACGCCGTAGACCATGTCCTCGGTGATCTTGTAGCCGATGAAGGACCGCGACTCGGCCACGACGTCCAGCGGCTGGGACGGGCGCCCCTGGCGCGCCTCCACCACGCCGCCCGCTTCGGGGACCTCGACGAGGAGGCCCGACTCGATCAGCGGTTTGGTCAGCCGGGTGAGGCTGCCGGCGGACAGGTCGAGCCGCCGGGCGAGCTCGGTGCGCGACAGGGGGCCGGCGAGGAGCACCTCGATCGCCACCGAGCGTTCACCGGGGCTGAGGGGAAGCCAGCTGGCGGCTACTGCGGTCATGGTCGTCAGGCTCCCACATCATTTTTTTCCTCTTCGAAAACAACCAGGCCAGTCTAAGGCAGCACGGGCGGCTTGAAGAAGATGTTCGCCGCACTCTTGACGGCTGGATTCTTCCGCCACAAAAGTAAGTGGCCGAGGACGAGCCGCAGCCGAGGGAGTCTCCCGATGACCATCGCCTCCAGCAGTCCCCCGTCGCGTCTCCCCCTGGGCGGCGCCGAAGGGGCAGGGACCAAGCAGCGGACACGGCGGGCGGCGACCCGCGACGACCAGGGAGACGGGCGGCTCGCCGCGGTGTTCCTCGCACCCGCGCTGCTGGGCTTCGCCGTCTTCCTGCTCTGGCCCACGCTGCGGGGCGTCTACCTGAGCTTCACCCGCTTCAACCTGCTGACGCCGGCGGAGTGGGTGGGCCTGGACAACCACGTGCGGATGGTCCACGACCCGATCTTCTGGGACTCGCTGACGGTCACCGTCGAGTACGTGATCATCAACATCGGCGTGCAGACGGTGGCGGCACTCGCCATCGCCGTACTCCTCCAGCGACTGACGCAGTCCGCGGTGCTGCGCGGGATCGTGCTCACGCCGTATCTGATGTCGAACGTGGTCGCGGGCCTGGTCTGGCTGTGGATCCTGGACACCCAGCTGGGCATCGGCAACGAGATCATCAACGCGCTCGGCGTCGACCGGATCGCGTTCCTCAACGACGAGACCTGGGCCATCCCCACCATCGCCCTGATCAACGTGTGGCGGCACGTCGGCTACACCGCGCTGCTGCTGTTCGCCGGTCTGCAGGCGATACCGGGCGACATGTACGAGGCGGCCAAGGTCGACGGCGCGAGCGAGTGGCGGATGTTCTGGCGGATCACCATGCCGCTGCTGCGGCCGGTCCTCGCGGTCGTGCTGATCATGACGGTGATCGGTTCGTTCCAGGTGTTCGACACGGTCGCCGTGACGACCGCGGGCGGTCCGGCGAACGCGACCAACGTGCTCCAGTACTACATCTACGGCTCCGCCTTCGGCCGCTTCCAGTTCGGCTACGCCTCCGCGATGTCCGTCGCGCTGCTGGTCGTCCTGAGCGCGATCACCGTCCTGCAGTACCGGCTCACCCGGGCCGGCCAGACGGATCTCGGCTGACGGAAGGGAGACACCGACATGGCCGCCGTGACCGCACCCACCACCACGACCGTACGACCGCCGCGCCGCAGGTTCTCCCCCGGCCGGGCCGCCGCCTGGACCGTGCTGGGCCTGATCGTCCTGATCACCCTGCTGCCGTTCTACTGGATCCTGCGCACCGCGCTGTCCACCAACGCGGGCCTCAACGCCAGTCCCGCCGACCCCCTCCCCGTCGACCTGAGCACCAGCGGCTTCGAGCGGGCCCTGGGGCTGCAGTCCGCCCAGGAGGCCGTCGCCCAGGGAGGTGCCGGCGGCGGGCTCGACTTCTGGCGCTATCTGCTCAACTCGGTGATCGTCTCGACCCTGATCACCGGCTGCCAGATCTTCTTCTCGGCGATGGCCGCGTACGCCTTCGCGCGGCTGCGCTGGCGGGGCCGGGACAAGGTGTTCGCGCTGTTCCTGGCCGGGCTGATGGTGCCGACCATCTTCACGCTGCTGCCGAACTTCGTGCTCATCAAGGAACTCCACCTGGTGGACAGCCTGTTGGGCATCGCACTGCCGAGCCTGTTCATGACGCCGTTCGCGGTGTTCTTCCTGCGGCAGTTCTTCATGAACATCCCCCAGGAGGTCGAGGAGGCGGCGCTGCTCGACGGCGCGGGGAAGGTGCGGATCTTCTTCCGGGTGATCCTGCCGATGGCGTCCACGCCGGTCATCACGCTGTCGGTGCTGACGTACATCACGTCCTGGAACGACTACTTCTGGCCGCTGATGGTCTCCTACAGCGACAGCTCGCGCGTGCTGACCGTGGCCCTGGCGATCTTCCGGGCGCAGACCCCGGCCACCGGCGTCGACTGGTCGGGGCTCACGGCGGCGACGCTCATCGCCGCGCTGCCGATGCTGGTGCTGTTCGCCTGCTTCGCCCGCCGCATCGTCAGCACCATCGGCTTCACCGGGATCAAGTGAGGGACCTGACCATGCGACTTCGTACGCTGACCGCGCTGGCCGGAGCGCTCACCCTGTCCCTGGCGGCGGGCTGTGCGCAGGGCGACTCGACCGGGGCGTCCTCGAACACGGTGACGTACTGGCTGTGGGACACCAACCAGCTGCCCGCCTATCAGGCCTGTGCGAAGGGGTTCGAGCAGGAGAACCCCGGGTTGAAGGTGAAGATCACCCAGTTGGGGTGGAGCGACTACTGGACCAAGCTCACCGCCGGGTTCATCGCGGGCACCCAGCCGGACGTGTTCACCGACCACATCCAGAAGTTCGGCCAGTTCGCCGATCTGAAGGTGCTGGAGCCGCTGGACGACCTGGGCATCAAGGACTCCGACTACCAGCCGGGCCTGGCCGCCAACTGGATCGGCCAGGACGGCCACCGCTACGGCACCCCGAAGGACTGGGACACCGTCGCCCTCTTCTACAACGACAAGATGGCCAAGGACGCCGGGCTGACCGCCGAGCAGCTCAACTCGCTGGCCTGGAACCCGAAGGACGGCGGCACCTTCGAGAAGGCGATCGCCCATCTCACCGTCGACGCCAAGGGCCGGCGGGGTGACGAGCCCGGCTTCGACAAGGACAACGTCAAGGTCTACGGGCTGGCCACCAACGGCGGCGGCTTCGGCGACGGCCAGACTCAGTGGAGCTCCTTCGCCGCCTCCGCCGGGTGGAGCTACACGGAGAAGGCACGCTGGGGAACCGAGTACCAGTACGACAGCAAGACCTTCCAGTCCGTCATCGACTGGTACTTCGGCCTGGCGAAGAAGGGCTACCTGGCCCCGTTCTCCGACTACAACGTCCAGTCCAACCAGGCCAACACCCAGGTCGCCGCCGGCAAGGCGGCCGCCGCGCTCGACGGGGCCTGGATGATCTCCAGCTACGACGGCTTCAAGGGCCTCGACATCAAGACCGCGCTGACCCCCGTCGGCCCGACCGGCAAACGCGCCACCATGATGAACGGCCTCGCCGACTCCATCTCCAAGGCCTCCAAGAACAAGGCGGGCGCCCGCAAGTGGGTGGCCTACCTGGCCTCGGACAAGTGCCAGACCGTGGTGGGCAGGGCCGGGGTCGTCTTCCCCGCCACCCCCGCGGGCACCGAGGCGGCCATCGCCGCCTACGAGAAGAAGGGCATCGACGTCACGGCGTTCACCGAACCCGTGGCCGACAAGAAGGACTTCCGGACCTTCTCCTACCCGATCACCAACTACGCGGCCGACGTGACCGCGCTGATGACGCCGGCGATGGAGGACATCTACGGCAACGGCGAGTCCGTCAGCAGCCTCGACCGGACCAACGACCAGATCAATCTGATCCTCTCCCAGTGATCTCTCGACCAGTCATCTCTTGACCAATGAAGGGCATGCCTTACATGACGTTCTCCCTCGGCATCGTCGGCGCCGGCCAGTTCTCCGGCCAGTTCGCCACGCTGTTCCAGGCCCACCCCGGCGTCAGCGACGTGTACGTCACCGATCTGCTGCCCGAGCGGGCCGAGCAGCTCGCCGAAGCACAGGGGCTCGCGGGCACCTTCCCGTCGTACGAGGCCATGCTGGAGTCGAAGGCCGTCGACGCGGTCGCCGTCTTCACCCAGCGCTGGACCCACGGCCCCTTGGTGCTCCAGGGCCTCAACGCCGGCAAGCACGTCTACTCCGCCGTGCCCATGGCGATCACCGCCGAGGAGATCGCGGCCATCATCGACGCGGTCAAGGCGACGGGACTGACGTACATGATGGGCGAGACCAGCCAGTACAACCCGGCGACCGTGCACGCCCGCAACCAGATCGCCGAGGGCGCCTTCGGGCGGCTGTTCTACGCCGAGGGCGACTACGTCCACGACATGGACCTGGGGTTCTACGAGGCGTACCAGTACAGCGGCGGCGAGAACTGGAAGGCGACCGCCTCCTATCCCCCGCTGCTGTACCCGACGCACTCGGTCGGCGGCGTGCTCGGGGCATGGCGGACGCACGCCGTCAGCGTCTCGGCGATCGGGGTCGTGGACGACCGGGGCGACGGCGTCTTCGACAAGGGCGTCTCCCAGTTCGACAACGACGTGTCCAACGCGACCGCGCTGTTCGAGGTCGCGGGCGGCGGGTCGTTCCGTACGAACGAGTTCCGCCGGGTGGGCTACCCCTCGCACATAAGGGAGTCGCGGTTCCGCTTCTTCGGCACCGAGGCGAGCATGGAGCAGCTCGCCACGGTGGCCCTGTGGCAGGACAAGAAGGGGGTCAGGGACATCAGCGAGCTGCTGGAGCCCAAGCCCACCCTGTCCCCCGACGACCCCTCGCTCCAGCACATCGCGCCGGAGCTGCGGGCGGCCTTCACCTCGGGTTCGGCGCCGGTGCACGACCGCGCCCGGCTGCCGAGGGAGTTCGACAACCTGCACAACGGCCACGAGGGCAGCCACCACTTCCTGGTCGACGACTTCGTGACCGCGGTCAACAGCCGCAGTCTGCCGTCCGTGAACGCGTGGGTGGCGGCCCGCTACACCCTGCCGGGCATCGTCGCGCACGAGTCGGCGCGGCAGGGCGGGGCCAGGCTGGACATCCCGGACTTCGGGGACGCCCCCGAGGCGTGACGTTTCTCCGCGAGCCGGGTGCCCGAGATCTCTCAGGTGCCCGGCTTGCGGCCGTACACGTAGACGTCGTCGCCGTTCTTCAGCAGCGACCAGTACTTCTTGGCACTGGTCTTGGTCATGTTGACGCAGCCGTGCGAGCCCGGCGGGTTCCACATGCTGACGCCGACCGAGTGGAAGGCCTGGCCGCCGTCGAAGAACTGCGCGTAGGGCATGGGCACGTGGTAGATCGTCGACACGTGGTCGATGTTGCGCCAGTAGATCTTCTTCAGACCAGTGCGCGTCTCGTAGCCGTTACGGCCGGTGCGGACCGGGACCGGGCCGTACACCAGCCTGCTGCCGTCCTGGATCCAGCTCAACTGGAGCGTGAGGTTCACACAGGCGATCCGGCCCTTGTTGACGGGGCACTTGCCGTCCCTGTTGGGGTTCCTGCCGACGGCCTTCTGCTTGTTCATCAGGTCCATCACGCCCCAGGTGATGGGACCCGCGTAGCCGACGTTCGGGGTGATGCCGTGCTTGGTCTGGAAGGCCCGGATGGCCCTGCAGTCGGCGGCGGACTGCCTGCCGTCGACCGGGCGGCCGAGGAACTTCTCCACCTTCTTCTGGTACGGCCCTGCCTGGGTCGTACAGCTCGCGGCCGCCTGCGCCGGTGCGGCGGTGAGCGTCAGTGTGAGCGGTGCTACCAGTCCCGCGGTGATGCCGAGTGCGACGGCGCGCCGTCTGCGTATGTCCCCCATGGCCAGGCCCTTCCCCTGCGTGTTCCTGTGGACTTCTGCCTGCTAGACCGGCCTGCGGGGGCATCGGTTGTGGCGTTGGCCGGGCTGTGACCAAACGGTGAAACATCGCCAGGCCGGCGGGCGCGGCGGACTCGGGCCGGACGCTTCAGGCGTCGTCGCCCGGGCGCCGGACCGCGGCCCGGAATCCGGTGTTGACCGCGGTGAGGCCGCCGTCGACGGTGAGGGTGGTGCCGGTGATCCAGGCCGCGTCGCGCGACGCCAGGAAGGCCACCGCCGCGGCGATGTCCTCGGGTTCGCCGACCCGGCCCAGGGGGTACAGCCCGCGGACCGCGTCCAGCTCCGCGTCCCGCCCCTGCCACGCCGAGGTGCGCACCGTGCCCGGCGTCACCAGGTTGACCCGGACGCCGCGGGCGGCGGCATGGCCCGCGAGCGTGCGGGTGAGGGAGCCCAGGGCGGCCTTCGCCGCGCTGTAGCCGTGGTTGCCGAAGTCCTGGAGGGCGTTGACGGAGCCGATGTTCACGATGGCGCCGCGCCCCGTGGCGGCCAGGTGCGGGAGGGCGGCGCGGCAGCAGCGGTAGGTGCCGGTCAGGGTGATGTCGAGGTCGCTGGCCCACGCCTCGTCCGGGCCGTCCTCGAAGAGCTCGGTGTCGGGTGTGCAGCAGGCCGCGCTGTTGACGAGGACGTCGAGCGAGCCGAAGACCTCCACGGCGCGGGTCACGGCCGCCTCGACGGAGTCGCGGTCGGCGACGTCGCACACCAGCGCCCGCGCCACGAGTCCGCGCCCCCGCAGCTCCGCCGCCGTCTCCTCGACCTCGGGTCCGTCCCGGTCGGTCAGCAGGACGCGCGCGCCCTCCTGGGCGAACCGGAGCGCGGTGGCGGCGCCGATGCCGCGGGCCGCGCCGGTGATCAGGACTGCGTGAGCCGCGAAGCGCGTCGTGTCCGTCATGGACGCAAACGTAGTCCCGAAACGATCATCCGGGCAGATAGCGTACGAACATGTCGGTGTTCATTCAGCAACTCCCCGCGCTCCTCGGCGTCGTGATCGGCGCGCTCGGTTCGTACGTGGTCGTCGTGCGGGGTGATCAGGCGAGGTTTCGCCGGGAGCAGGCGGCGCGTTGGGAGGAGCGCAAGCTGGCGGTGTACGCCGACTACGCGCACTCGGTGAAGAAGACGGTCACGGTGTCGTTCCGGGTCGCCGCCGCGCTCGGCGTCGACCCGCACCCGGATCCCCTGCCCCTGGAGGAGGCCAAACCGCTGCTGGGCGAGGCGACCAGCCGCCGGGATCCGGCGGGCGAGGCGCTGATCATGCTCGGCAGCACCGTGGTGGTGGACCGGGCACGGGACTGGGTGATGACGGCGATGGAGATGGAGCGTTT
This sequence comes from Streptomyces ferrugineus, assembly GCF_015160855.1. Lineage (NCBI taxonomy): Bacteria > Bacillati > Actinomycetota > Actinomycetes > Kitasatosporales > Streptomycetaceae > Streptomyces > Streptomyces ferrugineus. Next base: position 4,585,418 of record NZ_CP063373.1, on the reverse strand, counting down.
CGTACGCGCGAGCACCCGGGATCCCAAGGCCTGGCAATCGCTGCTGGAGCGGCAGCGCGCCGGACGCGAGGGCTACTACACGGCGGTGCGGGAGGACCTGGGCCTCCCGCCGGGCCACTCGGCGCGCTGGCCGTCCCCCGCGGCCGACGCGGTGCCCGCTCAGCGGTAACCGGCCGGGTCCGCCGGCTTCCCCGCGTCCTGCACCTCGACCAGATACCGCCAGGCGTCGGGGCGGCTGCCGTCGAGGTCGGTGAAGCCGTAGACCCGGGCGAGCTGCCCGCTGGAGAGGGACTCGCCGTTCCAGCGGGCCACGTCCGGGTCGGCGGCGAGGGCGGCGACGGCGCGGCCGACGTAGCGCGGGGTCTCGGAGATGGCGAAGTGCGGGACGCGTTCGAGGGCGTCGCGCCAGTTGTCCTCCCGCACACCGAAGCCCTCCAGCATCATCTCCGAGCGCAGCCAGCCCGGGGTGAGCGCGACGGCGGTGGCGCCGCGCGGTCCGAGTTCATGGCCGAGGGAGAAGGCCATGCGCAGCACGGACACCTTGGCGAGGTCGTAGAAGAAGGAGTTGCGGTAGTGGGCGTTGTTGTAGTCAGCCGTGCCGTCGGTCATCTCGACCACCAGTCCGCCCGGGTGGCGCAGCAGCAGCGGCAGGGCGTGGTGGCTGGTGATGGCGTGGGTCTCGACCGCGAGGCGCAACAGCCTGAGGCCCTTGTCGAGGTCGTGCTCCCAGACGGGGCTGTCCCAGGCGAAGAGCTTCTCGCCGCCCCAGACGTCGTTGACGAGGACGTCGAGGCGGCCCTGTTCGTCGGCGATGCGGTCCACGAGGGTGCGGACCTGCGTCGGGTCGAGGTGGTCGGTGGGTACGGCGATGCCCTGGCCGCCCGCCTCGGTGACCAGGTCGGCGGTGTCCTCGATGGTCTCCGGGCGGTCGTACTCCGAGCGCCGGGCGCGTGTGCTGCGTCCCGTGACGTAGACGGTGGCGCCGGCCGCCCCGAGCTCCACGGCGATGCCGCGTCCGGCTCCCCGTGTCGCCCCGGCGACCAGCGCGACCCTGTCCTTCAGCGGCTGTGACATGTCCGGCCTCCCGTGCCTCGTGTGCGGTGTCGTTCCCGAGGGTGCCGGGTAAGCCGGACATCTTCTGTCGTCTTTTACCGGTCCTGTCGAGGGGTCACCCGGCCGGGCGCAGGCGGGCGTCGAGGTCGTCGTAGGTCGGCAGGAACCAGATGTGACCGCCGCCGTTGGTCTCGTGGACGAAGTCGCGCAGGGCCGTGCTCTCGGCAATGTGGTGGGAGATGTCGCCGACGAGGACCAGGCGCAGCCGGTAGTTCGCGAACTTCTGCATGACCGCGCCCGCGACGCCCGACCGCAGCCGGAAGAACTCGTCCCCGGCGCGCTCCACGGGCACGGCGACCACCTCGGCCTCCTGCCCGAAGGCGTCGCCGATCAGATCGAGCGCCGCGCTCTCGCTGTCCAGGGGCGGGCCGTCGGGAGCGCAGCGCAGGACGCGTACGTCATGCAGGGTCACGAGCGTGTTGGTGGTCATGGGGCGTGATCGTACGGTCGCGCCACGCCCCTGACCACGGGTTTTCCGGTCCGACCGGTTCCGGCCTCAGTGGCCTCGGTCGATCCACTCCGCCAGGTGCGGGGCCTCGTCGCCGATGGTGGTCGTCTCGCCGTGGCCGGTGAGGACCCTGGTCTCGGGCGGGAGGGTGAGCAGCCGGTCGCGGATCGAGTCGATGATCGTCGGGAAGTGGGAGTAGGAGCGGCCGGTGGCGCCGGGGCCGCCCTGGAACAGGGTGTCGCCGGTGAAGACGACGCCCAGGCCGGGGTCGTGCAGACAGACCGCGCCCGGTGCGTGCCCCGGGGTGTGCAGGACCGTCAGGTCGGCGCCCGCCGCCTCGATGACCTGGCCGTCCAGGAGGTGGGCGTCGGGGTCGCGGTCCGGGTGGGTCAGCTTCCACAGCGGCAGGTCGTCCGGGTGCAGCCAGATCGTGGCGCCGGTGCGGTCGGCCAGGGCGGGCGCGGCGTCGATGTGGTCGTTGTGGGCGTGGGTGCACACGATCGCGGTGAGGCGCCGGTCGCCGACGGCCTCGGCGATGGCGTCGGCGTCGTGGGCGGCGTCGATGACGACGACCTCGTGGTCGTCGCCGACCAGCCACACGTTGTTGTCGACGTCCCAGGTGCCGCCGTCGAGCGTGAACTGCCCGGAGGTGACGAGGCGTTCGATGCGGGCGGCCATCAGAGCACCACCACCGAGCGCAGGACGTCGCCGTGGTGCATCCGCTCGAACGCCTTCTCCACCTCGTCCAGCTGGATGGTCTCGGTGACGAACGCGCCCAGGTCCAGGCGGCCCTGCTGGTGCAGGTCGATCAGCATCGGGAAGTCGCGGGAGGGCAGGCAGTCGCCGTACCAGGAGGACTTGAGCGACCCGCCGCGGCCGAAGACGTCGAGCAGCGGCAGTTCGAGCTTCATCTCGGGGGTGGGCACGCCGACCAGGACGACCGTGCCGGCCAGGTCGCGGGCGTAGAAGGCCTGCCGGTACGTCTCCGGGCGGCCGACCGCCTCGATCACGACGTCGGCTCCGAAGCCGCCGGTCAGCTCGCGGATCGCCGCGACCGGATCGGTCTCCTTGGAGTTGACGGTGTGCGTGGCGCCCATCGTGCGGGCCTTGGCCAGCTTCCGGTCGTCGATGTCCACGGCGATGATCTTCGCGGCGCCGGCCAGGTTCGATCCGGCGATGGCCGCGTCGCCGACACCGCCGCAGCCGATGACGGCGACGGAGTCGCCGCGGCCCACACCGCCGGTGTTGATGGCGGCGCCGATGCCCGCCATCACCCCGCAGCCCAGCAGTCCGGCCACCGCCGGGGCCACCGACCGGTCGACCTTGGTGCACTGTCCGGCCGCGACCAGCGTCTTCTCGGCGAAGGCGCCGATGCCGAGCGCCGGGGAGAGCTCCTGGCCGGTGGCGGCGAGGGTCATCTTCTGCTTGGCGTTGTGGGTGTCGAAGCAGTACCAGGGGCGCCCGCGCAGACAGGCGCGGCAGTTGCCGCACACGGCACGCCAGTTGAGGATGACGAAGTCACCGGGTGCGACGTCCGTGACACCCTCGCCGACCGACTCCACCACGCCGGCCGCCTCGTGACCGAGCAGGAAGGGGAAGTCGTCGCTGATGCCGCCCTGCTTGTAGTGCAGGTCGGTGTGACACACCCCGCAGGCCTGCACCTGTACGACGGCTTCGCCCGGCCCCGGATCCGGCACGACGATCGTCTCCACACGCACGGCCTCGTCCTTGCCCGGTGCGATCACGCCCCGCACTTCCTGCGCCATGGTGCCAAACCTTTCCTCCGCGGATCTTCGTGCACATCCGACCCTAGACGTGACTGATCGGTAGAGGCACGGAGGCGGCGGCCTTCACCTCCGCTTCCGGTCACGACCGCGCCTACGCCAGCGACAGGAAGAGCTTCTCCAGGCGGGCCTTCATCTGCTCCGTCGTCTCCCCGTTGTCGCGGCCCTTCTCGGTGTCGGTGAGGCACTGCTGCAGCCCGGTCGCGATGATCGCGAAGCCGGCCCGGTCGAGGGCGCGCGAGGCGGCGGCGAGCTGGGTGACCACGTCCTCGCAGTCGCGGCCCTCCTCGATCATCCTGATCACTCCGGAGATCTGCCCCTGCGCCCGGCGCAGCCGGTTCAGCACCGACTTGAGGTCATCGCCCTCGAACTGAAGCTCCACGTCCACTCCTCTTCATACCCTTAGGGGTATTTTACCCTCCCGGAAACCGGCAGGCCCCGCGGCCGGGAGCCGACGTAGCCTGAATGCTCCGTACGACTCCGGAGGAGCCCCGTGAGCATCGCCGAGAACCCCGCCGCTCCGCCCACCTGGCGGCTGCTCCTGGGCTATGTGCGCCCACACCGGTGGACCCTGCTGGTGGGCGCCCTGCTCTCACTGGTCACGGGTGCCACGGGGCTGCTTCTGCCGCTGGTGGCACGGGAGTTGATCGACGACCTGTCCCATGACCGGGCCATCACCGGGGCGCTGGTGATCATGTCGGCGCTGGTGGTCGCCAACGCGGCGCTGGGCGCGCTGGGTTCATACGTGCTGCGGCGCACCGCCGAGTCGGTGGTGCTCGGCGCGCGGCGCGCCCTGTCGTCGTATCTGCTGCGGCTGCGGATCACGGCCGTGGACCGCAGTGAGCCGGGCGATCTGATGGCCCGGATCACCTCCGACACGACGCTGCTGCGCGAGGTCACGACCGATTCGCTGGTGGGGCTCGGCACCGGAGGGCTGACCCTGGCAGCGACGGTGGTGATGATGGGGCTGGTGGATCCGGTGCTGCTCGCGGTCACGCTCGCCGTGATCCTGGGCGCCGGCACGGTGCTCGGCGTGATCGTGCCGCGCATCAACAAGGCCAGCCGGCAGGCGCAGGACGCGGTCGGTGTGATGGGGGCTTCGCTGGAGCGGATCCTCAGCGCGCTGCGCACGGTGAAGGCGTCCGGCGCGGAGCACCGTGAGGAGCGGACGCTGCACGAGGCCGCCGAGGAGTCGTGGCGGCAGAGCGTGCGGGCCGCCAAGTGGTCGGCCGCGGCGGGCAACACGGCCGGGCTCGCCATGCAGATCGCGTTCATCACGGTGCTCGCGGTGGGCGGGGCGCGGGTGGCGACCGGGGCGATCGACATCGGCACGCTGGTGGCGTTCCTGCTGTACGTCTTCTATCTGATGTCGCCGATCCAACAGGTCGTCGGCGCGATCACGCAGTACCAGACGGGGGCGGCGGCGCTGGCCCGGATCCAGGAGGCGCTGCGGCTGCCCGCCGAACCGGCCGCGCAGCCCGCGCCGTTGCCCGCCACCGGGGCGGAGCCCGCCGCGCTGGCCTTCGAGGACGTGCGCTTCCGGTACGCGGAGGATCTGCCGTACGTCCATCACGGGGTGACGTTCGCCGTGCCCGCGCGGGGCATGACGGCGTTCGTGGGTCCGTCGGGGGCCGGCAAGACGACGGTCTTCTCGCTGATCGAGCGGTTCTACGACCCCGAGGGCGGGACCATCTCGCTGGACGGGCGGGATCTGGCGGACTGGGAGCTGCCTCAACTGCGCTCCGCGATCGGCTATGTCGAGCAGGACGCGCCGGTGCTGTCGGGCTCGCTGCGCGCCAATCTGCTGCTCGGCAATCCGGACGCGGACGAGGGCTCCCTCACCCGCGTGCTGAAGACGACCCGGCTGGACGGGCTGGTCGCGCGGCTGCCCGACGGTCTGGAGACGCTCGTCGGGCATCGCGGCACCAGGCTGTCGGGCGGTGAGCGCCAGCGCGTGGCCATCGCCCGCGCCCTGCTGCGCCGCCCCCGGCTGCTGCTGCTCGACGAGGCGACGTCCCAGTTGGACGCGGTGAACGAGGCGGCGCTGCGCGACACGGTCGCCGATGTCGCCCGTACCACCACGGTGCTGGTCGTCGCGCACCGTCTGTCGACGGTGACGATGGCCGACCGGATCGTGGTGATGGACGCGGGCCGGGTGCGCGCGGTGGGCACGCATCGCGAACTGGTGGCCGCGGACCCGCTGTACGCGGAGCTGGCGGCGACGCAGTTCCTGGCCACGGCCGAGTGAACTCGGCCGGTTGTGGCGCGCCGTGTCATGCGGCGCGGCCGCCGATCGCCGTTTCAGCCCTGAAGGCGGCGCAGCCGCTCCGCGTCGCAGGTGCGGGGGCAGGTGGCGCACGCCTCGGCCGGGCGGATCGTGTAGTACATGCAGCATCCGGCGCGGGTGCGGGTGGGGTGCCGGCGCCCGTCGTCGGTCGTGAGGTGACGGAAGTCGGCGCCGCTCGGGTACGGGGCCACGGGGCCCGGCAGCAGTCGGCCGGCCGCCCGCACGGCCTCGTCCTCGCGGCCCAGCATGCGGCCGAGGTACCAGATGCCGGAGACCAGGTCGTCGCAGACCATGCCCCACAGGGCGCGTGAGCGGCGCCGGGCGATGGGTCCGATGGCGTCCAGCAGCGGGCCCATGTGATCGGCGACCGCGGCCCGCAACTCGCCGTCCAGCGCCTCTTCATGAGGGACCGTCACCACTCCGGGAAGTCTGGCCGCCGGGTCGTCGGTCAGGCAGGTGAGGTCGCTCCCGGGCGTGATGGTGAACTCGGCGGTGGCGAGGTCCAGGCGCAGGTCCTCGGGCCGGATCCGGGGCACTCGGCGTTCGAGGTACCGGGCTCCGCTCATCAGGAGCGAGACCGACCAGGCGTAGTCGTGCAGGGCGCGCGAGGCGGCGACGTCGCGACGCGGAACGACCCCGTAGCGGTCGTGAATCCGGGCCGCCTCGGCCGCCACGAAGGCGTCGAGCACGGACTCGTCCTTGACCAACTCCGCCGCCGACACACCTGCCCGGCCCTCCTCGGCGACTCGCACCGACAGCACCGTGCAGAGTTCGGTGAGCCGGGCATAGACATCACCGAGCGTGCGCGCCACGGACATCTGTGCTCCTGTACGAGGTTTCAATGAGAGGCAGCTAGGTAAGGCTTACCTTATAATAGTGATCAAGCGCAGAATGCCAGGTGGACCGGTTGCGACTGATCACCTATCGCGTACGCCACAGTGATCACACAGCAGTTGAAACATAAAGCAAGCCTAACCTAAGCTCACGGCTTGTGACTGCGACCCAACGGGGCGCACCCATCGGTGTGCCCTTCCGTGCCCTGCGGCACATACCGCTCTTCCTCACCGGACTCGCCGCCCTCGCGCTCTGCACCGCGCTGAGCCTCGCCCTCGGTGCCCGCTCCGTGCCGCTCGGCACGGTGGCCGACGCGCTGTTCGGGAACGCTCACGGTCGCGAAGCCCTCGTGGTGACCGGGCTGCGCCTGCCGAGAACCGTCATCGGGCTCGCGGTCGGCGCCGCGCTCGGGGTCGCCGGGGCCGTCGCCCAGGGCATCACCCGCAATCCGCTGGCCTCGCCGACCACGCTCGGCATCAACGCGGGCGCCGGTTTCGCGGTCGTCGTCGCCATCTTCGCGCTGAAGCTCAACAGCCCCGCCCAGTACGTGTGGTTCGCGTTCGCGGGCGCGGCCGCCGCCGCCCTGCTCGCCCAGGCGCTCGCCCGCCGCGCCGGGGACATCGACGCCGTACGGCTGGCCCTCGGCGGCACCGTGCTCCAACTCGTGCTGCTGTCCTGGACGAACGCGGTGATGCTGATGAACCAGCGCACCCTGGACGAGGCCCGCTTCTGGCTGGCCGGGTCCCTGTCCGGGCGCGCCCTGGACGTCCTGTGGCCGGTCCTGCCGACCCTGCTGCTCGGCCTGGTCGTCGCGCTGGCCGTCGCCCCTGCCCTCAACGCCCTCGCCCTGGGCGACGACTCGGCCCAGGCGCTCGGGGTTCCGGTGGCCCGCATCCGGCTGGCCGGCGGCATCGCGGTCGTCCTGCTCGCCGGGTCGGCGGTCGCGGTGGCCGGCCCGATCGCCTTCATCGGGCTCGCCGCGCCCCATCTCGTACGGCCGCTGCTCGGCGGCGACCACCGGCTGCTGGTGCCGGGCTGCCTCATCGCCGGCCCGCTGCTGCTGCTCGCGGCCGATGTGCTCGGCCGGCTGGTGATCCGTCCCTCGGAGCTGGAGGTCGGCATCGTGACCGCGTTCCTGGGCGCGCCCCTGCTGGCGCTGCTGGCGCGGAGGGCGGCCCGGTGAGCGCCGCGGTCGTCTCCGTGCGGACGAAGTCCACGTCCCGCGCCCGGGTCCGGCGCCGCGTCCTGCTGTTCGCCGCGACCGGTCTGGCCCTGCTGTTCGCGCTGCTCACCGTGTCCCTGACGACGGGTGAGATACCGATGCCGGCCGGCACGGCGCTGCGGGCCCTTGTCGGGCTCGGCGATCCGGGGGACGTGCTGGTGGTGCAGCAGTTCCGGGCCCCCCGCTCGGTCGCGGCGATCGTCGCCGGTGCCGGGCTCGCGGCGGCGGGCTGCGTGCTGCAACGGCTGTTCCGCAATCCGCTGGCCTCCCCCGACGTCATGGGCGTGACCGGCGGGGCGTCGCTGGGCGCGGTCGCGCTCATCGCCGCCGGGGCATCGCAGGCGCTGATCCCGCTCGGGGCACTCGGCGGCGGGCTCCTCGCGGCCCTGCTGCTGGGCGTGTTCGCCTGGGGCTCCGGGCTCGCGGTCACCCGGCTGGTGCTCACCGGGCTCGCCGTGCAGGCGGGGCTCGCCGCCGCAGTGAACCTGATGATCGTGCGCTTCCCGGCCGAGCTCGCCGGATCGGCGCTGCAGTGGACCACCGGTTCGGTGTACGGGCGGACCTGGACCGAGGTGTGGGGAGCGGGCGGCGCCATGGTGCTCGCGCTCACCGCCGCCCTGGCCATGCACCGGCGGCTGGCCGTGCTCGACCTCGGGGACGACTCGGCGGGCGCTCTGGGCCTGCGCACGTCCTCGGCGCGGCTCCAACTGCTCGTGATCGCCGTCGCGTTGGCGTCGCTGGCGGCCGCGCTCGCCGGCCCGGTCACCTTCGTGGCGCTCGCCGTGCCGCACATCGTGCGGTTCGCCACCGGACCGCCGACCGCCGCGTCACTGGGCCTGGCCGCGCTCACCGGGGCGGTGCTGCTGCTCGCCTCCGACCTGGTCGTCCAGCACCTGCTGCCGATCGAGGGGCTGCCCGTCGGCGCCGTCACCGCCACCCTCGGCGCGCCCTGGCTGCTGGTGCTGATGCTGCGCCACAGCTCGCCCGTCAGGAGGGACCACGGATGACCGGCGCCCCGCACCAACACTCCACCGGCGTTCAGCCACCGCACATGTCCCCCACCGGCACCCAGGAGCCGCAGATGTCCGCGACCGCCAACCAGCTCTCCACCCGGGGCCTCGATCTGCGCTACGGCGACCGGACGGTGGTCGGCGGCCTCGATCTGACGCTGCCCGGCGGGGCGGTCACCGCGATCGTCGGCCCCAACGCCTGCGGCAAGTCGACCCTGTTGAGAGGGCTGAGCCGGCTCCTCGCCCCGGCCGCCGGGTCGGTCACGCTCGACGGCGCCGACATCCACCGGATGTCCGCGCGGGCGCTGGCCCGCCGTATGGGCCTGCTGCCGCAGCAGCCGGTCACCCCGGAGGCGATCACCGTGGAGGCGCTGGTGCGGCTGGGCCGCTATCCGCACCAGCGGCTGCTGAACCCCTGGTCGGCCGCCGACCAGAAGGCGGTCGACGAGGCCCTGGAGCGCACCGGCACCGCCGCCCTGCGCGACCAGCCCGTCGACCAGCTCTCCGGCGGTCAGCGGCAACGCGCCTGGATCGCGCTGGCCCTGGCGCAGGACACCGAGCTGCTGCTGCTCGACGAGCCCACCACCTTCCTCGACCTGCGGCACCAGCTCGACGTCCTCGACCTGGTGGCCGCGCTGCACGCCGAGGCGGGCCGCACCGTGGTGATGGTGCTGCACGACCTCGGTCAGGCCGCCCGCTACGCGGACCACATGGTGGTCCTCGAGGACGGCCGTCTCGCCGCCGCCGGCGCCCCGGCCGACGTACTCGACGCGGAGCTGGTGAAGTCCGTGTTCGACGTGGACTGCCGGGTGATCCCCGACCCGGAGACCGGCACCCCGCTGGTCGTCCCGAAGGGCAGTGCGGTGCGGCACTCCGCCGCGACCGCCTGATCCGTCCCCACTCACAGAAAAGACCCCATGTTCATGCGATCTCCCCTGCGCGGAATCGGCCGGCTGCTCGCCGTGCTGCTCGCCGTCGTACTCGGTACGGCCGTCCTCGCCGCCTGCGGTGGCCGGGACTCCGCCACGGACGGCGACACGGCCCAGGCCGCCAAGAACAGCTCCGCCTTCCCGCGCACCCTGAAGACCGTGATGGGCGACGTGAAGATCCCCTCCCAGCCGAAGCGGGTCGTCGTGCTCGACACCGGCGAGCTGGACGACGTCACCCTGCTCGGCATCGACCCGGTCGGCGCGGTCGCCCCGCACTTCAAGACCTCGGGCGGCTTCCCGGCCTACCTGGACGGCGAGTTGAAGGACACCGTCGACGTCGGCCCGCTCCTGGAGCCGAACCTGGAGAAGATCGCCTCCCTCGAGCCCGATCTGATCCTGTCCTCCAAGGTCCGCCACGAGAAGGTCTACGACAAGCTCAGCGCCATCGCCCCGACCGTGTTCACCGAGACCACCGGCGGTGTCTGGAAGGAGAACCTCAAGGTCCACGCCGAGGCGCTGGGCCTGGAGAAGGAGGCCGCGGCCAAGCTGAAGGAGTACGAGACGCAGGCCAAGGCCCTCGGTGACGCGATCAAGAAGAAGGACGGCGGCAAGACGCCGGTCGTGTCCGTGGTCCGCTTCATCGCCGGTCCGACCCGTCTGTACCAGACCAACTCCTACAGCGGCGTCGTCCTGAACGACATCGGCCTGCAGCGCCCGAAGTCGCAGATCTCCGACGACCCCGAGGTCACGATGAAGGACGTCAGCCCCGAGGAGATCGACCAGGCCGACGCCGACCTGATCTTCGTCTGCGCCGCCGACGCCGAGGACAAGACCCAGAAGAAGCAGGTCGTCTCCAACCCGGTCTGGAAGAGCCTCCCGGCGGTCAAGGACGGCAAGGTCTTCGAGGTCAAGGACGAGATCTGGATGTCCGGCATCGGGGTCCAGGCCGCCGAGGAGATGCTCAAGGACGTGGCGAAGGCCACCGGCGTCGAGCTCCCGGCGAAGTAACCGCCGCTGAACCCTCTGGGCGGGCCGTGGCCCGACCGGCCCGGCCCGCCCCAACCCCCCACCCGCTAGCGGAAGTCGCCCCTCTGCCATGCGCCTGTACCTGCTCGCCCTCAACCCGACGGACTCCGTCACCGAGGGCTTCCTGCCCGCCGCCACCCGGCTGGGCCTGGCCGTCACCGTCCTCACCGACCAGCCCGACGCGCACCGCCGCACCTACCCGGACATCGAGGTCCTGGAGTGCGACGTCCGTGACTTCCGGGCCGTGATCACCCGTATCTCGACCCATCACACGCCCGACGCCGTCTTCACCAACAGCGACCACCTCCAGACCCAGGCCGCCCTCGCCGCCGACTGGTTCGGCCTCCCCGGCAAGGACTGGCGGGCCGCCGTGCGCTGCAAGGACAAGGCCGAGATGCGCCGCCGGCTCGCCGCGGCCGGCGTGGACACCGTGTGGTCGGCCGAGCTGACCGAACCGCTCGCGCCCGCCGACGCGCCCTACCCCTGTGTGGTCAAGCCGCGCGAGGGCGTGGCCAGCGAGGACGTCGTCCTCGTCGACGGCCCGGAGGAACTCGTGGCGCACGCCAAGGAGATCCTGGGCCGCCGACCGGGCGCCGTCCTGGTCGTCGAGGAGTACCTGCCCGGCGACCTGTTCACCCTGGAGACCCTCGGCGACGGGCGGGTCCGCCATGTCCTGGGCGGCTTCCACACCGAGCTGTCACCGCCGCCGTACTTCATCGAGGAGCGCCTCACCTTCGTCCCCGCCCACCCCGAACCGGTCGTCGCACAGGTCCTTCGGCAGCTGGACGCGCTGGGCGTCGGGTTCGGGGCCTGTCACACCGAGTTCGTGGTGCACGCGGGGCGGGCGCGGATCATCGAGGTCAACTACCGTGCCATCGGCGACCAGTGCGACCTGCTGCTGGCCCGCCTGCTGCAGATCCCGCTCTTCGAGCACATCCTGCGCACCCACCTGGGCCGGCCGCTCCCGGCCGACCTCGGCGCCCGCCGCGACGGCGCGGCCCGCCTGGAGTACCCGTGCGCGGACCGCGCCGGCACCCTCGTCGGCGCCCCGGCCGCCGCCGAACTGGACGTGGACGGCGTCCATCTGACGTACCGTCCGCTGCGCGCGGTGGGCGAGCACCACGAGCTGTACCGCACCAACCGCGACTACCTCGGTGTGCTGCGTGCCACCGGCACCGATCAGCCGGCCGTGGACCGGACGGTGGCGGACTTCCTGGCCGAGCGGCGCTGGGAGATCCAGCCGTGACCGCGACGGACCGCTGGGAGGCGGAACTCCTCACCCGGGTGCTGAGCGCCCTCCTGCGCGAGGACGTGGTCGGCCTGCGCACCCGCAGCACGACCGTCCACGAGCAGGACGGCCCCTGGCTGCGGCTCGCCACGGGAGAGGACGCCCTGCTGCTGCCGGTCGCCGAGGACGGCTTCCAGTGCCGGTACGCCGCCCGGCGGCCCGTCCTCGTACGCGAGTCGGACGGTGCGGAGCTGACCTCGTACGACAGCGTGCTCGGCGCGCTGCGTGAGCTCGCCGAGCCCGAGGACCGGGGCGGCTTCGACGCGTTCGCCGAGGAGTGCCGTCAGACGCTGGCGACCCTGCGGCTGCACACGGCGACACGGGCGGAGGTCATGGCCCGGCTCACGGTCGGGCACGGCCTCGGCGGCAGCCTGGCGTACGACACGCTCGCCGCCCGCCACGACCACCCCGTCTACCCGACGGCACGCGGCCGCTCGGGGCTGACGGAAGAGCAACTGCGCGCGTACGCCCCGGAGTTCCGCCCGCGCTTCGCGCTGCGCTGGCTCGCCGTGCCCTGGGACGAGGTCACCGTGGCGGGCAAGCTGCCGGAGTTCTGGCCGACGCCCGACATGCTGGGCCTGCCCGACCTGCGGGACACGCATGTGACGCTGCCCGTGCATCCGCTGACCGTCGACGCCCTGCCCGGCGGGTCCGTACTGGCCGACCGCGCCTGCCTGGACGTCGTACCGACCCTCTCCATGCGGACCGTGGCCACGGTCGACGACCCTTGCGTCCACCTCAAACTCCCCCTCGCCACCGCCACGCTGGGCCTGCGCAACAAGCGCACCATCAAGCCCGGCACGCTGGTCGACGGAGCGGTGGGCCAGCGGCTGCTGGAGGCGGTGATCGCCCGCGAGCCCCGCTTCCGGGACACGGTCCTGCACGCCGACGAGACGACGTACGCCCACGCCGGGCACGAGCTGCTGGCCGTGCTGTGCCGCCGCTACCCGGCCGGGCTCGACGACTGCGAGGTGGTGCCGCTGGCGGCGCTCCTGGCCGAGGCGCCGGACGGACGCCCGGTGATCGACGGGCTCGCCGACCGCTTCTACGGCGGTGATCCGCTCGCCCTGCTGGACGCGGCCCTGACCCTGCTGTTCGACTGGCAGACCACGCTGTTCGGCTACGGCGTCGCGCTGGAGTCGCACCAGCAGAACGTCTCCCTGGTGCTGCGGTCGGGCGAGCTTCGGCTGCTGTTCAAGGACAACGACGGGCCGCGGATCAACACCGAGCGGCTCGCCGCGGCCCTGCCCGGGCCATGGGACTTCGACGACGCCCGGATCCTCGGCACGGACGACGGGCCGGTCGCCGACGTGTTCACCACGATCACCGTCCATCTGTGCGCCGGCGCCTACGCCTTCGGATCCACGCGGCACCGCCGGGCCCTGCTGCGGCTCGTCCGCGAGCGGCTGACCGAGGCGGTCGACCGGCTCGGCGGCGACGCGGCGGACGTCCTGCGCGCTCGCGTGCTGCAGGCGCCGGAGCTGCCGGTGAAGGCGATGGTGACGGCCGGGACGCTGCTGTCCAAGGAGCGTTCGGGCGCCGCCGACATCAACAAGCACTACACGACCGGCCCCAACTACCTGCTCCCCCAAGGGGGTTCGGCATGAGCGCCGAGGCGCTGCGGATGCCGGCGTCCGGACGCGCGCAGGTGCACGCGGTGGCGGGCTGCTACTTCGTGGCGTCGTTCGCCGCGCTGGGGCTGCCCCCGTATCTCACCGAGATCCTCCCGGAGCTGGGCGACCGGAACGCCCGCTGGGCCGGGGTGCTCTATGTCGTGCCGACGGTGTTCGGCGCGCTCGGCGCCCCGCTGTGGGGGCGGCTCGCCGACCGCTACGGCCGCAAACGGCTGCTGCTGCGCGCCCAGTTGGGCCTCGCGGTGTCCTTCCTGCTCGCGGGCTGGGCCGACTCCCTGGCCACCTTCACCGTCGCGCTGGTGCTGCAGGGCATCCTGGGCGGCACGTTCGCCGCGTCGAACGGCTATCTGGGCGCGACCCTCCAGGGCCCGGCGCTGTCGAAGGCGCTCACGCTGATGCAGGGAAGTGCGCGGGCCGCGCTGGTGGCCGCGCCGATCGTGGTCGGCTCGCTGTCGGGCTGGCTGTCCCCGCACCGCCAGTACGCCCTGCTCGCCGTACTGCCGCTGACGGCGGCCCTGTTGCTGGCGGCGCTGCCCGAACCCGAGCGCGCGCGGGAGCCGGAGCACATACCCGAGGCGGTCGACGCCGCTCAGCCGATCGTCTCCCTGAAGACCCTCTACGTCCTGGAGTTCGCCTTCGTGTTCTCCACCGTCATCTCCTTCCCCTACCTCATCGTGCTCGTCGACGACCGGCTCCCGGGCACGTCCCCGGCGCTGTCCGGAGTCGTGTTCGCCCTGCCCCACCTGTGCTATCTGGTGGCGGCGCTGGCCGTGCACGCCGCCTTCCGGGATCGGCCGCGTGCCGGGCTCGCGCTGGGCTTCACCTGCATCGCGCTCGGGCTCGCCGGGCACGCGGTCGCCGGATCCCTGGCCGCCCTGATCGCCGTACGGCTGCTGCTGGGGGCGGGGCTCACGCTTGGTCTTGTGTGTCTGTCGGTGCTGGCCGCCGACTGCGCCAAGGGCCGGGCGCCCGGCGGGCTGTTCGGTTCGATCGAGTTCTTCTCCAAGGCCGGCGCGGTCGCCGCCGGCGTGGCCGCGGCGGCGGGCAGCGCCCGCTTCGGACCGGCCGCACCCGTGCTGATCGGCGGTGCCGCCGCCGCCGTCTCGGCCCTCGCTCTCCCCACCTCGCACCTGCGCACCCGCTGGAGCCGTTGATGCCCTCCCTGACCGACTCGCTCCCCGAGCAGGGCACTGCCCCGGTCGCCCCCGCCGAACTGCCCACCGCCGACGAGGTGGTGGCCCACACCCTTCTCAACTGCCTGCTGCGCGAGGTCTCCGGCCCTGAGCACCAGAGCGTCGTCACCGACGGCCGTCTGCTGCTGCGGCTGCCGCGCCGCGGTGTCCTGCTGCGGGTCGCCCTGCGCCGTACGTCGCTGCTCGGCGCGCACCGGTTCACCGGGCCGGTGAGCGAGCAGCGCGGCGGGGACTGGGCGGAGGTGGACTGGCGGCGGCTGGCCGAGTACACGCACGACGAGCTGTGGCTGCGGACGGGGGTGCGCAACGAGGAGTTCCTGGAGCAGATCGTCTCCAGCCACGACGCGGTCGGGACGGCCCTGGCCGCCCCCCGCATGACCGGAGTCACGGACGACCGGCTCTCCGCCTACCTCGCCTCCGAGCAGTCCCTGCTGTTCGGCCACCGCTTCCACCCCACCCCGAAGGCCCGCACGGGCGACCCGCGCGCCTGGTCCGCGTACGCGCCCGAGGTGGGCGCGTCCTTCCCGCTGCGGCACCTGGCCGTCCGTACGCATCTCATCGCCGAGGAGTGCGCCGGCCCCGCGTCGCTCGCCCCGCTGGACCGCCAGCACACGGACGTCCCCGACGGCTACCGGCTGCTGCCCGCGCACCCCTGGCAGTACGAGACGCTGCGCGAGCACCCGCTGCTGCGCGCCGCCCTCGACCGGGGCGACGTCCTCGACCTGGGCCCCGGCGGGAAGCCGTTCGCCGCCACCGCGTCGGTGCGCACGCTGTACGACGGGGAGACCTTCCTGAAGTTCAGCCTGAACGTGCGGATCACCAACTGTCTGCGCAAGAACAGCAGTTACGAGCTGTCCGGCGCCGTCGCGCTGACCCGCGTCCTGGCCCCGGCCCTCGCCGACCTGGCCGAGCGCTTCCCCGGCAGCGACATGCTGCGCGAGCCCGCCTACCGCACACTCGCCCTGCCGGGACCGGACGGCACCCCGGACCGCGCGCTGTTCGAGGGCTTCGGGGTGATCGTCCGCGAGGGCCTGCCGAGCCGGCTCGCCCCCGGCGCCACTCCCCTGCTCGCGGCCGCCGTCGCCGACGAGTACCCGACCGGCGGCGCGCATCTGTCCCGGCTCCTGGCGGGAGCGGACGAACGCACGGCCCTCGACTGGTGGTCGACGTACCTCGACCTCCTCGTCCCGCCCGTCCTGTCCGCGTACTTCGACCACGGACTGGTCCTGGAGCCCCACCTGCAGAACGTGCTGATCTGCGTCGACGGCGACGGCCGGCCCGCGCAGGTGCTGTTCCGCGACCTGGAGGGCACCAAGCTGGTCCCCGACCACCACGAGGACACCCTCGGCGCGCTGCCGGCCGAGGTCGCGGGGCCGATGACGTACGACGCGCAGCGCGGCTGGGACCGCGTCGTCTACTGCCTGCTGGTCAACCATGTCGCCGAGTTGCTCGCCGCCCTCGCCGACCTGTACCCGCAGGCGGAGGCCGCGCTGTGGGCCCGGGTGCGCGACACGGTCCGGGCGTACGCCGACGACCGGGGCTGCCCGCCAAGGCTGGCCGCCCTCCTCGCCGGCGTGCCGCTGCCCGCCAAGGCCAATCTCCTCACCCGCTGGGAACGCAAGGCCGACCGGGACGCGGGGTATGTGCGGCTGCCGTCGCCGCTCGCCGAGGACGTCCTGCGCGACACGACCGGAGGTGCCGCCCGATGACGCCGCCCACGCCCGCGGTCCGCGACCGCGTCCTGTCCCTCGACTCGACCGAACTCCCCGCGTATGTCTACGACTTGGCGGCCCTGCGCACCCACGCCGCCGCCGTGCGGGACGCGCTGCCGGAGCGGGTCGAGCTGTACTACGCCGCCAAGGCCAACCCGGAGCCGGAGATCCTCGGCGCGCTCGGCCCGTACGTCGACGGCTACGAGGTCTCTTCGGGCGGCGAAGTCGCCCATGTCGCCAAGGCCGTACCGGGACGCCCGCTGGCCTTCGGCGGCCCCGGCAAGACTCCGGACGAGGTGACGGCGGCGCTGGAGCAGGGAGTCGAGCGCTTCCACGTCGAGAGCGAGTACGAGCTGCGCATGCTGGCCGAGCTGGCGCGGCGGGTGGCGCCGGGGCGGCGGGTGGCCGTGCTGGCGCGCGTCAACCTGCCGGTGGCCGACGGGTCGCTGGCGGGCAGCTCGCTGGCGATGGGCGGCCGGCCGACGCCGTTCGGCATGGACCCCGCACGGGCCGAGCCGGTGATCCGGCGGCTCACCGACGGCAGCCACCCGCAGCTCGAACTGCGCGGCATCCACGCCCACTTGGCCAGCGGGCTGGAGGCCGCGGAGCAGGTGGCGGTGGCTGAGTCCGTCGTCTCGTGGGCGACGGGCCTCGGGGTGCGGCTCGAGGAGGTGAACGTCGGCGGCGGCATGCACGTCGACTACGGCGCCCCGGAGCACCGCTTCGACTGGACGGCCTACGGCGCGGGGCTCGCCCGGCTGACCGAGCGGCATCCGGAGCTGACCCTGCGTATCGAGCCGGGACGGGCGCTGACGGCGTACTGCGGCTGGTACGCCACCGAAGTACTGGACGTGAAGCACAGCCACGGCGAGGAGTTCGCCGTGGTCCGCGGCGGCACACACCATCTGCGCACCCCGGCGACCAAGGGGCACGACCAGCCGTGTTCCGTCCTGCCGGTGGACGCCTGGCCGCACCCGTGGCCGCGGCCGGCCGCCGAGGGCGGGACGGTCACCCTGGCGGGGCAGCTGTGCACCCCGAAGGACGTCCTGGCCCGCCGGGTGCCGGCGGCCGGGCTGCGGGCCGGGGACCGGGTGGCGTTCGCGCTGGCGGGGGCGTATGCGTGGAACATCTCCCACCACGACTTCCTGATGCACCCGAGGCCCGGTTTCCACTTCCTGGACACCGCTGGGTAGACGGCACGTCACTCTCGGCACATGCGAAGGGCCGCCCGGTACCCGGGCGGCCCTTCGGGGTGCGGCGCCTCAGAGGTCGACGGCGGGCAGCATCCTGGTGACCGGCGTGTCGACGGCCTTGATCTGCTGCTGCGGCCGCTGCTGCTGCCGGCTCAGCTCCTTGAGCTGGTCCAGCCGGGCCAGCTGCTGGGACGGCAGCGGCATCTTCGCCCTGCGGTCCGCGGGAACTCCGGACACCGCGAGCTGGTCGAGGGTGGTCACCGGGTTGAGCATTCCGGCCTTCGAGGCGGTCGAGGCGTCCGCCGTGCCCGCGTTCGCCAGCGGAGC
This sequence comes from Streptomyces ferrugineus, assembly GCF_015160855.1. Taxonomy (NCBI): domain Bacteria; kingdom Bacillati; phylum Actinomycetota; class Actinomycetes; order Kitasatosporales; family Streptomycetaceae; genus Streptomyces; species Streptomyces ferrugineus. Next base: position 4,567,418 of record NZ_CP063373.1, on the reverse strand, counting down.
GGCGAGGCCGGTGACACCGACTGCGAGACCAACGGCGGCGGCGATACGTCGTGTTGAGATCATGCTTTCCGCAACGCGACCGACCCGCCACCGGACACGGCCGGCCGGCGCCCCTCACCCGTCAGGCCCAGTGCTCCGGCAGCGCTTGCCGAGCCCGGCGGGGCGGAGGAGGCTCGGAAGTGAGGCCCTCGCGGCCGGCGTCTTCGTGCCGCGGGCCTCCGAGGAGGTCACCATGGGCACCGCCGCAACCCCCGCATTCGACACCGAGACACTGCGCCGGGCTGTAGAAGGACAGAACCCGGACACGCTGCTGTCGCTCTACACGGACGACGCGGAGATCCGCGTCGTCAACCGCAACGCGCAGCCGAGCCACCCCAAGGTGCTGCACGGCCGTGGCGAGATAGCCGAGATGCTCACCGACGTCTACAACCGCAACATGACGCACAAGCTGGAGGGATGCGTGGTCCAGGGTGACCGTGCGGCCTACAGCGAGTCCTGTGAGTACGCGGACGGCGTGCGGGTCATGTCCGAGTCGATGATCACGCTGCGCGACGGAAGGATCTCCCGGCAGATCATGATCGAGGCATGGGACGAGTAGGGAGGACGCTGCCGAAGGTCCAGGTCACGGGACGACTGACCTGGACCTTCAGGGCACGTGCGGCGGCGGGCCGGTCACGTCCGGTCCGGCCGCGGCAGTCGTCCCCGGTCAGCGCATCCAGGCGCTGTACTCCATCACGTCACCGGCCCGCACGCCGAACTCGGCGTCGTCGCGGGTGAAGGTCGCCTCCAGCCCGAGCACGGCGCCGTTGGCGGGGTCCAGGATCAGCATCCGGCGGCTGCCTCGACCGTCGTACACGTACGCCTGCCCGCGCCGCCCCAGCCGGTCCGTCACCTGGCCGACGGGCCGCAGCCCCTGGGCGTCCGCCAGCAGCCGGGCCAGCGCGGCCGACTCGCGGGTGCCGAGGGTCCAGTGGTCGAGCAGGGTCTTGGTGGCGTCCAGCAGTTCGGCGGTGGACAGCGGCTGCGAGTGGTCCGACAGGAAGGCGCGCTCCGTCTCCTCCAGGTAGTCGTGCAGGGCCGCGGAGTCGTGCGGGGGCCGGGACTCCGGCGGGGCGTCGCTCCAACTCGGCGGATGGGTCCGTCTGGTGAGGACGTGACCGTCGTCGACCAGGCGCGGTTCGCCGCCCTCGTCGGTGAGGACCGGTCGGCCGGGGTGGCGCGGGTCGGTCGCCACCACGATCTCCGTGTGGCTGTCGTCGTCGTTCCAGCGCACGATCGTCTCCCGCGGGAGGGTGACCGGCGGATCGGCGTCGCTCATGGCCAGGCTCCACGACTGCACATGGGTGCCCTTGCGCAGCGCGGGCGAGTCCGCCGACGCCGCCTGCTCGGCACGCTCGGCCAGCCGCTTCAGCGGTACGGGCGTGGAGTCGGCCCGCACCACCAGCGGGCGGGGTGCGGCGACCGCGGGGGCGGTGGTCCGGCCGGTGAGCAGCAGGGCCGACACGAGCGCGACGACGACGGCCGTGGCCGCGAGACCCCAGGCCGGCCGGGTACGGCGGCGGGGGGCGGGCGGCCGCTCGCGCAGCAGCCGGTCGAGGTGCCGTTCGGCGTGGTGGTCCAGCGGGCCGTCGCCGTAGTGCGGGCCGTCGACCGGTACCGGGTTGGCCCTGCGCAGCAGTTCGAGTTCGTCAGCCATGGCTTCGTTCCTTGGGCGCGGTCGTCGGGCTCACACGGTCGATCTCGGCTCTCAGTCGGCGACGGGCCCGGTGCAGCCGCATGGACGCGGCCCGTCGGCCGCAGCCGAGGGCGACGGCCAGTTCCTCGACGCCGAGTTCCTCCCACGCCGTCAGCCGCAGCACCTCCTGGTCGGCCGCCGACAGCCGGGCCAGCGCCTCGTGCACCCAGGCGCCGGGCGCCTCCGCGTCGGGGCTGGCCACCAGGTGCCGGCCGTGCGCCGCGTCGTCGTTGCCGAGGCGGTCGACCAGCCGCCGACGGCGCCCGTAGCCGCGTACCGCGTTCGCCAGGCAGTTGCGTGCCACGCCGTACAGCCAGGGCAGCGGGGCGTCCGGCAGATCGGCGCGGCGGCGCCAGGCGACGGTGAACACCTCCGCCACCACTTCCTCGACCTCGCTCGTACGCCCGTCCAGTCGCCGCGCGACATAGCGGCTGACCGCCCAGTAGTGCTCGCGATAGGCAGCGGCGAAGATCTCGTCGTTGCTCATGTCCCGTTCGTGTCCGGCACCCGCCGGATCGTCACACCCGATTCCGTGATTCTCGTCGCGTCACTCGAGTGTGACGTGCGGGTGGGGCGCGGACACAGGCGGGGCGTGAAGAGGATCAGAGACATCAAGAGCGTCAGGGCCGTCCAGTGGCTGACCACCACCGACCACAAGACGATCGGAACGCTCTATTTGGTCACGTCGTTCGCGTTCTTCGTGATCGGTGGCGTGATGGCGCTGCTGATGCGCGCCGAGCTGGCTCGACCCGGTCTGCAGATCATGTCGAACGAGCAGTTCAACCAGGCGTTCACGATGCACGGCACGATCATGCTGCTGATGTTCGCGACGCCGCTGTTCGCCGGCTTCGCCAACTGGATCATGCCGCTGCAGATCGGCGCGCCGGACGTGGCCTTCCCCCGGCTGAACATGTTCGCCTACTGGCTGTACCTGTTCGGCTCGCTCATCGCGGTCGGCGGCTTCCTCACCCCCGACGGCGCGGCCGACTTCGGCTGGTTCGCCTACAGCCCGCTGTCGGACGCGGTCCGCTCCCCGGGCATCGGCGCCGACATGTGGATCATGGGCCTGGCCTTCTCCGGCTTCGGCACCATCCTCGGCTCGGTCAACTTCATCACCACCATCATCTGCATGCGCGCCCCCGGCATGACCATGTTCCGCATGCCGATCTTCGTGTGGAACGTGCTGCTGACCGCGGTGCTGGTCCTGCTCGCCTTCCCGGTCCTGGCGGCCGCCCTGTTCGCCCTGGAGGCGGACCGCAAGTTCGGCGCCCACATCTTCGACCCCGCCAACGGCGGAGCCCTGCTGTGGCAACACCTCTTCTGGTTCTTCGGCCATCCCGAGGTGTACATCATCGCGCTGCCGTTCTTCGGCATCATCAGCGAGGTCATCCCGGTCTTCTCCCGCAAGCCGATGTTCGGCTACATGGGTCTGATCGCGGCCACCATCGCCATCGCGGGCCTGTCCGTGACCGTGTGGGCCCACCACATGTACGTCACCGGCGGCGTCCTGCTGCCGTTCTTCTCCTTCATGACGTTCCTCATCGCCGTACCCACGGGCGTGAAGTTCTTCAACTGGATCGGCACGATGTGGAAGGGCTCGCTGTCCTTCGAGACACCGATGCTGTGGGCGACCGGCTTCCTTCTCACCTTTGTCTTCGGCGGCCTCACCGGTGTCATCCTGGCCTCGCCGCCGATGGACTTCCACGTGTCCGACTCGTACTTCGTGGTGGCCCATTTCCACTACGTCGTCTTCGGCACCGTCGTCTTCGCGATGTTCTCCGGCTTCCACTTCTGGTGGCCCAAGTTCACCGGCAGGATGCTCGACGAGCGGCTCGGCAAGATGACGTTCTGGACGCTGTTCATCGGCTTCCACGGCACCTTCCTGGTCCAGCACTGGCTGGGTGTGAACGGAATGCAGCGCCGGATTCCGGACTATCTGGCGGTGGAGGGACTGACGGCGCTCAACACGCTGTCGACCGTGTTCTCGTTCGTGCTCGGGCTGTCGTTCCTGCCGTTCTTCTACAACATCTGGAAGACCGCCAAGTACGGCAAGCCGGTCGACGTCGACGACCCTTGGGGCTACGGCCGCTCCCTGGAGTGGGCGACTTCCTGCCCGCCGCCGCGCCACAACTTCCTCACCCTGCCGAGGATCCGGTCCGAATCCCCGGCGTTCGACCTGCATCACGCGCCCCAGCCGGAGAGGGCGTCGACCACGCTGTGACCGACGCCCAGCGGAGCGACGTCGCTAACTCACCGTCCGCTTCTGGTTGTTCTGGCCGTTGCAGTCCCAGATGACGACGCGGGTGCCGTTGGCGGTGCCGCGGTTGTAGGCGTCGAGGCACTTGTTGCCGTAGACGACCAGTTCCTTGCGGGTGCTGTGGTACTGCCAGACCTGGTTCTGGCCGGCACGCGTGGCCGCCGTGATCCATCACTGCGGGGCGGGCACGACCGCGGCCGGGCTGCGCGCCGGGGTGCCGGCCGTGCCGATGCCGGTCCAGTTCGACGAGGGCTTCTGGGCCGCGCGCCTGGTCCGCCTCGGCGTGGCGCCGGCCGCCGTGCCGCTGCGGAGGTTCACGGCCGAGGCGCTGACGGCGGCGGTGCGCCGAGCGACCGAGGACCCGTCCTACGGCCGGCGCGCCCGGGCCCTGGCCGAGGGGCTGCGCGCCGAGGACGGCATGGCTCCTGTGCTGGACGCGGTGAACCGGCTCGGCCGCTGACCCGCCCGCACGTCCCGGGCCTCAGGCCCCGGCGAGCGGCGGTCCCGACGGCTGGAGGATGCCGAGGAGGATGCGGACCAGTTCGTCGACGACCTCGTCGAGGGTCGCGTCCACCCAGCCCGCGCTCCAGTCGTGCAGCAGCCCGTTGACGCTGCCGATGAACGCCGTCACGGCGAGGCGGTAGTCACGCGGGGCCGCCTCCCCACGGGCGACGGCGGCCGCCACCTCGGCGCAGACGAGGTCGATCCAGCGGGCGCGACGGGCCAGCCGCTGCTTCTCCATGGGGGCGCTGACGCCGATGATCTCGACGAAGGTGATGCGGATGCGGCGCGGATCGGCGGTGACGTTCCCGGCGTACGCGCGGAAGATCGCGGTGGCGCGTTCGGCGAGCGGCAGGTTCTCCGACTCCGCCGCCGCGGCCAGCAGCGCCGCCTCCGCCCACCCGTTGACCTCGAGGTGGAGCGCGGCCAGTACGTCCTCTAGGGTGCGGAACTCCTCGTAGAACTGACGGGTCGACAGCCCGGCGGCCTCGCTCAGCGCGGCGACGGTGGTGCCCCGGTAGCCGGGGCTGTCGCCGAAGAGCTGGAGTGCCGCGTCGAGGAAGCGCCGTCGTCGCTCGGCCTGCCGCTCCTCGGCCGACTTGCCGCCGTAACGGCCGGTGGGCGCCTTGAGCCTGCCCGCCACGCTGTCCTCCCGCCACCTCGCCGACCCGACGGCCAATTTTGTCGTGTACGCAGTCTTGTGGAGAAGGGCGCCCCCTCCTTACTTTTCAGTAAGTTGATTCTGAAAGCACTTGTGTTCAGATTTCCCCCCCTCAGAGGAAGAGAGCAGTCATGCCTGCCATCAGACCCAGGCACCTGTGCTCCGTAGCCGCCGCCCTCGCCCTGACCGTGACCGCCCCCGCGACCGCCGCGACCGCCGCCGACTCCTCCGCCGCCCTGCGCGAGGTGCTGTTCGTCGGCAACAACTGGGACGGCACGGCCGATGTCATCAAGTCCTCCGGCGACTTCGCGAAGATCGGCCGCATCAACGTCATCCCCGACAAGGACGAGCGGATGGCGGAGATCAACGCCAACCCCATCAAGTGGATCTACTTCATGGCGATCCGCAACAGTGTCGGCGAGGGCCACGACCAGTTCGTCGACGACATGTACTCGACGCCCGACGGCAGGTCCGTGGTCGTCTCGCGTCCGAGCTTCGCCGACGTGGTCTCCCTGGACCTGGCCACCGGAGAGGTCAACTGGCGCTTCCCGGTGTCCGGTTACCGCGCCGACCACATGGCGGTGTCCCCCGACGGCAAGCGGGTGGCGGTGTCGGCGTCGACCTCCAACACCGTGCATGTGCTGGACATCGGGACCGGCCAGGAGCTGGGCAAGTTCGCCACCGGAGACAAGCCGCACGAGAACATCTTCACCAAGGACGGCAAGTACATCTACAACATGGCGATCGGTGACGTGAACACCCAGACCGACGCCCCCTGGCTGGACTGGACGAAGGGCGACCGGCGCGTCACCGTCGTCGACGCGACCACGTACCAGCAGGTCAAGGTCATCGACATGCGCCCCAAGCTGGACGCCCTCGGCCTCAACGACTACTCGGACGCGGTCCGCCCGGCCGTGTTCTCGCCGGACGAGTCGAAGCTGTACTTCCAGGTGTCGTTCTTCAACGGCTTCTTCGAGTACGACCTGGCCACCGACAAGATCACCCGCACCAAGACCCTGCCGAAGAACCCGGCGACCAGCGACGACCGCACGTCCTTCGTCAACGACTCACGCCACCACGGCCTGTCGATGAGCCCGGACGGCAGCAAGCTGTGCGTCGCGGGCACGATGGACGACTACGCCACGGTCGTGAACCGCTCCACCCTCCAGGAGGGCCCGCTGGTCACCGCCTCCAAGCCCTACTGGGCCACGGTCAGCGGTGACGGCAAGTCCTGCGTGGTCTCCGAGAGCGGCACCGACCAGGTCACGGCCATCGACTTCGCGACCGGTCAGAAGCAGGTGTCGGTCCCGGTCGGCGACCATCCGCAGCGGGTCCGGCTGGGCCGGGTGGCGGCCGGCTGGACGAGCCCCTCGGCCGGTTGATCAGCCCAGGGCCTTCAGCACCGCGCCCACACCGTCCTCGGTCGCCATGTGCCGTGCGGCGACCGAGGCGGCACGGGCGTACGGCTGCTTGCGCACGACCCGGCCGAGCGCGTCGGCGAGCCGCTCGGCGGTGAGGGACGCGAAGGGGATCGGGTCGGTGGCCGCGCCGATCGCGGCGAGCCGTGCCGCCCAGAACGGCTGATCGGCCGTCACCGGCACCGGGATCGCGGGCACTCCGGCGCGCAGTGCGGCCGCCGCGGTGCCCGCCCCGGCGTGATGGACCACGGCTGCCGTCCTCGGGAACAGCAGCTCGTGCGGTACGTCGCCGATCGTCAGGACGTCGTCGCCGGCGGCCGCGAGCCCGGCGCTGCCCGCCTGGACGATGCCGCGCAGCCCGGCGCGGCGCAGCGCGTCCACGGCCAGCTCGCTCAGCCGCTCACCGTGACCGGCCGCCATGCTGCCGAAGCCGATGAACACCGGGCGCGCTCCGGCCGCGAGGAAGTCCTCCACCTCGGCGGACAGCCGACGCTCCGGTGCGACGTACGGCGACCATGTCCCGACGACGTCGAGTCCCTCGCGCCAGTCCGACGGGCGGGGCACGAGCGCCGTGCTGAAGCCGTGCAGGACGGGCCAGTTCGCCCGCTCCTGGCGTCGGCGCATCCGCGAGGGAGCGAGCGGTGGCAGGCCGAGGCGGCGGCGCAGCTCGGTGACGGCCTCGGCGTAGACGCGGTCGGCCATGCGCAGGGCGAGGCGTCCGGCGGCGCGGTTGCCGAGGCGGCCGAGGGAGCGGGTGCCCATCACGTTGGGCGGGAAGTCGCCGGTCGGGGCGGTGGGCTGGAGGTAGACGCCGATCGTCCGGGTGCCCGTGGCCTCGGCCAGGTGCCAGCCGAGCGGGGCGGTGGTCGTCGACAGCAGAAGCAGGTCCGTGCCCTCGTCCACCGCGTCGGCGAAGCCCCGGCCGAGCTCGGTGACGAACGCGGCCGCCGCGCGCATCAGTTCACCTCTGCCCTCGACTCCGCCCCGGGCCTGCGGGCGGGTGGGCAGACTCCGCAGGCCCAGGCCCGCCTCCCGCACCAGCGGTGCGAAGGTGTCGGGCGTGGCGAGGGTGACATCGTGCCCGGCCTCGCGCAGGCCCGCCCCCAGCCCGGTGTACGGCGCGACGTCGCCGCGTGATCCGGCGGCGGCGATCAGGATCCTCATCTGTCCTCCTCGGGGTCCGCCCGGCGGGCCGCGTTCGCGTGGACGGCCTTGCAGAGATAGGCGGCGAGGCCGGGCCGCTGCTGCGACGGCGGCACGACGAGCGCGAAGGCGCGCGGGTCGGCCGCGAAGTCGTCCGCGATGCGCCGGTGCATGTCGGGCGGGCAGGTGGTGAACCAGCGGGCGATGTGCAGCCGGTGTTCCTCGGCGAGGTCCATGACCCGCTCGCCGTCGGCGGGCTCCCCGTCGTCGAAGGCCGCAAGCAACTCCGCGCGCCAGGCCGATGCCTCGCCCATGAGCTGCCGCCAGTCCTCCTTGGTGTGGGCGGCGGCGCGCGCCATCGACTCCCGCTGCCCCGCCGAGTCCTGCCACTTGAGCTGTGCCTCGGTGGCGTAGGAGAGGTCGAAGGCGATCTCGCCGAAGACGTCGAAGCGTTCCTCGGGGGTCAGCTCGACGCCCGTCTGCTGGACCTCGATCGCCCGCTCCGCCACCTCGGCCAGCCGCTGGAGCCGGCCGATCTCCTCGCTCAACTGCCGCTGCCGGGCCCGGAGATACTCCAGCGCGCCGGCCTGCGGGTCCTTGAGGATCTCGGCGATCTCGTCGAGGGAGAAACCGAGCTCACGGTAGAAGAGGATCTGCTGGAGCCTGGCCAGGTCGGTGTCGCCGTACAGCCGGTAACCGGCGCCGCTGCGACCGCTGGGCGAGAGCAGCCCCGCCCGGTCGTAGTGGTGCAGCGTGCGCACGGTCACCCCGGCGAAGGCCGCGACCTGCCCCACGGAATAACTCATTCACCTGCCCTTTCGTCAGGTACAGCGTGCAGCCTGACGTAAGGGGAGGGTCAAACGGCGGTGCTTATCCGGTGTTCCGCACGGCCCAGGAGGAGAGTTCGGACCGTGCGGCGTCCAGCAGGGCGGTGGAGGGCGCGCTCGACCCGTTCGTGATCAGCGCGTAGTGCGGGATCCCGGAGTCGGTGTCGGTGAGCAGCAGCCGGCGGCTGCCCGTGCCGCCGGGTTCCGCGGCCACGCCGACCGGAGTGGCCGAGGTGTACGACGGCGGCGCGTACACCGTGCCGAGGTCGGAGACCACGGTCGTGGACCCGGTCGGGAACGACGCCGGAAGGTGCAGTTCGGTCGGTGCCGTGCCGCTGCCGGAGCGCCACAGCAGCAGCCCGTACTGTCCCGATCCCACCAGCCGCGCCACGTTCGGCATCGAACTGGGGACCGGGTTCCAGGTCAGGGTCGTGGAACCGTCCCGGGAGCGGTCCTCGTAGGTGAAGGCGACGGTCGTACCGGAGGTGGCGCTCGGGTAGATCCGGTCGAGCAGGCGGGCGTCCTGCCGCAGCGTCGGCGCTCCCGAGTCGTCGAGGCGTACGGCGGACAGGTCCTCGCCGTTCCAGGCGTCGCCTGCGGTCTGCACCTTGTCCGGGTTGTCGTTCATCAGCTCGCGGTGACGGCCGTTGTAGATGTCCCACTGCCACTGGGAGCCGGACAGGACGGGACCGGAACCCGCCGGGTTCGACCACCAGTTCGCGCCCTTCACCCGGGAGTCGAGGGCCTGGTACATCGCCTTGTAGACCGTCGGCGCCTTGTCGGAGACGGTTCCGGTGAGCGGGTGCCCGAACTCGCTGACGATCGCCGCCGTCCCGGTGGCGGCGGCGCGGTCGCGGACGGTCCCGAAGTCGCCCACGTACTGCCCGTCGGCCGCCTTGCCCCACATGAAGATGCCGGAGATGGCCTTCTGGTCGTAGAAGTGGGTGTTGAAGACGTAGCGCGGGCCGAGGGTGCCGGCGTCCAGCAGTCCGCCCTCCTCCTTCTGGAAGTCGAGGTTGGCGTTCCAGAAGAGGGTGGGCTCGACGAAGGCCGGCTTGGCCTGCCAGCCCGCTGCGTCCATGCGGGCGCGGAACTTGACGTAGAACGGCCACAGCACGTCCTTCTCCCACGTCCGGCTGGTCTGGCCGGAGTCGTAGCCGCCCGCGTGCGGCTCGTTCCACGGGTCGAAGCCGACGACGCCCGCGAACTGGGCGGCGGTCAGGTTCTGCTTCACGTAGGCCATCGTCTTCTGGGCGGTGTCGAGGAAGGCGTCCTGGAGGCCGTACGCGTTGTGCCAGAAGTCGTACGTCGACTGCTTCACGGCCTCGTTGGACGTGATGTTCTGGCCCCAGAACGGGCAGATCCCGCAGTACTCGTCGGGATAGTCACCGAGGTCGACGGCCCACTTGGGTGCGCCGTCGCCGGTGTACCAGCTGTCCGCGTCGAACAGCCAGCGGGAGTAGAGGTCCTGGTGGAAGTCGGGGTACACGCGGATCCCGGCGTCCAGGAACGCGCGCATCTGGTCGGTGGCCTTCGCCAGGTAGGCGGTGTCCACCTGGCCGCGCACGGGCTCCGCGTAGGCCCAGGAGAGCAGGAAGCGCACCGAGTTGCCGCCGCCGAGGGCGCGCAGCGCGGTCGCGGACTTCTTCGCGTCGGCGGTCGACGCGAAGGGCAGACCGTTGTTCTCCTTGAGTTTCGTCTCGCCGGAGACGTTGTAGCCGCGCAGGACGACCTCGCGGCCGTTTCCGTCGACGAAGCGGCCGTTCCGCACGGTGAGCGGCGTTTCGTCGAACCAGAGGGAGTCGGGGAGGGGGGCAGCGGTGGCGGGAGAGGGGCCCGCCACCGTGAGGGATCCTAAGAGGACGACCAGGACAACGAGCAGACGCGTCCGTATGTTCGCCATGTCCACTACAGTCCGGTGATATCAGGACACCGTCAACACCCCCTGACTCCGGAGTAAGTTCAGGCCTCCGCCGCCTCCGGCCACCCCACGTTCAACTGCCGACCCTGCGCGTCAGGTTCAGCAGGTACTCCTTCCGGCTCAGCGGATTGAGATCGGTGCGCCGGCGCTCGGGCTCCGCGCCGCGCACGGCCGGCGCGTAGTGGTCGAAGGCACTCTCCAGCTCGCCCTCCCCGCGGGTCAGCCCCGGAAGCTGCTGTTCCAGTTCATGGACATGGGCCGCGGGCACCGAGCCCTCCAGCGAGCAGGAGGCGCCGCGCGTCCGCGTGGTCTGCGGCACCGCGCGCAGTCTGGCGAGGACCGGCAGCAGCGCGGCCAGGGTGTCGCTCGGGGTCTCGACGCGGAAGTGGTGCATCGGCTCGTGCACCCGGGTGCCCGCCCGGCGCAGCGCCTCGATCAGGACCAGCGGGGTCAGGCCGCGGAAGTCGTAGCCAGTGCTGGACATGCTCTTGTCGAAGCCCTGGTGGGCGTGGCTCTGCCGGGGCGAGTAGCCGGAGTGGGTCATGGTGACCGTGCAGTCGGGGATCCGCCAGCCGTACAGGCCCTGGCCGAGGGTCTCGCGGACGGTGTCCTCGACGGCCTTGAAGAAGGCGTACGGCATCGAGCCCAGCTCCACCTCCAGGCGGAACTCCACGCCGGATCCGACGGGGGCCGGCTCGACGCGCAGGCCGACCGTGGCGAGGAAGGGGTTGCCGTCCTTCTTGTTGAACTCGACCGCCGCGCCCGAGCCGAGGGGCCGCTCTACGCACAGCGGTGTCGTCTCGCGGAAGGTGACGTCGAGGCCGAAGTCGTCGGCGAGCGTGGCCTGGATGACCTCCTTCTGCACCTCGCCGTAGAGGGAGACGAAGGTCTCCTGGCGCACCTCGTCGTGGCGCAGGTCGATCAGCGGGTCCTGCTCGGCCAGACGGGTAAGCGCACGGTGCAGGGCCCGCCGGTCGGTGCCGTCGGCAGGGGCGACGATCGTCTCCAGGGTGGGCGGGGCGAAGTGCTGTCCGGGCGCCTTGCGGGGCTCGCCGATCGCGTCGCCGATCCTGACATCGGCCAGGCCCCACAGCTTGGCGATCCGGCCCGCCGCCACCACCCCCTCCCGCACGTCCGCGCCCTGGTCGAAGACGCTGATCGCGGTGACCCTGCCCTCGGCGCCGGTGTCGCCGAAGCGGATCCGGTCGCGGGTGCGCAGCGTGCCGGAGAACATCCGCGCATACGCCACCTTCTCCCCCGCCGGCCCCCGCTCGACCTTGAAGACGGTGCCGGAGAGAGGCCCCTCCGGGTCCCGGTCGGCGGCGGGGAGCAGTTCCCGGATGCCGCCGATCAGCGCGTCGGTCCCCGCGCCGGTGATGGCGGAGCCGAAGTACACCGGATGGACGAGCGCCTGCCGGGTCTGGTCGACGAGGGCGGTGCGGAGACGGTCGTGGGAGACCGTGTCCTCGACGTAGGCCGCGAGGAGCCCGTCGTCGTGGTCGGCGAGGACGTCGAGCGCCGAGGGGGTCGACCCGGGGACGAAGCGGGCGGCGCGGGTGCCGAGGCCCTCGGCGGTCCCCATGGGCACGACGGCCGCCGTCAGCCGCTGCGAGAGGGCCCGCAGGACGGCGTCGTACCGGGCCCCGCGCCGGTCGATCTTGTTCACGAAGACGAGCGTGGGGATGCGCAGTCGTTGCAGTGTGCGCATCAGGACACGGGTCTGCGGCTGGACGCCCTCGACGGCCGAGACCACCAGCACGGCGCCGTCCAGGACGCCGAGCACCCGCTCCACCTCGGCGATGAAGTCCGGGTGGCCGGGGGTGTCGATGAGGTTGACCGTCACGTCGTCCAGCGCGAAGGAGACGACGGCGGACTTGATGGTGATGCCGCGCCGGCGCTCCAGCGCGAGGGTGTCGGTCCGGGTGTTCCCGGCGTCGACGCTGCCGATCTCGTCGATCACGCCGGCCGAGTGCAGCAGGCGCTCGGTCAGGCTGGTCTTACCGGCGTCGACATGGGCGAGGATCCCGAGGTTGAGCAGGTGCACGAAGCGTCATGTCCTTCGATGAGGGGGTCGTTCCTTCCTGGGTGGACATGAACGCAGTGCGCATAGCTGCTCCTCGTTGCGTGACGACGGGACCCGAGAAGTGCAGCAGGACCGGACCCGATCAGGCAATGGATTAACGCTCAACGAACGCTGCCGCAGCACTCGCCGTGGCACCGCGACGGCCATACAGTGACGTACATCACGCCCGGCCGATGTTTCCCCTGTCCATTCCCACTCGGCCTCTGGAGGGCACATGACCCACATCTCGCTGAAGGTGGACGGCACCACCTACGAGGACGACGTGGAACCCCGTCTCCTCCTGATCCACTACCTGCGCGACCGCCTCGGTCTGACCGGTACCCCGATCGGCTGTGACACCTCGAACTGCGGGTCCTGCACGGTCGACCTCGACGGCGAGAGCGTCAAGAGCTGCTCGCTGCTCGCCGTCCAGGCGGACGGCGGCGAGGTCACCACGGTGCAGGGACTCGCCCACGACGGGGAGTGGTCCGAACTGCAGAAGGCGTTCCACGTCAGGCACGCCCTCCAGTGCGGATACTGCACCCCCGGCATGATCATGGCCGCGCGCGATCTGCTGCGCGAGCATCCGCACCCCACACCGGACGAGGTACGGCACGGCCTGGAGGGCAACCTCTGCCGCTGCACCGGCTACCAGAACATCGTGCGGGCCGTCCTGGACGCCGCCGAGCAGGAGGTCACGACATGACCGAGGCGGTGCAGCGGGAGGTCGGCCGTGCCCGGCCCCGCAAGGAGGACGCCCACCTGATCACCGGCCAGACCAACTGGACCGACAACATCAGCGTCAACGGGCTGCTGCACCTGGCGATCCTGCGCAGCCCGATGGCCCACGCCCGCATCGACCGCGTCGACGTCTCCGCCGCCCTCGAACGCCCCGGCGTCATCGCCGCGTTCAGCGGGCGCGACGTCGCGGAGTCGATGGGCTCGCTGCCGTGCGCCTGGCCCGTCGCCGAGGGCACCGTGGTGCCGGACCACCCGCCGATCGCCGTCGACGAGGTGCGCTACGCCGGTGACCCGGTGGCGGTCGTGGTGGCCCGCGACCGGTACACGGCCGCCGACGCCCTGGAGGCCGTCGAGGTCGACTACACGCCGCTGCCCACGGTCCTGGACATCGAGGGGGCGCTGGCCGAGGACGCCCCGCTGGTCCACTCCGACAAGGGCACCAACCGCTGCTACGACTACCGCACGACCGACGGCGACTACGCGGCCGCCAAAGCGCGGGCGGACGTCGTCGTGACCCGTCGCTACCACCAGCAGCGCCTCATCCCGAGCGCGATGGAGCCGCGAGCCGTCGTGGTCACGCCGCTCGCCGCGTCCGGCGAGTTCACGCTCTACTCCGCCACCCAGATCCCGCACGTCCTACGGGTCCTGCTCGCCGTCACCACCGGCATCCCGGAGAACAAGATCCGCGTCGTCGCCCCCGACGTGGGCGGCGGCTTCGGCTCGAAACTCCAGGTGTACGGCGAGGAAGTGATCACCCTCGTCCTGGCCAAGCGCCTGGGCCGACCGCTGAAGTGGACCGAGTCCCGCTCCGAGGCCAACCTCGCCACCCATCACGGCCGCAGCCAGGTCCAGGACATCGAGGTCGCCGCCCGCCGCGACGGCACCGTGCTGGGCCTGAAGGTCTCGCTGCTGGCGGACATGGGCGCGTACCTGATGCTGCTCAGCCCGGGCATCCCGGTTCTCGGCGCCTCCATGTACCCGGCGATCTACAAGATGGGGGCCTACGAGTTCTCCTGCACCGGTGTCTTCACCAACCGCACCCCGATCGACGCCTACCGCGGCGCGGGCCGTCCGGAGGCGACCTTCGCGATCGAGCGGATCATGGACGATCTGGCGGCCGAGCTGGGCATGGACCCCATCGAGCTGCGGCGCCACAACTGGATCCGGCACGAGGAGTTCCCGTACACCACGATCGCGGGACTCACCTACGACAGCGGCAACTACGAGGCCGCCACCGACAAGGCCCTCGCCCTGTTCGACTACGACAAGCTGCGCGCCGAGCAGGCGGACCGCATCGAGCACCAGGACACGGTGCGCCTGGGCATCGGCGTCTCCACCTACACGGAGATGTGCGGCCTCGCGCCGAGCCGCTGGCTGGGCGAGATGCGCTACGCGGCCGGCGGCTGGGAGGCGGCGAGCATCCGGATGCTGCCCACCGGCAAGGTCGAGGTCATCACCGGGACCAGCCCGCACGGCCAGGGCCATGTCACGTCCTGGAGCCAGATCGCGGCCGATGTCCTCGGGGTGCCCTTCGACGACGTCGAGGTAATGCACGGCGACACGATGCTGGCCACCCAGGGCATGGACACCTACGGCTCGCGCTCCCTCGTCGTCGGCGGCGTCGCCGTCCACGAGGCGGCGCGCAAGGTGGTGGACAAGGCCCGCAAGGTCGCCGCGCACCTGCTGGAGGCCAACGAGGCCGACCTGGACTTCGCGGACGGCGCCTTCTGCGTGAAGGGCTCGCCCGAGGCGCGCAAGACCATCCAGGAGGTGGCGTTCGCGACCTTCGCCTCGCACGACCTGCCCGACGGCATGGAACCGTCGATCAACGCCGAGCACGTCCTCGACCCCGACACCTTCTCGTTCCCGCACGGCACCCACCTGTGCGCGGCCGAGGTCGACACGGAGACGGGCGCCGTGCGCATCCGGTCGTACGTGTGCGTCGACGACGTCGGCAAGGTGGTCAACCCGCTGATCGTGGAGGGCCAGCTGCACGGCGGCATCGCCCAGGGCATCGCCCAGGCGCTGTACGAGGAGGCCGTGTACGACGAGGAGGGCAACCTGGTCACCGGCACCCTGGCCGACTATCTGGTGCCGGCCGCCCCCGACCTGCCCGAGTTCGTCACCGACCGCACCGAGACCCCGGCCACCTCCAACCCGCTGGGCGTCAAGGGCGTCGGCGAGGCGGGCACCATCGCGTCGACGCCGGCCGTGGTCAACGCGGTCGTGGACGCCCTGCGCCCGTTCGGCGTGCGGGACGTCCGCATGCCCTGCACACCCGAACGGGTCTGGCAGGCCCTTCGTACCGGGAAGGAGGCGTCGGCATGATTCCCCCCGCATTCGAGTACGCCCGGCCCCGCAGCGTCGACGAGGCGGTGCGCGCGCTCGCCGAGGGTGGTGAGGACGCCAAGGTCCTGGCCGGCGGGCAGAGCCTGCTGCCGCTGCTGCGGATGCGGCTGGCCTTCCCCGAGCTGCTCGTGGACCTCGGTCGCGTCCCCGAGCTGCGCGGGGTGCGCGAGGACGACGGCACGCTCGCCATCGGCGCCATGACGACCCACCACCAGGTGCTCCACGACCCGCTGGTGCGCCGGCACGCCGGTGTGCTGGCCGCCGCCACGGCCACGGTCGCGGACCCCGCCGTACGGCATCGCGGCACCCTCGGCGGCTCCCTCGCGCACGCCGACCCGGCGGGGGACCTGCCCGCGGTGGTGCTGGCCCTGGACGCCGAGCTGGTGGCGGTCGGTCCCCGGGGGCGGCGGGCGATCCCGGCGCGGGAGTTCTTCGTCGACTATCTGCAGACCGCGCTGGCGCCCGACGAGATCCTGCTGGAGGTGCGGGTGCCCAAGACGGACGGCTGGGGCTTCAAGTACGAGAAGTTCCACCGGGTCGCCCAGGCGTGGCCGATCGTCGGCGTGGCCGCTCTGGTGCGCCGCGACGACGGCCGCATCGCCGAGGCGCGCGTCGGGCTGTCCAACATGGGCACCACGCCCCTGCGCGCCGCCACGGCCGAGGAGGCGCTGTCCGGCGCGTCGGACCCGGACGCGGTGGCCCGGGCCGCCGACGAGGCGGCCGAGGGCACCCGGCCGGCACAGGACACCTCGGGCTCGCCCGAGTACCGGGCGCATCTGGCGCGGGTGCTCACCAAGCGGGCGGTGCTGGCGGCCGCCGGGATGGGGTGAGCGGCGATCACCGTGACGGACGGCCCGGAGCAGGTGCGGGCCCGCCTGGAGGAGACGGGATACCTCGTCGACGACGGGCTGGCCATCGCCTGCTACCTGGCCCTGCGGCTGGGCCGGCCGCTGCTCTGCGAGGGCGACGCGGGCGTCGGCAAGACCGCGCTCGCGTCCGCCCTGGCCGAGGCGCTCGACGCCCCGCTGATCCGGCTGCAGTGCCACGAGGGCATCGACGCCTCGCAGGCCCTGTACGACTGGGACTTCCCGCGTCAGCTGCTGCGGCTGCGGGCCGCCGAGGCCGTCGGCGTCACCGACGCCGACCGGCTGGAGGGCGAGCTGTACGACCGGCGCTTCCTGATCGCCCGGCCGCTGCTGCGCGCCCTGGAGACCCAGCCGTCGGTGCTGCTCATCGACGAGATCGACCGGGCCGACGACGAGTTCGAGGCGTTCCTGCTGGAGCTGCTGTCGGAGTTCTCGGTCACCATCCCGGAGCTCGGCACGCTGCGCGCGAAGACCCCGCCGGTGGTGGTGCTGACCTCCAACCGGACGCGCGAGGTGCACGACGCGCTGAAGCGGCGCTGTCTGTACCACTGGTTCGACCATCCCGGCTTCGCCCGTGAACTGGCCATCGTGCGGCGCCGGTTGCCGCGCGTCTCGGCGCGGCTGGCGGAGCAGGTGACGGCGCTGGTGCAGGAGCTGCGCGGCCACGATCTGCTCAAGCCGCCGGGTGTCGCCGAGACGATCGACTGGGCCGAGGCCCTCGACGCCCTGGGCGCCGACGAGGTGGACGCGGAGCTGGCGACGGCCACGCTGGGGTCGGTGCTGAAGTACCGGGAGGACGCGGAGCGGGCACGGGGACTGGACTTCGCCGCGGTGCTCGCCGTCCGAGGGGCGTGACGGCCGTGCTCGCCGCGGACGCCGCCCTCCTCGGCTTCGCCCGTGCCCTGCGCGAGGCGGGCGTCGACGCGAGCGCCGAGCGGGTGTACGCGTTCCTGTGCGCGGTGGAGGCCCTGGGGCGGGTGTCGGACGTCCCGTCGTCCGACACCCGCCCCGGGCCCGGGATGCGGGCGGACGTGTACTGGGCGGGGCGGCTGACGCTGTGCGGGGACCGGGACGACCTGGAGCGCTACGAGCGGGTCTTCGCGGCCTGTTTCGGCGACGGGGAACCTGTCGGGCGAAGGCCGGCGCCCGCTCCCGTGCCCCGGCTTCGGCTGGTGCTCCAGGACGTGGAGAGCGAGCGCCGCACACCTGCCTCCGACGAGCGCGGGACGACGCCCACGGCCGCCCTCGCCAGCTCCGCCGAGGTCCTGCGCCACCGGGACGTCGCCGGTCTGGACACGGCCGAGCGGGAGGAGGTGCGCCGGCTGCTGGCCGCCTTCGCGCTGCACGGCGAGGCGCGGCGCTCGGCGCGGCGGCGGCCGGCCCGGCGCGGGGAGGTCGATCCGCATCGCACGGTGCGTGAGCTGCTGCGGCGCGGCGGGGAGCCGGCCCGGCTGCGCCGCCACACGCGGACCGAGCGGCCCCGGCGCATCGTGCTGCTCGTGGACGTCAGCGGCTCCATGGCACCGTACGCGGACGCGCTGCTGCGCTTCGCGCACGCGGCCGCCCGGGGCAGCCGTACGGAGGTGTTCACGATCGGCACCCGGCTGACCCGGGTGACCCGGGAGATGGCGCACCGCGATCCGGATCTGGCGATGACCGCGGTCGCGGCGGCCGTGCCGGACTGGCGCGGGGGCACCCGGCTGGGTGAACTGCTGCGGGCGTTCCTGGACCGGTGGGGGCAGCGCGGGATGGCGCGCGGTGCGATCGTGGTGGTGCTGTCCGACGGCTGGGAGCGCGGCGATCCGGAGCTGCTCGGCGCCCAGATGCGCCGGCTGCACCGGCTGGCCCACCGGGTGGTCTGGGCCAACCCGCGCAAGGCGCGCCCCGGCTACGCGCCCCTGGCGGCCGGGATGGCGGCGGCGCTGCCGAGCGTGGACGACTTCGTCGAGGGGCACAGCCTGGCCGCGCTGGAGCGGCTGGCGGCCGTGGTGAGAGGAGCGGGCGATGCGTGAGATTCTTCCGGTGCTCGGCGGCTGGTACGCGGCCGGGGTGCCGTTCGGACTCGCCACGGTGGTCGCCACCAGCCGCAGCGCCCCGCGCGATCCCGGTGCCGCGATGGCGGTGGGCCCGGACGACGAGGTCGTGGGCAGTGTGTCCGGGGGCTGTGTGGAGGGCGCGGTCTTCGAGCTCGCGCAGGAGGTCGTGGCGAGCCGCGAGGCACGTCTGGAGACCTTCGGGTACAGCGACGAGGACGCGTTCGCGGTGGGGCTGACCTGCGGCGGTGAGATCACCCTGCTGGTGCGGCCGGTGACGCCGGCCGATGATCCGTCGTTCGGCGAGGTCGCGGAGTCCGTCGCGGCGGGCCGTCCGGTGACCGTGGCGACGGTGACCGACGGACCCGCGCCGCGCGGGGCGGCGCTCGCCGTGTGGCCCGACCGGGTCGCGGGCACCCTGGGCACGTCCGGCCTCGACGCGGCGGTGACGGCCGACGCGCGCGGCGAACTCGCCCTCGGCGCGACGGGCCTGCGGCACTACGGCCCGCACGGCGAGCGCCGCGAGGACGCGGTCACCGTCTTCCTGCACTCCTTCGCGCCGCCGCCCCGCATGCTGGTGTTCGGCGCCATCGACTACGCGGCCGCGGTCGCCCGCATCGGCGACTTCCTCGGCTACCGGGTCACGGTGTGCGACGCCCGCCCGGTCTTCGCCACGCCGAAGCGCTTCCCACCCGGCGTCGAAGTGGTCGTGGACTGGCCGCACCGCTATCTCGGCGGCACCGACACCGACGAGCGCACGGTGATCTGCGTGCTCACCCACGACCCGAAGTTCGACGTGCCGCTGCTGGAGGTGGCACTGCGGCGCCCGGCGGCCTACATCGGGGCGATGGGCAGCCGCCGTACCCACGACGACCGGATGGAGCGGCTGGCCGAAGCCGGGCTCGGCGAGGACGAGTTGGCGCGGCTGCGCTCGCCGGTCGGGCTCGACCTCGGGGCCCGTACGCCCGAGGAGGTCGCCGTGTCCGTCGCCGCCGAGATCGTCGCGCTGCGGTGGGGCGGCAGCGGCGCACCGCTGACGGCCACGGCGGGCGCGATCCATCCCCAGGGGGTGTTCTGAAAGTCCCGCTCAGCAGCCGGTTGGAGGAAGTCATGGAGCTGCACCACGAGTTCACCGTCCCCGTCCCGGTCGACGACGCCTGGCGCACCCTCCTCGACATCGAGCGCGTGGCGCCCTGTATGCCGGGGGCGAGCGTCGAGGAGTACGACGGCAAGACCGTCAACGGTGCGGTCAAGGTCAAGGTGGGTCCGGTCACCGTGACATACAAGGGCACCGCGGTCTTCGAGGAGCAGGACGAGGCGGCGCACCGCATGGTGCTGAGCGCCAGCGGCCGCGAGATCCACGGACAGGGCACCGCTCGGGCCACCGTCACCAGCACGCTCAGCGAGAGCGACGGCGCCACGACCGTGTCGGTGCGCACCGATCTGACGGTGACCGGGCGTCCGGCGCAGTTCGGGCGCGGGGTGCTGGCCGAGGTGGGCGACCGGCTGGTCGGGCAGTTCGCGCGATGTCTGTCGGAGCGGCTGGCCGCGCCCGCGGGCGAGGCGACGGTGGCCGGGGAGCAGCCGGACGAGCCGCTGGATCTGTTCCGCACGGCCGGGGCGCCGGTGGCCAAGCGCGCCGCGGCGGTGGGGGCGGTGCTCGGCGTGGTGCTGCTGGTGGTGCGGGTACTGCGGTGGCGGCGGGGCCGTCGGAGGTGATCCCCCGCACCGATCGGCCGTATTTGGCCGGAAATCGGATGGTGTAAGGAGGGCGCGAGGGGGTAGTCACGGCACAACGGAGGCATTCATGCCCCCGAACCCAGCCTCTGAGCGGGAAGGAGGTCCATGACAGCGCACTGCAGCGCCCGGGCCGCTTCCTATACGCGAGGAGCGGCCCGGATCTTGTGCAGGCCCCATTCCCCGTTGACACCGGCCGTCAGCGTGGTGGCAGCCGGTGGAGTTCCACGTCTGTGAGACGCCCCTCGGCCACGGTCGCGGTCATGTAGGTGCAGTGGGGCTGCCGGCGGCGGTCCGTCGGGGAGCCGGGATTGAGCAGGCGCAGGCCCGTGGCGGTGGTCGTGTCCCAGGGGATGTGGCTGTGCCCGAACACCAGGACGTCGATGTCGGGGAAACGGGCGGCGCAGCGCGCCTCGCGGCCCTGGGCGGGGCCGGTCTCGTGGACGACGCCGAAACGCAGGCCGCCGAGTTCGGCGTACGCCGTTTCGGGGAGCCTGGCGCGCAGGTCCGGTCCGTCGTTGTTGCCGTGGACGCCTACGAGCCGGCGGCAGCGGCTCTCCAGCAGGTCGAGCGTGGCCGTGTCCACCCAGTCCCCCGCGTGGAACACGACGTCGGCGCCCGGGAGTTCGGCGAGCAGCCGGTCGGGCAGGGCCTTGGCGCGCTTGGGCAAGTGGGTGTCGGACATCAGCAGCAGTCGCACGCCGTCAGGCTAGCGGTGCGGAGATCCTCGGGGCGGTTCCCCGGGCCCCTTCGGTGTCGTTGAGCGGTGGACAAACCCAGTAACAGGGTTAGCATTTGGCCACGAGCGCAGTAATCCGGTGCAAACGGCCGACGACCCTCAGGGGGCATGGAGACCGATGCCGATCAAGGTCAGCGTGGTGGTCCCCGTGTACAACCCGGGGGTCTATGTCGAGGACTGCATCGACTCGCTGCTGCGGCAGTCGCTGCCGCCGGACGAGTACGAAGTGATCTTCGTGGACGACGGCTCCACCGACGGCACGCCCGCCCGGCTGGACGAGCTGGCCGCCGCGGAACCCCGGGTGAAGGTCGTGCACCAGGAGAACTCCGGCTGGTCGGGCAAGCCCCGCAACGTCGGCATCGCCGCCGCCGAGGGCGAGTACGTGATGTTCGTCGACAACGACGACCACCTCGGCGACGAGGCCCTTGAGCGGATGTACGACTACGGCGTGGCCAACGACGCCGATGTCGTGGTCGGCAAGATGGCCGGCAAGGGCCGCGGGGTCCCGGTGGAGCTGTTCCGCCGCAACCACCCGCGCGCCACCGTCGAGAACGCGCCACTGATCGACAGCCTGACCCCGCACAAGATGTTCCGGCGGGCCTTCCTCGACGACATCGGCCTGCGCTTCCCCGAGGGCAGACGGCGCCTGGAGGACCACGTCTTCGTCACGGAGGCGTATCTGCGCGCGGGCAATGTGGCGGTGCTCGGTGACTACGTCTGCTACTACCACGTCCGGCGGGACGACGCCTCGAACGCCGGGTTCCAGCGCTTCGACCCGGGCGGCTACTTCAAGAACCTCCGCGAGGCCCTGGACGTCGTCGAGCGGTACACCGAGCCGGGGCCGTCGCGCGACCGGCTGTTCCGGCGCTGGCTGCGGGTGGAGATGGTCGAGCGGATGCGCGGGCGGCGGCTGCTCGCCCTGCCGGCGGACTATCGCCGGGAGTTGTTCGAGGAGATGCACCAGGTCGTCGTGGAGCGCTTCGGACCCGGCGTGGCGGCCGGGCTCCAGCCGACGCAGCAGGTCGTCTCCGCGCTGATCACCGCGGACCGCTACGACGACGTCGAGGCGTTCGCCGAGTGGGAGGCCGGCATCGCCCTCACGGCCGTCCCCGGTCGCGTGGCCTGGGAGGACGGCACACTGCGGGTCGGCTTCACCGCCGAGTACACGTCCGCCGGTGAGCCGATGACCTTCCCCGCCGGGACGGCCCGCACGCCCCTGGACGGCCCGCCCGAGAACCTGGCCGCGGCCGTCGCCTGGGTGGGCGCCGACACGACGGCCCGGTTCAAGGGGGCCACCGCGGATCTGCTGGTGCGCGAGCGCGCGAGCGCCGCCCAGTACTTCCAGCCGGTGGAGTTCACCCGCGAGGAGGTGCCGGCCGGCGACGGCCAGGTCCGCCTGATGCTGCACGCGACGGCCACCGTCGACCCCGCCGCCCTCAACCGCGCCGGCGTCTGGGACGCCTTCGTCCGGGTCAAGCTGGGCGGCTGGACCAAGGAGTGCCGACTGGGCCCGGCCCCCCGGGCGGCCCGCCCCACGCCGCCCGCCGCCCTGGCCGGCGACCATCTGGTCCTGCCGTACTGGACGTCACCGCACGCCCATCTCGCCCTGGACGTCGACCGCGCGACCCACGGCCTCGGCCTGGCGACCCTCGCACGGGACGCCGTGACGGCCTCGGCCGACCGGCTGCGCGTGCCGCTCCCCCTGCACGTCCCCCGCGCGGGCACCCGAACAACCCTCCGTCTCATCTCCTCCCACACCACCCACGACGTACCCGCGACGCTGGCGCCGCAAGGCCCCGGCGCAGTGCTCGAGGCGGTGCTGCCCCTCGCCGACCTGCGCGGGACGACCTGGCGCGTGCGGCTCGCCGCGCCGGGTTCACGCTTCCTCGCACTGCCCTTCGCCCTGCGCGCCGGGGCCGACGGCCTGCACGTCGTGCACCAGCCCCGGCCCAGCGCCCTACGACGACTTGTCCGCAAGGCACGACGCAAACTCGGCACGGCGCTGGGCCGGACGGCGGCCCGGTTGCGCGCCCGGGCCGCCCGCAGGAGGTGACGCCATGCGATCGCTCGGCATCGAAGGCGCCTGGGCGCTGGAGCCCAAGGTCTTCCCGGACGACCGGGGCAGCTTCCACGAGTGGTACCGCGCCGCGGAGTTCCGCGAGGCCACCGGCTACGACCTGTCCCTGGCCCAGGCCAACTGCTCGGTCTCCCGCTGGGGCGTACTGCGCGGCGTCCACTTCTCCGACGTACCGCCCGGCCAGGCCAAGTACGTGACCTGTCTGCGCGGCGCCGTCCTCGACGTGGTGGTCGACATCCGCGTCGGCTCCCCCACCTTCGGCCGCTGGGAGGCGCTCCGCCTCGACGACGACGGCCACCACGCCGTGTTCCTCGCGGAGGGCCTCGGCCACGCCTTCATGGCCCTCACCGACGACGCCACGGTGGCCTATCTGTGCTCGACGGGCTACGCCCCGGAACGCGAACACGGCGTGCACCCCCTGGACCCGGACCTGGGCATCACCTGGCCCGAGCACATCGCGCCGATCCTGTCCCCGAAGGACGCGCAGGCTCCGTCCCTGGCGGAGGCACGAGAGGCCGGGCTGCTCCCGTCGTACGAGGCCTGCAGCGCCCACTACGCCCGTATGCGCGCAGGAAGCGGTCCGGCAACGCCCTGAGGTGGCAGGGGGCGGTTCAGTGACCCCCACCCACCCCTTCGACGGCCTTCCGCAGCGGCTCCCATCCCCGCGACCGCCCCACGCCCAAGGCACGAGCCCTCGTCAACGGCCGCCAGAAGCCCGCCCCCAGCAGCGCCTCCGGCGCCACCGCCCCCGCCCGGTCCAGAATCGTCTCCGGCACCTTCTGGGGATCCGGCACGTCGTACTCGGCGACGATCTCGTCGTACCGGTCGCGCAGCACGGTGTTGCGCCGGTCCGCGCCGAACACCACGAGCTGCCCGGTCGGATGTGTGTCCACCTGTACCGTCACCAGGTCGGGGCGGTACCGCCCGAGAATCTCGGCGATCTTGTACACGTCCCCGGTCCATGCGCCGGTGTGCCGATCCCGTGCCGCCTCGTCGACGTTGCGCGGCAGCATGTCGTCGAAGACGATCACGCTGGTCCAGTCGGAGTGCCGCTCGATGTTCATGAAGTCCCGCAGGGCGTACTCGAACAGGTGCATGCCGTCGATGAACGACAGGTCGAGGACGGTGCGACGCCAGTACCCGAGCGGACTGCGCCCCCGCCGCAGGTTCCGCAGTGGGTGACGGCCGCCCTTGAGGTGGCTGAGCGGGTTGTCGCGGGCGAAGAACTCGTCGCTGGTGGCCTTGACCAGGTGGACGTCGCAGCGGATCTCCGTGACGACCTTGAAGGCGGGGTCGACGGCGATGGTGGGGACGCGGGACAGCCGGAGGCTGCGGCCGTCGTTGACGCCGATCTCCAGGTAGTTGCGGTTGCCGCTGACCTTGTGCAGTTCCTTCAGGAACTCATGGCGTTTCACGAAGGGTCTCCTTGCGGATCCGGGGCAGTGCTTCGTGCAGGGCGGTGCGCCAGTCGCGCGGTGGTGCGAGGCCGAGCCGCTGCCGACGGCCGGGCGCGAGGACGCTGTATGCGGGACGGGGCGCGGGTCGGGGGAAGGCCTCGCCGGTGACGGGGCGCACCCGGTCGGGGTCGGCGCCGAGCAGCCGGAACACCTCGCGGGCCAGGTCGTACCAGGTGGCCTCGCCGGAGTTGGTGGCGTGCAGGACGCCGGGCGCGTCATGGCCGACGCGGGGGCCGAGGTCGGCGATGAGCGCGGCGAGGTCGGCGCTCCAAGTGGGCTGGCCGCGCTGGTCGTTCACGACGTCGACGGTGTCCAGTCGGGACTCTAGGTCGATCATCGTGCGGACGAAGCTGCGGCCGTGGACGCCGTACAGCCAGGCGGTGCGTACGACCGTGCTCGCGGCGGGCAGTTCGTCCGACACGCCTTGCTCGCCCGCCAGTTTGGTGCGGCCGTAGGCGGTGCGCGGGGCCGGGGGGTCGTCTTCCGTGTAGGGAGTTCGGGCGTCCCCGTCGAAGACGTAGTCGGTGGAGATCTGGATCAGGCCGGCCTCGTGTGCGGCGCAGGCCCGTGCGAGCAGGCGCGGGCCGTCTCCGTTGACGCGCAGGGCCCG
This sequence comes from Streptomyces ferrugineus, assembly GCF_015160855.1. NCBI lineage: Bacteria > Bacillati > Actinomycetota > Actinomycetes > Kitasatosporales > Streptomycetaceae > Streptomyces > Streptomyces ferrugineus. Next base: position 4,542,284 of record NZ_CP063373.1, on the reverse strand, counting down.
TTCCTCGTCCCTCTCGGCGTCGTCGACGGCCGTGTACGCGGCGCAGTTGACGACGAGTTCGGGACGGTGTGCCGCGAGGGCGCGGGCGACGGACTCGGAGTCGGTGATGTCGAGGGCCTTGTGGTCCAGGCCCGTCACCTGCTCGCCGCGGGTGCGCAGTTCCTCGACCAGGTCGCGCCCGAGCATGCCGCCCGCGCCGGTGACCAGCCACCTCATCCGTGCTCCTCGCCGACGCGCCGCTTGAGGGGTTCCCACCAGGCGCGGTGGTCGCGGTACCAGGCGACGGTGGCGGCCAGGCCCGAGGCGAAGTCGTGGCGGGGCCGGTAGCCGAGTTCGGTGCGGGCCTTGGTCCAGTCGACGGAGTAGCGCAGGTCGTGGCCCTTGCGGTCCTCGACGTACCGCACCCGGTCCCAGTCGGCGCCGCAGGCCGTCAGCAGCAGCCCGGTGAGGTCCTTGTTGCTCAGCTCGGTGCCGCCGCCGATGTTGTAGATCTCGCCGGGGCGGCCCTTCGTGCGCACGAGTTCGACGCCGCGGCAGTGGTCGTCGACGTGCAGCCAGTCGCGGACGTTGAGGCCCTCGCCGTAGAGGGGGACCTGGTGCCCGTCGAGGAGGTTGGTGATGAACAGCGGGACGACCTTCTCGGGGAACTGGTGCGGTCCGTAGTTGTTGGAGCAGCGGGTGACTCGGACGTCGAGGCCGTGGGTGCGGTGGTAGGCGAGGGCGAGCAGGTCGGAAGAGGCCTTGGAGGCGGAGTACGGCGAGCTGGGCCGCAGGATGTCGTCCTCGGTGGACGAGCCGGTCGCGACGGAGCCGTAGACCTCGTCGGTCGATATGTGCACGAAGGGTTCGACGCGGTAGCGCAGGGCCGCGTCCAGCAGGGTCTGGGTGCCGACCACGTTGGTGAGCACGAAGTCGCCGGCCCCGTCGATCGAGCGGTCCACGTGGGACTCGGCGGCGAAGTGCACCACTTGGTCGGCCTCGGCCATCAACTTGTCGACGAGTTCGGCGTCCTGGATGTCGCCGCGCACGAACTTCAGCCGGGGGTGGTCGAGTTCGAGGTTGTCGAGGGTGCCGGCGTAGGTGAGCTTGTCCAGCACCGTGATCCGTGGCGCGTCGGGTGTGTCATGGGCGAGCAGCCTGCGGACGTAGGTCGAGCCGATGAAGCCGGCGGCGCCGGTGACGAGAAGGTTCATGGGTGGATCTGCACCTTGCTGTGGTCTCCGAGGACGAGGTGGTGGGCGCTGGGGACGCTGGGCGCGGGGGTGACCTCGACGTGCCGGCCGATGAGCGAGGACTCGATCCGGCCCACCCCGTGGATCGTGGAGTCCCGCAGCACGATGGAGAACTCCAGCTCGCTGTCGATGATCCGGCAGTTCTCCGCGATGGAGGTGAAGGGGCCGATGTAGGAGTCCTGGACGACGGTGCCGGAGCCGACGACGGCGGGGCCGACGATGCGTGAGTTGACGACGCGCGCGCCCTCCTCGACGACCACGCGCCCGACGGTCTGCGACGCCTCGTCGACGTCGCCGTCGATTCGGCGGGTGATGTCCTCCAGGACGGTGCGGTTCACCTCCAGCATGTCGCCGACGTTCCCGGTGTCCTTCCAGTAGCCCTTGATGACGGTGCAGCGCACGTCGGCGCGGCGGTCGATGAGGTGCTGGATGGCGTGGGTGATCTCCAGTTCGCCACGCCAGGACGGGGTGATGGCGCGGACCGCGTCGTGGATCTTGGGCGTGAACAGATAGACGCCGACCAGCGCGAGATCGCTCTTGGGGTGCTCGGGTTTCTCCTCCAGGCCGATGACCTGGCCGCTGCCGTCGAGTTCGGCGACACCGAAGGCCCGCGGATCCTGTACCTGGGTCAGCAGGATCCGGGCGTCGGGGCGGTCTTGCCGGAACTCGTCGACGAGGTCGGCGATTCCGCCGACGATGAAGTTGTCGCCGAGGTACATCACGAAGTCGTCGTCGCCCAGATAGTCACGGGCGATGAGGACGGCGTGCGCCAGCCCCAGCGGGCGTTCCTGCGGAATGTAGGTGATCTCCAGGCCGAACTTGGAGCCGTCGCCGACGGCGTCCTGGATCTCCGTGGCGGTGTCACCGACGATCACGCCGACGTCGGTGATGCCGGCCGCGGCGATGGATTCCAACCCGTAGAAGAGAACGGCCTTGTTGGCCACCGGCACGAGCTGTTTGGCCGAAGTGTGCGTGATCGGCCTCAAGCGCGTACCGGCGCCACCGGACAGCACGAGAGCCTTCATCTGCTTCACCTTAGCCCCGATTCGGCCATTTTGAGGACTGAGGCGTTGGCCTGTCTGTCACTGCCGTGCTGTCGTGCGTTCACCGGGGTCGGGCTTCAGGCCCTCAGGGCGATCTCGCTCCACACCTGTTTTCCGCCACTGACCGGCACCGTTCCCCATGCCACCGACATGGCCTCGACCAGCAGGATCCCGCGCCCTCCGGTGGCCTCCCAGCTCACGCTCGTCGGCTTGACGGGGCTCCGGGGCGAGGCGTCGGCGACCGCGACGCGCAGCCGGTGGTTGACGAGGGTGAGGTCGAGGCGGACACGGCCGTCCGTGTGCACGAGGGCGTTGGTGACCAGTTCGGAGACGACGAGCAGCGCGGCGTCCACGTCCGGCTGCGCCAGCGTCCAGGCGCGCAGGGTGCGGCGGGTGAAGCGGCGGGCGTGGCCGACGGCCTCCGGGACGCGCCAGACCGTCCAGCTCTCGCGCAGCGGCCGTACGGCCATGCCGTCGTAGCGCAGCAGGAGCAGCGCGATGTCGTCGCTGCGGCGCGCCCCCACCAGCAGGGCGTCGGCGACGAGGCCGAGGTGGGCGGGGTCGGAGCCGGCGAGTCGGCGGGCGAGCCGGTCCATGCCGGTGTCGATGTCGTCCTCGGCGGACTCGACGAGGCCGTCCGTGGTGAGGGCGACGACGGTGCCGGGTGCCAGGCCGAGCGGGCTCATCGGGAAGTCGGCCTGCCGCATCACCCCGAGCGGCGGGCCACCCTCGGCCTCGGTGATCTCGGTCCGGCCGTCGGGGTGGCGCAGCACGGGCGGGAGGTGGCCGGCGCGGACGCACCAGGCGGAGCCCTCCTCCAGGTCGATGTCGACGTAGCAGCAGGTGGCGAAGAGGTCGGTCTCCATCTCCATCAGGAGCCGGTTGGCGTGGTGGACCACCACGTCCGGGGGGTGCCCTTCGGCGGCGTAGGCGCGCAGCGCGGTGCGCATCTGGCCCATGAGGGTGGCGGCGGCCGCGCTGTGGCCCTGGACGTCGCCGATGACGAGGGCGACGTGGTTGTCGGGCAGCGGGATCACGTCGTACCAGTCGCCGCCGACCTCCAGGCCGGCCGTGGTCGGCAGATAGCGGGCGACGGCCTCCGCGCCGGGCAGCCGGGGCAGTCGGCGCGGCAGGAGCTGGCGCTGGAGCATGCCGACGAGTTCGTGCTCGGCGTCGAAGGCGTGGGCGCGCAGCAGGGCCTGTCCGGCGAGGCCGGCGGAGGCGGTGAGCAGGGCGCGCTCGTCGGCGCCGAACTCGTGCGGGGCGTCCCAGCCGATCAGGCAGGCGCCGGCCACGCGGCCCCCGGCGGGCAGCGGCAGCACGGCGAGGCCGCCGGGGCCGACGTCGGCGAGGGCGGGTTCCAGCGGGGTGCCGGCGGGCCAGATCCGGGCGCGGCCCTCGCGCAGCGCGGCGGCGAGGGTGGGCATGGCCCGCACGGGCGCGTCCGGCCATTCGGTACGCCACTCCAGGCGCCACAGCTCCGGCCAGGACTCGGGTTCGGGCGGGTCGAGGACGGTGACGACGAGGCGGTCGTGCTCCAGTTCGGCGAGGGCGATGCGGTCGGCGCGCAGCGGCTTGCGCAGGGCGGTGACGACGGCGTGGCTGACGTCTCGGACGGTGCCGGCGGTGGCGAGGGCGGCGGCGAGGCGCTGGACGCGGGCCACGTCGGTGACCTCGGCACGCAGGGTGGAGGCGTCGGCGACGGTGCCGACGAGGCGGGCCGGGCGGCCCTCGCCGCCGGGCAGGAGGCGGCCGCTCAGCCGGAGCCACCTGGGCGGGCCGGCGGGTTGCAGGACGCGGAACTCCAACTCGCGGTCGCCGATGGACATGTGGTCGGCCTCGACGACGGACATCAGCGACGGCAGGTCCTCCGGGACGGTCAGGCCGAGCAGGGTCTCGACCTTGCCGTCGAACTCGTCCGGGCCGAGGCCGAAGAGGTCCAGGATGGTGTCGCCGACCTCGACGCGGCCGGTGTCCATGGCGAGGCTGAAGGCGTTGACCGGCAGCTCGCCCGCTTCGGCGGCCGCCGACGGTGCGGGCAGGGCGACGGCCTCGGCGATCAGCTCCAGGCACGCGCGGTCCTCGGCGTCGAAGCCGCCCGGGCGCTCGCTCACGGCCAGCAGACAGCCGGCGTCGCCGTGGGCGGGCAGGACGGCGAGGGAGAAGTCCCGCGACGGCACCCGCCGTGACTCCGCGCGGTCGGCGAGCTGCTCCGGGCCGAGCCACACGGGGCGGCCGTCGCGGTGGGCGTCGGCGAGCGGGGACCCTCCGGTCGGGGCGTAGCCGTCGCGCAGGCCGTACAGAGTGCGGGGCACGCCGACGGACTCGACGAGGCAGAGCAGCTCACCGTCCTCGCTCGACGTGTACACGGCAGCGAGGGAGGCCCCTCCGAAGACGAGCGCCTGCTCGAGGATCCGCCGCAGTCGCTCGGGCGGGTCCGGATCGACGGCAAGCGCCTTCAGGGCCTCCTCGGCACGCAGTCTCCTCGTCCTGCGTCCCGCGGCGCCCTCTGTGACCACGTCCGCCATTACAGCGCTTATGAGTCACCTGCGCAGCCCCTGGGAGCGTTCTGTGAAGGGGCCTGCGCGGCGGCTGCTCGAAAGGCGCCGTCCGCTCGCCGTGCGCGGCGGGCCGTGAAGAGGGAGATTTGTGGCCTGGGACCCGTCGCGAGGCTCCGGCGGAGGAGGTGGTCGGCGTGTCCGACGGGCAGACGTCCGCCCAGGCGCCGGCGGCCGCGAGGACACGGGTCGGCCGACCGCTGCTGTCGCTGGCGCTGGCCTCGATGATGGAGGAGGTGCACGCGCACTCCGGTGGCGTGTATCTGCTGGCGGCCGACGAGCCGGTGCTGGAGATGGCGGTCATGGCGGGGCTGCCCAGGGCGTTCGCGGCACCGTGGGAGCGGGTCGGGCTGAGCGCGCCGATCCCGGTCGCGGAGGCGGTGCGCGAGCGGCGGCTGGTGTGGGTCGGGGGCGAGGAGGACATGGCGGCCCGGTATCCGCGGATCGCGGTCGTGCTGCCGTATCCGTTCGCGCTGGCGGCGCTGCCGGTGGCCACCGAGACCACGGCCTATGGCGCGATCTTCGTGACCTGGCCGGGCTCGCACCCGCCGGAGCTGTCCGCCCGGGACCGGGACCATCTGACCGCGGCCTGCCGGCGGCTCGCGGTGCGCCTGGAGCGGGCCATCGAGGCGAGCCGCCCGCCGCTGCCGGAGCCCGATCTGCTGGCCGGTCCGGCGTTCGGCGGCGCGGCCGGCATGTTCGGCACGGTGGAGGCGGCGCGCATGGTGCAGCGGCTGCCGTACGGGCTGTGCTCGCTCGATCTGCACGGCCGGATCAGCTTCGCCAACCCGGCGGCGGCCGAGCTGATCGGGGTCCCGGTCACCCGGCTGCTCGGCAACCAGCTGTGGGCGGCGGTGCCCTGGCTCAACGACCCCGTCTACGAGGACCGCTACCGGGCCGCGCTGTTCAGCCAGCAGACCACGTCGTTCGTGGCGCTGCGTCCGCCCGGCGAGTGGCTGTCGTTCCGCATGTACCCGAGTACGACCGGGCTGAGCGTGCGCATCAGCCGGGCCCGCGCGGTGGCGGAGATGGGCCGCCGCGGACCGCAGCCGGGTGACGCGCCGTCCCGACTGGTGACCATCTCGCAGGTGCTGAGCCTGGCCGGTGCGCTGACCGAGGCGGCGAGCGTGCAGGACGTGGTGCAGTTGGTCGCGGACGAGGTCGTCCCGGCCGTCGGCAGTCAGGCGCTGGTCGTCCTGGGCTCGCGGTCGGGCCGGCTGCATGTGCTCGGCCACCGCGGCTTTCCGGACCCGCACACCGTGGAGCGCTTCGACGGGCTGCCGCTGGCCGAGCGGACCCCGGGCGGACAGGTCCTGAGCACCGGGGTGCCCGCGTTCTTCGACTCCCGGCAGGAGCTGGAGCGGCTGTATCCGGCGCGGGTCGCCGCCCCCGACTCCTTCGCGGCCTGGGCGTATCTGCCGCTGATCGCCTCCGGGCGGCCGGTGGGCACCTGTGTGCTCGCCTACACCGAGCCGCACCCCTTCCCGGCGGACGAACGCGCGGTCCTGACCAGTCTGGGCGGGCTCATCGCACAGGCGCTGGAGCGGGCCCAGCTCTACGACGCCAAGCACCAGTTGGCGCACGGGCTGCAGGCCGCCCTGCTCCCCCACACGCTGCCGACGCTGACCGGTATCGAGGCGGCCGCGCGCTATCTGCCGGCCACGCAGGGCATGGAGATCGGCGGCGACTTCTACGACCTGGTGCCGACGGACCACGGCCTGGCGGCGGCGGTGATCGGGGACGTGCAGGGCCACAACGTCACCGCGGCCGGGCTGATGGGCCAGATCCGCACCGCCGTACGGGCGTACACGACGGTGGGCCAGGCGCCGGAGGAGGTCATGCGCAGCACCAACCGGCTGCTGATCGACCTGGGCTCCGACCTGTTCGCCAGTTGTGTGTATCTGTCCCTGGACCCGGAGCACGGCCGGGCGGTGATGGCCCGGGCCGGGCATCCGCCGCCGCTGCTGAGACGGCCGGACGGGCGGGTGCGGGTGCTGGACCTCGCGGGCGGCCCGCTGCTGGGCATCGACGGCACGCCCGCCTATCCGACGACGCAGGTCGATCTCACGCCCGGCTGTGTGCTCGTGCTCTACACCGACGGGTTGATCGAGTCTCCGGGCGTCGACATCGAGGACGCGCTCGCCGAGCTCGGGCGGCTGCTCGAGGACGCCGGGGAGCGGCCCCTGGACGAGCTGGCCGACCTGCTCGTGCGGCACGGCACGGCGGTGCGGGAGCGGGTCGACGACGTGGCGTTGCTGTTGTTGCGGGCGCGTGGCTGACGGCCCGGGAAACGGAGCGGTCCGGCCCTCCCGCCGGAGGGCCGGACCACGTTCTCGTCCGGGTCACTCGGATCCGCGTGTGTCCTTTGGATCAGCCGGATCCGTGCGTCGGGTCTCGGGTGTCAGTTCCCGACGCCGTTGCCGACGATCTCGCCGAGGCCGTTGCCAGTGCCGTCGGCGTTGCCGTTGCCGACATCCTGACCGGCTCCGGCCTCTTCACCGGCTCCGGCTTCCTCACCGGCGCCGGCTTCCTCACCGGCGCCGGCCTCTTCACCGGCGCCGGCCTCTTCGCCCGCGCCCGCCTCGTCGCCGGCACCGGCCTCGTCACCGGCGCCCGCGCCGCCGCCCGCGGCGTCGCCGAGGGTCGCGCCGACCGCCTCCAGGGCGGTGGTCACCGGCTGGAAGAAGGTCTCGCCGCCGACGGTGCAGTCGCCGCTGCCGCCGGAGGTCAGGCCGATGGCCTGGCCGTCCTGGGTGAACAGGGAGCCGCCGCTGTCGCCGGGCTCGGCGCAGACGTCGGTCTGGATGAGCCCGGTGACCGTGCCCTCCGGGTAGTTCACGGTGGCGTCGAGCCCGAGGACCTGACCGTCGCTCAGCCCGGTGGTGCTGCCCATCCGGAAGACCTGGAGGCCGACCTCGGCGTCCGCGGCCTGGCTGATCGCGACGGTCTGGTTGCCGAGGTTGACCTCGCTGGGCGCCTCGGTCGCCGGGTCGTCGTACTTGACCAGCGCGAAGTCGCCGTCGCCGGGGAACGTGGACTGATCGACGGTGGCGATCGGCTGGCCGCCCTCGGCGTCCGACCACTCGTTACCGGCGAGCGTGCAGTGACCGGCGGTCAGGAAGGCGGGGGTGCCGTCGCCCGCGGTGACGTTGAAGCCCGTGGAGCAGCGTGAGCCGCCGGCGAAGATGGCGTCGCCGCCGGAGAGGAACGTCTTGAAGGTGCCGGCCGACTTCTTGATGGTCGCCATGCCGGAGCCGAGGCTGTCGACGGTCGACTCGAGCTGGTCCCAGTTGTCGCCGGTGACGGTGGAGTCGGCGGTGACGAGGATCTTGTTCGTTCTGGGGTCGACCGCCCAGGACGTGCCGGGGATGGTCGCCTCGGCCTTCAGGGTCTGCGCGCCTGACTCGAGCTCGGCGAGGCTGTTCTCGACCTCGCGGATCTTCGCGCCGGCCTTCTTCGCCTGGACGACCACGTTGTTGTTGTCGCCGGGGATGACGTTGACGACGAGCTGCTGGCTCTCGGCGTCGTAGTACGAACCGGCGAAGGCGTCGCCGAGCAGTCCCGAGAGCTGCGAGGCGAGATCCGAGGCGTCCGCCGCCTTCAGAGTCTTGGGGGCAGCGGCGGCGGCGTCCGACGCGCCGTCCTGCGACGCGTTGGCGTTCGGCAACAGGATCGCGGCCGCTCCGAGCGCCGCCACGCCGCCCGCGGCTATCGCGGCCTTGCGCTTCGGAATTCGCTTGTGACTCAAACTTCTCGACCTCCTGGGGGACGGGGTCTGTGCCGCCGTCTCAGCGGCGGCTGTTCGGGGCGCCTGGTTGGCCATGGGTACGCACGGGTCGGGTGGTGCGTTCAATTCCGTTTGCGGGCACCCGAGTCGGGACGCCTATTCGGCCAGGCACCGCGCAGGAGGGCTCGGCGGCGGGAAGAATCCCCCATATGACGATGACCACCGCTGAAGCCGACAAGATCCTCTCCGCCAACTTCGCCCCCTGGGTCCTCGCCCTGGGCCTGACGGTCGAGGCGGTCGAGGACGACCGCGCCGTTCTGCGCATGCCCTGGTCACAGGAGCTGGCCCGGGAGGGCGGCGCACTGTCCGGGCAGGCGCTGATGGCCGCCGCCGACACCGCCACCGTGATCGCCGTGTCGGTGGCGCGCGGGGCGTACGGACCGATGACGACCGTCCAGCAGTCGACGTCGTTCCAGCGCGCGGTGATCGGTTCGGATGTCCTGATCGAAGCGGTCGTCACCAAGCTGGGCCGCCGTATGGCGTTCGCCGATATCTCGATGACGGACGAGGGTTCGGGAGACATCGCGGCGCGGGCGAGCACGGTCTACGCGCTACTCGGCTGACACGGTCCGCCACTGATCAGTAACGGTCGGTTGAGAACACAGAGCGGAATCCAAGCTTCAACGAATCCGCACATTCAATACTCAACGAAGTCACCGTGGACCAGGGTTCTGCACAAGCCGCTACCGCCGGTTACGCCATTGGGTCGGGAGTGTCGGATTCGCCGCCACAGCGACCCGAGCACTCCCGGGCAGATGCAACAGCCCGTCCGAGCCGATGCTGTGACGCATGTGAAGAACTCGCCGACGAGACGTGCCCACGTCTGCACGGATCGATGCCCCTGGGGCCCAAGTGCCCTGGTGAGACGGATGTTTGATTGGAAGCACGCGCCCACAGCGTGCTTTGATCCATCGCATCGCGGGGCCGCCAACGGCTTCCGGAAACGGCGCCAGGCGCCTGCGGTCGCGGCCGTCATCTGTCCCCAGAGGGGGCCGCTCCCCCTTGTGAGATATCCATTAGGAAGGGAAGTTCCATCATGAACTCCACCCCCCAGGTTGAGACCGTCGAGATCTCCGACGCCGAGCTCGACAACGTCTCCGGCGGCCTGCAGGTCAACGCCGTGAACGGTGCCCTGGACGCTGTCAACGGCATCGCCCCGGTCTCCGGCCTGGTCGACACGGTCGTCGGCACCGTGGAGGGTGTCACCGGCCTGCAGACCGCCCCGGTCACCAACCTGGTCGCCGGTCTCTGATCGCACCTTTTGCAACCTCTGAGTCCCGGAGCCATTCCCCGGTTCCGGGGCTCTCGGGTGCCCGAATACTCATCCTCAGGTGAGGGAAAGTTCCGTGCAGTTCCGCCAACAGGCCCTCGCCAAGCTCCAGTCACCGGAGGAGCTCGACCTTCCGGTGCGCTTCGCCCGCCCCCAGGGCTGGCTGGTCCTCTCCGTGACCGTGGTGGTCATGGCCGCCGCGTCCGTGTGGGCGGTGACCGGCTCGGTCGCCTCCACCGTCACCGCGCCCGCCATCCTCACCCACGGCCAGGGCAGCTACATCCTGCAGAGCCCGGTCGCCGGCCAGGTCACCGCGGTCGTCGCCGAGGAGGGCGAGCGGCTCCCCGCCAAGTCCCCCGTGCTGAAGGTCCGTACCGCCGACGGCGAGACGGTCGTGCGCACGGTCGCCGCGGGCCGCGTCACCGCGCTCGCCGCCACCATCGGGCAGATCATCTCCACCGGCGCGAACGTCGCCGCGGTCGAGAAGATCGCCCACGCCAAGGACCCGCTCTACGCCACGGTGTACGTCCCCGCCGAGAACGCGGCCACCATCCCCGACAAGGCCCCCGTGGACCTGACCGTCTCCTCCGTGCCCACCCAGGAGTACGGAGTGCTGCGCGGCCATGTGAAGTCGGTGGACCGCGCCGCGCAGTCCGCGCAGCAGATCGCCGCGTTCCTCGGGGACCAGCAGCTGGGCGAGCAGTTCACCAAGGACGGCCGGCCGGTCGCCGTACTGGTGAAGCTGGACCGCAGGTCGAGCACGAAGAGCGGCTACAAGTGGTCGTCCGCGGACGGACCGCCCTTCGGCCTCACCTCCATGACGCCGGCCTCGGGCTCGATCCGCCTCGCCGACGAGCGTCCCGTCGACTGGCTGCTGCCGTGAGCGCCGCGCAGGAGACACGGAGCAGGCGCCGCGCCGCCCCGCCGAAGCGCCCCGTGCCGAAGGGGAAGACGAAGACCGTCCGCACCCCCACCGTGCTCCAGATGGAGGCCGTGGAGTGCGGCGCCGCCTCCCTCGCGATGGTCCTCGGCCACTACGGCCGCCATGTCCCGCTGGAGGAGCTGCGCATCGCGTGCGGCGTCTCCCGCGACGGCTCGCGCGCCAGCAACCTGCTGAAGGCGGCCCGCTCCTACGGCCTGACGGCCAAGGGCATGCAGATGGACACGGCCGCCCTCGCCGAGGTGAAGACGCCGGCCATCCTGTTCTGGGAGTTCAACCACTACGTCGTCTACGACGGCATGGGCCGCCGCTTCGGCCGCCGCGGCGTCTACATCAACGACCCCGCCAAGGGCCGCCGTTTCATCCCCATGGAGGACTTCGACGGCAGCTTCACCGGCGTCGTGCTGGTCCTGGAGCCCGGCGAGGACTTCTCCAAGGGCGGCCGCAAACCGGGCATCCTGGGCGCGATGCCGGCCCGGCTGCGCGGCACCGCCGGCACGATGCCCGCGGCCGTCCTGGCGAGCCTGCTGCTGGTGGTGGTCGGCGCGGCGGTGCCCGCGCTGAGCCGCACCTACATCGACATGTTCCTCATCGGCGGCCAGACCTCCCTGCTGAGCGTGCTGTTCGCCTCGATGGGGACGTGCGTCGCGCTCACCGTCGTGCTGACCTGGCTGCAGCAGGCGAACCTGCTGCGCGGCCGCATCATCTCCTCCACCCTCTCCAGCGCCCGCTTCCTGCGCCATCTGCTGCGGCTGCCGGTGACGTTCTTCTCCCAGCGCAGCCCGGCCGACCTGGTGCAGCGGCTCCAATCGAACGACGCGGTCGCCGAGACCCTGGCCCGCGACCTCGCGGCGGCGGGCGTGGACGCGGTGGTCGTCGTCCTCTACGCGATCCTCCTCTACACCTACGACCCCCAGCTCACGTTCGTCGGCATCGGCGTCGCCCTGCTGAACGTCGTCGCGATGCGGGTCGTCATCCGGCTGCGCGCCACCCGCACCGCCAAGCTGCGCGCGGACAACGCCCGGCTCACCAACACCGCCTACACCGGCCTTCAGCTCATCGAGACGATGAAGGCGACCGGCGGCGAGGACGGCTACTTCCGCAAGTGGGCCGGACAGCACGCCACCACGCTGGAGGAGCAGCAGCGCCTCGGTGTGCCCAGCGCCTGGCTGGGCGTGGTGGCCCCCACCCTCGCCACCCTCAACAGCGCGCTCATCCTCTGGATCGGCGGCATGCGCGCGATCGAGGGCGGCATATCCGTCGGCCTGCTGGTCGCCTTCCAGGCCCTGGTCACCCGCTTCACCGCCCCCATCACCCGGCTGAACGGCGTCGCGGGCCGCATCCAGGACTTCGCCGCCGACGTGGCACGCCTGAAGGACGTGGAGAACTTCGAGGCGGACCCGCTCTACGGCCGTCCCGGCACCGGCGAGTCGACGCGCCGACTGCACGGCCATGTCGAGCTGCAGAACATCACCTTCGGCTACAGCCCCCTCGACAAGCCCCTGCTGACGGGCTTCGACCTCACGGTGGGACCCGGCCAGCAGGTGGCCCTGGTCGGCGGCTCGGGCAGCGGCAAGTCCACGGTGTCCCGGCTGATCTCGGGTCTGTACGCCCCGTGGGAGGGCGTCATCCGCATCGACGACCAGCGCATCGAGGACATCCCGCGCGGCGCGCTCGCGGCCTCCGTCTCCTTCGTGGACCAGGAGGTGTTCCTCTTCGAGGGCACCGTCCGCGACAACGTGGCGCTGTGGGACCCGTCGATCCCGGACGAGGCGGTGGTGGACGCGCTGCGCGACGCGGCGCTGTACGACGTGGTCATGCGCCGCCCCGGCGGCATCCACAGCAGGGTCGAGCAGGACGGCCGCAACTTCTCCGGCGGGCAGCGCCAGCGCCTGGAGATCGCGCGGGCGCTGGTGCGCCGCCCCAGCATCCTCGTGCTGGACGAGGTGACGAGCGCGCTGGACGCCGAGACCGAGCTGGTCGTGATGGACAACCTGCGCAAGCGCGGCTGTGCCTGTGTGGTGATCGCGCACCGGCTCAGCACCGTGCGCGACAGCGACGAGATCGTCGTACTCCAGCACGGCACGATCGTCGAACGCGGGCGGCACGAGGAGCTGGTGGCGCGCGGCGGCGCGTACGCGGCTCTGGTCAAGGAGCGGTGAGATGACCTCCCTCCACGAGGGTGACCTCGTCCTGGGCGCGCTCGGGCAGATGGGCACGCGCATCGACTGCGCCGGATTCAACCGCCTGGACCTCGAAGGCCCGCAGGTGCTGTGGCTGGTCGCGTCCGGCGCGGTCGACCTGTTCGCGGTCGACGCCGGACAGCAGGGCCACTGGCACCACCTCGGCCGGCTGGAGGCGGGTTCGCTGCTGCTCGGCCCGGTCGCCGGACCGCAGCACACGCTGGTGGCCCGCCCGCTCCGGGACTGCGTGGTGCACCGCATCGGACTGCGCGAGCTGTACCAGCCCGCGAACACACAGACGTGGTCCTACGACGAGTACGGCAACCCGCAGTACGTCCCGCCGCAGACGAGCCCCCTGGAGTACGCCCTCGCCCTGGGCGTCGGCCGGAGCCTGTCCATCCTCTTCCAGGCGCCGATGGCCACCGAGCGGGCGGCCGAGGTGACCGACGACGACGTGTTCTGGATGCAGGTGCCGCCGGGCAGCGTGCAGTACGGCTCGCTGTACGGCGCGGAGGCGGCGGCCGACCTGCTGATGGACCCGGCGGTCTGGCAGTCCATGGTCGACCAGCAGTACCGCCTGCTGACCACCCTCGACCGCTGGATCGAGCAGCTGGAGCGCACCCATGAGACGCGCACCGCCGAGGGCATCAAGGCCGGCGAGGCGGTGCGCGCGCAGGCCGATCGGACGCTGCTGGCGTCCATCGGCAAGCGCGGCGACAAGCGCACGACGGCGGCCGACGCGGACGCGAGCTACGCCGCCTGCAAGCTGGTCGCCGAGGCGGCCGGGATCACGCTGTCCGAGCCCGCGCAGTCCGGCACCGAGAGCGACCGGCTGGACCCGGTCGAGCGGGTCGCCATCGCCTCGCGCGTGCGCACCCGTGCCGTACGGCTCGACGGGCGGTGGTGGCGGGACAACGTCGGCCCGCTCGTCGGCCACCGGGCGCTGTCCGGTGCGCCGGTGGCACTGCTGTGGCGGCGCGGCGGCTATGTCGCGGTCCATCCGTCGACCGGGCGTGAGACGCCGGTCGAGAAGGCCAACGCGGAGGAGTTCGAGCCGCGCGCGGTGATGTTCTACCGTCCGCTGCCCGACCGCGCGTTGAGCCCGCTGAGGCTGCTGCGGTTCAGCATGCGGGGCACGAGCGGTGACCTGACCAACCTCCTGATCAGCGGTCTGATCACGGTGGCGATCGGTGCGCTGGTGCCGATCGCGACCGGCAAGGTGCTCGGTGAGTTCGTGCCGAAGGCCCAGACCGGGCTGATCGTGCAGTTCTGTCTGGCCGTGATGATCAGCAGTGTGGTGGCCGCGGCGTTCATGCTGCTGCAGAACCTGACGATCCTGCGCCTGGAGGGCCGTATCGAGGCGACGCTTCAGCCGGCCCTGTGGGACCGGCTGCTGCGGCTGCCGACGCGGTTCTTCACCGAGCGCTCGACCGGCGAGCTGGCGAGCCAGGCCATGGGCATCAGCGCGATCCGCCGTCTGATGGCCGGAGTCGGGCCGGTCGTCGCCTCGTCGGTGACGGTGGGAGCGATGAACCTGGCGCTGCTGTTCTGGTACAGCGTGCCGATGGCGATGGCGGCGATCGGCATGCTCGTCGTCATCGCCTCGGTGTTCCTGGGGCTCGGGCTGTGGCAGGTGCGCTGGCAGCGTCGGCTCGTGGTGCTGAGCAACAAGCTCAACAACCAGGCGTTCCAGACGCTGCGCGGGCTGCCGAAGCTGCGGGTCGCGGCGGCGGAGAACTACGCGTACGCGGCCTGGGCGTCGCAGTTCGCGCGCAGTCGTGAGCTCCAGCAGAAGGTGGGTCGGATCAAGAACCTCACCACGGTGCTGGGCGCGGTGTATCTGCCGCTGTGCACCCTGCTGATGTTCATGCTGCTGGCGGGTCCGGCGCGCGGGTCGATGTCGGCGGCGGCGTTCCTCACCTTCAACACCTCGGTGACGATGCTGCTGACCTCGGTCACCCAGCTCACGGGCTCGTTCGTGTCGGCGGTGGCGGCGCTGCCGCTGTTCGAGCAGATCAAGCCGGTGCTGGACGGCACGCCCGAGGTGCGCACGGCGAGCACCCGGCCGGGCCCGCTGACCGGTTCGATCGAGGCGCGCCGCCTGTCCTTCCGGTACTCCGACGACGGTCCCCTGGTCCTCGACGACGTGTCCTTCGACGTCCGGCCGGGCGAGTTCGTGGCGGTCGTCGGCCCCAGCGGCTGCGGCAAGTCGACGCTGCTCAGGCTGCTGATCGGCTTCGACAAGCCGGTCTCGGGCAGTGTGCTGTACGACGGCCAGGACCTGGCGGCGCTCGACCAGTCGGCCGTGCGGCGACAGTGCGGGGTCGTGCTCCAGCACGCCCAGCCGTTCACCGGCTCCATTCTGGACGTCATCTGCGGTACGGAGCCGTACACGCCGGAGGAGGCGATGGCGGCGGCGGAGATGGCAGGGCTCGCCGAGGACATCAAGCGGATGCCGATGGGCCTGCACACGATCGTCTCGGGCAGCGGCGCGATCTCCGGCGGTCAGCGCCAGCGCCTGATGATCGCCCAGGCGCTGATCCGCCGGCCGCGCATCCTCTTCTTCGACGAGGCGACCAGCGCCCTCGACAACGAGACCCAGCGCACGGTCATCGAGTCCACCAAGGCCCTCAACGCCACCCGCATCGTCATCGCGCACCGTCTGTCCACGGTGCTGGACGCCGACCGGGTGATCGTGATGGAGGACGGCAAGGTCGCCCAGCAGGGCCCGCCCGCGCAGCTGCTCGCCGATGTGAACGGGCGGCTGCACGAGCTGGTGCGCCGGCAGCTGGCGTGAGGGGTCAGGCCTCGGTGCCGGGGATCGGTGCCCCCGAGGGGAATCCGGCGGCGACATAACCGTCGTAGACGCCCTGCCACGGCGCGTCGACCCCGGCGTGCGGCTCCTCGAACGTCTCGCCACGCGTCCTGGCGTCGAGGGCGGCGAGGCACACCTCCCAGCCGGCGCTGGTGCGGGCGGCGGTGTCCTCGGCGGCCAGGACGTTGGTGAGGGTGAAGCGGGTGCGCTTCTCGTCGATCTCCTCCAGGTCGAAGTGCAGCTCGTCGCCGCCCCACTCGTAGGACAGGTGGCGGGGCGCGTCTACGGCGATGACCGTGCCCGGGAGGTCCGCCATGTCCGGGTCGTCGGGGAAGGCGACCGCGCCGCCGGGGCGCAGGTCGATCACCGCGCGGAACGGGAACCAGGCGGCGAGTTCGTCGGCGTCGGTCACGAACTGCCAGACCCGCTCGACGGGGTGGTCGTAGGTACGGCTGAAGCGGACGGCCGGGCGGCCGTCGTCCAGGGTCAGATAGGTGCCGGTGAGCTCGGTGGTCATGGCGGATCAGTCCTTCGGGGCGGGTTCCTCGCGGGTGTCCGACGCTGCCTCGTCCAAGCGGCGCCCCAGCGCGTCGAGGCTCTCGTTCCACAGCTTCCGGTAGGGCGCCAGCCAGGCGTCCAGCTCGGCGATCGGGCCCGGGTCGAGGGCGTAGACACGCCGTTGCGCGTCCTGCCGCACCCGCACCAGGCCGGCCTCCCGCAGCACCTTCAGATGCTTCGAGGTACTCGGCTGGCTCAGCCCGCATTCCTCCACGATCTCCCCCACGGACCTCGGCCGCTCGAGCAGCAGCGCGACGATGGCCCGCCGATGGGGGTCGGCCAGGGCGCTCCAGAGGGAGGCGTCGTCGGACATGCCGCCAACATGCCTCGACAGTTATATGCCTGTCAAGGCATATAAACCGGATGCCGGAACCGACCGACGAAGAGTCAAGCCCTGTCGGGCGAGATTCATCAGGTCGAGTGAACTAGATCTTGCGCGAGGCGCCGCAGGGATGCTCGGCCCCGCCCCCGGGTAACAACCCCGATCAAATGCGCCCCTGCCGAGGTGGAGCGGACATGACGCCGGATGCCGACGACCGCGCCCCCTATCCGATCGAGGGCCCGGCCATGGACCCCGCCCGGTCCGCGCCGCCCCCGGCGAACACCCATGCCCGCACACGCAGATGCGGTTCGTTCACGGTGGTCGAGGTCATGGGTGAGATCGATCTGGCGACCGAGGCGCTCCTCGCCGAGCATCTGGCGGCCGCGACCACCACTCCCGAGTCGGACGTACTGGTCGACCTGCGGCGGGTGGTCTTCTTCGACTGCTCGGGGCTGCGGGTCCTGTGCCGGGCCGAGACCCGGGCCAGGGACCGGGGTGGCCGGCTGCGGGTCGTGTCGGACGCGCCACGGATCCGGCGGCTGTTGCGCGGCGCGGGCCTGCTGGGGCGCTTTCCCCTCCTCCCCGCAATCCCCGGCGAGGAGGGCACACCTCGGTAGTACCACGAGGCGCCGGCCGGGCGGCCCCACTCCGCCCGACCGACCCCCGATGCGAGATCGCACGGCCTCCTCGGCCCGGCTCGCACTCCCCATCCGCGAGCCCTGCCGAACTGCACGGGACCGTGCGATCCCGGTCCTTAGAACGCGAAGAGGCTGGTCCCGTAGGAGCCCTTCACGCACTCGTTGCCGAAGGTGCGCTCATAGGACACGCGCTTGCCCTGCCACACCCCGTCGACCGTGACCACCACGGGGTCGTACTGCTTGGTGCACAGCACGCCGTCTCTGCCTCTGAGGGCGTCGAAGTCCCCGTTCACCCCACGCAGTTCGGCGCAGGCCGACCCAGGGGCGGGATGGGTGCCCGAGGGCGTCGGGGCGCAGCTCAAGGTGACCGCGCGCACCGGAGTGGTCATGGCGGCGGTGTCGCCGTGGGCCACGGTGAGCACCAGGGCCGAGGGGGCGTAGAGAGAGGCGGGGGCGGCGTCCGTGTCGGCCAGGGCGGATCCGGTGAGGGGTCCGCAGACGGCGGTGGCCGTGAGGCCGAGGGTCGCTGCCCAGCGCGCGGTGTTCCGCATTGTGTGCATCCTTCCGCTCGAATTGAGGGTGTGCCGGCTCCGGCGCGATCGGTGCCGGAACGACGACCGGGAGTCTGCCGAGTCCGGCTCCGAAACTCACATCGACACCATCGGTTTCAGTAACCTTGCGTATTGAATCAGTGGCGTGAAGTAACGGAGTTCGAACGTTCCAACGCCGAAACCTGGCGCCTCTTGATCGTTCCAACGCGCGCTTTGGCCGGATTCCGCATGCTGATTAATAGGCCTGAAACATTCCGATTGAGCCCTCGGCTGACACGCCCGCCACGCCCTTGTGTTCACGGCGAGGCGGAGTAATGGTGATTACATGATTACCAGCGAACAACGAGAGAAGCTGCGCGGCTGGTTCGCCGGCCGCCTGCCGGACGACCTCTTCGAGGAGCTGACCGAGGTCACGGTCGACCGCGAGGAGATCACGGTGATCGGCCGCATTCCCGCACCCCACCTGGCCGAGGGCGTCTCGGACACCGAGCGGGAGGCGGCCGTGGAGGGCCGGATCCAGGAGTTCCGGGAGCGCACCCGGGAGGCCCGGATCGAGGTGGCCCGGGATGCGGAGCGCCGGTTCCGCAGGAAGGTCTCCTGGGGTGTGGAGTGCGACGGTGAGCGCGCCCTGTTCACCCATGTCGCCGCGCCCGTGATGACCCGGCTGCGGCAGCCCGAGCGCCAGGTCCTCGACACCCTGATCGCCGGCGGGGTCGCCCGCAGCCGCAGCGAGGCCCTCGCCTGGTGCGTACGGCTGGTGCAGCGGCACACCGACGACTGGCTGACCGAACTGCGCGAGTCCCTGGAGAACGTCCAGCGGGTCCGGGCACAGGGGCCGGACAACGAACCGGAGGACGCGGACACAGAGTGACGGAGGAGCCGTTGTCAGACCCGTCGGCTACGTTGCGGGCATGACCAACTTCGTACTGGTGGCAGGAGCATGGCTCGGAGCGTGGGCGTGGGACGAGGTGGCGGCGGCACTGCGTGCGGCCGGGCACGGCGTCCATCCCCTGACGTTGTCCGGGCTCGCGGAGAGACAGGGTGAGCCCGCCGGGCAGCAGACCCATGTCCGGGACATCGTCGACGAGATCGAGCGGCTCGACCTGCGGGACGTCGTCCTCGTCGGACACAGCTACTCCGGCGTGCCGGTCGGCCAGGCGGCCGAGCGGATACGGGACCGGCTGACCCGTGTGGTCTTCGTCGACGCGAACGTCCCGGTCGACGGCGAGTCGTTCCTCGCGGGCTGGCCCAGCGACGAGGTGCGCAAGGCCATCGAGGCGACCGGCTACTGGCCGCCGGTGACCGCCGAGGACTGCGCGGGACAGGGCCTCACCGACGAGCAGATCGCCCGGTTCGTGCACCGCGCGACCCCGCACCCGGGTGCCACGGCGACGGAACCGGCCGTGCTCACGGGCGATCTGGGCGAACTCGCGGGGACGTACGTCAAGTGCCTCCTCGACGGGGACGAACCGTGGGGCGCGGCGGCCCAACTCCTCGAGAGCGAGCGCTGGGAGCTGGTGAACCTGGACACCGGCCACTGGCCGATGTTCTCCCAGCCGCGCGAACTGGCCCGTGTCCTCCACGAGTCCGTGACCGCCCCTTGATCCACTTCCCCGCCTACCGGTCGGTATGGTCTGCCTACAGCGCGTTCTCACTGGCGAGAGGCGGGGCGTACCCATGGGCAAGCACTGGGCGGACTTCCAGTACGAGATCTATCTGAACGGGATGGCGGGGGCCGTGCCCCGGCTGCCCACCGATCTGACCCGGCTGGAGGAGCTGACCGAGCAGCGCCTCGGTCCCGGCCCCGTCGGCTATGTGGCGGGCAGCGCGGGCGACGGGAGCACCGCCCGCGCCAACCGCACGGCCCTGCGGCGGCGCCGGATCGTGCCCCGGATGCTGCGGGACGTGCACGAACGGGACCTGTCCGTCGAGGTGTTGGGCCGTGCGCTGCCCGCTCCGCTGGCGCTG
The DNA here is from genome assembly GCF_015160855.1 of Streptomyces ferrugineus. Taxonomy (NCBI): domain Bacteria; kingdom Bacillati; phylum Actinomycetota; class Actinomycetes; order Kitasatosporales; family Streptomycetaceae; genus Streptomyces; species Streptomyces ferrugineus. Next base: position 4,522,419 of record NZ_CP063373.1, on the reverse strand, counting down.
GCACCGGTCGGGGTGCTGTCGATCATGCACCCGGACGCCGAGTGCGCGGCCGCCCGTGCCGCCGCCGCGCAGGGCGTGCCGTTCACCCTGTCCTCGGCCTCCAGCACCCCGATGGAGCAGGTGGCGGAGGCGATGGGGGACGCCGAGCGCTGGTTCCAGCTGTACTGGCCGAAGGATTTGGAGGTGGGGCGGAGTTTCCTGGCCCGGGCGAGGGCGGCAGGGTTCAGCACGCTCGTCGTCACCCTGGACACGCCGATGCTCGCGTGGCGGCCCCGCGATCTCGACCAGGCGTATCTGCCGTTCCTGCACGGCGTGGGCACGGCCAACTACTTCTCCGACCCGGCCTTCCAGGCCGGCCTGGCCAAGCCGGTGCACGAGGATCCGAACGCCGCGGTCATGCATTTCGTCGGGATGTTCTCGGACCCCGCGAAGACCTGGCCGGACCTGGCCTTCCTGCGGGAGAACTGGGACGGCCCGATCGTCCTGAAGGGCATCCTGCACCCGGACGACGCCCGCGCGGCCGCCGACGCCGGGATGGACGGGGTGATCGTCTCCAACCACGGCGGCCGCCAGGTGGCCGGCTCCGTCGGGGCGGCGGACGCCCTGCCCCGGGTCGTGGCGGCCGTCGGCGACCGGCTGGCCGTGCTGTTCGACAGCGGCATCCGCACCGGCGACGACATCTTCAAGGCCCTCGCCCTCGGCGCGCGGGCGGTCCTCGTCGGACGGCCGTACGCCTATGGGCTCGGCCTCGACGGACAGGCCGGCGTCGAGCACGTCATCCGCTGTCTGCTCGCCGAACTCGACCTGACCCTCGCCCTGTCCGGGCACGCCACCCCCGCCACGGTCGGCCCCTTCGACCTCATCGAGGAATCCGCATGACCGCCCCGAAGAACGTCCTCGCCGTCATCTCACCGCACGTCGGCGGCCGTGGCATCGGCGCGGGTCTCGCCTCGCTCTTCCCCGACAGCGCGCACGTCACGGTCGTCGAGACGGCCGACGAGGACCCGGCCGCCCTGCGCTCGGCCCACGTGATCATCACCGCGCTCGCCCCGGTGAGGGCCGAACACCTCTCCGCCGCACCGGAGTTGGCGCTGGTGCAGTGCGCGAGCCACGGCTTCGAGTACGTCGACGCGGACGCGGCACGCGAGCGCGGGGTGCGGGTGTGCAACATCGGCTCCAGCGGTGCCGAGGCGCAGAACGTGGCCGAGCAGACCTTCGCCCTGATGCTCGCCCTGGCCAAGCAGCTGATCCCGGCCCACACCGCGCTCGTCGACGCCGACTGGGCACTCCCCCGGCTCCAGCAGTCGCTGACCGAGCTGTGCGGCAAGACGCTGGGCATCGTGGGGCTGGGCCAGATCGGGCGGGAGGTCGCCCGGCGCGCGGCCGTGTTCGACATGAGCGTGCTCTACGCCGGACGACGGCGACTGGCGCCGAAGACGGAGGCCGAGTTCGGCGGCGCCCGCCATGTGCCCCTCGACGAACTGCTGAGCACCGCCGACTACGTCTCCCTGCACGCGCCGCTCACCGACGAGACCCGGCACCTGCTGAACGCCGAGCGGCTGGCGCTGCTCAAGCCGACGGCGTTCGTGATCAACACGGCGCGGGGCGCCCTGATCGACCAGGACGCCCTCGCGGACGCGCTGGAGAAGGGCGCCCTGGCCGGCGCGGGCATCGACGTCTTCGACCCCGAACCGCCCACCCGGGCCCTGCGGCTGCTCCGCGCCCCGAACGTGGTGCTCTCCCCGCACGCCGGCGGCGTCACCCGCGAGACCCTGGTCCGCATCGCTCTGGCCGCCGTGCAGAACGTGACGGGGTTCCTGTCGGGCGAGGCCCCGCGGGACGTCGTGAACTGAGCGGGTCGGGGCACGGCGGCTCCCTGAAGAGGCCGAGGAACCGCGCGCCTACGCCTCCTCCTCCCTCAGCCCCACCGCCCGCGCCTCCGGCGTCTCCACCTCCTCGCTCGACAGCGACCCGGGGCTCGCCGACGTCGGCGGATCGGCCAGCCAGCGCTGCGACTCGGAGCCGTCGCGGACCTTGACGACGATGTCGGCGCCCACGTCCGCGGTCGTGGAGGTCAGGGCGAGCTGCTCGTCCCAGCGGGGCAGCAACTCGCCCTGCACGGTGAGGTCGTAGCGCACGTCGTCGGCACGCTCCGAGTCGTCGTCGGCGCACTTGCCGAGGATCACCACACCGGCGTCCACATGCGAGTCCAGGCACAGGCCGCGGTCCGCGACGCTGCGCAGCAGGCCGTCCTTCTCGTACGACCACTGCTGGGTGTCGGCGTCGGAGCACTCGGCCAGCTCGGTGCCGGCCCCTTCCTCGGGCTCGCCCCGGATGTCGAGGCACAGCTCGGCGTCGGCGTTGCGCAGCCTGGTCTGGCGCGGTGCGTCGGGGAGTTGGGCGGTGCCCGGGGGCGCGGTGGACACCGCGGGCGGGAGCCGGGTTCCGGCGCCGGTGGCCGTGGCGTCGGGGTCGACGCCGTCGTCGTCCGTCAGCAGGCCGGTGGCGAGCATGACGGCGATCAGCCCGGCCGAGGCCACGCCCACCCCCGTGAGCAGTGTCCGTGAGGTGCGCTGGCCGCCGGGCGATCTGCGGATGCCCCCGGGGAGGCGCGGCAGGAGGCGCCGGCGCGCGGAACCGTGCCGGGCGGAACCGCGCGCCCGGGGTCCGCCGCTCTGGGTACGGCCCGGACGGGTGTCCAGATAGCGGCGTGCGCCCCAGCCGAGCACCGCCTCGGCGATGAGTACGCCCAAACCGCCCTCGAAATGACTCAGTTGTTCGGCGGCGTTACGGCAGTAGCGGCACTCCGTCAGATGCTGCTGCACATCCGGCAACAGGGCCCCGCCCCGGCGAATCGGGACATCGAGGAGGCGGTTGTAGAACCGGCAATCCTTCGTCGGCGCGAGTTCCCGATGGGCATGTACACAGCCTTCGCGGAATTTATCACGCGCCTGTTCGAGCGCGGCCGAGGCGGTAACGGTATCCATGCCCAGTAGACCGGCGGGGACGCTTAGCGGCTCGGCTTCGACCTCGGTGTGCCAGAGCAGACATCGGGCAAGTCCCGGAAGCGCCTGGAATGACCGATCGGCAAGCTTCCGATTTTCGGGCGTCATGGACTTCGCGGTACGCATACCACGGCCGCCCGCCGGTTTCGCCAGTTCCGGCAGAACGCCCGCTATTCGGTCGTCGGCCGACCACTGCCGGACGGCGTCGCGGACCGCGACGAGGAGCCGGGGGCGCAGCGCGACGGCCGGTTCGCCCAGTGCCAGACGGTCGAGGACGTGGTGGAACGCGGCCGCGGTGACCAAGTTCGCGGTGTCGGCCGGGGAGGCGAGACAGATCACCGCGTATTCGTGGGCCGGTTGCCAGTGCCGCGCCATGAGCAGCGCGACGGACGGAGCGGCCTCGCCGTCCGGGCGGCCCCGGAGTCTGGCGGCGAGGCCTTCGTCGGATTCCTCCGGAACACCCCCGGGTGGGGGGTAAGGAGGGCGAGGGGGGTGGGGGGTGGGCACTGAACGGATTCCTTCCCACGCGCATGACACAGAAGTTCTGATGCCGAAAAGGGACCCGGTGACTTGGTGTGTACCTCTTCGACACGAGCGCGGGGAGCGAGAATTCACCAACATCCATCCGCACCGGTTCCCCACGGAACGAATGAGCCGGCCTTTTTCCACCCCCCACGGGTATGTTCACCCTTGCACAGCACGCTCATGACCAACAAGGCACTTGAGCAACATCCGTCACACTGAAAGGAAGTCAGATACGGTGCCAACTCGCCGCAGCCGTGTCATCATTCGGCATTCCGAGCACCCCGTGTGAAACCGACGCACGCGCCGGAGCACCACGCACGCTCCCCGGCGCACGCGCCCGCGCAGTCCCCTGGAAGCGGCCCTTCGGGAAGGGCCGGCGGGGAGGGGTCAGATCTGCCAGGAGCGCAGCCGGTCGGCAGCGCCGTACACATCGACCTTGCCGGAGATCAGGTCACGGGCGAGGTCGACGAGGGCGCCGTAGGGCGGGTCGATGCCGACGCCGCTGACGAACATGTAGGCCACCGCGGAGGCGCAGGCGAAGCGGGCGTTGGCCGAGGGAAGCGGCTTGAGCAGGGCGAGGGTGTGCAGCAGCGCGGCGGCCCGCCAGGCCGGGTCGGAGTCGACGCCCAGGCGGGGCGGATCGACGCGATGGCGGGCGACGGCGGCGACCAACGCGGAGAAGTCGTTGATCGTGGGCTGGTCCGGCAGGACCTCTTCGTGCCGCTGGAGCAGCCAGGGCACGTCGATGTGAAGGACGGGTGCCATCGGTCAGGCGGCCCGTCCCTCGCCCTTGACGGGCGGTTCGTCGTCGGGGAAGGCGGCCGCGAACTCGTCCGCGTGCGTCGCGAAGAACCGGCGGAACGCCTCGGCGCCTTCCTGGAGCGCCCGATGCCGTGCTATGTCGGCCGCGGCGGCCTCCCGGACGAGCGCCTTCATCGACGTACCGCGTTCCTTGGCGATCTGCCGCAGGTCCTCTAGCTCGCGGTCGCTGAACTCCACATTGAGAGCTGGCATGGCTCTCACGGTACCGCTCGGGTACTTACCCGTAAATACTCGCAGGTCAAGTGCGATGTACACCGGTACCTCGCGGCACCCGAACACCGCCGTCGGGCATGCGACCGATGGAGACGTGGGTCACATTCGACCGTGGGATGTCACATTCCGACCCCCGGCGGGCCTCGCAGTAGTGAGCGCGCACCAGGAGGGCCCCGCATGTCCGACATCCCCGTACCCGTCACCGACGACGCGACCGCCGTCTTCGTCGAGCACCGTGAGCTGATGTTCGGCGTCGTCTACAACATGCTCGGCAGCGTCGCCGACACCGAGGACGTCCTGCAGGAGACCTGGCTGTCGTGGACGGCGCGCGGAGGGGGCGCGCCGCTCGACGGGGTCGCGAACCCGCGGGCGTATCTGGTGCGGATCGCCGTCAATCACGCGCTGACGCGGCGGGCCGCGATCAGCCGCCGTCAGGAGACGTACGTCGGCCCGTGGCTGCCGGAGCCGCTGGTCGCGCAGGGCGAGGACGACGGCGTCGAGGAACCGGCGCTGCGCACCGAGTCCGTGTCGCTGGCGATGCTGGTCGTGCTGGAGTCGCTGACGCCGCTGGAGCGTGCGGTGTTCGTGCTGCACGAGGTGTTCGGCTACGCGCACACGGAGATCGCGGAGATCATCGAGCGCAGCCCGGCGGCCGTACGGCAGCTCGCGCATCGTGCGCGCGGGCATGTGCACGCCCGGCGGCCGCTGTACGAGGCTCATCCGCGGGTGCGCCGGGAGGCCACCGAACGGTTCGTGCGGGCCGCCGTGGGCGGGGACATCGCCGAGCTGATGGAGATCCTCGCGCCGGACGTGACGGTGTGGGCGGACGGCGGCGGCAAGCGCAAGGGGGCGGGACTGCGTCCGGTGCACGGCCGGGACAAGGCGGCCCGGCTGTTCGGCTCGCTCGCGCGCCGGGGCGGCGCAGGCGGCCACCTGGAACTGCGCTACCGGCGGGTCAACGGCGACGACGCGGCGGTGCTGTTCCAGGGCGAGGAGCCGTACGCCGTCCTGGTCCTGGACCTGACACCGGACGGCGAGCAGGTGTCCGGCGTCTACGTCGTGGCCAATCCGGAGAAGCTCACGCATGTGCAGCGGGGGGAGGCATGAGCGCCCGGGAGCTGCCGGGGCGGGGTGAGCGGGTGGCGGACTGGTTCGACGGCCGGCTCGGCACCCACTCCCTGGGCCGGAAGTATCTGCGCAAGGTCTTCCCGGACCACTGGTCCTTCCTGCTCGGCGAGATCTGTCTGTACAGCTTCGTCGTGCTGATCCTGACGGGCGTGTACCTGACCTTCTTCTTCCACCCCTCGATGAACGAGGTGACGTATCACGGCAGTTACCTCCCGCTGAACGGCGTGCGCATGTCCGAGGCGTACGCCTCCACGCTGGACATCAGCTTCGACGTGCGAGGCGGGCTGCTGATGCGGCAGGTGCACCACTGGGCGGCGCTGGTCTTCGTCGCCGGGATGCTCACGCACATGATGCGGCACTTCTTCACCGGCTCGTTCCGCAAGCCGCGGGAGGTCAACTGGCTGTTCGGCTGGACGCTGCTGTTCCTCGGCATGTTCGAGGGGCTGTTCGGCTACTCGCTGCCGGACGACCTGCTGTCGGGGACGGGCCTGCGGTTCGTGAACGGGGCGCTGCTGTCGGTCCCGATCGTAGGGACGTATCTGTCGATGTTCCTGTTCGGCGGCGAGTTCCCCGGGGACGACATCGTGGCCCGCTTCTACTCGCTGCACATCCTGGTGGTCCCCGGCATCATGGCGGCGCTGGTCGTGGCGCACGTGCTGCTGGTCTTCTACCACAAGCACACCCAGTTCGCGGGCCCCGGGCGCAGCGAGCGCAATGTGATCGGCGCCCCGTTCATGCCGGTGTACATGGCGAAGGCGGGCGGATTCTTCTTCCTGGTCTTCGGAGCGCTCGCCCTGATGGCGGCCGTGGCGACGATCAACCCGGTCTGGTCCTACGGCCCCTTCCGCGCCGACCAGGTCTCCACCGGCGCCCAGCCCGACTGGTACCTGGGTTTCGCCGAGGGCCTGGTGCGGATCATGCCGGGCTGGGAGATCACCCTGTGGGGGCACACACTGGTGCTCGGGGTGCTGATCCCGGTCGTGGTCTTCCCGCTGCTGCTGGTGCTCATCGGTGTGTATCCCTTCGTGGAGGCCCGGGTGACGCGCGACAGGCGTGAGCACCACCTCCTGGACCGGCCCCGCAACCGCCCGGTCCGCACGGGGCTCGGCGCGGCCTGGATCAGCCTCTATCTGATCCTGCTGGCCGGCGGCGGCAACGACATCGTGGCGACCCGTCTCCATCTGTCGATCAACACCGTGACCTGGGCGATCCGGATCGCGGCGCTCGTCGTCCCGGTGGCCGTGTTCGTCGTCACCCGCCGCATCTGCCTGGGTCTGCAACTACGGGACCGGCAGCGGGTGCTGCACGGCCGGGAGACCGGTGTGATCAAGCGTCTCCCGCACGGCGAGTACATCGAGGTGCACGAGCCGCTCAGCCAGGCGCAGCTCCACACCCTCACCGCTCATGAACGGCCCGGCGAGCTGGTCGAACACGAACGGTAGGAGAACAGGAAGGCGACCAGCAGTCGAACGGCATGTACGGGGGCCGTAACGTCCCACGGCCCCTACAACCCGCGGTGGCGGCCCGCTGTCACACCCCATACCGACACCCCTGGTGCTTCGGGCACGACAACGGTCCACCTCACCAACGGAGTTCACATGTCCCCGCGCTCAACGGCAGCCCGATCGACCGCAGTCGCCGTTCTCCTGATGGCCGCCTCGGCGGTGGTCTTACCGCCCGCCCACGCGGCGGACGGCGACGAGTACGTGGTGACGCTCGACAGCAGCACCGCCACGACCGACTACACGCACCGCACCGTCGACCTGACCGGCACCCTGACCCGCACCGACGGCACGCCCGTCGCCGGCGCTCCGGTGCGGCTGGAGGAGTCGGTGCTGTTCGACACCTGGAACCCGTGGGGCGACCCCATCGACCCGACCGAGTGGGAGACCCGTGGCCTGGGCACTGTCCACACGGACGCCGAGGGGCACTTCACCCTGGAGGACGTCCCCGCGGACCGGGTGGAGAGCACGCCCAGCCCGTATCTGTTCCCGCGGCACGAAGTGATGTTCCGGGCGGTCTACGACACCGATCCCACCGACTTCCACATGGCGTTCGCGGACACGACCGTCAAGGTGCGGCCGGTCACCAGCGCCCTCGCGTACCGGGTGAACAAGACCACGGTGCGCGAGGGCGACACCCTCGTGGTGAAGGGCAGGATCTCCTGGCCCGCCGGGCACGGCCCGATCGCCGGCACCCGGGTGTTCCTGCGGACGTACTACGAGAGCTCCTACAACGCCCGGACCACCACGGACGCCCGCGGCAACTTCACCGTCCGCGCCAGGATCCGGGACTACGACAACGAGTTCGTGATCTTCTCCGCGCCCAAGGACTACTACGTGGCGGGCGCGAGCAAGGACCTCCCGGTCAAGAACGTCACTCCTTGACCGGGACCGTCCTCATCCCTGGTCGGCCACGAACGAGGCCATCCGGGTCAGAGCGGAGTTCCAGTTGATCGTGTGCTCGTTCGTCGACCAGGACTGGATGTCGTCGATGTAGCAGAACTGGCCGACGCAGCCCTGGAGTTTGCTCTGTGCGTAGGGGTCCTGGATGCTCGAGTTCGGCCCGCCCGCGAGCGTGCCGACGGGCGGGTTCGGCTGGCTCGGATCGAGCTGGTGGGCGTACCAACGGGCGTGCTGGTTGTGGGCGTTGACCTCGCCGTAGCCGGTGACGTACGAGATGTTCAGCGCGTTGCGCCCGAAGAGGTAGTCCATGCTCTGCACCGCGCCGTCGCGGTACTTCGAGGCGCCGGTGATGTCGTACGCGGTGGCGATGACGACGGCGTTGTGCAGGATCTGGTGGTTGGAGCCCCAGTCGTAGAGGTTGCCTTCGGGGGCGTAGGGCATGCCGTACGGCTGTGCCTTCAGGGTGGCCAGGTAGCGGTCGGCGCCCTTGATCACCGAGTGGCGGACCTTGTCCCGGCCGGGCAGCTTGCTCGGCACGGTCGCGAGGTCCAGCCGGGCCGCCGCGGCGGTCCTGGCCCAGTCGTAGCCGATGGCGCCGAAGATGTCGGCGGTGTGGAGGGGCGAGTTCAGGACGCGGTCCGCGAACTGCTTCTCCCCCGTGGTCAGATACAGCTCGGCCGCGGCCCAGTAGAACTCGTCGGTGACGTCGCTGTCGGCGTAGGCGCCGCCGCCGACGCCGTCGCTCTCGGAGGCGTACCGGTCGGGGTGCGCGAGCGCCGCCGACCACGCCGTGCGGGCGGCGGCCAGCGTCTTCGCCGCGAACCGCTTGTCGTACGGCTTGTACAGGCGCGCGGCCTGCGCTGCCGTCGCCGCCAGGTTCAGGGTGGCCGCGGTGGACGGCGGATGCAGCTCACGCTTCTGCGGATCGTCGTGCGGCATCAGCGGCAGACCCGTCCACTGCTCGTCATGGATCTTGTGGTGCGCCATGCCGGCCAGCGGCTGCCCCGCGGGCACCTGCATCTTCAGCAGGAACTCCAGCTCCCAGCGGACCTCGTCCAGGATGTCCGGCACCTTGTTGCCGCTCTCCGGGATGGCGAGCGTGCCGTCGCGCAGCTTCTCCGACTCCCCGGTGCGGGCCAGCAGTTCACGCTCGTACGTGCTCAGCAGCTCCCACACGGAGATGCCGCCGTTGACGACGTACTTGCCGTGGTCGCCCGCGTCGTACCAGCCGCCGGTGACGTCGAGCGTGTAGTCGCACACCCCCGGCTGACAGGGCACCGCGCCGTCGCCCTGGTTGGGTGCGACGTCGACGTGTCCGGCGGGGCGGGCGTAGCCCGGGCGCAGATCGTCGCGGATCGCGATGCCGCTGCGCTGCGTGTAGTAGTACTTCGCGGCGTCCAGGCGCAGCCGCTCATAGGCGGCCGTCCCGATGTCGAAGGGCCGGCTTTCCTCCCCGTCGGCGACCAGCGTGAAGCCCTGGCCCTGTTTGCGGAAGGCGCCGAAGTCGATGGAGTGGACGTTCTGCGCGGAGGAGACGTCGGTGCCGCGCGGTACGGTCCAGCCGTGGGCGACCACGGCACCACCGGCGTTCTTCAGTTTCCAGGGGAGCCGAGCGGTGGCATCGGTGACGAGCGTGGCGTTCTTCGGCCCGCGGGGCAGATAGGCGACCTGGTTCACCCGCACCCGGGGCCCGGTGTCGGGCTCGTACACCTCGGGCGGGACACCGCCGAGGAGCGAGGCGTCGTCCATGCAGAAGCGCCAGGCGTCGGCGCTGCCGCCGAGCTGGAAGGCGACCTGGCCCTGCGGGGTGTCGACCGGTGAGGTGAAGGTGTACGAGTACGAGTTCCCGGAGACGCTCAGCTCCGGCGTCACCTCGAAGTAGGTGTCGTACGGCGCCGCCGACAGGCCGACGAGGGCCCGCACGACGTGCCCCTCGGGCGAGCCGTTCGCGGTGAAGGAGAGGCGATACGACTCCCCCTTCACCAGCGTGATGTCGTTCTGGCCGACGGCGGCGTCCCAGCGGTTGGCGGTGCCGCCGGGGACGTCGGCGCAGAGCTGTCCGTCGGACAGGCCGGCGGTGACGTTGCTGGTCGACCACCAGGGCTCGGTGGTGCTGTCGAAGGTGCCGTTCTTGAGTTGCTCCACCTCTTCGGCGCCGGCCGGCGCGGCCGGGAGTGCGATGAGCCCCGCCGCCAGCAGGGCCGTCAGGGACAACAGGGCGGTTCTGCGTCGTTTCACGTCTGGGCTCCTCGGGTGAGGTGCGGGTGACGCTCGCGGTGGGAGCGCTCCCAGATGCGGACGCAGCCATGCTTGTTGCCGACATGACAGTCCGTCAACGGTCCGGACGTGACTGGCGGGACCCTTCCCGTCCGGACCGCTCGACGGCTCAGCTCGTCGGCACCTCCAGCCTGCTGATCCGCACCGCCCCCCGGGCCTCCCCCGGATGGGCGCTGACCAGCGTGAGCCGCACCCGGGTGCCGCGTACCGCCTCGAAGGTGACGGCGGTCGGCGCGTCCGAGGTGTCGGCCCAGTCGACGTCGGCCCCCTCGACCGGAACATACCGGCGGCCGTCCCACACCTCGGCCACGACGGACGCGGGCAGGGTGTGCGTGGCGTCCACGGTGAAGGAGACCTCCACCCGGTCGAAGGTCCGTGCCCGTCCGAAGTCGACGGACACCCAGTCCTCGGCCCGGGCCCCGTCGAAGGCGGGCAGCAGCGCGGTCGCCGCCTTGGAGAAGCCGTTGGACCAGCCGGTGGCCGGGTCGCCGTCGAGCATGGCGGCGGGGAGGGTGTCCCCCCGGCCGGAGTAACTGGCGTCCGCGAAGGGGTGGTCCGGGGGCGCCGGGTGGTCGGGCTCGAAGACCGCGGCCGGGGTCAGCGCCACCGACCGGGCGGGGGCCTGCTTCACGGCCACGCCGCCCGCCCGCAGCCCCTCCGCCCGTGCGGTCACCCTCAGGGTGCCCGGCTTCGTCCCGGACCGTACGATCGCGAGCGCCTTGCCGTGGAAGGCGGTGCGCGTGCTCGCCTGGTAGCGCTCGGCGCTCTCCTGCCGCCCGTTGTCGAGCCCGGCGAGCGAACCGCCCGCCACCTCGAAGGTGATCAGGTGCTCGGCGTCGGGCACGACCACGCCCCGGGCGTCGACGACCTCGGCCGTCACGAAGACCAGCGAACGGCCGTCCGCGGCCAGGGCCTTGCGGTCGGCGGTCAGCCGCACGGCCTTCGCCGCACCGGCCGTACGCAGCACGTCGGTGGCGATGGCCTTGCCGCCCCTGCGGGCCACGGCCTTCAACTCCCCCGCCCGGTACGGCACCTTCCAGGTGAGGTGGAGTTTGCCCGCGCTGCCGTTGGGGCTGGTGTAGCTGCCCGGGTAGGGGCCGTCGGTGAAGGTCTTGTCGTCGCCGGTCGCCTCGGTGGTCTCCAGGTAGGTCCGGCCGTCGACGGTCTTCTTGGTGTCGAACGTCCGCGTGCCGAGGGACTTGCCGTTGAGGAACAGCTCGACGGTGTCGACGTTGGAGTACGCCCACACCTCGACCGTGTCGCCTTCCCGGTGGTTCCAGGTCATCGGCAGCAGGTGAACCATCGGCTCGTCGACCCACTGGCTCCGGAACAGGTGGTACATGTCCTTCGGGAAGCCGGCCGTGTCGACGGCCCCGAAGAAGGACGCCTTCACCGGGAAGACGTCGTACGGCGTCGGCTCGCCGATGTAGTCGATGCCGGACCACAGGAACTGCCCGGCGAACCACTTCCGGTCCCGGTCCTTCTTGTGCCCGTACTCGCCGCTCATGGTCCACGAGGCGAGGTTGTTGTCGTACGACGAGGTCGCCCGCCGGCCCGGGGTGTGGTTCTCGCCGGTGTTGTGGCGCTCGGGCTCCTGGTACGTGCCCCGGGTGGAGGTCTCGGAGGACGACTCGGACTCGAAGAGGAACAGGTTCGGATAGCGGGCGTGCAGGGCGTCCACCGACTTGGCGGTGTTGTAGTTGAGGCCCAGGCCGTCCAGCTTGGCCAGGATCAGATCGCCGGGCGAGCCCGGGGCGGGCACGCTGCGGTGCCGGTGGGAGCCGATGACGACCGGGCGGGTGTCGTCGCAGGCCTTGAGGGCGGCGATGAGCCGGTCGGCCATGGCGAGACCGGAGGTGGAGGTGAACTCGGGGACCTCGTTGCCGATCGACCACAGGAGGACGGCCGGTGAGTTGCGGGCCGCCAGCACCATCTCGGTGACGTCCTGGTCGGCCCACTCGTCGAAGAACCGCCCGTAGTCGTAGCGCGTCTTGGGCGAGCGCCAGCAGTCGAACGCCTCCACCAGCATCACGATGCCCAACTCCTCGCAGATCTGGATCATCTCCGGCGAGGGCGGGTTGTGGGAGGTGCGGAAGGCGTTGACGCCCATCGACTTCATGATGGTCATCTGCCGCCGGATCGCGTCGATGCTGACGGCGGCGCCCAGGGCACCGAGGTCGTGGTGCAGGTCGACGCCCTTGATCTTGCTGTGGGCGCCGTTGAGGTGGAAGCCCTCGTCCGGGTCGAAGCGGAACGTGCGGAAGCCGAAGGTCGTGCGGTAGGTGTCGGTGGTCCTGCCGCCGACGCGGAGCTCGGTCTTCAGGGTGTAGCGGTGGTGCGGGGTCGCGAAGTCCCACAGCTTCGGGTCGGGGACGGTGAGTTCATGGGTCTCGGTCGCCCTGTCGGTGACGGCGGCCGTGGAGGAGGCACGGGCGACGGTACGGCCCCGGGGGTCGACGATCCGTGAGACGACCTCGACGTCCGTGCCGCCGCCGGAGGCGTTCACCACCGAGGTCCGCACCCGGACCAGGCCCCGCTCGTCGGTGATCTCCGGAGTCGTGACGTACGTGCCCCAGCGCTCCACGTGCACCGGCTCGGTGACGACGAGTCGGGCCTCGCGGTAGATGCCGCTGCCCGAGTACCAGCGGCTGCTGGGCAGCCGGTTCTGCACCTTGACCGCGAGGACGTTCTCGGTGCTGCCGTCGGTGTGCAGCAGGTCGGTGAGGTCGACGGCGAATCCGGTGTAGCCGTAGGGGTGACGGCCGGCCTGAGTGCCGTTGCAGTAGACGTACGAGTCCATGTAGACGCCGTCGAACTCCACCGATATCCGCTTGCCGGCGAGCGCGGGCGGCAGGGTGAAGGCGAGGCGGTACCAGCCGAGGCCGCCCGGGAAGAAGCCGGTGCCGCTGGTGGTGCCGTGCTCGGTGGTCGGGGCGGACTCGATGCTCCAGTCGTGCGGCACCGCGACCTCGCGCCAGTCCGAGTCGTCGTGCCCGGGCTCGGCGGCGTCGGCGTGGGCACCGGTCGGGTCGGTGATCCCGCCCGGGTTCACCAGGGCGAAACGCCAGCCGTCGCGCAGCGGGAGCGTACGGCGACCGGACGTCGTCCCGATGGCCTCGACGGTCTGAGCGGCGTGTGCCGTCGAGGTGCTCAGCAGGGCTCCGGCGGCCGGCGCGGCCGTACCGGCGACCAGTAACGATCTTCGAGTGACTGTCATGACGGCTCTCCCTCATCAGGGCCCAGAAGTACTCACAACTGATCGCGAACAAACAGATTCTGACTGGGGGGCGCGCGGGACAGTCAAGAGTGCGGCCGGAGGGATCGGGGCTGGATGGGGCTGTGACGCATTAGCCTGGAGCAATGAGCCCGGAGTACCCGTTCGACGACGCCGCGACAGCTCGGGCGGTCATCGACGACGACGGTGTGCTCGTCGAGTGGAACGCCGGCGCGGAGCGGCTGCTGGGGCATCGGGCCGCCGAGGTCGTGGGGCGGCCCGCCGTGGAGCTGCTGGTCGGCGAGGCGGGCCGCGGGTCCCGCACCCCGGACGGCGACCGTTGGGACGGCATCCTCACCCTGCGCCACCGCGACGGCGGCAGCGTGTCCGTGTGGCTGCTCGCCCACCGGGTGCGGCCGCGGGACGACGGCCACCACCAGTGGCTCGTGGTCACCCCGATCGAGGGGGACGGCCCCCGGCCGCCCGACGACCCGCTGGACGACGTCGGGCTCCTCGCGTCCCCGTGTGCCATCGCGATCTACGACGAGCGGCTCCGGCTGCGCAGGATCAACCCCGTCATGGCGGAGATCCTCAGCCTCTCCGAGGAGCATGTGCGCGGGCTGCGGGTGCCAGAGCTGACCGGCAGACCGCAGAGCCGGGACATCGAGCGGCAGCTCCTTCGCGTGCTCACCACGGGCCGGGGCACGGATGTACGGACGTACGTCCCGGTCGGCGACGACCGGGCGAACACCTGGCTGGCGCGGCTGGCCCCGATCACCGACGCCAAGGGCCGGGTGCGCGGAGTGGCGGTCGCCGCGCACGACTTCACCGAGCAGTACCTGGCCCAGAAGCGGCTCCAGCTGGTCAACGAGGCCAGCGTCCGCATCGGCACCACCCTCGACGTCACCCGCACGGCCCAGGAACTGGCGGACATCTGCGTCCCCGCCCTCGCCGACTTCATCAGCGTCGATCTGCTGGACCCCCCGGAGAACGGCGGCGAATCGCCCACCGGCCGGCTGACCGCGCCGATCGGCCTGCGCCGGGTCGCCCACCAGTCCGTCAATCCGGGCAGCCCCGAGGCCGTGGTCAAGCCCGGGCACCTGGATGTGTATCCCGCCCCGTCACCGCAGGCCGACGCGCTGCTCGCGGGCCACACCATCGTCGCCTCGATGTCGACCGGCGACCTTCAGGAGTGGCTCGCCTGGGACCCGGTGCGCGCCGAGCGGATCGGCGAGTACGGCATCCACACCACCATGGCCGTACCGATCCAGGCCCGCGGCACCACCCTGGGCGTCGCCGTGCTCACCCGGTTCCGGAACTCCCAGCCGTTCACGCCCGACGACGCGCTGCTGGCCGAGGAGGTCACGGCCCGCGCCGCCGTCTGCATCGACAACGCCCGCCGCTACTCGCGCGAACGCGAGACCGCCCTCGCCCTCCAGCGCAGCCTGCTGCCGAGGTCCCTGCCGCGCACCGCCGCGGTGGAGGCGGCGTCGCGCTATCTCCCGGCGGCGCGCTCGGGAGTGGGCGGCGACTGGTTCGATGTGATCCCGCTGTCCGGGATGCGGGTGGCGATGGTCGTCGGGGACGTCGTCGGCCACGGCATCCAGGCCTCGGCCACCATGGGACGGCTGCGCACCGCCGTGCGCACGCTGGCCGACATCGACCTGGCGCCCGACGAACTGCTCACCCACCTCGACGACCTGGTCGTGCGGCTGTCCGACGAGGCGGGCCACGAGGGCGGCCCCGGCGAGGTCGGCGCCACCTGTCTGTACGCGGTGTACGACCCGGTCTCCCGGCGCTGCACCCTGGCCCGGGCCGGGCACCCCTCGCCCGTCATGATCCCGCCCGGCGGCGCGCCGCGGGAGATCGAGCTGCCCGCCGGGCCGCCGCTGGGCCTGGGCGGGCTGCCGTTCGAGTCGGCCGAGTTCGAACTGCGCGAGGGCACGGTGCTCGCCCTCTTCACCGACGGTCTGATCGAGAGCCGGGAGCGCGATGTCGACGCCGGCCACGCGATCCTGCGCGACGCGCTGTCGGGCGTGTCCGACTCGCTGGACGAGGCCTGCGACCGGGTTCTGCACGCGCTGCTCCCGCAGGGCGGCGCGGCGGACGACGTGGCGCTGCTGCTGGCCCGCACCCAGGGGCTGCCCGCCTCGCGGGTCGCGACCTGGGACATCCCGGCGGACCCGGCCCTCGTCGCGCCGATCCGCAAGCAGGTCCTGGACCAGCTCGGCGTCTGGAGCCTGAGCATGGCGTCGTTCACCACGGAGCTGGTGGTGAGCGAGTTGGTGACGAACGCGATCCGCTACGGCACCCACCCCATCCGGCTCCGGCTGATCCATGACGCGGCCACGCTGATCTGCGAGGTGTCCGACACCAGCCACACGGCCCCGCATCTGCGCCGGGCGAAGATCTTCGACGAGGGCGGCCGCGGACTGCTGCTGGTCGCGCAGCTCACCCAGCGCTGGGGCAGCCGGCACACGGCGGACGGCAAGACGATCTGGGCGGAGATCGGACTGCTCGACGAGGGTGAGTAGCCGACGCCAGAACGGGGAGTCGTGATACATGGGACCTGCACGGGTTTTCCCCTCCTTACACCGGGCGACTCCCCTCGTCGGCGCCGTAGCGCTGCTGAGCCTGCTCACGGCATGCGGCAACGGCGGCGACAGCACCGGCGCCGTGTCGACACCACCCGGCACGGACAGCCGTACGACCGCGCCGCCCACGACCGGAACCGGGAGCCCCACGACCGAGCCGGGCACCACCTCCCCGGGCGCCGCCGACACCGCCAGCCCCGCGACCCAGTCCGCGGGCCCCGGGAGCCGCTGCCACACCTCCGAGTTGCGCGCGGCGATCGGCCGACCCAGCCCGGGGGCCGGGCAGCGCAACTTCCCGATCGTGCTGACCAACACCGGCGGCCACACCTGCACCCTGCACGGCTATCCCGGTGCCGCGTTCGTGGACGCGTCGGGCAAGCAGCTCGGCCCGGACCCGAAGCGCTCCCCCGACACTCCCATGACCGTCACCCTGACCCCGGGCAGCAGCGCCTGGGCCGGCCTGACCTTCGCCAGCCCCGAGATCAGCGGGGCCCGCACCGCGACGCCGGCGGCGCTGCTGGTCACGCCGCCGGACGAGCGGGATCCGCTGAAGGTGGCGTGGACGGCCGGTGAGGTGCCGGTGGCCGGCAACGAGTCGTCGGTGTTCGTGACGATCGTCCAGCCCGGCACCGGGGGCTGATCCGTCCGCTCAGCGGCGGCCGCCGTACCCGTAACCGCCATACCCGTAGCCGCCGTACCCGTAGCCGTAGCCGCCGTTGCCGCCCCCGTACCCGCCTCCGGACGAGCCGCTGTCGCCACCCCATGAGCAGGCGTACGGGTTGTACTGGCAGGCGTCGTCGGTCGGGGAGGGGCTCGCGGACGTCGGCTGCGAGGGCGTCGGGGTCGCGGTCGGGGTCGGTGTGGGCGACGGCGTCTTCGACGGCTCGGCGGTCGGAGTCGGGGCGGCCTGCGGCGTCTCGGCCACCGAGTCCCAGTTGACGACCTCCATCTGGAGCTTTGGCGTCGAGGTGTCGACGACCCAGTGCTGGTCGTCGCCTTCGTCCTCGCGGCTCTTGAGGACCAGGGCGCCGGAGCCGTCGGTGGCGGCCGGGGTCAGGGCCAGGTCCTGGTTGAAGCGCGGGACCAGGGTGCCCTGGAGGGTGAAGTCGTAGCGGATGTTCTTGGTCGCGGAGTCCTCGGCGCCGGTGCACGGGGCGAGCCGGACCGAGTAGCCGAGGTGGGAGTCGAGGCAGAGGTCGGGGTCGGCGCCGCTGCGGATCAGTCCGTCGGTCTCGTACGCCCACTGCTGGCCGGCGGCCGAGGAGCACTCGGTGAGTTCGGTCTCCGCGTCCACGACGGCCTTCCCGCCGACGATGCCGACGCACAGCCCGGACCCGATGTTGTGCAGCCGGCCGCGCAGATCGCCCTTCGCGGCCTCGGCGGCCCCCGCCCAGGACGGGTTGCCGGTGGCGGAGTCGGAGCCGGTGCCGGGCGCCTCGGAGGGACGGTCGCCGGCCGTGGGGGCGGTGCTGTCGCCCGAGTCGCCCATGGACCAGATGACCAGGGGCAGGACGACGAGGGCGCTGGCGGTCGCGACGGCGGCGGTGAGATTGCGGCGCCGGGCGGCACGGCGGGCCGCCTTCAGGGCCGCACGGCCGGAGCAGGCGCCGCCGGTGCCGGGAGTCGTGGCGGGCTCGGTGCCCGGGGCGGCCCGCCGGGCGGCCCGGCGGGCTCTTCGGGGGCCCGGCTCGGCGGGCGGGGCGGCCGTGTCGGCGGTGGCGAAGGGCTGGGCCGCGGACGGCTCCTGGACCGGGGCGAAGGCCTCCGGCGCGGGGGCCGGCGGTACGGCCGGGGGCGCGGGCGGATCCGCCGCGAGGGCGGTGTCGGCGAAGAAGGACTCCCCTGCGAAAGTCTGCGGCGGCGCCGGTGCGGGCACCGCCTGGGCCGGCTTCTCGGTCAGGCTCGCTCTGGACACCAGATAGTCTCCGGCGCCCCAGCCGAGCACCGCCTCGGCGAGGGCGAGGCCGAGTCCCTCGTTGAAGAAGGTGAGCTGGCAGGCGCTGTCGCTGCAGTGCTCGCAGCGGTCCAGGTGCTCGCGCAGATCGGGGTCGACGTCGACTCCGCCGCGCCGGTACGTCACGTCCAGCATCCGAAGGTACTGGCGGCACTCCTGCTCCGGGGCCAGTTCGCGGTGGACCTGGAGGCTCTCCTCGCGCAGCCGGTCGCGGGCCCGGCCCAGTTCGACACGCGCGCACTCCTCGTCGAGGCCGAGGAGAGCGGCCGGCACGGACAGCGGTTCGGCCTCGACCTCGGTGTGCCACAGCAGGCAGCGGGCCGACTGGGGCACGCGCTGGAAGGCCCCGGACAGCAGCCGGCGCTCGGCGGGCGGCAGCAGCCGGGCGGCGGCGCGCTCCGCGCCTTCCGACTCGGAGCGCAGCTCGGGGTGGAGCAGTTCCCGTCTGCGGTCGGTGTCCCACTCCGCGGCGATACGGCGCACGGTGACGAGCAGTCGGGGGCGCCAGGCGGCCGTCGGGCCGGTCTGCCGCAGGGTCTCGCCGAAGAGCCGGGTGAACGCCGCGGTGGTGAGCATGCCCGCCGACCTGGCGTCGGCCGTGCACAGCCGCGCGTAGGCGAAGCCCGCTTCCCAGTGCCGGTCGAGAAGTTCACCGACCGGGTGCAGCGCCGGCGACACCCCCGTCCACTTCTTCAGTTCGGCGCTCAGCTGAGCGTCCGTGACTTCAGAGATGCGGGCGTCGGTCGGGGAATTCGACAGGCCTGCGTCATGCACGGCGGCGTTCCTCCGGAGGGCATTCGGCATTAAAGGTCCATACCAACGGGTATGCTCCGGGCGCGGCTCTTGTGAAGCGTGGGGCGTAGGGGAGCGAGGCACACCTTTGCACAGGTCAAGGGGCGAGAACAAGTCATTCCCGTTTTTGCGCATTACACATGCGGCGATCGGTAATTGACGAATGGTCAATAAGGACCCGCCGACCATTGCGAGATTTCGCCAAAGCAATTGGAAACGGTATTCACTGGCCGGGGTTCGACCCCCAGGGAAACCATTGAACGGCCACTCTTGGGCTTTTCCGCCTGGTCATGCGCGCGCACACGCCTCCACCGGGCCTTCACAACTCACACGCCAACCATTGGGCCGACCGACCGGTACGTGCCGGGCGGCGTCCCGTACCGCTCCCGGAACACCCGGTTGAAGTGATAGGGGCTGGCGAACCCGGAGGCGGCCGCCACGCGTTCCACGGACAGGCCGGTGGTCTCCAGCAGCCGCGCGGCGTGCCGCAGACGGGCCTCGCGCAGCGCGCGCATCGGTGACTGGCCGAGTTGACCGGTGAAGAGGTGGGCGAAACGGGAGGGCGAGAGCGCTACGTGCGCGGCGAGCGAGCGGACGGTGTGCGCGGCGGCCGGGTCGGCGTCGATCAGCGCCTGCGCCCTGCGCACCCGGTCGTCAACTCCGGGCCGGGGCAGTTGAGTTCGGGCGATTCCGGCGGTGAGCAGGACCACCTCCTCCAGTGCGCACAGGGCGAGTTCGCGGGCCGCGGTGCCATGGGCCACGGCGACCGGCTCCTCCCCCGGCGCCATGACGGGCGGCGCCTCCGTGCCCGTCCAGCGGGCGTCGGCGAGCATCCGGTGAAACGCCGCCTCGACGCGCCCGCGCACCGCGTCCGGCGTCGGCGTCACGACGTACATCCCCCCGCCGGCGTCGTACGGGCGCAGCCACGACCGCCAGGTCGGGCGGGCCTGGCAGTGCGCCCACCAGAACCGCCAGTGCCGTGCGCCCGGTTCGACTCCGTAGCCGTGTGCGGCTCCCGGCGCGAGCACCACCAGGTCCCCCGCCCCGGCCCGCGCCTCGGTGTGCCCGTGCCGCAGTCGGCCGCGACCGCCGGTCGTCCAGGTGAACAGCCAGCTGTCCGCGCCGCGCGGCCGGTTGATCCCGTACCCCGGCGGCTGGTCGAAGTGCCCGACCACCACCAGGCCCGGCGGTGGTGCGGGATCACCGGGCGCGGCAGTGTCGGGCAATCCGTCAGCGCTCACGGTCATCCTCCTGATGCGTGCGGCGGCCTAGCGTGGCAGGCCGACGACACCTCCTCGAGGAGTGACGCATGACAGCCACGGATATCGGCGCCACCGGCGCTCCCATCCTGCCCGAGACCGGGCTCCGCCAGTTCCAGGAGCAGGGCTTCACCGTCGTACGCGCGCTGTTCGGGCCCGTCGAGATCGACCGGCTGTGCGAGCGGTTCGCGGCGCTGCACGCGGCCGGGCCGGTGCCCGGGCACTTCGAGCCCCGGCCGGCGGACGCCGATCCGCTGCGCGCGTATCCGCGGGTGATGCACCCGCACGAGATCGACGAGCTGTCGCTGCGGGTGCTGCTGGATCCGCGGCTGCGCGGCGTGCTGGAGGTGCTGCTCGGGGAGGAGGTGCTGGCCGCGCAGAGCATGTTCTACTTCAAGCCGCCGGGCGCCCGGGGGCAGGCGCTGCACCAGGACAACTTCTATCTGCGGGTCGAGCCGGGCACCTGTGTGGCGGCGTGGATCGCCTGCGATGTGATCGACCGGGACAACGGGGGTCTCGAAGTCGTGCCCGGTACGCACGCCATGGACCTGTTCTGCCCGGAACCGGCGGACGCCGAGATGTCCTTCGCGCGGGAGTACGTCCCGCCGCCGCCCGGCCTGGAGGCGGTACCCGTCGACATGCGGCCGGGGGACGTGCTGTTCTTCAACGGCAGCCTGGTGCACGGCTCGCAGCCCAACCGTACGGCGGACCGCTTTCGCCGGTCGTTCATCGGTCACTACGTCGGGCGTTCGGCCGAGCGCATCGGTGTCCACTACCGCACGCTGACGATGAGCGGCGACCGCGTCGCCCTGCCGGAGAGCGAGGGCTCGGGCCCGTGCGGCACGGAGTTCGAGCGGCACGGACCCCACTGAGCCCCTGGCGGATCCGGTCAGTGGCCGATGACCGGGTGCGCGACGTAGGGCTGCTGGAGCTCCTCCAGTTCCTTCTCCGTGAGCTCCAGTTCCACCGCTGCCGCCGCGTCCTCGATGTGCTGCGGCTTGGCCGCGCCGATGATCGGGGCGGTCACCGTGCTCTGCCGCAGAAGCCAGGCCAGGGCGACCTGGGCGCGGGGGACGCCGCGTTCGTTCGCCACTCGGGTGACGGCCTCGACGACGACCCGGTCGCTGTCCCCGTACAGGGTGCTGCCGAAGTTGTCGCTGGCGCTGCGGTCGGTGACCGTGCCCCAGTCGCGGGTGAGGCGGCCGCGGGCGAGGGGGCTCCAGGGCAGGACGCCGACGCCCTGGTCCGCGCAGAGCGGGAGCATCTCGCGCTCCTCCTCCCGGTAGAGGAGGTTGTAGTGGTTCTGCATCGAGACGAACTTGGTCCAGCCGCCCCGCTCGGCCGTGTACTGCATCTTGGAGAACTGCCAGGCGTACATCGAACTCGCCCCGATGTAGCGCACCTTGCCCGCCTTGACCAGGTCGTGCAGGGCCTCCATCGTCTCCTCGACCGGGGTGTGCGGGTCGAAGCGGTGGATCTGGTAGAGGTCGACGTAGTCGGTGCCGAGGCGGGCGAGGCTGTGGTCGATCTCCGCCATGATGGCCTTGCGGGAGAGGCCGGCGCCGTTCGGGCCCGGCCGCATCCGCAGGTGCACCTTCGTCGCGAGCACGATCTCGTCGCGGCGGGCGAAGTCGCGCAGCGCCTTGCCGACGATCTCCTCGCTGGTGCCGTCGGAGTAGACGTTGGCGGTGTCGAAGAAGTTGATCCCGGCCTCCAGCGCCTGCCGGATCAGCGGCCGCGACGCCTCCTCGCCGAGGGTCCACTCGTGCGGACCCCGGTCGGGCAGACCGTAGGTCATGCAGCCCAGACAGATCCGCGACACGTCCAGGCCCGTCGAACCGAGCTTCACGTACTGCATCGTTGCTGCTCCTGCTTTCGGGTGGGGTACCAGGGGAGCGTACGTCGTGGTGCGTTGCCCGCCGGGCACTCAAGCGCGATCCAGCAGATCCAGCGCCCGTACCCACCCGAACTCCGGCCGCCCGCCGTCGGCGCCCGCCCCGCCGCCGTACGGCTCGCCGAAGCGCACGCCCATCCCGCGCAGCCTCACCAGGCTGTCCCGGTAAGCGGGGTGGGCGGCGAGCGCGTCGGCGACGCAGGGCAGGACGGCCATGGGGACGCCGAGGCCGTACGCCTCGCAGAGGGTGCCGAGGGCGAGGGTGTCGGCGATGCCGGCGGCCCACTTGTTGATCGTGTTGAAGGTGGCCGGGGCCACGACGACGGCGTCGGGCGGCGGGAACGGGCGGGGGTCGGCCGGGGTGCGCCACGCCGAGCGGATCGGGCGGCCGGTCAGGGCCTCGACGGCGGCGGTGTCGAAGAAGCCGTTCATGGCGACCGGGGTCGCGATGACCCCGACCTCCCAGTCCCGCTTCTGCGCGGCGGTGATCAGCTCGCTGACGTCCGCGGCGGTGCCGGCGGCACAGACGACGACGTAGAGGAAGGGTTTGCGGGCCAGTTCGGCCACAGCCTGTTCGGTCACCCGGGAACCGTACTCAAACGGCCTAGCTGTACCCGGTCATGACTTTGGTGACAGTCGGCTGATTGGTGGCTGGCCGCCGAGCGCGGTGTGTCGGCGGCCAGTGTTGTAGAACTGCAGCCAGGGTGCGAGTGCGTCGGCGCGTTCGGTGTTGCTGGCAAAGACCTGGTGGTAGGCCCATTCGGCCTGCAGGGTGCGGTTGAAGCGTTCGACCTTGCCGTTGGTCCATGGGCAGTGGGGCCGGGTGAACTTCTGCTGTGCGCCCAGGGTTTGGCAGGCGTCGCGGAAGGAGCCGGAGGTGCGGTAGTTGCGGGCGTTGTCGGTCATCACGCGCTCGATGCGGGCGATGCCGTGGCCGGCGAAGAACGCGGCCGCGCGGGTGAGGAACGCGGCGCAGGTGACGCCTTTCTCGTCGGCCAGGATTTCGGCGTAGGCCAGGCGGGAGTGGTCGTCCACGGCGGCGTGCACGTAGTCGTAGCCGATGCCGCGGCCGCGGACGTCCTCGCTGCGGCCGTGGGCGCGCCAGCCGCCGCCGTCGGGGATTTTGCCGAGCTTCTTCACGTCCACGTGGACCAGGCCGCCTGGCTGGTTGTACTCGTAGCGTGCGGCGCTTTTGCGCACCGCCCGGATGACCTGCCCGGTGAGCGGGTCGCAGGCTGCCAGGGGCGGCATGTGGTGGCGGCGCAGGATCCGGGTCACGGTCCGGGCCGGAACCCCGGTGGCCTCGCTGATCTGCTCGGGTCCCCGGCGCAGGCGTCGGCGGGCCTGAAGAACACGCTCCTCGACCTCGGCCGGCGTGCGTGTGGGGCAGGTGCGGGGGCGGCTGGAGCGATCGTGCAGCCCCGGCCAGCCCTCGACCCGATAGCGATTGACCCAGCGGTGAGCACACTGCCGGGAGACTCCCAGTTCCTTGGCGACGTGCGCGACCGGGCGCCGGTCGAAGACAACGCGACGCACCAGCAGGCATCTGCCGTGAAAGGTCAGCCGGGCATTAGCGTGGGCCACCAGGACCTCCGAGGTGAGTGAAGACGGCAATCTCCACTACGCCCGGAGGTCCCTCCATGATCAACAACCGGTAGCGGGCGTGTCACCAACCTCCCGGCCGAGTACACCTAGCGCACCGGGAAGGACAGTCCGCGCTCGTTCTGCGGACGCGGGCCGAGGATGCGGCGCTCCTTCTCCTCGATCGGCACGTCGTCGATGCTCGCCTCGCGCCGGGTCATCAGCCCGTGCTCGTCGAACTCCCACAGCTCGTTGCCGTACGACCGCCACCACTGGCCGTCGGCGTCCCGGCACTCGTACTGGAAGCGGACCGCGATGCGATGGCCGTCGAAGGCCCACAGGTCCTTGCGCAGCGCGTACTCCCGCTCGCGCGCCCACTTGGCGGTGAGAAGCGCGACGATCTCGGCGCGGCCGGTGACGAAGGTGTCGCGGTTGCGCCACACCGAGTCCTCGGAGTAGGCGAGGGCGACCTTGTGCGGGTCGCGGGTGTTCCAGGCGTCCTCGGCGGCCTGCACCTTCTGGGCGGCGCTCTCGCGGGTGAACGGGGGCAGGGGCGGGCGGCGGTCGGTCATGTCGTCCTCCGGGGCGAAGTGGCGGGCGAAGCAGTGGAGAACGTGCGTTCTCCAGCTGGCTGCTACCGTAGGAGAACGCACGTTCTCAGGTCAAGGAGAGGTCGGGAGAGGTCGCACATGGACAGCGCAACCGCCCGGGAGCGGGTGCTGGACGCCGCCGAGGAGCTGCTCTACGGGCGCGGTATCCAGTCCGTCGGCATGGACGACGTCCGGGGCGCGTCCGGGGTCTCGCTCAAGCGGCTCTATCAGCTCTTCCCCGCGAAGGAGCTGCTGGTCGAGGCGTATCTGGAGCGGCGCGACGTGCGCTGGCGCGGCGGGCTCGCCTCGTACGTGGAGCGGGAGCCGGACCCCGAGCGGCGGATCCTGGCCGTCTTCGACTGGCTTCAGGAGTGGTTCGGCGAGGAGGACTTCCGCGGCTGCGCCTGGATCAACTCGTACGGCGAGCTGGGCGCCCTCTCGGAGCGGGTGGCGGGACAGGCGCGGGCGCACAAGGCGGCGTTTCGCGACTACCTCGGCTCACTGGTGGCCGGGGCCGGGCTGCCCGACGGGCTGACCGGGGCGCTGTATCTGCTGGCCGAGGGCGCCATGGTGACGGCGGGGATCACGGGCAGTGCCCGGCCGGCGGCCGAGGCCAGGGAAGCGGCGCGGTCGCTGTTGGCGGCGCGCTGAGACGGGCGGGCCCGCACCGGAGTGCGGGCCCGTGGACGACTGGGTGCGCCGAGCGAGGCACTCGCCCCGTCAACTCTCCTCGTCCGACACGGTGATGGCGCTGACCGGACAGGCCCGGGCGGCCTCCCGCACCATCGGGTCGCCGCCGCCGTCCTCGCGGCCGGGGATCAGGGCGCTGAAGCCGTCGTCGTCCTGGGTGAAGACGGACGGGGCGGCCAGGGCGCACTGGCCGGCGCCGATACAGAGATCGTGGTCGATGTCGATATGGATATGGCCTGATTCGTTCGTTTCGCGTGTTTCGTTGTGCATGACCGGAGCCTCTTACCAGGTCACGGGGAGTTCCAGCATCCCCTGGATCGTGTCGCCGGGTTTGAAGGGGATTTCCTCCGCGGGGACGGCCAGCCGCAGGGTCGGCAGGCGGTCGAAGAGGGTGCGCAGGGCGATCTCCATCTCGGCGCGGGCCAGGTTCTGGCCGAGGCACTGGTGGATGCCGAACCCGAAGGCGACGTGGTGGCGGGCCGAGCGGTGCCAGTCCAGGGCGTCGGGGTCGGGGTAGACGGCCTCGTCGCGGTTGATCACCGAGGTGGAGAAGACCACCCCGTCACCCGCCCGGATCGTCTCGCCGCCCGCCTCGATGTCCTCGACGGCGACCCGCAGCATCCCGTCGGCGATGGACAGCATCCGCATCAGTTCCTCGACCGCGGCGGGCAGCAGTTCGGCGTCGGCGCGCAACTCGGCCAGTCGGTCGGGGTGCTGGAGGAGGGTGTAGGTGCCCAGGGAGATCATGTTGGCGGTCGTCTCGTGGCCGGCCACCAGCAGAATGGTCGCGAGGGCGATCACCTCCTCCTGGTCCAGCTCGCCGTCGCGCAGCTGCTGGTGGACGAGTTCGTCGAGGACTGCGTCGCCCGGTTCCGGCTGTTTCCGCTTCTGGTCGATCAGATCGGCGAAGTACGCTTCCAGCCGGTCGCGGGCGTCCATGGTGTCGGCGGCCGTGGGGCCGCGCAGCAGGCGTCGTGACTGGCCCTCGAAGAATTCGTGGTCGGCGTAGGGCACGCCGAGCAAGGCGCAGATGACCATCGAGGGCACGGGCAGCGCGAAGTCGTTCACCAGCTCGGCGGGCGCTCCCCGGGCGATCATCGCGTCCAGCCGGTCGTCCACGATCCGCTGGATCTGCGGGCGCAGCTCGACGGCACGCCGGAGCGTGAAGCTGGGAACCAGCATCCGCCGCTGGACGCGGTGCTCGGGATCGTCGACGCCGAGCAGCGCGCTTCTGCGGTCGCGGACGGCGGCGAACCGGGCCGTCGGCGCGGGGAAGCCGGGATGGGTGCGGTCGGAGGACAGCCGCGCGTCGGCCAGCAGGGCGCGCGCGAGGGCGTGTCCGGTGGCCAGCCAGACCGGGCGGCCGTCGTAGAGGGCGATGCGGGCCAGCGGGCGTGACGCGCGCAGGGGGTCGTAGGCCGCGGGCGGGTGGTACGGACAGGTTCGGCTCTGGGGGAAGGTGACGGTGTGCGATTCCGTCGTGTCCGTCATGGAAGACCTCGCAGACGAAGGGTGCGTCGTGCCGATCTTCATTAGATGCCCGAGGCATCTAGAAGGCGACGCCAAGTTCGGCCAGATCAGGCGCGGGGGCGATCTGGCCGGGGATCGTCGCACACGGCTTCGGCTCGACGGTGGCCGAGGGGCCCCGCGGTGCGGTCGGACCGGTGCTCGGGCGGAATTCGATTGCCGACCCACCGTCACCGGCGCCAGAATCCAGCCATGCCTACGACCATCGCCTCGCTGCCGCCGACCGTCGCCGTTCCCGCGGTGCGGTCCCAGCAGCAGCCCGGCCGACCGTGGAGGCCCACGCTTCCCACGTCGTGACCGCCGCGCTCGTCGCGGGGCTGCTCGCGGGCTACGGCATCGCCGTCCCGGTCGGCGCGGTCGCGACCTATCTGGTCTCCCTCACCGCTCGTACGTCCCTGCGGACCGGGGTCTGCGCCGCGCTCGGTGTCGCGACCGCCGACGGGCTCTACGCACTCGTGGCCACCGTCGGCGGCTCGGCACTGGCCGGCGCGCTGCGTCCGGCGCTGGTGCCGCTGCGCTGGGCCTCCGCCCTGGTGCTGGCGGCCCTCGCGGTACGGGGCGCGATCACCGCCGTACGGCACTACCGCGAACACCGGCTCACCACCCGCTCCACTCCCCCGCCCCCGAGCCCGGCGCGCGCCTACCTGGCCCTCCTGGGCATCACGCTGCTCAATCCGACCACCGTGATCTACTTCGCGGCCCTGGTCCTCGGCACCCGCGCCACGGACGCCGTATCGCCCCTGGAACAGGGGGTGTTCGTGCTGGCCGCGTTCGCCGCGTCGGCGAGCTGGCAGTTGCTGCTGGCCGGGGGCGGGGCGCTGCTGAGACGGGTGCTGACGGGGCACCGGGGGCGGTTGGTGACGGCGCTGGTGTCGAGCGGCGTGATCCTTGCGCTGGCCGTGCGGATGACGGCGTGGCCATGGGCAGGATGAATCTCGCGCATGCCACTGTTGAACGACGGTGTCAGTCAGCACCAGGACACGACGATGGGACCGATGTCATGCCTCTTGAGGGCGAGTACGAGCCCAGCCCGACCAAGTGGGTACGCGACCAGGTGGAGTTGTACGAGAGCTCCGGCGGCACCGAGGGGACGACCCTCATGAACACCGGGATGCCGGTCATCCTGCTCACGACCCGGGGCGCCAGGAGCGGCAAGATCCGCAAGACGCCGCTGATGCGCGTCGAGCACGAGGGCCGCTATGCCGCCGTGGCCTCGCTGGGCGGGGCGCCCAAGCACCCGGTCTGGTACCACAACGTCAAGGCCGACCCCCATGTGGAACTGCGGGACGGGACGGTGACGCGGGACATGAAGGCCCGCGAGGTCACCGGCGCGGAGAAGGACGAGTGGTGGGAGCGTGCCGTCGCGGCGTATCCGCCGTACGCGGACTACCAGAGGAAGACGGACCGGGTCATCCCGCTGTTCGTGCTGGAGCCCTTCGGCGAGGACTGACCGGGTTCCCGGGGGACTCCGGTCGGTCGAAGGCGTGCCGTCGGCGGGTCGTCGCTTCCGGCCGTCCGGGCTTGCGAAAATTTTGTTCTGCCCGCACGCATGAACCCGCGTTCGCCGGGCACACGTGCGTCAGGCCCCGCCGCGTTCCCCCGTCGCGGCGGGGCTTCCCCGTGCCTCCCGGGCGGAGCGCTCGGTCACGTCGAGGAAGATCTGGTCCGCCTCGGCGACGGTGCGGCCGATGGACCGTTTGATGCGGACGGCGACCTCCTCGACCTGTTCGCTGTCGAGGCCGGGCACCAGGTCGACGCGGGCCGCCACCAGGGCCGTGTCCAGTCCGGTCTTCATCGTGAACAGCGCCTCCACGCTGTCGATCTCGGGCTGTGCCGCCAGCAGCGCACGGATGCGGGCGTCGGCCTCGGGGTCGGCGGCCTGTCCGATCAACCGGTCGCGGGCGTCGCGGCCCAGCCGGTAGGCGACGTACACCAGCAGCGCGCCGATGGCGAACGAGGCGGACGCCTCCCACTCGATGCGCCCGGTGGCCATGTGCAGCGCCATGCCCGCGAAGGCGAGACTCACGCCCAGCACGGCCGTGGCGTCCTCGGCGACGACCGTGCGCAGGGCCGGATCACGCAGCCCTTTCGCGATGCCGCCCTGCCGGCGCACCTGGTGCAGCGCCCGTACCAGTGACACGCCCTCGGCGAGCAGGGCGACACCGAGGACGGTCATCCCCGCCACATAGCCGCTGAACTTCTCCTCGGCGCCGCCGCTCAGTGCCTCGAAGCCCTGGAAGAAGGAGAAGCAGCCGCCCATCACGAAGATGCCGACGGCCGCGAGCAGGGACCAGAAGAAGCGCTCCTTGCCGTAGCCGAAAGGGTGGCGGGAGTCGGCGGGGCGGCGGCTGCGGCGCAGGGCGGCCAGCAGGAAGACCTCGTTCATGCTGTCGGCGACGGAGTGCGCGGCCTCCGACAGCAGCGCGGGCGAGTGGGCGATCAGGCCGCCGACCGCCTTGGCGACGGCGATGACGAGGTTGGCCGTGAGAGCCACCAGGACGGTGACACGGGTCCTGCGATCCGTCTTCGGCGCCTTGTTCGTCCCGCTCATTCAACTCCGACTGCCCCGATCGGTGCCGCTCACACCGTGCCGTCGGCGGGAAACGGGGGACTCGGTGGGATCGGGAACCCGGTATCCGACCGGGGCCCGGCGCACGGCAGAGAGGAGCACGGCCATGAGCGGCGGGGGCAACACCGCCTATGGGAAGAAGTCGTTCCAGCGGTCGAAGGCCCACTTCACGGACCGGATCACGGCGGACGGACGGGACGGCTGGCCGGTGGCGTCCGGCCGCTACCGTCTGGTGGTCAGCCGTGCCTGTCCGTGGGCGAGCCGGGCGCTGGTGTCCCGGCGGTTGCTCGGCCTGGAGGAGGCGCTGTCGCTGGCGGTCGCCGACCCGATCCAGGACGACCGCAGCTGGCGGTTCACGCTGGACCCGGGCGACCGCGACCCGGTGCTCGGCATCCGGTTCCTCAGCGAGGCCTACGACCGGCGGGAGACCGACTACCCGGGCGGGGTCAGCGTGCCCGCGGTGGTGGACGTGCCCAGCGGCAGGCTGGTCACCAACGACTACCAGCGCATCACGCTCGACCTGGCCACCGAGTGGACGGCGCTGCACCGCGAGGGCGCGCCCGATCTCTACCCCGAGGCGCTGCGGGACGAGATCGACGCCGTGATGGCGGATGTCTTCGAGGACGTGAACAACGGTGTGTACCGGGCGGGCTTCGCCACCGGGCAGCAGGAGTACGAGGGGGCGTGCGCCCGGCTGTTCCGGCGGCTGGAGCTGCTGACCGACCGGCTGGCCGGGCAGCGCTATCTGGTCGGCGACACGATCACCGAGGCGGACATCCGGCTGTTCACCACGCTGGTCCGTTTCGACGCCGTCTATCACGGCCACTTCAAGTGCAACCGCTGGAAGTTGACGGAGAACCGGGTCCTGTGGGCGTACGTCCGTGACCTCTACCAGACGCCGGGATTCGGTGACACCGTCGACTTCGACCACATCAAGCGGCACTACTACCAGGTGCACAGCGGCATCAACCCGACCGGCATCGTGCCCCTCGGGCCGGATCTGGCGGGCTGGCTGACGCCGCACCACCGTGCGGAGCTGGGCGGCAGGCCGTTCGGCGACGGGACACCGCCCGGGCCGGTGCCCGAGGCCGAGCGGGTTCCGGCGCGCGGACGGCCCTGACCGACGAAGGAGGCGCAGGCACACATGGCCAGGAACAAGCAGAAGAAGCCGAAACTCCCCCTTGCCTACAAGCCGTTGGGATTCGCGCTGGGCTGGGCGAGCGGGGCGCTGGCGGGGCTCGCCTTCCGCAAGACCTGGATGGCGATACGGCACGAGGAGGACGCCCCCGACGCCCTGGACCGCGACCGTGGCTGGGGCGAGATCCTGCTGGCGGCGGCGGTACAGGGCGCCCTGTTCGCCATGGCCCGCAGCCTGGCGGACCGCACGGGCGCGAAGGCGATCGAACGCTCGACGGGGGTGTGGCCGGTCGCCGACAAGGGCGGACGCGACTGAGCACGCCCGTCTGCGCCGCCCACCCGGGCGGGTCCGGCGCTCACCGTGACCCGCCCGACGCTCACCCCCGTGGCCTCAACCCTGCTTCGGTGTCGCGGCAACCGTGCGCCGCAGGGTGAAGGAGTGGCCGGACGGGTCGGCGTAGCCGCGTTCCTCGTAGGGGCCCGGTGCTTCCTTCGCCTCGACGGGGCGGCCGCCCAGGCCGACGATCTTGCGTTCCGCCGCGTCCAGGTCCTCGACGGCGAAGTCCAGGTGGGCCTGGAGGGAGTTCTCGGGGCGCGGCCAGCTCGGCGGGGTCGCGTTCATGTCGCGGCGGAACGCCAGCCGGGTCCCGTCGGCGCCCCTGATCTCGATGCGGTTGGCGGTGACGTCCGTTCGCTCGCCTTCCAGCAGTTCCGTGTAGAACACCGCGAGCTTCTCGGGCTCGGCGCAGTCGAGCACCACGAAGCCCGCTTTCACCAGTGGCATGGTTCCTCCGCAGGGTCCGGGGCGCGGGACGGCCCTGTCCCGCGCCCTGTACCCCCACGGGTGTCCCCGTCGGGCGCTTTCAGTCCGCCACCAGCCACTTCCCGTCCCGCATCAGCTCCCGCCCGTCCAGTTCGTCAGCCTCGCGCCAGGCCTGCACCCGGGTCGGGCCGACGCCGAGGCGCGTTGTGCCGGTCGCCTTCGGGTCGCGGCCCGTAGGGCCGCTCGCCGACGTGGCCGGCAGCAGCGGCGGTCGGTTCCCGGGTCCGGGACCGGATTTCCGCCAGCCGGGCCCCGGCCGCGCCGAGCAGCAGGTCCAGGGCCGCCGGGTAGGAGCTGCGTGGCATGTCCGCCACGAGATGGCGGGCCGTGGCGGCGATGTTCGGATGGGTGTCGGCCGGCAGCCGCGCGTACGTCGACCGCCACACCGCCGCCTCGGCCGCCCGCGCGGCCTCCGGCATCGCCGCGCTCGCCGAGTCGAGGGCGCCGTGGGCGAGGGCCTGGTCGACGAAGGCGTGGTAGATCCGCACCGCCTCGGCGTCCGGGAACCCGGCCCCGCGCAGCACGCCGAGGATCGTCTCGACGGCCTGGATCTCGTGCGCCCGCCCCGTCACCCGGTACGAGCTGAGCAGTGCCGCCCGGGGCTGCGCGAGGGCTCCCGCGTGCATGCGCAGCCCGAGATCGCGCAGGTCGGCACGCCAGTCGCCGGTGGGACGCCAGGTGCGCAGGGTGCGGCCGATCAGTTCGTCGGCGATGGCGAGCATCAGGTCGTCGGTGTGCCGGAAGTACCGGTACAGCGAACTGGGGTCGGCGCCGAGGGCACGGCCGAGGCGGCGCACCGAGAGGGCGTCGGCGCCGTGCTCCTCGATGAGTCTGAGGGCGGTCTCGACGATCAGTTCCTCGGACAGGACGACGCCTTGTTTGGTGGGGCGCCTGCGCTGCCGGGCGGCGGGCGGGACGACGCGCTCGCTCATGGTCTGCCTCCCTCTGGCCGGTGCCCAGCACCTTATGACAACGCCGTTGACCTGTTAACCCCTCGGGCAGTTTCATGTCCGCTCATCGGGGCCGCCCAGGCCCCCGGTGCGAGCGGAGAGCGGCCATGTCCGACCAGCAGCCCTACATCGTCGACCCTCCCGCGCGGCCCGCGCTGCGCAAGTCCCTCGGCGTCCTGGACGGTGTCGCCATCGCCGCGTCCAGCACGGCCGCGACCACCAGCATCGGCATCGGCCTCGGCGTCACCGCGGGCGTCGTCGGGCTGCATCTGCCGGCGATCATGCTGCTGGCGTTCCTGCCGGTCCTGGGCATCGCGGGCGCCTACTCCCGGCTCAACAAGGTCGAGCCGAACGCGGGCAACGGCTATGTGTGGGTGGGCCGTTCGCTCACCCCGTGGCTCGGCTTCATGGTGGGCTGGGTGAACATCGTGGCCGTGGTGGCGTTCCTCGCGTACACCACGGCGGTCACCGGCTCGGCCCTGATCCAGCTCGCGGGCGACGCCGGGCTGCACCGGGTGGGCGGCCTCGCGCTGGACCCGGGTTCGACCGCGCAGACGACGGCCGTCGGCATCCTGGTCCTGGTCGCGGTCACGCTCACCGCCGTGACCGGCATCCGCACCGCCGCGCGCCTCCAGGCCGGGCTGCTGGTCTTCGAGTACGTGGTCCTGCTGGGCTTTTGCGGATACGGCATCGTCACCGGCCCGCACGACTTCAGCCTGAGCTGGTTCGACCCGTTCGCGATCCCGTCGCCGACCGCGCTCGCCCAGGGCCTGCTGCTGTCGGTGTTCTGCTACTGGGGCTTCGAGTCCGCGTTCAGCGTCAACGAGGAGGTGCGCGACCCGCGCGACGCCTCCCGGGCCGGGCTCACCACCCTGTTCACCATGCTGGGACTGTTCCTGCTCGGCTCCATCGCCTTCCAACGCGTGCTGTCCGAGGAGGAGTTGGTCGGCCACGGCGCCGAGGGTCTGGCCTTCTTCGGCGAACGGCTCGCCTCCCAGCCGTGGGCGGCGCTGCCCCTGATCGCCCTGATGTTCTCGGCGGTCGCCTCACTGCAGGCCGGGGTGATTCCGACGGCCCGGGCGATGTTCGCGATGAGCCGGGACCGTACGCTCGGGCCGGTGTGGTCCAAGGTCAGCCCCCGGTACGGGACTCCGGCCGCCGGCACGGTGCTGATCGGGGCGCTGGCCTCGGTGTTCGCGGCGCTGGCGCTGGTCATCCCGCGGCTCGCCGACATGATCATGGCGACGGTGTCCGCCGTGGGCATCGTGGTCGCCCTGTCGTACGCGCTCACGGCGCTGGCGGCCGCCGTGCGGTTCCGGGCCCTGCTGCGCGAGGACCTGTGGCAGGGAGTGCGGGCGGTGGTGCTGCCCACGCTGAGCGCGGCCGCTCTGCTCGGCCTCGGCGGTTACCTCGGCTGGTCCTTCTACACCTCCGCCGACCACTTCGAAGTCAGCGCGGACAACGGGTGGTTCCTGCTCTTCACTCCCCTGGCGATGATCGCGTCCGGCTTCGTGGCCGCCGCGTGGGCCAGATGGGTGCGCAGGTCGCCGTACTTCCACACGGGTGCCGGCACCGACGCCGACGCGCCCCAGCTGCTCGCCACCTCCCGATGACCCCGACCAGGAAACGGACCATGCACGCAGACCTTCTCCTCACCGGCGGCCCCGTCCTCACCCCCGAGGGCCGCACCGCGACCGCCGTGGCCGTCACCGGCGACCGCATCACGGCCGTAGGGCGTCAGGAGGTGCACGAACTCGCCGGGCCGCGGACCGAGGTGGTGGACCTCGCCGGGCGGCTGCTGCTGCCCGGGTTCCAGGACGCGCACGTGCATCCGGTGCCGGCCGGCCTGGAGCTCGCCCAGTGCGACCTGACCGGTGCGCGGACGGCGGACGAGACCCTCGCGGCGGTGCGGGCGTACGCCGACGCGCACCCCGAACGGGAGTGGATCACCGGTGGCGGCTGGTCGATGGAGGCCTTCGCGGGCGGTACGCCGACGAGGGAGCTGCTGGACGCGGTGGTGCCCGACCGGCCGGTGTATCTGCCCAACCGTGACCATCACGGCGCCTGGGTCAACAGCCGGGCCCTCGCGCTCGCCGGCATCACGCGCGACACGCCCGACCCGGCCGACGGGCGGATCGACCGGGACGGCTCCGGTGAGCCGAGCGGAACCTTGCAGGAGGGGGCGATGCGGCTCGTGGGACGGCTCACCCCGCCCGCCACTCGGGCCGACCGGGTGGCGGCCCTGCTGCACGCCCAGCGGCATCTGCACGCGCTCGGCATCACGGCCTGGCAGGACGCCCTGGTCGGGGAGTTCCTCGGCATGGACGACCCGTCCGAGGCGTATCTGGCGGCCGCGCGGGACGGCTCGCTCACCGCGCGTGTCGTCGGCGCGCTGTGGTGGGACCGCGAGCGCGGCGCCGAGCAGATTCCCGAACTGGTCGAGCGGCGGGCGGCGTCGAGCCACGGCCGGTTTCGCGCGGGCAGCGTCAAGCTGATGCTGGACGGCGTCGCCGAGACCGGCACGGCGGCGCTGCTGGAGCCGTACCTCGACCAGTGCGGCTGCGCCACGGCCAACCGGGGCACCAGCTTCCTCGACCCGGAGCAACTGCCCAAGTACGTGACCGAGTTGGACGCGCTCGGCTTCCAGTGCCACTTCCACGCGCTGGGCGACCGGGCCGTACGGGACGCGCTGGACGCGATCGAGGCCGCGCGGGACGCGAACGGACCGAGCGACACGCGGCCCCACCTGGCCCATCTCCAGGTCGTCCAGCCCGCCGACGTGCCGCGCTTCGCCCGGCTCGGGGCCGTCGCGAACATCCAGCCGCTGTGGGCCGCGCACGAACCGCAGATGGACGAGCTGACGATCCCCTTCCTGGGTCCCGAACGGGCCGCGTGGCAGTACCCGTTCGGCGCGCTGCTGCGCTCCGGCGCCCGGCTCGCGGCGGGCAGCGACTGGCCGGTGAGCAGCCCCGATCCGCTGCACGGCATCCATGTGGCGGTCAACCGGGTGGCGCCGGGCGGCGGCGACACGCCGGTGTTCCTGCCCGGTGAACGGATCGGACTCGCCGAGGCGTTCGCCGCCTACACGGCGGGCTCGGCGTATGTGAACCACCTCGACGACACGGGCGTGGTGCGGGCGGGGGCACTGGCGGATCTCGTCGTCCTCGACCGCGATCCGTTCGACGGGCCGGCGGAGGCGATCAGCGACACGCGGGTCGCGCAGACGTATGTGGGGGGCGCGCGAGTATACGCAGCTCAAGAGGCATAAGCAGTAACGGACATCACGGTGAGGTCACGCGTAGATCATTTAGGCTCTGGGAAGCCTCACACCGCTTCTCGGTTCAACTTTCGGCCATAGAAGCTGAGTTCGAGTGCACGGGTGGCCATTTCGGCCACCCGTTTGCAGGGCGGGGGACCCTGTCTCGCCGTCTCCCGGAAGGAAGCGCATGCCTCAGGACGTCACGTTCGACCTCCCCTCCGACGCCCCCGTCAGCAGACATCCGGAGTACACCCCGAAGCTCCCCGGTCCTCCGTAGAGATCACACGGGGGAACCCACGCGATCGATTCGGTTGTCATGGCCGCAACTTGATGGGAGACCGGTGTGAAATCTCGAGTCGTAGACGCTGTCCCGAAGGCGTCCGCCGACAGTCTGCTTCCGGGGCAGCCAAGCGCCCAACTCCAGCCCACGGAGGCGGGGAACGCCCTGGCCCGCCTCATGGCGGAACGCGTCAAGGGGAGTACGGAGGAGTACCGGAGGTACCAGAGCGCCGTTCAACAGCGGCTGGACGCGTTGGGATCCCGCCACGCCGCCACCACGCTGCAGGTGGAGGGAGCCTTCCGGCTGGCGCAGCCCGCGTTCCTCCCACCCGACGAGGAGGGCTACGCCAGGTTGCGGCACCTCGACGCCGGCCTGCGCATGATCGAAGCGGCCTTCCCCCAAGTCAGCACCGATGTCGAGGTCTGCCGACTGACCTGCACGATGCTGGAAGGGGCCTGGAGGAGCCGGGCACTGACCCCGCCGCGCGAGGAGGAGCAGACCGACGTCTGCGACTGTCCACTGTGCCTTCGGCTGCCCACGCCCCCCGCGCGCACGCTGGACGACTACCGCTGGCGGCAGAGCGCCGGCCGTCCCCTCACCGTCAAGAACTGGCCGAACCGCCCGGAACTCGACAGCGTCCTGACCGGTGGCTGGTCCTGGACCCGGCAGATGAACGACCTCGAGCGGGACCTTGGCCACCGCCACCGCTTCGAGGACGACATCCTCGTCTTCCACGAATACAAACGCGTGATCGACACCATCGATACGACGCGCCTCACCCAACACGTCGAAGAACGCCTGGCCGAGAACTTCAGCACCAACAGCGCACGGGCC
Organism: Streptomyces ferrugineus; assembly: GCF_015160855.1. Lineage (NCBI taxonomy): Bacteria > Bacillati > Actinomycetota > Actinomycetes > Kitasatosporales > Streptomycetaceae > Streptomyces > Streptomyces ferrugineus. The sequence goes on along the minus strand of NZ_CP063373.1, from coordinate 4,486,097 downwards.
CTGGTCTCCGGGCTCTTCGCGGCCCACAAGCGATCCGTCGACGAGTACTGGCTCCAACAGCACCACGCGGGCGGCGTCGTGCTCCCCCAGACCAACCCGCTCAGCCAGAGCACCTACTCACTCCTGCAGATGCTGGACTGCCTGTTCTGGCACGTCGCCCCCGACACCGAACTCTGGCAGGAGGAAAACCTCGCCTCCCTGCTGCTGTGCCGCGCCATCGACGACATGGCCGACGTACGAGCCGACGCCCTCACCGGCGAGATCAGCAACTTCTGGCTCGCCGACATGCCCACCCACACCAAGGCGCTCTACTCCGCGTGCGCCATAGCCCTCGTGAAGTACGGCTGCACCCCCGAGGCGCACAGCCCGATGTGGAACACCTGGCTGATGACCACCACCATCGTCTGGATGGGACTCACCGGCCGTCACGCTCTGTGGTTCGACGGCATCACCCCGGGCCTCCCCCCGGCCGAGGACTGCCCTCTTTGCGACCTGCAGCCCAACCCCTGCACCGGCATCCTCACCCACGGCACCACCCTCACCATCGCCCCGCGGCCCACCGCACCGGCACTGAGCCCCCGGGCCGCCGAGCTGTCCGCCCGCTGCCGAGTCCAACACCCCGGGCCATGGCCCCTCTTCGACGCCGAGCTCCATGCCTTCGAAGCACTGCACGGCCCCTGGCACGGCAACATCGACAGCGCATGGGAGATCCTGCGCCGCACTTACATCGCCGCGGTGGAGGCATCCAGCGCCGCACCGTCGCCGGCCCGCGCTCGTCAGGTCCAACAGGACGCGGGCGTAGTCGGGTCCGAGAAATTTCACACCCTGCACGACCCTCGGACCGGGAGGGAAGACACCGCACTGCTCGCCTACATGTTCGGCTGCGCCCACCCGCATTTCCTCTGGAACGCCACGGGATACCGGCCCACGGGCGTCACAGGCGACTGGCTCGACGGCTGACGCCTCGATCCCGCGGGAGGGGGTGCGCAGACGGCGCCGCCCGGCCGGAGGTCCGGCCGGGCGGCGGTGTTGGGGTCAGACGGAGAACTCGACCGGCAGGGTGTCCAGCCGGGACTCCCACGTGGACGCCGTCGAGCTGAGCTCCTCCGCCGGCACGGCCAGGCGCAGCCCCGGCAGCCGGTGCAGCAGGACGTCCACGGCGACCTCGATGATGGCCAGGCCGATGCCCTGCCCGGGGCACTCGTGCGGACCGGAGCTGAAGGCCAGGTGCGAGCCGTTGCCCTGGACGGACACCCCGTCCGGCCGGACCTCGGGGTCGACGTTGCCCGCCGCGAGGCCCATGACGAGCAGGTCGCCCTCCTGGATCTGGTGGCCGCCCAACTCCAGGTCGGCGGTGGCGAACCGCCCCGGCAGGACCGCGAGCGGCGGGGTGTTCCACATGATCTCCTCCACCACGGCGGAGACGGTCAGCTCGCCGCTGACGAGGCCGGAGAGCCGGGAGGCGTCGGTGAGGATCTTCTGCAGGACGCGGGCCAGCAGGTTGCTGGTCGTGGTGTGCGCGGCGATCAGCACCAGACGCAGATGGCTGACCACCTCGTCCTCGTCGAGCCCGGCTTCGTGCTCCAGCAGCGCCGTGGCGAAGTCGGAACCGGGTTCGGCCCGCTTGCGCTCGGCGAGTTCGCCGAGGATCTGCATGATGCGGTCGTTGTGCGCGATCGCGTCCTCGCCACCCTTGAACACCTGGGCGGAGGACTCGACGAGTTGCCGCCCCTCCCCCTGCGGCAGCCCGAGGATACGGGTGAGGACGAGCATCGGCAGATACTCGGCGTAGTCGGCCACCAGGTCGGCGCGCCCGGCGTCGGCGAAGGCGTCGATCTGCTTGTGGGCGAAGTGCGTGGCGTGCCGCCGGACCCCCCGGTCGGCGGCGGCCTGGAGCCCGTCGGTGACCGCGCCACGCAGTCGACGGTGCGGTTCGCCGTCCTGGGACACACAGTCCGGGCGCCACGCGACCATCGGGACCAGCGGGGAGTCGTCCGCTATGCGGCCCTCCCGCCAGTCCCGCCAGATCCGCGCGTCCCGACTGAACTGGCGGGGGTTGTCCAGCACCCGCCGGTTGTCGCGGTAGCCCAGGAGGAGCCAGGCCGGGACGTCGCCCTCCAGCAGCACCGGGGCCACGGAGCCGTGCTCCTTGCGCAGCCGCTCGTAGATACCGCCCGGGTCGGTCGCCGCCTCCGGCCCGAACAGCCGGGTGACCTCGGTCCCGTGGCCGAAGGGGCAACCGCGGGGCGCTTCGGGATCGTTTAAGGGCTGGGCGTTCATCGGGACTCCAGTGCGACGGCCGAGCGTTCCTGAAGATGACGGATCAGCGCGACGAGTACGTCACGGCTGGAGGCCCGGTCGCGGGCGTCGCAGGCCACGACCGGGATGTGCGCGGAGATGTCCAGCGCGTCCCGGATCTCCTCGACCGGATAGTCCTTGGAGTCGGGGAAGACGTTCAGCGCGACGACGAACGGCACGTTCTGCCGCTCCATCTCCTCGATCGCCCGGAAGCTGGAGGCGAGGCGGCGGGTGTCCACCAGCACGACCGCGCCGAGCGCGCCCTTGAACAGGCCGTTCCACAGGAACCAGAAGCGCTCCTGGCCGGGGGTGCCGAACAGGTACAGCATCAGGCTCTCGTTGAGGCTGATCTTGCCGAAGTCCAGGCTGACGGTGGTCTCCGTCTTGTCGGTGACGCCGATGAGGTGGTCGACGCCGGCGCTGGCCTGGGTGAGGGTCTCCTCGGTGGTGAGCGGCTTGATGTCGCTGACCGAGCGGACCATGGTGGTCTTCCCGGTACCGAATCCGCCGGCGATCATCACCTTCACCGAGCGGGTGCCCCCGGCACCGGGCCCGCCGGGCTGGTCAAAGCCTTTCAAGTCCACTGAGTACCTCCTCAAGGAGCGCGAGGTCGGGCCCGCGCCCGGCGGCCTGCGCCGGGATGGGATCACGGGCTTGGACACGGCCTGCCTCCAGCAGATCCGTCAGGAGCACCGCGAGAATGTTGAAGGGCAATCCGAGGTGGGCGCCGAGTTCGGCCACCGACAGCGGATCGCGGCAGCGCCGGAGGATCTCCTCGTACTCGTGCTGCATCCCCGGTACCGGGGCGGTGCGGGAGACGATGAGGGTCGCCACGTCGAGGCTCGACGCCGAACCGCCCGGTCCGCTGCGCCCCCGGGTGAGGACGTAGTAGCGCTCGAGACCGGACGGGTCCGTGGGCCGGCGGGGAGCACTCATCCAGAGTGCTCCTCCAGGCGCGGAGTGGTGCCGAGCAACTCGCCCATCCTGCGCGCCAGGTCCCTCATCTGATGGCCGAGCAGGCCCTGGTCGAGGCCTTCCCGGGCGAGGACGCCGAGATAGGTCTCCACCCCGGCGCGCACGACGAAGAGGTGGCCGCCGTCGACCTCGATCATCGCCAGCCTGAGCTGCCCCGCGTACTTGGGGAACTGCTCGGCGACCGGCTGGGCCAGCGCCTGCAGTCCGGCCACCACGGCGGCGAAGCGGTCCACGTCGTCGGGGTCCTCGGCACCGTAGGCGGTGATGGCCTTGCCGTCACTGGAGGCCACGAGGGCGAAGTTGATCTCCTGAATGCTCTCCACCAGGTCGCGGAGCGCCCAGCTCACGTCGGTTCCCTGCTGCGTCATGGACTAGTCGCTCTCTTCGGTGCGGTGCTGCTCGGTGGACTCGCGGCCATCGGCCGGCGCCTCGTCCTCGCCGGCCTCGCGGCCCGCGGTGGCGAAGGCGGCCAGGCCGGCGAAGGACGCGTCGGGCGGAACGGCGGCGACGGACGTCGTCTCCTCGCTCTGCTCCGGGCGCTCGGCCGGCTCGTGGCGCGCCCCCTCGTGCCGCTTGCTGCGGCGCCGGGGCAGGCCACCGGGCGTGGTGTCCACGGCGTCGGCGGTGTCGGCCGGGGCCGTCTCGACGACGACCGGCTCGCGGGCCGGTGCGGCGGTGTCGGCCGGTGCCGTCGGGGCGGCCGGCGCCGACGTGGCGGAGGCGGCCGCGGGCAGCGGGCTGAAGTACTTGTGCGGGACCACTACCACCACCGAGGTGCCGAGCCACGGCGAGTCCGCGAAGGTGACGCGGATGCCGTACCGGCGGGCCAGGATGCCGACGACGCGCAGACCGATGTTCGCGTCCTCCGAGATGCCACCGAGACCCGCGCCGGGCGCGGTGCCGGCCAGGGCGTGCTCGGCATCGCGCTTCTTCTCCTCGTTCAGGCCCTTGCCGGAGTCCTGGATCTCGATGCCGACGCCGTTCGGGACCTCCTTGCCGGAGACGAGCACCGGCTCGGTGGGCGGCGAGTAGCGGGCGGCGTTGTCGAGGAGGTGGGCGAAGATCAGCGTCAGATGGTCCACCAGGCCGCCGTCGACGCCGAGTTCGGGCAGATGGCGTACGTCGATCCGGTGGAAGTCCTTGATCCGGCCGATGCCGCCGCGGACCACGCTGAGCAGGCGCTGCGGCTCCTGCCACTGGCGGCCGGGGCGGTCCGAGCCGCCGAGGACGCTGATGCTGGCGGCCAGACAGTCGGCGGGGCCGATCGCCTGGTCGAGCTCCATCAGGCCACGGGCGACGGCGGGCAGCCGGCCGTGCTCGCCCTGGAGATCGTGCAGTCGGCCGCGGAGCTTGCTGGTCAGGACGTGGATACGGTTGCCGATGCCGACCACGGCCTGCTCGGCGGAGGTGGAGCGGTTGAACTCCTCCTCGACCCCGATCAGCGAGGTGCGCAGCACCTTGCGCAGGTTGGCCTGGAGTTCGGCGCTGACCTTGGCGCACTGGTTGACGGTCGGCAGGACGTCGTCGATGGCCTCGCCCTCGCGCAGTCGGCGCAGCGCGTCGGGGAGCTGCTCGTCGGCGAGCCGGGCGACGGCGGACAGTTGGTGGGTGAGCTGCTCCTGCCAGACCTCGGCCTGGTCGGCGAGCTGGGCCTCGTAGGACTTGGCCTGCGCGGCGATGCGCTCCTCGTAGGAGCCGCTCTCCTCGGCGAGACGCTCCTCGTACGCGCGGCCCTGCTCGGCCAGTTGGGCCTCATAGGCGCCGGACTGCTCGGCGAGGCGGCCCTCCAGGGCGGCGCGGTCGGCGCTGAACTTCCGCTCCAGGCCCGCCACGTGCTGCTGCCACTGCTGGGAGTGCTCGGCCTGCGAGGCGCGGAAGTCGCTCTCGGCCCGGCGCAACTGCGCCCGGGTGCGGAGCAGGAGGCGTACGCACACGGAGCCGGCGGTGGTGGCCGCGACACCGGCGACGGCGGCGGTTATTCGCTCCGAGCTCATGAACGTGGCGGCAACGGTCCCACCTCCTAAAGCCAGTGGCATGAGCCACCAGCTGTACCAGGCGACAGGGGGCCGCGCCGCCGGCGGCGGTGTGGCGAGTTCCATCTGCATCCTTCGAGGCGACGATCGAACAAGGGGGGGTGTGCTGGGCGATCGCACTCATGAGTACGCATCGCGAGATGACCGATCGCGACCGAGTCAACTCGCAGCGCCGGATGGGAGCTTATCGGGTTTGAACCCGAAAGGATCAACCTCGGGCCTTGGCGGAAGTGAGTATTCCGTCACGGTCAGCCAGGGAGGCGAAAATCGACAAATACTCTTACTGACCAGCACGGTGGAACGTGCGGCGGTACGCCTGCGGCGACACCCCGATCGCGGCGTGCAGGTGCTGGCGCAGGGAGGTGCCCGTGGCGAAGCCGACCTGGCCGGCGATCCGGTCCACCGACAGGTCGCTGGACTCCAGCAGATGCCGGGCGCGCGCGACCCGCTGCTGGATCAGCCAGCGGCCGGGGCTGAGCCCGACCTCGTCGTGGAAGCGGCGGGCGAAGGTGCGCAGGCTCATCCGGGCGTGGCCGGCGAGATCGGTCAGGGTGAGGGGTTCGGCGAGGTGCTCCAGGGCCCAGGCGCGGGTGGCCGCGGTGCTCGCGGCTCCGCTGTCCGGGACCGGCTGCTCGATGTACTGGGCCTGGCCGCCGTCCCGGAAGGGCGGCACGACGCAGCGCCGGGCGACCGCGTTGGCCAGTTCGCTGCCGTGGTCGGTGCGGACGATGTGCAGGCACACGTCGACGCCCGCGGCGGCTCCGGCCGAGGTGAGGATCCGGCCGTCCTGGACGAAGAGGACGTCCGGGTCCAGGTCCACAAGCGGATACCGGCGCCGCAGCGCTTCCGTCGTCTGCCAGTGCGTGGTGGCCCTACGGCCGTCCAGCAGGCCCGCCGCGGCGAGGACGAAGGCGGCGGTGCAGATCGACACGATGCGCGCGTCCGGCCGGATCAGCGCGAGTGCGTCGGCCACCTCGGCGGACAGCTCCGTGGGGATGTACGGCGGAGCGATGGAGGCGACGACCACGGTGTCGGCCGTGGCGAGGATCTGCGGACCGTGCTGGACGCCGATGGTGAAGTCCGCGTTGCTGTGCACCGGCCGGCCGTCGACGCTGCACGTCAGCACCTCGTACCGGCCGTCGGCCGCGCCGAGGATCCGGCTGGGGATGCCCAGCTCGAAGGGGTAGACGCCGTCCAGGGCGAGCACCACGACCCGTTCCCCATGCACCTGATCACGCATGGCACGATCCTATCGAAGGTTGGCAATCGTGCCATTTTCCTGGGCGGCGGCTCCGGGCAGGCTGATCCACCATGAGCACTGTGAACACGATGCGAGCCATCGGCCAGGACGTCCTCGGCGGTCCCGAGGTCCTGAAGGAAGTGGAGCTGGAGCGCCCGGCGCCGCGCGCGAACGAGGTGCTGGTCCGCGTGCGCGCCGCGGGCGTCAACCCGACCGACTGGAAGCACCGCGCCACCGGCGGCTTCCTGGGCGAGCCGCCCTTCGTCCTGGGCTGGGACGTCTCCGGCGTGGTCGAGGCGGTGGGCATCGGCGTGGCCCGGTTCAAGGTCGGCGACGAGGTCTTCGGGATGCTGTCCTACCCGTTCGGCCACGGCTCGCACGCCGAGTACGTCACCGCGCCGGCCCGCGCCTTCGCGCACAAGCCGGCCTCGATCGACCACACGCAGGCGGGCGCGCTGCCGCTGGTCTCGCTGACCGCGTGGCAGGCGCTGGTCGAGTACGCCGACCTCCGGCCGGGACAGCGGGTGCTGATCCACGCGGCGGCCGGCGGCGTCGGGCATGTGGCCGTGCAGATCGCCAAGGCGCGGGGCGCGTATGTGATCGGCACCGCGAGCGCGGGCAAGCACGACTTCCTGCGGGAGATCGGAGTCGACGAGGCGATCGACTACCGGGAGACGGACTTCGCCGAGGCCGTGAAGGACGTCGACGTCGTCCTGGACACGCTCGGCGGCGACACCTCCACACGCTCGCTGCGCGTGCTGCGCCCGGGCGGCATCGTCGTCTCGATCCTGCCGGGCGGTTCGGACGAGTTCTACGTGGCGGCCGAGCGGCTCGGTGTGCGGGCGCTGCGGATGCTCGTGGACGCCTCGCACAGCGGGATGAAGGCGATCGCGGAGCTGGTGGAGGCGGGGAAGCTGCGCCCCACGATCGCCGGCACCTTCCCGTTGGCCGATGCCGCCGAGGCACATGCGCTCGGCGACACCGGCCGGACCACGGGGAAGCTGGTCCTGACGGTCGGCTGAGTCAGAACGTGAGCACGGGCTTGATCGCCTTGCCCGCGCCCATGTCCCGCACCGCCTGGTCGATGTCCGCGAACGGATAGCTGCTGATCAGGCGGTGCAGCGGCAGCCGCCCGTCCTTCACCAGCTCGACGAGGGCCGGGATGAAGGCCTGTGTCTCGGCGTCGCCCAGGGTGAGGCCGACGACCCGCTTGCCGCCGAGCAGGCCGTTGACGTCCAGGGCGACCTCGGTGCCGAACGGCGGGGCGCCCACCACCACGAGGGTGCCGCGCAGGGCGAGGGCGTCGACGCCCTGGCGCAGTACGCCGACGTTGCCCGTGGTCTCCACGACGCCGTCGGCGCCCTGACCGCCGGTGATCACGGCGAGCGCGTCACCGAGGTCGGCCTCGCTCGCGTTGACGGTGTGGGTGGCGCCCAACTCCTTGGCCAGCGACAGGCGTTCGCCGACGCGGTCGACGGCGATGATCGTGGTCGCCGGGGTGAGGGCGGCCGCCATGACGGCCGACAGTCCCACCGCCCCGGCGCCGAGGACGACGACCGTGCTGCCGGTCGCCGGCTTCAGCACGTTCCACACGGCGCCGACCCCGGTCTGCACCCCGCAGCCCAGCGGGGCGATCGAGACGAGCGGGACGTCCGGGTCGACCTTCACCAGGCTGCGTTCGTCCACCAGCGCCCGCTCGGCGAAGGACGACTGGCCGAAGAAGTGCCCGCCGAGCTCCTCGCCGCCCCGGCTGATGGTGCTGGTGCCGTCGGCCCGCCGCCCGCCGATGAGGTTCAGCGGCAGCCAGGTCGCGCAGTACGCGGGGTGCCCGCCCCGGCAGCTTCGGCAGTCGCCGCAGGAGGTGAAGGACAGCACGACATGGTCGCCGGGCGCGACGCCGGTCACGGACGGGCCGACTGCCTCGACGACGCCCGCGCCCTCATGGCCGAGTACGCCGGGGAGCGGGAAGGGCAGTCCGCCGCTCGCCACGCCGAGGTCCGTGTGGCACAGGCCGGTCGCGACCATGCGGACGACGGCCTCGTACGGTCCGGGTTCGTCGAGCTCGACCTCGGAGAGGGTGAACGGGGCTCCGCCGGACTCGACGACGGCGGCACGGGTGGGGATGGTCATCGGGTTTCTCCTTGGCGGTGCGCTCAGTCGAGCGAGACGACGACGGACTTGGTCGCGGTGTAGGCGTCGAGCGCCTCGGGCCCGTACTCGCGACCGAAGCCGGAGTCCTTGACGCCGCCGAAGGGCACCGCGGGGTCGAGCATCGCCCAGTCGTTGACCCAGACGATGCCGGCGTCCAGCCGGTCGGCGACGCGGTGGGCGCGGGCCAGATTGCCGGTCTGGACACCCGAGGCCAGTCCGTACGGGGTGGAGTTGGCCAGCTCGACGGCCTCGTCCTCGGAGTCGAAGGGCTGGACGGTGAGGACCGGGCCGAAGATCTCCTCCTGGATCACCCGGGAGTCGTTCGCCAGCTCGGCGATCACGGTGGGCTTGTAGTAATAGCCGCCGTCCAGGTCGAGGCGCTCACCGCCGCAGACGATGCGGCCGCCGTCCTTGCGGGCCAGTTCGACGTACTCCTCGACCTTGCGCAGGTGCCGCTCCCCCGCCATCGGGCCGACGACGGTCTCGGGCTTGGCCGGGTCGCCGACCGGGACGCCGGGCACGGCGTCGGCGAGGATGCCGAGCAGTGTGCTGTAGACCTGGCGGGCCACCAGCAGCCGCGGTGCGCCCATGCAGAACTGCCCGGTGTTGAAGACGAATCCCTTGATGATCGCGCCGACAGCCTTCTCCAGGTCGGCGTCCTCGAAGATGACGTGGGCCGCGTTGCCGCCGAGTTCCATGGTGACCGGCTTGAGCGCCTCGCCGGCGATGGCCGCGACCTTCCGGCCGACCGCGGTCGATCCGGTGAAGGCGACCTTGTCGACCCCGGGGTGCCGCAGCAGCGCCTCGCCGGCCGCGGGTCCGCCGGTGACGACGTTGACCACGCCGTCGGGGACACCGGCGCGCTTGAACAGGTCGGCCATGAACAGGGCGCTGAGCGGGGTCTCCTCGGCCGGCTTGTGCACCACCGTGTTGCCGACCGCGAGCGCCGGGGCGATCTTCGAGCCGGCCAGGATCAGCGGGAAGTTGTACGGCGTGATGGCCGCGACCACGCCGAGCGGCCGGCGCCGTACGTAGGCGAGGGCGTTCATGGGGGTGTCGCGGACCGCGCCGTCCAGGGCGTGGGCGAGGGCGGCGTAGTGCTCGAAGTCGTTGGCGGCGTTGGTGACGTCGACGGCGTGGGCGAGCGTGATCGGCTTGCCGACGTCACGGCTCTCCAGCTCGGCGACGGTGTCGGCGTTCTCCCTGATCAGCTCGGCGACGCGGTGCAGGACCCTGCCGCGCTCGCGGCCGCTCAGCCCGGACCAGGCGCCGTCGTCGAAGGCCTCCCGCGCGGCGCGCACGGCCGCGTCCACGTCGGCGGCACCGGCGTCCGCGACGGTGGTGAGGACCGTGCCGCGGGACGGGTCGACCACCTCGGTGCGGGATCCGTCGGCGGCCTCGCGCCACCGGCCCCCGATGAACAGTCGACCGGGTTCGATCTCGAAGGTGGTCATCGCCACTCCTCAGCCTCATCGCCAAGATTTCAACCAACAGGTTTCCTGTTGTTCCGCAGTCTCTTTACAGACAGGATTCCTGTCAATGCTCTAGGCTGAACTCATGCTCGACGCCCAGGCAACCAAGGCACCGCCGTCACTTCTCTACATGGTGAAGCAGGTGGAGCTCGTCGTGCGCTCCCACCTCGACGAGCTGGTCAAGCCGTCCGGGATCACGGCACTGCAGTACACCGCGCTCACCGTGCTGGAGAGACACGACGGACTGTCGGCCGCACAGCTCGCGCGCGACTCCTTCGTCACGGCGCAGTCGATCGCCGATCTGGTACGCAGCCTGGAGACCCGTGGGCTCGTCCGCCGGGAGCGCAATCCGCGCAATCGCCGGGAGCTGCTGATCCTGCTGACCGACGCGGGGCGCGAGCTGCTGACGCGGCACGCGGGGCCGATACGGGAGCTGGAGGCGCGGATGGTGCGGGACCTCACGGCCCATCAGACCGAGCAGTTCCGTCAGGCGCTGTCCAGGGCCTGGCACGCGCTGTCGTAGTCACGCGGGGTCGTGGTCACATCCCGTACATCGCGCGAAGCATCTGTCGCAATTCAAAGACATATGTCAATCGAACATGCTCAGATTCGCTCGATCGAGGGTAACTTGCAGTGCGGGGACTGGATTTGAGCACCCGCCGCAAGTGAACAGGTTGGAGGCGATGTCGTCGTGCAGCAGGATCCTGCGCCGTTCAGCCGGCATCTGCGCGTCCACCGGCACCGGGACCACACGGTGCTGGAGTTCCTCGGTGAGATCGACATCGCGGCCGCGGTGGAGATAACCCCCTACCTGGACCGGGTGACGGCGCGCCCCGAGGCGCGGATCGTGATCGACCTGCGGAGCATCGAGTTCTTCGACTGCTCGGGGCTGCGGCTGCTGTACCGGGCGCTCATCCGGACGCACGACCACGGCGGGCAGCTTCACCTGGTCTGCACCCACCCGCTGACCCTGCGCGTACTGCGGATCACCGGCCTGAACCGGCTGCTGCCCCCGCATCCGACGCCGGACGCGGCCCTGGGTCAGTCCGAGGCCACGTCCGGCACGTTGTGAAACTCCCGCCTACGCGGTTCCCGGCGCGTCGAACAGGGCGCTGACGGACTCCCCGTTGTGAATACGGCGCACCGCCTCGGCGAGCGCCGGTCCGATGGACAGCACGCGCAGCTTCTCGGTGCGCTCCTCCGCCGGAATCGGCACCGTGTTGGTGCACACGATCTCCAGTACGTCCGGCTGCTCGCCGATCCGCTTCAGCGCACCGGCCGCGAACAGACCGTGCGTACAGGCCACCCGGATCGAGCGCGGCCCCAACTCCCGCAGCCGGTCCAGGAGTTCGAGCACCGTGCTGCCCTTGGCTATCTCGTCGTCCAGGACGATGACATCCCGTCCGGCCACCTCGCCGATCACGGAGCTGATGCTGACCCGGTCGTCCGCGAACCGCTGCTTGGCGCCGGCGGCCACCTGGGCGCCGATCAGCCGTGCGAAGGCGGCGGCCTCCTTGGCGTTGCCGAGGTCCGGCGAGACGACCGTCGTTCGGCTCAGGTCGTACTGCCGGAAGTGCGCGGCCAGTTCGCGCAGCGCGTGCAGGTGGTCGACCGGCACCGTGAAGAAGCCGTGCACCTGGGGCGCGTGCAGGGTCATGGCGAGGACACGGCTCGCACCGGCCGACACCATCAGGTCGGCGACGAGCCGGCCGCCGAGGGAGATGCGGGGCGCGTCCTTCTTGTCGGAGCGGGCGTAGGAGTAGTGCGGCATGACAATCGTGATCCGGCGCGCGGAGGCGCCGCGCGCGGCGTCGCACATCAGCAGCAGCTCGACCAGGTGCTCCTGGACCGGCCGGACCAGGGGCTGGATCAGGAAGACGTCCCGTTCCCGGCAGTTGGCCTGGAGCTGCACCTCCAGGCAGTCGTTGGCGAACCGGCTGACCCGGGTCGGGCTGAGCGGTACCCCGAGGTGGGCGCAGACCTCCGCCGCCAGTTCGGGGTGGGCACTGCCGCTGAACACGGCGATCTCTGGCACGTTCCGCTCCTCGCATGATCAATCCGGGTGGCGGGTTCATGCTACTGACGAGTGCAGCCGCGTCATCTGTCCCTCCCGCCACTCGATCGTCCCGGGGGTGAAGTCGAGGGATGGCAATCGGTCAACAGACAGGTCCGGCAAGGGGTTTGGGGGTACTTCGAACAGTAGGGAAGGAGGAACGTCGACATGACGACTTCCATCAAGCGCATCAACAAGCGCATGCCCGGCTGGGCGAAGGTGGTGAGCGCCCTGGTTGTGGTGCTCGTCGTCTTCTTCGCCGGGATCCGGCTGAGCGTGCTCCCCGGTCTGAAGGACCTGTTCGGCACCGAGACCAACGACCGTTCGGGTCCCGCACTGCTCCAGTCCATCCAGGACATCAGCCGTTACGACGCGGCCTCCGGCAACTTCCAGATCGTCGTGGATCTGGAAAAGGACGCCAAGTTCCTGCCCGACGCCATCCGCGGCAGCCGCACGCTGTACGTCGGCGCCGGCACCGTGGACGCCTATGTCGACCTCGGAAAGGTCGGCGACGACGACGTCACGGTCAATGACGACCGTACGTCCGCCACGCTCCGTCTGCCGCACGCCGCCCTGGGCAAGCCGTCCCTCGACCCCGACCGCTCCTACGCCGTCTCCAAGCAGCGCGGTCTGCTCGACCGCATCGGCGACCTCTTCTCGGACAACCCGAACAGCGAACAGGCCGTGCAGAAGCTGGCGGTCCGGCACATCGGCGACGCCGCCGAGAAGAGCGGGCTGACCGCACGCGCGGAGACCAACACCACCGACATGCTCAAGGGGCTCCTGCACTCCCTCGGCTTCAAGGAGGTGAAGGTGACCTACGCGACCTGACCGCTCACCGCAGCGGCCCCGGCCGGGTCACCGGAGGGGTCGCTGCCGGTCGGCCACGCGGCGGCATCGCCTCGCGGCACCGGGGTAATCCCCTTACTACAAAGGGAAGTTGAAGACTGGAGGATCGCATGGCCCGTGGAACCTCACGTTCGCGCGCCGCGTTGCACCCCGGCACTCCCAAATCCACAGGCACCACCAAGTCGTCCGCAGGGGGCGGTAAGGCCGCAGGCGGCGGCAAATCCGCCAAGGGCGCGAAGCCGGCGGGCGGTGGTGCCCAGCCGAAGGGCTCCGGCAAGTCGAAGGGGTCCGCCAAGTCGAAGGGATCCGCCAAGTCGAAGGGATCCGCCGAGTCGAAGGGATCCGCCAAGTCCGGGCGCACCCCGCGACCCGGGCGAAGTCCGCTGCGCCTTCTCGCCCGTCTGCTGGCGATGCTGTGCGCCTTCGCGTTCATGGTCGCCTTCGCCGTCGTCCTGGCGAGGCTGACCCTGCAGCCCTCACCCGCGTCGGAGGCCCTGACGCACACCAACCTGCATCCGGGCCGCTCACTGCGGGCCTATCTGGACCAGCCCGAACTGCGTGACGCCGTCCGGCAGATCGGCGGCAATCTGCTGCTGGGAGTGCCGTTCGGCATCCTGGTCCCGGTCCTCGCCCCGAAGACCCGCGGTGTCCTGCGGGTCCTGCTGCTGACGGCGACCGTGATGCTCCTGGTCGAGTTCGCACAGGGAGCGCTGGTCACCGGGCGCGCCTTCGACATCGACGACGTCATCCTCAACACCTCCGGAGCCCTGGTCGGCTACCTCCTGCTGGGACGGCGGCTGAGCCGCGCGGTGCACGCCCGGAAGCCCCGCTCCTCCTAGCGCAGCACCAGTTGGACGATGGCCACCGTGCCGACCACGACGATGAACGCGCGCAGCCAGGCGGGCGGCAGCCGACGGCCCAGGGTGGCTCCGAGATGGCCGCCGGCCGCCGACCCGATCGCCAGGAGCAGCACAGCCGTCCAGTCGAACTCGGCGACGACGAGGAAGAACAGCGCGGCGACGGAGTTGACCACGGCGACGAGCACGTTCTTGACCGCGGTGAGGCGTTGCAGGCCGTCGTCGAGGAGCATGCCCATCAGGGCGACGTAGATGATGCCCTGGGCGGCCGAGAAGTAGCCGCCGTACACGCTGGCCAGGGTCAGTCCGGCGAGCAGCGGGACGCCGCCGTCGGGGCGGGCGGATCCGCCCTCGCGCGCCCTGCGGTCGCGCAGCCTCCTGCTGATCAGCGGCTGGAGGACGACCAGCACGAGGGCGAGGCCGACCAGGACCGGAACGATGCGTTCGAACGCCGAGGCGGGCAGGGCCAGCAGCAGCGTCGCCCCGGTGAGCCCGCCGAGGACGGCGCCGGCGCCCCACTTCAGGATGCGCCGGCGCTGGCCGCTCAGTTCGCGCCGGTAGCCGATGGCGCCGCTGATCGAGCCGGGGATCAGGCCGAGCGCGTTGGAGACCGTGGCGGTGACGGGCGGCAGGCCGGTCGCGAGCAGGACCGGGAACGTGATGAGCGTCCCCGAGCCGACCACGGCGTTGACGGCGCCGGCGGCCGTCCCCGCGCCCAGGACGGCGAGCAGCTCACCGATGTGTGCGGCGTTCATGGCGAGAAGCCTAGGAATCCAACAGTTCGGCGGCGGACGAAGAGTGCCCACGGGCATGCGCCGACTCCGCCTCCGACGAGCACCGCTCAACCGCTGGTCCGTACCAAGGTATTGACGCCTCCTTACCTCACTCCTTAAATCAAGTGTGCGACACCTTCACCCCCCACCTCGGTCGGCGCACCCGTCCATCGGGTCGCCGCCGTACGGAAGGAAGCGCGATGGCCTCCCCACGCCTGCCCCGCACCGCCCTGCTCGCCACCCTGTCGGCCGTCCTGGTCGCGTCCGCCGCGATCGGCCCGGCGCAGGCGGAGCAGCCCGACGCCTCGGCGGCGGTGACGTTCTCCGACACCTTCGACGGGCCCGCGGGCGCCGCGGTCGACTCCTCGAAGTGGCAGATCGAGACCGGCGACAACGTCAACAACCACGAGCGGCAGTACTACACCTCGGGCAACAAGAACGCGGCCCTGGACGGCCAGGGCCACCTGGTGATCACCGCACGGAAGGAGAACCCGGCCAACTACCAGTGCTGGTACGGCACTTGCGAGTACACCTCGGCCCGGCTGAACACCGCCGGGAAGTTCACCGCCCAGTACGGGCACATCGAGGCACGGATCAAGGTGCCGCGCGGACAGGGCATGTGGCCGGCGTTCTGGATGCTGGGCACACCGGTCAACTGGCCGGACTCGGGCGAGATCGACATCATGGAGAACGTCGGCTTCGAGCCCTCGACCGTGCACGGCACCCTGCACGGCCCCGGCTACTCGGGCTCGGGCGGCATAGGCGCCGCGTACTCCCTCCCCAACGGGCAGGCCTTCGCCGACGCCTTCCACACCTTCGCCGTCGACTGGGCGCCCGACTCCATCACCTGGTCCGTGGACGGCGACGTCTACCAGCGGCGCACCCCCGCCGACCTGGGCGGCAGGCAGTGGGTCTTCAACAAGCCGTTCTTCCTGATCCTGAACCTCGCGGTGGGCGGCTACTGGCCCGGCGACCCGGACGGCTCCACCGTGTTCCCGCAGCAACTGGTGGTGGACCACGTCTCGGTGACGACCGGCGAGTAGTTCCCCCGACGGCGCACCCGTGCGGCCCCACCGCTGCGACGGCACGGCCGTCCAGCCGTGGGACTGCGCCGGCGGCGCCCATCAGGGCCGGAGGCTAGTGGTGGCGCCAGGTGAACTTGTCGCCGCCGACCCAGCGGATCACATCCGGGTCGTCCAGGTCGTGGACCGTGATGCCGAAGGCGGCGGCGGTCGTCAGGACGTCCGTGACGGCCCTGGCGGATCCGACGACGACACCGTCGATCTCCATGATCCGGAACGGAGGCGTGCCCGGCTGAACCCCGAGCACCATGATCCGCGGCTGAGAGATGTGCGGGCTCGCGATTTCGGTCATGCATAGAGCGTAGAGCGCAACCCGCGTCAACGGGTCCTTCGGGTCATAAGGGTCCTTAAGGTCATCAGTCGAGGACCGTGCGTCCCGCGCCCCGTTCGCGCCACCGTGCGGGCGCGGCAGGGCCGGGGAACCCTGGAGGTGGAGGTGGCGATGGATCCCGTGGAGGCGCTGAACCGGATCGCCTTTCTGCTGGAGCGGTCCCTGGAGCCGACGTATCGCGTACGCGCCTTCCGCACGGCGGCCCGGGTGCTCGCGGAGCTGCCCGAGGACGAGGTACGGGCGCGGGCGCGGGCCGGGACGCTGGAGTCGCTGCGGGGTGTGGGGCCGAAGACGGCGAACGTGGTGCGGGAGGCGCTGGCCGGTCAGGTGCCCGGATATCTGACGGATCTGGAGGGCCGCCCCGGGGTGCAGCCGCCCGAGGGCGGCCGGCGCCTGTGGGAGCTGCTGCGCGGGGACTGCCATCTGCACTCCGACTGGTCCGACGGCGGCAGCCCGATCGAGGAGATGGGCCGGACCGCGGCCGGGCTCGGGCACGAGTGGGCGGTGCTGACCGACCACTCGCCGCGGCTGACCGTCGCCCGTGGGCTGTCGGCCGACCGGCTGCGCGAGCAGCTGGAGGTGGTGGCGGAGCTCAACGCGACCTGGGCGCCGTTCCGGCTGCTCACCGGCATCGAGTGCGACATCCTCGAGGACGGCTCCCTCGACCAGGACCCCGAGCTGCTCGAACGGCTGGACGTCGTGGTGGTGTCCGTGCACTCCAAGCTGCGCATGGACGCCCGCACGATGACCCGTCGCATGGTCACCGCCGTGCGCAATCCGCACGCGGACATCCTCGGACACTGCACCGGGCGGCTGGTCACGGGACGCGGCCGGCCGGAGTCGGAGTTCGACGCGGACGAGGTGTTCGCCGCCTGCGCCGAGTCCGGTACGGCCGTGGAGATCAACAGCCGGCCCGAGCGGCTGGACCCGCCCAGACGGCTGCTGCGCCGGGCCGTCGGGGCGGGCGTGCTGTTCTCGATCGACACCGACGCGCACGCCCCCGGGCAGCTGGACTGGCAGCGCTACGGCTGTGCGCGGGCGGAGGAGTGCGCGGTGCCGGCCGAGCGGGTCCTCACCACCTGGACCGCGGACGAGCTGCTGGACTGGACGCGTGCGAAGTGAGCACGTGAAGTGAGCCCGTTAAGTCGCAGTTCGTCGGCGTGACACAGATCACCGCACATCCGGGCAAACACAGGAACACTCGTTGGTAGTTTCCCGTTGAATGACTCGTGGGTGCGGATGGGACAGTGTCCCCGGGCCTCACCTTTTGCCCACAGGGACGATCGTTCGGCTGAAGCCCTGTGGAGCCTTTCGCCGAGAGGCGACCGCCATCCGCGCCCACACTCTGACCGCCCCGACCGGAACTCCCCCGTCCGGTCGGGGCTTTCCCTTGTCCGGACGCATGCGCACGGTCGGCTTGACTTCGAGAGCGCTCCAATTCGTAGCGTTCCGGACATGAGCACTGCACAGCACAAGATCGGCTCCGGCTTCGGAGCGACCAGCACCGCCGACGAGGTCCTTCAGGGCATCGACCTGGCCGGAAAGCTCGCGATCGTCACGGGCGGCTACTCGGGTCTCGGCCTGGAGACCACCCGGGCCCTCACCGAGGCGGGCGCCCAAGTCGTCGTCCCGGCCCGCCGCCGGGCCACCGCCGAGGAGGCGCTCGCCGGTCTCACCGGCGTCGAGGTGGACGATCTGGACCTCGGTGACCTGGAGAGCGTGCGCGGCTTCGCCGAGCGGTTCCTCGACTCCGGCCGCACGGTCGACTTCATGATCGACAACGCCGGGATCATGGCCTGCCCGGAGACCCGGGTGGGGCCCGGCTGGGAGGCCCAGTTCGCCACCAACCACCTCGGCCACTTCGCCCTGGTCAACCGGCTGTGGCCGGCGCTGGAGCCCGGCGGCGCCCGTGTGGTCTCGGTGTCCTCGCGCGGCCACCACTTCTCCGGGATCCGCTGGGACGACGTCCACTGGCGCGGCGGCTACGACAAGTGGCAGGCGTACGGGCAGGCGAAGACCGCCAACGTCCTGTTCGCCGTCCACCTCGACCGGCTGGGCGCCGAGCACGGGGTACGGGCCTTCTCCCTGCACCCCGGCGGCATCCTCACCCCGTTGCAGCGTCACCTCTCCAAGGAGGAGATGATCGAGCGCGGCTGGATCGACGAACAGGGCGACCCGCTGGACCCCGAGGGCTTCAAGACCCCCGCACAGGGCGCGGCCACCCAGGTGTGGGCGGCGACCTCGCCCCAGCTGGACGGCATGGGCGGCGTCTACCTCGAGGACTGTGACATCGCCGAGCCCGCCCCCGACAGCGACGAGCGCACCGGCGTCAAGGACTGGGCGACCGACCGGGGGCAGGCGGCGCGGCTGTGGGACCTGTCGGCGGAGCTGACGGGCGTGAACGCCTTCCCCGCGTAGCGCGGGCCGGATGCGTGCGCGCGCCCCGACCGGGGTACCCGGACGCTCCCGTCCCCATCTTCCGGGAGGAACCGCAGGTGAGCAGCGAAGCGGCCCGCAGGATCGTGGTCACCGGCGCCACGGGCAACGTCGGGACCAGCGTGGTGCGGCTTCTCTCGGAGGATCCTGAGGTCGGCTCCGTCCTGGGGCTGGCCCGCCGGACTCCGCACTGGTCGCCGCCGAAGACCGACTGGACGGCGGTCGACCTGACCGCCGCCGATCAGGACGACCTGGCGGACCTCTTCGCGGGTGCCGCGGCCGTCGTCCATCTGGCCTGGGCGTTCCAGCCCACGCATGATCCGGCGACGACCTGGCGCACGAACGTGCTGGGCGGCATCCGGGTCTTCGAGGCGGTGGCCGCGGCGCGGGTGCCGACGCTGGTGCACGCGTCGTCGGTCGGCGCGTACTCGCCGGGGCCGAAGGAGCGGGCCGTGGACGAGTCGTGGCCGACGCACGGCTGGCCCGACGCCGCGTACTGCCGGGAGAAGGCCTATCTGGAGCGGGCGCTGGACACCTTCGACCGGGCCCATCCCAGGGTGCGGGTGGTGCGGATGCGGCCGGCCTTCCTGTTCAAGCGGGAGTCGGCCAGCGAGCAGCGCCGCATCTTCGGCGGGCGCTTCCTGCCCGGGCCGCTGGTGCGCCCGGAGCTGCTGCCGTTCCTGCCCGACATCCCTGGGCTGCGGGTGCAGGCCCTGCACACTGACGACGCCGCCGCGGCGTATGTGCTCGCCGTGAAGGCCGACGTCCGCGGCGCGTTCAATCTCGCCGCCGACCCGCCGGTCGACGCGGCGCTGCTGGGCGAACTGCTCGGGGCCCGTCCGGTGCGGCTCCCGCGCACGGCGGCCCGCTCGGCGGTCGCCGCCGCGTGGGGGCTGCATCTGCTACCGGCCTCACCGCATCTCTTCGACGCGGTCCTCAGGCTGCCGCTGATGGACTGCACACGCGCCCGTACGGAACTGGGCTGGCAGCCGGAGCGCACCGCGCCCGAGGTGCTGGACGAGTTCCTGCACGGCGTTCAGCGCGGTGAGGGCGCGGCGACCGAGCCCATGCGGGGCCGCAAGGTGGGCTGACCCGCACCCCTGTGGAGACCCGCGCCCGACCGGAGGAGCCGGCTGAGCTCAGTCGGACGGTTCCTGCGGTGCCGGATGTTCGGGGTGGACGGTGCCCGACTGCGGCGCGCCCTGCCGTCCCGTGCCCGCCTCGTCGGTGTCCGGGACGTCGTCCCCTTCGGTGGCGTCCTCCGCGGGCTCGACGGGCACTTCCCAGGGGTCCTCACCGGCGTCGGCCTGCTGGTCCGGCAGGTCCCTCGGCACCGGCTCGCCGTTCTGATCCGGAGCACCGCGACGGTTGTCGGCCATGACGGCACCTCCCTCGCGTCGTCCCAGGTCGTCCCGGGGCACGCGAGTACCGTCCGCACCACCGGCGAAACCTCAGTGCGGCACCCGCTCCGCCACCGCCGTGCGCAGCTCGGGCGCCGGTGTCCCGGGCGCGGGCACGGCGCGCCGGCCGCCGTGCGCGAAGAAGTCGGCCAGCGGCAGGATCGCCGCCCCGACGGTGACCGCGTCCGGGCCGAGCCGGCCCAGGTCGATGGTGACCTTGTGCGCCGGATGCCGCAGGGCGTACGCGGCCGCGTGCCGCCGTACGGCGGGCAGGAAGCGGGCGCCGAGCTGGAGACCGGCCCAGCCGCCGATCAGGATGCGTTCGGGCTGGAAGAGGTTGATCAGGTCGGACAGGCCGGCGCCCACGTACTCGGCGGTCTCCTCCAGTACGCCGAGCGCCGCCTGGTCGGCCTCCCGGCCCTCGGCCGGATAGGCGCCGGCCAGCATCGCCGTCAGCGCCGTCTCCTCGTCGGCTCCCTCCGGCGCGCGCCCGCCCTCCAGGCGCCAGCGGTCGAGCAGCGACTCGGCGCCCGCGTACGCCTCCAGGCAGCCGAGCGCACCGCAGCGGCAGCGGCGCCCCCTGACCCGTACCGTCAGATGCCCCCACTCGACGGCCCGCCCGTGCTCCACCTCGGGGGTGACCAGGCAGGCGCCGACGCCGGAGCCGAAGAGCACGACAACCGCGTTGCGGGCGCCCCGTCCGCCGCCGAACCACATCTCGGCCTGGCCGAGGGTGCGGGCGCCGTTGTCGATGAAGTACGGGACGCCGTCCGGGAGGGGGGAGCCGTCGCGCAGCAGCTTCTCCAGCGGTACGGCGTCCCAGCCGATCGTCTGCCCGTGTACGACCGCCCCGAGCGCGCCGGAGTCCTCGACTATCCCGGGGACGCCGATGCCGACGCCCAGCAGCCGCCCGGGTCCGACGCCGGCCTCGGTGAGCACCTCGGCGATGCCGTCGCGCACTTGGCCGACGATGCCCTCCACCTCGTACCGCTGATGCTCCAGCGGCCGTTCGGCGCGGGCGAGTTCGGTGAGGGTCAGGTCGAACAGGCCGGTCCTGACCCGGGTCTCGCCGACGTCGACGCCGATCATGTGGCCGCTGCCGGGCGCGACGCGCAGCAGGATGCGGGGCCGGCCGCCGTCGGAGTCGACGCTGCCGGCCTCCTCGACCAGTCCGTCGGCGATCAGCTCGGCGACGACGTTGCTGACGGAGCCGGAGCTGAGGCCGGTCGCCGGGCCCAGTTCGAAACGGCTGAGGGGGCCGTCGAAGTAGAGGCGCTGCAGTACGGCGGTACGGTTGCCCCGCCTGAGGTCCCGTACCGTGCGCCCGTTACGCCCCGCCATGCGGCTCCCTCCGGATCAGCCCTGTCCCCCGCCGCGTTCGAACCGCCTCCCATTGTGACCTACGCCGCGTGGACGTCCTCCACATAGCGGCCGCCCGCGATCAGGCCGCCCAGCCGGCGCTCGGCCGCCGCGTCGTCGGCGCCCGGCGCGCTCTCGCGGTACCGCGTGCGGAAGGCCTCCCGCACGCCCGGTGCCATCCGGGCGCCGACGGCGAGCAGCTCCCGGACGTCGTCGGCCTCGGCGGCACGCAGTTCCTCGGCGTGCAGGAAGTCGGCGTCGGGGGCGTCACAGCCGAAGTAGCACAGGGCCGGGGGCAGTTCGGCGCCGACTGCGAGCGCTGCCGTACGGCCGGCGATCGCGCCGCGGAACGGGGCGCGGCCGGTGCCCGAGGCGACCATGACGACGGGCGTGCCGGTGTCGATCCGGAAGGCCTCCCGGCACGGCTGGACGCGGGTGTACACAGTGTCGCCGGGGTCGGCGGCGGGCGAGGAGGAGATCGAGTAGTGGCGGGGCGCAGCGGGGTGAGCAGGTCGAGGAGGGCCGGCCAGTCCAGGGAGCCGCGCAGGGCCGGGAAGCCCTCGATCACCTCAACCAGGGTGCGCGCATCGTCACGCAGCCCCGCCAGTGCGGTGCGCTCCGGCAGGCAGGGGTTGGCGGCGGCCAGCGCGGAGAGCTGGCCGGCGTTCGGGCGCTCCCGCAACTCGACGTGGCGAGGACCGTACTGGTGTCTTTCGCGGCCGTGGAACCGGCGACGCCAGGGCCTCACGGACCAGCCGACGGTGCACTCGGTACTTGCGGAGGGCGCACGCACCGACAGCTCCTCGTGCCACGAATCCCGGCGGATCCGTAAGACCAGCTCTTCCCTGGAGAACCCCGAGCCGGCATTACCCCTCGCGGTGGCCTACCGCGACGGCCCCACCCCGCTCGGCCGGGTGGGGCCAGTTGACACGGGAACTACCGCCGAACGCTCCCGTGCGCCCCGCACGATGGCGCCGACTCAAGCCGGAAAACGGGGCCGGCGCAGTAGCGTCCCGTGGTGTCCCGTAGAGCCTGGCTGTCAGTGCTGAGTGGAAGACTGCCCAGCATGATCGAACCGAAAGCGGACCTTCTCCGTTACCTGCAAGACGGGCGTGACGCCCTCTTGTGGAAGCTCGATGGGCTCTCGGAATACGACATCCGCCGCCCGCTGACCCCCACGGGCACGAACCTTTTGGGGTTGGTCAAACATATCGCCAGCGTGGAGCTGGGGTACTTCGGCGACACGTTCGGGCGGCCGTTCTTCGACGAGAACCCGCCGCCCTGGTGGTATACGGAGGACGTAGAACCCAACGCGGACATGTGGGCCACCGCGGACGAGTCGCGCGAAGCAATCGTCGGTCTGTATCACCAAGCGTGGGAGCACTCCAACAGCACGATCGCGACGCTGGCTCTCGACGCGATCGGTCACGTCCCATGGTGGCCGGAGGAACGCCGAGACGTGACGCTGCACCACATACTGGTGCGCGTGATCTCCGATACCCAGCGGCATGCCGGCCACGCCGACATCGTGCGAGAGCTCATCGACGGATCTGTCGGGTATTTGCAGGGCAACGACAACATGCCACCAGGCGATCAGGCATGGGTGGGAGGACCACCGGCGCAGACTGGAGCGTGCGGCGCGGGAGGTCGGCAACAGCTGATCTCAGCTCCCGTCAGGTTGTCGGTCGGGGGAACGGGACGACATGGTCGGGAACGGGCTCGCGTCTCGCTTGATCGTCACTCTGTTGAGTGAGAACGGCGCTGGCGAGCGTGAGCCTGGTCACCTGCTGGCGGAGCCCCTCGATCTCGGCTCGGCCATGCGGTGGACATCGGCGTCGGCGGCGAGGGCGACAACAGTGAGGCTGCCGTTGGACACCGTGGCCCGTCCGGCCAGAAGCCGGTCCATGGCCGTGTGGATGCGGGCGCGTTCGTCCCGGTGCTGCTTGTTCATGTGATGGCCTCGGCAGTGCGGGCGGTGGCGTCGTGGATGCCGGCCGTCTCACGGAGTCGGTTGGCGTTGACACGCAGGCGCTTGCTGACCGAGGCGGGGGCGTGAGGGGCCAACTCGTCGAGTTCGTCAGGCGTACTGCCGCGGGGCCGTCGCGTCCCGGCCGTGGCCCGAGGCGTCGGTGACGGTGCTGCCTTCTTCGCGAAGGTGCGGGGGACGATGCGGCCCTCGAAGGGGGGTGTGTGGGCGGCGGCGGTCAGAGCCCGGCGGGCGGCAGGACCGGAGATTGGCGGCCCGGGCTGTTTCGACGTCGAGGATGGCGTGGATGCCTCTGCGGCTGCGGGAGCCGTAGCCGCTGGAGGTGCGGGCGTTGAGGACGGTACGCATGTGCCCGTACTGGATGGCCAGCGCGACCAGTCCTCCAGGCCGCCGGGCGACATGCCAGGCCAGAGTCCTTCTGAACCGGCCCATTGTGATGCCACCGTGAGGGTCGTCGGGGATGGCCTGCTCAGGCATGTCTTGAGTCTCGGCCTCGCGGTCACCCAGTTCACGAAGGCCTCGGTCGGGAAGACCAAGGGGCCGCTCCTCAACGCGCCTGTGTAGCCGTGACCGTCGTGATGGGCGGAGCTCAGCAGGAGTTCTCCCGGGGGCACCATCCGTTCCAGCACGCGGATAGCGTGCACATCCGGTGTGATCGCGGCCCAGGGGACGCCGCGGACTTCGCCAGCGGAGATGTGGTTGCCGTCGTCGTCGGTGACGTTCTTGTATTCCGACCGTGCGGTATTCCCTTTAGCTCCAGGCCTGTTGGTCCGCGTCGCCCGGTCCGAATCCGGACCGCGAATTGGAGGACCGACTTCTGCAAAATGGAGTGTCTTCCCGCCCCGGTCCGGGGCGGGAAGACACAGGAACATGGTCCACTGGCGTCTACGGTGCCTGGTCATGATCGAGGCTTCTGTTCACAGCGTTGCGTACCTCCCGCAGGAATGGCTCGATGCCCCGCCTGCGCAGGGCCTGCCGCCAGGCGTCCCTGGCCGCAGCGACCTCCTCGTTCCGAGCCCATTCCTCGTAGGAAGGGCGGTTGCGCAGGGCTGCCAGCAAGAGGCCGATCATGCCGATGAGCAGGCTTGCAGCCGTGGCTGCAGCGAAGGACCAGCCTGTGGTGAGCAGCGTGGAGGCGACTGCTGGTTTCGGACTTGCCATGCCCAGCACGTAGCCGACGAGCAGGAAGATCACCGCAGCGGTTCCGAAGAGCACAGGGGTGAGGACGGCTAGGACCGCAGTACGCGAATCACCGGGTTGCTTGGCTGAGGCACTATCCGTGAGGGGTGCTTCGGCCCCACGTGGGTTCCTGGCCCGTTCCCGCATCTCAACATACTGCGTGTACTCGGACGCCGCGGTTGCCGCGATAAGTTGGGAGGCTGTGAGCGCCATCGTGCGCAGCTGCTCGGCATCGAGGCGTGCTGGCCTGTCAGAGGGTTCCGCGGCGAGCACCTCGTCCAGGGTGCGCTCGAAGTCGTGCCGGTCCTCGGCGAGCAGATGAGGCTTGGCCGGGTGACGCGACCGCTCCGTGGTGTCCGACGAGCCGGTTCGGGAGGGGATCGACTCGTCGAGGACGGGCGTGCGGCGCGCGAGCGAGGCGATGAGTTGTTGCATGAATGACTCAGCCATCACCTGCTCCTTCCGCCGGGGCGGGGCCCGGCCCGGAACGCTGATCGGGGACAGACTCGGGAACGCGGGTTGAATCAGCGTCGGACTGCAGAGACTGTACGGAGTCTGCCGGAACGCCCTGCCTGGTCTCGGCTTCCGGGTCCGGTTGGGCCGCAGGCACGACGCTGCGGCCCGCCCGTAGCATCTCGAGCTCCGCCAGCTTCCCGCCGGCCAACTGCTCCAGGACCTTGGGCGCGGCAATGCCGACCGCCATCACGCCCACCGGACCACCTGCCTGCCCAGAGGCTCCGAATGCAGCGGCCATGCCCACGCCCAGGGCGAGTCTGAGTACGAGGGCGACCAAGTAAGGCTTGAGTGGCAGCTCGCCCTGGACCCTCCAAGGAAGGTTCTTCACCCGGCCGATGGCGCTGTGCAGCTGATGGGCCTCGATGGCGCTGGCTCCGAGGAGACCCCATACGCAAGCCATCCATACCGACACCGGGAGATGAACACCTCCTGACTCAGACGAGACGTGGACGCCTCGGGTGGCCGCGCCCTTTTCCAGGATCGCACCCGGGCAAGTGCCTTAGGAAGAGCACGGATCTGGGCAGAGACACACTCCTAGCGATTCATTCCTGCCCGGGCGGCGAGGTGCTCGGCCCAGTCGCGTCGGGCATAGGCGACCCAGCGGAGCGCGTGTGGCGGTGCATCCCGGTCACGTCGGCGAGGATCGGGCTGGGGAGATCAGCGGCGAGGGCAGCCAGTGCCCCATTGCGCGCGGTGCGAACCGGGATGCTGTGCCGGTTGAGTTGCTGGGTCATGCCGTGCGTTGAGATCGGCTTGCCCGGGACCATGCCCGGGACGAGCCACTGAGGACCTGGGTGGGTTCGCGAGAGCTGCGGTCGCAGTTGGGGCTGTTCGGCGAGTTGCCGAAGGAGTTCGGCGAGCCGTGGCGGTAGCAGGACGGGGCGGCGGCCCAGGACCAGGTGGACGTGCTTGTCACCGAACTTGGAGTGTTCAGGCGTCAGGTGGCGAAGGCGTTCGGCGGACAGGCCGAACAGCAGGGTGATCGCACCGTCGGCGCCGACGGCCGTCGGCAGGGCATCCTCGGTCAGGCATCGTTGCAGGAGTCGCCAGCGATCGTCATCGTCGAGCAGGTCCTGGGGCTCCTGGCTCGGGATGGAGGGGACGGTCAGTTCGCAGGTGAGCCGTCGGCTCGTGGTCCATTTCAGGAAGTAGCGGATCAGGTAGCGCCGCTGGCTGGTGGCCCCGGCGATCCAGTCATCGATGTGCTCTTGGGCGAGGTCGGCGAGGGCCAAGCCGCCTTGGTCCATCCAGACCAGGATGTCCAGGGCGACACTGACGCGGCGCCGCAGATCGCGGCCGGCGGAGGCGGGGTGGCAGCGCATGGCGGCCCGTTGGCGGGCACGTCGGAGCAGGAACCAGTGCGGTGTGTTCGAGATCCCGTTGCGTTCCTCCAAGGTGCCCGTGTGGACGAGTAGTTGGCGGATGTAGCGCCGGTTCCGGCACGGCGGGACCTCATCCAGCAGCTCGTGACTGAGCTCGTGCCCTTCGGACGCCAGCCGGGCGAGGAGGTTGGTATTTGGGCTCTCCTTGACCCACTGGATAGCGGGGAACGGTGAGGGAGCGTCCGCCAGGGTCTTCGACCGGTTCGCGGTGCCGGTCGCGGTCTGCGATGTGTACGGCGCAGCTCGCCAATCCGGCGATGGCCGCGGAGTGCGGTACTGCTCCGGGGCAGCTGCGCGGCCGGGACGTGCTGGAGCTGTTCCGGCCGCAGGAGGCGACGCAGGTCGAGCGGAACGCCGAGGCGCTGCGGCTGCGGCACCGCTCGCGCCACCAGGTGTCGGTGCGCCGGCGGGCGCCCGGCGGTGCGGAGCGGTACGGGGAGCTGACGGCGGACCCGGTGAGCGCCACCGTGGAGCAGACGCCGGCGCTGCTGGTGATGCTGCGGGTCCTGGGCGAACGGGAGCCGGTCCCGGAGGCGCCGGCGGCGCGGATCACACCGATCGATGCGCGCGTCCTGGCGCTGCTCGCCGGGGGTGCCACGACGGCGCGGGAGACCGGGCTGACGGTGGATGGCGTGAACTATCACCTACGGCGCCTGTCGGCCCGCTGGAGCGCGGCGAACCGTACGGAGCTGGTCGCCCGTGCCTATGCGCTGGGCGTGCTCGCCGCCGGGGTGTGGCCGCCGGGACCGGCCGCCCCGGACGGGCCGGAGTAGGCCGTGCCAGCGCCTTCCGGGGCACCGAACCGTGCCAGGGTGTGCCACACCATCTTCAGGTCCTGGGGTTCGTGACGTCCGGTGCGGGCGGCGTCCCCGATGACGCGCGGGTCGACGCGGCCGTCCTCGGCGATCCGGGCGCCCAGGTCGACGTACTCCTGACCCCGGTAGTCCGCGTGGCGGCGCAGTTCCGGCACGGTGAGCCGGTAGCCGGGGTGCCACTCGACGGGGCAGGGCAGCAGCCGGGCCGCCGACTCGACGGGGGTGCCGCGGTAGCCGGCGTCCAGGACGAGGGCCTCCACGTCGCGGGCGAGGACGACGCCTCCGTGGATGTGCGCCTCGATGTAGTCGTTGAGTGCGTCCTGCCGGTCGGCCTCGGCCAGCGCGACGAGGTGCATGCCGGCGGCGACTCCGAAGTCGGTCGGTTCGGCGGCGCTGTCGGGGTAGCAGAAGGTGGCGCGGGCGAGCGTCGCGCCGGTCAGCCGGAAGTGCGAGGAGCCGAACCGCGGGGCGGCGCCCACCACTTGGCGGCGGAAGTCCAGCG
Source organism: Streptomyces ferrugineus (assembly GCF_015160855.1). Taxonomy (NCBI): domain Bacteria; kingdom Bacillati; phylum Actinomycetota; class Actinomycetes; order Kitasatosporales; family Streptomycetaceae; genus Streptomyces; species Streptomyces ferrugineus. Next base: position 4,458,407 of record NZ_CP063373.1, on the reverse strand, counting down.
CGCCGTACACGGGACGCTCGTGTCCGGCCGCGTCGTCGTAGACCCCGCCGAAGATCCGGCTCTCCCAGCGCCAGCGGTCACCGCCGGGGTGGGCGGTGAGCCCGCCGTTGCTGGTGCCCGTCACGAACTGGGAGCGGTACGTGCCGTCCTCGGCCAGGGCCCGCAGGATCGGCACTGCGCGCACCAGCCGGTCCGGATGGAAGTTGAGGGTGATGCGCACATCGGGGTCGACGGGCGGCCCCGCGGAGGAGGCCGCGACATGCCGAAGTGCCGCGCGGGCCCGAGGTGACCCCACATCGGCGAAATCCATTGGATCCCTCCCGTCCGGCCTGCCTAACCTAGGCTCAAACCTAGATCCCCTAGGTTCAGTCGATCGACACCCAGGAGACCCCTCATGAGGTCACTCACCGAGCAGGACATCCGCAACTCATTTATCAACTGCTCGAAGGGGGAGGCCAAGCGGCTGCCCCTCCCCCGCGATCTCGGCGAACGCCCCTGGGACGACCTCGACTTCCTGGGCTGGCGGGATCCGGGTGCGCCCGATCGCAGCTATCTGGTGACCGAACGCGAGGGGCGCGCGGTGGGCGTCACCTTCCGGTTCCCGTCCTCCCAGCGGGGGTTCCTGCACCGCAGCATGTGCTCGCTGTGCCTGACGACCCATCCGGGCGGCGGCGTCTCGCTGATGACGGCCCGCAAGGCCGGCCCGGCGGGACGCGAGGGCAACTCCGTCGGCCTGTACATATGCACCGACCTCGCTTGTTCGCTGTACGTCCGCGGCAAGAAGGTCCCCGAGTCGGGCGGCCGGTTCGAGGAGAGCCTGACGCCGGCGGAGCAGATCGCCCGGACCACGGGCAATCTGGCCGCCTTCCTCGACAAGCTGTACGTCTGACCGCGCGGGCTACCTCTCCCGCAGCCGCGCCGCCTCCACCCGGTGCAGATGGATCAGGACGTCGTAGCTGCGGGCGAGCGCGATGTCGTGCGGGCCGTCCGGATAGGCGGTGCCGATGCCGCGCGTCGGCCGCGCCCGGCGCAGCCAGTCGTCGGCCGGCGCGCCGACGCGCCGCATGTCGAGCAGGTAGTCGCGGTGCCGCACCCGTTCGAGGGTCCGCTCGTTGCTGCCCGGGCCGACCGGTCCCAGCGTCCAGCGGCGGATGGTGTCGTCGTCCCAGCCGGTGGCGTTGAACGAGCCCCGACCGAAGGTCAGGCCGACGCTCACATAGCCCGCGCCGAGGCGCTCGCGCAGGAACGCGCCCTGCACCTTGGGGTACTGGGCGGGCGCTTCCGGCACATAGCCGACGTGGTTGTTGTGCGCCGACAGCAGCACCTTGTCCCCCGTGTGCCGCTGCCACCACACCACGTTGGCCGCCATCACCCCGTCCCGGTAGCGCATGGCCGCGGCGAGCTCGAGGGGGTCCTCGAAGTCGAAGGCGTACTGCCGGGCGGTCTGGTCGATGACCGTCGCCTGCCGCACCGCCCAGTCGTACGCCGCACGGTCCGCGCCCGGGGCCGTCCGCTGGAGCAGCCCAAGGGCCTCGCCGGTGCGCGCCGCCCGCTCCTTTCGTTCGGCGTACGGCAGCTCCGGGTAACGCTCGATGTACTCCCCGGTCCGCACGGTGGGCCGCAGCCCTCGGTACAGCTCGGCGAGCCGGGCGCTCAGCTCGGGGTGCGCCTCGGCGGCGTAGGTCTCCACGGCGTCGTACGACTCGGGCCCGGTCCAGGCGACGTCGTCGCCGATGAAGCGGACGGGGTCGCCGGGGTGGCGGACGTTGTACGCCCGCATCCACTCGACGAGCCGCAGATAGTCCGTGTTGTTCCACCACAGGTAGTCCCGCTGGAACTCCTCGCGCATGATGCGCCGCGGGTCGCCCTTGCCGTGCAGGACGTAGTCGTTCAGGCGCAGACCGGTGCTCCAGGGGGCCTCCAGGGCGAAGGTGCGGAAGCCCTTCTCCGCGACGAGATGGCGGAAGACGCGGTCCTTGAGGGCGAAGAAGTCGTGCGAGCTGTGCGTGGCCTCGCCCAGGCCGACGACCTCGGCGCCGCCGATCATCCGGTCCAGGGGGCGCAGGTCGCGGGTGTCGCCGCCGGGTTCGACCGTGCGCAGGGGGTGGGCGGCGCCCTCGAGTGCGTCGACGACCGTGGGGGTCTGGGCGGCGGTGGCCGGGATGCCGGTGGTCAGGGCGGCGAGGATGATGAACAGGGTCAGCACTAATCCGGTCCGATGCTGTCTCATGATCCAAGGCTTGCGCCCGGGGCGGACGGGGACCATCCCGCGACCCTCCGTGCCCGGGTGGGGACAGCCACGGGGCGGCGGCGGGGGTTTTCCCCAGTCCCGGACCCGGTCGGCCGCCCGGTCTCGCACGGGTGTCGACGCACAGGTGTCGACGCACAGGTGTCGACGATCACCAGCTCAGCCCCTTGCCGTACCGGGCCGTGGCGATCAATCTGGGGTTCCTCGCGGACGGTTACGTTCCGCAAGCGGTGGGTGGGAAGCATCGGTGGAAGGGGAACAGCCCGAGGATGCGCGAGGTACGTGAGGGGAGGGTGTCCCTGGAGCGGCTCGGGAAGCTGCGCCGGGACCCCGTGGTGGTCCAGACGCTGCGGTCGGCGGCCGCGGCGACGATCGCGTACGTGATCGCGCTGCGCCTGAGCCCCGAGGCCGCGCCGCTGACGGCGCCGCTGACCGCGCTGCTGGTCGTCCAGGTCACCCTGTACGCCACGCTCACCAACGGCATCCGCCGGGTGAACTCGGTGGTGGCCGGTGTCCTGGTCGCCATCGCCTTCAGCCTGCTGGTGGGCCTGACCTGGTGGAGTCTCGCGCTGCTGATCGTGGCCTCGCTGGCGGTCGGGCATCTGGTGCGGGTCGACGAGTACGTGCCCGAGGTGGCGATCAGCGCGATGCTGGTCCTCGGTGTCACCACCGTCGGGGACACGGCGTGGGCGCGGGTGCTGGAGACGCTGATCGGCGCGGTGGTCGGGCTCGGCTTCAATCTGCTGCTCGCGCCGCCGGTGTGGGTGGACGAGGCCGGTGAGTCGCTGGAGGGACTGGCCCGCCGACTGCGGCAGTTGATGCTGCGCATCGGCGAGGAGGCGGCCGGCCGGCAACCGTTCGAGCAGGCCGCGGCCCGGCTGCACGAGGCGCGCCGGCTCGACCACGACATCGTCGAGGTGGACGCGGCGCTCCGGCAGGCCGAGGACAGTCTGCGGCTCAATCCCCGCGTGCGCGACAGCCTGCTGCACCGGGTGGTGCTGCGCACCGGGCTGGACACGCTGGAGATCTGCACGGTCGTCCTGCGGGTGCTCGCGCGCACCCTCACCGACCTCGCGAAGGAGCGCGAGCCCGAGCCGCTGTTCGCGAAGGAGACGGGCGCCGTCGTGGAGCAGCTGCTGTCCGAGATCGCGGACGCGGTGGTCAGCTTCTCGGTGCTGGTCACCACGCATGTCAGCAGCAACGCCGACGCGGCCGAGTCCCGGCTGTCGGCGGAGCTGCGCGCGGCGGCGGGCACCCGCGACAAGCTCGCCCCGCTGCTGCGCGAGGAGGCCGAGCGCGAGAGCCGGCACTGGCAGCTGCTCGGCGCCGTCCTGACCGAGGTGAACCGCATCCTCGACGAGCTGGACACGGAGCATCGCTCGCAGCGTCTGCTGGAGGAACTGGACCGGGTGTCGCAGGAACAGCGGACCCGGATGCCGCGTCTGACCCGGCTGCGCGAGCGCATGGGCGTCCAGGAGCAACTGTGGCGGAACCGTACCGGGATGGGCGAGCGTTTTCGGTAGGGAGCACCGGGACGGGACCCAGAGGAGCGGGCCGATGGCTGACACGACCGTACGGATCGACGGGGACACGCTGCGGCTGCCGGGCGGGGTGGCGGTGCGGTTCGTCCGTACGCTGCGCCTGCCGGAGAAGGGCACGCATCCGCTGCCGCCGGGGCTCGGCCAGTTCCCCATCCGGCGGGTGGCGGACTATCCGGACACGGTGCCTCAGGCGTGGCGGGCGCGCGGCGGTGTGATGCTCCCCGTGTATCTGCGCGAGGCGATGTGGCTCAGCTTCGGCGGCACCACCGAGCCGGCCGCCCTCCAGGTCGGCGTCGGCAAGGTGTGCGCGGTCTCGGGCAAGCCCTGGAGCGACCGGCTGTCGCGCGAGCCGCAGAACTATGTCGTGCTGCCCCGCCAGCCGTGGCTGGACGGAATCAACTCCGGGAAGGGCACGGTCCGCCAGTTCGTGGCGGTGCCGCTGGGGCTGGGCGCGACCGTCGAGGGTCAGGTCACCGGCGAGGAGGTCTGGGGTGGCGTACAGCTTCAGTCCTTCGCGCTGAAGGAGCCGCAGCTCGCGCAGTGGCGTGCGCGGGAGCGGCTGCGGGCGGAGCGGGCGCGGTCGATGCCGCAGTTCGGCGGCTACGGCGCGGCCATGCCGGCGGCCGCACCGGCTCCCCAAGGCGCCCCGGCGCCGGCGGGCCGGGCGCGTCGGCCCGCGGCGGCGATGGGCCTGGGCGTCGGCGGTTCGATGCGCCAGGAGGTCTACGAGGACGACCGTCCGCTCTCCGACTGGGCCGACCGCCCCGGCGGCCGGGTCTTCGTCCATCTGGTGACGCCTCCGGAGTGGCGCCGCATCACCGGCGAGGCTCCCCCGCCGTCGCCGGTCGACCGGGCCGCGTACACGCGGGCGGGCCTGCCCTGGTTCGACTACTACGACCAGGACGCGGAGGATCTCGCCCCCACCGACACGCTGGAGGCGGTGCAGCCGGTGGGCGACTGGATCGGCGACGACCACGAGCCGTGGCAGGCACCCGCGCCGGGCCAGGTGACGCCGCTCAAGGACGCGCAGGGCAAGCCGGTGGAGGACGGCGACTGGTAGACGGCGCGAGACAGCCCGCTCTCGTTGCACATGTCGCAATGCCCGTTGCTTTTCTTGCGCTCGGCGGGTGGTCCACGCCAAGGTTGCTGTCGCGACCGCGACGACCGACGACCTGAGGTGTGGACATGGGCAGTGGTGGGCTGAGCAGGCGCCGGTTCGTCGGCACCCTCGCGGCGTCGGCCGCCGGCGCGACACTCCCGGCGGCCACGGCGTGCGACGGCGCGCCCGCCCCCGCGGACACGGCGGATTCGGCGACCTCCGGGGCGAACAGCCCCGAGGCCCGCCCGAGCGCCCAGACCGAGAGCCGTGCCCCGTCCGGCCCGCGCCCCCTCTACCTCGGCACCTACACCTCCGCCGAGGGCGGCGGCCGGGGCATCGGCCTCGCCACCTACGACCCGGCCACGGGCCGTGTCACCGGCACCGGCACGATCACGGACGTCGCCGACCCGTCGTATCTGGCGCTGCACCCGGGCGGCCGGACGCTGTACGCGGTCAACGAGCGCGACGACGGCACCGTGACCGCCGTGCGCCTCGCCGACCGCGAGGTGCTGGGGAGCCGGAGCACCGGCGGGGCGGCGCCCTGCCATCTGTCGGTGCATCCGAGCGGGCGCTGGCTGCTGAGCGCCAACTACGGCACGGGCAGCGTGGCCGTGCACCCCATCGACGCCTCGGGCGCGCTCGGCGAGCGCACCGACCTGGTCACGCACTCCAGCCCGGCGCCGGGTCCGGGGCAGGAGGGTCCGCACGCCCACCAGTTCATCACCAGCCCCGACGGCCGCCATGTGCTCGCCGTCGACCTGGGCACGGACACGGTGTACACCTACCGCCTCGACGCGAAGGCGGGCACCCTCGACGAGGTCGCGCGGGCGCGGACCGAGCCGGGTGCGGGCCCGCGTCATCTCACCTTCCACCCGGGCGGCCGGTACGCCTACCTGGCCAACGAGGTCGACAACAGCGTCGCGGTCTGCGCGTACGACCCCGGCACGGGCCGGCTGACCATCGGCGCGGAGCAGGACACGGGCACGGGCTCCGGCACCAGCTATCCGGCGCAGATCGTGGTGACGCCGAACGGCCGCTACGCCTATCTCGCCAACCGGGGCCACAACAGCCTCGCGCGCTACGCGGTGGAGGCGAAGGGCGCTCGGCTCAGGCTGCTCGACACGGTGCCGGTGTCCGGGGACTTCCCGCGGCAGGTCGCCCTCTCGCCGGACGGGACCCTGCTGTTCGCGGCGAATCAGCGGTCCGGCACCGTCAGCGTCTTCCATGTCGACGAGGACAGCGGTGAACTGCGCCTCGCGGGCGAGCCGTTCGCGTCACCCGTCGCCGTCTGTGCGCTGCCGCTGTAGGGCGCGCGGGCAGGAGGCGGCGCTGGCCTGGGCGAGCAGGATGTGCATGCGCTCGGTGAGCTGCGCGACGTCGTCGGCGGGGCGGTGGAACGGCAGTCGTACGTCGCCGTGGGCGCGTGCGCGCTCGATGCGCAGCGTGAGTCCGTGCCGGTCGACGGCGAGGGGCTGGACGCGGACGGCGCCGTGCAGGCTGTCGGAGTCGACGAGGCGGGTGAGGCGTTCGACGGCGTCCGCGTGGCAGTCGGCGAGGTGCGTCAGCAGCCGGGCCTCGGCGGTGACCAGGGGGTCGGGCGTGGCCTCGGCGAACTCGTCGAGGTCGACGACCACGGCGCCGGACGGCTGCCGCAGCACCACGCGCGTCGGCCGGAAGGCGAGTCCGCCGTTCTCGGGGGTGAACCAGCCGGACATCCAGAGCCGGGTGCGGATCCGCTTGCGCACGGGCACGGGGGCGACGTCGGCGAACTCCAGCACGGCGGAGGGCTCCCCGCGGGGCGCGCAGATCGCCGCCGTGACGAGCACACTGTCCTCCGGCACCTCCAGCAGGACACGTCCGTCCTCGGTCACGGTGTGCGCGCCGACGAGCTCCTCACGGCAGCTCTCCGCGGTCACTGCGCAGGACCACGCGCCGGCGAGCACCGACCGGGCGCGTTCCGCCGCGGACGGCGCGGCCGTCCAGGATTGGCTGACACCCATCCCATACCTCCTTAGGTAAGCCTTGCCTAACCTATCGAAGATCGAGCCGTACGCCAACCACGCTCGAGTCGGTGCGGTGTCGGTGGGGGTGCCGATGCCCAGCCGACGGCAGGCTGTCACCATGCACGCACAGCCTTCCAGACGCATGGTCATCGTCGGCGGCGCTCTCACGACCGCCGGACTCGTCCTGGGCCGCGCCCCGGCATCGGCAGCCGTTCCCGGTGAATCCAACGGCGGGGTGCGCATCATGCCGCTCGGCGATTCCCTCACCGACGGCTACACGTCCTACCCCGGTGGCTACCGCGTCAAGCTGTGGCAACTCCTCGCCGCCGCAGGGCACAAGGTCGACTTCGTGGGATCCATGGCCAATGGTCCGGCCGCACTCGGTGACCACGACCACGAGGGCCACACCGGCTGGCGCATCGACCAGCTCGACGCGAACATCGACACCTGGCTCGACGAGAGCGACCCGCGCACCGTCCTGCTGCTCATCGGCACGAACGACCTGAACCAGAACCACGACATCGCCAACGCACCCCGGCGCCTCTCCGGGCTGATCGACCGCATTCGGGCGGTCAAGCCGCGGTCCGTGCTCTTTGTGGCGACCGTTCCCCCGCAGTCCGATGCCACCTTCGAAGCCCGGGTCAAGGCGTTCAACGCCGCGATTCCCTCATTGGTCGCCCAGAAGGGGCCGGACGTCCATCTGGTGAAGATGTACGACGCGCTGAGCACCGCTGATCTCGTGGACGGAATTCACCCCACGAAGGTCGGCTGCGAGAAGATGGCCGCCGTATGGTTCCACGCCCTCCGCTCGGTTCCGGCCGCGCTCACCAGTGCGTCGGGCGGCTGACCAGGGCGGGCAGCCGGGTGCCCGCACTCCCCCGGGCCGCGTTGAGCTGGGGCTGGGTCAGGAAGAACGCGCCCGTGAGGTCGGCGTCCGTGAGGTCGGCGTCGCGCAGGTCGGCGCCGATGAGGTCCGATCCGCGCAGATCGGCGCCGGTCAGGTCGGCGGCTATGAGATAGGCGCCGCGCAGGTTCGCGCCGCGCAGGTCGGCGCCCTTGAGCCGGGCGCCCATCAGGTCGGCGCCCCGGCGGTTCTTCTTGCGGCCGCGGACGCCGGCCCGCGCCAGTTCGCTGGTCCTGAGCAGCAGGACGTTGACCTCCTGCCGGTGCGCGCCCACGTCCAGCGCGGCGAGTTCCTCCGGGGCCTGGCGGCTGAGCGCCTCGGTCTTCTGCAGCAGCCGTCGCAGTTCGGCGTACAGGGGGCTGGCCGCGGGCAGGGTGAGCGCCTCGGTCAGGTACCAGAGCAGTTCGTGGAGCTGGCGGACGACCGGGAAGACGTCGAACATCCGCCGGGCGTGCTCACGGGAGCCCGTGCGCCAGTCCTGCCCGGCGAAGGTGATCTGCGAGACCTTCTGTCCGGCGCCGAAGCAGTCGTAGACCGTGCAGCCGGCGAAGCCGCTCTGCCGGAGCCGGGCGTGGATGCCGCAGCGGTGGTCGTCGCGGAGGTTGCGGCAGGGCGTCCCGGCGTTCTTGTCGTGCGCGAAGTCCGCCGAGGCGGTGAAGGGCAGCGCCACACAGCACAGCCCGAAGCAGTTCGCGCAGTCCGCGCGCAGGTCGATGAGGTCGCCGGGGTGATCTTGCATGACATCAGCCTAATGTCCGGCGCGGAACGAAACCTCACCGATGAGTTTCCGCCGCTGTGGGGGTCCCCTCATACAACGGAAAACAAGCTCGGCTACCACTGATACAGAGGCCGACGACAGCAGGAGCAACGCCGGATCGAGAACTCCCAGGAGACAGGTCATGTGCAGCCACCAGCCCCCGTGCCCCACCGCCGACAGCCCCGAGCACCACACCGCCGTGATCGTCTCGGCCCATCCCGAACAGGGCTGGAGCCTGCTGTGCAACGGCACCATCGTCTTCGAAGACACCGGCGAACTGCTGCCGGACGGGCGGGTGGTCGCCCCGCACCGTACCGTCGGTCCGCTGGCCGTGGCCGCCTGACTCAGCCGCCTGGGGCCTGTTCTGAGTTCCCCGTCGTCCGCGCGAAGCGCGGGCGCAGCGGCGGCCGGTGCGTGCCCTCGGCGTGCGGCGCCACAGGTCATGTGGCGGAGCCACCTGTCCTGTGGCGCCGTGCGCCGAGGGTGCGTGCCGGGCGTCGGGGCGCAGGCGGGGAACTCAGAACAGGCCCCAGGTCCGGCAGGTCGAGGCCGGCCAGCCGTTCGGGGTCGGCCAGGATGTACATCTCGGTGATCCGGCCGCCGGCGATGGTGACGCCCAGCACCGACTGCGGCTGTCCCTCCGGGGCGTTGAGCACCCCGACCGCGCCGTTGACGTACACGAGCCGCGCGTACCGCGCGAACTCCCGGAACAGCATCGCCTGTTCGGCCACCGGCTTCGCACCGCGCACCACCTTGGACGCCGCCGCCCCGCCGACCAGCGGTCCGGAGTCGACCCGCAGCACGATGTCGGGGTCGAGGACCGCGAGCAGCGCCTCGAAGTCCCCCGCGCGGGAGGCGGCCATGAAGGCGTCGAGGACCTGCCGCTGTCGGCCCAGGTCGGGCTCGCTCGTCGGCGTGGCCCCCTTCACCCGGCGCCGGGCACGGCTGGCGAGCTGCCGGGTGGCGGCCGAGGAGCGCTCCACGACCGGCGCGATGTCGTCGAACGGCACCGCGAACATGTCGTGCAGCACGAACGCGATCCGCTCGGCGGGCTCCAGCGTCTCCAGCACGACCAGCAGGGCCAGGCCCACCGAGTCGGCCTGGAGCACCTCCTGCTCCGGGTCGATCTGCGTCAGGGGCCGGATCACGGGGTCCGGGACGAAGGTGTCGTCCAGCGGCTCCTCGTGGCGCCGGGTGCGCGAGCGCAGCATGTCCAGACAGACCCGGCCGACGACGGTGGTCAGCCAGCCGCCGAGGTTGTCGATCTCGTCCGCGTCACTGCGGCTCAGCTTCAGCCATGCCTCCTGGACGGCGTCCTCCGCCTCGGCCAGCGAGCCGAGCATGCGGTAGGCGACCGCCCTGAGCCGGCCGCGGTGCTCCTCGAAGCGGTCCGCCAGCAGTTCCGTGTCCCTCACCATGCCCCCGTCTCCTCCGTCCGCCGAACCGGTCTACCGGCTGAACAGTTCGAACGCCACGGCCGGCTTCCCGCCGAACCGCTCCCCCGTCGCCTCGGCGTTCGCGGTGAGGAAGCCACGGGCGTATTTCTCGGGGTCCTCGTCCGTCAACGCCTCGATGTAGGTGCGGTGTTCGAGCAGCGAGCGCACCGCGCGCTCCAGTCCCGCCGTCGCGTCCGCGGCATGCGTGGGCGTGCTGGAGCCTGCCACCGCGACCCAGCGCACGCCGTTCCAGGGCTCGAGGCCCTGTGCGGTGAGTTCGGGGAAGATCCAGCGGTTGCCCGCGTCGCCGGCCGCGTCCAGCGTGGCGCGGCCGACGGCCACATGGTCCGGGGTGTTCCAGGCGACGCCGCCCCAGGTGTCCCGGTGGTTGAGCGTGATCACCAGCTCGGGCCGGTGCCGACGGATCGCGGCGGCGATGTCGCGGCGCAGGGCGGTGCCGTACTCGATCACGCCGTCCTTGTGGTCGAGGAACTCCACCGCCGACACGCCCCCGACCGCCGCACTGGCCCGCTGCTCACGCTCCCGCAGCGGGCCGCACCGCGCCGGGTCCAGGGTGTCGATACCGGCCTCGCCGCGTGTCGCCAGGACGTACGCCACCTCGCGGCCGCCGTCCGTCCAGGCGGCGATGGCCGCCGAGCAGCCGTACTCGAGGTCGTCCGGGTGCGCGACGACGGCGAGGGCGCGCTGCCAGTCGTCGGGCATCGGCTTGAGCTGAGGGGGCGTCGGCTCGGTCATGTCCGCACCCTAACGTGTGACACCGACATCACGCTTCGTCACGGGTGAGCGCCAGCAGCCGGTCCAGGACGCGGGGGCCGCCGGCCCGTACGCCGTCGTGCTCGAACTCGTCGGTGACCCAGGTGCGCAGGCCGCGGATCGCGCGGGCGGTGGCCAGGGAGTGGGCGGTGTCGACGTACATGTCGTCGTGGTAGACGGCCGCCGCGACCGGCACCTCGTTGGCGGCCAGGCGCGCCGAGTCGTACAGGGGTGTCCAGTCGGTGCGGGCGGCGAGCAGGTCGGCGGTCTCGCGCAGCGGGCGCAGCGCCGGGTCGCTGTCGAACATCCAGGGGTGGATCGACTCCCCGGTGAACAGCAACGGCCCGTCGCCGGCGAGGGTCTTGGCCACGTCGAACTGCGGGAACTCGGCGCGCACGCGCTCGGCTGACCAGGCGGTGGGACGGGTGTCCTGGCCGTAGATCGCCTCGTGGACGAGGGCGTACAGGGGGTGGCTCGCGTAGGACAGCAGGCCCTGGGCCTCTTCCCGGAAGGCGTCCGAGAGGGCGGGGCCCTGCGGGGTGCGGACGAAGGCGTCCTCCAGGAGGTAGTGCAGGCGGTGGCTGCCCTCGCTGCCGCCGAGGAGGATGCCGAGGGACTGGAAGGCCTCGGCGGTGAGGCGGTAGCCGTTGGGCAGGACGACGTCGTCGGTGTGGAGGTGGTCGGCGATACGGCGGGCGCGCTCGACGTCCTGCGGGTAACGGGCGTAGTGCGCGGCGACCTTGCGCTCGATGCGCGGGTAGGCCGCCCGGTAGACGTCGTCGGCGTGCGCGTCCAGCGAGGGCAGGCCGCCGGTGATGATCGCGGCGGTCAGGCCCTCGGGCGCGAGGGAGAGATAGCTGACCGTGCAGAAGCCGCCGAAGCTCTGGCCGAGCACGGTCCAGGGGGCGCCGCCGGTCACCTCGCGGCGGATCGCCTCGCAGTCGCGGACGATCGAGTCGGCCCGGAAGTGCGTGAGGTAGTCGGCCTGGGCCGCGGGGCCGCCGCGCAGCGGCAGCGTCTGGCGGTTGGCGGGCGTGGAGTGGCCGGTGCCGCGCTGGTCGAGCAGCAGGACCCGGTACTCCTTCAGTGCGCGGCCGAGCCAGGCGCCCTTGCCGACGAAGCGGTTCGCGCCGAAGCCGGGGCCGCCCTGCAGGTAGACCAGCCACGGCAGTTCCTGGTGCGCCTTGTCGCTGGCGACGACCTCCCGGGCGTAGAGCTCGATCGTCTCGCCCGTCGGGGCGTCGTGGTCGAGGGGCACGGTGAAGTGGCGGTCGGTGAGGACGACGCCGGGCTGGCGGTAGCTGACGGTCAACAGTGCTCCCGGGGCGGATGGTTTGCGGGCCGCGTCCCAGTTCAGCACATGTTCGTCCGCCGACCGAGCCCCGGGATCATGAAATCGTACTGAACGGTGGATCAGCGGGCCGACAGGCTGGAGCGCCGGACGACCAACTCCGGCTGCAGGACGACACGCCGGTGCTGGTGCCGCTTGGCACCGGTCTCGGCCTCCGTCTCCTCCAGCAGCATCTCCGCCGCGAGGGTGCCCATGGTGACGGCGGGCTGCCGTACGGAGGTCAGGGGGACGGCCGCGGCGGCGGCGAACTCGATGTCATCGTAGCCGACGATCGCGAGGTCGTCGGGGACGCCGACGCCCGCGGCGTACATGGCCTGCAGCACGCCCAGGGCGAGCAGGTCGTTGGCGCAGAAGACGGCGGTCGGGCGGTCGCCCCCGAGGCCGAGGAGACGGGCGCCGGCGTCCCGGCCCGCGGCGACGTCGAGCCGCTCGGTGGGCAGCTCGCGCAGGTGCTCGGGGCCGAGGCCGGCCTCCTGAAGCGCGTTCAGGGCGCCAGTGCGGCGGTCGCGGACCTGGTTGAGGCCGGGCGGGCCGCTGACGTAGGCGATGGAGCGGTGCCCGGCGTCGACGAGGTGGCGCACGGCCAGCGCGCCGCCCGCGACGTCGTCCACGGAGACCGAGCACTCGGTGGTGCCCTCGGCTACGCGGTCGACGAGGACGAAGGGGATGTTGTGGCGCCGGAACGCCTCGATGTTGCGGCCGGTGGCGTCGGCCGGGGTGAGCAGCACGCCGCGCACCCGCTGCTCGGCGAAGAGCGACAGGTACTCGGCCTCTTCGCTCGCGCTCTGTGCGCTGTTGCAGACCATCACGCCGAGTCCGGCGTCGCGCGCGGTGCGTTCGGCGCCGCGCGCCACGTCGACGAAGAAGGGGTTGCCCATGTCGAGGACGAGCAGGCCCATGATCCTGCTGCGGCCCGCGCGCAGCTGGCGCGCGGACTCGCTGCGGACATAGCCCAGCCGGTCTATCGCGGACTGCACCCGCGCCCGGGTCTCGGTCGCGACCGTGTCCGGACGGTTGATGACGTTCGAGACCGTGCCGACGGAGACTCCGGCGGCGCGGGCGACGTCCTTGATACCCACCGACTGGGTCATCGGGCAGGGACCTCCAGTGAGACAGAAAAGACACGGGCGGCGGGAAGGGCCTTCACATTACCGTCAAGCCGCCCACAACGGCTGCGATCAGGCAGGCAGGCGGAAGTTGAGGTTGCGCAGCGCCGAGGGCGTCGTACCGCTGGACTTCTCCTGGTACATGATCGACAGGAAGTTGTCCTGTCCGACACGTGTCTCGTCGATCACGACCTCGCCGAACGCGTTCAGCCCGGCCGTGACGCCGTCGTACAGGACCGACCAGTCGGTGTATCCGGAGGCCTTGGAGGCGCCGGCGATCCGGCAGAACGGGAAGATCGCGTACGCGTTGTCGTACTTGTCCAGGATCAGCTTGGTGCGCTGGCTGGAGTTGAGCGGAACCGGGATCTCCGTCTTCTGCCACGCACCCGAGGAGTTCTTGCGGACGTGGAAGGCGCGGCCGTTGGCGGTGCGGTCGGCGACGTAGTTGGTGGTGCACTGGCCGAAGCGGCCGGGGACGTAGCTGATGATCGCGTGCGGCAGGCCGGCGGAGTCGGTGAACTGGCTCTCCTGGTTCATCAGGGAGTGGTCGGGGTTGAGCGGGTCGACGACCAGGCCGCCGTCGGTGACGGCGACCTTGTCGGAGCCGCCGGTGGTGCCGACGACGGTGCCCGCGTTGTTGCGCCAGGTGCGGCCGCGGTCGTCGGAGTAGACGTAGCCGGTGTCGTGGTTGGTGATGCCGCCGGACGAGCACATCACGGCGCCGTTCTGCTCGCGCCAGGTGAAGAAGGAGTGCAGCCGGCCGTTGCGGTCGTAGTCGATGCCGTGCAGGTACATGTTGCGGGCGGTCGAGGAGCCGTGCTCGCTGCTGTACGTCCCGGTGGAGCTGCTCCACTCGCCGAGGTTGGTCCACTTCGAACCGTCGTACTCGGCCAGGGCGTTGCGGCCGTTGCCGGAGACGGCGACCCGGTAGCTGAGCTGGAGCCTGCCCTCGGGGGTGGAGATGAACTGCGGGTAGGTGAACTGCGAGGTGAGCGCGAGGCCGTCCAGGGTGGACTGGGGGGCGCCGAAGCGGCTCGCGGTCCAGCTCAGGCCGTCCGGGTTGTCCATGAGGCCGGCGACCGACTTGACGTAGGTGAAGCCGTCGCTGTGCGAGTCCATGTTGAGGTGGAGGCGGCCGTCGACCTTGGAAAGGCCCATGGAGATGACGTTGTGGGAGTCGTTGTAGCGGAGCGTGTGGCCGACCTTGACCGTGGACCAGGTGCTGGACCCGAACTTGCGCCGGCCGACGACGGCGTTGCGGTCGGCGGTGTACCAGACGGCGTACTGGTAGCCCTTGTAGGTCAGCAGGCCGTTCTTCTGGAAGGCGTTGTTGTTGACCAGGCCGTCGTACGACACGAAGAAGATGGCCTGGGTGTCGAGTGTGGTGGTGCCGGTCAGGGTGAGGGACGGGCCCGGGTCCGCGGCGCGGGCGATGCCGGAGGTGAGGGCGGGGGTCATGACGGCTCCGGCGAGTGCGGCACCCAGCAGCGTGCGTCTCTTCATCTCGGGGGACTCCATTGTCGGCGAGGAAGGCAGAGGAGGGGAAGGGGGATACAGCGGGGGTCAGGCGAGGTGGAACACTTCGGTGAGCGGTTTCATCGCCTCGTCGGGGCGGGCGCCGTCGAGGGCTTCGAAGAACTCGCCCATCTCGGCCTGCCAACGGGCGTTGACCTCGGTGGCCTCCATACCGGCTTTGGCGGCCTCGAAGTCCTCGGTCTCCAGGTAGCCGACGAGGAGGCCGTCGTCGCGCAGGAAGAGCGAGTAGTTGTGCCAGCCGGTGGCCGAGAGCGCTTCGAGCATCTCCGGCCACACGGCGGCATGGCGTTCGCGGTACTCGGCGAGCTTGTCCTTGCGGACCTTGAGCAGAAAACAGACGCGCTGCATGAAGTACCGCTCCAGACTCAGAAGTTGTACTGGTCGATGTTCTTGGCGTCGAAGACGGTCGGCTTGCCGAGGCTGATCACGCCGTCCTTGCCGATGGTGTACGTGGTGTCGCCGGCCTTGAAGGTCTCACCCTCCTTGCCGGTGATCTGGCCGGAGACCAGGGCGACGGCGGCGCGGGCGGCCAGGTCGCCGAGCTTGGCCGGGTCCCACAGCTCGAACGCCTCGACGGTGCCGTTCTTGACGTACTTGCGCATGTCGTTGGGGGTGCCGAGGCCGGTCAGCTTGACCTTGCCCTTGTACTTGGAGCCCGACAGGTACTGGGCGGCGGCCTTGATGCCGACGGTGGTCGGGGAGATGATCCCCTTCAGGTTCGGGTACTCCTGGAGCAGGCCCTGGGTCTGCTGGAAGGACTTCTGGGCGTCGTCGTCACCGTAGGCGACCTTGACCAGCTTGATGTCCTTGTACTTGGGGTCCTTCAGCTCCTCCTTCATGAAGTCGATCCAGATGTTCTGGTTCGTCGCGGTCTGCGCGGCGGACAGGATCGCGATCTCGCCCTTGTAGTCGATCTGCTCGGCGAGCAGCTGCACCTCGGTGCGGCCGAGGTCCTCGGCGGAGGCCTGCGAGACGAAGGCGTTGCGGCAGTCGGCGGTGGTGTCGGAGTCGTAGGTGACGACCTTGATGCCGTTCTTCATGGCCTGCTTGAGCGCGGTGCACAGGGCGCCCGGGTCCTGCGCGGACACGGCCATCGCGTCGACCTGCTGCTGGGTGAGCGTGTTGACGTAGGAGACCTGGCCGGCGGTGTCGGTGGCGCTGGACGGACCGACCTCCTTGTAGCTGGAGCCCAGCTCCTTCAGGGCCGCCTCGCCGCCCTTGTCGGCGGAGGTGAAGTAGGGGTTGTTGACCTGCTTGGGCAGGAAGCCGACGGTCAGGCCCTTCTTCAGCTCGGCGTTCGGGTCGGCCTTGCCGGCGGTGGCGGCGGAGGCGCCCTCGTTCTTGACGTCCTCCTTGGTGGTGCCGCCGCAGGCGGTCAGCGCCAGGGCGAGGGAGGTGACGGCGGCGAGGCCGGCCGAGGTACGGCGGAGGGATGACTTGCGCATGACGGGTCCTTTTGACGGAGGTGAGTGGATGCCCCAAGGGGCGCGGGGAACTGCGCGACCAGCCACAGGCGGCCGGCAGACTTGCAACGGCTTTCCAGCGGAGCGTTTACGCGGCTCTGCGGCCCGCCCTCGCTACGGCGATCTGGCGTGCGACCCGGGGGCCGAGCACGGAGAGGACGAGCAGAACGCCGGTGACGACGATCTGCGACTGGGCGGAGACGTCCTGGAGGCTCATGACGTTCTGGAGCGCACCGAGCAGGAAGACTCCCGCGATCGCGCCGCCGAGCGTTCCCTTGCCGCCGTCGAAGTCGATGCCGCCGAGCAGTACGGCGGCCACGACGGAGAGTTCGAGGCCGGTGGCGTTGTCATAGCGGGCGCTCGCGTAGTGCAGCGCCCAGAAGATCCCGGTCAGCGAGGCCATCAGGCCCGTGAGCGTGAACAGGATCAGCTTCTGCCGCTTGACCCGGATCCCGGCGAACCGCGCCGCCTCCTCGCTCGCGCCGATCGCGAACAGCGACCGTCCGAACGGCATGGCGTGCAGCGCGACCACGGCGATGGCGAGGAGGACCAGGAAGGGCAGGAAGGCGTACGGGATGAAGGTGTCGCCGATGCGTCCGGCCGCGAAGTCCAGGTACTGGGTCGGGAAGTCGGTCACCGCGTCCGAGCCGAGCACGATCTGCGCGATGCCCCGGTAGGCGGCGAGCGTGCCGATGGTGACGGCGAGGGAGGGCAGTCCGAGCCGGGTGACCAGCAGGCCGTTGACCAGCCCGCAGACCACACCGAGCAGCAGACAGATCGGGATGATCGTCTCGATCGTCATGCCCTGGTTCCACAGCGCGCCCATCACCGCGCCCGAGAGCCCGGCGGTGGAGGCGACCGACAGATCGATCTCGCCCGAGACGACGAGCAGGGTCATCGGCAGCGCGATCAGGGCGATCGGGAGGGTGTTGCCGATCAGGAACGACAGGTTCAGCGCGTTGCCGAACCCGTCGACGAACCCGAACGACAGCAGCAGTACGACGATGAGGAGGGCGCCGACGACCGTGTCCCAGCGAACGGCGCGCGAGAGCGGGAAGTCAGCCATGGCGGGCGTTCCTCTTCTTCAGGGCGGAGGCCACGCGCAGCGCGACGATCCGGTCGACGGCGATGGCGAGGAGGAGCAGGATGCCGTTGATGGCGAGCACCCAGACGGAGCTGACGCCGAGGGCGGGCAGCACGCTGTTGATGGAGGTCAGCAGCAGCGCGCCGAGCGCCGCGCCGTAGACGCTGCCGGAGCCGCCGGTGAAGACGACGCCACCGACCACGACCGCGCTGACGACGGTGAGTTCATAGCCGTTGCCGGTGCCGGAGTCGACGTTGCCGAACCGGGCCAGGTACATCGCGCCGGCGAGTCCGGCGAGCGCCCCGCAGAAGGTGTACGCGGCGAGGATCCGCTTGCGCACCGGGATGCCGGCCAGGCGGGCCGCCTCCGGGTTGGAGCCGAGGGCGTACAGTTCGCGGCCGCTGCCGAAGTGCTTGAGGTAGTACGCGGTCGCCACCAGCACCGCGAGGGCGATCAGCGCCAGCCACGGCACCGCGGAGATGCCGCCGGAGCCGAAGTCGACGAAGCCGTCCGGGAGGTCGGAGGCGGTGATCTGGCGGGAGCCGACCCAGATGGAGTCGATGCCGCGGATGATGTAGAGCGTGCCGAGCGTGACCACCAGCGCGGGCACCTGGCCGAGGCTGACGAGCAGACCGTTCAGCAGACCGAAGGCGATGCCCATCAGGACCGCCAGGAACACGGCGACGACCGAGTTGCCGCCGCCCTGCAGGTACGTACCGGCGGCGAAGGCGCTGATGCCGAGTGTGGAGCCGACCGACAGGTCGACGTTCCTGGTGATCACCACCAGGGACTGGCCGGTGGCGACGAGGACGAGGATCGTCGCGTTCAGCAGCAGGTCCTTGATGCCCTGCTCGGTGAGGAACTCGCTGTTGCCGATCTGTGTGACGACGATCATCGCCGCGAAGACGACCAGGATGGCGAGTTCGCGCATCTTGAACACGCGGTCGACCAGGCGGGTGCCGCTGGACTTGGGTACGTCGGTCACGGGGGCCTCTCGGGGAGTGGTCACCGTCATGCGGCGGCCCTCCCGGTGGCTGCGGCCATCACGGTTTCCTCGGTGGCTTCGGAGCGCGGGATCTCGGCGGTCAGGCGGCCCTCGTGCATCACGAGCACGCGGTCGGCCATGCCGAGGATCTCGGGCAGGTCGGAGGAGATCATCAGGACGGCCACCCCGTCGGCGGCCAGTTCGCTGAGCAGCCGGTGCACCTCGGCCTTGGTGCCGACGTCGATGCCGCGGGTGGGCTCGTCGACGATCAGCACCTTGGGGCCGGTGGCGAGCCACTTGGCGAGGACGACCTTCTGCTGGTTGCCGCCGGACAGGGTGTTCACGGTGTCCGCGATCCGGGCGTACTTCACCTGGAGCTTGACGGCCCAGTCGAGGGAGCGGCTGCGTTCGGCGCCGCGGTCCATGAAGCCGGCCCTGACCGTCGTACGAAGTCCGGTCAGGCCGATGTTGCGCTCGATGGACATGTCCATCACCAGGCCCTGGGCGCGCCGGTCCTCGGGGACGAGGGCGAGTCCGGAGGCCATGGCGGTGGACGGGGCGCCGTTGACCAGGGCCTTGCCCTCGACGGAGACCTCGCCGGCGTCCCAGCGGTCGATGCCGAACACGGCTCGTGCGACTTCCGTACGTCCCGCGCCGACGAGCCCGGCGAGGCCGACAATCTCACCGTGCCGTACGTCGAAGGAGACGTCGGTGAAGACGCCCTCGCGGGTCAGCCGGCGCACGCTGAGGGCGACCGCGCCGGGCTTCACGTCCTGCTTGGGGTACAGCTCGTCGAGGTCGCGGCCGACCATGCGGCGGACGAGGTCGTCCTCGGTCATGCCGTCCAGCGGCTCGCTGGCGATCCAGGCGCCGTCGCGCAGGGTGGTGACCCGCCGGCAGATCTGGAAGATCTCCTCCAGCCGGTGGGAGATGAACAGGACGGCGGCGCCCTGTTCGCGCAGGGTGCGCACCACGCCGAAGAGGCGGGCGACCTCGCTGCCGGTGAGGGCGGCGGTCGGCTCGTCCATGATCAGGACGCGGGCGTCGAAGGAGAGTGCCTTGGCGATCTCGACGATCTGCTGGTCGGCGATGGACAGGCCGCGCGCGGGGCGGTCGGGGTCGAGTTCGACGCCGAGGCGCTGCATCAGGGCCAGGGTCGCCTCGTGGGTGGACCTGTGGTCGATCCGGCCGAGGGCGCGGCGCGGCTGGCGGCCCATGAAGATGTTCTCGGCGATCGACAGGTCCGGGAAGAGGGTCGGCTCCTGGTAGATCACGGCGATGCCGGCGTCACGGGCGTCGCCCGGGCCGTGGAAGACGACGGGCGCGCCGTCGAGCAGCACCTGGCCCGCGTCGGGCCGGTGCACGCCGGCGAGCGTCTTGATCAGGGTCGACTTGCCCGCGCCGTTCTCTCCGGCGAGGGCGTGCACCTCTCCGGGGAACAGTTCCAGGGAGACGTCCCGCAGGGCGCGGACCGCGCCGAAGGACTTCGAGACGTCCCTGAGCGCGAGAACCGGGGCCGGACCCGTGGTGGACGGGTGGGTCATGGGGGCTCCTCGACGACGCCGGCGGGACGGGCCTCTCGGCGTCGTGAAAGGTTTCAACTGGGTTGCCGGGACGTTAGGCATGGAGCCCATGTCACGTCAATGGGTTCGTGTCGAAAATATTTCGATGCCCGAAGGTCACGGGGGAGTCACAGGGAACAGCCTTGGCCACGGGGCTTGACACCCCTTCGGAGGGCCCATACGTTCCCGTCTTGAATCGTTTCACAGCGAAGCGCTTCAGACGACCACCGTCCGACTTCCCTCCCGATGTCACAGGAGCCCTCAGTGACCGAGCTCGCCGCGGTGAAGGCCGCACTCAAGACCCAGGCCGTCGAAACGCCGTCGTGGGCGTACGGGAACTCGGGGACGCGGTTCAAGGTGTTCGCCCAGCAGGGCGTTCCACGCACGCCTTACGAGAAGCTGGACGACGCCGCTCAGGTGCACGCGTTCACCGGCGTGGCCCCGACCGTCGCGCTGCACATCCCCTGGGACAAGGTCGACGGCTCCGATGGATACGCAGAGCTGGCCAAGCACGCCGAAGAGCGTGGTGTGAAGCTGGGCGCGATCAACTCCAACACCTTCCAGGACGACGACTACAGGCTGGGGAGCATCTGCCATCCCGATGCGGCGGTGCGGCGCAAGGCCGTGGACCATCTGCTGGAGTGCGTCGACATCATGGACGCGACGGGCTCCGCCGATCTGAAGCTGTGGTTCGCGGACGGCACCAATTACCCCGGGCAGGACGACATCCGGGCCCGGCAGGACCGGCTTGCTGAGGGATTGGCCGAGGTCTACGAGCGGCTCGGGGACGGACAGCGGATGCTGCTGGAGTACAAGTTCTTCGAGCCGGCCTTCTACACGACGGATGTGCCGGACTGGGGGACGGCGTATGCGCACTGTCTGAAGCTCGGCGAGAAGGCGCAGGTCGTGGTCGACACCGGGCATCACGCTCCCGGCACCAACATCGAGTTCATCGTCGCGACGCTGCTGCGGGAGGGCAAGCTCGGTGGGTTCGACTTCAACTCGCGGTTCTATGCGGATGACGACCTGATGGTGGGCGCTGCGGATCCGTTCCAGTTGTTCCGGATCATGTACGAGGTGGTGCGCGGCGGTGGGTTCACTCCCGAGGTCGCCTTCATGCTCGACCAGTGCCACAACATCGAGGCGAAGATCCCGGCGATCATCCGGTCGGTGATGAATGTGCAGGAGGCGACAGCGAAGGCGTTGCTGGTTGACCGCGTCGCTTTGGCCGAGGCGCAGGCTGCCGGTGATGTGCTCGGGGCGAATGCCGTGGTGATGGACGCGTACAACACGGATGTGCGTCCGCTGCTTCGTGAGGTGCGGGAGGAGATGGGTCTCGATGCCGACCCGATCGCTGCGTATGCCCGGTCCGGGTGGGCCGAGAAGATCGTGGCCGAGCGGGTTGGTGGGCAGCAGGCCGGTTGGGGGGCGTGAGCGTCTGCCGGGTTCTGTTTCGTTGCGGACTGCCGGCCGTCTGTGGCTGGTCGCGCAGTTCCCCGCGCCCCTATCGGGGCGCTCCCCGCACCCTCTTCCAGATAGGACTGAATGATCATGGCTCCCCACCCCGAAGCCGCCGCCCTCCTCGCGCGTTCCCATCGGCTCGGCGCCGATCCCCGTAACACCAACTACGCCGGCGGCAACGCCTCCGCCAAGGGCACCGACACCGACCCCGTCACCGGTGGTGACGTGGAGCTGATGTGGGTCAAGGGGTCCGGGGGTGACCTCGGCACGCTCACCGAGGGCGGGCTCGCCGTGCTGCGGCTGGACCGGATGCGCGCGCTCGTCGACGTCTACCCGGGTGTCGAGCGTGAGGACGAGATGGTCGCCGCGTTCGACTACTGCCTGCACGGCAAGGGTGGGGCGGCTCCCTCCATCGACACCGCCATGCACGGGCTCGTCGAGGCCGCGCACGTCGATCATCTGCATCCCGACTCCGGTATCGCGCTGGCCTGTGCCGCCGACGGGGAGAAGCTGACCGCCGAGTGTTTCGGGGACAGCGTGGTGTGGGTGCCCTGGCGGCGGCCCGGGTTCCAGCTCGGGCTCGACATCGCCGCTGTGAAGGCCGCCAACCCGCAGGCCATCGGGTGCGTCCTCGGCGGGCATGGCATCACCGCCTGGGGTGACACCTCCGAGGAGTGCGAGCGCAACTCGCTGCACATCATCCGCACCGCCGAGAGCTTCCTGGCCGAGCGCGGGAAGCCGGAGCCCTTCGGGCCGGTGATCGAGGGCTACGCGGCCCTGGGCGCCGGCGAGCGTCGGGAGCGGGCCGCGGCGCTGGCGCCGGTCATCCGGGCCATCGCCTCGCAGGACCGTCCGCAGGTCGGTCACTTCACCGACTCCGAAGTCGTCCTCGACTTCCTCGCGAGCGCCGAGCACCCGCGTCTTGCGGCCCTGGGCACCTCCTGCCCGGACCATTTCCTGCGGACCAAGGTGCGGCCGCTGGTGCTGGATCTGCCGCCGACCGCTCCGCTCGACGAGGCCGTCGCACGCCTCGAGGAGCTGCACGCCGAGTACCGCGACGAGTACGCCGCCTACTACCAGCGGCACGCCCTGCCCGACTCCCCCGCCATGCGCGGCGCCGACCCGGCGATCGTGCTGATCCCGGGCGTCGGCATGTTCTCCTTCGGCAAGGACAAGCAGACCGCCCGGGTGGCCGGCGAGTTCTACGTCAACGCCATCAACGTCATGCGGGGGGCCGAGGCCGTCTCGACCTACGCGCCCATCGAGGAGTCCGAGAAGTTCCGGATCGAGTACTGGGCGCTGGAGGAGGCCAAGCTTCAGCGGATGCCGAAGCCCAAGGCGCTGGCGACGCGGGTGGCGCTGGTGACCGGGGCGGGCAGCGGCATCGGGAAGGCCATCGCGCAGCGGCTGGTCGCCGAGGGCGCGTGTGTGGTCGTCGCGGACCTCAACGGCGACAACGCCGAGGCCGTCGCCGAGGAGCTCGGTGGGTCCGACAAGGCCGTCGCCGTGACGGTGGACGTCACCTCCGAGGAGCAGATCGCCGACGCGTTCAAGGCGGCCGTGCTGGCCTTCGGCGGTGTCGACCTGGTCGTGAACAACGCCGGGATCTCCGTCTCCAAGCCGCTGCTCGAGACCTCGGCCAAGGACTGGGACCTTCAGCACGACATCATGGCGCGCGGTTCCTTCCTCGTGTCGCGGGAGGCCGCGCGCGTGATGATCGCTCAGAAGCTGGGCGGCGACATCGTCTACATCGCCTCCAAGAACGCCGTCTTCGCCGGGCCCAACAACATCGCCTACTCGGCCACCAAGGCCGATCAGGCCCACCAGGTGCGGCTGCTGGCCGCCGAGCTGGGCGAACACGGCGTCCGCGTCAACGGGATCAACCCGGACGGTGTCGTGCGTGGCTCGGGGATCTTCGCCGGGGGGTGGGGTGCTCAGCGCGCCGCCGTGTACGGCGTCGAGGAGGAGAAGCTCGGCGAGTTCTACGCCCAGCGGACCATCCTCAAGCGCGAGGTGCTGCCCGAGCATGTGGCGAACGCCGTCTTCGCCCTGACCGGCGGGGACCTGACGCACACCACCGGACTGCACATCCCGGTCGACGCCGGCGTCGCGGCCGCCTTCCTGCGGTGAGCGCGGCCGTGAAGTCGTACGCCGCGGTCGACCTCGGCGCGTCCAGCGGGCGTGTCATGGTCGGCCGCGTCGGACCCGACAGCCTGGAGCTGACCGAGGCGCACCGGTTCGTGAACCGGCCGGTGCGGGTGCCGGAGGGGCTGCGCTGGGACGTCCTCGGTCTCTACGCCGGGGTGCTGGACGGGCTGCGGACGGCCGGGCAGGTCGACTCGGTCGGCATCGACAGCTGGGCCGTGGACTACGGGCTGCTGGACGCCGACGGGGCGCTGCTCGGCAATCCCGTGCACTACCGGGACTCCCGGACGGAGGGGGTCGCCGAGAAGGTGTGGGCGACCGTGCCGACGCGGGAGCTGTACGCCGCCACCGGGCTGCAGTACGCGCCGTTCAACACCCTGTACCAGCTCACGGCGGCGCACGCCTCGGCCCAACTGTCCCATGCCGAGCGGCTGTTGCTCATCCCCGACCTGCTGACGTACTGGCTCACCGGCGAGCAGGGCACCGAGCTCACCAACGCCTCCACCACCCAGCTCATCGACCCGCGCACGCGCGACTGGTCGTATGACGTCGCCTCCCGGCTGAGCATCGACCTGGACCTGTTCGCTCCGCTGCGGCAGCCCGGCGATCCGGCGGGGCTGCTGCGCGAGGCGGTGCTGGAGGAGACCGGGCTCACCGGCCCGGTGCCGGTGACGGCCGTCGGGTCGCACGACACCGCCTCCGCCGTGGCCGCCGTACCGGCCGACGGCGAGCGGTTCGCGTACATCTGCACCGGGACCTGGTCGCTGGCGGGGCTGGAGCTGGACGCGCCCGTGCTCACCGAGGAGAGCCGGGCCGCCAACTTCACCAATGAGCTGGGTCTTGACGGCACGGTCCGGTATCTGCGGAACATCATGGGGCTGTGGCTGCTCCAGGAGTGCGTACGGGCCTGGGGCGACCCGGACCTGGGTGCGCTGCTACTGGACGCCGCCAAGGCGCCGGCGCTGCGGTCGGTCGTGGACGCGGGGGACGCGGCGTTCCTGGCGCCCGGGCGGATGCCGGAGCGGATCGCCGAGGCGTGCCGCGCCTCGGGGCAGCCGGTGCCCGTCTCGCCCGCCGAGATCACCCGCTGCATCCTCGACTCGCTCGCCCTCGCCCACCGCCGGGCCGTCCAGGACGCGCAGCGGCTGGCCGGTCATCCGGTGGACGTCGTGCACGTCGTCGGGGGCGGCACCCGCAACGCCCTGTTGTGCCAGCTCACCGCCGACGCCTGCGGGCTGCCGGTGGTGGCCGGTCCGGCCGAGGCCGCCGCGCTCGGGAACGTCCTCGTCCAGGCGCGGGCCCACGACCTGGTCGGCGACCTCGCCGACGGGCGGCGACTGCTCACCCGTACGCAGCCGTTGACGCGGTACGAGCCGCGCGGGGACGCGGCGCGCTGGAGCGAGGCGGAGGCCCGGCTCGCCCGGGGGTGAGCGGGGTCTCCCCCGGGCCGCGCGCCCGCATTACCCTGCACTCATCCGATGATCGATCACAAGGAGCCGCGATGCGTGTCGCCCTGTTCCTGACCTGCGTCAACGACACGCTCTATCCGGACACCGGGCGCGCCGTGGTGAAACTGCTGACCAGGCTGGGCGTCGAGGTCGACTTCCCGATGGCCCAGACTTGTTGCGGACAGGCGCACTACAACACCGGATACCGCCATGAGGCCGAGCCGCTGGCCCGGCATTTCTCCGATGTCTTCGGGGAGTACGAGGCGATCGTCACCCCGTCCGGATCGTGCGGGGCGATGGTGCGGGAGCTGTATCCGCGCATGGGTGAGCGGGCGCGGGCGGAGGGGCGCGGGGACGCCCTCGCGGCGACGCTGGCGCCCGTGGTGCCGAAGACGTACGAGCTGACGGAGTTCCTGGTGGATGTGCTGGGGGTGACGGATGTCGGGGCCTACTACCCGCACAAGGTGACGTACCACCCGACCTGTCACGGGCTGCGCGGGCTGGGGCTCGGCGAGCGGCCTCGGCGGCTGCTGAAGGCGGTCAAGGGGCTGGAGTTGGTGGAGTTGCCGGGGGCCGAGGAGTGCTGTGGGTTCGGTGGCACCTTCGCGCTGAAGAACTCCGATGTCTCGGCGGCGATGGGCGCGGACAAGGTGCACAACGCCGAGTCGACCGGCGCCGAGGTGCTGTGCGCGGCGGACAACTCCTGTCTGATGCACATCGGCGGGACCATGGCGCGGCTGCGGACCGGGATGCGGCCGGTGCACATCGCGGAGATTCTGGCCAGCACGGAGGAGGAGCCGGCGGCATGAGTGGGACGTATCTCGGGATGCCGGCCTTTCCGAAGGCCGCGCACGGGGCCGTGCACGACTCGACTCTGCGCGGCAATCTGCGGCACGCCACGCACACGATCCGCGCCAAGCGGGCCAAGGCGGTCGCCGAGGTGTCCGACTGGGCGGAGCTGCGCGAGGCGGGCAAGCGGATCAAGGACCATACGCTGCGTCATCTCGACCGGTATCTGGTGCGGTTGGAGGAGTCGGTCACGGCGGCGGGCGGCACCGTCCACTGGGCCGCCGACGCCGACGAGGCCAACCGGATCGTGACGGACCTGGTGAAGGCGACCGGCGAGTCGGAGGTCGTCAAGGTCAAGTCGATGGCCACGCAGGAGATCGGGCTGAACGAGGCACTGGAGGCGGAGGGCATCCGCGCCTACGAGACCGATCTCGCCGAGCTGATCGTGCAGTTGGGCAAGGACCGGCCCTCGCACATCCTCGTCCCGGCCATCCACCGCAACCGGGGCGAGATCCGGGACATCTTCACCCACGAGATGGGAGAGTGGGGCCGGCCGGCGCCCGAGGGCCTGACCGACACGCCCGCCGAACTGGCGGAGGCGGCACGCCTGCACCTGCGCGAGAAGTTCCTGCGCGCCAAGGTCGGCGTCTCCGGCGCCAACTTCATGGTCGCCGAGACCGGCACCCTGGTCGTCGTGGAGTCCGAGGGCAACGGGCGGATGTGCCTGACCCTGCCCGAGACGCTGATCTCGGTCGTCGGCATCGAGAAGATCGTGCCCACCTGGCGGGACCTGGAGGTGTTCCTGCAGACCCTGCCCCGCTCCTCGACCGCCGAGCGCATGAACCCGTACACGTCCACGTGGACCGGCACCACGGACGACGACGGGCCGCGCACCTTCCACCTGGTGCTGCTGGACAACGGCCGCACCGACACCCTCGCCGACGAGGTCGGCCGCCAGGCCCTGCGCTGCATCCGCTGCTCGGCGTGCCTGAACGTGTGCCCGGTGTACGAGCGGGCCGGCGGACACGCCTACGGCTCGGTCTACCCCGGCCCGATCGGCGCCATCCTGAGCCCTCAGCTGAGGGGCGTGACCAGCGAGATCGACGCGTCTTTGCCGTACGCCTCGTCGCTGTGCGGCGCCTGTTACGAGGTGTGCCCGGTCGCCATCGACATCCCCGAGGTGCTGGTGCATCTGCGGGAGCGGGTCGTTGAGGGCGGCGAGGTGACGGCTCAGGGCAACAAGGTGGTGCTCAAACCCGCGAAGGGGCATGCCGCCGAGCGGGCCGCGATGCGGGCGGCGCGCTGGGCGTTCAGCCGCCCGGGCGCGCTGCGCACCGGCCAGCGGCTCGCCTCGCGCACCCGCCGGCTGCATCCGCGCTCCCTGCCGGGGCCGGGCAGGGCGTGGAGCGGGACCCGGGATCTGCCGGCCCTGCCGGCGGAGCCGTTCCGGGACTGGTGGCAGCGCACGCACGGTGGAAGGGACGGCGCCAAGTGAGCAGCAGGGAACGGATCCTGGGCCGGGTGCGGCGCGCGCTGGCCGACGTGCCGGCCGACGTACCGAGCGACGACAGCCCGATCGAACGCGGGTACCTACGCGCACACGGGGACAGCGGCGTCGAGGAAACGACCGACCTGCTGGCCGAGAACCTGGCGGACTACCGGGCGATCGTGCACCGCTGCACCCTCGCCGACCTCCCGGCGACGATCGCCGGGATGCTCGCGGCGCGCGGCGCGAAGTCGGTGCTCGTGCCGCCCGGACTGGATCGCGAGTGGCTGTCGGCGGCCGACGCCGAGCAGGTCGCGGACCGGGCGGAGAGCACCCCGCACGAACTGGACCAGGTCGACAGCGTGGTGACGGCGTGTGCCGTGGCGGTCGCCGAGACCGGCACCATCGTCCTGGACGGCTCCCCCGACCAGGGCCGACGCCGTATCACCCTCGTCCCCGACCACCACATCTGTGTCGTACGGGTCCCGGAGCAGGTGGTGTCCTCCGTCCCGCAGGCCCTCGAACACCTCGACCCGGCCCGCCCGTTGACGTGGATCTCCGGCCCGTCGGCGACCAGCGACATCGAACTGGACCGGGTCGAGGGGGTGCACGGCCCGCGCACCCTGGAGGTGGTGCTGGTCGGCTGAGCGGGTCGCCTCAGATGTCGCGCGGCTCCAGCGGCCGCACGGCGGGTCCCTGTACGACCCTCCCGTCGGGGGCGAAGCGGGAGCCGTGGCAGGGGCATTCCCAGGTCCGCTCCGCGCGGTTGAACGCGACCAGGCAGCCCAGGTGGGTGCACTTCGCGGAGAGGGCGTGCAGCGTGCCGTCCTCGTCGCGGTGGACGGCGCGGCGCTTGCCGGACACGTGGACGACGGCTCCGTCGCCGGGGGCGATGTCGGCCACGGACGGGGCCGAGGGGCCCGGCAGGTGCTGGAGCCGGTCGCCGACGAAGTGGCGGGCCACGTCGGCTTGGTGCCTGACGAAGTCCTTGCCCTCGCGCAGGACCGACATCACCCGGCAGGGGTCGTACAGCTCGCTCCACGGGTTCTCGCGGCCGGTGACCAGATCGCACAGCAGCCTGCCCGCCATGATGCCGCCGCTGAGTCCCCAGCCGCCGAAGCCGGTGGCCACATAGGCGTGCCGGCTCGCGGGGTGCAGGGGGCCGACGAGCGGTACGGAGTCGGTGGGGTCGTTGTCCTGAGTGGCCCACCGGTGGGTGAAGGTGAGGTCACCGAAGCGCTGCACCGCCCAGTCGGACAGGGCGTCGAAGCGTGCCTCGACATCGACGCCGGAGCCCGGGGTGAAGTGCTCGCCGGTGACGATGAGCAGGCGCTCGCCGTCGCCGTGGGGTGCGGTGCGCACGGAGCGGGTGTGCTGCTCGGGGGTGATGTACATGCCGGTGGGGGCACCGGCCGCGGCGACGGGGGCGGCGACGACCAGTTCGCGCCGCGGCGAGAGGCGGGTGAACAGGAGTGCTCGGTCGAAGATCGGGTAGTGGGTGGCGACCACGACGGTGCCGGCCCGCACCTTCACACCGTCCTCGGTCGTCAGGTCACAGGGCTCGCCCTCGGAGAGGCCGACCACGCGCGTGTGCTCGTGGAGCCGGCCGCCGAGGCGCTTCAGGTCGGCGGCCAGCGCCATCAGGTACTTGCGGGGGTGGAACTGCGCCTGCTCCGCGACGCGCACCGCGCCGGCCACCGGGTACGGCAGCTCGGTCTCGGTCACGAACTCGGCGGCCAGGCCCGCTTCCCTGGCCGCGTCGGCCTCGGCCCGCAGCTCGTCGGTACGGTCGCCGTCCTCGGCGTAGGTGTAGGCCGCCGTCTCCTCCCATTCGCAGTCGATGCCCAGTTCCTCGGTGGCCTCGGCGGCACGCCGGATCGCGTCCGTCTGCGAGGTCGCGTACAGGCGGGCGGCGTCCTTGCCCCGGGTGCGGCGGAGCCGGTCGTAGATCAGGGTGTGCAGGGCCGTCAGCTTGGCGGTGGTGTGCCCGGTGACGCCCGCGGCGACCCGGTCCGCCTCCAGCAGGGCGACCCCGCGACCCCGCCGGGCCAGTTCCCAGGCGGTGCACAGCCCGGCGATGCCCGCGCCCACGACGGCGACGTCGACCTCGAGGTCGGCGTCCGGCGCGGGCGCGAGCTCGCCGGGTGGTGCTGTCTCGATCCAGTACGAGGCGTGGGTGCGGGTCGGCTCGTCCATGCCGGCCGAGTTCCCCGGACCGGCTCCGCCACACGACGGGCCGCCGCAGGTCAGCTGGGGCGTGCGATCGGCGTGCGGGGGCCTGGAGGTCCCCCGCTCGATGTAGCGCACGGTGACCGAGGTGGGTGAGTGACGCGGCCGCTGTTCCAGACGTCCGCGCGGGAGGGGGTGAGGCGGTCGGGGGTGGTGGCCACCAGGATGCGGTACGCCGACTGGCGGCGGCCGCGCCCCGGGGAGGTCATGCGCCAGCCGATCGACGGCGACGGTCCCCCGGGGTGTCGTCAAGTACACCCTCGGATACGGGTTCTGCGCCCCATGTGGTCGGCTCGTCGTCTCCGTAACTTCTTCGGCAGGGCACAGGGGGTGCCGGACGGAGAGTGATGGCGATGTTGCGCACAGGCTCGCGACCCACGCACGACAAGGGACCCGCCGCGGAGGCGCTCCGGCTGGTCAAGGTCACCAAGACCCATGGCAGGGACGACGGTGCCGTGACCGCTCTGGACGGGATCACTCTGGGGCTGGGGCGCGGCACCTTCACGGCGGTGATGGGGCCGTCGGGTTCCGGCAAGAGCACGCTGCTGCACTGCGCGGCCGGGCTCGACCGGCCGGACAGCGGCATCGTGCGGGTGGACGGCACCGAGCTGACCGGAGGCGGCGAGGCGGAGTTGACGAAGTTCCGGCGGGGGCGGATCGGGTTTGTGTTCCAGCAGTACAACCTGCTGGAGACGCTGACCGTCGCGCAGAACACGGTGCTGCCGCTGAAGCTCGCCGGACGGCGCGTCGACCGCCGACGGGCCAGGGAGGTCCTGACCTCCGTCGGCCTCGGTGACCGGCTCGGGCACCGTCCCGGCCAGCTGTCCGGCGGTCAGCGGCAGCGCGTGGCCATCGCCCGGGCGCTCGTGACCGAGCCCCGGGTGATCTTCGCGGACGAGCCGACGGGCGCCCTCGACACGCGCAGCGCCCGTGACGTGCTGCGGCTGCTCCAGCAGGCGGTGCGGGTGCACGGCCGCACCGTGGTGATGGTCACCCACGACCCCGTCGCCGCCTCCTACGCGGACTCGGTGCTGTTCCTGGCGGACGGCCGGCTGGCGGGCCGCGTGGACGCGCCGACCCCGGACGCGGTGGCCGAGCGGCTGGCACACCTGGGCGACGACGTGGCCGTGGCGGTGTGAGCGATGTTCCTGCTGGCCATGCGGTCGATCCGGCACCGCCCCGGGCGGTTCCTCGCGACCCTGCTGTCCGCGTTCCTGGGCGCGGCGATCATCATGACGTTCAACTCGATGCACGACACGGCGGCGCAGGACGGCGTCGACTCCACCAGCGCCGAGACCCTGTCCACGGCAGCGGGCGTGGTCGGTGGCTACGGCACCCTGCTGGTCTTCTTCGCCGTCGCCTCGACGCTCACGGTCAACGTCCGGCAGCGCGCCGCCGAGCTGGAGCTGCTGCGCTGCTCGGGGGCGACTCCGGCGCAGCTCAAGCGGATGGTGGTCGGTGAGGCCGTGGTGGTGGCCCTGGTCGGTGCGGCGCTGGCGATCGGCCCGGCGATGCTGGGCGGCCGGGCGCTGCTGGAGGTGTTCCAGGACAGCGGCCAGGTCGCCGAGTCCGTCGAGCACTCCTTCGGCCCGATCGCGTACCTCACGGGCTTCGACATCACGCTGCTCGCGTCGGCCGGCGCCGCCTTCCTCGCCGTACGGCGGGCGACGCGTGGGCGCCAACAGCCCGGTGGGGCACGGAAGTTCCTCGTGTCCGCCGCCCTGCTCGCCGGTGTGGCCTCGGTGACCTCCACCTTCGCGTTCTCGGCATCGGACGCGGCCCTGATGGCCCCGGCGGCCTACGGGGCGATCCTGCTGTCGGTGGGCCTCGCGCTGCTGGCTCCGCGGCTGCTGGACGGCGTGCTGAACCGGCTGCCGCTGGACGGGGCGAGCGGGTGGCTGGCGGTACGGAATCTGCGGGAGCGGTCCGGCGAGCTGGCCGGGATTCTGATGTCGCTGATCCTGTTCACGGCCGTCGCCACGGCCACGCTCACCATGCAGGCGGTGGAGAGCGAGGCCGTCGAGGCCTCGGGGGTGGCGAAGTCGATCGACGCGAAGAACCTCGAGACGCTCAACTTCACGGTCGTCGGCATCATCGTGGTCTTCGTCTGTGTGATGCTGGTCAACTCGCTGTACGCGGCGACCAGTTACCGCGTCCGGGAGTTCGGGCAGCAGCGCCTCGCGGGGGCGACGGTGGGGCAGGTGCTCGGGACGGTCGGTGTCGAGGGGCTGATCCTGACGGTCACGGGCATCTTCCTCGGCGCGCTGGCCGCGCTCGCGGGGATCGTCCCGTTCGCCGTGGTCCGCGCCGACGAGGTGCTGCCGGGTCAGGTCTACGGCATCGGTGCGGCGGTCGCCGCGATCGCGGCGGCGGTGACGCTGGGGACCAGCCTCTTCACGGCCCGGCGGATGCTGCGGACGCCGGCGGTCGGGGCGGTCGCGGTGGCGTCATGAGCAGCGCGGCCCGAGAGGAGAGAAAACCGATCGGTCTACCGCCTTCCGATACCCGGAACCCTCGTGACATCATCGCTGAACAAGCGCTTAGATAGGTGCCCGGCCCGTCCCGACGATCCTGCTGTCCCGCTGTATCGCCGTCCCGCTCTCTTGCCGTCCCGCTCTCTTGCTGTGCTGCCGAACTGGAGGCCCCGTTGTTCACATCCGTCGACGATGTCTCCGCACGCCTGGCCGAGACCGGCTATCTCGCCTCGCCCGCCGTGGCCACGACCGTCTTCCTCGCCGACCGCCTGGGCAAGCCGCTGCTGGTGGAGGGCCCGGCCGGGGTCGGCAAGACGGAGCTGGCCAAGGCCGTCGCCGAGGTGACGGGAGCGCGGCTCGTACGGCTCCAGTGCTACGAGGGTGTCGACGAGTCCCGCGCGCTGTACGAGTGGAACCACGCCAAGCAGCTGCTGCGCATCAGCGCGGGCCGCGACGAGACGTGGGACGAGACGCGCACGGACATCTTCAGCGAGGAGTTCCTGCTCACGCGTCCGCTGCTGACGGCCATCCGCGGCGACGACCCCAAGGTGCTGCTGATCGACGAGACCGACAAGGCGGACGTCGAGGTCGAGGGCCTGCTGCTGGAGGTGCTCAGCGACTTCCAGGTCACGGTCCCGGAGCTGGGCACCATCACCGCGACGCGCCGCCCGTTCGTCGTCCTCACCTCCAACGCGAGCCGCGAGCTGTCCGAGGCGCTGCGCCGCCGCTGTCTCTTCCTCCACATCGGCTTCCCGGACGAGGAGCTGGAGCGTCGCATCGTCCGGCTGAAGGTGGCCGGGCTCGACGAGGCGCTGGCCCGCTCGGTCGTACGGGTCGTGGGCGCGCTGCGGGCGATGGACCTGCGCAAGGTGCCGTCGGTGGCCGAGACGATCGACTGGGCGCGCACCCTGCTGGCGCTCGGCGCCGGCACGCTGGACGAGGCGGTCGTGCGGGCCACTCTCGGCGTCCTGCTCAAGCACCAGGACGACGTCCTCAAGGCGACCGCCAAGCTCGACCTGGACGCCCTGTGACCACGCCCGCGGGCGTCGCGGACCGGCTGACGTCGCTGGTGGGGGCGCTGCGCGCGCACGGGGTCCGGATCGGCACCGGCGAGACGGTGGACGCGGCGCGGGCGATCGAAGCGCTCGGCCTCGCGGACCGGGAGCTGCTGCGCGAGGGCCTGGCGGCGACGCTGCTGCACGGCCCCCACCAACGGCCGGTGTTCGACCCGGTCTTCGACCTCTACTTCCCGCGCGGTGTCGGCGGCCCGGAGCAGAAGGCGGCGGGTCGGGACGACCTGCGCGACCGGCTGGCGTCCGCCCTGGCCGCCAACGACGAGGCACTGATGGCCCGGTTGGCGGCCGAGGCGGTCGACGGTTTCGGCGGCTACGGTTCCTCCCCGGAGTCGGACGGCTGGTCGTCGTACCAGGCGCTCGAACGGCTCCGGCCGCAGACCCTGCTCGCCCGTGTGCGCGACAACGTCCGTGGTCAGGGTGGGAGTTCGGGGTTCGCCGACCGGCTCCTGGAGGACGAGATCCGGCGGCGCATCGAGGTCTTCCGCCAGTTGGCGGCCACGGAGGCGCGGCGCCGGGTCGCCGAGCGGCGTGGACGGGACGAGATCGCCCGGCGGGCGGTGGCGCCGACCGCCGACCGGGTCGACTTCCTGTTCGCCGGGAAGGCGCAACTGGCCGAGCTGCGCAGGGCGGTGCAGCCGCTGGCTCGTAAGCTGGCGACCCGGCTCGCGGCCCGTCGCCGCCGCGCCTCCCGGGGCGCGATCGATCTACGGCGGACCCTGCGCGACTCGCTGTCGACGGGCGGGGTGCCGATGCGGCCGGTGCTGCGCAGACGGCGTCCCGTGCGCCCCGAACTGGTGCTGCTGTGCGATGTGTCGGGGTCGGTGTCCGGGTTCTCGGACTTCACGATGCTGCTGGTGCAGGCACTGCACGACCAGTTCAGCAAGGTGCGGGTGTTCGCCTTCGTCAACCGGATCGACGAGGTGACCGGGCTGCTCGACCGCGGCACCGCCGACCCGGACGGCCTCAGCGCCCGCATCGAGGCGGAGGCCACGCTCACGGGCTATCACGGCAGCAGCGACTACGGCATGGCGCTGGGCGAGTTCGCGGAGCGCTACGGCGACGCGGTCGGCCCGCGCACGACCGTGTTCGTCCTCGGTGACGCCCGTACGAACATGGGCGACCCGAATCTGCCGGCGGTACGGCAGATCGCCGAACGGGCGCGCCGCGTCTACTGGTTGAACCCGGAGCAGCGGGCCGTCTGGGGCACCGGCGACTCCGCCGCGCCCGCCTACGCCGAACTGGTCGAGATGCACGAGTGCCGCACCGCCCGGCAGCTCAGCGCGCTGGTGGCGCGGCTGCTGCCGGTCTAGTCAGGCGGCGAGCCGCATGTGGAGACGGCCGGATCGGCCGACAGCCCCGCCTTGACCTGCCGCGTCGGCCATACGGGAAACCGAACGGTTTCCTCAGGGTGAGGCGAGTCCGGACCCCGATGAAAATCAGGGTTCGTCCCCGATGGTCCGAACAGCGGGGATTTCCTAGGCTCGACAAGAGCGGAGGGGGATCCCATGAAGGCAGTGATCCAGGATCGGTACGGCTCGGCGGACACCCTGGAGTTCAGGGACATCGACAGGCCGACGCCGGCGGCCGGTGAGGTGCTGGTGCGGGTGCACGCGGCCTCGGTCAACGCGTACGACTGGCACTTCATGCACGGCGACCCGGTGCTGGCCCGCGGCATGATGGGATTCCGCAGGCCCAAGTCGCCCGTGCGGGGCCGGGACTTCGCCGGTGTGGTGGAGGCGGTCGGCTCCGGGGTCACGGAACTCAAGCCCGGCGAGGAGGTGTACGGGGAGGCCGACGGCGCGTTCGCGGAGTACGTGTGCGCACAGGACGGCGAGGTGGGCCCGAAGCCGGCCAACCTCACCTTCGAGCAGGCGGCGGCGATACCGCTCGCGGCCAACACCGCCCTCATCGGCCTGCGTGACGTGGCGCGGCTGCGGCCGGGGCAGACCCTGCTGGTGAACGGGGCGTCGGGCGGCGTGGGCACCTTCGCCGTGCAGCTCGGCAAGGTGTACGGCGCGGAGGTGACGGCGGTGTGCAGCACCAGGAACGTGGAGCTGGTCCGGTCACTGGGCGCGGACCGGATCGTCGACTACACGCAGGAGGACTTCACCCGGGGCGGGAAGCGCTACGACGTGGTGCTGGACCTGGTGGGCAACCGCTCGCTCGGCGAGTTCCGGCGGGTCCTGGCGCCCACCGGGACCCTCGCCCTGTCCGGCGGCGGGGTGTACGAGGGCGGCAGTGTCGTCGGACCGATGGGGCTCTTCATCAAGCGGCGGCTGGTGGCGCCCTTCGCGCGCCACCAGCGGCTCCTCGAGATATCGGCCCGGCAGACCAAGGCGAACCTCGCGGCGCTTCGGGAGCTGGCCGAGTCCGGGAAGATCGCCCCGGTCGTCGAGCGGACGTGTCCGCTGAGCGAGGCGGCCGAGGCCATCCGGTACCTGGAGGTGGAGCACGCGCGCGCGAAGGTCGTCGTCACCGTGTGACCTGCCGACGAGGGCCGACGGTCACTTCTTCGCGTACTCCCGCGCCGTCTGCCCCTGGAAGTCGTAGGCCACGACCTGCTCGTCGCCCACGACCCAGGCGTCGTGCCCGGGCGAGCAGACGAAGACGTCACCGGGGCTGACCTCGCTCTCGCCGCCGTCGTCCATGCGGATGTGCATGCGGCCCTGGAGGATGTAGCCGTTGTGGTGCATCTGGCAGCTCTCGGTGCCCGCGA
This sequence comes from Streptomyces ferrugineus, assembly GCF_015160855.1. NCBI lineage: Bacteria > Bacillati > Actinomycetota > Actinomycetes > Kitasatosporales > Streptomycetaceae > Streptomyces > Streptomyces ferrugineus. Next base: position 4,422,734 of record NZ_CP063373.1, on the reverse strand, counting down.
TCGGGCCCACGGACTCCGACCAGCGCCAGCCGGGCTCGAAGGTCGCCACGGCGAAGTCGAGGTCCGTCATGTGGACGGCTTCGAGGTGACCGCGGGGGAAATCACGCCGCTCGTCCGGCTTGTCGAGCGTCTTCACTTCCAACATGACGCGCTCCCTTCCGGCCGCGTCTCACCGCGGCCGGGGGCCGGTCTCCCCGGCGGCCCTGGACACCGCCGTCGGCGGCCGGCCTCCTACCACTCAATCGTCCGCCCGTCCATCCGAAGCCGCCAACCGGGGGCTCCCGCTCCGACCGGCCCTCAGCCCCGTTTCCCGCAGAGCTCGGCGAAGCGCTCCGCGTCGATGTTGCCGCCGGAGACGATCACGCCCACGCGGTGCGGCAGCGCGCCCGCCCGGCCGTTGAGCAGGGCTGCCAGTGGGGTGGCGCCGCTCGGCTCGACGACGATCTTCAGACGTTCGAAGGCGAACCGCATCGCGTCGCGGATCTCGTCGTCGCTCACGAGCGCGATCTCGTCGACGAGCCTCTGGTTCACGGAGAAGGTCAGCTCCCCGGGTGTGTGCAGGGCCTGCCCGTCGGCGATGGTGTGCGGCACCGGGATGCTGATGCGCCGCCCCGCCTCCAGGGACCGCTTGGTGTCGTCCCCGGCCTCCGGTTCCACGCCGATCATGCGGACGTCCGGGTACAGCCCCTTGGCCGCGGTCGCGCTGCCGGCCATGAGCCCACCCCCGCCGACCGGCGTCAGCAGCGCGCCCAACTCCCCTATCTCTTCGAGGAGTTCGAGGGCGGCGGTGCCCTGTCCTGCCATGACGTGCGGGTGCTCGTACGGCGGGATGAGAGCGAGACCGCGCTCGGCTGCGAGGGTCTCGGCGATGGCGACGCGGTCGCCGGTGTAGCGGTCGTACGTCACGATCTCGGCGCCGTACCCCTCGGTCGCCGCCCGCTTCGACGGCGGGGCGTCCTCGGGCATCACGATGACCGCGGTGGTGCCCAGTTCCCGGGCGGCGAGGGCGACGGCCTGGGCGTGGTTCCCGGACGAGTAGGCGGCGATGCCCCGGCCGAGTTGCTCCGGCGACAGACGGGAAGCCGCGTTGTAGGCGCCTCGGAACTTGAAGGCGCCTACACGCTGGAAGTTCTCGCACTTGAGGAAGACCTCGGCGCCGGCGAGTGCGTCGAGGGTGCGTGAGCGCAGCACCGGGGTGCGGTGCGCGACTCCCTTGAGCCGCGCGGCGGCGTCGCGGACGTCGTCGAGGGTGACCGGTGGGGTGGTGGTCGTCACGCGTGTCCTCCAGAGGATGTCTTGTCGGTCGCGGCCCGGTCCGCCGCCGTCGCCGTCCCGGTCTCGGCGCGCGCCTGGGACAGATAGCTGTAGGCGGACGCGCGGGAGATGCCGAGCCGCGCCGCGACCTGCTCGATCGCGCGCCGCACGGCGAAGACGCCCCGCTCGTCCAGGCCGCGGAACAGCTCCAGACGCCGGGCGCGGTCGAGACCGGCCCAACTGCCGTTCTGCCGCGGTTGATGCGCGTCGAGGATGGCGTCGACGACGGAGTCGATGTCGTTGCCGAAGGTGGTGACCGGCACCTCGGCCGGGGTGCCGCCGAGGCCGGCGAGGGCGCCGAGCAGGGCGTGGGCGTCGCTCACGGCGGTGATGTCGAGGTTGACGCAGAGGGCGCCGAACACGGCGCCGGTCGAGTCCCGCAGCACCATCGTGGAGGCCTTGACCAGCTTGCCGCCCTGGGTCCGGGTGACGTAGTTCAGCTCGTCGCCCGCCTCCTCGCCGCGCGCGACGACGCGCATGCCGATCTCGCTCATCGCCCCGCCCACGGCCCGCCCGGTCACCGAACCGGCCACGGCGACCACGGACTTCTCCGGCCGCCGGTAGTCGTGCAGGACCACTTCGCACATCGGCCCGAACGTCGCCACAAGCCCGTCGACGACCGGCCTCAGCGCGGCCAGGATCGCGCTCCGCTCCGCCTCCAGGGCCTCCTCGGCCGCCATCGCACACTCCCAGTCCGCTCACACCGTCGACTTCTAGACTACCTGTCCAGGCTCTGTACTGACAGTCCAACTCTGCAGCGCGAGCGACGACACCACGAGCTCGCCGCCGCTCAGTGCGGCACGGATCTTGACGAGCGCGAAGATGTTACCGGTAACATCACTGTCCATGACGCTGACGTCGGCACCTTCGCACCCGCGGGTCTTCAGCCCGGCCGCCGTGGTCGCCTCATGCGTGGGCTTCGTACTCATCGGCGCGCTCCAGGCCCTCTACGGCCCGGCGATCCCCGCGTTCCGCGAGGAGTTCGGCCTGTCGCCGTCGGCCGCCGGTCTCGGGCTGAGCGCGCACTTCGTCGGCGGGGTGGCCGGCGTGCTGCCCTTCGACCGGCTCTACGGCCGCATCGGCAACCGGCGGATCCTCGGCGCCTCGTATGTGCTGATGGCCGTCGGCGCGGCCGGCTTCGCGCTCGCCCCGAACTGGCCGACCGCCCTGGCCATGGCCCTGCTGGCCGGGCTCGGCTTCGGCGGGATCGACTACGGACTCAACCAGCTGTTCGCCGTCGGCTTCGGCCACCGTTCCACGGCCATGCTCAACATCCTCAACGCCCACTTCGGCATCGGCGCGATCCTCGGCCCGGCCCTGATCGGCACGGTCGGCTCCGCCCACTACCCCGCGGTCTTCCTCGGCTTCGCACTGGCCAACCTGCCGCTGCTGCTGTGCCTGCGCGGCGTGCGCGACCAGCCGCCACAGCCGTCCGAGGCCGCCACCGAGTCGCACGGCGGCCAGGTCCTCGCCCGCAGCCTCGGCTCCGTGCTCGCCGTGTTCGTCGCCCTGTACGTCCTGCACGTCGGCATCGAGGCCGGTGTCGGCGGCTGGGAACCGACCCATCTGGAGACCGTCGGCTACTCGGCCGGGGTCGCCGCCACGGCCACGTCCGTGTACTGGCTGATGATGACCGTCGGCCGCTTCCTGGTCGCCCCGCTCGCGCTGCGGTTCTCGGCGCAGGCCATCATCACGGTCTCGTGCGCGGGCATGACGGTGTGTCTGCTGCTGGCCACGGTGCCGGCGCTGGCGCCGTACGCCTACGCCGGCGTGGGTCTGTTCATCGCGCCGATCTTCCCGACCGGGCTGCCGTGGCTCAACCGGGCGGCCCCGCGGGCGCGCCGAGCGGGCGCGATGGTGATCGCCGCCTCGATGACCGGCGGCGTGGTGGCGGGACCGGCCTTGGGCAAGGCCATCGAGTGGTCCGGCACCCGCAGCGTCCCCCTCGTCCTGGGCGCCGTCTCGGCCCTGTGCCTGGTGGCGACCCGCTGGCTGATCCGCACCACCCGGCCGCGCTGACCCGCACCCCCGTTCCTCCCAACCGAAGGGAAGTCTCCGCATGTCCGCTCTGACGACGTCCGCCGACGGTTTCCTGCTGCACGGCGAGCCGTTCCGGATCATCTCCGGCGCGATGCACTACTTCCGGGTCCACCCGGACCAGTGGGCCGACCGGCTGCGCAAGGCACGGCTGATGGGCCTCAACACGGTGGAGACGTACGTGCCGTGGAACCTGCACCAGCCCGACCCCGACGGCCCGCTCGTCCTCGACGGCTTCCTCGACCTGCCCCGCTATCTGAGCCTCGCCCACGACGAGGGACTGCGCGTCCTGCTGCGCCCGGGGCCGTTCATCTGCGCCGAGTGGGACAACGGTGGCCTGCCCGCGTGGCTCATAGCGGACCCCGACATCCGGCTGCGCTCCAGCGACCCCCGCTTCACGGGCGCGTTCGACCGCTACCTCGACGCGTTCCTGCCTCCGCTGCTGCCGTACATGGCCGCGTCGGGCGGCCCGGTCATCGCCGTCCAGGTGGAGAACGAGTACGGCGCCTACGGCGACGACACGGCCTACCTGAAACACGTCGAGCAGGCCTTCCGCGCCAGGGGCGTCGAGGAGCTGCTCTTCACCTGCGACCAGGCCGACCCCGAGCACCTGGCCACCGGCACCCTCCCCGGCGTCCTCGCGACGGCCACCTTCGGCAGCCGGGTCGAGCAGAACCTGGCGGCGCTGCGCCGGCACCGGCCCGAAGGCCCGTTGATGTGCGGGGAGTTCTGGATCGGCTGGTTCGACCACTGGGGCGGTCCGCACCATGTGCGGGACGCGGCCGACGCGGCCGCCGACCTGGACCGGCTGCTGTCGGCCGGCGCCTCGGTCAACATCTACATGTTCCACGGCGGCACCAACTTCGGCTTCACCAACGGCGCCAACCACAAGCACGCCTACGCGCCCACCATCACGTCGTACGACTACGACGCGGCGCTCACCGAGTGCGGCGACCCCGGCCCCAAGTACCACGCCTTCCGCGAGGTCATCGCCCGCCATCTGCCCGTCCCCGACGAGCCCGCCCCGGCACCGGCTCCCAAACTCCCGCCCACCACCGTCGAGCTGACCCACCGAGCGCCGCTGCTCAGGCACGCGAAGGCCCTCGCCGAGCCCGTCCGCACCGAGCGCCCGGCGACGATGAACGACCTGGGCCTGCAGACCGGCTACGCGCTCTACCGCACCACCTTCGACACGGCGGGCGACGGTCTGCTGCACTTCGCGGGCGGGGTCGGCGACCGCGCCCAGGTCTTCGTCGACGGCGCCCCCGTCGGCGTACTGGAACGCGAACGCCACGAGGAGACCCTCCCCGTCCGCGTCCCGCACCCCGGCGCCACGCTGGAGGTCCTCGTCGAGAACATGGGCGGCGTCAACTACGGCCCGCGCATCGGCGCGCCCAAGGGCCTGCTCGGCCCGGTCACCTTCGACGGCGGCCCGCTGCACGGCTGGGACTGCCACCCCCTGCCGCTGGACGACCTGAGCGCGGTGCCGTTCGCGCCGTCCGACGCGACCACGGCCGCCGAACCCGCCTTCCACCGCGGCACGCTCGAGGTCGACACCCCGGCCGACACCTTCCTCGCCCTGCCCGGCTGGACCAAGGGCCAGGCCTGGATCAACGGCTTCCACCTCGGCCGCTACTGGAACCGCGGCCCCCAGCACACCCTCTACGTCCCGGCCCCCGTCCTGCGCCCGGGCGCCAACGAACTGGTCCTGCTGGAACTGCACGGCACCACCACGATCCGCGGCCTGCTGACCGACACCCCCGACCTCGGACCGGAGAACACCTGGTGATGCACCTGCTGCGCCTCCCCGCACCCACCACTCCCCCGCTGCACGGGCACCTCCCGTTCGCCGACGCGCCCGGCGTCCCCGACCCGATCGAGGTGACCAGCCGCTGGCTCACCCGCGCGGGCCGCCCCTGGTTCCCGGTCTCCGGCGAGTTCCACTACTCCCGCTACCCGGCCGCCGAGTGGGAGGAGGAGCTGCTGAAGATGAAGGCGGGCGGGGTGACCGCCGTCGCGAGCTACGTCATCTGGATCCACCACGAGGAGATCGAGGGCCGCGTCCGCTTCGACGGCGATCTCGACCTGCGCCGCTTCGCGGAGCTGTGCGCCCGGCACGGACTGGACTTCATCCCGCGCATCGGCCCCTGGTCCCACGCCGAGGCACGGAACGGCGGGCTGCCCGACTGGCTGCTCGCCCGCGACTGCACACCCCGCACCGACGACCCGGCGTATCTGGAGCCCGTGCGCGGCTGGTTCGCGGCCGTCGCCGAGCAGCTTCGCGGCCTGGACCGCGCCCACGGCGGCCCGATCATCGCCCTCCAGATCGAGAACGAGCTCTACGACCAGCCCGGCCATCTGCTGACGCTGAAGCGGATGGCCCAGGAAGCCGGCCTGAGCGCGCCCCTGTGGACGTCGACCGCGTGGGGCGGCGTCCAGCTCCCCGGCGACGAGCTGTTTCCGCTGTACGGCGGGTACCCGGAGGCGTTCTGGACCGAGGCCGACGGCGGCTGGCCGGACACCTGCCGCAAGCACTTCTTCTTCACCCACCAGCGCGACGACGAGGGCATCGGCGCCGATCTGCGGCCGACCGCCGTCCGGGGCGGCGACCCGGACGCCCTCGCGGACCGATTCCCCTGGGCCACCTGCGAGCTGGGCGGCGGCATGGCGGTCGCCTACCACCGGCGACCGCGCCTGGACGCCGCGGACATCGGCGCGCTCGGCCTCACCAAGATCGGCTGCGGCTCGGTGTGGCAGGGCTACTACATGTTCCACGGCGGCACCAACCCGCTCGGCGAGCGCTCCACCCTCCAGGAGTCCCACGCCACCGCCTACCCGAACGACCTGCCCGTGCTGACGTACGACTTCCAGGCGCCGCTCGGCGAGTACGGCCAGTACCGGCCCTCCTACGACGAACTCCGCCTCCAGCACCTGATGCTGGCCGACTTCGGGCACCTGATCGCCCCCATGGAGTCCGTGCTGCCGGAGGACCGGCCCCGTGGCCAGCACGACCGGGACACCCTGCGGTGGGCCGTCCGCGGCGACGGCACCTCGGGGTTCCTCTTCGTCAACAACCACCAGCCGCACGAGCCGCTGCCCGACCACCCCGACACCGCCTTCAACGTCGAATTCCCGGGCGTCTCAAGGGCGTTGACCCTGCCCAGTTCGCCGGTGACCGTGCCTTGCGGCGCGTACTTCTGCTGGCCGCTGCGGATCGACGTCGCCGGTGTGCGGTTGGAGTGGGCCACCGCGCAGCCCGTGTGCACGGTCGGCTTGGACGGCCGTACCGTCCTGGTGCTCGCCGCCACCGAGGGCATCGCGCCCGAACTCGCCCTGGACGCGGGCACGGTGGCGTCCGTCGGTGCGCCGTCCGGCGACATCGCCGACGTCGACGGCCGGATCCTGGTGACCGGGCTGCGGCCCGGCACCGACGCGCTGGTCGAGGTGGAGGCCGTCGACGGTGGCCGGGTCGGGCTGCTGGTGCTGGACGCGGCGACGGCCCGCACCGTCTACCGGGGTACGGCGTGGGGCGCCGAGCGGCTGGTGCTGTGCGCGGACGGGGTGGTGTTCGACGGCGACGGGGTGCGGGTGCACAGCACGGCCGTGCGGCCGTCGTTCGCCGTGCTGCCCGCGCCGGAGGCGGTGGTGGTGGACGGGGAGGCGCTGACCGGCGCGGCGGACGGGGTGTTCACCCGGTACACCGTCCAGGCGGACGGCCCCCGTGCCTGCGATGCGCCGGTGACCCTCGTGCGGCCCGCCGGTGCGGCGCCCCAGCCCTCGACGGGTGTGCTGGAGCGGGCGAGCGTCCCGGCGGACAAGTACTTCGACACGGTGGCCGCCGAGTACCGCGTCGACGTACCGGAGGACCTCCCGGACGGAACCCTCCTGCGGCTGCACTGGACCGGGGACGTCGGGCGGGCGTACGTGGGAGACACGCTGGTCGCCGACCAGTTCTCCTCGGGGCGGGTCTGGGACATCGGCCGGCTGCCGGCGGGAGCGGCCCTGTCTGTGCGGGTACTGCCTCTGCACCCCGATGCCAAGGTCCACGCGCCACGGGACGCGCGGACGGCCGCCGTGACGCGTGCCGAGTGGGTTCGCGGGCGTACCTGGGCCGTCGGGGCGAGCTGAGTCCGGGGCCGCGCCCCGCCCACCTGCCTATGCTGGGGTTCTGCCGGGGCGGGACGCCACCGCCGTGACGATGTCGAGGGAACAGCGATCATGACCCGAAGCTCCGCCGACGACTCCGCTCCGAGAGGGCGCAGCAGACGGAACTTCGCGGGCGCGCGCCCCGTGATGGACGACGTGGCCCGGCTGGCCGGAGTCTCCAAGCAGACCGTCTCCCGGGTCCTCAACGACCATCCGTCGGTGCGGCCCGAGACCCGCGAGACGGTACTGGCCGCCATGCGGACGCTGGGCTACCGGCCGAGCCGCAGTGCCAGGTCACTGGCCAGCGGACGGACCCGGATGGTCGGTGTGATCTCCTTCGACGCCGCCCGCTACGGGCCCGCCGCCATCCTCACCGCGATCAACACCGCGGCGCAGGACGCCGGTTACCTGCTCAGCTCGATCGCGCTGGACACGGCCGAGCCCGACACGGTGGTCGAGGCGGTGAACCGGCTGTCCGCCGAGGGGGCGGACGGGGTGATCGCCATCGCCCCGCAGCTGTGGGTGGGCAAGACCCTGGCGGACACCCGCCTGGACACCCCGCTGGTCGTGCTGGAGAACGGCCTCGACGCCGACACCCAGCAGGTCACCGGCGACTCCCGGACCGGGGCCCGCAAGGCCGTCGAACATCTGCTGGGCCTGGGCCACCGTACGGTGTGGCACATCGCCGGCCCGACCGGCTGGACCTCGGCCGATCACCGGATGGGGAGCTGGCAGGCCAGTCTGGAGGCGGCGGGCGCCGCGGTGCCGGCCCCGCTGACCGGCGACTGGAGCGCCGACTCCGGCTACGAGCTGGGCCGGCGCCTGGCCCGGCGCCCGGACGTCACGGCCGTGTTCGCCTCCAACGACCAGATGGCCCTCGGCCTGCTGCACGCCCTGCACGAGGCGGGCCGCTCCGTCCCCGGCGACATCAGCGTCGTGGGGTACGACGACATCCCCGAGGCCGCGCACTTCCTGCCCCCGCTGACCACCGTGCGCACCGACTTCGCCGAGATCGGCACGCGTTCGCTGCGGCTGCTCCTCGACCGGCTCGACGGCGCCACCGAGCCGTCCCGGGCCGACTCACTGGTCCCGGTCGACCTGGTGCTCCGCCACAGCACCGGCCCGGCGCCCGGCCGCTGACCGCCTCTCCCGTCACGGCCGGAAGTCACCGTGTGCGCGGCCGCCCCGTGTCAGGAACGGACGAGCCAGAGGCCGTCGAGGCTCGATGCGGCCACCGAGCGCAGTTGAGCGGTTCGCCGGGTGCGGCGGCGCCGGTGAGCATCGTCGCACCCGTCGTCCCGGCGGCTCCCGCCCCGACTTCGGCGCTGGGTCCGGCCGTCGTCACCCGCCCCCGACCTGCGGGCCGCTGCGACCGGCCTCAAGGGACGGAACGGCAGGGGCCGTTGACCGCCGAGGTTGTCACCGACCGGGTGACGACCCCTGTCCCGTCAGCCGGTGCCCTCGCTCGCCGCCCGCTGCCAGGCCGTGTCGCGCAGCAGGCGCAGCCCGTTCAGGCCGACGAGGACCGTGGAGCCCTCGTGGCCCGCGACGCCGAGCGGCAGCGGAAGGGTGCCGACCAGGTCCCAGACGACGAGGCCGGCGATGAACACCCCGGCGATGACGAGGTTCTGCGCGACCAGTCTGCGGGCGCGGCGGGAGAGGGCGACCGTGGTGGGGACGGCGGCGAGTTCGTCGCGGACGATCACCGCGTCGGCGGTCTCCAGGGCCAGGTCGGAGCCCGCCCGGCCCATGGCGACGCCGATGTGGGCGGCGGCCAGCGCCGGCGCGTCGTTGACGCCGTCGCCGACGACCATCACCTTGCGGCCCGCGCCCTCCATCTCCTTGACCGCGCCCAGCTTGTCCTGCGGCAGCAGCCCGGCCCGCACGTCCTCGATGCCCGCCTCGGCGGCGAGGTGAGCGGCGGCCCGGCGGTTGTCGCCGGTGAGGAGGGTCGGGACGGTGCCGGTCAGTGCGGTGAGGGCGGCGACGGTGGCGGCCGCGTCGGGGCGGAGCCGGTCGGCGATGCCGAGCACTCCGGCGGGGTCGCCGTCCACGGCCACGAGGACGGCGGTACGGCCGGACTCCTCCAGTTCCCCGGCCAGTGCCGCGACCTCGCCGTCGGGGTCGGCGGGCAGCCGGGCCGGGGCGCCCACCTCGACCGTACGGCCCCGGACGACGGCCCGCACGCCGATGCCGGGTGCGGACGTGAAGTCCCGTGCGGCGGGCAGGTCCAGGCGCCGTTCGCGTGCGGCGTCCACCACGGCGCGGGCCAGCGGGTGCTCGCTGGGGTGCTCGGCCGAGGCGGCGAGCGTCAGCAACTCGTCCTCGTCGAGAGCGCTTCCGGGCAGCGGCCGTACGTCGACGACCCGTGGCGTGCCCTCGGTGAGGGTGCCGGTCTTGTCGAGGGCGACGGCGTCGACCTGGCCGAGGCGCTCCATCACCACGGCCGACTTCACCAGCACGCCGTGCCGGCCGGCGTTGGCGATGGCCGACAGCAGGGGCGGCATGGTGGCCAGGACCACCGCGCACGGCGAGGCCACGATCATGAAGGTCATGGCGCGCAGCAGCGCCGCGGAGAACTCCTCGCCGAACGCGAGCGGAACACCGAACACGGCGAGGGTCGCGGCCACCATGCCCAGCGAGTAGCGCTGTTCGACCTTCTCGATGAACAGTTGTGTGGGCGCCTTGGTCTCGGACGCCTCCTGCACCATCCGTACGATGCGGGCAATCACGGAGTCGGAGGCGTCGCGCTCGACCCGGACGCGCAGGGCGCCGGTGCCGTTGAGGGTGCCGGCGAAGACCTCGTCGCCGGGCTCCTTCGCGGCCGGGAGGGGCTCGCCGGTGATGCTGGCCTGGTCGACCTCGCCGGCTCCGTCCAGCACCCGTCCGTCGGCGCCGACGCGCTCGCCGGGGCGGACGAGGACGGTGTCGCCGACCGACAACTCCTCGACGGCGACGGTCTGTTCGGTGCCGTCGGGGCCGATCCGGGTGGCCGTGGCGGGGGCCAGGTCGAGCAGGCCGCGCACCGAGTCGGCGGTGCGGGCGGTGGCGAGGGCCTCCAGGGCGCCCGAGGTCGCGAAGATGACGATCAGCAGGGCGCCGTCCATGACCTGCCCGATGGCGGCGGCCCCGAGCGCGGCGACGACCATCAGCAGATCGACGTCGAGGGTCCGGTCCTTGAGCGCCTTGAGCCCCTCCCAGCCCGGCTCCCAGCCGCCCGTGGCGTAGGCCAGCGCGTAGAGCGTGCCCCAGGTCCAGGCGGGCGCGCCGGCGAGCTGGAGGGGCAGTGCGAGCAGGAACAGGGCGGTGGCCGCGCCGGCCCAGCGGACCTCCGGCAGCGCGAGGAGCCGGGTGCGCCGGCGGGGCGCGGCCGTGGTGCGGGCGGATGCCTTCCGGTCGGCCGACGACGGGGTGAGCGTGGCAGTCATGCCACCACCATAGAGGAACAAATGAAGACTCGTTCATATCTTCATGCTGACCTTACGTCAGGATGTGGCGCGCGCCGCTCCCCACCGCCTTGCCCGATGGCCGCCCACCCGTCTGCACACGAGGTAGATCCCGAACGAGAGGGTCGTGACGTACGGGCTGATGGGAATGCTGCCGCCCAGGGCGAGCAGGATGCCGCCCTCGATGGAGGCCACCGCGAACACCACGCTCAGGACGGGCAGCAGCACCGGTGAGGCCGTGATGCGGCCCGCGGCCGCCGCGGGTGTGACGACGAGGGTGAGGACGAGCAGCGCGCCGACGATCTGGACGGACAGCGCGACCGCGAGGCCCAGCACGATCATGAACGCGAACGACAGCCCTCGCACCGGCACACCCCGCGCTTCGGCCACCTCCGGGTCGGCGCTGGCGAAGGCGAGCGGTCGCCACAGGACCGCGAGCGCGACCAGCACCACGGCCGAGGTGCCGAGCAGCCAGGACGTCTGCGGGGTGTCGACGGCGACGATCTGCCCGGTGAGCAAGCCGAACTTGTTGGCCGCGCGGCCCTTGTAGAGCGCGAGGAACAGCACGCCGAGCCCGAGTCCGAACGGCATGATGACGCCGATCACCGAGTTGCGGTCGCGGGCCCTCGAACCGAGCAGCCCGATCGTGCCGGCCGCGATCAGCGAGCCCACGATCGAGCCGGCCACGATGTTCGCGCCCAGCAGCAGCGCGGCCGAGGCGCCGGCGAACGACAGCTCGCTGATCCCGTGCACCGCGAACGGCAGGTCCCGCATGATCACGAACACCCCGACCAGTCCGCCGACCAGGCCGAGCGCGACCCCGGCGATGAGCGAGTTGCGGACCAGGGCGAGCAGTTCGCCGTAGTGGTCGAAGTGGAAGATCTGCTGCCAGACGCCCTCGGCGATGGTCATGGCCGTACTCCGTGCGACGGTTCGGGATGGTGCGGCGGCCGCGCCACCTCGTCCGGCGCGCCCACGACCACCACGCGGTCGCGGACCCGGACGACGTCGACCTGTGTGCCGTAGAGCCGCGACAGCGCCTCGGAGGTGAGCACCTCGTCGGGTGTGCCGACGCGGTGGCCGCCGCGGGCGAGGTACAGCACGCGGTCCGCCAGGCCCAGCACGGGGTTGATCTCGTGGGTCACGAAGACCACCGCCGTACCGTGGGAGCGGCGGCGGGCGTCGACCAGTTCCGTGACGGCCCGCTGGTGGTGCAGGTCGAGGGAGAGCAGGGGTTCGTCGCACAGGAGGATCCGCGGGTCGGCCGCCAGCGCCTGCCCGATGCGCACGCGTTGGCGTTCGCCGCCGGAGAGCAGCCCGACGGGGACGTCCGCGTAGGCGGTGGCCCCGACCGAGGCCAGGATCTCGTCCACGCGGCGGCGTACGGCGGCCGTGCCCGGCCGGGGTCCGAAGCGGTGCCCGTCGATACCGAAGCGGACCAGGTCGCGGGCGCGCAGCGGCGCCTGCGCGGACAGCGTCGCCTGCTGGGGGACGTAGCCGATGTGCCCACTGCCGCCCCGGGCCGGGCGGCCCAGGATCGTGAGTGTGCCGGCGGCGAGCGGACGCTGACCCAGCAGGGCGCGTACGAAGCTGGTCTTCCCGGAGCCGTTGGGGCCGAGCACGGCGACGAACTCGCCCGCGTGCACGTCGAGATCGAGGCCCTGCCACAGCATGCGCTCGCCGTAGGAGAGTGCCGCTGCTCGCAGACTGATCACGGCCCCGGTGGCCGGCCTCACTTGGCGAGCGCGCCGGCGAGCGCGTCCACGTTGGCGGTCATCCAGCCGAGGTAGTCCTTGCCCTTGGGGAGGGTCTCGGTCACGGGGACCACGGGAATTCCGGCGGACCTGGCCGCCTGCTCCACCTTCTCGGTCTGCGGGCCGGAGGTCTGCTCGTTGTAGACGAGCGCCTTGACCTTCTTGTCCGTGAACAGGGCCAGCGTGTCCTGGAGGGTCCTCGGGGAGACGTCGTCGCCTTCCTCGACGGCCTCGCTGAACTTCTCGGGTGTCGCGTTCTTCAGCCCACTGGCCTCGATCATGTAGAGCGGCACGGGCTCGGTGATGGCCACCGCCTCGCCGCCGTGCTCGGACCTGATCCGGGATTCCTTCCGCTCGAGCGGCTCCAACTGCCGCTCGAAGTCCTTCGCGTTCTCGGTGAAGGTGGCGGTGTCGGCCGGGTCGGCCTTCGCGAGAGCGGTGGCGATACGGTCGGCGAGCTTGGCGACGGTGGGGAAGTCGTACCAGACGTGCTCGTTGAGTTCCCCGCCCGCCGGTACGGTCTTCCCGGAGACCTTGACGGCATTGATCACGTCGGGGCTCGCGCCGCCGCTGTTCAGCATGCGGTCGATGAAGTCGTCGTAGCCGCCGCCGTTCTCGATGACGACCTCGGCCTTGGACAGGGCTAGCTGGTTCTGGGTGTTGGCCTCGTAGGAGTGCGGGTCCTGGTCGGGGTCGCTGATGATCGACGTGACCTCGACCTTGCCGCCGCCTATGCGCCGGGCCAGGTCGCCGTAGACGTTCGTCGAGGCCACGACCGGGATGGCGGAGGCCGCGGCGGGGCTGTTCGCGCCACCGCCGTCGCCGGAGTCCGAGGAGCCGCCGCAGCCGGCGAGGAGGACCAGACAGGTGCCGGTGATCAGCGGTGCGAGCAGCCGGGACGAGGACGCGGGCATGGATACCTCCGAGCGGGGCGAATGGTCCGCCGAGCGCGCTCCGTCCCGGCTTCGGCTCCACGCTAGGTGAAAACGGATGTCAAAAGCGCTCCGTGGGGGTCCCCCTGGGCAACCCTTACCGAGTACTCACCTTCGCCGTGGTCACGGGGCGGGGACCTCGTCCAGGAGCTGGGGGCCGTTGTTGCGGACGCTGTTGACGGCGGGTGAGACGGGGCGGGCCCCGAGGTGGCCGTCGGCCGGCTGGACGAGCAGGGCGCGCAGGTCGTCGGTCGACTGGCGGTGGGGGTCGAGCCAGGCGTCGTAGTGGTCGGGGGTGAGGGCGAGCGGCATGCGGGGGTGGATGCGGCCCGCGGCGTCGGTGGCCTCGGTGGTGATGATGGTGCAGGTCAGCAGCCAGGCGGCGGGGTCGTCGCCGTCCTTGACGGCCGGATCGCGCCAGAACTCGTACAGCCCGGCGAGGGCCAGGACCTGCCCGTCCTCGGGGTGGATGAAGTAGGGCTGCTTACGGACCTTGCCCGACTTGCTGTCCTTGACCTCGTCCCACTCGTAGAAGCCGTCGGCGGGCAGCAGACAGCGGCGTTTGACGAACGCGCGGCGGAAGGCGGGCTTCTCGTGCACGGTCTCCACGCGCGCGTTGATCAGCCTCGCGCCGATCTTCGCGTCCTTCGCCCAGGACGGCACGAGCCCCCACCGCAGCGGCCGCAGCCGGCGCCGGGCCGGGGCGTCCTCGCCGGCGCCGCGCGGCGCGCGCTCCAGGACCGCCCAGACCTCGTCGGTCGGGGCCACGTTCCAGCTCGGCGCGAGGGTCTCCTCCGGATGCCACTCGGCGACCTGGAAAAGCTGGGCGAGGTCCTCGGGGCTGCGGGTGGAGGCGTAGCGGCCGCACATACGGCCACTGTGCCACGGCGCGGTGCGCCGGTCCTGGGGAACTGGTCGGTGCGAGTCACGCCGGGCGGGACGGGACCGCGGGCGCGGTCAGCGGTCGCAGGCGAGGCGAGCGGTGCGGGGGGGGCGCCCCCTGCCACCGCGGCAGGCCACACGGCTCGCGAGCCGCACCGAGGGCTGCTCACCCATCTCTGCGCAGGCTCGCGCGCCGATGTCGACGAGGCCCTGTCCCTCCCGGCCCGGCGGCGTACGCCGGTGCGGGATCCGCGAGGAGGCCGAGCGCGCCGCGCCCGGTGGCCACACGCACGTGCCGGACTACGCCATCAGCGCCGCAGGACCCGAACGCCGAACGCCTGATGGCCCTCTGCGGGCGGGCCCGCGACGCCGCCACGCGCATCGTCGAGCGGGCCCGGCAATCCGGTGCCCTGCGCCCCGACTTCACCGGCGAGGACCTGGTCTTCGTCTTCGCCACAACGCCGTGCTGTCCCGGGCCACCAAGGACACCGACGTCCCCGACGCCTGGCGCCGAGGCATCGCCTTCATCCTGGACGGCCTGCGCACCGAGGCCGCCCATCCGCTCCCCACCGCTCCCCTGACGTCGCAGCAGCTCTACGAGGTCATGATCAAGGTTGCCGCCGAGCAGTAGCGGGTGAGAGAAGGCCGCCGACCGGTCACTTGACTACGACAATGCAGGTCGCCTGCCCCTTGTACTCGTCGGCCCGCGCCTCGCACTGCTGCCGGTTGATCTCGCCGCTTCGCCCCAGCACCCAGAGAACCGCGAAGAAGGCCACCACCAGGACCAGGCCGAAGACGATGCCCACCACCATGTCCTTCACGCCGCTTGGACACCTCCCGCAGTAGCCGACGCGTCGCGCTCACGCTACGAGGACTGCTCGGGAGGGGTCCCGGGGTCCCGGGGTCCTCCCTCGGGGAGGCGAGAGCGGCGCCTGGACCGCCGTCAGTACTTCTCCGGCGCGGACCACGACGACGGCCCCGACGTCGTGGCCGCGCTGAGGGACCGGGACCCGTCGCGGACCTCGGTACTCCTGGCGCCCCAGCCGGTGTTCGTGGACGAGGCCGTGCGGCACGGGGTGGACCTGCGACTGTCCGGACACACTCACGGCGGTCAGCTCTGGCCGATGAACTACGTGGCCGAGCCGGCCAATCCGACGGTCGCGGGCCTGGAGCGGTACGGGGACACGCAACTGCACGTGGCCCGGGGCGCGGGCGCGTGGGCCCGCCGACCCGGGTCGGGGCGCCTTCGGACGTGACGGTGGTGGAGCGCGCGTCGGGCCGGGCGTGACGCCATCTGACGTGGACGGTCACGGCGCGAGGGGACCACCCAACACGTCCAGGACGGTGCCGCCGAGCAGCCCGAGCACGACGGACGCGGTGGCCGCCCCGTAGGCGACCACGGCGGCGGTCCCCGCCGTCGCGCGGGAGGCGCCAGTGGGTCCGCGCACCAGGAACGCCGGGGCGATCCAGCGCAGGTAGTAGAAGAGGGAGGCCACCGTGTTGGCGGCCGCGACGACCACCAGCCAGGCTTGACCGCCGTCGATGGCGGCGCTGAAGACTTCCAGTTTGCCGAGGAAGACGGCGGTCGGGGGCGTGCCCACCAGGCCCAGCAGACAGACGACGAGCGAGGCCAGCAGGGCGGGGTGCGTGCGTGCCAGGCCCCGGTAGTCGTCGATGGCGTCGGCTCCGGGGAGTGCGCAGACGACGGCGAAGGCGCCGAGGTTGGTCAGCGCGTACCCGGCCAGGTAGTACAGCAGCGCCTCCTGGCCGAGGTCGGAGCGT
The DNA here is from genome assembly GCF_015160855.1 of Streptomyces ferrugineus. Classification (NCBI taxonomy): domain Bacteria; kingdom Bacillati; phylum Actinomycetota; class Actinomycetes; order Kitasatosporales; family Streptomycetaceae; genus Streptomyces; species Streptomyces ferrugineus. Next base: position 4,406,441 of record NZ_CP063373.1, on the reverse strand, counting down.
CCGGCCACGGCGACCGGGAGCAGGAGATAGCCGACCTGGCTGATCGTGGAGTACGCGAGCAGCCGTTTCACGTCCTGCTGGAAGAAGGCGGCCAGGTTGCCCAACGTCATCGAGGCGACCGAGAGCACCGCCACCAGGTCGGCCCACGGCAGGTCCGCGTCCGCGAGCGGCACGGCGGCGAGCCGGTAGAACGCCGCCAGGGCCCCGATCTTGGGGACGGTGGTGAGGAAGGCCGCCACCGGCGCCGAACTGCCCTGGACGGCGTCCGGCACCCAGAAGTGGGCGGGCACGCCTCCGGCCTTGAACAGGATGCCGGCGACCAGGGCGAGCGTGCCGACCGCCACCAGTCCGCCCGGGGCCTCGGCGAGTTCGGTGCGCAGCCCGGGATACGACGTGGTCCGTCCGGCGGCGAGGAGGACGGTGACACCGGTGAGCATCACCACGCCGAGGAACGCGCCGACGACGTAGAACTTCAGCGCCGCCTCGGTGCCGGGGCCGTCCTTGCGGAACCCGGCGAGCGCGTAGGCGGGCACGCTCGCCAGCAGATACGCGGCGGCGAGCAACAGCAGGTCCTGGGCTGCGGCCAGCATCAGCGCGCCCGCGGAGGCCAGTTGGAGCAGGACGTAGAACTCCGTCTCGCGCGGGTCGGCCCGCAGCGGGCCGACGCTGAGGGCGAGCACGACGAGTGTGCCGCCGAGGACGACGACGCGGGCGGTCGCGGTGACCGGGTCGACGGCGAAGGAGCCGCCGAACGCGGTGGTGACCGGTTCCGTGGCGGCCAGCGCGGCGGCCACGATGCCCGCTCCGCACGCGCCGATCGCCAGCGCGCCGATCAGCCACTGACGGCGGCGCGGCAGCCAGGCCCCGAGCAGCAGCCCGAGCACGGCCGAGGCGGTGAGCAGGACCTCGGGCAGGAGGTCGAGGGGGTTCTCGTTCATCCCGGTCATCGCGCGAGCAGCTCCAGCACGGTGCGGGAGGCCGGTTCGACGACGTCGAGGACGAAGCGGGGTGCGATACCGAGGACGACACCGAGCGCCAGCAGCGGGACGATCGCCAGGCTCTCGTGGAGCCTGATGTCGGGGAACGGCCGGTCGGCACCCGGCGCGGTGGCGGGCAGCCGCAGGGGGCCGAGGAAGATCTGTTGCAGGGCGCGCAGGAACAGTCCGGCCGTGATGAGGATCCCCAGCACGGCCAGGCCGGTGGCGACCGGCTGCGGGCCCAGGCTGCCCGTGAGGATCTGGAACTCGGCGATGAAGCCGGAGAAGCCCGGCAGTCCGAGCGAGGCGAAGGCGGCGACGCCGGTCAGCGCGGCGAAGACGGGCGCCCGCTCGGCGACGCCCGAGTACGCGGACATCTCGTACGTCCGCCCCCGCTCGTAGAGCACACCGGAGAGCAGGAACAGCGCGCCGGTCAGCAGTCCATGACTGACCATCTGGAAGACGGACCCGGTCACCGCCAGGCGCCGGGCCTCCTCGTGGTCGCCGCCGACGACTCCCGCCGCGCCGATCGCCAGGACGATGTAGCCCATGTGGTTGACCGATGTGTACGCGACCAACCGCTTGAAGTCGGTCTGCGCGAGAGCGACCAGCGCGCCATAGAGCACGGAGACCACGCCGACGACGACGAAGACGACGGCGTGGTCGCGCCAGGCGGCGGGCAGGACGGGCATGGCGATGCGCAGGAAGCCGTACGTGCCCATCTTCAGCAGCACACCGGCGAGGATCGCCGAGCCGGCGGCCGGCGCGTCGGTGTGGGCGGGCGGCAGCCAGGTGTGGAAGGGCACCGTCGGCGTCTTCACCGCCAGCCCGACGGCGATCGCGAGGAGGACGAGGGCGCCGTACGTCGCACGTCCGGCCAGGGGGTTGGCGTCGGTCAGCTCGACGATGTCGAAGGTGTGCGGGTCGGCGGCCAGATAGAGGCCGATGAAGCCGAGCAGCAGGGCGAGGGAACCGATGAAGGTGTAGAGGAAGAACTTCAGGGCGGAGCGGGCCGCGTCCCTGTGCCCCCATCCGGCGATGATGAAGTACATCGCCACGATGGACAGGTCGAAGAAGAGGAAGAACAGGATCAGGTCGAGGGCGACGAACAGGCCGAGGCAGGTGGTCTGCAGGAAGAGGAACAGGGCGGCGAACTCCCTGGGCCGCCGGGTCTGACGCCAGGCGTACAGCGCACAGGCGAGGAACAGCACGCAGGTGACGGCCAGCAGCGGCAGGGACAGGCCGTCGACTCCGACGTGGTAGCTGATGCCCGCACTGGGGATCCAGCGGGCGCGCGTCTCGTACTGCATGCCGCCGTCGGTCCGGTATCCCGCCCAGACGATCACCGTCAGGACCAGTTCGGCGGCGGTGGTCGTCGCCCACACCGTCAGGAACAGCGGGCGCGGTGCGCTGCGCGGCACGCACAGCAGGAGGGCCGCCATGGCGGTCGGGAGCAGGACGATGGCCGTGAGCACGGCGGTCACCTCACGAGGACGAGGAGGACGGCGAGGACGGTGAAGGCGACGACCGCCTGGGCGAGGTACTGGTGCAGCTGCCCGGTCTGCGGCCGGCGCGCCCACCGGCCGAGCGCCCGGGCGCCGCCCGCCACACCTTCCACGGCGCCGTCGACGAGGCGCTCCGCCCGGGCGTCGGTCCACCGCGCCAGCCGGACCGAGCTACGGGCGGTGCCCTCCACGGCGCGGTCCAGCACCCGGTCGTCGAAGGCGGCGAGCGCGTCGGCGAGGCGCAGGACCGGGCGTACGAGGATCGCCTGCGTGGCGGTCTCCAGGTGCAGCCACTGCGCTGCGAAGGCGGTGATCCGGCCGGGCAGGGTGAGGAGCCGGGGGCCGCGAACCCAGACCAGGGCCGAGACGGCGACCGCGAGGGCACCGGACAGAAGGAACTCCCCTGCATGCGGGCTCGGTTGGGCCGGGCCGCCGAGCACCCGCTGGATCGCGTCGCGTACGGGCGGGAAGGACGTGGCGGTCAGGGCGAAGCAAGCGACGGCCAGGATCACGAGCGGCAGCCAGGTGGCCCGCGGCAGCGGTTCCTCATGGTCGTCAGGTGCGGGCTGCCAGACGAACCACAGGGCCTTGGCGCTGTAGACCGCGGAGATCACCGCGCCGGCCAGTCCGATGCCGTAGAGCGCCGTGTTGTCCTCGAGGGCGCCGGCGAGGAGTACGTCCTTGGCCGCCCACAGGGCCAGGGGCGGGACGCCGGCCAGCGCCAGGGCCGCGACGCTGAAGGTGACCCCGGCCGTACGGTGCCGTCGGGCCGCACCGCGCAGGGCGGGCAGTGCCTTGGTGCCGAGGGCCGTCAGCCAGGCGCCCGCGACGAGGAAGGCCAGGCTCTTCACGGCGGCGTGGGCGATGAGCTGCAGGGTGCCGCCGGTGACCGCGCCCACGCCCGCGGCGAGCACCATGAAGCCGATCTGGGCGCAGGTCGAGGCGGCGAGCAGCTGTTTGAGGTCGGTCTGCGCCACGGCGACCAGGCCGAGCACCACCGCCGTCACCGCGCCGGTCCACGCCACCACGGGCCCGCCCCAACCGGACCGCGCGAGAAGGGGTTCGAGCCGCAGCAGCAGATACGCCCCGGCCACGACCATGGTCGCCGAGTGCAGCAGGGCGGAGACCGGGCTCGGGCCCTGCATGGCCCTGGACAGCCAGAAGCTGAAGGGCAGTTGGGCCGACTTGCCGAGGGCGGCCGCGATGACTCCGGCGGTGATGAGCGCCTGCCACGGATCCGCCGCGTGCGGGAGATCGGCGAGGGAACCGCTCTGTCCGCTCGCCAGCGCCGCCCCGGCGGCGAGGTAGAGGCCCAGGTCGGCGGCGCGGGTGGTGAGGAAGGCCGTGTTGGCGGCGTCGCCTCGCTCGGGGTCGCGCCACCAGTGGCCGATCAGCGCCCAGGAGGTGGCGCCCATCACCTCCCACGCCATCAGCAGGACCGGCAGCGTGGTCGCGGTGACCGTCGTCAGCATCGCCCCGCTGAAGAGCAGCATCAGCCCGAAGAAGCGGGCGCGCGCCTCGCCGGGTCCGATGTCCGCGACGCTGAACAGCAGGACGGCCGCGGTCACCGCCGTGACGGTCACGGCCATGAGGCCCGACAGGCCGTCGACCGCGAGTCCGGCGGGGAGCCCTTCGAGCAGCGGCGCCTCGACCCTCGGGTGCTCGAACGCCACCGTGACGGCGAGGCCGAGCGCGGCGACGGCCGTGCCGACCGCGACACCTGGGGCGTACCGGTCCGCCGGGCGGCCGGCGACCGCCAGCAGCGTTCCCACCGTGAGCGGCAGCGCGATGAGCGCCCACAGCAGCGCGCTCACTCCTTCAACTCCGCGGCCATGTCGGTCATGTCGACCTCACGGGCCCGGAACAGCGCCGTCACCACGGCGAACCCTACGGCCATCTCCACCGCCATGACCGTGACCGCCAGGACCACCAGCACCTGCCCGTCGGCGGCTGCCGGAGCGATGTGGTGCCAGACGGCCGCGGCGCCGACGATGACGCCGCCCAGCATCAGCTCCAGGCCCATCATCAGCATCACGATCGACTGCTGGGTGAGCGCGCCGAACAGCCCTACGCTGAACAGGGCGGCGGCGAGCAGCAGGAACAGTTCCAGGCTCATCGGCCCACCCCTCCCCGTACCGGGTCGTCGGCGGTGCGTGCCTTCAGGTCGTCGCCGAACCGGTCGTAGCGACCGCGCCGCGTGGCCAGGACGACGGTCACGACGATCGTGGCGAACAGGGCCACGCCCAGGGTCATCATGGTGAGCATCTGCGGCCCCATCAGCGACCGGCCCAGGTCCCTGGTCGGATCGGCCGACGCCCTGCCGCGCCGGGAGGGCCACGGGGCGAGCAGGATTCCGGCGGCGAGTACGGCGAAGACCGCCGCGCAGATCACGGCCGCGCCCTTCTTGTTGTGCACCATGGTCATCGGCATGAGACCGGCCGGGTTCATCATGTACATCACCATGAACACGGCCATGATGGCCATCTCGATGGTCATCATCAGCACGATCACGACCCCGAGGTAGTCGAGGCCGAGCAGCAGCACCTCGCCACCGACGCACAGCAGCGAGGTCAGCAGCGCGTACGTCGCCCGGGCCATGGAGTCGAACCGGAAGACCATGACGCCGGCGGCCACCGCCAGCAGTGCCAGCGCCCAGAAGATCACGTCATCAAGCATGGCCTCTCGCTTATCGGTTGAGGACGACGACGGCGACGAACAGCGCCTGAAGCAGCGTCAACGGCACCAGCACCAGCCACGCCGACTCCATGTACCGCTCCATCCGCAGCACGGGCAGCAGCCGGCGCCCCACCACGAGCAGCGCCAGTACGGCCGCGGTCTTGAGCAGCGTCCACGCCCAGCCCGGCAGCAGCGGGCCGTGCCCGCCGCCGAGGAACAGCGGCACGCTGAATCCGGCGGTCACCACGAGCAGCAGCCACCGCCCGCCCAGCAGCACCAGCCGGTCCACGCCGGTCAGCTCCGCGGCCGCACCCCCGGCCGCGTCCCGGGAGAGCGGATGCCCCAACGGCCCCCAGAAGGCCATCGCGAGCGCGCTCAGCAGATAGACGACGAACGCGGCGGGCATCCACACCACGAACCACAGCCCGTCCTGCGCCGCGACCACCTCCCCCACCCGTAGCGACTCCGCGCCCAGGGCGGCGGTGGTGATCGCGAACATGTGCGGCAGCTCGTACGCCAGGCCCTGCGCCAGGAACCGGTAGCCGCCGATCAGTGACAGCGCCGAGTTCGGCCCCCACCCGGCCAGCCACACCGCGGCCCAGGACAGGGCCTCCATCGCGTTGAACCACACGACGCCGACGGACGGATCGCTCACCGACCGGAAACCCCACGGCAGCACCGCCCCGGCGAGCACCGCGGCCAACGGGACCAGCGCCACGCCCAGCCTGATGAGGAGGGTGTCGGCGGCGGTCGTACGCCGGGGCTGCTGGGCCAGCAACCGCAGGCCCTCGCGCAGCGGAGCCGCCGCTCGGACGCCCATCTCGCGGACCGTCCCCGCCCGGCCGCGCTCGGCCGCCGCCGACAGCACGGCGTCGAAGCCCGCCGCGCACACGGCGGCCAGGATCAGAGCCACCGGCAGGACGGCCGTGGCCCACAGGGGCGCCGCATCAGCCATGTGCCGCTCCGGCCGTCGGCGCGAACGCCAGCTCGTCCAGGTCGGGGTCCAGGCTCGCCAGGATGATCCGCGCACAGGCGAACTCGGCGCCCGTCAGCAACTCCGGAAGGACGTCGAGCAGGGCCCGGGACGGCGGCCGCTCGCCGTCCAGCCGCCCACGGGGGCCCACCAGGACGTGCCCCGAGCCCAACAGCTCCGCGTCGTCGAGCTCGTCGAGACCGCGCTCGACCTCCCGCAGCCAGACCCGCAGCCGGTCATAGGCGTCCCCGCCCGCCTCGGACGCCGGCCCCGTCACCCCGGCCGAGCGCGCCCGCCGCGCCGACAGCCCGCCCAGCCCCGCGGTCCCCCAGCGCAGCGTCCGCGACCGCTCCACCCTGCGCATCGTGGCGCGCAGCCGCCCGCCGATGGACTCGCGTGAAGCGCCCGACAGCATTTCGTCCCGCAGCCGCCGGCACCGCGCGGCGGCGTCCTCCCAGCCGACGACGGCGAGGAAGCGGCCCACGCTGTCCAGATGCGCGGCGCAACGCCGGCGTGCCGCCACGCCCCGCCCGATCTCCTCGCCCTGAGCGGCCCGCAGCCAGGGCTCGTTCCAGTACGGCGACCCGGCCTCCGGCACCGGCAGTTGTCCGATCTCGACGGTCTGTACGACGTCGCCTTGCAGCGCGAGGTGAAGGACGAGCCCGGCGGGCCAGTCGGCCAGCCCCGGCCCCAGCGGTAGGTGCAGCCGGTCGAGGCGGAGCTGGTCCCGGTCATCGGCCCGCTCCGCCATCGGCAACCCGGCCACCTCGCCCATGCCGTGCATGTCGTGCATGTCGTGGTCCATGTGATCGGCATGGCCACCGTCGTGACCGCCGCCACGCGCCTCTTCGTGGCTGTGCGCTCGCGCGGGTCGAGTCAGGAGCGCCGCCGCCCCCGTGTCGAGGGCCTGCGCAGCCCGTGCGGGTCCCTGTACGACGACGCGCGCGGCGGGCTGCGGCATCCCGGCCTCCAGCCGGTCGAGCCACTCGGCGTCGTGCGGGCGCGGCGTGCCGCAGACGATCAGGAGATCGGCGTCCGCGGGTGTGCCCGACACCGGCCAGCCCCGCAGCCGCAGTTCGGCTTCGACGCCGAGACGCGCCTCGGTGCCGCCCGGCACCGCCACGTGGAACACCCTCGGTCGACGGGCGACTCGGCTGCGCAGCCGTGTTCTCAGGTCCATCGGAGCGCCCCCTCACGCCATGCGTACGCGACGCCCGCGAACAGGATGCCGAGGAAGAGGAACATCTCGACCACCGCCGGGGTCCCGACCTCCGACACGACCTTCACCCACGGGTACATGAAGAGCATCTCCATGTCGAAGGCCAGAAAGATCATGGTGACCGCGTACCAGCGGACATGGAACCGGGAGACCGCGTGCTCGCCCGGCGCCAGACCACCCGAGAACGGACCGCTGTCGAGCGGGGTCCGGTCGGCGGCCAGCCACAACCCCAGCCCGTAGAGCGCGGCCAGGCCCGCGACGACCACACCGAGGAGTACCAACAGCGGCTGCCACGCATCCATGCGGCCCGGTCCTCCGTTCCTTTGATCCGCTATCGTGCGCCGCCGGTCGATCCAGGTCGCGGAGACACGGCCAACGGCCCCTGCACAGGTTCATCAAGGACCTTAGTGAAAACGGGTGCACCGCCGTAGCCCGCGAGCGGCAGGGGCGGAGCACAGTGCGGTGCCCCGCCCCCGCACCGGCCGGCCGGTGGGTCAGACGGCCGTCGGCAGCGGCTCGGACGCGGGCGGTGCCGCCAGTCGGCCGGTGCGGTGCAGGCCGTACAGGGCGGCCGCGCAGGCCAGGCCCAGCGCGATGAGTGTGATCCACGGCAGCGCGGGCGTCCCGGCCGCGCGGGCGGCGTCGAGCGCGGCGCCCGTGCCCAGGTTTCCGACGGTGATGCCGATACCGCAGATCGTGTTGTACAGCCCGTAGTGGGTGGCGACGAGCCGGTCACCGCTGAGGCGGACGATGGTGTCCATCTCGAACGGGTAGGCGATCATCGTGCCTACGGCCAGCAGCAGTGCGGCGAGCGTCGGTGGAACCGCCGCGAGCAGCCACAGCCCGGCCCCGGACTCCGGTACGGGCACGGCGGTGGCCGCCAGCAGGGGGACGAAGGCCAGCCCCATCGCCGCCAGCCCTCGCACGAGCGCCTGCCCCGGCTCGTACCGCGCCTTGCACCACGCCGTCACCCGCGTCTGGCCCAGGATCGTGCTCAGCCCGGACACGGCGAAGAGCACCGCCACCGCCGCCGTGCCGAACTCCCCGTCCCCGCCGAGCCGGCGCACCTGAAGCGGCAGCGCCAGATAGACCTGGAAGGACAGGACGTACGAGCCGATCATGGCGACGGAGAACAGCAGGAACGGCCGGTTGGCGAGGATGCCGCGCCACTGGGCGAGCACGCCCTGACCGCCGTCGCTCGCCCGCCCTCCGGCGTCCTCGGCACGCCGGGCGGGCAGGGCCCGGATCTGTACGACGCTCAGCAGCGCGAAGATCCCGGCCGCCACCAGGCAGGTGATACGGAAGTCCACTCCGGTCAGCACCATGCCCACCAGCGGGCCCAGCAGGATGCCGGCCTGGTAGAACACGTTGAACAGGGCGAACGCCTCCACCCTGCGCTCGCCCGCGTCGGCCGCGAGGTACGCCCGGACGGCCGGATTGAACAGCGCTCCGGCCAGCCCGGTGGCGGCGGACGCGGCCAGCAGCGCGGGCAGCGAGTCCACCAGCCCGAGCGTGGCGAAGCCGAGGGTGCGCAGCACACATCCGGCGATGATCAGCGGCTTGTAGCCGAGCCGGTCGGCGAGCGTGCCGCCGACCAGGAACATGCCCTGCTGGCTGAAGTTGCGTACGCCGAGGACGAGTCCCACGATCCAGCCGGCCAGTCCGAGCGTTCCGGACAGGTGCGCGGCGAGGTAGGGCATCAGCATGTAGAAGCCGAGGTTGATGGTGAACTGATTCACCATCAACAGCTGGACGCTGCGTTCGTACGACCGCACCTGCGGGATCAGCCCCTTCACCGGGCCTCCTCCGCGGTGAGGGGGTCGACCACGGTGGTGCACCGGCTCCAGCGGGTGACCTCCTTCTCGTCCGGGTGGCCGATCAGTTCCGGTTCGGGTGCCGGTGGGGAGTTCAGCAGGCCGTGGGCGGTGCAGTAGTCGTCGTCGTAGACCGTTCCCAGGTAGCGCTGCGGGCCGTCGGGGAAGACGGCGACGATCCGTGCGTCGGCCGGCATGGTCCGGGCCAGCCAGCCGGCCACGAGCGCGACGGCGCCGACGCTCCACCCGCCGGTGGCGTAGTGGGACGCGGCGAGTTGGCGGCAGGTCCACACCGCCTCGTGCGGGGCGACCCAGTGCACCTCGCTGAAGTTCTCGTAGGCGACGTTGCGGGGATGGATGCTGGAGCCGAGTCCGCGCATCAGCCGGGGCCGGGCGGGCTGGCCGAAGATCGTCGAACCGGTGGTGTCCACGCCGACGACGGTCAGCTCCGGGTAGAGCTGGCGCAGCACCCGGGAGACTCCCGCGGAGTGGCCGCCGGTGCCCACGCTGCACACCAGGACGTCGATGTGGCCCATCTCGGAGGCGAGTTCGAGGGCCAGTGGGGTGTAGGCGGCGACGTTGTCGGGGTTGTTGTACTGGTCCGGACACCAGGAGTCCGGGTGCTGCTCCAGCAGCCGCTGTACGCGGTCACGGCGGGCCTGCTGCCAGCCGCCCGTGGGGTGCGGCTCGGAGACGACGTTGACCTGGGCGCCGTACGCGGTCAGCAGCCGGGTCATGGACAACTCCAGTCCCGGGTCGGTGACCAGGGTGACGGGGTGGCCGTACACCATCCCGGCCAGGGCCAGCCCCAGGCCGAGGGTCCCGCTCGTGGACTCGATGATCCGTCCGCCGGGCCGCAGGTCTCCGCGGGCCCGGGCCCGCTCCACCATGTGCAGGCCCGGACGGTCCTTGATACCGCCGGGGTTGAACCCCTCGAGCTTGGCCCAGAAGCCTCGCTCCGCCGGGGCCAGCGGCTCCGACACCCGTAGCAGCGGGGTGTTGCCCACCAGGCCGGACAGGGCGGCCTGGCCCGAGGTGACCGCGGCCTTGGTCAATGACTGCATGTCTGTGTGTTCACTCTCGCTCGATGAATGCGGGGTGCGGGTTCGTCTCGCGCGCCATGGCGACAGGCGCGGACCAGGGGTCCGCGTTCATGGCATGGGTGCGCGGCAGCCGTTGGGGTCGGCCGGCTGCGAGCGAGTTGTCTAGATCCGCCAGCGCGATGTGCGCACGAGCGCGACACGGCCGGAGCGGGCGCTGTGACGTCTGCGGAGTTGATGCCGCAGGAGGGGTCTGCCCAGCGCCACGGACAGGGCGACGAGCACGGCCACGGCCAGGGCCTCGGCCAGGGCCACGGCCATCAGGTCCAGGGAAAGCTCCTCCGTGGACTGGGCCGCGGTACGGACGAACGCGTCCGCCACGCATCCTTCGGTCTCGTGAGGGCCGTGCGGGGTGTGAGGACCATGAGGTCCATGAGACCCATGAGGTTCGCCGCCCGAGTTCAGCGCTGATGAAGCCGCGGGCACGGACGCCGACGCGTGCGTCTCCTCGGCGACACCGTGCATGACGGCGCACAGCACGAACACCATGACGAGCGCGGCGCGGATCGCCGAGACGAATCGGCGCCACCGGGATGAGTCGCATGGGGCCCACGGGGCGTGCGCGGGCATACGGGGGTGGGTCGGCACAGGTCCTCCGCGCTGCTTCCCCGTCTCCGGCAGGGCCGGAGTGAGGCGCAGACAGGTGGGGGGCAGGACAGCATCGACGAACGTGACGCCCCATCATGGGCACGGGATACGACGCTCGTCGCGCAATGCCAGCCGAACCGGTGACAACCGGCGGCCGGTTGGAGGACGCCGTCCTTCTAGACCTGCTGCACCACGGAGGCCGCTCTCAGCGCCGCTGGTGACGCCCCGTCGACGGCTCGATCGGCGGCGGACAGGCGCACGGTCGAGGCGTCATCGGCACCGGCTGATGCGCGAACCGACGCTGCAAGGCAGGGCAGCGCCAGAGCGGAACCCTGCTGGGGCTGCCCGGACGCACACTGCTCACCGGGTTGCGTCGACTCATGGCCGCCGCCATGGTGAACGTCGCCTTCCGCGGCGAACTGCGGCACGGGGTCGACGACTCCATGGCGAGCCCCGTCGGCCGCTGGACCGGCAGCGGCCATCGCACTGGTGGACAGGTGCCCCTGCACGCTCTCCACGTGCACGCCATGCGTCACCAGGACGCCGAACAGGAGCACGGCGAAGGCCAGCAGGCGCAGCAACGGACCCGCATCAGAGCGGATCCGGTCCATGCGCCGGGGCGACCGAGCCGTAACCATGCCGTGATCCTAGCGGCTCGCCGACGGCGATCGACCACCACTCCTGAAACACCGGGTTAACTCGCCAGTCGAACGGCTTGTTTGCTGCGGTGAGCGTGGGCCGACCCCGAGCCGACCCTGAGACAACCCCCATGCCTCCCCCATCTGACCCCGACCCATCCCCGATATGTGTCAGGAATCTTTGACAGGTGCTCCCGGCTACTGTCAGCCTTTTCTGACAGGTACGACGGAAAGGGGCCGCGATGCCCGAGGTCCCGCCTCCGGCACCGACGGGCGACGAGTTGCTGAAGGTGCTCACCGCCCTCGGCAACCCGCACCGCATGCGGATCGTCGGCGCGCTGCTGGAGCGCCGGAACTACGTCAGCGCACTGGCGCGTGAGATCGGCATGAGCCGGCCCCTGCTGCACATGCATCTCCAGCGGCTGGAGGCGGCGGGACTGGTCGTCGGCACGCTCGAACTCGCGGAGGACGGCAAGGCGATGAAGTACTTCGACGTCACGCCGTTCGTCTACGAGTTGACGCCCGACGTCATCGCCCGGGCGGCCGCGACGCTCACCGAGGCCGAGAAAGAGGAAGCGAAGTGAATGCGGAACAGGTGACCCTCGCCGACAGCGCCGACACCGTGGGTGCGGTGGTCGGGGCGGTGGGTGCGGCCGGGCTCTTCACCCTGCTGATCGTGATCGTCTGGCAGGTCGCCGCCACCTGGCGGGCCCGGATGCTGGCCGCGCGCGAGCAGCAGTACCAGGACCTCGCGGCGAAGTACGCCCAACTCCTGGAGGACACCGTGGAGTTGCAGCGCCGCATGGCCGACGAACAGCGCCAGACGCTGGACGAGCTGACGCAGACCCGGCTGTCGGTGTCCTCGATGGAGAAGATGATGCGCGAGATCGAATAGCGGCCGACGGCACGTGTACGGCCGGGAGCGGCAACTCCCGGCCGTACCGAGGAAGAACACCGACCCGGACACACCCACCCGTACATCACGGCAGGTCGTCACACCTGCAAGCGCCGTGGTGCGGGCCCCGTGCGCCCTGACGCCGGCCGTCGAGACGGACCGGCGGCGCGCTCCCTACGTAAGGAGACTACTCATGCGTGCGCTGCTCCAGCGCGTCGCCCGCGCGCCCGGTGGACGCCGCGGCAAGTGGCTGGTCCTGGCCGTCTGGCTGATCCTGGCCGTCGCCCTCGGCCCGCTGGCCGGCAGACTCGGCGACGTCGAGGAGACCGGCCCCAACGCCTTCCTGCCGCGCGGCGCGGAGTCCGCGCGGGTCAACACGGAGCTGGAGAAGTTCCGTACCGACACGGTGATGCCGGCCGTCGTCGTCTACACCGGCGACAGCACCGAGGCCCGGGCGAAGGCCACCGCCGACCGTGACGCCTTCGCACGGTACGTCCCCGCGGGCCGGGCGCTCTCGCAGCCGATCCCGTCCGAGGACGGCGAGGCCCTGATGACGATCGTCCCGCTGGACAGCGAGGACGACATCACCGACAAGGTCGACGAGCTGCGTGACGTGGCCGGCGCCAACGCGCCGCCCGGCGTGGCCGTCGAGGTCGGCGGCCCGGCCGGGTCCCTCACCGACTCGGTGGCGGTCTTCGACGGCCTCGACACGACGCTGCTGCTGGCCACCGGCCTGGTGGTGGCCGTCCTGCTGCTGCTCACCTACCGCAGCCCGGTCCTGTGGCTGCTGCCGTTGTTCTCGGTGGGCTTCGCGGCCGTCCTCACCCAGGTCACCACGTACCTGCTGGCGAAGCACGCCGGACTGCCGGTCGACCCGCAGAGCGCGGGCGTCCTCATGGTCCTCGTCTTCGGTGTCGGAACCGACTACGCCCTGCTCCTCATCGCCCGCTACCGCGAGGAACTGCACCGCCACGTGGACCGCCACGAGGCGATGCGGATCGCGCTGCGCCGCTCCGGTCCGGCGATCCTGGCCTCCGCGGCCACCATCGCCGTCGGGCTGTCCTGCCTGGCGTTCGCCGACATCAACTCCTCCCGCTCGCTGGGGCTGGTCGGCGCGGTGGGCGTGGTCTGCGGCTTCCTCGCGATGGTCACGGTGCTTCCCGCGCTGCTGGTCATCGCCGGCCGCTGGGTGTTCTGGCCGTTCGTCCCGCACGAGGGCACGCCCGCCCGCAAGCCGCGCACGATCTGGTCCCGCGTCGGGGCCGCCGTCGCCCTGCGCCCGCGCTGGTCGTGGCTGATGTCCGTCGCCGTGACCGGCGTGCTCGCGCTGAGCGCGGTCGGCATCAACATGGGCCTCACTCAGGCGGAGATGTTCCAGGACAAGCCCGAGTCGGTCGTGGCACAGGAGAGGATCTCGGCGCACTACCCGTCGGGCGCCTCCGACCCGGCGGACATCATCACCCGTACCGACCGGGCCGCCGAGGTGCGGGCGGCCGCGTCCGCGGTGGCCGGGGTGGCCCGCGTCGAGGAGGGCGGCGACCGCACGCCGAACGGCCAACTCACCGCTCTCACCGTGGTGTTGAAGGACGCCCCCGACAGTCAGGCGGCCAAGGACACGATCGACGACCTCCGCGAGGCCGTGCACCCGATGGACGCCCTCGTCGGCGGCACCACCGCCGAGGCCCTCGACACCCAGCGGGCGGCCGACCGCGACCTGACGACGGTCGTCCCGATCGTGCTGCTCGTCGTCCTGGCCGTCCTGATCCTCCTGCTCCGGGCCCTGGTCGCCCCGCTCCTGCTCCTGGCCACGGTCGTGCTGTCGTACTTCGCGGCCCTCGGCGCCTCCAATCTGCTCTTCGAGCACGCCCTGGGCTTCGCGGGCGTCGACTGGTCGATCCCGCTGATGGGCTTCGTCTTCCTGGTGGCCCTCGGCATCGACTACAACATCTTCCTCATGCACCGCGTCCGGGAGGAGACCGGGAGGCTGGGCCACGAGCGCGGCGTCCTGGAGGGGTTGACCAGTACCGGAGGCGTCATCACCTCGGCCGGCATCGTCCTGGCCGCGACCTTCGCGATCTTCGCGGGCCTGCCCCTGGTGACGATGGCCCAGATGGGCGTCCTCGTCGGCATCGGCGTCCTCCTGGACACCTTCCTCGTCCGTACGGTCCTCGTCCCCGCCCTCGCCCTCGACCTGGGCCGCTGGTTCTGGTGGCCGGGCAGGATAGGACAACGCTCATCGCAACCCGAACCGAAGAAACCCGCAGCGGCAGGCATAGATCGTCCACGGCCCGCGCGTCCTTGAGAGCGTTAGGAAACGGGAGGGCCCATGGACCCACAGGACCACGAGAGATTCCGGGACTTCGTCGACGCCCGGTGGAGCGCCCTGCTCCGCCTGGCGAACCTGCTCACCGGCGGCGACCGGCACGAGGCCGAGGACCTGGTGCAGATCGCGCTGATGAAGGCGCTGGGCCGCTGGCGGCACATCGACGACCCGGAGGGTTACGTCCGCAAGGTGATGTACCGGCATCAGATCAGCCGCTGGCGGCTGCGTCGCCCGCACCGCGAGGCGACGTTCGCCGTACTGCCGCAGGACACGGGCGTCGCCGACGGCACGTCCGCCGCCGATCTGCGGATCGCCGTCGGCCAGGCGCTCGCCCGGCTGACCCCGCGGCAGCGCACGATGCTGGTGCTGCGCTACTTCGAGGACATGTCCGAGACAGAGGTGGCCGGCGCCCTGGGCTGCTCGGTGGGCACCGTGCGCAGCACCACCCATCGGTCGCTGTCCAAGCTGCGCAGCCTCGCACCGGAGTTGGGTGCCCCGGCCCGGGCCGCATCCGACACCCAGCGCAGCAACCTGGCGAAGGGAGCCCACACATGAACGCCGACCAGCTGGACCGCACGATCCGGGACGTCCTGCAGAGCTGGACCCCCGACGACCCCGCCGCTCCCGCGGGCATCGCCGACCGCATCGTGCGCCGCCGCCGGCGGCGTCTGCTGCTGCGCACCACCGGCGCGGCGCTCGGCCTCACCGGCATCGCCGTCGGCGCGTTCCTCACCACCGGCGCGGGCGGCGACAACGGGGACCGGCCGCCGGCCTCGGGGAGCAGGGTGCTGTGGCAGACCACGCTGCCCGGCAAGTCCTGGGACGCCTGCACCACCGGGCCCGACGCGGTCTACTGCCGGGGGGAGGCGTACGACGGCATCCGCGTGGACGTCCGCAGCGGCAAGATCGTGTGGGAGGAGAAGGCCGGGGACGCGGACAGCGGCAGAACTCCGGCGGGCTCGCTGCCCGGTGTGCGCGACGGCGTGCTGTACACCTACGCCGATCACGACCCGGGGGCGTCCGACGCCGGCACCGACCTCGTCGCCCTCGACGCCGAGAGCCGGCGGGTGCTGTGGAAGCACGAACTGGCCGACGACAGCCGCGGCCGGTCCTCCGCCGTGCTGTTCGACGGCGGGATCCTCGCCAATGCCCCCACCTTCAAGAGCGTGGTGGCGCTGGACGACAGGACGGGCCGTACGCTGTGGACGCACGCGTGGAAGCAGGCCGACTGCGACCGGGACGCGATCGACGGCGTCCCGTACCTGATGTGCTCACCGGACAGCGAGAAGGCCCCGCAGCGCAGCACCGTCGTCCGGCTGGACCCGGAGACCGGTGAGCCACGCACGGTGGCGACCGTCGACGGCCCGACGTCGTACCTCGGTACGGACGGCGACGCCGTGCTGCTGGGCGCGGCGGCCGGCGAACAGCGGTACCTCGGCGCCCCCGGCCCCGCCACTCTGATCCGCGTGGACCTCGACTCGGGCAAGGTGTCGCAGCACCGCGTCGAGGGGCTGCCGGCGGGTGTGGTCGCGGATGGCATCGTGCTGTCGTTCGGCGGGGACGGCAACGCCGTCGCGTACGCGGCCGACACCGGCGAGCGGCTGTGGTCGCGCGATCTCGGGCTGCGTCTGCGCGAGGACCCGCGCGACCCCTCCATGCGGGAACTGTCCTCCGAGGCCACGGTGGACCTCGACAGCCGCGTGGCGTACTACCTCGATCCGTCCGGGCAGCTGGTGGGCCTGGACCTGGACAGCGGCGCGGTGCGCTGGCGCGGCGAGGTACGGGTGCCGGACGGCCCGGTGGAGGGAGGGGTCGCCCCCGAACTGATGGTCCACGACCACGGCCTCGTCGGCCAGGTCGGCACCGAACTCTTCCGGATCGATCCCGTGCTGCCGAACGGGGGTCGATAGCCCGGGGCGGGAGGGGAACCGCGGCGCCCCTCCTTCGCCATGGCGGCTCCCCTTGCCAACGGAATGCCCCGTTCACCTCCAGGTTCGCCCTCTCTGACACCCGCTGTGGCCCGAGGCGCGCGACGCGGACGCTCTCCCGACGCCGTGCGGCACATCAAGGCCGGGTGGCGGAAGCGATCTATCGACCTACTGTTCTAGCAATGCTGACGTTCTGACCCAGGGATGATCTTCTGCGCCCCCGGAAGACCGGTCGCGGCTCTTGGCGTCCGCGACCGGCCTGTTGGCCGGACCGGCGGAGAACCCCTTCTACTGTGTGTGCAGCGAGCAACGCCCGGTCACAAGGAACGCCATGCCCGACAGCCCCGCCCCGGCGCAGTCGCCGGGAACCAGCCGCAGTACCTCGGCGACCGTCCCGCCGAACATTCTGCGCTGCCTCACCCCCGTCGCCGACGGGTACGGCGTCGACCTCCGGCCCGAACTGAGCCGGGTCGGGCTGGACGAGGCGATGATGTGCTCGGCGGCGCTGCGGGTCTCGTACCGCCAGGGCAGTGCCGTCATCCGGCGTGCGCTGGAGCTCACGGGTGACCCTCACCTGGGCCTGCGGGTGGGTGCGGCGCAGCACCTGACGGCGTGGGGGCTCCTCGGATTCGCTCAGATGGCCGCCGGCACCCTGCGGGAGGCCATCGAGACGGGCGTGCGCTTCCAGAACCAGTCCGGAGCGATGGTGGTCTGGTCGGCCGGGCCGGAGGAAGTCGGCTACGTGCTGCGGGCCGAACTGCCCGATCCCGCCCTCGATCCGGCGGTCGCGGTCTTCCTGGCCGAGGAGGCGTTCGCCAGCGTCGTCACCCTCACGCGGTTGAGTTCCGGGGAGGAGTTCGCCCCGCAGAGCGTCGAGTTCGCCTTCCCCGCCCCAGGCGACATGGGGCCGTTCACCGAGCTGTTCCGCTGCCCGGTACGGTTCGACGCCGTGGCGAACCGCTTGGTGTTCCCCACGGCATGGGCCGGGCGGCCGATGCCGGGCCGCGACCGGGTCACCTTCACCACCGTCGTGGAACTCCTGGAGGAGCAGGCGGCGTCGAGGCGCGATCAGCAGGATCTGCTGGAGGTGCTGGAGATCTCGATCGCGCAGAGCCTGCCCGACGTGCCGTCCTTCGTCGAACAGGCCCGGCGGCACGCGTCCAGCGAGCGCACCCTGCGCCGTCGTCTGGCCGAGTGCGGCACGACGTACGAGGCGCTCGTCGACGGAGTGCGCCGCGAGCGGGTCGAGCAGTTGCTGCGCCGGCCCGAGCTGACCTTGCGGGACATCGCCCGGCAGGCGGGCTTTTCCGACGTGCGGGCACTGCGGCGGGCGGTGCACCGCTGGCACGGGGTGACCCCGGCCCGGCTGCGCGGGGAGGCCGGGGAACGGTGACCGGGAGAGACCGGGAGTGACCGGGACTGACCGGGAGTGCCCCCGCGCCACCAGGCCACCAAGGCGCACCAAGCCATTGAGTCACCGAGTCACCGAGTCACCGAGTCACCCAGTCACCCAGTCACCCAGTCACCGAGTCACCGAGTCACCGAGTCACCGAGTCACCGGCCATGGGGCCCCGGCCTCCCCAGCAACATCAACGCGTGCGGATCCAGACGGTCTTCTCCCTGGTCCACTGCGCGAAGCCGTCCGTGGACTTCTCCGCGCCGCCGAACCCCGACTGCTTCCACCCGCCGAAGGGAGTGGTGATGTCCCCTTCGCTGTACGCGTTGACGGAGACCACCCCGGCTTCGACACCCCGCGCGAGCCGGAACGCGGCGTCGAGGTCGCGGGTCCACACCGAGGCGGCGAGCCCGTATTCGGTGGCGTTCGCCCACCGCACCGCCTCGTCCTCCGAGGTGAAGGTCTGGACGGTGACGACAGGGCCGAACAGTTCCTTGGTGAGCACGTCGCTGCCCTCTGGGGCCCGGCTGATCACGGTGGGCGGGTAGTAGGCACCGCGCGGCGGCAGACCGTGCGGCAGTCCGCCGGTGTGGATGTGGGCTCCGGCGGAGCGGGCCGCGTCCACCGCCGCCGCGACCCGGTCGAAGGCGGCACGGTTGATGAGCGGCCCCACCTGGGTGCCTACGTCGGCGGGGTCGCCGATGGTGAGGCTTTCGGCGGCGGCGGTGAACCGGTCCAGGACGTCCTCGGCGATGCTGTGGTGGACCAGGACGCGGGAGCCGGCGGTGCAGTTCTGCCCCATGGTGAGGAACGCGGCCTCGATCATGTCGTCGATGAGTTCGTCGCCGTACTCGAGTGCGTCCGGCATGAGGATCTGGGGGCTCTTGCCACCCATCTCCAAGGACACCCGCTTGAAGTTCGTCTCCGCCGCGTCGGCCAGGATACGGCGTCCGGTGGCGGTGGATCCGGTGAACGACAGTGCGCGCACCAGCGGGTTGCGGGCGAGCGCCCTGCCGGTGACGGCGCCGTGTCCGGGCAGCACGGTGAGCACGCCGTCCGGCAGGCCCGCCTCGGCCGCCAGGGCGGCCAGGTGCAGGGTGGAGCGCGGGGTGGCCTCGGCGGGCTTGAGCAGCAGGGAGTTGCCCGCGGCGAGCGCGGGGCCGACCTTCCAGGCGGCCATGGCCAGCGGGTAGTTCCAGGGCAGGATCGCGGCGGCCACCCCGACCGGTTCCCGGCTCACCAGGCCCAGGCTCCCGTGACCGGTGGGGGCGACGCGGCCGAAGACCTTGTCGGCCGCCTCCGCGAACCAGCGGATCGACTCGATCGCCGCGGGCACGTCTCCCGTACGGCACTCCGTGATCGGCTTGCCCGCGTCCTCGCAGTCCAGCCGGGCCAGGAAGGCGGCGTGGCGCTCCATGAGGTCGGCCAGGCGCAGCAGCACAGCGGCTCGCTCCCGCGGGGACCGGCCGGCCCAGACGCCGCTGTCGAAGACCTTGTGCGCCCGCTCGGCCGCCAGCACGACGTCCTGCTCGCTCGCCGCCGGTACGGTCGTGATCAGCTGACCTGTCGTGGGATTGACGACGTCGAGTGTCTCCTCGATGCCCATGATGTCCGTCCCGCTCACGCTTCCTCCACCAGTTCCCACCGGCCGCCGACCTGGCGGGCCAGCCCCCGGCGGCGCAGGTCCTCCAGATAGCGGGCCATGCCCCGCTCACCCCGCTTGCGGAACAGCGGGAAGAGCCTGGGCAGCAGGTTCGGCGCCAGCATCGCGACCCGCACCAGCCGGGACTCCGCGGGGCGGACGTAGGCCTCCAGGCGGGGCTTGTCCAGCAGGCTCACGACCGCCCTGACGACATCGGACGGCTGCTGCGGCGCGTCCTGGAACTGCATGGAGTTCCCGCCGTCGACGGCCTCCTGACGGAGCATCCGTGTGTCGGTCGCCGACGGCAGCACCGAACCCGCCTTGATGCCCTTGCCCCGCAGGTCCAGCCCGATGGCGAGCATCGCGCCGCGCAGCCCGAACTTCGAGGCGGTGTAGATCGGGGTCTCGCCCAGCGGGAAGATCCCGCCGAGGGACACGGTCGTGACCACCCGGGGGTCAGCCGAGGCCCGCAGCAGCGGGACGGCGATCCGGGTCGTGACCAGCGGGGCGACCAGGTTGACGTCGATCTCCCGCTCGATGCTCGCCACGCTGCGCTCGTCGAAGCGTTCCGCGCTGGTCATGCCCACGTTGTTCACCAGGACGTCGATACGGCCGTGGGTGACCGCGACGCCGTCGAGCATCCGCTGCACGGCGGCGCCGTCCAGCAGGTCGCAGCCCAGCCCGGCATGCCCGCTCCCGGGCAGCTCGGCGGCGGTCCGCTGGGCCCGCGCCTCGTCGATGTCGACCACGAGGACGCGGGCACCTCCTGCGGCGAAGCGGTGGCACAGGGCGCTGCCGATGCCTCCGGCGCCGCCGGTCACCAGGATGGCCTTGTCACGGAAGTCGTACGTCATGACGCCACCGCCTCCTGACCCACGGACGTTGCCCGAGGCGGCAGGCCGGCGGTACGCCAGCCCATCCCCTCGGCGACCTTGCCGAGGTACTTCACGAAGGCTTCGCTGTGGACGTAGCCGGTGTGGCGCGGCGAGTCGACGAACTTCAGTCCGCCGGACAGGTCCGGCCGGTCGCTGCGGATCATGCGGGCGAACCGTTCGGCGGTCGGCAGCCCGGCCCTCGCGTCCCGGATGAAGGACGCGATCAACTGGGCCTGGCTGTCGAAGAGCTGGTAGGCCCCGGAATTGGTCTCGACGAAGCCGACGCCGAACAGGCCCTCGTGCTCGCGGGAGAAGGAGCACAGGTAGAGGTCGGGGTGCTGCTCGTCGCCGAAGTACTTCTGCGCCACGGGGACTTTGTGGACGTAGCCCGTGGCCAGCAGGATCAGGTCGAAGTCGTCGCTGGTGCCGTCGGTGAAGTGCACCGTGCGGCCCTCGGTGCGCGCGATGCCGGGCCTGGCCGTGATGTCCCCGTGCTGGAGGTGGTGGATCAGCAGCGAGTTGATGGCAGGGTGGGTCTCGAACAGCTTGTGGTCGGGCTTTTGCAGACCGAGCCTGCGCGGGTCGCCGTTGAGGAGTCGCAGCAGGCCGCCGAACAGCTTCTGCTGCAGCCACATCGGAAGGTGGGGTCCGCCCGCGGCGATGGTGTCCACGGGCCGGCCGAACAGGTGCTTGGGTATGAACCAGTAACCACGGCGCATGCTGATCGCCGCGTGGTCCGCGGACCGCGCCGCGTCGCAGGCGATGTCCAGCCCGGAGTTCCCCGCACCCACCACCAGCACCCGCTTGCCCCGCAGTTCGGCACTGCTGCGATAGGTCACCGTGTGGCGGATCTCTCCGGTGAAGTCGCCGGGGAGGTCGGGGACGTTGGGATGCCACTGCGCCCCCGTGCACACGACGACCTGCCGGTGGGTACTGGCCCGGCCGTCGCCCCGGGTGACCGTCCAGGTGCCGTCCGGGTTCTTGTCCACGCCGCGGACCTCGGTGCCGAACTCGATCCGGTCCCTGAGCCCGTATGCCTCGGCGAACGACGTCAGGTAGGACAGGATCTGCCGGTGCGGCGGGTAGTCGGCGAAGTGGTCCGGCATCGGACAGCCGCCGAAGCCGGAGAGGGTCTTGCTGGAGATGAAGTGGGCCGACTCGTACATCGGGCTGCCCGGGTTGTCGATGTCCCACAGGCCGCCCGGTCCCGTGTGGCGTTCGATGTGCGTGTACGGCAGGTCCCGCTCGGCCAGCGCCCTCGCGACCGCCAGCCCCGCGGGGCCCGCACCGATCACACAGGTGTCGTACTGGTTCTCACTCACCAGTCCGCTCCTTTCCTTGGATGTCTCACGTTGTTCGGGGAACCTATGCACCGCGCGGCCGGCGGGAACTGACCCCTGCGGCCACGGAGAGGACCGCAGCGGCCAGCGCCGGGCCGCTGCTGCCCGCCACGCCCTCGGGGACGTCACCTGACGGACGCGGCTGAAGTACTCACGCGCTCTCGGCGGCGGACGGGGGCGCGAGCTCGCGCCCGGCCGATGCCTTCGTGCCGGCCACCGTCATCCGGAGCAGGGGCAACGAGGCGAGGAAGGTGCCGATCGCCAGGACGAGGCCGAGTACGTCGGCCCCGGCGCCGTCGAGGACGGCGCCGACGGCCAGGGGTCCGACGCCGGTGCCCAGAGCGCCCGCTCCGCTGAGGGAGGCGACCAGGCGTCCCGTCGGGTCGATGAGCGCCGCGGCGGCGAGCATCTGCACCAGGACGGCCAGTTGGCAGCTCTGCCAGAGGACGGCCGCGACGGTGAAGAGCACGGGGTCGTGGGTGAGGACGAGGACCGCCATCGCGAGGGCCTGCGCCGCGACGAAGACGGCCATGGACCGCATGCGTCCGAAGCGCCGCGCCGCCATGGGCCCCACCGCCGCGCCGACGAGCGCCACGACGCTGGAGACAGCGAGGACGGCTGACACGGCGGAGTGGGACATGCCGGTGTGCTGGCGGCCCAGGACCGAGGCGTACGACCATGCGCCCTGGGTGACGGCCCACAGGAGCCCGGTGCCGAGGAGCAGCACGACCGACGGTCTCGCCGATGCCGCCTCGCCCGTACCGGCGGTTCCGGAGACCGCAGCCGCCGGGCCGTCGGGGAGTCGGCGTACCAGTGGCCAGGCGGCGAGACAGCACAGCGCCATGAGCAGGAAGCCGGTGCCCTCCCCCAGGTCGTGGTTGGCCGCGGGGACCCCCATGATCAGCAGTGCCGTCACGCCGACCACGCCGGAAATGGTGACCGCGGACGCCTTGTCGGCGTCGTCGGTTGCGGCGAGCGCCGCCGTGGCCGCGGCGTAGACCGCGCCGAGCCCCGCACCGAGGACCAGGTTGGCCAGGATCAGGGTCACCGGGCCGGTGGCCGCCGTCGCTCCCAGGAAGCCGGCTCCCGCGACGGCCAGGCCGAAGCGGGTCATCAGCACCCGCCCCGGCCGTGCGGCCCGCTCGGCCAGCAGCAGGGTGACGATGGCCGTCGCCATCAGCTGGGTCGCGGCCACGAGTCCGGCGGCGGAGTCCGACAGTGCGAAGCGTGACGCGAAGTCGTCGACGAAGACGGGCATCACGTTCGCTCCGCCGTTGCCGAGGGTGATTCCGGCGATGAGCGCGACCGCCACGCCGAAGGTCAGGGCGGAGCCGCCGCGCGCGTTCACCGGCCGCTCCTCTGCGAGGAGTTGGGGACTGTCACTGGTCCTCGGCGGTGCGCCGAGTGTGCAAGAAGCATGAGGGCCTCACGAGTTCAGGAAGGGCGGGACACGTTGCGAAGGAGACAGGGCCACGGACGTGGGGGGAGGGGGCGTCCGTGGCCCTGTCGGTCGGCGGGCTCGGCGGAGTGCGGTGACGTCGGCCACCGCGCCCTGGGTGGTCAGCCGGCCCAGACGTCTTCCACGTAGTGGCCGGACTCGATCAAGGCGCTCAGCCAGGCGCTCGCCTCGTCATCACCGCTGCCCGTGCGGTCGCGGTAGATCTTCATGAACGCCTCCCGCACCGCCGGGGCCATGCGGCGGCCGTCGCCGCAGATGTAGACGCGTCCGCCGGCCTCCAGTAGCGCCCAGACCTCGTCGCTCTCCTTGGCGATGCGGTCCTGGACGAAGCGGGCGCCGTCCTCGGGGGCGCAGGAGAAGGTGGGCCGCATGCTGACGGCTCCGGCTGCCTCGGCCGCCTCGAATTCCGCGCGGTGGAGGTAGTCGACGTCGGGGTGGTCGCAGCCGAAGTAGCACAGCAGGGTGCCGGTCGACCTGGTGTGGTGGCGGTCGAGGACCGCGCCTCGGAAGGGCGCCAGACCGGTGCCCGCGCTGACCAGGATCACCGGCACCGACTCGTCCTGGGGCAGGCGGAAGGCCTCGCTGCAGGGCAGCACCCTGGCCTGGAGGGTGTCGCCGGCGTGCACGGTCTGGAGGTAGTGCGAGGCGATGCCGTGGAACGTGCCCTCGCCGGAGCGGTGGGGCGCGGTGAGCAGCGACACCATCAGGTCGACTTCGCCGGGAGAGGCCTCGGCGGACGAGGAGATCGAGTAGTGGCGCGGGCGCAGGACGGGCAGCAGCTCCAGGAAGACCTCGAACGGCAGCTCGCAGGCGCGGTAGCGCTCCAGCAGGTCCAGGACGCTGCGTCCGGCGGCGGTGACCTGCTCGCGGAAGGTCTCCGGGTCCAGCGCCGCGAGTTCGGCCAGGGGCCGCTTCTCGGGCGGGCAGGCGGTGTGCTCGGCGAGCACGGCGACCTGCTCCTGGGTGGCGGGGTCCTGCAGTTCGACGAAGTCGGTGAGGAGGCGCTGCAGGGTCAGCGGCCGGTCGACGGGCAGGGCGCCCCGGCTGCGGCGACGGGCCCGGAGCCGGACGGTGCGGTCCAGATCGAGGCCGAAGCGGTCGGCCACCCGGCGCACGAGGTCGGCCGGGTTCCTCGGGAGTACGGCGATGTGGTCGCCGGTGCGGTAGGTGACGCCGTCGGGCAGCCGCAGCCTCAGGAATCGCTTGGAGCGGCCCAACCCGTTTTCCATGTCGACCAGTTCGTACGCGTCGAGCACCTCCATCGGCTGCACGCCGTGCCGTGCCGCGAGCCCGCCGATGACCGAGTCGGTCGCGTCCTCCAGCTCATACAGTCCCGTCTCCTGGTCGGCGGCGGGCTCCGCCTCTTCCGCTCCCGCGGCGGCTCCGTACCGCTCCAGCAGGGCCGTCCACAGGTCGCCGGTCCACCGGTCCACCGTGCCGGCGAAGTCACCGGCGGCGTCCGCGGCACCGCGCTCCAGCAGTGAGGTGGCGCCCGCGGCGGTGAGCCGCTCGTCGATGAGGGTGGGGATGCGCTGGTAGGTGGCGGCCCAGTTGCGGTCGCCGACGCCGAGTACGGCGTACTCCAGGCCGTCGAGCGCGCCGGGCTCCAAGCCCTCCAGCCAGCTGACGAATTCCGTGGCGTCGTCGGTGGGCCGGCCGTTGTAGGAGGCGGCCACGATCACCACAGGTCCGTCGCCCGCGGAGAGCTTGCCCACGGCGTCGTCGAGGGGAGCCACGGACGGGGCGAAGCCGCGCTCGTCACCGTCCGCCGCCAGGTCGCGGGCGATGCCCGCGCAGGTGCCCAGGTTGGAGCCGTGCAGGACGGTCAGCGCGGTGCCGGTGGCGCGCCGGACGGCGGGCCGGTCCTGGTCGGCGGGAGCGCTGCTCACGGCGACGGCCGCGGCGGTGGGCAGGCGGCGCTCCCCGCTGGTGCGCCGGGCCAGGTTCAGCGTGAACTCGTCCGGCTTGAGGGTGAGGGACTGCTTGATCTTCAGCTGATAGTCGGTGTGGTCGATCAGGCGGTAGCGGTGGATCACCAGCGCGAGGACCAGTGTCGCCTCGTGCAGCGCGAACTGGCGGCCGATGCAGGCGCGTTCGCCGCTGCCGAACGGCTTGAACAGGTGGACCGGGCGCTCGTCCTCCCGCTCGGGCAGGAACCGGTCGGGGTCGAACAGCTCCACGTTCTCGCCCCAGGCGGGGTCGCGGTGCAGCTGCGGGATGAGGATCTGGATCGACTCGCCCTTGCCCACGGCGTACTTCCCGCCGATGACGGTGTCCTCCAGCGGCTCCACGGCGTACGCGGGGGCCGTCGGCCACAGCCGCAGGCCCTCGTTGAGCACCTGGCGGACGTACGTCAGCTTGCCGATGTCCCCGTAGTCCGGCTCGGGAGCGTCCGAGTCGCCCCACAGCGCGTCGACCTCGGCCTGGGCGCGGGCCAGCACCTCGGGATGCTTGGTCAGGTAGTACAGGGCGAACGACAGCGCCCCGCTGGTGGTCTCGTGACCGGCGATGAGGAACGTGATCACCTGGTAGCGGATGTTGACATCGTCCAGGGGCTCGCCCGTGACCGCGTCCCGCGTGTGCAGCATGCGCCCGAGCAGGTCGTCGGTGCTCGGGTCTCCGGAGGCCCGGCGCTCACGGATGACGTCGTCGACCAGATCCTTCATCAGGGTCACGTCGGCGCGGAACTGCTCGGCCTGCTTCCACTTGAACAGTTCCGTGCCGGGGATGGACTCCCCCTTGGCCTGGGCGAAGCCGAGCGCTCGCGAGAGGGCGGTGACGAAGGGATGTGGCTCCTCCCGGCTGAACGACTCGAAGTCGTAGCCGAAACCGCACAGACCGATCGTGTCGAAGGTCAGCCGCGTCATGTCGCCGGCCACGTCCACGGGCTCCGTGCCGACCGCCCGGTCCCACTTGCCGATCAGCTCCCGGGCCACTTCGAGCATCGTCGCGTGGTAGCCGCGCATCGCGCCGAGCGAGAAGGCCGGCATCAGGATGTCGTGCGCCTTGCGCCAGTTGGGCTCGTCGTTGAACGCGGTGAAGAGCCCGTCGCCACCGATCTCCCGGAGGACCACGAGGTCCGGGTGCACGTTCTTGCGGAACCGGCTCTCGTCGGCCAGCTCGGTGACCAGGTCGAGGCCGGAGGCGAAGTTGATCTCGTTGCCGAAGACACGGAGCTTGAACAGCGGCCCCAGCTCCTTGGCCTCCTTCATCACGTAGAGCAGGCCGTCGGCGCCACTGGGGATGTCGAAGGCGTGGCCGACCAAGGGCAGGGCGGGCCGCTGGGGGATCGGCTCGGTTCCGCGCACGGTCTCGTGAGTCATGAGCTTGCCTTTCATTCGGCGCAGGCTGTCGCTGGCCAGAAACATACAGGCGACCTTGTCACTCGACAATGTCGGTCGATTGTGTTGGTCGACACAGTCAATCGACGGAACCGATTCCCAGGGTTTCTTGTCGAGCGACCTGTTCGACAGACTGAGTCGCGTAGAATGCCGGCATGGCTCATGTATCCGCGGCGGAGCGCCGCCCACAACTGATCAAGGCGGCCATCGAACTGATGAGCAGGGAGGGCGTCGCCGCCGGCAGCACCCGCGCCATCGCCGCCGAGCTCGGTGTGGCCCAGGCGACCGTGCACTACACCTTCGGCACGAAGGAGGAGCTGTACCGGGCCGTCATGGAGCAGCTCACCCAGGACCTGGTCGCCCAGGTGGAGCAGGCCGCGCCCACGGACGCGAGCTTCGAGGACACGATCGTCACGCTCGCCGAGGCGCTGTGGCGCACCGTGCTCGAACAGCCCGCGTCCTACCAGCTCCTCACCGAGCTCTCCCTGTTCGCCCTGCGCACGCCCCATCTCCAGGAGGCGTTGCACAGCCACTACGGCGGCATCCTGACGGTGACGGCGAAGCTGATCAGCGAGGCCGCCGATCGCGCCGGTCACCAGCTCGCCCAGCCCGCCGAGACGATCGCGAGGTTCTTCCTCGCGGGCTTCGACGGGCTGACGATGCAGCGCCTTTCCCTGCCGGACGAGGAGGCCGAAGGCGCCTGCCTGCGGGCGCTGGTCTCCGCCGTCCTGGCCATGGCCTGAGGTCGCCACGCACAACGCCGACACCCCGCCGGATGAGTTGCCCGGCGGGGTGCCTGGATGCTCGGTGATGACCGGGGCGGTCAGCAGAGGGAGTTGGTCCGCATTGATGGTCAGCGTCGGATCGTTGCCGGCGCGGACCATCCCGACCGTTGCTGATGCCCTCGTCCCACGGTCTCAAGCACTGCTACACCACCACGCGCGCGGCTCCGGCACGCACGACCGATGCGGCGCAGGCGGGGCGGGAGCCCTGTCGACAGTACGAGTTCACGTTATCCGGCTCTCGCGCTCCTCACACTTCTTCGCGCACTCCAATGTTTGACTCAGTGTCAAGATGCTAGCCGGACGCATACCCGCAGGTAACCCAGTCTTTCGTGTCGCAAGACTAGACACAGGCAACGTTCATGTCCGTTAATCCATCCCATGTATCGATGCCGTCGGCTCCGGACGGAGATCCGACGAGCGAACGCACCGACGGCCAAGCAGTCGCTCTCCCCTCACCGAAAGGTTCAAGATGTCTTCCTCCGTCAGCAGACGGCGCCTGCTGCAATTAGCCGGGGCCACCGCAGCCGCCTCTGCCACCGGATCCTTCGTCGGGGCATCTCCCGCCCACGCGGCCGTCCCTCCCGCAAGGGCCGACATCGGGGCCTTGGCGCACCCCTTCGAACTCGGCCGGGTCCGGCTCACCGCAAGCCGCTGGCTGGACAACCAGGACCGTACGCAGAGCTACCTGCGGTTCGTCGATGTCGACCGGCTGCTGTACAACTTCCGCGCCAACCATCGGCTGTCCACCAACGGCGCGGCTGCCACCGGCGGCTGGGACGCGCCGACGTTCCCGTTCCGCACCCATGTCCAAGGGCACTTCCTCACGGCCTGGGCACAGCTGTACGCCGTGACCGGGGACACCACCTGCCGGGACAAGGCCACCCATATGGTGGCGGAGTTGGCCAAATGCCAGGCCAACAACAGCGCCGCCGGTTTCAACGCCGGGTACCTCTCCGGCTACCCCGAGTCCGACTTCACCGCTCTCGAGCAGCGGACCCTGACCAACGGCAACGTGCCGTACTACACCATCCACAAGACCCTCGCCGGGCTGCTGGACGTATGGCGCCACATCGGCAGCACACAGGCCCGGGACGTGCTGCTCGCCCTGGCGGGATGGGTCGACTGGCGCACCGGCCGGCTGAGCGGCCAGCAGATGCAGACCATGCTGCAGACCGAGTTCGGCGGCATGAACGCGGTGCTGACCGATCTCTACCAGCAGACAGGCGATGCCCGGTGGCTCACCGTCGCCCGGCGGTTCGACCACGCGGCGGTGTTCGACCCGCTGGCGTCGGGCCAGGACCGGCTCAGCGGACTGCACGCCAACACCCAGGTACCCAAGTGGATCGGGGCCGCCCGGGAGTACAAGGCCACCGGCACGAGTCGCTACCGGGACATCGCCACCAACGCCTGGGACTTCTGCGTCACCTCGCACACCTACGCCATCGGCGGCAACAGCCAGGCGGAGCATTTCCGCGATCCGAACGCCATCGCCGGTTACCTGAACCGGGACACGTGCGAAAGCTGCAACACCTTCAACATGCTCACCCTCACCCGGGAACTGTTCGCGCTGGACCCGAACCGGGCCGCGCTGTTCGACTACTACGAGCGGGCGTGGCTGAACCAGATGATCGGCCAGCAGAACCCGGCCGACCCTCACGGCCACGTCACCTACTTCACCCCGCTCAACCCGGGAGGCCGACGCGGTGTGGGCCCGGCGTGGGGCGGCGGCACCTGGAGCACCGACTACGACAGCTTCTGGTGCTGCCAGGGCACAGGCCTGGAGACGCACACCAGGCTGATGGACTCCATCTACTTCCGCAGTGACGACACGCTGATCGTGAACCTGTTCGTGCCCTCGGTGCTCAACTGGTCGGAGCGCGGAATCACGGTCACCCAGACCACGACGTACCCCGTCGGCGACACCACGACCCTGCAGGTCACCGGCAACGTCAGTGGCACCTGGGCGATGCGCGTCCGCATCCCGGGGTGGACCAGCGGGGCCACCGTCAGCGTCAACGGCGTCACGCAGGACATCACCACCACCCCCGGCAGCTACGCCACCCTGACCCGCGCCTGGACCTCCGGCGACACGGTCACCGTCCGCCTGCCCATGCGGGTCATCATGCGAGCGGCCAACGACAATCCGAACGTCACCGCGATCACCTACGGGCCAGTGGTCCTGTCCGGCAACTACGGTGACTCCGCGCTCAGTTCCCTCCCGTCGCTGAACACGTCCTCGATCACACGGACCAGCGGCGGTTCGCTCGCCTTCACCGCCACCGCCAACGGCTCCACCGTCAACCTGGGCCCGTTCCACGACGCACACGGCCACAACTACACCGTCTACTGGAACACCAGCGGCACCGTCCGTCTCGCCAACGTGGGCAGCGGTCTCGTGCTGGGCATCCAGAACATGTCCACGGCCGACGGTGGCCGCGCTCTGCAGTGGAACGACTCGGGCACCGCCGACCACGACTGGCAGATGATCGCCGACGGAAACGCGGTCCGCTTCCGCAACGCCCACAGCGGCAAGGTGCTCGGCGTCCTGGGCATGTCGACGGCGGACGGCGCGACTGTCCTGCAGTGGTCGGACAACGGCACCGCCGATCACCGGTGGACGCTGCTCGGCCAGGGAGACGGAACCTACAAGATCCGCAACGAGCACAGTGGCAAGTTGCTCGCCATCGCGAACAACTCCACCGCCGTGGGCGCGTTCGCAGTCCAGGACGCGGACGACGGCACTGCCGACAACCGGTGGCGCATCCTGAGGAACTAGGCCGCCGCGGAACCAGATCCTGGTCGTTCTCCGCCCTCCAGCCTGCCCGACGCTTCGACCATCGTTCGTAATACCGAACACAGTCGGGTCGCAGCACATCAAGTCCGGACAGCCCCTGACGGGGCCGACCGGAACCGCTCACCCAAGGAATGAGGTCCCCGTGCTCAGACGTACTTTCCGTCGCAGACATCTGTCCGTGCTGCTCGCGGCCCTGGTGGCGTCGGCGGCGACGCTCGTCGCCAACCCGGCTCAGGCGGCCACCACCGGCGCCCTGCGCGGTGTCGGTTCCGGCCGGTGTCTCGATGTGCCGGGCGCCAGCCAGACCGACGGCACGAACGTGCAGATCTGGGACTGCCACGGCGGGACCAACCAGCAGTGGACGCTGACGGACAACAACCAGCTGACCGTGTACGGCAACAAGTGCCTGGATGTCCCGGGCCACGCCACCACGGCCGGCACCCGGCCGGTGATCTGGTCCTGCAACGGTGGCACGAACCAGCAGTGGCGGGTGAACGCCGACGGCACGATCGTCGCCGTGGAGTCCGGGCTGTGCCTGGACGTCAGCGGCGGCGCCACGGCCAACGGGACTGCGGTGCAGCTCTGGAACTGCAACGGCGGCAGCAACCAGAAGTGGACCGGCCTGTCCGCGCCGCCGGGCGGCACATGTGCTCTTCCGTCGACGTACCGGTGGACCTCGACGGGTCCGCTGGCGCAGCCGGCGAACGGCTGGGTCGCGCTGAAGGACTTCACCACCGTGACGTACAACGGCCGGCACCTGGTCTACGCGACCACCTCGAACGGGTCGTCGTGGGGCGCGATGACGTTCCGTCCCTTCACGAACTGGTCGGACATGGCGACGGCCGGCCAGAGCGGGATCAGCGGGGCCGCGGTGGCGCCCAAACTGTTCTACTTCGCGCCCAAGAACATCTGGGTGCTGGTCTCCAATGGGTGGGGTACCGCCTGGCCCTTCACCTACCGCACGTCCAGCGACCCCACCAACCCCAACGGCTGGTCCGCGCCGCAGGAGCTGTTCACCGGCAGCCTCCCCACAGGCGGCCCGATCGACCCGACCATGATCGCCGACGACCAGAACATGTACCTGTTCTTCGCCAATGACAAGGGCAGCATCTTCAAGTCGACCATGCCGATCGGGAACTTCCCGAGCAGCTTCGGCTCGTCGTACACGACGGTCATGAGCGACACGGAGGACAAGCTGTTCGAGGCGCCGGAGGTCTACAAGGTCCAGGGCCAGAACCAGTACCTCATGATCGTTGAGGCGAAGGGCGCGGGCGGCCGCTACTTCCGCTCGTTCACCGCCTCCAGCCTGAACGGCCCGTGGACCCTCCAGGCCGGCAGCGAGAGCAGCCCCTTCGCGGGCAAGGCCAACAGCGGTGCCACCTGGACCAACGACATCAGCCACGGTGACCTGGTCCGCAGCAACCCCGATCAGACCATGACCATCGACCCCTGCAACCTGCAGTTCCTCTACCAGGGCTACTCCCCCGGCATCCCGCCGAACACGCCCTACCAGCAACTGCCGTACCGGCCCGGCCTGCTCACCCTTCAGCGCTGACCCGCGCACCGCGCACAAATGATCACAAGCTCGTGACCCTGCCCCTCAAGGGAGGCAAAGCAGCTTCCGCTTCGCCTCCCGGAAAGGACCCCCATGGTTCCCGTACACAGACGACTGCTGCGTCTCCTCGCAGCCACCGCACTGACCCTCACCGCCTGCGTCACCGCCTCCGCCGGAACGACCGCCGAGGCCGCACCGGGCAGCCCCGCGCTGACCCCGCCGCTGGGCTGGAACAGCTGGAACAGCTTCGGCTGCGGGATCACCGAGGCGCAGGTCCGCCAGGCCGCCGACGCGATGGTGTCCTCGGGTATGAAGGACGCGGGCTACCAGTACGTCGTCGTCGACGACTGCTGGTTCGACCCGCAGCGCGACGCGCAGGGCAACCTCCGGGCCAACCCGACCAAGTTCCCGAGCGGCATGAAGGCGCTCGGGGACTACATCCACAGCAAGGGCCTGAAGTTCGGCATCTACCAGGCACCCAACGAGAAAACGTGCGCCCAGGGGGTGGGCACCTACCCCGGCTCCACCGGCAGCAAGGGCCACGAGGCCCAGGACGCCACCACGTTCGCCTCATGGGGCGTGGACTACCTCAAGTACGACTGGTGCTCCGGCAGCGGCACCCTCAGCGAACAGATCGCACAGTTCACCATCATGCGTGACGCCCTGCGCGCCACCGGCCGCCCGATCGTCTACAGCATCAACCCGAACAGCTTCCACGCCCCCACCGGCGACAAGTTCAACTGGGGTGTGGTCGCCGACCTGTGGCGGACGACCGAGGACCTGCTCGACATCTGGCAGAACAACAACACCAACAGCTACCCGATGGGCGTGGGCAACGTCCTGGACGTCACCGCGCCCCTGGCCGCGCAGTCGGGCCCGGGACACTGGAACGACCCCGACATGCTGGTCGTCGGCCGTCCCGGCCTGTCCCTGACCGAGTCCCGCTCCCACTTCGCCCTGTGGGCGCTGCTGGGTGCCCCGCTCATGGCCGGCAATGACATCCGCAGCATGTCCGCCGACGTCAGCGCCATCCTGCGCAACCCGCGCCTGCTCGCGGTCAACCAGGACTCGCTGGGCGCGGGCGGACGCCGGGTCCGCGACGACGGCAGCACCGAGGTGTTCGCCAAGCCCCTGTCCGACGGCTCCGTCGCCGTGGGCCTGGTCAACCGCGGAGAGGGCACCGCGACCGTCACCACGACAGCTGCACAAGTCGGCCTGTCCGGCGGCTCGTTCACCCTCACCGACCTGTGGACCGGCGGCACATCGAGCACGTCCGGCCAGATCTCGGCGAGCGTCCCCGCGCACGGCGTCGCCGTGTTCAAGGTGACCGGCGGCAGCCCCCTGGCCGCCACCACCGCACGCCTGCGCGGCACCGGATCCGGCCGCTGCCTCGACGTGGACGGTGCCTCCACCGCGGCCGGGACCAAGACGCTGATCTGGGACTGCCACACCGCCGCCAACCAGCTGTGGACCACCTGGGAAGGCGGCGAGATCCGCGTCTACGGCGACAAGTGCCTGGACGCCTCCGACCAGGGCACCACCAACGGCACGCCGGTCATCATCTGGCCCTGCAACAACCAGAACAACCAGAAGTGGACCATGCAGGCCGACGGGTCGATCCGCAACGTCCACGCCGGGCTGTGCCTCGACGCCAACGGGGCCGCAACCGCAAACGGGACCCCAGTCATCCTGTGGACCTGCAACGGCCAGAACAACCAGAAGTGGACCACACTCCCCTAACCCCCCACCCCTGCCGCACAGGCAGAGGTCCGATCGGAAGAGGGCAGTCCCACGACAGCAGACCAAGCTGCGGGGACTGCCCCCTCCTGCACCGGAACCGGGACTTCCAACACATCACCGCGGTCACCGGCCACGCGCTCGGCCAGGATCGCGGGCGGCCCTGCACCACGCCGGCGAACGACAGACCGCTGGAGGAAGCGGCCATCTCCACGGTCTTTGCGAAAGCCGGGCAGCGTGGTGGAGACCACGGCCGGCTTGGCCGTCCGGCCGCCGGTCCTGACGCCGCCCATGTCGGCGTATCCGCCGGTGGCGACCAGTCCGGCAAGGGCAACGCCTTCGAGGCACCGGTCACCGTCGGCGGCCACAGGGCGTACGGCGTCTACGTCGCCCCCGCCCCCGGCACCGGCACCGGCACCGGCACCGGCACGATGGGACGGCGGAGTTCGCGTCCGACGCCACCTTCTCCACCCAGTGAGCAGGCAGCGCCCACTCGTCACTTCCGCTCCGTCGTCCGGACGGGGAGGGGCTCGGCCGAGCGCAGGTGCTCCCTCAGCCACTGCTCGGTGTTGCTCACGTGCAGCAGTGCGGCGGCCTGGCTGAGGGCGGCATCCCGGGTGGACAGCGCGTTGAAGATCGCCTCGTGTTCGGCCAGGGTGCGGCCGGCGGCCTTGTCGTCGACCAGACCGCGCCAGATGCGGGCGCGCAGAGTGCGGCCGGAGATCCCTTCCAGGAGAGTGAGGAGGGTCTCGTTGCCCGTGGCCGAGACGACGGCGCGGTGGAAGGCGGCGTCATGGGCGTTGAGCTGTTCCACGTCGTCGCGGGCCTCGCGCATGGCGTCCAGGTGCCGTTTCACTTCGGCCAGCTGGGCGTCGGAGATCCGGGTGGCGGCAAGGGCCGCGGCCATCGGTTCGAGGAGCCGCCGTACTTCCATGAGGTCCTGAAGGGCGACCGAGTCACCTTGGAGCAGCTCCACCGCGCCCCCGAGTCCCTCCAGGAGCAGGCTCGGCTGCAGGCTGGTCACATAGGTGCCGTCGCCCCGCCGGACCTCCAGGACCCGCGCGACGGCCAGTGCCTTGACCGCTTCCCGGGCGAGGTTGCGGGACAGTCCCAGCTGGGCGGCCAGGTCCGGCTCCGGCGGGAGCTTCGAGCCGGGCGGCAGCGCACCGGTCCGGATCAGCTCACGGATCCGCTCGATGGCCTTGTCCGTCAGAGACACCGCGCATCCCTCCCCCGCCACCGTGCCCCGCGAGCACGTCCGACCTGAGCAGCCCCTGAGCACGGAGATCGTCCCAGAGGCCGTGGGGACGCGCTGATCCTGGAGTCGCACGTTTCGTCCGGCCCGTTCCGCAGTCCGCAGTCCGAGAGTGACGTTGATGATACTGAGGTGCGTATGCGGCAAGGTGATCGCGGCGGCGGGCAGGGCGGTCCCGTGCGCCTCGCAGACCTCGGCGATCGCCCGAGCGCGGAGGACCAGGGCAGGCGGGGCGTCCTGGCAGTCGTACTTCATGCCCGCGGCGGACCGGTCGCGGGAGAGGAGTCCGGAGCTGAACACGCCCACCACCACACTCTTGCCCAGTTCCCGGGCGGCGGGCAGGACGTCGTCCAGAGCCGACTGTCAGGTCGACGATGTCGAGGCGGTCCAGGCCGGTGCGCTCAAGCGTGCCCTCGATGGAGCGGAGCACGCCGTCCTGGCTGAAGTCCCACTGCCGACGCAGGTCGTCCCGTACGACGAAGCCCTCGGTGTCGACGCCGCGTCGTGGCTCTTCGTTGGGCACCAGCAGCCTCCGCAGGCCGGCTTCCCAGACCGCGCCCACGGCGGCTGCCGCGTCGTCGGCCGGGGTGACGCGGCAGAGGCTGCCGATCACGGACGCACCGCAGCCCGGGATCCATGGCGACGTCTCCGGGCGTGGTCATGGTGAGCCCGCCGTGGGCGGTGCCGTAGGCCAGGGCCTGCTCCAGGCCGGCGACGCCCAGCAGTTCGTGGACCAGGCCGGCGGCGGATCCGTCGCCGGAGCCGATGCGGTCCAGGACCTGCAGGCCGGGCATCCGTGGGCCGGTGACGAAGCCGGTCTCGGTGGACCAGTCGGCCGAGGATCAGTCGTTGACGCCGGCCGACGGTACGTCGCGCAGGTTCAGACTGTCCGGGACGAATGCCGAACACCGCGAAGGCGCGAGATTCATCCCATTTTTCATCGCCGGTGGACGGTCCAAATCGGCCACGAGACCTCGACAGACATGCCATGTTTCGATGGCCACAAATCGCACCAGACGATGTGCAAGTGGAGCCAATTACCAAGCCACAGAAGGCCTTTCATCCCTGTACGCCAGTTGACATCACACGGAGACATGGCGGACCTTCATGCGTAACAAGCGGCGCCCTGCATTCCCCTGTCCCCTCCTGCATCAGGGATGTCTCCATGTCGAGTTCGATCAACAGACGCCACTTCCTAGCCGGCGCAACCTGCGTTGCCGCGGCCGCCGTTGCCGGAGGTCTCTTCGGCGCGAACGTCGCCCAGGCGGCGCCCAGTACGTACACACCGGACTGGGACTCGGTCGACCAGCACCCGCCGGCCCCGGAGTGGTTCCAGGACGCGAAGTTCGGCATCTACTTCCACTGGGGCGTCTTCAGCGTTCCCGCCTTCGGCAACGAGTGGTACCCGCGCAACATGTACCGACCCGGAGACGGCGCCAACCAGCACCACATCGCGACCTACGGCCAGCCGTCGGCGTGGCCGTACCACAACTTCATCAACGGTGCTCGGGACCTGGCGGGCAACTTCGTGAAGTTCGCGCCGAAGTTGAAGTCGGCCGGCGGGAAGTTCGACCCCGACGAGTGGGTGCAGCTGTTCGTCGACGCCGGCGCCAGGTTCGCCGGCCCGGTCGCCGAGCACCACGACGGCTTCTCGATGTGGGACAGCCAGGTCAACGAGTGGAACTCGGTGAAGAAGGGCCCGGGCCTTGACCTGCTGAAGCTCTTCTCCACGGCCATCCGTGCGAAGGGCCTCAAGCTGCTGGTGGCCATGCATCACGCGTACAACTTCACCGGCTTCTACGAGCACGTCGCCGCCCAGACCGACCCGAGCCTCAAAAAGCTCTACGGGCAACTGGGTTCGACCGCGGAGAACCAGCTCTGGTTCGACAAGCTCAAGGAGGTCGTCGACCGCGCCCAGCCCGACATCCTGTGGCAGGACTTCAACCTGGACGAGGTCGACGAGCAACAGCGCCTCAACTTCCTGGCGTACTACTACAACCAGGCCAACAGCTGGGGCCGCGAGGTCGTCACCACGTACAAGGACGGCATGCACGGCAAGGGCGAGGTCTTCGACTTCGAGCGCGGCGGCCCGGCCGACATCACCACCCCGTACTGGCTGACCGACGACAGCATCTCCAGCAGCAGTTGGTGCTACACCCAGGGCATCGGCTACTACACGATCCAGCAGATGCTGCACTCGTTCATCGACCGGGTCAGCAAGAACGGCAACGTGCTGCTGAACATCGCGCCGATGGCCGACGGCACCATCCCGCAGGCTCAGAAGGACATCCTGCTGGGCATCGGGGACCACCTGAAGCGCTTCGGCGAGTCGTTGTACGCGACCCGCGCCTGGACGGCGTACGGCGAGGGCCCGACGAAGATGGGCGGCGGCTCCTTCACCACCCCGCACGCCGGCACGCCACAGGACATCCGCTTCACCCGCAACAAGGCCGACAACGTCCTGTACGCCACCATCCTGGGCTGGCCGGGCAGCTCGCTGACGATCAAGACCCTGAGCTCGGACCGCATCGACCTCTCCTCGCTGTCGTCGGTCAAGCTCCTCGGCACCACCGCCGGCACCTACATCGACCTGCCCACACCGACGCAGAACTCCTCCGGCCTCACGGTCACCCTGCTCTCCTCCGCGCCGTACAGTGCGCACGCCTACGTCCTGAAGCTCTCGTTCTCCGGCACGATCCCGGGCCTGCGGCCGCTCGCCGGCGCCATCGGCTTCAAGGACGTCGACTACACCGGCGACTACGCCCTGCTGCCCCTCGGCGACCACACCGCGGCCGACCTGACCGCGCTCGGACTGGGCGCGGCCACTCTCTCCTCCCTCCGGCCGGCCCCCGGCTACCAGGTGATCGGCTACTCCGGAGACAACTTCACCGGCACTTCCTGGACCTTCACCGCCGACAACCCCGACCTCAGGGTCACCGGCAACAACGACCGGATCACCTCGCTGAGGGTCCGGTTCAACCCGGCGACGTACTTCCGGATCAGCAACGTCACCAACAGCCTCGCCCTGGACAGCGGCGGCAACGTCGCCTCCGGGTCCAACCTCAAGCAGTGGACCTGGGACGGCAGCAGCAACCTGCAGTGGCACGCGGAGCCGGTCTCAGGCGGCTACTACCGGCTGGTCAACCGCACGAACGGCATGGTCGCCGACGGCTGGGGCGCCACCGACAACGGCTCTCCGGCCCGACAGGCCGCCTGGAACGGCGGCACCAACCAGCAGTGGAAGATCACCCACCGCGGCGGCGACAGCTACTCGATCGCCAACCGCACCACCGGCCTGGTCCTCGACGGCGGCGGCGACGTCTCCTCGGGCTCCGTCACCAAGCAGTGGGCCGATGGCGCCAGCACCAACCTGATGTGGACCTTCACGGCCCTCTGATCCTCGGGACATGCGAGCGCTGCGGCGGCGTATTCCCCTACGCCTCCGCAGCACCGCCCCGCCCGTCGACGGTGCGCGGCACCAAGTCGTGATCACGTGTCAGCTGGGGCCGCAGCGAGAGCCCGCCGCCGGGGCCCACGCTCCGGATGACGGGTGTGGAAATCGCCGTACGGATCGACAGGGCAAGGGGCGTCAGGTTGGGCAGGAAGATCGCACCTCGCCCGCTGTTCCACGCCGCCTTGCCCGCGACATCCAGATCCCCGGTGACGTCGACCGCGCCGTCCCGGTTCACATCGGCGCGAATGTCCGCCCGTACGGAAAAACGGCACCAAATGCTCAGTCAGAGAGGCAGGCCGCTCGCATCAGGCGGCACACCCGGCGTCGTGAGTGACCTCGACGCCGACCGTCCGCGCTCCGCCGCGCTCTATGCGTCGGCGAAGGAGCCGCTCCTTGCGGCGTGACCGCCGATCGCGGCTGCGACCAGCCGGCTCTCGAAGGACCGCAGGATCTGTTCGAGATCCGTCGCGTCGAACGACGTCGCATCCGTCCCGAGACTGATTCCGGCCGTCTCGGACATGCCCCACACATCGAAGGAGAGGTTTCCGGAGTACGCGTCGACGGGTTTGGGGAATCGTCGGTAACGGCTGGATGCCATGGCTCGGTCGAGGTCCTGCGGTGCCCTGTCCGCGCGAGCCCGGATCAGCGTGCGGGGCGCTATGGGGCGGATGTTGACCACGTACGGGTTGTGGGCGGAGCGGCCCAGTTCGGCGGAGACCTCGTCCAGGGATCTGGCGTAGCGGTCGGGCTCTCGCAGGCTGACGGAGGAGGATCTGACGAGTGCCGCGTCGACGGCTCGGCACAGCGCCGGGAACCGGTCGCCGCCCAGGGACGTGTCGACCGGGACGAGGGCCCTGCCGGCGATATGGGCCACCGCCTCGCGGGCGGAGGTGGTGTGCCGGTTGGGCATCACGGTGTTGAACACGCAGGTGCCGATGCCGAGGTGCTCGGCGAGCGTGCACGCGTATGCGGCTTGCAGGACGGCGGCGGCGGATGTCCGGTACTGCTTCGCCAGACCGGCCGCCGCGAGGGCGACCGCCGCGGAGTCGAGGCATACGAAGTCGTAGACGGCGGCCCTGTGGCCCGAGGGCGCCTGGAGTTCGGGCATGGCGGACCGACGGAGCATGGCCCGGTCATGGGTGTCGACACGATGGGCGTGCCGTCGCCCCGAGGGACTGGCTTCGAAGCTCGCGATCTGGCGCGGCTGCCACCCCGAGCCGAGGTCGGCGCCCGGATCGGCGGCCAGTCGGGCTATGTGTTCGGCCGCGATTCGGGCGCTCGTCGTGTCCGACGAGAAGTGGTGCAAGGACAGCGCGATGTGGATGGGTCTGCCGTCCACGGTGATGACGGCGGCCCGCAACGGCAGGTCGTCCGGGGCGAATCCGGGCTCGGCCAGTCGGAGCGTGAAGGCGCTCAGCTCGTCGTAGGTCGGCGGGGCGTCGGAGGCGTATTCGTCGATCCGGAGCACTCCGGAAGCCACGACGACCGCGCGCGGGTGCCCGTCGGCGTCACGTGGGTAGAGCGTGCGCAGCGCCTCGAAGTGAGCCATGACCGCGGCGAAGGCATGCAGCACCGCGGACATGTCGGGCCGGCCGTCCAGTGCCCGCCCCATCCGTACGTTCCTGTTGCGGGGTCCGTGGAGATGGGGGTGGCATCCTTCGCGTTCATGGGCCTTCTGCGACCAGGTCAGTTCATGCTCTCCGGCGGTGCCGGCGACGAAGACGACGTCATGGCGTGCGGTCTGTCGCATACCCGCCCCGGCCCTCCTCCGGTACGGACGACGTTCAGGCAGAGGATAGATCCGTGCGTCACCGCTCGGAAAGTGTGGAACGCGGCGGCGGACCGTCTTCTCGCCGCGTCCCACCGCTCCTCACCACGTCCCGCCGGCGATCGCGGCCAGGTGGACACCGCCCCGCAGAACGAGACGCAGATCGTGCACCCCGGTCACCTCCTCCGGCATCCGCGCGCTGACCGTGCGCCAGTCGTACCGGCCGTCGGTGCCGGTGCTGACACGGAGGGCGGCGAGCAAGGTTCCGGCACCGGGAGCGCCGTCGGCGTAGATCTCGACGGTCGCGTCCTCCTCCGTCGCGCACGACACCTCGGCCGTGATGACCCGCGGCCCGTCTGCCGGGCTGCCCAGGTCGACTGACCCGTAGCGCAGTGCGCAGCGGATGTCACCGGTCGCCGGGGTGACCGCCTCCCCCTTCTCCCGGATGGCGTCGACGAGCGTACCGCCCTCGCACTCGTCGAAGTCGACGGCCTCCAGTCGTCCGCCGAGGAGAGTGCGGGCGGGGAGCGCCGGCCCCGTCACGGCGAGGGGCGCTGTCAGGGCGATGGCTTCGGCCGAGTCCGAGGCGCGGGACTCCTGGTGAGTACTGGTAGAGCAGCTCGATGCGCTCGTCGAGCGTCAGCCGGGAGATCAGGTCGTCGACTCGCCGGGCCAGGGGTAGCGCGGGGTCACGGAACGGCAGGTCGGTGGTGGGCGACTGCGGAGCCGGGCGGCGTACGGCTCTTCTCGATCGCGCTGTCGCGTGAGTCGAAGCGCTTCGACGTTGACATGACGCCGAGTCGTGTGTCAATCACAGGTCGCCCAGTCGTCGGGAGCCGTTCTTCCGGCGTCGGCATTCCTCGTTGAGAGTTCGCCTAGAAGTCCAGTTCACCTGCGGTAAAGCTGCATGGAGGGCGGTGCGTGCTCTCACCCCCGACCGCGCCTGTTATCGAAAAGTGACCTTGATGGCCCGTTGTCGCCCCGGAAACACGGCCTTACTCTCACCGAAACGTCGAAGCGCGTCGACTCGGTTTGCTACCGCCCTCCGGACATGAGACCACCGGACGACGCAGGCTCTGCCCGCCCGCCGGTCGGATCGACGCAAACGAAGGGCCGCAACGACATGAGCCGTGAGATGAACCGCCGAGTCGTCCTGCGAACAGCCGCCGGCGTGGAGACCAACTCCGGCTTCAGCGACGGAGAATCCATCACCGAGCGCCTCGGCGGTCCCCCGACTCCGGCCACCTCACCGGTACGGCACCCTCGGCGCGCCGGACGAGGCCTGCGCAGTCGCCTTCTGGAGCCGGCCGGACCGCTGCTTGTGCGCAGGCCTCGTACGGACCCGCACCCGAAAGGCAAGGACCCGTCATGACCCATGCCCCGCACCTCTCCCGTCGAGGCCTGCTGTCCGCAGGCGCGGCCACGGCCGCACTCCCCCTGCTCGCCCCCTC
This sequence comes from Streptomyces ferrugineus, assembly GCF_015160855.1. Classification (NCBI taxonomy): domain Bacteria; kingdom Bacillati; phylum Actinomycetota; class Actinomycetes; order Kitasatosporales; family Streptomycetaceae; genus Streptomyces; species Streptomyces ferrugineus. Next base: position 4,364,953 of record NZ_CP063373.1, on the reverse strand, counting down.
CGGTGCCTCCGCCGCACCCGTCACATCGCACACATCCGCCACATCTGCCACATCCGCCACACTCGCCTCATCCGCCTCATCCGCCCGCATGGCCGGGAAGGTCCGGCACACGCCCTACACCTTCCGCAACGCCGAGATAGTCGGCGGCGGCTTCGTCACCGGCATCGTCTTCAACCAGCGCGAGCCCGGACTGGTGTACGCGCGCACCGACATCGGAGGCGCCTACCGCCTCGACACGGCGTCCCGGCGGTGGATACCCCTCACCGACTGGATCGGCTGGGACGAGTACGGACACACCGGCATCATCAGCATCGCCACCGACGAGGTCGACCCCGACCGCGTCTACCTGGCGGCGGGCACCTACACCCTCCCCGACTGGGACCCGAGCATGGCGGCGATCCTGCGCTCGACCGACCGCGGCCGCACCTGGAAGACCACCCCGCTGCCGTTCCGGCTGGGCGGCAACATGCCCGGCCGGGGCATCGGCGAGCGGCTGGTGATCGACCCCAACCGCAACAAGATTCTCTACCTGGGAGTGCGCGGGGGCCACGGGCTGTGGCGCAGCACCGACCACGGCAAGACCTTCGCGAAGGTGACCGACTTCCCCAACGTCGGCAACTTCGTGCCCGACCCCACCGACCCCGACGGTTACAACGGCGACAACCTGGGCGTGCTGCAGGTCGTCTTCGACAAGCGCACCGGCAGACCGGGGAAGGCCACCCGGACCCTCTACGTCACCGTCGCCGACAAGGACAACATCCTGTACCGGTCGACCGACGCGGGAGCGACCTGGGAACGCGTACCCGGGCAGCCCACCGGCTTCATCCCGCACCACGCGGTCTTCGACCACGTCGGCGGCCACCTGTACCTGGCGACCAGCGACACCGCCGGCCCCTACGACGGGTCCAAGGGCGACGTGTGGAAGCTGGACACCGCCACCGGCACCTGGACCCGCATCAGCCCGGTCCCGTCCACCAGCGACGACAACCAGTACGGTTACAGCGGCCTGACCATCGACCGGCAGAACCCGGACACCCTGATGGTGTCCACCCAGGTCAAGTGGCACCCCGACTGCATCCTCTTCCGCTCCACCGACGGCGGCGCGAGCTGGACCCGCGCGTGGGACCTGGGCTCGAACTCCGAGCGCACCCTGCGCTACGACATCGACATCTCCGCCGCCCCCTGGCTGACCTGGAACGCCTCGCCGTCGCTGCCCGAGATGGCCCCCAAGTTGGGCTGGATGATGGAGTCCGTCCAGATCGACCCCTTCGACTCCGACCACTTCATGTACGGCACCGGCGCGACGATCTACGGCGCCGACAACCTGACCGACTGGGACGGCGGCGGCACGGTGCACCTGTCCGTGCGGGCCCAGGGGCTGGAGGAGACCGCGGTCCTGTGCCTGATCAGCCCACCCGCCGGTCGCGCGCACCTCTTCTCCGGCGTCGGCGATGTCGGCGGCTTCCGGCACACGGATTTCCGCAAGGCGCCGAAGATGTACGACAGCCCGACCTTCGGCGGCACCCCGGCCCTGGACTACGCGGAGCTGGCGCCCCACACCATCGTGCGGGTCGGCCACCCCACCAGCGGCTGGACCCAGCACTTCGCCGTCTCCACCGACAGCGGCGACACCTGGACGCCGTCGCGCAGTGAGCCGGCCGGCGTCACCGGGCCCGGAGTCGAGGACCAGGCCGTCGCCATCAGCGCCGACGGCAGACGGATCGTCTGGTCCCCGGCCGGAGCGCCGGTCAGCTGGTCCGACGACCACGGAGCGACCTGGACGGCCTCGAAGGGGCTGCCGACCGGGGCCCCCGTACGCTCCGACCGGGTGAACCCGGCGAAGTTCTACGCCTACGACTCCGGCGTCTTCTACCTCAGCACGGACGGCGGCAAGAGCTTCGAGGCCACGGCGGCGACCGGTCTGCCCACCGCGGGCAACGTCCGGTTCAAGCCGGTACCGGGCCACGAGGGCGACATCTGGCTGGCCGGCGGCACCGACAAGCCCACCACCCCCACACCGTACGGGCTGTGGCGGTCGACCGACTCCGGATCGTCCTTCACCAGGTTCGAAGTGGTGGACCAGGGCGACGTCGTCGGATTCGGCAAGGCCGCACCCGGCGCCCCGTACCCCGCCGTCTACACCAGCTCCAAGATCCGCGGCGTGCGCGGCATCTTCCGGTCCGACGACGCGGGCCGGACCTGGATCCGCATCAACGACGACCGGCACCAGTACGCCTGGACCGGCAACACCATGACCGGAGACCCCCGGATCCACGGTCGCGTCTACTTCGGGACGAACGGACGCGGAGTCATCTACGGCGACCCGAAGTGAGGTTCGGCTCCCGGCCGCCCCGCACTCTGCGTGATCCCCCCACTCAGCACACAAGTCCGGCTGGTGGTCCGGCAGCCTCACCCCGTTCTTCAACTACGGCCTGAACGCCACTGACCTGGAAAGGACACCATGGAGAACGAACAGCGGAGCTTCCGCTGGGGTCACGACGCCCTGCGTCTCGAGTTCGTCCTCGGTGACGACGGCGGCGCCCGCCTGACGCATCTCGGACTGCCCGGCGAAGCGGGCGGCGACCCCGGTGCGTCCCTACCGCTGGTCGAGGTGACGGCCGCGGGTCACGGCCGTGGCTGGTCGGGCAGCCGTCTGATCGGGACCGCTCTCGGCGGGCGGCTGCGCCACCGGGCCCACCGCGCGGCCCGCGACGGCGACTGGCACACGCTGACCGTGCATCTCCACGACCCGGAAACCGGGTTGGCCGCGGAGGTGACCTACCGGTCACCGGACGGCATCCCCGTGCTCCGCAGCGAAGTGACCCTGCGCAACGAAGGGCGGACCACACTGCACCTGGAGTCGGTCAGCTCGCTCACGGTCGGCTGCCTCACCCCGCGGGACCCGGCGGCCGTCGACGCCGCCGACCTGCTGTGGGCGGACAACGACTGGCTCGCCGAGTGCCGCTGGCGGCGGCAGCCGATGCGCCGGACCACACCCGGCGTCAGCGGACGCGTGAAGTACGGGCACGGCAAGGCCGGCTTCGCCCTGAACGGCCAGGGCACCTGGTCCAGTTGCGGACACCTGCCCATGGGCGGACTGACGGACCGGCGTACCGGCCGCACCTGGGTGTGGCAGATCGAGCACAACGGAGGGGGCTGGCGCTGGGAGTGCCAGGAGCACGAACGGGCGGCCTACGCGGCACTGTTCGGGCCCACCGACGCCCACCACGGCTGGCGCCACCCCCTGGAACCCGGCGCCGCCTTCCGCACCGTACCCGCCGCCCTGTCCTTCAGCGCCGACGGCGGCCCCGACGCCGCGTTCGCCGCGCTGACCCGCTACCGCCGCGCGCAGCGCCGCCCGCACGCCGACCACCGGCGGCTGCCCGTCATCTTCAACGACTACATGAACTGCCTGATGGGCGACCCCACCACCGAGAAGCTGCTGCCGCTGATCGACGCGGCGGCCGAGGCCGGCGCCGAGTACTTCGTCATCGACGCGGGCTGGTACGACGGCGACAACGGCGGCTGGTGGACCACCGTCGGCGCCTGGGAACCGGCCGCCTCCCGCTTCCCCGGCGAGAAGGGGATCCACGAGGTGCTGGACCGCATCCGGGAGCGCGGCATGATCCCCGGCCTGTGGCTGGAGCCGGAAGTCATCGGCGTCGACAGCCCCATGGCCAAGTCCCTGCCCGACGAGGCGTTCTTCCGCCGCGACGGCGTCCGCCTCACGGAGACCGGCCGGCACCACCTGGACCTGCGCCACCCGGCCGCCCGCGCCCACCTGGACCAGGTCGTGGACCGCCTGGTCGGCGCATGGGGCGTCGGCTATCTCAAGCTCGACCACAACATCGACCCCGGCTCCGGCACCAGCGCCCACCCCGGCGAGACCCCGGGCGCCGGCCTGCTCGGCCACAACCGGGCGCACCTCGACTGGCTCGACGGCATCCTGGACCGCCATCCGCACCTGGTGGTGGAGAACTGCGCCTCGGGCGGCATGCGATGGGACCACGCCCTGCTGTCGCGGCTGCAACTGCAGTCCACCAGCGACCAGCAGAACCTGCTCCTCTACGCGCCCATCGCGGCCTCCGCACCCACCGCCGTCACCCCCGAGCAAGGCGCCGTGTGGGCCTATCCACAGCCGGAGGACTCCCTCGACGAAGTCGCCTTCACCATGGCCGGCGCCCTCCTCGGCCGCATCCACCTCTCCGGCCACCTGCCGGAACTGGGGCCCGAGGCCCGCTCCCTGGTCCACGAGGCGGTCGCCGTGTACAAAGCCGTCCGCGCCGACCTGCCGGGGGCCGTGCCGTCCTGGCCGCTCGGCCTTCCCGGCTGGGACGCCCCCTGGATCGCCCTGGCCCTGCACACCCCCGCCACCACTTACCTCACCGTCTGGCGCCGACCGGGCGGTCCGGCCACCACCACCCTCCGGCTGCCCGAACAGGCGGGCGACGCGGCCCGTGCCGAGGTGCTGTACCCCGCCGCAGGTCAGGCCGTTGCCGTCTGGAACCCGGACACCGCCGACCTCACCGTGACCCTGCCCACCGCGCCCTCCGCGGCGCTGCTGCGCATCACCCGCACGGAGCCGGACGCTCGCTGAGCGCCGTCCCTGCCGCCCACCCGACGAAAGGACGACCAAGGGTGCCCGCCCAGAACCAGCCCGCCCGCGCCACCAACCCCGTGCTCCCCGGGTTCCACCCGGACCCGAGCATCTGCCGGGTCGGCGACGACTACTACCTCGCCTGCTCCAGCTTCGAGTACTTCCCCGGCGTACCCCTCTTCCACAGCCGCGACCTCGTGCACTGGCGGCAGATCGGCAACGCCCTGGACCGGCCGGAGCAGTTGCGCCTGCCGGCCTCCATGCCGTCCTCGGGCGGCATCTACGCCCCCACCCTGCGCCACCACGACGGACGCTTCTGGCTGATCGTCACCAACTGCAGCGAGGGCGGCGGCAACCTGATCGTCACCGCCACCGACCCCGCCGGACCGTGGTCGGATCCGATCCCCGCACCCGGCGTACCCGGCATCGATCCCGACCTGGCCTGGGACGAGGACGGCACCTGCTGGTGCACCGTCGCCGGGGTCTCGCAGGTCCGCCTCGACCCGTCCACCGGGCAGACGTACGGCACACCGCACAAGCTCTGGTCCGGCGGCCCCGGCGCCAAGGCCCCGGAGGCGCCGCACCTGTACCGGATCGGCGACTACTGGTACCTGCTCATCGCCGAGGGCGGCACCGAACGCGGCCACGGCGTGTCCATCGCCCGCGGCCGCACGCCGACCGGCCCCTTCGAGCCGTGCCCGGCCAACCCCGTCCTCACCCACCGCGGCACCGACCACCCCGTCCAGAACACCGGCCACGCCGACCTGGTCCAGGGTCCCGACGGCTCGTGGTGGATGGTCTTCCTCGGCGTACGGCCGCGCGGCGGCACCCCCGGCTGGCACGTGCTCGGCCGGGAGACCTTTCTGGCGCCCGTGACCTGGGAGGACGACTGGCCCGTCGTCGGCGAGGTCACCACGGACCTCGCCACGCTCCCGTGGCCACTCTCCCCCGCCCCCGTCGCGGAAGGACGCGACGACTTCGAGCTCAGCGCACTCGGACCGACCTGGATCTCCGTGCGGGACCGCCCCACCGGGCTCTGCACCACCAAGGAGCGCCCCGGATGGCTGACGCTCCACGCGCGGGGCGGCTCCCTGGACGAGCCCGACGCGGTGTTCACCGGCCGCCGCCAGCAGCACCTCACCTGCCGGGCCCGCACCCTGGTCGACCCGGAGCAGGGTCGCGGCGGCCTCGCTGTCCGCCTCGACGAGCGGCACCACTACGCGATCGAGGCGTCCGGGACGCAGGTACGGGTGATCGCGCGCGTCGGCTCCCTGCGCACGGTCGTGGCCGAACAAGCCGTACCCGCCGGGCCACTGGTCCTCGCCCTCACCATCTCGGACCCACCGCCTCCGCACGGGCCGTGCACCGGACCCGACATCGTCTCCCTCGGCATCGAGCAACCCGACGGCACGTTCACCGAACTCGCCGCCCTCGACGGCCGTTACCTGTCGACCGAGGTCGCCGGCGGCTTCACCGGCCGCGTCATCGGCATGTACGCGGCTGCCGGCACCGTCCACTTCGACTGGTTCGACTACGAGCCCCTCGAAGGCTGAACCGACCGAAAGGGCCCACACATGCAGGAGTTACGGCAACCCGCGCACCACAGCAGCCACGGCACCAGCCCGTCCGCCGGGAGCACGCGAGCGCTGTTGAGGCCTGCCGTTGAGAAATCGGGTCCGAAATTTCGCACGCCATTCGGAAACTCTCATTGCCAAGGATGAATGAGGGGCTTCAGAACACGTCAACGCCACGCGCAGCCATCTCATGTGCGCCGTTGACCTGCCGCGACCACCGCACCCGGCACCGAATGTTTCGAATCGTCAACCGAATAATGCGAGAGGTATTGACGGCACTCACGGGCTCCCTATCATCCTGGATGCCCGGAGCATCGATCTGCGTTCGACATACCGAACCAGGACGTAGTCGTTCCACGCGGGCGAAACAAGGCACTTCCAGGTAGCGCCGCCACACAACGGCCGAGCCACACAGGGAGAACGCCATCATGGATCTGTCATGCTCTCATCAAGCATGGTCCCGTCGCCGCGCTCTGACGGCCGCCACCGGCCTGGCCGCCGGTGCCCTGCTTCCTCCGGCCGCGGTCCCCGGCATCGCTTCCGCCGCTGCCCAGAGGACGGACCTCGCGGCCGCGGCGGCCTTCACGAACCCGGTGATCTGGCAGGACTTCGCGGACATCGACGTCATCCGCGTCGGTGACACCTTCTATGCCTCGGCCTCGACGATGCACTACTCGCCGGGCGCGCCCGTCCTCCGGTCGTACGACCTGGTGAACTGGGAGGTCGCCGGTCACTCGGTGCCCGTTCTGGACTTCGGCGCCAAGTACGACCTGAACGGTGCCCGTGGCTACGTCAGAGGGATCTGGGCGTCGTCACTGGCCTACCGCCCGAGCAACCGGACCTTCTACTGGCTCGGCCAGATCGACTTCGCCCGGACGTACGTCTACACCGCCACCGCCGCCGAGGGGCCATGGAACAGGCTGACGACGATCAGCACGCCCTACTACGACGCGGGACTGCTCGTCGACAGCGACGACACCCTCTATGTGGCGTACGGCAACACGACCATCAGCGTGGCCCAGCTCTCGCCCGACGGCCGCACCCAGGTCCGCACCCAGCAGGTGTTCACGACACCGTCGAGCGTCGGCACCCTCGAAGGCTCCCGCTTCTACAAGATCAACGGGCAGTACTACATCTTCCTGACCCGCCCCGCGAACGGCCAGTACATCCTGAAGTCCTCGCGCGGCCCCTTCGGTCCGTACACGATGCGGCAGGTCCTCCTCGACCTGCGCGGGCCGATCCCCGGCGGTGGTGTCCCGCACCAGGGCGGGCTGGTACAGACGCAGAACGGCGCCTGGTACTACATGGCCTTCGTCGACGCCTACCCCGGTGGCCGGATGCCCGCCCTGGCGCCCGTGACGTGGACCTCGGACGGCTGGCCGGTCGTGCAGCTCGTCGACGGCTCATGGGGCACCTCGTATCCCAGCCCGGCCGTGCCCCCTCCGCCTCGCCCGGTGCCCCCCATGACCGGCGTCGACACCTTCGACGGCTCGACCCTGAAGCCGCGATGGGAGTGGAACCACAACCCGGACAACACCAAGTGGTCGGTCGGCAACGGGCTGACCCTGCGCACAGCGACCGTCACCAACGACCTCTACTGGGCCCGCAACACCCTGACGCACCGCATCCAGGGCCCCACCTCCACCGCCACGGTCCAGCTCGACCACTCCGCGATGCGCGACGGCGACCGGGCCGGACTGGCGCTGCTGCGTGACTCCTCCGCCTGGATCGGCATCAGGCGTGACGGCGGCACGGCGCGGGTGGTGATGGTCAACGGGCTGACGATGGACGGCAGTTGGAACACGACCGGCATCGGCACCGAGGTCGCGAGCACGGCCGTGCCGGGCAGCCGTGTCTGGTTGCGCGCGAGCGCGGACATCCGCCCCGGCACGGCCCGCCCCGCCACCTTCTCCTACAGCACGGACGGCACCACCTTCACCCGTCTCGGCCCCGCCTTCCTCCTGGGCAACGACTGGCGGTTCTTCATGGGCTACCGCTTCGCCCTCTTCAACCACGCCACGCAGGCACTCGGCGGCGCGGTCCGCGTCACGCGGTTCGAGCTGTCCACGCCCTGAAGAGGTCCATCGACCGCACTACGCCCCGAGGGGGCCACCGACCGCACCACGCAACCCCCCACCCCCCGAGGAGAACCATGAACCCACTGAAACGCCTCGGCCGTCGCCGAGCCTCGGTCCTCGCCCTGCTGGCCGCGACCGTCCTGGCGATCCCCGGGACCGCGACCGGCGCGCCCGACGCCGTGAAGGCCTCCACCCTGGGCGCCCAGGCGGCCCAGTCCGGACGGTACTTCGGAACCGCCGTGGCCGCGGGCCGGCTCGGCGACGGCACGTACACCGGCATCCTGGACCGTGAGTTCAACTCGGTCACGGCCGAGAACGAGATGAAGTGGGACACGACCGAGCCGTCCCGTGGCAGGTTCAACTTCGGCCCCGCCGACCAGATCGCGAACCGCGCGCAGGCCCGCGGTCAGCGCCTGCGTGGCCACACCCTGGTCTGGCACTCCCAACTTCCCGGCTGGGTCAGCTCGATCAGGGACGCGAACACACTGCGCGGCGTGATGAACAACCACATCACCACCGTGATGAACCGCTACAAGGGCCGGATCCACTCCTGGGACGTGGTCAACGAGGCCTTCGCCGACGGACCCAGCGGTCAGCTCCGCAGCTCGGTCTTCCGGGACGTGCTGGGCAACGGCTTCATCGAGCAGGCGTTCCGCACGGCAAGGGCGGCCGATCCGACGGCCAAGCTCTGCTACAACGACTACAACATCGAGAACTGGAGCGACGCCAAGACCCAGGGCGTCCACCGCTTGGTCCGCGACTTCAAGGCGCGCGGCGTGCCCATCGACTGCGTCGGCCTCCAGGCCCACTTCGGCACCGGCGGACCGCCCGCCAGTTTTCAGACCACACTGTCGAACTTCGCCGCGCTCGGCGTGGACGTCCAGATCACCGAACTGGACATCGCACAGGCGTCGCCGACCGCGTACGCGAACACGGTCAGCGCCTGCATGAACGTCGCACGCTGCACCGGCATCACGGTCTGGGGCATCCGCGACAGCGACTCCTGGCGGGCCTCGGAGAACCCGCTGCTGTTCGACCGCAGCGGCAACAAGAAGCCTGCGTACAACGCGGTGCTGACGACGCTGGGCGGCACGCCCGCCGCCACCAGCGGCACATCCGCCGCTCCGCGGAGCGCCACCAACGCCGCTGCTCTGCCCAGCCGTTACTCGTGGAGCTCCAGCGGCCCGCTGATCTCGCCGAAGTCGGACGCCACCCACAACATCGCCGGGATCAAGGACCCAACGGTCGTCCACTACAACGGCAAGTACCACGTGTTCGCGAGCGTCGCCAATTCCTCCGGCTACAACCTGGTCTACCTGAACTTCAGTGACTGGTCCCAGGCCGGCTCGGCCACGCACCACTACCTGGACCGCAGCGCCATCGGCCGCGGGTACCGCGCCGCTCCGCAGGTCTTCTACTACGCGCCGCAACGCCTGTGGTACCTCGTGTACCAGACCGGCAACGCCTCGTACTCCACCAACCCCGACATCATCAAGCAGAACATCGGCAACGGCCACTGGGTCTCCAAGTACGCCTTGTTCGAAGCGAGCAACGTGTACAAGGTGCAGGGCAGTGACCAGTACCTGCTGCTCGTCGAGGCCATCGGATCGGACGGCCGACGCTATTTCCGCTCCTGGACCTCAGGCAGTCTCGCCGGCTCCTGGACTCCCCTGGCCGCGTCCGAGAGCAACCCGTTCGCTCGGGCCGACAACGTCACCTTCCCCTCGGGCGCCTGGACCCGCGACGTCAGTCACGGCGAGATGATCCGTGCCGGCTACGACCAGACACTCACCATCCCCGCCTGCCGGCTCCAGTACCTCTACCAGGGCATGAACCCCGACGCGGGCGGTGACTACAACCTCCTCCCGTGGCGGCTCGGCCTCCTGACCCAGACCAACTCGACCTGCTGACCGACTGTGCTGTGGGGAGCACCTCCTCGGTGGGAGCGCTCCCCATCCTCACCGCCAACCTTCGGACGCACCCCTGTCAGAAAGCCGAGGTACCCGTCATGCGCCGCAAACTCCTCGCCCTGGTGGCAGCGCTCTCCTCGCTGCCGCTGGCGCTCGCCGCCGCGCCGTCCGCCCACGCGGCGGACCCCACGACCATGACCAACGGGTTCTACGCGGACCCCGACTCCAGCGCGAAGCGATGGGTCGCCGCCAACCCCGGTGACGGCCGGGCACAAGCGATCAACGCCTCCATCGCCAACACACCGACGGCCCGCTGGTTCGGCTCCTGGAGCGGCACCATCGGCACCGCCACCGGCGCGTACGTGGGCGCCGCGGACGCCCGGGACAAGCTGCCCGTCCTTGTCGCCTACAACATCTACAACCGCGACTACTGCGGCGGGCACTCCGCGGGAGGAGCCTCCTCGCCGTCCGCCTACGCGAGCTGGATCGCCCAGTTCGCGGGCGGGATCGCGGGCCGCCCGGCCGTCGTCGTCCTCGAACCGGACTCCCTCGGGGACTACGGCTGTATGAACCAGGCCCAGATCGACGAACGCGAGGCCATGCTGACCGGAGCGCTCGCCGAGTTCAACCGTCAGGCCCCCAACACCTGGGTCTATCTCGACGCCGGCAACCCGGCCTGGGCGGGCGCGGCGACCATGGCCCAGCGCCTGCACGAAGCCGGCCTCCGGCAGGCCCACGGTTTCTCGCTCAACGTCTCCAACTACCTGACCACGGCCGAGAACACCGCGTACGGCAACGCCGTCAACAGGGAACTCGGCGCCCGGTACGGCTACACCAAGCCGTTCGTCGTGGACACCAGCCGCAACGGCAATGGCTCCAACGGCCAGTGGTGCAACCCCGCAGGCCGCCGCATCGGCACCCCCACCCAGCTGGGCGGAGGCGCCGAGATGCTCCTGTGGATCAAGGTCCCGGGCGAGTCCGACGGCAACTGCGGCGTCGGAGCCGGCTCCTCGGCCGGACAGTTCCTCCCGGAGGTCGCCTACAAGATGATCTACGGCTACTGATCCGGGGCCGCTCGGGCGCGGTTCCGGCGCCGGATCAGGGGCGAGGACCCTCCTCCGGCTGGATCAGCGCCCACCGCGCCACGAGGCGATCTGAAAAAGTTCCCGACTCGCGGCAACCTGTGCGGAACCTGTGACGACAAGGAAGCGGATCCGGCCAGTTCCGGGGCCGGGATCCCGCTTTCCGCTGTTGAACAGTATGCAAGGAGAACGCCTCCCCATGAACAACCCCACGAACGGCGGGCGCCGCGGCCGGCACCGCCGTCGCTGGACCGCCACCGCTGTGCTGCTCGGCGTGCCCGCCGCGGTCGTGCCGTATCTCCTGTTCGCGCAGGAGGACTCGCAGGCCGCTACGGTCGACGGCGATGCCTACTACCGTCTGGTCTCCGTACGCAGCGGCAAGGTGCTGGACGTCAGCAGCTTCTCCACCGCCGACGGCACCCGTATCCAGCAGTACACCGACCAGGACACCGCCAACCAGCAGTGGAGGCTGAGACCCACCGGGGACGGCTACTACGAGCTGGTGAACCGCAACAGCGGCAAAGTGCTGGGGATAGCGGGCAATTCGACCGCTCGGGCGGCCGCCGCCGAGCAGCAGACCGACACCTCCGCCGCCTCCCAGGAGTGGCGGATCAGCGATGTGAGCGGTTCCGACGCCGTCACCTTCACCTCCCGCCGGAGCGGCCAGGTCCTGGACGTCTCCGGAGGCTCCACGGCCCAGGGCGCGGCGGTCATCCAGTATCCGGGCCACGGCGGCACCAACCAGCAGTGGAAGCTGGTGAAGACGGCCCAGACCCAGGCGGCCGGGACCGGCGGGGCGCAGACCACGGCCGCGGCCGGACCGTACAGGTGGCAGAACGCCCAGGTCGTGGGCGGCGGTTACGTCACCGGGCTGGTGTTCAACCCGCGGGAGAAGGGCCTGCTGTACGCGCGCACCGACATGGGCGGCGCCTACCGCTGGGACACCGCGGCCGAGCAGTGGATCCCGCTGACCGACTGGCTCGGTGAGAAGGACTGGAACCTGCTGGGCATCGACTCGGTGGCCACCGACCCCGTCGACCCCAAGCGGCTCTACCTCGGGGCGGGCACCTACACCAACGACTGGGCGGGCAACGGCGCGATCCTGCGCTCCACCGACCGGGGCCGCACCTTCAAGCGCACCGATCTGCCGTTCAAGCTGGGCGGCAACGAGGACGGCCGCGGGGCGGGCGAACGGCTGGTGGTCGACCCCGCGAACCACGGAACCCTGCTGCTGGGCACCCGCAAGAACGGCCTGTGGCGCAGCACCGACTACGGCGTGACGTGGAGTCAGGTCTCCTCGTTCCCCATCAAGGACGGGGCGAGCAGCGGCGCGGGCATCTCCTTCGTGACGTACGGCCCGGCCGGCAGCAAGACGATCTACGTCGGCGTCGCCGACAGGTCCACCTCCCTGTACCGCTCCACCGACGGCGGCAGCACCTGGCAGGCCGTCCCCGGGCAGCCCACCGGCCAACTGCCGCAGCACGGCGTGCTGTCCGGTGACGGCTCGCTGTACCTGACGTACACCAACAACCTCGGACCCAACGGCGTGACGGCGGGCTCGGTGTGGAAGTACACGCCGGGCAGCGGGGCATGGAAGAACATCTCCCCGTCCCGGGGCGACTACGGCTTCTCCGGTCTGGCCGTCGACCCGCGCAAGCCCTCCACGGTGATGGTCACCACCCTGGGCCGCTGGTGGCCCGAGGACGAGATCTACCGCAGCACCGACGGCGGCACGACCTGGAAGGCACTGGCCGACAAGTCGGTGCGCAACGCCTCCGCCGCTCCTTACGTCGGCACCCACACCGGGCACTGGATGACCGCCCTGGCCATCGATCCCTTCGACTCCGGGCACGTGCTGTACGGCACCGGCAACGGCATCCTGCGCAGCAAGGACGCGAACGCCTCCGACAGCGGCGGCACCAGCCACTGGAGCATGGGCGCCCGAGGGCTGGAGGAGACCGCGCTGCTGGACGCGATCGCCCCTCCCGGCGGCGCCACCGTCATCACCTCCATGGGCGACCAGGGCGGCTTCCGGCACGACGACCTGACCAAGGTGCCCTCCGGCCGGCTGAAGAACCCGATGATGACCAACAGCACCGACATCGACTTCGCCCAGTCCAAGCCCGCGATGATGGTCCGCGTCGGCCGTGGTGGCGCGCAGGACGGCGCCTACTCCACCGACGGCGGCGTCAGCTGGACTGGCTTCAAGGCAGAGCCGGTGGCCGGCGCCCAGGACGGCCATGTCGCGCTCGCGGCGGACGGTTCCACCATCGTCTGGACCCAGGCCGGTCAGGCCCCGTACCGCTCGACCGACAAGGGGTCGAGCTGGTCGAGGGTCAACGGCCTGGGCACCGAGGCCGTGGTCGTCGCCGACCGCTCGTCGGCCAGGACCTTCTACTCACTGTCCGGCGGCACGCTCTACGCCAGCACCGACGGCGGCGCGACCTTCACCGCCCGCGCCACCGGCCTGCCCTCCGGTCGGCTCACGGCCGTCCCCGGCATCGCCGGAGACCTGTGGATCGCCGGCGGCGGCAAGGGGCTGCTGCACTCCACCGACGGCGGCCGTAGCTTCACCACGCTGAAGTCCGTGCAGTCCGCCTCCGCCCTCGGCTTCGGCAAGGCCAAGCCGGGCACCGGCTACCAGGCCCTATACCTGATCGGCACCGTCAAGGACGTCACCGGAGTCTTCCGCTCCACCGACAAGGGCGCCACATGGCTCCGCGTCAACGACGACGCCCACCAGTGGGGCGCCATCGGCGGCGTCGGCGTCATCACCGGCGACCCCGACACCTACGGCCGCGTCTACGTCGGCACCAACGGACGCGGCCTCCAGTACGGCGACCCGTCCTGACCCCGACGCCTGTGCGGGGCCGCAGCCACAACGGCCGGCGGCCCCGCCATGGCTCACTTCAGGCACGCCGAGGCGTTCGCCGCGTAGCCGCCTGGCTGCCCAGGTCATGAGTCAGGGTCAAAGCGCTTCACCACTCGGCCACCAACGCTGACGCGTTTCCGCAGTTCAGCGCACCCTTCCCCGCGGTTTCAACGGCACCGGCGGCAGTTCCGGTGCGGGCAGTGGAGCACCGTCGTACCCCTTGACCTCCCCGAACCGCGACCCATCCATCCAGTCCCGACGCGCCTGCACGATCTCCTCCTGGGACCGCCCGATCCAGTTCCAGAACATGATCAGCTCCTCCTCGAACGGCTCGCCGCCGAGGAGCATCAGGCCCGCGTCCGACTCGGCGCGCAGCGGGAGTTCGGTGCGGCCGCAGCCGAGGTAGAGCATGGAGCCGGGCAGTACCGGCACACCGTCCACACGGGCCTCGCCGGACATGGACAGCACGGCGTACTCGAAGTCCGGCTCCAGCGGGAGGCGTACGTCGGCGCCGTGCGACAGGGCGAGGTCCGCGCCGACGATCGGGGTGTACGTCGTGCCGGGCGACGAGGCTCCGTCGAGGCCGCCGAGGATCAGCGTGGCCCGTAGGCCCGGCGCCGTGACGACCGGCAGTTCGGCGTGGTGTTCGAAGTGCGGGTCGGTGTGGCGGTGGCCGTCCGGGAGGGCGACCCAGAGCTGGGCGCCGTGCAGGAAGCGGGCGTGCGACCTCGGGCTCTCCTCGGAGTGGCTGATCGCCCGGCCGGAGGTCATCAGACCCAGCTCGCGCGGGCGGATCGTCTGGAGGCTGCCCGTGGAGTCCCGGTGCAGCACCTCGCCCTCGTGCAGCCAGCTCACCGTCTGCAGGCCCATGTGTGGGTGCGGCGGCACCTGCATGCCGGGTTCGTCGGCGATGTCGTCGGGACCGTAGTGATCGACGAAGCACCAGGCGCCGACCATGCGACGGCCCAGGTTGGGCAGCAGGCGACGGACTTCGGTGGATTCGCCGAGCCTGACCCGGCGAGGGCTGAGGAGTTCGCGTACGGGCTCGGCCACGACGAAACCACGGCCGCCGCAGATGGCGGGCACCGCCTCGCGATCAAGATTGCTCATGCCGCCCAACCTAGCCCCGCCGGGGCCGCCTCGTCAGTCCGTGCCCCGGGGCTGTCTCGATGCGTTCCGAGAAGGTTTCGCCCGGATTCCTGGTGTGGCGTCTGTCGACGAAATGGCGGGTCGCGGTCGACCGGGCCGTCAGCCCACTGGGGCTCACCCACGCGCAGTACGCGCTGGTGGCCTCGCTGTACGGCATGCAACGCCGCGGCGAGCGCCCCAGCCAGCGGCGCCTCGCCGACCACACCGGGCTCGAACCGCTCTACGTCTCCAAGCTGGCGCGGACGCTGGAGACCGCCGGCCTCCTGGAACGCACCCGGGATCCCCGCGACCCGCGCGCGGTGCAGCTCGCGCTGACCGAGCAGGGACGTGCGCGGACCCGGGAGGCGATCACCGTCGTCCAGGGGCTGCTGCAGCAGTTGCTGGCACCGCTCGGGGCCTGGACAGCGCGCGCACCCGGGAGTTCACACGCGACCTGGCGATCCTGCTCGACGCGCCT
Source organism: Streptomyces ferrugineus (assembly GCF_015160855.1). Classification (NCBI taxonomy): domain Bacteria; kingdom Bacillati; phylum Actinomycetota; class Actinomycetes; order Kitasatosporales; family Streptomycetaceae; genus Streptomyces; species Streptomyces ferrugineus. Next base: position 4,349,234 of record NZ_CP063373.1, on the reverse strand, counting down.
CTCGACCCGTTCACCCCGGACAGTGAGTCCGACCTCGCGCTGGACAGCCAGCCCGACAAGGAGCAGGAGCAGTCATGACCTCCAGCCACGGCACGATCTTCCAGCAGTCCGTCACACTCCGGCTCGCCGCCGTCGCCGAGGGGCCGGTGGAGCGGGACCGCCTCGCCGACGGTGTCACCGGCGCGCTGAAGATCACCGGGGCAGAGGCGGACTCCGTGGTCGACGAGCGGACCTCCACCGAGACCGCCCCCATCACCGCGCGGATCTACGACGGCATACCCGCGGAGGATCTCGCCGCCGCCGTCAAGTAGTGGAATATTGAACCACGTGCCTTCGTTGTCGGCGTCGAAGGAGGTCACGAGTGGACACGAGGTACTACGACCACGGAACACCGGCCGAGCGCTGGGAGCGCGCGCGGCTGTTCTTCGACGCCCGGGACTACGCCGGCGCCGCGCGCGTCCTCGGCCAACTGGTCGAGGAGGTGCCGGAGCAGACCGCACCGCGGCTGCTGCTGGCGCGCGCCTACTACCACTCGGCCCAACTTCAGCGCGCCGAAAACGAGTTGCGTGTCATCGTCGAGCGCGACCCGGTCGAGCAGTACGCCCGGCTGATGCTGGGCCGCACCCTGCAACGGCAGGGCCGGCACGAGGAGGCCGAGCCGCACATGCGCCTCGCCTCGGCGCTGGCGGGTGACTTCGAGCAGCTCTGAGCCGGCTGTTTCGGGCTTCTCTCGTTCCCGCTACCTCGCTTCCGTGGGCCTCCGCCCGCCCCGCCGATGAGCGACCTCCCCGAGGACGACGTCCACGACGACGAACGCGGCCAGTGGGATGCCGAGCAGCGGTACGAAGTAGCCGAGGACCGCGACGGCCGCCACCAGGGGGACGAGGATCTGCGGGGGCACCTGCTGCCAGGCCCCACGCGGGAGCGGGCGGCCGAAGGCCGAGCCGCGGCCGCGCTGCCACCACATGCGGTAGCCCCACACGATCAGCAGGATCAGCGAGAGGGTCAGCAGCATCAGCGCGATCTGGTTCGCCAGGCCGAACAGTTGGCCGCTGTGCAGGTCGATGCCCCACCGGCTGAGCTTGGCCAGGACCGGGTAGTCGGCGAACCGCAGCACGTCGGTGACCTCGCCGCTGGCCGGGTCGACGGCCACCGAGTCCTGCTTCTCGGGCCAGCTGCGCTGGATCTGCTTCACGACATACGCGGAGGAGGCGTCGGCGGGCGGCACGATCTCCACCGGGTCGCCCAGCCCCTCGGCGCGTGCCGCGGCCAGGACCTGGTCGAGACCGACCCCGTGCGCGGCCTCGCCGCCGGAGGCCGCCGCGTCGCCGTGGCCGGCGTGCTCGCCGCCCGCCGCGGCGGACACCGCCGGGGTGGCCTGACCGAGCGAGGTGCGCAGGTCCGCGATGTTGGCGCCGGCGTACGCCGACCAGGTCAGGCCGGTCGCCGACAGGAACACGAACCCGGCCGCGGCCCAGACGCCGACGCTGCCGTGCAGGCCGAGGGTGCGGCGCCGGCCGCTGGTGCCGCGCACCTTGCGCCGGCCGCGGCGCCGGGAGAACCACAGCACCACTCCCCCGCCCGCGATCACCCACAGCCAGCTCGCCGCGAACTCGCTGTACAGGCGGCCGGTCTCGCCGAGGTGCAGATCGCGGTGGAGCTCGTCGATCCAGGTGCGCAGCGGCAGCGCGCCGGTCGAGCCGTACTGCTCGAGGGCGCCGCGCACCTGCGCGGTGTACGGGTCGACGAACACCGCGAGCGTGTGGCCTTCGTCGACGCCCGGCACCCCGGACAGCAGCACCCTGGTGGTCGCGTCGTCCTCGGGGGAGGGCCGTACGGCAGAGACGGTGCCCTCGGGGTGTGCCTTGCGGGCGGCGGCGACCTGCTCGGAGACCGGCAGCTTGTTCTCACCGACGGGGACGGTGAGCTGGTCGGCGTACACGACCTTCTCGGCCGGGATCGAGGCGGCGTAGAGCAGGCCGGTGACGGCGGCGACGAGCAGGAACGGCGCCACCAGCACGCCGGCGTAGAAGTGCAGGCGCAGGATCAGCGGGCGCAGCGGCGCCCACCGGTTCTTCGGCGCTGCCGGGGCGGCGGGTGGCGTGGCCTCGTCCCTGGTGGTCGTGGGGGCGGTGGACATCGGCGGCCTCTTCGGGGAGTGGGGACGTTGCTCTGCTGTGGCAGTCCAGTAGTCGGGCGCCGGGACCGCCGAGTTCCCGCCATCTCAAGTGACGTAGGCCACAAGGAAGTCCGCCGACGCTATGGCCGTCATGGCATCCTGGCGCGATGGCACTTCCGAACCATCGCGCACCGCTGGCCGAGCAGGTCGAGCAACTCCTGGCCGCCGAGGGCCCGTTGCCCATCGTGGCGGCCGGTGAGCCGGTGCTGCGACGGCCCACCGAGCGCTTCGAGGGTCAGCTGGACCCCGCGCTGCTGGCCCGCTTCGTCGAGGCCCTCCGGATCACGATGCACGCGGCACCAGGGGTCGGCGTCGCCGCACCGCAGGTGGGTGTGCCGCTGCGGATCGCGGTGGTCGAGGACCCGGCGCCGGTGCCGGCGGAGGTGGCGCTGGTGCGGGGGCGGGTGCCGCAGCCGTTCCGGGTGCTGGTGAACCCGTCGTACGAAGCCGTGGGCAGCGTCCGTGCCGCGTTCTTCGAGGGCTGTCTGAGCGTCCCGGGCTACCAGGCGGTGGTGGCCCGGCCCGCCGAGGTGCGGCTGACCGGTGAGGACGAGCACGGGCGCGGCTTCGACGAGGTGTTCTCGGGGTGGCCCGCCCGTATCGTGCAGCACGAGACGGACCACCTCGACGGCATGCTCTACCTGGACCGGGCCGAGCCGCGCTCGCTCTCCTCGAACCAGGCGATGGCCGAGTACTGGGCCCAGCCGGCCCCGGACGAGGCGGCTCGGGCCCTCGGCTTCGAACTGCCGGACTGAGTACGGCGGTTGTGCCGGTACGTCAGTTGTCCCGGTACGTCAGTTGTCGCGGTACGACTCCAGCAGTCGCAGCCACACCTCGCTGATCGTCGGATATGACGGAACCGCGTGCCACAGCCTGCTGATCGGCACCTGCCCGGCGACCGCGATCGTCGCCGAGTGGATGAGTTCGCCGACGCCCGGACCGACGAACGTCACACCGAGGAGGATCTCGCGCTCCAGGTCGACGACCATGCGGGCGCGGCCCCGGTAGCCGTCGCCGTACAGCGAGGCTCCCGACACCGAGGCGAGGTCGTAGTCGACGGCGCGGACGCGGCGGCCGGCCTGTTCCGCCTCCGCCAGGGAAAGGCCGACGGCGGCGGCCTCGGGGTCGGTGAAGACGACCTGGGGGACGGCGTCGTGGTCGGCGGTGGCGGCGTGGGCGCCCCAGGGGTCCGACTCCAGGAGCGGTACGCCGGAGGCGCGGGCGGCGATGGCGGCGCCCGCGATACGGGCCTGGTACTTGCCCTGGTGGGTGAGGAGGGCGCGGTGGTTGGCGTCGCCGACGGCGTACAGCCATTCGCTGCCGGTGACGCGCAGGCTGTCGTCGACCTCCAGCCAGGATCCGGGTTCCAGGCCGATGGTCTCCAGGCCGATGTCGTCGGTGCGCGGGGCGCGCCCGGTGGCGAAGAGGATCTCGTCGGCCTCGATCCGGTCGCCGTGGTCGGTGACGACCACGACCGTGCCGTTCTCCCTGGTGATCGTCTCGGCCGAGGTCCCGGTGCGGACATCGGCGCCGGCCTCGGTGAGCGCCTCGGCGACCAGTTCGCCGGCGAAGGGCTCCATGCGGTTCAGCAGGCCCTTGCCGCGGACCAGGAGCGTGACCCGCGAGCCGAGGGCCTGGTAGGCGGTGGCCATCTCGGTGGCGACCACTCCCCCGCCGACCACGATCAGCCGGCCGGGCACGCTCTGCGCGCTGGTGGCCTCGCGGCTGGTCCAGGGCTTGATCTCGGCCATTCCCGGCAGGTCGGGCACGACGGCCCGGCTGCCGGTGCAGACGGCGACGGCATGCCGGGCGGTCAGGACGTGCCGTACGCCGTCGGAGCCGGTCACCTCCACCGTGCGGGGTCCGGCGAGGCGGCCGTGGCCGCGGTAGAGGTCGGCGCCGATGCCGGTCAGCCACTGGACCTGGCCGTCGTCGTGCCAGTCGGAGGTGTAGTCGTTGCGCCGGGCGAGGACAGCGGCCGCGTCGAGGGGGCCCTGCACGGCCCCGGCGAGGCCCGGCAGGCGGCGGGCGTCGGCCTGCGCGATGACCGGGCGCAGCAGTGCCTTGCTGGGCATGCACGCCCAGTACGAGCATTCGCCGCCGACCAGCTCGCTCTCCACGACCGCGGTGGACAGGCCGGCCGCACGGGTGCGGTCGGCGACGTTCTCCCCCACCGGTCCCGCTCCGAGCACCACGACGTCGTACGCGATGGAATCCGTTTCCGTCATGGGCTCAGTCTTACGGGTGGTGTGCGGCGTGGCCACACGGGTACGCGCGCGGAATACGTGACCGTACGGTCGTGTTGTCGCCGACGGCTTCGCCCGTACACCAGCAAGAGGGATGAGGGATCAACGCCATGAGCAGCACCGTGGAGCTCACCAAGGAGAACTTCGACCAGACGGTCACGGACAACGAGTTCGTCCTGATCGACTTCTGGGCGTCCTGGTGCGGGCCGTGTCGTCAGTTCGCCCCGGTGTACGAGAAGGCGGCCGAGGAGAACCCGGACCTTGTGTTCGGCAAGGTCGACACCGAGGCGCAGCCGGAGCTGGCCTCCGCCTTCGGTATCCAGTCGATCCCGACGCTGATGATCGTCCGTGACCGTGTCGCCGTGTTCGCGCAGCCGGGTGCCCTGCCCGAGGCCGCCCTCACGGACGTCATCGGGCAGGCCCGCAAGCTCGACATGGACGAGGTCCACAAGGCCGTCGCCGCCCAGCAGGCGCAGGCCGAGCAGGACGGCCAGTAGGGCCTAGAAGGGGTACCCCGCCACATCGCCGCGCACCGTCGTCCAGCGCACGTCGGTGAACGCCTCCAGGTTGGCCTCGCCGCCGAACCGGGCCCCGGTGCCCGAGGCGGCGATGCCGCCGAACGGGGCGACGGCCTCGTCGTTCACGGTCTGGTCGTTGATGTGCACGATCCCGGTCGGGATCCGCTCCGCCAGGTCCAGGCCGCGGGCGGCGTCGCCGGTGACGATGCCCAGGGAGAGGCCGTAGGAGCCGGCCGCGGCCAGGGCGGCGGCCTCGTCGGCGGTGGCGAAGGAACGCACCGGCGCGACCGGGCCGAAGACCTCCTCGGCGTACGCGGGGGTGTCGTCGTCGACGCCGGCGAGCACGGTGGGCCGGTAGAAGAGCTGCTCGTGGGTGCCGCCCGCGGCCAGCTTGGCGCCCCGCGAGGTGCTGGCCTCGACCAGGCCGTGCACCTTGCCGAGCTGGCCGGCGTCGATGAGCGGGCCGAGATGGACCTCGGCGCGGTGCGGGTCGCCGACGGCGAGGGCGTCGGCCTTGGCCGCGAGCCGCTCGACGTACTCCTCGTACAGGGACTCGTGGACGAGGTGGCGGCCGGTCGTCATGCAGATCTGGCCCTGGTGGAAGAACGAACCCCAGGCGGCCGTGGAGATCACCGCCTCGATGTCGGCGTCCTCCAGCACGACCAGGGCGGAGTTGCCGCCCAGCTCCAGGTGCGCGCGCTTGAGGTGGCGCCCGGCGGCCTCGCCGACGGCCCGGCCCGCGGCCGTGGAGCCGGTGAAGGAGATGACCGGCACACGCGGGTCGGCGACCAGTGCCTGGCCCGCCTCCGGGCCGCCCGGCAGGACGTGCAGCAGCCCCTCGGGCAGACCGGCCTCGGCGAAGATCGCGGCGAGGGAGAGACCGCCGCAGACCGCCGTCCGGGGGTCCGGCTTCAGGACGACGGCGTTGCCGAGCGCGAGGGCCGGGGCGACGGAGCGGATGGAGAGGATCAGCGGGGCGTTGAACGGCGCGATCACGCCGACGACGCCGACCGGCACCCGGCGGGTGTACGACAGCCGGGGCGCCTCGCTGGGCAGGACCTGCCCGGCCGGGCGGGAGGCGAGGGCGGCGGCCTCGTAGCACTCCTGCGCGGCGACGTGCAGCTCGAAGTCGGCCTTGCCGGGGATGGAGCCGGATTCCCGGACGAGCCATGCGCGCAGTTCGTCGGCGTGCGCGGTGAACAGGTCGCCGGCCTTGCGCAGCGCTGCGGCGCGCACGAAGTGCGGCAGGCGGGCCCACTCGGTCTGGGCGGCGCGGGCGGCCTCGGCGGCGGTACCGATGTCCTCGGCGGAGGCCAGGGTGACGGTGCCGAGTGTGTCGCCGGTGGCGGGCTCGGTGACGGCGTACTCGCCTCCCGACAGGGCGCGGGACTGCCAGGTCCTGGGGTCGAGCAACGGCATTGCGACTCTCCGTTCGATCACCGGGCGGGACTCACACGGGCAGTGGAAGTCCCGCGTAGTTCGCCGCCAGTTCGGCGGCGGCGTGGCGGGATGCGGTGATCCGGCGCAGACGTGCGAGCTGCATCCGGTGGTCGAACACATCCCCATCTGGTTGAGCGTGCAACATCTTAGTCATGTCATCCGAGAATCGAGTGGCCTGCCACACGCGCTGAAGGCAGACCTCCGAGTACCTGTCGAGCAGTTGTGTACTCCCGGTACGGTTCAGCTCGACGAACGCGCGGGCCAGGACCCGTACGTCCGACACGGCGAGGTTGAGACCCTTGGCGCCGGTCGGCGGGACGATGTGGGCGGCGTCCCCGGCGAGCAGGAGACGGCCGTGGCGCATCGGCTCGTGGACGTAACTGCGCATCGGTGTCACGGACTTGGACGTGATCGGTCCGCGGTTCAGGGTCCAGTCGGCGTCGATCGCGAAACGGGCGGCGAGTTCGTCCCAGATGCGGTCGTCGGGCCAGTCGGCGGCCTCGGTGCCGATGGGGACCTGGAGGTAGAGCCGGGAGACGGACGGTGAGCGCATGCTGTGCAGTGCGAAGCCGCGCTCACCGCGCGCGTAGATCAACTCCTCGCAGGACGGCGGGACCTCGGCGAGGATGCCGAGCCAGGAGTAGGGATAGTCGTGCGCGAAGGACCTTCCGGCCCCGGCGGGGAAGGCGTCCCGGGAGATGCCGTGGAAGCCGTCGCAGCCGGCGACCCAGTCGCAGGTCAGCGTCCGCTCGCGGCCCTCGTGCCGGAACCGTACGACGGGCGTCGCGCTCTCCGGCTTCTCGACGGCGAGCGCCTCGGCCTCGAACAGCAGCGGCGGCCCGTCGGCGAGTTGCAGTGCCACGAGGTCCTTCACGATCTCGGTCTGCGCGTAGATCGTCACCGTGCGGCCGCCGGTCAGGGACGGGAAGTCGATGTGATGGCGTTCCCGGTCGAAGCGCAGCTCGATGCCCCGGTGCACCAGGCCCTCGGCCTCCAGCCGCTCGGCGGCGCCGGCCTCGCGCAGCGCGTGGACCGTGCCCTGCTCCAGCATCCCGGCCCGCTGGCGCTGCTCGACGTACTCCCGGCTCCTGGCCTCCAGCACCACGCAGTCGACGCCCGCGCGATGCAGCAGCCGGGCGAGAAGGAGCCCGGCGGGGCCGCCGCCGATGATGCCGACCGTCGTACGCATTCCCACGCCTCCCTGGCTTTCGACGGTACGTCGACCGGGCCCCCGGGGCCTGTCCGCAGGCCTCGGAACAGGCCCTAGCTGGACTCGCGGTGCACCACCGTCGCGCCGAGCACCCGGTGCGTCGCGGGCGCCGCGCCAGGGTCGCGCACCGCGCGGTCGACCAGTTCCGCGAGGTCGCGGCTGGACGGGAGCTCGATGTGGACGGTGCTCAGCCTGGGCCGCAGCAGCCGTCCGAGCATCAGGTCGTCGGCGCCCATGACGGCCGTCTCGGCGGGGACGTCGACGCCCTCGTCCTGGAGGGCGCGCATCAGCAGCATCGCGTACTCGTCGTTGTAGGCGAACACCGCGTCCAGGCCGAGGTCGCGCCAGCGGGCGGCGAGCCGCGCGGCGGACTCCTCGGTGTAGGCGAGGGGCAGCGTGGTCACGGTGGCGTCCGTGCCGTGCAGGGCCCGGCGTACGCCTTCCAGGCGGGGGGTGGAGAAGGCCTCCAGGTTGTCCTCCTCGGGTAAGACGACGCCGATCCGGCGCCTGCCGCGCTGATAGAGGTGGCTGCCCGCGCAGTGCCCGACGGCCTCGAAGTCCATGAGCAGGGTGTGGGCGCCCTCGACGGAGTCGGGGCCGAGGGTGACCACGGCCCGGGCGCCGGAGCGCTTGAGCACCGTCACGCCCTTCGGGCCGAGGCCGGAGCCCGACACCAGGACGGCGACCGGGCGCAGTTCGGCCCAGGCGCGGGCGGCCTCGTCGCCGTGCAGGCCGACGCCGCCGTGCTGGACGACGGTGTAGTCGAGGCGGCCGAGGGCCAACTGGAGATCGCGGAGGAAGCGGCTGTAGAGGGGGCCGGCGGCGAAGCTCGGCGTGGGCATCAGGACCATGCGGCTGTGCCCGGCGCGCAGGCTGCGGGCCGCGGCGTGCGGGACGTAGCCCAGTTCCTTGGCGGCCTCGTGGACCCGGCGACGGGTGGGCTCGCTGATCCGGACGGCGCTGGTGTTGTTGAGGACGTAGGAGACGGTCGCGCGCGAGACGCCGGCGAGGCGGGCCACATCGGCGCTCGTGGGTACCGAGCGCGGTGCGGGGAGAGCGGGCGCGGGCGTTTTCGGTATCTGCACCATGACGCACCGCATCTTTGCAGAACCTGTACTCGGGCCTGAACTCAGGGCCCTTGACCGTTCACGCCGCTGTGCGCGTCACGCGGGCGACCAGGTCCAGCCAGCCCTTCTCCAGTCGCTCCATGGGCATCCCGCACTGCCGGGTCAGGTGGTGGATCAGGGCGGGGTCGAGATACGCCATGAGCGTCCGGGCGAGCAGGTCGCAGTCGGCGTCCGGCTGGATCTGCCGCAGCAGCACCGTGACATGGGTGTGCAGCGCCTTGAACGAGGGGTGCTGGAACCGGCGGACGGGCTCGGGCTGGGCCGCCAGTTGCAGGTCCAGTTGCTCGACCGCGCGGTACAGCACCGCCACGCCGAACGCCCGCAGCCGCTCGATCGGCTCGGCCCCGGGGCCGAGCGGCGGCGGCCCGCCGAGGAAGTCGCCCTGGAGCCTCCGCGCGGAGTGGTCGAGCAGTGCCGTCAGCAGGCCGGTGCGGTCGCCGAAGCGGCGGAAGACCGTCCCCTTGCCCACGCCCGCCTCCGCGGCCACCGCCTCCATGGTGACCCCGGCCGCGCCGTGCTCCGCGATCAGCCGTGCGGCGGCGTCCAGCAGCCGGGCGCGGTTGCGGGCCGCGTCGGCGCGCAGGCAGGGCTCGTCGGGGGCGGGGCCGACCTCCAGCAACTGTGGCGTGCCGAAGGGCTCCTGGGGCTTCGGGAAGGGCGGCTCGGGTGCGGACATGAAGCCAGAGTAAAGCATCGGGAATGAAACTGGACCGTGGTCCGGTTAGGTGGTAGAAATCTAAACGGACCTCGGTCCGGATTATCCGCGGCAGTGTTTCAGCACCTTTGGAGTTCGCATGTCTGTTCGCATCCTCGCGCTCGTCGGCAGCCTTCGCGCCGGTTCGCACAACCGTCAGCTGGCCGAGGCGGCCGTCAAGCTCGCCCCCGAGGGCGCCGAGGTCGTGCTCTTCGAGGGCCTGGCCGACATCCCCTTCTACAACGAGGACGTCGATGTCGAGGGCGGCGTCCCGGCCGCCGCCGCCACGCTGCGCGAGGCCGCTGCCGGCGCCGACGCGCTGCTGCTGTTCACGCCCGAGTACAACGGCACGATCCCGGCCGTCCTGAAGAACGCCATCGACTGGCTGTCCCGCCCCTACGGCGCCGGAGCCATCTCGGGCAAGCCGGTCGCCGTGGTCGGCACCGCCTTCGGCCAGTACGGCGGTGTGTGGGCGCAGGACGAGGCCCGCAAGTCCGTCGGCGTGGCCGGCGGCAAGGTGCTGGAGGACATCAAGCTGTCCATCCCCGGCTCCGTGACCCGCTTCGCCGAGACCCACCCGGCCGACGACGCCGAGGTCGCCGCCCAGCTCACCGAGGTCATCGCGCGCGTCCACGGACACGCGGGCGAGGCGGTCGCCGCCTGACCTCGCCGGAGGCAGCCGCGAGGGGGCCGGAGCCGAGCGCTCCGGCCCCCTCGCGCGTCTCAGGCCACCGCGGTCGGCGCCAGATCCCGCAGCTCCGCCAGGGCCGCCGCCACCGCCGGCCGGGCATGGCCGCCGCCCCGGGTGCAGGTCAGGAGTTTGCGGTGCGGGTTGCCCGTACAACGGACCCGGGTGATCGGCAGGTGCGGGGTGAGGTGGGCGAGGCGGGGGATGAGCGCGACGCCGAGGCGGTGGGCGACGAGGTGGGCCATGACGTTCCAGTCCATCGCGTGATGCACGACGTCCGGGGTGAACCCGGCCTCCCCGCACGCCGACAGCACATGCGGACGGCAGGGGCTCTCCGGCACCGGCGCGATCCACTCCTCGTGCGCCGCCTCCGCGAGGTCGACACCGTCCCGCCCGGCGAGCGGGTGGTCCTCGGGGACGACGAGGTCGAACGGGTCGTCCAGGAGCGGCTGTTGGTCGAAGCGGTCGTCGCTCAGGGGCGGGTTGTAGATCGTCGCCTCGACGATCGCCAGGTCGATCTCCCCCTCGAAGAGCAGGTCGAAGCCGGCCGGCACCTCGGCCTCCTGGATGCGGACGCTGAGCCGCGGATGACGTTCCCGCAGCCGGGACGCCATGGGCGCGAGCAGCACCGACACGGCCAGCGGGAAGCCACTGGCACGCAGCGGCCCGGCGGGCGCGCCGTGATCGGCCCGCAGATCGAGCTCGGCCAGCTCCCAGCGGGCCTGGATCGCGTCGGCGTGCGCGAGCAGGCTCTCGGCCGCCGGGGTCAGCCGTACCCCGCGGCCCTGCGGCTCCAGCAGGTCCACGCCCAGGTCGCGGGCCAGTTGGCGGATCTGCTGGGAGGCGGCGGACGGGGTGAAGTGCAGGGCGCGGGCGGCCGCGGTGACCGTGCCGTAGTGCGCAACGGCTCTCAGTACATGCAGTCGGCGCAGGTCAATCATGAAGTCCACGCTTCAAGGTGAGGTCCACAAAGTCAACCTGGACGTGTACGAAGACGCATCGCACCCTTGGTGGTGTCGCGACGGCCGAACCAGCCACCGAAGCACGAGGAGTCGCCATGACCAGCACGACCGGCACCGTCTGCCCGCACTGCGGGTGGCCCGACGGCGCCGAGCCCTACCAGGTGGTGTCCCGCCACTCCACGGCGGCGGGCAGCACGGTGTGGACGCGGTGCGCCTGCGGTTCGCTGCAGATGCGCGTCGTGGACGCCCGGGGCATGCGCGTCGTCTCCCGCAGCCGGCCGGCCGACAGCGCGCAGAAGTCGCCCTGCCGTTGATCTCCCCGGCTCACTCCAGCCCGGCGAGCCGCTGCACGGCCGGTGCCGCGAAGTTCTCGATGAACGCGGCCGGTTCGCCGGTGCGCGGACCGAGGATCACCGTGTCGATGCCGAGCTTGGCGTAACCGGCGATCTCCCGGGTGAAGGCGTCGAGGTCGCCCGTCGCGGCGGCCTCGCCCGAATAGACGACGGTCTTGCGGATCCGGTCGTAGTCGCGCCCCTCGGTGTCGCAGTGGCCGCGCAGCACGTCGAGCTTGCGCCCGACTTCCTCCGGTGAGGTGGTGAACAGGTTGCACGCGTCGCCGTACCGGGCCACCAGCCGCAGCGTCTTCTTCTCGCCACCCCCGCCGATCATGATCTCGGGGTGCGGGGCGCTGACCGGCGCCGGGACGCAGAGGGTCTCGGCCAGCCGGTAGTGCTTGCCCTCGAAGGGGCCGTTGGCCTCCGGGTCCCACATCTGGAGGCAGATCCGCAGGGTTTCCTCCAGTCGCTCGAAGCGCTCGGCGACCGGCGGGAACGGAACCCCGAGCCCCTGGTGCTCCCGGTCGTACCAGGCGGCGCCGATCCCGAGGGCGGCCCGCCCCCCGGACAGCAGGTCGAGGGTGGTGACGATCTTGGCGAGCAGGCCGGGGTGGCGGTAGGTCACCCCGGTCACCAGGGCGCCCAGGCGGAGGGTGGAGGTGTGGGCGGCGAGGTAGCCGAGGGTCGTGTAGGCCTCCAGCATGGGGTCCTCGGCGCGGTCGTTGAACTCCATCTGGAAGTAGTGGTCCATGACCGACAGCCAGCTCACGCCGGCTTCCTCGGCGGCGGTGCCCGCGGCGGCGAGTTCACTGCCGAGCGCGGGGCCTCCTCCGGGATGGTCGAAGCGGTTGATGTGCACGCCGACGCGCATGTCCTGTCTCCGTTCACCCGGGCCTTGCCCCCGTCACGAGTGACGCTAGAACCTCGAGTGCTCTCGAAGTCAAGCCCCGTCGGCCAGCCGGTCGCCGAGTTCGGTGCGCCGGTACAGCACGCGCCGTCCGTCGCGGGCCCGGGTGACCAGTCCGGTCGCGTGCAGCACCTTCAGATGCTGGGAGACCGCGCTGGGCGTCACGCCGAGGCGGCGGGCGAGCTCGACCGTGGGCAGCGGTTCGGCGAGCAGCCGCAGGAGCGTGGTGCGAGGCGCGCCGAGCAGCGCGGTGAGGGCGGAGGCGCCGGGCTCGGGGCGCGGTTCCCACAGGGTGGCCGCGCCCCTGCCGGGATAGGCGAGCATCGGGGGTTCGGCGGCGCTGACCGGGGGCGCGGGTTTGTGCGCGAACAGGGACGGTACTAGGCGCAGCCCGCGCCCGGATCCGTCCACCTCGTGCCAGCCGATCATCTGCTCGACGCGCAGGACGCCGTCGCGCCAGCGCACATTGCGGTGCAGGTCGGAGAAGAGGAGCTGGGCCCCGCCCATGGCGAGTTGGCGGGCGCGGTGGGTGATGTCGGCCTCCAGCACCAGCCGCATCCGGGGCCAGTCCGGCCCGATGGCCGACTCCCAGTACCGCCGCAGGAGGTCGGACAGCTCCTCCAGCAGCTCGGCCACGGGGGCGTCGCCGGGTGCGGTGATCTGCCGCAGGGCGTCCGGGAGGGGGTGCGGGGCATGGGCCGCGCGCAGGTCGCGTCGTACGAGATCCGGAGGCGTCGCCCGTACGACGGCGAGCTGGTCCTCCAGCGTGGGCGCGAAGGTCGTCGGGCGCGGGGTGAGGAAGTCGGGCAGGGCCAGGGTCGGTCCCACCAGGGCGCGCAGCAGCGGGCCGTCGGCGGGGTCGAGACGGTCGAGGACCGAGCGGCGCCATGGGGTGTGCAGGGGGTAGAGGGCGGGGGCGCGCAGGGCCCGCAGGCTGCCCATGGCCTCACGCAACGGCGAGATCGCGAACCGGGTGTCCGCGAGGTCGTCGACGTCGAGCAGGAAGCTGATCATTTAGCCTCCCGCTACATCCTTTGGCAACCGCCCGTCGCCGCCGTGGACTTCGGCGTATGACGGATCACCATCCCCGGCAGACTACCTCCGCGATCGCGCTGCTCGCCTTCGCGTGCGGGGTCACCGTGGGCAATGTCTACTTCCCGCAGGCGGTCGGCCCGTTGGTGGCCTCCGGCCTCGGCGTGTCCCCCGACTCGGCCGCCGCGGTGGTGACGGCGACCCAGTTCGGCTACGCGGCCGGCATCTTCCTGCTGGTCCCGCTCGGCGACCGGCTGCGGCCGCGCCGGCTGCTCGTCGCCCTGCTCACGCTGACCGGCCTCGGCCTGCTCGCCGCGAGCACGGCACAGGCGCTGCTGCCGCTGGTCGCCGCGAGCACCCTCGTCGGCGCGGCCACGGTGCTCGCCCCGCTCGCGGGCCCCCTGGCGGCCGGTCTGGTGCCCGCCGAGCGGCGCGGCGTGGTCAGCGGCACCCTGCTCAGCGGCGCCCTCGCCGGCATGCTGCTGTCCCGCGCGTTCGGCGGCGCCCTCGGCGACTGGCTGGGCTGGCGGGCGCCGTACGTCGTCGCCGCCGCGGTGTCCCTCGCGGTCGCGGCCCTGCTGGCCCGGCTGCTGCCGACGGCGCCCCCGGCTACTACGGCGACCTACCCGGCGCTGCTCGCCGCACCCCTGCGGCTGCTGCGCACCGAGCCGGAGCTGCGTCGCTCGTGCCTGTACCAGGCGACGGTGTTCGGCGCCTTCTCCGCGGTGTGGACCGGCGTGGCGCTGCTGCTCACGGGCCCGGTGTACGGCATGGACGCCACGGCCGCCGGGCTGCTGGCCCTGGTCAACGCGGGGACGATGCTGTGCACGCCGGTCGCGGGGCGGCTGGTGGACCGCCGTGGCGCGGACCTGGTCAACCTGGTGTGCTTCCTCGTGGTCGGCGCGTCGGCGGTGGTGCTGGGGTTCGGCGGTGTGGGCGGCGCGCCGGGGCTGACCGCGCTGGTCGTCGGCACGCTGCTGCTGGACGTCGGCATGCAGTCCGGCATGGTGGCCAACCAGGTGCGGATCTACGATCTGGGCGCCGATGTCCGCAGCCGCCTCAACACCGCGTACATGACCTGCGCCTACCTGGGCGGCACGGCCGGCTCCTGGCTGGGCGCCCGTGCCCACGGCCGTTTCGGGTGGGCCGGGGTGTGCGTGCTGGTGGCGGTGCTCACGGCGGTGGCGCTCATCCGCCATCTGCTGACGCGCGCTCGGCCTCGGCGAGCTCCTGCCGCTTCGAGGCCCGCAGACTGGTCACCGTCGTCACCGCAAGGACGAGCACGATGAAGCTCAGGGAGAAGGGGATGCTGATCTCGGGGACGTGGACCCCGGACTCGTGCAGCGCGTGCAGCACCAGTTTCACGCCGATGAAGCCGAGGATGATCGACAGGCCGTAGCTGAGGTGGACCAGCTTCTTCAGCAGACCGCCGATGAGGAAGTACAGCTGCCTGAGGCCCATCAGCGCGAAGGCGTTGGCCGTGAACACGATGTACGGGTCCTGAGTGAGCCCGTAGATGGCGGGGATGGAGTCCAGGGCGAACAGCACGTCCGTGGAGCCGATCGCCAGCATCACGACCAGCATCGGGGTCATGACCCGCTTGCCGTTCTGCCCGATCCACAGCTTGGTGCCGTGGTAGCGGTCGGCCACGCCGAAACGCCGCTCCACCATCTTCAGCAGCTTGTTCTCCTGGTACTCCTCCTCGTGCTCCTCCTTGCGGGCGTCCTGGACGAGCTTCCAGGCGGTCCAGATCAGGAAGGCGCCGAAGAGGTAGAACACCCACGAGAACGTGGAGATGATCGCCGCGCCGGCCGCGATGAAGGCCGCGCGCAGTACCAGGGCCATGATCACGCCGACCATGAGGACGCGCTGCTGGTACTGGGACGGGACCGCGAACTTCCCCATGATCAGGACGAAGACGAAGAGGTTGTCGACGCTCAGCGACTTCTCGGTGATGTACCCGGCGAAGAACTCGCCCGTGGGGCGGGCGCCGCCGTAGTAGAGCAGGCCGAGGCCGAAGAGACAGGCCAGGACGACCCAGACGACCGTCCACGTGCCCGCCCAGGAGTAGCACCCGTGAACGTTTCCCTCGCCATCTGGCTGCTGACCGTCGTGGCCCTGTGCGCGCTTGTCGCCCGCCTTGTCAGGGTTGTCGCCACCAGGAGACTTCCTCCACCCACGGCAGGTGAACAACGGGTCATCTCCTGGCAAGCTCCAGGTCACGGGAGTGCCACCCGCCGGACGGCGGGGAGGTTCCGCCGAACGGCGGCGCTACGCCGGGGGCCGGTGCGCCGATGCTGGCCGCAGAGCCGCCGGGCACACTCGTGCCCCTGTGTGAGGAGACGCCATGACCCAGGCCCCGCCCCCGTTCGACCCCGAGCTCGCCGCCGCGCTGGAGCTCATCAAGGACGTGATTTCGCCCGGCCTGACGATGGACGAGATAGCCGACGTCCGCCAGGGTGCGGGGATCCAGATGCTGGCGGATCTGGATCTGACGGTGGACGGGTTCTTCGAGGTCGAGGACCGTGCGGTGCCGGGCCCCGAGGGAGCGCCCGAGATCTCCCTGCTGATCTGCCGGCCGGCCGCCCCGGCGGGCGCGGAGTCGCGGCCCGTGATCTACCACGTCCACGGCGGCGGCCTGATCCTCGGCAACAACCGCGTGGGCGTCGACGTCGCCCTGGCCTGGGCGAAGGAGCTGGACGCGGTCGTGGTGTCGGTGGAGTACCGGCTCGCGCCCGAGCACCCTTACCCGGCGCAGATCGAGGACGTGTACGCCGGCCTGGAGTGGACGGCGAAGCACGCGGGTGAGTTCGGCGGCGACCCGCAGCGGATCGTCGTCGCCGGGGCGAGCGCGGGTGGCGGGCTGTCCGCGGCGTTGGCGCTGCTCACCCGGGATCGCGGCGGTCCGGAGCTGATCGGCCAGGTGCTGTTGTGCCCGATGCTGGATGATCGCAACGACACCCCGTCCAGCCACCAGATGGCGGGGCTCGGTGTGTGGGACCGCACGGCGAACGAGACCGGCTGGACGGCGCTGCTCGGTGAGCGTTGGGGCAGGCCCGACGTGCCGGCGTATGCCGCGCCGGCGCGTGCGGGGGACCTGTCGGGGCTGCCCCCCGCCTTCCTGGACGTCGGTTCTGCGGAGACGTTCCGTGACGAGGTGGTCGCGTATGCGTCCCGGATCTGGCAGGTGGGTGGGGTGGCCGAGCTGCACGTGTGGCCCGGCGGCTTCCACGGGTTCGACGGGTTCGCGCCCCAGGCGGCACTGTCGCAGGTCTGCCGAGCGGCGCAGCTGGCCTGGTTGCGGCGGCTGCTGAGCCAGTGACACCGCGTGACGCGCGCCCACGCGACGGAGCCGCACCCCCATACAGCCCCGCGCCCCACGAGGCCGACCGAAGGCCCCGGCACTCAACCGCATGCCGCACCATTGGCCCATGAAAAAGCCGGCCTGGTCGCGGCGGCCGCTGAGCCGTGACACCGCGTGGCACGCACCCACACGACGGAGCCCCACCTCCATACGATCCCGCACCCCTCAAGGCCGGCCGCAGGTCCCGGCACTTGACCGCATGCCGCACCATTGGCCTATGAAAGAGCTGGCCGGGCGCCTGACCGCGCTCGATCCGGATGCCGGGGCCGCCGTTCGGGTCATCGCCTACTTCGATCGGCTCGCCGAGTCCCGCGCCGGGCTGGAGGCGCTGGTGCGCGGCGCCGCCGTGCTGGCCGGGGTGCCGGCACGGCTGATGGACGCGGACCGGCGGGTCCATGTGCGGGTCGAGACCGACGGGACGCGCCGGGAGAGCGATCTGCCGCCGGACCCCGCCTGGCCGTCGGCCCCGCTGACGCCGGACGGTGCGCCCGCGCTGTGGCTGGAGCGGGACGGGCAGGCGGAGCCGAGTGTCGTGGACGCGGTGATCCTGGAGCGGGCCGCCGGTGTCATACGGCTCGTGCTGGACCGGACGCGCGGACGGGCCCCGGCCGATGATCCGGCCCTCGTCGAGACCGTCCTCGACGGCACCGCTCCGGAGGCGGCGCGGCTGCACGCGGCGCGCGGGCTGGGCCTCGACCTCGCCGCGCCGGCCCGTGTCCTCGCCCCGCTGGACGGGCGCCCCCGCATCGTGCCCGCCCACCTGGACGCCGAGCCGCCCGTCGGCCGCGTGGGCGTGGGGCCCGCCGTCGCCGTGCTCGACCTGCCGCGCTCCTGGTCCGAGGCCCGCGTCGCCCTCCGGTTCACGGCCGAGGGCACCGCACAGGACCCCGGCCCCGGCGTCGTCCACGCCGACGAGCTGGGCGGCATCGCCCTGCTCGCCGGGCTCGTCGCACCGGGCGCCGAGCCGCCGCCCGACGTACAGGCGCTGGAGTCGGCCGCGGCGGCCGCACCCTGGCTGCTCGCCACGCTGCACGCCGTCGCCTCGACGGTGAGCCTGCGGGCGGCGGCGGCCGAGATCACCGTCCACCACTCCACGCTCCAGGAGCGGCTGACGCACGCCGAACACCTGCTGGGCTGGCCACTGCGCACCCCGCAGGGCCGGTTCAGGCTGGGCCTGGCGCTGACCATGCGGCGACTGACGCGGACGTAGCGGCGCGGGCCGCCACGGAGCCCCCTGGCAGTACTTGCAGGCGCGCTCTACACGCAATCGCCGGAAATTTCACGCATGGCCTATCCTGAGGGATATTCATATCCGGACGGAGGACACAGGCGCCATGACCGCCACGGACCCCGCGCTGACCGCCCTCGCCCAGGGCTGGTGCGCCCTCTCCCTGCTGCACGGCAGGATCGAGACGCACATCGAGCGCGCCCTGCAGTCCCGGCACGACCTGAGCGTGCGCGAGTACTCCCTGCTCGACGTCCTCAGCCGCCAGCACAACGGCGAAGGCGGCCACCTCCAGATGAAACAGGTCGCCGACGCCGTCGTCCTCAGCCAGAGCGCCACCACCCGCCTCGTCACCCGACTCGAGGACCGCGGCCTGCTCTCCCGCTACCTCTGCCCCACCGACCGCCGCGGCATCTACACCGACGTCACCGAAACCGGCCTCAAACTCCTGGAACAGGCACGCCCCACCAACGAGTCCGCACTGCGCGAAGCCCTCGACGAAGCCGCGAAAAACCCCGAACTGGCCCCACTGGTCCACGCCGTCGAAACACTTCGGGCGCCGCTGTGAACGCCCCTCACCTCCCGCTGTCCGGCATCACCGTCGTCAGCGTCGAGCAGGCCGTGGCCGCCCCGTACGCCACCCGGCAGCTCGCCGACCTCGGGGCGCGGGTGATCAAGGTCGAGCGGCCGGGGGACGGGGACTTCGCCCGCCGGTACGACACGACGGTGCACGGACAGTCCAGCTATTTCGTCTGGCTCAACCGGTCGAAGGAATCCCTCACGCTGGATCTGAAGGCCCCCCGGGGTCTGGCGGTCCTGCACCGGCTCCTCGACACCGCCGACGTGTTCGTGCAGAACCTGGCGCCGGGCGCCGCCGACCGTCTCGGCCTGGGCGTCGAGGCGCTCGGCGAGCGATGGCCGCGGCTGATCCCGTGCACGATCTCCGGGTACGGCACGTCCGGGCCGTGGGCCGACCGGAAGTCGTACGACCTGCTGGTGCAGTGCCAGACGGGGCTGGTGTCGCTGACCGGCACCGCCGAGGAGACCGCGCGCGTCGGCATCTCGGTGGCCGACATCGCCGCCGGGATGTACGCGTACAGCGGCGTCCTCACCGCCCTGTACACGCGCGCCACCACGGGCACGGTCCACCCGGTGGAGGTGTCCCTGTTCGAGGCGCTGGCGGAGTGGATGGGCCAGCCCGCCTACTACACCCGCTACGGCGGCACCCAGCCGGCGCGCCTGGGCACCCAGCACCCCACCCTCGCCCCGTACGGCGCCTACCCGGCCGCCGACGGCAAAGAGGTGCTGTTCTCCATCCAGAACGAGCGTGAGTGGGCCGTGCTGTGCGCGGAGTTCCTGCGCCGGCCCGAACTGACCGACGACCCGCGCTTCGCCACGAGCTCCGCGCGGGTGGCCCACCGCGACGAGCTGAACGCCGTCGTCGCCGAGCGCTGCGCCCGCTCCGCCGCCGAGGAGATCCTCAAGGACCTGGAGGCGATCAACATCGCCTGCGCCGGGGTCAACGACGTCGCCGCGTTCCTGGACCACCCGGTCCTGGCCGACCGCGGACGCTGGCGCGAGGTGGCGGTACCCGGCGGGGCGACGGCGCAGGCGCTGCTGCCCCCGGCCGACCTCGCGGGCCTGCCCGCGCGCATGGACCCGGTGCCCGCGGTGGGCGAGCACACCGAGGCGATCCTGACCGAACTCGGCCACAGCGGCGAGGAGATCGAGGCCCTGCGCGCCGACGCCGTCATCTAGCGACGGCTCGGCGTCACCAGGGCGGGGCGAGTGATCCCCCGGCGGCCGCGGCCTTGATCCGACCGAACGCGCCGCACCCTTCGTCCGTCACAGTGTCGGGCGCGCCTGCACCGCCCTGTCCGGCTCTTCGCCGTCCGCTCGGGGGGATCCCATGTCCAGAACCATGCGTACGACCGCTTCACGCACCGTCCGGTTGCTCGCCGCACTCGGGCTGCTCGCCGCCGGATGCGGCACCGGCGCCGCGAGCGAGGACCGGTCCGACCCGGCGCCCGACACCGAGCCCCGCGCCCGCGAGGTCGCCAAGGCCTGGGACGGTTCACCGGCAGCCGAGATCTGGCGCAAGGGCTACTTCCCGATGGCGGACCTGGTGCAACTGCCCGACGACGCCTTCCACAACGATGTCGACAAGGAGGCTTACCTCATGCGGAACTTCGTGCTGCGCGGCGAGCTGCCCGAGACATCCGCGAAGGACGCGAAGGTGACATGGCCGAACGGCGACTCGCTCACGCTGCCGCTCGCGGGGGCTCGGGAGACGTACAAGAGGCTGGACCGCGCCGACTCGCCCGCGCCGCGCCTCACGGTGACCGGGGCGAAGCTGGGCGAGACGACGCTGGCCACCAGCCGCGGCCCGGCGACCGTCCCGGCCTGGCTGTTCACCCTGGAGGGCTACGACACCCCGCTCAAGCGGGTCGCCCTCAGCTCCCCGAAGCACCCCGAGCCGCCCATCGGACCGGCCGACCACCTCAGCGGCGGGCTGTGGGAGCTGAACAGGCTGGTCGAGGTCGCCGCCGACGGCCGGTCCGTCACCGTGCTGGCCCACCACGGGTCATGCGACGACGGTCCCGGCGTGGACGTGCTGGAGACGGACGGCAGCGTGGTGCTGTCCGGCTACCGGGTCGGGGCGAGGGGCGGTATCTGCACGACGGACCTGCGTTCCAAGAAGGTGAAGGTCACGCTGGAACGCCCGCTCGGCGACCGGATCCTGCTGGACGCGTTCACCGGACGCCCGGTGCGTGCCGCCGAGTGAGTCACCGGCCCTGAAGGACCTTCACATCCCAAGGACCGAGGGGCACTTCGGTGGTGTACCGCGCGCCGGACAGCGCGTCGCGTACGGTCCGGGCGTCATCGAGTGCGCGGTAGCGCCCGGGCCGTGGCGAGGGCCTGTTCGGCGTAGCCGCGGCCGAAGAGGACCGCGTGCACCAGGAGCGGGAACAGTTGGTGGAGGCCGATGCGGTCGGTCCAGCCGGCGGCGAGGGGCGCGGCCTCCTGGTAGCCCTCCAGGATCCGGTCCAGGTGGGGGCAGCCGAAGAGGTGGAGCATCGCCAGGTCGGTCTCGCGGTGCCCGCCGTGTGCGGCCGGGTCGATCAGCCAGGCGTGCCCGTCGGCGCCCCACAGGACGTTGCCGTTCCACAGGTCGCCGTGCAGCCGGGCCGGCGGCTCGGCGGGACCGGCCAGTTCGGGGAACCGCTCGCAGGCCCGCTCGATCACGGGCGCCTCGGTGCCGCGCAGCGTGCCGTCGTCGACCGCGCGGCGCAGATACGGCAGCACCCGGTGCTCGGCGTACCAGCGGGGCCAGTCGGGGCCGGTGACGTTGCGCATCGGGGCGAGTCCGATGTAGGCGTCCTGCGGGCCGCCGGGCGGCGCGGCGCCGAACGCGGGGGCGCCGGTGGCGTGCAGGGCGGCGAGGTCGCGGCCGAAGCGGTGGGCCGCCGCCGCGCCGGGCCGGCCGGTCGTCACGCGGTCGGTGACCAGCCACTGCCCGTCGTGGCCGTGCACGTCCGGGACACGGACGGTGCCGGCCTCGGCCAGCCAGCGCAGTCCGGCCGCCTCGGCCTGCGCGGCGCGGTCGCCGTCGCCGCGCTTGACCATCACCACCCGGCCGTCGTCGAGGGTGACTTCGGCGAGCGTGCCGGAGAGCCGACGTTCACCGGTCACCGGACGCCCGGTGAACCGCGCCGCCATGGCGCCCGGGCCCTCAAAGCTGTTGTGCACGGCCTCAGGGTACGGGCGCCTTCCGCGGCCGCGAACCTTTTTCGGTGGCAGCGCGGCCTGTTGTGGCCGGCGGCGGCGAACGTTCCGGACTCGCTGGGGCACCGGGATTTCGCGCCGGCCGCGGTCAGCCGTTGGCGGCGGCCTTCTTGATCGCCTCGCGGATCCGGGAGTAGGTGCCGCAGCGGCAGACGTTCTCGATGCGGTCGATGTCGGCGTCCGTCGGCCGGGGCGTCTTCTTCAGCAGGGCGGCCGTGGCCATGATCTGGCCTGGCTGGCAGAAGCCGCACTGGGCTACGTCGCAGTCGAGCCAGGCCCGTTGCACGGGGTGCAGCCGGTCGCCGTCGGCCAGGCCCTCGATGGTGGTGACCTCACGGTCGGCGCAGTCGGCGACGGGGACGACGCAGGGCTGGATCTCGTCGCCGTCGAGGTGGCTGGTGCAGGCGCGGCAGGCGCCCACACCGCAGCCGTACTTGGGGCCGGTGACGTGCAGCAGGTCGCGCAGTACCCACAGGAGGGGCATGTCGGCGGGGGCCTCGACGGTGACCCGCTTCCCGTTGAGGGTGAAGGTGTAGGAGGGCATGGGGGACCTTCTCTTCGGGTGGCTCAGAAGTTCAGGGGGAAGCGGCGCGGCTTGGTGCCGGTCGCGCGGGCGTAGGCGTTGGCGACGGCTGCGGACGCGGCCGGGACGCCGAGTTCGCCGGCGCCGCCGGGGTCGCGCCGGGAGGGCATGATGTGCGCCTCGAAGCGCAGCGGGGCGTGCCGCTGGCGGGCGTAGTGGAAGTCGGCGAAGCTGCTCTCGCGGACGGCTCCCTTGTCGATGTGCAGGCCGGCCCGTAGCACGGTGGAGATGCCGTCGACGGCGGTGCCCATGAGCTGGGCCTCCAGGCCGCGCGGGTTGACGGCCGTTCCGACATCGGCCGCCATCACCACCTTCGTCACCCGGGGGTTCTTCGGGTCGCCGGCGTCGATCTCGACGAGGCAGGCCACGCAGGAGCCGTACTCCTCGTGGACGGCGACGCCCTGTGCGTGGCCCGGCGGCATGGTCCGGCCCCACTTCCCGGCGGTCGCGACCTTCTCCAGTGCGGCCTTGACGGTCCTGCCGCGCAGGGTCGTACGGCGGAAGGCGACCGGGTCCTCGCCGAGGCTGCGGGCGATCTCGTCCACGACGATCTCCTCGGCGGTGCGCACCGTGCCGGAGTCCACCGAGCGCCAGGCGCCGAGCGGGATCGCCAGTTCGACGGAGCCCGAGTCGCCGGAGAGGCGGCCGAAGTTGTACAGGCCGCTGTCGCTGGGGAGCGGGGCGGCCGCGGGGGCGCGCGAGCCGCCCTGGGTGGACAGGCCCCGCTCCCCGGAGGACTCGTTGACCGAGGCCATGGCGTGGGCGAAGGCCACCACGCGGCCCCGGGCGTGGCTGGCCCGGATGCGGTGGTGGGTGGCCGGGCGCATTCTGCCGTGCCGGATGTCGTCGGACCGGCTCCACATCAGCTTCACCGGCCGGCGCGCCTTCTTGGAGATGACGGCGGCCTCGATCGCGGCGTCGTAGGTCAGTCGCCGCCCGAACGAGCCGCCGCCGCGGATCACATGGACCCGCACCTTCGACACCGGCACTCCGACCGCCGCGGCGATGTCCTCCCTGGCCGACTGCGGGGTCTGGGAGGAGAACCAGATCTCGGCCCGCCCCGCCGTCACGTCCGCCACGGCGGTGAGGACCTCCATCGGGGCGTGGCTGACGAAGGCGAACTCGAACTCGGCCTCGGTCTGCGCCGATCCGCGCGGCGGTGTCCCCAGCTTCGGTACGGCGGCGCGCAGCCGGGAGCGGATCTGGGCGTCGGAGAGGTTCGCCAGCGGCCCCGGCGCCCACGTGACGCGCAGGGCGTCGCGGGCCTGGAAGGCGTGGTGGAAGGTCTCCGCCACCACGGCGACCCCGCCGTCGAACCGCACGACCGCGTGGACCCCGGGCATGGCGCGGGCGGCCGCGGAGTCGACCGAGACGACCTTGCCGCCCAGCGTCGGCGGCCGGGCCACCACCGTCGGCTTCGCTCCGGCCGCCGTGAGGTCGCCGGTGTACCTGGCCTTGCCGGTGACGATGTCGTGGGCGTCGATGCGGGTCGTGGGCCGTCCGATCACCCGGTGCTTCGACGCCGGTTTGGGCGCGGTCGACACGGCGGGTCTGGTGATCCGGGCGGCGCTTCTGGTGAGCGATCCGAAGGTGGCCGAGCGGCCGTCGGGGCCGTAGACGCGGGTGCCCCGGGTGCGCAGGGTGCGCGCGGGGACGTGCCAGCGGCGGGCGGCCGCGGTCACCAGCTTGGCGCGGGCGGTGGCGGCCAGTTGGCGGGCAGGTCCGTACAGCGAACTGACCGAGTTGGAGCCGCCGGTGAACTGGTTGCCCTCGCTGCGGGCGTCCGCGAGCGGGATCGCGACGTCGGCGAGCCGGGCGTCCAGCTCCTCGGCGATCATCATCGCGACGGCGGTGGTGACGCCCTGGCCGACCTCGACGCGCGGCAGCCGTACGACGACCTTGTTGGCCGGGGTGACCTCCAGCACCAGCATCTCGCCGTCGGTGCCGGTGACCAGGACGTCGGAGGCGCGGCGTGCACCGTCCGCGCCTTCCTCGGCGCCCTCGGCGGTGGAGCCGTCGCAGCCGAGCGGTGCCGCGACGGTGAGGGTGGTCGCCGCGAGTGAGTAGACCACGAACTGTCGACGGGACAACTGACGGGCCAACACGCCCTCCTCTCCGCGAACCCGGGGTGGTTCGACCTCTATGAGGGGCCTGCGCACGTCAGGGTTGCGCCGGTTGGCAGCACCATCGATTCGGGGCGTCGCGCTACGAGGCGGGCGGCCGGAGGTCGGTGCTCCAGGCGAGCTGCCGTATGAGCTCCTCGTCGCCCCGCCGGTTCGCCCCGGCGGGTCGGGCTCCGGGGCCCGACGGGGTGTGGGTGCCACGGGAGATGTTGCCGCTGACGGTGATGTTGTTCTCCACGCGGGGGCGGCGCAGTGTCTCGTACAGGGAGAGCGCGGCGTCGGTGTCCGGGGCGTCCCGCAGGGACTTGGCGAGGACGACGGCGTCCTCCAGCGCCATCGACGCGCCCTGCCCGGTGGCGGGGGACGCCGCGTGGGCCGCGTCGCCGATGACCAGGGTGCGGCCGGAGAGCCAGGGCGTCCCGGTGGGGAGTTCGGTGGCGTTGGTGACCATGAGGTCGTCGGCGGTGGCCTCGACGAGGTCCGCGGCGGGGGTGGCGTCCTTGCGGAGTCGCGGCAGCAGCAGCTCGCGCCAGCGGGCCGGGGTGCCGTGTTCGATGTCGGCCTCGGCCAGGGGCTCGTCGGCGACGCGCGCGAACCAGTGGGCCTCTCCCTCGGGCGACATCGCGTACCCGAAGGAGACCGAGCTGCCGCGCACCATGGTGATGGTCTCGGCCGGGCCCGCCTCGGGGGCGTCGCGCGTGTAGCCGTAGAGGACGTGCTGTCCGGCGTAGACCGGCCGCGTGTCGGGGGCGGTGAGCCGGCGGACGGTGGAGTTCAGGCCGTCGGCGCCGATGAGCAGGTCGCCGGTGGCCGTGGTGCCGTCGGCGAAGTGGGCGGTGACGCCGTCAGCGCTGTCCTCGACCGCGACGAGGCGCATGCCGTGCCGGATGTCGATGCCTCTGCGGGTGACCTCGGCCTGCAGGGCGGAGTTGAGGTCGCCGCGCCGCACGCACCGGTACCGCAGCCGCGGCGTACCGGCCTCGCCGAGCGGCACTCGCGCCGTTTCGGCGCGGTGTCGTCCAGGACGCGCATCGCGGTCAGCGGGAAGCCGATGGCGGTGACCGCCGCCGAGGCGTCCACCTCCGCCAGGGCGCGCATGCCGTTGCTCGCCAGCGTGAGGAACGCGCCGATGTCCGCGGCGGAGTCGGGATGCGCCTCGTACACGGCGACGTCGAATCCGGCCTTGTGCAGGGCCAGAGCCGCGCCCGTGCCGGCGATTCCGCCCCCTACGACCGTCAACCGCGTCACATCGCCCCCTCGATCCGCCCGCGACCGCCGTGCGCAACGGCCGTCCTTCGTGGAACGTCCCAGGTCCGCCCAGGGTTCCCGGGCGAGCAGCCGATCGCCGTCGGTCCGGATTGCGAAGTTCCGCGACAGTGCAACCATTCGACCAAGGCGGGAGTCTCCCCTAATATCAGGCACATCACCTCCCGGGGGACACAATGGGACGAAACACAAGCACATGGGCGGCGACCACCGCACTCATGGTCGCCACCTTGGGTGTGGCGGTGGTCCCGGCCGAGGCCACCACGACCACCGCCACCACCCAGACCACGGCCTGCCCCACCGGCTGGGGCAGCACGGCCGAGACCCGCTCCGGCGCGACGACGAAGTCGGTCACGAACATCAGGGCCGGCCGGCACGCCTGCTTCGACCGCATGGTCGTCGACGTCCCCGGCGCGGGCACCAGCGGACTCGGCTATTCCGTCCGCTACGTCAGCCGCCTGTACCAGGACGGCTCGGGCCGGCCGATCTCCGTCGGCGGCGGAGCCGTCATCGAGGTACGCGTGGCCGCCCCCGCGTACGACCCCGCCACCGGAAAGCCGACCTATCCCGCGACGGCCGGTCAGCGTCTGACGGGCGTCGATCTCACGGGGTACCGCACGTTCCGGGACGCCCGGTTCGTCGGCAGCTTCGAGGGCGACACACAGATCGGGCTCGGTGTCCGCGCGCGGCTGCCGTTCCGGGTGTGGGTCGCGACCGATCGCGTCGTCGTCGATGTGGCGCACAACTGGACCGGGGCACGCTGACGACCTCCGAGGTCAGGGCCTCGGCCCAGTGAGGGCGTCGCGCCCCTGGTACTCCCGCAGCTTGCGGTAGAGGGTGGCGCGGCCGATCCCCAACGCCGCCGCGGCGCGCGCCTTGTTGCCGCCGTGGCGGCGCAACGCCTCCAGGATCGCGGCGCGTTCGGCCAGCTCCATCGGGCTGAGGCTCCGTCCCGCGGGTCCTTCCCGGACGGGATCGGGCAGTTCACCGCGCCGCACCGGCCCGAAGACCCGCCGCTGGCTCGCCAGCGCCCGTATGAGGTGGGCGAGTTCGGTGACGTTGCCGGGCCAGGGATGCTGCTCCAGCGCCCGCAGCGCGTCCAGCGTCCAGGTCAGCGGCGGGCTGCCGGGAGCGGGCCGGGGCGTGAGGGCGGGGAGCAACTCCCGGATGTCCTCGGGGCGTTCCCGCAGCGCGGGCACGGTCACCGAACGGGCCGCGAGGGTGTCGAGGAGACGCTGGAGGCAGGGGCCCGGTGAGGTTCCTGGCGTGTAGGTGGCGACCAGGCGGGCGTCCGGGTGCTCGTCGAGGAGGGAGTTGAGGGCGGCTACGTCCGGCTGGGCCAGCCGTTCGGCGTGCCGCAGCAGCAGGGGGCGGTCGCCGGCCCGCGCCCGGCCTTCGGCCCCCGTCTCGCCGCGCTCTCCGGCCTTGAGGCCGAGGTCGGGTGACTCCGCGGCGTCCAGGACCAGCGGGGCGGTGCCGTCGAGCAGTTCGAGGGCGAGGGCGGTCTTGCCCGTGCCCCGCTCGCCCGTCACCAGCACGGGACCGGCCGTACGGAACAGCGCCGTCGCCCGCGCGACCGCGTGCCGCCACGGCACCGAGCCGCCGGCCAGGGCACCCGCCGGGCGCGGCGGCGCCGCCACCGGCTCGTCGGGACGGGGCGCGAGCACGGCGACCAGGCCGAGGGCGCGGCCCTCGTGCCGTACCGGGGTGATCTCGACGGTGCACCCGGCGTCCTCGGGAAGCGGGATGTCGTACGACGCACGGGTGCCCCTCCCCCACGCCCGGGCGCCGCGCTCCAGCGCCTCCAGTACCTGTGGCGAGGCGAGGCGTGCCGCGGCCTCGCTGATCAGGCGGTTACGGCCGTCCAGAGCGACGACCGCCCGTGCGCGTCCCCGTGCGGCGCGCTCGTAGGCGTCGAGCAAGGCCCGTTCCGCGGTACGCGCGCGTGCCCGCAGTTCCGCCTCCACCGCCGCGGCGGCCGCCTCGGCGAGGGCGGCGCCCGGATGCGGCCGGCAGCCCGCGCCCAGGCCGGCGGCCACGGTCACCGTGCCGAGCACCTGCTCCGTCTCCGGGCAGAGCAGGGGCACGCTGACCGCGGAGACGTCCTGCCAGACGTCGAGGAAGTGCTCGGGGCCGTGGACCTCGGCGCGGCGCCGGGTGCGCAGGGCGAGCGCGGCGCTGTTGTGGCCGACCTCCCGCTCGGACAGGTCGCGGCAGGTGTCGTCGCCGGGGGCGCTGCCGGTGGACCACAGCACCTGGAGCCGCTCGTCGGTGAGCACGAGCGCCGAGCGCCCGGCGTCGAGGGCCGGGGCGATACGGGCGAGCACGGGGCGCGCCGCCTCCAGCAGGGGCGAGTCGGCCGGGTGGGCCGACTCCCGTACCGGACCGTCGAGATCGGGCCGTACACCGAAGAACCGGGCGCGCCGCCAGGCGGCGACCACGTCCTCCGGTACACCGTCCGGGAGGGGACGCCCCGTCAGGAACCTTTCGCGGGCATGACGGAGCGGGGCGAGGGCAGGAAGCTGTTCGGCGGTGCTCATGGCGTCCTCCACCGTATCGGTGGTCTCGCGCGCGGGGCGACGGCGGGTTGTCTCGTATCGGGCTGTCTCGTATGGAGCTGTCTCGTATTGAGACACCCACGGCGGGCCGCTCCGCTCCATGATCTTGGAAGTCGAGGTCTGCTGTCATCCCTGTCTCATTCCTGGAGCGTTCTGTCGTGCACACCGTCGAGACCGATGTACTGATCGTGGGCAGCGGCCCGGCGGGCGCGTCGGCCGCGCTCGCCCTGAGCACCTACGGCGTGCGCAACATGGTCGTCACCCGGTACGCCAGCCTCGCCGACACGCCCCGCGCGCACATCACCAACCAGCGCACCATGGAAGTGCTGCGCGATCTGGGCGTCGAGCAGGACGTCATCGCCAAGGCGACGCCGCAGCATCTGATGGGCGACACGACCTTCTGCACCAGCCTGGCCGGCGAGGAGCTGGGCCGGGTCCGCTCCTGGGGCAACGACCCGCTCGTGCAGGCCGCGCACGAACTGGCCAGTCCGACCCGCATGTGCGACATGCCGCAGCACCTGATGGAGCCTGTGCTGGTGGACGCGGCGATCGCGCGCGGCACCGACTTCCGGTTCAGCACGGTCTACCGGTCCTTCGAACAGGACGCGGGCGGCGTCACGGTCACCGTCGAGGACCGGCTGCGCGGCGATGCCTACACCATCCGCGCCAAGTACCTGATCGGCGCCGACGGCGGCCGTTCCCAGGTCGCCGAGGACGCCGGGCTGCCGATGGGCGGCCAGATGGGCGTCGCGGGCAGCGTCAACATCGTCTTCGACGCGGACCTGAGCAGGTACACCGCGCACCGCCCTTCCACCCTCTACTGGGTACTCGCGCCGGGCGCCACGGTCGGCGGCATCGGCGCGGGCCTGGTGCGCTGTGTGCGGCCCTGGAACGAGTGGCTGATCGTGTGGGGCTACGACGTGACGGCGGGCGCCCCCGACCTCACCGAGGAGTACGCCCTGTCCGTCGTACGGCAGTTGGTCGGCGACGACGAGATACCGGTGACCATCAAGTCGTCGTCGGCGTGGACGGTGAACGAGATGTACGCCGAGACGTATGCCAACGGGCGGGTGTTCTGCGCCGGTGACGCCGTGCACCGCCACCCGCCGTCCAACGGGCTCGGCTCCAACACCTCCATCCAGGACTCCCACAACCTGGCCTGGAAGCTGAAGCTCGTCCTGGACGGCGTCGCCTCGCCGAAGCTCCTCGACACCTACGACGCCGAGCGGGCTCCGGTCGGCAAGCAGATCGTGACCCGCGCCAACAAGTCCATCGCCGAGACCGCCCCCATATTCGAGGCGCTCGACGGGCTCTCCCCGCAGACGCCCGAGCAGCTCTGGGCCAACATCGCCGCCCGCAAGGACGCCACCGAGGCCGCCGCCAAGCAGCGGGCCGCGCTGCGCGAGGCGATCGCCTTCAAGGTGTACGAGTTCAACGCGCACGGCGTCGACCTCAACCAGCGCTACACCTCCGCCGCGGTCGTCCCCGACGGCACGCCGGATCCCGGTTTCACCCGCGACCCCGAGCTGTACCACCAGCCCAGCTCCCGCCCCGGCGCCAAGCTCCCGCACGCCTGGCTCACCCGCGGCACCCGCACCCTGTCCACCCTCGACACCGTCGGCAAGGGCCGCTTCACGCTGCTCACCGGCATCGGCGGCGAGGCGTGGCTGCGGGCCGCCGAGGCACAGCCCCTCGACATCGCGACGGTGGTGGTCGGACCGGGCCAGGAGTACGAGGACCCGTACGGCGACTGGGCGCGGCTCAGCGAGATCTCCGACGCCGGCGTGCTCCTCGTACGCCCCGACGGGTATGTGGCCTTCCGGCACGCGGGCGGGTCCGAGGACGCCGAACGGCTGCTCACGGACGCACTGCGGCGGATTCTCGGGCACGGTTGAGATGAGCGGGCAGCAGGACGGGAAGGAGCCGACATGACCGGCGAGCCGACGGTCACCGACGAGGTCGTCGCCAGCCTGCGGGACACGGCCGATCCGCGGCTGCGGGAGCTGCTCACCGGGCTGGTGCGGCATCTGCACGCCTTCGCGCGAGAGACACGGCTGACGCAGGAGGAGTGGGAGCGGGCGATCGGGTTCCTGACCGCGACCGGGCGGATGTGCACGGACACCCGGCAGGAGTTCATCCTGCTGTCGGACGTGCTCGGCCTGTCGATGCTGGTGGAGACGATCAACGACCGCCACGGCCCCGGCACCACCGAGTCGACCGTCCTCGGCCCGTTCCACATGACGAAGTCGCCGGTGCGCGAGCTCGGCGCGAACATCGACCTGGTGGGCGGCGGCGAGCCGTGCGTGGTGAGCGGGCGGGTGCGGTCCCGGGACGGCGACCCGCTGCCCGGCGCGGTCGTCGACGTGTGGCAGGCCGACGGCAACGGCTTCTACGACGTGCAGCGGCCGGACGTGCAGCCCCCGGGCAACGGGCGCGGCCTGTTCACCGCGGACGGCGAGGGACGGTTCTGGTTCCGGACATGCGTGCCGAGCCCGTATCCGATCCCGACGGACGGCCCGGTCGGCGGGCTGCTGCGGGCCACCGGACGGCATCCCTACCGGCCCGCGCACATCCACTTCATCGCCACGGCCGCCGGGCACACCCCGGTGACCACGCACATCTTCGTGGCGGGGAGCGACTACCTGGGCTCGGACGCGGTGTTCGCCGTCAAGCCGGGCCTGGTCACCGACTTCGCGCCGGTCGACGACCCGTCGGCGGCACGGGAGCACGGCGTGCCGAACCCCTTCCGGCACGCCCGCTTCGACCTCGTGCTGGAGCCGTCGTGACGGACGCCCTCGACTTCTCCTACGAGAGCCGGCCCGTGCGGGTCGTGTTCCGGGCCGGGGCGGCGGTGTCCGCGACGCCGGGGGAAGTGGCGCGGCTGGGGCTGCGGCGGGTGCTGGTGGTGTGCGGGGCGCGGGGTGCGCAGACCGCGCGGGCGGTCGCCGACGCGCTCGGGCCGGTCTGCGTCGGGGTGCACGACCGGGCCCGGATGCATGTTCCGGCCGAGGTCGCCGACGTGGCCGTGCAGGCGGCTCGCGCGGCCGGCGCCGACGGGTGCGTGGCCGTGGGCGGCGGCTCGTCGATCGGGCTGGGCAAGGCGGTCGCGCTGCGCACCGGGCTGCCGCTGGTCGCCGTGCCGTCCACGTACTCCGGCTCGGAGATGACCCCGGTGTGGGGCCTGACGGAGCACGGCGTCAAGCGCACCGGCCGCGATGCGAAGGTGCTGCCCCGCAGCGTGGTCTACGACCCCGAGCTCACCCTCTCCCTGCCCGTGCCGCTCTCCGTGACCAGCGGCATCAACGCCGTCGCGCACGCCGTCGAGGCCCTGTACGCCCCCGACACCTCGCCTCTGGTCGCGCTGATGGCCGAGGAGGGCGTACGGGCGATGGCGGGGGCGCTCCCGGCGGTGGCGGGCGAACCGGAGTCGACGCAGGCCCGCGGGCGTGCCCTGTACGGGGCCTGGCTGTGCGGGTCGTGTCTGGGTGCCACCACGATGGGCCTGCACCACAAACTGTGCCATGTCCTGGGCGGCACCTTCTCGTTGCCGCACGCCGAGACGCACACGGTGGTGCTGCCGTACGCCCTGGCCCACAACGCGTCCGCAGCCCCGGACGCGACCGCCGCCATGGCCCGCGCCCTGGACGCGAGCGACGCCCCGACGGCCCTGTGGGACCTGGCCGGACGCCTCGGCGCGCCCCGCACCCTGGCCGAACTGGGCCTCGCCGAGGCCGACCTGGCGACGGCCGCCGCGCAGACCGCGGGCCAGGCGTACGCCAACCCCCGCCCGGTCACGGTCGACGGCGTGCTCGCCCTGCTGCGGGCGGCGTACGAGGGCGCGCCGCCGGCCACGCTCGCCCACTGACCCGAACCGAACTCGCCCCCCACGCTCATGGATCCCCTCATGCCTGGAAGAAAGGTGATCAGCATGCGCCTCGGTCTGCTCAGGAGTCGACGCTCCCGAGGAGCGCCGGGTGTCCCGTTCCCCGTGCCTCCCGGTGCGGGCGTCGTGGGGCGCGAGGTCGTCGATCCGGTCGGGCTGCCGATGCGCGGCGCCGAGGTGACGGTGACCGCGCTGGACTCGCACGAGGTCGTGGCGTCCGGTACGACGGACCCGTACGGCCTGTTCTTCGCCGCGCTGCCCCCGGGCCACTACAGCCTCATGGTCACCGCCGAGGGCCTGACCCCGCACCGCGAGCCCCTGGACGTCGTCGCCGGTCCGCCGCAGCCCGCCGTGCGGGTGCAGCTGGCGTCGGCCCGGCAGCTCGAGCTCCCGATGCCCGGCACCTGGATGTTCGACCCGCCGCACACGGCGATCCGGTTCATCGCGAAGCACGTCGGCATGGCCCATGTGCACGGCCGCTTCGAGCGGTTCACCGGCGGCATCCGGGTGGCGCCCGACATGGCCGCGTCCCAGGTGTCGGTGCGTATCGACGCGGCCAGCATCACGACGGGCAACAACACCCGGGACAACCATCTGCGTTCGGCCGACTTCCTGGACGTCGAGCGCTACCCGTACATCGACTTCGCCAGCACCCGCTTCGCCTACCGGGGCGGTGCCAAGTGGACCCTGCACGGCTCGCTGACCATGCACGGCGTGAGCCGCTCGGTGGAGCTGGACACCACCTACCTGGGGTCGGTCAACGGCGGCTACGGCGCGGAGCTGCGGTGCGCTGCGCTGGCCAGGGCGGAGCTGCACCGGGAGGACTTCACCCTGAACTGGCGCTCCATGCTGGCCCGCGGCATCGCGGTGGTCGGGCCCACGGTCCAGCTCGAGCTGGACGTTCAGGCGATGTACCGCACGCACGACACTCCGACGCCTCCCGACTAGGTGACGATGGCCGAGAGGTACCTCACGCACCGGTTACGAATTGCTCAACCTCTGGTTGCGGCGCGGTGATCGGGTGACTATGGGTACATGACACTGGCCCAGCGCGCCATGGAACAACTGCAGGCCTGGCCCGACCTCACCTCGGGCCCGGCCAGTTGCGGCGCAGGGCGGGCACTGCGCTCCGTCCACAGCGAGATCGTGCACTTCCACTCCGACCGGGATGTGGACCTGCATCTGACGGTGGCGGCCATCGGGCGGTTTCACGACGATCTCCAGGGGTCGACGGCGATCCGACTGGTCCCCGGCTCGGGCTGGGTGACCGTGCACCTCGACTGCGACACGGACGTCGATCTGCTGATGAGCCTGGTCAGCGCCGCACTCAAGGCCCATCAGACCCTGCCCGCCCGGCCCGGGCGACCTGCAGGGGGCGACTGCAACTTCCACCGCGTGACCGTGCTGCCGCGCGGCTAGGGCCGGCCGGCGCTCAGCTTCCGGGACGTACGCGTCCTCGGTGCAGAAGTCCATCACGCGCTCCACGCCGGCCCGGCCCGGGCAAAGATCACGTGAGTGTGGGGTCAGTTCGCCGGTGGCGTCCCCTCGACGAGGCGGGCCAGGTTGGCCAGGGCCATGCGGGTGCCGGTCTCGTTGTCCGCGGCGGGGACGGCGTCGGGGATGCCCTCGTGCGCGATCACGACGTCCGTGCCGCCGTCGGCGGCGGCGGTGAGGGTGGTGGTCATCGTCATCGTGCCGCGCAGGGCGGGGTCGTCGGTCTCGAACTCGACCTCCTCGACCACCAGTTCGTCCGGCACGAGCCGTACGAAGCGGCCGTGGTAGGTGTCGGTGTGCGCGGCCGACTTGCCGGTGCCGGTCGGCAGGTCATAGGTGAGCGAGACCCGGAACGCCCCGCCTTCACGCCCCTCGAACGCGTGCACGTGCCCGGTCATCCCGTCCGGCACCCGCCACCGTTGCACCGCGTCCGCGTCCAGCAGCGCCCGGTAGACGGCCGTGCGCGAGGCGTTCACATGCCGGGAGACCCGCGTCGAGTACATGGCGTCCACCATAGGTCGCGGGAGAGTGTGGGAGGTGAATGCCGACATGCCGACATCCCGCCATCCCGACCCCTCCGGAGAGGCCGTAGTCCATGCCCGTGATCGACGCCTGGATGCAGCACCCCACGCCGCGCCACGCCAACCACGAGATGTTCGAGTCGCTGCGCCGGTGGACCGGCATGGAGCGGTCCGACGAGCCGCTGCCCGTCGAGGTCACGGTGGCGGCGCTGGAGGACGCCGACGTGGAGGTGGGCCTCGCGGCCGCCTGGTACGGGCCGCAGGGTCCGCTGATCGACAACGACGAGGTGGCCGCTTTCGTCGCGCAGGCCGACGGGCGGCTGCGCGGGGTGGCGGGGGCCGATCTCGCCCGGCCCATGGCCACGGTGCGGGAACTGCGGCGTGCCGTCGAGGAGTTGGGCTTCGTGGCGCTGCGCGTCGTCCCGTGGCTGTGGGGGCTGCCGCCCACCGACCGGCTGTACTACCCGCTGTACGCGGCCTGTGTGGACCTCGGTGTGCCGTTCTGCACCCAGGTCGGGCACACCGGCCCGCTGCGGCCGTCGGAGACGGGGCGGCCCATCCCGTACGTCGACCAGGTGGCGCTGGACTTCCCCGAGCTGACGATCGTGTGCGGGCACATCGGCTATCCGTGGACCACGGAGATGATCGCGGTCGCCGACAAGCACGAGAACGTCTTCGTCGACACCAGCGCCTACACCGTCCGCCGCTATCCGCCGGAACTGGTGGAGTATCTGCGCGGCCGGGGCCGGCACAAGGTGCTGTTCGGCTCCAACTACCCCATGATCACGCCGGGTCGGGCCCTGGAGCACCTGGACGACCTGAAGCTGGACGAGGAGACGCGGGAGCTGTTCCTGCACGGGAACGCCCGCCGCGTCTTCGCCCTCTGACGGAGCGTCGGCGGGTTCAGCGCACGAGGCAGGGCCGCTTGGCGTCGAAGGTCCACCCCTCGATCAGGTACCGCATGCCGACGGCGTCGTCCCGGCCGGACAGGGCCTTCTCCCGGTACAGCTCGTGTGCCGCGAGGAGCCGGTCCCTGTCCAGGCCGACGCCCAGGCCGGGCGTGTCCGGTACGGCGACCTCGCCGCCGGTGATCCTCGGCGGGTCGACGGTGAGCCGCTCCAGGCCCTCCTGCCAGATCCAGTGGGTGTCCAGGGCGTTGTACTCGCCGGGCGCGGCGGCTCCGCAGTGGGCCATCATCGCCAGGGAGATGTCGAAGTGGTTGTTGGAGTGGCAGCCCCAGGTCAGGCCCATCGCGTTGCAGAGCTGGGCGACGCGCACCGAGCCCCGCATGGTCCAGAAGTGCGGGTCGGCCAGCGGGATGGACACCGACTGCAGGGCCAGGGCGTGGGTCAGCTGGCGCCAGTCCGTGGCGATCATGTTGGTCGCCGTGGGCAGGCCGGTGGCCCGGCGGAACTCCGCGAGGATCTCACGGCCGGAGTAGCCGTCCTCCGCCCCGCAGGGGTCCTCGGCGTAGGCGAGGGTGCCGAGGAGGGGGCGGCACAGTTCGACGGCCTCGCGCAGGGACCAGGCGCCGTTGGGGTCGAGGGTGATCCGCGCCTCGGGGAAGCGGTCCTTGAGCGCCCGTACGGCCTTGACCTCCTCCGGGCCGGGCAGGACGCCGCCCTTGAGCTTGAAGTCGCGGAATCCGTAGTGGTCGTAGGTGGCCTCGGCCTGGCGGACGATCGCCTCGGGGGTGAGCGCCTGCTCGTGCCGGACGCGGTACCAGTCGACGGGTGCGTCGGGGGCGCGGATGTAGTCCAGGTCGGTGCGGTCCGGGTCGCCGACGTAGAAGAGGTAGCCGAGCACCCGTACGGCGTCGCGCTGCTTGCCGTCGCCCAGGAGGCCCGCGACGGGGACCTCCAGGTGCTGCCCGAGCAGGTCGAGGAGGGCGGACTCGACGGCGGTGACCGCGTGCACCGTGGTCCGCAGGTCGAAGGTCTGCGCGCCGCGCCCGCCCGCGTCACGGTCGGCGAACCTCGCCCCGATCGCGCGCAGGACGTTGTTGTGGTCGCCCAAGCGGGCGCCGACGACGAGGGATTCGGCGTCGCGCAGGGTGCGGGTGATCTTCTCCCCGCCGGGCACCTCGCCCAGGCCCGTGCGGCCCTCGGAGTCCTCCAGTACGACGACGTTGCGGGTGAAGTAAGGGGCGTGCGCCCCGGAGAGGTTGAGGAGCATCGAGTCGCGGCCGGCGACCGGATACACGGAGAAGCGGGTGACGATGGGCTGGCTCATGGCGGGCGGTGCCGTTCTCGTGAGGGCGGGCGGTGGGTCAGACCTTGAGGGCGTCGAGGACCTGTTCCAGGACCAGTACGCCGCCGAGGCCGAGGATCGCGAGCACCGTGGTGTAGGTGGTGCGTGCCTTGATGGCGTCGAGGACGGACAGGTTGAAGTACTCCTTGAACATCCAGAATCCCGGGTCGTTGACGTGGGAGAAGGCGATCGAGCCGCAGGAGACGGCGAGCACCATCACCTCGGGGTGGACGCCGCTGCCCGCGAGCAGGGGCAGTGCCACGCCGGAGGCGGTGACGACGGCGACGGTCGCGGAGCCGAGGGCGATGCGCAGGATGGCCGCGATCAGCCAGGCCAGGACGATCGGGGAGATCGACCAGCCGTCGGTGACGTCCTTGATGTAGTCGGAGATCCCGCCCTCGACGAGGACGTTCTTGAAGGCGCCGCCCGCGCCGATGACGAGGAGGATCATCGCCATCGCCTGGGCGGCCTCCTTGCAGGAGGCGCTGACCTCGGCCAGGCTGCGGCCGATGCGCGGGCCGAACGCCCAGACCGCCACGAGCAGGGTGAGCAGCAGGGCGATCGGGGCGGAGCCGATGAAGGCCACGAAGTGCATCGGGCCGCCGTCGCCGGCGCCGGCCAGGTCGGCCACCGCCGCACCGGCGATCAGCACCACGGGCAGCAGGGCGACGGACAGCGACCAGCCCATGCCGGGCATCTCGTCGTCCTCGAAGACCCGCTCGCTGACCAGGCCCTTGGGGATGGCGGGGTTCATCGCCCGGACGAAGGGCAGCAGGGGCCACAGCAGGGCGATGGTCGCGCCGATCGGCACGGCGATGAACAGGCCGTAGAACAGGGTCAGTCCGACGGAGGCGTGGAAGGTGGCGGCGACCGCGGTGGGGCCGGGGTGGGGCGGCAGGAAGCTGTGCATGGTGGACAGGGCGATCGACATGGGCAGCCCCACCCACAGCAGGTTCGCCCGGGTGACCCGGACCAGGGTGAACGCGATCGGCACGATGATGACGAAGGCCACCTCGTAGAACATCGTCACGCCGATGAGCATGGCCGTCAGCACCATGGCCACCTGCACCCAGCGCGGCCCGCAGACCTCGAGCAGCCGGCCGGCTATGCGCTGGGCGGCGCCGGAGTCGCCCATCACCCGGCCGACCATGGCACCGAGGCCGATGGTGAGCATGGTGTCGCCGACCTGGTCGCCGATGCCCTCGGCGAGGATGTCCGGGATCTTCTCCATCCCGATGCCCTGGACCAGGCCGACGCCCACCGCCACCAGCAGCAGGGCCGCGAAGCCGTTCAGTTTGAGCCTGGTCATCAGGACGAGCAGGACCAGGACGCTGGTCCCGACCACCACGAGCGGCATATCTCTGTTCTCCTTCGAACGCCGGCCGCCTACGTTCACCCCACTGAATGGGATCCGCACATGAAGACCTCGTCTACATATGAGGACGGAGATTATGTTCGTGGATGGTCAAGGTCAATGGGTCTGCGGCTGTGGACCGCCGCGCCCGCACCTCACTCGTCGTCCGGCACGGCCCGCCAGCCGCTCCAGTGCAGGACGGTGATCACGATCACGGGCCCTTCCGGGGGCTCCTGCCGGTACTGCGGGTACTTCTGCCGCAGCAGCTCCACGGCGTCGGCGTACTCGGCATGCGCGGCCTCGTCCGGCGCCTCGGGCGGCAGGATCCGGGCGCCGCCGTCCGCCCTGACCCACCACAGGCGGTCCCAGTCGTCGTCGTAGGCGTCCACCAGCAGGCAGACGGCCGGGCTGACGGCGATGTTGCGCAGCCGCCTGAGCCGCCGCGACCGCTTCGGCTTGCCGTCCACGGCGGTGACGACCTCGTCGCCGCGCGCCGCGAACACGACCGGCACCAGATGCGGCCGGCCCTCGGGGTCGACCGTCGCCAGCCGTGCGACGGATGCCTCGGTGAACCGCCCGCGCGCCTCGTCCCGCTCCATGTCCGGCATGTCGGCTCCTTCGGTCCCGGCGGTACGCGGTGCCCCGTCTCGGGTACCCCTATCCGTGGAGCACTCCTCGGGGACGACTCGGCGGATCAGGTGGTGCCCATGGTCGGCGACATGGACGACGACATCCAGGCGCGGCGGCGCGGCGAGAGCGGCCACCGGACGGTGCCGCACACCGCCGACGTGCGGATCGAGGCGTGGGGTGTGAGCCGGGAGCGCTGTCTGGTGGAGGCCGCGCTGGGGATGGTGGAGTGCTTCGCCGACATCGCGGCGGTGCGGCCCACCTCGGTGGAGCGGGTGCGGCTCGCCGAGGACAGCGACGAGGGGCTGCTGACCGCGCTCCTCGACGAGGTGGTCCTGCGTCTCGACGTGGACGGCCGGGTGCCGGTCGACCTGGAGGCCGACACCGAGGACGGCGACCTCGACGTGCGGCTCGCCCTCGCCGACCTGGCGGACGTGGAGGTCACCGGCGCCGGCCCGAAGGGCGTCTCCTGGCACGGGCTGCGCATCGGGCCGGGTCCGTACGGGTGGTCGTGCGCGGTGACCGTGGACGTGTGAGGGGTGCGGCGGCCGCGGACCGCAGCCCTTCACCGCCCCCAGCGGCCATCACCCCAGCGGCCTCCACCCCTGGCGGCCTCAGCCCTTCACCACCCCCAGCGGCACCAGCCGGGCCACCGTCCGGCACAGCCCCGCACCCTCACTCGCGGCCACCACCTCGTTCACGTCCTTGTACGCCTCGGGAGTCTCCTCCGCCAGGCCGCGCAACGACCGCGGGCGTACCGCGATGCCCGCCGACTCCAGCCGGGCCCGCAGCTCCCGGCCGCCCACGGCGCGGGCGGCGCGGTGGCGGCTGAGGACCCGGCCGGCGCCGTGGCAGGTGGAGGAGAACGCGTCGCCGCCGGTCACGCCGACCAGGACGTAGGAGGCGGTGCCCATCGTGCCGGGGATCAGCACCGGCTGGCCGGTCGCGCGCAGTTCGTCGGGGAGGTCCGGGTGGCCGGGCGGGAAGGCCCGGGTGGCGCCCTTGCGGTGGACGCAGAGCGTGCGGCGGGCCCCGGCCACCGGGTGGGTCTCGATCTTGGCGAGGTTGTGGGAGACGTCGTACACCAGGGACAGCCGGGTGCCGGCGGCCCTGCGGAAGACCGTGCGGGCCGCGTCGGACAGCAACTGGCGGTTGGCGCGGCCGTAGTTGGCCGCGGCGGCCATGGCGCCGAGGTACCTCTCGCCCTCCGGTGACTCGACCGGCGTGCAGGCCAGTTGGCGGTCCGGGACCTTGATGCCGTAGCGGGCCATCGCGCGGTCCATCAGCCGGACGTGATCGGTGCAGATCTGGTGGCCGAGGCCGCGGGAGCCGCAGTGGATCATCACGCACACCTGGCCGGGGGCGAGCCCGAAGGCGGCGGCGGCCGTCTCGTCGTACACCTCGTCGACGACCTGCACCTCCAGGAAGTGGTTGGCCGAGCCGAGGCTGCCGACCTGGCCGAGGCCGCGCTCGCGCGCCCGCGCGCTGACCTGGTCGACGTCGGCGTCGGCGACCGCCCCGCCGTCCTCGCAGCGCGTCAGGTCGCGCTCCTCGCCGTGCCCCTCCTGGACCGCGTACCGCGACCCGCCGCGCAGGATCCGCTCCAGCTCCCCCGGGCCGGTCAGATGCCACACCCCGCCGGGCCCCGCGCCGCGCGGAATGGCCCGGTCGAGGCCGTCCATCACGGCGGGCAGCGCCGCCCGCAGCCCCTCGCCGTCGGTGTCGGCGGCCAGCAGCCGCACCCCGCAGGAGATGTCGAAGCCGACCCCGCCCGGCGAGACGACCCCGCCCTCGGCCACGTCGGTCGCCGCGACGCCGCCGATGGGGAAGCCGTATCCCCAGTGGATGTCGGGCATGGCGTACGAGGCGCCGACGATGCCGGGCAGCGTGGCCACCGCGGCCACCTGCTCCAGTGACTGCTCGGCGTCCCTGAGCAGGTTCCGGGACGCGAACACCACGCCCGGCACCCGCATCGGGCCGTGCGGGGCGATACGGAAGCGGTGGGGAGCTTCCTGGACCAGTTCCATGACGGCCTCCCGCGCCCGGGCCGACGGAGTCCCACACCCGGCGTCGCAGGTGCGGGGTACCCGCGCGGGGCGTTTCCTACCGGGGCGCCCCCCGGCGTTCCCGGGGCCCGGTGGGGCTCGTACCGTGGAGACATGAGCGGCGACACGGTGACGCTGTTCGTCTGCGGCGACGTGATGCTCGGACGTGGCGTCGACCAGATCCTGGCCCGCCCCGGCGACCCGGAGCTGCGGGAGGGGTACGTCACGGACGCCCGCGCCTACGTGAGCATGGCGGAGTCGGTGAGCGGCCCCATCCCGGCGCCCGTCGACCCGTCCTGGCCGTGGGGCGAGGCGCTACGGCTGCTGGAGTCGAACGGTCCCGACGTCCGGATCGTCAACCTGGAGACGTCCGTGACGCGCAGCGACGCGTTCGAGCCCGGCAAGGCGGTGCACTACCGCATGCACCCGGCCAACCTGCCCGCTCTCACGGTGGCCCGGCCCGACGTGTGCGTGCTGGCCAACAACCATGTGCGGGACTTCGGCCGCGCCGGTCTGCGGGAGACGCTCGACGTGCTGCACGGGGCGGGGCTGCGGACGGCGGGTGCGGGGCGCGGGGCCGAGGAGGCGTACGCGCCCGTGGCGCTGCCGCTCCCCCACGGCGGCCGGATACTCGTCTTCGCCCTCGGCGTCGCCACCAGCGGCATCCCGGCCGACTGGGCGGCGACGGCCGACCTGCCCGGCGTCGCCTATGTACCCGAGCTGTCGCCGGCGACGGCGGCCGCGGCCGTGCGGCGGATACGGCGGGTGAAACGGCCCGGCGACATCGTGGTCGTGTCCGTGCACTGGGGCTCCAACTGGGGCTATGTCGTCCCCCGCGACCAGCGCCGCTTCGCGCACGCCCTG
Organism: Streptomyces ferrugineus; assembly: GCF_015160855.1. Taxonomy (NCBI): domain Bacteria; kingdom Bacillati; phylum Actinomycetota; class Actinomycetes; order Kitasatosporales; family Streptomycetaceae; genus Streptomyces; species Streptomyces ferrugineus. The sequence goes on along the minus strand of NZ_CP063373.1, from coordinate 4,307,953 downwards.
GTGGACGGCGGCGCCGACGTCGTGCACGGCCACTCCTCGCACCACCCGCGCGCCGTCGAGGTGTACCGGGACCGGCTCGTCCTGCACGGCTGCGGCGACTTCATCGACGACTACGAGGGCATCCCGGGGTACGAGCAGTACCGCGACGACCTGCGCATCGCCTACTTCGTCACGCTGGCGTCGGACACCGGCGAGCTGACCGACCTGCGCATGGAGCCCCTGCTGGCCCGCCGGATGCGGCTGGAACCGGCGCCGCGGGAGGACCGCGGCTGGCTGCACACGACCCTCGACCGGATCGGCTACGGCGTCCATGTCGCGCTGGGCCCGGACGGCGCACTCACCCTCAGGAAGCCCGCCCCTTTGGGGTGAGCCTCACTGTTGGGGTGAGCCTCACTCGCCCCGCAGCACCGCCAGCACATCGTCGTCGGTGAGCTGGCGAAAGTCCTCGTACCACTCGCCGACCGAGCTGAACAGCCTCGGCTGGTGCAGGCAGACGAAATCGTCGACCTCCCGGCGCAGCTCCTCGGCCGCTTCCGGAGCGCAGACGGGGACGGCGAGCACCAGGCGCCCGGGCTCCCGGCCGCGTACGGCGCGCACCGCGACGCGTGCGGTGGAGCCGGTCGCCACGCCGTCGTCGACCACGATGGCGGTACGGCCGCGCAGCTCCGGCGCCGGGCGGCCCTGCCGATAGCGCTCCTCGCGCCGCCGCAGCTCCTTGCGCTCCCGCTCCACCACCGGCGCGAGATCCGCCTCGCTCAGGCCCAGCCGGTCCAGCGTCGGCTCGTCGAACAGCGGCGGGTCGTCGCCGCCCGCGAGCGCGCCGACCCCGAACTCCTGGTGGAACGGCGCCCCGATCTTGCGTACGACGAGGACGTCCAGCGGGGCATCCAGCGCCCGGGCGATCTCCCGGGCGACGGCGGCGCCGCCGCGGGGCAGGGCGAGGACGACGGGCTGCGCGAGCATGCCCTTGTCCTGCCGGACGCGCAGCTGCTCCGCCAGCTCCCGCCCGGCCACCGTACGGTCACGGAACTGCATGGGTCTGCCCTTCATCCAGCCGTCGGCGTTCACTCGTTCGCCGTGTCGGACGTGTCCGTGCCGTTCCAGTCGTACGGTCCACCGCCGCGCCATTCGATCAGGTCGGGGTCGTCGACGGCCCGGTCCTCGGCGGGCAGGCCCGCGCGGTGCACCAGGTCCATGACGTCGAACAGGCTGTACGCGGTGCCCGTCGGCTCGCCACGGATCGTCACCTGACGGCCGCCGTCGGACCCCGGCGGCAGCACCACCACAAGGGGACGCGTGCTCATGTCACCACCATGCGCTCCGCGTGGCCGGTGCGCAGCCCGGCGTACCGGCCACGTCGCGTTGAGGACTCCGGATTGTGCCGGGGTTACCCGGGTTCCCGCCTCGCAACACGCGAAAAGCGGTGCGGGCGGCCGGCCCGTCCGGCCGCGCCTGCCCGTTTCGCGGTGGGTACGCCGGGCACTCGGCGGCTGCGTCGAGCGTGAGGGAGGAGCGCCGTGCCGTTTCGCGACCGTACCCACGCCGGACAGGAGCTCGGCCTGCGGCTGGTCGAGTGGGCCGACTCCGGCGATCTGCCCAATGTGCTCGTGCTGGCCCTGCCCCGCGGCGGCGTGCCCGTGGCCGTGGAGGTCGCCCGGGCCCTGCACGCCCCGCTGGACGTGCTGGTCGCCGGCGAGATCAGCACTCCGATCCGGCCGCAGACGCCGATCGGCGCGGTCGCCGCGGACGATCCACCGCTGTACGACCGGCAGAGCCTGGCGATGATGCATCTGTCCGAGGACCGGCTCGGCGACGTCGTCGTGCGGGAACGCAACGAACTGCACCGCCTCGAGTACCTCTACCGCGGCCGCCGCCCGCCCCCGTCGATCGACGGCCGCACGGTCGTCCTCGTCGACGACGGCCTGGCCACCGGTCTGACCGCGGTGGCCGCGCTGCGCTTCCTGCGCCGCCACGGTCCGGCACGGCTGGTCCTGGCGGTCCCCGTCGGCAGCCCCAGGACCGTCGAATCCGTCCGCACCGAGTGCGACGACCTCGTGTGCCTGGAGCAGCCCGCGGGCCTCCATGTCATCGGTGAGTGGTACGAGGACTTCGGCCAGGTCTCCGACACGGAGGTGGCGAGGACGCTGCACGGGTTCCACGCCACGGCGTGAGCCGCCGAGTCACCCGCCGCTCAGGTACGCGCCGTGACATCGTGGTGCCATGGCCATAGAAGTCCGCCCCGCCGCCGTCTTCGAGGACGTCCACGCCGTGCTCGGCCCGAAGTCGCCCGGGGCGAACGTCTGTTGGTGTCTGAGCTACCGGATCCCGTCGAAGCTGAACAACGAGCTGCGCGGACCGGCCCGCGGCGAGTACGTCGCCGGGCTGTGCCGCGCCGATCCCCCGCCCGGGGTGCTCGCCTACGACGGTGACGAGCCGGTCGGCTGGGCCGCGGTGGCGCCGCGCTCGGCCACGTCCTTCGCCCGCAACCGCAAGATCCCGCACGTCGACGACCTGCCGGTGTGGTCGCTGTGGTGCGTCCGCGTCCGCCCCGGCCATCGCAAGCAGGGCATCAGCCACGCCCTCATCGCGGGCGCCGTCGACTTCGCCCGCGACCGGGGCGCGCCGGTGGTCGAGGCGTACCCCCTCGACAACGCTGGCGCCAGGGTCGACCTGACGATGGCGTACGCCGGGCTCCGCAAGAACTTCGAGCGCGCCGGGTTCGTCCATGTCGCCGACACGACGTCCGTGCTGGCCGGTCACCCCCGCATCCTGATGCGGCTCGACCTGCGGTGACGGGCCCGCTCTCGCGGGCTCAGTGGACCGAGAACCCGCCGTCGACGAAGATCGACTGGCCGGTGACATAGGCGGACGCGCGGCTCGCGAGGAACACCGCCGCGCCGGCGAAGTCCTCGGCCAGGCCGTTGCGCCCGACCATCGTGCGCGCGGCGAGCGCCGCGACCCGCTCCGGGTCGGACGACAGGCGTGTGTTGAGCGGCGTCATGACGAAGCCCGGCACAAGGGTGTTGCAGGTGACGCCGTACGGCGACCACGCCTCCGCCTGGGAGCGGGCCAGCGATTCCAGCGCCCCCTTGGAGACACCGTAGGCGCCGCTCTGCACGAACGCCCGGTGCGCCTGCTGGGAGGTGATGTGGATGATCCGTCCGAAGCCGCGCTCCGCCATGCCGGGCCCGAACCGCTCGCCCAGCAGATACGGCGCGTCCAGGTTCACGGCCATCGTGGTGTCCCACACGTCCTCGCCCAGCTCGCCCATCGGCGGGCGCAGGTTGATCCCGGCGCAGTTGACGAGGATGTCCGGCTCGCCGAACGCCTCGACCGCCTCCTCGGCCGCGGCGCGCACACCGTCGCGCGTGCCCAGGTCGGCGCTCACCCACGCGGCCCGGCAGCCGTGGGCCGTCAGCTCGTCGACCGTCGCGGCCAGCTCCGCCTTCCTGCGCGCCACGACCACGACACTCGCGCCGGCCCGCGCGAGCGCCTCGGCGATGGCCCGGCCGATGCCGGAGCTGCCGCCGGTCACCACGGCGACCCGGCGGTCCAGCGAGAACAGTTCGGAGAGGTACGGCTGCGAGGTCATGCCCGCACCCTAGGCGGCGCGTTGACGGCGTCGGCGCGCGGGGCGGCGCCGTGTTGCATCCGTCGGATGCGGGCACTCGACGCGCACGGCGCGCCCGTCCGGGCCGCCGCGGAAGTACGGAGGTGAACAGAACATGGGTCATGGTGGGAACGTCATCGACGAACTCATGACCGATCACCGCGAGGTCGAGGAACTCTTCGGCCGGATCGAGGGGCTCGCGCCCGGTCACGAGGACCGCAAGCTGTACGCCGACCAGGCCACGATGGAGCTGGTGCGGCACTCGGTGGCGGAGGAGGAGTACCTGTACCCGGCCGTGCGGCGGCATGTCGCGGGCGGGGACGCCATCGCCGACCGGGAGATCGAGGACCACTCCAGGGCCGAGCGGATCATGAAGGACCTGGAGGGGTGCGACGCCGCCGATCCCGAGTTCGACCGGCTGATCGGGATGCTGATGACGGACGTCCGCTCGCACATCGCCGACGAGGAGGGCGCCCTCTTCCCCCAGTTGCGCGCGGCCTGTCCCCCGGAGGCACTCGACGATCTGGGCGACAAGGTGCGTCAGGCCAAGAAGGTGGCGCCGACCCGGCCGCACCCGGCCGCCCCGGACAGGCCGCCGGCCAACAAGCTGCTGGCTCCGGGGGCCGGGCTGGTCGACCGTCTGCGCGACGCGCTGACGGGACGCGGCAAGCCGGACTGACGGCCCCGCTCGGCCGTCCTCAGGCGGTCAGCGCCCGGCCCGGGTCGATGCGCTCGTGCAGGGCCGGGCGGTGCAGGGCCGCCACGGGGGCGACGAGGTCGGGGTGGCGCAGCAGGGCCGCCGCCTCGCGGTCGCGGGTGTCGGGGGACACCAGGCGCCGGAACTCGACCGGCGCACCCGGCGTACCGCCGCCGTTGGCGAGCCGGGCGATGGCGAGCCGGGCCAGCTCGCCGTCGCTGAGCAGGCAGGCGGCCCAGCTGGCGACCACCTCGTCGACCCAGGTGCGCCAGGCGGAGTCGTCCGCGTCGTCGTGCCCGGCCGGGTCCGCGCCGGTGATCCAGTCCAGCCCGGCCGTGCCACCGGGGCCGGCCATCTGCACCAGGGCGGCGTCGGTCGGCGTCGGATAGCGCAGCCACGCCGCGACCGTGACGGCCTGGCGGGCCTGCACCTCGCTCAGGGCAGCCGCCAGCGCGCCACCGCACGCCGGGTAGGAGAGCGTCAGCCACTGGGTGGTCGCCGCGATGAGCGGGGAGAGATCTGCGAGCACTGCCGGACCGTCCGGGAACTGGCGGGGAACGGGAATCCATCCAAACGTACCCGTCGCACCGGAAAGGCGGCCTCAGCCGGGCTCCGACAGGTGGTAGACGTGGAACGCCCGGCCGATCACCGGCTGCGCGACGTTGCGCACCTTCACTCCCCCGCTGGTCATGCCGTGTTCCGTCCCGAGGTGGGCGTGCCCGTGCACCGCGAGGTCGGCGCCGGCCCTGTCGATCGCCTCGGCCAGCAGATAGCTGCCGAGGAACGGATAGATCTCGGGCGGCTCGCCGGCCAGCGTGTCCGGCACCGGGGAGAAGTGGGTCAGGGCGATGCGTACGTCGCAGTCCTGCCCGCCGAGTTCCTCCAGGGCGGCCCGCAGGCTGTCGGCACACCTCCGCGAGTACCGGACGAACTCCTTCATCAGCGGTTCGCCGAACTCGCCTGCGCAGCGGCCCACGAACCCGCCGCCGAACCCCTTCGTGCCGGCCACGCCGATGCACACGTCGCCGTCGCCGACCACGGTGGCCTGCCCTTCCAGGACCCGCGCGCCCGCCTCCCGGAGCACTGCGGCGACCTCCTGCGGGCAGTCGGCGTGGTGATCGTGATTGCCGAGGACCGCGACCACGGGGACCGGCAGGTCCTTGATCTCCCGTGCGACCACCTGGGCCTCCTCACGGGTGCCGTGGCGGGTGAGGTCCCCGGCGAGCAGCAGGACGTCGGCGCTGCCGTCCAGCGTCTCGAACGAGGGGCGGAGCACGCCCTGGCTCTCGGGGCCCAGATGGATGTCCCCGACGGCCGCGATCCGGATCATCCGACCTCCTCGGCGTGGTCCGGCACGGAGGCGTCCGCGACCACGATGTCGCAGTGGACGGGGGTTCCGGGCAGCTCCTCGCGGGCCAGGCGCAGGACGTCGGCACGGCACGCCACCGACGGCACGGTCCCGGTCAGCAGGACCGCCTCACCGCGGATCTCGATCCGCACGCCGAGTTCTCCGAGGTCGCCGGCGGCGAGGTGGTCGGCGAAGTGGGCGACCCGGTAGTCCAGGCTCTCCGCCGCGCCGGGGGCGGGTCGGCCGCCGTGTCCGCTCATCGGTGCACCTCCCGGGGCTCGATCACGTTCAGGCGTTCCAGGAGGTAGAAGAACGCCGCGGGCATCGGCTCGTCCCCGCAGGAGGCGCGTACGTCCTCCCAGTCGACCTTCTCGCGCAGGGCGCGGGCCGCGGCGAGCGCCGGCCCGAAGTCGCAGTGGTGCTCCGAGAACGCCTCGATCAGGGCGCGCATGAGATCGGTCGGCGCCAGGACGGGCATGCGCACCGAGTCGACCGGCATCTCCTGGGCGCGGGCCAGCATGTCGGTGGTGACCGGGCGATGGGCGAGTTCGAAGAGGAGGTCGACGTCCTCGCCGAGGCACGTGGTCTTCATCAGCCAGTCCTCCGGCGGCGTACGGACGCCGAGGCCGGCCTCGGCCAGCGTGTCCGCCACCGCCTCGGCGTCGGAGCGGCGTACGCAGAAGTCGGCGTCGTGCTGGAGGTGGCCGCTGCCTCCGTGTGCGTAGACGGCCACGCTGCCGGCGAGGGCGAAGCTGTGCCCGTTCCGCTTCAGCAGCGCGCCGACCTGCTTGGCCGCCTCGAGGATCGCCTGACTGCGGTCAGTCATCACACCTCCGTCAGCCACCCGGCTGGGTGAGGGCTCCGAGTACCCGGCGCGCCCGCCTTCGATACGCAGTACAGGCGCGCCCCTAAGGGGCGCGGGGAACTGCGCGACCAGCCACACCGAAGCCGCAGACGACCGACGGCGTATCCCGGCCCACCCAGCGGAGCGCTACGCCGCGGTGTAGCCGAGCTGGCGCCTCATATAGGGCGTCATGAGGTTCTTGGCCTTGGTGACGGTGGTGGTGCGGCTGCCGAGGACCGCCGTCTCGCCGCCCGGCACGGGCAGGACGGTGACTCCGTCGGCGGGGCCGAACGGCACGATGAGCGGGGTGCGGTGGATCGGCCGGTAGAAGCGGGGCTTCTTGCGGTGCTTGCCGGCGCTGTTCAGGTAGGCGCGGATGTTGTGGGCGGCCAGGTCGGCCTGGGCGAGCGCGGCCGGGGTGATCTTGAGGTCGGTGGCGTCGTTGACGTCGCCGACCGCGAACACGTCCAGCCACCCCCGGAGGCGGAGCGCCTCGTCGACCTTGACGTGGCCCGAGTCGGTCAGCCAGTCGCCGTGCCCGGCCAGGCGCAGCCAGAGCGTGTTGGGTGTGGTGCCGGTGGCCCAGAAGGAACGGTCCGCCTCGATGATGTTCCCGCGGGCGTCGCGGTAGGTGCCGAAGTCGTTGCCGGGGGACATGAAGGAGTCCAGCCACACATCCACGTCGTGGGACTCCAGCCAGGCCCGCGCCTTGCGTCCGGCCCGCGCGCTGCCCGTGGAGTGCAGCAGTTCCGGGCCGGAGTGGGCGAGGGTGACCCGGGCGTCCGGCCGGGCGAGGCGGATCTCGGCGCTGAGCTCGACCCCGGAGGGGCCGCCGCCGACGACCAGGACGTGGTCGGCGGTGGCGACGTGCTGCTGGTGCGTGACGAAGGACTTCACCGCCTCCTCGGTGGTGGTGCCGGTGAAGCGGGCGGGTTCGGGGTAGTCGGCGCCGGTGGCGATCACCAGGACGTCGTAGTGCAGCCGCTCCCCCGTTCCGAGGATCACCTGTCGCTCGGTGGTGTCGATGCGGACGGCCTTGCCGACGGCCACTCGGCCACGGCTGAGCAGCCGGTCGTAGGGGATGAAGGGGCTGTGCGACCAGTCCGGGCGCACCCCGGCGCGCAGGGAGGCGATGCGGTGGAAGAAGACTTCCTTGCGGTCCACCAGCGTGACCCGTGCCGTCGTGTCCAGTCGCTTCGCCAGACGGACGCCGGCATAGCCGCCGCCGATCACTACTACGTCGCCGTCAAACACGCCGGGTCTCCTGTGCTGGTGGGGGGAAGGAGGAGCGGGTGACGCGACGGGTGGGCCGTCGTTGGCCACTCCCCTGTTTCCGCGAGCGTAGCGCTTGAAACCTAAAGAATTTATGTGCCCCGGTGTGCGTTCTGTGAAAACTGGGGCCTCTGTGGCACCCATGGACCCGGAAAGACGTCCAGGCCGACCCGTGCGGGCCGGCCTGGACGTGGTGTTCGGTACGGATCAGACGAGGTCGAACCGGTCAAGGTTCATGACCTTGACCCACGCCTCGACGAAGTCCTTGACGAACTTCTCCTTGGCGTCGTCGCTCGCGTAGACCTCGGCGAGGGCGCGCAGCTCGGAGTTGGAGCCGAAGACGAGGTCGGCACGGGTGCCGGTCCACTTGACCTGGCCCGAGGCGTCACGGCCCTCGAACGTGGTCTGGTCCTCGGACGTGGACTTCCAGGTCGTGCCCAGGTCGAGCAGGTTGACGAAGAAGTCGTTGGTGAGCCGGCCCGGCGTCTCGGTGAAGGCGCCGTGCTTGGAGCCGTTGTGGTTGGCACCCAGCACCCGCAGGCCGCCGACCAGGACGGTCATCTCGGGGGCGCTCAGCGTGAGCAGGTTGGCGCGGTCCAGCAGCAGGTACTCGGCCGGCAGGCGGTTGCCCTTGCCGAGGTAGTTGCGGAACCCGTCGGACGACGGCTCAAGGGCGGCGAACGACTCGACGTCGGTGTGCTCCTCGGTCGCGTCGACACGGCCCGCGGTGAACGGCACCTCGACGTCGACACCGGCGTCCTTGGCGGCCTTCTCCACGGCGGCGGAGCCACCGAGGACGATGAGGTCGGCCACGGAGACCTTCTTGGCACCAGAGTTGAACTCGCCCTGGATGTTCTCCAGGGTGCGCAGGACCTGGCCGAGCTCGTCCGGGTCGTTGACCTCCCAGTTGCGCTGCGGCTCCAGGCGGACGCGGGCACCGTTGGCGCCGCCTCGCTTGTCGCTGCCGCGGAAGGTGGCGGCCGACGCCCACGCGGCCTTGATCAGCTGCGGGACGGTCAGGCCGGAGTCGAGGATCTTGGCCTTGAGCGCCGTGACGTCGGCGGCGTCGATGGCCTCGCCCTCGGCCTGCGGCAGCGGGTCCTGCCACAGCAGCGTCTCCGCCGGGACCTCCGGGCCGAGGTACAGCGACTTCGGGCCCATGTCACGGTGGGTCAGCTTGTACCAGGCGCGGGCGAAGGCGTCCGCGAACTGGTCCGGGTTCTCGTGGAAGCGCTTGGAGATCGGGCCGTAGATCGGGTCGAAGCGCAGCGAGAGGTCGGTGGTGAGCATCGTGGGCAGACGCTTCTTCGACGGGTCGTGCGCGTCGGGGATGATCGCCTCGGCGTCCTTGGCCACCCACTGGTTGGCGCCGGCGGGGCTCTGCGTGAGCTCCCACTCGTAGCCGAAGAGGATGCTGAAGAAGTCGTTGCTCCACTGGGTGGGCTTGGTGGTCCAGGTGACCTCCAGACCACTGGTGATCGCGTCGCCGGCCTTGCCGGAACCGTAGGTGGACTTCCAGCCCAGGCCCTGCTCCTCCATGGAGGCGGCCTCGGGGTCGGCGCCGACGGCGTCCGCGGGGCCCGCGCCGTGGGTCTTGCCGAAGGTGTGGCCACCGGCGATCAGGGCGACGGTCTCCTCGTCGTTCATCGCCATCCGGCGGAACGTCTCACGGATGTCGCGGGCCGCGGCGATCGGGTCCGGGTTGCCGTTGGGGCCCTCCGGGTTGACGTAGATCAGGCCCATCTGGACGGCGCCGAGCGGGTTCTCCAGCTCGCGGTCGCCGGTGTAGCGCTGGTCGTCGAGCCAGGTGGTCTCGGGACCCCAGTACACGTCCTCGTCGGCCTCCCAGACGTCGGCGCGGCCGCCGCCGAAGCCGAAGGTCTCGAAGCCCATCTGCTCCAGCGCGACGTTGCCCGTCAGGATCATGAGGTCGGCCCAGGAGATGGACTGGCCGTACTTCTTCTTGACCGGCCACAGCAGACGGCGGGCCTTGTCGAGGTTGCCGTTGTCCGGCCAGCTGTTCAGCGGCGCGAAGCGCTGCTGACCGCGGCCGCCACCGCCACGGCCGTCGCTGATGCGGTAGGTGCCGGCGCTGTGCCAGGCCATCCGGATCATCAGCGGACCGTAGTTGCCGAAGTCGGCGGGCCACCAGTCCTGCGAAGTGGTCAGCACCTCGGCGATGTCCCGTTTCACGGCCGCCAGGTCGAGGGCGTTGAACGCCTCGGCGTAGTCGAACTCCTCGCCCAGCGGGTTCGCGACGGCAGGGTCCTTGGCGAGGATCTTCAGGTTGAGCCGCTCCGGCCACCACTGGCGGTTGCCGCCGCCCTGCGTCGGGTGGGCGGCGCGACCGTGCGCGACGGGGCAGCCACCGGTGCCCTCCGTCTTCGCGTCAGTGACGATCGCATCGGGGTTCTCAGCCATGGGAAACCTTCCGAACTAGGTGGATCACAGTGCTCGGGGTGCACTGCTGGCGGTGGAACAGTCGGGGCACAGGCCCCAGTAGATGACCTCGGCCTCGTCGATCGCGAAGCCGTGGTCGTCGGACGCGGTCAGGCAGGGTGCCTCGCCGACCTCGCAGTCGACGTCGGCGACGACACCGCACGACCGGCACACGATGTGGTGGTGGTTGTCGCCGACACGCCCCTCGAACCTGGCCGGACTGCCGGCCGGTTCGATACGACGTATGAGTCCCGCCGCGGTGAGTGCGTGAAGGCCCTCGTACACCGCTTGGACGGAGACATGACCTACGCGATCTCGCACCCCGGAGGCGATGGCCTCGACGCCGAGATGGTCACCGGCCCTGACGGTCTCCAGCAGCGCGACACGCGCCGCGGTCACCCGCAGGCCGGCACCGCGCAGCTCCTCGGCGGGGGTCGGAGTCTGGGATGCGGTCATGGCGTCAACCTACCTCGCTAAACACGAATGATTCAAGAAAACGAACGATGAAACTTTGGTGATCCGCCCGCTGGCGCACATGGCAGGCTGCGGAGGCCCCCCAAAGCGCGAAAAATCATCTCTTCTGACATTGACCCCTGTCTTTGCGTCAAGGCCTCCATCTGGTCGGAATCCCACGCGTACTCGATGGAGGTACATCGCATGCTCGGCAGACATACGGCGGCCGGTCGCCGCGCCGCCCTGACCGCTCTCGGCGCCCTCGTCCTCACCGGTGTCACCACGGCCGCGACGGCGGCCCCGCCGCCCGCGCCCGCTTCCACCGCGGCGCAGACGCTCGGCGCCGACCGGCCGCCGGCCGCGGTGGTGCGCGCCATGGAGCGCGATCTGAAGCTGAAGCCTGGGCAGGCCGCCGAGCGGCTGGTCAACGAGGCGGAGGCGGGCGCTCGCGCGGGCCGGCTGCGCAACTCCCTCGGCAAGCGCTTCGCCGGCGCCTGGCTGCGGGGGGCGACCTCCGCCGAGCTCGCCGTCGCGACCACGGACGCGGGCGATGTCTCCGCCATTCAGGCGCAGGGCGCGAAGGCCGTCGTCGTCAAGCGGCCGCTGTCCGAGCTCAAGGCCGTCAAGGAGAAGCTGGACAAGGCCGCGACCGGTGCCAATACGCGCGACACACCGGTCTGGTACGTCGACGTACCGTCGAACCGGGTCGTCGTCCAGGCGGTCAAGCGCTCGGCCGCCACGGCCTTCATCAAGGCCGCCGGCCTCGAGGGCAAGGGCGTGGCCGTCCGGGTGTCGGCCACACGGCCGCGGCTGCTGGCGGACCTCGTCGGCGGCGAGGCCTACTACATCGAGGGCACCGCCCGCTGCTCCATCGGGTTCTCCGTCACCAAGGACACCCAGCAGGGCTTCGCCTCGGCGGGTCACTGCGGCAGCGCCGACGACACGACCACCGGCTTCAACATGGCCCAGCAGGGCGCCTTCGAGGCCTCGACGTTCCCCGGCAAGGACATGTCCTGGGTGAGCGTGAACAGCGACTGGACGGCCACGCCCGACGTGAAGGGCGAGGGCGGCCAGCGCACACAGGTCACCGGCTCGGTCCAGGCGCTCGTCGGCGCGTCGATCTGCCGCTCCGGCTCCACCACCGGTTGGCACTGCGGGACCATCGAGCAGCACGACACGAGTGTCAGCTACTCCGAGGGCACCGTCGACGGCGTCACCGAGACCACCGTGTGCGCCGAGCCGGGCGACTCCGGCGGCCCGTACATCTCCGGCTCCCAGGCCCAGGGCGTCACCTCCGGCGGCTCGGGTGACTGCACGGACGGCGGCACCACCTTCTACCAGCCGATCAACCCGATCCTCAGCGACTTCGGCCTCGTCCTGAAGACCGCGGCCGCCCAGGGCGGCTCTCCCGCCCCGGGGGACAACGGCACGGCCGCCACCTGGTCCGCGGGCCATGTCTACGAGGCCGGCGCCACGGTCACCCACGCGGGCGTGCGCTACCAGTGCCTGCAGAGCCACCAGGCGCAGGGCAGGTGGGCGCCGGGTGCGACGCCGGCACTGTGGCAGCGGCTCTAGCAGGACGCGGGAGCCGTACGGCATGCGGTGCGGGGCACGGGCCCCGCACCGCATGCCGGCGTACGTCACTCGTCAGCGAGGAACGCGTACGCGGAGGCGATGAAGGCGTCGCGGGCGCGGAAGCGGCGGGTGCACAGCGCGACCAGGGCGGTGCCGGTGTCGGGGCGGAACCCCAGGAAGGCCTGCTGGCCGAGGGTGGCACCGCTGTGGAAGTACATCGGCCCGCCGTTCGTGGGATGCCGGAACCACGCCATCGTGTGCACGTGCCGGTGTCCGAGTCCGCGTCGCAGCACGGGCGTGCGCACCGCCCGCAGCGCCCCGGCCAGCGGGGAGCCGGCCGGGTCGAGATGGGCTTCCAGGAACGTGAGCAGATCGAGCGGCGTGGCGCGGACGGCACCCGCCGCGGCGAAGCCTCCGGCGTCGAAGGGGAGGGTGGGCGTGCGTCCGTCCTTGCCGTGCCCGACGGCGTCCGCCTTGGGGTCCTCCGCGCGCAGGGCGGTGCCGGTCAGGCCGAGGGGACGCAGTATGTGTGCGCCGAGCAGTTCCTCCCATGTCGTGCCGGACGCCGCCGCGAGGGCGTGGCCGAGCACGGCGACGCCGAAGTTGGAGTACTGCCACCGGGTGCCGGGCCGATGCCGCGCGCGGTGCCGCAGAAAGGCGCCGGTCACCCGCTCGGCCCCGTAGCGGCCGTAGGGGTTGGTACGCCAGGCGGGGAGCGCCCTCGGATAGAAGTCGGGCGGCAGGGTGGGCAGTCCGGCCGTGTGGGTGACGAGGTGGGCGAGCGTCACCGCGGCCGGGTCGGTCCGGCGGCGCGGGTCGAGAAGGGCGGCGGCCGGCTCGCCCCCGGTCAGCAGGCCGCGCTGGATGAGCCGGGCCAGCAGCAGCCCGGCGAACGTCTTCGAGGCCGAACCGATCTCGTAGCGCAGGTCCTGCCGGGGGACCGGCGGGGGCGGGGCGGCGCCACCGCAGTGCAGGGTGCGGCGGCCGTCCCGGGAGACGGCGAAGACGACATCGGGGGCGTCGACGGCGGCCACCGCGTCCGCGAGCCGCTCACGAAGCTCGTCGTCACCGCCGGCGAGGCCGCCTGTGCCGTCACCGCCTGTGTCGTCGCTGCCTATGCCGCCGGCCGTCCCGGGCCACGGCGTGGTCGGGCCCGTCATGTCGCCGCGTGGGTCAGTTCGGTGAGGGCGCGGGACGTGGCCAGCAAGGAGGCGAACGCGGCGACCAGCGTGGGGTGGTAGACCATGTCGAACACCTCGTCCGGCTCGCCCTGCGGCATCGCGCGTACGGCGGGCATCGCGCCGTCGGGCTGCTGCGCCGCGGCGAAGCCCTCCCAGGCCCGTTCGTCCAGGGTGGGGCGGGGCAGGCAGGCGTCCACGACCAGGAGTTCGCCGAGCAGGTCCCAGCGTTCGAGGTCCAGCCAGTCGTCGATCCACACCGGCAGCCAGGTCGCGAGGTAGTCGGCGATGTCGGGCGGCAGGGCCTCGGGGTGCTCGCCCCAGTCGGTGAGGTGGAACACCGTGTGGGTGACGTCGTAGGCGATGTGCCCGCTGACCGTCCAGGGCTCGGGCCGGCGGGCCAGCCAGGTGGGGCCGACCAGGGCCGTCTCGGGTGTGCGGGGCGGGAGGCCGAAGCGGCGCTGGAACGCGGCCAGTCCGAGGCGCCGGGTCGGGTCCAGTTCCAGGGCCGACCAGCTTTCGAGCCGGTGGTAGAGGACGGTGGCGCGCTCCACCTCTGGCTCGCTGTAGCCGAGTTCCTTGTACGGGAGGTACACCTCGAAGGGGATGGGCGACAGCGGCTCGACGCGCTGGCCGCGCACCAGCATGCGGCCGCCGTCCAGGGTGTGCCGCCAGGTGTGGTCGAGGAGCTTGCGCGCCAGTTCGGCCTGCTTGGAGCCGGCGACGCCCTCGCGGAACAGCACCCGGCAGATCAGGGCCAGTTCGCCGACGGGTTTGAAGCGCTCCAGGAAGCCGACCTCGGGATCGACGTCGGTCTCCAGCCGGAAACCGTCGCGGTGGTTCCACAGCCACTCCAGGGCGCGGACACCGACGGTGTGCATCAGTCGGGTGTCGGTCATCCGGGCACTCCTTGTCCCCCGTGGCGGGTGTGCGTGCGGCCCGCGTACGACGCGTGACCGGCGCCGCCCGCTTCGGTGTCGTCGTCGGTCGCGCCGCTGAGGCGCTTGAGGGTCTGGGCCGCGGCGAAGGCGGCCATCAGGGTGGAGTGGTAGCAGTGCAGGAAGTCCGGCTCCGGGCCCGGGTCCTCCGGGTCCTCCGGGTCCTTCGGGTCCTCCGGGGGAGCCTCCTGGGGGAGCGCGCCGGAGTCGTGCTGCGCCGTCGCGATCCGGGTCCAGGCACTGCGAAAGGTCGCCAGGTCGGGCGGGTCGGGCAGGCTCGCGGCCACGACGAGCAGTTCACAGCTCAGGTCCCACATCCCGGCGTCCAGGCAGGTGTCGAGCCAGGACGGCAGCCAGTGCTCCAGATACGCGGCCACGTCCGCGGGGACGCCCGCGGGGGTGCGGCCCCAGTCGGTGACGTGGAAGACGACGTGGGTGAGCGCGTACCCCGAGGAGCGCTCGAACGTCCACGGTTCCGGCAGTCCGCCCAGCCAGGTGCGCCGCAGTACCTGCGCGGACTCGTCAGGCCGGTGGATGCCGCTGCGCCGCTCGGCCTTCAGCACACCGAGCCGGCGCGTGGGTTCCTGTTCGGTGAGCCGCCAGCCCCGGGTGCGGGCGGTCGTGGCGGCGGCGGCCTCGTACCCGGGATGCCGCAGCCCGGCCGCGGCGAAGACGGAGTAGACCTCCAGGGGGTAGGTCGCGAAGGGCTCCAACCGCTGGAGGCGTACGAAGAGTTCACCCCGTCCGGTCTGCTGCCAGGCGAACCGCAGCAGGTCGGACGCGCACGCGTGCAGCGGGTCCGACGGCGCCAGGTGGGACCGTACGCTCTGGCAGGTCTGGGCGAGTTCCCCGAGCGGTTTCCAGGTGACGTCCACGTGGCCGTCGGCGGTGAACGCGTCCTCGCCCAGCGCGAAGTCGGCGCGGTGCGCGGACAGCCAGGCGAACGCCGCGGCGCCCACCTCGCGGATCTCGCCGACGCCCATGGCTGTCATACGAGCGCCCCGGCGGCCCGCATGACCCGTGCCGCCTGTACCTGGAGGGCCACCCGGGGGTCGGAGCCGCCCATCAACTCGACGAAGTCCAGCCCTGTTTCGAGGCCGAGGGTGTCCGGCACCCCGTCGAGCAGGGTCAGCCAGCGTCCCGCTCCGGCGGCCTGCTGCCAGTCGCGGCGGCGTACCGCGCGTACGAAGCCCCGGGACACGTCGACCGGGCGGCGCCGGGCCGCGCGGGTCACGGCGCAGTCCTCGCCGGGCAGCGCGAGGGGTGCCAGTACGGCGAGTTGGTGGGTCAGGGTCTGCCAGGGCGCGTCGTCGAGCCACCCGGCGTCGGGTTGGGGGTCCGCGTCGACTGCGGGCGGGCCGTTCAGCGGTGAGTCCAGGCGCCGCAGGGTGCGGCGCATGGCCCAGTGGCTCCACAGGACGGTGGGTGCCGCGTCGGGGCGTGGCGGGAAGGCCTCCACCGTTCTGCGGAACACGGCAAGTGCCTCCGGGGCGGGCGGAGTCGGGAAGAGGACGTGCGGCAGCAGCAGGTCCGCTCCCAACACCCGTACGGCCGCGAGGGAGAGGCCGCCCTCGATGTCGTCCACCGCCATCGTGCCGGACATGCGCACGTGGTCTCCGCCCCGCAGGGCGGAGACCACGTCGGACGCAATGTCCTGCACCGCGCCCTGCAACAGGGCCGAAGTGCCTGACTGGTCCATTCAGTCGCTCCCGTCGGTCCGCTCAGCCCTTCTTCGGGCGAGGGGTCGGCGGGGACAGCAGCAGCTTGGTGTCTGCGGAGAGTAGCGCCAGCGCGGCGCACTCACGGCTGTCGCGGAAGACGCCGTCGGGCTCAGCGGGGTCGAGTGCCGCTTCGAGGTCGGTCCGCACGCCGGTCGTGTCCTGGATCGCCTTGTCAATGGAAGGCATATCACCATCTCCTCTGGGGTCAGCCATAGCCTCCACAACCAGAGCACCACACAGTCACAAAGCGCGCATCTTTTCCCACAGGGTGCCATACGTCACTTCTTCAACATTCAGGGCACCGGCGGGCGGTGGCCGAAGTCAACTGAAAGGCTGTCAGGAATTGCGTGCGCCCGCGGACAACCGTGAGACGCGGCTCACACACGGAGTGCTGTCACAAGGATCGGTCCACCCCGGTCAGTGGTGTGGAAACCCGCCCCACAGACAGGAGATCATCGTGGAACCGCGTCTCGACTACTTCGGCAACCCCCTCGCGGGAAAGGTCCTGCGGCACATCAACTCGGCCAGCAAGCTGCTGTCGGACTCCGCCCTGCCGGGCACCGTCCAGGAGCTGGTGAAGATCCGCGCCAGCCAGATCAACGGCTGCGGATTCTGCACCGACATGCACATCAAGGACGCCGCCCAGGCCGGCGAGACCGCGCAGCGCCTGCACCTGGTGGCGGCCTGGAGGGAGGCCGAGGTCTTCACGGAGGCCGAACGCGCCGCCCTGGAGCTGGCGGAGCAGGGCACCCGTATCGCCGACGCGGCCGGTGGCGTCACCGACGAGGCGTGGGCGGCGGCCGCCAAGCACTTCGACGAGGACCAGCTCGTGGCGCTGATCTCGCTCCTGGCCGTCATCAACGCCTACAACCGCATCAACGTCATCAACCAGCAGCCCGCCGGGGACTACCGACCCGGCCAGTTCGGCTGACCGGCGGTGCCGGACCGCGAGCGGCGATCGAACCGGCCGAGGCCGGTGCCGACGCCCTCGCGGTCGAGGAGAGCTGTCTGCCCGCCGACCCGCGCACGGTGAAGATCGTCACCCAGGGCTCGGTCTTGGAGGCCTACGGCTCCGGCCGCACGCGGTGATGGGGGGAGCCTGCGCAACGCCGAGACGATCATGAACCGGCTCCCCCGCGGCTAATCAGGCCCTTCTCGACCTGCAGATGCTGGACAGCACCCGCGTGCCGATCGAGATCACACCCACCGCGCACTACTCGATGGGCGGGGTCCGGGTCCGCCCCGAGGACCAGAGCACCGACGCCGCGGCCTGCACGGCGTCGGCGAGGCGCCGCGCGGCCGCCGCCTACTCGCGGTCACTGGGACACCCTGCTCGGGGCGGGCGGGCCGGATTACGTACGTGCCCCGCAGCGAGCCATGCATCCACCCCGACATCGCCCTCAGGCCCGCCTGCCCCAGCGGCCCGCGCCACCGATGAACTCGCGCCGCCCCCGTGTGCCACACCGCCATGGCGCGCCGGTCGACGGCGTGGTGGAGGTCGCCGGCCCCGACGCCTTCCGCCTCGACGAGCTCGTCGGCGAGGTCGCCGACTGGCCCGTGCGACGGCGGTAGCCCTCCGGTCAGTTCTCCTGGAGCACGGAGAGGACGTTCCCGGCGGGGTCGGTGAACCATGCGATCGCCGTGGGTCCGCCGTTGCCGACCCGGACGATGCCCTTGTCGTCGTGGTCGAAGCCGGAATAGCGCTCGAAGGTCACGCCACGCCCTGTCAGTTCCGCGACGGCGGCCTCGATGTCGTCCACGGGGAAGTTGAGGATCGTGAAGGTGGCGGGGGTGTGCGTCTCCTTGGGGTAGACGAACACCTGGGCGCCGGTGCCGAGCTTGATGGTCAGCATGCGCATGTCCCCTTCGCCGGTCTCCGCCACGTCGAGGCCGAGTGTCTCGCCGTAGAACCGGCGGGCCTGTCCGAGGTCGTCGACCGAGAAGCCACTGAACGCCTTCGATTGTCCGAGCATGCCGGGTGTCTCCATTCACGGGTGAGCCGTCCTGACATCTCAGGGCACACCACGAGCCACCACGCCCGGGCACTCGCCACGCGGAACGACGTCCGGATGGTCGTGCGCCGTTCACTCCCGGCGTGCGTGTGCCTCGGCGAGGAGGAGGTAGCTGCTGGCGGTCCAGGTGTAGGCGCGGTCGCGCAGACCCGTGCCGGTCAGGGCGTCGAAGTTCTCCGCGAAGCCATGGGTCTCGCACAGGGCGCGGAAGCGGGCACTGATGTCGTCGGCCAGCCGGTGGTGCCCGGCGCGGCGCAGACCGTCCTCGATGAGGATGGTCGCGGGAGCCCAGATCGGGCCTCGCCAGTAGCCGTCGGCGAGGTAGTGCGGTGAGCTGGGCAGCTCGGTGGCGAGGCCGTACGGCGTCAGATGGGCCTTGACGTGGTCGGCCAGCGTGCTGCTGATCTCGTCGGGCAGATGCTCGCCCAGCACGACGGGCATCAGGTCGAGGAGGCCGGCGCTGCTCCAGGTGTCCCCGCCGGCGACTCCCCTGGCGACGAACCTGCCGTCGGCCCAGAGCTCGTCGAGCAGCGCCGCCTGGATGGTCCCGGCCGCCCGCGTCCACCCGTCCGCCTCGTCGGCCATGTCCAGTTCCCTTGCCAGGTAGGCGAGTTCATGGAGCTGGAGGACGAGGAACGCGGCCAGGTCGGCGGTGACCACGACGCGCTCGGGGTCGAAGGTGGTGGCGTTGTCCCAGCCGCTGTCGTTGCCGTGCTGGTAGTGGGCCAGTATGGCCCCCGGGGCCCGCCGCGCGGTGAGCCAGAACTCGGTCCAGCGCGCCAGGCGCCGGTACGTCTCCGTCAGCTCCTCCCGGCCGGGAGGCGTCGGCAGCCGACGGCGCAGCCGGCTGAAAGCCCAGCCGTGGATCGGGGGTTTGACGAAGTTGTAGAGCACCTCGGAGTGCGTGACCGAGTCCGGCAGCGCACCGCTCTCGTCCTGGTGGTCGAAGGGCAGGGCGAACTGGTCCAGGGCCAGTTCGGGGCAACCGGGGGCCAGGGCAAGGGCGTTGAAGCAGTGGTCCCAGCTCCACACCTTGTCCATCCAGTGCTTGGACATCAGCACGGCGGGCCGGGTGACCAGGCCCGTCGGTCGTACGGTCGCCGACCAGACGACGTAGGCGGCGAGTTCGGCGGCCGGGGTGGTGGACGAGCGCCACGGGGCCACCGCGTCGACGAAGTGCGTAAAGGACTGCCGGGCGGTCTCCACGATCTCGTCGAAGGTCGCCGCGGACGTGTACGGCGGGCGCGCGGTGTCGAGTTCCTCGATCGCGATCTCCCAGGCTCCGCCCGCCTCCGCGGTCACGACGAGACCACGGTCGGTGCCGCCCAGTCCCTGGGCACCGGTTGTGCCGGCGACGGTGCCGGACAGCACGGTGATCCGGTAGCGGCGTCCGGTCTCGTACGACGTGAACACGTGCGCGTCGGCTGCCGGATCGTGGAAGAAGTACGTGCCGCTGAACGGGGTCAGCGCCTGCGCGGCGGCACACACCCTGATGTCCAGCCCGCTCCCCCGCAGGCGCACGGTGTCCGGTGACTCGTAGCCGAGGTCGACGCGTCCGCCCGTGCCGATCCAGCTGAGCAGGGCCGGTGTCGCCTCGACGCCGGTCTCGGCGCGGGCGCCCGTCGAAGGGTCCAGCGGGATCAGGCGCAGGACGGCGTGCATGCCGTTCTGGTGCGAGACGAGGTGGAGGTCGTCGGCGTAGGCCTTCTCCGCGACCACGGGTGAGATGTCGAACCAGGATCCGTACGTGCTGAACGGGATGTCGCGGACGGAGAAGGCCGGGCCGGGGGTGGCGGCGGTCATGAGGCGTGACTCGTTTCTCGTGCAGGTCGGACCGGCCGACCGGGGTGGGGGCCGGCTGGGTCGAGACGGGATGGTGGAGCTCAGTCCTTGACGGCTCCGGCGGTCACACCGGCGGCGACGTAGCGCTGGGCGAGGACGAGGATCACCGCGGCGGGCAGCGAGGCCACGACGGCGGTGGCCATGATGGCGTTCCACTCCTGGTTGTTGTTGCCGATGTAGTGGTAGATGCCCAGGGTGATCGGCTCGTGCGGACCGCCGTTGACGAGGGTGCCGGCGAACACGAAGTCGGACCAGGACCACAGGAACGCGAACAGCGACACCGTGACGACGGCGTTGCGGCTCATCGGCAGCACGATCGACCAGAAGGTGCGCAGCGCGCCGGCTCCGTCGGTCTTCGCGGCCTGGAGGAGTTCGCCGGGGATGCCGGACATGAAGGCGGTGAAGATGAGCACCGCGAACGGGACGGCCAGGGTGGAGTCGGCGACGATCAGGCCGGGGACGGACTGGAGCAGGCCGAGTTGGAGGTAGATGGCGTAGAAGCCCATCGCCATGATGATGCCGGGGATCATCTGGGCGGCCAGCAGGACGAAGCTCAGCAGGCCGCCGCCGCGTGGGCGCAGCTTGGCCAGGGCGTAGCCGGCGGGTGCGGACAGGGCGACGGTCACCGCGACCGTGCCGAGGCCGATGACGAGGCTGGTGCCGAGGTAGGGCAGTTGCTCGTCGAGGACGGTGCGGTAGCCGGCCAGGGTGCCGTGGGCGGGGAACAGGTCGGGTGGGCTCTTGCGCATGTCCTGGTCGCGGGTGAAGGACACGTTGAGCATCCAGTAGACCGGGAAGAGCATGATCCCGGTCAGCAGGAGGCCGGTGGCCGTCTTCCACCATGTGCGGTGGGTGCTTCGGTTCATGACAGCGCCTGCTTTCGCTGGACCTTCATGTAGATGAGGCCGAACACCAGGGCTGCGACGACCAGCAGGTTGCCGACGGCGGCGCCCGGCCCGAACGCGGGCAGGAGGTTGCCGAAGCCGAGTTGGTAGGACCAGGTGGCGAAGGTGGTGGACGACTCCGCCGGGCCGCCCTTGGTCATGATCCAGATGATGTCGAAGACCTTGAGCGTGTAGATCAGTCCGAGCAGCAGCGTGATCGCCGATACCGGGCGCAGCAGCGGGAAGGTGACGCGCCAGAAGCGCTGCCAGGCGTTCGCCCCGTCGAGGGCGGCCGCCTCGTACAACGAGTTCGGGATCGACTGCAGGCCGCTGTGGAGCACGACCAGGTTGAAGGGGACGCCGATCCAGATGTTCGCGATGATCACCGAGGTCAGCGACCACGACGGCGAGGTCAGCCAGTTCACCGGCCCGATGCCGACGAGGTTCAGGGCGGCGTTGACGATGCCGGAGTCGCTGTTGAGCATCCACGACCAGGTCGAGGCGGACACGATCAGCGGCAGCAGCCAGGGCACCAGGAACAGGGCGCGCAGGGTCGCCGACAGCCGGAAGTGCTGGTTGAAGAAGACCGCGAGGGCCAGGCCGATGGCGTACTGGAAGAACAGGCAGACGGCGGTGAAGACCACGGTGTGCAGCAGTGCAGGGGCGAAGGTCGGGTCGTCGAGGACGGTCCGGTAGTTCTGCAGGCCGGTGAAGGGCGCGTCGCCCTGGACGAAGGAGCGGACGGTGTAGTGGCGCAGGCTCAGGTCGAGGTTGCGGTAGAGCGGATAGGCGTAGAAGAGGATGAGGTAGAGGGCCACCGGGGCGAGGAATCCCCAGGCGGCCCACTGTGTGGAGGTGGGCCGGCGCGGCGACCTGGCGCGGGCCGGGGGCGGGGCGGTGGCGGCCGCCCCCTTCCGGGCGTGCACGGACGCGCGGTCCGGCAGCTGTGTCGTGTGGTTCATCTGCGGTCCGATCCGCTGGCTACTTGACGGCGGACTGGGCCTCGGCCAGTGCCTCCTCGGGCGACTTGGAGCCGCTGAGGGCGGACTGGACGGCCTTCCACAACTGCTCGGAGATCTTGGGGTACTTGGTGCCCAGGTCGTCGCTGGTGCGCCCCTTGGCCGACTTGACCGCGTCGACCCAGGGCTTCAGCTCGGCGTTCGCCGCCACCTGCTTGTCCTGGACCTCGCCGGTGGGGGCCACGTAGGAGAGGGTGGTGTCGGTGTCGTAGATGTTCTGGGCGCTGGTGAGGCAGGTCCCCAGCTTCTGGGCGGTGGCGTAGCGGCCGGTGTCCTCCTGGACCGGGAGGGTGACGAACTCGCCGCCGGTCGGAGCCGCGGCGTTGCCTCCGTCAGCGCCCGGGATCGGCAGGACGCCGTAGTCGAAGCCCGCCTTCTCGGCATTGGCGAGCTGCCAGGTGCCGTTCTCCGCGAAGGCGTAGTCGCCGCCGGCGAACTCCTGCCAGCTCGTGGTCTGGGTGTTGTTGATGACCGAATTGGGCGCGTAGCCCTTGTCCAGCCAGTTCTTCCACAGCGACAGCGCGGAGACGGCCTCGGCGGAGTCGAGTTCGGTCAGCTTCGCGCCCGATCCCCAGAACCACGGCAGGAACTGGAAGCTGCCCTCCTCGGTGCCGATCGCCGAGAAGGTGATGCCCTTCTTGCCGGCCTTCTCGACCTTCTCCAGCGCCGCCGTGAGCGACTTCCAGTCCTTGATCGAGGCGGTGTCGACCCCGGCCTCCTTCAGGACCTTCTTGTTGTAGTAGAGGGCGAGGGTGTTGGCGCCGATCGGTGTGCCGTACGTCTTCCCGCCGGACTGTCCGGCCGCGAGCAGGTTGGGGTCCACCTTCGAGGTGTCGAGCTTGTTCTCCTCGGTCGTGGTGAGCACGCCCGCCTCGGCCAGGGTCGACACCACCGGGTTGTCGACGATCAGTACGTCCGGGGAGTTGCCCTGCTGGGCCGCCAGCAGCGTCTTGTTGGCCAGGTCGCTGGTGTCGAAGCCGGTCCGCTTGATCTTCACGCCCGCTTCGGTGCCGCACTCGTCGAGCAGCTTCGTCCAGGCCGAGCCCTTGGCGAACTGCGGGTACGGGTCCCAGATGGTGTACGTGCCGCTGTCCGCGCCCTTGGCGCCGCTGCTGCCCGAGCCGGTGGAGCAGGCGGTGCCGACGACGGCGACGACGGTCGACAGGGCAACGGCGACGAGGAGCCGTCGTCTGGAGGAGCTGTGCATGGCGGGTCCTTCGTTCTTGGCATGGAGGTGCCGTGGGAGGGGTGACGTAGCGGAGGCGGGCACGTCGGACTGCGACGGCGCGGCGACTGGCGTACTCGGGAGGGGTGAAGGGGGACGGCGGGCGGTGATGTGGCGTCAGGCGCCCGGGGGTTCGGCGGAGGGTCTGCCGGTGGCGGGGCCGGTGCTGGCCCGCAACGAGATCGGGGGCGTGAGCAGATGGTGCCTGGGCGGTGCGTCGGGATGGTCGAGCCGTTCGATGAGCAGGTCGACGGCGCGCCGGCCCATCTCCTCCGCCGGCACGTCCGCCGCGGTGAGCTGCGGGGTCACCGTCTCCGCCCAGCGGCCGGCCACGACTCCGGTGACGGAGAAGTCGCGTGGCACATGGCGGCCGGCCCGGGCGAGCCCTCGGTAGAGGCCGCCGAGGGCGGCTTCGTTGAGCGTGACCAGGGCCGTGGTGGCCGGGTCGTCGTGCAGGATCCGCGCCAGGCATTCCTGGCCCGCGGCGGCATCGTCCCCGCAGCAGTACGTCCGGACCGTCAGCCCGCGTTCGGCCGCGGCCTTGGTGAACCCGTCCAGGCCCCGGTGCGCCGACTCGTATCCGGTGCGCAGGAGCTGCTCGGGCCGGTTGACGAAGGCGACCCTGTGGTGGCCCAGGTCCGCGAGGTGGTGGACACACGCGGCCGCCAGCGCCGTGTGGTCCAGGCCGACCCACCAGCCGCGCTCCGGATGAGCGGTGCGGCCGATGGCGACGGAGGGGAAGTCCAGGGCGGCCAGGTGATCGACCCGGTCGTCCTCCAGCCTGATCTCCATGAGGATCGCGCCGTCCACGCGCCGCTCCCCCAGCAGCCGCTGGAACGAGCGGTCGCTGTCCACGCCGCTCGGCGACAGCAGCACGTCGTAGTCGTGCGCCGCCGCGGCCTCCACCACACTGCCGATGAAGTCGAGCTGCATCCCGGTGTAGTGGTTACCGGCCGGCGGGAAGACCAGGCCGATCGTGCTGGTCCGGCCGTTGGCCAGGGCGCGTGCGCTGGCGTTGGGCCGGTAGCCCAGCTCGTCGATGACCTCCTGGATCCTGCGCCGGGTCTCGTCCGACACCGGGCGCTTGCCGCTGAGCGCGTAGGACACGGTGCTCCGCGAGACACCGGCACGCCGGGCGATCTCACCGATGTTCACGTGGAACTCCTTGCTCGAACCGGTT
The DNA here is from genome assembly GCF_015160855.1 of Streptomyces ferrugineus. Classification (NCBI taxonomy): domain Bacteria; kingdom Bacillati; phylum Actinomycetota; class Actinomycetes; order Kitasatosporales; family Streptomycetaceae; genus Streptomyces; species Streptomyces ferrugineus. Next base: position 4,283,716 of record NZ_CP063373.1, on the reverse strand, counting down.
CGACACCTTGGGGGAGCGAGCGCCCGCCGGTCATCAGGGTACGGGTGGGACGAAGAGCGAGGGCCGGTCGTCGAACCGGTTCGCGTGAAGTGAAGGTAGGAACCGCCCGACCGCCTGTCAACACCTCTGACAGCACTTCCGCGAACCGACCCGAACCCCGGAGATCCTTGCGTCCGAGGGATTGCTGGTCGATTGTCTCGGTGCTAGCTTCGCCGAACCGGTTCGATGAAGTGATCCTTCCGGCGAGCGTGGGTCAGCTCCTCACGTCCCGAGCAGCTCAGGGCCGTCACCCCTGCCACCTGGCATGTTCCTGAGTCCTCGACAGCCGGATGTCGAACCGGTTCGACGCACATTGGGCCGCCCGGAACCCCTTACTCAAGGATTGAGGACGCAATCCATGTCATCCGCTGACAGACACGCCCGGCGCCGAGCCCCGGCCGCCGTGGCACTGACCCTGGGCGCGGGCCTGCTGGCCGCGCCCGCCGTCCCCGCTCAGGCGGCCGAGGCACCTCAGCCCGCCGCCCACTACAGCTTCGACCAGGACGACCTCACCTCCGGAAAGATCACCGACAGTTCCGGCAACGGCCTGACGGCGACCCTGGTCAACGGAGCCACCGCCCAGTCCGTCGCGGGCACGGACGGCGGCCAGGCGCTGGCCCTGCCCGGCGGGGCGCACACCTCCGACGGCGCCTACGTCCGGCTGCCCCGCGAAGTGATCGGCGACGCGACCGATCTGACGGTCTCCGCCCGCGTGAAATGGAGCGGCGACAAGTCGTCCTGGCAGCGGATCTTCGATCTCGGCACCAACACCACCAAGTACCTCTTCAGCACTCCGTACAACGGCGACGGGGTGTTCCAGACCTCCGTGACGACCGGCGGGGGCGGAGCCGAGGCACAGGTCCGCGGCTACGCGATGCTGCCCGCGAACGAGTGGCGGACGGTCACCGTCACCCTCGACACCACCGCCGGCCGGCTCACCACCTACCTCGACGGCGTGCCGGTCGCCTCCGCCGCGACCGGCATCGAGGCCAAGGAGCTGCTGGACAGCTCGGCCACCGCCGCCGGCTACCTCGGCAAGTCCCTGTGGCCGGATCCGCTGCTCAAGGGCGCGATCGACGACTTCACCGTGTGGCACTCGGCGCTGAGCGCCGAGCAGATAGCCGGTACGGTCGAGTCCGTGCCGACCGTCCAGGAACTCTCGAAGACGTCCTTCGACGTCCGGACCACCACCGGGACCGCCCCCTCCCTCCCCACCGCCGTCCGCTCCTCCTTCTCCGACGGCTACGACCGCGACACGCCGGTCACCTGGGACGCCGTGCCGGCCGACAGGTACGCGAACCCGGGGACCTTCACGGTCGCCGGAACGGCGGCCGGGCGGGACGTGAAGGCGACCGTCACCGTGGTCCGCGAGGGGCAGCTCACCGTCGATCTCGGTTCGGACACCGGCGCGTTCCACGGCGGCGCCTCCGGCACCCTCTACGGCCTGTACGGACCGGACGTCCCCACCAACAACCTCATCGAGGGCATGGGCCTGCGCACGGTCTCCACGAAGGCGCAGGACGGGCCGCAGCACCCGGGTGCCGACGCGCTGGAGGTGGTCAAGCCGCTCGCCGACTCCACCGACGGCGATGTCTACATCTACATGACCGACATCCACCGCGGCTTCCCCTACCAGTGGCCCGGCGACACCCCCGAGGAGAAGCTCAAGCTCTACAAGGAGAAGATCGCCGAGCAGGTCGACCAGGTCCTGAAGCTGCCGAAGGAGTACCAGGACAACATCGTCTTCGTGCCGTTCAACGAGCCCGAGGGCAACATGTTCGGCACCGGCGAGTGGAGCTACAACAAGGTCAGCTGGCTGAACGACCCCGACGACTACTTCGCCGCCTGGGACGACACGTACCGGCTCATCAGGGCGAGGATGCCGCACGCCCGCATCGCCGGGCCCAACACCAGCGTCCTGTACAGCCAGGTCAAGGGCTTCCTCACCCATGCCCTGGCCGCCGGCACCCTCCCGGACGTCATCACCTGGCACGAGCTGAGCCACCCGGAGGCGGTGCGCACGAGCGTCGCCAAGTACCGGACGTGGGAGAAGGAGCTGTTCCAGGGCACCGACCGCGAGGGCACCCGACTCCCCGTCAACATCAACGAGTACGCCTTCAACTACCACACCTCGGTCCCCGGCCAGATGATCCAGTGGGTGTCCGCGATCGAGGAGTCCAAGGTGGACGCGGACATCGCGTACTGGAACATCGACGGCAACCTCTCCGACTCCGCGGTGCAGTCCAACCGTGGCAACGGGCAGTGGTGGCTGCTGCACGCGTACGCCTCGATGAGCGGGCACACCCTCAAGGTGAACCCGCCGTTCCCGGGCGAGAACTACACCATGCAGGGCGTCGCCACGCTCGACGAGAAGAAGAAGCAGTCCCGGCTGATCTTCGGCGGCTCCACCGGCAAGGGCCACATCACCTTCGCGGGCGTCCCGAAGTCGGTCTTCGGCGGCCGTGTGCACGCCTGGGTCCGCGAGATCGAGTGGAGCGGGCAGATCGGCGACAACGCGGGCCCGAAGCTGCTCGCCGAGCAGAACCTGAAGGTCGGTGACGACGGCACGGTGGACGTCGACTTCGGCGACGGTGCGCTGCCGACGCTGAAGGAGTCCTCGGCGTACGAGATCGTCCTCAGCCCGGCCGGGGACGCGAAGGACACACAGTCGCCGCCCGTGCGCTGGCAGGGGTCGTACGAGGCCGAGGACGCCGCCCACACCGGGTCCGGCTACTCGAAGAACGGCCCCGAGGGCTCGCCCCGCGATGTGTCGAAGTTCTACACCTCGGGCGGTTACAACGTGGGCGGCCTGCGCACCGGCTCCGACGTCACGCTCGACTTCACCGTGGACGTACCCGAAGACGGCACCTACGACCTGAGCGTCTTCGCCAACTCCCTCAACACCTTCGACAAGGTGAAGGAGCAAGGGCCCACCAACGTCTTCCTGCGGGTCGACGGCAAGGCGGACACCGAGCAGGAGCTGCATCTGCCGCTCGGCTACAAGTGGGTGGTGTGGGACCACACCGACACCAAGGTGAAGCTCACCAAGGGCAAGCACACCCTGACCCTCGCGGCGAAGAGCCTCGACGGCGAACGCGCCACCAAGGGCGACGCCATCGTCGACCGGCTCACCCTGTCGTTGCCGGAGGCCTCGGCCGGCACGCAGGTGTACGAGGGCGAACTGGCCTGGCTGAGCGACGGCGCCGGGCCCGTCTACACACTGCCGGCACAGGCCGGCACCCCCGCCACCGGCTCGGGCGCGGCCCGGCTCCCGAAGTCCGCAACCGCCACCTTCTGGGTCTACTCGCCCGCCGACCGCGAAGCCACCCTCAGGGTCGACACCCTCGGCGGCGCCAATGCCGAGTTGTCGGTCAACGGGCACAAGGTGCTGAGTCTCGCCAACGGCAGGCGCAGCGTGGCGGTCTCCCTCTCGGGCGGCATCAACAAGGTGACGCTGACCGGGGGTTCGTCCAGCACCCTCGTCGACCGCCTCACGGTCACGCCCACCGAGGGCGCCCTCAAGGGGCGTACGTACGAGGCGGGTGACGCCCGGCTCGCGGGCTCGGCGACGCTCACCCCGCTCTCCCTGGCCACCGAGGGCACGGCGATCACCGGCGTCGGCGGAGAGCCGGGCAACGGCAACACCGCCACCTTCACGGTCAGCGCCGACCGGCCCGGCCTGTACGCGCTGCGCGTCCGCTACTCCAACCCCGAGCAGGCCGAGGCCACCCACTACAACCCGGATCCGCTGGCCCGGCACGCCGACATCACCGTCAACGGCGGCGAGACGCGGCGCGTCGGCTTCCCGCACAGCTTCCACCAGAACAACTTCTGGGAGCTGACCGTCCCGATCCAACTCACCAAGGGACAGAACACGATCACCTTCCGCTCCGAGGAACTGCCGAACTTCGACGGCACGACCTACGCCTCGGACACCTTCCCCGGCGTACCGTTGCGCTCCCGCTACGCGCCCCTGATCGACCGGATCACCGTCGCGCCGTACGCACGGGAGGTGCGCTGAGATCATCACCACCGGCAGCACGCCGTGAACGCGCCCCCGCTCCACCACTGGTGGAGCGGGGGCGCGCTGCTCGTGCGGGGGTCAGTCCCGAGGCAGCCACGCGGGCCCGTGGCCGGTCCACGGGAATCTCCGCCGGTGGAACCGGGTTACTTGCTGCTACGACGACTACGGCGGCGATGCCCGGTCCGCCGCGGGGAGGGGACGGGAGTCGATGAGCCTTCGTCAGTTCGAGTACGCCCTGGCCATTGCCGAGGAGGGCTCGGTGACGGCCGCGGCGGAGCGGCTGCGCGTTGCTCAGCCGTCGGTGTCCCAGCAGATCCGCGGACTGGAGCGGGAACTCGGTGTGGAGCTGTTCGCCCGCACGCCGACCGGACTGGTGCCCACCGTGGTCGGCCGCGCGTTTCTACGGGAGGCGGAGGTCGCGGTGAGCGCGGCGCGGCGGGCGAGGTCGACCGCGCGGGCCGGTGCCGACGACCTGGTGGGCGAGCTGGTGGTCTCGGTCCAGATGGGGTTCGGCACGCGGCAGCTCCCGGGCGCGCTGGGTGCGCTGCGCCGCCGTTTCCCACGGTTGGAGGTCACCGTCTTCGAGGAGCCCAGCTCCGCCGAACTGGAGCGGCTGTGCCGCCAGGGCGTACTGAACCTCGCCCTGATGGCGGCGTGCAAGCGGACCCCTTCCGACGCCCACCACCTCGGCGACGAGGAGTTCGTCGTGGTGCTGGGCGCCGGGCACCGGCAACTCGCCGCGGACCGGGTCGAGTTGCGCGACCTGGAGGGCGAGTCATGGGTGAGGTTCGACCGCGACAGCGCGCTCGACGGCGTGCTGCTGGACGTGATGCGGGGCAACGATCCGACCCCGACCACGGCCGCCCGCGTGTCCCAGACGGCGACGGCCGTGCGCTGGGCCGCCCACGGGCTGGGGGTGACGCTCGTCCCGGCCTCCGCGGTGCCGCTCGGCTACGAGCACCTCGCCCGCCCGGTGTTGCCGGTGGTGTCCCGGCCGGTCATCGCCGTGGTCCGGCCCGGATCGGGTCCGGCGGAGGCGGCCCTGCTCGAACTCCTGCGTAAGGAGACCTGGTCCGAGGCCACTTGGACGCCACTTCAGGGAGTTGTTTGAGCGGGTGGTTCCGCCGGCTCCGGAACGGCCGCAGGGCGGGGGACGAGCGGGCCGTTGAGCACCCACGAGGGTCCGTGACGGCTCTCGGCGACGGCGGCCGGGACTCGGGCCCACCGTCTCCCCCCTGGCCGCGGATGCGTGCGGCAGACGGGATACCCGTGCTGCACGGCGCGTTGACCTGGTAGAAGTACCGTGATGGATGAGTACCGAGCTGGGGACCACGACATCGTGGTCTCCCGAGTCGACCGGGTCGCACCGGCAACGGAGGGTGGCCCGCCTACTCGTCACCGTGGGCGCTGCGTACGGCTGGCGGGCCCCGACACACACCAGGAGGTCCCCCAGTGAAGGCCAGCAGGCGTCCGATCGAGATCAAGGTCAACATCGGCGCGGGATCCGTGGCGGAGGCGGTCGCGGCGGCCACGCGGGCGGAGTCACACGGCGCGGCCCAGATCGGGGTGTGGGACTCACCGGCCGGGCTCCCGGACTGCTGGACCACGCTCGGGGTGTTGTCACAGTGCGTTTCGACGGTGCCCCTCGGGGTCGCGGTCACCAATCCGGTGACCCGGCACCCGGTGGTGACCGCGCGAGCGATCTCCAGCCTCGCCGAAGTCGCTCAAGGCGGCGTGTTCCTCGGAATGGGCACGGGCGACAGCGGGGTGTACAACCTGGCGCGGCGCGCGGCGACGCTGCGGGACCTCGGGGAGTACGTGACGTGTGTCCGGGATCTGCTGCGTGACGGCCGGGCTCGCTGGCGCGACGCGGATCTGCGGCTGAAGCGGGAACCGGGCGTGAAGGTGCCCGTCTACCTGGCGGCTCACGGGCTGAGATCGCTCGAACTGGCCGCCCAGAGGGCGGACGGCATCTTCATCGGGCTCGGCTACAGCGAGGACGTCGTCCGTGAAGTGATGAACGTGGTGCGGCGAGGGGCCGAGCAGGCGAACCGGGATCCCGACGCCATCGACCTCGTCTGGAACACCGGCGCGATCAGCATCAACAGCGACTCGGATCGCGCGGTGACCGACGCCGGTTGGATCGTGGCGTCCCTGTCACACCACTTCGCCAGATTCGACATGTCGTCGAAGCTCGTCCCGGCCGAGTTCCAGGAGGGGGTCAGGAAGCTCGGCGAGCTGTACGACCTCTCACAGCACGGACACCAGTCGACTGCGCGAAGGCAGGAGTACATCGAGGCCGCGATGGACCTCGGGGTCTGGGACTACCTGCGCGACCGGTTCCTCATCGCCGGTAGCGAGGCGGACGTACGGACCAGGATCGAGACGCTGCGCTCGCGCGGCGTCCGCAAGTTCGAGATCGGGTTGTCCGTCGGCGGCCCGGACGGTGTGGCGTCGGTCCTCGACCTGGTGCACCGGATCAACGACTCGGACCGTTCTTGAAAATGCCCCACCCATCGGGCGCGACCCGTCCCGTGGAATGCCGGCGGCGTCACCCCCTGGGGAATTCGCCGCCGTCCACGACGAGATTGCTTCCGGTCAGCCAGCTCGCCCGGTCGGACACGAGGAAAAGCACCGCGTGGGCGATGTCGTCGGGCTGACCGTCGCGCCCCAGCGGGGTGGTGTCGTCGGCGTTGGTCTGGCTCGGCGCCACGTTCATGCGCGCCCATTCCTCCCGCGTCGCCTCCCCGCCGGGGGTCGCGACCCTGCCGGGAGTCACGGTGTTGACCCGGATTCCGGACGGAGCCAGTTCCAGGGACAGTCCCCGGCTGTAGGTCTCCAGCGCCGCCTTCGCCGCCACATAGTGCAGGAACGGTCCTATCGGGGTCAGGACCGCGGCCGAGGAGACATGCACGATCATCCCTGAGCGCCGCTCCCGCATCCCCAATACCAGCAGCGAGTCCAGCCGCACCGCCGCCAGGTAGTTCAGGTCCAGCGCGTCCTGCCACTCCTCGGCGGGGATGTCCGAGGCGCCCGCGTGAGGTCGCGCCCCACCCGCGTTGTGGACCACGATGTCCACCCCGCCCAGCAGCTCCTGCGCGGCCGCGGCGAGTTTCTCCGCCCCGGCCGGTGTCCGCACGTCGGCCGCCACGAAGGCGGCCCCCTCCGGCACCGTGCTGGTCGCCGACCTGGCGGTCGTGAGCACCTCGGCGCCCGCGTCCAGGAACTGCCGCACGACGGCCGCTCCGATTCCACGAGAACCACCCGTGACCAGGGCGCGCTTTCCCGCGAGTTCTCGCGTTTCCGACCCGTTCTGCATTGTGGTCATGCCACCGGTCCTCTCGATCGCGTAATTGTCCGCTCGACGAAAGGTGGATCACTTCGTCGAGCGGTTTCACGGTACGAGTGGAAAAGAACGAGAGGCAAAGACTGAATTGCAGGAGGTGCTATAGGGAGTTCCTATGGAACATCGCGGCCCCCCGGCGTGGGCGCGACTCAGGCCCAGGCCGCCACCGGCACAAACGAACTGTCCTGCCGGGAACGTCCTTCCACTCCCTGGCACTGATCGGACCTGCGCGGCAGCCCCGTCGGACATGACCACGTGCACATCGCGTGCACACCCGAGGCGGCCGCCGGCGTGCACGGAACCCGCGCGACGAGTCCGCAGATCACGCTGCCTCCTTCCTCAGCGAGCGCCGGCAGCCGAGCGGGCGCTCGTCTACTTGGTCATGTCTTTCGCTGTGAACGTGGAACTAACGACCTCGTGCTGGTTGGCCGTGGCACGTCGAGGTCTACGGCACTGACGGTGTTCACCCTCGAAAGCCGCGGGAGAGGCTGGCGGACCGTTGGTGTGAGAGCAGTCCGGCGACGGCTTGGACGATGTCGCTCATGTGCTCGCGCCGCCCAATGTGCGATGCCGTGCTCGACATAGATGCGCCGTGAGGAGTGTGCCTTGCGTCGGCATCCGCGAGGATCTCTATGAACGGGCTGTCGGCCAGGAGCTTGGCCAGTCCGAGCTGTCGGGCCTGGGTGATGTCCGCGCAACTGCCCGGCCGGGCCGGGCTGCAGCGGGGCGTCGCACACGGATCTCCGTGCCGTCGATGATCCCGGTCCGACCATCGGCACCCAGGTGCTCGACGACCTCGACGAGTGTCCGCAGCCGGATGCCCGGCGCGACGGTGCAGCCTCGTTGCGCCAGCAGCGGCCGCACCTCGCCGATAGCCCGTGTGATGGTCGAGCGGTCCACACCGAACCAGCAGGCCAGCACGTCGTGGGTAGTGCCATGGCGCAGACTCACCAGCGTGGCCAGCAGCCGGTCGACGAAGACGAGCCCGTGCTTCGCCCCGGCGCCTACAGCACGCTGCCGCGATCGAGCCGTGAGCCGGGCCTGATGCTGTTCGTGCCACAACGGCCCGACCTCGCCGATCAGTTCACCGATCACATTCGACGCCAGCCCAGTGATCCGGTACTCCGCCACGATCAACTCACGCGCCCCAGCCCTCACCATGCACAGCTCAACGAGCCACCTGAGGACCGAGCCACGGCCAAACATGCCGCCCCGTCCATGTCGAGTGTCTCCAGCAGTGCGCGGGCCGCGGGGATCTCGTTGCTCTTCTCACGCACACAGACCTGGCCGAGTACCGCTCCCGAGCCATGCGCGAGCGCGGCGACCCGGTGCGGGGCCGAGGCGTCACCGCCGCGTGCGCCCCTCACGCTCTTGCCGTCGACCGCGATCACCCGCTGACCCGCGACGAGCGCGCACTCGTCGCCGCCCAGGGCCCCCAGGAGCGCGTCAAGGCGGTACGCGTCCAGCCGCGGAACAGGCGCCGCAGAGTCGACTCGTCCACCGCCCCCGCTGCAGCTGGTTCATGGCCGCCGCCCCCGCGTCCCGGGCCCACTCCCCCCGGACCGGAACACGCCCGCGTACCTCACTCACCCACAAATCCCACGTTGCAGGGCTGCCAGACGACTTTGCCGGGACCCTAGCCCGTCACCCGATCAGTAGGCACCCTGAAAGACCTCATTTACGAGACAGTCAGGCCCGCATCCCACACGGTAATTTCGAGCTTCATTTTGCGTTTCGAATCCGAAAAATCTGCAACGGTGACCCATGCGACGTGATTTTCGGTTGTCGACAGGACACAGAAAGAAATTCCATCCCGGATTTCATCCTTCTTGATCGCAGATTGAAGGTCGGTCGCATTCCTGCACTTGCCGATATCCGGGCCTCCGGAAACGATCGCCATCTGGCTTCCCGAGGCGATGCCGAGCCCGTAATTCAACCCTCCCCACCAGTAGAGATCCCGACCTTCCTCGCCCTGACCAATACCCCAATCCCCGTCATCCGAATCAAGGTCGATTCCGTAGCCGCTGTTCCACGTAATGGGATTCCCATTCGTCGAACGGAGTAGAGATGGCTCCTCGGGAGGGGTGGACTCGACCCCTGAAGGGGATGGAGCAGTTGACTCGGATGAAGACGTGGGTTGAGGCTTGGAAGTGCTGCCTGCGGCTCCGTCCGGCCCTCTTTCTCCTCCCTCAGCCGAAAGCTGCCCAACGGACAGGCCCGTCAAGAAAGAGCCCAACAATGCGGCAGTGACGGCCAGCATGATCCGCATGACGTTTCGATTCCGCCAAGCCTTCATGAGCTGATAGATTCCGGCAGCGACGACAAACACGCCAAGCCCGGTAAATACCCTACGCCACTCGACTCCAGTCCATGTGTCTGCAATCGTAATAGCACTACTGGTGACCGTTACAATAATTCCAGTGACCCCAACGATATTGCCCAAGAATCCAGTTCGATCCCTGCCCGTATCGTTTCCTGAAAGCCTCTCGGGCGAATCCGGCTTGATTTTCGAGCCACCCATTTCCCCCCCTGTCATGCCTTTTCGTGACTGAGCAGACAGTGTAGCGCTCCAGCCTTAGCCGACGATTCACTCGTGCAGAAATTGGCAAGATTAATCAGATATGATCTCGTGTTATCGTTTCCAGATAATCCAATACTTAAACATTAACGATCTTGCATGACGGTCTGCCGACTGAGTCGATGGACCGTTTCGCCTTCTGTGGTTGATGGCGGGCATGCGGACGGCCCGAGTGTCGCGTCGGGTGGGCGCCGGGTTCCACTGCCCCGGGCTGGGTCCTCTTCTCGTAGGGACAGGCGAAATACGCTGTCCAGCCGGGGTTCGGCAGAAGCGCGAGCCGTTCAAGAGCATCTGTGATCTCGCTGGTCCAGGGCCAGTGGCGGGCGAGGCGAAGGATGCGGCGACGGCCGGTGGTGACGAGTTGGCCGGCGGCGGTGAACAGCCGGAGCCGCAGGCGGCGCGGTTCCCAGAGCCGGGCCTTGCCGGTCAGGGCGAGCATGGGCATCCAGGCCAGCAGGTCGAAAGCGACCTGAACGATCTCCAGCCAGACCTGGTTCTGCGCGGTGTCATGCAGGGGCAGGTTGCGCAGGCCGGTTGAACGCGCGGCCCGGATGCGGTCCTCCGCGCGGGCCCGCAGCCGGTGGCGGAGCTCGAGCTCGGCGATCGGCCGGTCGGGGGTGTTCGTGGCGAAGCAGGTGATCCGCATGCCGTCAACGTCCGTGATCCTCAACTGGGCACCGGGATGAGGCCCTTCCCCGCGGACAATCAGCCGCATGCCCTTGAGCCAGCCGTCCAGGACGTCGCCGGCGAGTTCGGCGACCCAGGCGCCGTCGCGGACCTCGCCGTCCGTCTCGACGGCCGGGGTCCAGGCCGATGCCGGGATCTTGAGCACATGGCTGTGGAGGACCTCGGTGATCACCATGCCGACCGAGTAGGACAACCAGCGCCCGCGCTGGGCGAGCCAGGCAACGAACTCGTGAGTGCCGCCTGCGGAATCGCAACGGATGAGGGTCCGCCGCCCGCGCCGGTACTTCTTCGGCAGCTGGGCCAGGGCGAGGCGGGCGGCACTGATGTGGTCGGCGGCCGTGTTCGAGCCTGTGTTGCCCGGCCTCAGCAGGGCCGCCGCCGGCTCACCGGTTCCGCCCGGTCCGTGGTCGACGCACCCCATCAGCGGGTGGTGGTCGTAGGTCTTCTTCCAGGTCGGGGCGGCGTCCTGCTTGTCTGGGTGCGCGATGACCAGCACTCCGTCCAGGTCCATGATCTCCCGCCCGTCGGCGTCCGGAGTCCGATCTGCAGCCAACTTCCAGACGCGGCTGCGGACTTCGGCCCGAGCCGCGCGGATCGCGGTCAGCGCCTTCCCGGCGGTGGCGAGGGTGTCGATCAGGCGGGAGACCGTCGAGTCGGAGGCCACCGGTCCGAACACGGCCGGCTCGGAGCGCAGCAGTGCGACGTCGGCGAGGCAGTCTCCGCCGAGCGCGACCGCCAGCGCGAGGTCCAGGAGCACCTTGCCCGGGTAGTGCGCGTCGCGGCCTGGGCCGCCTTCACCGGCGCCGCGGTGGGCTTCCTCTACGACCAGACCGGCGACGCCGGCATCCGGCGCATCGTGGCCACGACGCTGCCGATCGCGGCGGGCGTGTTCGCGCTGCTGCTCCACCGCTACCTCACGCGCGACGACGCGACGGACCACCCGGCCTCCTGACCAACCGCCCTCAGGCCGTGGCACCGCTCACCGGGATGATCCGACCTTCGAGGGGCGAGCAGTCCAGTGGCGCGGTGCGCCGAACAGCCCGGCAGTCGGCGCACCGGCCTTCGCTCCAGTAGCTGGTGTGGTTTCCGCCGAGGAAGGTGAGGAACAGGAACGCCTTGGTCGGCGGCATCTCCGCGTACGCCTGCCGGCGGGGGGGGCGGTCCTGACCGGCCGGACGACCCCAGGCCGAGTGCGCTGGTCGCTGCTGCGCTCGCCTGCCTGGACGCCGCCGCGACGGGGTGGGTGGCTTGCGCCCCGCTTGTCCGGGCGCTGGAAGGGCAGGCCCCAGCGGCGCAGGTACTTGCCCACCCACCCCCTGCTCGGTCAGCCGCACCCGGTACGGCTTCGCAATCAGGTCCCCTACCCCGGCACGTGTCCACAGCTGTCCAGCCAGACCCAGGTCACAGGGACGGTGATCCAGCACGGCCTGCCAAATGGCCTGCTGCTCGACCTCGTCGAGAACCTGATGGTCACCGACCCGGCGCCCACGCGGCTGGGCCACGAGCGCCTCACGCCCGCCGGCCGGCCACCTCACGCATCAGTTGTCCACGGCCTTGAGCGAGACCTGGAACACCGCCGCGACACCCTCACGAGTCCGGCCCGCCGCCAACGCGGCCACCGCCCGCAGCCGAAGGGCCTCCTGCGCCGACGGCGACAACTGCCTTGCGTCCCCCACCAGTTAACTCACGCAGGGATCAACGACCCGAACACCTACCGTTTCGGATCAATAAGAGCTCGTAACACGATCTTGTTGAGGTTCCTGGCTGGGCGTGACGAGTGTGACGGCTACACCGCCTGCAACGAGTCGGACATCGCGTCCGCGACCCGCCCGCCCGTCATCGGGTACACGGACTTGTGGAGCGACACCGTCGGTTCGCTCGTCGACAAGATCGTCGGCAACTCGGGGCCGATGTCACCCAAGACCCAGGTCATCGAGTTCAACGTTACGCTGGGGCCGTGATGCGCAAGAGGACCGGTGGACGGTGGTTGGTCGCTGCCCTGACCGCTTCCGCGCTACTCATCTCAGGGTGTATGGGCATGGGCTCAGTCGACCCCGACGAACTGCCCGGCGTGTACCACAACGACGCGACCGGCGGCGAGATCGTGCTCGATTCCGACGGGACGTTCTCCGCCACTGACGTGTCGACGGACGATTCCTCCAGCCCTGACGATTTCAGCGGCCAGTGGGAGTACATCAGCAGTGACACGTCCAGCGACTTCATCATGCTGGACATCAAGGATGGCGGACTCCGCAAGGTCACAGGCGTTCAGCTCTACCCGAGCGGCCGAGGGACGGTGGAGTTCCGCGCTCCGGACGAGCCGCCGTACCTCGTGCTTACCAAGGTGAAGGCCCCGTAGTCCCTGCGAGCCTGGTCCGGCACGTGGTGGCACCACACCCGACGACGGTATCCGGGGAAGGCCCTGATCAGGCCTTCTTGAAGCGCCTCCAGCAGGGCCAAGGTCAGCCGCTCCTCGGACGCGTCGATCATCCGTGGGGTGATCGGCAGCCCGTAGAAGCGGCTGATCTGGTCGTGGCTGGGCATGATCGCTCCTCTTCGGGGTGGGGCCGTGCGGAGCCTGGCACAGGCCACCTGCCGAGGGGATCCGTGGAAGTACCCAATCCGGTACGGAACTTCCGTCCCTTGCCCGGTGGCCGCTTAGGATCAGTCATGACCGAAACACGTTTGTCTCCTGACAGCATCGACGAGGCCGCCCGGCGGATCGACCCGGCCTTCCTGCGCACACCCCAGTTCCGGGACGCCGCGCTCTCCCGTGCGCTCGGCCGGGACATCGTGGTCAAGGTGGAGACGCTGAATCCGCTCCGTTCCTTCAAGGGGCGGGGAGCGGACCTCTATGTGCGGCGGCTGACGGCCGGAGCACATGTCGTCTGTGCCTCCGCCGGGAACTTCGGCCAGGCCGTGGCGTACGCCGGGCGGGCCCGCTCGGTTCCGGTGACGGTGTTCACCGCGCACGACGCCAACCCGAACAAGGTCGCCCGCATGCGGGAACTGGGTGCCGAGGTCGTCCAGACCGGCCGGGACTTCGACGAGGCCAAGGACGCGGCCCGCGAGTACGCCGAAACCCGCCCCGAATTGGTGTTCGTGGAGGACGGCGACGAGCCGCTCATCGCCGAAGGCGCCGGCACCATCGCCGTCGAGCTCGCCCCGCTCGGTCTCGACACCCTCCTCGTCCCGGTCGGCAACGGCGCCCTCATCAGCGGCATCGGCTGCTGGACGAAGGCCCGCTCACCCCGCACCCGGATCATCGGCGTCTGCGCGGCGAGCGCACCGGCCATGGCGACGAGCTGGCGCACCGGGGTACCCGAGGCCACCGGCCCGGTGAGCACCATGGCGGACGGCATCGCCGTACGAGTCCCCGTACCTGCCGCGGTCGACTGGATGCGCGAGGTCGTCGACGACGTGCTCCTCGTCGAGGAGGAGGACATCCTGCTCGCCCTGCGGACGGTACGCGACACCCTGGGACTCCTCCTCGAGCCCTCCGGCGCGGTCGGCGTCGCCGCCGCCCTGCGGCACGACCTCGGCACCGGCTCGCTGGGCACGATCCTCACCGGCGGCAACTTCTCGCCGGGCCTCCTGGAAGAGCTCGCACCGGATCCGGCCCGGGCGGACGTCACGGCCCCCTCCAGCAGTGCGGCCCGCTGACCTCCGGCTAAGAAGCGAGGCCGCACGGTGGTTAGGCTGATCGAGGCGGACCACAGGTACGCGCCCCACACCGCCCGAGCCGGCACAGCAGGTGCAGCAGGCACAGCCGGCACGGCAGGCGCACGGCTGCGCAGGTCGAGGAGGATCTCCATGCGGCTGGCACGCGTGTTCGCCACCGCCCTCACGGCGGCCCTCCTGCTCGCGGGATGCGGCGGGAGCGACGCGCCGCCGCATCCTTCGGGCGAGGTCACGGTGGCCACCGGCAACCGGGGCGGGGTCTACGCGGAGTACGGCGCCGGATACGCCGATCTCATCGAGCGCCGGCTGCCCGACGCCTCCGCCCGGGTCCTGCACACCGGCGGCAGTGTCGACAACCTCCGCCGGGTGGGCGCGGGCGCGGCCCGGGTGGGCTTCACGCTCGCCGACTCCGCCGCGGACGCCGTCGCCGGGCGAGCGCCCTTCACCGGTCGCGTGCCCGTGGTGGCGCTGGCCGCGTTGTACGACAACTACGTGCAGCTCGTGGTCCCCGCCGACAGCCCGGTGCGCAGCGTGAAGGAGCTGCGCGGGCGGCGGGTCTCCGTGGGCGCCGAGGGGTCGGGCACCGCGATCGTCGCCGAACGCGTCCTGGACGTCGCGGGGCTCTCCGCCGACGACGACGTGACCGGACAGCGGCTCGATGTACGCGAGTCGGCGTCCGCCCTGGCCGACGGGCGGATCGACGCCTTCTTCTGGAGCGGTGGCCTGCCCACGGCGGCGATCACGGAGCTGCGCCGGACCACACCGATCCGCCTAGTCGACCTCGGCGACGTGGTCGGCGCCCTCACCGAGTCCTACGGTGAGCTCTACACGGAGACCACCGTGCCCGCCGTCGTCTACGGCGCGAGGAGCGCGGTGACCACCGTGAGCGTGCCGAACTTCCTGGTGGTGCGGCGGGACATGCCGGAGGCGGAGGCGTACTGGCTGACCAGGCTGCTGTTCGAGGGGCAGTCCCGGCTCATCCGGGCGCACCCGGAGGCCCGCCGCCTCGACCGGCGTACGGCGATCGCCACATACCCGCTGGACCTGCACCCCGGCGCGGAGCGCTGGTACCGCGAGTCACATCCCTGAGGTCAGGGCTCGGCGGCCGGGGGCGTGGGCGCGGCGGGCAGCCGTACGGTGGCGGACAGTCCGTGCGGCTGTACGGCTTCCAGGAGCAGTTCGCCGCCTCCCGCCTCGACCAGCATGCGAGTGAGGGCGAGGCCGAGGCCGGTGCCGCGGACGTTCTGGTGGCGTGTGCTGCGCCAGAACCTGCCGCCCGCCTGGGACAGTTCCTCCTCGGTCAGGCCCGGACCGGCATCCCGTACCGTCACATCGACCGTCCCCGCTGCTTCCCCAGCAGGCTGGCGGTGAACCAAGACGTCGACCGGTGCGCCGTCGCCGAACTTGAGGGCGTTGTCGAGCAGGGTGTCGAGTGCGTGGTCGAGGGAGTCGGGCAGGGACAGCGCGCTCACCTCGTCGGGAATCGTCGTGCTGAGCGGGACGCCCGCGCTGGCGAAGGCCGCCCGCCAGGCGACGACCCGGTGTCTCACCACGGCGGAGACGTCGACCGGTGCGCGTTCCGCCTCGGACGCCTCCGCCCTTGCCAGCCGCAGCAACCCGTCGAGCATCTCGCCGAACCGGTCGGCCTCCTCCACAGCGAAGTGCAGTTCGTTCAGGCCGCGCGGGTCCTTCACGAATTCTTCGAGGTTCTCCACCCGCAGCCGAAGCGCGGTCAGCGGGTTGCGCAGTTGGTGGGACGCCTGTGCCACGAACGCCCGCTGCTGCTCCTGGGCGGCGTGCATGCTGTCCGCCATCACGTTGAAGTGGCTGGCGAGGCGACGCAGTTCGGGGGCGCCCGCCCGCTCGGACACACGGGTCTTCAGGCGCCCGAGGGCGACCTCATGGGTGGCGCGGTCCAGGTCGTGGACGGGACGGAGCACCCAGCGGACCACCGGCGCCGCGACTGCGATCACCACGACGACCAGTGCCGCGAGGCTGCCCAGTATCACCAGCGTCAGATGGTCGGCCACCTCGGAACGCGCGCGGTCGGTGGGGGAGACGATCAGCACGGCACCCAGCACCCGGCCGTCGCGCCGGACCGGCTCGGCCAGCACGAAGGGCCGGTCGTCCCACGGCCACCACACACTGGGCTGCTCGGGAGGCCGGTCGGCGAGGGCGAGCAGCAGCGCCGACCGCACCTGCGGCTCCGCCAGGTCGACGGGGCGCGAGGCGATCACGGTCTCGCTGTCGGCGTCGACCACCGCGACGCGTGAGTCGTAGAGGTTCGCGTAGCGGTCGGCGGTGGCCTCCAGCCGGCCGGTCCGCCCCGACTCCAGGGCGGTGGCGGCCAGGTCTGCGAACCAGGCACTGTCCTCGACCCGCCCGATGAACGAGCTCTGGACCGTACGTTCGGCGGTGGCCCGTACCAAGGGCAGGCTGAGCGCGACGATCAAACCTGCGACCAGGGTGAAGACGATGACGAGAAGTCGGCGGCGCATCCGGCGTCCTCACTCTCCTGCCGCCGCCGGACCGCCGGCCTCCGCGCCACCACCGTCGACTCCCGGACCGGCGTCACCCCCCGGACCACGGGCCGCCCCCGGACCCGCGGAGAGCCGGTACCCGAAGCCGCGCACGGTCTGCACCAGGCCCCCGGCCCGCCCCAGCTTGCCGCGCAGGGTGGCCACATGGACGTCGAGGGTGCGGGACATTCCGTCGTACGTCGTCTGCCACACCTCCACCACGATCCGGTCGCGGGGCACAGCGGCACCGCCCGCGCGGGCCAGCAGGGCGAGAACGTCGAACTCCTTGCGGGTCAGGGTGATGCTCACCCCGTCCACGGTGACCGTGCGCCGCGCGAGGTCGATCTCCAGGCCGTCGACGGCGACAAGCAGGTCCTCGTGGGCGCGCTGGCTCACGCTGCGCCGGAGCACCGCCTCGATCCGGGCCAGCAGCTCCGCGGTCCCGAACGGTTTCACCACATAGTCGTCGGCGCCGCTGCGCAGCCCCCGCACCCGGTCGGGCTCGTCGCCCCGCGCGGTCACCGCGATCACCGGTATCCCGCCGCGGGCGCGCAGTTCGCGGCACACCTCGATGCCGTCCCGGTCGGGCAGGCCCAGATCGAGCAGCACGAGATCGGCGGGGGGTGCGGCCAGGGCGTCGGCGGCGTTGGCGGCACGCCGTACCTCGTACCCGTGACGTCGAAGGGCACCGGTGAGGGCGTCGGCGACCCGGTTGTCGTCCTCGACGAGAAGTATCCGCACACGGCCTCCCGGTTACTGAAATCCGGCGGGCCCTGAGGCCCGGCGGCAGAGGTGCCGAGGGAGCGCGCAGGTCACAGCCATTGCGATGAGCGTAGAAGTGACCGCCGTCACTGAACCCTAAACCTACGTTAAGTCCTCGGGCATGCCCTGTTGCCCGCGTGTAAACAGCTGCCACGGTCTGGGACACCACGAACCGCCTAGTCCCAGGAGAAGCCGCGATGAGCATGGCAACGGTGCCGCCCGAGCCGAGGCAGCGATCAGCCGAGGAGCTCGTGGCCGAGTTCGAACAGGAGCGGCCGGCCCGCAAACTCTCTCCCGGGGTAGCCGCGGCCGTGTCCGTGGTGTGCGCCGCGCTGTCGGTCTTCGTGCTGTACGCGATCTTCTTTCCGGTGGCCAAGGGCACCCAGTACTACCTGACCCTCTTCCTCGCGGGGACGCTGCCGCTGATCTTCCTGACCCACCGCGGGACGGTGCGGGTACCGGCGCTGCTGCTGCCCTGGCGACGCGGTGACCGTGCCACCACCCCCGCCGGGGCGTCGGGCAAGGCGGCCGTACGTCAGGACAACCCGGCCTGGTTCGACTGGCTGCTCGCCGCGGCGGCACTCGCCGTGTGCCTGTATCCGCTGCTGGAGTTCGACGCCTTCATCGAGCGGCGCCAGTTGCCGACCTCGCTGGACACGGCGGTCGGCCTCGCCATGATCGTGCTGGTCCTGGAGGCGTGCCGGCGCACCACCGGCTGGGTGCTGCCGGCCTTCTGCGCGAGCTTCCTGGTGTACGCGTACTACGGCGGGCTGCTGCCGTACGACTGGTCGCTGGCGCACGGCGGCTTCGACATCGACGCGATCGCGGCCCACTTCTTCATGGGCACCGACGGGGTCTACGGCGTGCCGCTGAACGTGGCCGGCACCTACATCGTCCTGTTCACCATCTTCGGCGCCGTCCTCGACATCTCCGGTGCGGGCAAGTTCTTCATCGACCTGTCGTTCGCGGCCTTCCGCGGCTCCCGCAGCGCGCCCGGGCGCACGGTGACCGCCGCGGGCTTCCTCCTCGGCACCGTCTCCGGCTCGGGCACCGCGACCGCGGTCAGCCTGGGCTCGGTCGCCTGGCCCGTCCTGCGCCGGGCCGGTTACGGCAAGGAGCAGGGCGGCGGAGTCCTCGCGGCCGCCGGGATCGGCGCGATCCTCTCCCCGCCGACACTGGGCGCCGCCGCGTTCATCATCGCCGAGTACCTGCGGGAGAGTTACCTCACCGTCCTGCTGTACGCACTGGTGCCCACGCTCCTGTACTACCTGGGCATCCTCCTCGCGGTGGAGATCGACGCCCGCAAGCACCACACGCAGCCCGTGGTGGACGACGAGCCCACCTCGGCACTGCGGCTGCTCGGCCGGTTCGGCTACCACTTCCTCTCCCTCTTCATGATCGTCGGCTTCATGGCGATGGGACTGCCCCCGTTCAGGGCGGTGGTCTACGCGACGGCCCTGCAGTTCCTGCTGTCGTTCCTCGACCCGAAGCACAGGATGACTCCGCGACGGCTCTACGCCGCCCTCGCCGAGGGCAGCAAGTCGGTCCTCCCTGTCGTCGCGACCTGTGCCGCGGCGGGCATGATCGTCGCCGTCGTCACCCAGACCGGCCTCGGCCTGAACCTGGCCTCGGTCATCGTCGACGCCGCCGGGGTCCTCGGCGACAACCCGACGGTGACGCTGGTCCTGACCGTGCTCTTCGCCGCGGTGGCGGTGTCGATCCTCGGGCTCGCGGTCCCGGTCACCGCCTCCTTCATCATCGCCGCGGTGATCATCGCGCCCGCCCTGCTCGAACTGGGAGTCGCCACCCACGAGGCGTACATGTTCATCTTCTACTACGCCGTGCTCTCCGAGGTGAGCCCGCCCACGGCCATGGCAGCGGCCGCCTCGGCCGCCATCACCGGCGGCAATCCGATGCGCACCATGGTCGCGACCTGGAAGTACTCGCTGCCCGCGTTCCTGGTGCCGTTCGCCTTCGTCCTCACCGACAACGGCGCCCATCTTCTCGGCACGGGCGGCCTGTGGGGCGTCCTGTGGACCACCGCCGTCTCCGCCCTCGCCGTGGCCGCACTGGCCGCCGCCACCGGAGGCCGGCTCCTCGGCCCGGCAGGACCGGTGGAACGGGCCCTGTGCGCGGCCGCCGCCCTGTGCCTCCTGTACCTCGAACCCGTAGCGATCACCGCGGGTTTCGCGGCCCTCGCACTCGCCCTCGGCGTGCATCTGGTGCGCCGCAGGCAGCCCGCCCTCTCGGTCCCCACCACCGGTGAGAACCGAGAGGCGAACACCATCACGGAAGGACAGCTCCCCTCATGACCCTCGTGAAGCACCGGATGCGCACCCTGCGCCTCGCCACCGCCGCACTCGCCATAGGTCTCCTCGCCACCGCCTGCGGTGGCGGGAAGCAGACGGAGAACACGGCCGCCGGCAGTGGTGGGAAGGGAGGCCGGCTCACCATCGCGACCGGGCCCACCACCGGCGTCTACTACCAGATCGGCGGCGGCCTCGCGGAGCTGATCTCCGACAACATCGACGGCTACCGGGCCACCGCCACCACCACCGGCGCGTCCGTGCAGAACATCCAGGGCCTCGGCGCCGGCACCTACGACATCGCCTTCTCCCTGCTGGACACCGCAGGCGACGCCGTGAAGGGCAAGGAGTCCTTCTCCTCCCCCCAGGACATCGAGGCGCTGACCCGGCTGTACCCGAACTACACCCAGGTGCTGGTCCGGTCCGACTCGGGGATCGACTCCATCAAGGACATGAAGGACAAGCGAATCTCCACCGGGGCCCCCGGTTCCGGCACGGAAGTGATCGCCAACCGGCTGCTGCAGGCCGCAGGACTGGACCCCGCCAAGGACATCTCCGCCGACCGCCTGGGCCTCCCCGAGACCGTGGACGCCATGAAGGACGGCACGATCGACGCCCTGTTCTGGTCGGGCGGACTGCCCAGCGGCGGCATCACGGACCTCACCACCAGCCTCAAGAAAGAGGTCCGCTTCCTGGACGTGACACCGCAGCTGCCTGCTCTGAACGAGGAGTACGGCGACGTCTACCAGACGAGCTCCATCCCCAAGTCCGTATACAACCAGCCCAAGGACGTACCCACGATCGTGGTACCCAACGTGCTGCTGGTGAAGAAGGGCTTCGACCCGGACCTCGCCGCCGAGATCGTCAACCTCATCTACAAGAAGAAGAGCGACCTGGAGAAGGTGAACGCGGCCGCGGCCGAGATCGAACTCGACATGGCTGAGATCGTCACCCCCGTCCCGCTGAACCCCGGCGCGGAGAAGGCGCTGAAAGCCCTCGCCCAGAAGTCCTGAGTCAGACATAGGGGAAGGTGGCCGGCCCGGTGCTTCCGGGCCGGGCCGGCCACGCCAGCCATCGTGGGCAGGGTCAGCCTCTCCCGGCGAGAACGCACCAACACGCGCGAACGACAAGCCCATCCGGCCGCTCCCGGAAACCACTGCCAGCCCCTTCTCCATATGCCTGCCGCCCCACGCCCGCGCCGACCGTGTCCGTGGTGTCGCAGCCCGGTCCGCACCGGGGAGCGCACCCGTCAAGGGATGATCATGGTGAACTTCCACAGAGAACCCCTGCGCCGCGGATTCACCCTCAGCGCGGGGGACGAGACCGTTCCCACGGCTCGTCGGCTCGTCCTGTCGACGGTCCGTGACTGGGGTCTGCCGCTTCCGGACGAGACGCTGGATGACCTGGCGCTGCTCTCCGGCGAGGTGATCGCCAACGCGCTGCGGCACGCCACCGGCCCGTACAGCGCCGTCGTGAGCTGGACGAGGGCCCGGCTGCGGGTGGAGGTGGCCGACACGGCTCGCCCTTTCCCGGCCTCGCATGGTGGCGGGCCGTACGCCGAGAGCGGCCGCGGCCTGTTGCTGGTCGCGGCTCTGGCGGCCGACTGGGGCAGTACACCCACGGCCACGGGAAAGACCGTTTGGTTCGAGGTAGCACCCCACGCGCCCACAAGCCATCTCGACCGGCTGGCGTCGTGACACGAGCAGCGCCGGAGACCTCCAGCCTCCGTATTCACTCCGACTGACTTACTCCGACCGCATGGGAAAGACATGATCTTGAGGACATTCGGCTGGTCGTTCGCCGTAACAGCGGGCGGTCTTGCCTTCGCCGCGTGGCAGTGGGGATGGGAGGCGTTCGGGGTCGTCCTGATCCTGTCGATCCTGGAGATCTCGCTGTCCTTCGACAACGCGGTGGTCAATGCCGGGATCCTGAAGAAGATGAACGCCTTCTGGCAGCGGATCTTCCTCACCGTCGGCATCCTGATCGCGGTGTTCGGCATGCGGCTGGTGTTCCCGGTCGTGATCGTCGCCATCAGCGCCAAGGTCGGCCCCGTCGAGGCGGTGCAGCTCGCCCTCGACGACCCGAACCGCTACGAGGACCTGGTCACCGACGCCCACCCGGCGATCGCCGCCTTCGGCGGTATGTTCCTGCTGATGATCTTCCTGGACTTCATCCTCGAGGACCGGGACATCAAGTGGCTGGCCTGGCTGGAACGCCCGCTCGCCAGACTCGGCAAGGTCGACATGCTCTCGGTGTGCGTCGCGTTGATCGTACTGCTGGCCACCGCGATGGCCTTCGCCACCCACGCCCACGTCAGCACGGGCCACGCGGACAAGTCCGCCACCGTGCTGCTCTCCGGCGTCGCCGGACTGGTCACCTACCTCGTCGTGGGCGGCCTGTCCGGGTACTTCGAGGACAAACTCGAAGAGGAGGAGGAGCACGCACACGAGGAGGAAGAGAAGGCCAGGGCCGAGGGCAAACCGGTCTCGGCGGTCGCCCTCGCCGGCAAGGCCGCGTTCTTCCTCTTCCTGTACCTGGAAGTGCTGGACGCGTCATTCTCCTTCGACGGGGTGATCGGCGCCTTCGCCATCACCAACCACATCTTCTGGATGGCCCTCGGCCTGGGCATCGGCGCGATGTACGTCCGTTCACTGACGGTCTACCTGGTCCGCGAGGGCACCCTGGACGACTACGTCTACCTGGAGCACGGCGCCCACTACGCGATCGGTGCGCTTGCCGCGATCCTGCTGGTGACGATCCGACACGAGATCAGCGAGATCATCACCGGCCTGGTCGGCGTGTTCCTGATCGCGGCCTCCTTCCTGTCCTCCGTACGCCGCAACAAGACACTCCGGGCGACACAGGGAACAGCCGCGGCCTCTGGTGGGAAGACCGAAGTCTCGTCCGGGGTCTGACCAGCCGACGAACCCTCATACGCCGTTCCACCGTGGCGGGCCGTCTGGGGAGCGGCCTCCCGCCCTGGGCTTCTGCCCGCTCGACCAGGCCGTCGCTACACGTTCCACCCACTGCTGTAGCGCATTGACGAACGGCGCGCAGCGCACCCACGGTCGGCGATTCATCGAAGACTCATCAGCGCAGCAGTCTGAGGGAAGACCGTTCCGTTGGTCCTCCGTTGGTGTACGTGAGGGTCGCGCACAGCCGCAGCGCCTCGCTTGGCGCGCGCTCTCAGCACGGCGTGGGACCGGGCCCAAGACCGCGATTCAGCAGGGATCTGACAGCGTGCCCCTGCCCCAGGTCGTACGGGAGCATGTCGTAGCGCCTCACGCCGAAGACCTCGAACTGACCGCCCGCGGCCTGCCCCTTGGTGAACAGCATCCGACGCCCGTCCCACGGCCCCGTCAGTACACCCGCTACCGCCCCGGCTTCCACCGGGTGCCACTCGAGATGGACGGACGGCCCTACGGCCTCGCCGACTTCACGCTTGTTTGCGCCCACCGGCAGGGGTCCGTACCGAACTTCCAGAGCCGATGCTCGGGAAGTCGTGTTGCGTATGGCCAGCACTGCCCGAATCGTCTTGTGGGATGACGACGCGCTGCTCGGCTCGACGCAGGTCCGGCGCCGCCTCGAAGACGCTGGGAGGAACGAGCGGCGCAGGTACGCGACACGCGGATGGACCGCCCTCGGACTACTCACTGTCGACCGTGTTTGCCGCTACAGGCACGGAGGCGCCACCAGATCGGTGGTGTCGGTAGAAGGACCTATTGTGCTACGGCATTTCGGCGTGGGGTGTCGGGCCGGAACGGGCGTGTGAGCGAGGGGGTCTATCGTGCTGGCGCGGCTTCGAAGAGGTCGGCTCGGTGGCTCGCCGTCTGAGCAGATGCACTTCGCGCGTCGGCTGTTTTGCCTCTAATCTCAGCTCTGCTTACGAGTTACCAGTCAGTTAACAAGTCTCTGGATGGGCGCATCCGGGCACGGAGGTCGTTGTGAGTTCCGCGCAGTCCCTTCTTGAAAGCCGCCCCGTTTCCGTGGCGCACCTCTTCCTCTCAAGAGTCCGGGCCACGCCCGACTTGGAGGCTTACCGCTACCCCACGCCTGTCGACGACGGCGCTTCTTCCGGCACCGAGCAGTGGCACTCGCTGACCTGGGCGCAGACCGGCGCGCGGGTCAAGGTGATCGCGGCCGGCCTTCTTGCACTTGGGGTGCGTCCCGAGGAGCGTGTGGCGATCTCCTCCACTCGCGTGGAATGGATCCTGGCCGACATGGGCGTCATGTGCGCGGGCGCTGCCGCCACCGCCGTCTACCCCAGCACCAATGCCGACGAGACGGCGTACATCCTCGCCGACTCAGGCAGCCGGGCGATCTTCGTCAAGAACGTCGGGCAGCTGGCCAAGGCGGTCGCCCATGCCGACCGCCTGCCCGGCCTCGACCACGCAATCCTCTTCGACCCACAGGCGGACGCCTCACCCGTGGACGGCCTGGAGGTGCTGTCCCTCGCCGAACTCGAGAAGCTCGGCACCGCGTATCTGGAAGAGCACCCTGACGCGATCGAGGCAGCCGTCGGTGCCATCGAGCGGGAACAGCTTGCGACCCTCATCTACACCTCCGGCACGACCGGCCGCCCGAAGGGCGTTCGCCTCGTCCACGACTGCTGGTCCTACCAGGGTGTCGCGCAGGAGGTCAGCGGGCTGCTGCGCCCCGACGACGTGCAGTTCCTCTGGTTGCCGCTGTCCCACGTCTTCGGCAAGGCTCTGATATCCGGCCAGATCAGGACCGGACATGTGATGGCCGTGGACGGGCGTGTCGACCGCATCATCACCAACCTGCCCGCCGTCCGGCCCACCGTGATGGCGTCCGCACCGCGGATCTTCGAGAAGGTCTACAACGGCATCGCGAGCAAGGCGAGGGCAGAGGGCGGCGCCAAGTACAAGATCTTCCTCTGGGCGGCGCGCATCGCCCGCGACTACGCCAGGGCGCAGCAGAACACCGTGGCGGCGACCGCGAGGAGCAGGGTCCCTTTGTGGCTCTCCGTGCGGCACGCCCTGGCCGACCGGCTGGTGTACCGCAAAATCCGCGCTGCCTTCGGTGGCAATCTGCGCGGTAGCGTCTCGGGCAGTGCCGCCCTCGCGCCTGATATCGGCTACTTCTTCGCCGGCGCCGGCGTGCCAGTCCTCGAAGGCTACGGTCTGACCGAGACCAGCGCCGCCTGCACCGTCAACCCCGCCGACGACCTTCGCGTCGGCACCGTCGGCAAACCCCTTCCCGGGACCGAGGTCCGCATCGCCGACGACGGCGAGATCCTTCTCCGAGGCCCCGGAATCATGCGCGGCTACCACAACCTTCCGGAGAAGACCGACGAGGTACTGGAGAGCGACGGCTGGTTCCACACCGGCGACATCGGCGAGGTCGACGGCGACGGCTTCGTCCGGATCACCGACCGCAAGAAGGACCTGTTCAAGACCTCGGGCGGCAAGTACGTGGCTCCCACGGAGATCGAGGGGCGCTTCAAGGCCGTCTGCCCGTTCGTGAGCAACGTGCTGGTCATCGGCAACGGCCGCAACTACTGCACCGCTCTGATCGCCCTGGACGAGACCGTCATCATGCCGTGGGCGGCATCCCACGACCTCGAAGGCCGCAGCTACGCGGAGGTCGTCTCGTCACCGCAGGTGCACGAGTTGATCGACGGCTTCGTGCAGCGTGTCAACGGCGAACTGCAGCGGTGGCAGACCATCAAGAAGTTCTCGGTACTGCCGCGCGACCTCGACGTCGAGCACGGTGAGCTCACCCCCAGCCTCAAGGTCAAGCGGCCTGTCGTGGAGCGCGAGTACACCAAGGCCATCGAGGCCATGTACGAGGGTTCCCGCGAGGCGTGACCTCCATCGGTCCGGTACGGCACTTCCACCAGCCGTCCCGGACCGACGCCCACCTGGGCAGCCACAGCCCGGACTCCACCCGCCCAGGTATACCTCTGGCTCGTCCGGCGTCGTCCGGGAGCCGGCATCTCCGGAAGCCGGTTCAAGGGGCGACCTCGTCGTCATCGAGGTCGGCAGGACGGACCCCCCTCGGCAACCAGACGATCGACCAACTCCCGGACCTCCCGGACCGCTGCGCGAGATGGTCACGGCGACGTCCCCGCCGGGTTCGCGGATGCCGGGCCGATCACCGTCGGGACCTGCGCCATCACGAAGGCGACCCGGCCACACCACCCGAGGGGACGTCATCCTCACCCTGCACAACGCCGAAAGAGTGGCCGTCGGCAGTGGGAGTTCCGTGGGACTTCTCTGGGACTTCCGGTTGCGTCAACGGGCACGAGCGCGAAACAGCCGAAAGGTCATCTGCGCAGGCCAGCGACGCGCAGCCGCCCAGCGTGGCAGGTCACGGGGTCGCCTGGTCTCTTCCGGGACAACCGACCACGACGTCGCCCCTCCCCCGCTCCTCTGAACTCCGAAGCGGAGGCATTTCCAGGGCGGCCTCAGCACATGCACGACCGGCCTCGCCGGAGCAAGTCGGCGAGGCCCGTCGTATCAGGCCCCCGTCTGCACTGAATCCCTGTCGAACCAGGGCGCCAAAGGCGCCTCACGTGTCACGCCCCGTGTCACCAACTCCGTACACGCTCCCGGACCTCAGGGAATCCGCCTACGCAAACGGTGCCGCTTCGGACCACGTGGACGCCCAAAGACGGTTCCTACGACATGTGCCATGTCGTACCGCAAGGCCCACTCGCTAGCACCACGGACTACTCACCAACGGAGCCCACTCCTCCCCACGGACGGCGACTCGATCCGACGCTCAACGCCCATGCCACAGCCGGGATCCCTCAAGCCGACTTCCCAGGTCAGCAATGCCCCAGCTCAGGCCCAGGCCGCCACCGGCACAAACGAACTGTCCTGCCGGAACAGCTCCGTCCCGTCCGTGCGGTCCACGCGCAGTTGGTAGCTGTAGTGCCGCAGGTAGCACCCGGGGTAGTTGTACGACTCGAAGCGGATCGAGCCGCTCTGGGCGCCGGCTCGGGCGATGAACGTGGCGTCCTGGGCGAAGATCGACGTGCCGTCGTTCGGGTCGAAGCGGGCTCGGAAGTCGTAGTGGCGCAGATAGTTGCCGGAGGCGTCGCGGAAGGAGCAGCCGTTGGCGTCGGCGAGGCCGGCCACGACCGTGAAGGTGGCGGCCCGCTTCTCGGCGGTGGTGCTGGAGCCGCTGACCACCGGGAGGTTGAGCAGGGAGGACTGCGTCTGCCAGTAGCGGGTGGAGTAGTTGCCCGACCGGAAGGAGCGGGTGACGTTCTTCGCCAGGGCCGGGCCGCCCGAGACCGTCTCCTTGATGACCGTGAAGTGGCGGGCGGTGCCGGAGACGACCGGCAGTGCGGCCGGGGCCGACCAGGTGGCGAACGTGTCGTAGCTGTCGCTGTAGTAGTACGTGCCGTCGCCGTAGCCGTCGAAGAACATCCGCCAGGCGCCGTTGTCGAGCTGGATCACGGACGGGCCCTCGCGGTAGCTGCCCCAGCCCGCCCAGTCGCCGGTCCTCGAGATGGTGTAGGGGCCGGTCAGCGACGACGCCGTCGCGTACTCGATGTACTTGGTCGTCTCGTTCTTGGTGAAGGCGTGGTAGGTGGAGCCGATCTTCACGATGTACGTGTCGATGTGGTTCGCGCCGATGCCGGACAGCGCGAGAGGTGAACTCCACGCCGTCAGCGCGGAGTTCGTCGCCCTCAGCAGATACGGCGTGAAGATCCACTGGTCGTTGGCGGTCGAGCACGACACGATCACGTTCACGCTGCCGTCGCTGTCGACGAACCACTCCGGCGCCCAGGCGCGGGAGAGGCCCGCGATCGGGACCGGGTAGTCGTACAGGAACGTCCAGTTGACCCGGTCGCTGCTGCGCGCGAAGCCGATGGTGGTGCTGGTGTCCTGCCAGGTGTGGGTCGTGTAGGTGATGTAGTAGTAGCCGTCGGTGTGCCTGATGATGCTCGCGTCGCGGATGCGGTTGCTCGGCGGTGTGTACGCGGAGGCCCTGACCAGACGGAAGTCGGTGGCGTCGTCCGACTGGTAGACGTTCACGGTCCCGTCGTTGCTGTTCAGGAACGGCACGATCGAGTAGCGGGTGGCCGAGCCGTTCGGCGGGGCGGCCGCCAGCGCGGTGCCGAGCAGACCGGGGGCCTCGCCCAGGATCAGCGCCGAGGCCGGCACGGCGGCCATCGCGCGCAGCAGGGTGCGGCGGGACGGGGTGTGGGGACGTCTGGTCACGTGCGGCTCTCCCTGGGGCTCAAGGGACGATCCCGAAGCACACGTCCGTAACGTCCGACATTTCGAACGTAGTTCGGGAATTCGATCAGAAAGTAGGGGTGAGGCTCGGGCGCGTCAATGGTTTGCGCACGGGAGGCGAGACCTGGGAGAAACCTGTGGTGAACCTGGGAGCCGCACCGGTCGAAAACGTTCCGCCCCCGGCGACCGGAGGTTACCGTTCGGTAGACAGTGTCGTCCCGGAGGTGCCCGTATGACGCCCGACCGTGCCGCAGGCCTGGCCGAGTCCGCCCGTGCGCTGGCCGGCGGGGAGGTGACGTCGCAGTCCCTCGTCGCCGGGGCGCTCGCGCGGATCGAGGCGAGCCAGGAGTCCCTGAACGCCTTCCGGGTGGTGCGCTCCGAGGCCGCTCTCGCCGAGGCGGCGGCCGCGGACGAGAAGCTCGCGGCCGGGCTGCGCCTGCCGCTGCTCGGTGTGCCGGTCGCGGTGAAGGACGACATGAACGTCGCGGGCGAACCGACCGCGTTCGGCTGCCGCGGGGAGTTCCCGCCGGTCGCCGAGGACGGGGAGGCGGTACGGCGGCTGCGGGCGGCCGGGGCCGTGATCGTCGGCAAGACCAACACCTGTGAGCTGGGACAGTGGCCGTTCACCGAGGGGCCCGCCTTCGGCGCCACCCGCAATCCATGGCACCGGGACCACACGCCGGGCGGCTCGTCCGGCGGTTCGGCCGCCGCCGTCGCCGCCGGGCTGGTCCCCGCCGCGCTCGGCTCGGACGGCGCCGGCTCGGTGCGGATCCCCGCGTCCTGGACCCACCTCATCGGCATCAAACCGCAGCGCGGGCGCATCTCCACCTGGCCGCGCGGCGAGTCCTTCAAGGGCATCACCGTCAACGGCTCCCTCGCCCGTACGGTCGCCGACGCGGCCCTCCTGCTGGACGCCGCCGCCGGCAACCACGAACTCGACCCCCACCGACCGCCCGCGGTCGACGCCTGCGAGGCCGTCGGCCGCGACCCCGGCCGGCTGCGCGTCGCGCTCTCCCTCAGGCCGCCATTCACCGCCGTGCCCGCCCGACTCGATCCGCAGGTGCGGGCCAGGATCGTCCAACTCGCCGAGAAGCTCAGCGCGTTGGGGCACCATGTCGAGGAGGCCGATCCGCCGTACGGCCAGATCGGGCTGACCTTCGTCCCGCGTGCGACGGCCGGTATCGCCGAGTGGGCCGACGAAGTCCCCTTCCCCGCGCTGCTCGACCCGCGCACCCGCAGCGCCGCCCGCCTCGGCCGGCTTCTCGGCGGGCTCCCGCTGCGGGCGGCGCGGCGTGCGGAGGCGGTCCTGCACCGTCGTATCGGCAGGTTCTACGAGTCGTACGACGTCGTCCTC
This sequence comes from Streptomyces ferrugineus, assembly GCF_015160855.1. NCBI lineage: Bacteria > Bacillati > Actinomycetota > Actinomycetes > Kitasatosporales > Streptomycetaceae > Streptomyces > Streptomyces ferrugineus. Next base: position 4,254,204 of record NZ_CP063373.1, on the reverse strand, counting down.
GCGCCCACAACGGCCGCTCCCCCGCCCCGGATCGGCGCGATGCTCGGCCTCGGCGGCTTCGCCACCGACCGGGCGATGATCGCGGCCTGCCCCTACGCCTGGCCGTGGAACGTGCTGGGCTGGCCCGGTGTCAACGTCCCCGCCGGGTTCGTGGGCGATCTGCCCGTCGGCGGGCAGTTGCTCGGGCCGGCGAACAGCGAGCCGCTGTTGATCTCGCTGGCCGCGCAGTTGGAGTCGGAGCTGCGGTGGCACGAGCTGTGGCCGCCGCAGCGGGGGGAGACGGCGCCCAGCGCGGTCATCCCGAACGGGAAGGTGCCGTTGGACGAGAAGTGACCCGCCACGCGCGGCTCATGGGCCGGCCCCTAAGGTGCCCCCGTGAGCACCCTTACCGACGAGAACGTACCGGGCCGCTCCGGCCCCACCGCCACCACCGAGGCCGACCCCCGCGCGGTCGGCAAGGTGCGCACGGAGTACTCCCCCGCGCACGACGGCGACCCCGACCCCGGCGAGATCGTGTGGACCTGGGTTCCCTTTGAGGAGAACGACGGCAGGGGCAAGGACCGCCCCGTGCTCGTCGTCGCACGGGAGGCCCGCGGCACGTTCCTCGCCGTGCAGTTGTCGAGCAAACGGCATGACGGGGACCGGGAGTGGGTCGCTATCGGCAGCGGCCCGTGGGACCGATCGGGGCGCGACTCCTGGGTCGACGTGGACCGCATCCTCCGGCTGCACGAGCAGGGCATGCGCCGGGAGGCATGCGCCCTGGACCGGGGGCGGTTCAACCTGGTCAGGCGGCGGCTGCACGAGCGCTACGGCTGGACCTGAGGCTCCGGGAACGCCCGGGCGAACGCGGCGCGCACCGGGCTGTCGGGTGTGCGGTCCAGGATCCCGAACACCACGTGCTCGAAGGCCCCGGCGAACCGTCCGCCGGGCCCGAGCAGTCCCCGGAACGCCCCCGCCACCTGCGCGGGGTCGTTCTGGAACACCCCGCAGCCCCAGGCGCCCAGCACCAGCCGCCGGTATCCGTGCACGGCGGCCGTCTCCAGCACGCGCTCGGCGCGGATCGCCAGGGCCCGCGGCAACTCGCCCGTGCGCTCGGGTGTCCTGCGCCGTATGACGCCCGCGTTCGGGGCGGCGGCGGTCAGGAAGCCGGCCGTGTACGGCTCGTCCAGCAGGCCGCCTCGGTCGTCCCGGAAGACGGGGACGCCGGGTGAGTGGATGACGCGGTCCGTGTAGAACGCGTCGCGGTGGGCGCGGTGGTGGTCGTAGAACTCACGGGCCTCGATCAGGCAGGTGTACAGCGCGGAGGCGCGGCACAGGGCCTCTTCCTGGGCCTGGGCGCCGTTCAGGAAGCCGCCGCCCGGGTTGCGGGCCGAGGCGAAGTTCAATGCGGCGGTCCCGGCGCCGAGCCGACGGGCCGCCTCCAGGCTGCTCTCGCCCGTGACCTCGAAGAACGTCTCCATGCGGGAGATCCGGGGCAGCGGCAGCGGCCCGGGCCCGTACATGCGCGTACCGGCCCGCGCCGCCTCGATCGCCGCGCCGATGGTCACCTCATGGCCGCCGGGCGCGCGGTAGCCGCCCGCCGCCACGATCTGTTCCGTCTGCCGCGCGATCCCGCGCAGGCGCGCGCTCATGGCGCCACCCCCGTGCGCGCCATGGTCACGCGACCGCTCGGGCCGCCCGCGATCTCCCCCGTCGTGCTCACCCACGCATCGTGAGCGATGCTGGTGATGCGGTGCAACAGAATTCCCGGGCCCCACAGCCGACCGAGAACGACCGGGAAAGCCCCTGCCAACGCCCGGAGCGCGGAAGTTACCGCTCCGGAACGCGCCGCTACGCACTCTTGTGCGAAGCGGCGAGAGGGTTTTGGGTTGGACGAGTGTGCCGACCCGGCCCCACAAGATCCGGGCCGGTGGCACTGCACCCTGGACTCTCAGGAGGATCCCGACATGTCCGATTCGGTCAGTGGCTGTACGGAGCAGCCTCGCACCGCGGTCACCGAAGCCGAGGTGGAGGCCCTGGTCCGGGGCATCTGCTTCAAGACCGGCCCACCCCGCACGCTCGGGGTCGAAGTGGAATGGCTCGTCCATGAGCTGCGCAGCCCGCGGCTCCCCGTGACACCCGAACGACTCGAAGCGGCCTACGCCGCACTGCGGACCGTGCCCCTGAGGTCGGCGCTCACCGTCGAACCCGGCGGCCAGCTGGAGCTGAGCTCGCCGCCCGCCGCCTCCCTGATGGAGTGCATCGGTACCGTCTCCGCCGACCTCGACGCCGCCCGCGCGGTCCTGCGCGAGCACGGTCTCGCTCTGGTCGGCATCGGCAACGATCCCTGGCACTCGCCCCGCCGTTTCCTGCGCCAGCCGCGCTATGACGCGATGGAGGCGTATCTGGACCGTGCGGGTCCGGCCGGCCGCGCCATGATGTGCACCTCGGCCTCCGTCCAGGTGTGCCTGGACGCCGGATACGACGAGCCCGGCACCCTCGGGCACGGGCGGCGCTGGTGGCTGGCGCACCAGCTCGGCGCGGTCCTGGTCGCCGCGTTCGCCAACTCCCCGCTGGCCGGGAGCGAGCCCACCGGCTGGCTCTCCACCCGGCAGCTGCTGTGGATGGAGATCGGCCCGGGCCGCGCGGGCGCTCCCCCGCTGAACGGCGATCCTCGGGCCGTCTGGGCGCGGCACGTCCTGGACGCGCCGGTGATGTGCGTGCGCCGGGAGGGTGGCCCGTGGGACGTCCCGGACGGGCTGTCGTTCCGGGAGTGGACCAGATCGGGGGCGCCCGGATCGAGGGCGCCCGGATCGGGGGTGCCCAGACCGCCCACGCAGGAGGATCTCGACTACCACCTCACGACACTGTTCCCGCCGGTCAGACCGCGTGGCCATCTGGAACTGCGCATGATCGACGCCCAGCCCGGCGAGGACGGCTGGATCGTGCCGCTCGCCGTGACGACCGCGCTCTTCGACGACCCGGAGGCGGCCGAGACCGCCTACCGCGCCGTGAAGCCGCTGGCCGAGCGCGCGCTGTCGCTGCCCGCGCCGCACAACCCGCTGTGGACCGACGCGGCCCGCTCGGGCCTCGCCGACCCGGAGCTGCGGGAGGTGGCGGACACCTGTTTCGCGGCGGCGCTACAGGCCCTGCCCCGGCTGGGGGCCACGGCCGAGGTCATGGACGCGGTGGCGGCGTACCAGGACCGCTATGTCGCAAGGGGCCGCTGCCCCGCCGACGACCTGCTGGACGAGCTCTACGGCACGGACCGCACCCTGCATGGGAAGGACATCCGCACATGACCGACCCCGCTTTCGACGTCGACACGCTCCGCGAGCGGGCGCTGACCACCCTGACCACCGCCCGTGCCCGCACCACCCTGCTCACCTCCTGTGTCGAGGACCCCGACCTGACCGCCCAGCACTCGCCGCTGATGTCGCCGCTGGTGTGGGACCTCGCGCACATCGGCAACCAGGAGGAGCAGTGGCTGCTGCGGGCGGTCGCCGGGCGGGAGGCGATGCGGCCCGAGATCGACGGCCTCTACGACGCCTTCGAGCACCCGCGCGCCGAACGCCCCTCGCTGCCGCTGCTGCCGCCGGGCGAGGCCCGGAACTACGCGGCCGAGGTGCGCGGTCGGGTGCTGGACATCCTGGAGAGCACCGCGTTCCACGGGACGCGGCTGACCGAGGCGGGCTTCGCCTTCGGGATGATCGCGCAGCACGAGCAGCAGCACGACGAGACGATGCTGATCACCCATCAGCTCCGCAGGGGGCCGCAAGCCCTGACCGCCCCCGACCCGGATCCGGTGCCCCTGTTCACGGGGCCGTCCGAAGTCCTGGTCCCCGGCGGCCCGTTCACCATGGGCACCTCCACCGAACCCTGGGCGCTGGACAACGAACGCCCGGCGCACCGGCGCGAGGTGGCGCCGTTCCACATCGACACCACGCCGGTGACGAACGCCGCGTACCAGGCGTTCATCGAGGACGGCGGCTACGACACCGAACACTGGTGGACGCCGGAGGGCTGGGCGCACATCCGGCAGCACTCGATCCACGCCCCGCTGTTCTGGCACCGGGACGGCAGGCAGTGGCTCCGGCGCCGCTTCGGCGTCACCGAGGTCGTGCCGCCGGACGAGCCGGTGCTGCACGTGTGCTGGTACGAGGCGGACGCCTACGCCCGTTGGGCCGGGCGGCGGCTGCCCACCGAGGCCGAGTGGGAGAAGGCGGCCCGCCACGACCCGGCCGGTGACCGCTCGATGCGCTACCCGTGGGGCGACGCCGATCCCGCGCCGGTCCACGCCAACCTCGGCCAGCGGCATCTGCGCCCGGCGCCGGCGGGCAGCTACCCGGAGGGCGAGTCGCCGCTCGGCGTACGGCAGTTGATCGGTGACGTGTGGGAGTGGACGGCGAGCGACTTCCTGCCGTACCCGGGGTTCCAGGCCTTCCCGTACAAGGAGTACTCGGAGGTGTTCTTCGGTCCCGAGTACAAGGTGCTGCGCGGCGGTTCGTTCGCCGTGGACGCGGTGGCCTGCCGGGGCACGTTCCGCAACTGGGACTATCCGATACGGCGGCAGATCTTCTCCGGGTTCCGCACGGCCCGCTCGGCGGGAGACGCCTGATGTGCCGTCACCTTGCCTATCTGGGCCCCGAGGAGCCGCTCGGCGGACTCCTGGTGGAGCCACCGCACGGCCTGTACCGCCAGTCCTGGGCGCCTCGGCGGCAGCGGTACGGGACCGTCAACGCCGATGGTTTCGGGGTCGGCTGGTACGCCGAGGGGGATCCGGTGCCGGCGCGGTACCGCCGGGCCGGGCCCATCTGGGCGGATGTGTCCTTCGCCGATCTCGCCCGGGTCGTCCGCAGCACCGCGCTGCTCGCCGCCGTACGGGACGCGACGGTGGCGGGTGCCGACCAGGAGGCCGCGGCGGCGCCGTTCGCCGCGGGCACCTGGCTGTTCAGCCACAACGGCGCGGTCAAGGGATGGCCCGGCTCGCTGACGCCCCTGGTCTCCGGCCTGCCCGCCGTGGACCTGCTGTCGCTGGAGGCCCGCAACGACTCGGCGTTCGTGTGGGCGCTGGTCCTCGCGCGGCTGCGCGGCGGCGACGAGGAGGGGCAGGCGCTGGCCGACACGGTCCTGGAGGTCGCCGAGGCGGCCCCCGGCTCCCGGCTCAACCTGCTGCTGACCAGCGGCGAGACCATCGCCGCGACCGCCTGGGGCGACACGCTCTGGTATCTGACCCGCCCCGGCGGCGGCACCGTCGTGGCCTCCGAGCCCTACGACGACGATCCGCACTGGATTCAGGTCCCCGACCGCACCCTCCTCGCGGCGAGCCGCACCGATGTGCTGCTCACCCCGCTCAAGGAACCCAGCGACCCCCTGGTCCCCGCACCGTCCAAGGAGCCCAGCACGTGAGTCCGTTCCTGCTGACCCGCACCCTGCCCGAGGACGCCACCGACGCGGCCCTGCGCGCCGATGTCCTCAAGGGCCTGACCAGCACTCCCAAGACGCTGCCGCCGAAGTGGTTCTACGACGCGCACGGCAGCGAACTCTTCGAGAAGATCACCGAGTTGCCGGAGTACTACCCCACCCGCGCCGAGCGGGAGATCCTCGTCGACCGGGCCGGCGAGATCGCCGCCGCGACCGGCGCCCGCACCCTGGTCGAACTGGGCTCCGGCTCCTCGGAGAAGACGCGCTACCTGATCGACGCGCTGACCGGGCTGCACACGTATGTGCCCGTCGACGTCAGTGAGAGCGCGCTCACCCAGGCCGGGCACGCGCTCATCGAGGAGCGGCCGGCTCTGCACGTGCACGCGCTGATCGCCGACTTCACCGGCGGCCTCGGTCTGCCGGAGGCGCCGGGTCCGCGGCTGGTGGCGTTCCTCGGCGGCACGATCGGCAATCTGCTGCCGGCCGAGCGGGCCGCGTTCCTCACCTCGGTGCGCGCCCTGCTCTCCCCCGGGGACGCGCTGCTGCTCGGCACGGACCTGGTCAAGGACGAGCGGGTCCTGGTCGCGGCGTACGACGACGCGGCCGGGGTGACGGCCGCGTTCAACAAGAACGTGCTGACCGTCATCGACCGGGAGCTGGGCGCCGACTTCGATCCGGACGCTTTCGACCACGTCGCCGTCTGGGACGCGGACAACGAGTGGATCGAGATGCGGCTGCGCTCCCGCACGGCGCACACGGTGAAGGTGCCCGCGCTCGACCTCGCCGTCGACTTCGCGGCGGGCGAGGAGATGCGCACCGAGGTGTCGGCGAAGTTCCGCAAGGAGGGAGTGGGCGCGGAGCTGTCGGCGGCCGGGCTGGAGCAGTCGCACTGGTGGACGGACCGTCAGGGCCGCTTCGCGCTGTCACTGAGCGTGGCCCGCTGACGGACGGCTCGCGCGATGCCGCGCCTTGGGGCACGGTGGAGTGACGCGTGTGAGAGGAGCACCCACATGTCGAACCACACCTACCGGGTCACGGACATCGTCGGGACCTCGCCCGAGGGCGTGGACCAGGCGATCCGCAACGGCATCGCGCGCGCCTCGCAGACCCTGCGCAACCTGGACTGGTTCGAGGTGGTCGAGGTGCGTGGCCAGCTCGAGAACGGTGAGATCGCGCACTGGCAGGTGACCATGAAGGTCGGCTTCCGCCTGGAGGAGTCCGACTAGGCGGCTGCGGCCAGGAGCCTGGTCCTCAGGTCCGCCCCTCCCGCTCCTGTGCCGCCTTCAGCGCGGCGGAGGGGGCGGTCCAGCGCGCCCGTACGACGGTGAAGCCGGCCCGTTCGGCGTCCTCGCAGACCAGTTCGTCGTCGTCCACCAGCACCCGGATCTCCCGGGTGCGGGCGAGGCGGCGCAGGATCTCGAGCTTGGTGCGCCGGGCGGGCCTGCGGTCGTTGTCGCGCCGCATGTACACCGGCCCGTCGGGCAGTCCGTGCGCCGCGAGCCAGTCGAGGGTGTCGCGCCGGCAGCGCTCGGGACGCCCGGTGAGATAGCGGATCTCGCACTCCTCGGCGCTCTCCCGGACCAGGGCGATGCCCTCCTCGATGGGCGGGTCCTGCGGGGCGGCCGCGAAGAAGGCGTCCCAGTCCCGGGGCCTGCGCTCCAGGAAGTGCTGCCGATGTGCCGTGTCGGCGAGGGTGTTGTCCAGGTCGAACACGGCGATCGGGCGCTCGTTGCTGTCCGTCACATCTCTCACCCTAAAGGGGCTTCAGGGATCCTCCTGGGTCCTGTTTGAGACAGACCGGCCGAAAGGCATGGTCCGGACTATCTCCGGGACGGCCTTTCTTCCCAGGCCACAGAAGATCGCCGATGAATCGTGAGGGGCGTGAACACGCCACCGGGGTTCGGCAATTCACAGAGCCGGTTGATTGTTGAAAGAGCCCGCTGACATACTCCGGCTTCCGGCTTTCGCCGCTCCGACCGTCCCCCCACCAAGCCCGCACTCACCAGTGTGTTCGGCATGACGCAGCGAAGAAGGTGCGCCTGTGCCCGATTTTTCACCATGGCACGACAATTCTTTCACATACGGCTCCACATACGGCTCCACATACGGTTCGCCGAATAACGCGCCTGCCCCACCCCAGCGCATATCCGAAGACCCTGAATTTCACTCTCTGCGCCGCGCCCAGCGCGGGTTCGGCGTCCGCGCGTCGCTCCTGTCCGTCGGCGGATTCCTGCTGTACGTCCTGCTGTCGCACTCCGTTCCCGGCCTGATGAACCAGCGCCTGGCCGGGGCCCTCACGCTTGGCCTCGCCCTGGGGCTCGGGCAGTTCGTCGTGATGGGCGTGACGGCCTGGTGCTATGTACGGCACATGCGCACCCGGGTCGATCCGCTCGCCCGCGGCCTGAGTTCACGACTGCACCAGCAACAGGCGGGCTCGCACGGCGACGCCGGACAGACCGTCCGCCCCGGCTCCGGGGGGTACCGCACGTGGTGACCATGTCCGAAGGCATCGTCGACCGGTTCAGCCTGCAACTGACGTTCGTGCTGTTCCTGTCGGTGGTCGTGGTCACGCTGTTCATGGCACTGCTGACGGCCCCTCAGCGCGACGAGATCAGCGAGTTCTACCTCGGCAACCGCACCATGTCCCCGCTGCGCAACGGCCTCGCGATGTGCGGTGACTACCTGTCCGCCGCGACCCTGCTGGGCAGCACCGGACTGGTCGCCCTGACCGGCTACGACGGGCTGATGTACCTCGGCGGCACCGTGGTCGCCTGGATGATGGTGCTGCTGCTGATCGCCGAACCCCTGCGCCGCGCGGGCAGGTTCACCCTCGGCGACACCCTCGCCATGCGCCTGCCCCGGCTGCAGCGACCGGCGCGACTCGCCCTCGCCGTGTGCACCCTGGCCATCACCACTCTCTATCTGGTCGCCCAACTCGTCGGCAGCATCGCCCTGTTGACCCAGTTCACCGGCGAACCCAGCGCGGCGACCCGCACCCTGTGCGTGATCGTGATCGGCACCATCGTCATCGTGTACGCGGCCATCGGCGGCGCACCCGGAGCCACGGTCATCCAGATCATCAAGGCCGTGATGCTGGTGGCGGGCGTGACGGTCACCGCGGTCATGGTGCTGCACCACTACGACTGGAACCCGGGCGCCCTGTTGTCCGCGGCCGCGGACAACAGCGGAACCGGCACCCAGTTCCTGGAGCCCGGACTGCGCTACGGCGTCAGCACCTCGAGCAAGATCGACTTCTTCAGCCTGCAACTGGCGATCGTCCTCGGCCTCGCCGCCCTCCCCCACGTCGTGATGCGTCTGCTCGCCCCTCGTAAGGTCGACGTCCTGCGCTCCTCCGTCGTCTGGGCGGTGGGCCTGGTGGGCCTGGTCTGCCTGGCGGCCGGCGTCCTCGGCCTCGGCGCCACCGCCGTCGTGGGCCGGGAGACCATCTCGAACACCGACCACAAGGGCGACGCCGCCGTGCTGCTCCTGGCCAACGCCCTCGGCGGCGGCGTCCTCACGGCCCTGCTGTCCTGCCTCGCCTTCGTCACGCTGCTGGCCGTGGCCGCCGGCCTCACCCTCGCCGCCGCCACCTCCCTCGCCCACGACCTGTACGGCGAGGTGATCCGCAAGGGCCGCGCGAGCGAGACCGAGGAGTTGATGGTCGCCCGGCTGTCCGCCGCCGTCATCGGCATCCTGGCGATGATGCTCGCCCTGGTGTCCTGGGGCGCCAACACCGCGACGCTGGCGTTCCTCGCCTTCGCCATCGCGGCGTCCGCGATCCTGCCGACGATCGTGTACACCCTCTTCTGGCGCCGCTTCACCGGCCAGGGAGCGCTGCTCAGCCTCTGGGGCGGCCTGGCCTGCTCGGTCCTGCTGGTGTTGTTCTCCCCCGTGGTCTCCGCCACGCCGGGCTCGTTCTACCCGGAGTCCGACTTCGCCTGGTTCCCGCTGCAGAACCCGGGCATCGTCTCCATCCCGGCGGGCTTCCTCCTCGGCTGGCTCGGCACGGTGCTGGGCGAACGCCGGCAGCCCCAGGAGGACGCCGCGTACACGGAGTTCGAGGTGCGCATGCTGGTGGGCACCAAGGACTAGCCCGCCGGAGCAGCCCCGGGAAACAACGGTCAATTGTTAATGGGATCCATTTTCATATAGCCTCCTCGGTGTTCACCCACCGAGGAGGTCCGACATGGCTGTCCCCAAGCGGAAGATGTCCCGCAGCAACACCCGCCACCGCCGCGCCCAGTGGAAGGCCACCACGCCGCAGCTCGTGCCCGTGACGGTCGACGGCGTACGCCACCTGGTGCCGCAGCACCTGGTGAAGGCGTACGAGCGCGGACTGCTGCGCCCCGAGGGCTGACCGGACATGCCGTACGACCGCCGTCTGCCCGTCACCGTCCTGTCCGGCTTCCTCGGGGCGGGCAAGACGACCCTGCTCAACCATGTCCTGGCGAACCGCGAGGGACTGCGCGTCGCGGTCATCGTCAACGACATGAGCGAGGTCAACATCGACGCCGCGCTGGTGCGGGGCGGCGAGGCCGCGCTGTCGCGGACCGAGGAGCGCCTGGTCGAGATGACCAACGGCTGCATCTGCTGCACCCTGCGTGACGACCTCCTGGAGGAGGTCGACCGGCTCGCCCGCGAGGGCCGCTTCGACCATCTCCTCATCGAGTCGTCCGGCATCTCCGAACCCATGCCGGTGGCGGCCACCTTCGCCTTCGCCCGCGACGACGGAGCCACCCTCGGCGACCTCGCCCTCCTGGACACCATGGTCACGGTCGTGGACGCCGCGGGCTTCCTCACCGAGCTGGACAGCGGCGACGAACTCGCCGAGCGCGGCCTCGACCAGTACGAGGACGACGAGCGCACCGTCAGCGACCTCCTGGTCGACCAGGTCGAGTTCGCGGACGTCATCGTGCTCAACAAGCTGGACCTGGTGGACGACGGGACGGCGGACCAGTTGCGGGCGGCGCTGCACCGGCTCAACCCGGCCGCACGGCTCGTCGACGCCGTACAGGGACGCGTGGCGCTCCAGGACGTGCTCGGCACCCGGCTGTTCGACCTCGAACGCGCCCAGCAGGCACCGGGCTGGGTACGGGAGCTCAACGGCGACCATGTGCCGGAGACCGAGGAGTACGGCATCTCCTCCACCGTGTTCCGCTCCGAACGCCCCTTCCACCCCGGGCGGTTGTGGACCTTCGTCACCGAGCGCCTCGACAGCGGCGCGTACGGCAAGGTGCTGCGCTCCAAGGGGTTCTTCACCCTCGCCAGCCGGCCGCGGGTGACCGGGCTGTGGTCGCAGGCCGGCTCCGTCGCCCGCTTCGAGCCCAGCGCGGCGCACGACACCGACGCGCCCCACGCACAGGAGCTGGTCCTCATCGGCACGCAGCTGGACGCGGCGGCGCTCCGGGCGGCGCTGGCCGACTGCCTGATGACCGACGGCGAGGGGCTTCCGGCCGACGACCCGTTCCCGGCCTGGGACACGTACGGCATCGACGACACCTGCGACCACGAGCACCCGGCACCGCTCCAGGTGTCCGCTCACTGACTCCCTCCGCTCGCCCTGCCTATTCTGGTGAGGGGCCGGTCCTGCTCGCGGAGCGCGAGAAGGGAGCCGCGGATGGCGGAGCGGACGATCGACAGGGCGGCCGCGGACACCCTGCGGCAGGCCAGGGACGCCGTCGCGCGTGAGGCGTGGGCGGCGGCCTACCGGCTGCTGGGCGGCCTGGACCCGGCCTGCCTCACCCCCGACGACTGCGCCGCGTTCGCCGACGCCGCCTGGTGGACGAGCCACGTCGAGGAGTCGATCGCGCACCGTACGCGGGCCTACTCCGGGTATGTCGAGGCGGGGGCGGCCCGGCGGGCGGGGCACATGGCCTGGCTGCTGTTCTACGAGCACCAGCTGGCGGGGCGCGGGGCCGTGGCCGCCGGCTGGCTGCGCCGGGCCCGGCGGCAGCTGCGCGGTGAGCCGGAGTGCGTCGAGCAGTGCTATCTCGCCTGGGTCGACACCGAGGACGCCCAGCGGCGCGGCGCGTTCGACGAGGCGATGGCGACGGCCCGGCGCATGGCCGGGATCGCGCGGCGCCGCGGCAGCCCTGATCTGCTCGCCATGAGCGTCCAGGCACAGGCGGGCGTACTGGTGGCCCAGGGGCGGGTCGGTGAAGGGCTCGCTCTGCTGGACGAGGCGATGTGCTCGGCCATGGCGGGTGAGCTCAGCTCCTTCTTCACCGGGTGGATCTACTGCCTGGGCCTCCAGCAGTCCATGGCCTGCGCCGATCTGGAACGCGCCGCCGAATGGACCGACGCGGCCATGCGCTGGTGCGCGGCGATGCCGGACGAGAACAACTTCCGCGGGCTGTGCCGGGTGCACCGGGTCGAGGTGCTGGAGCTGCACGGCCGCTGGCCCGAGGCGCTCACCGAGGCGGAGCGGACCTGCGCGGAACTGCTGCCGTACGAGCGGCGGATGGCCGCCGAGGCGGTCTATGTGGTCGGCCAGATCCAGCGGCGGCGCGGCGAGCTCGCGGCGGCCGAGCAGTCGTACGACCGCACCCACGAGCTCGGCCGCGACCCGCAGCCCGGTCTCGCCCTGCTGCGGCTCGCCCAGGGCAAGGCCGACGCCTCGGCCACGGCCCTGCGGCTCGCGCTCGCCGACACGGCCGGGGCCGGCGGTCTCGAACGCTGCAGACTGCTCGCGGCCCAGGTGGAGGTCTCCCTGGCGCTGGGCCGGACGGCCGAGGCGCGCGCGGCCGCCGAGGAGCTGCGGACCCTGGCCCGTCAGTGGCAGCGGCGGTGCGGCTCGTCGACGACGCTGCTGCACGCGAGCGCCGCGGCGGCCTCGGGCGCACTGGCCCTCGCGGCCCGTGACCTCGACCGCGCACTGCCCCGACTGCGTCGGGCGCTCACGCTGTGGCTGGAGCTGCGGGTGCCGTACGAGGCGGCGCAGACGCGGATGACCCTGGCCGCCGCCGACCGGGCCGCCGGGGACGACGAGGGCGCCCGGATGGAGCTGCGGTCCGCCGAACAGACCTTCCGGCAGCTCGGCGCCGTACCCGACACCCGCCGGGCCGCGGCCCTGCTGGCCGATGTGCGCCGGCCGCGGCCGGGTGGGCTCACCGAGCGGGAGATCCAGGTGCTGCGGCTGGTCGCGGCGGGCCGCACCAACCGGGCCGTCGCCGCCGAGCTGGTGATCAGCGAGCACACCGTCGCCCGGCACCTGAACAACATCTTCGCCAAGCTCGACGTGTCCTCGCGGGCGGCGGCGACGGCGTACGCGTACGAGCACGGCCTCACCTGAAGGCGGCCCCCATGGGCCGTTCTGCCCATGCCGGGCCCACCGGTGATGGGCGATTCCGGCGATGAACGCGCCGGTGCCCCGGCGTAGACCGGAGAGGTACCTCTTCCCGAGCCCGGAGCGGAAAGCAGGTGGGGTCATGGCCACCTACACACCCACCCTCGACGAACGGCTGTTGGACCGGCTGCGCGGAGCCGTGCGCGGCGACGTCGTCCAGCCCGGCGACCCGGCCTACGACGAGGCCCGCAAGGTCTACAACGCCATGCACGACAGGCGGCCGGCGATCATCGTGCGGGCCGTCGACGCGGGCGATGTCATCGCCACGGTGGACTTCGCCCGCGACCAGGGCCTGCCGCTCGCCGTGCGCGGCGGCAGCCACAGCGTCCCCGGCTACGGGACCTGCGACGGCGGGGTCGTCCTCGACCTCGGCCGGATGCGCGGGATCCGTGTCGACCCCGACGCCCGCACCGCCTGGGTGGAGGGCGGCTGCACCTGGGCGGACGTCAACCACGCCACCCATGCCTTCGGGCTGGCCACGACCGGGGGGATCGTCTCGACCACCGGCGTGGGCGGACTGACGACCGGCGGCGGCCTGGGCCATCTGGCCCGGCGCTGCGGTCTGGCCTGCGACAACCTGGTCGCGGTGGACCTCGTGACAGCCGACGGATCCTTCATGACCTGCACGGACGACCAGCACGGCGACCTGATGTGGGCGGTGCGCGGGGGCGGCGGGAACTTCGGGGTCGTCACGTCGTTCGCGTACCGGCTGCATCCCGTCGCCGACATCCTCGGCGGGCCGACCTTCTTCCCGCTCGACGCCGATGTGATCCGCCGCTACCGGGAGCTGGTCGCCGAGGCGGACGAACGGCTCGGCGCCGTGTTCGTCGTAGGACTCGGACCGCCGGTGCCGTTCCTGCCGGAGCGCTGGCACGGTCGGCCGCTGTGCGGCGTGATCGCCTGCTGGAGCGGGCCGCCGGACGAGGACGACGAGATCCGGGACCGGATCGCCGCACTCGGGCCGGTGGTGGGCCGGCACCTGGAGCGCATGCCCTACCCGGTGATCAACACGCTCTTCGACGACCTGGTGCCCGCCGGGCTCTACCACTACTGGAAGGGCTCCTTCACCCAGGGTCTGCCGGACGGAGCCGTCAACGCCCTCGTCCAGTACGGCGCCGCCACACCCTCGATCCAGAGCGTGACGGTCGTCTTCCCCATCGACGGCGCCTGCCACCGCGTCGGCCCGGAGGACACCGCCTTCTCCTACCGGGACGCCGACTACGCGATCGCGCTCAGCCCGACGCTGACCACCCGGGAGGAGTGCGAGGCCCAGAAGGGCTGGGTGCGCGCCTTCCACGGGGCGCTGGAGACGCACTCCATGGGCGGCGGCTACGTGAACTTCATGGACGGCGACGACCAGGACCGCGTACGGGCCAACTACCGCACGAACCACGACCGGCTCAGGGACCTCAAGCGGCGCTACGACCCGGGCAACCTGTTCCGCCTGAACCACAACATCGCACCGTGAAGAGCCCGCAGGGGCCATGAGGAATCCCGTGGGCTCCCAGGTGTTGAACCCGGTATGAGCTCCGTGATCGCCTCGACCCGCTTCTCCGTCCTCGACCGCTCCCGCACCCGCGAGGGCCACCCGACCGCCGAAGCGCTGCGCGACACCGTACGGCTGGCTCAGGAGGTCGAGGCGCTCGGCTATCACCGGTTCTGGGTGTCGGAACACCACGGCGTGCCCGGCGTCGCGGGTTCCGCGCCCACGGTGCTGGCCGCCGCCGTCGCCTCCGCGACCCGCGCCATCCGGGTCGGCACCGGCGGAGTGATGCTTCCCAACCACCGGCCGCTGGTCGTGGCCGAGCAGTTCGGGGTGCTGGAGTCGCTGTTCCCTGGGCGTGTCGACATGGGGTTGGGCCGGTCCGTCGGTTTCACCGACGGGGTGCGCAGGGCGCTGGGCCGGGACAAGGAGGACGCGGAGGACTTCGCGGGGCAGATCCAGGAGCTGCTCGGCTGGTTCCGCGGCTCCTCGCCGACCGGGGTGCACGCGCGGCCCGCCGAGGGCCTGACCGTGCCGCCGTTCGTGCTGGCCATGGGCGAGGGCGCCGACATCGCGGCCCGCACGGGCCTGCCGATGGTCATCGGTGATCTCAGGACCAGGGAGAAGATGCTGCGCGGGATCGATCACTACCGCGAGCACTTCCGGCCCTCCCCCTGGGCCGCAGAGCCGTACGTGGTGATCTCCGGCTCCGTCGCGGTGGCCGCCACGCCCGCGGAGGCCCGGCGGCTGCTCGTGCCGGAGGCCTGGTCGATGGCGTACTCGCGCACACACGGCACGTTCCCCGCGCTGCCGCCCGCCGAGCGTGTCGAGGCTCTCGTGATGACCGAGAAGGAGCGCGGCTTCTACGAGGGCGGCCTCACCGGGCACATCGCGGGCACCGAGGAGCAGGTCGCGCACGAGCTGGAGACGGTGCTGAAGGAGACGGGGGCGCAGGAGGTGCTGGTCACGACCAGTACGTACGACCGGGTGGCGCTGGTGGACTCGTACCGCAGGCTCGCCCGGATCGTGGGCGCCTGATCCGGGCGAGCGGCCGGGCGGTGGGTCAGTCCGTGTCGCGCGGGTCGAAGGACTCGGTGTCGATCGTCAGCGGCTTCGGGAACGCGTCGGCCACCGACTCCCAGCCCGTGAACTTGAAGTTCGTGCCCTCCCGGTCCCCGTCCGCGGGTGTGGCCTCGCCGTCGTGGGTGACGAGCAGGCCCTTGGGGAAGGACCGGCCGAGCGGGACGTTGACCACGGCGCTGCCGTCGGAGTGCTGCACTCCGTCGGTGGCGGCGCTGTCGGTGACGGCGAAAGAGCCGAGGTAGGCGTTTCGGCCACCGCGCTCGTACACGGCGAAGGTGTCGTCGCCCTGGCTGGAGGCGAGCAGATATCCCTTGCCGTCGGCGGCGTGGTAGATCGTGGCGCCCTCGGCGTCG
This sequence comes from Streptomyces ferrugineus, assembly GCF_015160855.1. NCBI lineage: Bacteria > Bacillati > Actinomycetota > Actinomycetes > Kitasatosporales > Streptomycetaceae > Streptomyces > Streptomyces ferrugineus. The sequence goes on along the minus strand of NZ_CP063373.1, from coordinate 4,238,537 downwards.
GCGCTCAGGTGCTCACCGCCGAAGCCGGGATCGTCGGCGCTGTCGATGACGCACTCCTCCTCCGCCTCGGGGTCATACGTCCACGGGGTGCCGTACTCGCGCACCCGGTCGATCAGCCTCGGCCGGCCGAACTCCTCGTCGTCCAGGTCGATCCGCCACAGCCCGACGTCCTCCTGGGCCGCGTACAGCACGTGCTCCTCCTGGTCGACGACCATGCCCTCGACCTGCGCGTGGTCGCCGGGGTCGGCGCACGGCGTCCAGCTCTCACCGTTCGGCAGGGTGAAGGAGGCGGGCAGGTCGAGGGTGTCCTCGGTCCGGTAGCCGACGCGGCCGTCACGGTCCTCCAGGCGCAGCAGCCGTACGCGGGTCTCCGAGCGGCGCGACACCGCCACGTAGGCGTTGTCGTCGTCGCTGAAGGCGGCCAGGCCGTAGGCGGTGCGCTGGTCGTCGACGTCGGCCTCGCTCGCCGAGAACACCGGCGCGGCGTTCGCCGCCGTCACGTCCTTCAGCGGGGGCCTGCCCGCCCTGACGGCGGCCGGGTCGATGGCGTAGGCCCGCACCCGGTCCCGGCCGCGGTCGCTGACCAGCGCCAGGTCGGTTCTCTCGCCGTCCAGCTCGAAGCCGTAGACGACGTCGACGTTGTTGAAGCGGCCCGGCGCGGCGTCCTCGCCGGGCGCGGCCGGGGCCGCTATGCGCTGCAGGCGCCTGCCGTCGAGGCCGTAGACGTCGAGGCCGGCCTCCTTGAGGGTGGCGATCACGAGGCTGCGGCCCGGGTGGCGGGGGTCGACCCAGACGGCCGGGTCGTCGGCGTCGGCGTCGCCGCCCGCCTCGTCGTCGTACACGGCGGGCGTCTCGACGCGCGCGGAGACGGAGACCGGCTGCGGGGCGGGCGCGCCCGTGACCATCAGCAGCGCGGCGGTGAGAGTGCTCAGAGCTGAAGCGCTCACGATACTCCTCGGTAGGAAGAGAGACTGGCGAGACGGTATGGGCGGCCGGTGTGGGTGAGCCGACGGCTTCATGAACATCAGGTGGCCGGTGGCTCGTACAGGCGTGCGGCCGGTTCGCCTAGACTCTGGGCCTTATGTACTCCCCGCACGACCCCTACGTCCGCGTCCGCGGCGCCCGTGAGCACAACCTGAAGGGCGTGGACGTCGACATTCCGCGGGACGTGCTGACCGTGTTCACGGGGGTGTCGGGGTCGGGGAAGTCGTCGCTCGCCTTCGGCACGATCTACGCCGAGGCCCAGCGCCGCTACTTCGAGTCGGTCGCGCCGTACGCGCGCCGGCTGATCCATCAGGTCGGCGCGCCGAAGGTCGGCGAGATCACCGGGCTTCCGCCGGCCGTGTCCCTCCAGCAGCGCCGCTCGGCGCCGACGTCCCGCTCCTCCGTCGGCACGGTCACCAACCTCTCCAACTCCCTGCGGATGCTGTTCTCCCGAGCCGGGGACTACCCGCCGGGCGCCGAGCGGCTCGACTCGGACGCCTTCTCGCCGAACACGGCGGCCGGGGCGTGCCCGGAGTGCCATGGGCTGGGCCGAGTGCACCGTACGGCCGAGGAGTTGCTGGTCCCCGACCCGGCGCTGTCGGTCCGGGAGGGCGCGATCGCCGCCTGGCCCGGTGCCTGGCAGGGCAAGAACCTGCGGGACATCCTCGACGCGCTCGGGTACGACGTGGACCGGCCCTGGCGTGAGCTGCCCGCCGAGCAGCGGCAGTGGATCCTGTTCACCGACGAGCAGCCGGTCGTCACCGTCCACCCGGTGCGCGACGCCGACCGCATCCAACGGCCGTACCAGGGCACCTACATGAGCGCCCGACGGTATGTGATGAAGACCTTCTCCGACTCCAAGAGCCCCACCCTCAGGGCCAAGGCGGAGCGGTTCCTCGCCGCCGCGCCCTGCCCGGCGTGCGGCGGCAGCAGGCTGCGGCCCGAGGCGCTGGCGGTGACCTTCGCGGGCCGCACGATCGCCGAGCTGGCGGCACTGCCGCTCACGGAGCTGGCGGGCACGCTGGACGGCCGGGCCTCGTCGGAGACGGCCCGTGTCCTCACCGAGGACCTCAGGTCCCGTATCGCCCCGGTCGTCGAGCTCGGCCTCGGCTACCTCAGCCTCGACCGTGCCACGCCCACCCTCTCGGCGGGCGAGCTGCAGCGCCTGCGCCTCGCGACCCAGCTGCGGTCCGGGCTCTTCGGTGTGGTGTACGTCCTCGACGAGCCGTCGGCCGGACTGCACCCGGCGGACACGGAGGCGCTGCTGAGGGTGCTGGAGCGGCTGAAGGCCGCCGGGAACACGGTGTTCGTGGTGGAGCACCACCTCGATGTCGTGCGCGGCGCCGACTGGCTGGTCGACGTGGGGCCGCGGGCCGGTGAGCATGGCGGGCGGGTGCTGCACAGCGGGCCGGTGGCCGAGCTGGCGTCGGTCGCGGACTCGGCCACCGCGCGCATCCTGTTCGACGACTCTCCCGCCGCTGTACGCCAAGTGCGCACCCCGCGCGGCCAGTTGAAGGTCGGCCCGGTCACCCGGCACAACCTGCGCGGGGTGACGGCCGAGTTCCCGCTCGGGGTGTTCACGGCCGTCACCGGGGTCTCGGGGTCGGGCAAGTCCACGCTCATCGGTGAGATCACGGAGGGCCTGGCGGGCGTGGACCGGCTCGTCTCGGTCGACCAGAAGCCGATCGGGCGTACCCCGCGCTCCACCCTCGCCACCTACACCGGCCTCTTCGACGTCGTCCGCAAGGTGTTCGCGGCCACCGACGACGCGCAGGCCCGTGGGTATGGCGTCGGGCGCTTCTCCTTCAATGTCGCGGGCGGACGCTGCGAGACCTGTCAGGGCGAGGGGTTCGTCAGCGTGGAGCTGCTGTTCCTGCCGAGCACGTATGCGCCGTGCCCGGACTGCGGCGGGGCGCGCTACAACCCGGAGACGCTCCAGGTGGCGTACCGGGGACGGAACATCGCGCAGGTGCTGGACCTCACGGTCGAGTCGGCGGCGGAGTTCTTCGCGGACACCCCGGCCGTGGCCCGCAGCCTGGGCACCCTGCTCGACGTGGGCCTCGGCTATCTCCGTCTCGGGCAGCCCGCCACCGAGCTGTCCGGCGGTGAGGCCCAGCGCATCAAGCTGGCGAGCGAGCTGCAGCGCGGCCGGCGCGGTCACACGCTGTACCTGCTCGACGAGCCGACCACCGGGCTCCACCCGGCCGACGTCGAGGTGCTGATGCGGCAGTTGCACGGGCTCGTGGACGCCGGGCACACCGTCGTCGTGGTCGAGCACGACATGTCCGTCGTCGCGGGCGCGGACTGGGTGATCGACCTGGGGCCGGGCGGCGGTGACGCGGGCGGACGCATCGTGGCGGCGGGTCCGCCCGCTCGGGTGGCTCGCGCGCGGGACAGCACGACGGCGCGCTATCTCGCCCGGGTCATGCCGTGAGGGGTTCGCACGACGGGGCCGGCCGTTCGTTGCCGATGGCAGGCGCCGGGAGCGGTACGACGCGCTGTGTCCCGAGCAGCACCGACATCTCGGCGGCCCCGGTCAGGGAGCGCCGGTCGGCCCGCCTGTCCGGCGCGATCGGCTCCAGCACCTCCACCTCGGCGACGAGTTCGCGTGCCCTGGCCACCCGCCACACCGACGCCAGCAGCGGGTCCTCGCCGACGAAGGCGGCCGCCGTGCCGGGCGCGCCCCCGGCGACCCGGTAGCGCAGCCGCACCGGCTGCACCGGGACACCCGCGTCGAGGGCGGCCTGGAAGGCGGCCCGGCGGAAGCGGCCCTGGGCACGGCCGCACCAGGTGCTGCCCTCGGGGAAGACGGTGACCGCCTCGCCCGCCCGCAGCGCCCCGGCGATCCGGGCCACCGTCTCGGGCAGGGCGCGGATCCGGTCCCGGTCGATGAACAGGGCGCCGCTGCGGGCGGTCAGCCATCCCGCGACCGGCCAGTCACGGATCTCGGACTTGGCGAGCATCCGGGCCGGGCGCACGGCGGCGAGCAGCGGGATGTCCAGCCAGGAGACATGGTTGGCGACGAGCAGCAGCCCGCCGTCCGGCGCCGCGCCGCCGTCCACTCGCACCCGGACCCCCGCGGCCCGGACGATCCAGCGGGACCAGCGCCGGATCAGCCCGGCGGGGATCCGTGAACCGAGCGGAATGGCCGCCAACCCGAGAACCAGCAGGAACAGCACCGCCGCGATCCGGAACGCGGCCAGGGGGACGGCCCTGGCCCGTCCCGTCGTGTCGACGCAGGTCCGCGGGGAGCAGGGGGCGCTGGGCCGCCAGAGGGTGCCCGCGTCGGGGGCGTGGCCCGCGCTGCCCGTGATCACCGCGGAGACACCCACGGCACCCAGGGAGGACGTGCTCATGGCCGCCACGACCGTCACGCCGGGACGAGGGAGAGGAAGTGCCGCAGATAGCGCGGGTTGACCCGGCGCATCGACAGCAGCACATACAGGTCGGCGACGCCGAACTCCGGGTCGTGCGCGGCCTCGCCGCAGACCCAGGCGCCGAGACGGAGGTAGCCGCGCAGGAGCGCGGGCAGTTCGACGCGCTGGGCGGGCACGGGCGCGGTCGGCTGCCAGGGGTGCAGCGGTCGTACGCGGTACTCCTCCGGGGCCAGGTGCTTGGCCCGCACCCGGTCCCAGGTGGCCGCCGCGAGCGTGCCGCCGTCGGCGAGCGGGATCGAGCAGCAGCCGGCCAGCCACTCGTGGCCGTGGTCGACCATGTAGCGGGCGATGCCGGCCCAGATGAGGCTGATCACGGCGCCGTCGCGGTGGTCGGGGTGGACGCAGGAGCGGCCGACCTCGACCAGGTTCGGGCGCAGGGAGTCGATCCCGGTGAGGTCGAACTCGCCCTCCGAGTAGAGTCGGCCCGCAACCGCGGCGCGCTCCGGGGGCAGCAGCCGGTAGGTGCCGACGACCTGGCCGGACACCTCCTCGCGGACGAGCAGATGGTCGCAGTACGCGTCGAAGGCGTCGATGTCGAGGCCCGGCTGCGGGGTGGACAGCAGGGCCCCCATCTCGCCCGCGAAGACGTCGTGCCGCAGCCGCTGGGCGGCGCGCACGTCCTCCTCGTTGCGGGCGAGGCCCACGGTGTATCGGGTGGGTGCCGTGGGCTGCGGGGGACGGTCGACGGTCAGTACGCCGGTCATGGCTTACTCCTGGTCACGGGCCGGGGACGGCAGCGAAGGGGCGGTTGCGAGCGGTGTGAGGTGCCGCCCCTGTTCTTCCGATGCCGGTTGGCGTACGCGTGACCTGTGCCAGGAGAGTTGATGTGCGGATGTTGAACGCTTCGCTCGGCGGGGCGCCGAAACGCGAGACGGGGCCGGGGAGCACCACTCCCGGCCCCGCCCGTCCGCACCTGTCGGCGAACGTTCTGCGGTGCGGCTCGTGTTACCGCTTCACCTTCCGCGTGGCCCGCAGCCACTCCTTGTTCATGCTCGTGATGGACATCAGGGGGATGCCCTTCGGGCAGGCCGTGGCGCACTCGCCGGTGAGGGTGCAGCCGCCGAAGCCCTCCTCGTCCATCTGAGCCACCATGTCCAGGACCCGGGTCTCGCGCTCGGGAGCGCCCTGCGGCAGCACGTTCAGGTGGTTGACCTTGGCGGAGGTGAACAGCATCGCCGCCCCGTTCGGGCACGCGGCGACGCACGCGCCGCACCCGATGCACTCGGCGTGCTCGAAGGCGAGGTCGGCGTCGGGCTTCGGCACCGGCGTGGCGTGCGCCTCGGGCGCGGCGCCCGTCGGCGCGGTGATGTAGCCGCCGGCCTGGATGATCCGGTCGAACGCGGACCGGTCCACGACCAGGTCCTTGATCACCGGGAACGCCGACGCCCGCCACGGCTCGATGTCGATCGTGTCGCCGTCCTTGAAGGACCGCATGTGCAGCTGGCAGGTCGTCGTCCGCTCGGGCCCGTGCGCGTCGCCGTTGATCACGAGCGAACAGGCGCCGCAGATGCCCTCACGGCAGTCGTGGTCGAAGGCGACCGGGTCCTCGCCCTTGAGGATGAGCTCCTCGTTGAGGGTGTCGAGCATCTCCAGGAAGGACATGTCGGAGGAGATCCCGTCCACCTCGTACGTGGACATGGCGCCTTCGGTGCCGGCGTTCTTCTGCCGCCAGACGCGCAGGGTGAGCTTCATGCGTAGCTCCGCTGGGTGGGGTGGACGTACTCGAAGACCAGGTCTTCCTTGTGCAGGACGGGAGCGGCGCCCGTGTCGGTGAACTCCCAGGCCGCCGCGTAGGCGAACGCGTCGTCCTTGCGGGCCGCCTCGCCGTCCGGCGTCTGCGACTCCTCGCGGAAGTGGCCGCCGCAGGACTCGGAGCGGTGCAGTGCGTCGAGGCACATCAGCTCGGCGAGCTCCAGGTAGTCGACGATGCGGTTGGCCTTCTCCAGCGACTGGTTGAACTCCTCGCCGGTGCCCGGGACCTTGATCCGCCGCCAGAACTCCTCGCGGATCTGCGGGATCCGCTCCAGCGCCTTGCGCAGCCCGGCGTCCGTGCGGGCCATCCCGCAGAACTCCCACATCAGCTCGCCGAGTTCACGGTGGAAGGAGTCCGGCGTACGGTCGCCGTCCACGGCCAGCAGCAGGTTGACCCGGTCCTGCGTCTCGGCCAGCACCTCCCGCACGACGGGGTGTTCGTCGGTGACCTTCTCATGGTGCGGGTTGCGGGCGAGGTAGTCGTTGATGGTGGCCGGGAGGACGAAGTAGCCGTCGGCCAGGCCCTGCATCAGGGCGCTCGCGCCCAGCCGGTTGGCGCCGTGGTCGGAGAAGTTGGCCTCGCCGATCGCGAACAGGCCGGGGACGGTCGTCTGGAGGTCGTAGTCGACCCACAGTCCGCCCATCGTGTAGTGCACGGCCGGGTAGATCCGCATCGGCACCTCGTACGGATCCTCGTCGGTGATCCGCTGGTACATGTCGAAGAGGTTGCCGTACTTGGCCTCGACGGCCTTGCGTCCCATGCGCTTGATGGCGTCCGCGAAGTCCAGGTACACGCCCTGTCCGCCGGGGCCCACTCCCCTGCCCTCGTCGCAGACGTTCTTCGCGGCGCGGGAGGCGATGTCGCGGGGCACGAGGTTGCCGAAGGACGGGTAGACGCGCTCCAGGTAGTAGTCGCGCTCGTCCTCGGGGATCTTGTTCGGCGGCCGGTCGTCGCCCTTGGCCTTCGGCACCCAGATCCGGCCGTCGTTGCGCAGCGACTCGCTCATCAGCGTCAGCTTGGACTGGTGGTCGCCGGTGCGCGGGATGCAGGTGGGGTGGATCTGGGTGAAGCAGGGGTTGGCGAAGTAGGCGCCGCGCCGGTGGGCCCGCCAGATCGCGGTGGCGTTGGAGTTCATGGCGTTCGTCGACAGGTAGAAGACGTTGCCGTAGCCGCCGCTGGCGAGGACGACGGCGTCCGCGAAGTACGTGTCGATCCTGCCGGTGATCAGGTCCCGGGCCACGATGCCGCGCGCCCGTCCGTCGACGACGATCAGGTCGAGCATCTCGGTGCGCGGGTGCATCTCGACGTTGCCCGCGGCGATCTGCCGGCTGAGCGCCTGATAGGCGCCGAGCAGCAGTTGCTGGCCCGTCTGGCCGCGGGCGTAGAAGGTCCGCGACACCTGGACGCCGCCGAAGGAGCGCGTGTCGAGCAGGCCGCCGTACTCGCGGGCGAACGGCACGCCCTGCGCCACGCACTGGTCGATGATCTCGACGGAGATCTGCGCGAGCCGGTGGACGTTGGACTCCCGCGCCCGGAAGTCGCCGCCCTTGACGGTGTCGTAGAACAGCCGGTGGATGGAGTCGCCGTCGTTGCGGTAGTTCTTCGCCGCGTTGATACCGCCCTGGGCGGCGATGGAGTGGGCGCGGCGCGGGGAGTCCTGGTAGCAGAACTGGACGACGTGGTAGCCCTGTTCGGCGAGGGTGGCGCCGGCTGAGCCGCCGGCCAGGCCCGTCCCCACCACGATCACCGTGTGCTTGCGCCGGTTGGCGGGGTTGACCAGCTTGGCTTCGAAGCGGCGCTTGTCCCAGCGCTCGTTGACGGGGCCGGAGGGGGCCTTGCCGTCGACGACGGGTGCGCCGGTCGTGTAGTCGGTGTACTCGTTCATGGTCAGCTCACCACTCCGGTCATGACGCCCACGGGCACGGCGATGAACCCGGCCGTGAGCAGCAGCGCGAGGACGTTCGCGACGGTCTTCAGGGCGCGGTCGCGGGTGCGGCTGCCGGCGCCGAGGGTCTGGGCTGCGCTCCAGAAGCCGTGCCGGATGTGCAGGCCGAGGGCGAGCATCGCGACGATGTAGATGACGTTGCCGTACCAGGTGGAGAAGGTGTCCACGACGTTCTGGTACGGGTGGCCCTCCTGAAAGCCGCCGGAGTGCACGGTGCCCGTCGTCAGGTCCAGGACGTGCCAGACGATGAACAGTCCGAGGATGATGCCGCCCCAGCGCATGGTGCGCGTGGCGTAGGAGGCCCGCGGCTTCTTGTGCACGTACTTGCTGGGGCGTGCCTTGATGTCGCGGCGGCTGAGCTGGTACGCCGAGACCGCGTGGGCGACGACCGCGACGACCAGCACGACGCGGATCAGCCAGAGCGTCCACTCGTAGTGCATGAACGGTTCGCCGACCGTGCGCAGCCAGTGGCCGTAGGCGTTGAACTCACCCGCGCCGAAGTAGATCTTCAGGTTTCCGATCATGTGGGCGACCAGGTACGCCAGCATGATCAGTCCGCTGACCGCCATCACGGTCTTCTTGCCGACGGTGGAGTCCCACACCGTGCGCGCCATGGACGGCCGTCGGTCCGTCCGCGTTGCCAGAGCCATGGAACATGACGCTAGGGCCGAACGGCCCCATCGGTCCAAGACATGGTCCGGCTCGTTTCCATAGGCAATCCCTATGCGACACCTATGATGGCCGGGTGCAATTCCAACAGCTCCAGTACTTCGTGGCGGTCGCCGAGACCCGGCACTTCACCCGGGCCGCCGACCTGGTGCATGTCGCGCAGCCCTCGCTGTCGCAGCAGATCAAGGCGCTGGAGCGGGAGTTGGGCGCGGACCTGTTCCTGCGGGCCCGCGGCAACATCACGCTGACGGACGCCGGGGAGGCCCTGCTGCCGCTGGCCCGGCGCATCCTGGCCGACGCGGACACCGCCCGGCACGAGGTGCAGGAGCTGGTGCAGCTGCGCCGGGGCCGGGTCCGGCTGGGCGCGACGCCGAGCCTGTGCACCGGCCTGCTCCCCGACGTGCTGCGCGCCTTCCACGACCGCTATCCCGGCATCCAGCTGCTGATCGAGGAGGGCGGCTCGCACGATCTCGTACGGCAGCTCGCGCGCGGCGCCCTGGATCTGGCCCTGGTGGTGCTGCCCCTGCCGACGCCGTCCCCGGCGCTGACCACGGTGGAGCTGCTGCGCGAGGACCTGGTGGTGGTCTCCTCCCCCGAGGCCGCCCGGCCCGGCGGTGGGCGGCGCACCGTGCGCATCGCCGATCTGGAGGGCGAGCGCCTGGTGATGTTCCGGCACGGCTACGACCTGCGGGAACTGACGGTCGCCGCATGCCGCGCCGAGGGCTTCGAGCCGGACTTCGCGGTGGAGGGCGGGGAGATGGACGCGGTGCTCGGGTTCGTGCGGGCCGGGCTGGGGGTCGCCGTCGTGCCGCGTATGGTGGCGGCGCGGTCGGGCCGGGGACTGCGGGTGACCCCGCTGGCCCGGCCCGGGCTGCACCGGACGATCGCGCTGGCCCACCGCAGCGATGTGGCGCCGCCGCGGGCCGCGCGGGAGTTGCAGCGGATGCTGCTGGAGCGGTGAGCGTCAGCTGCGGGGGGTCAGCAGGTCCGTCATGCCGATGCGCTGGTAGAAGTCGGTGCGGATGCCGTCGGCGACGTCGCTGACCCGCTCGGAGCCGTCGTCGGCCGGGTCGATGGTGGTGCGGAAGGGGCGCTCGCCCTTGGGGGTGCCGACGATGCGGACGATGGCCCGGGCGACCTCCCGGACGTCGGCGTCGGCCGGCGCCAGGGCGGCCAGCGCCTTGCCGACGTCGTCCATCAGGCCGGCGTAGAAGGCGTCGTACGCCTCCGCGGTGGCCGTGTCCTGCGGGTGCATCGCGTGGGCGAAGTGGTTGGTGCCCGAGGTGAAGGAGCCGGGGACCACGATGGCCGTGTCGATGCCGAAGCGGCTCAGTTCGACCGCGTAGCTCTTGGCCAGGTGGTCCATCGCGGCCTTGGCGCCGAAGTACGGGGCGAGGTAGGGCGGGGTGCCGCCGTAGGTGCTGGAGGAGCCCACCCACAGCAGCAGACCGTCGCGCCGGGCCCGCATCTGTGGGAGTACGGCCCGGTTGACGCGCTGCGTGGACAACACGTTGGTGTCGTAGATCTCGGCGATCTGCTCGGGGGTGAACGCCTCGGTCGGGCCGAGCACCATGTGACCGGCGTTGTGCACGACGACGTCGATCCGCCCCACCTCGGCGACCGCGGCGTCCACGGACTCCTGGCTGGAGACGTCGAGTTCGACGGTGCGCAGGTCGACGCCGTGCTCGTCGGCGTAGGACCGGGCGTCGGCGACCGCCGGGGCGTTGCGGCCGGTGGTCTGCCGAATGCCGGCGTGCACGGTGTGGCCGGCGTCGGCGAGGGCGCGGGCCGTCAGGGCGCCGAAGCCGCTGGAGGCACCGGTGACGAGGGCGACGTAGGGCATGGTGAACTCCTTGCGGGATCAGCCGAAGGTGATGACGCTGCGGCCGCGGGCGGTGCCGTCGGCCATCGCGTCGAGGACGGACGGCGCCTGGTCCAGGGTGATCGGGCTGACCTCGGGGAGGATGCCGTGGGCCGTGGAGAAGGCGAGGGTGTCGCGCAGGTCGTGCGGGGAGCCGGAGGGGGACGCGACCACGTGCAGGCGGTTGAGGATCATGGGCTGGGTGGGCAGCGAGAGCGGCTCGGAGCCGTAGCCGAGGAGCAGGAGGGTGCCGTCGGGGGCGATGCCGCCCAGGGTGGCGGCGGCCGCGACGGTGGACGGGGCGGCGTTGAGGACCAGATCGGCGCCGCCGTCCCAGGCCTTGAGCGCGTCGGCCGGGTCGGACTCGTCGGTGGCGACGAACAGTTCGGCGCCCAGCGTCTTGGCCTGGTCCTCGCCGCGCCGGGAGCGGCCCACCACGGCGACGCGGGCACCCATGGCGGCGGCGTAGCGCACGGCGAGGGCGCCGACTCCGCCGAGGCCGACGACGGCGACGCGGGAGCCGGCCTGCGCGCCGCCCTGGCGCAGGCCGTTGAAGGCGGTGAGGCCGGCGCACATCAGCGGGGCCGCGGCCACGGGGTCCAGGCCGTCCGGCAGCGGGGTGACGAAGTCGGCCTTGAGCAGGGCGTACTCGGCGTAGCCGCCGTCGGCCACGACGCCTGTGACGCGCTTGCGCGGGCACAGGATCCGGTCTCCGCGCACGCAGTAGTCGCAGTGCCCGCAGGAGTCGTACAGGAACTGGGCGCCCACGACCGTGCCGACCTCCGGGAAGGTCACGCCCTCGCCCACGGCGGTCACCACTCCGGTGATCTCGTGGCCGGGGACGACGGGGAACCTGGCGAAGGGGTAGTGCCCGCGCAGCAGGCTCAGGTCGGAGAAGCAGACGCCGCAGGCGTGGACCTTGACCAGGACCTCGCCGGCGGCGGGCTGGGGGACGTCGAGGGTGTCGAGGACCAGCGGGCGGTTGGCTCCGGTGGCGACGGCTGCACGCATCGCGGGCTCCAAAGGGTCGGGGAGGTACTCCGGGAAGGTCTGGTGCCTCCGAGTCTTGGGGGCCTGTTCGGTCCCGTCCAATGCCTCTTCCCGCGCCATTGATGCCGAGTCGGCATGAGCGCAGTTCTACGCCGTCCCGCTCACCCGCACGGCCGCACGCACCGCCTCGACGAAGCTCGCGACGAGCGGCGAGGGGCGCGCGCCGTTCCAGGCCAGGGCCACCTGCCCGGGCGGTACGTCGGCGACCGGGACGTAGGCGATGTCGGACCGGGGGAAGGCGGCGGCGACGGAGTGCGGCACGAACGCGATGCCGCGCCCGCCGCGGACGTAACCGAGGAGTTCCTCCATGTCGTGGAAGGCGGGGCCGTGGGCGGGCCGGGTGCCGTCGGGGCGCGGGTCGGCGTTCCAGACGGCCGACCAGGCCTCGGCCGCGTCGGCGTACTCCAGGACGGGGTCCTCGGCCAGCGCGGCGAGGGCGACCTTGGCGTCGTGCGCGTGCGGGTGCTCGACGGGGAGTACGGCGGTGAGGTGCTCGCGGTACAGGGGCAGCAGCTCCACGCCGTCGGCCTCGACGGGCGGCCGTACGAACCCGACGTCCACGGCGCCCTCCAGCAGCACCCGTGCCTGGCTCCACCAGCGCATCCGGACCAGCTCGATGGACACGCGGGGATGCTGTCCGGAGAACGCGTTCAGGGCGAGGCTGACGTCCGTGCCGAGCATGAACCCGACGACCAGCGCGTTGTCCCCGGCGCTGATCCGGCGGGCCCGCTCCTGGGCGGCCTCCGAGGCGGCGAGCAGCGCCTTGGCGTCCCGCAGGAACTGCTCGCCGGCCGGGGTGAGCGCGACGTCGCGCGTGCTGCGGGTGAACAGCTCCACCCGCAGGTCGTGCTCCAGCTGACGCACCTGCCGGGACAGCGCCGGCTGGGTGACGTGCAGGGCGAGCGCCGCTCGTCCGAAGTGCCGCCGCTCGGCCACGGCCACGAAATAGCGCAGCTTGCGCAGATCCAGATCGATCGGCCCGTCGGGCATGGCGGGTCCTGCCTTTCCGCTGACCGGCTCGGGCGTGTGGTGCCGCCGTCGGCGGAACTCACGCTATACGACCGGGCCGGGCGGGCTCGGTCGTCCGTCGGCCGGGAGCGATGGGCCTGGTCGTCGCCCGTACGCGCCGACACGGGCCACGGGACCGGGGCGCAGCCCGCCCCGTCCCGCACGGCCCCGGGACTCAGCCCGTCGCGTCCACCAGCGCCAGCTCGTGCAGTCGTTCCGGTGGGCCCGGGCGGGCGTAGTACCAGCCCTGGGCCGTGTCGCAGCCGAGTATCCGCAGCTGCTCGGCCTGGGCGCCGGTCTCCACGCCCTCCACGGTGACCGCGAGGCTCAGGCTGTGGGCCAGGGAGACGATGCCCTCGACGATCTTGAGGTCGACGGGGTCGGCCGGGAACTGCTGCATGCTCTGGGTGAAGGAGCGGTCCAGCTTGAGGATGCTCACCGGCAGCCGGCGCAGGTTGGCGAGGTTGGAGTAGCCGGTGCCGAAGTCGTCCAGGGCGATGTCGACGCCCATCTCGGCCAGCCGGCGCAGCGGCTTGAGCAGGTCGTCGTCGGCGCCGATGAGGGCGGACTCGGTGACCTCCAGGCACAGGGCGTCGGGTGCCATGCCGGTGCGCTCCAGGATCTCGACCGTGTCCTGGACGAGTCCGGGGTGGGTGAGCTGGCAGGGCGAGAGGTTGACGTTGATGCGGAAGGGACCCGCGTCGTCGTGCCGTTCGCGCCATTCGCGTGCCTGGCGTACCGACTGCTCCAGGACCCAGCGGCCGAGCGGGACGATGAGTCCCGTGTGCTCGGCGAGCGGAATGAACCGGTCCGGGCCGAGGACGCCGTGCTGCGGATGCAGCCAGCGCACCAGGGCCTCCGCACCGCGCACACTGCCGTCGCCGAGGTGGACCAGCGGCTGGTACTCGATGAAGAACTCGCCCCGGTCCAGCGCCGTCGGCAGCGCCGTGGTCAGGCCGTGCCGGGTGATGGCGCGGGCGTCGGCCTCCGGGTCGGCCAGCTCGAAGCGGTTGCCGCCCGCCGACTTGGCGCGGTACATCGTGATGTCGGCGCTGCGCAGCACCTCCGCCGGGCCGCGCTCCCCGGCCGGGCCCTCGACGATGCCGATGCTGCCGCGCACGGTCAGCTCGCGGCCGTCGACACTGATCGGGGCGATGAGCGCGTTCATGATCCGGGCGGCGAGCTCGTCGACCTCGCGCTCGGTGTCGGGGCCGGTGGTCAGCGCCACGAACTCGTCGCCGCCGAGCCGCGCCACCATCTCGCCGGGCGCGGTGGCGCACGACTGCAGGCGGTCGGCGACCTCGACGAGTAGCCGGTCGCCGGCCGCGTGGCCGAGGCTGTCGTTGACGGTCTTGAAGCCGTCCAGGTCGAGGTAGCACAGCCCGAACCGCTGGCCCTCCCCGGCGCCCAGTGCCTTCTCCAGGCGCTCGAAGAAGAAGGTGCGGTTGGGCAGGCCGGTGAGCGCGTCGTGGGTGGCCTCGTAGCGCAGCCGCAGATTGAGCAGGCGGCGCTCGGTGGTGTCCTCCATGAGGGCGAGCTGGTACTGCGGGTCGCCGTCGGCGTCGCGCAGCAGGGAGACCGTGAGGTTGGTCCACAGGACCGTTCCGTCGGGCCGGTAGAAGGCCTTTTCGACGTGGTAGTGCTCGCGCTCGCCGCGGACGAGTTCGTCGTAGAGCTTCCAGGTCTGCGGCGCGTCCTCGGGGTGGGTCCACTCCATGACGTTGCGGCTGCGCAGGGCCTGTTCGGAGATGCCGAACATGCGCAGCAGGGCGCCGTTGACCTGCAGTATGTTGCCGTCGAGGTCGGCGATGCCGATTCCTATGGCCGCGCCCTCGAACACCGCGCGGAAGCGGGCCTCGGTGGCGTGCAGCGCCTGGGCCACGACGCCCTGTGCCTTGAGGGCGGCCGCGGAGATCGCCTCCTGCTCGGCCAGGGTCCGCTCGCGCAGCGCCTGGGCGAACCCGGCGGCCATGGCGTGCTGGAGCCTGGACGAGCGTGCCCGCAGGTCCTCCTGGTCGCCGCCGTCGCCGCAGTAGAGCACCAGGTAGGCGTCGACGCAGTCCAGTGAGCGGCTGAGCGCCTCGGGGTCGGTGCAGTGCGCGGCGACCAGCGCGGCGCCGACCGCCCTGCCCGCGTTCGCGTCGAAGGTCCTGGCCCTGAGGGCCTCGCTCAACCGCCGGGCCAGCGGCAGCAGTTGCTCCTCGAACTCCGGCCGGGTCGACGACGTCGAGGTCACCGGGAAGACCGCCCGGCTCCAGATCGTCGCGAACCGGCGCAGTCTGTCCTCCGGCCCGTCCGGCCCCGCCCTCACGCGGTACGCCCCACGCCGGCGAAACCGGAGAAGGCCCACGGATCCTCGTCCTCCGGTGCGGTGTCGGGCCGCCAGTGCGGCATCGGCACCAGTCCGGGTTCCACCATGTCGTACCCCTCGAAGAACCGCGCGATGTCGTCGCGCGAGCGCATGATCAGCGGGTTGCGAATGTCCTTGTATACGTCGACCGTGCCCTGGGCCCGTCCCTCGGGCAGCGGGATTCCCTCGTACGAGGCATGGGTGAGCACCAGCAGGCTGCCGGGCGCGAGCGCGTCGCGCAGCTCGGCCACCGCCGCGTACGGGTCGTTCTCGTCCTCCACGAAGTGCAGTATGGCAACGAGAAGCAGGGCGACTGGCCGGTTCAGGTCGATGAGGCGCTCGACCTGGGAACTGGCCAGGATCTCCTGCGGCTTGAGCAGGTCGGCGGCGACGACGTCGGCGTCGTCGTTGGCCGCCAGGACCGCCTGGCTGTGCGCGACGGCGACCGGGTCGTGGTCGACGTACACCACGCGCGCGCCGGGGCTGGCGGTCTGGGCCACCTCGTGGACGTTGCCGAACGTGGGGATGCCGGAGCCGATGTCCAGGAACTGGGTGATGCCCTCGTCGGCCGCGAAGCGCACCGCGCGGCGCATGAACGCCCGGTTGGCCTGCATGATCTTGGGGAGTCCCGGCATGAAGTCCATGGCCTTGCGGGCCGCTTCCCGGTCCACCTCGAAGTTGTGCGAACCGCCCAGGTAGTAGTCGTAGATCCGCGAGACGCTGGGCACCGAGATGTCGATGCTCCGTGGGGCCCAGGCGGGACGCTCCATCTATCTCTCCAAGGCGTAGGCGATCCGGTGTTCGAGCAGAGGCTACTGATCGCCCGCCAAAGGAGCGAGCGGAAACGGAAATTGACCATCCGTTCCCGGTCACTGCCAGTGGCACGTGCCGGTAAATGCAGGCAAACCGGCCCGCCCCCTGCGCGTGAAGCTTCAGGGGGCGGACCGGTGAGTCGGCGCGCCGGCCGTTCGTCCGGCACTCTCGCTGTCGTCATCCCTCCCTTCCGTGGTCCTGCTCGGCTGGGTGAGGCGATCAACCCTGGGGAGGTGTGATCTCTACTTCTCCGACGCGCCGACCGGCTTTCCGTCGGGGCGGACGGCGAACCATGTGCCGCCGACGCCCTGACCGTTGGTGTCACCGGGCTTCTTGTCGCCCGCGAACGTGTAGATGGGGACGCAGTCGATGGACTGCTGCTTGATCCCGTCGGGGCGGTCGAAGACGACGTAGCCCCGGTTGGGGGTGGAGCCCTGAAGGTCGATGCCCTTGGTGTCCTTGGCGTCCACCGGGGCGACGACGGGCCACTTGTCGAGGCACTCGCCGGTGCACTTGGTCGACATCGGCCACTGGGTGTCCTTCATGAAGCGGTAGACCGTGTGGCCGTTCTTGTCGATGACGATCTCGCCCAGCTTGGGGTCCTTGCGCGTGGACAGGCCCGGCAGGTCGGCGGCCTCGGCACCGCCGCCGCCGGCGGCGCCGCCACCGGAACCGCCCTGTGCCTTCTTGCCGTCAGGGGCGAGCGCGTACCAAGTGCCGCCCACCTCCTGGCCGTTGACGTCGCCGGCCTTGGCGTCCTTCGCATAGCGGTACGCGGGCCAGCCGTCGATCGTGAGCTGCTTGGTGCCGTCGGACCGGGTGACCGAGCCGAGCACCGAACTGTCGACGTCCTTGCCGGCCGTGGCGTCGTCCGCGGGGACCGGCGGCCACTTGCTCGCGCAGTCGCCGTCGCAGTTCGACTTCGGCGGGTCGGCGGTGTCCTTGTCGAAGCGGTAGAGCGTCATACCGGCGCTGTCGGTCAGCAGCTCGCCGAGTTCCTCATTGGTGGCCACGGCCAGTTCACCGGCGCTCGCGCCGGCAGCCGCGGACGGCGAGGCGCCGCCCTCCTGACCCGCCGCGCCCGCGTCGTATCCGGACCCGAGGCCGGCACTGTTTCCGTAGTCACCGGCCGCGGCAGTGGCCCCCACGTTCTGGCTGCTCGCCGGCGGGGCGGTCTCCGAGCCGCATGCCGTCGTCAGCGCGGCCACGGCCACGGCGCTCACCACGAGCGAGGCGCTCCGCCACGAGGTCTTCATCGTCAACTCCCCGATCATCACAAGGGTGTTGCAGCGCCCTGCTGCGCCGCCGCACGACCAGGGGTACGCATGAAAGCCACTGGCGTGTTCAACCGGCGCACAAATTTCTTTCCGAAACCTGTGCCCGTCGCACGCGCGTGCGCCCCGGCGGTTACGCGCAGGTCGCCTGTTCAAACCTTTCGAGCGCCATCCGTCGCCCGTTCGGGGCATTCCCTCCGCCCTCGGGCGTGTACAGGCGGGAAGTGGCCTCAAGATCTTCGTCGTGCATGGACTCAAACCGACCCAATCCGGCTTGGTCGCAAGGACGTTGACGGTGGCGACGCTGACGTGGCTGCTGGTGTCCGCGCCGGCCGGTGCGGCCGGGGCGACGGTCTGCGCGTACGCCGACACCGGCCCGGACGGCGCGGCGTCGGTCGCGATCGTCGGGGACACCTGGCCGACGCCGACTCAGTGCCCACCGCCGACACCGACACCGACCCCCACGCCGACGCCCACACCGGACCCCACGCCCACGTCACCGCCGCCGAAGACCACCCACACCCCGAAACCCGAGCCCCCGCCTCCCCCACCGCCACCGCCACCGCCACCGCCACCGGCGAAGCCGGCACCCCAGCCCGCACCGCCCCGGCCGCGGCCGACCCCGACACCCACCCCCACGCCCACACCCACCCCGAAGCCCACGCCGAAGCCGTCGGCCGAGCCCACCCCGAGTCCCTCCGCCTCCACCGTGCACTACCCGCCCTACCGCGCCACATCGCACCGGCGGGCGACGCACGACGCCCCGTCGCCCCTGACCTTCGTCCTGCTCATCGCGGCGCCCGCTATCGCCGCCGTCGCCGCGCTCCGTCCGCGCTGATCCTGGAGGCCCCTGTTGCCGGAATGGCTTGTTCTCACCCTCGCGATGCTGGCCGCCTGCGCCGTGGTGGTCGTCATCACCCTCGTTCGGCACCGCACGGCACCCCAAGACGAGGACCCCTCCGAGACACCGGACGTCATCGAGTACATGACGATGTGGATCGGCGTGGTCTATGCCATCGTGCTGGGCCTGGCCATCGCCGGGGTGTGGGAGGCCCGCAGCGCCGCCCAGGACCATGTCCAGGCGGAGGCCGTGGCGCTGCACGAGGTCTCGGAGCGGGTCCGGGTCTATCCGGCCGACGTCCGCGACCGCATTCGGGACGATGTCAACGCCTATGTCGGACACGTCGTCACCAAGGAGTGGCAGCACATGTCCGAGCACGGCGCGGTCACCGAACGCGGCGCCGAACTGCTTCAGCGGGTACGCGAGGACGTCACCGACTACGAGCCGAAGACGGACTTCGAGGCGCAGGCCTACCAGCCGCTCCTCGACCAGGTGACCGCGGCGGACCAGGCGCGCAACGCCCGCGCCAACTCGACCGGGGACACCATGCCGGGCGTGGTGTGGTTCGGACTGCTGGCCGGAGGTGTCGTCACCATCGGGATGGTGTTCGCCCTGCAGATCCGGCGTACGACCCGTGAGCTGATCCTCGCCGGGCTGTTCTCGGCGCTGATCGCCTTCCTGCTCTTTCTCATCTGGGACTTCGACGATCCGTACAGCCGCGGTGTGACGGCGTCGATGGAGCCGTTCCGCGCGCTCTTCCCGCACCTCGGGGGCTGACGGCCCCTCACCGGGGGACGGCGGCGAACGCCGTCCCCTGACCGGCCCACCCGCTTGACCCGTTCGTACGACACCGATCGCGCAAGTGCGCCCGCCTTCCTAGCGTTTCGCTCATCGAGGTGCATTTCTCCCGGAAGCGGAAAAGGTCCGCGACTGCTCCTCGGGGACCGGAGGGACACCATGCGCGCGATACGTGTCGTCACTGCCGCACTGCTGGGCGTCGGCGCTCTCGCCGTGACCGCCCCCACCGCTCAGGCGCACGGAGACAACTCCGGTTTCTGGGCCACCGTGCTGCCCACCACCATCGCGCCCGGTGGACAGGTCCGGCTGCGGGCGACGGGCTGCGAGCAGAGCGTGACGGTCTCGTCGGGGGTCTTCGACACGGTCACCATTCCCCGGGGGCGGACGACGGCCACGGCCACGGTCGACCGGGACGCCAAGCCCGGTGCCGTGTACGAGGTGTCGTTCTACTGCGGCACCTTCTGGCAGACCGTCGACCTCACCATCGCCGGCGGCCGGCCGGAACGGCCCCACCTCCCGCAGCATGGCGTCCGGGCGGGCGCGGGCGGCAGCCTCGCCGGACTGGATCTGAAGGAGATCGGCCTGGGCGCCGTGCTCGTCACGGCCGTACTCGGCACGACGTACAGCCTCTCCGGGCGCCGCACCGACGCCGACCAGGACGGCGCCTGACGCCGTCGCCGACACAACTTGTCCCGCCGGCACATCTTGTCCTCAGGCCTTCGCCCCGGATCCCCATCAGGGATCCGGGGCGAAGGCCTGAGGACGTTGGACTGTCTTCCTGTCCGGCATCGGCAACGGATCAGATCCGCTTCTCCGCGCGCCGCCGCATCCAGAACACACCGCCGCCGATGACGGCCACGGCGATCAGCCCGCCTCCGATGGCCATGTCGGTCGGGGTCGCGCCCGTGGAGGTGCTGCCGCCGAGGCCGCCGCGGACGCCGCCGATGACGGTGAAGGCGTTGGGGTGGGTCAGGGGCCTGCTGGAGCCATGGCACTGGACCGTGATGCTGTGCGCGCCCGGCCTCGCGTGCCGGTCGATCGTCGCCGTGCCCTTGGCGGTACTGCCGTGGGACGGGGTCAGCGTAGTGGGCCGGAACGCGTCCGAGGTCGCGGTGCCGCCGCGGGGGCAGCCGTCCACGGTGATGGTCAGTTGCCCGCCGCGGGCGATGACGCTGGGCAGGGCGACGATGTTGCTCGGGCCGACGGGCATGCCGTCGCGTGCCGTGGCCGCGGGGGTGGCCAGGCCGAGGGCGGCTACCGCGGTGGCGGCGGCCGCCAGGGTTCGAGTGGTTCGCATGTGATCCTCCGCGGAAGACGCCCCGGGTACCGTCCCCGGTATCGATCGGCGAGAAAGCGCCTCCAAGAAAGACCCTCAGTTGCCCTGCCCGGGGCCGCATTTCGGCGATGGTCCGTATTGGTGAGAGGACACGCCGAGGGACCACCCCGCAATCGGAATTGCCGCAGGTCACGCACTGTCAGAATTTTCCGGCCGGTGGCAACTCGGATGGCGCACCGCAGGAGTTCGGGCCACCCGTTCGTCTCTGCCCCGTCGCCGGTTTCACGCGCGGGACTTAGCGTTTTCGTATGCGCGAATGACGTGGCGACGGCCGCGTCGAGAGGGGAAGTCGAATGTCCGGTTTCGAGCTACCCGAAGAGGAGGAGCGGCGGAAGAAGCGCGCTCCGTGGGGTGTGATAGCGCTTGTCCTGCTGACCGGTCTCGCGCTCATTCGCAATGGCTCCGGGGAGTTCGACGAGGGTCCGCCGCAGCCCGCCTCGGCGGCCGCGGCGGACCGGCAGCCGCCCGGCTCCGTTCTCGCCCGGGCCGCCCAGCCGTTGCCGTTCTCGCTGCCGGACCGGGTCAGGATCCCCGGGATCCAGGTCGACGCGCCGATGATCCCGGTCGGCCTGGACGCGGACGGCTGGGTCGGCGCGCCACCGCCGGAGGACCCCAATCTGGCGGGCTGGTTCACCGGTTCCGTCTCGCCGGGCGAGAAGGGCACCGCGGTGGTCGTCGGCCATGTCGACAACCTGCAGGGACCCGCCGTGTTCTACGGGCTCGGCTCCCTGGCGAAGGGCAATCGCGTCGAGATCGCCCGCCAGGACGGAAAGACGGCCGTTTTCGAGGTGTACGGCATCGAGGTGTTCCAGAAGAACAACTTCCCCGGCGACCGCGTCTACGCCTCCAAGGGAAACGCCGAATTGCGGGTCATCACCTGTGGCGGCGGTTTCTCCAAGCAGACCGGTTATGACGGGAACGTCGTCGCTTTCGCCAGCCTGGTCGAGGTCCGCTGAGGATTTCCCGGTCGGGCGGCGAAAGCCGTCACGCGTAATGCCATTCGGGAACGGTGAGGTGATACCCGGCGTCAAGGAGCCGCGGCAGATAGGCGCGCAGTGCCAGGACGCTCTGGGAACGGTCGCCCCCGGCGTCGTGCGAGAGCACCACGACGCCGGGGGCGGCGCCGTCCCGCACCCGGTCGACGATGGTGGCGGTGCCGGGGCTGGTCCAGTCGAGGGTGTCGACGGTCCAGGCGAGCGGTTCCATGCCCAGTTCGGCGCCGAGTTGGAAGGCGGCGCGGTTCCAGGCGCCGTAGGGGGCGCGGAACCAGGCGGGGCGCTCGCCGTACGACTCCTCGATGATGTCGCAGGTGCGCTCCATCTCCCTGCGGATCCTGCCGCGGCCGAGCCGGGTGAGGAGCGGGTGGGACCAGGTGTGGTTGCCGACGACATGGCCCTCGTCGGCCATCCTGGCCAGGAGGCCCCTGTTGTCGGCGACCATCTCGCCGCACACGAAGAACATCGCGCGCACGTCGTACTCGCGCAGGGTGTCCAGGATGTACGGGGTGTAGCGGGCGTCGGGCCCGTCGTCGAAGGTCAGCACCATCGTGCGGCCGCGTCCGGACACCCGCAGCAGGGGTGCGCGCCGTACCAGGGTCCGGCGGGGTGCCGCCTTGGGCGGGCCGTATCCCATCAGCGGCTGGAGGCGGTAGGCGGAGGGCTTGAGCGCGGGGCGCGCCTGCGGGCCCGCGGCCGGGGCGGGGTGCCGCCGGACCGGCTCGTCGCCCGCGAACGTCGTGAACAGCCCGGCGCTGCCGGCGGCTCCGACCGCCGCGGCACCGGCGAGCAGCGCACGGCGCCGGCTGAGCAGACCCCGGGGCAACTGATCCTTCGTCATGACTCATCCGTCGCCCGATTCGAGACCGACGCACCAGTACGACACCGGGACGGCGGTATGAAAACACCCACGCGGCCCACGGTCGGGGCCGAGCGGGTCACTCAGCGGCTGCGTACCAAGGGGAACGGCAAGGTCTCACGGATGGTCAGGCCGGTGAGGAACATGACGAGGCGGTCGACGCCGATGCCCAGGCCGCCGGTGGGGGGCATGGCGTATTCGAGGGCGTCGAGGAAGTCCTCGTCGAGTTCCATGGCCTCGGGGTCTCCACCGGCGGCGAGCAGGGACTGGGCGGTGAGGCGGCGGCGCTGTTCGACGGGGTCGGTGAGTTCGGAGTAGGCGGTGCCGAGTTCGGTGCCGAAGGCGACGAGGTCCCAGCGCTCGGCGAGGCGGGGGTCCACGCGGTGCCGGCGGGTGAGCGGGGAGACGTCGGTGGGGAAGTCCTTGTAGAAGGTCGGCAGGTGGGTTTTCTCCTCGACGAGGCGCTCGTACATCTCCAGGACGACGTCGCCGTGGCCGTCGTCGGCGGTGTACGGCACGCCCACGCGGTCGCAGTGACGGTGCAGCCGCAGGAGTTCGGTGTCGGGGTCGATCTCCTCCCCCAGGACCTCGGAGATCGCGCCGTACACCGTCTTGACCGGCCACTGCCCGGAGATGTCGTACTCCGTGCCGTCCTTGCGGGCGACCGGCGAGCCGAAGGCGGCCGTCGCGGCGCCCTGGATCAGCTCGCGGACGAGGTCGAGCATCACGTCGTAGTCGGCGTACGCCTGGTAGGCCTCCAGGATCGTGAACTCGGGGTTGTGCTTGTAGTCGGTGCCCTCGTTGCGGAAGGTGCGGCCCATCTCGAAGACCTTCTCCAGGCCGCCCACGCACAGCCGTTTCAGGTACAGCTCGGGGGCGATGCGCAGATAGAGGTCGAGGTCGTAGGCGTTGATGTGGGTGGTGAAGGGGCGGGCGTTGGCGCCGCCGTGGATCTGCTGCAGCACCGGCGTCTCCACCTCGAGGAAGCCGCGTTCCAGCAGGCCCTGGCGCACCGCCTGTACGGCGGTGGAGCGGGTGCGGACCACGTCGCGGGCGGCGGGGCTGGAGACCAGGTCGAGGTAGCGCAGGCGGACCTTGGCCTCGGGGTCGGCGAGGCCCCGGCGTTTGTCGGGCAGCGGGCGCAGGCACTTGCCGATGAGCTGCCAGGAGGTGACGAAGACGGTCGGCTCGCCCTTGTCGCTGGTGCCGGCCAGGCCGGTGGCGCTGATGAGGTCGCCGATGTCGGTGTCGGCGGTGAAGCGGTCGAGGGCGGCGCCGGTGTCCTTGCGGGTGAGGGCGAGTTGGTGGTCGCCGGACCAGTCGCGCAGCACGGCGAAGACGAGGCCGCCGAAGTCGCGCACCAGCATGATCCGGCCGGCCACGGTGACCTGCTCGCCCGCTTGGACGTCGGCGAGGGCGTGGGTGCGGTGCGGGATGCCCACCGGGTAGGGGTCGACGCCGTCGGCGCGCAGCCGGTCGAGGGTGTGGTGCCGGATGCGGACCTGCTCGGGCAGGCCCGCATCCGGCCCGGCCGCCCCGGCCTCGTCCCCTCCGTCGAGGCCGAGCGCCGCCAGCGAGGGCAGTCCTTCGGTGGTCGCGGGGCGGGGCCCGCCACGCGGGTGCCCCTTTCTGCGGAGCTTGTGCAGGGACGGTACGGAGACGAATCCCTCGGCGATGCCGGACGCGAGGCCGATGCGGGCGAGGGAGGCGGCCTCGCCGTAGCAGAGGAAGCGGGGGAACCACTGCGGGTCGTACTTGGCGTTGGAGCGGTAGAGGGCCTCCAGTTGCCACCACTTGGAGAAGAACAGCAGCAGTCGCCGCCACAGCCGCAGTACGGGTCCGGCGCCGATGCGGGCGCCCTCCTCGAACACCGAGCGGAAGACGGCGAAGTTCAGGGAGATCCGGCGGATGCCCAGCTTCGGGGCCGCGGCGCACAGCTCGGCGACCATGAACTCCATGACGCCGTTGGGGGCGCCCCGGTCACGGCGCATCAGGTCCAGGGAGATGCCCTCCCTGCCCCACGGCACGAAGGACAGCACGGCGAGCAGTTGGCCGTCCTCGCCGAGGGCCTCCACGAGGAGGCAGTCGCCGTCGGCCGGGTCGCCGAGGCGGTCCAGGGCCATGGAGAAGCCGCGTTCGGTCTCGGTGTCGCGCCAGGCGTCGGCCTTGCCGATGACCTCTCCCATCTCCGCCTCGGTGAGGGTGCGGTGGCGGCGGATACGGCAGTGGGCTCCGGTGCGGCGGACGCGGTGGACGGCCTGCCGGGTGATCCGCATGTCGCGGCCTTCGAGGTCGAAGTCCTGCACGCGCAGGATCGCCTCGTCGCCGAGTTGGAGGGCGCCGAGTCCGCAGCGGGCGTAGGCGGTGGCCCCGTCCTCGGAGGCGCCCATCGCCGCGGGCACCCAGGCGTAGCGGCGGGCCAGGTCCAGCCAGACGGCGATGGCGTGCGGCCAGGCCTCCCGGTCGCCGACCGGGTCCCCGCTGGCGAGGCAGACGCCGGCCTCGACGCGGTAGGTGACGGCGGCCTTGCCGCTGGGTGAGAAGACGACGGCCTTGTCGCGGCGGGTGGCGAAGTAGCCGAGGGAGTCCTGGTCGCCGTAGGCCTTGAGGAGGGCGCGGACGCGGGCCTCCTCGTCGTCGTGCAGGGCGGCCTCCATGCGCTGCGAGCGGAACAGCGTCGCGGCGGCGTTGAGGAGGGCGAGCGCGCCGAACAGGCCGAGCAGGAAGTACAGGGGGTGCGGTGGCCGTCCGTCGTAGGTGGCGCCGGAGACGAGGCCGCCGCAGACCCGGTCGGCGGCCCACGCCAGTCGCTGGCTCTGCGGCAGTGTGCCGGGGAACAGTTCGACGAGCCCCCAGCCGACGAGGATCCCGGCGGCGAGCCCGACGACGAGGACGCCGAGGGCTCTTCGTACGGCTCCGTGGCGGGAGGCGGCGTAGAACTCCCTGCGGGCGACGACGAGCAGGGCCAGGGCGAGGCCGCACACGACGAGGGAGGGTATGGAGCCCGAGTAGTCGCCGAGGGCCGTGCCGAGGGCGTCGGTGAGGACGAGCAGGCCGAGATGGACGACGAGCAGCCACCAGGCGATCTTCTTGCGGGCGGCCGTGGCGGCGGCGAGCAGGAAGAGGAAGACGGCGTAGGCGAGGTTGGCGCTGACGGGGACGATGATCTCGTCGAGGGCGCGCACGACCGGGCGCAGGCCGGTGCGCAGCGGTGGGATGAGGGCCAGCAGGGCGCAGAGCAGTCCGAGGGCGCCGAGGAAGGTCGCGAAACCTTCCGGCACCCTGCTGGTCAGGCCATGGCCGGGCGGCCGTATGGGGCCCGTGGTGTCCTTGTCCCGTGCGGCCTCCACGGTGGCACTCATGTTCCGACTGTAGGAAGCCCCGGGCCTCCTCGCCCGTCGAGCGTCCCGGCCGGCGGGCGGATCTGCGACCTCCGATAGCCTCCTGCCGTGACGGAACAGCACGCGCACCGGTTCGAGCGGGGCACGGACGGGCCCAAGGTCATCGTGGTCGGGGTGGACGGCTCCGACTCCTCGCTGCGCGCGGCGGCGTACGCCGGTGGTCTGGCCCGGCGGCAGAACGCGCTGCTCGCCGTGGTGTACGTGCAGCCGGTGATGGCGGCGGGCGCGGCACTCGGGGCGCCGGTCGCGGAGACGACCAACGAGATCGCCGAGGATCTGATCGCCCAGATCCGGGACGCGACGGAGCGGTTGAAGGGGATATTCGACGTCCGCTGGGAGTTCCACACGTTCCAGGGCGATCCCTTCAGCGGGCTGGTGAAGGCGGCGGACGATCTGAAGGCCGACGCCGTGGTGGTGGGCGCGTCGGAGCAGGCGGGGCACCGGATCGTGGGGTCGGTCGCGATTCGGCTGGTCAAGGCCGGTCGGTGGCCGGTGACGGTGGTGCCGTAGCCCGCCGCGGGGCCTGGGCCCCTGTCGTCGAATTCCCGTCGCCCGAAGGGCGGGCCGCGCGCCCGCCGCGACGGGGGCGCCCCCGCGCGAGCCGAGCGAAGCCGGTTCGCGCGTGCAGGAGCGTGCATGGCGCCGCGCGGCAGGCGGGAATCTGACGACTGGGGCCTAGGGCGAAGGGACGAGTCCGGGCCTGATGCGCGGGGTGGTCGGCTGCCCGAGGATGCTGTGGTGACCGACTTCGACGTCGATGCCTTCCTCCGGCAGCCGCTGACCGCGCGCATCGCGACCAACGGGCCGACGGTGCGCCCGGTCTGGTTCCTCTGGGAGGACGGCGCCTTCTGGATCCTGACCGGGCCGTGGGCGCGGCTGGTGCACCGGGTCCGGGAGGACCCGGCGGTGGCCCTCGTGGTCGACGAGTGCGATCCGGCGACGGGCCTGGTGCGCCAGGTGATCGCGCGGGGCGAAGCCGAACTCGTGGCCTTCGACGTCCCTCGCGGCCGGCGCAAGCTGAC
Organism: Streptomyces ferrugineus; assembly: GCF_015160855.1. Classification (NCBI taxonomy): domain Bacteria; kingdom Bacillati; phylum Actinomycetota; class Actinomycetes; order Kitasatosporales; family Streptomycetaceae; genus Streptomyces; species Streptomyces ferrugineus. Next base: position 4,212,141 of record NZ_CP063373.1, on the reverse strand, counting down.
GCGCTATCTGGGGACGGACGAGGGCCGCTGGGATCCGCGGTTCGTGCACTATCTGCACGACGACCCGGCGGAGCGCGGCACCGTGTGGCTGCGTCTGAGGCCGGCGTCGCTCAGCGTGCAGGACCTGAGTTACGTGGTCGCACGCTGAGGCGACGGGGCGTCACAGGGTCCGCAGGAAGTCGAGCAGGATCCGGTTGAAGGTCTCGGGCCGCTCCAGGCTCGGGAAGTGCCCGGTGTCCTCGATGGTCACCGAGCGGCCGTCGCGCACGCCGTGGACGAGCCGTTCGGCCATCTCGATGCCGTCGGCCGCGTCGAGCGCGCCATGGATGGCGAGCACGGGCACGTCGATCTGCGGCACCCGGCTCCAGGGGTCGGCGAGGGGCACGTGCCAGTCCTTCTCGCCCAGGGTGTGCTTGGCGATGGTGTGGGCCGCCATCTCCCGCATCCTGCGCACGGCGTCGGGGTCCACCTCGTCCAGGGTGCGGTGCGGCCCGACCACGTTCTTGGCGAAGGCCTCGACCCAGGCGGCGACGTCGCCGGCGCCCAGCATGCGCGCCGACTCGGCGGCCCGCTCCTTCGTCCACGGGTCGGAGTACTCGAACGCGCTGGTCCCGCCGCCGCTGACGACCACCGCGCGTACCAGCTCGGGGTATTCCAGGGCGGTGTCGGTGACGACCGCCGCGCCCATGCACGCGCCGACCAGGACCGCGGGCCCGGCATCGAGATGGCGCAGCAGGCCACCGAGGTCGTCGGCCCAGCGGAACGGCTTGCTCGCGTTGGCGGAGAAGCCGTGGCCGCGTACATCGGCCGCGATGACGCGGTGACCGGCGGAGACCAGGGCCGGTATCTGGTCGTCGAAGTAGCGGTGGTCGACGTATCCGGGGTGGATCAGGACCACGAGGTCCCCGGCCCCGGCGTCGCGGTGGGCGAGGTCTCCGTCGGCGGAGGCGAACATGCGCAGATCCGAAGCCTTCTTCGCTGTCGTCATGACAACCAAGGTGTCATCTTCTCCGCGGTTTGGCAACCGAGGTGTCATGATGGTCCGGTGAGCGACTCCGCCAAGCCCCTCTCCCCCGACGATCTCGGCGACCGGATCAGCGAGGTGTTCGACCTGATCGGCGCGCTGTACCGGCGCGGCCTGCGCAAGCTCGAACAGGGCGAGGAGGTCGAGGGGGTGTCCGTCGGCGTGCGCTCCGTCCTCGTCCTGCTGCACAGATACGGGCCCATGACGGTGCCCCAGATGGGCCGGGTCATGACGCTGACCCGGCAGTTCGTGCAGCGCATGGTCAACGACGCGGCGGCCAGGGGGTGGGTCGAGGCCACCCCCAATCCGGCGCACCAGCGCTCCTCGCTGATCCGGATCACGGCTGAGGGCCAGGCCGTCATCACCGCGATCCTCGCCCGCGAGCACGCCCTGAACCGGCAGGTCGGCGGCGATCTGACCGAGGACGAGCTCCAGGCGTGCGTGCGGGTGCTGAAGCAGATGCTGAAGACCTTCGACCACGTGGACATGGACTGACGGCCATGCCGGCGGGCGGGCGTGGATGGGCCTACTCCCCCATCTCCAGCCCGTCGTCCCCGGCCCCCCGGCTCAGCACGACCTCCCGGATCCGGTCCCGCACCCCGCGCAGTTCGGCGCCCTTGGCGATGGCCCGGTTGAGGTTGAGCACCCGGCCGGCGTCGATGTCGAACAGCTGCGGGACGAACTCGGCCTTCGACACCTCCCAGCGTTCCCCGGCCTCGCTCGGCGGGGCGAAGGTGAAGCGGGCCAGCGTGGACTGGTTGCCGCGCGGGTCCTGAACGCCCTGGTGGTTGTACATCGCGCCGGCGACCTGGTCACCCATGCCGTAGACCACCCACGTGCCGTTGACCTTCTCGTAGGCCTGCGGAACATGGGCGTGGGTACCGAGGATCAGGTCGATGTCGGGGCGCTCGCCGGAACGGGCGGAGGTGAGCTCACGGGCCAGGTTCACCTGGTCGTCGTCGGGCGCGTCCTGCCACTCGGTGCCCCAGTGCAGCGACACGACGACGACGTCGGCACCCCCCTTCCGGGCGGCGCGCGCGTCGGCGACGATCTTCTCCCGGTCGATCAGGTTGACCGCCCAGGGCTGGCCCGGCGGGAGCGGGAAGTCGTTGACGCCGTAGGTGTACGCCAGATGCGCGACCTTGGCCGCCCCCGCGCGCAGCACCGTCACACTGCGCGCCTCGCCCGCGGTGCGCGCCGTCCCCGCGTGCCGCACCTTCGCCTGATCGAGGGCGTTCAGCGTGCGCAGGATGCCGGCGGCCCCGTCGTCGAGGCTGTGGTTGGAGGCGGTGGAGCAGCCGTCGTAGCCCGTGGCGGCGAGGCCCCGGGCCACTTCGGGCGGGGACTTGAAGAGGGGGTAGCCGCTGTACTCGCCGTTCTCGCCGTAGATGGTCTCCATATGGCACAGCGCCAGATCGGCGCCCGAGACCACGGGTTTGACGCCGGCGAACATCGGACGGAAGTCGTACCCCTTGCCGCCCGCGTCGAAGCGCGCGCGATCGATGATCGAGGTGTGCGGGAGGACGTCACCCGAGGCGACGAGGGTGAAGCTCCGGGACCCGGAGGGGGCCGGGCGTCCCGAGGCCTCGCGGTTGTGGGCCTGGCAGGCGGCTCCTGCGGCGAGGACAGCCGTGGCAGCGATGGCCACAAGCCGACTGCGTGCGATCATCAGCTCACCCCTTGTGGTCGTATATACGCACCAAAATAGGTACGAAATAGTGCACTCCCGCAAACAATCCGGCCGCTTCGATTAGCCCGTCCGGCGCGCCCCGGCTTGCGGAAGGGACCGTTCATCGAACCGTTCGCCGACGCGATCGACCGTCCGCCGCAGATCCGTGTGTGTGCTCTGTCCCACAGCAGCCGCCTGCGATGCCATACGGCCATGACGGCCGGAACCACCCTCCCCAACGGGACTACGACCGCCGAGCACGAGCTCGCCGCGCTGCAGCGCGAGCACGGCCGGCCCCTGTTCGCGCTGCTGCTCCGGCTCTGCGACGGCGACCGGCAGCGCGCCGAGGACCTCGTGCAGGAGACGCTGGTGCGCGCCTGGCAGCATCCCGAGGCCCTGCGCGCCGACGACTTCGACTCCGTACGGCCCTGGCTGCTGACGGTCGGGCGGCGGCTCGCGATCGACGCGCGGCGGGCCCGGCAGGCGCGGCCGCCGGAGGTCGGGGACGCGATTCTGGAGAACGCGCGGGTGATCTCCGACCACGCCGAGCGGGCCGCCGAGATGCTCGATGTCCGCGAGGCTGTGAAGACACTCACTCCGGAGCACCGTGAAGTCCTGGTGCTCGTGTACTTCCAAGGGGCGAGTGTTGCGGAGGCCGCGGAAACCCTCGGTATTCCGCCCGGTACGGTGAAGTCCCGCGCGTACTATGCGCTGCGCGCCCTGCGCCGGGTGCTTCCCGGATACGCGGCCGACCTGCGGTGAAACCGAAGGGCGAGTCAAACCTCCGTAAAGCGCCTTGCTGAACACCCCGGTTGAGTAATCGGCTGTCCTCATCCGTGTTCCGGATTGGGCAAGGGCCCACGGCCCCGGGGTGGGGCGACGCACTCACCGGAGGAAGGCAGGAAGGGATGCTGCACAGAGGTCAGGAGAGCACGGACGGCACCGGCGGCGGCGAACTCACCGTCCCCATGGCGTGGTTGTACGCCGAGTACATCGCCGACGAGCTGCTGCGGACCGGCGATCTCATGCCGCCGACGTCCTTCGAGTTCCGCGCCGGGCGCGACGCCCTGGCGCTCACCATCTTCCTGTCCGACACCGACGGCGAGCTCTCCGGCATCCGGGTGGTCACCCAGCTGGAGACCTGGCTGTCACTGACGGCCTACGACCAGCCGTGGCAGGACTGGGTGCGCGAGCGCATCGCGGGCCTCGCGGCCCAGGCGGCCGACTCCGGCGGGCCCGCGCCCGACCTGGAGCTGGCCGAGGCGGCCTGGCGCTGGCTGCAGGAGACCGAACTGCTCGCGCCCGATCTGAACGCGGTGCCGGGCGGCGGCGTACCGGTCGGTGAGGACGAGGGCCCCAAGGTGTGGACCCCTGCGTGGCAGCTCGGACTGCCGCTCGGGCACCTCGCCATCCATCTTTTTTAAGTTCTTTTCTCCTCGGACCAATCCTCGGCGCCGACCGCTCCGAATCCTTGGGTTGCGATTCGGTAAGGGGCTTGAGTGATTCGACTGTCTGGTGCGTACCAGTGGGTGCAAGGAGTAACCCACCCCGCACCCAACGGCACGAGGATTCGGCATGAGGTCCCTGGAGAGGCATCGCGACGTCGCCGCGTACGCGCTCGGCGTGCTGAACGAGGCGGAGGCGTTCCGCTTCGAGGACCACCTCATGGAGTGCGCGCGCTGCGCCGCACACGTGACCGAGTTCGGGCCCATCACCCGCCAGTTGATGCTGTACCGGCGGTCCACGCCCCGATTCGTGCACCCCATGACCAAGCCGGGTCCGCAGATGCTGAACCGGCTGCTCGAAGCGGTGGCGGTCCGCCGTCGCGCCCGACGCCGGCGCACCCTGTACGCCGTGGCCGCCTCGGTGGTGATCGCCCTCGCCGGCCCCGGTGTCGCGATCATGGCGAGCGGCGACGACAGGGGCGCCCAGGTCGTCGAGGCGACCGACGCGCGGTCCGGGGTGTGGGCGCAGGTCACGACCGAGAACGAGGCGTACGGCAGCCAGGTGGAGCTGAAGGTGAAGGACGGCGCCGGTCCGCGCCCCTGTCATCTGGTGGCCATCGGCCGGGACGGCTCGGAGGAGACGGTGACCAGTTGGTCCGCCGCCCATCACGACGCCCGCGAGAACACCATGACAGGCGCGTCGGCGATGCACATGGACGAGATCGTGCGCTACGAGGTGCGCACGGCACACGGAGAGCATCTGGTGACGCTCAAGGCCCGGTGACTCCCGTGCGCGGCCGACGCGTTGTCAGTGGCGGGTGGCAGCATCGGACGCATGACGGATTCCACGGCATTCGACTGGCGGTCCTTCCTGCTCGGATGGAGCGGGGAGTGGGCCGATTCCCTGCCGGACGACGACGTTCGGAGCGAGGACGACGAGAGCGCCCGGCAGGCACGATGGCTCGGGTTCCCGCCCGCGACCGAGGAGCGGATCGCGGCCATGGAGGAGCGCCTCGGCCGCCGGATGCCCCCGTCGTACCGGGAGTTCCTCGAGGTCAGTGACGGGTGGCGGCACGCGGGCGGGTTCGTGTGGCTGCTGGCGGGGACCGCGGCCGCGCACTGGCACGACAACGAGTCGGGACTCGCGGACCTGTTCGAGGAGTACTTGGACGAGGACTCCGGGCCCGAGGAGCGGCGGGAGGCGGACCTCTGGCGGCGCGGGCTGCAGCTCGACGTCGAGTCCGACGCCACCCACGTCCTCCTGGATCCCGAGGACATGGACGAGCACGGCGAGTGGGCCGTGTACACGTGGGCGAGCTGGCGGGCCGAGCCACCCGAGCGGCACGCGAACTTCCTCGAGTTCATGCGGGACATGTACCGGCAGTTCCACAGCCTGCGGGCGCGCCGGGGCGACGGGGCGCCGGCGTTCGTCAACGACACGACGCAGAGGCTGGACGCGTCGATGCAGGAGGCCCGGCTGGAGGCGCTGCGCGGCGGCTGGGAGCGGGCCGTGAAGGCGCTGGACGAGGCCAAGGAGTACGGCAGACCGCGGGCCGCCGGGCTGGGTGACCAGATACGCCGTCTGCTCGGACAGTCCTACATGGTGTACTTCGACGGCCTGGCGACGGACCCGCGGTACGCACCCGATCTGCTGCCGCCGCTGGTCGCCGAGCACGCGGCGCACTCGTACCGGGACGACTCCACGCTGCGGTTCCATCTGCGGGGCGCCGACGACGATTTGGTGGCACTGGCGTACGCGACGCTGGATCAGGTCAGAAGCGGCCAGTACCGGTACACGGCGGCCGGGCCGTTCGGGGAGGCGGTCGAGCGGGCGCGGGAGTCGGCGCGGTGGGGAGACACCGACGGCGCATGGCGGACGCTGTTGGATGCCCTGCCCCTGTGGGAGCCGCTGGGACCGGATCACCTGGCGCCGCTGGGGTGGCTGGCCGACCCCGTGCTCGGGTCGCTGCTGACCCCGGAGCGGGGCCGCGAGCTGCTGTCCACGCCAAGGGGCGGGCAGGCGGGTGAGGCACCGGGTCCTGAGGCCGGGCTGGACCCGGGCGACCTGGCATGGCTCGCGGAGCCGGATCCGGGCAACAACCGCATCTCCTACCGGTTCGTCCTCGTGGAAGGGGTGGAGCCGGCGGAGCTGCCCGCACGTCTCGCGGACGGGGACGACACCGCGCTGAACGAACCCATGACCTTGTGGGACGCGCGCCGCAGATCTCTCAACGACCAGAGGGAGTTCTCGTCCTACGACGACAGGGCTCTCATGGCGGTCGGCCGGGCCGGCCCCGACTGGAGCTTCGCCTTCGACGGCGAACCCGCCCCCTTCGACCAGCGGCGATTGATCTCCCCGGCCGAGGGCGCCAGCGCGGGCACCCGTGCGATCGTGGTGTGGAGCGGCCTGAGGCCGCGGTTCGGGGAGCCGCACTTCCACCTTTCGGTGGCGCGAGACGGGGTCGAGCAGTACGCGTTCACCTACTCGAACGGAGAGATCGAGCGGCGCGGGGAGATACCGCAAGCGCTGGACCCGAGCCGGTTCTTCGCTGACCTGGACAACGCCGCCGAGGCGGAGCGGCCGCTGCTGGAAGCGGTGGCCGGGGAGTTCGGTGCGTCCCTGCCACGTCACGCCATCGTGAACGGGCGGCTGCACACGTTCACCACCCGTTCCTGGACGCGTCCGCCGAGGGACGGAGAGACGTTCACGGTGATCCGCGTGGGCTGACAAGCCACTCGATCGCCCTGGTGAGTGCCGTCGCCGCCGTCTCGATGCCGGCCGCCGTCGTCCAGCGGCCCAGCGACAGCCGCAGCGCCCCGAGCGCACGGGCCGGATCGAGGCCCATGGCAGTCAGGACCGTGGAGGGGGTGTGGCTGCCGCTGCGGCAGGCCGACCCGGCCGAGGCGGCGATCTCGGGGACGGCGGCAAGGAGTTCATGGCCGAGGAAGCCGTCGATGCTGACGTTCAGCGTGGTGCGGCGGTGCCGAGGGCGACGGCGAGAGCGACGTTCTCCGTTTCGGCCCGCAGGCCGCGCTCCTGGCCGCCGCCGTGGACGACCGGTTCCAGTCGCACGCCCTCGCGCACGTACAGCGCCGCGGCGCCCTTGGGGGCCCGCATCTTGTGTCCCACGACGGTGGGCAGGTCCGCACCCAGGGACCGGACGTCGAGGGGGACCTTCCCCACGGCCTGGGCGGCGCGGCCGAGCGCCGACCAGGCGTAGCCGATCCGCTGGCGGGTGTGGCCCGAGGTGGTCTCCCGGACCAGGTCCTTCACCTCCGCCAGCACCCGCTCGCCTTGGCAGCCACCCGCAGCCCGGTCACGGTGGCCGTCACCTGGCGCGACGTACGCGCAACAGCCGTACGCCCACGGCATGTTCGAGTGAGGCGAGGGTTCGGGACACGGGCGCCTGGGAGACGCCGAGCGCGGTGGCCGCGTCGGTGAAGGTGCCCTCGTCGACGATCGCGACGAGGCAGCGCAACTGCCGTAGCTCCACATCCAGGACGCGATCGCACAGACCAACCGCTCGGCGCGTTTCACGCAAGTATCTCGACGTAGCCGTCGGTTCCGTGCACGCGGATCCGCTGTCCGTCCCGGATCAGCCGGGTGGCCTGCTCGACGCCCACGACGGCCGGCAGGCCGTACTCCCGGGCGATCACCGCACCATGGGTCATCAGGCCGCCCACCTCCGTCACCAGGCCCGCGATGCCGACGAACAGCGGCGACCAGCTGGGGTCCGTGTGGGCTGTGACCAGGATGTCGCCCGCCTCGAGATCGGCCTTCGCCATGTCGAGGATGACGCGGGCCCTTCCCTCGATGGTCCCGGCGGAGACCGGTACGCCGATCAGGGCGCCGGCCGGCACGTCGTCGCGCCGGTACGCCCCGGTGAGGGCCTCGCCGTCCGAGGTGAGGACCCGGGGCGGTGTGAGCGCGTGGTACGACCGGAACGCGTCCTTGCGCTGCTGGATGAGCCGGCCGTCGACCTGGTTCGTGCGCACGACGTCGTGGAGTTCCTGGAAGGTGAGGTAGAAGATGTCCTCCTTCGCGGGAAGGACATCGGCCTGCACGAGGCGCTCGGCCTCGTCCAGCAGGGCCTGCTTGTAGACGAAGTAGCGGCTGATGATGCCGTACTTCGGGTACTCCCGGTACCCGATGAAGGTGCGGACCCGGTCGATCATCCGCTTGGTCTCGTCGGCTTTCCGGTCCCCGTCCGGCAGGGCGCGCAGGCGTGACAGAACGTCCTGTTCCTTCTTCCGCGCCTTCTGCCGGCCTTCCTCGAAGCGCCGTTCGGCGGCACCGTGCTCGAAGATCCTGACGTTGTCGAGGATCACGGGCACGAGCGTGGTGGGGCGCTCGCGCCAACGCGGCCTCGTGATGTCGATCTCGCCGACGCAGCGCATGCCGTACCGGTCGAGGTAGGCCTCGATGGCGTCCCGCGCTTCGACCCCGCCCGGGAGTTTCGGCAGCTCGTCCAGGAAGTCCTCGTCCTCGACGCCCTGGAGGAACGCCACCACCTCCGGCCGCCGGCGGATGACGTCCGCGACGTCGAGCAGCGCCAGTCCCATCTCCGAGGTGACGTTGTCGGGGGCGGACAGCGTGAGCGTGTCAGCCGCGTTCTTCTCGCCGAGCCACTCCCGCAGCTTGTCGTTGAGCCACCAGGTGGCCTCCATCCCCGCCATGATCGCCTGGAAGCTCAGCGGATCACTGAGGACTCGCTTGTGCTCCTCGACGGCCTCCAGCAGGAAGTCGAACAACGCCGGTCCGGTCTTCGTCCGGATGTCGCGCTCCAGGGCGGCGATGGACGCCTGGCTGCGTTCGATCAGCTCGGTGACGATGGCGGGATCGGTCGCGATCGGCGCGGACGCGCCGCCGGCCGGAGGTCCGCCGGGACTCGCGTCCGGGAGCGACGGGACGAAGTCGTCGCGGTCGAGTACGGTCTCCAGCGCGTCCCTGACCAGCGGATCTCCCCTCCCCATCAGGTCCAGGAGGACGGCTCGGCTCGCGGGCGAGGCCAGGCGCCGGGTGACATCGACGAACAGCCTCCCGCCGGCCTCGTGCATCGGTGCCATGGCCGTCAGCTGCCACATGGAGAGCCCCAGGGGCTTCATGGGGTCGGTCATCATCTGCTGATGGCCGACGGAGACGTAGACGTGGTTCTCCTGGTCGTCGGTCTCGGGGATGGGAAACAGGGTCGTGATCGGCCGGCTCTGAACGATCCGGAAGTCATCGTCGACCAGGCACCATTCGATGTCCTGCGGGCGGCCGAAGTGCGCTTCGATCCGCCGGCCGAGCTCCACGAGCCGCACGACCTGCGCATCCGTCAGCGCCGGCTGCTCCTGCCGCTGCGAGTCGATCGCCACCTCCCGCGTCCCGCCAGCCGGAAGGGCGAGCACGGCACGCTGTTTGGCGGCGATCGTCCTGACGACGACTTCGCCGTGTCGCACCTTGAAGACGTCCGGGTTCACCAGGCCGGAGACCAGTGCCTCACCGAGGCCGAAACCGGCGTCCACGGTGGCGACCTTCCGATTGCCCGTGACGGGGTCGGCCGTGAACAGGATGCCGGCCGCATCCGGGAAGACCATCTGCTGCACGACCACCGCCATATGGACCGTACGGTGGTCGATGCCGTTGCGCTGGCGGTAGGTCACGGCCCGCTCGGTGAACAGCGAGGCCCAGCACCGGCTGACGTGCCGGAGGATCTCCGTCGGCCCCATGACGTTCAGGTAGGTGTCCTGCTGGCCGGCGAAGGAGGCCGTCGGCAGATCCTCCGCCGTCGCGCTGGATCGGACGGCGCAGGCGGCCTGCTCGCCGAGCCGGGCGTGGGCGCGGGTGATCGCCGCCGCGAGATCGCCCGGAATGGCGATCTCTTCGATGGTCCGGCGAATCCGCGCGCCGAGCGCACGGATCGCCTCCCGGTCGTCCGGGTTCGTGCGGGAGAGCTGATCGAGCCGATCGTCGATGTCCGGAGCCTCAGCCATGATCCGGCGGAAGGCGTCCGTCGTCACGCAGAAGCCACCCGGCACACGGATGCCTTCGATCCGCGACAGCCCGCCCAGGTGCGCGCCCTTGCCGCCAACGACCGCGACCTGCGTCTCGTCCACCTCTTGAAGGTCCAACACGTACTGCTCGTTCACGTCCCCGCCTCTGGTCGCTTTCCCAACGCACGCACGTCGTGCTTCCCCCATTTCCGCAGGTTGTGGCCTCGGCCGACGATTGTGCGCCGTGACCCGGGTCTTGCGGCAAGCCCCCCGGCGCGCTATACGTTGAGAGTGGCAAGGAGAGAGTTCTCCTTGCCCTTTCCTTTGCGGGCATCCGGCACGACAGCCACTTCGTCGAGGGCTCATCAGGCAGGCGTCGTCGGTGGGGCAGCCGATGTCGAACGCGATCTGCATGGTGACGAGTTGGTCCGGCCGCCCGGCCGACCCAGCCGAGGTCGGGGGACGCAGTCCCGTGGGACCAGTCAGTGACGGTGGTGACCCCGTCGTTGACGGCCTCCCATTTCTGCATCATCCATGCGAAGTGGTCGCCAAGGGTCCACTCCGCTTCCACACCGCGCAGTGCGGACTGCCACATGTGCCGGTGGGTGTCGACGAAGCCGGGCAGTAACAGGCCACGGCGGCGTCGATGACGACCGAGTGCGCGGGCGCCGGCAGCCACTTGCCCACCGACTCGGTGGTGGTGCCACGGACCAGGACGTCGGTCTCGGGCAGCACGTCGGCCGCAGGTGCCGCCGGCGCCGGGGATGTCGCGAACGCGCTCGGTCCCATCGCGGCGCCGGCGGGGGCTCCCGCGAGCACGTGGCGGCGGCTTGCGGCCCGCCCTTCATCCTCAGAGGCGCCGGCGCCGGAGTCAGGCGGCCGCCGTGACGGCCGGATCGCGCAGCCCCGCGAGGGCGGTGCTCCAGGCGACGACCTCGTCGAACAGCGCGCCCAGGTGGGTGAGGCCGACCGAGGAGGCGGAACCATGCTGAGCGGAGTTCAGCAGAGGAACTTGTCGGCCAGAAGGCGGGCAATGGCCCAGTCCTGCATGGCGACACCGACGGTCTTGAACACCGTGCGCTTGCCACGCGGGGCCGGTGGGGCCGCGGTCAGGGCGGTGCCCAGTTCGGTGAGGTCGTCCTGGGTGATGGCGCCGGCCTGGAGAGCGTGGATGATCTCGCCGGACTCTTCGAGGACGGCGCCGAGTTCATCGATGATCACGGTGCCGGTGGCCAGCAGTTCGTCCGGCAGCTCCCGCATGGAGGGACGGAAGGCGCCGATGGCGTTGACGTGCACCCGAGCCGGAAGGGCGGACCCGGGGAAGAGCGGGCTGGTCGCCGGGGTGGCACAGCACACGATGTGAGCGTCGGCGACGGCCGAGGCCGGGTCGGTGGCGGTCCTGATCTCGGTGCCGTCGAGTTCGGCTCGCAGGGTGTCCGCCAGCGCGTGGGCTCGTCCCGTGCCGGTGCCTACGATGGTCAGGTGCCGCAGGGGGCGAACGGTGTGGACGGCGCGCACCTGGTCGAGGGCCTGGCCGCCGGCGCCGATCAGGGTGAGCCGGTCGGCGTCGGGAGCGGCGAAGAGGTCGGTGGCGACGCCGACCGCCGCGCCCGTGCGCAGGGTCGTGACGGCGGCGGCGTCTGCGATCAGGTGGTCGAGCCGATCCAGGGTGCTCCAGACGACGGTGCCGGTGATGGCGGGCACACGGTCGAAGTTGACGCTCAGGGTCTTGATCATCGCCGACTCGGTCGGCCGATGGTGGGCCGACATCACGAGGAACCGACCGTCCCGCAGCGCGGTACGCGTCGGCATCTCGAACTCGCCGTTCGCGAGGCCGACGAAGCCGCGACGCACGGCGTCGATCGCCTCGCGCATCGACACGGCCGCACGGACCTCGCGCTCGCTGAGGCTGATGGTCTTCATGAAATCCCGTCCCTGTTGAGGCAGGCCGATCCCCGGTGACAGTGCAATGTAACATTGCACTGTCACCGGGGATCGGCAATGCTGGCGCTGATGGTGTCCGTAAACGGAAGCACGGGCGAGAGGGGTGGGGCAGCCATGGAGCACCGCTTCACGGTCCGCACAGTGGACTACCACACGGCAGGCGAGCCGTTCCGCATCGTGACCGACGTGCCGCCCCTGCACGCACGAACGGTCGCCGACAAGCGGGTCGAGGCCATGCGCGACCCCGCGGTCGACGGACTGCGGGCACTGCTGTGCTCCGAGCCGCGCGGCCACGCCGACATGTACGGCGGCTTCATCACCGAACCCGACGACGACGGCGCACACTTCGGCGTGCTCTTCTGGCACAAGGACGGATTCTCCACGGCCTGCGGGCACGGCACCATCGCCCTCGGCGCCTGGGCGATCAGGACGGGCCGGGTGCCGATCGCCGACGGCGGGGTCACCGACGTCGTCATCGACGTCCCCTCCGGCCGCGTCACCGCCCGCGTCGCGACCGGCCCGGACGGCAAGGTGAGATCGGTGGACTTCGTCAACGTCCCCAGCTACCAGCTGCACGACCTGGTGAAGGTCGAGACATCGGCAGGGACCATCAATACGGCCATCAGCTTCGGCGGCGCGATCTACGCCCACGTCGACGCCGCCGACCTCGGACTCACCGTCACCGCCCGGGACCTGCCGAGGCTGATCGAGCTGAGCCGGGAGATGAAGTACGAGCTCAACGGCACCAGGTACGCCGAACATCCGGCCGACGCACGCCTGAACGGCGTCTACGGCGTGATCTTCTTCGAGGACCTGGGCGACGACGAGACCGGAAACCCGGTCCAGCGCAACGTCACCGTCTTCGCCGACGGAGAGGTCGACCGCTCCCCCTGCGGGTCCGGGACCTGCGCGCGCATCGCCACGCTGGCGGCGACCGGCCGCCTCACCGAGGACCGGCACCTCGTGCACCACTCCATCGTGGGCTCCACCTTCCGCGGCCGCGTCATCGGCCGCGGCGTCGAACACGGCCGGGACGCGGTGACGCCCATGGTGACCGGGACCGCCTATGCCACGGGCGAGCATGTGTTCGTAGTCGATCCCGACGACGACATGACGCCCGGGTTCGTGCTGCGCTGATCGCTTCGCGCTTCGGGCTTCAGGCTTCGGGCTTCGGATGAGATCTCGTACTGTGAGGGCGGACATGAGCAAGGCTCCCAGCCGACATGCTCGGAGTGTCTGCCACGCCCGACTGGATCAGTTCGCTCATGTCCGCCTGCTGCTCGAGGTTCCCGCGATGGGCGACGTTGCCGCCGCCTCGTCGCTCAACACATTGGTCATGTGCGCTCGTTGTGGGCCGGACCCGCCAAGTGACGTCGTCTCGGCTGAATCCGTCGACTGCGGAGTGACGGCAGACGTGGCCGCCACCGCCCTCTGGGATCCGCCCGGCCTTCCTCACAGCCTTGTCGGCCGGGAGTCCGAAGGCGATCCGGCCTTGCAGCGCTGCGCGAGACGCAGCCGGTTCCTAGCGCCAGGGATCTAGAGCGTGCTTGCCGTGGGTCCGGCCCGCTTCGAGCTCCCGCAGCACGGCCGGTCCCTCCGACAGAGGGTGGACCTGGGGAGTGCCGGGCAAGTACACGCCGGCGGCGATGAGCGTGTCGAGCTCGGCGAGCAGTTCGCCATAGATGGACGGGGCCGCGGCTGCCAGCGTGCCGATGTGCAGGCCCTTGACCTGCACGGGGTGGGTGAAGACCAGGTCGTGTGTGGTCAGGCCGGCGTTGCCGGAGGCGGCACCGAACACGACGATGCGTCCGGTGAAGGGTTGGGTGACGGCCAGGCTGACTTGGAACGTGGCTCGTCCCACGGACTCCAGGACCAGGTCCACGCCGCCGGTCAGGCGGGTGATCTCCGCGGTCAGATCGGGGCGGGTGCTGTCCAGGACCGCCTCGGCGCCGAGCGCTTTGACGGTGCCGTGCTTGGCGGGTGAGGCCGTGGCGATCACACGCGCGCCGTAGTGGTGGGCGAGGCGGACGGCCGCCTGGCCCACACCGCCGGCCGCGGCATGAATGAGCACCGCGTCACCCCTTTCGACCTCGCCCAGCGGCTTCAGTGCCGCCAACGCGGTCGCCCAGTTCAACACCAGACCAAGGGCTTCGGCGTCCGTCCAGCCGGATGGGACGGCAAGCGCCTCCGCGGCCGGCATCGTCATGTACTGCGCGAAGGCGCCCGGGCCGGCTCCGACGACGTGGGCGCCGACCTCAAGCGCGTCGGCGACCTCCGGACCGACGGCGACGATCTCGCCGGCCGCTTCGAAGCCCGCCACGTAGGGCGCCTGTGGTCCTCCTGCGTAGGTTCCCCGGGTCTGCATAACGTCCGCGAAGTTCACCCCGGCGGCGCCGACTCGAATCAGATACTCGCCGGCACCCGGAGTGGGGCGGCGCTGGTCCGTCGTAAGGCTCTGGTCCTTCGGCCCGCCGTGCGAGTGCTGGACCAGGGCCCGCATCGTCCGCTCCACGCCGTGGTGCTGCTCGTTGATCTCCATGCCGGGGAACGTAGAAGCCTCACACTGGCGTCAAGGTCAAGCGGCGATCATGCGTCCGTGGGCCGGACCTCTCGCAGGTAGGCGTCGAGTGCCGCCCGCTGAGCACTGAGATCGGCGATGCGGGCAGCGAGCCGATCGCGATAACTCCGCACCTCGTGCAGGAACTCCGCGCACACCACGTCCGTGCCGACATCATCGGGACCGTCCGTGAGATGAGGCAGGACCTCCTTGATCAACCGCACGGGCAGTCCGGACTCCAGCAGCGAGCGGATGACGAGGACCCGGTCGATGGTCGACCTGCAGTAGTCGCGGTACCCGTTGCTGAAACGGCCCGGGACGATCAAGCCCTCATCCTCGTAGTACCGCAACGACCTGGCACTCACGCCGCTGACCCTGGACGCTTCGCTGATCCTCATACCTGGAGGCAACGTCCGGACCCACCGCGAACTTCCAGGCGTCAACAGCCTCCGGTCCCGCAACACCTAGACGTCCCGGTATCGATCCCGGACCTCGGGGCACCGCCGGAATCCTGCCGACTCATAGGCGGCGACGGCGCCGACGTTGGAGCTCGGTGTGCAGACGACCGCGCTCGACGAGCCCAGCTCCTGGAGTGCGGCCGCCGCGGTCTTCTCCCCGTACCCCTTGGTCAGTAGCCGTGCCTCGATCATCAGCGTGCCTTCCCTCGGCTTCGAGCGCCCGTCGGACGACTCACCAGCAACGCTAGGAACGGAACGGCACCGATCCGGTCCCCCCGCGGGCTGGTCCGAGGGGTCGACGTCGTACCGCGGTATGAGGCGGACGTACGACGACGGCGCCCTCGCCGGGGCATTCCGTGTTACCAGCGGACGATGGCCGCGCTACTGTCCATGTGCCTTGTTCGGTTCCATGCCGACCGTCCCGCTCCGTGAGCGGCGTGCCTTCCACAGAAGGGAACGCGCAGACGATGAAGGTCATCATCATCGGTGCCGGCGTGCTGGGGTTGAGCGTCGCGAGGCAGCTTGCCGTCGTCGGTGCGGAGGTCCTCCTGCTGGATCAGTGGGGAGCCGGCGCCGGTACCACCGCCACCACCTTTGCCTGGACCAACTCGAGCCGGAAGCTGGACCCGGACTACCACGCGCTGAACCTCGCGGGTATGGAGGAGCACCCCAGGCTCGCGGAGCAACTGCGCGGCGCCCCTTCGTACTTCCCCAGCGGAGCGCTGCAGTGGGCGGACTCCTCCAGCGAACAATGGCTCGCCGACAACGTGGAACGGCTCCGGTCGCTCGGCTACCCCGCCCACTGGGTCACGCCCGAGGAGGCCACGCGGATCGCGGGCGACCTCCGGGTCCCGGAGCCCATCACGTCCATCGCCTACTTCCCCAGCGAGGGGTACGTGCTGCCGGAAGTCTTCGTGGCGAACCTTCTGGCAGACGCCGAACAGCACGGAGCCAGGCTGGTGTCCGGAGAGGTCAAGGCCATCGATGAGGGGTCTGACGGAGTGTCCGTCGCCCTGGCCGGAGGCGAGATCTTCAGAGGCGATCGAGTCGTCCTGGCGGCGGGCCGCTGGACCCAACGACTCGCGGCACGGACCGGCATCGACGTTCCGATGGTGACGGATACGGGTCGCGGATCGCAGACGGTCGGCCTGCTCGGGTACGCCAGGTCGCCGGAACTCGACCTGCGCTGTGTGATCCATAGTCCTGGCCTCAATCTCCGCCCCGCGGGCGGCGGGCAGACCGTCCTGCAGGCTCTTGATCTGAATGCGGAGGTCG
Organism: Streptomyces ferrugineus; assembly: GCF_015160855.1. NCBI lineage: Bacteria > Bacillati > Actinomycetota > Actinomycetes > Kitasatosporales > Streptomycetaceae > Streptomyces > Streptomyces ferrugineus. Next base: position 4,195,793 of record NZ_CP063373.1, on the reverse strand, counting down.
ATCCGGCAGCTCCTCCGTCCGCGGACGGGGACCTCGCACGCACCATCGCCCGGCGGTTCTCCGCACTGCTGACCGGCCCCGGCCGTGCACCGGAAATCGACCTGCGCATCGGCTTCCGGTCACTGCCCGCGGACGGCCATACCGTCGCCGGCTACGCCTCGGGGCAGTCCCGCGTCTACTGCCTCGTCTCGCACAGCGGGGTCACCCTGGCGCCGATTCTGGGACGGCTGGCCGCGACCGAGATCACCACCGATCAGGAGCAGGACCTCCTCCGACGTTTCCGACCCACGCGATTCATCGGCGTACGGCGCTCGGACGTCGAGGTCGACCAAGGCGCCACCGCTCTGGGTGAGCAGTAGCAGGACAGCCCGCCTCCATCCGCTTCACGACTGCGCCGGGCCGTCGCCTTGTGGGGCCGTTGAGCGCCGAAGGGCTTCGGCGCCGAGCTGTACGAGGTGGCGGCTGTCGAGGTCGGCGTCCGGCCGATGCCGGTGCGACAGTCGTTGGCCCGGGCCTTGCGGCTCAGGCACAGGTCGAGGGGTGCCCAGGGCCGGGGCCCGGAGGGGCAGGACGGGCATGCGGCGGGGCCGGGAAGACGGTGCCCGGTTCCGGCCGGTGGACACCGCGGGGGCGATAGCCCAGCGCGTCCGACCGGCCCAGCAGATCAGCCAGGTACCAGACGATCGCCAGCCACATTTCGGTGCCCTGGAGCCCGGGCTCCGGACCGGGACCGACCGCGGCGGCACCGAACCCGAACCCCTGGCCGTCCCGCCACGCGGACAGCACCGCTGCCAGCTGCCGCTCGGCCCAGGCTCGGATGTCCGCCGAGCGATACCCGTCGCCTCCGGTGCCCGTGGTGAGCTGCCGGGAGCACATCCACAGCGGGTGGGCGACGTCCAGCACGTTGCAGGCGTTCTCCTGTCCGGCCCCGAAGTGACGGGCGTCGTGGGCGTGGGCCAGGACGGTGTCCACCACCCGCTCCGGATCCGGCACCGGCACTCCGAACTGGGCGAACGAGCCGCGCGTGAGACGGTAGTAGCCGTTGACGACCTGGAGTCGGCCGGCCTGCGCGGAAGGGCGCCCCCACATGCCCGTCCAGGGGTCGGCCCGGGTGAGCAGCCAGCCGAACAGCGCCTCCAGCGAGCCGGACGTGCCACCCTCGCCGTGCCGTAGGTTCCAGTGTGCGGCCGTGGCCCAGGCATCGATCCAGGCACCGGCGGCCCACGCGTTGTCGCGCCAGGGCAGGCTTTCCAGACGTACGAGGAGTTGACCTGCCGTCATCTCCCGTACTCCGGGTACCGGGTGCGGGAACGATGCGCCCAGCAGGTCGAGGGCGTAGCCGACGGACAGGATGTGGTAGAGGGCGGCCCCGTCTCCTGTCAGGCCGTCGCCGTCATCGCCGTCGCCGTCGCCGTCGTCGCCGTCGTCCTCGCTCGGGAGCGGCTCGCCGAGTTCCGGCACGAGACCGCTGACGGGGTCCTGAGCCGCACTCAGCCGCTGGACGTGCTCATCGGCGGCCAGCTGCGGCGGAGCGGAACCGAGCAGCAGGTCGGCGATCTCCACGGCGTCGCAGTGCGCACGCATCGTGGGGACGGCCCCGGGTCGGTCGACGTACCGGTCGCCGTCCCAGCACCGGGCGAGGATGTCGGCGGCCTGAGCACGGGCGCTGTCGGCGAAGCGGGTCAGGTCGTTCGCGACGTCTCCGGGCGTTCCCGCCGGACCCGCGCTCCTGTCTCGCCGGTCGCGTATCGGCCGCGCCGGGTTCCCGGCGGCCACGGTCCAGGCGGGCAGATCTCTGGTGACCACCGCCCCGGCGCCGACGACACAGTGGTCACCGATGGTCACACCGTCCACCACGACCACGTGCGAGCCGATCCACACGTCGTCCCCCACGTTGATCCCCCGGCTGGTAAGGGGCTGTTGGAAGACCGGCCGGTCGGGAGCCATGGAGTGGTTGAAGCCGAGCACCGAGCTGTGCGCGCCGATCCGCACGCCGTCGCCCAGAGTGACCGTGCCCCGGACCGTGGTGAAGGGGTTCAGGGTGCAGTCCGTACCGGTCGTCAACTCACCGGTGACGTAGGCATGCGCGGCGATGTACGAGTCGTCGCCGAGCCGCAGCCGGTCCGGGAACACGGCTGCGGAGTCGGCGACGTAACACCGCTCGCCGATCTCGGTGTCCCCGCCGACGGCCCGCTGCCGCTCCTGCTGGGCCAGGCGCTGCGCCCTGGTCGCCTCCTCGGCGAAGAGCCACGGACAGTGATCGAAGTGCTGTACCGACTGCCGCTCGCGATGATCCATGCGAGGAACGTTAGACAGGTGGAGGGGCCCGCGCCGTCGCATCATCAAGTTCGTCGCCGTCGCCCGCGGCCGATGTCTCACACCCGCCCAGGGCTGGCAGCGTCACCTCTGAGGAGGCCGCTGTTCGCACGGTCAAGCGATGTGATCACTCGATCGTGAATCCCTTCTCTCCCATGCCCGTTGTGTCGCGATGCTGGGGCGACGGCGCGTGACCGGCGCCGCCCGGAAGTGCCGTGGGTGGGGAGTGGCATGACGCAACAAGCTGAACGACGCGAGGGCTTGGACGAGCGGGCGGTCCTGCTGGTGGCCGGGCTGGCCGATCTTGCGGTGAGCACGGTGGGTTCCGCCCTGGGGGCGGTGCGGGGGCTGCTGCGTCGCGCGGACGCGGCGGAGCTGGCGGCGGAGGCTGAGCATGATCTGACGGCGCGCGGGCGGCTGATGCTGGACCGGTACGCGGCCGTACCCCCGGCCCATCTGGAGATTCTTGCCCGGCACGCCCTGGCTCGGCGGGCCACCGATGATGTCTGACCGGTGGGAGCCGGCCGCGTTCAAGGCCCGTGTCGACGAGGTGGTGCACTCGTTCGTCGCCGGGGAGGCCGATCAGTTCGCGGCGATCGATCCGCTCCTGGGTCCGGTGGCCGACCAACTGGAGGCCGTGGTCGCGGACGGCAAGCGGATGCGGGCGGCGTTCTGCTACTGGGGCTGGCGCGCCGTGGGGCAGCCGGACAGCGATGCTCTGGTGCGGGCGGCGGCCTCCCTGGAACTGGTGCATGCCGCCGCGGTCGTGCACGACGACCTCATCGACGACAGCCCGTTACGCCACGGCCGGCCCACCACGCACATCGCTCTGCGTGGTGCCGTACGCCGTCGCCCGCGTGCCGTCGCCGCCGCCAGGTCGCTGGCGATGCTGGTGGGGGATCTGCTGATGGGCCTGGCCGGACAGCTGTTCGCCACCAGCGGTCTGCCCGCCGCATACCTGGCTCGGGCCCGCCCGTTGTGGTCGGCGCTGGCCCGCGAGTTGATCGCGGGCGAGTGCCTGGAAATCCTGCGTACCGGGGCCGAGCCGGACACCACGGCGTCGCTGAAGGTCATCCGGTACAAGACCGCCAAGTACACCGTCGAGCAGCCCCTGCTGATCGGCGGTGCCCTCGCCGGCGCGGACGGGCGGCTGCGCGAAGGCTACTCCGCCTACGGACTCCCGCTGGGTGAGGCGTTCCAGCTACGAGACGACCTCCTCGGTCTGTTCGGAGACCCGGCACGCACCGGCAAGGCCAACGCCGACGATGTACGCGGCCACCGGCCCACAGCCCTGCTGGCGGAGACCTGGCGCATCGCCGGTGACAACGAGCGGGAACAGCTCCGCGCCCTTCTGGGCCGACGCGACCCGGACGGGGACGGTCTGCGCGCGGTCCGCGAGGTGATGCGCCGGCTGAAGACACCCGACCGCGTCGAGGACATGATCACCGCTCGGGTCGAGGAAGCCCTCGGAGCACTCCACGAGCTGAACCTGCCCCCGCATGCCGCCGCTGCCCTGACCGCGCTGGCGCACTCGGCCGCCATCCGCCTGTCCTGACCCCGCACGGGAGCGGCGCAAGCCCCTACAGGAGCGGCGCAATCCCCTGCCGCCCCAGACCAGACCCTCCCGCCACTCGTCGAGCACCCCGTGGAAGGCAAGGAACCCTGCCATGACGTACACCGAGGCATCGATGGACTCCCTGCGCCAAGCCGGCGACGAACTCGCCGACGCCACCGTCGCCGCGCTCTTCGACCGCGGAGAGGTCGGCAAGTTCAACACCCTGATGCGCTACGTCTCCACCGCCGGCGCTCCCCTGCCGGACGGGCTGCCCGACATCGCACGGGACTACCTCCAGGCCACCAGCGTCCCGCCGACCTGGGTCGACTGGGGGGAGATGGAGAAGGCCCGGCTGTTCTTCATCGACAACAACGTGCACATCTCCACCGCCCTGTCCTTCGCCTCCATGCCCGCCTGCTACGCCATCCCGCACGTGGCCAGGCTGCTGTCGGCCACCCACGGACTGAAGTACCCCTCCAAGCGGATGGCGGAGACCGGCCAGTTCACCGTCTACCTCATGCAGCCCGGCGCCTTCGAAGCCGGCAGCCGCTTCATCCCCGCCGCCCAGAAGGTCCGACTCCTGCACGCCTCCATCCGCCACCACCTCAAGCGCGAGAACCGCTGGGACACCGCGGCACTGGGCGTGCCGATCTGCCAGGAGGACATGATCGGCGGGCAGATGTCCTTCTCCCTGCTCGTGCTCGACTCCCTGCACCGCCTGGGCATCCACATGTCCACCGAGGGCGCCGAGGCGTACTTCTACGCTTGGCGGGTCGTCGGAGCGATGCTCGGCGTCGGCCAGGACGCCGTCCCGAAAACCCTGGAAGAGGCCCGCCAGTTCTTCGACCTGTACATGATCCGGCACATGGGGCCGTCCGCCGAGGGCGCAAACCTGACGCGGCAGCTGATCGACCTGTACGAGGAGGTCGTACCCGGCACGTTCTTCGACCCGATCGTCTCCGCGCTGATCCGCCACCTCATCGGCGGCACCTGTGCCGACTGGCTCCAAGTCCCCCGCAGCTCCTGGGACACCGTCGTCAAGGCCGTCCCCCACCTGCTCGGCGTCCTGGAGACCATCGAGGACCACTCCCCGCTCGGCGCCTGGGCCCTGGACCGCCTCGGCCACCTCACCACCATCTTCGAGCTGTCCTCTCTCACCCGCGGACGCGTCATGCACTACGCGATCCCCGAACAGCTCAAGAAGGACTACGGCATCTCCGACACGGTTCCCCGCACCCACCGATGGACTCCGCCTGCCGCCACCGTCACATGCTGACCCACGTGCTCGAACTTCGCGCCTGACAACCGGGGGGAGCCGTCGAAGCATGTGTCCGTACCACCGCCGCAGCGACCTGTACCAGTGATGAATCCTCGGAGTACGCCGTTTCGACCCCGCCGGACGGAAGGAGACCGGTAGGAGCGTTCTTGCGGTTGATGATCAGACGCCGAGCAAGGTACGGAGGTGGGCGCATGCGGCGGCTTCTGTCGGATGCTCGGCGGCGGGCTCGTACGTGCCCCGTTCGAATACCCCTGTCTCCCAGCCGCCGTCCGGCCGTGCGCGCAGATAGACGAAGTCGGGCGGGGTGGGCGTGGGTTCGTGGACGCCCTCGATCCAGTAGTGCTCGGAGGGCACTCCAGCCTCTCGGAGTACCCGCTCGAGTGTCTGCCGGTGGCTCACGAGGGGACGCGGGCCAGATAACCGTGGTCCAGGAGCCAGTTGACGTTCAGACGCTGTCCCTCGCCCGGATCCAGGAAAGCCGGGTCGAGCTTGATCTGTTGTCCACCGCCCGGCTGCTCGAACCAGGGAGCGATGGAGCCCTGCCAGACGACGAACGGCTTGGTCACCTTGTACAGGTGATAGTCGCACGGGAAGGCCGCGTCCCGGGTGTTGAGGTTCTGCGGGGGCAGGGCGCGCTTGGCGTACGCGTCACCGGCGGGGGCGAGATACGAGCCGTACTCGGAGCCGAAGCGGTCCAGACGCTGGCCGTCGACCAGTAGCTTGGGGGCCTTGTCGACGGTGCCGTTGACCTCGGCGAAACCGTCGTTCGGCGGGTACTTCCAGCTGCCGGTGCCGGCAGGCCCTTGCCAGTACTTCTCGAGGAACTCGGTGGAGGACAGCTTTCCGGTGCGATGGTAGTGGTTGAGCAGCGGCCCCACCGGCTGCTGCCACTTCCGCGGCAGGTGCTTCGGACCGAGCCGCTTGTCGCCCTCGAACTCGCCTGTGCAGGGAGCCGGTGCCGTGGCGACGGCCCGAGGAGCGCCCGGCTCGGCCGGGGCCGCCTGGGCGGAGGGCGCGGCCGCGAGGGCGGCGGTGACGCCCATCGCGGCGAGGACGGCGCGGATCTTCAGGTCGGTACGGCTGCGCTCCACACGGCTTCCTTCGACGAGGCTGTCATTGGGTGGCACATAGTAATGATTCATCAACGGATGGTGACTGATCTCTTAGGTGTGAATCAGCCATTCCTGGGATGCGCTCAAGGAAGTCGGTGGCAGGGACGGCCCGTGCCGACATAGGGGCAACACGCACACCCCGCCCCCGAACTATGTAGCCCCACCACATGTGCCCCTGACCTGCGCCTTCCTACGGTGTGCGAACACATACCCGTCCCCACCGCACACGAGGAAGTGGCGCACATGGCCTCCGGAACCACCGCTCCCCCACCACCCGCGAACCTCCGTCGCATCGTCGCCGCCAGCCTCATCGGCACCACCATCGAGTGGTACGACTTCTTCCTCTACGGGTCGGCCGCCGCCCTCGTCTTCAACAAGCTGTTCTTTCCGGACTCCGACCCTCTCGTCGGCACTCTGCTGTCGTTCCTGACGTACGCCGTCGGATTCGCCGCACGGCCGCTGGGCGCTCTGGTCTTCGGGCACTACGGTGACCGGCTCGGCCGTAAGAAGCTGCTGGTGTTGAGCCTGCTGCTGATGGGTGGGGCGACCTTCGCGATCGGACTGCTGCCGACGCACGCGACCATCGGGTCCGCGGCGCCTGTGCTGCTGACCGTGTTGCGGCTGGTGCAGGGCTTCGCACTCGGTGGTGAGTGGGGCGGGGCCGTGCTGCTGGTGTCGGAGCACGGGGACGCGCGTCGGCGTGGCTTCTGGGCCTCGTGGCCCCAGACCGGTGCGCCCGCGGGACAGTTGCTGGCGACCGGTGTGCTGTCGCTGCTGACGGCGGTGCTGTCGGACAGCGCCTTCGGAAGCTGGGGGTGGCGGATCCCGTTCCTGCTCTCCGGTGTGCTGGTGATCGTCGGTTTGTGGATTCGTCTCTCTGTCGATGAATCGCCTGTCTTCAAGCAGGCACTGGCGCAGGCGGAGGCACGCAAGGCCACAACCGCCTCCGCGGCCGATGCCGAGAAGCTGCCGCTGGTCTCCGTGCTGCGGCACCACTGGCGTGATGTGCTGGTCGCGATGGGCGCGCGTATGGCGGAGAACATCAGCTACTACGTCATCACGGCCTTCATCCTCGTCTACGCCACCACGTCCGCCGGTGTCTCCAAGCAGACCGCCCTCAACGCCGTCCTGATCGCCTCGGCCGTGCACTTCGCCGTCATCCCGGGCTGGGGTGCGCTGTCGGACCGGATCGGTCGCCGTCCCGTCTATCTGGTGGGCGCGATCGGCGTCGGGCTGTGGATGTTCCCGTTCTTCTGGCTCATCGACACCGGCGGTTTCGGCAGTCTGCTCCTCGCCGTGACCGTGGGTCTGGTGTTGCACGGCGCCATGTACGCACCCCAGGCCGCCTTCTTCTCCGAGATGTTCGCCACCCGGATGCGCTACTCCGGTGCCTCGATCGGTGCCCAGTTCGCCTCGGTCGCGGCGGGCGCTCCCGCACCGCTGATCGCCACCGCGCTGCTGTCCGACTACGGCAGTTCCACCCCGATCGCGCTCTACGTCATCGCCGCTGCCGTCCTGACGGTGATCGCGGTCGGCGCGGCCAAGGAGACCCGTCACCGGGATCTGGCCGACATCGCCCCTTCGGCCGCCGATGCCGAGCCCGCGGCGGCCCCGGCGACGGACGCGCACACCGTCTGATCTCCGGCCCCTGGTCACCGGCTCACGCGGCCGGCCCGGGAATCCGACCCCCGTACGCCCGTGCGTGCGGGGGTCAGCGCTGTGTCGGTGCCGACAACCGGTGCAGACGCAGGGCCAGTTGGATCTCCAGGACGCGCGCCGGGCTCTGCCAGTCGGCGCCCAGGAGGCGGCCGACGCGCTCCAGGCGCTGCGCGACCGTGTTCACATGGACGTGGAGTTCGTCCTTGGTGCGGGCCGGGCTCATTCCGCAGGCGAAGTACGCGTCGAGGGTGTGCAGCAGGTCGGTGCCGCGGCGCTCGTCGTAGGCGACGAGCTGGCCAATCGTACGGTCGACGAAGCCTGCGATGTCCCGGTCCCCCGCCAGCAGCAGCCCCAGGAATCCGAAGTCCTCGGCGGCTGCGCCGTCCCCGGAACGGCCGAGCAGTCGCAGTGCGTCGAGGCAGCGCCGGCTCTCCTCGTAGGCGGCGGCCACGGTGTCCGGGCGGGCGGCCAGGTCCTCGACCGGGGCGGAGGCGCCGACGCTGACGGCTTCGTGTACGGCCGTACCGAGGTGCCGGGCGGCGCGGCGGGCCACGGCGGTGGCCGTGTCTCCCGATGCGAGGGGCAGGAGCAGTACGGTGCCGCCGTCGCGGGCGGCGGCCAGTCCGTGCCGGGTCGCGGCGAGGTGGGACGCGGCGGACCACAGGCGTCTGCGCGCGGCTGCCTCCTGGTCGGCGTCGGCCGCTGCGGCGTCGAGACGGGCGGCGAGGACGACGTGGGTGGCGTCGAGGTCGGCGTTCAGCCTCGCCGCGCGCTCGCGCAGCAGCCGGGGGTCTCGGTCGCGGGCGTCGAGGAGGTCGTCCAACAGCTCGCCCCGCACCCGCTGTTCGGCCTCGGCCGCGGAGCGCCGGGCCAGGAGCAGAAGAGAGGTGACCGTCGCGGCCCGTTCCAGGGTGCGCTGGTCGACGGGGTCGAGGCCGGGCTGGCCGCGCAGCACCAGTGCGCCGAGGAGTTCGCCGCCCGCGACCACGGCGGCGATCCAGTCGTCGGCGTGACGTACCGCGTGGCCTTCGGCGCGGGATGCCTCCAGGGCCTCGGCCGGTGTGGCGGTGACCTCGGTGAACTCGACCGCGCCGTCCAGGACTTGGGAGACGGCGGCGGCCACGTCGTGCACCCCGCCGCCGTGCAGTACGAGTTGGGCGAGCCGGTCGTGTACGTCGGAGGCCCGTTCGATGACTCCGCTGCGGTCCCGGATGATCTCGTTCGCCCGCTCCAGGTCGGCGAGGGCCGAGCGGGTCTCGGTGAGCAGGTTCGCGGTGTCGATGGCGGCCGCGGCGAGGGCGGCGAAGGAGCCGAGCAGCGCGATCTGCTCCCGCTCGAAGACCCGGGCGCGCCGGTCCGCCGCGAAGAGGACCCCGATGACATGGTGCCCCAGCATCAGCGGCACCCCGAGGATGGCGACCAGCCCTTCGTCGCGCACTCCGGCGTCGATGGTGAGGGTGTGCTGGAAGCGGTCGTCCTTGAAGTAGTCGTCGGTGACATAGGGGCGGGCGGTCTGCGCGACGAGTCCGCCGAGCCCCTCCCCCATGCCGAGCCGCAGCTGCTGGAAGCGGGCGGCGACCGAGCCCTCGGTCACCCGCATATAGGTGTCGCCCCGGGCCGGGTCGTTCAGGCTGAGGTAGGCGACGTCCGTGCCGAGGAGTGAGCGGGCGCGCTGCACGATCGCCTGTAGTACGGCGTCCAGGTCCCGCAGTCCGGCCAGGTCGTGGGCCGTCTCGAACAGGGCCGACAGCTCGGCCTCGCGTCGGCGCCGTCCCTCCAGCTCGGAGCGGACGCGCAGCGCGAGCAGCTTGGCCTGTTCGAGGGCGACGATCTGCTCGGTGGCTCTGCCCTCGGCACGGGCGAGCAGCGCCGGCTGCTCGTAGGCGTCGGCGGACGCTCCCCGGGCCAGCAGCTCGAGAAACGGTGTCTCGACGCTGCTCAGGGGCGCTCCGGCTGCGGCGGCGGAACGCTGGTCGGGGTGCACGTGATCGCGGGACATGCCGACAGGATTGCTCATCGCACCGTCGTCCCGTCAGCCCTGTGGACAACTCGGAACACGGCCGGCCCCAGCCGGTCAGTGCGCGGTCCAGCCACCGTCGAGCACCAGCGACGTGCCGGTCACGAAGGAGGACTGTGGGCCGCACAAGTACGCCACGGCCTCCGCGACCTCCTCCGGTTCGATGAGCCGCTTGACGGCGCTGTCCTGCAGCAGCACCTCGGACAGCACCCGCTCCTCGGGGATGCCGTGCGCCCGGGCCTGGTCGGCGATCTGCTTCTCGACCAGTGGGGTGCGCACATAGGCGGGGTTCACACAGTTGGAGGTGACGCCATGGGGTGCGCCCTCCAGGGCGGCGGTCTTGGAGAGTCCTTCCAGGCCATGTTTGGCGGCCACATAGGCCGACTTGAATGCCGAGGCGCGCAGCCCATGGACGGAGGACACATTGACGATCCGGCCCCAGCCCTGCCCGTACATATGGGGCAGGGCACCCCGGATGAGCCGGAACGGCGCCTCCAGCATCACGGTGAGCACCGTGTGGAAGACGTCGGGCGGGAACTCCTCGATGGGCCGCACCAGCTGCAGCCCCGCGTTGTTGACCAGGACGTCGGTGCCGGCGGCGGCGAGTTCGGCGGCGTCCAGGTCGGTGAGATCGAGGACATGTGCTTCCACCGCGCCGGCGAGCCCCCGGGCCCGCTCGGCGAGCTCCTCCAGGCCCGCGGCGTCCCGGTCGACCGCTCTGACCTTGGCCCCTGCGGCCGCGAGCCGTAGCGCACAGGCACGGCCGATGCCACCGGCGGCACCGGTGACCAGCGCGGTGCGGCCGCCGAGGTCGAGCGGGGAGGGCGAGGACGGGCCTCGGGCCGGGAGGGTGCTGGGCGAGGTCATGGCTCGACCCTAGGCAGCACCGCCACCAGGCCACATATGGTTGCCGCACATACTTCAGTCCGAGGCCATAGGTTCAAACCACGTGGGTTCGTCGGCCAGTGCTTGCTTGATCCGAAACAGCTGACGCTCGTCCATCTCGGGCAGCGCGTCCACCTCGAACCAGCCCACCTGTACGGACTCGTCGTCGTTCACGCGGGCCTCGCCGCCGACGGCGCGGCAGCGGAAGGTGATGTCCATGAACTGGCACATGTCGCCGTTGGGATAGGTGACCTGGCTGCCGGACCTGACCAGCACGACCCGCTCGGCGACGCACCGCACGCCCGTCTCCTCCTGCACCTCGCGCACGGCGCAGTCGGCGGGCTGCTCGCCCGGGTCGGGGATGCCGTTGATCACCGTCCACTTGTGGTTGTCCGCGCGCTGCCCCAGCAGGACCCGTCCCTCGTCGTCGAAGACGACGGCACTGATCCCGGGGAGCCACAGCAGTTGGTGGCCGGCCGAGGCCCGGATCGTACGAATGAAGTCAGGAGTAGCCATGGCCCCGACCCTAACGGGCCGGTGGGGGCGCCCCCGGCGAGTTCCGGGGGCGTGCGACCGGCGTACGGCTACACGTCACCGGCGCGCCGCGCGCGGAGCCCGGCGCCGATCGCCCAGCCGAGACCGCCCGCGGCGACGACCAGCAGGGCGATCTCCGGCAGGATGCCCAGCCGCGTGGCGGGCGTCTCGCTGGAGCGCAGCGGGACCTCCTGGACCAGCGAGTCGGCGACGAACATGCCCGTCCGCTGCGTGATCTTCCCGTCCGGCATGATGATCGCGCTGACACCGCTGGTCACCGGCACGGTGACGGTCCGGCTGTGCTCGACGGCGCGGACGCGGGACATGGCGAGCTGCTGATAGGTCATCTCGCTGCGGTCGAAGGTCGCGTTGTTGCTCGGCACGGAGATCATCTGCGCGCCGTCGGTGACCTCGGAGCGGACCGCCCAGTCGAAGGCCGCCTCGTAGCAGGTGACCAGGCCGACCTTGGCGCCGTCCATGGTGAACACGCCCGGCTCACTGCCCCGGCTGAAGTCCTTGCGGACCATCGAGGTCCAGTTCTCGTTGATCGCCCCGACGAGCGAGCGCAGTGGCAGGTACTCGCCGAAGGGCTGGATCTGCCGCTTGTCGTAGGTGTCGACGGGTCCCTTGACCGGGTCCCACAGGATCTGCTCGTTGAGCAGCTTTCCGTCCCGTTCGACGACACCGCCCACCGAGATGGGCGCACCGATCGCCTTGGCGGCCGTGTCGATGACGGCACGGGCGTCGGCGTTGGCGAAGGGGTCGATGTCGGAGGAGTTCTCGGGCCACAGCACGAAGTCGGGCTGCTCGGCCTTGCCCGCCTTGATCTCAGCGGCCAGGCGTTCGGTCTCCCGCGCGTGGTAGTCCAGTACGGCCCGCCGCTGGGAGTTGAAGTCCAGCCCCGCGCGCGGCACGTTGCCCTGGATGACCGCGACGGTGGCCGTACCGTCCTCGGCCTTGTCGCTGACCAGCGGCCGCGCGGCCACGGCGCCCACCACGGGCACGGCCACGCTCAGCAGGGCCACGGCCGCAGCGGACCGCTGGATGGCCCGAGTGCGCCGCCGTTGAAGGACCAGGCGTACGAACTCGTAGAGCCCGAAGCCGCACAGGACGATCGCGAAGCCGAGCACCGGCGTGCCGCCCACCGCGGCGAGCGGCAGGAAGAGACCGTCGGCCTGGCCGAACGCGATCTTGCCCCAGGGGAAGCCGTTGAACGGAGCACGCGCGCGCGCCGCCTCTCCGGCGATCCAGAGCGCCGCCGCCCACAGCGGCCAGCCCGGCAGCTTCGACACCGCGGCGACGCCCGCGCCCACCAGCGCGACGAAGAGCGCCTCGATCGCGGCGAGCGCGAGCCAGGGGCCGGGCCCGACCTCCACTCCGGTCCACACCAGCAGCGGCAGCAGGAAGCCGAGGCCGAAGAGGTAGCCGAGGCCGAGGCCCGCCTTCCAGCTGCGGCCGCGCAGCACCCAGCCGAAGACGGCGAAGGCCGGCAGGGCCAGCCACCACAGGGTGCGCGGCGGGAAGCTGACGTAGAGCAGCACTCCGGAGAGCGCCGCGGTGAGGGCCGGAACCAGGCGCACGAGCCGTGCCACGCGCGAAGCGGGCGCTATCTGCGGCTCCAGTTGGTCCGACTCGTCCACGGAGGTTGCGGTGACGGTCACTCCGGGAGTGTACGGCGGTTGACCTTGGCACGGACAGCGCGGCCCGGCGGCGACGGGGTCCTGGGCGGGCCCGAGCGGTACGTATGGTTCCGGGCGAGTACGGACCGTGGCGAGAAGCCCGGCCGCGAAGCCGTCGACAGACCGACGCATCGTTCCTGCACGACACGTCCACAAATCGACCATAAGCCGTTACGGTATGCCGGAGCCTCAGTCGTACCGGCCGGTGGGGTCCGTCCGGGCGGCGAGGGTCCGTCACAGGTCGGGGGACCGGTTTCGGGGGGCGGGTTGGGTGTCGCGGGGATGACGTCTGTGGCAGGTCCGCATGAGGACGGTGACAGACGAAACGTTTCTGACGCGGCGGGCGTGGTGGTGCTGGGCGCCTGCGCCGCGTGGTCGCTGGTGTCGGCCGCCGTGCACGACGGCCGCCCCGAGGGTGTGCTGCTGGCGATCCTCGCCGTGGCCGCCGGCTACGCCGCGGGCCGGATCGGCGGGGCGCTGCTGCCGGTCGCCGCGCCCTGCGCGGGGGCTCTGGGCGGAGTGAGCCTGACGGTGAGCGCTCCGCATCTCTCCCCCGGCCCGCAGATCGTCACCCCCCTGGGCCACGCCGGGGCCACCGCCGCCGTACTGACCCTCTCCGTCGGCGCCGCCTGCTGCGCCGCCTGGGCCACGACGTCGCCCGCCCTGCGCCTGGGCCTACGGGCCCTCGCGGCCGGAATCGCGGTGACCGCCGCCGCTCTGGGCTCGACCAGCGGCTTCGTCATCTGCTGCGCGGTCCTGCTGTGCTCGCTCGCCGCCGGCCGCATCCGCCGTCGCGGCCTCGGCATCGCGGGACTGGCCCTGACCGCGGCCTCGGTCACCGGCCTGACCTGGGCGATCGCAGCGAACGCGGTGCCCGGCGGGCTGTTCGCCCGGCTGGAGGACCAACTGACGGCCCACCGGATCGACCTGTGGCACGACGCACTGCGCCTGGCACGCGAGGACCTCGCCCTGGGCGTGGGCCCGGGGCGCTTCAGGGAACTCGGCACGACGGCGACCAGGACACTGCTGTCCGACGGCAAGCCGCACTCGGCGCCCCTCCAGCAGGCGGCGGAACAGGGCCTCGTCGGCGTACTGCTGCTGGCGGCGGCCTTCTGCTGGATCCTGTTCGCACTGTGGCGCACCACCCGCCCCACGCCGGTCGCACTCACCGCGGGTGCGGCACTCACGGCCGTGGCGGCGATCGCCGCGGTCGGTAACGCGCTCAGCTTCACCGCGGTGTCGGTCGGCGCGGGTCTGCTGGCCGGGCTGGCCACGGCACGCCCGATCGCCGTCGAGTCATCGCAGCGCGAGGACGACACTCATGCGCGTGGAGACCGGCTGTCCCCATGATTCCGTGAACGGCGGTGTAGCGGATCCACATGGTGCCAACCGACATACGGAGCTGTGGCCGACGCACATGGCTACTCGGACCACCAAGCCAGGAACCCGATCACGGCCTCGTCAGTGCGCGGTTCCAGCCGCCCGCATCCGCAGTCGCTCCCTGATCACGCTCACGGCCGTCTCCGCGTCGTCCACGGTGATCGTGAACGTGTGGCCGTCCCACAGCCGCAGCACCAGACCCTCACCACGCCGTACGACGACCGCGGTGCCCTTCTCGGGTCGCCACCTGTAGCCCCAGCCACCCCAGTGCCGCGGGGTCACATGGGGCACGAAGTCGGCGCCCACCACCTCGGACAGCGGGATGCGGCGGCGCGGCACACCGATGTGGCCGCAGCGCACCTCAAGGCACTCCTGGTCGACCTTGAGGGCCACATGCACGAAGGCCAGCGTGCCGAAGAGGACCAGCACCCCGGCCGCGATACAGCCCACGACGGCCATGGCGAGCGGCGCGCCGCCGCCCGTCCACGGCGAGTCGACCGCCAGCTCGATCCCGAGCGCCATGCAGGCGGCGCCGATGAGTGCCAGCAGCCACTGGACCCGGTTGGTCGCCCGCCCGGTCCAGACATCGGGGTGCGGGTTCCTGCCGTGGGGGTGGTCCCTCATGGCTATGAGGTTACTCAGGTTTCGCTGCGCCGGTACCTCGACGCAGAGGGTGACTGCGCCGACCGGGAAACCCGCGGACCATACGCGTCCGCTTTGTGACCGTCGGTCACTGCGCGGGGCTGACCGCTTGGAGCAGACGGCCTTCGTCGTAGATCAGGGCGGGCTCGGGGAGCTCGCCCTCGCGGCCGCTCAGCAGCACGGTCAGGGTGCCGCTCGCCTCGGCCTCGGGGGTGGGCGGCTCGCCGAGCCGACGCAGCGCCTGGGCGGCGACCGCTCCGGCGGAGCCGTGCAGGACGAGCGGCGGGCGGCCGGGGCGCTGGACGGCGGTGCGGATGCGTTCGGCGACGAGTTCGTAGTGCGTGCAGCCCAGGACGACGGTCGTCACGTCCGCGGGGGTCAGCGCGGCGGCCGCGGCGACGGCGGCCTCGATCGCCGTCTCGTCCGCGTGCTCGACCGCTTCGGCCAGCCCGAAGCACGGCACCTCGGTGACGGGGACGCCGTCGGCGAAGTCCTTGATCAGTCCGCGCTGGTAAGGACTGCCGGTCGTGGCGGGCGTGGCCCAGATCGCGACGGGGCCGCCGCCGGCCGCGGCCGGCTTGATGGCCGGGACCGTGCCGATGACCGGTATGCCGGGTTCGAACCGGGCGCGCAGGGTGGACAGGGCGTGCACCGAGGCGGTGTTGCAGCCGATGATCAGTGCGTCGGGCCGGTGCGCGGCGGCGGCGTCGGCGACGGCCACGGCGCGCCGTGTGAGGTCTTCGGTGGTTCGGGGCCCCCAGGGCATGCCGTCGGGGTCCAGTGAGAGCACGAGGTCCGCGTCGGGTCGCAGCCGTCGTACCGCGGCGGTGGCCGCGAGCAAGCCGATTCCGGAGTCCATCAGCGCGATCTTCACCCGGCCACGATAGACGATGGGCCGTTGCCGGCCGCTTCGGTGGGGCAGACTTCGCGCGTGAGCGCCATCGCGTGGACCGCCGCCGGATCACTGGCCGCCTGGCTGTGGCTGCTGCTGTGCCAGGGCTTCTTCTGGCGTACTGATGTCAGGCTTCCGCGGCGGACGCGGCCGGACGAGTGGCCGTCGGTCTGCATCGTGGTGCCGGCGCGCGACGAGGCCGCGGTCCTGCCCCGGAGCCTTCCGTCGCTGCTCGCCCAGGACTACCCCGGGCCTGCGGAGATCTTCCTCGTCGACGACGGCAGTTCGGACGGCACCGGGGAACTCGCGCGCGAGCTGGCGCGGAAGCACGGCGGACTGCCGCTGACGGTGGACTCCCCCGGCGAGCCGCCCGCCGGCTGGACGGGCAAGCTCTGGGCGGTGCGGCACGGCATCGGCCTGGCACGCGCGCGTGCCCCCGAGTACCTCCTGCTGACGGACGCCGACATCGCGCACGCGCCCGACAGCCTGCGGGAGCTGGTCGCGGCGGCCCGCAGCGGCGGCTTCGACGCCGTCTCGCAAATGGCGCGGCTGCGGGTGGAGAGCCTGTGGGAGCGGCTGGTCGTGCCCGCCTTCGTGTACTTCTTCGCGCAGTTGTATCCCTTCCGGTGGATCGGCAGGAAGGGGGCGCGGACGGCGGCCGCGGCCGGCGGCTGTGTGCTGCTGCGTACGGATGCCGCCGAGCGGGCCCGCGTCCCGGACGCCATCCGGCACGCCGTCATCGACGACGTGGCGCTCGCGCGGGCCGTCAAGCGCGGCGGCGGCCATATCTGGCTGGGGCTGGCCGAGCGGGTGGACAGCGTGCGTCCGTATCCGCGGCTGCGCGATCTGTGGCGGATGGTCTCGCGCAGCGCGTACGCCCAGTTGCGGCACAGCCCGCTGCTGCTGGCCGGGACGGTCGCCGGGCTCGCGCTGGTGTATCTGGTGCCGCCCGTGGCCGTGGTCGCGGGCCTGGTCGGTGCGGATGCGGCGACGGCGGCCGCCGGGGGCCTCGCGTGGCTGGTGATGACGGGGACGTACGTACCGATGCTCCGTTACTACCGCCAGCCGCTGTGGCTCGCTCCCCTGCTGCCGTTCACCGCGTTCCTCTATCTGCTGATGACGGTCGATTCCGCGGTGCAGCACTACCGGGGGCGCGGCGCGGCCTGGAAGGGCCGCACCTACACGCGCCCGGACGCCCTGCCCGACGAGGGCTGACTACTTGCGGCCGGGCGTCCAGTTCATGCCCCACCCGTAGGCGTGGTCGACCGTGCGCTGCGGGCTGACCCCGCGCTCGGGCACCAGGTAGCGGGCCTCGCGCTGGACGATCAGGTCGTCGCCGGTGTTGGTGATCAGGGCGAGGGCACACACCGTCGAGGGGACCGTGCACTCGTCGAGGGAGAAGTCGACCGGGGCGCCGTGCTGCGGTGTGAGGGTGACCGTGGCGTGCAGGTCGGCGAAGGAGCGCGCCCCTTCGTAGATGGTCACGAAGACCAGGATGCGCCGGAAGGCCTGCTGGTGATCGAGGTTGATGGTGAGGTTCTCGCCGCTGGCCACGGCACCGGTGCGGTCGTCGCCGTCGAGGTGGATGTACGGCGGCTGGTGCAGGGCGCCGTAGGCGTTGCCGAGGGACTGGATGACCCCCTTCCTGCCGTCGGTCAGTTCGAACAGGGCGCACAGGTCGAGGTCGAGGTCGTTGTGCATGGCGACCGGGCGGCCCAGTTTGCTCGCCCAGCCGGAGAACTGCTTGCGCACCTCCCAGTTGAGGTTCACGCGCATGGTGCCCGAGGTGCCGCCCTGCTTGGTCAGCGAGACCGAGGGGGCTGCCTTGGTGAGCGTGACCTTGCTGAGGCTGACCGGCGGCGCCTGGGGCGGCGGAGTCGGGGCGGCCGGCGGCATGGCGGGCGGCGGCGTGGTCATCGGGGGCGCCGCGGGCGGGGGCGACGTCAGGGTGGACGGCGTCTGCTGGGGTTCGTCGACCGTGATGCCGTAGTCGGTGGCGAGGCCCTCGAGGCCGCTGCCGTAGCCCTGGCCGACGGCGCGGAACTTCCACGCGCCCTGGCGGCGGTAGAACTCACCGAGCACGAAAGCGGTTTCGACGGTGGCGCCGTCGCTCTCGAAGCGGGCGACGGCGGTGCCCTGCGCGGCGTCCTTGACGTCGATGCAGAGGTCCGGGACCTGACCGAACGTACCGCCGTCCGCGGAGGCGGCGAGGATGACGGTCTCGATGGCGGGCTCCACGCGCGCGAGGTCGACGAGCAGGCTGTCGGTCACCCGGCCGCCGGCGTCCCGCTTGCCCTCGTGCCGGACGGCGCCCGAGGAGTGCGTCGCCTGGTTGTAGAAGACGAAGTCCGCGTCGGAGCGGACCTTTCCGCCGACGAGCAGCAGTGCCGAGGCGTCCACGTCGGGCACGCCGGGTCCGGAGCGCCAGCCCAATTCGACTCGCAGTGCCGTCGTCGGCACCGGCGCATTCGATCCTTTCGGCATTGTCATGTCCGCCCCCATCGCCTGATCGCCGTGCCAGGGATGTCCCGGCCGCCCATTGGGTTCTCTCTACAGGGTCAACCTATTCCCCGCCACGTCGGACTCCGATCAGGGGCACGGCAACACTGGTGGTCAACCACCGGTAACCGGCCCGGAACTCGGCATTTACACGATCCGAACGCCGATTGGCGTCCCTTTTTGCCAAGTTCGCTCGCATTGGGGATCCAGCGTCACTGCAGACACGTAAAACAACCCTCTTATCGGTCTCCCCAACCAGCACATCGTGGGCTTAACGTATGCGCCATGACCTCCCCCCGCTCCACCTATGGCGGCGGCTACTACTCCGCCTCCTTCCCGGACACCCCGATCTACGACTCGCTCGTGGCCGAGCGGGGTACCCCGCAGATCGCCCCGATCCGGGTCCCCGCCGCCTACGACACCCCGGGCAGCAACCTGCCCGCGCTGCCGTCGGCGCTGCCCGCCCTCCCGGCGGCCCCGTCCCAGCCCTCCTACGGTTATCCGCAGGCGCAGCAGCCCTCCCCGCTGCAGCAGGCGCCCGCGGCCTACATCCCGCAGCAGGCGGCCGCGCCGCGCGGCTACCCGGGTCCGCAGGCCCAGCAGCCTCGCCCGGTGGCCCCCGGCGGCACGGGCTACGAGGCCATGCGCCCCGCGGCTCCCCGCCCCGCCGCGGCTCCCTATCAGGACCCGTACAACAACCAGCAGTACCGCGGCTACTGAGCTGTCCCCAGGGCTGTCGGCGCCACCTGGCACGATGGCCCCATGGGGCATGCGCAGCTGAAGTCGATTCACGTTCATCCGGTCAAGGCTTGCCGGGGCACAGCGCGCCCGGAAGCCCTCGTGGAGCCCTGGGGGCTGGCCGGAGATCGACGCTGGATGCTGATCGACGACGGGGGAAAGGTCGTGACACAGCGCCAGCAACCGCGCCTGGCGCTGGCCGCCGCCGAGCCGTTGGCCGGCGGCGGCGTTCGGCTGACCGCGCCCGGCATGGATCCGCTGACCGTGCCCGTGCCGAGCCCGGTCGGCACGATGCCGGTGGAGCTCTTCCGGGACAAGGTCGAGGCGGTGCTCGCCGAGGACGACGCCGCACACCTCTGGTACAGCGCCTATCTCGGCGTCGGTGCGCGCCTGGTGTACATGGCCGACCCGGGCACCTGCCGGCCCGTCGACCCGGAGTACGCCCTGCCGGGCGAGACGGTCAGCTTCGCCGACGGCTACCCCTTGCTGCTCACCACGACCGCCTCCCTCGACGCCCTCAATTCCCTGATCGCACGGGGTGATCACGCGCACGAGGGCCCGCTGCCCATGAACCGTTTCCGGCCGAACGTGGTCGTGTCGGGCACCGCCGCCTGGGCCGAGGACGACTGGTCGCGGATCTCCATCGGCGAGGTCGCCTTCCGCGCCGCCAAGAAGTCCGGGCGCTGTGTGGTGACCACGACCGACCAGACCACCGCCGAGCGTGGCAGGGAGCCCCTGCTCACCCTGGGCAGACACCGCCGCCTGGGCGGAGGGCTGCTGTTCGGCCAGAACCTGGTGCCCCTGTCCCGAGGCACGATCAGGGTGGGCGACCCGGTCACGGTGCTCGGCTGAGAAGGATCCCCGCCGACGACGCCGGGTGGGAACCTCGGCTCGGAGCCCGTGCGTTGGACTCTTCGTGAGAAGTTCATGAAAGGCCCCGAACGCAGGTGATTTCGCTCTCTCTTCGGCGGGGCCCGCCGGTGAACGGCTCCGCCACGGGTTATCACGGAGGGGGAAGGGGGTGGCCGGACGATGCGGGCGATCAGCGGACTCTGGCGCTGGCGACACAATCCGCTGCGCCGTGCGACCGATCTGGCCGAGGCCTGGGTCGCTCTGGCGGCCCTGTTGCTGATCCTGGTCGTGACGCCCTTGGTGGGCGCGCTGGTGGGCGGTCTCGCCCAGGGCACCCTGCAGGAGTCCGTGCGTGAACAGCGCGCGTCCCGGCACCTGGTGACGGCGACGGTGGTCCGCAAGGTGCCCGGCTCCTCACTGGACGTCGACCCCGAGGCGGCCACCGGACGGAACATGCGCACCCGGGTGCTGGCCGACTGGACCGCACCGGACGGCACCGTGCACCAGGACCGGGTCATGGCCCGCCTCGAAACCCCCCGCCCGGGCGACCGCTTCCCGCTGTGGACCGACGAGCACGGCCGCACCGTGGCCCGTCCGCTGGACTCCGCGACGGCGGCGACGCATGCCGTGCTCGCCGGGTTCGGGGCGGCGCTGCTGACGGTCGGCCTGATCGAGGGCGTGAGACGGCTGGTCGTCTGGCGCATGGTCCGTCGCCGGTACGAGCGTTGGGACCAGGCCTGGGACAGAGCGGGTCCGGACTGGGGCCGGACCGGCACCGGCAGCTGACGGCCTTCCCGCTCTGGTCAACCCACCGCCCGCGCGCACGCTACGGTGGACCGGCCGAACTCTTCGGCAGCAAAACCCGCGTACTACGAGGTGGGGGCACGTCAACGCCATGGCACAGGGCACGGTCCAGGTGACGCACACCGGCACATCGCGGTGGCGGCGCCGCACGGGTGAGTACGCATCGCTCGCCGCCGCCCTGGAGGCCGCGGCCGAGGGTGACGTCCTCACCGTCGCGCCCGGCACCTACCGGGAGAACCTCGTCGTCCAGCGGGCGGTGACCCTGCGCGGCCCCGAGGGCTCCCCTGGCTCGGTGCGCATCGCGCCCGTGGACGGTGTACCGCTGACGGTGCGCGCGTCGGCGGTGGTTCAGGACCTGCATGTGGAGGGCCAGGACGCGGCGGCCCCCGCGCTGCTGGTCGAGGAGGGTGCCCCGGAGCTGACGGACGTCCGGATCGTCACGCGGTCCGCGGCCGGGATCGAGGTGCGCGGCGCGGCGCGGCCGACCGTGCGGCGCTGCACCGTCGACAACCCCGCGGGCATCGGCATCGCCGTACTGGACGGCGGGGGCGGGGTGTTCGAGGAGTGCGAGGTCGTCGCGGCCGGTCAGGCCGGCATCGCCGTGCGCGGCGGCGCCCACCCCCGGCTGGAGCGCTGCCGGGTGCACCACGCCGCGGGCTCGGGACTGACGGCGACCGGGGAGAACTCCGCGCTGGAAGCGGTGGGTTGCGAGGTCTACGAGGTCCGGGGCTCCGGTGTCCAGGTCACCGGCCGGGCCACCGCCCACCTCACCGACTGCGACGTTCACCGCACCACCGCCGACGGTGTCACCCTCGACACCGACGCCGTGCTGACGCTGGCCGACTGCCGTATCCACGACATCCCGGAGAACGCGGTCGACCTGCGCTCCCGCTCGATCCTCACCCTGACCCGCACGACGGTGCGTCAGTTCGGGCGCAACGGGCTGTCGGTGTGGGATCCGGGCACGCGCGTGGACGCCAACCAGTGCGAGATCTTCGACAGCACGGGCGACTATCCCGCGGTGTGGGTGAGCGACGGCGCGACCGCCGTCCTGGACTCCTGCCGGGTGCGCGACGTGCCGGACGCGCTGTTCGTCCTCGACCGCGGCTCCCGCGCGGACGTCGTCGACAGCGACCTGTCCCAGGTGCGCAACACGGCCGTCTCGGTGAGCGACGGCGCGACCGCCCAGCTCGACGACTGCCGGATCCGGGACGCGGCGACGGGCGCCTGGTTCCGCGACCACGGCAGCGGCGGCATGCTCAACAACTGCACTCTGGACGGCACCCAGACCGGCGTGATCGTCACCAAGGGCGCCGACCCCACCGTCGAGCGCTGCACGGTCGAGTCCCCGGCGGAGGCCGGGTTCTACGTCTCGGCGGGCGGCCGCGGCACCTTCCTGAACTGCCGGGTGCGGGGCAGCTCCGGCTATGGCTTCCATGTGATCGACGGCTGCCGTACGACGCTGAAGAAGTGCCGTACGGAGCGCTGCGCGCGCGGGGGGTACGAGTTCGCGGACGGCGGGCCGGACGCGGCCTCCGGGGTGGGCCCCGATGTGGAGGACTGCACCAGCGACGAGAGCGCGGGCCTCAGGCAGCCGCCTCCGGCGCCGGAGCCCGCGGTGCAGACGGCGCACCAGTCTCCCGGCCTGCTCGGCGCCATCCCCGGCCAGCGCACCACCGAGCAGGAGCCGCTCGTCGCCGCCACGCAGGCCGAGGAGAAGCCGACGCGGACATCCAAGGCCGTCCTCGGTGAACTGGACGCGCTGGTGGGCCTGGAGAGCGTCAAGCGCGAGGTGCGGGCCCTCACCGACATGATCGAGGTGGGCCGGCGCCGCCAGCAGGCGGGCCTGAAGGCGGCGTCGGTCAAGCGGCATCTGGTCTTCACCGGCTCCCCCGGCACCGGCAAGACGACGGTCGCCCGCCTCTACGGCGAGATCCTGGCCTCCCTCGGCGTCCTGGAGCAGGGTCACCTGGTGGAGGTGTCCCGTGTCGACCTGGTCGGCGAGCACATCGGCTCCACGGCGATCCGCACACAGGAGGCGTTCGACAAGGCGCGTGGCGGCGTGCTGTTCATCGACGAGGCGTACGCGCTGTCGCCGGAGGACTCGGGCCGGGACTTCGGCAAGGAGGCCATCGACACGCTGGTGAAGCTGATGGAGGACCACCGCGACGCGGTCGTGGTGATCGTGGCGGGCTACACCGCCGAGATGGAGCGCTTCCTGTCGGTCAACCCCGGGGTGGCGTCCCGCTTCTCACGGACCATCACCTTCAGCGACTACGGCCCCGACGAGCTGCTGCGGATCGTGGAGCAGCAGGCCGAGGAGCACGAGTACCGGCTCGGCCCGGGTGTCTGCGAGGCCCTGCTGAAGTACTTCACGGCGATCCCCAAGGGCCCGGCGTTCGGCAACGGCCGTACGGCACGCCAGACCTTCGAGGCGATGGTGGAACGGCACGCGGGCCGGGTCGCCCAGCTGGAGGAGCCCAGCACGGACGACCTGACGCTGCTGTACGAGGAGGACCTGCCGGAGCTGATCTGACCCGCCGCGCGCGAGCCGGCCCGATCAGCTCTCGGGCGTGGCCTGCGGCCGCTGACCGGGCACCCCGGGCCGGAGCCGTGCCAGCAGGCGCTCCCGCTCCTTGGCGAACACCGGGTCGGCCTGGTACTCGCCGTGGCCGAGGATGGGCGCGGGCAGCGGGTGCTCCACGGTGCGGCCGTACGCCAGCGGGTCCTTGAGGGGTTCGCGGTCCACCGCGGGGCCGCAGTCGCCGGGCAGCCGGACCGGGCCGCCGATGGGGTCGGTGATCCGGTACAGATTGCGCCAGCAGTCGACCTCGGCGTGCAGGGAGGTGAGCGCGGCCGGGCCGAAGTGGGCCGGGAACCAGCGACCGTACAGGCGCTCCAGCGGGGAGCCGTAGGTCAGCAGCGCGACCCGCTTGCGGTCGGTCGGTGTGAGCTGCCAGACCGCGGCGGCCGCGAGCACACTGCCCTGGGAGTGCCCGGAGATGACCAGGCGGCGGCCCTCCTCGGCGCGGGTCCAGGTCGCCATCCGCCACGTGAGGTCGGGCACCGCGCGCTCGGCGTAGCAGGGCGGCGCGAAGGGGTGTGCGGCGCGCGGCCAGAAGGTGCCGACGTCCCACAGGATGCCGATGGTGCGCCGTGCGGAGGCGTCCTTGTAGGCGCGCCTGCCCCAGGTGACGAACAGTATGAAGCCGACGCCGATCAGCCAGGAGCCCAGCGCCTGCGCGGTCTGGGCGGCGCCGTGCACGAAGGCGTACGTCACGTCGGCGGCCCCGCTCGGTGTCTCGTCGGTGGTCAGGGCGCCGACCAGGGCTCCGGCGCCCAGGAGCAGCGTCGCCGCGGCGGTGGTGGCGACGACGAGGGGCGCGCGGTCGGTGAGCGTGGCCATCGCGCGCGTGCTCGCGATACGGCCGGTGCGTGCCGTGTCCCGGGGCTCGCCGGCGTAGTCGCGCTCCACCGTGCCCAGCTCGGCGCGGCGCAGTCGCCAGGCCCGCCGGGCCAGCCCGCCGCAGAGCAGCAGCAGGAGGACCAGCAGCGGCGGGATCACGGAGGCCTGCCAGGTCAGCAGGACCGGCGGGCCGACGATCGACGTGCCCGCGCCGTCGAGCCAGTCGGCGACCCGCTGGGCGACGCCGCCGGACATCACCCCGCCGAGGGCGCAGGCCAGCATCACCACGGCCGGTCCGCCGAGGCCGCGCATCGCGGCGCGCGGGTCGGGCCGCGTGCGGTGCAGGACGTGGGCGACGACGGCCAGGACGATGACGAGCAGGCCCTGGAGGAAGGCGATGGCGCCGAAGGTGGGGTCGCCCGGGAGACGGCCGGTCGACTGCCAGCCGGGCCGGTCCCAGCCGGCGTACACCAGGGTGAGCGCCAGCAGGACGAGGGCGGCGAGCGGCAGGCGCCGTACGAGATGTTCGTCGAGTTCCTGGTCGAGGCGGTTCTCGCTGCGGCCGCGGCGGCAGACCACCCAGACCACGACGGTCGCGCAGCCGACCAGTGCCGCGTCCAGGAGCCAGCCCAGTGCGTCGAGGAGTGCGGTTCCGCCGGGCCGGCGGTCGAAGCGCGCGGCCGCCGAGCCGACCGCCGCGGCGACCGTGAGCAGGCCGGCGGCGGTGTGCGCGGCGCGCAGTCGGGCGACCAGGCGGCGGCCGTACCAGAAGCCGGGGCGGCCCAGGGAGGTGCCGCCGGGCTCCTCGTCGGGCTCGGGCTCGCGGGTCATCGGCTGCTGGGACTCGTACGCGCTCCAGGTGCGGCGGGAGAGGTACCACAGCAGGCCGGTCAGCGCGGCGGGCACCACAGCCGCCAGGGCGAGCCTGCGGCCGGGGTGGCTCCACCAGCCGTCGCCCGAGGCCGCGGGCGACAGGAAGCCCAGCCAGCTGTGCTGCTCGGCGCACGCGCGCGTGCCCGCGCACTGCCAGGCCGCGAGGTCGAGGGCGACCTCGCAGGCGGCGGCGACGAGCAGCACGGTCAGCGTCAGCCCCGCGAGCCGTACGAGCAGTCCGTACAGGCGTACCGTCCGCGCGCGACCCCGGGTGGTCGGGCGCATCCAGTGGGCGAGGTTGACCACCATGAACGGCAGCAGCAACAGCCACAGGGCGCGTGCGCTGTTGCCGGAGGTGAGGTTGCACCAGACGTACGCCTCGGGCACCGGTTTGCCCCGGTAGTCGTCCGGCCGGCTCTCCGCGTCGACGTCGTCGGCGCGCCGGAATACGGCGGCCGTGTCGTCGCCGGTGATCCGTACGGTGCGCGGATCGTCGAGCATCTCCTGCGGCGTGGTGCCGCCCACGCCGTGGACCAGGAGTTCCAGGGCGGTCCCGGCATCCGGGTGCCCCGCACCCCGCCTGTCGGGCAGTTCCGTGGCGGGGCCCGCCCCGCCCGTCGCAGCACGTTCCACTGTTCGCACTTCCCCCGTGACGAGCCGTCGGCTTCTGTCCGTGCGGGCACAGGATCTCCACCGGGAGGGTCCCGCACACCTCTTCTCACGGAATCTCCCCGTTCCGCGTGAAGTACAGCGGAACGGACGATATCGATGTGGCATGCGCGCGTCGGGACGACCAGTGGCGCAAGGGGTACCCCTCCATGCGAGGATGGGACGTCCCATCGGCCCGGAGGGACGCGAGAATGTCCTTGTGAGAGCCGGTACGCGGGGTGTGTCGGACGGCTCGAGGCGAAAGGATCCAAGCGTACGTGAGCGAGAATCAGAACCTCCTCGCGGAGCAGCGGCGCTCCCTGATCCTGGACGAGGTGCGGCGCCGGGGCGGCGTCCGCGTCAACGAGCTGACCCGCAAGCTCGGCGTGTCGGACATGACGGTGCGCCGCGATCTCGACGCGCTCGCCCGGCAGGGCGTGCTGGAGAAGGTGCACGGCGGCGCGGTCCCGGTGGTCGAGGCCAGCACGCACGAGCCGGGTTTCGAGGCGAAGTCGGGTCTGGAGCTGACGGCCAAGGAGGACATCGCGCGGGCGGCGGCCGAGCTGGTCGCGCCGGGCAGTGCCATCGCTCTGTCGGGCGGTACGACGACGTACGCGCTGGCCCATCAGCTGGTCGACGTGCCCGACCTCACCGTGGTCACGAACTCGGTGCGGGTCGCCGACGTCTTCCACGCCGCGCAGCGCACGACGGGCCCCCGGCAGGGCGCGGCCACGGTGGTGCTGACCGGCGGGGTGCGCACCCCGTCCGACTCGCTGGTGGGCCCGGTGGCCGACCAGGCGATCGGGGCGCTCCACTTCGACGTGCTGTTCCTCGGGGTGCACGGCATATCGGTCGAGGCCGGCCTGTCCACGCCGAACCTCGCGGAGGCCGAGACCAACCGGCGCCTTGTGCAGTCGGCGCGCCGGGTCGTGGTGGTCGCCGACCACACCAAGTGGGGTGTGGTGGGGCTGAGTTCGTTCGCGGCGCTGGAGCAGGTCGACACCCTGGTGACGGACGCCGGCCTCGAGCGCGCGGCGCGTGCGGAGATCGCCGAGCATCTGCGGCGGCTGGTGGTGGCCGGCGAGCCCGATGAGGGTGCAGACATCTGACGGGGTGCCAGCTATGGTGGCGCTGCCCGGTGCGGTGTCGGCATAGGGGGTTTCGTCCATGGCTCACCTGCTGCGTGAGGTGGGGCTCGACTTCGTCGGGAGCGCGCCCGTACGGCATGTCTTCGCGAGGGAGATCTCCGCGCCACCGGAGACGGTGTTCCGGGCGCTCGCCGAGGACGTGCCGGGCTGGACGGAGTGGTTCGCCGCGGTGACGCTGGCCCGCCCGCTCGACGACGGTGCGCGGCGCGAGATCCGGCTCAGGGGCGGTACGCGCTTCGAGGAGACGATCCTCGCGGCGAAGAGCCCGGAGGTGTACGCCTACCGCGTCGACGTCACCAACGCGCCGGGGGCCCGGGCGATGGTCGAGGAGTGGCGGCTCGCCCCGGCGGGGGCGGGGACGCGGGTGCAGTGGACGTTCGCCGTGGACGGCACGGCGCCCTTCCGGTTCACGTTCGGCCTCGCACGGGCCGGCCTCGGGCGGGCCTTCCGGGACGCAGTGACCTCGTTGGACCGGCGGCTGGCCGCGGCTTCCCGCTGAGGTTCACTCGGGCCAGACGCCCGTCTCCAGAAGCTGCTCCACGGCCGCCGTGTAGGGGGCGATGTCCAGGCCCTGCTCGGTCAGCCACGCGTCCGAGTAGTACTTGTCGAGGTACCGGTCCCCCGGGTCGCACAGCAGCGTCACCACGCTCCCCTGCCGTCCGTCGGCCACCATCTCGGCGACGATCTTCAGCGCGCTCCACAGCCCGGTGCCGGTCGAGCCGCCCGCCTTGCGGCCGATGGCCCGCTCCAGGGCGCGCACGGCGGCCACGCTGGCCGCGTCCGGCACCTTCATCATCCGGTCGATCGCGCCGGGCACGAAGCTCGGCTCCATGCGGGGACGGCCGATGCCCTCGATACGGGAACCGCAGTCGCAGGTGACGTCCGGATCGCCGGTGGTCCAGCCCTCGAAGAAGCAGGAGTTCTCCGGGTCGGCGACGCAGATGCGGGTGTCGTACTGCATGTAGTGGACGTAGCGCGCGAGGGTCGCGGAGGTGCCGCCGGTGCCGGCCGTGGCGACGATCCACGCGGGCTCGGGGAACCGCTCCAGGCGCAGCTGGCGGAAGATGGACTCGGCGATGTTGTTGTTTCCGCGCCAGTCCGTGGCCCGTTCGGCGTAGGTGAACTGGTCCATGTAGTGGCCGCCGGTCTCGATCGCGAGGCGTGCGGACTCCTCGTACATCTTCCGCGAGTCGTCCACGAAGTGGCACTGTCCGCCGTGGAACTCGATGAGGCGGCACTTCTCGGCGCTCGTCGTGCGGGGCATGACCGCGATGAAGGGCACGCCGATCAGCTTGGCGAAGTACGCCTCGGAGACGGCCGTCGAGCCGCTGGAGGCCTCGATCACCGGGCGGCCCGGCCGGATCCAGCCATTGCACAGACCGTAGAGGAACAGCGAGCGGGCGAGGCGGTGTTTGAGACTGCCGGTCGGGTGGGTCGACTCGTCCTTGAGGTACAGGTCGATGCCCCACCGCTCGGGCAGCGGGAAACGCAGCAGATGTGTGTCGGCCGAGCGGTTGGCGTCGGCCTGCACCTTGCGGACGGCTTCTTTCAGCCAGACGCGGTAGGCGGCGTCACTGTGGTCGATGTCGAGGGTCACTCCGGACGGGGTCTGCTGGACGGTGCTCACGGCGTGCTCCTCATACTCTTCGGACAACGGCGACCCGCGTGTCCGCCGCTTCGAGCATAAACACCTTCCGCACGCTTCTCACCTGCATAAACACACCTTTGAGAACCTCAAAGGCAACCCTGGACCGGTGGTCTCACGCCGCCGTCGGGGGCGCATTCGCGCGAGTGCTCCGAGTGCTCGCGCCCAGGTGGGACGTGTGTACTGGTGCTTGACGCGGTACGCGGGCACACTGCACCGGACGGGACAGCGGTCCCGAACGGGGGCACACTGGATCACGATCAGAGCCGGTTACGGCCCACGCGGGACGGACCGGCACACCGAGGCGCACTAAGGGGCGGGGCATGGCTGAGCCGGAGTTCAGGGCCACGGGCGTGCGGATCGGGAAGCGGCTGCGCTCGCTGACCCGGGCCGGGCAGATACGGATCAGCGACGGCCGGGTGGAGCTGCTCACCAGCTACGGCAGCGAGATCGACAGTGCGCCGGTGCAGGCCGTACGGGCGTCCAAGCCCTGGTTCGCCCCGGACGACCGGGCGCTCGCGGACCTCAACGGCAAGCGCTATTCACTGACGTTGGGCGATCACGACCCCGCTCCGGGAGAGCCCGGCCCACCCGCGGCACGCCGGTTCATCGAGGCCGTACGGAAGGCCGCGGGGCGTAAGGGCTGAGTCACCGCGAGTTGCGGTACCGCACCCCCTGCGTCACGCTGGTCTCACGTCACTCTGGGTTTACCGGCGATAACGCTGCGAACCAGCCCGCCGGCCACGACAGCAGGCGGCCGTTTTCTTCAAGCACCCTGCTGGATCCGTACTCCGTGTTCTTCCGGACCTCTTCAGTCGGGGAGTCGCAGCCGTGATCAGTTACCCAAGCAGGCACTGCACGGTGGAGCTCCAAGCCCTGCCGTCGCGGATCGGTCAGGTCCGCAGAATCGTATCGGCGCAGTTGCGTTATTGGCATCTGGATCCGTTGATAGACCGCGCCGCCCTCGGTCTGACCGAGTTGCTGACCAACGTTCACCAGCACGCCCAGCCGGACAAGACGTGCACCGTGGAGATCGAGCTGCTGCTCGACCGGCTCATGGTCTCGGTGCGCGACCACGACCCGCGACTGCCGGTCGTGGCGGACATCAAGGACGGCGACACGCTCGCCACGTGCGGGCGCGGGCTGGCGATGGTGGCCGCGGTCAGTGAGAGCTGGGGCGCGCGGCCGGACGGCGCGTCCGGCAAGGTCGTGTGGTTCACGCTGCCGACGCCGGTGGCGGCGGCGCGGGCGGCGGCCGCGCGGCCGCCGCAGCGGGCGGTGGTGGACAAGCCCGCGCGACGGTTCGCGGAGGTCGGGCAGCGGGTCGATCTGCGCAGGCCCGAACGCGCTCCCGCCCGGTCGGCCGTTGCCGGCTGACCGGGCGGTGAGGGGGCGGCGGTCGGTGCGCGCCGGCCGCCGTTGGCCTTGAGGGCCGCTGTCACTCCGTGGCGATGGCCCGCAGCACGTCCAGGCGTGCGGCGCGGCGCGCCGGGCGCAGTCCCGCCAGGGCTCCGGCCGTCAGGCCGACCAGGGCCACCACCGCCAGTTGCAGCGGCGGCATCGCGAAGGCGAAGGCGCTGTCGCTCGCGCCGTCGGAGGCCTTGACCAGGACCCAGCCGAGGAATCCGCCGAGGGCGAGGCCGCCCACGGTCCCGAAGGCCGCGACCAGGACCGACTCCCAGCGCACTATCGCGCGCAGCTGGGGGCGGGTCTGGCCCACGGCCCGCAACAGGCCCAGCTCGCGGGTGCGTTCGTGGATGGCCAGGGTCAGCGTGTTGGCGATGCCCAGGAGCGCGATGAGCACGGCGAGCGCGAGCAGTGCGTAGACCAGGGTGAGCATCATGTCGATACCGCCCGCCGAGGACTGCGCGTACTCGTCCCGGGTCTGGACGTCGGGGTCGCCGTACCGTTCCGCGGCTTTCTCGACCGCCGCCTTGCCCTCGTCCGTGCCGACGCCGTCCTTGAAGGAGACGGCGAGCAGGGTGTCGGCGTCCTGGGTGCGGTGCGGCGCCCACGCGTCACGGGTGATGACGTAGTCGCCGGCGAGTTCGGACTGGCCATAGAGCGCGCGGACCGTGAAGGTCTCGGTCCGGCCGTCCGTGAAGGTGAGGCGGGCCTTGTCACCCGTCGTCAGGTTCTGCTTGTCGGCCTCCTTCTCGGTGATGGCGATGCCGTCGGTGCCGAGGTCGCGCAGGGAGCCGTCGACCTTGCCGAGGTCGAAGGTCCGTTCCAGGGCGACCGGGTCGGTGACCGTCAGCGCCCGGCCCTCGCCGTCGACCTTCGCGACTCCTCGGCCGAGCCCGACGGCGGTGTCCACCTCGGGCAGTCGCTGGACCGCGTCGGCCAGGCGTGGGCTCAGCCCGCTGCCGCCCGCCCCGAACGACGGGGTGCTGACGGCGACGTCGCCCGCGAAGGACCGGGACACGGTCTGGTCCATGGTCGCCTTCAGCGAGGCTCCGAACACCGTGAACAGAGAAACCACGGCCACG
Organism: Streptomyces ferrugineus; assembly: GCF_015160855.1. Classification (NCBI taxonomy): domain Bacteria; kingdom Bacillati; phylum Actinomycetota; class Actinomycetes; order Kitasatosporales; family Streptomycetaceae; genus Streptomyces; species Streptomyces ferrugineus. Next base: position 4,164,741 of record NZ_CP063373.1, on the reverse strand, counting down.
CCGATCATCAGGGCGCTGGCGGTCGCCGCCGTCCGCTTGGGGCTGCGCAGGGCGTTGCGCCGGGCGAGGCCGCCGGTGACGCCGCGCAGTCGGTCGAGGGGGCCGCCGAGAACCCGTACCGCGGTCGTGGCGGCGACCGGGCCCAGGACCACGAAGGCGACCAGGGCGAGGACGCCACCGGTTCCGGCCAGCCAGATGGACGGGGAGACCAGGACGCCGGTGAGGGTGACGGCGACCGCGAGGGCGATGAGCCCCATGCCGATCACGGCGCGGGAGCGGGAGGCGCCGGAGGTGTCCACCGCCGTCTCGCGCAGGGCGGCCAGCGGTGCCGTGTGGCCGGCCCGTACGGCGGGCAGCAGGGCGGAGCCGAGGCAGACCACGATGCCGACGGCGAGGGGCAGCGACATGGACAGGGCGCTGGTCACCAAGTCGCCCTCGGGGAACGGGAATCCGATCGCCGGGAACAGTGCCTGCAGGCCCGCCGCGATGCCGATGCCGCCCGCCAGACCGGCCGCCGAGGCGGTGACGGCCACCGCGGTCGCCTCCACCAGGGTCGATGCGGTGACCTGGCGGCGTGCGGCGCCCAGGGCGCGCAACAGGGCGTTCTCGCGGGTGCGTTGGGCGACGACGATCGCGAAGGTGTTGTGGATGGAGAAGGTGGCCACCAGCAGGGCCACGCCCGAGAACACGAGCAGGAAGGTGGTGAAGACGGACAGGAACTGACTGGAGATCATGTCGGTGTTCTCCTCGGCCGACTCCTGACCGGTGATGGCCTCGACGCCCTCGGGAAGCACCGGAGTCAGCCGGTCGACCAGCTCCCGCTGACCGACGTCGGGTCCGGCCCGCACCTGGATGGTCGCGGCCTCGCCGGGCCGGGCGGTGAGGTACTTCTCGGCGTCGGCCCGGGTCATGCCGGTGAAGGTCACCTGGGCCATGCCGTCCTCGCCGCCGAAGGTCGCGAGGCCGACGACGGTCACCTGGACCGGGTCGGGCGTGCGCAGGGTCGTGGTGTCGCCGATCTTCAGGTCGCCGCGCTCGGCGGTGCCGCGGTCGATGACGACCTCGCCGGACTTCCGCGGCGCGTGCCCCTCGGCGAGCTGGTAGGCGTTGAGCTTCGGGTCGTTGATCCAGTTGCCGGCGAGGGTGGGCGGGCCCTGACCCCCGATGGGGTCGCCGTCCTTGCCGACGAGCTGGCCGGCGCCCTGGATGGTGGGCGCGGCGGCCGCGACGCCGGGGACCTGCTCGATCCTGCTCACCAGGTCCGCGTCGACCGGCTCGCGCACGCCCTCGCTCTCGCCGGGCGTGGTGATGGCGTCGGCGCTGCGGACGACGGCGTCGGTGCCGCTGGTCGCGTTGCCGAACATGGTGTCGAAGCTGGCGCGCAGCGTGTCGCCCATGACGAGCGTCCCGGCGAGGAAGGCCACGCCGAGGAACACCGCGAGGAAGGTACCGGCGAAGCGTCGCTTGTGGGCGCGCAGGGAGGACACGCTCAGGCGGACGGATGCGTTCATGACGGCACCTCGAAGGCTTTCATGCGATCCAGGACCGTGTCCGCGGTCGGGGCCTGCATACGGTCGACCAGGCGCCCGTCGGCGAGGAAGACGACCTCGTCGGCGTGGGCGGCGGCCACCGGGTCGTGGGTGACCATGACGACCGTGCGGGCCGTCTGGCGCACCGTGCGGCCGAGCAGGCCGAGCACCTCGCCACCGGAGCGGGAGTCGAGGTTGCCGGTCGGCTCGTCGGCGAAGACGACGTCCGGCCGGCCGGCGAAGGCGCGGGCCACGGCGACGCGCTGCTGCTGGCCTCCGGAGAGCTCGGAGGGGCGGTGGTGGAGCCGGTCGCGCAGGCCGACGACGTCGATCAGCGCGTCGATCCACTCCGCGTCGCCCCTGCCGCCCGCGAGGTCCAGCGGCAGCGTGATGTTCTCCGCGACGGTCAGCGTCGGCACCAGGTTGAACGACTGGAACACAAAGCCCACGCGGTCCCGCCGCAGCAGGGTGAGCCGACGGTCGTCGAGGCTGCTCAGCTCCGTGTCGCCGATGTGGGCGGTGCCCGAGGTGAGCGTGTCGAGGCCGGCCGCGCAGTGCATCAAGGTGGACTTGCCGGAGCCCGAGGGCCCCATGATCGCGGTGAAGCGGCCGACCGGGAAGTCGACGCTCACCCCGTCCAGGGCCCGCACGCTGGTGTCGCCGCTGCCGTACACCTTCACGGCGTCGACGACCCGGGCGGCCGTCGACGTGGTGGTCGTGACGGTCGTGGACGTCATGCCGCACCGCCCTTGCCCGTGCGGCCGAACTGCTCGTCCAGGACGGACAGCCGGCGCCAGTACTCGTCCTCGTCGATCTCGCCGGAGGCGAAGCGGTGGCCGAGCACCGTGATGGGCGAGTTGTCGTCGGGGGCCGAGCGCCACGGGCCCCGGCGTCCGCGCCACACCGTGCGGCGCAGCAGGGTGATACCGCCGATCACGACGGCTGCCCAGATGAGCGGGAAGAAGAGGATCCACGGCCCGGGGCCGCCGTCGGCGAAGTGTGCCAAGGTCTGCATCTCGAGTCATCTCCCGATTCGGTTCGGACGGTTCGTTCGGTGATGCCTCGAGACTCGCGCCGGAGGGGGGTCCGGGTCGTCGTACGGCCAGCGGCAGTGCGTGTACCTCGCGGGGAGTAGGCAGGGCGGGTTCCACTGCTCTGCAGGGGATCGATTGATCGAGTCCACCCGTGAGCTGCTGTGGGAGCGCGGCTATGTGGGCACCAGCCCCAAAGCGATCCCGGAGCGCTCGGGCGCCGGACAGGGCAGCATGTACCACCACTTCAAGGGGAAGCCGGATCTCGCGCTGGCCGCGATCCGGCGGACCGCCGAGGAGATGCGGGCTACCGCCGAGGGAGTACTCGACGGGCCGGGAACGCCGTACGAGCGCATCGAGGCGTATCTGCGGCGCGAGCGCGACGTGCTGCGCGGTTGCCCGGTCGGACGGCTGACGATGGATCCGTACGTGATCGCCAGCGACGCGCTGCGGGCGCCCGTCGACGAGACGCTCGACTGGCTGCGGGAGCGGCTCGCCCAGATCGTCGAGGAGGGCAGGGAGCGGGGCGGGTTCGCGGCCGGGCTCGACGGCGAGGAGATCGCGGCGACGATCGTCGCGACCGTCCAGGGCGGCTATGTCCTCGCCCGCGCGTCCGGCTCGCCCGCCGCCTTCGACGCGGGGGTCCGGGGGCTGCTCTCGCTGCTCTCCCCGCCGGCCGACACCCGTGCCCCCTGATCCGGGGGCCCGAGAAGGGACTTGGCGTGCACGCCATGCAGTACGAGTTCACCCTGCCCGCCGACTGCGACACGGACGTCATCCGCTCCCGCGTCGCCCGCCTCGAGCATCTGCTGGACGACTGGGACGGCCAAGACGTATCTGCTGCGCGAGCGCGGCGTGCACGGCTCGGCGGTCAACCAGTACGGGCCGTTCTACCTCTGGAACACCATGGAGGGCATGAACGCCTTTCTGTGGGGCGGCGCCGCGGGCTCCCCCGCCGGGCTCGCCGTGCGTCGGCGTCAACCGGTGCCGGAGGGTGTGGAGTTGGCCGCGTTCATGGCGGACGCGGTGAGTGAGACGGCGCGGCTGGCGGCTCAGGACGGTGCCGTGCTGGCGGCCGCCGCTGTCGACACGCATGCGTGGGAGGTCGTCCACTTCTCGCTCTGGGAGCACGACGCGCCCAAGGCCGAGGGCGATGTGTACCAGGTGCTGCGCCTGTCGGCGCCGGGGCGCGGCGCGTTGCCGCGGGGCCGGCAGTGGTGAGGGCGGTCCCCACGGTCCTCGGGGATGGCCTGAGCCGGCTTCGGGAACCGGCTGCCGCTCGGTGGGGGCACCGTCGTCGCCGGGGCTCGGTCGGTCGACGGCGGACCCGGAGGGCTAAAGCCTGCTGTCGTCGAGCTGTCCGATGTGGGACACGTTCCCCCGGTCCTCGGCGTCCTCGCTGGCCCGCGCGGCGAACCAGGCGTCGAGGATCTCCTTGAGGAGCGGCTCGGACGTCAGTCGCAGGCTCAGGGCGAGCACGTTGGCGTCGTTCCAGCGGCGGGCGCCGTCCGCGGTGTACGCGTCGGTGCACAGGGCGGCCCGTACCCCCGGCACCTTGTTCGCGGCGATCGACGCGCCCGTGCCGGTCCAGCAGCACACGACCGCCTGGTCCGCCGTCCCGGCGGCGACCTCGCGGGCGGCGGCCTCCGAGCAGGGCGCCCACTGGGGGTTGTCGCCGGGGCTGAGCGCGCCGTGGGTGGCCACCTCGTGGCCGCGCTCGCGCAGCTCGGCGACGAGGAATCGGGCCACTGGTTCGTCCATGTCCGAGGAGACGGAGATCCGCATGCCTTCGAGCCTACCGCCGGCGTGCGGCCGTCCGACCCGCGGTCGAGCATGGAGGTGAGCGGCGGGAACGGCCCAGGAGGAGCCATGCCGACCAGCGGCCGGTCGACGACCCCTGGCCGGTGCGCCCCGGACGCGGATCCTGGAGACCGCCGAGGAGGGGTGACCCTTACGTCAGCGCCCCCAGCGGATCGTCCAGCACCGGCTGCCAGGCCAACTCGGCCGCGCCGACCAGGCTGTTGTGGTCGAGAGTGCAGGCGAGGATCGGGACGCCGCCGCTCTGGCCCCACAGGCTGCGGTCGGCGACCACGGCGCGCAGGCGTTCGGGGTCGGTGTCCAGGAGGGTGCGGTGGAGGCCGCCGAGGATGATGCGGTCCGGGTTGAGGATGTTGACCAGGCCCGCGAGGCCGAGGCCGAGGCGGTCGATGAGGGCCTCGGTGGCCGTACGGACCGTCGGGTCGTGGTAGTGGTCGCGGATCAGGTCCTTGGCCTGCTGGAGCAGCGAGACCTCGGGGCCGGGCTCCCGCCCCGCCGCCATGAGGAGGGCCAGCGGGTCGGCCTCGACGTCGAGGCAGCCCCGGCTGCCGCAGTGGCAGGGTCTGCCCTCGGGGTTGACGGTGAGGTGGCCGACCTCCAGGGCCAGGCCCGAACTGCCGGTGTGCAGCCGGCCGTCCAGCACCAGCGCGCCGCCGACGCCCCGGTGCCCGGTGGCCACGCACAGCAGGTCGCGGGCGCCGCGTCCGGCGCCGTGCCGGTGCTCGGCGAGCGCGGCGAGGTTGACGTCGTTGCCCGCGAAGGCGGGTCCGGTGATCCCGGCCGCGCGCACGCACTCCGCGAAGATACGGCGGACGGGGGCGCCCACGGGCCACGCCACGTGCAGGGGGTTCAGGGCCAGGCCGTCCGGTTCGGCGACGGCGGACGGTACGGCGAGTCCGGCGCCGACGCAGCGCCGCCCGGTTGCGCTCAGCAGGTCGGCGCCGGCTTCGACCACCGACCCGAGGACCTTCGCCGGATCGGCGTCCACGGTCTCGCAGCCCGGCGCGGTGGCGACGATCCGGCCGCCCAGGCCGACCAGCGCCGCCCGGAACCCGTCGGCGTGCACCTGCGCGGCGAGCACGACGGGGCCGTCCTCGGCGACCGACAGCCGGTGCGAGGGCCGCCCCTGCGACCCGGCCGCCGCGCCGGGCCGGGCGTCGACCCGGATCAGCCCGAGCGCCTCCAGCTCGGCGGCGACCGCGCCGGCCGTGGCCCGGGTCACCCCGAGCTCGGCGGTGAGGACGGCGCGGGTGGGGGCGCGTCCGGTGTGCACGAGCTCCAACGCGGGTCCCAGCGCACCGCGCCCCCGGTCCAACCGCGTCCTCGAGGTGGTCCCTTCCCCCGCCGGCCGGGGGTCCGCCTTGCCGCTCATGAGGGGGAGTCTCCCATGATCCGCGAACGGGACGGCCTACAGCCCGCTCACTCTGAGCGTGACGTTCAGCCGCCCGGTCAGTCCCAACTCCGGCGGTGCGGTGCCCGGGTGCACCTTCGGCACGCCGTGGTAGGCGAGCCGTGCGGGGCCGCCGAAGACGAACAGATCGCCGCTGCGCAGCTCGACGTCCGTGTACGGCCGGCTCCGGGTCTCGGTGTTGCCGAAGCGGAAGACACAGGTGTCGCCGAGGCTCAGGGACACGACCGGCGCGTGCGACTTCTCGTCGCTGTCGCGGTGCATGCCCATGCGGGCGTCGGCGTCGTAGAAGTTGATCAGCGCGATGTCGTACGGCGCCTCCGGTTCGCCCAGGGTCTCCCGCACCGCGCTGCGGCCGAGCTCGCCGAGCCACCCGGGGAACGGCTTCACCGGGGTGCCGTCGCCGTCGACGACCGTGCGGGCGTAGGCGTACGGGTACCAGTGCCAGCCCAGGCAGACCTGCCGGGCGGTCATGGTGCCGCCGCCGGGGGTGCGGACCGTGCGCAGGCCGGTCGGTGGGCGGGCCCACGCGCGGCAGGCCGCGAGCAGCTCGCGCTGGCGCTCGGTGTCCAGCCAGCGGGGCACATGGACCGCGCCGGGCGCGACCTGAGTACGCTCCCTGGGGAACAGCTCGGCGTCCATGCCTTCCATCCTCCCCCACCGGTTGTGAGCTGCGGCTCGGCCGACCACGGGTGCGGGCGCGTCGCCGGGGTCGCTTAGCCTTGACGCACGATGAACGACCGTATGACGACGCCCTGGGGCGAGCTCGCACTGACCCGTTTCCCCGAGGACCCGCGCGAGCGGCTGCGCGCCTGGGACGCCTCCGACGAGTACCTCCTCGGGCATCTGGCGGCGCGGGAGATCGAGCTGTCCGGCACGGTCGTGGTCGTCGGTGACCGCTGGGGCGCCCTGGTCACCGCGCTGGCGGCGCACCGGCCGACGCAGATCACGGACTCCTACCTGGCCCAGGAGGCGACCCGGGCCAACCTCGCCCGGCACGGCGTCGAGCCCGGCACCGTCCGGCTGCTCACCACGCAGGACACCCCGCCGGACCGGGTCGACGTCCTGCTGGTGCGGGTGCCGAAGAGCCTGGCGCTGCTGGAGGACCAGCTGCTGCGGCTGGCGCCCGCGGTGCACGAGGGCACGGTGGTCGTCGGCACGGGCATGGTGAAGGAGATCCACACCTCGACACTCCAGCTGTTCGAGCGGATCATCGGACCGACCCGCACCTCGCTGGCGGAGAAGAAGGCCCGGCTGATCTTCTGCACGCCCGGGCCGTCGCAGGGCCGGCCCGCCAACCCGTGGCCGTACACCTACACGCTCCCCGACGGCGTCGGCGCGGTCTCACGGCGCCCGGTCGTCAACCACGCCGGCGTCTTCTGTGCCGACCGGCTCGACATCGGTACGCGGTTCTTCCTGGGGCATCTGCCGGAGGTCAGGGGCGAGCGGCGGGTGGTGGACCTGGGGTGCGGCAACGGTGTCGTGGGTACGGCGGTGGCGCTGGCGGACCCGGCGGCCGAGGTGCTGTTCGTGGACGAGTCGTTCCAGGCGGTGGCCTCGGCTGAGGCGACGTACCGGGCGAACGGGGTGCCGGGGCACGCCGAGTTCCGGGTCGGGGACGGGATGGCGGGCGTGCCGGCCGGGAGTGTCGACCTCGTGCTCAACAATCCGCCGTTCCACTCCCACCAGGCGACGACGGACTCGACGGCCTGGCGGATGTTCACGGGTGCCCGGCGGGCGCTCCGGCCGGGCGGCGAGCTGTGGGTGATCGGCAACCGGCATCTCGGGTACCACGTGAAGCTGCGGCGGCTGTTCGGCAACAGTCAAACGGTCGCGAGCGACCCGAAGTTCGTGGTGCTCAAAGCCGTCAAGCGGTAGCCGCGGCGGCCCTCAGCACCCGGACGATGCGCACCACCGCGTCCACCATCGCCTCCCTCCCCACGCTCAGGTACTTGCGTGAGTCGACGGCCTCGGGATGCGCGGCGAGGAAGTCGCGGATCGCGCCCGTCATGGCGATGTTGAGGGCCGTGCCGACGTTGACCTTGGCGATGCCGCCCGCGACCGCCGCAGCCAGTTCGGCGTCGGGGACGCCGGAGGAGCCGTGCAGGACGAGGGGGACGTCGAGGGTGGCGGAGAGGCGTTTGAGGAGGTCGTGGTCGAGGGTGGCGGTGCGGGTGGTCATGGCGTGCGAGCTGCCGATGGCCACGGCGAGAGCGTCTACGCCGGAGTCGGTGACGAAGGCGTGGGCCTCGGTGGGGTCGGTGCGGGCGCCCGGGGCGTGGGCGTCCAGGGGCGGCTCGCCGTTCTTGCCGCCCAGCCGCCCCAACTCGGCCTCGATCCACAGGCCTTGGGCGTGCGCCCAGTCGACGGCGGCCTTGGTCGCGGCGAGGTTGTCCGCGTACGGCAGGCGGGCCGCGTCGTACATCACGGAGCTGAACCCGGCGTCCGACGCCTGGCGCAGCAGGTCGTCGCTCTGGATGTGGTCCAGGTGCAGCGCGACGGGGACGGCGGCTCGTTCGGCGGCGGCGACGGCCGCGCGGGCGAGCGGCAGGAGCCGTCCGTAGCGGAACTTGACGGCGTTCTCGCTGACCTGGAGGACGACGGGCGAACCCGCCGACTCCGCACCGGCGATGACGGCCTCGACGTGCTCCAGGGTGATGACGTTGAAGGCGGCGACGGCTGAACGGGCTGTGGCGGCGCTGGTGATGAGCTCGCCGGTGGTCGCGAGGGGCACGGCCGGTCCTTTCTCGGCGCGGGAGGGGACGCGTCTCGGTGTGGGGGGACGCGTCAGGGGGTGAGGATCACCGAGCGGGTCAGGTGGCGCGGCCGGTCCGGGTCGAGGCCGCGGGCCGCGGCGACGGCGACGGCGAGGCGCTGGGCGCGGACCAGTTCGGCGAGGGGGTCGAGGCGGCCCTCGATCCACAGCGCGCCGGTGGCACGGACCTGTTCGGCGAGCCCTTCGGGCGCCTCGCCGAACATCCAGGTCGCGGTGGAGCCGGTGGTGATGGAGATCGGGCCGTGCCGGTACTCCATCGCCGGGTAGGCCTCGGTCCAGGACAGCGACGCCTCGCGCATCTTCAGCCCGGCCTCGTTGGCGAGTCCCACGGTCCAGCCGCGGCCGAGGAAGGTGAACTGCCCGCACTCCACGAGCCCTTCGGGCAGTTCGGCGGCGAGCGCGGTGCGGGCGTCGGCCACGACGGCGTCGGTGTGCAGGCCGAGGTGGGCGCGCAGCAGGGTGAGGGCGGTGGTCGCGAAGCGGGTCTGCACCACGGACCGTTCGTCCGCGTAGTCGAGGACGACGAGGTCGTCGACGGCCTCGATCACGGGCGTGTCGGGGTCGGCGGTGATCGCGGCGGTGCGTGTACGTCCGTTCAGCCGCCCGAGCAGGTCGAGCACCTCGGTGGTGGTACCGGAGCGGGTGAGGGCGAGGACACGGTCGTAGGTGCGCCCGTGCGGGAACTCCGACGCGGCGAAGGCGTCGGTCTCCCCCTGGCCCGATCCCTCGCGCAGTGCGGCGAAGGCCTGCGCCATGAAGTACGACGTCCCGCAGCCGACGACCGCGGTCCGCTCCCCCGGCGCCGGAAGCGACCCGCCGAGGCCGGCCGCCTCGGCCGCGGCGCGTGTCCAGCACTCGGGCTGGCTGTTGAGCTCGTCCTCGACATGTGTCATGCCGCCACCCTCCGGCTTCCCGTTCTTCCCACTCCGGACTGCATGCTCTTTCTTGCAAGGTATCGCCGACTTTCGAGCATTATCAAGCAGTCGGGCGCGACGGGGTGCGCTAGGGTCGCCGGAAGGCCGAGGAATGGAGGGTGGATGTCGCGCGACGCCCGCTGGAAGGCGCTGCTGGAGCTGCTCGTCGAGCGGGGCCGGCTGGACGTCGAGGAGGCGGCCGCAGAGCTGGCGGTGTCGGCCGCCACGATCCGCCGTGACTTCGACCAGCTCGCCGAGCAGCAGATGCTCGTCCGCACCCGGGGCGGCGCGGTGGTGCACGGGGTGTCGTACGAGCTGCCGCTGCGCTACAAGACGGCCCGGCACGCCTCCGAGAAGCAGCGCGTCGCCAAGGCGGTGGCCGAGCTGATCGCGCCCGGCGAGGCGGTCGGGCTGACCGGCGGCACGACGACCACCGAGGTGGCGCGCGCCCTGGCGGTGCGCAGCGATCTGACGTCCGGCTCGCCCGCGCTGACCATCGTCACGAACGCGCTCAACATCGCCAACGAGCTGGCCGTGCGCCCCCAGTTCAAGATCGTGGTCACCGGCGGGGTCGCGCGTCCGCAGTCGTACGAGCTGATCGGTCCGCTCGCGGACGGGGTGCTGGGCCAGATCACCATCGATGTGGCGGTGCTCGGCGTCGTCGCCTTCGACGTCACGCACGGCGCCGCCGCGCACGACGAGGCGGAGGCGGCGATCAACCGGCTACTGTGCGAGCGCGCCGAGCGGGTGGTCGTGGCGGCGGACTCCAGCAAGCTCGGCCGGCGCGCGTTCGCCCGGATCTGCGCCGCCGACGCGGTGGACACACTGGTCACGGACGCGGCGGCGGACCCGGAGACGGTGCGGGGCTTCGAGGAGGCGGGGCTGAGGGTCATCGCGGTCTGAGCCCCGGATCCCGTGCGCCCCCTCGCCCGGCGGTTTCCACCTACGCTGGGAGCGAGGCGCATGGCGGGCCAGGGAGGCTGCGATGAGCACGATCCCGACGGGGACGGACGCCCCCGGGGCGTCACGGTACGTGCCGATCGCCGAGCACGGGCTGATCGGCGATCTGCGCAGCGTGGCCCTGGTGGGCACGGACGGCACGATCGACTGGTACTGCTGCCCGTCCTTCGACGCCCCCAGCGTCTTCGCGGCGATCCTGGACGCGGAGCGGGGCGGCTGCTTCGAGCTGGCCGCGGCGGTGCCGGCCCGGACCAAGCAGTTCTACTTCCCCGACACCAACGTCCTGATCACCCGGTTCTTCACCGAGGACGGCGTCGGCGAGGTGCAGGACTTCATGCCGGTGGACGGCGCGTCGGCCGAGGCCGATCGGCATCGGCTGATCCGGCGGGTGGTGTGCGTGCGCGGTTCGCTGCCCTTCCGCACCCGGGTGGCGCCGCGGTTCGACTACGGCCGGCGGCCGCACACCGTGCGCATGTCCGGGGACGTGGCGGTCTTCGAGTCCGACGGGCTCGCGCTCGGCCTGACCGCGACCGTGCCGCTGGAGATCGACGGCATGGACACCCGCGCCGACTTCAAGCTCTCCGAGGGCGAGTCGGCGGTGTTCGCCCTGGACCAGGTCGGCGGGGACGTGGCGCCGCGCCGGTGTGCGCGGACGGAGGCGGAGGAGCAGTTCGCGACGACGGTGGCGTACTGGCGGAGCTGGCTGCACCGCTCCAAGTACCGGGGCCGCTGGCGTGAGATGGTGCACCGCTCCGCCCTCACGCTCAAGCTGCTCACCTACGCCCCGACCGGCGCGATCATCGCCGCGCCGACGACGAGCCTGCCGGAGCAGCTCGGCGGCGAACGCAACTGGGACTACCGCTATGTGTGGGTGCGCGACGCCGCCTTCTGTGTCTACGCGATGCTGCGGCTGGGGTTCACCGACGAGGCCGAGGCGTTCATGAAGTTCCTGACGCAGTACGTCAGTCCGTGCCCCGACGGGAACTCCGCCCCGCTCCAGGTCATGTACGGCATCGACGGCCGCACCGACCTCACCGAGAGCGAACTCACGCATCTGGAGGGACATCAGGGCTCCGCCCCGGTACGCATCGGCAACGCGGCCTCCGACCAGCTCCAACTCGACATCTACGGCGCGCTGATCGACTCCATCTACCTCTACGACAAGTGGGCGCAGCCCATCTCCAGCGCCCAGTGGGACGACGTCTGCACACTGGTGGACTGGGTGTGCCAGCACTGGGACCAGCCCGACGAGGGCGTCTGGGAGACCCGCGGCGGCCGCAAGAACTTCCTGTACTCGCGGCTGATGTGCTGGGTGGCCATCGAGCGGGGCATCCGCATGGCCAACCGGCGTGGTCTGCCCGCGGATCTGCCGCGCTGGCAGGCGTGCCGGGACAGGATCTACCGGCGGATCATGGCCCGGGGCTGGTCCGAGACGCGCAAGGCCTTCGTCCAGCACGAGGACGGCGACGTGCTGGACGCGGCCGTGCTGATGATGCCGCTGGCGAAGTTCATCGCGCCGACCGACCCCAAGTGGCTTTCCACCCTGGACGCGCTCACCCAGGACCTGGTGTCCGACTCGCTGGTCTACCGCTACGACCCGGAGGCGAGCCCCGACGGACTGCGCGGCGACGAGGGCACGTTCTCCATCTGCTCGTTCTGGTACGTCGAGGCGATGGTCCGCGCCGGCCGGGTCGACGAGGCGCGGCTGGCGTTCGAGAAGATGCTGACGTACGCCAACCATCTGGGCCTGTACGCCGAGGAGATCAGCCACACCGGCGAACAACAGGGCAACTTCCCGCAGGCGTTCACTCATCTGGCCCTGATCAGTGCCGCGTTCAACCTGGACCGGGCGCTGGGATGAGGCGGGTTCGCGGGGGCGGTCGGCCGGTGTCCTCGACAGGACGTCGAACTTGGATGAGGCCAACGCAAAGAGGGTTCCCGACTCCCGCGACGCTGCCCGGTCGGTGGCGGACGGCGGGCCCGCGACCGCCGTCCTCGTGTATCTGCCGGCGTGGCGGCAGGGCATCCGCGGCTAGCGGCCGGCGCCGGCCGGCATCGGGGTGAGCGCCCCGCTGCAAGTCTCAACGGCCGGAGTTGGGCGGACGTCGCCGACCGCGAGGAGGCTGCGGATCCAGAGACGGGCGACGACGTGGGGCGGGCTCGGCGTGGATCCTGTTCGTCGCCCTCATCGCCCCGCAACTGGCCCGCCGCCTCCCCGGGCCCCCGGCCCCAACCTCCTGGCGGCCACCTGCGCCGACGCCCTGCTCGTGGTCGTCGGGGACTTCGCCTCTCAGCGCATCCATCAGATGACCCGGCTTCCGGTCGGCGTGGTCAGGGTGGCGGGTCCAGGGCGGGTGTCGAGCCCGGCGTGGCGAGCGCGCGTACCGGGCGCCGGTGGCCGGTGGCCGGTGGGATGAGCGGCGCATGCCCCGGTCCTCAGTGCCCGTGCTCCTCGGCACCGTCCTCGTGCGTGGGCGCCTCGACGGTGGCGCCCGCGGCCCCGGCCCGGACCGTGAACGCGGCGGTGTGCACCTCGCCCCTGTGCTGGAAGTCGAGGAACAGCCGGTATGTGCCGCTGCTCGGCGCGGTCGCCGAGAAGGAGATCTGCGGGCCGGGCTTCGTCCTGCCGTCGCCGGGCCGGCCGTTGGGGTGCACGTGGAGGTAGCCGAGGTCGCCGGAGCGCAGGGCCACCAGGTGGCCGTAGGCGCCGAGGTAGGGCTGGAGGTCGGTGACCGGGCGGCCGTCCCGGGAGACCTTCAGCTTGAGCTCGCTCTCCTTGCCCGGGCGCAGGCCACCGTCGAGGCCGACCTCGTAGCCGTGGATCTTCGCGGTGGCGTTCGGGGCGGGCAGCTCCCGCGGTGCGTAGGCGCCGGAGGCCGCCAGGTCCGCGCCGAGGGTGAGGCTCTCGGCGTCCTTCTTCGCCGGGGTGAAGTCGGCGAAGACGCGGTAGCCGCCGGCGCGGGGCAGTTCGACGGGGATGCTCCAGGTGCCGTCGGCGGCGCGGGTGGGGTGCAGATGGCGGTAGGTGACCAGGTCGCGTGAGGCCACGATGAGGTGCAGTTCCTTCTCCTGCTCGCGGTGGAACGCGGTGACGGCGCGGCCGCCACTGTCGCGGATCACGAAGCGCAGGTCGGAGCGCTTGCCGGCGGTGACGCTCGGGGTCGTCAGGTCGAGGGTGTAGCCGCCCTCGGAGACCTGGAGCCCGCCGGCCGACGTCGCCCCGCCCCCGCCATGGCCGCCGCCCTCCGGTTCCGGTGCCGCCTCGGGGTGGGTCTCGTGCCGGGCGGGCGCGGGGTCGTCGACGACGGGGTCGACGCCCTTGCCCACGCCGTAGGCGGTGCCGAAGGTCGCGGCCAGGGCGGCGGCGAACGCGGTGATCCTCAGTCCGGCATGCATGGCGGTCTCCTGCGGGTCTGGGCCTTCATACGGCCTTCATGCGGTCTTCAATGCACCTCACCATACCCCTAGGGGGTATGAAGTCAATCCGGATCCGGGCTTGCTTTGCCTACCCCCTAGGGGTATACATGGACACCGGCAAGGATACTCCCGCCCCGTATCGCGGTCGACCGCGACCACACGTCACAGGAGGAACCCCATGTCCACCACCACCTACGCCGTCTCCGGTATGAGCTGCGCCCACTGCAAGGCCACGCTGACCAAGGTCATCGGCGAGCTGGACGGCGTCACCGCGGTCGACGTCGACCTCGCCGCCGGACAGGTCACCGTCACCAGTGCGACCGAGCCCGACGACGCCCGGCTGGCGGAGGTCGTCGACGACGCCGGCTACGAACTGACCGGCCGCGCCGCCTGACCCGCACCCCGAACCGCCGGAGCCCTGCCGCACCGGACTCCCCGCCCGCATCCCGCACAGGAGCAGCGATGACCACCACCGCGTCCGACCCCACGACCGAGGTAGAGCTCGCCATCGGCGGCATGACCTGCGCCTCGTGCGCGGCGCGCATCGAGAAGAAGCTGAACCGGATGGACGGCGTGGCCGCCACCGTCAACTACGCCACCGAGAAGGCGAAGGTCAGCTACGGCGGTGACGTCTCCGTCCAAGACCTGATCGCCACCGTCGAGGCGACCGGGTACACCGCGCGGGAGCCCGCGCCGCCCGTGCGGGAGGAGACCGGCGGCGCCGACGAGGACGACGGGATACGGCCGCTGCGGCAGCGGTTGGTCACCGCCGTGACGCTGGCCGTGCCCGTCGTCGCCATGGCCATGATCCCGGCCCTGCAGTTCGAGTACTGGCAGTGGCTGTCGCTCACGCTGGCGGCGCCCGTCGTGACGTACGCCGCCTGGCCCTTCCACAAGGCGGCGCTGACCAATCTGCGGCACGGCGCGGCCACCATGGACACGCTGATCTCGGTCGGCACGTCGGCCGCGTTCGTCTGGTCCCTGTGGGCGCTGTTCTTCGGCACCGCGGGCGAACCGGGCATGACGCACCCCTTCGAGCTGACCATCTCCCGCAGTGACGGCTCCGGGAACATCTATCTGGAGGCGGCCGCCGGAGTCACCGCCTTCATCCTGGCCGGGCGCTACTTCGAGGCCCGCTCCAAGCGCAAGGCCGGCGCGGCGCTGAAGGCGCTGCTGGAGCTGGGCGCCAAGGACGTCACCGTGCTGGGCGACGACGGCCGCGAACGGACCGTGCCCGTGGCGGAGTTGAAGGTCGGCGACCGTTTCGTCGTGCGTCCCGGCGAGAAGATCGCCACCGACGGGACGGTCGTCGAGGGCTCCTCGGCGGTGGACGCCTCGATGCTCACCGGCGAGTCCGTACCGGTCGAGGTGGCCCAGGGCGACCCGGTGACCGGCGCGACGCTCAACGCGGGCGGCCGGCTCGTCGTCGAGGCGACCCGCGTGGGTGCGGACACCCAGCTCGCCCGGATGGCCAGGCTGGTGGAGGACGCGCAGAACGGCAAAGCCGCGGCGCAGCGGCTCGCGGACCGGATATCGGCCGTCTTCGTGCCGATCGTGATCGCCCTCGCCCTGGGCACCCTGGCCTTCTGGCTCGGCAACGGCGCCGGTGCGGCCGCCGCCTTCACCGCCGGGGTCGCCGTACTGATCATCGCCTGCCCGTGCGCCCTGGGCCTGGCCACGCCGACCGCGCTGATGGTGGGCACCGGCCGGGGCGCGCAGCTCGGGATCCTGATCAAGGGCCCGGAGGTGCTGGAGTCCACGCGCAAGGTCGACACCATCGTGCTGGACAAGACGGGCACCGTGACGACGGGCCGGATGACCCTGCTGGCCGTGCACACCGGCGACAACGCCGACGAGGCCGAGGTGCTGCGCCTCGCGGGCGCGCTGGAGCACTCCTCCGAGCACCCGATCGCCCGCGCCGTGGCCGACGGGGCGCTGCAGAAGCTGGGTGCGCTGCCCACGCCGGAGGACTTCGCGAACGTGCCCGGCCTCGGGGTGCAGGGCATCGTCGAGGGCCACGCGGTGCTCGTGGGCCGGGAGCGGCTGCTTCAGGAGTGGGCGATGGAGCTGCCCGAGGGTCTGCGGCGGGCCAAGTCCGAGGCGGAGGCCGCCGGTCGTACCGCCATCGCGGTCGCCTGGGACGGCGAGGCGCGGGCGGTCCTCGAGGTCGCCGACGCGGTGAAGGACACCAGCCCGGAGGCGATCCGGCGGCTGCGCGCCCTCGGCCTCACCCCGATCCTGCTGACCGGCGACAACCGGGCCGTGGCCGAGGCCGTCGCCCGCGAGGTCGGTATCGCGCCCGAGGACGTCATCGCCGAGGTGCTGCCGCAGGACAAGGCCGAGGTCGTCAAGCGGCTTCAGGGCGAGGGCCGTTCGGTCGCCATGGTCGGTGACGGCGTCAACGACGCGGCCGCGCTGGCCCAGGCCGACCTGGGGCTGGCGATGGGCACCGGCACGGACGCGGCGATCGAGGCCGGCGACCTCACCCTGGTGCGCGGCGATCTGCGCGTCGCCGCCGACGCGATCCGGCTCGCCCGCAGCACGCTCGGCACCATCCGGTCGAACCTGTTCTGGGCCTTCGCCTACAACGTCGCCGCGCTGCCGCTGGCCGCGGCGGGGCTGCTCAACCCGATGATCGCCGGGGCGGCCATGGCCTTCTCGTCGGTGTTCGTGGTCGGCAACTCCCTGCGGCTGCGCTCGTTCCGGGCCGCGAGCTGATTACTCGGCAGGAAGAACAGAGGGGCGCCGCACCCGCGGCGCCCCTCCTGCCGTCGAGCCGTCAGCCGAAGGCCTTCACGGCCTGGTAGTACGTCCACGCCGTGCTGGAGCAGGCGGACTTCGTCGCGCCGCCGTAGTTGGCGCACACGCGCTTGAGGTCCTCGTAGAAGGCGCTGTCGAGCCGCGACTTGTTGGCGTCGAACGCGCCGAGCGCCTTGTAGTTGCGGTAGCCGAAGTCGTGCCGGGCGCAGGACGTGGCGAAGGAGAAGCCGAAGGGGTTGTCGGGCGAGGAGGAGCAGTAGTCCGTGGACCAGTCGAAGCCGTACGCGGACCAGGCGGACCGGTTGTTGCGGGCGGCGACCCAGGCGTTGTGGCTGGACGCGCTGGTCTGGGTCCAACCGGCGAGGACCTGGGGCTTGTCGGCGGGGGCGGCGTCGGCGGCCGGGGCGGCGGCGAAGAGTGTCGCGAGGGACATGGCTGAGGCGGCGAGACCGGTGGCGAGTGTGCGGCGCATTTCCACACCTCCATGAGGCTGCGGCCCGCCCGTCGGGTCGCAGGTTCATGACAAGATGATCGACACCCCAACCATCTGCTCACACCGCATGCGCGCAAATGAGTGCTTAACTCTCGGATATGACAGCCAGTCGGACATGAACGGCGGTCAGCGCCAAGGCCAACGGCCCGGGAGCGAGGAAGGCCAGCGGCAGCAGCGTCCAGGCGCACAGGGCGGCGGTCGCCACCGCGAGCAGCACCAGGCCACTGCCGCCCACGTCCCGCACCGAGTCCCGGGCGGCCAACCGCAGGGCCGCCCGCCAGTCGGTGAGCGACTCGGGGCGGGCGCAGGCGCGCAGTCCGGCCACGACGGCGCACGCCCCGATCCCCGCGGCGGTCACCGCGAAGGCCGCCCCGCCCGGCAGTCCCGCCCCGGCCAGCGCCAGATCGGCGGCCAGCAGCAGCACTCCCGCCCATGCGAGGGCACCCGCCGCCAGATCGCCGCCCCGCAGCCGGCGCCGTAGCAGCGCGAAGTACCGCCCGGCGGTGGCCGGTTGCCCCTCCCGCGCGCCCCGCAGCACCGCGCACGCCGTCGACAGCGCGGCCGGGGCGGTCAGCAGGGGCAGACAGGCCACGGCCGTGGCGAGGCCGACGCTCAGCACGTCGGCGAAGAGCGTCATCCGCGGGCCGAACACCTCGCCCGCCTCGCGTGCCGGCATCCCGCTCACCCCTTCAGTCCGGAGCTGGCCATGCCCTCCACCAGGAAGCGCTGGAAGGCGAGGAAGAACAGCACGATCGGCAGCAGCGCGATCACCGACATCGCGAACATCGGGCCGAAGGCCGAGGTGCTGGAGGCGTCCACGAACGAGCGCAGGGCGAGCGTGAGCGTGAACTTCTCCGGGTCGAAGAGGTAGATGAGCTGGGTGAAGAAGTCGTTCCACGTCCAGATGAAGGTGAAGATCGCCGTGGTGATCAGCGCCGGGCGGGTGAGCGGCAGAACGACCAGGAAGAAGCTGCGGAAGGGCCCGCAGCCGTCGATCCGGGCCGCCTCCTCCAGCTCACGCGGCAGGCCGCGCATGAACTGCACGACGAGGAACACGAAGAACGCCTCCGTCGCCAGGAACTTCGGCAGGATCAGCGGCCAGTAGGTGTTCACCAGGCCGAGCTGGTTGAAGATGATGTACTGCGGGATCAGCACCGCGTGGTGCGGCAGCATGATCGTGGCAATCATGAACGCGAACAGCGGCCCGCGGAAGCGGAAGCGCAGCCGGGCGAAGGCGTAGGCGGCGAGCGAGCAGCTGATCACGTTGCCGAGGACCGCGCCGCCCGCGATCAGCAGCGAGTTGGCAAGCAGCCGCCAGATCGAGACGTCGTTCACGCCGTCCAGGGCCGTGGAGTAGTTCGACCACTCCAGGTGGCGCGGCAGCAGGTCGAGGCTCGCGATGACCTCGTCGGCGGGCTTGAGCGAGGTGGCCAGCAGCCACGCCAGCGGGTACAGCATCACCAGCAGGGCGGCCAGACAGCCGAGGTGCAGCGCGAGACGCCCCCAGCGAACCGGCTTACGGGCAAGGGCGGTTGTGGTCATCGGTCCCCCTCGGAGGCGTAGAAGACCCAGGAGCGCGAGGTGCGGAACAGCACCGCGGTGACGGCGCCGATCACGATCAGCAGGACCCAGGCCATGGCGGAGGCGTAGCCCATGTGGGAGGCGACGAAGCCGCGGTCGTAGAGGTAGAGGGTGTAGACGAGGGTCGAGTCGGCGGGGCCGCCCTTGCCGGCGCTGAGCGCGAAGGCCGGCGTGAAGACCTGGAAGGCCTGGATGGTCTGCAGGACCAGGTTGAAGAACAGGACCGGGGACAGCATGGGCACCGTGACGGACAGGAACTGCCGCCACCTCCCAGCCCCGTCGACGGCCGCCGCCTCGTACAGCTCGCCCGGGATCTGCTGGAGACCGGCGAGGAAGATGACCATCGGCGCCCCGAACTGCCACACCGTCAGCAGCGCCACGGCGAGCAGTGCCCAGCCCGGCTGGTTGACCCAGCCGCCGGTGCCGAACAGGTTGTCCACCGTGCCACCGTCGTTGAAGACCGCCCGCCAGACGAGGGCGATGGACATCGACGCGCCGAGCAGCGAGGGGGCGTAGAACGCGGACCGGTAGAAGGCCTTGCCGCGCCTCATGGACTTCAGGGCGATCGCGACCACGAGGGCGAGCGCCAGTTGCAGCGGCACGGCGATGACGACGTACGTCAGGGTGGTCACCACCGAGCGCCAGTAGCGCGGGTCCTCGGTGAACATCTGGACGTAGTTGCGCAGGCCCACCCAGCGCGGCGGGTTGAACAGGTCGTAGTCGGTGAAGGACAGGTACAGCGACACGGCCATCGGCAGCAGGGTCAGGACGACGGCGCCGAGCACCCATGGGGAGAGGAACACCCAGGCGGCGCCCTGGCGTTCGCGCCTGGGGCGGCGTTTCGGGGTGGCGGCGGTGGCGGGCTTCGCGCGGCCGGGGATCGTGGTGGTGGTCATGACCGCAGCTCCGCCTTCGCCTCGGTGACGTAGTTCTCGGCCGCCTCGCGGGGCGACATGCGCTCGTACGACACCTGGTCGTAGTCGCGCTGGAAGGTGGTCTGGAGGGCGTTGTCGCCGGCGGGCGGGGCCTGCGGCGGGTCGTTGAGGGTGCCGTCCAGGGAGGCCTGGTAGTCGCCGATGGTCTTGTCGAAGTCCTTGAGCCGCGGCTCGATCTCCTCGCGGATCGAGCCGTTGACGGGGATGCCGCGGGTGGCGCCGAGGACGTTCGCCGCCTGTGGGTCGTTGACGAGGAAGTCGACGAGCCGGGCGGCTTCCTTCGCGTGCGCGGTGTTGGCCCCGATGCCGAGGAACATCGACGGCTTGAAGTACTGGCCGGGGGTGCCGTCCTCGCCGGAGGGCATCGGCGCGAGTGCGACACCGCTGGGTATCAGGGCGAGGTAACCGCTGGCCGGAGCGTCCCAGTTGGCGTCGGTCATCGCCTCACCGCGGCCGAGCGGGGTGTTCTCGACGGAGCCGTCGAGCTGCGTGGTCTGCTCGGCGGGTGAGACGACGCCCTCGCGCCGGAGCCGGTCGGTGAAGGTCCACCAGCGGGTCAGGTCGTCGGCGGTGAAGCCGAGCCCGCCGTCCTCGGTGTAGAGGGACTTGCCCTGGCCGCGCAGCCAGACCTCGAAGCTGTCCTCGCTCCAGCCGGGGTCGGTGGCGCCGGGCTTGCCGGTCTCCTCGGCCAGGGCGCGCATGGTGTCGGCCCACTCGCTCCAGGTCCAGCTTCCGCCCGGGAGCGGGACACCGGTCGCCTTCCACGCCTTGACGTCGTAGACGACGGTCTCGGTGCCGCGGCCCTGGGGAATCGCGTACTGCGTGCCGTCCAGCTTGCCGGTGGCAAGCAGGCCCGCGTCGATCTCTCCGGTGCGCAGTACGGCCTTCTGCTTGCCGAGGTCGAGCAGGACACCGCCCGAGGCGTACTGGTCGATCTGGCGGTAGTCGAGCTGCATCACGTCGGGGGCGTCGCCGCCCGCGGCCTGGGTGGCGAGCTTCTGCTTGTAGGCGTCGTAGGCGGAGAACGAGGTCTGCACCTCGATGTTCGGGTGCTGTTTCTCGAACAGGGCGACAGCTTGCTCGGTGCGTTCCGCGCGGTCCGGGTTGCCCCACCACGTGTAGCGCAGCACGACCTTGCCGCCGCCGACCGACTCACCGGATCCTGAGCAGCCCGCCAGCATCGCGCACAGCGCGAGAGCGGCGGCCGAAGCGCAGAACCCCTTTGTCCTGTGTCCGGGCATGCCGAGGTCACCTCTCCTCTCCTCGGGCTTTCTGTTGGCCCCCCTCGCCCCCCTCGGCCCCCCTGACCTGCTACTCGCCGCCGTACGGCAGCGTCGTCCCCGGCAGGTTGTACTCGTCCCGGCGGCCGCACATCCCGAACCCGCCGAGCCGGGTGGGCGCGGTTTCGTACGCGGTCGCCTCGCCCAGGTACGCCGGTTCCCCCGCCTCCAGCGCGTCGAGCTGGGCGCCCGTGCGCTCGGCCGTGGCCAGGGCGCCGGCCCGCCACAGCTCCCGCCAGTCGGGGACCTTGGCGCGCACGAGCCGGGCGGCGGCACGCTGGAACTCGCGGTACGGGCCGCTGTCCCCGGCTTCGAGCGCCTCGCGCAGGGCGAGGTAGCCCTCGACGGCGAGGTCCCTGCGGCGCCGTGCGGCGGCGGCCGTCTCCGGGCCGGTGCCGGGTGGGAGCACAGCGGCGGCCGCGTATCTCTCGGCGTCGGCGAGCACGTCCGGCGGGAAGGTGAAGACGGCGTCCCCGGCCTCCGGCAGGCCGCTGTTCTGCATCAGCACGGTGATGCGCAGATCGCCGCCCTGCACCATGCGGTGCACGGTTCCGGGCGTGAACCAGGCGACGGAGCCGGGCTCCAGCGGGATGTCCCGGTAGCCGTCGGGGCTCAGCGTCTGCACGGCACCCCGGCCGCCGGTGACGACGTACGCCTCGGTGCACACCAGGTGCAGATGCGGGCTGCCGCCGCACACGCCGTCGGCGGCCTCCCAGTCGTAGGCGCTGAGATGGGACAGGCCGACGGCGCCGGGCAGCGGGTGCGGAAGGTTCGGCTTCACCACGGCATTGCCTCCAGGTGGGCGGCCACCTGCTCCCGGTCCCAGGCCCCGTCGGCGACGACGATGCGGTAGCGGTACTCGAAGGACTCGCCCGGCGGCAGCTCGAACTCCTCGAAGAACGCCCAGGAGAACGCCACCGTGGGGATGGGCTCGGAGCGCACGAACCAGTGCGACTCGTGAACGGCGTCCAGGTTCTCGGGCGCGTGCGCGAACACGAGGGTGGAGTGCCCGTCGATGTCGTCGTGCTCGGTGGTGAAGGCCAGCCACGGGCCCTGACTGCCCATCAGCTTGTCGGCGTCCGCGTCGGACTCCGGCGCGAAGGCGGTCCCGCCGGTGAAGTCGCGCGGGCCGCGCCACTGCAGTCCGGTGTAGCCGGCCAGCTCCCGGCCCTCGGTGGTCGGGGACCCGAACCGCAGTGGCTCGGCACGGGTGTTGGTGAGCCGGATCGACCAGTCCAGCGCCCAGGCGCCGGCCGCCTCGTCCACCGAGTGCACGATGAGCCCGCGCGTCTCCCGCGCCCACTCGGCACCACCGTTCTCCACCCAGGTGAGCTCCTCGGCGACGGTGAGCCGGTCGTCCTCGACCGCGAACACCGGGAAGCCTTCGTGCCGCATCGAGCCGATCCGCTCCGGCAGCGGCAGGTAACCCTGGCCGTGCACATAGCAGTTGCCGCCCCAGAAGTTCTGCCCGGACAGATGGCTCGCCGTCATCTGCAGGCCCTTGTGCCAGCGGTGGTCGCTGGGCCGGTACCCGGTCACGGTGTGCCCGGCGAGGGTGCGCACCGGGTGGGCGTACGGCTTGCGGGACTCGAAGGCCTCCGGGTCGGGACGGTAGACGTAGCGGAGGATCTCGGTGCCGTTCGCCGCCGTCACCGCGATGTGGTCGCCGTGCGCGTGGGTGACACGGATGCTCATGCGCGCTCCTTGGGGGCCCAGTGGGGGTGGTCTCCGTGCATGGCCGGATAGAAGGGGTCGCCGGACCCGATCTCGCCCGCGTACACCGGCTGTCCGGTGAACGCGGACTTGTACAGGGCGGCGGCGAAGTCGAGGGTGGCCCGGGCGTCCGGGCCGCTGCCGGGCGGCCGGACACCGTTGTCGTGGGCGTCGAGGAGGGCGCCGAGCTGGGCCGTGTGCGAACTGGGCACGTCCGCCGCCGGGGTGCGCCAGGCGGTGGCGCGCTCGGAGGGGACGTGCGGGGCCGGGGTGTAGACCCAGTCGTCGTTGCGGTGGCCGTACAGGTGGGTGAGCTCGACCGTCGCGTCGGCGCAGTCGATGCGGATGCGGCTGACCTCGTGCGGGGACAGCACGCTGTTGACGACGGTGGCGAGGGCGCCGTTCTCGAACCGGACGAGGGCCGTCGAGACGTCCTCGCTCTCGGTGTCGTGGACCAGGCGCGCGGCCATGGCCCGGATCTCCGCCCAGGGGCCCAGCAGATGCAGCAGCAGGTCGAACTGGTGGATGCCGTGCCCCATGGTGGGCCCGCCGCCCTCGGTCACCCAGCGCCCGCGCCACGGCACCGCGTAGTACGCGGCGTCCCGGTGCCAGGTCGTCTGGCAGTGCGCGACCAGCGGGACGCCCAGCTCACCGCCCGCGATCAGCTCGCGGGCGTGGACGGCGCCCGAGCCGTAGCGGTGCTGGAAGACCACCGAGGCATAGGCCCCCGACGCCTCCTCGGCCGCCGCGATGTCGTCGTACTCGGCGAGCGACAGGCACAGCGGCTTCTCGCACAGCACCCAGGCGCCCGCCTTGAGCGCGGCGACGGTCTGCTCCCGGTGCAGGGACGGCGGGGTGCCGATCAGGACCAGATCGGGGCGTACGGCGTCCAGCATGTCGCCGGTCGAGGTGTACCCGGCGACCTGCTCGCCCGCGAGTTCGCGGAAGGCGTCCAGCCGGCCCTGGTCCACGTCGACGGCGGCGACCAGCTCCGCCCGGTCGGCGTGGTGTCTCAGCGCGGGAAGGTGACTGCCGCTGACGATGGCGCCGGTGCCGATCACGGCGACGCGGCGGCGGGCGGAGCGTGGGGGCATACGGTTCTCCTCGGACGGTCGGCGGACAGCCCGCTTCAGAAAGCGCTTGCACTTCGAGGGCGACCCTAGGCAGGGACGTAATGTCAGGACAACCCCTCTGCGGCGACATGGGCAAAGCCTGACCCGTTCGGCCCGGCCCACGTCGGCACGCCCCCCTTCTCGACGGCCGCTCAAACGAACGAAGATCACCGGACTCGCTCGCGCGTCAACTCCGCTTCGGGGAGCGGGCGTTGACAGCCCTCGGCATCCGCGCCACGGTGGTCACTCGTCGTGATCGGGAGGTCGCCGAGATGGCAGCAGCCGGCACCGATGCCGAGTTGGTCGCCCGCGTACGGTCCCTGCGACCGCTCTTGCGCGAGCACGCACCGCGCACCGAACAGCAGCGGAGGGTGGTCCCCGAGGTGGCCGCGGCGCTCACGGACGCGGCCGTCCACCGGATGAACGTCCCCCGGCGCCAGGGCCTGTTCTGAAAAGCTAGGCCTTCGGAAAGCTAGGCCTTCGGAAAGCTAGGCCTTCGGAAAGCTAGGTCTTCTTCAGAAAGCGCCGCAGCCGGGTCAGCGGCCAGGTGTTGATCACGTCGTCCTGGGTGAGCCAGCCGCGCTGCGCCGTGCCCACGCCGTAGCGCAGGTTGGCGAGGTGGATCACCGCGTGGGCGTCGCTGTCGACGGCGAACCGCACGCCGTGCCGCCGGGCCCGCAGGATGTCCTCGTCGCGCAGGTCGAGCCGGTCCGGATGGGAGTTGACCTCCAGGGCGGTGCCGGTGCGCGCGCAGGCGGCGAAGACCGCGTCGAGGTCGACGTCGATGCCGGGGCGCTTGCCGATGAGGCGGGTGGTGGGGTGGCCGATGATGTTGACGTGCGGGTTCTCGCAGGCCTTGACGATCCGCCGGGTCAGCGCCTCGCGGCCCTGGTTGAAGTGCGAGTGCACCGAGGCCACGCACAGGTCGAAGCCGGCGAGGAACTCGGGCGGCCAGTCCACACCGCCGTCGGGGTCGATGTTCAGCTCGGCGCCGTGCAGCACCCGCATACCGCCCCGCTTGCCGCGCTTGCCGTACTCCCCGTCGAGCGCGCGGACGTGTTCACGCTGGGCGAGGATCCGCTCGTCGGTCATGCGCTGCATGGCCATGTCGGGGCCGTGGTCGGTGACCGCGTAGTAGGCGTAGCCGCGCTCGGCGGCCGCGGCGACCATCTCCTCCAGCGGGGCGAGCCCGTCGGTGAGGTCGGTGTGGGTGTGCAGATCGCCGCGGATGTCCTTCTCCTGGACGAGTTCCGGCAGCTCGTCGCGCAGCCCCGCCTCGATCTCGCCCCGGTCCTCGCGCAGGGTGGGCGGGATCCAGGGCAGGCCGAGGCGGGCGTACACCTCCTCCTCGGTCTCGGAGACGATCTTCTTGCCGGTCTCGGTGTCGAAGAGGCCGTACTCGGAGAGCTTGAGCTTCTTGTGGACGGCGATCTCCCGGGTGCGGATGTTGTGCGCCTTGGAGCCGGTGAAGTACTGCATCGCCGCGCCCCAGGAGTCCGGCGGCACGACCCGCAGGTCGACCTGGAGGCCCTTGCTGGTGCGGATCGACGTCTTCTTCTCGCCGTGTGCGATGACCTCGGAGACGTACGGCAGCTCGGTGAAGGCCCGCATGACCGGCTCCGGCTTCTTCGCCGCGACGAGGACGTCGATGTCGCCGATGGTCTCGCGGACGCGGCGCAGCGATCCGGCGTAGGAGCACCGCTTGCAGCCGGTGACCTGCGACATCTCGGCGACGATGTCCTCGGCGAGACCGAGGGCGACGTCGATCAGGACCCGGTCGCCGGAGGACTGGAGCAGGCCGATGCCGTGCAGGATGTTCTCCTCGGTCTTCGGCCCGAAGCCCTTGAGGTCGCGCAGCCGCTCCTCGTGGATGGCGTCGGCGAGTTCCTCGGTGGTGGAGATGCCCAGTTCCTCGTAGAGGACGAGTGCCTTCTTCGGGCCGAGCGTGGGGATGGCCGTGAGCTGCCGGACCCCGGCGGGGATCTTCGCCCGCAGTTCCTCCACGGCGGACACCTTGCCGCTCTTGAAGTACTCGACGATCTTCTCGGCGGTCGACTTGCCGACATTGGGGATCTCCTGGAGCCCCTTGACGTCGAGCGTGGACACGTCGGCGTGGTAGCCGCCGATCGAGCGGGCGGCCTTCTCGTAGGTGCGCGTCCGGAACGCGTCTCCTCCGGTGATCGAGATCAGATCCGCGTACTCCTGGAACAGCGCGGCGACCTCGTCGTTGGACCGAGCCACACCTCCAGGGTAGGCACGGAAGGCCGACCGGACGAACCATGCCGACCGGACGAACTACGAGGTCTCCCCCGTGACCCGGCCGGCCCCGGGGCGTACGTCGGCGACCGGCATCGGCGGGTGGGCCGGGGTCACGTGTTCCTTGGTGAGGGCGTCCATGATCCTGCGGGCCAGATGGGGGTCGACCGGCAGGGTGTGCGCGGCGAACCAGCGGGCGGCCGCGGGGTCGGGGGACGGTTCGACGAACTCGGCGCCCGCGTAGTCGTCGAGCGGCGGGTCGTAGATGTAGCCGGTGATCACTCCGTGGTCGACCAGGTGTTCCGCCACGCTGTCGCGGTCGTGGACCAGGAGGGGGACGCGGAAGAGGGCGGGCGGGCCGTCGTGTGTCACCCGGTCGTGCAGTGCCGGGGTGGCCCAGGCGGTGCCGGACAGCAGCGACACCCCGGCCCGGCGCCGGGCGAGGTCGCCGTCGAGCAGCGCCATCCGCAGTTCCAGCGGGCCGCGCACCAGGGCCCCGTGGCGGGAGCGGAAGCCGTGCAGGTCGACGCGGACCCAGGGCTCGTACGCCGCGAGGCTGGGCGCGTCGCGCGCGCTGCCGGCCAGGCGGGGTGCGTGCAGGGCCATCCGGAAGCCGTCGCGCTCCAGCAGGCCGAGGCGCCGCATGGTGCGCCAGGCGGGGCGCGCCAGGTGGAGCGTGCGGATCGTGGACCGGGCCAGTGGGCGCAGTGTCGTGGCCAGGTCGTCGCGCAGGCGGCGTGGGGTGAGCAGGTCGTCGCGCAGGAGCTCCAGCTCGCGTCGGGTGCGTGCGTCGTCGACGGCGAGGAAGCCGCCCGCCATCCCCGCGACATGCTTGGAGAGGCTGAACGCCGCGGCCTTCCCGAACGTCCCGATCGGCTGCCCGTCCACATGCGTGCCGATGGCGTGTGCCGCGTCCTCGATCAGGGGGATGCCCAGCACGGCGCAGCGGCGGCGCAGTTCGACGACCCGGTCGGGCAGCCCGTACAGGTTGGTGGTCAAAACGGCGTCCACAGCGCGCCAGGTGGACGCCGGTACGGCGGCCGGGTCGATGTTGCCGTCCCACCGGGACACCGGGGCCTGGACCGGGCGCAGTCCGGCGGCGAGGACGACGAAGAGGATCACGTCGTCGTTCACCGGGGACATCAGCACCCGCGCACCCGGCCGGCACCAGCGCCGCAGCGCCAGATACAGGGCCAGTCGGGCCGAGGGCGTGTAGACGCATTCACGTCCGATGCGCCGTGTCATCGTCGCGGCGAGCCGCGATCCGTACGGCATCGTCACCTGCTTCCGTGGAAGGGTCCGCCGAAGGGTCACCCAAAGGGGGCGGTGAGCGGGGCGCGCGCTCAGCGGGCGCGGGCTCCCGCGCCCGGTGCGTGGGCCGGTCCCTTGGTGCGCAGGGTGCCGACGGTCTTCAGCAGCCGGTCGGCGGGCTCGCGCAGCCGGGGATGGGCCAGGACGGTGTTCCGCAGTCCGCGCACCGGTCTGCGCCACATCCGGTGGGCCGCGGCCACCGGGTGCGGGCGCACCGCGAACCCCTCCGCCACCCGCAGTTCACGGGTCTTGAGCCAGTCCTTGTACTCCTTCTCGCCGCGCCCCATGTCCATGAGCGTCACGCCGTCCCGGCCCGCGGCCTGAGCCAGCCTCAGGTGCATCATCAGTCCGGGCGAGTAGTAGCCGAACTCGGGGTCGTACGCGGTGAACCAGGCCGCGAGCACGGTGCGCGACCTCGGCCCGAAGTGCGCGGCGACGGGTCGGTCACCGGCGTACACCACGGACAGGATGCCGGTGAAGTGCTCTTCGCGGACCTGGAAGAAGTGGTCCACCAGATCGACGATCCAGGGCCTGGAGAACCGGTCCATCCGCCCGGTTCTGCGGTACTGGGCGGACTTCCACCGCATGAGGGTGCGCAGCACGCGCGGGTCGCGCTCGTCGTACACGAACCGCACCTCGCCCGCGTCGCGGCCCAGGCGGCGCTCCTTCTTCAGCGTCGTCTTGGCCAGCCCCGGGTAGGTGGCGCGCAGCCACTCGGGGTAGCCGCCCTCGCCGGGCTTGAGGTCGAGGACGGGAGAGGCGAACGTGCCGGTGACGTAGGGGGCGAACGACGGCTGTTCCTCGACGAGGTGATCGAACTCGAAGACGGACAGTCCGCAGGCCCGCAGCAGTTCGTGGGTGTCCCAGCCGACCCCCGGCCGGTGCACCAGCGCCTGACAGTCGGACAGGCCCAGGCCGATGGCCCGGCCGACGCCGCATGCGTTGCGCTCGTACGGGAGGAAGCCGACGGGCTCTCCCTGCTCGTGCAGGACCGCGACATACGCCCCTTTGCGGTGCCTGCCGACCCCGAGTGTGAACTCCGGCGCCAGGAACGGGTTGGCGTAGTCGGGCGACTCGTCCATGGCCCGGTGCCACGCCCGGCGCAGCGGCTCGTTCAGCTCCTCGGGTCTGTGAACGGTGATGGCGCTCGTGGATCGCATGACGACCGCTCCCCCCAGCAGAAATCCCCCGGTGGCGCTTTGGGCGCCTGGCCACACTGTCCCCCGTATCGAACTCTGTGGCGAGGCTCAAACGTCGCGAAACAGTACGCACCCTGTCAAGGTGCCCGTTGAATCCTTTAGCAGTGCTTGGTGACGAAGCGGGCGGA
The DNA here is from genome assembly GCF_015160855.1 of Streptomyces ferrugineus. Taxonomy (NCBI): domain Bacteria; kingdom Bacillati; phylum Actinomycetota; class Actinomycetes; order Kitasatosporales; family Streptomycetaceae; genus Streptomyces; species Streptomyces ferrugineus. The sequence goes on along the minus strand of NZ_CP063373.1, from coordinate 4,136,120 downwards.
TCCGGTCAGCGGATGGCCACGACCACATGGCTGTCGCCGTACTGCCAGACGGATCCGGCGTGCCTGAACCCCGCCCGCCGCAGCAGCCGTTCGTGCGTGGCCACGGACAGGCTCGGCGCGCCGTCGCTCCCGCCGGCCGGCTGCCTGCGCCGGCGCTCGGCGAGCAGGTCGGACAGTTCGGGGTCCCGGGCGACGGCCGTCCACCAGGAGGCCCAGTCCTCGTGGGCCAGGGCGCGCCGGCGTTCGGCGTGCCGGCGGCCGACGCGTCCGGCGAGGTCGGCGAGCGCGATGTCGTCGTGCGGGAAGTGGTCGCCGTTGACGAGGACGCCGCCGGGCCGCAGCAGTGCCGCGAGCTGCCGGTAGGTGCGGTACAGGGTGTCCGGGTCCAGGTAGTGCAGGGCCGTCGTCGACACGGCCGCGTCCAACGGGCGGTCGAGGCACAGGGCGTTCGTCCAGCCCTCCCCGCCGATCACCGTGTCGACGTAGCGGGCCGCGTCCGCGTGATGGGTGCGGGCCAGCTCCAGCAGCAGCGGGTCCATGTCGACGGCGACGAGGTCCGCCTGCGGCAGCCGTTTGGCGAGCCGGGCGGCCAGTGAGCCGGGGCCGCAGCCGAGGTCGACGACGAGCGGCCGGGCCGAGGGGCCGCATGGGTCCGCCACCGCCTGTTCGACGACGTCGGCGATCACCGTGAACCGCTCCTCGCGGTCCACGGCGTATCGCTGCTGCTGGAGCTCCCAGCGCCGCACCCATCGCTCCGCCGTCGCCAGGCTCAGCCCCATCCGGTCGTGCCACCTCGCCGTTCCGCACTCGTACGCACCGTCTGGGCCAGACCCTACAGGTGGAAACGGTTCCCATTCCCCCTAACGGCGGTACGTCATCCGAGGGTGGCAAGGACCCCCAGCAGCCGGTCGACCTCCTCGACGGTGTTGTACACATGCAGGCTCACCCGCACCGAGCCGGTGCTCTCCCCCGCCCGGCCCTGGCAGTGCTGGTCGGAGCGGACCATGAAGCCGTGGCTGAAGAGGATGAAGCCCAGGTCTCCCGAGTCGATGGCGCGGTGGCGGAGGGTGACGATGCCCTGGCGCCGCTGGACGGGTGAGTCGGCGGCCAGGCTGGACTGGCAGCCGAGGATCTCGTAGGCGTCGAGGTGCCGCAGGCCCTCGGTGAGACGGGCCGCGAGCGCGACCGTCCATCGCTCGATCCGGTCGGCGCCGGCCGCGTCCAGCCAGTCCAGGGCGGCGGCGAGGGAGGCGATGCCGACCGTGTTGGGGGTGCCCGACCAGCCGCCCGGCGTGAACGCGGGCCCGCGCGACTGACGGGCCCAGACGGCTCCCGTGCCGGGCAGGGCCATGGCCTTGTGCCCGGAGAAGACGACGAAGTCGACGTCCAGATCGGCCACGGACACCGGCAGATGGCCGACGCTCTGGGCGGCGTCCAGGCAGATGACCGCGTCCGGTCCGACCGCTCGGCGGATGCGGTGGATGTTCATGTTGCCGCCGTACACGTGGTGGACGTGGCTCGCGGCGACGAACCGGGTGCGCGGACCGGCCAGTTCGGCGAGGGCGGTGTGGTCGTAGTCGCCGGACGCCGCCTGGTACGGCATCGGCCGCACATGGACGTGGACGCCCTGCCGGGCCAGTTGGCGCTGCGTCTCCAGCCAGGGCGCGATGTTGGCCTCGTGGTCGGCGACCGGGACGACGATCTCGTCGCCGTCGGCGAGGAGCCCGGGCAGCCAGTCGCGGGCGACGGTGCGCAGTCCCTCGGTGGTGCCGCTCGTGAAGTGCACGGCCGAGCGCTCCGGCGCCGGGTCGGCGAGGAACAGCTTCACCCGGCCGCGGGTCTGCTCGACCAGGGTCGTGGTCCGGTTGGCCCAGGTGTAGGTGCCGCGTCCGGCGTTGGCGTTGGTGGTGGTGAGGTAGGTGTGGACGGCGTCGAGCACGGCCTGCGGCTTCTGGGCGGTGGCCGCGCTGTCCAGATAGGACTGCTCCGGGTGGGCGGTGATGATCGGGAACTGGGCCCGCAGGGCGCGCTGCCAGTCCGCCAGATCCTCGACGGGGAGGGGCACTTGGGCATCGGTCCTGGACACGGTCATGCGGTCAGTCCCGTACCAGAGGTGCGCCGGCGTCGCGCCAGGCGATGATGCCGCCGGTCAGACTGCGGACGCCGGGGTGGCCCATCCGGGTCAGCAGGGCGGCGTAGCGGGCGGACTTCTCGCCGACCGGGCAGGCCAGCAGGACGGGGCGGGTGCGGCTGAACGGCAGGCCGCCGTGCAGGAGTTCCTCGAAGAGCTCGTCGACGATGTTGACCGAGCCGTCGATGTGCAGGGCGGCGTAGGCGTAGGGGCTGCGCAGGTCGACCACGAGCGGTTCCCCGGTGGTGATCCACGCCTGGGCGTCGGCGACGCCGAGGGCCGGTGCCGTGCGGATCTCGGCGTCCGACAGGTCGGCCGGGGAGTTGCCGCGGCGGGGGCGGCCGAAGAGGTCGGGGCGCCGTTGGCGGACGTAGCTCAGATAGCTCTCCACGCGGTCGCAGACGATGAAGACAGCCGACTGTCGCTCCGTCAACTCTTCGTCAGCAGCGCGTAGTTGTCGCAGCGCGCCGAAGAAGGCCGCGCCTCCGGTGGGTCCGGCGAGGATGCCGCAGCGGCGGTTGAGGGTCAGCATGCCCTCGATGGCCTCGTCGGCGCTGACCGACTCGATGGTGTCGTAGGTGCCGGGGTCGAACAGGCCCACCTCGTGCGCCTCGTCGATGGTGCGGATGCCGGGGATGAAGTCGGACTTGGCGGCGACCAGGCCGACGACCCGTACGGCGGGGTCGTGTTCGCGCAGGGCGCGGGCGACGCCGGTGGAGGAGCCGGCGGTGCCCACACAGGCGATGAACCAGTCCGGGGACCGGCCGTCGAGGTCCTTGACGATCTCCGGTCCGGTACCGGTGAAGTGGGCCTCGGTGTTGCGGGGGTTGAAGTACTGGTCGGTGTGCAGGTAGGTGCTGCCGGGCTCGGACAGGGTGCGGTGGAACTGGGTGAGCGGGTCGTCGGTGGCCGTCGGGTCCAGGCACTCGCTCTGGCCGGGCAGTTCCTCGATCTCCGCGCCGAGCAGCAGCAGCAGGTCCTTGATCTCCGGGATGCGCATCCGGTTGGTGACGCTCTTGAAGGTCCGTCCGTGCATGCCCGCGAGGACGGCGAGGGCCTTGGCGGTGTTGCCGCTCGACAGCTCGACGACCTGACCGCCCCGCTCGGGCGCGGCGGCCAGCCGCGGGCGGGCCATGTTCCAGGCGGCCCGGTCCTTCACCGAACCGAAGGGGTTGAGCAGCTCCAGCTTGGCGTACAGGTCGATGTGGCTCAGGCCGTGCACGGCCGGGTCGATGCGCACCAGCGGTGTGTTGCCGATGGCCTCGGTGATGCTGTCGTACCTCACTGCGCTCCCCCCACGGGTGTGGTCGGCCAGTACTGGTCGTCCAGGCACCAGCGCCATCTGTCGCCCTCCTGCCAGACGGCGGCCTTGCGCGCGGCGGGCTGGTGCTGGGCACGGGTGGCGTGGAAGTCCATGCAGTAGCCGGCCGTGTTGGCGAAGGCCAGCAGGTCGCCGGGGACGGGGCGGCGGGGCAGGAAGACCGTGCGGCGGGTGATCAGGTCGGACTCCAGGCAGCGGCTGCCGAAGAGGTGCACGGCGACCGGTTCGGCGCGGTCCGCGTCCGCTCCGTCCCGTGGGACGACGACCGGGTCCATGAGCACCCCGTGGTCCTCCAGCGCCACGTCGTCGGCCTTCGCCGCCAGCCGTACGGCCAAGGGGCCGTCGGTCTCCTGGTCGCGCACCTCCAGGACCTTGGTCAGGGTCAGTCCGCACTGGTCCAGGAGGGCCCGGCCGGGTTCGATGTGCAGGTCGTAGAGGTGGTCGAGGAGCAGCGCGGCCAGGGGGCGGCCGCCCAGGGACGCCGCCGGGTGCGCGAGCAGTTCGTCGAGATAGCGGGCGCCCGCGATGGGACGGTGCGCCGGGTACAGGCCGAGGGCGCCGCGCAGGGTGCCGGATTCGTTGCGCAGTCCGTAGCCGTGGCCGCCGTATGTCAGGGGCGGGCGGATGCCCAGCACGGCTTCGGTCAGTTCGGTGGTGTACCGCTCCCATTGGCCGCCGTCGGCGAGGTAGTTGACGCCGAAGCCGCCGCCGATGTCCACGGCCCGGGGCCGAAGCCCCCGGCTGCGGCACTCCTCCAGGACCCGCAGACAGCCTTCCAGGGCCGTGGCCTTCTCGGTGAGGCTCGTCGTGTCCATGTGGTACGCGACGCCGACCAGGTCGACCACGTCGCCGTGCCGCTCGACGGTCTCCAGCAGTGCGGTCGACTCCCCTACCGCGGTGCCGAACCGGCTGCGGCGGCTCAGCACCCGTACGCCGGACGCCTCGAAGCCCGACAGCCGCAGCAGGACGCGGGTGCGGGGCAGCGCGTGTTTGCGTACCAGCGTGGCGAGTTGGTCCAGTTCGCCTCGGGTGTCGAGGCTGACGGTGACCGACGTGCGCGCCGCCAGCCACAGGAACTCCGGGTTCTTCGGTCCGGTGGCGGTGATCCGGTCGGGGGTGAAGCCGGCGCCGAGGGCGTGCTGCAGTTCGCCGAGGGAGGCGACGTCCACGCCGGCGTCCGTGGCGGCGAGCCGCCGCAGCAGGGCGCTGGACCGGTTGGCCTTGTGGGCGAAGAACACCTGGCCGGACAGGTGGTGGGAGCCGTACACCGAGCGGAACTGCTGGAGGTTGTCGGCGAGTTGGTCGGGTACGACCATGTTCAGCGGAGACCCGAGGGCGTCGGTGAGCCTGTGCAGCAGCTCCGGCGAGTCCGCCAGCGAGCGCAGCCGCGACTCCAGCCGCGGTTCGAGATACAAGGGCTGCCCGCCCATGCGTGGCCCCTCCTCAGTACTCGGGCCCGACCTCCCGGGCACTGCCGATCACTCCCCGCGGGTTCGCCGTATAGCTCCTTTCCCTTCCTTCGGGTGCTTTACGCCCTGTACCTACCCACGTGGGCGGTACGTCAACAGCCTCGGCCGCACTCCCGCCACAGCCGGCACCTTCGCGCTCTTCTGCCCAACTGCCTTCTCTCGTACCGTCGTTCCGGTTGTAGACAGCCATGACGACGGAAGGGTCCACATGGGCAGAGGTCTGCTGTCACTGGTTCTCGCCACGGTCACCGGAGCGGCGTTGCTCACGGCACCGGCGGCGGCCGCACCACCCCCGTCGTCCGGGGCGTCGGCGCCGCCCGGGCCCTCCGACGTGTACCGGCCGGTCCGTGGACCGGCCGCCCCCGCGGAGTACCGCTACCTGCAGAAGACCCTGCCCGGCGAGTCGATGCCGCGCCACGCGCATGACCGCGCCGCCGCGCAGGCCCGCGAACTGCCCACCGTCGGCGGGCGCTGGAAGAGCGTCGGGCCCACCAACATCGGCGGCCGGATCGTCTCCCTCGCCCTCGACCCCAAGCGCGCCGACACGCTGTACGCCGCGGCGGCGAGCGGCGGGCTGTGGCGCAGCACCGATGCCGGGGCGACCTTCCACTCGGTGTGGCCCGACAGCTGGACGCAGGCCATGGGCGCGGTGGCCACCGCCCCGGACGGCACCCTGTACGTGGGCACCGGTGAGCCCAACCCGGGTGGCGGCAGCATCACCTACGAGGGGACGGGGCTGTACCGCAGCAAGGACGGCGGCCGGACCTGGAAGCCGATCGGCCTGCGCGACTCCGGCGCGATCAGCGCCATCACCATCGACCCCGCCAACCCGCGCCGCATCTATGTCGCCGCGGCCGGCTCCCTCTACAACGGCGGTGGAGACAGGGGCGTCTACCGCTCGGAGGACGGCGGCGCCACCTGGGAGCGGATCCTCGCCGGCGCCAACGAGTTCACCGGCGCCACCGAGATCGTCGTCGACGGCGACCGGCTCTACGCCGTGTTGTGGGACCACCGCCGCACACCCGGACTGCGGACGTACGGCGGTGTCGGCTCGGGCGTCTTCCGCAGCACGGACGACGGCGCGACCTGGCAGCGGCTCGGCGGCGGACTGCCCGCCGAGGGCCCGGACGTGGGACGCATCGGCCTGGCGGTCGCGGGCGAGAAGCTCTATGCGATCGCCAACAAGGCCAGTGGCCCCTTCGAGGGCTTCTACGCCTCCACCGACGGCGGCGACAACTGGACCCGCACCCCTGCCAACGAGGACATGACGGGCTCCCAGTCGAGCTTCGGCTGGTGGTTCGGCAAGGTGTGGATCGACCCCCGGGACAACGAGCACGTGCATGTGGCCGGCGTGCCCCTGATGACCACGAAGGACGGCGGGGCCACCTGGACGGCCGACGACACCAGCATGCACGTCGACCAGCACGCCATGGTGTGGGACCCGCGCCGCCCGGGCCGGGTCTACCTCGGCAACGACGGCGGCGTCTACCGCTCCGACGCGAACGGCGACGGCGGCTGGGTCAAGTCCCGCCACCAGCCCTACACCCAGCTCTACAGCGCGGCGATCAGCCCGCAGGACGTCACCCGCATCTCGGGCGGGGCCCAGGACAACGGCTCCCTGCGGTCCTGGGGCGGGGAGAGGTTCAACGAGTACCTCGGCGGCGACGGCGAGGAGAACCTCATCAACCCGACCGACGTGGACAACGTCTTCGCCTGCTACCAGTACGGCAACTGCTTCAGCTCCACCGACGGCGGCGACACGCTCACGTACTTCGCGGACCGGACGACGTACCAGCGGCGCAACTGGTTCACGCCGGTGGTCTTCGACCCGCGCGATTCGAAGATCCTCTACTACGGCTCCGAGGTGCTCAACCGCTCCACGGACGGCGGCGCGACCTGGCAGCCGATCAGCCCGGACCTGAGCGGCGGCCCGGGCCCGGACCCGATCTACACCAACTACGGCACGATCACCTCGATCGCCCCGGCGAACGACGGACGCACCGTGTACGCCGGCACGGACGACGGCCGGGTGTGGGTCACCAGGAACCTCGGCGCGACCTGGACGAAGCTGGCCGAAGGGCTGCCCTGGGTGACCCGGGTGGTCGTCGATCCGAAGAACCCCGACCGCGTCTGGACCACCCACTCCGGATACCGCTCTGGCTCCCCGCTGCCCCATGTGTACGGCAGCACGGACGGCGGCCGGCACTGGCGGAACCTGTCGGGCAACCTCCCGGCCGCACCCGTCAACGACCTGGTCGTCGCCCGCGGCGGCATCCTCTACATCGGCACCGACCAGGGCGTGTTCACCAGCGTCACGGGCGGCGGACACTGGCTGCGTCTGGGCCGCGGCATGCCGCAGGTACCGGTCGACGACATCGAGTACGACGCGGGTCACCACCGCCTGGTGGCCGCGACGTTCGGCAGGGGCTTCTATGAGCTGACCACGCCCTGACGGACCGCTGCACCGGGCGCGGCGGAAGCCGCGGACACGGCGGTCGGCACCTCGGCCGCCGTGTCCACCTCACCCGCCTCGGTGGACCTGCGGGGCGACGGCACCGTCCGCGCGAGCGACAAGGGCGACCCGGCGCTGGAGGAGGTCTCCGACTTCAGCCGGCCGGCTGGCTGATGTTGACCATCCAGGTGATGCCGAAGCGGTCCGTGCACATGCCGAAGACGTCGCCCCACATCTGCTTCTCCAGCGGCACGGCCACCGAGGCGTCGGCGGACAGCTTCTCCCAGTAGCCGCGCAGTTCGGCGTCGTCGTCGCCGCTCAGGCTCACGGAGATGTTGTTGCCGGGCCGGTGGTCGTCCGTCGGGGTGTCGGCGGCCATCAGGGTGAAGCCGTTGGGGGCCTCGAGCATGCCGTGCATGATCTTGTCGGCCATCGGGGAGTCCTTCTGGCCGAACTCGGCGTAGGTGTTGACGTTCAGGGTGCCGCCGAAGACGTCCTTGTAGAACTCCAGCGCCTGCCGGGCGTCACCGGCGAAGGTGATGTAGGGGTTGAGCCGCGAGGCCATGAATCCTCCAGGAATGGGGCCGCAAGCCGACTTCAAGGAAGGTAGCGCGGGCCACTGACAATGGCCCGCGCACACGGCCACATGGCCGACAGCCCCGGCTACAGGGTGCGCTCCAGGCGGTCCGCGACCAGCTTCACGAAGCGGGCGGGGTCCTTGGGCTGGCCGCCCTCGGCGAGCACCGCCAGCGTGTGGAGCAGCTCGGCGGACTCCACGAGCCCCGAGCGGTCCTCGCGCTCCTTGTACGCCTGGTTCAGGCCCTTCACCAGCAGGTGCTCGGGGTTGAGCTCCAGGATGCGCTTGGTGCGCGGCACCTCCTGGCCCATCGCGCGGTACATGTTCTCCAGGGCCGGCGTCAGATCGTGGGCGTCGGAGACGACACAAGCCGGCGAGACGGTGAGCCGCGTCGACAGGCGCACCTCCTTGATGTCCTCGTCGAGCTGCTCCCCCATCCAGCCGAGCAGCCCGGCGTACTCCTCGGCCTGCTTGGCCCGCTCCCCGTCGGCCTTCTCGTCGTCCTCGGCGTCGAGGTCGATCTCGCCCTTGGTGACGGACCGCAGCTTCCTGCCCTCGTACTCGCCCACGGCGTCGACCCACACCTCGTCGACGGCGTCGGTGAGCAGCAGCACCTCGATGCCCTTGTCGCGGAACGCCTCCATGTGCGGGGAGTTCTCGATGCTCTGCCGGGACTCACCGGTGATGTAGTAGATGTCGTCCTGGCCGTCCTTCATCCGCTCGACGTACTGCGCGAGGGTGGTCGGCTCGTCGTCGGAGTGCGTGGTGGCGAACGAGGCGACGGCGAGGATGGCCTCGCTGTTCTCGGAGTCGGTGACCAGGCCCTCCTTGACGACCGTGCCGAACTCCCGCCAGAAGGTGGCGTAGCGGTCGGTGTCCTTGGTCATGAAGTCCTTGACCGTGGACAGCACCTTCTTGGTCAGCCGGCGCTGCATCATCCGGATGTGCCGGTCCTGCTGGAGGATCTCGCGGGAGACGTTGAGCGAGAGGTCGGCCGCGTCGACGACGCCCTTGACGAAGCGCAGGTACGGCGGCAGCAGCGCCTCGCAGTTGTCCATGATGAAGACGCGCTTCACATAGAGCTGGACGCCGCGCTTGAACTCCCGGGTGAACAGGTCGTGCGGGGCGTGCGAGGGGACGAAGAGCAGGGCCTGGTACTCGAAGGTGCCCTCGGCCTGGAGCCGGATGGTCTCCAGGGGTTCGCGCCAGTCGTGGCTGATGTGCTTGTACAGCTCGTGGTACTCGTCGTCGGACACCTCCTCGCGCGAGCGCGCCCACAGGGCCTTCATGGAGTTCAGCGTCTCGGGCTCGGGCGTGGTGTCGCCGTCGCCCGGCTCGGGGACCATCCGGATCGGCCAGGTGATGAAGTCCGAGTACCGCTTGACGATCTCCCTGATCTTCCAGGGCGAGGTGTAGTCGTGGAGCTGGTTCTCGGGGTCGGCGGGCTTGAGGTGGAGGGTGACCGAGGTGCCCTGCGGGGCGTCGTCGACCGTCTCCAGGGTGTACGTGGCCTCGCCGCGCGACGTCCAGCGGGTGCCCTGGGTCTCGCCGGCGCGCCGGGTCACCAGCGTCATCTCGTCCGCCGCCATGAAGCCCGAGTAGAAGCCGACGCCGAACTGTCCGATGAGCCCCTCGGCCCCGGCCTCGTCCTGCGCCTCGCGCAGCTCCTTGAGGAAGGTGGCCGTACCCGAGTTGGCGATGGTGCCGATCAGCTTGCCGACCTCGTCGTACGACATCCCGATGCCGTTGTCCCGGACCGTGAGGGTACGGGACTCCTTGTCGACGTCGATCGCGATGTGCAGGTCGGACACATCTGCGTCGAGCGCGTCGTCGCGCAGCTTCTCCAGGCGCAGCTTGTCGAGCGCGTCGGAGGCGTTGGAGACGAGCTCGCGCAGGAAGACATCCTTGTTCGAGTAGACCGAGTGGATCATCAGCTGGAGCAGCTGACGGGCCTCTACCTGAAACTCAAACGTCTCGGTCGGCATGGTGGGCGAGTACCTCACAGATTCAGTCGCCGGAATGGGTCGCAGTCACTGTAAGACACGAGGTCAGCGCAGAGTGCCGCGATACCGGACCCGGCCCCCGCCCACGCGGGCCCGAGCCACCCTGAGACATCAGAGGCTGTCTCCCGTCCCGTCCGGTGTCAGGGTCGGGGTGCATCGACGCTCGACACGATCGATTGGAGGAGCCGATGCCCACATCGTCCCTGCTCACCTCCCGACGCAGGTCGGCGGCCGTCGCGGGGGCGGCCGCGGTCCTGCTCGCCGGAGCCGGGCTGTTCACCGCCTCCCCCGCCCAGGCCGCCCCGCGTCCGTGCCCCGGCGCCGGACCGGGCGACCCGGCGCGCTGCGCCCGGGTGATCGGCATCGACCCGGGCTCGGCCCTGGTGATGCGCACCCAGCCGCGCTACGGCGCGTCGGCGGTGGCCCGCTACGGCAACGGCCAGTGGCTGGAGCTGTCCTGCTGGACGACCGGGGACCCGGACGCCGACGGCCACGGCTACCGCTACTGGATGCTGGTCTCCACGCCCAGGACCTGGGGATACGTCAACGACTGGTATCTCGACACCGGGGGCCCGAGCACCTGGAAGTCCCAGATCCCGCAGTGCCGCTGATCCCGGCGAACAGGCAGAAGGAACTTCCCAATCGTGATGTCAAGCCGCGAGTGTGACGGGAGGTGTCTCGTGGTAGCACTCTCCGTCACGGATCATCGCCCACAGCACGTTGACCCGGCGGCGAGCGAGAGCCAGCAGTGCTTGCTTGTGTCCCTTGCCCTCCCGCCGCTTCCGGTCGTAGTAGGCCTTCGAGGCCGGACAGCACTGCAGGCTGACCATCGCCGACAAATACAGCGTCCGCAGCAGTCCACGGTGATATCGCTTAGGCCGGCGCAGGTTTCCACTGACCCGACCGGAATCGCGTGGCTGTGGAGCCAGTCCGGCGAATCCGGCCAGGCGGTCGGAGCTGCCGAAGACACCCAAGTCGCCGCCGGTAGCGGCGATGAACTCCGCTCCGAGCCTGGGACCCATGCCAGGCAGACTGCGGATCACCTCAGCGTGCGGGTGCTGACGAAATGTCGCCTCGATGAGAGTCTCCAGCTCCGCGATCTCTGCATCGAGGTCCATGACCGCCTTCGCGAGGCGGGCCACCATGGCGGCAGCCAGCTTCTCCCCGGGCAACGCGGTCAGTTGCCCCTGGGCGGTCTCCACGGCCGTGCGGGCGAGCGTTGCGGCGCCGCGGACCTTACGGTTCTTCAGCCAGGTCTCGATGCGCCGAACACCCGCGCGACGGATGGCGGCCGGGCTCTGGTAGCCGGTCAGCAGCATGACTGGCCCCTTGAGGGTCAGGTCCAGCGCCCGCTCCAGGCCGGGAAAGATTTCCAGGAGCTGGGCTCGCAGCCGGTTGATCTGCCGGGTTCGGTCGAAGACCACATCCAGGCGACGGGCGGTCAGGGTGCGCAGGTCGACGGCGATGTCGTCGCCCGGCCGAAGCAGGCCGAGGTCACGCCGGACGCGTGCCTGGTCGGCGATGACGAAGGCGTCTTTGGCGTCCGTCTTCCCCTCGCCCCGGTAGGTGCCCGACGCGCGATGAACCGCGAAGCCGGTCAGATAGGCCACCGGCTGGCCGTGGTTGACCAGCAAGCCGAGCAGCAGCGCGGCCCCGCCGTGGTTGAGGTCGACGGCCCACAGCGCGTCCGGGGATATCGCCAGCACGTCGCCGATCAGCTGAAACAGGTCGGACTCGTCGTTCTGGACGCGGCGGGACAACAGCCGTTCACCATTCGTGTTGATCACCACGCAGTGGTGATGCGTCTTGCCGATGTCCACTCCGGCCCAGATCTGGGGCACGGTCACCTCCGCCAGCTCGTCGTCGATCAATCCCGCAGACGACCTCGCCGGCGTGGTCCTACACAGCGATCGAGTCGCATCTCCCAATTGGCGGTCGAGTCGTCGCGGAGCTCCGGGCGGCCAAGTTCCTTGAGCCATCCAACGGCTCTCCGATGACAGCCATACCCGCAGCCCCTGGGCCCACCGATCTTACGAATGACCAGTTCTGACCCCCTTGAAAGGTAGGACTCTCATGACCCAGCCGAAGCACACCACACGTCTGCGCGCCCTCACCGTCACGGGTGCCGTACTCACCGTCGCGGCGTCCGCCGTGCTGACCTCGGCGGGCCCGGCCGGCGCCGCGATCCACACCTGCAGCATCTCGGGCGACCGGGCCAAGTGCGCCTACGTCACCGGCATCGACGCCGGATCCCACCTGGCCGTACGCACCGCACCGCGCTACAGCGCCCCGAAGTCACCGGTGTTCGGTCGGTACCACAACGGGGACGAGCTCGGCCTGATCTGCTGGACCACGGGGGACGGGGACGCGGACGGGCACGGCTACCGGTACTGGATGCGGGTCGACAACGGCATCGGGGACGGGTACGTCAACGACTGGTACCTGGACACCGGCGGCCCGAACACCTGGAAGTCCCAGATCCCGCGGTGCTGAGCCGCCGGCCGCGGTTCACACGAGGTGGGCGAAGACCACCAGGTTCGCGGTGTAGTCCTTGACCTGGCGGTCGTAGGAGCCGGCGCAGGTGATGAGCCGGACCTGGGCGCGGGGGGTGTCGCCGTACACACGGTCGCTCGGGAAGTGGTCCTTGTCGAAGGTCTCCACGCTGTCGACCTGGAAGGACGCCCGGCGCCCGTCGGCCCGCGCCACGTGGAAGCGGTCCCCCTTGCGCAGTTCCCTGAGGTTGGCGAAGACCGCGGCGGACGTGGCCGTGTCCACATGGCCGGCGATGATCGACGTGCCCGGCTCGCCGGGGGACGCTCCGCCCGCGTACCAGCCGACGAGGTTGGTGTTGCCGGCCGGCGGGGGTTCGAGCCGGCCGGCCCGGCCGATGGCGAGGTCGACGAACGGCGCGTCGACCGAGATCTTGGGGATGGTCAGGCGCACCGGCCGGGACCGTTGCAGATACTTGCCCACGGGCCGGTCGGCGGGCGGGGACCTGTCCGCCGACGGGCCGTGCGAGTCGGCCGGCGAGGGGGCGGCCGACTCGACCGCCGGCGGGGCGCCCCAGGCGCGGCGCGGGTCGGACGAGTGGTCCTCGCCGCCCAGGGTGACCGCCAGGACCATGACGGCGATCGCGCTCCAGAAGGTCGCCACAGCCGCCCGCCTTATCCGCCGTGAGGTAACGGAACCGGCGGTGTCGGAAGGGGCCGGATCGGTATCGGGGGAAGGGGAACAGCCGGCGGCCATCGGGCACCACCTCATTCGGACACGGCAGCGGATACGGCAGATGGGGGACGGGGCCGCCGCGACGCGCGGCGCACGTGCGGCGGCCACAGCGGCTGGGGGTGTGGTTGAAGGTCCCGTGCGGTGCCCGCGCCCGCCGCGGCAGCGGCCGCTGTCACGGCCGGTGCGTGCCCTCGGCGTGCCGGGCGCCGTGGGTGCTGTGCGGGACCTTCACAACACCCCCTGGGGCATCGGGCATGGTCAGGCCGCGGTTCCGGATGCCTTCTTGCGGCGCAGCGCGTAGATGCCGGTGCCGGCGACCGCGAGCGCGGCCAGTCCGCCCGTGGTCACACCCGGCGTGGCGAGGCCGCCGCCGCCCGTGTGCATCCCGCCGTGCGGCTTGCCGTGCCCGGACCGCCAGGACTCCTCGTCGTGGTCACCGCCCCAGGAGTCCTCGTCGTCGCCCTTCCACGAGTCGTCGTCGTGGCCGCCGCCCCACTTGTCATGCCCGCCGTCCTTGTTGCGGTAGCTGTCCGGGTCGTGCTTCGGATCCTTGTCGCCGCCCCAGTCGTCGCCGTTGGTCACGGCGGCCAGCGCTCCGCCACCCGTGTGCATCCCGCCACGAGGCTCGTCGTGCTTGCCCTCCTTCTCGTGCTCCTTGCTGTAGGACTGGTCGTGGTCCTCGGACTTTCCATGGTCCTCGGACTTGCCGTGGTCCTTCGGCTTGTCGGTCTCCTTGCTGTAGGAACCGTCTTCGTTGTCCCAGTCACCGGCGGTGACGGCATAGGCGGCGGGCGCGATCGCCAGCGCGGCCGTGGCCGTCGCGGTGGCTAGCAGCATGCGGACAGAACGCATAGTGAGTCCTTCCGTCATGGCCTGGGCGGTTGACGCTTCATCACCACTGGAGCCAAGCCTTGACGTGATCCACCGTCAGCCATGTCCTTCGGGCTCACCATTCGAAGCGATCACATGGGTTACGGCCACACTCAGTCGGCCCTATCGCGACACGCCGGGCATTCGGGTGACCGGTGCGCCGCCCCCGGAGGTTTGCGCTGTCCGGAAGTGGTGAGGCGCGTGGGATGTCGCAGCACACCCTCACCGCCGTCACGGCGCCGTCGCCTGCGCCGACGAAGCAGCGGGACGCGTTCTTCGACAACGCCAAGTACGCGGCGATCGTCCTGGTGGCCGTGGGGCATGCCTGGGAGCCGTTGCGGGACGGCAGCCGGGCCGTCAGCGCCATGTACATGCTTGTGTACGCGTTCCACATGCCGGCCTTCATCGTGATCTCCGGCTATTTCTCGCGTGGTTTCGACGGCCGTCCGGAACAGCTCAAACGCCTGGTCAGCGGCCTCGTCGTGCCGTATGTCGTCTTCGAGACGGCGTACACCCTGTTCACCCGTTGGACGGATCAGGAGCCGGACCGGCCGATCAGTCTGCTGGACCCGCTGTATCTGACGTGGTTCCTGGCGGCGCTGTTCCTGTGGCGGCTGACGACCCCGCTGTGGCGGCGGGTGCGCCTGCCGGTGCCGCTGGCGCTGGCCGTGGCGATGCTGGCCACGCTGTCGCCGTCGATCGGCAACGACCTCGATCTGCAGCGCGCCCTGCAGTTCCTGCCGTACTTCGTGCTGGGTCTGTCGCTGAAGCCGGAGCACTTCCGGCTGGTGCGGCGCCGGGCGGTGCGGATCGCGGCCGTGCCGGTGTTCGCGGGTGCGTTCGTGGTGGCGTACTGGGCGGTGCCGCGGATGACCGGCGCCTGGTTCTATCACCGCGACAGCGCGCGGGAGCTGGGGGCGCCCGAGTGGTACGGGATGCTGATGACGCCGGTCCTGTTCGTCTGCTCGCTGGTGCTGGTGGCGTGCTTCCTGTCCTGGGTGCCCGGGCGGCGGATGTGGTGCACGGTGCTGGGCGTGGGCACGCTGTACGGCTATCTGCTGCACGGTTTCGTCGCGCAGGGCTCCAAGTACTGGGGCTGGTACGACCCGGCCTGGATCCACCGGCCGCTCGGCGCGGTCGTCGTCACCCTGGTGGGCGCGGCGGTGGTGACGGTGCTGTGCACACCGCCCGTCCGCCGGGCCCTGCGCTTCGTGGTGGAGCCGGAGCTGGGGTGGCTGTTCCGGCGGGAGGCGGCGGAGCCGGACCGGGAGCGGGCCGCCGCCGCACGTACGTGACGTCCCGGTCAGGCCTCGCCGACCAGCGCCGCCATGTGCGCGGAGACGGTGTCGAGGATGTCGTTCCAGGCCGCCTCGTCGCCGAGCACGAGGTAGTTCAGGGTCAGGCCGTCGGTCATGGCGGCCAGGTAGCGGGCCAGGACGGGGGCGGGGACGCGCAGCCGCAGGCCCATGGACCGCCGTAGCTGCTCGATGAGGTCGGCGTACGTCTCGGCGTACAGCTCGTACTGCCGGCGCGCCAGATGCTCGAAGCCGGGCTGGCGCAGGGCGTACTGGGTCAGCTCGTAGGTGAGCATGTGCTCGTCGGGGTGGGCGCGGACGTGGTCCCAGTACGCCTGGAAGCCGGCCCGGACGGTCTCGTCGAGGGTGGCCCTGGGCCGCAGGGCGTCCTTCACCAGCGTCACGTAGTGCTCGGTGATGGTGGTGATGACGGACTCGATCAGCTCCTGCTTGGAGTCGAAGCAGTAGTGGAAGACGCTCAGCGAGACGCCGGCCTCGGCGGCGATGGACCGGGTGGTCGTCCTGGGGACGCCGTCCCGGGCCATCGCCCTGATCGCGGCCTCGGTGAGCTGTCGCCGCCGCTCGGCGGACGGCAACCGTGCCATGGAGCCCCTCTTCCTGGGTGTCAGCTGCTGTGGACGCCGACCTCGGTGAGGGAGTAGCCCCAGTCGGTGCCGCGCTCCAGCCCCTGGACGCGTACGTATCTGGCCGGTGTGCCGGTGAACCTGGCCGTGTCCAGGCCGCCGTCACCGGAGACCGTGGACCAGGCGGTCCGCCAGGTCTCACCGTCGGTGGAGAGCTCGACGCGGTACGCCTTGCCGTACGCGCGCTCCCAGTCGAGGGTGACCCGCTTGACCAGCTGGGTGGAGCCGAGGTCGACCTGGAACCACTGGTCGTCGCTCCAGTCGCTCGCCCAGCGGGTGCCGCCGTCGCCGTCGACGGCCCGGTTCGGCCGGTAGCTCGTGAACAGGCTCCACTCCGAGGAACTGGCCGACGCGGTCGCGCCGCGCGCCAGGTTCACCCCGGACTCGTGGCCCTCGGAGGCCGCCCAGGTGTCGAGGTAGGACTCGGCGCCCCGGAAGAGGTCGTCCACCGTGTCCTGGCCGCCGACCCGGCGGATGTCCTCGATCCAGTCCGGGACGAGGCCGTAGTGGGCGGCGCCGTCGGTGTTCAGGTCCCAGGTGCGCTCGCCGGTGGTCTGCCGGTCGATGACCGAGCCGCCGTCGACGCTCTTGAAGGGGTACGTCACCTTGTTCGGCGCGTCCGCTCCGCGCGGGGCGGGCCAGCCGCCGACGCCGTTCATGTCGGTGCCGTAGCCGTAGCCCACGCCGTACTTGTCGCGCAGCGCCTCGGTGCGCCTGGCCTCCGAGACGAAGCCCTCCGAGCCATGCATGTACTGGGCGATGAAGCCGCCGAGGCCGTAGACCCGTTCGGTCCAGTTCAGGTCCATCCAGCTGTGCGAGGAGAGCACGCCGGGGTAGGACGCGGCCTCGAACATGTCGAGCACCCGGCCGGTGGCCTTGACGCTCATGTGGTCGATCTCCAGCATCATCTTGCGTTTCATCATGCCCCGGACGGCGTATTCGCCGAGTTCGGTGAGCCCTCGGACGTTGCACTGGGCGTCCGCGCTGTACGAGGGGACCTCCACGCCCGCCGGGAGCTCCTCCTCGGCCTCGGGCGCCGCGGCGCCGCCGATGGGGTTGTCGTGCTGCGGGCCGGTGCACTTCTCGGTCTTCCAGAAGGTGCCGGTCGACAGGAACTGGCCGACGTTGATGGCCGTTCCGAGTCCGCCCTCGTCGAAGCGGACCCCGCACAGGGCGTTGTCGAACTTGTGGCACAGGAACATGCTGCGCACGCCCAGCGCGTGCAGCTCGTCCAGGCCCTTGTCGATGTCCTCCCTGCTGCACTGCGCGATGTCGAGGATCTGCTTGCAGCCGAAGGGCTCGGAGGTCTCGACGCCCAGGACGACCGCCAGCTTGCCCTGCTCGATGACCTCACGGGCCTGCGCGCTGTCGGTGACGATCCGGAACCAGCCCTTTCCGGGGCCGCCGTACATCTTGTCGATGTGGGCCTGCAGGTCGTACGTCAGCTTGGCCTGCAGCCGGATGGACGTCATCTCGTCGCAGCTGCGGTCCTTGAAGAAGTACACGGAGCAGATCACGCCGTTGGTGACGAGGTCGTTGACGAGCACCCGCTGGCCGCCGCGCCAGGCCCGCTCCACCCAGGCGTAGTAGTTCTGCTGGTGGGTCAGCGAGTCGTGCGCGGGCCAGTCCTTGAAAGTGGGCCAGCCGACCGGGTCGTGCCTGCCGTCGCCGCCGTTGGTGATGAAGTCGAAGAACGCGAGCGAGCCGTCGGGGTAGTGCTCGGGGCAGTCCTTGAGCGCGTCGGCGACCCCGGCCTCGGAGAACGGCTTGCCGCAGATGAGCCGCCCGCCGAACGCCTCGTTGGAGAACAGGTGGTCGTGCGCGTCGACGAAGCCGCGCACCTCTCCCTGGGCGTTGGTGCCGGTGAACGGCTCCCCGGTGACGTTGATCTGCGAGTCCGGCGCCGGCCGTGCGGTCGGGTCCCACCAGTTGGCGCCGGCCGCGGAACTCGGTGTGGGTCCGAACGCGAGGGACAGCACGAGCAGGAGGAGCGACACGACGGTGACGTTCTTGCGTCTGCGGTACGGGCGTCCGGCTCTGGTCACGGCCCATGTCCCTCGGTCGGCGGGAGAGCGGGGTCTGGTTGTCATGACCTCGCACAATGTGCGACGAGGATGGCCACTGCCGCATGCCGAGTCAAGAGTCCGGGACAGATGACCTACTGGCCGGAAACAAAAAGTTACTGACGGGGCATCGGTTCATGGATGCGTTTCACACCGCGTGCGTGACCCGGATCTTCGACTGGCGGTGCGGGAGTTCCTCCCAGTCCGCCATGAAGCGGGCCCGCAGCCCGTGCTTCTCGGCGAGCGCGAGGAGGGTCTCGGTGCGGTAGTAGAAGTCCTCCCGCAGCACGTGGTGCTCCGTGCCCTCGGTGCGGTCGAAGGTGAAGTCGAACCAGCCGTCGGGCGCCAGCACCCGGCCGACGTTGGCCAGGCACTCCTCGATGACCGGCAGCGGCGAGTGCGAGAAGACGCTGTGCGCGTGCACCACGTCGAAGTGGGCGTCGGGCAGGAACCGCAGCGTCAGGTCGCGCACCGGGGTCAGCGTGGGGAGCCTTTGCCGCAGGTCCATCTCGACGATCGTGTCCTGCGCGGCGAAGAGGATGTCGGGCGAGATGTCGATGCCGTAGTAGTGGCCGGGCTCCAGGTGGCGGATGAACCGCCAGCCGCCGCGCAGGTTGCCGCAGCCGATCTCCAGCATCCGGTGCTCGGGGCGCAGCCCGTGACCGACGAGGTAGTCGAACTGCATCGCCCCGAGCGCCAGCCACCGCTCCCGGTTGTGGCTGCCGACGGCGGCGTCCGGGTCGGCCCGGGTGTCGGAGCGCATCACGGCCCGGTAGTAGGAGACATGGTCCGGGTGGCGGCGGCGCAGCCATATGTCGCGGGCGGAGCGGGCCAAGTGGCGGGGCACTCGGTCGGGGTGGCGCAGGGCGTAGGCCAGACGATGGCCGAGGGCCGCGCGGTTGACGGTGAGGTTCTTGGCCGGCATGTCGATCGTGCCTCCCTGGGTGGCGGTACCACCGAGGATGCGCACTGGAGGGGCGGGGCGCCACAGGTGGGAGTCCGTGTCGTCTTCTGGGCCGACCGCCCGCGCCGGGGGATGCTGGAACCCGGATGCGGATCACCTGTGCTGTCGCCGTGCTCGCCGCCGCGAACCTGCTGAACAACTGGCTCGCGCGGGGCCCCGCCATGTACGTGGTCATCTGCGTGACGACGACCGCCGTCCTGCTGCTGATCGCCCGCTGGGACGGTCTCACCCGGGCCGATCTGGGGCTCGACGCGGTGGCGGTGCGCCGGGGACTGCGGTGGGCTCCGGTGCTGGTGGGGATCGTTCTGCTGGTGCTGCTGGTCCTGCTCGCCGTGCCGGCCGGGCGCGAGGCGTTCCGGGACGCCAGGGCCACGGATCTGTCCCTGGGGCGGATGCTGTGGGGAGCGCTGGTGCGGGTGCCGTTCGGGACCGTGCTGCTCGAGGAGACCGCGTTTCGCGGCGTGTTGTGGGCCATGATCCGGCGTCGGCACGGTGCGGCGTGGGCGACGGGTGTGTCGTCGCTGCTGTTCGGGCTGTGGCATCTGATGCCCTCCCGGGGCATCAACCGCTCCAACGCCGCGGTCGCCTCCGCCTTCGGCGACGGCCCGGGCGGCGTGGCCCCGACGGTGGCCGTGGCGATCGTGGCCACGGCCCTCGCCGGGGTCGTGCTGTGCGAGCTGCGCCGCCGCTCCGGCAGCCTGATCGCGCCGATGACCCTGCACTGGGCGGTGAACGGCCTCAGTTACGCACTGGCCTGGTCGGCGGCCCGCTGGTGGCTCGACGGCTAGGAGGTGTGTCGCCCCGACCTCAGAAGTTGATCATGTGACCCGCGAGGCCGTGCACCGCTTCCTTGACCGCCTCGCCGAGCGTCGGATGCGCGTGGACGTTGCGGGCCACCTCATGGACGGTCAGGTCCCACTGCTGGGCCAGGGTCAGCTCGGGCAGCAGTTCGGTGACGTCCGGGCCGATGAGGTGGCCGCCGAGGAGTTCGCCGTACTTGGCGTCGCTGATCAGCTTCACGAAGCCGGTCGCGTCGCCCAGGCCGTGCGACTTGCCGTTGGCGGTGAAGGGGAACTTCGCCACCTGCACGTCGAAGCCACGCTCACGGGCCTGTGCCTCGGTCCAGCCGAAGCTGGCGATCTGCGGCTGGCAGTAGGTGGCCCGCGGGATCATCACATAGTCGAGCTCCATGGTCTCGGCGTCCGCGATGGTCTCGGCGGCGACGATGCCCATCGCCTCGGCGGCGTGCGCGAGCATCAGCTTCGCCGTCACGTCGCCGATGGCGAAGATGTGCGGGACGGAGGTGCGGCAGCGGCCGTCGACGTCGATCGCGCCGCGCTCGGTGACGGTCACGCCGGTGGTCTCCAGGCCGTACCCGGAGACGTTCGGCGCGAAGCCGATCGCCTGGAGCACCTTGTCGGCCTCCAGCACCTGCTGGGCGCCGTCCTTGCCGGTGACCGTGACACGCACCCGCTCACCGGACTCGTCGACCGCGTCGACCCGGGTGGAGGTGAGCACGTCGATGCCCAACCGGCGGTACTGCTTGGCGAGTTCGGCGGAGACCTCGGCGTCCTCCAGCGGGGCCATACGGTCCAGGAACTCGACGATCGTGACCTTCACGCCGTAGTTGTGCAGGACGTAGGCGAACTCGACGCCGATCGCCCCGGCGCCGGCGATGACGATCGAGCCGGGCAGTTCCTCGGCCAGGATCTGCTCCTCGAAGGTCACCACGCGGGAACTGCGCCGGGTGCCGGGGAGCAGCTTGGGGGTGGCGCCGGTGGCGATGACGCAGTGCTCGAAGCCGATGGTGCGGGTGGCGCCGTCGTAGCCGGCCACCTGGAGGGTGTGCGGGTCGAGGAAGGTGCCGCGGCCGTCGAACTCGGTGATCTTGTTCTTCTTCATCAGGTAGTGGACGCCCTTGACGCGGCCGTCGGCGACCTTGCGGCTGCGGCGGAACGCCTCGCCGTAGTCGAAGCTGACCTGCCCGTCCACCTTGATGCCGAAGGTCTTCGCCTCGCGGGTGAAGATGTGCGCCAGTTCGGCGTTGCGCAGCAGGGCCTTGCTCGGAATGCAGCCCACGTTCAGACATACGCCGCCCCAGTACTTCTCCTCCACGACCGCCACCCGCTTGCCCAGCTGGGCGGCGCGGATGGCGGCGACGTAGCCGCCGGGGCCGGCGCCGAGGACCACGACATCGAAGCGATCGTCCTGCTCGACCATGGGGAAAGTTCCTTCCTGAGGGCGTCGTCCTGCTTCTTCCAGCATGACCGCATCCACGAGGTTGTGTGGCGATGCTGGAGGGTGACGGTGATCTCAGGTGGCATGTGCTGCGGCGGTCAGGTCCCGGGTCCCCGGGTGGTCAGCCGAGGCACACGAGGTTGAGCACGCAGAGCTGTTCCGGGGAGGTCTCCTCGGGGGCCGGGCTCGTCGGCGCCGGGGAGGCTCCGGAGTCCGCGTTGTCGCTCGGCGCCGGGGTCGGCGTCTGCTGCTCGGCCGTCTCCCCGCCCGTGCTGTCGCCGGAGTCCGCCCCTGCGGGGTCCGGGGAGCCGGGCCGGGTCCGCGGGGCCTCGGGCGCGGTGGGGGTCGGGGTGGCGGCGGCGTCCGGTCGGGTGAAGTCCCGCGTGGTGCGCGGTGTGGTGACGGACTCGCGCGCGGCGTTGGTCGGGGTCGGATCCGAGGAGGGCGTGGTGGTGCGCGGGGACTTGTGGGTGTCCGGCGGAGTGGAGGTCGGGCGGGTGAAGTCCGTCTCCTGCTCCGGGAGGCCCGTGTTCGGCCGTTCCGGCGCGGTGGCCGCCTGGGCCTTGTCGCCGGACTGCTGGTTCATCGCCGAGACGGTCAGGCCGCCGCCGACCAGGGCGACGGCGGTCGCGACCACGGCGCGGCGCTGGTTCTTCTTCCAGCGGGCCCGCTGTCGACGGCGTGCCGCCCGGCCCATCGGGGCGGCGGTGGCGGGCACGCCCTCGACATCCTCGGCCGGAGCGAGCGGCGCGGTCCCGTCCGTGGCGGACGGCGGCGCCGGCTCGTCACGGAAGTAGCCGTCGTACCAGGCGACGGCCGGAGCCTGTGCCGTCGGACCGGGCGCGGCCGACGCGGTGCCACCCGCTACCGCGGAGGGAGCGATGTCCGGGGCGTAGGCGCCGCACCCGGGGCACACGAGGGCCCCGTTGAGATGCCGACGGCACGAGGAGCAGTAGTCCATCTACGGTCTTCCTGGGTTCGCACGGGGGATCGAACGGCCTGCAACGCTAACGAGGCTTTCGACGGGCTGTGTGCAGCCCGAGTGACACTCCTGCGCAGATGTCTCACAAGGTGTGTGCGAACCGTGCCCCGCTCACAGGCCCGGGTCGCAGCATCCCTCGCGTCGCATACGGCGGCTCACCTCCAGCCATTCCTCCCGCGCCGGTCGCCCGGGGGCGGCGTCGTAGGAGTCGACCAGCTCCGCCCGCTCGAACAGCGCACCGCCGCGCAGGACCGCCGTCGTCCGGATCAGCGTGGCGAAGTCGGTGAAGGGGTCGCCGTCCACGACGGTGAGGTCGGCCAGCTTGCCCTCCTCCAGGGTGCCCAGGTCGGCGTCGGCGCCGAAGACCCGCGCGGGCAGCAGCGTCGCGGTGCGCAGCGCCTCGGTCGGGGAGAGTCCGGCGCGGTGCAGGGCGCGCAGGGCCAGGTGCAGATGCAGCCCGACCGGGACGAGCGGCTGGTCGGTGCCGAGCGCGATCAGACCGCCACCCGCGAGGATCCGCCGGTAGACGTCCATCTCCCGTGCCAGGGTGGCCAGTTGGGCGTCGGTGGGTGGCTGCCCGGCCTGCTCGCGGACGAGTGCGACGTCCCACGGCGGCATGAGCGCGGTGACGCGCGGATCGTCCGCGAGCGCGGGGTCGGCGCCGAGGAGGGCCAGGGCCGTGAACGGGGTCGCGACGAGATGGAAGTCGGTGGCGGTGTAGATCTCCTCGACGTCCTGGTAGGAACGCCCGGTCGCGGAGGTCGCGTGCCCGAACTCCAGCCGCTGGGTGGCCTGCAGATGGGTGGTCAGGTCCTGGCCGAGCTGCACGCCCGGGGTGCACAGATGGCTGCCGCTGCGCACGCCGAGCCGCTCGTGCCCGAAGTCGGCGGCCTCCTTCATCACCCAGCCCGGGGCGCGTACGTACGTCTTCACGAAGTCCCAGTCCAGCGCCCGGCCGCGCGCCAGCGAGCGGCGCAGTCCCTCGCGGGTGCGGTGGGCGCGGCCCATGCTGTAGGCGACCCGCGCCCCGTCGAGCAGTTCGCCGGTGGCCAGCAGCCGGGGCCCGGCGAGCACCCCGGCGGCGACGGCCTCCCGGACGCGGGCCTGCTCGTAGGCGAAGCCGCCCAGCGAGACGGCCGTCGTGATGCCGTAGGCGAGTTGCAGCGCGGTCTGCCGGCCGCCGTACGTGGTCTGCCAGGGGTGGGTGTGCGCGTCCCACAGGCCCGGGATCACGGTGCGGTCGCTCGCGTCGACGCGGTGTGCGGCCGACCGGCCGGCGCGGTGCGGGGCCACCTCGGCGATCCGGCCGTCGCGGACGACGACGTCGATGTCCTCGCGGACGTCCGAGCCGGTGCCGCCCCAGAAGCGGCCCGCGTGCACCACCGTGTCGGCCGGGCGCGGCCGGCGGTAGTCCAGCGGGACGCGGACGGTACGGGTCCTGCCGCTGCGGACGTCGATCAGGCGCAGGGCGCCCGCGGACAGGTAGAGCAGGGTGCGGGCGTCGGCGGACCAGGAGGGGTGGTCGGCCGGCTCGGACGTCAGCCGGCGTGGCTCACCGTCCGGGGTGCCGTCGGCGCGGACCGGCAGCAGCCACAGGGCCGACTCGGCGACCACGGCCATCCAGCGGCCGTCGGGGGACCAGACAGGTCCGGAGTCGTAACGGTCGGAGAGCGAGGTGTGCGGGGCGAGCGCGTGCAGGGCCGCGGTCCCGGTGGTCGAGTCGACGACCCGGATGAGGTTGTAGCCCTCCCGGAAGCGCTGGTTGAGGCGGTTGCGGTCGCAGAGCGCCAGGTACCGGCCGTCGGGCGACCAGCTGGGGCGGCCGGGCAGCCCGCCGGAGCCGAGCGGTGCGGCGAGGATCCGTTCGGTGCCGTCGGGCAGGTCGCGCACGACGAGGTTGCCGGACATGTCCAGGCAGGCCAGCCGGTCCCCGTCGGGCGAGAGCGCGGGGAAGACCCGGCCGCCCTCGGCGAGTACGTCCTCCTCCCCCGTATCGAGGTCACGGCGCCGTACGGCGAACAGCCCGTCACGGTCGTCGGCGTACACCAGCGCCGTGCCGTCGGGTGTCCAGGTGGGCGCCAGCACATAGCGGGTGGAGGGGACTTGCAGCACCTTGCGGGGCGCGCGTGCGCCGGTGGTCCCGGCGGTCCACAGCGCGTTGAGGGCGGCGAAGGCGACGCTGCGGCCGTCCGGCGACAGGGCGGGCAGGTGCAGCGCGCGTACGGGGCGGGCGCCGGCGCCCTCGAAGTCGTACGCCTTGCCGCGGTAGCGGGGCCGGTCCACCGCCAGGGTGGCGGTGAACGGGATCTCCTCGCCGTCGCCCGGTACGTCCGGGTCGATCAGGCGGAAGTGCCCGTCGACGGTGAGGAGCAGGCGCCGGGCGTCCGCCCAGCGGGGCGGTGCGGGCAGGAGGTCGCCCTGGACGGCGACGGGTCTGCCGTCCACGACGAGGGTGCAGGACGCCGCGGGTGAGGCGGTGGTGCGCAGGTAGGCCAGGCGTCCGGTGGGCGAGACGGCGGGGGTCATGAGCTGGGCGCCGGAGTCGTCGGTGTGCTCGGTGGTGACCGGGCCCGAGCCGTCGGCGGCGACGGAGGCCACGATGGTGGCGCGGAGGGTGCCCGTGGCCGTGACGCCCCCGCGTACGAAGAGCACCCGCCCGCCATCCGGCGACCACGCCGGGTCGAAGTCCTCCCAGCGGGCGTCCTGGCCGGGCCCGTCCTGGCCGGGGCGCCCGGTGAGCCGCGTCAGCTCGCCGGTACGTACGTCCACGACCCAGATGCGGTACGGAGCACCGGTCACGGTGTCGCCGCCGCGCTCGGAGGCGAACGCGATCCGGGTGCCGTCCGGCGACCAGGCCGGGCCCCGGTCGTCCCACGGCCCGTCGGTGAGCTGCCGCAGTCCGGAGCCGTCGGGCCGCAGCGTCCAGAGGTGGAAGCCGCCGCCGCGGTAGGCGCAGACGACCAGTCGGCCGCCGTCGGGCGAGAACTGCGGGCGGGCGGGTTCGAGGCCGGGCGGGGTGAGCGGGACGGCGGTGCCGCCCGTGCGCGGGAGGGACCAGAGCACGTTCTGCACCTCGGCGACCAGCCGGTCGCCGGAGGGGGCGAGGGTCGCGGAGCCGCCCGTGGCCGCGGTGAAGGAGAGGGCGGTCGCCTCGGAGGCGGCGGCCGCGACCGGGGTGCCGACGGTGGCGAGCGCCGTGGCGGTGGCGGTGGCCTGGAGGAATCTGCGGCGGGAGAGGGGGCCGGAACGCGGGTCGCCGGAGGTGTCTTCGGTGTCCAAGGGAGCTCCCAGTGCGCGGAGTTGGCGGATCGGACGGGAGAGACCACTGGTGGCAACGTAAGGGGCGGGACCCGGTTACGGGTCCCGCCCCCGTCGCTTCTCGGCCATTGCTCTCTCGCCGTTCCTCGCACCGGCTAGACCAGGAACAGCAGTTGGACGGCGACGAACACGTCGATGAGGCCGCAGAACTCGGCGAAGGTGCGGGAGACGACCTTGTCGAGCCGCAGATGCACGAAGTCCCACACGCCGTGGCAGAACCAGCCGGCCGCCACCAGATAGCGGCCCAGATCCGGATCCACCGCCAGCCCGGCCAGCGCGAGCCCGCAGAACAGGACCGCGCCGACGGCCTGGGCCCCGAACGTGGCCCGTCCGTTCGGGGTTCCGCGGACGGTGCCCCAGGCCAGCAGGGTCGCGGCGAAGGCGACGAGGACCGTCGACGGGGCGACCGCGTCCTGCGCCCCGAGGCCGAACACGGCCACCAGCCCGGCCCCGAGCACCGGCCAGGTGTACCGGGGCCGGCCGAGCTGATTGACCATCAGGTAGATCAGCGGCAGCAAGGGCAGTGTCTCCCCCATGCCGCCGACGGCGCCGGCCAGGTCCTCCGATCCGTATGTGGCCATGTTGAAGACGCAGACCACGACGGCCAGCGCGGTGGGCCAGCGCCGTGTGAGGATCGCGAGGGGGTGCGGGCGGTCTGCCGTCGCGTGGGGCGCGGGGGTGGACATGGGAACCTCCGAGTGTGTGACGGGCTCTGTGTCGGTACCGGGGCGGGGTATCGGCTGACGACACCTCAACCCTGCTGCGCGGCGCGGCCCGCCAGTAGTGCCGAATCCCCCTGTCCGCGCGTGGCGTTGTCACGGACCGGCATGACATTTGTCATGCGGCGTGGGCCACAATGACCGGGTGGGGGACCGGGCGGCGGATCACGGGGCGGCGGGGCTGACGAGCCTTCGCCGCTACACCTGGTGGACCGTGCCGGGCACGATCGCGGGTGTCCTGGCCGTCTTCGTCGGCGCGTGGGTCCTGGACGGCGGCGTTCCGCTGTGGGCCCGCGCACCGGCCGCTGCCGCGCTGGCGGTCGAGGTGGGGTCGAGCGTCGTGCTGCTGAGCCGTCGACTGAAGCTCCTTCCCGTGGCGGACGCGCACCCCGGCGGGCCGCCCGCCGGATGGCTGATCGCCGCGGCCGGGGCCGCAGTCGTGCTCGCGGCGGCTCCGCTGGCCCTGCGGAACTACGGGCTGTGGCCGGTCGCGCCCGCCGTGGTGGTGGCGATCGCCGCGACGTATCTGCCGCCGCGTCGCAGACGCCTGCTGATCGTGGCCGCCGGGGCCGTCGCACTGCTGCCCGGGAGCGTCGTCAGCCTGGTCGAGGGGGACGGCGAGTTGGCGTACGCCGCGCTGTTCCCCGCCGGGCTGGTCGCCTTCACGGCCTGGGTGACGCTCGGCCCGCTGTGGGCCTGGGACACCGCACGGCGACTGGACGAGGCGCGGCGGCTGGAGGCGGAGCTGGCGGTCCGGGAGGAACGGCTGCGGTTCGCCGCCGACCTGCACGACATCCAGGGCCACCATCTCCAGGTGATCGCCCTGAAGAGCGAGTTGGCGGCCCGGCTGGTCGAGCCGGACCCGGCGCGGGCGGCCGTGGAGCTGAAGGAGATACGGCGGCTCGCGGCGGACGCCCTCAGTGACACCCGGGCCGTGGTGCGGGGGTACCGGCGTACGACTCTGGACGACGAGATCGCCAACGCCACCCGGGTGCTGGCCGCCGCCGGCATCGACGCGCGGATGACGCTCGACCCCGACGCCGCGGCCACCGCCCTCACCGACGCCGGCCGTCACCTGCTCGGCCTGGTGATGCGGGAGGCCACCACGAACGTCCTGCGGCACAGCCAGGCCGAGCACACCGAGGTCGAGTACCGGGTCGCGGACGGCTTCGCCCGGCTGCGGGTGAGCAACGACGGCGTGTCGGACGTCCCGGCCTCGCCGGAGGGCACGGGACTGCGTGGCCTCGCCGAGCGGTTGAGCCCGGCGGGGGGCGAGCTGACCTGGCGGCGGGACGGGGACCGCTTCGTGGTCACGGCCGCGCTGCCGGCGCCGTCACGGACCACTCCGGACCCACCGAGCCCGGCGGACGGAGCCGCCCGATGATCCGCCTGTTGCTCGCCGACGACGAGGACCTGCTCAGAAGCGCCCTGGCCGCCCTGCTGGGGCTGGAGGACGATCTCACCGTGGTCGCGGAGGCCGCGACCTCCACCGACGCGGTACGGCTGGCCCGCGAGCTGCGCCCCGACATCGCCGTCCTGGATCTGGAGATGCCGCCCACCGACGGGCTGCGTGCGGCCGAGGAGATCCGGGCCGCGCTGTCCACCCAGGTCGTCCTGGTCACGCGGCACGCCCGGCCCGCCGTACTGCGCCGGGCCCTGGCCGCCGGGGTGCGCGGCTTCGTCCCCAAGACGACTCCGGCGACCAGGCTGGCCGAGATCATCCGCGATATCGCCGCCGGCCGCCGCTATGTGGACCCGGACATCGCCGCCTCCGCGCTGACCGAGGACGACTGTCCCCTCACCGACCGCGAGCTGGAGGTCCTGCGCGCCGCCCGTACGGGCGCGTCGATCGCCGAGATCGCCACCGAGGTCCATCTGGCCCCCGGCACCGTCCGCAACTACCTGTCCTCGGCCATGTCCAAGCTGAGCGTGCCGACCCGCCATGCCGCCGCGCACCGGGCCTGGGAGCAGGGCTGGATCTGACGCGCCGGCGGCCGGGCGGCGTTATTCAGACGCGGCCCGCCGCCGCGGCCTTGCGCAGTTCGGCGGCCGTCATGGTGCCGGGGACGGCCGCGTCCGAGAGCGGAACATCGCATGTCTCCGGCACGGTTGATCCGTCACGCGACCAACTCCCGTGGAGAAGTGTGCAGGCGGCCCTGGTCGGACGCTGGCCATGCTGCGCGCGAAACACCACCCCAGTAGCCGGGATCCGAAAATTTCGCGTCGAACCCCGACTCTTTCCCTCGCGCGAGCGACCGGCACATAGTGAGGGGACTGTGCCGGCCCACGAAGGGACGAGATGACGCGGAAGAACGCCCTGGTGGTGCGAGGCGGATGGGAGGGGCATCAGCCGGTCCGGGCCACGGAGCTGTTCCTGCCCTTCCTGCGCGCCAACGGGTACGCCGTCAGGATCGAGGAGTCCACCGAGGTCTACGCCGACGCCGACGCGATGGCCGGCACCGATCTCGTCGTGCAGTGCGTCACGATGTCGCAGATCGGTGCCGAGGAGTTGGCGGGACTGAGCGCGGCGGTCGTGGCCGGCACCGGCTTCACCGGCTGGCACGGCGGCATCGCCGACTCCTTCCGGGCCGCCTCCGACTATCTCCATCTGGTGGGCGGGCAGTTCGCCACCCACCCGGGCAAGGAGCCCTGCGAGCGGCAGGGGGTTCAGGAGGACAACTACCTGCCGCACACCGTCAACATCACGGAGCTGGGCCGCGACCACCCCGTCACCGCGGGCGTCGGGGACTTCGAGCTGCACACCGAGCAGTACTGGGTGCTGCACGACGAGCTGATCGACGTGCTGGCCACCACCACCCACCCGACCCGGCCGTGGCAGCCCTGGCACCGCCCGGTCACCTGTCCGGCGGTCTGGACCCGGCAGTGGGGCGCCGGGCGTGTGGTGGTGACGACGCCGGGCCACAGCCTCGACGTGCTGGAGCACCCCGCCGTCCGCACCATCATCGAGAGGGGCATGCTGTGGGCGACGCGCACCGCATCGGCGTCGTAGGACTCGGCGTCATCTCGCGCGCGTACCTGGACACGCTCGTGGGCCATCCGGCCGTACGCATCACCGCGGTCGCCGACCTCGACGCCTCCCGCTCGGCCGCAGTCGCCGCCGAACTCCCCGGCGTCCGGGCGCTGTCCGTCGAGGAGTTGCTGAGCAGCCCGGACGTCGACACGGTGCTGAACCTCACGGTCCCCGCGGCCCACGCCGAGATCGCCCTCGGCGCCATCGGCCACGGCAAGAACGTCTACGGGGAGAAGCCGCTGACCGCCGGCCTCGCCGACGCGCACGCCGTGCTGGAGGCCGCCGCGAAGGCGGGCGTCGGTGTGGGGTGTGCGCCGGACACGGTCCTGGGCACCGGCGTGCAGACGGCGCGTGCGGCCGTGGCCGCGGGGAGCGTCGGACGCCCCCAGTTCGCGTCGGCCGTGATGGTCACGCCGGGCCACGAACGCTGGCATCCCCACCCCGACTTCTACTACACGGACGGGGGCGGCCCGCTGCTGGACATGGGTCCGTACTACCTCGCCTCCCTGGTGCATCTGCTGGGTCCGGTGCGGGCCGTCACCGGGGCTGCCGGGCGGCTGCGCGCCGAGCGCGTCATCGGCTCCGGGCCGCGGGCGGGCGAGCGGATCCCGGTCGAGGTGGACACCCATGTCAGTGGGGTCCTGGAGCACGTCGGCGGGACCCTGACGACGATCACGACGAGCTTCGACGGCGTGGCCACGACCGCCGCGCCGATCGAGGTGCACGGCGAGACGGGCACACTCGCCGTTCCGGATCCGAACCGCTTCGACGGCGAGGTCCGGCTCTTCGAACTGGGCGCCACCGAGTGGCGCACGCTCCCGCTCTCGGCGGGCTACGTCGACGGCGCCCGCGGTATCGGCCTGCTCGACTTCGTCGCCGCCGACGGCCGGCGGGCGCCCCGCGCGAGCGGTGAACTCGCCCTGCACGTGCTGGAGACGATGAGCGCGCTGCTGCGCTCGGCGGCCGAAGGACGCCGTGTCGAGCTGACGACGTCGGCGGAGCCGCCCGTCGCCGTGCCGCTGACAACGGCGGCGACGTGGAAGGGAGACCCAGCTCCCCGGTGAGGCGCGGGTCAGTCCACGGGCCAGGTGTGCGCGGCCGCGTTCAGATGCATGTAGTCCATGTACGTCCTGGTCATCCGCCGCAGCGCGTCCCGCCGTTCGGAGGTGGCGGCGGCCTTCTCCAACTGGTGGACCGTCTCCACCTGCCACAGGGCGCCGTTGCGGGCGGTGACGCAGCGCTGCTCGATGATGCCCAGCAGGGGCTCGCGCCAGTCGGCGTCCATGCCGGCCAGCTCCAGGCCCCGGTGGGCCAGAGGCAGCAGGCGCCGCAACACCAGCTCCGTGACCGGGACTTCGCCCATGCCGGGCCAGTACAGGCGGGCGTCGATGCCGTCGCGGGCGGCGGTGTGGAGGTTCTCCTCGGCGACCGAGAAGGACATCCGCGTCCACACCGGCCGGTCGTCGTCGACCAGGGCGCGGGTGAGGCCGTAGTAGAGGGCGCCGTTGGCGATGGTGTCGGCCACGGTGGGGCCGGCGGGCAGGACGCGGTTCTCGATGCGCAGGTGCGGTCCGCTGTCGGTGACGGCGTAGACGGGGCGGTTCCAGCGGTAGATCGTGCCGTTGTGCAGGGTCAGTTCGCCCAGTTGCGGGATGCCGCCGGTGTCGTGCGTGCGCTGCGGGTCCTCCTCGTCGCACAGCGGAAGCAGGGCCGGGAAGTACCGCACGTTCTCCTCGAACAGATCGAAGACGCTGGTGATCCAGCGCTCGCCGAACCACACCCGGGGCCGTACGCCCTGGGCCTTGATCTCCACGGGGCGGGTGTCGGTGGCCTGCTCGAACAGCGGGATACGGGTCTCGCGCCACAGCTCCCGGCCGAAGAGGTACGGCGAGTTCGCCGCGAGGGCGATCTGTACACCGGCGACGGCCTGAGCGGCGTTCCAGTAGTCCGCGAAGTCCCTCGGCGAGACCTGGAGGTGGTACTGGGTGCTGGTGCAGGCGGCCTCGGGGGTGATGGTGTCGGCGTACGTCGACAGACGCTCGACGCCGTCCACCGTGATCCGCAGGTCCTCGCCCCGGGCCGCGAAGATCTGCTCGTTGAGCAGCCGGTACCGCGGATCGCCGGACAGGGCGGTCTCCCCCACGTCCGACTCCCCGAGAGTGGGCAGAATCCCGATCATGATCAGGTGCGCGCCCACGGCGGAGGCGCGCTCCTCGGCGTGGTTGAGCGCGTCGCGGATGGCCTGCTCCCAGGCTCCGGGGCCGCCGGTCGTCAGCTCTCTCGGCGGGATGTTGATCTCCAGGTTGAAGCGGCCCAACTCGCTCGACCAGGCGGGGTCGGCGATGGCCTGGAGCACCTCGGTGTTGCGCATCGCCGGCAGCCCGTCGTCGTCCACCAGGTTGAGCTCGATCTCCAGCCCGACCTTGGGCCGCTCGCTCTCGAAGGTCGACTCGCGCAGCATCTGGGCCAGCACGTCGAGGCAGGTGTGCATCTTCTCCCGGTACCGACGGCGGTCCTCCCGCGTGAACACCAGGGCCGGCACGTCACGTCCCATCGTGCCCTCCCGAGTTCCCTCGGCGGATACCTCTCGTCTCTTAGCGTCGCACTTCGGACGGGCCCCGGACAGTCGGCGGCGGAGATGATCCCGCCGCGGGGCCGTACCGCGCCCCCGGCGCCGCCCTCTCCCCCTCCGGCCGCCCCTTGCCCCTTCCCCCGCACCCACCTAGCCTGACTTTGTGCCGCAAATAAACAAATCCCGATCGCACAACGCCGTGCCGGGATCCCGCACCGACCTCAGCCGCCTCCGCGCCACCCTGACCACCTTCTTCGCCCTGGACGGCTTCCTCTTCGCCGGCTGGGTCGTCCGCATCCCCGCCGTCAAGGAGCAGACCGGCGCCTCCGCCAGCGCCCTCGGACTGGCCCTGCTCGGGGTCTCCGCGGGTGCCGTCGTCACGATGATGCTCACCGGCCGCCTGTGCCGCCGCTACGGCAGCCACCCCGTCACCGTGGTCTGCGGCGTCCTGCTCTCCCTCAGCGTCGCCCTGCCGCCCCTCACCCACTCGGCGCTCGCCCTGGGCGGCGTGCTGCTGGTCTTCGGCAGTGCGTACGGCGGGATCAACGTCGCCTTCAACAGCGCCGCGGTCGATCTGGTGCACGCCGTGCGGCGCCCGATCATGCCCAGCTTCCACGCCGCCTTCAGCCTCGGCGGCATGACCGGCGCCGGACTGGGCGCACTCGTCGCCGGCTCCCTGTCCCCCACCCAGCACCTGCTCGGCCTCACCGTGACCGGGCTGCTCGTCACCGTCGTCGCGGGCCGCGTCCTGCTGCGCATCCCGCCCCCGACACCGCCGCAGGACACACGGCGGTCGACGTCCGCGCCGCGCCGGCCGGGCACCCGCGCCCGTCCACTCGTGATCACCTTCGGTCTGATCGCCCTGTGCACGGCGTACGGGGAGGGCGCCCTGGCCGACTGGAGCGCACTGCATCTGAAGCAGGACCTCGGCACCACGCCGGGCGTGGCCGCCGCCGGCTACTCCTGCT
The DNA here is from genome assembly GCF_015160855.1 of Streptomyces ferrugineus. Lineage (NCBI taxonomy): Bacteria > Bacillati > Actinomycetota > Actinomycetes > Kitasatosporales > Streptomycetaceae > Streptomyces > Streptomyces ferrugineus. Next base: position 4,103,278 of record NZ_CP063373.1, on the reverse strand, counting down.
TCGCGCTCGCCATGACCATCGGCCGCCTGACCGGCACCCGGCTGCTCGAACGCCTGGGCCAGACCCGCACCTTGGTGGTGGGCGGGACGACCGCCGCGGTCGGCATGCTGCTGGGCGCGCTCGCTCCCGCCCTGTGGGCCGCGCTCGTCGGCTTCGTGATCGCCGGGCTCGGCCTGGCCAACCTCTTCCCCGTCGCCGTGGAACGCGCCGGTGCGCTCTGCGGGCCCGAGGGAGTGGCGATCGCCTCCACGCTCGGCTACGGGGGCATGCTCCTCGGACCGCCCGCCATCGGTTTCATGGCCGACTGGTTCTCCCTGCCCATCGCCCTCACCAGTGTCGCGGCACTGGCGGCCACGGCAGCCGTCGTCGGACTCTTCGTCGGACATGCGGCCGAGCGCTGACGGGTCGGTGAAATTCCCGGGTGTCGGAACAACGGCACAGGGGAATAGTGCTCAGGCAGATCTGTTCTGACGGCAGGCCGCGGCAGCGGAGGGGGCGAAGCCATGAACAGGGAAAGTGGTCCGTGTGCCTTATCGAACCGCTTGAGGGCATGTGCGACGGGTGAGAAAACACGGCACATCCGCTCCGGCCGACCACCGGTAGCCTGAGGTGTTCATTCACTTCCTGCACGAGCAACTGCTGAGACTGTACGAAGTGAAGAGCCGGATCCGGCCGCATCGCGACGTCGTCACCCTGTTGCGCGAGGCACTTCGGCTGACCGCGTTCGTGTCACCCGATGTCCTGGTGATGCCTAGTACCGACCTCGTCCAATCCTCGGTGGCACCGGGCTTGTTGAGCGATCTGCAGTTACTGGCCGAGAGCGAGGTCCTGTTCCTGGTGGGATCCACGATGGACGTCGATCAGTTGCTGGAGGGCAAGCGGGCGCACCTCACCGACACCTCCTTCGAAGGACTGCTGGAATATCCCGCCTCGAGACGCCGATTACGTGCCCTGCACCCCGTTCTGCAGGCCCGGAACATCGACACCACGGCCGACGTCAAGTCACGCTGGTCCCTGGACGTCGAGGGGCTCGCGGGCGGAACGGCCGCCGATGGAGCACTCGCGTCGTTCCCGGTGCGAGAACTGCACAACGCCTATCACTCCATTCCGGCCGCCACGTCCCCCAGCGCATACGAGCGGGCGCTGCATGCGGTGCCCGACAGGCTGGGCAGCCACGCTTTCCTGTGGCGTGTGGTGGAGGATCTGAGGATCTTCGACCTGGAGCTGACCCCGCAGGCTCGCAGGCGCATCGAGTTGGCACTCGGCTGGAATTGGGCCATGGGGTATCTGACCGAGTACCGGACGACGATGGTGGGGCGGCTGCCTCGCATCGGAATCGTCGACTGCGGCGTCCGCAGTACCCACCCCGAACTCATCGTCGATCTGGTGGAATACCGCCGCGCACTCAAAATGATCGGGCTGCTGGACGCCTTCGGGCACTTGTCCCTGGAGGACGTCATCGCTCTCAGAGACGACCCGAGCGTCATCCTTCTGCGAGACGGACTGCTCAGAAATGTCCATGATCACCTGTCTCGGCCGTCTCCCGACAGAACCAGACAACTCCAGCACCTGGTCGGGTTCTACGCCGAGGCATGTGATGCCGCGCGGGGCGGCGGCAGTCCGCGCGCCGTCATGGAGAGCGTCGCACGCCTGGCCGTGGAGCACGGCACCCGATCGACCGCCGTGCGGCCGACTCCACGACCGGCGCCGGAGAACGATCCGGCGACCGTGCTCATCGTCCTCGCGCTGGCCGAGGAAACCGCCGTGGTCCTCGAATGTGCCAAGGAGACGCTGGGCCCGCTGACCGTGCTGGAGGACGTCCGCACCGGCCAGGTCTCCTACGAGGTGCGCTGGCAGACCGGGCGCGGCCAACTCCTGCGCATGCTCTTCACCATGGTCGGAAAGGGCCAGGAACAGGCGGCGGCCACCTCGGCCGGGATGCTGGCCGACTTCCCGCCCCGCATCGTGGCCAACGTGGGAATCGCCGGTGCGCTGTCACCCGATCTGAAGCCGGGGGACGTTCTGCTGGCCGATCAGGTCGTCTCCTACCTGGACAACGCCCGGGCCGAATCCGATGGAGGGGGCGGCTTCCGGCTGCGGATCGCGGGCATGGGCGTACGGCCGGACGAGTACCTGACCCACCGCGCCCACCAACTGCCCTTCGTCGCCGAAGAGGAACTGGCCCAGGCCAGGACACGACTGGCCCGGCGATTTCCCGGTGATCCGACGGTTTCCCCGGCCCGCCCACTGGTGGTCGGCCCGCTGGCCTGCGGGCCGGTGGTGGGCGCCGACCAGGCATTCACGGCCTGGTTGCAGGAGCACAAGCGGGACCTTACCGCGATCGACATGGAGTCTTCCGGGATAGCTGCGGCAACCGCCACTTCCGGAATGCTGAAGCGTGTACGCTTCGTGGCTCTGCGCGGCATCTCGGATGCCGCGGACGCAGACAAGAGCGACCTCGAGCGTCGGACCGGCGGGTCGATCCGCCGTGTGGCGGTGGCCGCCGCGTTCGAAATGCTGATCGTTCTACTGAACTCGTTACCCCGGGAAGCCTTCAGATGAATCCATTATCGGAATTACCTCGTCCGGCGCTCAACACGTGTCCCATCGGAGCAGAATGAGACGCATGCCGAGCCATTCGCCCGTCCTGATCACCGATCTCGACAATACCTTGTACGACTGGATCGATTACTTCGGTCCTTGTTTTCGTGCCATGGTGGACGAGCTGAGCTCTGCCGCCGACGTCGATCCGGATGAATTGCACCGACAGTTCCAGGCCGTCTACAGCCGGCACCGGGCTCCCGAATACCGTTGGGCGATCAGGGAGTTGGACTTCCTGCGCTCCCGGCGGCCGGACGAGGTCAACGACCTGGTCTGGTCGGGTTTCTCGGCCTTCGTACGGAGCCGAAGCAAACACCTGCGACTCTATCCCGGCGTCAGGAACACCCTGGAAACCCTGCGTGAACGGGGTTTCACGGTGATCGGAGTGAGCAACGCGCCGATCCGCGAAGTCCTGCGCCGAGTGCGCTGTCTGCGGCTGCAGGAGCAACTGGACGCTCTTGTCGCCTGGGAGGGCGCACACAGCGGAGACCGCCATTTGGCCCATCGCTCCACACCCGCCGGTCTGGCCCTTCGGACATTCACCGATGCGAAACAGAAGCCGAGCACCCATCCGTACACGGAAGCCCTGCGGCATTTCGCTCCCCAGGACCATGGAAAAGTCCTGGTCGTCGGAGACAGCGTGGCGAACGACCTGGTGCCCGGAAGCAGTATCGGAGCCGTGACGGTATGGGCCCGCTACGGTTCGGGGTACGCACCCGAGAATTACGCGACGGTGCGGCGCCTTTCCTTCTGGAAACCGGAAAAACTGAAGGACGTCTACGACTCCGAGGTCATGGAACCCGACGCGGTGATCGACGACTTCACCCAGCTGCTCCCTATCGCGGAGTCACACGTCCCCATGTCGGATGGGATCACAAGGAGGCGACAGTGGGAGGCAGTCCCCGCCGGACCGGCATGAGCCCGACCCAGAGCGCCGTCCACGAGATGATTCAGGCCGTCGGCGGATACTGGAGCCCGCACGCCGGCGTGGTGCGGCTTCTGGAGGAAGTAGGGGAATTCAGCCAGGAGTTGGCCTCGGTGCCCGCCGCCCAATCGTCGAATGTGGGAGCCGAACTCGCCGACCTGTGGATCATTTCGACCTGTACCGCCAACCAGTTCGCCGTGCCGGTCACCGATCCGCCCAAGGACACGTCCGCTTCGGCGCCCGGCGCGAAGAAGCGGTCGAAGCAGGACCCGCGTCTGTTCGACGAGCTCCTCGACCTCCTGCACTGGGCCGGTCAGATCGGCCGGGCCGTCAACTACTACGACGGCCCCAAGACGCCGCGCACTCTGGACGACTGGGTACCGCTGCGCACGTCCGTGCCGCGGATGCACAAGGCCCTGTACCGGATCTCCGCGAACTGCGGGATCTCGCTCACGAACGAACTGGACAGCAAGCTCGATCACGTGGCCGTACGTGACAAGGGGCGGTTCGCCAGGGCGTACGACCCGAGTACGGCCGGCGCGCTCCAGGACTTCGCCAAGCTGCAGGCCGACTCGCCCTGTCTGTTCTCACCGGTGTCCCGGTTGTGGGGTGCTCCCGACTGGGATGTCGACAAATCCCTGACGGCCAACGTGGCCGAGCTGGCTCCGCATCTGACGAGGTTCGCGAAGGCGGCGCCCCATGAACGCCTCGACGGGTTCGTGATCTCCGTGCCCGGCGTCGCCGACCGCGCACCGGGTGCCGCGACCATGGCGGACCTCGCGCACTGGTTCCGCCGGCTGCTCCAAGCCCTCACCGAAGTGGACGAGTTGCCCAACGACTCGCTCAGCGGCGATGTGCGCGGCCCGGGCTGGCAGTTCCTCTTCCATCGCCAGCGGATGTTCGTCTCGGTCTTCTCCCCTCTGTACGAGACGTCCCACTCCCGCCACAGCAGCGATCACACGTTCGTCATGTTCCAGCCCGAGCAGTCCTTCACCGCTCACGGCGTGGGGCGCGGCCAGAAGCACTCAGCGGAGATAAAGGAACGGATCAGGGAGGAGTTCGCCCAGGCGGGCGTCCCCTACTCGGCCGAGCTGGTGGACCGCAGGATCGAGGCGGATCTCTACCTCCCGGAGCGATTCCCCGGTGACACGGAGACCCACTGGTGGTCGGTCGACGACCGTGACGACGGTTGAACCTGTCGCCCTCGACTGCCGAAGCCTGGCTCTTGGGGTTGCGACAGCGGCTGACGGGCATGCACGAGTCCGCCGGCCCGCAACCCGCGCCCTACCGTGTCGCCGTCATCGGAGATCTCCGGCTCGACGTGCGCACGGCTGTGCCCGCATCACTCGCGGAGGTGCGCGAGGACGTGTATGCCCTCTCTCCGGTGCGTATGGTCCTCGCCGGTACGGCCGTCTCCATGGCGCGGGCCGCCACCCGCCACTTCGAGGCGGTGCACGCACTGGTGAAGACGGGCGACGATCCCTCCACGGATCACATCCTGCGCACGCTGGAGAACGAACCGGGAGTCACCTGGTGCATTCGTCAGCAGCGCGGCCTGCCCAACGGCTACGTCGTCGTCCTGCGCGACGGGACGGACTCTCCCGGCGCGGGCCGTCGCACCCTCGTGGCCAGCTCGCCCGCGCCGGTGGAGGAACTGTCGGCCGCCGACGTCGAGGCGTTCCGGGGCGCGATCGAAGCCGCGGACGTCTTGTTCGTCGACGGCTATCCGCTGCTCTTCCCACGCTCACGCCATGCCGTGTTCCACGCCCTGGCGACAGCGGCCCGGGCCGGAACGCCGGTCTGTTTCGACGTGGTGCCCCACGACATCGAGGCCCGGCTGCCGTCGGATCTGCTGAACCGGGTCATGGCGCGCTGTCAGGTGGTCATGTCCAGTGCGCGCACCGTGGCCAGGCTCAGGGGCCTGCCGGCTCCCACCCCTTACGAGCTGCCCCACACCCGGGAACTGGCGGCCCATCTCGCGGGGTTCGGCACGGGCGAACCCGCCGTGTGGATCCTGCGCTTCGGTGACGGAGACATGGAAGAGGCCGCTCTGTGCCAGGCAGGGGAGGTGCGCTGCGTCTATCGAACCGGATACAGCCAGTGCGCCGAGCGCACCGGATTCGGCGACAAGGTCGCCGCGGCGGAACTCGCCGCGCTGCTGGAGAACGGACGGACTCGTTCAAGGAGGCCCGCGGCGTGAAGGTCGAACCCGTCCAGCACTGGGAGCGCGTCTACCGCGACGTGGGGGATGGTCCGACGCCCTGGGACGTCCCGGAGACACCCGCCGAGGTTCTGCACTGGATCGCCCGGGTCCCCTCCCCCGCCCGTGTGATCGACCTCGGATGCGGCAGAGGCCGCGACACCTGCGCGCTGGCCATGTCGGGGCACGACACGGTGGGAATCGACTTCAGCGCGTCGGCCGTCGGCGCGGCACGCCGGGCCGCGGCCCAATTGGGGCTGGGCAACGTCTCGTTCGAGGTCGCCGACATCCTGCGCTTCCGGGCGCGCCGGCCGTTCGACCTGGCGATCGACTACAGCGTGTTCCATCACATCCGCCCCGAGGACCGGGACCTGTACCGGGACACGATCGCCGCCCTGGTGCGACCGGAGGGCCTGTTCGGGATGGTCTGCTATTCGGACCGGGACCCTTCGGCCCAGGGAGGCCCCGACCGGGTCGGTTCCCTGGGCAACACGATTCACCACCCGAGCGCCGACGAGGTCGTGTCCCTGCTCTGCGGCCACTTCTCCCTGAAGGAACACGGCGAGACCACACTGGGGCGACGCTCCCACCATCTGGCTCACCGATTCCTGTTCCGCCGCCGGACGGACGCCCTCGCCGTCGGTGCTCGGAAGGGTCTCTGATCCGCATGGCCCGCCTCCACGACATCGTCATCGACTGTGCCCGACCGGCTGTCACGGCCCGTTTCTGGGCGGCCGCCCTGGACGGCTACGCCGTCGCCCCGTACGACGACGCCGAACTCGCCCGGCTGCGCGCCCTGGGGATCGCCGGCCCGGAGGACGACCCGACGGTGCTGGTCGAGCCCCGTGGCGTCGGGCCCCGGCTGTGGTGCCGGCTCGTCCCGGAGCCCAAGCGCACGAGGAACCGCCTGCACCTGGATCTGGTCTCCCCCGCTCCCCCCTGAAACGCCGCACGGCCGATCATGGCTCTTGCCCTCGACCGCACTCCATGCTGCACACTCACGTCCATGGAGACACCCGAATACGTTCGAGTCCTGGACCGTGCGGGCCGGCTGCTCGCCGCAGCCGCGGAGGAGGCCGGGGCCGACGCGAAGGTGCCGACCTGCCCGGACTGGCAGGTGCGGGATCTGGTGCGGCACACGGGGATGGTGCATCGCTGGGCGGCGGCCTTCGTGGCCGAGGGGCACACCTCCTACCACCCCGACGGCGGGCTGCCCGACCTCGACGGCGCGGAGTTGTTCGCTTGGTTCCGCGAGGGACATCGGCACCTCCTCGACACGCTCGTCGGCGCCCCCGCGGACGTACAGTGCTGGCACTTCCTGCCCGCCCCGTCACCTTTGGCGTTCTGGGCGCGCAGGCAGGCGCACGAGACGACCGTGCACCGCTTCGACGCGGAGTCGGCACGCGGCGGCACGCCGAGCGAGATCGACCCCGGCTTCGCGGCGGACGGCATCGACGAGTTGCTGCGCGGTTTCCACGCCCGGCCCAAGAGCCGGGTGCGCAGCGCCGAACTCCGGGTGCTGCGGGTGCGGGCGACGGACACGGACGACGCCGTGTGGACCGTACGGCTGTCGCAGGAGCCGCCGGTGACCGAGCGGGGCGCCGCGGCCGCGGCTCAGGCCGACTGCGAGATCGCCGGGCCGGCCGACCGGCTGTATCTGTCGCTGTGGAACCGGCTGCCCTTCCCGCAGGTGACCGGCGACGCCTCCGTCGCGACGCTGTGGCGGGAGAGCTCCGCCGTCATCTGAGGCCGAACCCGGCCCGTACGACCGTCAGTTCGCCAGCATCCTCGTCAGCACCGCGCGCTGCACGGGCAGCACCTCGCCGTGCAGCGCGCGCCCCTTGGCCGTGAGGGCCACCACCACGCCACGCCGGTCCTGCGGACACATCAGGCGCTGGACCAGGCCGTCCTTCTCCAGCCGGGCGATCAGCCGCGACAGCGCGCTCTGGCTGAGATGCACCCGCTCGGAGATCTCCTGCACACGGAACGACGAGTCGCTCCCCGAGCGGCCTCGCCCGGAGCCCTCGGCCAGAACGTCCATGACCTCGAAGTCACTGGCGCACAGGCCGTGTTGGTGCAGCGCGCGGTCGAGTTCGCACTGCGTGCGCGCGTGCAGCGCCAGCATGTCCCGCCACTGGTCCACGAGCGCCTGCTCGGCCTTCTTCGCCGCCATGGGGCGCACCGTAGCAGAAAGACTAGTTTATTGCAGCCGCATTAAATGCGCTTGCATCTCATGCATGTGCATGTAACCTCCTCGGCATGACCTCTCCGCTCAACTCCCCCGCGGCACCGTCCACGGCGGACCGCTGGACGCCCCGGCTGTGGGGCACCCTGCTGGTGCTGTGCGCCGCGATGTTCCTGGACGCGCTGGACGTGTCGATGGTCGGTGTCGCCCTGCCGTCCATCGGTGCCGACCTGGGCCTGTCCACCTCGACGCTGCAATGGATCGTCAGCGGCTACATCCTGGGCTACGGCGGCCTGCTCCTGCTCGGCGGCCGCATCGCGGACCTGCTGGGCCGGCGCCAGGTCTTCCTGGTGGCCCTGGCCGTGTTCGCGCTCGCCTCGCTGCTCGGCGGGCTCGTCGACTCGGGCCCGCTGCTGATCGCCAGCCGCTTCGTCAAGGGCCTGGCCGCGGCCTTCACCGCCCCCGCCGGCCTGTCCATCATCACCACGACCTTCGCCGAGGGACCGGTGCGCAACCGCGCGCTGTCGATCTACACCACCTGCGGCGCCGCCGGCTACTCGATGGGACTGGTCTTCTCCGGCCTGCTCACCGAGGCCAGTTGGCGCCTCACGATGCTGCTGCCCGCGCCGATCGCGCTGATCGCCCTGGCCGTCGGCCTCAGGCTGCTGCCGCGCACCAGGCGCGAGCGGACGGACGGCGGTTACGACGTCCCCGGCGCCGTCCTCGGCACCGCGTCGATGCTGTTGCTGGTGTTCACCGTCGTCCAGGCGCCCGAGGTGGGCTGGGGCTCGGCCCGCACGGTCCTGTCCTTCGTCGCCGTCGTCGTCCTGCTGACGGCGTTCGTCCTCGTCGAGCGGCGCAGCCCGAGCCCGCTGATCCGGCTGGGGGTGTTGCGCTCCGGGGCCCAGGTCCGGGCACAGCTGGGCGCGTTGACGTTCGTCGGCAGCTACATCAGCTTCCAGTTCCTCGTCACGCTGTACATGCAGCAACTGCTCGACTGGTCTGCCCTGCACACCGCGCTGGCGTTCCTGCCGGCGGGTGCGCTCGTGGCGCTGTCGGCGACGAAGGTCGGTGCGATCATCGACCGGTTCGGCACGGCACGGCTGATCGCGATCGGCTTCGCCCTGATGGTCGCCGGCTACGTCCTGTTCCTGCGCATCGACCTCGACCCGGTCTACGCGGTGGTCATCCTGCCCACCATGCTGCTGGTCGGCTCCGCCTTCGCGCTGACCTTCCCCTCGCTCAACGTCCAGGCCACCAACGGCGTCGACGAGCACGAGCAGGGCATGGTCTCGGGCCTGCTCAACACCTCGGTCCAGGTGGGCGGCGCGCTGTTCCTGGCCGTGGTGACGGCGGTCCTCACCGCGAACGCGCCCGAGGAGCCCGCCTCCCCGCAGGCCGTCCTCGACAGCTACCTGCCCGCCCTGGTCGTGATCACCGTGATCGCGGTCGCGGGCCTCTTGATCGCCCTCACCGGACTGCGCACCCGGCGCGGCCGGCGGACCGTCGTGGTCGCCAAGTCCACCGTGAGGGAGGCGGAAGCGGAACGCGTGGCGGTCCGCGACTAGGGGGAGGCCTCCCGGGTGCGCCCGGCGGAGCGGCTTGCTCCGCCGGGCGCACCCCTGTTTGACTCAAGGCATGGAGAACCACGGGGGACGACGCGATCAGGCCGAGCGGGACGCGATCACCGTCGAGATCGGGTACGCGCTGTTCAGTGCCGCGTTCGCGGCGGCGGTGCTGTTCGGGGCGATCGTCGGGCCGGCGTACGCCTTCGACATGTCGGACGGTACGCGCGGTGCCCTCGTGGGCGTGGGCGCCACGGTCGCGGTGGTGGTGTTCTTCGCCCGGGTCGTCAGCGTCCTGATGCGGTTCCGGCGGGGCCCTCAGCCCAGCCAGCCCGGCCGCACCAACCCCGACTCGTAGGCCAGCACCACCAGTTGGGCCCGGTCCCGCGCGCCGAGCTTCACCATCGTGCGGCTGACGTGGGTCTTCGCGGTGAGCGGGCTGACCACCAGGCGGCGGGCGATCTCCTCGTTGGACAGGCCGATGCCGACCAGTGCCATGACCTCCCGCTCGCGCTCGGTGAGTTCGGCGAGGGTGCCGGCGGCCGCGGGCTCCTTGGAGCGGGCGGCGAACTCGGCGATCAGCCGCCGGGTCACTCCGGGAGACAGCAGCGCGTCGCCCTCGACCACGGCCCGTACCGCGCGCAGGAGTTCCTCCGGCTCGGTGTCCTTGACCAGGAAGCCGGAGGCGCCCGAGCGGATGGCCTCGAAGACGTACTCGTCGAGTTCGAAGGTGGTGAGCATGACCACCTTCACGCCCTTCAGGGCGTCGTCCTCGGTGATCCGGCGGGTCGCGGCGAGGCCGTCGAGGAGCGGCATGCGGATGTCCATCAGGACGACGTCGGGCCGCAGTTCGCGCACCTTGCGCAGCGCCTCCTCGCCGTCGGCGGCCTCCCCGGCCACCTCGATGTCGGGCTGCGCACCGAGCAGCGCCCGGAAGCCGGCCCGCACCAGTGACTGATCGTCGGCGAGCAGTACGCGGATCACCGTTTCTCCTTGACCTCGGCGGCGGTCTTCAACGGCAGTACGGCGAGCACCCGGAAGCCGCCGTCGTCCCGCGGGCCCGCCTCGATCGTGCCACCCAGCGCGGCCGCCCGCTCCCGCATTCCGGCGAGTCCGTTGCCGCTGCCGCCCGCGTCGGCGCCGGTCGCCGGACCGTCGTCGTCGATACGCAACCGTAGCGTCGCGCCGTCGTCGTGATCGAGGTGCACGCGCGCGTGCCGGGACTCCGAGTGGCGTACGACATTGGTGAGGGCCTCCTGCACGATCCGGAAGGCCGCGAGGTCCGTACCGGGCGGCAGACGGGGCGGCTCGCCCTCGACCTCGACGGTGAGGCCCGCGCTGGCCGCCTGCTTCACCAGTTCGGGCAGCCGGTCGAGGCCGGGGGCCGGGGCGCGGGGTGCGTCACCGGGCGTGCGCAGCGTGTCGAGGACCTGGCGGACCTCGCCGAGCGCCTCCTTGCTCTTGGCCTTGATGGTGGTGAGCGCCGTGCGCGCCTGCTCGGGGTCGGTGTCCAGCAGCGCGAGGCCGACGCCCGCCTGCACATTGATCACGGAGATGCTGTGCGCGAGGACGTCGTGCAGCTCGCGGGCGATCCGCAGCCGCTCCTCGTCGGCCCGCCGCCGCGCCGCCTGCGCCCGCTCGGCCCGGTCCTTCGCCCACTGCTCGCGCCGCGTCCTGGCCAGCTCCGACACCGCCACGATCGCCGCCACCCAGGCGGCGATCACGCCCTCCTGCCCCCAGGGAGCGGCCGGGTCACCGGACGGCGGCAGCCATCGGTACAGCCAGTGCGCCACCAGGGCGTGCCCGATCCAGAGCACTCCGACCGCCGTCCACGCGGCCTTGCGGTGCCCCATGACGATGGCGTTGAAGCAGGCCAGCGCGACGGCCAGGAAGACCGGCCCGTACGGATATCCGGCGCCCAGGTAGACCGTGGCGGCCACCGACGTCCCGAACGCGACGGCCACCGGATACCGCTTGCGCCACAGCAGCAGTCCCGTCGTCACGAACAGCAGCACACGGGCGAAGGGATCGAGCTCCGCTCGGTCGTGCTGGCCCTCGGCCGCGAAGTTCGAACCGGCCATCACGAAGGCCGTGAGCAGCACGGTGGAGCGCCAGGGCCAGCGAGGGGCGTGCTCCTCCTCGTCGTCCCAGCGGTTCCACCCCGGTGGACCGTGCCGCCACCACATCCGCGGACCGCCGCCCCGCCGTACCTGCTGCTCATCCATGTCCGCCACGCTAGACGCGATGGCCACCGGGCGGCGTCACCCGCGCGTGGTGATCACACGTACTCCCGGCGAAGTACGTCCGCCGTCTCGGACTCCCTGATCCACGGCCTGATCGAGACGGTGGGGGCGGGGCGGCACCGGCCCACGTGCGCGACCTCGTGCAGAAGTACGCCTCCGGATTGCGCCGCGCGCCGAGCGACGGGCCGGAGCTGACATGGACCGGCGCCGGATACCGGCTGACCGGCGTCCGGGTCGACGATCTGGCGGAGCGCCGGGGAGGTGCGGCGCGCGGTCGAACTGGCCCGGCGTGCCGAGGAGTTGTGGCGCGGGGAGTTCACCGAGGGACTGGGGGCGCCGTATCTGGAGGCGGAGCGGCTGCGGTGGGCGGAGAAGCGGCGCACCGATCTGGAAGGGCGGCCGGCAGGCGGGCGAGATCGCGCTCGGCCGGTCCTTCGGGTACGTCCATGAACTCGTCCGCCTGATCGCCGCGCACCCCGTGCGCGAACGCGTCGTCGAGCTGCTGACGCGGGCCACGTGCCGCACCGGCCGCCCGTCGGACGCGCCGTCCGCGCACGAGGCGGCCCGGCGACGCCTCACCGGTGCCCGTGCCCCGACGGCCGGCACGGTCCTACCGCTCGCCCTCCACCAGGCCCACCCCGTGAGCCAGCCGGACCACCGCGTGCCGGAAGAACGGCTCCCTGTCCTCCACGACCCGGTGGAACTGGCCGAACAGCTCGAACCCGACGAGTCCGAAGAGCTGCGCCCAGGCGGCGACCAGGGCCGCGACCGTCGCCGGAGGGAGGTCGGGGGCGAGATCGGCGGCCATTCGGTCGGCCTCGGGGGCCAGTTCGGGGGGCAGGGGCGGCAACTCGGTGAGGCCCTGGCCGTGGTGGGCGTCGCGGACGATGCCGATGAAGACGAGGCCGACGCGGGAGGCGGGCGGGACGGTGGTGTCGGGGGCGGAGTAGCCGGGCACGGGCGAGCCGTAGATCAGCGCGTACTCGTGCGGATGCCGCAGCGCCCACTCCCGTACGGCCTCGGCGACCGCCGTCCAGCGCCGCACCGGCCCGGCGTCCGCGGCCTTGGCGTGCGCGGCCTCCGCGCGCTCGCCGACGGAGTCGTAGGCGTCGATGATGAGCGCGGTCAGCAGGTCGTCCCGGCTGGGGAAGTAGCGGTACAGCGCGGAGGAGACCATGCCGAGCGCGCGGGCCACGGCGCGCAGCGAGAGCTTGGCGGCACCCTCGGCCGCGAGCTGTCTGCGGGCCTCGTCCTTGATGGCCGCGGCGACTTCCATCCTGGCGCGGGCACGGGCGCCCAGTGGCGTGCTGCTCATGCTCATGTGACACAGTCTCCCACGAAAGTCAGAGCGGTGCACACAATCGAGAGCGCTGCTCTTGCTTTGGATCGGCGGTGTCGTGCACACTGCTCCCAAGCGAGAGCACCGCTCTCTCAAACTCTGGGGGTCACCATGTCGTCGCCTTACTACCTCAAGGGCAGCCCGCTCAACGTCCGCCTCAACAGTGTCGTCGGCTGGCTGGCCCGGCACGGGCTCAGCATCGCGGGCACCGCGGAGATGTCCGTGCGCGGGCGCAAGAGCGGCAGGATGCAGCGCATCCCGGTCAACCCGCACAGCCACGAGGGCGCGCAGTACCTGGTCTCGGCCCGCGGCCACTCCCAGTGGGTGCGCAACATGCGCGCCGCCGAAGGCGGGGAGCTCCGCGTCGGGCGCAAGGTCCGTGAGTTCTCCGCGGTGGAGCTTCCCGACGAGGAGAAGCTCCCGATCCTGCGGACCTATCTGGAGAAGTGGGGCTGGGAGGTCAACCAGTACTTCCAGGGGGTCACCGCGAAGTCCTCCGACGAGGAGATCGTCGCGGCGGCCCCGGACCACCCCGTCTTCCGGATCACCGTCAGGAGGTGACCTCGCCGCCCTCGGCCACCGGCCGGCGGTCCAGCGCGGTCAGCGCGCGGTGGGCCATCGGGTGGGTGCGGACGATCTCGGCCAGGGAGGTGGCGCCGCGGGTGATGTCCGTGAACGCCTTCCAGGCCGGCCGGAACCCGGTCAGCGCCGCGTGGAAGAGACCGGGACGGCGCTCGAACACCGTCAGCAGCCGCTTGCCCACGCTCATCTCCACGCCGAGCCCCGCCTTGACGGCGAAGGCGTAGTTCAGCGCCTGGCGCCGGGTGTCCACCGCGTCGTGCGCCTCGGCGATCCGCACCGCCCACTCCCCCGCGAGCCGCCCCGACCGCAGCGCGAACGAGATCCCCTCGCGCGTCCAGGGCTCCAGCAGCCCCGCCGCGTCCCCGCACACCAGCACGCGCCCGCGCGACAGCGGCGAGTCGTCGGCGCGGCAGCGCGTCAGGTGGCCGGAGGAGACGCTCGGCTCGAAGCCGGCGAGCCCGAGCCGCCCGATGAACTCCTCCAAGTACCGCTTGGTGGCCGCCCCTTCGCCGCGCGCGGAGATCACGCCCACCGTCAGGGTGTCGCCCTTGGGGAACACCCAGCCGTAACTGCCGGGAATCGGGCCCCAGTCGATGAGGACCCGCCCCTTCCAGTCCTCGGCGACCGTCTGGGGCACCGGGATCTCCGCCTCCAGACCGAGATCCACCTGGTCGAGCTTCACCCCGACATGGGCCCCTATCCGGCTCGCGCTGCCGTCCGCGCCGACCACGGCCCGCGCGAGCAGCGTCTCGCCGCCCTGGAGGACGACGGCGACGCTGCGCCGGTCCGGCACCGCCGAGCCGTGCTGCTCGACGCGCTGCACGGTGACACCCGTGCGCAGCTCCGCGCCCGCCTTCTGCGCGTGCTCGACCAGCCGCTGGTCGAACTCGGGCCGGTTGATCAGCCCGAACAGCATCTGCTTGGAGCGGCGGGTGCGGGTGAAGCGGCCGTTGCTGGAGAACGTCACCGCGTGCACCCGGTCCCGGAAGGGCAGTTCGAAGCCGGGCGGGAGCGAGTCGCGCGAGGGGCCGATGATGCCGCCGCCGCACGTCTTGTAGCGCGGCAGCTCCGCCTTCTCCAGCACCAGCACGCGCCGCCCGGCGACCGCCGCCGCATACGCGGCCGAGGCCCCTGCGGGTCCCGCACCCACCACGACGACGTCCCACACCTGCCGCACGTCGTCCGCCGAAGAGTTCTCGCTGCTCACGATGGTCTACTGCTCCCGATCAAGCCGCCGTCTGCTGCTGTCCCCCGCATCCTACGGCGGGCGTCGTCGCAGCCCGCTGTGGGAGGATCACAGCACTCATACGTACAACGTCGCACCCACAAGGAGCGTGCCCATGTCGCCGAATCCGGTCGCCGAGACCGTCGCCTCGCTGATGCCCAGGGCGCGGGCGGAACTCGCCGAGCTGGTGGCCTTCAAGTCGGTGGCGGACTTCGACCAGTTCCCGAAGAGCGAGAGCGAGGGTGCCGCCCGCTGGGTCGCCGACGCGCTGCGCGCCGAGGGCTTCGAGGACGTGGCGCTGCTGGACACCCCCGACGGCACGCAGTCGGTGTACGGCCACCTGCGCGGACCCGAGGGTGCGAAGACGGTCCTGCTGTACGCCCACTACGACGTGCAGCCCCCGCTGGACGAGGCCGCCTGGAGCACCCCGCCCTTCGAGCTGACCGAGCGCGACGGCCGCTGGTACGGGCGCGGCGCCGCCGACTGCAAGGGCGGCCTGGTCATGCACCTGCTGGCGCTGCGCGCGCTCAAGGCGAACGGCGGCGTGCCGGTGCACGTCAAGGTGATCGCCGAGGGCTCGGAGGAGATGGGCACGGGCGGTCTGGAGCGGTACGCCGAGGAGCATCCGGACCTGCTGGAGGCCGACACCATCGTGATCGGCGACGCGGGCAACTTCCGTGTCGGGCTGCCGACGGTGACCTCGACCCTGCGCGGCATGACGGCCGTCCGTGTGCAGATCGACACCCTGGAGGGCAACCTGCACTCCGGCCAGTTCGGCGGTGCCGCGCCCGACGCGCTCGGCGCCCTGATCCGGGTGCTGGACTCGCTGCGCGCGGAGGACGGTTCGACGACGGTGGACGGGCTGACCGACGAGGCGTCGTGGCAGGGCCTGCAGTACGCCGAGGAGCAGTTCCGCGAGGACGCCAAGGTCCTCGACGGCGTCGGGCTGCTCGGCTCCGGCACGGTCGCCGACCGCATCTGGGCACGCCCGGCCGTCACGGTCCTCGGCATCGACTGCCCGCCGGTCGTCGGCGCCACCCCGTCCGTGCAGGCCAGCGCGCGGGCGCTGATCAGCCTGCGGGTGCCGCCGGGCGTGGACGCGGCCGAGGCGACCAAGCTGCTGCAGGCCCACCTGGAGACGCACACGCCGTGGGGCGCCCGGGTGCGCACCGAACAGATCGGCCAGGGCCAGCCGTTCCGCGCCGACACCGGCAGCCCGGCGTACCAGGCGATGGCGGACGCGATGGCGGTGGCGTACCCCGGCCAGGAGATGCAGTACGCCGGCCAGGGCGGCTCGATCCCGCTGTGCAACACCCTCGCCGCGCTCTACCCACACGCGGAGATCCTCCTCATCGGCCTGAGCGAGCCGGAGGCGCAGATCCACGCCGTGAACGAGAGCGTGTCCCCGCAGGAGCTGGAGCGGCTTTCGGTCGCCGAGGCGCTGTTCCTGCGCAATTACGCGGCGAGTTGAGGGCGCGGGCGCCGAGGACGGTTCCACGACCCACACCTCGCGCTTCGCTCCGACCACGAACTCGCGGCCCTGGTGGCGTCGGGCAGGCCGCTCGGCACAGACGAGTCTTCGTGAAGCGGGTGCCGCTCACCGCTGTCGAGCGGCACCCGGGGAATCGTCGCTCCACCGCCAACCTGTTCGGCATGCCGCCGTACTGCCGCCACGGCATCGACAGCGTCCCCAGCCCGAGCCCCGGCCGGCGTATCCTGCCGGCTGGTGGAACAGGGGCCGGTGGCCGTCACGTCGCCCGAGCGCGAGTTCTTCGACCGGCACCGTGGCTACGACCGCGGCTACACCTCCCTCCACCTGGTCCTCTGGCTCGTCACCGAGCTGTACGGCCACCGCGGCGAGGAATGGTCGCCCTTAGGAGCGCAGGCTGACGCCGCTGCCGTACGGCGTTCTCGGTCACGGCGCCGGAACGCCTGCCTCCAGATAGAGCGCCGCCCCGCGTTCCCGCGCCCGCAGCGCCCAGCGCAGCCGCTCGTAGCGCACCGGTGGCAGCAGTTCGGCGGCCTCCTCCTCGGTGACGAAGCGCCAGTCGCGCAGCTCGGGTCCGGGCAGCAGGAGGCGTTCGGCCTCGTCGGAGTCGAGCCGGCCGCCGTCGAAGAGGAGGCGCAGCCCGCCGTAGCCCGGGGGCGAGGGCCGCTCCCAGTCGACGACCAGGAGGCTCGGCACGTCGTCGAGCCGTATCCCCGTCTCCTCGGCGACCTCGCGCATGCCCGCGCGCGCGGGCGCCTCGCCGGGTTCGACGACGCCGCCGGGGAACTCCCAGCCGGCCTTGTACGTGGGGTCGACGAGCAGCACCCTGCCCTCCTCGTCGAAGAGCAGCACGCCCGCGGCGAGGGTCTCGGCGGTGGGCTCGGGCGTCTGCACGATGTCGCAGACGGGCACGGCACCGCTGCCGACGGCCCCGGCGATCCGTACGGCGGTCTCGTACGGCGTCAGGCCGCTGTTGTCGACGGGGTGCGCGTCGGCGGTGAGCCAGGCGGCGAGCGCGGTGCGATAGGGCTCTATGTGGTCGTACGACCACTGCCGGAGGCGTATGTCGCCGTCGGGCAGGTCGGTCGGGATCTCCCGCCCGGCTATTCGCTCGCGCAGGATCGTTTCCGCCGGGGCGAGGAGCACATGCTGCACGGTGATGCGGCGGGCCGCGAGGCCGCCGAAGATCTCGTCGCGGTACTCCTGGCGCAGCAGGGTCATCGGGACCACGAGGGTCCCGCCGAGCTCGGCGTGCAGCGCGGCCGCCGTGTCGATCACGAGACGTCGCCAGATCGGCAGGTCCTGGAAGTCGCCGACCTCCGTGAGGTGTTTGGGCGGGAGCAGGTGGGTGAGTGCTCCGCCGATGACCTCGGGGTCGAAGAGCGTGCTGTTCGGGATCAGCTCGATCAGTTCCCGTGCGGTGGTGGTCTTCCCCGCACCGAACGCACCGTTGATCCAAACGATCACGTTTCCCCCTCTTCTGTTGGCCCCCTGTGGCTTGCCCGCTCCACCCTGCCACCAAAACCAGCTCCCGTAGAGGGCGCATGACGACGGCGCCGCCCTCCGCTCCGCTGCGGGGTACGGCGCCGTGTGATCGGGTCGGCGGGCTCGTCAGCCCTTCTTCCCCTGCTTTCCGTGCGGGGCGTTGTTCACGGCCCGGTCCGTTTCGCGGTTGATCGCGCCGCCGAAGGTGTCCAGCGCCTGGTCCACGTTGATCCCGGCGAGCTTGGTCGGAGCGGTCCTGCTGAGGCCGGCGAGCTTGTTCTTGCCGCTCATGTCCAGGCCCGCAGCCTTGATCTGACCGCCCATGCCGGGCAGTCCGGACGAGGGTGACCCGGTGCCGGAGGTGCCGGAGGACTCGACCGAGTGGGACGGAGTGACCGCCGCGACGACGAATCCGGTGGCCAGGGAGGCGATGGCGAGCATGCTGCGCTTCTTCATGGCCGGTTCAACTGAGAAACGGCCCCGGGGTCACGCCCCACCCCCGGACGAACCGGACAATGACGGAACCTCCGCGCCGATCCGCCTGCGCGCGCGCCGACGCCGCCGTACGAGATCGCCGGCCGCCTCCGGCCAGCGGGCGTACGCGAAGTCGAAGCCCTCGTCGAGCAGCCGACCGGGGACGACGCGCCGGCTCTTCAGCAGCAGCTCGGTGTCCGAGCGCAGCGCGAACGCGCCGATCTCGGCCATCCACCTCGTCGCGGGCAGGCCCACGGGGACGCCCCAAGAGGAGCGCAGGTCCCGCATGAAGGCGCGCTGGGGCAGGGGTTCCGGAGCGGCCAGATTCACCGGTCCGCGGAGATCGTCCCGGTCGATCAGGAACTCGACCGCGCGGACGAAGTCCTGGTCGTGGATCCACGAGACGTACTGTCCGCCGCCCGCCACGGGGCCGCCGAGACCCAGCCGCGCCAGCGCCAGCAGAACGTCGAAGACGCCGCCGCGATCGGGGCTCATCACCATGGCGGAGCGCAGGGCGACCTTGCGGGTGTGCGGCGTGTCGGCCACCTCCTGGGCTCGCTCCCAGGACCTGGCGATCTCGACGCTGTAGGACCAGTAGTCCGGCACATCGGGCTCGCCGCCGCCGACGATGCCGGTCGCCTCGTCGTTGGGGGCGTCGAAGCGGTGGGCGTAGAGGGTGGCCGTGCTCATCTGCAGCCAGACCCGGGGCGGCCGGGCGGCGCCGGCGATCGCCTCGCCCACGACCTCGGTGGAGCGCACCCGCGAATCCATCATGGCCCGCAGATTGTCCGGGGTGTAGCGGCAGCTCACGCTGCGCCCGGCCAGATTGATCACGACGTCGCTGCCGTCGATCTCCTCGGCCCACGGGCCCCACGACTCACCGTCCCACCGGACCTCGCCGTCGCGTGTGGGCCGCCTGGTCAGGACGACGACCTGGTGGCCCGCGCGGCTCAGCGCGCGGTTCAGGATCGTGCCCACCTGCCCGGTTCCTCCGGGAATCACTATCTTCATCGGCTCCCCCTCGGGTGCGGGAACCAGTCTAGCGCAGATTCTTGAACGTGTTCAAAAGTCGGTCGCGACGTAGTGAGTCATGGCGCCATTTCCAGGTACGGACCACTTTCCAACATACTCCGACAGGTTCTAACGTGAGCGCATCATGACGCGTACATGCCGTCATCTCACTTTCGCAGGTACGGAGGAACGTGACGATGCGTCACCTTCACACCCGCACAACCCGAGGAAGACTGGCCGGAGCGCTCGCCGCGGGCCTGCTGTGCGCGACGGGACTCGGCGCCCCCGCGGCCACCGCCGCGCCCGTCGCCCCCGCCCTGGACGACGGTCTCGCGCTCACCCCGCCCATGGGCTTCAACAACTGGAACTCCACCCACTGCCGTGCCGAGTTCAACGAGTCCATGGTCAAGGGGATCGCGGACCTCTTCGTCGAGAAGGGCCTCAAGGACGCCGGATACGAGTACGTCAACCTCGACGACTGCTGGGCCCTGCCCACCAGGGACGCCGACGGCAAGCTCGTAGCCGACCCGGTCCGCTTCCCGAACGGGATCAAGGCGGTCGCCGACTACGTCCACGCCAAGGGCCTGAAGTTCGGCATCTACACCAGCGCGGGCACCAAGACCTGCAACACCGCCGGTTTCCCCGGCGCCCTCGGCCATGAGTACAGCGACGCCCGGCAGTTCGCGGACTGGGGCGTCGACTACCTCAAGTACGACAACTGCAACAACCAGGGCGTGGACGCCAAGCAGCGCTACGAGACCATGCGCGACGCGCTCAGGGCCACCGGGCGCCCGATCGTCTACAGCATCTGCGAATGGGGCGAGAACAAGCCCTGGGAGTGGGCCGCCGACGTCGGCCATCTGTGGCGCACCACCGGCGACATCAGCGACAACTGGGGCTCGATGCTGTCGATCCTCAAGCAGAACCTGCCCCTCGCGCCGCACGCCGGCCCGGGCCACTGGAACGACCCCGACATGCTGGAGGTCGGCAACGGCGGCATGACGGACACCGAGTACCGCTCGCACTTCTCGATGTGGGCGATCATGGCCGCGCCGCTGCTCATCGGCTCGGACCTGCGGTCGGCCTCCGAGGAGACCTTCGACATCCTCGGCAACCGCGAGGTCATCGCCGTCGACCAGGACCCGCTCGGCAAACAGGGCACCGTGATCTCGTCGGAGGGCGGACGCTGGGTCGTCGCCAAGGAGATGCGGGACGGCAGCCGCGCGGTGGCCCTGTTCAACGAGACCGGCAGCGCCCAGCGCATCACCACGAGCGCCCGAGCGGTCGGCCTGCCCGCCGCCGACGCCTACACCCTGCGCGACCTGTGGCAGCACCGCAGCCACAACACCGCGGGCACGATCTCCGCGACCGTCCCCGCGCACGGCACGGTCCTGCTGCGCGCCTTCACCGACCCCGAGTGGGCCCAGCACCCGCCCGCCGTCGAACTCGGCCTGGACGGCGGCCCGTTGGTCGAGGCGGGCCGGACGGCCGCGCTGACCTCGACGGTCACCGACCTCGGCCGTACGCCCGCCAGGCGGGTGTCCGTCACGCTGGCCGGCCCCGAGGGATGGTCGGTCGAGTCGACGTCCCCGACCGCCTCGCCCGTACTGACGACGGGCCGCTCCCTGCGCACCACGTGGGCGGTCACGGCACCGGAGGGGACGCCCACGGGGTCGTACGGCCTCACCCTCAGGGCGAGTTACCGCTCACCGGCCGGTGTCCGCGTCGACAGCGCGCTGCCCCTGACGGCGACCGTGGTGGTGGCGCCGCCTCCGGGCACGTCCGGGCTCGGTGACCTTCCCTGGCTGTCGGCCACCAACGGTTGGGGGCCGGTCGAGCGCAACACCAGCAACGGAGAGAGCGCGGCGGGCGACGGCGGGCCGATCACCATCGGCGGTGTCGTCTACGGCACGGGGCTGGGGGTCCATGCCGAGAGTGCCGTCGAGTACTACGCCGGGGGTGCCTGTGAGACCGTCACCGCGCAGGTCGGGCTCGATGACGAGGAGGGGGCGGACGGCACCGTCGCCTTCGAGATCTGGGCGGACGGGACGAAGGCCGCCTCGACCGGCGTCCTCACCAATGCGATGCCGGCGCAGCCGATCACGGGCGATGTGAGGGGGGCGCGGGTCGTCCGTCTCGTTGTCACCGATGGGGGTGACGGAATCACCTCGGACCATGGGGACTGGGCGGAGGCTCGGTTGAGTTGTTGAGCGGGTGGGCGGGCATGCCTGCGGCGGCCCGCTCGCCTGGTGGGGGTTCGTGTAGCGCCTGCGCTGCGTTGTGGGTCGGGGCCGCGCCGGGGGGTGTCCGTCCTCGGTCGGGCGGTTGCCGTCGGGCAGGGAGGCCGGCGTCTGTTGACGCCCGCCGCTGCGGGCGGACACCCCCCGGCACGTCCCCTTCCCGCCGTGGGCGACTGCGGCCCGGTGGGCCCTCAAGCCGGTGAGTGAACGTTCCGCCGGTGACCTCACACCCCCGCCGCTGTCGGGTCCGCCTTCCGTGCGAGGGCGGCGGCTGCGGCTCCCACCAGGCCCGCGTCCGTTCCCATCTGTGCCGGGGTGATCGTCAGGCGCTGGACGAAGGACAGGGTGGCGTAGTCGTGGAGGGCCTTGCGCAGGGGTGTGAAGAGGATGTCGCCCGCCTTGCCCACTCCTCCGCCGATCACTGCGATGTCGATCTCCACGAGGGTCGCGGTGGCCGCGATCCCGGCGGCCAGGGCCTGCGCGGCGCGCTCGAAGGAGGCCATGGCGACCGGGTCGCCGTCCTGTGCGGCGGCGGCCACCGCGGCGGCGGAGGTGTCGCCGTCCGGGCCTGGTCGCCAGCCGTTCTCGAGCGCCCGGCGGGCGATATTGGGGCCGCTCGCGACGCGCTCCACGCAGCCGCGTGAACCGCACGGGCACGCGTCGCCGTCCAGGTCGACGCTGATGTGGCCGATGTGGCCCGCGTTGCCGGTGGGGCCCGGGTGCAGGCGGCCGTTCAGGACAAGGCCGCCGCCGACACCCGTGGAGACGACCATGCAGAGCGCGTTGTCGTGGCCCCGGGCTGCTCCCTGCCAGTGTTCGGCCGCCGTGATGGCGACTCCGTCTCCGATCAGTTCGACGGGCAGCCCGCCGGCCGCCTCCCGGACCCGCCGGACCAGCGGAAAGTCGCGCCAGCCCGGCACGTTGACCGGGCTCACGGTGCCCGCCGAGGCGTCCACCGGGCCCGCGCTGCCGATACCGAGGGCCGTGGCGTCCCCCCACAGG
This sequence comes from Streptomyces ferrugineus, assembly GCF_015160855.1. Classification (NCBI taxonomy): domain Bacteria; kingdom Bacillati; phylum Actinomycetota; class Actinomycetes; order Kitasatosporales; family Streptomycetaceae; genus Streptomyces; species Streptomyces ferrugineus. The sequence goes on along the minus strand of NZ_CP063373.1, from coordinate 4,080,712 downwards.
GGCGATGCCGTGAGTTCGCCGACCACCTCCTCGACGGCCCGCATCACCGTCTCGCCGTCCTCCCGCGCCGGCGTCGCGCGCTGTGCCCGGGCCACGATCGTGCCGTGGCCGTCCACCAGCGCTCCGGCGATCTTTGTGCCGCCGATGTCGAGCGCAGCCACGAGGTCGGTGTGCATCAGTGTCAGTTCTCCCCGTCAACCATTCGGATCTCCCCGTCAACCACGGGAATTGGGCGAGCCGGTCTCACGGTGGGGGCGCAGGCCGGAGATTGCGGTGGACAGTGTCTCCCGGATCTGACAACGTTGTCCAGGCTCTATGCTCGACGCCACATCCTCATACAAACCCATGGACCGCCGCATCCCCGTGGATGACGACAGGACAGGACAGCGCATCGTGCCCGAGACCATCCGCCGATCCGACCGCGCTCCCGACAACCGCTACGGCAACCGTCCGACCATGAAGGACGTCGCGGCGCGGGCCGGAGTCGGTCTGAAGACCGTCTCGCGCGTGGTCAACGGTGAGCCCGGTGTCACCCCGGAGACGGAGCGCCGCGTCCAGGAGGCCATCGACGCCCTGGGCTTCCGCCGCAACGACAGCGCCCGGGTGCTGCGCAAGGGCCGTACGGCGAGCATCGGCCTGGTCCTGGAGGATCTCGCGGACCCTTTCTACGGCCCCCTCAGCCGGGCGGTCGAGGAGGTCGCCCGGGCGCATGGCGCCCTGCTCATCAACGGCTCCAGCGCCGAGGACCCGGACCGCGAGCAGGAGCTGGCGCTGGCGCTGTGCGCGCGGCGGGTGGACGGGCTGGTGGTCATTCCGGCCGGTGACGACCACCGGTATCTGGAGCCCGAGCTCAAGGCGGGCGTCGCCACCGTCTTCGTCGACCGTCCGGCCGGGAAGATCGACGCGGACTGTGTCCTGTCCGACAACCACGGCGGTGCTCGCGACGGCGTCGCCCACCTCATCGCGCACGGCCACCGCCGGATCGGGTTCATCGGTGACATGCCCCGCATCCACACGGCCGCCGAGCGGCTGCGCGGCTACCGGGACGCCATGGAGGACGCGGGGATACCGGTGGAGGACTCCTGGATGTCCCTGGGCGTCACCGACCCGGAGCGGGTGCGCGGGGCGGCCGAGGAGATGCTCGCCGGCCCCTCCCCCGTCACCGCGATCTTCACGGGCAACAACCGTGTGACCGTCACCGTGATCCGGGTCCTCGCCGAGCAGACCCGCCGCGTCGCCCTCGTCGGCTTCGACGACATCGAACTCGCCGATCTGCTCCAGCCGGGCGTCACCGTCGTCGCCCAGGACGCCGCCACCCTCGGCCGCACCGCCGCCGAGCGCCTGTTCCGCCAGCTCGACGGCACCCTGGTCACCCCCGAGCGCATCGAACTGCCGACGCGGCTGATCACCCGCGGCTCGGGCGAGTTGCCGCCGGAGGACTGAGCCGCCCATGAGCGACCGCAGCCTTCAGGCGCTGGGCCTGGCCGAGGCGCCGCGCGATCATCCGCTGCTCTACCCGGGCGCCTGGCCGTCGGACTCCGGGCTCCTCGACGGTGACCGGCTGCTGCCCCTGGACCGGCTGGTGTACGACGACCGCGTGCCCGTCCTCGCGGTCGGCTCCAACGCCTGCCCCGGCCAACTGCGGTGCAAGATGGACGCGTTCGGCATCGCTTCACCGCTGCCGATGGTGAAGACCCGGGTGACGGGCCTGGAGGTGGGCGTCTCCGCGCATGTGAGCCGCATGGGCTATGTGTCGGCGTCGCCGTTCCACGCGCCGGGCCACGCACGGGAGTTGTTCCTCACCTGGCTCGACGACGAGCAGCTGGAGGTGATCGACGCGAGCGAGGGCGTGCCCCTGCCGGACGGCAACTACGGCCGCGCCTGGCTGCCGGCGGCCGACGTGCGGATCGAGCTGGCGGACGGCACCGCGCTCCCCGGCGCCTTCGCCTACGTCAACCGCCATGGCGTCCTGCACGACGGCACCGGCGCGCCGCGCACCCACCCCGGCCAGCGTCCGCTGCTCACCGAACTCCTGGTGGGCTCGGCCCGGTTGAGGGAGCTGTTCGGCGTCACCCCCGAGGAGTTCTGCGCACGGGCACGCGCCGACGCGGAGCTGTGCGAGCGGGGCACTTCGCTGTTCGCGCAGGAGAAGCTGGTGACCGTCTCCGGGCTGGAGGGGCACCTGCGGGCCGAGCAGCCCTGAGTGCTCAGCAGACCGGGAGTCCGGGCACCGGCTCGTCGTTGTCGCCGCCCTCGATGTAGACGTCGCTGACGTAGACGTTGGTGTTGCCGCTGTCGTCGTCGGTCCTGGCCCACCAGACGTTGGTCCACTCGCCGTAGGTCTCGCGGCGGCCCAGGTTCTGCTGGCAGGAGGGTCACCGCAGCGCTACCACCTGCGTGAACGCGGCGGACGACCCTGTTCGTGGCTACCTTGACGGCTACGTAAATCCTCTGTCCTCCAGCATTCGCCGCACTGTTGCCGCCCTTGGGCCCATGGCTCCGTCGGAACATCTTGGCGTCTCGGCCACGGTACAGCCTGGGGCTGGATCACTGCTCCGCCGTCGGCGATGACCGCGACCCCGAGGCCTCGCGGTGCGAGAACCTGAGCCCGCCGTCTTGGCTTGGCGCCCCGCCGCATATCGTGATCAGCCTTGGCTGACTGGCGATTCGGGGGCGTAGTGGATCAGGGCTTGGCGGCTGTACTGGGCGCCCTGGTGGGCGCTGTGGCGACAGCGGGGGGCGCGTACCTGACTGCACACTCATCGATCTCGCTGTACAAGCGGCAGACGCGGCGGGAGGCATACCGGGCCTTCCTACTTGACGCCGACGGCTTGTCGGAGAGGCTCAACGCGATGATCCCGGACTCCTACGACGCTCAGTCACTCGCGGAGCCGCCGGGAACGCGAGACGCGCTCCAGGAGGTTGAGGTCGTGGAGCGCACCCTGAGGCGGGCGGTGATCGACGTGGAGCTGATGGGTACCGATGACATTGCCAATGTGGCCGTGGACATCCTGATTGAGATAGCCACGCTTCGCCGGACGGTCGAGACATGGTGGAACCGACCCGCTGGAACGCCTATCCCTGACGTGGAGTGGCACAGTGCCGCAACAAGCCATACGCACCTGCAAGAGCACCTGGTGTTGTTCGGAGACCTCGCACGGCAGCAGGTCTAGGCGTCGGGCTCGGGCGTCGAACGGCACGCTAACCGCCACGTTGACGGTTCGGAGGGCGCGAAGTGCCGGGCGCCGCGCGGCAGCCGCCTCTGACCATGCCGTGCGTCAGTTGCCTCGTGGGCACCTCGGGCACGGCTTCGACGGGACTTGAGTCCGTCAGGCGCCCAGGAGCAGGGGACGAGGACGCGCTCCGCCTTGCAGGCGTGTCAACGTGACTCGAGAGCGTCCAACATGTGGACTTCGCCCGTGACATGCGTCACACACTCGCAGAAATCGGCGCGATAGCTCGGGACTTCCCGCGCGCCAGCGCCGCCAGAACTCAATTTCCAAGGTCCACCAGGCCGCAATTCGCCTCGCGCGAGCGGCACCCGAAATCGACCCACGCCCCGATGGACGCCGACACTTCGCTCCAGCGAGCATGACCGACAGCAGGACCCGTCCCCATTCTCCAGACCCGCGGCGGACCTAAGAGACCAGAAAGAAGCACCCGCCACAAACGGCAAGTTGGCAGCAATCTAGGGCTCCTTGACCCTATTGAACCTTCTGTCGAATCGGAATGGACGCCCAAGTCGCGTACCCGTCGCCGTCGCCGCGGTGTTGGCCGATGTCATCGACCAGCCGGTGGACGAGGAACAGGCCCGGTTCCTCCTCGGGCGCCGGCAACGGCCGACCCATCTCTCCGACCGTGACCAGGACATGATCCCCGTCGCACGAGACCCGGCCGCTCAGGTCAACGCTGGCGCGATGCCGAGCAGTGACATCGACAAGTTCAGTCAGGACGGCAAGCGTCGCATCCTCGACGGCTTTGGCATTGGGCGTGTCCGCGAGGAGCGCCGGCAGCACCTTCGCGACGAAACTGCGGGACCGGCGCATGCTCTGGACCGGGGCGTGTTCCGGGCCGAGACGGAACTCGATCGAGTTCTCTATGTCAGGTAGCCCATGCGATGGGGCGGTGCCTCGTCTGGCGACGCCTACCCGGAGGCCAAGGGTCGAAAGCGGAGATGTGTCGTGAGAGATCGTCACTAGCTGTCCGTCCCGTCGAGTGGCGCTATGCCCAAGGTGGGCACGTGAGGGTGTCCCGTTGTCCGAGATCGTCGCGGTCCTGGTCTGGCCCGTCTGCTATTTGATGCGAATGTTAGTTCGAATTCTGTGATCTTGGCCTGCCTTGAGCGCGGCACACGGCACGGGCGAGACACTGCTCTTCGCGAGAGCCCCCGCTGGCAATCACGCGCCGTTTGTGGACGGGCCGGTTCCACTGCTGGGATCTTGCAATGAGGAGACGGCTGATGTCAATGATCGTTTTCTCTGCTGAGCAACGATCGTTTCTTTTCTGGCCCGGCCCGCGTAGAGTGCGGGCACCACGACTGATCACCAACCCCACGGGAGCACTTCGGTGGGCAATCCGGTCCTCGAGACCCTCAGGCGCCTCGAGACGCTCATCAGAGAACAGAATCTGGACAGGTCGGCCATCCTCAACCCCCGAGACCTGGCAGCCAAGTCGGCGCTACCCGAGCACACTGTTCGCTGCCTGCTCAGGGGCAAGAATCCACCCGCCGACACCGTTAACGATCGGGTGCAAGCTCGCATCAAGGCACTCTCCGACGCTCATCTGGCGCGTACCGGGAAGCCGATGTCGGACCTCGCTGGCAGCCTCCACCGCCAGTTGGGCATCTCTGCTTTCTGGGCACGCCAAGTCTGCTCCGGCGAGAAGACACCTAGTGTTGAACTCCTTCACGGACTCGTGGAGTTCTTCGGCGTCAAGGGCAACGGTCTGGCGTTCTTCACAGCGCCGGCGCCTGAGGCTCTCAACCGTGTACTGCTCGACATCCTCGCCAAACACCAACCGGCGTCGGAGCGGACCGAATCCGTGCCCGACCCCCTGGCTCCGGCTCAGGAATCCTTCGACGACGTCCGAAGCGTCCGCCTCCGACAGGCGCGTGATCTGCCACCGGAGCACTGGAAGGTCCTCAACGCGACCCTCACAGCCCTGCTGAGCCTTGATGAGCATGAAGGAGACCAGTGAGCTCGGGATCAAAAGAGATGCGAAAGCGCAGCGCAGAGCTCGTCCGCCAACTACGCCCGACGCTCAGCGACGAGAACTTAATTCCCTCGATAGGTCATGCCCTCACACAGGTTCGGGGGCGTCCGGTGAGGCTGCGCTCGATTCCGTTTCCGCCAGGGATCGCCAGCGGGGTGTGGGTCGACCGCGCCAGCCACGACCTGATCGGCTACGAACAGAACACCGACCCCGCGCACCAGTTGGTGATCATCGGGCACGAGGCGTGGCACATGTTCCAGGGCCACTGCAGCAGCCTCACAGCCCACGGGGCTGCTGCGGCACGCTCCGAAGAGAGCCAACCGCCTGACGCGTTGGCGCAACTCGTTGCCCTCATCGCAGAGACGGATGGCGCGGAGCTCTCTCCCACCACCAGCATGGATGCCTCCCTACACTTCGCCGCTCGCGCCGGCGCCCACGAGAACGAGGACGAAGTGGAGGCGGAGCTCTTCGGGTACCGCTTCGCCACGGACGTTCAGGTTGCCCTCACCGAGGCTCGCACCGCCGCTGACCCGGACCAGCTCGCTGGCCGGATCCAGGCGTCTATGGCGCACCGTGTCCGCCGGAGCTAGCCGCGAGGGCGCGCCCACGGCACAGGTATCGAGGAGAGAAGAGGCAAGGTGACATCCGGATTATCAGACAGTATCGGCTTCTACGTGTGCGGGTTCATCCTGCTGCTGGTCTGCGCTCTGAAAGTCCCCGCGCTGGTCCGGCGGCGGCACGACATGTTGCTCCGCGCCGCTTGTGTGCTCCTCTTCGCGGCTGGCTGCCTTATGGTCCTCGCCGCGCCGGATTCCGTCGTCGCGCTCAACCAGTTCACTGGGATCACCAATGTTGCCGCCCCAGCGGTGTACTTGACGACCATCGCCTTCTCTGGCGCGAGTCTCCTGTTGATCATCAACTGGCGTCCGGCGCCCCTGGAACAGACACGGCGTGCCTCACGGGTGTGCATCACCACCTACAGTCTGGCTCTTCTTGCCGTCATTGCCCTGTTCTGGGCGGGGGATGCTCCGGTGGAGCAGGTGACTCTATTTGATGTCTACTACGCCAACACGCCCTATATCCGAGAGATGATCGTCCTTTACTTGGTGGCGCAGGGCGTGGCCATGTTGACCGCGAGCATCCTCTGCTGGCGCTGGTCGAAGGAAGTCCACGGCTCCCTTCGAGCAGGCTTGCTCATCCTCGCCCCCGCCTACCTGATCGTCGTGAGCTACGCCAGCGTCAGGCTGGCGGCTGTGGTTGCCCGGTGGATGGGCTACAACCTTGACTTCCTCGCTGGCGATGTAACCCGTCAGTTGGCGACTCCAGCCTCTCTGCTGGGCGCCATCGGCTTCGTTGTGCCGCTCGCTGGTCCGCGCGTCGCAGAGATCGCCCGCACTATCCGGCATCTGCGTCAGCTCAACCCGCTTTGGCAGGCTGTCAGGGACGTGTCCACCCCCGGCGCCATCCGCGCGTCGCTGCCCTGGTGGCGCACTCCTCCGGCCGTGCTCCTGACTGGGCGGAAGACAGCCCTCTACGACGCAGTCCATGCTCTTGCGCCCTATTGCGACCCTGCCGTCCGGGAGTTCGCCTATGACGCGGCCCTCCGCGACGGCTCCGACGAGTCCACCGCCGCGATCACCGCGGAGGCAGCCATGCTCCTCGCCGCTCGCCATCGGCAGCGCACCAATCCGGATCACCAGCTACAGGCCACCGAGACCGGGGCACAGCGCGGGGTGGACCTCGTTCCTTTGTCTATGGCGCTCGCCTCGCCCATCGTCCGTAATCTTCAAGAGCACTACGTGCCCCAGCAGAAAGCAGCCCGTCATGACTGAAGCACCGCGCTGGAGTTCCACCCGAGTCGTCGTCATCGGGGGCAGCATCGGGGGCATGCTTGCTGCGGCCGCGGTCAAGGACCACGTGGATTCCGTGGAAATCATCGAGGCCCACGATCTACCCGAGGGGCCCGCGCCACGCACTGGCGTGCCCCAGGCTGCACACATCCACTTCTTGCATGCAGGCGGCGCTGAGGCCATCGAAAGTCTGCTGCCCGGCACGATGGAGCAGATGCTGGCCGCAGGTGCCAACCGCATACCGATGACCACCAACATGGTCATCTACTCTCCCGAGGGCTGGTACCGGCGCTGGGAGCGTGCCACTCACTACATGTTTTCGGCGAGCCGCGACCTGACCGACTCCGTCGTCCGAGCGCAGGTCCTCAAAGACCCCCGGGTCAGTGTGCGCACGAGCACCAAGGTCGTCGGGCTGCTCGGAGATCACCGCCAGGTCACAGGCGTGCGAGTACAAGCCGCCGACGGCAAGGAAGCAGAACTGCGCGCACGTCTCGTCATCGATGCCTCTGGCCGGGCCACGCGCACCCCACAATGGCTCACCCATCTGGGTATCACCGGCCTAGCAGAGAAGCGGATCGACTCGGGTCTCGTCTACGCAAGCCGCCTCTATCGCGCTCCTGTCCCCACCCGCGACTGGCCCATGGTCGGTGTGCAGGCCGACCCCCGGCTGCCTCAGCCCGGCAACGCTGGCGGGCTCCTGCCCATCGAGGGCGACCGCTGGCACGTCAGCCTGATGGGTGCCCCCGGGGGGCAACCCACCCGGGACCCGGACGCCTTCGAGGCCTTTGCCCGCACCCTGCGCCACCCCGTTCTGGCTGACCTGCTCGCCCACGCCGAACCACTCACCGACGTCAGCATCACCCACAGCACGGCCAACCGGCGCTATTTCTACGAACGGCTCCGTCGGTGGCCGGACGGCCTGGCAGCGCTGGGGGACTCCGTCGCGTCCTTCAACCCCGTTTACGCACAGGGCATCTCGGTGGCTGCTCAAGGCGCCCTGGCCCTGCGCACTCTGTTGGCGGACGGCCTGACCCCGGGCCTGGCGAGGCGTGCCCAACGTGCCATCGCGGGCCCCGTCGACACCGCTTGGGCCCTCGCGGTGGGACAGGACATCCACTACTCCACTACGACCGGCGCGAACCCGAACGTCGTCGATCGGCTCCTGCAGCGGTACGTCAGCCGCTTGTCCCGCACCGCCACCGGATCATTCCGCGCCGCCACGGCCCTGACCGATCTGCTAGCCCTGCAGGCCTCGCCCGCCTCCGTCGTTCACCCTCGTGTGCTGCTGACGGCCCTGGTCGGCCCTTTGCGCCCACAACTTGATCAGCCACCGTTTACCCCCTCGGAGCGCAAACTGCTGGATGGCCTCAACAACGCGGCCGCATCCACCAGGTAGCTGTTCCGCGCCCACCATCGGCGCCCGGGATGGCGCCTCACGAGGGCCTCGAAGGTGAGCTCTTGAGACACTGTGTTGGGCGCCCCGCGCCGCCATGGCGGGTTTTTAGACGAAGGGCCCTTCCGGCTGTGATCGGTGAGCCAGGTAGCGATTTCGCGGATCACCGGGAGCTGCCGTGCGGTGAGCTCCTTGTGCTCCATGCCAGGACCGTCTTCGCCGTCGGCGTACGCCTCCTCAACGTCGACAGCGGGTATGGAAAGGCCGGCTGCGTCCACGCCAAGTCGAGCAACCACCCATCCAGGTCGACGTCACGGCGCTACCCCTCTGCCGGATCCGTGCTCGGACAGGTTCGCGGCGGCCTTCATGATGGCGATGCCGTCGGAGTGGTCGTAGACGGCCCGGACGATCGCGTCATGCCAGGCCTGTTGACCGCGGAGCGCCCGGCCCGCCGCGGCGTTCTGGCGGTGCGCGGCCTGGAGCTGCTGCTCGATCGTGAGGCAGTGGCAGACCTCGATGTCGGGGTTCTCCACGCGCGCGTGACACCCGGGGACGAGGTACCGGCCGCCTCGCCCGTCGTCCCACCAGGGGCAGACCAGGGTGCGGCCCTCGGCATGCTCACCGGCCACGGTGCGGCGTCCGGTACTGGTGCTCGAGGGTGCCCCGACGGTGCTGGAGGACCTCGGCGACGATCGCGGCCCAGTCGACGGCCTGGTGCCGCATCTCGGCCTCCGGCTCCCGCTCCCAGTCCAGCGCGCCCGTGTTCTCCTGCAGGAGAGCCTCGGCCAGGCACTCGCCGCACACGTTCTCCGCCTCGCTCTGGTACCAGAGCAGCTCCTCCTTCCGATCCGGGTGAAGGCGCATATGCCGCCACGACGCCTCGACGAGGAGGCGCCGCCAGTCAACGGCCACGGCGACCCGCTCGAGGATCGCGGCCATCGCATCCGTGACGGCGTGGTACGCCTCGGGCGGCATGGTGGCGATCTCGCCGAACGAATAGTGGTGGTTGGGGCCGATGACGTCCTGGCCGAGCGACCGGACAACGGCAAGCTGGTTGGGCATGGCGTTCCGTTCTCGGGGGCGGCCGCGGGCGATGCACCGCGGCGGTGGGCGGGCGGTCAGGCGGGGCGGGGGACGGACAGGCTCGGGAACTCGAGCGGCCACGGCCGGCGGCGGGCGTACTCGGTGAGATCGGCCTTCCAGCGGCCGGAGTTCGGCTTGCGGCGGCGGGGCGTGACGTTCCAGCGCATGGCGGTGCCTCTCTGGGCGTGTGGTGGTCAAGCGGCTCGGGTGTCGGTCCGGTCGGGCACGATGCGCAGGTGACGCGGGCGGGCGGCGCGCTTGCGCTCGGCGGTGCGCTCGCGGTTCCGCTGCGAGCGCTCGTCCGGAAGGCGCCAGCCGTGTTGCGCCTCGTCCAGAACGGCGCGGCGTGCGGCCTGCTGCTCCGGCGTGTCCGTCGAGGACGTCGCCGTGCGGGCCGGGTCGTCGACAGCGGGGCGGCCGAACCTGCCGGTCGGGATGGCTTCGGCCATGAGGCGCTCGTACGGCGTCATCTCGTATCTCCTGCCGGGTGATGAGCGAGGGCCGGGCGGCCGTGACGCCTGGGGGAACGTCACGGCCGGGCGGGCTGTGTCAGAACAGGCCGGACTGCCCGGCCGCCTCGAGCGAGCGGCGCCGCTCCTCGGCCTCCTGGACGGCCTGCTGCTCGCGGAGCTGCTTCTTGAGCGGGGCCTGGCGCTGCGCCTCGGCCACCTTCCGGGCCTGCAGTTCCTCGGACGTCGACCAGCGCACCAGGACCTCGTGGTCGCCGAGGCCGGGAGCCTGGCCGCGGACGGTGCACTTGACGTGAGGGCTCTCGAGTCGGCCGGTCAACTCGGCCAGTGTGCGAAGCCAGTTCGGGCCGTACGCTCCGGCGATGACGACGAGGGTGTCCCCCTCGAGGTGCTGCCGGACGGAGAACCCGTCGACGTCGTGTCCGTCGGGGCCGGCCTTCTGCGTGGCCTCGCCCAGGCCGAGGTCGACGAGACCTCCGGCGACCAGGTGGCCGCGGATCGTGTGCGCGCGCGTGGCACGAGACATGGGGTGTTCCTCTGCTTCGTGGTTGGGGCCGGTTGCTCTCCGGCCCGGGAAGGGTGTTGCGGGAGCTGCTACCGGTCGCCGGGGGCGTCCGGGTGCACGGGGCACGGCCCGTACACGCCGGGGCGGCCGGGGATCTCCGGGTGGACATGCTGCTGGCCGGACAGGCTGCACGCGGTCGCCGGGTCCTCGTCGCAGCTCACGACGCACAGGCACGTCCAGTCACGGGTGATCCACTCGACCAGCGCGGCCCGGTACCGCTGCTCGGCCAAGGCCGCCACCTCGCCCAGGGCACGGATGGCGGGGTCGTGTAGGCCGATCGCCTCGGCGACCCACGGCACGGCGGCGATCTCCTCGGGCTTCCGGGTGCGCTGCGCGCCCTCCACGGTCTCCACGAGCCTCTCCAGCCGCACGGGCCGCCGGTCCTGGCCGGGGCCGGGCTCGATGATGCTGCGGATCGCCGCGATGGCGCTGACGAGGTTCTGCATCGCCGACATGGCGGCGCCGTCCTCGGCGTAGATCTCGGCGACGTCGACCAATTCGCGGACTTGGGTGAACCGTTCGGCGAGCTTGCTGGATACGGCGGACACGGGGTTCTCCTTGTAGGGGTGAGGGCCGGGGCGCCCGCGGCGGACGCCCCGGAAGATTTCGGGGGTCAGGCGGCGAGCAGGAGCTGCGGGTCGTCCGGCAGGGAGTTGAGGAGCGCGTTACGCCAGGCGATGGCGTACTTGGGGCAGTTGCCGCAGTGGACGTGCTTGCCCACGCACTCCGGCATCGGGGCCCGGTTGGTGGCGTTGTAGGACCAGGCCATGGAGTCGCTGCTGTAGAGCTGGTGGGCGACGCGCCGCAGACCGGTCTTCTTGAAGCCGAACCCGTGCAGGCGGATCCCCATCCCCCAGATCGTTTCGATGATCCGGGCGGCCTCGTCGGTCTGCTGCAGACGGCACACGGAGCCGATGCCGACGACCGGTTCGAGCGTGAGGTCCACACCGACCTGGTCGTACAGGTCGATGCACCGCAGGTAGTCGTCGAGGGTGCGGCCCTGGATCACCGGCATCCACGGCAGGTCGGCGTCCAGCGTCATCAGGTTGAGGAACGACGCGACGGTCTTGATCTGGTGGTCGGCGATCGTGAGGCCAGTCTTCGCGAGGATCTCGTCCTCACACATCCAGTCCTGAATGGCACACATGTCCATCAGGCCGATCTCGTCGTAGTACCGTCGCGCCGCCGCGGCGTACGTGTACGGCGAGACCGTCCATCGGCCGTGCTGCGACAGCTCCGTGAATCCGCGGGAGTCGAGCATCCACGGGGTGACGGCCCGCGGCAGGGTCTTACGGTCGGCCAGGCGCCCGTGGGAGACGCACAGCGGGATGCAGTCCTTACCGAACTCCTCGCGGGCGAGCCAAGACGGCTGATGCGTGCCCAGGTACGTCACGCGGTCGACGTCGGCGAACCAACGACGCTCGGCGTAGACGAGGGCAGGGCGCTTTGCCTTGGGCTTATCATCCGCCGCAGGGGCGGGAACGTCGAAGAGAACGGCAGCAGACACAGGGTGTTCCTCGCTTCGTGGTTCGGTCCGGCGTGCTCTCGCCGGGCAGTGGGCCGCGCGGACGCGGCTTGCGTCGCCCCAGGGAGACAGGGCAGGTGACGCGGGTTTCTGGACTTTCTGGACCGTCCACACGCGCGCGGGCGCGTACGGGGCCTCGAGGGCGCCGCCCGACCCGATCCGGCCGGACGGCGCCGGGCGAGTCAGCCGCGGGAGCTGCGGACGTACTCGACGGGGACGTTGACGCGGAACAGGGCGCCGATCACCCGGCGGGCGTTGGCGGCGGCGTCCTCGCGGCCGTCCCGCTTGCGGAACTTCTCGACGATCGCCGGGTGCGCGGGGAGGAACCCCTGGGGCGTGTCGACCCCGGCCGTGATCGTGGCCGTGACCTTCCATCCGGTGCCGGAGTCGCTCGAGCAGCGCACGCGCACCTGGGGCGTGCCGGTCTCGACGGCGGACAGCTCCTCGGGCGTGCTGCCGACGGCGTTGTACGCCACGGCGGCGGCCCGGATCTCCTCGGCCGTGCCGGGCACGTCGGTGCCGTGCATCCGGTGGGCGTGCGGGGCGACGGCCAGGATCACCGCACGGGCCCGCTCGACGGCGGCGCGGGCCTTGTCGTGGGCCGTGGTGCGGGCCTGACGGTCCGGGGCGGTGCGCAGGGCCTCCCACGCCCCCTCGACGTCCGCGTGCGCTTCGCCGACCTCGAGGTGGTGCGCCGTGGGCGCGACCTTCCCGAGGGCGAGCAACTGGTGCGCCAGGTCCTCGAGGTCACGGGGCCCGGTGCAGAACATGGTGGCCTCGTACGCGGCCATGGCGGCGAACAGGGGCGCGGCGGCGGCCGGGATGGGCGCGGGGGCGAGGTCTTCAGCCGTGGCGGGGCGCAGGTCCACCGTGCCGCGCGCGGGGTCCCTGTAGACGATGCGGGCGCTCGAGCCGGAGGCGGACATCTCGCGGACTGCGCGCTTGCCCGGCTGCATCATCGCGGTGTTGATCTCGTGCAAGGCCGCGCGGGTGTCGACAATCTCGGGGGTGCCGCCGTTGACGATGCGGACGTGCTGACGTGCGGGGGAGGGTGAGCCGGCGGGCTGCGGAACGAACCGGATCCCGGTGGCGGTGATAGTGCCGTCGTCGCCCTGGTGGCTGGACTGCCCCGCTGCGCGCCGGACGGTGATCATGTGGCGGACGTCGGCAGCGGGGATGTCCTTGTGCCAGTCGTTGTGGCTGTCGTAGACGGCGTGCGGGGCGTCGACGACGTCTTCCGGGGTCGGCCCGGTGACGGTCTCGGGGACGTAACGGCGGCTCTCAATGCAGATGGCGTTCTCGTCGTCCTGGTGGAAGGTCCAGCCCCGGAAGCGGCGGTTCTTCACGATGGTGCGGACGTGGGAGGCGGGGATGCCCGGGTGGACCTTACGGTCGTCGACGAACACGGCGTGCAGGGTGTCGACGACGTCGTCCGGCAGGGGCGCAGTGTCGCGGGCGTACTTGGCGGAGTTGTGCCCCAGGGTCTCGACGGCGGCGGTGACCTCCCGCAGGGTGCGCACCTTCCGGTGGGAAACGACGCTCCAGACGGTGGCGTCCACGAGGCACCCCCGGGCGCCCTTCTTCTTCGCCTTGGTCCACAGCAGCGCCACGGAGTCGCCCGCGATGGTGCGGCCCAGCTCGGTACCGGCGTACGCGACGGGGACCGGGATCGCGAAGCGCACCACGTAGCTGGTGAGCGTCTCGCGGTCGGTCGTCTCGACCGTCACGGTCAGGCCGAACGCGGCCGCAAGGGTGATGAGTTCGTCCGCGTTCTTGATGCCGGTCGTCTGGGTCTCAGCCATCGGGTGCTCCTTGGTTCGTGGTCTGGCCGGGGATGCTCGCCCCGACCCCGCCTTAGTGGCGTGCCCTGACCGTACAGCCGCACTCGAGAATAATCAACCTAGGTCAATCAATGAACCGTGTTACAGGCCTATCACAACGACTATCACCTGCAACTTTCGACGAATATCCGATGACGCGGTTGCGCGAGATTGCTATTGGTGTACTGTTCTTCTCGGCGGTTCACCCCGCCGCCCCGGAGAGCACCGGGGCGAGACCACGAGCGAAGGAACACACCATGGCCGTCTCCCTCGACAAGACCGAGCAGCTCCTGTTCTTCCTGTCCGTCACCACCGGCCTCGGCACTGAGGACGCGAAGGTCCACAACCTCGCTCTCACCTACGAGGAGAGCTACGAGGACCAGCTCGAGGAGATGCACCGCCAGGCCGACGCGATCGACGGCGCGACCGTCCACTGCCTCATCGCCGGTGACCGCTCCGCCGCCTACGCCGTGGCGCGTACCGGCCAGGACTTCGACACCCTGCTCGACCAGTGGCTCGAGCAGGAGGCGCGCGCCGGACGCGCGTAACCCCAGACCGCACCGCCCGCCGTACCCCCCGGCGGGCGGTGCGCCCCGCCCCCGAGGCCGGCTCACTGCCGGAACGGGCGCCGGGCGCACCGCCCACGGTCCCGGAGAGCACCGGGGCCACGGACCACGAACGAAGGAACACCCCATGCAGCGCTTCCCCCGCCTCGGCCGCATCCTGGCGCGCCGCCCCCGCGCGGCCGCCCTCCTCGCGTCCGGCGTCACCGTGATCGTCCTGGGCACCCTGGGAACCATCGGCGCGTCCGACGCCACCCCGGACGACTTCCGGCCCCAGGTCGACCGCAACGCGGACACCGTGACCGCGTACAACGACGGGTTCCTCGACGGGCGCGCGGACGCCATGGGTGACGACAACCGCGACGGCCGCGTCGACGAGGACGAGAGCGGGTGGGACTGCCGCGTCATGGGCAACCGCGTGTGCGGCTCGCAGGGCGACGCAAACACCGCACAGCGCTGACCTACCCCTGACCGTCCCCGCCGGGGCGCACTGCCGCGCCCCGGCATCCTGCACCACCGAGAGAGGCTCCCGTGTCCCTGCCCCGCTACATCCCCGCCAAGTACACCGCGCAGCTCCGCGCCGCCCTCACGGCCGCCGGGGTGGAGTTCGACGACACGCTCAAGCCCGGCAGTCGCTTGACGTACGTGGTCACGCACCTGGGCCGCACCTGGGAGCTGCGCTACACGCTCGCGCACAGCGGAACGGCCCTGTGGAAGCTGACGGGTCCCGGGGCCGACTACGAGTGGGGGCCGGGCCGCCTCACCGACGAGTGTGTGGAGGCGATCACCGCGCCCATGGAGGAGCGGGAGCCCGAGCCGGTCGACCCGCACCCGGGCGCCCCGCGTACCCACCTCGGCTTTGAGGTGCCGGAGTTCGTCCGCGCCGAGTGGGACTCCGAGCGCGCCCAGTGGTTCCGCCTCGGTCTGGCCGCCGCCGTCGGCAAGCTCCCCGATAACCGCGCCCGCGTCTGACAGCTCCCCGCCGGGGCGCACCCCGCGCCCCGGCCCCTCCTCCGGAAGGACCCACGACATGCCCCTGATGGCTATCACCGCCGACCTCGCCGCCGCGCAGCTCCCGAACGGCATCGAGCACTCCCTCGTACGCGTCACGCCCGCCTGGCAGATCCGGGGCGGGGACCTGCTCGTCGGCATCGACGACGGACCCCTCACCCACACAGCCGACCTACGCTCCGCCCGCCCGTTCACCCGCCCCCGCTACGCCCTGACGCAGCCGCTCCATGCCCTGGCCCGGGACACCGGCACCATCACGCTGGACGGGCGGAACTACACGACCAAGCCCGACGACCTGGTGCTGTACGTGCCCGCCGCCTGGTGCCCCATGGCGTACGAGCCGGAGCAGCGCGTCGAGCGGATCGCCTGGCACACCCCCGCGTGGGGGTACGACCGGACGCCCCGCCGGTACATACAGCGCGGCACCCTGCGCCGCGTCGCCCCTGACGGCCTGGTTGCTGTGCAGTGGGACGGGTACGAGGAGACGTTCCTTACCGGCCGCGACCTGGTCCGGCCCGTCGACCCGGCCGACATCGCGCAGGAGCGCGAGGAGAGCGGGGGCTACGCCGTTGGGGACCGTGTCACCTTCGGACAGGGCCCGTCCGTCGGACTCGTGCTGGACCTGTACCGGCCCTCGTTCTACGGCCCGTTCAGAGCCCGCGTCCTGTGGGACGGCACGCCCGACACGGCGCCCCGCGAGGACACGATCAGCGCCGACCAGTTGAACGTCACCACACCCACCGAGGCGTAGCCCCCCTTCCGCCCGTCGGGGCGCAGCACCGCGCCCCGACCGCCCGAGACAGGAGAGACCCCGTGAGCACTGTCGCCGACGCCCAGGGCATCGACTGGACCGCCATGCAGCGCGCCGACTTCGACCCGGATGCGCCGCTCGCCCTGGTGGACGCCGACGCCGTCACCCGGCCCGTGCTGGCCGTCCCGGACGCGTACGGCACCGAAGCGCTGTTCGGAGACGCGCCGACCGGCCGCCGCGCCACCGGCACCCGTAGGCCGGCTGCCGCCCCCGCCCCGGACACCGACACCCTGTTCGAGCTGTAGCCGAACGATAAGCCGGAGGCAGTGAACCCGACCGCGCGGGAAGCGGTCGTGTGCGCTCTCATCTGCGGAGACTAGAATCCTTTCGAGTCACACATCCCCTCTGATGTTGCCATTGGTGTACTATTTTCTTGTTGGCGGAGAGCACCGCCGACAGACCACGAACCGAGGAGCACCCAATGGCTTCTGCCCGTACCCGCCGCGCCGTCGAACTCCGCAACCGCGTCCGCGCCAACCGCGCCGCCTCCGCCGCCCGCCGCGAAGTTGCCCGCGCCGCTCGCCGCGTCCGCACCACCGCCCGTTCCCTGGCCACGCACGTCATCGCCACCGGCGCCGACCGCGAGACCGTCAAGGGCGTCGTCAAGGCGCTGCGCACCGCCGCGAAGAACGCGGGCATCAAGGGCCGCCGCGCCCGCATCCGCCGCACCGCCCAGGGCTTCAAGAAGCACGCCGTCACCGCCTACCGCTACACCCGCGCCCAGGTCGCGCAGATCGCCGCCGCGTACAAGCCGCGCAAGGCCGAGTACAAGGCCGTCCGCGCCGCGCTGATCGCCGCCTGAGCCACCCCCTGACCGCCGGGGCGCGGAAACCCCCGCCGCGCCCCGGCCCCACCTTCCACGCACCGGAGACGGAGACACCCGTGACCACCACCGCACCGTTCCTCGACCAGTACCGCCAGACCGCCCAGCGCGCCCGCGTCGTCGCCGAGATCGCCCGCGACCGCTACACCACCGAGGACTCCATCCGCGCCGCCCTCGCGGGCATCGCCGCCCGTCTGGACGCCGCCGCCCGGGAGTTCGAGGCCGTGCCGCCCGGCGCGTACGAGGAGCTGCCGACCGAGGCCACCGAGGAACTGTTCATGGCCGAGCAGATCGCCGTGGACCACCCGGCCGCCCTGTTCCCCGCCGAGCTCGGCGAGTACGTCCTGGTGCCGCTCGTCGACCGCGAGCTCCCGTTCCCTCGCCCCCTGAACCCGGCCCGCCCGGAGTTCGCCAAGTTCGCCCAGCGGGAGGCCGTGCAGGCGCACGCGCTGCACCTCCTGCACGCCGACGGCACGCACCAGTGGGAGCGCACGGACGACTGGCTGCGCCAGGTCTTCAAGGTCTGGGAGAAGCACCTGCGCCTCGCCGCCGAGGTCCGCGTCGACAACGGCCGCCCCTGCAACCAGCACTGACCGCCTCTCAGCCGGGCGGGGCGTCACAGGATGCGCCCGCCCGGCGTACTACCCGGCGAGAGCAGCGCCGGGTCCACCACGAACCGGAGGAACACCCGATGCGTACCAACCTGCTGGCAAGGCACATCCACGCGGTCACCGGCGGACAGCCGCAGGGCTGCACCTGCCCCCGTGCGGCGTGCGGCGGAGCCGAGCAGGGCCCCGGCGTCCCGTTCGCTGGCTGCCAGGCTCACGGCGCCATCACCCGCCTTTCCCACCGCGCGTTCGACTGCCCCGCGCTCCCCGCCGACGCCGACGTGTCCCGGCTCTACATCCTGGTCACGAAGTGGACCGACGACGGCCCGGCCCTGCTGCGCGCCTACTCGTTCGACCGCGTCCTCCTGGCCGACCTGCGCGGCGGCTCCACCCTGTGGGACGTCTCCGAAGGGGACAGCGCCGAGGACGCCGCCCGCGCCTGGCAGGCCCGCGTCGACGAGATGCGCGCCGAAGCTGTCCGCCGCCAGGCCGCCCAGGTGGCCGAAGCCCAGGAACGAGCACGCACCCGCCGGATGGCTGAGGCCGCGCTCCGCAGCTCTGCCGGGCGCTCCGCCCGCCGCATCCTCGCCAACCCCGGCGACCTGTAGACCCGTCGCGCCCCGGGGCCCGGACGCACGAGCCGCCCCGGGGCGCGACGCAAGCACCGCCCGCATGACCACCTTGCCCGGCCGGAGAGCACCGCGCCGGACTGACCCGAAGTGAAGGAACACCCGTGATCTCTGCCATCAGCCACGCGACCACTGCCGCCCCGCTCGCCGCCCTCCTGCCCGCCCGCCGGGGCAAGGCGTGGACGGTCGGCCCCGCCCCGTACGTCATCCGCAACAACGCCGCCACGTCCCGGATCACCGACGGCCGCCGCTCCCTGATCGTCGTGGAGGAGGGCGACCGCGTGGAGCTGTACGCCGACCGGCCCGACCTGTTCCCGGTGACGCCGGACGCTGTCGTCGGCGGCACCGACCCGGCATCCCTGGCGACGCTCGCCACGCGCGCCCTGCGCTGGATCCTGCCCGACCTGGACCGCGACGTCGTCCAGGCCATCGCCCAGGAACCCGCGCACCGGACCGACGGCTTGAAGGCGTGGGAGCGGGTCATGCACCACAAGGGGACCGCGCTGACGGAGTTCGGGTTCCACCTGATCGACCACGGCGCCAACCCCCAGAGCAGTGAGCGGCTCGATGGTCCCGGCCTGGAGTGGACGGCCGACAGCGGCGCCGAGTGGGGCGTGTGGGCGCACGGCGTCGCAGCGAACTTCCACCTGACCTACGAGGGGCCCCTGAGCGGCCTTTACGGCGCGCTGCCGGTCCTGCTGCCCCCGCTGGACGGCCACGTCTCCACGGACGCCGGTAGCGCCTTCACGCGGCATCTGACCGACCGGTTCGCGCAGCTCCAGCCGGTCGACGCCGACGAGGTCGAGTTCGGCGGTTACCACGACCTGCACGGCTGGATCGCGCTCCCGTCCCGCGCCGAGCTCGGCGACCCCGTCGACGACGGCACCCGCGTCTGCGCGCAGGTCGGCCCCGTCGGGATCGACTTCCTCCTCGCCGCCGCCGCGCACCTGGTCTGACCCTGCCGCCCGGCCGCGCCCCTGCCCTCTGCCCGGGGGTGCGGCCCCTTCCGAAAGGCCCCACGACATGACCCCGTCCGTCACCGCCCCGACCCGCCGCGCCTGCCCCGCCGTGACGCTCGCCGAGCACGTCGCCGCGCTGCTGCCCGCGCGGGCCGGCTCACCCTGGACCGTCGAGCCGTGCTCCCCCTGGTGGACCGCCCGGTACCCCGGCGCCCGCCTGGTGCAGGGTGAGCGCGCCCTGGTCCTGGTCGCCCGCACCTGGGACACCGAGATCGGATGGCAGCTCCCCGACCGTGAGCCGACCCGCCCGGACGTCTGCCTTGACCATCTCGCCCCGGCCGCCATCGCGCGGGAGGTCCTGCGCCTGGTGCTGCCCGTCGTCGACGACGAGGCCGCCCGCCGCCTCGAGGACGGCGCCCGCGCGCGCCGCGCGCTGCTCTACGAGATCGGCAACGCCATGCGCGCTCAGGGCGTGGCCACGTACGAGCGGGCCGGTCTGCTGGTGAACACGTCCGGCGTCACCTGGTCCTCGAGCGGGTGCCGCTACTCGGCCACGCTGCACGGCACCAATCCCGTGGCCGACGTCCAGATTCAGGGCCCGGTGCGCGCCGTGGAACGGGCCGTGGCCCACTTCCTGCCGGAGGCCGCCTCGGGCAGTCGGGTCGTGCCCGCCGGGATCCGGGGGCGTCTCGAGCGCCGCATGGCCCAGGTCTTGGCCCGGCACGGGCATGTTGAGCAACTCGAGCAGAAGGGGCTCGCGTTCGGATCGGGGTCTGGCCCGTACGGGCACGTCGCCCCCGCCTTCGACCCGGCCGCCCGCGCGCACGACACCACCCCGGCCTCCGTCGACCTGCACGCCGTCGGCGTCGACTTCCTGGTCTCCCTCGCCCCGCACCTCGCCCGCTGAACACCCGGAAGGACAACCCCTCGTGACCACCGCCAACCTGGCCCCGCTCTCCGCCTTCGACGACGCCATGGCCAAGGCACGGTATGCCGCCGTACAGACGCTGTCCCTGGTGTCCGTGACGCTGCACCGCCAGTTCCCCACCGGCGCGTACCTGGTCCTCAAGCGGCCGATGGGCGACTACGACGACGACACCATCGAGTTGGACTCCGTACGCGACGTCCAGGGCGAGATCGTGCGGGAGCTCAACCCGTACGACCTGGCGTCCGACCGGCTGCCGGACGTCCCGGAGGACCTGGCCGCCCTGTGGGGCGACACCGACCCCCGGAAGCCGGAGGAAGTCCTCGAGCTTCTCCGACGGATCGACGAACTCGCACGGTACGACTTCCTCGACTTCCTGCCGGAGGAGCTCCGGACGGACGAAGAGATCGAGGCGGAGAACGAGGGAGGGCGTACGCCGCTGGGCATCCCGCTCGCTGCCGAGCACTGCCAGGAGCACGGGCCGATGTGCGAGCCGGACGACCACGCCGAGCCGCCGACCGTGCACGGCAAGTGATCTGACCCCGCCCCCCTGCGCCCGAGGCCCGCACAGCCCCGGGCGCACCCCTCCCCGATTCGGAGCCACCCTGTGCTGACCCCTGCAACGCCCGAACTGCTCGCCGAGCTGGACCGCATGCTGCG
Source organism: Streptomyces ferrugineus (assembly GCF_015160855.1). NCBI lineage: Bacteria > Bacillati > Actinomycetota > Actinomycetes > Kitasatosporales > Streptomycetaceae > Streptomyces > Streptomyces ferrugineus. The sequence goes on along the minus strand of NZ_CP063373.1, from coordinate 4,059,806 downwards.
CCCCGCCACCCCGCCGTCGTTCCCCCTCGCCCTGGACGCCGCCGAAGTGCACGCCGACACGATCGCCGGGCGCAAGACGACCGAGGGACTCGGCAACTACTCCCGCACCGCGCTGCCGATGCTGCTGCGCCGGCTGTTGGCCGTCGAGACCGAGCTGCTCACGATGCGCACGAAGGTCGCCGGGCACGTTGCCGAGTACGACCAGGGCGACGACCCGAGCGCCGGGGAGCTGCTCGAGGAGCTCCAGCGCGCCGGGGTCGATCTGAGGGCGGACGTCGAGGCCGCCGCCGCAGTGCTCGAAGCCCAGGCACACGCCGCGACGTACTGCTGACTAGCCCTCACCCCAGAGAGAACGCGCAGCCCAGGGCAATAGACTGCGCGTTTTTTCTGTTCACACCTCACTGAATTGCCCTTGGTGTACTATTCGACGTGTTGGTGGAGAGCACCGCCGACGAGGACCACGAACGAAGGAACACCAGATGCGGACCCTGCCCCCAGCGGTTGCAACCGCCGTGCACGTCGCCACCCTCGCCCGCAAGGCCGGGATGCCGATCCCGCCGAAGGTGTACGCCGTCCTGGAGGCCGCCGCCAACCCGTGGCCCGCTGAGTGGCTGCTCGCTCCGCTGCCCGGCGACCCGATCCGCGTGGTGGAGCTGTTCGCGGGCCCCGGCGGCTGGTCGGAGGGCATCGCTGCTGTCCTCGGCGTGGCCGTCGACGCCGTCGGAGTGGACATCTCCCCGGACGCCTGCGCCACCGCCCGCGCCGCCGGTCACCGCCGCATCTGCGCCGACATCACCACCCTGGACCCCGAGCACATCGCGCTGCGCTACACCGGCGCGGTCATCATCAGCCCGCCGTGCCCCACGTTCTCCCCCGCGGGCAAGCTGTCCGGCCTGGAGGCCCAGAACATCGTCATCCTGTGCGAGGCCATCGGGTACGTCAGCGAGGCCGCCGGGACCATGCCCGTCACCGACATCGACTGTGACGACCTGTACCCCGACCTGGACGAGTGCCCGATGTGCGCAGAGCACGGCTACCACGTCGGCTACCGCGAGCGGTCTGGCGCCACCTGGGACGAGGTTCGCGCGGAGGCCGCAGACGTGAGCGACCCGCGAATCGCGCTGATGCTCGAGGTCGTCATCTGGCCGCTCGCCCTCCAGGCCGCCGGAGCGCCGATCCGCTGGATGGCCATGGAGCAGTCCAGCAACCTCCCAGAGGAGATCCTCGACGACCTGGCCATGGAGTTCTACTCGTCCGAGTGGATGTACGCCAACCGTGAGGTGATGGAGGCCGCCGACTACGGCCTGCCGTCCCGCCGCAAGCGCGTGTACATGATCGCCTCCCGCTGGTGCAGCGGCACGACGACCGCCCGCATCCGCCCGCTCCCCGCGACGTCCATGGCGCAGGCCCTCGGCTGGCAGCCCGGCGAGCGCGTCAACACGCGCGGCACCCGGCCCGTCGACCCGAAGACCGGCCGGGCCAAGGGCGGGAACTGCTTCTCCGCCGACGGCCCGTCCTGGTGCCTCACCGGCAAGTCCCGGACCTGGAAGCGCGAGAGCGACGGTCTGCGGCTCACGGAGGCAGAGGCCGGTCTCCTCGTCGGGTTCCGCCGCTCCTACCCGTGGCAGGGCAGCCGCACCTCGGCCTTCCAACAGGCCGCCGATGTCGTCTCCCCAGTCATGGCCGCCATCGTCCTGTCCGGCATGTTCGGCGCCCTCGGCGAGGCCCTGGTGCGCGACTACCTCGCCCAGCTCTACGAGATGGACGACATGCTCTCCCCGGACGACTACGAGCTAGCCACCTGACCCACGGGCCGCCTGGCCCCCGCCCACACGGCGGGGGCCGTCGCCGTTCCCGGGCCCGGATGTAACGGCCACTCCCGGTCCGCCGTTCCCCCGGACATGACCGACCGCGGCACGGACACCGCAACGAAGGTCAGAGGCGCGACCGAGGCGCTCCGCAGCCTCGCCCGGACGCTCGAGGACGCCCAGCATTGCCCGCCGTACTGGCTGGCCCACGCACCCCGCCGCCACCGCCGGACGCCTGTAACAGGCCGCCGCCGCGCGCCGTTCCCCCGCACATGAGCAGCCTCGAGCCGTCCGGCCCCGTGTACGACGCAGCCTTCAACCCGTTCGGACCGTTCGTCGTCCTGGCCGCGACGGTCACCGTCGACGGCGAGGAGATCACGGTCCAGCAGCAGATCGACCGCGCCGCCTGGCGGTGCATCGACCGCGACCCGCAGCTCCGCGCCGACTACGAACGAACCCTCCACCACCATCTCGCCGCGGCCCTCGTGGAGCGCCTCAGTCCCACCGTCACCGTGTACGAACCGGCCCCGCTGGGCGAGTCCGTGTCCGACGCCCTGGCGCGTGCCGACGCCGCGATGCGGAACGAGCCGGAGCCGGAGCACTGTCGGTCTCTCGAACTAGGCTCCGAAGGATGAGCGCCACCACCCCTTCCCCCGAGCATGCCTCCGCCGAGGAGGAGAAGTTCAACGCCCACGCCTTCCCTCAGAAGCTGCGGGACGCCCAGCGCCGGGCCGCCGAGCTGTACGCCGAGCTCCACGCCCTCCAGGCGCGCCTCCCCTGGTCCCGTGAACCGAACAGTGGGTGGCCGGAGGTGACCGACCGGGGCCGGGAGCGAGCCGGCCGTGAGGCCTCCCCCGGCTGGGACCCCGCCGACGCCGAGGCGTACGACAAGCTGTGGGAGGACCTGCGGGAAGCGACGGCCGCCGTCCAGACGCACGGCTGGTGGAAGACCTGCCGGGACCACGGCGTCCAGGGCCCGGACCTGGTCGCCGCCCGCCAGGCCCTCAAGACCGCGGAGGGCGCCGTCCCCCTGGCCCGCGACGACGTCGACACCGCAGCCTGACCGGTCCCCGCTCCAGCTTCGGGCGGTTCCGCCCCAAGCTGGGGCCAGGTGCTGGGATCGTTGATCCGCGCGCCCGGCCCGCCCCGAGATCGGAGACTGATGACCGACGAGTCGTTCTACGACTGGATGTGCCGCCACGCCCGCGCCATGGGCTGAGAGCTCGACGAGGAGGCGAAGAAGACGTTCCACGTCTGGGCCACCATCGCCGCGACGAACGGTCTCGACGACGCGCAGACCGCCCAGCTTGCCCGCGGCCTGGGCGTCACCGCGGCCGAGGTGACCGAGGCCTACCAGCCGGAGATGCGCGAGGCTGCCATGACCGAGCTCCTCGAGCAGCCGGACCTTGCTGCCCTCGACGTCGACCTCGACCGGATCGCCGGCGAGGATCCGCCCCGGTAGAACGCCCTGCCCCTTCTACGCCTGAGCAGGGCTGTCCCTGTGCGACCGGGCGGACGCGTCCAGGGCGACCCACGCCGCTGCGTAGGCTTTCAGCGCAGAGCGCAGACGTCGGCCTGGCTCGCTGTCGGGTAGTCGGATCCGCGCACCGTCGATCCGGGCCACGCGATCCCGGGCGCTCCGCAAAGTCGCCGCATTCCCTACAGAGGTGGCCCGGCTGAGCTGATAGAACGCCGTGTACACCGCGTCTGAAACCTGTGGGGGGGGCCGAACGGAGCCGCCGCTTTCAGGAGCTCAGCCTCCGCAGCACCCAGTGACGACTCCGCACGCGACGGCACCCTCGCCGCGAGATTCGACAGGAGCACGACGGCGAGCTCCACGTCCACCGCGCCGCCTGCCGCCACCGCGCCCAGCACCTCCACCACACTCTGCGCCTCCTCGACCGTGAGCAGCGGCAGCAGCGGGGAGGGCGGATCGCCAACCGGGCAGTCCTCGAGATCGTCCATACCCAGACAACGTGGTCCCGTGTGCCCGGTCACGTACCGGCACCGCCCGCCTGGCCGGGGCCCGGCAGGCACCCTTGTTCGGCACCGCGCGACGCAAGACGTCCCCGGCCTCCACGATCCGCGGCCTCACCACTTCGCCCCTGGAAGGCCACGCCGTGACCAAGCCCTCTCTGACCAAGTTCTCCGCGCCGAACGACCGCACGTCCCGCCTGGTCGTCTCCGTCGCCGTGGGCGCCCTCGTGTTCGGCCTGGTCGTGCTGTTCGCGCTCCTGGTCGCCGACGTCGACGACGACAGCGACAGCAGCTCCCGCCGCTGCCCCGGGTACGTCGTCGGCACCTTGGACCCCGTGACGTGCCTGCCGTACGGCTCTGCAGGCGCGGCGCCCGCTGGCACCAACCATGCCGGGAGCGGCTCGAGCACCGCGCGCAAGCTCGCCGCCCCGCCGAAGGCGCCCGCCCCGAAGGTCCCGGCACGGCCGCGCCCGCCGTGAAGGTTCCCGCTCCGCCGGTCCGCATCAGGTGACGCTCCGCAGGACGCGACGCAAGGCGCCCGGGTCGGACACCGTCCGGTCGCCCAGTCCCCGTACCGGAGGAACACCCGTGTCCGACCCCGTCTGTCCCAAGCCCGCCCCCTGCTTCCGAGACACCCCCTGCCCGCGGTTCGCGCGCCTGTTGCACGTGATGGTCGTCTGCTTGGGCCTCGCCCTGGTCCTGGTCGTCGCCATGCTCTCGGTCGTCATCACTCAGGCCCGCGACTCCTCGAGCGATCCGAAGCCCGGCCCGACGACCACGGCGCCCGCGGACCCGTCGCCCAGCTCCCCGGCCAGCAGCGAACCGCCCAGGCCGACGCCGTCGCCGGCCGCGCCCATGCCGCCGGACCCGACCGGCACGGCCTGCAACATCTTCGACCCCGAGTGCTCGACCGGAACCGGCGGCACGCGCGGCACCGAAGCCTGACCCCACCACGTGCTGTGCCCCGGCCGGACGACTCCTCGGCCGGGGCACAGCGCGTTCCGCGGCCGCTCTATGGTGCGGAAGCATGACCACCGACCAGCTCACCGCCCGCCAGGCAGAACGGCTGATCACCGCCCTCCGGCATGGCCAGGCCCTGGACACCGCGGTCGTAGACCTTGGCCTCGACTTGCCCGCCGTGTGGGCCAGCGCGCGTACCGATGCGCGACTGACGATCGCCCTCGCCGGCCGTGACCCCGACGGTCCCGAGGAAGCGGGTCGGACAGGACGCGCTGACTTCCTGCGGCTCCTGGCCCTCGGTGTCGCCCCGAGCCGGGCAGAGCTGATCCTCGGCGTCTCCAGCACCAGCGGCTGGAGGAGCGACCCGGCGTTCGCGATGGCCTGCGACGCGGTGAGCTCGGCGGCCGCGCCGTACGGGTACACACGGCAGATGCGCCTCACCCCCGAACGAGTGGCCCGCTTCCTCGATGCCCTGAGCAAGCCAGGCACGACCGTTCTGGCGGCCGCGGCCACCGTAGGCGTCACCGCCGCCGCCGTCTACCAGCGGCGCCACCGCGACGCCAAGTTCGCCGAGGCCATGGATGCGGCGCGGGCCGCCGCTCGTGAGGGGGCATCAAAGTGATGCACCAGGAGACCGTCAAGCGGAACGTGACGCACGACACATCGATTACTTTGCGTCATGACCCGGGGTTAAACAGTTCCACCCGCACGAGAATGCGCAGGTCAGGCGCCTCTGCTGCCTGTTTTAGTACTAACTAGCCGTTCAGATACGTTTCGTGATGCCGCCGAGCGTTGAGCACCGCCCGTCACGGCGGCACGTATGAGCCAATCCCCACATGTAGTGCTGCAATAGACGTCAGCGATACCCCCATCCGGGCAACGCCCTCTCGGACACCCGGGTCCCGAGAGTTCGAGGGCCGGGTCGCCTGACCCCCGTCAGGCAGTTGGGAGGTACCGCATGGTGCGGACCGAGAACCACCGCAACGACGAGCAGCGCCCATGGTGGCGTCGGGTCCGAGTGGCCTGCGTCATCACAGGGGCCGTCATGACGGCCACCTACTGGACGCTGCGCGTGATTGAGGCGGCGATACAACTGCACCAAGCCGCCAGCCCCTGGTCCTAGCACCAGGATGCTGACGGCCCGATGAGAGGCGACGGGTCCCCGACGGAATTGAGGGCCAGAAGGGGCCCCGAGCCGAAAGACTGCCAGGCAGTCGTTTACACCATGGCACGCCTGCAGCACCCCGGGCTACCGCACGCGGGTCACAGTCACGACCGCGTGTCTGGTCGTACCCGCCAGAACCTCCACGACCGCGTCGACGTCGACCGCGCGGTACCGATCACCCCCGCCGGTACGCGCCTGCCGCCCCGGGCCCGCGCCCTCGAGGAACGGCGCCATCTGCGCGGACGGCGCCGCCTTCAATGCCTGCGAGAGCGCGATACGCCCGTCCGGGAGACGCACGGCCAGGGCCCGCGGCCGCGAGGCCGGCCCCGTGTGGCCGACGACCTTCGCGTCCACGGTCTCCGCGTGGCGGACCTTGCGCCACTGACGGGACCCGCCCCGGTATGTGCTCGCCCCGACCTTGATGACGAGGCCCTCCACGCCCTGCGGCTGCAGCGCCTCGCACCAGGCGCGGGCCAGCTCAACATCCGTCGTCGTCGGCACGGCCTGGATCGGCGGGCCCATGCCGTACTCCTCAAGAAGATGCTCGAGGAGCGCCCTGCGCCGTACGTACGACCAGCCGCGAGTGTCTCCATGGGCAGGGTGGCGTAGGACGTCGAAAACGAAGTAGTGGCCAGGGTGTCGCTCAGCCAGGACGCGAGCCCGTGCCGGGGTCGAGTTGGCGCGTGACTGCGCGGCCCCGAAGTCGATCCGGCCCGCAATGTAGACGATCGCCTCCCCATCCAGGACGACCCCGGCAGGGAGCTGCATGCCTGCAAGCGCAAGATCCATCCAGACGGCCGTGGCGTCCCGGCCGGACCGGGTCTGCAGGCGCACGGTGTCCTCGGTCCGCCACATGACGAGCCGGTGACCGTCGAACTTGATTTATGCGCTGTTGAGCTGTCCACGGGCTATCGCCCAGCGTGGCAGTGGGAAGTGACGTCGTTTGGCATTGGACAGGTGGTGGTCGGCACCAGGGACGGACGCAGTGTGGCCACGATCGGCCGGTATCGATCGGCCGTGGCGGCTCACCCCAGGGCCAGGGTGGGTGTAAGTGCTCCAGGGGGTGTTCGAATGCGCGGGGAACGGCCACTCACTCAACTTGTATCGAGCATTTGACACAAGGTCCTGTCCGCGCCATCTTGTACTCACTGCTTGATACAAGCATGGCTGCCGCACTCGGTGTCCGCTTCTGCTGGGCGCAATGCGCAGCCATTACCACTTCGACTTCGACTGGGGTCCCTGTGCTCGACACCGTCCTGCCCGAATCCTGTCGCCGCTCCCGCGCGGACCGCTACGTTCGTTGGTCCGGTCTGGCCGTGGGCGCCGTGGCCGCGCCGCTGTTGGCCAGCATGGACACCAGCGATTTCGGCGACGACTACGGCATGCCCCTCGTGTTGGCCATCACCGCTTTCGGGCTGTGCGTGGTGGGCGGTGTTCTGCTCGGTGACGCCCTCACCCCCCGTCCCCGGGAAGCGGTACGCACCGCCGGTCTCACTCCGCGTCGGGTCCGAGACCACGTGCCGCCCCGTGCGACCCCGTTGCTTCTGCTCCAGGCGGTATCTCTCGTCGTGCTGCTGGTGATCGGCGCTGCCACGGCCTCCCCCGACGTCCTGGGCCGGGCGGGCCGGGCCGTCACCTGGAGCTGCGACGGCGCTGACCAACCCCTCGGCCCCTGGCCTGGCCTCTTCTACGGCATCCCGATCGCCGTCTCTCTCGGTGTCGGAACCGCCGCCTGCGCCTGGGCCCTGCGTCGCATCGCCCACCGCCCCGGCGACGACCAGCAGCGCCGCGACCGCTGCTGGATGATCGCCGCAGCCTGGGGTGTCCTGGTCTCGAGCCAGCTGTTGCTCGTAGTCCTGATGATCGCCGTCGTGCTGACGCACACGAGCTGCGCCGCGACGCTGGGCACCGTGACCGCCTTGGTGATCTACCCCCTGGGCCTGCTGGGGCTGGTCACTCTGGCGTGGTCCCTGTTCACCGTGATGGCGCCCCGGGCGGCCCGACGATGACCGGCCCGGTTGTCCGCGTCGACACCACCAGCGCGGTACCGCCGTACGAGCAGGTCCGCGCCCAGCTCGCTGCCCTGATCCGCACCGGCCAGTTGACCGAGGGCGAACGACTGCCGACGGTGCGCCAGCTTGCCGCCGATCTGGGCCTCGCACCGGGCACCGTGGCCCGCGCCTACCGCGAGCTGGAAGCCGCCGATCTGATCCGTTCCCGCCGTGGCGCAGGCACCCGGGTCGCGGCGCTCCCGTCCGAACCGGCCCACCCCGACCCGAACCAACTCGCCACGCTTGCACGAGACTTCACCACAGCCGCCCGCGCTCTGGGCGCCGACACCGAAGCCATCCTGACCGCCGTCCAAAAGGCCCTGGAGTAGCCCCCTGTCCGGCATGTCACCTCGCAGCGGCAGCCTGTCCGTGAGGAGTGGAGTGTGCGTGTGACGATACGTGGCGTCCTGGTGTTCGCCTGTCTGACGCTGGGATTGTGGGGGCTGTACCAGGCCCTCGAAGGAGTGCAGAACCAGGGCCTGGTGGACGAGGTGACGTGCATGGGCCACAACATGGGACCGGACCAGGAAGAGCATGGGCAGCCGATGGTCCCGGGCGACAGGTGCTCCCCCGGTCACGGCTCCGGGATCCGTACGTACGCGCAACAACGAGACTTCCAGCGACAGCAGCACCGGCGCGTCGTTGCCGGGCTCTGGTCCGTCGGTGCGGGAGTGGCCGGGCTGGCGCTGCTCGGGCGGCTGAAGTCCCACCAGCCCCGGTCGAGATGAGCTCTTTCGCGCCGGCGGCCTCAAAGCTGCCGAATCCGACCGTGCGGGCCGCCGCGGAACGGAGGGCGAGACGCCTGCTGCGGCGTCGACGCCTTCTGTACGTCCGGCTGAGACTTCAGTCGCCCCCGCGATCACCATGGCCGAGGCCAGGACCGCATCAGGGTGCGGTTGCCAGAACTGACGCCGGCACGGGGTCGGGGCTTCTGCCGGAGGGCCCGACTCGTTTCAGCCGTGGACAACGGACAAGGAACAAACCCTGTCCATAACTTGGGTTCGTAGTGGAGATCAAAGCCCACCGGCAGCGTCTGCACGGACTGAACGAGAGCAACAGAGACGGGCCAGTCCACACCTCGAGCGTGCAGCCGACACTCGTCACGCGCGACCGGCCAGTAACCCCGAAGCGGACGCAAGGCTTCCGCGGTGTGCAGGGTGCGCCCGCTCGCGACGCGTCCCGCGGCCGCCGCCCAGGCGGCCCCGCGCCGCAGGGCGGAAAGGAGCAGCGTGCAACCGCACGTCATCCGAGCAATCCACGACTGGCGCATGAGCTGGGACGACCAGCAGTTCGCCGCGCAGGAAGCATTCACCACGGCGTTCCCCGCCCTCACCCCCGCCGAGAAATGCCAGTGCTTCGGCCCCACCCTGCGCTGGAAGAAGCCCGGTGAGGGCGAGGGGAAGGTGTGCCTCGATGACCACGGGCGCGCCACGATCGAGTTCGAACACGTCCCCAAGGCCGCGGTCGGCCAGGCCATGAAGGAGACGTGGGGCGCCAACTGGTTCGACGAGGGCCCCGGCGGGTTCGCTGAGGCGGAGCCCGGCAGCTACCACTACGAGGACGAGCAGACGTACTCCGAGTACGCATTCGACGTCCACGACGACGGCACCGTCACCTTCGGGATCGCCTACGTGAAGATCGACGACATCGTGACGATCCTCGACGCCCTCGAGCGGGCGCTCGCCGAGCACCGCGAGGACTGAGCCGGCAGGAGGAGAGGTGACGTGATGCCCCGGATCCGTATCGCGTCACCTCACCTGCCGTCGCCTCTCGACGAGGTGACATGACGCGGCCTGATCTGCTGTTTCACGTCACGACACCTCACAGCGCGACGGTAGGCGGGCCCGTGCCTACGGTCCGCGGCCATGTTCGCGACCGCCGCACCCCGCACCCGGATCGCCGGCCTCGCGGCCCGCGCCCGGAACATCGTCGACTCCGGCCTGTGCAAAGCCACGTCATCCGTACCCGATTGGCTCGCCCGCCTGGATCTGCTCGAGCACCTGACCGCGGCCTCCGCCGCCGACCGGCGTGCCACCCTCGCGATTCTCGACGACGACGTCCTGTGTGACCTTCTGGTCCTGTCGTACCTCCGGCACGGCACGCCGTACGCACTGTGGGCCGACACCCTGGCCGGCTTCGCCGAGGACGTCCTGGGCGTGACCACCTGGGCGCAGTTGCACCGTCTCCTGGAGCCAGCACCCAGCGCCCTGGGCAGAACCGAGCCGCGGCGATGAGGGAGGAGGAGACGCGGCTGCATCTGGTGCCGGTCCGGCAAAAGGACGCCAAGGAGTTCGTCGCCACGTGGCACCGGCACCACAGACCGCCCCCTGGGGCCGTGTTCGCCGTCGGGGCTGCGGATCAGGACGGGATCCTGCGTGCCGTGGCCATGGTGGGACGCCCCGTGGCCCGGCACTTCGACGACGGCCAGACACTCGAGGTCACTCGGACCGCGACGGACGGCGTACGCAACGCCAACAGCTTGCTGTACGGAGCGGCGTGGCGAGCCGCGAAGGCGCTCGGGTACACCCGCTTGATCACGTACACGCAGGAAGGCGAGACCGGCGCGAGCCTGCGCGCAGCCGGCTGGACGGTGGTTGCGCAACGACGTCCACGGCCCGGATGGAACTGCGCAAGTCGCCCCCGCACGGCGCAGGGCACGGAGAACGTGGCGCGCACCTTGTGGGAGGCGCAGCCGGTCGACGCGACGTAAGCCGCGGCCGCCGTTCACTCTCCCCGCCTCGCCCCGGGCGCGCCCACCAGGGCCGTGACCATTGCGGCCCGGCGCCCGGGGCAGGCGAGGAGACCAGTGCTGTGAAGGCACGACGGCGAACCGGCCCGACCGACGTGGTGAAGGCGATTGTCTACGACCGCGACGGCGGCGTGTGCGTGCGCTGCGGGAAGCGGGAGGACCTGACGATTCACCACCGTGTGAACCGCGGCATGGGCGGCGCACGGGAGGAGTGGATCAACCAGGCGCACAACCTGCTGCTCGTCTGCACCGTCTGCAACGGCTGGTTCGAGGACAACCCGCGGGAGTCGTACGAGGCCGGGTGGAAGGTGCGCCGGCCGCAGCTCCCAAGCGAGGTGCTGGTGATGTACGCGGACGGCCGCGAGTACCAGCTCACCCCGGACGGCGTTCGCTCCACGACCGTGGCGGCCGCCCGATGAAGCGCCAACGCCGCAGCCGCGGCCGCGCGTCGACGGGATCCGGGCCGGGATGGATCGCCACCCACTTCGAGGGGCTCCTCGATGGCCTGCTCGACTTCCTGTTCTCGTGGGTGCGGCGATGAAGCGACGTCGTCAGTGCCCGGCCCGTCCGAAGTGGTACATCGGGGACCGGTGGCAGTGCCAGCGCCTCGCCGAGCACGACGGCCCCCATCAGGCGTCGTACTCGAAGAAGTCCAGAGCGCACCTGTCGTGGAGGGACGGGGACGACCGTTTCGACTACGAGACGCTCCCCGGCACCGTCCGCTACCGGCTGCCGTTCTGGACCGCGGACAGGATCGTCCGCAGCATCGAGTGGGCCGCGTATGCGGTGATCACCTTCACTCTGTGGCGGTGCTGGTCGCTGTCCGCGGCCGCCGGGTTCCTCGTCGCCGAGCTCCTCCTGTCCGTCCGCCGCTCGCACTTCCTCGACTTCGGCCGGTTCATCCTCGGCGTATGGCGGGTGCCGCCCACAGCCCCGGCGCCGATCCTCGGCATCGGCTGGGTACTGCACGGCAAGGACCGCGCCGGCCCGAAGGCCGGCCTCGACCTGGTCATCGGCCGCGTGGCCATGGGGGCGTTCACCCTGATGCCGCGGAAGGAGTGGGCCGAGTACAAGCGCAACAAGGCCGAGCGGCGCGCCAGGGAGGCAGGCGCAACGTCATGAGTCCCCGCATCATCCTGCAGCGTCGCGTGCGCGAGCCGCGGTACCTGCGCCTGGGTCCGTTCCGGCTGTGGGCCGTACGGATCCCGCAGGGCCCGAACATCGGCTTCGGCCGGATCGCGACCACCGACACCCCGAGCAACCCAGCTCCCGAGCAAGAGTACGTGCGCGACGGGTACGGCCTCGTCCTGGTCCTGGGCGGCGTCGCGTTCGCCGCGCTCCGCTGCAGGTCAGTGCCCGTGCAGTCGCGGCGTCCCTGACACGCCCATTTACCTTGGTGTACTGTTCTCGCCGTGGTGGAGGCATGGGGTTGCCCCAGTCGCCGCGCGCCGGCGCAAGACCGCGCCACAGTTGGACGGAGAATAGCCACCATGCCCAAGGCTGGGATCACGTACGGCCCACGCATCAAGGCCCCGAACTACGACCAGATCGACAAGGACGCCGAACAGAAGGTCCTCGAGGACCTCGGCCTCAAGCGGCCCGAGGACCTGGTCGCCAAGGCGCGCCCCGACGCCCTGGTCGTGAAAGCCGCTCGCATCATCGAGCAGGCCGACGCGGAGCTCGCTCTGCACCTGGACGAGCGAGACGAGGCGCTCGCGCACCTCTGGTTCTACGAGCAGCGTCTCGGCCTGTCAGGGACCGCGGGACTCACGAACATGGGCTATCGGCACGCGCTCGCCCGACTGATGTTCGGCGACAAGCGGCACCCGCTGCCGAACGGGACGAACGCCGAGCTCGTCCAGGCCGCCGAGGAGGCGGGCATCAAGCGCGTCGCCGACGCCGAGGAGAAGCTCCTCAAGGCGGCCCCGATCGTGTACGCGGCACGGGCCCGCCGCGAGATCGCCGTGCGCTACATGCAGGAGGCGGTGCTTGCACTGTCGCAGGAGCCCTACGGCTGGAAGCCCGAGCAGATCGCCGAGCACGCCGGCGTGCACAGGGATCTGATCTACAAGCAGCGGGCAGCGGCCCGTAAGCGCCACGGCCAGTAAGGCACCGCCCGCCCGAAACTGACCGGCCCCAGCACCATCGGGGCCGGTCTTCTTGTTGCCTCGCCGCTGGTCACACCGGAGACGGGTTTTCGGTCCCCGGCCACCGGAGACGGGTTTCCGGTCGCCGGTTTACGGGTCGCCGGACTTCCGGCTTCCGGAGAACTGGGCCCCTTTAGTAACAAGATCACGTACCACCATTAAGTAGGTTCCGATGCCTTCGCTTCGCTCAGGCATCGGCGCGTACCAGTGATCGCTAAGCCTCGAGGGACACCAGGTGCAGCAGTGGCATGGGAGGGGAGGGTGTCACAGGATCCGGCCGTCTGACGTTCCCCTGGGCATGACGATGCGATCTTCCATGCCCAGGCGCACGATGCTTCCGCCGAACCTGACCCGCCACCTCTACGAGACCCGGCGCCTGATCGCCGAGAGCGAGGGCAGAGACCTCCAGCCCTGGTTTCGGCTTACCGCCGACGAGCGGGCTGCCGTTGAGAGGGACATGGAGGTCTTCCGCCGGGCGATACTCCGGGCCGAGGAGGAACAGGACCTCGTCGCTGCCTACAACGCCTCGACCGCCGAGCAGCCTCAAAACGCCGCCGAGTCGACCGCGCCCACGGTCGGGAGCTGCGGCTGTCCTGGCTGCTCCACCGTCGCCGCGCTGCTCGAGCTGATCCGGCAGGCCGAGCGCCTCGATGCCGCCCTCGGCTGGGATGCCGACAGTGGTGGCAAGGGCTCCATCGTGTTCGTGTCCACCTCGCCGGCCGCAATTGCCGAGGAGCTCGCCCGGGTGAGGAAGGCCGCCCGAGAGGCCATCGACCGATGGGTCGCCGCGGGCAAGCCGCTCGACGAGACCACCCCCAAGGCGGTGTGGTCGTTCGAGATCGAGCGCCCGCCCCTCTCGCGGGACTACCTGGAGCGACTCACGAAGCGGATCCTGCGCGAGCCATACCAGCGCAGTTACCCGGTCTTCATCACGGACATCTGGACCACGGCGCCGCCGATCGTGGACCAGGCGTAACAGAATCCGGCCCCTGACGTACTACAAGGTGCGGCTGGCTATCTGACCCCGAGCTCCCCCCGGGTAAGGCACTCCAGCCACGCACCCCCCGAGACCGGGGGCGCCCTTGCTCCACTCCCCGGAGCAGGGGCGCCCCCGGCAAGATTTCCGGCACACTCCGCCGATCCCGTTCCCCGGGTGGCATCTCCTGTTGGGCAGTGCCGGATTCCGCGGCCTGGCCGATGGTCTGGGCATGGACCGTCGGCCAGGCCGCGACACTAGATCCTCGCGGGCTGCACCTTCCCCGGCATGTCTCGCACGCAGCCTTCGTCTCGCCTTCGCGTGGCCCCCTCACGCCAGGAGCTGCAGCGTGCCCGTAAGCCGGGCGTCATCTCCCGCGACGCTTCCAATGTCGCCGACATCCTGCTCCGTGCCCCTGTAGCCGCGCGACGCCATGCCTTCAAGCACGACATCAGCGCCCGCGAGCGGTCGTACGTCATGCGGGAGGTCGAGCGGGTCACCGGCTCCTTGTACGGGCTTTGGCGGGATAGCCCGTCGGGCTTCGTGGAGGACGTCCTCGGCGAGTCCATATGGAGCCTGCAGCGCGACGTCCTGGACGCGCTCGTCGACCACAAGCGTGTCGCCGTCCCGGCTGGCTTCGGCGTTGGCAAGACCCACCTCGCCGCTCGGGCCGCCACCTGGTTCGTCAACGTCTACCCGGTCGGCACCGCGCTCTGTATCACCACCGCGACACGGTTCCGCCAGGTGCAGCGGCAACTCTGGCCCCACATCCGCAAGGTGGTCCCCCGGGCAGGCCTGCCCGGCTACTGCGACACGGTCCAGTACAAGATGCCCACCCCCCAAGGGCACGACTTCGTCGCCGCGTACGGCTTCTCGGCCCCGGCGAACGACGAAGCGGCGATGCAGGGCATCCACATGGCCCACATCCTGCTGATCGTCGACGAGGCCGGAGGTATCGCGCCGGCCATTGGCCACGGCACGAACAACCTGCTGACCGGCGGACACGCCGCGATGCTGGCGATCGGCAACCCGGCCATGGACGACCCCGCGTCCTGGTTTGAGGAGCTGTGCATCGAGGGCGACGCCCCGGAGGAACCGACCACCGTCACCATCCCGATCTCCTCCCTCACCTCCCCGGCGATCACGGGCGAGCGGGTCCCGTACTGCACGGACTGCCCGCCCAACCCGAACGACCTGCACACGCTGAGTCGGCACATGCCGGACCAGGACTGGGTGGACCGCACGATCCGCGCGTACGGCCAAGATCACCCGTACGTCGTGGCCAAGGTGTACGCAAGGTTCCCGAAGGGCGGCGGAGGCCTCGTCATCCCGCCCACCTGGATCGAGGACGCCATCAACGCCGATGACCCCACCGGGCCCGGCTGGCACCGCCTCTGCGACCTCGGCCTCGAGGGTGAGACCGCCACCCACACCGTGAAGGAAGGCGCCTGGGTCCGCCTGGGCGTGGACGTCGCAGCAGACGGTGGCGACGAATTCGCCATCGCCCGCTCCGTCGGCGACGTCATCGAGAACCGGCACGCGAGCGCCGGCGCCGCCAACGACGACCAGGTCAAGGTCGCGGAGAAGGTCCTCGAGGAGATCCACGCCGCGCAGCGCCTGGCCGACGCCCTGCGCTCCCCGCACCCCGTCCGCGTCAAGGTCGACAAGAACGGCATCGGTCACGGCGTCACCAGCATGCTTGAACGCTGGGGCGAGAACGGGCGGCACAAGGCGCAGATCGTCGGCGTGATGGTGTCCGAGAACCCCACCCAGGACGACCCGGGCGCCGTCATGCGGCCCTATCGCAAAAGGGATGAGATGTGGCTCGCCACCCGCAGCCTCTTGCAACCCGACCCGTCCACCGGCCACGGCCGCCTGCGCTACCGCATCGACAAGAAGTCCGCGGCGCAGCTCTCCACACCGAAGCTGCTGTCGAACGCCGGCGGCTACTCCGTCGTCGAGTCGAAGAAGCAGATGAAGGGGCGCGGCATGAAGTCCCCCGACCGTGCCGAGGCGATCCTCCTGGCCCCGTACGAGCCGGAGCCGATCAACCCCCCGCGCCGTCGCGGACTGCTCAACTAGACCGGCCACGTCTAGCACAAGACTAAGATCAGCCCCGAGACGGCGCCTGACGGCCCCCAGGGCGCTGGTACGGTCCTCGCATGGACGTCGCCCAGACTGAAGTCCTCACAGTGCCGCTGACGGCCGCCGAGCAGAACCAGGTGCAGATCGCGGCGGCGGCCGCGGGCAAGACTGTCGACGGCTTCCTGCGAGACGCGGTCCTCACCGCGGCGTACGACCCGTTCCTTGCCGCCCTTGAACAGGCCGCCGACACCATCGCCGGCCACGCCGACCGAATCCAGCACAACCACGCCACCAACTGACGGCACGTGAAAGGGCCCGGTACTGACGGGGGATGCAGTACCGGGCCAACGACCATCCTATTCGGCGCTGCTGCCCGTGTGTGGACTCCTTGAAGACCAGAAACCCTCATCACGTGGGGGATACCTATTCGTGGAGTCCGAGGAGCGTCGGCTCCAACGCATTTGAGCACATCAGGAAAGGCCGCGGGGCCGACGCGGAAACGCCGTCGGCCCCGCGGCACCGGTGGGATCAGGCTGTCGGGTAGGAACCGGTAACGGTAATGATCTCCGCATTGGTGGCGCCCTCGGCGTCACCGTAGAGGTGCTCGATGTTCAGCACCGCAGCGCCGTTCGTGCCGCTGGTGACGCGCATGCGGTCGATCTTCGTGCCGTCTGATCCGGCATAGATCACCGCCTCACCGGTCCAGACGCCATTGTCGGCGTCACGGCCGTCGAGGCTGAGCTGGAACGTGTAGCGGACGCCGGCCGCGGCCGGTACCGGCAGAGTCAGGCCGAAGCCGGCGCTGGAGGCCGACACGGTCTCCTTCTTTGCGTTGATCTGCGCGGTAAACGTGCAGACGCCGTTCGCGTCGACGTATCGGCCCGTGCTGGTCGTGCCGTCGGCGCCAGAGACGTTAGTGAGCTTCGGGGTCCAAGAGATGGCGGTCATGCGCACTCCTTCTATTCGGCAAAGCTGCCCCGATGGGGACAGCCGGCGAAGAGTGCGCGACTCAGCTCCCTAGTGTCGCCTCCTACGCGTCGAGCCTGCGGGCTTCGCCTCGGCCTCTCACCGGTACACCCGCTCTCGATCCGATATGGGAGCAGTACGACGACCCGCGCCCGCTGTGCACCCGCCTCGTTCGCCCCTCTGCCCACAGAGGCATCACGCCGGAGCCTCATCACACGAGGGGGTCCGCTGTACCTTAGGAATCCGGGTGAAACCTCCCATTCCGGACTCGATCGCGCCTTCACTGGTGAACTTGTCGGGGTAGGATTCAATGCTCTTGAGCTGCCCATAGTCGCGCCACCACTGTTCTCCTGTGCGGTCCACGAAGCGAAGGGAGACAACTATCAGCGTGTCCGGCTCCGGTTGCTGCTTCCACCCGTCATTGGACGGTAGGACAGCGATAGGACTCTTCGGTGGGCTTTCCGGATCGCGCCCTGAAGTCCTGTAGCGCCAAGTGCTGGGGTCGAGAACGAGGTCGGAACAGGGCGGCAGATCGGGCAGGACCAGGGAATACACGACGTTGAGGTCGAGGGCATCCGGCGCGCCGTTATGGGCCTCAAAGAACAAGTCGAGTTCCGAGACCGGATCTGGTGAGCGGTTCATAACGTGCAGCTGTATTCCGCCGTCCTGCGCGTAGTCGACCCAGGTCGATACACGCGAGGCTTGGCTGCGTGCTTCCTTCTCGGCGTCGTCTCGTGACTGCTCCAGCTGGTCCCTCGACACCATCGCCCCGAAGTACGTTGCAATGCCGGTGAACAGCAGGGTGCCGATACCGGCCACGACACCTGCCACCGTTGCCCAACGGGCCCAGTCGGTGCGATGCCACCAGGAGCCGGGTACATCGCTCGGCTCGCATCGGCTACGAGCCCGTACGACGTCAGGCGTCGGCCGTTGCCTGGCCAGGCGAAGTCGCGCCTGCCGCTGGCCACTTACGTCCCTCACACAACCCCCTCCGGTTCAGCAGTAGGGACGCACGCGGGACGTATTCGGATGCACGCGCGCGTACGAACTGGAACCCTGGAAGATCACCTCAACAGGTCGACAGGAGACGGGCATTGATCATTCTGGACACGAGCATCCTTCGGTCTTTCGGCCCGGAGAGCAGCAGCGCCGATCTGCTGCGTGCGATCCGGGCGATCGGCGCCCAACGGGTCGGGGTCCCGTGGATGGTCATGGAGGAACTGGCCGCTCAGCAGGCCATCAAGTATCAGGAGAAGTTCGAGGCGGCAGCTCAAGCCGTTGAGGCCCTGCGGCAGGCCACTCCTTGGGGGCTGGAGGTGCCGATTGGCCTGTGCGAGACGGACAGCATCCGCGAACACTGGCGAGACAGATGGAGCGAAGTCGTGGAGACGATCCCGACGAGCAACGAGGCCTTGCGCGAGGCGGCGTTCCGAGAGGCGAACTGCCTCCCTCCATGCAAGACGTCGAAGGGCGCGAAGACCGGTTCCCGGGATGCCGCAATCTGGCTGTCTGCAGTCGAGTACGCCCGGCAACACCCCGAGGAAACTGTCTACTTCGCCAGCGCCAACACCAAGGACTTCGGTGACGGCACGGTGTACCCGTCTCCCATGTGCGATGACATCGCTGGCCTGGAAGTTAGGTTCGTCCACTGGACCGATCTGGACGAGGTGGTCACGCACTTCACAGAGCCGACGGCGACGGACCTGGACCGCGTGGTCGGCATCCTCAACAGTCCGGATGTCTTGAAGCAGGTCCCGCCAGCGGTGCAGGCAGGCGGCTACCTTCCCGTGGACGGATCGTTTGCGTGCAACGCCGTGGTGGGCATTAGCGAGAACGCGATCATTCCGGCCCTTGGGTGGGTGGCCAGCCACGCGACTGTCGGCGCAATCGAGTCGGCCCAGATGTACCGCATCGGGGATCAAGAGTGGTGTACGGCCATCGTCCGCTGGCACCTCAGCGGAGTCGTCGTCTCTGACCAAGTGGGCGGGGCCACTGCGTCGGGCTGCGGCTTGACGGCCTCGGTGCTGTTCACACCCAACCCTGAAGACTCGCGCCTTACCGTGCTGCGGGCCGAGCTACCTCAGCCCCTCAGCAATGACGCCTTCAACAACCTTGCGCTACCGCATGTCGAATGGACCCGCGCGGACA
Organism: Streptomyces ferrugineus; assembly: GCF_015160855.1. Classification (NCBI taxonomy): domain Bacteria; kingdom Bacillati; phylum Actinomycetota; class Actinomycetes; order Kitasatosporales; family Streptomycetaceae; genus Streptomyces; species Streptomyces ferrugineus. Next base: position 4,040,774 of record NZ_CP063373.1, on the reverse strand, counting down.
CAGCCGTCGCGGAGCTCACCAGCCGCGCCACCCAGGTTCCGTTCACCCTTCACCCGTACCGGAGGGGCCGCACGTACGAGGGAGCCTCGGTACGGAGGGTGTCCACTCTCGACGTGGTCGTACGCGACGTACCTCCCGCTGACTAAGCAACTTCGAGCGACTCCCGTCGACTACTTGCCGATCCTGCGCCCGTACGCCGACGCCGCTCCGCCTGTGCGTCGACATCGCGCTCACCGCTACCGCCCGGTGTGCCGTCCTTCCTTGTCCCAGCCTGAGCACACGACTAAGGGACAATACGACGCTGTACGGGCCCCCTGCTTTGGTGGCTACGAAGTTGGGTGCGCGTCGAGCCAGTCCGACAGTTTGTGGGCGGAGCCGAGGACGTCGTCCCGGTTCGACATCGTCGCCGCCATCTCCGTGTCGGCGACCGGGACGCCCTGGTCCTCCCCCACGGCGATGCCGTCTTCCATAGTGTCGATCAGCGCGTACGCCTCCGACCAGAACTCCGGCCCCGTGCCCTTGTCGGCGTTCGCTGCCTTCCGCAGGTCGCGCGCGGGCTTCATGAGCGCCTGCATCTGCTCCCAGCACGTTCCCGGCTCCTGCTCGAGGCAACCGCCGTCCGTATCGAATTTCGTCACCGCGGCCTGGAACGTGGTGGTCGCTTCCTTCACGCTCAGCGTCTTCGCCTTCGCGGCCGGCTTCGCGGTGTCCTCGTCGCTTGAGCTGCTGCAGCCACTCGCGGCCGCCACGGTCACGGCCAGGACCAGCGCGCCGACCGTCTTCCCCCAGATGTGTCTCCCCATGACGGGGGATCATCGCACGAACCTGCGACACGGACACGACAGGAGCTCTGGCGCCAACCAGCCAGGACGATTTTCTCCTTCCGCGCGCCTTGCTTTGCGGCCTCCCTCGAGGAGCCCGAACAGCGATTCTGTGTGATCGGAGGGAGAAGAAGCCACTCCACTTTCGCGCCGCCGATTGCGCCTTGCTGCACCATTCCGCCGCTTGCACCGAAGTTGCCACGGAATCAAGGCATACTCCAACGGACAGCGGAGCATCGATGGGTACGAGTGAAGCAGGGAACGGCGCGTTCGCGGAATAACGGGTCCAAGATTGGAAATGGGCACGCCGTGGACGATTGGTGCTGTACTCGGCTCTTACGAGATCACCGCTTCACACGCCCCCGGATCGCCAGTGCGGCGAGGCCGAGAAGGACCGGCTCGGAGAAGCGGGATGCCATCTCGATGTACCCGCCGGCCGTGGTCAAGTCCTGGCCGCTGGACCGGAACACGACCGAGTTGAGCGTCACGCTCAGGGCCTTGTCGAAGCGCTCACCGGTGAAGTGATCGCCGGTCGGGTTCCTCGGATCCTCCTTGTCGATCTCGAAGGTGACCCTGCCGCCTCCCGGTGGGACGGTGCCCGTCGCTTCCTGCTTGGGGGAGTCCTGCGGCAGGCCGAAGCCCATCATCAAAAGGATCGTCGCCATCATCGCCACGACCAGCCATCCGAGCGCCCGCGAGGCGCGCAGCCCGTAGCCGGACAGCAGCCAGTACGCCTGGAGCAGCCAGCGTTCTGCATCGCTCCATGCTCGGCTGTGACGGCGCATCTCCATCTCACCGTAGTAGAAGTCCGCAGCGCCTGGTTCATCCTTGGCGTCCTCACGGGCCTTGCGAAGCTGGCGATAGGTGGTGGTAAGTGTTGCCAGGCCTGGAACATCCTGCTCCCGTTCGGGACGGCGCCCCCATCCCCCTGCCTCATAGTCACGCCTGTTGCGGAGTGCCCGCCATTTCCGTTCTTCCTCTATCACCAGACGCCGGGTTGGTTGAAAAGGGAAAATGCCGCGCCGGTCCAATACGGGCGACTCGCCGAGATTCCAGTATCCTTCAAGGCGAAGCTGATCGAGATGGTGCGCCCCGGCAAATTCACAACGGACCAGGTTGACATCAGAGAGCAAAAGAAAAGAGACGTCAACGCCTTCAAGGGAGACTATCGATATGGTGGCCGAGTCATGCACCCAATTTCGAACTGGTTGGTTGGATGTGACCTCGACAAGTGCGCGCAAAGCAAGACGAGATTCATCTGGCCGTTCACTAGGAGCGTGATCGGTTGTTATGGTGCACGGATAGAACAAACGGGCCCTGGTCAAATCAATCGCCGCATATCTCGCCCGGAGTGTGACGGACTCCTGCAGCGTAGCATCGATTAGCCATATCTCAGTGGCCGAAACATCCATCACCACTGGCGCCGTAATCTGTGCATCAGTTAGATTCAGTGGCCCCTCGCAAACGACTGGGCCGAATATTGGCGCCGGATTGATTCGCGTCTTTTCTAGGTTGCAGCCGCCAGCAAATGATGCTCGGTCGAAATTGGTTTCCCCCGCGAACACCGTGTCAACAAATGTGGCTGGACCTAGCGAGCAATCCATGAAGTTTGTCGTCCCTGCAACGTTGGCCTTTGTGAACCAAAAGCCTCCGTAGAGCCGACAGCCCAGAAATGAGACACCTCGGCTGAACCGGGCATCATTGAACCAGCTCCCGACCGTAAATGTGAGATCGCTAAAGACCACATCCCCGGCAAATTGGGCTCGCTCGAAGAACATAGTCCCTTCATATCGGCCGCCTTCGAAATTCACCATGCCGCCAAATTGCACATCCTCAAAGGATGCATTATCTGCAAAATGAGGCCCTACGAAGGATGGGCCGCCCGTGAAGACTGCTCGCCGGAAGTCTGCGTCACCGAACTTGGCGTCATCGAACACGATATCGCCATCGAATATCGCTTCATTGAATCGAGTACGCCCGAATTTAGGACCTTCCCCATCGTTCACCGATGAGCAGATTTCATTCCAAAACTCTTCCTTAATTATGCAGCCGCGGAGGTCGATATTGTCTCCAGGAGTGAGGGCGGCGAGGTATTCCTCTTGGAGGGTTGGGTCATGGGGTAGGCAAGTCACAGAATTCTGCATCGGTGCGAGGATGCCCCGGCATCCGACGGGGTCAACTGGATCGGCTCCAACACCACAGTGCGGCCACTCCGGAGGCTTCGAGTTATCGCTCATGCGTCCATCGATACCTCATCTACCCCTGAAGATCAGCAAGTTGGGGGTCTCGGCTACGCAATCACCGCCCTGCAAGAGGGCTTCGAGTCTCGTTTCCGGACCTGGTCACTGGGGCGCACCCCCAGTAGCCGGGGAGCGGCATGACGTCGATACCTTCCTGCTCCGACAGGCGGGTCACGCTCGGGTCGGCGCTCCACACGGTGAAGCTGTCGAACTGGCGATGGGCGGCGCGCAGTCGCTCCCGCTTCACTACGGCGCCGGGCCGGTAGTCGCCGCGGGTCGCATCAGGATCAGGGTGGCGGGTACGCCACTACGCACCAGCCACGTGGCTACGAGCTGCTCCAGGCGCTTGTCCCCGCCGGTCATGACGAGGACGGTCTTCCCGCTCTCGTGTGCGTGCCGTGCGGCTGCCACGACGTCGCGGTTGGGCGGGCATCCGAGGCTCGCGCGGTGGAAAGCGGAGGCGTCGTTCGCCAGGTAGTGGATGCTCGAGACGTCGATGAGACCGCCCTCGAGGTCGAAGGCAACCGCGGCGGTGCTCGGCGGGGCGACTGCAGTGGTCACTCGGCCTCCTCGTTGTAGAGGTGGATCATCCGGACGGCCTTCTCCTTGCACGGGTCGCACGTCCGGACCCGACAGTCCCCGGTGCCGCATATCGCCGCGGCTAGGGCGTCGGCGGCCCCGGTCGCGGTGATACGGAGCAGGGTGCCGCTCTTGTTGCTGCAGGAGTCGCAGGCCCGCGTCTTACCGGGCCGAGTGTTCTCTCCACACGCGACCAGGGCCAGGCGCTGCTCGAGATCGGGGAGGCCGGGAGCTTCGGCAACGGCGGTCATCGGTTGCAGTCCTTCGGGGCGCGTGACTTGTGGTGGGCAATGACCATCAAGTCGCCGGGGACCTGCTCGTATGCGGTCATCAACTGGCAGGAGGTGCACCGGCGGGCGAGATAGATCCGCAGTGGGACCGTCTCGGACGTCGGGTGTCCCGAACGACCGCTGGTCATCTCGCCGTGCGCGGAATCACCACACCACTCACACGACGGGTCATAGTGGTAAATGATCGGGGCCGGCTTCCAGGCCGACCAGGTGATCCGGCGCCCGGCGTGCTCGATGGGCAGGGGCGCCTCGGCGTACGTCGGCAGGTCCGGGACGGCGCGAAGGTGGCGGCCGCGGGCATCCGGCTCGGCGCCCGGTTCGGGCAGGGCCTCGGCGACGCCGGCGGGGACGAGCCGCGGCTGTTCCGGCTCCGGCTCTCCGCGAAGCGAGCGCAGGCAGGCCGGGCAGATACTCGCCTCCGTCACGGGCCCGTCCCACGTCCGTACGCCCGGCGCCTGCTCGGCGTCCGGCACGCACTCCAGGGGCACGGTGAACACCGGCATGGCGGGGGCGGTGACGCCCTCCCCCGCGATGTGCAGCAGGGGGCGGTCCGCGGCGCGTACGACCAGGCGGCCAGACCACTCGGGCGCGGCCGGGGCTTCAACGGCAAGAGCGGTCACGACGGTTCACCTTCCTCGGCCAGGTGCATGACGCCGGCGACGTTGGCCCACATGTTCGCCATGGCCACGGCCTTGTCGCGGGTGCGTTCCCAAGACTCGGCCCGCTCGTGCCAGTCGGCGGCGTTGCCGGCCCCACCGCGGCGGGAGGCCCACTCGTTGCCCTTCTGGCGACGGTCGCGCGCGGCTTTGTCGGCGTCCTCGGCGGACGTCGCCCAGGCGACGGCTTTCCGCGCGGCCCCGGCCGCCGTGGTGATCGCTGTCATCGGACGCGCCCAACGAGGAGCGGCACCAGGCCGGTGGTCTTCGGGTTCTGCAGGTACAGGCTCCGGCGGGCGGCGTGGATGCTGCGCCGGGCGAGGCAGAGCTCGCCGGCCTGGACGTGGCACGTCGGGCAGGCCACCGAGTAGGCGCCCTGCCAGAACCGGGCCGCGGTCTCGTGCGCAGCTTCGTGCGCGGCGTCCGCGGCCGGGGACGGGATGACGGCGGAGAGGATCGATATCACGGGCAGCCGCCCTGAGCAGGGACGGGAAGGAAGCGCGGACGGGAGCCTGCGGCCGGGAACGGGCGCTTCCGGTCGAGCATGTACTCCCACCGTCCGGTGTTCGGTTCGGGCCACTTGAGCCGCCGGTAGTAGGCGGTGCCGAACTCCATGTTCTTGCTGTCCCCAACCTCGGTAGGCATGAGGAGCGGACCGGCCAGAGTGTCCGGCTCCTGCGGCGTCTTCGGCCCCCACACGCCCAGTAGGACGCCCATGTGCGGGCCCTCGACGATCCGGACCTCGTGGAAGTCCTTGTCGTTCCCCGAGGCCTCGGCGGAGGCGTCCCGCAGGTTGCGTGCCCAGGTGTTGACGTCTACGGCCGTCGGCGTCGGGGAGTAGCCGAGGACGCTGCGAAGTGCGGCGATCGTTGCGAGGAGTTCCGAGTACGCGGCGACGGGGAACCCATCGGTCCACTGGTCGCGCAGCAGGGAACAGGCCGCCTTGTCGGCGGCCTCGGCGAGGTGGAGGTCGACGACGTCGCGGTCGAGGACTGTGCCGTTGAGCGCGTACGCGTTGATGACCTTGTCCACCAGGTGGGCACGGTCCCAGGTCGGCGCAACGGGCATGCCGCGGTTGTCGTACCACTGTAGGGACACGGGCCGTGGGGTGCTCATGGAGGGGCATCTCCTGTTGCTGGGGGCGAGTGCGGGCCAGCCCTCATGACATGTACGTCGGGGCCTCGATTCCTGTTACGGTTTCAGCGTTTCCACTGGTCAGCGGGTCCGTACCGTGCCGTATAGGTATGCCGTGTGACTACCGGCACTCCTTACCAGCGCGATGCCCACATGTCCGTGAAGAGTGCGACGGCCTATGCCGGTTCGGGTGCACCAGTTGCTTCAACGGGGTCAGCGTTTGACGCGGTTACGGACGGCTATCGCTGCCAAGCCCAGAAGAACGGGCTCGGCCAGCCGGGAGGTCATTTCGATGTAGGTGCCGGCGGTGGTCAGGTCCTGGTCGGCGGAGCGGAACACAACCGAGTTGAGGGTGATGTTCAGGGCTTTCTCGAAGCGCTCGCCGGTGAACCGGTCGCCGGTGGGGTTTCTGCGGATCGTCCTTGTCGATCTCGAAGGTGACGCTGCCTCCGCCGGTAGGGACGGTGCCGGTCGCTTCCTGCTTCGGAGCGTCCTGGGGGAGCCCCAAGCCCATCAGCAGCACGATGGTGACGAGCATGGCGGCGCCGAGCCACGCCAGGGATCGGGAGGCGCGCATTCCGTAGCCGGACAGCGCCCAGTAAGCGGTCAGAAGGCTCCGCTCGCTTCGGGGGATGTCGTCGGCGTGGCGACGCATCTCCATCTCGCCGTAATAGAAGTCGGCAGCCCCAGGCTCGTGCTTGCCGTCCTCGAACGCCTTGCGCAACGCCCGGTAAACCGGCGCCAGTTGCAACGGGCCGACGCGTCCGGCGTCGAACACAGCCACATTCCAACCCCGGACCGCCGTCGGCTGGCTCGCGCGCCAGTGATGTTCTTCTGCAAGAGTGCGCCGCTGAGTGAACCGTATGGGTCGCCAGCCCCGCCAGTGCACTGCGGGCGGAACCGTGTCGAAGGTGCAGGCGCCGTCCAGTCGCAGTTGGTCCAGGTGCAAGGCGCGGGCGAACAGGCATCCGGTGAGGTCGACGTCGGCGAGGACCAGGTGGGCCGCGTCGACTCCGCGCAGCGAGGCCATCCGCACCGCGGCGTCGAGCACGCCGGCGAAGGGCTCCTCTGCGAGCCGTCGGCCGTCGGGGAGCACGAACGGATCCGGCTCCGCCGCGATCGTGAGGGGATATTCGAAGACCGCATGGGCGAAGTCCACCGTTGCGTAGCGCAGACGCACCTCGGCCGTTGACGACCAGCGGGTCCGGCGGCACTCAAGGCGAGGTGTGGCGAACGAGAGGGTCACCGGGCCGCCGAACACCGCCCCGGACAGCATCACCCGCCCGGCGCACACCAGCGGCCCGAGACTTGCCGACTACTCAAAACGGCCTGCTCGAACCGGGCGTCGCCCCGGAAGGTCGCCGAGGGGAACCAGGCGCCGCTCTGAAAAGTCACCGACCCGAACCGGGCGTCGCCCTCGAAGGTCGCCGACTCGAATGCGGCGGCGTCCTCGAACGTAGCCGACGGGAACCAGGCGGCGCCCTCGAAGGTCGCCGACCCGAACCAGGCAGCGCGCTGGAAGGTCGCCGACGGGAAGCGGGCTTCGCGCTTGAAGGTCGCCAACGGGAACCAGGCGGCCCGCTCGAAGGTCGCCGACCCGAACTCAGCGTCGCCCTGGAAGGTCGCCAACCCGAACCAGGCCCCACCCTGGAAGGTTGCCGACGTAAACCGGGCGGCGCCCAGGCGGGGGTGTCCGGTGGCAGGGTCGCGAAGGGCTCCCAATAACCGATTCAGCAGCTCCTCGGTGAAGGGGGTGCCGCGGTGATCTATGTCGGCGCCGGGGGCCAGGCTGGCCAGATAGGCGTCACGGTCGGTGTCCGCCAGGTGAGCGAGACACGAGGTGTGGCCGGGGACGTGAATGCCGCGGCAGCCGACCGGATCCTCCGGGGTAGTGCCGTGGCAGCAGTGCGGCCAGACAGGCAGAGCCGGGGACGGTGCAGGGCTCGGGTACGTCATGCCCGAAAGACGATCGCCATGGCCAAATAGTTGCTCGCCCCGCGCACCTCGGAGGGCCATCAGCCATCAGTGAAATCTCTCGGTGCGGCACTGAAGAACGCACTGAAATGAATCGTGCGCTACTGAATTCTGCCGTGCTGTCCGACATCTACGTCCATGCTGCCGACGTACGACGTTGTCCCGGGTCAGTGAAGGTTGATCGATGTCATCGAAAGTTGAGTGCACCGATGACGGACGAAGATGCCGGACCCGCATACGGTCGCCGGAGTACCGCCCACGGAGCCGGATCGGACAGGGCCCAACAGGAGATGCTGTTTCAGCTTGTCCCGGGGATGCAGCAGTTGACTGATCAGGTCCGGGCATGATGCGGCGCCGGAGGGAAGTCGGGGTTGCGGCGCGCCTTCGAACCTTGGTCGACGCTCACGTGTCGAGGAAGTCCCATTCCTCCCCAAGCACCCAGCGCAGAGCCGAGAGCTTGCCGTGCATGAAGCCCCATTCCCAATCATCGACTGGCGGAAGGCTTTCCAGGCCATACGTGTCCTCGACGCGCTTTCGGGCTGCCATCATGCCTTCCTTAATCGACTCTGGTAGTTCGGAATGCTTCTCCGGATGAAGCTCCTCACGAATCACACTTCGCCCATACCAGATCTTGTCAAAGAATTCGTGCTCGGCGGTAAGAATATCTGCGAGTGATCGAGTCTCGGATGCGTTCTGGATGAATTCCACGTCATCGGCTTCATCGAGATAATCGCTGCCCAGTTTCTCTCCGAGAACCTTGACCAGGCCATCCACGTCATAGACATAGTGGGAGTTCGATGCTGTGAAGAGGTTAGCAATGTCGTCGTGGGGCTGGCGTCGGTCGCCCTTAGGGACCGAGAAGTCAATGTAGTTGGCCGTCGCAAAGACGTACTGATCTTCGCCCGATCCGGCACCAAGGGCGGTTGCATACTGCTCAACCAAGAGCGCATCAGCCACGCTGTTCTTGTCGAGATGGAGCGGGGCCCGCTTTTCGAGGCCACGCCTGACGACGGCCGCATGCTCCGCGTCCCTCGACGGAAGTTGTGTCCCTACGCGCAGCAGATCTGAGATTTCAGAGAAGTTCTGGAGAGAGCGAGCACTTACGTACGGGATCTGGTGGGACATTTCGGCAATCCAACGCTGTGCCTCGTCATCACCATAATCTTGAAGATCCTGACGGAGAACTCGAAAGCGCTCTCGAACGCTCGTCGATGTTGCCGCTTCTGCGCGCGGGCGGTTTCGGTCGAACTCGTCCAGGATCAGAGATGGGACAAGGAGTTCGATCTTCTTCTGAGACAGCAGCAATCGCAGGGGGACAATGATCTGCTGGCCGTCCCGGCGCTTTGCAATATTCAACCAAACAGACGTGTCGATGAGTAGTCGGAGCATAGCGAGATCGTAGGGGAGACACGACCGCGACTGGAGCTTTTCGCTGTTCACTGCGGGACACGCTCACCTTGGACCTGGAGATGCGGCGGCCCGATCAAGAACGGCATGCCCGCGACGGAGGAGACCCGGGCGAAGACGGCCACGAAGCGCGGCGTGCATCTTCGGGGGCACGTCGTCAACGAGCGGGTGAAGCACTGGTTCGCCAAGGCCGGGCTGGTGAGCGACGGCCGACCAGTCACCTCCCATGGTCTGCGCGCGGGCGGCGCCACCGACCTCGCCGAGGCGGGTGCCACCGATCAGGAACTCGAGGACGCGGGCCGATGGGCCAAGGGGTCGTCCATCCCCCGGAAGGTCTACGTGCGCCCGGCGGAGGCTGGGAAGAAGGACCCGTTCGACAAGGTCCCCGTGCACAACCCGAGGGCCCCGACGGGGGGATGAAGCGGCATCCGAGCGCGGGGAACGCTCTCGGATGCCGCTCGTGCTACTCGCCCTTGGGTAGTCCCGCGGCGAGGCTCGGAGCGAGCCGCGCGCAGCGAGCCGCGTACTCCGTGAGGTGCTGGGCCTGGAACTCCTCGGCGTCCCAGTCTTCCGGGCGGACGTCCCCGCCCGGCCAGACGTACGCCCATCCCAGCTTGCCCGTGGAGAGGGCGACTTCGCGCAGCTCATAGCGGAGATCCTCAAACGCATCGAGGATCTCCCATTCCTTATAGCTGAGGTCGGTCAGTAGCTCGCCAGCCGCCGAGCTGTCGAACGCCCGGACGAGGCCCGGGTAGACACGGCCTGCCAGTGCAGCCGCTCGGTAGCCAGGCGCGGACGCTGGGGTCCGCTCGGGTATCCGCCCCAGGAGCGCCTCGAGCACGGCATCGAACTGCAGCGTGCCGTAGCAGAACAGCACGTCGGGGCCTTGCGTGAGCCGGTCCCGGCGACCAGAGGTCTCCGGGACCGGGGTGGGACTCGTGCGAGTGATCGTTTGCGTCATGTGCGTTCCGTGTTTCAGCGAGAGGGCAAGTACATCGCGTCATAAAGTGGCGATTCTGGGGCGTGCTTGATCTGCCCCATAATGGAGTATCCCCATCGCAGGTAAGCATCGTGGGCAGGCTGGTTATCGACGATGCAGGTCAGGGCCGTGATGCTCTCCGCGCGACCGGCAATGACCGTGTCGTGGATCTGCCGCCCAAGGCCCTGGTTCTGCAGTTCGGGGAGCACCATCAGTTCGCGGAGCCAGAAGATGCCCCCGGCCTCCGCCAAGTCGACCAGCTCGGTAGGCCGTTGGTCACCGAGGGAGGCCCACCAGGGCTTGTCTGCGGGCAGGGTCGCGCCGTGTACGTACCCAACGATCCGGCCGTCCAGACGGGCAGTCACGGTCTCGAACCCCTCGGTGTCGAACGCTGCTTCCAGGCGGGTTCGGAACAAGTCGACCGAGAAGAACGGGTCACCGATATATGGGGGAACGTCGTACACCTTGGCATAGACGTCAACCAGCTCGGAAACTACGTCCTGCGCCGACTTCGCATCGTGCCGCTGGAACTCCGGGTCCACGGTGCACTCTCCTTTGCTGGCTCACGCGACGTGAGCACGAATCTGTTCTAGTAGGTCCCCAACGCCACGGGCGCACCGATGGGGAAGCATGCCGTCATGGACGATCTTCAACTGTCCGGCCGTCCGCGTGGAAGACATCCCGCTCTCGACGAGGCGCAGAGCTTCCGTAGCGGCCGCCAAACCATGGTCTACGTCGCCGTTCTCCACGGCCGCGACCGATAGCCGGCCGAGGCACATCCCCCGGTTTCTGGAGTGGGCGGAATCCTGCAGCGATTCGGACCGCGCCAGGAGCGTTTGCGCGCGCGCCATCTGGCCGAGGTCCAGGCGGCACATGCCCTCCAAACAGGTCAACTCGGCGAGATTGAGGAACAGGGCCCAGTCCGGGTCTCGCTCGTCGTCCCCGCGCTCCCACTCCTGCCAGGCTCGCTTGATGGCGGCCTCGCAGTTGAAGTCGTCTCCGAGCCGGGCGTGCCCCTGCGCCTCGCGGATCGCAAGGAGGGCCGTGACGCGGCTGGGCGCGTTCCAGAGTTCCGCGTGCCTTTGGCCGAGCTTGGCGAAGCGCACGGCTTCGCGTCCCTTGTTCAGGTCGACAGCCTGTCTGGCCATATTGCTCAGCGTGCGGCTGGCCAGCGCGTCATCGCTCGTGTAGTTGGCCGCGTTCAGTGCCTCGGAAAAGTACTGACGCGCCTGAGTCTGAAGGCCTGCGTCGTAGCAGAACCAGCCGAGCGACGTGGTGAGCTTCCCCGCCAGGGCGTGAAGTTGCTGACCCAGCGGATCGTCGTAGGTACCCCGGTCGATCATGTGGTGCGTCCAGATTAGATGCGCCCGGGTTGGACGCCACAGCCGGTTCGCGCCGAACTGCTGGTCGATCGCATAGTTGTCATCGGCAGCGGCCGACAGAAACTCCACTTCCTCCGGCACGATCCGCCACTCACCAGAACGGTTGGTGCTGGTGGTGGTCTCAGCCAGCCACGGCGGAGCCGCATCCGTGAGCGGTGTCGATCCGGCGGCGACCAGCAACGGGCCGGACGAGGGAGCCTGACTGAGCAGGGGCACAGGCGTGAGCACCACAAGGCCACCGTCGTCCGCCGGCGGCCGCAGTCCCAGTTCCTCTACGGGGCGCTTCCAGTAGCCCGCCAGCACAGCGCGGGCATCGGGGTGAGGCCAGGGGGGAGGTTCTTCGTTCTCCAACTTGCGCAAGTGGCGGACGCTGAACGTTGGGGGCTTGCTGATGCGGCGCTCGGCGTGGAGGCGCCTGGCAAGGTCGGTGAGTTCTTCAACCACCGCCTCTTGCGACAGGTTCGCGCTGATGCGTAACCGCTTGAGTTCACGCATGGGCCACCCCTCGCCGTCTGGTTTCGCCCTCACGGTAGCGACTCTGGTGGCGGCGCGTGAGAGTTCGTCAACGGAAAGCCCTGGTCAGAGGGAAAGGGCCGGTGAAAGAGCCGCCAAAGTTCCGGTAGATGCCCGGCAGAGTTCCGGGGAAAAGCCCTGGTCACCGCTCAGCGCCTTCGCTGCACTGGGTCACATCGCACACACCGCGCGTGCCGTCGTGATGCCGGGAGGGCTCATGGAAACCCGCGAAGTCGCCGAGGTTGAGGCACTGTCCGCGTGGTTCGCCACAGCGACCCCGGACCCGGACTTGGCGGTCAGTCTGTGGCGGGAGAACGCCCACCTCCCTCGGCGACTCCAGTGCGGCATGGCCTTCGACATCGTGATGGCCGACCGATCCCTGATCAGTACGGCGTACCGGCTCCTCGCCCAGTACGAGCAGCCGCTCGGCCCCGCGGTGCTGTTCACCAGCCTGCGTTCTGCGGCTGTGCTGGTACCGGTGGGCACTGCGCTGCGCTGGAACAGTCTGATGGCCACTGCCCAGTGGCCTGAACGCCGTCCTCGGCCCGCTTGCCTCAGCGCCGGTCACGTGATCCTCGTGCCCGCACCTCGGCCGGCCGGTCTGCTCGCGCAGTGGCTGGAGCCGCCAGACGACGAACAGGCCATCGGCGGGGCGCCGTTGCTGACGAGCCCGGTCCCGCTCGCGCGGTGCATCACGGAGGCCCAGGCCCTCCTCGGTCCCCCGGAACGAACCCCCCTGCGCAGGACTGTGTCGGCCGTCAGGTCGCTCCTGCACTCCCCCCAGAGGACGTGATGACGACGACAGCCGTACGGACTCCTCGCGCGGTGCCACGCCGCGACGGGGAAGTGATGAGCGAGCGGATCTCCGTCGCGCCCCGCTTTGGCGACGATCCGCCCCGGCCCCAGGACGCAACCCGAGTAGGCGCTATGCGACGAATCGCTGCAGCCAAGCTCAGGTTCTGCGGACTCGGCGCGTTGATCGACGAAGTGATGGTCATCGTCTCCGAGTTGCTCACGAACGCCGTACTGCACAGCGGCACCAAGGAGATCACCCTGAGTCTCAGCGTCCGGGACGGCTTTCTGCGCATCACCGTCATCGACGGCATGCCGGGCGGTGCCACGCGGAAGGACGCCAACGAGGACGCCGAATCTGGTCGCGGCCTTGCCCTAGTCGAGGCCCTTGTCACCGAGCATGGCGGCAGATGGGGCACCAACGACGACGGCGCAGAAACCTGGTGCTCCCTCGCTCTCCCCGAGGAGAGTGCCTGATGGCCGCAGTGACTCTCGACGTCGCCACGCAGTTGCTGAGCCGTCGGACCACCGACGATCACGACACGCTGGGCACGATCCTCCACTCCCTGCGCCGTTCCCTCGCCAGCGAGGCAATCGACGAGCAGACGTACGACGACCTGGAGGCCGTGCTCGGCCCGTACGCGGACCTCGCCCCACGGGAGGCCAGAGCCATCGTGAAGCGCTTCCGGGAGGCGACCACCAAGCTCGTGGAGCTTGTGCCGTACCTCGTCCGGCCGTACCCGGTCGACGAGATGCGACGTCTGATCTACCAGAGCGCAGAGCACCCTCGTCTCGAGGACGAGCTGAGCCACCTCCGCCGGTTGGCCCTGGCCATCCTCGCGATCCTCGACCTGATGGGAGACAACGCCCCATGACGCGCTCTCCCGCACAAGACGTCGTACCTGCTCAGAGGGGCCATCTGTGACGATCCTCGTACGTCCCGAATTACCAGCGGATGCCGTGTCTCTATCTCTGCCGGAACGGCGTGCGCTCGCACTAGCAGCGCTCGGCCTTCGAAGTTCGGGGATCACGGAGAAGCTGTCTGAGGAGAAGCACCGCATTCCTGCGGCCGGCCTGGGAAGAATGTGGTCCGCGGTGGCGAAGAAGCTCGGCGCCGAACGCAGCCAGTCGCACGGGCGCCTACCAGAACTCATCTTCCGCGCGCGTGTCCATGGGGCTCTTGATGTTCCAGACCCTGAAGACACCGGTTGGCTTCCTCCTGACGTCCTCCACTACATCCAGGCGCTGGCCCGCGGCAGGACGCAGAAGCAGTACGCGTTGGACGAACTCCAGGTGTCGATCTGGGAAGTTGACGACATTGCCGCGCACGCCCGGAAGTTGCTCGGCGGAGCGCCCACCCAGGCCAGCATGGTCTACCGGGCGCTGCCGCAGCTCCTTCGCACAGTGCAGCCGCCCGTCCAGGATGTTGGGGCAAACCGTCTAGTAGCAGTACAGACATCGCCGATCGTTACCGCCTTGCAGACTGAACTGCCCGGCAGTACCTCTGCCCTGAGAGCTGGACGGATGTGGATCCGCTACTGCCTTCCCGCGCTCGGTTGGGTGGGTGCCATTCTCCAAGCCGAGGAGGTGCTCACCCGTCTTGTTGACAACGGAGTACGTCATGGACTGCCTGACCACGCGGAGACGCAGACAATCTTCGTGCGTGCCGCCGTAGACGAAGCGGGCGATCTCCTCATCGACGTGTCCGACCGCAATCCGTCATTCCCAGACTTCACAGCCGCAGCCCGAGGAGAAAAGGGGCGAGGCCTTCGGAGGGTCGCGGAGTTGGGGGCCATGCTCGGCTGGTTCCTGCACCACGATGGCTCCGGCAAGACCGTGTGCGCGGTGCTTCCCCCGGGGGTGGTGGAGCCATGACGCAACAACAGCACTATTGGAACGGCACGCGCGTCCCGTACATCACCGCGTGGACCGGGGAGGTCCTGCCCCAGCCGCCCGTCATCCGGATTGTCGGACGCGGCGGCGAGGGCATCGGCTACGAGGACGAGCACCCGGTGACCGACCGGCGCCACGAGGCACTGTGGGTGCGCTCCGGCCTTGCCCAGGGCCGTGGCCGGCCGGACTTCAACCGGATAAATACGCACCGCCAGAAGCGTGCCGTGCGGTACAGCCTGTGCCAGGTGTGCGGAGACACTGCGCTCGGGTGGCGGGCCGATGACGAGCGCACGCTTCACCTGGTGGGTGCCGCGACCCCGATCGCCGAAGGGGAGACCACCGCCGCACCGCCCGTGCATCCTCTCTGCGCGGTGGAGGCGATCGAGAATTGCCCTCCCCTCGGGCGGGGGCACGCTGCCGCGCTCGTTGAGTACAACCCGCTCTGGGGTGTGGCCGGGGTAGTCCACGACCCGGTGACGCTGGCTCCTCTTCCCAGTCCTGGCTCCCGGCCTGGCGATCTTCAGCACGTCCACGTCGGCGATAAGGAAATCCGCTGGACGCTGGCCAACTTCACCGTCGTCAGCCTTCACGGGGTCAAAGCCGTGTCTCCAGAGGAGTTGCGCGCGATGGCCGCAGAAGAGGCCAAGTGGAGGGACGCCGCCTAGACCTCTGTCCGGTAACCCATGACGTTCGGCATGAGGCCACCAGGCAGGCACCAACCCCGGTGCGGCAGTTGTCGGACTGCCGTAGTGGGCCTACCACCGTCATCATCGAGACCAGGGAGCGTCATGCCCGAAGAGACACGGGACGAAGAGGCACGAGACTGGTTCCAGGACCCCCCACCCCGCCGCGTGGGGGCCCTCGCCCTCATCACCAGGGGCACACAGGTTCTCATGGTCAGCCGTCCGTACAGGGCCGCCGTCTCCGAGTGGGGCCTGCCGGGAGGTTCAGCAGCCGCAAACGAACTTCCCCGGCGCGCCCTCAGCCGCCTGCTCGCCGAGAGGCTGACCCTTCGGGCGACGGCCGGTCGCATGGTCATCGTCGACCACGTCCCAGAGCAGCCGGGACAGCACCGCGAAGGCACCAACTACGTCTACCGGGTTGACATCCCTGACGACGTCGAGCCGGCCGTCACCAAGGCCGGCGGTCTGGGCGAAGCACGCTGGGTCGAGCGCGCCAACGTGGGCGACCTCGCCGTCGACCACGCCCTGCGCCGCATCGAACATTGCCTCCTGGGCGTACCGCTGTACAGCGACGACTTGGCCGCCTAGACCCCTGCCCGGTGACCCGGTGCCCATCCGGCCTGCGGTCATCGGGCAGGCACCCACCCCCGGCGCGGGGGAGCCAATCCGACTGCTCCCTCACAGCACAAGGCACTGTTCCCTCACGCCGGGCCGCAACGATCGTCCAGTGATTTCGCAATGCCACTCCCGAGAGCTGGACGCCCGCATTGGCGTGGCGCTCGTCCGACTCCCCCCCTGGCGGGCGGGCGCCACGCCTCGAACATCCCATCTCATTTCATAACACCATGGAGAAGTAGCAGATGACTGTTACGGGTCCCACGTTGGTCGAGCACCAGACCGACTTGTTCCGTGAGATCAGCCGGTTGCTGGATCAGCACCCCGCTGGAAGTGCCTTCCGGCTCATGCACACGCCTCACGACCTGGACCTCGCCCCGGACGAGGTTCTCGTTCAGTCGGTCGACACGGAACGGCGTGTGGTGGAGTTGCGGCCGCACAAGCTGTCCGAGCTGGACAGGACGGACGTGCTTCACGCGACGCAGGTCCTCGACCCCGGCGACCACGCCCTCAACACGTACGCGTTGCTGGCGCGCGCAAGCAACTGCATGAAGAAGGACGGCACGCACTGGTACGTCATGGCCAACCAGAAGGACGAGTCATGTTGACGTTGAACTCGCCCTTCGCGACGGCCACTACCTTTCTCGCTCCGCTGTGGGCGACGGCTGTGCAGGGGATCTTGCTCGCGCCCGACCGTCTCATATGCGAGAGGAGCGTGTTCACTGCGGAGTGGCTCGCTGATCGGCGGTTGCCGCTGGCGGACGCGCGACAGCCGGGCCAGACGGTGGCGTTGGCCGACGGCGACGGCTTCGTCCGCCCTGACCACGCGGACGATGTCGCCGGGTGCCACCTAGACCGGCCGAGGACCCGGGTGTACGAGAGCCTGCATGTGCGGAGCGATAGCTGGGTCAGCCTGGCAACGCTCTATCTGGCCGGCTTGCTGCGGCGCGAAGTGGTCTGCACGGCCTACGAATCGCTCGCGGGTGATCGCAACCTGGGCCCGCACGATGACGCCTGGACGGGCCTGATCGTGCAGTTCTCGGGCGTGAAGCGGTGGCTGGTCTGGCCGATCGCCCAGGCCGCTCCGCAAGAGATCGTGATGCGGGCAGGGGACGTGATGGTTCTGCCGCACGGCATGAAGCACGACGTCAGCACCCCTGATACTCCGGGGCACTCATTGCACCTGGTCTTCGCCGTTACGAACCGGCCCATTGATCCGCACCCCGAGGCGATCAGACCCAGCACCGCATGAACACCTGCCCCCGGCGCCCTGTGCGCAACCACAGCCGGGGGCAGGCCCCCTGCCCGGCGGCCCGGACGACATCCGATCCCAGGTCATGGCGCAGGTACACCACCCCCCTCGATTGGAGCCCCATGCTCACCACCCCCGAGTTCACCAGTGTGGAAGGCGCCTACCTGGCCCTGCTCCGGCTGGCCACCGAGGATGCCGAACACCACATCTCGGCCCGCGGCAACGACGCCCGCGAGGTCATCGGCGTAGGGTTCCGCCTCACCAACCCCCGCCAGCGCCTGCCGTACATCGCCGAGCGCAAGGCGAACCCGGTGTTCCAGTTCGCCGAAGCGCTCTGGTACCTCGCTGGACGCCGCGACCTGGACATGATCGGCTACTACGCCCCGTCCATGCGCGCCAGCAGCGTCGACGGCATCCGCCTCGGCGGTTCCGCGTACGGCCACGCGCTGTTCAGCACGAACGGCAGCACCAAGCAGTCGCAGTTCGACCAAGTGATGGAGCTACTGCTGACCGAGCCCGACAGCAAGCGCGGCTACCTGCCGGTGTTCAAGGCGAAGGAACTCGCCGACCACAACAACCCCGACGTCGCATGCTTGGCCGGCCTGCATCTGCTCCCGCGCGACGGGCATCTGCACGTGGTCTGCAACATGCGCGCGAACGATCTCGACTGCGGCCTGCTGTCTGACGTCTTCTCCTTCACGATGATCCAGGAGTACGCGGCCATCCAGCTCGGCCTGGAGCTCGGCACGTACACGCACTTCATCGGGTCCGCCCACGTCAACGACCGCAACGCCGAGCGCGTCAAGCGCGTCCTGGCCGAGGCCGACTCACGTCCCACCGTGCCCTCATTCGCTTTCCCGGCAATGCCAGCGGGCACCGAGGGAGCGACCATCGCGCACGTCCTTATGCACGAAGAGGCGCTGCGCACGAACCAACTCCGCTACAGCGCCGAACACATCCGCGGCCTGGGCCTGGATCCGTACTGGCAGCAGGTGTTGATGCTGTTCGAGCTGTACCGGCAGGTCCAGCACGACCAGACCATGGCCTTCGACCCGGGCGTCCTGGCCGCGCTCGACCCCGGCCTGCGCTGGCTCATGGAACGCAAGTGGCCGGCCTGCGCGGCGGCTGCGGCCGGGGGTGCTAAGTGAGCGGCGGAAGGCCGATGAGCGGCGCCGTGGTGGAAGGCGTCGACTTCGAGCGCTGGGCGGTCATCCTGTGCAAGCCGGACGCCGTGGCGCGCGGCCTCGTCAACCGCGTACTCGGGATGATCTCCGACACGGGCTTCACCGTCTCGAATCGCCTGGACCTGATCGCCGAGCCGTGGCAGCCGCACGTCGTCTACCGAAATCTCCTCGCCGACACCGCCCCCAGGGAACTGGATCTGCCCGCCTACCTCGACGCCGCGTACACCGGTCGGCAGATCACCGTGGCCCTCGCGCACGGTGAACCCGGCCTCCATGCACGGCTGCGCCAGCTCATCGGCCACACCGACCCGACCCGGGCGGTGGCAGGCACGATCCGCGGCGACCTCGGGGACGACAGCCTCGCCGCTGCACGCGCCGAGAAGCGACTCGTGCGGAACCTCGTCCACACCAGTGACGATCCGGCCGGCGCCCGCCACGAGTTCGGCACCTGGTACGGGTCCGGCCGCCCCCTGCAGGTCTCCGACTTCGACCGCTGTTCCGTCGTCCTGTGCAAGCCGGACGCGGTCGAGCGCGGCCTGGTGGACGCCGTACTCAAGCGGATCGAGTCCGCCGGCTGCACCATCGCCAACCGCCAGGACGTCATCGTGCAGGCATGGCAGGCCAACGTGCACTACTGGGATCTCCTCGTTGACCGCGGCTGGTTCCCCGACCGAGACATCCCCGCCTGCCTGGACGACGCCTACGCGGGCAAGGCCGTGACAGTCGCTCTCGCCTACGGGGAACCAGGCATCCACAACCGGCTGCGCCAGCTCATCGGCCACTTCGACCCGCCCCACGCCGCGCCCGGCACGATCCGCGGCGACCTCGGCAACGACAGCCTCGAACGCGCCCTCACCGAGAAACGCCTGGTCCACAACCTGGTTCACACCTCGGACGACGCGGATGCGGCCCGCCGGGACCTCGGCACCTGGTTCGGCGCCGGCCGCCGCCTGCTCCTCACCTCGAACGGTGTTCCGCCCCAGCCCACGCACACCAACCGCTGACCGCCCCCAGCCTCCGGAGGCTCTAGTGACTGCTCCTGTCGCGGCCCGCCGCTTACTGCCCCTGCTGACCCCCGCGCAGATAGCTGAACTCAAACCCGAGCTCGCCGACGTGATCGAGTACCGCAAGTCGGGCCTGTCGGTGAACCACATCGTCGGCTGCCCGCTGGAGTGCGGCTACTGCGTCCGCCACCTGTTCGACAACTTCGGCATGAAGACCCCGCGGCGCCTGATGAGCGACGAGGACGCCGTGAAGCAGCTCGTCGACCACCAATACTTCCGCCCGCACAAGACACCGATCCAGCTCCTGAACCGGGCCACCGACCCAATGCTGCCGGTCGTCAAGCCACACGTCTTCCGCGTGCTGCAGCTCCTCGACGACCAGGGCCTGACCAACCACGTGCTGATCATCACCCGGTGGCGGGTGGATGCCGAAGACTGCGCCGTCCTCAACACCTTCAAGAACCTGCGGCTCACCGTGCTCGTCACCCACTCCGGCATCGACGACCCCGCGATCGAGCCCGTCAACTCCACGTACGCGGCGGACAGCCTGCGCATGCTGCACGAGCACGCCGAACGCTATCGGGTCGTGAACTACTGGCGGCCGATCGTGCCGGGCCTCAACGACTCCGACGAGCACATCGAGCGGGCCCGCGAGCTGTCGCTGCATGCACACGCCACGGTGTTCACGGGCCTGTTCTTCCGGAAAGAGATCGCCGCCTATTACGAGGCGCACGGCCTGCCGATGCCGTACGAGGACACGGCCCGGCGCAAGATCATGCCGGAGCTGGCGGAGCAGCGCATCTTGGACACCTTCGACGCGAGCCGGCTGCCCGGTGGCCTGCCCTGGGGGGCACTGTTCCGCAAGACGAGCTGCGGAGTCGCCTACGCCCATGGAGAGGCCGACTACAACGGCCACTTCGGGGTGCGCGAGCTGTGCAACATCTGTCCGCCCGAGCAGATCGCTCTGTGCCAGAAGGCATGGAACAAGCCGGAGTTGGCGGACGTCGAGCGCGCGGCGCGCGCCCTCGGGGCAGTTGGCGCCGTTGAGGTCAATGACCGTGCAATCGTCGTCGAGGGACTGGACGAGCCGCCCCGTTACTTCCTGCAGCACGGGTTCGGCTTCCAGTGCCACGCCCGCGAGCATCCCCATCTCTACCGCCAGCACGGCCGGGCCCCCATCGGCTGGGAGGCGGAGAACGGAACCGACACACCATGAACTTCGGCACCTGGCCCGCGCTGCTCGTCGTCGACGTCGAAGGCAACGGCACTACGCCGCCCGATCTCGTCGAGGTCGCAGCCCTGCCCGTCCGGGACGGCAGCCTCGACAAGACTACCGCGAAGGCGTGGCTCACCCGCCCCAACCGGCCGGTCACCGCCTTCGCCACCCGCGTGCACGGCTTGTCGAACAAGGACTTGGCCGACAAGCCGGCATGGTCGGAGATCGCGGACCAGGTGCACGCCTTCATGGGAACGGCCTGGATCTGTGCGCACAACGCACACGTTGACTACGGCGTGCTGCGTGCGCACCTGCCGGGCTGGGAGCCCGCCGGCGTCCTCGACACGCTCCGGCTCGCCAAGAAGACCTTCCCGGGCCTGGGCGGCTATGGCCTGGACGCCCTCATCAAGCACCTGCAGCCCGACCTGAGCGAGGCCCCCGCCCAGCGGCACAGGGCCACGTTCGACGCCTTCGCCACGGCCCAGCTCCTCATCGCCATGGCCTCCCGATACGAGACCTGGGACCAGTTGATCGCCGCGGCTGTGCCGCCCGGCCTGCCCGGTGCCCCTGAACCAGAAAAGGACCCGACTCTGTGGTGACCTCCTACCAGCCCATCCGGATCGGCGTGCTCGGCACGCATTCCACCGGCAAGACGACGCTCCTGAAGCGCATCGAGATGGAGCTGCGCGGCCACGGCATGACCGTGGCCCGCACCGGTCGACTCGGCAAGCGCGCTGCGGAAGCCGGCCTGCCGAAGATGCAGCACCACACCGCGCAGTCCACCGAGTGGATCATCACGCAGGGAGTCGCCGACGAGATCGCCGCGCTCGCCCTGGGCGCGGAAGTCGTCCTCGTCGACCGGGCCTCGTACGATGCCCTCGCCTACTGGCACGCCGCGCTGGAGTTCCGCGGGGGGACTGCGCCCCGCCTTGAGCGCGAACGCCTGTTGGCGCTCGCCGCCACGCAACTGCCGAAGTATGACCTGCTGTTCGCGACCATGCTCGACGAGGAAGTGCCCGTCGACACGAGCCACGACTACGACCCCCGCTACCGCAAGCTCGTCGACCAGCACGCGCACCGCCTCCTGGCCGACGACGGCATCCCCCACCAGCGAGTGACCAGTGACCCCGACAGCCACGCCCACGCCGTCAACGTCGCCGTTGAGCGCTGTCTGAAGGAGGCGCTGGTATGACTCCGCCCGCAGGCACCATCACCATCGCTGGGAAGACGGTGTCCCGGCTCGGGTTTGGCACCATGCGCCTGACCGGCCCCGGAACCTGGGGCGACCCCACGGACCGCGACACTGCGCTCAGCGTCCTCCGCCACGCCGTGCACACCCACGGCATCAGCCACATCGACACCGCCGACGCGTACGGCCCCCACACCGTCGAGCACCTGATCCGGGACGCGCTCTACCCGTACCCGGAACACGTACTGATCGCCACGAAGGTCGGACTGGTCCGCCCCGCTCCAGGCCAGTGGGTGCCCCTCGGCAACCCCTTCTACCTGCGAGCGTGCGTCGAGGCCAGCCTGTGCCGCCTGAAGGTCGACCGGCTGGAGCTGTGCTACCTGCACCGCATCGACCCCGAGGTGGCCCTCGACGACCAGATCGCCGTCATGCAGGCCATGCAGGACGAGGGGAAGATCGGGCACATCGGCCTGTCGAAGGTCACACCCGAGGACCTCGGCAGGGTGCTCAAGGATCAGCCGGTCGCCGCGGTGCAGAACGTCCTCAACAAGATCGACCGCGACGATCCCGTCGTGGAGGTGTGTCAGGATCTCAGCATCCCTTACGTGGCCTACAGGCCGCTCGCCGCCGGAAACTTGGCTCGGGCGTACGGGCCCGCTGCTCCTCTGCACTGGCTTCTGGGCCAGGGCCCGCACGTGGTGCCCATTCCCAGCACCAGCCAGCCGCGGCATCTCGATGAGATCGTGGCCGCAGTACAAGGCGATCCGGCGTGATGCCGGCCACGGCTGCGATACCTGCGGCACGCCGTCGCGGTGGATACGAGAACTGGCGGCCGCCGGTGGTCGGCGTTCAGCTCCTCGTCCCGGTCGGGGCTGATTGCTTGCTGGTGGCCGAGACCCTGGGCAGCATCGTGTTACCCGTCGACGCCGTCCACGTGGGAGAGAGTCCGTGGCAGGCAGCCCAGCACGTTCTAGGTGGCGCAATGAGCGGAATCCCTGTTCTGCGGCGCGTCGTGCTGGACCAGAAGCAGATGCGGCGGCGGAAGGTCATCACACACGTCCTCGCGACCGCTTCCATGTCCCGCGGTGACGTTACCCCGCTCACCTACCGAGATCCGCGTGGGGAGCTGCGTGTGTTGCCCACTGATGTCGTCATTAGCCGGCTGCCCACTATGGCGAGGCCGCGGGTCCTTTTCGCTCTGCAGGCACTTGCCATCGACGAGACCGTCTACCTGGAAGACGGTGTTGTGCAGAATTCGTATCCCGCCGAGCTCGCGTCTCAATGACATGTGCCCGGCGCACTCCGGTGCGTCGGGCTGCAGGTGTAACAGAACACGGCCGTTGGCGTTCCGGCAGTGAAGGGGGTTGCACTTTACGTCAACCCCGCAGTGATCCGGAGGAACGGTGACGACCGCGACAGCCCCCCTCTCGCCCGAGACCGGCCGCTCCCATCTGCAGGACAGCCTTTTCGCCTGGCTCGAACCCGAGCCGGACTCCCAGCCGGTCGCGCCCCCGGCCGCCACGCCGGGGCCCACACCCGAGCAGCAGACCACTCCCCCATCGGAGCCCGCCGCCGAACCCGAAGCGCCGGACCTCTCCCACGTCTGGGTTGTGGCCGCCGAGGTCGAGGTCACGCCGAAGATCGCGAGCGTCGCCGACTACCGCGGCTCGTTCAAAGCCACCGAGGGACAGCGCGTCGACGCGCTCGAGGTCTATTGCAAGGGCTGCCGTCGGCCGTACGACGAGGTCAAGGGCGATGACTGCGCCGCCAAGATCGACAATAGCCATCTGATCGGCGGGGACAAGACCCAGCGTGCGAAGCGGAAGATCCCCACCCCGCCACCCAACGCGCGGATCATCCCCGGCGGCACGATCAACCGGCGCGGCATCAGCGCCTACATGTCCGGGGTCTCCCGCCCCAAGCGCTGAGCAGCACGCGACACTAGCGCCGCCCGCTGTTCATGGTGCGCGGCGTGACTACTCAGCGAACCTCCAGGGCCCTCGCCCGCGAAGCCGCCGGTCTGTGCCTCACCGCCTTCGGCGTGCTCGGTGTCCTTGTGGCGCTGGGCGCACTCCACTGGGCCGCAGGCCTCTCCGCCGCCATGGGCGGGATCCTCGCCACGGGCCTGCTGATCGCCCCCAAGCCCGACGCCTCACGCGCTGCCCACATCCTGCGCTGGACAGCCGTTGGCGTCGGTTACAGCGGTCTGACCGGCTGCGCGTTCGCGCTATGCGTGCCCCTCGGCTGGATCGGCGTCGCCCTCGCAGTGACTGCGGCTGGCCTGGCGCTCACCACCGGCCGTGAGTCCGAGGGGGCCTGATGCCCCGCCAGTTCCTCCCCACTCTCCGCGGGCTACTCGCCCCCAGAACAGCCGAGCCGCCGTCCGCACCCGCGGAGACTAAGGACCTCCTCGCCGGGGGCGTCTACACGTCCATGTCGTACGCCGGCGTCACGAACGTGTGGGGCACCCCCGGCCGCGCGGACGGCTGGGACCTCGAGCGCGTCATCATCGAGGGCTACGAACGCTCCATCTGGACCTTCAAGAGCGTCGAGGCGATCAGCAAGCACGCCTCCACCCTGCCGGTGCAGATCGGCCGCGGCGGCGACGAGCGGCAGTTCGAGGAAGTCCTCCAGGACCACCCGCTGTTGAAGCTGCTGAACAAGCAGGCCAACCCCTTGGAGACCGGCGACGTCTTCAAGAAGCGACTCAGCGCCCAGTTGCTACTCAGCAAAAAGGGCGTGTTCATCGAGAAGACCTACAGCCGCGGCGGAGTCCTGGTCAGGCTTGACCTGCTACCACCGGATCGCGTCCAGATCATCCCGGACGACGAGAACGCCAGCTACGTGAAGCACTTCGAGTTCACGGATTACAACGGGAGCA
This sequence comes from Streptomyces ferrugineus, assembly GCF_015160855.1. Classification (NCBI taxonomy): domain Bacteria; kingdom Bacillati; phylum Actinomycetota; class Actinomycetes; order Kitasatosporales; family Streptomycetaceae; genus Streptomyces; species Streptomyces ferrugineus. The sequence continues at coordinate 4,016,090 of NZ_CP063373.1, read as the reverse complement.
TCCGGGAGCTCAAGCCGAAGTACGTCATCTGGCTGCGTGATCCACACCCGACCGATCCTTTCTGCGGCGTGACCCCGCTCGAGGCCGCCGGGCTGTCGGTCGACCTGGACGTGAAGGCCCGCACATACAACATCAGCTTTATCGACAACGACGGCCGCCCCGGCGGCATCGTCGGCATCGACCTGGACGGCGTCGACGCCAACGAAGTCGAGCGAATCCAGAAGCGCCTCGCCCCGGGCGCGCACAATGCCGGGCAGCTCACCCTCGTCGGGACAGGACCCGGTGGTGTTACCTACGTCGACACCTCCGCCCGCCCGCGAGAGATGGCCTACGAGACGCTGTCCAGCACTGCGAAGAACGAGATCCTCTCCTCGTTCGGCGTCTACGAGAGCGTCATCGGAAACGCCTCCGAGCGGACGTTCAACAACGCCGACCGCGAAGAGTGGAACTTCTGGGACCACACCGAACTGCCCCACCTCAACCTCATCGCGTCGGCGTTCGACCCGGAACTGTCCGACGACTGGGTGATCCGCTTCGACACCAGCGGTGTGCAGGCCCTCGAGTTCCCCCGCCGTCAGGCCCGCGAGGAGGCCCGCAAGGAGTTCGAGGCGGGTCTGATCACCATCGACGAGTACCGCGACATCGCCGGGCGCCCCAGGTTCAACGTTCCTCAGTCCCGCGCCCTGTGGATCAGCCCGCAGAAGGCCCCCGTCCCGGCCAACGACCAGGACGCCGCCGCGCTCGGCCTCGCCCCGGAACCCGGTGCCGGCGGCGGCCTTGGAGCCGACCCGAACGCCGCACTGCCCGCAGCAGGCGGGGACCAGTCCGCCGCCGCGGCGGTCGCCGAGGCCCGCGCACTCGAACTGGCCCCGACCGCCGCTGACGACGTTGCCATGGCCCGCGGGCAGGCGCCCCTCGAGCTGCCTTCCGGCCCGGCCCTGACCGCGGCCGATGACGTTGCCGCGGCGCGCGCCGAAGTCACCGAAGCCGCCCCGGGAGACGCTGCCGGCGATGTGGCGCGTGCCCTCGCCACCACCATCCAGCCCGAGTCCGGCCCCGCCGCCGAGGACGTCGAGAAGGCGCGCGCCCATCTCGAGACCAAGGCACTGCCCGTCGAGGGCTTCGAGGTCACCGACACCGACTTCGACGCCCTCTCCATGGCCATACAGGCAGCCCTCACTGCGCTTCTGGCACGCCAGCAGGGGGTCATCATCGCCCGGCTCCGCGCGCCGAAGATCCGCAAGTACACGCGGTTCTGGGAGCCGGAGAACGAGAACGACACCCGGGTCGGCGACGCGAATATCGACGAAGACCGCGTCGTCAGTGCGGCCCGCTGGGAAGAGGAGACGACGAACACCCTCGCCCCGATCCTGCAGCAGGCCGCGACCACCACAGCCCGCAGGCTCGGCCAGGCCATCGCCGGCACCGACACGGCTCCCTCGACTGCCGTCGCCTCTGCTCTCATCACCGCGCTGTACGCCGGCCAGGCCGTAGCCGCGCTGCTCGGCGACCTGGCCGAGGAACTGCGCAGTCTCCAGACCATCCCGGAGGCGGAGCTCAGGCTCGAGGACCTGGAGCGGACGGTCGGCCGGTTCTACGAGCGCGCCGGACTCGGCTGGGTCGAACGGATCGCGGAGACGTGCGCCGTGTCGACCATCAACGGGGCCGCTGACGCCGCGGCGGAGAGTGCCGGGCCCGGAGTCGTCCGGACGTGGATCACGCGCCAGGACGACCGCGTACGGCCCGCGCACAAGGCACTGCACGGCAAAACCCTGCCCGTTGGTACCCCGTACGAGATCGACGGCGCCCAGCTCCGGTACCCCGGCGACCCCTTCGCTCCGATCGCCCTGACCATCAACTGCCGTTGCCGCCTGCACTACGACACCGGCCCCAAGGAGTGACTGTGAGACGCACCCTCGCCTTCATCCGCAGGAACACCAGCGCACTTCTCTGGGGCTCATGGACGGCGTTCTTCTTCGTCTACGAGGCCATCGCGCTATTCAACAAGAAGGACGACGACACGCTCAGCGAGAACACCCGCAAGCTGTTCCGGATCCGCAGCTCCAAGGCGGGCCGCGCGCTGTTCACCGTCATTCTGGGCGGAGGCGCGGCGTGGTTCCTGCTGCACATCCTCACCGAGACCATGTAAGCCGCGATCACGGCGTCGCGCCCGATCAGCACGGCGCGACGCTAACCACCTCCGGTGTGCATGGTCCGCGGCATGCTGAATCGCCCCGCTGCTGCGCACGCTGAGTTGCAGGACCTGAGTGACGACCTCGAGGTCAAGGCTGCCCGCCGTAAGTGGAACCCCGCCCTGCACCCACGCGACAGCAAGGGCAGGTTTATCGAGACCGGCGGAACGGTTCGCTTGTGGGGTGGCAAGCTCGCACGCGTTGTCCGTGCGCTTCCCAACGACCGCGTCCTCGTCCAGGACCAGAGTGGCCCGAACGAGTTCCGCGGCCGACGGCACACCACCAGCGCCAAGTGGGTGTCCATGGTTGCCCGGCCCGACGGCACCGCGCCCACGGACAACGAGGACAAGGTCGTTGCCGAGGACGAGCGGCGCACGAAGGACCCGCGCCGCGGCAACGGCCTGCGCCGGGACGACGACGGGGACCCCGACACCCCCAACGATCCACACAACACCGACGATCAGGGCCGCCCCATCGGTGACGACGACGGAGACGGACCCGACGACGACGATGACCAGCCCGAGGTCGTTGACATCGATCACCTGCCTAATCGGCTGATCAACTCGCCTGGAAACCACCGGTTCAAAGACATCGCTGCTGTCCGTCGGCACCTTCTGCAGCTCGCTGAGCACCCCGGTCAAAAGCCCGCCATGGCCACGTTCCTGCGGCACCTGGCCGTCGAGAAGGAACTGCAGGCCACCGCGAATGGCAGGCTGCTCGCCCTCCGCGACGACACAACCCGTCGCTGGTACCTGACCGCCATTGGGACCGGCCAGCGCATGGACATGGCAGGCGACTTCAAGGACCGCAACGAGGCCAGCAGCTTCGCCTACTTCCTTGATCGTCACGTGCGTTCGGGTACGGGTGACGGTCTCGGCCCTGACAGTCGAGTGTTCGACTTCACCGACCCGAACCTGGACGAGGTAGCCCGGACGTGGCAGTCCAGCAGGGGTGAGAACATTCGGGCCGCGATCGAGCGGGCTCGCCAGGAGTTCGACAGCAGCAAGAAGAAGCCCGCGGCGAAGAAGCCCGCGGCCGCGCGTCCACGGCCGTCCGAGCCTGTGGCCCCGGCCGCAGACGCTGGTTCGGCCGCGCCGGTCAGTCGTGAGGCCCTCAAGCCCGGCGACCGCGTCAAGGTCACCGTCTCCAGCAGCGACATCGAGTGGCCGATGAGCACTCGGAATCAGCCCAAGCCGGGAACGGTCACCGTTGAGGGCACCGTTGCCCCCACGTTCTCGGGGGGCCCGGGGACCCGTGGCGCTCCCCTGGTGGACGTCACGCTGACTGGCCCGGACGGCAAGGTGATGGTGTCCGGGGACACCGCACGTGTCCTGCGTATGCCGAGCCAGGTCGCCGTGTCCGGGCACACCGATGGCTTCACGCCCGAGGAACTCCGTGCCGACCGCGTCCGGGTCGGGGACGTCATTGCACGCGGGGAGTTTGGGCACGTGGTCGGGCGTATCGACCGCTACCAGGGCGGCCGCACCTTCACCACCCGCAACCTCGGCGGCCGCGGCGAGATCGACCAGTTCGGCACGCGCCCCGGCGACACACTGACCGTAGTACCCAAGGCCCGCCGGCGGCCGGAGGATGTTCTCCGCGACGTCCCCGACCGCACGCAGCAGCACCCCAACAGTGGCGACGCCAAGCGGGCGGCCGCGCGCGTCCTCAGCGACTGGGGCAAGGTCAACGAGCTCGCCGAGCAGCAGTGGCCGGACGGAGCGCCGGAGGAATTCCGCACCCTGGCCCAGCACATGCAGAACGTCACGGACACCCCAAAGGGCACTGACGGCTACCAGGAGAACGCCGACGCGATGCATGGCGCCCTGACCGCTCTCCACGAGCTGGACACCGAGGGCGTCACGCAGGACCTGGCAAAGGCGCTGCACCGGCTCGAGGAGGGCCTGGACGACAACGCCGACCGGTTCGAGGCCGACTCCCGCGCAATCACGGAGAAGAAGCGGAAGCGTACGGCGGCCGAGTCCGACGCCCCGAAGCCGGACGTCCCCCAACCTGACGCCCCGGAGGCGAACACCACCGTCACCCTCACCCCCGACGAGGTGTCCCCGCAGATCGACGCGGTACGCCCCGAAGGTTCCAAAGCCCCGTCCTCTATGGACGACGGGGAGATCCGCGACGAGATCGTCTCCCTGATGGAGCGGGAGATGGCCAACGGCGGCGAGCTGTCCGGCGTCGACCGCACCCGCCTGCGAGTCCTCGAGGCGGAGGAGGCCCGCCGCGCCGGCCGGAAGCCGAAGGAGGAGCCGAAGCCCAAGCCGAAGGCGCCCGCGGAGGAGCCCGGCGGCCTGTTCGACGTCGGCCCGGAGGAACAGCAGCAGTTCGTGGCCGACCCGAACAACCCGGACGACCAGGCCGACGATCCCTTTGGCACGCCGGACATGTTCGCCGACGCCGAGGGCCGCGACACGAGCAAGCTGCGCCCCCCGCAGTCCCGCAAGCCGATGGACTTCGAGGAGGGAGACCGGTTCGTCGACACTCAGGGGCGCACGCACACCGTGGCGGAGCCGCCGCTGCGTACCCCCCGAGGCCGTATCCGCGTCGTCGACGAGAACGGTGGCGAGCACTTCCTCGCCGCGGACCGAGAACTGCGCGTACTGCACCCGGACGAGGACGCTCCCGAAGTACCCGAGACAGACGCCCCCGAGGGCGCCGCCCCGTCCGCGGACTCCCCGGCGGGCGAGACGCCGGAGGCCGAGGCCCCGGCCCCGGACGCTGCCGACGCACCGAGCGATGCCGATGCCCCGGCGGCCGCCGAGCCTGCCGCGGCCCCCAACCAGGTCACCATCGACCACAGCGGCACCGGGACCGTCGTTCGCTTCCCCACGCCGAACGGCATGGTCAGCGACGAAGAGTTCGCGGTGCTGCGAAGCCTGGGATTCAAGGCCAGCCGGGACAGGACACAACCCCGGTTCTTCTACCTGCCCAGCAACATGACGCTGTCCCGCCGCGAGGACAAGGTGCGTCGACTCAAGGAGTGGCTGGACGGGCGGAATGTCGCCTACCAGGCCCCGGAAGAGTCGACCGAGAAGCCGGAGCTCTCCGAGGAGCAGCTCGAGCAGCTCCAGGGGCACTACTTCGCCCCGGCGGGGACCTGGGCGGTCACCGACTTCCTGCCGGGCGACGAAGTGTGGACCGGCCGTTCCTGGGACACCGTCGACTCCATTGGCCCGAAGAACCTGCGCCTGCAGGGCCGCGGGCCCACTCCGTACGACAGCGTCCTCGCCCGCCGCCGCGGCGGCGAGATCAGGACGATGTTCGACGAGCCTGCCGACGACGGCACGCCCCGCCCGGGAGCCACCGACCCCAAGACCATGCGGGACGACCAGATCGCGGCGGAGTTGGCACACCTTGAGGGCGCCACCCTCCCCGAGGGCAACGATCCGGCGGCCCGGACCGTGCGTCGGCAGGTCAGCGCCCGCATCCACGCCCTGACCACCGCTCGGTCCGAACGGAACTTTGCGCGCCGACGCGACGAGTCGCACCGCCGGGCCCTGGCCAGCCTCGTCCGTGACCCTGCCGCGCTGGCCGCGAAGAAGGCTGAGCAGGTCCAGGGCCGAGACGGTGCACCCATCGGGATCGTCTACCAGGAGAAGAAGGGGAAGTGGCTGTTCGTCGACCGCGACGGCCGGACCCCGACCAGTGAGCGGTACAAGACTCGCGCGGCCGCCATCACCGCGCTCAACAAGCTCACCGACGCCCGCAATGAGCGGGCCGGTGAGGGCTGGAAGCACTCGGCGTGGGACGACGTGCAGCCGGACGACACCATCCGTGTGCCCGAGCTGGGCCGCTCGGAAGACAACCGTCGACGCGTCGTGACCGGCTGGTCGGAGCCGCTAGAGGTCTCCGAGATCCGCCGCGGTGACATGGGCCAGGTCCTAATCACCGGCCGCAGCGGTGACGAGGACGTCGAGCTCGAAGTGCCCCGCACCGACGCCACCTTCGGCACGGCCAAGCCCGGCATAGTGCCGGACCGGGAGCCAAGCGACGCCGGCGATGGCCTGCCGTGGACGCAGATGACCCCGGACGATTTCGGCCAGGACGAGCGTCCGGCCCCGACCGCGGACCCGAACGCGCCCCGGCCGACTGACGAGTTCGGCACGCCGGACCTCATCACCAACGGCACCCCGGACACCCCCGAGGCCCCCGGTACCGCGGAAGGCTCTGACGGCCCCGAGACCTCGGACACTCCGGGAGACGAGACGGAGACCGCCCGCACCGTCCTCGACCGTCTGCCCGAGCTCCCGCCCCTGCCGAACCTCACGGGCCTGTCCCGGCAGCACAAGGACGACGTCCGTCGTATCCGCGGCGACTACGCCAAGATCCGCGAGTCCCTCGATGGGATCCTCGCCGGAGACCCGCCGACCGGCGACGCCCGCGAGGACCTGCGGCGCGTCCGCGAACAGCTCGACTACGTCGCGGGACGACTGACTCGGGACCTCCTGCCCGAGTCCGACGAGGCGCAGTCCGTCCGGGCCGGTCTGTTCGACTTGGGCCAGGACCTCGACCGCGCGCTCGCCGCGCTGCCCGAGCGGGAACCGGAGCCCCAGGGCGACGGCCCCAACGGCGGGACCTTGTTCCACCCGTGGGACATCCGCGATGGCGACCTCGTCCGGTTCGACGCCGAGAACCCTGCCGACCGCGACCGCAGCCTTGCCCCGTACTACGGCACCTTCAAGGGGCGGGCCGCCTCTGCGTCCGGGGACCAGGGCCGCACTCTCGTCACCTACCAGTCGCGACGCTGGAACGACGACCGGCAGCAGTGGGAGCCCGGCGACCCGACCCAGCACACCGTCACCATGCCGCCCCGTGGCCTCGTGGAGCGGTTCACCCCCGAGCAGTGGGACGCCTGGCAGCGCCCGGGGCAGTCCGAGGACAGGGACACGGCCGACAGCGCCACGGCGCCCGACGCGCCGATCCGGGACACGTCGCCGGCGGACATGACCGACGAGGACATCCAGGCCGAGCTCGAGGAGCTGCAGGCGTGGCAGAACCGGCACGTCTCGCGCACCGGGGAAGGCCCGCGCATTCAGGGCAACGCCATGCTCGCGCTCTCCCCTGTCGCCAGCCGCCGCGGCAAGCTGCACGAGGAGCAGCGCAATCGCGACAACGCCCGCCGGGACCGTGAGAAGAAGGAGAAGAAGAAGCAGGAGCGGGCCGAAGCGCTCGCGCGGGCCGAGATCGGCAAGCGGAACGATGACGGCTCGTACCCGGTGACCGTCGACGGCGAGGACGCCGGCACCGTCAGCCAACTCGCTCGCAAGTGGCGGTACACCAACGCTGACGGGCAGGATTCCCCCGACTCCTACGCGAGACGCGCGGAGGCCGTGGCCGCGCTCGTCCGCAACCGCGACGTCCGCCGTGAGAACGCCGACGAAGACGCCCGGCGGGAGCAGGCCCGCAGCGAGGCACCCGAGGGGTGGGCCCTCGGCGACCGCGACGACGTGGCCGAGAACGACGTCATCCGCGTGCCGATCACGCGGCAGGACGGGAACGGCCGCCCGTACCCCGTGGGCTGGAGGCAGCCGGTCCGCGTGAACAGCGTGAGCCGGAACGACAACGGGACGATGGTCCTGTCCGTCTCCAATCTCGACGGCTCCCGCTCGGACATCAGCCCCGTCTTCCTGAGCCACCCCGACGACACCTTCGCGTGGGCCAGCGACCGTACGCGGCCGGAGCCGACGCCGGCATGGCGGCACGAACTCCGCGCCCGCATGGCCGACATCGGCGACGACATCGCCACCCTCCAGAGCAGGGAAGGCCTACAGGACCCGGAGCGCATCCAGCGTTTGCAGGACCTCATCCAGCGCGTCAGCCGGGGCGAGACGGACGATCTGCAGGGCGACCTCCGCCAGATCCGCGACGAGGCCGCGTGGCTGGAGAGCCAGTTCGACGACCCGGACCTTGAGCTGCCGTACGAGACGCGCAGGACCAGGTCGTGGGCCACCGCAGCCCGCATGAAGGCCGAGCGCGACCTTCGGTATCCGGACTTCCAGAACACCGACGGAAACGCTGACGGCCCCGACAACGGCCCGGACCTGGACGGCCCGAACGACGACGACCGTGCCGGCCGGGCGCAGGGCCTGTTCGGCGAGGGCATGAACGCCGTGGGCGGCGAGTCGCTGCCGGAGATGCAGGAGCTCGTCGACCGTCTCGACCGCGCCGACTCATCCGAAGATCGGGATGCGGAGCTCCGCGACATCGCAGACCGGATCGACGCGCTCGCCGAGCAGTATGAGCTCGCAGGCCCGCAGGGTGAGCTCGCCGCCGATCGATTCCGCCGCGCTGCACGTATCGCTCGCGGTGAGCAGGACGACAGCGATGAACGCCGCGGCGACGACCCCGACGGCCAGGACGACGACCGCAGCACCGACGGCGCGTCCAACGACGGCCAGGACGACGACAACCGCAACGAGGCGACGGACGGGGGCGCCCAGGAGGGCGAGGAGGACGAGCAGCAGAACGACGACCAGGACGACGAGGAGCGCCGCCAGCGGAACCGCGACGGCGATCTCGACGGCGGTGCGGCCGACCCTGATGGCGAGCCCGACGGCGGCGACGCAGGCACGCCCGACGGCGACGACAGCAACGACTCGAGCAGCGGCGAGGGCGACGGCCCGGAGAGCGAGGACAACGACCAGGACGCCCCGGAGGGCGACGAAGACGACGAGAAGCGGCGCAGGCGTCGGCGTCGCCGCCGTGACCGTGGCGGCAACGGCGGCCCCGGCGGTGGCGGTCCGGGTGGGCCCGGCCTGCCGCACCTGAACCTGCCGGACTTCAACGTCCCCGACGCGACCGGGGACGGCGGCGAGGGCGGCAGCGGTTCCTCCGGCAACCGTGACGGTGGCCGATCCCGCCGCTCCCGTCACCGCGACGTTGACTCCCTGCGGAACGCCTGGCGGACCGGAGAGGACCTCACAGCGGCCGAGGACACCCCCGAGCGGCGTTCCCACCTGGCCGAGTTGGCGGACCGGGAAGGCCTCGCTCTGTCGCCCGAGGGCGGTCTGGCGGTGTACCCCGAGCCGCAGGCCGACGGCTCCACCGTGTGGCGCTTCGCCCAGGCCCGCAACGGCACCAACCTGCCCGGCCTCACCCTGACTTCGGACGACCCCGAAGAGGCGCGGACCCTCGCCGGGCGGTTCGAGGAGATAACCGACCGCAACGGCGACCCATTCGACTGGCACCAGCCGTGGGGCCCGGCTAGCGCGCTCGCGTGGCGTGATGGGGAAGGCCGCAGCCTCCCCCAAGCGCTCCGCGCAGTGCAGGACGACTACGAGCAGGAGCGCAGCGGTGCGTTCACCCTGCCCGAGGACCTCTCCACCCTGAGCGACCCGGAGCTCGAGGCCGCCTACCGGCAGGGCCTGGGCCCGGATGACGAACTGCGCGTCATGGCGGAGATGGACCGCCGCGACGGCTACGTCGACGAGCGGATCCGTGCTGCCGTACCGGACACTCCGCCGGCGGACGCCGAAGAGGCGGAGCGCCGCGGCCGTGCCATGGATGAGGCCCTCGGCTTCGGCGACACGGACGTCACGCAGCCCGCTTCGGCCGCCCCCGGACGCTTGCGCCGAGAGTTCGACGCCCTCGATGAGGAGCGTTTCCAGGCAGCCATGGAGGCCACTGGTGGGCGCATGCTCAGCTCCGAGGCCGAGGCCCAGGGCATTGATCCGCGCGCCGTGTTCTCCGGCACCAAGTACAGCAACAAGCGCGCGAAGGAACTGGCCTCGCCTGAGCTGAACCTCTGGATCGACGGCGATGACGAGAACGTCGGCCACGGCCGGCTCACGTATCCGCAGTACCGGCAGCGGGAGGCCGACCGTGTCTTGCGTGCCGAGTTCGCCGATTGGGACGAGGCCCGCTACCGCCAGGCTGTCGACTTCACGAACGGCTACTTCTTCAAGCGCGAGTACAAGTTCGGCGCTCTGCCCTTCGACGAGCGAGAGCTGTTCTCCGGTGGCAGCCTGTCGGCGCGCGACCGGTGGAGGCAGTACGCGAGCGAGGAACTGCAGGAGTGGTTCGACAACAACGGCGGCCGCCAGACGTTCGCACAGTTCAAGCAGTCACGCCGCGACGGAGACCGCAGAGACCGAGACCTGTTCGAGGAGGAGCAGCGCCGCGCGGCCGAAACCGAGAGCGGCGCCCCGGACGACACGGCCCCCTTCACGGCCGATGACGTCACCCCGCCGCCGCCGTTCAACCCCGCGGATGTCGAGAGCGAGGAAGACGCCGCATTCCGGTTCGGCGGACATGACCGGATGAAGGAGTTCGCTGACCGGGCCGAGTTGCGCCCTGCAGGCGAATCCGAGTCCGTGTGGCTCGACGGCCAGCAGATCGGCACCATCTCCAACCTCTACCGGTCCGACCCCGACCGCGAACCGGTGTGGGACGCCCACCCGTTCTTCGGCCTGGATCACGACCTGAACAGCCGTTCCCAGAGCCGTGACACGGCCATCGCCAACCTGGTCATCCGCGCCCTGCAGGACGGCCCCGCGGACCCGGCGAACCCCAGCGACGACGTGTGGGACACCGTGACCGTGCACCTGGCGGGCATGACGCGGGAGCTGCCGGAACTGCCGGAGTCCCTCCGCAACAATCCGGAGGCGCGCGCCCGCTATGAGCGGCTGACCGGCACGGTCGACGCCTTCCGTGACCAGCGGTCGCCCAGCGGGGACTTGAGGGACGACCTAGTCCAGGCGCGCGACGACTTCGCATGGCTGCGTGGCCTCCTGCCCGACACTCAGCGAGGAGGAGAGCAGCGCGACGTCCTCAACGACCTTGACGCGCGCGCCTTCTGGGCCCGCCGCCTCCTCGAGGGCCTCGGCGGGCCGGACAGCGACACCGAGCGGCCCCGCGCCGAGGACGAGCCGCAGGGCGACGGCACCACGCCGTCCCCCGCGGTGCCGACGCCGGAGCCCGTCAAGGATCCAGAGGACACCGTCCGTCCGCCGGCGGAGCCCGAGCCGGAGCCCGACCCTGAGCCGATCGGCGGACAGCCCGCACACTGGGCCCGAGTCGAGGACCTCGTGCCCGGTGACATGGTCCGCATGAACGGCACCACCAAGAACGGCCGTCCCGTCCAGCGCGCCGGGTACGTCCACCAAGGGCCCGTGCTGGTCGACGTCACCCGCCGCGGTCGCACCGATCAGATGTGGCGTACCTGGGTCACGGAAAACCCGGATGGCACCGGCGCCAGCGGAAACGTCTACACATCGGTCAACGCGACCGCGGCGCGCGCCGAGGCGCCGGACGACGTTGTGCCCGGGTCCCCGGCCAGCGGTGCCCAGGCCGCGCTCCGCTCGGGCGACCTGCCCGACCAGATCCCCACCGACGGCGGGGGCCGTGGTCTGTTCCCCGGCAGCACCGTCACCAGCACCGACGACCGTGGGGGAACCGTCACCGGCGCCACCGACACCACCGTTTCGGTGCACTGGTCCGACGGCAACGACGACACCGCGGTCTCGCCGACGACGGTCACCGTCACCTACGGGCAGCGCCCCGACGGCTGGACCGCCGACGGGCACCGGGTGACCACGCAGAGCGTCGTCAGTGACAACGACGGGGCCCTCCTCGGCCCCGTCGACGACGTCGATGGAGACACCGTCACCATCACCACGGCCGACGGCACCATCACCCGCAGCGCCGGAGACCTTCGCGTCACCGGCGAGGTGCGCGACGACGCCCCGGAACCGGTGACCGGCATCGACGAGCCCGCGGCCGCGGACCTCAAGGACGGCGACGTCGTGGTCCTGGACCTCGACGGCCACCTCGCCACCGTCGCGATCACCGGTGAGCCCAGCAGAGACGGAGACCGCGTCACCCTGCAATACGCCGACACCACGACGGGCGAGATGGGCGAGATCGACGTCGATGCCCGCGCGGTACTGCCTCGCGCCCAGGGCCCGGACGGCGGCGCCCCGGAGCTCGGTCCGGACGATGCCCCCCGACCGGCCGACGACCTGACTGTGCACCCCGCGCCTTACACGGTGGAGCCGGTAACCGGCCCGACCGTCGACCCGGACCTCACCGCGGGCGACCGGGACGTCATCGGCGACCACGCCGACGGCCCGGAGGACAACCCCGACGCCCACCAGGCCGCCGTACGTATCACCGCGGATCTGCCCGTCACCCCGGAGCAGGCCTCGGCACTCGCCACCCAACTGCGCGCGGCCGCGGACCCGTCGACTCTCGAGGGCCGCGCCGCTCTGCGGGCCGCGGACCACCTCGACCGAGCCGCCGGCCGTACCCCGCCCGAGGGCCTCGACCGGCCTCGCCCGTCGAACGCCGCTCAGGTTGGGGATGGCGACCTGGTGGCCATGCCCGACGAGCGCCGCGGCGACCAGGTGCGTGTCTTCCGCATCATCGACGCCGAAGACGGCCCCGGCGGCGTGCGCAGCTTCCTCCTGGAGGATCAGGAGAACCAGCAGTGGCGGCGTCGCGTCGTCCACGGGGCGATGCCCGTGTGGCAGCTCCCCGAGGCCGAGCCGGACCCCGTCACCCCGCCCGACGTCGACGACACGGACACCACCCCGGACGCCCCGACCACTCCGGCTACCCCGGACACCTTGAGCTCGCCGGACGAACCCTCGGTGCCCGTCGCCCGGGTCCGCCCGGGAAGCCTGCGAGACGGCGACGTCATCGACGCGCCCGTGAGCCGGACCGGCTACCAGTTCAATGGCCACCGGCGGCTGACGATCATCGGCGAGCCGCAGCGCAACGGCTGGTGGACGCAGCTCACGGGCATGGACGAGGAGGGCAACGTCCACGACTTCGGTCTGCACAACGGCCGTACGGTGAACGTCTACGACCGGAACCGGCCCACCCCGGCCCTCCCGCCGGTTGGTACGCCCCGCGATCCCAACCAGGTGCAGCAGGCCGACGTCGACCGGATCGTCAGCGACCACGCCCGCAGCCTGGCCGCGCGCATCATCGACGAGGCCACAGCGGGCACGGAGCCGCCCGGTGACATCCATGCCCTGCGCGAGCAGATCGCCCAGCGCCTCACCCCGGAGGCCCTGAGCGATGCCCGCCAGGCGACCCGACGCCACGCGGCCGCCGCGCTCGACGCCGCGGGCATCACCGGACGAGACCGGGCCGCCGCCCAGCGGCGTCTCCGCGACACCCGCGAGCAGGCGCACACGGACACCGTGCGGGCAGCCCTGCGCACCATCAACGACCTCGAGCCGCTCCCCGACGAGAGCGACGAGGACCTGGCGGCCCGCGCACGGGACCTACTGCGTCTCATCCCTGACCAGGTGGCGGGTCGACCGTCCACGACGGATCCCGACTCCGACCCGGACGTCACGCAGGCGGTCACGGGGCACGCCGACGACGCGGTGAACGCGCTCCTGCAGCAGCTCCAGGCCGCGGGCGTGGACCCGGGCGACGCCGAGCGGATCGCCCGCATCCTCACCCAGCACATGGCCGGTTCCCGGCAGGCCACGGCCCGCCGGATCGCCGCCCGGGTCGCCGCGGCGTCCCCGGACGCCGGCCGACAGCCGGGCCTCCTCGCTCGGATCGTTGCTCTCCTGATCCGCATGACCAAGCGCCTCGCGGAACTAGTGAAGGCCGGAGCACGAAAGATCGCCGAGAAGTACAGCACTGCACGGGAGCGCCTGGCCCGCCTGCGGGCATTCCTCGGCCGTATGGTCCGCCGTGTCCGGCAGTGGCCGGAGTCACGCCGCCTGGCGCGTCTGCACCGTGCGGTGAACCTGCCCGACGCGGACGGCGAATCGCTGGCGGCGCGGATCTCTCATTGGGCCGGACTGATGCCGGAACCGGGGCGGTTCGGGCAGGCGCAGCAGCGCGTCACCTTCCGGCGCCCGACGACGTGGGGACGGCTCGCAGCCGGACGGCTCCCGGACCGGTCAGACCGTATCCAGTGGGCGCCGGACCGGGCGGCCGACGGTGGCCCCGGCCTGACCGCGCTCCGCCACATGGCGGCCCTGCGGGCGGCCGGCAGCGACGTCGACCAGGACGTGACCCGCCGTCTGTCCGCAGCCCTCGGCGACGACTTCGGCGACGACCCGCACGCCACGCTGCAGCACGCTGACGACTACGTGGCCACCAGCGAGCGGCGCCTGGTCAACCTGCAGGCGGCCCGCAGCGGCTCGACCATCCCGGATGACCCGGACCTCGAGGTCGAGATCGACGCGGCCCGCATGGAGTTGACGGCCGCCCGCCGGGAGTACGCCGGCCTGCGGGCCCGGTACGCCGCCGCGGTCCCCGACGCCGTCGCCGCAGCCCTTGCCGACATCCGCGACATGGGCCCCGAAGGCAACGCCGCGATCGTGTTCGGCCCGGACACCAACCCGGACGCCGAACGGGCCGTACGGGGCGTGCAGCGCCTTATCCCTCGGGCGTGGCTCAACACCCCCGAGTCGCGCCGCCTGACGGCCGTCGACGGCACGCAGGGCCGCTACGAGCCGGAGGGACAGCGGATCACTGTCGCCGACCTGGCCGACGAAGGACTGGGCACCGCCGGGCACGCCCTGGCGCAGCACTTCGCCCGCCACCTCGGCGACCTGGACGCCGCGCAGCGCGCGTTCTGGTTCACCAGGACGCACACCGGCCGGCCCGGCGCCCGCCGCATGCGGCGCAGCGCACTGGACCGACTCCTGCGGCGGCAGCAGACGCAACCGGAGACCGGTGACAGTCTCGCGCGGTCCGTTCAGGCCATGTTTAACGGCGACTGGTACCAGGACGACGACCTGCGGGCGTTCCTCCTGGGCCTGATGGCCACTCGATAAGGAGGCATGCAGTGCTCACCGTCACCGGCTCGTTCGACGACGGTGCGACCTACACAGTGCAGATCACCGGGCGGGCTGACCGCCCGGTGATCGGGTCGTACCGGACCGCGGCCCTGGTGGAGCTCCACCTGGGCGAGACCGTCGCCCTGTCACCGACCGGCCCCATGACGGCCGTTGCCGGGGGCGACGAGGCGTCCGTCCTCGCGGTCCTCCGCGAGTACACCAACGTCATCGAGGAGAGCGGGAGCGTGCCGAGGCAGGTGCGCGTACCGGGGAGCCGATCCGGCGGACTTGCCCAATTGGGCAAGAATGATCTTGGTAGAGGGTGAGAGGGCGGTGGCGGCGACACAAGCCGCTCCCCCGTGCGCATGCTCCGCACGTGACCAGATACGGATTCGCCATCAAGGCTCTCCCCCAGGGCGGCAAGCCTTTCGGGGAGGAAGACGACGAGAACGAGGACACCGCGGGCACCGAAGAGGCCTCACTCGAGACGGCCGGCCCCGGCGTCTCCGACAACGACCCCTCCGAAGACCCCGCGGTGGAGGACCTGCCCGAGGACCCGACCGCGGCCCCCGCCGCACCGGCGGAGGACCACGCTGCGCCTCCGGCAACGGACACGCCACCGGAGGGAGAAGGCGTCGGAGAGGACCCGGGCGCGGCCCCGGAACTGCCCGACGACGACTCCCGCCCCTGGGCCGGAGACATGTACGACGAGGGCGACGAGACCGACCCAGAGAACGCCTTCGCCGCGTACACCGGCAGCGATGGGGAACAGGCTTGGCTCGACCAGGCCCCGGACGGCACACTGACCGGATGGGTGCGTGACTCCACGGGCCAGATGTGGCGCTACACAGACCCTGATGCGTGGGCCATCGACGTGGACGGGGCGCAGATGACCCGATCGCACGGCCCCGAAGGGGGAGACGGCACGACCGACCCGGCAGCCCCAGGCGGCCAGGCCCCGCCCGAAGACCGCGGCGTGCAAGACCCGATGTTCGCGAGCCAGTAAGGAGAGCCGAGAGTGCAGCTCGACCGCCAGACCTTCCAGGACCGGCTCAACGAAGGCAAGGCCGCGTACGAGGCCGGAGACCCCTCCGACGCCTGCCCGTACAACATGTACGGCAACGCCGAGGAGCAGTTCGGATACCGCTACTGGAACCGCGGTTGGTCCATGGCCCGCTCCGAAGCTGAGCAGCGGCCGCTCCAGCCCGTGGCCAGCACAGGACACTAGGCAGACGCGAACGGCACGGTGCCCGGCGGCCCACTGTCCACCGCCGGAGGTTTCCCGCCGTGCCGAGCGCTGCTCCACCCACCAGATCCGCACGCCCCAGCACCACCCAGCGAGGCACCAGCCGGGCAATCTATGCCGTCACCGGCGTGGTGGACGAGGTCAATGACCTCGTCCTGCCCGGCGCCTTCACCCGCACCTTGGCCTCACGCCCCGTCAAATCAGTCTGGCATCACGGGTGGAAGGATCCCGTCGGCGTCGTCGCCGCGTGCGAGGAGTGGATGCCCGGCGACCCTCGATTCGCCGACATCCCCGACTGGCCCGCCGAGGCCGGCGCCCTCGTCGCCACCGTGATCTACAACCTGCGCACCCGCCAGGGCCGTGACGCCTACGAGCAGGTCAAGCAGTGGCATGAGCACGGGCAGGCCGCGTTCTCCATCGGCTACCGCGTACGAGAAGGAGAGGCGTCCCTGCGCGGTGACGGAGTCCGCGTCATCCACCACCTGGACCTGTACGAGGTATCGCCCGTTCTGCACGGAGCGCACCCCCTGACGCGCAGCCTCGAGGTGAAGTCCGCCACCGGCGGGCACGACGGCCTCGAGTACAAGACCACGCCTTCCCATGTCGAGATCGACGTCGTCGCCTCGTCGAAGGGCAAGGACGCCATCAAAGTCGCGGGCCTGGTCGTGAAGGCCGCCGATACCGGACGCGTGCTGATGATCCAGCGCACGCTCGACGAGGACGATCCGGCCGCGGGAATGTGGGAGTTCCCCGGCGGACACAGGGAAGACGGAGAAGACCCCCTCACGGCCGCGGTACGCGAGTGGGGAGAGGAGACCGGCTCGACCCTGCCCGGCACTGCAAGCGTCATCGGCTCCTGGACGGCCCCGAACGGCATCTACCGGGGCTTCGTCGCGGTCGTCCCGACCGAGGATTCCGTGCCGATCAACGTGCCGCACGACGAACGCCGCATCGCCAACCCCGATGACCCCAAGGGCGACGCGACGGAGGTCACGGCCTGGTGGCCGATCACTGCCCTCCCCGACATGGCGCTTCTGCGGCCTGAGTGCCGCGAAACTCCGTTGGAGCTCCTGGCCGGCGCCGCCCTCCCGCAGGGCCCGGCACCGAAGCCGACCCGTCCCATCTCCGAGAACGTCCTCGAGGGCATCATCAACGCCACCCGGGACGGCGTGACCTCCACCGAGAAGAAGTCCGCGCGCGCCGCCGTACAGGCCGCCCGCGCCCTGCCTCGCATCGAGCACAAGTCCGCCCGCTCCACGGTCATCGAGGCCAAGAGCAAGCACATCGCCCACCTGGAGGCTCTCGCCATGTCCCCCAAGCCCATGCCCGAGTCGCAGGAACAGTTCCGCTCCCGCCTCTCCGACAAGGTCCGGGAACTCCTCGACCAGGACGGCGGCACCTGGACGTGCATCGAGGGCACCTATCCGGACCGCGTCATCGTCTCCGTGCACAGCGAAGACGGGGCGACCGAGCGACGCAGCAGCCACTACGCGATTCCGTACACGGTCACGGCCACCGGTGACATCACCCTGGAGAAGCCGCAGCCCGTCGAACTTGCCACCATCGTCGTACCGGAGGGCACCACCGCCCACCGAGCAGCCACCGAGGCCGAAGACGTCGACGCCCGGGTCGTCCAGCCCACCGTGGAGACGCTTGCCGACGCCACCGCCCGCGTCAGCAGCAGCACCGCGGACCCGGAGCAGTTCGAGGAGGTTCGCGACAAGGTACGCGACCTGATCGCGGCCCTGTCCGCCAAGGGACTCGACATCGCCGCCGACGAAGACGACGCCGCACCTGCGGAGCGTACGGCGGCCGCCACCCCGCTCGGACTGGCCCTGTGGGACGAAGACGCCTTCGGCGACGTCGACGACGGAGAAGACGACGTGGACCACGAGGGCGCGGAGCCGGCCCGCGCACCGGAGGACACCGTGCGCATGGACGCCGACGAAGTGAAGGCCGCACTCGCCCTGATACGGAGCTGAGTTGCACCCCCCAACCCGGACCCAACCCGCGGAGCTCCCGCACCGCTGACAACAAAACAGCAGGTCAAACCCCATGTGCTGCCCACTCTTGACGTCCCGAGCGGGCAGCACGCGACGTTAACCCCAGTCTCCCCTTTCCATTCCGCCTCGCGTTGAGGCGTCCCGGTGCTGGCCGGGCGAGCGACGCACGTCAACCGCCCCCAGCATCAGGGAGAGCACCCCAAATGCCCGCCACCACCACACGTATCGAGGAGCTGCAGAAGGCGCTCCAGGTCAAGTCCGCCGAGGCCGAGCGCATCAGCCAGACCTTCAAGGTCGAGGACGGCGGTCAGTTCGTCGTCTCCAGCGAGCAGGCGAAGGCCTTCAAGAAGGTCTCTGCCGAGGCCGCGGAGATCAAGAGCCTGATCGACGCCGAGCAGGGCCTGGTCGAGATCAAGCAGTACCTCGAGGCCCCGGAGAACCCGCCGGCCGCGGCCACCCACTACGGCCAGCGTCCCGGCATCGAGGAGAAGTCCCTCGGCGACCTGTTCGTCGAGTCCGCCTCCTACCAGAACGCCACGCAGGCAGGGTTCCGTGACAAGCCGTACATCCGCGCCGACATCGAGGGGAAGTCCATCTTCTCCCTGTCCGCGGGCACGGTGACCCACCAGGTCCTCGGCTCCGCGCAGAACCTCGGCATCGCCGAAAGGCCCTTCAGGAAGTTCCACATCAGGGACCTGTTCCCGAAGAGCACGACCAAGAACGCCGTCCTGTACGGCGCGCGAGAGACCGGCTGGACGAACAGCGCCAAGCAGATCAAGGAGCGGTACGCCGCGGACGGCACGTCGCCGGCGACCGGGGCGGACACCGACACCTGGGGCCGCGCCCCACGGTCGAAGCTCACGCTGACCCCGGTGATGTACCCGGTGGCCGAGGTCGCGCACCTGCTCGATGCGCACAAGAACATCCTCAGCGACGAACCCAGGCTCAAGACCTTCATCAACACACGCATGGTGGAGGGCGTCAAGTACGCCGAGGACTGGGACCTTCTGCACAGCATCGGCGACGGCCAGTCCATCACCGGCATCTACAACACGCCGGGCGTCCAGCAGTACACCGGTCTCGCGACCGACCAGTACAGCGTCCAGATTCGGCGCGCGATCACCAGGGCGCTGCTGGCCGAATACGACCCGACCGGCATCGTCCTGTCGCCCACGATGTGGGAGCACGTGGAGGTCGAGGAGGACAAGAACGGCGCCTTCCGCGTCGCCATCGCCGTCGCGATCGGCGCCGAGAAGAAGGTGTGGCGCCTCAACGTCGTCGAGACGACCGCGATGGCCGACACCGACTTCCTCATCGGCGCGTTCGGTCTCGGCGCGCAGCTCCACGACCGCGAGAACGTCTCCGTGACCGTCTCGTCGGAGAACGGCATCAACTACGAGCAGGGCCTCATCACGTTCCGCGCCGACGAGCGCCTGGCGCTCGAGGTTCCGCGGCCGGAGAGCTTCGTCATCGGCACCTGGACCACGCCGGCCCCGTGATCCGGACGGGGGTGAGGGGGTGCACCCGGGCCACGGGCGCGCCCCCTCCCACGTACCACAGTCACGACGACGGAGGACGCTGGTGATCGAGAAACAACCCATAGGCCTCGCTCAGGAGTTGGACGCGCTTGCGGGCGCTCCCGCCGCTCATCGAGGCCCCCGCTGCAGCGTCGGCGCGCTCCTGGAAGCCGCAGATGCCGACGTGGCCGCATCCCTCCGCGCGGTGCTGGACTCGGCCAGTGTCTCCGCCACGGCTATCGCCGAGACCCTCAGCCGGTACGGCGACGCCGTCACGGCCTACACCGTCAATCGGCACCGACGACGTGGGAAGCCCAACGGATGCCGGTGCGAGCGATGACCCTGAACAACGAGCTGCAGGCGCTCCTCGAGCCTGCCTCCCATGAACAGAGCCAGCCCGCGCAGACCCAGCGGCTCCAACCGGCCGTTCCTCGCGGCTGGGAGAGCGGGGTGCGCTACGAGCCGAGCGGCACGATGGTCGTCACCGCCCCGCCCGCCGACAAGCCACCGGCCGGTGACGACGAGCTGCGCAAGCGCGTAGAGGAGATGGGGCTGACCATCCCCGACGGTTTCCGCGTCCGCCTCGTCGAGGCCAAGCACGACCCGGCCGCCTGGCACCGCGACGCCCAGGGCGAGGACGCCGTCACCCGCGCCGTGTGGCGCTGCCGGTACGTCATCGAACCGGCCGAGCCCGCGTGGATGTCCGCCGGCGACGTCGACGCCCTCGTACGGGACGCGATGCGCCGCCGCCGGAAGCCGCGCGCCGCCGTCGACACCGCGGAGCGCGCCCTGGTCGTGGTGTACGCCGACGCCCAGGCCGGGAAGGTGGGCCGCGACGGCGGCACTCCGGAGCTCATCGCCCGGGTCGCCGACCGGTTCGACAAGCTGGACGACCACATCCGCGATCTCAAGGCCGTCGGCCGCGCCCCGTCCGTCGCCTACTGGGCCGACGCCGGAGATTGTGTCGAAGGCTTCGAGAACACGACGCAGCAGGCGTTCACCAACGACTTGACCCTGACCGAGATGATCCGCGTCCACCGCCGCGTCACCTTCGAGGGCCTGGACCGCCTCGCCGGGAAGTTCGCCCGTGTCGTCGCCGCGACGTGCGGCAGCAACCACGGCCGTGTTCGTCGCGGGAAGGACGCCGTCGGCCCGCCCGTCGACGACTGGGGCATCGAGGTCATGTCCCAGGTGGCCGACGCCTACGCCCGCAACCAGGACGCCTACGGGCACGTCTCGTTCGTGATGCCGGAGCGGTGGCGGGACACCGTGTCGCTCGACATCGCCGGGCGCATCGTAGGCCTGGCTCACGGCCACCAGTACCCGCGGCCTGAGAAAGCTGGCGACTGGTGGAGGGGGCAGACCTTCGGCCGCCAGCCTGTCGCGGACGCCGACATCCTGATCACGGGCCACTACCACCACTTCCGCGCGCAGCAGATGGGCAACGGGAGGCTGTGGATCCAGGCCCCCACCCTCGACAACGGCAGCGACTGGTACGCCGTCCGCTCCGGGGAGGTCTCGACTTCCGGCCTGTTGGTGTTCAGCGTCGGCCCCGAGGGCTGGGACGACCTGCGGATCCTCTGAGCGCGACGCAAGCCATCCCAGAACTCCACGGTCCGGGCATGACTGACAAACCACGGTGGCTACTCACCCAGAACACAGACCTGCGGCGACAGGGCATATGGAACTGGTCCATCCCGGCGTGGGCCGGGACCCTGCCGGACGGCCGCACCTACAACACGTGCCCGTCTGCGGGGATCTGCGCGCAGCTCTGCTACGCGCGGCAGGGCGCCTACCGGTTCGCGGGCGTCAAGGCGCGCCACGAGGCGAATCTGATGATGCTGCTCGACGATCTGCCCGGCTGGGAAGCGCAGATGACCGCGGAACTCCAGCACAAGCGGTACCAAGGCCGGTGGGTTCGCTGTCACGACGCCGGCGACTTCTTCTCCACGGAGTACACCGAGGCGTGGATGCGCGTGATGCGGGCCGCGCCGGGCGTGAAGTTCTACGCGTACACCAAGAGCGTTTCTCTGTTCCGGGACGTCGTGGAGCCTGACCCGCCGGAGAACTTCAAGTGGGTGTACTCACTCGGGGGCCGCGAGGACCACCTGGTCGACGTGACCATCGAGCGGCACGTCGACATCTTCCCCGACGCGGACTCCCTCACCGAGGCCGGGTACACCTCCCGGGCCGATGAGGGGTGCTTGGTGTCCGTGCTCGGCCCGCAGAAGGTTGGCATCCCTGCGAACAACATCAAGCACCTCAAGAAGAAGCAGGGCGACAAACGGTTCAGCGAACTGCAGCGGGAACAGGACGCGCGACGTCGTGGCCCCGGCAAGCAGTTCAGGGGCGGACGGCCGTAGCCGCCTCGGGGGCACATCAAGATCGTTCTTGCCCAATTGGGCAAGTTCCCCGCTCCCCAGCGAGTACGCGACCCAAGCGACCCCCGTGCCCCATCCTTCGCCGGCCACTCGACCCCAGGAAGGATTCCATGGGCCTCTACAAGGAAGACGGGACACGCATCGAGCAGTCCGCGTTCCCCGCAGTCCCCGCCAGCGACACCCCCATGCGCCTCAGCGAGGACGTATACGAGACCAAGGCCTACGGGCCCGGCGACGGCAGACCCGAGGGCTCCCGGCGCCACCTGCTCTACCAGGCCGGGACCGTCGTCCCCCAGTCCCAGACCGACCGACACTTCGACCCCGCCGCCACGGTCACCACCATCACGCCGACGACCGGCCCAGCCGCGGGCAGGACCACCATCACCATTACGGGCACCCGGCTCGACGGGGTCTCCGCGGTCAACTTCGGCGCGACACCGGGCACCGAGCTCAAGGTCATCTCCGCGACCGAGTTGCAAGTCAAGACCCCCGCAGGTGCGGCAGGTGCCGTCAACGTCGTCGTCGCGGCCGACACCGGCAACGTCACCAAGACGGGAGGCTTCACCTACTCCTGATACCTGACGGTGGAAAGCCCCGAGGGCTGCACCCCGGGGCTTTCCACTGCTCACACAACCTCTCGAGGTAACCAGCGCAGCGCGCGACACAAGCGCGCGCGGCCGTGCAGGGTACGCGCCGTCCGGACCACAACCCCGAGAGGGAGAGCCACTCATGGCAGGCACCGCCCGCACTCGCAAGACCGCGGCCACCAAGAACACCGCTGCCGACTCCACCGCCGAGGCCACCACGACGGCCGGCGCCCCGGCGAAGGCGACCGCCCCCGCCGGGGACGCCAGTGCAGCGACCACCGACGAGACCGCCCCGACTGCCCAGGAGCCCGAGGAGTCGACACCGGCCGCCGACGCCACTCCGAAGGCGCCCGACGCCGCTCCGCTCGAGCCGCCGGCCGTCCAGGAACCCCCGGCAGCCCCGGAGGCGCCCTCATACGCCACCCCGACCGAGGTCATCCCCGACGACGAGAACCTCGCCGAGGTCATCATCGACGACGCGACCAAGGAACCCCCGGCCGACGTGGACTCCGTGTTCGTGCCCCTCACCCCGTACGGCTCCACCCTCGTGTGCACCGTGCGCCTGGTCGAGAAGACGTTCCTCGGACCACACCGCAACCCAGTTCACCGCCTCCTGCAGCCCGCGGGCGCCCATGTCTCCGAGAGCGTCGCCGCGCGAATCCGGGAGCGCCTGGAAGCCCAGGCCGCGCGACTCGCCTCCCAGGCCGACGCGACCACCCAGCAGTAAGGGAGCCCGGGGTGTCGACCTACGACCACAAGCCCATGTACGGCGGGGCGCACTACGACCCCGAACCGGCCGGAGGGCAGGTCACCAGCCTGTCCCTGTACGACGGACCGGACCGCTCCACCCTTGTGGCGGAAGTGGGACCAGCCACCCGGCTGCGCGCCGGGGTGTACCGGTTCGCGCTGCCTGACGTGCCGCCCAGCCGTTACTGGGCCACCGTCACCTTCACCCCGAGCGAGGGCACCCAGCCCGTCAAGGACCAGTCCGTACGCCTGGACTTGCCCCTCGGGCTGGGTCTCGTCACCTCCCCCGAAGCGGTTGCCAAGGAACTCGGCGTTCCCCTGCCGCTCGACGCGGAACAACGCGACGACCTGCTGACCGCCATCCGGAAGGCGCAGGCCGACGTCGTCGCCTACCTCGGCCAGCCCGCCATCCCCCAGCTCGTCACTCGCACCGCCCTCACCCCCTACTGGCACCGCGACGAGGACCTGGGGGATCCCAAGTCGTGGCCGTTCGAGGCCGACGACCTGGTGCAGGTCTCCGCCTACCGCCCGCGCGGAGATGGCACCTACGACGTTGACTTCCTCGTCGGATTCGACGGTGCCGCGATCGACCCTGTCGTCAGGTACGTGACCACGCACGCCGCGGAGTCCGAACGCAACCGCCCCGGCGGCGTGGGTTCCCAGGGGCGCCGCGTGTCCTCCGTCAGTGCGGAGGGACAGTCGATCTCCTACGAGTCCGAGCCGACCACCGGCCAGGCCGGCGCCCTACCCACCCTCGACAGCCTGTCCCGGTGGAAGCGCCGCCTGTTCGCGCCGCTGAACCAGCCCGCCCGCCCGCCGTGGCCGTACTCCTCGAGCCGCGGCCGCTGACGAAAGAGAGTTGACGACCGTGGCCGTCGTGCTGCCGAACGCCATGCTCACGGTGTACGTGCTCGCTCACCCTTGGGTGCGCGACGCCAACGGCGTGCCCGTACCGCCGAACCCCAACCAGAAGCCGGCCCCGCGCGGCACCTGGCCCGGGTCGGTCCTCGAGCAGCCCGACGGTTCATGGTCGGTACGGCTCGATCCGCAGGCCTGGCCGGTCAAGGAGGGCGACACCCTCTCCGACGAGACCGGCCGGTCCTGGACGCTGTCGAGCACCCGCGAGCACGCGGTCCCCGGCGTCCCGGATGTCGATTACGTGCAGGCCACTGCCACGCTCAACCCGCCCGAGGTGCCGTGATGGCTGACGCGAAGTTCACCCCCGCGCAGGGCTTGGAGGAGCAGCTCGCCCGCATGCTGGCCCCCGCGGTGCAGCGGATCGCCCACCAGGTCGAGGTGGAGGCGAAGCGGCTGGCCCCGCCTACCAAGCGCTGGGTGACCATGGGCGACGACAAGGTCCGCCCCACCCACGTCTCCGCCAACGGGCAGGAAGTCCCCGGGAACCTGCGCTTCTCGATCGACTCCATGCGCTGGGACATGGTGCACCGCGGCGTGGGCCCCACGACGTACATGCTCGAGCCGCTCGACGAGAGCTCTCGGGCCGTCGCCAACCTCAAGAACTGCCGCTGCCGAGCGCACAAGGACCCGCAGGGCATCGCCCGGCACATCAACACCGGGCAGCCGGTCGTCGCCGGGAAGAAGGTTACAGTCACCGTCTCCGTCCAGGCCCCCATGGTTGTCGAGGCCGAGGTGGGCACCGTCTACCCGGGCAACCTGCGCGCCGACGGCACACACTTCATGTCCCGCGCGGCCGCCATCGTCGCCGCCCGCCGCTGACGACGCGACACAAGCGGGCCGGGCGCGCACAGTGCGCGCCATGGCTACGAACACCACCAAGAAGCCCGCCGCGGACGCCGCGGCGGAAGAGTCCGCCGCGGACGTCTCCGGGGCTGCCCCGGCCCGTCCCTCCCGCAGGCCGGCCCCGGACCCGGACGTCGTCGGCCCCGCCCTGCCCACCGGCGTCGAACCGGTCACCGTCACCCTGGCGCACCACCACGCTATCGACGGCACCGACTACCCGCCGGGCGCCGAGCTCCTCGTCTCCCCGGACTACGCCCACCGGCTGCACGGCCAGGGCTACGCCACCCAGGTTTGATGAGCGAGCTCACCCTGGCGGACGCGGATCCGGTCTCCGCGATCCTCGCCTGGCTGCAGGAACACCCGGCGGTCGCCGACGCGCTCGGCGGCCCCGGCCGTGTGTCCGGAATCCAAGAGGCACCCTGGCCGCACCTGCGCATCGACCACGGCCCCGGCGGGGACCTGCGGGACCTGAATTGGGCCATCGCCCCGGAGGTGACGCTCGAGGTGTACGGCGATCCCGGCGGCTGGCCGGGCAAGGCCGAACTGCGGCAGATCCTGCTGCGGTGCGCCGCGGCCGCGCAGGATCTGGGGGAGGCGCCCCATGTCCCCGGCCGGCCGGTCATCAGCGGCATCAAGCCGTCGGGCCTGCTGCTGTGGAGCCCCCTCGTCGACGGCCAACCCAGGTGGGTCATGAACCTCTCTGTCACCCTCCACCCGTGACGACGCGACGTTAACCACCCCAGCTCTCCAAGGTGTCCGCGCCTTAGCACCGGACACCAAGGAGAAGCCCGCCATGGCTGGCGAGACCACGAACAACAACGAGATTCTCATCCCTCAGCTCAGCCGCCTGTGGCTGGCCCCCGTCGGGACGGCAGCCCCGGCCGATGCCACGGTGGCAATGCCCGCGGGCTGGTACACAGTCGGCCTGTTCACCGAAGACTCGCTCAAGTTCAACTCTGAGCCGAACTTCGAGCAGGTCCGCAGCGCCCAGTCCTCGTACCCCACCCGGACCTTCCAGACGACGGATGCCGCGACCGTCGAGGTGGACCTGCAGCAGTGGTCCGGCAAGAACTTCCGGGCGGTGTACGGCGGCGGCCGCATCACGGCCGTCACCCCCTCCGGGGGCGGCCCGAAGCACTTCAAGTTCGCCCCGCCCCGCATCGGGGGCCGCACTGAAATCGCCGGGTGCATCGAGATCATCGACGGCGGCAAGCACTACCGCTACGTCATCCCTCGCACCATGCAGATGGAAGGCGTCTCCAAGGATCTCGCCAAGACCAAGGAGTCCGTGCTCCCGCTGCGCCTGGCCGTCCAGGGTGGCGACGACACGGATCCGTGGTACGTGCTGACGGACGACCCGGCATTCCAACCCCCGGTGCCCACCATCGCCACCGTGACGCCGAGCACGGGCCCGGTCGCGGGCGGCACTGCCGTCATGATCGTCGGAACCGACCTCGACACCGCGACCGCCGTGACCTTCGGAGGCACGGCCGGTACCGACCTGACGGTCGAGAGCGACACCAAGCTCACCGTCACCACTCCGGCCAGCACCTCCGGCGCCAAGGACGTGATCGTCACGACCGCGGGCGGCAGCGTCACCAAGACCGGCGGCTTCACCTACGCGTGACCCAGGCCTGCGGCCGCCCCTTCCTCGCGCCGTGAGGCGAGGGCGGCCGCACGCCGCGACACAAGCCGCGCAGCGCTGCCACTGTCCGCGCGCTGCCAAACACGGCAACCCAGCTACGCACTCATGAAGAGGTCACGCACATGTCGTCATCGTTCGTCATCGACCTGGACGCCGAACGCCGCGAGGTTCAGCACCCCGACGGCATCCCCGTGAAGTTCCGCGGCGAACAGTTCATCCTCCCGGCGGAGCTGCCGGCCGCGGCCCTCGACCCGATCCTGTCCGACGAGCTGGACCTGGTCGGCCTCCTCGGCGACGTCATCAACTCCGCCGACGGCGACGCCGGCATCAAGGACGTCGTCAACGCCCTGTTCCGGCGCCCGTCCCTGCCACGCAAGTTCCTCGAGGCGATCCGCGAGACGTACGCCATCCTCCTCGAGGACCAGACCGAGGACTTCCTCAAGCGGAAGCCGTCCGTACCCGACTACGTCCGGCTGACGACCGGCCTGGCCCGCGTCTACGGGGTGGAGTTGGGAAAGCTCTTTCGGTCGGCCGACTCCTCCGAGACCGCTGGAGCGACGTCGAGTCCGACCTCTCCCACTACCACGGAGTCGACGCCCGACGCGTCTGGCTTCGTCCCGGACAACCCGCATTCCTTGGACTCCGACGACTGATCTCCCTCGTCGACGGCCTCCCAGACGACTCCCGGGTCCGGTCCGCCCCGCTCGGCGGCTGGCACAACGTCCTGGAGCTGCTGGCGCTGATCGTCGAGGAGATCGGCATTCTCGCCGCCGACAAACGGCGTGAGGAGCCCACCACCATCGTTCGCCCGCCGCGCTCCGGCACCACGACGCGCAGCGGCCACGGCAGCCCACCCCGGCCGCAGCAGCCCACCCCGGAACCGCAGGCACCCCGCATGACCGGCCACAGGCAAATGCTCATGGCGGCCATGCAGAGAGGAATGGTCCGCAGTGGCTGAGGGCCTGCAGGCCGGGCGTCTCGAAGTTCCGGTCGTCGCCAACCTGGCCGGCTTCGCGGAGAAGCTCCGCACGTCAGTCGAGACGGCCGCCGAAGGTCTGGCCGCCAAGGTCAAAGTCGAGGTCGACTCCAAGGGCCTCAAGCGACGGCTCAAGGAAGCGGTCAAGGAGGCGTCCAAGGGCGTCACCGCAAAGATCCGCGTCGAGATCGACGAGGACCGGCTCCGCGCCTCCCTCGACGGCATCCGACGACGCATCGACGACGCCGACCTGAACCTCCCCGTCCGCCCGGACGGGGACGGCGACGGCTCGGGCGGTGGACTCCTCGGCCGACTCCGCGGACTCATCGCGGGCGCCCAGGGCGAAGCCGACCGCAACCCGGTCAACGTCCCGGTCAACTTCCGCCTGCCGGGCCGCGGCCGTGGCCTGCGCATGCTCGGTGTCGGCGCCGTCGTCTCCCTGCTGCAGCCTGCGGTCGCCCTCATCGGCCAGTACGGCGCCGGGCTGACCGCCCTCGTCTCCGCGGCCGCGCCCGCGGTCGGTGTCCTCGGCGCGATACCCGGCCTGATCACAGCGGGCGCCACCGCGGCGATCGGCACGACGGTCGCCTTCAAGGGCTTCGGCGACGCCCTCAAGGAGTCGGTCAAGGCGCAGCAGATGCTCGCCCGGGACGGCAAGGTCACCGAGGCGCAGCAGAAGAAGGTCAAGGAGGCGCTGGACAAGCTCTCTCCCTCGGCCCGTGAGGCGGTATCCGCGGTGTCCTCGCTGCAAGTGGCGTGGGGCAAGGTCCGCATGGCCGTCAGCGAGCGGTTTTTCAGCAAGGTCGCCGACGACATCAAGCCCCTGGCGAAGTCGGTGTTCCCGCTCCTCGAGGACGCCCTGGGCGACTCGGCCTCCCAGATGGGGTCTCTGGCGGAGCGCGGCGCGAAGTTCATGCAGACCGGTCCGTTCCGCAGGGACTTCAAGACGATCGCGGGCACCAACTCCCGCGTCATCAGCCACATGACGGACGGCCTGGCCAACATGGGCCGCGCCACTCTGGACTTCCTGGTGGCTTCCGGGCCGTTCACTGAGCGGGTCGCCAAGGGCGGCAAGCGACTGACGCAGTGGTTCCGGGCGTCCGTGCAGGCCGGCCGGGAGACCGGCAGCCTCGCCAAGTTCCTAGACCACGCGGGAGACAAGGCCGCGCAGCTCGGTCGGACCACCGGCAGCCTGATCAAGGGACTCGGTGGTGTCGGCCGCGCGGCCATGGACACCGGCAACGCGCTGCTCGACGGGCTCGAGGGCAGCATGCTGAGGTTTGAGCGCTGGGCGACCTCGGGCGCCGGCCAGCGCGCCATGGAGCAGTTTTTCAGCGACGCGGCGCCCGTCTTCCACGAGGTCAACGCCCTGTTCGGGGACCTCATGCGCGGGCTCGGTCGGTCCATGCGGGACGGCGGAATCCTCGACCTGGTCCGACAGATCAGAACCGAGTTGATGCCTGCCCTCGGCACCTTCTTCAACGCCCTCGGTCAATCCGTCGGGCCCGCGCTCATCTCCGTCATCTCGAACATCGCCACAGCGATCGGGAACCTGTCGTCCGCCGGAACCGGCCTCGGTGTACTGCTCCTGGCCTTCAGCGGGCTACTCGAGGTCTTCAACTCGATCATGAACATCGTCCCGGGGGCGACCACGGTCCTGGCCACGTTCCTGGGCACGATGCTCGCCCTGAAGGTGATCAGCGGCGTCGCCGGCATGCTGCGCTCCTTCGGCACCTCGGTCACGGCCGCAGGTACCTCCGTGCGCACGCTCGGCACCACCATGCGCGGCACCATGGGCGCCGGGGTAATGGGCCCGCAGATCACCATGTGGCAGCGCATGGGCCTGGCGTACTCCGGCGCGGCCGCGCAGGGCAACCGGCTGACCGGCACACTGCGGGGGATCGGCGCAGCCAACAGGGTTGCCTCCAGGGCCATCGGCGGCATCACGTCCGCCCTGGGTGGTCCGCTCGGTCTCGCCATCGCGGGCATCACCATCGGTCTCGGCCTCCTCGCCTCCCGGCAGGAAGAAGCCGCCCGTGCCACCCAGGCTCACCAGGAACGAGTGAAGTCCCTGACCGATGCTCTGGTCGCGTCCGGCGGCGCGATCGACGCGAACGTCCGCGCCCAGGCCGCGCAGCTCCTGCAGGACACGGAGCTCGCCGACGGCAAGGGAAAGCTGGTCGACATGATGCGCAAGGCGGGCGTCAGCCTCGGCGAGCTGACGAACGCCTACCTCGGCCAGGGCACGACCCTCGGAGAGCTGCAGAAGCAGCTCCAGCAGACAGCCGACGACCACGAAGAGTGGATCACCACGGCGCAGGGAGCTGCGCAGTCGTGGGACGACGAGGGCTTGGCCGCGATCCGCGCGAAGGACGCCCTCGGCGCCGTGAAGGGTGAGCTCGAGGAGAGCCAGAAGAAGCACAAGGAACTCGCCGACGCAATCAACAAGTCGGGCACCACCGGCACGGACTCCTACACCCGCCTGCAGGCCGCGGTGCAGACCTTCAGTGACAAGACCAAGACGGCAGACGAACGCACCGATGCCCTCAAGCGGGCACTGGATGCCCTCAACGGCAACACGCAGAGCTTCCATGACGCTCAGGCCCAGCTCAACGCCGTGATGCTCCAGGTCGATGACACCATGAAGGGCAACATCACGCGTGCCGAAGGCTGGGGGAAGGCCCTCGTCGGCGCCGACGGACTGGTCAACACCGCTTCCCGGAATGGCCAGACCCTCAACACGCAGCTCCAGGAGCTGCGCGACAGCATGCTGGGCGTGGCAACCCGGGCGATGGAGGCCGGGGAGCAGGGCCTCATACCGATGTCCCAGGCCATGGACCAGAGCAATGGGGCGATGGAGCGGGCCCGTGCGAAGGCCATTGAACTCGCCACGAGCATGGGCATCCCCAAGGACCAGGCCAAGGCACTCGCCGACCAGATGGGATTCATCCCGGACACCATCACCACCCTCGTCACCGCTCAGGGAATCCCGGCCGCAACCGCCGAGGTCCTCGGCCTGCGCAGCAAGCTGGAGAGCCTCCCGCCCGGCAAGGCCGTACAGATCAAGGCGCCCACGGCCGAGGCGCGCGCACAGCTCGCGGCCCTCGGCTTCACCGTGCAGCGGATTCCTGGCAGCAAGAAGGTGTCGGTCACGGCCCCGACCGGCGGGGCGCGCGTGAACATCGCCGCCCTGTCCAAGGACATCGCCACCGCCCCGAACAAGAAGAAGGTCACCGTCCAGGCGATCATCAGGCAGGCCACCGGCGATCTCCAGGCGATCCGCGACAAGGTCGCCGGTCTGCCGCCCGGCAAGAAGCTCAAGATGGAAGCGCCGACCGCGGTAGCACAGCAGGCAATCAAGGATCTCGGCTACAAAGTCAAGGACCTCAAGGGCAAGAAGATCGAGATCACGGCGCCCAACGCCACGCCCTTGGCCCAGGTGCAGCGCATCCAGGACCGCATCAACGGACTCACCGGCCGCACCATCCACGTCACCGTCCAGTACAGCGAGTCAGGCAAGCCCTCCGTTGTGCGGACGCATGCGGACGGCGGCATCGTCCACTACGCCAACGGCGGCATCCGCGCGGCTGCCAGCCGGATCAAGGCATTCGCGGCCGGCGCCGAACGGCACATCGCACAGATCGGAAAGCCGGGTGAAATACGCATATGGAATGAGCCGGAGACACAGGGCGAGGCGTACATCCCCCTGGCCCCCAGCAAACGCAAGCGCAGCGAGGCCATCCTCCAGCGGGTCGCGGAGATGTTCGGTGGCCAGGTCGTGTACTTCGCCCAGGGAGCCATGCGCCAGTACGCCTCCGGTGCCGTCCGCAGCTCCAACACGGCAAGCGCAGCCCGCACCCGGGTGAGCACCGCCCCGGCCGCCGCTGCACTCGTCGGCGGTGACCTCAACCTGACCATGACCGGCGCCCCGATGACTCCGGGCGACGCCCTGAACAGCGCCCTGTTCGAGCTGCGCCGTATCCGTCGAGGAGGTGCACATGCCACTGCGTGAGGGCGAATGGAACCTCTCCTACAGCGCCAACGAGGTCCACCCGGGCGCGAACTTCACCTTCGGCACTATCGCGTCCGGCTACTACCTGATCGAGCCGTACGAGATCACCTACGCCGACGTCGACGCCGGCGACGTGCCCATGCCGCAGGAGGACGGGGCCCGGCTCGGGCAGGACTACCGCGGCCAGGCCACCATCACCTTCGAGGTGGGCGTGGACGCTGTCGACGAGGCCCCGACCCAGCTCGGGCGACACGATGCGAACCTCAGTGCCGTGTCAACAATGCTGCAGGCCTGGGACGCCGAAGCGGTCCGTAGACGCTTCGCCACCCCAGCGGTACTCAGGACCACGCAGGGCGGCCGCGCCCGCCGCTTCTACGGACGCCCGCGGAAGGCGGCACCGGCCGGATCGAAACTGACTCGGCAGGGCTACACACCCGTGGTGTGCACGTTTGTATGTCTGGACTCCACGGCCTACGACGATGTCGAGCAGAAGGTTCGCATCGATCTGGTGCCACCCGATCACCACGGCCTGGTGGGGCCGCTCACGACGCCATTGACGATGACCGGGGAGGGCTCCGGGAAGGTTGCTGGCGAAGTCACGGTGGGTGGTACGAAGCCCGCTTGGCCGGTCATCACGATCTACGGCCCGATCACGAATCCCGTGTGTGACGTCGTCGGCCGTTGGAAGGCCGGACTCGACCTGACCCTCGGAGTCGGTGAACGCGTCGTGATTGACACCCGCCCCTGGGCACGGACCGTGCTGCGTAACGGCAACGCCTCGGTGGCCGGCCTCCTCACCCGCGGCACGCCGCGGCTGAAGGACATGAAACTCCCCCTGGGCACGCAGGACTTTGTGCTGCGTGGCACTGACGCAACCGGCACGGCCTACATGACGGTGGCCTGGCGGGACGCCTACGCCTACCTGTGATCCTCGACGGCGCGACACAAGCCCCCGGCTCTGGCCACATTCCGCTGCCAAGCATCGAGCAGCGGAGGTAGACAGTCATGGCGTGGGACAGCGTGCCGTGGTTCACCGAGGGCGGCGCCCAGCACAGTTCGGAGGTTGCGCGCCTGCTGGCGTTCGCCGCGTTCGGAGGGGCGGAGGGCGTGGTCGGCTCCAGAGACTTGCGAGTGAGAGCCTTGTCCTCTCCCGGGGCCGAAGTGCAGGTGACGACCGGGGCGTGCGCCATCGTGAACCGGGCCGCCGGCGCGGCGTATCAGGCGTACGCGGGGCGGTTGCCGACGGCCGACAGTGTCGACATCGCTGCGACTGGGGTATCTCCCCGCTCCGATCTCATCGTGGCTCGGGTCGAGAACCCGTACTCCTTCGGGGAGACGTGGCCCAATCCAGCGGATCCGACGGTGGGACCGTACATCTTCACCCGGGTCATCAGCGGCGTGCCCCGCACGACAACACGCGTCAGCCAAGTGCGCGCATCGGACTCCGCCATTGCGCTCGCCCGTATCGACATCCCGGCCAACACCAGCGCCATCACTCAGGCCATGATCAAGGATCTGCGGTCGATGGTGAGTCCGCGGCGGGACCGTCGCCTCTACACCGTCTTCCCTACGTCACTGAGCACGCTCGGCTACTCCGATAACAAGTGGCACAACTGGCCCGGTGTGGCGAGCTGGGACATTGACGTGCCGCTGTGGGCCACCCGCGCGAAGATCGTCGTCACCGTGGCTGGCCTGCGCTTCACCAGGGCTGACGTCTTCGCCAAGATGCACAGCGTCTTTGGTGGGGACCCTGGCCAGGACACAGTCATTGATGACGACCAAGGCGCCAATATTCGCCGCCAAACCGTCGTGGTGGCCGACAACATGAGCGTGCCATCGTCCAAGCGCGGCACGACGCAGACCCTCCGCCTGCAGACCTACATGTACAAGGCGGAGACGGGGGACGTCTCCGTGGACGCCGGGACGTCGATCATCGCCGACGTCGAGTTCGTCGAGGCCCCGGACGACGAGGAGATCTGAGGTGCCGACGGGCTGGCGGTACATCGCGCAGCGGGCCAGCGGGGGACGGGCCGCCACCGAGCCCATCCTGGACTGGGAGGTACCCCTCGCTCTGGCCTCGAACCCGAGACGGGATCTGTCCGGGCCGGGGTCGTTGAACGGCACCATCGAACCCGAGTACGCCCGCATGATCGGTTCCGACGGCAAGCCGATCCTGCAGGAGTGGGGTACCAAGCTGTACCTGGAGATCGACGGCCGTATCCGGTGGGGCGGCATCGTCACGAAAACGGCGTACGACGGGCCGAAGGCCTCCATCTACTGCGAGGGCTTCTCCGCCTACCCGCAGGGCATCCCGTACGAGAGCTACATGATTTCCGGCGCATTGATCACGCCCAAGGACCCGTATGCAGGCAAGGACAAGAACCATGACGGCTGGGTGGACGGGCAAAAGGGGAAGCAGCGGGTGCCACCCCCGCCGAAGCCGTACGGCGGCCCTCGCATCGACGTGTACGACGCCTTCCGGAACATCTGGAGCCACGTCCAGTCACGCCCTTACGGGAACATCGGGCTCAAGGTCGACACCCACGACCTGGGCGAGAAGCTGGGCGCCGCGGACGGCTCCGACCCGTGGGAACTCGCCTGGTGGAACGCCCCCGACTGTGGCCAAGCCCTCGACGCCCTTGCCAGGGACACCCCATTCGACTGGATGGAGACGCACGCCTGGACCGGCAGCGGCAACGAAATCCAGCACCGGCTGATCCTGGGGAAGCCGCGGATCGGCAGGAAGCGCAAAGACCTGCGATTCGCCGACGGCGAGAACATCGCAGCCATCGCCAAGCCCGAGGGCATGGGCGACGAGTACGCCAACGAAGTCATCGTGCTCGGCAAAGGCGAGGGCCGGAAGATGAAGCGGGCGCAGGTCTACCGCTACGACGGGCGCCTGCGACGGGTTGCCACCGTCGCCGACAAGACACTGTCGTCGGACAAGTCGCTGCGCACCCGGGGCACTCAGGAGTTGGCCGGCCGAACACAGGCCCTGCAGATCCCCGCCATCCAGATCATCGACCACCCCAACGCCCGGTTGGGCTCCTGGGCCCTGGGCGACGACATCCGCGTTCAAGTACACGTGCCATGGGTCGGCGACGTCGACGTGTGGCACCGCATCGTCAGCGACGAAATCAGCGCAGACGGCCTGTGCACCCTGTTCCTGAAGCGCTCCGACAGCTTCCACTACTAACCCGGCGGATGTCCTCGCCGGGCAGCGCGCGACGTTAACCATGGCCAACGTCCAGCATCCGCGCCCATGGCCAACTTTCTGGACATCCAGTCGGACGCACGGCGCCTCGCCCAGGTCCTGGCCGACCTTGAGCGGCGGATACAAGCCGTAGAGCGCACCGCGCAGGCCGGCTACTCCTCCATCGAGGGCGGCTCCCTCGACATCTACGACGAGGGCGGAGTGCTGCGCGGCTCCGTCGGTGTCCAGGACGACGGAGCGGTGGCCGTCGTCGCGGTCAACTCCACCCCGCCGCCCACCCCCACGGCACCGGTTCTCGAGCCGGTACTCGCCGGACTGATCGTCACCTGGGACGGGCAATGGGAAGACGCCTACGCCACCCCCAGCGACTTCGCTCGCATCCAAGTGCACATCGGCCTCACCGAGAACTTCGCTCCTGATGCAACGACGCTCGCGGCGACGATCAGCAACACCGCGGGCGGCACTGTCACCGTGGCGACCGCCGCCTATAACACCGTGTACGTGCGGCTCGTCGCCGCAAATACCGCGGAGATCACCGGCCAGGCTTCGCCCGTAGTCGCCGGCACCCCACGCGCCGTCGACGGGCCCGACCTGTCCGCGCTGCTTGACCTGGCCGTGTGGCTCAAGGACGCGTCCGTACCCGGATCCAAGCTGGTCAGGGAGACCATCGGTGCGGACCTGCTTGCCGCGAACTCCGTGGTCGCCGGGAAGATCGCCGCCGACACGATCTCCTCGCGAGAGCTAAAGGCGCAATCCGTGACCGCCGGCAAAATCGCCGCAGGGGCCGTGAACACCACGCACCTGTCCGTCGGGGCCGTCACGCCCGAACACATTGCCGTAGGCCAGGGCACCAACCTGATCCCCGACCCATCCTTCGAGACCGCGGCGACCGCGAACATCGTGGCCGCGGGCGGCGCGCCCTGGGCCCTGGCCCCCGGCAACCGCTTCGGAGTCGGCATCAACTGCGACTTGACCGCCGACACCCCTACATACTTCACACTGCCGTTGGCTAAGGTCCCGGTCCTGTCCCGCACGCAACTCTGGCTCGGCGTCGACATACTGGTCTCGCAGGACATCGTCGCCCAGGCGGTGAAGATCCTCGCCCGCTGGGAGAGCGCAGCGGGCACCGTGCTCGGCTATGGCGTGGTGGAGACGACCACACCGGAGCCGGGTCGATGGCAGCGCATCACCGGGCAAGTCGCCGCCCCGACCGGCACCACGCAGGCCGTGCTGTGTCTGGAGGCCTCGGCCGCCACCCGCGGATGGGCCGTGTGGGACAACGCGGAAGTACATCCGGTCTTCGGCCGCGCGATCGGCGGCGCCCGCGCCGAAGTAGGCCCCCAGGGACTGCGCCTGTTCGACGAAACCGGGCAAGAAGCCGTCGCTCTGGTGACTGGCGCGCCGCAGTACCTCACCCTGCGCACCGACGGCACCGCCGTGGCAACCATCGACACCGCGGGGAATGGCAACTTCGCCGACCTCAACGTCGCGGGTGACCTCACCGTAGGCGGCGATCCCGTCTCCGCCCTGATCGGTGCCGGCCCCAAGGGCATCGTCGCGCGCGCACACCCCACATCCACGGTCACCGCAACGGGCAGCGAAATGGGCTACTACGAGCTGCCGTTCACCGCCGAGGCCGGACGCCTCTACCGGGTCGTGTTCCGAGCGACCGCAAACCTCGACAACGCCACGGACGGAGAGATCCGCCTCTACCTGCGCGACGGGGGCACCTCGAAGCCCACCATCACCTCGACGCTGCGCCAGACCTCGATCCACACGCCCGCCCACACCGGCCGCTACCAGCAAGTCAGCTTGGAGTACAACGCCAGCGGCACCACGCTCGGCGGCGGTCTGCACCGCCTGCTGCTCTCCTTCGAGAACTCAGGCGGCAGCAGCGGGCAAACCCTCGACCTTGGGCTGAGCACGACCGGCCGCAGCAATGTCTTCTACATCGAGGACACCGGCCCGGAGATCCCCGTCACCGGTGGATACAACACCGGCGGCGGAAGCGCCGCCGAACCCGTGCAAACCTACACAAAGACCTACACGGCCTCGTGGTCCGGGTCGTACGCCAAGCGCGCCGGTTACAACGCCTACTACGGCAACAAGTGCGTTCAGGGCTACTACTCCTCGAATAACGGCATCCAGTCCGCGTTGATCGGCTTCCCCTCCGCACTTGGCACCGACCTGTCCGGCGCAAAGATCGTCAAAGCTGAGGTCTACCTGTACGCCGAGCACTGGTACTACGCCAGCGGCGGCAAGGCCGTCATCAAGGCCCACCCACACACCTCCCGACCCGCAACGTTCAGCTCGGACAGCGAGGTCAAGACCATTTCGTGGGCCCGGAATCAAGGCAAGTGGGTCGACATCACCAGCGTCTTCGACTCGACGCGATGGCGCGGAATCGCGCTCGACCCCAACACCACGAATCGCACGTACTACGGCATCTTCCGAGGCGCCGGCCAGACCTACCCGCCCAAGTTGCGGGTGACCTTCACCAAGTAGCAAGGAGCACCACCCGCCCATGGCCGGAACCTACGGCGACCTCGTCAGCAACCACGATTTCAGCAACGGCACCACCTCTTGGTGGGCGGGAGACCCCGCCAAGGTCAGCATCGCCGCGGGCTCCGCCGGCGGGATGGACGCGACCGCCACGACCGACGCCGTCAACCTGTGGGACGCACCGCTCGGGCAGGACGGCATCGTGCTGCGCAAGGGCGCCGCGTACACCCTGACCTTCACCGCCCGCGCCTCCCAGGTGAACACCTCGCTGCGCGTCCAGGTCGGCCTCGGCTCTGACCCGTGGACTGCGGCCCTGGACAAGACCGTCGTCCTGGGCACCGTCGACACGTCGTTCGTCTACACGTTCACCTCGGACCTGGACACGACCACCGGTCAGGTGTCCTTCCAGATGGGGCAGGGCACGCCCGTCACCGTCACGCTCGCAGAGGTCCGCCTGACGACGTCGACCGTCCGAGAGGGCTTCTACGTCGACCCCGACAGCAACGCACTCAAGTGGCTGGCCCTCAACCCCACCGACGGGCGAGCCGCGAAGATCCGCAACGCGATAGCCCGGCGCCCCGGAGCCAAGTGGTTCGGCGACTGGAATCAGAACATCCAGGCCGACGTCGACGCGTACGTGTCCGCGGCGGCCGCGGCCGGGAAGGTGCCCATCCTAGCCGCGTACAACATGTACTGGCGGGACAACGGTGGCGAGTCCCACGGCGGTGCGCTCACCCCCGAGGCGTACAAGGCGTGGGTCGACGCCTTCGTTGCCGGGATCGGGGACCGGCCCGCCATCGTCATCGTCGAACCCGACTCCCTCGCCCAGGCCGAGTCCCTGCCCACCCAGGAGGCCCGCGACAAGCGATATGAACTGTCGACCTACGCGGCGCAGGCCTTCGGTGCCAAGCCGCTCGTCCGGGCCTACCTCGATGCCGGCAACGCGACGTGGCTCAAGCCCGCGGAGACGGCGGCCCGGCT
Organism: Streptomyces ferrugineus; assembly: GCF_015160855.1. Classification (NCBI taxonomy): domain Bacteria; kingdom Bacillati; phylum Actinomycetota; class Actinomycetes; order Kitasatosporales; family Streptomycetaceae; genus Streptomyces; species Streptomyces ferrugineus. The sequence continues at coordinate 3,977,559 of NZ_CP063373.1, read as the reverse complement.
CATCAAGGGCGGCATCGCGTCGACGGAGCGCATCGCGATCGGCGTGAGCAACTTCGACGCCACCGACATCAGTTGCGGCTACGGCCACCAGGTCGTCACCGAGCTCGCCAGCGCGGGCGTGACCGGCGTGAAGTTTGTCATCGACACCGCCCGCAACGGCAACGGCGCGGTGGACGACAACGGGCAGCACGTCGACTACTGCAACCCGGCCGGCCGCCGTCTCGGAGTCCCGAGCTCGGTCGGCGTCGGCGGAGCCGAGTACCTGCTGTGGATCAAGTACCCCGGCGACTCGGACGGCCAGTGTGGCATCGCTCCCGACAACACCCCGGCAGGCACCTTCTCCCCGTACCTCGCCGAGCGCCTGATCGACGGAGTCTGACGGCAGCCAGCACGCGACGCTAACCACCACCCTCCTCCAACGTCATCGTCGCGGGGAGCCGCGGGACTTCGGGCCCCGGCTCCCGCGCACCCCAACCGACGGCCGATGACCGAGGAGGCGCCCCCGTGGAGCTGCTCACCTCTCTGGCGCCTGTCCTCTCTCCGATCTTCGGCATGACTGGCGTGCTGGGTGGGGCGTGGCTGGTGTACCGAGGGAACCAGCGCAAGACCGACACCGTGGATTCGGTACAGACCATGACCCAGGGCTTCACCCAGCTCCTCGAGCAGCAGCGCGCGACGAACGCGCAGACGCTCGACAGAGTGGCCACACTCGAGAGCCGGGTCGAACGTCTGGAGGAGGAACAGCGGCAGTGGAGGCGCTGGAAGGCCGCGGCCGTCGAGTACATCCACCAGCTCCGCGCCCTGGTCGTGAAGCTCTATGAGCGCCCCGCCCCTGCCCCGCCGCGGGAGATCGCCGAGGACCTGGGCGACGGGTCCAGCGGCTGACTCAGGACGCGACGTAAGGCACCGACCTCGCGCACAGTCCGCCCGTCACGTAATCCCGCATGAAGGGCAACACCATGTCTCCAACGCTCGAAGCTCTCTCCACCGGCGGTCAGGTCGGCGCTGTGCTCCCGCTGCTCACCGCGGTCGTGCAGCGCCCGGCCTGGTCGGCGAAGTACAAGAAGGCTGTCGCGGTCGTGGTCTCGCTCGTGGCCGGCGTCTTCGCCGTGGCGGCGGCTGGAGGCTGGGATCAGTTCCAGCACAGCAAGCTGACCATGGTCACGATCCTGGGTGTACTGGCTGCCTCCCAGACGAGCTATGACCTCGTGTGGAAGCCGAGCAAGCTCGCCCCGATGATCGAGTCCCTGACGACCAAGAGGACGTCCCATCAGGCCGAGTAAGGCCTACGCCGCCCGTCCGTCCTCCGGCCGGCGGGTACCATCTGCAGCGAGGTGGCCGTACTGCCGCCGCGAAGAACCGCGTCTGAGACTCCGGTCAAAGGTTTATGGGCTGACACGCATCTCTCGGAAGAGGGTGTTCCTACGGCCCGTGGTCGCCTTTGGCCAAGACGGGGCCGATCAACCGGGTGCGTGTAGAGCACTCGGGGCCGGGGAGCGGATGCTCCTGCGATGATCCGGCTACGCCTCTTCGCGACCGTGCGGCCACCTCACCCTGTTTACAGGCACACCCAGAGCCCGAGAGCACGGGCCTTACCCGAAACGGAGGAGCACCCCCTATGGCTGATGCGCGGAAGGTCGCGGCCGAGATCCAGCGTCTGTCCCGGTTGAGCGACGACGCATTCATGGACAGGGTCGTCGCCTACGTCACGGGCGGCACCGACCGGCGGGTCCCTCGGGATGTCCAGGGCGAAGCCTTCAGTTCGCCCCTGCTCGCCCCGCGTACGCTCCTCGCCCTCGAGACGGCCGGGCGGCGAGCGAAGACCTACAACCCCCTCCAGGAGGGGGAGACCAAGCGGCAGCAGCAGGCCCGTATCGCGCCGTGGCGGGCGGCGATCAAGGCCGCCATGGGCCCGATCCAGGACGTCGTCGACGACCTGGCCCACGAGCATGCGAAGGAACTGGCGGCACTGGACGATGACGCCTTCTCCGATCGGTGGACTGGATTGGTCCTCGGGGAGCCGGTGCCCGAGCCGACGTCACCACGGGTCGAGGAGCTCGCGTTCCGTTCACACAGAGTAGCCAGGAGGACGGCGGACATCTGCCGCCTGATGCTCGAGGATCCGGCCGGCTTCATGCCCGAGCCGGCGCCCGGCGAGAGCCGTACCACTCACCGGCGCCGGGTCGAAGGCTTCCGGCAGCGCGTGCAGACCGAGGCCTCGTTCCTGCGCTACGCCGTGCAGTACGCGGACGCACGCCAGGGGCGGATGCCGAGTGAGCCGAACCACCGGCTCCAGGCACTCAAGCTCCTCGGCCAGGCCCACCCCCAGGAACTGCTCGCGCTCCTGCGCCAGGTCCGCGGCGAGGACCGTGCCGCCAAGCAGCAGGAGCGCCGCGACCGTCGGGACATCCGGCGCGCGGCCCGGTCCGGCGCGCAGTAGGCGCGCTCTCGACCGATCGTCCACTCTCCCAGGGCGCGCCCGATGGCGCGCCCTTCGTCATGTCCGGGCGCGCCTGGAGGCTGGACCGCGCGCGGGACTGGCGCGGTCCTCGGTGCGGGAACGGTCGATCGGCGCGCGGCCGCGCGGCCCACCGCGCCGCTGGGCGCTCACCCTCGAGCAGCCCGCGCGCGTCTAGGCGCGCCGACCAGGGCCCCGCACGGTCATCTCCCGGGGCCGCGCTCGACGAGCCGCGCCACGATCAGGCGCGCGGCGCGCCTGCGGGAATGTACAGGTCAAGGGCGCGCGCCAGGGCGCGTCTGCTTTGGCGCGCGGCGCGGCCGGGGTGAGGGCGCGTGGTCTCGAGGCGCGCCTGGGTGCGCGCGGATCGGCGCGCCCGGGGGACGGCACGGGCGCGCCGGGAACGTTGTGAACGGGGCTTGTGTCTGACCGTTGACCGTGCCCGTCTCAGCTGCCGGAGTCGGCCTGGCGGAGGTGGAAGGGAAGGAAGGCCAGTTTGACCTCGCGGGACGGATCTCCATCGACATGGAAGACGAAGTCATGGCGGGTGCCGAACTCGTTGGTCGAGCCCCGCCGCTTGAAGTTGGGATGCTCCTCCAGCTTCCCCAGGGCCTTGGAGACGATCTCGGAGAACGCCTTCTCCCTGACGAACAACAGCACGGCCGCCTTGGTGTCCCGCCAGGTCAGATAGCCGAGCAACTGGTTCAGCGTGTCGGTGATGGTCTTCGGGCCTTTCCAGAACTTGCACTCGCCGATGAACACGTGCCTGTCCTCGACCCGGATGAGGATGTCGGTCTTGCCCTTGAAGTTGAACACCTCGCCCGCGGCCGTGCCCTCGAACTGGGAGTTCAGTGCCAGGAGCAACACATCCCGGATCTCCTCCTCGTCGAGCTTGCCGGCCAGCGAGGGTGAGCGTTCCAGCTGATTACGGGCGTTCTTCAGGACCCGCAGCGCCTCTTCGTAGTCCGCGTCGGCGAGCACATGCTCGGGCTTGAACGAAGGGTCCGTGGACGACTCGGCGGACTCCGTCTTGATCTTCTTCCGGACCAGCGGGACCTCGTAGGTCTTGGCGTCCGTGCGCTTGCGGATCGGGAACCCGAGCGAGGCCTCAAGGTTCCTGCTGGCAAGAAGAGCCTGCTTGCGGGCATGCACCCTCTGAGGGATCACCTGCTCGATCTGTGCGTTGTAGCCGTTGACGTTGGCCCGCGCCCAGCCGAGACACTTCGTGATCTCGCTGATCCTCTCGTCCAGGGCTCGGCGTACGAATTCGTGGTCCGTGCTCTGGCCGGTCCAGGCGAGCCTGACCTCCGTGTCGGTCACCGTCCCCTGTGGTCCCGGTTCCATGTGGGGGTTGGGCTGGAGGGCGAAGATGGCGCGGTCTCCGGTGTAGGGAACCAGCAGTGTGACCGTGTTCTGGGCGACCCTGAGGGAGTCTCCGAGTCTCTCGACGACTCCGTAGCCCTGCTTCAGCGGCTCGATCCCGACGCCCTCGCGGTCGAGCGTGGGCACCACGATGCGGAAGGCGTTCGTCAGTTCCTCGATGACGTCGGCCTCGGTCGTTATCAGGAACTTCTCGGGATCCCATGCGTCGACCGCCTGGGTGATCTTCTGGAGATTCTTGTGCAGATAGTCGCGAAGAGTCCCGCTGCTGAACAGCCTGCCGTTCCGGTGCATCCTCCAAGTCTGCGGCATGGCACTGACATCGGGCCGTCCGTGCCATGACCGCGACGGTGGCATCCCGAGGCTCGGTCCGCGACGGCCGCACCTATCGGGCGCCCGATGCCGTTGACCTCCTCGGAACCGTTCTCACTCCGGCGACGGGGCCGGTGTCTCGCCCTGAAGGCCGTCGTCCTCGAAGTACGTGCTCTCGGGACGCGGGAGGTCGTAGCCCATCATGTAGGACGGCCTCGCGTAGAGCGTCTCCCCGAACGCCCAGTAGTAGAGGTTGGGGTGGTCCGGGAAGATGACGACGCCGGCGCCGTTGATGGCTCCGAGCCCGTGCTGGTGGGCGAGCGGATAGAGCAGGTCCTTGAGGGCGAGTCCGGCCGGGATGCCGGCGACGGCCGCGGTGGACGCCGCGACGACGAGGTCGGCAAGCTGCAGGTGCGGAATGTGGTGGCTGGGGCCGTGACGATGGGCAGTACGACCTTGTCCGGCTTGACGTACTCGGTGCCGCCGTTCGTCAGTTTGAGTGTTTCCGCGAGCCACTTGCCCTCCTGTGCTGGCCCGCCGCCAGGCTTGTCCGCGATCACGATGCCGATCTCCCCGTTATCGCCCAGGTGCATGGTGATGCGCTCGTAGAGCCACTTGAGGATCTCCTGGCCGACCTGGGCCAGCGTGCGTCCGGTGTAGGCCGCGGAGTGGTCCAGGATGACCACCATCGACCGGATCTCGTGATCAATCGCAGCCTGGAGCATGCGCCGGCGGAGCTGGGTGACGAGTTCGCGCCCGGCGGTCGCCAGGAAGCTCCCCTTCGCCGGCTTCCACTTGAGCTCCTCGTCGTCGGGGATGCCGAGATTGTTCCTGATCTCCTGCAGGGACTCGGCGAACGGCGAGATCGCCTTCTCGGGGACGCTGACGGCGCCGAGGGCGACGAGGTCTCCCAGGCCCTTGCGGGGGCAGTTCCTCTGCCGGCTGTCGTCGATGAAGATCAGACGCATGATCAGGTTCCTTCGTGCCGTGCCGTGCCCTGGTCGGGGCGTGGGTCTCGATGGTTCGGACGACCCTTCGAACAACATGATCCTGCGCTCCCGGCCTCACCGTCGCACGGTTTTCCTGGGGTGGACGGAGAAGGCGTAACACCCGCGGACCGTATGGCATCCCGGTCAATGACCGAGCGCACACAAGCGATGCAGGGGCGGAACGGCGCGCGGACGATCTGGGCGCGCGCGAGCAGCACGGGCGCGCCCTGGTGAGGTGATGAGAGTGGGAGGGGGAAGCACGCCGGGGAGGCGCGCCCGAAGGAGGTCGGGCGCGCGTCACCTCACGTCACCTCACTGCCCGGCGGGCGCGCCCGCGAAGTACGGGGCGAACTTCTCCTGAATTTGTGGGTCGACGGTCGGGGCGTTCCGGTAGTAGGCGGCGAGCTCCGTGTGTCCCTCTTGCTCGAGCTGAGCGATGATCGCGGGCCGGTGCTGTTGGAGGTAGTCCCGGAGCACGGTCATGGGCGGGTCGCCCGCCTCGGAGATCGGCTCGAGGTGTTCACCCACAGTCATCATCTTGATCCGGGCCTGGACGTCCGCCTCGGCGTTCAGCGCCCGGAGCGCGATGGCCTCGTTCCGGGGCCTGCGGGGCGCGCGGGGTACAGCCGGAGGCCGGGCGGCGGGAACGTCCTGGGGCTCCTCGGCCGCGCTGGTGTCCTCCGGGGACTCGTCCAGCGGCGGCTCCTCTGCCTGCGGGTCCGGCGGCGGGGGCGCGTCGTCGTCGGCCGGCGGCTCCGACTCCTCGTGGACCTGGTGCTCCCGGGCCCCGTCCGCCGCGGCCGCGCCAGGCGGGGGCGCCGCCGGGGCCGAGGTCTGCTCCGCCTGCCCATCGGCACTCTGCTGCCGCTTCCACTCGGCGCGACCCTTGGCGTACGCGAGGGAGCGGGTGATCAGGTCGTCCGCGCTCATCTCGCCCCACTGCTGCGTGCGGGTTGGGATCTGCTGCAGGGTGACGATGCCCCACGTCTCCCGGACGCCCTGCAGCTCGGCCTCCGGGTTGCTCTCGTCGGCGAGCGCCCTTCGAATCAGCTCGACAGCCTGGTCGCCGGTCAGCTTCGGCCGCTCGCCCCGCTGGGCAGGAGCCTGCCTCTGCTGCGGGGGACGCTGCCTCTGCTGCTGGTTCTGCTGGGGGCGCTGCCTCTGCTGCTCGTCCAGGTACGCCTCCGGCCGGGCCTCGGTGACCTGGCGAGCGGCGGCGGCCTCCTGGAAGCCCATGCGGCGTAGCAGGGCGTCGATGCTGAAATCCTCGAACCGCTCGCTCTGGCCGGGCATGACATCCCAGTGCAGCGTACGGACGCCAGTCAGGTACGCCTCCCCCAGGGCGTGGAGCTCAACGATGGCGTCGACCGCGGCCGGGAGGTTCTTCTCCGCCTTGGTCTTGCGGGTCTTGTCCCGGGTGGGCTTGTCGTTCTCGAACGCGGTGACGAGTTCCTGGCGGGCTATGAGGATCACGGGGCCGGAGTGCCGCCGCAGATGCCACAGGATCTCGCCCCACCGGTCCTTCGCCCGGTTCCACAGGTCGGGGTCCACGGTGACGGGGAGGTCGGGGTTGGGGCCGCGGCGGCGCTGCTCGTTCGCCTTCTTCTCCGCCCTCCACCGGGCGTAAAGGGCCTGCTCGTCGCTGAGCATGTCCCACAGGTTCGTGAAGTTGTCCAGCACGATCATGTTCCGCTTGCCCTCGACGGCGGGCGGCTGGGCGACGGCCCAACGGACGGCGTCGAGGATGTCCTGGTAGCTGCCATCGTGGTTGACGATCTCGTAGTTGGCCCCGGGGAGTCGGCCGTAGTAGTCGGCGGTTCCCTCCGAGCCCCCGATCTCGATCCACAAGGTCATACCGAGCAACTCGGAGGCGGTGCCCTCAGCAGCAAGACGGCTCTTGCCGGTCTTCTCAGCCCCCGCAAGGAGGATCATCGGCGGGTTCGGCAGCCCGGTCGGCTTCCGGGATGTACGCGGCCGTTGAGGCGCGGTGATACCAGGCATCTGGGTGTTCCCTCACTTCGTGGTTCCCCGGGTTGCTCTCCCGCGGAGGATGCAACGGTGGAGGGCTTAACCTCTCGCCGTTGACATCGGCTTACTATTCTACCCGCCTGGTCGGGTAGCTCAATGCCTGTTGAGAAGATCCGCAACAGGAGCTGGGCGCTCCGGGTCCTGGTCCTCCCGATGCCGGGCGTACCACTCGTCAATGGCGTCGTGCCCCTCGGCCGCGCACTCCAACTCTTCCTCGGTCTTGGCGCCCCACTCGGCGACGTCCTCGGCGAACTCCCGCTCCACGGTGCCCGGCTCCCGCCGGCCGAGTGCATCCGTGATCTCCTCCCAGGACGCACCGCCCAGGGCCTCGGCGAGCACGACCAGTTCGACAACCTGGTTGGCCAACTCCCGTAGTCGGCGGGCCTCTCGGATGCGCTCCGTCGGGCTGGCGGTCTGTGCGGTCGTCGCGACAGCCTGCCGGGCGAGGTCGGACAGGTCACGGGCCGCTCGAGCGGAAGCGACCCGGGCCAGGATCTCCGGTGTCATGTGGAAGGGTCCGATCATGCAGGCGGCGGGCACCCCAGGTGGGGAGCCCGCCGCTTCGGTACGGGTAGGGGCAGGATGCCCTACGGGTTGGCTGGCGTCAGCGCTTGGCCAAACAAGGCGAAGACCTGGTTCATGGTGGCCTTGTCCGGGATGCTGATGCCCTTCGTCGCCGCATAGGTCTTGATGAGGCGGCTACGGACCTTACGCCCCTCGCCCTCGTGCTTGCCGAGCACCAGGCCGATCGCCCTGCCGGTCAGCGGTCCGTTGAACACGTCCCGGCGGCCGTTGTCGATGACGTCCTTGATGATCTCGTACAGCTCACCTTCGGTACTCCACTGCGGGATGCCGCCCTGCTGCGCAGGCGCGGTGACCGCGACGGGGCGGGGCTTTTTGACGGCTGGCAGAACGGACGGAGTCGGGGGCTTGGCCGGGGCGGGCACGACGGGCACCCCCGGAACCGGAAGGGCCGGGGCCGGAAGCACGGGCGGCTCAGGTGCTGAGGCGAAGATGCCTGTGGGCTCGATGCCCGCTGCGAGCAGGCCGGCGGCGGCTGTCTCCCTGAGTGGGCGGCCGTGGCGGACGAGCTGCAGCGGAAGCAGCGATTCGACGGGCGCCTTCCTGCGCCAGGCCCGACCGAACTTGCTACGCAGCAGCGCCCGGTACTCGAGCCGTTCCTGCTCGAGCTCGAGGGCCTTGTCGTACGACGACAGCTCCCACAACTGCATGCGGCGCCAGAGCAGGAAGGTGGCCACAGGGTCGAGAAACCAACGGGACCGCCGCACCTTGTCCATCCGGCGGCGGCCGGTGGCCGCGCCGATGCGGACGGCGTATGTGTGCGCGGCGATCTCGGAGACGGCGACCCAGAGCAGGGACATGGCCCCGTGGGCGACCTTGGACCACAGGGAGTCGCCGGAGGCGACGTTCAGCGCGCAGGTGACCAGGCTCAGGGCCCAGGGAACGAGCCGCGCCCACCACAGCGGCATGTCCATACGGATGAGAAAGAGATACGCCCCGGTGAAGACGGGGATGGCTGAGTCGATGGCGGTGGGCAGGACCCACGGTTCGGTGAAGCCCCAGGACGCGGCCGCCTTGGACACAGCGTCGAACGATGCATAGAAACCGAGGCCTCCGACGGCGGCCCCGCCCAGGGCGGTCAGCCCAGCACCAAAGCGCTCCCGGCCACTGAGGGGCGGTACATCGGAGTCATCGAGAGCTTTTGGCTCCTCATCCGTGTCTGAGCGGGCGGACAGACGTTTCAAGACACCTTTCCTCTCGTTCGGGTCTCCCCGGTCGGCGTATGCTCATAGCCTTCCGGATCGACTAAACGATATAGCGTCTTTCGCCTCTTGCGCCTGCGTCTGCAACTCCCACCTCGTCAGTTTCCAGGACACATAGGCCTATTCGCTCCGGTGGTCACCAGTCGAGCGGCTTCGCCGGCTTCCGCCTGTCCGGGCCCACGACCTTCACCAGGTGGGCGGAGGACTCGAGCCGGGAAAGCAGCCGCTCCCCCAGGATGTCCACCACGCCCATGCCCTGACTGCCCGGCTGCCTGCGGCTGCGCAGGTTCGTGGTGTACGCCGTGGGCCGACCGGACGCGATCCGGGATTCGATCAGGTCGATGGTCTCCCTGCGAGCGAACTCGGTGGCAGTCATGTCCATCTCGCCACAAAGCTCGTCGAGGATGAGCAGGTCGCATTCCACGAACTGCTTGCGCACCTCCCATGCCTTCAAGTTGCGTGGTGCAGAGTCCGGGCGCCGCCAAGTCAGGTAGGTGGCATGCTTGACGAACAGGGTCCACAGGCCCCGCTCCGCTGCCTCGTTGCCGATCGTTATTGCCCCGGCTGTCTTCCCACTGCCGATGTTGCCCGTCATGATCAGGTTGAGGTGCGACGGCCGCGCACCGAGCTTCTTAGCCTCCACCAGCGACTTGAGCCACTTCCGAAGCGTGTTCGGCTTCTGGTTCTCGTCCAGGTGGTCGAGCCGAAACGACAGGTACTCGTCGTGCGAGGCATCGAGGATGCTGTTCCGCCATATGTTCCGCCGCGCGCGGGCCTGCGGTACGGCCACGTCTTCCCAGAGGCCGTCCTCCGGCTCGGGCTGGGCGGGCACGCCGAGTTGGGACATGTCGGCGCCGCCGCGCTCGAGGACACCGAGGAGATGAGCGCTCAAATCTCCAAGGGCGTTCAGGCCGCGCGCCGGAGCGGGGGCTCGGGTGTCCGTGGTGACCGACATCGTGGCGCTCCTTACGGTCGTGCGAGGACGCCGAAGGTGGCGTCGTCAAGGTCGTCTGCCGGGGTGCTGGTGGTGCCGACGGGCGTGCTTGGCGGATCGTCGCCCTGGTAGCCCCAGGTCGCCGAGTCGCTGTACGGGGCCCGCCCGTTGGACTGGTTCGGAACAATGCGGTTGGTGATGACCCCAAGGGCGTTCTGCCACTGCTGCGCGCTTGGTAGGTGTTTGCGTGCGTGCCGGAGGGCGTCCGCGCACTGCCGCTTGGTGTAGCCCTTCTCCAGCGCCTTTTTCACCATGCCGCGCATGGCGACGTAGCCGTTCGTCTTGCCGACGAATGGGCCGAGGTGCTTCTCGGCGTCGTCCCACCACCACTTGGCGACTTCCTCAGCGGCCGCGTCCAGGGCAGCCTTCTCCTCGGCCTTCTGGTTGGCTGCAGCCTCCTTCTTCGCGTCATCGGCGGCCTTCTGTGCTGGAGTTCGGCGAGGGCGTCGCGTACGGGTGGCGTTCTTCGGCGGTGTGGCGGGCTGCTGCTCCTCGGCGGGTGGCTCCTCTTCAGCCAAGCCCTTACCCGGCTCAGGTTCCGGGTCGGCGGGGGGTTCCGCGTCGTCGTACGGGTCGATCTCGAACCCGTCACTGCCGAGGGTGCCGTCGGGGTACTCGACGAAGAACGTGCCGTCCTCCTGCTCGACGACGGGGACGGCCGGATCCTTCTGGGTGCTGAAAATCTCGTGATCCTTGATCCACTGTTCCACGGGATACTCCGACACCGCCGTGCCCATGACTACCTTGCCGTTGCGCAGTCGGCGCCGCTCGAGGCGGTAGTGGCCTTCAGCCGCGAGCAGGCGCAGCGTGGTCCGTATGGCTTCACGTCCCTCGCGGCCCTCTCCTTTGGAGAGTTGGTCGGACCGAACCTGCCACCCCTCCTTCTGATCGAGGAGATAGGTCAACAGCCCGAGCGCCCGGTAGCTGAGGCGCGTGTTGCGGACGGTCGTCGACTCTACGTGGACGTAGTAGGGGCGACGCCGGTTGTGACGGACCGCCGTGGGGCTCGCTAGGCGGCTGGTCATGCGGATGCCTCGCTGGTGGTGTCGGTCAGGCGGAAGTAGGTGCGGTGTGTCCGGCGGCCGGTCTTTTCGTCGCGCACGTAGCGCCGTTTCCTCTCGGCCATGCCCGCGTTGCGCAGTTCGGTGAGGGCGCCGCGAACCTCGTGAGAGTTCAGCCCGAGACTGGTGTAGATGGACGTCACGCCGACCCACTCGCCGTCGGGATGCATGGCGAGCTCGAAAAGAATGCGGTGCGCTCGGTCGGAGAAGTTCCGACTCCGGTCGGTCGCAGTCGTGGTCATGGTCTGGGTTCCTGGGGAGAGGGGCCCGGCCGCAGGAGGCCGGACCCAAGCGGCCGTCGTCACTCGTCGCTCGCGCCGGGCTGCCTCGTGGGCAGCAACTCCGGCGTCTCCTTCAGCAGTTCGTCGAGTCGACCGCCCCGGTAAGCCCTCAGCAGTACGTCCTTACCGACCGGCTCCCCATTGCGCTTCTTCCATGTCCAGGTGACATTGCCAGTGGGCTGCCCGCCCGGGACGAACTTGACGCCGGGGATTTCCTCACCGGTCCGCCGGTCGAAGACGGTGCCGGTCTCCTGGCTGACAGTGGCGTGCTTGAGCGCCGCCTTCTCGAACGCAGGCTTCGCGGTGATGACGATGTCGATCTCGCCCTTGCCCTCTGCGTAGGCGTCGAACGCGGACCGGTCGGCCACCTCGAACCGGTCCCTGGTGGTGGAGACCTTGTAGTACCCGACCTCTACGCCATCGACATCCACGACGAGGTCCTTGCGCCTCTCCTTCAAGAAGCCCTCGACCAGAGGCACCTTCGGCGCGTCCTTCCGCGGCTTGATGACCACCTCCTGATGCTCTTCCATGGCGCGGGCAAGCGCACCAATCAGCGCAAGAGACGGCAGGGGGAGCTCCTTCGGCTCCTCAACCGGGGTGCCGTCGGCGACGTCGTTCGACATCTGGGTGTTCCTCTCTTTCCCCGGACGCCGTGGCCCAGGGTTTTGGTCCTCCCGGGCGGGGTGTCTCGGGGCGTCGCTTTGAGGTACGCCGCCGGCCGCTTTTTGTTACACCTAGGCCCAGGTAGCTGGGTTGCTCTCCCAGCCGATCCGAATAGTACACCCAGGGCAACGCCTTGTGGAGGACGCGACGCTAACAGCGCGCCCTCCTACCTTCCTTGCGGCTCTGCAGCATTCGGCGACGTCACCGAACGCGGCCGAGCTCCGGCTCCGCCCCATCCGGTACGAGGGCGGAACCGGCCCGGCGGCGGGTGAGGGCCGGCCATGACGGCATGCCCCGCTTGCGAGGCGGGGCGCCGCGGTAGGAGTCCGCGGGCTCGCAGCCCTCTCCCGCTGCCGGACACCGACGCATGGGAGAGGACCGCACCAGCCGTGACCGAGACGATCGCCAGGCCGCCGCGCTTCATCGCCTACGTGCCGCTCACCGACCTGACACCGGCGGCCCGTAACCCGAAGCGGCACGAACTCGAGCTCATCATCGCGTCGATCGACATGCACGGCCTAGTGGAGATACCAGTCGTCGACGAGCGCACCCAGCAAACCCTCCACGGCCACGGCCGCCGTGAGTCCCTGATCGAGATGCAGTCCCGCGGCATGCGCGCGCCGAGCGGCATCGCCATCGACGAGGACGGCGGCTGGCTCGTTCCCATCCTGCGCGGCTGGTCATCGAAGAACGATGCCGAAGCCGAGGCCCTGGCCATCAAGTTGAACCGACTGCCCGGCGAGGGCGGATGGGACCCCCGCGAACTCGCCGAGGTCCTCGAGGACCTAGCCACCAACGAGGCGGAGCTGTTCGACTCCCTAGCCATCCCGCACGAAGAGATCGACAAGATGCTCGGCCAGGTCGACCCCGAGACCCTCCCCGGCGGCGGCCGCGAGGACGAGACGCCCCTGCTCCACCTGCCCGACGACGGAGAACGCGACGGCGACAAGCTCAGCCCCGACGGCGAGGGCCGCGCTCCCCACGCCACGTGCCCCGCGTGCGGGCACATGTTCACCTCCAGCCGCTGACCCGCCCTCCGAGGAACACCATGTCCACCCGACGCAAGGCACGCCGGCCGCAGAGCCGCAGCGGTCGCCCACGCCTGCTCTCCGAAGAGGTCGAGGCGCGCCTCGTCGGCGCCTCGCGCACGGGCGTGGCCGTCGAGCTGGCCGCCGAGATGGCCGGGGTCTCCCGCTCGAGCTTCCTGGCGTGGATGGCCCGCGGACGCGCCGAAGTCGAAGCCCGCGAGGCAGGCGAAGACCCGGACCCCGACGAGGAGGAGTACGCAGCCCTGTACGAGAAAGTCCGCACCGCCCGCGCCACGGCGGCCGCGCGCGCCATGATGAACATCCGCCGCGTCGCCGACGGCGGCATCGTCACCAAGGTCACCACCCGCCGGTTCCGCGACTCCGTGACCGGCGAGATCGTCGAGGAGACCGTAGAGGACCGCACATCGCCCGACTGGCGCGCCGACGCCTGGTATTTGGAGCGCCAGCACCGCGAGCACTACGGCAAAGACGCTGTCGTCGCGGTCGAGATCAACGGCCTGGGCGACGTACCCGTCGGCCCCGAGGAACAGGTCGTCGACCTGGCCGCCCTCGCAGAGCGCCTAGACCGCAGCCTGTTCGCGGTGGAGTACCCGCCACAGCTCGAGAACGGCGACGTCGTCGACGCCGAGGTGGTCGACGGATGACGAGGAGACGCTATTGACAGGTCAGCTCTGTGACGCCCGAACGGTCTTCTGACCCGACGCCTAGGCCTGCGAGGCAGAGTACGCGTGGCGCCGCGAAAACATGCTGAATCCAGGCACTTTGACGAGGTTCTCGGCGAGTGGGACGCAGACGAGGTGTTCACGGTCACCCCCGGGGTCTCACTATGAGGCTTTCCTACGCGATTCAGCCATTCTGGAAAACCGCAGTTGACCCTACCTAGCTCTAGTTGGCCTCAGTTCGCTCCCTCGCGGTAACTAGATGAAACTCGCCGCTACTCCCCCGCTGTGACGTGCGAAAAGGTAGCTGGTGGCCGAGAGTGGCGGCGGCTTTGTGCGGTGGCCGATCCGACTCCCTACGGTGTACGTCGTCCCGCCACAGGAGGAGGGCCCCGCCAAGTGTGACGAGACGCACAGCAGAAGTATGGAGAGCTGCGTTCCGCCGTGTTGCGTCGCGAATCAACGCGAAAAAGGTGACGCAACGTCACAGTCAGGAGCGCAGAGGGTAGTTGTGTTACGCCGACTGACCACGCTGGCTTCGCCGCTCACTACACTGCTGAAACAGCAGGAGCCCCGCCATAACGCGAGTTTCTCAGGCCAGCGTCAGGGGGCTCTCTGCGTGATGCCCCACCCAATCAGGTAGTGAAAGGAAGTGAAGGGAACACCGTGAGCAAGCCTAGCAATGCCCCCACCCCAACGCATCCATGGATGCGTTGGATCCGAGGCCTGCGCGTGTGGGCTGCACGGAAGGCTGCGCAGCACGGCCAGGATGTGAAGAGCAATTTGATCCGGGATGCCTCGTACGGCGTCGGTAGCGGTGCCGTCAGCCTCCGTATCAGTTGTGTCGTCTCATGAGGTTGGTGCCACGGCACGCGGGCACGCCGCGGTCTCGGCTGTCACAGGCCGGTGGTGGTCGCCGTCAACGCATGGGCAGAGGCGGTGCTTCCAGGTCGGCTCCGCTGTTGCCAGCCCCTTGCACACGCCACTTGCCGCTCCCGAGCGGTACAGAGCGCGCCCGCATCTGCACGGCAAGCGTATCGGGCCAAATTGTCTGCTCTGACCAAGTCAAATCCACAAAGTCCGCGTCGGCCAGGTTCACGTCGGCCAGGTTCGCGCCGCTCACGTCCGCGCCGCGCAGGTTCGCGCCGGTCAGTTTCGCGCCAGTCAAGTACGTGTCGGTCAGGTCCGCGCCGTCCAGGTCCGCGCCGTCCAGGTCCGCGCGGGTCAGGTCCGCGCCGCTCAGGAACGCACGGGGCAGGTTCGCGCCACGCAGGAACGCGCCGCGCAGGTCCACGCGGATCAGGTTCGCGCCGTTCAGGTTCGCGCCGTCCAGGTTCGCGCGGGTCAGGTTCGCGCCGCGCAGGTTCGCGCCGCGCAGCTTCGCGTCGATCAGGTTCGCGCCGGCCAGGTCCACGTCGGCCAGGTTCGCACGGCGCAGGTTCGCGCCACGCAGGAACGCACGGGGCAGGTTCGCGCCACGCAGGTTCGCGCTGCGCAGGTCCGCATCGGTCAGGTCCGCGTCGGTCAGGTTCGCTTCGCGCACGTCCGCGTGGCTCAGGTTCGCGCCGCGCACTTCCGCGTGGGTCAGGTTCGCGCCGCTCAGGAACGCGTAGGTCAGGTCCGCGCCGCTCAGGAACACGCGGGTCAAGTTCGCGTCGGTCAGGTCCACGCCGGCCAGGTCCGCGCCGCGCAGGTCTGCGCCGCGCCAGTTCTTCCCCGCCCACGGCGCTTGCCGCGCGCCGGCGGCGAGCAGGACACGGCGCCACCAGCGGGAGGCGCGGATGTGCAGCCACGGCCGGGCGGGGCGGGCGGCCAGCGCGATGCGGCCGAGCGGGGTGTCAGGGTGCGTCTTCACGGACCTCTCCCGGGCCGGGGGCGGGCAGGGCCGTGCGCGGCGCGGACGAGGCCGACGCGGGCCCAGGGGGTGGCGCGGGGTAGGTGCGGGGGGCGACCTCGACGCCGGAGAGCAGGCCGCGGAGTGTGGCGGGGGCACCGACGCCGAAGATGAAGGCTGGCCAGGGGCCGCTGATCTGGTCGTGCGCGGCGGCCGCAACCGCGGCGCCCAGCACGGCCCCGGCGGCCAGCACGAACAGCCGCGGCCCCAACTCCCCAGACGGTTCCCCGGCGTCTATCTTCTTCCTCCAGGGCCAGGAGTACCCGGACGACACTACGGCCGTCGTGAAGGACAGCACCGAGGCCGCTCCTCCGCCGGCCAGGCCCCAAAGGGCCGCCTGCCACCACGTCATACGAAGACGGTAGCCAGCCGACCCGGCAGTGCAGGGGGAAAGCCGGAAACCGGGGCACCGGCTGCGCGGTGATCGCGGTCGTGGCACCAACCTCATGTGACGGCACACCTAGTCCTCTGGTTCGAGCACCAGCGCTGACTAGCATCCGATCGCGAAGGGCCCGTATCACGATAACGGGCCCTTCCACCGCTCAAGATCAATCTAGCCAATGACCGCTGCACCGGTGTTCTCCAAGGCCGGTAGGCGCAGCACGCGACGTTAACCAGTCGCACCCTGCACGGTGCCCTCCACTTGATCACCAGAGCGGAAGGCACCACCCCCCATGACCATCAAGATCATCTCTCGCGCCACCTGGGGCGCTAAGCCCTGGAACGGCGCCCCGGCCACCGTTTCGCTGTCGAAGCGCACCGAGTTCTTCGTCCACTACGACGGCGGCACCCCGATCACCCGCACCGGCTACGCCATCATGCGCGCCATCGAGGCCGGGCACATCAACCAGGGCTGGTCCGGCGTCGGCTACAACTTCGTCATCGACCAGGCCGGGAACATCTACGAGGGTCGGGGCTGGACCCTGCAGGGCGCCCACTGCCCCAACCACAACATCAGCGGCATCGGTGTCCAGATCGCCATCGGCGGCGACCAGGCGCCCAGCGCCAAGGCGCTCGCCGCGTGCCGTGCCCTGTACGAGGAGGCGTGCAGGAAGACCGGACGCACGCTGGCCAAGCGCGGTCACCGCGACGGGTTCGCAACCGCGTGCCCCGGCACCAGGCTCTACACCTGGGTGCAGGCGGGCATGCCGGCCGGAGACTACGACGCGGCGCCGGACCCGGGCGGCTCTCTCCCGGGCAGCGGCTCGAGCTCCGGGGCCGCCCGCTACCAGGTCACCATCAACGGCCTGGCGTACGGCTACGGCGCCAAGGGCACTCAGGTCACCAAGGTCGGCCAGGCCCTGGTGAGGAAGGGGTTCAGCAGGCACTACACCAGCGGGCCGGGCCCCACGTGGACGGACGCCGACACCCTGAACTACCAGGACTTCCAGGAGTCCCTCGGCTACTCCGGCACGGCGGCGGACGGTGTCCCCGGCAAGACGTCCCTCAAGAAGCTGCTGGGCACCCTGCCGTCCAAGGTCACGGCGAAGCCGACGCCCCCGTTCCCGGGCCGGGGCAAGTTCGGGCCCGGCAAGAGCAACGCGAGCGTCACCCTGCTCGGGCAGCAGCTCGTCCGGAAGGGCTTCGGCAGGTTCTACACCCAGGGACCTGGCCCGAGGTGGTCCGACGCCGACCGCAAGAACGTCGAGGCCTTCCAGCGTGCCCAGGGCTGGACCGGTAGCGACGCCGACGGCATCCCGGGGCCCGAGACCTGGAAGCGCCTGTTCGCCTGACCTTCCCGGCCGCCCGCACCCGCGCGGGCGGCCCCAACCCTGAAAGGCCCTGTCCGTGGCAGGCGAGACCGTCATCACCGTCGTCGGGAACCTGGTCGACGACCCCGAACTCCGCTTCACCCCCTCCGGCGCCGCGGTGGCCAAGTTCCGCATCGCCTCCACCCCACGCACCTTCGACCGACAGACCAACGGGTGGAAGGACGGCGAAAGCCTGTTCCTTACCTGCGCCGTGTGGCGCCAGGCGGCCGAGAACGTCGCCGAGTCCTTTATACGGGGCTTGCGCGTCATCGTCCAGGGACGCTTCAAGCAGCGCTCCTACGAGGACCGTGAGGGCGTCAACCGCACGGTCTACGAGCTGGACGTCGAGGAAGTCGGAGCCAGCCTGCGCAACGCCACCGCGAAGGTCACCAAGACTGGGGGCAGCGCGCAGCACCCCGCCGCGGTGCACAACCGTCCCGCAGCCGACGACGCGTGGGCCGCGCCGCACCGGGACGAACCGCCGTTCTGACCCGTGTACACCGAGGGGGCCCGGACATCAGTCCGGGCCCCCTCTGGCTGTTCAGGCGGTTGCGACCGTCCAGGCCGAGTCCAGGATCAGCAGGTCGTCCACGCTCTGCCCCGTGCTCGGATCCGCGGGAGACGGCTCCTCGGTGGGAGCGGCGGTATCCACGGGCAGGTCCACGGGGGCCGGAGTCTCCTCCACCAGGGCTGAGCCCTCGTCAGACAGCGCCGGGCTCTCCGGGGCGGCCGGAGTTTCCTCGACCGGGCCGGAGCCTTCGTCGGTCTGGGTCTCATCCACAGCCGTGGGCTCCGGGACTGCAGTCGTCTCCTCGACCGGATCGGAGGCCGGGGGAGTCGACGGCTCGGGGGCCGACGTTGCTGGAGGTGTGGACTGTTCCGGCGCTGTTGACTCGACCGGAGCAGGCGTTGATGTCGGCTGCTCGGCCTGGGGTCCTTCCGCGGTCGGCTCTTCCGCAGGAGCCGGCGTCGACGTAGTCGGCTGCGTCCCTTCGGTGTTCTCGATCGGCGTGGGCTGAGTGCCCCGGGGCACGATCGGGACCGTAGGGGGGTCCATGTCCGTGGTGTGCTCGGCCGGGGACACCACAGGCGGCCGATCAAGACCGGCGGCAATCGCGACGATGTCATCGCCACCCGTGAACCGCGGAACGGTTGTTTGGACACCGAGCACTGCTTGCGCAGCTAGGAGTACGGGCTCGGCGAGCGGCGCGCTGCGCGGCGAGTGCAGGATGGTCGCCACGTCCCCTTCGCCAAGCCCCAAGGTGCCTAGGGTGAGCGCGGCCAGACGGGGCGGGAGCGGTGCCGCCGAACGCATCATGTGCGGTCTAGTCGAGGAGCTAGCATTCGCGGCCTGGAGCAATTCCGTGTACTCCGACAACCGCTTCTTGTCCGTGCCCCAGAGCACGTACCGGCCGGAGCGGGTGAGGTTAGGGTATAGCTCGGTCGTACCGTCCTGCCGGGCCCACGTCTCCGCGTAGGTCGCGTCTCCGAAGATTCTCAGCCCTATCTGCTCCGAACCGTACGAGAAGGTGAAGATCGTGCTGTCCGGCCCGATCGCTGCCTTACTCGACATCACCATGCCGTCCGCGTCCGTGCACTCCGCTTCGAGGTTGGCGATCGGCTTGCAGTCGATCTGCCCAGCCTTGGAGAAGTCCATGAACTCCGGGCCGACGAACGGCTTCGCTGCGGGCCGCACGGCCGAAGCGTCGGTGGCACTCGGCGACGGGCTCTTGTCCGGCACACTCGCTGAAGTTCCTGCCGGGCTGCCGGCGCTGAAGTAGCCCAGTGCCCAACTCCCCGCGAGCGCAGGCGCCAGCGCAGCAGCGATCACCCATCGTTTTGTGCGGCCGCGCAGACGTCCCGGCAGGCGAGGCTCGTCGAGCATAGGGGTGATGTCCAAGGGCGAAACTGACTTGGCCGTCCCCAGCAGTTCCTCGAAGTCCTTGAACTCCTGGTGCTCGCGCAACAAGCGCTCAACCTGCTCCAGCGGGAGATCCGGCAATGCGGAACGCACCTGCCGAACAGCCGAATCGAAGCTCTGAGGCTTCAGGAACAGGAGGCGCTCGCCTCCAACATTGACGAGGCCCAGGTCAGTGAGGTCGTCCTCGTCCTCGTCCTCGGGAGTGAAGATGTGGATCCGGACACGAGGCTGCGACTCGGTCATGGCTGCCCCCAGACGCCGAAGCCCTCCGGTATTGCGCTGCTCAACTCTGGTGGTCTCTTTCCTTGCTGTTCAGGATGCGAGCGACGCGGTCGGCCATCTTCTGGGCACGCTCCGGTGTGATGTCTTCGATGTCCGTGAGCACGAGCTGCCCACCGTCGGGCAGTTCAATCTCCTCACGATGAAGCTCCGGCTCGTCCAGGCCGTCACCGGATCCCGCGTCCTCCCGCGTCTCCTGCGCGTTCTGGGTACGCGCGTACGCACGGAGCATTGCCTCTCTGGCATCGCGCACCCGCGAGGGACTGCGTTGGTAGCCGGGATGCAGTGCACCCGCGGCAGCCAGCATCTGGCGGGTCTCCTCATCATGAGGGATGGGCCCGCCTTCCAGCGCCCGCTCCAAGCGCTCACTCTGGTCAGCGCGTCGCGACATGCACCCTCGCCTCTCGTGCATCAACCCGTGTTCCGACAACTCTATGTCCGCCCGCTGCCGCCGACAGCAGCTCTTCGACCAATTCGGAAGACGACTCCCCTGCCGGCATGACTGCGGCGAGCTTGCGCAGCGCTCGCACCGTGAGGGTACGGACAGCGCCATCCGACTTCCCCATGATCTGCGCAGTCTGCCCCGGAGTTAGCCCGTCGAAGAACCGCAGGATCAGGACCTGCCGCTGCTCATGGCGCAATTTTTGCAGGTGATAGGCAACAGCCTGGGCCAGTGCGCGCCGTTCGGCGTGCTCTTCCGGGTTCTGATCGAAGCGCGGCCGGTCGAGCTCAAGGTGGTCGGCGTACAGCACTTCCGAGGGGCGCCGCTGCACCGAGCGCAGGTAGTCAAGCGCGGTGTTCTTAGTGATCGTGCGCAGCCAGGCCAGCAGACACGTCCCCGCGCGGTACTTGCTGATGTTCTGGGCGACCTTCAGCCACACTTCCTGACACAAATCCTCCGCGACGTGTCCGTCCCGGATGTAGAACCGCACCCAGTGGTACACGGTGTCATTGAGCTCGTCGTATAACGCCCCAATGGCGTCAGCCCCGTCGTCCCCGCCTGCTACGGCGCGTGCGACCAGGGCCTCCAGAATGTCGGTCACGGCGTGCTATCCCCCCAAGCCGGTGCTGTGGTCATCAACTACAGCGCCGCCCTCGGACCAACCACCACGGTCTCCCCACCAACGGACGATCACGTTCCGATGCGGCACCGAGGCAGCATAACCAATCAGTCACAGAACGCATCGAACAGATCAGCGATGGCGCGCAACCTTCGCTGCCACGCGGTGCGGGTATGCCCCGGCCGTCGCAGACGCCCCGGCCGTGCGCCCGATTTGCCGCGCCCATGTTGCGATGCCCAACGAACGCCACCACCCCGCCGCCATCGATCTCGAGGGCAACCCGTCCATCCCAACCGTCACCACCACGAAGCGACTTCATCGCGCTGGAGACCGGCGGGCCTCGCAGAGGTGTAACAGATTCCGATGATCGACGTACGTATCGGTGCCGGGCGGAACGCAACCGGCTCCGTCCGGCCGGATCGGTCCGCCGGGGGACACCTACGAGAAAGCAAGGACGACGATGGCTCGCGGTGGCTCCAACGTATTGCTGAGTTTCGAGACGATTGCCGAGCGAATGGAAGTCACAAAGCGCACGGTGCTCGACAACTACAGGAACTGGGATATCCCCGTCGTACGTGTCAGCGATCGCATTCTTCGTGTCCGGGAGCGCGATTTCGAGGCATGGATAGAAGCGCGCATGGAGTGAATCCCGCACGCCGACGTAGGTGCCATTGCCGCGAATAGAAGGTCCATCACCGCTCGTCCAGCCCCCGCCCGTCGGGCTTGACCGGCCACGGCTGCGCCTACGTACAGTCAAACTCCCCTGGCCAGGGAGTCACCCGCGAACCCACTGAATCTCGAGAGGTATCCCGTGGCACGCAAGCCCACTGTCTACAAGCGGTGCGACTGCTCCGACCAGAACCGCCCCAAGAAGGGCGGCTGCGGCCATAGCTGGTCCTACAACCTCACGAACGCCGAGGGTAACCGCACACGAGCCACTATCCCCGAGTCAGTTGGCATAACCCAGGCTCAGGCGCAAGCCGTTCTGGACAACATGGCTAGCGGCGTAGCTCCGGAGCCTGCCGAAGCATCCCTGACCTTCAAAGAGTGGGCTGCCGACTGGCTCAGCAGGCGCCGCGCCAAGGAAGGCACCGTCGTGAACTATGAGGTGTCTATTCGCCTACACCTCAACCCTCGCTGGGGAAGCAAGCGCCTGCGGACCATCAAGCGGGCCCAAGTAGAGGTCTGGGTCCAGGAGATGGAGGCCAACAAGAACCTCGCCAACCGCACGGCCGAAGGCCACTGGAAGGTCTTCAAGATGATTATCAGAGACGCCCTCCAGAACGGAAGGATCGCCGCCAACCCCACATACGAGGTCCCCGGACCCTACGTAAGCGCGACGGAGTCGTACGTCTTCACCCCAGACGAGTGCTGGGCAATCTATGACGAGTTTCCCGAGCCTTACCGTCCCATCCCGATGCTCGGCTTCGCCTGCGGCGTCCGGCAAGCAGAGGCGCTAGCCGTGTGCACAGACGTCATCGACACAGACAGAAGGCTGCTCACCGTTCACCGCCAAGTGCTCAAGACCAAGGAGACTCGTCACAAGCCCACGCTCATAGACCGCCTCAAGACGAGCCCGCGCCTCACCACGAAAGACGTTCCGATCCCCCCGTATCTCCAAGAAACCCTCAACGAACACATGCACCGCCACCCTCCGCGGGCCGCACAAAACGTCCTGTGGCAGCACAAGCAGAAGATCGATGACTGCCAGCGTGGCTCGGTACAGGCCCTCTTCTGGGGGCCACACAACACCCTCCTCTGCAAGAACCACTTCAACGAATGTCTGTGGAAGCCCACGCTGCGGAAGCTAGGGATCAAGGATGAGAAGGGGAACCTTCCAACCTTCCATGACCTCCGGCACACCTTCATCTCCACGTGCCTCCAGAACAGAATCCCCGAGCACACCGTGGCCGCGTGGGTAGGCGACTCAGTCGAGATGCTGCGCAGTACGTACAGCCACCTGTTGAAGGACCACGCCGACACTTATGGAGCTTTCGCCGCCAGTCTGACCTCACGGCCCGAGCCATCGCCCATGCGCGACGCGGCGTGACCACTCAACCGCTGCCCCTCGTAGGTGTAGCGGCGAGAAGGAAAACTCAGCGGGGCTGAGGCTGATCAACAGCCGCAGCCCCGCTTTCACGTGGCTCGGCACGTTTGGCGCTACCTCCCTTACTGCGACGTCAGATGGCGCGACCGGGCCGCCGGCCTCAGTCGCGAATAGCTGTATAGCCGAGCGGGGCTATTGAAGAGGTACAAGCTCGCCAGGTGTCGGCACCACCTCGACTGGTGCAGCAAGCCCTCCGGATAGTCCAGCAGAGGCCCCAAGTCGCAGGCCCAGGCACCTGAGTCATCACTGGCTTGCCCTGAGCACTATGGCTACTTCGATGGCTACGTACGTAGCCGTGCACCTCCGTTCGAACCGGTGCGGAACGGGGTCTAATCAAGCCGCTAGTCCAACGAAAGAGGGCTCCTGTGCGTGGTGCGGCGGCTCGTCGTCGGGACGTCCGCGGCCAGGTCGAAGCCTCACTCCGTCCGCCGCAGCCGATACTCCGCGCCCCCGTCCGCGACACGATCAGGGCTGGTCAGCAGGTGGGCAGGCCCGGCACCGGCTCGTCGTTGTCGCCGCCCTCGATGTAGACGTCGCTGACGTAGACGTTGGCGTTGCCGCTGTCGTCGTCGGTCCTGGCCCACCAGACGTTGGTCCACTCGCCGTATGTCTCGCGACGGCCCAGGTTCTGCTGGCAGTAGAAGTAGTTGGTGCCCGCGTTGAGGACGCCGACCTCGGTGCCGGAGGCGGTGTAGGACTTGGCGGTCCGCCAGACCTGGCAGTTGTACTTGCCGCCGCCGATGGAGTGGCAGGACGGGGTCGGTGTGCTGCCACCGCCACCGCCTGTGGTTCCGCCGCCGCCCGTCGTGCCTGAGCCGCCGGAGGTGCCGCCACCGCCCGTGGTGCCGCCGTCGCCGGAACCGCCGCCCGTGGTGCCCCCGTTGCCGCCGCCCTCGCCCGAGGTCTCGGTCGGGGCCGAGGTGGTGGGGCGGTCCGTGGGATCGCTCTGCGCGCCGCGGCTCGGGGACTTGGTCGCGTCGGGGGACTTCTCGTCGTCCTTCTCGGTCGGGCCGGACTCGTCGGAGCGGCCGGCGTCGGGGCTGCCGTTCGCCGCGGCGGACGTGCCCCGCGAGGTGGAGGAGGACACGTCCTGCGCCCCGGTCCCGGCTTCGCCCTTGTTGTTCACCAGGGCGGCGGTGACCCCGGCCGCCGCGAGGACGACGGTGACGGCCACCGCGGCGAGCAGGGCGCGGCCCTTGCGCCGGGAGGGTGTGCCGGAGGAGGTGACCATGGAGCCGGTGGCGTCCGGGTCGTGGGGTGGGGTGGGAGTGCCGAGGCCGTGCCGCTGCGGTCCGGACGGGCCCTGTGTGCTGCCGTACGGCGACACGGGCGGTTGCCCGGGGGTGGCGGCCGGGCCGGGGCTACCGGGAGCGGCAGCCGGGCCGGGGCTACCGGGAGCGGCAGCCGGGCCGGGGCTACCGGGAGCGGCGGCGGCCGGGCCGGAATGGTCGGCGGCGCCGAACCCCTGGGCCGACGGCGTGCCTTGCCCGGGAGTGGCGGATCCCAGCCCTGGAGTGCCGGGTCCCTGCGCCGCCGGTGGCGCGGCGGCCCCGAAGCGCGGTGCCCCGGGGAGGTCGGACGCGGGCACGCCCTGCGCGGGACTGTCGCCGCCAGGGGATGCCTGGCCTGTGGGTGCCGTCGGACTCGGCTGGCCCCCGTGGCTCGCCGATGCCTCCGGTCCGAAGCCCGCCGCCCCGGCGAGACCTGACCCGGGCGACACACCCTGCACAGGAGTGTCGCCGCCCCAGGACGCCTCACCCGCGGGTGCCGTCCGACCCGGCTGCCCCTCGTGGCCCGCCGATGCCGCAGGCCCGAAGCCGGGCGGCACCGCCGGGACGCTGCGCTCGGTGTCCCCGGGACCGGAGCCGGCCGGCCCGCGCAGTGCGGCCGTCGGCGTGTCCTTGCCGCCCGCGTCCGCGACCGCCTGGAGGAGGTCGCGCGCCTGCTCGGCCTCGGGGCGGGACTCGGGCCGCTTGTCCATCAGCCGCTGGAGGACGGGGCCGAGCGGTCCGGCGTTTCCGGGCTCGGGCAGTGGCTCGGTGACGATGGCGGTGAGCGTGGAGAAGGTCGACGTACGGCGGAAGGGCGCGGAGCCCTCCACCGCCGCGTAAAGCGTGGCGCCCAGCGCCCAGACGTCCGAGGACGGACCCGGGTCGCCGCCCTGGGCGCGCTCGGGGGCCAAGTAGTCCAGGGAGCCGACGAGATGGCCGGTGCGGGTCAGGTTGGTGGCCGAGCCGTCGCCCGGGTCCTCCATCGTCGCGATGCCGAAGTCGGTGAGTACGACGCGGCCGGTGGTCTCCAGCAGGATGTTGCCGGGCTTGACGTCACGGTGCAGGACTCCGGCCCGGTGGGCGGCGGCCAGCGCGTCCATGACCTTGGCGCCGATGCCGGCCGCCTCGCGCGGGTCGAGCGTGCCGCGCTCGCGCAACACGGCTTCCAGGGACGGTCCCTCGACCAGCTCCATGACGATGAGCGGGCGTCCGTCGACCTCGGCGACGTCGTGCACGGCGACGACTCCCGGATGCCGCACTCTGGCGGCCGCGCGGGCCTCGCGCTGCATTCGCAACCGCAGATCCGCGAGTTCGGGCCCGTCCGCGTCCGAGTAGGTGCGCAGTTCCTTGACGGCGACCTCACGGCCGAGGACCTCGTCGAGGGCCCGCCAGACCACGCCCATGCCGCCGCGTCCCAGCTGTGCCACGACGCGATAGCGCCCGGCCAGCATCCGGCCGGCCGCGTCCGCCCGTCCGTTCTCCCCCGAAGACACCGCTGCCCCGTTCCTGTGACCCGTCATTGCGTTCGTACAGAGTACGGGGCCCGGGTGACGGCGCCAGCGGGCACGGACGGATGTGACCGGCCCGCTACTTGGCGGAGACCGTCAGGTCACCGCGCCGGGGCGCCGCGAAGCCCTCCAGATCGGCACGGGTCAGACCGGTCAGCCGGGCGACCTCGGCGATGTCGAGGGCGCCGCAGTCCAGGCCGCGCAGCAGATAGCCGCCGAGGGCCTTGGCGGTGGCGGGCTCGTCCATGACGTCGCCGCCGGTCCGGTTGACGTACCGGGCGAGACGGCCCGCCGCCTGCTCGAAGCCCTCGCGGTAGAAGGCGAACACGGCGGCGTACCGGGTCGGGATGTGACCGGGGTGCATGTCCCAGCCCTGGTAGTAGGCGCGGGCCAGGGCACGGCGGGTGAGGCCGTAGTGCAGTCGCCAGGCGTCGTGGACCTTCTCGGTCGGGCCGACCGGCAGGACGTTGGTGGAGCCGTCCGAGACACGTACGCCGGTGCCCGCCGCGGCGACCTGCATGATCGCCTTGGCGTGGTCGGCGGCCGGGTGGTCGCTGGCCTGGTAGGCGGCGGAGACGCCGAGGCAGGCGCTGTAGTCGAAGGTGCCGTAGTGCAGTCCGGTGGCGCGGCCCTCGGCGGCCTGGATCATCCGGGCGACGGTGGCGGTGCCGTCGGTGGCCAGGATGGACTGGCTGGTCTCGATCTGGATCTCGAACCCGATCCGGCCGGGCTCGAGCCCGCGTGCCTTCTCGAACTCCTCCAGGAGCCGCACCATGGCGGTGACCTGCTCGGGGTAGGTCACCTTGGGCAGCGTCAGCACCAGCCCGTCGGGCAGGCCGCCGGCCTCCATCAGGCCGGTGAGGAAGATGTCGAGGGTCCGGATGCCCCGGTCGCGTACGGGCGCCTCCATGCACTTCATGCGGATGCCCATGTACGGGGCCGCCGTGCCGTTCTCGTACGCCTCGGCGATCAGCCGTGCGGCGCGGGCGGCCGTCTCGTCCTCCTCCGCGTCCGGGCGGGGGCCGTAGCCGTCCTCGAAGTCGACGCGCAGGTCCTCGATGGGCTCGTGCTCCAGCTTGGCGCGCACGCGCGTGTACACGGGCTCGGCGAGTTCGTCGGACAGACCGAGGACGGCGGCGAAGGACGCGGCGTCCGGTGAGTGTTCGTCGAGGAGGGTGAGGGCCTTCTCGCCCCAGGTCCGGATGGTGTCGGCGGCGAAGACGTCGCCGGGGACGTAGACGGTGTGCACGGGCTGGCGGGTGCCGGGGTCTCCGGGGTAGCGGCGCTCCAGCTCGGCGTCGACCGGCGCGAGGGAGGCGCTGATCTCCTCGCTGACGGCGCCCGCGAGGCTCGTCGCCACCTTCTCCTGCTGGCCCTGACCCATCCCACATCCTCCTGATTTCCACCATGCGGAATCAACAATCCGTAGAATGAAGTTATCTGGGGACCTTCCGCCCGGTCAACACCATGTCCACGGGGAGTCACTCCCCCATCTCGCCATGTTCACGCCCATCTCAGGACGCGGTATCACAGTTGCATACGCACGCCCCGCACGACTCGTCCGGCAGTTCCCAGCGAAGGAGCCTCAGTGCCGAACCACAGCCGGGTCACGCGCCGCCTGGGCCTGAAAGTCGCGCTGGCCGCCGCGGTCACCGCGCCCCTCTCCAGTACAGCACTGCCCACGTCCGCCGCCTCGGCGGGCGAGCGTCCGCCCCGCGGCCACCTGCGGGTCATGTCCTTCAACCTGCGCTTCGCGAGCACGACGGAACCCAACAGCTGGACCGTGCGCAGACCGGTGATGCGCGAGTTGCTGCGCCGCGAGGCCCCGCATGTCATCGGCACCCAGGAGGGGATCTTCTCCCAGCTCCTGGACATCGACTCCGACCTCGGCCCGCACTACGACTGGGTCGGCACCGGACGGCTGCACGGCAGCCGCGACGAATCCATGGCGATCTTCTACGACTCCCGGCGCCTGCGCCCGACCGAGTACGACCACTTCTGGCTCTCCGACACCCCGGCCGTGATCGGCTCCAACACCTGGGGTGCCCGCTTCGCCCGTATGGTCACCTGGGTCCGCTTCCGCGATCTGACCGACGACGGGCGGGAGTTCTACGCCCTCAACACCCACTTCGACCATGTGAGCCAGTACGCGCGCGAGCGCAGCGCCTCGCTCATCGCCGAGCGGATCGCCGGGTTCGACCGCTCGCTGCCGGTGCTGGTGACCGGGGACTTCAATGTCGCCGCCCACGAGAACGCGGTGTACGACTCGCTGCTCGGCTCCGGTCTCGTCGACACCTGGGACACCGCGCGCGAGCGCAGCGCGCTGTACGCGACCTTCCACGGCTACCAGCCGCTGACCCCGAACGGCGACCGCATCGACTGGATCCTGAGCACACCCGGTGTCACGGCGCACCGGGCGGTGATCAACACGTTCTCCGACGACGGACAGTTCCCGAGCGACCATCTGCCGGTGCAGGCGTATCTGACCCTGGGATGACACGAGCCCCCATGACCGTCGACACGGTCATGGGGGCCTCGCTGTGCCTGCGTGGTGATCAGCCCTTGCGGGTCTTGATCTCCTCGGTCAGGGCCGGGACGACGTCGAAGAGGTCGCCGACGACGCCGTAGTCGACCAGCTCGAAGATCGGGGCCTCGGCGTCCTTGTTGATCGCCACGATCGTCTTCGAGGTCTGCATACCGGCCCGGTGCTGGATCGCACCCGAGATGCCGGAGGCGATGTACAGCTGCGGGGACACGCTCTTGCCGGTCTGGCCGACCTGGTTGGTGTGCGGGTACCAGCCCGCGTCCACCGCGGCACGCGAGGCACCGACGGCCGCGCCGAGGGAGTCGGCGAGCGCCTCGATGATCGCGAAGTTCTCCGCGCCGTTGACACCACGGCCACCGGAGACCACGATCGCGGCCTCGGTCAGCTCCGGACGGCCCGTCGACTCACGCGCCGTGCGGCCGGTGACCTTCGTACCGGTCGCCTGCGCCGAGAAGGTGACGGCCAGGGCCTCGACCGCACCGGCCGCCGCAGCCGGCTCCACGGCCGCGCTGTTCGGCTTGACGGTGATGACCGGGGTGCCCTTGGAGACACGGGACTTGGTGGTGAAGGAGGCGGCGAACACCGACTGGGTGGCCACCGGGCCCTCGTCGCCGGCCTCCAGATCGACGGCGTCGGTGATGATGCCCGAGCCGATGCGCAGCGCCAGACGGGCGGCGATCTCCTTGCCCTCGGCGGAGGACGGCACCAGGACGGCGGCCGGGGAGACGGCCTCGACGGCGGCCTGCAGGGCGTCGACCTTCGGGACGACCAGGTAGTCGGCGTACTCGGACGCCTCGTGGGTGAGGACCTTGACGGCGCCGTGCTCGGCGAGGGTGGCGGCGGTGTCGGCGGCGCCGTTGCCCAGTGCGACGGCGACCGGCTCGCCGACGCGGCGAGCCAGGGTCAGCAGCTCCAGGGTGGGCTTGCGGACGGCACCGTCCACGTGGTCGACGTAGACGAGAACTTCAGCCATGGGAATGCTCTCCTGCTTGCGAAACTTGAGGGGCGGTCAGCGAAGTCGAGCTCAGATGAACTTCTGGCTCGCGAGGAACTCAGCGAGCTGCTTGCCGCCCTCGCCCTCGTCCTTGACGATCGTGCCGGCGGTACGGGCCGGGCGCTCGGCCGCGGCGTCCACGACGGTGTAGGCACCCTCGAGACCGACCTCCTCCGCCTCGATGTCGAGGTCGGACAGGTCCCAGGACTGAACCGGCTTCTTCTTGGCGGCCATGATGCCCTTGAAGGACGGGTAACGCGCCTCGCCCGACTGGTCGGTGACCGACACGACGGCCGGCAGGGAGGCCTCGAGCTGCTCGGAGGCGGCGTCGCCGTCCCGGCGGCCCTTGACCGTGCCGTCCTCGACGGAGACCTCGGACAGCAGCGTCACCTGCGGGACACCCAGACGCTCGGCCAGCAGGGCCGGTACGACACCCATGGTGCCGTCCGTGGAGGCCATACCGGAGATCACCAGGTCGTAGCCGGCCTTCTCGACCGCCTTGGCCAGCACCAGCGAGGTGCCCATCGCGTCGGTGCCGTGCAGGTCGTCGTCCTCGACGTGGATCGCCTTGTCCGCGCCCATGGACAGCGCCTTGCGCAGCGCGTCCTTGGCGTCCTCCGGGCCCACCGTCAGAACGGTGATCTCCACGTCGTCGTCGGAGTTCTCGGAGATCTGCAGCGCCTGCTCGACCGCGTACTCGTCGAGTTCGGAGAGCAGACCGTCCACGTCGTCCCGGTCGACGGTCAGGTCATCGGCGAAGTGCCGGTCGCCAGTGGCGTCGGGCACGTACTTCACGGTGACAACGATCCTCAAGCTCACGCCGGCTCTCCTACTGCGTCGACATTTCTCTGCTGCCTACTTGCAGGCAGCATAGGCGCCCCAAGCGGCCGATCCCGTTCGGGGCGACCCGCGCTCCGAACGAAATATTACTCGTCAGTACACCCAGTTCGTCCCCGCTAAGCAAGCGCTTTGAACTGTGACCTTTGCAACGCAGCGTAATCGGAATTCGACGGCTTCGCAGAACCACGGAACGCCGGTTCGGTCACAGGAGTCCGGTGACGTCAGTCACGTAGGCCGTTGAACCTGCCCTGGTGGTACACGAGCGGCTGCCCGGGACCCGTGGGGTCGCCCAGGACGACCTCGGCCAGCACGATGCGGTGATCGCCGGCCGGCACCCGCCCCACCACCCGGCACACCATCCAGGCCGGGACGTCGTCGAGCAGCGGAACGCCTTCGGGGCCCTCGCGCCAGACCGTGGGCGGCCCGAAGCGGTCGGCGCCGCTGCGGGCGAAGGTGGCGGCCAGCTCCTGTTGGTGCTCACCGAGTATGTGGACACCGACGTGGTCCGTGGCGGCTATCGCGGGCCAGCTGGAGGCACCGGTTCCGATGCCGAAGGAGAGCATCGGGGGCTCGGCGGAGACGGAGGTGAGGGAGGTGGCGGTGAAGCCGACCGGGCCCGTCTCACCCGTGGCCGTGATCACGGCCACTCCGGCGGCATGGCGCCGGAAGACCGAGCGGAGCAGGTCCGGTGAGGCGAGCCGAGGGGTGCCGAGGCCGGAGATGGCCGTCATGGAGTTGTCCTTCTGCGAGGAGAGACGTGGGGATCCGTGGCCGTTCAACAGCTCGGACAGCACGCGCTCGCGGTGCGGGCCAGATCGACGTGGGCCCGTCCGAAGAGAAGGAGTTCCTCAGGCATACGGTCAGGCTGACGATAGCTGGTGCACACAGTCAAGTACGTTCCGCGATGTGGGAGATGACTCACCCTCGCGTCACGGCCCCTCAGACCGCTTCCCCCAGGGCGGCGATCACATCCGCCTTGCGCGGCTGACCGGTGGCCCGCCGCACCACGTTGCCGTCGGCGTCGAGGAGCAGCACGGTCGGGGTCTTGAGGATGTCGAGCCGGCGGACCAGGTCCAGGTGGTCCTCGGCGTCGATCTCGACATGGGTCACACCCGGGACCATGCCGGCCACCTCGCCGAGCACGCGCCGGGTGGCCCGGCAGGGCGCGCAGAAGGCGCTGGAGAACTGCACGAGGGTGGCGCGCTCGCCGAGCCCGGTGCCCAACTCGGCCGCCCCGAGCCGCTTTCCGTCGTCGCGCCCGCGCACCCTTACTCTCCCGCTCCGCCGCCGATGCAGCACTCCGTAGGCGCTCGCCGCCGCGAGCACCGCCACGCACACCACAAGTCCGGTCATCACCCTGCTCAAGCGTTCACGGGACCGCAAAGATTCCCGACTCCCCAGAAGCCTTTCCCATGCGGAATGCTTGATTCATGGACATCGACGTGAGGGGGCCGCGCTTCGGGGCGGCCGTGACGACCGTGGTGCTCGCGGTCGTTCTGGTCACCGGCAGCGCCTGGCTGCTGGCCTGGCAGACGCTGGCGTTCGCGCTGGGCGCGGCGGGCGGGGTGGGCCGTTCGCCGTACGGCCGGCTGTTCCGCAGGGCCGTGCGGCCGCGGATCGGGCCGCCGACGGAGTTCGAGGCGCCGCAGCCGCCGCGGTTCGCCCAGGCGGTGGGACTGGTCTTCGCGGGCGTCGGGCTGATCGGGTACACGCTCGGGCCGGACTGGCTGGGTCTCGCCGCGACCGGGGCGGCGCTCGCGGCGGCGTTCCTGAACGCCGTGTTCGGCTACTGCCTGGGGTGCGAGATGTACCTGCTCGCACGGCGGTTCACGGCCGCCGCCGGGTAAAGGCGACGCCAAAGTCCGAGGTGGATCAAGGGGTGGACGTGACGAGGATCTCGCCGTTCCCAGGCACTTGGGCTTGGCCCTCGGCCGTTCTTGGGGCACGATCTGCGGCAAGCCGTAAACCTACGGCTGCGTAACTTTCCCACTGGGAGCTTCCTTCCCAGGCAGAGAAGGAAGGGTCCACCCCGTCCATGGCAGAGCTTGTCTACCGTCCCGTCGTCGGCTTCGCCCAGACATTGTTCAAGGCGTGGGACCTCAAGATCGACTGCAAGGGGTCGGAGAACATTCCGCGCTCGGGCGGCGCCGTGCTGGTGAGCAACCACATCAGCTATCTGGACTTCGTCTTCAACGGGCTCGCGGCGCTCCCGCAGAAGCGCCTGGTGCGCTTCATGGCGAAGGAGTCCGTGTTCCGGCACCGGATCTCCGGTCCGCTGATGCGCGGCATGAAGCACATCCCGGTGGACCGCGAGCAGGGTGAGGCGGCGTACGCCCACGCGCTGGACTCGCTGAAGTCCGGCGAGATCGTCGGGGTCTTCCCGGAGGCCACGATCTCGCAGTCGTTCACGCTGAAGAGCTTCAAGTCGGGCGCCGCCCGGCTGGCCCAGGAGGCGGGCGTACCGCTGATCCCGATGGCCGTGTGGGGCACCCAGCGCCTGTGGACCAAGGGCCACCCGCGCAACTTCAGGCGCAGCCACATCCCGATCACCATCCGGGTCGGCGAGGCTCTCGAGGCCTCCAAGGACAAGTACGCGGGCGCGATCACCCGCCAGCTGCGCGAGCGGGTGCAGGAACTCCTGGAGGCCGCCCAGCGCGCCTACCCCGTGCGTCCCAAGGACGCGAGCGACACCTGGTGGATGCCGGCCCACCTCGGCGGCACCGCGCCCACGGCGGAGCAGGTTCGGGAGTCCGAGGCGCGCTGAGCGCACAGCCGGCCGGCGTCGGTCGAACGCCGGTGGTGCCGGCCCTCAGTTGAAGTAGTGGCCCGCTTCGAGGTCCGCCAGGAGGCCCTGCCGCGTGGGCTGCCAGCCCAGCAGCTCGCGGGTGAGCGCGCTGGACGCCGGGGCGTCCGCCGCGAAGAGGGGGCCGAGCCAGCCGAAGTGACCCGCCGCCTCCTCACGAGGAATCGAGGTCATCGGCAGATTCAGGTGGCGGCCGAAGACCTCGGCGATGTCACGCACCCGGACGCCCTCGTCGTCGATGCCGTGCAGCCTGCTGCCCGCGGGCGCCGCCTCCAGGGCCAGCCGGAAGAGACGGGCCGCATCCACGCGGTGCACGGCGGGCCAGCGGTTGGAGCCGTCGCCTGGGTAGGCCGAGACGCCCTTCTCGCGGGCGATCTCGATCAGACGCGGGACGAAGCCGTGGTCGCCCTCGCCGTGCACCGACGGCGGAAGCCGCACCACCGAGACCCGT
Organism: Streptomyces ferrugineus; assembly: GCF_015160855.1. Lineage (NCBI taxonomy): Bacteria > Bacillati > Actinomycetota > Actinomycetes > Kitasatosporales > Streptomycetaceae > Streptomyces > Streptomyces ferrugineus. The sequence goes on along the minus strand of NZ_CP063373.1, from coordinate 3,944,476 downwards.
ACACCCCGCTCGACGAACGCCGCAGCGGCCTGTTCGGACCGGCGGGGCACCGCGGTTGTCCGCGGGTCGACCACGTCCTCCTCCGTGGCGGTGCGGCCCGGCGCGAGCGACATGGTGCCGGCGGTGACGACGAGAGGGCGGTCGCTGCCCGCCAGCGCCTGGCCCATCGCCTCGATGGCCCGCTCGTCGGCCTGTGCGGCGGCCGGGTAGTTCGAGAAGTCGTGGATGAACGCCAGATGGGCGACGCCGTCCACTGCGGCCGCCGCCTCCCGCAGGCCGGCGAGGTCGTCGAGGTCGCCCCGACGCACCTCGGCCCCGGCCTCCTTCAGCGCCGTGGCGGAACGGTCCGAGCGGGCGAGCCCGAGGACCTGGTGCCCGGCTCGCAGCAGGTCGCGGACGACGGCGGACCCGATGAATCCGGTCGCGCCGGTGACGAGGACACGCACAGGAAAGCACTCCTTCGGCAGGGAAGTCGGAAGGCCCGGACGTTTCCGGGCCGGTGACTCCACCCTGCGAGCACGAGGCACCCCGGGTCCAAGTCCCCTTTCGCAGTGAGCCATACGTTTCAGGCATCACCCCAGCCCAGAGTGCGGTGAGGAGGCGTACGTTGGGAGAGTGCCCCAGCCACCGCAGCCCTCACCGGACCTCGATCTGCGCCTCGTGCGCTACTTCACGGCCGTCGCCGAGCACGGCCACTTCGGCCGCGCCGCCGAGGCGTTGCGCGTCGCCCAGCCGTCACTGAGCCGGCAGATCCGCCGGCTGGAGCAGGAGCTGGGCGCCCGCCTGCTCGATCGCACCCCGCGCGGCACCCGGCTCACCGAGGCCGGGGAGGTCTTCCTGCCCCGCGCGCGGGCGCTGCTGCGGTCGGCCGCCGAGGCCGCGGCGCGCACCCGGGCCGCGGCCCGGCCCGGCAGGTTCACGGTCGGCTACACCACGACCCTCATCGTCACCCCGGCCGTACGCGCCCTGCGCCGGCGCCGTCCCGAAGCCGAGGTGCACGCCGTGCACCTGCCGTGGGAGGAGGCACATCTGGCCCTGCTCGACCACCGGGTGGACGCGGTGGTGACGCGGCTGCCCCTCCCGGCCGACGGGCTGGAGGTGACGGTCCTCCACGACGAGCCGCGGGTGCTGATGGTGCCGCTGGACCATCGCCTGGCCGGCAAGGAGTCGGTGACCCTGGACGACATCGCCGACGAGCCCATGCCCCGGGTGCGGAACAACCCGGTGTGGAACGCCTACTGGCGCATCGATCCGCGGCCCGACGGGCGGCCGGCGCCGGACGGTCCGCTGGTGGAGGCCATGGAGGACAAGTACGAGCTGATAGCCGACGGTCAGGCCGTGGCGATCGTCCCGGCCACCCCGCGCGTGCACACGATCCGCCCCGATCTGACCACGGTCCCCCTGGAGGGCGTGGAACCGAGCCATGTGGTGCTGGCCACGCGTGCCGGGGATCGCGGCCGGCTGGTGGCGGACTTCCGCAGGTGCGCCCGCGACACGCTCGGGCGCCCGGCCGTCACGACGCCGGAGAACGCACCGTGATCCGCGCTCCGGGGCTGAACTTCTGAAGCAGTTCGGCCAGTTCGGCCGCCGCGGCCTCGACCTCGGCGACCGGCATCGGGGCCATGCTCTCCAGCAGGAAGATGCCGGAGGTGGTCTCCTCGGTGAGCCGGGTGCGCGGCCCCTGGCGCCAGTTCCAGCGGCGGCAGGTCACGCCCGCGTCGTCGCGCCAGACCACCTCGCCGGCGTCGGGGTGCTCGACGACCTCCTCGCCGCCGGCCACGGTCACGAAGTCCTCGTCCCCGGTGGCGCGCACCAGCCGCATCCCGCCCTGGATGCGGTCGATGTCCTCGCCGCCGACGGGGATGAGGTGGGCGACGCTGATGGCGTTGTAGACGTCGACGAGGACGTTGATGCGCGGCAGCCCGGCCCCGGCCAGGGCCCGCTTGGCGAGCGCCTCCGCCGAATTGCGGGTGCGCGACGGCTTCGATCCGAACGCCGTGTAGGCCTCGCGCCAGGCCGCCATGTGCGGGTCCTCGTGCGGGGCGCGCCCGTCCAGGCGTACGGCGAGCCGGCGGGCGGCGTCGTCGAGGAGCGCGGCGCCGGCATCGGTGCTCGGGCCGTTGACCAGGCCGTGCGCCTCGACGGCGACGTGCGTGAAACCGGGCGCAAGGGCACGCACCTCGTCGGACACGGTCAGGGAGAGAGTCATCGGCTGCCTCAGAGTGCGGTGGGGAGCGTCTTCCACAGGTACGGCCGGTCGCCGGGTGCGGTTCAGCATACAGGACTGGATAGTCCAACTCGTTGGACTCCGGGTCGGGCGTGAAGGCGCGGATCCTGCCGATGCCAGGCACCGTGCAGATGCCGGTCCCCTAGCTGTGCATAGACATACGAGTCATCCGCCCGCTCCATGCTGCAGTAGAAACGCGATCACTCGCGAGTCAATGACTCTTCGAGTGATCGCATATCTATGCAGATTCCGGGGCTCACGTGACGCCTAGCGCGCCATCTCCTCCTTCAGCGCCGCCACGAACGCGTCCACGTCGTCCTCGGTCGTGTCGAACGCGCACATCCAGCGCACGACGCCGACCGCCTCGTCCCAGAAGTAGAACCGGAACCTCTTCTGCAGGCGCTCGCTCACGTCGTGCGGGAGCTTGGCGAAGACGCCGTTGGCCTGCACCGGGTAGAGGATCTCCACGCCGTGGACGGCGCGTACGCCCTCGGCCAGCCGCTGGGCCATCTCGTTCGCATGACGGGCGTTGCGCAGCCACAGGTCCTTGGCGAGCAGGGCCTCCAACTGCACGGACACGAAACGCATCTTGGAGGCGAGCTGCATGGACAGCTTGCGCAGGTGCTTCATATGGCTGACGGCGTCCTGGTTGAGGACCACGACCGCCTCGCCGAACAGGGCGCCGTTCTTGGTGCCGCCGAGGGAGAGGATGTCGACGCCGACCGCGTCGGTGAACGTCCGCATCGGGACGTCGAGGGAGGCGGCCGCGTTGGCTATCCGGGAGCCGTCCAGGTGCACCTTCATGCCGTGCGCGTGGGCGTGCTCGCAGATGGCGCGGATCTCGTCCGGCGTGTAGAGGGTGCCCAGTTCCGTGCTCTGGGTGATCGAGACGACCTGGGGCATCGCCCGGTGCTCGTCGTCCCAGCCGTACGCCTGCTTGTCGATCAGCTCGGGCGTGAGCTTGCCGTCGGGGGTCGGCACGGTGAGCAGCTTGAGGCCGCCCATCCGCTCCGGCGCCCCGCCCTCGTCCACGTGGATGTGCGCGCTCTCGGCGCAGATCACCGCGCCCCAGCGGTCGGTGACCGCCTGGAGCGCGACGACGTTGGCACCGGTGCCGTTGAAGACCGGGAACGCCTCGGCGGTGGCGCCGAAGTGGCTGCGGATGATCCGCTGGAGGTTCTCGGTGTAGTCGTCCTCGCCGTACGCGACCTGGTGCCCGCCGTTGGCCAGGGCCACGGCGGCGAGCACCTCCGGGTGGGCGCCGGCGTAGTTGTCACTGGCGAAACCGCGGACCTCCGGGTCGTGATGGCGACGCGCGTCGGTCTTCGGAGGGTTCACGGCTTCTCGGTCAGCCACAGGCGTTTTCCGTTCACTTCGGCGGCGGGCTTGTCCCAGACGCCGACGACGGCGTCCGCCAGGTCCTTGACGTCAGTGAAGCCCGCGAACTTCGCGTTGGGCCGCTCGGCGCGCATCGCGTCGTGCACCAACGCCTTCACCACCAGGATGGCAGCCGCGGAGGACGGGCCCTCGGCGCCCCCGGCCTTGCGGAAGGCGTCGGCGAGCGCCAGGGTCCACGCCTCGGCGGCGGCCTTGGCGGCGGCGTAGGAGGCGTTGCCCGCGGTCGGCTTCGTCGCGCCGGCGGCGCTGATCAGTACGTACCGTCCGCGGTCGCTGCGCTGGAGGGCCTCGAAGAAGGCGAGCGAGGTGTGCTGCACGGTGCGGATGAGCAGCAGCTCCAGGAAGTCCCAGTCGTCGAGGCTGGTCTTGACGAAGGTCTCGCTGCCGCGCCAGCCGCCGACGAGGTGGACCAAGCCGTCGATGCGGCCGAAGTCCTTCTCGATGTGGTCGGCCCACTCGCGGGCGGACTGCAGGTCGAGCAGGTCGACGGGTTCGCCGGTGACGGTCGCGCCGCCGGACGCGTAGCGTGCCGCGTCCACGGCCTCCGCGAGCCGTTCGGGATCGTTGTCCGCGCCGACGACGGTCGCACCGGCCTCGGCCAGTCGCAGCAGCGCCGCCCGGCCCGCGGGGCCACCCGCGCCGGCCACCGCGATCACCGCACCGCTGAGAGCTCCGTTCCCCGCCATGTTCTTCGCCTCCTGAGCAGTGTTGCTGGTGCTGCGGTCGCTCACGCGGCGACTCGCTCGGCGCTCTCCGCACGGATGCCCCGGGTCGAGGCGATCACGTTCTTCAGCTTCTTGGAGAGGGCCTCATAGAACATGCTCAGCGGAAACTCGTCCGGAAGCACGTCATCGACGAGTTTCCGGGGCGGCTGCGACAGGTCGAGGGCGTCGGGGCCCTTGGCCCACTTGGATCCCGGGTGCGGGGCGAGGTAGGTGGAGACGAGCTCGTAGCCGGCGAACCAGTGGACGAGCTTGGGGCGGTCGATGCCGTCGCGGTAGAGCTTCTCGATCTCGGCGCAGAGCTGGTTGGTGACCTGCGGGGCGCGCTCCCAGTCGATGGCGAGCCTGTTGTCGGTCCAGCGGACGACGCCGTGCTTGTGCAGGTAGGCGAAGAGGAGCTGGCCGCCGAGGCCGTCGTAGTTGCGCACCCGCTCGCCGGTGACCGGGAAGCGGAACATGCGGTCGAACAGCACCGCGTACTGCACGTCACGAGCCTGCGGGACGCCGTCCGCCTGGAGCTTCACGGCCTCCTTGAAGGCGGTGAGGTCGCAGCGCAGCTCTTCCAGGCCGTACATCCAGAACGGCTGGCGCTGCTTGATCATGAACGGGTCGAACGGCAGGTCGCCGTGGCTGTGGGTGCGGTCGTGGACCATGTCCCACAGCACGAAGGCCTCCTCGCAGCGCTTCTGGTCGTGGACCATCGCGGCGATGTCCTCGGGCAGCTCCAGGCCGAGTATGTCGACGGCGGCGTCGGTGACCCGGCGGAAGCGGGCGGCCTCGCGGTCGCAGAAGATGCCGCCCCAGCTGAAGCGCTCGGGGGCCTGGCGCACGGCGATGGTCTCGGGGAAGAGGACGGCGGAGTTGGTGTCGTAGCCCGCCGTGAAGTCCTCGAACTTGATGCCGCAGAACAGCGGGTTGTCGTAGCGGGTGCGCTCCAGCTCGGCCAGCCAGTCCGGCCAGACCATGCGCAGGACGACCGCCTCGAGGTTGCGGTCGGGGTTGCCGTTCTGCGTGTACATCGCGAAGACGACCAGGTGCTGGAGGCCGTCCGCGCGGCTCGCGGCGGGCTGGAAGGCCAGCAGCGAGTCGAGGAAGTCGGGCACCTCGAAGCCGCCCTCGGCCCAGCGGTTCAGGTCCTTCACCAGGGCCGCGTGGTAGTCGGCGTCGTGCGGCAGCAGCGGGGACAGCTCCTCGACGGCCGCCACGACGCGGCGTACGGCGGCCTCGGCGTCCGCACGCGCGGGCGCGCCCTCGGCCTCGAAGTCGATCGACCCGTCCTTGGACTGCCATGGCCGGATCTGCTCCACGGCATCCTTGAGCACCGGCCATGCCGGGTGCTCGACCACCCTGGTCATGGGAGGAACCTGATCCCCCGAAGCCGCCTGCACAAGAATTTCCGTCATGTCCCATCCTCCGCTGGAGAACCTCGCGTCGGGACACCGTACGCATACGAGGTTTCTCCCAGCAAGTGAGACCTCGGGAAATTATCCTGCAGACCCCCAAAGTCACCGAACTTTTTCCTGCCGGATGCCTCTACGGCGATTAGACCGGCGCTCCGTGGGCATACGCATCACTCACCCCGCAAGTCCGGTCAATCCCCGCGGGACTCGCCCACGCCAGGGTGACCACCGTCAGGGGCGCGAGCCAGGCACGACATGTCCACCGCCGCGAACCCCGTGTACACGTGGGGTTCATCACGCGCACGGACCACTAGGCTGCGGCACTGCCGCGCGAACGCTCCGCTCCGGTTCGCGCACGCCGAGCCGCCGTCGACGGAAGCGAGTTGAACCTTGAACTTCCTTACCATCGGTCATCGCGGAGTCATGGGTGTCGAACCCGAGAACACCCTCCGTTCCTTCGTCGCCGCCCAGCAGGCCGGCCTCGACGTCATCGAACTCGATCTCCACCTGAGCAAGGACGGCGCCCTCGTCGTCATGCACGACACCGACGTGGACCGCACGACCGACGGCACCGGCGCGATCGCCGACAAGACCCTCGCCGAGCTGCGCGCCCTGGACGCGGGCCGCGGCGAGCGCGTGCCGGTCTTCGAAGAGGTCCTGGACGCCGTGAGGTCGCCGCTCCAGGCCGAGATCAAGGACGTCGCGGCGGCACGGGCGCTCGCCGGGGTGATGAACGCCCGGGATCTGGCGCCCCGGGTCGAGGTGTCCTCGTTCCACGACGACGCCGTCGCCGAGATCGCCCGCCTCGTGCCCGGGGTGCGCACCGCGCTGATCGCCAGCCGCTACGGCACCGACATCGTGGACCGCGCCGTCGCGGTGGGCGCGGCGACGGTATGCCTGAACATCCGCCGGATCACCCTGGAGGTCGTGGAGCACGCCCGGAAGGCGGACCTCAGGATCATCGGCTGGGTGGTGAACACCCAGGACCATCTGCGGCTGGTCCGGGCCCTGGAGCTGGACGGCGCGACCACCGACTACCCGGAGATCAAACGCACCGGCCGCTTCACCGCGTGAACGTCACACCAACGCCTTGACCAGCAGCTCGAACTGCAGGTCGGGGCGCTGCGGGATAGAGAGGTGCTCGTCGCCGTACGGGTACGGGGTCATCCGTCCCGTACGGCGGTAGCCCCGCCGCTCGTACCAGGCGATCAGATCTTCCCGTACGGAGATCACGGTCATGTGCATCTCGCTCGCACCCCATGTCTCGCGGGCCTGCCGCTCGGCCTCCGCGATGATGACCTTGCCCAGGCCCGCGCCCTGGAGCGCGGGGCTGACCGCGAACAACCCGAAGTAGGCGTGGTCCCCACGGTGTTCGAGCTGACAGCAGCCGACGACCCGTCCGTCCCGCTCCACGGTGAGCAGCCGGCTGTCGGGCGATCTGAGGACCTCCAGCACGCCCTGCGGATCGGTCCTCTGGCCCTTGAGGATGTCCGCCTCGGTGGTCCACCCCGACCGGCTGGAGTCCCCGCGGTAGGCGGACTCGATCAACGCGACCAGTGTGTCCACATCGGCCTCGGTGGCGTCACGGAAGACGACTCCGGCGCAGGAGTCGGTCGCGGTGGTGTCCATGGTGCGGTTCTCCCCTACTCGGGCGCGGCTCGGGCACCGCTGAGCGTAACGCGCCACTAGGCTCCGACTGCATGGTGCACGTACTGAGCGGCCGGACCCTGCTCCGACCCACCGATCCCGAACGGTCCCGGCACTTCTACGGCGAGCAGCTCGGCCTCGCCGTCTACCGCGAGTTCGGGACGGGCCCGCACCGCGGCACCGTCTACTTCCTCGGCGGGGGCTTCCTGGAGGTCTCGGGGCGTTCCGAGACGCCGCCGTCCCCGGCCGTGCAGCTGTGGATGCAGGTCGAGGACGTCGCCGCCGCGCACGAGGAGCTGGTGGCGAAGGGCGTCGGGGTCGTGCGGCCGCCGGTGCGCGAGCCCTGGGGACTGATCGAGATGTGGATCGCCGACCCGGACGGGACGCGGATCGTGCTGGTGGAGGTACCGGCGGACCATCCGCTGCGGTACCGCCCCGGGATCTAGGTGTACTGACCGGAGGACCAGGGCGTTCGGGTCGGATGGCCGGGTCCCCGGGCGGGGCTTAGCGTGCTGGAGGGGGTCCTTCGCGGGAGGAGCGCCATGAAGCTCGACAAGCCGGTGACCGGCGGGCCCTGCTGGACCGAGCTCGGCACCAGTGACCTGGCCGGGGCCAGGCGGTTCTACGAGGCGCTGTTCGGCTGGCGCGCCGAGACCGATCCGCGCCAGGAGGCGGGCGGCTACACGATCGCGCACCTGGGCGACGCGGCCGTGGCCGCGCTGACGCCGCTGTACCAGGAGGGGCAGCCGGTGGCGTGGAACGTGTCGTTCGCGGTGCCGGACGCGGACGCCGCGGCCGCGCGGGTGGCGCAGGCCGGCGGGACGGTGCTGGTCGGCCCGATGGACGTGTTCGACATGGGCCGGTTCGCGGTGGCCATGGACCCCACCGGGGCGGCCTTCCAGCTGTGGCAGGCACGGTCGTTCCCGGGGGCGGGGCTGCTCAACGCGCCCGGCTCGCTGGGCTGGGTGGAGCTGCTGACCCGGGCGCCCGAGCGGGCCGTGGAGTTCTACACCGCGGTGTTCGGCTGGACCGTGAATGCCGCCGAGCACTACACGCAGTGGGGCGTCGACGGCGCCGACTTCGGCGGCATGCTCGCGATGGACGACAAGTTCCCGCACGAGGTGCCGGCGCACTGGATGCCGTACTTCGCGGTGGTGGACGTGGACACGACGTCGGCGGACGCGGCGCGGGCGGGCGGCAGCGTCCTCATGGAGCCCACCTCCCTCCCTGACGGGCCGCGCATCGCCGTGCTGCGGGACCCGCAGGGAGCGGTGTTCGGCGTGTACCGGTCGGCCGACGAGAGCTGACGGGCTCGGCTCAGGCGCGCAGCGCTCCCAGCCGTCCCTCCAGCCGGCCGAGCAACTCGCCGAGCAGGGAGGCGAGTTCGCCCCGTCCCTCGGGGGCGAGCTCGGAGAGTACGGCCGTCTCGTAGGCGAGTTGCTCCGGCAGGATGCCGTCGACGAGGTCCCGGCCCGCGTCAGTGAGGCGGAGGTGGGCGACGCGGCGGTCGCGGGTGTCGCCGCGGCGCTCGACCAGGCCCCGCTCGGTGAGCTGCTTGAGTCGCTTGGTGACGGCGGCGCCCGAGGCGAAGGTCTCGCGGGCGAGTTCACTGGGGGTCAGCTCATGGCCGGTGCGGCGCAGCGCGCCGAGCAGGTCGAACTCGGGGCGGCTCAGGCCCGCCCGGCGCAGGGGGGCGTCCTCGGCCTGCTGGAGGAGGGCGGCACAGCGGTTGATGCGGCCGATGATCTCCATCGGCGCGGTGTCGAGGTCGGGGTGGACGGTCCGCCACTGGCGGACCACCCCGGCCACCGTGTCATGTCTCGTCCCGGTCGGCCCGCCGCTCGTCGCCGTCATGGCCGTACGCCCTCCGTCGTGTCGCCCGTGCGCTGGTCCGGGTGCGGTGCCCTGCCTCGCCCCGTAGCGGCGAGCGTACGTGGTCCGCTCCACTCGGCACGCGCGACCCGCGACCGGCGAGGGCAGCGCCGAGCCCTACGAGCGCGCCGACCAGGGCGACCCCGCCGGTGTGGGCGAGGGGCACCAGGGCCCGGTAGGGGGCCGATCCCCAGGGGGTGGGAGGCGCAGCCGGTGAGGGCGCAGCCGAGGGCGGTGCGCACGGCGGCGTGGGCCTGGGCGGGATCGCGGCCCGTGCCGTGCGCCTCGACGTACGCGGCGGCGGGGGCCCCTGCCGAGCGCCACCGACGCCAGGGCGCGGACCCGGGCCGCGTAGGGACGCTGGTGCGCGTACAGCGCGCACAGGGATCCGGCCATCGTGTACATCGCCAGTTCCACCGGTCGCCGTGACCTGCCGTGCTCCGTCGAATGCTCCCCGTGTACACCCTTGCGCTCGCGTGCGCGCCGCACGGCCGGGGCATCGACGCACTGTCCGAGACCGTCGAGCGGGGAGGTGCGCGTGCACGGACCGGCTTCGCCCGGCTGGCTGCTGGTCGCGCTGTGTGCGGCGACCGGGGCCTACTGCCTGCTGCGGATGCGCAGCCACGTCGAGGAACAGCGCCGGGCCGCGGGCGGCGAGGCGCTGATGGGCTTCGGCATGGCCGCGATGGCGGTGCCCGCCGCGGCGTTCACCCCGCCGTCGTGGGCCTGGCCCGGCTATGTCGCCGTGTTCGGCGCGGCCACCGTGCACGCCCTGTGGTCGGCGCGGGCCGGCGGGCACCATCTGCACCATCTGGTGGGGGCCCTTGCCATGGTCTACATGTCGATCGTGATGGCCGCCTCACCCGACCACCGGCTCGGGCACGGCGGTTCCGGCATCCCTCTCCTGACGGGCGCTCTGCTCCTGTACTTCACGGGATATGTGCTGTTGTCCGGCGTCCGGCTGTTGCCGGTCACCGCCGGCGGCGCGAGCGTCGGCGCGGGCGTCGGCTGGGCCGACCGGCCGGAGCTGGCGCGGGCCTGCCGGGTGTCGATGGGGATCGCGATGCTGGCGATGCTGCTGACGCTCTGAGGCGGCGCGCCGCAAGCCCGGCACGACGCCCGCCGCACGAGGCGGTCCTCCTGTGGCGGGCGTCGCGATCCCAGCCCCGGCATTGGCCTCTCGCCCCATCGGTCGGCGAGGATCGCAGTATGCACACCCAGACCGTCGAGTCCCCGCCCCGTCCACCGGCCGAACGCAGAGCCTCCCGCTGGGCCGGTGCCCTGGCGCTGTGCTCGGCGCTGCTGCTCGCCCTGGTCGCGATCCGGTGGCACCCGTTGATCACCCTCGACGGGGACATCGCGGAGACCACGCACCGCTGGGCGGTCGACGAGCGCGGCGTCACGCACGCGTTCCGGATCCTGACGGACTGGGTCTGGGACCCGTGGACGATGCGCATCCTGACCGTCGCGGTCGCGATCTGGCTGGTGTGGCGCAGAGCCGCGCGCTGGACGGCCGTGTGGCTGCTGGCCGCCTGCGGACTGGCCACGGCGATCCAGCAAACCCTGAAGGCCCTGGTCGACCGCCCCCGGCCCGTCTGGCCCGACCCCGTCGACTCCGCCCACTACGCCGCGTTCCCCTCCGGCCACGCCATGACGGCCACGGTGGTCTGCGGTCTCCTGCTGTGGCTGCTGCACCGCCATGGCGCCCAGCGCGCTGTGTGGCGTACGGCCGTCGCCGTGGCCGTAGTCTCCGTGGCCGGCGTCGGGCTCACCCGGGTCTGGCTGGGCGTCCACTGGGCCACGGACGTCGTCGGCGGCTGGCTGCTGGGGGCGCTGGTCGTGGTGCTGGCGGTGGGGGTGCACGCCCGCCGACGGGGCTGAGCGCCACCCGGCTCCACACAGCGCGGCGATCTTCCCGCGCGGCGCGACACGGCGCCGTAGGATCCGCACCATGACCGCAGTCCTGTTCGACTTCTCCGGCACCCTCTTCCGTATCGAGTCCACCGAGTCCTGGCTGCGCGGAGCGCTCGCCGAGGTCCAAGTGGAGCTCACCGAGGCCGAGTTGGCCGAGGCGGCGCAGGCGCTGGAGGCGATGGGCGCGCTGCCGGGCGGGGCCGACCCGTCCTGGCTGCCCGAGGACGTCGCGAGCGTCTGGGGAGTGCGGGACAAGAGCGCGGAGCTGCACCGGGCGGCGTACACCGCCCTCTCCCGGCATGTGCAGTTGCCCGACGACCGGCTGCACGACGCGCTCTACGAGCGCCACATGACACCGGCCGCGTGGGGGCCGTACCCGGACAGCGCCGAGGTGCTGGGGGCGCTGCGTGAGCGCGGCGTCGGTGTGGGCGTGGTCAGCAACATCGGCTGGGACCTCCGCCCGGTGTTCCGGGAGCACGGTCTCGACCCGTACGTGGACACCTATGTGCTGTCGTACGAGCACGGCATCCAGAAGCCCGACCCGCGGCTGTTCGCGGCCGCCTGCGAGGCGCTCGACGCCGATCCGCGCGATGTCGTCATGGTCGGCGACAACCGGCGTGCGGACGGCGGTGCGGCGGCGCTGGGCTGCGCGGTGCACTTCGTGGACCATCTGCCGGCGGACCGGCGGCCGGACGCGCTGCGGCCGGTGCTGGACCTGGTGGGCGGCGCCGGGCCACGGGCGAACGGCACCGCCCCACGACCGGAGAAGTAGCCTCCGGCGACCATCAGGGGGCGAGCCCGCCCCGGACGATCCCCCGTGTCGCCCGGGGCAGACAGCAGCCCCGGCCAGGCCGTATCGAGGCCGGGCCGGACGCGCTGAGTATAGTTGGCTGGCAGCCAGTCAACGCAGGAGTTACAGCATGTCCCCGCGCAGCGCCTCGGTCAATGAAGAGTTGCGGCGGCGTTCCCGGGAGCGGCTTCTGCAGGCGGCGGTGGAGGTGGTCGGCGAGCGCGGCTACGAGGCCACCACGCTGGGTGACATCGCGGACCGGGCGGGCTCGGCACGCGGACTGGTGTCGTACTACTTCCCCGGCAAGCGCCAGCTCGTGCAGTCCGCCGTGCACCGGCTGATGCACCGCACGCTTCAGGAGGCGCTGGAGCGCGAGCCGCGCACCGAGGACGGAGCGGAGCGGATGGCCCGGGCCATCGACGCGATCCTGGGCCTGGCCCGGGAACGGCCCGTGCTGATGCGCCAGCACATGGCGGGCATCCTCCAGGCCGAGGGCTTCATGCCGTGCCCGGAGCAGCGGCGGCTGGCCGAGCTGCTGCGGGACACCTGTGTACGGCATGGCTCACTGGACGTCGACGCCGACTACCCCATGCTGCGCTGCCTGCTCATGGGCGCGGTCTACGCGGCGCTGGTGCCCGGGGCCCCGATGCCCGTGCCGGTGCTGCGGGCCGAGCTGTTCAAGCGTTACCGGCTGGACTGGGAGCTTGGGGTCCCGCCGGTCTCGGAGACCGAGCCCGGCGGGACGTGCGACACGGATCTGTCGCGGTTCTTCGCGACCGGGTCCGCACCCGGCTGCCCGGACGGTCAGTCGAAGTAGTCGGGCTGCGTCTGGACGTTGAGTTCGCGCAGCTTGACCCAGCGGGCCGGGTCGGTGCGCCGGTCGTTGATCTTCAGGACGTCGAAGCCCCTGGCCATCTCGTTGGAGTAGATGTAGCCGTTGTAGTAGTACGCCGACCACGAACCGGCCGACCTGATGGTGTCGGTGGTCAGCGGGCCCCGGTCGAAGTAGGCGATCTCCTTCGGGTGGGCCGAGTCGGTGAAGTCCCACACGGAGACGCCGCCCTGGTACCAGGCCTGGACCATGAGGTCGCGGCCCCTGACCGGGATCAGCGAGCCGTTGTGGGCGACGCAGTTCTCGGTGTTCGCCTGGTGTCGGGGGATCTTGAAGTAGCTGCGGAAGACGAGCTTGCGTTTGTCGCCCTTGCCGACGATGTCGTAGATGCCGTCGGCGCCGCGGTTCGGGCCGATCTCCGCGTTGCAGGTGGCCCCGCTGCCGCCGCCCAGCTCGTCGGTGAAGATGACCTTGTCGGCCTTCTGGTTGAAGGTCGCCGAGTGCCAGAACGCGAAGTTGACGTTGTCCTGGACCTGGTCGATGACCTTCGGGTGCTCCGGGTCGGCGATGGAGAACAGGATCCCGTCACCCATGCAGGCACCCGCCGCCAGGTCCTTCCCGGGCAGGACCGTGATGTCGTGGCAGCCGGTGGTCTTGGAGACACCCGGGTTGGTGGGCGCGCCCGGGTTGCCGCCGCCGTCCGGGCCCTCACCGGGGAACAGCACCGGGAAGCCGACGACCGCCGCCTTCTCGGGGGCGTACCGCGGCACCTTGATGACGGAGATGCCGTCGTGCGGCGGCCGGCAGTCGGGGTAGGCGGCGTTCGGCGAGTACGAGGAGACGTAGACGTAGACGTTGCGGCGTTCGGGCACCAGCGTGTGGGTGTGCGAACCGCAGGCGGTCTCCACGGCGGCGACGTACTTCGGGTTGGTCTTGTCGCTGATGTCGAAGACCTTCATGCCCTCCCACGACGACTTCTCGGTCGCGGGCTGTGTGGTGCTGTTGCAACTACTGTCGCTGCGCGAGGAGTCGGTGGACAGGAACAGCAGGTTGCCGGAGACGGAGATGTCGTTCTGGGAGCCGGGGCAGAGGACCTGGGCGACCGTCTTCGGTGACCTCGGGTTGCCGATGTCGAAGATGCGGAAGCCGTCGTAGTTGCCGGCGAAGGCGTATCTGCCCTGGAAGGCGAGGTCCGAATTGGTGCCCGGCAGCACGTCCTTGGGGATGTTGGCGACGTGTTCGATGTTGTCGGAGTGGACGATCTCGTTCTGACCGGGTATCTCGCCGTCCGCGAGAGCCTCCCGCACTTCGGCCCGGGTGCTCTCGGAGACCTTCTGTTCCTGGGCGGGGCCGTCCCCCGGGTCCGGGGTGGCGACGGCCGGCTGCGCGGTCAGCAGCGCGGCGAGGAGTCCACCGGCGGCTGCGACGACTCCCAGGCGTCTGCGGCGTGTTCGGGGATTGCTCAACAGGATCACTGTTTCCTCCCTTGACCGTTCGCACTGGAACGGTTCATGCAAGCCCGAGTATCGTCTTCACCATGCACACATCAACAGGGGGCAACAGACATGTGACCAAGACGCCCTGGCGTCAACGGCCGCTCGCCGGTGCCGCGTTGGCCGCCCTGGCCGTGCTCGCGCTCGGGGGATGCGACTCCGACTCCGAGCCGGCCGCACGGAGCGGGCCTTCGGTGATCGCACCGGGCAAGCCCGGAGAGCCGAACCGCGAGCTGTCCGCCGAGGAGGCGGCGCGCATGCACGCCGAGGACGACTCCCCCAACTCCGCGGACGTCGACTACACGCGGATGATGATCGTGCACCATGACCAGGCCCTGGAGATGACCGAACTCGTCCCGAACCGCGCCGAGTCGAAGAAGGTCAAGGCCCTCGCCGAGCGGATCACCGCCGCACAGGGCCCGGAGATCACCGCCATGAAGGGCTGGTTGAAGAACCACGGCAAGGCCGAGAGGGCCGAACACAGCCACGGCCACGAGCACGCCTCGATGCCCGGCATGGCCACCGAGGCACAGCTTCGAAAGCTCCGCGCCGCGCAGGGCAAGGCATTCGACCAGCTGTTCCTCACGCTGATGATCACCCATCACGAAGGGGCGATCACCATGGCCACCGACGTGAAGGGGCAGGGCAACAACATCCAGATCGAGGAGATGGCCGACGAGGTGGTCGCGCAGCAGACGAGCGAGATCACCCGGATGCGGGACATGCTCTGACGGACCCGCCCGATACGGCCGCCACCTCTGGGGCCGCTCTCAGCGACGGGCCCGGCGCCGGGTCAGGAAGCCGGCGTCGCGCGCCTGCCCGATCAGCCTGAGCGACTTGCGGCGGCCGTGTCCCGTCGCGCTCATCACCGCGAGAACGGGGTCGACGCCCTGCTCCTGGGCCGCCCGGTACTTCTGCGCGACGAGCCACTGCCCCTCGACGCCGCCCGGCCAGGCCGCCCCGGCCCCGCTCGGCGCGGCGTCCGCACCGCCGGGTCCGACGGTGTCCGCTTGGGCGGTGTCCGGTTCACCGCCGTCCGGTACGGCCCCGATCCCGCACGCCTCGGAGAGCGGATCCTCGATCCAGTCGGCGAGCGCCGCCAGGTCGTCGAGGGACAGCGCCGGCTCGGCCCGTACGTCCTCGATGGACACACACCCCTCCGACACCACGGCGATCGCGTCGACCCGGGCGCCGTCGCCGAACTCCAGCCGGACGCCGAACCACATGGTGGCGCCGTTGCCGTCCCACACTCTCCACGCGGGCCACACCGACACGGCACCGTCCGCCGCGGAGCGATCGGAAAGATTAAGAAAGGATGCTTCCAGCACACACGCAACGTAACCGCATGATCACATTCCATACGAACGAACACGCACCCATGCGGCGCACTGCACCCTGTCAGCGGAGCGGCCGCGGTGCGATGCTGGACTTGAGAGCGACTCCTGACGATCTTTGGACAAGGAGTTCCGCCGTGCTTCATGTCGCCGTCGTCGGCTCCGGGCCCAGTGGGTGCTACACCGCCCAGAGCCTCGTTCAGCAGGACCCCGACGTGGTCGTCGACGTCCTGGACCGGCTGCCGTGCCCGTACGGTCTGGTGCGCTACGGGGTGGCGCCGGACCACGAGAAGATCAAGTCCCTCCAGAACAATCTGCGGACGGTCCTGGAGCACGAGCGGGTGCGGTTCCTCGGGGGCGTCCAGATCGGCCCGGACGGGGTGCCGACGGCGCGGCTGCGCGAGCTGTACCACGCGGTGGTGTACTGCGTGGGCGCCGCCACCGACCGGCATCTCGGGATTCCGGGCGAGGAACTGCCGGGCAGCTGGTCGGCGACCGAGTTCGTGTCCTGGTACAGCGCCCATCCGGACGCCGTCGACGACGGGTTCGTGGCCGGCGCGAGGTCGGCGGTGGTGATCGGCGTCGGGAACGTCGCGGTCGACGTCACCCGGATGCTGGCCCGGGGCACGTCCGAACTGAGCCCCACCGACATGCCGCAGGCGGCGCTCACCACCCTCGCCGCGAGCCGTGTGACCGAGGTCAGCATGGTCGGCCGCCGGGGCCCCTCGCAGGCCCGCTTCACCACCAAGGAGCTGCGGGAGCTGGGCACCCTGCCGGACACCGAAGTGAGCGTGGATCCGCAGGAGTTGGCGCTGGACCCGGCCTACGCCGACCCCTCCGGCCTGCCCGCGCCGCAGCGCCGCAACGTGGAGGTGCTGCGCGGCTGGGCCGAGTCCCCGGCACGGAACGCCGGGCACCGCATCCGCCTGCGCTTCTTCCTGCGCCCGGTCGAACTCCTCGCCGACGCGGGGCGCGTGGGCGCGGTGCGCTTCGAGCGGACGGCGCCGGACGGCCGGGGAGGGGTGACCGGCACGGGCCGCTGGGAGGACATCGAGGCCCAGTTGGTGCTGCGTTCGGTGGGCTATCGCGGAGTGCCGCTGGAGGGGCTGCCGTTCGACCCGAAGACCGCCACGGTGCCGCACCTCGCGGGTCGTGTCCTGCGCGAGGGCCTCGTGGCGCCGGGCGAGTACGTGGCCGGCTGGATCAAGCGGGGCCCGACCGGGGTCATCGGCACCAATCGCCCGTGCGCCAAGGAGACGGTGACGTCACTGCTGGAGGATGCCGCCGTCCTCGCGGGGAGGGAACTGCCCGGGGACCCGCTCGCGGCGTTGCGCGCGGAGGGCGTCGAGCCCGTCGAGTGGTCCGGCTGGCAGTCGATCGAGCGGGCCGAGGCGGCGCTGGGGGCATCGCTGGGGCGGGGTGTGGTGAAGCTCCCGGACTGGGAGTCGCTCCTCACCGCCGCGCACGGCGACACCCTTTAGAAACGCCCTTCCAGGAACGCCCATCAGGAACGCCCTTCGGGGGAGAAACGAACCGGCAACACCCCCGAAATCAACAATCTGTTCAAGGAGTCTACGGTCCGCGCATGACCTCAACGCTCCACCCCGTCGACGAAGTTCCCCCCGCCCGCCACTTGGCCGCCTTCGGTCTCCAGCACGTGCTGGCGATGTACGCCGGCGCCGTGGCCGTCCCTCTGATCGTCGGCGGCGCGATGCGACTTCCGCCCGCGGACCTGGCGTATCTGATCACCGCCGACCTGCTGGTGTGCGGTATCGCGACCCTGATCCAGTGCGTCGGCTTCTGGCGCTTCGGCGTGCGGCTGCCCATCATGCAGGGCTGCACCTTCGCCGCGGTCTCCCCGATGGTGCTGATCGGCACGACGGGCGGGGGCCTGCCCGCGATCTACGGCTCGGTCATCGTCGCGGGGCTGGCGATCGTCCTGCTGGCACCCGTCTTCGGCAGGCTCCTGCGCTTCTTCCCGCCCCTCGTCACGGGCACCGTGATCCTGATCATCGGGCTGTCCCTGCTGCCGGTCGCGGGCAACTGGGCGGCCGGCGGCGTCGGTTCGGCGGACTTCGGGGAGCCCGAGAACCTCGCGCTGGCCGGGTTCGTCCTCGCGGTGGTGCTCGGTGTGCAGCGGTTCGCGCCGGCGTATCTGAGCCGGGTCGCCGTGCTGATCGGCATAGCGGTCGGGCTCGCGGTCGCGGTTCCGTTCGGGTTCACGGACTTCGGCGGTGTGGGCGAGGCCGACTGGCTCGGGATCAGCACGCCGTTCCACTTCGGGGCGCCCACCTTCGAGTTCTCGGCGATCGTGTCGATGCTGGTGGTCGCGTTGGTGACGATGACCGAGACCACCGGTGACCTGATCGCGGTCGGCGAGATGACGGACCGCAGGGTCGAGCCGCGCTCCCTCGCCGACGGCCTGCGCGCCGACGGCCTGTCGACGGTGCTGGGCGGTGTCTTCAACACCTTCCCCTACACGGCGTACGCCCAGAACGTGGGACTGGTCGGCATGACCCGCGTGCGCAGCCGGTGGGTGGTGGCCACCGCGGGCGGCATCCTCGTACTGCTGGGCCTGCTGCCCAAGCTGGGCGCGGTGGTGGCGGCGATACCGGCGCCGGTGCTGGGCGGCGCGGGCCTGGTGATGTTCGGGACGGTCGCCGCCAGCGGCCTCAGGACACTGGCCGGGGTGGACTTCAAGGGCAACGACAACCTGACGGTGGTGGCCGTCTCCGTGGCCGTGGGCATGCTGCCGGTCGGCGTGCCGACGATCTACGAGAAGTTCCCGGACTGGTTCCAGACGGTGATGAACAGTGGCATCAGCGCGGGCTGCCTCACCGCGATCGTGCTGAACCTGCTCTTCAACCACCTGCCCGCGAGGGCCGGTTCAGGCGCCGAGGCGGACGGCCTGGCGGGCGGCGGAGGCGAGGAGGGCGTCGAGAAGTCCCGGGAAGAGACCGTCTAGGTCGTCCCTGCGCAGGCCGTTCATCTTGGCCGTGCCCCGGTAGATCTGCCGGATCACCCCGCTCTCGCGCAGCACCCGGAAGTGGTGCGTGGTGGTGGACTTGGTGACGGGCAGGTCGAAGTGCGAACAGGACAGCTCGTCGTCGACCGCGGCGAGCTCCCGCACGATCTGCAACCGCAGCGGGTCGGACAGCGCGTGCAGCACGCCTTCCAGGCGGATCTCCTCGCGCGCCGGGTGCGGGAGGTCTCGGCTGCTGACAGCGGGGCTGGTCACGGCGGCTCCACTTCACTCGGGTTCCCTCATTGTACGAGACCTCTCGTAGTTTGACACTTCTCGTACTACGATGGTTATCGTACGAGTCGACCGCTGGTCCCCGCGATGAATGGAGTCCGCCGTGAGCGCGCTCTTCGAGCCCCGCACCCTGCGTGATGTGACGATCCCCAACCGGGTGTGGATGCCCCCGATGTGCCAGTACTCGGCCGCACCGGAAGGCCCCGACACGGGCGCCCCCGACGACTGGCACTTCGCGCACTACGCGGCCCGCGCGGCCGGCGGCACGGGGCTGATCGTCGTCGAGGCCACCGGGGTCAGCCCCGAGGGCCGGATCACGCCGTGGGACCTGGGCATCTGGAACGACACCCAGGTCGCCGCGTTCCGCCGGATCACCCGGTTCCTCAAGTCGCAGGGCACGGTGCCGGCGATCCAGCTCGCCCACGCCGGGCGCAAGGCGTCGACCGACCGGCCGTGGAAGGGCGGTGCGCCGCTCGGACCGGACGCGTACGGCTGGCGGCCGGTGGCGCCCAGCGCGATCGCGTTCGCCGACGGGCACCCCGTGCCGCACGAGCTGACGGTCGCCGAGATCCAGGAGATCGTGGGGCAGTTCGCGGACGCCGCGCGCCGGGCACTCGCCGCCGGCTTCGAGATCGCCGAGATCCATGGCGCCCACGGCTATCTGATCAACGAGTTCCTCTCGCCGTACTCCAACCACCGCACCGACGCATACGGCGGCTCCTACGAGAACCGCACCCGCTTCGCCCTCCAGGTCGTGGACGCCGTGCGCGAGGTGTGGCCGGACGACAAGCCGCTGTTCTTCCGTATCTCGGCGACGGACTGGCTGGAGCAGGACGGCTGGACGGCCGACGACACGGTCCGCTTCGCGGCCGACCTCGAGGCCCATGGCATCGACCTGCTCGACGTGTCCACCGGCGGCAACGCCTCCGGCGTCCGCATCCCCGTCGGGCCGGGCTATCAGGTGCCGTTCGCCGCGCGAGTGAAGGCCGAGACGTCGCTGCCGGTCGCCGCGGTGGGGCTGATCACCGAAGCCGAACAGGCCGAGAAGATCCTCGCGAACGGCGAGGCGGACGCGGTGCTGCTCGGCCGCGAACTGCTGCGCAACCCGTCGTGGGCGCGGCATGCGGCCCGGGAGCTGGGCGGCGACGTGCACGTGCCGGACCAGTACCACCGGTCGGTGTGATCGCCGACGCGTCACCGGTCACCGCGGGCCCGTCGGCAGATGCCGCAGAACCGTCCGTTCCAGATGCGGCACGGCACGCTGGCCGGCCACCGCGATGGCGATCGACGCGGCCACGCCCGCCCAGGCGACCGGGCCGAGCGGCGTGCAGCCGAAGAGGTGGCTGACGCCGGGCGTCTCGACCAGCACCGCGAGGGCGGCCGCGGAGCCGAAGGCGGTGGCCCGTACCAGCGGGCTGCCCCGCCGGTCGGCCAGGGTCTGGGCGAGCTGGGTGCCGACGACCGCGCACAGCGCCATCGTGGTGGAGCGGCGGGCCGTACCCGGGGTGAAGCGGCCGAACAGCCAGGCGGACGTGGCTCCCAGGGTGGTGGTCAGGGCGCGGTGCCGGATCTTGCGGATCAGGGGGGCGCCGAGGAGTGAGGTGCCGAGGGGTTCGGTGGCTTCGGGCTCGGACGCGGGTCCTTCGCCCGACTCCGCCGACTCCGCCGCCTCCTCCGCCTCCTTCGGGGTCACCGCCACCGCCATCGCCGGGAAGAGGTCCGTGAACAGGTTCACCAGCAGCATCTGACGGGTCGACAGCGGGGCCGAGCCCGACAGGACCGTGCCGAGCAGGCCGAAGCCCACCTCGCCCGCGTTGCCGCCGATCAGGATGGCGATGGCGTCGCCGACGCTGTGCCACAGCGCCCGGCCCTCGCCGATCGCGTCGATCAGGACCGTCAGGTCGTCGCGGGTGAGGACGAGGTCGGCCGCGTTGCGGGCGGCCGCCGAGCCACGGGCGCTGATGCCGACGCCGATGTCGGCGGCGCGGATGGCGGCGGCGTCGTTGGCTCCGTCGCCGACCATGGCGACGACCCGGCCGGCGTCCCGCAGCCCCTCGACGACCTGGAGTTTCTGCTCGGGAGCGACCCGGGCCACCACTCCGACGTCGCGCAGCATCCGCACGCGCTCCTCCCGTTCCGCGGACGCCAGTTCGTCACCCGTGATCACGACGGTGTCCTCGGGCCAGCCCAGCTCGGCGGCGATCGCCCGTGCGGTCTGCGGATGGTCGCCGGTCAGCATGACGGGTCGTACGCCTGCCTCGCGCAGGCCCGTGACGAGGGCCGTGGAGGTGGCGCGCGGTACGTCGGCGAGCGCGAGCAGGCCGGTGAACTCCAGGTCCGCCAGGCCCTGTTCGAGGACGTCCGTCGCCTTGTCGGCCGGGTCGAGCGGGCGACTGGCCACCGCCAGCACCCGCAGGCCGTCGCCGGCCAGTGCCTGTGCCGCCTCGGACACCGAGGAGGGCAGGTCGGAGCAGGCGGGCAGCACCGTCTCGGGGGCGCCCTTGATCACGAGCACGGGCGTGCCGTCCCCGGCCCGGCCGACGGCGGCGGCGTAGCCGCGGGCGGCCTCGAAGGGCAGGCTCTCGGCCTGGGTCCACTCGGGGTCGGGGTCGGCCGCGTCCAGGACGGCCTCGTCGGTGGCGTGCACCGGCCGGTCCGAGCCGCCGTTAAGCCGGGGGCAGGCTCGGGCCGCGACCCGCAGCGTGGCGTCGGCGCCCTTCTCGTCCGGCTTGCGGACCGTGCCGTCGGCGTCGGTGACGCGCACCAGGCGCAGCCGGTTCTCGGTGAGCGTGCCGGTCTTGTCGAAGCAGATGGTGTCGGTGCGGCCGAGCGCCTCGAGGGTGCGCGGGGCCCGGACCAGGACGCCGCGGCGGCTGAGCCGGCGGGCGGCGGCCAGTTGCGCCACGGTCGCGACCAGCGGCAGTCCTTCCGGGACCGCGGCCACGGCCACCGCCACCCCGCCGCTGACGGCCCGGCGGATCGGTGTGCCGCGCAGCAGCGACAGGGCGGTCACCCCGGCGCCGCCCGCGAGGGTCAACGGCAGGGCCTTGTCGGTGAGTTCCCGGAGCCTGGCCTGGACTCCGGCGGACGGCGGCCTGCGGGCGGCGAGGGCCACGGCCCGGGCGGCCTCCGTGCGCTTGCCGGTGTCCACGACGACGGCCCGGGCGTTCCCGGCCACCACGGTCGTCCCCTCGAACACCATGCAGCGCCGGTCCGGCACGGCGGCGTCCGGCGTCGGGTCGATGGCCTTGTCGGCCGGCAGGGACTCGCCGGTCAGCGCGGACTCGTCGACCTCCAGGCCGTCCTCCCACACCAGGCGGGCGTCGGCGGGCACGACGTCGTCCACCCGGAGCTCGATCAGGTCGCCGGGCCGCAGCTTGGTGGCGTCCACCACGTGCGGCTCGGCCTCGTCGTCCTCGGTGGCCACGCGCGCCTTCTGCTTCTGCTTGGCGAGCAGGCCGGACAGCGCCCGCTCGGCCCGCATCCGCTGCACGCCGCCGAGCAGCGCGTTCAGGTCGAGGGCGCCGACGACCAGCAGGGCGTCCAGGACCGAGCCGAGGATCGCCTCGGCGGCCGAGCCGACGGCCAGCACCGGGGTGAGAGGGTCGTCGAGCTCGCTGCGCACGGCGCGGCCAAGGCGCAGTGGCCCGCTCAGCGGGGTGAACAGGCGTCGGCGGCCCATCGTCCGGAGCGTCCTGCGCACCCCGTCGGTGAGCTGCTCGGACAGGGTCGGCTCGGGGCCCGGTACCTGCTCCAGCCGGTCGCGGACCTCGGTGTGCTCCAGTTCGTGCCAGGCCACGCGCGGCCGGGGGTGGGGCGCGCGGGCCAGGGCCACGCCGACGGCCGCACGTGTGCCGGCCAGCAGGGCCCAGGCGGCGCCGGCGTCGACCGGCGTGTGGCGCAGCCCGGGCCACGGCGTACGGCGGCCCCGGGCGGACTTGCCGATGGCCACCAGGAGCCCGGACAGGGCGGCGCCGGACCGGGCCAGGGTCTGCGACCTACGGCCGACGCCGCGCGCGGCCGGCACCGCCCGCAGCAGCCGCCACACATCGGACAGTCCGTGCGGGGCCAGCACATCGGCTCCCCACAGGACGGCGCCGTCCTGGTCGGTGAGGGCGACGGCCACGTCGCCGGCGAGCAGCCCGGCGAACACGTCCTCGTCGCCCGGCCCGGGCCGGGCGACCGTGACGACGACGCCGTCCTCGCCGCGCAGTTCGTTCACCACGTCGCTCAGCGACCGCTCCTCGCGCACCACCTGGTCCGCGAGGGTCGTGAAATCGGCCAGGGCCGGGTCGTCCACCATCACCACCCGCAGCCCCGCCCGCCGCGCCGCGTCCAGCACGGCCTCCGCCCACGGGTCCGCGCCGGCGTCCGGGGTGCGCAGCGCGCTGGGGTGCAGTACGACCGTGTCGGCCATCTCCAGCTGTCGCAGCCGCTCGGTGTCCCGTACGAGGACGCCGGTGCGCGACAGTGCGGAGCTCAGTACGGCGTGGAAGGCGGCGGGCCCGTAGCGCGCGGCCTTGGGGGATCCGGCGAGCACCGCCTCCGCGGCCTCGGTGCCGTCGTGCTTGACCAGCAGGGTGGCCGCCGCGCCCACCAGGCTGCCGGTCTCGGCGTGTGCGGCGTACTGCTGGGCCGGTGAGGTGCTCAGCGGCGGGCGGGGGAACTCCTCCCCCGCCACGCTGCACCGCTCAGGCGCGCAGAACTCGTCGTGGGCCCTGTCGAACGCCGTCGCGCGCGCCACCGTCTCCGCGAGCTGGAGGCTGCGCAGCGTGCCGTCGAGCACCAGGGAGGTCGGGGTGCGGCCGACACCGTGGGCGGCGGCGTTCGCGATGGCCAGCGCCATGTCCATCCGGCGGCGGCCGATCCTCGCGCGCAGCCATCCGCGGAAGGTCGGGTTCTCCCGCGCCAGCGTCACCAGCGCGGTCACGGACCGGGGCGAGGAGGGCAGGCGCAGGACGTATCCGGCGAGCGCGGTCGCGATGCCGATCCCGTCGGCGGCGACCGTGATCGCGGCGGCCCGCACTCCGGCGGGGTCGGCGGGGTGCGCGATGTCCTCCACCGCGTCGTCGGTCCGGGCCAGACCGTGCCGGGCGGCGAGCTGCGCGGCCCTGTCCAGCACCCGGTCGCTGACGGACTCCTCGACGGCGGTCACCACGAGCCGGCGCAGTCCGCCGTCCCAGTAGGCGAGGGCCACGTCGGGCCGCTCGGCCAGCGCCGCGGCGACCTTGCGTGCCGCGCGCTCCGTCCCGCCCGCGCGCCGTACGCGTTCCGGCTCCTCGGGGCGCAGCGCGAGGTGGGCCCGGGCGCCGGATCGCCAGGGGTGCGAGCCGGGGGTCAGTGTGCTGCGGGCGACGCGCACCACACGTACCGCGGCGTCGGCGCTTCGCACCCCCGCCCGGGCGGTGCCGGCCACCGCACCCGCGGCGGCTCCCACCGCGGGTGCGGCTCCTTTGGCCAGCAGCCTGGGCCCGGCCGTGAGCAGATCGGCCGCGGCGGACGCCGGATGTGTCAGGGCGGGGGTGAGAAGTCCGAGAACCATCGATCACTCTCAGCCGGTCGTGTGGAGACATCTCCTGCTGTGCGCCCGGGTTCCCGCAAAACGGCATGTCATCCGCCCGTACGCGGCCCGGGGCGATCAGCCGGCCGCGCAGGCCGTCCCATTGAGCGTGAAGGCGCCCGGCGCCGCGCCGTTCCCGGTGTGGTTCGCCTGGTAGCCGACGCTGACGCTCGCACCTGGCGCGAGCACCGCGTTGTACGAGGCGCTGGCCGCCGTCACCGCGCCGGAGGCCGGGGCGTACGTGGCTCCCCAGCCGTTGGTGATGGTCTGGCCGGCGGGCAGCGTGAAGCCGAGCCGCCAGCCGTTGACCGGCGTCGTGCCGGTGTTGGTGATGGTCAGGGAGGCGGTCAGGCCCGTGCTCCAGGCGTTGGTCGTGGCGGTCACCTTGCAGGCGCCGGGCTGCGGCTGGGGGGCGGGGCCGCCGCTGTCCAGGCCGAAGAAGGTGAGGACGCGGGCGGCCATGCCGTAGCTGTACAGGTTGTGGCCGACGCCCTGGAGGCTGATCGCCTCGACGGGGGCCCGGTCACCGGTGCCGCCGTAGCGGGTGCGGGTCCAGCCGGTCTGGGGTGTGTCGGTGGCGGCCGGGGTCTGGGCGACGCCCTGGACGTTCGTCCACTGCTTGATCATCTCGCCTAGGTTGGGGTGGCGCAGGACGTCGTCCTCGGTGCCGTGCCAGAGCTGCATGCGCGGCCGGGGCCCGGTGTAGCCGGGGTAGGCGGCGCGGGCGATGTCGCCCCACTGCTGCGCGGTGCGGGTGACCGTGCCCTGGGCGCAGGCGCTGTTCCACTCCGAGCCGTCGGTGGTGGCGAAGCAGCCGAAGGGGACGCCGGAGAATGCGGCGCCCGCGGCGAACACGTCGGGGTAGTCGCCGAGCAGGACGTTGGTCATCATCGCGCCGGAGGAGATGCCGGTGGCGTAGATCCGGCGGGGGTCGGCGTCGTAGGTGTCGGTGACCCAGTCGATCATGGACTTGATGCCGACCGGATCGCTGCCGCCGCCCCGCTTCAGGGCCTGCGGCGAGGAGACGTCGAAGCACTTGCTGCTGCGGGTGACGGACGGGTACAGCACGATGAAGCCGTACTGGTCGGCGAGGGTGTCGTACTCGGTGCCGTTGTACATGTCGGGGCCGGAGCCGGTGCACCAGTGCACGGCCACCAGCACCGCCGGGTCGACGCTCACGTTGTCCGGCACGTACACGTACATCCGCAGATCGCTGGGGTTGGTGCCGAAGTCGGTGACCTCGGTGAGCGTCGCGGTGGGGACCGCGTCGGCGGCCTCGGTGCGGGCGGCGGCCGCGGGGGCGGCGGCGAGGAGTGCCGCGAGCAGCGGCAGGAGGGCGGCCAACAGCGTCCGGAGCGGTCTTCTCACGGTCGTGCGGAGGGGGGTGGGCACGTCCTTGTCCCTTCTGGTCGCGGCTCGTGGACGTGGTGCGGGCAGTGCGACGAGAGGGCATCGTGGCATGGACACGCTCAGCATGGAAGCGCTCCCACGGCCAGTACCCCCGAGAGCCCTCGCCTCCAGTAGGCCTGACCGAATTCTTCTGCGCAAAGCGTTGACTAGAAAGCGCTTGCCCCCTACGTTCCGTTCAGCAGTGTGACCGAGCCGCATCATCGCACCCCCACAGGGCCACACTGCCCGCGCGCGGCGTTCTACATGACGCACAAAGTTCATGTACATGATCGTGTCGCTCCTCTCGAAGGGACGCACCCGCATGCGAACTCTCCCCCCACATGCACGCCCGCAAAGAACCGCGCCGGTGGCAGCCGCCGCGGCCGCCCTCGCCACCGCGGTCGCCCTCGCCCTGCCGCAGCCGGCCGGGGCCGCCGAGACCTCGCCGATCGGCTTCGGCGCGGGGACCACCGGCGGCGGCAGCGCCTCGGCGGTCACCGTCTCCACGCTGGACGCCTTCAAGGCGGCGGTGACCGGCAGTTCGGCCAAGGTCGTCCGGGTGAGCGGACTGATCCCGCTGAGCGGTCAGGTCGACGTCGGCTCCAACACCACGGTGCTGGGCGTGGGTTCGTCGTCCGGGTTCACCGGCGGCGGGCTGCGCCTGAAGAACGTCTCCAACGTCGTCGTACGCAACCTGAACATCAGCAAGCCGGTGGCGCCGGCCGACGGCATCACGGTCCAGGCGTCGACGAAGGTGTGGATCGACCACAACTCCTTCTCCGCCGACCGTGATCACGACAAGGACTACTACGACGGCCTGCTGGACATCAATCACGGCTCGGACGACGTGACGGTGTCCTGGAACACCTTCAAGGACCATTTCAAGGGCTCGCTCGTCGGCCACAGCGACAACAACGCGAGCGAGGACACCGGGCACCTGAAGGTGACGTACCACCACAACCAGTTCAGCGACGTCTACTCGCGCATCCCCAGCCTGCGCTTCGGCACCGGGCACTTCTACAACAACTACGTGGCCGGCGCGGACACCGCCTGCCACTCGCGCATGGGCGCCCAGATGCTCGTGGAGAACAACGTCTTCCGCGACACCAAGCTCGCCGTCACCACCAACCGCAGCAGCGACGAGGACGGCTACGCCAATCTGCGCGGCAACGATCTCGGTGGAGCCGCGACCGAGATCTCGCAGTCCGGCAGCTTCACCACGCCGCCCTACAGCTACACCGCGGAGCCCGCGTCCGGCGTCGTCGCCTCGGTGACGTCCGGCGCGGGCGCCGGAAAGCTCTGACCACCCCCCAACCGGAAGAAGGCATCGGGACATGACTTCCCCAGCGAATCCCCGCGCCCGCCGGCGCGCACTGACCGGCGGCCTGGCCGCACTCGGGCTCTCGTCTGTCATGATCACGACAGTCGGAGCACCGCCGGCGAGCGCCGCCACGTGGCCGAGGCCCACCAGCAGCCAGCCGGTGAGCTCCACCATCGACGTGTCCGGCGTACGGGACGGCGGCATGGTCCGCTACTACGGCAGCGGCGACCTGGCCGGCGACGGCCAGGAAGAGGGCCAGGACCCGATCTTCAAGCTCGCGGCCGGCGCGACGCTGAAGAACGTCATCATCGGCGCGCCCGGCGCCGACGGCATCCACTGCGAGGGCAACTGCACCCTGCAGAACGTGTGGTGGGAGGACGTCGGCGAGGACGCCGCCACCTTCCGCGGCGGCTCGACCTACACCGTCACCGGCGGCGGCGCCAAGAAGGCGGCCGACAAGGTCTTCCAGCACAACGGGCCCGGCACGGTGAACATCTCCAACTTCGCGGTCAGCGAGTTCAAGACGCTGTACCGCTCGTGCGGCGACTGCTCCACACAGCACACGCGCAAGGTCAATCTCAGCAACATCGAGGTGACCGGCACGGGGTCCACGGCCCGCCTCGTCGGCATCAACGTCAACCGGGACGACGTGGCGACGCTGCGCGGCATCACGATCCTGAACGACTCCAGCCGCAAGGTCATCCCCTGCCAGAAGTACAACAACAACGACGCCGTGGGTACGGGCCCGGACAGCACGAACTGCCGGTACTCCAGCTCGGACATCACCTACAGGTGATCGCCCGCGCCCTCCGGTAGCCCCCCACGGTGAAGGCGGCCGTCCGAAGCGTCCCCGCACGGCGCTTCGTGCGGCCGCTCGCGTCGTTCCCGAAGGCCGCCGTCATTCCTGACGGCCCCGCGCGCGTACGTCCTCCACCAGCTCCCGCCGGTAGTCCGCGTACGCGGTGCGCAGCGGCTCGCCGGGCCAGTCTGGCGGGAGGAGTCGAGCCGGCAGCACCGGGTCGGCGAGCAGATGCCGTACGACGGCCGCGAAGCCGGTGAAGCGTTCCGACGGGCGGCGGGCGGCGGCGACATGGGCCAGCAGGGCGCGCCCCGTGTCGGCCCAGGCGTCCAGGGGCCACAGGTCCGCGGCCTGCTCCCGCGCTGGGCGGTCGGGACGGGCCGTGTAGCACTGCGCCACGTCGCGCAGACCGTCCGGCAGGGCGCGGCGCAGGTTGGCCGGTCGCAGCCAGACGCCCTCGCGGAGTTCGGCGAGCCGCAGCCGGGTCAGCTCGGTGCGCAGTTCCGCGCGCTCGGCGGCACTCCGGCCCGTCGCCGTGACGACGACCATCTCCCAGTCGCCGTCCCAGGGCCGGGTCTCGGGGTGGACGGCGTCGTCCTGGCGTCGCTGTCGTTCCAGGAGGCGGTCGCTGAGCCGGTGGACCGTGTCCGCGCGGCGCAGGTCGCCGGCCGCCACCATCCGGCTGAGCGCGGCCCGCAGCGTGGATCCCGCGATCCCGAACGGCTCCACCGCGCCCACCAGGTCCTTCACCGGAAGCTCGGGCGGATGCAGCCCCAGCAGCAGACTCAGGACCACCGAGCGGGCGGACAGCGGGCGCAGCTCCACCTCGTCGGCCGTCAGTGCCGCGTTGTTGCGCATGGCCAGGTACCTTACGTGCCGATCCGGCGTATTACAGGATTGCTGCAACCGCAGCGGTGATGCAACATGGGCGCATGGTCTCGATACCCGCGCAGGAGCAGTCCGGGCAGTACGCCACGCACGACGTCACCAACCAGCCCCCGCCTCTGACGCCGTACGACGCGTCGGAGGACACGGCGCTGCTCGAAGGGCTGCGCCGGGAAGGCGCCGGATGGGCCGAGGAGGAGGTCCGGCGGCTCGGCCTGCGGGCCGGGAGCGTTCAGGCGCAGGAGTGGGGCGAGCAGGCCAACCGCCACGAGCCCGAGCTGCGGACGCACGACCGGTACGGCCATCGCGTCGACGAGGTCGAGTTCCATCCGAGCTGGCACCACCTGATGGGGGTCGCGGTCGCCGAGGGCCTCGCGGCGGCGCCCTGGGCGGACGAGCGGCCCGGCGCGCATGTCGCCCGCACGGCGGGCGGGCTGGTGTGGGGGCACACCGAGGCGGGGCACGGCTGTCCGACGTCGATGACGTACGCCGCCGTCCCCGTGCTGCGCCGCCAGCCGGAGCTCGCGAAGGTGTACGAGCCCCTGCTGACCAGCCGGGAGTACGATCCCGGGCTGCGGGTGCCGACCGAGAAGCGGGGCCTGCTCGCGGGCATGGGGATGACCGAGAAGCAGGGCGGCTCCGACGTCCGTACGAACACCACCACGGCGTGGCCGACCGCCGAGCCCGGCGTGTACACGCTGCGCGGGCACAAGTGGTTCACGTCGGCGCCCATGTGCGACGTCTTCCTGGTGCTGGCCCAGGCTCCGGGTGGCCTGTCCTGCTTCCTCGTGCCGCGCGTCCTGCCGGACGGCGGCCGCAACGCCTTCCGCATCCAGCGCCTGAAGGACAAGCTGGGCAACCGCTCCAACGCGTCCTCCGAGCCCGAGTTCGACGGGACCGTCGCCTGGCTGGTCGGGCCCGAGGGGCGGGGCGTCAAGACGATCATCGAGATGGTCAACTGCACCCGGCTGGACTGTGTGATGTCGTCGGCGACGCTGATGCGCAAGACGCTCGTGGAGGCGGGGCACCATGTCGGCCACCGCAGCGCGTTCGGTGCCCGGCTGATCGACCAGCCGCTGATGCGCAACGTCCTCGCCGACCTGGCGCTGGAGTCCGAGGCGGCCACGACGCTCACGCTACGGCTGGCCGGAGCCGCCGACCGAACGGTGCGCGGAGCCGACGCGGACGGGGCCGAGGCGGCGTTCCGCCGGATCGCCACCGCGGTCGGCAAGTACTGGGTCACCAAGCGGGGTCCGGCCTTCACCGCCGAGGCCCTGGAGTGCCTGGGCGGCAACGGCTATGTCGAGGAGTCGGGCATGCCCCGCCACTACCGTGAGGCTCCGCTGCTGTCGATCTGGGAGGGCTCGGGGAACGTCAACGCCCTCGATGTGCTGCGGGCGTTGAGCAGGGAGCCGGGCACGGCGGAGGCGCTCTTCACCGAACTGGCGTCGGCGCGGGGCGCGGACGCCCGGCTGGACGCGGCGGTCACCCGGCTGAAGGGCATGCTCGCCGCCGGTTCCGAGGCCGGCGCCCGTCGCCTGGTCGAGCAGATGGCCCTGGCCCTCCAGGCCTCCCTACTGGTCCGGCACTGCCCCGCGGCGGTCGCCGACGCCTTCTGCGCGACCCGCCTCGGCGGCGACTGGGGGCACGCGTTCGGGACACTGCCCGACGGGGCCGACGTGGACGGGATCCTGGGAAGGGCGCTGCCGGATCACGGGTGAGATCGCCGCGCGCAGCGAGCAGGCACCGAGGGACCACTGCCGCCGACGGTGCCCGTCCCACACGCCCCAGCACCGCCACCACTACAGGCACACCATCAGAACACTGCCCGACACGACCGACGTAGACCCGATTCCGGAAAGGGCGCTGCCGGATCACGGGTGAGATCGCCACGCGCAGCGAGCAGGCACCAAGGGACCACTGCCGCCGACGGTGCCCGTCCCACACGCCCCAGCACCGCCACCACTACAGGCACACCATCAGAACACTGCCCGACACGACCGACGTAGACCCGATTCCGGAAAGGGCGCTGCCGGATCACGGGTGAGATCGCCGCGCCGAGCGAGCGGGCACCGAGGGGCCGGTGCCGGTGCCGGGTGCCGGTGCGCGTCAACCGGTGCCCCGCATCCGCCCGCCCCACAGCGGTCCGAACCGCGCCCACTCGTAGCCCCACTGGTCGATACGCCGGCTCTCCAGGCGGCTGCGGAGCGCCCGGCCCGCCACGAACGGGACGAACGCGGCGCACACGCCCGCCAGGCCGCCCACCAGGGTGGCCCGGGTGCGGGCCTCGGAGGGGGTGGCGGGCCTGGTCACCAGGCGGCCCTGGGGGTCGGTCCAGACGGTGACCGGCGTGCCGACGCCGCTGCCGGGATGGACGCGGGCCTGGCCGGTGTGCGTGGAGCCGTCCCGCGCGCTCCAGCGGACCTTGGCCCACACCTGTTCGGCGGTCGTGGTGCGCGAACGCGCGTCGGACGTGCCCGGCGCCTGCTCGGCGAGCAGGGCCACCACGGGCCGCCACTCGACGCGCTCCCTGGCCATGCCCTGCTCCACCGTGCGGGCCGTCGTCAGCCCGGCGAGCACTCCGGCGAGCACGGTGAGCACCCAGGTGGCGAGCAGCACCCAGGCCTCCACCGCGTCGGCCCGGCGCTTGAGCGGATTGCGCCGCCACCGCCACAGCCACACCTTCGGACCACGGAACGCCATCGAGGGCTTCCTCCTCATGAGCACACGAACATGCCGCACCGACCTCCCTCCCATACGGCACAGGGCGGGCGGATGCTCACGACACCCGCCGGAGTCGACGGTGGCACGCGTCACGGACCCCGGTCGGCCGTGTTCGGTGCAAGGGCCCCGCGGCTCGTGGCGCCGGGCTGTCACCGCCGTCCTGACCTGCGACGTCACCCTTTCCAGAGGTGACTGTCAGTGGCGGGGTGCAGACTGGCCCGTGTCTGAGACAAAGGCGTCGCGGAGGTGATCGGCATGACCGAGGTATTGCTCGCCGTGGGTACACGCAAGGGCCTGTTCATCGGGCGGAGGAGGGGTGAGACCTGGGAGTTCGACGAGAGTCCCTACTTCAACGCCCAGGCCGTGTACTCGGTCGCCATCGACACCCGGGGCGAGCGTCCCCGGCTGCTGGCCGGCGGCGACAGCGCGCACTGGGGCCCGTCCGTGTTCCACTCCGACGACCTGGGCCGCACCTGGACCGAACCAGCCAAGCCGGCCGTCAAGTTCCCGCAGGACACCGAGGCTTCGCTGGAGCGGGTGTGGCAGCTGCACCCGGCGGCCGCGGAGCCGGACGTGGTGTACGCGGGCACGGAACCGGCGGCGCTGTACCGCTCCGAGGACCGCGGCGAGACCTTCGAGCTCGTCCGCCCGCTGTGGGAGCACCCGACCCGGTCGAAATGGGTGCCGGGCGGCGGCGGTGAGGGCCTGCACACCGTCATCACCGACAAGCGCGACCCGCGGGCCGTGACCATCGCCGTCTCGACCGCGGGGGTGTTCAGGACGTCCGACGGCGGTGCGAGCTGGGCGCCGTCCAACTCCGGGGTCTCCGCGGTGTTCCTGCCGGACCCGAACCCGGAGTTCGGCCAGTGCGTCCACAAAATCGCACAGGACGCGGCGGACTCGGACCGGCTGTACCTCCAGAACCACTGGGGCGTGTACCGCAGCGACGACGCGGGCGCGCACTGGACGGACATCGGCGAGGGCCTGCCGTCGACCTTCGGCTTCGCGGCGGCCGCACACCCGCACCGCGGCGAGACGGCGTACGTCTTCCCGATCAACGCCGACTCGGACCGCGTCCCGGCCGACCACCGCTGTCGTGTCTTCCGCACGGCGGACGCGGGCAAGAGCTGGGAACCGCTGTCGGCGGGGCTGCCGCAGGAGGACCACTACGGCACGGTGCTGCGCGACGCGATGTGCACGGACGACGCGGACCCGGCGGGCGTGTACTTCGGCAATCGCAACGGCGAGGTCTTCGCCTCGGCCGACGACGGCGACAGCTGGCGGCAGCTCGCGTCGCATCTGCCGGACGTGCTGTGCGTCAGGGCCGCGGTGGTCGCATGAGCGGTCGCGGCTTACCGCCCGGCCTTGGCCACTGGTTGATCAGTGCTGCCCGTGCGGCAGTAGGGTGACGCCCGTGGCACCACGACCCTTGCATGAAATCGTCGAAGCGGGCTGGGCGAAGGCCCTGGAACCCGTCGCCGAACGGATCGCCGCGATGGGCGACTTCCTGCGCCAGGAGATCGGCGCGGGACGCACCTATCTGCCGGCCGGGCCGAACGTTCTGCGGGCCTTCCAGCAACCCTTCGACGACGTACGGGTCCTGATCGTCGGACAGGACCCGTACCCGACACCCGGACATGCCGTGGGGCTGTCGTTCTCGGTGGCGCCCGAGGTGCGACCGCTGCCCGGCAGCCTCATCAACATCTACCGGGAGCTGAACACCGACCTGGGGCTGCCGCAGCCGTCCAACGGCGATCTGACGCCGTGGACCCAGCAGGGCGTGCTGCTGCTCAACAGGGCGCTCACCACGGCCCCGCGCAAGCCGGGCGCCCACCGCGGCAAGGGCTGGGAGGAGGTCACCGAGCAGGCCATACGTGCCCTCGCCGCACGCGGCAAGCCACTGGTGTCCATTCTCTGGGGCCGCGACGCCCGCAACCTCCGCCCCCTGCTCGGCAACCTCCCCTCGGTGGAGTCGGCGCACCCGTCCCCCATGTCCGCCGACCGCGGCTTCTTCGGCTCCCGCCCGTTCAGCCGCGCCAACGACCTCCTGGTCGGCCAGGGAGGCCGGCCGGTGGACTGGCGCCTGCCGTGACCGGCGCCGCCGGCTTCCTC
This sequence comes from Streptomyces ferrugineus, assembly GCF_015160855.1. Taxonomy (NCBI): domain Bacteria; kingdom Bacillati; phylum Actinomycetota; class Actinomycetes; order Kitasatosporales; family Streptomycetaceae; genus Streptomyces; species Streptomyces ferrugineus. The sequence goes on along the minus strand of NZ_CP063373.1, from coordinate 3,910,801 downwards.
GCGGTCGACTCCGGCGGCTCCGGCATGCGGATCGCCGTCGGTACGGTCGACGGCGGTGTGCTGGCCCGTCGCGAGTCCCGTGAGCCCGTGCGCACCGGGGAACGAGGTATCGACGCCGGGCACTTCATGGAGCGGTTGGTGCCCCTGGTGCGCGACGCGATGACCGAGGGCGGGATCGCCGGGCTCGGTGCGGTGGCCGTCGGGGCAGCCGGGCTCGCCAGTCTGGGGGACGGTCTGCGGGCCGAGCTGCCGGCCGCGCTGGAGCGGGAGTTCGGCATCCGGCGGGTTGCCCTGGCCGCCGATGCCGTCACCGCCTATGTCGGCGCCCTCGGGCCCCGGCCCGGTGCCGTGATCGCGGCCGGTACGGGGCTGATCGCGGTCGGCACCGACCTGACGCGCTGGCGCCGGGCGGACGGCTGGGGGCATCTGCTGGGCGACTGCGGCAGCGGTGCCTGGATCGGGCGGGCCGGGCTGGAGGCGGCGATGCGGGCGTACGACGGGCGGGCCGAGGGGTCGGCCGAACTGCTGGCCCGCGCCGAGGAACTGTTCGGGCCGGTGCGCGGACTGCCCGGCAGGCTCTATCCACGCCCGGACCGGCCCGCCGTCCTCGCCTCCTTCGCTCCCCAGGTGGCCGCCTGCGCCGACGGCGATGCGGTGGCCGCGGACATCCTGCGCGCCGCCGCACGGCACATGGCCGACTCCGCGGCCGCCGTCTGCCCGGCCTCGGGGGAACCCCAAGTCGCGCTGACCGGTGGCCTGTTGAACATGGGTGCCGCGCTGGCCGTACCTCTGGAGAAGGAGTTGTCGAAGCGGCTGCCGCACGCACGGCGGGTGCCGGCCGCCGGGGATCCGCTGGAGGGGTCGGTGCGCATCGCGACGGATCTGACGGCGGGCGCGCTGACGCTGCCGAGTGACGAGGCGATGCTCTGTGTGGTGACCGGGCGGAGGGACTGATCCACCTACGTCAGATGGTTCCGCACCGCATGTAACTCAATCAGACAAAAGCGGACGGATACCGCTCACCTGCACCCTCCCCGAACAGGGGAGCCCAGGAAACCAGTAACATGCGGCGCCATGAGCTCCCCCACTGGGCCCGCGTCCGGCCTGCCAGTACGAATGCCGCGCCCCCGCCAGCCCGGGCGGCACCGCCGACCCGAGCCCCTGGCGGCTCCCGAGGGCGCGCCCGCGCTCGTCCTCGCGGTGCCGGGCACGCCGAGCGCCGCGACCCGTGGCCTCGCCGAGGAGGTCGTGAGCATCGCCCGCTCCGAGCTCCCCGGCCTCGACGCCCGGATCGGGTACGTCGACGGTGACGACGCGGAGTTCCCCACGCTCCAGTCGGTGCTGGTACACGCCGCCGAGGAGCGCACCGCCCGCTATGAGCAGGCGCTCGCCGCGGGTGTGGACGCCAAGGAGCCCGAGGGCCCCGTCGCGGTCGTCGTGCCGCTGCTCGCCGGCCCGGACGGCGCGCTGCTGCGCGTCATCCGCCAGGCCGTGATGGACAGCCGTGTCGCGGCCGACCTGACCGATGTGCTCGGCCCGCACCCGCTGCTCGCCGAGGCGCTGCACGTGCGCCTGTCGGAGGCCGGTCTGGCCCGCGCCGACCGCGCCCGCCTGTTCACCGTGGCCACCGCCGCGGACGGCATCATCCTGGCCTCGGTCGGTGGCGAGGAGGCCGTGCAGGCGGCCGGGATCACCGGCATGCTGCTCGCCGCGCGTCTGGCCGTGCCGGTGATGGCTGCGGCCCTGGACCAGGACGGCTCGATCACGGCCGTCGCCGAGCAGCTGCGGTCCTCGGGCTCGCAGCAGCTGGCGCTGGCGCCGTACCTGATAGGGCCGGAGATCGACCCGAGCCTGATCGCGCAGGCCGCGCAGGAGGCGGGCTGCTCCGCCGCCGAGCCGCTCGGCCCGTACCCGGCGATCGGCAAGCTCGCCCTGTCGAAGTACACGACGGCGCTGGGCATCACCCCGCAGCAGGCGCAGGGCACGCCGGTCCGCTGACTCGCACGTCACCGCCGTAACGCCGAAGGGCCCGCTCCCGTGCGAGGAGCGGGCCCTTCGGCATGCGGTCACACCTCGTCGGCGTCCGGGCCGATGACCACGCAGGATGCCGCGGGCACCTCGATCGAGCCCTCGTGGCGCGGAAGTCCCCGGTCCGGGTCCACGGCGAACCAGGACACGTCGCCGGAGCGCTCGTTCGCGACGTACAGGAAGCCGCCCGCCTCGGTGAGCGCGCGTGGCCAGTGACCGGCGCAGGCGACGGTGGCGACCAGGCGCAGCTCCTCGCCCTGGACGGCGAAGGTGGACAGCACGTCCTCGCCGCGGGTGGCCGTCCACACGAAGCGGCCGTCGGGCGAGGCGACGATCCCCGAGGGGTAGGCGTCGCCGACCGGGGCGTCCGGCAGCACCGGGACCTCGGCCAAGGGCTTGAGTGTGCCGTCGTCGGCGTCCCAGTGGCAGACGGTGACGGTGGGGGTGAGTTCGTTGACGACGTAGGCGTACCGGCCGTGCGGGTGGAAGGCCAGGTGGCGGGGGCCCGAGCCGGGGCGCAGGGCGCTCTCGCGGTGTACCTCGAACGTGCCGTCGGCCAGGGTGCACACCCGCACCGAGTCGGTGCCCAGGTCGACGCTGACGGCCCAGCGGCCGCTGGGGTCGGGCTGCACCTGGTGGGCGTGCGGGCCCTGCTGGCGCGGCGTGTGCGGGCCCGAGCCGGTGTGCCGCAGGACGATGGGCGGGGTGTCCGAGAGGGTGCCGTCGGGGCGCACGGACAGGGCGGTGACGCTGCCGGAGCCGTAGTTGGCGGTCAGGACGTGGCCCGCGAACAGGCTCAGGTGCGTGGGGCCGCTGCCGCCCACCGGGACCGGCGATCCGAGCAGCTCCGGCTTGCCCGCGTGCACGCGGTAGGCGGCCACCGCGCCCTCGGCCGTCTCGCTGACCGCGTAGAGCGTGTCGCCCTGTGGCGACAGGGCCAGGTACGCGGGGTCGGGCACATCGCGCACGCCGCTCAGGACGGTCAGCGCTCCGTTGTCCGCCACCGAGGCCGTCGTGATGCCATGACCTCCGGCCGCCGTGAACGACCCGATGTAGGCCCTTCTCCCCCGCCTGTCGACGTCTGCCAACGCTGTCCCCTTCCGGTCGGGTGCCGTCCGGGCCGACGGTAGCAGCGGATCATCATCGGTCTAGACCAAGGTCGCCTGATCGTCGGCGAGTTCGGACATGGTTTCGGCTCGCGGCCCGGCGGGTCGGGTGCGGGGTCACCAGGCACACGGCCTGCTCCACCCTCAGGTGGCCGACAAAGGCCAACCGGCTGCTCAAGGCGGTACCGCGCAGGCCCTCAGCCGCCGACGAGCGGCGAGCCCGACGGCGCTCGCAGCGTGTGGCGAATTCGGACATGGATTCGACTCGCGGCCCGATGGATCCGATGCGGGGTCACCAGGCACACGGCCTGACCCACCCCCCAGCCGGCCGACTAGACCAAACGGCCGCGCGGCTCCCTCAGGCGCCGACGAGCGGTGAGCCCGACGGTGCTCGTAGTGGTGTGGCGAGTTCGACGAGCGCTCGCTCCAGGCCGTGCAGATGGGCCAGCGCGGGGTCCGTCGCCGTGGGCTGCGCGATGGGGGCGGTCATGTCCGCGCCGCCGGTCAGGGCCTCGACGGCGGCCTCGACCCGCCAGCACGCGGCGGCCAGGCGGGCGTCGTGCGAGGCCTCGGGGTCGGCGGCGACGGCGACCAGGCCGCGGATCTCCCGGGCGCAGTCGTCGAGCAGGGCCAGGACGTGGCGGGCGCGCCGCTTGCGGGCCGGCATCGGGTTCAGCGGGTGCACGAGCGGGGCCAGCGAGAGCCGTACCCGGGCGAGCGACTGCTCCAGTTCGGCCACCCGGGGGGCCGGGTCCGCGGTCTCGTCCCCGGCGAGGCGGGCGGCGGCCTCGGCGGTGGCCGCGTGGACACAGCGCAGAGCCCGCTGGATCCAGGTGTCGGTGATGGCGTGGGTGGTGACGGGCAGGACGAACAGCACGGCCAGGACGGCGCCGATCGCCCCGACACCGGTCTCGGCGAGCCGCAGCGCCAGCAGGGCGGGGTCGAGGACGCCCAGCAGGCCGTAGAGCAGTTCGGCCAGGACCGTGACGCAGAGCATCATCCAGGTGTACGAGACGGCGGCCGTGTAGAAGATGCCGAAGACGCAGACGGTGAGCAGCACCGCCGTCGGCACGCCCGCGCCCTCCAGCGGGACGGCGACGAGCAGGCCGAGGCCGATGCCGATCACGGTGCCGAGGACCCGGCGGAAGCCGCGGACCAGGGTCTCGCCGCGCGAGGTGGTGTTGACGAAGATCCACCAGGTGGCGCCGACGGCCCAGTACCAGCGCTGCCCGGACACCAGCTGGCCCACGACGAGGGCGAAGCCCGCGCCGGCGGTGGCCTGGATCGCCTGGCGTGTGGTCACCCGGGCCAGTCCACTGCCGCCCGGCGCCGCGGGTACGGGGGCCGGGGGCATCCGGCGCTCGTAGCACCAGAGCCCGAACCGCACCGCGGCGGCGGTGAGCAGGGACAGCAGTACGGCGGCGTAGAGCTCGGGAAGCTGCCGCGGGGTCGCCTGGAGGAACTGCGCCACGAAGAAGGTCATGAACGCGAACACGCCGAGGCTGTGCCCGCGCGGCCCCCAGCGGCGGGCGTAGACGCCGGCGCCGACGACGGCGAGGAAGGTGAGGTCGCGGGCGACCGGGTGGTCGTGCAGCCCGGCCGCCGCCGCGAGGACGGGCAGGCCGACGAGGGGTAGCAGCGCGGTGGTGACCGCCTGTCCGCGGACCGTGGCGTCGGTGACCGTGAACAGGGCGAGCAGCGCGGCGAGCCCGCCGGTGACGGCACCGACCAGGGAGTGTCCGGCCAGCGCGCACACCACCACCGCGAGCCCGATGCCGAGCACGGCCCGCACGGCGAAGCGCAGCCGCGCCCGCCCCGGGTCCGGCGCCACGAACACCCTCTTCAGCACCACTCACCGCCCCTTTGGAAAACCGGCATGAAAAAGGCGCCGCGGGGTTCCGCAGCGCCATCGACCGCCCCATTGCAGCATCACCGAGGAGACTGGCTCAAGTGCTCTCGAATACGCTGGGCCATTGGCACAGACATAACGGTCCTCGGACGTCCATCGACGAGCCAACGGACCACACGCGGAGAAAGGCCGGGACACCATGCCCGTGGACGAGCTCGACACCCGGATCCTGCGATTGCTGCTGGAGCAGCCCCGCACCAGCGTGCGCGAGTACGCCCGCGTCCTCGGCGTCGCGCGCGGCACGCTCCAGGCCAGGCTGGACCGGCTGGAGCGGGACGGGGTGATCACCGGCACGGGGCCGACGCTCTCCCCCGCCGCCCTCGGCCACCCGGTGCTGGCGTTCGTGCACATCGAGGTCACCCAGGGTCATCTGGACGACGTGGGCGACGCGCTCGCCGCCGTGCCGGAGATCGTGGAGGCCTTCTCGATCACGGGCGGCGGGGATCTGCTGACCCGGGTGGTGGCCCGCGACAACGCCCACCTGGAGGACGTGATCCAGAAGCTGATCAGCCTGCCCGGCGTGGTCCGCACCCGCACCGAGATGGCCCTGCGTGAGCGTGTCACGCACCGGCTGCTGCCCCTGGTGGAGTCGATCGGGCGGGCCGCGGTCCGGAGATGACCTTTGACATCCTGACCCCATGAGCGGTCTCGGCGGCACTGCGGTCATCTTCGATCTCGACGGAACACTCGTGGACAGCGAGCCGAACTACTACGAGGCGGGCCGCCGGCTCCTCGCCGAACACGGCGTCCCCGACTTCACCTGGGCGGATCACGAGCGCTACGTCGGTATCAGCACCCTGGAGACGGTCACGCTCTGGAAGCGGGAGTACGGCCTTCGGGCCACCGTCGACGAACTGCTCGCCGCCAAGAACCGCCGCTACCTGGAACTGGCCCGCACCACCACGCGCGCGTACCCCGAGATGCGCAGGTTCGTGGAACTGCTGGCGACCGAGGGCGTCCCGATGGCGGTGGCCTCGGGTTCCGCACGGGAGGCGATCACGGCGATCCTGTCCGGCACGGGCCTGGACGCCCGCCTGCGCACCGTCGTCTCGGCCGACGAGGTCGAGCGCGGCAAGCCGGCCCCCGACGTCTTCCTGGCGGCCGCCCGCCGACTGGGGGTCGCGCCCGCCGACTGCGTGGTCGTGGAGGACGCGGCCCCCGGCGCGGCCGCGGCGCGGGCGGCGTACGACTGGCTGTGCCGGACGAGTTGACGGTCCACTCCGATCAAAACGCTCCGGCCCCGTTGACCCTCACCCGTCTCCTCCTTATCGTCTGGTCGACTACTCGCACATTGTTCGACATAACGAACAAAAGCCCCCATGCGGAGGAGCACCACATGGCACCGCCCCTCTCCAGACGATCCCTTCTCCATGCCGCCGCCCTCGCCGCCGCGACCCCCGCGATCGGCTACCCGGCGACCGGCCGGGCCGCGGCCGCCGTTGAGGCGACACAGGCCGCGGCGGCCGCTGCCCCGGCCGCCTGGACCGTGCAGCCCTTCGCCCTCGACGACGTGGCCCTCAGGCCCGGACTCTTCGCGGACAAACGGCAGTTGATGCTCGATCACGCCCGCGGCTACGACGTGAACCGGCTGCTCCAGGTCTTCCGCGCCAACGCCGGGCTCGCCACCGGTGGCGCCGTCGCGCCCGGCGGCTGGGAGGGGCTGGACGGTGAGGCCAACGGGAATCTGCGCGGGCACTACACCGGGCACTTCCTGACCATGCTGTCGCAGGCGTATGCCGGCACCGGCGAGCAGGTGTTCATCGACAGGATCCGCACCATGGTCGGGGCGCTGACCGAGGTGCGCGCGGCGCTGCGGAAGGACCCGGCCGTGCTGAGCGTCGGTGGGAAGTTCGGCACGGCCGCCGAGAACGTCCGCGGGTCGTACCAGTACGTCGATCTGCCCGCCGCCGTCCTCGCGGGCGCCTCGGCGATCACCCTGTCCGCCTGGGTCAAGCCCACCCACGACGGCAACTGGGCGCGTGTCTTCGACTTCGGCGACAACAACACCCGGTACCTGTACCTGGCCGCCCGCAACGCCGGCGGTGTGCCGCGCTTCGCCATCACGACCCGCGGACCGGGCGGCGAACAGGGCCTCGACGGCACCGCCCCGCTGCCGCTGAACCAGTGGAGCCACCTCGCGGTCACCATCGCCGGCGGCACCGGCACGCTGTACGTCAACGGCACGGCCGTGGCCCGCAACACGGCGATGACCCTCACCCCGGCCGCCCTCGGCACCCTCGCCAACAACTGGCTCGGCCGCTCCAACTTCGCCACCGACCCCGTCTTCGCGGGCGCCTACGACGAGTTCAACGTCTGGTCCCGTGCCCTGAGCGCCGCCGAGATCGGCGACTTGCAGGGCCGGCGGGCGGCGGACGCCTCCGCCGGGCGCGGCGATCTGGCGTCGTACGGCTTCGACGAGACCTCCGGCGGGACGTTCGCCGACGCCTCCGGACGCGGGCTCACCGCCACCCTGCGCCGCACCTGGGGCGGGCCCAGCCACCCCGGGTTCCTGGCCGCGTACCCCGAGACGCAGTTCATCGACCTGGAGTCGAGGACCACCAGCGACTACACCAAGGTCTGGGCGCCGTACTACACCGCGCACAAGATCCTCCGCGGCGTGTTGGACGCCTACCTCGCCACCGACGACGACCGCGCCCTCGACCTCGCGTCCGGCATGTGCGACTGGATGTACGCACGGCTGTCGAAGCTGCCCGAGGCCACCCTGCAGCGCATGTGGGGGCTGTTCTCCAGCGGCGAGTTCGGCGGCATCGTCGAGGCGATCTGCGATCTGCACGCGATCACCGGCAAGCCCGAACACCTCGCGCTGGCCCAGCTGTTCGACCTCGACCGGCTCATCGACAACTGCGCCGCGAACACCGACATCCTCGACGGGCTGCACGCCAACCAGCACATACCGATCTTCACCGGCTATCTGCGGCTGTACGACGCGACCGGCGAGCAGCGCTATCTCGACGCCGCCCGGAACTTCTGGGGCATGGTCGTGCCGCACCGCATGTACGGCATCGGCGGCACCAGCACCGGTGAGTTCTGGAAGGCACGGGACGTCATCGCGGGCACGATCAGCGCCACCGACGCCGAGACGTGCTGTGCGTACAACATGCTGAAGCTCAGCCGGACGCTGTTCTTCCACGAGCAGCGGCCGAAGTACATGGACTACTACGAGCGGGCCCTGTACAACCAGGTCCTCGGCTCCAAGCAGGACCGGGCGGACGCCGAGAAGCCGCTGGTCACGTACTTCATCGGGCTGACGCCGGGCCATGTGCGCGACTACACGCCCAAGCAGGGCACGACCTGCTGCGAGGGCACGGGCATGGAGAGCGCCACCAAGTACCAGGACTCGGTGTACTTCAAGGCCGCCGACGGCGGCGCGCTGTACGTCAACCTGTACAGCCCGTCCCGGCTGGACTGGGCGGAGAAGGGCGTGACGGTCACGCAGAGCACCACGTTCCCGCTTGAGCAGAGCACCACGCTCACCATCGGCGGCGGCAGCGCGGCCTTCGCCCTCAGGCTGCGGGTGCCGTCGTGGGCCACCGCCGGGTTCCGGGTGACGGTCAACGGCAGCGCGGTGAGCGGCACTCCGACGCCGGGCAGCTACTTCAGCGTGTCGCGGACGTGGCGCGGCGGGGACACCGTGCGGATCTCCATGCCGTTCCGGCTGCGCGTGGAGAAGGCGATCGACGATCCCTCGCTGCAGACCCTGTTCCACGGCCCGGTCAATCTCGTCGCCCGCGACTCGTCGACGAGCTACCTGCGGCTGGGCCTGTACCGCAACGCCGGCCTGTCCGGCGACCTGCTGCCCTCGCTCACCCCGGTGAACGGCAAGCCGCTTCACCACACCCTCGACGGCACCGAGTTCGCCCCGTTCTTCGAGGGCACCGAGGACCCGACGCACGCCTACTTCCGGCGCTCCGAACCCAGGGTGATCTTCGGCGACACCGACTCCGGCGTCGCCAACCCCGCCAAGTCCGACGGCACCACGCTGCTGGACGAGATCTGGGCCGGGGCGCCCTTCGCCGCCAAGGGTGCGCTGGTGACACGGGTGCGGTCCACCGTGAACGCATGGGTCGCCGCGGGGCTGCTCAGCCAGGCCGACGGGCAGACGGTCGTACGCACGGCGGAGCGGGCGACGTACGCCCCCTGAGCCGCCACCTGCCCAGGGCCCCGGGGAACCCCCATGTCCCGGGGTCCTGCCATGCGCTCTGCACCGCGGGACCTCGACCGGCCCGCTCGCTACGACCTGCGCCGGGGCTTCCCGCGCCGCGCGCCCTTGGCTCCCTTTGCTCCCTTGGCGCCGCCGCGCCGGCCGCCGCCGGTCCCGGTCCCGGTCCCCGGCTGGCGGCGTGCGCCGGCCCCGGTGTCGGGGCGCTTGCGCTTCGGCTGGTCCGTGGTCGCCGGGGGCTGGGACGTCGTACGGCCCCGTGTGCTGTTGACCGTTCGGCCGCGGACGACGCCGATGAAGTCCTCGACCAGGTCGGTGGTCGCCTCCTCCGGCCAGGACAGGGCGATGCTCGACTGCGGGGCGTCCACCAGCGTGCGGTAGGTGAGGTCCTTGCGGTGGTGGAGGCGGGCCAGCGACTGGGGGACGACGAGCAGGCCGACGCCCGCCGCGACGAGTTCGACGGCGTCCGCGGTGGTGGCGGGGCGCTCGAAGGCGGGCTCCCCCGGTGGCCGCTCCCAGCCCAGGACGTCGTCGAGGGGGTGGAAGACGACCTCGTCGGCCAGGTCCTCGGCGGTGACCTCCTCGACCGCCGCGATCACGTGGTCCTTCGGGACGACGACCACCGTGGTCTCGGTGTAGAGCGGGATCGCGCTGAAGAACGTACGGTCGACCGGAAGCCGTACGAAACCGGCGTCCGCGCCGCCCTCCCGGAGCAGTTCGGGCGCCTGCGCGGCGGTCACCGAGTGCAGGGTGAGGGGGATGTCGGGGAAGCGCTCGTTCCAGATCCGCACCCACTTCGAGGGGGTCACTCCCGGGACGTATGCGAGCCGGAACGACGGCGCTGCCTGCGGGGAGGACGGGGATGCTTCCGAGCCTGTCACCTGGCCAGGTTACCGGCCGTGGTCGGCGATCGTTCACTCGGTCGATACCCTGGGACCATGACGTCGCACCAAAGCACCCAGTCCATGAAGCCCGCGACCGCGGCGAAGAAGCTGGGTGTGTACCTCGAAGCCACCCCCGCCGAGTTCCGGGAGGGGGTCGTCACGCGCGCGGAGCTGAACGCGCTCCAGGCCGACCCTCCGCAGTGGCTGCGCGACCTGCGACGCGACGGCCCGCACCCGCGCCCGGTCGTGGCGCAGAAGCTCGGCGTCTCCATCGCGGGGCTGGCCCGCGGCGGTGCCACCGAGCCCCTGACCACCGAGCAGATCGAGGCGCTGAAGCAGGAGCAGCCTGAGTGGCTGGTCAAGGAGCGCGCCACCCAGGCCGAGGTGCGCAAGGAGGCGGCCCGGGTCAAGAAGCGGAACGCCGAGCGCGAGGCGCAGGGGTCCTGACCCCGGCCGGGCCGTCCCGGTCGGTCAGTCCGGGTCGTCCTCTTCCGGGATGGCCTCCAGGAAGGTCGCCGAGGGGCAGAAGAAGAGGGTTCCGGTGACGGCCTGGGAGTAGTCCAGGATCGGGTCGGGGCCGGATTCGGGGCCGCCCAGGAACATGTTGCGGAGCATGGACTCCGGTATCCCGGGTGTCCGGGCGTAGGCGATGAAGTACGTGCCGAACTCGCCGTGGCCGGGCCTGCCGAACGGCATGGCGCCGCGCAGTATCTCCAGCTCCTCCCCGTCCGGGCCGGTGACGGTGTTCACGTCGATGTGGGAGCCGGGGACGTCGAGCTCGATGTTGGTCAGCTTGGAGCGGCCGATCACCTTCTCCTGGGCCTCGACGGCGAGTGCCTCCCAGGCGTCGACGTCGTGCACGTACTTCTGGACGATCGCATAGCTGCCGGCCCGGAAGGTGGGGTCCTCGTCGCCGACGACGGCCGCCTCGGCCGCGGCCCGGCCGACCGGGTTCTCGGTGCCGTCGACGAAGCCGAGGAGGTTGCGCGAGTCGAAGTAGGCGAAGGCCTGGACCTCGTCCTGGACGGTGACCGCGCCGCGCAGCCGCTTCATGATCTCGGCGGACAGGGCGAAGCACAGATCCGTGCGCGCGGCGCGGATGTGGAAGAGCAGGTCTCCCGGGGTGGCCACGGCGCGATGCCGGGGTCCTTCCAACTCCTCGAAGGGATGCAGCCGTCGGGGACGCGGGCCCTCGAACAGCCGGTCCCACGCCGCGGATCCGACGCCGGCCACACAGCACAGGCCCCCGTCGGGACTGGGGAAACCGACGGCCCGTACGAGTCCCGCGAGGCCGGCCAGCAGATCGCGTACCGCGGGCTCTCCCCCAGGCTCCATCGTGACCACCAGGAACACCGCGACCGGTGCCGGCTGACTCAGCACGGGCTGCGGCAGTGCACCGGCCGAGCGTATGGACGACGGCTTGGATGACGGCATGGTTCCCCTCTCACCCTCGGACCCCGCCACCTAACGATGCCCGGCCGAACGGCGAACGATACCCGGCGATTTCACGCCCTTCCGGGGCATGTGCGCAGTGAGTTCCGGCCGGTTCGACCGCAAAAATCCGCATGCGAACGCTCGTGCGGATCTGGGATCATCCCGGCATGGTCCACCGTCTCGAACCCCTGGTCGTCCGGCACACCCGTCGCATCCCCCGCCCCTGTGGACCCGCAGGTGACGGGGCCGTCGCGGCACGGCAGTTCGACGCCGCGCTGCTGTCCGTGGGTTTCAAGCTCTCGGCGGAGCTGCTGGAGCGGCTGTCGGCGCTGAGCGAGGGCACGGTCGTCGACACCGCCGTGCGGACGCTGGGCACCGTGCGCGAGATGGTCGGCGACCATGTGCGGCACAACGTCTACTTCGTCGACTTCCCGGCCAACGTGCCGGACACGTACGACTTCTGGATGCGCTGCGTCGCGGAGGCCCTCGCCGACGACGGAGCGCGGGCGAGCGTTCTGGAGCAGCTCAGCGACGGTGTCGTCGATCTGCTCACCCTGCCGTCGTACGGCCGCTACCAGCACTCGTACACCGAGATGCTCGGCCACCACGAGGAGCTGATCGCCGCGGCGGGCGACCGTATGACGGTCCTGCACCTCGGCGGCGACGCGGACGACGAAGTCACCGCCCTGTACCTGGCGCTGGCGGGCAGCGGCACTCCGCTGGGCGAGGACGCGCTGCGGGACCTCGAGGCGCTCGCCGGGAAGTGCGTGGACGGGCCGCAGCCCGAGGAGATCCCGGTCCGGGAGAGCCGCGCCGTGATCAACCGGGCCCGGCTGCGGGCCGGTTCGCCGCCGCTGCTGGACACCGTCACCGATGTGCTGCGGCTGGCCTGCGCGCTGTCGGACGGCGATGTGACGCTGGTGACGGCCACGCGGTTCCGGGGGCTGTCCCGGCCGGTGCGCCGTGCCCTGCTGGCGGGCCTCGACTCGGTGGTCGCCGCCGCGCCCGCCAAGCTCGCGGACGTGCACCCGTACCGCGAGGACTTCAAGCGGCTCGGCGAGCGGCTGCACCCGCACGAGTACCCGCAGTGGCCGCACGCCGCCGACGTGTTCGCGGTCGCCCGGGGCGAGAAGGAGGCGCGCTCCTTCGACAGCCGGGTCGAGGAGCTGCTCGGCATGCACGACGTCACCGGCGCCGCGCGGCTGCTGAAGTCCGCGCCCGGAAAGCTGTTCCGGTCCCTGGACCGGCTGCTGCGCATGGCCCTCGACCAGGACGAGCGCACCGCGGTCGCGGCCGCCGCCGAGGAGGTCGTGGCCGAGGTCTCCGGACGGGTCCTGCTGTCGGTCCGCGAGCACCTCGCCAATCGCGCCCGGGAGACCGGCGAGCCCCGCGTGTTCGTGAACCGGCTCGGCCGCGCCTGGGTCACCGAGGACGAGCGTCCGCCCGTGCTGCCGCCCGAGCGGGAGCGCCTGGTGGCCGTCCTCGACGCGGAGCTGCGACGCCGGCTGCCCGCCCCGGACCATCTGCTGATCGACCCGGACGTCCTGGATGTCGCGCTGCCGCTCAGCGGCCGGGCGGCCCCGGCCGGGCTCGGTGTGCTGCCCCGCGGCTCGGTGTCCGCCGTGGAGGGCGAGCTGCTGCGCTTCTTCGTGTACTGGAAGCAGGCCGCCCACCGCACCGACTACGACCTGTCGGCGCTGATGCTGGACCCCGGCTACGCGACGGTGTGCTGGCTGGCGTACACCAACCTCGCGGACCTGGAGGGCGAGCACTCCGGTGACATCACCGAGGCACCCGACGGCGCCTCGGAGTTCATCGACCTGCGGCTCGGCGCCGTGCGCGGCGCGTTCGTCGTCCCGCAGGTCAACATCTTCGCCGGGGAGGGCTTCGAGGAGGTCGAGGAGTCGTTCTTCGGGTTCATGCTGCGGGACGCCGGGCAGCGGGGCCGTCCGTTCGAGCCGCGTACCGTGCGTATGAAGTCCGGTCTGCGCGGGCCGGGCCGGGTGGCGCTGCCGCTGGCGTTCCTGCGCGGCCTCGACGGACGCTGGCGCGCCAAGTGGCTGCACCTGTATCTGAAGGGGACCCCGTCGGCCAACCGAGTCGAGGCCAACCAGGTGTCGGTGGCGACGCTGCTGCGCGGCATCGTGGAGCGCGAGCAGCTCACCGTGCGCTATCTCACGGGCCTGATGGACGCCTCGACGACGACCTTGTGGGACGGCAGGACCGTCCCGGAGGGTCCCGTCACCTACATCGGCCTGGAGCGGCCCGAGGGGCTGCACCCCGAGTCGCGGATCGTCGTCCCCGGAAACCTGCGCGACCTGATCCCGGCGTGACTGTTAGAGTCGGCGGTGGCGAGGCCATGAAGGGACTTCCTTCTCAACTCCTTATTGAACTAGTCCTTTCGCTTTCCTCGCCACTCAACTCCCACCACCCGGCTCAGCTGTCGTAGTCGACCGCCAGCGTCTCCGAGACCGGGTAGGACTGGCAGGTCAGCACATAGCCCGCGGCCACCTCGGCCGTCTCCAGCGCGAAGTTGCGCCGCATGTCGGCCTTGCCGTCGGTGACCAGGGCCCGGCAGGTGCCGCAGACGCCGCCCTTGCAGGCGAACGGCAGGTCGGGGCGGGTGCGTTGGGCACCATCGAGGATGGTCCGCTCGCGCGGCAGGTCGGCGGTGGTGGAGCGGCCGTCGAGGGTGATGGTGACCTGGCTGACGGGCCCCTGCGGGCCGCCCTCCTCGTGGTGCACCTCCCGTACGGGCTCGTCGTCGGCGTAGAACAGCTCCTGGTGGACGCGCTCGTCCGGCACCCCGAGTCCCGCCAGCACGCCCTGCGCGTCCCGGACCATGCCGTGCGGTCCGCACAGCCACCAGTGGTCGGCGGTCCGCACCTCGACCAGGGCTCCGATCAGCGTGGCGAGCCGTTCGGCGTCGATACGGCCGGAGAGCACCTCGGCCTCGCGGGGTTCGCGGGAGAGCACGTGGGCGAGCTGGAACCGCGCCGGGTAGAGGTCCTTCAGGTCCGCCAGCTCGTCGGCGAACATCACGGTGTCGGTGCGGCGGTTGCCGTAGAAGAGGGTGACCGTGGAGCGGGAGTCGGCGGCCAGGACGGACTCGGCGATGGACATCATGGGCGTGATGCCGGAGCCCGCCGCGATCAGCACATGGTGGCCGGGCGTGGTGAGGTCGGGGGTGAAGGCGCCGGTGGGGGCCATCACCTCGACGGTGTCGCCGGGGTGGACGTCGTTGACGAGCCAGGACGAGAACAGGCCGCCGGGCACGACCCGTACGCCGATGCGCGGGCTGGTGCCGACCGGCGAGCAGATCGAGTACGACCGCCGCTCGTCGCGCCCGTCGATCTCGCGTCGCAGCGTCAGCGACTGGCCGGGCTCGAAGGCGAACTCCTCGGCCAGCTCGGCCGGGATGTCGAAGCCGACGGCGACGGCGTCCGAGCACAGCGGCTGTACGGCGGCCACGCGCAGGCGGTGGAAGGCCGGACGGCGCCGGGTGCGCGGGCGCGGCGCGGCGGCCGTCCCTGCTTCGGTGAGGCCTTCCATTCAGATCTCCTTGACGTACTCGAACGGCTCACGGCAGGCGCGGCAGCGCCACAGCGCCTTGCAGGAGGTGGCGGCGAAGCGAGAGGTCTCCTCGGTGTCCGCCGAGCCGCAGCGCGGGCAGGTCACCGCGTGCCGGGTGGGCGACAGCACGAGCGCGACGGGACCGCCGCGGGGTGCGGGGCCGGGCGGGGCGATGCCGTGCTCGGCGAGCTTGGTGCGGCCGGCCGGGGTGATCCAGTCGCTGGTCCACGGCGGATCGAGGACCGTACGGATCTCCACGCGCGGGTACCCGGCGTCCCGCAGCCGTGCGGCGACGTCCGCCCGCATCTCGGCCATGGCCGGGCAGCCCGAGTACGTCGGTGTCAGGCTCGCGACCACCGTGCCGTCCTCGGTCAGCTCGACGTCGCGCAGGACACCCAGGTCGGCCAGGGTGAGCATGGGCAGCTCGGGGTCCGGCACCTGCTCGGCGAGGTGCCGGGCGCGCCGGGCGTCGAGCAGCGTGCTCACCATGTCGCCTCCGGGTGGGCGTGGGCCACGCCCTGCAACTCGGCGAGCAGCGGGGCGAGATGCTCGGTGTGCTCGCCGTCGCGGCCGGATCCGGGCAGCGGCCGGTACACCGGCATGGGCAGTCCGGCCGCCGTGGTGACCTGCTGCAGCACCGCCACGACCTCGTCCCGTACGTCGTACGCCGTGAACAGCTCGCCCAGATACGGCGCCACCCGGTCCTGGGCACGGCGCATCCTGCGGTGCGACTCCTCGGTGCCGTCGCCCAGGCGCACCGCCCACTCCGCCGCGTACTGCCGGTGGTAGGCCAGCTCCTTGACGCCCTTGGCGGCGATCGCCGCGAGCACGGGGTCCGGGTGCGAGGCCAGCCGCTCGAAGTGCGCGAGCCGCCAGCTGGAGAGCACCAGCAGCCGCACGATGGAGAACGCGAAGTCGCCGCCCGGGAGTTCGGCCAGGCGTACGTTGCGGAACGCGTCGGCGTCGCGGAAGTAGGCGTAGGCGTCCTCGTCGCGGCCGGTGCCGTCGACCTGGCCGGCACGGGAGTAGAGCAGGCGGGCCTGGCCGAGGAGGTCGAGGCCGATGTTGGCCAGCGCCACCTCCTCCTCCAGCTCGGGGGCGCGGGTGATCCACTCGGCCAGGCGCTGGGCCGAGACCAGGGCGTCGTCGGCCA
Organism: Streptomyces ferrugineus; assembly: GCF_015160855.1. Classification (NCBI taxonomy): domain Bacteria; kingdom Bacillati; phylum Actinomycetota; class Actinomycetes; order Kitasatosporales; family Streptomycetaceae; genus Streptomyces; species Streptomyces ferrugineus. Next base: position 3,894,534 of record NZ_CP063373.1, on the reverse strand, counting down.
ACGCCACGCAGACGGCGGCCAGTTCACCGGCGTCGACGCCCTCGGGCAGGGTGGTGTCGACGCCGTGCAGCGGGTCCTCGAATCCGGTGCCGTAGGCCCAGCGGGTGTCGTCCTCGTGTCCCTCGGCGAGGGTCAGGTAGACGTGGTCGTCGCTCATGCCCTCTCCTTCAGATGTGCGGGACGTCGTCGGGGATGTCGTAGAAGGTCGGGTGGCGGTAGACCTTGTCGGCGCTGGGCGCGAAGAAGGGGTCCTTCTCGTCGCGGGTGGAGGCGGCGATGTGCTCGGAGCGCACCACCCAGATGCTGACGCCCTCGTTGCGGCGCGTGTACAGGTCGCGGGCGTGGGTGAGCGCCATGCGGTCGTCGGCGGCGTGCAGCGAGCCCACGTGGACGTGGTTGAGCCCGCGCTTGCCGCGCACGAACACCTCGTACAGCGGCCAGTCCTGCTTCCCGGCGCTCATGCCGCCGCTCCCTTCTCGGCACGGGCGGCCTGCTTGGCCGCGTGGGCGGTGGCCGCCTCGCGCACCCATCCGCCCTCCTCATGGGCGCTCCTGCGCCGCTGCATCCGCTGGGCGTTGCACGGTCCGTCGCCCTTGATGACCCGCATCAGCTCGTCCCAGTCGGGGGTGCCGAAGTCGTGGTGGCCGCGCTCGGCGTTCCAGCGCAGCTCCGGGTCGGGCAGGGTGACGCCGAGCTTCTCGGCCTGCGGGACGGTCATGTCGACGAAGCGCTGGCGCAGCTCGTCGTTGCTGTGCCGCTTGATCTTCCAGGCCATCGACTGCGCCGAGTTGGGCGAGGCGTCGTCGGGCGGGCCGAACATCATCAGCGAGGGCCACCACCAGCGGTTCACGGCGTCCTGCACCATCTCGCGCTGGGCCTCGGTGCCGCGCATCATCGTCATCAGCAGCTCGTAGCCCTGCCGCTGGTGGAAGGACTCCTCCTTGCAGATCCGCACCATCGCGCGCGCGTACGGCCCATACGAGCTGCGGCACAGCGGCACCTGGTTGCAGATCGCGGCGCCGTCCACGAACCAGCCGATCACTCCGACGTCGGCGAAGCTCAAGGTCGGGTAGTTGAAGATCGACGAGTACTTCTGGCGGCCCTCGATCAGCCGGTCGGTCAGGTCCGCGCGGTCGGCGCCCAGGGTCTCCGCCGCCGAGTACAGGTACAGCCCGTGCCCGGCCTCGTCCTGCACCTTGGCGAAGAGGATCGCCTTGCGGCGCAGCGAGGGCGCGCGCGTGATCCACTCCCCCTCGGGCTGCATCCCGATGATCTCCGAGTGGGCGTGCTGCGCGATCTGCCGGATCAGCGTCCTGCGGTAGCCCTCCGGCATCCAGTCCCGCGGTTCGATCCGCTGGTCACGCGCGATCGTCGCGTCGAAATGCCGCTGGAGCGGCTCCTCGGGGGGCGCCTCGGCGGAGTGTGCAGTCGTCATCGAATCCCGCTTCCCAACCGACCATTCGTTCGGTATCCAGTGTGACGTGTTTCCGCCAGGGGAGCAAGACCCTCCCGGCGCGCGAAAAGCGGCCCAGGGCACCCCCACGGGGTACCTGGGCCGCTTCGGTGCCAGCCGGCGCCGTCACACGTTGGGCACCTTCAGCTTGTCCCAGCTGACCTTGCCGGGGATGCCGTCCGCGTCCTTGCCCTTGAAGCCGAGCTTGTGCTGCCAGGCGGCGTAGGAGCGGCGGTCGGCCTCCGACCACTCGGGGCCCGGCCCCACCTCGTAGCGGCTGCACCCCTCGGCGACCAGGCGGCGGCCCATCGCGGTGATGATCGGGGACTTCTGGCCGATGCGGAAGAAGCCGCTGCCCGGGAAGGGCTCCAGCTTCGGCTTGGGCGCGGGCTTCGGGTCCGGCTCGGGCTTGCCTCCCCCGCCGCCCTTGAGCCGCTGCGCGATGCGTTTGCGCATCCCGTCCATCGTGAAGCCGCGCGGGTCGGTCTTGCCCGGCTGCCACTCCTTGTGGCCGATGACCGAGCGCTCGCTCCAGCCGTGGTGCCGGCAGATCGCGGCCGAGACCTTCTCGATGGCCTCCTTCTGCGCCTCGGGCCAGGGGTCCTTGCCGTCGCCGAGGTTGATGCACTCGAAGCCGTAGAAGCGCGCGTTGCCGTCGGTGTCCGCCTCGTTGTCGTGCGGCAGCTTCGACTCGTTGATCACGGCGCGCAGGACGTCGCTGTCGCCGAGGCCGGCGTGGTTGGCGCGGCCGTTGCCGACGAGATGGACGTGGCCCTTCTTGTCGATGACGCCGTGGCAGAGCGGGCCGGGCAGCCCGGAGTAGCCGTTGTAGCAGATGTTCACCGAGCTCTCGGTGCCCTTGGTGACGGTGTGGTGGATCATCACGCCGTTCACCGGGCCCCAGCGGCCCTTGCTGTTGCGGTTGTGGGTGCGCCAGCTGCGGACCTCGTGGACCGTCAGGCCCTCCGCACGGAGTATCTCCACCATCTTGGACGCGCTCAGGGGCTTGGCCATTACTCGTCTCCTTCCGCCGCGGCCTCCGCTTCCGCCGTCGTCTGCGACCTGCCGCCCGACGGGTCCTCCGCCAACCGCTCCTCGCGGCGCGCCTGTTCCTCCGCCGCCAGCGTCGCCTCGTCCGCGGCCGGGATGCTGCTGGCCAGCGGGGGGAACGCGAGGCGCAGATCGACCGTGCCGCCCTCGCCCTTGACCAGGGCCAGCGGGGCGAAACCTCGGACGATGCCGGAAGGGCCCTGGAGCAGCGGCCGCCGGGCCGCGTCCGTGGGCCACTCGACACCGCCGGTGGCGTTGCGGGCGGGGACGATCCAGTGGTCGCCGGTGCGGTAGGCGGCGCCCTTGGCGAAGTACACCTCGACGCCGTCCTCCAGCGGCAGCCACTCCCCCTCCGTGACCGGCACCGCGCCACCCTTCAGCGCGGTCGTACGGCCCTTGCGCCTGGGTCCCTCGTGGTGGTCCCAGCGGCGCAGGAACGGGTTGAGGTGGGGCAGCCGGCCGACGGACGGGTCGGGCTCGGCGCTGAGGCGGACGCGACGGCCCGGCAGGTCCAGCTCCTCGACCCGCAGCAGCGGCAGGGGCTCCAGGCGGGAGGCGTACGCGGTGTCGACGAGCTCGACGTGGTCGCCGACGTCCAGGTCCAGCTTGTCGTCGTGGCCGAGGGACGCCAACCGCACCCAGGTGCCGTCGAGTTCGTCGACCGGGAACACCACCGAGCCGTTCTCCCGGGACCACTTGAAGGTGGCGTCCTTCGCCTCGCCGCCCGCGTGCACCTCGACCCGGTAGAGCTGGTTCTCCTGGCCCCGGTAGCGGGCGTCCGGCTTGACCAGGCAGGGGTCCTCGTCGGCGTGGTCGGGCCGCTCGCTGCGGGCGGCGAGCCGTGCGGTCGACACTGCCTGCTTCCGCGCCCACTTGTCGAAGGCGGCCCGCACGACCTCCTTGGACGGGTCGGTCTCCTCGATGTCCAGCGCGGCCAGCGACAGCGGCAGCACCTGCCAGACGACCTTCACACGGGCGGCCGTGTCCGGCATCGCGGCACCGAGCGCGACCTCGCGCAGGGCCGGGTCCTCGGCTGCGGAGACGGCGCGCTCCCACACGCTCAGATAGACCACGAACGGCGACATGGCCGGCGACGGCAGCCGGTCGCCGGGCTTCTCCGGGTCGCGGAAGCCGTCGGGCTGGTCCCAGTAGGTCCAGTACGCGGGCGGGGCGGCGGCGTCCTGCTCCGCGGAGTCCTCGGCGTCCTCGTCCGGGACCGGGACGCCGGGCGCCGGGCGGGTCGCGTCGCACAGGATGCCGTCGACGTAGTAGCGGCCGCCGTGGATGTGGAGCGTGTCGATGTCGTGCTTGCCGCCCACGTAGTCGATCCTGAAGCCCGCGGCGTCGCGCGGCCCGCCGTGCCGGCCGATCAGGTCGGCGGCGAGGGTGCGGGCCTGGTGGAGCTGGATCGCGGTCTGCTCGTTGATGTCGGCGTCGAGCTGGACACGCCCCTGCTGGGCGATGACCGCCGAGTAGCGCCGCTGCGGGCGGAACGTGAGGCGGGAGAGGTCAGCGTGCATGAAGGGGGTCCCCCTGGTTCAGGAAAGTGCGGGTAGGGCTTACGGCGGCGCGCGCCTCAGGGCTCATGTCTCGCCTCACGTCACGAAGAGGATTCCGGCATCGGTGCCCGCCGGGGTGTACTCCGCGAGCCGTGCCCTCAGGCCGTCCTCGCGCTGCGGCCGGTACAGGTCGTGGAAGGCGCCCATCTCGGCTCCGTCGTCCGAGCCGCGCCGGATCTCCTCCGCACACCGGTCGGCGAGCAGCCCGTACCAGGGCGTCCCGTAGCGCTCGGAGGTGAACAACGGCCGTACGCGACCGGCCTGTTCGGGCCCGGCCAGGTCGGGCTGGCAGCGGTGGCGGCGCGGGGTGCGCGAGCCGGGCGGCACATACGAGTACCTGAGGCAGCCGATGCCGCGCCGGGCCACGTGCAGCCTGCCGGTGAGGATCGAGTTCTCGGCGATCTCCACGGCGTGGGTGAAGATCTCGCCGATGACCGTGGTGCGATGCAGCCGCAGCACCGCGTGGGCGTGCCGGCAGTCCGGCGCGGACAGCGCCTCGCGGCCGGGGCCGGTGGCGTCGAGGATGCTGTCGCGGAGGTGGATGTCGAGGGGGTCCTCGCTCACCTCGTCGCCGATGACCTCGATGGTGCCGAGGATGCTGTGCTCGATCTGGAGGCACGCGGTGGTGCGCTCCAGGACGATGCTGGGCTCCTCGGGCGAGTGCGGGTCGCACTCGGGCTCCAGCGACCAGCCCGGCACGAGCGTGGAGTGCCGTACGACGACGGCGCCCATGGGGCCGGTGACGTTGATGCCGCGTCCGGCGACCAGCAGTCCGTCGAGGACGACGCGGGGACGCTCGTGTGGGGCGCAGTCCTCGGACACCGCGCGGATGTTGAGGGCGTCGGGGCGGTTGCTGTACCAGTCGAGCAGCCGTATCACCGGCCGGGTGCCCTCGGCGGCCCGCACTTCGAGCCGGTCTCCGGGGTCGAGGTCGAAGTCGAGCTGCTCCTGGTAGGCGCCGCTGTGCGTGATCTCGATGATGCCGTCGGGGCCGGTCCGCCCGGCGCGGCGGTCGTGCTGCCAGGCCCGGTAGGCGTCCATGATCTGGCGGTACGGCTGCCCGGGCCCCACTCGGTACACCTCGGCGTCGGGACGCGCCTCGCGGTCGGGGCGGTCGTACTCGCCGCCGCCCATGTCGGCGCCGAACGCGTAGTGGTAGTCCACCCACACGCCCTGCCGGGGCGCCGAGCGGGACCCGAACGCGATCCGCCCGAGCTCCGGGTCGACGGCGACCTGGCCGCGCTTGGGCCGGTAACGCCAGTCGGACAGGTCGGCTACCACGATGTCGGACGGCGGCACGGGCTGGTCCTCGCCGTCGCGCCGGATGACGAGGCTCTTGCCGGGGCCGTAGTAGTCGGTGAGCCGGTCGTGGAGCTGACGGCGAGTGACGAACGCCGGAACGTTGTCGATGGTCGCGATGTGCGTGGGCGACGGCTCCGGGAACGGCTTCGTCACCAGCGGGGTGTCGTTGCCCAGGATCGAGAAGGTGTAGAGGTTGCGGGCGCGGTCGATGCAGTACGCCGGCGACTGGGTGAGCGAGTGCGCCTTGAGCCGCCAGACGAACAGCGCCACCCCGGCCGGCGTCCAACCGCCCTGTCGGTGCCGGGAGTCGGCGCGGCGCACGTCGGCCGTGCGGGCTGTGGCGCCGAAGGGCCCGCCCGCGAGGTCGAGGGCGGAGTTGTCGCGCAGGTCGACGAGCCGGCCGCGGTGGGTACGGTGACCTGCGCCCAGCTTCACCGGCTGGGTGTGGGCGACCTGCCGGGACAGCTCGACGGCGCGGGCGGGCCAGCCGGTGACCTGCTCGGAGAGTTCCTCCAGGAGGTGGAGGGTGCCCTTGCGGCGCCGGTTGGCGACCGTGGCGGCCACCTCGCGGCGCGGGGCGACGGCCTCGGCGAGCGCGGCGCGGCCACCCTCGTGCAGGCCGGTCGTCAGAACACGCTCGTAGCCGGGCAGGGTGCGATAGCCGACCAGGTCGCCCAGGTACGGCAGCACCCAGGGCGCCGCGGTCTCCACGAACAGGTCCTCGTAGCCCTGCTGGACGCCGTCGCGGACCCGGTCGAGCTGCTCGGCGATCACCGCGAGCAGCGCGCGCAGCGGCTCGCCCTCCTCGGCGTCGCGCAGCAGGTGCCAGCGGGGCAGCAGCGCGGCGAGCCCGTCCGGCTCCCTGGACGTCGTCGCAGGGGTCTGCGTCTCGAACTGGACGTCCGGGGACATCACTTGACCTCCGTCAGAATCAGGGTGTCCGCGGCCTTCGGCGACAGCATCGCGAGCTGGGCCGGGCGGATACCGCGGAAGACGAACACCGAGCGGCCCTTCGCCAGGCGGCGGGTGTCGGTGATGTCGGGGTTGAGGCGCAGGAGTTCGGCGAGCGGGACACCGTATTTCGCGCAGATCTCCGACAGCGTCTCGCCGTTCGCGGCGCGGACGGTGTGGATCTTCTCGTCGTATGTCGCCGGGTGCGCCGGGACCGACGGCTTCGGCGGGCCGGGGTCGGTGAGGATCCCGGTCAGCTCCTCGGGCGTGGCGGACGCGGGGACGCCCGTGAAGACGTCGACGTCCACGTAGTCGACGCCGGGCACGCTGTGGGCGGTGGCCAGGACGTCCGAGAGCCGGGCGGGGCGGCCCAGCTCCCGTCCCTCGTAGCCGAGTCGGCGGAGCAGGGCTGCGCGCAGGCGCGGCTCCACGATCTCCCAGGCGTGGTCGGGGGCGACCTTCACCTTGGCGGCGGTCAGCAGCAGGACCAGCTCGCGCACGTCCACCCGGACCGGGAGGTTCATGTCCCCGTACTCGGTGAGCGCGCCGCGCAGGGCCTTGAGCGTGTCGGAGTCGCCGTCGATCGGCACGTCGTCGGTGCCCGCGACCGTCACGTGCAGCACGCGCCGGCGCCCGTCGAAGAGTTCGCGGGCGGCGGCCCGGCCGATGCCGGCGCGGGAGCGGGCGAAGTCCTCGTAGTCGGAATCGGAGACGAGGCGGTCCAGCGCGGAGACCGCGAGCGGGATCGTACGGCGGGTGAGGCCGGGGCCGTCCGCGTCCGCACCGCCCTTGGCCGGGCGCGGGTTGGTCACCTGGGTGACGCCGAGCGGCCGGGTGAGGGGCTGGGTGACGCGGTCGGCGGCGACGTTGGCGGCCTTGCCGGTGCCGAAGCGGTAGCGGGCGCGGACGTTCTCGTGTCCGGAGGGCAGCCGGGCGCCGTTGACGCCGTCGCCGAAGGTCACCGTCGTACGGCCGTCGGCGGTGGACCCGGTGATGTAGACCCGCTCGCCCGGACCGCGTCCGGCCAGGCTGTCGACCTCGTGCCACAGGACGCCGTCGACCCGGACCTCAAGGACCGGGGTGGCGCCGAGGGGGTTGTCGTCGGCGAGCCACGTCAGCGGGGACTGCCAGAGCGCGAACGTCTGGTTCACCCGGTCGGAGTCGCCGCTGCCGATGGCCTCCTCGCGGCTCTCGCCGTGGGTGGCCTCGACGACGTTGCCGAGGATCCTGACCGTCTCGCGCCGGTAGCGGTGGGCGAGGTCGGCGGTCAGGGTCAGGCGGGTGTGGACGTGGTCGCCGGGCAGTCGGGGGTCGACGACCGGGTCCGCGGCGGCGATGGTGACGACCTCGGTGGCCCTGACGCCCGCGGTCCCCGGGATGTCGCTGCGCTCGCCGCTCACCATGAGCGTGCGTCCGGGCCGCAACCCGTCGTACAGCTCGGCGAGTTCGATCTCGTTGCCGTGGACGTCCTCGCCGAGCGGTTCGCCGGCCAGGCGCAGCGGTTCGCCGGCCGCGTGGACGGTGGTGTCGCGGATGTGCGAGAGCAGGACGTCGAACTCGTCCAGCCACGGGTCGGCCAGGGTGAGTTCGGTGCCGCGCCCGGTGATGCCGTAGTTGGTGTACGCCGCCGTACGCGCCGCGACGACCTGGGTGGTGACGAACGCGAGCTTGTCATCGCCGGGGATGCCGTTCTGGGCGCCCTTGGCGGGCCGCTGGACGGCGACCCAGCTGCCGACCGTGATGCCGGTGTGGACGGTGTCCAGTTGCAGGACGCGGCGGTTGATGGGCTCGGGCTTGCTGGCGATGACCACCTCGACGTTGGGCTCGGTGGTGCCCACCGTGTACTTGAGGGTGACCTCGTACTCGCCGTGGGTGAACTGCTCGCTCGCGTTCGGCCGCAGCGCGATCTGCTCGGACGTGCCGTTGTGGACGCCGACGTGGATCAGGCCCTCGTCGTCCGGCCGGGACACGAACAGGGTGCGCTCGGGCAGGCCCGAGTGGAGACGGGCCGTGACGCCGGGTTCCTGGGAGTCGGTGGGGCGGCGGTTGAGCCAGTTGAGGTCGCGGTCCTGGCTGGAGCGCACCGACAGCTCGACCTGGCCCGTGCCGAGCGGGAAGGTCACCGGCTGGGCGCCGGTCAGGTTCTCGGCACGCTGGTCGGAGCCGCTGCCCTCGACGTACTGGAACTCGGCCCGGACCGGAGTGCGCCCCGACGTGTCGTACACGACGCGCATGCTCGCCAGTACGGCGCCCGTGAGCGGCCAGTCGGCGGTGCGGATGACCCGGCCGCGGTCGTCCTGGACCGGCTTGAGCGGGGCCGTGGCGCCGAAGGGTGCGGCGGTGACCCGCAGGGCGAGCAGTTCGCGCAGGAGCTGCGGGGTGCCGGGGGCGGCGGCCGTGCGCCACGCCGGGTAGAGGGTGCCGAGGCCGGGGTTCAGGGCGGAGAGCAGGCGGGCGGTGTCGCCGCCCGGACGCCGGGTGCCGGCGCCGCCCTGCGGGGCGGGGCTCGCTGCGCGCAGGGCGGGCAGGACGGCGCCCAGGGTCCGCAGGGCGGCCGCACGCGGATCCACCGCGCTCTTCGTCGCGGCCGGCACCGGCTCGCTCTCGTCGGGCTGGGCGGGCGCCAGCCCCATGGCCCGCTCGGCGAGTTCGGCGAGCACGGCCTCCAGCTGCTCGAACCAGGCCGCCACATCCGGATACGGCTCGGCCAGCACCTGTGCCTCGCCGAGCCGCGCGACGGGTTCGGCCAGGCGTGCCGCGAGCCGCTCGGGGGTCTTGATGCCGTCCAGATCGTCCCGGAGCGGCTGCAGGACCTGGTCCTCGAAGTCCTCGATCAGCCGGCTGACGGGGCGCGGGTTGGGCACCTCGGGCGTGGGCGGCTCGTCGCCCGGCTCACCCGGGGCCGCGGGGGCGGCGGTCCAGCGCCGTACCTCGTCGACGAGCTCCCTCAGGGTCGGCGGGGCCGACTTCGGCAGGGAGATCGCGGTGATCTCGTCCTCCCGGTCGACACGCGTCTTCGCGACGGGCAGCAACCTGCGTTTGCCGCCCGCCTGTTCGCCGAAGACGAAGAGCAACTGGTCGCCGGTCCTGAGGGAGTTCGCCGTGCCCTCGACGAAGATCTCCGAGCGGCGTTCCAGATCCTCGGGCGTGACGAGGGAGGGGCGCCGGCGGCGTACCTTCAGCTCGTTCCAGTCCCAGCGGGCCGTCAGGTCTCGGGCGGTCTCGAAGGTCAGGGACTGCTCGTCGGCGGAGGCGGGCACGCTGTGGCTGCGGGCGCCGCGCGGGATCAGCACGGGCAGCGTCTCGGCGCGCGGGTCGCGTTCCAGGGTGTACGCCAGATGCGTGGCGGCGGCGACTCCCGGGCGCGGGCGGTGGCCGACGAGGCGGCCGAGCAGGACCAGCGAGCGGTGCTCGTTGGCCGTGCGGATGTAGGCCTCGTCGGCGATGCGCTCGGAGTGGAAGGTGAGCAGGTCGCCCAGGACCGCGGTGGCGTCGAGGAGGCCGATCGCGGGGTCGTCCGGGGTGCGCACGGTCAGGCCTCGCAGGGCCGGGTACGCCGGTGACGCGAGCCGGTCGAGCAGGGCGGCCCGGAAGGAGCCGTACTCGCCGACGCGGTAGTCGAGCGCCGTGCGGCCGGGCGGGTTGTGCACCGGGGCCGGGGCGAGGCGCTCGTCGTGGCCGCTGCGGCAGGCGCCGCCGCAGCCGCAGTCGTCGGTGATCGTGCCCTCGGTCATCGGGCACCTCCCAGGGATATCGCCAGCCGGCCGTTCTCCGGCCGGTCCGGGTCGTTGTCGCAGGTGGCGATCTCCAGCGGGCCGAGCCGCAGCACGCCGTCCTCCCTCTCTCCTCGGTCCGGCTCGAACAGCCTTCGCAGCCGGGTGACCTGGACGCTCTCCACGCCGGGCACGGCAGCCGCGACGGCGACCAGGCGGCTGAGCCGCACCGGTTCGCCGAAGGTCAGCTCGTCCGGGTGGAAGAAGCCCCGCACACCGCTGCCGAGCACGCGGTACAGCCCGGCCAGGATCTGCCCGTGCTGGTGGCCGGGCGCGGCGCACACGGTCAGCGCGATGTCCAGCGGCACCAGCCGCGCGGCGCCGACCACGAGGTCGTGCCCGATGCGCCGGTACGGCTCCAGGGCCTGCTCGACCGATGCCAGCAGTTCGGCGGACGGGGCGCCGGTGCCGTACGCGTCGACCGCGATGTGCGCCTCCTGGATGCTGCCGGTCCAGCGCAGGTCCGCCGCCGCCCGCTGGACGCCGGGCAGGGCGCCGGCGAGGGCCGCGTAGTCCTCGGCGGTGACCGCGCGCAGCCTGGTGCGGCGCAGGTCGAGCGGGGCCAACTGGCGTACCTGCTCGACGGGTTCGGGTTCCGTGCCGCCGACTGCGGGCAGCGGGTTGCGGACCACGGCGGCGGGCGGCTGCTCGCAGTCGGACTGGACGACCAGGTGGTTGATGGCCTCCGCGCCGACGTTGCCGGCCGTCCCGCCGCCGAGGCGGTAGTGCGCGGCGAGCCGTGATCCCGGGGTCGGCCGGGCGCCGTGCCGCCCGTCGCCGAAGCGCAGGGCGAGACGGCCGTCGTCCTCCAGCTCGCCGACGAAGTGCCGGTCGCGGGGGCCGCTGTCGAGCAGGTCGCGGCGCGGCGCCCAGACCTCGTCCTCCCCGTTGTGGAGGCGTACGGCGGGCAGGGCTCGGCGCGGGTCCTGGTCGAGCGCGGCGGTCGCGGAGCCGCGCAGCACCAGTTCCCCGGGGTGCAGGCCGGCCGCGTACGCCGGCCCCCAGCTGTGGGCGATCTCCCACGCGATGTGCCCGTCCAGGACGGTGCCCGCGCGGGCCCGTGCCGTGAGGACCTCGATCCGGCGCAGCTTGGCGTCGAGCAGTTCGTCGCTGCGGTGCAGGAGTTCGCGCAGTGCACGGACCGGGTGGCGGCGCAGCTCGATGCGCTCCAGGATCCGCAGGCCGTAGATCACCGTGAGTTCGGAGATCTCCTCTTCGGCGAGGCCGTCCCGGTCGCGGGCGCTGCGCCACAGCTCGACGAGCCGCTGCCGCACCCGCCCCGGAATCGCACCGATCCGCTCGGCCTGCCCGGCGGCGACGGTGCCGAGATCCGGGAACGGCACCGCCTGTACCACGGGCGCGCGGCCGAGGACGGGACGGAAGCGGGGCTGGATACCCGGGTACACGGACTGGGCGAGCAGCGTGCGCAGGGCAGCGGCCTGCGCGTACGCGGTGCCGGGCACGACGCGCTCGTGCCGCTGACCGGCGCGCTCCAGACCGATTCCGGCTCTCCCGGTCGCTCCCTCGCCGACGACCTGGAACAGCTCGCGGACGTCGTCGGATGTCAGTGCCTCACCCGACTCCGCCTTGTCCGTCAGGGAGTTGATGAGCCGGGCGGGTGCGTTGCCCTCTTCCGGGTCGTGGCAGCCGAACGCGGGCGGGTCGCACGGGGCGACCTCGGCGGGCACCTGCGGGACGGTGAACGTCTCGGGCAGCCCGTGCAGGGTACGGCCGTGGTCGACGAGGACGATGTTGCCGCGGGCGAGGGTCACGTCCTCGACGGGCAGGCAGTCGCGGCCGCCGCGCGTGGTGAGGCAGAGCGGGAAGCGCAGGGCGTCCTCGGCGGCCCAGGTGATCTCCAGGACCGGCTGGTCCTCGATGCGGTCCACGGCCGGGGTGACGGAGGTCAGGCGGACGGCCTGCCGGTGGCCAGGGTCGGCGTCGCCGGGGGTGCCGGTGCGCGGGCCCTTGACCTCCTCCAGGACCAGCAGGTCACCGGGCCGGAGGTCGAGTCGACGGTCCCGGCAGGTCTCCGGGTCGACCCACGCGTCGCGCAGGGTGGCGGCGGTGGCGCCCTTCGGCAGGGTGCAGACCTCGCCGCCCCACGTCCACAGCCGGATCGCGTTGTGCGCGACGCGCAGGGGCAGCGGGTCGGCGGTCACGACGGGCTCGAAGACCTCCACCGAACCGCGCTCGTCGAGGTCGCCGAGGTCGGCCTCGTCGATGACCGTGCCGGGCTCGGGGCGGTCGTGCGGGTCTAGGGTGCGGACGTCGACGGAGGCGAAGCGGTAGGTGCCCGGGGCGAGGGTGTGGTCGCCGGCGGTCTCGACGGCGACGTAGGCGCGCGCCGTACAGCCGTCGTGCATCGCGTAGTCGATGAGCCGGACGTGCCGGCGTACGGAGACGCGGCGCCGCGCGGTGTCGAGGTAGGCCTCGGTGGCGACCGCGTCCTGCTGGTAGCTGATCTGGTCGCCGGTGTACGCGAGCAGTTCGACGAGGGTCATGCCGAGGTCGGCGGGGTTGCGCTCCACCCAGTCGGGCGTGGTGAGCGCGAGCCGGTCGAGGAGCAGCTTGCGGATGGTGTCGTAGTCGCGCGCGGTGTAGTCGATGACGGGGGCGGCCGGGAAGTCCGTGCCGGCCCGCTCGTCCTCCTTGCAGTCGAAGGGCGTCGGGCAGTCGGGCCGGAAGACGAAGGTGGCGCTGTGGTAGCGCTGGTCGAAGCCGCGGTAGGGCTCGGTGCCGGGCCGGCCGTACGGGTCGGTCTCGACCAGGGAGAGCCGGTAGCGGGAGGTGTCGCCGGCCCGGTCGAGGGTGACGTAGAGCCGGTCGTCGAGTTCGGGGTCCTCCTCGCGCTCCACGCTGACGTCCACGGCGGTGATGCCGGTGATGCGCCGGCCGCCGTCGACGCGGACGTTCTCGGGGCCGAGGCCGTGCGGGGCCTTGCCGAGGAAGCTGACGGTGAGCAGCAGTCCGTCGTCGCTGACCTCCACGGAGTCGACACCGCCCAGCTGTGCGGCGCGGACCTTGGCGCGGCGGGAGGTGACGGTCGTGCCGGTCATGCCGCGGCCCTCCCTTCGAAGACGTCGTCGCGGCGGGCGCCGTCGGCGCGCACGACATACGACAGCTGCACACGGACGACGTTGTCCTCGCTGACCACGTCGAGGGCCTCCACGTCGATGAGGTCGCCGAGCCAGCGCTGGAGCGAGGCCTGGACGGAGAGTTCGAGGGTGCTGACCAGCTCGGGGCTGGTCGGGGCGAAGACCAGGTCGAGGAGACCGCAGCCGAAGTCGGGGCGCATCACGCGTTCGCCGGGGCTGGTGAACAGCAGTTGCTCGATGAGGTCGTGGACGTGCTCGCCACGGGTGGCGTGCGCGGTACGGCCCCGGCGGTCGGCGTGCAAGGGGAAGGCGATGTCGCCGCGGGGGCGGCTGCTGGTGTGGCGGCTCATCGGACGGTGACCTTTCGCTGCGCGGCCTGGACGACGGGCGGGCCCTGCGGCACGAAGGCCGCGGAGAAGCACTCGGCCGCGGAGGTGTCGAGCAGCACCGGCGCGCCGTCGACGGTGATGCCGGTGCCGTCGGCGGTCCAACGGACCGTCACGCACGGCGCGGGCACGCCGTCGACGGTGTGCGGGCAGCCGGTGACGACGTAGCTGTGGGCGGCTGTGGCGACGGCGGCGCCCGTGATGCTCACACCGCCGGACGGTGAGGTGGCGGCGGTGACGCGGCCGCCGTGCGGGCAGCCGATCACGGTGTCGGCGTCGAGCAGAATCCCGGATGTCCCGGACACGTTCTTCCTTCCCCCGTTCCTATCGCTTGGACGCGATGGTCAACTGGCCCTCGTTCACGTCCACTTGGTTTCCGCGCAGGATGACCTCCGCGCCGAGGCCGTTGGAGATCACGATGGTTTCCTTGGTGATGCGGATGTACGCCCCGCCCTGGGCCTGCAGCAGGATCCCCTGATCGGGGCCCGCCGGGTCGCTCATCACGATCTTGTGCGCCTCGGGTGTCTGCACCACGACGGGCTTGGCCTGCGAGGCCGGCTGCACGAGGCGGCGGGCATCCGGCGGCAGCTCGCCCTCCTCCCCGTACCAGCAGCCCGTCCACACCGGGAAGCTGGGATCGCCCTGCTCGAACTCGACCCACACACCGGCGCCGGGTGCCGGCACCACGAACTGGCCCGCCTGCGGCCCGGTGAACGGAAGACAGGGCAGCGCCCAGGTCGACGGCTCATCCCCCAGGACGTCGGGTACCTCGACGGTGATCCGGCCGATGTGCAGCGGATCGTTGTTGTCCACGACTCGGCCGCGGAACTTGCCGAGGTAGCGATTGCTGGGTGCCGCCATGTGAACTGCTCCTGGTCTGTGGGGCTTGGCGTGGTGGTGCTGGTGCCGGGTGCTGGTGAGGGTCGGTGGGTGTCAGGGCCTGACGTGGGAACTGCGCGCTTCGAGCCCCTCCCGCGACAGCGTGAAGTTCTGCTGGAAGGACCCCGGCCGCAGGATGTGCGTGACGGACTTGACGTAGTAGTCGCCGTCGTACGTACGGCCCGAGCCGCGCACGCCGACCAGTTGACGCGGCTGCAGGATGTAGCCGTGCCGGTTCACGTCGAGCGAGCCGGACCCGGAGACGACGTCCGCGGACACGGCCGCACGCGCGAGGAGTTCGGCCTCGGCCTGTTCGCGCTGGTGCTTGGCGGTGCCGGAGAGGGTCTTGCGCTTGAGGGCCGGGGTGGGGCGCTTGCCGAGCGGTGGGCGCAGCGGGCTGATCGGTGGCTGGGGCAGGAGGGTGGACTGCCGGGTTCCGGGGTCCTGCCAACGGGCCTGCGGCTCCTCGCGGGCCGTCCCGTCGTACGCGAACGTCAGCTGGTCCACGGTCGAGTTGGCGTCCATGTTGACGTTGAGGGCGTGCTGGCGGATGCCGAGGCGCACTTCGGGTCCCCAACGGGCGGAGGACTGGCCCGGGTTGGGGCCCGGCTCCAGGTAGAACGTGTAGCCGTTCGCGCGGGCGAGGTCGTTGACGTACTGCAGGTCGGTGCTCGTCTGGTAGTGGACGCGGAGGTCCTGGTGCGGCGGCTGGCTCACCTTCTCGGTGTAGACGTCGGGCCGGATGCCGTAGTCGGAGTAGCGGCGCAGGATGGCCAGTACGCGCTGGGAGGGCGGGAGGTTCGGGTACCGGTCGGTGCGCTCCTCAAGGTCCATGAGCAGGGACAGGTCCTCGCCGGTGACGGTGAGTGTGGAGTGCCCCGGCTGGTTGCTGGCCCCGACCTCCTGGCGCACGACGAGCCCGTCGAAGAGCACTTCGGGGGTGCCGCGGACGGTGACGGTCACGATGAGCCGGGTCTTCGGGTCGAAGAAGCCCTCCGGCAGGAGGGTGCGGCTGATCAGCCCGTTCTTGGTGAGGTCGAAGGCGAGCTGGAAGCCGCTGCGCTCGCCCGCGGTGGCGGTGATCTGGGCGGAGAGCAACGCCTCGGCGACCTCCGCGGGCACGGGCTTGGCCAGCTTCGGCCCCATGTGCAGGGTGATGTGAACAGGGCCGCGCCCCACGGGCAGTTCAGCCACGCCGCACTCCCTGCGGGAAGTGTCCGGCGAGCGGGACCTCGATCTCCCGCCCCGGCTCGTCGGTCAGCTCCTGTGGGTCGAGGACCGGGTTGGCGTCGGCGATCTGCCACCACTGGCCGGGGTCGCCGAAATAGCGCTGCCCGAGCAGATCGGGCCGCTCACCGGTGCGGACGGCGTGTGTCCGGGTGCCGTCGCCGGCCTCCTCTAGCGGAGGCAGCAACCGCCGCTTGGTGTACCGGACTTCGGTCCCGTCCGGCATCCGGTGTACGCCTATGTCGGCATCGTGGTAACGGCTCGACCGGGGGTACGGGTGGGCCCCCGGTATCGCGTCCAACGCGTTCTCGTACGGTTCGATCTCAGCCATGGCGTTCGCTCCTCAGCCCCTTCCCACCCCGATGCCGCCGGAGCCGAGCCCCAGCGACCCGACCCCCGCGGTGCGCGCGGCAGCGGCGAGGCGTTCCTTCTGCGCGAGATGCGCGTAGTACAGCTCGGCACCCGGGTGCCCCAACGGCAGATCGCTCACGGTGAGCACCTTGAGCCCGATGCTGAGCGAGGCCCTGATCGGGTTGAGATTCACGTCGAAGGCGGACTCGTTGATGGACAGCTCGGTGAGCCGCACGGGCATCACCCGCTTGCTCCCCCAAGTGAACAGGGTGAGCGGCATCTCGATCGGAGAGATCTCGATGGTCCCCTTCTGCGACTGCCGGCTGGCCTCGCGCAGCTGCGTGGAGGTGGGCTGCACCAGCATCTCGAGAACGGCGAGCTGGGGGTGGATTCCGTCGGGAGCGGCGATCTCGAACTGGTCGGTCGCGTCGATCTCGGCGGTGAACTTCCAGGTTTCCTGAGCGGGCCCCTTGAGGCGGAGGGCCTCGTTTCTGTCCCCACTCCCACTGCCCCCGCCACCGGAATCACCGCTGCCTCCTGCGGACTGGGGCGAGAGGCTGCGTTCCAGGGTGTCCGGATTGAACTGGAGCACGATGATGCGTTGGGGGGTGCCGAGCTCGGGGTCGACCAGGACTATTCCGGAGCGGATGGGCTTGGGGATGTCGGCGTAGCGGGTCATGCGTTTCCTTTTCCTTCCTGGCGCTGGTTACCATCTCCTACCATGGTTTGATCTCCAGGCCTTCGGGGGGCAGATAAATGACCAGATCAACACCGGCCTGTTTCGCTGACTGGATGACTCTCCCGCTGAAAGTGGGAAACTTCTCGCGTGGATACACATTCCCGTTCACGGACTGGGCGGTCGAGTAGGCGATCCCGACCCGATTCAGCGTGTCCAGGTTGCGACGGGTCATTATGGAACGCCCATCACCTGACACGTCCCATCGGTCGCCATCGAAGCACTCAATGCTCAACGCAGCGGAAAGCTGTATAGGATCCGGGAGCTCGGGAGCGGAGCGGAGGAAGGACAGTTCGGCATATTGCTCGTAGCGGCCCCATATAACTTCTTGAGTGATGGGCGCGAGCAGTTCCAGCATCCTATTGTTGACGATAATTCTGAAGTCGTCCGGGTCCTTTGCCATCAGTGGAGCTGATTGCCGAGCCGCCTCTGCGGAAAGAAGACTCAAACCCAAGTGCCCCGCAAGATCTTCCACGATGTCGGTCGATGTCGCTTGGAACTCGTAGGTTGAGATAAAACTGATCGACCGGTTCTCCAGCCATTCTTTGATCGGACCCCGAGCGGCAGCTGGCACGTACCAATAGGATGGATTGTGGGGGTCTGGGCTGCGCGTTGCACCCTCGGCCAACAGGAAGGACGCGATGTCGCTCTGCCCCTTCGAGCCCTCTACGTAAAGGCCGTAGATCGTCTCCATTGGTGATCCCTTTCGATGCGCGGAGTGAGCTAAACCAGTTCCTGGAACGGACCACGGCCATCGTCGACAGTTTGAATGGTCAAGTTGAAGTCATCAAGACACCATCGACCCCACTTTTCATACAGCGATCTCGGCTTTCCGTCCAGATATTCCAGAACAGATTCTCCGTTGAAGATCCGACCATGGAAGAATCCGTGTCGAGGGTCTTCGAACCAGTCGACGAAGTTATTGTGGCGGTTTGTCTTCTTACGCTGATTCAGCATTCTCGGAGCGAGCGCCAAGTTCGCTACTGAATTCTGCCCTCCAGTCCTGCGCTCGTGGATGTGATGCCAGTCGTGGCCGGGCTCATTGTCGAACTCTCCGCGCTTCCGATAGTTGAGTGTCTGCCGGGCATGGTCATACCTCGGCCAGAGGGACAGACTGCGTATCGCGTCGAAGTCCTTTCCGAATTGATAATCCCACACCTTCTGCCAGAACTTGAGACTGCTATTCTTCTTCCATTCCGACGGGGCGCTCTTGTGGGGTATCCACTTACTGAGAGCTCCATCCTTCCCATGTCCGTAAAATGAGAATTTGGTTTTACCTACCTTTTCGACTATTCCGGTGTACTTGTTGCCGTTCTGGAACGCATGAAGCAGTTGATCCTTTTTGACCGGCGGTTCTTCCTTGGCCGGCGGATTGTCATGGTTGGTTGTGCCTGCTCCCTCTGCGCCCGGCTCCAGCTCACCTTCTTGGTCGTTCGGCCGTTCCTCATACTGAGGTTCGAAGGGTGTTGCGGGGCTGAGCCCGGCGTACAGCATCATTCGTGGAGAGCCCACGCCGTAAAGCCGCTTTAGGCGATAGTGCAGGCGAAGCCTTGTGAGCAGGGCACGAAATTCTCCGTCGGGCATGCCGTGCTTCGTGTTCCGTTTGATGATCGGCCTGATTCTGGCGACGATCAGGGCAAGTCGCTTCGACTTTTCTATGTCGGAGTTCTCTTCGTCGTCCCTGTCCTTCTTGGCCTTGTCGCTCTTCGGCCTGCCGGGTGTGTCGTCGTCCTTCTTTCCGTCCTTGTCGTCCCCCTTGTCCTTGTCCCCCTTGCCGTCAGGGTCCTTCTTGCTGCTGCCCCCGTCCTTGTCCTTGCTGCCGTTGTTGTCGGAGTCCTTCCTACTCGAGCCGTCTCCGTTCTTGTCCTTGTTACTGTCGGGATCCTTGTCCTTGTTACTGTTACTCTCCGTATCTTTCTTGCCCGAGCCGTCCGGATCGGTCTTGTCCTTGTCGGTTTCCGGCTTGGGCTTGGGCTGAGGCTTCGGTTTCGGCTTGGGGGTCGGGGTCGGCTTCGTGTCCGACTTGTCGCTGTCCGACTCCCGGTCCTTGTTCTTGGGGTTGCCGTTCTTGTCCTTGGTGGTAGGAGCGGTGGGCTTGGTGGAGTTGTTGCTGGGAGTCTTGTCGTTTCCTTCGTTCTTGTTGTTCTTATTGTTCTTGTTGATGGGCTTGGTGGACGTGCCCTGAGCGTCCTTGTCCGTCGGCTTGGTGGGGCCAGCCTGGTCCTTGGGCTTGGCGGGAGGGGCCTGGTCTTTCGGCTTGCCCGGACCTGCCTGATCCTTCGGCTTCGCCGGACCGTCCTGATCCTTCGGCTTGTCCGGTGTGGCCTCGGACTTCTTCCCGGGCGGCGTCGTTGACGTCTGCGTCATGGGGGGTGTCGTGGACGTCTGTGTCTTGGGAGGCGTCGACGTCGGCGCGCCCTTGTCGCCGCCCTTGTCGTCCCCGCCCTGCCCGTCCTTGCCCTTGTCCGTGCCGCCGGCCTTGTCCTTGCCCAGGTTCGCGGCCACGCCCTTCAGCCGCCTGCCCACCTTCGACACGTACTTGCCGATGCCGCTGAGGATCAGCTCGTAGGCCATTTCGAGCAGGACCACGATGCCCGCCGCTATCGCCTTCGCGAAGAGGACGCCCGCGCCGCCCTGGCGTACCGACTTCAGCCAGGTGATGACCGCGCCGATGGCCTTGAGGATCTCGCCCAGTGAGCCGATCGCCGCCTGGATGGCCTCCAGGATGGCCGCGCCCCAGCCGGCGCCGGGGATCAGCTTCGCGAGGACCTTTGTGATGACGATCTCGCCGATGATGAAGGGGAGTTGGGGGACGATCGCGTCCCACACCTCCTTGGCGATCTTCTCTAGGGTCCAGCCGCCCTTCATGAGCTTGTTCCAGACGGCTTCGGTCAGGCCGGTGATCTCCTTGACCTTGTCGTTGAACCACTGCTTCACGGCGCTCTTGACCTCGTTGAAGAGGTGGTTCTTCGCACCGTCGAACGCGGAGTTCTTCGCGCCGCTCAGCCATCCGCCGGGATCGGAGAGGATGTCGACCAGGATCATCATGAACTCGCCGAAGGCGGCGATGAACTTCGTCGCGAAGTCGAGGACCGCCTTGAGGGCGTCCTTGCAGGCCTTCAGGACGTCGAGGAGCATCTTCTTCAGGACGTTCAGGATGTCGCTGAGAAGCTTCGCGATGGACTCCAGCAGATCCTTCATGATCTGCTTCAGCATCGCGGCGAGCTTGTTGACGAGCGCGAGCGCCGCGTTGATCAGGTCCGTGATGAACTTGCGTATGCGGCGGGCGATCTCGATGACCGCTTCCACCAAGGACACGACGAACTCGATCAGGTCCTCGATGAACTGCTTGATCATCTCGACGATGCCCTCGCGGGCCGCGTTGATCCAGCCCTCGACCGTCTCCTTGAAGTTCTTCAGCGCCTCGACGATCGCTTCACGGGCGTCCTTGATGATCTGGACGACCTTGTCCCGCAGCTCGATGAACTTCTCTTTGATCCATTCGAGCGTCTTGGACAGCCAGCCCTTGGAGTCGTTGACGTTCTCGTCTTTTTTCTTCTCCGCGTCCTCCTCGGCCTTGTCGCCCTTGTCCTTGACCTCCTTGTCGCTGGTCTCCTTCTGCTTGCCGACGTCCTTGTCGGTGTCCTCCTCTTCCTTCTTGACGTCGTCGCGGACCTTCTTCTCACGGTCGGACTTCTTCGTGCCGAGCTTCTTGAGCTCTTCGTCCTGCTCCTTGGTCCAGTCGGAGCGCTGCTTGTCGACGTCCGTCAGGACGCCCTCGCGCTTGCCCGTCTGCTCCTTGGTGTTGGACTGGACTTCCTTGTCGACCTGCCGCTTGTGCTTCTCCTGGGACGTGCGGGTGTCCTGGTTCTTCTTCTCCCGGCCCTTGCCCATGTCCTGGCGGCCGTCGCTGAGCGCCTTCTTGAACTGCGGCTTGCGCTCGTGCTCGGCCACTTCCGAGGCCGCCTCGGGAGGTACGGCACCGGTGCCCGCACCGCCACCGCCGACGCGCGCCTTGCCGCCCTGCTCGGCCGGCACCTTCCCTTCGAGCCGTTCCTTCGGCGCGTCCGGATAGACCTGGTCCTCGCCCATCTTGCGACCGGCGTCGTCGGCGCCGGTCTCGGCGGCCTCCTGGCTCTTGTCGTCGGTGTTGCCGCCCTGCTCCGTGGCCTTGTCGTCGGCCTGGCCCTTCATGTCGACGCCCGGCGCGGTGCCGTTCTGCGCCTCCTTCATGGCCTCGTCCTTGGTGGGCATCCCGGCGAACTGCGCGGCCAGGTCCTCCGCCGTCACATCGAAGCCGAGCCAGTCGCCGATCCCACCGATGGCGTAACCGACCATCATCCCGACCTGGTCGAAGAAGTCGGGCTCCTCCATCTCCTCGGCCTCGATCTTGCCCTCAGGCTTCTTCTCGCCCTTGACCTCGGCCTTCTCGTCCTTGGCGTCCTCGGCGCGCTGGGCCTTGTCCTGGTTGTACTGCGCGGCTTCCTCGGCGTCCGGCTTGCCGTGCAGGGTCCGCGGCGCGCCGGAGGGGCGGTCCATGGCGGGCGGCTTGGCCGCCAGTTGCTTGTGTTCCTTGCCGACGTCCTTGTCGACGGCGCCGCCGACACTGTCCATCGCCTCGACGGCCTGGTGCGGCTTGAGGTTCGACGCGGTGGAAAGGCCCTCCTCAGGGGAGACACCGGAGAGGTCCGGCGCCGCCTTGGACGCCTTCTTCCCCTTGGCGGCGGAGCCCTTGCCCCCGCCCCTGGAGCTGCTCTTCGAGGCCGCCCCGCCACCGCCGCCGCCACCGCGTGCCGCCGCAGGAGCGGGCCGTGAGCCGGATTCGCCCCCGGCGTCGGCCTTGGTCTCCGCCCTGCTCTCCGGTTGCGGAGCCCGCTCCTGCGGCTTCTCCGTGCGCGGTTCCTGCGCCCTCGGGCTCGGCTTCTCCGTACGGGCAGAGGAGCGGGACTCCGTAGGCGAGGCTGAGCCTCCGGTGTCCGAGGAATGGGAAGGGGAAGAGGAAGAGGAAGAGGTGGCTCCACCGGAAGGCGGGCTGGAAGTCGAGCCGGAGGACGGGGTCGCCCCGGTTTCGGCCGAGCTCTCGGAGTCGGTCGTCCGGGCGCCGGACGCGGAGCCGTCCGAAGTGCCGCTGCCACCCTGCTCCTTGGGCCCCTTCGACTCCTGCGGACCGGGGGACTCCTCGGCCTTCGACGCTCCCGTGGCGCCCTCGTCGGAGGCCGCCTTCTCGCCCTCGGCACCCTTCTTTGCCGTGTCCGACGGGGACGCGGTGGCCGAGGTGTCGGAGCGGGCCTGCGCGGAGCCCTTCTCGCCGCCGCCCGAGGACTTGTCGCCGGGGCCGCCCGCGGCGGGCGTGCCCTTCTCCTCCTTGGCGGCCTGCTCCGCCGTATCGCCGCCCGTCTCCTTCGAACGGTCCTTGGCCTCCTGGACGTTGGCCTCGGCCGCGGCCGGGCCCGCCTTGGGGTCGTCGCCCTGCTTGGGGTCCTTGGAGGCGACGCCCGGGGCGGGCTTCGGCTCGTTCTTCTCCTCGGGGTCGAGCTCGCTCTCCGTACGACGCGACTGCTCCGCCGCCTCCTCCTCGGCGCCCGGCACGGGCGGGGAGTCGTCGGTGCCCGGGTCTTCCTTCTCCGCCGCCGCCTCGCGCTCGGCGTCCTCCGCGTCCTCCTGCTCGCGCTGCGCCCGGACCTTGTCGGCCCTGGTCGGCGGCGGGGCGGGAAAGGTGGGGGTGGGCGGGGCGGAGTTCGCGGCGGACTCATCGATCTGGTCGGAGGTCGGAACGTTCGACACATCGAGGTCCTGCTCGGGAAGGAAGTCCTCCGGCCTGAGTTTGATGTCCCAGGCGCTCTCCTCCCCGCCACCGACCTCCACCTCGGAGTCACCGCCCTGGCCGGCGGACTCCTCCTGTTCCTCCTCGCCCTCCTGGTCCTGGGCGCGGGCCCCGTCCAGCGTGCTCGTGCGGCCGGGGAACCCCTGGTCCTTGCCGGCCTCCGTGGGAATGCCCTCGTCGCGGCCCGGCTCGTCCCGCTTGGCCGCCTCGGCAGCGGCCGCGCTCTCGCGGGCCTTGGCGGCGGCCTCGTCCTCGGCGCGCGGGCCCGCCGCCTCCTCCTGGCCGGCTTCCTCCTTGGCCTTCTCCTCGGCCTGCTTCGCCCCGGCCCGGTCGTCGTCCTTCCCGCCGCCCTGCTTCTCCTTGTCCTGCTGCTGCCCCTGCTGCCCCTGCCCCTGCTGTCCGCTCTGCTCGGCACCGGCGCCTGCCTTCTCGCCCTGCTTCCCGGCCGCCTGCGCCTGCGCACCGCCCGTCCCGCCGGCCCCGGCCTGCTGCTGTTCCGACTGCGCGGCGGGCGACATGGGCTGCTCGCCATCCCCCTTGGGGCTGGACGCGTCCCCACCCGTCCGCGGGTCGGACTTCTTCTCGTCCTCGGCCTTCCCGGCGTCCGCACCCGGAGTGCCGCCCTGCGGCACGGTGCCGGCGGTGTTCTCCGGCGTACTGCCCGCGGCGGGAGCGGTGTCCCTCGCCCCGGTCCCGTCCACGGACTGCTTCTCGGGGCCGGGCGCGGGCCCCGTCCGCTCGGCGCGCCGCTGTTCCTCCTGGGCGGCTTCCTGCTCCTTCTCCCGCTCCGCGTGTACGTCCTCGGCGGTGTCCTCCTCGACCTCCGGTGCGAGCAGGCCGCGCTGTCGGGCGGTGGCCTCGCTCTCCGCCCGGCCGTCCTCGTCGATCTCCGTGACCAGGTCCACCACGAAGTCGTGCTCGGAGGTGAGCAGCCGGTGCTCCAGGCGGTCCAGTACGCGCTCCTGAAGCTCCTCCGAGAGCGGGGCCAGGGCGGCGCGGACGCGCTGCGTGCTGTCCGTCGGGTCGGTGCGCAGCGACCGGACGACCGTGTTGGCGAGGCGGTCGACCAGCGTGGCGGGGTCGAGGTGCTCGAGCCGATTGCGGTCGGCGTGGACGGTGGTGTACCGCATCCACGCCGGGGTGTGGGCCTCCGGGGCGATCTCGGGTACTTGCTCACCGCGCGCCACGGCCTGGGCGGTGTCCTCGGCGGCGCGCTCGGCCGCCTCGTGCGGCGCGCTGACCTGGCCCAGATCGCGGCCCGCCGTCAACGGGCCGCTGGTGAAGGGCTGTTGGATGGTGTGCAGCAGCTCATGGGCGAGCAGGGCGCGGCCCTGCTCCGTGCCCGGCTGGTACTGGCCCTCGCCGAAGAAGATGTCCCGGCCCACCGCCACCGCGTCCGCGCCCAGCATGCCGGTGAGGGCGGCCGCGTCGCGGTCGGTGTGCAGGCGTACGGAGCCCAGGTCGTGGCCGAGCTGCTCCTCCAGCTCCCGGCGCACACCGGCGTCCAGCGGCTGTCCGGCCCCGCTGACGATGTTCTTCGGCTCGGGTGCGCGGTTCTTCGCCGCGCGCTCCTTGCGTTTGCGGCGGCGGTCGGCGGCGGCCTGCTCGGCCGCCTGGGAGTCCTGAGCGGCGGAGGTCGTCATCGCGTCACCTCCCCACGGCCCGAGAGCCCCGCGTGCACGGCGCGGGCCAGCTCCTGGCCGAGGCGGCGCGCGGACAACCCGGCGGGCATCGGGGGCAGTCCCGACAGCTCGTCCACCGTCACGGCGCCGTCCGCGGCGAGCGGCACCCCGTGTTCCCGTACGAGACGGGTCAACTCCCGCTCGAACGACGCCGATACGCGGCCGGGGTCCACGGACGGGCCGAAGCCGTCCAGGACCAGCTCGCCGATGTCGACGCGGATCTCGCGCGGCTCGGGACGACCGGCCGGGCTCTGCCGATGTGGCCCGTTCACACCCATCCGCGGACCTCCGTCGGCGTCAAGGGGCGTTCCAGCTTGGCGTATTCGGTGCGGGCCGCAGCGAGCATGTGCCGCATCTGCAGCCGGTCGTTCTCCTCGGCGGCGAGGAACGCGCCGGACAGGGCGATGTTGCGGATCGAGCCGCCCGCGACGGTCAGTTGGGCGAGCAGCTGCGGATCGATGTCCTTGACCGGGGCCTGCGGCGGCAGCACCCGCCGCCAGATCTCCGCGCGCTCGTGCTCGGCCGGGAACGGGAAGTCGACGACGAAGCGGATACGGCGCATGAAGGCCGTGTCCAGGGCCTTCTTCATGTTGGTGGTGAGGATGGCGAGGCCCCGGTAGGCCTCCATCCGCATCAGCAGATAGCTGACCTCGAGGTTGGCGTACCGGTCATGGCTGTCCTTCACCTCGCTGCGCTTGCCGAACAGCGCGTCGGCCTCGTCGAAGAGCAGGAGCGCGCCGCCGCGTTCGGCGGCGTCGAAGACCCTGCGGAGGTTCTTCTCCGTCTCGCCGATGTACTTGCTGACCACCTGCGACAGGTCGATGATGAACAGGTCCAGGCCCAGTTCCTTGGCCATGACCTCGGCTGCCAGGGTCTTGCCCGTGCCGGAGCCGCCCGCGAACAGGGCCGTGACGCCGAGGCCGCGCCGCAGCGTCGCCGCGAACCCCCACTCCTGGTGGACGGTGGCCCGCTGCCGCACATGCGCGACGATCTCCCGCAGCACGCTCGTCTGCCGCTCGTGCAGGACGAGATCGTCCCAGCCTGCCTCGGGCTCGATACGGCGGCCCAGTTCGTCCATCCCGATCCGGGCCTCGTTCAGTCCGGCCCGCCAGGCGAGTCCGGCGGCGTCGAGCTCGTCCTCGCCGGGCAGATCACGGCGTACGGCGGCCGCGGCGGACCGTACGACGTGCGGCGGCAGCTGGAACTGTGCGATCAGCGAGCGCAGTTCACCCTCCCCGATGTCGACGACGTCCCGGAACGCGCCCTCCCACAGGCCGAGTTGCTCCTCGTCGTCCAGGCGCGGCACGGTCACCCGCTCGCCGTGCGGCCGGTCCGACTGCCGCGGATCGCCGCTGGACACGACGACGGGAACGGCGGCCCCGGTCAGGAACGCCTCGGTGGCCGCCTGCTGGTCACGGTCGAGCTCGGCGACCTCCACGAGCAGCGCGGCGGGCAGCAGGATCGCCTCGCGCTGCCACAGTCGGGCGAGCAGGTCGCGCTCCGCCGCGTCGGTGGGGATGTCCTCGGCGCTCATCGCGTACAGCCCGAGCCCGGACCGCGCGGCCGCCGCGGCGGCGATCTCGGCCCGGCTCTGCAGATCGCCGCCGACCACCTCGACGAGCAGCGGCGCGTCCGGGCGCGCGGCGGTGGTCCAGCCGGCGGCGACCCGGTTCGCGGCCAGGTCGTACGACGGCGGCAGTTCCTCCGGCACCGGGGTTCGGCGCAACTGGCCGTGCAACCGGGCGTCCAGGTAGGGCGAGCCGAGCAGGAAGTGCAGGATGCGTTCGTCGAGCCGCAGCCGGGACAGGGTGAGGCGTGACGCGTCGTCCAGTTCCACGACGCGCCAGCGCCGCAGCGGTGCCACGGGGGTGAGGGCGCTCCAGTGCGGTTCGGCGAGGGCGGCCAGGGCGAGCGAGAAGGTGGGGTACGCCCGCTCCGGGTCACCGCTGGCGGCGGCGCACCGGGCGGCGGTCGTGGGGTCCAGTTCGTAGGCGGCGGTGAGGAGGACGACGTCGCGTTCGAAGGCCGTGAGACCGAAGCAGGTGACGAGCGCGTCGAGGGGCGCGGTCGCGGGGGCCGCCGGGTCCTGCACGTGGTCCACGGCCGTGTCACGGTCGCGGGAGCCGTCCTCGGGCCGCGCTGCCGTGCCCGGTGTGGCCACGCGCGCCGCGTGGGCGTCGACACGGGCCAGGACGCGCCGGATCTCCGCGGTCAGCGTCGGGCTGCCGCCCGGTGCGTTCGCGGTGCCCGTCCGCTGCGTCCCCATGTCCTCGCCTTCCCCCGTCGTCCCCATACCGCCTCAGCTCTCCGCGCCCTCGGGGCCACCCGCCGGGGTGGAGCCCGGTGACGCGTCCGAAGGGGGCACGGCACCCGTGCTCTTGGCCGCGCCACGCGCGGGCTTGGCCGACTGCGCCGCCTTGCCGGACTGCGCTTCCTTCCGGGCGCGGGCAGGCGTCTTCGCGGCGGCATTCGCAGGCGCCTTGGCCGCAGACTTGGCGGGCGCCTTGGCCGAAGTCTTCGCGGGCGCCTTCGCGACCGACTTGGCGGGCGCCTTCCCGAGCGCCTTCCGGGCCTGCCCTTCTGCCGAAGCCGAAGTCCCGCTCTCGGCGGGGACGGGCTCGCTCTCACCGTCGCGCGACGCCTCCGCCGGGCTGCCCGGGGGCACCGGCGCCCCGGGCGCCCCGAACGGCAGCACGCGCACCGTGTGCCGCTCCACCGGCTTCGCCGGCGCCGGCGTCTCACGGCCGTCGATGAAGACGAGGGCCGCCTGGTAGACCACCGACAGGGCGTACGGCGTCTGGTGGAGCATGCCCCACAGCTTCGACGTCTCGTCGATGTCCATCACGGTCGGCGTGAACCGCACCCGCTGCGCCGCCTCGGCGAGGTCGCTGCCGGCGAGGTGCGGCAGTTCACCCGCCTGCTCGACGACGTCCTTCGGCAGGATCGGAATCTCGTGCAGGGTCCGCACCACGGAGCCGATCAGCCGCTGTCCCACGAGTTTCGTCTCGTCGCCGTACGCGCTGATCAGGAAGTGCAGGTCCAGCGCGGCGGCCGGCCGCTTCAGCAGGGTGCCGTCGGCGGCCCGGGTCGGCAGGTCGTTGTTGCGCAGCGACGTGTTGGGCGTGACCTGGTAGAGGAACACGTTGAGGGTGGGGTGGTCCGGCGGCTCCGTCGGTGGCTTGTGCGGCTCCACCTTCACGGCCTCGTCGAACTCCGGGCCCACGTTGGACGCGAGCAGCAGGGCGAGGGCCTGGGTGACATGGGCGATGGCGAGTGCGTTGCTCATGGCGTCGGTTCCTCGGTTCCTCGGTCTGTCTCGTCGTCCGGTCCGCTGTGCCGCGGGCCCTCGTCCTGCCTGAGCGGCTCCATGTCACTTCCGCCCTCGCGCCAGGTACTCCGCGAGGCTCAGGGCCGCCCCCGGCCGTTCCGCCGCCGGCGTCCGCTGCCGTGAGCCGCCGGCCGGCGTCGGTCCCGACGTCACCTCCAGCCGTCCGATCTGCACCTGCACCACCTGCTCGGGCGCCCGCGCGGGGCGCCGGGCGGCGGCCTGTCGTACGGCGTCCCGGGCCGCCGCCGTGTCCGCGGCGCTGGGCCGCAGGGGGGTTGACACGGCGGCGGAGGTAGCGGCGTCCGCGCCCGGGGGGTTGGGCACGGACGCCGCGCTCTGGGTGGCGCTCCGCTCCGAGCGTCCTCGGCCCGCCGCCCGCTGCCCGGCGTCCGGTGCCGGCCGGGGTCCGGGCGCGATCGGCGTGACGGGGCGCAGCAGCGGGGCCTCGGGCAGGGGCCTCGGGGCGGGGTGCGGTGCCGGGTCGGCCGGGGCCCGCTCGGTGCGTACGACCGTCCGCTCGCGTTCCGTGTGCAGCCGGGCGGCGGGCGGCGCCGGACGCGGCGCCGGGACCGGCCGTACGTGCGTCGGCGTGGTGGCGGGCCACAGCGGGTCGGAGCCGTCGTCGGGTTCCGGTGCGGTGCCGCGTACGGCCTCGATGCGTTCGAACGGGCCGGGCAGCCGGGGGCGTACCCGCACCACGTCCGGGCGCGGACCGGCGGCGGCCGGGGCGTGCCGGGCGATCAGGCGGTCGAGGAAGTCGGGCACCGGCGCCCCGTCGGCGTCAGACATCCGCACACAGCTCCAGGTAGTAGCGGCGCCGCAGCGGGCTGAGCGCCAGGATCTCCGGCTCGCTCCAGCCGTACGACGTGGCGAGCAGATGGACGTCGAGCAGCAGGTCCCTCGCCCAGGCGTCCAGTTCGGTCCACAGGTAGGAGGCGATGTCCAGCTCGGCCCGGGTGGCCGCGCCGCACTCGGGACAGGCGATGTTGAGCGTCACGTCGGCGCCCGGGTCGGCGGCCTCGACGGCCTCGGCGATCCGGCGCTGGACCGGGGCGGGCAGATCGGCGGCGGCCACGGCCGCGCCGTCGCGCACCGCCGTCACCAGGCAGCGCGCGAGCAGGGCGGCGCGCGGGTCCGCCGCCCGGGCCGCCGCCGTCAGGTCGGCGACACCGGGCAGCCGGAACTCCACGTCCCAGCCGTCCTGTTCGACGCGCACGAGTGAGTCGCCCGGTCCGCCCAGCGACCGGGCGAACTCCCCGGCGTCCAGGTCGAACTCCATGTCCTCCCCGCACGCCGCGCAGCCCAGCCGCACCTGCATCCGCTCCCCGAACAGGGCGCGGCGCAGCGCGAACAGGTCGGCCTCACGCTCCCCGACCGGCAGGACCGGCAGGGCCGCGGAGTCGACGTCCGGTCGGGCCGTGCGGTGCAGCAGCAGCGCGCGTGAAGTCGGTGCCTCGGCGAGGCCCGCCTCCCAGGTGGCCAGCAGTTCGGCCGCCCCCGTGATCGCCATCTCGTCCCCCCTCAGTCACCCACTGCTCAAGCTGGGTTGAGGAAGGAGGGCTCCTCCGGCTCGGGCACCTCGTAGTCCCGCTCCCAGCCCTCGCACTCGAGCTTCAGCGACTGGATGGCCACCGCGTTGGCGTTGGCGTCCATCTCGCCGAGGACCTGGTACTCGCTCGGCCAGGTCCGGTACAGCTTGTGCGAGACGGCGACCTGGCCGGCCTCGTTGAGGACCTGGATGACGATGTCCTTGCGGAAGTCGGCGAGGGACACCTCGGAGCCGAGGCCCGCGCCGACCTGCCAGACCTTGTTGGCCCAGCGGTCGAACTCGGGGTCGTGGGTGACGCCGCGTTCCAGGGTGATGCCCTCGAACTCGGAGCGGCCGGGCGACTTGCGGGGCGACGACGGGTCGCCGCCGTGCCGGTGCTTGACGACCTCCGTCGTCCGCTTGAGCGGACTGATCTTGCTGATGCCGGCGACCGTGCGACCGTCCCACAGGACCAGGAACTTGAAGTTCTTGTAGGGGTCGAAGCGATGCGCGTTGACCGTGAACTCAGCCATCGGATTCCTTCAGTTCTCCACGATTCCCCGCGCCTAGAGCGCGAACTGCCCGGACGTCTGCTGGATCTTGACGATCACGAACTCGGCCGGCCGCACCGGTGCGATGCCGACGAGGACGTTGACGATGCCGTTCTCGATGTCCTCGGCGGTCGTCGTGTCGCTGTCGCACTTGACGAAGTACGCCTCGCGCGGGGTGCCGCCCTTGAAGGCGCCCTGGCGGAAGAGGGTGTGCAGGTACGAGGAGGCGGCGAGCCGGATCTGCTGCCACAGGTTCTCGTCGTTGGGCTCGAAGACCACCCACTGCAGGCCGCGCTGGAGGCTCTCCTCGACGTGCAGCGCGAGCCGGCGCACCGGCACGTACTTCCACTCGCTGTCGAGCGCGTCCGAGCCCTCCAGCGTGCGCGCGCCCCAGACGACCGGGCCGGTGACCGGGAAGGTGCGCAGGCAGTTGACGCCGAGCGGGTTGAGCAGGCCGGTCTCGCGGTCGGTCAGGTTGACGGTGAGCGAGCGCACACCGGCGAGCCGCGCCTCGGTGCCGGCCGGGGCCTTCCACACACCGCGCTCGGAGTCGGTGCGGGCGATGACGCCGGCGATCGCGCCGGACGGCGGGAAGGAGCGCAGCCGGCCCGTGAGCGGGTCGGTGAGCTGCAGATGCGGGAAGTACAGGCCCGCGTGGTTGCCGCGCACCGCGTCGAAGGCGGCGAGCCCGGCGCGTGCGGTGTCGACGCTGACCCAGGTGCTCGGCGCGTCCACCAGCAGGAAGATCCGGCGCTCGGCGCACAGCCGCTGGGCGGCGGAGATGACGGTGAGGGCGTCCTCGGTCTTCTCGTACGCCGCGAGCTCCGGCAGCGCCAGCAGGTTGACGTCGGCGACGCCGCGCAGCGCCTGGATGCCGGACTTGTCGCCCTCGGAGCCGATGAGATCGCGCGGTCCGGGGGCCTCGCCGTCCTCGCCGCCCTCCAGTGGGAAGACCGGCGGGTTGACGGAGGCCTCCAGGCCGAGGTCGTTGGCGCACTCGCCGAGGAAGCGGACGACGTCCTCGGGGTCGGTGGAGCCCGCGACGACCTGGATGCGGCGGCCGAAGGCGGTGACCTCGGCGCCCGCGAAGGCGTGCTTGCCGGGCGCGTCGGGCAGGGCGCGCAGCTTGCGCTCCAGCAGCAGCGCCAACTCGGCCACGCTGCACGGGGCTTCGCCGTCGCAGTCGGGGTCGTAGAGCGTGAACTCGCGCTCCACCTCGCCGATCTTGACGGTCAGGTCGACGGCCAGGTCGGGCAGTTCGTCGCCGAAGGGCTTGGAGACGGTGCCGGACGGGTCGGGGCGGCCCTCGCCGACGACCTCGACGCGGATCAGCTTGGAGCCGGCGTTGATCACGGTCTGCGCGTAGCGGCCGTTCGCCGGGTCCATGGACAGGCCGGTGAAGCTCTCGCGGGCGTCGCCCTTGGCGTCGTAGACCCTGAGGTTGAAGGTTTCGTCGGGGCACGGTGTGTCGTGGTCGACGGCGACGCGCAGGCCGTTGCCCCAGACGCCGGGCTCCTTGGCGTGCACCTCGAGGACCGGGCCCTCGCTGTGGCCCTCGGTGGACTTGAGGGTGACGCAGGCGGCCTTGCCGCTGCCGGCCTTGGCGACGCGGACGATCACCGCGACGGTGCCGCCGTTGCCGAAGAACTGGTGGACGGCGTAGCCGACGGCGCTCTGTGCGCTCAGGCCGCCGAAGCGGCGCTCGAACTCCGCGAAGCTGGTGACGCGTACCGGCTCGTTGAGCGGACCGCGTCGGGTGTGGCCCACAAAGGCGGTCACGGACGTGGTCAGGGTCGAGATCGTACGGGTGCTGCTGGGAAGCTCTTCGACGTAGACGCCGGGATACGTCGGCTTGGCGGCGCTCACCGCGCTCATCGGCATTCCCCCTCCTTATCCCTGTCTCGGGCACCGGGACTTCAGGCACCAAGAGGCGGCACAGGGAGAAGTGCCGGACGGGTGCGCGACCGGCCCCCGCGAGTCGATCGCGGCGGCGGCGCGCACCGCATCAGTCCCCCGTCAGTACCCCGGGCTTGTCGGTCGCCCGGGCCAAGCAACGCGCTTGTGACTCCTGATGCTCAAGTGCGCAACCCACCTTGGTGTGTTCGAAGTTGACCGAGCAAGGCGCCTTCAGGCCACCCAGGGAGGGGGTTTGGTGAAGGCGCCCTCCCCGCATCCGCACAACGTGCCTGCGCGCCCCGGCCGGGTGGTTCACAGATCCTGCACAGCGGGTGCGGCGACAGAGCGGCGAACCACCCCCGACCCGCCGCAGAGGCCCCTCACCCACCCCGTTCGACTGGTCGCACGTACGTGCGACCTCCGCGAGTCGCACACAACCCTTCGTGGCTGGTTTTCCAGGGGTGACGCGAATGCGCCCTGTTGGCGCCCGCCCTTGTGGGGTCGGTGAAATCTGGCGGCCATGTCTTGACATACGACTGAAACGATTCGTAGCTTGGCCGATCATTTAGATGCGTGAAGTTGGTTCACGTACATGAACTGCAGCGGATCCACGGAGTGTGCCCATGCGGGATCACCGACGAAGTCGCCGCCCGGCCGCCCTGCTCGTCGCCACGGCGCTCGCGTTCGGAACGGCCGCATGCGGCTCGGGTTCCGGCAGCGCGGGCAGCGACGACCCGAACATGCTGGAGGTGTGGACCCGGAGCAATCCGGATTCCGCTGCCACCTACGAACGGGTCTTCACCGCCTTCACCAAGAGGACCGGCATCAAGATCGACTACCAGCCGGTCATCAACTTCGACCAGCAGTTGCAGAGCCGGGCGTCCACCAAGGACCTGCCGGACGTGATGATCAACGACACCGCGCTCATGGGCAGCTACCAGAGCCAGGGCCTGCTCAAGCCCATCGACCCCGCGTCGATCGAGGGCGGCGACCAGATCACCGACAGGACCTGGGCCTCCACGGTCGGCATCGACGGCAGGCACTACGGCATCCCGTACTCCCGCCAGGCCCAGACCCTGATGATCCGCACCGACTGGCTCAGGAGACTGGGTCTGAAGGCGCCCAGGACCTGGCAGGAGATGCTCTCCGTCGCCAGGGCCTTCGCCACGAGGGACCCGGACGGCGACGGCAAGGCCGACACCTACGGCATGGTCGCGCCCGGCAGCGCCCAGAACGGCTACGCCGCCTGGTGGGGCGCGAGCTTCCTCTGGCAGGGCGGCGCCGAGATCATCGAGCCGGACGGCGCGGGCACCTACCGGCCGGCCATGACCTCGACGGCCGCGGTCAACACCGTGACCTGGATGAAGGACAACCTCTTCTGCGGCGACAAGGGTGTCACCCAGCCCGGCGCCCTGACCGCCGTCACCGCCACGGCGACCAACTTCCAGGACGGCAACGCCGGGATGTACATGACCGGCCCGTACAACATCGTCACCTTCGACCAGACCCTCGGCCGGGACAAGTACGAGGTCGTCCCCGCCCCGGCCGGTCCGGCGGGCGGTGATGTGCTGGCCGACGGCGAGAACGTCTACCTGGGCGCCAAGACCGGCAATGACGAACAGGAGCTGGCGCTGGCCGCGTTCCTGGTCTCGCCCGAGGGCCAGCGGATCGCCATGACCAGCGTCGACGGTCACCAGCCCGTCGTCCGCATCCCCGTCAACTCCACGCTGGACGCCGCGAAGGTCCGCGACGACGCCCGCTGGAGCGTCGTACAGAAGGCGTACGAGGAAGCCTCCCAGGAGTTCCCGAACGCCCCGGACTTCGCCCCCGTCAAGCAGGACACCGCCGACGCGCTCAACGCGATCTTCACGTACTGCGGCGGAGACGTCCGCTCCCAGCTCGAGGAGCTCGACGAGACCCTCGCCGGCGACCTCAAGGACCAGGACCTGTTGAAATGACCGCTACCGTGACCACCCCCGCGACGCGCAGGCCCTCCAGGGTCCTCGGCAGGAAGGCCGTCGTCCCCTGGCTCTTCCTGGCGCCGGGGCTGCTGCTCGCGCTTGTCTTCAAGTTCTGGCCGATGGCCAAGGGCGTCTGGCTCAGCTTCTTCGACGTACGGCCCTTCCTGGGCGACCAGTGGATCGGCCTGGACAACTACGCCCGCGTCCTGACCGACCACCGCTTCCAGGACGCCATCGGGCACACCCTGATCCTCGGCATGGGACAGTCGCTCGGCGCCATCCTGCTCGGCTTCGTCCTGGCGCTGCTGCTCGAGGGCCAGGCCCGCTCGCTGAAGATCATCCGCACGGCCGTGTTCCTGCCCGCGGTGACCGCGACGGCGGTCGTCGGCGAGCTGTGGCGGCTGCTGTACTACCCGACCTCCGACGGCCTCCTCAACGGCGGCCTGCACCTGCTCGGGCTCGGCCCCGTCCAGTTCCTCGACAACCCGGGCATCGCGCTGTACTCGACGATGGCCATGGGCATCTGGATCTGGGCCCCGTACAACATGGTGATCATCCTCGCCGGCCTGGCGGGCGTGGACCGCTCGCTGTACGAGGCCGCCGCGATGGACGGCGTCTCGCTGTGGCAGCGGCTGCGGTACGTGACGCTTCCCGCGATCCGCCCCGCCCTGGGCATCGTCCTGACCCTCGCCGCGATCCGCGGACTGCGTGTGTTCACCGAGGTCTACGTCCTCACCGGCGGCGGCCCGGCCGGATCCACCGAGGTCTGGATGACCCGCGCCTACACCCTGGGCTTCACCCGCAACGACATCGGCGGCGCCTCGGCGGCCTCCGTCGTGCTGCTCTGCGTGACGCTGCTGCTCACCGTCACGGTCAACTACTTCCGCAGGAGGGGAGACGTGCGATGAGCGCCCCCGTCATCGACCCCGTCCGGCCCACGGCCCCCGGCTCCCCGGCCCGGCCCGGCGCCCGGCCGCGGCGCACCACCCCGGCCCGCTTCGACACCGCCCTCGGCTGGAGCGACCGGCCGGGGCCCGCCTGGACCTTCCGGATCCTGCTCTGTCTGATCGCGCTCGGCGTCTTCGCGGCGCCCTTCCTGACGATCCTCTCGGGAGCGTTCACGACCAACGCCGGCGGCTCCTCGCTGTCGTTCCTGCCGCACGACAGCACCCTGCTGAACTTCAAGGTGGCCGGCGAGCGCGGCATCTGGGACTACTTCACCAACTCGCTCGTCATCGCGGGCGGCGGACTGCTGCTCCAGCTCGTGGTGTGCACGCTCGCCGCCTACGCGCTGGCCCGGCACCGGTTCCGCGGCCAGGCGCTGGTCCTGACCCTGTTCATGCTGACGATGATGCTCCCCGAGGAGGTCATCGCGATCCCGCTGTCGCTGGTCCTCGGCGATGTCCCGGTGGTCCACCTGGACCTCAAGGGCACGGTGTGGGGCGTCATCCTGCCGCTGGGCGCCTGGGGCTTCTCGGTGATGATGCTGACCGAGTTCATGCGGGACGTCCCCGACGAGATCGAGGAGGCCGCCCGGCTCGACGGCGTCGGGGAGCTGAGGATGCTGTGGCAGATCGTCCTGCCGCTGTGCGGGCCCGCGCTCGGCGTGGCCGGCGTCCTCGGCTTCATCATGATCTGGGACCAGTACCTGCTGCCCCTGATCGCCTCCAAGGACCCCACCGACTACACGGTCACCGTCGCCCTGTCCATCCTGCGCACCGACCCCGAGGTCGGCTCCGGGGTGGTGCTGGCCGGTGCGGTCATCGCCCTGCTCCCCAGCCTGATCGTCTATCTGC
Organism: Streptomyces ferrugineus; assembly: GCF_015160855.1. Classification (NCBI taxonomy): domain Bacteria; kingdom Bacillati; phylum Actinomycetota; class Actinomycetes; order Kitasatosporales; family Streptomycetaceae; genus Streptomyces; species Streptomyces ferrugineus. The sequence continues at coordinate 3,859,203 of NZ_CP063373.1, read as the reverse complement.
TCCTCCAGCGCTCGCTGGTCACCGGCATCGCCGCCGGGGCCACCAAGGGCTGACCCCACCGTAGTTACGAGGGAGAAATGAAGTTCCAAGGAGTGCTGTTCTTCCCGGTCACGCCGTTCACCGCGGACGGCTCGCTGGACACGGAACGGCTCGCTCAGCACATCGAGTCCGGGGTGGCCGCGGGCGCCGGCGGGGTGTTCGTCGCCTGCGGCACCGGCGAGTTCCACGCGCTGACGCCCGAGGAGATCGAGCGGGCCACGCGGGTCGCGGTCGAGACGACCGCCGGGCGGGTGCCCGTCCTGGCCGCGGCGGGCGGCCCGCCGCCGGTCGCCCGGGACCAGGCCGCCCGGGTCGCGCGCGCCGGCGCCGACGGCCTTCTGCTGCTGCCGCCGTACCTGGTGACGGCGCCGCAGCGGGGCCTGGTGCGGTACGTGGAGGAGGTCACCGCCGCGACCGATCTGCCGGTGATCTTCTACCAGCGGGGCAGCGCCCGCCTCACCGAGTCGACGGCGGCCGAGATCGCCGCGCTGCCCGGGGTCGTCGGCCTCAAGGACGGCATCGGCGACATCGAGCTGATGCACCGCGTCGTGCGTGCCGTGCGCGCGGTACCCGGCGGTGCGGACTTCCAGTTCTTCAACGGGCTGCCCACCGCCGAGATGACCGCGCCCGCCTACCGGGGCATCGGCGTCGACCTGTACTCCTCGGCCGTGTTCGCCTTCGCGCCGGAGATCGCGCTCGCCTTCCACCAGGCGCTGGCCAAGGGTGACGAGGAGTTGGTGACGACCCTCCTCGACGAGTTCTACGGCCCCCTCGTCGCCCTCCGCGACGAGGTCCCGGGATACGCCGTGGCGCTCGTCAAGGCCGGCGTGACCCTGCGCGGCCTCGACGTCGGCGGCGTACGGGCACCGCTGCTCGACCCCACGCCGGAGCATGTCGCCCGGCTCGCCGAACTCGTCGACCGCGGTCTGGAGGCGGTCCGCGCATGAGCACCGCCCTCGGCACCCGCATCCGCGAGCTGATCATCACGCCGATCGCCTTCCGCGACCCGCCCCTGCTCAACTCGGGCGGCGTCCACGAGCCGCTGGCCCTGCGCATCGTCCTCCAACTCGTCCTGGAGGACGGCACGGTGGGCCTCGGCGAGTCCCCGGGCGGCACCGCCCGTCTGGAGCGACTTCAGGCAGCGGCGAAGGCGGTCGTCGGCATGGACGCCTTCGACACGACGGCCATCGCGACGGCCATCGACGCCGCCCTGCTCCCGACCGTGCCCAGCTCCCACGAACGCGGCTGGACGACCTCGGCGGTGGAGGTCGCCTGCCTCGACGCCCAGGGCAGGCTGCTCGGCCGCCCGGTCAGCGATCTGCTGGGCGGGAGGGTCCGGGACTCGGTGCCCTTCGCGGCGTACCTCTTCTACAAGTGGGCGCGGCACCCGGCGCTCGACGGCCGCCCGGCGGTCGGCGACGACTGGGGCGAGGCGCTGGATGCCGCCGGGATCGTGGAGCAGGCCCGGCTGATGCAACAGCGCTACGGCTTCCGTTCGTTCAAGCTCAAGGGCGGTGTCTTCCCGCCCGACGAGGAGATCGCGGCGATCCGGGCACTGGCGGAGGCGTTCCCCGGGCAGCCGCTGCGACTGGACCCCAACACGGCCTGGACGGTGGAGACTTCGGGGTACGTCGCCCGCGAGCTGGACGGCGTGCTGGAGTACCTGGAGGACCCGACCGCGACCATCCCCGGCATGGCCGAGGTGGCGAAGGGCTCGCCGCTTCCCCTCGCCACCAACATGTGCGTGATCGCCTGGGAGCATCTGAAGCCGGCGATCGAGCAGCAGGCGATCCAGGTGCTGCTCACCGACCACCACTACTGGGGCGGGCTGCGCCGCACCCGTGAACTGGCGGCGGTCTGCGAGGCGTTCGGCATCGCGCTGTCGATGCACTCCAACTCGCACCTGGGCATCAGCCTCGCCGCGATGACCCATGTGGCGGCGGCCATCCCCAACCTCGACCACTCCTGCGACACCCACTACCCGTGGAACTCGGCCGACGACGTGATCGCCCCCGGCGCCCTCGAACTGCGCGACGGTGCGGTCGAGGTACCCACCGGCCCGGGGCTCGGTGTCGAACTCGACCACGACGCCCTCGACCGGCTGCACCGGCTGTACGTCGAGTCGGGGGTGCGCTCCCGCGACGACACGGGCTACATGCGGCGGATCCACCCGGAGTACGAGCCGCGGCTCCCGCGCTGGTGACACGGCGCCATAGGGTGACCCCCGACCGCACGATGTGAGGGGTGAGGGGCGTGGGCTCGGACGGTTCGGCGGCCGTGCTGGTGACCGGCGGCAGCGGCTTCGTCGGCAGTCATCTGGTCAGGCGGCTCCTGGAGCGCGGCCACCGGGTCCACGCCACGGTGCGCGACACGGCCGCCACGGCGAAGCTGCGGCCGCTGCGGGAGATGCAGGAGGCACACCCCGGTCAACTGTCGCTGTTCGAGGCGGACCTGCTGTCCGAGGGCTCCTTCGACGAGGCGATGGCCGGATGCCGGACGGTGTTCCATGTGGCCTCGCCGTTCCGTATGCCGGAGAAGATCAAGGACGGCCGCCGGGAGATGGTCGAGCCGGCCCTGCACGGCACCCGCAATGTGCTGGCGGCCATCGAGCGGACGCCCACGGTGGACAGGCTCGTGTTCACCTCCACCGTGGGCGCGATCTTCGGCGACTACGCGGACGTCCTGGACATGGACGACCAGGTGCTCTCGGAGCGGTACTTCAACACCACCAGCACGGTGGAGAACAACCCGTACCACTACGCGAAGACGGTCGCCGAACGCGCGGCATGGGAGGCGGAGGCCGCCCAGGGACGCTGGCGCATGGTGTCGGTCAACCCCGGCCTGATCCTGGGGCCGTCCCTCACTCCCGCCTCCGAGTCCGGCAGCCTGTTCCTGCTCCAGGAGCTGTTCAGGGGCTACTTCTTCTACGGCGCCCCGGACTTCAGCTTCACCACGGTGGACGTGCGCGACGTGGCCGACGCGCACATCGCGGCGGCCGAGAACCCGGACGCCAAGGGCCGCTACATCGTGGCCGCCGAGACCATGACGTCGTTCCACGAGATGTCCCGCATCCTGCGCACCCGCCACCCGCGCGACCTCCGCCTCCCGCGCACCGCACTCCCGCACTGGCCGGTTCGCGTCCTCGGCCCCGCCTTCGGACTGACGCAGGATCACATCCGCAAACACCTCGGCATCCGGTTCCGAGTGGACAACAGCCGCAGCATCGGCGAACTGGGCATCAGCTACCGCCCGATCGAGCAGACGATCCTGGATCACTACGAAGCGTGGCGGCGCCGAAGCACCGCGAAGTGAAGCGGGCGGCCATTCCCCTCCAAGCGTCGAAGGTCACAAAAACGTATCGGACATTTAACGCCTCAACCTTCACGGCAGGCGCACAAGTTGGCTAGGTTACGGATCAGGCCGCACGACGACCTCCGGCGAACCCCGTCGGGACGCGCGGCCTCCGCCGAGTCCGGTGCGCCATCGAGGTTCACCGGAGCCGGGGACCCAACCGAACTTGGGGTGAATCGGCCCGACCGCCTTTCGGGGCAAGGGCCGTAGGGCACACCTTCCGGACCGACCGCCCGAACCCGTCAGCTAACTCGGTAGGCGGAGTACGGAAGGAGTACGTCGCCCATGGCGCCGGAAGGCACCGCGCGGCCGGGGGCTCTCAGCCTGCCCGGCATGCGCAACTCCGCACTCGCGTCGGCGGCCCTCACCTCGGTGGCCCTGCTCGGCCAGACGGCGGGCGCCACCCCCTCCCTCGCGGACGAGTCACCGAGCCGCGAGGAGGTCAGCCGACGAGTCGCCGCTCTCTACGACCGGGCCGAGACCGACTCGGGAACCTTCAACGCCACCCGTGCGTCGTCGGCGGGACCGCCGGGGCGCGCCGCCCCATCGGCCGACGCCGGACGCGCACCCGCCGCCCCGCCCCGGGAGGCGGACAGCCGGCGCGGCGACCGCTCCCTCGACAGCGTCGCCCGGCAGTGGTTCGACCGTGCGCGCGCGAATCTGGGTCCGATCGTCCCGGCGGTGCTGCCGAGCGACAGAATGCCGGACCGTCCCGCCCAGTCGAGGCCCGCGCGGCCGGCGGACGGCACCGACCTGGCGCTGGGGGCCTCCGGTCGCGCGCCACTGGAGCTGACGGCCGCACCGACCACCGGCACGGATCCCCTGGCGGAGCTGCCCGCCGACCCGCTCGCCGCCCTGCCGGCCGCTCCGGAGGCCGACGCTCAGGCCACCCAGGTCATGCCGGCGATCCCCGCCCTGCCCCCCTCGGCCGCCCCGGCCACCGAACCGGCGGCGGCCGACCTCCAGCAGCGGTCCGGGCTGCGGGCGACCAAGGAGCAGAACCAGCGCAAGCTGGACCTGGCCCGCGAACTGCTGTCCCTGTACGCCACGCGACAGAGCGATCCGCTCACGGCGGATCCGCTCACGGCGCCCGCCGCCCTGCCCGCCGCCGACGCCTGGGGTGCCGCACCGGCCCGGCTCGAGCCGTCGGCCGAGGAGCAGTGGCAGGCACTGCGGGCCCAGTCGGCAGCCGACCTCACCACGGTCCCGCCCGGCGCGACGGCCTGGCCGACACCCGCCCCGGCCCCGATCGCCGACCCCCTCACTGCTCCCGTCCTGAGCCTGACGCCGGACCCGGGCGCAGCACTGGCTCCGAGCACCGCCCTCACCTCCACGGGATCGCAGGACACCCGGGCCGTCCGCGCCCTGGAGTTCGCTCGTGCACAGCTGGGCAAGCCCTGTGTCTGGGGCACGACCGGCCCGGAGGCGTTCGACGGCCCCGGCCTCACCCAGGCCGCCTGGAAGGCCGCCGGCATCACGCTGCCCCGCACCGCCCAGGAGCAGGCGTCGGCGGGACGGGGGGTCGCCCTGGCCTACCTGGAGCCCGGTGACCTGGTGCTCTTCCACGTCGGACACGTCGGGATCTACTCCGGCAACGGCATGATGATCCACGCCCCGGGACCGGGTGCGATCATCCGCGAGGAGTCGATCCACTACGCCGGCGAGTCGGCGATCCACAGCGCGATACGGCCCGCCTGAGCAGTCACCCGCCCGGACGTCACCACCCCGTCTTTTTCGAGGCGGGGTGGTCGCGCGTCGCCCCTGGCCGGCGGGCCGTCCGCACCCCGTGACGCCCCCTGCCGCATCTCCTTTGTCGATACGTCCTGACAAAGCCATTGACATCATCTGCGGACAGCCGCATAGTACCTGCCACTAGAGCGCGCTAGTGCAGCGCTCCAGTCGATATCCAACGGGCGGTACCCGTGAACCTCCCCCCACCTGAGAACCCGCCCCTACTAGCACAGCGAGGTGCATGGGACATGCGCAGACACCACCGAGCCGCCACTCTGACGGCCGCCGCCCTGGCCGCCACCCTGTTCGCCGCAGGATGCTCCAGCAGCTCCGGCGGCAAGGAGTCCGAGGAGGGCTCGGCGGACGCCTCGGCGGGCAAGGCCAACACTCCTCGGATGACCGTGGCCATGATCACCCACGCGGCCCCCGGCGACACCTTCTGGGACCTGATCCGCAAGGGCGCCGAGGCCGCCGCGGCCAAGGACAACGTCAAGCTCGTCTACTCCAGCGACCCGAGCGCCGGCAACCAGGCCAACCTGGTGCAGAACGCCATCGACCAGAAGGTCGACGGCATCGCCCTGACCGCGGCCAAGCCGAGCGCCATGAAGGCCGTGGTGGCCAAGGCCACGGCGGCCGGCATCCCGGTCGTCGGCTTCAACTCCGGCCTGGACGACTGGAAGGAACTCGGCATGCTCGAGTACTTCGGCCAGGACGAGAACATCGCCGGCAACGCCTTCGGTGAGCGGCTCAACGAGACGGGTGCCAAGCACGCCGTCTGTGTCATCCAGGAGCAGGGCCATGTGGCGCTGGAGGCCCGCTGCGCCGGTCTGAAGAAGGGGTTCAAGGGCAAGACCGACATCCTGTACGTCAACGGCACCGACATGCCGTCGGTGAAGTCGACGATCACCGCCAAGCTCCAGCAGGACTCCTCCATCGACCAGGTGGTCACGCTCGGCGCCCCGTTCGCGCTGACCGCCGTGCAGTCGGTGTCCGACGCGGGCAGCAAGGCCAAGGTGGCGACGTTCGACCTCAACAAGGAACTGGTGACGGCAGTGCAGGACGGCAAGGTCGAGTTCGCCGTCGACCAGCAGCCCTACCTGCAGGGTTACCTGGCGGTCGACTCGCTGTGGCTGTACAAGACCAACGGCAACTTCAGCGGCGGCGGCACCGCTCCGGTGCTGACCGGGCCCGCCTTCATCACCAAGGACAACGTCGACGCGGTGGCCGAGTTCGCCGCGAAGGGCACGCGCTAGGCGCGTCCATGGACAGGCGGTGTCGGCCGTGACCGCGACGGGGCACGGTCGGCACCGCCGCTGTTTGTTCTCAGGCCGGCTCCTGCGGGGCCGGCCCGCTCGTGCCCCGGACCACGAGCTTGGGGTCCAGCACCGCCTCGCGCGGCTGCAGTTCCGGGTCCTCCAGCCGCTCCACGGCGAAGCGGACCGCGTGCTCGGCCATGAGGACCGCGTCCTGGCGGACGGTGGTCAGGCCGATCGGCATCAGGTGGGAGAGGTGGCTGTCGTCGTAGCCGACGACCGACATGTCGCGCGGCACCTCGACGCCCGCCCGGGTCAACGTCATCAACAGGCCCATCGCGCAGCGGTCGTTGCCCGCGAGGACCGCCGTGGGCAGCGGCCGCCCCTGGTCGCGTTCCGCCAGCAGCAGGCGCCCCGTCTCGATGCCGGACTCCTCGGTGTGCGCGCCGGGGATCACCCGCAGCTCGGCCTCCAGCCCATGCCTGCGCATCGCCGCCCGGTACGCCCGTCGCCGCTCGGCCGAGCCGGGGCCGCGCCCGCCGTCGATGTGCACGATCCGCCGGTGGCCCAGCTCCACGAGGTGGTCCATCGCCTGCCGGGCGCCCTTGCCCTCGGCGCTGTGCACGAAGTCCACGCGCGCATGGGGCACCCGGCGGCTCACCGAGACGGCGACGGTGCGGCGGCCGAGCGCGTCGAGGTAGCCGGGGTCCGCGTCGGGGCCGAGCAGGATCACCGCCTCGCAGCGGTGGCCGAGCAGCGCCTCCACCGCCTTCTCCTCGCTGCGGCCCTGGGCCGCGGCGGAGAGCAGGACGTCGTAGCCGAGCCGCTCGGCCTCCGGGTATATGCCCGCGATGAGGTCCGTATGGAAGGTCTGGTGGACGGTGAACATCACACCGAGGGTGCGGCTGCGGCCGCGCGCGAGCAGCCGGGCCGCGTTGTCCGGGCGGTAGCCGATCTCGTCGGCGACGCGCAGCACCCGCTCGCGTGTCTCGCGACCGGCGCCCGGAAGATCGCGGAAGATGATCGAGACAAGCGCTCGGGACACTCCGGCCTTCTCGGCGACGTCCGCCATCGTGGGCCGCTGACGGCCTGACGCATCCACCTGTGAACCCACCCTTCGACGCCGTTCACCTTAACCAGCGCTCGAAATCTCCCAGCAGCAAGCTATTGACATGACATTTGGACCAGAGTCATCGTACTCGCACTAGAGCGCGCTAGTAGAGCGCGACAGAAGATCCGTGGATACGTCCGCCGACGACCGCCGCCTCCCCCGAAGGACTTGTCATGGCAACGGTGCCAACCTCGCTCCGCACCACCGCGGGCAACCTGTGCCTGGGCTCGGCCCCCGACTCGTGGGGAGTCTGGTTCCCCGAGGACGACCAGCAGGTCCCGTACACCCGCTTCCTGGACGAGCTCGCCGCGGCGGGATACCGGTGGCTGGAACTCGGGCCGTACGGCTACCTCCCCACCGACCCGCAGCAGCTCAGGGAGGAGCTCGACGCGCGCGGGCTGCAGGTCTCCGGCGGCACCGCCTTCGGCGCTCTGCACCGGCCCGAGGCCTGGGACGAGACGCTCGCCCATGTCCGGCGGGTCGCGGAGCTGACCGCCGCCGCGGGCGCCCACCACCTGGTGCTCCTGCCGCCCATGTACCGCGACGAGAAGACCGGCGCCTTCACCGAGTCGCCGGAGCTGACCGCCGAGCAGTGGGCGGGCTTCGGCAAGGCCGCCGACCGGCTCGGCAAGCTGCTCCTCGACGAGTACGACGTACGCCTCGTCGTCCACCCGCACGCCGACAGCCACATCCAGACCCAGCCGGAGATCGAGCGCCTGCTCAACGAGTCCGACTCCCGCTGGACCAACCTCTGCCTGGACACCGGCCATGTCGCCTACGGCGGCGGCGACAACCTCGACCTGATCCGCCGCTTCGGCGAGCGCGTCGGGTACGTCCACATCAAGCAGATGGACCCGGAGATCCTCGCCCAGGTCGCCGCCGAGGACCTGTCGTTCGGCGAGGCCGTCAGGCGCGGTGTGTGCGTGTCGCCGCCCGCGGGCGTGCCCAGGCCCGCCGACGTGGTCGCGGAACTGGCCCGGCTCGACGCGGAGCTGTTCGTCATCGTCGAGCAGGACCTGTACCCGTGCGCACCCGAGGTGCCGCTGCCCATCGCCGTCAGCACCCGTGAGCACCTGGCGGGCTGCGGCCTGACCGGTATCCGGCGCCCCACGGTCAGCAAGTGAGAAGCGGCCCATGACGGACGTCGCAGAGAGCACGGTCACGCGGACGGAGGCCGCCCGGAGGACCTCGGGCTCACACCCTTCACCGAGGACCTGGTCACCAGCTCTCTCCTGCTTCTCCTGAACACCCCGTCTGCTCCTCCTGAACACCCCGTCCCCGGGTCCGTCGCGGCCGGGGACCGCAGAAAGGACCACCACCCATGACTGTGCGAGTAGGCGTCATCGGCGCCGGCTGGATCGGCAAGGAGCACATCCGGCGCCTGACCGACACCGTCACCGGCGCCCGTGTCACAGCGGTCACCGACATCGACGCCGCCCGCGCCGAGGACGCGGCGGCCCCGGTCGGCGCCCGAGTGCTGCCCGACGGTGCCGCCGTGATCGCGGCGGACGACGTGGACGCGGTGCTGGTCACGTCCTGGGGCCCGACCCACGCCGAGCACGTGCTGAACGCCATCGCGGCCGGCAAGCCGGTGTTCTGCGAGAAGCCGCTGGCCACCACCGCCGAGGACTGCCTGAAGATCGTCGAGGCCGAGATGGCCCACGGCCGCCGTCTGGTCCAGGTCGGCTTCATGCGCCGCTACGACGCCGGCTACCGGCAGCTGAAGCAGGTCATCGACTCCGGCCGGATCGGCGAACCCCTGATCGTGCACTGCGCCCACCGCAACCCCACCGTGCCGCAGTCGTACACCTCCGACATGGCCGCCCTCGACACGGCCGTGCACGAGATCGACGTCCTGCGCTGGCTGCTGGACGACGAGATCATCTCCGCTCAGGTGGTCCTGCCGCGCGCCACGAGCAAGCGGTTCGAGCACCTCAAGGACCCGCAGATCATGCTGTTCGAGACCGCCAAGGGCGTCCGTATCGACCTCGAGGTCTTCGTCAACTGCCAGTACGGCTACGACATCCAGTGCGAGACCGTCGGCGAGGAGGGCCTCGTCCGCCTCCCCGACCCCGCCGCGGTCGGCGTGCGCACCGCCGCCCGGCACAGCACCGAGGTGCTCACGGACTGGGTGGGCCGCTTCCGGGACGCCTTCGACACCGAGTTCCGCGAGTGGATCACCGCCCTCACCGCCGGCGACGAGCCCACCGGACCCTCGGCCTGGGACGGCTACGCCGCCACCGTCATCACCGCGGCGACCGTCGAGGCCCTGGAGTCGGGCCGCGTCGTCGCCACCGACCTCAAGCCCCGTCCCGCCTGCTACGGAGGTGCCGCGTGAAAATCGCCCTCGACCCGTACATGCTCCGCGCACTGCCCATCGACGAGATGGTGCGCACGGTCGCAGAACTCGGCTACGAGTACATCGAGTTGTCGCCCCGCGACGACTTCATGCCGTTCTTCCTGCACCCGCGCGCCGACGACGAGCGGATCGCCGAGCTGAAGAACTCCCTGCGCACCCACGGCGTCCAGCTCTCGTCCGTGCTGCCGCTGTACAAGTGGTCCTCGCCGGACGAGACCGAGCGGCAGGCGGCCGTCCGCTACTGGAAGCGGATGATCGAGATCACCTCCGACCTCGAGTGTCCGCTCATGAACAGCGAGTTCAACGGCCGTCCCGAGCGGGCCGCCGAGAGCGAGGCGGCCTTCTGGCGCTCGCTGGAGGAGTTGCTGCCGGTGTTCGAGCGCGAAGGCATCGCTTTGAACCTGGAGGCGCACCCGGACGACTTCTGCGAGGAGAACACCCCCGCGGTCGACCTGGTCCGCGCGATCAACAAGCCGTGGGTGAACTACCTCTACTGCGCCCCGCACTCCTTCCACCTGTCGGGTGCGGACCCGACGGCGGACATCGCGGCGATGATGCGCTACGCCGGTGACAAGCTCCAGCACGTGCACATCGCGGACTCCTTCAACCACAAGGGTTCGTCCGGCCTGCGCTACATTCTCAACCCGCCCGGCACCCCGGCCCGCATCCACCAGCACCTGGACATCGGGCAGGGCGAGGTCGACTGGGACGCCTTCTTCGGCACGCTGCGCGAGCTGAACTTCGACGGCGTCGCCACGGCCTGCGTCTTCGCCTGGGAGGAGCGGGCCAAGGAGTCCTCGGCGTTCATGCTGGACCGCATCCGCAAGGAGCTGGCCGGGTAGGCGGTACGCCCGGTTCAGGCGGCCTTCAGCGCGATCGGCAGGGCGCTGAGGCCGCTGAGGAAGTTGGAGTAGACGGGCTTGGCCGGGCCCGTCTGCTCCATCTGCGCCACCAGGTCCCGCAGCCCGGCCAGTACCGCCCCGATCTCCGCCCGGGCCAGATGGGCGCCGAGGCAGAAGTGGGGGCCGTAGGCGAAGGTGACGTGCTTGTTCGGGGTGCGGTCCAGGCGCAACTCGGCCGGTGTGTCGAAGACTTGCTCGTCATGGTTGGCGGAGGCGTTCCACACGGTGACGATCTCCCCTGCCCCGACCGGCCGGCCGCCGACCTCGGTGTCGGCGGTCGCGGTGCGTCCGGAGTGCAGGGCGGGGGTCGTCCAGCGCAGGATCTCCTCGACGGCGGTGCCGATGCCGGCGTCGCCGCACTTGAGGGCCTGCCACTGGTCGGGGTGGTCCAGCAGCGCGAGGGCGGCGCCGGCCATGGACAGCCGGGCCGTCTCGTCGCCGCCCAGGATCAGGCTGTAGCAGTTGAGGATGATCTCGTCGTCGTCCAGCGGCAGCCCGCCCACCTCGCTCCCCGCCAGCAGGGCGATGACGTCCGAGTGGCCGCTGTCGCGCCGGTCGCGGGCGAGGCCCGCGAAGTAGAGCAGGATCTCGTTCTTGGCGATCCACGCGTCCACCGCCGTACTGTCCGCCTCGTGCGAGCCCAGCGCGGAGGACGTCAGGCTCAGCACATGGGCCCGGTCGCGGTCGGGAACGCCCAGCAGGTCGCAGATGGCGCCGAGAGGTATCCCGGCCGCCACGTCGGTGGCGAAGTCGCAGCGGCCCTTCTCCAGCGCGTCCCGCAGCAGCCGGTTCACCGTGCGCCGCACACTCTCCACGATGGGCTCCAGCGCCCGCGGCGAGAACGCCGACATCAGCACACGGCGCAGCCCCGTGTGCCTCTCCCCGTCGGTGATGGCGAGCATCCGCCCGGCCCCGGTGTCGCCGCCCGCGAGCAGCGTCTCCAGGACGTTGCCGCCCTCGGAGGTGAAGCGTGCGCTGGACCGGTACACGGAGGTGACGTCGGCGTGCCGGGTCACCACCCAGAAGCCGGGGGCGGTGTCGGTCGGCGGATTCCAGTGGACCGGCCGATGCTCCCTCAGATGGCGCCACACGGCGGACAGATCGCTCTCGGCGTGCAACCGCGGATCGGCCAGGTTCAGCGTGTCGAGCTCTTCCGGCGCGATCGCCCGCCGCGTGGTCATCGCGTGCCCTCCCGTGTTCCGCGACCGGTGTGCCTGTGCTCCTCAAGGTAGTCCAGCGGGAGTGGCCGGCCGGCTCACCCGCCGCGGCGGTCCGGCCTGCGCTGTGCCAGCCAATGGGCGACGGCCTCCGAGATCGGCTGCCCGGTCTCCAGCTCGACGAAGCCGAACTGGCCGCCCTGGTTGCACTCCAGGAACCACCAGATGCCGTCCTCGTCCTCGGCGAAGTCGAAGGCGGCGTAGGCCAGTCCGGCGAGGGTGACGTACTCGTGCACCGACTTGCCGATGCGCTCGGGGACCTCGACCGGCTCCCAGGAGTGCTCGGTGTCGCCGTAGCGGCCGTCGACCTGGCCGGGCTCGGCGGTCTTGCGCGCGGCGAACAGGCGGGGGCCGACGCAGGTCAGGCGGATGTCGGCCCGCTTGGGCACGTACCGCTGGAGCAGCGCGGGCCCGGCCGCGACGGCGGAGAAGTCCGCGTCGGGGCCGATGAGGGTGGTGGGCAGGGCCAGCGCCGGGTCGTCGCCGGGCGGCGGACCCGAGGCGGACTTCACCACGACCTCCCGGTGCTCCTCGGCGAACTCCCGGGCCAGCCGGGGTGCCGTGGTGAAGACCGTCGGTGGCACGGCGAAGCCGCTGAGGTGGGCGACCCGCAGCTGCCAGGGCTTCAGCCGGGCCTGGTCGGCGTTGCGCGGATGGTTCATCCACCGTGCGGCGGCGGAGTGGAGCATCCCGTACAGCGCCTGCCGGGTCTCGGCGGTCAGCCACGGTGAGGGGTCGGCGGCGTGCGCGGCCGGTTCCCCCGGCCTGCGCACCCAGATGGAGCGCAGGCCGCCCATGCTGAGCACATGTCCGTTGACCGACAGATGCCCGTCGAAGTCACCGTGCGCGTAGTCGGCGGACAGCACGGCCTTGCCCGGCAGGTCGGCGGGGTCCAGCCGCAGCACGGGCGTGCCCGTCCCGTGCAGTCTGGTCACCACCATGTCGGCGGTCACGTCCTCCTCGGACGTGAGGATCAGAACCGTCATGCGCGCCCGGTTCGTCAGTCGTCGAAGTGAGTCGCGGACCCGGCGGTCGACGTCGTCGTGCCGACCGCGAGCAGGAGTTCGGGGTCACTGACGGCGGGGCGGCCGTCGGGCAGCACGTTCAGCTGCCGGGCCGGGTCGAAGTGATACGGCGTCACCGCGATCGGAAGCCCTCGGGGAGACGCGTAGTTGAGGGTGAACGGTCGCACTCGAAACCTCCACGGACGTTGTCTGCATTACCGTCCCTTACGCGCTTCTTGCGTAAGGAATTCATCACTTTCCGCCACATCGGGGTGAAGGTCGTCACACCAGGCGCACCAGTTGTGCGCACCTTCCCCACGAGTCACACATCGGATGGGGCGTCAGAACTGTCACTGTGGGCACGCGAGGCATGGGATCTGTCACTCTGCGTGGCGAACGCCTCAGGGGGTCGGTATCCCGCCGCCCTGCAGCCGCTCCAGGTCGGAGGGCCGGACCTGGATCACGAGCAGGGCGATCACCGCGGCGATCACCGTGAAGATCGCCGCCATGATGAATGTGGCCGAGACACCGGCGGTCAGGACCTCGTCAGCGTACGGCGGCGGAAGCTGCCCCGTGCGCTCGAAGCGCAGCCGCTCCGGCGGGGTGGCCCGGGACAGGAAGGCCGGGATCTGTTTGTCGGCCTCGTTGTTGCTGGCCGTGCCGAACATCGTGACCAGGATGGACAGCCCGAGGGAACCGCCCACCTGCTGGGTGGCGTTGAGCAGCCCCGAGGCGGCACCGGTCTCCTGGGTGGCCACGTTGGACAGCGCCATCAGGGTCAGGGACACGAACTCCATGCCCATGCCGAGGCTGAAGACCAGGATGGGCCCGAGGATGCTGCCCGCGTAGGTGGAGTGGACGTCGGTCAGGGTCAGCCAGGCCAGGCCCGCGGCGGCCAGGATCGCGCCCGTCACCATGAACGGCTTGGGCCCGTACTTCGGCAGCAGTTGGGAGGCGAGCCCCGCGCCCACCGCGATGACGGCGCTCACCGGCAGGAAGGCGAGACCGGCCTGCAGCGGGCTGAAGTCCAGCACGTTCTGCACGAAGAGGGTGAGGAAGAAGAACATGCCGAAGATCGCCGCGGCCAGGCTCAGCATCATGCCGTACGTGCCCGCCCGGTTGCGGTCCGCGAACATGTGCAGCGGTGTGATCGGCTGTCTGGAGCGCTGCTCGACCAGCACGAACAGCAGCAGCACCACGACGGCCGCCCCGAACGCGGCCAGGGTGAGCGCGTCCCGCCAGCCGTCCTGCGCGGCCCGGATGAACCCGTACACCAGCAGCACCATGCCGACGGTGGAGGTGAGCGCGCCCGCCAGGTCGAAGTGCCCGGGGTGGCGCTCGGACTCACGGATCCAGCGCGGGGTGGCGAGCGCGATGAGCAGCCCGATGGGCACGTTGACGAACAGCACCCAGCGCCAGTTGAGCCACTCGACCAGCATGCCGCCCGCCAGCAGCCCGATCGCGCCGCCGCCCGCCGAGACCGCGGCGAACACCCCGAACGCCCGGTTGCGTTCGGGTCCTTCACGGAAGGTCGTGCTGATCAGGGCGAGGGAGGTCGGGGAGGCGATGGCGCCGCCGACGCCCTGCAGAGCGCGGGCGGCCAGGAGTTGCCAGGAGTTCTGGGACATTCCGCCGAGCAGCGAGGCGAGCACGAACAGCAGCACGCCGAAGATGAACACGCGCCGTCTGCCGAGGATGTCGCCCATCCGGCCGCCGAGCAGCAGCAGTCCGCCGAAGGTGAGCGTGTAGGCGTTGACCACCCAGGACAGGCTCGTCGTGGAGAAGTCGAGCGAACGCTGGATGTGCGGCAGGGCGATGTTCACGATGGTGATGTCGAGCACCACCATCAGCTGACAGGACGCGATGACCAGCAGCGCCATACCGCTGCCCCGGCCCTCGCCCCGCTCCGTCTCCTGCGGGGTGGCCCGTGCTTCGGGTGTCGGCTCCGGGTTGCTCATGGCAGTGCGCCGTGGGCGGGTGTTCGGTGACTGGCTCCCGCCACCATTCGACCGTACGCCGGTGCCGTACGGCCCTCCAGTCGATCATGGAGTCGACCGCGCGGCCCGGTGCGTACCGCCCCGGATCAACGACCGCCGCGGATCAGGCCCGTCAGGTAGCGCCACAGCGACGAGCGCTGCCGGGCGGACTGGTCCGGCAGCACCGGCTCGGCGTTCTCGGGCTCCGACTCCGGCGCCGACTGCGCGGCCGGCGCGTGCCCGGGCGTCGTGGGCCGCTCGGTCATCGGGGCGAGTTCGTACCGTACGGGCAGCGAGCGCAGGCCGCGCATGAACGGCGAGGAGCGCCAGGGCAGTTGGTCGGCCGGCAGGGCCAGCTCCAGATCGGAGAACCGCTCGAAGAGCCGGCCCACGCCGACCGCCGCGACCGTGGAGGCCAGCTCGCGCGCCGGGCATTGGCGGCGGCCGGCGCCCCAGGACAGATGGGCCCGGGTGCTGATCGTGCTGCCGGATGCGACATGGTCGGCGAAGAGCGGGTCGGCGTGCGCGGCGGCGGAGGAGACCCACACCGGGTCGCCGGCGCGGATCGTGTAGGCGCCGAGCGGGGTGTCCTTGGCGGCGAACCGCGGCACGAAGTTCACCAGCGGCGGCTTGCGCATGACGACGCGGTTCATGGTCTCCCGGATCATTCCGGCGGACAGACTGGCGCGCACGCCGTCGCCGTCGCCGGAGATGACCTCGACCACGGTGTTGGACATGAGGATGCCGACGTGGTCGGAGGTCATGCCGAGCAGCATGAACAGCTCGCGGGCCAGCTCGTCGAGCGAGAGACCGGGGTGGGCGGCCAGGAGGTGGGAGGGGAAGTCGTCGCCCGGCTCCTTCAGCTTCACGGCCGCCAGTTCCGCGAGCGTCGCCAGCAGCCGCTCCAGAGCGGGCTCGGCGTCCGGGCCCGCGTCCAGGACCCGCCACATGTCCATCAGGGCGTCGTCGCCCTGTGATCCGGGAAAGCCCAGGAGGTGGCTGGCCACCATCAGCGGCAGCGGCCGCGAGAACTGCGCGGACAGGTCGGCGACGCCCGTGCCGCCGCCCTGTCCGACCAGGGTGATCAGTTCGTCGGCGTAGGCGGTGACGGCCGCCTTCAGCCGCTTCGCCTGGGGGTGGGAGGGATCCTGGAACGGCTTGAGCGCCGCGTCCCACGCCGTGCGCAGCGATCCGTATCCGGGGCCGCCCTGGATCAGGATGTGGTTGACCTCCAGGCTGGGCCCGAGCGGCCAGTCGGCGGGGACCTCGCCGTCGGTGCGGGCCCGCCAGTTCTCCAGCCCCTTCGGCCAGCCCTCGTCGTCCTGGAGCACCTGCAGCGCCTCGCGGTAGCCGAGGACCAGCCAGGCGGGAACGCCGAGCAGGTCGACCGGGGCGACCGGGCCGTGCCGCTGCCTGAGCCGCTCGTACACGAGGGAGGGGCGTGTCTCGTAGTCGCGGGTCAGCAGCGGTTCGGGCGCCATCTCCTCCAGGCGGGTGCCGTCGACGCCCACGGATCCGCCCTCGCCCAACTGGGATTCCATCGTTCTGCCGCCCTCCGACACTCCCCGCACCGGCGCACTACCAGTCAGTAGCCGAACAACCCTGGGGACCTTACCCCAGGCGGTGCCTCCGGGTGAACGACGGGGCGAGGGACATCAGCCGGGCGTCGGCGGGATGTTCTGGTTGGCGTGGAAGAAGTTGTCGGGGTCGTAGGTCTGCTTGATCGCGGCCAGCCGGTCGTAGTGGCCGCGATAGGTGCCGTGGACGCGGTCGGTGCTCTCCCCCTCGCCGATGAAGTTGATGTAGGCGCCGCCCATGGAGTGCGGATGCAGATCGCTCCAGTACTCGACGCACCACTGCCGGATCAGCCCGGCGTTGGCGGGGTCCGGGTCGACCCCGGCGATCACTCCGGACCACAGGGCGTCCCGGTAGGCCCAGGCCGTGTCGTCGGCGCCGACCCGGTGGGCCGCGGCGTCCACGGGATACAGGTGCATCAGGGACAGCTCGGTGGGGAGGTTCTCGCCGTACTTGTGGTGGACGTCGATGGAGGCGTCGGAGATCGTGTCGAAGAAGTCGCCGCGCCAGTACCACTGGTAGCCCTTGGGGATCAGCTCGTCGAACATGGCCTGCAGGGCGGGGTAGGGCATGGGCGTGGTGAAGTGGAAGGCGGACGGCGCCGGTTCGTTCACCGGGGCCAGCGCCTGCTCCAGCCGGTCGCCCTCCAGGTCGCCGGTGTAGCACCAGACGACACCGCACATCTTCTGCCCGTGGATCGGCTCGGGGAACGGCGGTCCGGGCGGGATGGCGAAGAGGGTGAAGAAGCCGTTGAGGTCCTGCGGCGCGGCGGGGATGAACTCGCGGTACCAGCGCAGTACTTCCGGTGTGCGGTCGACCGGCCACACGGTCACCGCGACGCCGACCGTGCCGACCGGGTGCAGCCGGAAGGTGAACGAGGTGACGACGCCGAAGTTCCCGCCGCCGCCCCGCAGCGCCCAGAACAGGTCGGGGTGCTCGTCCTCGGAGGCGGTGACGAACGTTCCGTCGGCGAGGACCACGTCCGCCGACAGCAGGCTGTCGATGGTCAGGCCGTACTTGCGGGTGAGGTGGCCGTGGCCGCCGCCGAGGGTGAGGCCGCCCACGCCGGTCATCGAGATGATGCCGGCCGGCACGCCCAGGCCGAAGGTGTGGGTCGCGTGGTCCAGGTCGCCCAGTTGGGCGCCGCCGGACACCTGTGCGGTCATCGTGCCCGGGTCCACGCGTACGCCGCGCATGGTCGACAGGTCCAGGACGAGCGCGTCGTCGACCAGGCACAGGCCGGGTCCGCTGTGGCCGCCGCCGCGCACCGCGAGCTCCACTGCGTTGTCCCGCGCGAAGGAGATCGCGGTCCGTACGTCCGCGGCGTCCACGCACTGGGCGAAGGCCGCGGGGCGCCGGTCGATCATGGCGTTGTAGATGGCGCGGGTCTCGTCGTAACCCGGGTCCCGCGCGGTGATGACGGGTCCCCGCATCCCCTCGCGCAGGCCCTCCATTGCTGTTCCGTTGATGCCGCCCATGGCCGGCTCCCTCCGTGTGAGGACGGTGAGCCGCGGACGGATGGCGGCGCCTGACGTCCGGGCGGGCTGCGGGGGCGTGGTGCGCGGATCCGTTCGCACCTCGTGTGGATGTATCGACGTGTCGATGTCGGCAGGGCGCAGCGTCCCCGCCGAGTCCCAGTCTTCACCCCTGCCCGGCCGCCCGCATCTCGGCCGGTGTCAGACCAACTCCTCGGCGGACCTCGCCCCCTGCTCGCGCAGCCATCCGACCAGCGTCCGGTGGCCCGCGCGGTGGGCGGCGTCCAGCGCGGTGAGCCGGTCGTAGCCGATCCAGTTGATGTCACCGCCCCGTCGCAGCAGGTAGTCGGCCATGTCGCGCTGCCCGCCGTGGCAGGCGCACCACAGGGCGGCGGTGACGTCCTCGGCTCCGGGCCGGTCGGAGTCGGAGGAGAAGCAGTCGGCGACGCGGTCGGCCTCGCCGAGGGCGGCGGCCTGCCACAGGGTGGTGCGGGCGCCGCGCTCCACCAGGCGTCGCGCGCACCTCCACTGCCCGAAGGCCACCGCGTCCGCCAGGGGTGTGCCGTCGCCGATCACCCCGCCGTCGGCCTCGATGTCGGCGCCCAGGTCGAGCAGGGCGTCCAGGACGGGCACGTCGTCGCAGCTCGCCGCCCAGTGCAGCGGGGTCTCGCGGTGCGCGCCGGTGAACCGGGCGTTCACCTCCGCGCCGGCCGCGACCAGCGCGGTCACCGTCCGGGGGCCGCCGGGCAGGTGGCCGGGCCAGTCGGTGGCGATGTGCAGCAGGGTCCGCGTGGTCTTCATGTTGCCCACCCGCGCCGTGGCCAGCCCCGGATGCGCGGTGAGCAGGTCCCGCAGCGCCGCCACGTTGCCGGTGCGGATCGCCTCCTCGGTGGCGCGGGCCAGTGGAGCGGTCGTTTCGATCAGCATCGAGTCACCTCCCAGATCCCCACCTGGATAACACGGCCCACTGACAACGCCCCGGGTGCGCCGTCACGCCCGCTGGTAGTGGCTCGGTCTGCCGTCGCGGTGCACCAGCCGGCCCAGGCGCCGCGCCCTGGCGTGGGGCATGAGGGTCCAGCGGCCGTCGGTCTCGCGCAGGGCGACGGAGTGCCAGGGCGTGGTCCACACGTCGGGGGCGTCGAGCAGCCGGATGCCGAACTTGGCGGCGCCCACGGGCTGGGGATGGATGGACAGACGTACCGCGCGCGGGTGGTGATCGGCGATGAGCCGGCCCCAGGCGCGGCTGCGCTGGATGACGCCGTACGCCCGTCCGCGGCACTCGCGTTGCAGGGCGGAGCGGGTGCCGGGGAACTCGGCGGTGTCCTCGACGAGGAAGCGGGTGATGCCCCGGTACAGGGCGAGGGTGGGCGCGTCGGTGCGGACCTCGGCGCGCAGGGCGTCCAGGGTGGGGGCGTAGCGGTCGTGGACGTGGGCCCGTTTGCCGTCGTGCGGGAGGTCGCCGAGGACGTCGCGCAGGTCGAACACGGTCAGGCGGCGCAGGCCCGACTCCCTGATCTGCGCGCGCAGTTCGTCCGCGTAGGCGTCGATGTGCTCGTCGGGGACGCGGATCAGGTCGCCGAAGACATGGCCGTCGGAGCAGATGACGACCTGGGCGCCGGGTGGGTGGATCTTCTCGATCTCGGCGCACAGGGTGTCGAGGAAGGTGAGGGAGAGACGTTCGCCCATGTCGGGGAGGTGGCCGAGGGTCTTGGCCGGGTTGGGTGACTTGCAGGGGAAGCCGGGCAGGGTGAGGACGACGGGGGCGTCCTTGCGGAGGAAGTCGTTGATCCGGCGCAGTTGATGGGGGAACGCGTCGGCCGCCGTGGCCTGGGGCTGGTCGGTGGTGCGGTGGTGCGGCAGGAGCAGGTTCAGGATCTGTGCGCCGGTGCTCCGGGGAAGGGTGCCCGGGGCGGTCGTCAGCAGCATGTCGTTCCTCCGGTGGGCGTGCGGGCATGGCGGTTCGGCGCTTCACAGCCGTCGGTCGTAGCCGGCCGGCAGGCGGTTCGTGCCGCGGCCCAGGACGGCCGGGATCCACTCGATGTCCTCGTCCCTGATGGCGAGGTGGAGTCCGGGCAGGCGGGTGAGCAGGGTGCCGAGGGCGATCCGGAGTTCGGTGCGGGCGAGGGCGGCACCGGGGCAGAAGTGGATGCCATGGCCGAAGGCCAGGTGCGGATTCGGCGATCGCTCGAAGTCCAGGGCGTCGGGGTCGGGGAAGCGGCGCGGGTCGCGGTTGGCCGCGCACAGGGAGACGATCACGGAGTCGCCGGCCGGGACCCCGGTGCCGTACAGGTCGCTGTCCCGGTCGAAGAAGCGCCAGGTGGTCAGCTCGAAGGCGCTGTCGTAGCGCAGGAGTTCCTCGACCGCGCGGGGCAGCAGGTCCGGGTCGTCGCGCAACCGGGCGAGCTGGTCGGGGTGGCGGAACAGGGCGATGAGGGCGGTCGTGATCTGGTTCGTGACCGGTTCCTGGCCGGCGACCAGCAGCTGGAAGATCATCGAGTCCAGCTCCGCCTGGGACAGTTCGCCCCGGTCGCGGGCCACGACGAGCCGGCCGAGCAGGTCGTCGTCCCCGTGCCGGCGCTTGTGCGCGACGACCTCGGCGATGTAGCTCTGCAGACCGTGCAGCCGGGCCTCGTACAGGGGTCGCCCCGGGTCCGTCGGACCGACCGGCTGGACGACCTTGCCCCAGTCGCGGTCGAAGCGCGCGGCCAACTCGCCCGGCAGTCCGATGACTTCGGCGAGGACCTGGAAGGGGAAGCGGGCGGCGAAGCCGCTGACGAGGTCGGCGGGACCGGTGTCCGGGAGCGCGTCGACCAGAGCGTCGGCCAGCTCCTGGAAGCGCGGCCCGAGTCGCTCGATGCGGCGCGGTGTGAAGGCGTCCGTCACGAAGCGCCGCATATGGGTGTGGACCGGCGGGTCCTGATGGAGGAGGTGGGCCTGGAGCTGCGAATGCTGCGGCTCGGGCATGATCGAGGCGCGGGCGCGCCAGTGGTCGTTGCCCCGGTCGTGGTTCTTGCCGAGGCGGCCGTCGTTCAGGGCGGCGCGGGCGGCGTCGTATCCGGTGACGAGCCAGGCCTGAACGCCGCTGGGGAAGAGGACCCGGTGGACGGGTCCAGCCTCGCGCATCCGCTCGTACAGCGGGTAGGGGTCGGCCTTGTACGGACAGCCCGTCAGCGGCACCGGGTCGGGCAGCGGTTCGGGGTGCACGGCCGGCATGGGTTCCTGGAGGGGCATGCGCGGGCTCCTAGAGGGCGAGTTCGGGCCGGTGGTGGTCCAGCCACAGGGCGAGGTCGACGACGCGTTCGAGGCGGATCCGGTGGCTCCACTCCACCTGCTCGGGCGGGGCGTCGAGGCAGGGTTTGAGGCGGGTCTCGTCGGCCAGCGCCCGGACCTGCTCGACGGCGAGGGCGTCACGGGCCAGGTCCTGCAGCCCACGGTTGTAGTCGGGGTGGTGGGTGGCCGGGTAGTGGTTCTTGGAGCGGTGCAGCACCGAGTGGGGCGCCAGGCCCGCTCCGGCGGCCCGCAGCAGGCTCTTCTCCCGGCCGTCGAAGCTCTTCAGCGCCCAGGGCGTGTCGAAGGCGTACTGCACGAGCCGGTGGTCGCAGTACGGGACGCGGACCTCCAGTCCCTGGGCCATGCTCAACCGGTCCTTGCGGTGCAGGAGTTGGCGCAGCCACCGGGTCAGGGACAGGTGCTGCATCTCGCGCTGCCGGTGCTCGGCGGGGCTCTCGCCGTCGAGGTGGGGTACGGCGGCGAGGGCGCCGCTGTAGGTGTCGTCGCGGAACTCGCCGATGCGCAGGTCGAGTTCGGGGTCGAGGGGCATGGCGGCCTCGTCGCCGGTGACCAGCAGCCAGGGGAAGGTGCCGGCGGCCAGCGCCCTGGGGTGGTGGAACCAGGGGTAGCCGCCGAAGACCTCGTCGGCGGCCTCGCCGGACACGGCGACGGTCGAGTGCCGTCGTATCTGTCCGAACAGCAGATACAGCGAGGTGTCCATGTCGCCGACGCCGATCGGCGAGTCGCGGGCCGCGACGACGGCCCTGCGGTGCTCGGGGTCGAGCAGGGTGAGCGGGTCCAGTACGACCGTGCTGTGGTCGGTGCCGACGAACGCGCCCGCCTCGACGGCGTACGGGGTGTCGTGGCCGGTGCGCAGGACGTCACCGGTGAAGCGCTCGGCCTGGTCGCTGTAGTCCACGGCGTAGGAGCGGATGCGGGCGTCCGGGCCTTCGCGCAGCCGGAGTTCGTCGGCGAGCAGGGCGGTCAGGACGGTGGAGTCCAGGCCGCCGGACAGCAGGCTGCACAGCGGGACGTCGGCCTCCAGCTGACCGCGGGCGGCGCCGCCGACCAGGCTGCCGATCCGCTCCACGGTGGCGTCCCGGTCGTCCTCGTGCCGACCCGCCTCCAACTGCCAGTAGCGGTGCTCGCGGACGCCGTCCCGGTCCAGGACGAGCAGTCCGCCCGGTTCGACCTCGCGTACGCCGGACCACACCGTCGGCCCGGTGTTGAACAGCAGGCTGTACGCCTCCCGCAGCCCGTCGGCGTCCACCCGGGGCCGGATCTCCGGGTGCCGGAACAGCGCCTTGGGCTCGGAGGCGAAGGCCAGGCCGCCGTCGACGGCCGCCCAGAACAGCGGTTTGACGCCGAGCCGGTCGCGGACGAGGAGCAGCCGCCGGTCGCGTTCGTCCCAGACGGCGAAGGCGAACATGCCCTCCAAACGCTCGGCGAGATCGTCACCCCACTCGGCGTAGGCGCGCAGTACCACCTCGGTGTCGCTGCGGGTGCGGAACCGGTGTCCGCGGCCGCGCAGTTCGGCGCGCAGTGCGTGGTGGTTGTAGATCTCTCCGCTGTAGGTGAGCACGGCGGTGGGCTCGTGCGGCCGGTCGGTCATCGGCTGGGTGCCGCCTTCGAGGTCGATGACGGCGAGGCGGCGGTGTCCGACGGCGGCCCGCTCGCCGAGCCATACGCCCCCGGCGTCGGGGCCGCGCCGGGACAGTTCGGCGGTCATGGCCTCGATGACCGGGGCCTGGGTGCGGGCGTCGCGGTGGAAGGACGCCCAGCCGGTGATTCCGCACATGGGGTGCTCCTGGATCAGGGGGTGACGGGGTCGGTGGTCCGCTCGGGTCCGGTCGGGCCGTCGGACGCGCAGGGCGAGCAGGGCGAGCAGGGGTACGGGCGGGTGGATCAAGGGGGCGCGGGGATGGTCGTCCGATCAGGCCCGGTGGGCTTCCGCCGGACGGGCAGGGCGAGCAGGGGTACGGCGAGGGCGGCGGCCCCGGCGGCGAGGGTCAGCGCCGCCCGGGTGCCGGTGCCGGACCAGGCCGCGGTGGCCAGGGCGGGGCCGAGGGTGAAGCCGAGGCTGCGGGCGACCTGCACCGTGGAGCCGACGGTGGCGGTCCGGTCCACCGGAGCGGCGCCCATGACCAGGGCCTGGGTCGGGCCGCCGCCCAGGCCCATGCCGACGCCGGCCAGCGTCAGCCGCCAGGCCACATCGGGCGGCGACCAGGCGTCGCCCAGCGGGATCAGCAGGAGCAGGCCGACCGCGGTGAGCGCGGCCCCGGTGACGGCGACGGGCCGTGGCCCGTACCGGTCCGCGAGCCGGCCGCCGATCGGTCCGGCCAGCCCCATGCCGAGCGGGAAGGCGAGCACGGTCAGCCCGGTCGCGGTGGCGCTGACGCCCTCGTCGCGCTGCAGGTGCAGGGCGACGACGTAGTGCATGGCGGCGAACCCGGCCGCCGACGCGAGGACCGCGCCGTGCGGCCGCACCAGTCCCGCCGACCGCAGGACGCCGGCCACCGCACGGCCGCCCGGCCCGCGCAGCCACCACCACAACGGCGGTACGGCGGCGACCGCGAGCAGGACCCACGGCGGTCGCCCGGAACCCCGGGTCAGCGCGAGCAGCAGCAGGGCCAGCCCGCCGCCCACCAGCAGCGCGTCGGCCAGGGACCGTCGGTCGGGCAGGCGTGGCGCACCGTCCGCGGGCATCGCCCTCCAGGCCAGGACGAGGGCCAGCAGACAGAACGGGATCTTGACCAGGAACACCCAGCGCCAGCCCAGGTGGTCCAGCAACAGCCCGCCCACCGCCGGGCCGGTCACGGCCCCCAGTGGGCCGAGCGTGGCGGGCACGCTCATGGCCCGGCCGCGCACCTCGGGCCGTACGGCGCGGATCACCAGCACCGGCATCAGCACGAACAGCACCGCCGCGCAGGCGCCCTGCCCGATCCGGGCCGCGATCAGCCAGGCCGCCCAGGGAGCGAGCCCGGCCAGCGCCCCGCACAGCGCGAAGCCGCCGGTCGCCGCGCACAGCGCGAGCCTCGCACCCCCGCCGTCCAGCCACCGCCCGACCGGCAGCAGCAGGGCGACGACGGGGAGTTGATAGCCCAGCGCCGCCCACTGCGCCGTGCCGGCCGGGACGTGCAGGCCGTCGGCGATGTCGGCCAGCGCCACATTGACGATGTTCATGTCGAGCATGGCCACGAACGACAGCGCGCCCGCCACGGCCACGAGCAGCCAACGGTCCTCGACCGCCGCTATGTGACCGGGTCGCCCCGTGTCCGCGCCCGGACCCTGGTTGGTCACTCTCGCGCCCTCTCGTCATGCGGGCCGCCGGATGGCGGCCTCGTCTCAGAGGTCGGGAGGGCCTGGGGTTGAGTTCCCGGTTTTGGCCGGAAACGCGGGGAATGCGGGGGTACATGGGCGGCGGCCCGGTGACTTGGCTCAGCTTGCCGCCGCCGCTGAAGGACGCCCCGCCTCCGTCCCGGCCGGGGCCCGGTGGTCGAAGGCGATCAGTGGGTCGCCGGTGAGCGGATGGTCCACCACCGTCGCCCGTACGCCGAACACCTCGGCCAGCAGGGCCGGTCGCAGCACCTCCCGGGGCGGTCCCGAGGCGACCACCTGACCCTCGTGCAGGACGTGCAGCCGGTCGCAGACGGAGGCGGCGGCGTTGAGGTCGTGCAGCGACACCAGGGTCGTGCGACGCCGCTCGCGCAGCAGGGCGAGCAGTTCCACCTGGTGGCGGATGTCGAGGTGATTGGTGGGCTCGTCCAGGACCAGGACGTCCGGCTGCTGGGCGAAGGCGCGGGCCAGCAGGACGCGTTGGCGTTCGCCGCCGGACAGTTCGGTGAAGCGGCGCCCGGTGTGGTGCGCCATGCCGACGTCCGCGAGGGCGCGGGCGACGACGTCCCGGTCGGTGGCGTCCTCCGCGGCGAACGCCCGCTTGTACGGGGTACGGCCCATGGCGACGACCTCGCGGACGGTCAGCTCGAAGTCGCCGCCCCGCTCCTGCGGGAGAGCGGCGACATGGCGGGCCGCCTGGGCGGGGCTCAGCCGGCGCAGGTCGGCGCCGGAGAGCAGGACCCGGCCGGCGGTCGGCTTCAGATGGCGGTAGACGGTGCGCAGGAGGGTGGACTTTCCGCTGCCGTTCGGACCGACGAGGCCGGTGATCTCGCCTTCGGCGGCGACCAGACGGGCGCCGGAGACGACCGTGCGGCCGTCGTAGGCGACGTGCAGGTCCTCGATCTCGATTCTCAACGTCCGCTCCCCCGCGTCGTCTGTGTCGGCTCGCTCCAGCCCCTCAACTTCCCCTCCCCAGACGCCGGTCCAGCAGGTACAGCAGGGCCGGAGCCCCGATGAGCGAGGTGACCACGCCGACCGGCAGCTCCTGTGTGTCCATGGCCGTACGGCACACGATGTCGACCACGACCAGGAGCAGCGCCCCGAACAGCGCCGAGACCGGCAGCAGCCGGCGATGGTCGCCGCCGACGACCAGGCGGCAGGCGTGCGGCACCATGAGCGCGACGAAGGCGATGGCGCCGGAGACGGCGACGAGTACGCCGGTCAGCAGGCTGGTGAGGGTGAACAGTTCCCGGCGCAGCCGGGTGGCGTCGACGCCGAGCCCGGCGGCCGTCTCGTCGCCCATGATCAGGGCGTTGAGCGGGCGGGCGCGTGCCTGCAGCCACAGCAGTGTGACGGGCACGGCGACCGCGGGCGCGGCCAGCAGCGGCCAACTCGCGCCGCTCAGGCTGCCCATGAGCCAGAACAGCACACTGTGGGTCTGCTGCTCGTCGCCGGCCTGGAGCACCAGGTAGCTGGTGAACCCGGACAGGAACTGCCCGATCGCCACTCCGGCGAGCACCAGCCGCAGCGGTGCGAATCCGCCGCGGCGCCGGGCCACCGTCCACACCAGTGCGAAGGTGGCCAGGGCGCCCGCGAAGGCCGCGCCGGCCAGGCCGAGTCCCAGCGCGCCGCCCGTGCCGAGGCCGAGCACGATCGCGGCGACCGCCCCGAGGGAGGCACCGTTGGAGATGCCCAGGAAGTACGGGTCGGCCAGCGGGTTGCGCACCAGGGCCTGCATCGCCGTACCGACGAGACCGAGCCCGGCGCCGACGAGGGCCGCCAACAGGGCGCGGGGGACGCGGAGCTGCCAGACGATCAGGTCGTCGGTGCCGGGGCGGGGTGCCTCGCCGGACAGGCGTCGCCCGACCACGCTCCACACCTCGCCGGCCGGGATGGACGTCGAGCCCCAGGAGACCGCCGCGGTGAGGGCGGCGAGCAGGGCCGGCAGGAGGGCGAGGGCGAGGGGCGCGGCGGGCAGGGAGCGCCGGTGCCGATCCGCGGTGTCCTGACGGCTCACCAGGGTGTCGAGCACGGTCAGCCGACCTTGCCGGGGTGGAGCCGCTTCGCGATCGCCTCGACCGTGTCGGCGTTGGTGACGCCGGCGATGGTGGTCCGCTCGGAGCCGATGCGCAGGAGGTGGCCCTCCTTGACGGCCTTCAGCCCCTTGGTCGCGGCGTTCGACTCCAGCCACTTCTGCGCCTCGTCGAACGCCTTGTCGTTCGCCGCCTCGCTGCCCCGGTCGCGCACCCCGAGCTGGATCCAGTCCGGGTCCTTGGCGATCACGTCCTCCCAGCCGACCTGCTTGTAGTCGCCGTCGCAGTCGGCGAAGGCGTTGCGGGCCCCGGCGAGGGTGATGACCGCATTGGCGACCTGTCGGTTGCAGACGGCCATGGGCTGCTTGGTGCCGGCGTCGTAGTCGAAGAAGAAGTAGGTCGGCCGCTCCCTCTCGGGGGTGTCGCCGACCGCCTTCCGGACGGCGGCCACCTTCTCCTTCATCCCGTCGACGAGTTCCTTCGCCTTCGCGCTCGTACCCGTGATCGCGCCGAGGGAGGTGATGTCGTCCTCGACGGCGGACAGGTCGGTGACGGGGCTCTTGCTCAGGGCGGCACAGGCCGTGGACTTCAGGAAGGTGTGCTTGATGCCGGCCGCCCTGAACTCCTCCTCGGTCGGCGTGTCGCCCATGCCTCCGCCCATGTTCATCGCGGCGAAGGTGTCGATGTAGAGGTCGGCGCCGGAGCCGAGGAGCTTCTCCTTGGGGATGACGGTCTCGCTGAGCACCTTCACCTGCCGCGCCTGTGCGTCGAGGCCGTTCGGCAGGGTGCCCGCGCCGGGCGGGAAGCCGGTGCCGATCACCTTGTCCCCGGCACCGAGCCGCAGCAGCAGTTCCAGGCTGGAGGCGTTGCTGGTGACGATGCGCTCGGGGGCCTTGGTGAAGGTGGTCTCGGCGCCCGAGCAGTCGGTGACGGTGACCGGGTGGCCCGCGGAGTCGCCCTGGCCGGCGGCGGAGCTCGCCGGGTCGCTGTTCCCGCTGCCGCAGCCTGCCGCCAGAAGGCCGCCGAGCACCGCGGCCGTCGTGGCCCGCCCCACACGAGAACGCATCGAAACTCCCCTTGATCCACTGAAGGCGCCGGCGGATCTCCGCCGCCCGATCCAGTAGTCGGGGCGAACCCGGTGCCAGTTCCCGGCGGGGGAACGGACACCGGGTTCCCGGTCAGGCGGCGACGGCGTCGGCCGCGACCTCCGTCCCGGGCTCGGCCTCCATCAACAGCTCGACGAGGGTCGCCCGGGCGCGGGCCACGCGGGAGCGGACCGTGCCGACCGGGCAGTCGCTCATCTCGGCCGCCTCCGCGTAGGGCAGGCCCACCAGCTGGGTCAGGACGAACGCCTCACGACGCTCCTCCGGCAACGTGTCCAGCAGGTCCAGCAGGGCGATGCCGTCGTCGAAGCCGGGCAGACCGGTCGGCTGGGCGCGTTCCGCCAGCAGCGCCCAGTCGTCGGTGTCGCACAGCCGCGGCCGGGCGGCCGCGTACCGGTGACTGTCGATGACCGCGCGACGCGCGATGGACAGCAGCCACGCACGCGCCGAGGAGCGGCCCTCGAACCGGTGCAGGCTGCCGAGCGCACGCAGGAACGTGTCCTGCGCCAGATCGTCGGCGGCCTGTGGATCGGCGGACAGATGCGCCACGTAGCGCACGACGTCGCGGTGCAGCGAGCGGACGAAACGGTCCGTCGCCTCCGGGTCGCCTCCGCCGGCGGCCAGCGCCCACGCGGTCGTCGACTCGTCGCGGGAGGGCAGGGCAGGAGTAATCACCTGGTTCCTTCTCGGGTAGTCCGGACTCCGGCACGGAGGCGGGCACGACGGCGTCACCGCCGGGCGCGGGGCCCGGCCGCGCGACACGTGCGGGCACGCCGTACCGGAGAGTCCGGGGAAGCAAGGGATGCGGCCGTACGACAGGTACGGCCGGGGCCCGAGGCACCGGCGGCGTCGACGGTGCGACGTCCGTGTCCGTGCGGCCTCGGGGAACCGGCTGTCTCAGACGACAGCGATCCCCACCGGCGGCCCCCGAGAGGTGATCGTGTGGACGAGCGGAAGCAGCCGCGGCGCCCGGTCGGAGCGGGTGCGCCGCGGACGCAGCCGCGGACGGTGCGGCGGCGCCGGCAGGGCGAGCGACAGCCGCAGCGGGGCAGCCAGCCATCCGGCGACGGCCCGCAGGATACGGAACGCGGCGCGCTCGCCGTGGCCCAGCCACAGGCCGCACAGCAGCGCGGCGAGGGTGTGGGCGGCGAACATGGCGAGCGACGACGTGCCGCCCATGTCGTGGCCCATGCCCGTATGGCCGAGACCCATGTTGGCGAGGTCCGTGTGGCCGAGGTCTGTGGTGGCGAGCCCTGTGTGGCCCGCACCCATGTCGCCGACGCTCATGTGGCCGACGCTCATGTGGCCCACACCCGTGTGCCCGCTGCCCATGGCGCCCATCGAGGCCATGGGCAGGGGATCCATGGACGTGGGGTCCATGGGCATGGAGCCCATGGCGTGCCCGGTCGCGGCCGACGACTGCGCGAACTCGAAGGCCGCGTGCAGCCCGCCCTGGGCGACGACCACGACGGACATGACCAGGGGGAGGCCGCGCTCCCGGGCCGCCAGGCACCAGCCCGTGCCGCCCGTGACCAGAGCACCGGCGGCCAGCGTCCACCACGGGACGGTCACGCCCGACATCAGGACGTGGCCGAGGGCAGCGAGCAGCACACAGACGGACGCGAACACCGCGGCCCGTATCGTGCGCACACACCACCCAGCAGTCATGACGGCCCTCATCCTCGCATCCTGGGCCCACGCGTCACGGGTGGGTACGCACCACACCCCCGTCCCGCACTCAAGCCCAGCAGAGTGATACAGGACACATCAACGGGAGGGAACCGGGCACGCGCATCGACCGACGACTAAAGGTGTGGGCTGTCCACACTCATCACCCGTTCTCGCCGGGGCGGACGACCTTCGCCCGCACCTCGATCCGCCCGCCCCGCTCGAAGTGGAGGGTGAACGGCACATAGGTGCCCGTCCGCCACTCGGGTTCGGCCCGCAGCGTCACGTCCAGCCCGAAGGGGGACATTTCGAGACCGCCTCCGGCCGGGACGCGGGCCGAGTCCACCGTCTGCGCGTACGCCGCCCTGCCGTTGGTCATGCGGTGCCGGCTGAGCGTCATGTCGCCGCCGACGGCGGACGACGTCACCTTCAGCAACCGGTCGTCGGCACCCCCGGTGTTGGTGATCCGGAAGAACGCGGCGGTGTCCCGGACATCGCCGTACGGCAGGAAGACCTGCCCGTCGGTGACGGCGACCCGCGCCGGGCTGCCCGCGTTGCCCGAGCCCACCCAGGTGGTCAGGCCGCCCAGGGCGACGGCGCACGCGGCGATCGGGGCGAGCGCGGCGAGCAGGCCGTCGGTGATCCGGCGGCGGGTCGGGCGCCAGGCTGTGGGACCGGCCGCTCGATCGGCCATAGAGTCGGCCGTGGAGTCGGTCGTGGGTTCTGCCGTGGGTCCGGCCGTGGGAAGGATCATCGGGTGCCACCTCCGGCCGCGACGGTCTCTCGGCCCGGGCGCGCGGCATGCTGACGGCTGTGCGCCGGCGCCGGCTGCCAGGCCCGTAGCCGCAGGCTGTTGCCCACCACGAGCAGTGAGCTGAGCGACATGGCCACCGCGGCGACCATGGGGTTGAGCAGGCCGACCACGGCGAGCGGCACGGTGACCGCGTTGTAGCCGAAGGCCCACAGCAGATTGACGCGGATCGTGGCCAGGGTGCGCCGGGCGAGCCGTACGGCGTCCCCGAGCGCCTCGATGTCGCCGCGCACCAGGGTCACGTCGGCGGCGCCGATCGCCACGTCCGTGCCGCTGCCCATCGCGATGCCGAGGTCGGCGCCGGCCAGCGCCGCCGCGTCGTTGACGCCGTCCCCGACGACGGCGACCCGGCGGCCCCGCTCCCTCAGCTCCCGTACGAGGTCGGCCTTGTCCTCGGGGGTGCGGCGGGCGTGCACCTCGTCGATGCCGAGCGCGGACGCGACCGCCCGGGCCGGTGCCTCCCGGTCGCCGGTGGCGAGCACCGGGTGCACGCCGAGGCGGCGCAGCCGGTGCACGGCCCGGTAGCTGCCGGGGCGTACCACGTCCCCGACCTCGATCAGCGCCTCGGTCACCCCGTCGACACAGACGAGGACGGGCGTGTGCGCGGCCGCCTCGGCCGCCGGGAGCGCGTCCGCGAGGGCCGTGGGCAACTCGTCGTCCGGCGCGAGGACCTCGACGATCCGGCCCTCGACCCGGCCGCGCACGCCCCGGCCCGCCTCGGCCCGGAAGTCGCGCACCTCGGGCAGCGGCCCCTGTTCGGGCAGCGTCCTGCGGGCGTACGCGACGATCGCACGGCCCAGCGGGTGTTCCGAGCCCTGTTCCACCGCCCCGGCCAGCCGCAGCGCGGCCCGCGTGCCGAGCCCGTCGGGAACGGCCGTGACGCGGGCGACGCTCATGTGCCCGGAGGTGAGGGTGCCGGTCTTGTCGAGGACGACGGTGTCGATGTGCTGCAGCCCCTCCAGTGCCTGCGGGCCCCGGATCAGGACGCCGAGCTGGGCGCCGCGCCCGGTGGCGGCCATCAGCGCGGTCGGGGTGGCCAGGCCCAGCGCGCAGGGGCACGCCACGACCAGGACGGCCACGCATGCGGTGACCGCCGCCTGCGGATCGGCCCCGGCGCCGAGCCAGAACCCGAGCACGGTGACGGCCAGCGCCAGCACCGCGGGCACGAACACCCCGGCCACGGCGTCGGCCAGCCGCTGCGCCCGTGCCTTTCCGGCCTGGGCCTCCGTCACCAGCCGGGTGATCCGGGCGAGTTGGGTGTCCGCACCGACGGCGGTGGCCCGTACGAGCAGCAGCCCGCCGGCGTTGACGGCGCCGCCCACCACGGCCGACCCGGGCCCGGCCTCGACCGGCTCGCTCTCCCCGGTCACCAGCGACAGGTCCACGGCGGAGTTGCCCTCCACCACCTCACCGTCGGTGGCGACCCGCTCGCCGGGCCGGACGAGGAAGACCCGCCCGACGGTCAGCTCCTCGATGGGCACGAGGAGTTCGGTGCCGTCGTCCTCGCGCACCGACACCTCCTTCGCGGCCAGCCGGGCGAGGGAGCGCAGCGCCGCCCCGGTGCCGGACCGCGCCCGCGCCTCCAGGAACCGGCCGGCCAGCACGAACAGCGGCACGCCTACGGCCGCTTCGAGGTAGACGTGCGCGATGCCGTCCGAGGCGGAGGGGAGCAGGCTGAACGGCATCCGCATCCCGGGCGCGCCCGCGCCGCCGAGGAACAGGGCGTACGCCGACCAGGAGAAGGACGCCGCCACTCCCAGGGAGACCAGCGTGTCCATGGTCGCCGTCGAGTGCCGCAGCCCGCGCAGCGCCCGGACGTGGAACGGCCAGGCGCTCCACAGGGCGACCGGCGCGGCCAGCGCGAAGCACAGCCACTGCCAGTTGCGGAACTGCCACGCCGGCACCATCGACAGCACGAGCACCGGCACCGCGAGCAGGGCGGTGACCAGCAGCCGGTCCCGCTCCCGCCGGATGTCCTCGGACTTCTCCCCGCCCGCGCCGCCTCCTTCACCCCGGGGCTCGGCCGCTTTGGGCGGTTCGGGCAACGCGGCCGTGTATCCCACCTGTTCCACGGTCGCCACGAGTTCTTCGGGGCTGACGTCGGGCGGATGGCTCACCCGGGCGCGTCCGGTGGCCAGGTTGACCGTGGCGGTCACGCCCGCCAGCTTGGCGAGCTTCTTCTCCACCCGTCGTACGCAGGCCGCGCAGGTCATTCCGCCGACGGTCAGGTCCGTCGTGGTGATGACCGCGGGTGCCGGCTCCGTGGCCATCAGCCGCCGCTCCCGTGCCGCATGTCCATGTCTCCCATGTCCGTGCCGCCGCTCGTTCCGGAGCGGTGCATGCCGGGCGCGACGGGCCCGGCGGTGGCTCCGACGGCGTACGACACCGTGAAGATCAGGGCGAGCAGCAGCAGAAACCCGCAGAGGGCGGGCGGCGGCGCGAGTGCGCGCAGCACCGTGCCCGCCCCGCGAGAGGACTGCTGGGGTTGTTTCATCACCGGCCTCCTGACGTGCGTACCGCTACAGGAGTCGGGTCCGCCGGGCAGGGAGTTCCCGGACCTCGCGGGCCATTGCGGTCAGCGCGCGGGCCCGGTGTCGTACCGGTGCCGGAGGCAGGAGGCGACGACCACGAACGGCCACAGGGACTGGATGGACGTCACCAGGCGTTCGGCGGTGCCGGCCGCATCGCCGAAGTGCATCTCGACCACGAACCAGGCGGCGCTGACCACCATCAGCAGGGTCGCCGCGGTGGAGGGCACGAGCCGCAGCCCCCAGGGTGCGGCCCTGCGGCGATCGGCGGCCAGGACCGGCCACAGGGCGAGGAAGGCGAAGCCGACGGCGGCGACCGCGCCGTGGCGCAGGGAGCCTCCGCTGCTCGGCGGCGGGAGCAGGGCCACCACGAACGCCGTCACTCCCCCGGCGCCCAGCGCCACCCGTCCGGGCAGTGCGGCCGCGCGCAGCCCCAGGGCGGTGAGCAGATGGCAGATGCCGAGGGCGGCCAGCGCCGAAGTCATCACCCAGAATCCCGCGGCGCCGTAGGCCGCCAGGACGCTGATCGTCTGTGTGGCGGGGTCGTAGGCGGGACCCTCCAGCCGCGCCGCGACCGTCCAGCCGCCGATCAGTACGACCGGCGCGCATCCCGACGAGAACAGAGCCCATCTAGGAACGAGTCGCATCGAACTACCGTAAAGCGCCTGAATCGTCTCACTCGTCAGCTACACGCAGACGTGGCGCGCCGCAGTCGAACAGGGCTGCGACGGTCGTACGGATCGAGTGCAAACGCCAGGCCACGCCACCCCTTCCGGCACATAGAAATATCCACCAGCATGAGGGGCCCTGAACGGCGGGGAGAGCTGAGAGTGCTGGGGGTAGGACATGCAGCGCGCCATGGGAAAGCAGGCCGTCGAGTGGCTCGCGGCGGCGGCGACGGATCCTCGGTCGTGCAAGCAGCGGTGGGACCGGGGCGAGGACGCGGTGCTGCTGGAGGCGGGGCGGCTCTGGGACGTGCTCAGTGTCCCCGAGCACCTCGGCCTGGGCGCCCTGGAGCTGCTCGGACGTACGCGGCGGCGGGCGTCCGGACCCGTCCTGATGAACTGCGGGGCACGCCGCGTCGGCTTCTTCATCGCGCCCGCACCGGCCACCGAGTGGCCCGGACCCGGGGTCCGCCATGTCCGCAGGGGGTCGTGGGTCGCCGTACCGCCGCCCTACCAGTCCGGCGGCTGGCGCCTGGAGTGGCTGCTGCCGCCCGACGGGACCGGCGCCCTGTACGACCCCGATGCCGTCCGGCTGGCGCTGCGCAAGGCCGGCGGCGTGCGCGGCGCGCCGGTGCGCGTCAGTCGGCCTTGAGTGGGCCGGCGACGCCGACACGTCCGCCGCAGGCGCTCCCCTCCCACACGAACACCGGCCCGGGAAGGCCCCGGGGGACGAGGATCGCCGGTACGTGCCCGGGCTCGTCGGCGTGCGGCTCACCCGCCGGTTCGGCGTCGGCGGCCGGGGCCAGGCCGGCGCACGGCCCGACCGCCGAGGAGGTGACGGCGGTCGGCCGGCCGTCGGCGGCCGTGGCGTGGTCCCAGGCCGTGTCGCGGCGGCCCGGAACGGCGCGCCCTTTGGCACGCCACTCGGCGACCAGTTCCGCGTAGATCGACGGCCGGCCCCGGATGCCGGTGGCCGGTACGACGTATGACACGGGTGCGGCATCGCCTCCCAGGACGCGCCGCGCCGGATCAGTGCTGTCCATGCCGGGGCAACGCCAAGGCGTGCGCCGGTGGTACGCCGGCCGCCCCCACCACCACCCAGTCGAGTGAGCACATCCCTCGGATGGCGGCAGGGCGGACCGCTCGCCCTCGAACAGAGACAGGAGCCGATCGCATGGAACCGAGCGACAGCGAGGACGAGACCGTCGACTGCCCGTGGTGCGACGCGCTGCGGGAGGCGAGCCTGCCACCGACGGGCCGGCCGTCCAAGTCGGCGTCGCGTCGGCACGACCCGTATGTCTCGGGAGCCCAGTACGACGGCGACGACTGAGCTCAGCGCGCCTCGCCGTCGCGCGGGTCGCGCCGTCGCAGCCGGGCGGCGAGTACGGCGACGTCGTCCTCGGCGTGCCGGGCATCGAGCCGGGCCAGCACCGTGTCGATGACCTGCTCGACGCCCGCGGCGGCCTCGAAGTCGACGCTCGCCAGCCGGTCCAGGGAATGGTCGATGTCCTCGCCGCGGTGCTCGACGAGCCCGTCGGTGAACAGCACCAGCGTCTGGGGCGGGTCCAGCTGGTAGGTGGCCGGTTCGTAGCCGCCGAGGCCCGTGCCCAGGGGTGGGCCGACCGGAACCGGGAGCAGTGAGGTGCGGCCCTTCTCGTCGATCACCGCCGGGGGAAGGTGGCCCGCGCTGGCCAGGGTCACCTGGGCGCGGTTGGGGTCGACGCGGGCGATCAGACAGGTGGCGGGGCGGCGGTCCGGCTCCGCGGAGGCGCTGTCGTCGAGCTGGCGCAGCACACGGTGCGGGGGCAGGTCGGCGGAGGCGATGTAGCGCAGCGAGGAGCGGTACGCGGTCATGTCCACGGCCGCTTCGAGACCGTGCCCCATGACGTCGCCGACGACGAGCAGCGTCCGGCCGAAGTGCAGCCGGACGGTCTCGCACCAGTCGCCGCCGACGAGGGCGCTCTGTCCGACGGGCATGTAGCGGATGGCGACGTCCAGGTTCGGGTGCGGGCGGCCGGGCTCGGCGAGCAGGGCCCGCTGGAGATCGCCGACGATCCCGCTGACGCGCTCGTGCTCCCGGGCATGCCGGATGTGGGACGCGGCGCGTTCGGCGAGGAGGGCCAGCGACTCGGCCTCCTCCGCGGTGAACGGTGTGCCTTCGCGGGCGCAGACCAGCCCGCCGTAGGGATGTCCGTCGGTGGCCAGCGGAACGCAGAGCCCGGGTCGGGCGCCCCCGTGGGAGGCGTACGGGATGGGCGGGGCGGCCTCGCCCAGGGCGCTCTCCTGCCGCGCCGCGGCCATGGCCCACCGGATGTCGGGCAGCAGCGCCGGATCCCCCGCGACGGCCTCGTACGCCACCCCGGGCTCGTCGGCGACACCCAGCACCGCGGCCGCGCCGCCCACCTGCCGGACCGCCTCCCGGGTCAGCTCGGCGCAGGTGGCGCCCTCGTCCAGCGTGGTGCCGATCCCGGCCAGGGCGGGGCGCAGCGCGGCGAGCCGGGTCGGCACGGCGAGGTCCTGCTCGGGTACGTCGCCGGAGGCGGCGACGGGCCGCACCGTCGGCCGTCGATGAAACGACTGGAACCAGCGCACCACAACAAACACCCTAGAACGGGGAAAAACCTTCACAGACGGTGCACGGATCGCCCGGCGCCCCCGCCGCCCGCGACCGGCTCCGGCGCGCTCCGTCAGTACGGGGGCGCACGCCCTGCTACCTGCCTGTTTGAAGCGCGGGCGCTCGCCCCATACGGGGAATTGGCTCCCGCCGTATGGCCGTGACACCTGCCACCCGGTGCACTAAGGCATCAACCGGGCGTCAGCGCACCACAGGGAGGCTCTTTATGGCACTCACGGAGTGGACGAGGTCGATGGAGTGGCTGGCCGCGGCGTCGGAGGACCCCGGCGCCTGCAAGCAGGAGTGGCAGAACGGCAGCACCGGGATCGCGCTTCTGGAGGCGGGCCGCTTCTGGGACGTGCTGATCGTGCCGGAGGAACTGGGCCTGCGGGTCGCCGACCTCCTGGAGGAGTTGCCGCTGCTCGAATCGGGCCCCTGTCTCCTGGACGCCCGGCGCCGCCATGTGGGCTTCCTGCTGCCCCCGGAGCCGCAGACCGTGTGGATCGGCACCGGCGTGCGGCTGCTCAGTGCGGGGACGTGGATCGCCGCGCCCGCCCCGCACTGCCGCTGGGGCGCACTGCGCTGGCTCGTCCCGCCGGACGGCACCGGCGCCCTGAACATGCCGGAGGTCCTGGAAGTGGCCCTGCAGCGCTGCGCGGGCGAACTGTCCCGCCTCCAGGGGCACGGCGCACCCGCCGCGCACGGCCGGCCCACGCCGACGGAACGGCCGCTCGGCCGCCCGCAGTTGGTGCGCGAGTACGTCACCGGGTGACGCGTGCGGGAGTGCCGGCCCGGCCGCGCCCGGCCGCGCGCCGGTCGCTCAGCCCAGGAAGCTGAGGCGCACCTGCCGATGGGGGTTGTCCCGGTTGGTGTCCGCCAAACTCCGTTAGGACAACCACCAAGGTATCCGGCCGCGGGATCTCCACGGGATACGTCATCGGAATCACGCCTCCCGGTTGCCGCTGGGTCCGCGGACGCTGGACGGCCTTCCCGGCCCGGCTCCTGCCCACGGGGAGCTATGAACAGTCCTAAAATGGAACAAATTATCCATCGATGATCGAGGGCAACGTGTCGGCCAACGGTGTGGCATCGAACTTGTACCCGTTCGGCGCCGCAAGTGTCGGCGAAGCGCCCGAGCGCGACGAAGCGCTGGTCAGGGCCATCGTCGGTGCCGTGGAGCGGACCGGAGCGCATACCGGAAGCGTGTTTCTGCTCTCCGGCGACCACCGCTCGCTCATAGTGGCCGCGTCGTGCGGGTCGCCGCCCTCCCTGCTCAGCGGGTGGCGTCGGATCCCGGTGAACAGCGGTCTGCCAGTGGCGGAGGCGTACCGCTCCGGGCGCATGGTCCATCTGGCCGGCGCGGAGGAGACGATGCGGCGCTTCCCGCAGCTCTCGGTCGCCCTGCCCTACCCGTTCGGTTCTGCATCGGTCCCCGTACGGGCGGGCGAGCGGACGTTCGGCACCATGGCCGTGGTGTGGACGGCCAAGCCCGACGGGGCAGGGCTGTCGAGGGCGCAACGCCGGATGCTGCGCTCCGCGGCCGACCGGCTGGGCACCACCCTCGCCGGACTGCGGGCCCGCGGCGCGCTCGGTGAGTACGACGAACGGACGGCCCCGGTAGTGGTCCCGCTGCCATCCACTCCGGTGATCCGGGTGGGCCTGTTCGACTGGAATCTCGGCACCGGAGCCCTCACGGCCGACGACGAGCTGTGCGCGATCTTCGGAATGCCGCTCCGCGAGTTCGACGGACGGGCGGCCACCCTGGCGGCCATGATCGAGCCCGCGGATCTGCCCGGCTTCCGGTCCGCTGCCCGTGCCGCGGTCCAGGAACGCCACGTACTGGCACACTGCCTGCGCATCCGGGACGGCCGCGGAGGCCACCACACCGTCGAGCTGTGGGGCAGGGTGCCCGAGAGCCCTGCCGACCGTCAGGCCCCGGCCCATATGGTCGGCGCCGTACTCGACTCCGGGAGCCGCATGGCCGCCGTGGCGGCGATCGAGCGGCTCGCGGACGGCTTCTTCGCGCTCTCACCCGACGGACGCGTCGCCTACGCCAACCACAGCATGGAGGATCTGCTAGGGGTCCGCCAGGACGAACTGCTCGGCCGACGCCCCTGGGACGTCCTGCCCTGGCTGGCCGATCCCGTGTACGAGGACCGCTACCGGGCCGCCCTGATCTCCCAGCAAGCGGTCTCCTTCCTGGTCCGCCGCCCACCGGCCACATGGCTGGTCTTCTCCCTCCACCCGGGCGCTCAGGGCATGACGGGGTGGGCGGCACCCGTGCGACAGCCGGTACCGGCCGACACCGGACCCGGGGCACCCCTCGGGGAAGGGGGGCCGCCCGCCTCCTGGTCGCCTCCGCCCGCGGCCCCGCGCGTGGGTTCCCTCTACCGGGTGCTCACGCTGGGCAGCGCGCTCACCGAGGCGGTCACCGCGCACGAGGTGTTCGAGGCCGTCGCCGAGCAGCTGCTGCCCGCTTTCGGCGGTCAGAAGCTGGCGATCGCCGTGGTGGAGGAGCGGCGCCTGCACCTGCTCGATCAGCGCGGCTACTCGAAGCGTTTTCTCGCCCGGTTTGAAGGCACTCCGCTGCATGCCCGGCTGCCGGTGACCGACGCGCTGACCTCCGGTGCCCCGCTGTTCGTCGAGTCGCGTGAGGAGCTTCTCGAAACGTACCCCGGGATCATGGTCAGTCAGTCCAACTCCTGGGCGTTCCTGCCCTTGATCGCCTCGAACCGCCCGGTCGGCGTCTGCCTGCTCGGCTTCAACGACGTCCACCGATTTCCCGACGAGGAACGCGGCGTGCTCACCGCACTGGGCGGCCTGATCGCCCAAGCCCTGGAACGCGCCAGGCTCTACGACGCGGAATTCGCCCTCGCCCGCGGCCTGCAGAACGCGCTGCTGCCGCACCGGCTGCCCGCACTGCCGGGCCTTGACGTCACCGGGCGCTATCTTCCGGGCACCCGAGGGATGGACATCGGCGGCGACTGGTACGACGTCATCCCCACCGGCGACGAGGTCGCGCTGATCGTCGGGGACGTCGAGGGGCACAACGTCGCCGCCGCGGCCGCCATGGGCCAGTTGCGAAGCGCGGTGCGTGCCTTCGCCACCGCCGGCCACCGGCCGAGCGACGTCGTCGCCAACACCAACCGGCTCCACATGGACCTCGACCCGGCGCTCCTCGCAAGCTGCTGCTACGCCCGCCTCCGTCCTCGCTCGGGGGTCGTGCGCATCGTCCGTGCCGGCCACCCCCTGCCCTTGCTACGCCTGCCCGACGGCCGGGCCGAAGTCCTGGATGTGCCCGGCGGCCCTCTGCTCGGCATCGACCCAGCGGCACACTTTCCGGAGTCGGCGCTGCGCCTCGTACCCGGGTCGGTCCTGGCCCTGTACACGGACGGACTGATCGAGAGGCGTGACTCGGACATCGATTCCGACATCGACCGGCTCCGGGCGTCACTGGCCCGCATGGGCGGGGGCCGCCTGGAGGATCTGGCCGACGCGCTGCTGCGGAACGCCCGCCGTTCCGCCGACAGGGCGGACGACATCGCACTCCTGCTCACCGAGTACGCCCCGCCACCGCAGACGGCGACAAAGCCGGCGTCCGCGCACGCCGACTCCGGCCCGTCGCCGTGAGGCAGCAGGCTCTCCGAACCCCGGTGTCCCCTGCCCAGATCTTCCGGTACGCCCCCTGGTAACTCGACGGTCCCAGGTCCTGGCACTGTCCCTGTCGGCGGCCGTAGTGATGTGGAAGGGGGCCACATATCCGCTGGCCGACGGTCGGAGAAGGCTTGGTTGAACTCGTCGACGGTCTGCCGGCGCTGCGGAGACAGCAGTTCGGGCACGGTGGCCGCCTGGTGCTCTGCTCGCTGGACGCTGCCGAAGGCCAGGATGGCCGGGCCGCCGGGCGGGACCGTGGTGAGGCGGTGGTCAGCCGGTTCCTCGCCGATGACGTGCCCCAGGCGGGCGGGGGGTCCGCCGGCGAGCCTTGGCTGACGAGGCGGCGCCGCCAGGAGATCAGTCCGGCGCGCCGCGGATACACGGTGCCCAGGGCGATGTTCTCTGCGACCGACACCAGCAACACCGCCCCACATCTGCGGCGAGCCCGCGCGCCGCCCCGACGCCGCCGTGGCCGTGGCCGTGGCCGTTGGCGGCCCTGCCACCTCGAGGCAGAGGTATTCGGCCTGATGACGTGGAAGCCTTCCGACGGATGCTCGGCGACATCTCCCACTGGGCCTGTTTCCTCTTGAAGGTGCAGACCACGGCTCTGGCGTGAGCAGTAAGTGGGATGCTTCGGCTGGTCGATGGCGTGATCGCTCCGGGGTAATCGTCCGTCAGGTCAGGCCACGGACCCCCGGACCACCGACGCGACCGGTAGTCACTCCCCTGCGCTCCGAAGAGTCCGACGTGTTCCGGCACCGGCGTACGCAAGGGTGTCGCGCTCGCTGCTCGCTGATGCCCTGGATGCCATCCAGTGCGACGGGATTGCGCTCGACCGGATTCGCGAGGTGGCCATCGAGGTGCGTGTTGAGTACCACGAGGGGCAGCGGCGACGCAGACGACGGATCTGCTGCCGGCGAACCCTTAGAGCAACCAAAGGTTGCGCATACTGAAGGAAGGCTCTACAGTTATACGCAACCAAAGGTTGCGAGATGAGGAGAGCGGGATGGAGTACGGCAGCATCGAGCGGGAGATCCGCATCGAAGCCACGCCCGAGGTGGTCTACGCGGTCATCAGCAGACCCGAACACCTGCGGGAGTGGTGGCCGGACGAAGCAGAGCTCGAGCCGGTGCCCGGTGCGACCGGGGTCATCTCGTTCGGCGACAGGACTGCGCCGGAGGCGAATGTCGTACCGATCACGGTGATCGAGGCCGACCCACCCCGGCGGTTCTCCTTCCGGTGGGTGTACGACGAGGATGAGGCCGCGACACCGGCCAACTCGCTCCTGGTGACCTTCGTGCTCGTCCCCTCGGGTACGAGCACGCTGCTGCGCTTCACCGAGACGGGGTTCCGGGAGAAGGGCTGGGAGGCGGCCGTGCTCGAGGAGCAGTACCGCGAGCATGTCACCGGCTGGGACTACTTCCTGCCCCGCCTCGTCACGTACGTCGCTCGGCTGGTGTCGGCACCATGAGCGTCACCATTGACGACGAGCTCTGGTCGGCGGTGGGGGACCCGACCCGGCGGCGGATGCTCGACCTGCTGCTGAGGGACGGCGGCGGGACGGCGACCACGCTGAGTGAGCGGCTGCCGGTCACACGGCAGGCGGTCGCCAAACACCTGGGTGTACTCCACCGGGTCGGGCTGGTCCACGTCACGCCGTCCGGACGCGAGCGCCTCTACGAGGTGGACGAGGCCCAGCTCGCCCGCGCGGTCGCGCAGTTGTCGTCGGTCGGGGCCAGCTGGGATGCCCGGCTGCATCGCATCAAGCGGATCGCCGAAGCCATACAGCGCAGCCAGGAGGGCTGACCCCTCACGAACAAACGTCGCCACATCCGTGGCGGCACTGGTGAACCGCGCCCGATTGCGGGCGCCGGTACGAGAAAGAGGTATGGAGATGGTGGACATCCTGCACAGGATCGGAGTCACGTCGTCTCCCGACGCTGTCTACGCAGCCTTGACCACGGTCGATGGGCTGGCGAGCTGGTGGACTCAGGACACGGACGGCGACGGCAATGTCGGGGGAGTAATCCGGTTCCGCTTCGAGCCCGGCGGGTTCGACATGAAGGTCCTGGAGGCTCAGCCCTCCGAGCGCGTGCGCTGGGAGGTCGTCGACGGACCCGAGGAGTGGATCGGCACGCAGATCCGCTTCGAGATCAAGCAGGAGGACGGCTTCACGATCGTGTTGTTCCGGCACGAAGGCTGGAAGGAGCCGGTGGAGTTCATGTACCACTGCAGCACCAAGTGGGCGACCTTCCTGATGAGCCTCAAGAAACTGATCGAAACCGGGAAGGGCGAACCCGCGCCGCACGACGTCAAGATCAGCAACTGGCACTAGACCTTGCCCTCATGTCTTGGCGGAAGCGAGCTTCCCGCAACCGGAAGCTCGCTTCCGCCAAGACATGAGGGCATTCACGATCTTGTATCTTGAAGTCGCAGATCACGGGTCTGGTGTGAGCATTCGGGGTGGGATGCTGCGGCCAGCGGGCCAGTGATCGTCGCGGGGTGATCGTCGGTCACCGGGAGAACTCGGCGTTCGTCAGCACCGGCAAGGCCCGCAGCAGCAGGTCAGAGAACGAACTGCCTCCCGGCCCGACCGCGCGGGCACGCCAGCGCCGTCCTGGTCCCTGTACGGTCCCTCGATCTTGGTTTCGAGCCGGACAATCGCCAACCCCGAGGCCAATAGCAACATTGATCGCTTACATCGCCGCAGGTCACAGAGTCGTGCTTCAGCGCGAGGGGCACGTGACACGGCGCTCCCAAGAACGCGGAGCGGATTTTCCCTGCTGAGCCAAAGTTGACGGTCCGACACCTCACAAGGAACGTTTTCGCAGGTCACAGCCCTGCACGGGTAGGGCGGGGGACTCGAGCCCACGGCCGACGGATTATGAGTCCGCTGCTACGTCCAGCCCATCCGAACCACGGCCGAACAGAGACAAGGCACGCTGCTCGGACAAAACAGCAGCACCCCCGCCTTCGGCTTCATCGTTAACCGCATTGCTCGATGTCAGCTGCGGGTGGACTGCGAAGTGCGAGCCAGACTCGTTTGGTTCTGCCGGACTTCAGACCTACAGTCGGCACCCTCGTCACGCAAGGAACGACAACCGCACCTGCCGATGGGGGTTGTCCCGGTTGGTGTCCACCAGGCACACCGACTGCCACGTCCCGAGTTCCAGTCGCCCGCTCAGCACCGGCAGCGTGGCGTGCGGCGGGACGATGGCCGGCAGGACGTGGTCGCGGCCGTGGCCGGGGCTGCCGTGGCGGTGCTGCCAGCGGTCGTCGGCGGGCAGCAGGGTGTGCAGGGCGGCCAGGAGGTCGTCGTCGCTGCCGGCGCCCGTCTCGATGATCGCGACACCGGCCGTCGCATGCGGCACGAAGACGTTCAGCAGGCCGTCGCGGTCGGCCGCCGCCTCCCGCAGGAAGGCCTCGCAGTCGCGGGTGATGTCCACGACCCGCTCCGAGGAGCCGGAGGCGACGTTCAGGACTCGGGTGGTGAAGGCGTCTGACATGCCCTCCATCCTCACCCATGCACGGGAGTTCACGCGTCGGGAAGATCCGCGTCTTCCCGGCAGTTAGTAGAAGCGTGAACGACACTGGGGCAGTCAAAGAAGTCGACGCAGTCGTCACGGGCGCCGGCCAGGCAGGGCTCGCCAGCGCCTACCACCTGCGGCGCACCGGTTTCGAACCGGGCCGTGACTTCGTCGTCCTCGACCACTCCCCCGGTCCGGGCGGCGCCTGGCAGTTCCGGTGGCCGTCGCTGACGTACGGCAAGGTGCACGGGATGCACTCGCTGCCCGGCATGGAACTGACCGACGCCGATCCCGGGCGGCCGTCGTCCGAGGTCATCGCCGAGTACTTCGACGCCTACGAGCGCACCTTCGACCTGCGTGTCCGGCGGCCCGTCGACGTGCGTGCCGTGCGCGAGGGACCGGACGGCCGACTGCTGGTCGAGACCTCGGCGGGGACGTGGGTGACACGGGCGCTGATCAACGCGACCGGCACCTGGGACCGGCCGTTCTGGCCGCGCTACCGAGGTCAGGAGACGTTCCGGGGACGGC
The DNA here is from genome assembly GCF_015160855.1 of Streptomyces ferrugineus. Lineage (NCBI taxonomy): Bacteria > Bacillati > Actinomycetota > Actinomycetes > Kitasatosporales > Streptomycetaceae > Streptomyces > Streptomyces ferrugineus. The sequence continues at coordinate 3,815,473 of NZ_CP063373.1, read as the reverse complement.
AGTTGCACACCGCTCAGTACCCCGGCCCGCAGGAGTTCGCGGGTCAGCGGGTCGTGGTGGTGGGCGGCGGGGCCTCCGGCACTCAGCATCTGCTGGAGATCGCCCCGTACGCGGCGGCCACGACCTGGGTCACGCGGCGTCCGCCCGTCTTCCGCGAGGGCCCCTTCACCGAGGACGTGGGCCGCGCGGCGGTCGCGCTCGTCGAGGAGCGGGTCCGGCAGGGGCTGCCGCCGAAGAGCGTCGTGTCGGTCACGGGGCTGCCGCTGAACGACGCCATGCGGCAGGGGCTCGCGGACGGCGTCCTGGACCGGCTGCCCATGTTCGACCGGATCACACCGGACGGCGTGGAATGGGAGGACGGGCGGCGGGTGGCCGCGGACGTCATCCTGTGGGCGACCGGGTTCCGGGCCGCGATCGACCATCTGGCCCCGCTGCGCCTGCGGGAGCCGGGCGGCGGCATCCGGGTGGACGGCACGCGCGCGGTCGCCGACCCCCGTGTCCACCTGGTGGGCTACGGGCCCTCCGCCAGCACGATCGGCGCCAACCGGGCCGGCCGCGCGGCCGTACGGGACATCAGGCGGCTGCTGACCGAGGAGCCGGTGGCCGCGTAGGGCACTGGACGGACCGGGACCGTATGACGTCCCGTCGGCTCACTTGGCCGGCTTCGGGCTCGCCTTCTGCTGGGCGTTGAACTCGGCGACGTTGCGCTGGTGTTCCGCGTAGTCGGCGGTGAAGCGGGTGTCGCCCGGCTTGACCGTGACGAAGTACAGCCAGTCACCCGCGGCCGGACTGGTCGCCGCGCGCATGGCGTCGTCGCCGGGGTTGTCGATCGGCGTGGGCGGCAGGCCCATGCGCTGGTACGAGTTGTAGGGGCTCTCGATCCGGGTGTCGGCCTCGGTCGTGCGGAGCGTGGAGCGGTTCAGCGCGTAGTTGATGGTGGAGTCCATCTGGAGCGGCATGCCGCGTTCGAGCCGGTTGAAGATGACCCGGGCGACCTTGCCCATGTCGGCCTTGGTGGCGGCCTCGGCCTGGACGATGCTGGCGATGGTGACCGCCTGATAGACGTTCATGGCGTTGCGCTGCGCGCCGGCGGCGATCGGGGCGCCGCTGAACTTCTTGTTGGCGGTGTCGACCATGGCCGACAGCAGGGAGTCCGGCGTCGCCTTCTTCCCGTTCTCCTCCAGTGGATACGTCGCCGGGAACAGGTAGCCCTCCGGGTTGCCGTCGGCGTCGTTCGGCAGCTTGAGGTCGAGTTTCGCGAGGGACTTCTTCGTCGTGCCGGACGGCAGGGCGAGGGCCTTGTCGACGGCGGCGTAGACCTGGCTCGCCCGCCAGCCCTCCGGGATCACCAGCGAAGTCGGCCGGGCCGCCTCCTCCTCGCCCATGACCAGCAGCGGCACCGCCACGGCGGTGCCGGCCACGACGGCGCCGGCGGCGATGAGGGCCATACGTCCCCGGGGCGTCAGTCGAATCGTGCTCCGTGGCGGAGTGTTCAAGTACATGCGGGCACGGTAACCCGCACATGCTCACAAACCTGGCATATCGTCACCCCGTCGGCTCCAGTTGCGCATCCCGGCGGACCAGCGCCGCATAGCGCCCCTCCCGCGCCAGCAACTCCTCGTGCGTGCCCCGTTCGGCGACCCGCCCCGCGTCGAGCACCACGATCTGGTCGGCACCCCGAACGGTGGACAGCCGGTGCGCGATGGTGACGGTGGTGCGGTTGGCCGACAGGGCGTCGATGGCCTCCTGGACGGCGTGCTCGGTGCGGGTGTCCAGGGCGCTGGTCGCCTCGTCGAGGATGAGGACCGGAGGGTCGCGCAGAATGGTGCGGGCGATGGCCAGGCGCTGCTTCTCACCGCCGGAGAAGCGGTATCCGCGCTCGCCGACGACCGTGTCGTAGCCGTCGGGCAGCGCCGCGATGTGGTCGTGGATCTGGGCCGCCCGTGCCGCCGCGTGCAGTTCCTCGTCGGTGGCGTCCGGCTTGGCGAAGCGCAGGTTGTCGGCGACGGAGGCGTGGAAGAGGTACGTCTCCTGCGAGACGACGCCGACCGCGCGGGCGAGGGTGTCGAAGTCGAGGTCGCGCACGTCGACCCCGTCGAGGGTGACCCGGCCGCCGGTCACGTCGTACAGCCGCGGCACGAGATGGCCGAGCGTCGACTTCCCGGCGCCGGTCGGGCCGACCACCGCGAGGCTGCCGCCGGCCGGGACGGTGAGGTCGATGCCGTCGAGGATGGCGTCGCCCTTGCCGTCGTAGTCGAACTCGACGTTCTCGAAGCGGACCTCGCCCTTGACGCGGTCGAGGTGGACGGGGTCCTTCCGCTCGGTGATGTCGATGGGCAGGTCGAGGTACTCGAAGATGCGCTGGAAGAGCGCGAGCGAGGTCTGGATCTGGACGCCGGTGGACAGCAGGCTGACGGCCGGCCGGAACAGGCCCTGCTGGAGCGAGACGAAGGCGACGATCGTGCCGATGGAGACCTGTGGGCCGCCGAGTTGGAGGGCCATTCCCGCGGTCCAGTAGATGAAGGCGGGCATGGCGGCCATGACGATGGTGATGACGGCCATGCGCCAGCGGCCGGCCATGTTCGACCTCACTTCGAGGTCGACCAGTTGCTCGGACTCCTCGGCGAAGGCCTTGGTGAGCGAGTCGGAGCGGCCCATCGTGCGGCCGAGCAGGATGCCGCTGACCGAGAGGGACTCGGTGACGGTGGCGGCCATCGCGGCCATCTGCTTCTGGCGCTCGGTGGTGATCTTCTTGCGTTCCCGGCCGACACGGCGGCTGATCCAGACGAAGACCGGCAGCAGGAGCAGCGAGACGACGGTCAGGCGCCAGTCGAGCGCGATCATCGCGACGATGGTGGCGACCACGCTGGTGGCGTTGGAGACCAGGGAGGTCGCGGTGGAGGTGACGGTGGCCTGCATGCCGCCGATGTCGTTGGCGATGCGGGACTGGACCTCGCCGGTGCGGGTGCGGGTGAAGAAGGCGAGCGACATGCGCTGGAGGCGGCCGTAGACCGCGGTGCGCAGGTCGTGCATGACGCGCTGGCCGACCGTCGTGGAGATCAGGGTCTGGAGCACGCCGAAGACACTGGTCAGGACAGCGCTGAGGATCATGCCGAGCGCGAGCAGGCTGAGCAGGCCGGTGCGGCCCTCGGGGATCGCGACGTCGAGGATCGCCTTGAGCAGGAACGGCGTGGCGACGCCGACCAGCGACGAGGCGCCGACGAGGAGGCCGACGACGGCCAGGCGTCCGCGGTAGGGACGGAAGAGTCCGAGGATGCGACGCACCTGCCGCGGCTGTCCCTGCTGCGCGGCGGATGGTGTCCAGGCGGGTTCGTGGTCGGGATGCATGGGCTCCTACGGAGGTGTGCTGATACGGACTGACGGAGCTTAGCTCATTGTTACCTATGCTCACAATGAATCTGATCCTGATATTGTTCCCGCATGACCACCTCCGATCCCGACGGCCCGCTCGCCGAGCAGCTGCTGCGCTTCACCCGCCGGGTGCACCGGATCCAGAAACGTCACCTCCAGGAGTGCGGCCTGGGCATCACCCCGGCCCAGTCCCGCCTGCTGCGCACGCTCGCGCACTATGACTCACCGCCCCGGATGGCCGATCTCGCCGAGCGCCTGGAGGTGGTCCCGCGCGCGGTGACGACGCTGGTCGACGGGCTGGAGGCGAGCGGGAAGGTGCGGCGGGTGCCCGATCCGACGAACCGGCGGGTGATCCGGATCGAGATCACCGGCGACGGCCGGGGGGCCCTGCGGGAACTGCACGGTGCGCGACGGTCGGCCGCGGCGGAGATCCTGGCGCCGCTGACGGACGATCAGCGGGCGGTGCTGGGCGAACTGCTGGACACACTGATCGACGGGGCCGCCGCGCGGGGGTGCTGAACGGGAAAGGCCGCGGCCGCCGCGCGGGGGTGCTGAACGGGATAGGCCGCGGCCACCGCTCCGGGGTGCTGGAGCGGTGGCCGCGGTCTGTGTCGCCGAATGAAGGTCAACCGGCCTCGGCGGCCGTCTCCTTGGCCGTACCGGTCGACGCGGTGACGGGCTCCGCGACGTCGGGCGTATCGGGCTTGTTCTCGGCCTTGTTCTCGGCCTTGTTCTCGGCCTTGTTCTCGGCCTTGTTCTCGGCCTTGTTCTCGGCCTTGTTCTCGGGCTTGTTCTCGGGCTTGCTCTCGGCCTTGTTCTCGGGCTCCTTCTCGAGGTCCGGCGTCCCCGGCGCCTCATCCTCCTCGTCCTCCTCCAGGTCGACCACGATCTCGCCGTCCAGGACCTTCTTCGCCCGTTCCCTGTCCAGCGCGCCCTCCCAGCGGGAGACCGCGAAGACGGCGACGCAGTTGCCGAGCAGGTTGGTGACGACGCGCATCGAGTCCATGATGCGGTCCACGCCGAGCAGCAGGGCGACGGCTCCGGCCGGAATGGCGCCCAGCGAGGACGCGGTCGCGGACAGGGCGAGGAACGCCGAGCCGGGGATGCCCGCCATGCCTTTGCTGGTCAGCATCAGCACCAGGATCACGGTGATCTGCTGGCCGAGGCTGAGGTCCACGCCCACGGCCTGGGCGATGAACAGCGTGCCGATGGACAGGTAGAGCGAGGCGCCGTCGAGGTTGAAGGAGTAGCCCGTCGGCAGCACCAGACCCACGGCGTCGTCACGGGCGCCGGCCTTGCGCAGCTTCTGCATCACCCGGGGCAGGACCGACTCGGTGGACGCGGTGCCGAGCGCCAGCAGCATCTCCTCGCGGATGTACCGCAGGAACTTCCACAGGCTGAGCCCGGTGACGACCCGCAGGGCGATCGCCAGCAGCGCGATGAACAGCGCGGCGGCGGCGTAGCACAGGATGATCAGCTTGCCGTACGTCTCGATCACACCGAGGCCGTAGTTGCCGATCAGGACGGCCATCGCGCCGAACACCGCGAGCGGCGCCAGCCGCATGACGAAGCCGACGATCGCGAAGATGACCTCCTGCGCCTGCTCGATGGCGGGCAGCACCTGCGGCACCTTCGTGTGCCCGAGATGCAGCAGCGCGGCACCCACCAGACAGGCCAGCACGAGCACCTGCAACAGGGAGTTCTCGGCGAAGGAGCCTATGAAGGAGGTGGGAATGGTGTCGAGCACGAACTGGGTCGTCGAGGGCAGATGCCCGCCGCCCGTCTTCTCGTCGACCGCGGAGGCGTCGAGCGAGGACGGGGCGACGTTCATCCCGGACCCCGGCTGCACCACGTTGGCGGCGAGGAGCCCGATGACCAGCGCGAGCGTGCTGGCGACCTCGAACCAGATCAGGGCCTTCAGCCCGATCCGTCCGAACGCCTTCAGGTCACCGGCCTTGGCGATGCCGACGACGACCACGCAGAACACGAGCGGCGAGATGATCGTCTTGATGAGCCGGATGAAACCGTCGCCGAGCGGCTGCAGATCCGCGGCGAAGTCGGGCCACAGCTTCCCGACGACGATTCCGAGCACGATCGCGCAGGCGACCTGTGTGAACAGAGAGGTACGCAGCATGCGTGCGACGCGTCGCGGCAGGGACGGTACGGACGGCGGCACGGGGCACTCCTTGGGGACGGCGGCACACAGAAGCCATGGGAGCGACGGGGGACTTCTGCGATACGGAAAGCGCATTCCGTGTCGATCACTCTGCGGGTGATGTTGGTCCCGCACAAGGCCTCCGTGTTGCATCCGTGTAAATCACGCCCCGCGTGACGCATCGCACACATGACGTCTCAGCAGCGGTCGCGGTCCTCGGTGAGCACCCCTTGGACGCTGGTCAGGGAGCGGTCATAGCAACCGCCCGAGCCGTACGACCGGTAGCGCTCGCTCGTCGTGCCGACCGCGTGCCGCTGGTCGCGCGGGACGTTCAACGTCCAGGCGGCATCGCCCTCGACGGTGTCGTCGAGCCACGACCACGCGGTCCGCCGCCCGCCCTCGGTCGTGACGACCGAGGCACGGTCACCGAGGGTCAGCACCGTGCGCAGCCGGTCGCCCGCCCCGATGGCGATGGAGCCGTCCATCGTGTACGTCCGCTGCGTGCGCGTCGTCCGGGCCGGTCCACGTCCGTCGACGGTCACCGACTGGTCGTCCGTCCACCGGGCGTCGAGGGCGTCCAGGTTCTCGCCGTCGGTCCAGCGGTGCGCGGAGCCGTTCGCGAGGGACCGGCGCACGGTGGTCGTCACCCGGCCGTGCGAGGTGTCGACGTACCCGGCGACGGTCAGCCGGTGACCTCCCTCGGTGTCCACGCGATGCTCCGAACCGGGCGTGTAGGTCGAGGCGTTGGCGAGGTCGCCGACCCGGTGCTCGGTGAGCCCGCCGGTGACGTGCGCGCTCTTCGCGTCCTGCCAGACGAGGACGTTCACGGGCGCGCTCCAGCCGCTCTGCCCCTCGGGGACGCCGACGACGGAGACCTCGACGCGGTGCGGGCGGCCGTCGTTGAGGAGGCCGGCGAACGGCGTCAGGTCGTACTCGATCGGCTTGACGTCGAAGGCGCGCGGCCCCGGAGTGACGTACCAGAGGAAGGGGTTGGACCAGCCGCCGGTCCACACGTGCGGGAACGGTGCGGCGATTCCGGCCAGTCGGCCGTCCACCTTGATCTGCACCTCGCGGTAGGGGCCGTCGGCGGCCTTGCAGGAGTAGGGCGCCGGGTCGGGCGCGGACAGGTACCAGAACTCCTCGCAGCCGCCGCCGGAGCCGGTGGCGTACACCTCGGCGACGATGCGTTCGCTGTTGCGCGGGGTGGTGAGCGTGCCGTCCTGGAGGGTGAGGACGCGGTCGGGGGTGGTGGCGGGTCGGCCCGCGTAGAACGTCAGCGTGACCTTGACGTCGATGATGCCGGTGTAGGTGTCGTTGACGACGTTCCCGATGAGCATCTCGACGTCCTGGTCGCGGCGGAGGGTGTCGCCGTAGCGCGTGACGTCCTTCTCCACCGACCACTCGATGCCGTCGGGGGACGGCTCCGGAGTCGATGTACGGAAGACCTCGACCCCGCCGATGTGCAGATAGCCGAGCCGGTCGTACTGGCGCCCCTTGACCTTGCCGTCCATCCGCAGCACGACCTTGCTCCAGCGGTCGCCGCAGCCTTCGGGCGGTGTGTAGGTGCCCCGGTACGGGGTGAAGTCGCGGAACTGGGCCTCGGCGACGGTGACTTGGCAGGACTTGCCGGAGGGCTTGGTCAGGGGTGGGGCGGCGGTGATGGGGTCGTGCCAGTCGGTGCCGAACTCGGCGGGGACTTCGGCCGATCGGACGCCTTCGTCGGCCAACTGCGCGGGCGCACCGGGCGATTGGACTGGCACACCGGCCGATTGGGCGGGGGAAGCCCCGAGGAGTGAGGTCGCCAGGAGGGTCGCTCCGGCGAACATGGACATGACGATCCGTCTCTTCATGGGCGGTGTTCTACGGGGAGTCGGGCGTCCGCCGCAATGACGCCCCCGTCAGTGCGAGCCTTTCAGGTCGGCCCTGTCCCCCATCACCACCACGGGGTGCCGACCCGGGTCGAGCGTGCGCAGCAGGTACTCCATGGCCGATTCGGACACGCTCACACAGGCCGACGTGCCGCTGCCGTGGTCCATGTGCAGCCAGATACCGCCGCCCTCGTGCTCGCCCCGGGGGCGGGTGGGGTCGTTGGGCGGGGTGCCCTTGACGCGGTTGTAGTCGATGGCGATGACGTAGTCGAAGTCGTGCCAGTACGACTTCGCCCACCAGCGCGGCGCGGCGAAGGCGGCCGACCTCGTGTACGGCAGCCTGGTACCGGGGTCCTTCAGTACGCCGCCCGCGTCGCTGAGCGTGAACACGCCGACGGGGCTGCGGTTGTCGCCCTCGCGGTGGTCGGTGGTCCAGCCCTTCCTGCCGTTGTGCGCGGGCCAGCTGCGCGCGGGGTCCCAGGTGGAGCCGTGCCTGGTGTAGAGCACGACGGTGGAGTCCGGGGAGTCCTTTCCGGCGCCGTAGACCGCCACTACCTGGCGGGAGTCGGCGGGGATGCGTCGCTGCCACCTCTCGCCGACGTCCGGGATGCGGGTCCGATCGACGGGGGCGGCCGAGCGCGTGGGGGCGGCCGAGCGCGTGGGGGCGGGCTTGCCCACGCCCGAGTCGCCCGCTCCGCGCTGCGCGCCGCCGCACGCGCTCAGGGTCGTCAGCAGGGAACCAAGGGCCGCCGTCACGGCCAACGCACGCCAAGCTCCACCGATCCGCATCGTTCCATGCTCGCACCGTGCTCGAAGGCCGGGCCTGACCGGTGGTCACCATGCGTCCGGGCAGGGGCCAAAACTGTGCCTCGCCCCGGAAAACCGTTTGCGCCCGGCCACGCTGCGACGCGAACCTGTCACGGTTTGCTGCCGCCGAGCGCTGCCCGCGCTCCGCGCATCGACCGTCGGCCAACCCCCGATCCCTCCCCCCACTTACACGAGCCACTGGGACGTCATGCAGATTCGAGACCTTCCGTATCCCGACCCGGGTGTGCCGGACGCACGCTCAGGTCCCCGATTCCTGTGGTGGCTCTTCAGGAACCAACTGGGCGGCCAGCTCAAGGCCCTGGCCTGGGGCCTGGTGCACTTCCTGTCCGTCTCCGCGCTGCCGTTCTGTGTCGGCGTCGCCGTGCAGGCCGTCGTCGACCGCTCCGGCACCCGACTCGCCCTCGCGGGCGGACTGCTCCTGCTGTGCTCCGCCGGAAACGCCATCGGCGACACCTTCCTGCACCGCGCCGCCGTCACCAACTGGATCACGGCCGCCGCCCGCGTCCAGCAGGTGCTGGCCCGCAAGACCGCCCAACTGGGCTCGGCGCTGACCCGCCGGGTCGCGGCCGGTGAGGTCGTGGCCGTCTCCACCGGTGACGTCGAGAAGATCGGCTGGTTCGTCGAGGCCTGGTCGCGCTTCACCGCGGCGGCCCTCACCGTCGTGGCGGTCTGCGTCGGCCTGGTCGTCTACCAGCCGGCACTCGGAGTGGTCGTCGCCGTGGGCCTTCCGGTACTGGCGGTCGCCGTGCTGCCGCTGCTGCCGCGCGCGACCCGGCGCGCCGACTTCCAGCGCGAGAAGGCGGGCCGCGCCACCGAGCTGGCCTCCGACACGGTCGCCGGCCTGCGCGTGCTGCGCGGCATCGGCGGCGAGGAACTCTTCCTAGACCGCTACCGCAGCGCCTCCCAGGAGGTCCGCCACGCGGCCGTGCGCAGCGCCCGGATGTGGTCCCTGATCTCCGCCATCCAGGTCCTGATGCCGGGGCTGCTGCTGATCGCGGTGGTCTGGTACGGCGTCCACCTGGCCCGCGAGGGCCGGGTCGGCGTCGGCGAACTGGTCGCCGTCTACAGCTCGATCATGATTCTCACCTACCCGCTGCGGCACTTCGAAGAGATCGCCATGGCCTACTCCTTCTCCCGGCCCTCGGCGCGGCGCGCCGCGCGTGTGCTGTCCCTGGAGCGGGCCACCGACACGGGCGGGTCGCTCGACGGGGCCGAGCTGCCGTCCGGGGATCTGTACGACCCGGCCACCGGCCTGCTCGCCCCCACCGGCCGGCTCACCGCGGTGGTGTGCGGCGACCCGGACGCGGCGGGCCGCCTGGCCGAACGGCTCGGCGGACACCCCTCCGAGGAGGGCACCTCGGTGCTCCTCGGCGGCGTCCCCCTGGACGAGCTGCCCCTCGACCGCGCCCGTACGGCCGTGCTGGTGCAGGACAAGGACCCGGTGCTGCTCTCCGGCACGCTGCGCGACCTGTTCGACGTGCCCAGGTCGGGCGACGTGGACGCGCGGGAGGCGCTGGCGGCCGCGCAGTGCGAGGACGTCCTGGCGGCGCTGGTCCAGGGCTCGCTCGGCGCCGAGGACCCGATGGACGCCCGGATCACCGAGCGCGGCCGGTCCCTGTCCGGCGGCCAGCGCCAGCGCCTCGCGCTCGCCCGGTCGCTGATCACGGACCCCGAGGTGCTCGTCCTGGACGAGCCGACCTCGGCCGTCGACTCGCACACGGAGGCGCGCATCGCGCAGGGCGTGCGACACCTGCGGTCGGGGCGCACGACCGTGGTGTTCACCTCGTCTCCCCTGCTCCTGGACCGCGCCGACCGGGTGGTCCTCGTCCACGAGGGCGAGGTCGCGGCGGTGGGCGTGCACCGCGAGCTGGTGCACGCCGAGCCGCGGTACCGGGCCGTGGTGACCCGCGAGACCGACGAGGAGACGGCGGCCCGGAGCATCGCTCTGGATGCGGGGCCCGGCGGCGAGGACGGCCATGGCGCGCGGCCCGCTTTCGAGGACGGACACGGCGCGGGGTCGGCACTCAAGGACAGACACGGCGCGGGGTCGTCCCTCAAGGACGTACTGAAGGAACTGGAAGAGATCGAGGAGTCGGCATGATCGGCCTTGCGCCACCGGAGTACGACCCGGCGGCACCGACGACGGCGAACACCCTGCCGGTCGGCGCCCCCGCGACCGTGCGCGCCTACGTGGTCGAGCTGTTCCGCCGGCACCGCCGCGCCTTCCTGCTCCTCATCACCGTCAACACGGTCGCTGTGGTGGCCTCGATGGCGGGCCCGTGGCTGCTGGGCGGACTGGTGGAACGCGTGTCCGACGGCGTCGCCGAACGCGACCTCCATCTGGAACTCACGGTCGGACTCTTCGCCGTCGCGCTCGCCGTCCAGGCCGTGTTCGTACGGCAGGTGCGGCTGCGCGGGGCGATGCTCGGCGAACGGATGCTGGCCGATCTGCGCGAGGACTTCCTCGTCCGGTCGGTCGGGCTGCCGCCCGGTGTGCTGGAACGGGCCGGGACCGGCGATCTGCTGTCCCGGATCACGACGGACATCGACCGGCTGGCCAACGCCATGCGCGAGGCGGTGCCCCAGCTCGCGATCGGCGTGGTGTGGGTGATCCTGCTGCTCGGCGGGCTGGTCGTCACCGCGCCGCCGCTGGCCGCCGCCGTGCTGATCACCGTGCCGCTGCTGGTGATCGGCTGCCGCTGGTACTTCAAGCGGGCGCCGTCCGCGTACCGCTCGGAGGCCGCCGGGTACGCCGCCGTGGCCGCCGCTCTCGCCGAGACCGTGGACGCCGGGCACACCGTCGAGGCCCACCGCCTCGGTGAGCGCCGTGTCGAACTGTCGGACCGGCGGATCAAGGAGTGGACGGCCTGGGAGCGCTACACGCTCTGGCTGCGGTCGGTGCTCTTCCCGTTCATCAACGTCACCCATGTGATGATCCTCGGCTCGGTCCTCATGGTCGGCGGTGTGTTCGTTCTGCAGGGCTGGATCGGCGTCGGTCAGCTGACCACCGGCGCGCTGATCGCGCAGATGCTGGTCGACCCGGTCGGGCTGATCCTGCGCTGGTACGACGAGCTCCAGGTGGCCCAGGTGTCGCTGGCCCGGCTCGTCGGCGTCCGGGACATCGAGCCGGACGCCGGCGACGCCCGGCTCGCGCCCGACGGCCGTGACGTGCACGCCGACAAGGTGCACTTCGGCTACCTGGAGGGCGTGGACGTGCTGCGCAAGATCTCCCTGGAGGTCGCGCCCGGCACCCGACTGGCCCTGGTCGGCCCCTCGGGCGCCGGAAAGTCGACCCTGGGCAGGCTGCTGGCCGGCATCTACGCGCCCCGGGACGGCCGGATCACCCTCGGCGGCGCCGAACTGTCCCGGATGACCGCCGAGCGGGTCCGCTCCCATGTGGCCCTGGTCAACCAGGAGCACCACGTCTTCGTGGGCTCCCTGCGCGACAACCTGCTGCTGGCCCGCACGGACGCGACCGACGCCGAGCTGTGGGCGGCGCTGGGCGCGGTCGACGCGGACGACTGGGCCCGGGCGCTCGACGACGGCCTCGACACCGAGGTCGGCTCGGGCGGCTTCGCGCTCACCCCGGCCCAGGCCCAGCAGATCGCCCTGGCCCGCCTGGTGCTGGCCGACCCGCACACGCTGGTCCTGGACGAGGCGACGTCCCTCCTCGACCCGCGCGCCGCGCGCCACCTGGAACGCTCCCTGGCCCGCGTCCTCGACGGCCGCACCGTCGTGGCCATCGCCCACCGCCTCCACACCGCCCACGACGCGGACGTCATCGCGGTCGTGGAGAACGGCCGGATCAGCGAACTGGGCAGCCATGAGGAGCTGGTCAGGGCGGATGGAGCTTATGCGGCGTTGTGGCGGTCCTGGCATGGGTGAGTGGGGGTTGGCGCGAGGGGTGGGGGTGATCGGGCTCGGTGAGGGACCGGCGTGACGCCGGGGTTTGGCTCGGCTCGGTGAGAGGGCGGAGCTTGGCTCCGGGGTTGACGCGGCTCGGTGAGGGACCGGTGTGACGCCGGGTTTGGCTCGGCTCGGTGAGGTGGCGGGGCTTGACTCCGGGGTTGGCTCGGCTTGGTGAGGGACGGGCTCGACTCCAGGGCCGGCTCGGCTCGACGAAGGGCGGGCTCGACTAGGGCCGGCTCGGCTCGGCGAGAGGCGGGGCTCGACTCCAGGGCCAGCTTGGCTCGGCGAAGGGCGGGGCTCGACTCCGGGGTTGGCTCGGCTCAGTGAGGGGCAGGGCTTGGCCTCGGGCCGCCTGGTCGGGCTTCGTGGGTCGGCGGGAGTGGTCGGGCTCACGGGAGCACCGGGCCAGGTCGGGCTCAGTGGATCACCGGGACTGGTCGGGCTTACGGGATCACCAGGCCAGGTCGGGCTCAGTGGATCACCGGGACTGGTCGGGCTCACGGGATCACCAGGCCAGGTCGGCCTCAGTGGATCACCGGGACTGGCGCCGGGCACGGGCTGGCTTGGTGAATCGACGGGCCTGGCCCTGGTCGGGTGAGGGTGTGGCCTGGGTGGCCGGAGCCTCGGCGGTCGGCCCGTTGGGCGAGGGGCGTGGTCGGCCGGGTTGGAGGTCGGCGTCGTATGGGACTGGGCGCTCGGCCTGGGGGCGGCGCACGGCCCGGGGGCGGCGCACGGCCCGGGGGCGACGCACGGTTGGCCTGGGCCGGTGGTGTGGGTGGTCTCGGGCGGGTGCCCCGGTCGGCAGAGGCCCGGAGTGTGGGTCTGTGGGGCGCCGGGACTCGGAGGGCGGCGACCGGGAACGCGGCTCGCCGCGTGGCCGGGGTCCGGGGCCGGCCGGGAGCGGTCGGGGCGGTCGGCGGGCCGGAGTGGGCCCGGCCGGCCCGGCCGACGCGAGCGCGTGGATCCCGGCTCGGGAGGTCCGAAGCCCCCGCCTTCGCCCCGTGGCGTTGCGCCGGGGCGAAAAGGGGTGGAAGGCTGGATAGCGGCACCGGTTCGGGGAGCACCCGGGAACCTCGCGGTTCGCGCCGGGTGCGGCCTGTGCCCCGCGCCGCGACGGCCCGCCGCCGAGCGCGGTGGGTTCGGGCCCGTCCGCACCACCTGGAGGTACCCGTGAACAGCGCCGACGGATGGGGTGACGACGTCTACCAGCCCGACGCATCCGACCAACGTGAGGACACGGGGCTGCTGGACGCGGAGGACACCCTCGAGAACGACGGCGTCGACGACCCCCTTGACCGGGGCTGGTCCCCTCCGGAGCGCCCCTGGGCGGTCGAGCACACCGGTGTCACGGCGGCCGAGCGCCACCAGGGCGAGACTCTCGACCAGCGACTCGCCGAGGAGCTTCCGGACCTCGCCGCGCCCGACAGCGACGGCCTCGGAGACGCCGACGGCACCGACGGCGAACTCCTCGACAACGAGGTCGGCGCCATGCGCTCCGGTCGTCTCGTGGCCCCCGACGAAGGCGCCCACGAGGACGAGGAGAGCGCGCTCGTCGCGACGGATGTGGGCATCGACGGCGCGGCGGCGTCCGCCGAGGAGGCCGCGATGCACATCGTGGACGAGGACGCCCTCTACGGTTGACGCCCGTGGCCCCCGTGCGACCGACGCCGGCAGTCTCCGTCCCGCGCCCCACGCGGCCGACGCCCCCGCGACGGCGGTCCCCACGCTGTCGGCGCCACCATTCGGCCCCAGGCCGTCGGCCACGCCGATGCCGCCACTCGAGGAGTTCGCATGCAGCAGGACAAGCACCCCGACTACCACCCGGTCGTCTTCCGTGACCGCGCCGCAGGCTACGCCTTCCTGACGCGGTCCACGGCGGCCAGCGACCAGACCATCGAGTGGGACGACGGCGAGACCTACCCGGTCGTGGACGTCGAGATCTCCTCGGAGAGCCATCCCTTCTACACCGGCAAGGCGCGAACGGTGGACTCCGAGGGCCGCGTCGCCGCCTTCGAACGGCGGTACGGCGCCGGATCCGGAGAAGGAAGCTGATCCGGCGAGGACGCGAGTGAGTACGCCGGAGGTCCGTGGCGTGCGGCCGCTCGGTCCCGCAGGGGGCCCGCCGGTGCCGTGCCCTGCAGACTCCTCACCGCTCAGATCACGTTGAGCGCCGCCGCGCAGCCCACCCCGCCGAGCACCATGAACACCGGCATCAGCACCTTGAGCTCGACCCAGCTGCCCGCCCGGAACCGCATGGCCTTGGGCGGGCCCACCGGGTACCAGCGCTTGCGTCCCACCGGGATCGGCCACAGGATCGGGCAGCCGGAGACGGTCAGGGCGTCCCCGATGTCGTGCACCAGCGCACCCAGCACGATCGGCAGGCCCAGCCACAGGTACTCCTGGCCCGGGGCCGTGAACAGCCAGTCCGCACCGTTGCCCGGCTTGTCCAGCACACCCGCGAGGATCCACGCGCTGGTCGCCGCCAGCAGCCAGACCAGGACGTCGCTGCTGGAGCCCCGGGCCGCCCGCCACAGCAGGCCCTCGATGGCCAGCACCATGTGAACGAAGAGGATCGCCAGGACCGCCCAACGGCCGCCGGTGATCGCCAGCACCGAGGTGCCCCCGCCGATCAGCACAGCCCACAGCCAGGTGTGCGTGAGCGTGCGGTGCCCACCGGAGCGACGCGGATCGCCCTGCTTCTTCGTCGCCTTGTAGACGGCGTACGACAGCTTGTCGACGATCTCGCACAGCCAGCGCGACAGCGGTCCGAAGGCCCGGGAGATCGTGGCCGCCTTGTGGTCGAGGTCCGGGGCGAGGGCCGCCCCGGCGCAGATCAGCGCGCCGACGAGGAGGACCGGCCAGGGCATTCCGTGCCCGGCGGCGGCCGCCGCCGCTCCGACGCCGAGCCAGGCGGCTGCGCCCGACAGAGAGTGTGCTGGTCCCATCATCGCCGTTGCCCGCCCCATTCCTCGTGTGCCGCTGTCCAGTTGACCGGGATCGCTGACTTGTCGTCGGCGACACAGCGTAGCGTTCGCGATCTTCGCATCCGCAGCCGATTCCCCGATGCGGGAGGAGGACAGGCAAGATGGGTGGGTGACCCTCATCGATCAGCTGCCGCCGACCGCCGACCCCGACGCCCTCTACGAAGCCTTCGAGTCGTGGGCCGAGGAGCGCGGGCTCACCCTCTACCCCCACCAGGAGGAGGCGCTGATCGAGGTGGTCTCCGGCGCGAACGTGATCGTGTCGACGCCCACCGGCTCCGGCAAGAGCATGATCGCCGCGGGCGCCCACTTCGCCGCGCTGGCCCGGGACGAGGTCACCTTCTACACCGCTCCGATCAAGGCACTGGTCTCGGAGAAGTTCTTCGAACTGTGCAAGATCTTCGGCACCGAGAACGTCGGCATGCTCACCGGCGACGCGTCCGTCAACGCCGACGCCCCGGTCATCTGCTGCACCGCGGAGGTGCTGGCGTCGATCGCGCTGCGCGACGGCAAGGACGCGGATGTGGGTCAGGTCGTCATGGACG
Source organism: Streptomyces ferrugineus (assembly GCF_015160855.1). Lineage (NCBI taxonomy): Bacteria > Bacillati > Actinomycetota > Actinomycetes > Kitasatosporales > Streptomycetaceae > Streptomyces > Streptomyces ferrugineus. Next base: position 3,799,815 of record NZ_CP063373.1, on the reverse strand, counting down.
AGTTCCACTTCTACGCAGAGGCGGACCGGGGCTGGGCCTGGCAGATCCCGATCCTGGAGCTGCCGCAGGCGCAGTTCATCCTGATGTCGGCCACCCTCGGCGACGTCTCGATGTTCGAGAAGGACCTCACCCGCCGCACCGGCCGCCCGACGTCGGTGGTGCGCTCGGCCACCCGTCCCGTGCCGCTGTCCTACGAGTACAAGCTCACCCCGCTCACCGAGACCCTGACCGAGCTGCTGGAGACCAAGCAGGCGCCGGTCTACATCGTGCACTTCACGCAGGCGCAGGCCGTGGAGCGGGCGCAGGCGCTGATGAGCATCAACATGTGCTCGCGCGAGGAGAAGGACCAGATCGCCGAGCTGATCGGCAACTTCCGCTTCACCACCAAGTTCGGCCGCAACCTGTCCCGTTACGTGCGGCACGGCATCGGTGTGCACCACGCCGGGATGCTGCCGAAGTACCGGCGGCTGGTGGAGAAGCTGGCGCAGGCGGGTCTGCTGAAGGTCATCTGCGGCACGGACACGCTCGGCGTGGGGGTCAACGTCCCCATCCGCACGGTGCTGTTCACGGCCCTGACCAAGTACGACGGCAGCCGAGTCCGCACGCTGCGCGCCCGTGAGTTCCACCAGATCGCCGGGCGTGCCGGGCGGGCGGGCTTCGACACGGCGGGCTTCGTCGTGGCCCAGGCGCCCGAGCACGTCATCGAGAACGAGAAGGCGCTCGCGAAGGCGGGTGACGACCCGAAGAAGCGCCGCAAGGTCGTCCGCAAAAAGGCACCCGAGGGCTTCGTCGCCTGGACGGAGAACACCTTCGAGAAGCTCATCGCCTCCGAACCGGAGCCGCTGACGTCCCGTTTCCGGGTGACGCACACCATGCTGCTGTCGGTGATCGCCCGGCCGGGCAACGCCTTCGAGGCGATGCGGCATCTGCTGGAGGACAACCACGAGCCGCGCAAGCAGCAGCTGCGGCACATCCGGCGTGCGATCGCGATCTACCGGTCGCTGCTGGACGGCGGCATCGTCGAGAGGCTCGACGAGCCGGACGCCACGGGTCGTATCGTCCGCCTCACGGTCGACCTCCAGCAGGACTTCGCGCTCAACCAGCCGCTGTCCACCTTCGCGCTGGCCGCGTTCGAGCTGCTGGACCCGGAGTCGCCGTCCTACGCCCTGGACATGGTGTCCGTCGTCGAGTCCACCCTGGACGACCCGCGGCAGATCCTCGTCGCCCAGCTGAACAAGGCGAAGGGCGAGGCCGTCGCCGCGATGAAGGCCGACGGTGTCGAGTACGAGGAGCGCATGGAGCGCCTCCAGGACATCACCTACCCCAAGCCCCTGGAGGAACTGCTCTTCCACGCGTACAACACGTACCGCAAGAGCCACCCGTGGGTCGGTGACCATCCGCTGTCGCCGAAGTCCGTCATCCGGGACATGTACGAACGGGCGCTGTCCTTCACGGAGTTGGTGTCCTTTTACGAGCTGGCCCGCACCGAGGGCATCGTGCTGCGCTACCTCGCGAGCGCCTTCAAGACCCTCGACCACAACATCCCGGACGACCTCAAGTCCGAGGATCTGCAGGACCTGATCGAGTGGCTCGGCGAGATGGTGCGTCAGGTCGACTCCAGCCTGCTCGACGAGTGGGAGCAGCTCGCCAACCCGGAGGAGATGACCGCCGAGGAGGCCCAGGAGAAGGCCGACGAGGTCAAGCCGGTCACCTCCAACGCGCGCGCCTTCCGCGTCCTCGTCCGCAACGCCATGTTCCGCCGCGTCGAGCTCGCCGCGCTCGACCAGGTCGAGGAGCTGGGCGAGTTGGACGCCGACGCCGGCTGGGACGCCGACGCCTGGGGCGAGGCAATGGACAAGTACTGGGACGAGTACGAGGATCTCGGCACCGGACCGGACGCCCGTGGACCCAAGCTCCTGGTGATCGAGGAGGAGCCGGCGAACCGCCTGTGGCGGGTCCGCCAGATCTTCGACGACCCGGGCGGCGACCACGACTGGGGCATCAGCGCGGAGATCGACCTCGACGCCTCCGACACGGAGGGCCGCGCCGTGGTCCGCGTCACCGACGTAGGCCAGTTGTGAGCACAGGAGAATCCCACCCATGACGACCAATCCGGCCGAGAGACTCGTCGACCTGCTCGACCTGGAGCAGATCGAGGTCAACATATTCCGTGGCCGCAGCCCGCAGGAGTCCCTGCAACGGGTCTTCGGCGGCCAGGTGGCGGGCCAGGCGCTGGTCGCCGCCGCGCGCACCACGGACGGCGACCGGCCCGTGCACTCGCTGCACGCGTACTTCCTGCGCCCGGGGCGGCCGGGCGTGCCGATCGTGTACCAGGTCGAACGGGTGCGGGACGGCAGGTCGTTCACGACCCGCCGGGTCACCGCCGTGCAGCAGGGCCGCACGATCTTCAATCTCACCGCCTCCTTCCACAAGCCTGAACAGGGGAGCTTCGACCACCAGCTGCCGCCGGCCCGCAAGGTCCCGGACCCGGAGTCGCTGCCGACGGTCACCGACGAGATCCGGGAGCATCTGGGCACGCTGCCGGAGCAGTTGGAGCGGATGGCCCGGCGGCAGCCCTTCGACATCCGCTATGTCGACCGGCTGCGCTGGACCGAGGAGGACGTCGAGGACGCCGAGCCGCGCAGCGCGGTGTGGATGCGCGCGGTCGGGCCGCTGGGCGACGATCCGGTCGTGCACACCTGCGCGCTGACCTACGCCAGCGACATGACCCTCCTGGACGCGGTCCGCATCCCCGTCGAACCGCTGTGGGGCCCGCGGAGTTTCGACATCGCGTCGCTGGACCACGCGATGTGGTTCCACCGGCCTTTCCGCGCGGACGAGTGGTTCCTGTACGACCAGGAGTCGCCGATCGCGACCGGCGGGCGGGGCCTCGCCCGTGGGCGGATCTACGACCTGGAGGGACGCCTGCTGGTGTCCGTCGTCCAGGAGGGACTGTTCAGGGCGCTGTAGCCCGCGGAGTCCCGCGCCGCAGCCGCCGCAGCCAGCCGCGCGGCCGTTCCGGCTCCTCGGGCCGCAGCGAGCCGGGGAGCCCCGGATGCTCCGGCGCCGGGACCCGCTGGGCCGTGGGCCGCGGCGCGGGCCGCATCCTGCGCGCGTCCTGCAGAACCGCCGTCAGGTCGGCCCGCAGCAGGCTGATCTCGTCCGGGTCGTCCGCCGTCATGATCCGCTCGGCGATCAGCGCGAAGGGCGAGCCCGGTGCGCCGGACGTGGGTGGGCCCGGCCGGAAGCGGTTCAGATGGGAGCGCTCATACGGATCGGGGACGAGCTCCGCGATCTGGACGGGATCGAGAAAGGCGGCCAGCGCACCGGCGCACTCCCACGGGTCGTCGGCCAGGCGCAGCAGGAATCCCCGGTGGCGTCCGCGCCAGTTGCGTGGGCGCAGGTCCATGCCCGTGTCGAGCATGCCGCGCAGCCCTTCGGGCATCCGGCGGTCGTTCAGCGGTGGGGCGTTGTGCTCGTCGGCGGCGAACCGCTTCAACTCCTCGGCCAGATACAGCCAGACTACGGCTCGATAGCGGTTCAGATAGAACGTCACCGGCACCACCAGGCCCAGCCGGGCGAGCCGTGTGAACCTGCCGGCGGGCACGTCCATGACGTCCGCGCCCTCGCTCGTGCCCACGACCTTCACACGGTCCCGCAGCGATTCGGGAAAGCCGTCGCCCGAACTCACCCGCTCGATCTCGGACCGTGGGACGCGTCGGCCTCCGCCGCCCTCGTCGGGCACGGTCCGGATGATTCCGAGGTGGACGGCGAGGTCCAATTCCCCTCGCTTCAAACCCAGTTCCCGGGCCGCGCGGCTCGGCGTGCAGGCAAGGTGGTGCGTGGTCGTGATGATGTCGCCGGACATGGTCGGTCTCCCCCGTGGAGTCAGTGGCTCACGCTCCGTGCGTTCGCCGTGACAAAAACCGTAGCCGGTCTGCCGGATCTCGTGGCGGGCCTGTGGATAACTCTGCGGGGGGCGACGAATCAGCAGGTCAGACGTCTGTGAGCGGTTTCCGTTCGGGCTGTCGGGCGTCCACGTCGAGGTGCTCGCCGACCCGGTTGACGAGCAGCGTCATCTCGTAGGCGATCTGGCCGATGTCGGCGTCCGCGCCGCTGAGCACGCACAGACAGCTTCCGGTGCCCGCCGCGGTGACGAACAGCACGGCGTCGTCGAACTCGATCATCGTCTGGCGTACTCTGCCCGCGCCGAAGTGCCGTCCCGAGCCCTTGGCCAGGCTGTGCAGTCCGGACGAGACGGCGGCGAGGTGCTCGGCGTCCTCGCGCCGCAGTCCCGTACTCGCGCCGGTCACCAGACCGTCGTTGGACAGCACCAGCGCGTGTCGCACATGATCGACGCGCTCCGTCAGATCGTCCAGTAGCCAGTCAAGCCCCTGGTTCTGCGCCATGTTCCGGTCTCCCCGTGTAGATGTCTCCCCCTGCACCGGAGGATCTCTTCGCCAACCCTTCCCGACGATCCGGCCCTCGGGCAAGGAGGATGGTGGGCATGGCGAAGAAGATGACCGATGAGGAATGGCGGGCGTTCGTCTCGCACGGCACGCGCACCGCAAAGCTGTCGACCGTGCGAGCCGACGGAAGTCCGCATGTGACCCCGATCTGGTTCGTGCTCGACGGCGACGAGGTGGTGTTCAACACCGGCGGTTCGAGTGTGAAGGGCCGCAATCTGGTCCGTGACGGCCGCGTGGCGCTGTGCGTGGACGACGACCGGCCGCCGTACGCCTTCGTGGTCGTCCAGGGCCGCGCCCGGGTCTCGGACGATCTCGAGGAGCTGAGGCACTGGGCAGGCCGTATCGGGGCACGGTACATGGGTGAGGAGCGCGCGCAGGAGTTCGAGGCCCGCAACGGTGTCCCGGGCGAACTCCTCGTCCGCGTCACGATCGACAAGGTACTCGCGGAGCGGGACGTGGCCGACTGACGAGGGCACGAACGGACGGTCGGCACGGCAGGCACCGGTCAGCCGACGGAGTTGAGCAGCCGGGCGGTGTGCATCCGCCCGGCGTACTCGACGAGCCGGATCAGCACCTCCTTGCCCGAGTCGCGGTCCCTGGCGTCGCAGAGCACGACCGGTGTCCCCTGGTCCAGGTCGAGGGCGCGTGAGACGTCTTGGGCGCCGTAGGCCCGGGCGCCCGCGAAGCAGTTGACGGCCACGACGAACGGGATGTGCCGGTGCTCGAAGTAGTCCACGGCTGGGAAGCAGTCCTCCAGGCGCCGGGTGTCCGCGAGGACCACGGCGCCCAGGGCGCCCTGTGACAGCTCGTCCCACAGGAACCAGAAGCGGTCCTGGCCCGGGGTGCCGAAGAGGTACAGGGACAGGCCGGACCGGATGGTGATGCGCCCGAAGTCCATGGCGACGGTCGTGGTGACCTTCTGGTCCACACCGTCGATGTCGTCCACCAGCTGACCGGCCTCGCTGAGCAGTTCCTCGGTGCGCAGCGGCCTGATCTCGCTGACCGCGCCCACCAGGGTGGTCTTGCCCACGCCGAATCCGCCGGCGACCAGAATTTTCAACGCCAGGGCGGCCGTCTCGCCGTCGGGGGCGTCGGTGTGCTCGGAGACCATCGATCACTTCTCTCGGGAGTACCGGCATCGTTCGAGGTCGCTGTGCGAGGTCAGCATCATGACAACTGCGGCCGCCCTTCGTGGGGTTGGACCGCTTTTGGCTCGATGCGACCGCCTCGTTCCTGTTCGGTGTCTCATCTACAGCGCTCGCAATCCCTCGATCACCTCGCGCAGGATCCGCTCGTCGGGAAGCTGCGCGGGCGGTACGGGGCGGCTGACGGTGACGCGCCCCAGTTCCAGGAGGTCGCCGAGGAGCACCCTGACGACCCCCACGGGCAGATCGGCGCCTGCGGCGAGTTCGGCGACCGACTGTGTCTCCGGTCGGCACAGTTCGATCAGTGCGCGGTGTTCCGGCCCGAGCGCGGTGTCGTCGTCGCTGCCGCGCGCCGTGGTGGCCAGTGTGACAAGGGCGATCAGGTCGAAGTGCACGCCGCTGGGTCCGGGTTGGGTGCGTCCGCCCGTCATGGCGTACGGGCGGACCAGAGGCCCGGCTTCGCTGTCGTACCACTGGCTGCCCGGCTCGTGCGGGGTGCCGGTCGTGTCGTCGGTCATGTGCGCGGACCGCCCTTCCGGCTCATCGCGAGGCGGGTGGCCGCGCGGCGGCGCGCGGGGGCGTGTAGAGGTGCTCGCCGACGCGTTTGACCAGCCGTGCCATCTCGTACGCCACCAGCCCGATGTCGGCGGTCACGGCGCTGAGGACGGCGAGGCAGGAGCCGTCGCCGGCGGCCGCGACGAACAGGAAGGCGTCGTCCATCTCGACCATGGTCTGGCGGACCCCGCCGGCGCCGAAGTGCCGACCCGCGCCCTTGGCCAGGCTGTGGAAGCCGGAGGCGACCGCGGCGAGGTGCTCGGCGTCCTCCCGGCGGAGGTCGGTGGACGCGCCCACGGCGAGTCCGTCGTTGGACAGCACCACGGCGTGCCGCACCTCTCGTACGCGCAGCACCAAGTCGTCCAGCAGCCAGTCCAGTTCGCCGGACCTCCCCCACTCTCGGCCTTGCTCGAGCGGGGGGACCCCCGCGGCGGCTCTCATGCTCGGGTCCTGGATCATGCGAGGTCTCCTTCGCTGCTGTCGCCGCGCGGTGTGGGTTCGGGGCCGGCGCCGCGGCCGGGCTGCCTGCCGCCGCCCCGCGCCCAGCCGTCGCGATAGGCCGCCATGCGGTCCCTGACGAGTTCGGGGGTGCGCTGGTCGTCGTCGTGGGAGGCGGTCGTGTCCGCTTCTTCGTCGAGGCGCCCTTCGCGCAGTTGGGGGGCGAGGCTCGCCTGCCGTACGCGGCGCGGGAGGTCGTCGGAGGCCGCGGAGTCGTCCGGTGGGCGGTGCAGTCGCAAGGTGGTGACTCCGGAGGGTGGGGTGTGGTTCGCGGTCGGGGTCTCGGCCGGTGCCGGAGCCACCAGTGCGGGTCGGTCGGCGACCGCTTGGACGGGCTCTTGGTGCCGGTCGATGGCGGGCACGCGCGCGTGGTCGCGTTCCGAGGGCCGTCGGGCGTCCGCCTGCGTGCCGGGGGAACGTTCCGCCGAGGCGCTGTGCAGCAGGGCGGTGGGCAGCAGGACGACCGCGGTGGTGCCGCCGTAGGGCGAGGTGCGCAGGTGGACCTTGATGCCGTGCCGGGACGCGAGCCTGCTGACCACGAAGAGGCCGAGACGGTCGCTGTCGAACAGGTCGAGTGCCTCGGACTGTTCGATGCGCCGGTTGGCCTCCGTCAGTGCCTCCTTGCCCATGCCGAGGCCGCGGTCCTCGACCTCGACGGCGTAGCCGTTGCCGACCGGCTCACCGGTGATGCGCACGCGCGTGTGCGGAGGCGAGAACTGGGCGGCGTTCTCGACGATCTCGGCGAGAAGGTGCGTGATGTCGGCGACGGCCGCGCCCATGACGGAGGCGTCGGGGAGCTGGCGTACCTCCACGCGCGCGTAGTCCTCCACTTCCGATACGGCGGCGCGAACCACGTCGGTCAGGGAGACCGGCATCCGCCAGGCCCGCCCGGGTGCCGCCCCGGAGAGGATGATCAGGCTCTCGGCGTGGCGTCGCATACGGGTGGTCAGGTGGTCGAGCCGGAACAGGTCGCTCAGTTCGTTCGGGTCGTCGGAGCGCCGTTCCATGCTGTCCAGCAGGCTCAGTTGGCGGTGCACGAGCACCTGGCTGCGGCGGGCGAGGTTGACGAAGACACCGGAGATGCCGCTGGCGAGCTCGGCGCGCTCCACGGCGGCCCTGAGGGCGGCGCGATGGACGGTTCCCAGCGCCTCGCCGACCTGGCCGGTCTCGTCCTCGGCGGGCGGTCCCGGCGGTGCCTCGGCCCGGATGTCGATCTCCTCACCGGCGCGCAGCTTGCGCATGGCCTCGGGGAGTTTGCGCCGGGCGATCTCGAGGGCGCTGTTGCGCAGGCTCACCAGCTCCACGACGAGGCCGCGGCCGATGCGCACGGAGATCACGAGCGAGGCGGCGACGGCGACGAGGCCGAGCAGAACGGCGGCGCCGGCCGGGGTGAGCAGACCGCGGGCGAAGGGGTCGGCGCGATCCGCGACATCGCGCCCGGCGTCCTGCTCGATGGCCCGCATCCCGCCCTGCACGCGTGCGTGTGCCCTGCTCCAGGTGTCTTCCGGCGCCGCGTCGATCGCGCCTGGGCCCGGTGTGGTGGCGAGGACCTTGTCCTCCACGGCCGTGACGGACGCGTAGTCGCCGCCGTCGGCGAGGCGCCGCCAGGCCGTGCGTTCGGGGCCGCGCAGGTCGGCCACGGCGGACTCGGTGAGCGTACGGCGGGTGTCGACGGCGCCGGTGAACAGCCGCAGCCGCTCTCCGTCGAGGCGTCCGGTCAGGCGTGCGCTGTCCAGCACCACGTCCTCCTGGGCCAACGCCTCGCCCGCGCGGGCGAATTCGAGCAGTACGCGCGCGTCGGAGCCCAGTTCGGCGTCCTGGATGCCGGTGAGCGCGCCACCCACGGAGAAGGCGGTCGCGATGGTCCTCGTGTACTGCCCGTACGCCTCGTCCCAGCCCGAGCGCCGGTCGAGGACGGCACCGCGTACGGCGGCCAGCCGCTCTGCGCCGTCGACGAAGGCCTCGAGTCGCCCGGCCACTCCGGCGGGGAGCTGCCCTCCGTCGGCGACCGTGTTGCGGTCGCCGAGGCGCAGCCGTGCCACGGCCTTGTCCGTGTCCTCCGCGCGCTTCTCCAAGTCGTCGCTCCGTCCGGCGGACGGGTCGGTCGCGTAGCGCACGGCGGCCGTGCGTTCGGCCTGGAGGGCGGTCACGGCGTCGGCGACGGGCGCCCTGATCTCCGAGTCGACGTGCTGCAACTGGCGCAGCCTGGAGACGTCCTGTGCGGTGGTGACCGTCGCGTAGGCCCACAGGGCCAGCAGTGAGACGACGGGCACCATCAGCAGGCAGATGATCTTGGCGCGGACGGTGCGCGGCCGTATGCGCCAGCGCTCCACGCGCGCGGGTGGATCGTCCGGCACCCCGACCAGGGGCTCGTCCGGACCTTCGTCGGCCGGTGGTCCGGCGTGGGCGCGACGGCCGCGCACCGGCGGCGATGACGGCGTCCGGGCGCCGGCTGCGGTGGTCCTACGGGGTGTGCGCATGGCCTCCTCGCTCGGAAGTGGTTCGAGGTGTGCTGCCGGGCCTGTACGGTCCGGTCCCACCGCTAGCCGACGACGCTCTCGACCGACCGCTGGGCCGAAGCGGACGCCTCGCGCTCGCCTGTCGTGGGTGACAGCGCGACGAAGGCGGAGGTCAGGAAGAGGTAGGACCCGAGGCCGACGGCGAGGGGGAAGATGAACTGCATCGCCGTGGCACCGGGCAGGACCTCGCCGGAGGGCGTGACGCGCACGCCGACCGCGAACATGCCGGTGTAGTGCATGCTGCTGACCGCCGCGCCCATGATCAGCGAGGCGATGGTGACGGCTACGGGCGACTTGATGTTGAGCGCAGCCCACAGGGCCGCCGTCGCCGCGACGACGGCGATCACCACGGAGAGTCCGACGAGCAGGGGGTCGTAGCTGACGTCGCCGTGGAGTCGTACGGCGGCCATGCCCAAGTAGTGCATGCTCGCGACGCCGAGCCCGGTGGTGAGCCCGCCGAGGAAGAGCGCGCGGGTCCGGTCGCGGCCGTATCCGACGGCGAAGACGCCGGCGCACACGACGGTCATGGCGACGAGGAGGCTCAGGATGGTGAGCGGCACGTCGTAGCGGATGTCGGTGCCGCCGACGCTGAAGCCCAGCATGGCCACGAAGTGCATGGTCCAGATGCCGGTGCCGATCGCCGAGGCGGCGGTGATGAGCCAGTTGCGGCGCGACCGGCCGGTGGCGCCGAGGGCGCGCACGGTGCAGCGCAGGCCGAGCGCGGCGCCGGTGCAGGCCATCGCGTACGACAGCACGGGGGTCAGCCAGCCGAGGGCGGCGTGGTCCAGGTGTCCCATGGCCCCGGGACGCTAGCCGGGGCAGGGGCGCGTGATGGGGGCGCATTTCGAAAGCTGTTGCAATATGACGTGGTGATGCACCGGAACGACCACGTCACGCTCGAACGTGTGCACAGCGGCGTCATCCTTGCCGGTGAGGGATCATGCGGAGCATGAGCGACGACCACACACATGTGCAGGACTTCTTCACCGCCCGCGCCGCCGACTGGGACAGCAGGTTTCCCGACGACGGGCCCGCCTTCGCGGCCGCGGTCGGCGAGCTCGGACTGCGGGAGGGGGCTCGTGTGCTGGACGCGGGCTGCGGCACGGGGCGCGCCCTGCCGCCGCTGCGTGCCGCCGTGGGGCCCTCGGGAGTGGTCCTGGGGGCCGATCTGACCCCGGCCATGCTGGAGGCCGCCGTACGGGCCGGGCGGGACGCGGACGGGCGGTTGCTGCTCGCCGACGTGGCCGCGCTGCCGTTGCGGTCGGAGTCGCTGGACGCCGTGTTCGCGGCCGGCCTCGTCGCGCACCTGCCCCATCCGGCCGCGAACCTGCGGGAGTTGGCCCGCGTGGTGCGTCCCGGCGGCACGCTGGCGCTGTTCCACCCGATCGGCAGAGCGGCACTCGCGGCGCGCCAGGGCCGCCGGATCACACCCGACGATCTACGGGCCGAGCCCAACCTCCGGCCGCTGCTGGCCGGTTCCGGCTGGCGCATGACGTCGTACGTCGACGAGGACGACCGCTTCCTGGCGCTGGCCGTACGGGAGTCCTGACGGCTCACCCCTGTCCGGCGACGATCGTGGTGAAGGCGTCGGGGTTGTCGAGCATCGCATCACTCGGCGGCTGACCGCGCGCGGCGGGGGCGCAGGGGGCGCTCAGGAGGCGTCAAAGCGGCCGCCCACGGGGAGTCGTTCAAGCCGTCGAGAGGCCTTCACCGCGTCGTCCCCCTTCTGTCGCCAGGGCTCCAACTCTACGTTGTGAGCAGGACATGAACGATCAACCAGTAGCACCGCAGAGGGGGATGGTGATCAGCATGTGGGGCAGGGTGCGCAAGTCGTGTGCGAGATTCCTGCAGGCCTTTCGCACGCGGCCGGAGGCCGGTGAGGACGGGCGCACGCACAATCTGTTCGAGGCCGCCGCCGTGTATGTGTCGGCCTGCGCGGAGGACGACCAGGAGCAGCTCGACGAGGCCGCCGGCTGGGTCTCCCCGGAAGCCCTGTCGTTCGGGGTGAACGAGCTGGCGTGCCGCGCCGTCATCGCGCTCGCCCGGGAGCGGGGCGAATCACCGCAGACCGTGGCTCGGTCCCTCCTCGGACTGCCGGCGTCCTGACAGGGTTGGCAAAATCACGGTCGATTCGCCCCGTCCGGCCGGAAAACTGCAGCTCGGGTGTGTCTGGGAGTCGTGACAAGCGGCTTCCGGTCGCACTAGGGTGCGCGCCGATGGACGAACCGATGGGGAGGCTGGGATGGCCGGGACGGACGAGGAGGCCGTCGCCGCCGCGGACGATGCGCTCTACGTGCTCACGGCGGTGCTGCTGACGCCGGCGCAGTTCCCGAGCGTGCTGGGCGACGACTATCCGGAGGCCTGCGCGACGCTGGGCCTCGCGCCACTGGCGGACGGGTACGGCCTGGTGCTCGGCCAGGACGGCGACGGCGCCCGATGGACGGTCGTCATCGACGACGTCTCCCTGGTCGCCGTCGCCATCGCGTCCTGGGACTGCGGCATGGAGTACGACCTGTCACCCGACGAACGTACGGTCGTGGCCGCGCTGCCCGGCTGGCCCCTGGCGGTCGCCGTCTCCGCCCCCAATGTGCCCCCGCCGCACGACCCCGCCCCCGAGGCCGCCGACGGCCCGCCGCTGGCCCCGCCCGACACGAGCGTGTGGGGCCCGGCCCAACGGCGCCTGGGGGCCGACGAGATCGCGCTGCAATGGGCGATCTGGCGTGAGCAGATCAACGACGCCACGTCCCTGAGACCGGGCGGTGGGTCGGATGCCGCCGAGGACACGGAGGGCGCCGAGAACGAGGCCGGTGACGGCGGGGAGAGCGAGGGCCGGAAGGCCGGGAACGCCGACTCCAGTGAGGAGGCCGAGCCCCGGGGCAGCCACAGCGGCATCCTGCGGGTCCTCGCCGAGGCACGCGCGTACGTCGACTCCCCGCCGCCGCTCGGCCGCGTCCGGTCCTCCTTCGCCCCGGGCGACGCCCGGACCCTTCGTGCGGACGGCCCCGGCTGGTCGCTCGTCGCCAGGACCGACGACATCGCGTTCGTGCTCCTTGACGACGAACCCGGCGAGGTCCTGCCGGTGGGCCGCGGACCGGAGCTGCCCGGCCTGCTCGAAGCGCTCGACAAGATGGCCGTACGCCCGATCTGAGCCCGCGCTCGGGGCGCGGGGCTTCCGCGCGGCGCGCCCGCAGGAGACGGGTCGGCACCCGGCGTGGCTGCGCTGCCGGGTGCGTACGGGCGCGCACCTCGCCGCGTCCCGCACACCTCCAGTAAGGCTCTGAGGCCGCGCTCACCGTGAAGACACTCCCGGCCTCCTCCAGCACGCCTGTCCCGAGACCCCATCTCACGGCGGCGTTCCATGTGGGCCCAACCCATGGATGGCGCCAAACCGGGCCCGCACCATGAGGCAGCCTTCGCGTTTGCGTTCCCTCATGCCCCGTCTCCCCTGTGCCCGGAGGCCCTCATGCGCCTGTCCCGAACCGTTCCGTTCCTCGCCGCGACCCTGCTGGCAGCCACCCTCGGCGGCCCTGCTGCCGCAATGGCCACGGCAGTCGACGAGCGGCACTGCGCGCGCCAAAATCATGTACGGGTACCGGGCGCGGCCATCCAGCAGAGCGCCTGCCTGGCGGACCTGACCACGACAGGACTCGCCGGAACACCCCACACCGACATGGCCGACCAGGCCGGGCTGACCGCACGAGGCACCCGGACACCGGCCGGGGTCCCCGGTATTCAGATCGACGGCTACTTCCCTGACTCCTCCCGGTTCAACGCCACACACGGCTGGCGTCACGACGCGCAGTTCGTGATCCGGCTGCCGGACCGCTGGAACGGCGGACTGGTCGTCACCGGAGCGCCGGGCACACGCAAGCAGTACGCGACGGACAAGGCGATCTCCGACCAGGTGCTAGCGCTGGGCTACGCCTACGCGGCGACCGACAAGGGCAACAGCGGCGCCGACTTCTACCGCGACGGCAGACGACCCGGCGACGCGGTCGCCGAATGGAACGCACGGACCACTCAGCTCACGCGGGCCGCCCGTAGGGCGGCGGCCCTGCGCTACGGCCACACTCCCCGTCGTACCTACATGACCGGCATCTCCAACGGCGGGTATCTGACGCGCTGGCACCTCGAGAACCATCCCGAGCTGTACGACGGCGGCGTCGACTGGGAAGGCGCCTTGTGGACCACGGACGGCCCGAACCTCCTCACCTCCTTGCCCACGGCAGTGGCACGCATGCTCGGCTCCGCCCGGGACGAGGACCTGTACGCGGTCGGCTTCGCGCGCGGCTCCGAGTTTCTGTGGCCGTATCACGAGCAGGCCTACTGGGGAGTGACCCAGAAGATCTACCGCGCCGAGTTCGACCCGGCGTACGACCCCGGCTGCCCCGGCCCCTCCGCCGGAACCACGCCGGAGCAGATCCTGGCGCCGTGCGCGTCCGATGCCACGTACGACTACGCGTCGCGTCCCGCGTCCGTCCGTCACGCCGTGGCCCGTGTCGCCCTGACCGGCCGCATCGGCAAACCACTGATCACACTGCACGGTGATCTGGACGCGCTGCTGCCGAAGGCGGCCGACTCGGATGTGTACGCGCGCATGATCCACGCGAGGGGACGGGGCCCTCTGCACCGCTACTTCACGATCGCCGGCGGCACTCATGTCGACGGGCTGTACGACACCCATCCGGACCGGCTCCGGCCGATCCTGCCCTGCTACCGGTCGGCGTTCGACGCGCTGGTCTCATGGGTGGAGCAGGGCACCCGACCGCCCGCGGACCACACCGTCGGCCGGCCCGCGAGCGGTGACGTGCTCAACTCCTGCTCGCTGTCCACCCCTGCCGCACCCGCGGCAGGGTGATGATCAGCGGCCGAGCTCCTTGCGCGTGGCACGACGCAGCCTGCGCCGCTGTGACGGGTCGAGCGTGAGGTATGCGGCGGCCGGGACTCCCAGGACTATCAGGAGCGCGGCCCACCACGGCAGCCAGATCAGCAAGATGAGACCGGCCGCCACACCTCCCGCGGCGATCTTCGCGTTCTTCGACATGTCCGTCGCCTCCTTCGCGGCCACTGCCGCTCTCTGTCCTGAAAACGGGTCCGCGCTCCCGGCAGTTCCGAGCCGCGACCCTGAGACGACCCTGAGGTGCGGCCCCTACTGGTCGCGGAGCCCCGTGGACCGCCGACGCCCGATCGGCGATCGGTCGACGCACCGGGCTCCGCACAGGGGAGATACCCATACCGATCCAAAGTGACCCAGATCACAGCTCCGCCATGCAGGATGGTCCACCGAGTGTTGTACCCTCGACCACTCGAAACCGAGTAGTCAAATTTGAGGAGTGTTGCAGCGTCGTGCCGAGGCTTTCCGAGGCAACACCGTCCGAGATCTCCGAACTGGCCGGCTGCAGCGCCGTCTTCGTACCCGGTGATCCGGCGCGCACCGGCCGGATCGCCTTCTGGCGAGCCGACGGCGGCGCCGTGCCACTCGTCGCGTCCGGGTCCGTCGAGGAACTCGAGCTCGTCCTGCCCGGCGACGAAGGTCTCCAGTCGGCGAGCGTGCCGGCCGTTCTGCTGCCGGTGCGGGCCGCCCTGCCCGTGCTCACGCGTGCGCGTACGTCCGCGCGGGCACCCCGGGCGGGCGTCTTCTGGGGCACGGCCGCCGTGCTGGCCCTGCAATGCGTGGCCCGAGGACTGCTGTTGCCCGGCCTCTCCACGGGCGACCACGACTCCTGGCGCGTCGGCCCCCTGCGACCTGAGGACGTCGAACGCGTCCGCGCCCTGGCCGCCGCGATGCCGCCCGAAGCGCACGCCGTGCCACTGAGCGGCGTGGCACCGCCGAGGCTGGCGGACCAGGAGGGACTGCTGCGGGCCTTCCTGGATGCCGTCGCCGACGCCCTTCCCCGCTCCCCCGCGGCGGCGCTGGTGACGGGCGGGCCGCTCTACGCGGCACAGGAGCCGCAGCACGTACCCGCCCTGCGCCCGTGGGCCGCCGATGTCGCCGCCGGCCACGACGCGGGCGTGCGGCTCTCCCTGCGCCTCGAGGTCAGCGGCCTCGCGGAGGCGACGCAGGACGACGATGCGGCGCCGTCGTTCCGCGCGGTGCTCCAGGTGCACAGCGTGAGTGATCCGGCGCTGGTCGCCGATGCCGCCGACGTGTGGGCGGGATCCGATGCCTTCGGCCCCCGCGCGCGGATGGACGCCCTGCTGGCGCTGCGCCGCGCGACCCGGGCCTGGGCTGCGCTCGCACCGCTGCTGTCGGCGGCCGTTCCGGACTCCGTGGACCTCGCCGACGAGGAGGTGACCGACCTCCTGGGAGAGGGCGCCCGGCACCTCGCCGCAGCCGGCGTCGACGTGCACTGGCCCAAGGAGCTCGCCCGCGAACTGACGGCCCGCGCGGTCATCGGTCCGCCGGACGACGAGCCCGCGCGCGGCAAGGTCTCGTCGGACACGCCGTCGTTCCTCTCCGCCGACGCGCTGCTCGCCTTCAACTGGTGGTTCGCGCTGGGCGACCAGCGGCTCACGCGCGAGGAGCTGGACCGTCTGGCGGAGGCGAACCGCCCCGTGGTGCGGCTGCGTGGCCAGTGGGTCCTCGTCGACCCCCAGGAGATGCGCCGCGCCCGCGCGCAGCAGGACCACAAGGTCACGCCCATCGACGCGCTCGGCGCCGCGCTGACGGGCTCCACCGAAGTGGACGGCCGCCGGGTCGAGGTCCGGCCCACGGGCTGGCTGGCGGCGCTGCGCGAGCGCCTGGCGGACCCCGAGGGACAGGAGCCGGTCGGCCAGCCGGCCGCCCTCGCGGCCACGCTGCGGGACTACCAGCGGCGTGGCCTGAGTTGGCTGGCGCGCATGACGTCCCTGGGCCTGGGCTGCTGTCTGGCCGACGACATGGGCCTCGGCAAGACGATCACGCTGATCGCGCTGCACCTTCACCGGCAGGCCGACGCCTCGTCCGCCGGTCCGACGCTGGTGGTCTGTCCGACGTCCCTGATGGGCAACTGGCAGCGCGAGATCGAGAAGTTCGCGCCCGGCACGCGCGTGCGCCGCTTCCACGGGTCGCGGCGCGACCTCGGCTCCGTGGCGGACGGCGAGTTCGTGCTCACCACGTACGGCACGATGCGCCTGGACGCGCGCCGGCTCGCCGACGTGCCGTGGGGCATGGTGGTGGCGGACGAGGCCCAGCATGTGAAGAACCCGTACTCCGCGACCGCGCGGGCGCTGCGGTCCATCGGCGCACGCGCGCGTGTGGCGCTCACGGGCACCCCGGTCGAGAACAACCTGTCGGAACTGTGGGCGATCCTCGACTGGACGACCCCGGGCCTGCTGGGCCGCCTGGGCACCTTCCGCGCGCGTTATGCCCAGGCCGTCGAGGGCGGCCAGGACCCGGCGGCAGCGGAGCGGCTCGCCCGGCTGGTACGCCCGTTCCTGCTGCGCCGGCGCAAGTCCGATCCGGGGATCGCGCCGGAGCTCCCGCCGAAGACGGAGACCGACCGGGCCGTGTCCCTCACCGCGGAACAGACGGGCCTGTACGAGGCCGTGGTCCGCGAGACGCTGGCGGAGATCTCCGAAGCAGACAGCATGGCGCGCCGCGGCCTGATCGTGAAGCTCCTGACGGGCCTGAAGCAGATCTGCAACCACCCCGCGCAGTTCCTCAAGGAGGAGCGACCGAGGATCGCCGGACGCTCGGGGAAGCTGGAACTGCTGGACGAACTGCTCGACACCATCCTCTCCGAGGGAGCGAGCGTTCTGGTCTTCACGCAGTACGTGCAGATGGGACGCCTCATCGAGGAGCACCTGGCGGCTCGCGGAGTGCCCTCGCAGTTTCTGCACGGCGGCACGCCCATCGCCGAGCGCGACGCCCTGGTCGGGCGCTTCCAGGACGGTGAAGTGCCCGTCTTCCTGCTGTCGTTGAAGGCCGCCGGCACCGGCCTGAACCTCACCCGCGCGGAGCACGTCGTGCACTACGACCGCTGGTGGAACCCCGCCGTCGAGGCCCAGGCCACCGACCGCGCGTACCGCATCGGTCAGACCCGGCCCGTGCAGGTGCACCGGCTGATCGCCGAGGGCACGATCGAGGACCGTATCGCCGACATGCTCGGCCGCAAGCGGGAACTCGCCGACGCGGTGCTCGGCGCGGGCGAGGCGGCCCTCACGGAGCTGACGGACGCGGAGCTGGCCGATCTGGTGGAACTGCGAGGGGGAACGCGATGACGCGCTACGACGGTGACCAGGAGCGCACGTTCGCCGCGCTGCCGCCCGCGCGCGGGCGAGGATTCGCACAGACGTGGTGGGGCCAGGCCTGGCTGAAGGCGCTGGAGGAGACGGCGCTGGACTCGGAGCAGCTCAAGGTCGGCCGCAGGCTCGCGCGCGCGGGAGCGGTCGGTGCCGTGTCGGTGCGCCCTGGGCGCATCACCGCCGTGGTGCAGGGCCGCGACCGTACGGCGCACCGGGCCGATGTGCTGCTGGAGGAGCTGACCGAGGACCAGTGGGACCGCTTCCTGGACATGGCCGTGGAGCACGCCGGGCACGTCGCCGCGTTGCTGGACCGCGAGATGCCGCCGCACCTGGTGGAGGACGCGGCCGCCAGGGGCATCGAACTGCTGCCGGGCATGGGCGATCTGGAACCGGAGTGCGGCTGCGACGCCTGGGACCACTGCGGGCACACGGCGGCCCTCTGCTACCAGGTGGCACGGCTGCTGGACCAGGACCCGTTCGTTCTGCTGCTGATGCGCGGGCGCGGTGAACGCGGCCTCCTGAACGACCTCCAGGCCCGCAGCGCCGCACCCACCTCCGACCGACCCGCGCCGTGCGAACCGGCCGAGCCCGAGGGCGTGGATGCCGCCGAGGCGTATGCGACCGGCGACATCCTGCCGCCGCTGCCCGCACTGCCCGAGGTGCCCGCCGAGCCGGGGGTACCGCCGTCCCTGGACACCGAGACGCCGCCCGCGCCCGGCGTCGAACCCGCCGCGCTGGAGTTCCTGGCCGCCCGGACCGCCGCGGAAGCACACCGCCTGCTCTCGGACGCGCTGCGGGCGGGCCCGGAACAGCAGGTCGCCGAAGCCGGGTTGACGCCGAGCCAGGACATGGTGCGCCTCGCGGCCGGCTCCCCACCCGCCGACGTGGCCGAGCGACTGGCCGACGGTTCGGGCCGCGGCCACGAAGGGCTGGAGACGGCCGTACGCGCTTGGCACCTGGGGGGCGTCGCCGCGCTGGCCGTGCTCGACGAGGAGTGGACCGTCGAGGGCGAAGCGCTCGCACGCGCGCGTGCCGCCCTGGAGTCCGCCTGGGACGAGGACAAACGGCCGACGCTGCGGGCGCGGGGCAATCGGTGGACGGTCGTCGGCGCGCCGGGCCAACTGCGCCTGGGGCGCGACGGGCGCTGGTGGCCGTATCGCGAGGAGCGGGGCCGCTGGGTGCCGGCGGGAGGTCCCGCGCGGGATCCGGCGACGGCGCTGGCCTCGGCGCGGTCGGCGACCGAGGAGGAGGAGCGGTAGGGGCCCGGGGACGGCGACTGGCAGCGCTCCTCGAAGCACCGTGCGGGAGTAACCGGATCGGCTGATGGTGTCGTCGGCTCGCCGAGCGCTCGTCGTCCGGCGTTCACCCCTGCGTCGTCGGACGTTCCGTGCGGGCTCCAAATCTGGCCGCTGTCAGTGAACTTGGTCCTCAGGAGGCCCGAATGTCCCCGCACGCCACAGGCCGGCGCCGCACCCACCGCCTCGTCGCCGGGGGCGTACCCCTCGCCGTGATCGCGGCGCTCGCGGCCGCCGGGCCCGCCGCCGGCGCCGGGGGCGGGCATGCCGACGAGGCGCACGTCGTGCGTACGGCCACCCTCGACGACATCCCGCTCGCCGCCTTCAGCAACGCGCTGCTGCCCGGCAGCGTCGCCGACGACCGGGGCGTGGACCTGGGCGGCATAGGCAGCGACCTCTACCCGGCGGGCCGCAGGGGCGAGTTCTGGACGGTCACCGACCGCGGCCCCAACGGCCAGATCAAGGTGGACGGCAAGAAGCGCCGCACGTTCCCCGTGCCGGGCTTCGATCCGGCGATCGTGAAGATCCGGGTGACGGGCAGCGCCGTGAAGGTGCTGGACGCGATCCCGATCACCACCGCCTCCGGGAAGGCCGTCACCGGGCTGCCGAACCAGGAGGGGCGCGACGAGGCGCCGTACACCTATGACGCGCGGACTCCTTTGACGTACGACCCGAACGGGCTGGACACCGAGGGCATCGTGCGGGCCGCCGACGGGAGTTTCTGGCTGGTCGACGAGTACGGGCCCTCCCTGGTGCACGCCTCCGCGCGCGGGAAGGTCCTCACGCGCTATGTGCCCGAGGGGCTCGGCCTGACCGGTACGGACTACCGCGTGGTGGAGGCGCTGCCCTCGGTCCTGTTGCACCGGAAGACCAACCGCGGTTTCGAGGGGCTGGCCCAGTTGCCCGGCGGCGACCTGGTGATGGCCGTGCAGAGCCCGCTGTCGCTGCCCGACGCGGATGCCGGGGAGGCGTCGCGCACCACGCGGCTGCTGCGCTTCTCGCCGAAGAAGAAGGCGATCACCGCGGAGTACGCGTACCGCTTCGACCCGGTGAACGTGGTGGACCCGAGCGAGGGCGACACCTCCGAGCTGAAGATCTCGTCGGTCGTGGCCGTGGGCGGGAACCGGCTGCTGGTCGAGGAGCGCACCGACAAGGCCGCACGGCTGCAGCTGGTGCGGCTGGACCGGTCGGCGAACATCCTGGGCAGCCGCTGGGACGACGACGCGACGTCCCCGTCGCTGGAACAGCTCGACGACCCGGCGGCCTCGGGAGTGCCGGTGCTGCCCAAGCGGCTCGTCGTCGATCTGGGCACGGTCGCCGGGGTGCCCGGGAAGATCGAGGGCATCGCGCGCGTGGACCACGACACGCTGGCTCTCATCAACGACAACGACTTCGGGATGACGGACGGCGCGGACGCGTTCGACGCCCGGGGTCGGCTGGTCGACAGCGGTGTCGAGACGTCGGTGATCTACGTGCGGCTGCCGCGCGGCATCTGACGCCTGTTCTACGGCAACTGGTCCGCCAGGGACGGGAGCAGCGACTCCAGGCCGCTGGGCAGCTCACTGGGCAGCTCGGTCGGGAACCCGGACGGCAGCGATGTGGGCAGTTCGCTCGGCAGCCTGCTGGGGAGTTCGGTGGGGATGCTCAAGGAGGGCTCGGGCGAGCTGCTCGTGCTCCGCGCCGGCTCCGGTGAGTCATCGCCGCTCCCCGAGGCCATCAGCACCACAGCCACGACGGCTCCGACGGCCACGATCACGGCGAGCAGGACGACCAGTGGATTCCGCCGCCGCCCCGGTCCGCCTCCGCCGCCGAACGGCTCCTGCGGCGGCCCGCCACCGTATGTGGGCGGGCCGCTGCTTCCCGGCGGGGGACCGTAGCCTTCGGGAGGCGGTCCGAAGCCACCGCCCGGAGGCGGCGTGTCACCCGGCGGTCCTGGCGGCTGAGGCGGTACGGGCGGCATGGCCATACCGTCAAGACTCGCCATGGACGGGCCGGGACGCGACCCTCACTCGGGACTTAATACCGGTCCATGCCAGGGATCGCACGATTCCGGAACATTCCGTGCACAGATCGATCACCAGGCCGGGCCGTGCGCGACCAGGCCTCTCGACCAGCGGTGACACACGGTCCGGCACACGCGCGGGGCCTCAGCCCCGGGCGCCCAGCAGGTGGTCCATCGCCAGCTGGTCGAGGCGCTCGAAGGCCATCCCGCGCGCGGCGGCCGCCTCGACGTCGAACTCCTCGAAGGCGGTGCGGTCCGCGAGCAGCGCCTTGAGGCCGTCCGCCGCCGTCGACTGCGCCAGCTCGTCCAGGCGGGAGGCGCGCAGTGCCTCCTGGACCTCGGGGTCCGCGCGGAAGGCGGCCGAACGCTCCTTCAGGATGAGGTAGTTGCGCATGCAGCCCGCGGCCGACGCCCACACGCCGTCGAGGTCCTCGGTCCGCGGCGGCTTGAAGTCGAAGTGGCGCGGGCCGCTGTAGCCGGCGCTCTCCAGGAGGTCGACCAGCCAGAAGGCGGCACGCAGGTCGCCGGCGCCGAAGCGCAGGTCCTGGTCGTACTTGATGCCGGACTGGCCGTTGAGGTCGATGTGGAAGAGCTTGCCCGCCCACAGCGCCTGCGCGATGCCGTGCGGGAAGTTCAGACCGGCCATCTGCTCGTGGCCGACCTCGGGGTTGACGCCGTACAGCTCGGGGCGCTCCAGGCGCTCGATGAACGCCAGCGCGTGCCCCACGGTGGGCAGCAGGATGTCGCCGCGCGGCTCGTTCGGCTTGGGCTCGATCGCGAAGCGCAGGTCGTAGCCCTGGGAGATGACGTACTCGCCCAGGAGGTCGAAGGCCTCCTTCATGCGGTCCAGGGCGGCACGCACGTCCTTGGCGGCGCCGGACTCGGCACCCTCACGGCCGCCCCAGGCGACGTACGTCCTGGCGCCCAGCTCGACCGCGAGATCGATGTTGCGGATCGTCTTGCGCAGGGCGTAGCGGCGCACGTCGCGGTCGTTGGCGGTGAAGGCGCCGTCCTTGAAGACGGGGTGCGTGAAGAGGTTGGTGGTGGCCATCGGCACGGTCATGCCGGTCGCGTCGAGAGCCTCGCGGAAGCGCTTGATGTGCGCCTCGCGCTCGGTGTCGGAGGACCCGAAGGGGATCAGGTCGTCGTCGTGGAAGGTGACGCCGTGGGCGCCGAGCTCGGCCAGGCGCTGCACCGTCTCGACCGGGTCGAGGGCCCGGCGGGTGGCGTCGCCGAACGGGTCCCGTCCCTGCCAGCCGACGGTCCACAGGCCGAAGGTGAACCTGTCATCGGGGGTGGGCTGGTAGCTCATGCCGCGGCTCCTTGCTGCGTACGACTATTTCGTCATGGCGGTTTACAAATTAGTATGCGCTCGCACCTCTGGGAAGAGACAAGATGTCTTTGTCACCCGAAGTCCTTAGTTCCCGATGTCCTTGTCACCCTGATGTCTTCGTCGCGCAGAGCCGCAAGAGCCGCAAGAGCCGCAAATGAGGGAGAGCCCGATGTCAGCAGCCGAGGGTCCGCTCGTCGTGGGCGTGGACACGTCCACCCAGTCCACGAAGGCGTTGGTCGTCGACGCGTCGACCGGGCAGGTCGTCGCGAGCGGCCAGGCGGCGCACACCGTGTCCTCCGGGGCCGGCCGCGAGAGCGACCCACGCCAGTGGTGGGACGCCCTGTGCGAGGCACTGAGCCAGTGCGGCGACGCCGCGCACGAGGCCGCCGCGGTGTCGATCGGCGGACAGCAGCACGGCCTGGTCACGCTGGACGACCGGGGTGAACCGGTGCGGCCGGCACTGCTGTGGAACGACGTGCGCTCGGCGCCGCAGGCCCGCCGGCTGACCGAGGAACTGGGCGGCGCGAAGTTCTGGGCCGAGCGGACGGGCTCGGTACCGGCCGCCTCCTTCACGGTCACGAAGTGGGCCTGGCTCGCCGAGAACGAACCGGAGTCCGTCCGGACCACCAAGGCCGTGCGCCTCCCCCACGACTACCTCACCGAACGCCTCACCGGGCAGGGCACCACCGACCGCGGCGACGCCTCCGGCACGGGCTGGTGGGCGTCGGGGACGGAGTCGTACGACGAGGAGATCCTCGCGCGCGTGGGGCTCGACCCGGCGATGCTGCCCCGTGTGGTCCGGCCCGGTGAAGTGGCGGGCACCGTGCGCGACAGCCACGACCTGCCGTTCTCCAAGGGCACCCTCGTCGCGCCCGGCACCGGCGACAACGCCGCCGCCGCACTGGGCCTCGGCCTGCGCCCCGGCGCGCCCGTGCTGAGCCTCGGCACGTCGGGCACGGTGTACGCCGTGTCGACGCGGCGCCCCGCCGACCCGACCGGCACGGTCGCCGGGTTCGCCGACGCGCATGGCGACTGGCTGCCGCTGGCCTGCACCCTGAACTGCACACTCGCCGTCGACCGCCTCGCGAGCCTGCTGGGCCTCGACCGCGAGGCCGTGGAACCCACCACGGGCCTCACGCTGCTGCCGTACCTGGACGGCGAACGCACGCCGAACCTGCCGAACGCCTCCGGGCTCCTGCACGGCCTGCGCCACGACACGACCGCCGGTCAGCTCCTGCAGGCCGCCTACGACGGCGCCGTCCACGCCCTGCTCGGCGCCCTGGACCTCGTCCTGGACGACGACGCGGACCGCTCGGCCCCGCTGCTGCTGATCGGCGGCGGCGCCCGGGGCACGGCCTGGCAGCAGACCGTACGACGGCTGTCGGGGCGTCCGGTGCAGGTCCCGGAGGCCAGGGAACTGGTCGCGCTCGGCGCCGCGGCCCAGGCGGCGGGCCTGCTGACCGGCGAGGACCCGGCCGCGGTCGCCCGGCGCTGGAACACCACGCGCGGGCCGGTGCTCGACGCCGTGGAGCGGGACGAGGAGACGCTGGCCAGGATCAGCGGGGTACTCTCCGACGCGGCCCCGCTGCTGGAGCGGGGCCCCGAGGCGCACTGAGGACTGACTTCAGGCATGACCGCACCGCTGCACGAGGCCCACCCGACCGGCGCCGGGCGCGCACTGCCCAACACCCAGCAGGGCATGCGGCGCCGCAATCTCGCCCGGGTGATGCACACCGTGAGCGCCGAGGGTCCGCTCTCCCGTGCCGCCGTCGCCTCCCGTATCGGGCTGACGCGTGCGGCGGTGTCCACCCTGGTCGACGAGCTGATCCGCTCGGGACTGCTGGAGGAACTGGGTCCGGAGCGGCCCGGCCGGGTGGGCCGTCCCGGGTCGGCGCTCGCCGTCAGCGGGCACGGCCCGGCCGGGATAGGCGCGGAGGTCGGCGTCGACCATCTCGCCGTCTGCGCGGTCGACCTGCGCGGCGAAGTGCGGTCCCGGGCCGTCCGGCACGGCGCGAACCGGGGCCGGGCGCCCAAACCGGTGATCGAGGAACTCCACGAGCTGGTGCGCCAGGTCGTCGCCGAGGCCGAGCGCGAGGGACTGTGGCCCGCGGGCCTCGCGATCGCGGTGCCGGGCCTGGTGGCGCGCGACGCCCGTACGGTCGTACGCGCCCCGAACCTCGACTGGCGCGACGCGGACCTGGGCGAACTGCTCCCCGCGGACCTCCCACTGACCGTGGGCAACGAGGCCGATTTCGGCGCGCTCGCCGAACTCTGGCTCGGCGACGGCACTCCGCGTGACTTCCTGCATGTGTCGGCGGAGATCGGCATCGGTGCGGCGGTCGTGGTGGACGGCGGGCTGCTGCGCGGAACGCGCGGTTTCGCGGGCGAGTTGGGGCACGTGCCCGTCCGGCCGGACGGTCCGCAGTGCCCGTGCGGGGGGCGCGGGTGTCTGGAGCAGTACGCCGGAGAGGACGCGGTGCTGCGGGCGGCCGGGCTGGAGCCCGGCGAGGATCGTGTCGGGCTGCTCGCCGGGCGGGCCGCCGAGGGCGACGAGGACGTACGGCGTGCCCTGCGCGACGCGGGAACGGCACTGGGCATCGCGCTGACGGGCGCGGTCAATCTGCTGGACCCCGAGAGCGTGGTGCTGGGGGGTGCGCTGGCCGGGCTCGCGCCGTGGCTGCTGCCGTCGCTGGAGGCCGAGCTGGACCAGCGCACCGCCGGACCCGCCTGTCCGGTGTCCGTGTCTCGGCTGGGCCCCGAGGGGCCGCTGCTGGGGGCCGCGCACTCCGTGGTGCGAGCGGTGCTGGACGATCCGGCGGCGGTGGCGGAACGGGCCTGATTCCAGGCCGAGTTCATCCGTGTGGGTGAGCGAGTTATCCACAATCCCGCGGCTGTCCACGGAATCCCTGGGCACTCTTCTGCCCAACCCGCCAGCGCCGTACCGTGATTCACGCGAGGCGCAGCCGTCGTGTCACGGGGACGCGGGGCGCGTCGGCGCGCTTGAGGGGGATTCACATGTCGGGGGGAAACATCGTGGTGGACCTCGCCCGTGCCGGCTGCTTCCCGCGCCGCCGGCGCGACGCGCTCAAGCCGGTGCGGCATCTGCTCCTGTTGGTCCTGGGCATCGTCGCGTTCGTGCCCGCGCTGCTGACGGCGGCGGGACCGCCCGTCTTCGACTCCGTCTCCGAGCTGACCGCGCCCGTGTCGTACGCGGGATCAGTGGTCGGAGTGTGGATGGCGGCCGGGGTCGTGGTGCCGGTCGTGCTGATGCGGCCGCGCCACCCCGAGCGAATAGCCGAGACCGCCCGCGTCCGCTTCGACGAGCCCTCCCCCACCGACCTTCCGCAGAACGGAGCTGTGCGGCGATGAGCGACCCCCACATCCTCACCGTGCGACCCGAACCCGGCGAGTACGCCTGGACGTTCGGCGGCGCACCGCCCGTGGCGCGCGTCGCGCCCGGCACGGTCCTCGACCTGTACACGGAGGACTGCTTCGCGGGGCGGGTGCGCTCGGAGAAGGACCTGGTGTCCGAGGTGTGCGAGTTCCCCTACCTCAACCCTCAGACGGGGCCCTTCCACATCGAGGGCGCCGAGCCGGGTGACACGGTCGCCGTGCACTTCGTGTCGATCGAACCGGCCCGGGACTGGGCCGCGTCGACCACGGTCCCGCTGTTCGGCGCGCTCACCTCGACGCACACCACGGCCACGCTGCAGCCGCCGCTGCCGGAGACCGTATGGATCTGGCAGCTCGACCGGGCGCGGCGGACGGCGCTGTTCCGGGCCCACGACAGTGACATCGAGGCCGAGTTGCCCATGGACCCGATGCACGGCACTGTCGGGGTGGCTCCCGCCAATCTGGAGGTGCGTTCGGCCCTGGTGCCCGACGCGCACGGCGGGAACATGGACACACCCGAGATGCGGGCCGGCGTCACCTGCTATCTCGGGGTGAACGTCGAGGGCGCGCTGCTCAGCCTCGGCGACGGGCACGCCCGGCAAGGTGAGGGAGAGACGTGCGGGGTCGCCGTCGAGTGTGCGATGAACACCGTGGTGATCGTCGAGCTGCTCAAGGGGCTCGCCACGCCCTGGCCGCGCATCGAGTCGGACACGCACATCGTCTCGACGGGCTCGGCGCGGCCGCTGGAGGACGCGTTCCGGATATCCCAGCTCGACCTGGTGCAGTGGCTGGTGCGCGACTACGGGTTCAGTGAGCTGGACGCGTACCAGTTCGCGACCCAGGCCGTGGAGTCGCCGCTGGCCAACGTGTGCGACACCAACTACACGTGCGTGGCCAAGATCCGCAAACAGTGGCTGCCGGTGCGCGAGACGCACCGCGGAGTGCATGCGCGGCTGCGAGAGACGGCGGCGACGCTGCGCTGACCTCAAGGGCCTCAAAGGTCACAAGGGCCACGACTGGCCTCGGCACAGACTCAACACCGAAAGGCGATCCTCCCTTTGGAACGCGCAAGACCCCATCTCAGCCGACGGCGGATCCTCCAGGGCACGGCTCTCGCCGCCGTCCCGTACGCCCTGCTCCCCGAGCGGCGGGCCGGAGCCCACATTCCGGGTCCGGACCACCCACTCGCCGAGTGGCGGCCGGCGAACCCCGCCAACTACACGGAGGCGAACCGCCCTGCGTCCCACGCCGTGGACCGAGTGATCATCCACGTCACACAGACCACCTACCTCAACACCCTGTTCGTCTTCGAGAACCCCAGGAAGAAGGTGTCCGCGCACTACGTCGTCCGGTCGGCGGACGGACACACCTCCCAGTGTGTTCCCGAGGCGGACATCGCCTGGCACGCCGGGGACTGGGACCACAACCTGCGCAGTATCGGCATCGAGCACGAGGGCTGGGTGGACCGGCCCGGCTACTTCACCGACGTCATGTACGAGACGTCGGCCCGGCTCACGGCGGCGATCTGCGCCAGGCACGGCATACCGAAGGACCGGGCACACATCATCGGACACCACGAGGTGCCGGGCACCGACCACACCGATCCCGGCCCGCACTGGGACTGGACGCGCTACATACGACTGGTCAACGCCGTCTGAGCTTGATCATTAACCTCGCTGCTGTTTCAGGCGGACGTGTTCGGTGAGGGTTTCGATTCGTTTCACGGTCTTCCCAGGCTCGTGACGTGGGGCTGGCCTGCGGTTCTTCGAGCCGGGTGGGCGTCCGGGTCCGGGCTTGGAGGGTCTGGGCACGTCGGCGGGACGGGCGGTCTTCACGCGGAGGTGGCGGAACCCTCGGCGGACTCGGGCGGGGGTGAGCCGGCGCGGCTCGGAGGGCCGTTCCCAGGGGCGGCGGAGGTCCTCGGCGAGGGGCCGGGCGAGGCGGAGTTGGGTGTGGGCGGCGATGATCAGCCAGGTCCACAGGTCGGCCGTGTGCGGATCGCGGACCTTGGGGACGGTCCAGCCCAGGGTCTGCTTGAACAGCCGGAAGGTATGTTCAAGATCGAATCTGCGGAGGAACGCCTGCCAGCGCAGGTCGACGTCCTGGCCGGTCATGCCGGTGCGCGAGGACCACATCCATACCGGCTTGGGGTCGCGGTCACCAGGTAGGTGCTCGACCTTCAGCCGGATCAACGTGCCGTGGATCAGAGGGAGTTCGCCGCAGTGGTCGAGCCAGGGGCCGCGGGCCTGCAATCGGGGGTGCATCCGGTCCCAGGCGAGGGCTTCGGCCGTGCCGTAGCGGGTGGTGTCGCAGGTCGTGGCTTGGTCGGGGGTGTGCCAGGTCTCCGGCTTGGAGAAGGTGAGGACGCCGCCGTGCTTGCGGGGCTGCCCGCCACGCGGGGAGGAGCGGCGTGGGCCGGCGTCCCGGAGCATGACGCGGTCCGAGCGTAGGCGGCCGACCAGTTCGACGGGCAGGTCGGCCAGGACGTAGGCGAGGCGGGTGACGTCGTAGCCGGTGTCCATCACGACGAGGATGTCTGCGTCGCCCGGCTGCCACTGCCCGGCGTGCACCAGCCGGGTGACCACCTCGCGCAGCTGGGCGGCGGTCACCGCGGTGGCATCGTCGCACGACCCCAGCCGGATCGCGTCCAGCACGGCCGTCCATGACGTGCGTCCCGTCTCCAGGGCGGCGACGAAGGAGTAGGGCCAGCCGGGGATGAACTGATCCGCGCTGCGGCCCCGCCCGTAGACGTGGCAGAACAGCAACTCCGGGCTGGTGGGGGCGTCGGGTCGCAGCCAGTTGCTCACGTCCACCGCGAGCACGATCCGCCCGTCGGCGGCGCGTGGCAGCGGCGTGGCGGCCAGCAGCCTGCGCAGGCGGCGCGGTTCCAGCCAGCCGTGGTTGACCGCGTCGTACATCGCTCCGTGCCCGCGCCGGTGCTCGGCGGTGAGCGTCAACTCGACCAGCGACGTCACCGGGCCGTCCGAGCACAGCACCGCGTCGGTGAGCTCGAAGAGCGCATCCGCCCGGGTGTAGAGGCAGTCGTAGAACTCGACACGAAAGTGGGACAGGACGCCCACCGCGGCGTCAGCGGACTGTTCAGCGGCGAGACTCTTCACCAGCGGCCGTTCCTTCACGCGACGTTGCTCGACACCTCGAAGCGTGAAGAACGGCCGCCCTGTTGTCCCTGGAACGAACCAAGATCAGCGGGTCAGGTGAACGGCCGAGGTTAAACACCAAGCTGAGGGCTCGCACATCCGTGCCGGTGCGTCCACCGCTCGGGTCCGCCCCGTCGAAGAGGTTGTCCGCACGCGTACCCGGAGTGACGATGTCCCCAGCCGCATCGCTACCGGGGAGGCCGAGTTGACCGATCCGTGGGTGGCTCTGGAACCGGGGGCCGACCCCGCCGAGCGCGTACGGGTGCTGCGTCGTGCGCATGAGACGTTCACCGAGGTGGGCACGGTGCCGACGCCGGTGCGTTCCGTGGTGGCCGACTCGTGGCGGCGTTCCGCGCGGGCCGGTGTCGGTCCGGACGGGACGGCGAGCGTGGAGCTGGTGGACGGTGACCTCGGCGCCTATCGCGCGGAGCATCCGCTGGCGCGGGTGATGCCGCTGTTCCGGGAGTTGCTGGGCACGTTCGCCTCGGACGGCGAGCATCTGCTCGCGGTGTGCGACGCGCACGGCAGGCTGCTGTGGGTCGAGGGTCATCCGACGACCCGGCGCAGGGCGGGGCTGATGAACTTCGTGCCGGGTGCGCGGTGGGCGGAGACCTCGGTCGGGACGAACGCGCCGGGTACGGCGGTCACCGTGGACCGGCCGGTGCAGGTGTTCGCGG
Source organism: Streptomyces ferrugineus (assembly GCF_015160855.1). Classification (NCBI taxonomy): domain Bacteria; kingdom Bacillati; phylum Actinomycetota; class Actinomycetes; order Kitasatosporales; family Streptomycetaceae; genus Streptomyces; species Streptomyces ferrugineus. The sequence goes on along the minus strand of NZ_CP063373.1, from coordinate 3,770,545 downwards.
CCGAGCACTTCATCCGCCGGGTGCAGCCCTGGACCTGTGCGGCGGCGCCGGTGCACGATCCGCGGACCGGGCGGGTGCTCGGGGCGGTGGACATCACCGGTGGTGACGGGCTCGCGCATCCGCACAGCCTGGGGTTCGTGCAGGCGGTCGCGCGTGCCGCGGAGTCCCACCTGGCGCTGCTCAGACCGCGGACGCCCGCCACCGACGCACCCGAGCTGTCCGCGCTGGGCCGCGACGAGGCGCAGCTGCTCATCGGCGGCAGCCGGGTCCGGCTCAGCCGTCGGCACAGCGAGATCCTGGTGCTGCTCGCCCGCCACCCGGAGGGACTGACCGGCGACGAGCTGCTGTGCGCACTGTACGAGGACGAGTCGGTGACGCCCGTGACACTGCGAGCCGAACTGGCGCGCCTGCGCCGGATACTGGGCCCCGGCCTGCTCGGCTCGCGGCCCTACCGGCTCACGGTGCCGGTCGAGTCGGACGTGGCGGTCGTCGAGCGGCGTCTGGAGACGGGTGCGGTCACGGCAGCGGCCACGGCATACGCGGGCCCGCTGCTGCCAGGATCCCAGGCCCCGGCGGTCGTACGGCTCAGGCGTCTGCTCGCCGACGGGCTCCGTACGGCGTTGATCGCCCGTCGTGATCCCGACCTGCTGGCCGACTGGGCGCACGCGCCGTGGGGCGAGGACGATCTCGACGTATGGCGGGCGCTCGCCGCGGTGCGTCCGACGGCGAGCGTGCGGTCGCGGCTGGCCGCGCTGGAGTCCGAGCTCACCGCGCCGCTCGCCCGGGAGCGCCGCCCGGCGCGCTGATCGAACAACCGGCGCCACCCGCCGGCCCCGCGCAACGTACTTGCAACCTCGCGGTTCCTAGCCTCGCGCCGAGAGCTGCCCAACGGCGGGCAGCGCTTCTTCGGGAGGCAGAGCAGTATGACCCGTTACGCGGCGCCCGGCACCGAGGGTGCGATCGTCTCCTACCAGGCGCGCTACGACCACTTCATCGGCGGGGAGTACGTGCCGCCGATCCGGGGGCAGTACTTCGAGAACCCGACGCCGGTGAACGGGCAGCCGTTCACCGAGATCGCGCGGGGCACGGCGGAGGACGTGGAGCGGGCGCTGGACGCGGCGCACGCGGCGGCCCCGGCGTGGGGCCGGATGTCGGTGACCGAACGCTCCGACATCCTGCGGAAGATCGCCGACCGTATGGAGGCGAACCTGGAGAGGCTGGCCGTCGCCGAGAGCTGGGAGAACGGCAAGCCGGTGCGGGAGACGCTGGCGGCGGACATTCCGCTGGCCATCGACCACTTCCGCTACTTCGCGGGCGTGATCAGGTCGCAGGAGGGCTCGCTCGGCGAGGTCGACGACGACACGGTGGCATACCACTTCCACGAGCCGTTGGGCGTGGTCGCGCAGATCATCCCGTGGAACTTCCCGATCCTCATGGCGACGTGGAAGCTCGCGCCGGCGCTGGCCGCGGGCAACGCCGTCGTGCTCAAGCCGGCCGAGCAGACCCCGGCGTCCATCCACTACTGGCTGAGCCTGGTCGCCGATCTGCTCCCGCCCGGCGTGGTCAACATCGTCAACGGCTTCGGCGTGGAGGCGGGCAAGCCGCTGGCGTCCAGCCCCAGGGTGGCCAAAGTGGCGTTCACCGGCGAGACCACGACCGGCCGGCTGATCATGCAGTACGCCTCGGAGAACATCACCCCGGTCACCCTCGAGCTCGGCGGCAAGTCGCCGAACATCTTCTTCGACGACGTGTGGGCGGCGAACGACGACTTCCGGGACAAGGCCCTGGAGGGCTTCACGATGTTCGCGCTCAACCAGGGCGAGGTGTGCACCTGCCCGTCCCGGGCGCTGGTGCAGCGGGGCCACTACGCCGAGTTCATCGAGGCGGCGATCGCCCGCACCGAGCAGATCAGCACCGGCCACCCGCTCGACACGGACACGATGATCGGCGCGCAGGCGTCCAACGACCAGCTGGAGAAGATCCTCTCCTACCTGGACATCGGCCGGCAGGAGGGCGCCCGGATCCTGACGGGTGGCGAGCGTATCGAGCACGACGGCGAGCTGAAGGGCGGGTACTACGTCCAGCCGACCGTCTTCGAGGGCGACAACCGCATGCGGATCTTCCAGGAGGAGATCTTCGGGCCGGTCGTCTCGGTGACGTCCTTCGACGACTTCGACGACGCCATCAAGATCGCGAACGACACGCTGTACGGCCTCGGTGCGGGCGTGTGGACGCGGGACATCAACACCGCGTACCGCGCGGGTCGCGCCATCCAGGCGGGGCGGGTGTGGACGAACTGCTATCACGCGTATCCGGCGCATGCGGCGTTCGGCGGCTACAAGGGGTCGGGCATCGGGCGTGAGACGCACAAGATGATGCTGGAGCACTACCAGCAGACGAAGAACCTGCTGGTGTCGTACTCGCCGAAGAAGCTCGGCTTCTTCTAGAGCCTGAAGCCGGGCCTCGCAGGTCGCCACGGCCGCGGGTTCGCTGAACGAGGGCGGGCGAGGCATCCGTCCTCGTCCTTCGGTCCGGGACAGACGTCGACGGAGTGGAGCCAGGATCATCCTGGCTCCACTCAGTGGTGCGGGTGTGTCACTGGAACTGTGCGAAGAACCTCCAGATCTCTGCCTTGGTCCAGGTGGTGACGCCGCTTTCGCCGGAGGAGCCGTCGACGGGACCGGGTATGTGGCCTCCGTCGAACGCGGCCCATTGGACCGGGTAGCCGGCACGGCAGCCCGAGTAGGTGGTGGTGATGTGCGTTCGGCTGCCCGGCGCGGGCTCGCGCGGGCTCTGTGCGGTGCAGCCGTTGTTGCTGACGAACTTGTCGCGCAGGGACCGTCCTTGCCCGATGTTGAGGACGTTGTCGCTGATGCCGTGGATTCCGAAGTAGGCGATGGGCTGGGTGCCGCCGCTGCACCCGCTGATCTGGGCACCGGAGATGACCGCGACGGCCCTGAAGACGTTCGCCCGGCTGCATGCGAGTGCGTAGCTCATACCGCCGCCCCAGCTGAATCCCGTGGCGAAACGCTGTGCCGGGTTGACACAGAGGCCGCCCTCGATGCGCCGGATCATGTCGTCGACGAAGGTGACGTCCTCACCGCCCGAATTGGCCCAGCCGTTGCCGAGGCCCTGGGGGGCGACGAGGATCGCGCTGTTGTTCGACTGCTCCTGTTGGCCGTAGTAGGACCAGGCGTTCCCGCTCGTGCCGCCCGAGGCGACGTCGCCGGCGGTTCCGCCCCGCCAGTGGAACGCGAAGATCAGCCGGTAGGGGTGGCTGTTGTCGTAGTTGGCGGGAACCCTGAGGATGAAGCTGCGGCTCTTGCCGCCGCTCTGAATCGTGTGCGTACCGCTCGTCAGAGTCGGGGCGCTGCCGCATCCGCCGCCGCCACCGGACGACAGCTTGATCATCTGCCATTGCTGGTTGGCGCCGCCCCAGTCGGTGTACTGGACGACGTTGCCTCCGTCGGCGGTGGAGGCGCCCTGCACCTCCACCGCCTTGCCGCTGGCGCGGTTGATCAGCCGGACGTGGCCCGCGTCGGAGTCGGCCAGGCGGAACTGCTGGTTGGCCCCGTTGTGGTCGGCCCACTGCTGGATCGCGGCACCGTCCGCGGTCGAGGCGCCGGCCACGTCGAGAACCTTGTCCGAATGCCGGGCCTTGAGGCGGTAGAAACCGCCACCGGAGTCCACGAACTGCCACTGCTGGTTGGCTCCGTCGTGGCGCGTCCACTGGTTTATCCGCGCGCCGTCGGCGGTGGAGGGGCCGGATACGTCAAGGACCTTGCCGCTGTTGCGGTTGACCAGGACGTACCAGGCGTTGGTGTCCACCGTCGCCGCCGCGGCGGGCACCGGTTTCACCGCGGCGAGCATGCCGATCGCGAGGGTCGCCGCCACCACGGCGGCGATCCGGGACCACCAGCGATGTCGTAAGGGAGGGGCGGGGGAAGCCGCACCGTAGGTCTTCATCGGTTCACCCTTTCGCCGTGGCAGGTCAGGTCCGGGTCCAGCGTTGGTTGCTGCCGTTCGAGCAGGAGTAGAGCTGGATCAGGGTGCCGTTCGCGGTTCCGGCGCCGACGGCGTCGAGGCAGCGGCCAGACTGGACGCCGACGACGGATCCGTCGGAGTTGAGGCGCCATTTCTGGTTGTCGCCACCCCAGCAGCTGTAGATCTGGACCTTGGCGCCGTTGGCGGTTCCTGCGGCGTCCAGGCACTTGTCGCCGTAAACCCTGAGCTCGCCTGCGGCGGTGTAGGTCCACTGCTGATTGGCCTGGTTGTTGCAGTCCCACAGTTGGAGCTGGGTACCGTCGGTGGTGCTGGCGCCGGGCACGTCCAGGCAGCGGCCCGAACCGACGCCCTTGATCGGTGTGGAATCCGAAGGGGGCGTGGTGGAGCCGCCGTTGAGTGCGTTGAGGACGGCGGTGTAGGCGGGCTTCTTGCTGCCGTTACCGTTGAACAGCAGCGGCGTGTGCTCCGGTCGCCAGGAGTCGGAGTCACGCACACCCCAGACGGTGATGCCGAGGCAGCGCGGGACGGCCAGGCAGTCGTTGGTCACGGCGGCGTAGGTCGAGGCCGGGGCGCCCTGGATGTCGAGTTCGGTGATGGCCACGTCGACGCCGAGGGCGGCGAAGTTCTGCAGGGTGGTGCGGAAGTTGGGGTTGTAGGGGCTGCCGCTGTTGAAGTGCGACTGGAAGCCGACGCAGTCGATCGGCACGCCGCGCTGCTTGAAGTCCCGGACCATGGCGTACATGGCCTGGGTCTTGGCCCAGGTCCAGTTTTCGACGTTGTAGTCGTTGTAGCAGAGCTTGGCCGCCGGATCGGCGGCGCGCGCGGTGCGGAAGGCGACCTCGATCCAGTCGTTGCCGGTGCGTTGCAGGTTGGAGTCGCGGCGGGCTCCCGAACTGCCGTCGGCGAAGGCCTCGTTCACGACGTCCCACTGGACGATCTTGCCCTTGTAGTGGGCCATCACGCCCTTGATGTGGTCGATCATCGCCTGGCGCAGATTGCTGCCGCTGAGGCTCTGCATCCAGCCGGGCTGCTGGGAGTGCCAGGCCAGGGTGTGGCCGCGCACCTGCTTGCCGTTCTGCACCGCCCAGTTGTAGACGCGGTCACCGGCGGTGAAGTTGAACTGGCCACGCTGCGGTTCGGTGGCGTCGATCTTCATCTCGTTCTCGGCCGTCACCGAGTTGAACTCACGGTTCGCGATCGTCGTGTACGCCGAGTCACCCAGCCTGCCCGAGGCGATGGCGGTGCCGAAGTAGCGGCCGCTCTGCGCCGCCGCGGCGCCGAGCGTGCTCTCGGCGGCGTGTGCGGTCGGCGGCGCGACCAGTGCGGGGACCATACCGAGGACGCCGACGATCAGCGCCAGCAGCAGGCCGCGGATCTTCCGGCGGTGAACGGCTCTGGGAAAGGCATACGAGCCCATGACTGTGCCTCCAAGGTGGACATCACGGAAGGACTGAAGCGCAGAGGAATGCGGAGTCCGCTCCCACTCGGCAGACGGACGGGGTGGGCCGGGAGGGCTGCGGCGGTGTTTCGACGCGGACATGGCGGTACTCCATCGCGGCTCAACCGGGGGACCGCCACACGGCGTCGCACGCCTCTCCAACGGCACGAAGAGCCAGGATGCGCCGGTGCGAACCTCACCGGAACGAAACGGGGTGGCGCGGGTGCTCTGGTGCGCCGATCTGCCGTGCAGCTGTGCATGGATCTGCCGTGCAGAACAGATTGCTCAGGGCCGGTGCAGTTCGACATCTCGAACCAAGGCCGGTTTCCTCAGACAGGGATGATTGAGGCGTTGACGATGCATCGTCAATACTGCCCGCAAAAAAAGTTTCGGCTTTCCCCTCGAAACATTCTGGAAGCCCGGCGAGCCGGAAGTCGATCCCCGGCGCCGCCACCGACGGATACCGGAAGACCGGACCGGGACGAGCGTGCGGACACCGCCTGCTCGGCTTCCCTCCTGCAAGGAGGCCCTTTGGACTGGCGAGCCGAGCCGCGAACCATGGAGGGGCTCCGGTCGGCGCGACTGCTCGCCCAGCCCGAAGGAGAGGCGCTGTTTGTAGACAGATCAGTGACAGGCCTTGACCGGAGGACCCCGCATTCCTAGCTTGTGGCGTCGAAGCATCCGGGAATTCTTCGAAACTTTCGAGATTGCCTCTCCCGGCCCGTCCGCTGCGCGGCTCATTCGGGCCATCTCACCCGCCCCCTTAAGGAGGCCCTCAGATGCGGTTTCGCCATTCGCCCCCGGTCCGTGTGAGACGCTTACTCGCTGTTCTCGCGCCCTTGCTGCTCGTGGCCACCTTCCTCGGCGCGCAGCCCGCCGGCGCGGCGACCGTAGACCCCAACGCCTCGTACGTGCTGGTCAACCGCAACAGCGGCAAGGCCCTGGACGTCTACAACCTGGCGACCAACGACGGCGCCCGCATCACCCAGTGGACCAGGAACGATCAGGCCCAGCAGCAGTGGCAGTTCGTCGACTCCGGGGGCGGCTACTACCGCATCAAGTCCCGGCACTCGGGCAAGGTCCTGGATGTCTACAACTGGTCCACCGCGAACGGCGGCTCGATCGTCCAGTGGGCCGACCTGAACGCCACCAACCAGCAGTGGCGGCTGGCCGACAGCTCGGACGGCTACGTGAGGCTCATCTCGCGCCACAGCAACAAGGCCCTCGAGGTGCAAGGCGCCTCCACCGCCGACAACGCGAACGTCGTCCAGTACGACGACTGGGGCGGCGCCAACCAGCAGTGGCAGCTCGTCAAGGTCGGCGCCGACAACCCCGGTCCGTGCGCTCTTCCGTCGACGTACCGCTGGACATCGACGGGCGCGCTGGCGCAGCCCAAGTCGGGGTGGGTCTCGCTCAAGGACTTCACCGTCGCCCCCTACAACGGCAGGCAGCTCGTCTACGCGACGACGCACGACACGGGGACGCGTTGGGGTTCGATGAACTTCGGCCTGTTCACCAACTGGTCGGAGATGGCCTCGGCCAGCCAGAACACGATGTCGACATCCACCGTCGCGCCCACGCTCTTCTACTTCGCGCCGAAGAACATCTGGGTGCTCGCCTACCAGTGGGGGAGGACCGCCTTCTCCTACCGGACGTCGAGCGACCCCACCAACCCGAACGGCTGGTCATCGGAGCAGGTGCTCTTCTCCGGAAGCATCGGCGACTCCGGAACAGGACCCATCGACCAGGCACTCATCGGTGACGGGACGAACATGTACCTGTTCTTCGCCGGTGACAACGGCAAGATCTACCGGGCCAGCATGCCGATCGGGAACTTCCCGGGCAGCTTCGGCTCGAACTCGACAGTGATCATGAGCGATACGAGGAACAACCTGTTCGAAGCCCCGCAGGTCTACAAGCTGCAGGGCCAGAACCGCTACCTCATGATCGTCGAGGCGATCGGCGCCCAGGGCCACCGCTACTTCCGCTCGTTCACGGCCACCAGTCTGAACGGCTCATGGACGCCCCAGGCCACGACCGAGAGCAATCCCTTCGCCGGCAAGGCCAACAGTGGCGCCACCTGGACCAACGACATCAGTCATGGCGAACTGCTCCGCACCGGCCCCGATCAGACCATGACCGTCGATCCCTGCAATCTGCAGTTGCTCTACCAGGGGCGCAGCCCCAACTCCGACGGCGTCGACTACGGCCTCCTGCCCTACCGTCCGGGGCTGCTGACAATGCGGCGCTGACGGCGTGACACGGGCCCGGCCCCGGTATGGAGCCGGCGTGGTGGGCTCGGCAGCAGGCCGAGCCCACCCTGGCGACAACGTCAGCGCCCATACGGCGACGAAGCGCGGCTTCGGGGTTCAGTCCTCAGCCGCATCACCGGGCGGACCATCACCCGAGTCGTCATGGACGACGACTGGACAGCCGCAGCGGTCGCCGGTGGGATGCCGCGGCCGGCTGCGGAGTTCGCCCTGACGATGTTCGCCGCATCGCGCAATGGCGAGTTCAACGTCACCGACCCCGCGCTCGGAGCCGCCATCGGCCACCCCGCGAAGACCGTCCACGAAGTCCTGGAGGCCGTCGTACGCTCCCGGTGAACCGACCGGCCCCGCAGCCCGGCGGACGGTCCGAAAGGGCGGGACGGTCAGAAAAGGCGGGACGGTCCGAAAAGCGGGCCGGTCCGAGAAGGCACCGCCTCCGCGGATTGCCGCAAACGGGAACGGCCCTCGACCGGTTCGCGGTCGAGGGCCGACCTCGGGCCCGCACCGGGCACGGCGACGGGCAGGAGCCCCGCCGGCTCAGGGCTTGGTCACGAAGACGTGCGCGGCGGTCGGCGCGGGGAGTTCGGCGGTCACCCGGCCGCTGCCGACCGTCACACCGCCGGGCGACGACGTCACGCACACGACCGCGCCGGGCCGCACCCCGGCGTACCGCACGGCGTACATCAGCCGGGCGTCGGCCTGCACCGGCTCCCTGATCCGGCGTACGACCGCGCTCACGCCGTCCGGCCCGGTCTCCAGGTCACTGAGGCTGATCGTGGTGCCGTCGGGGAACGGATCGGCGGCCGTGTTCTCACCTTCCTCACCGAGCTCCGCCAGGCCCGGGATCGGGTTGCCGTACGGCGAGTGTGTCGGGTGTCGCAGCAGTTCCAGGACACGGCGTTCGACGGACTCGCTCATCACGTGTTCCCAGCGGCAGGCTTCGGCGTGGATCTGCTCCCACTCCAGCCCGAGCACGTCGAGCAGCAGACACTCCGCGAGCCGGTGCTTGCGCATGACACGCGTGGCCAGTCGGCGGCCCTCGTCGCTCAGTTCGAGGTGCCGGTCGCCGGCGACGCGCAGCAGGCCGTCGCGCTCCATGCGGGCGACGGTCTGGCTGACCGTCGGGCCACTGTGCCGCAGGCGCTCGGCGATACGGGCGCGCAGGGGGACCACGCCTTCCTCCTCGAGTTCCAGGAGGGTGCGGAGGTACATCTCGGTGGTGTCGATGAGTCGGGACACGCCGGACCGTCAGGCGGGGGTCTCGGCCGTGACGGTCAGCACCGCGCGGCCGAGGGTGTGGCCGGCCATGGTGAAGCCGAGGACGGCGGGGGTGGCGTCGGCGGGGACGCCTATGGAGGCGACGTCGAGGGCGTGCACCACGACGAAGTAGCGGTGCGGGCCGTGCCCGGCCGGTGGGGCGGCGCCGATGTAGCGGGCCAGGCGGGCGTCGTTGGGCAGCTGGAAGGCGCCTTCGGGCAGGCCCGTACCGCTGTCGTCGCCGGCGCCCTCGGGCAGTTCGGTGACGGTGGCGGGGATGTCGGCGACCGCCCAGTGCCAGAACCCGGAGCCGGTGGGCGCGTCGGGGTCGTAGACGGTGACGGCGTAGCTCTCGGTGCCGTCCGGAGCGCCGCTCCAGGACAGCTGCGGGGAGATGTCCTTTCCGCCGGGCACGCCGGAGGCGCGCTGCTCCGGCGGCCAGGCGGCCCCGTCGGTGACGGTGGTGCTGGTGACGGTGAAGGAGGCCGCTCGGGGGAGGCGGGCGAAGGGGTCGTTGGCGTGCATCACGTCGTTTCCTCTCGGCAGAGCTGTGCGCTGCGGTAAATCGACAGTATCACAGATAATCGATTATTCGAGGGATCGTCTATGCTGCGGTCATGACTCGAACGGCTCATGGTTCGGCCCCCGCCGGGAAGCAGATGCTCTCCGAGCAGGTCTACGCACATCTGCGAGACGCGATCCTGCGGGGTGACTACGCCCCCGGTGACCCGCTCAAACCGCAGGACCTCGCCAAGGAACAGGGCGTGAGCCTGGCCGTCGTACGCGAGGCGCTCGTACGGGTGGTCGGCGAGGGTCTCGCCGACCGGCTGCCCAACCGCGGCTTCGCCGTCCCGGCCGTCTCCGACCGCCGTTGGCAGGAGATCGCGGAGGCCCGCCGGACCGTCGAACCCGTCGTACTGCGGATGTCCATCGAGCGCGGGGACGTCGACTGGGAGGCCCGGGTGCGCGCCGCCCACCACCGCCTGGCCCGCACCCCGGCGTATGTGCCGGAGGAAGGCGAGTATTACAGCGGTGCGTGGTCCGAGGCCCACCGGGTGTTCCACCGCACGCTGCTGGAGGGCTGCGGCAATCCCGTCCTGCTCCAGACGTTCGACCGGATGTGGACCGCGAGCGAACTGGCCCGCCGCTGGTCGGCGCACCGCGACCCCGGCCGGGACGGGGCCTTGGAGCATCGTCGGCTGGAGGAGGCGGCGCTCGCCCGCGACGCCGACACCGCGGCCGAGGTGCTGGTCCGCCATCTCACCCAGACCGCGGACGCACTGGCCCACCCCGCCCCTTCGAGCCCATGAAGTCGGTGACTCCGCCTGCTGACGCCCCGTGGGCTGTCACAGCCAGGGAGGCCGCCCTGCCCTCCCCCTGACGCCCCGCGACCCCGGCGCGCCGCAGCGCCGTGGTCGCGGCTACGTGGCACAGGGCGAGATCCTCTTCGAGCTGGCGGGACAACCGCTCACCGACGCACAGTCGCAGCTGGTGGTGACCATGTCCGCACCGCCGGGCAGCCCGGTGCTGACCATCGTCAGCGAGGAGCAGCTCCGGGGAGTAGAAGGACCGTGCGGCGGACGCCACCTCGCCTGCGGACAGGTCGATCTGGACGACCCCGGTGCGGCGGATCTCGTCGATCGAGCTCGCCCAGACGACGCGCCGTACATTCGCCCATGCCAACGCGCTCATGCACATCGAGCAGGGCTCACCCGTGGTGTAGAGGGTGGTGTCGGCCCAGCCCTGGTTGCCCTGCCGCCGTACGTAGTCGTTCATGGCGACCACCTCGCCGTGCCACACGGGGTTGTCCGCACCGGTGTTGACCCCGCTCCCCAGGACCTCCCCGGTGCGGTGCTCACGAGCACCGCACCGAACGGCCACTTGGGGTTCCTCCTCGCCTCCTCGATGGCCAGCCACATGAACCGCTCATGCCCCCATACCTGTCTCCTCACCCTGCACCGATTGCGGAGCGGCTCGACTCGATCGCGGGCTGACCTCTCCCCCGGGCGATCAGACCGTGGACAGGTCGATCGCCCGGTCGACGTCCTTCGGCCGCAGCACCCGCAGGATGCCCTCCAACAGGTAGTAGTCGGCATACGGCAGGGAGATCTCGACCCCGTCCTCGCTCGGCCGGTTGCGCGTGCAGCGGGCCACGACCGCGTCCGCGCGGGTGGAGTTCCGGGTCAGGCAGGTCTCGGCCAGCGCGGTGAGCAGCCGCAACGCCACCTCGCGATAGGCCGGCCTGCCGGTCGCCGCGGCCAGGTCGAGCAGACCGCACGCCGTGATCGCGCCGGCCGACGCGTCCTTGATGTCGTACGGCTGCTGCGGGGCGCCGTAGTCCCATACCGGGACGTGGTCCGGGGTCAGCGCCCCCACCGCGAAGTCGGCCAGCCTGCGGGCGGTGGCCAGGAACTCCCGGTCGCCGGTGCGTCGGTACATCGTGGTGAATCCGTACAGCCCCCACGCCTGTCCGCGCGACCAGCAGGACGTGGGGCTGTACCCCTGCACGGTGTTCGGGCCGATCTCGGCGCCGCTGACCGGATCGAAGTCGTACACGTGCGGGGTCGATCCGTCGGGGCGCGGGAAGACCCGCCGGGCGGTCTTCGTGTGTTCCACGGCGATGTCCAGGTACTTCTCGTCGCCGGTCGCGCCGCTCGCGAAGGCCAGCAGGTCGAGGTTCATCATCGTGTCGATGATGACCCGGCCGGCGTTGCGCTCGTCGTTCAGCGCGCCCCAGGCTCTGATGAAGCGCCCACGCGGGTTGTAGCGCTGGATCAGCGAGTCGGCGGCCCGGAGGGCACCGGCCCGCCACTTGGCGTCGCCCGTGAGGCGCCATGCGGTGACCCAGGACGGATAGAAGAGGAAGCCCAGGTCGTGGGTGCCGGTGTCGTACTGGCGGGGGGCCAGCTTCTCCGCGGACGCCAGGGCCCAGGTGCGGAAGGCGTCGTCCTCGCTGTGGAGCCAGGCCATCCACAGCGTGCCCGGCCAGAAGCCGCCGACCCAGTCGCCGTTCTGCGAGTAGACCCACTTCTCGAACTTCGTGCCGACGGGGAAGGCGGTCACGGTCGGTGCGACCGCGCGGAGCTTGTCGACGGCGTAGTCGGCCGCCGCGCGGAAGGTGCGCAGGGTCGGTACCGGTGGCCGGCCGGCGGTCACGTCCGCGGCCGCGGCGGGTGCCGCGGTGGCACCCATCGCCGCGGCCCCGGCCGCCGTAGCCAGCACAGTTCGCCGGGAAACACTCATGCCGGTCCCTCCAACTGGTCGACAGAAGAACGGAGTTGGCCGAGCGTCGCATGGCAGGCACAGCGCTGTACACCCACGTGAGCAATGTTCATCTACATGAACACGATCGTGCTCAGCGGTGGCAGGTCGTGACTCCCGGGCGCCAGCGGCAGGCGATCCCGGCGAAGCCGCCGTTGGCGACGACCTCCACGGCGAACGTGTCACCGCCGCGCAGCACCCGCCGGTTCCGCACGAGTCCGTCGGCGCCGTCCTCGACCGTCTCGACCAGCCACCTCCCGGGGCCGACGGTCAGCGGCACCTCGGCCGTGCGCGCCGCACCGGCGTAGACGCCGCCCAGGAACCAGCGGTCCCCGCCGCGCCGCGCGAGCACCGCTTCCCGCCCGGGTCGGCCGGTGAGCAGCCGGGTGTCGTCCCAGGCCGCCGGTACCTGGTCGAAGTAGGCGCGGGCGAGCGGCCGTCGGTCGTACGACTCGGGGGTGCCCGCGAACATCTGGAGGCCCGACTCGTAGGCGACGGTGAGGCCGACCTCGGCCGCGTCGGAGTTGGGGCGCAGGCCGACGCGCTGGAAGGCGCCCGGCGTGAAGTCCATGGAGCCGATGACGTTGCGGGTGAAGGGCAGGGTGGTCAGGTGGGCGGCGGTGTTGGTGCGCTTCTCCTCCCCCGCGACGCCCTCCAGGGTCATGACGTGGGGCCAGGTGCGCTGGATGCCCTTGGGGAGGGTCGAGCCGTGGAAGTCGACCATGAGGTGGTGGGCGGCGGTCTCGGCGAGGACGGCATCGTACCACCGGAGCATGGGCTGCGCCTCGGAGTCCATGAAGTCGATCTTGACTCCCTTGACGCCCCAGCGCTCCAGGGTGGGCAGCCACTGGGCGCGCTCCTCGGGCGTGTCGAGTTCGCGCTGGTGGATCCAGACGATGATGCCGACGCCCTTGGCGCGTGCGTAGTCGACGAGTTCGGGCATCCAGCTGTTGGTCTGCCAGTCGGGGTCGGTGGTGTCCCACTCGCCGGCCTTGAAGTACCAGCCCGCGTCGACCGCCTCGTACGGCCAGTTCCGCTCGGCGGCGTAGTCGACGTAGGCCTTCTGGGCCGCGAGGCTCTGGCCGGCCTCCCTGCCGCCCGCGAGCCAGGTCCACAGCACGGTGCCGGGCTTGATCCAGGAGCCGTCGGGGACCTTGGAGGCGGGTGCGAGGTCGTCGGTGAAGGTGGAGCGGGTGACGGTGGCGAGGTCGCCGGTGACCATCGCGCGCCAGGGGGTGGCGAGGGGTCCGTCGGCTTGCACGCGGTCGTCGGCGAGCTCGATGCGGTAGGTGCCGGTGCCCTGGTCGTGGGCGAGCCGGGCGCCGGAGTAGTCCCCGGTGAGGTCGGACTCGGCGAGCAGGGTGTAGCCGCCGTCGGTCTCGAACAGCGCCTGGTCCGAGTACTCGCCGGTCGGGGCCGTGGCGGCGGTGTACTGCGCGAACTGGCCCTCGTTGTCGACCCGGTAGGCGCCGAGCCACGCGCTCGCGTCCGGCGGCAGGTTGAAGGCGGAGGTCTCGCCGAGGACGGCGCCGTACCCTCCGGGCAGCACGTACCGGTAGGCGACGCCGTCGGCGGAGGCGCGGACGACGAGGTCGAGCCGGGCGCCGGTGGGGGTGGCGAAGGAGAGCCGGGTCTCGTTCATGCGGACCCGGCGGTCCAGTCGCTTGCCGGACTTCGCCCGGTAACGCTCGTCGACGAGCCGGTCCTTGCGGTGCAGGAAGCGCAGCCCCTCGGAGAGGTCGGCCTGTTCGGTGACGATGCCGACGGGCGACGGCTCGATGACCGTACGGCCGCGCCGGGTCACCGAGAGACTGACGGTGCCGGTGGTGTCGTCCAGGCGTATGTGCGCCGTCGGTTCGTGCGCCGCGGGGGCGGACACCGTCCAGGCGTCGTCGCGGTGGTCGGCCCGAGCGGGCCCGGTCGTCAGCAGTGTGGCCACCAGCCCTGCGCAGAGCGCGGTGCCGAGTAAGGCTCGGCGGGCCACCTTCGAACGTTGCTCCGGCTGTGAGGCCATCCTTGTCCTCCAGACCTGACGGATCATCGATACATCGGGTGTATCGCGGAACCTAGCAGGGCTCACGGACCTGTCAATGACCTCTACGGCATCAGGAGTTCCAACTCATCCGATGTATCGAGAGAGCATCCCGCCGCGCTTCAGTGAGCCGAGGACCATCGACACGTCCACCGACACGGCCTCGCGCAGCCACGCCGAGCGCGTGACGAAGTCGTGGAGCGCCGCCTCGTCCGGGAACGCGGTCAGGGCCAGCAGCTGGCGTTCGCCGGTGACGAAGCTGGCGTACCGCACGTGCGGGGACCCGGCGAGCGCCGCCGTCACCGTGTCGACCGCCGCCGGGACCGCACGCACCCACAGCACCGCCTCCACCGGCAGCCCGAGCAGCGCCGGTTCGATGACGGCGCGGATGCGGACGCGGCCGCCGCGGCGCAGGGCGCCGAGCCGGCGTCGGGCGGTGGCCTCGGAGACCCCGCAGACCCGGGCCAGTTCGTCGTAGGTGCACCGCCCGTCCTCGGCGAGGGCGTTCACCAACAGGCGGTCGGCGCGGGAGAGTTCGCCGGCGCCGTCGACCGGGGGCAGCAGGTCCGCCGATCCGGGGGCGGCGGTCGCGGGCGTGCCGTCGGCGAGGGCCGTGATCTCGGCCTCGGTGAGCAGGCCCGCGTGCCACTCGCGGATCGTCCGTACGTGCCGCAGCACCGGGAGCGTCAGCGTCCGTACGATGCCGGGCAGGCCGGGGAGTTCGTCCATGACGAGGCCCGGGAGCCGGTCGCGGGGGCACTGCATTTCCGCGACGCAGTCCCAGGTCCCGGTCAGGACATGGGCGAAGACGGAGTCGGGACGGCGTGCCAGCGCGGTGGCGACGACGCGGGCCCGGCCGGGTGCGCAGCGCATGGCGACCACGGTGCTGCGGCCCCGCACCGCCATCGCGCCGATCCGCACGAGTCCGGAGTCCAGCAGCCTGGTGCCCCGGCGCACCACGGTGCGTTCCGGTTCGCCGAGGGCCGTGGCGACGCGGTGCCATGAGGCACGGCCGTCGATCTGCAGGGCGCTGATGATGCGCCGGTCCAGCGAATCGGCCACGGGGCCGGGGTGCGGTGCGTCCATCGGTCTGAGCGTATGGCCGATTCCGTCGATTTCACAGGGATTGTTGTTCCCTTCCGTCAGTCGGCCCGACCCTGCCGGGAAGCCGGACCGCGCTTCCCCTACCTCCGGAGGTGGCCGACGTGACCGCGACATCCCAGAGCCCTCCCCAGGTCCACGCCCCCGCCCCCACCACCCGGCGCGGGCGGCTCGCCGTCCTCGGCCCGGGGCTGGTCCTGGCGGCCACGAGCGTGGGCGCGGGCGACATGGTGACGTCGCTGGCGGGCGCCGCCGGGTACGGCATGGCCCTGCTGTGGGCGATCCTCGTCGGGGTCGTCCTCAAGTACGCGCTCACCGAGGCGGTGGGGCGGCTGTATCTGGCGTCGGGGCTGACGGTGATCGCGAGCCTGCGTGCGGCGGCCCGCTGGCTGCCGTACGCCTTCCTGGTGTTCGTCCTGGTCATCGGGCTGCTGTACGGGGCGGCGCTGAGCTCGGTGGCGGCGCTGGCGCTGTCGACGCTGTTCCCCGCGCTGCCGCTGCGGCCGCTGGCGGTGGTGATCGCGCTGGCGTCGGCCGGTCTGGTGTACGTGGGCCGGTACGCGCTGTTCGAGCGGGTGATGAGCGCCTTCATGCTGGCCAAGTTCGTCGGCATGGTGGTGCTGGCGGTGGTCACGGTCGTCACGATCGACGACCCGTCCACCCTGGTGTCCTCGCTGCGGCCGCGGCTGCCGGAGGGCGACCTGATCACCGTGCTGGCGCTGGTCGGCGGGGTGGGCGGTACGGCCGGGGTGGCGTCGTACAGCTACTGGGTGCGCGAGAAGCGCTGGCGGCACCGGAGCTGGCTGCCGGTCATGCGGGCCGACTCGGCGGTGAGCTACGCCGTCACGTTCCTGTTCGTGGTGTGCGCCTCGATCGTCGGCACCGGTCTGCTGTACGGCACCGGGCGGACGATCACCGGCAACGACGGGCTGGCCGCGCTGGCCGATCCGCTCGGCGCGGACCTGGGCTCGGTGGCCCGGGTGCTGTTCCTGGGCACCTTCTTCCTCGTGACCCTGAGTGCCCTCGTCGGCGGCTTCAACGCCCTGTGCTACCTGCTGTCCGACTCCCTGCGCACCCTGCGCGGCGTCCCGGACAGCGAGGCCGAGCGGCACATGGGCCAGCGCAGCCGGCCGTACCGACTGTTCGTGCTGTACTGCGCGGTCACGTCGGTGGCGGTGACCTTCATGGGCCGGCCGGTCCGCCTGGTGCTCACCTACGCGGCCGTCGGCTCCCTCGTGCTGCCGCTGCTGTCCGGGGCGCTGCTGGTGCTCCTGAACCGGCGTGCCCTGCGGGCGCCGTACCGCAACAAGACCGTCTCGAACGTGCTGCTGTCGAGTTCCTTCGTGCTGTTCGGGGTGCTCGCCGTCGTCCAGCTCAAGGAAACCCTGGGAGGACTGTGAACCCCGCCGACCTGTGCTTCGACACCGCGACCGACCTCGCCGCGGCCCTGCGGCGCCGTGAGGTGTCCGCGCGTGAAGTCGTCAGCGCTCATCTCGACCGGATCAACCGGGTCAATCCGTCGGTGAACGCCATCGTCACCCTCGTCGCCGAACAGGCCCTGGCACAGGCCGCCGACGCGGACGAGCGGCTCGCCGCCGGGGCCGAGGTCGGGCCGCTGCACGGGCTGCCCGTCGCGCACAAGGACCTCCACGACACCGCGGGCATCCGCACGACGTACGGCTCCCCCGTCTTCGCCGACCACGTCCCCGACCGGGACCATCTGGTCGTCGAACGCCTCAGGCGGGCCGGCGCCATCACGCTCGGCAAGACCAACGTGCCCGAACTCGGCATGGGTTCACACACCGTCAACCCCGTCTTCGGCCCGACCCGCAACCCCTACGACCTCTCGCGCAGCGCGGGCGGCAGCAGCGGCGGCGCGGGGGCCGCGCTGGCCTGTGGGATGCAGCCGATCGCCGACGGCAGCGACACCGGCGGCTCGCTGCGCAACCCGGCGTCCTTCAACAACGTGGTCGGGCTGCGGCCGTCCCCCGGCCGGGTGCCGTCGTGGCCCGACAAGGCGCCGTGGGGGCAGCTCTCGGTCAAGGGCCCCATGGCGCGGACCGTGCGGGACGTCGCGCTGACGCTGTCCGTGCTCGCCGGGCCGGATCCGCGCAGCCCGCTCGCCCTCGACGCTCCGGGGTCCGTGTTCGCCGGCCCGCTCGACGGCGACATCCGCGGGCTGCGGGTCGCCTGGTCGCCCGACCTCGGCGGGAGCGTGCCCGTCGACGCCGAGGTCAGGGACGTGGTGCGCGGCGCGGTGGAGGTGTTCGCCGCGCTCGGGTGCGAGGTCGAGGAGGCGTGCCCGGATCTCGACGGCGCCGACGAGGCGTTCCTCGTGCAGCGGGCCTGGCAGATGGAGCTCGCCCACGGGCCGCTGCTGGCCGAGCACCGCCACCGCATGGCGCCGGACGTGGTGTGGAACATCGAGGAGGGCCGGGGGCTCACCGGCCCGGACCTGGGGCGCGCCCAGCTTCTCCAGGCCGCGCTCTTCCACCGGGTCCGGGAGTTCTTCGGGACGTACGACGTCCTGCTGCTGCCGGTCAGCCAGGTCGCGCCCTTCGACATCCGGCTCCCCTACCCCACCACCGTGGACGGCACCGACATGGAGACCTACCTTGACTGGATGCGCTCGGCCTACCTCATCACGATGACCGGCTGTCCGGCCCTGTCGGTCCCGGCCGGCTTCACCCCGGGCGGGCTGCCGGTCGGGGTCCAGGTGGTGGGGCCGCACCGGGGGGACGCGGCCGTGCTGAGGGCGGGGTACGCCTTCGAGCAGGCGACGCGGGTGGGGGAACGGCGACCGCCCGTCGCCGTCGCCGAAGGTGCGGGGGGCCGGTCATGAGCCCGCGCAGTGCCGTGATCGTGGGGGCCGGCATGGCGGGGCTGGCGACGGCCTGGTTCCTCCAGGAGGCGGGCGTCGAGGTCACCGTGGTCGACCGACGCGGCGTGGCGGCCGGCGCGTCCTGGGGCAACGCGGGCTGGCTGTCCCCGGCCCTCACGGTGCCGCTGCCCGAACCGGCCACCCTGAAGGTGGGGGTGCGTGGGCTCCTCTCCCCCGCCTCCCCGCTCTATGTCCCGCCGCGCCCGGACCCTCGGCTGGCCCGCTTCCTGCTGGCGTTCACCCGGAACTGCACCCACCGGCGCTGGCAGGTCGGCATGGCCGCGCTCTCCGCGCTGAACCGCCGCGCGCTGTCGGCGTACGACGAGTTGGCGCGGGGCGGGGTCGCCGAGCCGACCCGCGCGGGCGAGGCGGCTCTGCTCGCCTTCACCTCCGCAGCCGGGCGCGGCCCGCTCGTGGCGGAGCTGGACGCGGTGCGGGCGGCGGGGCAGGACGTCGAGTACGACCTGCTGACCGGTGCCGAGGCGCGCGAGCTGGAACCGGCGCTGTCGGCGCGGATCGAGTCGGCCGTACGGCTGCACGGTCAGCGGTATCTCAACCCCGGGGCGTTCGTCGCGGCGCTGGCCGACGCGGTGCGCGAGCGGGGCGGGAAGATCGTCAGCGATCTGGAGGTCGTCCGGGTACGGGACTTGGGCACCGGGGTCGCCGCGCTCGCCCCGGACGGCGCGGCCGTGCGGGCCGACGCGGCCGTGCTCGCCTCCGGAGCCTGGCTCGGCGGCCTGGCCGCGCCCTTCGGTGTGCGTACGCCGGTGCAGTCCGGGCGTGGCTACAGCTTCACGGTGTCCACGCAAGGGCTGCCCACGCGGCCGACCTATCTCGCCGAGCAGCGGGTGGTCTGCACGCCGCTCGGGGACCGGGTGCGGGTGTCGGGGATGATGGAGTTCACCGCGCCCGACCGGCCCAGGGATCCCCGCCGCGTCCAGGCGATCGTCAACGCGGCCCGGGACCTGCTCCCTTCGGCCGACCTCACCCACCGCGCCGACGAATGGGCCGGACCGCGCCCCTGCACGGCCGACGGTCTGCCCCTGATCGGCCCGACCCGCTCGCCCCGGGTCCATGTGTGCGGCGGGCACGGCATGTGGGGCATCGTGCTGGGGCCGCTCAGCGGCAGGCTGCTGGCGGAGTCGATCGTGACCGGCCGCGGGGCACCGGAGCTGGCCGCGCTGCATCCCCTGAGGTGAGGGGGTGCGGGCGCCGTCCAGCATCGAGCACTCGGTGCGTCACCTCCGGATGTACAACGGAACGTTGATCAGATCGGGCGCCCCGCACTAAGACCGCCCATCCAAAGGCCAGGTGATCGGCCGAATCAAACAACCGAACACGCCACCGAATCACAACACAACGTTGTGCGGATAGGGTGACCGGCGTGGATCTCAATGCCGTACGGACCTTCGTCGCCGTCGCCGATGCCGGGCAGTTCCAGATGGCCGCCGTCGACCTGTCGCTCACCCAGCAGGCCGTCTCCAAGCGCGTCGCCGCGCTGGAGCGGGAACTCGGGGTGCGGCTGCTGACCCGCACACCGCGCGGCGCGGAGCTCACCATCGACGGGCAGGCGTTCCTGGCCCACGCCCGGTCCCTGCTCCAGGCGGCGGAGCGGGCGCGCGCCTCGGTCCGTCCGGGCAGCCGTGCGCTGCGGGTCGACGTGGTGGGCCGCCGGGTGTCACTGGCCGGTGTGCTGCGCGACTTCCACCGCGTCCATCCGGAGATCGCCCTGGACGTCGTGACGCTGCTCGGCGCGGAGGAGGCGGTCGCCGCCGTGCGGGACGGCACCATCGACGCCACGTTCCGTGCCGTCACCATGCCCGGGCAGATGATCCCCGAGGGCATCGAGATCACCCCGGTCCACGACGAGCCGCTCCACCTGTTCACCGGCCCCGCCCACCCGTTCGCCGGCGCCGCCGCCGTCACCCCCGCCGAGCTGGCCGGGCACCGGATCTGGATGCCGGGCAACGTCCCCGGGACGGAGTGGACCGCGTACTACGAGGCGCTGGCCGCCGACTTCGGGCTGACCATCGAGACCACGGGCCCCAACTTCGGGGTCGAGGCCCTCATCGACACGATCGCGGCCTCCTCGACGCTGGCGACCTTCCTCGGCCCGCAGACGCCCATCGTCTGGCCGGCCGGCTACGACATGCGCCTCGTCCCGCTGCGCGACCCGGCACCGGTCTACCCGCACTCGATTCTCTGGCGCGCCGACAACCCGCACCCGGCGCTCACCGCGCTGCGCGCGTACCTCGCCTCCGTCCACCACGACCCGCCGGCCGGTGAGACCTGGACGCCGACGTGGGCGCGTCGCCCTACGAACGGCTCCTGAGGTCCGCGTTGACGGCCGCCGCGACGACCCGGTCCCGTTCGGCGGAGGTGAACAGACCCTCGGACAGCCAGGTCCCGGCAAGCGCGCGCACCGCCGCCACGAAGCTGCCCGACGACACGAAGGGCGCCCGTGCCCAGAGCACGTCGAGGAAGGTCAGGCCGTCGCCGCGAGCCCGGTTCGGTACGCCCGAGTCGCTCGTGCCGAACACGACGACGGGTTCGGCACGCCTGAAGTAGGCGTGGTAGCGGGTGTCGTCCGCGATGTGGAACGGGGCGAGGGTCAGTCCACCGGCCCCGCCCACCCGTTCGCCGGCGCCGCCGCCGTCACCCCGCCGAGCTGGCCGGGCACCGGACCCGGATAGTCCAGGGCCCTCTCGATGCGCAGACGGTAGGGGGCGGTGACGCTGACGCGGTCGCCGGGCCGCCAGTTCCCGCTCAGCGTGAGGTACGTGCCGGGCGTGGCCTCGACGCGTTGCCGTACGCCGTTGACCGCGACCGTGAAGCCGCCCGTGGCCCAGGACGGCACCCGCAGTTTCAGGTCGAGCCTGCCGCCGCCCTCCCGGGACGTCAGGGTGCGGACCCCCTCGTACGGATAGGTGCTCGACTGCTCGACGACGAGACCGCGCTCCGGCCAGGGCAGCGTGGCGGCGAGGTAGAGGTTGACGTACAGCGCGTCGCCGTCGGCGGAGCGGAAGTAGACCGAGTCCTGGTACTTGGTGTGGTTCTCCATGCCGGTGCCGCCGCAGCAGGTGCCGGTGCCGGGGACGTCCCGGCGGGAGGCGAGGATGTGGTTGGTCGGGGCCCGCTCGTAGTGGTCCATGTAGACCGGGTCCGGCCGGCGGAAGAAGAGCTGCCGGCTCAGCTTGAGCATGTTGTACGTCGCGCAGGTCTCGGCGTTCTTGTCGTCCAGGGTGGCCGCGATGGCGCCCCGGGCGCGGAACATCTCGCCCTGCCCGGTGCCGCCCAGGCTGTACGTCCGCGTGCCGGTGACCATGCCCCAGAAGTTGCGTGCCGCGGCGGCGTACGTCTCCTCCCCGGTGTGGTCGAACAGTCTGACGTAGCCGGTGAACTGGGGGATGTGCCGGTTGGCGTGTCTGCCCTCCAGGATGTCCCGGTCGGCGGCGCAGGCGTCCAGCAGCGCGGTGTTGTCGAAGCGGCGGGCGGCGGCGAGGTGCTCCTGCCGTCCGGTGAGGGCGTACAGGTCCGCCATCACCTCGTTCATCCCGCCGTACTCACCGGCGATGTAGATCGACCACATGCGCTCCAGCTGGACCCTGGGCAGCCGGCTCAGGCGGCTGTGCACCCAGTCGCCCATCCCGGAGGCGATCCGCAGCGCCTGTGCGTTCCCGGCCAGGGTGTGCGCGTCGAGCAGGCCGCGCATGATCTTGTGGCAGGTGTAGTACGGCGCCCAGATGGTCGGGTACGTCGTGTAGCTCTCCAGCAGGATGAACTGCGTCTCCGGATACGCCGCCAGATAGCCGGGGTGACTGGGCCTCGGCTCGCCGTGCTCCGCCAGGGCCCGCCGGCACCCCTCCAGCGCGGTGACGAGGTGGTCGAGCTTGGCCTTGAGGGCGGCCTCCCCGGTGTCGGCGTACGCCTGGGCGAGCAGGGTGAGGACGTGGCCGCCGTAGTGGCCGCGCAGATTGCCGTCGAAGGTCTCCCAGCCGCCGGGCGGGCGGGCGCCGCGGGTGTCGAGCCCGGCGTTGGCGCGGGCCCGGTCACCATGGCTTCTTCAAGTCGCCCGACGGGACGGAGGACTGGATCGTCCACACCGGCTAGGCGCCGAACGCCCCGAGGAGGGCGGCGATGCCGAGCACTCCGACGGTTCCGAGCGTCATCCCGAGCGCGGCGGGCCACATTCGGCCGACGCCCTGACGGGCGTAGTGCAGGCCCGCCGCGCCGAAGGTGACGGCCAGACCGCCGGCGATCAGGGCGAACGGGGAGATGAAGAACGAGGTCAGGGCGGCGATGACGCCGAAGACGAGTGCGGTGGGTCCCAGGGCGACGGCGGGTGAGTCCTGCTGGGCCGCGGCGATCGGTTCACGCATAATCGGTTCCCCCATTTCTGAACGTGTTCAAAGTATGCGTGCTCGCCCGCGGGAGGTCCAGCCGGATCCCCTGGTGGACGGTGTGCTGCTGATCACCGGTTCCTGAGGTCGTCCACCCGCTCTCCCTCGGCCTGGGACGGCTCGGTCCTGGGGACGTCCGGGTGCTGCTCCGCGGCCGTGCGCTCGGCGGGCTCGTCGCGTTCGCCCTCCGCCTGGGAGGGGGTGTGCGAGTACAGCCAGCGGTCGTACTCCGAGGCTCCGGTCTTCATGGCTGACCTCCCTGGTTCCTTCCTCATCCGGTGAGCCCTATCCGATCGCAGGCCCGCCGGAGTTTCGGTGTGCAGATCTGCTCGACGGTGTAGACGCCGTCACGGACGAGGGTCTTCTCGATGTCGGCGGCCGTCACCGCGTTCGGCTTGAGCAGGACGGACGGGATGTCCTTGGTGGTGGGGCTGTCGATCGTCGTCGTCGCGACCTCGTCGGCCTCCTCGCCGCGGCCCAGGGCCACGGCCATCGCGGCGGCCGCCGCGGCCTCCTTGCCGAACGGCTTGTACACCGTCATGTCCTGCTCGCCCCGGACGATGCGCCGCAGTCCCTCCAGATCGGCGTCCTGCCCGGTGACCGGGGGCGGATTCCTGACGCCTGCCTTCTTGAAGGCGGAGATGACGCCGGCGGCGATGGCGTCGTTGGCCGCCAGGACGCCGTCGATGCGGTCCGGGCCGAGGGCGGCGATGGCGGCCGACATGTTGTCGTGCGCGTTGTGCGCGGTCCAGCCCAGGGTCTCGTACGACCTGGCGATCTTCACCTTGCCCTCGAGGACGGACAGCGCTCCCCTGCGGTACCAGGCCGCGTTGGGGCTGGTCGGATCGCCGTTCATCATGACGACGGTCCGGCCGCTCGCCCCTGGGCCCATCGCCTTCAGCAGGGCCTCGCCCTGGAGCCGGCCGACCTCCCCGCCGTCGAAGCTGACGAAGCCGGAGATCGGACCTTCGGCGAGCCGGTCGTAGGCGACCACCGGGACGCCCGCCCTGCGTGCCTCCTGGATCGAGGAGCGCAGCGCCCGGGTGTCGGCGGCGTCGAGGATCAGGACGCCGACACCTCTGGTGATCATGGTGCTGATCTGCTGCCGCTGCCGTGCCGCGTCGTTCTCGGCGTTGGCGTACTCCATCGTGCAGTCGGGGCACAGGCGCTTGAGACCGCTCTCGATCAGCGGCTTGTCGGAGTGCTCCCAGCGGGGAAGCGCCCGGCTCGGCAGCAGCAGACCGACGCGGAAGCCGCCCTCGCCCGCGCCACCGTCCCCGCCGCAGGCGGCCGACGACAGCGCCATGAGCCCCGCGACGAGCGCCGCGACGACCTGCGGCGTACGGGTCCTCGGCACAGCTCCCCTCGCTTCCGTTCTACAGACCGGCGTCCGCGGTGGCGGGCTCGCTCCGCGGCACCGAGATCTCGCTCCACACCTGCTTCCCACCGGCCACCGGCACCGTGCCGAAGGCATCCGACACCGCCTCGACCAGCAGCAGGCCCCGGCCGCCGGTCGACTCCCAGTCCACGATCACCGGCTTGGCGGGCGCACGCGGCGAGGAGTCGCTGACACTGACCCGGACCCGGTTGCCGCGCAGCACCAGGTCGAGGCGGACCGAGCCCTGGGTGTGCACCAGGGCGTTGGTGACCAGTTCGGACACGACGAGGAGCACCGCGTCGGCGGCCTCCTGGACGTTCCACCGGCGCAGGGTGCGCGCGGTGAAGCGGCGGGCGTGCATGACCGCGTCGGGCAGCCGCCACACCACCCAGCCGGACCGGATCGGCTTGGTCTTCATGCCGTCGTAGCGCAGCAGCAGCAGCGCCACGTCGTCCTCGCGCCGGCCGATGTCGCCGAGCAGCGCGTCGGCCATGCGCGCCGGGTCCGAGGGATCGGCCGCGGCGAGCGCGGCGCGGGTGCGCTCCATGCCCGCGTCCAGCGGCAGGTCGGCGGCCTCGACCAGGCCGTCGGTGACCAGGGCGAGCACGGTGCCGGGGGACAGCGCGACCGCGGTCAGGGGGAACTCCGCGTCCTCGACGATGCCCAGCGGGGGCCCGCCCTCGACCTCCACCTCCTCGGTGCGGCCGTCGGGGTGGCGCAGCAGCGGCGCCAGATGTCCCGCCCGGACGAAGAGGGTGTTGCCCTCCTCCATGTCCAGTTCGACATAGCAGCAGGTGGCGAAGAGGTCGGTCTCCATGCCGACGAGGAGGCGGTTGGCGTGCGAGACGACCACGTCGGGCGGGTGGCCCTCCACCGCGTACGCCCGGACCGCCGTACGCATCTGGCCCATGATCGTCGCGGCCGCCGCACTGTGCCCCTGCACATCGCCGATGACCAGGGCGACCCGGTCCTCGGACAGGGCGATCACGTCGTACCAGTCGCCGCCCACCTGGAGCCCCCGGCGGGCGGGCAGATAGCGGGCGACGGCCGTGCCGCCGGGCAGTTCGGGCAGGCGCCGGGGCAGCAGGCTGCGCTGGAGCATGGTGGCGAGTTCCTGCTCGGCGTCGTGGGCATGGGCCCGCTTGAGGGCCTGCCCGACGAGGGCCGCGGTGGCGGTCAGCAGGGACCGCTCCTCGGGGATGAACTCGTGCGGCTGGTCCCAGCCGACCAGGCACACACCGGCCACACTGCCCTTGGCCGGCAGCGGCAGGACGGCCAGGCCGCCGGGTCCGACGCCCGCCAGGCCCGGTTCGAGCGGTGTCCCGGCGGGCCACAGATCCATCCGGCCGTCCCGCAGGGCGAGCTGCAGGGTGGGCAGGGCGCTGACCGGGGCGTCGGGCCACTCCGAGCGCCACTGGGCGCGCCACAGCTGCGGCCAGGCGTCCGGGTCCGGCGGGTCGAGCAGGGTGACCATGAGCCGTTCGTCGCGGACGTCGGCGAGCGCGACCCGGTCGGCGCCCAGAGGCTCGCGCAGGGCGGTGACCGCGACCCGTCCGACGTCGCCGACGGTCGCGGCGTCGTCGAGCGCGGCGGTCAGCCACTGGATCCTGGACACGTCGTCGGCGCTGCGGCTCCTGACCTGGGTCGCCGTCACCACGCCCAGCACCCGCTCCGGCTCGTCGCCGACGCTCGCGGGCACCCGGCAGCTCAGGCTCAGCCAGCGGACCTCGCCGGTGGGGCGGCGGACCCGGAACTCCAGCTCCCGCCGGCCGACCGCGTGCAGGGACGGCTCCATGACCGACATCAGCGCGGGCAGGTCCTCGGGCAGGGCGTGCGCGAGCAGGGTGTCCACCTTGCCGTCGAAGTCGTCCGGTGTGATGCCGACGAGCTCGAGGAGCGCCTCGTCCGCCTCGATCAGGCCGGTGTCGGGCACCAGGTCGAACGAGCCGACGCGCAGCCGGAGCAGCGCACGCCTCAGCACCGGCGCCGCCTGCTCCGGCGGGCCCGCCCGCGCGCACAGAACCGTGGTGACGGCGTCGGCGTACCGCTCCAGGAAGCGCTGCTGCCCGGCGTCGAAGCCGTCCGCCGAGGTTCCCACGACGACGAGGCAGGCCGGCCGGGTGCCTTCGGCCTCCAGGGGCAGCGCGCCGAGCGAGGCGCTCCTCGCGCGCGGCGGGGTGGGCGCGCCCTCGGGGTAGGAGGCGAGGGCCGCGGCGTTCAGCCACAGCGGACGGCCGGTGCGGACGGCGTGTGCCGCGGCCGAGCCGCCGGACGGGGACAGCCGCTTCGGCACCCGGTACTCGGGTGTGTCGCCGACCGTCTCCAGGAGCTGGAACTCGTCGTCCCCGACGGCGCGCGCGTAGAGCGCCGTCAGCGCGGCGCCGGCGAACGTCAGGGCACGCGCGCTCGTGGCGGTCTGCGGCCCCGTAGCGGGTGAACCGGTGTCTGCGGTGCCGGCCTCGCAAGCCCCCGGCGCCGAGACTCCGGTCCGGGCAGGGCCGTCATGAGGCATGTCCGCAACCTTCCTCCCGTCCATGCCGGAGGTGCCGAAGGAGTTTCGGGCACCGCACTCCCATCACTTCCGGGTGCCCGAACACCAGAATCGCATATACGGACGAGACGGACATATCCACCCGGTCGCCGGTCCCGTACGGCGGGTCGGCTGCGTTCGCAGAACCCCGCCCCCGGTGTCACACTGACCAAGTGGTCGGCATGTGAGAAGCCAGGTGTCGCCATGTTCGCCAGAGGGATCTCTCGTATGAAGGCCTCCGTACGGCACGCGGCCCTCCCTGTGCTCGCGGTCTCCACGGCCGTCGGCCTCGCGGCCTGCGGGTCGGACGGCGGGAACGCCACCGGCACGGAGAGCGGACCGCAGATCGGCGTGCTGCTGCCGGACGCCACCACGGCCCGCTGGGAGAACCAGGACCGGCCGCTGCTGGAGCGGAAGATCCGGCAGCTGTGCCCGACGTGCTCCGTCAAGTACGGCAACGCCAAGGGCGATGTGGCGCTGCAACAGCAGCAGGTGAGCTCGATGATCGCCAGGGGGGTCGACGCGATGCTCCTCGCGGCGGTGGACTCCAGATCGCTCGCCGCCTCGGTCCGCAAGGCGGAGGCGGCCGACGTCCCGGTCATCGCCTACGACCGGCCCGCCGAGGGCCCGATCTCGGGTCATGTCTCCTTCGACGGCCAGGAGGTCGGCCGGCTCCAGGGCCGGGCCCTGCTGAGGGCCATGGGCGACAAGGTGCCCGGCGCCCAGATCGTCATGATGAACGGCGATCCCAGCGACCGCAACGCCGTGTTGTTCAAGCAGGGCGCGCTGTCGGTGCTGGCCGGGAAGGTGAAGATCGGCAAGGAGTACGACACCCTCCAGTGGCGGGCCGAGACCGCCAACCTGAACATGGCCGGTGCCATCTCCGCGCTCGGCGCCGGCAACATCGAGGGGGTCTACGCCGCCAACGACGGCCTCGCCGCCGGCAGCATCACCGCCCTCAAGGCGAACAAGGTGGCACCGCTGCCCCCGGTCACCGGACAGGACGCCGAGCTCACCGCCGTGCGGCGCATCGTCGTCGGCGAGCAGTACATGACCGTCTACAAGCCCTTCGAACCGGAGGCGTCCGCCGGCGCCGCCATGGCCGTGGCCGCGGCCCGCGGCGAGAGCCTCGACCGGGTGGCGGAACAACAGGTGCGGACGAGCGGCGGGAAGACGGTCCCGGCGGTCGTGCTCACCCCGGTGTCCGTGACCGTCGACAACATCGAGGACACCTTGGTGAAGGACGGCGTGTACACGGTCCGGCAGATCTGCGCCCCCGGTCTCGGGGCCGCCTGCGCCAAGGCCGGGCTGACCTGACCTCCGGTTCGACCCCGACCGGGCCATGGGAAGGAGATGGTTCCGCATGTCTGCCGCCCCCTTGTTGGCCCTGAACGGCGTGTGCAAGCGCTACGGCGCCGTCGAGGTGCTCATCGACATCGAGCTGGAGATCCGGGCCGGCCAGGTGGTGGCGCTGCTCGGCGACAACGGCGCCGGCAAGTCCACCCTGGTCAAGGTGATCTCCGGCGTCGCCCCCGCGGACAAGGGCGACATCCGGTGGGAGGGCCGTCCCGTCCACATCAGGCGCGCCAACGACGCCCGGGACCTCGGCATCGCCACCGTCTACCAGGACCTCGCGCTGTGCGGGAACCTCGACGTCGTCGGCAACCTGTTCCTCGGCCGCGAGATCCGCAGGTTCGGCTTCCTCGACGAGATGGAGATGGAGCGCCGCACCCTGCACCTGCTGGAGCGGCTGACCCGGGGCGTCCCCGAGCTGCGCGCCCCCGTCGTGTCACTGTCCAGCGGTCAGCGGCAGACGGTCGCCATCGCCCGCTCGCTCCTCGGCGACCCGCGGCTGCTGCTGCTCGACGAACCGACCGCGGCACTGGGGCTGCGGCAGACCACCGAGGTCCTGGACCTGATCGACGAGCTGCGGGACCGCGGCCTCGGCGTGCTGCTGATCAGCCACAACATGGGCGACGTCAAGGCCCTGGCGGACCGCGCCGTCGTACTGCGGCTCGGTCGCAACAACGGCTTCTTCGACGTGAACACCGCCTCGCAGGAACAGATCATCTCCTCCATCACCGGGGCGACGGAGAACGCGCCGCGCCGACCGACCCATCAGGAGGCGGCGTGGTGAAAGGGACGCGCGACATGGCGGACAGCACCCCGCCGCCCCAGCCCCCCGACGCCCGCGGGACACCCCGCGCGCAGGCCGTCGGCCGGGCCGTGGAGAACGGGGTCGCCTACGCGCGGCGCAAGCTGCGGGCCGGTGAAGTGGGGTCGCTGCCCGTGGTCCTCGTCCTCGCCGTCGTCTGGATCACCTTCCAGTCCCTCAACGAGAACTTCCTCTCGCCCCGCAATCTGTCCAACCTCAGCGTGGACATCGTGGGCACCGGCCTGATCGCGGTCGGCATCGTCTTCGTGCTGCTGCTCGGCGAGCTCGATCTGTCGGTCGGCTCGATCAGCGGGCTCGCGGCGGCGATCTTCGCCGTGCTGAACGTCAACAACGGCGTGCCGGAGTGGCTCGCCCTCATCATCGCCGTACTCGCCGGCATGGCGGCGGGCACCGTGCAGGGCTATTCCTTCGCCAGAACCCGGGTGCCGGCGTTCGTCGTCACCCTCGCGGGGCTGCTCACCTGGAACGGGCTCATGCTCTACATCCTGGGCACCAGCGGCACCATCAACATCGACGAGAACGGCCTCGTCGCCAAGCTGACCAGCTACTACTTCACCGACGACGCCGTCGCCTACGGCCTTGCCGCGCTCGCCGCCGGTCTCGTCTTCCTGGTGTCCTACCTGGACCGGCGGCGCCGGCTCGCCGCCGGGATGCCGCACCGCTCTCTGCAGGTCATCGGGCTGCGCGCGGGAGCGCTCGCGGTGGTCGCGTTCACCGTCGCCTATCTGCTCAACCGGTTCCAGGGGCTGCCGCTCGCCCTTCTGATCTTCCTCGTGGTGGTGGCCGGCCTCGACATCCTGCTGCGCCGCACGCACTACGGGCGGCAGGTCTACGCCCTCGGCGGCGGGGTCGAGGCGGCCCGTCGCGCCAGCCTCCGCGTCACCCGGGTGCAGACCGCGGTGCTGGCCGTCTCGGGCACCATGGCCGCGATCGGCGGTCTGTTCCTGGCCTCGCGGATCACCTCCGTGAGCCAGAGCTCGGGCTCGGGCGTGCTGCTGCTCAACGCCATCGCGGCGGCCGTCATCGGCGGCACCAGCCTGTTCGGCGGGCGCGGTTCGACCTGGTCGGCGGTGCTCGGCATGCTCGTGATCCAGTCGATCTCCTCGGGCATGGCGATCACGGACACGCCCGCGGCCGTCCAGTTCATGATCACGGGCGGGGTGCTGTTCGCCGCCGTGGTGATCGACGCGCTGTCGCGACGCTCCCAGGAGGCGCATGGGCGGGCTTGACCGTCTCGCGGGGCTGCGGCGGCCGTGCGGCGCCCGCGCCGCGGCCACGGGATGCTGGAGGGAGCGCGACCGACGAGGACGGTCGGGAGGTGAGGGCAGTGATCGCCGTCAACCCGATGGACAGCGACGCGGTGCTGGCGACCTTCGGCGCCCTCGGGGTCCTCGCGGTGATCTTCGCGGAGTCGGGCCTGCTCGTCTTCGGCTTCTTCCTGCCCGGCGACACCCTGCTCTTCCCGGCGGGCGTGCTGTGCGCCGCCACCGCCGGCCAGGCACCCCGGCTGGTGCTGTGGCAGGTGCTGCTGTGCGCGGCCGTCGGCGCCGTGGCCGGGGGCCAGGTGGGCTTCCTGCTCGGTCGGCACGGCGGCCGGGCCCTGCTGGCCCGCACCTCGAGACGGCGCGTGCGCGAGACAGCGGCACGCGCCGAGAAGCTCCTGGCCCGCTACGGCTACGGGAAAGCCCTGGTGATCGGCCGTTTCATCCCGATGGTGCGGACCGTCCTGCACCCGGCGGCCGGAGCCCTGGGCGTGCCCACACGCACCTTCACCGTCTGGCAGATCGTGGGCGGACTGCTCTGGTCGCAGAGCCTGGTCATGGCCGGATACGCCCTCGGGGCCACCGTCCCCGACGCCGACGCGTTCCTGCTGCCGCTGGTCGCCCTCATCGTCGTGCTCTCCCTGCTGCCGCTGATCCCCGTGCTGACGGAGGCCCGCCGGGACAGGCGCGACCGCTGACGTCCCTCACCGCTCCCCGGCCACCTCGTCACCGGAGACCATCGCGGTCCGGGTGGTCCCGTCGGCGGCGACGGCCTTGGGGTGGAGGGTGAGCGTGATGCGATGGGTGGTCGACTGCGCGTACTTGGCGTCCGCGCCGCCTTCGACGACCCAGAACCGCACCTTCCCGCCGGCGCCCGCCTCGCGGGACACGGCCACCGTCGCCTCCACCTCCACAGGACCCAGTTCGAAGCGCAACGGCTGCCTCGTGTCGTCGGTCATCGCGGCGATCAGCTCGGCCCGCAACTCCCTGATCATCTCGGTGAGTTCCACCCTGCTCCCCCTCTCCCGCCCGCTCCCGCCCGCTCCCGATGCTACCGG
This sequence comes from Streptomyces ferrugineus, assembly GCF_015160855.1. Taxonomy (NCBI): domain Bacteria; kingdom Bacillati; phylum Actinomycetota; class Actinomycetes; order Kitasatosporales; family Streptomycetaceae; genus Streptomyces; species Streptomyces ferrugineus. Next base: position 3,739,496 of record NZ_CP063373.1, on the reverse strand, counting down.
GGCCGCGCGTCCGCCGACTGGCTCCCAGCCGACCCGGGTATGCATGGAGGATGCGCGAACTCGCCTGCACCGTCGCACGGTTGCCCGTGCCGGAGCGTTGACGCCGTGGTCACACCACCCCGGGCACCGGGCCTCGACCCCGGCCGGGTCGCCGAGATCATCGTCGCCCCGGACGGAGGCGGACCCGGCCGCCGCGGGTCCGGGTATCTGGTGGGCGACCGCTGGGTCCTCACCGCCGCGCACGCCGTCTCCCCGGCCCCGGCCGCCACCGTCACCGTGCGGTTCAACGCCGACCTGCCGGCCCAGTGGTCCGCCCCCGCACGCATCCGGCTGTTCGCCGAGTCCGCGGATGTGGCTCTTCTGGAGGTCGCCGGCCCGACGCGCCACGCGCCCATCGCGCCGCCCCGGTACGGTCCGGTGCCCGACGACGACGTGGTGCTGCGCTGCACCGCCATGGGCTTCCCGCGCTTCAAGCTCCGGGACGGCTCGCACGACCGGTACCGCGACTCGTGCCACGCCACGGGAACCATCGCCGTCCTGTCCAACCGCAGGGAGGGCACGCTCGAGTTCGTCGTGGCGGCGCCGGATCCCGATCCGGACCCCGCTCGCTCACCGTGGGAGGGCATGTCCGGTGCGGCGGTCTGGCACACCGGGGCGCTCATCGGTCTCGTGCGGGCACACCATCGCCCGGACGGGCCGGGACGCCTCGCCGTGGCCCGCGTGGATCGGTGGTTCGAACTCCTGGCGGACGAGGAGCTGGACCTGCTGGCGCGTACCGCCGGGTTCCCCACCGGACGGGACGGCCTGATAGGGCACCAGGCCCCGCCGCCGTCCGACGCCGTGCGTCTCGGGGGCCTGCCCGACACCGTCTCGCTGCGCGAGCTGGACGGTCTGGTGACAGCGCTCACCGCCTTGCCCGTCGTCCGGGACAGGACACGCCTCGATCTCGTGCTGCAGAACGTCAACCCGGCGATCGCGGCGAACAGCCCCCGCGACGCCACCCTCCGCGTGGACGTCTTCGGCATCGTGCGCACCTGCCTGCGCTACCCCGGCACGCTGGACGAACTGCTCGACTCCATACGGCTGCTGGAGGGGGACACCGCCGCCAGGGCACGGCTGGACCGGGAAGCCGCCGAGCTGGCGCGGCGTCAGGGACCGGACGGCGGCGGACCTGCGGCCGTGTCGTCCACCCCCACTGGGGCCGACGGCTGACAGATGGGCCATGATGTGGGAGTCGTGAAAAGCTAGCACTTCGAAGAAGGGGCCTGGCCGTCATGGATCAGCCGATGGCCGCCGTCGAGTCCGATCTGGTCGATCTCACGGGGGTATCAATTGAGATGCTGCGCAGCCTCGACGACTCGGTTGTCGCTCCTTCATTGCCCAGCATCCTTCTCAAGATCGACAACCCGCAGGCGAGTGCCGGCGGCGACTTCAACCCCTCGTACGACGACTGACCTTCCGATCACAGCAAGGGACACCGCCGATGCCGGGTAGCAGTCCCGTTCTGCCGCGCCACCGGGTTCCGGCGGAGAGCCTCGTCGCCCTCGCCGAAGGAGACGGCGACCACGATGTCGTCGACCTCCTGGTGTCCGCGGAACGGAGCCGCAGGCTCCTGCTGCTGCGCATGCTGGACGAGATGACGTCGGGCGGGATGCCGGGGCCGTCCGACGGCTCGCTCTCGCTGAGCGAGGCGTGGGAACTCCTGGCCCGCGCCCAGCGCGCCAAGCCCGCCGCGGTGGACGCGGTCCTGTTGTACCCGCAGACCGGGATGTGGCTGTCGTCCGCCCTGCGCCGACTGCGCGGCACCGAGGACGAGGCGACACCGCTGTGGGTCGTCCTCGGTCATCTGTCGGCCCTGGCCGCCGCGGCCGGGGTCCGGGCGGGCCTGGACTTCACGATCACCGTGCCGGTGCGGTACGGGTACGCGCTGCTGCCCACACTGGGAGCTGCCGAGGTAACCGCCGACGACCCGTGGACGACGGTGTGGGTGCGGTCGGCGGCGGGCGAGACCTGGATCACGACGCCGAACGGCCGCGTCCGGGTGGCCCCGCACCCCGATCGCGGCAGGCCGGGCTGGCACCCGCTGCGCTGGCTGCGGGCCGGGCACGGGGACAGCGAGCTCGCCCTGGCCCTGGACGACCTGGACCCGTACCGGACCTACCCCAGGCCGACCGTGCCGGAGCGGCTGCCCGACGACCGGGCCGAGCGCTGGCAGGAACTCCTGGAACGCACCTGGACGCTGCTGCTGCGGGACGAACCGCAGACCGCGACAGCGATGCGCCGCGGGCTGATGTCCTTCAGTCCCGTCGGAGCCGGCGAGCGGTTCCGGCCGCGCAGCGCCTCCACCGGGGACGCCTTCGGCGGCGTACTGGTCTCCGAACCGGACGACGCGGTGCAGTTGGCCGCCACGATGGTGCACGAGTTCCAGCACTCGAAGCTGAGCGGTCTGCTCCATCTGACGCCCCTGTACCGGATGGACGCACCCCAGAGCGACGAACGTCTGTACGCGCCCTGGCGTGACGATCCCCGGCCGCTGGGCGGACTGCTCCAGGGCATCTACGCGTTCACGGGCGTCACCCGCTTCTGGCGCACTCATCGCCACTCGGCGGTCGGCGGGGCGTCGGAGCTCGGGCATTTCGAGTTCGCGCTGTGGCGCTCACAGCTGTGGTCGGTGCTCGACTCGGTGCGCGACCACCGGCGGCTGACCCCGCTGGGCCACCGGTTCCTCGGCATCCTGCGGGGTCGGTGCGCGGCGTGGCTGGACGACCCGGTGCCCGATGTACCCGGGCTGCTGGCCCACATGTGCGCGGACAATCACCGGGCCCGCTGGCGGGCGTACCATCTGCGCCCGGCCCGGGAGTGGGCGGAGTCGGCCGCACGGCGCTGGACCGAGGCGGCCGACGGCCCACCGGAGTCCTCGGACACCGGCACCCGACTGGCGCCTGACCGGTCCGCGAACCGGCTGGACAGCCTGGCGACGCTGGTCCGGCACCGGCTCGAGGGAACCGCCGCGTGCGGGGGACTGCTGGGCGCCGATCCGGCCGGAGCGGTGGCGCACGTCAAGGGGGCCCTCGAGGGCGACGCGCTGCTCGCGGCCGGCGAGCCGGGTGCCGCCAGGCGGTCCTACGTCGCACGTCTGGCGGCGGCCCCTGACGATGCCGCCGCGTGGGCGGGTCTCGGCGGCGCGCTGACCGCCGAGGGGGTCGAGCCGGATGCGGCCCGGTTGCTGACCCGGCATCCCGAACGGGCCCGGGCGGTGCAGCGGGTCCTCGTGGCGGACACCGGGCGGCCGGGTGACCCGGTGCGCCTGGCGGCCTGGCTGGGCGGCGGCCTTCCGACGGTCTGAGGGCGGCATGCTCCGACCGCATCCGCTGCGGGCGCGGTCGGAGGGCTCGCGCCAACCTCTACAGAGGCATGGGATCGATCGCGCAGTTGGCGCGTTCCCGGTTCTGCGCCTGCCGGGTGGCGGGATGCGGGGCCGCGCTCGGTGAGCGGAGCCGGGGCGTGTCCAGGACGGCCCTGAGCCGTTCCACGGTCTGCTCCAGCAGATCCTCTCCAGTGCCCTCCTCCCGCGCGCCCGTGGCGATCTGGTCCAGTGCCAGATTTCCCGCGCATGCCAGCGTCGTCGGGTGATCGGGGCCGAGAGCCGACCGGCAGCGTTCCAGCGTCTCCTCACCGAGCCGGCGTGCCTCGGCCACCTCGCCCAGCGCGCTCAGGTCGCTGGCGAGGTTGATCGCACAGGCGAGGGCCATGGGGTGCCCCGCCGACAGGCGCTCCGTCAGCTGGGACAGGGCGTTCCGGTCCAGGTCCCTGGCCTCCTCCGGGCGGCCGAGCAGCCGTAGCGTCACCGCCAGGTCCACGTCGGCGGCGAGTGTGTGCGGGTGGGTGGGGGTGAACAGCCGCCGGTAGCGCTCACAGGCCTTCATCCCCATGTCCAGGGCGGAGTCGAGGTCTCCGTTCTGGCGTTCCGAGATCGCCAGGGCGAGCGCCGCGTCCAGGGAGCGGGGGTGGGTGTGGCCGTACCGCCTGGTGAACTCGGTGAAGGCCTCGCGGGCGAGTTCGAGCGCGGTCTCGTGGTCGCCCTCCTTGCGGCAGGCCTCACTGAGCTGCTTCGTCGCCTGGACGGTCGCGGGGTTGGTGGCGCCGAAGACCAGGCGGTTGGCGTCCAGGGCGGCTTGCTGCAGGGACCTGGCCCGGATGTAGTCCCCGGTCTCGCGGACGTCGATCGCGAGACCGCCCTGGGTGACCAGCGACTGCTGGTGGTCCGAGCCGAACAGCCGCACCTTCAGCGCATGCGTGCGCTCGTCCAGTTCCAGTGCCCGGTGGAACTCACCGGTCAGCCTCAGGCTCACCGCGAGGTTGTGGCCCGCGTAGAGCGTCTGTGGATCGTCCTCGCCGTAGAGCCGCAGGGCGCGTTCGTAGACGAGGGTGTCCAGTTCCGCCCCGGCGGCGAACTCGCCGAGAACCCGCCGGACGGCCGCCACCAGGCTCAGCGCCTCGATCGCGTCCTCGCGGTCGTCCTCGCCGTCCGGCGGGGCGGTGGACTCGTAGATCTCCCGCAGCCGTTCCGACAGCACCCTCGCGTCCTCGTGGCGGCCCGTCCTGAGATAGACGAAACACAGCCACCAGGCCATCCTGCGGCTGGCCGTGTCGTCCGGGCCGAACCGCCGCTGCCAGGTCTCCCAGGACTGCTCGCAGAAGTCGACGGCGATCTCCCAGTCGCCCCAGTAGTAGAGGTACTTGGCGATGTTCATCACCAGTTCACGCACCCAGAGCTGGTCGGAGGCGACCGCCTCCGACGCGACGACATGGCCGTAGAGCTCGGCGTACCGGGGCCAGTTGTCCGGCTGGGCGGGTTCCTTCGGGTCCGCGGCCGCCATCAGCGTGTGCGCGCCGCTGCGCATGCGCTCCCGCTCGTCGAGGGACATCCGGTTGATCAGGACGGCCTGTACGAGGCGGTGCATCTCCACGGAGTTCGTGCGGTGGTCGATGCGGGCGAGGGAGTACCGGTTGACCTCCCTGAGCGCCCGGGCCAGCCGGATCGGGTCGTTGAGGGCGTGGTCCAGCTCCGGGACGATGCTGCCGCCGCCGAGCCCGGAGAAGATGGCGCGGGAGATGGGTCCCGGGGCGAAGTACGAGCACAGTTGCAGCAGTCTGAGCGCCGCCACGCTGCGGGTCTCCAGGTGGTCCAGCGAGACGTTCCACGCCGCGGCGACCGGCAGCTGGTAGTCCAACGGCGGGGACAGTTCGAGCAGTTCGGACCGCTTGGTCTCGAACAGCCGCAGATACTCGGCCACCGGCATGCCCGTCTCGGCGCGCCAGGCGGCCGCCTGCTCCAGGGCGAGCGGCAGGTCGCCGAGGGCGTCCGCGAGCCGGTCGGCCTCGCCGTCGTCGATGGGCGCCCCGCTGCGGCGCAGCAATTCCTTGCTTTCCTCACGGGTGAAGACGTCCACTTCGAGTGAGCCACCGACCAGGCTCCACCGTCGGTTGCGGGATGTCACCAGAATGGTGCCGCTGCCGCCCGTGGGGAAATAATGCCGCACTCGTTCCGGACTTTCGGCGTTGTCGAAGATGAGCAGCCATCGGGAATACGGCCGTCCCTCCCGAAGCGCCTCACGGATGGCCGGGCCGGCGATGTTGGCCTCCGAGGAGGTGTTGATACCCAGCCGTTGCGCGAGTTCCACCAATGCCTGCCCTATCTGGCCGGGCCGTTCGGCGGGAATCCACCACACGATGTCGTACTCCGACTGATGCCGGTACGCGTACTCGATGGCGAGCTGCGTCTTGCCGACACCGCCCATGCCGTGCAGTGCCTCCGGCAGTACGGTCGTCGTGCCTTCCCGCAACCGGGCGGCGAGCAGCTCCAACAGGTCGGCTCGGCCGGTGAAGTTGGGGTTGCGTGGTGGGATGTTCCCCCAGACACGGGGTGTCGAGACGTTTCCCTCGTCTGCCGGAGGCAGGGGCGAGACGGCCATGCCCGACTCTCCTCTCGAGAGTATTTCAGGCAGTTCCGGGCGGGGTGCCCGGTCGGATGGAGATACAGCGCCCGCATCGTACTGGTCGAACGAGTTGAGCACGATGGCGAGCATTTCGGCGCGTTCCAGGAAGGGCCCGGACAACGCCTGCAGAGCGTGGAGTTCGACTCTGAGGAAAGGAAGGTTCCGTCGGGTGACGGTCGGAACGGCGGTGCTGTCCAGTGCCTCTGAGACAGGCGGAAGCAGCGGAATCTCCGTGGTATTCGCCGAGTTGTTCACCAGTCTGCGCACATCGCGCAGCACGCGAATGGTATCGGCACGGCGGGCGAGTGCCAGGAGTTCCTCACGGATTTCCGGGGCGAACTCGAAGGCGATGTCCGTCCGGCCGTCGCCGGCACCGGTCACGGGCCGCAGCAGACCGCTCAGCAGCACCTCGCTCAGGTGTCCCGGTCCGGCGCCGGGGGTCTGAGCGATGAGCATGCGTACGACGGGAAGGGACAGCGGCGCGGCGGCGAGTTGCGTGGCGAGGGTGAACGCGGTGGGTGAGGCCGCTGCGCGCAGGTCCGACACACAGTCATGGGCGGACATGACCGGGGGCCGCACAAGCCGTGGCTCCGGCGGGTCCTCGGCCTCCGGAGTGGGGCCGATCGGTGTCAGGACGGCCGACATCTCCAGCCGGTCCCCGTTCCCGTCGTGCACCAGCCTCGCCCAGGCCGACATCGATCGCTCGGTGAACTCGAGGACGGGCAACGGCATGACGTCGCGCTCCGCCTCGCCGTCGGCGTCGTCGATCTCCAGCGGAACCTCGCGCGGCCGCCAGTCGTAGGTGTCGTTCGCGGTCCACGGCCGGTGTGCGCTCACCTGTAAGTGGCGGACGTTCAACCCGCTGCGGAACCACAGGGGTTGGGGCAGCAGATGGACGATCGCGGTCGGCCCCCGGCTCAGTTCGGGACGCAGCGCGAGCAACACCGAGCCGGTCCGCCAGCCCGCCGCGAGCCCGTCGGTGACCACGAGCACCATCCGGTGCCGGCCCGTCTCGGGGGCGGGCCACGGCTGCTCCCGGACGCCGGCCGCGTCGTCCGGGTCGGTGCCGGGCAGGCGCACGGTGTCGACCCGGTCGAAGAGCCCCAGGGCGCGCAGTTCCGCGAACGCCGAGTCCAGGGTGTCCTGCCACACCCGCATGGTCGGGTGGGCGTCGATCGCCACGAGCAGATCTCCGGCAGGTGGCGAGCCGTCCGGCGGGGCGAGGGCCCGCAGTGCCCGCAAGGAGGTCTCCGTCGGGTTCGCCCGGCCCGCCCCGCCGTCAGCAGTCATGGGGAGTACTACGTCGAGGGGCCGACAGCCACCGGCGGGCACGCGCATAGGCCGGACCGGCGCGCGGGAGAGTCATCCACGCCCTCAGCCTCGCAGTGGGGCCAGGCGGACGCAAGAGTCCGGGTCCGGGCTCAGGACGCTCGGTCCGGGCTGCGCAGTCCGGGCTGGTGGTCCGGATCGTCCAGGAGGATCGCCAGATGCCGGCCGACATGGCCGTCCCACTGGTCCGGGCCGAGTGCGAGGGCCTCGGTGCGCAGCCGGGCCACCCGGTCCGCGAGGCTGGCGAGTCCCCGGTCCTGCACGATCTCGCTGACGGCCTCCCTGAACGCCGGGTCGGCGCAGTCACGGCGGTGCCAGATCATCAGGGGAACGCCGGAGCGGAGCCCGGCGAGGAACTCGTAGCGGTCGGCCTCTCCGTTGCCGCCCGGGGGCGCGCTGAGGATCAGGCACACCGCGTGCTGGTCCTCCTTGAGTTCGCGTTCCAGGTGGAAGTAGTAACTCGGGCCGTCGGCCGGGTGGCTCCAGTACGAGTGGCTGTCGGCGGGCTGTTCGCTGAGCCGGCGCCACTTGTTCCGCCAGGGGCGATGCCATGCGGTTCTTCGCAGCCGGTCGAGGCTGCGCAGGAACACCATGTAGTCCATCACCAGGGGGGTGGGCAGCGCGGACGACGACTCCTTGTGCCACCACTCGACGGGTTCGTTGAGCAACTCCCACGGCAGGATGAACTCCAGGACGACCGGCTGTGTCAGATCGGCCCATCTCTCCTCGGTCTCCTCGATCAGCCGCTCGACCTCGGCATGCAGCTCGTCCCGGTGCAGGTGCCGGGTCTCGCCCTGTACGGGATGCCAGCCCGCGCTGTCGGACTGGTGCCAGTGGGACAGGTAGTAGCGCTCGGAGTCGAGACCGTCCGGCTCGAACTGGATGATCAGGTAGGCGGGGACCAGGGAGAGCTCCCAGTCCGCCGCGTCACCGTCCAGCCCCCACTCGTACTGACGCAGCCGATGCCAGCGACGGAGCTGCTCGGCCTCCTCCAGGCGGCCGTCCGTGGCGAGTTCCTCGGCGACCAGGGCCAGGAAGGCCAGACTTGGGGGGATCTCGCCCTTCGCCGAGTTCTCCCCGGCCAGCCGGAGGAACACCCGCCAGCCCGAATCGCACCACGACGGCAGTTCCTGGACCCGTGACCGGCTGGCGCGCCGCGCGAGGGCCGGCAGCCCCGGAGGCCCCAGGGTCTCCAGGACGGGCCGCAGCCCGCGCAGGTCCACACCGCTGAAGAACGCCGCCGCCTCCCACTCCTCCAGGAGCTGCAGCAGCGAGGTGACCGAGGTGGACTCCTGCTCCAGATAGCGCAACGCCCTCGCCAGACAGGGCAGTCCGTCGGGCAGCCGCGCGCACCGCTCGACGAGGCCGAGCAGCCAGGGACGTAACGCCTCGCCGGTGAACGGCTCAAGGGAGACGCCGAGTTCCTCGCACAGATAGGTGGTCCACAGATGCCGGCTCCCGGGGAGCCGCAGCGTGGCGCTCATCTGGAGTGCGTCGACGATCTCGGCCACCAGCTCATTTCGGATGCGCGCCGGGCTGCGCTCCTCCACCACCCCGTTGCCCCCCGAAAGCCACCGTGGCGCACTCGACCGCCGGTTTTCCCGATCCCTGTCAGCGTAGAGCTGAGGAGCGGTGAACGGCAGATGACCGCGTCGATACCCTCCAGAACGTTCGACAGGTCGGACATTGTTCGAAAACTCTTGACGCTGTGCCACACCCCGATTGACACTCTCGCAACACGACGTCACACAGCCGAAACGGCAGGGTGCCCATGGCCGAGGCCCCGGCCATGCCTCAGCAGGGAAACCACATGCCGTACATCGCACGCGTCCGTGCCCGCGCGAGACGCCTGGCGGGCCGACTCGCCGGGCTCACCGCCGCGTCGCTGTTGCTGGGACTCGCCGCACCCGCCCTTCCCGCACAGGCCGCCGACCCGGCCGAAGCGGCCGAGATCACCGCCGGCCTCGCCCTCTGGTACAAGCTCGACGCCGCCGCCGGCAGCACCGTCACCGACGCCTCGGGCCACGGCCGGGACGCGACGGTGAACGGCACCGCCGACTGGTCGGGCACCGGTCAGGGGCTCGCCTTCAACGGCTCCGACACCTACCTCAAGGTGCCCGACGACGTGATGAAGGGCATGGACTCGATCTCCGTCTCGATGGACGTGATGGTCGACTCCGCCCAGAGCACGCCGTACTTCATCTACGGCTTCGGCAACTCCAGCGGCGGCAACGGGAACGGGTATCTGTTCACGACCGGCAACTCCCTGCGGACGTCCATCGCGACCGGCAACTGGTCGACCGAGCAGACCACCAGGCCCGCCGACTCCCACAACCTGACCCGCTCGGTCTGGAAGCACCTCACCTACACCCAGACCGGCAGCACCGGTGTCCTGTACGAGGACGGCGTCGAGGTCGGCCGCAACACCGCCGTCAGCATCACCCCGGGCGCCATAGGCTCGGGCACCACCACCGCCAACCACATCGGCAGGTCGGTCTACTCCGGCGACAAGCTGTTCAAGGGCCGGATCCGCGACTTCCGGGTCTACGACCGCGCCCTCGCCGGCTCCGAGGTCGAGCAACTCGCCCTCCCCGTCGCCACGCAGGGCGTCGCCGACGACAAGGCCGCGCTGAGCCTGGGTGACACCAGCGCCGTCACGGCCGACCTCGACCTGCCGAAGACCGGTCCGGCCGGCGGCTCCACGATCGGTTGGGCCAGCGACAACCCCGCCGTCGTGTCCGACTCCGGCGAGGTGACCCGCCCCGCCGCCGGCGAACCCGACGGCCACGCCACGCTCACGGCGACCCTGAAGAAGGGCACCGTGACCGACACCAGGACCTTCGAGGTCACGGTGCTCCCCGCCTTCGACGACGAGGCGGCCACCGAGCAGGCGGCCAAGGAGCTGACCGTCCACAACCTCGACGACGTACGCGGCAACCTCACCCTCCCGGCGACCGGCTCCTACGGCACCGACGTCACCTGGTCCTCCGCGAAGCCGGACGTCATCACCTCCGACGGCCTGGTCCACCGCCCCGCCCACGGCGCCGGGGCCACCACCGTCAAACTCACCGCCACCGTCACCAAGGGGGAGGCGAGCACGACCCGCGCCTTCACCGCCAAGGTGCCCGAACTACCAAGGCAAGAGGCCCTCAAGGGCTATATGTTCAGCTACTTCACCGGCGAGGGCACGGCTGACGGCGAGCAGCTGTACGCCGCGCTCAGCAAGGGCGACGACCCGCTGAAGTGGCGGGAGTTGAACGACGGCAAGCCGGTCCTGACCTCCACGCTCGGTGAGAAGGGCCTGCGCGACCCGTTCATCATCCGCTCCCCCGAGGGCGACAAGTTCTACCAGATCGCCACCGACCTCAGGATCTACGGAAACGGCGACTGGGACGCCGCGCAGCGCACCGGCAGCAAGTCCATCATGGTGTGGGAGTCCACCGACCTCGTCCACTGGACGGACCAGCGCCTGGTGAAGGTCTCCCCGGACAGCGCGGGCAACACCTGGGCGCCCGAGGCGTTCTACGACGCACAGCGCGGCGAGTACGTGGTCTTCTGGGCCTCGAAGCTGTACGACAACGATGCGCACTCGGGCAGCACGTACAACCGCATGATGTACGCGACCACCCGCGACTTCCACACCTTCAGCGAGCCCAAGGTGTGGATCGACCGCGGCTACTCCGTCATCGACTCCACGGTGATCGAGCACGACGGCACGTACTTCCGCCTGTCCAAGGACGAGCGGAACAACACCTCCTCCACGCCCAACAGCAAGTTCATCTTCGAGGAGAAGAGCGACTCCCTCCTCGACCTGTCCTGGACCGCGGTCGCCGAGGGCATCGGCAAGGGCGCGATGAACGCGGCCGAGGGGCCGCTGGTGTTCAAGTCGAACACCGAGGACAAGTGGTACGCGTTCCTCGACGAGTTCGGCGGCCGCGGCTACATCCCCTTCGAGACCACCGACCTCGCCTCCGGCACCTGGACCCCGTCCACCGACTACGACCTGCCCGCCAAGCCCCGCCACGGCACGGTGCTCCCGGTGACGCAGGCCGAGTACGACCGTCTGCTGCGCGCCTACCAGCCGGACCAGCTGGTGGAGAGCGTCGAGGACGTGAGCGTGAAGACGCGGATCGGTCAGGCGCCGGTCCTGCCGGCCACCGTGATCGCCGAGTACGCCGACGGTGTGCGGCGGCCTGTCGCCGTCTCCTGGGAGGACGTCCCGGAGTCGAAGTACGCGCAGGCCGGCACGTTCACCGTGACCGGCGGCCTGCCCGACGGTGCCGCGCTGCCCGTCCGCGCCGAGGTCACCGTGTCCGAGGAGGGCGCCGACGTCCCCGCCGACCTGCTGCTGCGGTACGACTTCGACGAGACGGGCGGCAGCATCGCCCGTGACTCCAGCGGGCACGGCCACCACGGCACCTACGTCCGTACGCCCGACTTCGGCACCGGGGTCGACGGCGGCTCGTTCCGGATGTCCGGCGACTCGACCTCGCCGTATGTGAAGATCCCGAACGGCGTGCTGAAGGACGCCGACAGCGTCACCGTCTCGACGTACGCCAAGTGGAAGGGCGGCGGCAACTTCCAGTGGCTGTTCGGGCTCGGGCCGGACAGTGACAAGTACCTGTTCGCGACCCCGTCCAACGGCGGCTCCAGCCTCTACTCGGCCATCACGAAGGCCAGTTGGTCGGCGGAGTCGAAGCTGACGGCGGGCTCGCGGCTGACGCCCGGCGAGTGGCGGCACGTCACCGTCACCCTGGACGGCGCGTCCGGCGCGATGGTCCTCTACGTGGACGGCGTCGCGGTGGCCCGTACGACGACCACCATCAAGCCGTCCGAGCTGTACGACGCGAACAAGGACTACAGCGGTTACATCGGCAGGTCCCTGTACGCGGCCGACCCGTACTTCGGCGGTGAGGTCGACGACTTCCGTGTCTACGACCGGGCCCTGACGGCCGCCGAGGTCATGGAGCTGAGCGGCAACACCGCGGGCATCGCGCGGGCGACGCATCCGGACCTGAAGGTCGACGCACTCATCGACAACGCCGGCAGCCGGATCACGCTGCCGATGAAGGAGGGCACCGATCTCACCGCGCTCGCCCCGGAGTTCACCCTGGCCCACGGCGCGGCGATCAGCCCCGCCTCCGGCAGCGTGCGGGACTTCAGCGAGCCGGTGACGTACGAGGTCACGGGCTCCGACGGCGCCAAGCGCACCTGGACGGTCAAGGCGCTGATCATGAAGAGCCCGGTTCTGCCGGGTCTCAACGCCGACCCGAACATCGTCCGGTTCGGCGACACCTACTACCTCTACCCGACCACCGACGGCTTCGAGGGCTGGAGCGGCACGCAGTTCAAGGCGTATTCCTCCAAGGACCTGGTCCACTGGAAGGACCACGGCGTCATCCTCGACCTGGGGCCGGACGTCTCCTGGGCCGACGCCCGGGCCTGGGCGCCGACGGCCACGGAGAAGAACGGCAAGTACTACTTCTACTACTCCGCCGACACGAACATCGGCGTCGCGGTCTCCGACTCCCCCACCGGCCCGTTCAAGGACCCCCTGGGCAAGCCGCTGGTCGCCCGCGGCGCCTACAGCGGCCAGATGATCGACCCCGCCGTCTTCACCGACGACGACGGCCAGTCGTACCTGTACTGGGGCAACGGCCGTGCCTACGTCGCCCCGCTGAACGACGACATGACGTCCATCGACACCTCCAAGGTCAAGGACATCACCCCGAGCGGCTACAACGAGGGCACCTTCGTCATCAAGCGCAAGGGCACCTACTACTTCATGTGGTCGGAGAACGACACCCGCGACGAGAACTACCGCGTCGCCTACGCCACCGGCCCCTCCCCCACCGGCCCGTGGACCAAGCACGGCGTGATCCTGGAGAAGGACCTCTCCCTCGGCATCAAGGGCCCCGGCCACCACTCGGTGGTGCACGTCCCGAAGACCGACGAGTGGTACGTCGCCTATCACCGGTTCGCCATCCCCGGCGGTGACGGCACCCACCGCGAAACGACCCTCGACAAGCTGGAGTTCGACGCCGACGGCCTGATCAAGAAGGTCGTCCCGACCCTGACGGGCATCGACCCGATCGTCAACCGGACCCCGGCGATCACCTCCGCCACCGGCCCGACGGCCCCCGTGCCGGCCGGCCACCGCACCACCGTCACGGCCGAGTTCCGGGACGCCGACGTCGGCGACACCCACGTCTGCCGGGTCGACTGGAAGGACGGCACCGAGCCGACGACGGGCACGGTCGAGGGCACCGAGTGCCGGGCCGAGCACACCTACGCCCGGGCCGGCATCCAGCGACCGGTCGTCACCGTCACCGACAACGACGACGCCTCGGACAGCACCACCCTGCCCGAGCTGATCGTCTACGACCGCGCCGCCGGTCCCGCGCTGGGCACGGGCCTGATCACCTCCGCGGCCGGGGCGTACCCGGACAGGCCCACCCTGAAGGGCAAGGCGGTCTTCTCCTTCGCCGCCACGTACCCGAAGGCAGCCGCCGCCCCCCTCGGGAAGGCCACCTTCGACTTCGGGCGGGCCCGCCTGAAGTTCCGCTCCACCGGCTCCGACTGGCTCGTGGTGAGCGGCTCCCGGGCCGTCTACCAGGGCACCGGCAAGGTCAACGGCAGCGGCGGCTACGGCTTCCGGGTCACCGCCACCGACACGCCGGACACCTTCCGTATCAGGATCTGGAAGAAGTCCACCGGTGATGTCGTGTACGACAACGTCACCGGCGCTCGGACCGCGGGCTTCGTCACCGTCGGCCGACGCTAGCGGCGTCCTCTGGGCCCTGAGCCGGTGCCGAGACCTCGGCCCGGCTCAGGGCCTCGCCGTGTGCCCGGGGGCCCGCGCTACTCCCAGAGAGTTCGGGCGAATGGGCGCGGATGCGTTCGATGTCGCTGAAGACGGCGCGCAGCTGGGTCCGCATGGCGGTGCGGGCCGTCGTGAGGCCGCCTGCTCTCCTTCGACGTCAGCCACCGCCCCGCCCTGTGGCTCCGCCGACGTATGGACGCCGCGCCCCGGCTCCTGGCCCTGGGTGCAACCCTCTCGCAACGTTGCCCGTGCTGCGCTGGCTCCCATGTATGAGGAGACCCCGCGCGTCGAACTCACCCCCGCGGCCGCCGATCTGCTGCGCCGTCTGCGCGCGACGCACGGCCCGCTGATGTTCCACCAGTCCGGCGGCTGCTGCGACGGCAGCGCGCCGATGTGCTACCCGGAGGGCGAGTTCCGTACCGGCGACTCGGACGTGCTGCTCGCGGAGCTGCGGGTGGAGGGGGTGGTCGAGCCGGTGACGTTCTGGATGTCACGCAGTCAGTACGAGGCGTGGAGCCACACCCGGCTGATCGTCGACGTGGTCGAGGGCCGGGGCAGCGGGTTCTCCCTGGAGGCACCCGAGGGGGTGCGTTTCCTCACCCGTTCTCGTGTAGTCGGCGCCTAGAAACCCGGCCGGTCATCGCCGTCTGGTGCACTTCCCCTGAGTCCTGGGACATTTGACGAGACTTCAGGGGGAAGCCGTGACGCTTCGTCAGAAACGGTTCGCATCGGCAAGAGCGGCACTCACGCTGTTCACGGCACTCGGCGCGCTGGCCGGTGCGGCCCTGGTGGGGGCGGCACCGGCCGGCGCCGTGCAGCAGGGCACCGAGATCGCGCCGGGTGTCGCCTACGACGAGTTCGACATCCCGGCGGCCAAGGGCACGGCGCACGCCCATGTGCTCACCGTCGACCTGCGCGATCCGCGCGTACGGCTCGACCTGCTGCATCCGGGGGCGGTGGCGGCGCGGGCCACGATCTCTCGGCAGGCCACCGCTCAGGGTGCCGTGGCGGGCGTGAACGGCGACTTCTTCAACATCAGCGAGACCCAGCACCCCGGGGTCGAGGTGACCGGCGCGAGCGTGGGGCCGGCCGTCGCGCGTGGCCGGGCGCTGAAGGCGGCGGTGCCGGACGGCCAGCGCTTCGGGCCCGCGCTGCCGCCCGGCACCAGCACCGAGGACGTGTTCGGGGTGGGCGTCGACCGCCGGGCCCGGCTCGACGGCCTGAGCCTGGACGGCTCGATCCGCACACCCGAGGGGCGGCTCCCGCTGGGCGGGCTCAACCAGTACGCGCTGCCGGTGGGTTCCATCGGGGCGTTCACCAGCGACTGGGGCAGCGTGTCCCGGGTGCGCGCGACATGCGGCACGGACGAGGACCGGGGGGCTCCGTGCAGCGCCGACACCCATGAGGTGACGGTCCGTCACGGCCGGGTCGTGTCCATGGCCGACACGCCCGGCAACGGTCCGATCGCGCCGGGCACCACCGTCCTGGTGGGCCGGGAGGAGGGCGCACAGCGGCTGCGGAAGTTGTTCGCGGGCGAGCGAAGCGAGATGGGGGTCCCCCCGGCCGGAGGCTGGGGGAGGGTGGCGGTACGGCACCGGCTGGTGGCCTCGACGTCCCGGATCCCGTACCGCTTCGCCCTCGGCGGCTACCCGGTGCTCGACGACGGCCGGCCGCTGCCGGGCCTGGACGACCGGACCTCCGCCGTGCGCACCGCGGTCGGCATCGCGGCCGGCGGCCGGCGCCTGATGCTGCTCACGCTGGACGGAGCGCCCGAGTACCGCACCGGCCTGACGATCGCGGAGGTCGCCTCCGTGATGCGGGACCTGGGATCGGACGACGCCTTCAGCCTGGACGGCGGCGGCTCGTCCACACTGGTCGCCCGCGAGCCGGGAGCCGGGACGGTGTCGGTGCGCAACCACCCGTCCGGGGGCAGGGAGCGCCCCGTCCCCAACGGCATCGGAGTGTTCTCGACTTCCTGACCGGCCCGCCGGCGGTCACGGTCTGAGGCTGCTGACGATGTCCGCCGTGGCCGTCAGACCGCTGTTGATGGTGGGCGCCATGCTCGTGCTGGCCAGATAGAAGCCGAGCAGCAGGCACACCAGCGCATGGGTGATCTTCAGCCCGCCGTTGCGCACGAAGATCACCGCAAGGATGAACAGCAGCAGCACCACAGAGATGGAAATGGCCATCGTCTACCTCCTCCGCCACGCCGCCTTGCCCGGTTCACGGCGTTCGGCCGTAAGTGTGGCGTAGCGGAGGGTTCGTCCGGGCGGCTGACCTGTACTCCGAACGTGTGGTGTTCCGGCGCGGTGCGGCCGGGCGACTCCCCGGAGTCGCCTAGGCCGTCCGGTGGGCGTCGAGGAAGGCCTCCAGGCCGGCCAGGTCGTCGGTGTTGAGGTGGTCGACGTCGGCGGCGAGCAGCTCGCTCCACAGGGCCTCCCGCGCGGGGCCGGCCACGTCGGGGGTGGCCCAGAACCGCACCCGCTGACCACGGGAGTGCGCGGCCCGGACGATGCCGTGCAGCTTCTGCCGCTCGGCGTCCGGGAAGGCGCCGACGCCGCGCCAGGTGAAGTTGAGCGTCCAGTTGTCGCTGATCAGCGGGACGAAGGAGGCGGGCGCGGAGGTGCCGAGGTCGGACAGACGGCCGTCGTAGAAGGCGCGGCGGACGGTCTGGGCCGCCATCGGCGCACGGGCGGCGCGGTCGCCGGAGATCACGGCGGTGACCGGGCCCGGGAACACCCGGCCGTGGGCGTACGTCGTGAACAGGTGCTTGTAGCGCCCCAGGTGCCGGTCGAGTTCGAGGTACGTCGAGGCGCCCTCGGTCTTGATGTCGATCAGCAGCTGGACCGGTCGGCGGTAACCCCGGTACACGGAGCCGCGGTTGGCCTTGACGCGGGCGGCCAGCGGGTCGAGGTAGAGGGACTCCAGGGTGCGGCCGGGGTCGAGGTCCTCGGGGTCGTGGCCGATCAGGAGCTGGTCGCCGACCAGGTAGATGTCGGCCTCGACGCTGCCGAAGCGATGGTCGAGGGCGTCGAGGAGAGGGCGCGGGTGCTCGTAGTCGTTGTGTGCGTGCGCCCGCCACAACGGGCGCGGGCCGTGCTTGCGTTCGCTCGCCAGCGCACCGGTGGCGGGCAGGGCGACGGTGCCCGCGAGGGCGGCGCCGAGGGTGGTGAGGGCTCTGCGACGGGTGGTGAGGGCCATGCTCTGCCTCCCTGATAGGGCCGGATGGAACCGTTGCGAGTATGCGATTCCGAAGGGCCCGAACAGCAGTGCCCGAGCGGGGAGTTGGCCGGACCGCCGTCCCGCGTTCACTTCCTCCGCGCAGGGCACACGAAAAAGCCCGCCCCAGGTGGGACGGGCTTTTCGCGGGCTTCGCCCGGGTGTGTGTCAGGGAGCCTGCAGGTCGATGAATCCGGCCAGTGCCTCGCGGTGGGCGCCCGCGGTGCCGTAGGCGATCGAGTCGGCCTTGGCCCGCTTCAGATACAGATGCACCGGGTGCTCCCACGTCATCCCGATTCCGCCGTGCAGTTGCAGCGCCTCCTCGGCGGCGTGCACGGCGACGGGCGCCGCATACGCCTGGGCGACGGCGACCGCCACCTCGACGTCCTCGCCGGTCGCCAGCGCGTCGGCGGCGTTGCGGGCGGCGGCGCGCAGGTTGACGACCTCCAGCCACAGCTGGGCGAGCCGGTGCTTGAGGGCCTGGAAGCCGCCGACGGGGCGGTTGAACTGCTTGCGGTCCTTCAGGTGGCGGACTGTCTCGGTCAACGTCCATTCGGCGAGCCCGAGTTGCTCGGAGGCGAGCAGCCCGGCTCCGGCGCTCAGGGCGCGTCGTACGGCGGGCTCGGCGTCCCCGAGCAGCCGGCCGGGCGCGCCGTCCAGGCTGACCGTCGCGACGGGCCGGGTCAGGTCCAGGGACACCTGCGGGGTGACGGTCACCGCGTCGGCGTCCACCGCGTACAGCCCACCGTCGTCCGCGGGCACGAGCAGCACATCGGCGGCGGACGCGTCCGCGATGGCGGTCAGCTCCCCGTTCAGGGCGCCGTCCTCATGCCGTACGACCTTGTAGGCGGCGCCGGGAGCGACGTTCAGCGCGACGGCGAGGGCGCCGATCCGCCGCCCGGACGCCAGCTCGGCGAGCAGGCCATCTTCGGCCTCGCAGGCGAGCAGCGCCTCGGTGGCGACCACGGCGCTCGTCAGATACGGCACCGGGGCGACCGCACGCCCCAGCTCCTCCAGCACTACGGCGACCTCGCGGTGCGTGGCGCCCTGGCCGCCCCTGTCCTCCGGGACCAGGAGTCCGGCCAGGCCCATGCCGTCGGCGAGCGCCTTCCACGCCTCCAGGTCGTGCGGGGCGTCCGACTCGGTGCGGGCGATGACGCCGGGCGCGTCGCAGTGGTCGGTGAGCAGGTCCCGTACGGCGGCCCGCAGCGCCTCTTCCTCCTCCGAGTACAGCAGGTCGGGCTGTGTGCTCATCGGGCCAGGTCCTTCCAGGCGACGTCCTTGTCGGTGCGCGGCTCGGACGGCAGTCCCAGGACGCGCTCGGCGACGATGTTCAGCAGGACCTCGCTGGTCCCGCCCTCGATGCTGTTGCCCTTGGAGCGCAGGTAGCGGTAGCCGGCGTCGCGGCCGGTGAAGTCCACCAGCTCGGGGCGGCGCATGGTCCAGTCGTCGTACAACAGGCCCTCCTCGCCGCGGAGTTCCACCTCAAGGCCGCTGATCTCCTGGTTGAGGCGGGCGAAGGCGAGCTTCATGCCGGCACCTTCGGGGCCGGGCTGGCCCGCGACGAGCTGCTGGCGCAGCCGTTCCGCGGTGAGGCGGGAGACCTCGGAGTCGACCCACAGCTTCAGCAGCCGCTGGTGCAGATCGTGGGTGCGCAGCTCGGGCCGTTCGCGCCAGGTCCTGGCGACGGGGCCGATCATGCCGCCCTCGCGGGGCAGCCGCATGCCGCCGATGGCGACGCGCTCGTTGTTCAGCGTGGTCTGCGCGACCTTCCAGCCGGCGCCGATGTCGCCGAGCCGCCGCGCGTCCGGGATGCGCACGTCGGTCAGGAAGACCTCGTTGAACTCGGCCTCGCCGGTGATCTGGCGCAGCGGCCGGACCTCGACACCGGGGTCGGTCATGTCGCACAGGAAGTAGGTGATGCCCGCGTGCTTGGGCACGTCCGGGTCGGTGCGTGCGATGAGGATGGCCCAGCGGGCGAGGTGGGCGCTGGACGTCCACACCTTCTGCCCGTTGACGACCCAGTCGTCGCCCTCGCGGACGGCCCGGGTGCCGAGGGCCGCGAGGTCGGATCCGGCGCCGGGCTCGCTGAAGAGCTGGCACCAGACCTCCTCGCCGGTCCACAGGGGGCGCAGATAGCGCCGCTTCTGCTCCTCGGTGCCGTACTTGAGGATCGTCGGCGCGGCCATGCCGAGGCCGATGCCGATGCGGCGCGGCTCGTTGTCGGGGGCGCCGGCGGCCTCCAGTTCGGCGTCCACGACGGCCTGGAGGGAGCGGGGCGCACCGAGACCGCCGAGGCCCTCGGGGTAGTGCACCCAGGCCAGACCGGCGTCGAAGCGGGCGCGCAGGAAGTCCAGGCGGTCGGTGGTGGCCGACGGATGGGCGGCCAGCAACTGAGCCGTACGGCGGCGCAGTTCGGCGGCGTCGATCATGCCGCTCCTCCTTCGGTGAGTCCCGGGATCACGGCGACGCGCCCGGTGGTGACGCCGTCGGCGACCCGCTGCACGGCGGCCGCGGCCCCGCCCAGTGGAACGCGCTCGCTGACCAGCGGCTTGATGGCGCCCCGGGCGGCCAGGTCGGTGAGCTGCTCGTGGCAGTGCTGGATCAGCTTCGGGTTCTTGGTGTTGTACAGGCCCCAGTGCAGGCCGAGGATCGAGTAGTTCTTCACCAGGGCGTGGTTGAGCCCCGGGCTGGGGATCACTCCGCTCGCGAAGCCGACGACCACGATCCGCCCCTCGAAGGCGACGACCTTGGTGGACTGGGCGTAGGCCTGGCCGCCTACGGGGTCGTAGACGACGTCGGCGCCGCGGCCGCCGGTGGCTTCCTTGACGGCACCGATGACGTCCTCGGCGCGCCGGTCGATGACGACGTCGCAGCCCAGCTCGCGGGCGACGGCCGCCTTCTCGGTGCCGCCGACGACACCGATGACGGTGGCGCCGGCGGCCTTCCCGAGCTGCACGGCCGCGCTGCCGACCCCTCCTGCGGCAGCGTGGACGAGCAGCGTCTCGCCGGCTTCCAGGCCGGCCCGGCGGTGCAGACCGAACCAGCCGGTCTGGTAGCCGATGTGCAGGGCGGCGGCCTCGGCGTCGTCCAGCGCCTCGGGCGCGGGCAGGACGGCGGCGGCGTCCGCGACGGCGTACTCGGCGAAGCCGCCGTACGGCAGGGCGGGGTTGGCGATCACGCGGCGCCCGTCCTCGGTCTCGCCGCAGATCTCCACGCCCGGCGTGAACGGCAGCGGCGGCCGGACCTGGTACTGGCCCCGGCACAGCAGCGCGTCCGGGAAGTTGATGTTCGCGGCGCGCACCTTCAGCAGGACCTGGCCGTCACCGGGCGTGGGCGTCCCGACGTCCTCGAGGCGCATCACCTCGCTCGGCTCGCCGTTCTCGTGCACTTGCCATGCCTGCATGCGGTGCCTCCACGGGGGACTGCTTCGTCTGACCGGGGTCGGTTCGCATACTAAGCGGTCGCTTGCCATTCAGGGAACAGTCAGATGCGTCACGACCGCTTCGGCCGCGCCCGTACATGCATCCGCTCCCCCTGCGGCCCGAACAGACTGAGGAACTCCACCGGCCCCTCCCCCGTCGACCCGAACCAGTGCGGCACGCGTGTGTCGAACTCGGCGGCCTCCCCCGCGGCCAGCACGATGTCGTGATCGCCCAGGACCATCCGCAGCCGCCCCGACATCACATACAGCCACTCGTAGCCCTCATGGGTCCGCGGCTCCGGCTCGGCCGTCTCCTGCGGCACCAGCACCTTGAAGGCCTGAAGCCCCCCGGGCTGCCGGGTGAGCGGCCAGTACGTGCGGCCATGCCGCCTGATCGGCTCGGACCGCACCCGGGGATCGCGCACCGCGGGCGCGGCCACCAGTTCGTCCAGCGCCACCTCGTGCGCCCGCGCGATCGGCAGCAGCAGTTCGAGGCTGGGCCTGCGCAGCCCCGACTCCAGCCGCGAGAGCGTGCTCACCGAGATGCCGGTCGCCTCGGAGAGGCCGGCGAGCGTGGCGCCCCGCTCCTTGCGGATGCGGCGCAGCCGTGGGCCGACCTCCGCCAGAACGTCGTCCATGTCGTCACTCATGGATGCCATTGCAGTTTCGGCAAACACATTTGTCAATGCCGCACCGCTCGGGCGACGGTCTACATGGAGGTGGTCACCATGACCGAAACGTACGAAGTGATCGTCATCGGCGGAGGGGCGGCCGGCCTGTCCGCCGCCCTCGTCCTGGGCCGCGCCCGGCGCCGCACCCTGGTGGTCGACGCGGGCGAGCCGCGCAACGCGCCCGCCGCGCACATGCAGGGCTATCTGTCCCGGGACGGCATGCCGCCGGCGCGGTTCCTGGCCGTCGGGCGGGAGGAGATCGCGCGGTACGGCGTCGAGCTGGTCCGGGACCGGGTGGTGGACGTCGAGCGCGGCGAGGACTTCGCGGTCGCGCTGGCCGGCGGCCGGCATGTGCACGCCCGGCGCCTGGTCATCGCCACCGGTCTCAAGGACGAGCTGCCGGAGGTGCCCGGCGTCGCCGAGCGCTTCGGCAAGGATGTGCTGCACTGCCCGTACTGCCACGGCTGGGAGGTCCGTGACCAGGCGTTCGGCGTGCTGGCGACCACCCCGATGAGCGTGCACCAGGCGCTGATGGTGTCGCAGTGGTCGAAGGACGTGACCTTCTTCCTGCACGAGGTCGCCGAGGCGGATCTCTCGGACGACGACCTGCGCAGGCTGGCGGCGGCCGGGGTGAAGGTGGTGCCCGGTCCGGTGGCCGAGCTGGTGACCGAGGGCGACCGGCTCACCGCGGTGCGCCTGGCCGACGGCACGGCGCACGCGCGCGAGGTGGTGTTCGTCGCGCCCCGCGCGGTGCCGCAGAACGGGCTGCTGCAGAAGCTGGGCGCCGAGTTCCAGGAGACCCCCTTCGGCGCGTACCCGGTGGTCGACCCGACCGGGCTCACCTCGGTGCCGGGCGTCTGGGCGGTCGGCAACGTGATGGGCTTCTCGGAGCAGGTCGTGAACGCGGCGGCCGGCGGTTACCGGGCAGGGGCCTTCATCAACGGGGAGCTGCTCTTCGCCGACCTTGACGCAACGCTCTGAGGGGCACGGGGAACTGCGCGACCGGCCACGACGGACCCTCAGACGATCGACGGCCCGTTTGTCCGGGTGAATACCGGCGGAGCCCGTTGCACCATGGGCTGCATGCTGCTGACCCGGCTGGCCCAAGTGTCCCGAGAGGTCGCCGCGACCTCGGCGCGGTCCCGGAAGATCGCTCTGCTGGCGGAGCTGTTCCGGGACGCCGAGGCGGACGACGTGCCGATCGTCATCCCGTATCTCGCGGGCCGACTGCCGCAGGGGCGGCTCGGCGTCGGCTGGAAGGTGCTGAGCCGCCCGGTACCGCCCGCCGCCGAGCCGGCCCTGACCGTGCGCGAGGTGGACGCCCGGCTCACCGAGCTGGGCAAGGTGTCCGGGGCCGGCTCGCAGACCGAACGAGCACGTCTGGTGGGCGAGTTGATGGGCGCGGCCACGGAGGACGAGCAGCGCTTCCTGTTCGGGCTGATCACCGGCGAGGTCCGGCAGGGCGCGCTGGACGCGGTGGCGGTGGAGGGGCTGGCGGTGGCGACCGGGGCGCCGCCCGCGGACGTACGGCGGGCGGTGATGCTCGCCGGCTCCCTCCAGAACGTCGCCCGGACGCTGCTCGCGGACGGACCGCAGGCCCTGGACCGCTTCCGGCTCACCGTCGGCCGCCCGGTCCTGCCGATGCTGGCCCACACCGCGCCCTCGGTGCCCGAGGCGGTCGGCAAGCTCGGCGCGTGCGCGGTCGAGGAGAAGCTGGACGGCGTCCGGGTCCAGCTCCACCGCGAGGGCGACACGGTACGGATCTACACCCGCACTCTCGACGACATCACCGACCGACTGCCCGAACTGACCGCGGCGGCCATGGAGTTGAGAGGGGAGCGCTTCATCCTGGACGGCGAGGTGATCGCCTTCGACGACGCGGGCCGCCCCCGCTCCTTCCAGGAGACCGCCGGCCGCGTCGGCTCCCGCGTGGACGTGGCGACGGCGGCCGAGGACGTCCCCGTCTCCCCCGTGTTCTTCGACGCCCTGTCCGTCGACGACCACGACCTGCTCGACCTGCCGTTCACCGAGCGGCACGCGGAGCTGGCCCGGCTGGTCCCCGAGCCGATGCGGGTGCGCCGCACGCTGGTGTCCGGCCCGGACGACCTCGCGCGGGCCGAGGACTTCCTCGCCGAGACGCTCGGGCGCGGCCACGAGGGCGTGGTCGTCAAGGCCCTCGACGCCCCCTACAGCGCGGGCCGGCGCGGCGCCTCCTGGCTGAAGGTGAAGCCCGTCCACACCCTCGACCTGGTGGTGCTGGCCGCCGAGTGGGGCCATGGCCGCAGGACCGGCAAGCTCTCCAACCTCCACCTGGGCGCCCGCACGGCGGACGGCGGTTTCGCCATGCTCGGCAAGACCTTCAAGGGCATGACCGACGCGCTGCTGACCTGGCAGACCGAGCGGCTCCAGGAGCTCGCCGTGGACAGCGACGGGTGGGTGGTGACCGTACGCCCCGAGCTGGTCGTCGAGATCGCCTACGACGGCCTGCAGCGCTCCACCCGCTACCCGGCCGGCGTGACCCTGCGCTTCGCCCGCGTGGTCCGCTATCGCGAGGACAAGCGGCCGGAGGAGGCCGACACGGTCGAGACCCTGCTCGCGGCCCATCCGGAGGTGAAGCCGTGACCGCGTCCCGGGCGCGGCACAGCGCGGGCCTGCTGCTCTTCCGCCGCACCGCCGACGGCCTGGAAGTGCTGCTCGGGCACATGGGCGGCCCGTTCTTCGCCAAGCGGGACGTCGGGGCATGGACGGTCCCCAAGGGCGAGTACGACCCCGACGAGCCCGCCTGGGACGCGGCCCGCCGCGAGTTCCGGGAGGAGCTGGGGCTGGCGCCGCCCGACGGGGAGGTCGTGCCGCTCGGCGAGGTCAGGCAGTCGGGCGGCAAGATCGTCACGGTGTGGGCGGTCGAGGCCGATCTCGACCCGGCGACGGTCGTGCCCGGCACGTTCGCCATGGAGTGGCCGCCCCGCTCCGGCCGGACCCAGCGGTTCCCGGAGCTGGACCGGGTCGAATGGCTCGGCCTGGACCGGGCGCGCGAGGTCGTCGTCAAGGCCCAGGCCGCGTTTCTCGACCGGCTGGCGGAGCACTCGGCCTGAGCGGCCGTACACGCGTTGCGGTCCCCACCGCGGCGCGGGAAGGTCGAAGCATCAGTCCGTTTCCAGGAGGTCGGTCATGCCCATCGCGACGGTGAACCCGGCGAACGGCGAGACGCTCAAGACGTACGAGGCCATGGGCGAGGAGGAGATCGAGCGCAGGCTCCAGCTCGCCGAGGCCACCTTCCGCACCTACCGCACGACGAGCTTCGTCGACCGCTCACGCCTCCTGCTCCAGGCCGCGAACCACCTGGACGCGGATGCCGAGGACGTGGCCCGGGTGATGACCACCGAGATGGGCAAGCCCATCACCCAGGCCCGCGCGGAGACCGCCAAGTGCGCCAAGGCGATGCGCTGGTACGCCGAACGCGCCGAGGAACTGCTCGCCGACGAGGAGCCGGCCGACTCCGACGTGAAGGACTCGGGCGCCTCGCGCGTACGGGTGCGCTACCGCCCGCTCGGGCCGATCCTCGCGGTGATGCCGTGGAACTTCCCGCTCTGGCAGGTGATCCGCTTCGCGGCCCCGGCGCTGATGGCGGGCAACGTCGGCCTGCTCAAGCACGCCTCGAACGTCCCCCAGACCGCCCTGTACATCGAGGACCTGTTCCACCGCGCGGGCTATCCGGAGGGCTGTTTCCAGACCCTGCTGATCGGCGCCGGGCAGGTGGACGACATCCTGCGCGACGACCGCGTCAAGGCGGCGACGCTGACCGGCAGCGAGCCCGCGGGCCGAGCGGTCGCCTCCACCTCCGGGGAGATGGTCAAGAAGACGGTGCTGGAGCTGGGCGGCAGCGATCCCTACGTCGTCATGCCGTCGGCCGACCTCGATCGCGCGGCGCGGATCGCCGTGACCGCGCGGGTGCAGAACACCGGGCAGTCCTGCATCGCGGCCAAGCGGTTCATCGTGCACACGGACGTCTACGACGCCTTCGCCGACCGGTTCGTCGAGGGCATGAAGGCGCTGGTGGTCGGCGACCCGATGCGGGAGGAGACGGAGGTCGGCCCGCTGTCGAGCGAGCAGGGCCGCACCGACCTGGAGGAGCTGGTCGACGACGCCAAGCGCAGCGGCGCGACCGTGCTGTGCGGCGGCCACCGGATCCGCCGGCCCGAACTGCCCGGCTGGTACTACCCGCCCACGGTGCTCGCCGACATCACCCGTGAGATGCGGATCCACCGCGAGGAGGCCTTCGGTCCGGTCGCCACGCTGTACCGGGCCGCCGATCTGGACGAGGCGGTGCTGATCGCCAACGACTCACCCTTCGGACTGAGTTCGAACGTATGGACCCGCGACGAGGCCGACGTCGACCGGTTCGTACGGGATCTGGAGGCCGGAAGCGTGTACGTCAACGGGATGACCGCGTCCCATCCGGCGTTCCCGTTCGGCGGAGTGAAGCGGTCCGGATTCGGGCGTGAGCTGTCGGGGCACGGAATCCGCGAGTTCTGCAACATCACTACGGTTTGGCAGGGTGCGTGAGCCCTGCGCGGTTACGATCCCGGGTGTGAACCGCGAAGTTACTCTGCCGCTGATCGTCGATGACCGCGGGACCTTGCAGGTGGCTGCCGCCGATGTGAGCAAGCTGCTGCGTACGGTGGGTGGTCGGTGGGTGCACCTTGTCGAGAACGGGGAGGAAGGGCTCGACGAGGACACGGTGGCCGCGCTGACGATCGAGCTGGCGAAGCTCGCCGACCGGATCGACGTGGCGTGCATCGCGCACAGCAGCGGGACTGCTCCGTAGGGGTGAGGCGCGGGGAACTGCGCGACCAGCCACGCCGAAGCCGCGGACCGCATCGCGCAGCACCTCCACGGCGCTTACCGAATCGGCATACCCGACAACGTACGGGCGATCACCAGCCGCTGGATCTCGCTCGTGCCCTCGAAGATCGTGTAGATCGCGCTGTCGCGGTGCATCCGCTCCACGGGGTACTCGCGCGTGTAGCCGTTGCCGCCCAGGATCTGTATGGCCTGAGCCGTGACCTTCTTCGCCGTCTCGCTCGCGAACAGCTTCGACATCGACCCCTCGGCCGCGGTGAACGGCTTCCCGTTGATCGCCATCCAGGACGCACGCCACACCAGAAGCCGCGCGGCGTCGATCTGCGTCCGCATCTCGGCGAGCTGGAAGGCCACGCCCTGGTTGTCGATGATCGGGCGCCCGAACTGCTCACGCGTCATCGCGTAGTCGAGGGCGACCTCGTACGCCGCCCGAGCCGTGCCCACCGCCATGGCTCCGACCGCGGGGCGGCTCGCCTCGAACGTGGCCATCGCCGCGTTCTTCACGCGCTCGCCGCCCGCCTTGGCCCGCTCGCGCGCCCGCGCCAGCCGCTCGTCCAGCTTCGCCTTGCCGCCCAGCAGGCAGGAGCCCGGGACGCGCACGTTGTCGAGGATGACCTCGGCGGTGTGCGAGGCACGGATGCCGTGCTTCTTGAACTTCTGGCCCTGGGACAGGCCCGGCGTGTTCGGCGGGATGATGAAGGACGCGTGGCCCTTGGAGCCGAGGTCCGCGTCGACGACCGCGACGACCACGTGGACGTTGGCGATGCCGCCGTTGGTCGCCCAGGTCTTCGTGCCGTTGATCACCCACTCGTCCTTGGCCTCGTCGTACACGGCACGGGTGCGCATCGAGGCGACGTCGGAGCCGGCGTCGGGCTCGGACGAGCAGAACGCGGCGAGCTTGACATCGTTGGCGTCGCCGTACATCTGGGGCACCCAGGTGCCGATCTGCTCCTCGGTGCCGTTGGCGAGGACGCCGACGGCGGCGAGACCGGTGCCGACGATCGACAGGGCGATGCCCGCGTCACCCCAGAACAGCTCCTCCATCGCCATGGGGATGCCGAGGCCGGTCGGGTCGAAGTACTGCTGGGCGTAGAAGTCGAGCGAGTAGATGCCGACCTTCGCGGCCTCCTGGATGACCGGCCAGGGAGTCTCCTCACGCTCGTCCCATTCGGCGGCCGCGGGGCGGATCACATCGGCGGCGAAACCGTGCAGCCAGTCCCGGACCTCCTTCTGTTCGTCGTTGAGCTCCATGGTGAACTCGGCCATGTCCCCTCCAGCGGCGTACGTGCATGGCAGCATGCATGTTGTTACTTGCGGTAACCCTAGTTTGTTACCGGCGAGTAGGTAAAGTCAACCCACGATGCCCGATCGGCAGCCCGTTCGATGGTTGTGGCAGGTTGGGTGTTAGTTTGCGCAGGCGTCACCGAATCAGTACGGGTGGGGAGAGCTCATGGACACCACGCAGCGGACCGATCAGCAGCGGTCCGCCGATCGCCGTCGGCGCGAGCTGCTGGAGGCCGCCGACCGGGTGGTGCTGCGCGACGGCCCACAAGCCTCGATGAACGCGATCGCGGCGGAAGCGGGCATCACAAAGCCCATTCTGTATCGGCACTTCGGCGACAAAGGCGGACTTTACGCGGCGTTGGCCAAAAGACACACGGATGCGCTCCTGGACTCGTTGCGGGCGGCGCTGGACGCTCCCGCGGACCGGCGCGAGCGGGTCGAGGCCACGCTGGACACCTACCTCGCGGCGATCGAGGCACGGCCTCAGGTGTACCGGTTCCTGATGCATCCGGCGGACGCGGGCCAGACCGGGGACCAGGGGTTCGACGTCGGCAAGCACTCGGCGCCGTTGCTCCGCAGGATGGGTGAGGAACTGGCCACCGTCATCGAGGAGCGGCTGGATCTCGGTCCCGGCAGTCAGCAGCTGGCCCGGGTGTGGGGGCACGGGATCGTCGGGATGATGCATGCCGCGGGAGACTGGTGGCTGGGGGAACGGCCGTGCACGCGCACGGAGTTGGTGCGCAGTCTGGCCGACCTGTTGTGGGGCAGGCTGGCGGCGGCGGGGGACAAGATGGGCGGCCCTGGTTTCTGAGGCGCCCTCAGGGGCGGGATCGCGTCATCTTCCCCACGGCGCTCGCGCGGCCTGCCGCAGCACCCGTCGCTTTCGCCACCCCGTGAGGTGATCGATGTACACCCGGCCCTCCAGGTGATCGCACTCGTGCTGCAGGCACCGCGCGAAGAACCCCGTCCCGTGAACGGTCACCGGCTCCCCCGCCACCGTGAACCCCTCGACCACGGCGTGGTCGTACCGCTCCGTCCCCGCCTCAAGGCCCGGCAGGGACAGACAGCCCTCCGGCCCGCGGATCACGACGCCGTCCGCCGCCACGAGCCGTGGGTTCACCACATGGCCGAGATGCCGTACGTCCTCGTCGTCGGGGCAGTCGTACACGAAGACCCGCAGCGGCTCCCCCACCTGGTTCGCCGCCAGTCCCACGCCCTGCGCGGCGTACATCGTCGCGAACAAGTCGTCCACCAGCGCCGCCAGTTCCGGGCCGAAGTCGGTGACCTCCTCGCACGGTGCGTGCAGCACGGGGCCACCGAGCAGGGTGAGGGGCCGAACACGCCCGTGTGTGCCCGGAATGGAGACATTGCGCATGGCCGCAAGGGTACGGCGATTCGGGAGTGCGAATGGATCTCGATAGGCTGACCACCACCACGTTGCCGTAGGGCTTCAGGCGCGGCTGGTACGCAAGGAGGATCGAGAACTGATGGCAGGCAACTCGGACCCGCTCACGCCGCGGGCCAAGATCGCCGTGACCGCGGGCAAGGCGGTCGCGGCGGCATCGCGCGCCGCGGGGCGCGGCAGCGGTTCGGTGATCGGTGGCCGGGTGGCACTCAAACTCGACCCCGACCTCCTCGCCAGGCTCGCCCAGAACCTGGACGTGATCCTGGTGTCGGCGACCAACGGCAAGACCACGACGACGCGGCTCATCGCGGAGGCGCTGCGGGCCGCGGGGCCGGTCGTCTCCAACGCGCTCGGCGCCAACATGCCCGCCGGCATCACCTCGGCGCTCGCGGGCAGCTCGGAGGCGCGCTACGGCGTCATCGAGGTCGACGAGAAGTACCTCGCCGGAGTCGCCCGGGACACCGACCCGAAGTGCATCGCCCTGCTCAACCTCTCCCGCGACCAGCTGGACCGGGCCGCCGAGACCCGGATGCTCGCCGAGAACTGGCGTGAGGGGCTCGCCGGTTCGAAGGCCGTGGTCGTCGCCAACTGCGACGACCCGCTGGTGGTGTGGGCCGCTTCCTCCTCGCCCAACGTGATCTGGGTCGCCGCCGGGCAGATGTGGAAGGACGACGCCTGGTCCTGCCCGTCCTGCGGCGGTGTGATGCAGCGGCCGGGGGACGACTGGTTCTGCGGTGAGTGCGGCTTCCGCCGCCCCACGCCGAGCTGGGCGCTGTCCGGGGACCACGTCCTGGACCCGCACGGTTCCGCGTGGCCCATCCACCTTCAGCTGCCCGGCCGGGCCAACAAGGCCAACGCCGCCTCCTCGGCCGCGGTGGCCGCCGTCTTCGGGGTGCCGCCGCAGGTCGCCCTGGAGCGCATGTACCAGGTGCAGGCCGTCGCCGGGCGCTACGACGTCGTGCAGTTCCAGGGACGCGATCTGCGGCTGCTGCTCGCCAAGAACCCGGCCGGCTGGCTGGAGACGTTCTCCCTGATCGACCCGCCGCCGACCCCGGTGATCCTCTCCGTGAACGCGCGCGGCGCGGACGGCACCGACACCTCCTGGCTGTGGGACGTCGACTACACCCGGCTCAGCGGGCACCCGATCTGTGTCATCGGCGACCGCAGGCTCGACCTCGCGGTGCGCCTGGAGGTCGCGGACCAGCAGTTCCAGGTCTGCGAGAACCTCGACCAGGCCGTGCAGAAGTGCCCGCCGGGCCGGATCGAGGTCATCGCCAACTACACCGCGTTCCAGGACCTGCGCCGCCGCGTCGGCAACTGACCACCGGACTTCAGGGGACTTAAGTGAGCGACAACCAACTGCGGGTCGTCTGGGTCTACCCCGACCTGCTCAGCACCTACGGCGACCAGGGCAACGTCCTCGTCGTGGAGCGCCGCGCCCGCCAGCGCGGCCTCGACGTGGCCCGGCTCGACGTGCGCAGCGACCAGCCGATCCCGACCTCCGGCGACATCTACCTCATCGGCGGCGGCGAGGACCGCCCGCAGCGGCTCGCGGCCGAGCGGCTGCGGCGCGACGGCGGTCTGAGCCGCGCCGTCGAGAACGGCGCCATCGTGTTCTCGGTGTGCGCCGGCTACCAGATCCTCGGGCACGAGTTCATCAACGACCTCGGGCAGCGCGAGCCCGGCCTCGGGCTGATCGACGTGGTGTCCGTGCGCGGCGAGGGCGAGCGGTGCGTCGGTGACGTGCTCGCCGACATCGACCCGCGCCTGGGCCTGCCTCCGCTGACCGGCTTCGAGAACCACCAGGGCGTCACCCACCTCGGCCCGACCGCCCGCCCCTTGGCCCAGGTCCGCCTGGGCAAGGGCAACGGCACGGGGGACGGCACGGAGGGCGCGTACAACGACACCGTCTTCGGCACGTACATGCACGGTCCGGTGCTCGCCCGCAATCCGCTGATCGCCGACCTGCTGCTGAAGCTGGCGCTCGACGTGAACGCGCTGCCCCCGACGGACGACCGCTGGTACGAGGCGCTGCGCAACGAGCGCATCGCAGCCGCCCAGCAGCCTGCCTGACGGCGCTCGCACACCCCGGCTCCAGCCTGTCGTCACCAGCCCGTCTGTCGGGGCGTCCGCACAGGTGAGCGGGGTCGTCCAGCAGGCGGACGCACGGTTCGGCCCCGCCCCCCGATGCCGCTAGGGTGG
Organism: Streptomyces ferrugineus; assembly: GCF_015160855.1. Taxonomy (NCBI): domain Bacteria; kingdom Bacillati; phylum Actinomycetota; class Actinomycetes; order Kitasatosporales; family Streptomycetaceae; genus Streptomyces; species Streptomyces ferrugineus. The sequence continues at coordinate 3,708,280 of NZ_CP063373.1, read as the reverse complement.
CGGGGATTCGAGCCGGACAGCGTGGTCCGGTCCCGGCCCACGTGAAGAAGGTTTTTCGGGCTATGCGCATTGGTGTCCTCACGTCCGGCGGCGACTGCCCCGGCCTGAACGCCGTCATCCGGTCCGTCGTGCACCGCGCCGTCGTCGACCACGGCGACGAGGTCATCGGCTTCCGGGACGGCTGGAAGGGCCTCCTGGAGTGCGACTACCTCAAGCTCGACCTCGACGCGGTGGGCGGCATCCTCGCCCGCGGCGGCACCATCCTCGGCTCCTCCCGGGTCCAGCCCTCCCATCTGCGGGACGGCGTGGAGCGGGCCAAGGGCCATGTCGCCGAGCTCGGCCTCGACGCGATCATCCCGATCGGCGGCGAGGGCACGCTCAAGGCCGCCCGGCTGATGTCGGACAGCGGCCTGCCCGTGGTGGGGGTGCCGAAGACCATCGACAACGACATCGCCGTCACGGACGTCACCTTCGGCTTCGACACCGCGGTCACCGTGGCGACCGAGGCGCTGGACCGGCTCAAGACCACCGCCGAGTCCCACCAGCGGGTACTGGTCGTCGAGGTCATGGGCCGGCACACCGGCTGGATCGCCCTGCACTCCGGCATGGCGGCCGGTGCGCACGCCGTCGTCGTACCGGAACGGCCCTTCGACATCGACGAGTTGACCCGGGTCGTCGGGAACCGGTTCCAGGCCGGCAAGCGCTTCGCGATCGTCGTCGCGGCCGAGGGGGCCAAGCCCAGGGCCGGGACCATGGAGTTCGACGAGGGCGGCAAGGACATCTACGGGCACGAGCGGTTCGCCGGGATCGCCCGCCAGCTTTCGATCGAGCTGGAGGAGCGCCTCGGCAAGGAGGCGCGGCCGGTGATTCTGGGGCATGTCCAGCGAGGCGGCACGCCCACCGCGTACGACCGGGTGCTCGCGACCCGGTTCGGGTGGCACGCGGTGGAGGCCGTGCACCGGGGTGAGTTCGGGAAGATGACGGCGCTGCGGGGGACCGACATCGAGATGGTGTCGTTGGCCGAGGCCGTTCAGACGCTGAAGACCGTTCCTCAGGACCGGTACGAAGAGGCTGAGTGCGTGCTCTGAGGAGCGCACTGTAATCGCCCCCGGTGACTGCTGTCGCCGGGGGCGGTTCTAGTCTGTGGGGGACAGACAGCGCACAACCCCCACGAATCAGGAGCCGCCGGATGGATCACAGCGGGCACGGCATGATGATGGATCTGCCGCCGTTCACGCTGGGGCGGGGGCTTGCGTGGTCCGCGGACCCGTTCTTTCTGGTGGCCTGTGTCGCGGGGCTCGCGCTGTACGCGTGGGGAGTCGTACGGCTGCGTCGGCGCGGGGACAAGTGGCCCGTGGGGCGGACGGTCTCCTATGTCATCGGTGTGCTGACCGTGCTGCTCGTCATGTGTACCGGGCTGAACGACTACGGAATGGTCATGTTCAGCGTGCACATGGTGCAGCACATGGTCATCAGCATGCTGTCGCCCATTCTGATCCTGCTGGGGGCGCCCATCACATTGGCGCTGCGCGCGCTGCCGCCCGCCGGGCGGGGGCGCAAGGGGCCGCGGGAACTGCTGCTGGCCCTGCTGCACAGCCGCTACATGCGGATCATCACGCATCCGGCGTTCACCATTCCGATGTTCATCGCGAGCCTCTACGCGCTGTACTTCACTTCGCTCTTCGACTTCCTGATGGGGTCCAAGACGGGGCACATCGCGATGATGGTGCACTTCCTCGCCGTGGGCGTGGTGTTCTTCTGGCCGATCATCGGTGTCGATCCGGGACCGCAGCGGCCGGGGTATCTGATGCGGATGCTGGAGCTGTTCGCCGGTATGCCGTTCCACGCGTTCTTCGGTATCGCGTTGATGATGGCGTCGTCGCCGATGGTCGAGACGTTCGAGAACCCGCCCGCCTCGCTCGGCATCGACGCGCTCTCCGACCAGAACGCGGCCGGCGGTATCGCCTGGGCGTTCAGTGAGGTTCCGTCCGTTCTGGTGCTGATCGCGCTGCTGTTCCAGTGGTATCGCTCGGAGCAGCGGCAGGCGCGGCGCACGGACCGGGCCGCCGACCGCGACGGCGACAAGGAACTCGAGGCGTACAACGCCTATTTGGCCTCATTGAACGCACGCGGAAACTGAGGAAACCGAAAGGCTTCGCCTTTCAGTAGCATGAAGCGCGTCGGGGGAACCGCCGGGGGGAGCGGTAATGGCGCTTCGTGTTTTCGTACGCAGGTTCGCTGTTCTGTTGGTCTTCGTACTCGCGCTGAGCGGGTGCGACCGGGACACGTCTTTGGTCGTGGTGAAGGCGGTCGCCGCGGGAGTTCCTTCGCTGGCGCCCTTCTTCGACGAGAACCAGGGGCTCGGGCGGGACGATGCGCGGCTCACCACGGCCCAGGCCGCGCACGGTGGTCTTCAGCAGGGGGACACGCCGGGGCTGTACGGGGGGTCGAAGCAGCCGGCGACCTGCGATGTCGTACGGCTGAAGGAGTTCCTCACCGATCCCGCCCATGAGCGCAAGGCGCAGGCGTGGGCAGCCGCGCTCTCCCTGGCCACGGACGGGATTCCCGGATATCTGGACCGCCTCACACCTGTTCTCCTGCGTCACGACACTCTCGTGAAGAATCACGACTACAAGAAGGGGAAGGCCGTCCCCTTCAACGCGTTGCTTCAGTCGGGAATCGCGATTCTCGTCGATGAGCAGGGCCTTCCGGCTGTGAAGTGTTCGTGCGGAAATCCGCTGCGGCCCTTCGAAGGGGACACGACCGGGATAAAGGTCGAGTTCGACGACCGTAATGCGGAATGGAAGGGATACCAGAAGTCGTCCGTGGTGGCCGTGCGACCCGCGCCGCGGAAAGTGGAGCGGCTCGCTCTCGTCGACGTCCACGAACCGGACCGGGGCATCGACCGTCCCGTCGGGACGACCGGCGGCGACGACACCTCGTTCGACACGCGCGAGCGGCGTGCGGTGCCCGACCTCGCCGGGGCGACGTTCGGGCAGGCGAGCCGGCGGCTGGCCGGCCAGGGGCTGGCGGTCGCCGCCGAGGGCGGAGGGCTGCCGCCGGACGACGCGCGGGTGACGGCGTCCGATCCGCGGGCCGGGACCGAGCTGCGGTTCGGGGAGTACGTGACGTTGAGCGTGGCCGGCGACGGCTCCGGCGGGACGGCGACCACTCCCCCGGGCTCGGGCACGCCCCGGCCGACGCGGGATCCGTCGGACTCGACGCCGTCGAAGCCGGCCGAGTCGGCAAAGCCGACGACGTCGTCCACCGCCACGCCGTCATCGCCGCCCGCGTCGACTGCGCCGCCCTCGTCTCCAGGAAGCTCCGAGTCCGCCGGCTCCGAGCCGTCCGGCCCCACGAGCAGGCCTGCGTCCACGGGAGCGTCGTCCGCGCCGCCCACCTCCGACCCACCGCCACCCCCGACCGGCTCGCCCCCGAGGACCACGAGCGCGCCCCCGACCAGCACCCCGGTCACCAGCAGCGCGCCGCCGCCCGCGACCAGTGGGCCCGCCACCACCGAACCGGCGACCGGCGCTCCCTCCACCGCCGGGCCCGGCGCGAGCACGACCGCCTAGCGACCCCGCGCGCAGCGCACCCGCAGACCCCGGGAGTCACCGGATGCCTTCAGGATCACCGACGTCGGGAGTGGGCCGGGTCATCGCCGGCCGCTATCTGCTGCTGAACCCGCTCGGCAGCGGCGGTATGGGCCATGTCTGGCTCGCGTACGACCAGAGACTGGCCTGCGAGGTCGCGCTCAAGGAGATCGTGTTCCGGGACCCGGTCGCGGCCGACCAGCGCGAGGCCCGGGTGGCCCGCGCCCGCGCGGAGGCACGGCACGCGGCGGGGCTGCGCGGGCATCCGCATGTGGTGACCGTGCACGACGTACTGGAGCACGAGGGGCTGCCGTGGATCGTCATGGAGTACGTCGAGGGCGCCGTCAACCTGCGCGACCTGATCGAACAGCGCGGCCCGCTGGCGCCCGCGGAGTGCGCCCGCATCGGGCTCGCCGTGCTGGACGCGCTGACCGCCGGGCACGAGCGGGGCGTCCTGCACCGGGACGTGAAGCCGGCGAACATCCTGCTGGCGCCGGACCGCAGCGGGGCGCCGTACGGCCGGGTGCTGCTCACCGACTACGGCATCTCGGTGCAGCCGGACGCCGGTGAGACGCGGTACACGCTGGGGTCGGTGCTCGTGGGCACGGCGGGCTATCTGGCGCCGGAGCGGATCACGGGCGGGGCGCCCACGCCGTCCACCGATCTGTTCTCGCTGGGCTGCACGCTGTACTACGGCGTCGAGGGCCGGGGCCCCTTCGAGCGCGAGTCGCATCTGGCGGAGCTCACCGCCGTGGTCATGGAGGAGCCCCGGGCGGCCTCGCGGGCCGGGGCCCTGGCGCCCGTGCTGCGAGGCCTGCTGGAGAAGGATCCGGCGCGGCGGATGTCGGCCGCGCAGGCGGAGGCGGCGCTGTCGCGGATCGTCGTCCCGGAGGCCGACGCCTACGCGCGGACCCGGACCGATCTCGGTTCGCAGCCGCACTGGGGTGGCGCGCCGCCTCCGGAGCCGGTGCCGGTGCCGGACGCGGTGGGGTTCGGCCCGCCGCCCGTGCCCGAGCGGCCGGGCAGCGGGCCTCGGACCGGCCCGCGCGTGCGCCACGCGGTCCTCGCCGGCCTGCTCGGTCTGGCGCTCGCGGGGGCCGGCGTCTGGTACGCCCTGTCCCAGCGGTCCGCAACCGCCGGGACGGAGCGGCCGTACGGTGACGCCGTCGGACTCGGTGCGCCGCTGCAGGACGGTGACTGTGTGCTCGCGGACTGGCCCGGCGCGGCCGCCTTCCGGGGCACGCCCCGGCTGAGTCTGGACCCGAGCTGCCGGGAGCGGGCGCCCGACGGGCAGGTGATGGCGTTCGTCGCCGCGGCGTCCGCCGCCGAGGCACGGCGGGAGGGGCCGGCGCAGTGCGAGGCGCGGACGGCGGAGGTCCGGGAGAAGCTGGCGGATGTGCGCGGCTTCGCCGTCGTACCGACCGAGGCGGGGTTCGAGGCCGCCGGACGGCGCACCGCCTGTCTGGTGCTGGGCGCGCACGGGCCGGTGTACGGGCCGCTGGGCGAGCACCGCGAGGTCGGGTCGGCGTTCGCGGACACGGCGACCATGCAGCGGCGGGACTGCCTGGACGTGCGCTCCCCCCGGGACGCTCGGCTGGTGTCCTGTGCCGGGGCGTACGACGAGCAGGTGCTCGGGTTCGCCCGGATGGGCGCCGATGTCACGCTGAGTGAGGCACGTACGGAGTCGGACACGGTGTGTGCCCGTCAGGTGCCGCCGCGCGACTTCGGATTCGATCCTTCCGTGTACACGGCGGGCTCCTGGACGAGCGCGGGGTCCTGGAAGTCGGGGTCTCATTTCGTCGTCTGCACCGTCCGGAAGCAGAACGGGGGCACCATGGAGGGGGACGAACCTTAGGAGGGTGTTGCGATGCCCGGTTCTACGGACAGTTCTACGAAAACGATGGGGGTGCTCACCGTCGGCGGCCTCGTCATGGTGACGGCCTACACGGTGGCGCTGGGGAGCAACGGCTGGTTGTGGTTCGGGTGGGTGGTGCTGGGTCTGATCACGCTGGGGATGGTGGTCAGCCGCAGCACCTGAGCCTCACTCCCGGGTGAGCCGCCCGGCGGAGTGCACGCCCGGCTGGTACTTCGGCAGCCGGGCGGTGACCTTCATGCCCGCGCCCAGGGCGGTCTCGATGACGAGGCCGTAGTCGTCGCCGTAGACCTGCCGGAGCCGGTCGTCGACGTTCGACAGGCCGATGCCGCCCGACGGGCTGACCTCGCCCGCGAGGATGCGGTGCAGCAGGACGGGATCCATTCCGGCGCCGTCGTCCTCGATGACGACGAGGGCCTCGGCGCCGGCGTCCTGTGCGGTGATCTGGATGTGGCACTTGTCGGCCTTGCCCTCCAGGCCGTGCTTGACGGCGTTCTCGACGAGCGGCTGCAGGCACAGGAAGGGCAGGGCGACCGGCAGTACCTCCGGGGCGATCTGGAGGGTGACGGAGAGGCGGTCGCCGAAGCGTGCCCGCACCAGCGCCAGATAGTGGTCGATGGCGTGCAGCTCGTCGGCCAGGGTGGTGAAGTCGCCGTGCTTGCGGAACGAGTAGCGGGTGAAGTCGGCGAATTCCAGGAGCAGTTCACGGGCGCGTTCGGGGTCGGTGCGCACGAAGCTGGCGATCACGGCGAGCGAGTTGAAGATGAAGTGCGGGGAGATCTGGGCCCGCAGCGCCTTGATCTCGGCCTCGATCAGCCGGGTGCGGGACTGGTCCAGGTCGGCCAGCTCCAGCTGCACGGACACCCAGCGGGCCACCTCGCCCGCCGCGCGGACGAGCACCGCCGACTCGCGGGGCGCGCAGGCGACGAGGGCGCCGTGCACACGGTCGTCGACGGTGAGCGGGGCGACGACCGCCCAGCGCACCGGGCAGTCGGGGGTGTCGCAGGTGAGCGGAAAGGCCTCGCCGCGGCCCGAGTCGAGGGGGCCGGCGAGGAGTTCCATGATCTCCGTGCGGTGATGGCCGCCGATCCCGTCCCAGACCAGGACGTCCTTCTCGTCCGTCAGGCACAGCGCGTCGGTGCCGAGGAGTGAGCGCAGCCGACGGGCCGATCTGCGGGCGGTCTCCTCCGTGAGGCCGGCCCGCAGCGGGGGTGCGGCGAGCGAGGCGGTGTGCAGGGTCTCGAAGGTGGCGTGCTCGACGGGGGTGCCGAGGTCGCCGAGGGTCTCGGGGCGGGCGGTGCGCCGGCCGAGCCAGAAGCCGGCGGCGAGCAGCGGGAGGATCGCCACGCACAGGCCCGCGATGAATCCGCTCACGCCTTCACCTCCGCCCGCAGCTCCTCCGGCAGATGGAACCGCGCCAGGATCGCCGCAGTGCCGGGCGGCACCCGGCCCGGGGTGGCCAGGGACACCAGGACCATCGTGAGGAAGCCCAGCGGCACCGACCAGAGCGCGGGCCAGGCGAGCAGCGCGTGCAGCGCGCCGGACCCCGGGAAGCCGGCCATCGTCGCCGCCACGGCGAGCAGTGCGGAGCCGCCGCCCACCAGCATCCCGGCGGCGGCGCCCGGTGGGGTGAGCCGGCGCCACCAGATGCCGAGGACGAGCAGCGGGCAGAAGGAGGACGCCGACACCGCGAAGGCGAGGCCCACCGCGTCGGCGACGGGCAGCCCGCCGACCAGGACGCTCGCTGCGAGCGGTACGGCCATGGCGATGACGGTGCCGAGCCGGAAGTGCCGTACGCCGCGCGAGGGGAGCACGTCCTGGGTGAGCACGCCCGCGACGGCCATGGTCAGGCCGGACGCCGTGGACAGGAACGCGGCGAAGGCGCCGCCCGCGACCAGCGCGCCGAGCAGGTCCCCGCCCAGGCCGCCGATCACGCGGTCGGGCAGCAGCAGGGCGGCGGCGTCCGCGTCGCCGGTGAGGGTGAGTTCGGGGGCGTAGAGGCGGCCGAGGGCGCCATAGACGGGCGGCAGGAGGTAGAAGGCGCCGATCAGGCCGAGCACGGCGACGGTGGTGCGGCGGGCGGCGACGCCGTGCGGGCTGGTGTAGAAGCGCACGACGACGTGCGGCAGACCCATGGTGCCGAGGAAGGTGGCGAGGATCAGTCCGTACGTGGCGTACAGCGGGCGTTCGCCGCGGCTCTCGGCCAGCGACGGGGACAGTCCGCCGCCGGCGCTGCGGTCGCGTTCGGGGACCTCGGCGCCCTCGGCGAAGGTCAGGCGGGTGCCGGCCTCGATGCGGTGGGTGCCGGCGGGGAGTTCGAGCCGGTCGTCCTCGTGGTCGCGGCCGTCGATCGTGCCGCTGACGGTGACGGACAGCGGGCGGTCGAGCTTGAGCTTGAGGGAGTCGTCGACGCGGACGACTCGCTGCTCGCGGAAGGTCGCCGGTTCGTCGAAGGCATGGCGGGGGGCGCCGTCGCCCTGCCAGGCGAGGATCAGGAAGAGGGCCGGGACGAGCAGGGCGGTGAGTTTGAGCCAGTACTGGAAGGCCTGTACGAAGGTGATGCTGCGCATGCCGCCCGCGGCGACGATGGCGACCACGACGACCGCGACGATCACTCCGCCGAGCGAGTCGGGCGCGCCGGCCAGCACGGTCAGCGTCAGTCCGGCGCCCTGGAGCTGGGGCAGCAGATACAGCCAGCCGGTGCCGACGACGAAGGCGCCCGCGAGGCGCCGCACCGCCTGGGAGGACAGGCGGGCCTCGGCGAAGTCGGGGAGCGTGTAGGCGCCGGAGCGGCGCAGCGGGGCCGCGACGAACAGCAGCAGGACCAGGTAGCCGGCGGTGTAGCCGACCGGGTACCAGAGCATGTCGGGGCCCTGGACGAGGACCAGGCCCGCGATGCCGAGGAAGGAGGCGGCGGAGAGGTACTCGCCGCTGATCGCGGCCGCGTTGAGGCGGGGGCCGACGGTGCGGGAGGCGACGTAGAAGTCGGAGGTGGTGCGGGAGATGCGCAGGCCGAAGGCGCCGACGAGGACGGTCGCGAGGACGACCAGGGCGACGGCGGGGACGGCGTAGCCGGAGTTCATCGGTCCTCTACGAGGCGTACGAAGTCCCGCTCGTTGCGTTCGGCGCGCCGGACGTACCAGCGGGCGAGCAGGACCAGCGGGGCGTAGAGGCCGAAGCCGAGGACCAGCCATACCAGGCCGCGGGCGTCCGGCATGGCGGCGAACAGCAGGGGCAGGGGGCCGATGAGCAGGCCGAGGACCGCGAACACGGTGAGGCCGGCGCGCAGCTGGGTGCGCATCAGGGAGCGGACGTAGGTGTGGCCGAGGGTGGTCTGCTCGTCGATCTCGGTGCGGGGGCGGTAGTAGCCGGAGACGGGGCGGGTGCGCCGGGGCGGGCCGGTGACGACGACGCGGCGTTCGGCGGGGCTCTGGGGCATCGTCACGGCCTCCTCATGAGCAGGTCCCGCAGCTCGCGCGCGTGTCGGCGGCTGACCTGGAGTTCCTCGGAGCCGACCATGACGCTGACGGTGCCCGCGTCCAGGCGGAGCTCGCCGATGTGGCGCAGGGCGACGAGGTGGCGGCGGTGGATGCGGACGAAGCCGCGGGAGCGCCAGCGCTCCTCCAGGGTCGACAGGGGGATGCGGACGAGGTGGCTGCCCCTGTCGGTGTGCAGACGGGCGTAGTCGCCCTGGGCCTCGACGTGGGTGATGTCGTCGACGGCGACGAAGCGGGTCACGCCGCCGAGCTCGACCGGGATGTGGTCGGGGTCGGGTTCGCTCACGGGTATTCGGGGCGCGGTGTCACGGGGCTCGGCGCCACGCAGTTCGACGACGCGGCGGACGGCCTCCGCGAGGCGCTCCTTGCGCACCGGCTTGAGCACGTAGTCGACGGCCTTGAGGTCGAAGGCGTGGACGGCGAAGTCCTCGTGGGCGGTGACGAACACCACGAGCGGCGGCTTGGCGAGGCCGGTGAGCAGCCGGGCCAGGTCCAGGCCGTCGAGGCCGGGCATGTTGATGTCGAGGAAGACGACGTCGATCGACTCCGGGCCGTCGGGTCCCGACTCCAGGGCGCGGTTGATCCGGCGCAGCGCCTCGGTCGCGTCGCCGGCGCCCTCCGCGCTGCCGATGCGCGGGTCCGCGTTCAGCAGGTACAGCAGCTCCTCCAGCGAGGGGCGTTCGTCGTCGACAGCCAGGGCGCGCAGCATGAACGGGAGTGTAAGAGCAATGGGCGCGCCTGGACATGTGGGCTGCGTACACGTTCGCGCTGGGTGTCGTGCCGCTTACAGTGCCCTCATGAACAGCGGCGCGGCCTCTTTCGACGAACTCGACCGGAAGATCATCACGGCCCTGATGGCGAACGCCCGGACGAGTTTCGCCGAGATCGGCACGAGCGTCGGGCTGTCGGCGACGGCGGTCAAGCGGCGCGTGGACCGGCTGCGCGACACCGGGGTGATCACCGGGTTCACGGCCACGGTCAAGCCGTCGGCGCTGGGCTGGCGTACGGAGGCGTATGTCGAGGTCTACTGCGAGGGGGCGGCCCCGCCGCGGCGGCTGGCGGAGGTGGTCCGCAACCATCCGGAGATCACGGCGGCGATGACCGTGACGGGGGGCGCGGACGCGCTGCTGCATGTGCGGGCGCGGGATGTGGAGCACTTCGAGGAGGTGCTGGAGCGCATCCGGGTCGAGCCGTTCATCCGCAAGACGATCAGCGTGATGGTGCTGTCCCATCTCATCCCGGAGAGCCCCGAGGCGGGCGCCAGCCAGCCCGTGCCGAACGACGCAGCACACGTGCGCCGACCGGCCTGAAGACGCAGCATTCCTGCGTGGACACGCAATACTGGTTTCTTGTCGCTCGTCGACGTCGCTTCCTACCTTGGTCTCAATCCTCATCGACACCGTAGGAAGCGGAGGAACCCCTCTGTGCCCGAAACCCGTGTGCCGCGCCGGCGGCGCTTCCTCGTCTGCGAACCCAGACACTTCGCCGTGCAGTACGCGATCAACCCCTGGATGCAGCCCGACGTCCGGGTGGACGTCGATCTGGCCCAGGAGCAGTGGCAGGCGCTGATCCACGCCTACCGTTCCCACGACCACGCGGTCGACACCCTGGAGCCGGTCGCCGGTCTCCCCGACATGGTGTTCGCCGCGAACTCGGCGGTCGTCGTCGGCGGCCGCGTCTTCGGATCCCTGTTCCACGCGCCCGAGCGCCGCCCGGAGTCCACGCACTACGAGACGTGGTTCAAGACGGCGGGCTTCGACGTGTACCGGCCCGAGTCGGTGTGCGAGGGCGAGGGCGACCTGGTCTGGACGGGCCGCTATGTGCTCGCCGGCACCGGTTTCCGCACCACCCGGGACGCGCACCGCGAGGTGCAGGAGTTCTTCGGCCACCCGGTGATCAGCCTGACGCTGGTGGACCCGTACTTCTACCACCTGGACACGGCGTTGTTCGTGCTCGATAACGACAACATCGCCTACTACCCGGAGGCGTTCTCGCCGGGCAGCCGTGAGGTGCTCGCGCGGCTGTACCCGGAGGCGGTGCTCGCCACCCGCGACGACGCGGCGGCGTTCGGCCTGAACTCCGTGTCCGACGGCCGCCATGTCTTCATCGCGCCGCAGGCCGAGGCGCTCGCCGCCCGGCTTGACGAGCGCGGCTATGTCCCCGTCCCCGTCGACCTGTCGGAGTTCCGCAAGGCCGGCGGTGGCATCAAGTGCTGCACCCAGGAGATCCGCTCATGACCGCGCCCGCGCAGACCCGTTCGTCCACCGATCTGATCCGCGCCGAGGAACCGGTCCTGGCGCACAACTACCACCCGCTGCCCGTGGTCGTCGCACGTGCCGAGGGCACCTGGGTGGAGGACGTGGAGGGCCGCCGCTACCTCGACATGCTGGCGGGCTACTCGGCGCTGAACTTCGGGCACCGCCATCCGGCGCTGACCGAGGCGGCGCACAGCCAGCTCGACCGGCTGACCCTGACGTCCCGGGCGTTCCACAACGACAGGCTCGCGGAGTTCGCCGAGCGGCTCGCGGCGCTGACCGGCCTGGACATGGTGCTGCCGATGAACACGGGCGCCGAGGCCGTGGAGAGCGGCATCAAGGTGGCCCGCAAGTGGGCGTACGAGGTGAAGGGCGTCCCGGCGGACCGGGCGACGATCGTGGTGGCGGCCGAGAACTTCCACGGCCGTACGACGACGATCGTGTCGTTCTCCACGGACGAGACCGCGCGGCAGGGCTTCGGCCCCTTCACGCCGGGCTTCCGGATCGTGCCGTACAACGATCTGCCGGCGCTGGAGGCGGCGATCGACGAGACGACGGCGGCGGTGCTGCTGGAGCCGATCCAGGGCGAGGCGGGTGTCCTCATCCCCGACCACGGCTATCTGGCCGGGGTGCGGGAGCTGACCAGCCGCAAGGGCTGCCTGTTCATGGCGGACGAGATCCAGTCGGGGCTCGGCCGCACGGGCCGTACGCTCGCCGTCGAGCACGAGTCGGTCGTGCCGGACGTGCTGCTGCTGGGCAAGGCGCTGGGCGGCGGGATCGTGCCGGTGTCGGCGGTGGTGGCCCGCCGGGAGGTGCTCGGCGTCCTGCGGCCGGGCGAGCACGGCTCGACGTTCGGCGGCAACCCGCTGGCCGCGGCGGTCGGCACGGCCGTGGTCGGACTGCTGGAGACGGGCGAGTTCCAGCGCCGGGCCGCGGAGCTGGGCGTGGTCCTGCGGGGCGGCCTGTCGGCGCTGCTGGGCAAGGGCGTCGTCGGCTTCCGGGCGCGGGGCCTGTGGGCGGGCGTCGACATCGACCCGGAGGCCGGCACGGGCCGCGAGATCGGCGAGCGCCTGCTCCGGGAGGGGGTCCTGGTCAAGGACACCCACGGCTCCACGATCCGGCTGGCTCCCCCGCTGACGATCACCGCGGAGGAGCTGACGGAGGCGCTGGGGGCGCTGGAGAAGGTACTGGCGTAGATCGGCGTGGCTCGGCGGCCCGGTTCCCGGCGCGGGAGCCGGGCCGCCGGACACCCGCCCTCTGATTTGCCGCCCCTGCTCCGCACCCTCCCGGCCCCCGCAAAGAGGCGGGGGTGAGTGGAAGGGTGAAGATGGGGACAAGAGGTGGTAGACCGCTCTCAGCGACAGAGAGGTCGGCCGTGGGCACTTTCGAGGAGCAGGGCGTTGACCGGCAGTGGTTCGACGTGGCGGACGCTGCGGCCCTGCTGCTCGACGCCCGGGGGCGGGTGACGGGCTGGACCAGGGACGCGGAGCGGCTGCTGGACTACCCCGCGGCCGAGGCGGTGGGCGCGAAGGCCGGTCGTCTGCTGACCGCCGAGGACGCGCTGCGGCTGGCCGACGTCGAGCGGCAGTGTCGCAGGGACGGCGGCTGGGCGGGGCTGCTGACCGCGGTACGCCGGGGCGGGGAGCCGGTCAGGGTGATGGTGCGGGTCACCTCGGCGCAGGGGCCGCCCGGGCCGTCGCGCTGGCTGGTGCTGCTGTCCGAGATGGGCGACGCCCCGGGGTGGGCCATGAGCCGGCCGGTGCTGGAGCAGATGGTCGCCGGATCGCCCGTCGGGATAGCGATCGTGGACACCGATCTGCGGTACGTGTGGTCGAACGCGGCCCTGGAGCAGTTCGGCGGCGGCCCGGCGAGGAACCGGCTGGGGATGCGGCTGGCCGACGTCCAGCCGGGCCTGGACGCCGAGTCGATCGAGGCGCAGATGAAGCGCGTGCTGGAGACCGGGGATCCGGTGGTGGGGTACGAGCATGTGGGCCTCGTGCAGTCGGCACCGCACCGCGAGACGGCGCACATGATGTCGTTCACCCGGCTCGACGACGAGCACGGCAGTCCGATGGGCGTGTACTACACGGTCGTCGACATCAGCGAGCGGCACCGCGCCCGGCAGCGCCTCGCCCTGCTCGACCGGGCCGGGGAGTGCATCGGCCGCAGCCTGGACATCATGCAGACCGCGCAGGAGCTGTCCGATGTGGCGGTGCCGACGTTCGCCGACTTCGTCGCCGTCGACCTGCTGGAGTCGGTGCTGGCGGGCGCCGAGCTCGCCCCGGGGACGCCGGGCGACGCGGCCGATGTGCCGCTGCGCCGCGCGGGGCACCAGTCGGTGAACGAGAACGTCCCGGAGGCCGTCGTCGCGATCGGCGAGGTGGCCGCCTACCACGCCGGTTCCCCGCCGATCCACGCCCTGACGACGGGCATGTCCTGGCGTCAGGAGCGTCTCGATCCGCTCGCCAGGGAGTGGGCCACCGGCATACCCGGCGGCCGGGAGGCGACCTTCCTGGAGCTGGGGCTGCACAGCGTGTTGATCGTTCCGATCCGAGCCCGGGGCGTCACCCTCGGCGTGACGACGTTCTTCCGGCGCCGCCGCCAGGACCCCTTCGACGAGGACGACCTGACCCTCGCCGAGGACCTGGTCTCGCGCGCGGCCGTCTGCGTGGACAACGCCCGCCGCTACACCCGCGAGCGCGACGCCGCGCTGGTCCTGCAGCGCAGTCTGCTCCCGCACCGGCTGCCCGAGCAGGACGCGGTGGAGGTCGCCGCCTGCTACCGCCCGGCGGACGAGCTGACCGGCCTCGGCGGCGACTGGTACGACCTGATCACCCTGTCCGGCGGCCGGGTCGCCCTGGTGGTGGGCGAGGTGCCGGGGCACGGCATCGACGCCGCCGCGGCGATGGGCCGGCTGCGCACCGCCGTACGGACTCTCGCCGCGCTGGACCTGCCGCCCGAGGAGGTGCTCGCCCACCTGGACGACCTGGTGGCGCGGTCGGCCCGCGAGGAGGGTGTCGAGGCGGGCGCGGAGGAGGCCGCCATCGCCCAGTCCGTGGGCTCCGGATGCGTGTACGTCGTCTACGACCCGGTCGACGGGCAGTGCACCATGGCGGCCGCGGGCCATCCGGCGCCGGCCGTCGTGCTGCCCGACGGCGACGTCACCTTCGTCGACCTTCCGCAGGGGGCGCCGCTGGGGGTGGGCGGCCCCCCGTTCGAGTCGGTCGAGCTGGCCCTGGCGGCGGGCAGCACGCTCGCCCTGCACACCGACGGGCTGCTGGCACGCGAGGAGGGCGACGGGGTGGTGGACGCCGACCGGGACCGGTTGCGGCGGGCTCTGGAGCGGCGCGCGGACACCCTCGACCTGCGCTGCCGGGCGGTGGTCGACGCGCTGGTGCCGGCCCGTCCGCACGACGACGTGGCGCTGCTGATGGCCCGCACCCGGCTGCTCGGCGCCGAGCAGGTCGCCGACTGGGATCTGCCCGCCGACCCGGCCGCCGTCGCCACCGCCCGCAAGACGGCCACCCGGCTGCTGGCCGAATGGGGCCTGGAGGAGCTGGCGTTCACCACAGAACTGGTGGTCAGCGAGCTGGTCACCAATGCGATCCGGTACGCCGCGGGGCCCATCCGGCTGCGCCTGATCAAGGAGCGCGCGCTGGTCTGCGAGGTCTTCGACGGCGGCGCCACCGCCCCGCATCTGCGTCATCCGCGCACCACCGACGAGGGCGGCCGCGGGCTGCTGCTGGTGTCCCAGGTCACCCAGCGGTGGGGCACGCGCTTCGTCCCCGAGGGGAAGATCATCTGGGCCGAGCAGCCCCTGACGGATCCCTCGCCATGAGATCGGATTCCGCCCTTCGACCTGACGAATCTGAACAGATGTAGTACATCGATACATACGCCACATATGGCGCGGAAGACTGGTCGGATCCCGGCGGTGAGGCGAGAGCCATGGACGAGAAGGCGATCGACTACGAGGCGGTCTTCCAGGGTCTGCCCGGGATGGTGGCGCTGCTCACCCCGGAACTGGTCTACGTGGACGCCAACGAGGACTTCCAGCGCCTGTCCGGACGCACCCGCGACCAGCTGGTGGGCCGCTACATCTTCGACGTCTTCCCCGAGAACCCCAACGACTCCACCGCCACCGGCATGCGCGACGTCCGGGCCTCGATGCTGCGCGTGGTGGCCACCGGCGAGCGGGACACCATGGCGCTGCAGCGCTATGACGTCGAGGACCCGCTGCGCCCCGGCGAGTGGGAGGAGCGTTACTGGAGCCCGATCAACGCGCCGGTCTTCGGCCCCGACGGGAAGGTGGTGCTGGTGGTCCACCGGGTGGAGGAGGTCACCGAACTCATCCGGCTGCGCGGTGGCACGGGCGGCGGCAGCCGGGCGCGGGTGCTGGAGGCCGAGCTGTACACGCGGGCCCGGGAGCTGCAGCAGGTCAACGAACGGCTGCGGCAGGCCCACGCCCGCGAGCGCGAGGTGGCCCTGGCCCTCCAGGAGGCGATGCTGCCCGCCCACCGGCAGGTGCGCACCCGCCGGGCCGCCGTGCGCTACCGGCCCGCGGTCGGCGCGCTCAATGTGTGCGGAGACTGGTACGACCTGGTCGAGCTGGTCGGCGGCAACCGCATCGGCGTCTCCGTCGGCGACGTGGTCGGGCACGGACTGGCGGCGGCCGGTGTCATGGGCCAGTTGCGCAGCGCGCTGACCGCGACCTCCCGGGTCGCCGACGGCCCGGCCCAGGCGCTGGACGTGCTGGGGCGGTACGCCCATGTCGTCGACGGCGCCGAATCGGCCACCGCGGTCACGACGTTCATCGACCTCGACGCCCGCACCATCGCCTACAGCAGCGCGGGCCATCCGCCGCCCGCCCTGGTCCACCCCGACGGGCGGGTGGAGTTCCTCGACCGGGCCACCGACCCGCCGCTGGACGCCCGTCCCGACCCGATGCCGCGCCCCGAGGCCGTCACCGCCTACACCAGCGGCGCCACGCTCGTGCTGTACACCGACGGACTGGTCGAGCGCCGCCACGAGGACATCGACACCGGGCTGGCCCGCCTCGCCGACTCCCTCGTCCGCCATCGCACGGACGACCCCGAGCCCCTCGCCGACGCCGTGCTGCTGGAGCTGCTGCCCCCCGGCGGCGCGACGGACGACACGGCACTGGTGATCGTGCGGCTGTGATGGACGAGCAGACGCACCGCCTCGCCGCAAGGGCGGGCCACCTGCCACCCGGCGATCGTGATCACGCCAAACCGGACCATCGGGTTGCCGCGCCCATCCGCCGCGGACCAGGCTGGTCGGGCGGCCCCTCCCCACCCGCGAAACGCCGACGCACACGGCCCTCCTGACATCCAGTCAGGAAAATCGGCATGGTTCGGCATCCGTCCGACCCCGACCCGGTTCCGGCCGCCCACCCCTGCGCCTACACTGGCACCCCCATGGCACGCTGGTTGACCTGCCAGAACGCGGCGGCCCGAGCTGATACTCCGAGTGAGGAGCGCCCCCATTGTTCTACTACGTACTGAAATACGTGTTGTTGGGACCGCTGCTGAGACTGGTCTTCCGGCCCCGAATAGAGGGCCTTGAGCACGTACCGGACACGGGAGCGGCCATCGTCGCCGGCAACCACCTGTCGTTCTCGGACCACTTCCTGATGCCGGCGATCCTCAAGCGGCGCATCACCTTCCTGGCCAAGAAGGAGTACTTCACCGGCCCCGGCGTCAGGGGCCGCCTGACCGCGGCGTTCTTCCGCAGCGCCGGCCAGATCCCGGTCGACCGCACCGGCAAGGAGGCGGGTCAGGCCGCGATCCGCGAGGGCCTCGGCGTCCTGAGCAAGGACGAACTCCTCGGCATCTACCCGGAGGGCACCCGCTCCCACGACGGCCGCCTCTACAAGGGCAAGGTCGGCGTGGCCGTGATGGCGCTCAAGGCCGGGGTCCCGGTCATCCCCTGCGCGATGATCGGCACCTTCGAGGCGCAGCCGCCGGGCAAGGTCATCCCCAACATCCACCCGGTGACGATCCGCTTCGGAAAGCCCCTGGACTTCTCCCGCTACGCCGGTATGGAGAACGAGAAGGCGATCCTGCGCGCCGTGACCGACGAGATCATGTACGCGATCCT
Source organism: Streptomyces ferrugineus (assembly GCF_015160855.1). Classification (NCBI taxonomy): domain Bacteria; kingdom Bacillati; phylum Actinomycetota; class Actinomycetes; order Kitasatosporales; family Streptomycetaceae; genus Streptomyces; species Streptomyces ferrugineus. The sequence continues at coordinate 3,690,942 of NZ_CP063373.1, read as the reverse complement.
GTCGCTCTCGGAGCAGGAGTACGTCGACCAGTACGCGGCCGTCGCCAAGGCGGAGCAGGAGGCCGCGACCAAGGCGGACAAGGAGCGCAAGTTCCCGCGCCTGCCCATCAGTTGACCGGGCTCGCTCAGCCGACGCACTCCAGCGCCTCGTCGAGCACCCGGCGCAGCCGCAGCGCGTCCCGCGCCGCCGCGCTCACCAGCACGGCGGGGCCGGCGAGCGGCATCACGGCGGCGGTCTCGCCCAGCATCCGGGCCGCCACCGGAGCATCGGCGAACTCCGGCCGTACGACGACGAGTTGACCGACGGCACGCAGGCCGCCGAGCCCTGCGGGCCCGTCCCAGCCGCCCGGCGCCCCGGGCCCGCAGGAGAGTTCCTGGTCGAGGACGACCCGCCCGGCGACGCGCACCCGGATCCGGCTGCCGAGCCGCCCGGGCTCCTCCCCGGCCCGCCCGAGCACCTGTTCCTCACGCAGCACGAGCCGACCCGTCGCACCGACCTCGACCCGGGTCGTGACGTGCAGGTCACTGCCGCGGGCGGAGATCAACTGCTCGGGAAGCCAGTGCAGTTCGCCGCCGTCGGCCACGGACAGCCGTACGTCGTAGCGGGCCTCGCCCTTGTGCTGCCCCGGCAGCGCGATGGTGGCCGCGGCCGACCCGACGCGCAGCAGTGCGCCGTCCGCCGCCTCGGCCTCGACGGTGAAGTGGTCGCCGCCGAGCGGCCCGCTCATCGCGCCGACGAGCACGACCCGCGCCTCGGCACCGCTCCCCCGGGTCCGCCTCAGGGCGAGCGGCCCCTCGCCGTCGAGCACCGGCAGCGCCGTACCGCCCCGCCCGTCGGCCCGGGCGACGATCCGCGCGTGGGCCCGCACCCCGCCGGCGACGGTCGTCATGCCGTCCACGCCTCGAGCCGCGCCCGCACCCATGCGGCGACGTCCCGCACTCCGGGCTCGCCGCGCAGCGACTGGAACACGACCGGCAGTTCGGCGCGCTGCGCCTTGGCGTCGGCCGCCATCCGCGCCAGGTCGGAGCCGACGTACGGGGCGAGGTCGGTCTTGTTGACGACGAGCAGGTCGGCGGTGGTGACGCCGGGCCCTCCCTTGCGGGGGATGTCGTCCCCGCCGGCCACGTCGATCACGAAGATCTGCGCGTCGACGAGCCCCTTGGAGAAGGTGGCGGTGAGGTTGTCCCCGCCGGACTCGACGAGGACGAGATCGAGGGGACCGACCTCGTCCTCCAGGTCCTCGACGGCTTCGAGGTTCGCGGAGATGTCGTCGCGGATGGCGGTGTGCGGGCACGCCCCCGTCTCCACGGCGGTGATCCGCTCGGGCGGCAGCACGGCCTCCCGCAGCAGGAACTCGGCGTCCTCGCGCGTGTAGATGTCGTTCGTGACGACGGCCAGGGACAGTTCGTCGCGCAGCGCGCGGCACAGCGCGGCGACGGTCGCGGTCTTGCCGGATCCGACGGGTCCGCCGAGGCCGATGCGCAGGGCCCGGCGGGATCCGTCGGGGCGCTGGGCGTCGGCGCTGACGGCACCGGGGCCGTCGTGGGAGTGGTCGAGGTGCATGGGCGGCTCCTTCGGTTCGGGTGGTGCTGAGGGCTGGCCTGGTTCGGTGGTGGGGGTGGGGGTGGGGTGCTACGACGCGAACAGCCGTACGGCCCACGCCGCGTGCGCCTGCGCCCCGATCTCCAGCAGCGGCCCCGACGCCGCGGGCAACTCGTCGACGCCGCTGTCGACGACTCGCCGCCCCGCCTCCACCGCCCGGTCCACGACCCGGTCCAGCTCCGGCGCCAGCCGGGCCAGCACGGCCGTGGCGTCGAAGGGATCGAGGCTCAGCAGCCGCACCGTCGCGGTCGCCGGGCCGCTGACGCTCTCGTACGCGGCGCAGTAGGCCGCCTCGACGGCTCCCAGGCCCGCGGCCCGCGCCACGGTCCCCAGCACGACCGGCTGATGGGCGCCCTTGGGGAACCGGCGCGCCAGGGCGTCGAGTTCCGCCGCGGGCCATGTCGCCCGAGCGGCCCGCATGAGCTGCCGCCCCAGTTTGCGGGCGGCGAGCCGCAGCGCGGGCGACGGCGTACGGGCGTCGGCCGCCTCGTCGAGGGCCTCCGCGTCGACGCCGAGGGCGGCCGCCGCGGCGAGTGAGGCCGCGACCAGGCCCGCCGTGTGCAACCGTCCCCGGCAGAAGTCCTCCAGGCTCGCGGCCCCGGTGATCCGCCCCGCCTTGACGGCCGCCTCCGCCCCGCCGGAGTGCGCGTGGCCCCCGGCGGGAAAGCGGCCGTCGGCGAGGACGAGCAGTGCTGCGCGTGACATCGGAAACCCGGCCGTCAGAACAGGAAGTAGCGCTGGGCCATGGGCAGTTCGGCGGCAGGAGTCGCCTCCACCAGTTCCCCGTCGATGTGCACGGCGAAGCTGTCGGGGTCGATCCGTACGTCGGGCCGGGCGTCGTTCTCCCGCATGTCGGCCTTGGTGACCGCACGCGTCGAGTCGATGGCCACGAACCGCTTCCCGAGCTGGAGCCGCTCCGGAAGGCCGTCCTCGATCGCGAGCGGCGCCACGAAGTTGACCGAGTTCGAGGCGGGCGCACGCCCGATCGCGCCGAACATCGGCCGGGGCAGGATCGGCTGCGGCGTCGGGATGGACGCGTTGGCGTCGCCCATCTGCGCGTACGCGATCTGCCCGCCCTTGATGACGAGGTGTGGCTTGACGCCGAAGAACGCCGGCTCCCACAGCACCAGGTCGGCGAGCTTGCCGCTCTCCACGGAGCCGATCTCGCCGCCGAGGCCCTGCGCGAGCGCCGGGTTGATCGTGTATTTGGCCACGTAGCGCCGCACCCGCAGGTTGTCGGCCCGCCCGTCCCCCGGCAGCGCACCGCGCCGCCCCTTCATCACATGGGCGGTCTGCCAGGTCCGCATGACGACCTCGCCCACCCGGCCCATGGCCTGCGAGTCGGACGAGATGATCGAGATCGCGCCCAGGTCGTGCAGGATGTCCTCCGCCCCGATGGTCGACGGCCGGATCCGCGACTCGGCGAAGGCGAGGTCCTCGGGCACGGCCGCGTTGAGGTGGTGGCACACCATCAGCATGTCGAGGTGTTCCTCGGCGGTGTTGACGGTGAACGGCCGCGTCGGGTTGGTCGAGCTGGGCAGCACGTGCGGCTCGGAGACGACGGTCATGATGTCCGGCGCGTGTCCGCCGCCCGCGCCCTCGGTGTGGTACGCGTGGATGCCGCGTCCGGCGATCGCGGCGAGCGTGTCGCCGACGAAGCCGGCCTCGTTGAGGGTGTCCGTGTGGATGGCGATCTGGATGCCGGTCCGGTCGGCGACGGTGAGCGAGGCGTCGATGACGGCCGGGGTGGAGCCCCAGTCCTCGTGCAGTTTGAGGCCGAGGGCGCCGCCGCGGATCTGGGACAGCATCGCCTCGTGGGAGACGGTGTTGCCCTTGCCGAGCAGGCCGAAGTTGACGGGGTGGTGCTCCATCGCCTCCAGCATCCGGGCCAGGTGCCACGGGCCGGGCGTGACCGTGGTCGCCTTCGACCCCTCGGCGGGTCCGGTGCCGCCGCCGATCAGTGTCGTGATGCCCGCCGACAGCGCCTCGTCGGCGATCTGGGGGCAGATGAAGTGGACGTGCGCGTCGATGGCGCCGGCCGTCAGGATCCGTCCGTTGCCGGCGATGATCTCGGTCTCGGGGCCGATGACGAGGTCCGGGTGCACGCCGTCCATGGTGTCGGGGTTGCCCGCCTTGCCGATGCCGGTGATCCGGCCGTCGCGGATGCCGACGTCGGCCTTGACGATGCCCCAGTGGTCGATGATCACGACGCCGGTGATCACCGTGTCGGGGGTGCCGTCGGCGCGCGTGGCCCGCGACTGGCCCATGGACTCGCGGATGACCTTGCCGCCGCCGAACACGGCCTCGTCACCGGCGAGTCCGGGTCCGCCGGAGCGGTCCTCCTCGATCTCGACCAGCAGATCGGTGTCGGCCAGCCGGATGCGGTCACCGGTGGTCGGGCCGAACAGGTCGGCGTACGCGGCGCGGGAGATCTCAGGCATCGAGGGCACCTCCGGTCTCGCCGCGCAGTCCGGGCACCACGCGGGCGCCGGTGAGCGGGACGAGTTCGACGTCGACGGGGATCCCGGGCTCGAAGCGCACGGCGGTGCCGGCGGCGATGTTGAGCCGCTTGCCGCGCGCTGCGGCGCGGTCGAAGTCCAGACCGGGGTTGGCCTCGGCGAAGTGGTAGTGGGAGCCGACCTGCACGGGCCGGTCGGCGGCGTTGAGGACGGTCAGCCGGGTGACCTCACGACCCTCGTTGTAGGCGATCGGGCCGTCGGCGAAGAGGATCTCTCCGGGGATCAACGAGGCCTCCTCAGACGATCGGGTCGTGGACGGTGACGAGCTTGGTGCCGTCCGGGAAGGTCGCCTCGACCTGGACGTCGTGGATCATCTCGGGGATGCCTTCCATGACGTCGTCACGGGTGAGCAGCTTGCGCCCGGAGGACATGAGCTCGGCGACCGTACGGCCGTCGCGGGCGCCCTCGAGGATGTGCGACGTGATGAGGGCGACCGCCTCGGGGTGGTTCAGCTTCAGCCCGCGGGCCCGGCGCTTCTCGGCGACGTCCGCCGCCACGTGGATGAGCAGCCTCTCTTGCTCGTGCGGGGTCAGTTGCACGTCCCACCTCACAGTCCTCGCTCCGGACCGTGCGGGGTCCGGTTGCCGCGGCCACGGGGCAAAGTCCCTGGTGGCATGGACCGGCAGGCTAGTTGGACCGAGTTTCAAGCAAGTTAACCGAGCTGTGATCCGATCAGGCCGCCGGCTCCGCGCCGCCCATGCTCATCAGACCCCGTAGCCCGTTCTGCAGCATCTCGACCGGGGTCGTTCCGAACAGGGCCTGCTGTGCGATGAAGCCCTGCACGGCACCGATCATGGTGCGGGCGGCGTCCTCGGCAGGGATGTCCGACCGCATCAGGCCGGCGTCCTGGTACGCCTCGACGACCCGCACCCAGCCCTGCTCCACCGCCTCGTAGCCCTGCGCCAGGACGACCGCGAGCTCCTCGTGGCGCACGGTCTCCGCCCACACCTGCATGATCAGCCGCGGGAGCACCGGCTCGGCGTCGACGCTCAGGGACTCCCAGATGCCGAGCACCCTGCTCAGGACCTCGCCGACCAGGACGTCCGGCGGCGGGGGCGGGCTCTGCCGGGCGACGTCCTCGAACGCCGTGCGCACCTCGCCGAGCACCTCCCGGGCGATGGCGGCGATCAGCTCGTCCTTGCCGCTGAAGTAGCGGTACACCGCTCCGGCCGAGAGGTCGACCTCCTTCAGCACGTCCTGCATCGACGTGGCATGGAAGCCGTTGCGCGCGAAGAGGCGCGCGGCGCCGTCGAGGATCTGCCGGCGGCGGGCGTCGAGGTGTTCCTGGGATACACGGGCCATGGTCAAAAAGTAAAACGAACATTCCTTCTTGACAAGGGCCGACATTGCGCAGGACGGTGGTGGCACAGCAAAAACGAACGCTCCTTCTTTTTAGGTCCGGCACCTCCGACCCTCAGGGAGAGACCATGTCCAGCCCTTCCGCTACGCCGACCAGGGCCCCGGCGCGTCGCCGCCTGATCGCGGTCGTCGTCCTCGTGCCCGTCATCGCCGCCCTCGCCCTGTGGGCCTTCGCCTGGCCCGCCGCCCGCACCGCGCCCCGCGACCTGCCGCTCGGCGTGGCCGGGCCCGCCGCGGCCACGGCCCAGGTGGAGCGGCAGCTCGCCCAGAAGGACGGCGCGTTCGAGATCCACCGCTACGCCGACGAGGCCGCGGCCCGGGAGGCCGTCGAGGACCGGACCGTATACGGCGCGGTCGTCGTCACACCCCAAGGGCCCGAACTGCTGACCGCATCGGCCGCGAGCCCGACGGTCGCCCAGCTCCTCCAGCAGGCGGTGGCCGAGCAGGCCGCCGCCGAGGGCACCCAGGTCAGGACCGTCGACGTCGTCCCCGCACCCGAGAACGACCCGCGCGGCGCGGCCCTGAACGCCAGTGTGCTGCCACTGGCCCTGGCCGGCATTGCGGCGGGCGCCGCGGTGACCCTGCTCGGACTGCGCGGCATGCGCGCCGTGAGCGCGCTGGTCGGCGTCGCCGCACTGATCGGCGTGATCGCGGCCGCCCTCGCGCACAGCTGGCTGGGGGTGCTCACCGGCGACTGGTGGGCGGAGGCCGGGGTGCTCGCCCTGGCGACGCTGGCGGTGAGTGCCGCCGTCGCGGGGCTCGCCGCGCTCATCGGCACCGCCGGTGTCGGGATCGTGGCCGGCGCCGTGATGCTGTTCGGCAACCCCTTCTCCGGCGCGCCCTCGGCACCGCAGATGCTGCCGGAGCCGGTCGGCGTGATCGGCCAGTGGCTGCCGCCCGGCGCGGGCACGACCCTGCTGCGCTCGGTGTCCTTCTTCGACGGCGCGGCGGCGACCGGCCCGGCGCTGACCCTGACCTGGTGGGCCGCGCTGGGCCTGGGCGCCGTACTGCTGGGGAGCGCGCTCAAGGCGAGGAAGGCGAGCGCCGAGCGGGCACCCGAGCGGGAACTGGCCACCGTCGGCTGACCGCCGGCCACCCCGAAGCGACCGTGCACCCCCGCTGTAGCGGACGGGGGTGCACGGTCTTCGTCGTGCCGGAGACGGGTACTGGGATGCGGGTACTAGGAGGGGCTCGCACCGCGGTGCTCGGCGGCGATGCCGAAGCGCTGCCGTTCGCGGGGAGCGGACGCGACCTCGCGGACGCTGGAGACCGCGCTGATCACCTGCTCCTCGGCGAGCTCCGCCGGCGCCCCGAGCTCCTCCAGTCGTTCGAGGTCAGAGGCGGAGACAAGGGCGACAAGGGGCTTGCCATGACGGGTCACGACGACGCGCTCACCGCCGTACACCACGCGATTGATCAGATCGGCGAGCTCAGCCCTGGCTTGCGTCACCGGAATCTCGTAGGCCATGCTCCCCACATTACGTCATGTACGTCCTGTACATTTTTTACAGGCACCCCGGAGAGGGAGGCGTGAGCCATGACCCGACCGTCCGCGCGCTATGTACTGCCCGAGTTCACCGAGCGCACGAGTTCCGGCCTCAGGACGCAGGACCCCTACTCGAAGCTGCTGGAGGAACGGATCGTCTTTCTCGGCACCCAGATCGACGACACCTCGGCGAACGACGTGATGGCCCAGTTCATGTACCTGGAGCACAAGGACCCCGACCAGGACATCTCGCTGTACATCAATTCCCCCGGCGGCTCGTTCAGCGCCATGTCGGCGATCTACGACACCATGCGGTACGTCGCCTGCGACGTGGAGACGATCTGCCTGGGCCAGGCCGGCGCGGCCGGCGCCGTACTGCTGGCCGCGGGCACACCGGGCAAGCGGTTCGCGCTGCCGGGGGCCCGGATGGTGCTCCATCAGCCCGCCCTGCCCGAGCCGGTCGAGGGACAGGCGAGCGATCTGGCCATCCAGGCCGACGAACTGACGCGGATTCGGGCCCGTCTGGAGGAGATGCTCGCCGAGCACACCGGGCGCAGCCGCGAACAGGTGACCGAGGACATCGAGCGGGACAAGGTCCTCACCGCACAGGAGGCGGTGGAGTACGGGCTGGCGGACCGGATCGTCCCCGACCGCAGGTCCACGATGGCCCCGCCGACGGGGCGGTGATCGGCCGGTGCTGCCACCCGAGCTGCCGCCCCTGCCCGCGCTGACGCGCGCGGAGGGGGAGTTGATCGACCGTTACCTGGATGCGGTGGACCTGCTCGGCCGGATCAATCCGGCGCAGTACGGCGACACCTACCGCGGACTGCGCGCCGCCCAGGCGCTGGTGAGCAAGGCGGCCGAGCTGCGGGACGCGCTGGCGCTGATGCACCAGCGCGGTGAGACGGAGCTGCACGCGCCCACGCTGGCGCGTGCGTTGCGCGTGCTGGACGGAGAGCGCCGCACGGCTCGCGTCACGGTGCCACCGCGCTCCGACAGTTGACGACGTGTACAGCCGGATTCCGGACGTCCCGACCCGCTGACGAGGCGTCCGGAACCGGGCTGAAACGGACCAGTCGAGGTACCCCCTTTCGGCGTAGCCGAGCCTACTTTTTGCGCGCCCGCCAGGGTTGCGCAAGAGGCATGACCCCCGGACGGAATGAGGTGTTCCGTCGCTGGTCCGGGACTCCTCGGGCATCTGGACACCCCCTCGAACACCCGGCCACCCACCCGAACGGGTGAGTGGTGAGTAACGCCACAAATCCCCGATTCCGTTGGGTATTTCGTTCATCCGTGCGTCAAGATCCCTGTCTGACGACAAGCCCCCGCCGCAGCGGCGGGGCGGTCCGGGCGGACGCCGAGTCCTGCCGCCGCCCGGATGACCGGTCGACGGAGTGGATCGGCAGGAGTGGAGGACCCGAGCAAGACGGGCCGCCGGAGCGGACGTTCGTTCGAGCCGAGCAGCCCTTGGGGTGAAGCCGTGGCAACGCGGCCGGGCAACTTCGCCAGCCCGAATCCGACAGGTCATCCTTCACAGGCGGCTGACGAAGGGTTGCGCATGACTGCGCTCAATCGTGTCCCGTCGCTCATGGTCCGGGCCGGTACGGCCTCGGCCCTCACCATCGCCGCAGTGGGCGGCTCGATCGTGGCTCCCGGCTTCGCCTCCGAGGCGGAGGCCGCCACGCCGGCATCGAAGGCACTTCGGATCGCGGCCTCCAAGAAGGGCTCCCCGTACAAGTGGGGCGCCGCCGGGCCGCACCGGTTCGACTGCTCGGGGCTCACGCTGTACTCGTTCAAGAAGGCGGGCAAGAAGCTGCCGCGCACGGCGGCCCAGCAGTACAACAAGACCCGCCACATCTCCGCGAAGAGCCGCAAGGCCGGAGACCTGGTGTTCTTCCACTCGGGGTCGAACGTCTACCACGTCGGCATCTACGCCGGGAAGGGAAAGATCTGGCACTCCCCGAAGTCCGGGGACGTCGTGAAGCTGCAGAAGATCTGGACCAGGAGCGTCTGGTACGGCCGGGTCAAGTGACCTTCCCGGGGGTGGTGCGGGCGGCCTGACGCGCCGTCACCGCCCCCGGGGCATCAGAGGGCCGGCACGGACCCGGCGAGGAGTGCCGCGCCGAAGGCCGTCAGGGCGGCGCCGGTGCCGACGGTGACCGCCCGGGCGGCGCGCGGCCGGCGCAGCCACCTGCCGAGCCGGTCCACCAGCAGGGCGACCACCTGGAACCACACCAGGGCGATCGCCAGCACGATCAGGGCCAGCAGCAGCGTCCGGGGCAGCGCCGGAGCGCCCGCGGGCACGAACTGGGGCAGCACGCTGAGGAACGTGAGGGACGCCTTCGGGTTGAGGGCGTTGGTGACGAAGCCCTGCCGCAGCGGTCGCGCGGTGGACTGCTCGTGCGTCTCCCCCGCTTCGGAGTGCCGCCGCCGCAGCGTCTGGACGCCGAGGTACAACACATAGCCGCCGCCCACCACTTGGATCGCGCGGAACAGGGCCGGTACGGCGGCCAGGACCGCGGCGACCCCCACCACCGCCAGCGTCACGTGGACCAGCAGCCCGGCCCCGATCCCGAGCGCGCAGGCGATGCCGGCCCGGCGGGAGACGAGCGCGTTGCGTACGACGACGGTGAAGTCGGCGCCGGGCATGGCGACCAGGCCGGCCGCGACACCGGTGAAGACCATGAGCTGAGCGTCCATGCGGTCCAGACTGCCGCGAGGATGCCTTCAGCAGGTATTACGAATATTCTGGGAAGTCCTTAAGCATTGGTTAAGACAGATCGGGGCTCCCATGTACGACCCGGTCCGGCTCGCCGCCCTGGTGGCGGTCGCGGAGGCGGGTTCGATCACCCGGGCCGCAGAGCGGCTCGGCTACACCACGCCCGCGCTCTCCCAGCAGCTCGCCAAGCTGGAGCGCGAGGCGGGTACCGCCCTGCTGGTACGGCACCACCGCGGGGCGCGGCTGACGGGTGCGGGCGAGCTGCTGGTGGCCCGGGCGCGGCGCGTGCTCGACGAACTCGACCGGGCGCGGCACGAACTGGCCCGGCTGACCGGTCTCTCGGGCGGCACCCTGCGGCTCGGCACCTTCCAGACGGCGGGCATCCATCTGCTGCCACCGGCCCTGAGCGCCTTTCGCCGGGCGCATCCGGACGTGGAGCTGACGGTCGCGGACTACGAGCCGTCGGCCGGTGTCGCGGCGGTGGCGGCGGGCGAGGTCGATCTGGCGCTGACGCACACCTACGCACCGGGGGAACCGACTCCGCTGCCCGCCACCGTCGGCGTCGAGCCGATCCTCGTGGAGGAACTGGTCCTGGTGTCCGCCCCCGGCCACACCCTCACCACCGGCACCGCCCGGCTGCCGCTGGCCGAGCTCGCCGGGCAGCCCCTGATCAGCATGGCGCCGGACGCTCCGGCCCGGCGGGGTGTGGAGGCGGTGCTCACCCGGGCCGGGGCGACGCCGTCGGTGCTGGTGCCGACGCCGGGGTATCTGCTGGTGTGCGCGCTGGCCAGTGCGGGGCTCGGGGTCGCGGTCGTACCGGAGATGGTGGCGCGCACGTCGGTCACTCCGGTCGGGGTGCGCGCGCTGGAAGGCGGAGAGCTGCGCCGTACGATCTCGGTCGCCTATCGCGGCGACGAGGCGGCTCCCGCGGCGGACGCCTTCCGGGCCCTGTTGCGCGGCACGTTCGGCCGGTCGGGGCAGCCGCAGTAGCACCGAGGGGCTATGACTCCTGCGGTCCGGCCGCCGCCACCGGTGCGGCGGGCACGGTCCACGGAAGTTCGATGGAGACGGTCTTGCCGCCCTCGCGGGTGGGGCGCACTCTCAGCTTGCCGCCGCATTCGGCGGTCAGCCAGCGGATGATGACCATGCCGCGCCCGTTGTCCTGCTGGACGGCGGCCGGCAGCCGCTTGGGGAAGCGCGGGTGGCTGTCGGTGACGCCGATGCGCAGTTGTTCGTCACGGTCGAGCGCGAGGTCCACCGTGAAGGTGGGTGACTGGCCGAGGGTGTGCTGTACGGCGTTGGTGGTGAGTTCGGAGACGATCAGGCGGATGGTGTCGGCCACTTCCGCTTCCGGTGGCAATCCCCACTCCGCGAGGGTGGTGAGCACATAGGCCCGGGCAGCGGAGACCGAGGCGGGATCGCTCGGCAGAGTGACGGATGCTTCCAGATGATCTGCCATGGCGACGTCGTCCCTTTCCCACGGGACCGGAGTCCGACACGGAGCGGATGGTTCGAGTACGGTCCCGGACTGGTGCTTCGTCGCCAGACTGCCATTACCGCGCCTGTCACGGGTGGCGATCCACCAAGATATGCATATATCTGTCGCTCGAAGCGGTGAACTCTGCGACGGCAGACCGTATTTGGGCGGCTCGGTTGGAGTAAGGAGTAGCCCATGCAGCACGGTCCCGCGGTGCGCCGCCGAAAACTGGGCGCGGAACTGCGCGCATTGCGCACCGGGGCGGGGCTCACCAGCGGTGAGGCGGCCCGGCTGGCGGGCTGGCACCAGTCCAAGGTGAGCCGGATCGAGACCGGCGCCAGTGGGGTGAAACCGGCCGATGTGCGGTTACTTCTCGACGTCTACGCCGTACGGGACGCCCAACTGCGGGAGTTACTGTTGGTGTTGGCGGGGTCCGACGAGGGTGGCGGCCGGCACAACTGGTGGCACGCGTACCGCGGAGTGCTGCCACCCACGTACCGGGACTTCATCAGCCTGGAGTCGCAGGCGAGCGCGATGCGCACCCTGGAGACGTCCGTGGTGCCAGGGCTGCTCCAGACGCCCGAGTACGCCCGGGCGGTGACCCGGGCCGCGGTGGGCGGCCTTGCCGACGAGGCCGATGAGGCCGACGAACGCCTGGACGCGCTGGTCGCGGTGCGTCTGGCCAGGCAGGACGTGCTGCGCGCCGATCCGCCGATGAGGCTGAGCGCGGTGCTGGACGAGGCGGTGCTGCACCGGGAGATCGGCGGGCCCGAGGTGATGACGCGGCAGCTGAGCCGGCTGATGGAGGCGGCGCGGCTGCCCCAAGTCAGGCTCCAGGTGCTGCCGTTCAAGGCCGGGGAGCATATCGGCATCACCGGGCCTTTCGTTATCTTCTCATTTTCGAGCACTTCTGATCTGGATGTGGTTGTTCTCGACCACTTGACGAGTAGCCTCTATCTCGAACGGAAAGAAGACCTCCAGGCCTACACGGAGGCCTTCAACGCCCTTCGGATCCACGCCCTTTCGCCCGAGGAATCGCTGGATTACATCGCCGCGCTGGCTGGCGGCGCGTAAGGAGGCACCATGACCGCACTGCCTCGGAACATCACGTCGAGCACCGAACTGTTCGGCGCGTGCTGGCTGCGCAGCAGCTACAGCACGGGAGCCAACAACTGCGTGGAGACGGCACGACCGCACTCCGGTCCCTGGACCGGGCTGCTCGCCGTGCGCGACTCCAAGGACCCGGCCGGACCCGCGCTGCTCTTCTCCCCCGAGAGCTGGGCGGGCTTCACGGCCGCGTTCCAGCCCTGACCACTTCGATCGGTTTCGATCAACCCTGACTGGTTCCAATCAATTCGATGACAGGCGAAGACAGGCCGTGTCACGCCGACTCATGGTCGTGTCTCGCCGATCACCCGTACAGCGCGTTCGATCTCGGCCTCGGTGAGGTCCGCGCGGGCGGTCAGCCTGAGCCGTGAGATGCCGTCGGGCACGGAGGGAGGACGGAAGCAGCCCACGGCGAGGCCGGCCGCCCGGCACTCGGCCGCCCATTGGACGGCCCCCTCCGGGGACGGCGCGCGCACGGAGACGACCGCGGCGTCCGGACGTACCGCTTCCAGACCGGCGGCGGTCAGACGTGCGTGGAGTTCGCGTGCCACCGCACCCGCCCGCGCCGCCCGCTCCGGCTCGCGGCGCAGCAGGCCCAGCGCCGCCAGGGCCGCGCCCGCGGAGGCGGGGGCGAGGCCCGTGTCGAAGATGAACGTCCGGGCCGTGTTGACCAGGTGCTCGATCACCCGGGCGGGGCCCAGGACGGCGCCGCCCTGGCTGCCGAGCGACTTGGACAGCGTGACCGTCGCGACGACGTCGTCGGCACCGGCGATCCCGGCCGCGTACGGGGCCCCTCGACCGCCGTCCCCGAGCACACCGAGGCCGTGGGCGTCGTCGACGACCAGCCCCGCGCCGCGCCCCCGGCACGCCTCGGCGTACTCGGCCAGCGGGGCGGCGTCGCCGTCGACCGAGAAGACGGTGTCGGACACGGCCACGGCGGGACCGTCGTGCGTCCGGAGCGCCTTGCGCACGGCGTCGGGGTCGGAGTGCGCGACGACCTGTGTCGTGCCGCGCGCCAGTCGGCAGCCGTCGATCAGCGAGGCGTGGTTGCCCGCGTCCGAGACGATCAGCGAACCGTGCGGGGCCAGCGCGGTGACCGCGGCGAGGTTGGCCGCGTAGCCGGACGAGAAGACCAGGGCCGCCTCGAAACCGCAGAAGCCGGCCAGCTCGCGCTCCAGCGCGGTGTGCAGCTCGGTCGTGCCCGTGACGAGCCGGGAGCCGGTCGCGCCGCCGCCCCAGCGCCGCGCCGATCGCACCGCCCCCGCGACGACCTCCTCGTGGCGGGCCAGGCCCAGGTAGTCGTTGCTCGCGAGGTCGAGGAGCGGCGAGTCGGCGGGGCGGGGGCGCAGGGTCCGCACGAGTCCGGCCCGGCGGCGCAGCTCCGCCTGCTCGTCGATCCAGCCGAACGCCATGGTTCCTCCGGGCTTTTGTAGGCAGTGCACAGACACTAGTCGCACGACCGACGGCGCACGGTGTGGCAATACCCACACATCGAATCGACAGGGTTGTGCGAACTCTCCTTGGCTCCGGCACCCTCCGTACGTAAGGATCAGCTCCCATGGACCTGCTGAACACGCTGGTGGACAAGGGGCTTCGGCGCGAGCTGCCGACCCGCGAGGAAGCCTTGGCCGTCCTCGCCACTTCCGACGACGACCTGCTCGATGTGGTGGCCGCGGCCGGCAAGGTGCGCCGGCACTGGTTCGGCCGACGGGTGAAACTCAACTACCTCGTCAACCTGAAGTCCGGGCTGTGCCCCGAGGACTGCTCCTACTGTTCCCAGCGCCTCGGCTCCACCACCGGCATCCTCAAATACACCTGGCTCAAGCCCGACGAGGCCTCCCAGGCCGCGGCCGCCGGTTTGGCGGGAGGCGCCAAGCGGGTCTGTCTGGTGGCGTCCGGGCGCGGCCCGACCGACCGTGACGTGGACCGGGTCGCGGGCACCATCAAGGCGATCAAGGAGCAGAACGAGGGCGTCGAGGTGTGCGCCTGTCTCGGTCTGCTGTCCGACGGCCAGGCGGAGCGGCTGCGCGAGGCCGGCGCGGACGCGTACAACCACAACCTCAACACGTCCGAGGGGACGTACGGGGACATCACGACCACGCATACCTACGCCGATCGCGTGGACACCGTGCACAAGGCGCACGCGGCCGGTCTTTCCGCCTGCTCCGGGCTCATCGCGGGCATGGGCGAGAGCGACGAGGACCTCGTCGACGTCGTGTACGCGCTGCGTGAGCTGGACCCGGACTCGGTGCCGGTGAACTTCCTGATCCCGGTCGAGGGAACACCTCTGGCCAAGGAGTGGAACCTCACTCCGCAGCGGTGCCTGAGGATCCTGGCGATGGTGCGGTTCGTCTGTCCGGACGTGGAAGTGCGGATCGCCGGGGGCCGGGAGGTCCATCTGCGCACCATGCAACCGCTCGCCCTGAACCTGGCCAACTCGATCTTCCTCGGCGACTACCTCACGACCGAGGGCCAGGCGGGCAAGGCCGACCTGGAGATGATCGCCGACGCCGGCTTCGAGGTGGAGGGCACCGACCAGGTGACGCTGCCGGAGCACCGGGCGACGACGGCCGGGGGCGGTTGCGGGTCGCACGAGGGTGGCGGTGTCTGCGGTACGGCCGCTGCCGCCGCCCCGGCCGGCGAGCCGCGCACCGACCTGGTCGCCGTACGCCGCCGGGGCGCCGGTACGGACCTCGCGCCCAATGCCTGAGCTGAGCGTGCCCGAGCTGCTGGAGCTCGACCGTCGGCACGTGTGGCATCCGTACGGGCCCATGCCGGGCCTGGCGGAGCCCCTCGTGGTGGAGTCGGCGAGCGGCGTACGGCTGAAGCTCGCGGACCGTTCGGGTGAACTGGTCGACGGCATGTCGTCCTGGTGGTCGGCGATCCACGGCTACAACCACCCGGTGCTCAACGACGCCGCGCGCGAGCAGCTCGGGCGGATGAGCCATGTGATGTTCGGCGGGCTCACCCACGAGCCCGCCGTACGGCTGGCGAAGCTCCTTGTCGACATGTCGCCGGACGGCCTGGAGCATGTCTTCCTCGCCGACTCCGGGTCGGTGTCGGTCGAGGTCGCGGCCAAGATGTGCCTGCAGTACTGGCGCTCGCTGGGCCGCCCCGGCAAGCAGCGGCTGCTGACCTGGCGCGGCGGCTATCACGGCGACACCTGGCAGCCGATGTCGGTGTGCGACCCCGAGGGCGGGATGCACGAGCTGTGGACCGGGGTGCTCCAGCGCCAGGTGTTCGCGGACCCGCCGCCGGCCGAGTACGAGGAGTCGTACGCCGACCATCTGCGGTCACTGATCGAACGGCACGCGCACGAACTGGCCGCGGTGATCGTCGAGCCGGTCGTGCAGGGCGCGGGCGGGATGCGGTTCCACTCCCCCGCGTATCTGCGGGTGCTGCGCGAGGCGTGCGACGCGCACGACGTGCTGCTGGTGTTCGACGAGATCGCGACCGGTTTCGGCCGCACGGGCGCGCTGTTCGCGGCGGAGCACGCGGCGGTGACGCCGGACGTGATGTGCCTGGGCAAGGCGCTGACCGGCGGCTATATGACGATGGCGGCGACGCTGTGCACGTCCCGCGTGGCCGACGGCATCTCGCGCGGCGAGGTGCCGGTGCTGGCGCACGGCCCGACGTTCATGGGCAATCCGCTGGCGGCCGCGGTCGCCGGCGCCTCGATCGAGCTGCTGCTCGGCCAGGACTGGCAGGCCGAGGTCAAGCGGATCGAGGCGGGACTGCGGGAGGGACTGGCGCCCGCGGCGGACCTTGCGGGCGTGACGGACGTACGGGTCCTGGGAGCCATCGGGGTCGTCCAGCTGGACCACGCCGTGGACATGAAGGCGGCGAGCGCGGCGGCCGTGCGCGAGGGCGTGTGGCTGCGGCCGTTCCGCGACCTCGTCTACACGATGCCGCCGTACGTCACGGGCGACGTCGACGTGGCGAGGATCGCCCGTGCGGTGTGCGCGGCGGCGCGGGAGGGCTGAGATGCCGGTACTGGTGATCACGGGCACCGGCACCGAGGTCGGCAAGACGGTCACGACGGCCGCGATCGCGGCGTCGGCGGTGGCGGCGGGCCGGTCGGTGGCGGTGCTGAAGGCGGCGCAGACGGGGGTACGGCCACACGAGCCGGGGGACGCGCAGGAGGTGGCGCGGCTCGCGGGCGCGGTGACGACGGCGGAACTCGCCCGCTATCCCGACCCGTTGGCCCCCGCGACGGCGGCACGCCGGGCCGGCCGGGCACCGGTCCGGCCGCACGAGATCGCCGAGGCCGCCGCCAAGCTGTCCGCCGAGTACGACCTGGTGCTGGTGGAAGGGGCGGGTGGCCTGCTGGTCCGCTTCGACGAGGCGGGCGGCACCCTGGCGGACGCGGCCGAGCTGATGGCGGCGCCGGTCCTGGTGGTGGCGTCGGCCGGCCTGGGCACCCTGAACACGACGGAGCTCACGGCGCGTGAGCTGCGCGGCCGGCGGCTGGACTTGCTGGGCGTGGTGATCGGGAGCTGGCCCCAGGCGCCGGATCTGGCGTCGCGTTGCAATGTGGCGGATCTGCCGGAGGTCGCGGGGGCGCCGCTGCTGGGCGCGGTGCCGGCGGGAGCGGGAGCGCTGCCGCCCGCCGACTTCCGTGGCGCGGCGGCGGGTTGGCTGGCGCCGAGGCTGTTCGGGACGTGGGACGCGGAGGGGTTTCGGGGGCGGGTGGCGCCCTGAGCCGGGTGTCTCAGTCCCTCGTGCCGTCTTCTTGTCTCGCTGGGTTCGTCCGCTGGTCGGCTTCGCCCTCGGCGACGATCCGTACCAGTTCGATGCGGGAGCGGATGCCCAGGCGGGTGAAGACACCGCGCAGATGGTGGTCGATCGTGCGCGGGCTGAGGGCCAGGCGGGCGGCGATCTCGCGGTTGGTGGCACCCTCGGCCGCCATGCGGGCGATCAGGAACTGCTGGGCCGTGAGGCGGGAGACGGGGGTGTCGGGGCTGCTCTGTCCCGGGACGGCCGGGGTGCCCAGGGCGCGCAGTTCGGTGCGGGCCTGGGTCGCGCAGTGCGGGGCGCCGAAGGAGTCGAAGGCCTCCAGAGCGCTGTGCAGACGGTCGCGTGCCTCCGTACGGCGCCGCAGCCGGCGCAGGGCACTGCCGAACAGCAGCTCCGTGCGGGCCCGTTCGAAGTCCCGGGTGCCGTGGGAGTGCAGGTCGAGTGCCGCGCGGTAGTGGTCGACGGCTTCCGCGCCGGGGGCGAGCAGGGCTCGGCAGCGGGCGCTGAGGGCCAGGTCGTCGGGGCTGCGGACGGTGTCGGCCCAGCGCTCGTAGTCGGCGTGTGCCACACGGGCGACCCGGGTGTCGCCGGTGCGGACGGCGGCCTCCACATAGTGCGGGGTGGCCAGATGGCGGATGGCCCGGTGGCCGTGGCCGGGGCCGAATCCGGCGAGGGCGCGCAGCCGGGCGGCCGCGGCGGCGTAGCGGCCGCTGCTCAGGTCGAGGAAGGCGAGCGCCCACTGGGCGAGGGCCGCGGGCAGGCCCAGGCCGCGGGCGAGGGCGTACGACCGTGCGGTCGCGGCGCGTTCGCGGCAGACGTCGGCGTCGGCGGTGAGCGCCGCGAACATGGCGAGGGCGGCCTGCAGATGGCAGGCACCGTTGTCCTGACCGGTGGCGTGGGCCTGCCACAGCGCATCGGCCGCGGCGGCCTCACCGGCCCGGGGGCGCCCGGTCCAGAAGTCGGCGTACGCCCGGAACTCCATCGCCTGCGGCACGGTCACCGGAGCGCCCCGCGTCCGGGCGGAGGCGGTGGCCCGCAGGGTCGCGGTGGCCGCGCGGGTGTGGTCGCCGAGAAGCAGGGCGGCGATCCCGGCGTGGATGAGGACAGTGGGGTCGCCACCCGGCCCGCACCGCCCGGCCGCCGCCTTCAGCAGGTCGCGCGCGTCCTCGTACCGCCCGTCGAACGCGGCGACGAGCCCGCCCAGGGTGCCGGGCTGCACAACCCCGAGCCGGTCGGCGACCCGGGACGCCTCACGCAGGCGGCGCAGGTCTCCCGTGTAGATGGCGGCCTCGGTGGCCCGGGCGAGGAGGTGGGTGACGGAGCCGGGGGTGACGCGGCGACCCGGAGTGGCGTCGGAGGCGGGGGTCACGCCGCGACCTGGAGTGGCGTCGGAGGCGACGGTGGCACGGCGACCCGAGGCAGCATCGGAGACGGCAGCGACACCACAACCCGACCCGGCATCAGAGACAGCAGCGACACCACAACCCGACCCGGCATCAGAGACAGCAGCGACACCACAACCCGAGGCAGCGTCGGAGGCGGCAGTGACGGCGCGACCTGACGTGGCGTCGGAGGCGGTGGCCGGCGTCGGTGCGTTCGCTGCCCGAACCACCGCCGTCAGCAGCGCGTCGAACGCCTCCGTCGCGTTCCCCGACCGCAGCGCCAACACCCCGCTCAGCGCGTCGTCGGCCACGGCCGCCGCCAGCCTGCGCGCCCGGTCGCCGTCGCCCGACCGCCAGGCGTATCCGGCGGCCCGGGCCATCAGGCGGGACCGCCGGGACGGGTCCGGGCACAGCGCGGCGGCCCGCTCCGCCAGGGCCCGCGCCAACGGCAGCCGCCCCGCGCCGGCCGCCTTGCCCGCGGCCACGCCGAGTTCCGCGGCCAGCCGCCCACTGGGGCCGACCGCCCCCGCGCCCCGGTGCCAGGAACGCCACGGTGTCTCGCCCTCGCCGCGCAGTACGCGGGCCAGCAGCCGGTGGACGTCGCGCCGGTCGGCCGGGGAGCCCGTCTCGTAGGCCGCGATCCGCGTCCACGCGTCGCGGAACACCACGCCGCCCGCCCCGGCGTGCGCGGTCCCGGCCGCCTCAGCGGTGTCCAGGGACCGGGTGTCGAGGCGGGCGGCCATGACGGCGCGCAGGAAGGCGTCGGTGGGGACCGGGTACTGGTCGGCGGCGGCGAGCAGGAGCAGCAGGCGTGTGTCGTCGGGCAACGCCCGTATCTCCGCCCGGCGTTCGCGCAGCAGCGCCGGCGCCTGGTCGGCCGGTTCCGTGGGGAGCGGGTCGAGGCCCGTCGCCTGGCGGTCGGTGAGGCGCGGGGCCAGTTCGGCGGCGGCGCGCGGATCGCCGTACACCGCGCGCAGCACCCGGACACGGACCCCTTCGGGAAGGGCGGCGGCCGACGCTCGCCACGCGTCCGTCGGCTGCGGTGGCGAAGTGCGGTCGAGAGGTGGGGGGTTCACCGGGGTCACCACACAGATGACGTTACTGGCGGGTCAGTTGAAGCGTAAAGACCGGCGATTTCGCCGATGCGGCGCGCGTAGACCGGCTCGACACTCCTGACAACCCCACACGTTTCAGGAGGCATCATGCAGCGCCACAAGCGTCGCATCGCCACGGTTCTGACGGCCGCGGCCTCATCGCTCCTTCTGTCACTGTCCCTCTCCCCCACACCCGCGCAGGCGGCCGCCCACGATCCCGTCGTCTTCGTGCACGGCCTGAGCAGCTCGGCGAGCAGCTGGGACGACTGGGCCGGCTACTTCGAGGCCGACGGCTACTCCTCCGCCGAGCTGGACGCCTGGTCGTACGACTGGGCCCAGTCGAACGCCACCACCGCCCAGCGGCTCGCGACCGAGATCAAGGACGTGCTCGCCCGGACCGGTGCCTCGAAGGTCGACCTGGTCGTGCACTCCATGGGCGCGCTGAGCGCCCGCTACTACCTCAAGAACCTCAGCGGGACGTCGTACGTGGACGACTTCGTCTCGACGGCCGGCGTGAACCACGGCACGTCCACCGCCTCGTGGTGCGCGTGGCTGTACACCTCCTGCGCGGAGATGAACACCGGCAGCTCGTTCCTGACCGCGCTGAACTCCGGTGACGAGACCCCGGGCGGTGTGTCGTACGCCAGCTACTGGTCGAACTGTGACGACGCGCTGACTCCCGACACCACCGCGATCCTGAGCGGCGCGACGAACGTCGAAGTGGGCTGTGTCTCGCACACTGACATGAACAACGATCACGGCGTGTACGAGCAGGTCCGGGACTTCATCGGCTGAGGCGGGGCCCCGCTCGGACGACAGCCGCGGCGACAGCGGGGGTGCGCCGGTCCCGAACGGGGGACAATCGAGAATGAGTCCCGTCCTCCCGGGAGGTCCCCATGGCCCCGAGGTCCGCCACCGGTTCCGGCAAGGTGCCACGGGATGCCGTGCACCACCCGCTGTTCGCCCGTTTCTACGCCCGGGTCAGCGTCAACGCCGAGACACGGATGGGCATGGCCGACATCCGCGACCGGCTGCTGGCCGGGCTGTCCGGCCGGGTGATCGAGATCGGCGCCGGCAACGGTCTGAACTTCGCCCACTATCCGCGGGCGGTGTCGGAGGTCGTCGCCATCGAACCGGAGCGCATGCTGCGGAAGTTGGCGGTGGAGTCCGCGCTGCGCGCCGGGGTGCCGGTGGATGTGGCGCCGGGCGTGGCGGAGGCGCTGCCGGTCAAGAGCGAGGCCTTCGACGCGGTGGTGCTGTCGCTGGTGATGTGCAGCGTGCGGGACGTGCCGCGGGCGCTGGCCGAGGTGCGGCGGGTGCTGCGGCCGGGCGGCATGGTGCGGTTCTTCGAGCACGGCCGGGGCGGCGGCCGCGCGATGCTCCTCACGCAGCGGGCGCTGGACCGGACGGTGTGGCCGCTGCTGAGCGGCGGCTGCCATGTCTCCCGGGACCCGGTCGCTGCACTGCGCGAGGCGGGCTTCGAACTCGGCCCCTGCCGGCGGGTGATGGTGCCGGAGCAGGGGCCGGCGCTGCCCTCGTCGTACTGCACGCTGGGCACGGCATGGCGGCCGCCGGTCAGTCGGTAGTCACAGGCTCCACTGCCACACGTCACAGGCTCCACTGCCGCAGTTCCCGCGCGATGTCCTGCACCGAGGCCTCGCCGCTCTTCACCAGCCGGGCCAGGTCGCGTACCTGCTCGGGTGAGGTGACGACCTTGAGGCCGCTGGCGACCAGGTAGGCGTAGGCGACCGCGGAGGCGAACAGGGCGTTGGAGCGCTCCAGCGCGGGGACGTGGATGAGCAGTTGGAGGAGGGCGGCGGCCCGGGCGTGCGGGCTGTCGTAGACGGGGACGTCGAATATCTCGGCCTGATGGCGTGCCACGGCGGCGACGAGGGCTCCCCAGTCGGAGACCTGGGGGTCCCCCGGCGTCCGCTTCTCGGCGAGCATGAGCAGCCAGGCGAGGTCGATATGCAGTTCGCTCAACGGTTCAGTGGCGACCTTCGCGCGAGCCCTCGCGGTCGGCGCCGAACTCCTCGGCGAACACCGACTCGTACTGCTTCATGAAATCGGCCGCGGCCTCGACGAACGTATGACCGACCTCGCCGGTGTCCTGCTTGACCAGTTCCTCGATGTAGCGGTTGACGCTCATGCCGCGGGCCAGGGCGCGCTCGCGGGCGGCGCGGGCCGTACCCTCGTCCACTCTCACGTTCAGCTGGGTCTTCGCCATGCTTCGAAGCTAGCGCGGGAGTGCTAGCAACGGCAAGAGTGCGTCCAGGGGTGGAGCATGCCCCTTACATCGATATCAGGGGCCCGACCTGGGACGGAGAACGACCGGGACCTTCGGCGGATACCCGACGTGCGCTGGATCACATTACGCTCGGCGAAGATGAGGGTCGTTACGTCCGCGAGGAGGCGGTTTTGTCCACTGCAGCTGCCCAGCACGTCCCGGGCTCCGCGTCGGCGGACGGGATCGCTGCCCGCGCCCGTGGCCTGACCAAGGCGTACGGCTCGGGCGAGACGACGGTGCTCGCCCTCGACGCGGTGGACGTGGACATCGCGCGCGGCCGCTTCACCGCGGTCATGGGGCCGTCGGGCTCGGGAAAGTCCACGCTGATGCACTGCCTGGCGGGCCTCGACAACGTCTCGGCGGGGCAGGTGTGGCTCGGCGACACCGAGATCACCGGGCTGAAGGACCGCGAGCTGACGCGGCTGCGGCGGGACCGGATCGGGTTCATGTTCCAGTCGTTCAACCTCATCCCGACTCTGAACGCGGCCGAGAACATCACCCTGCCCATGGACATCGCGGGCAAGAAGCCCGACGAGAAGTGGCTGGACCAGGTCATCGACACCCTCGGGCTGCGGGACCGCCTGGGGCACCGCCCCGCCCAGCTCTCCGGCGGCCAGCAGCAGCGCGTCGCCTGCGCCCGCGCGCTCGCCTCCCGGCCGGAGCTGATCTTCGCGGACGAGCCGACCGGCAACCTCGACTCACGGGCCGGCCTGGAGGTGCTCGGCTTCCTGCGCGAGGCCGTCGACCAGCTCGGGCAGACCGTCGTGATGGTCACCCACGACCCGGGCGCCGCCGCCCACTCCGACCTGGTGCTCTTCCTGGGCGACGGACGGATCGTCGACGAGATGGAGCGGCCGACTGCAGAGGCCGTGCTGGAACGCATGCGCCTTTTCACCGGGGGAAACCCCCAGACCCCCGGGTTCGACGTGATCCGGAGCCAGTTCGACGACGGCGGGCCCGCGCCGGGGGCGATACCGGCGGCCGACGAACCCTCGCCGACGTCGCCGACGTCGCCCGAGCCGCCCGCGTCGCCCGCGTCGCCCGAGGAGACCTGACCCCGTGCTGAAAGCGACGCTCCGGAGCTTCCTCGCCCACAAGGGGCGGCTGCTGCTCTCCGCCCTGGCGGTGATCCTCTCCGTGGCGTTCGTCGCGGGCAGCCTGATCTTCTCGGACACCGTCAGCCGCACCTTCGACCGGCTCTTCGCGTCGACCGCCGCCGATGTCACCGTCACCCCGAGGGAGACCCTCGACGAGACGATCCCCTCGGGGCAGACCCTGACCCTGCCGGCCTCGCTCGCCGATCGTCTCGCCCGGGTCGACGGCGTCACGGCGGCCCGCGCGGACGTGGACGTGGAGGGCCTCACCGTCGCCGACGAGAACCGCGAGTCGGTGGGCCCGACCACCGGCGCCCCCACCATCGGCACCGCCTGGAACCCGACCGAGCGCAGCCCCGTGGAGCTCACCTCGGGTCACGCCCCGAAGGGCGACGGGCAGGTCATGATCGACGCGGACACCGCCGACAGCAAGGACGTGCGGATCGGCGACCGCCTCACGGTCATCGGGCAGGAGGGCTCCTTCCCGGTCGAGGTCGTCGGCATCGTCACCTTCACCACCACCAACCCGGGCGCCGCGCTGGTCTTCTTCGACACCCCGACCGCGCAGACCAAGCTGCTGGGCGACCCCGAGGGCGCCACCAGCATCTCCCTCGACGCGGCCGACGGCGTCAGCGATCCCGAGCTGAAGCGGCGGGTGGCCGACGCGCTCGGCGCCGACGGCGGTGCCTACGAGCTGCGCACCGCCGGCGAGCAGGCCGAGTCGGACGTCGAGCAGCTCGGCGGATTCCTCGACATCATCAAGTACGTCATGCTCGGCTTCGCCGGGGTGGCGGTCCTCGTCGGCGTGTTCCTGATCGTCAACACCTTCTCCATGCTGATCGCCCAGCGCACCCGTGAGCTGGGCCTGCTGCGGGCGCTCGGCGCGGACCGGCGCCAGGTGCGGCGCTCGGTGCTCACCGAGGCGCTGCTGCTCGGCCTGGTCGGCTCGACGGCGGGCCTCGCGGCCGGTATCGGGCTGGCTGTGGGGCTCATCGAGCTGATGGGCCTGATGGGGATGAACATCAGGACGACCGAGATGGTCATCGGCTGGGGGACGCCGGTGACCGCGTACGTGGTCGGCCTGGGCGTCACCTTCGTCGCGGCGTACCTCCCGGCCCGGCGGGCGGCGGGCGTCTCGCCGATGGCGGCCCTGGCGGACGCGGAGATCGCCGAGATCGGGCGGCCGCTGCGGCTGCGCGCGGTGCTGGGCTCGGTGGTCGGGGCGGCCGGCGCGGCGGCGCTGGTGGGCTGCGCGGTGGCTTCGAAGACGTCGTCGGCCGCGTCCCTGCTGGGCCTCGGTGTGCTCCTGACCCTGATCGCGACGGTGATCGCGGGACCGCTGCTCGTGCGGCCCGTCATCCGGGTCCTCGGCGGGGCCTTCCCCGCGCTGTTCGGCTCGATCGGCCGGATGAGCCAGCGCAACGCCCTGCGCAACCCGCGCCGCACCGGCGCCACCGCGGCCGCCCTGATGGTCGGCCTCGCGCTGGTGGGCGGGATGTCGGTGGCCAGCGCCTCGATGACCAAGTCGTTCGACCAGCAGATCGACAAGACGCTGGGCGCCGACTTCGTGGTGCAGAACGGCAACTTCGTGCCCTTCCCACGGGAGATCACCGAGCGGATCCAGGACACCGAAGGCGTGGGGCTCGTCGTACGCTCGCAGTTCACGACGATCGCGCTGCGGCTCCCGGACGGCGACCGCGTGAAGACGACCGCCGCGGGTTACGAACCCGAGCTCGACGAGGTCGCCAACATCACCTACGCCCAGGGCGACACCGCGGACGCGCTCGCGGCGGGCCACCTCGCCATGGACAAGGACTTCGCCGAGGACCACGGCGTACGGCTCGGCAGCACCGTCCCCGTCGAGTTCCAGGGCGACCGGCGGGCCGAGCTGACGGTGGGCGCCCTCACCGACCAGGAGTCCGCGGACGGGTTCGGCGGCCAGGGCGGGATCTTCTTCAGCCTGGCCACGCTGGAGGAGTACGCGCCGGGCGGGCAGGACGCGGCCGTGTACGTCAACGCCGCCTCCGGCACCGGCCCGGACGATCTGCGGGCCGGCCTGGAGAGGACGCTCGACCCCTATCCGCAGGTGCAGGTCCGCGACATCGCCGACTACAAGGACCTGGTGCACGACCAGATCGCCGTACTGCTCTATCTCGTGTACGCCCTGCTGGGCCTCGCGATCATCATCGCGGTGCTCGGCGTGGTCAACACCCTCGCCCTGTCGGTCGTGGAGCGCACCCGGGAGATCGGGCTGCTGCGGGCCATCGGGCTCGCCCGGCGGCAGCTGCGCCGGATGATCCGGCTGGAGTCGGTGGTGATCGCCGTGTTCGGCGCGGTGCTGGGCCTCGCCCTGGGGCTGGTGTGGGGCGTGTGCACCCAGCAGGTGCTGGCGCTGCAGGGCATGACGGCGCTGGCGATCCCCTGGGGCACCATCGCGGCGGTGGTGATCGGCTCGGCGGTCGTGGGTGTCGTGGCGGCGCTGCTGCCGGCGTTGCGTGCATCGCGCATGAATGTGCTGGCGGCCATCGCGCACGAGTGATGGAATCGCGGCAGATGCTCAAGTCCCTTGAGGGTGAGGAGAGTTCATGTCGCAACCGGTGAGCCCGCGTCCGTTCCGCTTCGGCGTCAACCTGATGACCCCCGCCCCGGCCGACGAGTGGCGGGCCAAGTGCCGCCGGGCCGAGGAGCTCGGCTACGACGTGATCCTGGTCCCCGACCATCTGGGCATGCCCGCGCCGTTCCCGGCCCTGGTCGCGGCGGCCGAGGCGACCGAGCGGCCCCGGCTGGGCACGTTCGTGCTGAACGCGGGGTTCTGGAACCCGGCCCTGCTCGCCCGGGAGGTGGCGACGACCGACGCGCTGACCGGGGGACGGCTGGAGCTCGGGCTCGGCACCGGCTACGTCAAGGCGGAGCACGACACGGCGGGTCTGCCGTGGCTCTCGCCCGGCGGACGGGTGGACCATCTGCTGCACACCATCGAGGAGCTCCACCGGCTTCTCGCCGCCGAGGAACACCAGCCCCGGCCGGTGCAGAAGCCGCGCGTCCCCCTGCTCGTCGGCGGCAACGGCGACCGTGTGCTGCGCCTCACCGCCGAGCACGCCGAGATCGCCGCCTTCACCGGCGCGCGCTCGGTGCCGGGAAGCTCGGCGGGAGAGTTGCGGGCGATGCTCGCCGACGAGCTCGAGGAGCGTGTCGCGCGGTACCGCGCACTGGCGGCGGGCCGCGCGGAGCCGGCGGAGCTGAACCTGCTCATTCAGTTCGTGATCGACACCGACGACCGCGAGGCCGCCGCGCAGCCCCTGCTGGAACGGGTCCCCTACCTCACCACGGAACAGGTCCTGGAGCTGCCCATCGGTCTGATCGGCAGCGTGGCGGAGATGAGCGCCCAGGTGCTGGCCCAGCGCGAGCGGTACGGGTTCAGCTATCTCACCGTCCTGGAACCGAGCATGGAGGCGTTCGCGCCGGTGATGGAACGGCTGCGCGGCATGGAGCCGTCCGCATCCCGGAATTCCACGCCCCGTTCCGTCGCCCGTGATGGGATCGCGGCATGACTGATCCGCAGATACGGTCCGCGACGGCCGACGACCTCGACAGCGTGCTGGCCTTCTGGAAGACGGCCGCCGAGGGCACCAGCATCAGCGACGACCGGGACGGTGTGGAGCGGCTGGTCGCCCGCGACCCCGAGGCGCTGATCCTCGCCGAGTTCGACGGCGAGCTGGTCGGCACGGTGATCGCGGGCTTCGACGGCTGGCGCTGCCATCTGTACCGGCTCGCGGTGCACCCGGAGCGCCGACGCCGGGGCATCGGCGCGGCGCTGCTGGCCGCCGCGGAGGAACGGTTCGTACGGCTCGGCGGGCGACGGGGCGACGCCATGGTGCTGGTGGACAACGAGACCGCACACCATGCCTGGCGCGCGGCGGGGTACACGCCCGAGGAACACTGGCGGCGATGGGTGAGGCCCCTCACCGACTGACCCGACCGATCCGCTTTGCCGATCCTTTACTATTGGGGGACCACTTCGGCCCTCCAGTGAAAGGTGTGAGCGTCCGCCCATGGGCGAGCCTCCCAGTAGCAGACATCGCGCGATCCTCCCCACCCTGTCCGACCATGGGACGGAGGTGACCCGATGACCGAAGTGCTCCTCCTTCTGGTGGCGATCCTGCTGTCACTGGCCTGCGGTGCCTTCGTCGCGGCCGAGTTCTCGCTGACCACGGTCGAGCGCAGCGAGCTCGAACGGGCCGCGGAGCGCGGCGAGCGGGGCGCCGCGGGCGCCCTCAAGGCGGTACGGAACCTGACGTTCCAGCTCTCCGGCGCGCAGCTCGGCATCACGGTCACCAACCTGGTCGTCGGCATGCTCGCCGAGCCGTCGATCGCCACACTGCTCGCCGGCCCGCTGGAGTCGGTCGGGGTCTCCCGATCGACGGCGAGCTCGATCGCGCTGGTGATCGGTACGGCGCTGTCGACCGTCGTGCTGATGGTCGTCGGCGAGCTGGTGCCCAAGAACTGGGCGATCTCCTCGCCGCTGGCCGTGGCCAAGCGGGTCGGGAACGCCCAGCGCTGGTTCAGCGCGGTCTTCCGCCCCTTCATCACGCACCTGAACAACACGGCGAACCGCGTCGTGCGCCGCTTCGGCGTGGAGCCCACCGAGGAGCTGGCCGCCGCGCGCGGCCCCCAGGAGCTGGCCGCCCTCGCCCGGCACTCCGCCCGGGAGGGCGCCTTGGAGCCGGACACCGCCGAGCTCTTCGTACGGACCCTGAACCTGGCCGATCTCACGGCGGAGAACGTCATGACCCCGCGTGTCCAGGTCGTCGCCCTGGACGCCCAGGCGACCTGCGAGGACGTGGCGAACGCGACCCGGGCCACCGGGCTGTCCCGGTTCCCCGTCTACCGCGGCAGCCTCGACTCGGTCGTGGGCACCGCGCACATCAAGGACATCCTGGCGGTGCCCGCCGACCGCCGCCCCCGGGTCTCGGTCGCCGAGCTGATGCGCGAGCCGCTCCTGGTCCCCGAGACGCTCACCGTCGACCGGCTCCTGGACCGGCTGTCCGGCAAGCGCACCATGGCCGTGGTCATCGACGAGTACGGCGGCACGGCCGGCGTGGCCACGCTGGAGGACATCGTCGAGGAGGTCGTCGGCGAGGTGCGCGACGAGCACGACCCGCACGAGACGCCCGACCTCGCCCCCGCGGGCAGCGACGACGAGGGCCGGGCCCTGTTCTCGGCCGACGGTTCCGCGCGGGTGGACCAGCTCGCGCGCGTCGGCCTCAGGGCGCCCGAAGGGCCGTACGAGACGCTGGCCGGTCTCGTCGCGGCCGAACTCGGCCGCATACCCGCCGTCGGTGACCGCGTCGAGGTCGCCGGCTGGCGGCTCGACGTGGTGGACGCCGCGGGACGCAGAGCCGCGCGAGTGCTGTTGCACGCGCCGTTCGACGACGCGGCCGAGACCGAGAAGGAGGACGGGCGATGACCGCCGTACAGCTGTTCATCGGCTTTCTGACGCTGGTCGTCAACGCCTTCTTCGTGGGCGCCGAGTTCGCGCTGATCTCCGTGCGGCGCTCCCAGATCGAGCCGTACGCCGAGGAGGGCGACCGGCGCGCCAAGAGCGTGCTGTGGGGCCTGCGGCATGTGTCCGCGCTGATGGCGGCGGCGCAGCTCGGCATCACGCTGTGCACCCTGGTGCTCGGCGTGGTCGCGGAACCGGCCATCGAGCACCTCCTGGAGCCGGTGTTCCACGCGGTGGGCGTGCCGGAGAGCGCTGGGCACGCGGTGTCGTTCGTGATCGCGCTGGCACTGGCCACCTATCTGCACATGCTGCTCGGCGAGATGGTGCCGAAGAACATCGCGCTGGCCGAGCCGGTGCGCAGCGCTCTGCTGCTCGGTCCGCCGCTGGTCGCGCTGTCCCGGGCGCTGCGGCCGGTGATCTTCACGATCAACGCGTTCGCCAACGCCCTGCTGAAGCTGCTGCGCGTCGAGACCAAGGACGAGGTCACCGCGACCTTCTCGGACGCCGAACTGGCCCGGCTGGTGCGGGACTCCGGCGAGGCCGGCCTGATCGACGACCGCGCGCGGGACCGGCTGCACGACGCCCTGGAGCTGGGCCGCCGGCCCGTGCGCGACGTGGTGCTTCCGCTGGAACGCGTCGTCTACGCGCGCGTGGGCGTCACACCGGAGGAGCTGGAGCGGCTGTCGGCCGAGTCGGGCTTCTCCCGCTTCCCGGTCGTCGACGAGGAGCGCCACATCGTGGGCTACCTCCATGTGAAGGACGCGCTGGACGCCTCCCCGCGGGAGGTGCCGTTCGAGGTCGGGGACATGCGGCCCATCGCGCGTGTGCGGGAGAGCACGCCGCTGGACGACGTGCTCACCGCGATGCGGGGCAGCCGTACGCATCTGGCGGCCGCGCTGGGCAATGACGGACGGCTGGCCGGGCTGGTGACGATGGAGGACGTGCTGCGGGAGCTGTTCGGACAGCGGGCCTGACGGCCGCACTCAGCAGTGGTTCCCGGGCCGACCGACCGACGGGTATGGAGCCCGGGATACCATTTCCGTCGCCATGCAGACGAATCCCACACACAGCAGCCTGGTCGCGGTCGGCGACTCCTTCACCGAGGGCATGTCGGACCTCCTCCCGGACGGCTCCTACCGGGGCTGGGCCGACCTCCTCGCCGAGCGGATGGCCGCCCGTACGCCCGGTTTCCGGTACGCCAACCTCGCGGTGCGCGGGAAGCTGATCGGGCAGATCGTCGAGGAGCAGGTGGACGTGGCGGCCTCGATGGGCGCCGATGTGATCACGCTCGTCGGCGGGCTCAACGACACGCTGCGGCCCAAGTGCGACATGGGGCGGGTGCGCGCACTGCTTCAGGAGGCGGTGGAGAAGCTCGCCCCGGCCTGCGGACAGCTGGTGCTGATGCGCAGTCCGGGACGGCAGGGGCCGGTCCTGGAGCGGTTCCGGCCGCGTATGGAGGAGCTGTTCGCCTGCGTCGACGAGCTGGCCGACCGGCACGGCGCGGTCGTCGTCGATCTGTACGGGGCCCCGTCGCTCTCCGACCCCCGCATGTGGGACGTGGACCGGCTGCATCTGACCGCCGAGGGGCATCGCCGGGTCGCCGAGGCCGTGTGGCAGACGCTCGGCTACGACCCCGAGGACACCGAGTGGCGCACGCCGATGCCGGCCGCGGCGCCGCCGGGATGGGTCACCCGGCGGGTCGCCGACGTGCGGTTCGCGCGCCGGCATCTGCTGCCCTGGATCGGCCGGCGCCTGACGGGGCGCTCCTCCGGGGACGGGCTGCCGGCGAAGCGCCCGGAGCTGCTGCCGTACGAGGGCCCGGCGGCGTAGGCCGCCCCCGGACCCCCTGCGCGCTACCGACGCGACGCGGCCCGGCTCCGCCGGTACAGGACGGTTCCGGCGATCAGCAGCGCCCCGCTGGCGGCGATGCCTCCGATGACGCTCTCGGCGCCGGTCTCGGGCATGTGCGGGTGAGTCGGCTTCTTCGGCGGTGCCTGGGTCGGAGTCGGCGTGGGCTTGTGGCTGGGCGGTGGTGTGGCGGTCTTGGTGGGTGTGGGCGTCGGGGTCGGGGTCTGCGAGTCGTGGCCGTAGCCGTACCCGTACCCGTGGTCGTCCGGCTTCTCGTCGCCGTAGCCGTAGCCATAGCCGCTCGGCTCTTCGGAACCGTAGCCGTAGCCGCTGGGCGTCTCGCGGCCGTAGCCCTGCTCGCTCGGCTTGTCGGAACCGTAGCCCTGCTCGCTCGGCCGGTCGTCGCCGTAGCCGTAACCGTAGCCGCTCGGCTTCTCGGAACCGTGGCCCTGGCTGCTCGGCTCCTCGGAGCCATAGCCCTGGCCGGTCGGCTCCCCGGTGCCGTAGCCGGAGTCGCCGAATCCCGAGGTGGTGTTTCCGGAAGCGGGCTGCGGCAGATCCAGGTCGCTGATCCTGTCATTCACCTCCTGGAATTCGTCCCGCATCTCGTCGAATTTCTCTTGCATACTGCCGAATTTGTCGTCCAGCCGGGCCGGGTCCCAGGGATCCGCGTGGCCCGACAGTGCGGCGGCGGAGTTCACCACGGCCCCCTGCGTGCGTGGGACCGCGGACGCCGACGCGCCGTAGAGGGACAGGGCACTTGTCGCGGCGGCGGCCACGATCAATCCCCTGGTCAGAGCCTGTCGCATTCTCGTTGTCTTTCTCTCAGGCGGAATGGGGAAGCCGACGTCGGTCATTGACGCGATGGTGTCGATTGCCGGGATTCGGGACGTCGTCGCAGGTGCCGTGATGCCGCACGACCGCACTCGCCACGACGTGCAGACTATGAACGAGATGTGGAGGCCCCCGGAAACCGGGACGCGACGACGGCCGGGGAATTCACCCGAACGCCCGAGGGCATCGGTGTCCGTCTCGTATCCGTCTCGCGGACCGGGCGAAGGAACGGCGCGCGGAGCGCCCCGGGTAAACTCCGTGCACGTGACTTCTGCGCCCGCCAAGCCCCGCATCCCGAACGTCCTCGCCGGACGCTACGCCTCCACCGAGCTCGCCACGCTCTGGTCCCCCGAGCAGAAGGTGAAGCTGGAGCGGCAGCTCTGGCTCGCCGTGCTGCGGGCCCAGAAGGACCTCGGCATCGAGGTGCCGGACGCGGCGATCGCCGACTACGAGCGCGTCCTGGACACCGTCGACCTGGCCTCCATCGCCGAGCGCGAGAAGGTCACGCGGCACGACGTGAAGGCGCGGATCGAGGAGTTCAACGACCTCGCCGGGCACGAGCACGTGCACAAGGGCATGACGTCCCGCGACCTCACGGAGAACGTCGAACAGCTCCAGATCCGGCTCTCCCTGGAGCTGATGCGCGACCGTACGGTGGCGGTGCTGGCGCGCCTGGGCAAGCTGGCCGGGGAGTACGGCGAGCTGGTCATGGCCGGCCGCTCGCACAACGTCGCCGCGCAGGCCACGACGCTGGGCAAGCGCTTCGCGACGGCCACCGACGAACTGCTCGTCGCGTACGGCCGCGTCGAGGAGCTGCTGGGCCGCTACCCGCTGCGCGGCATCAAGGGCCCGGTGGGCACGGCGCAGGACATGCTGGACCTGCTCGGCGGGGACGCCTCGAAGCTCGCCGAGTTGGAGCACCGGATCGCCCGGCACCTGGGCTTCTCGCAGGCCTTCACCTCGGTCGGCCAGGTCTACCCGCGGTCGCTGGACTACGAGGTGGTGACCGCGCTGGTGCAGCTTGCGGCGGCGCCGTCGTCGCTCGCGAAGACGATCCGGCTGATGGCCGGGCACGAGCTGGTGACCGAGGGCTTCAAGCCGGGCCAGGTCGGCTCCTCCGCGATGCCGCACAAGATGAACACGCGGTCCTGCGAGCGGGTCAACGGCCTGATGGTGATCCTGCGCGGCTACGCCTCGATGACGGGCGAGCTGGCGGGCGACCAGTGGAACGAGGGCGACGTGTCCTGCTCGGTGGTGCGCCGGGTCGCGCTGCCGGACGCGTTCTTCGCGCTGGACGGTCTGCTGGAGACGTTCCTGACGGTGCTCGACGAGTTCGGCGCCTTCCCGGCGGTCGTGGCGCGTGAGCTGGACCGCTACCTGCCGTTCCTCGCCACCACCAAGGTGCTCATGGGCGCGGTGCGCGCGGGTGTGGGCCGCGAACTCGCGCACGAGGCCATCAAGGAGAACGCCGTGGCTTCGGCCCTCGCGATGCGCGAGCAGGGCGCCGAGCGCAACGAGCTGCTCGACAAGCTGGCCGCCGACGAGCGCATCCCGCTGGACCGCGGAGCGCTGGACGCCCTGATGGCCGACAAGCTGTCCTTCACGGGCGCCGCGGCCGACCAGGTCGGCGTCGTCGTGGGCCGGGTCGAGGAGATCGTGAAGCAGCGTCCCGAGGCCGCCGGTTACACGCCCGGGGCCATCCTCTGACGCCGCTCACGGCATGGCGCGCTTGACTCGGGCGGAGCTGGAGGCCGCCCACGACCGACTCGTCCCGGACGTCGTCGCGGACGGCCTCCACGTCCTGTTCTGCGGCATCAACCCCGGTCTGATGACCGCCGCGACCGGCCATCACTTCGCCCGGCCGGGCAACCGGTTCTGGCCGGTGCTGCATCTGTCCGGCTTCACGCCGAGGCTCATGAAGCCGTCGGAGCAGGGGGAGTTGCTGTCCTACCGGCTGGGCATCACCAACGTCGTGGCACGGGCGACCGCGCGGGCCGACGAGCTGAGCGCCGAGGAGTACCGCGAGGGCGGGCGGCTGCTGGCGGCGAAGGTGACACGGCTGCGGCCGCGTTGGCTGGCCGTCGTGGGGGTCACGGCCTACAGGGCGGCCTTCGAGGACCGCAAGGCACAGGTGGGGCCTCAGGAGCGGACGATCGGCGACACGCGCGTGTGGGTCCTGCCGAATCCGAGCGGGCTGAACGCGCACTGGACGGCGGCGACGATGGCGGAGGAGTACGGGCGGCTGCGGGTGGCGGCGGAGGCCTGACGGGTCAGGGCGGGGCTATGTCGGTGACCATCAGCAGGAGTTCCGGCTGGGCCTCGCGGTCCCGGTCGGCGACGGCCAGGTTGACCCAGCGCCCCTTGCCAGGGACGTCCCAAGTACGCAGGTCGTCCGCCCGGGTGCCGAGCAGGACCCAGGGCTCGGCTATGTCCTCCCCTCGTGTGCTCCGCTCCATGAAGGTCACGCTCCCCCAACGTGACGCCGTTCCCCATCGCTCGTCGTATCGCTGCACCAGGGCGGCCTCATAGGCGTAGAGGTCGTCCGTGCTCGGCCACGAGCCTGTTCCTAACTCGGTGATGTAGTAGCCGGGGCCGCCCCGGGCGAACTCCGTCCTGCCGCGCTCCGGGAGAAAGGCCTCGGTGCACAGCAGGTCGGTCAGGGCGAGATCCTTCGCGAGGTCCATGTGATCCAGTATTGCCGCCGCCACTGACAATTGGCGGGGCATCAGGCGCCCGCCCGGGTCAGGCGTCCCGGCGCCGCACGCTCCACGCCCCCGCCACCAGCGCGCCCGCCGTCCACAGCGCCGTCACCGCCAGGCCCGACCACGGTCCGAGGGTGCCGTCGTACGACTGGTGCAGGGCGGTCTGGCCGGCCTTGTCGGGCAGGAAGTCCGCCACGGTGCCCGCGGCGTCGCCGATGACGAAGGACACCACGAGGATGAACGGGACGAGGACGGAGAGCGTGGCCACGCCGCTGCGGAGCACGGCGGTGAGGCCCGCCGCGAGCAGGGCCATCAGCATGAGGTAGATCCCGCAGCCCGACACCGCGCGCACCTGCTCGGCCGTGGTGAGCCCGCTCGCCGCCGAACCGAGTCCCGCGCGCCCCACGGCGAACGACGTGACCGCGGTGAGCAGCCCGACGAGCAGCGCCGGCACGGCGATCGCCGTCATCTTGGCGGCGAACCACCGCCCCCGCTGCGGCACCGAGGCGAGCGACAGCCGGAGCGCACCCCCGTGGTACTCCGACGACACGGCCAGCGCACCGAACGAGATGGCGGCGATCTGGCCGGGCAGGACGCCCGACAGCGCGGTGAACAGCGGGTCGAAGTCCGGTTCGGAACTGCCGTCGGAGCCGGCCAGCGCGGAGAACGCCGTCGTCACGGTGAACAGTGCCAGCAGTGCTCCCGGAAGGGACCTGAGGGTGCGGATCTTGAGCCACTCCGCGTGGAGCACGGGTGCGAATGCCATGGTTCAGGCCTCCTGGGGCTGTGCGGTGAACTCGGTCTCGGCGGCGGTCAGGTCGAGGTAGGCCTGCTCCAAGGTGCCTTCCTCGGCGGCGAGTTCGAGGAGGGGCACGCCGGCCTCGGACGTGAGGCGGCCGATGTCGTCCACGCGCGCGTGGCGCACCGTCCAGTGCCCGTCCCGGTGCTGGACGGCGTCGTAGCCGTGCCGGGCGAGCGCTGTCCTGAGGGCGGTGGCGTCCGGGGTGCGGACGCGGACGCGGGGTTCCACGCGCGCGTCGATGAACTCCCGCATGGGGGTGTCGGCCAGCAGGCGTCCCCGGCCGAGGACGACGAGGTGGTCGGCGAAGGACGCGGTCTCGTTCATGAGATGGCTGGAGACCAGGACCGTGCGCCCCTCCCCCGCGAGCCGGCGCAGCAACTCGCGGATCCAGACGATGCCCTCCGGGTCGAGACCGTTGGACGGCTCGTCGAGGATGACGACCTCGGGGTCGCCGAGGAGGGCCGCCGCGATGCCGAGGCGCTGGCGCATGCCCAGGGAGTACGTCCTCACCCTGCGGCGCGCCGCCGTCGCGAGCCCGGTCTGCTCCAGCACCTCGTCGACCCGGCGCCCGGGGATGCGGTTGCTCGCGGCGAGGACGCGCAGGTGGTCGCGGCCGGTGCGGGCGCCGTGCGCGGCCTGGGCCTCGAGCAACGCGCCCACGTGCCGCAGGGGTTCGCGGAGCGTGGCGTAGGGGCGGCCGCCGACGGTGGCGGTTCCGGAGGTCGGCCGGTCCAGGCCGAGCACGAGCCGCAGGGTGGTGGACTTTCCGGCGCCGTTGGGGCCGAGGAAGCCGGTGACACGGCCGGGGACGACGGTGAAGGTGAGGTCGTCCACGGCTCGCCGGGTGCCGTACTCCTTGGTGAGGGCCTGGACTTCGATGCTGGTCATGGCGGCAGCGTGCCCGCCCGGCCGGGGGCCGCTCCTCCCCCGCCGGTGGAGATCGTCTCCCCCGTGCGGGGGAGGTCCGTTGTCAGTGGTGGCTGGCACGATGGCGAAATGGTCCGCTTGCTGCGCCCGTTCGGCCGGGCGGTGACGTACACACGATGGCTGCACCTGATCATCGCCGTCGTGGGGCCGTCCATGCTCATCTTCGTCCGGGAGGAGTGGTGGATCTGGGTGGTGGCGGGCGCGGTGCTCGTCCCCGCCGGGCTGGTGCCCGCGATGCGGACCGTGGAGGGGCTCCAGGCGAGGCTGCTGCTGACCGGTCACCGCCACGACCAGGGGAGCACCGGCATCGTCGTCGCGCCGTCCGCTTCCTGGGGCGACCGGGGGCGGCTGGTCGTATGGCTGGAGGCGCGGCTGCTGCTGGGCTACGTGACGGTGACGGCGAGCGCCCAACTGGTCTTCGCCACGGTGGAGTTGGTCGCCGCGCCGTTCGGTGGTGACTTCGAGGAGGGCGGACTGTCCCTCCTCGGCGGCCACCGCTGGTGGCACGTGCTGCTCGTGCCGATGTCGCTGGCCGCCCTGGGGGCGGTCGTGGTGATCTCGGGCCGTCTCATCACCGCACTCGCCCTGCGTCTCCTCGGCCCCTCCCCCGCGGAGCGCCTCGCCGCCCTGGAGGAGCGCACCGAGCAGCTCCTGGAGCGCACCCGCATCGCCCGCGAGCTCCATGACTCCATCGGCCACGCCCTGACCGTGGCCGTCGTCCAGGCGGGTGCGGCCCGCGCGGCCGGTGATCCGGCGTTCACCGAGCGGGCCCTGGACGCCATCGAGGAGACCGGTCGGGCCGCCCTGGAGGATCTGGAGCGCGTCCTCGGCGTCCTGCGCGAGTCCGAGCGCCCGGTCAGCAGCCGCCCGACGCTCACGGACGCGGACCGGCTGCTGGAGTCCGCGCGGGCGTCGGGTGCGAAGGTCGACGCCGAGCTGACGGGGGCGTTGGACACGGTGCCCGGCCCGGTCTCGCGGGAGGGCTACCGCATCCTCCAGGAGTCGCTGACCAATGTGCTGCGTCACGCGGGCTCCGTGCCGACCCGGGTCCGCATCTCCGTCGCGGACGGCACCCTCACCCTGGAGATCCGCAATCCGCTCACCGCCGGAATACCCGGGCCCGGCAGGGGCAGCGGCCTGCGCGGCATCCGCGAGCGCGCCGCCCTGCTGGGCGGACACGCGCGCACCGGTCACGACCGGGGTGACTGGCAGGTACATGTAGAACTGCCGACGAGTTGATCTAGGCTTGTCCGATGCCGGTCACCGTTCTCCTCGTCGACGACGAACCCCTCGTACGCGCCGGTCTGCGGGCCGTGCTGGAGGCGCAGCCCGACATCGAGGTCGTCGGGGAGGCGGCCGACGGGGCGGCGGTGATACCGCTGGTGCGGCGGTTGCGGCCGGACGTGGTCGCCATGGACGTGCGGATGCC
The DNA here is from genome assembly GCF_015160855.1 of Streptomyces ferrugineus. Classification (NCBI taxonomy): domain Bacteria; kingdom Bacillati; phylum Actinomycetota; class Actinomycetes; order Kitasatosporales; family Streptomycetaceae; genus Streptomyces; species Streptomyces ferrugineus. The sequence continues at coordinate 3,654,033 of NZ_CP063373.1, read as the reverse complement.
GCTGCTGGACGGGATCGAGGCCACGCGCGCGGTGCTGCGCACGGTCGACGATCCGCCGAAGATCGTCGTCGTCACGACCTTCGAGAACGACGAGTACGTGTACGAGGCGCTGCGGGCCGGCGCCGACGGCTTCCTGCTGAAGCGGGCGCGGCCGGCCGAGATCGTGCACGCGGTGCGACTGGTCGCCGAGGGCGAGTCGCTGCTGTTCCCCGCGTCGGTGCGGCAACTCGCCGCGCGGTACGGCGACGACGGCGGTAACCGTGCGGCGCGCGCGGTGCTGGAGCGCGCCCGGCTGACCGAGCGGGAGGCGGAGGTGCTGCGGCTGATGGCGCGCGGGCTGTCGAACGCGGAGATCGCCGCACGGCTGGTGGTCGGCACGGAGACGGTGAAGTCCCATGTGAGTGCGGTGCTGGCGAAGCTGGGGGCGCGTGATCGCACCCAGGCGGTGATCACGGCGTACGAGTCGGGGTTCGTGGCACCCGGGTGACCCGCCGCGCGCGGGACCGCTCGGCAAGGTCCTCGCCGCTCAGCACTCGCCGGGGCCCGCCCCGGCGAGTACGATCCGCCAAACATGCGTACGAGCTGGGAGGACGGACGTTGGGGCAGCTGACCGGCGGGGATCCCTCGCTGCTGCGAAGGATCAACTCCGCGGTGGTGCTGCACGCGCTGCGTGCCACGGACGCCGCCACGCTGACGGAGATCACCCGCGTGACCGGACTGTCCCGGCCGACCGTCGAGGGCGTCGTCGAAGGGCTCATCGAGGCGGGGTACGTCGTCGAGAAACCGGCGGACGAGAGCGTCGTCCGGCGCCAGGGCCGGCCCGCGCGGCGCTTCCGGTTCCGGGCCGAGGCGGGTCATCTGCTGGGCGTGGAGGTCGGTGCGCATCGGGTCGCCGCGCTGCTCGCCGACCTGGACGGCCGGATCCTCGGCTCCATCGCCAAGGACGTCGACGAGACGGCTCCGGCCGACGAGCGGCTCGAGCGGGTGCGTACGGCGGTCGCGGAGCTGCTGCGCCGGGCCGGTGTCGCCCGTAGCTCACTGCGGGCCGTGGGTGTCGCGACGCCGGGCATCGTCGAGGCGGACGGCACCGTTCGCCTGGGTGCCGCGCTGCCCGAGTGGACGGGGCTGCGGCTGGGCGAGCGGCTGAGCCGGTCCTTCAAGTGCCCGGTGCTGGTGGAGAACGACGCCAACGCGGCGGCGGTCGCCGAGCACTGGAAGGGTTCCGCCACCGAGTCGAACGACGTGGTGTTCGTGCTGGCGGGGCTGAGCCCGGGCGCCGGTTCGCTGATCGGCGGGCAGTTGCACCGGGGTTTCGGCGGCGCGGCCGGCGAGATCGGCGCGCTGCATCTGCTGGGCCGCGAGGCGACCCCGGAGACCCTGCTGTCCACCACGGACGAGCCGCTGCGCCCGCTCGACGAGCACGCCGTCGCCGAGGTGTTCGCGCAGGCCCGGGAGGGCGACCAGGGGGCCCGCGCGGCCGTCGACCGCTTCATCCAGCGCCTCGTCCACGACGTGGCCGCGCTCGTCCTCGCCCTGGACCCCGAGCTGGTCGTCGTCGGCGGCTGGGCGGCCGGACTGGACGGCGTGCTGGAGCCGCTGCGGCGCGAACTGGCCCGCTACTGCCTGCGCCCGCCGAGCGTCGCCCTGTCCCTGCTCGGCGAGGCGGCCGTGGCGACGGGCGCGCTGCGGCTGGCCCTGGACCATGTGGAGGAGCAGCTGTTCGCGGTGGAGGGAACCGTCACGGGCCGGCGCTGACCACCACCGCCGGGCTCCCACCCAAGGCACGCGCCCGGGTCGGGCCCCGGCCCAAAACACACGCGCCCCGGACGGGATCCGGGGCGTGGTGTGAGTCGGCCGGTGCGGCGTGGTCAGGATGCCCGGCGCTCCGGGTCCTCGTGGATCTCCACGCCGCCGGAGTCACCGAAGGTCAGCCGGCATGTGTCCGCGCGGTAGGTGGCGACGGAGAGCGCGGCGGTGCGGCCCTCGGCGATGTAGCGGGTGGTCACGACGAGCACCGGCGCCCCGGGAAGGCGGTCCAGCTCCTTCGCGTCGTCCGCGCGGGCCGAGCCCAGCTCGACGGCGCTCTCCTGGCCCTCCAGCTCCAGGCGGTGCAGCTCGCGCAGCACGGCACGCGCGCGTGCCGCTCCGGAGGGGGCGTCGATGCCGGAGAGGTCGGGCACCGACGACTGCGGGATGTAGAGGAGTTCGGCGGCGACGGGCTGGCCGTGCGTCACACGGGAGCGGCGCACGATGTGCACGGACTCGTCCCGGCCGCTCTCCAGGGCGTCGGCGACGGACGCGGGCGGCACCGCCGGTGCGCAGTCCGTGGGTTGCCAGACGTCGTCCTCGGCACCCGGCCAGGCGTGCTGCTCGGTGCCGACGGCCACGCCCACGCGCGGCGGGGCGACGGTCGTACCGACACCGCGGCGGCGCTGGAGCCGGCCTTCCAGTTCGAGCTGTTCGAGAGCCTGCCGGAGCGTCGCGCGGGCCACGCCGAAGCGGGCGGCCAGGTCGCGTTCGTTGGGCAGGATCTCGCCCACGGTGAACTCCGAGTCCAGTGCCTCACTGAGCACGGTCCTCAGATGCCAGTACTTCGGTTCCGGCACCGATTCCAGTTGCGTGGTCCCCACCCTGTCCTCCGCAATCGCCGTGGCCCGGCGGCGTTTTAGCGCCCTTGTTTATTAAAGGTTGTTGCACTTATCAGCGACCATAGGACGGCACTCACCCTTGGTCAATACCAATCGCCGGGAACGTTCACGGGACGCGCTCGCGCGGCCACGGTCGCGGCGCGGCGGCGCGGGCTACACCGTGGCCAGCGACCTCAGCTTGTCGGGGTTGCGGACGATGTAGACGGCCTGGATCCGTCCGTCCAGGACGTCCAGCTGGAAGACGCTGTCGGGCTTGTCGCCGGAGCGGATCAGCAGCGCGGGGCCGCCGTTGACCTCCAGGAAGTGGAAGGACACGTCGGGGACGTCGCCCTTGCGTGCGGCGCCGACGAGGAAGCGGCCCACCTTGTCGGCCGTCTCCAGGACCCGCAGCGGAGCCTTCGCCTTGCCGCCGCTGTCGCCGACGAGCCGGACGTCGGGGGCGAGCAGGGACATGAGCCCCTCCAGGTCGCCCCCGGCGGCCGCGGCCAGGAAGCGCTCGGTGAGATCGCGTCGCTGGACGGGGTCGACCTCGTAGCGCGGGCGCCGCTCGTCGACGTGCTTGCGGGCCCGGCCGGCCAGTTGCCGCACCGCCGCCTCGCCGCGCTCCAGCATGGCGGCGATCTCGGCGTACGGGTAGCCGAAGGCCTCCCTGAGGACGAACACCGCCCGCTCCAGGGGTGACAGCGACTCCAGGACGACGAGGACGGCGAGCGAGACGGAGTCGGCGAGGACGGCGCGCTCGGCGGTGTCCTGGACGGTGTCGCCGAAGTCGGTGACATAGGGCTCCGGCAGCCAGGGGCCGATGTACGTCTCGCCCCGCGCCTTGACCTGGCGCAGCCGGTCGATGGCGAGTCGGGTGGTGACGCGCACCAGGTAGGCGCGCGGTTCGCGGACCTCCGACCGGTCCGCGCCGGACCAGCGCAGCCAGGCCTCCTGCACCACGTCCTCCGCGTCGGCCACGCGCCCGAGCATGCGGTACGCGACCCCCAGCAGGACGGGGCGGTGCTCTTCGAAGACATCGGTCTCGGTTTCGGTGGTCACCGCACCATCCCAGCCGACGTGTGCGGCCCTGTCCAGGCGAAATCGGCGGGACGGAGAGGTCTCGCCCTCGGGTCTACCCGTCGGTAGCAATTGCTGACAAGGTGTCTACACAATGCCGGTCCATGACCCCGACGAGGAGCAGCATGTCCGCCACCGTCTCCTTCAAAGTCCCCACTCCGTACGGCCCGCAAAGCATGACGGTCTCCTACGCGCGCGTGGGCACCGGCGAACCGCTGCTCCTGCTGCACGGCATAGGCCACCACCGTCAGGTGTGGGACCCGGTCACACCCGTCCTGGCCGCCGAGCGCGAGGTGATCGCCGTGGATCTGCCCGGATGCGGCCGGTCCCCGGCGCTGCCGGACGGGCTGGCGCACGACCTGCCGACGATGAGCGTGGTGCTCGCCGCCCTGTGCGAGGCGCTGGAGCTGGAGCGGCCGCATGTGGCGGGCAACTCGCTGGGCGGGCTGCTGGCTCTGGATCTCGGCCGGGCGAACCGTGCGCGATCCGTCACCGCCCTGTCGCCGGCCGGGTTCTGGTCGCCGCTGGAGCGGCAGTACGCCTTCACCGTCCTGACCGGGATGCGGCGGACCGCCGAGCGGATGCCGCTCCCCCTCGTCGAGTGGCTGTCCCGCTCGGCGGCCGGCCGCGCCGGTCTGACCAGCACCATCTACGCCCGCCCGGGCCGCCGTTCGCCCGAGTCCGTGGTCGCCGAGACGGTCGGGCTGGCCCGCGCGCAGGGTTTCTTCGAGACCCTCCGGTCGGGCCGGGAGGTGCGGTTCACCGACGATGTGCCGGGGATTCCGGTGACGGTGGCCTGGGGCAGCAAGGACCGGCTCCTGGTGCCCCGCCAGGGGGTCCGGGCGAAGCGGATCATCCCGCGGGCCCGGCTGGTGCGGCTGCCCGGCTGCGGCCATGTGCCGATGAGCGACGATCCGGCGCTGGTCGCCCGGGTGCTGCTCGACGGCAGCCGCTGAGCGCGCCGTACGGTCACTCGGCCAGCGCTTCGAGGACCACCTTGAGGACGGTCGGGTTGTAGGGCATGGCGGCGTGCGCGGTGTGGTCGTCGGGGGCGAGGTCCTGGAGGAGGACGTTCCTGACGTGGCGGCCCTCGGTCTCGGCGAGCGCGCACGAGGTGTACGGGGTGACCACGTCGTCGTAGCGGGTGGCGATGACCGTGTGCCGGACGCCCTCCGTGGTCTCGCCCAGTTCGGCGAGTTCGCGCTGGAAGGGGTGGTCGTGCTGGAGCTGGGGCCAGGCCGGGACGACGGTGCCCACGGCGCCCTGCTCGACCAGTTCCTTGGCGCCCGGGATCTGACGGGCGAGGTTCATCAGGCCCTGGGCGGTGACACCGTGGTTGCTGGGGGCGATGCCCACGAAGTTGTGCACCTTGGGGCCGCCGCCCAGGGCGTTGAGGTAGTAGCGCGGCATCATGCCGCCCTGCGAGAAGCCGACGAGGTCCACCTGCTCGGCGCCGGTGCGCTGCAGGACCTCGTCGACGAACTCGCCGAGTTGCCGGGCCGACGTCCTGATGTCGCCGAGCCCGAAGAGCACCGGGTGCAGGTGCCGGCCGTAGTCGAGGCGGAAGACGCGGTGGCCGCTGCGCCGCAGCAGCGGGGTGGCCTCGGTCCAGGTGTAGCCGCGGTTGCCGAAGGTGCCGTGCACCAGCACCACCGGGCGTGGATGTTCCTCGGTCAGGGGCAGGTCCCAGTCGTCCTCCCCCGCCTCCACGTCGACGGTGGCGACGACTCCGGCGACGGCGGCCTGTCCGAGGCCGGCCGCGCGGTGCGGTGCCTCGGTGAGGTCCGTGGCGATGTCGTCCGTGTTGATGCCGGGGATGTGAGGATGCGGGAGACTCACGGCGATCCGCCTTTCCTGCGGGCAACCTTCCTTCGTCCGCCCGGTCTTACGGCCCCGGCGCGGCGATCCCTGACCCGGGCCGGCCGGCCAGTCGGGGCACCAGGCGGGCGGTCCCGGCGCGCAACAGCCTGACGTACCAACCCCACTTCGCCGGACGCGCGACCCGCCCGGTCAGCGCGCGCTCGGCGCAGTCCAGGCTGTGCCGGAAGGCCGCGTCGTGCATGGGCCGGAAGAACAGCAGCCAGCCCAGCCAGCGCACCCCGTGCGGGCGCAGGACGAGGGTGTTGCGCAGGACGGTGTGCTCCTGGTCCAGCGGTTCGACGCTGAACTCGTGGAATCCGTCGAAGCCGCGCGGTCCGTTGAACCGGAAGCGCACCCAGTGGCCCGGCACGTAGTGGCTCACCACATAGCGCACCGGGCCGTGCCCGCCGGACACCCCCACGGCCAGCGGCCCGTCGAAGCGCACCGGCGGCCAGTCGGGCGGCCAGAGCCGGTCGTCCGCGCCGCCCAGACGGTCGATGAGGGCGCCGACGGACTTCTGGGGTGCGGGCAGGACACGTTCGTGGACGTTCAGCACAGCGATCACCGCTACTGGCTGCCCGGCCCCGCGCACCCGGGAACTCCCTCGAAAGGGGAACCCAAGGGCACGCCCGGCGCACTTGGGCCGCCCCGCACTCCGGTTCAGTCGTCCATGAGCCGCAGCAGCGGCCCCGTCATGGCGGTGGTGGCGAGCGCCATGACCACCAGCATGGCGAACAGCGCGGGCGAGAGCAGTCCGGCCGCGAGTCCCGTGTTGAGGATGATCAGTTCGGTCAGGCCCCGGCAGTTCATCATCGCGCCGAGCTGGGCCGACTGCCGCCACGAGAAGCGCAGCAGGCGCGCGGGCACCACCGTGCCGACGAACTTCGCCACCGCCGCGGCGGCCAGGACGGCCAGGCAGACGAGCCAGCCGGTCGCCCCGGGCACCGCGCCGAGACGGGTGCTGAGGCCCACGGCCATGAAGAACGACGGCAGCAGCATCCAGTTGGTGAGTCCCTCCACGCGCCAGGCGACCTGCTCCACCGCCTGGGTGCGCGGCATGGCGAGGCCGGCCGCCACCGCCCCGAACAGCGCGTGCACCCCGATCTGTTCGGTGGCCAGGGCGCACAGCAGGACGGTCACCAGGACGATGGACGCCGTGCGGGCCGCGGCCATCGGGCCGTCGGGGCGCCGCGGTGCGAGCAGACGCCGCAGCAGCGGGCGGAGCACGCGCCACACGACGAGGCCGAAGAGCACGACCCAGCCGACGGTGACGGCCACCGCCGCCGGCGACCCGCCGCTCGCGATGGCCAGGACCAGCGCCAGCAGGCACCAGGCGGTGACGTCGGCGACGCTCGCCGAGGCCATCGCGAGGGTGCCGAGCCGGGTGGTGAGCCGGCCCTCGTCGGATAGCAGCCGGGCCAGCACGGGTACGGCCGTGACGCTCAGGCTCAGCCCCATGAAGAGCACGAACGGCACCGCGCCCACACCGTCGGGCCGGTAGGCGTCCGGGAGGGCCAGGGCGACCAGCACACCGGTCAGAAAAGGGATGGCGATGCCGGAATGGCCGATAAGTGTCGATGCGGACAGTCCGTCACGTCGCAGCGCGCTCAGTGACAGCTCGCGTCCCACGGTGAACATGAAGAGGGTGACGCCCAGTTGGCCCAGCGTGGTGAGGAACGGGAACACCTCGGGCGGGAGGAGCCATCGCTGGGCGTCGGGCGACAGCGCGCCCAGCACGGAGGGGCCGAGCAGCAGGGCGATGGCGATCTCCCCCACCACACGGGGCTGTCCTACCTTGCGGGCCAGGGCGCCGGCCCATGCGGCGCAGGCGGTCACCAGGGCCAGGGCGCCGAGGATCCGGTACAGGGGCACGGTCGTGGAGTCGGCGGGTGCCTGCCCGGAGGGGCCCGCGTAGCCGACCGAGGCGAGGATCAGCGCCGTGGCGCCGACGGGTATCCCGACGAACGCGCCGTAGCCGAGGAGTACCCGGCGCGGGGCGGGGGCGGCTGCGGGTTCGGAGAGCTCGGGCGTACTGGCCTTCACGGGCGGCTCCTTGACGAGCGCGATGGCGCCTGGTCGGTGCCGTGATCTCTGCCCGTGCTCACCGGATTCGCGCGCTGCCGTATCGACGTTCGAGGGTGCGAGGGCGAAGACCGGCCAAGGTCCGGACGGTGGCCGGACGGGGGCAGGGGGAAGCCGGACCCGAGCGTAAAGAGAAGAGACAGGCGCAACCGGCACGTCGCATATGCGAGAGGAGCACTCATGGCCGCCAAGCCGCACGGCGTGCGAGGCCCTGGTCCCCACGAGGTCGGCGGGGGTGGTGCGGAGCCGGAGGCATGGCGGGTGCTGCTCGCCGAGCCGGCCGTGGCGGAACTGCTCGGGGACCGGCTGGTGGCTGCGGCGCTGCGGGAACTGCCCCGGCTGGTGCCGCCGCGCACGGCGGTGCACTCGCTGCGCACGTTCCTGTTGGCCGACGCGTTCGCGCGCGGCCACGGCATCGACTACGACCGGCCGGGGCTGTTCGTCGCGGCGGCGTTCCACGACACCGGGCTGGCGTCGGGCGGCGCACGGGTGCGGGGCGGATTCCCCGGCCGTTCGGCCGCGTCGCTCGACCGCTTCCTGGCCGGGCACGGTGTGGCCGAGGCGCGGTGCGCGCCGCTGACCCGGGCGGTGCGTGAACACATGCGGCCCTGGCCCACCCGGCACGCGGGCCCGGAGGCACGGCTGCTGCACTTCGGGGCCTGGCTGGACGTCACCGGACGCGGTGGCAGCCGACTGCCGGGCGAGCGGCGGCGGTTGGCCACGCTCGCGCCCACTCCCTGGTTCGCCCTGTCGTTCTCCGCCCGGGTGGCGGCCTGCGGGCTGCGCCGGGCACTGCCGGGCCCGACGGCCTGACGGCCGCCGGACACCGGCTCGGCACAGCGCTCTACTCGTCGCGAAAGGACGAAGACGTGCAAGACGACCAGCGTGTTTTCGATGTCGCCATCGTCGGGGGCGGCATCGGCGGGACGATGCTGGCGGCGATCCTCGCCCGCCACGGCGTGCGGGTGCTGCTTCTGGAGGGAAGCGGCCACCCCAGATTCGCCATCGGAGAGTCCACCGTCCCCGAGACCACCTTCGGCCTGCGGGTCCTGGCCCGCCGCTACGACGTCCCGGAGATCGAGCACCTGGCGACCAACGGGGCGCTGCGCCGCCATGTGTCGTCGAACTGCGGCGTCAAGCGCAACTTCAGCTTCGTCTACCACCGCGAGGGAGAGCCCACCCGCGCCGAGGAGTGCACCCAGTACCCCACCTGGGGGCCGCCGCTGGGACCCGACTCGCACTATCTGCGGCAGGACGTCGACGCGTACATGTTCCATGTCGCCGTCTCCTACGGCGCCACCGCGCACACCCACACCGTCGTGGACGACGTGAAGTTCGACGAGGACGGGGTCACGCTCGTCACCCGGGAGAAGGGCACCTTCCAGGCGTCGTACGTCGTCGACGCCGGCGGTATGCGGGCGCTGCTGCCCGAGCGGCTGGGGCTGCGGCAGGAGCCGCCGTACCGCACGCGCTCGCGCACCGTCTTCACGCACATGGTGAACGTGCGCCCCTTCGACACCGTCGCGCCCCCGCGCGAACAGCACGGCATGCCCAGCCCGTTCAGCCAGGGCACGCTGCACCATCTCTTCGAGGGCGGCTGGTTCTGGGTCATCCCGTTCGACAACCACTCCTCGAGCACCAGCGAACTGTGCAGCGTCGGCGTCAATCTCGACCTGGACCGCTATCCGCGTCCCGAGGGGGTCACCGCTCAGGAGGAGTTCTGGCGCCATGTGCGGCGGTTCCCCAGTGTGGCCCGGCAGTTCGAGGGGGCTCGGGCGGTACGGCCGTATGTGTCGACCGACCGGACGCAGTTCTCCTCGCGGACCGTGGTCGGCGACCGGTGGTGCCTGCTGCCGCACGCCAGCGATTTCATCGACCCGCTGTTCTCCAGCGGGCTGGCGGTCACCGTGATGGCGCTCAACGCGCTCGGCCACCGGCTGATCGGCGCGGTGCGCGAGGACGATTTCGACTCCGCGCGGTTCGCGTATCTGGAGAACTGGATCAAGCGGATGTTCCGCTTCTACGACGACCTGGTGTCGTGCAGTTATCTGTCGTTCGACGACTTCGAGTTGTGGAACGCCTGGAACCGGGTGTGGACCATCACGACCCTCTACGGCACGAACGCGCAGAACCAGGCGGCCGTGGCATTCGAGAAGACGCGTGATCCGGCCTGTTTCGACGCGTTGGAGAAGGCTCCTTACCGGGGTCTTCAAGGGGTCGACAATCCCTGGGTGGGCCAGCTCTTCGAGCAGGCGCGGGACGCCGTACTGGCCTATGGCGCGGGGGATCTGACGAGGGAGCAGACCGTCGAGCGGGTCTACGCCCTGCTGCGGGAGAGCGAGTTGTGCCCGGCCGTGTGGGGCACGCTCGACCCCGAGGACCGCTGCCCGTCCGGGGTGTTCACCCTGTGGCCGCTGATGCGGATCCTGCTGTGGGGCAAGTTCCGCTCGCCCCGGCACGTCAGGGGCATGTACTTCACGGGGGGCGCGCGGCTCGTGGGCAAGGAGGCGGTGCAAGCCCTCACCACCGATGCGCGGCGCGGTGGCTCACTGGTGCGGCAGACCGCACGGGACATGTGGGTCAACTGGAACCGCGACTGGGCCCGGCGGGAGATTCCCGCCCGAAAATAGGAACGGCAGCACCCGGAAAATTCATTTCTGCACATTCCGGGATACGGGCCCACGGTTTGCCGCCCCGACACCTCGGGTAGGAAAAAATTGTGGCCCACATATCTGAATTGGGCCGCCATTCCCCCTGCTCGATCGAGAGACTACGGGCTGCACTCCATATGGCGCGACATTCTACCTGCCCCTCGCCCGCCCAATGCTCCTGGGACGACATATCCCAGCACCGGGACCGCCTCATGCGGCTGGTCCGACGCCGACTCCCGAGCCTCCAGGACGCCGAGGACTGCGTGCAGGAAACGATGGCCCGGGCGGCCGCGCACTCCGCCCTGGACGGCAGCAGGCTGGGGCCCTTCCTCACCTCCGTGGCACTGCGCCTGTGCACGGACTTCTACCGTGACCTGGAACGACGCAGACGCCTGTTAGAACGGACGGCCTTCCTGGACGCCTCCGGGACGACCGAGGAGGACGTCTGTGACGAGGACTTCGGCAAATGGCTGCTCGACCAGGTCCAGCAGCTGCGCGGACGGGAGCAGGAAGTGATACTCGCCCGGGCCAAGGGAATTTCCACGGCGGAATTCGCGCGCATACACAATATCTCCCTCAAGGCGGCCGAGGCCGCTTTCACCAGAGGGCGAGCACGCCTCAGAACGGCCTGTGTGAAGGCCATGGAAGACGCCCCGGGATAACCGAAACCGAAGGGAAATCCGCTCATGTCCAACAAGAACATGCAGGACATTCTCAAGGACCTCATGGGCAATATGGCCGACAGCGGAAAGGAGGCGTTCGACGATATCCTCAACCGCCCCGAGAAGTCGTCGTCGGCCACCGGCTCCGTCGAGGCCCTGGCCGGGCTGCCGGCGAACGCCCTGGCGGCCCTCTCCGGCGCCGCCAACCCGGCCGCGCTGCTCGCGGGGGCGGCGAATCCGCTGGCGGCGGTCACAGGGGCGGCGGGCAATCCGCTGGCCGCGCTGACCGGGGCCGCCGGAGCGGCGGGCGCCGCCAACCCGCTCGCCGCGCTGACCGGGGCCGCGGGCGCTGCGGGGGCGGCCAATCCCCTCGCCGCTCTCACCGGAGGCGGCGCCAACCCGTTGGCCGCGGTGGGCGGTGCGGCGAACGCCTTCGCCGGGCTCGGACAACTCGCGGGGGGCGTCGGCCAGTTGGCGGGCGGCGTCGGACACGCCGCCGAGGGCGTGGGCGACGTGCTCTCGCTGCCGGCTCAGCTCACCCAGCTCCTCGAACTGATCCCGCAGCTCATCCAGGCGCTGCAGGCCCAGGCCGGCAAGGCCACCTCGGCCTGACGGGCGGTGGGCCCGACGCACTCGGGCCGACCGGAACACGGTTACGGTGACCGGCCGGCACGGGCGACCGCCCGCCGGTCACCGACCCGGTCCTCGCGACCCGCTCGACCCGCTCTACCTGAGGAGATCACTCACGATGGCGTCCGTCGTCGGGGATCGGCTGCGGCTGGTGGTCAAGGTGCTCGGAAGCCTCGTCGTCGACGAGGTCGGACAGTCCACGCGGCTGCGCAGACGTACGAGAGGGGACCAGGAGGACGGCGCCGGTGCCGAGGAACGGCGGGCCAAGGCCGTGCGGCACGCGCTGGAGAGCCTCGGCCCCTTCTATGTGAAGCTCGGTCAGATTCTGTCGACCCGGCCCGACATGGTGCCGCAGTCGATCCGGGACGAGCTGCAGAACCTGCACGACGAGGTCGACGTCCAGCCGTTCCCGGTCTTCGAGTCGGTGCTGGCCCAGGACCTCGGCCCCGACTGGAAGCTGCGGTTCGACGACATCGACACCGTCGCCCCGCTCGGCGCCGCCTCGCTCGCCCAGGTGTACCGGGTGACGCTGCCCGGCGGCCGGCCGGCCGTGGTCAAGATCCAGCGGCCCGGCATCCGCGAGGGCGTGTTCGCCGACATGGCCCTGATGCGCCGCGCGTCCCGGATCGTGGCCCGTGTCGCGCCCCGCTTCAACGAGGTCATCGACATCGAGGCGATGCTCGGCTCCGTCTTCGACGCGATGGAGCCGGAGCTGGACTTCACCGGCGAGGCCCGCAACATGGACGAGGCCCGGCAGTACGTCCGTCCCTTCCGCACGCTGGAGGTGCCCAGGGTGCTGCACGCGAGCCCCCGGGTCCTGGTGCAGTCGCTGGCCCCGGGGGCGTCGGTACGGCACATCGACCGCGGCCACTTCACGGACGACGAGCGCATCGAGATCGGCCGGGACCTGCTGCGCTTCATGTACCACGGGTACTTCGTGCACCGCGTCTTCCACGCCGACCCGCACGCGGGCAACGTCTTCGCGGCGCCCGGCGGACCCGCGACGCTGATCGACTGGGGCATGGTCGGCCGTCTGGACCGCCGTACCAGTCTCCAACTCCTGCCGCTGTTCATGACGCTGGCGCAGAACGACGGCGCCGGGCTCGCGCACCACTGGGCCGAGATGGGCCGGGTGACGTCCTGGTCCAACATGCCCGCGTTCGCCGCCGACATGGCGGCGTTCGTGCCCAAGGTCTCCCATCTGTCCCTGGAGGACCTGAACTTCGGGGTCTCCCTGACCACCGTCCTCGCGAAGGCGACCAAGCGGGGCATCGGCTCACCGCCGGCGGTCTCGCTGCTCGGCAAGTCCTTCGCCAACCTCGACGGCTCGGTGCGCTGCCTCGCCCCCGAGATCACGCTGCCGGAGGTGTTCCAGGGCGAGGTGCCGAAGATCCTCTTCGCGCTGGGCCGCGAGTTCCTCGGGCGCCACCAGTTCGCCCGCAACTCCATGGAGCTGCTGCTCGCCGCCGTCACCAGCCCCGAGCAGCTGCGCGGGGTGCTCGGCGACATCGCCAACCGCCAGTTCGCGTTGCAGGTCCACGAGCCGCGCACCACCGCCGCGATGGGCGGCCAACGCCCCACCCGCCCGTCCGGCGGCCTTCTCGCCCTGGGCGCGATGGCCTACCTGCTCGCCCGCCGCCGCTCCCGCTGACCGGCCGCCCCGCCCCATTCGCCATGCCCATACGGAGGTTCGCCATGCCCGAGACCACCCGCTCCCAGACCCCGTCCGCGCCGGGCGGCACGCTGCCCGACGAGGCCGCACCGCCGTACGGCCTCTCGCGTGTCGCGCTCTGGACGGCCGCCGCGCACGCCGCCGAGTGCGGCCGGGACGCGCCGTATGTGCTCGATCCCTGGGCGGCGGACTTCCTGCACGCGGCCCGGTTCGGCGACGGGCCGCCCGGCGACGGCCCGCTGCAGCGGCTGCTGCCCGACTGGGCCGTGGTGCGCACCCGCTTCTTCGACGAGCACCTGCTGACCGCGTCCCGGTCGGGCTGCCGCCAGGTGGTGCTGCTCGGGGCCGGCCTCGACACCCGGGCCTTCCGGCTGCGCTGGCCGACCGGGGTGCACGTCTTCGAGGTCGACGCCCCCGACGTACTGGACTTCAAGGACCTTGTGCTGGACTGGAACCCGCCCACCTGCGGGCGGCGCAGCACGGTGGCCGCCCATCCGGCCGGGTCCTGGGCCGAGGACCTGCTCGCGGCGGGCTTCGATCCGCGCCGGCCCACGGCGTGGCTGGGCGAGACGCTGCTGTACCACCTCGAGCCCGGGACGGTGGAGTCGATCGTCGGCACGATGGCGGAACTCTCCGCGCCCGGCAGCATGTTCGGCGCCGAGTGCGTGAACAGCGAGTCCGCGTCCTCGGCGTTCGTGGCGCCCTTCCTACAGGCCCTGTCCGCCACCGGCATCGCCTGGCACTGGCAGCTCGCCGACCCCGAGTCCTGGTGGACGGAGCACGGCTGGGAGGCCCGCGTCGCCGACCTCTTCACACTGCCGTACGTCGTCCAGCGGCTCTCCCCGTATCTGCCGCTGCTCACCGAGGCCGCGGCGAAGTGCGTGTTCCTGACGACCGGCACGCTGAAGAAGTAGTGCGGCACGACGCAGGAGCCCCGGGCCTCATCGGCGGCCGGGGCTCCTCTTCGTCCCTCGATACGGCGGGTTACGCGCGCTCCAGTTCCAGCAGTGCCGCCAGCCACAGGTCGGGGAGTTCGTCGGCGCTGGCCAGCGTCTCGTCGTGCACGACCGTGAGGCAGGCGGCGTCGTGCTGGCTCGTCAGCGTCGTCAGGAAGCGGATCCCGGCCGCCAGGCCGGAGAACACGGCGGCGCTTCGGGAGGCGGCGCCCTGATGGACCAGGGCGGCACCGAAGTTCACGCTGCTCGCCGGTCCGGCGACGACGTCGCCGTTGACCATCCGCGTGCCCAGGCGGGCGCCGAGGGCCCGTGGCGTGGCCGACAGCAGCAGGCGGACGGCGTCCCGGCGCCGGCTCGCGCGCAGGTGGCTCGTGGCCGCGACGACCCGGGCGAAGGCGACGCGCGGTGACGGCTCGTCGCAGGGCAGCAGGAGCCGGGCGGTGACCATGCGGTTGCCGGGGGCGCACTCCTCGCCCGGCCCGCGCACCGACATGGGTACGGCGACCGGCAGCGGCGGATGCGGCGTTCCGGTCGCCTTCATGTGCCAGGTGTGGACGGCGTGGGACAGGGCGGTGAGATAGACGTCGTTGACCGTGCCGCCGTGCACACGGCCGATGGCCCGCAGCCTGGCCAGGGGGGTGAGCGTCCGGCACAGCGTGATGCGGCCACTGCTCGCGCCGTCGATGGCCGGCTTGGGGGTGGGCGCGCGGAAGCCGCCCACGGCGTCGCCGAGCGCGCCGACGAGGCCTCGGGCGGTCGGCCGGGCGGCGCGGTACGCGGCGGGACCGCCCTCGGGGTGGTCGGCGAGGAGGGCCCGAGCGGTGTGGGCGGCGCCGACGCCGTCCTGGACGGTGTGGTCGGAGCGGTAGCAGAGGCTGTAGCCGCCGGTGGGTCCGTGCACCAGCCACACGTCCCACCGCGGCCGACTGTCGGGGTTCACGGGCAGGGTCAGCATCAGCCGTCCGGCCTCCGCGTCGTCGGCGTCCTCGGGCAGCCACACCTCGTGCACATGCTGCTCCACGGCGATCCGGTCGACGCGCCGGAAGCCGGGGCGGTCCGGCGCGATGCGGTAGCGCAACGCCGGGATCCGGTGGGCTCGTTCGGCCACACGCGCGCGTACCGCGTCCAGGCTCGGCGCCCGACCGCCGAAGGCGAACACGAAGACGACCGGCAACGGTCTGCCGTGCGTGGCCAGGCGGTAGGCGAGATCCGCCATACCCATCCGAAGCACCGGCGGCAGACAGCCGTCGGTACCGAGGGGGCGTCGGGTCATGGGGCAACCTCCGTGTTGGTGGGGCGGCCGGTGGGGTCCGGGGGGTGGGCCGTGTCGGTGGGACGGGGGTGGGCCGTGTCGGTGGGACGGATGGTGGGATCGGACGGTGGACCGCGCCGATCGGACGGGCAGTGAGGTCCAAGCAGCGGACCACGCCGATCGGACCGGCAGCGAGGTCCAGGCAGCGCACCACGCCGATCCGACCGGCAACGACGCCCACACAGCGCACCACGCCGATCCGACCGGCAACGACGCCCACACAGCGCACCGCACCGATCGGACGGGCTGGTAGGGCGGGCTGGTGGGCCGGGTGGGTGCGGTGGGCTGGTGGACCGGGTGCCGAGACCGATCCGGTGGGGCCGGGCGGTGAGCCGCGCAGGCGGGAGACCGGTGGGCGCTGTGGCGCTGGAGCCGGTCGGGGGCAGGCCATGGCGGTGGACGGGTCGTCAACAGGCCCCCCGCGTCGCCCGGCCCAGCGCGTCCAGATAGGTCCGCAGCAAGGGCCGGGCGGGGCCGTGTACGGGCATGCGTGGGGCGGTCGGGCGGTGCCAGGGCAGGGGCCCGCCGGGTTCGGGGTCGTCCAGGAGGGTCGCGGCGACGTGGGTGCCGTGGGCGACCGACAGCGCCAGGCCGTGCCCGCAGCAGCCGCCGATGTACCAGACGCGGGGCAGGCCGCGGACCGGGCCGACCACCGGCAGTCCGTCGCCGGTCATGCCGATGCGGCCGGACCAGCGGTGGGTGACCGGCACATGGGCGAGCTCCGGATGCAGGGACCGTACCCAGCGGGCCAGCCACGCCCAGGCCCGCTCCCGCGCGGCGCGCAGCCGTGGGGCCCCGAGCCCGGTCGGGAGGGTGACCGTGCCGCCGCCGGCGACCAGTCCGCCGTCGGGAAGCGGCCGGAAGTACGGGCCCATCGGCAGGACGTCGACCAGCGCGTACCCCTCGTGCCCGCCCAGCGCCTCGTACGCCTCGTCGCTCACGGGCGCGGTGGCGAGGCCGTACACCTCCAGCGGCAGGACCGTGCCGACCGGCAGCCCCAGTGACCGCGCGGCGGAGTTGACGGCCAGCACCGCCTGCCCGGCCCGCAGCCGGCCGTGCGGGAAGAGCAGCTCGGAGCCGGCCCGCTCCCCCGCGCGGATCGCCAGCAGTGGACTGTGCCCGTGGAACCGCACGCCCCTGGCGGCGCAGGCGCGGGCCAGGGCTCCGGTCAGGGCGGCCGGGTCGAGGGTGGCGGCGGTGCGGTGCAGCAGCCCGGCGGTGTACGGCACGCCCACGCGCGCGCGTACCTGGGCGCCGGACAGCTCCGGCACGTCCAGGCCGAGCGCGCGATAGGCGAGGGACTGTCGCTCGAGCGACGCCAGGCCGGCCGGTGCGCGCGTCGCCATGATCTGCGCACCGGGCCGCAGCCCGCACGGCACGTCGAGCCGCCGGCACAGGTCGAGGACCGCCGTCACCGCCCGTACGCTCGCCAGATGCATCCGGCGTGCGGCCCAGGGCCCATGGCGGCGTACGGCCCGGTCGATCGCGGGACCGGCCCGCGGGCCCAGCAGACCGGTGCCCCGGCCGCTGGCTCCGGCGGCCGGGCCCTCGGCGTCGATCACCACGATGTCGCGGCCGGGGGCGCGCTCGGCCAGGCGGTAGGCGCAGGCGAGGCCGGCGAGACCGGCCCCGACCACCGCCACGTCCGCCGTGACCGTGCCGTGCAGCGGGGGCTGTGCGGGCAGTTCGGGCAGGCTCCAGGCCGGGATTCCGTCCGCCGACGGCGTCATCCGCCGCCCTCCGGCACGAGTTCGCGCAGCGAGCGGAACCGGCGTTCGTGCCACAGCAGCGGGCGCCCGCCGCCCACGTGGACGGCGGCGACCTGCCCGACGACGAGGTGATGGTCGCCGTAGCCCCGTATGTCCGCCACCAGGCACACCGACCAGGCCAGCGCCCCCGCGATCACCGGGACGCCGAGGACCTGCCGGGTGTCGGTGCCGGCGAACCGCTGGGCGGCGGGGGTCGTCGGGCTCGCGAACCGGCCGGCCAGGTCGTGCTGCTCCTCGCGCAGCAGGTGGATCGCGAAGGCGCCCCGGGCGCGGACGGCGGCGAGGGTGCGGGAGCCGTCGCGCAGACAGGCCAGGAGCAGCGGTGGCCGGGCCGACAGCGAGGTCACGGCGGAGACGGTCATGCCGAGCGGTCCGTCCTCGCCCCTCGCCGTCACGACGCTCACACCGGCGGCCAGTTTGGCGTAGAGGCCGAGACAGCGGGCGGCGCCGGGGCCGGGCTCGTCGTGGAGGGGGTCGTCGTACGGGGCGGGGTCAGCCGTGAGCGGGCGCGGCGCACTCATCGGTCACCTCCGCGCCCACCAGCCCCGCCACGATCCGGGCGATGTTGGTCCGCAGCGTGGACTCGGCGACGGGGTCGAGGATCTCGGCGAGGGTCGGGATGCCGAGGTCGAAGGAGGCGGTGAAGACGATGAGCGTGCCGTCGTCGCGCGGTTCGCAGCGCCAGCTCCCCTCGAAGGTCTGGAAGTCGCCGCCGAGCTGCTCGAAGGTGAGGGTGAGCGTGTCCGGCGCGAACGTGTCGCGTTCCCGCCACCGCATCAGCCCGCCCCGGAACGACACGGTCCAGTCCGACACCACCGAACCGTCGGGCAGCGTGTCCACGCTCACCTCGCGTACGGTGTCGGTGAGTTCGGGGTAGCGGCGGAAGTCGGTGATGCGGTGGTAGACGGCGGCCGGTTCCAGGCCGTCGGCGATCGCGTGCAGGACCACATGACGCATGGGTCGATCGGTTCCTTTCCGGGATTCCGTCCGGTGCTGTGGGGGGCAACCGGTCAATGAGGTCAACCGGCCATATGCGCGGCCGTTACGTGCAGAGCCTCGGCGAGTGTGCTGAAGAACAGATCGAGCGCGGTGTCCTCGACCACGGCGGGCGGGGTCAGGCGCAGCACGCGGGTCGAGTTGAGGGAGTGGTTGACGAGGACGCCGCGGGCGATGAGCTCCAGCAGGAGTTCGCCGACCGCGCGCTCCTCGGTGAACTCGATCCCGACCAGCAGCCCGCGCCCGCGCACGTCCTGGACGAGGATCTCCCGGTACGGCGCGCAGGTCTCCCGCACCCCGGCGAGGATGCGCGCGCCGAGCCCGGCCGCCCGGGCCACGGTGTCCTCGCGCTCCATGGTCCGCACGGCGGCGAGGGCGGCGGCGCAGGCGATCGGGGAGGCGCCGAAGGTGGAGGTGTGCAGATAGGGGTCCCGGCTGAAGGGGGCGTACGCCTCCGCCGTGGCGACCATCGCGGCGACCGGTACGACGCCACCGCTGAGGCCCTTGCCGACCAGCAGCATGTCCGGACGGACGCCCTCCGCGTCCACGCCCCACCAGGTGCCCAGCCGGCCCAGCCCGGTCTGGATCTCGTCCACGACGAGCAGCGCGCCGAACTCCCGGCACAGCGCGGTGACCTCGGTGAGGTAGCCGGGTTCCGGGATGTGTACGCCGCCCTCGCCCTGCACCGGTTCGACGATGACGCAGGCCCGGTCGCGGCGGGCGGCCAGCGCCTGCTTGAGGTCGGCGGCGTCACCGTAGGCGACCTGGGTGGTGTCGGGCAGCAGGGGCTGGAAGGGCGCCTGGTAGGTGGTGTTGGCGGTGACGCTGAGGGCGCCGAGCGTCTTTCCGTGGAAGCCCTTGCGGGTCGTGACGATCGCGTTGCGGCCGTGTGCGCGGGCCAGTTTGAGGGCGGCTTCCGTGGCCTCGGCGCCGGAGTTGACGAAGTGGACGAAGTCCAGTCCGGGCGGGGTGTGGGCGGCCAGCGCCTGCGCGGCGCGCGCGGCGACCGGTTCCAGGAAGACCCGGCTGGCCAGCGGGTGGAGGTCGATCTGCCGGTGCACCGCCGCGACGACCGCCGGGTGCCGGTGGCCGAGGATGAAGACGCCGTACCCGCCGAAGTCGAGGAGCCTGCGGCCGTCGTCGGTGTGGATCCAGGGCCCTTCGGAGCGCACCTCGGCCATGCCGCCGAGCACCCGGCCCATGACGGCCCGGCCGGAGCCGATGTGGCGCAGGTAGAGGTCGAGGGTGTCGGTGGGGGTGGTGGTCTCGTGGGCGGGTGCGGCGGCGGCCGGTACCGGTACGGGGACGTCCGCGGTGTCCGGGGAGATCGTCACGAGGCCACCTCCGTCCGGGCCGTCCTGGCGTGCGCGGCGCGGTGGCGGGTGAGGAGGGCGGGGCGGTCGTCGGCCCAGCTCTCCAGGTTGCGTACGAGCGCGGCGCGGATGTCGGCGTGGCTGAGGCGGGCGCCGCAGTGCGGTTGCCCGAGGGAGGTGTCGAAGGGCAGCTCGCGTTGGAAGACCAGCAGCAGTTCGGCGTAGTGCTGGAACCTGCGGCGGGTGGACTCGGGCAGTGCGGTGCCCTCCAGCATGGGCAGCAGCAGCCGGTGCACCGCCTCGACGGGGATGAGCCGGGGCCGGTGCGGTGTGGGCAGGCCGCAGCGGACGGCGAACTCCGCACAGGTGTCGGCGAGCTCGCGGAACCGCAGCGCCTCCTTGCCCGCGGTGAGCCAGAACTCGCCACTGCTCACCCCGCCGCGCACGAGGTCGCCGATGGCCCGGCTGACGTAGTCCTGCGGGACCATGTCGACGCGGGCGTCGGGGGCGCCCGGCAGCACCGGCACCTGTCCCAGGACCATCGAGCCGATGGTCTTGGTCAGCCCCTGCACGCCGGCGATCCGGCCGGACGTGGAGTCGCCCATCACGACGGACGGGCGCACGATCGCGCCGGGCAGGTCGGACTCGCGGACCAGTTGTTCGGCTCTGGTCTTGGAGGCGAGATAGGCGGCGGCGCCCGGGAAGCGGCGCGCGTCCTCCTCGCTGGGCACGCTGGCCACGAAAGCGGTGCTCACCAGGTACAGCGGGGCGTCCGCGCGGGCCGCCAGGTCGAGAGTGGTCTCGGTGCCGAGGGTGTTCGTGCGCAGGATGTCGGCGGGCGCCATCCGCCAGTTGGTCTCGGCGGCGGAGTGCAGCACGACGTCCACCTCGAGGGCGAGTTCGTGCCAGGCGCGCGGGGTCAGGCCGAGGCGGGGGGCGAGGAGGTCGCCCTGCAGCTCACGCACCCGGGGGTCGTCCAGGGGGCGGTTGCGGCGCAGGCAGAGCAGGTCGAAGTCGGCGCACAGTTCGTCGATCAGGGCCCGTCCGAGGACGCCGGTCCCTCCGGTGAGCAGCAGGGTCGGACGGTCGTGCGGGGTGTTCTTCGGCGTGGGCAGGGCGGTGGGACGCGGGAGGTGTGGCGGCATGGGTGTGCTCCCCCAACTGGTCTCGGCCGGCACAGGGCGGTGGGTGGCTGCGCCGGTCACGCGATGGCGAGCGGACGGTCGGCCAGGTAGTCGGCGAAGGGGCCGGTCATCCTGGCCCGGGACGGCGGGTGCAGGGACAGTCCGTTGGCGCAGGCCGCGAGGTGGCCGACCTCGTCGGACGTCATGAAGCTGAGCCCGCCGAGCAGTTCGACGGCGCGCGGGACGACCCGGGCCACGGCGTCCTGGACGCCGTAGCGGACGTACAGCGCCTGGGCGAGCGCGGACTCGCCGAGGTCGCCGTCGTCGACACGGCGGGCGAGGCCTTCGGCGGCGGCCGCGGCGGCCTCGGTCTCGACGAAGAGCCGTACCCGCTCGTGCTCGGGGATCCGGTCGTTGAGCAGGACCCGTTCGACGAGGGCGGAGGCGGCGCCGAGGTAGCTGCCCGTCATCAGCAGCTGGAACCAGATCAGTCCGGCCGTCTGGAGTTCGTCTATGCCCCCTTGGGCGGTGGCCGCGGTGCGCAGCAGCAGTTCCGGCGGTACGACGACGTCGGTGAGCGTGACCTGCTCGCTCTCCGCCCCGGCCAGGAAGGTGCTGGACCAGAAGCCGCTGACGCTGACGCCCTCGCTCTCGGCGGGGACCAGCGCGACGGCCAGTTCGTCGCCGTGGCCGTCCTCGCGGGGCACGAGGACGCTGGCGGTGAGCACGTCCATGGAGCGGGCCAGGCTGCACGGGCGCTTGACGCCGCTGATGCGTACGCCGTCCTCGGTGACCTCGGCGGTCATGGTCGGCTCCAGGATGCCGGCGCCGCGGCGCCCTTCGGCGAAGCCGGAGGCGATGATGCGGTTGCTCGCCGCCACGCCCTCGATGAGCAGCCACTCCATTCCCTCGCCCTGGTCGCCCAGGCCGACGAGCGTGGCCATCGAGAAGTGGTGCATGGTGGTCGCCACGGCCAGCGACGGAGAGCGGCTGCCGATGGCCCGCTGCACGCGCAGCGCGTCCAACGCGGTGGCTCCGCGGCCCTGATGGGCCTCCGGAACGAGCAGCCCCGGCCCGCCGCTGTCCCGGAAGAACCGGATCCCGGGGCTGTCCGGCCGCTCCAGATCCATCAGCGGCGTCTCGCGCAGGGCGGGGTCCAGGTCGGGCAGGAGCTTGGCCAGGGTGGTGCGTTCACGCTCGAGGAATCTCATGCCGGTGCGGTCCTCCGGGGGTGGGGGGTGGTCTTCGTGCGTACGGCGGCGCAGGCCGGCGACCTCGTGGGGTGGTCGTACGGCAGCGCGCGGGTGTGCCGGATGGCGTCAGACGGCGTTGGTGGCGCGCAGCAGTCGCCATACGGCGGGGATGCGCGGCTTGCCCAGGAAGGCGATGTACTCCGGGAGGACCACGTGCGGGGCCCACTTCTCCTTGTACTCGAGCTGGGAGACGGCCGGGTAGATCGCCTTGCCGCGCTCGGCGAGCAGCCGGGCGAACCGGGCGAACATCCGGCTGTGGCCGGGTACTTCGTGTTCCTCGTCGAGTCCGGTGAACGGGGTGAAGCCGAAGTGCAGCCAGCCGGCGCCGTCGGCGACGAGGTGTTCCATGACGGTGGCGTTGAGCGCCTCCATCACGCCGGGCGGCGCGTCGGGCCGGCGCCGGCTGAGGTCGTGCAGCCAGCCGGGGCGGCTGCCGTAGACGGGTGAGTAGTTGATGTAGCCGACGGCTTCGCCCTCGATGCGGCCGACGAAGAGCCGACGGTGGTGTTGCAGCGGACCGGTGCGCTGGCCGACGAGGAATTGCAGTTCCTTGACGTGGCGGCCCTTGTCGCGCAGCCACGGCTCGTCCACCCGGTCCAGTTCGGCGCAGTCGTCGCCGGGCTGGACCTCGGCGACCTCGAGGCCCGCGCGGCGGGCCCGCGAGATCTTGTTCCGCAGCCGTACGAACCGTGAGCCGCGCAGCGTGAACCGGGCCAGGTCGACCGCGTACGACGCCCCGATCTGGTTGACCGTGAAGCCGTGGCCCGCGTACAACTCGGCGTCCTCACGCTGCAGTTGCACGGCGACCAGGCGTCGTCCGGCGTGGGCGACGAAGGAGTCGAGGAGCCGTTCCCGGTGTTCGGGCGCGGTGAACGGGCCGCCGAATTGCAGGACATGGCGTCCGGATCGGCGATAGGCGCACACGCCGTTCCACCGCTCGTCGCGGAAGTACTCGTTTCCGCTGTTCAGGGCGAGAAAGGAGCTGGGGTTGTCGCTGTGTTCGGTGAGTGTGTCAAGCACCGACGGCATGGGCGGTCTCCTCCCGGTCTCGCGACACTTCGGCGCCGGCGGCCCGGTATTGCCGCTCGAACGTGCGATAGGCGGGATGAGTTTCCGGTTCGAACGCGACACCGAAGGGTTTGAACGAGTTTCCGAAGAGGGCCCGGTCTCCCAGGAGGTGGATGGGCAGGGCGAGCAGGGCCCATTCCGGCCCGGCGAACAGGGCCCACGCCCCGGCCAGGACACCTGCCGTGACCAGGCTGTGCATCACGTTGTAGGCCACGTAGTAGCCGCGTGCGATGCGCCTGCCCGGGCTGCGCCGGTGGGCGATGGCGCCGGGGATGTAGCCGATGACGTCGATCACCGCGAAGAGCGCCACGAAGACGGCCCAGCGGATCTCGGAGAGGTGCTGAAAGGCGAGCACGAGCGAAACGACCAGAAGGGCCAGCCATTCCATTCGGGCGAATGCGAAGGTGGTCCTCGTCTCGAATCGGTTCTTGGCGTCCACGAGGCTCCAGGAATGCGCGTGCGATGCGGGAGGCGGCTTCGGCCGGCTCCTTCCCTGCGGGCTTTCATACCTGTTTACGCGCGAGTTGCCGCAACCCCTCGTAACGCGGGGGCGATTGGCGTGTTCGGCAGCCCAGGACGACGCCCGCGCCGACCAGGGCGCTGCCGACGGCCTGGGGGATGCCGTAGGAGCCGGTGCCGACGAGCGGCGCGGTGCAGGCGGCGGCGACGGGGATGAGCCCGGAGAACAGCGTGGCGCGCTCGGCGCCGAGCCGCTGCATGCCGATGTACCAGCACACGAACCCGATGACGGTCACGATCACCGCCTGCCACAGCAGGGCCGCGGTCTCGGTGGCGTCCGGCCGGCGCAGCCATGCGCCGCCGTCGAGCAGCGCCCCGGCCGCCGCGGACTCGACGGCCGCGATGCCGCACACGGTGGCGGACAGCAGCCGCGGGCCGAGCGGCCGCAGCACGGGCACGGCGAGCACCGCGAAGCCGACCTCGCCGGCCAGGGCGCACACCGAGAAGGCGATGCCGGTGCCGTCGGTGCGCCCCCAGCCCTGGACCGCGCAGGCGCCGAGCACGACGAGCCACGCCCCGCCCAGGACGGTGCGCCGGGGGCGACGCCGCTCCAGGAGGGGGACGAGGACGGCCACGACCACGGGCGCGCAGCCGACGAAGACGCCGGGGACGGCCGGTTCGGCGGTGCGTTCTGCGGCGATGACGGCCAGGTTGAAGCCGACCATGCCGACGGTCGCGAGCAGCGCGAGGCGGGCCCACTGGCGGGGCGCGAGGGCACGGAGGCGGGCCCGGGCGTCCGGCCCGACGATGGGCAGGAGCAGCAGGCAGGCCAGCCCGTAGCGGAGGAACTGGCCGCCCGCGTACGGGTAGTCGCCGAGCAGGCTGTTGGCGGTGAAGGAGCCTCCGACGAGGACACAGGCGAGCGCGGCGAGGAGGGCCCCGCGCGCGGTGGTGGCGTTCATGGCAGCGACGCTAGGCAGCGCGGCGGTCCGCATTAAGGTCCACTTTCATGACGTCATCGCGGACCAATCCGGACCCTCGGGTCGGCTCACCCGCCTGGGAGCTGCTGCTCCCCGCCGCGTCGGCGCCCGCACGCGCGCGTGGGCGTGCGCTGCAGGCGGCGTTGCGGGAGGCGGTGCGGTCGGGGCGGCTGGTGTCGGGGACGCGGCTGCCGTCGAGCCGGGATCTGGCGGCCGACCTCGGGGTGTCGCGCGGGCTGGTCACCGAGGCGTACGAGCAGCTCACGGCGGAGGGCTATCTGCGCAGCGGCCGGGGTGCCGGGACCTGGGTGGGCGATGCCGTACGGGCCGCCCGGCCACGCGCGCGTGACCTCGCGCCGCGCTCCACCGGCGCCCGGGCCGACTTCGTCGCCGGCACGCCGGACATGTCGCTGTTCCCGCGGGCCGCGTGGGCGGCCGCTCAGCGCGGGGTGCTGTCCGAGCTGCCGCACCACGAGCTGGGCTATCCCGATCCGCGCGGGCTGCCCCGGCTGCGCACGGCGCTGGCGGAGCTGCTCGCGCGCCGCCGGGGGGTGGTCGCGGATCCCGAGCGCATCGTGGTCGTCTCCGGGGTGTCGCAGGCGACGACGGTGCTGGGCTTCGTGCTGCACGCGCGCGGGCTGCGCGAAGTGGGTGTCGAGGACCCCGGGAGCCCGGGGCACGACGCCCTCTACGCCGCCGCCGGTGTCGCCACCGTGCCGCTGCCCATGGACGACGAGGGGCTCGCCGTCGGCCCGCTGCGGGAGTCGGGCGTACGGTCCGTCGTCACGACGCCAGCACACCAGTTCCCGACCGGCATCGCCTACTCCGCCCGGCGCCGCGGCGAGCTGCTCGACTGGGCGCGGTCCGTCGACGGGTTCGTCCTGGAGGACGACTACGACGGCGACTTCCGCTACGACCGCGCTCCCGTGGGCGCGCTCCAGGGGCTCGACCCGGAGCGCGTCGCCTATGCGGGGTCGGTCAGCAAGTCCCTCGCCCCGGGACTGCGGCTCGGCTGGCTGCTGGTGCCGGAGGCCCTGGCGGAGGACGTGGTGGAGCGCAAGCGGACCATGGA
Organism: Streptomyces ferrugineus; assembly: GCF_015160855.1. Taxonomy (NCBI): domain Bacteria; kingdom Bacillati; phylum Actinomycetota; class Actinomycetes; order Kitasatosporales; family Streptomycetaceae; genus Streptomyces; species Streptomyces ferrugineus. The sequence goes on along the minus strand of NZ_CP063373.1, from coordinate 3,628,467 downwards.
TCTCGGTCATCCCACCCTGGATCAGGCGCTGTTCGCCCGGTTCGTGGAGCGCGGCGACTACGACCGCCAGCTGCGTCGCTGCCAGCGCGCGTACCGGGAGCGGCGCGACACCCTCGTCGCCGCTCTGGAGGAGCACTTTCCGGGCGCGGAGGTCACCGGGATCGCGGCGGGGCTGCACGTCATCGCCGCGCTGCCGGAGCGGTACGGGCCGCAGGAGCGGTTCCTCGCGCGCGTGGGCGCGGCCGGTGTGGCGGTGCGCCCGCTGACGCACTACGCACACGCGCGTACCGGGGACGACGAGCGGCCCGGCGTGCGGCTGGTGCTGGGGTACGCCCATCTGTCGCCGTCCCGGATCCGGGACGGCGTGCGGTTGATGGCCCGTGCGGCGGCACCGGGCGCGGGCTGACCGGGTCACTGTGACGCGCCGGTTCCCTCGCGGACGCGGTCAGTTGTTCACTTGTGGTTTCCGTGTGCGCTGCGGCGCACCAGTAGTTGTGGCACTGCACACTGGCCGGATCCCGCCCCTGGAGGCCTCCATGTCACATCGTCCGTTCCCGGGCCGCCGCAGCGTTCTGCGCGGCTCGCTCGCCGCGTCGGCGGCCCTGACCCTGCCCACGGCGCTCGGCTCGGCCCCGGCGTTCGCCCTGTCGGGGCGCCCCAAGGCGGGCTGGGGCGTGCAGACGGGGGACGTGACCTGCGACTCCGGGCTGGTGTGGGTGCGCTCGGACCGTCCGGCCCGGATGATCGTGGAGACCTCCGCGACCGAGTCGTTCCGCAACCCGCGCAGATGGCACGGCCCGCTGCTCGGCGCGGACACGGACTTCACCGGCACGACCCGGCTGCGCGGCCTGCCCTCCGGCGAGCAGATCCACTACCGGGTGCGGCTCGCCGACCCGGACGACCCGCGCCGCACCGGCGAGCCGGTCACCGGCACGTTCCGTACGGCGTCCGCGCGGCGGCGCGACGGGGTGCGGTTCGTGTGGTCGGGCGACCTCGCCGGGCAGGGCTGGGGCATCAACCCGGACTTCGGCGGCTACACGATCTACAACGCCATGGCCGCGCTGGACCCGGACTTCTTCCTGTGCAGCGGCGACAACGTCTACGCCGACGGCCCGATCGCGGCCTCCGTCGCCCTGCCCGACGGCAGCACCTGGCGGAACATCACCACCGAGGAGAAGTCCAAGGTCGCCGAGACGCTGACGGAGTTCCGCGGCAACTTCCGCTACAACCTGCTCGACGACAACCTCAAGCGGTTCAACGCCCAGGTCCCGTCCATCATCCAGTGGGACGACCACGAGGTGACCAACAACTGGTACCCCGGCGAGATCCTCGGCGACTCCCGCTACACGGAGAAGAGCGTCGACGTCCTGGCCGCGCGCGCCCGGCAGGCCTTCTCGGAGTACTTCCCCATCTCGACCCTGCGCCGCCCCGACGGCCGGGTCTACCGCGTGGTCAACCACGGTCCGCTGCTGGACGTGTTCGTGCTGGACATGCGCACCTACCGCAACGCCAACTCGGCGGACGACCAGACCACCGACGCGCAGGGCATCCTCGGCGCCGAGCAGCTGAACTGGCTCAAGCGTGAGCTGTCCCGGTCCCGGGCGGTGTGGAAGGTGATCGCCTCGGACATGCCGCTGGGACTGGTCGTGCCGGACACCGGGGACGGCAAGCCGAACATCGAGGCCGTCGCCCAGGGCGACCCGGGCGCCCCGCTCGGCCGTGAGCTCCAGATCGCCGAGCTGCTGCGGTTCGTCAAGCACCGCCGGATCACCGGCACGGTGTGGCTGACCGCCGACGTCCACTACACCTCCGCCCAGCACTACCAGCCGTCGCGGGCGGCCTTCACCGACTTCGAGCCGTTCTGGGAGTTCGTCTCCGGTCCGCTCAACGCGGGTGCCTTCCCGGCCAACACGCTCGACCACACCTTCGGCCCGGAGCGGGTGTTCGTGAAGGCGCCGACCACCGCGAACGTCTCCCCCGCCGGCGGCTACCAGTTCTTCGGCGAGGTCGACATCGACGGCCACAGCGGGGAGCTGACGGTACGGCTGCGCGAGCAGGACGGCACGGTCCTGTTCACCCAGGTGCTCCAGCCGGGACGGGTCGGCCAGTAGGTCCCGTACGCTCAGGGCAGTGCCGCGCACCCGAGTCATCCCCGGGTGCGCGGCACTGTCGCGTCGGAGCCGGTACCCGGCCAACTGGCCCGCTGTCGAGGCGTTTTCGCAGGTCAAGGCCGATTGTCAGTGGCCGCCTCTACGGTTTTTCCATGACGCGATCTTTGCAGGCCGTGGCCTATCGGCGACCCTCCGTGCTGGAGTCCGCAGCGGGCGGACAGCGGCTGGGGCTGGAGACTTCGAGGGGTGCGACGCCCTCGGGAGTGCGGGACCATCCGCGGTTCTTCGCGGGCTTTCTGACGTCTCCTCAGGTAGCCTCGGCGGCACTGCTCGCGGTGGCCGACGTGGCGGCCGCCCGGTACTACCAGCGGCAGCTGCGCGCCTCGCTGGATCCGGTGGTGACGGGCAACGGCGACCGGCTGCGCTTCGAGTCGTTCTCCGGCTGCTGCGGGGTGTACGCCCGGCTGGACGTAATGGAGGCGGGCCTGGACGGCGGCGAGGTGGGGCACGGCACGACGAACGTCGACGTCAACAACCCGCTGCGCGAGGCGCTGTCCAGGATCGGCTCGGACGATCCGCTCCATATGCGGGTGGGTCCCGAGGAGTTGGCCGTGACCACGCTGGACGGTCCGGTCGTGGAGAAGAAGGTGCCGCTTCCGGACCGCTGGCTGCGGGGCTTCGCGGAGGCGCAGGTGACAGCGGCCGGGTTCGATCTGCGGGCCGAGCTGCCGGCCGCCGAGGCGGTGCGGTTCCTGCGGGCGCTGCCGCGCGCCGGGACCCGGGGCGGCCCGCGGTGGGTGGTGCCGTCGGGGAGCGGGCTGCGGCCGACCACGCGCGCGGTGCCCGGCGCGGTGTGTCTGCCGGGCCCGGAGCGGCTGGTCGCGCTGCAGCGGGTGCTGCGTCATGCCACGGCCCTGCGGGTGTACGGTCCCGCGGTCACCGGCGGTGCGGCCGGCACGGCGAGCGCGTGGGAGGCGGTCCTGCCGGGCATGCGGCTGACGCTGACCCTGTCGCCCGACGCCTCGCGCGGCTTCTCCGGTGAGGGCGGCGTCCTCGACGCGCTCGCGACCGACGAGGCCGCCGAGGACGCGGAGCTGATCGCGGTGCTCCTCGCGTGGGAACCCCGTGTCGACGTCGCCGACCTGGCCGCGGCCTCGGGGCTCACGTCCGAGCGCGTACGCGCGGCCCTGGTCCGCCTGGGCACGTCGGGGCGGGTCGGCTACGACACGGCGGAGGCGGCCTACTTCCACCGTGAGCTGCCGTACGACGCCGAGCGCGCCGAGCGCCACAACCCTCGGCTGCGCTCGGCCCGGGCCCTGGTGGCGGCGGGCGCGGTCGCGCTGGACGGCGCGGTCGGCACGGTGACGGCCGAGGACGGGCATGTGCACCGGGTGCGCGACGAGTCGGGGGTGCTGAGCTGCAGCTGTCTGTGGTGGGCGAAGTACCGGGGCGGGCGCGGGCCGTGCAAGCACGCGCTGGCGGTGCGGATGGTGCGGCGCGGTGTCGCCGCCGCGGGAGGGGACATGGCAGTGGTCGAGGGGGATGCGCGATGAGTTCACTGATGGACGCGGTGCGGGCGGGGCGGACGGCCGAGGTGGTGAGTCTGCTGGACGGGATGACGGATATCGAACGGCGGTCGTCCTTCCCGGAGTTGAAGGCGCTGCGCAAGGAGCTGAGGGCGGATCAGTGGACCGCCGAGGCCCGCCAGGCCTATCCGGCCCTGCATGCGGCGGGGGCCGCGTGCCAGACCGGTGCGGCCGGGGTGGCGAGCTGGCTCGCCGCCGCCGACATGCGCTGGTGGCCGGCGTCTCCGGGCGTGCTGATCGACGTCCTGGGTGACCGGGCCCCGGCCTGGCTCGGCGATGTGGCGCACCGGATCGCGCGGCGGCCGCCGACCGCGCAGGTGCCGTATGAGCTGATGGCGGGCCTGGTGCGGCTCTCCGGCTGTGAGGTGCCGACGACGGAGGCCTACGTCCATGGCTGGGTGGACCACATCGGTCACGTCTGGCAGCGCGGCGACACGGTCATGGCCCGGCTGCGCAAGGACCCGCACCTCACGCAGCTCGCCGCCGCGCTCTTCGAGACGAACGACATCGGCAGCCGGCTGGCGTGGACCGCCACCGAGGGTCCCGACAGCTGGACCGAGGCGTTCGCCCGGCTCACGGCCGAGGGCGCCCTGGATCGCGAGGCGACGGTCGGTGCCTGTCTGGCCCGGCTGCTGCGGGGCGGTCCGACGGCCGACCACCGGGTGTTCCTGCGCATGCTCCGGGCGCTCGGCCTCACCCACGACGAGGAGCGGGCGCACACGGCCGACTGGCTGGCGCTGGCCGCCGACGCCGCCTCCGTCGTGGCCGCGCACGCGCAGTCGGTGCTGGCGTCGCTGGCCCTGGACGGCGAACTGACCTCGCATCAGCTCGTCGAGATGTCCGGCGCGGTCCTGTTCCGCGCCGAGAAGAAGCTCGTGCGCGCCCAGCTGGTCCTGCTGGGCAAGGTGATCGCCCGCGACCCGTCCACCGCCGAGGAGCTGCTGCCGGCCGCCGCGCAGGCCTTCGGGCACGAGGACTCGGAGGTGCAGGAGCGGGCGCTGAAGCTGGTGGAGCGGCATGTCCGCAAGGTCACCGCCGCCGAGGTGCTGGAGGAACTCGTCGCGGCCGCCGACCAGTTGATCCCGGCGCTTCGCAGGCGGGCGGCCCAGAGTCTGGGGGTGTCCCCCGCCGCGTCGGATCCGGAGCCTTACGAGGAGGTCCTGCCGCCCGCGCCCGAGCCGGTGCGTGTGGCGCCCGCGCCCGAGTCGGCGACGGAACTGGCCGAAGAGGTCGGGGCTCTGCTCGCGTCCGGTGGTGACGTGGCGGCGTTCGAGCGGGCTCTGGACGGACTCGTCCGGCACGCATGCCTGGACCGGGAGGCGCTGCTGGAGGCGCTTGGGCCCGTCGTCGCGCAGCGCTGGTGGGACGACGCGAATCCGCAGTACGGGTACAGCACGGACGACTACTTCACCAGACACCACGGTCTGATCAGCCCGGCGCACGGTCTGGAGCTGCTGCTGGCGACACTGCGCGGGAAGGTGCTCACCAGCACGCTCCACAACGCCCTGCAACGCGGCACCGTCACCGGCGACTGCGGTCACAGCCCGCTCACCCGGGCCTTCGAGGCCCGCATATGGGAGGTGGCGTACCGCATCCGCACCGAGCCGCTGCCGTTCCTGCTGTCCACGCCCACCTGGGGCACGGGGCTGCTGGAGCCGGACGAGCTGGTGGCACGGCTCGGCACGTACCGGCGCCTCCAGGCACGGGTGGCGGCGGCCGACTTCGCGCAGGCGCTGCTGCGGGTGCGGCGCGGTGAGCGTGCGGTGGCCGAGGCGGCCGCGGGGCGCGCGGCGGCGCTGGGCACGGTGGAGGGGACGCGTCTCGCCCAGTGGCTGGCCGCCGACGGTCCCGCCGTGCCGGAGTACCGGCGGCGGACATCGGGGAACCGCATACTCGTCGAGTCCGGGGAGATGGCCGAGCTGCAGGGTGACTTCCCGCCCGGCTTCCGCCCGTTGGGGCAGTCCGTGAGCGTCTTCCGGGATCGCTGGCGCTGCTACCACTGGAGCGACGGCATACGTCCGCACTGGCTCGCGGTCCTGCCCGAGCAGCGCGAACTGGTGGCGGTCAGGATGCTGCGCGAGGTTTCGGCGACCGCCGTCGACGACAGCCGGGGCGACGCGGCGATCCTGCCCCAGCTCGCCGAATCGGGTGGCGAGGCGGGGGAGGCGGTGCACCTGTGCGTGGCGTACGGACTGGGCGCGCGGCACCCGGAGGATCGGCTCGCCGCAGTGGACGCCCTGCTGGTGCTGGCGGCGCGCGGGCAGTTGGACGCGGGCCGACTGGGCGCGGATCTGGGGCAGTTGGTGCGACGTGGTGCCGTGAAGCCGTCGCGGCTGGTGGATTCGGTGCGGACGGCGGCGGCCACGGGGGCACACGGCACCGTCTGGGGAGTGCTCCGGCACGCCCTGCCCATCCTGCTCGCGGACCTCGCGACCGGGGAGAGGGCCGCTCCCGCTCGGGGGCTCGCGGATCTCCTGGCCGTCGCCGCGGAGTGCGCCGAACGCACGGGGGCACACGAGGAGCTGCCGCACCTGGCGGGGACGGCGGAGCGCCGTGGCTCGTCACGGCTCGTGGCGCAGGCCCGGCGACTGCACAGCGCGCTGGCCGAGGGGGTGGCCGCCTGAGGGGACACGGCGCCGTCCCGGTCGTCCGGTCGCACACAGTTGAAGAAGTTACAAACCAGGCATAAGGGTTCTTTACTCCGCGGTCACAATGCGTTCGTGATCACGCAACACCGTTCCTTCACAGTGGATGCATGAGTCGAGACATGTCTGATGTGACGCGTGCGAAGCACGGACGTCCGGTACACCACTGGCGGCGCAACGTCGTCGAACTCGCCGCGCTCCTGACGGCGGTGGCCGTGGCCGACCCGGTGGCGGACCTGATCGGGTACGGACCCCAGGGACCGGCACTGCTGCTGACCGCGGCGGCCTTGCTGGTGGCGATGACGGGATTCCACGCATGGAGGTCACGCCGCCACGGTCACGCACCTCCGACGGGCGATACCGGTGCCCGGCCGCGCCCCGAGGAGCAGGCCGGGCCCTCGGACCGCACGCGGGTGACGGAGACGCCCGCGACGGTGCCCGGGGAAGGTGCGCTGTGGCGGATGCGGACGACGGTGCAGGACGAGCCGGGGTCGCTGGCCGCGCTGTGCACGGCGCTGGCCGGACTGCGGGTCGACATCCTGAGCCTGCAGACGCATCCGCTGGCCGAGGGCACGGTGGACGAGTTCCTGCTGCGGGCGCCGGGCGGGCTGGCGGCGACCGAGATCGCCCATGCCGTCGCGCAGGCCGGCGGTGACGGCACCTGGATCGAGCGCGCCGACGCCCACGACCTGGTGGACGCGCCGACCCGGGTGCTGGGCCTGGCCACCCGCACCGCCCTGGACGCGGCGGAACTGCCGCTGGCGCTGCGGCAGTTGCTGGGCCGGTGCACCATCCGCTCGCTGCCCGCGGTGGGCGGCCGGGGGCCGGTGCCGGTGGAAGGGGCCCTCGAGGACACCGTGATGCGGCTGCGGGCGCCGGAAGGTGGCGTGATCACTGTGGAGCGGCCGTATCTGCCGTTCACGCCGACCGAGTTCGCGCGGGCCAGGGCGCTGGTGGAGCTGGACGCCCGGCTCGGCCCGCGCGTGCCGCGCGGCCAGGACGTGCTGACGCTGCCCCAGGGCAACGACATCACCGTGCGCCGGGCGGACACCGGTGACCTCCAGGCCGCGAAGGAGATGCACGAGCGGTGCTCGGCGCGGACGCTCGCGATGCGGTACCACGGGCCGATCGGTGACGCGGACCGCTATCTGAACCACCTGCTCAGCCCGCGCTTCGGCCGCACCCTCGCCGTGCGGACCGCGTCGGGGCGCATCGTCGGGCTCGGCCATCTGCTGTGGGACGGTGACGAGACCGAGGTCGCGCTGCTGGTCGAGGACACCTGGCAGCGGCACGGCATCGGCGCGGAGCTGCTCCGCAGGCTGGTGGGGATGGCGGTGGACGCCGGCTGCGAGAGTGTGTACGCGGTGACGCAGGCGTCGAACACCGGGATGGTGGCCGCGATGCGGGGGCTGGGGCTCCCCCTCGACTATCAGATCGAGGAGGGGACCCTGGTCATCACGGCTCGTCTGGATACGTCGTCGCTGGAGGAGCCGGTTGCTGAACGGCTGTCTGGCGCGGGTGAATTGGGGATGGCCTGAGCGCCGTAGGGGCTATGGCCGACTGGCGGCTGCGGGTGCGCTGTGGCTGGTCGCGCAGTTCCCCGCGCCCCTGCCGGGGCGCTGCAGCGCCCGGTCGAGATCGGCCCACAGGTCCTCTACGTCCTCCAAGCCCACCGACAGCCGCAGCAGCCGGTCGCTGACCCCCGCGCCCCGTCTGTCGTCCGCGTCCACGATGCGGTGGCTGATGGACGCCGGGTGCTGGATGAGGGTGTCGACGCTGCCGAGGCTAACGGCGGGGGTGATCAGGCGGACGCCGGCGATGACCTCGTGCGGGTCGCCCTCGACCTCGAAGGCGATCATGGCGCCGCCGATGCGCGGATAGTGGACCCGGGTCACACGCGGGTCGGCGGCGAGGCGGCGGGCGAGTTCGGCGGCGTTCGCCGAGGCGGCCCGCACCCGGACGGGGAGGGTCGAAAGGCCCCGCAGCAGCAGATAGCCGGCCAGCGGATGCAGCACCCCGCCCGTGGCGAACCGCACCTGCCGCAGCCGCCCGGCGAACTCCTCGTCGCAGGCCACCACGCCCGCCATCACGTCCCCGTGCCCGCCGAGGTACTTGGTGGCGCTGTGCAGCACCAGCCGTGCCCCCTGCTCGGCGGGGCGCTGCAGGACGGGCGTGGCGAAGGTGTTGTCCGCGAGCAGCGGCACCGAGCCGCAGGCGTGGGCCACGGCGCGCAGATCGAGTTCGGCGAGGGTCGGGTTCGCCGGGGACTCCACCATCACCAGGCCGGTGTCCGCACGCAGCGCCTCCGCGATCCCGGCCGGGTCGGTCCAGGTCACCTCCGAGCCCAGCAGTCCGGCGGTGAGCAGATGGTCGCTGCAGCCGTACAGCGGACGTACGGCGACGACGTGGCGCAGGCCCATCGAGGCCCGTACGAGCAGGACCGCGCTCAGCGCGGCCATGCCGCTGGCGAAGGCGACCGCGGCCTCGGTGCCCTCCAGGCGGGCGAGGGCGGTCTCGAAGCGGGCGACGGTCGGGTTGCCCAGGCGGCCGTAGACGGGCGGGCCGTCCGGCTCGGCGCCGGTGGTGGCGAAGGCGTCGATGCGGGCGGCCTCGCCCCGGCTGTCGTAGGACGGGTAGGTCGTCGACAGGTCGATCGGCGGGGCGTGCAGACCCTGCCGGGCGAGGTCGTCGCGGCCGGCGTGCACGGCCTCGGTGGCGAGTGCTCTGGGTGCTGTGTGGCGTACGGCGTCGTACGCGTCCGTCTCCAGGGGCGTGTCCATGGCCGAAGAGTGAACACCGACCGGGCTCCAGTGGGGATACTCCGTGCTACGTTCGGCACATGGCCGATTCTGTCGTACTGGACACGGTGGATCTCCAGCTGTTGGGACTTCTGCAGAACGACGCCCGGACCACCTACCGGGACCTCGCCGCGCAGGTCGGGGTCGCGCCCTCGACCTGCCTCGACCGGGTGACCCGGCTGCGCCGCTCGGGGGTGATCCTCGGCCACCGGCTCCAGCTCGATCCGGCGAAGCTCGGGCGGGGTCTGCAGGCGCTGCTGTTGGTACAGGTCAGGCCGCACCGAAGGGAGCTGGTGGGGCCCTTCGTGGAACGGATCCGGGCCCTGTCGGAGGCGTTGACCGTCTTCCACCTCACCGGTCCCGACGACTATCTCGTCCACGTCGCGGTGGCCGACATGGCCGATCTGCAACGGCTGGTCCTGGACGAGTTCACCGCCCGCCGCGAGGTCGCCCGGGTGGAAACCCGGTTGATCTTCCAGCAGTGGGAGTGCGGGCCGCTGCTGCCGCCTTCGCCCTCAGCTCAATCCGAGTGACGGACGGTGTCCCCTCGTACGAGGATGGACCGCATGTCTGAGACCAAGAGCCCGCTTCCCCGTGAGGTCGCCGACGCCTATGTCGACGAGCTCATCGCCCTCGACCCGATCACCGGTACGTACCTCGGCGTGCAGGAGAGCGCGAGCAAGCTCCCCGATCTCTCACCCGCGGGCCAGGAGGCGCTCGCGCGGCTCCAGCGGGCCACGCTCGCACGGCTCGACGAGGCCGAGCGCCGACCCGGCGCGGACAGCGACATCGAGCGCCGGTGCGGGCGCCTGCTGCGCGAGCGGCTGACCGCGGAACTCGCCGTGCACGACGCCGACGAGGGCCTGCGCTCGGTCGGCAACATGGCGACGCCCGCCCACTCGGTGCGCGAGGTCTTCACGGTCACCCCGAACCAGACCGACGAGGACTGGGCGGCGATCGCCGAGCGGCTGCGCGGGGTGCCGGCCGCGTACGCGGGCTACCGCGAGTCCCTCGCGCTCGGCCTGGAGCGCAAGCTGTACGCGGCGCCGCGCCCGACCGCCACCTTCGTCGAGCAGCTCACCGAGTGGGCCGACACGGGCGAGGGGCGCGGCTGGTTCGAGGACTTCGCCTCGGCCGGTCCCGAGGCGCTGCGCGCGGAGCTGGACGAGGCCGCCCGTGCGGCGACGGCCGCCGTGGTGGAGCTGCGGGACTGGATGCGCGACGTGTACGCCCCGGCGGTGGAGGGCGCGCCGAACACGGTGGGCCGTGAGCGCTACGCCCGCTGGGCCCGGTACTTCAACGGCATCGACCTCGACCTGGACGAGGCGTACGCGTACGGCTGGGCCGAGTACCACCGACTCCTCGGGGAGATGAAGAAGGAGGCCGAGAGGATCCTGCCGGGCGCCGCGACCCCGTGGGTGGCGCTGGCGCACCTCGACGAGCACGGCCGTCACATCGAGGGCGTCGACGAGGTCCGCGACTGGCTCCAGGGCCTGATGGACGAGGCGATCGAGAAGCTGGACGGCACCCACTTCGAACTCGCCGAGCCGGTGCGGAAGGTGGAGTCGTGCATCGCCCCGCCCGGCGGTGCGGCGGCGCCGTACTACACGGCACCCTCGGAGGACTTCTCGCGGCCGGGCCGCACCTGGCTGCCCACGATGGGGCAGACCCGGTTCCCGGTCTACGACCTGGTCTCGACCTGGTACCACGAAGGCGTGCCGGGCCATCACCTCCAGCTCGCGCAGTGGACGTACGTCGCCGGGAACCTCTCCCGCTACCAGGCCACCATCGGCGGGGTCAGCGCCAACGCCGAGGGCTGGGCGCTGTACGCGGAGCGGCTCATGGACGAGCTGGGCTTCCTGACCGACCCGGAGCACCGGCTCGGCTATCTCGACGCGCAGATGATGCGGGCGGCCCGGGTCATCGTGGACATCGGCATGCACCTGGAGCTGGAGATCCCGGCCGACTCCCCCTTCCACCCGGGCGAGCGCTGGACTCCGGAGCTGGCCCAGGAGTTCTTCGGCTCGCACAGCAGCCGTCCGGCGGACTTCGTGGAGAGCGAGCTGACCCGGTATCTGACGATTCCGGGCCAGGCGATCGGCTACAAGCTCGGCGAGCGGGCGTGGCTGCAGGGCCGCGAGAAGGCGCGCGAGCGGCACGGCGACGCCTTCGACCTCAAGGCGTGGCACATGGCGGCCCTGTCCCAGGGTTCCCTGGGCCTGGACGACCTGGTGGACGAGCTGGCCGCGCTGTGATCAACGCCGGAACCCGCCCTCGGAGTTGATGACCTCACCGGTGATCCAGCCCGCCTCGTCCGTCGCCAGCCAGGCGATGAGGCGGGCGGGGTCGTCGGGCATGCCCCACCGGCCGGCGGGGAAGCGGGCCGCCACGGCCTCGTACGCCTCGCCGGTCAGGTAGTCCGTGTCCACGGGGCCGGGGTTGACGGTGTTCACCGTGATGCCCTGTTCGATGAGCGTCGTCGACAGGGAGCGGGTGATCGAGGCGAGAGCGCCCTTCTGGAGGGCGTAGGCGATCTCGCCGGGCATGCCGCCGGCGATGTCCTGGCCGGAGGTCATCATCACGACGCGTCCGCCGGGCCCGGCCGGCCTCAGCCGGGCATGGGCCTGGACGAGCAGCAGCACCGCACGGGTGTCGACGGCCCAGTGCGTGTCGAGCATCGCGGCGTCGATCTCGTCGAGGGTGCCGTCGGAGCCGCTGACCGCATGGTTGGCGATCAGGATGTCGAGCCGTCCGCCGAGTGCCGAGGCGGCCGTGGCGACCAGCTCGGCGGGCGCGGCAGGGTCGGAGAGGTCGCCGGGGCCCGCGAGGACCTGGGCAGCGGGGTCGCCGAGCGCCTCCCGCACGGAGGCGGCGACCTCCTCGGGCCGGTCGGCGCCCCAGGGCATGGCGGCGTCGTGCGGCACATGGTGGTGCAGATAGACACTCGCCCCGTACGCCGCGAGCCGCCGGGCCACGGCATGACCGATGCCGGCGCGTCTGCTCGCCCCGGTGACCAGGGCGGTCCGGCCGCGCAGGGGCAGCGGGTCGCGGCGCAGGGCGTCGGGGGCGGGGTGCTGGAACCGAGGCATGGCAGACCATGATGCGGAACGTCCGGGCCCGACGCACCTGGTTATCCGAGGGGACGGGCCGCGACCGTGCGGCCCCCCGAGTCAGTGCGGCAGCCGACGGAGCTGGACGAGCCCCAGCCAGGTCTCGGGGCCGGGCTGCGCCTGGGCGGCGCGGACCGCGTACGGCCCCGGCTCCAGGGCCACCCGCAGATGCTCGGTCCGCTCCGTCTCCGGTCCGGGCCAGGCCGAGTCGAACAGCACGACCGTGCCCGGCACCGTCCAGCGCACCTCGTGCCCCCAGTCCGCGGTGGCGAGCGCGGCCGGGACCCGGGCCAGCAGTTCCGCCTCGGAATCGGCCGCGCACCACCGTACGAAGGTGCCGTGGTCGGGCAGATAGGAGGTCGAGGCGGGCTCGTCACCGAAGACCAGCGCCGCGCTGTCGCCCACGGGCAGCAGTCCGACGAATCCGTCGACCTCGCAGGCGCGGTCGTAGTCCGAGGCCGTCTCGTCACCGTCGGCGCCCGCCCAGAACGGCAGCACCGTCTCCGGTACGGCTATCAGGGGGCCGCCGCCCGACTCGATCCACTCCACCGCGCCCGGCTCCGCGTATCTCACCATGGCAGCAGAACCTACACGCACGGCGGCCACACCAGCGCCCCGTGTTCAACCCGGGCCTCAGCAGCCGCAGTTCTCCGCGTCGACCGGCGCGGTCAGCGGATCGGCGGGGCGCCGCTCGCGCCCCTCCCAGGTCTCGTACTCGAAGCCCTCGCGCGCCCAGTACTCGAAGCCGCCGAGCATCTCCTTGACCTGGTAGCCGAGTTCGGCGAGGGCGAGGGCGGCGCGGGTCGCGCCGTTGCAGCCGGGGCCCCAGCAGTACGTCACCACGGGCACGGACCGGTCGAGGAGTTGCCCGGCCTGTTCGGGGACGAGGGCGGTGGGCAGGTGGATCGCGCCCGGGATGTGGCCCCGGTCCCAGGACTCGGTGGAACGGGAGTCCACGACGACGAACCCCGGATCGCCCCCGGCCGCGAGCGCGGCGGCGACGTCGGACACGTCGGCGTGAAAGGCGAGGCTCGCCCGGAAGTGGGCGGCGGCCTCGGCGGGCGGGGCGGGCGCGACGCGCAGGACGGGATGGGCGGGATGGGCGGGATGGGCGGTGACCGCGGCGGAGGCGGTGGCGGAGGCGGCGGCATGTGTCATGCCCACAAAATTACGGTCGCCGCTCCACTCCCTGAAGGGACGTTCCCCGGCTCTCCCCTTGATCCGCCGGGGATTCCCCTGCTATCCCTCGCCCATGACCACGTTTTCCCCGGACGCCACCGACTGGCGCATTCTCGACGTCCTCCAGCGCGAGGGCCGCGCCAGCTTCGCCGAGCTGGCACGTGCCGTGTCCATGTCCGCGAGCGCGGTCACGGAGCGGGTGCGGCGGCTGGAGGAGGCCGGCGTCATCCAGGGGTACGCCGCCGTGGTGGACCCCGAGCGACTCGGACTCCCGATCCTGGCGTTCGTCCGCCTGCGCTACCCCAACGGCAACTACAAGCCCTTCCATGACCTGGTCGCTGCCACACCGGAGATCCTGGAGGCCCACCACGTCACGGGCGACGACTGCTTCGTGATCAAGGTCACGGCCCGCTCGATGCGGCACCTGGAGGAGGTCTCCGGCAAGATCGGCACACTGGGCTCGGTGACGACGAGCGTGGTCTACTCGTCACCGCTGCCGAGGCGCCCGCTGGGTCAGTGACGTCGCTGCGGCAGCGGCGACCCCGACCCGCCCTTGGGCAGTTCCACGGTGATGCGGATCCCGCCGGCGGGGCGCGGGGTGAGGGTGAGCGTTCCGTCGTGTGCCTGGGTGATGGTCTTGACGATGGCCAGCCCGAGGCCGACGCCCGCGTGGTCGGTGTGGATGCGTTCGGTGCCGCGCTGGAACGGTTCGGTGAGGGTCGACGCCAGCCGCGTGCTGAGCTTCTCACCGGTGTTCTCGACGGTGAGCACCACGGTCCTGGGCCGGACGCCGGTGCGGACCCACACGGTGCCCTGTTCGGGCAGGTTGTGGACGATCGCGTTGTGCACGAGGTTCGTGGTGAGCTGAAGCAGGAGCGTCTGCGATCCGATCGTGGGAGCGAAGTCGCCGCTGGTCTCGATGGTGACGCCGTGCTTCTCCGCGAGGGGCAGGAGTGTCTCGGTGGCTTCTTCCGCCATGAGGGACAGGTCGACGTGTTCTCGGGGGAAGGATCGCTGGTCGGCGCGGCTGATCAGGAGCAGCGCTTCGGTGAGGTCGATCGCCCGGGTGTTGACGGCGTACAGGCGCTGGATGAGTTCGCCGGTGTCCTGGTTCGGATCGGTGCGGGCCACGTCGAGAAGCGTCTTCGAGACCGCCAGCGGGGTGCGCAGCTCGTGCGAGGCGTTGGCCGCGAATCTGCGCTGCTCGGCGACGTGCGCTTCAAGCCGTGTGAGCATCGTGTCGAAGGCGTCGGCGAGTTCCCGGAACTCGTCCTTGCGGCCCGGAAGGCGGATGCGGTGGGAGAGCGATCCGTCCGTGGCCGTGCGGGTGGCGTCCGTGATCCGGGTCAGGGGGGCGAGCATACGGCCGGCGAGGATCCATCCTCCCAACAGGCCGAACACCAGCAGGAACACCAGTACCGCGGCCGCCGTCGGGGCGAAGCCGCGCAGGAAGAGGGTGCCGGGAGTTGCTTTCACCGCCCCCGCCGCATTGGTCTGCCACCACCCCTGTCGCAGGAGGAACGCTCCCACGGCGACGAGCAGCAGGGCACCGGCGAGCATGAGGAATCCGGCATAGCTGAGGGTGAGCTTGAGGCGGACGCTCGGCCCAGGCGCCCTATCCACGGTCTCCGCCCTCGTCTCCGCCCTTGTCTCCGGCCTCGTCTCCGGCCTCTGGCTGCGTGTCGATGCGGTACCCGACACCGGGCACGGTGGCGATGATCCAGGGTTCGCCGAGCCGCTTGCGCAGGGCCGAGACGGTGATGCGCACGGCGTTGGTGAACGGGTCGGCGTTCGCGTCCCACGCCCGCTCCAGCAGCTCTTCGGCGCTGACGACACCGCCTTCGGCGGCGACGAGGACTTCGAGTACGGCGAACTGCTTCCTGGTCAGCGCCACGTAGCGGCCGTCCCGGTAGACCTCTCTGCGGAACGGGTCGAGCCGCAGTCCTGCGATCTCTCGCACGGGAGGCCTGCTGTGGGCGCGTCTGCGGTCGAGTGCTCTGAGCCGGAGCGCGAGTTCCTGGAGTTCGAAGGGTTTCGTGAGGTAGTCGTCGGCGCCCAGTCCGAACCCCGAGGCCTTGTCGTCGAGACGGTCGGCCGCGGTGAGCATGAGGATCGGCAAGCCGCTGCCGGAGGCGACGATGCGTTTGGCGACCTCGTCACCGGACGGACCGGGGATGTCGCGGTCGAGGACGGCGATGTCGTAGGTGTTGATGCCGAGCAGTTCCAGAGCGGTGTCGCCGTCACCTGCGATATCGGCTGCGATCGCCTCCAGACGCAGGCCGTCGCGGATGGCCTCCGCCATATAGGGCTCGTCCTCGACAATCAACACACGCATGCCCTCGATGCTACGAGTCGGCGCATATCGTCGACGTATCGAAAACCGCATACGCGACGGCAACACCACGCTGCCTTGACTGGCGGCATGCGTCGAATACACCGGCTCCTTGCCGTCGGCCTGGTCGTCGTCACGGCATCGATCACCTCAGTCCTCGCCTATCAGCTCCTGAAATCCTCGTCCTCCCTGCCCTTATCGACCGCGTCACCCTTGAATTCCCTTCACCGAGAGCCCCGCGAGGCGCCGCCCGGAGAGTCCGGCGGTGTCGTCCCCGACGGCGTGACGGTCTTCGATGACGAGACTCCGGCCGTGGCCAACCTCGATCCGGCTTTGCTCCTCCGCGAGGCGGTCTCCCAGTACGGGTCCGAGGACGAGGCCGCCCGATGGGTGGCCACCGCGCAGACGTCCCCTCACGTCTCGGGCGACGCGGTCGACCTCGGGCACTCCGATGCGACGGCATGGCTGTACGAGCTACGCCCCGAAGCGATCGATCACGGCTGCCCGCGTATGTATGCCGACCCCACCCAGGACCCGAGGACGCAACAGTGACCGACCGTGCGCGAGGACAGACGATGGTGCAGGTCGACACGGCGAAGCAGACCGGCCAGGAGGGTGCCGGCCGCCGAGACACCGGCGCCGCTCCCTGGCGCGCGGGCATCCGCCGGGCGATCCTGATCTGCTCCCGGCCGGGGCCCTGGAAGCGCGGCCTGGTGCTCGCGGCGCTGGCGTTGCTGCTCGGCCTGCTCCTGCTGCTGCACGGGCAGATCACGAACCGCGGGGGCCTCGGCAGTCTCGTCGAGACCTTCCTGCCGTGGTTCGGCGTGTTCATCCCGGTGCTGCTGGCCGGGGCGCTGTGGCGCCGCTCCGCCTCCGCGGTGGCCGCGCTGCTGCTACCGGTCGTGGTGTGGCTGAGCCTCTTCGGCGGGCTGCTCGGCGACAAGTCCCACCCCGGCAGCGACCTCACCGTCGCCACCCACAACGTCGGCGCCGAGAACCCCGACCCGGTCGGCACCGCCCGCGACCTCGCCGCGTCCGGTGCGGACGTGCTGGCTCTGGTGGAGCTGGCCTCGCAGGCCCGGGGCACGTACGAGAAGGAGCTGGCGCAGGCGTATCCGTACCACACGGTGCTCGGCACGGTCGGGCTGTGGAGCAAGCTGCCGCTGTCGGACACCCGGCCGGTCGACATCGACACGGACTACGGACCGCTGGCGGACACCAAGCCGGCCGACGTCAAGCTGGCCTATGCCCGGGCCCTGCGCGCCACGGTGGCCACGGACCAGGGCCCGCTTGCGGTGTATGTGGCCCACCTGGGATCCGTGCGCGTCTTCCCCAGGCAAGGCTTCTGGACCGACAGCCGCGACCGCGGCGCGGAGCCGCTCGCGGAGGCCGTCGCCGCCGAGCAGAACAAGCGGGTGGTGCTGCTCGGCGACCTGAACGGCACCATGGACGACCGCGCGTTCGCCGACATCACCTCCCAGCTGCGCTCGGCCCAGGAGGTGGCCGGGGACGGCTTCGGCTTCACCTGGCCGGCGCGGTTCCCGGTGGCGCGGATCGACCAGATCCTGGTCAGGGGTGTGGAGCCGAAGAGCTCGTGGGTGCTGCCGGCCACGGGCAGCGATCACCTGCCGGTGGCGGCCGGGATCAGTTGGTGATTGTGCGAGCTTCAGCCAGCACCCCATGACCACGGCCCCGGTGCTCGGGGGACCGATCGTCACGGTCGGATCCCCATCCGGTCCCGCACGATGCCGAACAGACCATTCTGTGGTGCAGTCAGCTCATGGCCTCACCGCCCCAGGACGACCAGAACGCCCCGGCGCCTCCGCAGGTCCGCGAACGCCCTTCCCGGCTGACCGACATCGTGGTCGCCCTGCTGTTCCTGATCGCGGACGCGGTCATCGTCGTCGTCGCCGCGATGGTGCTCTTCATGGTCGGCATGGGCACACAGGCGCCGCACCCCTCCGCGGCCGCGCACTCCCGCGACGTCCCCGTCCCGGTGTGGCTCGTCATCTGGGGCATGCCGACCGTGGCGGCGACCAGCGCGGTCGTGCACGCCCGTCTGAGGATGCCGGTCACCACCGTCATACAGGCCTTGTTCACTCTCGCCTGCACGATCCTGGCCGTGATAGGGACGCGGATACTGCTGTCGTGACCGCGCACAACTCAGGATCGCGAAATCAGCGGGAGGCGGAGACGTTCACGAGCCTCCCCCGTCCCGCTGCCGCAGCACCGACCCCGACCTGCCCTTCACCACCTCCAACTGCGCGTGGATCCGCCGTCGCAGGTCGGCGACATGGCTGACGATCCCGACGCTGCGGTCGCGTTCACGCAGGGAGTCGAGGACGTCGAGGACCTCGTCGAGGGTCTGGTCGTCGAGGCTGCCGAAGCCCTCGTCGATGAAGAGGGTGTCGAGGCGGACGCCGCCGGCTTCGTCGGTGACGACGTCGGCGAGGCCGAGGGCGAGGGCAAGGGAGGCGAAGAAGGTCTCACCGCCCGACAGTGTGGCCGTGTCCCGTTCGCGGCCGGTCCAGGCGTCGACGACGTGCAGCCCGAGGCCGCTGCGGCCGCGGCCGGTGCGGTCGTCGGAGTGAACGAGGGTATAGCGGCCGGAGGACATGCGTTGCAGTCGTACGGTCGCGGCGGCGGCGACCTGTTCCAGGCGGGCCGCCAGGACGTATGACTCCAGGCGCATCTTGCGTTCGTTGTCCGCCGAGGTGCCCGCGGCGAGGCCGGCCAGGCGGGCGACGCGGTCGTACTCGGTGCGCAGCGGGGCGAGTTGGCGCACCGCGGTGCCCACGCGCGCGGACAGGCGGTCGAGTTCGGCGCAGCGGCGGGCGGCGGCGTCGCGCGCAGAGGCGGCGTCGCGGGTCCGCTGGGCCGCGGTGGAGGCGGTGCGCTCCGCGACGCCGAGGTCGGCGGGCGGCTGCTCGGCGGCGGCCGCGGTGTCGGCCTCGGCGAGGACGGCGCGTACGGCGGCCTCCTCCGACTGCCAGGCGTCCAGGCGCCGTTGTAGATCGCGGTGGGCGGCGTCGTCGAGGAGCGCGGCCGCCGCGGCCTGCGGGGTGTCGAAGCCGGCGCGGAAGGCGGCGTCGGCGAGGCGGGCGTCGGCGTCCTTGAGCCGCTGGGCGGTGTCCTCGGCGGCGCGCGCCGTGTCGGCGGCGTCGGTGAGCAGCGCGACCCGGCGCTCCAGCTGCGCGGCCCGCGCGGCCACGCTGTCGGCGGTGCCCCGGGCCTGCTCCAACTCGGTTTCCAGGGCGGTCTTCTCGCGGTCCAGCCGCTCGCGGTGCCCGACCCGGGCGGCGGCCCGCACCTCCGCCTGCTGATGCGCGGCGGTGCGCCGCTCGTGTTCCGCCTCGGCCCGCCGCAGTTCCTCGTGGGCGGAGTGCAGCGCGGTGGCGTCCCCGCGGGCCTGCGCGTACCGCCGCTCCAACTCCTCGACTGTCTCCGTGAGTCGACTTGTCGGCATGTCGCCGGCCTCGGCGGTGGCCGCGGCGAGGGCTTCCCTTACGACGCCCAGACGCTGTTCGGCCTCGGCGTGCCGTTCCTCCGCCTGCTGGTAGGCGGCCAGTGCCCGTTCCTCCGCCGCCCGGTCGACGTGGCCGACGTCCTTGCGGGCGGGTGCGGGGTGGTCGACGGCGCCGCAGACGGCGCAGGGTTCGTCGTCCTTGAGCTGCGCGGCGAGTTCGGCGGCGATGCCGTTCAGGCGCTGTTCCTTGATGTCCAGCCAGTGCGCCTTGGCCTTCAGCGCCCGGTCCTGGGCCTCGGAGGCCTGTTGGGCGGCCGCGTCGGTGTCGCCGGCGAGCTGGTCGCGCATCCGTGCGGCGGCCAGCCGCTGCCGGGCCGGCTCACGCTGCACGGCGAGCTGTTCGGCACGGTTCGCGGCGTCCTGCGCGGACTCGATACGGGCCTGGAGCCCCGCCCGGGTCTCCTCCCATCCGGCCAGCCAGGCCCGCGCCTCCAGTCGGACGTCGTCGTCCGCACGCTCCTGGCGGTCCAACTCCTCGCGCTCCGCGACGAGTTCGGCCAGCCGTCGCTCCCCGCGACGGGCCGACTCCAGCCCGCCCAGTTCCTCGGCGACGCGACGCGCGGCGGCGGCGAGCCCGGCGGCACCGGATTCGGTGAGCGCGCCATGCGGCCGCGGCTCGGACTCGGTCGGCTCAATGCCGAGAATGTCACCGGCCCCGTGGCCCTGCGCCTCTCCCCCGCCAAAGGCGCCCCGCAGCAGCGCACGCGCACGGTCCTCCGCCAGGGCCGCACGCCGGTGCTCGGCCTCGGCGGCCTCCCGCAGCTCCAGGGCCGGTGCCACGGCCTCGGCCTTGCGCCCCCGCTCCATGCGTGCCTGCGCGTCCCGATGGGCGCCGGCCCGCTCCTCCAGCATGCGAGCCCGCTCCCGCGCCTCGGCGAACCTCTGTTGCAGCCGGGCCAGTTCGCGTACGTCGGTCAGCGCCCGCTCGGCGCCGGCCTGGGCGGACTCGGCGGCCAGGAGGCGGCAGTGGGCGATCGTCAGCTGCTCGCGGGCGGTGCTGCGGGCGATGGCCGCGGCGCCCAGGATGGCGTCGGCCAGGCCCGGCTCGCCCGGTGCGAGCTCGGGCAGTGGCATGGCGTCCCCCGCCGCCTGCTGCATGCGGTGCGCGTCGGCCAGCAGGGCGGCGTCGCCGTCGCGCACCTGGGACTCGGCCGCCCGGCGCCGCTCGGCGAGGCGCTTTTCGACCTCGGCGAAGCGGTGGGTGTCGAACAGGCGGCCGAGCAGCTTGCCGCGGGCCTCGGCGTCGGCGCGCAGGAAGCGGGCGAAGTCGCCCTGGGGCAGCAGCACGACCTGGCAGAACTGCTCGCGGCTCATGCCGAGGAGCTGGGTGATCTCCTCGCCGATCTCCTGGTGCGAGCGGCTGAGGTCCTTCCAGGTCCGGGCCTGCGCGTCGTATTCCCGCAGCCAGCTCTGGGCCTTGTCGAGCGTCGTTCCCGAGCCGCGCTTCTTCGGGCGCTCCCAGGGCGGCTGCCGGGTGACCTCCAACCGGCGTCCGGCGACGGTCAGTTCGAGGCGGACCTCGGTGCGGGTGCCGGTCGCGGCGTGGTCGCTGCGCAGGGCCATGCCCTGGCCGCTCTGCCGGGCGCCCGGTACGGAGCCGTAGAGGGCGTAGCACACGGCGTCCAGGACGGACGTCTTGCCGGCGCCGGTCGGTCCGTGCAGCAGGAACAGGCCGGCCAGGGACAGCGCGTCGAAGTCGACGCTCTGGGTGCCGCCGAACGGCCCGAACGCCGTCACGTCGAGGCGATGCAGCCTCACCGCGCCACCTCCCGCACGGCCTCGTCCGCCCGCACCGCGTCGAACGCGTCCCGCAGCACGCCCCGCTCGTGCTCGTCGGGCCCGGCCCCGCGCACATGCGCCACGAAGTCCTCCGCGATCTGCTGGTCGCCGCGGCCCGCGAGCCGCTGCGCATAGGACACATCGGGGTCGTCCGGCGCGCGCTCGGGGTCGAAGACGAGGCTGAGGGTGTGCGGGAAGCGCTCGGCGAGGCGCGCCATGGGGTCCGCGGGGCGCACGGCGTCGGTGAGCGTCGCCTCGAGCCACGCCTCCTCGTGCCGGGTGAGCCCGGGGTCGGCGAGCAGTTCCTCCAGCGTCCCGCGGATCCGGGCCAGCGCGCGCGGCGCCGGGCAGTCGACCCGTTCGGCCGTGACCGCGCCGTCGGCGTCCAGGTCGACGAGCCACATGCTCTTGCGGTGGTCGGCCTCCGAGAAGGAGTACGCCAGGGGCGAGCCCGAGTAGCGGACGCGCTCGGTGATGGTCTGGCAGCCGTGCAGATGGCCCAGCGCCGCGTAGTCGACGCCGTCGAAGACCCCGGCGGGCACCGCGGCCACCCCGCCGACGGTGATGTCGCGCTCGCTGTCGCTGGCCTCGCCGCCGGTGACGAAGGCGTGCGCGAGGACGACGGACCGCGTGCCGGGCGGCCGCGTGGCGAGGTCGGCGCGCACCCGCTCCATGGCCGCGGCCAGCACGGCCTCGTGCCCGGGCTTGTCGACCCCGAACTCGTCCTTCACCAGGGCGGGTTCGAGATAGGGCAGACCGTAGAAGGCCACGTCGCCGAAGTCGTCCTGGAGCACGACCGGTGTGCCGCACGCCGAAGGCTCGGTCCGCAGATGGACGCCCGCACGGCCGATCAGGCCCGCGCCGACGCCGAGCCGGCGCGCGGAGTCATGGTTGCCGGAGATCATCACCGTCGGCACCCCGAGGTCGGCGAGCCGGTGCAGGGCGTCGTCGAACAGTTCGACCGCGGCGAGCGGCGGCACCGCCCGGTCGTACACGTCCCCCGACACGACCACCGCGTCCGCGCCGCGCTCGCGCACGGTCGTGACGAGGTGGCCGATGAACTCGGCCTGGGCCCCGAGCATGTTCACCCGGTGGAACGCCCGGCCGAGATGCCAGTCGGAAGTGTGCAGAAATCTCATGAAATCGCTCTGCCCTGCACGTTTGTCCCCACACCCCTACTGCGTCGCCAAGACCAGCACGAACCAGCACAGGGCTCGCCGTCAACACCCGCCACGCTAACGCATGTCGTCCCCTGCTCCGGTGCCGCGAGCCGGGCGTCAGGACGGCGCGAGGACGCAGAACTCGTGGCCCTCCGGGTCGGCCAGGCACGTCCACGGGACGTCGCCCTGGCCGAGGTCGAGGTCGGTGGCGCCGAGGGCGCGCAGCCGGGCCGCCTCCGCCGCCTTGTCGTCACCGGGGTACGGCAGCAGGTCGAGGTGGACGCGGTCCGGCGCGGTCTTCGCGTCGGGCGTGCGGAGGAACTCGAGGTACGGGCCGACCTCCTTGGCGGAGCGCAGCACCGCGCGATCGTCGGTCACCTCGTGCAGGGTCCAGTCCAGGGCCTCGTCCCAGAACCGGCCCATGGCCCGCGGATCCGCGCAGTCGACCACCACCGCGGCGATCGGCCCGGTGTCCCGGTAGATCTCCCGAGGCTCCAGCACGCAGAACTCGTTGCCCTCGGGGTCGGCGAGGACCGTCCACGGCACCGTGCCCTGTCCCACGTCGGCGGGCGTCGCGCCGAGAGCCTTCAGGCGTTCGACCAACTCCGACTGATGGGCCGCGGAGGTGGTGGCGAGATCGAGGTGCACCCGGTTCTTCGTCGTCGTCCCGGGTTCCGGGACGGGAACGACGTCGATGCCGAGGGCGACCGGGTCCGGCCAGACGAGGCCGCCGCCCGGTCCGACGTAGGTGGTCACGCCGGGGCTGTAGGCACTCCAGCCGAGCGCCTCCGCCCAGAACCGGCCGACCGCCGAGTGGTCGAGAGCCTTGATGTTCACCATCACGGGTCGCAGCGCCATCCGGCGATCCTACGCAGCCCTCAACGCCTGACCAACTGCTCCGCCAGACGCCGCGCGTGGGTGAGCAGGGTGCCGTGGGCGGCCAGTGCGTCGGGGTCGTCGGGCAGTCCGCCGGGCAGTTTGCGTCGCAGGGTGTTCAGTGTGTGGACCATGTCGTCGACGACCTCGCGCAGTTCCCGGTCCGCGTGGTCGTCGTGGCCGCCCGGGGCGAACCGGCTGTGGGGGTACAGGCGGATCGCGCGGGCGCTGTTGCGCAGGAACTGCGCGTACGGCTCGGTGACCGCCGGGGCCGGTCGTGGTTCCGGCCGGTGGCCGTCGCTGGCCTCCAGTACCGCGCGGGTGACGCCCGTGGTGTGGACGGCCACGTAGTCGAGCACGGTGACCGCGGCGTCGTAGTCCTGGCCCGGAGGGGAGAGGGCGTGGCGACGGCGCCGGGGATTGACGCGCAGGCTCTCCCGGCTCCAGCCGGCCGCGGAGCGGGCCTGCTCCACGAGGAGGAACAGCCGCAGGGCACGTTCGTGCAGGTCCTCGGCGGTCCGGGCGTCCCAGGTGTCGGCGGTCAGGCGGTCGGCCACCGCGTCCAGGATCTGCTGTGCCTCGCGGGCCGCGTCCTCGATGGCTGCGCGGGTGCCGCGCAGATACACCGGAGGCCGGATCAGGGCGTTGACCGCGATGCCCACCAGCGCACCGAACACGGCCTCCGCGATGCGGATCGCCGACCCGGCGATCGTGACCGGAGCGGTGGTGAGGACGAACAGGGCGCCCGTCGCCGCGTGGACGCCCTGGCTGCCGAGCCGCCGCCAGTTGCCCAGCAGCACCGCCACCGGCAGTACCAGGAACATCGCCGCCATCGGGGAATCGAGGGTCAGGGCGACGGCGGTGGCCACCGCCGTCCCCGTGGCGATGGCCGCCAACTGCTGCAGTCCGTGCGCGATCGACCGGAACACCGTCGACTCCACGAGCACGACCGCCACCCAGGGTGCGACGAACGCCGACGGCGTCCGCAGCCACCAGCCGGCCACCGCCCACGCCACACACGCCGCCAGAGCCGCCTTGACGGCCTGCGCCGCCACGTCCCGCTCGGGGCCCGGCCGTGCCCATGCCCGCCGGACCGGTTCGCCGGCTGTGCCGACACGGCGTCGGGCGCGCAGCGCCGTTTCACGCATCCCCTGCATGAGATGCCAGGTGCCACATACGCCCGGATGAATGCGCCCGGCCCGACGGGGTCAGGCGTCCCCGTACGCCTCTCCGCCGAGTTCGAACCCGGCCGTCCCCGCCGTCACGTCCGCGAGCCATGCCCGGAACGCCGCCACGTCGGCGTCCGGCAACCCGATCTCGATCGTGACCGCCTCGGCGTACCGCACGTCCCGTACCTCGCGCCCGGTCGACCGCAGGTCGTTCTGCACCTTGCCCGCGCGCTGGTGGTCGACGGTGACCGTGGCCAGCCGGAAGCGGCGCCGGGTAATGGTGCCGAGCGTGTCCAGCGCCTCGCCCACGGCGCCGCCGTAGGCCCGGATCAGCCCGCCCGCGCCGAGCTTGACGCCGCCGTAGTAGCGGGTGACGACGGCGACGACGTACCGCATGTCGCGGCGCAGCAGCATCTGGAGCATGGGGACGCCGGCCGTGCCGCCCGGTTCGCCGTCGTCGCTCGCCTTCTGGATCCCGGCGTCGGCGCCGATGACGTAGGCCCAGCAGTTGTGGGTGGCGTCCGCGTGCTCCTTGCGGACGGCGGCGAGGAAGTCCTGGGCCTCCTGCTCGGTGGCCGCCGGGGCGAGCGCGCAGATGAAGCGCGAGCGGTTGACCTCGGTCTCGTGCACGCCCGCGTGGGCGACGGTGCGGTACTCGTCCTGCATCGGGCCAGCCTATGCGGACCGGCCGCGCGTGCCCGCCGCCCGCTCACTTCTTCTTACCCCGGGCCACCATCACCCCCGTGAGCAGCGCCGTGCCGGGCGCGAGGGCCGGCCAGGTGGTGCCGTGCCAGGCCAGTACGGCGATCGCCGAGGTGGGGAACTTCGTGCGGACCTCGTCCAGCGCGTCGTCGAGGCCGTCCCCGGCGAGTTCGAGGACGAGTTCCTCCAGGCCGGGGTTGTGCCCGATCAGGAGGAGCGTGCCGACCTCGGGTGACGTCTCGTGCACGACCTCCAGCAGGCCGGGCACGTCCGCCGCGTACACGCGCGGATCGTGCCGTACCGGAGGCGGTGTGCCCCACTGGGCGGAGGCCAGTTCCCAGGTCTGGCGGGTGCGTACGGCGGTGGAGCACACGGCGAGGTCCGGCAGGCAGTCGGCGTCGGCGATCAGCCGGCCGGCGACCGGGGCGTCCCGTCGGCCGCGCGGGGCGAGCGGGCGTTCGTGGTCGGCGACGCCGTCGGGCCACGCCGACTTGGCGTGCCGCAGGACGACCAGGCGGCGCAGCGGGCCCGCGCCGAAGCGCGCGGTCACGTCGGGGCTCCCAGGTCGTGGGTGAGGTCGAGGCCGAGCAGGCGGTCGGCGTAGGCGTAGGTCTCGAAGCGGGCGCCGTCCGGCAGGTCCGGCGCGGTCTCCACCCAGCGCAGCACGCCGAGCACCCCGGGCACGTCGAGGTCGTCCTCCCAGGCGGTGCGCAGCTCCGCCCGCACCTCGTCGGGGATGGGCCGCGACGGCTGCCGCGCCCAGGCGGCGACGGCCCGGCGCCAGCGGACGAGGGTGTCGTGGGCTTCGGCGAGCACGGCCGCGTCGAGTGGTACGGGCACGCTTCTGCGCCGGGAGAGCAGCGCGAGGCGCAGCGCGGCGGGGTCGGCCTCCTCGGGCGGTGCCTCGGAGTGCACGGGCGCTACGGCGACCCGCACCCCGTCGGGTCGCCCGCCTTCCTCGCGTACGACGTGGAGGACCTGTGCCTCGCCCAGTCCCGACGCGGCGTCCCGGCCGTCTTCGAAGGGCCGGATCCCCAGCGCCGCGGCGCCGGCCCGCAGCTCCGCCTGCTGTCGTTCCTCGTCGAGCAGCGCCCAGACCGGTGTCCCGCCGAGTTCCAGGGCGCGCACGAGGAGGTCGGCGGTCAGCAGGAGCCGCAGGGCGGTGACGTCGAAGCCCTCGGTATGCGCCTCGATGCGGGTCAGGCCCCGGCGGGCGGGCGCGGCGTCGACGGGTTCGCCGGTTCGGGCGTCGATGATGCGCAGCACGGAGCGAGCGTAGGCGGACGAGCCGCCGTGCGCAGCCATCCGGCCCGTATTCCGGTCATCGTGGCGTCGGTCGCGGCCGCCGGGAGTGTGCTGGTCACCCATGGTTGTACGGCCCACTCACGCACGTGACGCGTCTGTCGTACCCGGGCATCGCCACCCCCTGCCGTGCGGACTGCCCGCACGGTACTGCGCCCCGGCCCGCCCGGACAGGAGTTCGGAACAGGCCCCTAGTGCGGTTGTCCCTCGCGAGCACCGCGGCTCCGGTGGAGCAGGGCCTCCGTGTACACGTCCGCCATCGCCTCGGCGGCCGTGGCCCAGCCGAAGGACCGGGCGTGCCGGACCGCGGCCTCGCTCATCCGGGCGGTGCGGGCCGGGTCGGCGGCGAAGGCGTACAGCGCCCGCGCGTAGTCCGCCGGATCGTGCCCGGGTACGAGGACGCCGCTGACCCCGTCCCGTACGGCCACCGGCAGACCACCGACCTCGGCGGCGATCACCGGTGTGCCACAGGCCTGCGCCTCGACGGCCACCAGGCCGAAGGACTCGCTGTGCGACGGCATGACCAGCACGGACGCCGCCCGGTACCAGTCGGCGAGCCGGTCCTGTCCGACCGGCGGCCGGAACCGCACGACGTCCGAGATGCCGAGGCGGGCGGCCAGCTTCTGCAGTCCCTCCGGCCTGGCCAGACCGCTGCCGCTGGGCCCGCCCACGACCGGCACCACGATCCGCTCACGCAGCCAAGGCCGCTCCCGCAGCAGCAGGGCCACCGCGCGCAGCAGGACGTCCGGCGCCTTCAACGGCTGTATGCGGCCCACGAACAGGGGGATCAGCGCGTCCTGCGGAAGGCCGAGGCGGGACCGTGCGGCGGCCCGTCCGGCCGCGACGCCCCGGGCGTCGGGGCGGAAGCGCTCCAGGTCGACACCGGGGTGGACGACGGCGACCCGGTCGGTGTCGGCGCGGTAGTGGCGCAGCAGTTCGTCCGCTTCCTTCTCCGTGTTGGCTATCAACCGGTCGGCGGCCCCTACGACTTGGGTCTCGCCGAGCACCCGGGCGGCGGGCTCGGGGGTGTCGCCGTCGGCCAGGTTGGCGTTCTTGACCTTGGCCATGGTGTGCATGGCGTGGACGAGCGGGACGCCCCAGCGCTCGGCGGTGAGCCGGCCGACGTGGCCGGAGAGCCAGTAGTGTGAGTGGACCAGGTCGTAGTGGCCGGGGCGTTGGCCGGCCCAGGCCCGTGTCACGCCGTGCGTGAAGGCGCACAGCTGGGCCGGGAGATCCTCCTTGGCCAGTCCTTCGTACGGTCCGGCGGCCACGTGCCGCACCAGAACGCCGGGCGCGAGTTCGACGCTGGGCGGGAGTGCGGCGGAGGTGGCCCGGGTGAAGATCTCGACCTCGATGTCGAGGGCGGCGAGGCGCTTGGCGAGCTCGACGATGTAGACGTTCATGCCGCCCGCGTCGCCGGTACCGGGCTGGTGCAGTGGTGAGGTGTGCACGCTGAGCATCGCGACGCGGCGGGGGCGACGGCGGGCGTCGGGTGGTCGTGGCCGGGGCGGGTCGAGGAGTGTGCCGCCGTGGCCCTCCTCCAGCCGGGCCGGGTACCGGCTCACCTCGCCGGCCCTCCGGCCATGGCGCCGGTCCGCACGTCGATGCGCTGCTCGCCCGCGTACACGTTCATGGAGCCGCCGCGCAGAAAGCCGACGAGCGTGAGCCCCGTCTCCGCCGCCAGGTCCACGGCGAGGGAGGACGGCGCCGAGACCGCCGCCAGCAGCGGGAGGCCCGCCATGACCGCCTTCTGCGCCAGCTCGAAGGATGCCCGCCCGGACACGAGCAGGATGGTCCGGGACAGCGGTAGTCGGCCGTTCCGCAGCGCGCGGCCGATCAGTTTGTCGACGGCGTTGTGCCGGCCGACGTCCTCGCGCAGGTCCAGCAGCTCGCCCTCGGGTGAGAACAGCGCGGCGGCATGCAGACCGCCGGTGCGGTCGAACACCCGCTGTGCGGCCCGGAGTCGGTCGGGCAGGGCGGCCAGCAGGTCCGCAGTCACCCGGACCGGGGGCGTGTCGGCGATCGGCCACCGTGTGGTGGTCCGTACGGCGTCCAGGCTCGCCTTTCCGCACAGGCCGCACGACGACGTGGTGTACACGTTCCGTTCGAGCGTGATGTCGGGCAGCGGTACGCCGGGGGCGAGTTGCACGTCGACGACGTTGTACGTGTTCGAGCCGTCCGCCGTCGCGCCCGCGCAGTAGACGATGTTGGCCACGTCCTCCGCCCGGCTCACGACGCCCTCGCTCACCAGGAATCCGGCGGCGAGCGCGAAGTCGTCCCCCGGGGTGCGCATGGTGATCGCCAGCGGCCTGCCGCCGAGCCGGATCTCCAGTGGCTCCTCCGCGACCAGCGTGTCCGGGCGGGTGCTCACCGCACCGTCCCGGATCCGCAGCACGCGCCGACGCTCGGTGACTCGTCCCATGCCGTGTCGCTTCCCCTGCTCAGCACTCGATGACGTTGACGGCGAGACCGCCGCGGGCGGTCTCCTTGTACTTGACCTTCATGTCGGCGCCGGTCTCCTTCATGGTCTTGATGACCTTGTCGAGGGAGACGTGGTGCCGGCCGTCGCCGCGCATCGCCATCCGGGCGGCCGTGACCGCCTTCACCGCGGCCATGCCGTTGCGTTCGATGCAGGGGATCTGGACGAGGCCGCCGACCGGGTCGCAGGTCAGGCCGAGGTTGTGTTCCATGCCGATCTCGGCCGCGTTCTCGACCTGTTCGGGGCTGCCGCCGAGGACCTCGGCGAGGCCTCCGGCGGCCATCGAGCAGGCCGAGCCGACCTCGCCCTGGCAGCCGACCTCGGCGCCGGAGATGGACGCGTTCTCCTTGAAGAGCATGCCGATGGCGCCGGCGGCGAGGAGGAAGCGGACGATGCCGTCCTCGTCGGCGCCCGGCACGAAGTCCAGGAAGTAGTGCAGGACGGCGGGGATGATGCCGGCCGCGCCGTTCGTGGGGGCGGTGACGACCCGGCCGCCCGCCGCGTTCTCCTCGTTCACGGCCATGGCGTAGAGGGTCACCCACTCCATGGCCCGGCCCGCCGGGTCGCCCTCGCTGCGCAGGGCACGGGCCGCCGCGGCGGCCCGGCGACGGACCTTCAGACCGCCGGGCAGGATGCCCTCGCTGCCCAGCCCTCGTGCGACACAGGCCGCCATGACCCGCCAGATCTCCAGCAGGCCCGCGCGGATCTCCTCCTCGGTGCGCCAGGCCTTCTCGTTCTCCAGCATCAGCGCGGAGATCGACAGGCCGGTCTCCTGCGTCAGGCGCAGCAGTTCGTCGCCGGTGCGGAAGGGGTGCTTCAGGACCGTGTCGTCGGGTTTGATGCGGTCCGCGCCGACCGCGTCCTCGTCGACCACGAATCCGCCGCCCACCGAGTAGTACGTCTTCTCCAGCAGCGGCACCCCGTCGGCGTCGTACGCGAAGAGGGTCATGCCGTTGGCGTGGTACGGCAGCGACCGCCTGCGGTGCAGGACCAGTTGGGTCGAGACGTCGAAGTCGATCTCGTGGGCGGGGCCGATCTCGGCGCCGAGGAGGCGGATGCGCCCGGTACCGCGGATCCGCTCGACGTCCAGGTCGGCCTGGGCGACGTCGACCGTGTGCGGCTCATTGCCCTCCAGGCCGAGCAGTACCGCCTTGGGGGTGCCGTGGCCATGGCCGGTCGCGCCGAGGGAGCCGAACAACTCCGCCCGGACGGCGGCGGTCTGGGCGAGCACGCCGTCCTGCTTCAGCCGGGCGACGAACATCACGGCGGCGCGCATCGGGCCGACGGTGTGCGAGCTGGACGGGCCGATGCCGATGGAGAACAGGTCGAAGACGCTGATTGCCACGCCATACTCCGTGGGATTGGAGGGGCGTGCCGAACGGTCGCGGGCACGCCCCTGCGGGAGGGTGTCGGTTACAGACCGGGGTACAGCGGGTGCTTGTCGGCCAGTGCCTTGACCCGGGCCTTGAGCGCGTCCGCGTCGTAGGACGGCTTCAGCGTCTCGGCGATGACGTCCGCGACCTCGGCGAAGTCCTCGGCCGTGAAGCCGCGGGTGGCCAGGGCCGGGGTGCCGATGCGCAGGCCCGACGTCACCATCGGCGGACGCGGGTCGTTGGGGACGGCGTTGCGGTTGACCGTGATGCCGACCTCGTGCAGCCGGTCCTCGGCCTGCTGTCCGTCCAGCTCGGAGGCGCGCAGGTCGACCAGGATCAGATGCACGTCCGTGCCGCCGGACAGCACGTTCACCCCGGCCGCACGGGCATCGGCCGCCGTCAGCCGCTCGGCGAGGATCCTGGCGCCCTCGACCGTACGGCGCTGGCGCTCCTTGAACTCCTGCGACGCCGCGACCTTGAAGGACACCGCCTTGGCCGCGATGACATGCTCCAGCGGGCCGCCCTGGAAACCGGGGAAGACCGAGGAGTTCAGCTTCTTCGCGAAGTCCTTCTTCGCGAGGATGATGCCGCCGCGCGGCCCGCCCAGGGTCTTGTGGGTGGTGGAGGTGACGACGTCCGCGTACTCGACCGGGTTCGGGTGCAGCCCCGCCGCGACCAGCCCCGCGAAGTGCGCCATGTCCACCCACAGATACGCCCCGACCTCGTCGGCGATCCGCCGGAACGCGGCGAAGTCGAGCTGCCGCGGGTACGCCGACCACCCGGCGATGATCACCTTCGGCCGGTGCTCCTTGGCCAGACGCTCCACCTCGGCCATGTCCACGAGACCGGAGTCGTCCACGTGGTACGGGACGACCTTGAACTGCTTGCCGGAGAAGTTCAGCCGCATCCCGTGGGTGAGGTGGCCGCCGTGCGCCAGGTCCAGGCCGAGGACGGTGTCGCCGGGCTGGGCGAGGGCGAACAGGGCGGCCTGGTTGGCGGAGGCGCCGGAGTGCGGTTGCACATTCGCGTACTCCGCGCCGAACAGCTCCTTGGCCCGGTCGATGGCGATCCGCTCGGCGACGTCGACGTGCTCGCAGCCACCGTAGTAACGGCGGCCGGGGTAGCCCTCGGCGTACTTGTTCGTCAGGACCGAACCCTGCGCCTCCAACACCGCGACCGGCGCGAAGTTCTCGGAGGCGATCATCTCCAGGGTCGACTGCTGACGCTCCAGCTCGGCGTCGACCGCGGCGGCCACCTCGGGGTCGAGCTCGTGCAGGGGCTGGTCGAAGAGGGTCATCGGCGGTCTCCTTCGGTGTGGGCGCAGTGGGCGGCGTAGGCATCGGCGGTCAGCGCGCCGGCGATGTTCTCCACCCGCAGCCGGAACAGCCAGCCGCCGGTGTAGGGGGCGGCGTTGACGACACGGGGGTCGTCGGTCAGTGCGGGGTTGACCTCCAGGACCCGGCCCGAGGCGGGGGCGTACAGGCCGCTGACGGCGGTCAGTGACTCGATCCGGCCACAGCTCTCCCCCGCCTCGACCCAACTGCCGACCTCGGGCAGGCGCAGGTGGACGACGTCACCCAGGGCCTTCGCCGCGAACGCGGTGATACCGACGGTGGCGTTGCCCTCGTCCACGACCAGCCACTCGTGGTCCCAGGTGTAGCGGAGGTGCCGAGGAATGCTCTCGGCGGTCTCCGGCGCGGATTCCCCGGGGAGTCGGGGCGCGGAGCTCATGACACGACGGCCGCGGCGGCGGGGACGAGGGTGCGGCGGAGCCGGTTGAAGAACTTCGGCTGGTTGAGGGAGAGGACGGCGACGGGGGTGCCCTCGCGCCGGTAGACGGCGGTGAAGGTGCGGCTGTCGATGTCTCCCTCGACGACCTCGGGCTCGGCGCCGGGGGCCACGTGTCCGGCGACCTGGATGCGCACCTGGTACTGGTCGGACCAGAAGTACGGCGCGGTGAGCGGGGCGGGGGACGACACACCGCTCAGCAGGGTGCGGGCGGCGGTCTTCGCCTGTTCGGCGGCGTTGCTCCAGTGCTCGATGCGGGCGTGCCGTCCGGTGAACGGGTTGGGGCAGCGGGCGATGTCACCGACGGCGACCACACGCGGGACACCGGTCGCGCAGCCGGTGTCGCAGACCACGCCGTCGTCCACCCGCACCCCGGAGCCGGCGAGCCAGTCGGTGTTGGGCCGGACGCCCACCCCGACCACGACGATGTCGGCGGGCAGCAGGCGTCCGTCCGCCAGCCGTACGCCCGTGACCCGGCCCTCGCCGACGAGTTCCGCCACGCCGGTTCCGCACAGCAGCCGAACCCCGTGATCGCTGTGGAGCGAGGAGCACACCAGCCCCATCTCGCGCCCGAGCTGGCGCTCCAGGGGTACGTCGAGCGCCTCGACGACGGTGACGTGCAGGCCGAGCCGGTGGGCGGTGGACGCCACCTCGGCACCGATGAATCCGGCGCCGATGACGACGACCCGGGGCAGGCCGTCCAGCAGTTCGGTGCGCAGGGCCTGGGCGTCGTCCAAGGTGCGCAGGGTGTGGACACCGGCCAGGCCGTCCGTGCCGGGGAGGGTGCGGGGGGTGGCGCCGGTCGCGACGACGACGCCGTCGGTGCGCACATGCCGTCCCGAGGCCAGGGTGACGGTGCGGGCGACGGGGTCGAGCCGCACCGCGCGCTCGCCGAGCAGCCACTGCGTGTCCAGGACCTCGTACTCGTCCGCGTCGCCCAGCGCGAGCGCGTCGGCGTCGATGTCGCCCTTGAGGAAGTCCTTGGACAGCGGGGGGCGGTCGTAGGGGGTGTGGCGCTCCTCCCCCACGACGACGATCTCGCCGTCGTAGCCCTCCGCACGCAGCGCGCGGACCGTGCTCAGGCCTGCCAGCGACGCTCCGACGACGGTGATGCTCCTCATGCCGGCTCCAGACGGGGAGTTGTCTCGCATAACACAACAACAATCGCTATACGCAACATGCTTTCCGCGCAGTGCGGGCGTTGTCAAGGGAGGCGGCGCACATGAATTTCTGATGATGCTACAGGTTGCGCGATTCGCAACCTACAGTGTCGGCTCGTCCCACTGGTCCAGCAGCAGGTCGCCGATGGCTTCGTCGAGCCCGGATTCGGCGGCGTCCGAGGACTGTTCGCTCCAGATGACCTTGCCGCGATCGGTGTACCGGGTACCCCAGCGCCGGGCCAGCTGGGCAACGAGGAACAGCCCTCGGCCGCCCTCGTCGGTGGTGGCCGCGCGGCGCAGATGCGGGGAGGTGCTGCTGCCGTCGGAGACCTCGCAGATCAGGCTGTCGCGGTCGTACAGCAGACGAAGACGGATGGGATCGCCGCCGTAGCGGATGGCGTTGGTGACGAGTTCGCTGAGGATCAGCTCGGTGGTGAAGGAGATCTCGTCCAGGCCCCAGGCCTCCAGGCGGCGGGCGCAGGCGGCGCGCAGGGGGCCCAGGGCCGCGGGGTCGGAGGGTACGTCCCAGTCGGCGACCCGGTCCGGGTCGAGCCGCCTGGTGCGGGCCACCAGGAGGGCGATGTCGTCACGGGGGCGGTCGGGCAGCAGGGCGTCGAGGACGGCCTGGCAGGCCTGTTCCGGGGTCTGGTCGGGGTGCGCCAGGGCGCCCCGGAGGAGTTCGAGGCCGACGTCGATGTCCCGGTCGCGGTCCTCGACGAGCCCGTCGGTGTACAGGGCGAGTCGGGAGCCGTCGGACAGCGGAATTTCGGCCGTCTCGACCGGCAGGCCGACACCCAGGCCGAGCGGGGGTGAGACCGGGACGTCGGGGAAGGTCACGGAGCCGTCGGGGTGGACCACGGCGGGCCCGGGGTGGCCGGCCCGGGTGACGGTGCAGTGGCCGGAGACCGGGTCGTAGATCGCGAACAGACAGGTGGCCCCGGTGACGGGCTCACTCTCCGAGTCGGCGCTCTCGCTCTCGTCGATGCGCGCGACCAGCTCGTCCAGGTGGCTCAGGAGCTCGTCCGGGGAGAGATCGAGGCCACAGTAGTTGTGCACCGCGGTGCGCAGGCGGCCCATGGTCGCGGCGGCGTGCAGGCCGTGGCCGACGACGTCGCCGACGA
Source organism: Streptomyces ferrugineus (assembly GCF_015160855.1). Lineage (NCBI taxonomy): Bacteria > Bacillati > Actinomycetota > Actinomycetes > Kitasatosporales > Streptomycetaceae > Streptomyces > Streptomyces ferrugineus. The sequence continues at coordinate 3,594,271 of NZ_CP063373.1, read as the reverse complement.
CGAGGGCGACGCGGGCGCCGGGCAGCGGAATGACGTCGAACCAGTCCCCGCCGACCCCGGCCTGGGCCGGCAGGTAGCGGTGGGCCACCTCCAGCGCCGACTGCTCGGGCAGGGCGTGCGGCAGCAGGCTGCGCTGCAGGGTGACCGCCATGGTGTGCTCGCGGGTGTAGCGGCGGGCGTTGTCGATGGCGACCGCCGCCCGCGCGGCCAGTTCCTCGGCGAAGGCCAGATCGTCCCGGGTGAACGCCTTCTTGTCCGAGCGCCAGAAGTCCACCATGCCCAGGGCCGTGCCGCGGGCCTGGAGCGGCACGGTGATCAGGGAGTGGATACCGAAGTCCACGACGCGTCGCGCCCGTTCGGGATCCTGCGCCCGCCAGCCCGGCGCGCCGCTCAGCTCGGACACCAGCACGGCGTGACCGCTTTGCAGACCCTGCGCCTGCGGCATGGTCGGCACGAAGGTGATCCGCTCCCCCGCCGGGGTCAGCGGGTGGTCGTCCCGGATCCCGCGTACGGCGATGCGGTCCATGCTCGGGCTCACGTCGCCGTTCGGCTCCGCGCCCTGCCGGACCGCGTCCAGCAGTTCGACGGTGGCGAAGTCGGCGAACCGGGGAACCGCGACCTCGGCCAGCTCCTCGGCGGTGCGCACCACGTCCAGCGTGGTGCCGATGCTCACCCCGGCGTCGTAGAGCAGTTCCAGGCGTTCGCGCGCCACCTCGGCCCGTCCCGCCAGGGCGCGCAGCTCCGTGGTGTCCCGCAGCGTCGCCACGCTCCCGGTCGGGGCGGTCGGCCGCAGGTTGACCGCCAGCAGCCGCTCCCCGGCCAGGATCACCTCGTCGGTGGCGACCCGGCCCGAGGTGAGCAGCGCGGCGGCACGCGGGGCCAGCCCGAGTCCGGTGACCGGTCGGCCTTCCCCGTCCTCGGGCAGGTCCAGCAGCCGGCGCGCCTCGTCGTTGGCCAGCAGCAGCCGCCCCTCGCCGCTGACGACGACCACGCCCTCCCGCACCGAGTGCAGGACCGCGTCGTGGTGTTCGTACATCCGTGTCATCTCGGCCGGATCCAAACCGTGGGTCTGCCGCCGCAGCCGCCGGCTCACCAGCGCCGATCCGCCCGTGACCAGCACGAGCCCGCCGACGGCGGAGCCGATCAGCAGCGGCAACTGCTCGGTCACCCGCTCGTTGATGCTCTCGAGCGTGATGCCGACGGAGACCAGTCCGACGACCTCGCCGTCGGTGTCGAAGACGGGAACCATCGCGTCCACGGCACGGCCGACACCGGGCGTGTCATAGGTCTCCTGGTGCACACGGCCCGCGAGCGCCTCGGCGTAGGAGCCGACGACATGCTTGCCGATGAGGTTCGGGTCGGGGTGGGTCCAGCGGATGCCGTTCGTGTCGAACGCGATGATGTAGGCGACTCCGGAGTCCTTCCGTGCCGCTTCCGCCTGCGGCTGGAGCAGGGCGCTGGGATCGCGGGACTTCATGGCGGCCAGCGTCCCCGGGGCGTGCGCGAAGGTCTCGGCGCCGACGAGCGAGCGCTCCTTGGCCTCCTGCAGGCTCGCGCTCCGGGCCTGCAGCACGAGGGCCGTCACCGCGGCGATCACGAGCAGCACGACGACGGCCACCTGGAGGATGAAGACCTGGCCCGCGACGCTGTGCACACTCAGCGCGGAGGGCCTACGGATCGAGGGGCGCCGTGATCTGGACCTGTCCATGCCTCAAGTATTGGCCGTCACTGTGAGTTGGCCCCCTGTCCTGTCGGATCTCCACATCACGGCCCAGTGGCCCGCCCGCCTGCCGGAGGGGCCGCAACAGCAGGCGGGCGGGCGTTCTGGGGGTGGGGTCAGTGCGTGGGACCGACCTCGAGCTTGTTCTGCAGCCAGGTGTGGAACTCGCCGATGTGGTGCTCGCTGGGCACCAGGACACCGCCCTTGGCGTACGCCTTCGAGCTCATCGCCGGCTGGGTGCGCTCGCAGGCGTCGAAGTCCTGCTGGTTGACCCGGTGGAAGAGCTCCACGGACCGGCTGACGTCCGTGCCGCTCTCGACGACGTGCGGCAGGTACAGCCAGTCGCACTCGACGACCGTGCGGTCGGGTGCCATCGGGTACATCCGGTGGAAGACGACGTGGTCGGGCACGAGGTTGATGAAGACCTGCGGCCGCGCGGTGATGGCGTAGTAGCGGCGGTCCTGGTCCTCGGCGACACCCGGAATGCGGTCCAGGCCCTCGGAGCCGTCGACGGTGAAGCCCTGGACGTCCTCGCCGAACTCGGCGCCGTGGCCGACGTAGTACTGGGCGGCGTAGCCGTCCGCGAACTCCGGCAGCACCTCGGTGAGTTCGGGGTGGATGGTGGCGCAGTGGTAGCACTCCATGAAGTTCTCGATGATGAGCTTCCAGTTCGCCTTCACGTCGTAGGTGATACGGCGGCCCAGCTTCAGGTCGTCGATCCCGTAGCGCCCGATCGACTCCAGGTCGCCGAGCCGCTCGACGACATCGCCCTGCACGTCCGCCTCGAAGGACGGCGGCTCGTCGGCGAGGCACACCCACACATAGCCGAGCCACTCCCGCACATGGACGTTGATCAGGCCGTACTCGATCCGGTCGATGTCCGGCATCGAGGTCAGGTTGGGCGCGGCGACCAGCTTGCCGTCCAGGCCATAGGTCCAGGCGTGGTACGGGCATTGGAAGGCCCGCTTGACCTCGCCGGACTCCTCGGTGCAGAGCCTGGCGCCACGGTGCCGGCAGATGTTGAGGAACGCCTTGATCGAGCCGTCCCGCGAGCGGGAGACCAGCACGCTCTCGCGGCCCACCTGACAGGTGCGGAACGCGCCGGGCCTGTCCAGGTCGGCGGCGCGGGCCACGCAGAACCACATGGCCTCGAAGACCCGCTCCTGCTCCTGGGCGAAGACCTCGGGGTCCGTGTAGTACTCGCCGGACAGCGTGGGGATCAGGCTGGGCGGCAGATTCGTGAGGGTCATCTCGTCACCTTCGGGATGTATCGGAAAATGTCAGACGCGCACGCGGCGGGGGTCGAACAGGGCGATGGGGTGGTCGGTGGTGCCGACGGTTGCCAGGTCGGCGAGGATCTCGCCGATGACGGGGACGAACTTGAACCCGTGGCCGGAGAATCCGCAGGCCACCGTCACCTGTGGATGCTCGGGGTGCCGGGCGAGCACGAAGTTCTCGTCCGGGGTGTTGGCGTACATGCAGGCCGCGCCCTTGAGGAAGCGGCCGGGCAGGGTCGGGATGCGCGGGCGCAGGTACTCGGCCATGGCCGCGATCTCGTCCGGGTGGATCCGGCGGTCGAGGTGGTCGGGGTCGCCGGCCACGCCCTTGCGGAAGAAGGCGACCTTGGCGCCGCCGTCGGGGCCGTCGATCGAGGGGAAGCCGTAGATCTGGGTGCCGTCCGGGTCCTCCCAGATGTAGACCGGGTGCCGTTCGGCGCTGAACGGGCGGATTCCGCCCTCGGGTTGGAACCAGTACATGACCTGGCGCTCCACCGTCACGGACACGCCCAGGCCGGACAGGAGCTTGGGTGCCCACGCTCCGGGGGCGATGACCAGCCGGTCGGCGGTGTAGGCGCCGCGGTCGGTCACCACCCAGGCCCTGCCGCCCGGTCCGTCGGCCTCCCAGCCGAGGACGAGTTCCGCGAAGTGCAGGTCGGCGCCGTGGACCCGGGCCAGGTCCAGGTGCGCCGTGACGGTCGCCTCGGGCCGGGCGATGCCGGCCCCGCGCTCGTAGAAGGCGACGTCCTCGGCCGCCGGGTTGAAGGTGGGGAAGCGGCGCCGGATGTCGGCGGCGCCCAGGACCTCGTGGTCCAGTCCCCATTCGTGGGCGCTGCGCAGGGTGCCGGTGAAGGCCTCGCTGCCCTCACGGCCGATCATGAGGCCGCCGGTCTCGGTGAAGACCTCGCGGCCGGAGTCGGCGGCCAGCTTCTCCCACAGTTCGCGGGCGCGCAGCAGCAGCGGTACGTAGGCCGGGTCCTCGAAGTAGGCCTGCCGGTAGATACGGGAACCGCCGTGGCTGGAGCCCAGGTTGTGGGCGGGGCCGAAGCGCTCGATGCCGAGCACGCGCTGACCGCGGGCGGCGAGGTGGTAGGCGGCTGCGCTGCCCATCCCGCCCAGGCCGATGACGATCACGTCGTACGAAGTGGCCATGTGTCCGTCTCCTGGGAGTCTTGCCGATGAGGGTGTGGTGCTGCCGGTGCTCGGGGCCCGTTCAGCGGCGGCTGCGCGACAGGCAGTCGTGACCTCGGGCGATCCACTCGTCGAGGTGGAGCGCCTCGGCCCCGATCGAGGTGGTGGGGCCGCGGCCGGCGTGAACGGTGGTGTCGGCCGGGAGGGTGAGCAGCCGGTCGCGGATGGAGGCGATGACGGTGTCGAAGTCCGAGAAGGACCGGCCGGTGGCTCCGGGACCGCCCTGGAAGGGGGTGTCGCCGGAGAACGGGGCGCCCAGCTCGGACACGTACAGGCAGACGGAGCCGGGAGAGTGCCCGGGCGTGTGCGGCACCCACGGTTCGATGCCGGCCACGATCAGGTCCTCGCCGTCGTTCAGCTCCCAGAAGCCGGGCACCCTCAGGCCGTGCGCCGTCTTCCACGGCACGGCGTCGGCCGGGTGCGGCAGGATCGGCGCGCAGTATCGGGCGGCGAGGGCCGGGGCGGCGTTGACGTGGTCGTTGTGGGAGTGGGTGCGGACGACAGCGACAGGCGCCGGTTGCCGACGGCGGCGGCGATCGCGTCGACGACGGGGGCGCGTGGTCACAGGAGCACCACCGAGCGCAGTACGTCGCCGTGGTGCATCTTGGCGAACGCGGCCTCCACGTCGCCCAGGGAGATCGTCTCGGTGACGAAGCCGCCGAGGTCGAAGCGGCCCTGGAGGTAGAGGTCGATCAGGGCGGGGAAGTCCCGGGAGGGCAGGCAGTCGCCGTACCAGGAGGACTTCACGGCGCCGCCTCGGCCGAAGACGTCCAGCAGGGGCAGGTCGAACGTCAGCTCCGGGGTGGGGACGCCGACCAGGACGGCGGTGCCGGCCAGGTCGCGGGCGTAGAAGGCCTGCTTGAAGGTCTCGGGCCGGCCCACCGCGTCCACGACGACGTCTGCGCCGAAGCCGCCGGTGAGTTCACGGATCGCCTCGACGGCGTCGGTCCGGGAGGAGTCGACGGTGTCGGTGGCGCCGAACTGCTCGGCCCACTTCAGCTTCCGCTCGTCGACGTCCACGGCGATGATGCGCGAGGCTCCGGCCACCTTGGCGCCTGCGATCGCCGCCATGCCCACGCCGCCGCAGCCGATCACCGCGATCGAGTCGCCGCGGCCCACGCCGCCGGTGTTGACCGCGGCACCGAACCCGGCCATCACCCCGCAGCCGAGCAGACCGGCCGCGGCGGGCGAGGCGGCCGGGGCGACCTTGGTGCACTGGCCGGCGGCGACCAGGGTCTTCTCGGCGAAGGCGCCGATGCCGAGGGCCGGGGACAGCGGGGTGCCGTCGGCCAGGGTCATCGGCTGCGTCGCGTTGTGGGTGGCGAAGCAGTACCACGGCTTCCCCTTGCCGCAGGACCGGCAAGTGCCGCACACCGCACGCCAGTTGAGGACGACGAAGTCGTCGGGCGCGACATCGGTGACACCCGTGCCGACCGCCTCGACGACACCCGCGGCCTCGTGGCCGAGCAGAAAGGGGAACTCGTCGTTGATCCCGCCCTCCCGGTAGTGCAGGTCGGTGTGGCAGACGCCGCAGGACTGCACCCGCACCAGCACCTCACCCGGGCCGGGGTCCGGCACCAGGATGGTCTCCACCGAGACCGGTACGCCCTTCTTCCGGGCGACTGCGGCCCGCACCTCGTGTGTCACGGTCGATCTCCTCGCAGAGGAACGGCCGAATGCGATCTTCGGGATCTTCGGCCTGATGTTCTGGCCTTCACCGGGGCCCGGGTGAGGGCCGAGGCCGAGTCGCGCCTGTTGCGTATGCCTAGTTGCGTATTGTGCAATACGCTTCACCATAAGCAACGGCCGCCCAAACTGTCCCCCTGCCGACATCCACTGTCAAGGGGTTGACCGAGCGAACTTCCCAGCCCGCCGAAAGGCATGCCCGGCCCCTGCGCGTCACCTCTTGACCACCCGGACGTCCACGGTGGAGCATGTTGCGTATCACTCACCATGTTTCGCGATACGCACCAGACGACCGGAGGATGGCATGTCTCCTCGACCGCAGCCCGGCAGCGAGTTCGTCCTCACCCTCTCGTGCCCCGACCAGGCCGGCCTCGTCCACGCCGTGACCCGCTTTCTCGTGGACCACTCCGGCAACATCCTGGAGAGCCGGCAGTTCGACGACCGGCTGCAGGACCGCTTCTTCATGCGGGTGCACTTCGACGTCTCGGATCCCGGCGTCTCGCTGCAGGACCTGCGCACCGGTTTCGGCCCGGTCAGCCAGACGTACGGGATCACCTGGCAACTGCACGACGCCTCGACCCCGACCCGCACGCTGATCATGGTGTCGAAGTTCGGCCACTGCCTGAACGACCTGCTCTTCCGCAAGTCCACGGGCGCGCTCAACATCGAGATCCCGGCGATCGTCTCCAACCACCGCGAATTCGAGGCACTGGCACAGAGCTACGGCATCCCCTTCCACCACATCCCGGTGACCAAGGAGACCAAGGCGGAGGCCGAGGCACGGCTGCTGGAGCTCGTGGATGAGCTGGACATCGACCTGGTGGTACTGGCCCGCTACATGCAGATCCTCTCCGACGACCTGTGCAAGCAGCTCGACGGCCGGGCCATCAACATCCACCACTCCTTCCTGCCGAGCTTCAAGGGCGCCCGGCCGTACGTCCAGGCACACCGGCGCGGCGTGAAGCTCGTCGGGGCCACGGCGCACTACGTCACGCCCGACCTCGACGAAGGCCCGATCATCGAGCAGGACGTCGTGCGCGTGGACCACTCGCGCGACCCTGACGAACTGGTCACCATCGGCCGCGATGTCGAGGCCCAGGTACTCGCCCGCGCCGTGGAGTGGCACAGCCAGAGCCGTGTACTCGTGAACGGGAACTGCACAGTGGTCTTCCGCTGACGAACGGCCGACCTTATTGTGCGAACTCCGGTCACCGCGCCCCCTCGCCGCACACCGACGATCGACGTACAGTTGCGCCATGAGCAACCACATCGCAGATGGCGAAACAGCAGCCCCCGCGCCGGGCGGGGTGCAGTCCGTCGACCGTGCCGTCAGCGTCCTGGAGATCCTGGCCCAGCGCGGCGAGGCGGGTGTCAGCGAGGTGGCCGGGGAGCTCGACGTCCACAAGTCGACCGCGTTCCGTCTGCTCGGGGCGCTGGAGTCACGCGGTCTGGTCGAGCAGACGGCCGAGCGGGGCAAGTACCGGCTCGGTTTCGGCATCGTGCGCCTGGCCGGCGCGGTCACCGGCCGTCTCGACATCACCCAGCAGGGCCGGCCGGTGTGCGAGCGGCTCAGCGAGGAGATCGGCGAGACCGTCAACATCGCGGTCCTGCAGGAGCACTACGCGGTCAACCTCTACCAGGTACGCGGCCCGGGCGCGGTCGGCACGCACAACTGGGTCGGGCAGCTCACGCCGGTGCACGCCACGTCGAGCGGCAAGATCCTGCTGGCCCACCTGTCGGAGAAGGAGCGCGCCGACGTGCTCGCGACGTCGGGGACGCAGAAGCTGACGCCGCACACCCTGACCGCCAGGACGAAGCTGGAGAAGAACCTCGCCGAGGCGCGGAAGCGCGGGTACGCGGTGGCACTGGAGGAACTCGAGATCGGGCTGCACGCCATGGCGACCCCGATCCGCTCCCGCGACGGCGACGTCATCGCCGCCCTCAGCGCCTCCGGCCCCACGTACCGTTTCACCGAGGAGCGCATCCACGAGGTCGCACCCGTGCTGATCAGGGGCGCGGAGGAGGTCAGCCGCCGGATGGGCTATCTGGGCTGAGCCGGGCGCTCGGCGTCGCCGCATCACGCTGCCGCGCCGGACACGGTTGTCCCGTCGTCCGGTCCGCCGGCAGGTGGCCCACCAGCTCCCAGTTGTGCTCGGGCGCCTTGGCGAAGCCGAGCCCGGGGTCGATGATCAGGCAGCCGGGCGGGATGCCCACCTCCAGCGCGGCCTCGATCCTCAGACGCAGCTCGTCAAGTACGTCGGTGACGACGTCGTCGTAGCGGGCGTTCGCCTGCGGGTCGGCGGCGAACTGCCGCTGTCCCGTGGGCTCCCCGTACGGCAGGACTGCACTGCCGGCCGCCCTTGCCCGCTCGGCCCACTCCCCCGGTTCGGGCGTACGCCGACGCCGCAGCAGGCTCAGCGGACGTCTCCGTCTTCCGAGAGGACTGCTGAAAGACGGGAACGCCGCGGGTACTTGGGGACGGGAGTGGTCACACGGCGCCGACGGTCCGCTCCGCGGCCTCGACGACGTTGGCGAGCAGCATCGCCCGGGTCATGGGGCCCACTCCGCCGGGCATGGGCGCGAGCCATCCGGCGACCTCGGCGGCGTCCGGATGGATGTCGCCGACCAGGCCCTGGTCGGTACGGGTGATGCCGACGTCCAGGACCGCCGCGCCGGGGCGCAGCATGTCCTTGGTGACCAGCCCGGGCGATCCGGCGGCCGCGATGACGATGTCCGCCTCGCGTACGTGCCAGGCCAGACCCTTGGTGCCGGTGTGGCACAGGGTCACGGTGGAGTTCTCGGAGCGGCGGGTGAGCAGCAGCCCTATGGGGCGACCGACGGTGACGCCCCGGCCGATCACGCAGACCCGCGCTCCGGCGAGGGGCACCTCGTGGCGGCGGAGGAGTTCGACGATGCCGCGCGGGGTGCACGGCAGCGGGGCCTCGACGCCGAGGGTGAGCCGGCCGAGGTTGACGGGGTGCAGGCCGTCGGCGTCCTTGGCCGGGTCCATGCGTTCCAGTACGGCGCCCGCGTCCAGATGGCGCGGCAGTGGGAGCTGGACGATGTAGCCGGTGCAGGCCGGGTCGGCGTTGAGCTCGTCGATCGTCTCCTCGACCTGCTGCTGGGAGGCGTCGGCGGGCAGGTCCCGGCGGATGGACGCGATGCCGACCTGGGCACAGTCGCGGTGCTTACCCGCCACGTAGGCGCGGCTGCCGGGGTCGTCGCCGACCAGGACGGTGCCCAGGCCCGGCGGGCGGCCCAGGGTGGCGCTCAACTTGGCCACGCGCTCCGCGAGGTCCCGGCGGATCTCGGCGGCGGTCGCCTTGCCGTCGAGCAGCTGTGCGTTCACCGGCGTGCTCCTTTTCGCTTCAGGCCACTGACATCTAACTGATATACGAGTCAGTGAAACTTGATGGATCAGGTCTGTCAAGGACCGGCGACACCCTTGGCCGCCGCAGGAGAGCGGCTTGAGTGAAGTGCGCCCCCTTGACCGCTACCCCACTGCCATATAACGTGCTCGCAACTAGTATATCAGTTGCGTGTCACCCTCAAGGAGGCCGCCATGGCAGAGGTTCCGCCGCAGGCGAAATGCGTCGTGATCGGGTCCGGCATCGTCGGCAACAGCCTGGTCCATCACCTGGCCCGGCTGGGCTGGCGCGACATCGTGCAGATCGACAAGGGCCCGCTGCCCAACCCCGGTGGCTCGACCGGTCACGCCTCCAACTTCATCTTCCCCGTGGACCACTCCCGCGAGATCACCGACCTGACGCTGGACTCGGTGCGGCAGTACAAGGAGCTGGGCGTCTTCACCGAGTCCGGCGGCTTCGAGATCGCGCGTACGGAGGAGCGCATGGAGGAGCTGCGCCGCCGGATGTCCAGCGCCAAGGCCTGGGGCATCGAGTCGGAGCTGGTCTCTCCCGCCTTCGTCAAGGAGAAGGTGCCGTTCATCGAGGAAGACCAGTTCATCGGCGCCTTCTGGACGCCGAGCGTCGGTGTCGTCGACTCCCTGCGCGCCGGCACGATCATGCGCGACGGCGCCATCGCGAGCGGCGCGCTGACCAGCGTGCCCAACGTCGAGGTGGTCGGCCTGGACGTCGAGGACGGGCGGATCCGCCGGGTGCGCACGAACAAGGGCGACATCGAGGCCGAGTACGTCGTGATCGCCTGTGGCGTGTGGAGCCCGAAGATCGGCGACATGGCCGGCGTCAGCATCCCGCTGACCCCCGCCGTCCACCAGATGATCTCCGTCGGCCCCTGCCCGCAGCTGTCCGGGCTGCCCGGCGAGATCAACTTCCCGATCGTCCGCGACATGGACACCTTCTGCTACGAGCGCCAGCACGGCGCGGACATGGAGGTGGGGTCCTACGCCCACCGGGCGATCCTGCACGAGCCGGAGGACATCCCGAGCATCGAGCAGTCCAAGCTCAGCCCCACCGAGATGCCGTTCACCTCCGAGGACTTCGACCCGCAGCTGGAGCAGGCCTACGAGCTGATGCCCGAGCTGCTGGGTGCCGAGGGCGCGGAGATGCGGTACGCGATCAACGGCCTGCTGTCGCTGACCTGCGACGGCAACCCGATCCTCGGTGAGAGCGACGTCAAGGGGCTGTGGACGGCGGCCGCGGTGTGGATCAAGGAGGGCCCGGGCGTCGGCCGCGCGGTCGCGGAGTGGATGGTCCAGGGCCACAGCGAGATCGACATCTCGCACAGCGACATCGCCCGTTTCTACCCCCATCAGAAGCGCCGCGAGCACACCCGGCTGCGCACCACCGAGTCGTTCATCAAGACCTACGGGATCATCCACCCCGCCGAGCAGTACGAGTCCGACCGCGGGCAGCGGCTCTCCCCCATGCACGAGTCGGAGAAGAAGCTCGGTGCCGCCTTCTTCGAGGCGGTCGGCTGGGAGCGGCCGCAGTGGTACGAGTCCAACGCCGACCTCCTCGAGGTGTACGGCGACCGCGTGATGCCGCGCGAGCACGAGTGGGACGCGCGCTGGTGGAGCCCGATCATCAACGCCGAGCACCTGCGCATGCGCGAGGCCGCCGGCGTCATCGACCTGACCGCCTTCGCGATGTTCGACATCACCGGTCCCGGCGCGCTGGACGCCGTACAGCGCACCTGCGTCGCGCAGTGCGACGTGCCGGTCGGCAAGGTGATCTACACCCCGGTGCTCGACCGCAAGGGCGGGTTCGTCTCCGACCTCACCGTCATGCGCCTGGGTGAGAACCACTTCCGGGTCGTCACCGGTGGCGCGCACGGCATGGCGGACAAGAAGTGGTTCGCCGACCAGCTCGGCGACGACGCTTCCATCGAGGACCTCACCGACAGCATCTCCACGATCGGGCTGTGGGGCCCGCGGGCCCGCGACATCCTGTCGCAGCTCACCGACGCGGACGTGTCCCACGAGGGCTTCAAGTTCCTCAACTGCCGCGAGATCGACCTCGACGGCATCCCCGTCCTTGCCTCCCGGATCTCCTACGTCGGCGAGCTCGGCTGGGAGCTGTACGTCTCCTTCGACCAGGCCGCCGCGGTGTGGGACAAGCTGCTCGCGACGGGCGCGCAGTACGGCGCCCGCCCGGTCGGCATCGGCGTCTACGTGACCACCGCGCGGATCGAGAAGGGCTACCGGGCCTTCGGCCACGAGCTGGACGCCGAGCGCACCATCGTCGAGGCGGGCATGCAGCGGCCGAAGGTGAAGGGCGCCGACTTCATCGGCAAGGAGGCCTACCTCGAGCAGCGCGCCGGTGAGCCCGCAGCGGTGCTGTGCACGCTGGCCGTCGACGACCACACGTCGGCGTCCGGAGTGAAGCGGTACATGCTCGGCGGCGAGCCGATCCTCACCCGCTCCGGCGAGGCGCTCGTCGACGGGCACGGGCACCACCCCTACGTCACCGCCGCGGGCTCGGCCCCCTCGCTGGGCAAGCACCTGCTGATGGCGTACCTGCCGCCCGAGGAAGCACGCGTCGGCAACGAGCTCGCGGTCTCCTACATGGAGGAGCTCTACCCCGTGACCGTGCTCACCAACGACGCCACGCCCCCCTTCGACCCGGACAACGAGCGGATCCGCTGATGGCGGCGCTGACAGTGGTCGGCCCTGTCGAGACCACGAGAGGTGAACGATGACGAACGTATTGGTCTGCATCAAGCGGGTCCCCGACTCCTCCGGTGAGGTCCTGCTCACCGACGACCAGCAGGGCGTCGACGGGAGGTACGTCGGCTTCACCGTGAGCAACCACGAGAGCTGTGCGGTCGAGCTGGCGGTCCAGACCGCCGAGGCGACCGGCGGTACGGTCACGCTGCTGACCGTCGGCCCCTCCGAGGCCACCGAGCAACTGCGGGACACGCTGGCGCTCGGCTGCCACGCCGCCGTGCTCGTGGAGGCGGAGCCGGCCCGGCTGGGACCGGCCGACGTGGCCCGGGAGATCGCCCACGTCGTGCGTGAGAAGGAGGCCGCGGGCACGACGTACGACCTGATCCTGCTCGGCAACGACGCCGCCGACAGCGGCGACTTCCAGGTCGGCATCCGGCTGGCCCACGCGCTCGGCCGGCCGGTGGTCAACGGCGTGTCGACGGTCGAGGTGGCCGACGGCCACCTGACCGCGCGGGGCGACGGCCCCGAGGGCGAGGAGACCTACTCGCTGCCGCTGCCCGCGGTCGCCACCCTGCTCGAGGGCGGGGTGGAGCCGCGCTATCCGACGCTGAAGGGCCGGATGGCGGCCAAGAAGGTCCAGATCGAGACCCGGGCGCTGTCGGCCGAGCCCGCCGGAGCCAGCCGGGTGCGGCTGCTGCTGCCCCCGCCCGCGCCGTCGACGGTCGAGGTGCTGGGCGAGGGCCCGGAGGCGGCCGGCGCGGTCGCCGACCTGTTCGCGAAGCTGGGGGTGACCCGATGATTCTGGTGCTGATCGAGACCGAGAACGGCGCCGCGAGCGAGATCTCGCTGGAGACGCTCGCCTTCGCCCGGTCGCTGGCGGCCGAGGGCGGCGGTATCGCCATCCGCGCGGTGGTGGTCGGAGCGGTCGAGAACCGCGACGCGCTGGCGGCGGAGCTGGGCACCCACGGTGCCGCCGAGGTCCGGCACGCGGTGGGCGAGGCGTTCACGTCGTACTCCGGGGCCGCCTGGGCGGCGGCACTGCAGGCGATCCGTGAGTCGACCGGCTCCGTCGTGGTCACCGCCGCGGGTTCGCCCCGGGGCAACGAGGTGCTGGCGCATCTGGCCGCCCGGCTCGACGTGCCCATGGCCGCCAATGCGACCGCGTTCCACGGCCTGGCGCCGTTCGTGGTGACCCGGCAGGTGGTCGGCGGGGCGGCCCTGGAGGAGATGAAGCTCGACCAACGGCCCGCGATCTTCTCCGTCGCCGGCCACTCGTGGTCCGTGTCGCCGGTCGAGGGCGCGTCGCCCGCCGCCTGGGTGGAGGTGACCCCCGAGGTCGCCGAGTCCGACCTCGTGGCGCGGGTCGTGTCGACCGGCACCAAGGAGGTCGACCACTCCGACTCGCTGAAGTCCGCCAAGGTCGTCGTGGGCGCCGGGCGCGGGGCCGGTGGTGCGGACGGCTTCGGCGCGGTCACCGAACTCGCCGAACTGCTCGGCGGCGCGGTCGGTGTGTCCCGGGTGGTCACCTCGCTGGGCTGGCGGCCCCACCACGAGCAGGTCGGCCAGACCGGCTCCCGGATCAGCCCGGACCTGTACATCCCGTGCGGAATCTCCGGCGCCATCCAGCACTGGGCCGGCTGCGCGTCGTCGAAGACGATCCTCGCGATCAACACCGATCCCGAGGCTCCGATGATGACCAAGGCGAACTACGCCGTGGTGGGCGACATGCACGAGGTGCTTCCCGCGGTCATCGAGGAGCTCAAGTCACGTGGGGTGAGCTGAGCGCTCCGCTGGAAGGCCGGTATGTCAGCTGCGGGTACGTCGTGGCTGGTCGCGCCCGCGCGGCGGAGCCGCATATCGATACAGCCCCGCGCCCCTTACGGGGCGCGGGGCAGCCCCACCGGACTTCACCCAATCCGCTAACGAAGTAACTCGGCCAGAAGACCATCCCCGAGGAACCCCTGATGCAGATCTTCGCCCTGGTGGCGTCGCTGGCGCTCACGCTGGCCGCCCTGTTCGTCCTGGTCCCCGCTGTCCGGAGCATGCTCCGGGTGATCCGGATGGGCCAGCCCGCGAGCCCGAGCCGCACCGGCGATCCGGTCGCTCGTACGGTCACCATGCTCAAGGAGACCGTGCTGCACACCCGGATGCTCCAGTGGACCTGGGTCGGCATCATGCACTGGTTCGTGTTCGCGGCGTTCCTCTTCCTGAGCACCGCTGTGGTGGGCGCCTACGTGCAGCTCTTCGACCCCGAGTGGGCGTGGCCGATCGTGGGCCACTGGTATCCCTTCGAGTGGTTCAGCGAGTTCATCGGCGCGCTGAGCACGGTCGGCATCATCTGGCTGATCGTCTATCGGCAGAAGCACCACCCGCGCAGCGAGGGCCGGAAGAGCCGGTTCTTCGGTTCGACGTTCTGGCAGGCCTACTTCGTCGAGTACCTGGCCTTGCTGGAGGGCGCCGCGATCCTGTTCATCCGGGGCGCGGAGTACCGCCTCGCCGACGACGAGCACGCGACCCGCGCGCACTTCCCGCTCTCGTCCTGGCTCGGTGAGGCGCTCTACCCGGCCGGCCAGGGCGCCAACGAGAACCTCGTCTACTTCATCGCGTTCTTCAAGATCGCGCTGGCGATGGTCTGGCTGATCGTCATCGGCCGCAACCTGACCATGGGCATCGCCTGGCACCGGTTCACCGCCTGGTTCAACATCTGGTTCAAGCGTGAGTCCTCGGGCCGTACGGCGCTGGGCGCGCTCAAGCCGCTCGCCGTCGACGGCAAGGCGATCACCCTGGAGGACCTCGACGACCTCGACGAGGACGCCGCGCTCGGCGTCGGCTCGATCGAGAACTTCTCCTGGAAGGGCCTCCTCGACTTCACCACCTGCACCGAGTGCGGTCGCTGCCAGTCGCAGTGCCCGGCCTGGAACACCCAGAAGCCGCTCTCGCCGAAGCTGCTGATGAAGGGCCTGCGCGAGCACACCTACCTCAAGGCCGCCGGCCTGGCCGGGCACACCGACCGGGCGCTGATCGGCAAGGGCGACGCGGGCGGGGAGTCCTACAACCCCGAGGGCGCCGACTTCGTCGTCGACGCGGACGTGCTCTGGTCGTGCACGACGTGCGGCGCCTGCGTCGAGCAGTGCCCGGTCGACATCGAGCATGTCGACCACATCGTCGACATGCGCCGCTACCAGGTACTGATCGAGTCGAACTTCCCCGCCGAGCTCAACCAGGTCTTCAAGGGCCTCGAGACCAGGGGCAACCCCTGGAACATGGCGGCGAGCGCGCGCATGGACTGGGCCAAGGGCCTGCCGTTCGAGGTCAGGGAGGTCGGCAAGGACCTGGAGTCGCTGGAGTCGGTCGACTGGCTGTTCTGGGTCGGCTGCGCCGGCGCCTACGAGGACCGGGCCAAGAAGACGACCCGCGCGGTCGCCGAGCTGCTCCACATGGCCGGCGTTTCCTTCGGCGTACTCGGCAACAACGAGACCTGCACCGGTGACTCGGCCCGCCGCGCCGGCAACGAGTTCGTCTACCAGGCCCTGGCCCAGGAGAACGTCGAGACCTTCAAGGAGTTCAAGGTCAAGAAGGTGGTCGCGACCTGCGCCCACTGCTTCAACACGCTGAAGAACGAATACAAGGAATTCGGTATCGAGCTCGAGGTCGTCCACCACACGCAGTTGCTCAACCGGCTGGTGCGCGAGGGCCGGCTGAAGCCGGTCGCCCCCGAGCCCGGCACGAGCACGCGGTCGATCACTTATCACGACCCGTGCTACCTCGGCCGGCACAACCAGGTCTACAGCCCGCCGCGCGAGCTGCTGTCGGCGCTGCCGGGCGCTTCGTACGTCGAGATGGAGCGCAACTCGGAGCGGTCCTTCTGCTGTGGGGCCGGCGGCGCCCGGATGTGGATGGAGGAGAGCCTCGGAGAGCGGATCAACATGAACCGCAGCACGGAGGCCGTCGGCACCGGCGCCGACCAGATCGTGGTCGGCTGCCCGTTCTGCCGGGTGATGCTCTCCGACGGAGTCACGGCGCTCCAGGCCAAGTCCGAGGCCCGCGAGGAGGTCGAGGTCCTCGACGTCGCACAGATGCTGCTCGCCTCGGTCAAGGCGGGTGAGACCGCGACCGAGCCCGAGAAGGCACCCGCCGGTGCGCCCAACGCCTCGGCCACTGCAGCCGCCGCGGCCACCCCTGCCGCCGCCTCCGGCGCCTCCGGCGCCATCGGGACGTCGCTGTTCGACGAAGCACCCGCGAAGCCGGTCCCCGACGGCTCACTGTTCGATCAACCCGCCGCCGAACCGACCGCCCCGGCCGCCACCAGCGCCTCACTGTTCGACGAGCCACCCGCGGAGGCGCCCGCGAAGCCGACCACCGGCGGCTCTCTGTTCGACGCACCCGCCCCCGAAACTCCCCCCGCACCAACAACCACAGGGACCACCTCACTCTTCGACGAAACACCCACCGAAACCACACCCCCCAGCAGCTCACTCTTCGACCCACCCGCCCCCGAGACACCCCCCGCACCAACAACCACAGGGACCACCTCACTCTTCGACGAAACACCCACCGAAACCACACCCCCCAGCAGCTCACTCTTCGACCCACCCGCCCCCGAGACACCCCCCGCACCAACAACCACAGGGACCACCTCACTCTTCGACGAAACACCCACCGAAACCACGCCCCCCAGCAGCTCACTCTTCGACGCACCCGCCGCCGAGACACCCCCCGCACCCATCACCAAGGGCACCTCCCTCTTCGACATACCGGCCGACGAGGCACCGGAGCCGGCAGCCGAAGCCGCCGCGAAGCGCACTCCGTCAGGCTCCCTCTTCGATGTCGAGGAGGAGCCGGTGGCCCGGCCCGAGCCGGAGGCCGAGACCGCACCAGAGCAGCAGGAAGCCCCGGAGAAGCCGAAGGGCCTCTTCGACCTCTGACCGCTCCGGACCGCCGAAAGCACGCGTGCCCCCATGCCGGATTCCTGGCATGGGGGCATTGCTCTGCCGGGTGACGCGAGCGTGCGGACGGTCAGAGCACGCCGCGGATCTCGCGGGCGAAGCCGGCGATGTGCTCGCGGGTGAGGCGCTCGGCGCGGTCGGTGTCGCCGTCAGCGACGGCGTCGAGCAGGTCCGCGTGCTCGACGATGTGGTGCGCGAGGTCAGGAAGCCGATCGATGACCAGGCACCAGATGCGGGTGGCGAGGTTGTCGTAGCGGATCAGCACGTCCTCGAGGTGCGGGTTGTCGGCCGCCTTGTAGATGAGGCGGTGCAGCGCCATGTCCGTCCGCATCATCGCGGTGCGGTCACCGCGAGGGCTCTCAAGGCTCCTGACCTCGTCGGCCTTGGCTCGCAGCGCGTCGCGCATGGCGCCACCGGCGTGCACGGCGGCTCGTCGAGCCGCGAACGGCATGAGCTGCTCGCGGATGTCGGAGATCGCGCCGAGCTCGGTCACGTCGATGGCGGTGGCGAATGTGCCCCGGCGGGGGTAGGACACCACGAGATGGTCGGTCTCCAGCCGCTTGAGCGCCTCGCGAACGGGTGTGCGGCCAACGCCGATCTCCGCGGCGAGCTGGTTGTCGTTGATCGGCTCGCCGGGCCGGATGTCGAGCATGACCAATCGATCCCGGAGGCGCTCGTAGGCCTGGTCGGCCAATGACATCGGCGCCGCGTCGGTCACGGGGGAGACCTCGGGGCTGGTCATCTTTCGGCCGCCTCTTCCTTCGCGCGGGACTGGCTGCATCAGCACCGTCGACTCTGACATACCGCAAATATATCAGCTCGTCGGCGGTCGAAGTACTGATCCGCGTCCTGCGCCTCATGGACTGCCCCGGCCGCGGCCATGACATCGGAAAGCAGCCCGACACACAAGGGGCCCGGCAGACTGCCGGAGCAGTCTGCCGGGCATTTCGCAGGGGGTGCGGCCGAGCGTCCCTACTTGATCCAGGCCTCCACCTTGTCGCGGTTGGCCTCCACCCACTTCTTGGCCGCCGCCTCGGGGGTCATCTTGTCCACCGCGATGTACTTGGCCACGACGTTCTGGTCGTCGTTGCTCCAGGTGAAGTTCTTCACCAGGTCATAGGCCGGGCTGCCCGACTTGGCGAACTTCGCGCTGACTATCTTGTCCAGCTTGTACACGGGGTAGTCGCAGTTCACCTTCTCCGCGTCGGCGTCACAGCCCTCCTTGTACTCGGGCAGCTTGACCTTCTTCAGCGGCACCTCGGACATGAACCACTGCGGCTCGTAGAAGTAGCCGATCACCCATTCCTTGTCCTTCTCCGCCTTGCGGAAGGCCTGGATGAGGGCGGTCTCACTGCCCGCGTACACGACCTTGTAGTCCAGCTTCAGGTTCTTCACCAGGGCCTCGTCGTTGGTGACGAACGACGGGTCACCGTCGAGGAGCTGGCCCTTGCCGCCGGACTCGGACGTCTTGAACTCGGCCGCGTACTTGTTGAGGTTGTTCCAGTCGAGGATGTCGGGGTGCGCCTTGGCCAGCCACGGCGGCACGTACCAGCCGATGAGGCCTTCGTTGCCGGTCGGACCCGCGTCCACGGCGGTCTTCTGGTCGGTGATGTACTTCTTCTTCAGGTCGTCGTGACCCCAGTTCTCCACGACGGCGTCGACCTCGCCCGTCCCGAAGCCCTGCCAGGCGATCTCTTCCTTGAGGTCCTTCTTGGTGACCTTGCAGCCGAGGTCGTTCTCCGCGACATACGCGATGACCGCCGCGTTGGCCTCGTATCCCACCCACGGGTTGACCGCGATGTTGAAGGTGCCGCACTTGCCGGAGCTGCCCGACCCGCCGGAATCCGAGGAGCTGTCACCGACCTTCGCCCCGCCGCAGGCGGTGAGGGTGAGGCCGAGGACGGCCAGGCCGGCCGCGCCGGCTCGCCAGTGTCTTGCCATGGTGTCGTGCTCCTTATGCGCTGGTGCGGCGAGCCGCAGCCTGAGTGATCCGGTCGAACATGACTCCGAGAAGGACGATGGCCAGCCCCGCGGCGAGCCCCTTCCCGTACAGCTGACCCTGTGAGAAGCCGGCCACGACGTCGTAGCCGAGGGCGCCCGCTCCCACCAGGCCGCCCACCACAACCATCGACAGCACGTAGATCAGGCCCTGGTTGGTGGCGAGGGTCAGGGCGCCGCGTGCCATCGGCAGTTGGACCTTGGTGATGATCTGCCAGGTGTTGCACCCGGCGGAGGTGGCCGCCTCGACGGTGGTGGCGGGCACGTTCCGTACCCCGTCCGCGATGATCTTCATGGCGACGGGGGCCGCGTAGACGACGGCGGCGACGATCGCCGTGAAGCGGGTCGCGCCGAACAGCGCGAGGAACGGTACGAGATAGACGAACGGCGGCATGACCTGGGCCGCGTCCAGGGTGGGCCGCAGCAGCCGGTCCGCCAGCACGCTGCGTCCCATCCACACGCCGAAGACGATGCCGAGCAGCATCACCAGCACCGTGGCGACGGCGGTCGACGCCAGCGTCGTCATGGCGTCCGACCACACCCCGGTGCCGACCAGCAGGCCCACGCACACCACCGTGGTGACGCCCGCGCGCCAGCCGCCGAGGACGACGCCGAGCGCGATCAGGGCCGCGCCGACGAGCCACCACGGGGAGTCGGTGAGCAGCGTCTGGAAGGGGTTGAGCAGACCGTTGGTGAGGGCGTCGCGGAAGGCGTTGGTGAGACCGGACAGGTTGTCCTGCGCCCAGGTGGTCGCGGTGTCGGCGGCCCGGGCGATGGAACTGCCGGCGCCGCCCTCGCCGGGGAACTCCGCCGCCCATATATAGGTGTGCGAGAGGTAGATCAGGACCGCGGTGACCGCCGCGCCCGCGCCGAGGAGCGGGCGTCGCCAGGTCAGGAAACGGTTCTTCGAACGCCGGGCCGCCTCCTCGCGTCCGCTCGCCGCGGTGGTGACGCGGTCCAGCACGATGGCCATGACGACGATGGCCAGGCCCGCGTTGAAGGCGGTGCCGACGTCGAGCGACTGGAGTGCCTGGACGACGGTCTTGCCGAGTCCGGGCGCGTCGATCAGGGCGGCGATGGTCACCATGGCGAGGGCGGCCATGATGGTCTGGTTGACGCCCATCACCACGGTCCGCTTGGACATCGGCAGCAGCACCTTCGTCAGGCTCTGCCGCCGAGTGGCCCCCAGCGAGTCGGCCGCCTCGACCGTGGTCTTCGGTACGGAGCGGATGGCGTGCGCGGTGATGCGGATCGCGGGGGGCGCCGCGTAGATCATCGTGGCGATGGTGGCGGAGGCCGGGCCGATGAGGAAGAACAGGGTCAGCGGGGCCAGGTAGACGAAGGTCGGCATCGTCTGCATGAAGTCCAGGAACGGCGTCACGATCCGGTTGAACCGGTCGGACAGCCCCGCCCACACGCCCAGCGGGATCGCGAACAGCAGCGCCACGAAGACGGCGGACACGGTGAGCGCCAGCGTGTCCATGCTCTCCTGCCACAGGCCCTGCAGCCCCAGGAAGGTGAAGCCGGCCACCGCGAGGAGCGCCACCCGCCAGTTGCCCACGGCCCAGGAGACATAGCCGGCGATGCCGACGACACCGAGCCAGCCGATCTGCGGGACGGGCCGGTCGGCGGACGGCTGTGAGATCAGCTCCTGGACGAAGGTCACCAGGTTGTCGATGACCAGGCGGATCTCGTTGAAGAAGTAGAGGAAGAGCGGGTTGGAGTTGCGGTTCGCGCCGATCGAGTCGTTGACGTCGTTGAACCAGCGGTGCAGATCGGTCAGGTCGGCGGCGGCCAGGGCGAGGGTCTGCTTGCCGCGCAGGACGGCGAAGAGGACCAGCCAGACGACGAGGATCGCGCCGATCACCATGGACCGGCTGATCCTGCGGACGGGCTCGACGGGAGCGGCCTTCTCCTCGACGGTCCCGGTCTTCTCCGGTTTCTCCATCGCGACGGTCATCAGGCGTCGCCTTCCTGCCCGGCGACCACCGCGAGGATCTCCTCGTCGCCGACGATGCCGAGCAGCTTGCCGCCCTCGACGACCTTGACCGGCTTGTCGGCCGCGAGCACCGCCCGGGTGGCCTCCTTCACCACGACGTCCGGTCCCAGCTCGGGGCCGTCCAGTTCGTCGCCGTCCTCCGGTGCGCGCATGATCCAGCGCAGGGTGAGCACGTCGCCGCGCGGCACGTCCTTCACGAACTCACGCACGTAGTCGTCGGCCGGGGCGCCCACCAGTTCGTCGCCGGTGCCGCACTGGACCATCTTGCCGTCGCGCATGATCAGGATGCGGTCGCCCAGCTTGAGGGCCTCGGAGAGGTCGTGGGTGATGAACACCATGGTCTTGCCGACCTCGTGGTGCAGCCGGATGACCTCGTTCTGCATGTCACGGCGGATCAGCGGGTCGAGTGCCGAGAACGGCTCGTCGAAGAAGAGCACGTCCGGGTCGCCGGCCAGCGCACGGGCGAGGCCGACGCGCTGCTGCATACCGCCGGAGAGCTGGTCGGGGTAGGAGTTCTCGTAGCCCGCGAGGCCGACCAGTTCGACGACCTCCTGGGCCCGCTTGACGCGCTCGGACCTTCCCATGCCGCGGATCTCCAGCCCGAACGCCACGTTGTCGACGACGCGGCGGTGGGGCAGCAGACCGAAGTGCTGGAAGACCATGGAGAACTTACGGCGCCGCAGATCGCGCAGCCGCTTGTCGTCGGCCTGGCGGATGTCCTCGCCCTCGAAGACGATCTCGCCGGCGGTGGGTTCGATCAGCCGGGTCAGACAGCGCACCAGCGTGGACTTGCCGGAGCCGGACAGGCCCATGACGACGAAGACCTCGCCGGGTGAGACATCGAAGTCGACGTCGCGTACGGCGGCGGTGCACCCGGTGCGGTCCATGAGCTCACGGCGGGTGAGGCCGCACAGCTCCTCGGATTCCGGCACCTGCTCGGCCTTCGGCCCGAACACCTTCCACAGCCTGCGTACGGATATGACCGGGGTGGAGCCCGAGTCCTGGGGCGTGCCGCGCCGCTGCGACACCTCGGTCTGTGTGGTCACGTTCGACCTTCTTTCGGCGTTCAGCCGCGGAACCAGTGCTGCGGCCGGGGTTGGATGTTCTGCCAGATGTGCTTGGGCTCTCGGTACTCGTTCAGGCCGGTCGGTCCCAGCTCCCGGCCCACGCCCGAGTGCCCGAAGCCACCCCATTCCGCTTGCGGCACATAGGGGTGGTAGTCGTTGATCCACACCGTGCCGTGGCGCAGCCGCCGGGCGACCCGCTGGGCCTTGCCGCCGTCCTGCGTCCACACGGCTGAGGCGAGTCCGTACTCGGTGTCGTTGGCGATGCGTACGGCGTCGTCCTCGTCGGTGAAGCGCTCCACGGTGAGCACGGGCCCGAAGGACTCCTCGTGCACCACGCGCATGTCCTGCCGGCACTCGTCGAGCACGGTGGGCAGGTAGTAGTGGCCCTCTCCCAGCGCCGGGTCGTCGGGGCGTGCGCCGCCGCAGCGCAGTACGGCGCCTTCGGCGAGGCCGGCCGCGACATACGCCTCGACCTTCGCCAGGTGCTGTGCGGAGATCAGCGCTCCGGTCTCGGCGTCGGGGTCGAAGGGGCCGCCGAGGCGGATCCGCCGGGCCCGGCGGACGACCTCGTCGACGAAACGGTCGTGCAGACGGTCCTCGACGATCAGCCGGGCGCCGGCCGAGCAGACCTGTCCCGAATGCAGGAAGACGGCCGTCAGGGCGAAGTCGACGGCCGTCTCGAAGTCCGCGTCGGCGAACACGACGTTGGGGTTCTTGCCGCCGAGCTCCAGCGCGACCTTCTTCACGGTCGCGGCGGCGGTGGCCATGATCCGCTTGCCGGTCTCCAGGCCCCCGGTGAAGGAGACCATGTCGACGGCCGGGTCCTCGGACAGCGGTGCGCCCACCTCGGGCCCGGTGCCCAGGACGAGGTTGGCGGCGCCGGCCGGGACCCCCGCCTCCTCCAGCGCCTTCATCAGCAGGACCGAGGTGGAGGGAGTGAGCTCGCTGGGCTTGAGGACGATCGTGTTGCCGGCGAGCAGCGCCGGGGCGACCTTCCAACTCGCTTGCAGAAGTGGATAGTTCCAGGGGGTGATCAACCCGCACACACCAACCGGCTCGTACCCGACGCGGCTTACGGCGTCGTCGCGTCCGGTGTCGATCACCCGGCCGGCGTCGGTACCGCCGAGCCCGCCGTAATAGCGGAAACAGGAGACGACGTCGGCGATGTCGTACTCGCTCTCCACCAGCCGCTTGCCGGTGTCCAGGGACTCGGCGCGGGCGAACACCTTGGCGTCGCGCTCCATGATGTCGGCGGTGCGCAGCAGCAGCGCGCCGCGCTCACGCTCGGGCGTGCGCGGCCACGAGCCCTCGTCGAAGGCACGCCGGGCCGCCGCGATCGCGGCCTCCGCGTCGGGACGCGTCCCTTCCGAAACGGTCGCGGAGAGCGTGCCGTCAGCGGGACAACGGATCTCCCGGCGACCTCGGGCCACCGGGTCCCGCCATACGCCGTCCACATACAGGTCTGCCACGCGCCAAGCCCTTCAGCCGATCTGTTGCGCATCGTGCATTCGCTTGCTGGTGGTGGAACACCATGACCAATGTGCAGACATACGTCAAGGGCCAGAGGACGACGATTTCCACAAGGGGTCATTAAGCCCTTGTCCCTTGACCCAGGACCCTATAGCACGCGTACGATGTTGCGCATCGCTCACGGGGTTGTGCAATACGCACCAACGGAGGCCATCCATGTCCCCAAGATCGCAATCCGGCCGTGAGTACATCGTCACCCTTTCGTGTCCCGACAGCGCCGGGCCGGCCCACCGGCGCTCAACATCGAGATCCCCGGCGATCGTCCGGCGCGACGGCGCACCACGTCACGCCCGACCTGGACGAGGGGCGGATCATCGATCAGGACAGCGAGAGCCGCGTGATGGTGGACGGCAACCGCCCGGTGGTCTTCCCGGTCACAACTGCTGAAGGAAGGCGATGAGCGCGGCCGTGAGTTCCGCGGGGGCGTCCTCCTGGACGAGGTGGCCCGCGCCGGCGATGGGTTCGAAGCGCGCGCCGGGGACGAGACCGGCGAGCTCGCGCCCCTTGGCCACCGGAATCCAGGTGTCGTCCTCGCCCCAGCAGACGAGCGTGGGGATGCCGATGTCGCCGTAACGGCCCTGGATCTCGTCGGTGTAGCGCTGGTCGGCCTGGGCGATCTGCCGGTAGAAGGCAGCTTGGCCGGAGCCGTCCAGCCAGGGCTCGACGAGCCGTTCGAGGACCGCGGGACGCAGGCCGGGGCCGCTGGCGGAGGTGACGTACTCACGCACCAGGGCGGCGTGGAGCGCGGTCGGCAACCGCTCGAAGACGTCGGCGTGCTCGCCGACGAGCCGGAAGAACGGCGAACCCCACGGTGCCAGCGCGACCGGATCCACCAGAGCGAGGGCCCGGTACGGGGCGCCGTGCAGCAGGTGCCCCCGCAGGGCGACGGCGCCGCCGAAGTCGTGGGCGACCACGAGCGGTTCCGCGAGGCCCCAGTGGTCCAGGAGCTCGGTGAAGACGCGGCCCTGGGCGGCCAGGGACACATCCTGTCCCTCCGCCTTCTCCGAGGTCCCGTAGCCGGGCATGTCCCAGACGAACACCTCGTGGTCACGCATGAGCGAGCGGGCCACGGCACGCCAGACGTACGACGAGAAGGGTGTGCCGTGCAGAAGGACGACCGGCGGCCTGCCGGGCTCCCCCAGCCGGTCCCAGCGGACGTCCCCCGATGTGCTGGTGAAGGTTCGGGTCAGCTTCCAGTCGGTGTCGGTTGTCATCCTTCTCCCGGTTCAGCCGCCCATCCGGTCCAGTAGCGCGCGGCGCCACCGCTCCGTCTCGGCGATCTGGTTGAACGTGAACAGATGCAGACCGGCCACGCCCGCCGAGGGTGCGGTGAGCGCCTCCTGGGTGCGGGTCAGCAGCCGCTCGGGGGCATACCCACCGGGGGCCGCGAAACGCACGAACCACGAGGCGTGCTTGGTCAGGAACCGCGTCGACTCCCCCACCCCGATCTTCGTCGCCATCGCCAGCAGCTTCGCCCGCTGCACGGGCCCGGCGACACCCACGTACACGGGCAGCGTGACGTCCCGGCGCCGTACACGGGCGATCCACTCCCCCAGCACCCGCGGGTCGAAGCACAGGTTGCTCACGATGTACGTGGCGTGCTCGCGCTTGTCCCACATCGCCTGGATGGTGATGTCGTCGTGGATGAGGGGGTGGCTCTCGGGATAGCCGGTGACGCCGACGCGGGCGAAGGGGCCGCCCAGCTCGGTGAGCCTGCGCAGCACCGGCAGCGCCCCGTCGTAGACCCCGGCCGGCGGGTCGGCGTCGCCGGCCGGGACGAAGACGTCGTTCACGCCCGCCTCGAGGAGCCGGTCCGAGACCTCCTTCAGATGCAGGTCGTCCCGCAGCAGCCGGGCCGGCACATGCGGGACGACCCGGTAGCCGTGCGCCGCCAGCCGGGCGGTGAGGTCGAGGGTCGGCTCCAGGCCCTTGACCGGCGACGCCGTCACGGTGACGACGACGTCGCGCGGCACATGGGCCAGGACCTTGTCCTCGGTCGCCTTCGCGGGCAGCACCTCGTAGCGGACGTTCTCCAGCAGTGCCCTGAGTCCTGTGCCGGCCAATTACCGCTCCGCCTGCTTGTGGACGTCACGGTGGCGGTAGTACACGGCCTTCGACGGCGCGAGCGGCTCCTTGCCGAGGATCAGGTCGGCGGCCTTCTCGGCGATCATCATCACCGGGGCGTAGATGTTGCCGTTGGTGACGTAGGGCATCACCGACGCGTCCACCACGCGCAGGCCGTCCAGTCCGTGCACCCGCATGCTGGCGGGGTCGACGACGGCCATCTCGTCGGTGCCCATCTTGCAGGTGCAGGACGGGTGCAGGGCGGTCTCGCCCTCCTTCGCGACCCAGGCCAGGATCTCCTCGTCCGACTCCACCTTCGGCCCGGGCGAGACCTCCCCGCCGTTGTAGGGGGCGAGCGCGGGCTGTTCGAGGAGCTTGCGGGCCACCCGGATCGCCTCGACCCACTCGCGACGGTCCTGCTCGGTGGACAGGTAGTTGAAGCGCAGCGCCGGGTGCTCGCGCGGGTCCCTGCTCTTGATCTTCACCGAGCCGATGGCGTCGGAGTACATGGGCCCGACGTGCACCTGGTAGCCGTGTCCGCCGGCGGGTGAGGAACCGTCGTAGCGGACCGCGACGGGCAGGAAGTGGAACATCAGGTTGGGGTAGTCCACGTCCTCGTTGCTGCGGGCGAACCCGCCGGCCTCGAAGTGGTTGGTCGCCGCCGGGCCCTTGCGGAAGAGCCACTGCAGGCCGATGAAGGGGGCGCGCCACTTCGCCATGTACGGCTGCATGGAGACGGGCTGCTTGCAGGCGTACTGGACGTACACCTCCAGATGGTCCTGCATGTTCTCGCCGACGCCCGGCAGGTCGTGGACGACGTCGATGCCCAGGGCGCGCAGTTCCCCGGCGTTGCCGACGCCGGAGAGCTGGAGCAGCTGCGGGGAGTTGATGGCGCCGCCGCAGAGGATGACCTCCTTGGCGCGGACCTGCTGGAGCGCGCCCCGGCCGCGCTGGAACTCCACACCGACGGCGCGCTTGCCCTCGAAGAGGACGCGGGTTACCAGGGCGCGGGTGGTGACGGTGAGGTTCGGCCGCTTCATCGCGGGCTTGAGGTACGCCTTCGAGGCCGACAGCCGACGTCCGCGATGGACATTCCGGTCGAACTTGGCGAAACCTTCCTGCCGGTAGCCGTTGACATCGTCGGTGGGCGCATAGCCCGCCTCCTGGGTGGCCTTGAGGAAGGCACCGAAGAGGGGGTTGGTCGCCGGACCGCGCTCCAGGACGAGAGGGCCGTCATGACCGCGGAACTCGTCGTCCGGGTCGGCCGCCAGACAGTTCTCCATGCGCCGGAAGTACGGCAGGCAGTGGGCGTAGTCCCAACTCTCCATGCCGGCGTCGGCGGCCCAGCGCTCGTAGTCCATGGGGTTGCCGCGCTGGAAGATCATGCCGTTGATGCTGCTGGAGCCGCCCAGCACCTTGCCGCGCGCGTGGTAGACGCGCCGTCCGCCCATGTGGGGCTCGGGCTCGGACTCGTACTTCCAGTCGTAGAACCGGCTGCCGATGGGGTAGGTCAGCGCCGCGGGCATGTGGATGAAGACGTCCCACGGATAGTCCGAACGGCCCGCCTCCAGCACCAGCACCCGGTTGGCCGGGTCGGCGGAGAGCCTGTTCGCCAGTGCGCTGCCGGCCGATCCGCCGCCGACGATGACGAAGTCGTAGTGGAGGGGAGCCATGCTGCCTCGTCTCACTCGCGCCTTAGATGTGCGGGCATGTTAGCCGCGGTAGCGCCATACGCACCAGGTTGCGAAAAGCGCAACTTTCAAGGACTTCATTTCGTTATCGTTACTTGCAGTAGCGTTGTTTACTGTGGGTATAGTTGCGTTGTGAGCAACTACAACCTTGAATCCGAAACCTCAAATTCACACCCCGGCGGCGTGCAGTCGGTGGACCGAGCCATCAGCGTTCTGGAGATCTTGGCCCACCGCGGTGAGGCAGGCGTCAGCGAGGTGGCGGGCGAGATTGATGTTCACAAGTCCACCGCGTTCCGCCTGCTCGGCGCCCTGGAGGCGCGCGGACTGGTAGAGCAGGCCGGCGAACGCGGCAAGTACCGCCTGGGCTTCGGCATCGTACGCCTGGCCGGCGCGGTCACGGGGCGCATCGACATCACCCAGCAGGGCCGCCCGGTCTGCGAGGACCTCGCCGTGGAGATCGGCGAGACCGTCAACATCGCCGTACTGCAGGAGCACTACGCGGTCAACCTCTACCAGGTGCGCGGCCCGGGGGCCATCACCGCCCAGAACTGGGTCGGCCAACTGACCCCGTTGCACGCCACCTCGAGCGGCAAGGTCCTGCTGGCCCATCTGCCCGCCAAGGACCGTGCCGCTCTGTTGACCCAGTCCGGGTTGAAGAAGGTGACCTCGCACACCATCACCGCGAAGACGAAGCTCGAGAAGAACCTCGCGGAGATCCGAGAGAGTGGCTACGCCTGGGCCATGGAGGAACTGGAACTCGGTCTTCACGCCATCGCGGCTCCCATTCGCAATCGAGACGGCCAGATCGTCGCGGCGGTGAGCGCCTCGGGGCCCTCGTACCGGCTCACCGAGGAGCGCCTGCACGAACTCGCTCCGGTGCTGGTCAAGGGCGCGGAGGAGATCAGCCACCGGATGGGGTACCTGGGCTGACCGCCCCCTCGCCTACTGCTGGTGGGTGCCCAGGCGCTCGTGCACCCAGTCGTGGAAGGCGCCGATGTGGTGCTCGCTGGGCACCAGGACACCGCCCTTGGCGTACATCCGGGAGTTCATCGCCGGCTGGGTGCGCTCGCAGGCGTCGAAGTCCTGCTGGTTGACCCGGTGGAAGAGCTCCACGGACCGGCTGACGTCCTTGCCGCTCTCCACGACATGCGGCAGGTACAGCCAGTCGCACTCCACGATCGTGCGGTCCTCGGCCATCGGGAACATGCGGTGGAAGATGACGTGGTCGGGCACGAGGTTGATGAAGACCTGCGGCCGCACGGTGATGGCGTAGTAGCGGCGGTCCTGGTCCTCGGCGACACCCGGAATGCGGTCCAGGCCCTCGGAGCCGTCGACGGTGAAGCCCCGCACCTCCTCGCCGAACTCGGCGCCGTGGCCGACGTAGTACTGGGCGGCGAAGCCGTCCGCGAACTCCGGCAGCACCTCGGTGAGCTCGGGGTGGATGGTGGCGCAGTGGTAGCACTCCATGAAGTTCTCGATGATGAGCTTCCAGTTCGCCTTCACGTCGTAGACGATCCGCCTGCCGACCGAGAGGTTCTCGATGTCGTAGCGCTCGATCGACTCGGCGTCGCCCAGCCGCGCGACGACGTCGCCGATGACCGCCTCCTCGAAGGGAGGAGGGTTCTCCGCGAGGCACACCCAGACATAGCCGAGCCATTCACGGGTGGCCACGCTCACCAGGCCGTACTCGGTGCGGCCGATGTCGGGCATCTTGGTGAGGTTGGGCGCCGCGACGAGCTTGCCGTCCAGGCCGTAGGTCCAGGCGTGGTACGGGCACTGGAAGCCCCGCTTGACCTCGCCGGTCTCCTCCATGCAGAGCCTGGCGCCGCGGTGCCGGCAGATGTTGAAGTAGGCGCGGATCGATTTGTCGCGGGCCCGCGTGACGAGGATGCTCTCGCGGCCGACATCGACGGTCCGGAAGGCGCCGGGCTTGTCCAGGTCCGACGAGCGCGCGACGCAGAACCACATGGACTCGAATATGTGCTCCTGCTCCTGGGCGAAGATCCCGGGATCGGTGTAGAAGGAGCCGGGGAGAGTGGCGATCAGGCTGTCCGGCAGGCTGGTCGAGGTCACGTTGCACTCCTCGGAGAACGTCGTGGTGATGTCATTCACGCGCCGGGAAGAACGACTCCGGACAGCGTTGTGTATGGAGCAACGCTGCGCGCCATATGAAACCGCAGCATGGGGCGCCTCAAAGGCGGTGTCAAGATGTGGGGCGGGCGAGCTGCTTGCGCCAGCGGGTGAACAGCCGCGGCTGGTTCATCCCGAGCGCGGCAACGGGCTCACCGGCACGCCGGTAGACGGCGAGGACATCGCGGTCGTCCGCGGAGCCTTCCTCGATCGTCACACTGTCGGCGCCGGCCGCATGGCCGACGAACTGGATCTTCACGCCGTACTGGTCCGACCAGAAGTACGGCGGCCGGGGCACGCCCGGTTCGACGGCACCGCCCGCCAGCAGCGTGGCGATCGCGGCGTCGGGCCGCTCGCGCGCACCGGTCCAGTGCTCGACGCGGCGATGGGCACCCGTACGAGGGTCGTACCAGTTGGCGCAGTCACCGACCGCGACCACGCCGGCCAGGCTGGTGCGGCCGTCCGCACCGCACTTGACGCCGTTGTCGAGTTCGACGCCGGATCCCTCCAGCCACTCGACGCAAGGGCGTGCGCCTACGCCGACCACCACGATGTCGGCGGGGATGCTGCGGCCGTCCTCCAGCAGGACGGCGTCCACCCGGGTCTCCCCGCTCAGTCCCTTGACGCCCACGCCGCACAGCAGCCGTACGCCGTGGTCCGCGTGGAGGGCGGAGACCACGCCGCCCATGGTCTCGCCGAGCGGTCCGGCGAGTGGCGTCGCGGCCGCCTCGACCACCGTCACACCGAGCCCGAGGGCGTAGGCGGTGGAGGCGACTTCGGCGCCGATGAATCCGCCGCCGATCACCACCAGCCGTCCGCCGCGGGCCAGTTCGTCCCGTAGCGCGCGGGCGTCGTCCAGGGTGCGCACGACATGCACTCCCGCCAGGCCCTCGGAGCCGGGCAGGGTGCGCGCGGCGGCGCCGGTCGCGATGACGACGCCGTCGGCGCGGACCTCCCGGCCGTCGGCGAGCCGGACGGCGCGGTCGGTGCGGTCGAGTCCGGTGGCGCGGACGCCGAGCAGCCACTCCGCCTGGAGGTCCTCGTCGTCCATCTCCAACGCGAGGTCGGCTTCGCCGACGGTGCCGGCCAGGAACTCCTTGGACAGCGGGGGCCGGTCGTACGGGCGGTGGAGTTCGTCCCCGATGACGACCAGCCGTCCGTCGTAGCCCTGCTTGCGCAGGGAACGCGCGGCCGACAGCCCGGCCAGCGAGGCGCCCACCACGGCCACCGTCCTCACGCGGTGGTCCCGGCGAGCTTGCGCACGGCGCAGTGCGGCAGGTTGGGGGCGGCCGTGGACAGCTTGACGTAGACCATGCCGTCCTCCACGACGACCTCGTGGGTCCGGACGGGAAGCTTGGCCGGCGGGGCGTCGACCTCACCGGTCTTGAGGTTGAACTTCGAGGCGTGCAGCGGGCATTCCACCCAGCAGTCCTCCACCCAGCCGTCGGCGAGTGAAGCGTCCTGGTGGGTGCACGTGTCGTCGATGGCGAAGAGCTCGCCGTCCTCGGTGTGGAACACCGTGACCGCCGGGTCGGTCTCGAGACGGAAGGCCTCTCCTCGCGGCAGATCCGCCAGGGGACACGCGGGAATCATCATGACCACCTCGGTGCGTATAACGAAACGGATTGCGGTTAGCGCAACGCCAGTTTGAGGTCGCTCCGAACCCCGTGTCAAGGCGTTCAGAGGGTGCTGTGAGCCATTCCTTGGGGTTGCACCATGCAAAACTTTCTTCATATAGAACAACAACAGCCCGCCACATCGGCTCGCGATGATCGCGAGCCGAGGGCGGGCGGGTGAGGGTCGTCCGCGGGCGTCAGAAACCGCGGTCGATCCACTCCTGGAGGTGCGGGGCCTCGGTGCCGACGGTGGTCGTCCCCCCGTGTCCGGTGTGCACGACGGTGTCTCCCGGCAGCGTCAGCAGCCGGTCCCTGATCGACTCGACGATGGTCGGGAAGTGGCTGTACGACCTTCCCGTCGCCCCCGGCCCGCCGGCGAACAGCGTGTCGCCACTGAAGAGGGCCGTCAGGGCCGGCGCGTACAGACAGACCGCGCCGGGGGCGTGGCCGGGCGTGTGCAGCACCGTCAGCTCGACGCCGGCCACCGTGATGCCCTGGCCGTCGGTCAGCTCGGCGTCCGGCGCCTTGTCCGGGTGGGTCTGCTTCCACAGCGGCAGGTCGTCCGGGTGGAGGAGGATCGGGGCACCCGTGCGCGCCGCGAGCTCCGGCGCGGCGTCGATGTGGTCGTTGTGCGCGTGCGTGCACACGATGGCCCTGAGGGTGCGCCCGCCGACGGCCCGGGCGATCGCCTCGGCGTCGTGGGCGGCGTCGATGACGATCGCCTCGGTGTCGTCGCCGACGATCCACACGTTGTTGTCGACGTCCCAGGTGCCGCCGTCCAGCGAGAACGTGCCCGAGGTGACGAGGTGTTCGATGCGGGCGGCCATCAGAGGACCACCACCGAGCGCAGGACGTCGCCGTGGTGCATCCGCTCGAAGGCCTTCTCGACCTCGTCCAGCGCGATGGTCTCGGTGACGAAGGCGTCCAGGTCGAGCCGGCCCTGGAGATAGAGGTCGATGAGCATCGGGAAGTCGCGCGACGGCAGGCAGTCGCCGTACCAGGAGGACTTCAGGGAGCCACCGCGGCCGAAGACGTCCAGCAGTGGCAGTTCCAGCTTCATCTCCGGGGTGGGGACGCCGACCAGGACGACCGTGCCGGCCAGGTCGCGGGCGTAGAACGCCTGCCGGTACGTCTCCGGGCGGCCGACCGCCTCGATGACCACATCGGCTCCGAAGCCGCCGGTCAGCTCGCGGATCGCCTCGACGGCGTCGGCGTTCTTGGAGTTGACGGTGTGGGTGGCGCCGAGCTTCCGGGCCGTCTCCAGCTTGCGGTCGTCGATGTCGACCGCGATGACCTTGGCCGCGCCCGCCAGGTCGGCCCCGGCGATCGCCGCGGCCCCGACCCCGCCACAGCCGATGACGGCGACCGAGTCACCCCGTCCGACGTTGCCGGTGTTGATGGCGGCGCCGATACCAGCCATCACACCGCACCCCAGCAGACCGGCGGCGGCGGCCGACGCGCTCGGGTCGACCTTCGTGCACTGCCCGGCCGCGACCAGCGTCTTCTCCGCGAAGGCGCCGATGCCCAGGGCCGGCGACAACTCGGTGCCGTCCAGCAAGGTCATCTTCTGCTTGGCGTTGTGGGTGTTGAAGCAGTACCAGGACTCTCCGCGCCGGCAGGCACGGCACTGGCCGCACACCGCACGCCAATTGAGGATCACGAAGTCGCCGGGCGCGACGTCGGTGACCCCCTCCCCCACCGATTCCACGATGCCCGCGGCCTCATGGCCCAGCAGGAACGGGAAGTCGTCGTTGATGCCGCCCTCGCGATAGTGCAGATCGGTGTGGCAGACCCCGCAGGCCTCGATCTTCACCAGCGCCTCACCCGGGCCCGGGTCGGGCACGATGATCGTTTCCAGGCTGACGGGGGCGCCCTTGCCCCGCGCGACGACGGCACGGACCTGGTGCGTCATGGCCACTCCTCGACTGATACGAACTCTGAATCAGATGTTGCTCATTACGGCACACATCTCATGTTCCGCAACACAGCATCCTGGAGCGCCGACCAGCGGTCAAGGCATGCGACACCCGCTCGATGCGCGAGGTGATCACGGGCAGAAGGCCCCTTCTCTACTCGAGAGCAACGCCGCACAGCGGCCGGTTGCGCGGCACCGGCCGCCTCACGGGTCACAGCTCGATTCCGATGCTGGTCGAGAGCCCGGCGACTGGCCGAAGGGGCTTGACGGCAAGACACGAGGCGTGTTCGCTGTTGCGCCAACAGCGAACAATTTCTCAATGCGCAACAGACTGCCACTCCTGTCCCGCAGTGCACGGCAGTCCCACCGACCATGCCAGAGCCCGACGACAGAAGGAATGAGAGCATGGCTGCTCCCCAGACGGCGAAATCGCCTGGCGACACCTCGGATCAAGAGAAATCGGGGATCCGCTCCCCCGCAGCATCGATCGCACCGCGTGTCTTCTGGCCATCCGCGATCATCATCGTCGCCTTCGTGCTCTATGCAACAGTATTCAAGAAGTCTGCCCAGGACGTCATCAGCAAGGTGCAGACGGAGATCATCAGCGGCGTCGGTTGGTATTACACAGCCCTTGTCTCACTCTTTGTGATCTTCACCCTCTGGGTCGGAATCGGCCGCTTCGGAGACATCAAGCTCGGCAAGGACAACGAACGGCCCGAGTTCAGCATGGCCTCCTGGCTGGCGATGCTGTTCGCCGCCGGTATGGGCATCGGGCTCGTCTTCTGGGGTGTCGCCGAGCCACTGAACCACTTCACCTCCCCGAGGCCGGGCGTCGGTGACGCCGTGGCCGAGCGGAGCGAGATGGCCATGGTCCAGACGTTCCTGCACTGGGGAATCCACCCCTGGGCCATCTACGTCGTGGTCGGCCTCGCCGTCGCCTACGCCGTACACCGCAAGAGCCGTCCCATCTCGATCCGCTGGGCTCTGGAACCGCTCTTCGGCGACAAGATCAAGGGCGCCTGGGGCGACGCCATCGACACCATCGCCATCGTCGGCACCGTCTTCGGTGTGGCCACCTCGCTCGGCTTCGGCGTCCTGCAGATCTCCGCGGGCATGGGCTTCCAGGGCTGGGTGGACGAGCCCGGCACGCCACTTCGGGTCGTGCTCATCGTCATCATCACCGCGCTTGCCACCGTCTCCGTGGTCACAGGCGTGGGCAAGGGCATCAAGTGGCTGTCGAACATCAATATGGGTCTGGCCGCCGCGCTGATGGTGTTCGTCCTCGTCGCGGGCCCGACGCTGTTCATCCTCAACGGCTTCGTCGAGGACATCGGCGCGTATCTGCAGAACCTCCTCGCGCTGAGCTTCGACACCGGCGCCTCCCAGGGCGCGGACGGCACCGCATGGGTCAGCGGCTGGACGGTCTTCTACTGGGGCTGGTGGATCTCCTGGGCGCCGTTCGTCGGCGTCTTCATCGCCCGTATCTCCCGCGGCCGGACCGTCCGTGAGTTCGTCACGGGCGTGCTGCTGGTACCGACCCTGCTGACCTTCCTCTGGTTCGCGATCCTCGGCGGCTCGGCGCTCCACCGCGAAACGGTCGGTGAGGGTGGACTGGTGGGCGAGGACGGCGCGGTCGGCACGGACAGCGCGCTCTTCCAACTGCTCGACGGCCTGCCGGGCGGCGCGTTCGTCGCCGGCATGACGATCCTGCTGATCGTGCTGTTCTTCGTCACCTCCTCCGACTCCGGCAGCTATGTGGTCGACGTGCTGGCCTCCGGCGGCCACCCCGACCCGCCGACCTGGAGCCGTGTGTTCTGGTGCGCCGCCGAGGGCGCCGTGGCCGTCGCGCTGCTGATCGCCAGCGGTACGGGAACCTCGTCGCTGTCCACGCTGCAGACGGTGGCGATCATCACGGCACTGCCCTTCACCTTCGTGATGATCGGGATGTGCCTGGCCACGGCCAAGTCCTTCCGCCGGGAACACCACGCCTACCTGGCCGCCCAGCGGAAGAAGCAGGAGGAACGGCTCATCGACCAGGCTGTCTCGGCGTTCGAGGAGGGCCTGGAGAACGGGAACGGGACCTCGTCGCACGGGTCCAAGGACAGCAAGGACAGCGTGGTGGACGCGCGCACCACATAGGCGGATGTCCGACGCAGTGAGCCTCCTGGAGCACCGTTCCAGGAGGCTCACGCCTTTTGCGCCCTACGTTCCGAAGGGGGAAGCGCGTGCTTGGTTCCCGCTCCACCCGGCGCACGGCCCGTCATGGTGTGCGCGGGCGCACCGCCTGCCCGCCCTCGCCCGCTTCGGGGACGTACGCCACGAGGCCGTCCCGACTTTCCGGCCCGGCGCAACCCGGCCCCGTACGCGGGTACGGTCCCGCTGCCGGCCCATGGCGTGGAAGTGGCCACCCCCTCACCCGCGCTGTTCCCGCGCCGCGCCGGCCTGATCGTGAAGTCCGGGCCGATCAAGGGCACCGAGCGGACGGCCGCGGACCTGTTGGAGAAGGACCGGGCCGGGAACGTGACGATCGTGGACCTGGTCCGCAGCGATCTGGGCCGTGTCTGCGCCACCGGCTCGGTGACCGTCCCCGCGCTGTGCGCCGTCGACCGGCACCCGGCCTGGTACACCTGGTCTCCACCGTGCGCGGCGAGCTCGCCGCGGGCACGGGCCGGCCGGAGCTGCTGACGGGGACGTTCCCGCCCGGCGCCGTCACGGACGCCCCGAAGTCGGCGCGGGCATCACGTGGGGCCTGGGGCTCGGACCCGAGCGCGAGTGGGACGAGACCGAACTGAAGGCGTCCCGGCTGCTCGCCGTCGACGGTGGTGACAGAACAGGTCGGGGTGGCCAGCGTGAAGGCGCCTGCCACCCCGACCTCCCTCGGTTCACACCCCGGCGCAGGGTTCCAGCCGGACCACGATGGACTTGGACGTGGGGGTGTTGCTGGTCTCCGCTGTCGAGTCCAGCGGCACCAGGACGTTGGTCTCCGGGAAGTACGCCGCACAGCAGCCACGGGGCGTCGGGAAGGCGACCGTGCGAAAGCGCGGCGCCCTGCGCTCCACCCCGTCCTCGTACTCACTGACGATGTCGACGAGGTCGCCGTCGGCCAGGCCGCGCGCGGCGAGGTCGTCCCGGTGCACGAACAGCACGCGGCGTCCCTGGTGGATGCCGCGATAGCGGTCGTCCAGTCCGTAGATGGTGGTGTTGTACTGGTCGTGCGAGCGCAGGGTCTGCAGCAGCAGGCGGCCTTCCGGTACGCGCGGGAACTCCACCGGGTTCGCGGTGAAGTTGGCCCGGCCGGTGGCGGTGGTGAAGCGGCGCTCGTCGCGGGGCGGGTGGGGCAGGGCGAAGCCGCCGGGTCGGCGCACCCGGTCGTTGAAGCCCTCGAAGCCGGGGATCACACGGGCGATGCGGTCGCGGACACGGTCGTAGTCGGCCGCGAAGTCGTCCCAGGGCACACGGGGCTCGCGGGCGCCGAGCGCGGCCCGCGCCATCCCGCAGATGATCGCCACCTCGCTGAGGAGGTGTCCGGAGGCGGGCGCGAGCCGTCCTCGCGACAGGTGCACCATGCCCATGGAGTCCTCCACCGTCACCGACTGGGGCCCCGAGGGCCTCAGGTCGGCCTCGGTGCGGCCCAGGCAGGGCAGGATGAGCGCCTCTTCCCCGGTGACCACGTGGGAACGGTTGAGCTTGGTGGAGATCTGTACGGTGAGCCGGCAGTTGCGCAGCGCCTGTTCCGTCACCTCGGTGTCGGGGGCGGCGGCGACGAAGTTGCCGCCCAGTCCCACGAAGACCTTCACGTCGCCGTCGCGCATGGCACGGATGGTCTCGACCGCGTCGTGACCGTGATGGCGGGGCGGTGCGAAGCCGAATTCGGCGCCGAGCGCGTCGAGGAAGTCCTCGCTGGGCTTCTCGTAGATGCCCATGGTCCGGTCGCCCTGCACGTTGGAGTGGCCGCGCACCGGGCACAGCCCCGCGCCGGGGCGGCCGATGTTGCCGCGCAGGAGGAGGAAGTTGACGACGTCGCGGATGGTCGGGACGGAGTGGCGGTGCTGGGTGAGGCCCATCGCCCAGCAGACGACGGTCTTCTCGGCGGCGAGGACATCCCGGAACGCGTCCCTGATCTCGGTCTCGGACAGCCCGGTGGCCTCCAGGACGTCCGCCCAGGAGGTCTTGCGGGCCTGCTCGGCGAACTCCTCGAAGCCGTGTGTGTGCGCGGTGATGAAGGAGGTGTCGAGGACGATGCCGGGATCGTCGTCCTCCGCCTCCAGCAGCAGCCGGTTGAAGGCCTGGAACAGCGCCTGATCGCCTCCCAGCCTGATCTGCAGGAACCGGTCGGCGAGCTGGGTGCCGCCGCCGATGACGCCGGAGGGCTTCTGGGGGTTCTTGAACCGGAGCAGGCCGGCCTCGGGCAGGGGGTTGACCGCGATGACGCGGGCGCCCCGCCGCTTGGCCTCCTCCAGCGCGGAGAGCATGCGGGGGTGGTTGGTGCCGGGGTTCTGGCCGACGACCAGGATCAGGTCGGCCTCGTGGAGGTCCTCCAGGCTGACGCTTCCCTTGCCGATGCCGATCGTCTCGACCAGGGCCGAGCCACTGGACTCGTGGCACATGTTGGAGCAGTCCGGCAGGTTGTTGGTGCCGAAGCCGCGGACGAAGAGCTGATAGAGGAACGCCGCCTCGTTGCTCGCCCGCCCGGAGGTGTAGAAGGCGGCCTGGTCGGGGTGGTCGAGCGCGGCGAGTTCGCGGGCGATCAGGGCGAAGGCGTCGTCCCAGGAGATCGGCCGGTAGCGGTCGGCGCCGGCCGGACGGTACATGGGGTGGGTGAGACGTCCCTGCTGCCCGAGCCAGTAGTCGCTGCGCGGGAGCAGATCCTCCAGGGTGTGCTCGGCGAAGAAGTCCGGGGTGACCCGGCGTACGGTGGCCTCCTCAGCCACGGCCTTGGCCCCGTTCTCGCAGAACTCCGCCCTGTGCCGGTGGTCCGGCTCGGGCCAGGCGCAGCCCGGGCAGTCGAAGCCCTCCTTCTGGTTCACCCGGAGCAGAGTGAGCAGGCTGCGCCGGACCCCCATCTGCTCGCCGGCGTGCCGCAGCGAGGAGGTGACCGCGGGGACGCCGGCGGCGTACTCCTTCGGCGGGCCGACCCGCAGACGGGCGTCGCCGGGGTCCTCAGCAGGTGGCTTACGAGTCATCGGTAGCGCTACTCCGCGGTGTAGGGAAGACGGACCCACTCGTTGCTCGTCGCGAGCCCGTTGCGAACTACACAATAAGTATCGTGATACGCAACCAGCAACGAGTCTAAGAAAGCCCGGCTGCCGACCTTCTGTCAAGGGAACGGCCCGCGTGCGCCGATCTCGTGGACGGCATGATCACGGATTGAGGACCGCCCCGGGGAATCACCGCACCCGGCCCGCTGTTGCCCAGGACACCAGCCCTCGCACCGACCCCAAGGAGGCCGAGCGTGTACGGCGACCCGGCGACAGTCCGCAGGATCCTGACCGAGCTCGGCGACACCTGGGCCATCGTGGGCCTGTCGACGAACCAGCGACGCGCGGCGTACGGGGTCGCCGGCGTCCTGCAGCGCTTCGGCAAGCGCATCGTGCCCGTGCACCCGAAGGCGGAGACGGTCCACGGCGAGCCCGGCTATGCCTCCCTGGCGGACATCCCCTTCGACGTGGACGTGGTCGACGTGTTCGTGAACAGCGACCTCGCGGGACCGGTCGCCGACGAGGCGGTCGCCAAGGGGGCCAAGGCGGTGTGGTTCCAGCTGGACGTGATCGACGAGGCGGCGTACGACCGCACCCGCGCGGCGGGCCTGGAGATGGTCATGGACCGCTGCCCGGCGATCGAGATCCCCCGCCTGGGCTAGGGGGTGGCGCCCGGACCATCCGGCGTCGCCCGGAACCCTCCCCTCCCCACATCGGCGCCCGCATAATGCTCGGGTGACTTCCACCTCCCCCCACCTCAACTCCAGCCCCGCGCAGCGCTTTCCGGTCGTCGTCGTGGGCGCCGGACCGGCCGGTCTCACCATCGGCAACATCCTGCGGGCGGCCTCCGTGGACTGCCTGGTCCTGGAGGTCGAGACCCGCGAGTTCATCGAGCGGCGGCCGCGGGCCGGGGTGCTCGAGGAGGGGGCCGTGCGCGGACTCCAGCGGCGGGGTCTCGCGGACAACCTGCTGGCGCGGGCCCAGCGGCACACCGAGTGCGAGTTCCGGTTCGCCGGGGAGCGCTACCGGTTCGAGTACGCCAAGCTGACGGGCGTTCATCACTGGGTCTACCCACAGCAGTTGCTGGTGACGGACCTGGTGCGCGAGTACGCCGATGTGCGCGGCGGGGCCATCCGCTTCGGGGTGCGGGACGTGGAGCTGCACGATGTCGACACCGACCACCCCTCGGTGTCGTACACCTGCCCGGAGACCGGGCAACGCCAGGTCGTGCACTGCGACTTCGTCGCGGGCTGCGACGGGGCGCGCGGCGTGACGCGCGACGCGCTGCCCGCCGACCGGGCCCGCGTCTCCCGCAGCGACTACGGCATCGGCTGGCTGGCGCTGCTCGCGGAGGCGCCGCCGTCCTCCGACTGCGTCCTGTTCGGCATGCATCCGCGCGGATTCGCCGGGCACATGCCGCGCAGCGCCGAGGTCACCCGCTACTACCTCGAGTGCCCACCCGGCGACGACCCGGAGAACTGGTCGCAGGACAGGGTCTGGACGGAGCTGCAGCAGCGCCTCCAGGCCGACGGCGTGCCGCCGCTGACGGAGGGGCGGCTGATCGAGAAGCGCGTCCTCGACATGCACAACTACGTCGTCGAGCCCATGGTGTTCGGCCGCCTCTTCCTGGCCGGCGACGCCGCCCACCTGACCGCCCCCATCGCCGCCAAGGGCATGAACCTCGCCCTGCACGACGCCTTCCTGCTCGGCGACGGCCTCGTGGCGCACCTCTCCAAGGGCGACGGCACCGCACTGGACGGCTACTCGGCGGCCTGTCTGAACCGGGTGTGGGACTGCCAGGAGTTCTCCCACTGGCTCTCCGAGGTCTACCACGGCACGTCGTCGGGCGACCCGTACCGCGCGGGCACCACCCTCGCCCGTCTGCGCCGCCTCTTCGACTCCCCCACGGCCGCGATGGCGTTCGCGGAGCAGTACCTGGGCAGGAACGCCGGGCACTGACCGAGCCCGAGTACGTCAGTCGTGCGGCGGCCGGTCGCTGAGCCGGTGGTCCGCCACGTTCAGCGCCTCGTCGACGAGCCGGCGCAGATGGCCGTCGCGCAGGGAGTAGACCACCCGGCGGCCCTCCTTGCGCGTGTTCACCAGCCCCGCGAGCCGCAGCCGGGCCAGATGCTGGCTGACGGCCGGACGCGCCGCCCCGCACGCCTCGGTGAGCGTCGTGACATCGGCCTCGCCGGCCGTCAGGACGTGCAGCAGCGCGAGGCGGGTGCGGTCGCCGAGCAGGGCGAGGAGTTCGGCGGCGAGCGCGAACTGCTCCTCGCCCGGGGTACGCGGGTGCGCATCGTGCGCAGGTGATAGGTGCATGCGTGCGCTCATACGCACATAATGGCGTCGTGGGCGGCCCGCGTCCACTACCGCGCACCGGAAGGGGACCGCCGTGAGCGACCGGCACGAGCACGGCCATGGCCATGGGCATGGGCATGGGCACCATCACCGTCATCGCCACCGCCTCACCCACCTCCTCAAACCCCACTCCCACGAATCGACCGACAAGCTCGACTCCGCCCTGGAGTCCTCGGCCCGCGGCATGCGCGCCCTGTGGGTCTCGCTGGCGGTCCTCGGTGCGACGGCCCTCGCCCAGGCGGTCGTGGTGGTCGCCTCCGGATCGGTGGCGCTGCTCGGCGACACGGTGCACAACACGGCGGACGCGCTGACCGCCGTACCGCTCGGGATCGCCTTCGTACTGGGCCGGCGCGCGGCCACACGCCGCTTCACCTACGGCTACGGCCGGGCCGAGGACCTCGCGGGCATCGCCATCGTGCTGACGATCGCCGCGTCCGCGGCCTTCGCGGCGTGGACGGCCGTCGACCGTCTCCTCGACCCGCGGCCCGTGGAGCGGATCCCGGCCGTGGCGGTCGCGGCGCTCGTCGGGTTCGCGGGCAACGAGTGGGTGGCCCGGTATCGGATACGGGTGGGTCGTGCCATCGGGTCGGCGGCGTTGGTCGCGGACGGACTGCATGCCCGCACCGACGGATTCACCTCACTGGCCGTCCTGTTGAGCGCCGGTGGCGCGGCGCTCGGGTGGCAACTCGCGGACCCGATCGTGGGGTTGGCGATCACGGCCGCCATCGCGCTGGTGCTGCGGGACGCGGCGCGCGAGGTGTTCCGGCGGGTCATGGACGCCGTGGACCCGGCCCTGGTGGACCGGGCCGAGCGGGCGCTTCGGGAGGTCACGGGCGTGCGCGAGGTGGGTGAACTGCGGCTGCGCTGGATCGGGCACCGGCTGCGCGCCGAGGTGGCGGTCGTGGTGGACGGCGAGGCGACGGTACGGCAGGCGCACGCCATCGCCGTGGACGCCGAACACGCCCTGCTGCACGCCATCCCGCGGCTCACCGCAGCACTGGTCCACGCCGACCCGGCACCAACGCCGGGCGAAGCCGACCCGCACCTCGCCCTCGCCCACCACACGACAGCGTGACCCCAGCCCAGACGACACCAAGCCCTTCAAAACACGCCCTGCCGCACACCACCCCACGACCCACCACAGCACTCGTCCACCCCGACCCAGCACCGACACCGGACGAAACCGACCCGCACCTCGCCCTCGCCCTCGCCCACCACACGACGGCGTGACACCGGCTCAGGCGACGCCGAGCCCTTCGAGTACGACCGCCCCGGGCAGCTCGGCGAACGCCTTCCCCGGCACCAGCAGCTTGCCGCGTCGGCGTCCGCTGCCGACCAGGACGTAGGGCAGGTCGACGACGGCCGAGTCCACCAGCACCGGCCAGCCGTCGGGCAGTCCGATCGGGGTGATGCCGCCGTACTCCATGCCGGTCTCGCCGGTCGCGGTGTCCATCGAGGCGAACGACGCCTTGCGGGCCCCGAGTTGGCGGCGCACCACGCCGTTGACGTCGACCCGGGTGGTGGAGAGCACGACGCACGCGGCCAGCGTCGTCTCGCCGCCGCGCTTGCCGGCGACGACGACGCAGTTCGCGGACTGTTCGAGCAACTCCTGCCCGTAGTGCTCGACGAAGACCGCGGTGTCGGCCCACCGCGGATCGGTCTCGACGTGGACGATCTGGTCGGCGGGGACGCTGCCCTGCCAGTGGCGTACGGCGTCGGCGACCGGGCCGATGAGTTCGTCGAGGCAGTCGGGGGCGGCGGTGGCGTGGTCGAAGCGTCCGATGGGTGCGTCCATGCCCGCACCGTAACAGCCGCTCACTGCACGGGCGGCACCGAGACAGCCATGATCATCTCCATCGGCACGGTGCCCTGATTGGCGTATGTGTGCGGGCTGCCGGCCTCGAAGGAGGCGCTCGCTCCGGTCGGCACCTGATGGTCCACGCCGTCGACGGTCAGTGTCAGGTCACCGGCCGTGACATGGATCAGCTCGACGGTGCCCGCGGGATGGGGTTCCGAGGCGCTGTTCTCGCCCGGCATCAGGCACCAGTCCCAGATCTCCAGCGGCCCGGGGGCCTCGGCGCCCGCGAGCAGCCGGTTGTAGCTTCCGGCGTCGGTGCTCCACAGCCGTACGGCCCGCTCGGCCGGCACGATCTGGACCTTGGGGCCGCGCTCGTAGTCGAGGAGGGTGGTGATGCTGATCCCGAGCGCATCGCCGATCTTGACGACGGTACCGAGGCTGGGATTGGTGCGTGCCTGCTCGATCTGGATGAGCATGCCGCGGCTGACACCGGCCCGGGCGGCGAGCACGTCCAGCGTGAAGCCGCGCACCGCGCGCCAGTGCTTGACATTGCGCGCGAGGGACTGGGTCAGCAGGTCGAGGTCCGACACATTCCGTCCAATTCCATTCGAAATTCCGGAGTCCAATATTCTGGATGACAGGGTCCAGTACGCTGCACTACGGTGAGGTGCACCCGATCGTGCACCGAACTGTACTGCGAGGCCTCCGTGACAGCACTCTTCGCCCTGGCCACCAGCCTGCTGTGGGGACTGGCCGACTTCGGCGGCGGACTGCTGACCCGGCGCACCCCGGCGCTGACCGTGGTCGTCGTCTCGCAGGCGATCGCGGCGGCCGTGCTCGGTGTGATCGTGGTGGCCACCGGCGCCTGGAGCGAGGCCGGCGACCGGCTGTGGTTCGCGGCCGCCGCCGGAGTGGTGGGCCCGATCGCCCTGATCTGCTTCTACAAGGCGCTCGCACTCGGCCCGATGGGCGTGGTCTCGCCGCTCGGCACCGCGGGCGTGGCCGTCCCGGTCGGCGTGGGCCTCTTCCTCGGCGAGCGTCCGGGGCTGGTGCAGGTCGCGGGGATCGCGGTCGCCGTGCTCGGCGTGGTGCTCGCGGGCGGACCGCAGCTTCGGGGCGCTCCCGTGCAGCGGCAGGCCATCGTGCTCACGCTGATCGCGGCGTTCGGCTTCGGCACCGTGTTCGCCCTGATCGCGGAGGCGTCGACCACGGTCACCGGCCTGTTCCTCGCGCTCTTCGTCCAGCGGGTGGTCAACGTGGTGGCGGGCGGTGTCGCGCTATACGCCTCCGCGCGGCGCGGCGTCGCCGCCCTCCCCGACGGCGGCGCGTTCCCCTGGCGTTCACTGCCCGCGCTCGGCTTCGTCGGCCTCGCGGACGTGGCGGCGAACGGCACCTATGTGGTGGCCGCCCAGCACGGCCCGGTGACGGTGGCCGCCGTGCTCGCCTCGCTGTACCCGGTGGTGACGGCCCTGGCCGCGCGAGGCTTCCTACGGGAGCGGCTGCTGGCGGTGCAGGCGGCCGGCGCGGGCCTGGCGCTGGTGGGCACGGTGCTGCTGGCAGCCGGCTGACTCAGGACTCGGCGTCCACCTCGGCGAGCCGGGCCGCAGCCCGCTCGTCCAGTTCCGCCAGTTTCGCCGCCGTCTCCTCGTCCAACTCGGCCAGCGCCTGGAGCTGCTCGGGGGTGACCCCGTCGGGTATCGGCACCGGCGCCGGGGTCCGCAGCGGCGGCTGCCAGCCCTCGTCGCGCGTCCAGCGCCGTACGACCCGGGCGGGCGCCCCCGCCACCACGGCATGGTCGGGCACCGCGCCCCGGACCACGGCACCGGCCGCGACCACGACGTTCCGCCCGATCCGCGCCCCGGGCAGGATCACGGCGCCGGTGCCGATCCAGCACCCCGGGCCGATCTCGACCGGCTCCATCCGCGGCCACTGCTTGCCGATGGGCTCGTGGGGATCGTCGTAGGAGTGGTTGGTGGAGGTGACGTAGACATACGGCCCGAAGTAGCAGTCACTGCCGATGGTGACCGTCGTGTCGGCGATGACATGGCTGCCGCGGCCCAGCACGACGCCGTCGCCGATCCGCAGGATCGGCTCCGGACCGAGGTCGAGGTCGGGCATCAGGCCGGCCGTCAGCGTCACCTGCTCGCCGACGATGCAGTGCGAGCCGAGGTGGATCCAGGGTTCGCCGAAGACGGTGCCCAACGGGAAGGCGAGG
The DNA here is from genome assembly GCF_015160855.1 of Streptomyces ferrugineus. Taxonomy (NCBI): domain Bacteria; kingdom Bacillati; phylum Actinomycetota; class Actinomycetes; order Kitasatosporales; family Streptomycetaceae; genus Streptomyces; species Streptomyces ferrugineus. Next base: position 3,549,781 of record NZ_CP063373.1, on the reverse strand, counting down.
CGGGTGGCTTCGCCGATCGAGCCGAAGCGGAAGCGGCCGGGGTGCTCGGCCGTCACCGAACCCGTGCGCTGCGCCCAGGCCCAGGCGGCGTGCACCGCGCGCTGCGTGAGGCCGCGGCGCCAGGACGAGAACGTGTTCTTGCGCTTGGACACCGCTTCACCGTACTGACCGTACGGGGCCCTCATGAGGTGCGGGGCCTGTGATCTTCGCCCTACCGCGTGGCGTAACGTTCCGGTGTACCGCGGACGACGGGAGACGGTGATGACGCGTCAGGCACTGATCAAAGGCATCGGCGGCAGAGAGCCGAAGATCGACGGAGAGGCTTTCGTGGCCCCCACGTCCGTGGTGATCGGGGACGTGACGCTGGAGGCGGGCGCGAGCGTCTGGTACGGCGCGGTGGTGCGGGGTGACGTGGAGCGGATCTCCGTCGGGGCCCGGTCCAACATCCAGGACAACTGCACGTTGCACGCCGACCCCGGGTTCCCCGTGAGTATCGGGGAACGGGTGTCGGTCGGTCACAACGCCGTCGTGCACGGTGCGACGGTGGAGGACGACTGCTTGATCGGCATGGGGGCGACCGTGCTGAACGGTGCGGTGATCGGGGCGGGGTCCTTGGTCGCCGCGCAGGCGTTGGTGCCGCAGGGGATGCAGGTGCCGCCTGGGTCGCTGGTGGCGGGTGTTCCCGCGAAGGTCAGGCGGGAGCTGAGTGACGAAGAGCGTCAGGGTGTGACGCTCAACGGAACGATGTACGCGGAGTTGGCCAAGGCACATCGGGAAGAGCACGGGGACTAGAGGTCATCCCTCAACGGCGTCTTACTCCCCGGCTCCCACAGGTTCCGGCTCCCGGTGTGCCGTCTGGGCCTTCTTCGCCTTGCGCTTGATGATCAGCATCGACGTCAGACCGATCAGGACCGCCGCCACCAGGCCGAGCCACGAGAAGCGCTTCAGCCAGGACTCGGCGACCACGCCGACGTAGTAGATGACCGCCGTCGTGCCGCCCGCCCAGAGGATGCCGCCGAAGACGTTCGCGGTCAGGAACTTCCAGTACGGCATCCTCAGCACGCCCGCGAGCGGGCCGGCGAAGATGCGCAGGAGGGCGACGAAGCGGCCGAAGAAGACGGCCCACATGCCCCACTTCTGGAAGGACCGCTCGGCGGTCGCGATATGGGCCTCGCTGAAGTGCTTGGGGAACTTGCCGCCCAGCCAGGCCAGCAAGGGGCGACCCCCCTTGCGGCCGATGGCGTAGCCGATGGAGTCGCCGATGATCGCGCCCGCGGTGGCACAGGCGCCGAGGACGAACGGGTCGATCTCACCGTGCTGTGAGGCGAGCAGCGCCGAGGAGACCAGGATGATCTCGCCGGGCAGCGGAATGCCCAGGCTCTCCAGTCCGATGACCAGGCCGACCAGCAGATAGATGGCCAGCGGGGGCACCGTTTCGAGCCATTCCTGGACGTGCAACGCCGCTTCCTCTCGTGTCCTGGACCCTGTGTTCCCGGCGCACGCCCAGTGGGGGGCGTGCGCCGGGGAAGCCTACCCGGTCTGTGTGACGCTCTCGTCGTCCCACAGGTTGCACAGGTGCTCACCGTGCACGGTGGCGCTCAGCACATTCCCGCCGGCGGACGCGGTGCGCAGGGCGAGCACGGTGCCGGCGGGACCGGCGGGCATCGCGGGCTGCCCCGCCGCCCGGGGTACGCCGTCCCGGATGAACGAGCCCCAGTACTGGACCAGCTGCCGGGACAGCGTCCGCTGCTCGGCGTTCAGCGGGGTCCGCAGACCGAAGTGCTTGAAGAGGTACTGCACCTCGTTGACATGGGTCGCGCCGAAGTCGAAGTCGGTGCCGAGGTTGCGCAGCGAGGCGAAGGGCGGGGAGGTGCGGTCGGCGAACTCGTACGCGTAGACCTCGCCGCGTCCGGCGAGCGCGGCGTCGAGGCGGAGCGCCGGGCAGGCGAACAGCTGGTCGCCCAGGGCGGTGGCGTAGGCGATGGTCGGTGACGGGTACGACGACAGGGGGTAGCGCCTGAGCGCCTCTTCGCCGTAGTCCTCCCGCATCACCGTCGGGTACTGGTCGGCGGTGAGCGGGGCGCCGCTCCCGTCGAAGCGGGCGAAGGCGAACAGCCGGCCCTCGTCCTGGTTGGCCCCGTTCATGACCGGCACACCGGCCGCGGCCCCCTGTGCGAACGCCTCCTTCGGCTGCCTCGGCAGGAAGGCGCCGCCGACCACCGGTGCCCAGTCGAACCCGTTCTGCGCGGCCAGGATCTCGGCGGCCGGCTTGGCGCGCAGACAGGCCAGGTCGGCGCAGCCGAGCTTCTCGGCGAAGGCGGCACCCTGGGCCAGGGCGGTCTCGTGGGTACGGCCACCGCAGTCCTCGTACGCCCCGCTCTGGATGATCCCCGCGCGGAACAGGCCCCTGGCCGTCGGCGAGGCGAGCTGAGTGCAGACCGAGCGGCCACCCGCCGACTCGCCCGCGATGGTCACCCGGCCGGGGTCGCCGCCGAAGCGGCCGATGTTGGACCGCACCCAGCGCAGCGCGGCCTGCTGGTCGAGCATGCCGAAGTTACCGGAGACCCCGTCACGGACCTCGCCGTCGAGGCCGGACGTGGCGAGAAAGCCCATCGCGCCCAGGCGGTAGTTGACGGTCACGACGACGGTGCCGGTCTGCCGCGCGAAGGTGTCGGCGACGACGTCCTGGCCGGCCCCTTGGGTGAGTCCGCCGCCGTGGAACCAGACCATGACCGCGCGGCGGGCAGCGCCCTCGGGGGCGTACACATTGAGGTCGAGACAGTCCTCGGTGTGGCTGGGCCGCTCGTAGCCGGGGTCCCAACTCGCGTTCTGCACACACTTGTTGCCGAAGTCACCCGCGTCACGCACACCGTGCCAGGGCCGCACGGGCCGCGGCTCCTTCCAGCGCAGTGCGCCGACGGGCGGCTGCGCGTAGGGGATGCCGAGGAACTGGCGGCCCTCGGCGGTGGTTTCACCCCGTACCCAGCCGGCGTCGGTGCGCACGACGGGAGAGTCGGCGGCCTGCGCGGGTGAGGGAGTGATGAGCGCGGCCGCTAAAGCCATCAGCGCGACGGACATACGACGTAACACCGGTCCACCTCTCGTTGTGCGGGCATGGGACAGCACTGGCGCGGCGGGAAAACTATGAACCCGAGTGACTCGTGTCAATGATCTGAACGAGAAACGGCCGAATGCCGTCAAGAACCGAAGTCACGGTGTCGACCGGAGTGGCCGGGGCGGCTGTCTCGCCGGAGTCCGCCTGGACGTACCGCGTCCCGTACCGCGGCTGAGGGTGCTCCTCAGGCCCGTCCTGATCGCTCTGCGGGGGCTGCTCGGCGGCGGTCGGCTCGGGGACGGGGTCGTGCGGGGACCCGCGATCCGGCTCCACGGGCGCGATGCCGTCCTCCCTCCCCTTCCCCTTTTCCTTCTCCTTCTCCTTCTCCTCGGCCCGACTCTCGTCGTCGTCCTTCCGGAGGTCGCTCTCCGGTGTCTGCGCTTCTTCCTGCCCGCCCTCGTCCGCTAGGCCGCCGTCGAGCATCCAGCGCTGCGCCTCGGTCCCGTCCCGTTCGGCGACGACCACGCTCACGCCCTCGCCGCCCGCGACCGCCAGCCGCTCGGCCCGGCGCAGCAGCAGTTCCCCGTGGACGGTGAGGTCGTAGCGCACCTCGCCGGCGTGGGCGAGGCAGTTCGCCAGGACGACCGTGCCCTCGTCCGGGTCGGAGTCGAGGCAGAGGGCGGGGTCGGCGGCACTGCGCAGCACGCCGTTGTCGCGGTACGACCACTGCTGGGAGGCCGCGGCGGAGCACTCCGCCAGCTCGGCCGGGGCACCGGTGCGGACCTTGCCGTCGCGCAGGTCCAGGCACCGACCGTCGTCGAGGTTGCGGAGCCTGCCCTGGGCGACCTCGACGGGGCCCTCGGCCGAGGCGGCCGAGGGTGATCCGCCGGACTCGGGCGAGGACACGGCGCCGGGGTGGACGGTCTGGCTGCTGGGCACGCCCCAGGTGGTCTCGGGGGCACCGTTCTCCTCGGTCCAGCCCTTCGCGGTGAGCACCGTCACGAGCAGGGCCAGGGCGGTCAGTCCGACGCCCACGGCGAGGGCCTTCGTGCGTCCGCGCGCCGGGGCCGGTCGCCCCGGGCGATGCCGTCCGCCCCGTCGGCGGCGGTCGGACGCCGACGCTCCCGAGCCGCCCCGCCCGGGTCTGGAGTCGAGGTAGCGCCGCGCGCCCCAGCCGAGCACGGTCTCCGCGAGCAGCACCTCCAGGCCGCCCTCGAAATGGCTGAGCTGCTCGGCGGCGTGCCGGCAGTAGCGGCACTCCATCAGATGCTGCTGGACATCGGGCAGCAGGGCGCCGCCGCGGCGAATGGGGACGTCGAGGAGGCGGTTGTAGAAGCGGCATTCCCGGGTGGGCGCGAGTTCGCCGTGGGCGCGGACACAACCCCTGCGGAATTGCTCGCGCACTTCCTCCAGCGCGGCCGTCGCCGTGGCCGTGTCCACCCCCAGCAGACCGGCGGGTACGGTTATCGGTTCCGCGTCGACCTCGGTGTGCCACAGGAGGCATTGCGAGGCTCCCGACAGGGCCTGGAATGCGCGCTCGGCGATTTGCCGCCTTTCGGGCGTCGCGGGCCGTGCGGCACGCAGTCCACGACCGCCGGTGGGTTTGCCGAGTTCCGGCAGGAGGACGGAAATACGGTCGTCCGCCGCCCACTCCTTCACCATGTCCCTTACGGCGACGAGGAGTTGGGGACGCAGCGCGCCGTCGGCCGGCCGGCGGAGCACGCGGTGGAACGCCGCGGCGGCCACCATGGAGGCCGAACTCTCCGTGGCGACCAGGCAGATGGCCGCGTAGTCGTAGGTGGCACGCCAGTGCCGGGCCATCAGCAGGGCGACGGCACGGGAGTCCGCGGCGGCCTCGTCCAGGCTTGCGACGAGATCACGGTCGGACTCTCCCGGGCTCGCCCCGGGCCGAGGCGGGTACGGCGGTCGAGGGGGGTGGGGGGATTGCACTGAACCATTTCCTTCCCAGCCGCTGGACGCCATGGGAAATGCGCGTCCGTCGGAAAAGCAGGCGCCTGATTGGTGCATACCTAGGCCGCGTCAGTCATGGACCGGCTATCGGGGCCGCTCACTTTCGCACAAGCGACGCACAGGAAACAAGAAGTTCGAGTGACCGAGATTCAAAAAGCGGGAATTTCAGAAAAGTTACCAGCGGTATCCGTACCCGCATTCGAAGGTGTCGACGAACACGCCGTCAAGTTGTGTACGGCCAAAGAACATTGGTCCACGGAATCTTCAATTCCGCATGTCGCGCGGCCGCACAGGTGACTGCGAGGCTTCTCTCGGCGTGCTCCCATCCCCATGTATCAGCATGGCCCGCATGATCGTCCCCCACACGACCCCCGCACCGTCCGCACCGTCCGCAAGGTGGTCGTCCCGGCCGCCACAAGCGGGCCATCGAGGACCACTTCGACCACGCCTTCGAGCTGGAGCAGGCACTCGCCGCCAAGGGCGAAACCGTACGGCTGGACGCGGTGCGCGACCCGGCCCGGCCGGCCGACATCCACCACATCCGCCAGGGCGACCCCCTCGGCCTCGGTCACGCGGTGCGGTGCGCCCGCCACCGCGTGGGCGACCAGCCCTTCGCCGTGCTCCTGGGCGACGACCTCATCGACCCGTGCGAGACCCTGCTCAGCCGGATGCTGGAGGTCCGCGACCGGCACGAGGGCAGCGTGATCGCCCTCATGGAGGTCCCGCAGGAGCAGATCCACCGCTACGGCTGCGCGACCGTCGAACCGTCCGGCGAGGACGGCGTGGTCCGGGTCACGGGCCTGGTGGAGAAGCCGTCGCGGGAGGACGCGCCGAGCCACTACGCGGTCATCGGCCGCTATGTCCTCGCCCCGGCCGTCTTCGGCGTCCTGGAGCGCACCCCGCCCGGCCGCGGTGGCGAGATCCAGCTCACCGACGCGCTCCAGGAGCCGGCGACGGGCGGCACGGTCCACGGCGTGGTCTTCGACGGGCTGCGCTACGACACCGGCGACAAGGCGGACTGCCTGCGCACGGTGGTACGGCTGGCGTGCGACCGGCCCGACCTGGGGCCGGAGTTCGCGGCCTGGCTGAAGGAGTTCGCGACGGGGCTGGAGTACGACGGGGCGCGGCGCGACCGACTCGCGGCCTGAGCCGCCCCTCCTCCCGCCGGAATGCGATCAGGGCCCCCGCCCCATGCGGGGCCCCGACTGCTGCCGTGGGTCGTGCGATCGGCTCAGTTGTTGGGCCGCAGCGTCCAGACGACGGTCATCTGACCGGTGACGGCCCCGTCCCCGCGCTGGATCTCGATCGTCACCGGGAACTCGGGGCGCTCCCCCGCGTCGAGTTGGGCGACGACCTCGGCGGCCGGGCGGCCCAGCGTCGCGGTGGCGGTGACGGCGCCCATGGCGAGCTTCTTGTAGGCGATCTCGGCGCTGACCGCGAGCGGCACGGCACGCGAGAGCTGGTCACCGAACGCCGCCAGCACGATCGCGCCGCTGGCGGACTCGCCGAGCGTGAACATCGCGCCGGCGTGCGGCCCGCCCACGTGGTTGTGGTAGTCGCTCTGGTCCGGCAGAGCCACCACGGCCTTGTCCGGTGTGGTCTCCAGGAACTGGAGGTTCAGGGTCCGGGCCATGGGCACGGTGGCGGCGAGCATCTCGCCGATGGACATCTGGTCTGCGCTCATGGCCGTCATGTTACCCACGAGTAGAAACAACGAACAGACAGATGTGACGAGCGTCGTATCACCATGGGCCGAAATGCCGCATCCGGCACGTGACCTGCAATTCGCTTGGCAAACCGGACGCCGGGCGGCGATAGTCGGCCGGTGAAGTCCCCCGCCGATCTCCGCCGCCGTCCGCACCGCCGTCCGCACCGCCCCGCCTGGGCGGGCCGCAACTACAGCCTGCTGACCGCCGCCGCGTTCGTCACGAACCTCGGCAGCAACGGTGCGCTGATCGCCGCGGCGTTCGCGGTGCTGGAGGCGGGCGGGGACGGCGGTGACGTGGGTCTGGTGGCCGCCTCCCGCACCCTGCCGCTGGTGCTGTTCCTGCTGATCGGCGGCGCCGTCGCGGACCGCCTCCCCCGGCACCGCGTGATGGTCGCGGCCAATGCCCTCAACTGCCTCTCACAGGCTGCCTTCGCCGTGCTGGTCCTCTCCGGGGAGGCCGAGCTGTGGCAGATGATGCTGCTCACCGCCCTCGGCGGCACCGGCCAGGCGTTCTTCAGCCCGGCGGCCGAGGGCATGCTGCTGTCGTCGGTCCAGGGGGAGCAGGCGAGCCGGGCGTTCGCCGTGTTCCGGATGGCGATGCAGGGCGCGGCGGTGGGCGGTGCCGCGCTGGGCGGCGCCATGGTGGCCGCGATCGGACCGGGCTGGGTGCTGGCGGCGGACGCGGCGGCCTTCGCGGTCGCCGGCGCGATGCGGGCGTTCCTCGATGTGAGCCGCGTTCCGAGGCGTACGCCGGGCGGCGGGATGCTCGCCGATCTGCGGGAGGGCTGGCGGGAGTTCGCCGGGCGGCCGTGGCTGTGGGGCATCGTCGTGCAGTTCTCCATCGCCAACGCGGTCGTGGCGGCGGCGGACGCGGTCTACGGCCCGCTCGTCGCCCGGGACCACCTGGGCGGGGCGGGCCCGTGGGGCCTGGCGCTGGGCTTCTTCGGTGCGGGCACCGTCGCGGGCGCCCTGCTGATGACCCGCTGGAAGCCACGCCGCCTGCTCCTGGCCGGCACCCTGTGCGTCTTCCCGCTCGCCCTCCCTTCCGCCGCGCTCGCCGTACCGGTGCCGGTCGGTGCGCTCTGCGCGGTGATGTTCCTGACCGGCGTGATGCTGGAGGTGTTCGGGGTCTCCTGGATGACCGCGCTCCATCAGGAGATACCCGAGGACAAACTGTCCCGGGTCGCCGCGTACGACTGGTTCGGCTCGGTCGCCCTGGTCCCGCTGGCCACGGCTCTCGCCGGCCCGGCGGAGTCGGCGTTCGGACGCACGTCGGCGCTGTGGGGCTGTGCCGCGCTGATCGTGGTGGTCACGGCGGCGGTCCTGTGCGTACCGGACGTACGGAACCTGCGCCGCAGCACCAAGCACGTGACCACAGGCGAACGCCCCGCCTCAGCCGACACCGAAAGCCCCGTCGGCGGGCTCGGCTGACGGCGCCGCGCCCTCGTCCCGCACCGCAAACCAGGCCACGCCGAACACGACCACAGGCGAACCCCACCTCAGCCGACACCGAAAGCCCCGCCGGGAGGCTCGGGTGACGGTACCGCGTCCTCGTCCCGCACCGGTCGTGCCCCGTCGATGAACTCCCGCAGGGCCGCCCCGTGTTCGACCCGGGCCGGGAAGGCGTCGGAAGCGGTGAGTCGGGTCAGGGTGGTCGTGTCGACGGGGTGGTGCGCGGCGACGAGTACCGCGTTGCCGAAGCGGCGCCCGCGCAGCACTCCCGGTTCGGCGATCAGGGCCAGCTCCTCGAACACCGTGGCGCAGGTGGCGAGTTGGGAGCGCAGGAAGGCGAAGGGCGCGGCGTCCGCCAGGTTGGCCAGGTAGACACCGCTCCTGCGCAGCACCCGCTCGGCCTGACGGACGTACGCGACCGACGTCAGGTGTGCCGGTACCCGTGATCCGCCGAAGACGTCGGCCACGAGCACGTCCGCCGAGGCGTCCGGGGCCGCTTCCAGCCAGGTGCGCGCGTCCCCGGCGTGCAGCCGGACGCCCGTCCCGTCCGGAAGCGGCAGGTGTTCGACGACCAGCTCCATCAGCCCGCGATCGGCCTCGACGACGTCCTGCCGCGAGCCGGGCCGGGTCGCCGCCAGGTACCGGGGCAGGGTGAGTGCCCCGCCCCCGAGGTGCAGGACGTCCAGCGGCAGCCCCGGCTCGGCGACGGTGTCGAGGACATGGCCGAGGCGGCGGGCGTACTCGAACTCCAGATGGGTCGGCTCGTCAAGGTCGACGTACGACTGGGGCGCTCCGTCGACGGTGAGCAGCCAGGCCCGCTTCCGGTCGACGTCGGGCATCAGTTTGGCGGTGCCGTAGTCGACAGGCCGGGTGACGGGTATGGCGTCGTTCACCTCCTCATTGTGCCCGGGGGAAGCGCCCCTATAGGGGCGCGGGGAACTACGCGACCAGCCACGATGGCCCCGCAGTCCCCCACGAACCGCAACAACCCTCACTCGACGGCAGTCACGGTCCCCGCCCCGACGGTCCTGCCACCCTCACGGATGGCGAACCCGAGCCCCGGCTCCAGCGGAACCTCACGCCCCAGCTCAACCGTCATCGTGACCGTCTCCCCGGGCCGCGCGACCCCCACCTCGCCGAGGTCGATGTCGCCCACCACATCCGCCGTACGGATGTAGAACTGCGGCCGGTACCCGCTGGCGACCGCCGTCGTACGACCCCCCTCGCGCGCCGACAGCACATAGACCTGCGCCGTGAACCGCCGCCGCGGCTCCACGCTCCCCGGCGCCGCCACGACATGGCCCCGCCGGACGGCGTCCCGCGGAACGCCGCGCAGCAGCAACGCCACGTTGTCCCCGGCCTGCGCCTCGTCCATCGGCTTGCCGAAGGTCTCCAGGCCGGTGACCACGGTCTCCAGCCCGGCGCCGAGCACTTCGACCCGGTCGCCCATCCGCACGGTGCCCCGCTCGACGGCCCCGGTCACCACGGTCCCCCGGCCGGTGATGGTGAGCACGTTCTCCACGGGCAGCAGGAACGGCGCGTCCACATAGCGCTCCGGCATCGGAACGTAGGTGTCCACCGCGTCGAGCAGCGCCTCGATGGACGCCGTCCACTGGGGGTCGCCCTCCAGCGCCTTGAGCCCCGAGACCCGTACGACGGGCGCGGCGTCGCCGCCGTAGCCGTGCTCGGTGAGCAGGTCGCGGACCTCCAGCTCGACGAGGTCGATCAGCTCCGCGTCGCCCGCGTCGGCCTTGTTGAGGGCGACGACGATGTGGTCGACGCCCACCTGCCGGGCGAGCAGCACGTGTTCGGCGGTCTGCGGCATGATCCCGTCGAGCGCGGAGACGACGAGGATCGCCCCGTCGAGCTGCGCGGCGCCGGTGACCATGTTCTTGACGTAGTCGGCGTGGCCCGGCATGTCGACGTGCGCGTAGTGGCGGGTGTCGGTCTCGTACTCGACGTGCGCGATGTTGATGGTGATACCGCGCGCGGCCTCCTCCGGCGCCCGGTCGATGCGGTCGAAGGGCACGAACGCACCGGACCCGCGCTCGGCGAGGACCTTGGTGATGGCGGCGGTCAGGGTGGTCTTGCCGTGGTCGACATGGCCCATGGTGCCGATGTTCAGATGCGGTTTGGTGCGCACGTATGCCGTCTTGGACATGGCTGTACCTCGAAGTCTCTGCAGAAGTCTCCACGAAGGAGATGGGGACCCCAAGGACTCGCCGACCCTCCCCCTGCGGGGTCCGCCGGAATGTCCGGAGAGGGTCAGCTTCGGGCGCCGTCGGCTGCGGCCAGGAAGATCGGAACGGCAGCCTTCGGAGCATCCGCGACCGCGGATGCTGCGAGGACGAAGGCGTGCCGGAACATGACGTCGATCATTGCCGACGCGCTGCCCGGCGTCGAATGGTTTTCGCGGTACGGGATTTCAGGCGCCGATGTTCTTCAGCGCCTCCCGCACCGACAGCGGCGCGAACCGCCCCTGCTCCCGGGCCAGGAAGTCCCGTACGGCCTCCGGGTCGGTCTTGGCGTACTCGCGCAGGCACCAGCCGATGGCCTTGCGGACGAAGAAGTCGGGGTGCCCGGACTGGCGCAGGCAGTAGGTGAAGAGGCGCCCGGTGTCGGTGCGTTCCTTGTAGCGCAGCTGATGGAGCAGGGCGGTGCGGGCGACCCACAGGTCGTCGTCGACGATCCAGGCGTCCATGTCCGCCGTGAGCTTCGGGTCGGCCGCGACGAGCCCGCCGACGACGTGCGCGGCGAGCGCGTCGACGGTGTCCCACCAGGAGACGGTGGTGATCAAGTGCCGGGCCACGGGCAGGAAGCCGGAGGAGCAACGCGCGACATGGCGGCGCAGGTAGTCGACGGCGAAGTAGTGGTACTCGCGCTCGGGCAGCAGCCAGCAGCGCAGCGCGACGGCGGTGCAGTCGGCCTCGTCGGGGCGGGGCAGGCCCTCGATGACGGTGCGGGACAGGACGCGGCGGGCCGGGGTGGTGAGGCCCAGGAAGGGGGCCACGTCCTTCATGTACGCCCGCATGGGCGCGGCACGGTCGGGGTCGGCCGCGGCGCCGTAGGTGGCGACGAGCCGCTCCAGCACCGTGTCGGCGAGGGCACTGCCCGGCACTTCCAGTGTTCCCGCAGCTGTGACGCCCATGAGACGAACCATACGGCGATCACACATCTTCGTCGGTTACTGTCGCCGAATGCTCGATGCCACCACCCGCTCTGGGGGCACCGCCACGGCCTCGTCCCAGGCCGCCACGGAACTCACCGTCCCCGCCCCGACGCCGGCACCCGTGGCCGCAGGCCTCGCCGTGCGCTGCTCGAGAGTGCTGCTCTCGCCGTGGTCGCGGCTGTCCCTGCTGGTGGTGCTGCTCGCGGCGGCCGGGTCCTCGGTGCTGCTCTTCGAGCCGCACAAGCTCCTGGCGGACGGCTGGCCGCCCCAGGTCTCCGGCCCGGCCGCGGTGGTGTTGTTCGCCGTGGCGTACGGGCTGGTCACGGTGGCGTTCGTGCCGCGACCGCTGCTGAACCTGGCGGCGGGCGCGCTCTTCGGATCGCAGCTCGGCTTCGCCGCGGCCATAGCGGGCACCGTGATCGGGGCCGGCTTCGCCTTCACGCTCGGCCGGATACTCGGCCAGGAAGCGCTGCGTCCGCTGCTGCGCGGGCGGCTACTCACGGCGGCGGACCACCAGTTCAGCAGACATGGCTTCCGTTCGATGCTGGGGGTGCGGCTGTTCCCCGGTGTGCCGTTCTGGGCCGCGAACTACGCCGCCGCCGTCTCCCGCATGGGCTACGTCCCCTTTCTGCTCGCCACCGCGCTCGGGTCGATCCCGAACATCGCCGCGTATGTCGTCGCCGGTGCCCGGGCCTCGACGCCGACGTCCCCGGTGTTCCTGATCGCGGTGGCCGCGATCGCGCTGCCCGCCCTGGCGGGTGCGGTGGTGGCCTGGCGCAAGCGCCACCACCTGCGCCGTCGCTGAGCGGGCCGGGTCAGGCCGGCTGCCGGTCCGGCTCGTCGCTCACTGCCGGTCCGGCTCGTCGCTCACTGTCGGACCGACTCGATGATCATCGCGTTGGCCAGTCCGCCCGCCTCGCACATCGTCTGCAGCGCGTAGCGTGCGCCGCGTTCGCGCATGGCGTGGACCAGGGTCGTCGTCAGGCGGGTGCCGCTGGCGCCGAGCGGATGGCCGATCGCGATCGCGCCGCCGTGCACGTTGACCTTGTCGAGGTCGGCGCCGGTCTCCTGCTGCCAGGCCAGGACGACACTGGAGAACGCCTCGTTGACCTCGAACAGGTCGATGTCGCCGAGGGACAGGTTCGCCCGGCGCAGCACCTTCTCGGTCGCGGGGACGACCCCGGTCAGCATGAGGAGCGGGTCGGATCCGGTGACGGCGAAGCTGTGCAGCCGGGCGAGGGGGCGCAGGCCGAGGCGGTCGGCGGTCTCACCGGACGTGATGAGGACGGCGGAGGCGCCGTCGTTGATCGGGCTGGCGTTGCCGGCGGTGACATTCCACTCGATCTGCGGGAAGCGCTCGGCGAACGCCGGGTCGTAGTACGCGGGCTTGAGGCCGGCGAGGATCTCGGGGGTGCTGCCCGGCCGTACGCACTCGTCGCGCGAGACGCCCTCCAGGGGCGCGACCTCGGCGTCGAAGAGGCCCTGATCCCAGGCGGCGGCCGCCTTCCGGTGCGAGGAGACGGCGAAGGCGTCCATCTGCTCGCGGGTGATCGACCACTTGGCGGCGATCAGCTCGGCGCTGATGCCCTGCGGGACGAGCCCCTCCGGGTAGCGCTCGGCGATGCCGGGGCCGAAGGGGTCCTTGCCGGGCGGCACGTTCGACCACATCGGCACCCGGCTCATCGACTCGACGCCGCAGGCGACGACCAGGTCGTACGCGCCGGAGAGCACGCCCTGGGCGGCGAAGTGCACGGCCTGCTGGGAGGAGCCGCACTGGCGGTCCACGGTGGTCGCCGGGACCGTCTCCGGGAAGCCCGCGGACAGGGCGGCGTAGCGGGTGGTGTTCATGGCCTGCTCGCCGACCTGGTCGACGGTGCCACCGATGACGTCGTCGATCAGCGCCGGGTCGACGCCCGAGCGCTCGACGAGGGTGCGCAGGGTGTGGGCGAGGAGCTGGACGGGGTGGACGTGCGCCAGGGAGCCGTTCGGCTTGCCCTTGCCTATGGGGGTGCGTACGGCTTCGACGATGACTGCGTCACGCATGGTGCGGGCCTCCTTGGCGGCCGGCGATTGCCCGTGAGGGCGGTTACCAGTGAGTAGGAAATCCAAACTCACCATAACTCGGAAGGTTGGAAAATCAAACCCATAGGGTTGGCCATCGGTTGGAAAGTCGAACCCACCCCCTAGACTGAGCGGCATGGCCGCCACCAAAGATCCGCGCCCCTGCTCCATCGCCGACGCCCTGGCGCTCGTCGGCGAGAAGTACTCCCTGCTGGTCCTGCGCGAGGTGTGCCTGGGCAACGGCCGCTTCGACCAGCTCGTGCGCAACATCGGCGCCCCGCGCGACATCCTGGCCACCCGGCTGCGCCGCCTCGTCGACGCGGGCATCCTGACCAAACGCGCCTACAGCGAGCGCCCGCAGCGGTTCGAGTACCGGCCGACCCGGGCGGGACTCGAGCTGGAGCCGGTCCTGATGACCCTCATGGCCTGGGGCGACCGCCATCTGCGCGGGGACGACGACCGCCCCATGGTGATCGAGCACATCTGCGGCAACGAACTCGTCCCGGTCGTCATCTGCCGCGCCTGCGGCGACCCGGTGCGCCACGAGGACCTCACGGCCCACCCCCAGGTGCCCGGCTGGTCGGTGGCGGGGCCGACGGCGGCGTGACGCGGCCGCCGGGTCGGGCGGCCGTACTCAGCACGTTCTCAGCACCAGGGATGCGTCCGCAGGTACTTGGCGATCTCTTCCCGCTCCCACGCCCCGTCGGCCACGACGACCCGGTAGCGGCGGGTGAGCGTGTCACCGGGCGCCAGCTCCAGCTCGTCGTGAAACGCCCAGGACGGGGCCACTCCCGCGAACGGCTCGTTGCGTACGAACCAGTGGGCGGGGTGGGCGCCGCGGTCGCCGGCGTGGTCGTTCTCGGGGGCGTGCGCGAAGACGAGGGTGGCGTGGCCGTCGGTGCCGTCGTGTTCGCCGGAGTAGGCGAGCCAGGGCGCCTGTTCGCCCATCAGGCCGGGGCCCTCGGCGTCCGGGGCGACGATCCGGCCGCCCTGGAAGGCGCGCGGGCCGCGCCAGAACAGGCCCGTGTATCCGGCCATGTCACGCCCGGCGGTGGTGGGGCTGCCGAACCGCAGCGGCTTCTCGCGCCGGTTCGTCACGGCGCTCGTCCAGGTCAGGGCCCATGAGCCGGACTCCGGCTCGACGTCGTGCACCTCGATGCGGCGCAGCTCGTCGGCCCACAGCTCGCCGTCGTGGGGATGCCAGGTCAGCCGCTCGGCGATGACGACCCGGCCCTCGTCCGAGGAGACCTCGTCGAAGGAGACGTGCGCCATCGACCCGACGCGCTCGGGGAGTTCGAGGTACCCCTGCCCGTGGACGTAGGAGTTGCCGCCCCACAGGTTCGCCCCCGACAGATGCGAGGCGGTCAGCGACAGGCCCTTGTGCCAGCGGTGGTCGTTGGGCCGGTAGTCGGTGACGATGTCGCCGGCGAGCGTGCGCAGCGGGTGGAGGTACGGCTTCGGGGCCTCCCAGGCGGCCTCCGGCCGGTAGACGTAGGCGAGCAGGTCGACGCCGGTGACCGGGTCGGTCACGGTGACGCGGTCGCCGCATGCGTGGACGATGCGCGGCCCGGTCACGCGGCGGCCTCCTCGTCGGCGGGTGCCCAGCCGGGCGCGTCCCCGTGCATCGCCGAGTAGAACGGATCACCGGGGCCGATCTCGCCCGCCCGCACCGTCGCGTCCGTGAACGCCGACTTGTACAGGGCGGCGATCAGCTCCAGGCTCGTCCGCCCGTCGGCGCCGCTGCTGCGCGGGCGCTCCCCCGCGCGCATGCTCGCGACCAGCTCCCGCAGCTGCGCCAGATGCGAACTGGGCACGTCCGCGCCGAAGTCCTGCCAGGCGGCGGCCTCGGCGTCCGGCACGTCGCGGGCCGGGGCGATGCGCCAGCTGTCGTTGCGGTGCCCGTACAGGTGGGTGAGTTCGACGGTGGCGCGTTCGCAGTCGATGCGGATGCGGCTGACCTCGTCGGGGCTCAGCACGCTGTTCACGACGGTCGCCATCGCACCGTTCGCGAAGCGCACGAGCGCGGTGGAGACGTCCTCGGTCTCGACGTCGTGCACCAGCCGGCCGGCCATGGCGCGCACCTCGCTCCACGGCCCGAGCAGATCGAGCAGCAGATCCATCTGATGGATGCCGTGCCCCATCGCGGGCCCGCCGCCCTCGGTCCGCCAGCGGCCGCGCCAGGGCACGGCGTAGTAGGCGGTGTCGCGGTACCAGGTGGTCTGGCAGTGCGCGACCAGCGGTCGCCCCATGGACCGCTCGGCGAGCAGCCGCCGTACGTGCCGCGTCCCCGAGCCGAACCGGTGCTGGAAGACGATCGAGGCGTACGGGCCGCCGCTTCGGCCCTCCTCGGCCTCGATGGCGTCGAATTCGGCGAGGCTGGGCACCGGGGGCTTCTCGCACCACACCCAGGCGCCGGCCCGCAGCGCCGCGACGGTCTGGTCGCGGTGCAGGGTGGGCGGCGTGCAGATGACGACCAGGTCGGGCCGCTGTTCGCCGAGCATCCGGTCGAGGTCGGTGTAGCCGCGAAGCGCCCCGCCGGCCTCGGCACGGAAGGACTCGACCGACGCCGCGTCGATGTCCACGGCCGCGACGAGCTCCGTCTCGCCCTCTTCGGCGAGCCTGGCGAGCGCGGGCAGATGGGAGTCGCGCGCGATGGCGCCGGTGCCGATCACGGCGACCCGGAGGCGGCGGCCGGTGAGCGGGGCGGTCTCGGATGCAGCCATGGACGGGATCGGACTCCTCCGGGACGCGGACAACGAGCAGCGGGTGACGAGCGCGCCGACGACAGCAAGCGCTTTCGGCCCGCAGCAACGTAAGCGGCGGCCCCACCGCAGGTCAACACCGGTATGGCGAGAGTGGGGCGAGCGACTGCCCAGCCCCCTGTGCCGGGGCTGTCATCGCGGGGCGCTACGCTGCCCCTCGACACCCGCGATCACTGCGCCGCCGACGCGGTGTCCACCGTCATCCCTTGTCTCGATCAGCACTTGGACTCCGTAACTTCATGTCTTGGTTTGAATCACTCATCCTCGGACTCGTCCAGGGGCTGACCGAGTTCCTCCCCGTGTCCTCCAGCGCGCATCTGCGGCTGACCGCGGCGTTCTCGGGCTGGGAGGACCCTGGTGCGGCCTTCACCGCGATCACCCAGATCGGCACGGAGACCGCGGTGCTGATCTACTTCCGCAAGGACATCGGGCGGATCATCTCGGCGTGGTTGCGGTCCTTGACGAACAAGGAGCTGCGGCGGGACCACGACGCGCAGATGGGCTGGCTGGTGATCGTCGGCTCGATCCCGATCGGTGTGCTCGGCCTGACGCTCAAGGACCAGATCGAGGGCCCGTTCCGCGATCTGCGCATCACCGCGACGATGCTGATCGTCGTCGGCATCGTCATCGGCGTCGCCGACCGGCTGGCGGCCCGCGACGAGACGGGCGGACGGCACCGCGCCGCCAAGCAGCGCAAGTCACTGGAGAGCCTGAACGTCAAGGACGGCCTGATCTTCGGCCTGTGCCAGTCCGCGGCGCTCATCCCCGGCGTCTCCCGCTCCGGCGCGACCATCAGCGGCGGCCTCTTCATGGGGTACCAGCGCGAGGCCGCGGCCCGCTACTCCTTCCTCCTCGCGATCCCCGCCGTGCTCGCCTCCGGTCTCTTCGAGCTCAAGGACGCGATGGAGAGCGACCACGTCTCCTGGGGCCCGACCATCTTCGCCACGGTGATCGCCTTCGCGGTCGGCTACGCGGTCATCGCCTGGTTCATGAAGTTCATCTCGACCAAGAGCTTCATGCCGTTCGTCTGGTACCGCATCGCGCTCGGCATAGTCATCATCGCCCTGGTGACGACGGGCGTTCTGAGCCCGCACGCTGCGGAGTCGTCGGGCTGACACATCTGACCCACGAGTCAGCAGGGGCGCCCTCCCAAACGCCCCCGCCGAAATCCGTGACCAATCACATACGTTGTGCGTAGCCGTCCGGTAGCGCGCTGTCAGTCCTTGCCCCTAGGCTTGTCCGCATGTCCCCCCATTCCTTAGGCCCTGGTTCCGTGCGGTCTGCTGCCGAGGTGAACGAGGAGATCCGTGCCCTGTGGCTGCGCGCGGGCGGCTCGCTGTCCGCTCAGGAGCGCGCGGAGTACGAGCTGTTGGTCGTCGAGTGGGCGGCCGCCATCCGCGGTGAGGTCATCGAGGCCGCTTGAAGGGATCCTGGGCCTGACGCCCCGGTTGATCCCGCACCGGTGACTCATCAGCCGAGCAAGTCGACGACCTCGCAATAGTCGTCATGGACCTCGCCGTACTGCTGGGCGGCGCCCAGGAACAGGGAACGGTCGGTCAAGGCTCGCCCCAGCGCTTTGCGGCCCTCCCCACGCCCGCCGCGTCGGCCAGACGACGCGCAAGCGCCACACCTTCGGTGAAGGAAGAGCGGGCGGATCGGCTTGAGGATGCGGTAGCTGCGTCGCTCCCGGTGGACGGCCGACCCGATGGTGAGCCTTCGGTGCAGGTCCACCACGGCCGGAAGATGCCCGCGAGGATCTGTTGTGCCCCTCTCCCGCAGACCGGCGGCCTCCGCGGCGATGAGGCCGGGCAAGGCTGCTGAGCTGTACCTTCGGCCCCACGCAAACGGTCTCCGAGCCGTCATGGCTGTCATGATGAAGACGTCGTCGCCGCTCGCGCCGCACCTCACCGGTGCGCGGATCCGCTCGACCGGCCCCACCCCTCCGCCGAATACCGCCGTACGCCCTCTTGGCTCCGTACGCCTCATGCTCAACACTGAGCCGATGACGCAGCGTGTGGAACTCGCCACCCTGAGGGACCGGATGGCGGTCGACGGGGTGATCACCGACTATGCGGTGGCCGTGGACGACGGCGACTGGGCGGTCTACCGGAGTCTGTTCACCGCCGACGGGCGCGCGGACTACCGATCGGCCGGTGGGATCGAGGGGGACGCCGCAAGCGTCGCCGCGTGGCTCGCGGAGAGTCTGCGGGTGTTCTCGATGCGGCAGCATCTCATCGTCAACCGGCGGGTGCGCTTCGGGGTGCTGGAGCAGGACACCGGTGACACGGCGAAGGTGCA
Source organism: Streptomyces ferrugineus (assembly GCF_015160855.1). Lineage (NCBI taxonomy): Bacteria > Bacillati > Actinomycetota > Actinomycetes > Kitasatosporales > Streptomycetaceae > Streptomyces > Streptomyces ferrugineus. The sequence continues at coordinate 3,531,305 of NZ_CP063373.1, read as the reverse complement.
GGCCGACTACGTCAATCCGATGCGGTTCGCCGGGGACGGCGAGGGCTCCTCGGCGCCCGACTTCGTGTGCGGCGGCCGGTACGCCTTCGGGCTGCTGCGGACGTACGACGGCTGGCGGCTGCGCGAGGTGATCGTCCAGGAGAAATGGCGCCGGCTGCCCGAGCGGACCGCGCCCGCCGTGATCGACTGAGTGGACGCCCACTGTCCCGCTGTCAGTGCCTGCGAGCACACTGGAAGGACCACGGGGCAGGGAGGCGCCGCATGAAGAGGATCGGCCACTGGCTCACCTCGCCATGGCGGCGCTCTGCCGCCGCCATGCTCGCCGGTGCGCTGCCCGTGCTCGCCTTTCCCGAGCCGTCGCTGTGGTGGTTCGCGTACGTCGCCCTGGTCCCGTGGATCGCGCTGATCCGCACCGCGCCGACCGCCAAGCGGGCGCTGTACGACGGCTGGTGGGGCGGGTTCGGCTTCATGCTGGCGATGCACCACTGGCTGCTGCCGAACCTGCATGTCTTCACGTTCGTCATCGCCGCCCTCCTCGGCGCCCTGTGGGCCCCCTGGGGCTGGCTGGTGCGCCGCTTCCTGGCCTCGCCCGGCCCGTCCCCGGGCCGGGTTGCGGCGGCGCTCCTCGTGCTGCCGTCCGGCTGGCTGCTGGTCGAGCTGGTCCGCTCCTGGCAGGGGCTGGGCGGGCCGTGGGGCGTGCTGGGCTCCAGTCAGTGGCAGGTGGAGCCCGCGCTGCGGCTGGCCTCGGTGGGCGGGGTGTGGCTGATCAGCTTCCTGACAGTCGCCGTCAATGTCGCGGTCGCCGTGCTGGTGACGGTGCGCTCCTCCCGGGTGCCGGCGCTGGCCGGGCTGACCGCCACGGCCGTGGCCACCTCGGCCGCCTGGGTGTGGTCCCCGCGCCCCGACGTCGAGAACCGGGTCCGGATCGCCGTGGTGCAGCCCGGCGTCATCGAGGGCACGGGCAAGGCCGACCGGCGCTTCGACCGGGAGGTGCAACTCACCCGCGAGCTGGCCGGCCAGGGCGCCGACCTGATCGTCTGGGGCGAGAGCAGCGTCGGCTTCGACCTCGGCGACCGGCCCGACTTCGCCCGGCGGCTCGCGGCACTCTCGCGCGAGACGGGGACGAACATCCTGGTCAACGTGGACGCGCGGCGCTCCGACAAGCCCGGCATCTACAAGAGCTCGATCCTCGTCGGCCCGGACGGCCCGACCGGCGCCCGCTACGACAAGATGCGGCTGGTCCCCTTCGGGGAGTACATACCGCTGCGCTCGATGCTGGGCTGGGCCACCTCCGTGGGCAAGGCGGCCGCCGAGGACCGCAGGCGCGGCACACAGCAGGTCGTGATGGACGCCGGGCACGGGCTGCGCATCGGCCCGATGGTCTGCTTCGAGTCCGCGTTCCCCGACATGAGCCGCAACCTCGTGGACGACGGCGCCGAGGTGCTGATCGCCCAGTCGGCGACATCGACGTTCCAGCAGAGCTGGGCCCCGGAGCAGCATGCCTCGCTCGCCGCGCTGCGCGCCGCCGAGACCGGGCGGCCGATGGTGCACGCGACGCTGACCGGTGTCTCCGCCGTGTACGGGCCGGGCGGCCAGCGCATCGGCTCCTGGCTGGCGACGAGCGAGCGCACCAGCGCGGTCTACGAGGTGCCGCTGTCCGCCGGCACCACTCCGTACGTCCGCTTCGGTGACTGGCCGTTCCTGGCGGCGCTGCTGATCATGGCCGCCTGGTGCGCGGGCGAGGGCGTACGGACGCTGCGGTCCCGGCTCAGGCGGCCCGCTCCTGAACCGCGCGTACCACCCGTTCGCACAACTCATGGGTCGCCAGTGCGTCGCGGGCGCTGAGCACCTTTCCGGCGCGTACGGCGTCGAGGAAGGCCAGCGCGACCTGCTCGACGCCGCGCTGCCGGGCCACCGGCACCCAGTCCCCGCGCCGCCGCACGGTCGGCTGGCCCTTGTGGTCGACGACCTCGGCGAGGTTGAGAACCTGACGCTTGGTGTCCTGCCCGGAGACCTCCAGGATCTCCTCGGCCGAGCCGCTGAGCCGGTTCATCACGCCGAGCGCGGTGAATCCGTCCCCGGCGAGCTGGAGCACGACATGGTGCAGCAGCCCGCCCTCGACCCTGGCGCGCACGGTGACGTCGTCGATGGGGCCGGGCACCAGGAAGCGCAGCGTGTCGACGACGTGGATGAAGTCGTCGAGGATCATCGCGCGCGGCTCCTCCGGCAGCCCGATCCGGTTCTTCTGCATCAGGATCAGCTCGCGCGGATGGTCGGCGCACTGCACATAGCCGGGGGCGTAGCGCCGGTTGAAGCCGACGGCGAGGCTCACGTTCCGCCGCTCGGCGAGCGTCACCAGCCGCTCGGAGTCGGCGAGCCGGTAGGCGAGCGGCTTGTCGACATACGTCGGCACGCCCGCCTCGAGGAGCCGGGTCACGATCTCGGGATGCGCGACGGTCGGCGCGTGCACGAAGGCGGCGTCGAGGTCCTGGGCGAGGAGCGAGTCGAGGTCCGCGTGCCGCTGCCCGGCCGGGAGGTGGAGGCTGTCGGCGACCCGGGCGAGCGTGGCGGGCGTACGGGTCTGCAGATGCAGTTCGACCCCGGGCTGCACGCCGAGCACCGGCAGGTAGGCCTTCTGCGCGATGTCACCGAGTCCGATGCAGCCGACCTTCACGGGGTGTTCTCCTCTTACGGTTGCCTGCCGGGGTCTTCCCGGCAGCATACGGCGCCTGCGGCGGCCGCCAGTCGGCGATGTCCTCGAATCCCCGCAGGAACAGCAGCGGCGCCGCCTTGGACAGCGCGGCCAGCGCCGTGTTCCGTACGGCGATCCCGGCGCGGTTCGTCATCAGGTTGAGGCGGGCGACCCGCGCGGCCTGCCGGGCGATGGCGGTCGTACGCGGGAGGCGGGCCGCGCTGTACGAGCCGAGGTCGTCGCAGTACGCGGCGAGCACGACGGCGTCCTCGATGGCCTGGTTGCCGCCCTGCCCCAGCATCGGCTCCATGGCGTGCGCGGCGTCCCCGACCAGTGCGACCCGGCCGCGGTGGAAGGCGGGCAGCGGCTCGGCGACGCGGTGGACGTCGTGGCGCAGCACGTCCTCCGGGCGGGCGGCGGCGAGGATCGCGGGGATCGGGTCGTGCCAGTCACCGTAGCGGCGCAGCAGTTCGGCCTTCTCGTCGTCGGGGGCGCGTCCCTCGGCGGGCGTGAGCGCCGCGGCGTAGGCGTAGACGCGGCCGTCCTTCAGCGGGTGCGAGCCCCAGATGCGGCCCCGGCCCCAGGTCTCGTGCGAGGCGAACTGCGCGCCGGGCACCGGGATGACGACCCGCCACGTCGTGAACCCCGAGTAGACGGTCCCGGGGTGCCGCGGGAACAGGGCCCGGCGTACGGCTGACCGGATGCCGTCGGCGGCCACCACGAGGTCGGCCTCCAGGTCGCCGTCCGGGGTGCTCACGCGCGCGGGCCGGTCGGCGTCGCCCGGGTCGGCGAGGGTCGCGGCGGCCCCGGTGCGCACGGCCCGGGCCGGCAGGCGTGCGGCGAGGCTGTCGACGAGGGTGGCCCGGTGCAGGAGGACGAGAGGGCCGCCGAAGCGTTCGGCCACGACGGCGGCGTCCGTGCGGGAGAGCCAGCGCCCGGACGGGGTGCGCAGTCCTCCGTCGCCCTGCCAGGCCGCGAGGTCGCGGATCTCGTCTCCCAGCCCGATGACGTCCAGCGCGCGCAGGGAGTTGGGGGCGAGCGAGATGCCCGCGCCGACCGGCTCCAGGGATGGGGCCCGCTCCAGCACGGTGACGTCCCAGCCGCCCTGGTGCAGTGCGGCCGCCGCGGTCAGGCCTCCGATGCCGCCGCCGATGACGAGGGCCCGTCTCGACCGTGCCATGACTTCCTCCCGAATTGACTACAGGTGTAGTACCCATGCCTGCCCGACTGTACTACAGGCGTAGTGCGAGGGATAGATTGATCTCCATGTCCGTACGCTCCGCGGGCGCCGCACGCGCCGATCTCGTCGCCGACACCGCCCTCGCCCTGCTCACCGAGCGCGGTATGCGGGGGCTCACGCACCGGGCGGTCGACGAGGCGGCCGGGCTGCCGCAGGGCTCCACCTCCAACCTGGCGCGCACCCGGCAGGCCCTGCTGGAACTGGCGGTCCGCCGGCTCGCCGAACGCGAGGCGCGGGTGCTGGCGCTGGAGGAGATGCCTGACCCGCGGGGCGGCCTGGACTCACTGGTCGACGGCCTTGCGCTGGCGACGCACCGCGCCCTGACCCACAACCGCGACCTCACCCTCGCCCGCTACGAACTCGCCCTGGAGGCCACGCGCCGCCCCGAGCTGCGCGCCTACTTCGACGCGACGGGCGCCCGCTTCCGCGACCAGCTCACCGCCCTGGTGACCGCGCTGGGCTCGACGGCCCCGGAACGGCACGCGCTGTCCCTGGTCGCCTGGGCGGACGGGCTGATGTTCAGCTGCGTGGCGGGGTCCTTCAGCGCGCAGGTGCCGAGCCTGGAGCAGGTGCGGGCGGGGCTGCGCGAGTTGCTCGGCGGGATGTTCGGCCGGTGAGTCCGGTGAGTCCGGTGAGTCCGGCGGGCGCGGCAGGGATGAAAACTCATGGTGAATCGGCATGAGTTGAGCAACGATACGGGCATGACGACCGCACGCGAGGAGCCCGCGACCACCGCCGACGAACGCAGCATGCTGGAGGGCTGGCTGGACTATCACCGCAAGACCCTGGCGTGGAAGTGCGAAGGGCTGACCGACGCCCAGCTCCGGACGGCCGCCGTCGAGCCGTCCACGCTGAGTCTGATGGGGCTCGTGCGGCACATGGCCGACGTGGAGCGGTCCTGGTTCCGCACGGTCCTCGCGGACGAGGACGCCGAGCCGCTCTTCTTCACCGAGGAGGACCCGGACCGCGACTTCCGCGTCACCGAGACGGACACCTGGCGGGAGATCCACTCCACCTGGCAGGAGGAGATCGAGGCCGCCCGGCACCAGGCGGCCCGCTTCGGCCTCGACGACCTCTCCAAGGGCCGCAGCAGGCGCACCGGCAAGCAGTTCAACCTGCGCTGGATCTACACGCACATGATCGAGGAGTACGCCCGTCACAACGGCCACGCGGACCTGATCCGCGAGCGCATCGACGGCGCCACCGGCGACTGACGTCAGCCGGGACGGGCCGGCGCCGCCCGTACGGGGACGGAGATCACCCGTGTGGATCAACCTCTGCTCGTCTCCCGCCCCAACGGCCGCCCGAACCAGCAGAGTTGCGCGGGTGCATCGAACGACGACCACCGCAACGCTCCTGGTCACCGTGGCCGTCTCGGCCCTTGCCGGCTGTACGACGGTCCAGCGCCCGCCGGCCTCCGGCACACCGACGGCACCCTCCCAGCCACCGGCTCCCCGGCCGAGCGGCCCCACGCAACCCGAGGTCGTCCAGGCACCGGCCCGCGAGGCCCTGGCCCTGATCGACGGCCCGGACCCCACGCCCTCGGCCGCCCCCTCCGCGCCCGCCACGGCACCGGCACACCCCACATCCCCGCCGGCGCGCTCCCGCCCCGAACCGCACGAGCCCCGTCGCCCGCAGCACTCCGCGCCCCACGTTCCACGACAGCCCGCCGCCCCGGCCCCCGACGTGTCGGCGTCGCTGCCCAAGGAGGTCCAGGGGAACGGGGACATCTGCGCGCTGGGCAGGAAGTACGGCGGCTGGAGGCCGGACAGCCCCGAGTCGAGGATCTGCGAGCAGACGTACGGACAGTGAGGGCGACCCGCTGCCTCCCCTTACACCCCCTCCCCCAACCACCCCTCCAACCGCCGGATCTCCGCGCGCACCCCATCCCCGTAACTGTCGTCCCCCAGCACCCCCGCCGCCCCTCGCGCCCGCCGCAGGTGCACGCGCGCGGCCTCCTCGCGGTCGAGCTTCACATAGTCGGCGGCCAGGTTGAGATGCAGCGAGGGGTACAGCGCCCGTACCGCGACCGCGCTTCTGGCCCCCTCCGCCTCCGTCAACGCCCGCAGATCCCAGGCCAGTTCGTCCGTGGGGTCGTCCTGTGTGTCGGCCAGGTAGTGGGCCAGCGTGCACCGGTGCAGTGGGTCGCCGCCCTCGCCGAGCTCCGTCCACAGGTCCAGCAGGCGGCGCCGGGCCTCCTCACGGTCCCCGGCGTGATGGAGCATCACCACCTGCCCGATCCGCGTCAGCACGGCGTCCGGCGCCGTCTGCTCCTGTCGCTCCGCCACCGCGTCCTCCGGGCCCTCGTCGGCTGGGTTCCTCCCGACGCTAACGGCCCCCACCGACAATCCCGGTCAGGCGGCTCCGTACGACACCGGCCTGGTCAGAGCGAAGAACCACCCCGGGCGAGAGCCAACCGGTGGAGGGCATGCACACCGCGGGTCGGCCGGGCGAGGGGCTACCCGGCGAGGGGCCGCCCCACCATGGAACCGACCCCGCGAGGGGCCGCCCCACCATCAAACCGACCCCGCGAGGGACCGCCCACCATCAAACCGACCCCGCGAGGGACCGCCCACCATCAAACCGACCCCGCGAGGGACCGCCCCACCCGCGAGCCGACCCACCGAGAAGCCGCCCCAGCGAAGCACCCACCCCGCGCGAGGCCGCCGGGCGAAGAGCCGACCCAGCACCGGAACCGACCCTGCGAGACACCGGCCCACCGCGAAACCGACCGCCGCGGTACGCCCCGCCGGGAGGCCACTCCCGCCAATAACCGACCCCACACGAGCCCCACCGGCGAAGGCGGCCCCGCCTTCCCCAACCAACCCCGCACGAGCCCACCCAGCGAGGAGGCGACCCAGCACAGAACCAACCTGCGAGACGCCGCCCCAGCACACAACCGACCCGACCAAAGGCCACCCCAGCCAATAACCGACCCCACACGAGGCCCACCCGGCGAAGGCGGCTCGCCCCCCAACCGACCCCAACCGACCCCGCGCGAGGCCGCCGGACGAGGAGCCGACCCAGCACCGGAACCGGCCCGACCGGAAACCGCCCCTACGAAGAACGACCCCGCCGCATGGCCCGCCCGACGAGGCGCGGCTCCGCCCCCGAACCAACCTGACAAGGAACCGTCCAGCGCAGGAAGCCCCCTCCGCGCGGAACCGGCCCGCGAGGAACCAGCCCAGCGAAGCAAGCACCCCGCGCGCGACCGGCCCCATGAGACACCGGCCCAGCGAAGGATCCGGTCGACGGGCGCCCCCCCGGCAAGGGATCCATCCCCGGATGGCATCAGCGCGCCGGCAGCGAATCCGGCCAACGGCTGCCCGCCTCGCCCCCGGCGAAGAACCGGCCGTCGGCCGACATCCCCCGCCCCCCGCCGCCGAGACCGTGGCCGCCAACCAAGATCAGCCCAGGTCAGGAATCCGCCAGTCGATCGGCTCGTGCCCCTGCCGGGCCACCGCCTCGTTGATCTGTGTGAACGGGTGGGAGCCGAAGAACTTCTTCGCGGACAGCGGCGAGGGGTGCGCCCCCTTCACCACCACATGCCGCGTCTCGTCGATGAGCGGGAGCTTCTTCTGGGCGTAGTTGCCCCACAGCACGAACACCGCGGGGTCGGGCCGGCCGGCCACGGCCTTGATGACGGCGTCGGTGAACTTCTCCCAGCCCTTGCCCTTGTGCGAGTTCGCCTCGCCGGCGCGGACCGTCAGCACCGCGTTGAGCAGCAGGACGCCCTGCTCGGCCCACGGCATCAGATAGCCGTTGTCGGGGACGGGGTGGCCGAGCTCCTGCTGCATCTCCTTGTAGATGTTGCGCAGCGAGGGCGGCGTCTTCACCCCGGGGCGGACCGAGAAGCACAGGCCGTGTCCCTGGCCCTCGCCGTGATACGGGTCCTGGCCGAGGATGAGGACCTTCACCTTCTCGTACGGTGTCGCGTCCAGCGCCGCGAAGACCTCCTCGCGCGGCGGGTAGACGGGACCCTTCGCCCGCTCCTCCTCGACGAACTCGGTCAGCTCCTTGAAGTAGGGCTGCTGCAGTTCGTCGCCCAGAACCCCGCGCCAGGACTCGGGCAGCATGGCGATGTCGGTCACGTCAACTTCCTTACGATGTGCGGCGAACAGTGAGGGGCGACCGCGCAGCGGTCACTTCCAGTTCTCCGAACCTACAGGCGGCCACTGACAATCGCCCCGCCCACCGCACATCCCGTCGACTACCAGCTGGTCTTGCGGGACAGCTCCCCCACCATCATGATCGTCGACGGGTCCAGCGCCCGCTCGGCCCCGGAGACCTCCGAGCTCGCGGCCACGTACTGCCGGCCCTGCCACAGCGGCAGCAGCCGCGCGTCGTCGACCAGGATGCGCTGGGCGTCCTCGAAGTCCTTCACGACGTTGGCCCGGTCGCTCTGGGCACGGGAGTTGGGCAGCAGGTCGTCGGTGATCCTGGGCGCCAGATAGGGCGTGCCGAGCGCGTTCTGCTCGCCGACGAACGGCGCGATGAAGTTGTCCGCGTCGGGGAAGTCGGGGAACCAGCCGCGCCCGAAGACCGCGTACTCGCCGTTCTGGTAACCCTCGACGTACGTCTTCCAGGGGCGGGACTTGAGGGTGATCTCGAACAGGCCGGACGCGTCGAGCTGCTTCTTCAGCTCCTCGAACTCCGCCTTGGTGGCGGAGCCGTAGCGGTCGCTGGTGTACCAGAGGGTGAGCGGGACGGGGGTCGAGATGTCGGCCTCGGCGAGGATCTTGCGGGCCTTGGACGTGCTGGGCTCGCCGTAGTCGTCGAAGAAGCCGGTGGTGTGCCCGGTCAGGCCCTTGGGGACCATGGAGTACAACGGCTCGACGGTGTCCTTGTAGACCTTGTGGGCGATCGCCGGGCGGTCGACGACCTGGGCGATGGCCTTGCGGACGGCGGACTTGCCGGCCATGGGGTCCTTGGGGTTGAACACCAGGTAGTTGATCTCGGTGCCGGAGCCCTCGATCATCTGGAGGTCGTCATCGTCGTCGGCCTGGATGTCGACGATGTCGTCGGCGGCGAGCCCGCGGAAGGCGACGTCGAGCTTCTTGTCGCGCAGCGCGGCGACCATGGTGGGCGAGTCCTGGTAGTAGCGGATGGTCACCGCACTGTGCTTGCGCTCCGCGATGCCCTTGTAGCTGTCGTTCTTGACGAGCTCGGCCTGGTTGCCGTCGTCGTACGAAGACAGGGTGTACGGACCGGACCCGACGATGGAGCCCCCCTCGCGGAGCTTGTCCTCGGGGTACTCCTCGGGGTCGACGATCGACATGGCGGGAGTGGCGAGGACGAACGGGAAGGTCGCGTCGGCCTTGTTGAGGTGGAAGACCACCTCGCGGTCGTTCAGCACCTGGACCCGTTCGAGGCTGCCCAGCAGACCGGCGGGGCCGGTCTTGACGTTGATCTTCCGGATGCGGTCGACCGAGTGCTTGACGGCCTTGGCGTCGAGGGTGTGCCCGTCGGAGAAGGTCAGGCCCTCGCGCAGCTCGCACTGGTACTTCATGTTCGAGTTGTCGGTGAACCGGCAGTTCTCGGCGGCGTCGGGCTCGGGGGTGGTCGAGCCGGGCGGGTAGCTCAGCAGGGTCTGGTAAATGTTGCGGAACAGTTCCCAGGAGCTGTCCCAGGACGCGGCGGGATCCAGGGTGCTCGGGGCCGCGGTCGTCCCCACGACGATCGGGCCCTCCTCCTCCGTCGAATCGGACGAGAGGACACCGCACCCTGCCACCAGGGACGATATGGACGCGATGGCCGCCACCTGCCGCAGGCGTCGGATCCGGTTGAACACGCGCACGCTCCTCGATCTGCCATACCAAGGGTCGGCAGACGATACCGCAGTGTTCCGGCCGTTGGACCTCCTGTCTCACGGAGCACTTGTTCGTTCTTCCGGTGACTACGTTGTCAGAGGTTTAGTGATCTTCCGATACGTCGACACGGGCGCCGCCGATGTCCGGCGGCGCCCGTGTCGGTGTCGGTGTCGTGTCCCGGGTGTCAGCCCACGCCGGCGTTGAGGAAGATGCCGCCGTCGACGACGAGGGTCTGGCCGGTGATCCAGTCCGACTGCTCGGAGGTGAGGAACGCGGCGGCGCCGCCGATGTCGGAGGGCACGCCGAGCCGGCCCAGCGGGTAGGAGGCGGCGGCCTCCGCCTCCCGGCCCTCGTACAGGGCCTGCGCGAACTTGGTCTTCACCACGGCCGGGGCGATCGCGTTGACCCGCACCTTGGGCGCGAACTCGTGCGCCATCTGCTGGGTGAGGTTGATCATCGCGGCCTTGCTGACGCCGTAGGCGGCGATGAACGGCGAGGGCGCGATGCCCGCGACGGAGGCGATGTTGACGATCGCGCCGCCGTTGTCCTTCTGCCAGGCGTGCCAGGTCTTCTGCGCGAAGCCCAGGGCCGAGATCACGTTGGTCTCGAAGACCTTGCGGGCGACGCCCAGGTCGAGATCGGCGAGCGGCCCGAACACCGGGTTGGTACCGGCGTTGTTGACCAGGTAGTCGACCCGGCCGAAAGCGTCCATGGCGCGCTCGACGGCGACGGCCTGGTGGGCTTCGTCGTGCGCCTTGCCGGCCACGTAGACGGCGCGGTCGGCACCGAGCCGTTCGACGGCCTCCTTGAGGGCGTCCTCGCCCCGGCCGGTGATGACGACGCGGTCGCCGCGCGCGACGAGCGCCTCGGCGACGCCGTATCCGATGCCGCGGCTGGCGCCCGTGACCAGGGCGACCTTGCCGGAGAGTGCAGGCAGTTCAGTCATGTCCGTGTCTCCCAGGTCCCTAGTCGAGCGGTCCGCCGGCGACGTACAGCACCTGGCCGGAGACGAAGCCGGCCGCCTCGCCGGTGAAGAAGGCGATGGCGTTGGCGATGTCGTCGGGCTCGCCGACGCGGGCCACCGGGATCTGGGTGGCGGCCGCGGCCTTGAAGTCCTCGAAGCCCATGCCGACGCGGTCGGCGGTGGCCTTGGTCATCTCGGTGGCGATGAAGCCGGGGGCGACGGCGTTGGCGGTGACGCCGAACTTGCCGAGTTCCTTGGCGAGGGTCTTGGTGAAGCCCTGGAGGCCGGCCTTGGCGGCGGAGTAGTTGACCTGGCCGCGGTTGCCGAGCGCGGAGGACGAGGAGAGGTTGACGATCCGGCCGAAGCCCGCGTCCACCATGTGCTTCTGGCATGCCTTGGACATCAGGAAGGCGCCGCGCAGGTGGACGTTCATGACGGTGTCCCAGTCGGCGACGCTCATCTTGAACAGCAGGTTGTCGCGCAGCACGCCCGCGTTGTTGACCAGGATCGTCGGGGCGCCGAGCTCCTCGGCGATGCGCGCGACGGCCGCCTCGACCTGCGCCTCGTCGGAGACGTCGCAGCCGACCGCGATCGCCTTGCCGCCGGCCGCGGTGATCTTCTCCACGGTGTCCTTGCAGGCGGCCTCGTCGAGGTCGATCACGGCGACCGCGCGGCCCTCGGCGGCCAGTCGTACGGCGGTGGCGGCGCCGATGCCGCGCGCTGCGCCGGTGACTACGGCGACCCGCTGCTCAGTGGTGGACATCAGTGACTCTCCTCGGGTGAGCGACCGCTTAGTACCTTCGATGGACGTGACGCTAGAAGCCCTGGCACGCGGTGTCAACGGCCACCGCGCCCATGTGATCCATTACCTGATCCTCACTTCACCAACAGGTCGAGCAGCCGCTCCGTCTCGGCCACCGGATCGGAGGTGAGCCCGGTGTGCACGGGCCCCGGCTGCACGACCGTGGAGCGTGGCGCGATCAGCCAGCGAAAGCGCCGCCCGGCGTCGTCACCGGCGGCCTGCCCCGCCGTCCCCCCGCCGCCACCGCAGATCCGCTCGACCGCCCCGAGGGCGGCCCGGACGCCGGCGACGTCGGCCCGCGGGTCGAGGGCGAGCAGCCGCGCCTCGTCGAGGTGGGTGCGGGCACCGACGTAGGCCCGGACCCGGCAGTACACGAGCACGCCCGCGTTGATGCACTCGCCGCGTTCGACTCGGGGTACGACGCGCAACAGGGCGTACTCGAAGACGTCCCGCTCGTTCGCCTCGCCGCCCCGGATGATGTGGCGTTCGACCACGTGTCCGGCCATGTGAATGTGGCGCTCGCTCACTTGCCCTCCTCGATGCCGGTGATGCGCTCATGGACGACGGCCGCCCGTGCCAGCAGGGGCCTCGCATACGCCCGCCGGAGGTCGTCCGGGGCCTCGAAGCCGGGCTCGCCGACCAGCCAGGCGTCCGGGATCGCGGCGGTCACCTCGGCGAGCAGTTCCTCGGTGACCAGCGGCGCCAACTCGGCGGCGGCGCCCCGCACATCGGGCGCGAAGGAGGCGAGGGCGTGGTCGGAGGCGTCGTACGGGCGCTCCGCCGAGGTCTGCGCTCCGGGCCAGTTGTGGTGCCAGATCATGGTCGCGCCGTGGTCGATGAGCCACAACTCGCCCTGCCACATCAGCAGGTTGGGGTTGCGCCAGGACCGGTCGACGTTGTTCACCAGCGCGTCGAACCAGACGACGCGGCCGGCTTCCTCGCGGGTCACCTCGAAGGCGAGAGGGTCGAAGCCGAGGGCGCCGGAGAGGAAGTCCATGCCGAGGTTGGTGCCGCCGCTGGACCGGAGCAGCTCCTGCACCTGCTGTTCGGGTTCGCCGAGCCCCAGTACGGGGTCGACTTCCACCGTCACCAGCCGGGGCACCCTGAGGCCCAGCCTGCGGGCGAGCTCGCCGCAGACGACCTCGGCGACGAGTGTCTTGCGGCCCTGTCCGGCGCCGGTGAACTTCAGGACGTAGGTCCCGAGGTCGTCGGCCTCGACGAGCCCCGGCAGCGAGCCGCCCTCACGCAGGGGGGTGATGTAGCGGGTCGCGATGACTTCCTTGAGCATCGCCCCAGGCTACTGGCGCGCGGCGAGGGTCGACGGCGACCCGGGCGAGTGGCGGTGCGGCGCGGCCGACAGTGAATCGACAGCACCGGACAGGGAACCGACAGCTCCGCTTTACCCACCTCTCCGCCGGACCGGGTCAGGATTTCGACATCGTCTGAACAGGCGGTCCGCAAGGACCGTACCTTTCGGCAGATCACGAATGACGGGAAGGAACGTCAGCATGACCAGCGAATCAGTTCAGTCGGCGTCGGGACCCAGCCGCCGTACCGTCGTGGCGGTGGTCGGCGCCGCGGGGCTCACCGCTGCGCTGACCGCGTGCGGATCGGACGACGAGGCGTCCGGCTCGTCCACCGAGCAGGGCGCCGCCGCCGGCGGCGCGACCACCGAGGCGGGGGGCGGTTCGTCCGCCGACGCGGGCGCCGGAGGTGCGGCCCTCGCGAAGACCGCCGACATCCCGGAGGGCGGCGGCAAGGTCTTCACCGACGAGAAGGTGGTCGTCTCGCAGCCGGCGGCCGGCGACTTCAAGGCCTTCTCGACGATCTGCACGCACCAGAAGTGCCCGATGAAGGACCTCGCGGGGGACACCATCTCCTGCGCCTGTCACGGCAGCCAGTTCTCCGTCCTCGACGGCAGCGTGAAGAAGGGGCCCGCGACCCAGCCGCTGGAGGCCAAGCAGATCAGCGTGTCGGGCGACTCGATCACGCTGGCCTGACCCCGCGCGGACGCCCCAGACAGCCCAGCACCTCGTCCGTGGTCGCGACCGTGGCGACCAATGCGAGGGTGTTGCGGATCATCGCGGGGGTGTAGTCGGAAGGCACCCCCGCGATGGCGTCCGTGGGCACGACGGCCGTGTAGCCGCGGTTGACGGCGTCGAACACGGCGTTGGGGACGGCCACGTTGGCCGACACACCGGTGATCACGAGGGTGCGGCAGCCCAGGTTGCGCAGCAGGGCGTCGACATCGGTGCCCTGGATCGGCGACAGCCCGTGCAGCCGCCGTACCACCAGGTCCTCCTCGGCGACCTCGATCGGCGCCGCCACGCGTACCGCCTCGGTACCGCGGAGCTGTTGGACGGGGAGCCGTTCGGCGGCCCGGAAGAGGCGGGCGTTGCGGCTCGCGCCGTGGCCGTCGGGCCGGCGCTCGGCTATCGCGTGCATCACCTGGACGCCGCTCTCGTGGGCCGCGGCCACCAGCCGGGCCACGTTGGCGAGGGCGCCCGAGTCCCGCGTCTCCTTGGCGAGTTCGGGCAGCGCGCTGTCCGGGCCGACGACGCCCTGCTGGCACTCGACGGTGAGCAGGACGGTGGTGGCGGGGTCGAGAAGGGCGCTCAATTCGGCGTACGGCGGCATGGGTCCCCCTGTGCCCTACGGCGGTGTGGGCGGGCGAGCGTAGCCACCATCGCGTGAGGACGGAACCACCATCGCGTGAGGACGGAGCCACCATTGCGTGTGGACGTGAGACGACTCATCCTTTTCTGACGTGATGTCAGAGGATCTCTCCTCTGACACGACGTGAGAGAAGAGGGGGCCGTATGACCGTCACTCAGCGCCGGGGCCGGAAGATCATGATGACGCCCGGTGAGCTGGACGAGTTCCTCACCAGCCAGCGCACCTGCCGGGTCGCCACGGTGTCCGCCGACGGCTTCCCGCACGTCAGCGCCCTGTGGTTCGCCTGGGACGGCAACTCGCTGTGGCTGTACTCGGTGGTCCGCAGCAAGCGGTGGACCGAGCTGCGGCGCGATCCGCGGATCGCGATCGTGATCGACACGGGCGAGGAGTACGAGCAGCTGCGCGGCGTCGAGCTGTCCGGCACCGTCGAGTTCGTGGGCGAGATCCCGCGCGTGGGCGAGCTGCGCGCCGAACTCGACGTCCCCGAGACGCTGTTCGCCCGCAAGAACTTCGGCCTCGACGAGATGCCGCACGACGGCCGGCACGCGTGGATACGGCTGACGCCGGAGAAGATCGTGTCCTGGGACTTCCGCAAGCTGGGGTCGGTGTGACCTGACGCCCTCGGTCGTCGCGGGCGACCCTCAGCCGACCTTCTCGGCCGCCGCCTGGAGGGCCTCGACCGCCGCCCGGATCGACGGGCGGCGGTCGGCGTCCGCGCGCCACACCGCGTAGATGTACCGGTGGACCCGGTTGCGCACCGGCACGGCCCGCACGCCCAGCGGCATCGGGTCACGGCCCAGCCGGGGCGCGACACACACGCCCAACCCGGCGGAGACCAGCGCGAGTTGGGTGTGGTGCTCCTCGGCGCGGTGGGCGATCCGGGGCTCGATGCCCTTGGAGCGCAGCGTGTAGAGCAGCCACTCGTGACAGAACTCGCCCTCGGGCCAGGCGACCCATTCGTCGCCCGCGAAGTCCTCCAGGTCGACCTCACGCCGGTCGGCGAGCGGGTGCCCCTCGGGCATGGCGATCTCGACTCGGTCGTCGAGGATCGGGGCCTTGGCGAGCCCCTCCGGCATCGGCAGGGGCTTGTTGTACCAGTCGAGGACGACGGCCAGGTCCGCGTCGCCCCTGATCACCGCGGCGACCCCGTTTTCGGGCTCCAGCTCGCGTGTGCGCAGCCGCAGCGCCGGATGGTCGGCCCGCAACTCGGTGAGCGCGGCGGGGAACAGTCCGCGCAGGGCGGTGGGGAACGCGACCAGCCGCAGCTCGCCGACCACCTGCCCGCGCTGCGCCTCCAGATCGGCCTGGGCCAGCTCGACCTGCGACAGGATGCGCGCGGCGTGCTCGGCGAGCAGCCGCCCGGCGTCGGTGAGCCGCACGCCCCGGCCGTTCTTGGCGAGGAGCCGCTGGCCGACCTCCCGCTCCAGCTTGGACATCTGCTGCGACACGGCCGACGTCGTGATGTGCAGCCCCTCGGCGGCACCGCTGACCGAGCCGTGCCGGGCGAGGGCGTCGAGGGTACGGAGGCGCTCCAGATTCAACATGTAAGCAATGCTACGAGATATCGAGCGCAAAAACTCGATTGTGCTACGAGATCGGGGGCGGCATCGTTGCTGCCATGACCACCGCCACCGCCACCGCCTCTCGCGACGCGGCCTCGGCCGCCGCCGCGTCCGCCGTCCGCCCTCGTCCCCGTGGCCGCCTCGACTGGCGGCTGCGCTTCGCCGCCCTCTCCCTGATCTGGGGTTTCAGCTTCCTGCTCATCAAGGTGGGCACCGACGGCTACGCGCCGTTCCAGGTCACGCTGGGGCGGCTGGTGTTCGGTACGGCGATCCTGGCGGCCGCGATGGCGGTGAAACGGGAGCGGCTGCCGCGCGGGGTGCGGACGTGGCGGCATCTCGCCGTCGCCGGGTTCCTGCTGAACGCGCTGCCGTTCTCGCTGTTCGCGTACTCGGAGCTGACCATTCCGTCCACGCTGGCGGGCATCTGCAACGCGACCTCACCGCTGTGGGGCATGGCCCTGTCCATGGTGGCGCTGTCGGAGGACCGGCCGACGCGGGTTCGGGTGGCCGGGCTGGGGATCGGGTTCCTCGGGGTCCTGACGGTGCTGGGGGCGTGGCAGGGCTTTCATGGCCTGGATGCCACGGGGACGGCCATGGCGCTACTCGCCTCCTTGAGCTATCCGATCGGCTGGATATACGTGCGGCGGACATTGGCGGGGGCGAGTGAGTCTCATCTGTCGCTGACCGGTGCGCAGTTGTTGCTGGCGACTGTCCAACTGGCCGTTGTCACACCCTTGTTCACCTCGCTGCCGACGCGGGTGCCGGTTGTGCCGTTGCTGGCGATCGTGGCGTTGGGGGCGCTGGGGACCGGGGTCGCGGTGCTGCTTCAGTACGGGCTGGTCGCGGAGGTCGGGCCGACCACGGCTCAGATGGTCACCTATTTCATTCCGGTCATCGCGACGGCAGCGGGGGTCGCCGTGCTCGGCGAGTCCCTTGCCTGGTCGACGCCGGTGGGGGCGGTGATCGTGTTGGCGGGGGCCGCGCTTACCCAGGTGCGACGAAAGAGCACCCAAGAGGTCGGCCGTCGCCCCGTTGGTCATACGTAACTCCGGTCATACGTAACGCCTCGTCGGTGCCGGACCCACCGCCGTCGCCACCGCGTCCGCCAAGGGAGCGACCTCCTCCTCCCTGAGCGTCGAGACGGTGATCCTGATGCCGGGCGGAGCGGCCGTGCGGAAGCGAGCCCCGGGTGCCACCGCCCAGCCGGCATGCAGCAGGCGGGACACGGCGCCCGTCTCGTCGGGGACCGGGATCCAGACGTTGAGGCCGCTGGCCCCGTGCGCCCTCACCCCCCGCTCGGCCAGCGCCTCCCGCAGCAGCGCGCGGCGTCTGCCGTACGCCGCCGCCACCGTCGCCGGATCCACGGCGCCGTCGCTCCACAGCCGCACCACCGCCCGCTGCACCAGCCGGCTCACCCAGCCGGGGCCCAGCCGCTGCCGTCCGCGCACCCGGTCCACCGTGGTCTCGTCACCGGTGAGCACGGCGAGGCGCAGGTCGGGGCCGTACGCCTTGGCGACCGAGCGGACGAAGGCCCAGTGGTGGGTGGTGCCGGCCAGCGGGTGCACGGGCAGGTCGACGATGCCGTGCCCGTGGTCGTCCTCGATCAGCAGGATCTCCGGGTGCCGGCGCAGCGCGGAGCGCAGGGCACGCGCGCGTGTGGCGCTCACGACGGCTCCGGTGGGGTTCTGCGCGCGGTCGGTCACGATCAGGGCGCGCGCCCCGGAGTCGAGGGCTCGTCGTACGTCGTCGGGCAGCGGGCCCTCGTCGTCGACCCCGACGGGGGCCATGCGCAGTCCGAGTGCCGGGATCAGATCGAGCAGGCTGCCCCAGCCGGGATCCTCGACGGCAACCGTGTCCCCGGGCTTGAGGTGGGCGACCAGGACGCGCTCGATGGCGTCCAGCGAGCCGGAGGCGACGGCCAGCGGCCCCTGCGGTACGCCGTCGGCGTCCAGCCGGGCCCGTGCGATGCGCGCCAGCTCCGGGTCCACGGGATCGTCCCCGTACAGCACCGGTTGCCGGTCGGCCAGTTCGGCCGTGGCCGCGAAGGCCTTCGCCAGGGACGGCAGCAGCGCCGGGTCGGGGTTGCCGCTCGCCACGTCGCGGACGCCCTCGGGCACGTCCACCCGGACGTACTCGCGCCCGGTCGTGGCGGGCCTCGACCGCACCCGGCTCCCTCTGCGGCCCGCGGTCTCGATCACTCCGCGCTCGCGCAGGATGCGATAGGCGGCGGCGACCGTGTTGGGATTCACCCCGAGGTCCGTCGCCAACTCCCGCATGGGAGGAAGCAGTTGGCCCGGCGCCAGCTCGCCCGAGCCCACCGCGCGCTCGACGCTCGCCGCGATCTCGGCTGCGCCTCGCCCTTCGATCCGATATTCTCCTAGCACAAACATGATTATGCACTAGTGCAATAAGGAGCGCAATGCAGGGGACCACGCAATCGACGGCTCCGTCCGACGCCTACCCGCCGACCGACCGCACCGTCCCCACCCGCTCCGCGGACCGTGCGTCGTACGACAGGGAACTGGTGCACGCGATCCTCGACGAGGCCTACGTCTGCCACCTCGGCTTCGTCCGCGACGGCACACCGGTCGTACTGCCCACGCTGTTCGGGCGGGTCGGGGAGACGCTCTACGTCCATGGCTCGACGGGCTCGCGCCCGCTGCGGATGACCGGCGAGGCCGACCCGGGGCTGCCGGTGTGCCTGACCGTCACCCATGTCGACGCGCTGGTCCTGGCCCGTTCGGCCTTCCACCACTCGATCAACTACCGGTCGGTGGTGGTGCACGGCATCGCGTACGACGTGACGGACCCGGAGGAGAAGCGGACCGCCCTGGACGCGCTCGTCGACCATGTGGTGGCGGGCCGCTCCCGGGACTCGCGGCCCGCCAACAAGAAGGAGCTGGCCGCCACCGCGGTGATCCGCATCGACCTCGCCGAGGTCTCCGCCAAGCTGCGCACCGGCGGTGTCAACGACGAGCCCGAGGACCTCGCCCTCCCCCACTGGGCCGGCCTCGTCCCGCTGCGCAAGGGCTACGCGACGCCGGTCGGCGACCCCGGCCTCGCCCCCGGCACCGAACTCCCCGGCTACCTCTCGGACCTGTGATGCTGATCCATCCCTGGGACGCGCCCCGCGACGACGCCGAGTGGCAGCGGTGGCTGGACGACCACGACTTCGGGCAGCTCGCGGTCAACGGCGGGGACGGCGAGCCGCCGCACATCCAGCCGCTGCACTTCGCGTACGACACCGCGCGCGGTGAGGCGGTCACGCATCTGGCCCGCTCCCATCCGATGTGGCCGGCGCTGCTGGCGAACCCCGAGGTCGTGCTGAGCGTGGTCGACGACTACGTGTTCGTGCCCGGGCCCTGGCAGGCGGGGCCGGAACAGCCGCCCGAGCACGGCACACCGACCAGCTTCTACGCGGCTGTCCAGCTCCGGTGCCGGGCCACCGTCGTGGACGACCCGGCCGAGAAGGCCGAGCTGCTGGGCCGCCAGGTCGGCCACTTCCAGCCGGAGGGCGGCTCGGCAGAGGTGGCGGTCGGGCAGGTGCCGTACGGCAGGCTGCTGTCGGGTATTCGCGGGCTGCGGCTGGAAGTGACCGGTGTGCGCGCGAAGTTCAAGTTCGGCGGGCGGCGCACGGCGGAGGTCCAGGACCGGATCGCGGGGCGGCTGGCGGGGCGGGCCGGTGCGCGGGACGCGGCCGCGCGCGAGCACATGCTGCGGCGGCGCCCGGCCTGAGCCGAGGAGGGCTGAGGGGTCCCGCACCGTGCGGTGTGGGACCCCTCTGCCGTCACACCGGCAGCGGTTCGCCCTCCCGCTCCCGCCGCGCCCCGCGCGTCTCGGCCACCGCCAGGCCCGCGACCGAGCCGAGCATCAGCAGGATGCCGGCGAGCGTCGGAGCCGTCAGGTGTTCACCGAGCAGCACGATGGCGAGCACCGCCGCGCTGACCGGCTCGAGCAGCATGATCACGGACACCGTGGCCGCCCGTACGACGGCCGCACCCGCGAAGTAGAGGGCGTACGCGAGAGCCGTGGGGACGGTCGCGATGTACGCCACCAGCCAGCCGAGCCGGAGCGGATCGGCGGCGTGCGGCAGGAGCCCCTCGGCCAGGGCGAACGGCAGCAGGCACAGGCTGGTGACCGCGAAGGCCCACACGGACGTGCCGGCGGCGTCGGTCCCGCCGTCGCGGCCCCACTTGCGGGCCAGCAGCGTCATCAGGCAGTACCCGGCTGCGGACACGAGCGCGAGCAGCACGCCCCACGGCCGTACGGTCGCGCCCCCGCCGCCGAGCGTGAGCACCACGAGGCCGGTGAGCGCACCGGCCACCGCCGCGACGCCTCCGCGCCCGAGCCGCTCCCCCAGCGTCAGCCGGGCGCCGAGCGCGATGAACACGGGACCGGCGCCGAGGGTGACCACGGTGCCCACGGCCAGTCCGGTGACCTCCACGGCGGCGAAGTAGGCGGTCTGGAACACGGCGAGCGTGATACCCGTGGCGCCGGCCCGCACCGCCTTGCGGGCGAGCGGTTCGGAGATCGTGCGCCGGGGCCGCGGACGCAGGAGGTGGACGCCGAGCAGCAGCACGAAGCCGGCCGCGCAGCGCCAGAAGGACAGGGCGATCGGCCCCATGTCGCTGGTCCGGTAGACCAGAGAGGCGGCCGCGCCCGCGGTGCCCCAGGCGGCACCGGCGACGATCAGGTAGATGAGGCCTCGCCCGAGGGGCAGGCCGGAGACAGAGGTGTTCGACACGAGTTGTTCTCCGCAGACATGCAGAAGTTCTGGGAGGAGCCCGGCTCAGCGGGGTCCGTGGACTTCGTCTGCGGGCAGCACCGTCCGGCCCGGCGCACTGCCGGGCCGATGTTCCGGAGGGCCCGCCTCAGGCGGCCGGAGGCGGAAGAACGAGTGTCGAAGGCATGATTGCGGAGCTTAAGCCACGTTTCCGCGGGCGGACAACTCACGCTCCGGGCCACCGCTCGCCACCGGTTCGGCCGAGGTAGTGGCGGGTGCGGACGACTGCGCGATGAACGCCCCACCCAGGACGACCACCCCGCCGATGATCTGCGGCGCGGAGAGGTGCTCGCCGAGCAGGAACCAGGCGAGGACGGTCGCGATGACCGCCTCCAGGCAGGCCACGACGCCCGCGACCTGCGGTGAGAGCCGTCGTACCGAGACCACGCCGGTGACGTACGCGACCACCGTGGCGATCAGCACGATCCAGGCCAGCAGCAGGGCGGCCGCGACCGGCGTGCCGTTCATGTGGGCGGTGTCCGCGAGGACCGGCCAGTCCATGGTCCAGGGGCGGGCCACGACGGTCAGGACGGCGGCTCCGACCAGCAGGCCGTAGGCGATGACGCCGAGCGGGTCGGGTGCCTGGCCGGCGGAGTCGCGGCCTTGGTCGGACAGGACGAAGTAGCCGACCTGGCAGCAGGCGGCGCCGAGCGCGAGGAGGAGTCCGAGGGCGTCGAAGCTCAGCCCCGCCCAGACCTCGACGACGCAGGCGAGGCCACCGACCGCGAGGACCACGCCGACGGCCGCGGCGCGCGTGACCGGCCGCCGCTGCACGAACCGCACCCAGCCGAGGACGAGTGCGGGCGCCAGGTACTCGACGAGCAGCGCGACGCCGACGGGTATGCGGGACAGCGAGGCGAAGTAGAACGCCTGCACCCCGGCCACGCCGAGCAGGCCGAACCCGGCGAGCAGCGCGGGACGGCTGCGCAGCAGGGCACGGTGACGCACGGCGAGCGGCAGCATCACGAGGGCGGCGCCGGCCACCCGCAGCCACACCACATGGAGCGGGTCGAGTCCCGCCTCGATCAGCGGCTTGGCCGCGACACCGGAACCGCCGAAGGCGACCGCCGACCCGATCGCCAGACCCAGCCCGACACCCTTGCCGCGGCCGACGTGACCGCTCTCAGACTTACGCACCGGCACATGATGACAGGCGATGTCATGAGCGTCACCCCCTTTGACACCTGTCTCGCGGTGTGGACGGCCGCACGGCAGGACGGCTCACCTCAGGTTCGGATTCCTGACCGGCGGGGGGAGAGCGGAAGGGGGCAAGAGCGGAAGGGGGCCTAGCGGGCGGTTTCGCCGCCGGAGACGTACTCGTCGCGGTGTTCGTCGACGCGGGTGCGCACGGTGTCCGCGTCGATCCCGGCGCGGGCGAGCACCTCGACGGCGCGCGCCTGCGGGTCGACCACGATCGACGCGAGCAGGTCGACGCCGCGGGCCTGCGTATCACCCCGCTCGGCGGCGCGTCGGCAGGCGTGCTCCATGGCGCTCGCGGCCAGCGGGGAGAAGCCCTCCCCGTGCATCACCACGGGTACGGCGCCGGAGTCCTCGACGGTGCCCTGCCAGCGCAGGCCGTAGCCGATGGTGCGCTGGACGAGGTAGCCGAGCAGGCGGGCGATCTGGGGTCCCTCGCCGAAGACGGCGTAGACGTCCGGGTCGTGCTCCAGCAGTGAGTGCAGCAGATGGGCCGTGTCGATCTGCCGGTCCCCGTCCCTGGTCGCCCGACGGCGGGCACCGGAGACCACCGCAGCCAGCTCGTCGCTGAGCGTGGCGGCGTCCGACGGGGCGTCCGGGCGCCGGCAGTCCTGTTCCTGGGCCGACTGCCGGGGGATACGGGGTTGCACATCCCTTACCCCATCAGCCTCATCGAGCCGAGTCATCCCCGAGGGGAAGCATTTCGGCGTCCCACACGAAGTGGACTCCGCGGGCCGGAATCTCCTCCTTACGGATGAGATCAGGCCGAACGACCCCGAGGGGCGCGCGCCGTCTTGCGGTGCGCTCCGTTCGCAACCGTCGCGCCGCGTCGTACGTCCACAGGGGCATGGAGAGGTCCCGCGGGGACACGGAGAGCAGGTGCTGGCTGGTGGCGTTGCCCGCGGTCGACGGCAGACAGTACGTCTACCGGGTGTACGCCCCGGAGGACGCCCTGCTCGCCGACCTGTTCTGGGAGGCGTGGCACTGCCATGAGGAGGGCGCGCTCCCGAGGGCGTGGGATCTGTTCGACGCGGCGGTGATCCGGCTCGTGGGCTGAGCCACGGGACCGCTCGCCGCGACGAGCACGCACCTCCACATTTCCTGACGGTTCATCAGTATTGAATGTTCCGGCCCCCACGGCTACGTTCCGCGACACCGTAGCCCGAGACGAAGGGGTGGTCGCATGGCCGAAGTCAGCGCGGAGGCACGCATCGAGGCGCCGGCCGAGAAGATCTGGGCACAGCTGACGGACTGGTCGGCGTACGGCCAGTGGAACGCGACCCACACCAGCTTCCCGGGCGGCGGCCCCACGGCGCTCGAGGTGGGCGGGACCTTCCAGGAGAACATGAAGCTGATGGGGTTCCCGGCCGAGGTCGAGTGGACCATCGAGGAACTGGACCCGGCGCGGGTGCTGGCGATTCGCGGCAAGGGCCCGATGGCGGTGACCGTGGCCACCCGCTACACGCTCACCCCGGAGGGGGACGGCGCCACGGCGGTGCGCATCGACGGCGAGTTCACGGGCGCGGCGGTGTCGCTGATGGCGGGCAAGCTCAAGGACTCGGCGACGGCGGCGCTGAACGAGTCGCTGCGCAAGCTGGCGGGCCTGGTGACCTGAACGCCCCCGCCGACGGCATGGCGAAGGCGCCCCGCGGTGTGTTCCGCGGGGCGCCTTCACCTACGGCGGGTCAGTCCTCGTCGGCGAGGATCAGGTACAGCTTCTTGCGGGCGTCGTTGATGACGGCCAGCGCCTTGTCGCGCTGGTCCTTGCTGCCCGTCTTCCAGACCTGCCCGAAGGCCTCCATCAGCCCGAAGCCGGCCTGGCGGATCTCACCGAGGGCCTCCCAGTCGACGCCACGGGAGGCTTCCTCCCAGGGCGCCTCGGGACCGGCCTCGGCCGCCTCGCGGCCCGGCTCGGTGAGCGAGAACAGCTTCTTGCCGCCCTCGGTCTCGCTGGCGATCAGGCCCTCGTCCTCCAGCAGCTGGAGGGTGGGGTACACCGAGCCGGGGCTGGGCTTCCACGCCCCGCCGCTGCGCTCGGCGATCTCCTGGATCATCTCGTAGCCGTGCATGGGGCGGTCCTTCAGCAGGGCGAGGATCGACGCCCGCACATCACCCCGCCGCGCCCTCCCCCGAGGCCCGCCTCGACCCCTGGGCCCCCAGGGGCCGGGCCCGAACCCGGGCCCACCGAAGCCGGGGCCGCCACCACCCGGACCGAACGGCCCGAAGGCACCGCGAAGCCGCTCCTCGAAGCCACCTCGCCCGTGCTGACCGTGTCCACCGTGCCCACGCTCGAATCCATGGGAACGCATCCCAATCACTCCATTCCATCGTTGATCTGTCGCGATGGCTCAACGATATATCGGAACAGTTCGCTTAGCAAGGGGCGGGGCGAGATGGCGGGCCCGGGCGCAGGGCAGTGGTCGCCACGACCAGGCCCAGGCCGATCAGCCCGACTCCCGTGGTCCGCCGCCCGAGCCGAGGGCACGGTGGATCCGGGGGCGTTCGAGGACGTGTCGGCCCGGGACAGGTTGAGGACGTTGCTGATCAGGCCGGTCCGCCACGGGCTTCCGACGGCGGAGGGGGCGTTCGTCCCCGGCTCGGCGGCCCCCTCGTGGCGGTGCTGCCACAGTGCCCGTGCGCCCAGGAACACCAGGTAGCGGCCGCGTCTTCACGGTCGTACGCCGCGGCGGCAGCCGGCACCCCGCGATCCCGGCCTGCCGGGAGGCGCTGTCCCGGCAGGCCGGGAGGCGCTGCGTCGGGCCGTCGCCCTGCGCCCCGGCGAGCGGGCGTGACAGGTGGCTCGGGCCCGCCTCAGGCGTCGAGTCCCCCTCGCTCGACCAGCCGGCTCGCGATGACGTTCCGCTGGATCTCGTTGGTGCCCTCGCCGACGACCATCAACGGGGCGTCACGGAAGTAGCGTTCGACGTCGGACTCGGTCGAGTAGCCGTGACCGCCGTGGATCCGGACGGCGTTGAGGGCGATCTGCATCGCCGTCTCCGAGGCGGAGAGCTTGGCCATGCCGGCCTCCATGTCCACCCGGCGTCCGGCGTCGGCCTCGCGGGCCGCGTAGAGGGTGAGTTGCCGTGCGGCGGTGAGGGACGTCGCCATGTTCGCCGGCGGACGCTGCGAGATCGCCGCGCGTCTGCGTCTCGGCGAGCCGACCGAGCGCGTCAGCAGCCTGGCCGCCGTCACCCCCGAGCGGGGCCGCAGCGGTGAGCGGCTGTTCGTCACCGAGCGCCAGGAGCTCCGGCAGCGCGGCCGCGTCCGCCTGGTCGAGGAGCAGGACATCGTCTACCGGTCGGGCGACGCCGCCACCAGCCGGCACCCGGCCGAGTTCGACGACTCGGCCGTACCGAAGCCGCAAGAGCCGTGGCGGCTGCGCCTCCGGCCGACCGAGACCCTGCTGTTCCGGTTCAGCGCGCTCACCACCGACGCCCACCGCGTCCACTACGACACCCCGTACTGCCGTGACGTGGAGGGCTACCCCGGCCTCGTCGTGCACGGCCCGCTGCTGGCCCTGCTGATGCTGGAGCTGGTGCGCCGCGCCGCGCCGGGTCGGCAGGTGCGCTCACTGTCCTACCGGCTGCACCACCCGGCGTTCGTGGGCGAGCACCTCCTCGCCGAGGGCACGCCCACCGACGACCACGCCGCACTGCGCGTCGCCACCCACCGCGAGGCCCACCCCGCCGGGCGTCAGGCACGCCGGCCGACGGCGACGAAGGACGCGGCGAAGAAGCGGAGCCCGCTCCGGGTCGGCTCGGCCCGTTCGAAGGCCTCGTCCCAGCGGGCGATGTCGTCCGGTGTGGCCAGGCCCTCGGCGACCAGGGCGTCGCGGGCGGCCCAGGCGGGACCGCGCATCCCGGGCGGCGGCGTCAGGACGTCGGTGTGCCCCTCGAAGGCGACGACCTCCAGTCCGGCCGCGGTGAGCAGTTCGTCCAGCCGGGTGCCGACGGAGAGGTCGTTGCCGCGCCGTCGGTGCATCGCGCGGTACCGCTCGTCCATCTCGTCGAACTCGCCGGGCGCGCCCCGCAGACGGAAGCTGCTCGCGTCGATGTCGACGAGGTAGACCGTGCCGCCGGGCCTGGCCAGCGTGGCCAGATGGTCGACGATCGCCTGCTCGTGGCCGCCGTTGTGGGCCAGGACGTGCCGGAGCATCACGAGGTCGAAGGTGCCCTCGGGCAACCCGGTGGCGTCGGCGGACCCGACGCTGGTGTGCACCGGCACTGCGGAGCGTTCGGCGAGGGCCGCCGCGACGGCCAGGGCGTCGTCGTCACGGTCGACGGCCCAGACGGCACCGTCCGGAGCGACGAGGGCCGCCAGCCGCACCGAGACCGCACCGGGCCCGCATCCCACGTCGGCGATCCGCGCACCGGGGACCGCCCCGGCGACACCCCACAGCTCACGCTCCCTGTGCTCGGCGGCCTGGGCCATGAGCCGGTAGCGCTCGATCTCCTGATCGCTGAGGGTCAACGAGTAGTCGGTCACGTCGGTCTCTCCTGGAATCGAGCATAGGGAGGGGGCGCGGATCGGGCCACACGCCAGGGCGCGGGGCATGGGGCGCAGCCCTCGGGGCGCGGGGCAATCCTGCCGTGCGAAATCGGTCCAGCACCCCCGAATTGGCCTTGGCCGCCCCCTCCCCGCACCCCCTACCGTCAGCGACATGCGGATTCGAATCGTTGACGCCTTCGCCGACCGTCCCTTCACCGGCAACCCGGCCGGGGTCCTGCTGCTGGACGGGTTCCCGGAGGACGGCTGGCTCCAGAACGTGGCCATGGAGGTCAATCACGCCGAGACGGCGTTCGCGCACCGGTTGCCCGAGGGTGGGGAGGCCGACTGGGCGCTGCGGTGGTTCACGCCGGTCGCCGAGGTGGCGATGTGCGGGCACGCCACGCTCGCCACGGCCCATGTGCTGCACAGCACCGGTGCGCACGACGGGACCGTGCGGTTCGCCACCCGCAGTGGAGTCCTCGTCGCCACGCCCCGCGAGGACGGCTCGATCACGCTCGACTTCCCCACCGCCCCCCTGACGCCAGTCGAGGTCCCGGACGGCGTCGCGGAGGCGCTGGGGGCCGAGCCGCTCGGTGCCTTCGACACCGGGCCGAACGTCGGTGACCTGCTCGTCGAACTCGCCGACGAGAAGACGGTCCACGGCCTGGCCCCGGACCTGAAGGCCCTCGGCGCGTACTCGCGGCGCGGCATCATCGCCACCGCCCGCGCCGAGGACCCCGCCGGCGGCTACGACTTCCTCTCCCGCTGCTTCTTCCCGAACGTCGGCATCGACGAGGACCCGGTCACCGGCAGCGCCCACACGGCCCTCGCCCCCTTCTGGTCCGAGCGCCTGGGCCGGGCCGAGCTCACCGGCCTTCAGGCCTCCCGCCGCTCCGGCCGCGTCCGCACGGAGCTCCGCGACGACCGCACGCTGCTGAGCGGGCGTGCCGTGACCGTCATCGAGGGGGAGTTGATCGCCTAGAGCGCCTAAAGCGTCCGAGACAACGACGACAGGGTGTACGAGACCGTCGTACACCCCCCGCCGCCCCCGCCGCCCCTTCGGCGTCGCTCACGCCGTCGGCAGCCAGTCCACCTTGCCGGCGAGCAGCGCATAACCGACGAACGCCCCTATGTCCAGCAGGGAATGCGCCACAACCAGTGGCCCCACCCGGCCCCACCGCCGGTACAGGTACACGAAGACCACGCCCATCGCCATGTTGCCGAGGAAGCCCCCGATGCCCTGGTAGAGGTGGTACGAGCCGCGCAGTACGGAACTGGCCACCAGCGCGGTGCCGGGCGTCCAGCCCAACTGGCCCAGTCGGCGCAGCAGATATCCGACGACGATGACCTCTTCGAGGATCGCGTTCTGGAGCGCGGACAGGATCAGTACCGGGTACTTCCACCACACCGCGGGCAGCGCCTCGGGGACCACGGTGAGGTTGAAGCCGAGTCCGCGAGCGGCCAGGTAGAAGGCGATTCCGGTGCTGCCGATCACCGCCGCGATCAGCGCGCCGCGGCCGAGGTCGGGCCAGGGGCGGGTGCGGTCGAAGCCGAGGGTGCGCAGGCTCTCGCCCTCGCGCAGCAGGAAGTGCGCGACCAGCGCGACGGGCACCAGCGCGGTGGTGATTCCGAAGAGCTGCCAGGCGAGATCCAGCCAGGGGCGGCCCGGTGCGGCCGAGGCGTTGAGGGTGGCGGCCTGGTCCTTGAGGCCGCCCGGTTTGGTGACGGAACCGACAAAACTGATGAGGGCGGACACACCGCTCGCACCGAGCGAAAGCCCCAGAACGAGCAGCGTCTCATCACGGAAGATCCGTCGCGAGGGCCGCTCATGCGGAAAAGATTCGGCCACGGGGCCTGCCTCGCCCTGCACACCTGCCTCCAGTTGAGTAATCCCGCCTCATCCTCATCGTCGCCCCGCTAGGGTCTCGAAAGCAGTTACGAAGACCGTGCGCGACAAGCCGTTGGGGGGACGGGCGCCGTACGGGGCGTACCGCCCCTCTGCCTGCCATACGGCCGGATTCCGGCGCGTGGTTCAGCAGGGCGACAGGGAGGGGCACGACCGACATGGGACGTCACAGCTTGCCCGATCAGTATGGGGCGGGCGCCAGCGACCCCCGTCGACGGGCACGACGCCGTACGGTCGCGATCGCCACGGTCCTCGTTCTGGCCGTCGCGGGCGGTACGGCCGCCGCGGTCAGAGGAGGACTGCTGTCGTTCGGCTCCTCCTGCCAGGACGACCCGGTACGGCTGACCCTGGCCGCCTCGCCCGATCTGGCCCCCGCCCTCGAGTCCGCGGCGAAGCGCGCCCGGGAGGCGGACCTCACCTCCGACGGGCGGTGCGTCGCCGTCACGGTGAGCGCGCGCGAGCCGTACAAGGTCACGGACACGCTGCTGGCGGGCAAGGACCCCGGTGCCGAGGTGTGGGTGCCGGACTCGGAGGTGTGGCTGCAGCGGCTCACGGCGACCGGCGGCACGGCCGACGTCTCCACGGTGGGCCATGTCGCCTCCACCCCGGTCGGAGTGGCGATGGAGCCCACGGTCGCGAAGTCGCTGGGCTGGCCGGAGAAGACGTACGGCTGGCTGGAGCTGGCCGGTGCCGCGCTGCGCGACAACTCGCTCCGGCTCGGCGCGGCCGATCCCGCGCGGAGCGCCACCGGCCTGCTCGCCCTGACCCGGCTGAGCACGGCCGCCGCCGGGGTCGAGGGCGGGGACACTCAGGCCGCGGCGATGATGAAGGCCCTGTCGCAGCGCATCTCGGACAGCGACGGCCAGGTACTGGACACCCTGCCGCGCGACTCCTCGGGCACCGAGCAGGGCAATCCGAGGCGCAACCAGGCGCTGGTGGTCAGCGAGCAGGCGGCGTACGCGTACAACACCGCGGCGGACGGCGACAGGAGCCTGGACTTCTTCTATCCGAAGGACGGCTCGCCCCGGCTCGACTACCCGTACGCCCTGCTCGAACAGACGGGGCTGACCACCGACCAGAGCCGGGCCGCGATCCGGTTCATGAGCTACCTCGACGATCCCCCGCAGCGGCGGCTGCTGGAGCGGCACGGCTTCCGCACGTCCGACGACGAGGTGCCGGACGCGCTGGTCGCGGGGGCCGGCGGCAGCGGTCCGCAGCCGTATGCGGAGCCCGCGGCCCGGCCGGCCTCCGCGGTCGCGCTCCAGGAGACCCTCGGGGTGTGGACGATCACCGTGCAGAGCGCGCGCATCACCACAGTGGTGGACGCCTCCGCCTCCATGTCCGAGCCGGTGCCGGGCAGCGGGCGGTCCCGGATGGACGTCACCAAGGCGGCGCTGCAGCGGGCCCTCGCCACGTTCACGGCCGAGGACGAGATCGGCCTGTGGGACTTCTCCACCAAGCTGGACGGCGCCAAGGACTACCGCGTCCTGGTGCCGACCGAGCGGCTCGGCGACCGCAAGGGCACGGGCACCCAGCGCGACCGGCTGTCGGCGGCGTTCGGCGACCTGGCGCCGGTGCCGAACGGTGCGACGGGGCTGTACGACACGACGCTCGCCGCGTACAGGGCGGCGACCGGCTCGTACGCCGAGGGCAAGTTCAACGCGCTGGTCATCCTCACCGACGGCCGGAACGAGGACCCGGGCAGCGTCTCGCGCGCCGACCTCGTCGCCCAGCTGGAGCGCCTCACCAACCCCGAACGCCCGGTGCCCCTCATCATGATCGCCGTCGGTCCGGACGCCGACCGCGAGGAGGCGAACCGTATCGCCGAGGCCACGGGCGGCTCGGGCCATGAGGTGAGCGACCCGTCGCAGATCCAGTCGGTGATCCTCAAGGCGATCGTGGAGGCGGCGTCACGGGACGGGCAGGGCTGAGCCGGCTCAGCGGAAAAAATCTCTGGGCAATTCCCCGCGGCGATGTCGAGATCCCGTGTCCGGCTCCGTCCCCGTGGTGAACGCGACCACAATGGGTCGCACCAGCGTCGAGGAGACCACGATGGCCAAGTACCTGCTGCTGAAGCACTACCGCGGCGCCCCGGCGGCCGTGAACGACGTGCCGATGGACCAGTGGACGCCGGAGGAGATCTCCGCGCATGTGCAGTACATGAACGACTTCGCGGCCCGGCTGGAGAAGACCGGCGAGTTCGTGGACGGTCAGGCGCTCGCTCCCGAGGGATCGTGGGTGCGGTACGACGGTGAGGGGCGCCCGCCGGTCACCGACGGGCCGTTCGCCGAGACCAAGGACCTCATCGCCGGCTGGATGGTGATCGACGTCGACAGCCATGAGCGTGCCGTCGAGCTGGCCGGTGAGCTGTCGGCCGCCCCGGGAGCTGGCGGGAAGCCGATCCACGAGTGGCTGGAGCTGCGCCCGTTCCTGACCGCGCATCCCACCGGCGAGGAGTGCATCGCCCATGAATGAGGCCTTGCTCAGAGGCCTCACACCGAGCGTGCTCACCGTCCTCGTCCGCCGCGGAGCCGACTTCGCGGCGGCCGAGGACGCGGTGCAGGACGCGCTGGTCGAGGCGGTCCGCGTCTGGCCGGACGAGCAGCCGCACGACCCCAAGGGCTGGCTGATCACCGTCGCCTGGCGCAAGTTCCTCGACGCGACGCGGGCGGACACGGCCCGCCGCCGGCGTGAGGACCGCGTCGACGAGGAGCCGGCCCCGGGACCCACGCCCTCGGTCGACGACACGCTCCAGCTCTACTTCCTGTGCGCCCACCCCTCACTGAGCCCGTCGTCCGCGGTCGCGCTCACACTGCGTGCCGTCGGCGGTCTCACCACCCGGCAGATCGCCCAGGCCTACCTGGTGCCCGAGGCGACCATGGCGCAGCGCATCAGCCGGGCCAAGCGCACGGTCTCCGGCGTCCGTTTCGACCGGCCGGGCGATGTCGCGACGGTCCTGCGCGTGCTGTACCTGGTCTTCAACGAGGGCTACTCCGGCGACGTCGACCTCGCCGCCGAGGCCATCCGGCTCACCCGGCAGCTCGCGGCCACGATCGACCACCCCGAGGTGTCGGGCCTGCTCGCCCTGATGCTGCTCCATCACGCCCGACGCGCCTCCCGCACGGCCCCGGACGGCAGTCTGGTCCCCCTCGCCGAGCAGGACCGCGGCCGCTGGGACACCAAGTCGATCGCCGAGGGCATCGAGATCCTCCAGTCGGCCCTCGCCCGCGACCGCCTGGGCGAGTTCCAGGCCCAGGCCGCCATCGCCGCCCTGCACGCCGACGCGCCCACCGCCGAGGAGACCGACTGGGTGCAGATCGTCGAGTGGTACGACGAACTCGCCGCCCTCACCGACAGCCCGGTCGTCCGGCTCAACCGCGCGGTCGCGATCGGCGAGGCCGACGGCCCGCGCGCCGGCCTGACGGCACTCGCGGAACTGCCCGACTCCCTGCCCCGCCACACCGCGGCGGCGGCCTACCTCCACGAACGCGACGGCGACCTCACGACAGCGGCCCGCCTGTACGCCGAGGCGGCCCAGAGGGCCTCCAACCTGGCCGAGCGCGACTACCTGACCCGCCAGGCGGCCCGACTCAACACGACCCTACGCAGCCGACAACCAGCACCCGCACGACTACCCGAAGAACGGCCACGCCCCCTCTGACGGCCCACCCGAAGAACGGCCACACGCCCCCACCGCTCACCACACCGACACCACAGCTGCACCCCAAGCAGCCTCACAGACGCCCCCCACCAAGCACGACTCCCCCACCCGCCGAGCGGCCCGACTCAACACAACCCGGCGCAGCCGACAACCAGCACCCGCACGACTACCCGAAGAACGGCCACGCCCCCTCTGACGGCCCACCCGAAGAACGGCCACACGCCCCCACCGCTCACCACACCGACACCACAGCTGCACCCCAAGCAGCCTCACCATGGAGCCGGCAAACCTGACGGGCGGCACTCGCGGGGCGGTTCACCCCGGCAGGATCCGCCCCTCACCCCAACGGCACCGGCTCCAGCAACCCCACCGGCCACATGTGCACCGGCTCCCCCCGATGCATCAGCTCGCGGTATCGCCGTGTCGTCGCCGCCAGGGCCGCCTCTCGGGGCAGGCCCGACTCCAGTGCCCGGTGGAAGGTGGCCGCCTGCCAGGACGCGCCGTTCATGCGCCTGCGGCACCGCTCCTCGATGACGCCCAGGTAGAGGTCCCGGTCGGCCGGTTCCACGCCCCACGCGTCCAGGCCGACCTCGGCGAGCGGCAGCAGTTCGTCGCGTACGAGGCTCACGGCGTCGACCTCGGTGGTGCCGCCGTAGCGCCCGCGCTTCGGCCAGCGCAGCCGGGCGTCGATGCCGTGCCGGCACGCCGCGTCGAAGTTGGCGGCCGCCGCCTCGAAGGGCAGCCGAGTCCACACCGGCCGCGTCTCCTCGGCGAGGGCGCGGACGACGCCGTAGTAGAAGGCCGCGTTGGCGATGACGTCCGTGATGGTGGGCCCGGCGGGCAGCACGCGGTTCTCCACGCGCAGGTGCGGGACGCCGTCGGCGATGCCGTAGACCGGGCGGTTCCAGCGGTACACGGTGCCGTTGTGCAGGACGAGTTCGGCGAGTGTCGGTACACCGCCGGAGTCGAGGACGTCGAGCGGGTCCTCGTCGTCGCAGATCGGCAGCAGGGCCGGGAAGTAGCGCAGGTTCTCCTCGAAGAGGTCGTGCGCCGAGGTGACCCACTTCTCCCCGAACCAGGTGCGCGGCCGCACGCCCTGGGCCTGGAGCTCGGGCGGGCGGGTGTCGGTGGACTGCTGGAACAGCGGCGGGCGGGACTCGCGCCACAGCTCACGGCCGAACAGGAAGGGCGAGTTGGCGCCGACGGCGACCTGCGCGGCGGCGACCGCCTGCGCGGCGTTCCAGACGTCGGCGAAGCGGCCGGGGGTGACCTGGAGGTGCAGTTGCACGGAGGTGCAGGCGGCCTCGGGGGCTATGGACTTCGAGGTGCAGCTCAGCCGCTCCACACCGTCGATGTCGAGGGTGAAGTCCTCGCCGCGGGCGGCCACGATCTGGTCGTTGAGGAGGACGTAGCGATCGACGTCGGAGAGGTTGGAGGAGACCAGGTCGTCCCGGTCGAGTGTCGGCAGAATGCCGATCATCACGATTCCCGCGTCGACCTCGCCCGCTTTTCGGTCGGCATATGCCAGGGACGTGCGGAGTTCCTCGGCCAGCCGGTCGAATACCCGCCCCTGCAATCGATGTGGGGCTATGTTGACTTCCAGATTGAACATGGCGAGTTCTGTTTGGAAATCGCGGCTCGCGATGCGCTCCAGTACCTGCGCGTTCAACATTCTCGGCATACCGTCGGAGCCGGTGATGTTCAATTCGATCTCCAGCCCCATGAGGTTCTTGGGGCGATCGAACCGCTTCTCCGCCAGCAGCCGCTCCAGGCCCGTCAGGCACTGCCGCAGCTTCTCGCGGTAGTGCTGCCGATCGGACAGATCGAACCGACCTGCCACGACCTTCTCCCCCATCGAAGCGTCCCTCCTCGGATGGGCGGGCCGAGGATCCGGCCGCCCGGTCTCCCGGGTCAGGTTGGATGATGCCCAGCCGAAGCGATCGATAACGTCCCACGCGGCCCCCGCGCCCGCTACCCTGTCGAATGTGACCGGTGGCACATTCAGCGGGCAT
This sequence comes from Streptomyces ferrugineus, assembly GCF_015160855.1. Taxonomy (NCBI): domain Bacteria; kingdom Bacillati; phylum Actinomycetota; class Actinomycetes; order Kitasatosporales; family Streptomycetaceae; genus Streptomyces; species Streptomyces ferrugineus. The sequence continues at coordinate 3,497,512 of NZ_CP063373.1, read as the reverse complement.
GCCGCACTGTGCAGTTTCGGACGGCTCACGAACTCGTGAAAAATGCCGACGAGAATTGGCCGACCGCACCGACGGCATTTCCCGAGGTCATCGCCGCAGCACCACCCGGGAATCGGGATGATTCCCGCATATCGGCGACCGATTGACTCCTTGCCGGGTGCACCGAAAGCGGTTAGACGAAACACCGTCTGAACACTCGTCGTATAAACTCCGCAATCAAGGCAGAGGGTTGGCGCCCGCGGTCCCGGACCTGCCGTCCAGGTGACGTACGGCAGGCCTCACCCATCCCCCTTGGCACCCAGACCCCGGCCCCCGGCCTCTCTGACCTCCGTGAGCTGACAGCGCCGTCCGCCCCGCCCTCGCGCCATTGCCTGTCGAATGAGAGGCGACCCACCATGCCCCTGCATGTCCCCCCGGCTCCCGCGCCCGCACTTCGCTCCGTCCTCACCGCGCTCGGCTCGCCGACCGCGGTCCGCGCAGCCCGAACACCCTCGCTGCGCGCCGCCCAGGGGCCCGCCACACCCGAACTCCCGCTGCCCGTCCACGTCCTGGACGAGATCACCCCGGCGGGCATGTCCGCGACCCGGCTGGCCGGCTGGCGCTTCCTGATCCGGTGCGGCGACCGCGCGGTGGCCGCGGCCGAGACCCGTCTGACCCCCGACGGCTGGGCCTTCTCGCACTTCTTCGAGGGGCCGTACATCACCTCGACCGAACGCGCACTGCAGCAGGCCGAGACGATCACCCAGCCCTACCAGCCGCGCCTGCTGTCGTTCCCCGGCCTGTACATGCTCGCCCTCTGGCTGCACGGCGACTGCACCGCGGACAGCGCCACCGGGCACCCCGACACCGCCGACATCCTGGTGCCGCTGGCCCCGGCCCCGCCCGGCATCGCGGCCCATGTGCCGCACCGGGTCGCCGAGCTGCTCCCGGTGCTCACCCACCGGGCGACCCCGGCCCCGGCGCCGCCCCTGCCCCCGCTGCTCGGCTCCCCCGCCTGACAGCGCCCCCGCGCGAGCGCCCACGTACCCCGCCGCCCCTTTCCGGGTGGCGGGGTACGCCACTGTCCGGCGATGGGATTAGGCTCGTATCGGACAACAGGAAACACGTACACACGAGCCGTAAAGCACTCGTACGAGCGAGAAAGCACTCGCCTGAGCGCGAAAAGACGAAAGCGCGAGAAAGGCTTCGCTCGCACGAGCGACAATACGCTCGAACGAGCCTCCAAGCCCCCGGGGCCCGCACGGACTAGCCCTATCCGACCACTGCGAACCACCCGAAGTGACAGTGGAGTTGGGATGAACCATCCGCGCGGGTGAAGCGTCATCAACCTGTAAGAAAGCTGTGCTGCGAAATCCCTGCGGATTGACGCCCGTGGGGCAACACTGGGTTCCGACCGACTTATCACAACGGGGGGCGGCCATGAACGAAGCTTCACGCCGCGAAACAGACACCACAGCCATCTCAGAGATCACGACAGAGCGAAAGATCCCATCCATGTGCCAGCACCAGCCACCGTGTCCCTCAGCCCACTCCGCCGACCGGGAGTCCGCCCGTCTCGTGGCGCACCACCCGGAGCAGGGATGGAGTCTGCTGTGCAACGGCGTTCTGCTCTTCGAGGACACCGGTGAGCTCCTGCCCGACGGCCAGATCATCGCCCCGCACCGTCCGCTGGGCACCGGCAAGGTGATGACGGCCGCGTAGCGCCCGCCGGCGGACCACGCCGGTCAGGCCCTGCGCCACCGGGCGGCACGACGGACGCCCGGCGTACTCCCAGGGGCCGGTCGCAGACCCTGACTGCGAGCCGGCCCCGACGTGTGTCCGGGGCCGCTCACGCACCGTAGTTCACCGTGCGTCACGGGCGACCCTCGTACCGACGCCCGTGACGCACGGCGGCCGCGGCCTACCTCAGCGCCTGCCGCAGCGCGAAGTACGCGGGCTTCGGCCGCAGTTCCTCGTCCCACGGCAGGGCGGCTCCCTCGCCCGGGAAGAACGCCGGGATCCACGAGTACTTGTCCGTGTAGTCCCAGAGCGTGATCCCCACACACCGGCGCACCGCCAGGCACGCCTCGGTCATGTCCCGGTACCACTCGGCCTGCTGGGCCAGCTTCTCCTCGGTCGCGGGCAGCTCCATCCGTACGTCGACCTCGGTGAGCGCCGTGTCCAGGCCGAGCCGCGCGAACCGGCGCAGGTTGTCCTCCAGCGTGGTCGGATAGCCGTACTGGAGCGCCAGATGGGTCTGCAGGCCGAAGCCGTGCAGCGGGACGCCCCGGGCCCTGAGCTGCTTGGCCAGCTTGTAGTAGGCGTCGCTCTTCGGTCCGACCGCCTCGACGTTGTAGTCGTTGAGGTAGAGCCGTGCCTTCGGGTCGGCCTGGTGGGCCCAGCGCAGGGCATCGGCGATATAGCCGGGGCCGAGCGTCTTGTAGAAGATCGTCTCGCGGTAGGTGCCGTCCTCGTTGAACGCCTCGTTGACGACGTCCCAGGCGTAGATCTTGCCCCGGTAGTGCCGTACCTCGGTCTGGATGTGCTTCTTCAGCACGGCCCTCAGCTCGGTCGCCGTCCACTCGCGGTCGGTGAGCCAGCCCGGCAGCTGGCTGTGCCAGACGAGGGTGTGGCCGCGCACCTTCTGGTGGCCCGCGCGGGCGAGGTTCACGATCTCGTCGCCCTGGGAGAAGTCGAAGACGCCCTGCTCGGGTTCGGTGGCGTACCACTTCATGCCGTTGCCCGGGGTGATCTGGTCGAACTCGCTGCCGAGGATCGCCTTGTACGGCTCGTCGACGAGTTCGGGGTTGTCGGTCGCGCTGCCGAAGTAGCGGCCGTGGCGCTGCGCGAGGTCGGCGAGGGTGGGCTGCTGGTGACCCGCCTGGGCGGGCGTGCCGGCGACCGCGACCAGGGCGGCCGCGAGGGCGCCGACGAGTCTGAGACGGTTCTTGCGCATGGTGCGACTCCTCACGAGGTGGTGGTGGGTGAGCCGTACGTCCGCCTGCGCGCGCGTCATCCCTTGGTCGCGCCGGCGGTGAGGCCGCCGACGAGCTGGCGCTCGGCGACCGAGTAGAAGGCGAGGGCGGGGACCATGGCCAGCACCAGGTACGCGAAGACGCGGGCGTACTCCGCGGAGTACTGGCCCTGGAACTGCTGGACGCCGATGGGGATGGTCCACCAGGTGGAGTCGGTGAACACCAGCAGCGGCAGGAAGAAGTTGTTCCAGCTGGTGACGACGGCGAGGACCGAGACGGTGCCCAGCGCGGGCCGGGCCATGGGCAGCAGCACCCGCCAGAAGAACCCGAAGGAGCTGCACCCGTCGAGCGTGGCCGCCTCCTCCAACTCGCCGGGGATCTGCCGGAAGAAGCCGCGCAGGATGATGATGGTCATCGGCAGCCCGAAGGCGGCCTGCGGGAGGATCACGCCGAGCGGGTTGTCCAGCAGGCCCAGGGAACGCAGCAGCAGGAACAGGGGCAGGGCCGCCACCGCGAAGGGGAACATCAGGCCCAGGGTGAAGAGGGTGAACAGCGTCTCGCGGCCGCGGAAGGCGAAGCGCGCGAAGGAGAACGCCGAGAGCGCGGAGACGGCCACGACCAGGACGGTGGTCCCCACCGCGATCAGGGTGCTGTTGCCGATCAGCCGCCAGAAGTCCCCCGAGCCGAGGATCCCCGTGTAGTTGCCGGTCACCCACGACTCCGGCAGGCCGACCGGGTTGCGGGAGAGCTCGTCGGTGGACTTGAAGCCGGACAGCGTGGCGTAGAGCAGCGGCACGACCATCACCGCGCCGACCACCACGAGGATCACATGCAGGGGCAGGCTCTTCCTGCCGGTCTTCCCGCCGGCCTTCCTGCCCGACCTGGCCGTCACTTGGCGCCTCCCCGCATCGTGGTGGTGGCTCCTTCGAGGTCGCGGCGGAGCACGAACCGCTGGTAGGCGAGGGCGAAGACGAGGCTGATGCCGAACATGACCACGCTGATCGCGCTGGCGTAGCCGACCTGGTAGCGCTTGAAGCCGTACTGGAACATGGTCACGGCCATGGTCTCCGAGTGATGGTCGGGTCCGCCCGCCGTGGTCACCCAGACCAGGTCGAAGAGCTGGATCGACCCGATCACGGACAGGAACACGCTGATCCTGAGGGTGGGCGCGAGCAGCGGCAGGGTGACGCTTCGGAAGCGCTGCCAGGCGTTCGCGCCGTCGATGAGCGCGGCCTCGGTCAACTCGGCGGGGACGGACTGGAGTCCGGCCAGGTAGAGCATCATGTGGAAGCCGAAGTACTTCCACGTCATGACCAGGAACAGGGTGGCCATGACGGTGGACTGGTCGGCGAACCACTCACCGCCGAGGCCGTCGAGGCCGATGCCGCCCAGGATCTGGTCGGCGAGGCCGTCGCCGGGGGCGAAGATCATGCCGAACAGGACGCCGGTGATGGCCTCGGACAGGACGTACGGCCCGAAGAACAGCATCCGGTAGAAGGCCCGGCCGCGCAGCTTCTGGTTGAGCAGCACGGCCATGGCGAGCGCGAACGGCAGCTGGATGGCGAGCGACAGCACCACCAGGAGCAGGCAGCGCCACAGGTCTCCCAGGAAGACCGGGTCCTGGAAGAGCCGGGTGAAGTTGTCGCCGCCGATGTAGTCGGACGGCATGCCGAAGCCGCCCCAGCGGAAGAAGGCCGCGTACACGGCGAACAGCATCGGCAGCAGCACCAGGACGAGGAACAGCACCAGGGCGGGCACCTGGAACCCGACCGCGCTGAGCCAGTGCAGCACGCGCCGCCGGGCCCGCCCCCGAGCCGCGTCCGCGGTCGGGGGCGGACGGTCGACACCGGGGCCGGGCCGCTTGTCGGCGGACGGCAGGAACGTGGAGGTCATCGCCGGCTACTGCTCTTCCTTCGCGGTCTTCGTGATCGACTCGGTGACCTGCTGCGGTGACTTGGACCCGGCGATGAGCGCGCCGACGCTGTCGTTGACCTCCTGGCCGACGGCGGGCGCGTAGGCCTGGTCGAGATAGAGCTGGAAGCCGGTGGCGCCCTTCAACTGTGCCTGTACGGCCTTGATGTTGGGGTCGGTGATGGCGCTCTCGGCGGCCGGGACCACAGGCAGGGCCCCGGTCTTCTTGACCAGCTCCAGATCCGTGGCCTCGGAGGCGAAGAACTTCAGGAAGTCGACGGCCTCCTGGGGAGCCCCGCTGCGCAGGGCGTGTCCGCCGCCCCCGCCGAACACCTCGGTGATCGTGCCCTTGCCGCCGTCGACCGCAGGGAACGGGAAGAAGCCGAGGTCGTCGCCGAGGCCCTTGCCGACGTCGGCCTGGACGACCGGCGCCCACTGGCCCATGAGTTCCATCGCCGCCTTGCCGTTGCCGACGGTCGCGCCCTGGCCGGTGGGGCTGGAGTAGGCGGCGCCGAGGAAGCCCTTCTGGAACGGCTGGAGGTCGACGAGTTCCTGGAGGTGCTGACCGGCCTGCACGAAGGGGTCGCCGGTGAAGTCCTTGTCGTCGTACGCCTTCTGCACGGCGGCGGCGCCGGCGGTGCGCATCGCGAGGTAGGCCCAGTAGTACATGCCGGTCCACGTCTCCTTGCCGGCCAGGGCCAGCGGGGTGATGCCCTTGGCCTTCAACTTCCGTACGGCGTCGAGGAAGCCGCTCCAGGTGGTGGGCGGCTCGGTGATGCCGGCGTCCTTGAAGAGCGCCTTGTTGTACCAGAAACCGACCATGCCTATGTCGAACGGGATGCCGTACACCTTCTCGTCGAGGAGGTACGGCTCCTTCGCGACCGGCAGCAGGCCGTCGGCGAAGTCCTTCGTACGGTCCGTGAGATCCTCGACCAGCCCGGCGTCGACCTGCTGCTTGAGGACGCCACCGCCCCAGGTGTGGAAGATGTCGGGGAGCTTCCCGGAGGCGATCAGCGCCGTCATCTTCGATTTGTAGGCGTCGTTCTCCAGCTGAACGATCTTCAGCTTCACCTTGGGGTTCTGGGCCTCGAACTTCTTGGCCAGCGCCGCCCACACGCTCTTCGTCGGCTCGGTGGTGGAGATGTTCCACCACTCGATGGTGGTCGTGCCGTCCGACGACCCTCCGTCCGAGTCGCCGCCGCAACCGCTCAGTGCCGTCACGCCCACACCGGCCGCGGCGGAGGCCGCCAGGAAGCCTCTGCGGGACAGTCCCGGGTCGCCCATCATGCGCTCCTTGGGTACGGGACGGCTCGTCCATGGCCGTCCACCGGATCGCCTGGATCGAAAGTTTCGTAATGGATCCAGAAAGCTGCGTTGCTGCCGCACCCTAGAGACAGCTCCCAAACGGTGGCAACCCCTTGTACGCGGTGAATCTGACGGGTCAACCCGCCGACGGCCGTCACGGCTTGGCGCGACCCCCTGGGGGACGCACACGAACCAGTCGAACGCCGGCGCTGCGCTCGGTGACCCACACGCCCACGACCCGGCCGACGACCCGCCGTCGGCGAGCATCAGGCACCACCAGCCGCCGACGCGGTGGAGATGCGGCGCCGGGGCGGGATTGAAGCCGCCGATGACGGGGGTCGTAGGCCCGCATATGCTTCAGCCGTCCTCCGCGGCCGAAACATTCGATCTGACCGACGAACATTACGGAACGAAACCTGTAAGGGCAGGCATGGGGCGCGACAAGGGCACGGGACGCGCCACTGCCATTCGGGGGCGGGCCTCGGTTTACAGGCCCACGTCCCTGCTGCGGATGTCCTCCAGCGACTCGCGGCGGACCAGGAGCCGCGCATGGCCGTCGTCCACGGCGACCACCGGCGGGCGGCCGACCATGTTGTAACCGGAGGCCATGGACAGGTGGTAGGCGCCGGCGGCCGGGATGGCGAGCAGGTCCCCGGGGCGGATGTCGTCGGGAAGTTCGACATCGGCGGCGAGGATGTCGCCCGCCTCGCAGTGCCGGCCCACCACGGACACCGGACCCGTCGCGGCGGCGCTGTGCCGGCCCACGAGGCGGGGCGCGTAACGCACCCCGTACAGGGCGGGCCGGGGGTTGTCGCTCATGCCGCCGTCCACCGCGACGAAGGTGTGCGCGCCGGTCCGCTTGACCGCGAGGACGCGGTAGAGAGCGATCCCGGCCGGACCCGCGATGGCGCGCCCCGGCTCGATGATGAGACGGGGCACGGTGAGCCCGGCCGCCGCACACGCCTCACCGAGTTCGGCACGCACCTTGCGGGCCAGCGTGATGAGGTCCAGGGCGGGCTCGCCGGGGCGGTAGGCGATGCCGTGGCCGCCACCCAGATCGAGTTCGGGCAGCACCAGGCCGTGCTGCTCGTACAGCCGGGCCATCAGGCCGACCATACGGCGTACGGCGGCGAGGTACGGCTTGACGCTGGTGATCTGCGAGCCCAAGTGGCAGTGCAGGCCGGTGAGTTCGAGCTGCGCCTGGTCCAGGATCCGGGCGATGGCGTGCTGTGCGTACCCGTCCCTGATGGACAGGCCGAACTTCTGGCTCTCACTGCCGGTGCGGATCTTCTCGTGCCCGCCGGCGCTGATGCCGGGCACCACGCGGACCATCACCTTCTGACGACCGTCGGACCCGACCGCCGCCGCCAGCCGGGCGATCTCCGACGGACTGTCGATGACGATACGGCCGATCCCGAGGCGCAGCGCGGTGTCCAGATCGCGCGGGGACTTGGCGTTGCCGTGCAGCACGATCTTCTCCGGCGGGAAGCCGGTGGTGACGGCGAGCTCCATCTCACCGGCCGAGCAGACGTCCAGGCCCAGGCCCTCCTCGTCCACCCAGTGGACCATGGCCCGGCACAGGAACGCCTTGGCCGCGTACAGGACTTCGGCCTCGGGGAAGACATGCCTGTAGGTACGGCAGCGCTCGCGGACCTCGCCCTCGTCGATGACGTAGACAGGGGTGCCGAAGCGGTCGGCGACCTCGGCGAGCGCCACGCCGCCGACGGCGAGTTCGCCGTCGCGGGGTTCGACGGCCGAGGCGGGCCACACCGAAAGCGCGTCGGCCGCCGGGGTCACGGCCGGTTCGTGAACTGCGGTCATCGCACGACCCCCCTCGGCCCATCCACACGCAGAGCACGAAAGTCCCAAGCGCCGTCAGGAAGACGGGGACCGACGGGCTGCTCTGCGTGCGTCGCGTCGGACGGCGTGGGCGGTGCGCAGAACCGGGGATCCACCGTGACGGTGGTGACACCGAGCGGTGCCGTCAGGGAGCGCAGGGCGGGCTCGGCGAGCCGGATCCAGGACTGGTCGGGGCCGAGGGTCGCGGTCAGTTTCCGCCGCGAGGTGAACCCCACGGCCGTACGGTCGCCGATGGGCGTACGGAAGAGGCGGGCCGCGCAGGCGGCCGGTCCCGGCCGGACCGGAACGTACAGAGGGCCGGCCGGGAACCGATCAGAGGGCTCCGGGTCTTCGTCGTACAGGATGTCCGTCATGGGGCCTCCGGGAGATCCGAGCTGGACCGGATTCGGTCCGTCGAGGGCTTGACGGCCCCGGACGCGGGGAGGCGAGCCGGGGCGTGCCACTGACGCTATGCCCGGTGTCCCGGGGTTACGGACGCCTCATGACGCGATACTGACGGCGATCGGCCGGACGCTGACGGGTTGCTGACGCCGGGGGCTTGCCCGCCCTCCGCAGGTTCCCGCGACCGGTCCTGGCGGCCCTCTGCACACCGGCTGAACCGGCCGCGGCCATCGGGATCGCGTCAACGATGAGCCGTAAGGCGTCAGAGCAGCGTCAGCCGCATCCGCTCGGACGCCTGGTCCCCCTACGGTCTGCACTGTGGACGGAAGCAGACCGCGCCCGTGCCCGACCGGCGACCGCCATTGGCGTGACGGCGCCCGGTTCGCCGCGGGCTGCGCGCTGCTCTTCTGCGGCATGACCCTGGTGGTCGACTGGGACGGGCACACCCTGACACCGCCGCGCGCCATGTTGTGGCTGGTCATGACCGCCGTACTCTTCACGATCCTGCTCCCCCAGCGCGTGACCGCCGGCCCGGGCTGGCTCGCCGTGCGCGGCCTGGTACGGCGTCAGGCGGTGCGCACCGACCAGCTGGTGACCGTGCGACAGTACGGCGACCTGGCGACACACCTGACCCTGTGCGATGCGGACGGCCGCCGCCTGGAACTGGATCCGCGGATCCTCGTCGAGAACCCTCTGCTGTGGCACGAGCTGGACACCGGAGTACGCCGCTCACGTGCGAGCGGGACGCTGCGCGAGGGCATCGACGTACTGGAGCGACTGCGGCTGCAGATCGACGACGCGGAGGCGCGGGCGGTGCTCAGGTCGTCCGGGATCGTCTGAACGGGGTGCGCCGGGGAGGGCCCACCGGCGTGTTCTGACCCTGGCGTGTTCGATGTCCCGGATCCCGCCGGCCAGCGCCCGTCGGAGCCGGCAGGTCCAGCGTCAGCTCGGCCAGCTCGCCCACGGTGCGGGCGGACAGGGCGGCGGTCACCCCCTCGTCCAGTTCACGGCCAACCCCGGCCTCAAGTTCCCGCCCGCACCCACCCCGATGAGGCCGTAGCGCGATTACGGTGGGAGGCAAAATGGGAGGCAAAAGCCGCATACCACGGCAAGCTGCACCACACGAGGCGTCCCCATGAGCCTGAGCATCCGCAACCAGCTCCCCGGCACGATCACGGCCATCACTCCGGGCGAGGCCATGGCCATGGTCGACGTCCATCTCACCGGTGGCCAGGACCTCACCGCCGCGGTCGCCCCGTCGGCCGTCGAGGAGCTCGGCCTGGCCGAAGGCACCGCCGTGAACGCCCTCGTGACCGCGACCCACATCGCCCTCGCCACCGCCCCGGCCAAGGACCTGCCCCTCCACAACCGGCTCCCGGGCACGGTCACCGGCATCGCCACCGGCGGCGCGATGGCGTCGGTGAACATCGAGGTCGAGGGCGGCGCCCTCACCGCGGCCGTCACCAGGGACGCCACCACCGACCTCGCCCTGTCCCCCGGCGTCCCGGTCGTGGCACTCATCGAGGCGACCGAGGTGGCCCTGACGACGGCATGACGCGACAAAGGGCTGCGCCCGACCACTCCCGGCCGGACACAGCCCTTCGCTTCGTCTGCCGCGACCCCCTGCTGCGACTCCTGTGACGCTCAGTCCTCGTAGGCGTCCAGGGGCGGGCAGGAGCACACCAGGTTCCGGTCGCCGAAGGCCTGGTCGATGCGGCGCACCGGCGGCCAGTACTTCTCGGCGGCCGACATCCCGGCCGGGAAGACGGCCTCCTCACGGCCGTACGCGTGCTCCCACTCACCGCCCAGCGCGCCCGCCGTGTGCGGAGCGTTCCGCAGCGGGTTGTCCTCGGCGGGCCACTGGCCCGACCCGACCTTCTCGATCTCCGCGCGGATGGCGATCATCGCCTCGCAGAACCGGTCGAGTTCGCTCAGGTCCTCGGACTCGGTCGGCTCGATCATCAGCGTCCCGGCCACCGGGAACGACATCGTCGGCGCGTGGAAGCCGTAGTCGATCAGCCGCTTGGCGACGTCGTCGACGCTAACTCCGGTGGCCTTGGTCAGCGGCCGCAGATCGATGATGCACTCGTGCGCGACGAGCCCGCCCGGGCCGTTGTACAGCACGGGGTAGTGCGGTTCGAGGCGCTTGGCGATGTAGTTGGCGGACAGCACGGCCACCTGTGTGGCCCGCTTCAGCCCCTCGCCGCCCATGAGCCGGACGTACGCCCACGAGATCGGCAGGATCCCGGCGGAGCCCCAGGGCGCGGCCGAGATCGGGCCGACGCCCGTCTCGGGCCCGGCGGCGGGCTGCAGCGGATGGTTGGGCAGATAGGGCGCGAGGTGCTCACGCACCGCCACCGGACCGACGCCCGGGCCTCCGCCACCGTGCGGGATGCAGAAGGTCTTGTGCAGGTTCAGGTGCGAGACGTCACCGCCGAAGTGCCCCGGCTTGGCCAGGCCCACCAGCGCGTTGAGGTTGGCGCCGTCGACGTACACCTGCCCGCCGGCGTCGTGCACCTGCGCGCAGATGTCGGCGACGTGCTCCTCGAACACGCCGTGCGTCGACGGGTACGTGATCATCAGCACCGCGAGCTCGTCCCGGTACTGCTCGATCTTGGCCCGCAGGTCCTCGACGTCGATCTCGCCGTCCTCGGCGGTCTTCACGACGACGACCTTCATGCCGGCCATGACGGCGCTGGCGGCGTTCGTACCGTGCGCGGAGGACGGGATCAGACACACGGTCCGCTGCTCGTCGCCGCCGGCTCGGTGGTACCCGCGCACGGCGAGCAGCCCGGCCAGCTCACCCTGCGAGCCGGCGTTGGGCTGGAGGGACACCTTGTCGTAGCCGGTGACCTCGGCGAGACGTTCCTCCAGCTCACGGATGAGCGTCAGATAGCCCTGCGCCTGCTCGGCGGGCGCGAAGGGGTGCAGCTGCCCGAACTCCGGCCAGGTGACCGGCTCCATCTCGGTGGTCGCGTTGAGCTTCATGGTGCAGGAGCCCAGCGGGATCATGCCGCGGTCGAGCGCGTAGTCGCGGTCGGCGAGCCTGCGCAGGTAGCGCAGCATCGCGGTCTCGGAGCGGTGCTGGTGGAAGACGGGGTGGGTGAGGTAGTCGTCGGTGCGCAGCAGCGCGCCCGGAACGGCGTCCTCGGTCGCCGCGTCCAGCGCCTCAATGTCCCCCTCAACGCCGAACGCCGTCCATACGGCCCCGAGCTGGGCCCGCGCGGTGGTCTCGTCGCAGGCGACGGACACGTGGTCGGCGTCGACGAGGCGCAGGTTGACGCCGTTCTGCCGGGCGGCGGCGACGACCTCGGCGGCCTTCGAGGGCACGCGCACGGTGAGCGTGTCGAAGTAGGAGCCGTGCACGACCTCGACACCGCCCGCGGTGAGCCCCGCGGCGAGGATCGAGGCGTAGCGGTGGGTCCGCCGGGCGATGCTCCTGAGCCCCTCGGGCCCGTGGTACACGGCGTACATGCCGGCCATCACGGCGAGCAGCACCTGAGCGGTGCAGATGTTGCTGGTCGCCTTCTCCCGCCGGATGTGCTGCTCACGCGTCTGCAGAGCCAGCCGGTACGCCTTGTTCCCGTCGGCGTCCACGGACACGCCCACGAGCCGCCCGGGCAGGCTGCGCGCGAACTTCTCCTGTACGGCCATGTAGCCGGCGTGCGGCCCGCCGAAGCCCATCGGCACACCGAACCGCTGCGTCGTACCGACCGCGATGTCCGCCCCGAGCTCTCCGGGCGACTTCAGCAGCGTGAGCGCGAGCAGATCGGCGGCGACGGTGACGAGGGCGCCGAGCTCATGGGCCTGGTCGATGACGGCCTTGATGTCCCGTACGACACCGGAGGCTCCCGGGTACTGAAGGAGCACGCCGTTGATCTCACGAGAGGCGATCTCGGCCGGGATACCGCCGCTGAGGTCGGCGACGACGACCTCGACGCCCGCAGGTTCGGCACGGGTCTCGATCACGGCGACGGTCTGCGGCAGCACATCCGCGTCGACCAGGAACAGCCCCTTCTTGTTCCTGCCCATCCGCCGGGACAGCGCCATGGCCTCGGCCGCGGCGGTCCCCTCGTCGAGCAGCGAGGCACCGGAGGTCGGCAGCCCGGTGAGGTCGGCGACCATGGTCTGGAAGTTGAGCAGCGCCTCGAGCCGCCCCTGCGAGATCTCGGGCTGATACGGCGTGTATGCGGTGTACCAGGCAGGGTTCTCCATGACATTCCGCAGGATGACCGGCGGCGTGAAGGTCCCGTAGTACCCGAGCCCGATCATCGAGTCCAGCACCTGGTTGCGGTCGGCGAGAGATCGCAGCTCGGCGAGCACCTCGGCCTCGGTACGCGCTCCCGGCAGATCGAGAGAGTCGGCGTTCTTGATCACATCAGGTACCGCGGCGGCCGTGAGCTCGTCGAGGGAGCCGTACCCGACCTGGGCGAGCATCTTGGCCCGAGCCTCATGATCGGGGCCGATGTGACGCTGCTCGAAGGGAATCCCCTGTTCGAGCTCGGAGAGCGGAATGCGGTGGGCGGTCATTGCGGAGGCCTCCTGGTCTGACGCGACCTTCGAGGGGCACCACGGCGCGGGTACCCGGACGGCCTCCCCCTCTGTCATCTCAACCTGAGAGCTTCACCGGATCGCCCGAGGGCCTCCGGCTTTCACCGTCGGTGAGAGCGGAAGCCGTCGACACCCGCCCTGCTTTCCAGAGTGACCTCGTCCGTGCGGTACGTGGGCCTGAGAGATTCCGGGGAGGATTTGCTCCTTCGGCGCCTCCGATGGTGTCCGGAGGACTCTCCCGCACGGGGTCAGCAGCCGCTTGAAAGACTACCAGCGAGGCCGACGCACGGGCCTTCGAGTGGCCGCTCTCACCAATCTGCCTTTTCGTAGTGCTTACGGATGACTTGCGACCAAGTGGAGGGCCCGTGCAGACCGACATCGATCCGCGCAACCTGATCGGCCGCAAGGCCTTCGACCGCAACGGCACCAAGATCGGCACCATCGACGAGGTCTACCTCGACGACGCGACCGGAGTGCCGGAATGGGCGGCGATACGCACCGGCCTGTTCTCCCGGGACGCCTTCGTCCCCCTGGAGCCCAGCGAACTGGTGGAGGGCACCCTCCACGTCCCCTTCGACCGCACCCTGATCAAGGATGCCCCCGACTTCGGCGTAGGCCGCCACCTCTCCCCCGAACAGGAACTACAGCTCTACCACCACTACGGCCTGGACGTAGCGTCCCCACCCCCGCCGCCTGACCGGGACTTCGGCACCCTGGCCTCCACGGATTCCCCGGACGACAACGACCCGAGAACACCACATACCCGCCCATAGAACCCCGTTCCGCGCAGGTAGCCGCCGACAGCTCGACCCACGGCTTCAGCACCTCGGCCACTCGAACCGACACAGCCGCGGGCAGTCGTGCCGCTGGGGCGGCACGGGTGGGCGCAGCGGCCCCTCCGTCGGCGCGGACGAGCGGCCCAACCCCCACGGCACTCCACACGCCGGTCGAGCCACACTCAGCCCCTCAGCCGCTCCCAGCCCTACCCCGCCCCCAAAGCCCCATCGGCCCCAATCGCCCCACCAGGCACCTCGCCACCTCCACCCCCATCCGCTCCCCCTCTCGCAGCCACCAACGGCAACGGCTCCGCCCGCTCCAACCCCGGATCATCAACCCGAAACGTCCGCACCCGCCCCGGCTCCGACCCAGGCGTCTCGAACCGCACGGTCACCCGCCCCAGCCCGCTCCCCTGCACCCACCCGTGCCCGTACTCGACATGCCGCACATCGTGCCCCGCAAGCCACCGCCGCTCACCAGCCCCCTCAACCCCCCGCACAGCAACCACCGGCTCGACGTCACCGCCCCCCACCGTCTGTTCCCCCCGCTCCTCCAAGTCGTCCCGTCCCTCCCGCTCCCCCGCAGCCTGCGCGAACAGATCCTCCTGCGTGTAGTCGGCCAGCCCACTCACCCCGACCCCCAACAACCGCACGCCACCCGTCGTGTCCACGGATTCCAACAGCCGCGCGGCCGCCTCCCGCACCACACCGGGATCATCGGTGGGTCCACGCAACGTCTCGGACCGGGTCAGCGTCGAAAAGTCGTACCGCCGCACCTTCAGCACAATGGTCCGCCCCGACAAGCTGGCCTCCCGCAGCCGCCGCACACAACGATCCGCCAGCCGCTGCACCTCCATCCCCACCCGAACCCGATCGTGGATGTCCACGTCGTACGTGTCCTCGACGGACACCGACTTGGTCTCCCGCTCGGCCACCACAGGTCGCTCGTCGTGCGCCAGCGCCATGGCGTACAGGGCATGCCCATGCGCCTTGCCCAGCAGCCGCACGAGCTCGTCCTCCCCGGCCTCGGCGATCTCCTCGACCGTATGGATCCCGGCCCGCCGCAGATGGTCTCCGGTCGCCGGCCCCACCCCCGGCAGGGTCCGCGCCGACATCGGCCCGAGCAACGCCCGCTCGGTCCCCGGCTCGATCACCACCATGCCATCGGGCTTGGCCTGCTCCGAGGCGATCTTCGCGAGCATCTTGGACGCGGCAAGCCCCACCGACCCCGCCAGGCCGGTGACCGCCCGTATGTCCGCACGCAACCTCGCCCCCACCAGCCGCGCCGACGCCTCGTCCCAGGCCGCCTCCCCGGCCTCCAGATCCACGAACGCCTCGTCCAGGCTCAGCGGCTCCACCAGCGGCGACAGCTCCCGCAGCAGCCCCATGACCTGTTCGCTGATCTCACGGTAGATCCCGAAGCGCGGCACGAGATACGCGGCATTGGGAGCCAGCCGACGCGCCTGCGCCATGGGCATCGCCGAATGCACCCCGAATACCCGAGCCTCATAGGACGCCGTGGCGACGACTCCACGCGGCCCGAGCCCGCCCACGATCACGGCTTTCCCGCGCAGGCTCGGCTTGGATGCCTGCTCCACCGAGGCGTAGAAGGCATCCATGTCGAGATGCAGGATCGTGGGCGCGTTTCTCACATCTCCGATGCTGCCTCACGCCACTGACAATGCCCTGCTACGACCGACTGCTCAGGGCCTCAGACCGCCCGGTTACGCCGCCGGGCCAGCTCGTCCGCCGGGTTGTGCCCGATGAGCGTCTCCCCCGTGTCGATCCGCTCCCCGTGCAGCTGCGACAAAGCGCTCTCGACATCCCGCCACACCACACCCACGGCGATCCCGAAGATCCCCTGCCCACCCTGTAGCAGCGCGTGTACCTCGTCCGGCGACGTGCACTCGTACACCGTCGCTCCGTCGCTCATCAATGTCATGCGCTCGAGGTCACGAAAACCCCGCTCCCGCAGGTGCTGTACGGCGGTACGGATGTTCTGCAGCGACACCCCGGTGTCCAGGAACCGCTTGACGATCTTCAGGACGACGACGTCCCGGAAGCTGTACAGCCGCTGTGTCCCCGACCCGTACGCGGGCCGCACGCTCGGCTCGACGAGGCCGGTGCGGGCCCAGTAGTCGAGCTGCCGATAGGTGATGCCGGCGGCCGCACACGCCGTCGGACCGCGATAGCCGATCTGCTCGGTCGCCATGGACGCCGCCCCTCCGCCGCTGCTGGGCACGGCCGTCGGTCGCTGCGGAGCGTGATCGGCCGCGCTGCTCTGAAGAGCGCTTTGAAGCGGGTACGGACCGCTCGCCCCGAGGCTGCGCTCGGGGACACCCCCCACCGTACCGTCGCCGCTGCTTCTCACGCCGACCTCCGTCCTTGACCTGCCTTCTCGACGGTAGGCAGTCACCCGGGGTGCGTCAACGATCGCCACACTCGGCACGCCGAGTGATAATCACCCTAGGAGTGGTTTCCCGTACCCCACCGCGGGGAAAGGCTAGCCGAATGCGCTCGAAGCAGGCCTGAGGACGCTCTCGCTCGCCGCCGGCGAATACCGGCATTTTGCGCCGTAACCGACTGTGGACCGCACCCCCACGCACCGCAAGTCCGCCGGGTACCGCCCACGCCCTATCACTGGCTGCTGGTGCCGAAGTCCTCGGGCGAGATCTGGTCGAGGAACTCGCGGAACTTCTCCACCTCGTCCTCCTGCTCGTCCGGAATCGCGATGCCGGCGTCGTCGAGCACCCCGTCGCTGCCGTAGATCGGCGTTCCGGTGCGCAGGGCCAGGGCTATGGCATCGGACGGGCGGGCGCTCACCTCGACGCCGCTGGCGAACACCAGCTCCGCGTAGAAGACGCCCTCACGCAGGTCGGTGATGCGCACTTCGGTGAGCTCCTGACCGACGGCCTCCAACACGTCCTTGAACAGGTCGTGGGTCAGCGGTCGCGCGGGGGCCATGCCCTGCTGGGCAAAGGCGATCGCCGTCGCCTCCCCCGGCCCGATCCAGATGGGGAGGTAACGGTCGCCTCCCACTTCGCGCAGGAGCACGATCGGTTGGTTGGAGGGCATTTCGACCCGGACACCTACGACATCGAGCTCGTTCACACAGCAACCCTAGGCCGTGCTCGGGACGTTTGGGTAGTCGGGCAGAGAACGGGTGGCCGATCCGGCCTCCCTGTGCATGCCCCGCTCAGGGCAGCCGTACCCCGAGTGCGGTCTGCACGAGCGCGGCGTGCAGCTTCACGGTGAGCCCCGCCAGCTCCTTGGCGCGCGCCTCGGCATGAGCCCTGGTCTGCGGGTTGCGATGCCGCCTCAGCGGTGCCACGACCTGGTCCACGAGCCCGGCCTCACGGTCGGCCGCGGCCTTCATCGCCCGAAGATGCCTCGGCTCGATCCCGAACCGCCCCAGCTCGACCACGAGCGAGGCCACGGTGACCGCCTCCGCGTCGTACGCCCCGTCCGGCAGCGCGGTGATCAGGCCGTACGACTCCCACTCCGCGAGCTCCCGCTCACCGATCTCGGCGGCGGCCAGCAGTTCGGCCCGTCCTACCCGGGCCGCCGTGGGGCCCTCGACGGGCTCCAGGACCGTTTCTCCGTCCCGCTGGCGGCACAGGGTGGGCAGGGGTGCCGCCTCTCCGCGCTCCATGGCGTCCAGGTGCTCCCGGATCACCTTGAGCGGCAGATAGTGGTCCCGCTGCATCCGCAGGACGTGACCGAGCCGCTCGACGTCCTGTGCGCTGAACTTGCGATACCCCGAGGGGGTTCGCTGTGGCTCGACCAGGCCCTCCGACTCCAGGAAGCGGATCTTGGAGATGGTGATGTCAGGGAACTCCGCGCGCAGCACGTTCAGCACCGTGCCGATGCTCATCAGCCGACTGTCCGTGGCGGCGGTGCCATGACCGGCACCGCCGCTCGGTGTTTTCAGCATGGACCTTCCCTGGGTCTCCCCGGACGGGCTCCGGGGGAGGGTCAGTAGCCCCGCTGGCTCGCGTAGAAGACCAGCCGGTACTTGCCGATCTGCACCTCGTCGCCGTTGTTCAGAGCGACCTGGTCGATCCGCTCGCGGTTGACGTATGTGCCGTTCAGACTGCCGACATCGGCCACCGTGAACGAGCCGTCCTGAGCGCGACGGAACTCCACGTGCCGACGCGAGACCGTCACGTCGTCCAGGAAGATGTCGCTCTGCGGGTGGCGACCGGCCGTGGTCAGATCGCCGTCCAGGAGGAAGCGGCTGCCCGAGTTCGGCCCGCGGCGCACCACCAGCAGCGCGGAGCCCAGCGGCAGCGCGTCGACGGCTGCCTGGGCCTCGGGCGACAGCGCCGGGATCGGCGTCTGGCCGGTGGCCTCGGCGTCGTAGGCCTCGAGACCGGAGATGGAGATCGTGGAGGTGGTCTCGGACGGACGCTCGGCCGCCGCACCGCTCCGCAGCGGGGCGCCGCAGTTGGAACAGAACCGGCTGTTCTCCGCGTTGCGGTTACCGCACCTCGTACACACCAGGGCCGACATCGGGGAAAACCCTCCACCCGTACTTGAGGTTGACGGTTGCCCGAAACCTATGCCGCCGGACTGGTCAGGGTCAACCGACGGCGCGCCCTGACCTCCGGAAATGTCACCGCCCGGCCCAGATACCTGGTCCCTGAACAGCGGGCGCTGCGCATCCTCGTCCCCCTGCGCGCGGTGACGAGCGGTCGCGTTGGCGTTGTCCTCTCGCGCGCTCTTGCCGAACAACTTCGCAAACAACTTCACGGGCGATTCCCCTTGACCGAAACAGACCCGCCCGTGGGGCAGGACGAACCCTGACTGCACTCTCTGGCCGACTCGGACATCCTTACAACGTCCGTCTCCACCAGACAGTTTCCACCACGCACCACCCATTCGGTGCGCCGACCCCCCGCAACCTCATGCCCTCCCCGGACGGCCCCCATGCACCCCCGGTTCACTGGGAGGACGACCGAGCGTAGTCAGGCCGCTTCGCCGCTCGCAAGGCATCCACGACGATCTTGTCCGACCTCTCGATCGTCACGGTGGCCTGCTCCTTCTCGAGGGTCTGCACCACGCCTCCAGGGATGTTGAGCGCCGGCTCGAGATCCTGCGGCTTGCCGATGACCTTGAAACGATAGGGCGCGTTGATCTTGTTCCCGTCGACGCTCACGCTGTTGCCGGAATCGGTGAGGTACGTGCCGGCGACCACGCGCACGCCGTTCACCTGGATCCCCTCCGCGCCCGCGGCGCGCAGCTCCTGGATCGCGTCGAGCAACATGTTCGCCTCGACCGTACCCTTCGTGTCGTCGATGGTCATCGTGATGCCGGGCCCCTGCGCGGCCACCGTGCCCGCCAGAATGCCGAGTTGCCTCTCCTTCTCGATGGTCTGCTTGCGGGCCTCCTCGGCCTGGTTCGAACTGTTCTCCAGTTCGTCCCGCTGCTTCTCGAGACCCTGCTTCTCGTCCTCAAGACGCTGAGTACGGTCGTCGAGTTCATCGAGGATGCGAACGAGATCTTCCTGACGTGCGCCGCGCAGAGCGGTGTCGCTGTCGCTGTTCGACGCGACCTGGACGGCCAGACCGAACCCGAGGCCGAACAGCAGCAGGGCGACGATCAGTTGGGCCCGGGTCACACGAGGCGGCCACAGCCCCTTCGCGAGCCGCTGCCGACCGGTCAGCCCGTCCTGCTGCTCGTCGGCCGGCACCGCGCTCCCGGGGTCCCTCTCGGCCTCGGCCGCACCCGCCGGCACCTCGTCGGGCAGCTCCTTGCGGAACCTGTTCTCCGGTGTCTCGTCGTGGTCGCTCATCGGCCTCACGCCCGGAACACGTGCCGGCGAATCGCCGCGGCGTTGGAGAAGATCCGGATGCCGAGGACGACGACGACACCCGTGGACAGCTGCGCCCCCACACCCAACTTGTCGCCCAGGAACACGATCAGCGCGGCCACGACCACGTTGGACAGGAACGACACGACGAAGACCTTGTCGTCGAAGATCCCGTCGAGCATGGCCCGCAGCCCTCCGAAGACGGCGTCGAGAGCCGCCACGACGGCGATCGGCAGGTAAGGCTCGACGACCGCCGGAACCTCAGGCCGGACCAACAGTCCGGCCACGACTCCCACGACGAGGCCCAGTACGGCGATCACGATGTGCCCTTCTCGCTGTTCTCGGTGTTCGGCTGTGCTGTACGTACGGTCACGCTCGGTGCGGCGGGCAGCCGGAGGTCGTCCTGGACGGAGATGTTGGTCCTGATCCCGAAGCTCTCCTGCAGGGCGTCCAGGTACAGCCCGTCGGCGCTGTCCTGGAACCTGCGGCTCAGCCGCTCCCCGTCCCCCACCGCGAGCACCGTGTACGGCGGAACCAGCGGCTTGTTGTCGACCAGTATCGCGTCACCGGCGGCCCTGATCGCCGACAGGGCGGTCAGCCGCTGTCCATTGATCGAGATCGCCTCGGCACCCGACTCCCACAGGCCGTTCACGACACGCTGCATATCGCGGTCACGCACCCGCCCGGTGTCGGAGAACCCGGACGTCCCGCGTGGGTCGCCGTCGCCGTCCGTGCCCGCTTCCTTGGCGTCGTTCACGACCAGCTTCACACCGGGCCCGTGCACCTCCACGGCGCCCGCCAGGATGCCCACGAGCTCGGTCCCGTCGCTGCCACCCGCCGTCTTCAGGGCCTCGCGCTGCCGTGCGCTCACCTCGCCGCGCAGCTCGTCGACGGTGTCCTCCAGCTTGTCCGCCGCGGTTGTCTCACGGTCGATCCGGTCGATCAGTTCCTCGCGCTCCTTGGCTACGACGGGCGCCGCGACGCGCGCCTGCGCCGCTCCCACGGTCACCACGAGTGCGGCGAGCACCAGGCCGACGGCGAGCCCCAGCTTCGCCCTGAGCGTCTTGGGCAGGCCCCCGTCCCCGGCCGCCCTCTTGCGCGCCGCAGCCTCGGCGTACCCGTCGTCGAGGCTGTGATCCATGACGTTCGTGAGCAGCGACATGGACGCGTCCGGGCGCGCAGGGGGCGTAGGTGTGCTCCGAACGGGGGGCTGCTGCGGCATGCCGCACATCGTCGCACGCCGCGACCACTACCTCCGAATGGCCCCACCCACGTGCCGGACAGGCCCCCTTGAGGACACCCTGCCCGGCACGCGCGCGTGCTCTGCGCCCTACCGGCCTGCGCTGTCCACGACCGCCGACCACTCGTCGAGCAGGGCCTGCGCGGACGCGTCGTCCGGTCCCTCGGCCCACAGGTGAGTGACCGCTTCCGCCGGGTCCGGCAGCACCATCACCCAGCGCCCGTCGGTCTCCACGACCCGCACACCATCAGTCGTGTCGACAAAGCGATCCCCGGCCTCCTCCACGACCCGGCGCATCACCAGCCCCTTGACCGCCCAGGGAGTCGCAAGATCCCGCTTGATGACATGCGCCCGCGGGATCCGCGCGTCGATCTGGCTCAGCGTGAGCTGCGTCCGCGCCACCAGCCCGATCAGCCGTACGAAGGCCGCCGTACCGTCGAAGACGCTGCTGAACTCCGGGACGATGAACCCGCCCCTGCCGTCACCACCGAAGATCGTCGTGTCGTCGCGACCCACCCTGGTCAGGTCGTCGGGCGACGTCGTCGTCCACTCCACCTGTGTCCCGTGATACGCCGCCACCTGCTCGGCGATCCTCGTGGTGGTCACCGGCAGCGCCACCCGGCCGCTACGGCGCTCAGCGGCCACCAGGTCGAGCATGACCAGCAGGGCCCGGTCGTCCTCGACGATCCGCCCCTTCTCGTCGACCAGCGACAGCCGCTCACCGACCGGGTCGAACCGCACCCCGAAGGCAGCCCGCGCGGACGCCACGATCTCTCCCAGCCGCACCAGCCCCGACCGCCGCGTATCCGCCGACTCCGTGGGCCTGGACTCGTCGAGACCGGGGTTAATGGTCAGCGAATCGACTCCGAGCTTCCCGAGCAGACTGGGCAGGACGAGTCCGGCACTGCCGTTCGACGCATCGACCACGACCTTGAGCCCCGATTCCGAGATCCCGGTCGTATCGACGTTCCGCAGCAACGACCCGGTGTACGAGTCGAAGACACTCGCCGGAAAATGCAGGTCCCCGATCTCTCCCGGGAACGCACGCCGGTACTCCTGCCTGGCGAAGACCCGGTCCAGCTTCCGCTGACTGGCCTGCGACAGGTCGGCTCCCTGCCCGTCGAAGAACATGATGTCGACGGAATCCGGCACCCCGGGCGTCGTCCGGATCATGATCCCGCCGGCGCTGCCTCGCGCGGTCTGCTGCCGCGCCACGGGCAGCGGTACGTTCTCCAGATCGCGTACGTCGATGGCGCTGGCCTGGAGCGCGGAGATGACCGCCCGCTTCAGCGCCCGGGCACCACGGGAGTGGTCGCGGGCCGTGGTGACGGTGGAGCCCTTCTTCAGGGTCGTCGCATAGGCGCCGGCCAGGCGCACGGCGAGTTCGGGCGTGATCTCCACGTTCAGGATCCCGGAGACCCCGCGGGCACCGAAGAGATGCGCCTGGCCCCTCGACTCCCAGATCACCGAGGTGTTGACGAAGGCGCCGGCCTCGATGGTCTTGAACGGATAGACCCGCACGTTCCCCTGAACGATCGATTCCTCACCGATCAGACACTCGTCACCGATGACCGCGCCGTCCTCGATCCGAGCGGCACGCATGATGTCGGTGTTCTTTCCGACGACGCACCCGCGCAGATTGCTGTGCTGCCCGACGTACACGTTGTCGTGGACGACAGCCTTGTGCAGAAAGGCTCCGCTCTTCACGACGACGTTGGAGCCGACGACCGTGTGCTCCCGGATTTCTGTCCCGGCCTCGACCTTGGCGTAGTCCCCGATGTACAGCGGCCCACGGAGGACGGCGTCGGGATGCACCTCAGCACCTTCCGCCACCCATACACCCGGGGAGAGCTCGAAGCCGTCGATCTCGACGTCGACCTTGCCCTCCAGGACGTCGGCCTGCGCCTTCACGTAGCTCTCGTGGGTACCGACGTCCTCCCAATACCCCTCCGCGACATACCCGTAGATCGGCTTGCCCTCCTTCATCAGCTGAGGGAAGACATCGCCGGACCAGTCCACGGGAACATCGGGCTCGACGTAGTCGAAGACCTCGGGCTCCATGACATAGATTCCGGTGTTCACGGTGTCCGAGAAGACCTGCCCCCAGGTCGGTTTCTCGAGGAAGCGCTCGACCTTGCCCTCCTCATCGACAATCGTGATGCCGAATTCCAGCGGATTGGGCACCCGCGTCAGACAGACGGTGACGAGCGCACCCTTTTCCTTGTGGAAGTTGATCAGCTCGGTGAGGTCGAAGTCGGTCAGGGCATCGCCGGAGATGACGAGGAAGGCATCGTCCTTCAACGCCTCTTCGGCGTTCTTGACGCTTCCGGCGGTACCGAGTGGCTTCTCCTCATTGGCATAGCTGAGCTCCATTCCGAGCTCTTCACCGTCACCGAAGTAGTTCTTGACCAGCGAAGCCAAGAACTGCACGGTCACGACGGTCTCATTCAGACCATGCCTTTTGAGCAGCCGCAGAACGTGCTCCATGATCGGCCGGTTGGCCACCGGCAGGAGCGGCTTGGGCATGCTTGAGGTCATGGGACGAAGGCGTGTGCCTTCGCCTCCGGCCATCACGACGGCCTTCATGTCGGAAGCGTCCTCCTCGAAGAGACGACGGTCTAGCCGACTTCACCCGTCCAGATTGTCCCGCACTTTTCCGCCGCGGGCCATCGAGCCGTTACGCCCGTTCAATCCGCGGGTTCACTCGGCCATGGCGTCCGCTCGGACCAGACGGCGGACTTGTACCACGTAGAGGACTCCTGCCCACCAGTACAGCGTCGTACCCCATCCGGCGAACGCCCATCCGAAAATAGCAGCGAGTGACGCGATCCATCCACTTCCGTCACTGAGCAACAGCAACGGGAAGGCATACATCAGGTTGAACGTGGCCGCCTTCCCAAGGAAGTTCACCTGCGGCGGCGGATAGCCATGACGCCTGAGGATGCCCACCATCACCAGCAGAAGCAGCTCTCGCGCCAAAAGTACAGCGGTCAACCAGATCGGCAGAATCTCGCGCCAGGTGAGACCGACCAATGTCGAGAGAATGTAGAGCCGGTCGGCCGCCGGATCGAGAAGCCGGCCGAGGCTGCTGATCTGGTTCCAGCGCCGCGCGAGCTTGCCGTCCAGGTAGTCACTGATGCCGCTCAGAGCCAACACCAGAAGGGCCCAGCCATCGCTCTTCGGCCCGCCGAACTCGGGCCTGAGGATCAGCCACAGGAACAGCGGCACGCCAAGCAGCCGCGCCATGCTGAGGATGTTGGGGATGGTGAGGACCCGGTCCGTCTGGACACGGGTCTCCTGGACCTCCACCCGGGGGCCTCCTGTGGGAAACGTACCTACGATGCTCCCTGACCCTACCTCAACGCAAAAAAGCTCTGGCTCTTGGGCTGCATATGCCCAAGAGCCAGAGCTCTAAAAGGAGTTCGGCGGCGTCCTACTCTCCCACAGGGTCCCCCCTGCAGTACCATCGGCGCTGTAAGGCTTAGCTTCCGGGTTCGGAATGTAACCGGGCGTTTCCCTCACGCTATAACCACCGAAACACTATGAAACTGTCGACCGGACGATGACACGGTCGTTGTCTCAGAACCAACACAGTGGACGCGAGCCTCTATGGACAAGCCCTCGGCCTATTAGTACCGGTCACCTCCACACCTCACGGTGCTTCCAGATCCGGCCTATCAACCCAGTCGTCTACTGGGAGCCTTACCCTCTTATAGAGGTGGGAGTCCTCATCTCGAAGCAGGCTTCCCGCTTAGATGCTTTCAGCGGTTATCCCTCCCGAACGTAGCCAACCAGCCATGCCCTTGGCAGAACAACTGGCACACCAGAGGTTCGTCCGTCCCGGTCCTCTCGTACTAGGGACAGCCCTTCTCAAGACTCCTACGCGCACAGCGGATAGGGACCGAACTGTCTCACGACGTTCTAAACCCAGCTCGCGTACCGCTTTAATGGGCGAACAGCCCAACCCTTGGGACCGACTCCAGCCCCAGGATGCGACGAGCCGACATCGAGGTGCCAAACCATCCCGTCGATATGGACTCTTGGGGAAGATCAGCCTGTTATCCCCGGGGTACCTTTTATCCGTTGAGCGACGGCGCTTCCACAAGCCACCGCCGGATCACTAGTCCCGACTTTCGTCCCTGCTCGACCCGTCGGTCTCACAGTCAAGCTCCCTTGTGCACTTACACTCAACACCTGATTGCCAACCAGGCTGAGGGAACCTTTGGGCGCCTCCGTTACCCTTTAGGAGGCAACCGCCCCAGTTAAACTACCCATCAGACACTGTCCCTGATCCGGATCACGGACCCAGGTTAGACATCCAGCACGACCAGACTGGTATTTCAACGACGACTCCACACGAACTGGCGTCCGCATTTCAAAGTCTCCCAGCTATCCTACACAAGCCGAACCGAACACCAATATCAAACTGTAGTAAAGGTCCCGGGGTCTTTCCGTCCTGCTGCGCGAAACGAGCATCTTTACTCGTAGTGCAATTTCACCGGGCCTATGGTTGAGACAGTCGAGAAGTCGTTACGCCATTCGTGCAGGTCGGAACTTACCCGACAAGGAATTTCGCTACCTTAGGATGGTTATAGTTACCACCGCCGTTTACTGGCGCTTAAGTTCTCAGCTTCGCCTGGACGAATCCAAGCTAACCGGTCCCCTTAACGTTCCAGCACCGGGCAGGCGTCAGTCCGTATACATCGCCTTACGGCTTCGCACGGACCTGTGTTTTTAGTAAACAGTCGCTTCTCGCTGGTCTCTGCGGCCACCCCCAGCTCACACTGCAAGAGTGATCACCAGGCGTGGCCCCCCTTCTCCCGAAGTTACGGGGGCATTTTGCCGAGTTCCTTAACCATAGTTCACCCGAACGCCTCGGTATTCTCTACCTGACCACCTGAGTCGGTTTAGGGTACGGGCCGCCATGAAACTCGCTAGAGGCTTTTCTCGACAGCATAGGATCATCCACTTCACCACAATCGGCTCGGCATCAGGTCTCAGACTACGTGCCAGGCGGATTTACCTACCTGACGTCCTACACCCTTACCCCGGGACAACCACCGCCCGGGATGGACTACCTTCCTGCGTCACCCCATCACTCACCTACTACCAGCTCGGGTCACCGGCTCCACCACTCCGGCCTCGTCCGAAGACTCAGCCGGCGGCTTCACGGGCTTAGCATCACTGGATTCGATGTTTGACGCTTCACAGCGGGTACCGGAATATCAACCGGTTATCCATCGACTACGCCTGTCGGCCTCGCCTTAGGTCCCGACTTACCCTGGGCAGATCAGCTTGACCCAGGAACCCTTAGTCAATCGGCGCACACGTTTCTCACGTGTGAATCGCTACTCATGCCTGCATTCTCACTCGTCAACCGTCCACAACTCGCTTACGCGGCTGCTTCACCCGGCAGACGACGCTCCCCTACCCATCACGATCCCCGTTGGGGGTTGATATCGCAATGACACGACTTCGGCGGTACGCTTGAGCCCCGCTACATTGTCGGCGCGGAATCACTTGACCAGTGAGCTATTACGCACTCTTTCAAGGGTGGCTGCTTCTAAGCCAACCTCCTGGTTGTCTCTGCGACTCCACATCCTTTCCCACTTAGCGTACGCTTAGGGGCCTTAGTCGATGCTCTGGGCTGTTTCCCTCTCGACCATGGAGCTTATCCCCCACAGTCTCACTGCCGCGCTCTCACTTACCGGCATTCGGAGTTTGGCTAAGGTCAGTAACCCGGTAGGGCCCATCGCCTATCCAGTGCTCTACCTCCGGCAAGAAACACACGACGCTGCACCTAAATGCATTTCGGGGAGAACCAGCTATCACGGAGTTTGATTGGCCTTTCACCCCTAACCACAGGTCATCCCCCAGGTTTTCAACCCTGGTGGGTTCGGTCCTCCACGAAGTCTTACCTCCGCTTCAACCTGCCCATGGCTAGATCACTCCGCTTCGGGTCTTGAGCGCGCTACTGAAACGCCCTGTTCGGACTCGCTTTCGCTACGGCTTCCCCACACGGGTTAACCTCGCAACACACCGCAAACTCGCAGGCTCATTCTTCAAAAGGCACGCAGTCACGAGATGCAGCAAGCTGCATCCGACGCTCCCACGGCTTGTAGGCACACGGTTTCAGGTACTATTTCACTCCCCTCCCGGGGTACTTTTCACCATTCCCTCACGGTACTATCCGCTATCGGTCACCAGGGAATATTTAGGCTTAGCGGGTGGTCCCGCCAGATTCACACGGGATTTCTCGGGCCCCGTGCTACTTGGGAAATACGCAAGAGAGCCGCTGATGTTTCGACTACGGGGGTCTTACCCTCTACGCCGGACCTTTCGCATGTCCTTCGCCTACATCAACGGTTTCTGACTCTCCGACCGGCCGGCAGACCGGTCAAGCACACTCCCACAACCCCGTATACGCAACCCCTGCCGGGTCTCACACGCATACGGTTTGGCCTCATCCGGTTTCGCTCGCCACTACTCCCGGAATCACGGTTGTTTTCTCTTCCTGCGGGTACTGAGATGTTTCACTTCCCCGCGTTCCCTCCACACTGCCTATGAGTTCAGCAGCGGGTGACAGCCCATGACGACTGCCGGGTTTCCCCATTCGGACACCCCCGGATCAAAGCCTGGTTGACGACTCCCCGGGGCCTATCGCGGCCTCCCACGTCCTTCATCGGTTCCTGGTGCCAAGGCATCCACCGTGCGCCCTTAAAAACTTGGCCACAGATGCTCGCGTCCACTGTGCAGTTCTCAAACAACAACCAGCCGCCCGTCAACTACCCGGACTCCGGCTCCCGAGGGTTCATTCCCTCAGACACCCAACAGCGTGCCCGACACCCCTGCTCCTTCTTCATCCGTTCCACGCCGAAGCAGTACTAGGAAGAGAAGCCAGTCAAGTGTGCCGAGTAGTCAACGTTCCACCCATGAGCAACCAGCATCAGACGTTCGCTGATGTACTGGCCTCTGAACCAGGCAAGCCCGGTTGAGAAGTGCTCCTTAGAAAGGAGGTGATCCAGCCGCACCTTCCGGTACGGCTACCTTGTTACGACTTCGTCCCAATCGCCAGTCCCACCTTCGACAGCTCCCTCCCACGAGGGGTTGGGCCACCGGCTTCGGGTGTTACCGACTTTCGTGACGTGACGGGCGGTGTGTACAAGGCCCGGGAACGTATTCACCGCAGCAATGCTGATCTGCGATTACTAGCGACTCCGACTTCATGGGGTCGAGTTGCAGACCCCAATCCGAACTGAGACCGGCTTTTTGAGATTCGCTCCACCTCGCGGTATCGCAGCTCATTGTACCGGCCATTGTAGCACGTGTGCAGCCCAAGACATAAGGGGCATGATGACTTGACGTCGTCCCCACCTTCCTCCGAGTTGACCCCGGCGGTCTCCCGTGAGTCCCCAGCACCACAAGGGCCTGCTGGCAACACGGGACAAGGGTTGCGCTCGTTGCGGGACTTAACCCAACATCTCACGACACGAGCTGACGACAGCCATGCACCACCTGTACACCGACCACAAGGGGGCGACCGTCTCCGGCCGTTTCCGGTGTATGTCAAGCCTTGGTAAGGTTCTTCGCGTTGCGTCGAATTAAGCCACATGCTCCGCCGCTTGTGCGGGCCCCCGTCAATTCCTTTGAGTTTTAGCCTTGCGGCCGTACTCCCCAGGCGGGGCACTTAATGCGTTAGCTGCGGCACGGACAACGTGGAATGTTGCCCACACCTAGTGCCCACCGTTTACGGCGTGGACTACCAGGGTATCTAATCCTGTTCGCTCCCCACGCTTTCGCTCCTCAGCGTCAGTATCGGCCCAGAGATCCGCCTTCGCCACCGGTGTTCCTCCTGATATCTGCGCATTTCACCGCTACACCAGGAATTCCGATCTCCCCTACCGAACTCTAGCCTGCCCGTATCGACTGCAGACCCGGGGTTAAGCCCCGGGCTTTCACAACCGACGCGACAAGCCGCCTACGAGCTCTTTACGCCCAATAATTCCGGACAACGCTTGCGCCCTACGTATTACCGCGGCTGCTGGCACGTAGTTAGCCGGCGCTTCTTCTGCAGGTACCGTCACTTGCGCTTCTTCCCTGCTGAAAGAGGTTTACAACCCGAAGGCCGTCATCCCTCACGCGGCGTCGCTGCATCAGGCTTTCGCCCATTGTGCAATATTCCCCACTGCTGCCTCCCGTAGGAGTCTGGGCCGTGTCTCAGTCCCAGTGTGGCCGGTCGCCCTCTCAGGCCGGCTACCCGTCGTCGCCTTGGTGAGCCGTTACCTCACCAACAAGCTGATAGGCCGCGGGCTCATCCTGCACCGCCGGAGCTTTACAGCCCCCACCATGCGATGGAGGCTCATATCCGGTATTAGACCCCGTTTCCAGGGCTTGTCCCAGAGTGCAGGGCAGATTGCCCACGTGTTACTCACCCGTTCGCCACTAATCCCCGGCCGAAACCGGTTCATCGTTCGACTTGCATGTGTTAAGCACGCCGCCAGCGTTCGTCCTGAGCCAGGATCAAACTCTCCGTGAATGCCTTTCACGGGAGCGGAACAGCCGGAGGAATGATCCGGCCGTTCACAGCGTCCTCGCTGTGTGTTTCAAAGGAACCTCGCCACCGGGAACAATCCCGGCGTCGGGGTATCAACATATCTGGCGTTGACTTTTGGCACGCTGTTGAGTTCTCAAGGAACGGACGCTTCCTTTGTACTCACCCTCTCGGGCTTTCCTCCGGGCTTCCCTTCGGCGGTCCAAACTCTATCAGTGTTTTTCCGGCTCTCTGACCACCGTCCTGCGGGCATGCAGAAGGCGACCCCGAGATAGGATCTGACAAGTTGGGTGCTGCTGGGCAAGGACGCCTAGCTGCGTCACTCAGTCCCAATCAGGAGTACGACTGTACACGCGGCCGCAGAGCGCGTGCAAATCGGTTTACGATATGGTCTAGACCACTCTGGAGTGCCCGCGCGGAACCGGCACTTCACGTGACATACCCTGCTGAACAGTGTGCCGTCGGAGCAGTCAGCGACGGCCCATAACGATCTCCACCCCTGGGAGGCTTCCCATGACCACCGTGACGTCCCCGCTGGCAGGACGCGCCGTCGGACTGGCATCCGTGCCGGATCCTGTCTTCTCCGGGGCCATGGTCGGCCCGGGCACCGCGATCGACCCCGTGCGTGAGCCCTCCGAGGCCGTGTCGCCCGTGGACGGGGTCATCGTGTCTCTTCATCCGCACGCCTTCGTCGTTGTAGACGAGCAGGGCCATGGGGTGTTGACTCACCTCGGTATCGACACCGTGCAGCTCAACGGCGAGGGCTTCGAGCTGCTCGTGAACAAGGGCGACACCGTGACTCGCGGCCAGGGCATCGTGCGGTGGGACCCGGCAGCCGTCGAGGCGGCCGGCAAGTCCCCGGTGTGCCCGATCGTCGCTCTTGAGGCGACGGCCGAGGCCCTCTCCGATCTGCGTGACAACGGCGATGTGAAGGCCGGCGACAGCCTCTTCGCCTGGAAGTGACTTCGGTGCCGTCGTCCGACGGCACGTAGGGACGACAACCACCGCGGCGGCGGGACCCGCCGCACTATCGGAGACGGGTGAGATGGAGACAACGCTGCGAGGCGTCGGTGTGAGCCACGGTGTGGCGATCGGCGAGGTTCGGCACATGGGAACGGCGGTCCTCGAGCCGCCTGCCAAGCAGATTCCGGCCGAGGACGCGGAGCGTGAACAGGGGCGCGCCCGCAAGGCCGTGGAAGCTGTGGCAGCCGATCTGATGGCGCGCGGCAATCTGGCGGGAGGCGAGGCCCAGGCGGTGCTCGAGGCGCAGGCCATGATGGCCCAGGACCCCGAGCTGATGGCGGACGTGGACCGGCGTATCGCCGTGGGCAGCACGGCCGAGCGGGCGGTGTACGACGCCTTCGCCGCGTACCGCGAGCTGCTGGCCGGTGCCGGTGAGTACCTTGCCGGTCGCGTGGCCGACCTCGACGACGTGCGGAATCGTATCGTCGCGCGGTTGCTCGGGGTTCCGATGCCAGGCGTTCCGGACAGTGACGAGCCCTATGTCCTGGTGGCTCGCGATCTGGCACCGGCCGACACGGCGCTGCTGGACCCGGCTCTCGTGCTCGGCTTCGTCACCGAGGAGGGCGGGCCGACCAGCCACAGCGCGATTCTGGCGCGGGCGCTCGGAGTGCCGGCCGTGGTCGCGCTGCCGGGTGCCGGTGAGCTGGCCGAGGGCACGCTCATCGCGGTCGACGGCAGCACCGGCGACATCTTCGTGAACCCCAGCGAGGAGAAGAAGGCCCAGCTCGAGGCTGCCGCCGCCGAGCGGAAGGCCGCGCTCGCGGCGTCGACGGGGCCGGGTGCCACCGCCGACGGCCACAAGGTGCCGCTGCTGGCCAACGTCGGTGGACCGTCGGACGTCCCTGCCGCCGTCGAGGCGGGCGCCGAGGGTGTCGGTCTGTTCCGCACCGAGTTCCTCTTCCTCGACGACAGCAAGAAGGCGCCCTCGGAGGAGAAGCAGGTCGAGGCCTATCGGCAGGTGCTCGAGGCCTTCCCCGAGGGTCGTGTCGTCGTACGTGTCCTGGACGCGGGTGCGGACAAGCCGCTGGACTTCCTGACCCCGTCCGATGAGCCGAACCCGGCACTGGGTGTGCGTGGTCTGCGGACGCTGCTGGACCACCCCGCGGTCCTGCGGACCCAGCTGACGGCGCTCGCCAAGGCCGCGGAGGGGCTGCCGGTCTACCTCGAGGTGATGGCCCCGATGGTCGCGGACCGTACCGATGCCAAGGCCTTCGCGGACGCGTGCCGTGAGGCCGGGTTGCAGGCGAAGTTCGGTGCGATGGTCGAGATCCCGTCCGCCGCGCTGCGGGCGCGCTCGATCCTTCAGGAGGTCGAGTTCCTGTCCTTGGGAACCAACGACCTGGCGCAGTACACCTTCGCCGCGGACCGTCAGGTGGGTGCTGTGTCCCGTCTGCAGGACCCGTGGCAGCCCGCGCTGCTCGACCTGGTGGCGCTGTCCGCGGAGGCGGCGAAGGCCGAGGGCAAGAGCTGTGGTGTCTGCGGTGAGGCCGCGTCCGATCCGCTGCTGGCCTGTGTGCTGGCCGGTCTGGGTGTCACCTCCCTCTCCATGGGCTCGGCTTCGATTCCTTATGTCCGGGCGACGCTCGCGAAGTACACGCTGGCGCAGTGTGAGCGCGCCGCCTCGGCCGCACGGGCCGCGGACAGCGCCGAGGAGGCGCGTAACGCCGCTCAGGCGGTGCTCTCCGGCGAGTAGTCGGGGCTGGACAGCCGTATGGCGGTCGTGTGGGGCGCTCCACCCGCGGGTGGAGCGCCCCGCTTGTGTTCAGTGCTGGTGTTCGTGTGGCGTTTCGTCACCGCCGAGGTCCGGTGGGACGCAGTAGTCGACGCCTGATTCCGGGGGGATGAGGTCTCCGGAGTCGATGTCGGTGCAGTAGGCGTCGAAGACCTCGCCCGCGGTGAGGGGCTCCAGGTCGTCTCCGCGCAGGCGCCATCCGTAGATCTGGTCAGGTGTGCCGGGTGCGCTGGTTCGCATCACGAGTCCGCCGGGGCTCCGGGTGGCGAGGCCGAGGGCGAGGACCGTGGCGAACTCCAGGGCTTCGGCCTCGTCCAGGTGTGTGGCGCCCTCGGCGTCGTCGTCGGCGTGCAGGACGGAGACGAGGGTTTCCGGGGTCCCGGTGACGCTGCAGACGAGGTGTCGGCTGCCCGGCCGGGCCGTGTCGAGGATGCGCATCAGGAGGCTCGAGGCGCGGGTGAAGGCGGCGCGGCCGATGTCCTCGCCGCAGGTGGCGCAGGTGCCGAGGCGGGCGAGGAGGGTGGAGGCGTACTCCCAGGTGGCTTGTCGGACGGCCTCGTCGACGAGGGCGGGGACGACGTCCGCCAGTGGCTGGCCCTCGTAGGGGACGGTGGGTCCGGTGGTCGCGAGTTCGGCCGTGAAACGAGTGCGGCTCGCCGGGGCGTCGGGGTCGATGCCTGTTTCGGCGCAGAACTCCGCGTACTCCTGCGGGTCGAAGAGGGCGATCGTCGTACAACTGCCCTGGGAGGCCCGGGTCCTCAGGAGAGCCTCCACCTGTTCCAGATAGATCTTGTGGTCGTCGAAGGTGAAACTGCGGTAGCGCCGCATGGCACGGAAGTCGTGCTCGTCGGTCAGCAGGCCGATCGTGCCGGCGATTTCGCGGCGCAGGACGCGTCGCATCGTCTGGTGGTCGGTGTGCGCCATGTTTCCCCCTTGTGTGCTGTCGATCAATGCTCACTCACAGTAATCGGCGGCACTGACAACGGGGGCGGAGGTGGCTTCCCGCAGCGGCCGGCCTCGGACTTCGCCGTGGCTCGGTGGGTCCGAGGCCGGTGTGGTTTCAGTCGCGCTTGCGGGCGAGTTCCTCGTAGAAGTGGAGGAGGTCGAGGTTGTCGATGGAGCCGGGGTTGACCGCCTTCTCCAGTGGGGTGCCCTGGAGCAGGCGCTTGACCGGGACCTCGATGCGCTTGCCGGTGAGGGTGTGCGGGACGCCGGGGACCTCGATGATCTCGTCGGGGACGTGACGTGGGGAGAGCTGTTCGCGGATGGTCTGCTTGATGCGGCCCAGCAGGGCCTCGTCCAGGGTCGCTCCGGGAACCAGGTGCACGAACAGGGGCATCCAGTAGCCGCCGTCGGGCTGCTCGATGCCGATGACGAGGGATTCCTTGATCTCGGGGAGGCGCTCCACCGCCTCGTAGATGTCGGCCGATCCCATGCGGACGCCCTGGCGGTTGAGTGTCGAGTCGGAGCGGCCGTGGATCACTACGGAGCCGCGTGAGGTGACCGTGATCCAGTCACCGTGGCGCCATACGCCGGGGTAGGTGTCGAAGTAGCTGTCGTGGTATCGGCTGCCGTCGGGGTCGTTCCAGAAGTAGATCGGCATGGACGGCATGGGGTTGGTGACCACGAGTTCGCCCACCTCGTCGATGACGGGCTTGCCGCTGGGGTCCCAGGACTGGAGGTCGGTGCCGAGGCCGGGGGCCTGGAGCTCGCCGACGAAGACCGGCAGGGTGGGCACGGCTCCGGCGAAGCAGGAGCAGACGTCGGTGCCGCCGCTGACGGAGGCGATCCAGAGGTCGTCGCGGACCTCGTCGTGCAGCCAGCGGAATCCGTCGGGCGGCAGGGGTGATCCGGTGGTGGCGACGCACTGCACCTTGGTGAGGTCGAAGTCGCGCGCGGGGTGCACGTCGGCCTTGCGGCAGGCCATGACGTACGCCGCTGAGGTGCCGTAGAGGGTGGCTTCCGTGCGTTCGGCGACGCGCCACTGGGCGCCGGTGTCGGGGTAGCCGGGGCTGCCGTCGTAGAGGACGATCGTGGTGCCGGTGAGGAGGCCGGAGACGAGGAAGTTCCACATCATCCAGCCGGTCGAGGTGTACCAGAAGAAGCGGTCCTCGGGGCCCAGGTCGCAGTGCAGGCCGAGTTGTTTGAGGTGCTCGACGAGGATGCCGCCCTGGGACTGGACGATGGC
Source organism: Streptomyces ferrugineus (assembly GCF_015160855.1). NCBI lineage: Bacteria > Bacillati > Actinomycetota > Actinomycetes > Kitasatosporales > Streptomycetaceae > Streptomyces > Streptomyces ferrugineus. The sequence continues at coordinate 3,463,228 of NZ_CP063373.1, read as the reverse complement.
CTTGGGCAGGCCGGTCGTGCCGGAGGAGTAGAGCACCCAGAGGGGGTGGTCGAAGGGCACCTGCTCGAAGACGGGCGCCACGTCGGCGGCCGTGAGGGTCGACCACTCCAGGGCGCCTTCGGGGGCTTCGCTGCCGAGGACCGGGATGTGGACGACGGCGCGCAGGGTCGGCAGTTCGCGGCGGAGTTCGGTGACGACGTCGCGGCGGTCGTGCTCCTTGCCGCCGTAGCGGTAGCCGTCGACGGTGAACAGCACGACCGGTTCGACCTGCTGGAAGCGGTCGAGGACGCTGCGGGCGCCGAAGTCGGGGGCGCAGGATGTCCACACGCCGCCGACGGCGGCCGTGGCGAGGAGGGCGACGACGGCCTGCGGGATGTTCGGGAGGTAGCCGCTGACGCGGTCGCCGGGGCGGACGCCGAGGGCGCGCAGCTCGGCGGCGAGGGAGCCGACCTGGCGGCGTAGCTCGGACCAGGTGACGGGGCGGGGTTCGTGGGTTTCGTCGACGTGGAGGAGCGCGGGTTCGGCGGCGCGGGTTTCGGCGGCGCGCAGGGCGTGCTCGGCGTAGTTGAGGGTCGCGCCGGGGAACCATTGGGCGCCGGGCATGGAGCGGTCGCCCAGCACGCGCGCGTAGGGGGTGGAGAAGCGTACGTCGAACCACTCCGTGAGGGCTTTCCAGAAGGTGTCGAGTTCGTCGACCGACCAGCGGTGCAGGGCCGCGTAGCCGCCGTTCGCGGGGGCGCCGTGGTTTTCGGCGGCCCAGGCCTGGAACCTGGTGACCTGTGCGCGGGCGATGTGCTGCGGATCTGGCTGCCAGAGCGGCTGAGGGTTCACGATCGACATGGGGCGGCTCCCGGACTGTGCGCGTCGTGTGCGTCTTCCGCGCACGGCTGGGGTGTGCGCGTGACGCGGATGACACGGACGATGCCATGTGATCGACTTCTGCACCAGGGTCCGCCGCACATAGTCCGTGTCGTGAAGATGTGGTCCCAGCACGGGTGAACGGCAGTTGAACGGCACACCCGTGTGGGGCGGACAATGGCAGGCTGAGCAGCATGGACGGTCGTGACCTGGTGCGTTCGATGAAGGCGGTCGGTTCGGTGGGGGCGGCACAGGGGTTGCGTACCGTACGAGCGGCGTGGCGCAGGAGGCGTACGGACGCCGCCGGGCTGCCTCCCCGGGGTGCCGAGCGTGCCCGGGTGCCCGGGCCCGTGCAGGAGGTGCGGCCGGGTCCTGGTGGTGGTGTCATCCGGTTCAGCCGGTCCGAGCTGCGTATCTGCGTCACGGTGAACGGGGCCGTCTTCTGGGGCTGGGACGGGGCCGATCCCGAGCCGTCGTACGCACTCGCGGGCCGCTGTCCGGAGCCGGATCCCCGGGCGGTGCTGGAGCCCGACAAGGACGGTGGCTGGCGGGTCGTGGCCGAGCGGGTGACGGTCGTCATCTCGCGGCACGGTGCCGTGGAGGTGCAGACGCCCGGTGGTGTGACACTGCGCCGCGATCTTCCGCCGCGCTGGTGGGAGCCCGTCGAGGGTGGGCCGGCCCGGTGGATGCAGCGGTCGGAGGTGGCCGCGGACGCGCGGTTCTTCGGGCTCGGGGGGCGGGCGTCGGGCCCTCGGCTCAAGGACGGGACGTACCGGCTGTGGAACACCGACCCCGGGCGTCCGTTCGGTCCCGGTGACGACCCTCTGTACATCACCATGCCGGTGCAGCTGGTGGTGGCCGACGCGGCCACGCATCTGGTGTTCCACGACACCTCGTGGGACGGCACCGTGACGCTGCGGGAGGGCGAGGAGGGAGCCGGTTCCGGCCATGATCGGGCGGGGACCAGTGAGCTGCGGATGGACGGTGGTCCACTGCGCTGCTGGGTGATGGTGGGCGCTCCCGCGCGCGTGCTGCTCGTCTGGGCCTCCCTGACGGGTGCGGCCGCGCTGCCGCCGGCGTGGGCGCTGGGCCACCATCACGCGCGGTGGGGGTTCGGCAGCGAGCAGGAGGTGCGGCGGATCGTTTCGGGCTACCAGGACCGGGACCTGCCGCTGGACGCGGTGCATCTGGACATCGACCACTACGACGAGCACCAGGTGTTCACGGTCGACCATGACGGCTTCCCGAAACTGCCACAGCTCGCCGAGGACTTGCGGCGGGACGGGATCCGCCTGGTGTCGATCGTCGACCCGGCGGTCAAGGCCGCGCCGGGCAATGCCGTGTACGACAGCGGGACGGCCGAGGACGCGTTCGTGCGGGACGCCTCGGGGGAGCTCGTGCGGGGCGTGGTCTGGCCCGGGGAGGCGGTGTTCCCCGACTTCACGCACGCGCGCGTGCGGCAGTGGTGGGGCGGTCTGTACGAGGAGCGGCTGACGCAGGGTTTCTCGGGCTTCTGGCATGACATGAACGAGCCGACCTCGTTCACCGCGTTCGGGGAGTCGACGCTGCCGCGTTCGGCCGGGCACTGCCTGGAGGGGCGGGGCGGCGACCACAGGGAAGCGCACAACGTCTACGGCCTGTGCATGGCCCGGGCCGGCTACGAGGGTCTGCGCGAACTGGCACCCGAGGAGCGGCCCTTCGTCTTCTCGCGCTCCGGATGGGCCGGTATGCAGCGTTACGGCGGGACCTGGTCCGGGGACGTGGCCACGGGCTGGCCCGGGCTGCGGGCGTCGCTGTCGCTGGTCATGGGGCTCGGGCTGTGCGGGGTGCCCTACTCGGGTCCGGACGTGGGTGGCTTCGACGGGAGTCCGTCGCCGGAGCTGTATCTGCGGTGGTTCCAGTTGGCCGCGTATCTCCCACTGTTCCGTACGCACGCGAGTCTGCGGGCCGGACGCCGGGAGCCGTGGGAGTTCGGTCCCGATGTACTGGAGCACGCGCGCGTGGCGCTCGTCGAGCGCAGGAGGCTGCTGCCGTACTTCGTGACGCTGGCGCATCTGGCCCGGCGCACGGGGACGCCGTATGTACGTCCGCTGTGGTGGTGGACGCCCGAGGACCGTGCGCTGCGCGACTGCGAGGATGCGTTTGTGCTGGGTGACTGTCTGCTGGTGGCGCCGGTGCTGGATCCGGGCCTGGAGCGGCGTGCGGTGCAGTTGCCGCGTGGGCGTTGGTACGACACGGCGACGGGGCGAGCGTACGAAGGGCCGGGGCAGGTTCTCGTCGATGCGCCCATGTCGCGGATTCCCGTGCTCGCGCGCGCGGGTGCCGTCGTCCCCGTGCGTGGGGACGACGGCGGGCTGGAACTGGAGGTGTGGGCGCCCGCCCGGGAACGTACCGGGGGCGGGCTGGTCGTGCCGGACACGGGTGCCGACTGGGACGAGCCGGAGTTCGAGCGCTATGTCACTCGCTGGAAGGGACGCAAGGTGGTCGTCGAGCTGGAGCAGGAGGACGGCATGGTCCCGTCGCCCCGGCCGGTGCGTGTACGCGGGCTCGACGCCGGCTGAGTTTCAGATGTAGCGGCCCTCGAAGAACGCCCGTACGGCCACCGTGTGCAGCGGGAAGGCCAGCTCCTCCGGCCTGCGCAGGAGGTGCCAGCCCTCGGTCTCGTCCGTGGCGGCGGACGTCGGCAGACGGTCCGCGGGCCGTTCCGGGAGGAGGCCGAACAGCAGCAGGTGCCCATCGGGTGAGCTCATCGCGTCGACGAGGCGCACGTCGCGGCCGGCCGCGTCGATGCCGGCCTCTTCCTTGAGTTCGCGGACGACGGCCTGCCGCCAGTCCTCGCGGTGGTCGATGTAGCCGCCGGGCAGGGCGATGCCTCCGCGCGCGGGGGCGATGGTTCGGGTGATGACGACCAGGGCGGTGCCCTTCGTGTCGTACACGGGCTGGAGTGCGATCGCCACCGGCAGCGGATTGCGGTAGGCGACGGCGCCGCAGACCGGGCAGGTGCGCGGCCAGCCGGATACGCCCTCTCCGTAGGGCGCGCCGCAGGTCGAACAGTGGGAGTCCGCTGCGGAGTTGGGAACGGAGTGATGAGTTTCGGACACGCGGCGGACTGTATCCGATGAGCGGAGGAGCGTCTTCCGCGGGCCGGTCATCAGTGCCCCGTGAGGGTTTTCGAAGGTGCCGGGACGCCCTGCCGTTTTCGAGGTGCCCATGGCACACTTCTGACGTTCCGTCAGACCAGTGACCGGGAGGGGCTATGCCGCGCACGCGCACACCTGTGGTCGCCGGGTGGTTCGCCGGTGACGGGGAGGACTTCCGGCTTCTCGGCACCCGTTGCTCAGCGTGCACATCGGTCTTCTTTCCGCGTGAGGACAGCCACTGCCGCAACCCGGGCTGCCCTGGCGGTGACCTGGAGGAAGTCCCCCTCTCACGGCGCGGGCACGTCTGGTCCTTCACGGACGGCCGATACCGGCCTCCGTCACCCTATGTGAGCGACCCGGAACTTCCGTGGGAGCCGTACACGTTGATCGCTGTGGAGCTGCCGTCCGAGCGCCTGGTGGTGCTGGGGCAGGCGGCTCCCGGGGTCACCGTCGCCGATCTGGCGGTGGGCATGGAGGTGGAGGTCGTTCCGGGCGTGCTCCATGAGGACGCGGGGACGACCTGGACGACCTGGCAGTGGCGGCCGACGGAGGTGACGGCATGACGCAGGACGTGGCGGTGCTCGGCGCCGGCATGCATCCGTGGGGCAAGTGGGGGCGCAGCTTCGTCGAGTACGGAGCTGCGGCGGCCCGCGCGGCACTCGCCGACGCGGGACTGGAGTGGCGGGACATCGGGTCGATCGTCGGTGCGGACACGGTGCGGGGCGGCTACCCGGGGTATGTGGCCGGGGCGACGTTCGCGAAGGCGCTCGGCTGGCAGGGCGCCCGGGTCGCGAGCGTGTACGCGGCGTGCGCGTCAGGGGCGCAGGCCGTCAACACCGCGCGGGCACAGATACTTTCAGGGCTCGCGGACGTGGTGCTCGTGGTGGGTGCCGATGCGGCTCCCAAGGGCTTCTTCCGGCCGGCGGGGGGCGATCGGCCGGACGATCCGGACTGGCTGCGCTTCCGCGTCCTCGGTGCGACGAATCCGACGTACTTCGGACTGTACGCACGCCGGCGGATGGCCGTACACGGGGAGACGCCCGAGGACTACGCGCAGGTCAAGGTGAAGAACTCGGCGTGGGGCGCACTGAATCCCTACGCGCGCTACCGCAAGCCGGTCACCGCCGAGGAGGTCGCCGCCTCCGCCGTGGTCGCCGATCCCCTGCGGCTGCTGGACATCTGCGCGACGTCGGACGGCGGGGCGGCGCTCGTGCTGGCCGGCTTGGAGTTCGCGCGTCGGCACGGGGTCACGAATCCGGTGCGGATCCGGGCGGTGTCGACCGTGACGCCGCGCTACCCCAACACCGTGCTGGATCTGCCGGACATCGCGACGGACTCGGCCGTGGCGGTGCAGCCGGCCGCCCACACGTTCCGGGAGTCGATCGCGCATGCGGCCTACGAGGAGGCCGGCATCGGGCCCGAGGACCTCTCGTTCGCGGAGGTCTACGACCTGTCCACCGCGCTGGAGTTGCAGTGGTACGAGGATCTCGGGCTGTGCGGTGAGGGCGAGGCCGTGAAGCTCCTGCGGGAGGGCGCGACCGCGGTGGGCGGACGAATACCCGTGAACGCGAGCGGCGGTCTGGCCTCCTTCGGCGAGGCGGTCCCGGCCCAGGCGATTGCCCAGGTGTGCGAACTCACTTGGCAGTTGAGGGACGCTGCGGGTGACCGACAGGTCGACGGGGCGCGTGTGGGCATCGCCGCGAACCAGGGGCTGTTCGGGCACGGGTCGGCGGTCGTCGCGGTGCGATGACTCGAACCGTTGTCTACGCTGTGTGAGCGGGCCGGAATCCTGCGTGAACGTCTCATGAACTGGGCTCGGGCGCACGTCAGCGGCGCAATCATGCTTCTGTGCAGTCCTGGACGGATACTCTCCGCTTCGCCTTCCAGCCGGTGGTCAATCTGACGACTGGAGGAGTCGCGGCGCTGGAGATACTCGCCCGCCCGGAGACCGGCGACGTCCTGGCCGAGGCGCGCCGCGATCCCGAACTCGACGGCGGGCTCGCCGTGTTGGCGTTCCGTGCGGCGGCTCGCAAGGAGACGCTGCTTCCCTTGCACGTCAACGTGTTCGCCGGCACCCTCGCGGACCTCGGCGGGCTCACCCCGCTGCACGACGCCGTGCGCGCGGTGGGGCGGCTGCCGTGGGAGGTCACGATCGACATCGGTCCGCCGTATACGCACGTGCCTCAGCCGGCGCTTCTGGAGGCGGTCGGCGCGCTGCGGGAGCAGGGCTTCCGGATCAGCGCGGACGGTGTCGGCGACGGGGACGTGCCGCTGCGGTTGCTCACCGATATGGCACCGGAGCTGGTGAAACTCGACGCTTCCCTGCTGGCGCGGCCGGCGGCGATCGGGGCGATGCGGACGCTGTGCGAGCAGTTGGGAGCGCTCCTGTGCGTCGAGGGCGTGGAGACGGAGCTCCAGTGCGCGGCGGCCCGGTCGGCGGGTGCGCAGTTGGCTCAGGGCGAGCTGTTCGCTCCGCCGACCCGCCTCCCGGTGGCGGAGGTATACGTTCCGCCGCGCTCGCCCGGACCGGCGGTGACGCCCCGTTCAGGGCCCTGGGTGCGGGAGTTCGTCCGGCCGGCCGCCCTGCTGCCCGCCACCGCGTCGGCCGGGCAGGTGCGGTCGCTGCTGACCGGGTCGCCGGATGTGTCCGGGGTGCTGCTGGTGGACGCGCAGGGCGTCCCGGTGCGGTCGGTGCACCGTTCCCGCTTCCTGCTGTCGATGTCGGGCCGCTACGGCCACGCCCTGTACGCCGACCGGCCCGCTGCCAAGCTCGGCGACGCGCCGCGCACGGTGGGCGTCGACGCCACCGCGTGGGAGGTGCTGGACGTGGTCGCGGACGGCGGCCGGGACCGTACGTCGGACGATGTGGCCGTGGTCGACCGGTATCGCCGGTGTGTGGGCGTCGTACGGCTCGCCGACCTGGTGCGGGCGCTGGCCGAGACCCGGGTCGAGGAGGCCGCCGGGCTCAATCCGCTGACCAGGCTGCCCGGATCGGACGCGATCACCGGTGAGGTGGACCGGCGGATCGCGGACGGGCGGACGTTCGCCCTGAGCTGGCTGGATGTGGACCACTTCAAGCAGGTCAACGACGGGGCCGGGTTCGCGGCCGGCGACGAGCTGATCCGGTCGGTGGGACGGGCACTGCAGCACGCCGCGTCCGACGGTACGTGCGTGGGGCACATCGGCGGGGACGACTTCCTGGTGCTCGCGGATCCGGAGGGGCTCAGCCGGCTGGCTGCCTCCATGCTGGACGCGGTCTGGTCGGCGGGCGGGCGTCCCGTCACGCTGTCCCTGGCCACGGTCCTGTGCGAGCCCGGAAGCGTGACGGACCATCGGCAGGCCGCCTCTTGTCTGGCGCCACTGAAGAAGGCCGCGAAGTCACTGAGTGGGGCGAGCTGGGTGCTGGGGCGCGCGGGGCTGCCCGGGCACGAGATTCTGCGCGGTGTGGCCGCGGCTCCGGCCGAGTGCGCGGTGGCGGAGCCCGGCAGGGGGTGAGACGCTTTCCCCACGAGGCCTGCGGTGGCCGAAAAGCTCCGCAGGCCCCAGCACAGCCATGGCCTTCGACCCCTGCCGGGTCCAGCAGGAACTGGCCCGCCTGCCGGCCTCAGCAGGGCCTCGGTGTCCGTCCCTGCCCAGTACTGGCGTGCCACGAGCACGGTCGGCGTGGGTCCGTGACCCGTCGGCGCGCCCCCAACCGTTGACGTCAGCGACCTTGACGCCCCTTGGACGCCGGTGAACACTTCCCGGTGTCGGCCGACATCGCCACATTCTCGGCGTATCCACGCACTGCGCCGTGTGGCTCCGCCTGCACGAAGGCCCCTTCCCCCACGGGCGATTCGGCTGCGACGGCACGCTCGTCACGGACGCCGGGCGGGGCGCGGGACTCTCCCTGCCTTCGGCTGAAGTCGCCATGGGAAAGCGCACCCCGCACGGAGATCCGGGGCCGATCGTCCCGGCCAGGGCCTAGGAGCAGCCATGAGCAACGGAGACATTTTCCTCGGTGAGGTCATCGGGACGGCGATTCTGATCCTCTTCGGAGCCGGTGTGGTCGCCGCCGTCCTACTGAACTACTCCAAGGCGAAAGACGGTGGCTGGATCGTCATCACGTTCGGCTGGGGGTTCGGCGTCATGGCCGGGGCGTACACCGCCGCGCCCCTGTCCGGCGGGCACATCAACCCGGCCGTGACCCTTGGGATCGCCATCGACACCGGCGACTGGGACAAGGTTCCGATCTACATCGCCGGACAGATGGTCGGCGCGTTCCTCGGGGCAGTGCTGTGCTGGCTGGTCTACCTCGCCCAGTTCCAGGCCAACGCCGAGGAGGACAAGGCACAGCCGACCCTCGGCATCTTCTCCACCACCCCCACGATCCGAAATCCCGTGGCGAACCTCATCACCGAGATCATCGCGACGGTCGCCCTGGTGCTGCCGATCCTGGCCTTCGGCCTCACCAAGGGGCTCGGCGAGTCGGGCACCGCGATTCTGATCGTCTCGTTCCTGGTGGTCGGCATCGGTCTGTCGCTCGGTGGCCCCACGGGCTACGCCATCAACCCGGCCCGTGACCTGGGCCCGCGCATCGCGCACACCCTTCTTCCGATCCCCAACAAGGGCACGTCGGACTGGGGTTACGCGTGGGTTCCGGTGGTGGGACCGCTGATCGGCGGGGCGCTGTCCGGGCTCATCTTCAACGCAGCCTTCTGAAGGAACCGACGAAGGGGACGTCATGACGGACAAGTTCGTCGCCGCTATCGACCAGGGCACCACCTCCAGCCGCTGCATCATCTTCAACCAGGACGGCGCGATCGTGGCCGTCGACCAGCGTGAGCACCGCCAGATCTTCCCCAAGCCGGGCTGGGTGGAGCACGACGCCACCGAGATCTGGTCGAAGGTGCAGGCGGTGGTGGCCGGGGCGATCGCGAAGGCCGGGCTGCGCGCCGACCAGCTCAGCGCGCTCGGCATCACCAACCAGCGCGAGACGACGGTCCTGTGGGACCGCGCGACGGGCAAGCCGGTGCACAACGCGATCGTGTGGCAGGACACGCGTACCGCGGCGCTGTGCAACCAACTCGGCGGCTCGGACGGGCAGGACCGTTTCCGCGAGCAGACCGGACTGCCGCTGGCCAGCTACTTCTCCGGTCCCAAGGCCGCCTGGCTGCTGGACAACGTGCCCGGTCTGAGGGCGCGCGCCGAGCGCGGCGAGATCGCGTTCGGCACCATCGACTCCTGGCTGATCTGGAATCTCACCGGCGGCACGGACGGCGGGCAGCACGTCACCGATGTGACGAACGCCGGCCGCACCATGCTGATGAACCTGGAGACCCTCCAGTGGGACTCCTCGATCCTCTCGGCCATGAACGTCCCCGAGGCCGTCCTGCCGGAGATCAGGTCCTCCGCCGAGGTGTACGGCACCGCCGTCGGCCAGCTCTCCGGGGTGCCGGTCGCCTCGGCGCTGGGCGACCAGCAGGCGGCCGTGTTCGGACAGGCCTGCTACGACGTGGGTACGGCGAAGAACACCTACGGCACGGGCAGCTTCCTGCTGCTCAACACGGGCAACAGGCCGGTGCCGTCGAAGAGCGGGCTGCTGACGACGATGGGCTACAAGATCGGCAGTGAGGCGGCGGTGTACTGCCTGGAGGGCTCGATAGCCATAACGGGCGCGCTGGTCCAGTGGTTCCGCGACCAGCTCGGCATCATCCGCAGTGCCGACGAGATCGAGCCACTGGCGGCGAGTGTCGAGGACAACGGCGGCGCGTACATCGTGCCCGCCTTCTCCGGCCTGTTCGCACCGTACTGGCGCTCCGACGCGCGCGGTGTGATCACCGGCCTGACGCGGTACGTCACCAAGGCCCACCTCGCCCGTGCGGTGCTGGAGGCGACGAGCTGGCAGACGCGCGAGGTCGTGGACGCCATGTTCCAGGACTCCGGGGTGCACATCACGACCCTGAAGGTCGACGGCGGCATGACGAAGAACAACCTGCTCATGCAGCACCAGGCGGACGTGCTCGATGTGCCGGTGATCCGGCCCAAAGTCTCCGAGACGACCTGTCTGGGCGCCGCCTATGCGGCGGGGCTGGCCACCGGGGTGTGGAACGACCTGGACGAACTCAAGGCGCACTGGGCGAAGGACGCCGAGTGGACACCCTCCATGTCCGCCGAGGTGCGTGACCGCGAGTACCACAACTGGCGCAAGGCGGTGGAGAAGAGCTTCGGCTGGCAGGAGGACGGCGAGAGCTGAGCAAGAGCCCGAGCGCGGTCCACGCGTGCGTGCGTCTCGCGCGAGCCACGCGCGCGTGCCCCAGGGGCCACGGCCCGTACCCCGGTCGGCGGGGGTACGGGCCGTGTTCGTACGCCGGGGTTCAGGTGGTCACGGTCTGGCGGTGGTCCGCCTGGTAGGCCATGGCGTGCTGGACGACTCCGATGAGGATCTCCTTGACGGACTCCCGGTCGCGGGCGTCGCACAGCAGCAGCGGTACGCCGTCGTCGAGGTCGAGGGCCTGCCGGATGTCCTCCGCCGGGTAACGGGCGGCTCCCTCGAAGCAGTTGACGCCGACGAGGAAGGGTATGGAGCGCCGCTCGAAGTAGTCGACGGCCGCGAAGCAGTCCTCGAGACGGCGCGTGTCGGCGAGGACGACGGCGCCGAGCGCGCCCTCCGAGAGCTCGTCCCACATGAACCAGAACCGCTCCTGGCCGGGCGTGCCGAAGAGGTACAGCACCAGGTCCTCGCGCAGGGTGATGCGGCCGAAGTCCATGGCGACGGTGGTGGTGTGCTTGCCCTCGACACCGCTCGTGTCGTCGACCGGACGTCCGGCCTCGGTGAGCAGTTCCTCGGTGCGCAGCGGCCTGATCTCGCTGACCGCGCCGACGAGCGTGGTCTTGCCCACGCCGAAGCCGCCGGCCACCAGGATCTTGAGCGTGACGGGCTCGACCGGAGGCTTCCCGCGCTCAGAACGCCCGAAGATCATCGATCTCTTCTCCTGCTTGATGGGGGTCGGGCGACGGTGGGCCGTACCCTCCGCCGCCGGGGGTTTCGATGACGAGTACGTCGCCGGGGCCGACGTCCGCCGAGTCGCTGCCGCCGAGTGCGGTGACCGTGCCGTCGGCGCGCTCGATCCGGTTGGCTCCCAGCGCGCCCGGCTCGCCGCCCGCCATGCCGTACGGCGGGACCCGGCGGTGCTGGGACAGGGTGGAGACGGTCATGGGTTCGTGGAACCGGATACGGCGCACGGCACCGTCCCCGCCGCGCCGCCGGCCGGCACCACCACTGCCCTGCCGTACGGCGAACTCGTCGAGCTGTACGGGCAGTCGCCACTCCAGCACTTCAGGGTCGGTGAGCCGCGAGTTGGTCATGTGGGTCTGGACGACGGGTGCGCCGGGGAAGCCGTCGCCCGCGCCGGATCCGGAGGCCACTGTCTCGTAGTACTGGTGGCGCTCGTTGCCGAAGGTGACGTTGTTCATGGTTCCGGAGCCCTCGGCCTGGACGCCCAGTGCGGCGTAGAGGGCGCCGGTGATCGCCTGGGAGGTCTCCACGTTGCCCGCGACGACCGCGGCCGGAGGTTCGGGAGCGAGCATCGAGCCGGGCGGTACGACGATGTCGAGGGGGCGCAGGCAGCCGTCGTTGAGCGGGATGTCGTCGGCGACCAGGGTGCGGAAGACGTACAGGACCGCCGCGTTGACGACCGAGAAGGGGGCGTTGAAGTTGGTGGCCAGCTGCGGGGACGTGCCGGTGAAGTCGACGGTGGCGCAGCGGTTCGCGCGGTCCACGCGCACGCGTACCCGGATGACGGCGCCCGAGTCGGTCTCGTAGGCGTACTCCCCGTCGTCCAGGGCGTCGATGACCCGGCGGACCGCTTCCTCCGCGTTGTCCTGGACGTGCTTCATGTATGCCTGGACGACGTCGAGGCCGAAGTTCTCGATCATGCGGGCGACTTCGTCGACGCCCTTTTGATTGGCCGCGATCTGGGCGCGCAGGTCGGCGAGGTTGGTCTTGGGGTTGCGCGAGGGGTAGGGCGCCTCGGTGAGCAGGCGGAGGGTCTCCTCCTCGCGGAAGCGGCCGCTCTCGGCGAGCAGCCAGTTGTCGAAGAGGATTCCCTCCTCCTCGATGGAGCGACTGTTCGCGGGCATGGAGCCGGGGGCGATGCCGCCGATCTCGGCGTGGTGGCCGCGTGAGGCGACGTAGAAGAGGATCTCCGGCTCACCCTCCGTGTTCGCCGTCCTTCCCGTGTCGAAGACGGGGGTGATCACGGTGACGTCGGGCAGGTGGGTACCGCCGTGGTACGGGTCGTTGACGGCGTAGGTGTCGCCGGGGCGCATCCGGGGGCCGCGGCGCCGGATGACCTCCTTGACGCTCGTGCCCATCGAGCCCAGGTGGACGGGGATGTGGGGGGCGTTGGCCACCAGGTTTCCGTCCGGGTCGAAGAGCGCGCAGGAGAAGTCCAGGCGTTCCTTGATGTTGACGGACTGGGCCGTGGATTCCAGTCGGGCGCCCATCTGTTCGGCGATGGACATGAAGAGGTTGTTGAAGACCTCGAGCAGGACCGGGTCGGCTTTCGTGTCGAGATCGGAACTCTCCGTAATCGCCGCACGTTCCATGACCAGATGCCCGTCGTCGGTCGTCGTGGCCTGCCAGCCGTCGTCGACGACGGTCGTCGCGCTGGTCTCGGTGATGATCGCCGGGCCGGTGACGGTTTCGCCGGGAGGGAGTGACTCGCGGCGGTGGAGGGGTACGTCGCGCCAGGCGCCGCCGGTGTGGAGGCGAACGGTCCGGGTGGCGGCCGGGCCGCCTTCAGGGGTGGTTTCGTAAGGGGCGAGAGCGGAGAGATCGGGGGGTTCGGTGATGCCGGTGGCTTCGACGGAGAGGGCTTCGACGACGATCGGGCGGTCGAGGGCGAAGGAGTACGTGGCGCGATGACGTTCTTCGAAGGCGCGCCGCATCGCGTCGGGCTCGGTGAGTTCGACGGTGAGGGTGGTGTCGGTGCCGTCGTAGCGGAGTTGGGCGCGTCGGGTGACCTTGATGCGTTCCTCGGGGACGTCCTCGTCGAGGAGTTCGGCGCGGGCGGCGGATTCGAGGTCGTCCGCGGTCTTGAGGACGTCGGGCATGGAGGCGGCCTCCAGAGGCGCCTCGGCGGACTGTTCGCGCATGGCCGTGGTGTCGGCGAGGCCGATACCGAGCGCGGAGAGGACGCCGGCCATGGGCGGCACGAGGACGGTACGGATGCCGAGCGAGTCGGCGACCATGCACGCGTGCTGGCCACCCGCACCACCGAAGGTGGTGAGGGCGTAGCGGGTGATGTCGTGGCCCTTCTGGACGGAGATCCGCTTCACGGCGTTGGCGATGTTGGCGACCGCGATCTGAAGGTAGCCCTCGGCGACCTGTTCGGGCGTGCGGTCGTCGCCCGTCTGCTCGCGGATCTCGCGCGCGAGGGCGGTGAAGCGCTCACGGACGAGGGCGTCATCGAGGGGCTGGTCGCCCTCGGGGCCGAACACCTTGGGAAAGTGGGCGGACTGGATACGGCCGAGCATCACGTTGGCGTCCGTCACGGCGAGCGGCCCGCCGCCCCGGTAGCAGGCAGGTCCCGGATCCGCGCCGGCCGAGTCCGGCCCCACGCGGTAGCGGGACCCGTCGAAGTGGAGGACCGAGCCGCCGCCCGCGGCGACGGTGTGGATGTCCAGCATGGGGGCGCGCAGCCGGACCCCGGCGATCTGTGTGGTGAAGACGCGTTCGTACTCACCCGCGAAGTGCGAGACGTCGGTGGAGGTGCCGCCCATGTCGAAGCCGATGACGCGGTCGAAGCCGGCGAGCTGCGACATGCGTGCCATGCCGACGATGCCACCGGCGGGTCCGGAGAGGATGGCGTCCTTGCCGCGGAACTGCCCGGCTTCGGCGAGGCCGCCGTTGGACTGCATGAACATCAGCCGTACGCCTTCGAGCTGGTCGGCGACGTGCTGGACGTAGCGGCGCAGTACAGGCGAGAGGTAGGCGTCGACGACGGCGGTGTCCCCGCGCGGGACGAGTTTCATCAGGGGGCTGACCTCGCTGGACAGCGAGATCTGCGGGAAGCCGACGCGGGCGGCGAGCTCCCCGATGGCCTGTTCGTGGGCCGGGTGGAGGTGGCTGTGCATGCAGACCACGGCGATGGCGCGGATCCCGTGGTCGTGCGCCTCCTGGAGGGGGCCGGCGAGGGCGTCCAGGTCGGGAGTGCGCAGGACGGTGCCGTCGGCGGCGATGCGTTCGTCGACCTCGACGACCCGTTCGTACAGCAGCTCGGGCAGCTCGATGCGGCGGGCGAAGATGTGGGGTCGGTTCTGGTAGGCGATGCGCAGGGCGTCGCGGAAGCCTCGGGTGATGACCAGCAGGGTCCGCTCGCCCTTGCGCTCGAGCAGGGCGTTCGTGGCGACGGTGGTGCCCATGCGGACGGCCTCGATGGGGTCCTGCGAACCGTCCAGCAGCTCACGCACACCCGCGACGGCCGCGTCGGAGTAGCGAGCGGGGTTCTCCGACAGGAGCTTGTGCGTGAGCAGGCGGCCGTCCGGGCGTCGCGCGACGATGTCCGTGAAGGTGCCGCCACGGTCGACCCAGAACTGCCAGCCTGTCACGTCACTACCCCGCTTCCGCGCCGCTCACAGCGCCCGCAGGCCGTTGATCACGTCGCGCAGAATACTCTCGTCCACCAGCTCGGCAGGCGGTACCGGCCGGTTCACATGGACGAATTCTCCGTCCACCAGATCCCCGATGAGGACCCGTACGACTCCGATCGGCAGATCGAGTTCAGCGGAGAGCTCGGCGACGGACTGCGGGGCGTCACGGCACAGACCGACGATGTCCACGTGCTCCGGGGACAGCGTCGAGTCGGCGTCCGGGTCGTCCGCGTGCGGTTCCGCGACGACCACCGCGATCAGGTCGAGGCGGTGCTGGGCCGCACTGGTGGTGCGGCCGCGCGTCATGGCGTACGGGCGGACGACCGGTCCGGCGTCGTCGTCGAACCAGTGGCTTCTTCCCTGACCGTCAGCGCTCATGCCATCCCACTACCCGCCCGAGGGCAGATCGGTGCGCGGAGCGGCGCCCAGATGTACGCCGACCCGCTTGACGAGGAGCGTCATCTCGTAGGCGACCAGGCCGACGTCGGAATCGGCGTCCGAGAGCACCGCGAGGCAGCTGCCGTCACCGGCGGCCGTCACGAAGAGGAAGGCGTCGTCGAGCTCGACGACCGTCTGGCGGACGTTGCCCGCCTCGAAGTGGCGGCCCACGCCCTTGGCGAGGCTGTGGAACCCGGACGCGACGGCGGCGAGGTGCTCGCTGTCCTCGCGGGTCAGGTCCTTGGACACACCCGTCGGCAGGCCGTCACTGGAGAGCACGACGGCCTTGCGGATGCTGGCGACGCGGTCCACCAGGTCGTCGAGGAGCCAGTTGAGCTCCCCGGACTGGTTGGTCGCGGTGTGGCCGGTCGCCTTTGGTGCGGTCATCGACCGTCCCCCTTACTCGTTCCCTGTGGTTCTGTGCCGCTGTGGGCGCTGTCGCCCGCGGCGTTCTCCCTGCGGCCGCG
Organism: Streptomyces ferrugineus; assembly: GCF_015160855.1. NCBI lineage: Bacteria > Bacillati > Actinomycetota > Actinomycetes > Kitasatosporales > Streptomycetaceae > Streptomyces > Streptomyces ferrugineus. The sequence continues at coordinate 3,447,690 of NZ_CP063373.1, read as the reverse complement.
CTGCCAGCCGCGCTGGAGTGAGGCCATTCGGCTGCGTACCTCGTCCGCGTCCCGCTCGGCGGCCTCCGGCTGCTCCTCGGTCCGTGGTGGCGGGCCCTGCCTGAGCTGCGGAGCCAGGTTGGCCTGCCGTACCCGCCGGGGCAGCGGTCCGGCACCGGCGCCGGACTGCTGTGGCGTGGAGGGCGCGCTCGGTACGGAGTCGTCGGGGCCGCTCGACGCGATCGCGGGGCGGCGTGTGCGTCTGGGGAGAGCCGGTGCCTCCGAGGGCTCGGCGCGGTCGCGCTCCGGGGAGGACGGGGGCTCGGAGTGATCGCCGAGCCGGTCCGGCACGTCGGCCGCCTCACCACGGGGTCCGGTCGCGCGGCGGCGGGTCGGCAGCGGAGCGAGACCGTTCGGCTGCGGGCTGCCGGGGCCCGCCGGAGGCTTTGCGTCCCCCTTCTCTCGCCGGGATCGCTGCTCGGTGACCGGGCGTCCGTGCGAGCTGACGAGCTTGGGTGTGCTGCGGCGGGGCAGTGGCACCGGGGCGTTCACGTCGTCGCGGTCGGCCTGGTCCGGCGCGCCATGGGCGCCGGCGGCCGGATGCGGTTCGCCGAGCGGGCTTGTCGTCTCGGCGTCCGTCTGGGTGAGGGCGCGGCGCGGGCGGAACAGGCCGCCGCGGTCGCCGTCCTCGTGGTCGAGGGCGTCGGGGAAGTCGCTGAGGGCGTCGAGGTCGACGGGGGCCTCCAGCTCGACCGGGCCGTCCAGCAGCGAGGCGGGCAGTCCGGGCACGCGCGCCGGTACCTGGGAGAGCGCGGCCCGGCGAGCCTCCTCCAGCTCGGCCTCCTTCGAGGGCGTGGGCCGGTCGAGTCGGAATCCGATGCCGTTGGTGTCCGGCACGTCGTCGGTGAGCAGAGCGTCGGGGATGAAGACGACGGCGGTGGTGCCTCCGTACGGCGACGGCTGGAGCGAGACCCGGACGTTCTGCCGCTGGGCGAGACGGCTGACCACGAACAGGCCGAGCCGGTCGGTGTCGGACAGCTCGAACTCGGGCGTCTCGGCGAGCCGCAGGTTGGCGTCCAGCAGGGCCTCGGCCGCCATGCCCAGGCCGCGGTCGTGGATCTCCAGAGTGAAGCCGTTGGCGACCCGCTCGCCCAGCACCTGGACCGCGGTGTGCGGCGGGGAGAACACCGTGGCGTTCTCCAGGAGTTCGGCCACGAGGTGGGTGACGTCCGCGACGGCCGGTCCGGTGACGGCGACGCGGGGCAGGCGGCGGACCTCGATGCGTTCGTAGTCCTCGACCTCGGCGACCGCGGCGCGGACGACGTCCATGAGCTGGACGGGTTTGCGCCACTGCCGGGAGGGGGCGGCGCCGGAGAGGATCACCAGGCCTTCGGCGTGCCGGCGCATACGGGTGGTCAGGTGGTCCAGGCGGAACAGGTCGGCGAGTTCGTCGGTGTCCTCGGTCCGGCGTTCCATGGTGTCGAGAAGGGTGAGCTGCTTGTGGAGGAGTACCTGGCTGCGGCGAGCGAGGTTGACGAAGACCTCGGAGACGCCGGCGCGCAGTTCGGCCTGCTTGACGGCGGCCTCGACGGCGGCGCGCTGCAGGCTGTTGAGGGCCTGGCCGACCTCGCCTATCTCGTTCTTGTCGTACTCCAGGCGCGGGACCTCGGTCTCCACGTCGACCTGCTCGCCTGCGGAGAGGCGGCGCATCACGCTGGGCAGCCGGACGCCGGACGCCTCGTGGGCCTCCAGGCGCAGTTGCCGCAGGTCGCGGATGAGGCTGCGGCCGATGCGCACGGACAGGAAGAGCGAGAGCAGCAGGGCGAGCAGACCGAGGACGCCCGCGATGGCCGCCTTGACGATGACGCCCATCGCGACCGGCTGGACACGCTCCTGGTAGCGGGTGCCCGCCTCGTCGTTGAGCTTGCTGAGCTCTTCGAGGACGCTGCCGGCGGCGGTGTCCCAGCTCTTGGCCTCGACGGTGCTGGTCCTGCCGGGCTGGGAGAAGACGACCGCCTGCTCGGCGACGCGCAGCGGGGCGGTGGAGGCGTTCTTCCAGAAGCGCTCGTAGCGCTCGCGCTCGGACGAGGGCAGATCCGTCAGGCTGAGGTCGTACGTCAGGGTGCGCTGGGCGATGAGGTCGGAGACCTCGCGGATCTCCTCGCGGGTGAGCTTTCCGACCACGAGGGCGGAGCTGAGCAGGGCGTCCTCGCGGGAGAGGAGTTCGCGGGCCCGGGTGACGTTGAGCAGGGCGCGGGCCTGTTTGTCCATCGCGACGCTGTCGATGCCGTCGAGGGAGCCCAGCAGGGCGTAGCAGGGATCGACGAGCCGGTTGTAGAGGTAGAGCGCCTGGGAGCGGGTCACCGTCCCGTCCTCGACGCTGCTGCGCAGGGAGTTGATGCCGTCGAAGGCGTCCAGGACGGCGGTGAGGCGCTCCTCGTCGCCCTCGTCCATCCCGTCGCGGACGTCGGGGTCCTTGGCGTGCTTACGGATGTCGGAGACGGCGGCGTCCGTGGCACTGCGGGTGACGCGCAGCGCGGTCAGCGCGTCCGAGGCCCGGGGATCGGCGAGATAGACGAGCGCCTGGCGGCGCTCCTGCTGGAGAACGCGGACGGCGTCCTCGGTGGAGTAGCCGATCTTCTCGACCAGGGACGAGACCGTGAACAGCTGGGCCACCCCTCGCCCCGTGAGTACCGTGGCGAAACCCCAGATCGCGGTCAGGGACACCAGCGGCACGAGAAGCAGCGCCACCATCTTCCGGCGGATCGACTTCCCGCGAAAGCGCATGGCCTCCCCCAGCTCAAACCCCCCATCGGTCAAGGGGGCACACCTGTGCGTCAACAATCGGCGCGAGCCTACTACCGACGCGCAGGGAACTCGAAGAGCCGTCCGGAACCTGAACTTCCGCACCGGCGGCGAGACATGGGGAGTTGTCCGGGCATTGCGGGAGATTGGCTCCCGCGATCGCGCGACGCCCCGGCGACGGGAACCGGACGGTCCCCCTGGCCAGTTGGCCTGATTTTTATCTTTCCTGGGAATCTTCGGGACGCGTCGTTCGTCCTTCTGTACGGGAAATGGGGGCGGAATGGGCCACAGGAGCCGTATCCCGTCCCTCGGCGGCGTAAAACAGCGCAAGCCGGGCAGCCACTGGGGAGCCGAGTCTTCAGACACGGGCGAGCGGTCTGCTGGCGGTGGGGAGTGACACGGTGATGGGCACGGCGGAGCGGCGCAAGGCGCCCGAGGACGGCGTTACGGCGCCTGTGGGGGCGCAGCACGCACCCGAAGCGCTGGATCGCGACATTCCGGCGGACGCACGCCGGGAGGCGGAGAACCGCGAGATCGCGGACGACGCGCGCGTGGTGACGGCGGACGAGGATGGCCTGGTGGCCGGCAGCGGGGACAGGGTGGCGATGGACGAGAGCAGCGCCGGGTCCGTTGACGACCGGGCGGCGCCCCAGGAGTGGTCGGGCTACCGGCCGCTGTGGGTGGAGGAGCCCGCGCGGCGGCGCCGGATGCCGGATCCGGTGCGGAGGTCGGCGGTGCGGGCGGTGCTGATCATCGCGGTGACGCTGATCCAGGCGATGGTGGCGTTCCTGTGCACTCTGGCGGGATCGTGGCTGGCGTTCCCAATGGTGATCAGCAGCGTGGTCAGCACCGTGGTGGCCACCTGGGGCGCCCTCGACGTCTGGGTGACCCGCCAGGTGTGGAACCAGCGCAACGGCGTGGTCTCGGCACCGAGCAGCACGGCCCGCTCCCTGCGACGCGAGCGGCGCCGGACGCGTCAGCAGGTGCGGGAGGCTGAGCGCGCGCAGGAGCGAATACGTCGGCGGGGCGGGGCCGGGCAGTTGTCGCACTCCTGAGGGGTCACTCCCGAGGCCGGTCGGCTGCGAGGCGCGTGAGCGCACACAACCAGCCATGTCCTCACCGGCGTACCGGGCTCCCGCTCAGGGAGCGCTGCTCGCCGGTTTCTTGAACATGCGCGTCGCCGTGATCTCGCTGTGCCCCGCCTCCCCCGCCTGAGGCTGCTGGGGCAGTCCCGGGCGCAGGTGCTCCTCCACGCTGATGTACTTCAGGCCCGCCCTGAGGTCGGCGTCGTTGCGCAGGCGGATGACCAGTGGGAACTCCGCCAGTGCCGTCGTGTCGAACAGGCCGGTGGTGTAGAGGAGCTGGACGCCGAGCGCGTCGGACACGGCCCGCTGCAGCTCCAGCAGGTAGGTGGCGTTGGCGCGGCCGATGGGGTTGTCGAGGAACAGCGTGCCCGCGTGACGGTGCTTGTCGCGGCCCCGGTCGTTCGATCTGAGCGCGGCCATCGTGCAGTACAGCGCGATGGCCGCCGTGAGCAGCTGGCCACCGGAGAACACGTCGCCCATCTGACCGACGGGCACCCGCTCGGCACGCAGTACGGCGTCCGGCTTGAGGATCTCGACGGCGACACCCTTGGGTTGGAGCGCTGCCGCGACTCCTCGCAGCAGCAAGGACATTCCGTCGCGCCGCAGGTCGGAGTTCTTCTTCACGGCCGCCCTGGTCGCCTCGTCGATGACCTCGCCGAGGCGTTCGGTCAAGGTCGCCTGGTCGGGCTCCTCGAAGCGGATGCGCAGGAACTCCTGACCGGACCACTCGCCGAGCCCCTCGGGCAGCCGGGACAGGCGCTGGGCGGACCGCAGGGTGGCCAGTGCCGACTCCACCAGCCCGCGGAGGCGGTCCACGATCGAGTCGCGGTTGCGTTCCAGCTGGGCCAACTCGTCGGTGAGGACGCGAAGTCGCGGTGCGAAGGCGTCCGCCCACTTCTGTGCGTGCTCGGGCAGTGCGGAGGCGGGCAGTTCGCGGATCTGCTGGCGGGCGGGGGTGCGGACCTGCTCGTAGCGGGTGGAGTTGGCGTGCCGGACGAGTACGTCGCTCGCCTCACGGACGGCGGCCTCGGCGGCGGACAGATCGGCGGCGCAGCCACGCAGCGACCGGCGGGCCTCGGCGGCGGAGTGCCGGGCCTCCTCGGTGCTGCCGGGGTACGGCTCCGGCTCCTCCTGCTCCTCGTCAATGGTGTGCTCGCGCAGCAGATCGCGGAGCATCGCGGCGATCTCGTCGAAGCCGCCGGCCGCGTCGTCGGCGGCGCGGTGGGCTTCGAGGAGCTCCGCATGGGCCTCGCGGGCCTGCGTCAACGCCTCGGTGCGGGAGGCGAGTTCGGCGGTCGCGGTGCGCAGCAGCGCCTGTGCGTGGTCGGCGTCGCGCGGCTGGAGCTCCTCGGACAGCTCGGTGTGCGCCTCGCCGTCCTCGGGTGCGTGCCGCTCGGCCTCGCCGCGCAGCCGGCCGAGCTGCTCGCTGGCGCTGGACATGCGGGTCTCCAGGAGCTGGACCAGCTCCTCCGCACGGGCGGCGGCCGCCTGCCGGGACGGTCCGTCGGAGCCGTCGGGCGACTGCAGAAGCTGTTCGGCTCGGGTGCGGACCTTGTTGCTGAGCCGGTCCAGCTCCGCGCGGGCCGCGCTCTCGTCGCTCTCCGCGCGGGCCTGCTCGGCCCGCAGGTCGGCGCCGACGCCGACCTTCTCGTACACCTGGGAGGCGGCCCGGTACGCCTCGCGCAGCGCCGGCAGGGACGCCTTCGGGGCGTCCGCGTCGGTGTCCGGCACGTCGTCGGGGGCGCCCGCGATCTCCGAGCGTTCGGCGCGCAGGGCGCGCGCGGTGCGGCGTGCGTCGTCGGCGGCGCGCTGGGCGGCGCGGCGGTCCTCGTCGGCGGCGCGGGCACGCTCCAGGCAGGACTGGGCGCGGGCCTCGGACTCGGTGGCCTCGTCGGCGAGTTCGCGCAGCTTGACCTGCCAGCCCGCCCGCTCGCGCAGCCGGAAGGCCAGCCCGGCCAGGGCGTCGGCGGAGCGCCGTGCCTTCTGGGCGGCCTCCTGCCGCTCGTCGCGGACCTGCGCGGCCTCGGCGGCGGCTTCGTCGGCCTCGGCCCGCACGGTCCGCGCCTCGGCCAGCTCGGCCTCGGACTCCTCCGCGAACGCGCGTGTCTCCCGCGCGGCCTGCGCCAGCTCGACCAGGTGTCCGGCCGGGCAGCCGGTCCGCCATGAGGCGAGCCGCGCCGCCAGCTCGCGGTCCTTGCCGAGCCGCGCGGCGAGGGTGCGGATCTCCTCGTCCCGTTCGGTCGCCCGCGCGCGCAGCGCCTGCCGCTCCTCGTCGGCGGCGTGTTCGTCGTGCATGGCCGGGTTCGGCGGTACGAGGAACACGTCGGGAGAGGGTCCGCCCGGCGCGTCGGCGGCCGGGGTCGGGGCGAGCAGGGCGGCGGCCGTGCCCACCGCGACGGCGGACCGGGGCAGCAGGGCCGCGTCGCCCAGCACTTCCCGGGCGCGCGCGTGGGTGTCGGGGTCGGTGATGATCACGCCGTCGACCAGTTCGGGCCGGGCGGCCAGCACGCGCGCGTGGTCGGCGGGGTCGACGGCCTGGGCGAGATAGCGCCAGCCCGGCAGCGCGGGGATGCCCTGCTCGCCGAGGAACTCCACGGTGGCCAGCACGTCCGGGCCGGGCGGCAGCAGCCCGCCGTCACCGAGCGCACCCAGGATCCGGGCGTCGTCGGCGGCGGCCGTACGCAACTCGAAGAGCTGGCGTTCGGCGGCGGAGACGCCGTCGTCGAGCAGGTCACGCAGCTCGTCGGCGAACCGGTCCAGCTCCTCCGGGGTGAGGGCGCCCTCACGCGCGGGCTCGCTCCCCCTGTCGTCGTCACCCACGCGCGGCGCGGGCACGGGCCCACGCCGCACGCCGGACTCGCCGGTCAGGCTGAGCAGTTCGGCGAGCCGCTCCTCGGCCGCCAGCCCCTCGGCGAGCCGCCGCTCGGCGTCGTAGGCGCGCTCCGCCGCGGTCGCCGCGTCCGCCGCGCGGGCCGCCGTCAGCTCCGCACGGGACTCGGTCGAGGCCGCCTCGCGGGCATGCTCCGAGGCGCGGCGGGAGGCCTCGCGGGCGGTGTCCCAGGCGGCGACGGCGCTCTTCTCGGCGTCGCTGGCCGCGAGGGCGGCGCGGGCCGGGTCGGCGTCGGGTGCGCTGTCGTCGAGCCATCCGGCGCGTACGGCCTCGGCGGTCTCCTGCTCGACCTCGGACAGCCGCTGCCGCAGATGCCCGGCCTCACTGCGGGCCCGCTGCGCGTCGGTGGCGGCGGCGGTGGAGTCCCGGTATGCGGACTCGCCGACCTCCTGGAGCGCGGCGGAGCGCTCCTCCCCCTCGTTGGCGAGGGTCTCGGCGCTCTCGGCGGCGGCGTGCAGGGCCCGTACGAGATCGACGGCGGCCTTGGCCCGGGCGGCCAGTGCGGGGGCAGCGTCCCGCTCGGCCTCCTGGATGGCGGCGGCCACGCGCGCGACGCGGTCGGCCGCGGCGCGGTGCCGCAGGACGGCCTCGGCGGCCTGCCAGGCGGAGTGCAGGGTGCGTGCGTCGGCCAGTTCGCGCTTCTGGGCCGCTGCCGACTTCTCGGCCGCCGCGAGCGCCAACGAGGCGTGTCGGTAGGCCAGTTCGGCGGAGATCAGCGCGCTGCGCTCCCGTGCCGCCTCGGCGTGGGTGACGGCGTACGCGGCGGCGGTGACGCGCTGGGCGAGGTCGGCGGCCCGCACCCGCTCCCGGACGCCCCGCGCGGACAGCCGCCGGGCCAGGGTCCGGGTGCGCCGCTCGGCGCCGGCGTGGATGTCACGCGCGCGTGAGCGGGTCTCGGCGGCCTCGACGATCCGCCCGAGCAGGTCGACGGACCCTGCGGTGAAGTCCCGCTCGGCGATCAGCTCGGCCCGTCGGCCCAGCTTGTTGCCGAAGCCGCTGACCAGGTCGGCGAGGCCGTCGGTGTCGCGGGTGTCGGTCACGGCCCGCAGCAGCAGGTCGGTGAAGTCGGCGTCCTTCTTGACCGCGAAGAGGCCGGCCGCCTCTCCCTCGTCGGCGTTCATCTCCCGCTGGTAGCGGAAGAGTTCGGGGTCGAGGCCGAGGTCGCCGAGGTGCTCGATCCAGCGGTCGTGGATCTCCTCCCAGTGCACCTCCAGATGCGGATACGCCTTGCCCGCCTCCGTGAGGGCGTCCCGGAAACCCTTCATGGTGCGACGGCGGCCCTGTGCGCCCGACTGGCCCTCGACGGGCGGCCGTACGGCGGTGGACTCGGCGACGGGCAGGTTGTCCAGGCTCAGCCCGGGTCCGGGGCGGAAGGAGTACCAGGCCTCGGCGAACTTCCGCGGATCGTTGGAGACCTGGCGGCCGCGCCACTCGCTGACCTTGCCGACCACGACGCACTCGCCGGTGAGCGTGTGCTGCCACTCCAGCGCGACGTGTCCGCAGTCGTCGGCGAGCAGGAACTTGCGCAGCACACCGGAGCTGGCGCCGCCGAGGGTGTTGCGGTGGCCCGGCAGCATCACCGAGAAGATCAGCTTGAGCAGGACCGACTTGCCGCCGCCGTTCTCCAGGAAGAGCACGCCCGCGGGGGCCGGCCTGCGCGGCGGCCCGAGGGGCTCCTCCTCGAAGAACTCCGCCTGCGTGGGCGCGGGGTCGGGCACGGTCTCGCCCACACCGCGCAGGTCAAGCACGGTGTCGGCGTAGCGCGCTCCGGCCGGTCCGATGGAGTAGAGGCGGACCCGGGACAGCTCGTACATGGCGGACTCTCGTAAGTCTTCGGCAGATCGGGGAAGTTCGGGGAACTCGGGGGAGTTCGTGGGCTTCAGGCGGAGTGGAACGGCAGCCCGGCGTCGGCCACCAGCTCCAGGTCGTCCGTGTTCTCGGCGGGCAGCAGCGTCGCCGTGCCGTCGGTCACCGGGACCACGCCCAGCTCCAGCAGCTCGGCCATGGCGGCGCTGCCGGCCATGTCGCGCACCTGGAGCTGGTAGCGGGCGGTCGTCCGGTAGGTGCCGCCGTTGTCGTCGCCGGTCCGCTGCAGGAACCCGGAGTCGGTGAGGAAGGCGACCGCCTTGCCGATGATTCCGGTCGTGGAGCCGGCGAGGCGGCGGGCGTCCTTGGTGGCGCCGGTCGCGCTGCGTCTCACCCAGATCCGCCAGGCGGCCTCCAAGCCGGGCGCGTCCGTGGCGGGGTCGGTGTTCTCCCCCTGCTCCTCGGCGCGCTCCTCCAGCCGGCGGCAGGCCTGCCGGACGAAGGCGTCGACGCCGTTGACGGTGACGCGCCCGATGTAGCCGTCGTCGGCGAGGTCCTCGGGCCGCGGGAACGCCATGGCGGCTACGGCGAGGTGCGCCAGCCCGTGCAGGAACCGGTCGCTGCCGTCGGCGGAGGTACGACGCGCGTAGTCCCCCATGCGTACGGCGAACACCGAGTCCTCGGCCGCGGTCACCGCCATCCCCGCGCGCGGGGACACCTCCAGCACGATCAGGCCGAGCCCGGTGGCCACGGCGTCCGCGAGCCGGGCGAACCCCGGGTCCTCTCGGTAGCGGCGCAGCAGATCGGCGTACTCCTGGTCGCGTGCGGGCTGCAGCTTGGGCTGGAGCCCGAAGGCGACGAGCCGCGCCGCGTCGGCGGCGTCGGCGGGGGTGACGGCGGCGGGCGCCGACGGGGCGGCGGCCTCCGGCTCACTCCACTCGACGTGCTCGGTCACGGTTTGGGCTCCTTGTCGGGGTGTTGCTCGATGGTGCGGTGGTGCGTGAAGGTGCGGTGCAGGTCGTCCATGCGGTGGTCGGCTCGGCTCATGCGAAGCCCAGCGCGGCTCATGCGGCTTCCGTTCTGTCGGCGGCCATCCCCGCCGCGTCCAGCAGAGCCGTCCCCACGATCAGGTCGGCCCCGCCGAACTGGGGATCGTCCAGCTCGGTGCCGTCGTCCACGGCGAACAGCAGCTTCTCCTCGCCTTGCCGATAGGCCGTGCCGACCGCCGGGCTGGCCGCGTGCACCGCCAGCAGCGCGACGAGATACGGCAGATCGGGATCCTGCCGGCGCGCCTGCGCCAGCAGCCCCGACAGCCGCCGCGGCGCATCCGCGGGCAGGTCCAGCAGCTCCATCGCCGCCGCGAGCTGCTCCTCGCTGAACCGGCTGTCGTCCGGCGTCGCGATGAGGTCGGGCTCGGGCATCTCGGCGCCCAGGTGCTCCCGCTCCACGGGCGGCGTCAGCAGTATGTCGACGAGATCGCCGACCCGCACCGACACCGGCGTCCGCAGTCCCGTCCCGCGCGCGAAGTAGGCGTCGGTGACCCGGACCGACTGCTCCAGGGGCAACGGCAGGACGGGGGCGACGAGGTGGCCGTACAGGTCGATCCCGGACGTCGTCATCGGCGTCGCGAAGGCCTGCCGGTCCTGTTCGGCACGGAAGAGCGGTCCGGCCTCCAACAGCCGCGACTGCAGCTGTGTATGGCGTCGGATGCAGTCCTTGACGATGTCCACCAGCTCGGCCGCGCGCCGCTTGTGCTCCGGGTCCTCGGTCTCGTCGCGGGCCTTGCGGATGTTGGTCAGGATCGCGTTCTCGTGGCGGTACCGGTCGGCGACGTGGTCGAGGGCCTCGGCGATCATGTCGGGTACGGAGTTCAGCCAGTCGACCGCCCGGACGTTGCGCCGGGTCGCGTCGAGGGCCCGGCGGAGCGTCTCGGAGTACTGGACGGTGCGGTACCGGGCCTGCTCGGCGGCGAGCTGGGCGTCGGCGAGGCGGCCTCGGTTGATCAGCACCTCGAGCTTGACCTCGGCGGCGATCTGCGCGCTGGTCACATCGGTGTCGAGGGCACCGACGAGGACGTTGACCGCTTCGTCGGTCGTACGGAGGTAGACCGTGCCGCCCGGTCCCGGCACCTCCTCGATCAGCTTGAAGTCGTAGTCACGGCGGACATAGCTGCCGTCCGGCGCGAAGGTGCCGTACACCGCCCGGAAGCCGCGGTCCACGCTGCCGACGTTGATCAGGTTCTCCAGGACCCAGCGGGCCACCCGCTCGTGCTCCGCGACGGGGCGCCGCGGGGCCTGGGCGGCGATGCGCGGGATGAGGCGGGCGACGATCTGGTCGTGGTCGGCGCCCGTGTCGAAGTCCATGTTGAGTGTGACCAGGTCGATGGCGGCGAGCGCCACCTCGGCCATGCCGTACACCGAGTACTCGCCCGCGAGGTTGGCCTTGCGGGCGTCGAGGTCGTGCAGCGGTGCGGTGCAGGCGAGCGCGCGCAGCCGCCGCGCCAGCCCCTCGTCGGCGGCCGGGCCCGGAGCGGGGCGCGGCCCCGCGCTGAGCTGGGGCGGAACACGGTCCGTCGATGCAGGCGAAGTCACGGTGCACAGACTAGGTCCTGGGTCTGACATCGACCCAAACGAACGCCCTCCGCCGTGACAGCCGGAACCGCAGGTCGCGCCGCTACGGGGCGCTCACCCGCCGCCGGTAGACCTCGACGACACGGTCCAGTGAGTCGTCGAGGTAGACCGCGAGCAGCTTCTCGGCCTCGCCCTTGTCGCCGGCCTGAAGGGCCTGGAGGATCTGCCGGTTGCGCGCCAGGTACGGCTCGTGCAGTCGCTTCGGGTCGTCCACGACGTGGAAGGCGAGCCGAAGCTCGGCGAAGACGCTGCGCATCAGCTCGTCGGTGCGGGCGCTTCCCGCGAGGGCTACCAGTTCCCGGTGAAAGTGGATGTTGGCGGTACCCACGCCCTTCCAGTCACCTTCGCGCGCGGCCCGCTGCCCCTCCCCGACGGCTTCGGAGAGCCCGTCCAGGCGGTGCGGGGGCTCGCCGAGACCCCGCACGACGGCGCACTCGACCAGGCCGCGGGTGCGGTAGATGTCCTCGACGTCCTCGACGGTCAGAACCCGGACGAAGACCCCTCGGTTCAGCTCGTGCACGAGCAGGCGTTCGTGTGTGAGCAGCCGGAACGACTCGCGCAGGGTGTTGCGGGAGACGCCGAGGGCGCCGCCGATGCTGTCCTCGGACAGGCGGGTGCCGGGAGGGAAGAACCCTTCGGCGATACGGCTCCTGAGGATGTCCGAGACCCGCTCCGCGGTGCTCGTGCGCCCCAAGAGCGCGCGGTCCTCCGACAGTGAGGTCAGGTGCTCTTCCATGCCGGAATTCAATCGCAGACACAAGAACGAAACAACATGGGTATTGAGGGATCGTTGAACAATCCCCTACGGTACTGCGCACCGGCACGGCTCACTCTCCAAGCACCCTCCGTCCCCCCTCTGCGAGGTGCCCATGAGCACGACCCCTCCGCCGCAGTCCCTGGCCCACCCCACGACCGACGAACGCGCCGCCGACGACGGCGCGTTCGCCTGGCTGCGCGCTCTCGGTCCGCGCGGCCGTCGCGCCTTCGCGGGCGCTTTCGGCGGCTATGCCCTGGATTCCTACGACTACTTCACCCTGCCGCTGAGCATGGTCGCGCTGGCCGCGTACTTCGGCCTGGACAGCGGCCAGACCGGCCTGTTCACCACCGTCACGCTCGTGGTCTCCGCGGTCGGCGGAGCCCTCGCCGGGGTGCTGGCCGACCGGATCGGCCGGGTCAGGGCGCTGATGATCACGGTGATCACCTACGCGGTCTTCACCGTCGCCTGCGGCTTCGCGCCCAACTACGAGACGCTGCTGGTCTTCCGCGCCCTTCAGGGCCTCGGATTCGGCGGCGAGTGGGCGGTCGGCGCGATCCTCGTCGCCGAGTACGCGAGCGCCAAGCACCGCGGTCGCACGCTCGGCGCGATCCAGAGCTCGTGGGCCGTCGGCTGGGCGCTGGCGGCGATCATGTACACGGTGGTCTTCTCGCTCGCCGACGACGACCTGGCCTGGCGCGTGATGTTCTGGACCGGCGCGCTGCCCGCGCTGCTCGTCATCTGGATGCGGCGCCGGGTGCACGACGCGCCCGAGGCCGTGGCCGTACGCGAGAGGAGCACCGAGAAGGGTTCGTTCGCGGCGATCTTCAAGCCCGGCCTGCTGCGGACGACGATCTTCGCGGGGCTGCTCTCGACCGGTGTCCAGGGCGGCTACTACACCCTCGCGACCTGGGTGCCGACCTATCTGAAGACCGAGCGGGACCTGTCGGTCGTCGGCACCGGCGGCTATCTGACGTTCCTGATCTCGGGTGCCTTCATCGGCTATCTGACCGGCGGTTACCTCACCGACCGGCTGGGCCGCCGGCGCAACATCTGGCTGTTCGCGCTGTTGTCGGCGATCTGCATCCTGGCGTACGCCAACATCCCGAGCGGCTCCAACACCCTGCTGCTGGTGCTCGGGTTCCCGCTCGGGTTCTGCATGTCGGCGATCTTCAGCGGCTTCGGCTCGTACCTGAGCGAGCTGTACCCGACGGCGGTGCGCGGCACGGGGCAGGGCTTCACGTACAACACGGGCCGCGCGGTGGGCGCCGTCTTCCCCACCACGGTCGGCTTCCTGGCCGACAGCTGGGGCGTGGGCGGCGCGCTGGTCTTCGGCGCGATCGGCTACGGCATAGCGGCGCTGGCCCTGCTCGGGCTGCCGGAGACGCGCGGGAAGGAGCTGGCATGAACCGTACGGAGGAGCGTCCGCCCCCGGCCGTGGCCGAAGACCGCCCGATCCCTGCCCTGCCCGAAGACCGCCCACTCACCCTGGTCGACGAGCACGCGCACGCGTGGAGCCCGCGAACCGCACGCGCGCGCTTCCGCGAGGGCCTCACGGGCCCCACGGCCGGGGTCGCGGCGGGCCACACCCAGGCCAACCTGATCGCGGTGCCCGCCGACTGGGCGTACGACATGCTGCTGTTCTGCCAGCGCAACCCCAAGCCCTGCCCGGTCCTGGACGTCACGGACACCGGTTCCTGGACGACCGTCCTCGCCGAGGGCGCCGACCTGCGCACCGATCTGCCGCGCTACCGGGTGTGGCGGGACGGCGAGTTGGTGGACGAGCCGACGGACGTGCGCGCGCACTGGCGCGGCGATCTGGTGTCGTTCCTGATCGGCTGCAGCTTCACCTTCGAGTGGGCGCTGGCCGGGGCGGGCGTCCCGATCCGCCATGTCGAGCAGGGCCGCAACGTCCCGATGTACGTGACGAGTCGCCCCTGCCGTCCGGCGGGGCGGCTGCACGGCCCGATGGTGGTGTCGATGCGCCCGGTGCCGCCGCAGCACGTGGCGTCGGCGCTGCGGGAGACCGGACTGCTGCCCGCGGTGCACGGCAGCCCCGTGCACTGCGGCGATCCGTCGGCCCTCGGCATCGCCGACCTCGGGCGGCCCGACTTCGGCGATCCGGTGGACCGGGAGCCGGACGACATCCCCATGTTCTGGGCCTGCGGAGTTACCCCGCAGGCCGCGGTGATGGCCTCGCGCCCGCCGTTCGCCATCACCCACGCGCCGGGCCAGATGTTCCTGACCGACGCCCGCGACGAGCAGTACCGCATCGTCGCCTGACAGCCTGACTGAGGAAACGACGTAACCCATGACCTCGATCGATCTCAACGCCGACCTCGGCGAGGGCTTCGGCCGCTGGCAGCTCACCGACGACGAACGGCTGCTGTCGGTCGTCACCAGCGCCAACGTGGCCTGCGGCTTCCACGCCGGGGACGCGGCCACCATGCGGCGGGTGTGCGAGCAGGCGGCCGAGCGCGGGGTGCGGATCGGCGCCCAGGTCTCCTACCGGGACCTGGCGGGGTTCGGGCGGCGCACGATGGATGTGCCGCCCGCCGAGCTGGCGGCCGAAGTGGCGTACCAGATCGGCGCCCTGGAGGTCTTCGCGCGAGCGGCGGGCACGCGCGTGTCGTACGTCAAGCCGCACGGCGCGCTCTACAACCGCGTCGTGCACGACGAGGAGCAGGCCGGCGCGGTCGTCGACGGCGTGCTCCTGGCGGACGCCGCGCTGCCCGTGCTCGGCCTGCCCGGCTCGCGGCTGCTGGACCTGGCCGCCAAGGCCGGGCTCCCGGCCGTCACGGAGGCGTTCGCGGACCGCGCGTACACCGAGCAGGGCACGCTCGTGCCGCGCGGCCTGGACGGCGCCGTGGTCACCGACCCGGAGGCCGTCGTGGAGCGCTCGGTGGGCCTGGCCCGCACCGGCGAGGTCACCTCCCACTCCGGGAGCCGGGTCGAGGTACGCGCGCGGTCCCTGTGCCTGCACGGCGACACGCCCGGCGCGGTCGAGCTGGCCCGCCGGGTGCGGGCGCGGCTGGAGGAGTCGGGTGTGCGGGTGGAGGCCTTCGTATGAGGGCGCTGCCCGTCGGCGACGAGGCGCTGCTCGTCGAGGTGTCCTCGGGCGAGGAGGCCCAGGCGCTGCACACCGAGCTGCTGCGGCGCCGCGCCGAGGGTTCGCTGTCGGTCCGCGAGATCGTCCCCGCCGCCCGGACCGTCCTGCTCGACGGCCTCCCGGACCCGGCCCGCCTCGCCGCCGAGCTGACCGCCTCCGACGAGCCGCCCACTCCCCCACGCGCGCGTGAGGTCGTCGAACTCCCGGTGCGCTACGACGGACCGGACCTGGCCGACGTCGCCGCGCACTGGGGCGTGTCCGCACAGGAGGTGGCCCGCATCCACGCGGACACCGAATTCAGCGTCGCCTTCTGCGGCTTCGCGCCCGGGTTCGGCTATCTCACGGGCCTTCCGCCGCACTACGACATCCCTCGCCGGGCCACTCCGCGCACCGCCGTCCCCGCCGGTGCGGTGGCCCTGGCGGGCCCGTACACCGGCGTGTACCCGCGCTCCTCGCCGGGCGGCTGGCAGCTGATCGGCACCACGGACGCCGTGCTGTGGGACCACACGCGTGTGCCGGCCGCGCTGTTGTCGCCGGGCACGCGCGTGCGCTTCGTTCCGGTGGGGAGCCCATGACCGACCGCGCGCTGTCCGTCGTACGCGCCGGGGCGCTGACCACCGTGCAGGACCTCGGCCGCCTTGGGCACGCCCATCTCGGCGTCCCCCGCTCCGGGGCGCTGGACGGGCCCGCGGCCGCCCTGGTCAACCGGCTGGTCGGCAACGCCCCCGAGGCGGCCGTGCTGGAGACCACCCTCAGCGGCTGCACGGTGCGGCCCCGTTCCGCGGTCACCGTGGCGGTCGGCGGCGCGCCCTGCCAAGTCGCGGTGGACGGGCGCCCGGTGGCCTGGGGCGCCCCGGTGCACGTGCCCGCGGGTGCGCTCCTGGACGTCGGCGCGGCCATCTCGGGCGTACGGAGCTATGTGGGCGTCTCCGGCGGCGTCGCCGTCGATCCGGTCCTGGGCAGCCGCTCCACGGACCTGCTGTCCGGCCTCGGCCCACCGCCCCTCACGGACGGCGCGGTGCTGCCCTTGGGCCCACCGGCGCGGCCGCACGCGCGCGTGGACGTCGCCCCGCAGCCGGCGCCCCCCGCCGAACTCGTCCTGCGCGTGACGCTCGGCCCGCGCGACGACTGGTTCACGCCGCAGTCCGTGCGGGCCTTCACCGCCCACCCGTACCGCGTCTCCCCCGCGAGCAACCGCATTGGGCTGCGCACCGAGGGCCCCGCCTTGGAACGGGCCCTTCCCCGCGAACTCCCCAGCGAGGGCGTGGTCCTGGGCGCGGTCCAGGTCCCGCCCGACGGCCGGCCGGTCGTCTTCCTCGCCGACCACCCGACGACGGGCGGCTACCCGGTGATCGCCGTCGTCCGCGCGGCCGACCTCCCGGCCGCCGCGCAGGCGGTGCCGGGCACCGCGGTGCGCTTCGTGGCCGTGGGACGCCGCTGACGGCCAAGTCCGTTACGCCGCCTCCGGTTCGGGCTGGTGCCCCGGGACCGGGCGCGGCCCGGGCAGCGACAACCCGTCGGGCAGCGCCAGTTTGGCCGCCACGGACCGGTGCTCGGCCACCAGCCGAGGTTCGGCAAGAGCCCTCGCCTCCGGCACCGTCAGCGAGGCCAGTGCCGTGGACACCGCCTGGGCCGCACGCAGGTCGAGCCGGCCGCAGGTGCCCCGCGCGCGGTGCCGCATCTCGGTGACGGCGAGACGCAGCAGCTGGGGCAGCAGGTCGTTGCACCGCCGGATCACCCAGGCGGTGCCCGCGGTGGCCAGCCACAGCAGGCTCGCCGACCTGGTGGGCGGCGGGAACTCGGGCTCGGGCGAGGGCTCGGTCCCTGTCGCGATGCCTCGCTTCGCCAGCATCGCGTGGAAGCGCAGCGCGAGCTGCCGGTGACCGCGCTCGCCGGGATGCAGCCGGTCCGCGCTCCACATCGCGCGGTCGCCGATCCAGTCGTCGTCGACCGCGTGCAGATGCACGGCCCCGTACCGCTCGGACAGCGTGTGGACCACCGTGTTGACCGCCCGCTGCCGCCGGGCCAGCGGCCGGCCCAGAAGCCCCGGCAGCCCCAGCATCGTGCCCGGGTCGGGCAGACAGGCCGTGAGCACGGCGGTGCCCTGACGGGTGAAGGACGCGTAGACCTTGTCGAGGCGTTCGGCGATCTTGTCGATGTCGTAGGTGCCGCGCAGCGTGTCGTTGACGCCCACGACGACGGACGCGACATGCGGCCGCAGGGACAGCGCCGTGGGGAGCTGGGTCTCCAGCACGTCCCGCGTCTGTGCCCCGCTGACCGCCAGGTTGGTGAACTCGGCGGCCGGCTCGGACAGCCCGCCGGCGAGCAGCGCGGCCCAGCCGCGCCACCCGTTCCCCACGGGATCGCCCACCCCCTCGGACAGGGAGTCCCCGAGGGCGACGTAGCGCAGCGGTCTCATGCCGCGCCCTCCGCACGCAGGAAGGGACGCGCCGGCAGGGCCGCGTCGTGCGCGGTGAGGAAGGCGTCCACCGCGGTGCCCCACCCGAAGCACTCGGCACGCGCGCGTGCGGTCTCCCGGCGCTCGCGCTCCGGACGGTCGAGCAGCATCTCCACGGCGTCCGCGAAGGCGTCCCCGTTGTCCGCGGCGGTGGCCCCGGCGGAGCCGATCACCTCCGGCAGCGCGGAGGACGCGCTCGCGACGACGGGCGTACCGCAGGCCATGGCCTCCAGCGCGGCGAGCCCGAAGGTCTCGGCGGGCCCGGGGGCCAGAGCGACATCGGCGGAGGCTTGGAGCGCGCCGAGCAGGCTGCGGTCGGCGACATGCCCGAGGAACGTCACCGGCAGGTCGCGCTCCTGCGCCCGCTTCTCAAGACCCGCGCGCAGCGGCCCGTTCCCGGCGACCACGAGCACGGCGCGCACTCCGCGCCGGCGCAGGGACTCCAGGGCGTCCAGGGCGGTGCCGGGCCGCTTCTCCACGGAGAGCCGGGAGCACATCACCAGCAGCGTCTCGTCGGCACGCGCGTGTGTGGCGCGCAGCGCGGCGTCGCGCAGGGTGGGGCGCCGGTTCATCAGGTCGACGCCCAGCGGGGCCCGTACGACGTTGCGGGCGCCGATCCGCACGAACTCCCGCTCGGCGAACTCGGTGGTGCACACCACCTTGGAGTACGTGTGGGCCGTACGGACGTTGAGGGCGTCGGCGGCGCGCCGGGAGAGGTTCTCCGACAGGCCCCAGGTGCGCAGCACGCCGTCGGCGGTCTCGTGGGAGACCATCACGGCGGGGACCCGGGCGCGGCGGGCCCACCTGCCGGTCCAGCGCAGCGTGGTGCGGTCGGAGACCTCCAGGCGGTCGGGGGCGAGCTCCTCCAGGAGCGCCGCGACCCGGCGCTTGTCGATGAGGACGCGGTAGCCGCCGGTGCCGGGCAGCATCGGCCCGGGCAGGGTGATCACCCGGCCCTGCTCGGTCTCGCAGTCGCTGTGCTTGTCTCCGGGCACGATCAGGACGGGATCGTGGCCCGCCACCTTGAAGCCCTTGCCCAGCTCGCGCAGCGCGGTGCGCAGCCCTCCGGAGGCGGGCGCGACGAAGTTGGCGAGGCGGACGATGCGCAGGCCGGTCATGCCGCCACCACCGCCCGGCGCGCGGCGAGCACGTCCCCGTAGTGCCCGATGAGCTGGTCGCCGATGGCCGCCCAGGTGCGGCCCTCGACCGTGGCACGGCCGGCGGCCCCGTACGCGGCCCGCAGCGCCGGGTCGGCGGCCAGGGACCGCACGGCGTCGCGTACGGCGTCCGCGTCGCGCGGCGGCACCAGCACGCCGGTGCGGCCGTGGTCGACCAGGTCGAGGGGGCCGCCCGCGGCGGGCGCGACGACGGGCACGCCGCTGGCCATGGCCTCCTGCACGGTCTGGCAGAAGGTCTCGAAGGGGCCGGTGTGGGCGAACACGTCGAACGAGGCGAAGATCCGGGCGAGGTCGTCCCCACCGCGTCGGCCCAGGAAGACCGCGCCGGGCAGGGCCTCGCCGAGTGCGGGCCGGCTCGGCCCATCGCCGACGATCACGACCTTCACGCCCGGGATGCCGCAGGCGCCGGCGAGCAGCTCGATGTGCTTCTCCGGGGCGAGCCGCCCGACGTAGCCGACGATGACCTCGCCGTTCGGGGCGAGTTCGCGGCGCAGCGCCTCGTCACGGAGCTCGGGGCGGAAGCGGGCGGTGTCCACGCCGCGCGCCCACATCCTGAGCCGGGGCACCCCGTGGGTCTCGAGGTCGTTCATGGACGCGCTGGACGGGACGAGGGTGAGGTCGGCGGCGGAGTGGACGGAGCGGATGCGCCGCCAGGCCGCGGCCTCGCCGGCACCCATGTAGGTGCGGGCATATCCGGCCAGGTCCGTCTGGTAGACGGCGACGGCGGGGATGCCGAGCCGGGCGGCGGCGGCCATGCCGCGTACGCCGAGGACGAAGGGGCTGGCCAGGTGCACGACGTCGGGCCGGTGCTGGATCAGCGCGGCGGCGAGGCGTCGGCTGGGGAGCGCGACCCTGACCTGGGGATAGCCGGGGAGCGGAAGGGAGGGGACATGGACGACGGGGCAGGGCGCCAGAGCGGCGGCCGCCTTGTTCCCGGGAGCGGGAGCCGGTGCGACGACGAGGGGAGCGTGACCGCGGTCGACGAGGTGTCGGGCGGTCTGGAGCGCGCAGTGGGCCACGCCGTTCACATCGGGGGGAAAGGATTCGGTCACGATGACGACACGCATACCGGTGTTGTCGCCGTGCTGGACGTGGCCGCGTCAAAGTGGATCTTTCCGAACGACAAACGTCCCATGAGCGTTCCGCTGCGCACCCGAGCAGGTCAGGCCGCCGCCATGTGCTCCTGACCTGCCGGTCATTCCGTGTTCACCCGGCGGGCGGATCTCCCCGAGATTCACCGGGTGAACACATGTCAGCCGGTGCTCGCGTCCGGTCCGATCCGGCTGCGTACGGCCGTCTGGACCTCCGCCTCCTCGGCGGGGTCGGCGGCGAGCCGGCGCAGTCGTTCGACGACGCGGGTGTCGCCGGTCTCGGCGTGCCGGGCGGCGATCTCGCGGGTGGTCTCCTCGCAGTCCCAGAGGCACTCGACGGCGAATCCGGACGGGAAGGAGGGATCGGTGGCGGCGAGGGCACGGGCGGTGCGGCCGCGCAGATGGGAGGAGGCGGTCTCGCGGTAGACGTGCCGCAGCACGGGGGCGGCGCAGGCGATGCCGAGCCGTCCGGTGCCGTCCACGAGGGTCCACAGGGTCGGGGCGTCGGGGCCTTCGCCGCGTACGGCCTCCCGTAGGGCCGCGAGGACGAGGTCCTTGTCCTCGGCTCCGCCCCGGCAGGCGAGCATGCGTCCGGCGGCGGCGCCCAGCGGGTCGGGCCGTCGGGCCCAGCCACGCGCGCGGTCGACGGCGGCGACACTGCGCATCCGTTCGAAGGCGTCGACGGCGGCCTCCACGACCGGCGGTGAGCCGGTGATCACGGCCGCCTCGATCAGGGCGAGGGCGTCCGGGTCGTTGCTGTCGGCGAGATAGCGCAGGGCCGTACAGCGGGCTCCGTCGGTGCCGTCCTGGGCGGCGGCGACGATTTCGGGCCGGTCCTCGGGGCCCGCGACGGCCATGAGGCACCGTGCGGCGGGCACATGGAGCGCGACGCCGCGCTCTAGGCCCTGCTGGGCCCATTCGAAGACCGCCTGCACGCTCCACCCCGGACGGGGCCCGGTAGGTCGCATCTGGCGCTGCCAGCGGTCGAAGCAGCCGGCCTCCTGAGCGGCACGCACACGCGTGGCGATCGATTCGCGCGGATCCTCGGCCCACAGCCGCCAGGGCCGTGGCTCAAAAGCGTCCCGTACGGCGGCGGCCAGCTCGGCCTCGCCCTCGGGATCGGCCGGGAAGCGGGCGAGGACGGGCGCGGCGAGGGCGCGCAGCCCGGTGTCGTCGTCCCTGAGGGCGAGTTCGTCCAGGGCCCAGGCCCAGTTGGAGCCGGTGGCGGCGTACCGGCGCAGCAGCGCGAGCGCGTCCCGCCGGCCGTAGGAGGCGAGGTGGCCGAGGACGGCGAGGGCCAGGCCGGTGCGTGACTCCTCGGTGTCGAGGGCGTCCTCGACGTCGAAGAGGTGCGCCTCGATCTCGTCCAGCTCGCCGTTCAGGTCGAGGTAGAGACGGGCGTAGTACAGGGAGCGGTTCTCCACCTGCCAGTCGTGGCGGGGATCCCGCAGCACACAGTGGTTCAAAGCCGCGAGCGCCTCGGCGCGCGGGGCGGTGAGCGCGTGCAGTGTGCCGTCGCCGCGGCCCCGCTGAAGCAGGCCGAGCAGCGTACCGCTGGGCGCTATGACCGGTTCGAACATGGGAAACAGCCTCACATCAAGCGTCGACGCAACCGGGATCTTGCTTTACCTGGCCGCGTGACAACACGTCGGGGCGCCCGCCGTTTCCTGCTTGCTGTAGACCATCTTCCTCTGCCTCTCGTCAGTGGCCCATGCGGACCGCATCACGGCCCGCGCGGTGCGGCAACACCTGCCCAGCCATCGCGTCCGTGAATCACGACGTCATGATGACTCGGCACTTCCGTCTGCCGCGACCGAAATTTCGGCGGCCCGGTACCGCCTCCCCCGTTTTCTGCGTTTTCGCTGGTCAGGTGATTCGGATCAGTGTGCGCCGAACAGCTCGAGCAGGTCCGCCTTGCCGAACATGCGGGCCGTGTCGACGGCCGACGGGGTGCCCGCGGCCGGGTCGGCGCCGCCGTCCAGCAGGGCCTTGATGACTTCCGTCTCGCCCTTGAAGACCGCACCGGCGAGTGGCGTCTGGCCTCGGTCGTTGACATCGTCCGCGGCGGCGCCCCGGTCGAGCAGG
Source organism: Streptomyces ferrugineus (assembly GCF_015160855.1). Taxonomy (NCBI): domain Bacteria; kingdom Bacillati; phylum Actinomycetota; class Actinomycetes; order Kitasatosporales; family Streptomycetaceae; genus Streptomyces; species Streptomyces ferrugineus. The sequence goes on along the minus strand of NZ_CP063373.1, from coordinate 3,425,820 downwards.
GCGCGCACCGCGTCGGCGTGGCCGTGGTAGGCGGCGAGCATCACCAGGGAGTCGCCGCGGTCATTGGTGAGGTTGGCCGGAACGCCGGCGTCCACGTATGCCACGAGCGCCTCGGTCTGCCCCTGCCGGGCCAGATCGAAGATCTTGGTCGCCAGCTCCACGACCTCGGGGTCGGGGGCTTCAGTCATCGGCCGGACCGCCTCTCACTACGAACGGGGACTGCGGGGAACTGCGGGGAGCACGGGTACGACCGGCGAGCGGTGCTCGGCCGTACGAGTGATTCGCCAGCGTACTGGCTAGCGCGGCACATGACCCGATGCGCCGGCGGCAAAGATCATCGCAGACACGGTCGAACGCGACACCCAAGCCCATCCGGTCAAAGACACTCCGCCGCGCGGGGGAAATCTGCCGGATTTCACCCAGTTGCACCTTTTATAGTATGGATACATCCTGTGAGCCTGGAAGTACTCATGGTGACTGTCCCCACCAACCAGGAGCACTCACATGATCCTCTCCATCTCAGGCGTCGTTCTGCTCGGCATCGTCGTCTTCATCTTCTTCCGCAAGGACGGGCTGAAGGCGTCGCACGCCCTGATCTCGGCCCTGTTCGGCTTCTATCTGGCCAGCACGGCCATCGCCCCGAGTATCAAGGCAGGCGGCGAGAGCCTCGCGAGCCTGCTGGGCGGCATCCAGTTCTGACGCCGCCCCACCCGCCCGTACGCACCTGTAGGAGACAGCAGTGGCCCGCCGCCCCCTCCCCCGCATCCTGAGCACAGGCAGCGCGCAGATCGCCCGGAGCCGGGATCTGGCCCGGGCTCAGTTCGCCCGAAGCCGGGAGCTGGCCCGGACGGCGGGCGACAGCGCCTCCGACGTCCTGCATCCACTGATCACGATCACCCGTGGTCTGCGCCGGCTGGCCGCGGCCGGGCGGCGCAGATGGGCCGGGACCCCCAAGGACAAGCGCGGAGCGCTGCTGTTCATGGTGGCCTCGGTGATCCTCGTCGTGGCACTGGTGCCGTACGGGCCGCTGCTCGCCGTCATCACCCTGATGGCGGCGGCAGCCTGGCAGGGCCGGGACCGCAAGCCGGCCGCGCCCGAGGGGCCCGACGAGTCGCAGCTCGAGCGGCTGAGATCGCTGTACGAGGCGCTGGTGCCGTACTTCTGCGCGGCCGACGACCCGGCACCGCTCTACACCCACGGCGGCGCATGGCAGAAGGCGTTCCCGGAGTACGAGTTCGACGGCACCGGACGCGTCAGCAGCCTCCTCGTCCGCTACCCCGCCTACTTCACCGACGGCGAGGCGCAGGCCCGTGCGCGCATCGAGCATCTGCTGACCACCAAGTCCGGCCGCGGCCGGGAGTACCACTTCGACTGGGACGAGGAGGGCAACGAGCTCACGGTCACCGTCCTCGCCCCGCTGCCCACCGACATCGCCGCCCAGCGTTTCGTCACGGCCCCCGGCGAGACCGTCCTCGGCTTCACCGACCCCAGCCGGACGCAGCGCACGCTGCCCCTCACCCACGGCGAGGAACAGCGCGACGTACCGCCGGTGGTCTGGCGCACCGGCATCCGCTCCACCGAGCCGCACCTGCTGGTCATGGGCCAGCCGGGCAGCGGCACCTCGTCCCTGCTGCGCTCCATCGCGCTGCAGGCCCTCCAGTACGGCGACGTCGTCATCGTGGAGGGCGGCAGCACCGGTGAGTACGCCTGTCTGACCGGCCGGGACGGCGTCCTGGCCGTCGAGTGCGGGCTGGCCGGGGCGATCGCCAGCATGGAGTGGGCCGCGACCGAGACGGAGCGGCGCCTGATCGCCGTGAACCGGGCCCGGCAGGCAGGCAACCCCCCGCCGGACGACACCAAGCGCCCGCTGTGGGTCCTGCTGGACCGCCCCACGGTGTTCACCCACCTCGCCGCCGCCGACGACCGCAAGGACCCGCAGTCCCTGCTCCAGGTGCCCCTGCGACACGGCCGCGCGGCGAACGTCACGGTGGTCGTGGCCGAGCAGTGGGACGCCATGGACGCTCTGTCCGACCCCGTACGGCAGCACACCCGCGCGCGGGTCGTGCTCGGCCCCGCGACGGCCCGGCAACTGGAGTCGGTCCTGGGCGCTCCCCCGCACACCACCCCGGTCGCCGACGTCCCGCCCGGCCGCGGCTACGCCCGCCTCGGCGTCGGCCCGGTGCACCGCCTCCAGGTCCCGGCGACCCCGGACCCCTACGACGACGCGACGAGCGACGCGCACCGGCAGGCGGTACTGGACCTGCTGCCGGAGCGGACCACGCCGGTCGAGGCGGCGCCGCTGACCGATCTGGAAAAAGCGGAACAGGAGCCGGAGCCGGTGCCGGTGCCGGCGAAGGCTGTGGTGGCCGAGACGTCGTGACGCCCAATGCCGCGCGAGCTGGGGTTCGTGGCCCCGGTGATCGGCATCGACCCACCCCCGGCGGGGCCCCAGCCCCGTTCGCCCCCACGCCCCTGGAGGACGGGGGCCGGCTCGGCGACCTTCGCGACCGCGTCCAGGCCGTCGACCGCCTGACCGATCACGTCGATGTCGGGCTCGGTGTCGAGCAGCACGGAGGATCCCTGCCGGACCATGTGCTGATCGTCGGCGACGACCACACGGACCGGGCTGCCGAAGCACCCGAGCCGCTCGCCCCTTACGCCACGAACGGCCGCATCGACTCCCCGGCCGCGCTGCCCCCGCTCTCCACCAGTCGCGCGGCCGCCGCCAACCGCACCGCGGCCTCCTCCGCCACGGCGCCGCCCACGGTGAACGGCAGCCGCACATAGCCCTCGAAGGCCCCGTCCACCCCGAACCGAGGCCCGGACGGCACCCGCACCCCCACCCGTTCGCCCGCCTCCGCGAGCCGGGACCCCGACAGGCCCCCGGTCCGCACCCACAGGGTCAACCCGCCCCGCGGCACCTCGAACTCCCACTCGGGCAGCTCCCGCCGCACGGCCGCCACCAGCGCGTCCCGGTTCTCCGCGGCCTGGCCCCGCCGCAGCTCCACGGCCTGCTCCCAACCCCCGGTGCCGAACAGCCAGTTCACGGCGAGCTGCTCCAGCACCGGCGTCCCCAGGTCGGCGTACGCGCGCGCGGCGACAAGACTGCGGATCACATCCGGAGCCGCCCGCACCCATCCGATCCGCATCCCCGCCCAGAACGCCTTGCTGGCCGACCCGACGGTGATCACGGTCGACCCGGCGGGGTCGAAGGCACACACCGTGCGCGGCATCCGAAGATCCGGATCCAGCCACAGCTCGCTCATCGTCTCGTCCGCGACCAGCACGGTCCCCGCCGACCGGGCCGCGTCCACCAGCCGCCGCCGCTGGTCCTCGTCGGCCAGCGCCCCGGTCGGGTTGTGGAAGTCGGCGACGACATAGGCCATCCGCGGCGCGGCCTCCCGCAGCACCTGCCGCCAGCGGTCCATGTCCCAGCCGGCCAGCCCGTCGGCCATGGCGACGGGCACGAGCCGGGCCCCCGCCTCCCGCATGAGCTGGAGGATGTTCGCGTATGACGGTGACTCGACCGCGATCCGCTCGCCGCGCCCGGCGAACAGATGGCAGATCGCGTCCATGGCGCCCATCGCCCCGGTCGTCACCATGATCTGCTCGGGCATGGTCGGAATCCCGCGCGCCGAGTACCGGTCGGCGATCATCGCGCGCAGCACGGGCAGCCCGGCCGGATAGTCGCCGTGGGTGTGCGCGTACGGCGGCAGTTCCTCCAGGGCGCCCCGCACGGCACGGGTCAGCCACGGTTCCGGGGCGGGCAGTGCCGCGGTGCCCAGGTCGATGACCGAGCCGAGCGCCTCGGGCGGCAGCGGTTCGAGGCCGCGCGCGGGCAGCGGGTTCCCGGCCGGCACCGCGGTCCAGCTCCCGGCCCCGCGCCGCGACTCCAGGAACCCCTCGCTGCGCAGCGCCTCGTACGCCGCCGCCACGGTCGTACGGCTCACGGACAGCGCGAGGGCCAGCTCGCGCTCGGCGGGCAGCCGGGCGGCGACCGGAACGCGGCCCTCCAGGACCAGCAGCCGGACACCGTCGGCCAGCGCCCGGTACGCGGGCGGCCGTTTGCTGCCGGGGCCGGCGGGGCGATCTTGCTGGGAGGTGAGGAGTCGGGCGAGCTGCGCGGCACCCACCGCCGAAGTCCACTGCGCCATGAATCCAGTCCACCTTCTCCGAATTGGCCATGGATGGCTGTGCATCCCGAGCCACAGGGTGTCATGCGTCGGTCCACTACCACCACAGGGGGGCACGTCTTGTCCACGCAGAGGCGTCTCGCACAGCGGCTCACGCACGGGCATCTCACACGGCGGCTGTCACAGCTCTACCTCGGGCTCGCGCTCTACGGCGCGAGCTCGGCGCTGCTCGTCGAGGCGGGCCTCGGCCTGGAGCCCTGGAACGTGCTGCACCAGGGCCTCGCCGAACACACCGGCCTGACGATCGGCGTCGTCTCGATCATCGTCGGGGCGACGGTCCTGCTCCTGTGGGTCCCGCTGCGCCAGCGCCCCGGCCTCGGCACCGTCTCCAACGTCTTCGTGGTCGGCATCGCGATGGACGGCACCCTCGCCCTGGTCCCCGACGCGCACTCCCTGGCCGTACGGATCCCCCTTCTCCTCGCCGGCATCGTGCTCAACGGCGTGGCCACCGGCCTGTACATCGCCGCCCGCTTCGGGCCGGGCCCCCGGGACGGCCTGATGACCGGCCTGCACCGGCGCACCGGCCGCTCGATCCGCCTGATGCGCACGGCCGTCGAGATCGCGGTCGTCGTGACCGGCTTCGCCCTGGGCGGCACCGTCGGTGTCGGCACCGTCCTGTACGCGGTGTCGATCGGCCCGCTCGCCCAGTTCTTCCTGCGCGTGTTCGCCGTTCCCCCGGCATCCGACGGCAGCACGGTCGTTGCCACCGGGCAACCCCGGGGAGCGATACTGCGTCCGTGAGCACCACGCGCATACGGCACCCGTATCTCGACCACCCCGGCCCGATCCCGTTCGCCCATCGGGGCGGGGCGGCGGACGGCCTGGAGAACACCGCGCTGCAGTTCCGGCGCGCGGTCGACCTGGGCTACCGGTACATCGAGACCGACGTCCACACCACGCGCGACGGCAAGCTCGTCGCCTTCCACGACGCGACCCTGGACCGGGTGACGGACGGGGCGGGCCGGATCGCCGACCTGCCCTGGGACGACGTACGGCAGGCGCGCGTGGCGGGCGAGGAGCCGGTGCCCCTCTTCGAGGAACTCCTGGAGACCTTCCCCGACGTGCGCTGGAACGTCGACCTCAAGGCGGAGCCGGCGCTCCACCCCTTCCTGGACCTCATCGAGCGCACGGCCGCCTGGGACCGCGTCTGCGTCGGTTCCTTCTCCGAGGCGCGCGTCGTGCGCGCCCAGCGGCTGGCCGGACCGCGCCTGGCGACGTCGTACGGCACCCGGGGCGTGCTCAATCTGCGGCTGCGCTCCTGGGGGGTGCCGGCCGCGCTGCGCCGTTCGGCGGTGGCCGCCCAGGTGCCCGAGGCGCAGTCCGGCATCCAGGTGGTGGACCACCGCTTCGTGCGGGCCGCCCACGCGCGCGGCCTCCAGGTGCACGTGTGGACCATCAACGATCCCGATGCGATGCACCGGCTCCTGGACCTGGGAGTCGATGGCATCATGACCGATCACATCGACACATTGCGCAAGGTCATGGAGGACCGGGGCGTCTGGGTCTGACCCGGCCCGCCCGCTCCGCCCTCGCGCGGGATCTCCACGGGGAAGCGAGGGCGCGGGGTGGGCACCGACACCGTGCGGACACAGGCGGCGGACGACGCCGCCGGTCGCCGCCGCGAGCAGCGCGGCTGGTACTTCTACGACTGGGCGTGCTCCGTCTACTCGACGAGCGTGCTCACCGTGTTCCTGGGCCCCTATCTGACGTCGGTGGCCAAGCAGGCGGCAGACGCGGACGGGTTCGTCCACCCGCTGGGCATCCCGGTGCGCGCGGGCTCGTTCTTCGCCTACTCGGTGTCCCTGTCGGTCATCGTGGCGGTGCTGGTGATGCCGCTGGTGGGCGCGGCCGCCGACCGCACCGGCCGCAAGAAGCCCCTGCTCGCGGTCGCCGCGTATCTGGGGGCCACGGCGACCACGGCGATGTTCTTCCTGGACGGCGACCGCTATCTGCTCGGCGGCGCCCTGCTGATCGTCGCGAACGCGGCCCAGTCCGTGGCGATGATGCTCTACAACTCCTACCTCCCGCAGATCGCCCCGCCCGAGGAGCGCGACACGGTCTCCTCCCGGGGCTGGGCCTTCGGCTACGCGTCGGGCTCGCTGATGCTGATCGTGAACCTGGTCCTGTACCTGGCGCACGACTCCTTCGGCGTCTCCGAGGGCATGGCCGTGCGGATCTGTCTCGCCTCGGCGGGCCTGTGGTGGGGCGGCTTCGCGCTCATCCCGCTCCTCCGGCTGCGCGACCGCCGCTCCACGAGCAGGCGGGCGGAGGGGGAACGGACCGCGATGGGATTCCGGCAGCTCGCGGCGACGGTCCGCGACATGCGCCGCCACCCGCTGACGCTCGCCTTCCTGCTCGCCTACCTGATCTACAACGACGGCATCCAGACGGTGATCTCCCAGGCGTCGATCTACGGCTCCGAGGAACTGGGCCTCGGGCAGTCCACGCTCATCGGCGCCGTGCTGGTGGTCCAGGTGCTGGCGGTGGCGGGAGCACTGGCGATGGGGCGGCTGGCCCGGATCTACGGGGCGAAGCGGACGATCCTCGGCTCGCTGGCCGCGTGGACGGTGACGCTGGCGGCGGGGTACTTCCTGCCGGCCGGGGCGCCGGTGTGGTTCTTCGTGCTGGCGGCCGGCATCGGACTGGTCCTGGGCGGCAGCCAGGCCCTGTCCCGGTCGCTGTTCTCGCATCTCGTCCCGCCGGGCAAGGAGGCCGAGTACTTCTCGGCGTACGAGATGAGCGACCGCGGTATGAGCTGGCTGGGCCCGCTGCTGTTCGGGCTCACCTACCAGCTAACCGGAAGTTATCGAGACGCGATCATCTCCCTCGTGGCCTTCTTCGTCATCGGATTCGCCCTGCTCGCGAGGGTTCCGGTGCACCGGGCGATCAGCGACGCGGGCAATCAGGTGCCGACCACGATTTAGCGTTCCGAGTGAAAGGGCGGTAGTGTACGCGTTTGGCCTGCCAGGCGTACCGTTACTGCGCGTCAAAGATGCCGAAACGCTGGGTTACATCTGCTAGCAGATGTGACAAACCGGGCGCCGGTGGGTACGACATTGGTCAGCAAGGCTGCGGCTACGACGGCGACGCATGACCCGGAACGTGACTCGGAACGGGAATCTTTACCGCCGACCGGACGTTGACCGGATGACGACGACAGCGACACCTGTCCTGTGGGCGACAAGCCCGGGAGGCACGATTCATGAGTGAGCGAGCTCTTCGCGGCACGCGCCTCGTGGTGACCAGCTACGAGACGGACCGCGGCATCGACCTGGCCCCGCGCCAGGCCGTGGAGTACGCATGTGAGAAGGGGCACCGATTCGAGATGCCCTTCTCGGTCGAGGCGGAGATCCCGCCGGAGTGGGAGTGCAAGGTCTGCGGGGCCCAGGCACTCCTCGTGGACGGCGACGGCCCTGAAGAGAAGAAGGCCAAGCCCGCGCGTACACATTGGGACATGCTGATGGAACGGCGTACCCGCGAGGAACTCGAAGAGGTCCTCGAGGAGCGACTGGCCGTTCTCCGTTCCGGGGCGATGAACATCGCGGTTCACCCCCGGGACAGCCGCAAGTCCGCGTAGCCCCTGCGGGGGTTCGACGGAACCACCAGGCAACGCGCGTAACCGCGGGCGCCGTACGTGATCTCGACGTACGGCGCCCGCGGTTTGGTGTGCTCAAGTCCGGATCGGCGCCCCGGCTCGGACGGCTCGGACTCAGCCGGTCAGCGGCGGCCTCGGCCCCTCCGGGGAGTCCTGGGCGCCCCCCGGCTCGTCCCTGATGACCTCGCCCTGCACGACCTTGCCGTCGGGGCGGTGCATCCGGGCCTGCTGGAAGGCGTCCCCGAGCGAACCCGGGGTCGCTTCCCGGAGCTTGCGGTCGAAGGTCCGCTCCGCATAGCGGCTCAGGCCCTTCTGCACCGGCGGGATCAGCAGGACCAGTCCCAGCGCGTCCGAGACCAGGCCGGGCAGCATGATCAGCAGTCCGCCCAGCATCATCAGGCCGTTGCCACCGCCGCTCTCCGGGGTGCCACCGCGCTGCAGCGCCTCGTTCAGCGCCTGGAACGCGCGCCGGCCCGCCCGCTTGATCACCACCGAGCCGAGCACGAGACCGGCGACCAGCAGCAGGAACACCAGGAGCCCGCCCGCCGCGTCCGCGACCACGGTCAGCAGCCAGATCTCCAGCACCAGCCACGCGGCGATGCCCAGCGGCAGGAAGGTGCGCAGCCGGGAGCGCCGGGGCCGGGCGGAGTAGGTGGGGGTCGGAGCGCCAGTCGTCATGCGTCCAGTGTGCCTGGCCCCGGCTCAGAGCGGGATAAGGGGGCGATCGCGTTTGTGGTGCGGCCGTCGGCCTACGCCTGTGACCGCGGCTGCTGCTGCGGTGACGACGGCTTGGCACGCCCCATCAGCTTGCCCACCCGCTCCTGCGCCCCCCACGACGTGACCCGCCACAGCGCCTCGACGAGGATGTCGCGGCTCATCTTCGAGTCACCGTGCTCACGCTCGACGAAGGTGATCGGCACCTCGACGACATGGAACCCGGCCTTGACCGCGCGGCGCGCGAGGTCGACCTGGAAGCAGTAGCCCTGGGAGGCGACGTCGTCGAGGCCGAGGCCCTCCAGGGTCTCGCGGCGGAAGGCGCGGTAGCCGCCGGTGATGTCGCGCAGCGGCAGGTCCAGGGCGAGGCGGGAGTAGAGGCTGCCGCCGCGGGAGATGAACTCACGGGACCTGGGCCAGTTCACCACCCGGCCGCCGGGCACCCAGCGGGAGCCGAGGACCAGGTCGGCGCCCTTGAGGGCGGTCAGCAGGCGGGGCAGTTCCTCGGGCTGGTGGGAGCCGTCGGCGTCCATCTCGATCAGGACGCCGTAGCCCTTCTCCATGCCCCAGCGGAAGCCCGCGAGGTAGGCGGCGCCGAGGCCCTCCTTGCCCTTGCGGTGCAGGACCTGGACGTGGTCGTCCTCCGCGGCCAGTTCGTCGGCGAGCTTGCCGGTGCCGTCCGGGCTGTTGTCGTCGGCCACGAGCACGTGCGCCTCGGGCACCGCCTTGCGGACCCGGCCGACGATGCCCTTGATGTTCTCCGCCTCGTTGTAGGTCGGAATGATCACCAACGCCGTGCCGAGCGGCCCGAACCGCCTCCCCGGGTCCTGTGCCCCGAGGGTCCCGTCGCCGTCGTTCACTGCTGCCCCTTCACATCCGTACGCAGAGGTCCACCATAGTCGTCGCGGCCTGCGCCGACGCGACAGCACGTTCGTATGGCGTTGTCGATTGCACAAGAGCGGGGTGAGGGCGGGATTTCGCGTGAGGGTTGCGCCGTTGAACCGATGCTGCGGATGGGGGCCCGGCGCCCTTCGGGCCGACCTGGGACCCGCTGGCTGCGGATCGACCGAAAGCCGTTGTCTACTGAGCGCCCGGGCCCCACCCGGGTCACACCTCCCCGATCGGCCGGAAAGTTCCGTCGTCGCCGCGCGAGCGCTGAGCCTGGCTCCCAGTGGCGGTGCCCCGGTGCGGCACACCGTCCCTGACCCAGCGGCGTTGCGACGGGTTCCCGGAAGTTCCGCGGTTGTCCGGTCGGGCGTCCGGTGGTGGACTCGGCCGAACCTACCGGCCTCGGGCCGCCGCCTGTCAACAGCCGTTTGACCTGCGGTTTTTCACCTCCTTCGCTGGTCAGGGCGGAGGATACGCAGGTCGTGCACCGGCGCGGCGCACGATGATCCAGTTCGCGCCACCCCGGGAGATCACTCGCCCGGCCGTACGAAGACCGTTCGTCCGCCCACCACCGTGCGCAGGCAGACCGGAAGGCCACGGCCCGGGGTCAGATCGGGCAGGCCCGGGGTGCCGGAGCGCGGGTCGGTGGACCAGCGGGCGACCCGGTCGTCGGGGGCCTGGACCACCAGTTCGTCGGTGCGCCACACGGCGTAGTCGGCGGGTGCGCCCGGCACCAGGACGCCCGCGTCGTCGCGTCCGACGGCCCGCCAGCCGCCGCGCGTGTGCGCCGTGAACGCGGCGCGCACCGACACCCGGTGCTCGGGGGTGTGATGGAACGCCGCCGCGCGGACCGTGCCCCAGGGATCGAGGGGCGTGACGGGGCTGTCGGAGCCGAAGGCCAGCGGGACGCCCGCGCGCAGCAGGGCCGCGAACGGGTTGAGGGTGCGGGCGCGTTCGGCCCCGAGGCGCTGGACGTACATGCCGTCCTCGCCGCCCCACAGCGCGTCGAAGGCGGGCTGCACCGAGGCGGTCAGGCCCAGCTCGGCGAAGGCCGCGACGGTCTCGGGCGTGAGCATCTCGGCGTGCTCGACCCGGTGCCGGGCGGCGCGGACACGGGCCGGGCCGACCTTCTCGGCGGCGGCCCGCACGCCCTCCACGACGGCGGTCACGGCGGCGTCGCCGATGGCGTGGAATCCCGCCTGGAGGCCGGCCTCGGTGCAGGCGGCGACATGGGCGGCGACGGCGGCCGCGTCCAGATAGGCGGTGCCGGTGTGGGCGGCGTCGGCGTACGGCTGGTGCAGACAGGCGGTGTGCGAGCCGAGGGCGCCGTCGACGAAGAGGTCACCTGCCGCGCCGGCCGCGCCCAGCTCCCGCGCCCTGGCGACACCCTCGTCGGCGGGCTCGGCCCAGTACCCGACGACCCGCGGCCCGGCCTCCTCGGCGGCCAGCCGGAGCAGCCCCGTGAAGTCGTCCTCGGAGGAGATGTCCGGCCCGGCGCACTCGTGGACGGTGCCGATCCCGAGGGACGCGGCGTGCGCGAGCGCGGCACGCTGGGCCTCGGCGCGCTGGGCGGGCGTGAGGGAGGCCAGCGCGGTGGCGCGTACGGCGTGATGGGCATCGGCGACGAGCGGCCCGTCGGCCGCGCCGAGGTCACCGGGGGTCAGGTCGAGCAGCGCCGTGGTGACGACCGCCGAGTGGACGTCGATCCGGGAGAGGTAGAGGGGGCGGCCGCCGGTGGCCTCGTCCAGCTCGGCGCGCGCCGGCGCGCGACCACCGGGCCAGCGGGAGGCGTCCCAGCCGTGACCGAGGAGAACGCGGTCGTTCGGGCGCGCGGCCGCGAACTCCCGCACCAGAGCGAGAGCCGCCTCCAGTGAGGAGGCACCGGACAGATCGAGACCGGTCAGCGCGAGCCCCGTTGCGGTGGTGTGCACATGCGCATCGGTGAACGCGGGCGTGACCAGCGCCCCCTCCAGGTCGAGGACCTCGTCCACACCGTCGGCGAAGGCGTCGGCGGCCCCTTCGGACCCGACCCAGGCGACCTGCCCGCGCTCGACGACCATCGCGGTGGCGAAGGGATCGGCCGGACTGTGGACTTCTCCGCGGCGGAGCAGGACGGTCTTCGGCTGGGCGGTGGGCTCACTCATGGGGAACAGTCTCGCGCCTCCCCCGCGAACCTCCGGACCGGGGGCCGCCCAACGGCGATCAGACCCTGGGCGGCCGCGCCTCGTACGGGGTCGACAACACCACCGTCGTCCGAGTGGAGACCCCCGCCAGCGAGCGCAGCCGGGCCAGCAGCTCCTCCAGCTCGTGGGGGGTCGCCACCCGCACCTTGAGGATGTAGTTCTCGTCCCCCGCCACGCTGTGGCACGCCTCGATCTCGGGCACCCCCGCCAGCCGGTCCGCGATGTCGTCCGGCGCGCTGGGGTCGAATGGTTTGACCGAGATGAACGCGGTCATGGGCAGCCCCACCGCCTCGGGGTCCACGACCGCGGCATAGCCGCGGATGACGCCACGCTGCTCCAGCCGCCGCACCCGCTGGTGCACGGCCGACGTGGACAGGCCGGTGGCCTTGCCCAGGTCGGTGTAGCTCATCCGCCCGTCCTTGACGAGCAGCTGCACGATCTGTCGGTCCAGCTCCTCCATGGCGCAAGAACCTACAGTGCGGCTGATCTCCTCGGATACCTGAGCGGCCCAGGTCATGCCCGGTTTGTGATGTGGGGCGGGGCCGGCTGTGAGCCGCCTGAGGGACAAAACGGCCGCGACGGGCACCTGCGGGCGGCATGTGACGAAGGCCACAGCCCTCGAACAGCCTCCGTGATGTTCCCGTGATTAACGCCGAGACCGGGCGGGAAGTGCTTGCTGTGGTCGAGGCCGCAGTGCCTTCACGGCCCAGCCCGAGGGGGAGAAGCCCATGCAGAGTCTTAAGCGCCCTGGTCGTACCGCACCCAAGCGGCAGCAGCCGGTCGTCGAGCCCGCTCCGGAGGGCGTCGAACCCGACGCCCTGGAGGACGACGAACTCGACGCGTACGACACCTTCGAGATGTACCGGGTGGTCTGCCCGGACTGCGCGCAACCCATCGCCCTGCTGGCGGACGAGGTCGTCCTGCCGGAGCACGCGCTGTGCGCCTCGCCGTGGAATCCGTTCGGCCTCACGGTCTGTGCCGGCACGGGCCGCAGCGCCGCCGAGGCCCGCTCCGCGGACGAGTCACTGGAGCCCCAGGAGCAGGACACCGCCCTGCTGTTGACGCTCCCTCAGGGGCTGGACTGGCGGACCCAGCCCTTCTCGCACGTCGGCGGCCCGGGCTCGCGCCCCATCAGGGTCCCGGTGATGCGGCGCCACGCCGCCTGAGCGCACGCGACCTCACGCGCGCGTGGCTCGATCCCAGTAGCTGCCCTGCACCATGGCTCGCAGGCTGCCGTGGTGCAGGATCAGTGTGTCCGGATCCGCCGGAACGGCGACTTCGCCGAAGTGGACCTGGCGGTAGGCGATCCGCAGCATGACGACGGCGTGCCGCAGGGCGGCGTACAGCGTGTAGAAGTCCATGTCACGCGGGGTGTGTCCGGTGAGGTCCGCATAGCGGGCCTCGACCCGGTCCCGGCGCAGGAAGTCGGGCAGCCCGCGCTGCCCGAAGGCGACCGTCAGGTCGTGGAAGAAGCGGTGCAGATAGACGGTCCAGCCGAGGTCGACCTCGCGCGGGGCGAGCGCCGCCATCTCCCAGTCCAGGACGGCCGCGGGCGCGAAACCGTCGTAGACGATGTTCCCTATGCGCGCGTCGCCCCAGTTGAGCACGGGTGTGCCCGGATCGCGCGGCCAGAGCTCCTCGAGCCGTGCGAACGCGTCCTCGATCAGGGGTGAACGGGCGAGTCCGTGAACCACCCATTCGTAGTACGCGCGTTGGGCCGAGACATGCCGCCGCAGTGCGTCACCCTCGCCCGGAAGCGCAAGGAAATCCGCGTCCCGCAAAAGCACTTGGTCGTGCAGCCGGGCCAGTACCCCGACCGTCGCCGCCTCCAGCGCCGCACGCTCCTCGTCGCTCGCCGCGTGCAGCCAGTTGCCCTCGTAGGTGTACGGCATGACGTCCGGCGGCACCCGCCCCTCGACGCGCTCCATGACGAAGAAGGGCGCCCCCAGCGGGCCGGGGTCCTCCTCCAGCCACAGCACCTTCGGCACGGGGACGTCGGACCGCTCGGCGACCAGCCGCATCGTCCGGTACTGGCGCGGCATGTCGTACACCGGGAAGACGGTGTACGCCGCCGGATCCGCCGCGAGCCGCAACGCGCAGGCGCGTACGGGCGGTTCGGGGTGCTCGACGGTGAAGAGCAGGGTCTCGCTGGACAGGCCGTTCGACTCGGGGACGGTGACGTCGACCGCCTTCGCGCCGGGCAGCCGGCTGCCGAGCCAGGCGGTGAGGCGACGGGTGATCTCCTGCGGATCGCGGGTGGTGGTGCGCGGGCGGGGTGCCGTCGCTGCCATCTCGAACCCCCTACGGTGCGACCGACTTGAAGTCCGTGAAGCCGCTCGGGTCGTGCCGCCCGAACGAGCCGTGCTCGAAGATGCCGTGGCCGGTCCGCCCGTCCAGGCGGAAGCGGGCCGCGTGGTCGGTGACGCCGTACGCGGCCAGGGGGTGGGCCTCGGTGAGGTCGTAGGTGCGGCGGTCGGTCCAGCCGCGTCCCCGCCATGTGCCGTGCTGCCAGTCGTCGGCGGGCGGATAGCCGGCGCCGACGGCGAGCGGGGAGGAGGTGAGGATCTCCACCTCCAGTTCCCGCGGCTTGCGGACGTCGCCGAGGTGGATAAGGGCGCGTTCGGGGTGGCGGGTGCCCGGACGGTAGGTGATCTCGGGCTGGGGCCAGCCGAGTTGGCGGTCGCGGTGGCCGGGGCGGACCAGGGTTGCCTCGTTCAGTGAGCGGTGTCCGTCCGCGTCCTCCTGGACGATCACCATCAGGAACCGGTCCTCGAAGCGCACCGGGCACCAGATCCAGTGGAAGCCCTCGGTCGGATGCTCCTCGGCGAGCCGCCCGCCCTCCTCCCCCGGTATGGGCCGCACGCCCCAGCTGCGGTCACGCGTGCCGGTCCACTCGCCGGCGTCGACCCGGAACTCCTCACCGGCGGCGCGGATCACGCCCGCCACGCTCCCCGCCTGCACGAAGCGCCGCCCTTCGAGGGTGAGCCGGTCCCCGCGGCGCTGGACGTGATGGGGTTCCCACAGCGCGGGGAAGTCGGCGGTCCAGGCCAGGTCGTACGACAGCGCGTCGTCGTCGCAGACCAACCGCAGCCGGCGCAGTGGCTCGGCGACCTCGATCCGCAGCGGTCCGACGACGAGCCGCATCCGGTCGTCGCCGAGCGCGTCCGAGGCCCGTACGGCGTGCAGGGTGTCGCCCACCCGCAGGGTCGCGTAGGCGTCGATCACCCCGACGTTCGGGTAGACCCCGAGGCCGAGGATGAGCAGGGCCCGCCCCTGGTGGTCGAGGACGTGGAAGATGCAGCGGTCGTAGGCGTTCCGGTCGCCGGTCGCGACGTGCTTCATGGACAGGGGCACCTGGTGCACCGGGTACTCGTCGAGCGGTACCGGTCGGTCGTCGTCGGCCACGGCAAACCTCCCTGGAGGCGGGCTGGGCTGACGGTACGTCAGGCGCGGGCAAGTGGCCAGAGGGGGAGCCGGACGCCGGCGAACTCACGGCCGAATCCGACTGACGGTGACTTGTCCCACCACCTCCGCGTTGCCCTGGTATGCCCCACACCTACTACGGGACCGGGCCCCAGCGCCGCGTCTTCGTTCCCCGGCCCGCAGGAACGCTTCAGCCGCCGGCACCCCCGCAGCAGTCGGATCCGCCGATCTATCAGGCCCTGATGCGCATGTGGGCCGACCGCGGCCGCACGCTGCCGGGGCGCCACGACCCGGAGTGGATCCGGCTCGCGGCGCCGACGGTGAAACACGGCCAGTTCAGCGTCCCTCGGGACCAGCTAGGTGACGGGCGATGACCATCCGCTGAATCTGGTTGGTGCCCTCGACGATCTGCAGGACCTTGGCCTCGCGCATATAGCGCTCGGCCGGGAAGTCCGCGGTGTAGCCGTACCCGCCGAGGACCTGGACGGCGTCGGTGGTGACCTTCATCGCCGCGTCGGTGCAGTGCAGCTTGGCCATCGCCGCCTGCTTGGCGAACGGCCGACCCGCGTCACGCAGCCGTGCCGCCGCGAGGTACAGCGCACGGCCGGCCTCGATCTGGGTCGCCATGTCGGCGAGCATGAAGCGCAGTCCCTGGAAGTCGGCGATCCGCTTGCCGAACTGCCGGCGCTCGGTCGCGTACGCCACCGCCTCGTCGAGCGCCGCCTGTGCCACGCCGATCGCGCAGGCCGCGATGCCGAGCCGGCCGGAGTCGAGCGCGGACAGGGCGATGGCGAAGCCCTGGCCCTCGTCGCCGAGCCGCCGGTCGTCGGACACCCGCACGCCGTCGAAGTGGACCTGGGCCGTGGGCGATCCCTTCATGCCCATCTTCTTCTCGGGCGCCGCCGCACTCAGGCCGGCCGCGTCCCCGGGCACCAGGAAGGCGGTGATCCCGCGCGGGCCGTCCTCGCCAGTGCGGGCCATGACGGTGTAGAAGTCGGCGATGCCGCCATGAGTGATCCAGGCCTTGGTGCCGGTGATCACCCAGTCGTCGCCGTCCCGCACGGCCTTCGTACGCAACGAGGCCGCGTCCGAGCCCGACGACGGCTCGGAGAGGCAGTAGGCGCCGAGGAGCCCGCCGCCGAGCATCGCGGGAAGGTGCTCGACCTGCTGCTGCTTGGTGCCGTAGGTGGCCAGGGCGTAGGAGGCGAGGGTGTGCACGCTGACGCCGAGGCCGGCGGTGAGGCGGGCCGCGGCGAGCTCTTCGAGGACCTGGAGGTAGACCTCGTATGGCTGGTCGCCGCCGCCGTATTCGGCGTCGTACGGCAGGCCGAGCAGTCCGGATTCGGAGAGCAGGGTGAAGACCTCGCGCGGGAAGCGTCCGGCGTCCTCCTCCTCGGCCGCCTTCGGGGCGATCTCGCGCTGCGCGATGTCGCGGACGAGCGAGAGCAGATCCCGGGCCTCGTCCGTGGGCAGTTGACGGTCCACCGGCTGCGGGGCGCGGTCGGGCATGGCGACGATCCTCCCTGTCGGGCACATCGGCGCACATCCGCCTTGGGTGGGGCGGCTGCGCCGGGGTCTCACTGGTGCCGGGCCGATGCTCGCATTCCCGGGTCTCGGAAGCTGCTGACCAGCGGCTGTGCGCTGTGAGTATGCCCGATCGGAGGCATCGCGTCACCAGTTAACGACCGCTCACTCAAAAGAGTATCCGGCAAGTTATCCACGGTCCCGAAATTGGTCCGAACCATTGACGTACTGGTCTAGTCCTCCTACGGTGACGGGTCAACGCATCAGCGCGTTCATGCCAATCGGAGCATGCTCCCCTCTCCCCCACGAGGAGACACCCGATGCACATCTCGCACCGCCCGCGCATCCGGCTGCGGGCGCTCGTGTCCGCCGCGTGCGCGGCCGTCCTCGGCGCCGGGCTGCTCGCCGGCGCGGGCACCGCCACCGCCGACACCCCCACGGCCGCGAAGCCCCGGCTCGCCGCGGGCTCCAAGGTCATCGGCTACTTCACCGAATGGGGCACCTACGACCGCGAGTACTACGTCAAGAACATCGAGACGTCGGGCTCGGCCGCGAAGCTCACCCACATCAATTACGCCTTCGGCAATGTCACCGGCGGCAAGTGCGCGATCGGCGACTCCTTCGCGGCGACCGAACGCACCTACACTGCGGCCGAGTCCGTGGACGGCGTCGCCGACACCTGGGACCAGCCGCTGCGCGGCACCTTCAACCAGCTCCGCGAGCTGAAGAAGAGGCACCCGGGGCTGAAGGTCCTGTGGTCCTTCGGCGGCTGGACCTGGTCGAGCGGCTTCGGCGAGGCCGCGCGCGACCCGGCCGCGTTCGCCCAGTCCTGCTACGACCTGGTCGAGAACTCCAGGTGGGCGGATGTCTTCGACGGGATCGACATCGACTGGGAGTACCCGAACGCCTGCGGCGCCACCTGTGACACCAGCGGGCGGGAGGCGTTCCGGAACCTGATGTCGGCGGTGCGCGCCAAGTTCGGCTCCGGCAACCTGGTCACCGCGGCGATCACGGCCGACGCGACGAGCGGCGGCAAGATCGACGCGGCGGACTACGCGGGCGCGGCGCAGTACGTCGACTGGTACAACCCGATGACGTACGACTTCTTCGGCGCCTGGGACGCGACCGGACCGACGGCTCCGCACTCGGCGCTGAACTCCTACTCCGGCATCCCGAAGGCGGACTTCCACTCCTCGGCGACCATCGCCAAGCTCAAGGGCCTCGGCATCCCCTCGTCCAAGCTGCTGCTCGGCGTCGGCTTCTACGGCCGCGGCTGGACCGGCGTCACCCAGTCGGCGCCCGGCGGCACGGCGACGGGGGCGGCTGCCGGCACCTACGAGGCCGGCATCGAGGACTACAAGGTGCTCAGGTCCAAGTGCCCGGCGACCGGCACGGTGGGCGGCACCGCGTACGCCAAGTGCGGGAGCGACTGGTGGAGTTACGACACCCCCGCGACCATCGCGACGAAGATGACGTACAAGAACCAGCAGGGCCTCGGCGGAACGTTCTTCTGGGAACTGAGCGGGGACACGGCGAACGGTGAGCTGATCAAGGCGATCGACTAGCCGGTCCCACGGGGGCACGGGGCGGAGGGCCACGAGACCTCCGCCCCCTGGGGCCCGTCCGGGGTCAGTCGTCCCGGCGAGCCGGTTCCGGGGCCCGGTAGTCGGGGTCCAGTTCCTCGATGGCGCGCATGGCGCCGCCGAGCGTCCTGACCAGCAGTTCGCGCATGGTGTCCCGGGGCAGCTCGGGGTGGTCCATCCAGTCGAGGGTGGCGCCCTCCACGCTGCACACCCAGGCCAGCAGGCCCATGCGGGCCAGCGGGGCGATGTCGGTGCGGCCGTACGCCCCCTCGGCGATGGTCGCGACGATCGCCTCGCGCACGCCGTCCCGGATCGCGTGCACCTCGGTGTCGAAGCCCACACCGCCGCTGACGATGGCCCGGTAGGCGGCCTGGTTGTGCTCGGCGTAGCGCAGATAGCTGTCGATGGTGCGGTGGACCCGGTCCACCGGCTCCAGTTCGATGCCGCTCGCCGCATAGGTGACCAGGTCGGCCACGGAGTCCTGGATGATCGCCAGGTAGTAGCCGCGCTTGGACTGGAAGTAGTAGTAGATGAGCCCCTTGGCGACATGGGCCTGGCGGGCGATGTCGTCCATGGAGAGCGCGTCGTACGACGTGTCGGCGAACAGCTTCCGCCCGATGGCGATGAGTTCGGCACGGCGCGCCACCGAGCGTTCGGTGCCGCGAGCCCGGGGACGGGCCGCGTCGCGCTGTTGACTAATATTCAATTTCGACCCTGTTGTTTCAACGGGCGGCGGGACATCCGCAGTATGGCAGACCTTCACCGACTGCTCGTTCGAGTCTGGTCGACTTTGACAGGACTTTTGAACAACAGGGTCGACATATGTCCGACAAGCGGCTCAATGTGTGTCAGGTCACAACAGGCCGAGCTGAGTGACGAGCATCGCGACGACCACGACGAGGGTCCAGCCCATGATGTGCTCGACGATCTTCGGGCCGTCTCCCTCGGGACCGCCGGTGCGGACCCGGGCGGCGATGGCGGAGTGCGCGGTCATGTGCCCCACCCTGCCACCGCGAGCGGCCCGTGCGGCAGAGACGTTCCTCACGTCCGCCCGCTCAGCGCACCCCCACGGCGGCGAGCGCGGCCCGCTGGCCCGGGGTCGGACGCGCCGGGAAGTAGAGGTAGCAGACGCCTCCGGTCCCGGAGACCACCTTGCCCTGGGCGTTGTACCGCTTGGTCCGCAACCAGATGTTCTCCCACTCGCGCCGCTGGTAGACGCGCCGCACCGCCTCGTTGCTCGGTGAGTTCGGGTCGTTGGCGATCACGTCGCCGTCGGCGGTGAAGCCGATGACGGTCATCAGATGCCCGGCGGTGCCGTACCCCGCCCCGGTGAGCTCCGACTCCAGGAAGGACTGGGACGTGATGGCCGGGATGCCCGCCGCGATCAGCCTCTCCACGTCGGTGAGCGAGCCGAGCCGGGTGACGACGCCCTGCAGGCCCTCGAAGGTGGCCGCGTAGGCGGCGTTGAACGGCCAGTTTCCGCAGCCCTCGTACTGGTGGTCGAAGGTGAACCGGGCCGCGTGGCAGACCTGCGGGTCCGCGAACGACGGGTCGACCCAGGCCAGCTGTTCGGGGGTGAGCCGGGCGCCCCAGTACTCGACGATCATCTGCGAGGAGGTGGGGCTGCACCAGGCCTCGCCGCCGTTGTCGTACTCCGGGTACTGGCCGATGTGGATCTCCTGCGAGTAACGCGGGACGATCAGCTCCCGGGCGAGGCCGGGGGTGGAGGCCGGGACGGTGAAGCGGTCGGGGACGTCGGAGCCCATGGCGCCGACCCGCCAGACCCTGGGGGTGAGCTTCGTACCGGGCTCGCGGTACAGGGTCAGCCGCAGCCGGTATGCGGTGAGGCGCAGCCCGGTCGCCGGGTCGTCGATGGCGAGCGTGTCGGTCCAGACGCTGCTCCTGCCGTCGCTCTGGTCGTCCACCGAGGTCCGGCGGATGTCCTGGTCGCCCGCGGCCCAGCGGCCCATCACGTACCAGGGGGTGGCGGTGCCGTCGGAGTACGTGCCCCGCAGCTCGATCTGGAGCCAGGTGCCCTCGGGGGTGTGGGCGTTCCAGGAGGCGATCGCCTCGGTCGCGGGGACGGAGAGGCGGTGGACGGGGGACGTCCAGGTCGCGTACTCCCAGCGGGCGGTCCGGCCGGTGTGCGGGTCCGTGTAGTCGGTGGTGCCGGCGGGCGTGGCGATCACGATGCCGGGGCGCTTGCCGGCGACGGTACGGGTGCCGTTCGCGGTGCCGGTGCGCCAGTCGGCGTACGTGGTCCAGGCGCGGTTGTCGACGGTGCGGGCCGGGGTGTCGGTGACGGCATCGGCCGGCTCGTCGGCGGCGGCCGCCGGGCTCGCGCCGCCCGCCACGGCCGCGACGACCGCGGCGGCGAGGACGGTTCTGCGGGACGGCTGTTCGGCGCTGCTCATGGGCGGAAGACCCCCAGGTGTCCGAGTCGGGCGGCTCCTGTGCACGGCTGTCCGCCAACTATGACCCCACAGGGCGGCCGCTACCAGCACTTCGGCCCCCTGGCGTGGCTACGAATATTGGTGTCGACCACTGGCGTCGGAACGGGTGCCCGGCGGCCCCAACCCCCTTACAGGAGGGGCGAGATGAGCGAGCCGGGCCCCCGGTGCGCACCGCCGCCGCGGTGTGCACCGGGGCCGATGACAGCCCGTCAGACCAGGTCCATCGCCGCGACCTCGTCGGGACGGCCGTAGCTGACCGGGCCGTGGAAGCGGCGCCGGGCGGTGGTGAACCACCACGCCGTGGCCACTGCCAGGACGACGGCCAGGGCGACCGGCGCGTAGTTGAACGAGTCGACGGTCACCGGCGCGGACTGCGGCAGCATGAACAGCACGCTGCTGAGCACGATCCAGGTCACCGCGACGATCCCGACCGGCCTGCCCCAGCGGCCCAGGTGCCAGGGGCCCGGCTGGAACTCGTCGCCGAGCCGCAGCCTCAGCAGGATCGGCACGGCGTAGGCGAGGAACAGCCCGACCACGTTGACACTGACGATGGCCGTGAACGCCGTGTGCGACCACCAGCCGGGCATCACGAGCGCCAGTGAGCAGCAGACGGCCAGCCACACCGCCTTGACGGGCGTGCGGGTGCGCGGCGAGACCGAGTGCCACCAGCGGGAGCCGGGCATCGCGCCGTCCCGCGAGAAGGCGAAGATCTGCCGGGTGTTGCTGGTGAGATTGGCCAGGCCGCAGAAGAGCATCGCCCCGATCACGATCAGCAGCAGCACCTTGGCGGTGCCCACGCCGAGGCCGTCGATCAGGATCTGCACGGGCGGTGCGTCGGCACTCGCCACCCGGTCCTCATCGCGAATGCTGTAGACCAATGCGAGCATCAGCAGCAGTCCCGCGATTGCCGAGTATCCGATCGCCCGGGTGATCCCCTTCGGCGCGTTCACCGTCGCGCGGACCGTTTCCTCCGACATGTGGAAACTGCCGTCGAAGCCGGTGAAGGTCCAGCTCGTCACCAGCAGTCCGAGCATCCCGCCGTAAAGGGCGCTGGTGAAACCGGTGTTGTTGGCGAAATGCGTGACGTAGGAAGCCGGCTGATGGTGATCGGGAATCACGATCAGGGCGGTCACGATCACCACGAGTCCGCTGAGCAGCCACCACACGGAGATCCGGTTCAGTACGGCGACCAGTTGCACGGTGTAGGTGTTGGCGAGCCCCTGCACCACGATGATCAGGGCCGTGATCAGCACCGTGCGGTGGCCGGTCGCCTCGTACGAGGGCCACTGGAGGGCGATGAAGGCCTGGATGAAGGTGGCGGCGGCGTACCCGGTGGCGGCGGTGCCGCCGACCTGGCCCACGAAGTTCAGCCAGCCGGTGTACCAGGACCAGGCGCCCTTGTGCCGTTTGGCGAGTTTCCCGGCGGAGAAATACAGTGCACCGCTCGTCGGATAGGCCGAGGCGACTTCCGCCATCGCTGCTCCCACGAAGAGCACCATGACGGAGACGCCGATCCAGCCGAAGACGAGAATGCTCGGGCCGCCCGCGTTCAGACCGAACCCGAAGCCCGAGAAGATACCCGAGATGATGTTGATGATGGTGAACGAGATGGCGAAGTTGTCGAACGCCTGAAAGCGCCGTGTGAGTTTTCTCGGATAACCCATCGCATGCAGCGTGGCGTCATCGTCGAGCGCGATCGGATCCGCTCCCCCGCGCGCTCGGGCGCGCGGTGCGGATATCCGTTGTGGCACGGGCCGGACCTTTCTCTCGGTGGGGGGTGGCGGTCCGTCAGGCGGTCGGTACGGGCAGTCCGCAGGCGCGGCGCGCCCGGGACAGCTGCTCGGCCGGGTCGCCGAAGACGGACCAGGGCATGCGCGAGGCGTAGGGGCCCATCGCCGTGAAGACGGCGCGCGCCTGCGTCTCGCACCCGGCCATGACCAGGGCATGCGCGAGGTAGGCCAGGTCCAGGACCGGAGTGAAGGGATAGCCGGCCACCGTGGGCAGCCAGTTGTGGTGGATCGCCAGCGCGGTCGCGCGCCACTGCGGCTGCTCCCAGACCCGGTCGGCGAGCAGCTGGGTGGGGTCGTAGCACTCGACGAGGGCGACCAGCGGAAGCAGGCGCAGCGGTGAGTCGGCGGGCGCGCGCTGGCCGAGGAAGGCGGCGACGTCCCAGGCGGCGGTCACGGAGCCGCCGTAGCGGGGGAAGAAAGTGGCCAGGAAGCGATGGTGGGCCTCGCGGTGCCAGGGGTCGAGCGAGAGGACGTGCGCAAACAGGCGCCACGGTCCGGGCGGTGCGGTCAGCAGTCCGCGCGGCGCCTGTTCGCGCAGCCGGTGCAGCCGGGCCATGGCCAGCTTGGCCACCCAGGGCGTGGGATCGGCGCCGCCCTCCGTCGCCGCCCGGTCGCAGGCGGCCAGCGCTATCCGCTCCAGCGCCTCGGTGCGCGGGTCACGCGCGTCGGCCGCGCGCAGCGCCCGCAGCACGGCGACCCGCGCCCACATCAGCGCGGCCTCGGGGCCGGGCTCCTCCGCCAGCCAGCGCTCGACGAGGTCGGAGTCGGCGGCCTCCGAGGCGAGCACCAGGGAGCGGTGGGCCCGCAGCCGGAAGTCGCCGCGGGTTTCGGCCAGGGCGTCGCGCGCGCTCAGATAGCGCCCGGCCCGGACATCGACGCATACGCTCGCCAGCACGCGGTCGTCGGCCGCCGGATGCCACACATACTGCCCTTCGAATAACCCCGCGGCCATGCGTCCCAGCCCATCCCCGTTGCGTCATCCCACAGTTGCGCACCAGGCACCCTACTCAGCGTGGGCCTCAACCGGAACGTCGATTTCACTGTGGTGGCCGGAGTTTTTCGGCAACATTGCGGACAGCGGCCGGCTAGTTCAAAGCGACACCTTTTCTCTTCTCGTCGCCGCATCCGCTTTCACCCGCTACTAGAATGTTCCAACGAAATATGCCCACCTCCGCTTCGCTTTCGGGAAAAACGATTCACGTCCTCGCCACCCGGCTCCGCCGTCTCCCCCCGTCCTGCGGCCCCGTCCGCCTGATCGGCGTCGACGGGCACGCCGGCTCCGGAAAGTCCACGTTCGCCGGGCAGTTGGCCCGGGCACTGGACGACGCCCCGGTGCTGCACCTCGACGACATCGCCAGCCACGACGAGCTGTTCGAGTGGACCGAGCGCCTGCTGACCCAGGTGATCGCACCGCTCGCGCGCGGCGAGACCGCCCACTACACCCCCTACGACTGGCGGGCCCGCCGATTCGGACCGCCGCTGCCCCTGCCGCCCGCCCCGGTGATCGTCATCGAGGGCGTCGGCGCCGGCCGCCGCGCGCTGCGTCCGTATCTCGCCGAGCTGGCCTGGATGGAGCTGCCGCACGAGGACTCCTGGGCCCGGGGGCGTTCACGGGACGGGGAGGAGCAGCGGGAGTTCTGGGACCGCTGGGTCAGGGCGGAGCGCAGACACTTCGCCGACGACCCTTCCAGGCCCTTCGCCGACCTTCTGGTTCGACAGTGCGGAATGGGATATGAGGTGGTTCCTGGGCCTGCCGGGACCGTTGGACCGGACCAGCTCATCACACAGGGTGACGACCCATCGGCAATGTGCTGAACTTGTGAAGAACCCCGTCGGCCAAGTTCCCGGAGTGCCTCAACTCGGCTTGACCCGGG
Organism: Streptomyces ferrugineus; assembly: GCF_015160855.1. Taxonomy (NCBI): domain Bacteria; kingdom Bacillati; phylum Actinomycetota; class Actinomycetes; order Kitasatosporales; family Streptomycetaceae; genus Streptomyces; species Streptomyces ferrugineus. The sequence goes on along the minus strand of NZ_CP063373.1, from coordinate 3,401,600 downwards.
GGCCGTACAGGACTTACGTTCTCAATGTGCGGTCATTCGAGACCGCCCGAAGACGCGAAGCCCCCGGTTGTTCCCCCGTGATCGGGGGCTTCGTTCTGCCCTCACCCCCTTTTTCCGGGCGCCGAGAGGCGCGATTTGCTCACCCTCGGTCACCGAGCGCGCTCCCCCGGATCTGCTCCCACCTCGCCAAACGGCCGGTGCGGCACCCTGGGGCGGGCCCCTCCCTCGCAGGTACGATGCCCTCGGTGCGACCTACGGACGGCTGCTCTGCGCACCGTTGCAACTCCGGTCCACGGTACGGCCGTTCGATCAAGGTGGCCGGCGGGCGGGCGGCCGGTCAACCGACGGGGGCACGGTTTGTGGGGGACGTGATGGACTTCGGCACGCAGGGCCCCGAGGCCCCGGCCGACCTCGCCTGGCTGCGAGGTGTGGATGCCTACACGATGGGGGCGTATCCGCAGGCGGAGGAGGAGTTCCGCACCGCGGTGCGGATCGATCCCGGGATGGCCGACGGCTGGCTCGGCCTGCACGCGCTGCGCGTCGACACGACGACGGCGCTGCTGCGGATGTTCCGGCACCGGGAGCGCTTCGGGGAGCAGCGCGCCCGGCACCGGCGCACGCTCAACTCCTGGTACTGGCTGGGCTGGTGGGTGCAGCCGGTGCTGGAGAGCCCCCGCGATCTGCTGCTGGCGCACGCCTCGCACTGGCTGGACGGCCGGCACGTCCCGGAGCTGGACCGGGCGCTCGCCGGGCTCCCGCCCGTGGACACCGACCACCAGGTCCGCTTCCTGCACGCCTGCCGCGCGTATCTGGTGAAGGACTGGGAGCAGCTCGTACGCCACACCGACCCGCTGCTCGACGATCCGATGCTCGGCATCGAGGCCGGCCTGTTCGGCGGCATGGCGCGGGTGCGGCTGGAGATGTACGGGCAGGCCGAGCCCCTGCTGTCGGCCGCGCTGATGCGGTGCCGCAGTGAGCAGCCGCAGCGCAAGGAGCTGCGGTACTGGCTGGCGCGGGCGCACGAGGGCACGGGCCGGTCGGCGGCCGCGCTCCCCCTGTACCGCGCCGTGCATCGCGTCGACCCCGCCTTCATGGACACCTCGGCCCGGCTCGCGGCCATCGCCGAGGGCGACGGGTACGACGACCCGACCGACCTCGCGGCGATCACGCTCACCGGGTTCGGCGGGGACATGGGCGACGGGACCGACGGGCTGGACCCGCTGTTCGGCACCGAGGGCCGGGACCTGAAGCTGTCCGACCCGGACCTGCCGCCGAACGGGCCGCTGTCGTCGGCGGTGGATCCGGCGGTGCGCCAGAAGACGGGCGTACCGTCGCAGCCGCTGCCCGCCGGGCCGACCGATCCGCAGTTACTCGAGGAGGCGCTCGCCGAGCTCGAGCGCATGGTGGGGCTCGAGCCCGTCAAGCGCCAGGTCAAGGCGCTGTCCGCCCAGTTGAACATGGCCCGGCTGCGGGCCGGGCAGGGGCTGCCGGTGCAGCCGCCGAAACGGCACTTCGTCTTCTCCGGCCCCTCGGGCACCGGCAAGACCACGGTCGCGCGCATCCTGGGCCGGGTCTTCTACGCCCTCGGGCTGCTCGGCGGCGACCATCTCGTGGAGGCCCAGCGGGCCGATCTGGTCGGCGAGTATCTGGGCCAGACGGCCGTGAAGGCCAACGAACTCATCGACTCCGCGCTCGGTGGCGTGCTGTTCGTGGACGAGGCGTACTCCCTGTCCAACACCGGCTACGGCAAGGGCGACGCGTACGGCGACGAGGCCCTTCAGGTGCTGCTGAAGCGGGCCGAGGACAACCGGGACCACCTGGTGGTGATCCTCGCCGGCTATCCCGAGGGCATGGACCGGCTGCTGGCCGCGAACCCCGGTCTGTCCTCGCGCTTCACGACCCGGGTGGACTTCCCGTCGTACCGGCCTCTTGAGCTCACCTCGATCGGCGAGGTGCTGGCCGCGGAGAACGGGGACGTGTGGGACGAGGAGGCGCTGGAGGAGCTGCGGTCGATCGCCGGGCACGTGGTCGATCAGGGGTGGATCGACGAGCTGGGCAACGGGCGGTTCCTGCGGACGCTGTACGAGAAGAGCTGTGCGTACCGGGATCTGCGGTTGACGACTTATCCGGGGGCGTTGACGAGGGACGACTTGTCGACACTTCGGTTGCCGGATCTGATGCAGGCGTATGGGGAAGTGCTGTCGGGCAGGGGTCCGCAGGATCCGTCGGCCACGTAGAAGGCGGAGCCGGCGCGGGCGGGCGATCCAGCCACCTGCCCGCACCAGCGCCGGGCACTTGCTACCCCGCCAACGCCCCCTCCGGCTCCCCGCTGCTCAGTCGCGGCGCCGTGACCCGCACCTCCGGCAACTCCCGGTGCGCCGGATCCCGTACCTCGCCCACCAGGAGTTCCAGTACGTCCTCCAGGGCGACGAGACCCAGGACCTTGCCGGACGCGTCGGCCACCTGGGCCAGATGGGTCGCGGCGCGGCGCATCACCGTCAGGGCGTCGTCCAGGGGGAGTTCGGAGCGCAGGGTCGTCATCGGGTGCCAGACCTGCTGGGGCACCGCGCGCTCCGACTCCTCCAGGTCCAGTACGTCCTTCACATGCAGATAGCCCATGAAGGCGCCGGTCTCCGCCGCCACCGGGAAGCGGGAGTACCCGGTGCGGGCGGTGAGCGCGACGATCTGGCCGGGGGTGACCGAGGGGCTGACGGTGACCAGGGACTCGCGCTTGAGCAGCACATCCGTCACCGGGCGGGAGCCCAGCTCCAGGGCGTCCTCCAGGCGCTCCTGCTCCTCCGGGTCGAGCAGACCGGCCTGGCCGGAGTCCTCGACGAGCCGGTTGAGCTGCTCGCTGGTGAACACCGCCTCGACCTCGTCCTTCGGCTCGACACGGAACAGCCGCAGGATGGCCTGGGCGACGGCGCCGAGGGCCACGGTGATCGGCCGGCAGAAGCGGGCGAAGTAGACCAGGCCGGGGCTGAGCCACAGCGCGACCTTCTCCGGCGCCGCCATCGCCAGGTTCTTCGGCAGCATCTCGCCGATGACCAGGTGGAAGAAGACCACCGCGGCGAGCGCGATGACATAGGTGAGCGGGTGGATCATGCCGTCCGGAAGGTGGATCCACTCGAACAGCGGCTCCAGCAGGTGCGCCACCGTGGGCTCCGCGACCGCGCCGAGCGTCAGCGAGCAGACGGTGATGCCGAACTGGGCCGCCGCCATCATCTCCGGCAGCCGCTCCAGGCCGTACAGAACCTTGCGGGCCCGTGCGGTGCCGAGCGGTTCGATCTGGCTGCGGCGGACCGAGACGAGGGCGAACTCGGCGCCGACGAAGAAGCCGTTGGCGAGCACGAGCAGTGCGGCGAAGACGAGTTGGAGCACGCTCATCGGGCGACCTCCACCACGGCCCCGGTCCGCACCAGGCGGACGCGCTCGGCGCGGTAGTGGCCGACCCGGCGCACCGACAGCCGCCAGCCCGGCAGCTCCGCCTTGTCGCCGACGGCCGGGATGCGCCCGAGCAGGTCGGCGACCAGTCCGGCGACGGTCTCGTACGGCCCCTCGGGCACGTCGAGTCCTATGCGCTGGAGGATGTCGACTCGGCAGCTGCCGTCGGCGTCCCACGCCGGGCGGCCGTCCTCCGGCGGGGCGGCGGCGAGTTCCGGCAGGTCCTGGCCGTCGTGCTCGTCGCGGACCTCGCCGACGATCTCCTCGACGATGTCCTCCAGCGTGACCACGCCGGCCGTGCCGCCGTACTCGTCGACGACGACGGCGATGGGCTGCTCACTGCGCAGCTGGGCGAGGAGCGGCTGGACCGGCAGGGTCTCGGGGACCAGCAGCGCGGGGCGGGCGATACGGCCGACCGGGGTGCGCAGACGTTCACCCGAACGGATCGCCAGGGCGTCCTTCAGATGGACCATGCCGACGATCTCGTCGATCTTCTCCCGGTAGACCGGGAAGCGGGACAGACCGGTCGCGCGGGTCAGGTTCACCACGTCCTCGGCGGTGGCCGACGACTGCAGCGCGCTGACCTTCACGCGCGGGGTCATGACGTGCTGCGCGGTGAGCTCGCCGAGCGACAGGGTCCGTACGAAGAGATCCGCCGTGTCCTGTTCGAGGGCGCCGGCCTGGGCGGAGTGCCGGGCCAGGGAGACGAGTTCGCCGGGGGTGCGAGCGGAGGCCAGCTCCTCGGCGGGCTCGATGCCCAGCGCGCGGACGAGGCGGTTGGCGACGGAGTTCAGCGCGGCGATCACCGGGCGGAACAGCCGTGCGAAGACGTGCTGCGGGCCGGCGACGAAGCGCGCGACCTGCATCGGCCGGGACACCGCCCAGTTCTTGGGCACGAGTTCGCCGATCACCATCTGCACGGCCGAGGCCAGCAGCATGCCGACGACCACGGCGACACCGGACACCGCGCCCTCGGGGACGCCGATCGCCGTGAACGGGCCGCCCAGCAGGTCGGCCAGCGCCGGTTCGGCGAGCATGCCGACCACGAGGGAGGTGATGGTGATGCCGAGCTGGGTGCCGGAGAGCTGGAAGGACAGTTCCTTGAGCGACTCGACGACCCGGCGGGCCCGTCGGTCGCCTTCCGCGGCGGCCTTCTCGGCGTCCGTCGCCTCGACCGTGACCAGGCCGAACTCGGCGGCCACGAAGAAGCCGTTGGCGAGAATCAGGAGGAACGCGGCTGCCAGGAGCAGCAGGGGGATGCTCATGATGCCGCCGCCCCGGTATGTCGGGAGGGGGCGGCGCAGGTACTACAGGACGATCCGTCCATCGCTGGAGGGAATCACTCCTCGGGTAGCAGGGGGCCTCTGAAGACCGGTTGGAACTTCAGGTCGGAACATCAGTGGCGGAGGCGCCACGAAAACGCCTCCGCCAACAGATTAATCAAGACATCGCGATTTACGTCAGGGTGAACGTCTCCCTGTGCGCCCGATGGCCGTCCGAGTCAGCCCTCATGGTCCTCGGGCTCCCTGATGGCACGGGCCTCGGCGAGCGCCCGCAGGGTGCGCGCGTCGGCGATGGCGCGCTGCTTGGCGATGCCCGGCTGGATGCCGAGCGCGGGCAGGCTGGTGCCGTCGCTGAGATCGAGGAACACCCAGGGGTCACCCGGGCGGAGGTTCACCTGGAGGATCTCGGCCCAGTCCAGACGGCGTTTGGTGGCGATGTTCACCACGGTGACGCCGGACTCGTCGGCGACGACCCTCACGCGCGCCAGCATGGCCAGCGCGCCGAACATCAGCGCGCCGGTGAGGATGAAGCTGAGGCGCTCCCCCGGGCCGAGCTTCTCCAGGAGCAGCGCGACCGCCGTGATGACGACGAAGATCGCGGCGCCCGCGGTGAGCAGGACGGCCCGGGTGCGGCCCGGCCGGAACGTGACGGGAAGGGCAGGCAGTTCGGACATCGCAGTGCTCTCTACAGACGGCAGGCGTGGATGGCCGTGGTCAGGATGGCCCGGGCGCCGATGTCGTACAGGTCGTCCATGATGCGCTGGGCTTCCTTGGCGGGGACCATCGCACGGACGGCGACCCAGCCCTCGTTGTGCAGCGGCGAGACGGTCGGGGACTCCAGGCCCGGGGTGAGGGCGACGGCGTTCTCGAGCTGCTCGACGCGGCAGTCGTAGTCCATCATCACGTACGTCCGGGCGACCAGGACGCCCTGGAGGCGGCGCAGGAACTGCTGCACCTTGGGCTCCTCGCCGTCCGCGCCGGTGCGGCGGATGACGACGGCCTCGGACTTCATGATCGGCTCGCCGACGACCTCCAGTCCGGCGTTGCGCAGCGAGGTGCCGGTCTCGACGACGTCCGCGATGACCTGGGCGACACCGAGCTGGATGGCGGTCTCGACGGCGCCGTCGAGGTGGACGACGGAGGCGTCGATGCCGTTGTCGGCGAGGTGCTTGGCGACGATGCCCTCGTAGGAGGTGGCGACGGTCTTGCCGTTGAGGTCCGCCAGGTCGTCGCCGACGGTGCCGGGCCTGGTGGCGAAGCGGAAGGTGGAGCGGGCGAAGCCGAGCGGCAGGATCTCCTCGGCGTTGGCGCCGGAGTCGATCAGCAGGTCACGCCCGGTGATGCCGATGTCGAGCTGGCCGGAGGCGACGTAGATGGCGATGTCGCGGGGGCGCAGGTAGAAGAACTCGACGTCGTTCTCGGGGTCGACGATCCGCAGTTCCTTGGACTCGCGCCGCTGCTGGTAGCCGGCCTCATGCAGCATCTCCGCCGCAGGGCCGGACAGTGAACCCTTGTTGGGGACGGCGATGCGCAGCATGAGGTCGGCTTCCTTCGTTCGCTCTTACGGTGTGCGGGGCGGTGGTGCTCAGAGGTGGGCGTAGACGTCGTCCAGGGAGATCCCGCGGGCGACCATCATCACCTGGACGTGGTACAGCAGCTGGGAGATCTCCTCGGCTGCCGCTTCCTTGCCCTCGTACTCGGCGGCCATCCAGACCTCGGCGGCCTCCTCGACGACCTTCTTGCCGATGGCGTGGACGCCCTTGCCGACGAGTTCGGCGGTGCGGGAGGTGGCGGGGTCGCCGTTTGCGGCCTTGTGCTGGAGCTCGGTGAAGAGCTCCTCGAACGTCTTCTTGGACATGGTGGCGCCCACTTTACGCGTAGTGCCGGTCCACCTAGCGCCACGGTTCAGATACTGAGCGGAGAGTCGCGGCGGTGGCCACCGCCGCGGTCACCGCCTCGTGCCCCTTGTCCTCGGTGGACCCCTCGATACCGGCCCGGTCCAGGGCCTGCTCCTCGGTGTCGCAGGTCAGCACGCCGAAGCCGACCGGGACGCCGGTCTCGACCGAGACCTGGGTCAGGCCCTGGGTCACGCCCTGGCAGACGTACTCGAAGTGGGGGGTGCCGCCGCGGATGACGACGCCGAGGGCCACGATCGCGTCGTAGCCGCGGCCCGCGAGGACCTTGGCGACCACCGGCAGCTCCCAACTGCCGGGGACCCGCAGCAGGGTCGGCTCGTCGATCCCCAGGTCGTGCAGGGCGCGCAGGGCGCCGTCCACCAGTCCGTCCATCACCTTCTCGTGCCACTGTGCCGCGATGACCGCGACCCGCAGGTCGCCCACATTGCGTACGGACAGCTCCGGTGCGCCCTTGCCGCTCACGTTCTTGAGTCTCCTCGGTGTGCTCTTACTGGTTGGTGCAGGGGGACAGCGCGGCCTCGGGGGCGGCGTCCAGCCAGGGCAGGTCGTGCCCCATCCGGTCGCGCTTGGTGCGCAGGTAGGTCAGGTTGTGCTCGCCCGCGGTCACGGGCATCGGCTCCCGCTCGGTGACCTCGATGCCGTGGCCGAGCAGGGCGGCGGTCTTGTCGGGGTTGTTGGTCAGCAGGCGCACGCTGCGCACGCCGAGGTCGGCCAGGATCCGTGCGCCGGCGCCGTAGTCGCGGGCGTCGGCGGGCAGGCCCAGTTCGAGGTTGGCGTCCAGGGTGTCGCGGCCGCGCTCCTGGAGTTCGTAGGCGCGCAGCTTGGACATCAGGCCGATGCCGCGGCCCTCGTGTCCACGCAGATAGACGACGACGCCGCGGCCCTCGTCCTGGATGCGCTCCAGGGCCGCCCGGAGCTGGGGGCCGCAGTCGCAGCGCAGGGAGTGGAAGACGTCCCCGGTGAGGCATTCGGAGTGCACGCGGACGACGACGTCCTCGCCGTCGCCGATCTCGCCGTGCACGAGCGCGACATGCTCGACGCCGTCGGCGGTGGATCGGTAGCCGTACGCCGTGAAGGCGCCGTGGGCGGTGGGCAGGTGGACCTCGGCCTCGCGGCGCACGGTGGGCGGCGCGGCCGGGGCCGGCTCCTGCTGGACCGGCTGCCGCTCGACCGGCTGCGGGCGCTCGGCGTCGCGGCGGTAGGCGATCAGGTCCTCGATGGAGACGATGGTCAGGCCGTGCTTGCGGGCGAACGGGATCAGCTCGGGCAGCCGCAGCATCTCGCCGTCCTCGCCGGCGATCTCGACGATGGCGCCGGCCGGGCGCAGGCCGGCGAGCCGGGCGAGGTCGACGGCGGCCTCGGTGTGGCCGTCGCGGACCAGCACGCCACCGGGCCGGGCGCGCAGCGGGAAGATGTGGCCGGGGCGGACGAGGTCCGACGGCTCCGCCTTGCCGCTCGCGAGGAGCTGCAGCGTGGTGGCCCGGTCGGAGGCCGAGATGCCCGTGGTCACACCGTGGGCGGCGGAGGCGTCCACGGAGACCGTGAAGGCGGTCTTCATCGACTCGGTGTTGTCCGCGACCATCTGCGGCAGTTCGAGCCGGTCCAGCTCCTCGGGCTCCATGGGCGCGCAGATCAGGCCGCGGCACTCGCTCATCATGAAGGCGACGATCTCGGGGGTCGCGTGCTCGGCGGCGATGACGAGGTCGCCCTCGTTCTCCCGGTCCTCGTCGTCGACGACCACGACCGGGCGGCCGGCCGCGATGTCGGCGATGGCCCGCTCGATCGGGTCGAGCGTGAGGTCCTCGACGCCCTCGGTGCTGTACAGAATCGGTGCCGCGGTCATGCCGGCGCTCCTTCCAGGACGGGCCGCGCGTCGTTGCGGGAGCGCAGCCACCAGTCGCGCATGCCCCACAGGACGAGTGCGCCGTAGATGACGTAGACGAAGCCGGAGAAGGCGTAGCCGTTGGCGAAGTTGAGGGGCACGCCGACCAGGTCGACGAGCAGCCAGGCGAACCAGAACTCGACCATGCCGCGCGCCTGGGCGTACATGGCGACGACGGTGCCGACGAAGATGTAGGCGTCCGGCCAGGGGTCCCAGGACAGGGTCGGGTACGCCTCGAAGAGCAGCGCCACCGAGACGGTGCCCACGGCGGCCGCGGCGGCCATCGCCCCGCGCTCGCGCCAGGTGGCGAACCGGACGCTGATGTGGCCGTCCGCCCCCTGGTCCTTGCCGCGCTGCCACTGCCACCAGCCGTACAGGGCGACGAGCATGACGATCGCCTGCTTGCCGGCGCTGCCGGTCAGATGGCCGAAGAAGGCGCCGAAGAGGATCAGGCCGGCGAGGAACTGCACGGGCCAGGTCCATATGGAGCGCCGCCAGCCGAGGGCGAGGGCGGCGAGACCGAAGAGGTTGCCGACCATGTCCGACCAGAGGATGTGCTGGCCGAACAGGGCGAAGGCCTCGGAGTTCAGCGAGTTCACCGGCCCGCCGCCCCTTCGGAGGAGATCCGGTCGCCCAGCATCCGCTCGACGTACTTGGCGATGACGTCGACCTCCAGGTTGACCGGGTCGCCGGGCTGCTTGTGGCCCAGGGTGGTCAGATCGAGGGTGGTGGGGATGAGGCTGACGGTGAAGTAGTCGGGGCCGGCGTCGACCACGGTCAGGCTGATGCCGTCGACGGTGATGGAGCCCTTCTCGACGACGTACCGGGACAGGTCCGCGGGGAGCGAGACCTTCACGATCTCCCAGTTGTCGGAGGGCTTGCGCTCCAGCACCTCGCCGGTGCCGTCGACGTGGCCCTGCACGATGTGCCCGCCGAGGCGCGCGCCCACGGCGGTGGGGCGCTCCAGGTTGACGCGGGAGCCGACGGTGAGGACGCCCAGGCTGGAGCGGTTGAGGGTCTCGGCCATGACATCGGCGGTGAACTCGTCGCCCTCGTGGTCGACGACCGTGAGGCAGACGCCGTTCACCGCGATGGAGTCGCCGTGCTTCGCGCCGTCGGTGACGACGGGGCCGCGCACTCGGAAGCGACAGGCGTCGTCGAGGATCTCGACGGCGGTGACCTCGCCCAGCTCTTCGACGATTCCGGTGAACACTTCCCGGGTCCTCCTGCCTCATTCGGGCACGGACTCCGGGGCCTGTCGATGACGACAGAATGTACGAGCGAGAGCACCGGGGCGACGCCGGACAGGGCTCGCCTCATGGACGAACCGGTACGGCGGCGCGCATGAATGCCCGCCCGCCGCGCACTGCCTCCCATCCGGACTTTAACCGTCGGTCCAGGAATTTCACCTGGTCAACCGGCCGCTGGAGGCGACCGGGTCGCGGACTGTAACCGCCGGTTCGGACTTTCACCGACCCCGGAGTGCGCTGCTTCTGGTACAGGGCCAGTGTGCCACGCCTGATCGATGTCCATACAGGCGAAGGGTGTGGGTTGCCTCACAGGCTCCCTCGCTGGACTTCCACGGCCGCCCCCGGCGCACCCAACTGCCTTCCATGGAAATGGCATTGATGCTGGTCCGTACCTATTGACGCTGTGGTCTAGTCCTCTCTAGGGTGCGGGAACCTCCTCGTCCTCGGACCCCTCTTCCAGTGGAGCCCCCGCAGACGACCCGGCGGCGGTGACGACGGCCCTTGCCCGCCGCCGGGTCCCCCACCTTCGTGCCGACGGCGCTCTGGCAGGGTGAGGGCATGACGACCGCGATCGCCGAAGAGTTCGAGACCCACCGTTCCCGGCTGTTCGGCCTCGCGTATCGCATGCTCGGCTCCGCCGAGGAGGCCGAGGACACCGTCCAGGACGCGTATCTGCGTTTCAGCGGCGCCGACCGCGACGGGATCGAGCATCCGGCGGCCTGGCTCGCCAAGGTCGTCACCAACCTCTGCCTGAGCCGGCTGACCTCCGCGAGGGCCCGGCGCGAGCAGTACGTGGGCCCCTGGCTGCCGGAGCCGGTGATCACCTCGGACGGCACGCTGGGGCCGCTGGAGTCCGCCGAGCAGCGGGACGCCGTGTCCCTGGCGATGCTGGTGCTCCTGGAGCGGCTCACACCGACCGAGCGGGCGGTGTACGTGCTGCGGGAGGCGTTCGGTTACGGCCACCGGGAGATCGCCGAGGCGCTGGAGCTGACCGAGGCGAACTGCCGCCAGCTCTACCGGCGGGCGGTCCAGCGGGTGGGTGAGCCGCGCTCGCGGTTCGAGTCGAGTCCCGAGCGGCAGGAGGAACTCGTCGCGTCCTTCGTCGCAGCGGCACGGGACGGTGATCTGGCCCGGCTGGAGAAGCTGCTGGCGGCCGACGTGGTCTGGTCGAGCGACAGCGGTGGCAAGGTGTCGGCGGCCCGGCGGCCGGTCGAGGGCCGTGAGAAGGTGTCCCGCTTCGTGCTGGGCGTGACACAGAAGTTCCTGGCCGGCGTGGACGTCGCGGCTGTCGAGATCAACGGTGCGATCGCGCTGGCCGCGTGGGCGGGGGACACGCTGCTCTGGGTCGCGGCGTTCGAGCTGCGGGACGGCCTGATCACGCATGCGCGGGCCGTGATGAACCCGGACAAGCTGGACTTCGTACGCCGTCAGCTCGCGCGGGCATAGCGGGCTGTCACATTTCGCACGGGGTACTCGGTCTCAGCTGACGAGGGGCGCTCCAACCGGGAGTGCCCGGCGCCCGAAGGGACTGAACAGCATGACCACGATCCTGGTGACCGGCGGCACCGGCACGCTCGGCCGGCTCGTCACCGAGCGGCTGCGCGCGGACGGGCACGAGGTGCGGGTGCTCAGCCGGCACTCCCAGCCGTACGCCGTCGATCTGCGCAAGGGCGGTCCCGGTCTGGACGAGGCGCTGGCGGGCGTGGACACGATCGTGCACTGCGCGAGCTCGCCGGGTGGCGGGGACGAGGAGGCGGCACGGCAGCTGATCGCGGCGGCGCGGAGGGCGGCCGTACGGCATCTGGTCTACATCTCGATCGTCGGCGTCGACCGCGTGCCGTTCGGCTACTACAAGGCCAAGCTCGCCGTGGAGCAGTTGGTCGAGGAGTCGGGGCTGGGCTGGACCGTGCTGCGTGCGACGCAGTTCCACGACCTGGTGGCGCGGGTGCTGGGGGCCATGGCCAAGCTGCCGGTCATGCTGCTCCCGGCCCATGTGAAGGACCAGCCCATCGAGGTGGCGGAGGTCGCTGACCGGCTCGCCGAGCTGGCCGTGGCGGCTCCGGCGGGGCGGGTCGAGGACATGGGCGGCCCCGAGGTGCGAACCTTCGACTCCCTGGCCCGCGCCTACCTCAAGGCGACCGGCCGCAAGCGACTCGTCGTGAAGGTGCCGCTGTGGGGCAAGGGGTACCAGGGCTTCCGCTCGGGAGGCCATCTGGCACCGGAGCATGCCGTGGGCAAGGGGACCTTCGAGGAGTTCCTGGGGCGGCGGTCCGGGGGTGGTCGCGGCGTCTGACCGGCGTCTCGCAGCCCGACCCCGAGGCTTCCCGCCGGGGCGGCGGTCCAAGGGCGGGAAGGGCGACTGACCGACGACTCACGACCCGCCTCAGGACTCCCCACCAAAGCGACAGCCCAGGAGCAGGCAGGACGACCGACCGACGACCCACAACCCGCCCCACGCCCCCACCAAAGCGACAGCCCAGGGTGGACGAGGCGCCCAGCCAATGGTTCGCAGCGCGAGTCGGGTGTTGCTCGGGCCGGGGAGCCGCGGGGCCGGGGGGTGGGAGGCGACTGACCGATCATGCGCGGCACGGCCGGGGCTTCTGCCGGGACGGTCAGCGGTCGGGCGGCGCGAACAGCTCCTCCTGGGCCGCGTCGCGCGCCGTGAGCAGTGCCCCACGCAGGACGGCGCCGCCGCCCAGGCCGCTGGGCCGTACGACGGTGGCGAGCGGTGACATCCGGCGGATCCGCTCCTCCACCCGTGCGGCCAGCGGCTCCCCGCCGGCCTGTCCGACCTCCCCGCCGAGGACCACACAGCCAGGGTCGAGGATGGCGACGACGGAGGCGACACCGATGGCGAGGCGGTCGGCGAGGGCGTCGAGGAAGCGGGCGGCGGAGGCCGCGTCACGGGGGACGGGCGCTGCTGCGGCCGTCGGACCGTCGGGGTCCGGCGGGCCACCTCCCGCTTCCCCGCCGCTCGCCTCCGCGACCAGCGCCACCGCCTCCCCCACCACCTCCGCGGCAACGGGCTCGCGCACGGACGCGCCCTCGACGGTGAACCCGTACGCCCCCGCCAGCTCCACGATCCCCGCCGACCCGGCCAGTGAGTGGAACCCGCCCTCGCAGTCCACCGCCGACGGCAGCCCCACCGTCCCCGGCACCGGCAGGAACCCGATCTCGCCGGTGCCGCCGGAGGCGCCGCGGCGCAGGGCGCCGTCGAGGACCACGGCCGCGCCGGTGCCATGGCCCAGCCACAGCAGGACGAAGGTGTCCCGGTCGCGGGCGACGCCGTCGCGCTGTTCGGCGAGGGCGGCGAGGTTGGTCTCGTTCTCGACGGTGACGCGGGCCTCGGGGAGCCGTTCCTGAAGCGTCGCGACCAGGCGGCGGTGCCATTCCGGCAGGCCGGTGGAGTCACGCAGCTCACCGCTCGCCGGGTCGATCAGGCCCGGGGCGCCTATGCCCACCGTGTGGAGCCGGTCCGCCCCCGCCTCCTTCACGACCCGTTCCACCAGCGTCACCGCCTGCTCCACGGCGGGCCCGGTCCCGCTGTCACCGGCGATCGGCACCGACGCCTCGGCGAGCACGGCCCCGACCAGGTCGGACACGACCACGGAGAGGCCCTCGGTACGGACGTCCAGCGCCGCCAGCTGGGCGAGGTCGGCGACGATGCCGTACAGCTTGGCGTTCGGCCCGCGCCGCTGCTCGCCGGCCTCGCCGACGACCGCTATCAGGCCGGCGTCCGTGAGGCGGTCGACGAGGTCGGCGACGGTCGGCCGGGACAGTCCGGTCAGCTGCTTGAGCTGACCCGCCGTCAACGGACCCTCCTGCTGGAGCAGTCGTAGGGCGAGCCGGTCGTTGATGGCCCGGGCGGTGCTCGGGGATGCGGGCATGCCGGGATCCTTCCAGATGGCGGGGCCGGGCCGTACGCGGCCGGGAGTTCGGCAGCGACCACCGGCCCGGAAATCCCCTATCTATCAGGCAGGGTCCCTGATAGTTTACGCCCGACCCGAGCACAGAGCGAGGACCGGAGGGGCCGCACAATGAGTGGGATGGTCTACGACCTGCGCGAAGTCAGGCGTGCCCGGTACGCCGTGGGCGCCGTCTTCGCCGTGCACGGTGCCGTGACCGGCTCGTTCGCGACGCGCGTGCCGTGGATCCAGGACCATGCCGGGGTCAGCGCCGGGCAGTTGGGCCTCGCGCTCGCCTTCCCCGCGCTCGGCGCGTCCCTGGCGATGCCGCTGGCCGGCAGCATCAGCCACCGCTTCGGCGCCCGGAACGCCCTGCGCGGACTGATCGCCCTGTGGACGCTCGCCCTGATCCTGCCCTCCCTGGCCCCCAACCTGCTGACCCTGTGCCTGGCCCTGTTCGTCTACGGCGCCACGGCGGGCATGGCGGACGTGGCGATGAACGCGCTCGGCGTCGAGGTCGAGAACCGCCTCGACCGGTCGATCATGTCGGGCCTGCACGGCATGTGGAGCGCGGGCGCCCTGACCGGCTCGGCGGCCGGCACGCTCGCGGCGCACCTGGGCTCGGACGCCCGGCTGCACCACGCGCTCGCGGCGGTGACGCTCACGCTTCTCGGGGTGGCGGCCTGCCGGTGGGTGCTCGACCTGCAGCCCGCCGAGGACGAGGAGCCGCCGCCCCGGTTCGCGCTGCCGCCCAGGTCCGCGCTGCTCATCGGCGCGGTCGGGTTCTGTGCGGTCTTCGCGGAGGGCGCGAGCCTGGACTGGTCGGCGGTGTATCTCCGGGACCAGCTCGACACCTCGGCCGGTCTCGCGGCGGCCTGCACGACCGGCTTCACGCTCACCATGGCGATCGCCCGGCTCGCCGGCGACAAGGTGGTGGACCGTTACGGCGCGGTGCGCACGGTCCGGTTCAGCGGAATCCTCGCCACCCTCGGCGGGCTGCTCATCGTCGTGTCGGACCGGCCGGCCCTGGCGATGACCGGGTTCGCGCTGCTGGGTCTGGGCATCGCCGTGGTCGTGCCGCTGTGCTTCGCGGCGGCGGGCCGCAGCGGCCCCAACCCCTCGCTGGCCATCGCGGGTGTCGCGACGATCACGTACACCTCGGGTCTGATCGCCCCGAGCGCGATCGGCGGGATCGCCCAGGCGACCAGCCTGATGGTGTCGTTCTGCCTGGTCACCCTGCTGGCGTCCGGACTCGCCATCTTCGCGGGCGTCCTGCGCGCGGGCGACCGCGACCGCCCGAAGGTCAGCAAGCCGGACGCGGCGGTACCCGACCCACGGCCCTGACCGGTCCGGGCGGAGCTTCAGCACCCCTGATCGGCCCGCGTCCGGCCCCAGGAACGAGCGGTCGAGCGGCTGCTGCCGCGCACCCGGATCCGGCGTGCCCCACCCAAGCGCAGCCAGGCGCCGGCCGCGATCACGATGGCCGCGGTGCCGTAGGCCCAGGCCTGGAGGGGGAAGCCGGGCAGGAGGCCGCCGACGAGGTAGAGGGCGGTGCCGGCGAGGCTGACGGCCAGCCATTCCCAGCGGCCGTCCAGGGCCACGAGGGCGATCACGAGCAGGGAGTACCAGGGGTAGTTCGGGGAGAAGAGCAGCAGGGCGACGCCCGTGAGCAGCAGGGCGCCGCGCCAGGGCCGGGCCGGGTCCCCGCGCCACCACACGTACAGGCCGGTCAGCGCCAGCAGCGCGGCCGCGGTCACTCCGGCGGCCGCGTCCGGCAGCAGGAGCCGCAGCAGGGCGAAGCGGCGTACGTGGCCGGGTTCGTAGCCCTCCTCGTGGAGGTAACCGGGCAGGTAGCCGAGGACGCCCGCGCCGGAGGCCACGACGTAGGGCAGGTACGCGAGGGCCACGACGGCGACGGCGGCCGCGGCGACGCGCAGGACGCGGGCCGGGCCGCGCTGTCCGGACAGTGCGCCGGGCAGGGCGAGGACGGGCAGCAGCTTCACCGCGATCGCGGCGCCGAGCAGTGCGCCACGGCGGGTCCCCGCGGTGGCGGTGCCGAGCGCGAGGACGACGAACAGGACGCCGAGGGTGTCGATGTGGGCGTTGTTGACCGCTTCCAGGGTGACCGCCGGGCACCAGGCCCACAGCGCGGCCCGGGCCGGGGCGCGCCGGGGGTCGCCGCGCCGGCGCAGGACGTGGAGCAGGGCGAGGGTCGTGCCGAAGGCGAGGACGGCGCCGCCGACCTGGAGCGGCTTGTGGCGGCTGTCCGGCGGGGACAGCGTGTGCACGGCGAGGTACCAGCCCTCGGCGACCGGGGGGTAGATGGTGGGGACGGCGGGCCGGTTCATACGGACGCACAGGCCGCTGCTCATGTGGGTGAGCCCCGAGCCCTCGCAGGCTTCCTGTGTGGGGAACAGCCACGGGTCGCGCAGATGGGCGAGTTCGGGTGCGGCGGGCGGGTGGGCGTAGGGGGAGATCCCCGCGGCCTGGACGCGGCCGTCCCAGGCGTAGCGGTACATGTCGTTGCTGGTGCGCGGCTGCGCGGTGAGCCCGGCCAGGGCGATCGCGGCCGAGCCGACGAGGACGAGGACGGTCGCGGCACGGGCCGGGACCTTGCGTACGGCCCACACGGCGGCGGCGAACAGGGCCCAGGCGACGCCGTATCCGGCCAGCAGGCGGCCGGTGTCGCCGGCCTGGAGGGTGCCGACGACAACGGCGGTCAGGGCGGCGAGCAGGGCCGCGATCACGGCGACGCGGAGGCGAGCACTCCGTGCGGAGGGGCGCGGGGACGGGGGTGCGGCGTCGGGCCCGGGGTGCTGCTGCCGGTGCGAGGCGGCGACGTCGGTCATGGGCGGTGCGGCCCTCCGTGGGGCGTGGGTCGTACGGTCCCTCCGGGGCGTGCGGGGCGTGCGGCCCCTCCGCGTCGCAGGGGACCTCCGGCGTCGAACTCCGCGTTCGGGCGGCGGAGTTCGAGGAAGGGGCGGTCGTCGGTCGTCCACCGGCCGGTGAGGATCCATCCGGTGGCGTCGGCGGCGTGCAGCAGGGCGGTGGTGCCGACGCGGGCCCAGGGAAAGGGGCGTCCGTGACGGCCGTGGGCGTCCTCGACGCGGACGGTGAGGCGTTCGTCCACGTCCTGCGGCGCGGCCTCGGCCAGCAGGCACCCGCCGGGGCGGAGCAGCTCACGCAGGCGGGCGAGCAGCGCCGTCGGGTCGCCCCCGATGCCGATGTTGCCGTCCATCAGCAGGACCGTGTCCCAGCGGCCTTCTCTGGGCAGCGGGTCGAAGACGGAGCACTGCAGGGCGGCTCCGCCTCGGCGGCGGGTCAGGGCGACGGCGGCCTGGCTGACGTCCACGCCGAGCGCCGTCATCCCCCGGTCCGCCAGGGCGGCCACCAGGCGTCCCGGACCGCAGCCGACGTCCAGGACGGGGCCGGTGCATTGGTGCAGCACACGGGTGTCGGCGGCGTCGGGCGGGGCGCAGAAGCGCTCCACGTCCAGCGGCAGCAGTTCGGCCGCCCCGTCGGTGTGCGGTGCCATGCGGCGCAGGTACAGCGGGCCGCGGCCGGTGCGCAGGGCCCGGTCGTAGGGGTCGTCCGTCCAGGGCCTGCCCGCGTCGACGGGCGTGCGGCGGTCGGTGCGCTCCGCGTGCGCGGGCCGCTGGAGATGGGAGGGCAGCGTGGCGTGCACGAGGTTCTCCTCCGGCCTGGTTCGCTGCGCCGGCTCGGTCCGCCCGGCGACGGCTGTGCGCGTCCCGTGCGCCGTGCCGCTCATCGGACGGGCTCCGCGAGCCGGGCCATGGCGGCGGCGAAGCGGGATCCGGGCGGGCAGCCGGCGACCACCGAGGCGGCGTCGGCGGCGGTGTCCACGTCACGCAGCGGCGGCAGGTCACGGACCGTCAGCCCCGCCTCCGTGAGCCTGCGGCGTTGCAGGGCCCCGGTGCGGTCGGTGGACATCGGGACGCCCCGCACGAGGGCCCCGGCGCGGGACGGGTCCGTCAGGCCCAGGGCCCAGAATCCGCCGTCGGCGGCCGGGCCGAACCAGGCGTCGTACCCGTCGCGGCCGACCTCGGCCAGCAGGTCGGCGGTGAACTGCGGGGTGTCCATGCCGACCAGCAACGCCGGGCCGGCGTCGCAGAGTTCGAAGGCGGCGGCGATGCGCTCGTCGAGGCCGCCGGACGTCTGGGGCACGACCTCGAAGCCGGGCGGCAGCCAGGGGCCGGGGGTGCCGTCGAGGACGAGGATCCGGCGCCGGGCGGGGACCCGGAGCACGGTGTGGAGCGTGTCGGTCAGGGCGGCCTCGGCCAGGGCGGCGGCCTCCCGCGGGGTGTACGGCGGGGTGAGGCGGGTCTTGACCCGGCCGGGCACCGGCTCCTTCGCGATGACCAGCACGGTGAGCGAACCGGCGTTCATACGGAGGGAGTTCATCGGGCGCCTCCCGCGAGGGCGGGGGCGGGGGCGGGGGCGGCGGGCGGCTGCTCGGCGAGGACGGCCCGCATGTCGCGTACGGCCTGCCAGGTGCCGCGCCAGGTGCCGGTGACCTTCGAGCGGCCGGTACGAGGCAGGTAGGGCACGTCGGTCTCCGCCACCCGCCAGCCGGCGTCGGCGGCGCGCGTCACCATCTGCAGCGGATAGCCGGAGCGCCGGTCGGTCAGGCCCAGGGCCGACAGGGACTCCCGGCGGGCCGCGCGCATCGGGCCCAGGTCGTGCAGGCGCAGGCCGGTGCGGCGGCGGACGAGACGGGCCAACTCCAGGTTGGCCAGCCGGGCGTGCAGTGGCCAGGCGCCGCGGGCGGTGGGCCGGCGACGGCCGAGCACGAGGTCCGCGGAACCGTCGAGGACGGGGCCGGCCACGGTGGGCAGCAGTGCGGGGTCGAGGGAGGCGTCGCAGTCGCAGAAGCAGACGACGTCGGCCGTGGCGGCGGTCAGGCCCGCGTGGCAGGCGGCGCCGAAGCCGCGCCGCGGCTCATGGACCACATGCGCCCCCAGACTGCGGGCGAGGTCCGGAGAGCCGTCGGTGGAACCGTTGTCGACGACGATCGCGCGCCAGCCGGGCGGGATCCGTTCCAGCACCCACGGCAGGGCCTCGGCCTCGTCGAGGCAGGGGAGCACGACGTCCACGGAGGAGGGGGAAGTCTCGATCACCTCACTCACCCTACGGATATAAAACAGACAAAAGGGATCCCATGACCTTACGGATCACTGACGTCGCGCGCAGCCTCCGATCGCGGCGCTCTCCTGCCGTGAGACTCGGTCAGATGAAACACATACTCGTCGTGGACGACGATCCGACCGTCTCCGAGGTGGTCGCCGGCTATCTGGACCGGGCGGGATTCAGCGTCGACGTGGCCGCCGACGGCCCGACCGCGGTGGCCCAGGCCTCCGCCCTGCCACCCGACCTCGTGGTGCTGGACCTGATGCTGCCCGGCATGGACGGGCTGGAGGTCTGCCGCCGTATCCGGACCGCCGGCCCGCTCCCGGTGATCATGCTGACCGCACGGGGCGACGAGGAGGACCGCGTCCTCGGCCTGGAGGTCGGCGCGGACGACTACGTCACCAAGCCGTTCAGCCCCCGGGAACTGGTGCTGCGGGTCGAGTCCGTGCTCCGCCGGGCCGGCGCGGCCACGTCCGTCCGGGCCGAGCAGCCGGAGCCATGGCTGCGGGCCGGGCCGCTCGCGCTGCACCCCACCGCCCGGCGCGCCGCCCGCGACGGCGCGGAACTCGCCCTCACGATCCGGGAGTTCGACCTGCTGGAGTTCTTCCTCCGGCACCCCGGGCAGGCCACGAGCCGGGAGGAGCTGATGCAGCGGGTCTGGGGGTGGGAGTTCGGCGATCTGTCGACCGTCACCGTGCATGTGCGCCGGCTGCGCGAGAAGGTCGAGGACGACCCGGCCCAGCCTCGACTGATCAGCACCGTGTGGGGTCTCGGCTACCGCTTCGACGCTCCCCTGCCGCAAGAGGGCGAGGCCGGCCGTGGTCACTGACGTGCTTCTCATCACGCTCCTCTCGGCGATCGGCGCGGCGGGCGCCGGGCTGCTGGGCGTCGCGGTCCTGCGGGCGCTGCGCAACCGGTCCGTCGCCGTGTCCCTGGCCGTGGTCGCCGCCGTCACCGTGGCGGCGATGCTCGCCGGAACCCTGCTCGTGTCGTGGGCGATGTTCCTGTCCGACCACGACCTGTGGGTGGTGACGACGGTGTGCTTCATGGCCGCCGTCGTCTCGCTGGCCGTGGCCCTGCTGCTGGGCCGCAGTGTCGTGAAGGGCAGCCGGGAGCTGGCCGAGGCCACCCGCGCCCTCGGGGACGACGGCAGTTTCAGCCCGCCCACCGCCGCGCCCACCGCCGAACTCGCCGAGCTCAGCCGTCAGTTGGCCGCGACCAGCGCCAAGCTCGCCGCCTCCCGGGAACGGGAGCGGACCCTGGAGGCCTCACGGCGCGAACTGGTCGCCTGGATCTCCCACGACCTGCGCACCCCGCTGGCCGGTCTGCAGGCGATGACCGAGGCCCTCGAGGACGGCATGGTCGCCGATCCGCGCGTCTACCACACCCGCATCCGTACGGAGGTCGGCCGGATGAGCGCCATGGTCAGCGACCTGTTCGAACTCTCCCGCATCCAGGCCGGTGTGCTCACGCTGTCCCCTGCCCGGATGTCGGTCTACGACCTCGTCGGCGACGCCATCTCCGGCGTCGACGCCCTGGCCAGGGAACACGGCGTACGGCTCGTGGGCGACGGGGTCGAACCCGTGCCGGTGGAGGTGGACGGTCGTGAGATGTCCCGCGTCCTGGCCAACCTGCTGGTCAACGCGATCCGCCGCACGCCCGCCGACGGCACGGTCGCCGTGGCGGCGCGCCGGACGGCCGACCGGGTCGTGCTGTCGGTGACCGACGGCTGCGGCGGCATCCCCCCGGAGGACCTCCCCCGGGTCTTCGACACCGGCTGGCGCGGCACCGACGCCCGGACGCCGCCGGCCGGCGCGGGGCTCGGGCTGGCCATCGTGCGCGGCATCGTGGAGGCCCATCAGGGGCGCGCGGCCGTGAGCAACGTACCGGGCGGCTGCCGGTTCGAGGTGCATCTGCCGGCGGCCTTCTGATCAGGCCGGGGAACAGCGCCGAGGGCCGGGCCACGTCATGCCCGGCTCCGACGAGGGCTTCCCGCCGTCCGCGCGTCCTCGGCGGGGCGGTGCGCCCCCGCCACCGTCAGCAGGGCGAACGCCACAGCGAAGCCGACCATGGTGTACACGCCCCTCGGCCAGAAGATGTGGCTGTCGACGAACGACCAACAGGCGGCGAGCAGCACGACAGCACCCGGCAGCACCCGCACCCCGTGCCGTCGCCACAGCACCGCGCAGGTCGCGAGCGAGGCCACGGCCAGCCCGTACACCCCGATCCGCCCCAACTCGTCGCCGGTGGCGAACAGTCGTCCGGCCGCCCCGCGGACGCCGTGTTCCACCACGGTGCCGGCGGAGATGCCGGCCACCGCGTCCAGGCCGGAGTAGTACGCGGCGAAGCACAGGGATCCGGCCCAGGAGAGCACCGTCAGTGCCCCCTCCGCATCGCGCCGCGGCCTGCCCCACAAGGGGACCAGCAGTCCGAGCACGAGGAAGGGGAAGACAGGCAGCAGGACGATGTGCAGTCCCGCCCAGTCGTCTGCCGTCGTCGCCGTCAGATGCCGGGGATGTATCACCCCCGCGGCGGCCAGCAGCAGCGGAGCGGCCGTCACCACGGCCATCACGCGAAGGGTACGGAAGGATCGCATCCGGTCACGCTAGGCGGCCACCCACCGCGCTGACGGGGCCGTCCGCGACGCGTAAGACACCCGTAAGACACCCCACCGAACGGCCAGAGGCGTCACCCACCATCAGACCGCCGGCACCCCCACCCCACCAACCCCCGCACAACCACCCAGAACCCCGCCACCGCACCACCCCGACCCACCCGTCCACAACCCGTAAACACCCGCAAGACACCCCACCGAACGGCCAGAGGCGTCACCCACCATCAGACCGCCGGCACCCCCACCCCACCAACCCCCGCACAGCCGCCCAGAACCCCGCCACCGCACCACCCCGACCCACCCGTCCGCAACCCGTAAAACACCCGCAAGACACCCCAGCCGGACGGCCAGAGGAAAGGCGTCACCCATCATCAGACGGCCGACGCCCCCTCCCCACCAACCCCCGCACGGCCACCCAGAACCCCGCCACCGCGGCCACCGTCACCAGCGCGATCAGCCAGTTGCGCGGATAGTCCAGCGGCAGCACCGACGGGTTGGCCGTCCTCCCCGGACGGAGCAGCATTGGCAGTGCCACCGCCGTCAGCGCGCCCGCGACCAGGAGGGCGCCGCGGACCGGCCCGCGCAGGCCGCCACGCACCAGCAGCAGCCCGGCCAGCAGCACCAGCGGGGCGATCACCGCGTCGTGCAGGACGACCGCCCCGCCGAGCCACACCAACACGTCCCACAGGGCCCGGACTTCCGTCAGCAGGGACACCCCGACGCCCATGAGCGCCACACCGGCCAGGCCCACCGCCACCCGCAGCGCCTTCATGCCAGCACCTCCAGCCGGCCGACCCACTTGGTCTGCAGCACACCCGGCCGGTTGGGGGCGATGAGCCGCGCCGGATAGCCGTGGTCGGGGTCGAGTTCCTCGCCGTTCAGCCGCAGGGCGAGCAGCGTCAGCGGATCGCCGGCGTGTTCGTGCCCCATCTCCGAGACCCGGTATCCGCCGCGCAGTTGCAGCGACACCACGCGCACCCGCGCCCGCGTCGGCGCGCCCGCGCGCTCCAGCAGGTCCACGACGCGTACGCCGGTCCAGCGCGCCGATTTGCTCCAGCCCTCCACACACGCGATCGGCAGCTCCACCTCGTGCTGCGGCAGCGCGCGCAGCTCGTCCAGCGTCACGGTGTACGGCCGCGGTCCGGCCACCACCAGGCGGTACTCCTCGTCGGCGATCCGGCCGACGCCGGCCGCGGCGGCGGTCCGGTTGACCGGCAGCCCTTGCGGCCCCTCGTCCGGGTGCCGGGGCGCGAACAGCAGGAAGTCCTTCAGCGGGGTGAACGACTGCCCCACGGTGGTGAGCGTGACGGCCCCCACGGCCGCACCCACCGCGGCCAGCAGCGAACGCCGGTCGGGGCCGTCCTGCGCGGGCAGGGCGAGCGTCCCCGGCGACCGGCGGGTCCAGTGCGCCCTGATCTCCGGTGCCTTGACCGCGATGTGCAGCACCAGCGCCCCGACGACCACCCACGCCACCGCATAGTGCACCGGCACGAACGAGAACGGCCACGGGTACCACTGGGCCGCGTTGAGCAGCCCGGTCGCCAGCTCGAAGACGGCGCCGGCCACCAGCACCGCGACCGACAGCCGCTCCAGGACGTGCTTGACCGACGTGAACGGCGGCCACTGGAACAACCGCGGATACACCGTCCACAACTTCGCCAGCAGCAGCGGGATCGCCGCGATGCCGGAGGCGACGTGCAGGCCCTGGGTGAGCCGGTATCCCCAGGCGGGGCGGCTCGGGATGTCGTTGGCCAGCCAGCCCGGCGGGTGCTGCATGAAGTGGCTGATCAGACCGGTGGCGAAGCAGACGACGAACGCCGGTCCCAGCCAGCGGCCGAGCACGGTCGCCGTGCGGGCGTCATGCAGTCTGCCGCGGAACACCGGTGGGGAGACACGCAGTTTCATGCCCTCCATCCCACCCGGCGCGCGGCCGTGGCGGAACAAACGAACCCTTACGGACCAGGGACGTCACGGCCGGGGTCACCGCGCCAGGTCGTAGGCGTACGACGCCGTGAAGGTCCCCGGCTTCCCCTTGCAGCCGTCCGACTCCCCCGGCAGCTTCACCCACAGGTAGGCGTCGATCCGCGCCTCGCCGGTCGCCGTCGTCGGTGCCCGGCCCAGCTTGCGGCCGGCGGGGTCGCACCACTCGCCGTCGGCCGGGGCCCCGGCGCCGTTGCGGCTGGTGTCGATGACGGCGCCGAGCGAGGCGGGGCCGCCGAGGGCGTCGAGGACCTGACGGTCGTGGGCGATCTCGTCGGCTGTGGTGTGGAAATTGGAGACGTTGCTGAAGACGCCGTCGGACGACGCGGTCGAGGCGGCGCCGGCCTGCCGCAGCAGCTCCGCCTGCTTGCCGGGCGCGTTCCAGCCGGAGTGCCCGGCGTCGTAGTACACGCGCGCCTTGGGGTTCGCCTCCTTGAGGACGCGGCCCGCGCGGGCGAGGGAGGCGAAGCGGTCGGCGCGGGCACCGGCGGAGAGGCATTCGGACTGGGCGATGGAGTCGGGCTCCAGGACGACGATGACGTCGCCGGAGCCGAGCCCGGCGGCGAACCGGTCGATCCAGGCGTCGTAGGCGTCAAGGCTCGGCGCCCCGCCCTCGGAGTAGCCGCCGCAGTCGCGGTCCGGTATCGCGTACGGCACGACGACCGGCACCCGCCCCAGCGCCGACCCTCCGGAGGTGACCGCGCGGACCCGGGCGGTGATGGTGTCCGGCGTGAAGTCGGCGAACCACACCGCGGCCGGCTGGGCGGCGATACGGGACTGGATGACGGCGTGGCGCGGATCGGCGGGGTTGTCGCGGACCCACTCCAGCACCTGGGAGTCGGGGTGGCGGTAGAGGCGGGGGGACGCCACGGCCGTCCGCTGCTTCCGCTCGGTGCCGGCCGGCGAGGGCGTGGCGGTGCTCCGCTTCGGCGTGGGGGTCGGCGAGACGGACGTCGGCGAGGGCGACCGTGGGGCCGACGGGGAGGCGGACGGCGGGAGCGGCAGGGAGTCCAGGCTCGGCGAGCGGGTCACCCGGGGCGGCCCCGCCTCGTCGGTGGGCCTTGTGTCGTCGAGCGCCGACAGCGTCCCGGTCACCGCGCCGACGGCGACGACGACCGAGGCCGCCACCACCATGGCGCCGCGCCGGGCCGCCCTCCTGCGCTCGGCCCTGCGCGCGGCCCGTCGCTGGGCACGTAAGCCTGGCACGGTCCTGCTCCCCCTCCCCCACAGCGAGCGCGTTCCCCCGTTCTGGGGAAGCGCCGGGCCCGCCGACAGCGCGGCCAGCCTAAAGCTGGGACATTGCCCCCATGGCGCAATGCGAACAATTCACCACAGCCGTGGACGCCGTCATCTCCCGTATGCGCGCCCTCGACGCGACCCTGCCCGAGCGTGACGGCGTCGCCGTCTTCAACCGCGTCTACCTCACCGTCACGGAGGAGGTCGACCGGCACGTCGACGGCGCCCGGTTCCCGGACGCGCGGGCGGCGATCACGCTGGACGTGCGGTTCGCGGAGCGGTATCTCGCGGCCGTGGCGGCGGCCGAGGACGAGCGTCGCCCGCCCGCCTGCTGGCGGCCGCTGTTCCAGATGCGCCGGCATCCGGGGGTACGGCCGTTGCAGTTCGCGCTCGCGGGCATCAACGCGCACATCGGCCACGATCTGGCGCTCGCCGTGGTGGACGCCTGTCGTAGCCTCGGCTGCGAACCCGTCGAGCTGGAGGACGAGTTCGACCGGGTGGGTGATCTCCTCGTCTCGTTGGAGGAGCGCATCCGCGAAGATCTGATGCCGGGCCCCGATCTGCTCCAGATCGCCGACCCGCTGACCCATCTGCTGGGCTCGTGGAGCCTGGAGCGGGCCCGGGACGCCACCTGGTCGGCGGCGCGGGCGCTGTGGGCGCTGCGCGGGCTCCCGGACGTCGCGCAGGGGTTCACCGAGCGGCTGGACGCGGCGGTGGGGTTCGCGGGACGCATGCTGCTCACGCCACTGGCGGACTGATCTCGGCCACACCGCGCGGTACACCCGCCCCCCGCGGGTACTCGGGCTAAGTTGACGATTGAACCGTCTGTGACGAGCCGCCCAGAATCTGTGACGGACCGACGCAAAGGAGCGTACGGATGCCCATTCGGCTGGGGCTCAGCCTTCCCCAAGCACAGCAGTACGACATCGGCCGCGACGTGCCGGACGTGGCGCGCACGGCCGAGCGGATCGGTTACGAGAGCCTGTGGGTCTATGAGCGGGCCCTGTTCCCGGAACCCCAGACCCAGGGCCTGTACGGCATCGAGGGGATGCCGTGGCCTCAGATGTACCGCGGCGTCCCCGACCCCCTGGTGACCCTGACCCTGGCGGTGTCGGCGACCGAGCGCGCCCGGCTCGGCACCAGCGTTCTGGTCGCCCCGCTGCACAACCCGTTCCAGCTCGCCAAGGCGCTGGGCACGCTGGACGCGGCGAGCGGCGGCCGGGTCGTGGCCGGCTTCGGCACCGGGTGGTCCCTCGACGAGTACGCGGCGGCGAGCGTGGCGCCGTTCGAGGAGCGGGGCAAGGCCCTCGACGAGGTGATCGACGTGTGCCGGGCCGTGTGGGGCCCGGACCCGGTGTCCTACGAGACCCGCCATTCCAAGGTCGCCTCGGCCGTGGTCGCGCCCAAGCCCGCCCGGCCGATCCCGATCCTGGTGCCCAGCAACAGCAAGAAGGCGATGACCCGGCTCGTCGACCGCCTCGACGGGTGGATGCCGATCGCCATGGGCGCCGAGCAACTCGCCGCGCAGTGGCGGCAGTTGCAGGACCTCGCGGCCGAACGCGGACGCACCGAGCCGATCCGGTCCGTGGTCCGGGTCAACGCCCAGTACACCCCCAAGGCGTACGACGGCGCCGACCGCTCGGCGTTCCAGGGCAGCGTCGAGCAGATCGTCGAGGACCTGGCCGCGCATGCCGTGGACGGCCTCGAGGAGTTCTTCTTCGAGCTCCAGGGCCAGGCACGCGACGCCCAGGAACTCAAGGACGTCGCCGCCGAGGTGTACGAGGCGGTGCGGGCCGCCGGGATCTGACGGCCCCGCCCCGGCTCAGTCCTCGGGCAGTTCGACCGGGGCGATCTCGTCGTAGACGTCGCCCGGACCGGGGTTGGTCGCGTCGGTCGTGCCGCCGAAGTGGTGCATCACGCCCCAGACCGCGTTGAGCGCGGTCTGGACGGCGCCCTCGGCCCAGCCGGCCGTCCACGAGATGTCGTCGCCGGCGAGGAAGATGCCCCGCTTGTCCTCGGGCAGCCGGTCCTGCATGAAGTGGGTGAACAGGCGCCGCTGGTAGCGGTAGTGGCCGGGCAGGTTGGCCTTGAACGCGCCCATGAAGTAGGGCTCGTTCTCCCAGGAGACCGTCACCGGGTTGCCGATGATGTGCTTGCGAATGTCGACCTTGGGATAGATCTCGCCGAGCGACTTCAGCATGACCTCCATCCGCTCGTGCGCGGACAGCGGCAGCCACTTCAGGCTGTCGTCGCACCAGGTGTACGACAGACAGATCACCGCGGGCTTGTCCGGGCCGTCGTCGAGGAGGTAGGTGCCGCGCGTCATCCGGTCCGTCAGCGTCATCGACATGACGTCACGGCCGGTCTCCTCGTCCTTGTCCAGCCAGAACGGCCGGTCGACGGGCACGAACAGCTTCGAGCTCTCCATGTAGTGGGTGCGCTCGATCGCCGTCCAGTGGTCGATCGGGAAGAGCGAGTCGTCGCAGGCGATCTTCGACAGCAGCATCCAGGACTGGGCGGTGAAGATGGCCGCCTTGTAGGTGCGGATGTCGCCGTCGGCGTCGGTCACGGTGATCTGGTTGCCGGCGGCGCGGTGCAGCCGGGTCACGGCCGGGCGCGGCGCGCCGTTCTCGTGCAGGCTCGCGAGCGATGTGCCGTGGGTCCAGTGGACGATCTTCTCCGGCTCGCGCTCCCAGAGGCGGACCGGCAGCTGCTGGGAGCCGCCGACGATGCCGCGGTGGTGGTCGTCGGCCTCGGTGTAGACGACCCGCAGGATCTCCAGGATGGAGTTCGGGAAGTCGGTGTCCCAGCCTCCCGTCCCGAATCCGACCTGGCCGAAGATCTCGCGGTGCCGGAAGGACTTGAAGGCCTCGGAGTCGCAGAGGAAGCCGTAGAAGGTCTGGTTGTCGAGCTTCTCGACGAGCTTCGACCAGATCTCGCGGATGCGCGGCACGTCCCGCTCGCGCATCGCACGGTTCATGTCGGAGAAGTCGGCGCCCTCTTCGAGGCACTTGTTCCAGGCGTCGGCGACATCGCGGTAGACCTGCGGCAGGTCGTCGATCGTCTCGGCGTAGTGGGACTCGCCCTTGAGGTCGACGACGGTCGAAGGCGTCGCCTCGGCGAGGGGGTTGGGGAAGGGGCTGGTCTTGAGCCCGACCAGGTCGATGTAGTGCTGGAGCGCCGTGGAGGACGGCGGGAACCGCATCGCGCCCATCTCGGCGCTGAGGCCCTCGGTGCCCGGGCCGTCGAAGCCCACGGTGCGCAGCCGGCCGCCGATCCGGTCGGCCTCGTACACGACGGGCTTGAGGCCCATCTTCATCAGCTCGTACGCGGCGACGACACCGGAGAGGCCGCCGCCGATGACCGCGATCTCGGTGCCGTGCTCGGTCGCCGGTATCTGGCCGAGCCCCGCCGGGTGGGCGAGGAAGTCGTCGTACGCGTACGGGAAGTCCGGGCCGAACATGGTGATCGGCGGCTGCTGCTCGTCGGCGTGCTGGACGGCGTTGGGCACCATGGACGTCATGGGGGTACGGACTCCTTGCGAGTGCTGCTGGGAAGGCTGGGGGATTCAGACGAGGGACCCGTAGAGACCGGGGCGGCGGTCCTTCAGATACGGGTTCGCCTCGCGGGAGGCGGCGAGGAGGACGGGGTCGATGTCGGCGAGGACGAGTTCCTCGTCGCGGCCCGCGCGGGTGCGGGCGACTCCGTCGGGCCCGGCGAGCGTGGAGAGCCCGACGAACTCGAACTCCCCTTCCCGGCCGACCCGGTTGACGTACGCCACGTACAGCTGGTTCTCGAAGGCCCGTACCGGGATCATCGACTCGGCGACGAACTGGAACGGGTGCATCTGCGCCGTCGGGACGAGCAGCAGGTCGGTGCCGGCGAGGGCGTGGGCGCGGACGTTCTCCGGGAACTCGACGTCGTAGCAGATGAGGATGCCGACCCGGAGGCCGCCGAGCTCGGCCTGGACGATCTGCTGGTCGCCCGGCGTGAAGTGGTCGCGCTCGAAGCAGCCGAAGAGGTGGGTCTTGCGGTAGTTGGCGAGCCGGGTGCCGTCGGCGGAGATCAGCTGGGCGGAGTTGAAGACGCTCTCGCCGGCCCGCTCGGGGTAGCCGTAGGCGATCGCCAGGCCGTGCCGCGTCGCGGTCTCGGCGATCGCGTCCGCGCAGTCGCCGTCGGCGGGCTCGGCGAGGCGGGCGATGTCGTCGCCGATCGCGTACCCGGTCAGGAACATCTCCGGCGTCACCAGCAGCCCAGCGCCCGCGGCGGCGGCACGGCCGGCGGCCTCGTCGAGGACCTTGAGGTTCTCGACGGTCGAGCCGGGGCGGCCGGAGCTCTGGAGCAGGGCGGTGCGCATGCGTGTTCCTCACCGGGCGGAGGGGGCGGAGGGGGACCACTTGGGGCCATGTAGACGGTACGGGCGGCTGACGAGGGCGGACAAGAAGGAGCCGTTGCGCGCCGGTGAGCGGTTCGTTGCGTCGGCCACGGGTCCGGCGGCGATTCGTTGCGCGCCCTCCGGCGGAGGTCGCGTCCTCCCCGGAGCGGAGGGGCGCACGGGTGTCCCCGCCGTGCGGCGGAGGCGCGGTCCCGTCCTCGGTGCGATGTGGCCGGGGCGCCCCGCCGCGAGAGTGGTGGCTGTCCGGTTGACCTGCGGAAAGGACCACCATGAACCGCCGTACGAAGACCGTCGTGCTGTGCTGTGCGCTGCTGCTGCTCACCGCCGGAACGGTCGGCCCCGCCGCCACCGCGACGGACGGGCCGCGGCAGCGCGAGGCCGCCGCGGTCACCGGCACGGCCAAGCTGTACCGCTCGGCCGGGGACGACATCACGTTCTTGTTCGACGCGCATCTGGCGGCGAAGGACGGCGACGACCCGACGAAGGCCACCGGCACCTTCGAGTTCAGCCACTATCTGAACGACTGGGGCGCCTGGGCGAGGGCCGAGGTCGACTGCGTGGTCACCGGCGGGAAGGTCGCCGTGGTCTCCGGCGTCATCACCGACTCCGACCTGCCGGGCGCCAAGGGCAAGCGGGTCGGGGTCACCGTCCACGACCTCGGCCGCCACGACCGTCTCGGCTACAGCTGGGCCGCCACGGGCCGCCCCGGCGCGGGCGGCGAGCCGCCCAGGTGCGTGAGCTCCGCCCCCTTCGAGAAGGTCGCGAAGGGGACGGGCGACTTCACGGTCGTGCCGTGGCAGCCCGAGCTCTGACCAGCGCCAGGGCCGTCACCAGATAGGGCACCGCGAGCACCGCGAAGACCGTGCTGTGTGCCGCGTCCGTGCCGAGCAGCGCGTACCCGCCGAATGTGGCCACCGTGGCGAGCTCCGTGCCCAGGCTCGCCACGGAGGTGAGGGTGGCCCGGCGGGACTCGTCGATACGGTGCTGGAGGCGGACGTCGGCGAGCACCTCGGCCAGCTGGAACCCGGCGAAGGCGAGGCTCACCAGGGCGATGCCGGCCAGTGAGCGGGCCGCGGCACCGACGGCCAGGGCGAGTGCGGCGCCCGCGAGCAGCGCCGCGAGCCCGGTCGTGCCGAGGCGCTCGGCCGGTCCGGTCAGAAGGCTGCCGGCGGTGACGCCGGCCCAGATCAGCATGATCAGGTAGGGCACCGTCGCCTCGGCCACCCCGATGTCCCGGACCAGCAGCGGGGTGTACTCGTCGAGCGCGCCCCACACCGCGGCCACGGCGGGGATCAGCAGCAGAGCGCCACGCACCGTACGGTCCCTGCGGACCTCGGCGAGTCCGGTCCGCAGGGTCGTCGCCCAGCCGTCGTCGGAGGTCTCCGCCCGCATCCGGTGCTCGGGGAACCGCGTCGCGATGGCGGCGGTCAGCACACAGGCCACGAAGCTCGCGGCACCGACGGCCCGGTAGCCGCCCTGGGCGAACACGGGCCCCGCCAGGCCGATGGAGGCCACGGTGCCCAGCAGCCGGGCGGCCCGGGCCCGGCCCATGATCCGCGCGTACCGCCCGGCGGCGCCGAGCCGGTCCAGCTCGTCGTACACCAGCGCCTCCAGCGCACCGGAGCCGAGCGCGCCGCCGGCGCCCCACAGGACGAAGCCGGCCGCGAAGGCCCAGTACGACGGGACGACCACCCACAGCGCGAAGCCGACGGCGGTGAGCAGCGGGCCGATCCACAGCAGCCGGCGACGCGACACGGTGTCGGCCCAGGCGCCCGAGGGCACCTCAAGGACCACCGCGGTGACCGACCACAGGGCGAACAGGGAGGAGATCTGCCACAGCGACAGGCCGGTGTCGGCGAACAGCAGCGCGTACACCGGGTAGAGCAGGACGAAGTCGTCGAGGAACGAGTAGCCGTACAGCGTGGTCGTCAGCCGCCGGACACCGGTGGCGGGCACGCGTGCAGGTGAGAGTGTCATGAGGCCTTCCCGCAGGGACTGTTCGGACGCCGGGGGTACGGCGTCCGAGGCGGCCCTCGGGAGGCACGGCTGGTGGATCAATGTCGCCAGGTCATGGCATCGATGGTAGGCGGATCCGGCTCATTCGCGCAGGGAGAATGTGGTGATCACGGCCGCGTGGTCGGACGGCCACTCGTTGTGCTCGACGTCGGGCCACGGGCGCGGGTGACCGCTGACGTACGTCTCGGAGCCGAGCACCCGCAGGCCCCGGTGCAGGACGAAGTCGATCCGGTCCTGCGGCTCCGGGCGCCCGCTGCCGTCCTCGTGCACGGGGTGGACCGGCGACCAGGTGTGGCCGGGACGGGCGGTCGGATCAGGGTGGGCCTCGCGGTAGGAGTCGCGCAGCCCCGCGTCCTCGGCGGCCTTCGTCACCGGCCACTCGACGTCCGGCCGGTCGAGGTGGGAGGG
Source organism: Streptomyces ferrugineus (assembly GCF_015160855.1). Taxonomy (NCBI): domain Bacteria; kingdom Bacillati; phylum Actinomycetota; class Actinomycetes; order Kitasatosporales; family Streptomycetaceae; genus Streptomyces; species Streptomyces ferrugineus. The sequence goes on along the minus strand of NZ_CP063373.1, from coordinate 3,370,122 downwards.
GCTGTTGAAGTCGCCGACGAGGACGACGGGCACGGTGTCGTCGACGCGGCCGAGCACGTCCCGCATCTGGGCGAGGCGCACGTCCTCGTGGGCGGTCGGATCACCGTCGGTCACATAGGGCCCGTACTCCTGGCAGTCCAGATGGACCGTCCATACGTCCGCCTCGGCCCCCTCGTGCACGCGGACCCGCACACCGGCCGCCCCGTAGAACCCGACGTCCGGGTCCCCGAAGCGGGCCGTGATCGGGTACCGGCTGATGACGCCGAGGTTCTCCCCCGCTCGGTGGTGATACCAGCCGAGGGCGTCGGCGAGCTCCTGCGCCGCCGTGCCGTACGTCTCCTGGAGTCCGACCACGTCCACGCCGGTCTCGGCGATGACCTTGAGCTGCTTGGCCCGGTGGTCGTGGATCTTCGTGCCGCCGTACCAGAGGTTCCAGGTCATGACGCGGAGGCGGTGCGGCGGCAGGGAGCGCAGCGCCGAGGGGGTCACGCCCTCCAGGCCCGCCACGACGGTCCGTCCGGGCGCCGCCTCGATGGGCGCGAGCGAGGGCACCGCGAGCACCGTGCACCCGGCGGCCTCGGCGGAGGCGACACCGGTCGCGGTGTCCTCGACGGCGACGCACCCGGCCGGGTCGACGCCCAGGATGTGGCAGGCGGCCAGATACGGGTCGGGGGCGGGCTTGGTGCGGTCGGTGTCGTCGGCGGTGACGGAGACCGCGAAGCGGCTCGCGCCGAGGGCTTCGAGGACGGTGTCGGCGACGGCTCGGGGCGACGCCGTGACCAGGGCCGTGGGGATGCCGTCGCGGGCCAGGGCGTCGAGCAGGTCGAGGGCGCCGGGGCGCGGGACGATGCCGGCGCGGACGGCGTCGGCGAACTCGCGGTGGAGGGTGTCGGCCAGGGCGGCGGCCGGTGCGCCGGTGGCCGCGGCCAGCCAGTGGGCGGTGTGCTCGACGGGCCGGCCGAGCACGTCCGGCTCGTCCGCCTCGGTCAGGGTCCGGCCGGCGACCCGCTCCACCGCCTCCCACCACAGTCGCTCGGTGTCGACGAGCGTGCCGTCCATGTCGAACAGGACGGCTTGGAGCGGGAGTCGAGTCACGGTCGTCTCTTTCTCGCGTGGGGGGTTCGGTGGGTCGTACGGGGGTCAGCGGCTACGTTCGGCCACCAGTACCGGCCGCTCCGGCAGCGACACGCTCACCGCGGCCCCGGCGCCCAGCGCGGCGCCCTCGTGGGCGGGCAGGTCGGCCTTGACCTCGGTGCCGTCGGGGAGCCGTACGGTCAGCCGGGTGGTGGCGCCGAGGAACGCCGTGGCGACGACGCGCGCGTCGGAGGCGTCGTCGGCGCGGACCTCCACGGCCTCCGGCCGCACCAGCACATCGGCCTCGGAGGCCGAGGGCACGTCGCCGTCGACGGGCAGCCGCCGTCCCAGCACCTCCACGCCGTCCTCGACGAGCTTGCCCGGGATCCGGCTCATCGTGCCGACGAACTCGGCGACGAAGGCGGTGGCCGGGCGGCCGTACAGCTCGGCCGGGGCAGCGCACTGCTCGAGCCGTCCGGAGCGCATGACGGCGACCCGGTCGGCCATGGACAGGGCCTCCTCCTGGTCGTGGGTGACGAAGAGGGTGGTGATGCCGAGCTCCCGCTGGAGCCGCCGGATCTCCTCGCGGAGCGTCAGCCGCACCTTGGCGTCGAGCGCCGACAGCGGCTCGTCGAGGAGCAGCACGCGCGGGCGCAGGGCGAGGGCCCGGGCCAGGGCGATGCGCTGCTGCTGGCCGCCGGAGAGCTGGTGCGGGAACCGCCCGCCCTTGTCGGCGAGGCCGACCATCTCCAGCAACTCGGCGGCACGCGCCCGCCGTTCGGCCGTGCGGATCTTCCGCATCCGCAGTCCGAAGGCGACGTTGTCGAGTGCGTCGAGGTGCGGGAAGAGGCTGTAGGACTGGAAGACCATGCCGGCGTCCCGGCGGTGGGCCGGGACCCGGGTGACGTCCTCGCCGTCCACCAACACCTCGCCCGAGTCGGGGTGTTCGAAGCCGGCGAGCATCCGCAGGGCGGTGGTCTTGCCGCAGCCGGACGGGCCGAGCAGGGCGATCAGCTCACCCGGCCGGACGGTCAGGTCGAGGCCGTCGAGAGCGACGGTCGGCCCGAACTCCCTTCTGAGTCCACGGAATTCGACGGTCGCGGCGTTCTCGATCGTGGTCATGGTTCATCCCCGGGAGGTAGTACGGGTACGGCCGCCGAAGCCGGCGATCACGAGCAGCAGCACCCAGGTCACGAGCAGGCTCAGCACGGACACGGCCACGGACAGCTGGGCCTGTGAGCCGCTGACGTTCACGATCCACACCGCGAACGGCTGGAAGCCCAGCAGCTGCGCGACCGTGAACTCGCCGAGCACCAGGGCGAGGGTGAGGAAGGAGGCGTTGAGCAGGGCGCCTCGGAGGTTGGGCAGCACCGCCTGGGCGAGCGCCTGCGGCCAGCCGGCGCCGGAGCTGCGGGCGGCCTCGACGAGGGTGCGGACGTCGACGGCGCGCAGCCCGGCGTCCAGGGCCCGGTACACGAACGGCAATGCCATCACGACGTAGGCCAGGACCAGCACGAACGGGAAGTGAGGGTTCTGGATCGCGACGAAGGTCTGGAACAGCGGCGTGCGCGAGAGGTGCTCGGGCCCCCACTTGAGGACCGTGCCGATCCCGGCGACGAACGCGATCGGCGGCACCACCAGTGGCAGCGAGCAGACGATCTCGACGACCGGCCGCAGCCGGGGCGCGCCGAGCCGCAGCGCGACCATGGCGGGCACCATCAGCAGCAGGACCAGGGCGATGGTGGCGGCGGCCAGTTCCAGCGAGAGCAGCAGGCTGGAGACGAAGCCCTCGGTGGAGAAGATCCGGGTGTAGGCGTCGAAGGTGAGGCCCCGGCCGGGCACGTCGACCGTGAAGACGACCGACGCGGCCAGCGGCACCAGGAAGTACAGCCCGGCGAGGCCGAGCACGCCCCACCGCCACAGGTTCAGGCGAGCCATCGCGCACTCCGTCGTTGCAGGGGCAGGTACACGGCCATGACGAGTCCGGCGACCAGGACCATGTCGAGGCTGAGGGCGAGCGCCACGTTCTCCTGCCCGACCAGGACGTTGCCGGAGAGGGCGTCGGCGATCTGCAGGGTGACCAGCGGGACGGAGCTGCCCACCATGGCGGCGGCGGTGGCGTACGCGGCGAAGGCGCTGCCGAAGAGCAGGACGAACCCGCCGAGCAGCGTGGGCAGCAGGACGGGCAGGGCCACGTGCCGCCAGTACTGCACGGTGGTGGCGCCGTTGTTCTGCGCGGCCTCGCGCCACTGGACGCGCAGCCCCTCCAGGGCGGGGGTGATGGTCAGCACCATCAGCGGGATCAGGAAGTACAGGTAGACCAGGACCAGTCCCCAGAAGCTGTAGAGGTCCCAGCCCTTGTCCGTCAGGCCCAGGTGCCGGGTCAGCACACCGGCGTTGCCGAGCGTGGCGACGAAGGCGAAGGCCAGCGGGACACCGCCGAAGTTGGCCAGCACCCCGGACGCGGTGAGCACGGCCTCGCGCAGCGCGCGGAAGCGGGAGGTCACCACGGCCTGGGCGAGCGGCAGACCGAACAGCGCCCCGAGCGCGGCGGAGACGGCGGACAGCTTGACGCTGCCGAGCAGGGCCGTGAGGTAGGCGCCCTGCAGCGAGGCCGTCAGGTTCTCCGCGCTGTACGAAGTCGCCCCCGTGGCCGGGTCCTTGACGCTGAAGGCGCCGTTCAGCATGGCCAGGGCGGGCAGCCCGAAGGCGAGCGCGGTGAGGACGAGCAGCGGGACGACGGCGAGCCAGCCGAGCGACCGGCGCCGCCGCACCGCGGCGGCGGGCGCCGTGTCGACCCGTACGGCGGTGGCCGTCATCCGGAGACGGCCTTCGCCCAGCCCTGCCCGAGGACCGTCTTGGCCTTGTTCTGCTGGGCCTCGGTCGGGAAGGAGGGCGTCCCGGAGACCTCGGGCAGTTTGGCCGCGGCCGTCTTGTCGAGGGTGCCGGCCTTCTCCATGGCGGTCATCAGCGCCGGCCGGGCGAATCCCTTGAGCCACAGGTTCTGGCCCTCGGGGCTGTAGAGGTACTCCTGCCACAGGCGGGCGGCCGCGGGGTGCGGGGCGTCCTTGTTGATGGCCTGGGAGTAGTACTGCGAGAACTTGCCGTCGCTGGGCACCGACACCTGCCAGTCGACGCCCTTGGACTTGAACTCCTCGGCGTACCCGGCGTTCAGGTAGTCCCAGTCGAGGGTGATCGGCGTCTCGCCCTTCTCGACGGTGGCCGGGGTCGCCTCGACGGGCGTGTAGTTGCCGTTCTTCTTCAGCTTGGCGAAGAAGTCGACGCCGGGCTGGATGTCGTCGAAGGAGCCGCCGCCGGCGAGGGCGGCCGCGTACACGCCGGCGAAGGCCGCGCCGGACTTGGTGGGGTTGCCGTTGAGGGCGACCTGTCCCTTGTACCGCGGCTTCAGCAGGTCGGCGAAGGTCTTCGGGCACTCCTTGACCCGCTTGGCGTCACAGCCGATGGAGATGTAGCCGCCGTAGTCGTTGAACCAGCGTCCCTGCGCGTCCTTCTGCTCCTCGGGGATGTCGCCGAAGGCCCGCACCTTGTACGGCGCGAGCAGTCCCTGCTGGGCGGCACTGATCGCGAAGGAGCTGCCGAGGTCGAGGACATCGGGGGCGCGGTCCTGCCCCTTCCTCGAGGTCACCGCGTTGATCTCGTCCTGGCTGGAGCCGTCGGGGTTCTCGACCTCGATCTTGATGCCGTACTTCTTCTGGAACCCGTCGATGAGGGCGCCGTAGTTGGCCCAGTCGCGGGGCAGCGCGATGGCGTGCAGCGTGCCCTCCTTCTTCGCCGCCTCGACCAGCTTGTCCATGCCGCCGAAGTCGGCTGCGGAGGTGGCGGTGGCGGCGCTCTTGCCGTCGGCGGTGGTGGAGGCGTTGTCGGGGGCGGCGCCACAGGCGCTCAGGGCGAGCGCGGCTACGACGGCGAGGGCACCGCCGCGGGCGGCGGTTCTCGGCAGGGAGACGGACACGGTTGCTCCAGGGGGACGCGCGAGGGTGCGGGAGGATCTTGCCCAGGAAAGGTCTCGAACTTGTCTGAACAAGTTGGCCCCAGTAGGCCCGCCGATGGTGACACGTTCGTTAACACTGGCGAAAGCCTCCGCCCTGAATTCGTGCACACTCCTGGCACACTCCCGGCTGACACGGAGCACCGGACGATCTCGATTAGGCTGGTCACGCTGTGCACAGCAACCGACTCAGAGGGGAAGCATGACGGCGCGACACGAGGAGATCGCCGACGAACTGCGCCGGGCGATCGACCGCGAGGAGTACACGGTCGGCAGCCTGCTGCCCGCCGAGACCGACCTCGCGGCCCACTACGGCGTCTCGCGCGGCACGGTCCGGCAGGCCGTCGCCGCCCTGACCGCCGAGGGCCTCATCGGCTCCCGCCAGGGCGCCCGCCGCGTGGTGCTGGCCAGCCGCCGCAGCCAGAGCTTCGCGGAGCTGCGCAGCTTCGCCCAGTGGGCGCGGGCGATGGGCCGGGAGGCGACGGGGCACGTGGTGACGCAGGAGTACCGCCCGGCGACGAAGGAGGACGCGGTCCGCCTCCAACTGAGCGCCGGAACCCCGGTGTTGCACGTCCTGCGGGTGCGCGGACTGGACGGCGAGCCGGTGCTGCTGGAGCGGACCGTGTACGCCGACTGGATCTCCCCGGCCGTCGAGCCGATCGAGCCCGACTGCGCCTCCGTGACTCAACGGCTCTACGAGGACACGGGGTTGGTCTTCGCCTACGGCGAGCATGTCATCGACGCCGTGGCGGCGGGGGCGCGGGACGCCGAGCTGCTGGGCATCCGCCGCACGAGCCCGTTGCTGAGGGTGCGGCGGGTGACGACGACGCGCGAGGGCCGGCCCGTGGAGTGGTCGGACGACCGCTACCGCTCGGACGCGGTGAGCTTCAGCGTGCACAACTCGATCGGCAACAACGCGCTGGCCCGCAAGACGGCCGACTGACCGGCCTCCGCCGAACGGCTACCCGGCTCCGCCTGACGGAGGAGGCCGCCGCGAGGGCCGGCGCCCAGGATTGCGGGTATGGACGCCACCGAGATCCCCACCCTGCCGTTCATCGACGAACACACGACGACCGTCGAGGCGAACGCCGCCGCCGTCTGGCGCGAGCTGGACGCCCTGATGCACGGCGCACGCGGATTCCGGGTGGCGGTGTCGACCCCGGGCCACGAACTGGCCCTGGTCGGCCACCACCCCTTCTCGACGTACGCGCTGATCTTCCATCTGGACGAGGCGACCTCGGGACACACGCGCTTGACGGCCCAGACCCGGGCAAGGTTCCCCGGCCGGGCGGGCACCCTCTACCGGCGGCTGGTCATAGGCACGGGAGGCCATGCACTGGTCGTACGGCACATGCTGAGAAGGGTCCGCAAACGCGCCCCACAGGGGCGTGGGGAACTGCGCGACCAGCCCCCACCGACCTGCAGACAAAGCACTACGTAGGCGACCCAGAAGAAAACCGCCGCAACAAAGGCGAAAGCACCAGCACCGACTTGGTCCGCTCCACGAACGGCTCCCCGGCGATCCGCTCGAGCACCCGCTCGAAATGCCGCATGTCAGAGGCGAAAACCTGCACGACCGCATCCGCCTCCCCGGTGACGGTAGACGCGGCCACGACCTCCTGGTACCGCTCCAGCCCCCGCCGGATGGTCTCCGGCGAGGTGTTGTGCCGGCAGTAGATCTCGACGAACCCCTCCGTCTCCCAGCCGAGGGCCGACGGATCCACCCGTACGGTGAACCCGGTGATGGCCCCGGTCGCACGCAGCCGGTCCACGCGCCGCTTCACGGCGGGCGCGGACAGGCCGACCAGTTGCCCGATGTCCGCGTAGGAGCGGCGGGCGTCCTCGGCGAGGGCGTGCACGATGCGTTCGTCGAGATCGTTCAGCACTGCGGGTGGTTCACTTCACTTCTGGCACGGCGAGACGGGAACGGCGATAGCCGTACACGAAGTAGAACACGAGACCGGCGGCCATCCAGAACCCGAAGACGACCCAGGTGACGGTGTCCAGGCTGAACATGTTGTACGCGCAGAACAGGAAGCCCAGCACCGGCAGCACCGGCCCGAACGGCACCCTGAACGTGCGCTCGAGCTCCGGACGCTTCACGCGCAGCACGATCACCGCGATGTTGACCAGCGCGAAGGCGAACAGCGTGCCGATGCTGGTGGCGTCGACGAGCTTGCCCAGCGGGATGAGGGCGGCGAGGACACCGCAGAACAGGGACACCAGGACGGTGTTCAGGCGCGGGGTGCCGGTCTTCCGGTCGACCTTGCCGAGCGCCTTCGGCACCAGGCCGTCGCGGGACATCGCGAAGAGGATGCGGGTCTGGCCGTAGAGCACCGTCAGCACGACGCTCGCGATGGAGATGACCGCGCCGAGGGCGAGCAGGGTGCCCCAGAAGGTCTGGCCGCTGACATCGTTCATGATCGCGGCGAGGGAGGCCTCGGAGCCCTCGAACTTGGTCCAGTTCCAGGCGCCGACGGCGACACCCGCGACGAGCACGTACAGGGCCGTCACGATGATCAGCGAGAGCATGATGGCCCGCGGCAGGTCCCGCTTGGGGTCCTTGGCCTCCTCACCGGCGGTGGAGGCGGCGTCGAAGCCGATGTAGGAGAAGAACAGCGTGGCGCCCGCGGCGCTCACACCGGCCATGCCGAGCGGCATGAAGTCCTCGTAGTTGCCGGACTTGAAGCCCATGAAGCCGACCGCGCAGAACAGCACCAGCGCGGCGATCTTGACGGCGACCATGATGGTGTTGGCGCGGGCGGACTCGCGGACGCCGCCGAGCAGGAACACCATCGCCAGCAGGACGACGATCAGCGCGGGCAGGTTGATGATCCCGCCCTCGCCGGGCGCGGAGGACAGCACGGACGGGACGGTGACGCCGATGGTCCCGTCGAGCAGCTCGTTGAGGTACTCGCCCCAGCCGACGGCTACGGCGGCCACCGACACCCCGTACTCCAGCACCAGGCACCAGCCGCAGACCCAGGCGACCAGCTCGCCCATCGTTGCGTACGCATACGAGTACGAGGAGCCGGCGACCGGGATGCTGCCCGCCAGCTCGGCGTAGGACAGGGCCGAGAAGAGCGCCGTGAGACCGGCTGTCACGAAGGCCAGGGTGACCGCGGGACCGGCCTCCGGGACGGCGTCGCCGAGGACGACGAAGATGCCGGTGCCGAGGGTGGCACCGATGCTGATCATGGTGAGCTGCCAGAGGCCGAGGGAGCGCCGCAGGGACCCTCCCTCGCCCTGGCCACCCTCCGCGACCAGGCGTTCCACGGGCTTGCGACGCATCAGCCGCGCGCCCAGGCCCTGGGACGGTGGGCCTGTCCGGTTGCGGTTCTGCGGGGGTGCGCCTTGGTCGAGCACGCGCTGACTCCTTCGTCGCTGCCTCTCAGGGCGACGGGGACCGGCGGCACTCCTGTGACAGCAGGAACCCACCGAGCGGGGTCCCCGCCACGCTACGTACGAGGCGACAGCCTATGAGGAGCGGCGTTGCCGTTGTAATGCAGCAACCTTGCGCGTGGCCGCAAGATCATTGCGTTCCTCGGGCCTTGGTGGGTGTTCGTTGCAGGACGGCTTTCGACCATTGCGCAGGGCCTCTCCGCCCTCCAGCCACGGGATCGGACACCTGCTGTCCCCGGCATGCGAAACGGCCCCCGATCTTCCCGGCGAAGGGAACAACGGGGGCCGCGGGCAAGGGCGTCGACATCAGCTCCAGCTGGCGTGCAGCGGCTTGCCCTCCGCGTAACCGGCCGCGCTCTGGATGCCGACGACGGCCTTCTCGGCGAACTCCTCCAGGGAGCCGGCGCCCGCGTAGGTGCAGGACGACCGCACGCCCGCGATGATCGAGTCGATCAGGTCCTCCACACCCGGGCGGGCCGGGTCGAGGAACATACGGGAGGTGGAGATGCCCTCCTCGAACAGCGCCTTGCGGGCGCGGTCGTACGCCGACTCCTCCGACGTGCGGTTGGCCACCGCCCGCGCCGACGCCATGCCGAACGACTCCTTGTACAGCCGACCGCCGGCGTCCTGCTGGAGGTCGCCCGGCGACTCGTAGGTGCCGGCGAACCAGGACCCGACCATCACGTTGGACGCACCGGCGGCCAGCGCCATGGCGACATCGCGCGGGTGCCGGACACCGCCGTCGGCCCACACGTGCTTGCCGTACTTCCTGGCCTCGGCCGCGCACTCCAGCACCGCCGAGAACTGCGGCCGGCCGACGCCGGTCATCATGCGGGTCGTGCACATGGCGCCCGGGCCGACACCGACCTTGACGATGTCCGCGCCGGCCTCGACGAGGTCGCGGACACCCTCGGCGGCGACGATGTTGCCGGCGACGATCGGCACCCGCGGGTCGAGCGCCCGCACCGTCCTGATCGCGGCGATCATCGACTCCTGGTGGCCGTGCGCCGTGTCGATGACGAGGGTGTCGACGCCGGCGTCGAGCAGTTGCTTGGCCTTGCCCGCGACGTCGCCGTTGATGCCGACGGCGGCCGCTATGCGCAGCTTGCCGTTCGCGTCGACGGCCGGCGTGTACAGCGTGGCGCGCAGGGCGCCCTTGCGGGTGAGGATGCCGGCGAGGCGGCCATCGGCGTCGACGGCCGGGGCGTAGCGCCGGTTGTGGTGGTCGAGGGTGTTGAAGGCCTCGCGCGGGTCCTGGTCGGCGTCGAGGAGCAGCAGGTCCCGGGACATGACCACTTCGAGCTGGGTGAAGCGGTCCACGCCGGACAGGTCGGAGTCGGTGACCACGCCGATCGGCTTGTGGTCCTCGTCGACGACCACACCGGCGTTGTGCGCACGCTTGGGCAGCAGGGCCAGCGCGTCGGCGACGGTCTGGTGCGGGGCCAGGATGATCGGGGTGTCGAGGACGTGGTGGCGGCTCTTCACCCAGGAGATGACGTCCGTGACGACGTCGATCGGGATGTCCTGCGGAATGACCACGAGGCCGCCGCGCCGGGCCATCGTCTCGGCCATCCGCCGCCCCGCGATGGCGGTCATGTTGGCGACGACCAGCGGGATCGTGGTGCCCGTGCCGTCCGGGGAGCTGAGGTCCACGCCCTGCCGCGAGCCGACCGCGCTGCGGCTCGGGACCATGAAGACGTCGTCGTACGTCAGGTCGTACGCGGGCTGGATGTCATTGAGGAAACGCACGTGCTGCACATCCCAGTCGATCAGAGGTGGCCCCCGGACAGGTCAGCCAGGGGGAAGAGCACGTACTTCATTGTCCCATGCTGACCGGATTGCGATGCACGGTCATATCGTCCAAGCAGGTCAGAGGCCCTCTGGGAGGAACCTCCAAGCCGAGAGTCAGCCGCGTTCCCGTGCGAGGGCGTCCCGCGCCGCTTCGAGGAACTCGTCCCTGCGCGCGTCGAACTCGTCGAGGACGACGCGCTCCGCGCGCAGGGACCGCATCAGGGCACCGGCAGCGGCCGCCGGCTCCGCCGGCCCCTCCAGGAGTACGACGGTGTAGGCCCGCTCCAGCTCCAGCCGATCGGTCGGCTGGCCCTCCCATGCCCTGCCCGCGCGGGCGCCCGCGTCGGCGGCCTCGAGGAAGCGCACGTAGGCCTGACGGCGCTGGTCGTGGACGCGCGTGGCGCGCTGCTCCTCGATCGTCAGCCGCAGCGTGTGCAACGCCGCCTCGGCCTGCCGCTCCCCCGCCCCGCGCGTCGACCTCGCGGAGATCACACTGCCGGCGAGCGCGGCGCCGGCCCCGATCAGCGCGGCGAGAACCGCGACCAGCCACTCACTCATGGGACGCATTCTGCATGTCCGCATCAGACGGGGGGCGGGAAGGGCCGACGGAGCCCCGGATACCATCGCCACGCTGCACCTGACCGCACCCGCGAAAGCGCCGCCGATCTGCGCAAACGCGATACACGGCAGGTACACGACGAATAGAATGGACGAACACTTGGGCGACGGGCGACGGGCGACGGGCGACGGGCGACGGGCGACGGGCGATCGCGGAGCTGACGCTGCCGCCGTCGAGCGGTGCGTGCTGTTCGCCGCGCGGTCGCAGAACGCACTGCACCGGCTGCTCGACACGCTCCCCGTCTTCGCCGGTGACCGGCGCATCCGGCACTGCTTCACCCTGGTCCCCGGCTCGGACTTCTCCCTCGACGCCCTCACCGCGATAGAGCGGGCCGGCGCCCGCACCCTCCCCTGGTCCCAGGCCCTGGCCCGCCGTTTCGACCTGGTCCTCGCCGCCGGCCCGAAGGGCGACCTCCACGCCCTGCGCGGCCCCCGCGTCCTCCTCCCGCACGGCGCCGGCTTCAACAAGGCGCTCCCCGACGAGGGCACCGCGGACTCCGCGTCCGGCCTCGACCCCGCTCATCTGCTGCGGCCCGACGGCGCTCTCCTCGCCGACCTGTACGCGTTCGCCCACCCCAGCCAGGTCTCCCGGCTGGCCGCCGTCAGCCTGGAGGCGGCCGCCCGCGCCACGGTCGTCGGCGACCCCCTGCTGGACCGCTTCCTGGACTCCGCCTCCCCGGACCGCCGCGACCACTTCCGCACCGCCCTGCGCACCGGCGCCCGCCGCCTGGTCGTGCTCGTGTCGACCTGGGGCCCGGAGTCACTGCTCAGGCGCCGCCCGTCGCTGCCCGCCGACCTGGCCGCCGTGCTGCCGTACGACGAGTACCAGCTCGCCCTCGTCCTGCACCCGAACGAGCGGGTCCGGCTCGGCACCTTCGACCTGGAGCAGTACCTGGAGCCGGCGCGCCGGGCGGGCCTGCTCCTGCCCGCCGCGTACGAGGAGTGGGCCTCGGTCGTCGTCGCCGCGGACGTGCTGGTCTCCGACCACGGTTCGGCGGCCCTGTACGCGGCCGCCCTGGACCGCCCGCTGCTCGCGGCCTACGACGGCGGCGAGGAGCTGCTCCCGGGCAGCCCGATGGCAGCCCTGCTGGACCGTTCCCCCCGCCTCGGCACCGACGTCTCCGCCGCCCCGGCCGCCCTCGCGGAGGCGCTCCGCTCCCACCGCCCGGGCAGCGTGCGCGCCGTGGCCGACACCGCGTTCGCCGAGCAGGGCAACGGCCTCCACCGGCTCCGCGAGGAGCTCTACGCCGTCCTCGGCCTGGAACCCCCGACCGCCCCCGCCGTCCCGCGTCTGCTCCCCACCCCGCCGGCGGCCCCCTCCCCTCCGTCGGCCTTCGCGGTACGCGTCCACCACGATGCGCAGGGCCGCATCCACGTGGCCCGCCACCCGGCCCACCTGACCCCGCCCGCCCCGGCGCACCACCTCGCGGCCGACGCCGGCACGGCCAACCGGCGCTACCTCCAGAGCGCCGCCGTCATCCACCGCAGGGCCGACCGCCCGGGCACGGCGCAAGGCGGCGCGACCACCCTGACCGCGGACGCCTGGACCGACCGCACCCTGACCGCCCATCCCGGAGGCCGCCGTACCGCTGCGGTGATCGTCTCGGCCACGCAGTGTCTGCTCCGCACCCGCACCGGCCCGCTGCTCTCCGCCCACATCTCGCCCTGCCCGGAGCGGGACGGCCCGGTGTACGCCGACCCGGCGGCGATCCTCTCCGCCGTCCACGCCGCCCTCGTCACCGCCGAGGCCGACGGCCCGCCGAGCACCCTGACCTGCGCCCTGGGCGAGCGGTCCTTCGCCGTACGCCTCGCTCCCGCGACGGAGGACGAGGCCGCGCTGCCGGTATAGCCCCGCGGCCCCGGTGAGCTCACCCCAGCCCGCTCCGCTCCCGCGCGGCCACCGCCGCCGCACGGTGCTCCCGCGCCTCCGCGTCCCGTCCCTCCCGCTCGTCGAGGTCGGCGAGTGCGTCCAGTACGCGTGCCTCGTCGCGGGAACCGCCCCGGCCCCGCGTCCCCTCCAACGCGGCCCGGTACAGCTCACGGGCCTCGTCGGCCCGGTCGAGGCGGGCCAGGACGCCGGCCAGCGCGAACTCCGCCCGTGCCGTGAGGCGCGCCCGGTTGCCCGCCGCGAACTCGGCACGCGCACGCGTGAGCAGTTCCGCCGCCCGCGGCAGTTGTCCGAGGTGGGACAGGGCCTCGCCCAGGCGGTAGGTCTGGAGCGTCACGCCGTAGGCGTTCCGGATCTCCGTGTGCACAGCGCCCGATGCCTCGAAGTCCGCCGCCGCAGCCGCCCAGTCGCCCCGCGCGGCCCGCAGCATCCCGTGGAACTCGGTCGCGCTCGCCGCGAGTTTCCGCTCCTGCTCGGAGCCTCCGAGACCGGCCCGTACGGCATCGAGCGCGGCCGTCAGTTGTTCCTCCGCCGCCTCGAAGTCCTCCTGCTCCCACAGGGGGCGGGCCAGCTGGCAGCGCAGGCGGACGACGGCACGGACGTCACCGCCGCGCTGTGCCGCCGCCACGCCCGTGCGGAACGCGTCGATGTGGTCGGCGTAGTGCGGGTGGTCCAGGAAGTGGGTCCACAGGGGCTCGCACAGCGCCCATGCCTCGGTCGTCCCCCAGTCCTCGGCCACCCCGGCCGCGTACGCGATGCGGACGCACTCGAACAGCGCGTGCCGCTCGGCCTCCAGCCACTGGTACGCCCGGCGCCCGGCCCTCGTACCGGAGTCGCCGTCGCGCTCGAACAGCACGTCATGCGTGCCGGGCACGTGAGGAACCCGCGCGGCCACGGCGAGCCTCGGCCCGGCGGCCACCAGGTCGGCGCGCTGCGCCTGGCGCAGGTACCACCGCACGATCCGCCGCCGCGCCGAGGCCCGCTCCCGGGGGTCGCCGTCGGCCTCCGCCCGCCGCCGCGCGTGCGCCCGCAGCGGCTCGGGGAGCCGGACCCGGCCGTCGTCGTGCTCTCCGCCGGTCAGCAGCCCGGCCTCGCGCAACTCGTCGAGCGCGTCCTCGGCGGCATCGGCCCCGCGGCCGAGCAGCGCGTCGGCCGCCGCGAGGGTGAGGGAGGGGCCGGGGAAGCCGGCGAGCAGCCGGTAGAACCGTGCGGACTCGTCGCTCAGCGCCCGGTAGGCCGCGTCCCAGACCCGCTCCACCATCGGGATGCCCTGGTCGTTCAGCTCGGCCGTGAGCCTGCTCAGCAGCCGGGGCAGCGGCCGTCCCGGATGGCGGCGCAGCCAGCGGCCGGCGACGTGCAGCGCGGCGGGCAGTCCGCCGCACAGCTCGAGCAGCTCACGCGTCACGTCCGGCTCGGCGGCCAGCCGCGCGTCGCAGGCCACCTTCTCCAGCAGGTCCAGCGCGTCCGCCTCGGTCAGGGGAGCCAACGGGAGCTCCACGGCGGCCCCGGCCTGGAGGTCGTACAACGGACCATGGCTGGTCACGATCACCAGGCTCGCGCCCGAGGCGGGCAGCAGCGGTTCGACCTCCAGGGTTCCGCTCCGGGCGTTGTCGATGACGACCACCAGCCGCTTGCCGTGCGTCAGCGACCAGTACTGCCGTGACCGCTCCCCGAAGACGGGGGCGATCCAGTCGGCGCCCAGGGAGCGCAGCAGGTCGCCCAGGACGTCGGCGACCTCCACGGCGCCGCCCCGGCGCAGGTCGTCGAGGTCGACGTACAGGACGCCGTCGGGATAGTGCTCCGCGACCCGGCGGGCCAGCCGGAAGGACAGCTCGGTCTTGCCCGTACCGCCGTATCCGCTCACCGCCACGCACAACGGCCGTGCGGCGGACCGCGTCCCCGCCCCCTGCCGCTCCGCGACGAGCCGGAGCACCCGGTCCTGCGGCCCGTCCCGGTCCACGAAGTGCGCCGGTTCCGGCGGAATCTGGTACACCATCCGTCGCTGACTCCCGTCCGCTGCCTGTGCCGGACACGAACCTATCCGGTGACGGGAGTTGATGAGCCGTCAGGCCACCGCACGGCGTCAGCCGAGGGCGAGCGCCACGGTCAGTGAGGAGGCGCGGGCGACCGCGTCGGCGAACACGTCCTGCGCGGTCACCCACTCCTCGGGCCGCGCCTTCGCATACGGTTGCCAGTTGCGTACGACGACCACCAGCCCCCGCTCGACGGCGCCCGCGGGCCAGACGGTGCGATCGGAGAGGGAGTCGGCGAGCGCGTCCCAGTTGCGGCCGAACCAGTCGGGCAGCTCCAGGTCACGGGCGCACCGGTCCATCAGGCCCGCCTTGTCCATGACCCCGTCGAGGTCCAGCGTGACCACGTGCTCCGTCATGTCGGTACCGCCCAGGTCGTAGGGGAATCGTCGAAACGCACGAGGGGACGGCCCGCTCGACCGCCCCCTGCAACTGACGTACTGTCAGCTTCCGTCCGGATCGGCCCGGTTGAGCGCGTTCTTGGGCGTCGGCCCGGCCGTCATCAGATAGTCCGCCGCCGAGGTGTCCGTCACCAGGCTGGTGACGAGCCCGGAGCGCAGCACGGCGTCGATCGCCGCCGCCTTGCGCTGTCCGCCCGCGATCGCGACGACCTCCGGGATACGGCGGAGCTGGTCGGCCTTGACCGTGATGCACCGCTCCCCCAGGTCCCGCCCGACCCGGCGCCCCTCGGCGTCGAAGAGGTGCGCGGACATCTCGGCGGCGACGCCGAGCGAGGCGTAGTGGGCCCGCTCCTCGTCGCTGAGCATGTCGTGCACCGTCGAGATGCCCGGCTCCCAGGAGCCGATGGAGACACAGGCGACCGTGACCTTGTCGAAGTACTCGAAGGCGCGGGCGATCCCGGTCTGGTGGCGCAGCGCCTGAGCGGTGGCCGCGTCCGGCAGCAGCATCGGCGCGTAGATGGGGTGCGCGTCGCCGCCCGAGACCTGCGCCGCCCGGCGTACCGCCTCGACGGAGCCGCGCTCGGCGGTCCCGGCGTCGTACACGCCCGTCAGCTGCACCACCGTGCACGGCGGCAGCCGGTCCAGGGCCGCGGCCATGTGGATGGTGGAGCGGCCCCAGGCCAGGCCCAGCACATCCCCTTCGTTCACCAGCTCGCCGAGCAGGTCGGCGGCCACTTCTCCGAGGTTCTCCGGGTCGGGAGACTCCTCGATCTCGGCCGGGGCCTCGACGACCACGGCGTGCCTGAGGCCGTAGCGGGCGCGCAGCGCGTCCGAGCGCTCGGCGTCCAGCTCGGCCGGCACCCGGATCTCGATGCGCACCAGATCCCGTTCGAGAGCGGTCTCCAGGACCCGGGCCACCTTGAAGCGGCTGACGCCGAACTCCTCGGCGATCTGGATCTTGGACTTGCCCTCGAGGTAGAAGCGGCGGGCCATGGCCGCCGCCTGCACCAGCTCAGCGGGTCCCATCCGCATGGCTGACCGGCCCGCCGACATACCCGACACGGCGATCTCCTCACTGCTGTTCACACTCTGGATTCGCCGTTCATCCTTGCAGATCCGGCGCTCTTGATCCGCCCTGATGGGCGCCGTTCACGTTCCCTTGGCTCAGTGGTCGCATGCCCAGGCGGCGGACTTTGTCACGTCCTCCGCCTGAGCGCGCAACGCGCGGACCGCTGCGGCCGGGTCCTGCGCCCCGTACACGGCCGAACCGGCGACGAAGACGTCCGCGCCCGCCTCCGCGCACCGCTCGATCGTCGAGTCCGCGACACCGCCGTCGACCTGGAGCCACAGGTCGAGGCCGTGCTTGCTGATCAACTCGCGGGTGCGGCGAATCTTCGGAAGCATGATGTCGAGAAACGCCTGACCACCGAAGCCCGGCTCGACCGTCATGATCAGCAGCATGTCGAGTTCGGGGAGCAGATCCTCGTACGGCTCGATGGGCGTGGCGGGCTTGAGCGCCATGGCGGCCCGGGCGCCCTTGGCCCTGATCTCCCGGGCCAGCCGCACCGGGGCCGCGGCGGCCTCGACATGGAAGGTGACGGAGGAGGCCCCCGCTTCCACGTACTGGGGCGCCCACCGATCGGGGGCCTCGATCATCAGATGGCAGTCCAGCGGGGTGTCCGTCGCGCGGGCCAGGGACTCTACGACCGGCACACCGAGTGTGAGGTTCGGGACGAAATGGTTGTCCATGACGTCGACGTGGAGCCAGTCGGCTCCTTCGACCGCCTTCGCCTCGTCCGCGAGGCGGGCGAAGTCGGCGGACAGGATGCTGGGGTTGATCTGCACGGCCATGCCCCAAGACTGCCATGCCCTCCGGGGGTGAGCAGCATCGGTCCCGGCTGGAAACGGCCGTATGTTCGCCGCGGGCCGCTGGTGGCCGGCCGCGCCCGCGCGGCGGAGCCGCAGGTGTCACCGTCCCGCGCCCCTTACGGGGCGCGGTCGCCCGTGCCATGCTGGGCGGCCACCGGGCTACGGGGGTGGCCATGACCGGGATCCAGGAGAAGAAGCAGCAGCCGGAGGCGGCGCGGCGGGGCGTCGCGCAGCTGGTCTGCGGACGGCGCTCCAAGTGGGTCGTGCTCGTCCTGTGGCTGGTGGTGCTGCTGGTGACGGCACCGCTCGCCCAGAAGCTGACCGACGCGCAGGACAACGACGCGGCCTCCTGGCTGCCGGGGTCCGCGGAGTCCACCCAAGTCCTCGAGATCTCCGAGAACTTCCGGCCGCAGCAGATCCCGGCGATCGTCGTCTACGCCCGCGACGGCGGCCTCACGGCGCAGGACCGGGCCGCGATCACCGAGGACCTGGCCCGGCTCAAACAGCTCACCGACCACGGCATCCGCGGCGCCGAGACCCGGGGCCCGGTCTTCGACCGGGAGGCCGACCCGCGGGCGGCCCAGGTCCAGGTCCCGATCACGATGGACGAGCAGGGCTGGGAGCGCATCGGCCCGGCCGCGGACTCCATCCGGGACATCGTCGGCGCGGGCGGCGCCGGACTGGCCGTGCACATCACGGGCCCGGGCGGCACCTCGGCGGACTTCGCCGAGGCGTTCGAGGGCATCGACTCCACCCTGCTGTTCGCGGCGATGTCGGTCGTCATCGTGATGCTCCTGCTCACCTACCGCAGCCCGACCCTGCTCCTGGTCCCCCTGATCTCCGTGATCGTCGCCCTGTTCACGGCACAGGCCTTCATCTATCTGCTGGCGGAACACGCGGGCCTGACGGTCAACGGCCAGAGCGCGGGCATCCTCACGGTCCTGGTCTTCGGCGCGGGGACGGACTACGCCCTGCTGCTGGTGGCCCGCTACCGAGAGGAACTGCGCCGTCACGAGGACCGCCACGACGCGATGGCCCTGGCTCTGCACCGCGCGGGCCCGGCGGTGCTGGCCTCCGGCGCGACCGTCGTGCTGAGCATGCTGGTGCTGCTGGCGGCGGAGATGAACTCGACGAGGGGCCTGGGCCCGGTGGCGGCGATCGGCGTGGCGGTGGGCCTGCTGGCCATGGTGACCCTGTTCCCCGCGCTCCTCGTCATCGTCGGCCGCTGGATCTTCTGGCCGGTGATCCCGCACGTCGGTACGGACAACCCGGAGGAGCGCGGCGTCTGGGCGCGCATGGGCCGCGGCATAGCCCGCCGCCCCCGTATGACGTGGGCGATCACCGCCGTGGTCCTCGCGATCTGCTCCCTGGGCCTGATCCAGTTGCGCGCGGAGGGCCTGAGCAACGCCGACGCGTTCACCGACAAGCCGGACTCGATCACCGGCCAGGAGGTCTCCGCGCGCTACTTCCCGGCCGGCAGCGGCGACCCCCTGGTCATCGTCAGCGACCAGGCGCAGGCACAGCAGGTGGGCCGCGCGGTCGCCGGCACACCGGGCGTGGTCCCCGAGTCCCTGGGCCTGCCGCCGGGCACGAAACCGCTCTACGACGGCAAGGTGCTCTTCGAGGCGACGATGACCGCCCCGGCGGACAGCGAGGCCGCGAAGCAGACCGTCGAGCGCGTACGGGACGCCGTGCACGCGGTCCCGGACGCCGACGCCCAGGTGGGCGGCGGTACGGCGGCCCTCCTGGACATGGACCGGGCGACGACCCACGACAACATCCTGATCATCCCGCTGGTGCTGGCGGTGGTGATGCTGATCCTCGCCGTACTGCTGCGCGCCCTGACGGCCCCGCTGCTGCTGGTCGGAACGGTGATCCTGTCCTTCGCGGCGGCGCTCGGCATCAGCGCCCTGGCCTTCCGCCACCTCTTCGACTACGCGGGCGAGACGACCGACTTCCCGCTGTTCGTCTTCGTCTTCCTGGTGGCCCTGGGCATCGACTACAACATCTTCCTGACCACCCGCATCCGCGAGGAGGCCACCCACCAGGGCACCCGTCGGGGCGTCCTCACGGGCCTCGCCGCCACCGGCGCGGTCATCACTTCAGCCGGTCTGGTCCTGGCCGGCACCTTCGCCGCCCTCGGCACCCTGCCCATGGTCGCCTTCGCCGAGATCGGCTTCGCGGTGGCGCTGGGGGTGCTGCTGGACACGTTCATCGTGCGGTCGGTGCTGGTGACGTCGTTGTTCCTGGACGTGGGCCCGAAGGTGTGGTGGCCGCACAGGCTGGCGCGGGAGGAAATCAGCCCGTCCGGCGATTGATCAGCCCCTCCGGTGATTGATCAGCCCCTCCGGTGATTGATCAGCCCCTCCGGTGATTGATCAGCCGGCTCACCCCACCCGTCGCAGCAACGCCAAATACATCGCATCCGTCCCGTGCAGATGGGGCCACAACTGCACATCGGGCCCCTCCCCCAACTCCGGTACCCCGGGCAGCAACGGACGCGCGTCGATCAGCTCGGCCCCACCCCGCTCCTTGAGCACGTCGTCCACGACGGCCCGCGTCTCGGCGAGATGCGGCGAGCACGTGGCGTACCCGACCACACCCCCCACCCGCACGGAGTCGAGAGCCGAACGCAACAGCGCCCGCTGCAGCGGCGCGAACCCCTCCAGATCCTCCGGCCGTCGCCGCCACCGCGCCTCGGGTCGCCGCCGCAGCGCCCCGAGCCCGGTGCACGGCACGTCCATCAGCACCCGGTCGAAGCTCCCGCCGCGCCACGGAGGCCGTGTCCCATCGGCGGCGATGACCTGGTACGGCCCCGGATTGCCCGCCAGCGCCCGGGCCACCAGCCCCGCCCGGTGCGGCTGCTTCTCGGAGGCCAGCAACACGGCCCCCCGCTCGGCGGCGATCGCACCGAGCAGCGCGGCCTTCCCGCCGGGCCCGGCACACCCGTCGAGCCACCTCTCGTCGGGCCCGTCGACCGGAGCGTTGGCCAGAGCGAGGGCGACCAGCTGACTCCCCTCGTCCTGCACGCCCGCACGCCCGTCCCGCACGGCCTCGATGGCCCCGGGCTCCCCGCCCTCGGCCAACCGCACGGCGTACGGCGACCAGCGCCCCGCCACCGCGGCCTCCTCGCCGAGCAGTTCCTCGGTCGTGGCCCGCCCCGGCCGCGCGACCAGTGTCACCTCGGGCCGCTCGTTGTCGGCCGCCAGCAACCGCTCGATGCCGGCCCGTCCGCCACCGAGCGAGTCCCACAGCGCGGAGACGACCCACCGCGGATGCGAGTGCACCACGGCGAGATGGTCCTCGGGATCCTCGTCGTACGGCGGCGCGACCCGCTGGATCCACCCGTCGAGATCGTCCTGCGCGACCTTGCGCAGCACCGCGTTGACGAACTTCGCCCGCCCGTCCCCGAGCACGACCCGGGCGAGCTCGACGGACGCCGACACCGCGGCATGCGTGGGAATCCGCGTCCCCAGCAGCTGATGCGCACCCAGGCTGAGCACGTCGAGCACCGGCGGGTCGACTTCCCGCAACGGCCGGTCCACACACGCGGCTATGACCGCGTCGTACGTCCCCTGCCACCGCAGCGTCCCGTACACCAGCTCGGTCGCGAGCGCGGCGTCCCGCCCGTCGAAGTCGCCCTTCTCCCGCGCCTTGCGCAGCAGCGGCGGCAGCACGAGGTTGGCGTACGCGTCCCGCTCGTCCACGGCACGCAGCGCGTCGAAGGCGAGCATGCGGACGGGGTCCTTCTTGGGCCGTCGGTAGGGCTTGCCGGTTCTGCGGGGCCGACGGGAGGTGTCGCTCACGAAAAGGTGCTCCGGAATACTGGACGAGATGTACGACCAGCCTACGTCGCACGGTCACCCCGGCGTACGGCCGGTCACGCCCCGAGGCTCTCCCCGTCACCGATCCGTACGCCCCGCGCCCAGTCCGCGGCGCGCATCGGCTTCTTCCCCTGTGCCTGCACCCACAGCAGCTCAACGGCGTACGAGCCGGTCCCCACGTACACGTTGTTCTTCCCGACGGAGAGCTCGCCGGGCGCGAGGTCGTCCCGCCCCGGCACCGGCCGCACCTGGATGAGCTTGAGCCGTTCACCGCGGAAGACGGTCCAGGCACCCGGCGCGGGGGTGCATCCGCGCACGACGCGGTCGACGCGCAGGGAGGGGGCGTGCCAGTCGACGCGGGCGTCCTCGACGTTGACCTTGGGGGCGAGGGTGACGCCTTCGGAGGGCTGCGGTACGGCCTTCACCGTGCCGTCCTCGATCCCGTCCATGGTCGCGGCGAGCAGCCCGGCGCCGGCGAGGGCGAGCCGGGTCAGCAGGTCGCCGCTGGTGTCGGTGGGCCGGATCTCCTCGGTGACGGTGCCGTAGACGGGCCCGGAGTCGAGCCCTTCCTCGATGAGGAAGGTGGAGGCTCCGGTGATCTCGTCGCCCGCCATGATGGAGTGCTGCACGGGCGCGGCCCCACGCCAGGCGGGCAGCAGCGAGAAGTGCAGGTTGACCCAGCCGTGGGCCGGCACGTCGAGGGCGACGCGGGGCAGCAGGGCGCCGTAGGCGACGACGGGGCAGCAGTCGGGCGCGATCTCCCTGAGCCGTTCGAGGAACTCGGGATCACGGGGCTTGGCGGGCTTGAGCACCTCGATCCCTGCCTCCTCCGCCCGCTCGGCCACCGGGCTCGCCACCAGCCTGCGCCCGCGCCCGGCCGGCGCGTCGGGCCGCGTGACAACGGCGGCCACGTCGTGCCGCCCGGAGGCGATCAGGGCGTCCAGAGCGGGAACGGCGACCTCGGGGGTACCGGCGAAGACGAGCTTCATGGGTGGGCACGGGCCTCTCGGGCGGGGTTGGCTGGGCAGCGCTCAAGTCTATGTGCGCTGTGCGCGGGGGCTCACCCCGGCGGCAGCGGAAGGCGTGCACCCGATTCCCCCGCACGGACGGATCAGCCGCGACGACGAGCAATCCCCCCAGGTGGACCCGGCCCTTCGGCCAAGGCGCGCACCCCCGAAGGGAGCGTAGGCATATGCCCACACGCCCCCATTGCGTGACCCGCGGAGCGCTCCCGCGTTGGTCAAGAAAGAGTTGACCACAACGGGCCGCACCCGCCGTACTCGCGGCCCCTTTCCTTCAACGCCGGTTCGAGAGGCTTGTTCATGGCCGACCACGCAACCCACGACGCCCAGGCTCGGGCCAGCCTGCACTTGCTGGTGCGGGACATCGAGCGGGTCCGCCGGCAGGTGGACGCACTGCGCACACTCACCGCGCAACTGGGCAACGTCTACCGCCCGCGCCGCTCCGGCCCCTCCACGGGCTTCGTCGTCTACGGACGCGCCCCCGCCCCGACGGTCCGTCTCGCCCAGGAGCTGCGGGACAGTGTCGAAACCCTGGTCACGGCAGCCGTGGACTTCGACCGCTCACTCGGCTTCTCCTGGGACGCGGTGGGTTCCGCCCTCGGCGTCACCAAGCAGGCGGTACACCGTCGTTACGGCGCACGCCGCGCCGCCACCCAGGCCGCGGCCGAGGCGGAGCGCACGGCCGAGCCCTCGGGCACCCGGACGGTCAACGTCTCCACCGCCATCCCCACGGTTCCGACGGTCCCCGCGGCCCGCTCCATGCCGACGCAGCCGACGGCAGGCAGCCCCGGCCTGCGCGACGAGGCCAGGCCCACGGCGTTCCCCGGCCCTCGCAACGGCTGATGCCCCCGTACTCTGCCCTCCCGAAGCGCACGCGGGAGGGCAGAGCCCTACCCAGCCCTCACCACCAGCCCCGACGCCCTCACCCGATGCCGGGCGGATCAACCCGGACCCACACCGCGACCTCCCCCGCCCCGCGTGCCATCCGGGCGGCCTGCGCGGTCTTCAGCGCGGCGGCCAACGCGGCCCCGCTCCCTGGCGGAACCCGGACCAACGCCCGGTCCCACTGCTCCCCGGCCGGCGGCGCCCCCACCCGCCGAGGCCGACCCACCGCGGTGACGGGCAGCGGCACGGGCCCCAACACCTCGGCCTCCGGCGGCAGTTCGGCCGTACGGAGAAACTCTTCGACCGCCTCCCCCGGCCCGGCCACGGAAGCCATCCGGGACACCGGCGGAAACCCCAGCTCGGCCCGCTCGGCGAGCTCGCGCACCGCATGCCCGACGGGGTCCCACCGCACCAGCGCCTGCACGGGCCGCAGCGTGGGCTCGGCGAGGACGACCACCGTCCCCCCGGCACTCTGCGGCCGTACCAGCGAGGCGGCCCCGATCCACCGCCGCAGCGCGTCCTCGCCCGCCCGCAGATCGGGCCGCCCGAGCATCGCCCAGCCGTCCAGCAGCAACGCGGCCGCATACCCGCCCTCGGCGACGGGCTCGGCCCCCGGCGTGCTCACCACCAGCGAGGGCGTGCCCGGCACGGTGTCCAGCACCTGCTCACGCCCGGAGGTCCGCACCGGAACGGCGGGAAACGCCCGCCCCAGCTCCTCGGCGGTCCGCCGCGCACCCACCACCTGAGCCCGCAGCCGGAACCCACCGCACTCCTGACAGTGCCAGGAGCCCTCCTCGCGCCCGCACCACCCGCATCGCAGCTCGGCCCCGGAGCCCCGCGCCTCCAGCGGCCCGGAGCAGTGCCGGCACCGAGCGGGGACGCGGCAGTTGGCGCAGGCCATCCGCGGCACATATCCACGCCGAGGCACCTGCACCAGCACCGGCCCGTGCCGCAGCCCCTCCCGCACCGCCTGCCAGGCGAGGGTGGGCAACCGGGCGGCCCGCGCGGCCTCGTCCCGCGCGAGATCCCCGTCCCCCACGGTCCGTACGAGCGGAGCCGCGCCCCGCACCTGCTCGCGCGCGGCGACCAAGGGCCGGGCCCAGCCACTCTCCACGAGCTGGGCCGCCTCGACGGTGCAGCTCCAACTCCCCAGCAGAAAGCCGCACTTGTCCTGCGCGGCCCGCAGCAAGAGCACTTCCCTCGCATGGGGCTGCGGGGCATGCTGCTCGCTGTGGCTGTCGTCGCCGTCGTCCCAGAGGGCGACCAGCCCGAGATCCCGCACCGGGGCGAACATCGCGGCCCGTGTCCCCACGACCGCCCGCACGCTCCCCCGCCGCACCGCGAGCCACTCCCGGTACCGCTTCTCGGGCCCGGCATCGGCGGTCAGCACCGCATGCCGCCCCTTGCCCATCAGCGAAGTCAGGGCGGCGTCGACCCGAGCGACCGCCCGCCCGTCCGGCAGCACGACCAGCGCCCCACGCCCCGAGGCCAGCGTGGCGACGACGGCCCGGGCGATCTCCTCACTCCACGCGGGCCCGGGCAACGCGTTCCACACGGCCCGCGGCGCACCCCCGGAGGCGAGCGCCTCCAGAAATCCGGCCCCCCGCTCGTACCGCTCCCAGGACCCCGCCTCGGGCCGACCAGGCACGGGAAGCGGCTCCGGCGAGGGCCGCTGCTCGGCCCGGGCACTGCGCGGCGGCACGGCGAGCTGCAGCACATCGGCCAGCCCTCCGGCGTACCGATCGGCAACGGCCCGCGCGAGCCCCAGCAACTCCTCGCTCAACACCCGCTCGGGCGAAACGACCTGCGCAAGCGCCGCCAGCGGCCCGGAGTAGTCCGACTCGGCAACCCGCTCGATGAGGAACCCGTCGATGAGCCCCCCGCCCTCGCGCCGCCCCTCACGCACCCGATGCCGCCCGGCGCCGAACCGCACCCGCACCCGCACCCCGGGCTGCGCGTCCGCGTCCAGCTCCTCCGGCACGGCATAGTCGAAGTACCGGTCGAGGTGCAGCACACCCTTGTCGACCAGCACCCGCGCCACGGGCAGTTCCTTGGCCAGCGCGGCACCCCGCCAGGTCCGCGGCTTGGCCCTGGGCACACCGGCCTTGCGCACACTCTCCCGAATGAGCGCAAGCTGCTCGGGCGGCGGCGCCCCCTCGGCCCCACCACCCGACTGCCCGTTCTCGCTGCTCACGCTTGCATTCTTACCAAACGCCACTGACAACCGACGGCGCCCGAGTTCCCCAACGGCGACGGACCGCCCCCTGCCTTGGACCACTCGCCCACGCCACCGGGACCACCCGGCCGACGGCGGGATTCGAACCCGCGGGGGCCACAGCCCCGAAGTACCCGTCCCCTTCGCACCGGAAGATCACCACCATACGAATCCACAAGCCCGACTCTCCAGCCAATTCCGTGCCCGTTTCGGCCGCCGGGTTCGAGCCGCGCTTTCCGATGCCCTCCGTCCCGGTATCAGAACTGGAAACGGGAAACTCCGCCGCCTGTCTTGCTCGAGCCGCTCACGCGGCTGACGCTGATGGCATCGGACGGCCCGGGAGACCAGGGGCGTCGGCCCAAGGGGGGAGTCAGGTGCTGGAGCAGCCACCTGTGTTCGGCGCCGAGTTACGCCGTCTGCGCATCGCGGCCGGACTCACGCTGACACAGCTCGCGTCGTCGGTGCATTACAGCAAGGGACAACTCAGCAAGATCGAGACCGGCCACAAGCGCCCGTCCCCCGAACTGGCACGTCTGTGCGACGCCGCGCTCGACGCACACGGCACGCTCGCCGCCCTGGTCCCCGCCCGGCCGCCGAGGGACTCCGCCGTCCAGGCCCTGGACTGCGATCCGGTCGCCTCCGGGACTGCAGGAGCCGTGCCCCACGTGGACAGCCCGAGATCGCCGACTCCACCCTCACGTCGCCAGGTGATCGCCGTAGGAGCCGCGGCCGTCCTGTCGGTCGGGCCCGGCGACGAGGTGACGACCGCCGGCGCCCGATCCGCATCCGCCAACAGACCGGCGATCAGCCCCACGGCCCCGGGCGAGCCGTTGCTGGACACATACCGCACCCTGCTGGCTCAGTACCGTCGCCTCGGCCAGATGTCGCCTCCGAGCGCCCTCCTCCCCGTGCTCGCCGAGCAGACACGCGCGCTGCGCGCACTCGCGGAGCGGACGGGTTCCCGGTCCGGCCGTGAACTGCTCGCCCTGGCCGCACGTTTCGCCGAGTTCACGGGCTGGCTGGCGCAAGAGGCGAGCGACGAGAGCGCCGCGTTGCGGTGGACCGCACATGCCGTGGACCTGGCTGACGCCTCCGGTGACCGAGATCTCGCGTCGTACGCCCTGGTGCGCCGAGCACTGATCACGTACTACCGAGGCGAGGCCGACGACACCATCGGCCTGGCCGAAGGCGCGCTCTCCGACCGGCTGCCTCCGCGCATCCGGGGCCTGGCCGCCCAGCGCGAGGCACAGGGACATGCGCTCGCGGGTGATCACGACGCCTGCATGCGCGGCCTGGACCGAGCGCGCGAGCTGCTCACCGCGGATCCGGGCTCGCCCCCCGCGGCACCGGTCCTGGGCACGACCCACCTCGATGACCCGGTGTCCATGATCACGGGCTGGTGCCTGGTCGACCTCGGCAGACCACGCGCGGCCTCCGAAATCCTCGACCGTGAGTGCGCGCGACTTCCCACGGACGCCTGGCGCACCCAGGTCCGCTACGGCGTCCGCCGTGCCCTCGCGCACGCGCGCGCCGGAGAGATCGACCACGCCTGCCGGCTCACCGAGCGACTGCTCCCACTCGCCGTGAACGTGTCCTCCGCGACCATCGCCACGGACCTGCGCCGTCTGTCGCGCACTTTGTCCCGCCATTCCCGCAGCCGGTCGTACCTGGCGATCGCCCCGCGTCTCACGGCCGCCCTCGCCCTCACGCCCTAGCGGCGGAACTCACGTTCCCGTCTCGTCCTTCCTACAGAGAGGTCGTTCTGTCATGCCCGACGTCTTCATCAACTACCGCACCGGCGACGGAGAGCAGGCAGCCGCCACCATCGAGGAAGCCCTGTCCGCGCGGTTCGGGAAGGATCGGATCTACTTCGCCAGCAAGTCGATCCCGCCCGGCACGCCCTTCGACGGCCATCTGATCCACGGGGTGCGCCGCAGTGGGGTGCTCCTGGCCCTGATAGGCCCCGGCTGGACAGGGCACGCCGCACTGCGGAGCGACGGCGACTGGGTGCGCAGGGAGATCCAGGAGGCGTTCCTGTGCGACATCCGTGTCATCCCGGTCCTGGTCGGCCGTCGGACCGAACGCCCCGCCAAGGACGAGTTGCCCGTCCCGCTGAGGAAGCTCACGGACTGTCAGAGCCTGCGCTACGACCACCAGAACAAGGAATACGACCTGAAGCAGATCGGGGACACGCTGGCCAGGCTCGTGCCGGAGCTCGCCGCTGTCGACCGTGAGGCCCACACCGAGCTGCCGCCCTCCGCCACGCACCACAACACCGCGGGTGACACGTACGGAACTGGCGTGCAGGGCACGGTCAACGGAGACGTCAGCACCGTACGAGAGGCCCATGGCCCCGTCCACATCGGACCCAGCAACGTGCGCATGGGCGACGGCGGCAACTACTTTCAGGGTGGCGTCGAAGGCGGATTCCGGCAGAACTTCGACCGCTCGCGTCCTGAGGAGGACGACGAGCGGTGAGCGATCGAAACGGGGACACCTACAACGTCTACGTCGGAACCGAGCCGCTCCTGCGGACTCCCCCGTCGACGCCACGCCGCGTCGCCGACGATCAACTCGCTCGACTGCAGCAACAGTTCGCGCGGCCCGACGGTATGGGTGCGGCGTACGACGTCCTGGCGGGCGAGCACACGGTCATCCTTCACGGGGAAGCCGGCAGCGGACGCAGCTCGGCGGCCCGCGTCCTGCTGTGCGAACTCCCGCAGGGCAGGGGCACCTATCACGAACTCACGCCGGAGGAACCCGAGGTGCCCTCCGGGCAGTGGCTCTCCCTCGACCTCGTCGGCGAACAGGACCGTATGCTCCTCGACCTGACGTCGGTGGACGAGCGGACCTGGCGCAAGGTGCACGACGAGCTGTCCGGGTTCCGGCATGAGGTCCTGGCTCAGGGCGCCTTTCTCGCCCTGGTCCTGCCGCGCCCGTTCGAGGAGCAGCTCGGGCCGCAGTTCACGCAGTTCCGCAGGAAGATCGGCCGTCCCGACGCCTGGGAAGCCGTCAACCGGCATCTGTGGCTCGCCGGGGTCCATGAGAGCGTCCGGGATCTGGCACCTCCCGCCTTGCGCACCTATTTGGACAGTGGGCCTCCGCTGCGGGACGTGGGCCGGCTGGCGGAACGAATCGGCGTCGCCGCCCGTGGGCCGGGCGACTTCGCCTCCTGGTGCGAGGCCGCCCTGGCGGCTCAGAAGGACCGCACCCGCGATGTCGCCGAGGCCATCCAGGGCCTGCGCAAGGGCAGACAGCGCGCCCTGTTCCTCACGGCGGCCATGCTGGAAGGCGCACCCGCCGAGGCGGTGCACCGCGCCACGAACCTCCTCGTCGATGAGGCGGGTTCCACCCATGACGACCGCCCGCTCCTGGAACACAAGGGACTCTCCCTGCGGCTGGAGACCGTGGGAGCCGAACTCGACTCGGACGCACGGGTGCACTTCACCGAACCAGGCGTCGCGGAAGCGGCACGCCACCGCTTCTGGACCGACCTGCCCGACGTTCGGGAGCCGCTCAACAACTGGCTGGTCAAAGCCTTGAGGCTGCGAGGACTCGACGAGTCCGACTTGGCCGAACTGGTGGCGCGATTCACCGACCTGTGTGTGAGCACAGATGACACCGAACGCCTCACCAAACTCGTCGAACGGTGGACGCGGGACTCGGCGCACCGCGCGACCGAGGTACGGGCAGCCGCTCACCTCCTCAAACGGGGCCTCGAGAACGAGCGGTCCGGTGGCGAGTTCCGATCGAGGATCTACGCCTGGAGCACGGGCCGCCCGTCGAAGCATCTGCGCGACGTGCTGGTCGAGGTCTGCGCGAAGGTGATGTCGGTCCACCACCCCGAACCCGCACTGGTACGGCTTCACCACCTGGCCCGCAACGAGTCGCACCCGAGCGTGGTGGCCCGCCGGGCTCTGCTCGACCACGTCAGCCAGGACGTCCGGCTGCAGCGGCGGCTGCTCGCCAGGCTGGCCACCGCGCAGGCCGAACGTCATCACCGCGCCGACGCGGATCTGTTCCTGGACTTGACGGGGTTGCCCGACGGCTTCCTCCTCACCGCACCGCCACGGGAGTGGCTCACCTCCTGCTGGCGCATGGCTTTCGATCTGCTCACCCCGAATCGCTGGGCGCGCTGCACCACACGCTGGCTGGTCACCGCGGACCGGACCAAGGGCGAGGCTCTCGTCGAGGCGGCGCTGAGCATCCTGGTGGACGCCTCCGACATGCGTTATCCGGTGCTCAGCCGCATCTACGCGGACGCCCGCCGGACCGTTTCGCCCGACCTGGCCTCGCACCTCCTGCAATCGATCAACACCGCGCAGCGTGCCCGCTTCACCCATCGCGCGCCCGACCTGGAGGAGTCCCCGTCATGAGTTCCGGCCAGAAGACCGTCTCGGCGTTCCTGAGCCTGATCAGCGCGCTGCTCGTCCTCATCCTCGGGCTGACACTGCACTGGCCCCTGTGGATCTGGCTGAGCGCGATCGCGGTGCTCCTCGCCGCCTGGTCCCTCGCGACGTACTCGGCCATCCGCGCGCGCAGGAGCGATCCGTTCCCGCCGGGATCCC
The DNA here is from genome assembly GCF_015160855.1 of Streptomyces ferrugineus. NCBI lineage: Bacteria > Bacillati > Actinomycetota > Actinomycetes > Kitasatosporales > Streptomycetaceae > Streptomyces > Streptomyces ferrugineus. Next base: position 3,340,526 of record NZ_CP063373.1, on the reverse strand, counting down.
TGATCGAGCAACCGGCTCCCCCACCCGTGGAACGCCGGGAGCAGTACGTGAGCCGGGTCCCGCTGCCCAGCAGGGAGGCCGACTACGACTTCCTGTTCTCGGCCAGGGTGCGCTGGACCCCGACCGACCCTGCGGCGAGCGACCAGTTGATCAACCCCGGAGCGCTGGCCGTGCAGGCCGTACTCGCCCGCGCCGGCCGGATCACCGCCACCATGCATCCCTTCAGAAGCTCTCTCGTCCAGCATCAGCTCAATGCCGCGCTGGGAGTCATGGAGGCGGACCACGACGGTCATCTGCACGCGATGGCGTTGGAAGTCGAGCTCACCCTCACGGAGCAGGACCAGGAACGGCTGGACCGGTTGGCGGCGATCCGCAAGGACGAGGCCGTGTGGGAGCACCAGCGCAAGTACGAGCAGAACAAACGCGAGTACCTGGGCGACGACGTCCTCACGAGCACGGGCAGCGCGGTCGTGTGGTGGCTGGCGAAGAACGACGACCACGTCGAGAAGACCGTCAAGGACATCGGACTCCTCGCCCGGCTCTCCTCAGCGGCAAACGACCGGGAGGTCGACGAACCCTTCCGGTACCTGGTCCCGGAGGCGTACCCGCCCGGCCCGGAGCACGACCGGATCATGGCGGCCCCCGACCCGGGAGAGACTCCGTTCGAGCACCTTGCCACCCCGGCGGATCTGTTCTCGGACTTCTTCCGCAAGGTCGGATTCCGTCCCGGGGAGGACGAGGCCGCGCTCGTCGCCGATCAGGTGGCGATGGCGATCGCCTCCCGGGACGCGGTGACCGCCGACGAGATACGCCGCCGCTTCGGCGGCGCGCAGGCTCCTCCGCACACGAACGGTGCCGGACCGGCGCCGGCGGATGTCGACACCGACTTCGACCGGCCGCACGACACCTGACAAACGCCGAGGCCCGGCCCCCGAAGGGAACCGGGCCTCCTACGACCTCGTGGCGCCGGGCCCTACAGCCCCGCCGCCTTCCGCAGCGCCTCCACCCGGTCCGTGCGCTCCCAGGTGAACTCCGGCAGCTCGCGGCCGAAGTGGCCGTAGGCGGCCGTCTGGGCGTAGATCGGGCGGAGCAGGTCCAGGTCGCGGATGATGGCCGCCGGGCGGAGGTCGAAGACCTCGTCGATGGCCTTCTCGATCTTCTCGGTGTCGATCTTGGCGGTGCCGAAGGTCTCGACGAACAAGCCGACCGGCTCGGCCTTGCCGATCGCGTACGCCACCTGCGCCTCGCAGCGCGAGGCCAGGCCGGCCGCGACGACGTTCTTGGCGACCCAGCGCATCGCGTACGCCGCCGAGCGGTCCACCTTGGACGGGTCCTTGCCGGAGAAGGCGCCGCCGCCGTGGCGGGCCATGCCGCCGTAGGTGTCGATGATGATCTTCCGGCCGGTCAGGCCCGCGTCGCCCATCGGACCGCCGATCTCGAAGCGGCCGGTGGGGTTGACCAGGAGGCGGTAGTTCTCGGTGTCCAGCTTGATGCCGTCGTCGAGGAGCGCCTTCAGCTCCGGCTCGACCACGAACTCCCGGATGTCGGGAGCCAGCAGCGAGTCCAGGTCGATGTCGGAGGCGTGCTGCGAGGAGACGACCACCGTGTCCAGACGGACCGCCTTGTCGCCGTCGTACTCGATGGTGACCTGCGTCTTGCCGTCCGGGCGCAGGTAGGGGATGGTGCCGTTCTTGCGGACCTCGGACAGGCGCTTGGACAGGCGGTGCGCCAGGAAGATCGGCAGCGGCATCAGCGTGGGCGTCTCGTCCGTCGCGTAGCCGAACATCAGGCCCTGGTCACCGGCGCCCTGACGGTCCAGCTCGTCCTCGTCGCCCTCGACCCGGGACTCGTACGCCGTGTCCACGCCCTGCGCGATGTCGGGGGACTGCGCGCCGATCGACACCGACACGCCGCAGGAGGCGCCGTCGAAGCCCTTCTTGGAGGAGTCGTAGCCGATCTCGAGGATCTTGTTGCGGACCAGCGTCGCGATGTCCGCGTACGTCTTGGTCGTAACCTCTCCGGCCACGTGTACCAGGCCGGTCGTGATCAGGGTCTCGACGGCGACCCGGGACGTCGGGTCCTCGCGCAGAAGCGCGTCGAGAATGGTGTCGCTGATCTGGTCAGCGATCTTGTCGGGGTGACCCTCGGTCACGGACTCCGAGGTGAACAGGCGACGGGACACAACGCTCCCTGTGGTTGCAGCGGCTGCTGGCTGATCATTGGCGGACGGGACGGGGGCTGCGCCCGACGTCGTCCGAGGACAGTTTATCTGTCGCGCCCGGTCACGGACCCCCTGTCTCGCCTCTCGGGAGGGCTGTGACCTGCGGCACGGGCATTCTGCCCAATGTCACCTGCCCTTGACCAGGGACGCCACACCGGAATCGAGGAAGCCTCCGGTGCGGCCCGAGCGCATCAAACATTTCCCCCCAGCCGTCGCGCCACCAGGTCCCACACAGTTTCGGCCAGGGCCTCCTTGGGCCCGTGCGGTACCGGAGTCTCGCTGCCGTCGGCGCCCAGGACCACCGCCTCGTTCTCCTCGGAGCCGAAGGTCTTGCGCTCCCCCACCTCGTTCACCACGAGCAGGTCACACCCCTTGCGCTCCAGCTTCTTGCGGCCGTTGGCCAGGACGTCGTCCGTCTCGGCCGCGAAGCCGACGATCACCTGACCGGGGCGGGCGCGGTCGGTCGAGATCTCCGCGAGGATGTCCGGATTCCGCACCAGGACGATGGGCTCCGGCTCCTGGTCGTCCTTCTTCTTGATCTTCCCGGCCGCGTACGTCGCCGGGCGGAAGTCGGCGACCGCGGCCGCCATCACCACCGCGTCGGCGTCCGACGCCGCCTTGAGGACCGCCTCCCGCAGCTGCACGGCGGTGCCGACCGGCACGACGTCCACGCCCGCCGGGTCGGGCAGCGCGGCGTTGGCGGAGATCAGCGTGACCCGGGCGCCCCGGGCGGCGGCGGTGCGGGCGAGGGCGTAGCCCTGCTTGCCGGAGGAGCGGTTGCCGAGGAAGCGGACGGGGTCGAGGGGCTCGCGCGTGCCGCCGGCGCTGATGACGACATGGCGGCCCTCGAGGTCCGGCTCGGTGACGCCCCGGGCCAGCACCCGGCGGCAGACCTCGAAGATCTCGGCCGGCTCGGGCAGTCGGCCCTTCCCGGTGTCGACGCCGGTGAGGCGGCCGACGGCGGGCTCGATGACGACCGCGCCGCGCCGGCGCAGCGTCGCCACGTTCTCCTGAGTGGCCGGATGCTCCCACATCTCGGTGTGCATGGCGGGGGCGAAGACCACCGGGCAGCGGGCCGTGAGCAGGGTGTTGGTGAGCAGGTCGTCGGCGAGGCCGTGCGCGGCTCTGGCGAGGGTGTCGGCCGTGGCCGGGGCGACGATGACCAGGTCGGCGTGCTGGCCGATGCGGACGTGCGGGACCTCGTGGACGTCGTCCCAGACCTCGGTCGAGACGGGGTTGCCGGACAGGGCGGACCAGGTGGCGGCGCCGACGAAGTGCAGTGCGGAGGCGGTCGGCACGACCCGGACGTCATGGCCGGACTCCGTGAGTCTGCGCAGCAGCTCACACGCCTTGTACGCGGCGATGCCGCCGCTGACCCCCAGAACGACCTTCGGCTTGTCCACCGGGACTCCCACTCGTTGAACCGACGACTCCATGCTGCATCACAGCGGGGGACGACCCCCGCACCCCCGCACCCCCGCACCCCCGCACCCCCGAGCAGACCACAGGCCCGGCAGTCGGGCTGCCGGGCCTGTGGAAAAGCCAGCTCAAAGCTGAAAATACTACTTACTGCGCCGGGCCCTCGACGGCCTCGGACGTCAGCAGACCCGCGTTGATCTCGCGCAGGGCGATCGAGAGCGGCTTCTCGTGGACGTGGGTGTCGACGAGCGGACCGACGTACTCGAGGAGGCCCTCGCCGAGCTGCGAGTAGTACGCGTTGATCTGGCGGGCCCGCTTGGCCGCGTAGATCACGAGGCTGTACTTCGAGTCGGTGGCCTCGAGAAGCTCGTCGATCGGCGGGTTGATGATGCCCTCGGGCGCGGAGATGGAAGAGGACACGCTCTACCTTCCGATGGATGGGAAAGATTCAGTGTGAATGATCAAGCCTGAAGGGTCAGGCACGATCACACAACGTCCATCAAGGCTAGCAGCTCGCGCGCCACGTCCTCGACGGAGGTGTTGACCAAGGTCACGTCGAACTCCGGCTCGGCCGCCAGCTCGACCTTCGCCGCGTCCAGCCGACGCTCGATCACCTCGGGCGGCTCGGTGCCCCGTCCGGTGAGTCTGCGCACGAGCTCCTCCCAGGAGGGAGGAGCCAGGAACACCAGGTGAGACTCGGCCATGGACTCGCGGACCTGCCGCGCGCCCTGGAGGTCGATCTCCAGCAGGACGGGCTCACCCGCCTCCAGCCGCTCCAGCACGGCCGCACGCGGCGTGCCGTAGCGGTTGCCGGCGAACTCGGCCCACTCCAGCAGCTCGCCGTTGGCGATCAGCTTGTCCATCTCGTCGTCGGTGACGAAGAAGTAGTGGACTCCATGCCGCTCGCCGGGGCGGGGCTTGCGGGTCGTCGCCGACACCGAGAGCCAGACCTCGGGGTGTTCCTTGCGCATATGGGCGACGACCGTGCTCTTGCCGACCCCGGAGGGGCCGGAGAGCACGGTCAGCCGCGGACGTTCACTCATGCAGCGATTATTCCAGCAATCCCGGAGTGCCCGGGACTCCCTGTCCCAAGAGCCGGGACTCAGGAGCCGGTGCTGCCGAACTCACGCTCCAGGGAGGCGATCTGGTTGGAGCCGAGGCCACGCACGCGGCGGCTCTCGGAGATGCCGAGTCGCTCCATGATCTGCTTGGCGCGGACCTTGCCCACGCCCGGCAGGGACTCGAGCAGTGCGGAGACCTTCATCTTGCCGATGACGTCGTTCTCCTGGCCCTGCTTGATGACCTCGTGAAGGGAGGCGCCGGAGTGCTTGAGTCGATTCTTGACCTCGGCCCGCTCCCGGCGAGCCGCGGCGGCCTTTTCGAGCGCGGCTGCGCGCTGTTCAGGGGTAAGGGGCGGAAGAGCCACGCCTACGTCACCTCGGATGTCGAACTGTCGGATACGGACCGGTGAGGAACCTAGTCGCCCCACACCTGGGGAGCCACGAGCAACACGCTTGCCCGTTGACTCTCGTCGGAGACTAGCGGGCAAGTCCGCCAGAGTCAGCGAGAACAGCGGAAAAGTCCTGGTCAGCCTCTGTCAGGTCGGACATTTAGGACATAATGCCCCGGATTTGAGGATGTATTCAGACTCAAGCCGACCGCGGGCCACTCATCGGAGGACTCCCGCGACCGGCTCGAACGCCCCTGACGGCGGTCACGCACCCGACACAGCGCTGACGATCTCGTCGGCGAAGCGTGACGCGGCCTCACGCAGCGCGACGACGTCCGGTCCGTGCCGCAGCACACCCCGGCTGACGTTCGGGACGACATTGCGCACCGCGGCGCCGAAGACCCGCGGAAGATCCGCCGGCGTAGCACCCTGGGCCCCGATGCCGGGGGCGAGGAGCGGACCGTTGATGGACAGGTCGTACGTCGACAGGTCGCCGAGCGTCGCGCCGACGACCGCCCCGAAGGAGCCCAGGGGCTCCTCCCCCTCGTTCTCGGCCGCCAGGTGCGCCAGCATCGTCGCGCCGACGGTGCGGCCGTCGGCGCGGACCGCGTGCTGCACCTCGCCGCCCTCGGGGTTCGAGGTCAGCGCGAGCACGAACAGGCCTGCGCCGCTCTGCCGGGCCAGCACGACGGCCGGCGAGAGCGATCCGTAGCCGAGGTACGGCGAGACGGTCAGCGCGTCGGAGAACAGCGGGGAGTCCTTGCTCAGGAAGGACTCGGCGTACGCGGCCATGGTCGAGCCGATGTCGCCGCGCTTGGCGTCCATCACCACCAGCGCACCGGCCGCCCGCGCCTCCTCGACCGACTTCTCCAGGACGGCGATACCGCGCGACCCGAAGCGCTCGAAGAACGCGCTCTGCGGCTTGAGTACGGCGACCCGGTCGGCCATCGCCTCGACGACGGTACGGCTGAAGCGCTCAAGGCCGGCCACATCGTCGTTCAGGCCCCATTCGGCGAGCAGGGAGGCGTGCGGGTCGATGCCGACGCACAGCGGGCCGCGCTCGTCCATGGCGTGGCGCAGTCGTGCGCCGAAGGGCTCGGTCATGCCGTCTTCCTCACGTCGGCGCCGACCGCGTCGGCGAGGGTGGCGTACGGGCTCGTGCGCAGGCGCGCGGCGAGGCCCTTGTGGATGGCACGGCCCCAGAAGGGCCCCTGGTAGATGAACGCGCTGTATCCCTGCACGAGCGTGGCACCGGCGAGGATGCGCTGCCAGGCGTCCTCGGCGTTCTCGATGCCGCCGACGCCCACGAGGGTGATGCGGTCGCCCACGCGCGCGTAGAGGCGCCGCAGCACCTCCAGGGAGCGGGCCTTCAGGGGGGCGCCGGAGAGTCCGCCGGTCTCCTTCACAAGCGAGGGTTCGGACTTCAGACCGAGCCCCTCGCGCGCGATGGTGGTGTTGGTGGCGATGATCCCGTCCAGGCCGAGTTCGACGGCCAGGTCCGCGACGGCGTCGACGTCCTCGTCGGCGAGGTCCGGCGCGATCTTCACGAGGAGCGGGACGCGACGGCTGGTGACCGTGCGGTCGGCCGCCTCGCGGACGGCGCTCAGCAGCGGCCGCAGGGCCTCGGTGGCCTGGAGGTCGCGCAGGCCGGGCGTGTTGGGCGAGGAGACGTTCACGACCAGGTAGTCGGCGTACGGCGCGAGCCGCTCGGTCGACTTCACGTAGTCGCCGACGGCCTCCGCCTCCGGGACGACCTTGGTCTTGCCGATGTTGACGCCCACGACGGTCCTGAAGACCGGCTCACGGGACGCCAGGCGGGCCGCCACGGCCAGCGAGCCCTCGTTGTTGAAGCCCATGCGGTTGATCAGCGCCCGGTCCTTCACGAGCCGGAACAGCCGCCGCTTGGGGTTGCCCGGCTGCGCCTCGCCGGTCACCGTGCCGATCTCGACGTGGTCGAAGCCCAGCATCGACATCCCGTCGATCGCGACCGCGTTCTTGTCGAAGCCGGCGGCGAGCCCGAAGGGGCCGTGCATGCGCAGCCCGAAGGCCTCGGTGCGCAGCTCCTTGTAGCGGGGTGCGAGGGCGGCGGCGACGAAGGTGCGCAGCACGGGGATCCCGACGGCGAGTCGGATCCAGCGGAAGGCCAGGTGGTGGGCCTGCTCGGGGTCCATCCGTTGGAAGACCAGACGGAAGAAAAGCTTGTACATGTAAGTGTCCTCACGAAGAGGGGGACACCGTTTCCGGTGTCCCCCTCAGGGCTGCTAGTCGCGGGCCGCGGTCAGATGCTCGGCGTGTTCCTGCAGTGAACGCACGCCCACATCACCGTGGTTGAGGGCGTCGATGCCCTGGACGGCGGCGGCGAGGGCCTGGACCGTCGTCAGACAGGGCACGGAGCGCGCCACGGCCGCCGTACGGATGTCGTAGCCGTCGAGGCGGCCGCCGGTGCCGTACGGGGTGTTGACGATGAGGTCGACCTCGCCGTCGTGGATGAGCTGGACGATGGTCCGCTCGCCGTTCGGGCCGGTGCCCTCGGACTGCTTGCGCACGACGGTGGCGTTGATGCCGTTGCGCTTGAGCACCTCGGCCGTGCCGGACGTGGCGAGCAGCTCGAAGCCGTGCGCGACGAGTTCGCGCGCGGGGAAGATCATCGAGCGCTTGTCGCGGTTGGCGACCGAGATGAAGGCGCGGCCCTTGGTGGGCAGCGGGCCGTAGGCGCCCGCCTGCGACTTGGCGTACGCCGTGCCGAAGACGGAGTCGATGCCCATGACCTCGCCGGTGGAGCGCATCTCCGGGCCGAGGACGGTGTCGACGCCGCGGCCGTGGATGTCGCGGAAGCGCGACCACGGCATGACGGCCTCCTTGACGGAGATCGGCGCGTCGAGCGGCAGCTCGCCGCCGTCGCCGTTCGCCGGCAGCAGGCCCTCGGCTCGCAGTTCGGCGATGGTCGCGCCCAGCGAGATCCGGGCGGCGGCCTTCGCCAGCGGCACCGCGGTCGCCTTCGAGGTGAAGGGAACCGTGCGGGACGCGCGCGGGTTGGCCTCCAGGACGTAGAGGATGTCGCCGGCCATCGCGAACTGGATGTTGATCAGGCCGCGCACGCCGACGCCCTTGGCGATGGCCTCGGTCGAGGCCCGCAGACGCTTGATGTCGAAGCCGCCGAGCGTGATCGGGGGCAGGGCGCACGCCGAGTCGCCGGAGTGGATACCGGCCTCCTCGATGTGCTCCATGACGCCGCCGAGGTAGAGCTCGGTGCCGTCGTAGAGGGCGTCCACGTCGATCTCGATCGCGTCGTCCAGGAACCGGTCGACGAGGACCGGCCGCGAGGGGCTGATCTCGGTCGACTCGGCGATGTAGGACTCCAGCCGGGTCTCGTCGTACACGATCTCCATGCCGCGCCCGCCGAGGACGTACGACGGCCGCACCAGGACCGGGTAGCCGATCTCGTCGGCGATGGCCTTGGCCTCGGCGAAGGTGGTGGCGGTGCCGTGCTTGGGGGCCGGGAGGCCGGCCTCCTTCAGGACCTGGCCGAAGGCGCCGCGGTCCTCGGCGGCGTGGATGGCCTCCGGGGACGTACCGACGATCGGCACACCGCTGTCCTTCAGGGCCTGCGACAGGCCCAGCGGGGTCTGGCCGCCGAGCTGCACGACGACACCCGCCACCGGGCCGGCCTGCTGCTCCGCGTGGACGATCTCCAGCACGTCCTCCAGCGTCAGCGGCTCGAAGTACAGGCGGTCGGAGGTGTCGTAGTCCGTGGAGACGGTCTCCGGGTTGCAGTTGACCATCACGGTCTCGTACCCGGCGTCGCTCAGCGCGAAGGAGGCGTGGACGCAGGAGTAGTCGAACTCGATGCCCTGGCCGATGCGGTTGGGGCCGGAGCCCAGGATGATGACGGCCGGCTTCTCGCGCGGGGCGACCTCGGTCTCCTCGTCGTAGGAGGAGTAGAAGTACGGCGTCTTCGCGGCGAACTCGGCGGCGCAGGTGTCGACCGTCTTGTAGACCGGGCGGATGCCGAGCGCGTGCCGCACCTCGCGCACGACGTCCTCGCGCAGCCCGCGGATCTCGCCGATCTGCTGGTCGGAGAAGCCGTGCCGCTTGGCCTCGGCGAGCAGTTCGGGGGTGAGCTCCGGCGCCTCGGCGAGCTCGTCGGCGATCTCCTTGATGAGGAAGAGCTGGTCGACGAACCAGGGGTCGATCTTCGTGGCCTCGAAGACCTCCTCCGGCGTGGCGCCCGCGCGGATGGCCTGCATGACGGCGTTGATACGGCCGTCGGTCGGGCGGACCGCCTCTTCGAGGAGGAGTGCCTTGTCGCCGGGCTCGCCGACGAAGGTGAACTGGCTGCCCTTCTTCTCCAGTGAGCGCAGCGCCTTCTGGAAGGCCTCGGTGAAGTTGCGGCCGATGGCCATGGCCTCGCCGACCGACTTCATGGTCGTCGTCAGCGTGGAGTCCGCCTGCGGGAACTTCTCGAAGGCGAAGCGGGGCGCCTTCACCACCACGTAGTCGAGCGTCGGCTCGAAGGAGGCCGGGGTCTCCTGGGTGATGTCGTTCGGGATCTCGTCGAGGGTGTAGCCGACGGCCAGCTTGGCGGCGATCTTGGCGATCGGGAAGCCGGTCGCCTTGGAGGCGAGGGCCGACGAACGCGACACGCGCGGGTTCATCTCGATGACGATGACACGGCCGTCGTCCGGGTTCACCGCGAACTGGATGTTGCAGCCACCGGTGTCGACGCCGACCTCGCGGATGACGGCGATGCCGATGTCGCGCAGGATCTGGTACTCGCGGTCGGTGAGCGTCATCGCGGGCGCCACGGTGATCGAGTCACCGGTGTGCACGCCCATCGGGTCGAAGTTCTCGATGGAGCAGACGACCACGACGTTGTCGTGCTTGTCGCGCATCAGCTCCAGCTCGTACTCCTTCCAGCCGAGGATGGACTCCTCCAGGAGCACCTCGGTGGTGGGAGACAGGGTCAGACCCTGGCCGGCGATGCGGCGCAGCTCCTCCTCGTCGTGGGCGAAGCCGGAGCCGGCGCCGCCCATGGTGAAGGACGGGCGGACGACGACCGGGTAGCCGCCGAGGGTCTCGACGCCCTTGAGGACGTCGTCCATGGAGTGGCAGATGACCGAGCGGGCCGACTCGCCGTGGCCGATCTTGGCGTTGACCGTGTCGACGACCAGCTTGAACTGGTCGCGGTCCTCGCCCTTGTGGATCGCCTCGACGTTGGCGCCGATCAGCTCGACGCCGTACTTCGCCAGCACGCCGTTCTCGTGCAGCGAGATCGCCGTGTTGAGGGCCGTCTGGCCGCCCAGGGTGGGCAGCAGCGCGTCCGGCCGCTCCTTGGCGATGATCTTCTCGACGAACTCGGGGGTGATCGGCTCGACGTAGGTGGCGTCGGCGATCTCCGGGTCGGTCATGATCGTCGCCGGGTTGGAGTTCACGAGGACGACGCGCAGGCCCTCGGACTTCAGGACGCGGCACGCCTGGGTGCCGGAGTAGTCGAACTCGGCGGCCTGGCCGATGACGATCGGGCCGGAGCCGATGACCAGGACGGACTGGATATCGGTGCGCTTAGGCACGCTGGCCCTCCATCAGGGATACGAAGCGGTCGAACAGGTAGGCGGCGTCGTGCGGGCCCGCTGCCGCTTCGGGGTGGTACTGGACGCTGAAGGCCGGCTTGTCGAGGAGGTGAAGGCCCTCCACCACGTTGTCGTTGAGGCAGACGTGGGAGACCTCGGCGCGGCCGTAGGGGGTGTCGGAGACCTTGTCGGTCGGGGCGTCCACGGCGAAGCCGTGGTTGTGCGCGGTGACCTCGACCTTGCCGGTCGTACGGTCCTGCACGGGCTGGTTGATGCCGCGGTGGCCGTACTTCAGCTTGTAGGTGCCGAAGCCGAGGGCGCGGCCCAGGATCTGGTTGCCGAAGCAGATGCCGAAGAGCGGGGTGCCGCGCTCCAGGACGGCCCGCATGACGGAGACCGGGTGGTCGGCGGTGGCCGGGTCGCCCGGGCCGTTGGAGAAGAACACGCCGTCGGGGTTGACGGCGTACACGTCCTCGGCGGTCGCCGTGGCCGGCAGCACATGGACCTCGATGCCGCGCTCGGCCATGCGGTGCGGGGTCATGCCCTTGATGCCGAGGTCGACGGCGGCGACGGTGAACTTCTTCTCGCCGATCGCCGGGACGACGTACGTCTCCTTGGTGGCGACCTCGGCGGAGAGGTCGGCGCCCTTCATCTCGGGGGCCTGGCGGACCTCGGCGAGCATGGTGCCCTCGTCGGGCAGCGCGTTGCCGGAGAAGATGCCGACGCGCATGGCGCCGCGCTCGCGCAGATGGCGGGTCAGCGCGCGCGTGTCGATGCCGGAGATGCCGACGACGCCCTGGTGGCGCAGCTCGTCGTCCAGCGAGCGCCGGGAGCGCCAGTTGGACGGCACGCGCGCGGGGTCGCGCACGACGTAGCCGGCGACCCAGATCCGCTTGCTCTCCGGGTCCTCGTCGTTGACGCCGGTGTTGCCGACGTGCGGGGCGGTCATCACGACGACCTGGCGGTGGTAGGAGGGGTCGGTGAGGGTCTCCTGGTAGCCGGTCATGCCGGTGGAGAACACGGCCTCGCCGAAGGTCACCCCCACGGCCCCGTAGGCGCGGCCGCGGAAGGTCCGGCCGTCCTCCAGGACGAGTACGGCGGGAGCCGCCTTGTGCCTCTGGGAGGCGGTCCCCTGGATGGAGGTCGTCATCGTTCGGCGCCTTCCGTGCTGTTGTTCTTGATCATGGAGTTAATGACGTCGACCCACTCGTTGTGCTCCGCCGCGTGGTCCGAGCGGAACCCGGAGTCGATCAGCCGGTCGCCGTGTGCCCAGGTCACCACGAGCAGTCCGCCCTCGGTGAGGACCTTGCCGGCGATGCCCTTGTCGAGCCGGGCCTCGCGCAGTCGCGCGGCCGGGACGAAGAAATCGCTCGCACCGGGGCGTACGACGTCCAGTCCCGCGTCCGTCAGGGTGAGCTCGACCCGGCTGCGGGTGCCCAGGCCGTGCGCCACGATGCGGTCCAGCCACTGACCGGCGGTGGTGGAGCCGTGGTAGCGGCCGCTCATGCTCAGTCTGGCCGGGCCGGGGTCGTCCGGCGCGCCGGGCAGCTCGGGCAGATCGCCCTGGAGCGTGCCGCGCCATTTCCAGCCCTCGCGCATCAGCCAGTAGACGAGCGCGATGAAGAGGGCGAGTCCGACGACCCAGCCGATGCGGGCGGCCCAGTCGGTGACCTCGGCCGATTCCTTCTCGGCGGCCAGCAGGATTACAGGTGTCACGTGAGCTTCCCGTCGACGAGCGTGGCCTTGCCCCGGAGCCACGTGTGCGTGACACGGCCCGGCAGCTCACGCCCCTCGTACGGAGTGTTGCGGCTGCGCGAGGCGAAGCCCGCGGGGTCCACGGACCCACGGTATTCCGTGTCGACGAGCATGAGGTTGGCGGGCTCACCAGCCGAGACGGGACGGCCGTGGCCCTTCGCCCGCCCGATCTCGGCGGGCTTGAAGGACATGCGCTCGGCGACCCCGGCCCAGGTGAGGAGCCCGGTGTCCACCATGGTCTCCTGCACCACTGACAACGCGGTCTCCAGGCCGACCATCCCCATGGCGGCCGCGGCCCACTCGCAGTCCTTGTCCTCGTGCGGGTGCGGGGCGTGGTCGGTGGCGACGATGTCGATCGTGCCGTCCGCGAGGGCCTCGCGCAGCGCCAGCACGTCACGCTCGGTGCGCAGCGGCGGGTTCACCTTGTAGACCGGGTTGTAGGTGCGCACCAGCTCGTCGGTGAGGAGCAGGTGGTGCGGGGTGACCTCGGCGGTGACGTCGATGCCGCGGGACTTGGCCCAGCGCACGATCTCGACGGAGCCGGCGGTCGACAGGTGGCAGATGTGGACGCGGGAGCCGACGTGCTCGGCGAGCAGGACATCCCGGGCGATGATCGATTCTTCGGCCACCGCGGGCCAGCCGCCCAGGCCCAGCTCGGCGGAGACGACGCCCTCGTTCATCTGGGCGCCCTCGGTCAGCCGCGGCTCCTGCGCGTGCTGGGCGACGACACCTCCGAAGGCCTTCACGTACTCCAGCGCGCGTCGCATGATCACGGCGTCGTCCACGCACTTGCCGTCGTCGGAGAAGACGGTGACGCCGGCCGCCGACTCGTGCATGGCGCCCAGCTCGGCGAGCTTCTTGCCCTCCAGGCCGACGGTGACGGCGCCGATGGGCTGCACGTCGCAGTAGCCGTGCTCCCGGCCCAGTCGCCAGACCTGCTCGACGACACCGGCGGTGTCGGCGACGGGGAAGGTGTTGGCCATGGCGAACACGGCCGTGTAGCCGCCGGAGGCCGCCGCGCGCGTGCCGGTCAGCACGGTCTCGGAGTCCTCGCGCCCGGGCTCGCGCAGATGCGTGTGCAGGTCGACCAGGCCCGGCAGCAGCACCTTGCCGTCCGCCTCGACGACCTGGGCGCCCTCGGCGCTCAGAGCGGTGCCGACCTCGGCGATGGCCCCGCCGTCGATCAGCACGTCCTGCGGCTCGCCGCCGAGCACCTTCGCACCACGGATCAGGATCTTGCTCATCTGTCTTACTTCTCCTCGGTACGGGTGTGGGTGGCGGCGGGTTCGTTTCCGCCCAGCAGCAGATACAGAACGGCCATCCGGATGGAGACTCCGTTTGCGACCTGCTCGATGGCGGTGCAGCGCTCCGAGTCGGCGACCTCGGCGGTGATCTCCATGCCGCGGACCATCGGGCCGGGGTGCATCACGATGGCGTGCTCGGGCATCCGCGCCATGCGGTCGCCGTCGAGGCCGTAGCGCCGCGAGTACTCGCGCTCGGTCGGGAAGAACGCGGCGTTCATGCGCTCGCGCTGCACGCGCAGCATCATCACCGCGTCGGACTTGGACAGCGTGGCGTCGAGGTCGTACGACACCTCGCAGGGCCAGGTCTCGATGCCGACCGGCAGCAGGGTCGGCGGGGCGACGAGGGTGACCTCGGCACCGAGGGTGTGCAGCAGGTCGACGTTGGAGCGGGCGACCCGGCTGTGCAGGACGTCGCCGACGATCGTGATGCGCCGGCCGGCCAGGTCCTGCCCTATCCCGGCGTCCCGCCCGACCAGCCGCCGCCGCATGGTGAAGGCGTCCAACAGGGCCTGGGTGGGGTGCTGGTGGGTGCCGTCGCCGGCGTTGATGACGGCCGCGTCGATCCAGCCGGAGTTGGCGAGGCGGTACGGCGCTCCGGAGGCGCCGTGCCGGATGACCACGGCGTCGACGCCCATGGCCTCCAGGGTCTGGGCGGTGTCCTTCAGGGACTCGCCCTTGGACACGCTCGACCCCTTGGCGGTGAAGTTGATGACGTCCGCGGACAGCCGCTTCTCGGCGGCCTCGAAGGAGATGCGGGTACGCGTGGAGTCCTCGAAGAAGAGGTTCACGACGGTGCGGCCGCGCAGGGTCGGCAACTTCTTGATCGGCCGGTCGGCGACCCGGGCCATCTCCTCGGCGGTGTCGAGGATCAGGACGGCGTCGTCGCGGGTGAGGTCGGCGGCCGAGATGAGATGACGCTGCATCTGTCAGGCTCCGTAAGGCAGTTCAGGTCGGGAGAATTCGGGCAGGCGAGGCGTGGCGTACCCACAGGGGTGTACGCCGACTGTCTGCTAGGGGGTCTGCTTCGCGCCGAGCAGCACGGTGTCGCGACCGTCCTCCTCGGCGAGCTGGACCTTGACCGTCTCCCGCAGCGACGTGGGGATGTTCTTGCCGACGTAGTCGGCGCGGATGGGCAGCTCGCGGTGGCCGCGGTCGACGAGGACCGCGAGCTGGACCGCGCGCGGGCGCCCGATGTCGTTCAGGGCGTCCAGGGCGGCTCGGATGGTGCGGCCGGAGAAGAGGACGTCGTCGACGAGGACGACGAGCCGGCCGTCGATGCCGTCACCGGGGATCTCGGTGCGGGCCAGCGCACGCGGCGGGTGCATGCGCAGGTCGTCGCGGTACATGGTGATGTCGAGCGAGCCGACCGGAATCTTGCGCTCGGTGATCTGCTCGAGCTTGGCGGCGAGCCGCTGGGCGAGGAAGACGCCTCGGGTGGGAATGCCGAGGAGCACCACGTCGTCGGCGCCCTTGGCGCGTTCGACGATCTCGTGGGCGATGCGGGTCAACACCCGCGCGATGTCAGGGCCTTCGAGCACAGGCCTGGCTTCGGACGCTTGAGTGTCCTGCTGCCTGTCCATACGAAAGGGACCTCCTTCTCCGCCTCACGGGACGGACCTTAAAGGACGTCTGGTTTGCGCCATCCACCGTATCAGGCCGCCGAGGCGCGCCTCATCACCCCCATGGCCCAATCAGCCACCGATAGCACGGAAGCGTCGGTGTGGACCATTCGGCTTGACGCGCCAGAGTAACGCTGCGTAACCTCACAGTGAGTTACCAACCGCGCGGCACGGAACCCAGCGAGTCGCGTCGACACAGTGTCCGGGGAGCTATATGTCCAGCGAATACGCCAAACAGCTCGGGGCCAAGCTCCGGGCCATCCGCACCCAGCAGGGCCTTTCCCTCCACGGTGTCGAGGAGAAGTCCCAGGGACGCTGGAAGGCCGTCGTGGTCGGTTCGTACGAGCGCGGCGACCGTGCCGTGACCGTGCAGCGCCTCGCCGAGTTGGCGGATTTCTACGGCGTGCCGGTACAGGAGCTGCTGCCGGGCACCACGCCGGGCGGGGCCGCCGAGCCGCCGCCGAAGCTGGTCCTGGACCTGGAGCGGCTGGCCCACGTCCCGGCCGAGAAGGCGGGTCCCCTGCAGCGCTATGCCGCGACCATCCAGTCGCAGCGCGGTGACTACAACGGCAAGGTGCTCTCGATCCGCCAGGACGACCTGCGCACACTCGCCGTCATCTATGACCAGTCCCCCTCGGTCCTCACCGAGCAGCTGATCAGCTGGGGCGTGCTGGACGCGGACGCGCGCCGTGCGGTCTCCCACGCCGAGGAGAGCTGACCGCTCCACGGCTGAGCAGAAACGTACCGCCGGGGTGGCCGGAACCCATGAGGTTGCGGCCACCCCGGCGGCGTTCCGCCGCCTGAGGAGACCCCAGAGGTACAGAAAGACGCGGGAGGGGCCGCAGCGGTTGCTGCGGCCCCTCCCGCGTCTTCGGAAGACCCCTACGCCTCGTCCCGGCGCAGCGAGGGCTTCAGGTCCTTGAGGCGGCCGAGCAGGCCGTTGACGAACGAGGGCGACTCGTCCGTGGAGAACTCCTTCGCCAGCTGCACCATCTCGTCCAGGACGACGGCGTCCGGCGTCTCGTCGACCCAGATCAGCTCGTATGCGCCGAGGCGCAGGATGTTGCGGTCCACGACCGGCATCCGGTCGAGCGTCCAGCCGACGGAGTACTGCGCGATCAGCTCGTCGATGCGCTTCGCGTGCGCCGCGTAGCCCTCGACGAGCTGCATCGTGTACTCGCTCACCGGCGGCTGCCGGGTGTCGGTCCGGGAGAGCCGGATCCAGTCCGCGAGGACCGTCAGGACGTCGGCGCCGCGCTGGTCGCCCTCGAAGAGGATCTGGAAGGCGCGCTTGCGGGCCGTGTTGCGGGCGGCCAATTTAGCTGTTCACCCGGCCGAGGTAGTCGCTCGTGCGGGTGTCGACCTTGATCTTCTCACCGGTGGTGATGAAGAGCGGGACCTGGATCTGGTGGCCGGTCTCCAGGGTGGCGGGCTTGGTGCCGCCGGTGGAGCGGTCACCCTGGACGCCCGGCTCGGTCTCCTGGATGGTGAGCTCGACGGCGGCCGGGAGCTCGACGAAGAGCACCTCGCCCTCGTGCTGCGCGACGGTGGCCATGAAGCCCTCGACGAGGAAGTTCGCGGCGTCGCCGACGGCCTTCCGGTCGACCATGAGCTGGTCGTAGGTCTCCATGTCCATGAAGACGAAGTACTCGCCGTCCATGTACGAGAACTGCATGTCGCGCTTGTCGACGGTGGCCGTCTCGACCTTCACGCCGGCGTTGAAGGTCTTGTCGACGACCTTCCCGGAGAGCACGTTCTTGAGCTTGGTGCGCACGAAGGCCGGGCCCTTGCCGGGCTTGACGTGCTGGAACTCGACGACGGACCACAGCTGGCCGCCTTCGAGCTTGAGCACCATGCCGTTCTTGAGGTCGTTCGTGGAAGCCACGGTTGCGGAATCTCCTGGACTGACGTGGACGACCCCGGCGCACGCCACTGCCTACAGGGCGAGCAGCTCCTTGGTCGTGATGGTGAGTAGCTCGGGTCCGCCGTCCGCCTCGGGGCGAACGACGAGCGTGTCATCGATCCGGACACCGCCCCGGCCCGGGAGGTGGACCCCCGGTTCGACGGTGACCGGCACGCAAGCGTCCAGTTTACCCATGGCCGCGGGAGCCAACTGCGGGTCCTCGTCGATTTCGAGTCCCACGCCATGCCCCATCAGCGACGGAAGGCCCTCCGTGTGCCCCGCGGAATCCAGTACCTGACGCGCGGCACGGTCCACGTCGCGGTAGGCGGCGCCGGGCGCCAGGCTCTCCCGTCCGGCGCGCTGGGCTGCGAAGACCAGGTCGTACAGCTCGATCTGCCAGTCGGCGGGGGACGTGCCGATGACAAAGGTACGGCCGATCTCGCAGCGGTAGCCGCGGTACGTCGCCCCGAGGCAGACGGAGAGGAAGTCGCCCTCCTCGACGCGGCGGTCGGTGGGCCGGTGGGCACGTCGGCCGGCGTTCGGGCCGGTGGCGACGGCGGTGGGGAAGGCGGGGCCGTCGGCGCCGTGATCGACGAGGCGCCGCTCCAGTTCGAGGGCGAGATGACGTTCGGTGCGGCCGACGAGGATGGATTCGAGGAGTTCGCCCAGGGCCTGGTCGGCGATCTCGGCCCCGATGCGCAGACAGGAGATCTCCTCCTCGTCCTTGACGACGCGGAGCTGCTCGACGGCGCTGCCGAGGTCCGCCAGGCGCAGGCGCGGCACGACGGAGCGGATGGCTCTGTGCCGGGCCACGGTGAGGTGATGCTCCTCCACGGCGAGACACTCCCCGCCCTGTGCCGCCGAGAGATCGGCCGCCGCGACGGCGGCGTCGCCTCCGGCACCGGGGAGAGTGTGGATCCGCAGTGCCTCGTCGGGGCGGCCGTCGGTGGGGCGGTCGTCGGGCGGGCCGGTGCGCACGAGCAGGTCTTCGGTCTTGCCGAGGAGCAGCACGGCACCCTGCGGGGCGGCGCCGGCGAGGTAGCGGACGTTTGCTGGACGGGAGATCAGCGCGGTGGCGCTGCCGCTGGCTTGGCAGCGTTCCCTCACGCGGGAGCGACGGGTGGCGTACACCTCGGACATGACACGAGCGTAGGAGCTTTGCCGGGTGGGCGCCGGTTGGGGGCGTCTAAGTGGGCGGTGTCCGGATTGCTCGGGTTGGGGGGATGCCGTTCGGGGGACGGGTGCCACGCGGGGTTGTGTGCCGTCCGCGGGTCGTGGGGGTTGATCGCGCCCGCGCGGCGGAGCCGCATATCGACACAGCCCCGCGCCCCTTGGGGCATCCACTCACCTTGGCTACCAGTTCGGCGGGCTCGCGATCGAGCGTGCCAGTACGTCGTCCAGGACCCGCGCCGTCTGCGGTACGTCGAGCTGGGAGTTGTCGATGATCGGCAGGCCCGAGCCGTACCAGCCCGCCATGCGGCCGTGGATGCGGGCGACCTCCTCGTCGGTGAGACGGCGGTTGCCCGAGCGTTCGGCGTTGCGCTCCAGGACGATCTCCAGTCCGGGGAGCAGGACGACCGGCAGCAGGCCGGGGCCGACGTGGCGCTTCCAGCCGCCGAGCCCGACGACGGGGCGGTCGGGGAAGACCGCGTCGTCGAGGATGCAGGAGATGCCGTTGGCCAGGAAGTTGCGCGCGGCGAATCCGCAGGTGCGGCGGGCCAGGCGGTACTGGGCCTCGGAGTGGTCGTTCCAGCCGGACTGGGGGTCGGCGAAGCCCGAGCGGACCCATTCGCGTACGTCGTCGAGGCTGATGTGGGCCGTGGGGACCCGTCGGTGGTCCGCCCAGTACTTGGCGACGCTGGTCTTGCCGGCCCCGGCCGGGCCGATGAGCAGTACCGCGATGGTGGTGGTCGCCGGGTCCGGTGTCGCGGCGGCGGGCGGGGCGCTCGGCATGCCGACGGGGCCGCCGGGCGGCAGCGGCACATGGCCCGTGGTCTCGGGCGTCGGGGGGACGTGGGCCTGCGGCGGCGTGTGCGCGACCGGTGCGGGGGGCGTGAAGCCCGGGGCCGGAGGAGGCGGAGGTACGGGAGCTGATCCCTGGCGCTGGGCGGGGCCCTGGTGCGGGGCGGGGCCTTGCTGCGGGGCGGGGCCCTGGTGCCCGCCCGGGTGGTGTCCGGCCGGTGACCAACCGTGCCCCGACTGATGGGGCGGCGGCAGCGGAGAACCCACTGCGTGCTGCATCCGGTGCCACTCCGTCTCGTCTTCCATGGCCATTGACGCTGGCAGCGGGCATGACCCCGCTCGCTACCGAACGGTACCGCCCCCGGCCGTCGTTTGGTGAACGGCCGGTGGCGGTCTGAAGTGCCCATCGCCACAGGCGAATCGGACGGAAGGGTGGTTCGCCGGACTTACTGGCCGACTTCGCCGTACGCGGCGAGCAGGACGGCCGGGTCCGGTCCCTCCAGGACGGTGGGCTTGGCCAGGCCGTCCAGGACGATGAAGCGCAGCA
This sequence comes from Streptomyces ferrugineus, assembly GCF_015160855.1. Classification (NCBI taxonomy): domain Bacteria; kingdom Bacillati; phylum Actinomycetota; class Actinomycetes; order Kitasatosporales; family Streptomycetaceae; genus Streptomyces; species Streptomyces ferrugineus. The sequence continues at coordinate 3,320,776 of NZ_CP063373.1, read as the reverse complement.
GGTCACCGCGGGACTTCTTGTCGACCTTCATCGTCTGGAGCAGCTTGGGCCACTGGTCGTAGCGGTAGTGCAGGGGCAAGCCCACCGATTCGAGGATCGCGCGGTGCCGGTCCGCCGTCGCGTCGTCCAACCGCCCGGCGAGACGGCCGAGTTCGGCGGCGAAGTGCATGCCGACGGCCACCGCCGCGCCGTGCCGCCACTTGTAGCGCTCGTTCTTCTCGATCGCGTGGCCCAGCGTGTGGCCGTAGTTGAGGATCTCCCTGAGGCCCGACTCCTTCAGGTCCGACGAGACGACCTCGGCCTTGACCCGGATCGAGCGCTCGATCAGCTCCGCGGTGTGCGGGCCGGCCGGGGTGCGCGCGGCCTCGGGGTCGGCCTCGATCAGCTCCAGGATGGCGGGGTCGGCGATGAAACCGGCCTTGATGATCTCCGCGAGACCGGACACATAGTCGTTGACCGGCAGTGACTCCAGCGCGGCCAGGTCGCACAGCACGCCGGCCGGCGGGTGGAAGGCGCCGACGAGGTTCTTGCCCTCGGCGGTGTTGATGCCGGTCTTGCCGCCGACGGCCGCGTCCACCATGGCCAGCACGGTGGTGGGTACGGCGATCCAGCGCACCCCGCGCAGCCAGCTCGCGGCGACGAACCCGGCCAGGTCGGTGGTGGCGCCGCCGCCGACGCCGACGATCACGTCGGAGCGGGTGAAGCCGGACTGGCCGAGCGCCTTCCAGCAGTAGGCGGCCACCTCGGCGGTCTTGGCCTCCTCCGCGTTCGGCACCTGGATCGCGACGGCCTCGTAGCCCTGCCCGGCCAGGTCGGCCCGCAGCGCCTCGCCGGTATCGGCCAGCGCCTCGGGGTGGATGACGGCGACCCGCTTGGCCTTGTCGCCGATCAATCCGCCGAGCTCGCCGAGGAGCTGACGGCCCACCAGGACCTCGTACGGGTCACTGCCAGCGGTGCCGCCGACCTGAATCCGCGTCACTGCTTCGGTCATGCGTCCTTCAACTCCAGTGCGTCCAGGGCGGCTTGGGTCACTTCTTCGGGGGTACGGCCGTCCGTGGCCACGACCGCCGCGGCGACCTCTTCGTACAGATGGCGGCGGGCCTCCATCAGCTCCCGCCACTGCTTTCGCGGGTTGACCGCGAGCAGCGGGCGGGCGGCGTTCAGGCCGGTGCGCTTGACCGCCTCCTCGACGTCCATCGAGAGGTAGACCACCCGCTGCCCGGCGAGCAGCGCGCGGGTGTCCGCGTCCAGGACCGCCCCGCCGCCCAGCGCCAGGACGCCGTCGTGCTCGGCGAGCGCCCGCCGCACGGCCGCCTTCTCCAGCGCCCTGAAGGCCGGCTCGCCCTCGTCGACGAAGATCTCGGCGATGGTGCGGCCCTGCTCGGTCACGATGTCGTCGTCGGTGTCCCGGTAGCCGACGCCGAGCCGCTCGGCGAGGAGCTGCCCGACCGTGGACTTGCCCACGCCCATCGGCCCGACCAGCACCACCGCAGGCACTGCGCTCATCGGATGGCCAGGTTGTCGAGGTAGGACCGGACATTGCGGCGGGTCTCGGTCACCGAGTCGCCGCCGAACTTCTCCGCCACCGCGTCGGCGAGGACGAGGGCCACCATGGCCTCGGCGACGATGCCGGCGGCCGGGACCGCGGAGACGTCGGAGCGCTGGTGGTGGGCCTGGGCCTCCTCGCCCGTGGTCACGTCCACCGTCCGCAGGGCCCGCGGCACGGTCGCGATCGGCTTCATCGCGGCGCGCACCCGCAGCAGCTCGCCGGTGGTCAGGCCGCCCTCGGTGCCGCCGGAGCGGCCGGAGACGCGGCGGATGCCCTCGGGGGTGCCCACGATCTCGTCGTGCGCCTTGGAGCCGGGCACCCGGGCCAGCTCGAAGCCGTCGCCGATCTCGACGCCCTTGATGGCCTGGATGCCCATGAGCGCGCCGGCGAGCCGGGCGTCCAGCTTGCGGTCCCAGTGGACGTGCGAGCCGAGGCCGACGGGGACGCCGTAGGCCAGGACCTCGACCACACCGCCGAGGGTGTCGCCGTCCTTGTGGGCCTGGTCGATCTCGGCGACCATCGCCTTCGACGCGTCGGCGTCCAGGCAGCGCACCGGGTCGGCGTCCAGCTTCTCGACGTCGGCCGGCGTCGGGTACACGCCCTGCGGCGCCTTCGCCGCGGCCAGCTCCACGACATGGCTGACGATCTCGATATCGGCCGTCTCCTTGAGGTACGACCGTGCCACAGCGCCCAGCGCCACCCGGGCGGCGGTCTCCCGGGCGGAGGCGCGCTCCAGGATCGGCCGGGCCTCGTCGAAGCCGTACTTCTGCATGCCGGCCAGGTCGGCGTGGCCGGGACGGGGCCGGGTCAGCGGCGCGTTGCGGGCGAGGCCGGCGAGGATCTCCGGGTCGACGGGGTCGGCCGCCATGACCTGCTCCCACTTGGGCCACTCGGTGTTGCCCACCATGATCGCGACCGGGGAGCCGAGGGTGAGGCCGTGCCGGACGCCGCCGATGAAGGTGACCTCGTCGCGCTCGAACTTCATGCGCGCACCGCGTCCATAGCCGAGCCGGCGCCGGGCCAGGTGGTCCGCCACCATCTCCGTGGTGATCGGCACGCCGGCGGGAAGGCCCTCCAGCGTCGCGACGAGTGCGGGACCGTGGGACTCCCCCGCGGTCAGCCAGCGCAACCTGCTCAACGGTGCTCCTCAGTGCTCGCGCCCTGGTACTGCCCTGCGTACGCACGTCCTCGCGTACGTCGACGGCGCGACCAGGTGCGCGGCCCCGGCCCGCCACCTTCGATCCTCCCACGTCCGGCCCCGGTACCCGGCCGTCGGTCCACCAGGCGGACTGAGAACGGACGGCGCCGGGCAGCGGCGGGGATCACGCGGGGCCGTTGCCCTGGGGCTGCCGGGGCGCGTACGCACCGAGGTGGTCGGCTCCGCTGCCCTGCGGGTTCTGCGCCTGCTGAGGGGCGTAGGCGCCGAGGAAGTCGGCGCCGCTCGGCTGCGGGGCCTGCTGCTGGGGAGCGTAGGGGCCCAGGTGGTCGGCGCCCTGACCCTGCCCGTGCTGGGGGGCCATCTGAACGGGCCCGCCCCGGCGGGCGGCGCGCCGCCGGTCGATCTTGCGCTTCAGCTTGAAGATCCACGAACCGACGACGAGGAGCACGATCAGGACCAGCACGGGGATCTGGATCCAGTCCGGCATGAACTGCAGGATGACCTCGAATATCTCGCTCTTGCCGGACGCCAGCGGCACACCAGTGGACACGCTCGTACTCCCCCTCGACCCGCTCCGCCCCCTGCGGAACTCAGCGGATCCTAGCGGTTCGCGAGAGCGCGCTCGCCCGCTTTTCGCATGGCCTCCATGGGCGCCGGGACCCGGCCGGTCATCTGCTCCACCTGCAGCACCGCCTGGTGCACCAGCAGGTCCAGTCCGCTGACGACGGCTCCGCCGTACATGGACCAGCGCGCCGCGAGGGCGGTGGGCCAGGGGTCGTAGAGCACGTCGAACAGGGTGGCGGGGCGCTCCGGTACGGCGGCGGCGAGGGCGTCCGTCGTACCGGCCGGGGTGGTCGCGATCACCAGCGGCGCGTCGAGCGCCCGGGCCGCGTCCGCCCAGTCCGCCGTACGGACCTCGACGTCGAGCCGCTCGCCCCACTGGCGCATCTCTGCGGCGCGCGCCTGGCTGCGTACGTACGCCACGACCTCACCGGTGCAGATGCGCGCGAGCGCGGCCAGCGCGGAGGACGCCGTGGCGCCGGCGCCGAGGACCGCGGCCGAGTCGACCTGTTCGATGCCGCGTTCCCGCAGCGCGGCGACCATGCCGGGGATGTCGGTGTTGTCGCCGGTGCGGCGGCCGTCCTCGGTCAGGACGACGGTGTTGACCGCCTCGACGGAGGCCGCCGTCTCGCTGATCTCGTCGAGCAGCGGGATGACGGCGCGCTTGAGCGGCATGGTCAGCGACAACCCGGCCCACTCCGGCCCGAGTTCCGCGATGAACCCGGGCAGGGCGGCCTCGTCGATCTCGAACCGGTCGTACGACCAGCCCGTGAGTCCCAGTTCCTCGTAGGCGGCGCGGTGCAGCACCGGGGAGAGGGAGTGGGCGATGGGCGAACCTAGGACGGCGGCCCGGCGGGCGTCAGTTGCCCCTGCTCTCATTGAACTTGTCCTTGAGCTTCAGGAAATCATCGTGGGTCTTGGCGAATTCTGTCTTGTTCACGCCGTCGGTCGCCACGAAGTAGTACCAACCCTGGTCTGTCGGATTCAGCGTCCCCTTCAGCGCACCCTCGCCCGGGTTGTCGATGGGACCGGGCGGCAGACCCTTCTGCGTGTACGTGTTGTACGGGTCCTGGTTGCTCTTGATCTCCGACTCGCTGATGTCGATGTTGCTCTGACCCTTCAGGTAATTGAAGGTCGAGTCGAACTGCAGGGCACCGTAGGTCTCGGGATTCGCGAGGTCGAGGCGGTTGTAGACCACTTCCGCCATCTTGCGGTAGTCGTCGTCGGTCTTGCCCTCGGCCTGGACGAGGCTCGCGACCGTGATGACCTGCAGCGGGTTCTCCAGCTTGAGGGCCTTGGCCTTGTCCTGAAGGTCCAGCGCCTCGTACTTGTTCGCGGCCCGGGTGACCATTTCCTTCAGGACGACCTCGGGCTTCATGCCCTTGGCGGCAGGGTAGGTGCCCGGGTAGAGGAAGCCCTCCAGCGGATCCTTGATGTCGCTGTCGCTGTTCGCCCAGCTCGGAAGTCCGAGGCTCTTGTATTTCTCCCCGGCGACCTTCTTGGTGGTGCCGGACGACAATTCGAGCTTTTCGTCGATCGCCTTGTAGACCTGCGCATTGCGTTCGCCAGGCCTGACCAGGACGTTGTTCTGACTTTCGGGGCTGAGCATCATCTCGACGGCGCTGGCGGCGGACATCTGCTTCTTCAGCAGATAGGCGCCCGCCTGGATCTTGTCCCCGTCGGGATTCTTCTGCTGGGCGGCGACGAACGCGTCGACGCTCTTCACCACCCCGGCCGCCTTGAGCCGTTGGCCGATCTCGGATCCGAAGGCACCCTTGGGGATCTCGACGGTCACCGACTCGCTCGTACCGTCCCCGGCGAAGTCCGGCGCCGCGCCGAAACGATCCTGGTAAAACTGATAGCCGAAATATCCGACTCCGCCCACGCCTCCGGCGAACACCAGCGCGACCACCAGACAGGCGCATCCGCTGCGGCGTTTCTTGGGCTTGTCGCCTCGGCCCCGGCGGTCGCCGCGGCCCCGGCCGCCCTCGCCGTCGTCGGAGTCGTCGTCATCGTCGCCACCGGCGAAGAACGCGTGTTCACCCTGGTCGGGGCCCGGATCCCAGTCGGTCTGCGGCGGCTCCGGCTCGGTGTGACGTCGGCTCGGCGGCTCCGGCGGCGGGTAGGCGTCGGGCGTGTCGTAGTAGTCGGCCTGCTCACCGCCGTAGGAGGCGGCCCGCTGCCCGTAGGGGTCGCCCGGGTCGGGGTACTGGGCGTGCGCGTGGGTGCCGGTGCCCCAGCCGTTGGTGTCGTACGACTGCTGCCCCTGGCCGGCGTACTGCTGCTGGTCGTACTGCTGCTGGTCGTACGGCTGCGGGTACTGCTCGTGCTGCCCCTGCTGCGGGTACTGCTGCGCCTGACCGTATGCGGCCTGCTGGCCGTTGCCCCAGTCGCCGTAGTGCTGCGGCTGCTGCGGATAGTGCTGCGGCTGGCCGCCGTAGGCAGCCTGCTGGCCCGTGTGGGCCTGCTGCCCTTCCCATCCGCCGTCCCCGTACAACGGGTCCTCCGGATGCCACGGTTCGGAGCCTGGGCTCCGGCCATACTCAGTCATCGATCCCCTAGAGCCGCGAGGCGGCGGTCACGCGGCTGCTGAAGATCCGGTTACCGTCCCGCCTCTCTCTGTGCACCGGTTGTTCGAACACCGGCACATCGCGCGGAACGTTACCGTATCGCGATCAGATAACCACTTCGACGCTCTCTCCGGGGGCTTTACCTGACACCCGTTCGGATTCCAGCGCCTGCTGCAAGATAATCACAGCGGCCGCCTGATCGATCACCGACCGGCCCTTCTTCGACTTCACGCCCGAGGCGCGCAGCCCCTGACTGGCCGTCACGGTCGTCATCCGCTCGTCCACGAGCCTGACCGGTACGGGCGCGATCATGCGGGCGAGTTCCTGGGCGAAGCCCCGGACCTTGACCGCGGCCGGTCCCTCGCCGCCCTTGAGGGAGCGGGGCAGGCCGACGACCACCTCGATCGGCTCGTACTCCTCGACGAGTTGCCTGAGACGGCGGTGGGCTGCGGGGATGTCCCGGCCCGGGACCGTCTCCACCGGGGTGGCGAGGATCCCGTCGGGGTCGCACGAGGCGACGCCGATACGGGCGTCGCCTACGTCGATCGCGAGACGACGGCCGCGGCGCATGCCCCGGCCGTCGCCCCCTGCGGGTGTGTCGTCGCTCACTTGGCCGTTTCCGTCACGAGCCGTTCGACGGCGTCGACGGCGTCACCGATGGCGGCCGGGTTCTGGCCGCCGCCCTGGGCGACGTCCGGCTTGCCGCCACCGCCGCCGCCGAGGGTCTTGGCGGCCGTACGGACCAGGTCGCCGGCCTTGAGACCGCGCTCGCGGGCGGCCTCGTTGGTGGCGATGACCGTCAGCGGCTTGCCGTTGTTGACGGTGAACAGGGCGACCACGGCGGCGCGTCCGCCCCGGATACGGCCGCGCACGTCGAGGACCAGCTTGCGCAGGTCGTCCGGGGTCGTGCCGTCGGGGACCTGGCCGGTGACGACGGCGATGCCGCGCACGTCCTTGGCGGACTCGGCGAGACCGGCGGCGGCCTGGAGGACCTTCTCGGCGCGGAACTTCTCGATCTCCTTCTCGGCGTCCTTCAGCTTGCCGAGCATGGCGGAGACCTTCTCCGGGAGCTCCTCCGGGCGGCCCTTGATCAGCTCCTGGAGCTGGGCGACGACCGTGTGTTCACGGGCCAGGAAGTTGTAGGCGTCCACGCCGACCAGGGCCTCGATACGGCGCACCCCGGAGCCGATGGACGACTCGCCGAGCAGCTTCACCAGGCCGAGCTGGGCGGTGTTGTGCACGTGAGTGCCGCCGCACAGCTCCTTGGAGAAGTCGCCGATGGTCACGACCCGGACCCGCTCGCCGTACTTCTCGCCGAACTCGGCGATGGCGCCCTGCTTCTTGGCCTCGTCGATGCCCATGATCTCGGCGTTCACGTCGAGGTCGCGGGCGAGCACCTCGTTGATCTTCTGCTCGACGTCGGTCATCACGGCCGTGGGCACGGCGGACGGCGAGCCGAAGTCGAAGCGGAAGCGGCCGGGCTGGTTCTCGGAACCGGCCTGGGCGGCCGTCGGGCCGAGGGCGTCGCGCAGGGCCTGGTGGGTGAGGTGGGTGGCCGAGTGGGCGCGGGCGATGGCCTTGCGGCGGCGGTTGTCGATGGAGGCATGGGCCTTGGCACCGACCGTCACCTCGCCGACCTGGACGACGCCCTTGTGGACGTACACGCCGGGCACCGGCTTCTGGCAGTCGCGGATCTCGATGACGGCACCGGAGTCGACCTTGATCTTGCCGGTGTCGCCGATCTGGCCGCCGCCTTCGGCGTAGAACGGGGTGCGGTCGAGGACGATCTCGACCTCGTCGCCCTCGGTGGCGGCCGGGGAGGAGGCGCCGTCGACGAGGATGCCGACGACGGTGGACTCGCCCTCGGTGTCGCTGTAGCCGATGAAGTCGGTCGCGCCGACCTTGTCGGCGATCTCCCGGTAGGCGCCGGCGCCGGCGTGGCCGGTCTTCTTGGCCTGGGCGTCGGCCTTGGCGCGCTCGCGCTGCTGCTTCATCAGGCGGCGGAAGCCGTCCTCGTCCACGGAGAGGCCCTGCTCGGCGGCCATCTCCAGGGTGAGGTCGATCGGGAAGCCCCAGGTGTCGTGGAGCAGGAACGCCTTGTCGCCGGGCAGCACGGTGGAGCCGGCGGCCTTGGTGTCGGTGACGGCCGTGTCGAGGATGTTGGTGCCGGCCTTCAGCGTCTTGAGGAAGGCGTTCTCCTCGGCGAGGGCGACCTTCTCGATGCGCTCGCGGTCGGTGATCAGCTCCGGGTACTGCTGGCCCATCATGCCGATCACGACGTCGATGAGGTCCTTGACGACCGGGCCGGTGGCCCCCAGCAGGCGCATGTTGCGGATGGCGCGGCGCATGATGCGGCGCAGGACGTAGCCGCGGCCCTCGTTGCCGGGGGTGACGCCGTCGCCGATGAGCATGGTGGCCGTACGCATGTGGTCGGTGACCACGCGCAGGGAGACGTCCGAGGTGTGGGCGTCGCCGTAGGCGACACCGGTCAGCTCGGTGGCCTTCTTGATGACGGCCATGGAGGTGTCGATCTCGTACATGTTCTGCACGCCCTGCAGAATCATGGCGAGACGCTCCAGGCCGAGGCCGGTGTCGATGTTCTTGCTCGGCAGCTCGCCGAGGATCTCGAAGTTGTCCTTGCCGGTGCCCTCGCCGCGCTCGTACTGCATGAAGACGAGGTTCCAGATCTCCACGTACCGCTCGTCGTTGACGGCGGGGCCGCCCTCGACGCCGAACTCGGGGCCGCGGTCGTAGTTGATCTCGGAGCAGGGGCCGCAGGGTCCGGGGACGCCCATGGACCAGTAGTTGTCCTTCATGCCGAGGCGCTGGATGCGCTCCTTCGGCACGCCGACGACCTCGTGCCAGATGCGCTCGGCCTCGTCGTCGTCCTTGTAGACGGTGATCCAGAGCTTCTCCGGCTCCAGGCCGTAACCGCCCTTGTCCTGGGGGCTGGTGAGCAGCTCCCAGGCGAGCTTGATGGCGCCTTCCTTGAAGTAGTCGCCGAAGGAGAAGTTGCCGCACATCTGGAAGAACGTGCCGTGCCGGGTGGTCTTGCCGACCTCTTCGATGTCCGGAGTACGGACGCACTTCTGGACGCTGGTGGCGCGGTCGAAGGGCGGCTTGACCTCACCCAGGAAGTAGGGCTTGAAGGGCACCATGCCGGCCGGGACGAGGAGCAGAGTCGGGTCGTCCGCGATGAGCGACGCCGAAGGGACGACGGTGTGCCCGCGCTCCTCGAAGAAGCTCAGCCAGCGGCGGCGAATCTCGGCCGACTCCATCAGTGGTCCTCATTCCGGTTGTACGAGTACGTCGGGTTCTCGACGTACTTCGGGTTGCTGCGGTTGTTCTCGATGGCGGCGTACCGCCGGGGCACGGGGAGTTCGGGGCTGTCCTGGATGCCGAGCGCGTCCTCCAGCTCGGCCTCCCGCTGGGCCATGTTCTCGCGGACGTCGAGCGCGAAGCCCACCGCACGGTCCTTGAGCCGCTGACCGGTCTCCAGGGCCTTGTTCGCCGCGGTCGCGGCAAGGCTCTCCGGGGTCAGCTGCCTCAGTTTGCGGTTGACCTTGGTGGTGGCCCACACACCGGCGGCGACGCCCGTGCTGAACCAGAACGTACGACGGAACATCGCTCGGTCTCAGTCCTTACTTCCGCTTGCGTCGTGCGGCGGGGACCGTGCGGCCCACGATCACGGTACGTCGGGGCGCCTTGGCGGGCACGTCGTCCTTGCGGCCGCCGAGCGCCCGGCGCACGCCGTAGCCGAAGGCCGCGACCTTCACCAGGGGCCCGCCGAAGGTGGAGGCGACGGTCGTCGACAGCGCGGAGGCGTTCGACGTGACCTCCTGGACGTCGGAGGCGATCGAGTCGACCCGGTCGATCTGGGTCTGCGCGGAGCGCACCGCCGTGGACGCCTCGGCCAGGAGCGGGACGGCCTGGTCGGTCACGTCCGCGACGAGCTTGGTGGTCGCCTTGAGCGTCTGGGCCAGCCTCGCCAGCGCGACGGCGAGGAAGGAGACCAGGATCGCCCAGAAGACGGCCACCAGGATCCCGGCAACCTCTCCACCGGACACTGTGTGCACCCGCTCCCTGAAACGTGCCTCTACATCGGTCTACATCGAAAAAGTCGTGCACCGAGCCTATCGCGCCGGGGACGGCGCTCCGCACCGGATTACCGCCCGCGCGCGGCCGGGTCACGAGAAGCGATTGTACGGACCGAACACGCTTCAGTACGCTCCGTATTCCATGCGGGATCAACGGCGCCCCCACTCCCCCGACACCGGCAATCTGCCCCTGGACCTCAGCACGTTCGTGGGCCGCTCGGCCGAACTCGCCGAACTGGCGGGGGCGCTCGGCGCCGGGCGGCTGGTGACGGTGACGGGACCCGGTGGTGTGGGCAAGTCGCGGCTGGCGGCACACGCGGCCGCGCGGTGCGCGCCGCGCGACGGGGTGTGGCACGTGGAGTTGGAGCCGGTGCGCGATCCGGAGTTCGTCGGCTACGCGGTCGTGGAGGCGCTGGGGCTGACGGACCACACGACCCGGCTGCCCCACGAGACCCTGCTCGCTCATCTCGCCGGGCGTGAACTCCTGCTGATCCTGGACGGCTTCGAACACCTGGTGGAGGCCTGTGCGGAGCTGGTGACGGAGCTGCTGCGCCGGGTGCCGGGGCTGACGGTGCTCGGCGTGGGACGCAGGCCGATGGGCGTCGCGGGCGAGCGGCTGCTACCGCTGGCGCCGCTGGGCGAGGACGAGGCCGTGGAGCTGTTCGTGGCGCGGGCGGCACAGCACGGGGTGGCTGTGCGGGACGACGCGGACGTACGGGAGGTGTGCCGGCGCCTGGACGGGATCCCGCTCGCGATCGAACTGGCCGCGGGGCGGCTGCGGATGCTGTCGCCGGGGCAGTTGCTGGAGCGGCTCGACGACCGGTTCCGGCTGCTGACCGGGGGCGGCCCGGACGCTCCGCCGCGTCACCGGACGCTGCGCACGGCCGTCGGCTGGAGCCATGAACTGTGCACGCCCGAGGAGCGGTTGCTGTGGGCACGGCTGTCGGTGTTCGCGGGCCGGTTCGACCTGGAGGCGGCCGAGTACGTGTGCGGCGGCCAGGGTCTGCACGCCGACGACGTCCTCGACGTGCTCGCGGAGCTGCTCGCCCAGTCCGTGGTCGCGCGCGAGGAGACCGAGGCCGGTGTGCGCTACCGCATGCTGGACACGATCCGGGCGTACGGCGCCGACTGGCTGGCGGCGGCCGGGGACGCGGACCGGCTGCGGCGCCGGCACCGCGACTGGTATCTGGGCCTGACGACCTGGTGCGAGCTGGAGTGGTTCTCACCGCGGCAGGACGAGGTGGCCGCGCGCATCGAGGCGGAGCTGCCGAATCTGCGCTGCGCGCTGGAGTACTGCCTGAGCGAGCCGGACGAGGCGCATCTGGGCCACTGTCTCGCGGGCTCCCTGTGGTTCTACTGGGTCGGCTGCGGCCGGCTCAAGGAGGGGCGGCACTGGCTGGAGCAGGCGGTGGCGCTGGACTCCGGCCATGAGCGGTCGCGGCTGAAGGCGCTGTGGGTGCTCGGCTATGTCGCGATCCTGCAGGGCGACTCCGTGCCCGCGCTCGGGGTGCTGCACGAGTGCCGGGAGGAGGCGGAGCGTGCCGGCGACGCCACCGCGGTGGCGTACGCCGAGCACCGCATGGGCTGTCTGGCCCTGCTCTCGGACGACATGGAGCGCGCCGAGACACTGCTCGGCTCGGCGCTCGGCCGCTACCAGGAGATCGGCGAGCTCAACAGCAATGTGCTGATGGGCCGGGTCGAGTTGGCGATGACACGGGCGTTCCAGGGCGATCTGCCGGACGCGGTGCGGTTGTGCGAGGACGTGCGCCGGGTGTGCGAGGACCACGGCGAGCGCTGGGCGCGCTCCTACGCGCTGTACGTCCTGGCGTACGCCGCCTGGGCCGACGGTGACCTGCCCGGCGCCCGCGCCCTGCTGACCGACTGCCTGACGAGCGCCCACGCCTTCCACGACCTGCTCGGCTCGGTGCTGGCCCTGGAGCTGCTGGCCCTGGTCACGGGTGCACAGGGCGATGCCGCGGAGGCCGCGGTGCTGCAGGGCGCGGCGGCCGGGATGTGGCCGTCGGTGGGGCTGCCGCTGTTCGGCTCGGCCTGCTTCAACGCCCCGCACGAGCTGTGCGAGTCGGCGGCGCGGGAACGGCTCGGCGACGAGCGGTACGAGGAGTGCGTACGGCAGGGTGCCGCGCTCGGCCGGGAGGCGGCGGTGCGCCGGGCATGCGAGAGCCCGCCGCCTCCCCCACCCGCAAGGGCGGGGAGACGACGGGCTGAGGCGCAGGTGTCCTACGACCGCTGAAGGATCAACGGGCGTAGTACTCGACGACGAGCTGCTCGTCGCAGATCACCGGGATCTCCTTGCGGTTCGGCTCGCGGTCCAGGCGGAACGCCAGGGCCTTGAGGTTCACCTGGAGGTAGCGCGGGGTCTCGCCCTCGGGGGCGAAGCCGCCCTCACGGGCGATGGAGAAGAGGGTCTTCTCGCGGCTGCGCTCGCGGACCATCACGACGTCGTCGGGCTTGACGCGGAAGGACGGCTTGTCGACCTTCTGGCCGTTGACCTCGATGTGGCCGTGCACGACCATCTGACGGGCCTGGTAGATGGTGCGGGCGATGCCCGAACGCAGCACCAGGGCGTCGAGACGACGCTCGAGCTCGATGATCAGGGCCTCACCGGTCTTGCCCTGAACCTTGGAGGCACGCTCGTAGGCGCGGACGAGCTGGCGCTCGGACACGTCGTACTGCGCGCGCAGACGCTGCTTCTCCAGCAGACGGACCTTGTAGTCCGAGTTCTGCTTGCGGCCACGGCCGTGCTCACCCGGCGGGTAGGGACGGGCCTCGAAGTACTTGACGGCCTTCGGGGTCAGCGCGATGCCGAGGGCACGCGACTTCTTGACCTTGGGGCGGGACTGGTTCGCCACTTGTTTCTCATTTCCTGGTTTTCGGCTTGTCAGGGTTGAGGGAGGTCGCATCCGCAGCCGGGGAAACCCGCCTCGTCCTGACGGACTTCGGTGGGCAGCCGCTCCCCTGGTCTGGGCACATACGTGCAGCACGCGAGTGGCCCACCGACCGGTCCCGTCCTGCGACGAGTGGTGGTGGGCTGCCCGCGACACCGTTCGACGGTGCGCGACGCTCCTGGAGCCGATCCGAGGATCGGGGCTCCGGCTGACCGTCCCGTTCTGACAGCACAGGACACAGCACTTCGGGAAAGTTTACAGGGTGCTCAGGACCGCTTGCGACCGAGGTGCTTGCGGGTCCACTCCACGGCGTCCGCGTACCTCGCCTCGGCGCCGTGCCGGGTCGGGCTGTAGTACTCGCGGTCCTTGAGGGCGTCCGGGGCGTACTGCTGCTCGGCGATGCCCTCGGCCAGGTCGTGCGGATACACGTACCCCTGCGCGTGCCCGAGCTTGGCGGCGCCCTTGTAGTGCCCGTCGCGCAGGTGGGGCGGGACGGGCCCCGCCATGCCCTTGCGTACGTCGTCCATGGCGGCGCCGATCGCGGTGGTCGCGGAGTTGGACTTGGGGGCCAGCGCGAGGGCGATGGTGGCGTGGCTGAGGGTGAGGGCGGCCTCGGGGAAGCCGATCATGGCGACGGCCTGGGCTGCGGCGACCGCGATCGGCAGGGCGTTCGGATCGGCGAGGCCGATGTCCTCGCTGGCGGAGATCATCAGGCGGCGGGCGATGAAGCGGGGGTCCTCGCCGGCCTCGATCATCCGGGCCAGGTAGTGCAGGGCGGCGTCGACGTCGGAGCCGCGGATGGACTTGATGAGGGCGCTGGCGACGTCGTAGTGCTGGTCGCCGTCGCGGTCGTACTTCACCGCCGCGCGGTCGACGGTCTGCTCCAGCGTCTGGAGGCTGACGTCGGTCTCGCCCTGGTCCAGCGCGGCCCCGGCGGCGGCCTCCAGGGCGGTCAGGGCGCGGCGGGCGTCGCCGCCGGCGATCCTCAGCAGGTGCTCCTCGGTGTCCTCGGGGAGGCCGACGGAGTCCTTCAGTCCGCGTTCGTCGCTCAGCGCGCGCCTGAGCAGGCCGCGGATGTCGTCGTCGGTGAGGGGGTCGAGGGTGAGCAGGAGGGAGCGGGACAGCAGGGGGGAGATGACCGAGAAGTACGGGTTCTCGGTGGTCGCCGCGATCAGGGTCACCCAGCGGTTCTCGACGGCCGGGAGGAGGGAGTCCTGCTGGGCCTTGCTGAAGCGGTGGATCTCGTCGAGGAAGAGGACGGTCTCCTTGCCGAAGCCGCCGGTGGCGCGGCGGGCGCCGTCGATGACCGCGCGCACCTCCTTCACCCCGGCGGTGATGGCGGACAGCTCGACGAAGCGCTTGTTGGTGGCCTTGGAGACGACGTAGGCCAGGGTGGTCTTGCCGGTGCCGGGCGGGCCCCAGAGGATCACCGAGGACGGTCCGGCGGGGCCGCCGCCGGACTCGCCGACGAGCCTGCGCAGCGGCGATCCCGGTTTCAGCAGATGCTGCTGGCCCACGACCTCGTCGAGGGTGCGCGGGCGCATGCGCACCGCCAGGGGGCTCCCCGCGGGGTCCTTCTCCTGGCGTTCTTCTGCGGCGGCGGTGAACAGGTCGGGCTCCACGCTGGAAACCCTAAATCACCGCACTGACATCGAGGCCGGAGCGGGTCAGGCCCAGAGCTGGCTGCCCCAGCGGGTCAGGATCAGCATGACGATGATGCCGCAGTGCGTCACCGGGAGCACCCAGGTGAACTCGGCGAGGAAGTTCTTCAGCGGGCGCGGGGCCGGCAGGAACCCGCTGCGGATGTTGAAGGAGGTCAGGTACCAGAACATGGTGATCGTCGCGGCCCAGGCGAGCGAACACCACAGGCACAGCGCGCCGATGCGGTAGAGCGACTGGAACATCAGCCAGGTGCAGAAGACGACGCCGAAGAGCGTGCCGAAGTTGAAGGTCAGCCAGTACCAGCGCGGGAAGCGGGCGCGGCTGAGCAGGCTGATACCGACGCAGATGACGATGCCGTAGGCCAAGAGGCCGAGCATGGGGTTCGGGAACCCGAAGACGGACGCCTGCTCGCTCTCCATGATGCTGCCGCAGGAGACGATCGGGTTGAGGCTGCAGCCGGGTGTGAAGGTCTTCCCCTCGACCTTGGCCTCGAGAATCTTGAACTTGTCGATCGTGATGACCCAAGCGGCGAGCAGTCCGGCTGCGCCGGTGATCACCAGCATCAGAGCGAACGCACGGCTGCTGCCCAGCAACTGCGGCGGCGCCCCGGCTCGTTCCGGCTCGGGTTCGGTGGAGACGTCTTTGACTGTCGTCTTGCTCATCACGCCGATTCCGTCACTTGAGACTTGGAGTTTCTCCGGACACGGCACATTGTGCCGTACACCCGCCCTTGCCCACCGTTCGCTGGACATAAGCAAGACGGCCGACAGGGCGGGGACGCAAAGGTCCCCGCCCTGCAGAATCAGCCCAATCGGGCTTCCAGTTCCGCGACGATCTCGTTGACGCCGATGGCCGACTGCTCGCCGGAGTCCATGTCCTTGAGCTGTACGACGCCCTCGGCGAGGTCGCGCTCTCCGGCCACGATCGTGTAGCGGGCGCCGCTGCGGTTGGCGCTCTTCATAGCGCCCTTGAGGCCCTTGCCGCCGTAGGAGAAGTCCGCCGCGATGCCGACCTTGCGCAACTCGGTGACCTTGGCGAACAGCACCCGGCGGGCCTCCTCGCCGAGCGGCACCGCGAACACGCTGGTGGACGCCGGGAGTTGGAGCTCCACGCCCTCCGCCTCCAGGGCGAGCACCGTGCGGTCGACGCCCAGCGCCCAGCCGACGGACGGCAGGGCGGGGCCGCCGATCATCTCGGACAGCCCGTCGTAGCGGCCGCCGCCGCCCACCGCGGACTGGGAGCCGAGACCGTCGTGGACGAACTCGAAGGTCGTACGCGTGTAGTAGTCCAGGCCGCGCACCAGCTTCGGGTCGTCCTCGAAGGAGACGCCGGCCGCCGTGATCAGCTCGCGGACCTCCTCGTGGTACGCCTTGCAGGCGTCGCAGAGGTAGTCGCGCAGGAGCGGGGCGCCGGTGAGCTGCTTCTGGACCGACTCGCGCTTGTCGTCAAGGACGCGCAGCGGGTTGATGTCGACCCGGCGGCGCGTGTCCTCGTCCAGGTCCAGGCCGCGCAGGAAGTCCACCAGCGCGGCCCGGTAGACCGGGCGGCACTCCTTGTCGCCCAGGCTGTTGAGCAGGATCCGGAAGTCGCTCAGGCCCAGCGAGCGGTACGCCTGGTCGGCCAGGATGATCAACTCGGCGTCCAGCGCCGGGTCCTCGGCACCGATCGCCTCGGCGCCGACCTGGGAGAAGTGCCGGTAGCGGCCCTTCTGGGGGCGCTCGTAGCGGTAGTAGGAGCCCGAGTACCAGAGCTTGACCGGGAGGTTGCCCGCCTTGTGCAGGTTGGCCTCCAGGGCCGCGCGCAGGACCGAGGCCGTGCCCTCGGGGCGCAGGGCGAGCTTGTCGCCGCCCTTGGTCTCGAAGGCGTACATCTCCTTCGTGACGATGTCGGTGGACTCGCCGACGCCGCGCGCGAACAGCTCGACGCTCTCGAAGCCGGGCGTCTCGATGTAGCCGTAGCCGGAGTTGCGCAGGGGAGCCGCGATCGCCTCGCGGACCGCCAGGTACTTGGCGGAGTCCGGCGGGATCAGGTCGTACGTGCCCTTGGGGGCCTTGAAGGTGCTCACGGAAGTCTCGTCACATTCCTCGTCGGGGAGCTTCCTGGGCTCCCAGGCCGGCGGCCACCTGCCGCAGATAGGGGTTGGTGGCGCGCTCCTGGCCGATGGTCGTCTGGGGGCCGTGGCCGGACAGCACCACGGTCGAGTCGTCGAGCGGCAGGCACACGCGGGCCAGCGAGTCGAGGATCTCGGCCATGTCACCGCCGGGCAGGTCGGTGCGTCCGATGGAGCCGGCGAACAGCAGGTCGCCCGAGAAGAGGATCGGCGGGATGTCCGCCGCCTCGGGCAGGCCGAAGGTCACCGACCCCTTGGTATGGCCCGGCGCGTGCGCGACGGTCAGCTCCAGGCCCGCCAGCTCCAGCTTCGAGCCGTCGGTCAGCTCCTTGACGTCGTCCGGCTCCCCGATGGTCAGCTCGCCCATCAACTGCATGCCGATGGAGCGGCCGAGCGCCTTCTCGGGGTCGCTCATCATGTACCGGTCCTCGGGGTGGATCCAGGCCGGTACGTCGTGCGCACCGCACACCGGGACGACCGAGGCCACATGGTCGAGGTGGCCGTGGGTGAGGACGACGGCGACGGGCTTGAGCCGATGCTTCTTCAGCGCTTCCTCGACTCCGGGGGCGGCCTCGTGGCCCGGGTCGATGATCACGCACTCCTCACCGGCGGCGGGGGCGACGAGATAACAGTTCGTCCCCCAGGCCCCGGCGGGGAACCCGGCAATGAGCACGATCGTCCTTCGTTTGTGTCGACACGAGTGGTTTGTCGGCGGACTCCGCCTGTCGTCAGAGCCTACCGGCGCTGCCGATTCCTCAGCGAACCCATATACGGTACGGGGCACACGCAGGCGGTCGACTCGCTGAACACACGCGTACCGGTCGACACATACGACGCATGAGGAGAGAACCCGGTGGTCAGCCAGGAACAGCGGCGGCGTCAGCTCGCCCGGGAGAAGTTCTTGCGGCAGCAGGAGCGGCGTACGTCCGCGCGACGCAAGGCGCGTATGCGCAACTCGGTGATCGCGTCGGTGCTCGGCGTCGTGATCATCGGCAGTCTCGCGCTGTACACGACCGGGGTACTCAAGGACGACGGCACCAAGAACGAGAACGCGGGCGCGGAGGTCACGCCCAGCGCGAGCCCGACCAGCAAGGCCCCGGACCCGTGCGAGAAGCCCGCCGAGGGCAAGGTCAAGACGGCGACCTGGAAGAAGGAGCCGGAGCTGACCGTCGACAAGTCGGCGAAGTACACGATGAAGCTCGCGACGACGTGCGGCGACATAGACATCGACCTGAAGGCGTCGGCCGCGCCGCACACGGTCAACTCGTTCGACTTCCTGGCCGGCAAGGGCTACTTCGACCACTCCAAGTGCCACCGGCTCACCACCAACGGCATCTACGTGCTGCAGTGCGGCGACCCGACGGGCACCGGCACGGGCGGTCCCGGCTACACGATTCCGGACGAGAACCTGAAGGACAAAAGCCTGAAGGACAACATCTATCCGGCGGGCACGGTGGCGATGGCGAACACCGGGCAGAAGAACTCCGGCGGCAGCCAGTTCTTCCTCGTGTACCAGGACAGTCAGCTTCCGCCCAGCTACACACCGTTCGGTACCGTTTCCGAATCCGGCATGAAGGTACTCAAGAAGATTGCCGAGGCCGGTGAGAGCACTGGCCAGGGCGACGGGGCGCCGAACGCGACGGTCGTGATCAACAAGGCGACGGTCACGAAATCCTGACCGCCAACTGCGAAATTTCGGTCGCGCGGGATGCGGACAGGCAACCCGCCGGTCGCCTATGTTGGCCGTGACGAAACTGTGGACGATGCCCGGGGGAGCACAAGCCCTTCGCAGGCATCATGTGGAGGAGGCGCTGTGAGCAGCGACCCGTGGGGCCGCGTCGACGAGACGGGGACCGTGTACGTGCGTACGGCCGATGGCGAGCAGGTCGTCGGTTCCTGGCAGGCCGGCACCCCCGAAGAGGCGCTGGCCTATTTCGAGCGCAAGTACGAGGGCCTGGTTGTCGAGATCGGCCTCCTCGAAAAGCGAGTGAAGACCACCGACCTGTCGGCGAAGGACGCCCAGACCGCCATCGACCATCTGCGGGAGCAGGTCGACGCGCACCACGCGGTCGGTGATCTGGATGCCCTGCGCACGCGGCTCGACAAGCTCGTCGAGACGGTCGCCAAGCGCCGTGAGGAGCGCAAGGCACAGCGGGCGAGGCAGTCCGACGAGGCGCGCCACGCCAAGGAGGCGCTGGTCACGGAGGCCGAGGAGCTGGCGCAGTCCGACCAGTGGCGGGCGGCCGGCGAGCGGCTGCGGGCCCTGGTGGACACCTGGAAGGGCCTGCCGCGGCTGGACCGCAAGTCCGACGACGAGCTGTGGCACCGCTTCTCGCACGCCCGGTCGGCGTTCTCCAAGCGGCGCAAGGCGCACTTCGCGCAGCTGGACGCGCAGCGCGAGGAGGCCCGCCGGACCAAGGAGCGGCTGGTCGCCGAGGCCGAGTCGATGTCGGGTTCGACCGACTGGGGTCCGACGGCGGCGCGCTACCGGGAGCTGATGTCGGAGTGGAAGGCCGCGGGCCGCGCTCAGCGCGAGCACGAGGACGACCTGTGGAACCGCTTCCGCGGCGCCCAGGACATCTTCTTCGCCGCCCGCAGCTCGGTGTTCGCCGAGCGCGACGCGGAGCAGGCCGAGAACCTGAAGCTGAAGGAGGAGCTGGCCGGTGAGGCCGAGAAGCTCCTGCCGATCGGCGACCTGAAGGGCGCGCGTGCCGCCTTCCGCTCGATCAACGAGCGCTGGGAGGCCATCGGCCATGTGCCGCGGGACGCCCGGCCGAAGGTCGAGGGCCGGATGCACGCCGTGGAGCGGGCCATCCAGGAGGCCGAGGAGGCCGAGTGGCGCCGGACCAACCCGGAGGCACGCGCGCGTGCCGAGGGGCTGACCGGTCAGCTCCAGGCCGCCGTGGACAAGCTCAAGGGCCAGATCGAGCAGGCGCGCGCCCAGGGCAACAACGCGAAGGCCGACAAGCTGGAGCGTGAGCTGGAGGGCCGTCAGGCGCTGCTGGACCAGGCGCTGAAGGGTCTGCAGGAGTTCGGCGGCTGACGCCACAGGGTCACGAGAAGAGGGCTCCCGTACGTGACGTACGGGAGCCCTCCTTCGTGGGCCCCTTTCGTATGCCTTACGACCGGCTGCGCGCCGATGTCACGCGGTACACGTCGTAGACGCCCTCCACTCCCCTGACCGCCTTCAGGACGTGCCCCAGGTGCTTCGGGTCGCCCATCTCGAAGGTGAAACGGGAGGTGGCGACGCGGTCGCGGGAGGTCTGGACGGCCGCGGAGAGGATGTTGACGTGCTGGTCGGACAGGACGCGGGTGACGTCCGACAGGAGGCGGGAGCGGTCCAGGGCCTCGACCTGGATGGCGACCAGGAAGACCGAGGACTGGGTCGGCGCCCACTCGACCTCGAGGATGCGCTCGGGCTCGCGGGACAGTGACTCCACGTTCACGCAGTCGCTGCGGTGAACCGATACGCCGCTACCGCGCGTGACGAAGCCGATGATCGGGTCGCCGGGTACGGGCGTACAGCAGCGGGCCAGCTTGACCCACACGTCCTCGACGCCCTTGACGATGACGCCCGGGTCGGCGCTGGAGCGGCGCTTGCGGCTGCGGCTGCGGGTCGGCGGGACCGACTCGTCGATCTCCTCCGTGGCCGCTTCCTCGCCGCCGAGGGCCTGGACGAGTTTCTGCACGATGTTCTGCGCGGAGACATGGCCCTCGCCGATCGCCGCGTACAGCGCGGAGATGTCGGCGTAGCGCATCTCGTGGGCGAGGGTGACCAGCGAGTCGCCGGTGAGGATGCGCTGGATCGGCAGGTTCTGCTTGCGCATCGCGCGGACGATGGCGTCCTTGCCCTGCTCGATCGCCTCGTCCCGGCGCTCCTTGGAGAACCAGGCCCGGATCTTGTTGCGGGCGCGCGGCGACTTCACGAAGCCGAGCCAGTCGCGGGAGGGGCCCGCGCCGGGTGCCTTGGAGGTGAAGACCTCCACCAGGTCGCCGTTGTCCAGGGTGGATTCGAGCGGTACGAGACGGCCGTTGACCCGCGCTCCTATGGTGCGATGACCGACCTCAGTGTGGACGGCGTACGCGAAGTCGACGGGGGTGGCGCCCGCCGGGAGCGCTATGACGTCGCCCTTGGGGGTGAAGACGAAGACCTCGTTGCGGGACAGGTCGAAGCGCAGGGACTCCAGGAACTCGCCCGGGTCCTCGGTCTCCTTCTGCCAGTCAAGCAGCTGGCGCAGCCACGCCATGTCGTTGAGGTGGTCGTCCTTGCCCTTGCCGGCCTTGGGCACGTCGGTGCGCACCTTGGACGTGCCGGCGACGGCCTCCTGCTTGTACTTCCAGTGCGCGGCGATGCCGTACTCGGCGCGGCGGTGCATGTCGAACGTGCGGATCTGGAGTTCGACCGGCTTGCCGTTGGGGCCGATGACCGTCGTGTGCAGCGACTGGTACATGTTGAACTTGGGCATCGCGATGTAGTCCTTGAACCGGCCGGGGACCGGGTTCCATCGCGCGTGCACGGTGCCGAGGGCGGCGTAGCAGTCGCGGACCGTGTCGACGAGGACGCGGATGCCCACCAGGTCGTAGATCTCCGCGAAGTCACGGCCGCGGACGATCATCTTCTGGTAGACGCTGTAGTAGTGCTTCGGGCGGCCGGTGACGGTGGCCTTGATGCGGGCCGCGCGCAGGTCCTGCTGCACCTCGTCGGTCACTATGGCCAGGTACTCGTCACGCTTCGGTGCCCGCTCGGCCACCAGCCGTACGATCTCGTCGTACATCTTGGGGTAGAGGATCGCGAAGGCGAGGTCCTCCAGCTCCCACTTGATGGTGTTCATGCCGAGGCGGTGGGCGAGCGGCGCGTAGATCTCGAGGGTCTCGCGCGCCTTCTTCTCCTGCTTCTCGCGCTTGAGGTAGCGCATGGTGCGCATGTTGTGCAGGCGGTCGGCGAGCTTGATGACCAGGACGCGCGGGTCCTTGGCCATGGCGACGACCATCTTGCGCACGGTCTCGGCCTGCGCGGCCTCGCCGAACTTGACCTTGTCCAGCTTGGTGACGCCGTCGACGAGCAGGGCGACGGAGTCGCCGAAGTCGCGGCGGAGCTGGTCGAGGCCGTACTCGGTGTCCTCGACGGTGTCGTGCAGCAGGCCCGCCATCAGGGTGGCCGGATCCATGCCCAGCTCGGCGAGGATCGTGGTGACGGCGAGGGGGTGGGTGATGTACGGGTCGCCGCTCTTGCGCTTCTGGCCGCGGTGCCAGCGCTCGGCGACCTGGTAGGCCTTCTCGATCTGGCGCAGGGTGGCGGTCTCGATCTTGGGGTCGTTGCTGCGGACTATGCGCAGCAACGGCTCAAGGACCGGGTTGTACGGGTTGGAGCGCTGGACGCCGAGGCGGGCGAGGCGGGCGCGGACGCGGTTGGAGGAGCCGGTGCGGGCGGGCTGGCCGGTGTTCGGGCGGACCGCGGGCGCCGACGGCGTGGGCTTGGGGCGGGGCGGTTCGGCCGGCTTGTCGACGGGCGCGGACTGGGCATGCTCGACCGTCCCGCGCGAGTCGTTCTTCGCGTGTGGCGCGTTCGGCGCGGGCTTCGCCGCAGGGGCCGAGGCGGACTCGGGCTTGGCGGCGGTCAGGTGCTGGGCCTCGTCTGGCAAGAGGACTCCTCGTGCGCGATCCGGGTCCCCCGGTCAGGCTCCGGAGACCCCATGGTAGCGATCCTGCGCCCCAGGATCGCCCGCAGCCCGATGTGAGGGCCGTCTACCGGAGAAACACGAGGGGCTGCCGCGGGATTCCGTCGAGCCGTCCTTGCCGTGTCCTGGGGGTGGCGTGTGCGTTTCCTGTGGCTGTCGCGCGGTGGGCGCACGGGCCACCGCACCTGGGTGAACCGACGGTTTCTCGCCATCGGAGGGCGCGCTGTGCCGTGTGGCGTGCCCCGGCGCACGGATGCCGCGCGCCTGGCGTGCAGGTGCGCGGCATCCGGTGCTGCGGTGGGTGCGGCTCGGGTCAGACCGTGAGCAGCGACTCCAGCGGGGCCCCGGCCAGGGCCGGTTCCAGGCGGGTTCGGCCGCCGAGGAAGCCCAGTTCCATCAGCACGGCCAGGCCGGCCACCTGGGCGCCGGCCCGGCGGATCAGCTGGATCGAGGCCTCCGCGGTGCCGCCCGTCGCCAGGACGTCGTCGATGACCAGGACGCGGTCGCCGGAGCTCAGGTCCTCGGCGTGGACCTCGATCTCCGCCGAGCCGTACTCCAGGTCGTACGCCTGGCTGAGGGTCGCTCCGGGGAGCTTGCCCGCCTTGCGCACGGGGATGAAGCCGACGCCCGCGCGGACGGCGACCGGGGCTCCGAGGATGAAGCCGCGCGCCTCCAGGCCGACGATCTTCGTGGCACCGGTGTTCCCGACGATCTCCGCCAGCGCGTCGGTGAGCGCCGTGAAGGCGGCCGGGTCCGCCAGGAGCGGGGTGATGTCCTTGAACATCACGCCCGGCTCCGGGTAGTCCGCCACATCGCGGATACGGCTGAGCAGGAGTTCCTTGATGCCGGTCATCGGCGCTTCCCCGAAGGTCGGCCGCGGCCCCGCCCACGGGACGCGGGCTGGTTGCGCGGGCCGACGACCGCCGGGGCGGCGTCCTCCGGCTCGTCGCCCGGCGGCTCGTCGGTGGCCGGGCCGTGGGCCGTGGCCTGGGCGCGCTTGGCGAGCACGCGCTTCTTCAGGGCCTTCATCTGCGGCTCGAGCTCCTTGAGGTCGGCGACGAGCGGCGTGGCGATGAAGATCGAGGAGTACGCACCGGCGGCCAGACCGACGAACAGCGACAGCGAGATGTCGTTGAGCATGCCGGCGCCGAGGAAGCCGCCGCCGATGAACAGCAGGCCCGCCACCGGCAGCAGCGCGACCACGGTGGTGTTGACGGAGCGGACCAGGGTGCTGTTGATCGAGCGGTTGGCGATGTCGCTGTAGGTCCAGCGGGTCTGCTTGGTGATGTCCTTCGTCTGCTCCTTGAGGCTGTCGAAGACGACGACCGTGTCATAGAGCGAGTAACCGAGGATCGTGAGCAGACCGATCACCGTGCCGGGTGTGACCTCGAAGCCGACGAGGGCGTAGACGCCGACCGTGATCGTGATGTCGTGGATCAGGGCGACGAAGGCGGCCAGTGCCATCCGCCATTCGAACGCGATCGCCAGATAGATCACCACGAGGACCAGGAAGATCCCGAGACCCTGCCAGGCCTTGTTGGCGATCTGTTCACCCCAGCTGGGGCCGACGAGTTCGCCGGTGACGTCCTTCTCCGCGACGCCGAGGTCCTTGGCGAGCTGCGCCGAGACCTTGTCGGCCTGGTCCGTGTCGATGCCCGCGACCTGGATGCGCAGCGTGGCCTTGTCGCCGCTGCCGAGCTTCTGGACGATCGCGTCGTGGCCGGAGGCCTCTTCCGCGTACTCCTGCGCCTGGGAGACCGAGACGGTGGTCTTGGGCGTGTTGAAGACCGCGCCGCCCTGGAACTCGATGCCCATGTTCAGACCGCGCACCGCCAGGCCGGCGATGGCCACGATGGTGATCAGGATCGAGAGGCCGTACCAGATCTTGCGGTTGCCGACGAAGTCGTAGCCGACCTCGCCACGGTGCAGTCGGGCGCCGAGGTTGCCGAGCTTCGACATCTCACGCCTCCTTCGTCTCGACGGGGGCGGAGGGACGGCGGGTGCGGCGCAGCGGGGGCTTGGCCCCCAGTCGCTTGGGATCGAGGCCGGACCAGCTGTGACCGCTCGCGAAGAACTTGCTGCGGGCCAGGATCGTCAGCAGCGGCTTGGTGAACAGGAACACGACGACCACGTCGAGCAGGGTGGTCAGGCCGAGCGTGAACGCGAAGCCCTGGACCTTGCCGACGGAGACGATGAAGAGCACCGCGGCGGCGAGGAACGACACGAAGTCGGAGACCAGGATGGTGCGCCGGGCGCGCGGCCAGGCCCGCTCGACGGCGGGGCGCAGCGAGCGGCCCTCGCGGATCTCGTCTCGGACGCGTTCGAAGTACACGATGAACGAGTCCGCTGTGATGCCGATGGCGACGATGGCGCCGCAGACGGCCGGCAGGTTCAGTGCGAAGCCGATGGCCGGGCCGAGCAGCGACATGATCGAGTAGGTCAGGGCCGCGGAGACCAGCAGCGAGAAAATCGCGATGAGCGACAGGCCGCGGTAGTAGACCAGCAGGTAGATGACGACCAGGGCGAGGCCGATCGCGCCGGCGATCAGACCCGCCTTGAGCTGCTCACCACCGAGGGCGGCGGTCACCGTGGTGACGCTGTCCTCCTGGAAGGACAGCGGCAGGGCGCCGTACGACAGCATGTTGGCGAGGCTCTGGGCCGACTCCTGGTTGAAGTTGCCGGAGATCTCGGCATTGCCGCCCGTCAGGGCCTCGCGGACGAACGGGTCGGAGACGACCTCGCCGTCCAGGACGATGGCGAACTGATTCTGCGGGGACTGGTTCTGGGCCAGCTTGCCGGTGATGTCGGCGAACTTCTTGGCTCCGCTGCCCGTGAACTTCATCGTCACGGTCCAGCCGGCGCCGGTCTGGGTGTTGAAGACGGCCTGGGCGTCGTCGACGTCGGTGCCGTCGACCGCGGCGGGGCCGAGGATGTACTTCTGCCACTGGCCCTGCGAGTTCTGACCGCAGGCGACGGTGGTGTCGGAGGGCTTGGCGCCGTCGCCGGCCTTGGCGCGGACCGACTCCTTGGTGCAGTCCAGGGCGGCGTACTGCGCTTCGAGCTTGCCGCTCGCCGCGTCACCCGTGGGGCTGCCGCTCGGGGAGGGGGAGGCGCTGCCGGACGGCGTGGGGTCGGCCTTCAGGGCGTCGGTGACCGCGCGGCCCTGGGTGGTGGAGCTCGCCGACGGGCTGGCCGAGCCGGAGGGGGTCGACTTGTCGGTCGCCTTGTCCGTCGCCTTGTCGCCGGAGTCGCCCGAGGCGCTGCCGGAGGGGCTGGGCGTGGGCGTGGGAGTCGCGCCGCCGCCGGAGACCTCGGTGGCGAGGACCGGGCGGAAGTAGAGCTTGGCGGTGGTGCCGACCTGTGCCCGGGCCTCCTTGGAGTTGGTGCCCTTGGGGATGTTGACGATGATGTTCTTGTCGCCCTGGGTCTGTACCTCGGCCTCCGAGACACCCAGACCATTGACACGGCGCTCCATGATGCTGACCGCGGTGTCCATGTTGGTCTTGTTGATCGCGGATTCCTGACCGGGCTCGGCTACCGCGCGAAGCGTGATGCTCGTACCGCCGGCCAGGTCGATGCCGAGTCGCGGAGTGGTGTGCCCCGAGGCGAACATTCCCCCGGTGAGCGCCGCGATGGCGATCAGGATGAGGACCAGCGAGCGCCCTGGCTTGCTCGGGGCGCTCGCGTTCCGGCCCCTCTTAGGTGCTGCCACCTTCTCGTACTCCCTCTCGGGCCGTCTCGCCCCGGGTCAGGGGAACGGGCGGCCATGACATGGTGTCGGGATCCCGTGCGAAGTCGGCATGCCCGGGGGCGCGCAGGCATGGCCCGCGCGCCCCGGAACATGGCTACTTCGCGTCGGAGTCGCCGTCGGTCTTCTTCGGCTCGTCGTCCGCCTTCGCGTCGGCGGTCACGGCGTCGGACGGCTCGTCCGCCTCTTCCGTCTCGTCCTTCTTACCGAGGTCGACGGACTTCTCGTCGGAAGCGGCGGCAGCGGCGGGCTCGTCGGTCTCGGTGAGGGAGGAGGCGTCGTCCGGGACGACGTCGGACTTCAGGTCGTGCTCGATGCCGTGCACGATGCGGTTGTACTCGTCGTCGGAGAGGACGGCACCGATCGCGTTCTTGGCGAAGAGAAGCTCCACGCCCGGGCCGGCGTCGAGGAGGACGGTGTCGTCACTGACCTCCTTGACGGTGGCGTACATGCCCCCGATGGTGCGGACACCGGATCCGGGCTGCATCTGGTTCCGCATGTCGGCGGCCTGTTGCTGCTTCTTCTTGGCCGACCGGGTCATCAGGAACATGGCCCCGATGAGCACGATGAACGGGAGGAGGGTCACGAGACTCACGGGTCGGAACTTCCTTCACACGACCGCGATGGTGAGCGGCCTGATGGTTGGGGGATTTGTGTGCCGCCGACAAAGGCGGCATCGGCGGAGTCTAAGCGAGTCTCCGCGCATGGAACAACGCTCAGCATGGCACCGGGGTTCCTTGTCCGGCCACAGAGCTCGCCGTCACAGATCCATCACGCCCCGAACAGGTCCTGTTGTCCGTTTCCCGCAGATGGGCGGGGCGGGGTGAGGCCGAGATGCGCCCATGCGGCGGGCGTGGCGACCCGGCCACGGGGAGTGCGGGCGAGCAGTCCCTCCCGCACCAGGAAGGGTTCGGCCACCTCCTCGACGGTCTCGCGCTCCTCCCCCACCGCGACCGCCAGCGTGGACAGGCCGACGGGACCGCCGCCGAACAGCTTGAGCAGGGCCTCGAGGACGGCGCGGTCGAGCCGGTCGAGGCCGCGCGCGTCGACCTCGTACACGGCGAGGGCGGCCCCGGCGATGTCCCGGGTGATGATCCCGTCCGCCTTGACCTGGGCGTAGTCGCGTACGCGGCGCAGCAGGCGGTTGGCGATCCGGGGGGTCCCGCGGGAGCGGCCCGCGATCTCGGCGGCGCCGTCGGCCTCGATCTCGACGTCGAGCAGGTTGGCCGAGCGGTGGATGACCCGCTCCAGCTCGACGGGCTCGTAGAACTCCATGTGCGCGGTGAAGCCGAAGCGGTCGCGCAGCGGGGGCGGCAGCAGGCCCGCGCGCGTGGTGGCGCCGACCAGGGTGAACGGGGGCAGTTCGAGGGGGATGGCGGTGGCGCCCGGGCCCTTGCCGACGATCACGTCGACGCGGTAGTCCTCCATGGCCATGTACAGCATCTCCTCGGCGGGCCGGGACATGCGGTGGATCTCGTCGAGGAAGAGGACCTCGCCCTCCTGGAGGGAGGAGAGGATCGCGGCGAGGTCGCCTGCGTGCTGGATGGCGGGGCCGGATGTGATGCGGATGGGGGCGCCCATCTCGGCCGCGATGATCATCGAGAGGGTCGTCTTGCCGAGGCCGGGGGCGCCCGACAGCAGGACGTGATCGGCGGTGGCGCCACGCGCGCGTGCGGCGCGCAGGACGAGGTCGAGCTGCTCGCGCACCTTCTCCTGGCCGATGAACTCGCCCAGGTCCTTCGGGCGCAGGGCGGCCTCGACGGCCTGGTCCTCACGGTCGGCGGACGCACCGACGAGCCGCTCGGGGGCGGGGGTGTCGGTGGTGTCGTCCCAGTTCATGCGTGTGCCTCGCGGGTCGCGGTGGTTGTCGTACGAGGGTGTCGTACGCCGGTCTCGTCGGGTCTGTCGATCAGCGTGCTCTGTTGAGGCTCTGAAGCGCCGCCTTCAGCAGCTGGCCCACCTGCGGCGTGCCCTCGGTGGCCTCGGCCTGCGGGGTCACGGCGGCGACCGCCTCGTCGGCCTCGCGGGTCGCGTAGCCGAGGCCGATCAGGGCGGCGTGCAGCTGGTCGCGCCAGCCCTGGGTGACCGGGGCGCCGACGGCGGGCGCGCCGATCGGTTCGCCCAGGCGGTCCTTCAGCTCCAGGAGCAGCTTCTGGGCGCCCTTCTTGCCGATGCCGGGGACGGCGGTGAGCGACTTCTCGTCGGCGGTGGCGACGGCTCTGCGCAGGGCGTCGGGCGAGTGCACCGCCAGCATCGCCT
The DNA here is from genome assembly GCF_015160855.1 of Streptomyces ferrugineus. Taxonomy (NCBI): domain Bacteria; kingdom Bacillati; phylum Actinomycetota; class Actinomycetes; order Kitasatosporales; family Streptomycetaceae; genus Streptomyces; species Streptomyces ferrugineus. Next base: position 3,292,477 of record NZ_CP063373.1, on the reverse strand, counting down.
GGGCCAGGCGCGGGCCGACGCCGCTCGCGGTCTGGAGCAGCTCGAACGTCTGCCGTTCGTCGTCGTCCGCGAAGCCGTACAGCGTGAGGGAGTCCTCGCGGACCACCAGCGAGGTGTGCAGCTTGGCGGGCTGGCCGAGGCGCAGCGTGGACAGCGTGTTCGGGGTGCACTGGACGGCCATGCCGACCCCGCCCACCTCGACCACGGCGGCGTCCGGAGCGAGTGCGGCCACAGTGCCGCTGACGAAGGCGATCATGCCGTACGGCCTTTCGGTGCATTGGCGGTGTGCAGGGCGACGGCCTGCTGGAGTCGGTTCTGCGCGGGGGCGCGCCAGATGTGGCAGATGGCGAGCGCGAGAGCGTCGGCGGCGTCGGCGGGCCTGGGCGGGGCGCTGAGCCGCAGCAGCCGGGTGACCATGGCGCCGACCTGGGCCTTGTCGGCCCGGCCCGATCCGGTGACGGCTGCCTTGACCTCGCTCGGGGTGTGCAGCGCGACGGGGATGCCGCGGCGGGTGGCGCACAGGATGGCGACGGCGCTGGCCTGGGCCGTGCCCATCACCGTACGGACGTTGTGCTGGCTGAACACCCGCTCCACGGCGACGAATTCGGGCCGGTGCTCGTCCAGCCACTGCTCTATGCCCTGCTCGATGGCGACGAGGCGGTGTCCCAACTCGGCGTCCGCGGGCGTACGGACGACGCCGACGCCGACCATGGTGAGCGGGCGTCCGGCGACGCCCTCGACCACGCCGACACCGCATCGCGTCAGCCCCGGGTCCACCCCCAGTACGCGCACCCCGCGCCCCCTCCGTTCGATCGCCTGTTTGTGCAGGCTATCGGGTGCCACCGACAACGCCGGGCAACAACGCCCGGCAACGCGACGGGCCGACGGGGATGTCCCGTCGGCCCGTTGAGCCCGTGCAGCTCCCGGCGGCGTTACGCGTCGACCTTCTCCATGATCTCGTCGCTGACGTCGAAGTTGGCGAAGACGTTCTGCACGTCGTCGCTGTCCTCGAGCGCGTCGATCAGCTTGAAGATCTTCTTGGCGCCCTCCTCGTCCAGCTCGACCTGGACGGACGGCACGAAGCTGGAGTCGGCGGAGTCGTAGTCGATGCCGGCCTCCTGGAGGGCGGTGCGGACCGCGACCAGGTCGGTGGCCTCGCTGATGACCTCGAAGGACTCGCCGAGGTCGTTGACCTCCTCGGCGCCCGCGTCCAGGACGGCCGTCAGGACGTCGTCCTCGGTCAGCTCGCCCTTGGGGACGATGACGACGCCCTTGCGGCTGAACATGTACGACACCGAGCCCGGGTCGGCCATGGAGCCGCCGTTGCGGGTCATGGCGACGCGGACGTCGGAGGCGGCGCGGTTGCGGTTGTCGGTGAGGCACTCGATGAGCACCGCGACGCCGTTCGGGCCGTAGCCCTCGTACATGATCGTCTCGTAGTCGGCACCGCCGGCCTCGAGACCGCCACCGCGCTTGATCGCGGAGTCGATGTTCTTGTTCGGCACCGACTGCTTCTTGGCCTTCTGGACGGCGTCGTAGAGCGTCGGGTTGCCGTCGAGGTCGACGCCGCCCATGCGCGCCGCGACCTCGATGTTCTTGATCAGCTTCGCGAAGAGCTTGCCACGCTTGGCATCGATGACGGCCTTCTTGTGCTTCGTCGTGGCCCATTTAGAGTGGCCGGACATCTGCCTGTCTCCTTCGCGTAACCCATCTATGAACGAACGCCAGAGATCCTACAAGGACTCGGCTGTCCGGTTCGCGCGCACCATGTCGACGAACAGGCCGTGCACGCGGTGGTCGCCGGTCAGTTCCGGATGGAACGACGTGGCCAGCGCGTTGCCCTGGCGGACCGCGACGATGTGGCCGTCGTGCTCGGCGAGGACCTCGGCCTCGGCGCCGACGGACTCGACCCAGGGGGCGCGGATGAAGACGCCCTCCACAGGATCGCCCGGCACGCCCTTGATGTCGACCGCCGCCTCGAAGGACTCGTTCTGCCGTCCGAAGGCGTTGCGGCGCACGATCATGTCGATGCCGCCGATCGTCTCCTGGCCCGAGCGCGGGTCGAGGATCTTGTCGGCGAGCATGATCATGCCGGCGCAGGTGCCGTAGACCGGCATGCCGCCGCGCACGCGCGCGCGGAGCGGCTCCATCACGCCGAAGAGGATGGCCAGCTTGGAGATGGTCGTGGACTCGCCGCCGGGGATGACGAGACCGTCGACCTCGGCGAGTTCCTCGGGGCGCCGCACCGGCCTGGCCGCGGCGTCGGCCGCGGCCAGGGCGATGAGGTGCTCCCGTACGTCGCCCTGGAGGGCCAGGACGCCTATGACGGGGGTGTCGCTCATGGAATCCGGTGCCTTACCAGCCGCGGTTGGCGTAGCGCTCGGCCTCGGGGAGGGTGTCGCAGTTGATGCCGACCATGGCCTCGCCCAGGTTGCGGGACGCGTCCGCGATGATCTTCGGGTCGTCGTAGAACGTGGTCGCCTTGACGATGGCGGCGGCGCGCTTGGCCGGGTCGCCTGACTTGAAGATGCCGGAGCCGACGAAGACACCCTCGGCGCCGAGCTGGCGCATCAGGGCGGCGTCGGCCGGGGTGGCGACGCCACCGGCGGAGAACAGCACGACCGGGAGCTTGCCGAGCTCGGAGACTTCCTTGACCAGCTCGTAGGGGGCGCGCAGCTCCTTGGCGGCGGCGTACAGCTCGTGGTTGTCGAAGCCGCGCAGCTTGGCGATCTCGTTCTTGATCTGGCGCAGGTGGCGCACGGCCTCGACGACGTTGCCGGTGCCGGCCTCGCCCTTGGAGCGGATCATGGCCGCGCCCTCGGCGATCCGGCGCAGGGCCTCGCCCAGGTTGGTGGCGCCGCAGACGAAGGGGGTCGTGAAGGCCCACTTGTCGGAGTGGTTGACCTCGTCGGCCGGGGTGAGGACCTCGGACTCGTCGATGTAGTCGACGCCGAGGGACTGCAGGACCTGGGCCTCGACGAAGTGGCCGATGCGGGACTTGGCCATGACCGGGATGGAGACGGCGCTGATGATGCCCTCGATCATGTCCGGGTCGGACATGCGGGCCACGCCGCCGTCCTTGCGGATGTCCGCGGGGACCCGCTCCAGGGCCATGACGGCGACGGCGCCCGCGTCCTCGGCGATCTTCGCCTGCTCCGGCGTGACGACGTCCATGATCACGCCACCCTTGAGCTGCTCGGCCATGCCGCGCTTCACGCGGGCGGTACCGGTCTCGGGGGTCTGGATTTCGGAGATGGACACGGGTGACCTCACTCGGTGGAAAAAGAGGGTTACTGCAAGCACCGAGGAAACGGGAGCGGACCAGGCCACAGCAAGGGCCAATGAGCAGCCGGTGGATCCTTTTCCTGCCCGGTGGCGCGAGCGCGCCGGTCAGGCGGCCCGGTCGACGAGGGCCGCCGGTGGCTCGTCGTCCATCTCGAAGGCCATGGGGAACGGCGCGTGGCCGGCCAGCCGGAACCAGCGGACCTTGCGGTGCCTGCGCAGCGCCCGGGCGGCCCGTACGGCGTCGTTGTGGAAGCGCCGGGCCATCGGCACCCGGCGGACCGCTTCGGTGAGTTCACGGGCCGCTTCCTCGCCCCCGGGTGCCTCCCGTACGGCCTCCACCTGCTGGGGCACGGAGAACACGGCCCGCAGCGCCTGGCTGAGGTCGCTCTCGGCGACCTCCCGCAGCTCCTCCTCGGCCTGGCGGGCGGCGTGGGCGGACTCGTACAGGACGATCGACGCGGCCGGATCCAGTACGCCGGAGGTGGCCAGCTCCTGGGCCACCGAGGCGCGGCGCAGCAACTGCGCGTCGAGCGCGGCGCGCGCCGCGTCGATCCTGGCGTGCAGCCGGTCGAGGCGGCCCGCGGTCCAACTCAGGTAGAGGCCGATGACGACGAGGGCGACGAGGATCCAGATGAGGGTTGCGGTCACGGGCGCAGATTAGCTCCGTGGGGTCAGCCGGGGTTGTGCGGGGCGTGTGTGTCCGTGCCGGATGCTGCCGCTTCGGGCTCCCTGTTCGGCCCTTGCGGGGCCCGTCCCGTCCGCCTCAGTCCCGCGCCAGCCCCAGCCGGGCCCGCAACCCGCTCCCGCCGCCCCCGGCCCGCTCGTCCGCCGCCACCGCCGCCGCGCCCGCCGTCACCGTCTCGTACACCGACAGGATGTCCGCGCCGACGGTCGACCAGTCGAAGCGGCGTACGTGCGCGCTGCCCCGCTCCCGCAGTTCCGCCCTGCGCGCCGGGTCCTCCAGCAGGCGTACGGCCGCCTCGGCGAGGGCTTCCGCGTCCTCGTTGGCGAAGAGTTCGCCGGCCGCGCCCTGGTCGAGGACCTGGGCGAAGGCGTCCAGGTCGGAGGCGAGGACGGGGGCGCCGGCCGACATCGCCTCGACCAGGATGATCCCGAAGCTCTCGCCGCCGGTGTTGGGGGCGACGTACAGGTCGACGCTGCGCAGGAACCGGGCCTTGTCCTCGTCGCTGATCATGCCGAGGAACTCGACGCGGGGGCGCAGCTCGGCGGGGAGTCTCTCCACCGCCTCCTCCTCGTCGCCGCGGCCCGCCACGAGGAGCCTGGTCTGCGGGCGGGCGGCGAGGATCTTCGGCAGGGCCTTCATCAGGACCGGCAGGCCCTTGCGGGGCTCGTCGATGCGGCCGATGAAGCCGATCGTGTCTCCCTGCCAGTCCGGGTTGGGCTCGGCCTTGGCGAAGAAGTCGACGTCGACGCCGTTGGGGATGACCACCGCGTCGCCGCCCAGGTGCTCCACGAGCGTGCGGCGGGCGTACTCGCTCACCGCGATCCGGGCGCTGATCTTCTCCAGGGCGGCCTGGAGGATGGCGTACGCGGCGATCATCGCCCGGGAGCGGGGGTTGGACGTGTGGAAGGTGGCGACGATGGGTCCCTGGGCCGCCCAGCACGTCAGCAGGCCCAGCGACGGTGACGTCGGCTCGTGGATGTGGATGACGTCGAACCGGCCGTCGTGCAGCCAGCGGCGCACCCGGGCCGCCGAGAGGAAGCCGAAGTTCAGGCGGGCGACGGAGCCGTTGTACGGCACGGGCACCGCGCGGCCCGCCGAGACGACGTACGGCGGGAGCGGGGTGTCGTCGTCGGCGGGGGCGAGGACGGACACCTCGTGGCCGAGCCGGATGAAGTACTCGGCGAGGTCGCGGATGTGGAACTGGACGCCACCCGGGACGTCCCAGGAGTAGGGGCAGACAATGCCGATCCTCACGAGGGCCCCTTCGTGGGGTCGAGGTCATCGAGCCACAAGCGCTGGAGCATGTGCCAGTCCTCCGGATGTTCGGCGATCCCCGAGGCGAAGGTGTCGGCCAGCGCCTGTGTCATGACAGACGTCTTCTCGGCCCGGGTACCTGACTCGGGCACCTCAACCGGGGGGTGGACCCTGCCCCGCATGACCGGGGAGTCGTCGTACCAGAGCGTGACGGGAAGCAGCAGCGCCCCGGTCTGCTGGGCGAGCAGCGCCGGTCCGGCCGGCATCCGGGCCGTGGCGCCGAAGAAGTCCACCTCGACGCCGGAGGCGGACAGGTCGCGGTCGGCGACCAGGCAGACCAGACCGCCGTCGCGCAGCCTGCGGGCCAGGGTGCCGAAGGCGGTGCCGCCGCTGTGCGGCAGGACCTCCATGCCGAGGCCCTCGCGGTAGGCGACGAAGCGGTCGTAGAGCGTCTCGGGCTTGAGGCGCTCGGCGACCGTCGCGAACGGTGTCTCGAGCTCGGTGGTGACCCAGGCGCCCGCCAGGTCCCAGTTGGCCAGGTGCGGCAGGGCGAGGATGACGCCCTGGTCCGAGGCCAGGCCGTCGGTGAGGTGGTGGACGTCCTTGGGGTCGAAGCCGTTCCTTATGCGCTCGGGGCTCCAGGCGGGCAGCCGGAAGGACTCCATCCAGTAGCGCAGGTACGAGCGCATGCCCGCGCGCGAGAGCTCGGCGAGGCGCTCCGGGCCGGCGTCGGGCACCACGCGCGCGTAGTTGCTCTCCAGACGCCGGACGCCCTTGCCGCGCTGCTTCCAGGCGATGTCGGCGATGGTGCGTCCGAGCCGTACGGCGACCGGCTCGGGGAGCTTCTTGACGGTGCCCCAGCCGAGCCCGTACAGCGCGTCCGTGAGCCGCTCCTGGGCACTCACTTGGCTGCCTCGCTCCCTTGAGAGGCGTTCTGCGGCTTCTCCTGCGCGCCCTCGGCGGCCTCCACCTCGGCCGACTCGCGGCGGACCGTGACGACCCGCTGGATCAGCGTGACGAGGCTGCCGACGGCGACGATCCACAGGGCGACGGGCAGCAGGTACTGGATGCCGGGTACCCCGAACTTGTGCAGGCCCGCGAATCCGGCCGCGACCAGCGAGATCACCAGGCGCTCGGCGCGCTCGACGAGGCCGTTGACGGCGACCGGCAGACCGATCGACTCGCCGCGGGCCTTGGTGTACGACACCACCTGGCCGCTGGCCAGGCAGAAGATCGACACGGCGCACAGCACGAGGTCGTCGCCGTCACCGGCGTACCAGAGGATGAAGCCGCCGAAGATCGCGCCGTCGGCGACCCGGTCGAGCGTGGAGTCCAGGAAGGCGCCCCAGCGGCTGGAGCGGCCGAGCTGGCGGGCCATGTTCCCGTCGACGAGGTCGGAGAACACGAAGAGCGTGATCACGACCGTGCCCCAGAAGAACTCGCCCATGGGGTAGAAGACCAGGGCGCCCGCGACCACACCGGCGGTGCCGATCAGGGTGACCGTGTCAGGGCTGACGCCCCTTCTGATCAGAAATGTGGCGAACGGCGTGAGGACACGCGTGAAGAATGCACGCGCGTACTTGTTCAGCATGGCCTTCCCGAGGGTCGGTGTGGCACCGTGCGGCCCCTGCTGGCCACCGGCTGGCCCATCGTAGCCACGCGCGCGTCAGTGCGACCGCCGGGCACTCGTACCGGGGATCGGCGGGCCGGTCCGCCAGGGTCGGACGGCGCGATCGCGTCCGCCGTATGGACGCACCGTGACGGGAGTGGAAAGCTCGAAGGACCGCGGGCGTCACCGGAGCCGCCATCGCTGGGGGCACCTCCCAGGCGAAGCCTGGGGGAGGATCCGCATGTCCGCGCCCACAGTGACCTCACCGTGCACGGGAGGCAGGATCATGGGCGACAAGGCGAACGCACACCCTGGAGCCGCCGGCAGGGCTACAGCGGCCGACCACCCCGCGTCCGTACGGAATGTGGTGCTGGTCGGCCACTCCGGATCGGGCAAGACCACGTTGGTGGAAGCTCTCGCGCTCACCGCGGGGGCAGTGAATCGGGCGGGCCGCGTGGAGGACGGCGGCACGGTCTCCGACTACGACGAGATCGAGCACCGGCAGCAACGCTCGGTGCAGCTCTCACTGGTGCCGGTCGAATGGGACGGCATCAAGGTCAACCTTCTGGACACTCCCGGATACGCCGACTTCGTCGGGGAGCTGAGGGCCGGTCTGCGAGCGGCGGACGCGGCCCTTTTCGTCGTCTCCGCCTCCGACGGCGTGGACGGCTCCACCCGCATGGTGTGGGAGGAGTGCGCGGCGGTCGGCATGCCGCGCGCGATCGTCGTCACGCACCTGGAGTCCGCGCGGGCCGACTACGAGGAGATGACGCGGATCTGCGCGGAGGCGTTCGGCGGGGACGACCCCGACGCCGTGCTCCCGCTGTATCTGCCGCTGCACGGCCCGCAGGGCGCGGACGGGCACGCGCCCGTGACCGGTCTGATCGGGCTGCTGTCGCAGAAGCTGTTCGAGTACGCGACCGGGGAGCGCAAGGAGTCCGAGCCGAGCGAGGACCAGCTGCCCGGGATCGAGGAGGCCCGCAACCGGCTGATCGAGGGGATCATCGCCGAGAGCGAGGACGAGACCCTCATGGACCGCTATCTCGGCGGCGAGCAGGTCGACGTCAAGACGCTGATCGAGGACCTGGAGCGAGCCGTCGCGCGCGGCACGTTCTTCCCCGTCGTGGCCGCGGCACCCGCCACCGACGGAGCCCGGCAGGGCCTCGGCACGGTCGAGGTGCTGGAGCTGATCACACGGGGCTTCCCGACCCCGCTGGAGCGCCGGGCGCCGACGGTCACCACGGTCGACGGCAAACCGCGCGAGCTGAAGCTGTGCGATCCGAACGGACCGCTGGTCGCGGAGGTCGTGAAGACCGCGTCCGACCCCTACGTCGGCCGGGTCTCGCTGGTGCGCGTCTTCTCCGGCACCCTGCGCCCCGACGAGACGGTGCACGTCTCCGGGCACGGTCTGGAGGACCGCGGGCACGAGGACCACGACGTCGACGAGCGGATCGGCGCGCTCTCGGCGCCCTTCGGCAAGCAGCAGCGCACGCTCAGTCACTGCATCGCCGGTGACCTCGCGTGTGTGGCGAAGCTGAGCCGCGCGGAGACCGGCGACACGCTCTCGGCCAAGGACGATCCGCTGCTGATGGAGCCCTGGCAGATGCCCGATCCGCTGCTGCCGCTGGCCATCCAGGCGCACAGCAAGCCGGACGAGGACAAGCTGTCGCAGGGCCTCGCCCGGCTGGTCGCCGAGGATCCGACGATGCGGCTGGAGCAGAACCAGTCCACCCACCAGGTCGTGCTGTGGGCGCTGGGCGAGGCGCACGCGGACGTCGCCCTGGAGAGGCTGCGCAGCCGCTACGGCGTCCAGGTCGACGTCGTGCCGCACAAGGTCTCGCTGCGGGAGACGTTCGCGGACAGGTCGGCGGGCCGCGGGCGGCATGTGAAGCAGTCCGGCGGCCACGGGCAGTACGCGATCTGCGAGATCGAGGTCGAGCCGCTGCCGGGCGGCTCGGGCATCGAGTTCGTGGACAAGGTGGTCGGCGGCGCCGTGCCCCGGCAGTTCATCCCGTCGGTGGAGAAGGGCGTCAGGGCCCAGGCGGCCAGGGGTGTCGCGGCCGGTCATCCGCTCGTCGACATCCGGGTCACGCTGCTCGACGGCAAGGCGCACTCGGTGGACTCCTCCGACGCCGCGTTCCAGACGGCGGGCGCCCTCGCGCTGCGGGAGGCGGCGGCCGACGCGAAGATCCATCTGCTGGAGCCGGTGGCCGAGGTGTCCGTGCTGGTGGGCGACGACTACGTCGGCGCCGTGATGAGCGATCTGTCCGGGCGGCGCGGCCGCGTCCTCGGCACGGAGCAGACCAGCGGCGGCCGCACCCTCATCAAGGCCGAGGTGCCCGAGATCGAGATCGGCCGGTACGCCGTCGATCTGCGGTCGCTGTCGCACGGCACCGCGCGCTTCAACCGTTCGTACGCGCGGCACGAGCCGATGCCGCCGCAGATCGCGGAAAGGATTCGTGCAGAGGCGCGCAACGCCTCGTAGTTGGCGCCGGGCGCCGCCAAATGGCCCTGGCCGCGCACCATCGAGCGGTTTACGCGACGCTCCCCTCCGCGTCGGCGGGCGGCTTCGGCCGTCCGCCGACGGTTGTCGGTGGCTGGGGATACTCTGATCATTGATCAACAGGTGTGCGCAGTACGGAAGTCGGGAAGGCCGCAGAAGCGACAGTGCGGCGATCGGGGGCGGGAATGACCGTTGAGAGCGGTTACGCGGACATCTTCGGTCCGCAGGTGCCTCGCACGGCGGGCGAGGGCCAGACGGCGACGTTCGCGCTGGCCTCGGCGGCCTATCGCGACAACCCGTACCAGGACATCAAGAAGGCCGACAACGAATGGCATCAGACCGATGTCAAGGAAGGCCGCAAGTGGGCGAAGATCTTCCGGCCCAACCTGGGTGAGGCCTTCTCGCGGGCCGTGGTCGACCGCATGCTCGGCAGCGGCCGCAAGCCCCTGATCCAGTCCTTCGGCACCGAGCCGCAGGTCGTCGTCGAGCACTGCCTGGCCGCCAACAACATCCGCAAGGACCGCGACCGGCTGCTGAGCGCCATCATGGTGGTCTGCGGCGTGCTGTTCCTGCCCGGACTGCTGCTGTGGCTGCTGGTCTTCCAGCTGCGCACCACCATCGTCAAGCGGGACCAGAAGCGGGGCGGCGCGCTCGCCTCGGTGCTGCTCGTCGCCGCGGGCGCGCTCGCCGTGATCTTCCTCATCCGCATGCCGTTCACCGGATTCTGGGCCTGGTACGCGCGTGCCTCGGTGATCATGCCCGTCCTCGGCTGGTTCTGGGCCAAGCAGGTCTGCGAGCGCACCGCGAAGGACCTGCGGGAGCGGTGGGACAGCCTGCTGGCCGGCAGCAGCGTCGGCGCGAAGGTGCCGGAGGCCGTGCCGACCAGCCCGACCGAGACGCAGGCCGAGCAACTGCGCCAGTCCCTGGCCAAGCTCAGCGCCGAGCAGCAGTCCAACTCCGTGTTCTACGCCGGGCCCAAGGGGATACTCGGCATGGGCACGCGCTGGGGCAGCTGGCAACTGGCCGAGGACCTGGTGCCCGCCGACCCCACCCGGGAGATCCACCCCTTCCGCAGCTGGGACGTGATCCGCTCCATCCACGACCAGCTACGGATGCTGGAGCGCGGCCCACTGAACACCGGCGGCTTCCCGAAGCCCTCGATACGGCACTGGGTGGTCACGCCGATCGCCGAGGGCGCCAAGGCGGTGTCCCGGCCGGAGGGCACGGACGTCGAGGCGTACCAGGTGAAGTCGCACGCGATCCAGGACATCTGCAACAAGCAGCAGTTCGGCAGCGGCGACCGCCACTACCTGGGCGTGCAGTGGACGCTGTGGGACGGGCAGTTGATCATCACGATGCTGATCACGGTGACCGTGCTGCACGAGACGCTGCGCATCGAGGTGACCGGGCACGCCCTGGGCCCGGTGAACGGGCTGTTCCACGACAAGCCCGCGGCGCCGACCAAGGAGGTCACCAAGTCGTTCAAGCCGTGGGAGACCCGCACGATCAAGCTTCCGCTGGTCAACACCGACGAGGTGGTACGGCTCGCGGTCCGGGCCCCGATCTCCTGGTATCCGCCGCTGCTCAACTGGCTCGGCGGGACGATCGGGCTGCCCGAGCCGTTCGGGCTGCGGCACGCGTGGGCGGATCAGCCGTGGCGGCACCGCTTCATGGCCGACGACGCGCTGCGCGCCGCCACGCCGGTGCTGCGGGTGGTGCACGCGGCGTCGATCAAGGTGCTGGCCGAGAACGGGGTGGACACCGAGAAGTTCGGCGCCCGGTCTTCGTTCCTGAGCACGGCTGTGCAGGATCCGACGCCCAAGAAGGCCGACGTGTACGACGCGTAGGCCTCCGGCGGACGAGCCGGGTGGGGTGGGCCCGGGTTGCCGGCCCTGGGGGCTGCGCCCCGGACCCCCGTCGGCCTGAACGGCCTCTTCCTCAAACGCCGGACGGGCTGATGCGTGTCACCGTCAGCCGACCGATCACACCGTCGGCCACGCCTCCGCCAGCATCTTCCGCGTGTCGGCGAGGAGCTGCGGCAGCACCCGTGTGTGCCCCACCACCGGCATGAAGTTCGTGTCGCCGCCCCAGCGCGGGACGATGTGCTGGTGGAGGTGGGCCGCGATGCCCGCGCCGGCGACCGTGCCCTGGTTCATGCCGATGTTGAAGCCGTGGGCGCCGGAGGCGGTGCGCAGGGCGGTCATCGCCTGCTTCGTCAGCGCGGCCAGCTCGATGGTCTCCGGGTCGGTGAGGTCGGTGTAGTCGGCGACGTGACGGTAGGGCACGACCATCAGGTGGCCGCCGTTGTACGGGTAGAGATTGAGGACCGCGTACACCTGCTCACCGCGCCTGACGATCAGCCCGTCCTCGTCGGACTTGGCCGGGATCGAGCAGAAGGGGCAGCCGTCGTCGGCACCGGGACCGGTCGGCTTGTTCTCACCCTGGATGTAGGCCATCCGATGGGGCGTCCACAGACGCTGGAAGGCGTCCTGGATCCCCACTCCCCACTGCTGCTCCGGCTCACTCGTCATGCGTGCAGCATATGGCTTCGTCCGTTCGCGGCGTGTCGCCGGGGCGGCGGGGGCGCGGGCACCGGCCAAGCTTGGCCGGTGGACGACGACAGCCTTTACACCCGCTGGGAGCAGCGCACCGAGATCCCGCTGTTCCTCGCCTCGCTGCTCTTCCTGGCCACCTATGCCGCCCGCGTCCTTGCCGTGAGCATGCCCCCCGGCTGGCGGAGCTTGTGCTGGTTCACGCTGCTCGTGCTCTGGCTGCTGTTCGCCACGGACTACCTGGTCCGCTGGATCCTCAGCGGGCTGCGCTTCCCGCGCTTCGCCAGGACCCACTTCCTGCACACGGTCGTGGTCGTCCTGCCGCTGCTGCGGCCGCTGCGGATCGTGCCGCTGTACGACGCCATCCAGCACCGGCAGGGTGCGCCCCGGCTCTCCCTGCACGCGCGGGTGATCGCCTACGCGAGCCTGTCGACCCTGCTCCTCGGCTTCGCCGGCGCCCTCGCGGTCTTCCAGCAGGAGCGTGGGGCGCCCGACACCACCATGCGCACGTTCGGGGACGCGGTGTGGTGGGCCGCCGCGACCATCAGCACGGTCGGCTACGGCGACATCACACCGGTGACCGCGGGCGGCCGGGCGATCGCGATGGGGATGATGGCCGGCGGGCTGGCCCTGCTCGGCGCGGTGACGGGGTCGTTCTCCTCCTGGCTCCTGCAGATCTTCTCCCGCGAGAGCGACAGGAGGCCCCCGGAGGGCTGAGCCTTCCGGGGGCCTCGGTCACGGCCCGATCAGACCTGCGTCCGCTCCTCGACCACCTTCGCGATCTTCGCGATGGCCTCGTCGAACGGGATGCCGTTCTCCTGCGAGCCGTCGCGGTAGCGGAAGGAGACCGCGTTGTTGGCCATGTCCTCGTCGCCCGCGATGACCATGAAGGGCACCTTCTGCTTCTGGGCGTTGCGGATCTTCTTCTGCATACGGTCCGAGGACGAGTCGACCTCGACGCGCAGGCCCTTCTTCCTGGCGGCCGCGGCGAACTTCTCCAGGTAGTCCACGTGCCCGTCGCCGATCGGGATGCCGATCGCCTGGACCGGGGCCAGCCACGCCGGGAAGGCGCCCGCGTAGTGCTCCAGGAGCACCGCGAAGAACCGCTCGATGGAGCCGAACAGGGCCCGGTGGATCATGACCGGGCGCTGCTTGGAGCCGTCCGCGGAGGTGTACTCCAGGTCGAAGCGCTCCGGCAGGTTGAAGTCGAGCTGGATCGTCGACATCTGCCAGGTACGGCCGATGGCGTCCTTGGTCTGGACGGAGATCTTCGGCCCGTAGAAGGCGGCGCCGCCCGGGTCCGGCACCAGCGGCAGGCCCTGCTTCTCGGCGACCTGGCGCAGCGTCTCGGTCGCCTCCTCCCAGACCTCGTCGGAGCCGACGAACTTCTCCGGGTCCTTGGTCGACAGCTCCAGGTAGAAGTCGGTCAGGCCGTAGTCGCGCAGCAGGCCGAGGACGAAGGTGAGCGTCTTGTCGAGCTCCTCCGACATCTGCTCGCGGGTGCAGTAGATGTGCGCGTCGTCCTGCGTGAAGCCACGCGCGCGCGTGAGGCCGTGCACGACGCCCGACTTCTCGTACCGGTACACGGTCCCGAACTCGAAGAGGCGCAGCGGCAGTTCACGGTAGGAACGCCCGCGCGCGTCGAAGATCAGGTTGTGCATCGGGCAGTTCATGGGCTTGAGGTAGTAGTCCACGCCCTCGTCGAGCTGCATGGGCGGGTACATGCCCTCGGCGTACCAGTCCAGGTGGCCCGACGTCTCGAAGAGCTTCCCCTTCGTCGCGTGCGGGGTGTAGACGAACTCGTAGCCCTCCTCCTCGTGCCGGCGGCGCGAGTAGTCCTCCATCACGCGGCGGACGACGCCGCCCTTGGGGTGGAAGACGGCGAGGCCGGAGCCGATCTGCTCCGGGATGGAGAACAGGTCGAGCTCGTTGCCCAGCTTGCGGTGGTCGCGCTTCTCGGCCTCGGCGAGGAAGTCCAGGTACGCCTTCAGCTCGTCCTTGGACGGCCAGGCGGTGCCGTAGATGCGCTGGAGCATCGGGTTCTTCTCGCTGCCGCGCCAGTAGGCGGCCGCGTTGCGCATCAGCTTGAACGCCGGGATCGCGCGGGTCGACGGCAGGTGCGGACCGCGGCAGAGGTCCTTCCAGCACAGGTCGCCGGTCTTGGCGTCCAGGTTGTCGTAGATCGTCAGCTCGCCGGCGCCGACCTCGACGTCCGCGCCGTCGTCGGACGAGGCGGAGCCCTTGAGGCCGATCAGCTCCAGCTTGTAGGGCTCGGCGGCGAGCTCCTCACGGGCGGCCTCGTCGGTCACCACACGGCGGGCGAAGCGCTGCCCCCGCTTCTGGATCTCCTGCATCTTCTTCTCGATGGCCTTGAGATCCTCGGGCGTGAACGGCTTCTCGACGTCGAAGTCGTAGTAGAAGCCGTCCTTGACGGGCGGGCCGATGCCCAGCTTGGCCTCGGGGAAGAGCTCCTGCACGGCCTGCGCCATCACATGCGCGGTGGAGTGGCGCAGGATGCCCAGCCCGTCCTCGGAGGAGATCTCGACGCCCTCGACCTCCTCGCCGTCCGCGAGCACGTACGACAGGTCCTTGAGCTCGCCGCCCACGCGCGCGGCGATGATGGAGCGCTGGCCGGCGAAGAGGTCGGCGGCCGTAGTGCCCGTCGTCACCACGCGCTCTTCCCGCTCGGAATCGCGTTGGATGATCACACGGACGTCTGACACCGGTCTCTCCTGACTGAAGGTGGGGTGCGGCGCCATACCAGGAGCGCGCGCATTACGCGATCGTACCGACCCCGGACGGCCGACCGCGAAACGGTCACCGGGACACCCACCCCGTCAGTCCCCGGCGTCCTCCCCGCCGCAAGCCTCCTCGAAGAAGTCCAGGTCCTCCTGGAGCGACTTCATCAGCCGGTCCCGCTCGGCCTCGTCCACCTGTACCGGTACGACCCCGGAGGCCCCGGTGATCTTGCGGAAGCCGCCCCGGCTCTCCAGCCGCCCGTGCACCCGCACCGGCAGCCCGACGAGGTGGGCGTGCCCGGCGATCCGGTACGACTCCTCGTCCAGCGTCAGCCGGACGTGCGGCACCTCGGCCCCCGCGATGACCCTCAGCCGTACGGTGCCCTCGCCGCGCGGCCCGGACCTGCGCATCCGGACGACCGCGCCGGTGATCCTGACCGGCACGGACGGCTCCTCGCGCAGATAGCGGGCCGCGGCCTCGCGCAGCACCGGCAGGTCGCCCGGCGAGAACTCGACGGGCTCGACACCGGCCGCGCAGTCCTCGGGCACCCCGGCCGCGGGCGCCCACTCGACGGCGATGCGCGCGCCCTCGGTGCCGCGCACCAACGCCACCAGCGCCTCGGTGAGCTCGCGGCTGACGCCCGCCTCGACGGCGCCGTCGAAGGCGTCCATGCCGCCGGTGGCGCGCTGGTAGTCGATGGCCTCGCGGGCGGCGTACAGCGCCTGGTGGAGGCGTACGGCGAGCGGGCGGCCCGTGCCGACGGGCACGAAGGCGGCGAGGTGGTGGCCGCCGGCGCCCGAACCGACCAGGACGTTCTCCAGCATCGCCGCGGCCGAGCGGCGGTGCCGGGCGCCGTAGTAGCCGGCACGCGCGCGTGTGGCGAGTGCCGCGGCGAGGAGCATCTGGCGGGCACCGGTGCGCAGCTCCTCCTCGGCGGTCCAGGGCGCGGCCCCGGCCGGTCCGCTCGGTGCGTCCCGCCACCAGCGGATCTCGTCGCTGGGCACGGCGAGCCCGACCAGCACCTCGCGCGCGGAGGGCATGCCGCTGCGGGACAGGGCGAGAAGCGCCTCGCCGAGCAGGTCGTCGCTGTCGGGGAAGGCGCGGGACTCGGGGACGAGCAGGCTGGTGCCGTTGCCGCCCGGTCCGGGCGGGGTCCAGCGGCCGTAGCGGCCGGCCGCTCCCCCGCGCCGCTGCCAGCCGTGCCGGTGCAGCAGGGCGCCGAGCACGGCGGGGTCGACGTCGCCGGGCTCGGGGGGACGGTCCCAGGACGCGTCGACCGGGTGCGGCCGCACCGGTCGTGCCGGCTCCTGGAGGGGGCGATGCGTCATGGTCTGCCTCCCGTCCCGACCCGCGTCATGATCTCGCAGAGCGCCCGGTCGTCGAAGATGCGTGAGGTCGGTATCCGCACGGTGGTGCGGCGCCGTCCGGTGATTCGGTGTCCGGCCAGATTGACCCAGTAGCAGCAGTGCCGCAGATCGAGCCGGTCGTGACTGGCGCGCAGCCAGTCGTCCTGGGTGCGCGGGACGAGCATCACGACCAGGATCTTGTGCACCGAGACCGGGGTGCGGGCGAGCTTCGCCAGGTGGTCGTTGTCCAGCGTGAAGGAGAAGAAGCGGCCCGGCGGCTTCGGCGGGATCTGGTACGTGGCCTTGAGCTGCACCTTGATGGTGACCTCGTCGTCGACCGTGTGGCCGGGCGCGCTGTGGCTGACGTGCCAGTCGATGCCGTTGTCCGGGAACGGCTGCGACAGCGAGCAGCCGGCCGCCGCGGCGACGGCGTGCAGATAGCCCACCTGCAGTGTCTCCATGCAGGCGGTGGTGGCGAGTGAACCGCGATGGGGGCCCGTGCGTTCGGGCAGCAGCCCGCCCCGCTCGGGCTGCGCTATCGCCATGACGAACAGCCTTCCACGCCAAGTGAATCCCCGTCCGGGTCGCTGAACTGCAAGGACCCGCACTCCTGTTGTGTCCTTCCGGCGTACGCCGCAAACGGCCCGGGTATCACCAAACGGGCAGAAGACGGTACGTCAGCTGCCGTGGGTGAACGAGGGGTTGTGTAGGTATGGCGTGCTGGTATGAGGGCCCGCTGGCGGCATTCGACACGGAGACGACAGGCGTGGACGTCGAGACCGACCGGATCGTTTCGGCGGCCGTCGTCGTCCAGGACGCCCCGGGCACCCGGCCGCGGGTGACCCGGTGGCTGGTGAACCCGGGCGTTCCGGTGCCGGAGGCCGCGACGGCGGTGCACGGACTGACGGAGGATCATCTCCAGCGCAACGGCCGCTGGCCGGCGCCGGTGATGCAGGAGATGGCGGAGGAGTTGTCGGGGCAGGCCGCGGCGGGCCGGCCCATAGTGGTGATGAACGCACCGTTCGATCTGACGCTGCTGGACCGCGAGTTGCGCCGGCATCGCGCCTCGTCCCTGGACCACTGGTTCGAGCGGGCGCCGCTGCTGGTGCTGGACCCGCGCGTCCTCGACAAGCATCTGGACCGCTACCGCAAGGGCCGCCGCACCCTGACGGACCTGTGCGCGCACTACGGCGTCACGCTGGACGGCGCGCATGACGCGGCGGCCGACGCGCTGGCCTCGCTGGAGGTCGTACGGGCGGTGGGGCGCCGTTTCGCGGCCCGTCTGGAGCGGCTGTCCCCCGCCGAGCTGCACACGCTGCAGGCGGTGTGGCACGCGGCACAGGCGCGCGGTCTGCAGGCGTGGTTCGCGCGCAGCGGCAGCGAGGAGGCGGTGGACCCGGCGTGGCCGCTGCGTCCGGATCTGCCGGCGGCGGCGTGAGCGACGAAGAAGTCCGAGCAACGAAAAAAGCCGGTCCGCATCAGACGGACCGGCTTTCTCCCGGTGGGCGATACTGGGTTCGAACCAGTGACCTCTTCGGTGTGAACGAAGCGCTCTCCCACTGAGCTAATCGCCCGGGAACGCACCGAACAATACAGGTCCCCGCGCGTTTCCTTCAAACCGCTTGATGACCACCGGCCAGGTGGGCCAGCAGTCCCCGCCGTCCGGCGCGCATCATCAGCCAGTGGTTGGCCCGGAACACCGGCCTCCCCGGCACCGCGAACCGCCGCAGCAGCGGCTTGTTCACATCGACCTCCTGCTCGTAGCGGGCGAGGCTGCCGGGACCGCGCGGGGTGATGGTCCAGCGTGCCCAGCCGTCGAAGTCCCCGGACATGGCGATCTCCAGCACTCCGCCCTCCCGGTCCCGCCGCACCTCACGCGCGACGAAGACCATGTCGTACGGCAGGGCGGAGCGGATCGTGATCACGCCGCTGGTGTCGTCGATCCGGTTCACCTCGCGCACCTGGGGCCACCAGCGGGGGTAGTCCTCGGCCTGTTCCAGCACGTCGTACACGGCGGTGGGCGGTGCGGGCAGGGCCCACCGGGTGCGGAAGCGGTAGTGGCTCCAGTCCATGCGCCGAGTCTGCCCGCGTGCGGCGGGTTTCCCCCGCATCTGAGTACGTTCTGAGTACGCGCACTCATGCCGTACGACGTGACGCGGACCACACTCCTGCCATGACGCACATTCCGCCACCGGCCGAGGAGCTGCGGCTCCTCGACTTCGAGCTGCGCCAACTGGACGCCCGCCGCGCCCAGT
This sequence comes from Streptomyces ferrugineus, assembly GCF_015160855.1. Taxonomy (NCBI): domain Bacteria; kingdom Bacillati; phylum Actinomycetota; class Actinomycetes; order Kitasatosporales; family Streptomycetaceae; genus Streptomyces; species Streptomyces ferrugineus. Next base: position 3,274,249 of record NZ_CP063373.1, on the reverse strand, counting down.
TGCTGCACCGCCGGGCCTGGCTGGTCACCGCGCTGCAAGCGGCGACGCCCCCGTCGGCCCCGGCCCCCGTCGCACCGCGGCGCCCCGAGGCCTCGGCGCCCCGGGTGCAGAACGTCCTGCTGGCGCTCGGCGGTGTTCTGCTCACCATCGCCGCGATGGCGTTCACGCTGGTCAGCTGGGGGCACCTGGGCATCGCCGGGCGGGCTGTGGTGCTCGGCGGGGTCACCGTGGCGGTGCTGGCCGCGCCGGTGCCGCTGCTGAAGCACGGGCTGCGGTCGACGGCCGAGTCGGTGGCCGGGCTCGGGCTGGCGCTGACCGTGCTCGACGCGTACGCGCTGCACGAGGTCGGTCTGTCCGACGTGGACGCCGTCGGCTACGTCGCCACCGCCGCGGCGGCACTGGCGGCCCTGTGGACGGCGTACGGTCTGCTGCCGCGCGTCTCGGAGCTGCGTCTGCCCCTGCCCGCCGCGCTGGTCGCCGCCCAACTCCCGCTCACGCTCTGGGCGGTGGCGGCCGACGCCGGCCTGTTCGGGATCACGGCCGCCGTGCTCGTGACGGCCGGGGTCGACACGGGTGTGGCGCTCCGGGTGCCTTCCAGGTCCGTACGGATCACCGCAGCGATCGGTGCGCACGGCATGGGCGCCTGGGGCGTATGGGCCGCCGGTTGGCTGTCATGGACGGCCACCGGCCCGAGCGCCGCCGCCCGTGCGGCGGCGCTCCTCCTCTTCGCGGCGGCCGTCGCGCTGACGGCGGCCCGGCAGCGGGTCGCCGAGCAGCAGGCGGGCGGCCTCGCCGTCACCGCCGGCCTGCTCGCGGTCGCCGCGCTCGGCGGCACGGTCCGCTCCGTGCTGCCGGGGGCGTGGACGGTTCCGGCGTATCTGGTGTGCGGGGTCGCGCTGCTCGCGGCGGCGCGGGTGGACCGGCTGCCGGAGGCGGTACGGGGCGGGCTGGCCCGGGCCTCCGTCGCCGTACAGGGGCTTGCCGTGCTGTGGACGCTGCCGCTGGTGGGGATCGCCCTGCTGGGTCCGGTCGCGTGGGCCGAGCGGGTGTGGTCGGGGGCGCCGGGCGACCTGCGGCGGGCGGTGACGGTCGACGCACCGTGGCCCGCGCACGCGGAGACGGTGCCGGTCGTCCTGGCGATCGTCGCCGGCGTCCTGCTCGTCGCGGTGCGCGACGCGGTGTGGCGGCCCCGGGCGCTGACCGGTGCGCTGCTGCCGGCGTGGGCGACGGCGCTGGTCCTTCCGGCGGTGCTCGAAGTCCCGTATGCCGTGGGGCTGGTGGCCCTCGGGGTGACGACGGCCGGGGCGCTGGCGGCGGCCGCGTGGCTGCCGCAGTCCGAGCGCCCGGGGACGGATGCGGCGACGGAGGAGCCCTCGGCTGCCGGGGAAGAGCCCTCCGCCACTGTCGGCTTCCCCGACCCGCGCCCGACCGCCACGGTCCTCGCCCTCCTCACCTCCCTCCCCCTCGCCTTCCTCTCCCTGTCCACCGAGCCCGCGACCCTCGCCGTGCTCTCCGCTCTCACGGCGCTCTTCGCGCTGGCCTCCTGGAAGGAGCACCTCACCCCGTTCACGGCCCCGGCCGCGCTCGGGTACGCCACCGCGCTCGCCTGCGCGACCGGTGCCGCGGCCGGCTGGGCACCGCAGTACACCGCCGTGCTGGTCCTGGCGGTCCCGGTGGCGGCGGCCCTGCTGGCGGCACGGCTCGGTGACACGCGGGCGACGGTGCCCGTCGAGGTGGCGGGCGCGGTCGCGGCACTGCTCGCCGTCGTGCTGGCCGCGGCCACGGCCGACCTGCCGATGCTCGCGCTGGTCCTGGCGCTGTGCGGGGTGATCACCGCCGGTACGGCGATCCGCCCGGACCGCCGACCCGTCGGCCACGCCTCCGCCGCGCTCTTCGTCCTGGCCACGTGGGTACGCCTGGCGGCCTGGGACGTCGCAACGCCCGAGGCGTACACCTTGCCGGTCACCGTCCCGGCGCTGCTCGTCGGCGCCCTGCGCAGGCGCCGCGACCCGCAGATCTCGTCCTGGACGGCGTACGGCCCCGGACTCGCCGCCACCCTCGTGCCGAGCCTCCTCGCGGCCTGGGGCGACGTGCACTGGACGCGCCCCCTGCTGCTGGGCCTCGCCGCCCTGGCGGTCACCCTGCTGGGCGCCCGGCACCACCTCCAGGCACCGCTCCTGCTGGGCGGCGCGGTCCTGGCCCTGGACGCTCTGCACGAGCTCGCCCCGTACATCGCCCAGGTGACCGACGCCCTCCCCCGCTGGGTGCCGCCCGCCCTGGCTGGACTGCTGCTGCTCGCACTGGGGGCGACGTACGAGCAGCGCCTGCGGGACGTCCGGCGGATGCGGGACATGCTGGGAAGGATGGGCTGACGCGTCCCACAGGGGCGCGGGGCCGCATCGATCTGCGGCCCCTCCAGCGGAGCGTCACGGCATCTTGTCGCCGACCAGTGCCAGGTTCTGAATCGCGGCCAGCCCGTACAGCGCGGTGGCGTTCGTGGACACCCACGACGCCTCGCTGCCGGGGACCAGCGCGGTCGGCCCCTCGATCTTCTTCGTGGACCAGTCCGTGGACTCCTTGTAGTCCCAGGTGTCCCGGCTGTTGTAGAACTGCTGCCACGCCCGCGCGGCCAGCGCGTCGTCGCCCAACTGCACTGCGGCGTAGGCGTCCTGGCGCGAGTGGCCCTGGAAGAGCAGCAGCGTGCCGAAGTTGGAGCCGTAGCGTGCGGCCTGTTCGGCCTTGCTGGCGTTGTAGTAGCGGCAGTAGTCGAGCCAGGCCTCCTTGAACTTCGGCATGTCGACCTGGTCGATCAGCTCGGCGCACAGCTCGACCAGGCCGAACATCGCCGACAGGTGCGAGACGCCGACCTTGGGCTCCTTGTCGATGGCGAACTTTCCGGTGTCCAGGTCGTACAGGGCACTGCCCTGGACGAAGCCGTTGGGCTGGGCGGCGATGGTCTCCATGGTGGACAGGACCCGGGCCTTGGCCTTCTCCCACTTGGGTCCGCGCCGTTCCCACTCGGTGAGCCAGGCGGAGACCAGGCCGCTCCAGTCGGTGCCGAAGCCGATCGAGAGGGCGTTCCTGTCCGGCTCGTACGGCTCGGTGCGGATCTTGCGGATGGGGTCGAGGACGAGGAACGTCTCGTCGGAGTCGACGTTGGCGTGCATGAGGTCGCCGACGCGTTCGTCGGCGGTGAGGAAGTAGTAGTAGCGCCGGTACGTGGTGTTGGCGATGCGCTGCTGCTTGGCGCTGTCGGCGTAGTGCTGGACGCCGTGCCGGGTACCGAGTCCGGCCCACTTCCCCAGGTGGTAGACGTCGACCTCGCCGGTGTGCCGGGTCATGGCCTCGGCGAAGCGGAAGATGTCGGCGCGGCCGGAGCGCAGATAGGCGAACCACAGCCACAGGTCGGGCGAGAGTTCGGAGTTGTCCCAGGCGTAGCCGCCGACGTCGTAGCGCCACTGGTGCCGGGCCTCGTCGTAGGAGTGCATGATGTCGCCGTAGTCCCAGAAGCCGTACCAGCGGCGCATCTCCACCTGGTCCTTGTAATAGGTGAAGAGGAAGTCGAGGTGGTCCTCGATCTTCGCCTTGGCGTCCGTGGAGCGGTCGGGCTCGGAGAACAGCCCGCCGAAGACGCCCGCCTTGATGAGCTGCTCGGGCGGGGCGGCGAGCTGCGGCGGGGTGCGTACGGCCTCGACCTGTTCGGCGAGCTTCTTCGCGCTCGGGGTCGAGTCGTTGGCCCAGAAGAGGAGTTCGGAGGTGCGGGCGATGCCGTAGGGGGTGCCGAAGCCGGGCTCGTAGTCCTCGTAGGTGATGTTGAGGCCTTCGAGCTGCTCGGGGTAGGTGTCCTGGCCCATGCCGTCGTGGTAGAAGCGCAGGTCCATGGGCTGCGCCTCGGGCGACCAGAGCCACATGGTGACCTCGGCCTCGGCGGTGTGGGCGTCGCGGATGTCGAGCTGGGCGGGGAACTTCTCCCAGAAGTCGCGCAGGCCGAAGGAGAACCCGCCGCTCGCGCCGCCGACGTACCCGAAGCCGGAGGCGCGCCTGCCACCGCCGGCGCCGACCCAGCCGTAGCCCTTCTTGGTGCGCTTGCGCAGGGTGAAGCCGTCGGCGGAGAGCTGGGAGAGGGTGTAGTCGCCCCATTCGGGGATGTACTGCAGGCGGGTCGTCACCCGCTGGTCCCAGGTGGCCGGATCCGGCAGCTTCTCCCCCTTGAACTGGGCCGCCTGCACGGCCGCGCCCGGGTCGCGGCGCAGTCCGGTGATGCCCTTGACGGCCTCGCGGAGCAGGCCGGTGCCCTCGCCGCCGATGCGGATGTGGCGGTCGTAGGACTCGTCGCGCATCGGCACGGTGAAGCGGATGCCGAGGCCGCGGATGAAGTCGCCGCTGGCCTTGCCCGGCTCCTGCTTTCCGTCGTAGGTGATGGTGTGCACCATGCGGAAGGAGTCGGCGCCCGCGTAGAAGTAGAGGCGGATGGAGAAGGGGAGCCAGCTCCGGCTGCCCTTGCGGTGCTTGCCGTCGATACGGACCACCGCGCGGACGGGGCCCTCCTGCTCGACCTCGACCTTCGCGATGGCCCCCTCGAAGCGCTCGGTCTTGACCGCGCCCTGGTCCTCGTCCTCGATCTCGGGCTGGCGGATCAGCACGAGCCGGCCGTTCCTGGCGATCTCTGTGGAGCCGCGGGTGACGGACTTGATCAGCGTCGCGCCGGACTTGCCGATGCTCGCGGTGATGACGCCGGTCGAGACGTCGACGGTGCCGCCGCTCTTGTCGACGGTGACCTTCTTGGCGGGGGCGGCGGCCGCACCGGCGGCGAGGGTGAGCCTGCCGTTGCCCGAACCCACCGCGTGGGCCGTCCACTTCAGCGAGCCGTCCGGCCAGTAGGCGATCGGCCAGGACTGCACGGGCACGGCCTTGCCGTCCGCGTCCGTCAGTGCGAACGTCTGGTCCGCCTCGTACGCGCCCTTCGGCCACGGCACACCCACGGTGGAGCCGGGTGCTGCGCCCAGGCCGCCGTCCTCCAGCCAGTCCAGGGTCACGGGGTCGGCGTCGGCCTCGGCGGCTCTGGGGGCCGCTTGCGCGTCCTGTGTTCCTAGCGCCCAGCTGAACTGTGCGGCGGCGCCGGCGACCGCGGCCGCCTTGATGAGGGACCTGCGGGGGATGGGAGACATAGAGATGCAGCCTTTCCTTATCCGTACGGGAGCTTTCGTGCGGGAAGCAGTTCCGTGCAGCTGGACAGGGGCATGACAGAGAGAGGTACGACGCCCGGGGCGCCGACCTTGTGCGCGGGCACCGCCGCTCAGCGGTGCCGGTAGCGTTCCTCCACGGCGACGGCCGCCGCCACGACGGCCCCGAGAACGGGCACCGCCAGCGGCGCGGAGAACCAGGCGGAGGCGGCCACGACGGCCAGTCCTCCGACGATCAGGAAGGACCCGGCGGGGTCCAGCACGGTACGCCGCCCGGCACCCGCGAGCAGCGCCCACCAGCCGGCGTCCGGCGTCCAGGAGGCCGCCGCCCGCAGCAGCGCCACGACGGCCCCGATCAGCGCGAACAGCCCGACCGCCCCGACGAGCGGCCCACCGGGAATCCCGGCCCGCACGGCCTGGACGTCCACCCAGACCGCGGCGGCCACGGCCCACGCGGCGAGCCCGACGGCCCACCCGCCGCGCACGGCGACCCGGAAGTCGGCGACGAACTCCCGCCAGCCCCCGCCCTCATGGGCGATACGGCGCCGCAGGTGCCGGGCCCCGGCGGCGCAGGCGGCCGGACCGGTGACCACCCCCAGCGAGGCCACCGCGATCCACACCCCGGTGAGCAGGCACTCGGCGAAGACACCGAACCGCTCGGCGAACACCGATTCCCCACGAGCCGTACGAGCCGTGCGAGCCTTCATCCGCGCTTGGGCCATCGTGACCGCCCCTCAGCCCTTCAGTCCGGACGTCGCCATACCGTCGATCAGATACCGCTGGAAGGCCATGAAGAAGGCGAGGACCGGCAGCAGGGCGACGAGCGACATGGCGATCATGCCGCCGTAGTTCGCCAGGCCCTCCTGGTCGACGAACATCTTCAGGCCGAGGGAGACGGTGTACTTGTCGGGCTCGTTGAGGTAGATCAGCGGGCCCATGAAGTCGTTCCAGGAGTTGATGAAGGTGAAGATCGCGCTGGTGATCAGGGCGGGCCGGCACAGAGGCAGCATGATCGACCAGTAGATCCGCAAGTGCCCGCAGCCGTCGAGCCGGGCCGCCTCGTCGAGCTCCTTGGGCAGGTTCCGCATGAACTGCACCATCAGGAAGACGAAGAACGCCTCCGTGGCCAGGTACTTCCCCAGCAGCAGCGGAGTGTAGGTGTTGATCATCTCCATGTTGCGGAACAGCACGTACTGCGGGATCAGCAGGACGTGGTACGGCAGCAGGAGGGTGCCGATCATCAGCGTGAACAGCAGGTTCCGGCCCGCGAACCTGATCCTCGCGAAGGCGTAGGCGGTCAGCGAGCAGGACACCACGATCCCGATCACCGAGCCGACCGCGAGGAAGAGCGAGTTGAAGAAGAAGGTGGAGATGGAGATGTCGGCGATGCCGTCGGCGAGGCTGGTGTAGTTGGAGAGGATCGGGTCGCCCGGGAACAGGTCCAGGCTGCCGACGATGTCCTCACTGTTCTTGAAGGAGCCGCCGAGGACCCAGATCACCGGGTAGAGGATCACCGCGAGGATCAGCAGCGACCCGATGTGCCAGGCGAGGGAGCCGGGCAGCCTGCGGCGCAGTGCCCCGGCGCGCGTGGTCGAGAGACTGGGGGTGCTCATCGGGCGCCCTCCTCGTAGTGCACCCAGCGCTTCTGGGACCAGAACAGCACCGCCGTCACCAGGGCGACCGCGACGAGCAGCATCCAGGCCATGGCGGAGGCCAGGCCCATGCGGCTGTTCTCGAAGCCCTGGACGTACAGATAGCAGGTGTAGACCATCGATCCGTCGGCCGGACCGCAGGCGTTGCCTCCGGCGCCGCCGCCGACGATGTACGCCGAGCTGAAGATCTGGAAGGAGTGGATGGTCTCCAGCAGGACGTTGAAGAAGAGGACGGGGGAGATCATCGGCAGGGTGATGTTCCAGAACCGTCGCAGCGTGCCCGCCCCGTCGACCTCGGCCGCCTCGTAGAGCTCGCGCGGGACCTGCTTGAGACCGGCGAGGAAGATGACCATCGGGGCGCCGAACTGCCAGACGGTGAGCGCCACCAGGCTGTAGATGATCAGGTCCGGGTCACCGGTCCAGCCGCCGACGTCGATCCCGAAGATCTTCTGGGTACGGTCGACGATCGCGTCGTCCGAGAAGATCGCCTTCCACACGATCGCGACGGAGACGCTCGCACCGATCAGCGACGGGGCGTAGAAGGCGGCCCGGTAGAAGGCCTGCCCGCGCCGCTTCTGGGCCAGGAGCAACGCCACGCCGAGCGCCGCGAGCAGCTTGAGCGGCGTGCCGACGACGACGTACCAGAGCGTCACCTGCACCGAGTGGCGCCAGCGCGGGTCGCCGAACATCTCGGAGAAGTTGTCGAGGCCGATCCACTTGGGCGCGTCGAAGAGGTTGTAGTCGGTGAAGGCGAAGTAGAGCGAGGCGGCCATCGGGCCCGCGGTGAGCAGCAGGAACCCGGCGATCCAGGGGGACATGAAGAGATAGCCGGCCAGGTTCTCCCGGCGGACCCGCCGCTTGAGGGCGGCGGGTCGCTCGGGCCCCACCGGACCGTGCCGCGGCTCGGAGTCCTGGGTCAGGCTCTCCATCGCAGGGGCGTGTGTCACGGGGGTTCCCATCAGCTCGCGAGAGCCGTCTTCGACTCGGTGAAGAACTGCTTGACGGCGTCGCCGACCGAGCGCTTGCCCAGGCCCAGCTCCTCACCGATGCGCAGGAACGCGGCCTCGCAGATGTCCGCGCCGGCCGGGTGCGGGGTGATCGGTTCGAGGACCCCGGCCTCGACGAGGGACGTCTCGTAGGCGGCGATCGCCTTGTTGACCTCGTCCGTCGGCTCGAACGCGTCGAACTGGGCCTGCGTGGCGGGCACCCCGCGGTCGTAGCCCATGATCTTGGCGACCTCCGGGTCGTGCACCATGAAGTCGATGAACTGGGCGACCTCCTTGGGGTGCTCGGTGCGCTTGGAGGCGCTGAGCATCAGGGAGCCGAGGTACTGGCCGGTCTTCTTGCCGTCCGTGGTGGGGATCGGCGCGAGACCGTACTCGCTCTTGCCCTCGGAGGTGTAGCGGATGGTGAAGTTGTCCCAGGTGAACTCGCCGCCGGACAGCTCCCCGGTGACGGCCGACTTGGGCTTGATCTGGGCGACCTTCTTGACGTCGGCGTAGAGCCCCTCCTCCACGCTCTTCCTGGCCTTCGTCCACCAGTCCGTCAGATCCGCCTCGGAGAAGCCGAGTCCGTCCTCGGTGAAGAACGCCTTGCCGTTCTGGCGCAGATAGAGGTCGTAGAGGTACATGACGTTGTAGGGGCCGGTGTCGCCGGCGCGTCCCGCCTTGTCGCGGATCTTCTGCATCGCCGCGTGGTAGTCGTCCCAGGTCCAGCCCTGCTCCGGCTTCACACCCGCCTTGGTGTAGACGGGCTTGTCGATGACGAGGGCCATGGAGTTGGAGCCGACCGGGACGCCGAGGAGCTTTCCGTCGATCTCGCCGAACTTCTCCAGGCCCGCGCGGAAGCCGTCCATGGAGAGGTTGCCGGCCTTGACCTGCTCGCTGAGATCGAGCAGCACATTCTTCGCGTCGTATTTGCGCAGGAATCCGATGGCATTCTGGAAGACATCCGGCGGATTCCCCCCGGAGGCCTGCGTGTTGAACTTCTTCCAGAAGTCCGTGTACGGCTGAAAGTCCGTCTTGACCTTGATCTTCGGGTACTTCTTGTGGAAGAGCTCGATGGTCTTGTTGATCCGCTGGGCGCGGTCCTCGGCGCCCCACCATGCGTAACGGATCGTCACCGTCCCGTCGGCGGAGGTACCCCCGTCACCCCCGCACGCCGTGGTCGAGGCCAGGCCGAGTGTGGCGGCCGTGGCGCCGGCCGCCTTCAGGATCGTGCGCCTGTCGACATTCCTGTTGGTCCCCACAGTCGGGCCCCTCCCCGCAGCGTCGATGCCGCCTGCATGAATCGTTTCAAGTAAGCGCTTGCTGGCACAAGTTACGGAGGGCCTCGGGGTGCGTCAATGATTCGGACAGGAATTTCTTGTGGGCCTGCGCGGCGAGTTGACGGCGCATCAGGGCGGACCGGCCGGGTCGGCGGCGCGATGTCGCAGGTGAGGGGCGTCCAGCCGGTGGATCGAACGGCGAGCGGGCGTGCCTGCGCGGATATCGGTCGACCGAAAACCGCCCGACGGCAGATGAGCTGACGGGACGTGAGCCCGAACCGGCCGGGCCCGCACGGGGCACCGCGGCCCGAGACACCGGACGCGGAAACGCCGACGGCCCGTCCGCACTGTCGCAGACGGGCCGCCGGATCCGGGTGGGCGATACCGGGTTCGAACCAGTGACCTCTTCGGTGTGAACGAAGCGCTCTCCCGCTGAGCTAATCGCCCGGGCGCAGGAAGAAGATTACCCCATGTCAGGGGGTGCGTGTGACCAGCGCGAACCCGCACCGGCCGACGTCCGCACCCCCGCGCGGATCACTGGTCCTTGATCTTCCAGGGCATGACGATGCCGAACTTCCACAGATAGATCCCGACGAGCACGCCGACGATCACGAGCCCGATCGACGTCAGGATGATGTTGCGGCGCCGCACGTTCGGATCGAGCGCCTTCTGGGCCGCCTCGGTGACCTTGCGCTTGGTCCAGCGCAGCACGAGCTGGGCCCAGACGAACTCGGTCGCCCAGACGGCCATGCCACCGAAGATCACGACCCAGCCGGGCCCGGGCAGCGGCAGCATGATGACGCCGGCGATCACTATCGCCAGGCCGATGATGAAGACGCCCACCTGCCAGCTCAGGTGCAGCACCCTGCGCGCCTTGATGAACTCCGGCGCTCTCGAGCCCAGGCCCTGCTCGTCGCGGTCCACACCGTCCACTTCGGTCTCGTCAGTCGCCACGGCAACCCCGCCCGGCTCGTTACTCCCCGTATTCATACGGCCAAACCCTACCGGAGGGAAACCAGTCACCGGAATGGTCGTATCTCGCGAACGGGTTCTCGGCCGGAAGAGTTACGTAAAGCCACGCAAAACACTCAGAGGGGTTTACAACGGCACCGTAGGTGGCATGTCGATTTCGCCGACGTGCGAATCCCCGAGCGCACACTGAGCGAAAGGCCCTGGCGCTTATGAACACCACGGTCAGCTGCGAGCTGCACCTGCGCCTCGTTGTGTCGAGCGAGTCATCCCTGCCTGTCCCCGCAGGCCTGCGGTACGACACGGCCGACCCCTACGCCGTGCACGCCACCTTCCACACCGGAGCCGAGGAGACCGTCGAGTGGGTGTTCGCCCGCGACCTCCTCGCGGAGGGCCTGCACCGGCCCACCGGCACCGGCGACGTCCGCGTCTGGCCGTCGCGCAGTCATGGTCAGGGCGTCGTCTGCATCGCCCTGAGCTCCCCGGAGGGCGAGGCGCTGCTCGAGGCGCCCGCACGGGCTCTGGAGTCGTTCCTGAAGCGGACGGATGCCGCCGTGCCCCCCGGCACGGAGCATCGGCATTTCGATCTCGATCAGGAGCTCTCTCACATCCTGGCGGAAAGTTAGGGCGAGGTCCCACGAAGCCGCCCGGCGCCGTCGACTCGGGGAGACGGCTCGGGCCAAGACAACCGCATACGGCACACAGCAGCGCCGTCTCCGCTCCGCGGGGGCGGCGTTGGTGTGCGTGTGGGTGACGGAGCCCGTGGTGCGGCAGGGGCCGCAGGGAGGGGCGGGACGCGGACAGTCGGCGGAACCGGCCCGGTCGGGAACCGTCGGCGCCGCTGTGGCGTTGTCATCGCAACAGTGTGCGAGCGCGGCCCGTGTGCGGGCCCCGTGAGCCACTACCATCGGCCAGCATCGGCGGGCACCCCGCCCGACCCCAGGCCAGGGAGCGAAACGTGCTGATCACCCATGACACCCGGTGTGCGCTCGATGCCGTGGTGGATCTGGTGAACACCGCGCCGGAGGACGACGGGACGCCGGACGGGCTGCCGGACGTCGCGACGCTAGAGGATTTCGTACGAAAGCACGAAATCAGCGATGTCGGGGTGCTGTCCGAGTTCGATCTGTCGGCGGTGCGCAAGGTGCGCGGGCGGTTCGCCGCGATCTTCACGGCTTCGGACGCGCGGGTCTCCGCGGGGCTGATCAACGAGCTGGTCGCCGCCGCGGGCACCACCCCGCGCCTCACGGACCATGACGGCTACGACTGGCATGTCCACTACTTCGCCCCCGGTGCCTCCATCGCCGACCATCTGGCGGCGGACTGCGGCATGGCGCTGGCCTTCTTCGTGGTGGCCGGGGAGCAGGATCGGCTGCGGCGCTGTGAGGCGCCGGACTGCCGGCATGCCTTCGTGGATCTCTCCCGAAACCGCTCGCGGCGCTACTGCGACAGCCGCACCTGCGGAAACCGTCTCCACGTGGCCGCCTACCGGGCCCGCCGCAAGGAAGCGGCCGGCTGAGCGGCGGGTAGCGGCCGGCTGAGCGGCGAGGACGGCTCCGCCGACCGGCACGAGCGCCGTACGGCCCGACTCGGCCCGTGTGTCGACGCGGACCCCGGCGGGTGGCGCCGGGGGCCGCGGGTACGGCTCAGAGCAGCAGCAGATCGTGCAGCGCAGCCATGAGCAGCAGACACCCGATCACCGCTAGGAAGATCATCAGCGGTGGCTGGGAAAGGGCGAAGAGGCACCCGCGAGGCTCGTCCTGAGCTGGCGCGGCCTCGCTCTGTGTCGTGTCCAGCATCTCGCGGCGATGATGACGCAATCGCAGCGCACCGCGCGATCAACACGCCCGGAATGAGCGGCAGTTCGTCGGAATCCGTGATGTCCGGTCCGAGTCGTGATCAATTACGGCCGGCCGGCGATCCCCTGTGTCGTTTCAGTCCCGCGTGCGGGGTCACGCGTATGAGGTCATATGCCGTGCTTCTTGAGGATGGCCTCGATGTCGCTGAAGTCGTCCGCGGCCTCCGCCCGGGGTGCCTTCGCGGGCCGGGTCGACTCCCGTTTGGAGGCCGTGCCCAGCGAGGGCGCCGAGGCCGCCGGGGCCACTGCCTCGCGCTGCGCGGCGGCGCGGGCCTCCTTGCGCTCCTTGCGGGTGCCGCCGCGGCGACGCTCGACCGCGCGGGTGGTCGCGAACAGCGCCCAGGACAGGCCGAGCACTCCGAAGCCCGCCCAGGCCGTCGGGCTGAACGCGGTGTCCGCCAGCCAGTCGACGACCCCGGTCATCACCAGGCCGAGGGGCACCAGGGAGTACGCGGCGATGCGGGTGGCCGCGAGGAAACGCTTGCGGTACGCCGTGACCGCCGCGATGCCCAGGCCGGCCGCGGCGACGGCTGAACAGACGGTCTCGGCAATCATCCGGGCCTCCAGGCATGCTGGGTCGAGTCAGGACACTTCGTCCCTTCCATCCTGCACCGTGGCACCCTCGCCCGGCCATGCCTCGGCCCGACATCAGGGACATCTCCGGGTCGTCTCCTCCGCAGGTCCCGGTCACCGGCGCACCCCCTCGGACCAGCCCCGGGCGAAGCCCCAGGTCGGATTGGGTCGTGTGCTCCGGGGCTGGGAGACTGGGCCCATGAGCGACTCCCCCGACCGTCCCGCCGCCCCCGTCCTCGACGTCTGGTGCGAGCTCCAGTGCCCCGACTGCCGCAGCGCCCTGGACGATCTCCGAACCCTGCGCGCCCGCTACGGCGACCGGCTGGAGCTGCGGCTGCGGCACTTCCCGCTGGAGAAGCACAAGCACGCCTTCGCCGCCGCGCAGGCCGCCGAGGAGGCCCTGGAGCAGGGGCAGGGCTGGCCGTACGTCGAGGCCGTGCTGGGGCGGGTCGAGGAGCTGGACCGTAAGGGAGAACCCTTCCTGGTCGAGGTGGCCCGGGAACTCGGCCTGGACGCGGAGGAGTTCGACACCGCGCTGATCGACGGCCGGCACATCCTGATCGTCGACGCCGACCAGGCCGAGGGCAAGGCGATCGGCGTGACCGGCACTCCGACGTATGTGATCGGCGGCGAGCGGCTCGACGGCGGCAAGAGCCAGGAGGGGCTGCGCGAGCGCATCGAGCAGATCGCGGACCGGCTGCTGGGCGAGGGTGCCGGGGCCTGAGCGCTCCGCAATCTGTGTCGATCAGCGGCTCCGCCGCGGGGCCGCGATGCGCCGTCCGTCGTCTGCGGACTCGCCGTGGCTGATCGCGCCCGCGCGGCGGCAGCCGCATGTCGACACAGCCCCGCGCCCCTTCAGGAAGACATCCCCTAGAGCAGGTCCTTGCCCAGGTTGTAGGTGGTGGTCTCGTAGCCGAGTGACTCGTAGAGGCGCTCGGCCGGAGGGTTGTCGGCGAAGACGTGCAGGCCGATGCGGTTCCTGCCGCCCGCGATCGCCTGGGCCTCGGCCAGCAGCATCAGGGCGCGCCCGTGACCACGGCCGCGGAACTCCTCGTCGGTCTCGACGTCCAGGACGTAGGCCGTCTCGGGCCACAGCCCCAGCCACAGCCAGCCGACCGGGTTGCCCTCGTGTTCCAGCACGCTGATCAGCGTGTTCTCGGTGGCCAGGCCGTCCGGCAGGTACTTCGCGTGTCCGTCGTCGGCCCTCCGGTAGGCCTCGTCGGCGGGGATGCCGCGCTCGATCAGGTCGCGGGCGAACCCCTCGCGCTCATGAGCCAGCCAGGGCCCGTACTCCGCCTCGGTCATGGGCCGGGGCACCCTGCCGGCGGGGAGGTCGGGCGGGGTGCCGTCCAGCCGCTTGGTCATGTTGCGGCCGCGCAGGACGTAGCCGAGGGCCTGTGCGAGCCGCAGCGCGCCCTCGGCGTCGCCCGGCACGGACACCTCGACGCGCTTGCAGCCCCAGCCGCGCAGGACCTCCTCGGCGGCCAGCACGGCCACGGTGCCGCGACCCCGCCTGCGGTCGGGCTCCTCGATGTGCAGCTCTGTGGCACAGGCCACGGTCGGGCCGTACTCGGCGTGCGTGGCGAGGCGTACTCCGCCGACGGGACGGCTGTTCACACACACCTGGTAGCGGCGTGAGCGCGTGCCGTCCGCGTTGTGCTGAAGCGGCTCGGTGGGCCGCAGGGTCGTGGTCATCAGGGGTGTTCTACCCACCGCGACGGCCCGGGGCAGCCCATTTTCCCTGCCCTTACGGATCCAGGTCGTCGCCGGACCGCTCCTCGAAGATCCGCATGGCCTTGGCGGTCACCGGGCCCGGTGCGCCGGGCAGTTCGCGGTCGTCGACGCGGTGCACGGCCTGGACGTCCCGCAGGGTGGAGGTGAGGAAGACCTCCTCGGCCCGCTCCAGCGCGTCCAGCGGCAGATCGGTCTCCTTGGCGCCGGTCCACTCGACCGTGAGGGCGCGCGTGATGCCCGCGAGGCAGCCCGAGGCGACCGGCGGGGTGTGGATCTCGCCGTCCAGCACGACGAACACGTTCGAGCCCGTGCCCTCGCAGAGCCGGCCGACGGTGTTCGCGAACAGGGCTTCCGTCGCGCCGTGTTGGTGGGCGCGGGCGAGGGCGACGACGTTCTCGGCGTACGAGGTGGTCTTCAGGCCGGTGAGGGCGCCGCGCTCGTTGCGGGTCCAGGGCACCGTGATCACGGCCGTGGAGTCGGGTCGGCGGGTGGTCTCGCCGAGGGCGACGACGAGGGTCGGGCCGTGCTCGCCGCGGTCGGAGCCGAGGGGGCCGTGGCCGCCGGTGTAGGTGATGCGCAGCCGGCCGAGCGGCATCGGGTTGGCCGCCACGACGGCGGCGCAGGCGCGGCGGACCTCGTCGTGGTCGGGCTCGGGCAGGCCGAGGCCGACTGCCGAGCGGGTCAGCCGGTCGAGGTGCCGGGTCAGCGCGAACGGACGGCCGTCCACCGCCTTCACCGTCTCGAAGATGCCGTCGCCCACGGTCAGCCCGTGGTCGAAGACGGAGACGCGGGCGGACTCGATGTCCTGCAGCCCGCCGTCGAGCCAGATCTTCACGATTGCAGTCCCTCTCCACTCACCTCGTACGCCCCCGACGCTACCGCGAGCAGCCGCGACGCCTTGAGCTCGGTCTCCCGCCACTCCCCTTCCGGGTCCGACCCCCAGGTGATCCCGGCCCCGGTCCCGAACCGCAGCGCCCCCGCCCGGCGGTCGATCCAGAAGGTACGGATCCCGACGGCCAGCTCGCCGGTGCCCCGGTCGGCGTCGACCCACCCGATGCCACCGCAGTACGGCCCGCGGGGCGCCGTCTCCAGCGCGTCGATGATCCGCAGCGCACTGGACTTGGGCGCGCCGGTGACCGAGCCGGGCGGGAAGGCGGCGTCGAGCAGCTCGGGCCAGCCGGCACCGGGACGCAGCTCGCCGCGCACGGTGGACACCAGATGAACGAGCCCCGGATGCTTCTCCACGGCGCACAGATCGGGCACGGTCACCGTCCCGGTGGCACACACCCGCCCGATGTCGTTGCGCACCAGGTCCACGATCATCACGTTCTCGGCGAAGTCCTTCTCCAGCAGATCCGCCTCGGTGCGCCCGGTGCCCTTGATCGGCCCGGACTCGACCACACGCCCGTCGCGCCGCAGGAAGAGCTCGGGGGACGCGGTGGCCGTCTCCACCCCGTGCTCCGGGAGCCGAATCGTTCCCGCATACGGCGCCGGGTTGCCGCGGGCCAGCAGCGCGGTCAGCGCGTCCACGTCGGCGTCCGGCCCGATCGGCGCGCTCAGCACCCGGCACAGGTTGGCCTGATACACCTCGCCGGCCGCTATGTGCTCACGGATGCGCCGCACACCCGCCGTGTACGCTGCGCGGTCGAGGGAGGACGTCCAGTCACCGGCCGCCGGGCCGGTCCACTCCCCCGGCACCGGGGCGGGCACGGGCTCTTCTCGTACGTCCCGGAAGCGGGCGCAGGTCAGACCGCCCTCGAAGTCGGCGCAGACGGCCCAGAAACCACTGGAGTCCAGGGCGGCGGGATCGCTGGTGACGTCGAGGAGGCCGGTGGCGACGCGGCCGCCGAAGCGGGCGAGGGGAGCGAGGTCGGGCACGCAGTCGAGTCTATGGTGGGTGTCTCGCGGGTGACCTGGCCGTGTCCCTTCGGTGGGCGTCCCCGGGTCGCTGAGCAGGCGCAGCGCAGCACGCTGCACAAACGCGTTTTTGTACTGGCCCCGGAATCCGCTAGAGTTCAACTCGTCGCCGGGCCGCGGGAGCGGAACGAAACGACAAGCGGACGTAGCTCAGTTGGTAGAGCGCAACCTTGCCAAGGTTGAGGTCGCGAGTTCGAGCCTCGTCGTCCGCTCGAAGGAACAGGGGATCTTCCCGAACCCCTACACTCCTGGTGGAGTGGCCGAGAGGCGAGGCAACGGCCTGCAAAGCCGTCTACACGGGTTCAAATCCCGTCTCCACCTCCAAGGACGATTAGCTCAGCGGGAGAGCGCTTCCCTGACACGGAAGAGGTCACTGGTTCAATCCCAGTATCGTCCACTGGATCTTCGGATCCTCCGCGCGATTAGCTCAGCGGGAGAGCGCTTCCCTGACACGGAAGAGGTCACTGGTTCAATCCCAGTATCGCGCACGCAGTGCCCATGATCCACTCCACGGAGTGATCGTGGTCCCGAGGACGATTAGCTCAGCGGGAGAGCGCTTCCCTGACACGGAAGAGGTCACTGGTTCAATCCCAGTATCGTCCACACATCGAAGCCCCCGGTCGTCGACCGGGGGCTTCGTCGTTCTGGTTCGGCTCAGCTGGAGAACAGCATGTGGCCGAAGCTCTTGTGGCGACGGCGGCCGTAGTGACCGCCGTGGTGACCGCCGTGCGGGGCGCCCCAGGCGGGGGCCTGCGGGGCGGCGGCCGGGTAGGACTGCGGAGCGGCCGGGGGCGGCGGGGCGGGCTGGGACCACTGGGACTCCAGGCGGGTCAGCGCCTCCAGCTCGCCGTAGTCGAGAAATATCCCGCGGCAGCCACTGCACTGCTCGATCTGAACACCGTTGCGGTTGTAGGTGTGCATCGGCGCATGGCACTTCGGACACTGCATGGTCGGCTCAACTCCTCGCCGGTCGGTCCTGCTTCGCGTATCGCCAGGACAGACTCTGTCCGGCTGCGGTCGGTTGCACCCTACTTTGCGTGTTCGTGGACCAACTGCGAGGGGACGGAGGCCATTCGGTCACAGGCGTCGACGAGAGCCTGCTCGACCTCGTCCAGGGGGCGCCGTCCGGCCAGGGCCTTGGTGACCGCGCGGGCGGCGCTCTGCACGGTGAGGGCGCGGGCGGGGACGTCCAGGGCGGGCCAGGGGTCGCCGTCGGCGGGGACGGCCGGGCCGCCGGCGGCGCGGTACGCGTCCAGGAAACGGGTCCACTCGTCGGCCGGAAGCAGCCCACAGGCGAACCAGGCGGCCGGTCGGCCGAGATCCCAGCCGGGCACGCCCACGCCGAGGTCGTCGACGTCGATGAGCAGCCACGGGCCGTCCGGGGCCGGGTGACGCACGAGCTGGCCGAGGTGGAGGTCACCGTGGCAGAGGGTGGCGGTGTCGGGCTGGGGGGCGTCGGCGCGGGCCCAGGCGGGGAGGGTGTCCCAGGCGCGCAGGACGGTGCCGGCGGCGAGGCTGCCGTGGCCGGCGCTCCGGAGGCGGGCGACGGCGTGCGCGGCTTTGGCGGGGCCGCGCATGGCGGGCAGCGGAACGGGGGCGGGGGTGCGGTGCAGGCGGGCGAGCAGGGTGGCCGCCGCTTCCCAGGGGGCCGCGTCGGGATCGTCCGCGTCCACCGGGCTGCCGTACGGCCAGAGGGTCACGAGTCGGCCGTGCAGCTCGAGAGGTGTGGCGCCGAGCGGCGGCAGGAGGAGCCCGGGGAGGCGGGTGGCTGCGGCCAGCCGGGGTGCCAGGTCGTCCGGGGCGATGTCGGGGGCGTGGGCCTTGGCGACGGTGTCGGCGTGGCGGACGACGGTGGCGTCGGGGCGGTCGGCGAGTGTGACGGCTGCTCCGCAGGGACAGGCGGATGTGCGGGAGTGAGCCGCGGCTTCGGCTCGTGCGCTGAGGTCGGGCAGGAGGGGGTTCGGGGTCACTGGGGTCCCTTGGGTGCGGATGCTTTGGGGCCGAGGGTACGTGGGGCGGGGGTGGGTCGCGCGGCCCGGCGCAACGGGGTGCCGCCTTCTGTGGGTCGGGAGCCGCCCCAGGCGGCACGCATGCCCGCAGCTGAAGGGGAGCGGAGCGGACCCGCAGTCGCGTACGGCGGTAAGGGGACGTGGCGGGGGGTGTCCGCCCGCAGTGGCCGGCGTCAAGAAACGCTCAGCACCCTGCCCAAGGCCAGCCGCCGGTCCGAGGACGGACACCCCCGCCACGGCCCCGACTCACCCCCCACCCGCAGGCGCTACGCGCACCCCCACCGAACCCGCAGCGGCGCCGCAGGCACCCCCGGCCCAACCGCCGGAGGCACCACGCAAAAGCAATGCCGGCGCAGCTCCCCAGCTGCGCCGGCATTTGTGCCGTCCGCCGCACCCCCGTCCCCACGGGGTTTCATGGGTGGATGTCCCCGCCCGGACCGCTCTTCCGGGCCTGAGGTCGCCGCTCAGCGCCCCAGCATCACACCCACGGACGACGCTTGTGTGGCCACTGTCTCCCAGCCGTCGAAGACGAGGAGGAGAAGGGCCGCCAGGGGCAGGGCCATGAGCGTCGCCACCAGGGGGTGACGGCGGCCCTGACGGCGGGGGCGCAGCACTGTGCGCTCCTGCATGCGGACCAGTGTCCGCGGTGCCGTCTGGGCCATGGTCCTCTCCTGACCTGTGTCAGTTGTCGTTGGCAGCGGCGGGTGTCTGACCTCGGGGGACGAGTGCTGCACCCGCCGCTTGACCTCAAATCTAGGCGCGCGGCCCCTCCGGCACGTCATGCCCTCGTACCGATTGCCGGGCCTCCCGGAGGATGAGCCATGACCTGCGGAGTACTCCCCTGGGTGGAGACGAGGACCTAGGTCTCGGGGTCTTCCCCGAGGGGGCGCCCGGTGTGCCCTGCTTTCTGCGGGCTCTCTGCGTGCTCTACTGCGTGCTGTTCTCCGTGATCTTCTCCGAGCCGTCCTCCCTCGGCACCGGCTGCTCGACCAGCGCCAGGACCCGGTTCGCCATGAAACGGGCGGTACGGACCACCGACCCGCTGCGGGTGACTTCGCTCACTTCCACGACACCTCGACGCACCGCCGTCTCCACCCGGCGGCCCGCCCTGCTCGCCACCACCTCATACGTGCGCGTCGTGTCACCCGCGTCCACCACTATCTCCACGCGATCACCCTTCACGGGCCCAATCCCCCTTCTGTGACGGTTGGTTGGGGGCCGGGCCACGCCGAAGTCGCCCTGCTCACCCACCCTCTGACCACCCTTCAAGTCTCCCACCCACCACTGACAATCCATCGGCCCGAGAGGGCGCGGCCTCTGCGCACGGCGGCCCACGGAAACGTAAGCTGTGGCTCGTCACACGGACCGGGCAGCGGGGATGAACATGGCGATGATGCGCCTGAGGCGCGAGGACCCGCGCGTCGTCGGCTCGTTCAGGCTTCACAGACGGCTGGGCGCGGGCGGAATGGGCGTCGTCTACCTGGGCTCCGACAAGAAGGGGCAGCGGGTGGCGCTCAAGGTGATCCGGCCCGACCTGGCGGAGGATCAGGAGTTCCGCTCGCGCTTCGCGCGTGAGGTCTCGGCGGCCCGGCGGATTCGCGGCGGGTGCACGGCACGGCTCGTGGCCGCCGACCTGGAGGCGGACCGCCCCTGGTTCGCCACCCAGTACGTGCCCGGTCCCTCCCTGCACGACAAGGTCGTCGACGAGGGCGCGCTCGGTGCCGCGGAGGTCGCCGCCGTCGGGGCCGCGCTGTCCGAGGGGCTCGTCGCGGTGCACGAGGCGGGTGTCGTCCACCGGGATCTCAAGCCCTCCAACATCCTGCTGTCGCCCAAGGGCCCGCGGATCATCGACTTCGGGATCGCCTGGGCGACAGGGGCCTCCACCCTCACCCACGTCGGCACGGCGGTCGGCTCCCCCGGCTTCCTGGCGCCCGAACAGGTGCGCGGCGCCGCCGTCACCCCGGCCACGGACGTGTTCTCCCTCGGTGCCACGCTGGCGTACGCGTCGATGGGTGACTCGCCCTTCGGACACGGCAGTTCGGAGGTGATGCTGTACCGCGTGGTGCACGAGGAGCCCCAGCTGCACGGCGTACCGGACGCTCTGGCCCCGCTCGTGCGGGCCTGTCTGGCCAAGGACCCGGAGGACCGGCCCAGCACGCTCCAGCTGTCGCTGCGTCTGAAGGAGATCGCGGCCCGGGAGGCGCAGGGATTCGCGGACGTACGCCCGCCCGCGCCGCGTTCCGGAGAGGCGGACCGGCCCACCGGGCGGCTCGCCGACACCTATGCCGAGCAGCAGCGTGCCCAGCGCCGCGCCCAGGGCGCTCCCCCGCCGCGCGGCACGGGTGTGTCGCGCGGTGGCAACGGCACCCCTCGCGTGCCGGGCCCCGCCCGTGACGCGGCCCCGTCGAGGGGCGGCGGCGTGCCGCACGGCGGTACGGCGGCCTCCCGGTCCGGGGCCCGGCCCACGCCCGCCGCCCGCAACATCCCTCGCCCGGGCAACGGCGGGCGGCCCGCGCCGCGGGGCGGCAACGGACGTCCGGCCCCCCGGAACACGGGGACGGGACGACGGCCCGCCAACCCCCAGCTCCTTCGGCAGCGGCTGTTCGTGTTCGTCGTGGTGACCCTGCTCGTGGCGCTGGGCATCGCGGCGGCGCAGGGCTGCCAGGGCCCGGACCGCGGGCTCGGCGACGACAAGGGTGTGGTGCCACCGGGCCAGGGTCAGGTGGATCCGGGTTACGCGCCGATGGACGGGGGCATGGACGGGGACACGGTGTCCGAGCGGTACGGGTCGACGTTCGAGGACCGCGGCGAGTAGGCGAGCAGGCGCGTAAGCGAGGAGGCGAGCGGGCGACGGCCTTGAGCGGCCGGGCCCTCACAGGTGCGGCAGGATCCGTTCGAAGAACTCCCGGTCGCCTTCGAACACCGGGTCCAGGGCCAGGAACTCCTCCGGTGTGACCCAGCGGGCCTCGCCGACCTCGTCCGGGTCGGGGACCACCTCGCCGGTGTCGGCGCGTGCCGTCCACCAGTGGAGGCGGAAGCGGCCGTCGTCCGTCTCCGACTCCCAGACCTTGGCCAGGGGGACGACGGTCAGGCCGACCTCCTCGCGGACCTCCCGGACGACGGCCTCCCGCTCGGTCTCCCCCGGCTCGATCCTGCCGCTGAGGGGTTGCCAGTAGCCGGGGCGCGCGACGGCCGGACCGCGCCGGATGGCGAGGAGGCGGTCCGCGCGCAGCAGGACCGCGACGATCGCCTCACCCCGGCTCACCCGCGGAACTCCTGGATCCGCGGGCGGCCCGTGGCCACCGCGTAGAAGGCGACCGCGGCCGCCGCGCCGACGTTGAGGGAGTCGACGCCGTGGGCCATCGGGATGCGGACCCATTCGTCGGCGGCCACCAGGGCCTGGGTGGACAGCCCGTCGCCCTCGGCGCCGAGCATCAGCGCGACCCGGTCCATCCGGTGCGGGGCTGCCTCGTCGAGGGTCTTGGCCTTCTCGTCCGGGGTGAGGGCGAGGAGGGTGAAGCCGGCCTCGCGGACCGACTCCAGGCCCTTGGGCCAGGAGTCCAGGCGGGCGTACGGCACCGAGAAGACCGCGCCCATGGAGACCTTGACGCTGCGGCGGTACAGGGGGTCCGCGCAGTCCGGCGAGAGGAGGACGGCGTCCATGCCGAGGGCGGCCGCGGAGCGGAAGATGGCGCCGATGTTGGTGTGGTCGTTGACCGACTCCATGACCACCACGCGCCGGGCGCTGTGCAGCAGCTCGGTCGCCGTCGGCAGCGGCTTGCGCTGCATCGACGCGAGCGCGCCGCGGTGTACGTGATAGCCGGTGACCTGCTCGGCGAGGTCCGGGCTGACCGCGTAGACCGGGGCCGGGAGCTCGTCGATGACGTCGCGCATGACGTCGACCCACTTGGCCGAGAGCAGCATCGACCGCATCTCGTAGCCGGCTTCCTTCGCGCGTCTGATGACCTTCTCGCCCTCGGCGATGAACAGGCCCTCGGCCGGTTCGCGCTTGCGGCGCAGTTCGACGTCGGTCAGGCCCGTGTAGTCGCGCAGGCGGGGGTCGGTGGGGTCATCGACGGTGATGAGATCGGCCACAGGGTGATACTGCCTTGTCCTGGGTGTGGTGCCAACGGTTCGGGACGGGTTGTGTTACCCGCGGTTACTCGGAGGTGCTCGGTCCTACGACTCGGAAGGGGTCGGCCCCACCTTCACGACCTCGCCGATGACGATGACCGCCGGCGGCTTCACCTCGTGGTCGACCACCGCCGCACCGGCCGTCGCGAGGGTCGCGTCCACCCGGCGCTGGGCGGCCGTGGTGCCCTCCTGGACCAGGGCGACGGGCGTGTCCGGGGACTTGCCGTGGGCGATGAGCGTCTCGGCGACCTTCCCGATGGTGCCGACGCCCATGAGGATCACCAGCGTGCCGGTGAGCTTGGCGAGGGACGGCCAGTCGACCAGGGAACGCTCGTCGTCGGGGGCGATGTGGCCGCTGACCACGGTGAACTCATGGGCGACGCCCCGGTGGGTGACCGGGATGCCGGCGGCGCCCGGGACCGAGATCGAGCTGGAGATGCCGGGAACGACGGTGCACGGGACGCCGGCCTCGGCCAGCGCCTGGACCTCCTCCATGCCACGGCCGTAGACGAAGGGGTCGCCGCCCTTGAGGCGTACCACCGACTTGCCCTGCTTGGCGTGCTCGATCAGGGCGTTGTTGATGGCCTCCTGGGCCATGAACCTGCCGTACGGCAGCTTCGCCGCGTCGATCACCTCGACGCTCGGCGGCAGCTCCGCGAGCAGGTCGCGCGGACCCAGGTGGTCGGTGATGACCACGTCGGCCTCGGCGAGCAGACGGCGGCCGCGCACAGTGATCAGGTCCGGGTCGCCGGGGCCGCCGCCGACCAGGGCGACACCGGGGGTGCGGGTGCGGTGGTGCGGGGCGACGAGGGTGCCGTCGCGCAGTCCCTCGACGACCGCGTCGCGGATGGCGGCGGTGTGGCGGGGGTCGCGGCCGCGGGCCTCGGTGGTGAGGACGGCGATGGTGACGCCCTCGCTGTGGCCGGTCGCGGGGGTCCAGGCCGTCGCCCGATCCGCGTCGTCGGAGCGGACACACCAGACGCGGTGGCGCTCCGCTTCGGCCGAGGCGCGGGTGTTCGCCTCCTTGTCGCCGGTGGCGATCAGGGCGTACCAGGCGTCCGCGAGGTCGCCTTCGTCGTACGTCCGCTTCTCCCAGGTGATCTCGCCCGCGTCCGCCATCGCCTCCACGGAAGGGGTGGCCTCGGGGGACACGAGCAGGACGTCCGCGCCCGCCGCGATCAGGGCCGGGAGGCGGCGCTGGGCCACCTGGCCACCACCGAGTACGACGACGCGGCGACCGGCGAGACGGAGGCCCACGGGGTAGGCGGGGTGTTCGGCCATGAGGTGCGGCTCCTCGGACAGGCGTGCGGTGGGCGCTGCGGCTCTGGAGCGGCCCTGACGTGCGGATTTTAGATTGCGTTCAGCGTAAGGCGGGGGTGGGGTGGGCGCGACGGTACGCGTACCCACCCCACCCCGGTCCAGGACTACTTCTCCGTGACGCCCGCGGAGTCGAACGTCGCCACCTCGTGCATCGCCCGCGCCGTGCTCTGCACCAGCGGCAGGGCCAGCAGCGCGCCCGTGCCCTCGCCGAGGCGGAGGTCGAGGTCGACCAGGGGGCGCAGGCCGAGCTTGTTCAGGGCCGCCACATGGCCGGGTTCGGCGCTGCGGTGGCCCGCGATGCAGGCGGCCAGCACCTCGGGGGCGATGGCGCGGGCGACCAGGGCCGCGGCGCCGGCGCTGACGCCGTCCAGGATCACCGGCGTACGCAGCGACGCACCGCCCAGCAGCAGGCCGACCAGCGCGGCGTGTTCGAAGCCGCCGATCGCCGCGAGGACGCCGATGGGGTCGGCCGGGTCGGGCTGGTGGAGTTCGATGGCGCGGCGGACGATCTCCGTCTTGCGGGCGAGGGTCTCGTCGTTGATGCCGGTGCCACGGCCGGTGACCTCCGCCGGGTCGGCACCCGTGAACACCGAGATCAGGGCCGCCGAGGCGGTCGTGTTGGCGATGCCCATCTCGCCCGTGAGCAGGGCCTTGTTGCCGGCCGCCACCAGGTCGCGGGCCGTCTCGATGCCGACCTCGATGGCCTGCTTGGCCTCCTCGCGGGTCATCGCGGGCCCGGTCGTCATGTCGGAGGTGCCCGCGCGGACCTTGCGGGGCAGCAGGCCCGGCGTCGCCGGGAGGTCCGCGGCCACGCCGACGTCCACCACGCAGACCTCCGCGCCCACCTGGCCGGCGAAGGCGTTGCAGACCGCGCCGCCGCCGAGGAAGTTGGCGACCATCTGGGCCGTCACCTCCTGCGGCCAGGGCGTGACGCCCTGGGCGTGCACTCCGTGGTCACCGGCGAAGATCGCGACGGCGGCGGGCTCCGGAATCGGCGGCGGGCACTGTCGCGAGAGCCCGGACAGCTGCGCGGAGATGATCTCCAGCATGCCGAGCGCGCCGGCCGGCTTGGTCATCCGCTTCTGCCGCTCCCAGGCCTCGCCGAGCGCCTTGGCGTCCAGCGGGCGGATCTGGGCGACGGTCTCGGCGAGCAGGTCGTGCGGCTCCTCGCCGGGCAGGGCGCGACGGCCGTACGTCTCCTCGTGCACGACCCACGACAGCGGCCGCCGCTTGGACCAGCCCGCCTGCATCAGCTCGGGCTCCTCCGGGAACTCGTCGACGTATCCGACGCACAGGTAGGCGATGACCTCCAGGTGCTCGGGCAGGCCGAGGGCGCGGACCATCTCGCGCTCGTCGAAGAAGCTGACCCAGCCGACGCCGAGGCCCTCGGCGCGGGCGGCGAGCCAGAGGTTCTCGACGGCGAGCGCGGCGGAGTACGGGGCCATCTGCGGCTGGGTGTGCCGGCCGAGGGTGTGGCGGCCGCCGCGGGTCGGGTCGGCGGTGACGACGATGTTCACCGGGGTGTCGAGGATGGCCTCGATCTTCAGTTCCTTGAACTGCTTCGCCCGGCCCTTGGGCAGCGACTTGGCGTACGCCTCGCGCTGGCGCATGGCCAGCTCGTGCATGGTGCGCCGGGTGTCCGAGGAGCGGATGACGACGAAGTCCCAGGGCTGGGAGTGGCCGACGGAGGGCGCGGTGTGGGCGGCCTCCAGGACCCGCAGCAGCACCTCGTGCGGGATGGGGTCGCTGCGGAAGCCGTTGCGGATGTCACGGCGCTCGCGCATGACCTTGAGCACGGCCTCGCGCTCGGCGTCGTCGTAGCCGGGCGCCGCCGGGCCGGTGGACTGGCGTGCCTCTTCGGCCACGGCCGCGCTCTCTTCCGCCTGGTCTTCCTGATCGGCGGCCCGGGTGTCCAGGTCGTCCGCCTGCTGTACGACTTCGGGGTCGCCCTCGCGGGGCGCGGGGACCGTGGGGACGGGGCCCGGGCCCTCCTCGACCGGCAGCACGGTCGGCCGGGCCGGGGTCGGGGCGAGGTGCGGGGTGGTCGGCACCGAGCCCTCGACCTGCACGAACTGGCCGAGCGAGGCATCGGGCTCCGGAAGGACGCCGGTCGGGAGGACGACCGTGGCCTCGCCCTCACCGGCCTGCGTGGGCTCGACGGGCGGTTGGGCCGGGTCCTCCGCGACCTGCGCGGGCTGTGGCGGCGCCTGGGCCCGGAGCTGAGGACCGGCAGGTTCGGCGACGAAGGGCTCGGGGGTGTCTGCCGGTACGGCCTCCGCGGGGGTGGTCTCCGCCGGGGCCGGTTGCGGGTCGGCGTCATCGGAGGCAGCGGCTGCCGCTGCGGCGACTGGCTGGGCCTCGGCCGGTGCGGCGGCTGCGTCCGGAGCCTGCGCCACGGGGGCTTCCGCGGGTCCGGCCGCTGCCGGGACCGGCTGCGGGTCGGCGACATCGGAGGCAGCGGCTGCCGCTGCGGCGACTGGCTGGGCCTCGGCCGACACGGCGACTGCGTACGGGGGCTGTGCTGCGGGGTCCGCCAGGGGGGCTTCCGCGTCGCCGTCCGTCGGAGCGTTCACCGGCGTCGGCTGCGGTGCCTGCGCGAGGTTCGGGTCCGGGACGGCCTCGGGGGCCTGCGCCTGCTGCGGGTCCGGTCCGGGCTGCTCGATGGAGGCGGAGGGCTCGACGACCTGCGGCTGGGTGGCCGGGGCGGTGCCCGTGGGCTGCGGGGGCTCTTCGGCGGCTACGGCTGTGGCGGCGTCGGCGGGAGCGGTGGCGGCGGCGTCGGGCTGCGGGGCCGGTACGGGCTGCTCGGCATCGGTGGGCTGGGGGGCGTCCGGGGTGGGCGCCGCCTCCGGGGCCGTCTCCGGGGTCACCTGGGCGTGAACCGGGGTCGGGTCCGCGTGAGGTTGAGCGGCCTCGGGGGCCTGGGCAACCTCGGGGGCAGGGGCCGCCTGCGGGGCGACGGACTCCGGTGCCTGCGCCTGTGCCTGCGTCTGCGCGACAACCTCGGGCGCAGCAGCCTCGGGGACCTGGACGGCATCCGGAGCGGGCGTGCCCGGCTCCTGCGCGGCCTTTGAGGCAGGCGCCTCGGGAAGCGGCTCGCCCTCGGGAGCCGCGCCGTCGACGATCTGAACGGCCTCGGGTACGGCATCCTCAAGGACCTGGCCTGCGTCAGCGGTGGGCGCCTCGGCAACCTGAGCCTCCTCAGCAGCGGGCACCTCGGCGGCCTGCGCAGGCTCAGCAACGGGCACCTCGGCGACCCGCGCAGGCTCAGCAACGGGCGCCACCGCCTCGGCGGCCTCAACGCCGGCGGGCACCTGCCCGCCCTCGGCGCCCTGGCCGCCCGCCGGAACCTCACCGGCAGCCGCGGCCGGCCCCGCATCCTGGCCGCCTTCACCACCGGGAACCGGCCCGGCACTTGCCCCGCCCTCGCTCACCGGCATCTCCCCGGCAACCTGCTCGGCCCCGGGAGCGGCCACACCCGCCGGAGCCCCCGCACCTCCGTCCGCCCCCGGAACAGCGCCCGGCTCAGGCACGCCACCGCCGACGCCCCCCGCGTCAACGGCCGACGGTTCCTGTCCGCCGTACGAGGCCTCCTGCGGTGCGGGCACCGCGCTCGCCTCGGTGGCGGCCCGGGACGCGACCACCTGCGCCGCGGCCATGGGCTGCTCCGCCGGAACAACCGTTTCCGCAGCCTGCGCCTCGGAACCGACCGGCACCGGGGCGGACGGCCAGGGCGTCGCCGGCTGCGGGACCGGCGCGCCGACGGCGCCACGGTCGGCGAGGGAGCGGACCGGGCTGGCGGAGGCGTCGGGGATGGGCGGGCCCAGGTGCAGGGGGCGCCGGGGGGTGATCGGCGGGATCGGCGTCGTGGGGGCCGTGGGCGCCGAGGGACCGGGGAGGCGGACGTCGCTGAGGTCGACCGAGCCGCTGTCGCGGCCGGAGATCTCGTGCGGGCCCGGCTCGTGCACGGCCTCCACGAGCGGCTCCGGCGCGGGCGGCGGGACCTCGTTGCCCCAGGCTCCCTGAGTTCCGGGCATCAGCAGGTCCTCGTCCTCGGCGGTGGTCTCGGAGAGGTAGGGGTACGCACCGTGCGCCGCGGGGACGCCCGGCTGCTCCGCCGTGCCTGCGCTCTCCGGCAGTCCCTCGCCCGGGACCTGGCCGGTGTCGGTCATGCGTACCCCTCGCCCATCGGTTAGTGCTTGTACGACCAGCTCACCGGGACGGCGCACCGACCGCCCCCGCAGTGAAGAACGAGCGTGCCTGCCCAGCGGCACGAACGACTCGCCCCAAAAAGGCGACAAAGCCATTGAGTGGCATTGTCGTGGCCGTTCGACCGTCGCGACAGGTTGATCCGCGACAGGCCGCTGTGGACTGCGCCACGTTGCGCGTCCTCCGGTTCCGCCGTACCACACCCACCCCAAACGGGGCGTGTTTTTCCGGACATTGACCGACGAAGTGCCGGACGACCGCGTGCGGTACAACGATCGGCCAGCCTACCGCGCGCGGTACGACAACAGGATCACGGGGACGCCTCCACGGTCACGCACCGCGGTCGGGCAGTACCGCGCTGAGCAGGAACGCGACACTGCGCTCGCGCTCCGTCCAGGCCCGCGTGTCGAGTTCGACGGACTGCAGGAGGGCGCACTCGACGTCGTATCCGTGCGACGTGAGGTCGCGGCCGATGAGTTCGGCGGCGTCGCGGGTCGCGGCGTGCGTGACGATGCGCTGCGGGCGCCGGTCGGCGACGGCGGAGACGACGGCCGCTCCCCCGCCGCCGACGCGTACGACGTCCGGTTCGGGGAGGTTCTCCAGGATGTGCGGGGCGGTGCCGTGGACGATCTGGAGCTGGACGCCGAAGGCGCGCGCGTTGGCCTCGGTGCGGGCGCAGGCCTGCGGGTCGCGGTCGACGGCGATGACGGCGGCACCGGCCCGGGCGGCCTCGGTGGCGAAGGCGCCGCTGGCGCAGCCGATGTCCCACACCAGGTCGCCGACGCGCGGGCCGAGCCGGGCGAGTTGGGCGGCGCGCAGCGGTTCCAGTTCGCTCTCGCCCATGAGGCCGCCGTAGGCCTCGGCGGGCAGTGTCCAGCCGCGCGGGCCGGCACTCGGGTCGCGTCCGGCGAGCCAGCCGCCGGACCCCGTCGCGCCGGCGGAGCCGCCGATGACGATGACGACGTTCGGGTCGCGCCAGGAGTGGTCGGCGGCCTTGTCCGAGGTGACGACGGTGACCTGCTCGCGTTCGGTGCCCAGCTCCTCGCAGATCACGAAGGTGCGGTGGACGCCCTCCAGCAGCAGGCCGAGTTCGGCGGGGCCGGCGCCGGGTGAGGTGAGGACGGCGACCTTGGTGTGGGCCCGGCACACATTCACCGCGCGTCGCAGGGTGCGGCGGTGTGCGACGACCACCTGTGCGTCGTCCCAGGGCATGCCCGCTCGGGCGAAGGCGGCGGCGACCGAGGAGACGGCGGGGACGACCTCGACCTCCAGGCCGAACTCGGGTGCGCGCAGGGTCCGTACGACGCCGAAGAAACCGGGGTCGCCGTCGGCGAGCACGACCGCGCTGCCCCGGTGGGCGGCGATCCGGCGGGCGGCGAGGGCGACGCTGCCGAGCCGGATGCGTTCGGCGGCGGGCGGCACCTCGGCCAGCGCCAGGTGGTGGGCGGCACCGGCCACGAGCGTGGCGGCGCCGAGGGCGGAGCGCGCCGCGGCGGTCAGCGGCGAGCCGTCCCAGCCGATCACCGTGACGCGGTCGGCCATCGTCGTCAGTCTCCAGAGTCTGCGCAGGTCGTCATGGGCAGCCCGAAGGGCAGGCTCCGTGAGGGTACCCGGTCGCCGTTTCGGCACCGGCGGTGCCCGGGGGTTCGACTCCCGTCAGTTCCATTCGCCGAACGAGGTGAAGCCGCCGGTGTCGGCGAGTTGCTCCCCGGCGCCGTCGAGGTCCTCCGGGAGGAGGCTCCAGACGATGAAGTCGGTGCGCAGGTCGGTCCAGGTGCCGTCCTCGGTGCGGACGTGCGCTATGCACGCGTTGCGCAGGACGCCCTCGCTGATACAGCCGATCTTCTGGGCGACCTGCTGCGAGGCGGTGTTGTCGGCGGCCGTGCGCAGCTCGATGCGTTCGAACTTCTGGTCGCTGAACAGCCATTGGGCGGTGGCCAGGGCGGCCTCGGAGGCGTAGCCCTCGCCGCGGGCCCAGGGGGCGACGATGTACGACAGCTCCGTCGACCGCACGTGCCAGTTCGTCTTGGCGAGCTGGACGACGCCGACGAGGCGCTGGGTGAGGAACTCGGTGACGGCGAGGTCGAGCCCGCGGCCCGCCTGCCGCTCGGTGGGGGCGTACTCGGTGATCCAGGTGCGGGCGCCGTCCTCGGTGAAGGGCTGGGGGACGTCGGTCCAGGCGCCGACCTGCTCGTCGTTCATCATCTCGGCCAGTGCGGGCACGTCGTCCTCGTCGAGGGGGCGCAGCACCAACCGCTCCGTGCTGATGGAGATGTTGGGGAAGGTGCTAGTCATGCGCCGCTCCGTAACCTTCGGAAACCTTCAGGGCCTGCTGAACTGCCCAGCATGCAGCATGAAAGCACTGAACCGCACCACGGGGTCCACACCAAGTGAGCGAGTGGACCCCGTGCGTGGCGATACGCGGTATACGCACCGTCGGATGAGGATGACGGGTCAGAACGCCGCGACGACCGCGCCGTCGTACGTGTCCTCGATGAACTTCTTCACCTCGGGCGAGGTCAGCAGCCCGGCGAGCTTCTGGACGCGCGGGTCGTCCTCGTCGCCCTTCTTCACGGCGAGGAAGTTGCCGTACGGGTTGTCCTTGGGCGACTCGGCGGCGATGGCGTTCTCCGCGGGGCTGAGGTCGGCCTCCAGGGCGTAGTTGCCGTTGATGACGGCGGCGTCGACGTCGCCGAGGGAGCGCGGCAGCTGGGCCGCCTCAAGCTCCTTGAACTGGAGGTTCTTGGGGTTGGAGGCGATGTCCTTGGGGGTCGCGTCGTAGCCGACGCCCGCCTTGAGCTCGATCACACCGTTGGATTCGAGCAGCTTCAGCGCGCGGGCCTCGTTGGTGGTGTCGTTCGGCAGGGCGACCGTGGCGCCCTTGGCCAGGTCCGTGAGCTTCTTGACGCCCTGGGAGTACACGCCGAGCGGCTCCAGGTGCACGGTGGCGTTCGGCACGGCGACGATGTCGGTGCCGTTCTTCTTGTTGAAGTCGTCCAGGTAGGGCTGGTGCTGGAAGTAGTTGGCGTCGACCTCACCCTGCTGGACGGCCGTGTTCGGCGTCACGTAGTCGGTGAACTCCTTGACCTCGAGGTCGAGGCCGGCCTTCTTCGCGAGCTCGTCCTTGATGTAGGTGAGGATCTCGCCCTGCGGGGTGGGCGTCGCGGCGACCGTCAGCGGGGCGCTCGCGCCGGAGGAGCCGGAGTCCTGGTCCGCGCCGCACGCGGTGAGCCCGAGGGTGAGGGCTCCGACGGCGAGGGCGGCAGTGGTGATCTTGGCGGTGTTACGCACGAAAAGTGCCTTTCCTAAGGGGTGGTGCGACCCCGACATGGGTGTTCGGGGAGTTCAGAGGGACCTAGGCGGTCTTGCCGGTGGCCGTCGACGCCTTCAGCAGTCGCAGCTTCGGCGCCGGGCCCGAGCGTCCGCCGCGGCGGTGCAGGGAGCGGGCCGCGTAGTCGCCGGCGAACTGGATGAGGGAGATGACGACGGCGAGGATCGCGACGGTGAGCCACATCAGCTCGGTGTCGAAGCGCTGGTAGCCGTAGCGGATGGCGATGTCGCCGAGGCCGCCGGCGCCGACCGTGCCGGCCATGGCCGAGTAGCCGATGAGGGCGACGATCGTGGTCGTGGTGCCGGCGATGAGGGACGGCAGCGACTCGGGTACGAGGACCTTGCGCACGACGGTCCAGGTGTTGCCGCCCATCGACTGCACGGCCTCGACGAGCCCGGCGTCCACTTCGCGGACAGCCGTCTCGACGAGGCGGGCGAAGAACGGGATCGCGCCGATGGCGAGCGGCACGATGGCGGCCTCACGGCCGATGGTCGTGCCGGTGACCCAGCGCGTGAAGCTCATCAGCGCGACCATCAGGATGATGAACGGCATCGACCGGGCGACGTTCACGATCTGCCCGATGACCTTGTTGGCGAGGACGTTCTGGAGCAGGCCGCCCTTGTCGGTGAGGACGAGGAGGATACCGAGCGGGAGACCGCCGACGACGGCGATGACGGTGGACCATCCGACCATGTAGAGGGTGTCCCAACACGCCTGCTCCAGCAGGGGCCGCATCGCAGACCAGTCAGTCCGGGTCACAGCCGGGCACCTTCCTTCAGCAGAACGGGCTCCTGGCCCAGTACGTCGATCTGCAGGCCCTGTTCGCGCAGGAAGCCGATCGGCACGACGTTGTCCTCGTAGCGGCCGGGCAGTTCGATGCGCATGCGGCCGACCTGGAGGCCGCCGACGGTGTCGATGGCGGCACCGAGGATCGATATGTCGATGTTGTAGGTGCGCGAGAGCTGGGAGACGACCGGCTGGGTGGCGGTCTCGCCGTGGAAGGTGACGTCGACGACGGTGCGGTCGGCGCCGGAGGTCTCGCCGCTCACGGGGAAGAGCGCGGAGGCCAGTTGGGAGCCGGGGGTCGCGAGCAGTTCGCTGACCGTGCCGGACTCGACGATGCGGCCCTGCTCCATGAGCGCGGCCGAGTCGCAGATCGACTTCACGACGTCCATCTCGTGGGTGATGAGCAGGACGGTCAGGCCGAGCTGCCGGTTGAGGTCGCGCAGCAGTTGGAGGATGGAGCGGGTGGTCTCCGGGTCGAGGGCGCTGGTGGCCTCGTCGGAGAGCAGCACCTTGGGGTCGCCGGCCAGCGCGCGGGCGATGCCGACGCGCTGCTTCTGGCCGCCGGAGAGCTGGGCGGGGTAGGCCTTGGCCTTGTCGGCGAGTCCGACGAGGTCGAGCAGTTCGAGCGCCTTGCCCGACCGCTCCTTGCCCGACTTGCCGAGGATCTCCAGCGGGAGCTCGACGTTGTCCTGGACCGTGCGGGAGGACAGCAGGTTGAAGTGCTGGAAGACCATGCCGATACGGCTGCGCGCCCGGCGCAGCTCCTTGCCGGCCCGGGGTCCGCGGCCGGCCAGGGCGGTGAGGTCCTGTCCGGCGACGGTGACCGTCCCGGAGGTGGGGCGCTCCAGCAGGTTGACGCAGCGGATGAGCGAGGACTTGCCGGCGCCGGACTGGCCGATGACGCCGTACACCTCGCCTTCGCGGACGTGCAGATCGACGCCGTCGAGGGCGGTGACCTGGCGGCCGCGTGAGCGGTAGATCTTGGTCAGGCCCGATGTGGTGATCACTGGGGTTTCCGTCACTGTCGAGTACGCGGGCGTGGGTGTGCCCTGGTACGGGAGAAAGATGTGCGCGGGGCGGCGTGGTCACGTACGCGAAACGGCGTACGGACAGCCCACGGCGGCTCGCTTCGGGGCGCGAGGCTCAAAAGTGGTGCAGGGGCCCTCTAGAAGGCGCACATTCGACACATACGACGAGCACCGGGCGTCATGGTCGCCTCGGTCGCAAAGGTGCGGCAGCTCGTCGTGGTCATGCGATCAGTAAACCAGACGTACGGTCCTTACCTGCCGCCGCTGTCCGCATGCTGGACAGCGGTGGACAGGCGGCGGACGGCCCTCAGTCGCGGACGGAGATCTCCACGCCCCCGTCCATGACCAGCGCGGACAGGGCCGACAGGTCCTTGACGACGAGGTCGGCGTCCAGCTCGCGGGCCTGGTGGGTTGTGGTCAACGCCACGGTGGTCATTCCGGCGGCACGGCCGGCCGTGAGACCGGCGGGGGCGTCCTCGAAGACCACACAGTGGGCCGGGTCGACGCCGAGTTCGCGGGCGGCGAGGAGGTAGGGCTCGGGGTCGGGCTTGCCGCGGGTGATGTCGTCGGCGGTGACCATCGTCTTGGGGAGGATGCCGACGGCGTCGAGCCGGGCCTCGGCGAGGCGGCGGGTGGCCGAGGTGACGACGGCCCAGCGGTCGGCGGGCAGCGGGTCGAGGAACGCCTTGGTGCCGGGCAGCAGGTGCACGCCGCCGTTGGGTACGTCCTCGACCTCCAGGGTCTCGATCCGGGCGAGGGCCTCCGGCACGACGTCGGCGGGCAGCAGCTCGGCGACTATGTCGACGGCCGGGCGACCGTGCAGCTCGACCCTGGCGTACTCCTCCGTGATGCCGTACTCCTCGGCCCAGCGCGCCCAGCAGCGGTCCACGGAGTCGAGGGAGGAGACGAGGGTGCCGTCGTTGTCGAACAGGAGGGCTTGTGCACGGATCTTCATGGCCCCGACCCTACGGGGCGCTCCGGGGGCGGCCGCATCAGGCCTTTTGGGCCGTAATAGGCTCGCCGCATGTTTGATGCCCTGACGCTGGTGACCGGGGTCGCCGCGCTGCTGCTCGCCGCGTGGTGCGGCTGGGCGGCGTACCGTGACCAGCCGACGAAGGACTGGCACTTCATCGGGATGGCCGTGGTGACGGTGCTGGCCCTGGTGCAGTTGGTGGCCGGGATCGTGCTGCTGGCGCGGGGCGAGAAGCCGGAGCAGGGCACAACGATCTTCGTGGCGTACCTGCTGGGCGCGTTCGCGTGCGTCCCGGCCGCGGGCTTCATGTCGCTGGCCGAGCGGTCCAAGTGGGGTTCGGTGACGGTCGCCGCCGGCGGTGTGGTGCTGGCCGTGCTGGAGGTGCGGCTCTATGACATCTGGGGAGGCTGAGGTGGCGGCGACCCGGCAGAAGCCGACGCGGCTGATCAGCGGGCCGGGGATGCTGCTCGTCTGGCTGTACGGCGTGATGGTCGTCGGTGCCGTGTCGCGCTCGGCGTACCAGATCGCCACGGAGTTCGACCGGGCGCCGCTCGCCTATTCGCTGTCGGCGGTCGCGGGTCTGGTCTACGGGTTCATCACGTACACCCTTGTCAGGGGTGGCGAAAGAGCCCGCAAGGCGGCGCTGGTGTGCTGCGCCGCCGAACTCGCGGGCGTTCTGGTCGTCGGCACCTGGACCCTGGTGGAGCCCTCGGCGTTCCCCGACGCGACCGTGTGGTCCGACTACGGCATGGGGTACCTGTTCATCCCCGTACTGCTGCCGCTGTCGGCCCTGTACTGGCTGCGCAGGGCACGAACCGTCACGCCGTAGTGGCGTACGTCCCCGCCGTCTTCTCCAGGACGACCATCGGCACCCCGTCCGCGCCCTTCGACGTGCCCACCGCCTCGTAGCCCACCTTGCGGTAGAGGCGCAGGTTGCCCTCGCTGCGGTGGCCCGCCTCCAGGCGGAACCTGGTGGCGCCGCGCTGTTCGGTGAGGGCCGACTCGGCGGCGCGCAGGAGGCGGGCGCCGATGCCGTGGCCCTGGAGGCGGGGGTGGACGCAGAGCTTGCCGATGGCGGCCGAGCCGTCGTCGGTGATGCTGCCGCGCACGGAGCCGACCACCTCCTCGCCCAGCCGGGCCACGAAGACGCAGTCCGCGGCGACCTCCGCGCGGACCGAGTCCAGGGTTTGGACCAGCGGGTCGATGCGGTAATTGCCGTACAGCGCCGCTTCGCTCTGGAAGCACAGGTACTGAAGCCTGAAGATCTGCTCCGCGTCCTGCTCGGTCGCCGCCGAGATGGTCACGCTCATGCCCATGTGCGCACGCCTCCCGCTCACCTGATCGCCTGTTGTCCCTCACTCCTATCCCCGCGCACTGCGTGCCGCAACCTCCGGTGTGAGCAATCGGCGCAGACATCCCAGGCATCTGGAACGTTCCGGGCCGAGACTGCCCTGTGAGATACCCAACTCCCCCGCGATTTCCCGGTATGTCAGGTCCTCCGGGGAGAGCAGGGCCGCCACGAGACGCGGGCAGCGCCCGGGCAGGCGGCGCACCGCTTCGCGCAGGGCGTGCCGGCGGGCGGCGGCGAGGGCGAGGAGTTCCGGGTCGTGGCGGTCGGTGTCGGCGGCGGGCTCGCTGTCGTACGGCCGTTCGCGGCGCGTCGTACGGCGGCTTCGGCGGGCCTCGGAGCGGACGGCGCCGCGCAGCCAGCGCTGTGGGTCCACGGGCGGGCCGTCGGACTGGAGGCGTTCGAGGAGGCGCAGCCAGACCGCCTGTTCCAGGTCGCCCGGCTCCGCTCCGGAGGCGGGGGCCTCGGCGGCGGCCTCCGCGACGAGCAGCGGGCGCAGGGCGGCAACCAGGTCGTGCGTCATATGCGGCACGACGCGGCCGCCCGGGCGCGAGGTTGCCCGGGCGGCCGACGGTCACCCCAACCGGGGCGCGGGTCTCAGCCGTTGACGAAGTCCTCGCGGGCCAGCACGCCCGTGTCGGGCTGGTCGGTGAAGACGCCGTCGATCCCGGTCGCGAAGTACGCCTGGTAGGCGCCGAAGACGTTGCCGTAGGCGTCCTCGTCGGTGCCCTTGCGGAAGTTCGCGGGGAGGAAGGGGTTCTCGTTGCGCAGCGTCCAGGGGTGCAGGATCAGGCCGACCTTGTGCGCGTCGGCCACCAGCGTGGTGGGCGTGGTGAGGTTGCCGTCCGCGTCCTTCGGGATGATCAGGTCCAGGGTGCAGCCGATGCCCTGGGCGTAGGAGGCGATCTCACGCAGGCCGGCCGGCTTGATCAGGTCGGCGACGGTGCGCGGGTCACCCGTCTCGACGAAGTCCCAGGGGCGGGAGGTCGCGCCGGAGAGCAGCACCACCAGCGGGTTGTCGACCAGCTTGTTCAGGCGCTGGATGCTGGTCGGCTCGAAGGACTGGATGATGACCGGAGCGTTGCGCCGGTCCTTGCCGTGCTTGTGCAGCACCTTGGCGATCCGCTCCTCCAGGGCGAGGCCCTGCTTGCGGAAGTAGGTGGGGTGCTTGAGCTCGGGGTAGATCCAGACCTGCCTGCCGCACCTGCGGGTCTGCTCGTCCTGCCAGCGCAGGACCTCCTCGAAGGTGGGGATCTCCCAGCGGCCGTCGTAGAGGGTGTTGTGCGGGCGGTTGGCCGGGATGCGCTCGACCGCGCGCAGGGTCTTCAGCTCGGCGAGCGTGAAGTCCTCGGTGAACCAGCCGGTGACGGAGACGCCGTCGAGGACCTTCGTCGTCTTGCGGTCGGCGAACTCGGGGTGGTCCGCGACGTCCGTGGTGCCGCCGATCTCCGGCTCGTGCCGGCACACCAGGTGGCCGTCCTTGGTGGGCACCAGGTCGCCCGCCTCGACGATGTCGGCGCCCATGTCGAGGGCCAGCTGGTAGGAGCCGAGGGTGTGCTCGGGGCGGTAGCCGCTGGCGCCGCGATGGCCGATGATCGTCGGCTTGGGCAGGCTCTTCATGCCACCGCCTCCGTGCCGGGTCTCCGCTGCCCGCGCCGTGCCGGACAGCCCGAGGACCGCGCTGCCCGCCCCGAGCACCGCCGCGCCGAGAAGCATCCGCCGTCCGGTTCCGGCCGTCTGCTCGTTCTCCTGGGTTCCCATGAACGCCCTTCCTGCCTTCTCCTCATCGATGCGGGCCGATCGTAGGTGCGGGTGCATGACAGAAGGGAGACCTGGTGCGGAACTCGCGGGTGACACCTGATGTCGTATGGGAGAGGGCGCGCGAGCGATGTCCGAGCGATGTCCGTCACATCGTTGCCACCGCGTTACGGGCACCCCACAGCGCGTCACCGCAGGTAAACGTGCGTCAACAGCGAGTAAGACCTCGGTGAAGTCGGCGCACCCGATGTGCGGGACCCCGGGGACCGCGAGTATCGTCCTCACCTGCACAGACTTATACGAATCCCTTGACACCGGAGGGCCCGTTGTCCCGCTTCGCGCTCATCAAGGCAGTGCTCGGACCGATCATGCGCCTGATGTTCCGCCCGCAGGTGGAGGGCGCTGAGCACATCCCGGGCGACGGCCCGGTCATCCTGGCCGGCAACCACCTCACGTTCATCGACTCGATGATCCTGCCGCTGGTCTGCGACCGGCAGGTCTTCTTCATCGGCAAGGACGAGTACGTCACCGGCAAGGGCTTCAAGGGCCGTGCGATGGCCTGGTTCTTCACGGGCGTCGGCATGATCCCGGTGGACCGGGACGGCGGCCGGGGCGGGGTGGCGGCGCTGATGACCGGGCGCCGGATCCTGGAGGAGGGCAAGGTCTTCGGCATCTACCCCGAGGGCACCCGCTCCCCCGACGGACGGCTGTACCGGGGCCGTACCGGCATCGCTCGTCTGACGCTGATGACCGGGGCGCCGGTCGTGCCCTTCGCCATGATCGGCACGGACAAGATCCAGCCGGGCGGGGCGGGCATGCCGCGGCCGCGCAAGGTGACGGTGCGGTTCGGTGAGGCGATGGAGTTCTCCCGGTACGAGGGGATGGACCGGGACCGCTACGTGCTGCGGGCGGTGACCGACTCGGTGATGGCCGAGGTCATGCAGCTGTCGGGGCAGGAGTACGTGGACATGTACGCGAGCAAGGCCAAGGAAGCGGCGTAGCACCGGCTCACCCGGCGGGTCGCCCATCGGGTGGCCCGCCGTTCGTGTGTTCCGCGCCCGGGGCCGGCAGCCACAGGACGAACGTCGAGCCCTCCCCCACCTTCGAGAACAGCCGCACCTGACCGCCGTGCGACTCCACGATCTGGCGGACGATCGCCAGGCCAAGGCCCGCGTGCCGGTCGCGGTGGCCGCCGTTCGCCTTCGCTCGCCAGAACCGGTCGAAGACGCGGGACTGGTCGTCGTCGAGGATGCCCGGGCCCTCGTCCTGTACGGACACCCAGAGCCAGGAGCCGGAGCGGCCCGCGGCGACCGTGATCACCGTGCCGGGCGGGGCGAGGCGTACGGCGTTGGAGAGCAGGTTGCCGACGGCCCGGCGCAGGGCGTCGTGGTCGCCGATGACGGTGAGGCCGGGTGAGAGGCGGCGGCGCAGGGTGAGCCGTCGGCCGGTGGCGAGCGGCGTGAACTCCTCGCACGCCTCGTCGGCCGCGGCGGCCAGGTCGACGTCGGTGTCGGCGAGGGCGGGCGCGTTGCGGCGGGCGGTGGCGAGGAGGTCCTCGACGAGCCGGGTCATCCGGGTGGTCGCACGGTCGACGCTGCGGGCCGCCGTGCGGCGCTCCTCCTCGTCGGAGTCCTCGGCGGTCAGTACGGCGTCCAGGTTGGCGCGGATGATGGCGAGCGGACTGCGCAGTTCGTGCGAGGCGTCGTCGATGAGCTGGCGCTGGGCGTGGAAGGCCTCGTCGAGCCGGTCGAGCATGGAGTCGACGGTGTCGGCGAGGTCGCGCAGCTCGTCCTTCGGGCCCCGCAGCCGGATGCGCTGGGAGAGGTCGGTGGCCTGGATCTCGGCGGCCGTGCGGGAGATCTCGCGCACGGGGCGCAGGGCGCGGCCGGAGAGGATCCAGCCCAGGGCGAGGCTGGCGGCCGCGACACCGCCGAGGACGGCGAAGGAGAAGCGGCGCAGGTTGGCGAGGGTCTCGTAGTTGACGGCGGCCTCGACCTCGGCGACCTTGACCGCGTCGAACTCGCCCACCTCCTGTCCGTTCACGATCTTCGTCACGGAGAACTGCTTGGTGACGGGATGCGCTTCGCTGCTGCGTTCCACGGCGAGGTAGGTGCCGCCGAGGACCAGGGCGGTCAGGACGAACAGCAGACCCGAGTACAGGACGGTGAGGCGGAAGCGGATGGTGTGGGTGAAGGCGGGGAACCGGATCCGCTTCAGCGGCTTCGGCGAGGGCGGCTTCATGGCGTCTCCTTCAGCCGGTAGCCCTGCCGTATCACCGTCTCGATCAGCGGCTCCTCCTCCCCGGTGACCTTGCGGCGCAGGGAGCCGACCGTGACGCGCACGGTGTTGGTGAACGGGTCGGCGTGCTCGTCCCAGACGTGCTCGAGGAGTTCCTCGGCGGGGACGACACGGCCCGGGCGGGTCATCAGGTAGTGCAGGACGGCGAACTCCTTGGGGGTGAGCGGGAGCCGGCGGGCGCCGCGGTGGGCCTCGAAGCGGGCGGTGTCCAGCCGGAGTTCGCCGACCTCCACGACCGCCGTGCCGCCGTCCTCGCGGCGCAGCAGCGCGCGGATGCGGGCGAGGAGTTCGGGCAGGGCGAAGGGTTTGACGAGGTAGTCGTCGGCGCCCTCGTCGAGGCCGCGGAC
This sequence comes from Streptomyces ferrugineus, assembly GCF_015160855.1. Taxonomy (NCBI): domain Bacteria; kingdom Bacillati; phylum Actinomycetota; class Actinomycetes; order Kitasatosporales; family Streptomycetaceae; genus Streptomyces; species Streptomyces ferrugineus. Next base: position 3,234,556 of record NZ_CP063373.1, on the reverse strand, counting down.
CCGGTCGGCGAGGCGGTCGCGGGCGGTCAGCATCAGGATGCGGGGGCCGCCGGGGGTGGCGCGGATGGCGCGGCAGATCTGGAAGCCGTCGCCGTCGGGGAGGTTCAGGTCCAGCAGCACGAGGTCGTAGTCGTTGACGGCGAGCTTCTCGGTGGCGGTGTCGACGTCCGGGGCGACGTCGACCGCGTAGCCGCCCCTGACCAGCCCGACCCGGAGCGCGACGACCAGGTCCTCCTCGTCCTCGACCACGAGCAGTCGCATGATCTGCCCCCTGTCATCCTCCGTCGATGATGGTGCGGGCGGCGGCCGCCGCGTCGGCCACGGGGATGGCGAAGCCGATGCCGATGGAGCCGGCCCTCTGCTGGTCCAACGTCGCGATGGCCGTGTTGATGCCGATGACCCGTCCCTCGTCGTCGACCAGCGGTCCGCCGGAGTTGCCGGGGTTGATCGAGGCGTCGGTCTGCAGGGCGGGACGCCGGCCGCCGTCGTCGCCGAGGCGCACGGAGCGGTCGAGGGCGCTGACGATGCCCGAGGTGACGGTGCCGCTGAGGCCGAGCGGGGAGCCGATGGCGAGGACGGTGTCGCCGACGGCGGGCCGGGCGCCGGTGGCGAGTTCGGCGGCCCGCAGCCCGCGCGAGGTCTCGGGTTCCAGTACGGCCACGTCGTGCGCGGGGTCGTCGCCGATCACCTGCGCGCTCAGCCGGCGACCGTCCTGCAGTTCCACGGACACCTGCGAACTCCCGGCCACGACATGGGCGTTGGTGAGGATTCTGCCCCGCTCGTCGAAGACGAACCCGGAGCCCTGCCCCTCGCCGGTCCGGACGGAGACCACGCTGGGCAGGACCTGCGCGGCCACGGTCTCCAGATCGCCGGGGGCGCGGGAGGCGGCCGGGGCGGTGGGGTCGTCGTCGCCGAGAGCGCCGGCCGCGTATCCGGCGGCTCCGCCGGCGAGGACGGCGGCCAGAATCATGGTGATCAGGGGGCGGCCGGTGCGGTTGGCGCGTGGTGGGCGAGGCCCCGCAGGCTGCGGGGCGATGTGAGCGGCGGGCGGGGAGGGTGCGGCGCGTGTCGCGGGTGGCGGGACGAGGGGGTCGGGGCGCCGGCCGGGCAGGAAGGAGGGACCACGGGGTTTCCCGAGGCCATGGTGGCCCGCGGCGGTGTGGGCCGGTGGGGCGGCCGCGTCCGGGCCGGGCGAGTCGCCCAGGGGACTCGGGCTCGTCGGTTCCGCACGGCCGCGCGGGTGGGTCGGGTCGGCCGCGTCCGGGCCGGGCGAGTCGCCCAGAGGGCTCGGGCTCGTCGGTTCCGCACGGCCGCGCGGGTGGGTCGGGTCGGCCGCGTCCGGGCCGGGCGAGTCGCCCAGAGGGCTCGGGCTCGTCGGTTCCGCACGGCCGCGCGGGTGGGTCGGGTCGGCCGCGTCCGGGCCGGGCGAGTCGCCCAGAGGGCTCGGGCTCGTCGGTTCCGCACGGCCGCGCGGGTGGGTCGGGTCGGCCGAGGCCGGGGGCGTGGGCGAGCCGGGATGCTGTGCGTCGGTCACTGTCCTTGCTCCTCGGTCGGTCAGGTCGGTGCGTCGGTCAGTGGGCTCACGGCAGCCGCGAGAACCACAGCAGCGACATCGCGGCCGCCAGCAGCGCGGTGACGAGCCCGCCGGCCACGAACCACTGCCAGATCTCGCGTTCCTCGGTGCGATGGCCGACGGAGCTGCCGATGTCCTCGTACACGGCCTCCAGCTCCTCTCCGGAGGCGGCCTCGTGGTAGTCGCCGCCGGTGCGGTCGGCCAGGTCCTCCAGGGCGGGGCCGTCGACGGGGACCCGCAGGACGTTGCCGCCCGGCAGCTCGACGATCCCGTCCTCGGTGCCGTAGGCGATGGTGGAGACCGGGATGCGGTCGGCGGCGATCTCCTCGGCCGCCGACTCCACCGAGCGGCCGGCGGTGTTGGCTCCGTCGGAGAGCAGGACGACATGGGCGGGCGGCGGATCGGTCTCGGCCTGCCGGTCGAGGCGCCGGATCGCGTCGCGCGAGGCGATGACCGCGTCGCCGATGGCCGTGGCCTGGCCGGGGGTGAGCATCTCGATGGCCCGGCGCAGCACCTCGCGGTCGGTGGTCGGCGGGACGGCGACCGTGGTGGTGCCGCTGAACGGCACGAGCCCGACGTTGAACCGCTCGGGCAGCCGGTCGACGAACCTCAGGGCGGCGCGCTGGGCGGCCGCCATGCGGGTGGGTTCGACGTCGGTGGCCTCCATGGAACCGGAGACGTCGAAGGCGACCATGATGGTGGCCCGCTCGCGCGGCACCTGGACGTCGGCGGTGGGCCGGGCGAAGCCGACCACCAGCAGGGCGAGGGTGGCGCAGAAGGCCCCGGCGGGCAGGTGCTTGCGCCAGCCGGGCCGGGTGGGGGCCACCTTGTCCAGCAGGTCGAGGTTGGTGAAGCGGACGGCGTAGCGGCCCCGCCTGCGCTGCGTCAGCACATAGGCCGCGATCAGCACGGCGAGGGGTATCAGAAGCAGCAGCCAACCCGGCGAACGCAGGTTCATGGCCCCTCCTCTCCCGCCCGGGTGGGCATCACGCGGCACCGCCGCCCGCCCGGCGCCGCTGGTCCTCGACGTACCGCACGACGTCCCGCACCCAGTCCCGGTCGGTCCGCAGCCTGAGGTGCGCGGCGCCCGCGCGGCGGATGGACCGCTTGATCAGGGCCCGCTGCTCCAGCGCGGCTGCGGCGTAGCGCTCGCGCAGCCGCCGGGCGTGGGTGGGGACCTCGCGCCGGCGTCCGGTCTCCGGGTCGACGACGGTGAGCATCCCGACGTCGGGCAGCTCCAGCTCCCGCGGGTCGACGGTCTCGACGGCGAGGACCTGGTGGCGCTGGGCCACGGTGCGCAGGGGCCGTTCCCAGCCGGTCTCCAGGAAGTCGGAGACGACCGCGACGAGGCCGGGCGCGGGCAGCACCCGCAGGGCGCGCAGGGCGTCGGCGAGGGTGTGCTCGGGGACGCCGGGTGCGACGCGCGGCCGGTCGAGGGCGGCGCGCAGGATCGTCAGCAGATGCCGACGCCCGGTGCGGGGCGGGATGCGCCGGATGCCATACGGCCCCGTGAGCTGCGCGCCCAGCCGGTTGCCGGCCCGCTCGGTGAGGAACGCGACGGCCGACGCCGCGCCCACCGCGAGGTCCCGCTTCTCCATCCGGGCGGTGCCGAAGTCCATGCTCGCGGAGGCGTCCAGCACGATCCAGGTGGTGAGTTCCCGGTCGGCGAGGGTGAGGCGGACGTGCGGGACGGTGGTGCGGGCGGTGGCGTTCCAGTCCATCCGGCGGACGTCGTCGCCGATGACGTACGGCCGGGTCTCCGAGACCTCGCTGCCGGCGCCGGGCAGCAGGGAGGAGTGGTCGCCCTGGAGGAGGCCGTGCGGATGCCGGGAGAAGAGCAACTCCAGGTGCTTCAACGCCTGTTCGGGGGTGAGTTGGCTCAGGGTGGGGGTCATGCGACGGCCTCCTCGGCGGCCTGGCGCGGGCTGATCCGGGGCCGCTGCACGGCGGCCAGCACCTCGTCGACGATCTCGCCGGGGGCGACGCCGTCGGCGAGCGCGTCGAAGGAGAGCACCAGGCGGTGCGCGATGACCTCGTGCGCCAGGTCGCCCACGTCCTCGGGAAGGACGTAGCCCCGGCCGCGCAGCAGCGCCAGCGCACGGGCGGCGGCGACCAGGCCGAGCGTCGCGCGCGGCCCGGCGCCGTGCGCCAACCGGCTTTCCGGACCGGCGAGTTCACGGCTCGCGATGACCAGCCGTACGGCGTACTCGGCGACGGCGTGGTGGACGAACACCTCGTCCGCGCGGCGCTGGAGCGCGACCAGCCGCTCGGGGGTGAGGATCCGGCGCGGGCTGGGCGGGTCGACGCTCATCCGGTAGAGGATGGCCAGCTCCTCCAGTTCGGTGGGGGCGGGGACCTCCACCTTGAGCAGGAAGCGGTCGCGCTGGGCCTCGGGCAGGCGGTAGACGCCCTCGGACTCGATCGGGTTCTGGGTGGCCAGGACGAGGAAGGGCTCGGGGACGGGGAGGGTCGTGCCGCCGATGGAGACCTGGTGCTCGCCCATCACCTCCAGCAGTGCGGACTGCACCTTGGCCGGGGCGCGGTTGATCTCGTCGGCGAGGACGACGTTGGCGATCACCGGGCCCGGCTCGATGTCGAACGCCTCCTGGGAGGGGCGGTAGATCCGGGTGCCGGTGATGTCGGAAGGGACGAGGTCCGGAGTGAACTGGAGCCGGGCGAAACGGCCGCCGGCGACCTTCGCGAGGGTCTTCGCGGCGAGCGTCTTGGCGACGCCCGGCACGCCCTCCAGGAGGCAGTGGCCTCTGGCCAGGACCGCGGTGAACATGCGCTCCACCATGCGGTCCTGGCCGACTATGACTCGCTTGACTTCGAAGAGGGCTTCTTCGAGTTGTTTGGTCATGGCCCAAGGGCATCAGGTGGGGGCGAAAAGGGGCTTAAAGCCCATGGTGGGGGGCGGTTTCTGTGCGACGGCGGCTGCGGGTCATCCGTGGCTGGTCGCGCAGTTCCCCGCGCCCCTACACGGCGTTGTCGAGCCGTTGGTCGCGGAGGAGGAACCATGCTGCCAGTGCCGCAGCGAGCAACACCGCGGCTCCGACGCCCGACGCGAGTGCCAGGCCGTCCACGAAGGAACTCCGCGCCGCCTCCAGCATCGCCCCCGCCGGCTGCGCCGGCATCCCCGCCGCCGCCTCCACCGCGCCGCCCAGCGATTCGTGGGCCTCGGCCGGAGTGCCCGCCGGGCCCGTGAAGTCGCGGTACACGCCCGTCACGATGGAACCCAGTACGGCGATGCCGAGCGCCGCGCCCAGCTCGTACGCCGTCTCCGACGCCGCCGACGCCGCGCCCGCCTGTTCCTTCGGAACCGAGGACAGGATCACGTCCGAGGTCACCGTGAACGAGAAGCCCGCGCCGACGCCGACCACCAGCAGGGCCGCACCCAGCACGGGGTACCCCGTCGAGCGGTCGATCACCGTCAGCACCGCCAGGGCGAGGCCGATCGCCGCGAGGCCGCCGGAGACCACGGCCCGTACCGAGAAGCGGCGGGCCGCGCGGCCGGCGATCAGGCCGGCCGCCACCGCACCGATCGCGGCGGGCAGTTCGGCCAGGCCCGCCTCCAACGGGCCCCTGCCCTGCACGAGTTGCAGGAACTGGGAGAGGAAGAACACCAGGCCGGACAGGCCCAGGATGGTCAGCAGGTCGGCCAGCACCGCGCCGCTGAAGCCACGGCTGCGGAACAGCCGCATGTCCAGCAGCGGGGTCGGCAGCGTGAGCTGGCGGCGGACGAAGCCGTACAGCGCGGCCGCACCCAGCAGGCCGGCGGTGAGGGTGGTCCAGGTGAAGCCGTGTGCGGCCGCTTCCTTGACCGCGTAGACGACGCCGATCATGCCGACGAGCGACAGGGCGACGCTGATCATGTCCCAGGGGCCGGGGTCGGGGTTGCGCGACTCGGGGAGCAGCTTGCTGCCGACGAGGACCAGGACCGCCATCACCGGCAGGTTGATCAGGAAGACCGAGCCCCACCAGAAGTGCTCGAGCAGGAAGCCGCCGACGATGGGGCCGACGGCCGTACCGGCGGAGGCGGTGGCGCCCCAGATGCCGACGGCGAGGCTGCGTTCGCGCGGGTCGTGGAAGAGGTTGCGGATCAGGGCGAGGGTCGCGGGCATCAGGGTCGCGCCCGCGACACCGAGCAGGGCCCGGGCGACGATCATCGTCTCCGGTGTCGTCGCATAGGCGTTGAGGACGGATATCGCGCCGAACGCCGTGGCGCCGACGAGCAGGATCCGCTTGCGGCCGATGCGGTCGCCGAGGCTGCCCATGGACACGAGCAGTCCGGCGATCACGAAGGAGTAGACGTCGCCGATCCACAGGAGCTGGGTGCCGGAGGGCTTCAGGTCCTCGCTGATATAGGGGGTCGCGAGACCGAGGACGGTCGCGTCGACGGCCACCAGCAGCACGGCGAGCACGAGGACGGACAGCGCCAGCCAACGGCCGGGGCGCTTGGTCACCGCCTCGGTCGTGGTCGCGGGCTGCAGGGTGCTGGTCATGATTCCTCTCTTCTGAGCGCGCCGCCGAGCAGCAGCTCGACGGTCATGTAGTGGAAGTCGTTGGGGGCGACCTTGCCGCTCTGCACGACCCAGGCGCCGGAGGCGAGCAGCCCGAACAGGGCCTCGGTCAGCCACACGGGCGTGAGATCGATCCGGAACTCGCCGTTCTCCTGGCCGCGCCGGAACAGCGCGGCGATACGACCGTCGATCCTCGACCAGCCCTCGTTCTGTTCCTCGCCCTCGAACAGCTGGTTCTCGGTGTAGAGGAAGGCGAGCAGACCGGCGGCGGACTCGATCTCGCGGACGAGACGTCGTACGGCGTCACGTGCCGGCCCCTCGTCCAGCCGCGCCGCCTCCACCGCCGCCTCGCATTCGGCGATGCCGAGCGTCTCCAGCGCCCGGACGAGAGCGTCCCGCCCGGCGAACTGCCGGTGCAGCGTGGCCCGGCTGATCCCGGCCGCCTTGGCGACCTCGTCCATGGTCGCGGTGGATTTGCGGGTCAGCAGGGCTGCGGCGGTGCGCAGTACGTGGTCACGGCCGACGGCCATGAGACAACCATAGCCCATGTGAGACATTCATGTCTCATTCAAGGCGTACAGAGCTCACAACCCCTTCCACGGGAGGTGTCTCAGTGCCAGGGCAGTTGCCCGCGCCGCTCCCAGTACGCGCCCGGTTCCTCCACGAGCGACGCGAGCCGCTCCACCTGCTCCTCGTCGAGGTCGACGACGGCGGCGTGCAGGTTGGACGCGAGCTGTACGGTCGTCGCGGCGCCGGACAGGACCACACCGGCCCAGGGCTGGCGCAGGATCAGCGCGAGGGCCACGGCGTCACAGCCCAGGGACGTCTCCTCGGCCACCGACTTCAGCGCGTCCGGCGCGTACGGGTCCGCGAGGCGGCCGTTGGCCATGCCCTCCTTGACGATCACCGTGAGCCCGGCCTCGTGGGCCTCGGCGAGGGCGGGGGCGGCCGAGGTCTCCAGGGCGTTGTACGTCGACTGCACGGTGCGGAAGAGCGGCTCGCCGTCGACGGTCACGGCGAGGGCGGCGCGGATGGCGTCGGCCTGGGCGGGGCCGCTGGTGGAGAAGCCGACGGTGAGGCCCTGGGCGGCGGCTTCGGCGAGCCTCGCGTGCAGGTCCTTGTCGGTGAGGGCGGGGCTGTCCGGGGTCACCGAGTGGATCTGGTAGAGGTCGAGCCGGTCGCCGAGCAGGGCGTCGGACTCGGCGCGCTGACGCTCGTACGCCTGCAGGCTGTGGTCCTTGACCTCGTGCTTCTCGGCGTCGGTGGTCCAGCCGGCGGTGTAGGTGTAGCCCCATTTGCTGCCGATGACCACGTCGTCGAGATCGGGGCGGGTGCTCAGCCAGTCGGCGAGGAACTCCTCGGAGCGGCCGTAGGAGCGGGCCGCGTCGAAGTAGCGGACGCCCTGGGCGTAGGCGGCGTCGAGGAGTTCGTGGGTGCGGGTGCGCAGCGTCTCGACGCCGCGGTTGTCCCCGAGGTCCTGGTCCCGGCCGAGGTTGATGTAGCCGGGGCGACCGATCGCGGCGAGGCCGAGGCCGATGTGGCAGGTGGGTGTCGTCGCTGTTGCCAGTCGGGCGAAGGGCATCGCGGGCTCCGTTCGGTCGGTTCCGGTACGGCTTGCGACCAACGTAACCCGTGATGACCTTCGCCCGAGGGCTTGAGGGCGGTGCCTGTCAGCCCTGCTTCTTGGCGTCGGCCCACTCGTGCTGAGCCGCCACGTCCCGCTTCACCTCGGCCAGCTGGATCGCGACCGCGCTCGGGGCCGTACCTCCCCGGCCGTTCCGCGACGCCAGCGCCCCCGGCACGTTGAGGACCGTCCGCACGTCCGGCGTCAAGTGGGCCGAGATCTTCGCGAACTGCTCGTCCGTCAGGTCGTCCAGCTCCTTGCCCTCGGCTTCGGCGACCTTCACGCACTCGCCGGCGACCTCGTGCGCGACACGGAAGGGGACGCCCTGCTTGACCAGCCACTCGGCGATGTCGGTGGCCAGGGAGAAGCCGGCGGGGGCCAGTTCCTCCATGCGCTCGCGGTTGACGGTGAGGGTGGCCATCATGCCGGTGAAGGCGGGGAGCAGGATCTCCAGTTGGTCACAGGAGTCGAAGACCGGCTCCTTGTCCTCCTGGAGGTCGCGGTTGTAGGCGAGGGGCAGCGCCTTGAGCGTGGCCAGGAGCCCGGTCAGATTGCCGATCAGGCGCCCCGACTTGCCGCGGGCCAGCTCCGCGATGTCCGGGTTCTTCTTCTGCGGCATGATCGACGAGCCCGTGGAGAACGCGTCGTGCAGGGTCACGAAGGAGAACTCCTTCGTGTTCCAGATGATGACCTCCTCGGCGATCCGGGAGAGGTTCACCCCGATCATCGCGGTGATGAAGGCGAACTCGGCGACGAAGTCACGCGACGCCGTGCCGTCGATCGAGTTGCCGGCCGACCCGTGCTCGAAGCCGAGGTCCTTGGCCACCGCCTCCGGGTCCAGGCCGAGGGAGGAACCTGCCAGGGCGCCCGAGCCGTACGGGGAGACCGCCGTGCGCTCGTCCCACTGGCGCAGCCGCTCGGCGTCCCGGGACAGGGACTGGACGTGCGCCAGGACGTGGTGGGCGAAGAGCACCGGCTGGGCGTGCTGGAGGTGGGTGCGGCCGGGCATGGCCACGTCCGGATGGGCCTCCGCGAGGCCGATCAGCGCGTCCTGGAGGTCGGCGATCAGACCGCCGATGACGCGGGCGTGGTCGCGCAGGTACATCCGGAAGAGGGTGGCGACCTGGTCGTTGCGGGAGCGGCCCGCGCGCAGCTTGCCGCCGAGGTCCGGGCCGAGGCGCTCCAGCAGGCCCCGCTCCAGCGCGGTGTGGACGTCCTCGTCGGCGATCGTGCCGACGAAGTCGCCCGAGGCCACGTCGGCTTCGAGCCGGTCGAGCCCGGCGATCATGCGCTGCAGCTCGTCCGCGGTGAGGAGTCCCGCCTTGTGCAGCACGCGCGCGTGGGCGCGGGAGCCGGCGATGTCGTACGGCGCCAGCCGCCAGTCGAAGTGGACGGAGGCCGACAGCTTCGCCAGGGCCTCGGCGGGACCGTCGGCGAAACGGCCGCCCCAGAGCCGTACGTCACCGCTGTTGCTGCTCACTCGCTGTGCTCCTCGGGAGGGTCCGGGTGTGGCACCGCCTCCCCGTGGCGTGAACGGGGAGGCGGTCGTCAGGCCAGTGCACGCACTCACCACTGTCGACGTGCATGAGTATGCAGAGTTCTGCATGATTCGTCAATCCGGGCTCGCGGTGACGGAAATCCGAGCACTCTTTGAACGCGGGAAACCGCTTACCCGTACCTCTCGCCGAACGCAGGCGCCGCGTTCGTAAACGACGACACCCGAACCCGAGTGAGGCATCCGCATGTCCAGGGCTCTTCCGAAGTACAACAAGCGTCGCGTCGCGTTCATCGGCGGCGCCGCCGCGGTGGCGCTGTCCGGCACGGTGATCGCGGGCTTCGCGCTCGCCGGGGAGACGTCCCGGAGCAGCGACACGAACGCCCGCACCCTGGCCGGTCCCGGCACCATCTCGTGCCCGGACGTCACCGGCCAGCTGCCGGCGGTCCCGGCGTCCGCGCAGGCCGAGGTCGACCGCAACCTCGCCCAGCTCCAGACCCAGATCGACGAGGCCAACCAGCGCCTCGTCGACACCGTCGGCCAGGGCGGACCCAACTTCGTCCAGAACGCCATCCTCGGCCCCCTGGAGGACAAGCGCGTCGCCGCCCTCAACCGCATCGAGACCGCCATCGGCCGCGCGGCCGAGAAGCCCGAGGGCCTGGAGGCGTTCGCCGCCTGCAGCCTCAACGCCGACGGCGGCGCGGCGGCGGGCGCGGGCGAGGAGGCCGGGGCCGGCGAGGAGGCGGGGGCCGGTGCGGGCGAGGCCGAGGCCACGCCGACCGAGGCGGCCGAGGACGAGGCGGGCGGCGCCGCGGGCGAGGAGAGCGGGAACGACGCGGGGAACGCCGGAAACGGCGGGGGCAACGCGGGGAACGCCGGTGTCGGCTCGATCGCCTGCCCGGACGTCACCGGCCAGCTGCCCGCCGTACCGGCGTCCGCGCAGGCCGAGGTCGACCGCAACCTCGCCCAGCTCCAGACCCAGATCGACGAGGCCAACCAGCGCCTCGTCGACACCGTCGGCCAGGGCGGACCCAACTTCGTCCAGAACGCCATCCTCGGCCCCCTGGAGGACAAGCGCGTCGCCGCCCTCAACCGCATCGAGACCGCCATCGGCCGCGCGGCCGAGAAGCCCGAGGGACTGGAGGCGTTCGCCGCCTGCACGCTCACCCAGTGACGTGACAGGTATCCAGGGCCGCCCTGTTGGCACGCCGGCCGGGGCGGCCCTGGTCACCCGAAGGACACCCGGTAATTCCTTAGACAAACGAACGACCCGCGTCCATACTCGGTAGACGTGGGAAAGACTTACGAACGCATAGACGGCAGGCTCCGCACGTTCATCGAAGAGCAGCCGCTCTTCTTCACCGCGACCGCTCCCCTGGCCGCCGACGGCACGGTCAACCTCTCCCCCAAGGGGCTGCGGGGTTCGTTCGCCGTCCTCGACGAACTCACCCTGGCCTACCTCGACTTCGCCGGCTCCAACGCCGAGACGGTCGCGCATCTGCGGGAGAACGGCCGGATCACCCTGATGTGGTGCGCCTTCCAGGGCCCGCCCAACATCGTCCGGGTGCACGGCCGCGGCGAGGCCGTCTTCCGGGACGACCCGCGGTTCCAGGAGCTGCTCGGCCATTTCCCCGACATCGACACCTCCCGGCACGGCCTGCGCGCGATCATCGTGGTGCGGGCCGAAGTCATTCGCGACTCCTGCGGGTACGCGGTGCCCCTGATGACGTACGACGAGGACCGCGACCTGCACGGCAAGCGGTTCGCCCGGGAGGACGACGACTCGCTCAGCGCGTACTTCGCCAAGAAGGAGTACATCGCGACCAGCCTGGATGGCCTACCCGGGCTGCCGTTGCCGCTGCCGCCGTCTAGCGTCTGAGGCATGCGCCCCGGTGTCGTCGCCCTCGCGTCCGCATCCCTCCTCGCCCTCGGCGCCGCGCCCGGCGGTGCGCCGCCGAAGCCGCTGCCCGCGAGGATGGCCGACACCGGGGGCGGCACCCAGCTGATCACCGCGGTCGCGCCGAAGGCCGGCTCGACCTCGGGGACGGTCACGTGGTGGGACCGGGCCGACGGGCGCTGGGTGAAGACCGGTTCGGCGCGGGCCCGCTTCGGCGCGAAGGGGCTCGCCGAGGGCGGCCGGCGCAAGCAGGGCACGAACACGACGCCGACGGGGCTGTACGGGCTGCCGTACGCCTTCGGCATCGAGACGGCGCCGCGCGGGACGACGTACAAGTACCGCCGTGTCCACAGGAACTCCTGGTGGTGCCAGGACAACGACTCCCGCGCGTACAACCGGTGGAGCGAACCGCGGGCCCGCGACTGCCGGGCCGCCGAGTCCGAGCACCTCGTCTCCTACGGCGCGCTGTACGCGCACGCCCTCGTCATCGGCTTCAACTACGACCGCCCGGTGAAGGGGCGCGGGGCCGGGATCTTCCTCCATGTGAAGGGACGCGGGGCGACGGCCGGGTGTGTGTCGGTGTCGCGGGACGCCATGCGGCGGATCCTCACATGGGCCGATCCGCGGCGCAGACCGCACATCGCGATCGGGACGGCGAACGGGCCGACGGCGATCACCAGGTACTGAGCGCGCACCACTGAACACACCGCCCTCCTCGCACGTATCTCTGGGCCAAGGGACCACGCCACCCCCCTTGCTCCCGTTCCCGGAGGAACCGTGACCACCACGCTCGCGGGCGGCCGTGCCGCTCGACGCCAGACGCTGCGCCGCATCCGACCGCGCCGCTCCCCGGCCGTTCCGCTGGTCGTCGCCCTATGGGCGGGCGCGGCGGCGGTGCTGTGGCTGTGGTGGGACAACACGCCGTCCCTCGCGGACAACACGGCCAAGATCCTCGCCGCGGGCCGGATCACCGGTCTGCTCGCCGGCTATCTGATGGCGCTCGTGGTGCTCCAGATGGCGCGGGTGCCCGCGCTGGAGCGGCGGGTCGGCTCGGACCGGGTCGCACGCTGGCACGCGATGAGCGGCCGCTACACGGTCTGCCTGGTCATCGCGCATGTCTTCCTCACCATGTGGGGGTACGCGCTCCAGGCCGGCAAGACGCTCGGCGACGTCGTCCAGCAGACGATCGACTCGGTCAACACCCTGCCCGACATGGGCAAGGCGGCCATCGGCACCGGCCTGCTGTTCCTCATCGCGTTCATCTCGATCGGGGGCATCCGCCGCCGGATCCCGTACGACTCCTGGTACCACGTGCACCTGCTGACGTACGCGGCGGTGTACCTGACGTTCTGGCACCAGATCACCACCGGCAACGAGTTCGCCGTCCAGCCCGCCGCGAAGACCTTCTGGTACGGGCTGTACGGGGCCGTGACCGCGGCGGTGCTCTGGTACCGGGTGCTCACCCCGATCCGCCTCAACCTGCGGCACCGGATGTACGTCGAGGCGGTCATCGAGGAGACGCCGGGCATCGTGTCGGTGCTGATCGGCGGGCGCAAGCTGCACCGCATGGGGGCGCAGGCGGGCCAGTTCTTCCGGTGGCGGTTCAAGGCGCCGGGCATGCGGTTCAGCTCGCATCCGTACTCGCTGTCGGCGGCGCCCCGCCCCGACATGCTGCGGATCACGGTCAAGGCGATCGGCGACCACACCTCCCGGCTGCGCGACCTCAGGCCCGGCACCAAGGTGTGGGCCGAGGGCCCGTACGGCGCCATGACCGCCCAGCGCCGCAGCCGGGGCAAGGTGCTGCTGGTGGCGGGCGGGGTCGGCATCACGCCGATGCGGGCCCTGTTCGAGACGCTGCCGGGGGCGGCCGGCGACATCACCCTGCTCTACCGGGCCAACAGCACCCAGGACCTGGCGCTGTGGGACGAGCTCGCGGCGATCGCCGACGAGCGCGGCGCCCGGCTGATGTACGCGGTCAACAGCCCGGACGGCGAGCGGCCGGACATCTCGGCGGACCGGCTGCGGCAGAAGCTGCCGGACATCGACAAGCACGACGTGTTCATGTGCGGGCCGGCCGGCTTCGCACAGTCCGTCTACGAAGCACTGCGCGGCGCGGGTGTGCCTGCCCGCCGCATCCATCACGAGTCGTTCGAGATGTGAGCGACGGGACTTAAAGACTTCAGGAGCTGTAGAAGCCATGAGGAAGAGTCACCCCATCCGGCGGGTTGTGCTGGCGGGTGCCGCCACCGTGTCCGGGATCGTGCTGCTGCTGTCGCTGAAGCCGGCGTCCGACCCGGGGTCCGCGCAGGCGGCGGGCGGCGCGGCACCCCCGGCGGCGGCCTCGCCCCAGGGCGGCGCCCAGGCGGCCGGGTCCGGCACGGTCACCGGTGACGCGGCGCAGACCCAGTACGGGGCCGTGCAGGTGCGGCTGACCATGAGCAACGGCAAGATCACCCAGGCGGAGGCCGTCCAGGCCCCCAAGGGCGGCCGGAGCGACCAGATCACCGCCAACGCCGTGCCCAAGCTCAACCAGGCGGCCGTGGCCGCCGCCAGCGCCGACATCGACGCGGTCTCCGGCGCCACCTACACCAGCGCCGGCTACAAGGAGTCCCTCCAGTCGGCGATCGACAAGGCGAAGGCGAGCTCCGGCTCCTCGCAGGGGTCCGGTTCGCAGGAGTCCGGTTCGCAGGGGTCCGGTTCGCAGGATTCCGGCGGCGCCCAGGCCACCACCGTCAACGGCAGCGTCGCGCAGACCCAGTACGGGCCGGTCCAGGTCCGGATCATCGTCAGCGGCGGGAAGATCACCAAGGCCGAGACGATCCAGGCCCCCAAGGGCGGCCGGAGCGACCAGATCACCGCCAACGCCGTACCCAAGCTCAACCAGGCGGCCGTGGCCGCCGGCAGCGCCGACATCGACGCGGTCTCCGGCGCCACCTACACCAGCGCCGGCTACAAGGAATCGCTCCAGGCCGCACTGGACCAGGCCGGTGGCTGACACGGTGGCGGAACCGACACAAGCTCCCGCCGCGGTACGTCATGCGGAGGAGGTCATGGGGACGGTCTTCTCCTTTGACGTCCGCGGCGGGGACCCCGGTGCCGTGCGGTCGGCGCTGGAAGAGGCGGTCGCCGGGCTGCGCCGGGTCGACGAGGTGTTCAGCACGTACCGCGACGACAGCCAGATCTCCCGGCTGGCGTGCGGCGAGCTGACGGTCGACGACTGTGCCCCGGAGGTCGCCGAGGTCCTCGACCTGGGCGCCGAGGCGGAGCGGCTCAGCGAGGGCTGGTTCAGTACGACGTACGAGGGCCGCCTCGACCCGACCGGCATCGTCAAGGGCTGGTCGGTGGAACGAGCGGCCCGCCGTCTGGCGGACGTCGCCGGTGTGACGGGCGTGAGCGTGAACGGCGGCGGCGACGTGCAGCTCCTGGGCGTGCCGGGTCCGCAGCGCCCTTGGCGGGTCGGCATCTCCGACCCCTTGCGCCCCGGCGGCCTGGCGGCGGTCATCTCCGCTGCCGGCCTGACCGAACTGGCGGTGGCCACCTCCGGCACGGCGGAACGCGGCACCCATATCGTCGACCCCCGCACGGGCCGCTCCGCGGTGACGGACCTGGTGGCCGTGACGGTGGTGGCCCCCGAGCTGACCTGGGCGGACTGCTGGGCGACGGCGGCCTTCGCGATGGGTTCGCGGCAGGGGCTGCGGTGGCTGGAGGCCCTGCCAGGGGTGGAGGCCCTGCTGATCACGGCGGGGGATGAAGTGCGGTGCACGGGAGGACTGGCGGCGCGGCTCGGTTGAGCACTGAAGCGCCCACCCCCGTCACCACCCCACTCAGTGGCCGTTCTGAGCCAACCGCAACAAGTGATCGGCCAAAGCCTGACCGCCCGTAGGATTCCGGCTGATCAGCAACAACGTGTCGTCACCGGCGATCGTCCCCAGAATGTCCTGCAGCTCGGCCTGGTCGATCGCCGACGCCAGAAACTGCGCCGCCCCCGGAGGAGTACGCAGGACCACGAGGTTCGCGGAAGCCTCCGCGGAGATCAGCAGCTCCTGCGACAACCGCCGCATCCGCTCCTCCTTCGCCGACTCCCCCAGCGGAGCGCGCGGTGTGCGGAACCCGCCCTCGCTCGGCACCGCGTAGATGAGGTCACCGTCGTTGTTGCGGATCTTCACCGCGTTCAGCTCGTCCAGATCCCGGGAGAGCGTCGCCTGCGTGACACTCAGCCCGTCGTCGGCAAGCAGCTTCGCGAGCTGGCTCTGCGACCGCACCGGCTGCCGGTTGAGGATGTCCACGATCCGGCGGTGGCGCGCGGTGCGGGTCTGCGGCACGGCAGGCCCCGCGGCCCCGTTGTGCTCGTGGTCCTGCGCCTGACTCATCGTCGTCTCATTCCCCGGATCATCCGTCCCCGTCGGCCACGTCAAGGATGCCGGGAAGCCCCTGAAGAAGCGCCTCCACTTCGTCGTCACCGAGGTTCAGCGGCGGCATGAGCCGTACGACATCGGGGGCGGGCGCGTTCACCAGGAAACCGGCGTCCTGAGCCGCCTGCTGCACCTTGGCGGCGAGCGGTTCGGTGAGCACGATACCCAGGAGCAGGCCGCCGCCCCGGACATGGTCGATCAGCGGGTGGCCCAGGGCCTCGATCCCGTCGCGCAGCTTCTCGCTCTGCCGCTTGACGTTCTCCAGCAACCCGTCGTTCGCGATGGTGTCCAGCACGGCCATTCCCGCGGCGCACGCGACCGGGTTCCCGCCGAAGGTCGTCCCGTGATGGCCGGGCTGGAGCAGCTCCGCGGCCCGCCCGAAGGCGACCGTCGCGCCGAGCGGCAGCCCGCCGCCGAGCTGCTTGGCCAGGGTGACGACGTCCGGCAGGACGCCCTCGCTGGCCTGATAGGCGAACCAGTGCCCGGTGCGGCCGACGCCGGTCTGCACCTCGTCCAGGACCAGCAGGGCGCCGGTGGCGGCGGTGATCGCCCGCGCCGCCTTGAGGTAGCCGGCGGGCGGGACCACGACGCCGTTCTCGCCCTGGATCGGCTCGATGATCACCAGCGCCGTCTGCTCGGTGACGGCGGCGGCCAGCGCCTGCGCGTCGCCGTACGGCACATGCGTGACGTCGCCGGGCAGCGGCAGGAACGGCTCCCGCTTGCCGGGCTGCCCGGTGAGGGCGAGGGCGCCCATCGTGCGGCCGTGGAAGCCGCCGTCGGTGGCGACCATGTGGGTCCGCCCGGTCAGCCGGCCGATCTTGAACGCGGCCTCGTTGGCCTCGGCGCCGGAGTTGCAGAAGAAGACCTTGCCGTCCCGGCCGAAGAGCTGGAGCAGCCGTTCGGCGAGGGCGACGGTCGGCTCGGCCATGAAGAAGTTGGAGATGTGGCCGAGGGAACCGATCTGCCGCGAAACGGCCTCGATGATCGCCGGATGGGCGTGGCCGAGCGCGTTGGTCGCGATGCCGCCGACCCAGTCGTAGTACTGCCGGTCCTCGGCGTCCCAGACCTTGAGCCCCGCACCGCGCACGAGAGGGAGCCGCGGGGTGCCGTAGTTGTTCATCAGCGAGCCCTGCCACCGCTGGGCGTACTCCTGGTTGGCGGTCATTGCGCGTCCCCCTCCGGCGCGTCCGGCACGACCATCGTGCCGATCCCTTCATCCGTGAAGATCTCCAGCAGGATCGAGTGCTGGACCCGGCCGTCGATGACCCGGGCGGTGGTGACGCCGTTGCGGACGGCGTGCAGACAGCCCTCCATCTTCGGCACCATGCCGGAGCTCAACTCCGGCAGCAGCTTCTCCAGTTGGGAAGCGGTGAGGCGGCTGATCACCTCGTCGGAGTGGGGCCAGTCCTCGTAGAGGCCCTCGACGTCCGTGAGGACCATGAGGGTTTCGGCGCCCAGCGCAGCAGCGAGTGCCGCAGCCGCCGTATCAGCATTGACGTTGTAGACATGTCCGTCGTCCTGGCTCCGGGCGATCGACGAGACGACCGGGATCCGGCCGTCGGCGAGCAGGGCCTCGATCGCGCCCGTGTCGATGTCGGTGATCTCGCCCACCCGCCCGATGTCGACCAGCTCGCCGTCGATCTCGGGCTGGTGCTTGGTGGCGGTGATGGTGTGCGCGTCCTCGCCGGTGAGGCCGACGGCGAGCGGGCCGTGTTCGTTGAGCAGGTTGACCAGCTCGCGCTGGACCTGCCCGGCCAGCACCATCCGTACGACGTCCATGGCGTCCTCGGTGGTGACGCGCAGGCCCGCCTTGAACTCGCTGACGATGCCGTGCTTGTCGAGGGCGGCGCTGATCTGCGGGCCGCCGCCGTGCACGACGACGGGCTTGAGCCCGGCGTGGTGCAGGAAGACGACGTCCTGGGCGAAGGCGGCCTTGAGCTCCTCGTCGATCATGGCGTTGCCGCCGAACTTGATGACGACGGTCTTGCCGTTGTGCCGGACCAGCCAGGGCAGCGCCTCGATGAGGATCTGGGCCTTGGGGAGAGCGGTGTGCTTCCGCGTCGGGTTGCTCATGAGGAGTAGGCGCTGTTCTCGTGGACGTAGTCGGCGGTCAGGTCGTTGGTCCAGATGGTGGCGGTCTCCGCGCCCGCGGCGAGGTCGGCGACGATGTGCACCTCGCGGTAGCGCATGTCGACCTTCTCGCGGTCCTCGCCGACGCCGCCGTTCTTGCAGACCCAGACACCGTTGATGGCGACGTTGAGCCGGTCCGGCTCGAAGGCGGCGGACGTGGTGCCGATCGCGGACAGGACGCGGCCCCAGTTGGGGTCCTCGCCGTGGATGGCGCACTTGAGGAGGTTGTTGCGGGCGATGGAGCGGCCCACCTCGACGGCGTCGTCCTCACTCGCGGCGTTGACCACCTCGACCTTGATGTCCTTGCTGGCGCCCTCGGCGTCCCGGATGAGCTGCTGACCGAGGTCGTCGCAGACGGTCCGTACGGCTTCGGCGAACTCCTCGTAGCCCGGGGTGGTCCCGGAGGAGCCGGAGGCGAGCAGCAGCACGGTGTCGTTGGTGGACATGCAGCCGTCGGAGTCGACGCGGTCGAAGGTGACCTTGGTGGCGGCGCGCAGGGCCTTGTCCAGTACGTCGCTGTCGACGGCGGCGTCGGTGGTGAGGACGACCAGCATGGTGGCCAGGCCCGGTGCGAGCATGCCCGCGCCCTTGGCCATGCCGCCGACGGTCCAGCCTTCCTTGGTCACGACGGACGTCTTGTGGACGGTGTCGGTGGTCTTGATGGCGATGGCGGCCTTCTCGCCGCCGTGCGCGGAGAGCTGGGCCGCGGCGGTCTCGACGCCCGGGAGCAGCTTGTCCATGGGGAGCAGGACGCCGATCAGTCCGGTGGAGCAGACGGCGACCTCGATGGCGCCCCGGTCGAGCACCTCGGCCACCTTCTCGGCGGTGGCGTGCGTGTCCTGGAAGCCCTTCGGCCCCGTACAGGCGTTGGCGCCACCGGAGTTGAGGACGACCGTGGAGACCTGGCCGCCCTTGAGGACCTGCTCGGACCACAGGACCGGTGCGGCCTTGACGCGGTTGGAGGTGAAGACGCCCGCGGCGGCGCGGCGGGGCCCGTCGTTGACCACGAGGGCCAGGTCCGGGTTGCCGTTCTCCTTGATCCCGGCGGCGATGCCCGCCGCCCGGAACCCCTTTGCTGCCGTGACGCTCACGGTGCGACTCCGATCGTGGAAAGCCCGGTGTTCTCGTGAAACCCGAGGGCGATGTTCATGCTCTGGACGGCGCCGCCGGCCGTGCCCTTGGTCAGGTTGTCGATGGCGCTGATCGCGATGATGCGGTGCGCGGCGGCGTCGAACGCGACCTGCACCTGAACGGCGTTCGAACCGTAGACGGACGCCGTGGCCGGCCACTGCCCCTCCGGGAGGAGGTGGACGAAGGGTTCGTCGGCGAAGGCCTTCTCGTAGGCGGCGCGGAGGGACTCGGCGGTCACGCCCTCCTTGGCCTTCGCGGAGCACGTGGCCAGGATGCCGCGGGGCATCGGGGCGAGGGTCGGCGTGAAAGAGACGTTCACGGTCTCCCCCGCGGCGGCGCTGAGGTTCTGGATCATCTCGGGGGTGTGCCGGTGGCCGCCGCCGACGCCGTACGGCGTCATGGAGCCCATGACCTCGCTGCCCAGCAGATGCGGCTTGGGCGCCTTGCCCGCGCCGGACGTGCCGGAGGCGGCGACGATCACGGCCTCGGGCTCGGCGAGGGAGGCTGCGTAGGCCGGGAAGAGGGCCAGCGAGACGGCGGTCGGGTAGCAACCGGGCACCGCGATGCGCTTGGACCCCTCCAGCGCGGCGCGGGCGCCCGGAAGTTCGGGGAGGCCGTACGGCCAGGTGCCGGCGTGCGGGGAGCCGTAGAACCGCTCCCAGTCGCCGGCGTCCTTCAGCCGGAAGTCGGCGCCCATGTCGACGACCAGCACGTCCGGGCCGAGCCGCTCGGCGACGGCGGCGGACTGTCCGTGCGGCAGCGCGAGGAAGACGACGTCGTGCCCTGCCAGCACCTCCGGCGTGGTCTCCTGCAGCACCCGGTCGGCGAGGGGCAGCAGGTGCGGCTGGAGCGCCCCGAGCCGCTGCCCGGCGTTCGAGTTGCCGGTCAGGGCGCCTGTCTCGATCTCAGGGTGCGCCAGGAGCAGACGCAGCAGTTCCCCGCCCGCGTATCCGCTCGCTCCGGCCACTGCCGCACGTACCGCCATGGAATCCTCCTCTAGACGGCATGACTATACGTAACGCTGCAGTTTTATGCAATCGGATGCGATCACCCGCCGGGGGCCGGCTGAGACCGAGTTCTTGAGCTGTTCGCAGGAAGTGGTACTGGACTTCACTGACGGCATGAGTGGGGTGTAGCACACTCCGGACTTCCTCGTACTGCTGCCTGGAACGACGACCAGATCCGCGGGACCCCGATGAGGACCTCCACCTCGTGACCGAGGACGAAGAACAGCACGAGGAGGCGGCGGCCCGGCTGGTGATGTCACCAGCCGGGCCGGTGGCAGTGACGCCCAGGGCTATCGCCGATCACAGCACGCGGCGGTGGGCCGCTGCCCGCACAGCGGCGGCCCACCGCCGAAACCTCCCGAGTCCGATCTCCTCGGGAACTACCTCTGCTTGATCCTCAGGAAGGTCACGGAGTTCGCCGGGAAGGTGTAGGTGAACTTCTCGCCGACCCCGGAGAAGGTCGAGGCCGCCGGTGCGACCGGGGTGTCCGTCTCGGTGTTCACGGCGTCCTGGTCGGCGGCCAGGGTGGTGACCCGGGCCCTGGAGGCGACCTTGGCGCCGCCCAGGTCGATCGCGGTGCGGGCCTCGGAGGCCTGGGCGTTGACGACCTTGACGATCAGGTCACCGGTCCTGGCGTCCTCGGTGACGACCTGGCGGAACGGCTCGGCCGGCTTGTCGTCGGTGAAGGTGCCCCACTCCTGGCCGTCCAGGTACAGGGTGACCTGGCGGCCGCGCACCTTGATGTCGATGTCGTAGGCGCGGCCCGTCTCGATGGACCCGGGCTTGGTGAGCAGGGTGCCCTTGCCGCCGTCCACGGCCTGCTCGACGGCGGACTGGGTGTTGTTCCAGCCGCCGAGGTTCCACCAGTAGTAGTTGCCGGTGTCCTTGACCCCGAAGGCGACGAGGAAGCCCTCCTTGCCGGACTTCTTGGTGGCCTTCACATGCAGGTCGTAGTCGTGCCAGGACGGGTCGCCGGCCTGGACCATGGTGTTCTCCGCGGCGGCGTCCGTCTGCACGTACTGGCCGTCCTGGACGCTCCAGCTGCCGGCCCCCGTGTGCGTCCACTTCGAGGCGTCACCGGAGAAGTCGTCGCTCAGCAGCGTCGAGCCGTCGGCGGCCGTGACCTTCACGTCGTCGTACGCGGCGCTGGTCGCCCACGTCGACAGGCCGACGGCACCGGTGATCGGGCCGCTGACGTTCGGCGTGGTGGTCGCCTTCGAGGGGACGACACGGTCGCCGACGTTGTTCATGAACAGCTTCTGGACCTCGTAGTTCGTCGAGTTCCAGGAGGCGCGGTTGTTGAACCAGATCAGGTCCGGGCGCCACTGCACGTAGTCCTCGTTGGCGAGCAGCGGGGCGTACGAGGCGAGCTTGACGACGTCCGCGTTGCGCTCCAGGCCGGTCATGAACGCGGCTTCGGAGAGGCCGTTCTTCCAGGCGTTGCCCTGGGAGGCGTACTCGCCGAGGAAGACCTTCGGGCCGCTGCGGTCGTAGGAGTCGTAGCGGTCGTTGTTCTGCAGGAACCAGTTCGGGCTGTTGTAGTAGTGCTCGTCGACCATGTCGACCTTCGCCTCGCGGTTCAGCTTCCAGGCGGTGTCGAAAGTCGTGCCGGAGTCGTCCGGGCCGGAGTTGGAGACGACCGTGATGTCGGGGTACTTCGCCTCGATCGCGGCGCGGAACCGCTGGAAGCGGGCGAAGAACTCGTTGGGCAGGTTCTCCTCGTTGCCGACCCCGAGGTGGGTGAGGTGGAAGGGCTTGGGGTGGCCCATCCGGGCGCGCAGTTTGCCCCACTTGGAGGTCACCGGGCCGTTGGCGAACTCGATCAGGTCCAGGGTGTCCTGGATGTGCCGCTTGAGCAGCGCCTCGTCGTCGGTGGCCTTGTTCTGGCCGCAGCCGGTCACCAGGGCCGGGACGACGGGCAGCGGCATGGCGCCGATGTCCTCGGAGAAGCGGAAGTACTCGTAGTAGCCGAGGCCGTAACTCTGGTTGTAGCCCCAGAAGTTGGCGTTGGTGGCGCGCTCCTCGACGGGGCCGACGGTGTCCTTCCACTGGTAGGAGCGCTTGCGCTGCCAGCCGGAGGCCTCGCTGTAGTCCTCCATGGAGCCGGTGTTGACCAGGCAGCCGCCGGGGAAGCGCACGAAGCCAGGTTGCAGGGCGGCGATCTTCTCGGCGAGGTCCTTGCGCAGGCCGTTCGGCTGGTTCTTGTAGGTGTCGCGCGGGAACAGCGACACCATGTCGAGGGCCGCCGCGTCGGTGGCGGCGACGGTGAGGCGGCCGCGGTTGCTGGTGCGGGTCGCGGTGAACGTGGCCTCGTACTTGGCCCAGCCGCCCTTGACGGCCACCTGGCGCGCGGTCCCCAGCGCGCCGGCGGCGTCCTTGAGGGTGACGGTCAGGGCGGTGCCGCTCTCCGCGCGGGCCCACACCGAGAAGTCGTACCGCTTGCCCTGCTCGACGCGGATGCCGGTGTTGTAGCCGCCGTTGGTGACGGAGGAACCGGCGCCCAGGGAGAGGTAGTTGCGGTTGCGGTCGTTGAGCCTGCCGGAGTCGTTGACGACCTTGGCCGTGCCGCCGACCGTCCAGGCGGTGAGCGGGGTGTAGGAGCCGTTGTCGGCGGTCGAGTACTCGAAGGACCGGTTCTGCACCAGCTCGGCGTACAGTCCGCCGTCCGCGGCCCGGTTGATGTCCTCGAAGAAGACGCCGTACATCGTGTCGTCGATCTTCGCGCCCTGCGCGGTCGGGTCGACGGTGATCGAGTAGTCGGTGACGTCCTCGGCGTGGGCGGTGGTGGGGATGAGGCTCGCCGCCACCAGGATGGCGGTGGCGGCTGTGCCGTATCTCCAGCGGGTGCGTGACATGGATACTCCGCGGCTCGGTGTTCACAATATCGGCGTTCGAAATATCGGACAGCGATCAGTACGTCGAACGGCAAGATAGGGAGGGGGATTTGGGGCCGTCAACGGGTCGTGCGGAAGCGAAAGTGTCGGAAGAAGTGGATCGGATGGGCGAGTTCTGGCCAGTACCGGACGCGCTGACGTATCTCGCCGGCGCCTGGCGGGCCGAACGGTCCGTGCGGGATCTCGCGAGTGGCCTGGAAGGGCAGTTCTCCGGTACGACGGTTTTCGGCCCCCTGGAGAGCGGGGGGGCTGCTGCACCACGAGTCCGGCAGGTTCGTCTGGCAGGGCATCTCGCGCCCCGCCGAGCGGACGCTGCGGTTTCTGCCGGGGGCCGCACCGGGGGCGGTGGAGGTGTGCTTCGCCGACGGCCGCCCGTTCCACGACCTGGATCTGACGTCCGGCCGGCACGTCGCCGACCACCCCTGCTCGGCGGACCTCTACCGGGGCGAGTTCACCGTCCTGGACGAGGACCACTGGCGGACGGTGTGGCGGGTGCGCGGACCGGCCAAGGACCTGGTCCTCACCACCCACTACGCGCGTGAGGGCTGAGCCGACGCCCCCTCGAAACGGAGGTTCCAGCGGCCCGCGCGGCCGGTGACCGTGGTCGTCGACAGCGGACGTACATCGAGGTTCCAGTACGTCGACGGCGGCGCCTTCAGCGCGTACACCAGCGCCGCGCGGATCACGGACGGCTCGGCCACGGCGACGATACGGCCGCCGTCCTCCACCGGCCGGGTGTCGAGCCAGCCGCCGACGCGGGAGATGAACGCGAGCAGCGACTCGCCGCCGTGCGGGGTGCCGCGCGGATCGGCCAGCCAGGCGTCCACGGCCTCCGGCTCCCGGGCCATCGCCTCGCCGAGGGTCAGCCCACGCCAGCGGCCCATGTCGCAGTCGCGCAGCGCGAGTTGGACCAGCGGGGCGTAGCCCAGGGCGTCGCCGGTCGCGCGGCTGCGCGGGGTCGGCGAGCAGTAGCGCAGCTCGGCCGCGGCCAGTGACACCAGGTCGTGCGCGACGCGCTGCACCTCACCCCAGCCGGCCTGGTCCAGCGGCCGGTCGTCCTCGAAGCGCTCCGCGAGCAGCGGGGAGCTGCGCGCGGCTGCGACGAACGTGACCCGAAGCGACATGCGGTGATGGTGTGACGTGAAAGTGGGCAGGTCAAGAGGCGTTGTGCAGGCGTGACCGAGGGTTCACCTAGCCTTACTGCGGGGTCAGGACCAGGCGGACAAGTCACTGGAAAACGGCTGTTGGACATTCAAGTACAACCGCGGGCGCTACTGGAAGTAGAGCGCCATCCACTGCTCCGGCTTCTCCAGCGGCGCGAACCCGAGCTTCTCGTAGACCCCGTGCGCATCGTGGGTGGCGAGCAGAACCCGCTTGACCCCGTGCGGCCGCAGCCACTCGCGTACGGCCCCGACCAGCGCCGTCCCGATCCCCTTGCCGCGCACCGACGGATCGACGTACACATCGCACAGCCACGCGAAGGTCGCCCGGTCGGTGACGACCCGGGCGTAGGCGACCTGATCCCCCGAAACCGTCTCGTACACCCCGAAGTTCAGCGACCCGTCGATCGCCCGGTCCTGCTTGTCCCGCGCCCGCCCGATCGCCCAGTACGCGTCGCTGGACAGCCACCGGTGCACCCGCTCGCGGTCGACGCGGTCGGGGTCGGTGGAGATCTCGTAGCCCTCGGCGAGGGGCGGGGTGTCGGTCATGCGGCGAGACTCGCAGGGCGAAGGCGCGGGCGTCGAACGGTTTTCGTCCGTGAGCGAGCGCCAGCCCGCCTCACAGCACCTCGTCACAGGCCGCCCGCAGCCGCCATACCCCTTCGGTGATCTCCCCCTCCCCCGCCACGGCCGCGAAGCTCAACCGCAGGTGCCCGGCCGGAGGTTCCGCGCTGAAGTAGGGGCGGCCGGGTGTGATCGCGACGCCCGCGCGCAGGGCGGCGGACACCAGGGCGGACTCGTCGGCCCCGTCGGGCAGCCGCAGCCAGAGGTGGTAGCCGCCGGACGGGATGTGCGGGAGGGCGAGTTCGGGCAGGTGCAGGCGCAGGGCGGAGGTCATGGCGTCGCGGCGGGTCCTCAACGCCGTCGCCACGGTGCGCAGATGGCGCGGCCAGGCGGGCGAGCCGACAAGTTCGAGGGCGGCCTCCTGAAGGGGCCGGGGCACGAAGAAGGTGTCGACGACCTGGATGGCGCGCAGCCGCTCCAGCGCCGGACCCCGAGCGGCGAGCGCGCTCACCCGGAAGCTGGGTGAGGTCGCCTTGGTCAGCGAGCAGACGTGGACGACGACACCGTCGGGGTCGTCGGCGGCCAGCGGGCGCGGCAGCGGCCCCGCGTCCTCGTGCACGAGCCGGCGTACGAAGTCGTCCTCCACCACGAACGCGCCGGCCTCCCGCACGATGCGCAGCACCTCCTCCCGGCGCCCGGAGCGGAGCACGGCGCCCGTGGGGTTCTGCATCAGCGGCTGGCAGACGAAGACCCGCGCACCGCTCGCCCGGAACGCGTCGGCGAGCAGCGCGGGCCTCACCCCCTCCGCGTCCACCGGCACCGGCACCGGCCGCAGGCCGGCCGCGCGGGCGATCGCCAGCATGCCGGGATAGGTGGGCGACTCGACGAGGACGGGCGCGCCCGGCGGGGCGAGCGCGCGCAGCGCGATGGTCAGCGCGGACTGGCCGCCCGCGGTGATCAGGACCTCGGCGGCGGTGATGGCGCCGCCGATGCCCCGGGCGAACCACTCGCGCAGCTCCGGCAGTCCGTCGGTGGGCGGTCGTCCCCAGGCGCCGGGGCGGCGGCCCGCGCGGGAGAGGGCCGCCGCCATCGCCCGCTCGGGCTGGAGCGAGGGGTGCAGATAGCCGCCGCTGAACTCGATCACCCCGGGCGGTGGAGCGGCGAGCGAGACGAGGACCCCGGAGGCGTCCACCGAGCGCGGTACGAGGTCGGCGGCGCCGTCCGCGCTGAGGGCGACTTCCTGCCAGGAGGTGTCACCGACGGGGGCAGTGGCCGTCCGCGGCCGCGCCCGGAACGCCCCGGCGCCGGGGCGGGTGACCACCAGCCCCTCGGCGGCGAGCTGTGCCAGGGCCCGCGAGACGGTCACCGGGCTGACCCGGAACCGTTCGACGAGGGCCCGGCTCGACGGGAGCTTTCCACCTGGCGAGTAGCGGTTGAGCTCCCCTCGTAGCTGTTCCGCCAGATCAGCCACGCTGCTACGCTCTTGCATGAGAACACAGAGTAGCGCTATCGCCTCCAGCGGGATAGCGGTCAGCAGTCGGCCCGGCAGCTCGATCGGCACCCTGCAGGCCGCCCTCGGTGTCGCGGCCTTCTCCCTCACCTTCCCCGCCACCGCCTGGGGGCTGGAGAGCTTCGGCCCCTGGTCGCTGGTCGCCGCGCGCAGTGTGCTCGCCGCCCTCGTCGCGGGCGGCTGTCTGCTCGCGCTGCGGGTTCCGCTGCCTTCCCGGCGCCACTGGGCGGGCCTCGCGGTGGTCGCCGCCGGAGTGGTCCTCGGCTTCCCGCTGCTCACGACGCTCGCCCTGCAGACGTCCACCACCGCGCACGCGGCCGTCGTGGTCGGCCTGCTCCCGCTGACGACCGCTCTGTTCTCCGCGCTGCGGGTCGGCACCCGCCCCTCGCGCACCTTCTGGATCGCGGCCCTGGTCGGCGCCGCCGCGGTGGTCGCCTTCACCGTGCAGCAGAGCGGCGGCGCCCTGACCAGCGCCGACCTCTTTCTGTTCGCGGCGCTCGTGGTGTGCGCCGCCGGTTACACCGAGGGCGGCCGGCTGGCCCGGGTCATGCCGGGCTGGCAGGTGATCGGCTGGGCGCTGGTGCTGTGCCTGCCGATCGGCGTGCCGGCCGCCGCGGTGGCGCTGTCGTACGAGCCCGTGCATCTGACCTGGCACGGGGTGACGGGACTGGTGTGGGTGGCGGCGGGGTCGCAGTTCCTCGGTCTGGTCGTCTGGTACCGGGGCATGGCGGCCATCGGCATCCCGAAGGCCAGCCAGTTGCAGTTGGCCCAGCCCCTGCTCACACTGGTGTGGTCGGTGCTGCTGCTGGGCGAGCACCTGACAGTGGCCGCCCCGCTGACGGCCGCGGCGGTGCTGGTGTGCATCGCCGTGACCCAGCGGGCACGTGGCTGAGCGGGCCCTGACGACCCACTTCCAACCACCGCTCCACGCCGTAGACTCAAGGCCACGGACCGTTGCTCCCGCACCTGGTGAGGAGGCCCAAACAGATGCGTGCAACCGTGGGCGACCAACTTGTCCAGCACGGCAGGGTGGTCGGGCAACACGACAAGGTCGGCGAGATCGTCGAAGTCCTGGGCCAGGAGGGCAATCCCCCGTACCGCGTCCGTTTCGAGGACGGGCACGAGGGCCTGTGCTCCCCCGGCCCCGACACCGAGATCCGCCACAAGGACACTCACGCGTCCGGGCGGTGACCCGGACTCCGATCAGCGCGGGGTAATCGCCGGCTGCCCGTAGTGGTCGGCGACCACCCGCGCCATGGCGCCGATCCGGTCCTCCGCCATGTCCCGCGCGGCGAAGAAGACGTGCCCGCACGCCCCCGGCTGGTCCTTGGCCAGCGCCAGATGCCGGGACAGCTCGGCCTGGTCCTGCCAGGCGGCGGGCTGCGCCGGGTCGCCGGCCTTGTACAGGGCCTCGCCGAGGTAGAGCTGCGTCCTGCTGCCCTGCGCCACCTCCGCCCACCACGGCAGCAGCTTGGCGTAGTCGGCCACGGCGAAGCCGATGTTCCAGTACAGCTGCGGGCAGATGTAGTCGATCCAGCCCTCGCGGACCCACTTGCGGGTGTCCGCGTACAGGTCGTCGTACGTCTGGACGCCGCCCCGGGTGTCGGAGCCGAGCGGGTCGGTGGCGGCGTTGCGCCACACGCCGAACGGGCTGATGCCGAACTGGGTGGTGGGCCTGATCCGCCTGATGCCGGCCGCCATCTCCTGGATCAGCCGGTCGATGTTGTCCCGCCGCCAGTCGGCCCGGTCCGCGAAGTCGGTGCCGTGGGCCTCGTAGGCCGCGTCGTCGTCGAAGTTCTGGCCCGCCACCGGGTACGGGTAGAAGTAGTCGTCGAAGTGGACCGCGTCGACGGGGTACCGCTCCACCGCGTCGAGCATCGCCTGCTGCACGAAGCCGCGGACCTCGGGCAGCCCCGGGTTGTAGTAGAGCTTGCCGCCGTACGCCACCACCCATTCGGGGCGCACCCGGGCGGGGTGGGTCTCGGCCAGCTTGTCGAGGTCGGTGTGGTTGGCGACGCGGTACGGGTTGCACCAGGCGTGCAGCTGAAGGCCGCGGGCGTGTGCCTCCTCGACGGCCGTGCCGAGCGGGTCCCAGCCGGGGTCCTGGCCCTGGGTGCCGCTCAGCACCTGCGACCAGGGCTCGTACGGCGAGGGCCACAGGGCGTCGGCGGTGGGCCGCACCTGGAGGATCACCGTGTTCAGATTGCACTTCGCGGCGTTGTCGAGGTGGGCGATCAGCTCGGCGCGCTGCTCGTCGGCGGTCAGACCCTGCCGGGACGGCCAGTCCCGGTTGGCGACGGTCGCCACCCATACGCCGCGCATCTCCCGGGTCGCCCGCCGCTGATCGCGGTCCGATCCGCTCGCCCTGGCGGAACCGGCCGCCATCGCGCCGCCTGACGCCACGAGTGCCGACAGGGCGGTGGCCGTGAACGCCCGCCGTGACAGCCGTGACTTCCGGTGAAGCATCTTTCTCGTACCTCCGTGTGCCGTGGTCAAGGGCCCCACCCCGGGACAGATCCGAGCGTTCCGGACCGGCCCGGCGTCAGCCTTTCATGCGGTACCCGAACGATCGATCAAGCTTCGCCGAAGGTAACGTGCAGGTTTGGAGCAGGCGCCGGACCACGGCGTTCCTGCCGCAGTCGTGGATCAGCGAAGGGGACGATGTGACCGGCATCTCCGGAGATATTGCACGCGTCGGTGTGGTGGGCTGCGGCCAGATGGGGGCGGGCATCGCCGAGGTGTGCGCCCGCGCCGGGCTGGACGTGAAGGTCGCCGAGACCACCGGCGAGGCCCTGGAGATCGGCCGCACCCGGCTGTACAACTCCCTGGCCAAGGCCGCCGAGCGCGGCAAGATCAGCGAGGAGGAGCGGGACGAGACGCAGGCGCGGCTGTCCTTCACCACCGACCTCGGCGAGTTCGCCGACCGCGATCTGGTGATCGAGGCCGTCGTCGAGAACGAGCAGGTCAAGACCGAGATCTTCCAGGTCCTCGACCACGTCGTGACCCGGCCGGACGCGATCCTGGCCTCCAACACCTCCTCGATCCCGCTGGTGCGGCTGGCGGTCGCCACCTCACGCCCCGACCAGGTCATCGGCATCCACTTCTTCAACCCGGCCCCGGTGCAGAAGCTGGTCGAGCTGATCCCCGCGCTCACCACCTCCGAGGGCACCATCGCCCGCGCCGAGGGCTTCGCCGAGAAGCTGCTGGGCAAGCACGCGATCCGCGCCCAGGACCGGTCCGGCTTCGTGGTGAACGCGCTGCTGATCCCCTACCTCCTCTCCGCGATCCGGATGTTCGAGTCGGGCATCGCCAGCCGCGAGGACATCGACAACGGCATGGAGCTCGGCTGCGCCCACCCGATGGGCCCGCTGAAGCTGTCCGACCTGATCGGCCTGGACACCGTGGCCTCGGTGGCGCAGAGCATGTACGACGAGTTCAAGGAGCCGCTGTACGCCGCTCCCCCGCTGCTGCAGCGCATGGTCGACGCCGGCCGGCTGGGCCGTAAGACCGGCTCCGGCTTCTACACGTACTGATCACTCCTGTACGGCTGATTACAGACGGTCAGATTCCGGCCAAGTACACGGGCCCGGCACCGGAAAGGTGCCGGGCCCGCGTCATTCACACACCGTGTGCACGCCGGGCTCGCATATGCCCCTCGCACACTCTCCCCATGCGTCCACCAGGCGAGTTCACTTTCCCTGCGCATGCCAGGGATTCGAGACGACTACGGAAAGGAGCGGACAAGTGACCGCCGATCCCGAGCATCCCGTCGTGAACGGAGAACTCGCAGAGTTACGACGCCGCCTCGACGTCGCCTACGCCCGCGTGGAGGGCGGGCTGGCTCTGCTCACGCACCGCACCGAGGAGACCGCCAAGGAACTCGACGAGCTGAACACCCGGATCAACACACTCGAACACGCGCGCTGGCCGCTGCCCGCGGTCGCCGCCCTCACCGCCGTGGGTGCCCTCGTCGTGGCGATCTGGCAGGCGGTGGGCCACTAGCCGAGGGACGACGCATCAGGGCAAGACGTCCTGCCCGAGCCTGAGGTGGTGCAGCATCAGTAACGCGGCCGCCATGTTGGCGGCCGGGACCTCCCCACGGGCGACCATGTCGGGGACGAGCTTGAGCGGGACCCACTCCCGGCGGTCCGACTCGAAGTCGTCCACGGGGTGACCGATGAACTCGCCCTCGTCGGACCAGTAGATGTGGTGCCGGGCGTCGGTGAGCCCGTTGGAGGGCTCCACGCTCATGAGGTGGTGCAGGGGTCCCGGCCGCCAGCCGGTCTCCTCCTCGAGCTCCCTGGCGGCCGCGCGGGCTATGTCCTCGCCGTCCTCGACGACGCCAGCCGCGAGTTCCCACCCCCAGCTGTCGGTGATGAAGCGGTGGCGCCACAGGAGGAGGACCTCGTTGGCCTCGTTGACCACGGTGGCCACGGCGACCGGCCGCAACCGGATCAGGAAGTGGTCCAGATGCCGGCCGTCGGGCAGCTCCACGTCTGCCAGGTTGACGGTGAACCAGCGGTTTTCATACACAGTTTGTTCGTTCTGTTTCGTCCACTGCACGGTTCTGCCACCTTCCGTCGAGTAAGTGGCAATATCGCAGCAGTGACTATGAGGTGTCGGTGTTCGAGTACCCGCCCGCACCGGTCTACAGCGGTACGCGCAGCGCCCCGTCGATGAGTTCGGCGGCCTCGGCGGTGCCCGCGCTGCCGCTGCGCACCAGGTGCTCGCGCACCGCCCGGAGTCTGTCGCGCAGGCGCTGGGACTCCATTCCCCGCGCCTGCTCGGCCATCTGCACCGCGGTGGCCACCGCCTTGTCGGCGTTGCCCTGGCGCAGCTCGATGGTGCTGAGCATGCCCAGCCGGTGCACCCGGCCCCGGTCGTGCGCCGGATTGTCGACGGCGGCCGCGGCGTGCTCCCCCGCGGCCGCCAGCTCCCCGAGACTCAGCAGTGCCTCCGCCACCTGGACGTTGACGAGCCCGGGCTGGACATAGCCGGTCTCGTCGGGTTCGTATCCGCGGTGGATGCGTTCGGCGGCCTGCTCGGCACGCCGGATGCAGGACAGCGCGCTCGTGCCGTCGCCGAGATGGGCGTACGCCTTCGCCTGCATCGCGTACAGATCGGAGGCGAGCGCCGGGGTGATGTGCTTGCCGGCGGCCCGCAGCGCGGCCTCCGCGAAGGCGACGGCCTGCCGGAACTCCCGCATGAACAGGGCCTGGTTGACGAGCAGGGCGATCACATACGCGCCCAGCCCTCGATCCCCACTGGCCTTCGCCAGCCGCAGCGCCTGATGGAAGTACCGCTGGGCGAGCCCGTGTGCGTCGGAGTCGTACGCGCAGATCCCCGCGACCGCCACCAACCCGCCCGTGGCCCGGTGCAGTTGACGCCCCGTGGCGTCGGTGTAGCTGCCGCGCAGCAGCGGGGCGGCCTCGGCGTTCAGGAACCCCACGATCCGGGTGCGGGTCGCTATGCCGCCCGCCTTGCGGTACATCTGCTCGTAGTGGGTGCGGGCGGCCCGCAGCATCTCGATGTCGGCCGGGGTGACCCGGTGCCGGCCGCCGCGCGAGACATCGACGTCCTCGGGCGGGTTCTCCCACTCCCACACCGGCATCACGGCCGGCGTGCCCGTGACCGCGGGTGCGCCCAGGATGTGCGGGCGTTGCTGCTCGTCGGAGCGCCACAGGGCGGTGGCCCGCTCGACGAAGCCGGACAGCGAGGTGGTGTGCGTGGAGGAGGGTTCGCCGGGTACGCCGAGACCGATGTCGTCGAGCGTGACGGTACGGTGCAGCCGGACCGCCAGCACCTCGCAGATCAGGTCGGGCACCTGACCGCGTGGCCGCTGCCCCTTCAACCACCGTGCGACGGCGGTGTGTTCGTAGCGCAGGGCGAGCCCGCGCGCCCGCCCCGCCTGGTTCACGTGGGCCGCCAGCCCCGCGTGCGAGATCCCGGCCTCGTCCAGGATCGCGTCGAGCAGTGTGTTGGGCTGCATGTATGCCCCCCGGGTGGCTCGGTGCCGTCAGAGTAGTGCGAACCGCTTCACACGGGGTGTGAACGGAGTGCCCGAATCCGTAGCGTGCGCGCGCTGTTGCGGAGAGTTTCGGGCCGCTTGACTGGAATACCTCGCAAGAGGCCGGCCGGGCCGCCGGCTCCCCCTCGTACAGCGGCGGCCCGGCGCGCTCATCGCCGTTGCGTCAGAGGTGGTTGGTCGGCTGCGGGTTGTGTGTGGTTGCTCGCGCAGTTCCCCGCGCCCCTGGGGCATCGCAGTGAAGCCTCGTTCGATCGTTCCGTAGGACCAGTAGGGCTATGTCGTCCGCCTGCTTCCCCCTTGTGTGGCGAACGAGCGCCGCGAAGAGGGTGCGAACGATCGCCTGAGGCGTGATCGGTTCGTTTCGTACGGCTCCGGCGAGCGCCGCCTGCAGGGCGAAGAACCGGCCCCTCGCGTCCCTCGCGTCCTCGACGCCGTCCGTGTACAGCACCAGGGAGTCGCCGGGGAGCAGGGTGCCGCAGGGCAGCGGGGTCAGGTCGGTCGGGAGGGGGAACGGGCCGAGGGGTGGGAGGGGGTCGGTGCGGGCGAGGGGTCGTACGGTCGTGCCGGTCAGCAGGTACGGCCAGGGGTGACCGCAGTTGAGGGCGGTGATCTCGCCGTCCCGGCCGATCTCCAGGAGCAGTACGGTGACGAACTCCTCGGAGACCGGGTCGTCGCACGTCCGCTCGCGCAGCTGCCGGTCCAGGGCCCGGTCCAGTCTGCGCAGCACCCGGCCCAGGTCGGGTTCGTCATGGACGGCCTCCCGGAAGCTGCCGAGGACGGCGGCGACCGTGCCGATGGCGGCGATGCCGTGGCCGCGTACGTCGCCCATGACCGCCCGTACGCCGTGCTCGGTGGCGACGACCTCGTACAGGTCACCGCCGACACGGGCGCCGCGATCCGCGGAGTGCTGGGCGGCGGCGACGTTCAGCCCGTCGATGCGCGGCGGCAGCGGCCGCAGCAGCGCGCTCTGCGCGGCGCCGGCGACCTCGCGGACCTGTCGGAGCTCCCGCACCAGGGCCTGCCGGACGTGCAGGATCAGGCCGGTTCCCACGGCGAAGAAGACGGCGCTCGTGACGACCCGGGCGCCGAGGCTGTCCTGCTGGGCCAGCGGACAGGCCAACTTGTACGTGATCGCCATCGCACCCCAGGCGGTGGGCAGCCCCATCGCGATCACCTTGCGGGGAACCCGAGCCTTGATGCGGAACATGCCGATGGCCCCCCAATAGGCCCTGACAACGCAGAATCGGACCGGCCTCGAAAGGCCGGTCCGATTCTGTCGAGAGATAGTCCGGAAGTACCAGATCACCCCGAGAAGTCACCCTATCGAGTGAGGTGACCGCAACGCCCTGACAAGGCCGCTAGCCCCTCAGCACCGCGCCCGTACGCTCACCCGCGAGGGCGATCGCGGCGTCCCTGGCCGCCGAGGCCTCATCGACGGTCAGCGTCCGGTCCCCCGCGCGGAAGCGCAGGGCGTACGCCAGCGACTTCTTCCCGTCACCGAGCTGCTCGTCGTTGACGTACACGTCGAACAGCCGGATGTCCTCGAGGAGTTCACCCGCGCCCGCACGCAGCGCGGCCTCGACCTCCGCGGCCGGCACCGGCTTGTCCACCACGAGGGCGACATCCTGCGTGGCCACGGGGAACGTGGAGATGCTCGGCGCCTGCGGCGTGCCGTCGCCGACCTGCTCCAGGGCGTCCAGGTTGAGCTCCATCGCACAGGTGCGCGCGGGCAGGCCCAGCGCCTTCAGCACCCGCGGGTGCAGCTCACCGGCATGGCCGACGACCTGCTCGGCGCCGTCCACGGTGATCGCCAGCGCGGCGCACCGGCCCGGGTGCCACGGCCCGTACTGACCGCTCCGCACGGTCAGCTCGGCCCCGGCCTCACGGGCCACGACCCGCGCCGCCTCGATCGCGTCGGCCCAGTCACCGGCACGGCCCCTGCCCCACCAGCCGGCCTGCTCGCGCGCGCCGGCGAGGACGGCGGCGACGTGCCGCGGCTGCTCCGGCAGCACGGCGTTGAGCGCGGCGATCTCCTCGTCGGTCGGGCGGCGGTCCACCGGCAGGTGCCCGGCGGCGCTGCGCTCCGCACGCGGCTGGAAGACCAGGCCCGTCTCGAACAGGGCCAGATCGTGCGAACCCCGCCCGTCATTGCGCCGCAGGGCGCCGAGCAGCCCCGGCAGCAGCGACGTACGCAGCGCGGGCTCCTCGTCGTTGAGCGGGTTGACCAGCTTGACGACACGGCGGGCCGGATCGTCGGCGGCCAGGCCGAGCTGGTCGAAGACCTGCTCGCTGACGAACGGGTAGTTCGGCGCCTCGACGAAGCCGGCCCCGGCCAGCGCGCGGCCGACCCGGCGGTGCAGTCGCTGCCGGTGGGTCAGACCGCGGCCGGACGGCGGCTTGGGCAGCGTGGAGGGCAGGTTCTCGTAGCCCTCCAGGCGAATGACCTCTTCGGCCAGGTCGTTCGGCTCGAGGAGGTCGGGCCGCCAGGACGGCACGGTGACGATCAGCTCGTCCTGCCCGTACACGTCGCAGCCGATCTCCTGCAGTCGCCGTACGACGGTCTCGCGGCCGTACCGGACGCCCGCGACCTTGTCCGGGTGGTCGGCCGGGGTGGTGACGCTGTGCGGTGCCGACGGCGTGATGACCTCGGTGACGCCGCCTTCGGCCGTGCCGCCGGCCAGCAGCACCAGCAGGTCCACCGTCCGCTGGGCCGCCGCGGCGGCCGCCGCCGGGTCGACACCGCGCTCGAAGCGGCGGGACGCCTCGGAGGACAGCTTGTGGCGGCGGGCCGTACGCGCGATCGACACCTGGTCGAAGTGCGCGGCCTCGATGACGACGCCGGTCGTGGCGTTCTCCAGGTCGTCGTGGTCGGCGATCTCCGTGTCGGCGCCGCCCATGACACCCGCGAGGCCGATGGGCCCACGCTCGTCGGTGATGACGAGGTCCTCGGCGTGCAGCTTGCGCTCGACGCCGTCGAGGGTGACGAGCTTCTCGCCCTCCTCGGCCCGGCGCACGCCGATGGTGCCCTGGACCAGGTTGCGGTCGTAGGCGTGCAGCGGCTGGCCGAGCTCCATCATCACGTAGTTGGTGATGTCGACGGCGAGCGAGATCGGGCGCATGCCGACCTTCTGCAGCCGGCGCTGCAGCCAGATCGGGGAACGGGCGTCGGGGCTGAGGCCGGTCACCGTGCGGGCGGTGAAGCGGTCGCAGCCGATCGGGTCCGAGACCTGCACCGGGTAGCCGAAGGCGTTCGGGCCGGGAACGTCCAGCAGCGCGGGGTCGCGCAGCGGGAGGCCGTAGGCGATGGCGGCCTCGCGGGCGACGCCGCGGATGGACAGACAGTCGCCGCGGTTGGCGGTGACGGCGATGTCCAGGACGTCGTCGACCAGTTCGAGCAGCTCGATGGCGTCCTTGCCGACCTCGGTCTCCGGCGGCAGCACGATGATGCCGTGGG
Source organism: Streptomyces ferrugineus (assembly GCF_015160855.1). NCBI lineage: Bacteria > Bacillati > Actinomycetota > Actinomycetes > Kitasatosporales > Streptomycetaceae > Streptomyces > Streptomyces ferrugineus. Next base: position 3,199,157 of record NZ_CP063373.1, on the reverse strand, counting down.
TGCCGTCGTCGCCCATGCCCAGCTCGCCGCTGGAGCAGATCATGCCGTGCGAGACACGGCCGTAGGTCTTGCGGGCGGCGATCGCGAAGCCGCCGGGCAGCACGGCGCCCGGGAGGACCACGACGACCTTGTCGCCGACCTCGAAGTTACGGGCGCCGCAGATGAGTTCCTGGGGCTCGCCGGTGCCGTTGGCCCGGCCGACGTCGACGGTGCAGAAGCGGATCGGCTTCTTGAACTCCGTCAGCTCCTCGATCGTCAGCACCTGGCCGACCACGAGCGGGCCCTTGAGGTCGGCGCCGAGATGCTCGACGGTCTCGACCTCAAGACCGGCCGAGACCAGCTTCTCCTGGACGTCGCGGCCGGTTTCCGTCGCCGGCAGGTCGACGTACTCCCGCAGCCAAGAAAGCGGGACCCGCATCAGATCTCCATCCCGAACGGCCGGGTGAACCGGACGTCACCCTCGACCATGTCTCGCATGTCTTCGACGTTGTGGCGGAACATCAGCATCCGCTCGATGCCGAACCCGAAGGCGAAGCCGCTGTACTTCTCCGGGTCGACACCGCAGGCCGTGAGCACCCGCGGGTGGACCATGCCGCAGCCGCCGAGCTCGATCCAGCCCTCGGAGGAGCAGGTGCGGCAGGGCCGGTCGGGGTTGCCGACGGACTCGCCGCGGCAGACGTAGCACACCATGTCCATCTCGGCGGACGGCTCGGTGAACGGGAAGAAGTTCGGCCGCAGCCGGGTCTTCATGCCCTCGCCGAACAGCGACTGGACCATGTGGTCCAGGGTGCCCTTGAGGTCGGCCATGGTCAGGCCCTCGTCCACGGCGAGCAGCTCGACCTGGTGGAAGACCGGGGTGTGCGTGGCGTCCAGCTGGTCGGTGCGGTACACGCGGCCGGGGCAGATCACGTAGACCGGCAGTTCGCGGTCGAGCAGGGAGCGGATCTGCACGGGCGAGGTGTGGGTGCGCAGCACGATGCCGGAGTCGCCGGAGCCGGACCCCGCGGCGGAGCCGCTGTTGGATGCGGTCTCGACGAAGAAGGTGTCCGCCTCACCGCGCGCGGGGTGGTCCGGGCCGATGTTGAGGGCGTCGAAGTTGAACCACTCGGCCTCGACCTGCGGGCCCTCGGCGACCTCGTAGCCCATGGCCACGAAGATGTCCTCGATGCGCTCGGAGAGCGTGGTGAGCGGGTGGCGGGCGCCGGCCGGTACGCGGTCGTAGGGCAGCGTGACGTCCACGGCCTCCTCGACCAGCACCCGCTGGTCGCGCTCGGCCTCCAGTTCGGCCTGGCGGGCGGCGAGGGCCTTGTTGACGGCGCCCCGGGCCTGGCCGACGCGCTTGCCGGCCTCGGCCTTGGCGTGCGGGGGCAGGGCGCCGATCTCGCGGTTGGCCAGCGCCAGCGGGGAGGTGCCGCCGGTGTGGGCGACCTTGGCCTCCTGGAGCGCGTCGAGGGAGTCCGCGGCGGCGAAGGCGGCGAGCGCCTCGTCCCGCATGCGCTCGATCTCTTCCGGTTTCAGTGCCTCGACCTCGACAGGGTCGTACGACTTATTGGGTGCCGACATCTCTTCCCGTGCTTCCGATTGGCTGGCGGATGGTCCCCGTACCGACTCGTGGACAGTGCGTCAGCGTTTTTGGGACACAGCGTCCTGGTTTTTGGGACACAAAGGTGCCAAAGGCCGAGTCTAACGGGGTTGAGGAACGCGAATGCGCCCGTGGTGCCTCAGGCCATGAAGGCCGGTGCCGCCACGGGCAACGTAAATCGGAACTGTGCGCCGCCGCCGGGGGCGCGGCCGACCGTGATGGTGCCGCCGTGGGCCTCGACGATGCCCTTGACGATGTAGAGCCCGAGGCCCGTGCCGCCGCGCTTGCTGCCCCGCCAGAAGCGGGTGAAGACGCGGTTCATGGACTCCTCCGGGATGCCGGGCCCCTCGTCGCTCACCGTGACCGACGTGCCGGTGTCCTCGCCTTCGCGGGGGGACGCCGTGGCCGTGATGTCAATGGTGACCGTTCCGTCGCCGTGCCGCACGGCATTTTCGATGAGGTTGCTGAGCACCTGGTCGATCTTGTCGGGGTCGGCCCACAGGGCGGGCAGGGGTTGCTCCAGGCGCAGCAGGAACCGGTCGGCGGGCTGTCCGGCGGCGACGTACGCCTGGATGTGCCGCCCCACGGCCGCCCCGATGTCGACGGGCTGGCGCCGCACCTCCAGCCGCCCGCTGTCGATCCGCGAGATGTCGAGCAGCTCGGCGATGAGCCGGGTGACGCGGTCGGCGTCGGCGTCGACGGTCTCCAGCATCAGCCGCTTCTGGTCGTCGGTGAAGCGTTCCCACTTGGCGAGCAGGGTGGCGGTGAAGCCCTTGACGGAGGTGAGCGGGGAGCGCAGCTCGTGGGCCACGGTCGCGATCAGCTCGGCGTGGCTGCGCTCGGTGCGGCGGCGGGCCTCGGTGTCGCGCAGGGAGACGACGACGCGGTGCACGGGCCCGGTCGGCTCGGTGCGGACGTAGCGTGCGCAGACGAGCACCTCACGGCCGCCGGGGAGGAGGAGGTTGCGCTCGGGCTGCCGACGCCTGATGGCCAGTCCGCCGTAGGGGTCGGTGAGCTGCCACCAGCGCCGTCCGTCCAGGTCCTCTAACGGCAGGGCCTTCTCCAGCCGCTGCCCGAGGGCGTCGGTGGCGCGGACGGCGGTGATCCGCTCGGCGGCGGCGTTGAAGCAGATGACGTGCCCCTGCTCGTCGGCGACGACGAGGCCGTCGGGCAGGTCGTCGGGATCGAATCCGGGCTCGGCACGATCACCGGGCCGGGACGTGGACGGCCGCGGCACCTGACGTGCTCCCGGTGCGCCGCTCGTGCCGACACTCATCCCCGTACCCCACCTCTCACCACGGCTGAGGGGCCCCCGAGCTGGTCACCCTACTAGTTCTCGGTGACGCTGCGGCACCCTGCGGAGGCGCGCTGTGCACGGGCCGACGCGTAGAGACATACGGCGGCGGCGGTGGCGAGGTTCAGGCTCTCGGCCTTTCCGTGGATCGGGACGCGCACGACGGCGTCGGCCAGCGCGCGGGTCTCCTCCGGAAGCCCCCACGCCTCGTTGCCGAACACCCAGGCCGTGGGCCCGCCCATGGTGCCCTTGTCGAGCTCGTCGTCCAGATCGTCGGTCCCGGCGCCGTCGGCGGCGAGAATCCGCACCCCGGCGTCCTTGAGCCCCGCCACGGCCCGCTCGACGGGCACGCCGACGGCGACCGGCAGATGGAAGAGGGAGCCGACGGAGGCCCGTACGGCTTTCGGGTTGTAGAGATCCACCGACGCGTCGGTGAGGACGACGGCCTCGGCCCCGGCGGCGTCGGCGCACCGCAGCACCGTCCCGGCGTTCCCGGGGTCGCGCACATGCGCGAGGACGGCGACGAGTCTGGGCCGGGCGGCGAGGATCTCCTCGAAGGGGGTGTCGATGAACCGGCAGATCCCGACGAGCCCCTGCGGCGTGACGGTGGTCGAGATGTCGGCGATCACCTGCTCCTCGGCGAGGTGCACGCGCGCGCCCGCGTCCCGGGCCTCCCCGACGATGTCGGCGTACCGCTCCGCGGCCTCGACGGTCGTGAACAGCTCGACGAGCGTCGACCCGTACCCGGCCGCCTCCCGCACGGCCTGCGGCCCCTCGGCGAGGAACAGCCGCTCCTTGCCCCGGAAGTTCCGCTTGGCGAGCCGCCGGGCGGCGGAGACGCGGGGGGAACGGGGGGAGATGAGCTCGGGGGTGGCGGAGGGCATGCTCTTCACTTTCGATAGCTACTTTCCACTGCCCGACGACAACGGACCCGCGGGCAGATCCCACGGGTCCGTTCAGTCACGTCGGCTCAGGCCAAGCGCAGCGCTCACGCAGCCTTGGGGGCGTTGACGTCGCTCGGCAGCGCCTTCTGGGCGACCTCGACGAGCGCGGCGAACGCGTTCGCGTCGTTGACGGCCAGCTCGGCCAGGATCTTGCGGTCGACCTCGACGTTCGCGGCCTTCAGACCCTGGATGAAGCGGTTGTACGTGATGCCGTTGGCGCGGGCAGCGGCGTTGATGCGCTGGATCCACAGCTGACGGAAGTCGCCCTTGCGCTTCTTGCGGTCGTTGTAGTTGTAGACCAGCGAGTGGGTGACCTGCTCCTTGGCCTTGCGGTACAGGCGCGAGCGCTGACCGCGGTAGCCGGAGGCCTGCTCGAGGATCGCCCGGCGCTTCTTGTGGGCGTTGACTGCCCGCTTGACGCGTGCCACTTGTTAACTCCTTGTAGCGGGGCCGCGGTTGGACTCACACGGCCCGGTATCGATTGGGTCCCGGTCCAGACGTACGGCGCTCACTGGGGGCGCCGCTCACGTCACTTGCCGAGAAGCTTCTTGATCTTCTTGGCGTCGCCCGGGGCCATCTCGGCGTTGCCGGTCAGGCGACGCGTCAGACGGGACGACTTGTGCTCGAGCAGGTGGCGCTTGCCGGCGCGCTCACGGAGCACCTTGCCGGAGCCGGTGACCTTGAAGCGCTTGCTGGCACCGCTGTGCGACTTGTTCTTCGGCATAGCGCCGTTCTCTCCTCGTCAGTGGCGCTCCGATGCCCGGTCGTGAAACCGGGCACGGTGGAGCGTCGCTCTTGTATCGGTTACGTCCTGGGGACTGGTGTCCCCCGGGATCACGCCTCGGCGGAAGCCTCGGCAGGGGCCGCGGCGCTCTCGGCGTCCGCGGCGTTCTGCGAGCGGCCGGGGTTGGCCTTCGCTTCGGCCTTGCGGGCCTCCTGCGCCTGGCGGGCCTCGGCCATCGCCTCGGTCTTCTTCTTGTGCGGACCGAGAACCATGATCATGTTCCGGCCGTCCTGCTTCGGGTTCGACTCGACGAACCCGAGGTCCTGGACGTCCTCCGCGAGACGCTGCAGCAGTCGGTAGCCCAGTTCGGGACGGGACTGCTCGCGACCACGGAACATGATCGTGATCTTGACCTTGTCGCCCTGCTTGAGGAACCGGACGACGTGACCCTTCTTGGTGTCATAGTCGTGCGGGTCGATCTTCGGCCGGAGCTTCATCTCCTTGATGACCGTGTGCGCCTGGTTCTTGCGCGCCTCACGGGCCTTCATGGCCGACTCGTACTTGAACTTCCCGTAGTCCATGAGCTTGCACACGGGCGGACGGGCGTTCGCCGCTACCTCGACGAGATCGAGGTCGTACTCCTGGGCAAGCTCCAGTGCCTTGGCCAGCGGGACAATGCCCACCTGCTCGCCACTGGGACCGACAAGTCGCACCTCGGGAACGCGAATCCGGTCGTTGATGCGGGGCTCGGCGCTGATGGATCCTCCTCGGTTAGCACCACGCGACGGTCTGGCGGACAGCCGCGTATGTCTCTTTTCGATAGACCTAACCGCGCCGAAGCAGAAAAAATGCCCCGGACGATCACAGGCGGGGCTCCAAACACTTCCGGAGCACCGCCGCGATGATCGCGGGGCGCGCTTTCGGGCGACTCCATCGTCCGTACGGAACGATGGTGGCCGCCTGACCGGGTGACCCGCCGTCCCCAGGGACAGCCAGGTGGGAGATCGGAGCCTCCACTTGTGGGCTGAGCACATACATGTCCAGCCGGTCGTTCCACAAGGCTAGCAGCTGGCCGGGGGCGGCGCGAACCGGCGTGCACCGGGGCCTATCGTGTGAGGCATGAGTGACACCCCTCCTGAGTCCGCTGGTTCCCCCGACTTCGACGCCATGACCCGCGACATCGCCGAGGTCCCGGCGGTCGAGGTGATCGTGACGGTCGCCGTCAACCTGATGAGCGCCGCCGCCGTGAAGCTCGGTCTGACCGAGGAGGGCGACAAGCACAAGGACCTGGACGAGGCCCGCAAGCTGGTGCACGCCCTCGCCGGACTGCTCGACGCCAGCGCCACCGAGATCAGCTCCTTCCACGCGGCGCCGCTGCGCGACGGCCTGAAGTCGCTGCAGCTCGCCTTCCGCGAGGCATCGATCGTCCCGGACGAGCCGGGCCAGGGGCCGGGTGAGAAGTACACCGGCGCGATCTACGGCTAGGGGTGGTTTGAAAGTCCAGTGCGGTGCCCGTGGTGTTCGGTGCGTGCCGGGCGCCACGGGTGCTGTGCGGGACTTTCAAACCACCCCCTAGGTCATCCGCGTACGTACAGGGGCTCGCCCGGTGGCGTCGTCCCGGCCGGCAGAAGTGCCAGGTCGAGGCCGCGCACCAGGCGGGCCCTGAGTGTCTGGTCGGCGGCGAGACGGTCGGCGACGGCGCGGGCGGCCTCGGCGGGGGCGGCGGACTCCTCCAGTACGAGGGCGAGGATGCCGTCGGCCTGTCCGGGCCCGAGGTGGGCGCGCAGCACGGCGGGCTCGGCGGCCACCGCGGCCCGTACCGCCTCCCGCACGGCCGGGTCGGCCAGCGGGTCGGTCGTCGTACGCCCCTCGGCGAGCGCGAGCAGGGCGCGTCCCGTCAGCTCGTACGGCACCGGCCCGGCCATGTCCAGTACGACCGTGTCCGCCTTCTCGTGCGCCGCGGCCTGGAGGGCCTGGTGCAGGGGTACGGCGACGGGGCGGGCCGCCGGGTCCCAGCGGGCCAGGGAGTCGGTGGAGGTGAAGGCGGGCAGGGCGGTGCGATCGCCGGCCTTGAGGGTGGGGACGGCCATGTCGCTGGTCTTCTCGCGGCGCAGCCCGTTCTCGTCCTCCTCGACCTCGCCGAGCACGGCGACGACCGGGACGAGCAGCCGGGCGCCCTTGAGGGCCTGAAGGACCGGGCCCTCGGCGGTGCGGTCCTCGGCCCAGGCCGCGAGCGCGGCGCTCAGCCGGGGGTCGGCGGAGCCGTCGTCGTCGGAGAAGGGGGAGTCGGGAATGTTCTTGTTCGCCACGGTCACCGACCCTATCGGGGGGATGCTGCTGGGCTTGTGCGGCCCCGGAAACCGGGCCGTGACACCCGCCCCCGGGATCCCGACTTCTCTGACACACATCTAACGTCCGTCTAACGGCACGCACAGACAGCGCCCCGACGATCGCGGGCATGGAGTCCTCCGCAGCCCTCCGCCGCCGTCGGCTGGTGCCGTCGTACGCCGCGCTCGCCTTCGTCGTCATCGTCGGCGCCGCGGCCACGGGGACCGTTTACGTGCAGGCTCAGGCGCACCCGGGCGGCGACGCCGTATCGTCGGCGGCGACGCCGTCGGCCTCGGCGTCGGTTTCGGTCCGCGCGGGTGGGGAGGCTTCGGTGGAACCGGTGGCAGAGCCGACGGTGGACCGCGACGCGCTGCTGGCCGGGGCCGTGGAGTCGGTGACCGTCGAGGACGGCGCCAGGATGTCGGTGGCGGCGCTGGATCTGGAGTCCGGTGCGAGGGCCGGCTACGGGGACGGCAGCTTCGACACCGCGAGCATCGTCAAGGTCGACATCCTGGCCGCGCTGCTGCTCCAGGCTCAGGATGCGGGGCGTGAGCTCACCGCGGTGGAAGAGTCGTACGCCGCCGAGATGATCGGCACCAGCGACAACACCGCCGCGTCGGCCCTGTGGCGGGCGATCGGGAAGGCGGACGGGCTCGACGAGGCGAACGAGCGCCTCGGGCTCACCGACACCGAGGGCGGCGACGGCATGTACTGGGGGCTGACACAGGCCACCGCCGCTGATCAACTCACCTTGTTGGGGCAGGTGTTCGGAGATGACTCGGCGCTGAGCGCAGGCTCGCGCGCGTATCTCCAGGGGTTGATGGGGCGGATCGCGGTCGACCAGCGGTGGGGGGTGTCCGCCGCGGCCGACGGCTCCGCATGGGCGTTGAAGAACGGCTGGCTGCCGCGCACCGCCACCGGGCTGTGGGACATCAACAGCATCGGGCGGGTGACGGTGGACGGCCACGACTGTCTGGTGGCCGTGCTCTCCGACGGCAACTCCACCAGGACGAAGGGCGTCGCGCTGGTCGAGGCGGCCGCACGAGCGGCGGTGTCGGTGGTCACCGGGGAGGCCGTGTCCGGTTCTGCGGCCGCCGCGGCATCCGCCGCCTCGTAGCGGACCGGGCGGCTAGAAGCCGAAGCGGCCGCGGCGGCCCCGCAAGACCACGACCGCCGACACCAGCAGCAGGCCGCCGGCGCTGCCCGCGACCCACGCGGTCCAGCTCGTCCCGTCGTCCTCGGACGCGGCGGCGTCGGGGCCCGGGCCGAAGTACTCCTCGCCGTACGCCGCTGCCTTCAGGTCCGTCGGCCGCATGCCGGAGGCCTTCTTGATGGCGGCGGCCGGGTCGATGAAGCCGTAGCCGCGGGAGTCGTCGCGGCCGTCGGCGGGGGCGTTGCGGGCCGTGTCCTGAAGGAGCTTCTTGATCTGCGCCGGGGTCAGGTCGGGGTGGGCGGCCTTGACCAGGGCCACCGCGCCGGAGACGAAGGCGGCCGCGGCGCTGGTGCCCCAGCCTTCGTAGTACTTGTGGTCGGGGTCCGCGATGACGACGTTGACGCCGGGGGCGCTGACCGTGGCGTACCAGCGGCGGGTGGAGAAGGAGGCGCGGGTGCCGTAGCGGTCGACGGCGGTCGCGGCGATGACGCCCGGGTAGGCGGCCGGGTAGGAGATGTGGTCGCCCTTCTCGCCGCCGTTGCCGGCCGAGGCGACGACGACGGCGCCCTTCTTCAGGGCGTACTGGACGGCCTCGTCCTCGCCGGCCTCGGGGTGGGCGGACTTGGAGTCGTCGCCGAGGGAGAGGTTGATGACGTCGGCGCCGTGGTCGGCGGCCCAGCGGATGCCTTCGGCGAGGGCGTTGCCGCGGGTGCTGCGGGCCCTGGCGCGGGCCGGGTCGCCGTCCTCCAGGATGACGCGGACGGGGAGGATCTTGGCCTCGGGGGCGATGCCCATGACGCCGTCGCCGTTGCCCGGGCCGTGTCCGTGACCGGCGATGATGCCGGCCATCGCGGTGCCGTGCCGGGCCCAGGCGCGGTCGCCGCGCTCGGCGCCGAAGCCGACCATGTCCTTGCCTTCGAGGACGTTGCCGGCGAGGTCGGGGTGGTCGTCCTCGACGCCGGTGTCCAGGACGGCGACGGTGACGCCCTCGCCCTTGGTGGTCTGCCAGGCCTCCTGGGTGTTCATCGCCTCCAGGGCCCACTGCTGGGCGCGGATGGAGTCGGCGTGCGCGACGGTGGGGGGCAGGAGGGCGAGGCAGGCGCCGAGGAGGACGGCGAGGGGGCCGGTGCGGCGGGTCATGAGGCTCTTCACGCCCCTGGTCACGGAGCGGGTCGCCGCGCTGTTCACGGCTGTGCTCGTGGCGCGGTTCGTGCCGGTGTTCATGACGACTGCTCCGGGGACGGGCCGACGTTCTTGCGCAGGGCGCGTTCGACGCGGTCGGCGAGGCCCTGTGCCTCGTGGCCGAGGCCGGCCTGGGCCACGGCCGTGGTGGCGCCGGACTCCATGGCCTCCTTGGCGGGCTGGGGGTCGTCGACCGTGCGGTCGTCGGCCCAGCCGGAGACGGAGTAGACCACGACGGGGGCGTCGGTGAGCACGGAGAGGGTCCAGGAGGCGCGCTGCTCGTCGCCGAATCCGGCGGCCAGGGTGCCCTTCGCGGCGTACGGCCGCGGCATCAGGTCCGTACGGCGGTCGAGGCCCTCCTTGGCGAACCGGGAGTCGAGTGAGCGCATCGCGGCGGCGTCGGCCTTGGTGAAGAGCAGGCCGACGGTGGTGACATAGCTCTGGGTGGCGTCGGTGTAGGTGGCGCGCAGGAGGCGCTCACAGCCGACCGGGGCGAGGGCCTCGCGCAGCAGCGGGTCGAAGGCGTCCGCGCAGCCGGTGTCCGGCGCGACGGCGATCCGCGTCCAGATGCGGTCGGCGCCGCCGGGACCAGCCCCCTTGCCGATCACGGTGGGCGGGAACAGCCCGTCGACGGGGACGCTGTGCCACAGCGTGCCGGCCGTGGCGAAGGTGTCCTGCGAGCCGCCGTCACCGGGCTCGCCGAGCAGCCAACTCCCGGTCACGGCCCCGCCGATGAGCCCGATGCCGAGCACGACACACGCGGCGGCCGCGGCGATCCGGGGCCGGATCCGCACCCCGAGGGGCCGCGGCCTCGCCTGCTGGTCGTACCCCTCGGGCTCCCCGAACGACACGACGGGCCGCCCGGAACCCGGCGGCGCCATCGGGGCGCTCCAGGAGAGGGACGGGTCGGGAGAGAACGCGGCAGCCGAGTGCGACAGGTCCCGGGAGGAGCCGGCGGGTGCCGATGCCCCGTACACGTCTCCGGCCGGGGGCACAGCCGCCCCGTACCCGTCTCCACCCGAGGGTGGCGCCTGCGGGGGGCGCATCGGGGGCAGGGGTGCGGAACGGACTCGGTGCGCGCGGTCGGCGGGGGCGGTGCTCGGGCGGGGAGGCGTGCCGGCGGGACCCGGTCCGGTGGCGGTGCCCGGCTGGGGCGGCGTACCGACGGAACCCTGCGCGGGGGCACTGCCCGACCGGGGCGGCACACCCCCGGAACCCGGCCCAGAGACCGGGCCCGACCGGGAAGACGTACCCACAGAACCCTGGGCGGGGGCGTTTCCCGGACGAGGCGGCACACCCCCGGAACCCGACCCAGAGACCGGGCCCGACCGGGAAGACGTACCGACGGAACCCTGCGCCGAGGCACTGCCCGACCGAGGCGGCACACCCGCAGAACCCGACCCGGAAACCGGGCCCGACCGGGAAGACGTACCCACAGAACCCTGGGCGGGGGGGTTTCCCGGACGAGGTGGCGCACCCGCGGAACCCTGCGCGGGGGCGTTTCCCGGGCGAGGTGGTGGGCTCGCAGAGGGGTGCCTGGTAGCGGCGGTGCGCTGTGGAGGCATGTCCGCAGAGGCGCGCTGGGGCGGTGTACCGGCGGGGCCGGACGTGGTGCGCGGCCCACTGGGCGAACCCTGCGCGCCGGTCGGCCGGTTGCCGGTGTCGGGTGACGGGTTCGCGGGGATCGGGCGGAGGCGGAACGTCGACTCCGCGGCGGTCTCGGCGGGGGCGCTCACTCGGCCGGTCGGGCGGGGCGGTGTGCCGGCGGCCTCGGGGCGCGGCGAGTCGCCGGCGTCCGTGCGCCCTGCCACGGGCGGTGTGTCCGGGAAGCGGGCCGAGGCTCGGGGCGGGGGCGGGGCGTCGGCTCCGGGGGACGGGATGCGTGCGCTCGGGTGCGGCCGGGTGCCGCGCGGCGCGGTCGTCCGTCCCTCCGGCGAGCCGTCCATGGGGTCCGGCCTCGTGCCGACGCCGCCAGGCACCGTGCCCTCCGTTCGCGCGGCCTCGCCGGCCGTGTCCTCGTCCCGTCCGTCGCCGACGGTCGGCGGTGTCGTCGGGCGGGGCGGAGCGGATGGCGGAGGGGGCGTGGTGGGGCGTGGTGGGATGGGGGCGCGCCGCGCTTCCGTGCTCATGCACCCCCCGTTTCCCTGTGCCCGGGCCCGTCCTCGTGCGCGGGCCGCCGTCCCGTTTTTCCGTCTGCCCCGCCCGGCACGGACTCCTCCGACCAGGCACGCATACCCGCACCGGGGGCGCGTCATCCCGGCGCGACGGCGCGGCCGAGGACGTCCCCACATGCGTGCGCGTCACTCTACGGGTTGAACCTGCGCGAACGGGAACCAGTCCACGACCCCGTGCACATCTGCCCGGAACGTCCCCCTACCCTGCGGTAATCCCGTCTGGCAGGCTGCGTTCATGACTGCGCGCGCCGCTGACCGGGCCCGTTACGACCGGGCCACCGCCCATCTCGACGCCCCTCTCGCGATCGTTGACCTGCACGCCTTCGACGCCAACGCGGACGATCTCGTCCGCCGGGCCGGCGGGAAACCGATCCGCGTCGCCAGCAAGTCCGTACGCTGCCGGGCACTGCTGGAACGCGTGCTCGCGAAGGACGGCTTCGCGGGCGTCATGTCCTTCACCCTGGCCGAATCGCTGTGGCTGGCGCGCTCCGGGTTCGACGACGTCCTGCTCGCCTATCCGTCGGCCGACCGCGCCGCGTTCGCCGAGCTGACCGGCGACCCCAAGCTGGCCTCCGCCGTCACCGTGATGATCGACGACCCGGCACAGCTGCGGCTGATCGACGGGTCACGCAACGGCGGCCGGGAAGTGGTCCGGGTCTGCCTGGAGTTGGACACCTCGCTGAAGCTGCTGGGGGGACGGGTGCGGGTCGGCGCCCGGCGTTCGCCGCTGCACTCCCCCGCCCAGGTCGCCGACATGGCCCGTGCCGTCGCCCGGCGGCCTGGGTTCGAGGTCGTCGGGATCATGGCGTACGAGGGGCACATCGCCGGGGTCGGGGACGCGGTGGCCGGGCGGCCGGTGCGGTCGCGGGCCGTACGGCTGATGCAGGCTGCCGCGCGCCGCGAACTCGCCGAGCGGCGGGCCGAGGTGGTGCGGGCCGTGCGGGCGGTGGTGCCGGGGCTGGAGTTCGTCAACGGCGGTGGGACCGGCAGTGTGCAGTTCACGGCCGCCGAGGACGCCGTGACGGAGATCGGCGCCGGGTCGGGGCTGTACGTCCCCCGGCTGTTCGACAACTACACGTCCTTCAGCGGGCGTCCGGCCGCCCTGTTCGCCCAGCCGGTGGTGCGCAGGCCCGGCGTCGGGGCGGTGACCGTCCTCGGCGGCGGGTATCCGGCCTCGGGTGCGGCGGGGCCCGACCGGCTGCCGGTGCCGTATCTGCCCGAGGGGCTTCGGTACGACCCCCAGGAGGGGCCCGGCGAGGTGCAGACGCCGCTGCTCGGCTCCCCCGCCGACGATCTGCTGATCGGCGACAAGGTGTGGTTCCGGCACGCGAAGGCCGGTGAGCTGTGCGAGCGGTTCGACGCGCTGCATCTCGTCGAGGGCGACTCGGTGACGGCGACGGTGCCGACGTATCGCGGCGAGGGCCACACGTTCCTGTAGCTCAGCGGGCCGGCCGGATCCCCTTGGTGAAGCGGTCCATGTCGGCCAGCGGCGGCCCGTCCTCGCCCGCGTCGAAGACGTAGCGGACGACGACCGGCGACTCGGTGCCGACGCTGGAGCGGAACGCGAGGGACTGGACGTAGCCGCCCGGTCCCTCGGCCGTCGTGACCCGCCAGCGCACGAAGTAGCCGGAGCGGCCCGCCACCGAGACCGGGCCGGACCCGACGACCTTGTGGGACTTGATGCCCCCGAAGGGGCTGCGGCCGACGAGGTCGCGGTCGTAGGCGTCGTCGGCCGCGTCCTGGATGTCCGCCTTGGCGATCGCCTCGGGGGACGTCCCGTCGTCCGCGGACGCCGTGCGCGAGATGACCTTGCCGCGCCGGCAGTAGCCGAAGTCGGCGGGGCACTCGTAGGTGCCGTCGGTGGTCACGAGGACGTTGGCCTCGGCGAGGTTGCGCGGTCTGACCCAGCCGTTGAGCAGCGGCAGGGTGAACCCGTTGAGCTCGTCCGTGACGACGAGCGGGTCGTCGGCGGAGGGCTCGGAGGCGGTCTCGGTCGGGGTGGGGGTCTCGGAGGCCGACTCGCGCTGCGCGGGCTCCGAGGTCGCGAGCGTGGGCGCGGTGTCCACGTCCGCGCCCCCGTCGTCCTCGCGCAGGACGATCACGCCCGTGACGATCGCCGTGAGCAGGACGGCCCCCGCGGCGATCAGGGCGACGACCTTGGGCGTCCGCCCGGAGGCAGGGCCGGCGGCCGGCGGTCCGGGCGTCGTCGGCGCGGTCGCCGGCGGCCCGTAGGCCTGCGGGCCGGGCGTCGGTGCCGGCTGTGCCGCGTCCTCGGGGGCGCGCCGGTGCTCGGTCCAGGCCGTGCCGTCCCACCAGCGCTCCAGGTGTGGGGCGGAGGGGTCGCGGTACCAGCCGGGCGGGGGCGTCATGCTCATTCCGGAAACTGTAGAGCGGCCTACAGCGGCGTGACGTACGCCCCCGCGATTCCGCCGTCGACCAGGAAGTCGGTGGCGTTCACGAAGGAGGAGTCGTCGCTGGCCAGGAAGGCGACGGCGGCGGCGATCTCCTCGGCCTCGGCGAAGCGGCCGACCGGGATGTGCACGAGCCGGCGTGCGGCGCGCTCCGGGTCCTTGGCGAACAGCTCCTGCAGCAGCGGGGTGTTGACCGGTCCCGGGCACAGGGCGTTGACCCGGATGCCGTCGCGGGCGAACTGCACGCCCAGTTCACGGGACATGGCCAGCACGCCGCCCTTGGAGGCGGTGTACGAGATCTGGGACGTGGCGGCGCCCATCCTCGCCACGAAGGACGCCGTGTTGATGATGGAGCCCTTGCCCTGCCGGCGCATGTAGGGGATGGCGGCCTTGCAGCACAGGTAGACGGAGGTGAGGTTGACCTCCTGGACGCGCTTCCAGGCCTCCAGGCCGGTCTCCAGGATGGAGTCGTCGTCGGGCGGCGAGATGCCGGCGTTGTTGAAGGCGATGTCGACGCTGCCGTAGGTGTCGTACGCGGTCCTGAACAGCGCCTCGACCTGCTCCGGGTCGGTGACGTCGACCTTCACGAAGATCCCGCCGACCTCCTCGGCCGTGGTCTTGCCGCGCTGTTCGTCGACGTCGCCGCAGACGATGTGCGCGCCCTCGGAGGCGAGCCGGCGGGCGGCGGCGAGGCCGATGCCGCTGCCTGCTCCGGTGATGACGGCCGTACGGCCGACGAGTCGACGGCACACAATTGCTTCGGTCACTGTGCGGGACCCTCCGTGCTGATGAAGACGTTCTTTGTCTCGGTGAAGGCGGTCAGGGCGTCCGGGCCGAGCTCGCGGCCGATGCCGGACTGCTTGAAGCCCCCGAAGGGGGTCCAGTAGCGGACGCTGGAGTGGGAGTTGACGGACAGGTTGCCCGCGCGGACGGACTGGGAGACGCGCAGGGCGCGGCCGACGTCCCGGGTCCAGATGGAGCCGGAGAGGCCGTAGTCGGTGGCGTTGGCGAGGGCGACGGCCTCCGCCTCGTCCTCGAAGGGGAGGACGACGGCGACGGGGCCGAAGACCTCCTCGACGGCCACGCGCGCGTGTGCGTCGACGCCGGTGAGGACGGTGGGCGGGAACCAGAAGCCGGGGCCCTCGGGGGCCTTGCCGCGGATGCCGTCGAGGTCGTCGGTGACGTAGGAACGGACCCGGTCCAGCTGGGCCTTGGAGATGAGCGGGCCCATGTCGGTCTTCGCGTCGGCGGGGTCGCCGACGGTCACCGCCTCTATGGCGGGGCCGAGCAGTTCCATGAAGCGGTCGTGGGCGGAGCGCTGGACGAGGATGCGGGTGCGGGCGCAGCAGTCCTGGCCGGAGTTGTCGAGGAAGGACATGGGCGCGGCGGCCGCGGCCGCTTCCAGGTCGGCGTCGGCGAAGACGATGTTGGGGCTCTTGCCGCCGAGTTCGAGGGTGACGCGCTTGAGCAGCGCCGACCCCTTGGCCAGCACCTGTTTGCCCACGGCCGTCGACCCGGTGAAGACGATCTTCGCGACACCCGGGTGCTCGACGAGGGCGTTGCCGGCGACGGGGCCGTGGCCGGGCAGGACCTGGAACAGGCCTTCGGGAAGCCCCGCCTCCAACGCCAGTTCCGCCAGCCGCAGGGCCGTCAGCGGGGTCGTCTCGGCGGGCTTGAGGAGGACGGCGTTGCCGGCCGCGAGCGCCGGGGCCGTGCCCCAGGCCGCGATCGGCATCGGGAAGTTCCAGGGCGCGATGACGGCGACGACGCCGAGCGGTTCGAGGACGGTGACGTTCAGGCCGCCGGGGACCGGGATCTGACGGCCGGTGAGCCGTTCCACTCCCCCGGCGGCGTAGTCGAGCAGATCGCGGACGTTGCCCGCCTCCCAGCGGGCGTTGCCGACGGTGTGCCCGGCCTCGCGCACTTCCAACCGGGCGAGTTCTTCGAGGTGGTCGTCGACGGCGACGGCGAACCGGCGCAGCAGCCGGGCGCGTTCGCCGGGGGCGAGGGCGGCCCACGCCGACTGGGCCTTCGTGGCGCGTACGACGGCGGCGTCCACGTCGGCCGCGGTGGCGGCCGGGACGGTGGCGACGATCTCTTCGGTGGCCGGGTTCAGTACCTGGAGCTGGTCGGACAAGAAGGGCCTCACATGCGTTCGAAGGAGCGGCGCAGCTCCCAGTCGGTCACCGCGGCGTCGAAGGCGTCCAGCTCGACGCGCGCCATGTTGCGGTAGTGGGCGACGACCTCGTCGCCGAAGGCGGCCTTGGCGATCGGGCTGTTCTCCCAGAGTTCGGCGGCCTCGCGCAGGGTCGTGGGGACGTGCTCGAAGCCGGCGGTGTAGGCGTTGCCGGGGCAGGGCTCGGGCAGCTCCAGCTTCTGCTCGATGCCGTACAGGCCGGCGGCGACGAGTCCGGCGACGGCGAGGTGCGGGTTGACGTCGCCGCCGGGGAGCCGGTTCTCGAAGCGCATCGAGCGGCCGTGGCCGACGACGCGCAGCGCGCAGGTGCGGTTGTCGTGGCCCCAGGCGACGGCGGTCGGGGCGAAGGAGCCCGGCTGGAACCGCTTGTAGGAGTTGATGTGGGGGGCGTACAGCAGCGAGAAGTCCCGCAGCGCGGCGAGCTGCCCGGCGAGGAAGTGGCGCATGACGTCCGACATGCCGCCCTCGCCATCCCCGGCCATGGCGTTGTCGCCCGCCGCGTCCGCGAGCGAGAGGTGGATGTGGCAGGAGTTGCCCTCCCGCTCGTTGTACTTGGCCATGAAGGTGATCGAGCAGCCCTCCTGGGCGGCGATCTCCTTGGCGCCGGTCTTGTAGATGGCGTGCTGGTCGCAGGTGACCAGGGCCTCGTCGTACTTGAAGGCGATCTCGTGCTGCCCGGGGTTGCACTCGCCCTTGGCGGACTCGACGGTGAGCCCGGCGCCCGCCATCTCGTTGCGGATACGGCGCAGCAGGGGCTCGATCCGCCCGGTCCCGAGCACCGAGTAGTCGATGTTGTACTGGTTCGCCGGTGTGAGCCCTCGGTAGCCCGCGTCCCAGGCCTGCTCGTAGGTGTCCTTGAAGACGATGAACTCCAGCTCGGTGCCGACGTTCGCGGTGTATCCGAGTTCGGCGAGGCGCTCGAGCTGGCGGCGCAGGATCTGGCGGGGCGCGGCGACCACGGGCGAGCCGTCGCTCCAGGCGAGGTCGGCGACGAGCATGGCCGTGCCGGCGTTCCAGGGCACGCGGCGCAGCGTGGCCAGGTCGGGGTGCATGGCGAAGTCGCCGTAGCCGCGGTCCCAGGAGGACATGGCGTAGCCGTCGACGGTGTTCATCTCGGTGTCGACGGCGAGCAGGTAGTTGCAGCCCTCGGTGCCGTGGTGGAGGACCTCGTCGAGGAAGAAACGGGCGGCGAACCGCTTGCCCTGCAGTCGCCCTTGCATATCGGGGAAGGCCAGGACGACAGTGTCGATCTCACCGCCGGCGACGAGGGCGTGCAGCTCCTCGACGCTCAGCGGGGGTGTGCGGTCTGCCACGGGAGAGCCTCCTTGGGCTACTTCGGTCAGCCGGAAGCCATAAGGTATTGCGCAGGACCATTGATTGGGAAGGGGGTCCGACCACATGTCGCAGACGGGCACGGAGCACGGGGCGCCCGAGGCCGACGACCGGCTGACCTCGGTGCTGCGGCCGGTGCGGGCCGGCAATGGTTTCGAGGAGGCCCTGGAACAGATCCTCCAGGTGGTGCGGCTCGGCCTGGTGCCGGGCGGCGAGCGGCTGCCCGCCGAGCGCGAGCTGGCGGACCGGCTGGGGATCAGCCGGGTGACGCTGCGCGAGGTGCTGAAGGTGCTCCAGGACCAGGGGCTGGTGGAGTCCCGGCGCGGTCGCTACGGCGGCACGTTCGTGCTGCCGCGCTCCGAGACGCCCGGCGAGGAGGAGCTGCGCCGCCGACTGAAGGGCATCGACGTGGAGGACGCGCTGCGCTTCCGCGAGGTGCTGGAGGTGGGCGCGGCCGGGCTGTGCGCCACGCACGGGCTGGACGAGGAGCAGGCGGACCGGCTGCGCGAGGCGCTGGCCCGCACCCACGACGCCCCGCTCGCCGAGTACCGCCGTCTGGACACGCTGCTGCACCTGACGCTGGCCGAGCTCTCCGGCTCCCCGACCCTCACCGCGCAGTACGCGGCCGTACGGGCGACCGTGAACGACCTGCTCGACTGCATCCCGCTGCTCGTGCGCAACCTGGAGCACTCCCAGCGCCAGCACACCGCGCTGGTGGAGGCCGTGATCGAGGGCAACGCCGAGTGCGCGCGCGAGGTCATGCGCGAGCACTGCGGAGGTACGGCGGCACTGCTGCGCGGGTTCCTCGGATGAGTGTGGATTTACGGACGCTTAACGCACGGGTATTGCCTTCCCGGCGCCGACACCGCAAAGGTATGGATCCATTCCTTTGAACCGGGGCTCGGTGGACCCCACCGCGCCCGGAATACAGATCCGTGTCCGCCGCCCCGTGGGGAGTCGTGCCCATGTCCCTGGAATCCACCAGTACACCCACCTCCGCCTCAGAGGCGGACGCCTATCTGGAGCGCAGAGCGCTGCGCCGCGGCAGCGCCGGCTGGGTGCTGCTGACCGGTCTCGGCGTCGCCTACGTCGTCTCCGGCGACTTCTCCGGCTGGAACTTCGGCCTCGCCGAGGGCGGCTTCGGTGGCCTGGCGATCGCCATGGTGCTGATGGGCGCCATGTACTGCTGCATGGTCTTCGCCCTCGCCGAGCTGTCCGCGATCCTGCCCACGGCCGGCGGCGGCTACGGCTTCGCCCGCAGGGCCCTCGGCCCGTGGGGCGGCTTCCTCACCGGCACGGCGATCCTCATCGAGTACGTCCTCGCCCCCGCCGCGATCGTCATCTTCATCGGGGACTACGTCGAGTCGCTGGGCCTGTTCGGCCTGGAGTCCGGCTGGCCGATGTACCTGGTCTGCTTCGCGATCTTCCTCGGCATCCACCTCTGGGGCGTGGGCGAGGCGCTGCGCTTCAGCTTCGTGGTCACCGGCATCGCGGTGGCGGCCCTGATCGTGTTCGCGCTGACGGCGCTGCCGGACTTCTCGTTCTCGGCCCTGGACGACATCCCGGTCGACACCTCGGCGGCGGGATCGAGCTCTTGGCTGCCCTTCGGCCTGCTCGGCATCTGGGCGGCGTTCCCCTTCGGGATGTGGTTCTTCCTGGGCGTCGAAGGGGTGCCGCTGGCCGCCGAGGAGACCAAGGAGCCGGCCCGTACGCTGCCGAAGGCGATCCGCTGGTCGATGGGCATCCTCGTGGTGCTGGCCGTGGTGACCTTCTTCGCGGCGGCCGGCGCACGCGGCTCGGCGGCGATCCAGGAGGCGGGCAACCCGCTGGTGGAGGCGCTGCAGCCGGACGGGAAGGCTACGACGCTGAGCCGCATCGTGAACTACGCGGGCCTCGCGGGCCTCGTGGCCTCCTTCTTCTCCCTGATCTACGCGGGCTCACGCCAGCTCTTCGCCCTCTCCCGCGCGGGCTACCTGCCCCGCTTCCTCTCCCTGACCAGCCGCCGCAAGGCGCCGTACCTGGGCCTGCTGGTGCCCGGCACGATCGGCTTCCTGCTGGCGGCGGTGTCGGGCAACGGGGCGCGGATGCTGAACATCGCGGTCTTCGGCGCGACGATCTCGTACGCCCTGATGTCCCTGTCGCACATCGTGCTGCGCCGCCGCGAGCCGGAGCTGGCGCGGCCGTACCGTACGCCGGGCGGGGTGCTGACGTCGTCGGTCGCGCTGGTGCTGGCCTGTGCGGCGCTGGTGGCGACGTTCCTGGTGGACGTGACGGCGGCGCTGATCGCGCTGGTGGTGTACGTCGTGGCGATCGGGTACTTCGGCCTGTACAGCCGTAAGCGTCTGGTGGCGAAGGCTCCGGAGGAGGAGTTCGCGGCGCTGGCGGCGGCCGAGGCAGAGTTGGCACGGGACTGAGGCGTCGACAGTGCGGCGCGGAGAGTGAGGGAGTCGCTGTGACCAGGCCGCTGATCGGGATCAGCACCTATCTGGAGTCCGGTGCGCGCTGGGGCGTGTGGGAGCTGGAGGCGGCGTTGCTGCCGGTCGGCTATCCACGGCTGGTGCAGCGGGCGGGCGGCCTCGCGGCGATGCTTCCACCGGACGACCCGGAGTACGCGGCGGCGGCCGTGGCCCGGTTGGACGGGCTGGTCATCGCGGGGGGACCCGATGTGGAGCCGGTGCGCTACGGCGCGGAGCGCGAGCCCCGCACCGGGCCGCCGGCGCGGGAGCGGGACGCGTGGGAGCTGGCCCTGATCGACGCGGCGCTGGCGGCGGGGGTGCCCCTGCTGGGCATCTGCCGGGGCATGCAGCTGTTGAACGTCGCCCTCGGCGGCACGCTCGTGCAGCACATCGACGGGCACGCGGAGGTGGTGGGCGTCTTCGGCAGCCATGCCGTGAAGCCGGTGCCGGGGAGTCTGTACGGCGAGCTGGTGCCGGAGGAGACGTCCGTGCCGACGTATCACCACCAGGCCGTGGACCGTTTGGGCGAGGGTCTTGTGGCGTCGGCGTACGCGGCGGACGGAACGGTGGAGGCGCTGGAACTGCCGTCCGGGGGGTGGGTGTTGGGGGTGCAGTGGCATCCGGAGATGGGGGAGGATGTGCGGGTGGTGCGGGGGCTGGTGCGGGTCGCCGCCGGCGGCTGACGGCAGGATCGCGCCCCCGCCGCCCCTACCCATTCCCGTCCCCCAGGGGCTCCGCCCCTTCGACCCCGCCAGGGGGCTCCGCCCCCTGGACCCCCGCTCCTCAAACGCCGGAGGGGCTGGATTTTCAGCCCGTCCGGCGTTTGAGGACAAGGCCCGTTCAGGGCCGAAGCGGGGGTCTGGGGGCGGCAGCCCCCAGGGGACGGGAATGGGTAGGGGCGGCGGGGGCGAGGTAACTACCCCCGCGTCAGCGACAGCAGGTCTCGTGCCGGGCCCACCGGGCGATGGCCCGTCGGCCACACCGCCCGCAGGTCCCGCGCCAGCGACACGCCCGCCACCGGCACGCTCACCAGCCGCCGCATCGCCAGTTCCTCACCGACAGCCAGTTCGCTCAGCACCGCCGGCCCCGCCCCGCTCACCGCCGCCGCCTTCACCGCCGTGGTCGACGACAGTTCGATCAGCGGGCGGGCCAGGCCGCCCAGCGCCGCGTCCAGGACCTGCCGCGTCCCCGAGCCCGTCTCCCGGAGGATCAGCGGCGTCGCCGCCAGTTCCGACGCCTCCAGCGGACGACGGCGACGGGACCACAGATGCGCCGGCGCGGTCACCACGATCAGGTTGTCGTGGGCGATGACGACCGAGTCCAGCCCCGTCGGCACCGTCAGCCCCTCCACGAACCCCAGGTCCGCCTCGTCCGCGAGCAGCCGCTCGGCGACCGCCGCCGAGTTCCCCGCCAGCAGCGACACCGCCGTGTCCGGCCGCTGTGCCCGCAGCGCGAGCAGCCACCCCGGCAGCAGATACTCCGCGATCGTCATGCTCGCCGCCACCCGCAACCGCGAGTCCCGCCGGTCCCTGAGCGCCTGCGCCCCCGCGTCGAACGCCTCCGCCGCCTCCACGATCCGCCGCGCCCAGTCCGTCACCAGCGCCCCGGCGTCCGTCAGCCGCGAGCCCCGCGGTGACCGGTCCACCAGCGCCACCCCGAGCTGCCGTTCCATCGACCGGATCCGACTGCTCGCCGCCGGCTGGGTGATCCCCAGCTCACGCGCCGCCCCACCGAGACTCCCGAGCCGCGCCACCGCCAGCAGCAGCTCCAGCGCGCCGAGATCCGGGACGCGATGTGCCAGGGAACCCGCGCGAAACTGCCCCTCCGCCGCCTCTGCCATAAGTGCAGTTTATGTCGTCATAGAGGCAAACTCCCTGGTGGGAGCCGAACCCCGCAGCGACCCTCAGCACATGGTCACCGCCACCCGCCGCCTCGGCGTCCGTCACCTCGGACCCAACTGGTACGCCGCCGTCATGGGCACCGCCGCCGTCGCCACCGCCGGAGCCGGACTGCCGCTCCGCCTCCCCGGCCTGCGCACCGCCTGCACCACCGTGTGGGCCCTCTCCCTCGTCCTGCTCGTCGCCTTGCTCGCCGCCCGCGCCCGGCACTGGACCCACCATCGCGCACAGGCCCGCGCCCACCTCCTCGACCCGGCCATGGCGCCCTTCTACGGCTGTCTGTCCATGGCGCTGCTGGCCGTCGGCGGCGGTGCCGTCACCGTCGGCGAGGACTGGATCGGGGCCCGAGCGGCGGTCGCACTCGACGCCGTGCTGTTCACCGCCGGTACGGCCATCGGGCTGGCGGCCGCCCTGGCCGTGCCGTACCTCATGGCCGTACGCCATCGCATCGAGCCCTCGCAGGCCACGCCCGTATGGCTGCTGCCGCTCGTCGCGCCCATGGTGTCCGCCGCGCTCGGCCCGCTGCTGGTGCCGCAGCTGCCGCCCGGGCAGGCCCGGGAGACGCTGCTGCTCGCCTGTGTCGCGATGTTCGGGCTCAGTCTGCTCGCCACGCTGCTGATGCTGCCGCTGGTCTTCGCCCGGCTGATCACCGGCGGACCGCTGCCCCTCGTCCTCACCCCGTCGCTGTTTCTCGTGCTGGGGCCGCTCGGGCAGTCCACCACCGCCGTCGGCACGTTCGCGGACGTCGCCCCGGGGGTGGTTGGGGCACCGTACGGCGGGGGGTTCGGGATTCTCGCGGTGCTGTACGGCGTGCCCGTCATGGGGTTCGCGCTGCTGTGGTTCGGGCTCGCCACCGCCCATGTGCTGCGGGCCCGACGGCACGGCATGCGGTTCGCGATGACCTGGTGGGCGTTCACCTTCCCGGTCGGCACCTGTGTCACCGGCGCCGAGGCGCTGGCCCGGCACACCGGGCTCGTCGTGTACGACGGGCTCGCCGTCGGGCTGTACGCCGTGCTCGTCGGCGCCTGGGCCGTCGTGGCCGTCCACACCAGCCGCGGGCTGTTCAGCGGCGCGCTGCTCGCAGGGCCCGCGTCAGCACCCGTGGCGCCTCGGCCAGTGACGGGCCGTACCACGTCAGGTGCCGTCCGCTGACCAGTGCGCAGGGCAGGCCCGGGAACGCCTCCGGGCCGTCGTCCGCGGTGAAGCGGTACGGCTCGTCGGGGAGGACCACGACGTCCGGGGCCGCCGCCCGCAGGTCCTCCAGAGGGATGCGGGGGTAGCGGTCCTCGTGCGTGGTGTACAGGTGGTCCACGCCGAGGCGGGCCAGGACGTCGCCCGCGAAGGTGTCGCGGCCCAGCACCATCCAGGGGCGCCGCCAGATCGGGACCACGGCCGTCGTACGGTGCTCCGGGACCGGCGGCGACGACCACGTCTCCTCCGCCTCGTCCAGCCACCGCGGGCGTGCCGTCACCCCGCAGGCGCCCAGCACCCGGGCCAGCTCGGCGAAGGCCTGCGGTACGTCCCGTACCTCCGTCACCAGGACCTCGACGCCGGCCGCGCGCAGGGCGGTGAGGTCCATCTCGCGGTTCTCCTCCTCGTTGGCGATCACCAGGTCGGGCGCGAGCGCGAGAATCCTCTCGACCTTGGGGTTCTTGGTGCCGCCGACGCGGGTGACGTCCAGGCCTGCAGGGTGGTCGCACCAGTCGGTGGCGCCCACCAGGGCGCCGGGGGCCGAGACGGCCACGGCCTCCGTCAGGGACGGCACCAGGGAGACGACGCGCATCAGCGCCCCGGCCGGTCCCGGACCGCCTCGATGTGCTCCGCCACCGCGACGACGACCACGCGCGTGTCCGGCACGGTCGCCCGCCAGCGGTGGCGGACCCCGCCGGTGAGGTACAGGGTGTCGCCGCGGCCCAGGCGATAGGCGCGGCCCTCCGCCTCGATCTCCACACCGCCGTCGGCGACGTACATCAACTGGTCGTTGCGGTACTGGAATTCGCGGCCCGCGTCATGGTCGCCGGTGAACTCCGAGGCGTGCATCTGATGGTGACCGCGCACCAGGGACCGCGCCCGCGGCTCCGGCGCCAGTTCGGTGGTGTCGGCCCGCACGACGTCGACGCTGCACGCCGGGTCGGCGGCGGCGAGGAGTTCGACGGCGGTCGTGCGCAGCGCGTCGGCGACCTTCTCCAGGGAGCTTCGGCTGGGGCGTGCCCGGTCGTTCTCGACCTGGCTCAGGAAGGGCACCGACAGGCCGCTGCGTTCGGCCACGACGGCGAGGGTGAGGTCCAGTGCGCGGCGTCGCCGTCGCACGGCGGCGCCCACCCGAAGGGGCTGTTCTTTGTGGTCGCCCATCGCTCCGGCTCCCTCCTTCGCTCGTCGGTCCACTGTCCTCGCGCCCACCGTTCGGCGCACACCTTCTGTTGAGTTCTCTGCACCCTACGCATGTTCGGCAAACCGTTTCATGCGCCCGTCACATCGACGACACATCGGGGGGACTTCGACCCATCGGTTCGCGCCAGCGGATCGGCTCCCGGGATCCGCCCGGCGCCCCCGCGACGCCCTGACCACCGCTCAGTACGCGAACACCCCTGTTCTGTTCAATGCTCCGGCACTCCCCCGTGTTCCCGCGTCCGCCGCGACCGGCGGGCCTGGTCGGAGGGTCCCGGAGAACCGAGTACCCGGTCCGGAAGTCGAGTCCGGCCGTGGGGAGTTCGCGCACCCCGGCTCGGGTGGTGGGATAGCGCTGCGTGGTTGGCCGGATCCTTTTCGTAGGCATGCCGGGTGACTATGCGGACATGCCGCGAGGGGTGGGTCCGCCGTACGGAGGGGAAAAACGTACGGCGTGACCCACCCCTCGGGTGACGGCCCGGGACTGTCAGGTCACCCGGCCGCCTGGCTCTTGTCCGATCCGGGGACCGGAGCCCACTTGTCCAGCAGACCCGGGTTCCGCTTCAGCCAGGTGCGCACGGCGTCCTGTTCCTTGCCCTTGCCGGCCTTGGTGATCTGGGACTCCAGGCCGGTGAGCTGCTTCTCGGTCATGGAGAAGTCCTTCAGCCACTTGCCGACCTGGGGGTTGTCGTCGGCGAAGCCCTTGCGGGCCAGGGTGTGCACGCCGTCGCCCTTGCCCCAGGCGCCCTTGGGGTCCTCGAGCTTCTTCAGGTCGTAGTCGCTGTACGCCCAGTGCGGCGACCACAGCGTGACGACGATGGGCTGCTTCTTGGCGTACGCGCGCTTGAGCTCGGCCAGCATCGCGGGTGTCGAGCCGTCCACGACCTCGTACGAGTCCTCGAGGCCGTACTCCTTGAGCACCTTGTCCTTGAGCAGGCCCATCATTCCGGCGCTCGGCTCGATGCCGACGATCTTGCCCTTGAACTCGGCGGACTTGTTCTTGAGGTCCTCCAGGGAGTTCACGTCCTTCATGTACGAGGGGACGGTGAGCTCCAGCGAGGTCGGGCCGTACCAGGAGCCGAGGTCGTCGAGCCGGTTCCCGTACTTCTTCCAGTACTCGGCGTGGGTGGTGGGCAGCCAGGCGTCCGTCTGGAAGTCGAGCTGGCCGGTGGCGACGCCGGTGTAGAGGGGGCCCGCGGCGTACTGGGTGGTCGTGACCTTGAAGCCGCGCCGCTCCAGCAGCTCCTTCCAGAGGTACGTCGAGGCGATGCCCTCGTCCCACGGGATGTAGCCGATCTTGATCTCCTTGCCCTTGCCGACGTTCGTGGCGGAGGCCTCGGCGGTGCCGGCGGAGGGGCCGAAGACGCCCAGGCCGCCCGCGACGAGGGCCAGGGCGGCCACGCCGGCGACCGCGACGACGGGGCGGGGACGGTAGTTCCAGACCTTGACGCCGCCCGCGGCGCGGGCCTTGGCGGCGGCACGACGGCCGAGCGGGGAGATCTGGGCGCCGAGCGCGCCGGTGATGCGGTCCAGGTAGATGGCGAGGACCACGATGCCGACGCCCGCCTCGAAGCCGAAGCCGATGTCGAGCTGGCCGATGGCCTCGTTGACCGCGCCGCCGAGGCCGCCGGTGCCGACCATGCCGGCGATGACGACCATCGACAGGCTCAGCATGATCACCTGGTTGATGCCGGCCATGATCGTGGGCAGCGCGAGCGGCAGCTGGACCCGCAGCAGGGTGTCCCGGGGCGCGGTGCCGAAGGCCTCCGCCGCCTCGACCAGTTCGGCGTCGACCTGGCGGATGCCGAGCTCGGTCATGCGGACGCCGGGGGCGAGCGCGAAGATCAGGGTGGCGATCACGCCGGCGGCGGTGCCAAGGCCGAAGAAGAGGATGGCCGGGATCAGCAGCACCATCGACGGCATCGTCTGGAGCAGGTCCAGGACGGGCCGTACGGCCGCGCTGACCGCCTTGGAGCGGGCCGCCCAGATGCCGAGCGGGATCGAGAGCACCAGCGCGATGAGGGTGGCGACGAGCACGAGGGCCAGCGTCGACATGGCCCGGTCCCACAGGTCGAGTGAGTCGATCAGCGCGAAGCCGCCGAAGGCGAGGACGCCCGCGACCAGGCCGCGCAGCCACCAGGCGAGCACGGCGAGGATGCCCGCGAGGAGCAGCGGCTCGGGGGCCGTCAGGACGGCGTTGACGCCGTCGTACATGCCCTCCACGACCGCCTTGATCGCGTCGAAGAGCCAGCCCATGTGGGCGACCAGCCAGTCCACTCCGGAGTCGACCCAGTCGCCGAGACGCAGCCTAGGCACGGGCGATCACCCTGTCCTCCGGGTGGTCGCAGGGCGCCGGCTCGGCAGCCTCGTCGCCGAGGAAGCCGATCAGGCGCTGCCGCGGCACGACGCCGATGACCTTGTGGTCGTCGTCCACGACCGAGACGCGGTGCGACAGCCGGGCGCTGATCGCGCACAGTTCCACGAACGGCGTCTCGCTGGTCGCGGTCTCACAGGTGCACAGCGGGGCGTCGGCGGTGACCGAGGTGTCCATCAGGGCGCCCGCGGTCAGCACGCGGGAGCGGTCGACGTCCTGGATGAAGGAGGCCACGTAGTCGTCGGCCGGGCGCAGGAGGATGTCCTCGGCGGTGCCGGTCTGCACGATGCGGCCGTCGCGCATGACGGCGATGCGGTCGCCCAGGCGCATGGCCTCGTTCAGGTCGTGGGTGATGAAGACGATCGTCTTCTTCAGGGTCTGCTGCAGCTGGAGCAGCTGGTCCTGCATGTCACGGCGGATCAGCGGGTCGAGCGCACTGAAGGACTCGTCCATCAGCAGCAGGTCGGCGTCGGTGGCGAGGGCGCGGGCGAGGCCCACGCGCTGCTGCATGCCGCCGGACAGCTCGTCGGGCCAGGACTTCTCCCAGCCGCCCAGGCCGCACAGCTCCAGGGCCTCGGCGGCACGCTTCTCGCGCTCGGCGCGCGGCACGCCCTGGACGGCGAGGCCGTAGGCGGCGTTCTCCAGGACGCTGCGGTGCGGGAACAGCGCGAAGTGCTGGAAGACCATGCTGATCTTCCTCGCCCGGACCTCGCGCAGCTCGCGGTCGCCGATGGCGGTCAGGTCCTGGCCGTCGAAGCGGACGTGACCCGCGGTCGGCTCCAGGAGCCCGTTGAGCATGCGCAGCAGCGTGGACTTGCCGGATCCGGACAGGCCCATGACGACGAAGATCTGACCGGGTTCGACGGTGAAGGAGGCGTCGATCACGGCGGCGGTGGTGCCGTCGGCGCGCAGCTCCTCACGGTCGGCTCCGTGACGGAGCCGCTCGACGGCCTCGTCCGGTCGTCTGCCGAACACCTTGTACAGATGGTCGGCCTCAAGCCTGGATGACACGGGTACCTCTTGTCTCGACGGCAAATGATGGGAGCGACTGACGCAACAGTTGCGCAGGGGGCGCCACTCCGCAGGCCCGCCTGCCCTGCTTCCCTGTACACAAACGCACAAGTGGTCCAGGCCACAGGCCCGCCACGCACCGCGACGGGAGGCTCACCCAGGGCCGCTGTCAGTGCGGTACGGCATGATGCGTGGCGTGACCGGACGACTGATGCTCCTCGACACCGCCTCGCTGTACTTCCGCGCCTATTTCGGCGTCCCGGACTCCGTGAAGGCCCCGGACGGCACGCCGGTGAACGCCGTGCGCGGGCTCCTCGACTTCATCGACCGCCTGGTCAGGGACCACCGGCCGGACGCGCTGGTGGCCTGCATGGACGCCGACTGGCGGCCCCAGTGGCGGGTCGAGCTGATCCCCTCCTACAAGGCGCACCGGGTCGCCGAGGAGCACGCGGCGGGTCCGGACGAGGAGGAGGTGCCCGACACGCTGTCGCCGCAGGTGCCGGTCATCGAGTCCGTCCTGGACGCGCTCGGCATCGCGCGCGTGGGCGTCGAGGGGTACGAGGCGGACGACGTGATCGGCACGTTCACGGCGCGCGCGAAGGGCCCGGTCGACATCGTCACCGGGGACCGCGACCTGTACCAGCTCGTGGACGACGAGCGCGGGGTGCGGGTGCTCTACCCGCTCAAGGGCGTCGGCACCCTCCAGCTCACCGACGAGGCGTGGCTGCGCGAGAAGTACGGCGTCGACGGCCGGGGGTACGCGGATCTGGCGCTGCTGCGGGGCGACCCGAGCGACGGTCTGCCGGGCGTGCCCGGGATCGGGGAGAAGACGGCCGCGAAGCTGCTGGCCGAGTTCGGCGACCTGGCCGGGATCATGGCGGCGGTCGACGACCCCAAGGCGAAGCTCACGCCCTCGCAGCGCAAGCGGCTGGACGAGTCGCGGCCGTACGTCGCCGTCGCGCCGAGGGTCGTGCGGGTGGCGCACGACGTTCCACTGCCCGACGTGGACACCACGCTGCCGCACACACCCCGGGATGCGGCGGGGCTGGACGAACTGGCGATGCGCTGGGGGCTGGGCGGGTCGCTGCAGCGGCTGCTCGTGACGCTGGGGGCGTGAGATCGCCGGGGGCGTGAACCGCGTCACGATCGCGTGCATGGGGCTCGTGACGTGGGGAATTCGTTCCGTGCGTGCGCGACATGCCCCTTTTCATGAACGTTCATAGCGGCATTCGCCGGACGGAGGTGCTAACTTAGGTAAACCTAAGCTTGGAACGAGGGAGGCCAGTGATGGCGCTACGCCCTGCCCGCAAGCCGCGGAAGCCCCACTCCGCGCAGGTCATCCGTACCGAACGGCTGACCCCGCACATGCAGCGTGTGGTGCTGGGCGGTGAGGGGCTCGCCGAGTTCGCGGCGGACACCTGCACGGATCATTACGTGAAGATGCTGTTCTCCCCTCCGGGTGTGAGCTACCCCGAGCCCTTCGACCTGGAGCGCATCCGCGAGGAGCTGCCGCGCGAGCAGTGGCCGGTGACGCGGACGTACACCGTGCGGGCCTGGGATCCGGAGCATCGCGAGCTGACCCTGGACTTCGTGCTGCACGGTGACGAGGGCCTGGCCGGCCCGTGGGCGCTGCGCGCCCGGCCGGGCGAGACCGTGCGGTTCATGGGTCCCGGCGGTGCCTACGCCCCCGACCCGGATGCCGACTGGCATCTGCTGGTGGGTGACGAGAGCGCGCTGCCCGCCATCGCCCGCGCCCTGGAGTCGCTGCCCGACGGTGCCGTGGCGTACGCGTTCGTGGAGATCGCCGGTCCGGAGGAGGAGCAGAAGATCGACTCCGATGTGGAGGTGATCTGGCTGCACCGCGGCTCGCGTCCCGTCGGCGAGATGCTGGTCGAGGCCGTACGCGCGCTGGAGTTCCCCGAAGGGCGGGTGCACGCGTTCGTGCACGGCGAGGCGCATTTCGTGAAGGAGCTGCGCCATCTGCTGCGGGTCGAGCGTGCCGTGCCCCGCGAGGACCTGTCGATCTCCGGTTACTGGCGGCTCGGTCACGACGAGGACGGCTGGCAGGCCTCCAAGCGGGACTGGAACGCGCGGATCGAGGCGGAGCAGGAGGGGTCGGCGCCGGCGGCGTAGGCCTTCGTGGACGCCGAAACGGGGCGGCACTCTCGCGGGTGCCGCCCCTTCGGCATGAACTCGGCCGACCCGGCACGGACGGGAAGAGCCCGGCACGGACGGGAAGAGCTCCTGTCACACCGGCGCTCGCTCCACACATGCGACTCGTACCCGAACCTTGTTGGGGGACAGGGTCATCCGGGGTTCGATGCGCGGTCGTCGAACGTCACCGTGCGAGAGTCGCCATCGGGCCACGATCGTGGACAGGGCCAGTGTCGCCAGGTTCATCGCATAGGCGTCACCGATGCACTTGCGCGCACCTCCGCCGAACGGGATGAAAGCGCCGCGCACATGCTCATGCTCCGGAAGCCACCGGTCGGGATCGAAGGAGTCGGGGCGCCGATTGAACCGTGCGTCGTGGTGCATGAGGTACGGGCTGTAGACCAGGGTGGTGTCGGGGGGGATCACGGCGTTCGCCAGCCGGGCCTCCGTGGTGGTCATGCGCGTGAAGATCCACCCGGGAGGGTAGAGCCGCAGTGTCTCGGTGATGACCCTGCCGGCCAGCTCCAGCTGTGGGAGATCCTCCCAGGTGGCCGCTCGGGTGCCGAGAACCTTGGCTGCCTCGACGTGCAACCGCTCCTGCACATCGGGGTGTTGGCACAGGAGATGGACGGCCCAGGTGAGGGCCACCGCGGTGGTGTCGATGCCGGCGACGAGCAGAGTCATGATCTGGGCGTGGACCTCGGCGTCCCCGAGGGCTTCTCCCGCGTCGTCATGGGTCGCGAGGAGCATCGACAGCACATCGCTGTGGCCCTCGCCGTCCTGCCGGTACCAGCTGATGGCCTTGCTGACCTCGCCCCACGCTCGGTTGCGGGCCCGCTCGTAGCGCAGGTTCGAAGGGAGCGGCAGACGGCGCAGCGAGGGTGGGAGGAGAGCCTGCTGGTAGATGCCTCGGAAGATGTCCGGCAGGTTCTCCGTGACGGCCTCCACAGCGGGTCGCGCGGCTTCGGCCGTGAACAATGTCCGCGCAATGGTGCCGCTCGCCAGAGCGTACATCTGTGAGCCCACATCGATGGTCGGCCCGTCGTGCCAGCCGGCGGTGAGCGTGTCTATTTGCTCGGTCATGATGGCGGCGTACTCACGCAGGCAGGTGCGAGAGAAGGCGGGCTGCAACTCGCGGCGCTGTCGCCGGTGGGCGCTGTGCGGGCACGAGGCGATTCCGTCCCCCAGCGCATTTCCGACCCGTTCGATGATGGGTCCGCCCTTGTCGAATATTCGGTCGTGCAGGAGGACTTCCTGAACGAGTTCGGGCCGGCAGACCACGACGGCTGTTTGCGGGCCCAGCCGAATCTGCACCAAGTCACCATAGGACGGGAGGGTTTTCAGAAAACCCAGCGGGTCTCTGAGCAGTGGAAACAGATGCCCGACGATCGGGAGTGCCCCGGGAGCCTGTGTGATGCCTTCATGGTCCGTTGCCATGGCGCGTGGCCCTTCTCTGTCGATCCAGGTGGTCGGCGAGCCGCTCAGTGGTCAACCGCAACAGTCCGGGACGCGTCATCCTGACTCGGGAACAGGGCTCCGAGGTGTGCATGCTGCTGTTCGGCCTGGCCCGAGGTGGTGGGGATCGCGTAGCGGGTGGTGTTCCCGTACCACTGCAGGCACCCATTGGTCCACTGCCGCATTCCGGCAGTGACCCTCAGGACTTCTTCGCGGATGCGGGGCGGCACACCACGGCTCGTCAGGAAGGGCAAGAGCTGCTTTTCGGCGGCCAGAAAGTCGGCGACTCGCTCCTGAACCCTTGCGACGGCCGCGTCGATGGCCTCCTGCAGCGAGATTCCGGCGGCATGCTGCATGACGATGACGACGTTATGGAAATCTCCCCGCTTGTCGTCCAGGTGAATTGAATGCAGGTCGTTCTGCCAGGCAACCACGTCGCTCGCGGCTTCAACGATCTCCCGGAACAGACCCGTCTCGTATATGTCCTCGGGTACCTCCACGCCCAGGCTGAGCTCAACCAGGTCGAAGCCGAACTCCATTCCCACGGAAAGTCGCCTGGTCTGGGTGAAGCTGTCGATCCCCGGGGGGGTACCGCGGAACCGATTCATGGATTCCTCGGCGAATCCTTGGAAGAATAAATCCAGATGATGGTTCAACCGCGCATGAAGCGTCGGCGAAAGCCTTTCGCCCGTACGAATCGACAGATCCGCCAGCGCCGTGGTGAACCGAGTCTGCTCCTGTGCGGGAGCAAGGTCTTTTCCGGTGTTGATGATGTCCATCAGACGCCGGTGAACCGGATCCCAGGCTTCCGGAGTGTCATAGACCTTCAGAGTGTGCAAATCGTCCAGGATGAAGGTGAAGAAGAGCCATTCCGCGCAGAGGCAGAGATCGCGGAACGAGGCTTCCGGATAGGTCCAGGCGACAAAGTGCCCGTAGCCTGCCTCCAGCCGCTCCCGGCCGTCTTGTGTCTCTGTCAACCCGAGGCTCTCTCCGAGAGAGCGGACGTACTCCTCGATCCTCGGGGCGTATGGACTTACGGTCGGCGGTGTGGGCTCCGCGAACGTCGGGATCATGGCGAGCACTGAGTCCTCCATGTCTGGGGCGTCGGAGTTGGCCGAGGCGAGTGAGGTGTCGTCAGGTTGCCTGCTCTCGCGGCGAGAAGCCGAGGAGTCGGTGAGCGATCGATGTCTCACGGGCGCGCTGCGGAGTGTCCCGGCCAGGAGCGGCCTTGGTGGGCAGCGACAGGACGAGCGGTGGCACGGACTTCCCCTTCCATGAGGGCGCGAGCACGGGCGCCGCCTTCGGCTGTACGCCTTTTAATCACATCGCAGTTCAGTCCAGACCGGAAGTGGACGCCTTTGATTCTGTCGTGAATGCTTCGCTCGCAAGGCTGAGCAACCGCCGGCTCAGGACGCGCTCCCCTTCCGCGGTCAGGGAACTGAGCGGCGGATGACCGAGGGGGGACGGCCGGGTACGTGCAGGCAAGCGGAGACTGGCCGCTGAACAGTGGTCATGGCGGCTCCCACGAGGTTCACGTCACCGGGACGACGGTATGCGCAAGGCAATGGAGCTCCGCGGACGACTACCAGTAGACGCAGGACCGCCGCACGGCGACAAGTGATCGAATGGGGGCGCATGGGGGTACAAAGACAATCACGCAATCACGCTGGACAGTCGTTTTAGGACATGCATCGCTGAACGCGCTGATGCGCCGGAGCGAGCGGCACCCAGCCGGAGCGCAGTTGCACGGAGAGGCTCGCGTCGGTCGGCATCGCCTCGCCCCGCCCTCGCCGCTCCTCGTACGCTTGACCCTGATGAGACGCCGCACCCCAGCACCGCCCTCCCCCCTGCCGCAGCGCGACGGGGTGGACCCGGTGCGGGTGCGGTTGCCGGCCGGCGACGCGTGGACGACCGTGCGGGACCATCTCGTGGCGCGACTGGCGGCCGGGGCCGAGGTGATCGACACCATGCTGGACGAGGGACGGGTAGTCGACGTCACCGGGCGCCCGGTACCGCGGGACATGGCATACGTGCCGGGGATGTTCGTGTGGTTCCACCGCGAGCTGCCGGCCGAGGAGCGGGTGCCGTTCGCAGTCGAGGTCGTGTACCGGGACGAACACCTCGTAGTGGCTGACAAGCCGCACTTCCTGGCCACCACGCCACGCGGCAGCCATGTCACCGAGACGGCCCTGGCACGGCTGCGGCGGGAGCTGGGCCTCCCGACGCTGGGCGCAGCGCACCGGCTGGACCGGCTGACGGCGGGGCTGGTGCTGTTCACCGTGCGGCCCGAGGAGCGCGGCGCGTACCAGACATTGTTCCGCGACAGGCGGGTGGGCAAGGAGTACGAGGCGGTGGCCCCGTACGATCCCGCACTGGACCTGCCGCGCACCGTGCGGAGCCGGATCGTCAAGGAGCGCGGGGTGCTGGCCGCCCGCGAGGTCGAGGGCGAGCCCAACGCCGTCAGCCGGGTCGAGCTGCTCGATCACCGGAACGGGCGTGCCCGGTACCGGCTCGTACCGCGTACCGGGCAGACACACCAACTGCGGGTGCACATGAGCGCGTTGGGTGTGCCGATCCTCGGCGATCCCCTCTATCCCGAGGTGACCGGCCCCGTGGCGGACGGTGATTTCCGGCGCCCGCTCCAACTGCTGGCGCGGGTCCTGGAGTTCACCGATCCGATCACGGGGCGCGAGCACCGGTTCGTCAGCTCGCGTGTGCTGACGGCCTGGTCGTCGTACGAGAACTGGGCCGGGTGGACGGGGCGCTCCGGTCGGCTCAGTCCCCGCGCCACCAGCGCAGAAGACGCCGGAACACACTGAGCCGACGGGCCTGTTCGGGCGCCGCCACCGGGGTCGGCACGGCGGCGGGCTGCGCAGCCGCGGGCTCCGGCTGCCGCGAGCTGACCTGCCAGTTGTTCGGGCTCTGCGGCGGCACGGGATTGATGGAGGGCCGCTGCATGACGTCCTGCTGGGGCTTCGGCGCGAACTTCACCGGCAGTTCCACCAGGTGCTGGTTCGAGATGGACGACCGCCAGCGCAGTTCGTGCTCCGGGCAGCTGAGTTGGACGTCCGGGAGGCGGGTCAGCAGGGCGTCGACGCCGACGTCGGCGATGGAGCGTCCGATGTCCTGGCCCGGGCACTCGTGGGGGCCGCCGCCGAAGGCGAGGTGGGAGCGGTTGCCCTGCATGTTGGCCTTGGGGCCGGGGCGGACCCGCGGGTCCACGTTGCCCGGCGCGATGCCGAAGATGAGGGCGTCTCCCTGACCGATGCGCTGGCCGCCCAGCTCGGTCTCCGCTTTGGCGACATAGGGAAGGATGGTGCTGAACGGTGGCTCGTCCCACAGGGACTGCTCGACCGCCTCCGGCACCGTCATCTGGCCGCCCTTGAGCTGGGCGCGGAACCGCGGGTCGGTGAGTACCACGCGCAGTACGTTGGCCAGCAGATTGGCGGTGGCCTCGTACGAGACGATCAGGACGACCCGCAGGTGCTGGGCGACCTCCTCGTCGGTGAGCCTCGCCGGGTGGTTGATCAGGTGGCTGGTGAAGTCCTCCTTGGGGTCGGTCCGGCGGCGTACGGTCAGCCGCATCAGGACTTCCATGATGTATTCGTTGCTGGCGATGGCGGTCTCGCTGCCCTTGAGCATGTCGCGGGCGGCCTGCACGATGCGGTCGTTGTACTCCTCGGGCATCCCGAGGATCTCGCACATCACCGCCATCGGCAGGTGCTCGGCGAACTGGGCGACCAGGTCGGCGCCGCCCTCCTCGCAGAACTTGTTGACGAGGTGCTGGGTCGCCCGGTTGATGTAGCGGCGGATACCCCGGTGGTCGATGGTCGACATGGCGCCCGTGACCGCGCCGCGCAGCCGCAGGTGCTCGTCGCCCTCGGCGTGGCAGCAGATGGGCTGCCAGGCGACGATCGGCATCAGCGGGTGATCGGGCTTGATCGTGCCGTCCTGCAGAGCGCTCCACAGCCGGGTGTCCCGGGTGTACTGCGAGGGAGTGCGCACCACGTGCATGTTCTCGGTGTGGCCGAGCACAACCCAGATCGGCACGTCCTCGTGCAGCAACGCGGGAGCAACGGCACCGTACTCGGCGCGCAGTTCCTCGTACACGGCTCCCAGGTCCTCCGCGTCGGGGCCGTACAGCCGGCGCAGCCCGCCGGGGCCGATGCCGTGCGCGGGGCAGCCGGGTGGCGGGGCGGCCGTGGGGTCGTGCGTACCGGTCGGGGAGAAGGATTCAGGCGTCACGATGGTCGCTCCGAAGCTGAGGTGAATCCGGTGTACAGGAGGTGAGGGGGGTTGTGATCACGCGTCTCAGGCGGGGGCCTTCGCCATCGCCAGCGCGTGCAGGAAGTGCATCAGCGTCATCAGGACGTCCCGGCTGGAGGCCCGGCGACGTACGTCGCACTCGACGATGGGGATCTCCTCGGGCAGGTCGAGCGCCGTGCGGAGTTCGTCGACGGGGTAACGGGGCGCGTCCGGGAAGGTGTTGACGGCCACCACGAAGGGCACGCCGCGCTCCTCGAGCCGCCCCATGACGTCGAAGCTGACCTCGAGGCGGCGGGTGTCGATCAGCACCACCGCGCCCAGCGCGCCGTCGAACAGCCCGTTCCACAGAAACCAGAAGCGCTCCTGGCCGGGGGTGCCGAACAGATACAGCACGAGCTGCTCGGTGATGCTGATGCGGCCGAAGTCCATGGCGACGGTGGTCGCCGTCTTGGTGTCCGAGCCGAAGTTGTCGTCGACGCCGATGCCCGCCTGCGTCATGGTCTCTTCGGTGGTCAGCGGCCTGATCTCGCTGACCGAGCCGACCATGGTCGTCTTTCCGACGCCGAAGCCGCCCACGATCACGATCTTGACCGCGGCTTCGGCCGTGTGCGGCAACTGGTCCTCGGTCCGCGGACCGGGGACGGTGTCAGAGCCTTTGAAGTCCATGCATCACCGCTTCGAGGATTGAACGGTCGGCGACGGTCTGGCGCACGATCGGGTTGCGGGCCGTCACCAGTCCGGCCGTCAGCATGTCGGTGAGCAGCACCGTCATCATGCTGAACGGCAGGTTGAGATAGGCCGACAGCTCGGCCACGGACAAGGGGGTGGAACAGAGCCGGAGCAGCGCCGACTGCTCCGGCGTGGCGGAGGGCGGGGGGTCGGCGCGCGCCACGATTAACGTGACGAGGTCGAGGTCGCCGTCGCGCTCGCCACCGTCCGGTCCGGCGACCACGAAGAGCCGCTCCGGGTGCTTCTGCTTGCCGGGCTCGGGGGGCGGTGCGGGCGGTTGTTCCTTGGGGTGTCGCCGCTGGCGTTGCGGAGGAGTCATACGGTCTGCCCGTTGCGCCTGGGCGGACTGGTGAGATGGGCGCCGATGCGGGCGACGAGGTCGGACATGCGGTTGCTCATCCGTCCGGGTTCGGCGAACGTGTCGGAGAGCACGGCGAGATAGGCGTTGGCGCCGGCGGCCATCAGATAGAAGTAGCCGCCGTTGATCTCGATGAGGACCATCTTCATCTTGCCGTCGCTGTTCGGGATCTCCGTGGCGACGGCGCTCGCCAGGCTCTGCAGCCCCGCGCACGCCGCGGCGACGCGGTCGGCGGTGTCCGGGTCGCCGCCGTAGCGGGCGATGCGCAGACCGTCGGCGGAGAGCACCACGATCATCTCGATGCCCGGTACGCCGTCGTGGAGCTCCTTGAGCATCCAGTCGAAGTTGGCGCGCTGCTGGATCACTTGGTGTCCCCCTCGTGGTCGGCCTCGGGGCGGGCCGGTTGGGTTCGCGGCTGGAGTGTGTAAGGGTCGGGCTTGTCCTTGAGGCCGTTCCAGAAGGCCTCGACCCACGCTCCGGGGGCGGGCTCGTCGTCCTTCTCCGGCTCGGGCTCGGGCTCGGGTTTGCGCGTCGACCAGATGGTCGGCCGGCCTTCCCGCTCGGCCTGCTCGATGGCGGCCTGCTCGGCGATGCGCTTGCTGAGCGGGGTCTTGACCCGGCTGCGGCGCTGGGGCAGCCCGCCCGCGGTCCACTCGGTGACCACGGGGACGTCGTCCTCCATGGAGACCGTGGCGGGGATCTTCGGGCTGGTGGGACGCCGCTTCTTGGGGGCGCGCTTGGGGCCTTCCAGCGCATCGGCGCCGGCCTTGGGCGCCGATGCGGCCCCGATGCCGTGGGCGAGCCCGGGAGCGGGCTCGTTGGTCATCATCTCGCGCGGCACCACGAGGATGGCGCGCACGCCGCCGTATGCGGAGGACCGCAGCGAGACCTGCATGTTGAACGCCGTGCAGAGACGGCCGACGACGGCCAGGCCCAGGCGCGGGGCCTCGCCGATGTCCTGGAGGTCGGTGCCCTGCTTGGCGCGCTCGAGCATGCCCTCGACCCTGGCGCGGGCCTCCTCGCTGAGGCTGACGCCGGAGTCCTCGATCTCGATCGCGATTCCGGTCTGCACCTCGGTGGCGGTGACGTGCACCTTGGTCTGCGGCGGTGAGTAGCGCGTGGCGTTGTCGAGGAGTTCGGCCGCGGCGTGGATGATCGGCTCGACGGAGATGCCGGCGATGTTGACCTGGGCGATGGAGTCCAGGCTGATCCGGCGGTACTCCAGGATCCGGGACATGGCGCCGCGCAGCACGCTGTACAGCGGGACGGGTTCGGGCCACTGGCGGCCGGGTCGGCCGCCGCCGAGCACGGAGATGGAGTCGGCCAGGCGGCCGATCAGCATGGTGCCGTGGTCGATGCGCAGCAGGTCGTCGAAGACCTCGGGGTTACGGCCGTGGTCCTCCTCCATCTCCCGGAGTTCCACGGCCTGTTGGTGGACGATCGACTGGACGCGGCGGGCGATGTTGACGAAGGAGCGCTGGGCGGAGTCGCGGAGTGCTTCCTGGTGGTCGACGATGTCGAGCATCGACTCGACCAGCGACAGTTCCGCCCGGGAGAGCGGCCCGTGGGACGAGTCGAGGTTGCGGAGGTCGCGCATCACCTCATAGATGGAACCGCCGCACTGCAGCCGGTGGATGGCGGCGGGCGTGATCTCCGTGGCGAGGCGGACCATGGCCTCGTCATGGGCGGCGACGCGCCCTTCCAGATACGCGGTGTGACGGGCGTGCTCGGCCCGCTGGGCCCGCAGGGCGCGGCCGCGGCGCACCGCCTCGGCCGCGGACGCCAGTACCAGCAGCATGGCCACGGCACCGCACACACCGACGGCCGTCCGGGCCGGTTCCGCCACCACGGCGACGGCGGCTCCGGTCGCCGCGGCCATCACTATGGCCGGCAGCAACAGCACGCGCGCGTACGGCAGTTCACGGCGACTGGGCGGGGATTGAACGCTCACCATGTGGGCCCTCTGAAACGAATCGGGTGGGTGTAGGGGGAGCTAGCAGCGGGGTACGTCATGGGTATGTCGGAATCTTCTGCACGTTTGGGAACAAGCGCACGAATACGCCTCAACTCGGTGCGCCGCGGGCGAGCTTAGTCCGACCGGATCATCGCTGTGTCATATTCAGCAAGCACCTGAAATGGGGTGGGCGACAGGAGTACGCTCGACTCCATTTGCACGTAGGGTATCTGTTCGAACACTGCTCGTTACGACGTACGGGCGTGCGAAAACTACTCACCGTGACGGGTGAAGATCTGGTTCCGGGCCCGTTCGGGGAGAAACCTCGAGCGAGAAATCCAGCGGGAGAAGTCCGACCACCGCGGACGAGAAACGCGAGAAGCGCGCGACAAAAAACAACGGCAAGGAGTCACCTACTCCTTGCCACTCTCAACTTATAGCGCACCGGGGGGCTTGCGGCAAGGCCCCCGTCGTGCCGCAGAATCTCCGGCCTGGGCCGAGGAGCTGCGGAAACGGGGTCGTAGAAGTGCGTGTGCTGT
The DNA here is from genome assembly GCF_015160855.1 of Streptomyces ferrugineus. Taxonomy (NCBI): domain Bacteria; kingdom Bacillati; phylum Actinomycetota; class Actinomycetes; order Kitasatosporales; family Streptomycetaceae; genus Streptomyces; species Streptomyces ferrugineus. The sequence continues at coordinate 3,160,254 of NZ_CP063373.1, read as the reverse complement.
TGATGTCGCCGCCCGACGAGAAGTCCGCGAAGCCGCCGGGTGGCCTCCGTGATGCATCACGGAGGCGCGGGCACCACGACGAAGGCGGCCCTGGCCGGCGTACCCCAGGTGGTGGTCCCGCAGATCGTGGACCAGACCTTCTGGGCGGCGCGGGTCGCCGAGGCGGGCGTCGGCGTGGCACGCGACGGTCCGACGCCGACCGTCGCGTCCCCGTCGGTGCGGAGGCGGCCGCGCGGCTCCTGCTCGGCGAGGTCGGCCGGCCCAGACCGCCAGCGACCGTGTGAACCGCGCCGGGTCCGTCCCCGACCCACAGCCGCACCCCATGGCCTTACTCGAAACGACCTTCGGAGCCACGCCGTGCCTTCCCTCACCGCCAGTGTGTTCGACCTTCCCGAGCGCCTCTCCCCCAAGGCCGAGTCGTCCCTGATCGCCGCCGACGAGCGGCACTTCGCGGCCATCGCGGAGTGCCTGGAGCAGACCGTCGCCGAGCTGACCGACCGCCTCGCCGCCGCCCGCAGGGCGCCCGGCGGCCTGGGCCGGGAGGCGATGGACCGGGACAACGAGATCCACCGGCTCACCGCCCGGCTGCGCACCCTGCGCCGCTTCGGCCTGGACCTCTGCCTGGGCCGCATGGTCGCCGCGGACAGCCCCGAGCCCGTGTACGTCGGACGGCTCGGCCTGACCGACAGCACGGGCCGCCGACTGCTGATCGACTGGCGCTCCCCCGCCGCCGAGCCCTTCTTCGGCGCCACCCACGCCAACCCGATGGGCCTGGCCAGCCGCCGCAGGTACCGGTGGACCGGCGGCCGGATCGGCGACTACTGGGACGAAGTGTTCACCCCGGACGCGTTCGCCGGGCACGCCGCGCTCGACGACCAGTCCGCGTTCATCGCGAGCCTGGGCGGCAATCGCTCGCCGCGGATGCGGGACGTGCTCGCCACCATCCAGGCCGACCAGGACACCGTCATCCGCGCGGGATCGCGGGGCGCACTCGTCGTCGACGGCGGCCCCGGCACGGGCAAGACCGTCGTCGCCCTGCACCGCTCCGCCTATCTGCTCCACTCCGACCCGCGCGTCGACCACCGCCGGGGCGGCGTGCTGTTCGTCGGCCCGCACCGGCCGTATCTGGCGTACGTCTCCGACGTCCTGCCCAGCCTCGGCGAGGAGGGCGTGCAGACCTGCGTCCTGCGGGACCTCGTCCCCGAAGGAGCCGGGGCCGCGGTCGAGGCCGACCCGGAGGTGGCCCGGCTGAAGTCGTCCGCGGACCTGGTCGGGGCGATCGAGAAGGCCGTCGCGTTCTACGAGGAGCCGCCCACCGAGGGCATGACGGTGACGACCCCCTGGTCCGACGTCTGGCTGAGCGCCGACGACTGGGCCGTGGCCTTCGATGCGGCCGAGCCCGGCACCCCGCACAACGAGGCCCGCGACCAGGTCTGGGAGGAACTGCTCACGATCCTGGTCGACAAGCACGAGGAGGACGCCTCGGGGGACGACGGCGAGATCCCCGCCGAGCCGCTGCGCAGGTCGCTCACGCGCAACCGGGAGCTGCTGACGGCCTTCAACCGTGCCTGGCCGCTGCTCGAGGCGGCCGACCTCGTCTCGGACCTGTGGTCGGTCCCGGCGTATCTGCGGATGTGCGCTCCCTGGCTCGGCCGCGACGAGGTCCGGCGGCTCCAGCGCCCGGACGCCCAGGCCTGGACGGTGTCCGACCTGCCGCTCCTGGACGCGGCACGGCAGCGGCTGGGCGATCCGCAGGCGGCCGGGCGCAGGCGCCGGCACGAGGGCATCCTCGCCGCCCAGCGTGAGCGCATGACGCAGGTCGTGGACAACCTGATCGAGGCCGCGTCGAACTCGGGCGCCGACACCGACGACGGCGAGGGCCTGGTGACGATGTTGCGGGGCCAGGACGCCCAGGTCAGCCTGGTCGACGAGGCCGAACTGACCGACGCCGCCCCGGACCGGCTGGCCGGGCCGTTCGCGCACATCGTCGTCGACGAGGCCCAGGAGCTGACCGACGCCGAGTGGCAGATGCTGCTGCTGCGCTGCCCGTCCCGGAGCTTCACCATCGTCGGGGACCGCGCCCAGGCCCGGCACGGCTTCACGGAGTCATGGCGCGAACGCCTCGAGCGGGTCGGCTTCGACCGGATCGACCTGGCCTCCCTGAACATCAACTACCGCACACCGGAGGAGATCATGACGGAGGCCGAGCCGGTCATCCGCGCCGCGCTCCCCGACGCCAACGTGCCGACGTCGATCCGCAGCGGCGGGGCGCCCGTCGTGCACGGCCCCGTCTCGGACCTCGACCCGGTCCTCGACACCTGGCTCGCCGCGCACGCCGAGGGCACCGCATGTGTCATCGGCGCCCCCACGTTCCGCTCGACGGACCGCGTCCGGTCACTGACCCCGGAGCTGTCGAAGGGCCTGGAGTTCGACCTGGTCGTCCTCGTGCACCCGGAGAGGTTCGGCGAGGGAGTCGAGGGGGCGGTGGACCGCTATGTGGCGATGACGCGGGCGACCCGGCAACTGGTCATCCTGCGGTGATTGCACGCCTCCAGGGGCGCGGGGCCGGCCTCACCCCACCGACGAGTAGGCCACAACCCCCCGCAGCAGCCCCTCAACAGCCTTACGCGCACTCTTCGCCACGGTCGAGCCCTCGACAGGAGATGCCGCGGAGATCTGCCCCAGCACATCGATCACCTGCTTGCACCACCGCACGAAGTCCCCGGCCGGCATCTCCGCCTCCCGAAGCACCTCGTCCAGCCCCTTGCCACTGGCCCACATGTACGCGGCCCAGGCGAAGCCCAGATCGGGCTCACGCTGCCCGACGCCCTCGGTCTGCGTGATCCGGAACTCCTCCTCCAGCGCATCCAGCCGACCCCAGATCCGCACCATCTCCCCCAGCGCGGCCTTGGCCCTGCCCGACGGCAGCTTGGGCGCCATCGCATCGTCCCCGACGCGTGCCTCGTACACCAACGCCGAGACGCAGGCGGCCAGTTCGGCGGGGCCGAGGCCTTCCCACACCCGCTCGCGCAGGCACTCGCTGGCGAGCAGGTCGAGTTCGCCGTACAGCCGCGCGAGCCGCTTGCCGTGCTCGGTGACCTCGTCGCCGCGCAGATAGTCCAGCTCGGTGAGCAGCGCGACGATGCGGTCGAAGGTGCGCGCGATGGTGTTCGTGCGGCCTTCGATACGGCGCTCCAGCTGCGAGGTGTCGCGCAGCAGCCGGTGGTAGCGCTCGGCCCAACGGGCGTGGTCCTCACGGTCGTTGCAGCCATGGCAGGGGTGCGCGCGCAGCGCCTTGCGCAGCCGGTCGATCTCCCGGTCGTCCGCCGCCTGGGAGCGCCCCTTGCGGTGCCGCTCGGGCGGGATGTGCCCGGCCTTGGAGCGCAGCGCGGAGGCGAGGTCCCGACGGGACTGCGGGGAGCGCGGATTGAAGGACTTGGGGATCCGCATCCGCTCCAGCGCCTCGACGGGCACCGGGAAGTCCATGGACGCCAGCCGCTTGACCTGCCGCTCGGCGGTCAGGACCAGCGGACGCGGCCCGTCGTGGTACTCGAAGCCGCGGTGGCCGTTGGACCGGCCGGCCGGCAGCCCCGGGTCCAGCACCAGCGCGAGACCGGCGTACTTGCCCGTCGGCACGTGGATGACGTCGCCCGGCTTGAGCTTCTCCAGCGCGACCGCGGCCTCCGCACGCCGCTGCGCCGCCCCCTGCCGGGCCAACTCGTTCTCGCGGTCCTTGAGTTCGCGGCGCAGTCGCGCGTACTCCTCGAAGTCCCCGAGATGACAGGTCATGGACTCCTGGTAACCGGCGAGCCCCTCCTCGTTGCGCTGCACCTGCCGTGAGATCCCGACGACCGACTTGTCGGCCTGGAACTGTGCGAAGGAGGTCTCGAGGAGTTCGCGCGAGCGGTGCCGGCCGAACTGCTCGACGAGGTTGACCGCCATGTTGTACGACGGCTTGAAGCTGGAGCGCAGCGGATACGTACGCGTGCCCGCGAGCCCGGCCAGGTGCTCGGGACTCATCCCGCGCTGCCACAGCACCACCGCATGGCCCTCGACGTCGATGCCGCGCCGCCCCGCACGCCCCGTCAGCTGTGTGTACTCGCCCGGTGTGATGTCGGCGTGCTGCTCGCCGTTCCACTTGACGAGCTTCTCCAACACCACCGACCGGGCGGGCATGTTGATGCCCAGCGCCAGCGTCTCGGTGGCGAACACGGCCTTCACCAGACCGCGCACGAACAGCTCCTCGACGACCTCCTTGAAGGTCGGCAGCATGCCCGCGTGGTGGGCGGCTATGCCTCGCTCCAGGCCCTCCAGCCACTCGTAGTAGCCCAGGACGTGCAGGTCTTCGGTCGGGATGGACGCGGTGCGCTCCTCGACGAGGGCCCGGACCCGTTCCCGTGCCTCGTCGTCGTTCAGCCTGAGGCCCGCGTACAGGCACTGCTGGACGGCGGCCTCGCAGGCGGCGCGGCTGAAGATGAAGGTGATGGCGGGCAGCAGGCCCTCGGCGTCGAGGCGTTCGATGACCTCGGGCCGTCCGGGGGTCCACACCCGGGACCGCTGTCTGCGCTCCCGCTCGCGGTCGGCCTCCCGCATCGCTCGCCCGCGTCTGCGGTCCTGGTACGACGGCCGGCTCGCCTCCATGCGGGCCAGCCGTGTGAGGTCGGGGTTGACGGCCTTCTTGTGGCCCTCGCCCTCCTCGAACAGGTCATACATCCGCCGCCCGGCGAGCACATGCTGGAACAGCGGCACGGGCCGGTGCTCGGAGACGATCACCTCGGTGTCACCGCGGACGGTGTCGAGCCAGTCACCGAACTCCTCGGCGTTGGACACGGTCGCCGACAGTGAGACGAGGGTGACCGACTCGGGGAGGTGGATGATCACTTCCTCCCATACGGCGCCGCGGAAGCGGTCGGAGAGGTAGTGCACCTCGTCCATGACCACATAGCCCAGGCCCAGGAGGGTCTGCGACCCCGCGTACAGCATGTTCCGCAGTACCTCGGTGGTCATCACGACCACCGCGGCGTCGGGGTTGACACTGTTGTCGCCGGTGAGCAGACCCACCATGCCGTTGCCGTAACGGCGGCACAGGTCGGCGTACTTCTGGTTGGACAGCGCCTTGATGGGCGTGGTGTAGAAGCACTTCTTGCCCTGCATCAGGGCGAGGTGGACGGCGAACTCGCCGACGATCGTCTTGCCGGAGCCGGTGGGCGCGGCCACCAGCACGCCCTTCCCCGCCTCGAGCGCCTGGCACGCCTCGATCTGGAAGGGGTCGAGGCCGAAGTCGTACATCTCGCGGAAGGAGGCGAGCGCGGTGGCCTGCTCGACAGCGCGCCTGCGTGCTGCCGCGTACCGCTCGGCCGGTGAGAGGTCCTCTGTCATCGTGCTTTCGAGCGTACCGGGCCCCACTGACAACAGGACGATCATTATCCGGATCGGCCCCGCGCGAACCCCGGATCCGCGCAGCTCACGACCGCGAGGCGGAAGCGGCCGGGTGCGCCCCGTAGGCGCCCCGGCCGCTGTCCGCCGAGAGGTGTCCCTCAGGTGACGTCGTCGTAGCCGTTCACCCGGTCACGGTCGTTGCGCGCCTGCTCGGGCAGTGCCCGGCTGGCGGAGACGGCCTCGACGTCCCCGATCGCCTCGGGGGTCAGGTCCAGGTCGGAGGCCTCGTCGTCGCCGAGCTCGGCGTCGGGGTCGTTGCGACGGCGCCGTCGGTCGTTCAGCAGGGAGACGCCGACCGCGATGAAGTACAGCACCACGATCGGACCGGCGAGGGCCATCATTCCGACCGGGTCGGTGGTGGGGGTCGCCACCGCGCCGAAGACGAAGACACCCATCACGACGCCACGCCACCAGCCGAGCATCCGGCGCCCGGTCACCACGCCCGTCAGGTTCAGCATGACCAGCAGCAGGGGCAGCTCGAAGGCGGCGCCGAAGACCAGCACCATCCGGACGCTGAAGTCCAGGATCTTGTCCATCGGCAGGATGTTCGCCGAGCCGTCCGGTGTGATGCCGAGCAGGACGCGCATGCTGATCGGCATGACCGTGTAGGCGAGCCAGGCGCCACCCAGGAACAGCGGGACCGCGGCGGCGACGAAGTAGTAGGTGTACTTCCGCTCGTGCTTGTGCAGTCCCGGGGCCACGAAGGCCCACAGCTGGTACAGCCAGACCGGGCTGGAGACGACTATGCCCGCCATGAGGCTCACCTTCACCGTGGTGGTGAAGGGAGACAGGAGGTCGGTGTAGGCGACGACCGCACAGGCACCGCCGGTCGTCTCGCCGAGCCCCTTGGTGCAGCGCGGCACCGGGTCGGAGAGGAACTCCATCAGCTGCTGGTTGTAGAAGGCGGCCACGATGGTGACGATCGTGATCGCCAGCATTCCCTTCGCGAGCCGGTTGCGGAGCTCACGAAGGTGATCGGCGAGGGGCATCCGCCCCTCGGGATCCTTCTCCTTGTTGCGGGCAGGCTTCAGCAACCCACGTTCCCATCTCGTGCGGCGGGCCGGAGGTCACCGGCCCTGCGTCAGCGCTTGGTGGTGTCCGTCGGCTCGTTGACCGGGCGCGAGCTGGTCACGTCGCCGGGGGCGGCCTGGATGATGCGCTGAGCCTGGGGCTGCTGGTCGCCGTTGTCGTTCGGCGGATCGGCGGGAGCGGCGGACTTGTCCTCGTCCTTCATCGCCTTGGCCTCGCTCTTGAGGATGCGGGCCGACTTGCCGAGGGAACGGGCCATGTCCGGAAGCTTCTTGGCACCGAACAGCAGGATGATGACAACGAGGATCAGAATGATCTCGGTGGGGCCGAGCCTACCCATAGCTGTTTACCTTCTTCACCGAGGCGACATGGTCCGATTACCCGGCGAGTCGGACATTCGTCCGACCACCGTGCTGTCAGCGATCGTAACGCTCAGGGGTGAACACGGGACAATCCCTGTGCGTACTCCCAATCCGCGAGCCCGCGCCTCGCTCTCGGGGCCGCAATTCTGCAGCGTACCTGGCAGCGGCGCGAAGGTGACAGGGCGAAGTGGCCCAAAACGCACGCGACGTGCGACTCACACCGAATCCTTGAGGGACCTAGAGCGAGTCCACAGCCCGTGCCGCGCTCACGCTGGCCCGCTCCAGGTCCTCGGCCGCCCTGCTGATACGTCGCGCCGAGTCCGTGACCTGCCGGCCCAGGCGCTGTGCCTCCAGGAACACCCGCACGGCGAGCACACCGAGGACGGCGAGACCCACGAAACCCACAGCTACCGCGAACATCGGCCAGAACATGACGCCGAGCCTAGACCGTCCTACGGGGTGTGCAGCCGCAGGGTGCTGACCCCGCCGCCGGTCAGCAGCTCCACGATCCGCTCGCCGGCCGGCTTGCGCACCGAGACGCCGCACTCGGGGCAGGTGAACGAGTAGAACGTCGTACGGCTGCTGGCGCCGATGGCGAGCCGCAGGGCGCCCGCGGCGAGTTCGAAACGGCCCCGGCAGTCCGGGCAGCCCGCCTTGAACACCACCGGCGTCACGCTTCTCATCCCGGCGAACGCCGACGCCACCGTCATCTCCCGCACCCCGGACGTAGCCGACTCGCTCAAAGCCCTCGCTCCTGCCTGTCGTCCTGCCGCTCCTGAACCACACGGGTCCCGTGGGACTCCTGCACCTCGACCCCGTCGTACGCCGCCAGGGCCTCGCGGGCCGCCCGCCGGGCGCTGTCGGCCAGCTCGGGCGGCGACACGATCCGCCCGTCACGGCCCAGCCGCAGGGCCAGGCGCCGCAGCGACGCCGGGTCAGGGGTGCGCAAGGTGATACGCAGCCCGCCGTCCGCAAGCTCATCCGCGCTGTCGTGCGGGTAGTACTCGGCGACCCAGCGTCCGCCCGGGCCGACCTCGACGACGACCTCCGGGTCCTCCGCCGCGGGCTGCACCAGCCCCTCGGACAGGTCCCTGAGCTCGACCTCGGGCGGCGCGGACAGCTCGTCGAGGATCTTGATCTCGGCGACCCGGTCGAGCCGGAAGGTGCGGCGCGCCTCGGAGCGCCGGCACCACGCCTCGACATAGGTGTGGCCGACGCTGACCAGGCGGATGGGGTCGATCTCGCGCTCGGTGACCTCGTCGCGGGCCGGCGAGTAGTAGCGGATCCACAGCCGGCGCCGCTCGGAGATCGCCCGGTCCACGTCGGCGAAGACACCGCCCTCGGACTCGAAGGTCACCGACAGCCGGGCGCTGGCGCCGGCCGCCTCCCCCGACGCCGCCTCCACCTTGGCGGTCGCCCGCAGCAGCGCCTGCCGGTCGCTCTCGCGCAGCCCGGGCAGGGTCGCCACGGCTCGGGCGGCCACCAGCAGCGCGGTCGCCTCGTCGGCGGCGATCCGCAGCGGCTCGGCGACGTCGTCGGGGTTGTGCCACCAGATGCGCTCGCCGTCGGTGTCGATGTCGAGCAGATCGCCGCCGCGGAAGCTGGTGCCGCACATGGGCAGCACGTCGAGGTCGGAGACCAGCTCGTCCTCGGAGACCCCGAAGGCGCGCGCCACGTCCTCGACGCGGGCACCGGGGCGCTCCTTCAGATACGTCACCAGGGACAGCATCCGCCGGGTCTGGTCGATGGCGTTGACGGGCCTGACCGGTTTGCCTGCCACTGTCTCGCTCCGCTCCCCCTCAGCCCTTGGCCACGGCACGCAGCCGGTCCATCACGTCGGCCCGCAACTCGGCGGGCTCCAGGACCACCACGTCCGGCCCGAACTCCACCAGCCAGGCATCCAGGCCATGACCGTACGGAATCTCCAACTCGTCCCAGCCGTCCCCGAGTTCCCGCACCGCGGTGGCCTTCGCCCGAAGGGGGTACCCGGCGTCCGTCCGCAGCCGGATCAGCGCGGAGCGGTCGGCGGTCTCCCCCGCCCAACTCGCGACCGTCTCCCGCACGGTGACGACATCGGGGACCTCGGCGGTGAAGCGGCCACTGCGGCTGCGCACCCTGCCGGTGATCCTCGACAGCCGGAACACCCGCTCGGCGCCGCGGTCGCGGTCCCAGCCCGCCAGATACCAGTGGCCGCGCCAGCACTCCAGCGCCCACGGCTCCACATGCCGCGGCTCGGGGCGGGCGGCGGTGGCCTTGCGGTAGTCGAAGACGACCGGGCGACGGTCCCGGCAGGCCAGCATCAGCGGCTCGAACGCGGCCTCGTGCACCGGGATACGGGGCTCGAGCGCGCCATGCGCCTCGTACGGGTCGACGTCCTCCGGCAGCCCGGCCGCGCGCAGCTTCTGCAGGGCACCGCTGGCCGCGCCCGCGAGCCGGGCCTGCTGCCACACCTTGGCGGCCAGGCCCAGGGCGGCGGCCTCCTCGGCGTCGAGGGTGATGGGCGGCAGCCGGTTGCTGTCGCGGCGGGCCAGATAGCCGACCTCGCCGTCGAGGTTCTCGACGGTCTCGATGACCAGGCCGAGCTCGCGCAGATCGTCCTTGTCGCGCTCGAACATCCGGTTGAAGGAGTCGTCGGAGCCGGCTTCCAGATAGGCCTCGATGGACTCACGCAGCTCGCGCTTGCTCAGCGGCCGCCGCGTCCCGAGCAGACACAGCGCCAGGTTCATGAGCCGCTCGGCCTTGGCAATGGCCATCGACGCCCTTCGCCTTCCCTATGGTGCTTACGGACGATGACCGTACCGCCCCGAAGTGGCGGGGCAAAAGCCGAGGGCCCATGCCCGCACAGGCATGGGCCCCAGGCAGTCGGGTCCGGTCGCGCGCCGATCAGTCGTTCGCCGATCGGTCGCGAGGATCAGACACCGAGCAGGTCGACCACGAAGATCAGGGTCTCACCGGGCTTGATCGCCGGGGTGGGGCTCTGGTTGCCGTAGGCGAGGTGCGCCGGGATGGTCAGCTGGCGGCGGCCGCCGACCTTCATGCCCTGCACGCCCAGGTCCCAGCCCTTGATGACGCGGCCGCCGCCCAGCGGGAAGCGGAACGGCGTACCGCGGTTCCAGCTGGCGTCGAACTCCTCACCCGTGCTGAAGGACACGCCCACGTAGTGCACGGTGACGGTCTGGCCCGCCTGCGCGACCTCGCCGTCGCCCTCCCAGATGTCCTTGATCTCGAGGTCCGCCGGGGGCTCGCCGCCGGGGAAGTCGATCTCGGGCTTCTCCATGCTCACTGCAGTGACTCCTCTGTGGTGCGTACGTCATACGCGATGACTATGGGCAACCTGCCCAGTCTTACATCACGGCGAGGATGTCGACGGCGAAGACCAGCGTGGAGTTCTTCGGGATGCCCTGCTGCTCCTGGTCACCGAAGGCCTGGTCCGGCGGCAGGACCAGCAGCACCCGACTGCCGGCCTTCTTGCCCGCGAGACCGTTCTTCAGACCCTTGATCGCCATCTGGTCCAGCGCGAACGTCTCCGTCTTCCCCCTCTGGTACGTGCTGTCGAACTTCTTGCCGCCCTCCCACAGCAGCGCGACATAGTTCACCACCACGGAGTCGGTGCCCTTGACGACGGCGCCGTCGCTCTCCAGGACGTAGTTGGAGACCAGCTTCTTCGGCGGGTCGGTGTCCTTCGGCATGGTCACCTCAGGCGCCTTGCCGTCCGTGTTCGTACCGACCTTCGGCAGATCGGTGCTGTCCTGGGCGACCTCCGTGCCCTTGGCCGAGGCGGGGATGGACGTGCCCTTCACGATATCCACGACGAACACGAGCGTCGCGTTGCCCTTGATCTCGCCCTGGCCCTGCGGGCCGTAGCCCTGGTCCGGTGGGATGACCAGCTCGACCCGGCTGCCGACCTTCTGCCCCTGCAGGCCGCTGTCCCAGCCCTTGATGACACCGCCCGCACCCAGGGTGAGCGAGAACGGCTGGCCGCGGTCGAAGCTGTTGTCGAACGGCTTCGACTCGTCGTACTCCTGGCCGAGGTAGTTCACCTCGGCCGCATCGCCCTTCTTGAGCTCGGCGCCGTCCCCCTCCTTGATGACCTCGACCTTCAGCTCCTTCGGCGGATCGCCCTCCCCCTTGGCCAGGGTCGGCTTCTGCCCGAACTCGGCGCCCTTGGTGATCGCGGGCACTCCGTTCTGGGTCGAGCTGGAGTCGGAGCCCTTGTCGTCGCTGCCGCACGCCGACGCTGAGAGCAGCAGCAGCGGCACGACAAGAAGGCCTGCAATTCGGCGCACGTGTTCCTCAGATCTCAGACAGCACTGTGGTCGCCCGCCACTCTAGGCTGCGCGACGGGCCCCGTACGAGAACGTACGGGGCCCGTGGCACGTTTCCTCAATCCCGGGGTCACATTCCGGCGATCAGTTTCTCCACCCGGTCGTCCACCGAACGGAACGGGTCCTTGCACAACACCGTGCGCTGCGCCTGGTCATTGAGCTTGAGATGGACCCAGTCCACGGTGAAGTCGCGGCGCTGTTCCTGGGCCCTGCGGATGAAATCGCCGCGCAGCCGGGCCCTGGTGGTCTGCGGCGGAACGGACTTGCCCTCGAAGATCTTCAAGTCGTTGCAGATCCGCGCCGCCTGCCCCTTCTTCTCCAGCAGGTAGTACAGGCCACGACGCCGGTGGATGTCGTGGTAGGCGAGGTCTATCTGCGCGACCCGCGGATGCGACATGGTCATGTTGTGCTTGGCCCGGTACCGCTCGATGAGCTTGTACTTCATCACCCAGTCGATCTCGGTGCCGATACGGTCGAGGTCCTCGGTCTCGATCGCGTCCAGGGTGCGGCCCCACAGCTCCAGGACCTGCTCGACCGTGCCCGTACGGATCCCGCGGCGCTCGCAGAAGTCCACGGCCTTCTCGTAGTACTCGCGCTGCACCTCCAGCGCCGAGGCCTCCCGGCCACTGGCCAGCCGCACCTTGCGCCGGCCCGTGATGTCGTGGCTGACCTCGCGGATCGCCCGGATCGGGTTCTCCAGGGTCAGATCGCGCATCACCGTGCCCGCCTCGATCATGCGCAGCACCAGGTCGGTGGCGCCGACCTTGAGCAGCATGGTCGTCTCGGACATGTTGGAGTCGCCCACGATGACATGCAGCCGCCGGTAGCGCTCGGCGTCCGCGTGGGGCTCGTCGCGGGTGTTGATGATGGGCCGGGAGCGGGTCGTCGCCGAGGAGACGCCCTCCCAGATGTGCTCGGCCCGCTGGCTGACGCAGTAGACCGCGCCGCGCGGCGTCTGCAGCACCTTGCCGGCACCACACAGAAGCTGACGCGTGACGAGGAACGGAATGAGGATGTCCGCGAGCCGGGAGAACTCCCCGTGCCGCGCCACGAGGTAGTTCTCGTGGCAACCGTAGGAGTTGCCCGCCGAGTCGGTGTTGTTCTTGAAGAGGTAGACGTCGCCCGCGATTCCCTCCTCGTGCAGGCGTCGTTCCGCGTCTACCAGGAGTCCTTCCAGAATGCGTTCGCCGGCCTTGTCGTGGGTGACCAGCTCGGTCACGTTGTCACACTCGGGTGTCGCGTATTCCGGATGCGATCCCACGTCGAGATAGAGGCGGGCGCCGTTCCGCAGAAAGACATTGCTGCTGCGGCCCCATGACACGACACGGCGGAAGAGGTACCGCGCCACCTCGTCAGGCGACAGGCGGCGCTGTCCCCTGAACGTGCACGTGACGCCGTACTCGTTCTCCAGCCCGAAAATGCGGCGGTCCATGACTGAACATTACGCCCGATCCCCTGAGCTGAAACGGGGTTCGGCAGCACGGTTTGGATCATTTTCCGATGAAGCCGCAACGACCGCACCCCTGGCGGGAGCTGCGAGGACCCGCCCCGTGGCCAGCAGGACCAGCAACGACACCGCCCCCGCGGCCCCCGGCACGGCGAACCCCCAGAAGGCCCCGCCCGCCTCGACCACCGGCCCCGCAAGGCCCGTACCGACCGACGCGCCCACCGTGAACGTCGTCACCAGCCAGGAGAACGCCTCGGTGACCGTCCCCCGCGGCGCATGATGGTCCACCAGTACGAACGCACACGCGATGCACGGCGCCAGGAACACCCCCGCGAGCACCGCCAACAGGGTCATGGCCACCGCGCCCGGCATCAGCATCAGCGGCAGGTAACACACCGCCAGAAGCGCTACCAGCACCCGTAGTCGCCGCGCCGGCTCCCCGCCCCACTGCCGCGCCCCGTACACCGTGCCACCGACCAGCGCGCCCAGCCCCAGGCCCGCCATCAGCCAGCCGTACACCACATCGCCGCCGTTGTCGTCCGCGTACGACACCGCCGCCACCGCGATCGACCCCATCGCCACCCCGACGAACAGGAACGCGGCCAGCAGCACCAGCAGCCCCGCCGAACGCAGCGCCCCCAGCCAGTGCGCCTCACGCGGCGCCGAGCGCCACGCGCGCGAAGGCGGCGACACCACCACCGACAGCGCGCCGAGCACCCCGATCACGTTCAGCACCAGCAGCGCCGCCTGCGCCGACCACAGCGACGCGCACAGCGTCAGCAGCAACGGACCCACCGTGAACATGACTTCCTGCGCCACCGCGTCCATCGCATACGCCGTGTGCACCTGGCCCTCCTTGTGCAGGACCGACGACCACAGCGCCCGCAGACCGCCCTCCAGCGGCGGCGTGAACAGCCCGGCGGCCGCCACCGCGACGTAGGCCGTCGTCAGCGCGCCGATGCCCGCGAAGGCGAACACGGCCATCGCCAGCGCCGAGGCGACCGCCGCGGGCAGCTGCACCCTCGGCTGCCCGTACAGGTCCACCAGCCGCCCCAGCAAGGGCTGACCCACCGCGTTGGCGACCCCGTACACCGCCGCCAGCGCCCCGGCCAGACTGTACGAACCGCCCTCCGCACGCACGAACAGCACGATCGCGAGCGCGGCCACCGCGTTCGGCAACCTCCCTATGAGCGTGCCGACGAGCAGCCGGGCGGCGTGCCTCGCCCTGAGGATCTCCACATATGCGCCGGTCATCAGCCGCGCCGCCCTCCACCAAGTTTTACGTATAACGCCCTGCGTCATACGTACCATGAGCCCTGTTCACGAGTCCAGACGAAGGAGCAGGCGGACGGTGGCACCCGGCAGCACCCGCCCCACCAGCCGAGACGTCGCCCAGGCAGCGGGCGTCTCCCAGGCCGCGGTCTCCCTCGTCCTCGGCGACAAATGGCGCGGCCGCGTCTCCGAGACCACGGCCGAACGCGTCCGCCAGGCAGCCCGCGAACTCGGCTACCGCCCCAACCTCGCCGCCCGCAACCTGCGCCTCGGCCGCACCCGCACCGTGCTCCTGGTGGTCCCCGCCCTCACCACCGAATTCTTCGCGGGCGTCTACACCGGCGCCGCCCGCATCGCCGCCCAGCACGGCTTCGGCGTCGTCCTCTACCCCTCCCCCGAAGGCATCGGCCCGGCCCGCGACCCCTTCGCCTCCGCACAGGCCGCCCTCGACGGCGTCATCGCCTCCTCCATGGCCGCCGACGCCCTCACCGCCATCCGCGGCGACCAGCTCCCCCTCGTCATGCTCGACAGCGACCCCGAGGGCAGCCTCGGCGCCGCGACCGTGAACCTCGACATCACCGACGGCGTCCGACAGGTCGCCGAACACCTGCTCGGCCTCGGCCACCGCCGTTTCCTGCACCTCGCGGCCGACGTGGCCTCCTGGACCTTCGACGTACGCGCACGCGAGCTCGCCACACGCATCGGCCACGTACCCGGCACCTCACTGCTCACCGTCCAGGCACCCATCGCCATCGAAGGCGCCCTGGCCGCCGCCGGCACCGCCCTCTCCGCCAAAGGCCCCCGCCCCACGGCGATCATCTGCGACGACGACAAACTCGCCGCCGGCGCCTACAAGGCCGCACGACGCCTCGGCCTGCGCATCCCCGACGACATCTCCGTCACCGGCCTCGATGACCTCGCCCTCGCCACCGCCATCGACCCCGAACTCACCACCGTCCGACTCGACGCCGAACTCTTCGGGGAACGGGGCATGCAAGCCCTCCTGGCCGTCCTGGAAGGCCGCGAACCCGAGGAGGGCGACATTCCGGTCCAGCTCGTCGTCCGAGGCTCCACAGCCCCGCCCAGCGTGCCCTGACACCCCCTGAACGCCCTGTGCCCCGGCCGAGCGGGCGGCCAGGGCACAGTACGGGCGAAGCGGAACTACTCCTCGGAGGCGCCGGACTCCTCCGAGTCCTCACCGTTCTCGGAACTCTCGGCCTCGGTCGCCGCACCGCCGGCCTCCAGCAAGCGACCCAGCTGACGACCCACGATGCGCTTGAACTTCCGCGACTGCGGACGCGTACGGTCCAGCACCGCGACCTCGAGACGCTCGGCCGGGATCTCCCGCTGCGTACCGTTCGACTCACGGGACAACGCCTGCACCGCCAGCTTCAGCGCCTCGGCAAGACTCATACCGTCCTGATGACGCTGATCCAGATAATTACTGATCAACTCGGCATTGCCGCCGACCGCCACCGAACCGTGCTCATCCACGATCGACCCGTCATGAGGCAGCCGATAGATCTGATCACCCTCAGGGGTCTCCCCCACCTCGGCGACGACCAGCTCCACCTCATACGGCTTCTCGGCCGCGGACGAGAAAATCGTGCCCAGCGTCTGCGCGTACACGTTCGCCAGACCCCGAGCCGTCACGTCATCACGGTCATAGGTGTAACCACGAAGATCGGCGTAGCGGACGCCACCGATCCGCAGATTCTCGTACTCGTTGTACTTGCCGGCGGCCGCGAAACCGATCCGGTCATAGATCTCGCTGAACTTGTGCAGCGCACGGGACGGGTTCTCGCCGACGAACACGATGCCATCGGCATACTGCAGCACAACCAGGCTGCGACCACGGGCGATGCCCTTGCGGGCGTACTCCGCCCGGTCGGCCATGGCCTGCTGGGGTGAGACATAGAACGGCGTCGACACCGGTTATCCGTCCCTTTCTGTCGAAGTCACAGGATCACCTTGATAAGACCGAACCCGCCGCCTACAGCAGCGCGGCCCGCGGGCCGTCGGGCTGCTCCAGGCGCCGCTCCAGAATGGAACGCGCGATCTCGGAGGACTCGTCATCGCCGAGCCGACGGAAACCGTCCTCGGTGATCACGGTGACGATCGGGTAGATCCGGCGGGCGACATCGGGACCACCGGTCGCCGAGTCGTCGTCAGCCGCGTCGTACAGGGCCTGCACGACGAGTGTCGTGGCCTCGGCCTCGGTGAGGTCATCACGGAAGAGCTTCTTCATGGCGCCACGCGCGAAGATCGAACCCGAGCCGGTGGCGGCGAAACCCTGCTCCTCCGAACGACCACCGGTCACGTCGTAGGAGAAAATCCGCCCCTTCTCCCGGTCGACGTCGAACCCCGCGAAGAGCGGCACCACAGCCAGCCCTTGCATGGCCATGCCCAGGTTGGACCGGATCATGGTCGACAGCCGGTTCGCCTTGCCCTCCAGCGAGAGCTGAGCGCCCTCGACCTTCTCGAAGTGCTCCAGCTCCAACTGGAAGAGCTTGACCATCTCGACAGCCAGACCGGCGGTGCCGGCGATACCGACGGCCGAGTACTCGTCCGCCGGGAACACCTTCTCGATGTCACGCTGGGCGATGACATTGCCCATGGTGGCGCGCCGGTCACCAGCGAGGACAACGCCTCCAGGGAAGGTCGTGGCCACGATCGTGGTGCCGTGCGGCGCCTCGATCACACCCTGTGTGGGCGGCAGTTGACGCTTACCGGGCAACATCTCCGGCTGATGCTCGGAGAGAAAGTCCATGAACGAGGACGACCCAGGCGTCAGGAAGGCAGCTGGTAGACGCCCGGTGCTACGAGTGTTGGCTTCCACGCGATTCCTTCCAAGTAAGCGGCGGCCCGGCGGACGGCGTCGGGATCGTCTCCCAACTTGCCGATGGCCGAATTGCAGTTGAAGCACAGTACGCCACGGACCCTACCCGTCTCGTGGCAGTGATCCACATGTACGGCCGGAGCTTTCAGGCAGATCACGCAGAGCCCCATTTGAGAGGCGATCATCTCGTCGCGTTCGGCTTCGGTGATGCCGTAGTGACGCTTGAGGTGGCCAGCCCGCCCCTTAATCGCCTTGCATGACTTGCAGAGCGTCGCGAAGCCGTCCGAAGCGCTGCGATTCCGCGTCCACTCACTGTGCGGTTTGATCTTGCCGCACGTGCGGCAGTACTTGTGGCCTGCGGGTACGTCCACTCGCGGCCGCACGTTGCGCCCCTTGGCCACCTGCCGCGCCTGGTGGTACGCCGACGCGCACTCCCGGCAGTAGACCTGCAGCCCATCACGCATCGCCTTGTTCCTTGCGAAGGCTGTCCGCGGCTTATCCTCCTCGCACCGCGGACAGCGCTTCACACCTTGCTCTTCTTGCACTCGATGCCCCCGTCAGCCGCAGACCTTCGATTCGAAGGGAAAAGCGGCCTACTGCCCACCTTTTTGCACAAATGAGCGAACGAAATCCTCTGCGTTCTCCTCGAGCACATCATCGATTTCGTCCAGAACCGAGTCGACGTCATCGCTCAGCTTCTCCTGCCGCTCCTTGAGGTCCTCAGAAGCCTGCGTCTCAGCCGCCTGCTCCTCGACCTCCTCAGTGGAACGCGTGGCCTTCTGCTGTCCGCCGCCGGTGTCCTTGGTTGCCATATCCCTCACCCCGCTCAGTTCGCCCGACATGGTCGACAGGTCGGCTTTCCTGCCGATCGGTGATGATCAGACCCTACAAGCCGGGTCTGACATCGGCCCCGCAGTTTCTCCAACGTACGGGGACCACCTCGATGATTCCCGGACGCCGGGTTTTCCACCCCGCTCAGCCGATGTCCGGCCGATATGGCCCGCCAGCCGCTCAGCCGCCTGACAGGACCCTGACCAGGTCTTCTGCTGTGCGGCAGCGGTCCAGGAGTTCCTTGACGTGATTTCGCGTTCCGCGAAGTGGTTCGAGGGTTGGAACGCGCTGGAGGGAGTCCCGGCCGGGCAGGTCGAAGATCACGGAGTCCCAGGAGGCGGCGGCGACGTCGTCGGCGTACTGCTCCAGGCAGCGGCCTCGGAAGTACGCGCGTGTGTCCTCCGGCGGCTTCGCCTTCGCCCGTTCGACGGTCTCCTCGTCCATGAGGCGCTTCATGCGGCCGCGGGCCGCCAGACGGTTGTAGAGGCCCTTCTCGGGGCGCACGTCGGCGTACTGGAGGTCGAGGAGGTGGAGCTTGGCGGCGTCCCAGTCGAGGTTGTCGCGGCGGCGGTAGCCCTCCATGAGCTCCCGTTTGGCGACCCAGTCCAGTTCGCCGGCGAGGCTCATGGGGTCGCGCTCGAGGCGGTTGAGGGTGTCCTCCCACCGGGACAGGATGTCCTTGGTCTGGTCGTCGGCGTCCGCGCCGTAGCGCTCCTCGACGTACTTGCGGGAGAGCTCGTAGTACTCCATCTGGAGCTGGACGGCGGTGAGTGTGCGGCCGCTACGGAGGGTGATGAGCCGCTTCAGGGACGGGTCGTGCGAGACCTGGTGCAGCGTGCGAACCGGCTGGTCGACGGCCAGGTCCACCGCGATGAAGCCGTCTTCGATCATCGACAGGACCAGCGCCGTGGTGCCCAGCTTCAGGTACGTCGAGATCTCCGAGAGGTTCGCGTCGCCGATGATCACGTGGAGGCGGCGGTACTTTTCGGCGTCGGCGTGGGGCTCGTCGCGGGTGTTGATGATCGGGCGCTTCAGGGTGGTCTCCAGGCCGACCTCCACTTCGAAGTAGTCGGCGCGCTGGCTGAGCTGGAAGCCGTGTTCGTGGCCGTCCTGGCCGATGCCGACGCGGCCGGCTCCGGCGAAGACCTGGCGGGAGACGAAGAAGGGGGTGAGGTGGCGCACGATGTCGGAGAAGGGGGTCTCCCGCTTCATCAGGTAGTTCTCGTGCGTGCCGTAGGAGGCGCCCTTGTTGTCGGTGTTGTTCTTGTAGAGGTGGATGGGCTGGGCGCCGGGCAGCTGGGCGGCGCGTTCGGCGGCCTCGGCCATGATGCGCTCGCCGGCTTTGTCCCAGAGGACGGCGTCGCGCGGGTTGGTGACCTCGGGGGCGCTGTATTCGGGGTGTGCGTGGTCGACGTAGAGCCGTGCGCCGTTGGTGAGGATCACGTTGGCGAGACCGATGTCCTCGTCGGTGAGCTGGCTGGCGTCGGCGGCCTCGCGGGCGAGGTCGAAGCCTCGCGCATCCCGCAGCGGGTTCTCCTCCTCGAAGTCCCAGCGGGCCCGGCGGGCCCGGTGCATCGCCGCCGCGTAGGCGTTGACGATCTGGGATGAGGTGAGCATGGCATTGGCGTTGGGGTGGCCGGGGACGGAGATCCCGTACTCCGTCTCGATGCCCATTACTCGCCGTACGGTCATGCGGCCCTCCTTGCCCGGCGGCACCCTCGGTCGTGGGCGCCGCACAAGTACCGCTGGCGCTCGGTTGCGTGTGCGGTGCCCGTCCCCGCACTGCGCGACTCGGCGGTACGGAAGAGCCTAGAGCGCCTTTGCCCTGGTGGGGAGATCATTTGCGTCATTGCCTCGCCTGCGAGCCTCCGCCTGAAAAACAGTGGGCTGCGGGTACCCGGTGAGGGCACCCGCAGCCGCCCTGTCTTTTACAGGTACTGACCGGTGTTGGCCACCGTGTCGATGGAGCGTCCGGTGTCCGCGCCCTGCTTTCCGGTGATGAGGGTGCGGATGTAGACGATCCGTTCGCCCTTCTTTCCGGAGATTCGGGCCCAGTCGTCCGGGTTGGTGGTGTTGGGCAGGTCTTCGTTCTCCTTGAACTCGTCCACGCAGGCCTGGAGGAGGTGGGAGACGCGCAGACCCTTCTGGTTGTGCTCGAGGAAGTCCTTGATCGCCATCTTCTTGGCGCGGCCCACGATGTTCTCGATCATGGCGCCGGAGTTGAAGTCCTTGAAGTAGAGGACTTCCTTGTCGCCGTTGGCGTAGGTGACCTCCAGGAAGCGGTTCTCCTCGGACTCGGCGTACATCTGCTCGACCGCGGTCTGGATCATGCTCTGGACCGTGGACGCCTTGCTGCCGCTGTGTTCGCCGAGGTCCTCGGAGTGCAGCGGGAGGCGTTCGGTGAGGTACTTGCCGAAGATGTCCTTGGCGGCCTCGGCGTCGGGACGCTCGATCTTGATCTTCACGTCCAGGCGGCCGGGGCGCAGGATGGCGGGGTCGATCATGTCCTCGCGGTTGGAGGCGCCGATCACGACCACGTTCTGCAGGCCCTCGACGCCGTCGATCTCGGCGAGCAGCTGGGGGACGATGGTGTTCTCCACGTCCGAGCTGACGCCGGAGCCGCGGGTGCGGAAGAGGGATTCCATCTCGTCGAAGAAGACGATGACGGGTGTGCCCTCGCTGGCCTTCTCACGGGCGCGCTGGAAGACGAGGCGGATCTGCCGCTCGGTCTCGCCGACGTACTTGTTGAGGAGCTCGGGGCCCTTGATGTTGAGGAAGAAGCTCTTGCCGGCGGCCTGGCCGGTGACCTCGGCGACCTTTTTGGCCAGCGAGTTGGCCACGGCCTTGGCGATGAGTGTCTTGCCGCATCCGGGGGGCCCGTACAGGAGGACGCCCTTGGGCGGCCGCAGTTCGTGCTCCTTGAACAGGTCGGGGTAGAGGTACGGGAGCTCGACGGCGTCGCGGATCATTTCGATCTGGTTGCCGAGGCCGCCGATGGATTCGTAGCCGATGTCCGGTACTTCTTCGAGGACGAGTTCCTCGACCTCGCTCTTGGGGACGATCTCGTAGACGTAGCCGGAGCGGGGTTCGAGCAGGAGGGCGTCGCCGGGTCGGATGGTGACGCCCAGCAGCGGCTCGGCGAGCCGTACCACCCGTTCCTCGTCGGTGTGCCCGAGCACCAGGGCGCGTTCGCCGTCCTCGAGGATCTCCTTGAGGGTGACGATGTCCCCGACGCGCTCGAATTCCATGGCTTCGACCACGTTGAGCGCTTCGTTGAGCATCAGTTCCTGGCCGCGCCGGAGGTCGTCGAGTTCGACGCTCGGGCTGACGTTCACGCGGAGTTTGCGGCCTCCGGTGAAGATGTCGGCGGTGCCGTCCTCGTTCGCGGCGAGGAAGACGCCGAAGCCGGCCGGTGGCTGTGCGAGCCGGTCGACTTCCTCCTTGAGGGCCACGATCTGGTCGCGGGCCTCACGGAGCGTGTTGGCGAGTCGCTCGTTCTGTGCGGACACGCCGGCCAGGTTGGTCTGCAACTCGACGATCCGCTCTTCGAGAATCCTCGTGTGTCGCGGAGAGTCGGCGAGCTTGCGTCGCAGGACGGCGATCTCCTGCTCAAGGTAGGCGATCTGCCCGGCCGGGTCTTCGGACCCCCGTCCCGGGCGGATGCCGCGGTTCATGTCGTCGTCGTGGGCTGCCACGGTCCTCACCTCCTCCAAGGGGAGCTGGACGCTTCCAGACCCTACCTGGGTGGGTGTCGATTGAAACCCCTAGATCACAAAGACGGTCGGGGTGTGTCCGATCTTCACCCTTGCGCTCTCCCTCACGCCAGGGGAATACCCACCGCACATGATTGGAACCCAGTCGAAGGTAGGGTCGAAGCGTTCAACACCCGTCAGAGCTGGCCGGATTCCCGTTCGGCTCGACGCAGGAAGCGGCAGGAGAGATGAGCGTGGAGCGGACGGCCGGGGTCGAGGGTGAGGCGCTGGAGGTCTGGATCGATCAGGATCTCTGCACCGGGGACGGGATCTGCGCCCAGTACGCGCCCGAGGTGTTCGAGCTGGACATCGACGGTCTGGCCTATGTGAAGGGCGCCGGAGACGAGCTTTTGCAGGCCAGCGGGGCTACAACGCCCGTGCCGCTGCCGCTTCTCACCGATGTGGTGGACTCGGCGCGGGAGTGCCCGGGCGAGTGCATCCATGTGCGTCGGGTTTCGGACAAGGTCGAGATGTTCGGCCCGGACGCCGAGTGACCGGTCCCGTACGGGGTGTTACGACTGTCTGATTTCTCACAGCGGTCGGTGGCGGAGATCAGACGCTGCGGGCACCGGAGGGTGTCGAGCGGGCGAACGCGCCGTTCTTCCACTGCCATTTCGCGTTGTCCTTCACGTCGGGGCAGCAGCGCGGTACGTCGTCGGACGAGTAGCCGAGCAGGTCGGCCTCGACGGCTCCGTCACGGACGGTGATGTCACTGACGGTGTTGCTGTCCTTCGGGTCGACGAGGGTCGCGACGAGGCGGGCCGCGGCGGTGTCCTTGGCGCGGGTGAGGACGTAGACGCCGTCGGGCGGGGTGCCCATGGGTGAGTCGCAGTGCACGACGGCCACGGTTTCGGGGCTGCCGTCGCCGTCGAGGTCTCCGGTGGCCTTCTTCACCACGATCGCTTTCACCGGGCCGCATTCGAGGGGGAAGTCGACGCGTGCGGGGTCGGGGGCCGCGGCGGCCGCGGGGGCGTGCCGTGGTTCCGGGCCGGCCGGCTGGGCCGCTGTCGCCGGGTTGGGCTGCAGGACCGAGGAGAACGCCACGACACCGGCGACCGCTGTGGCGGTGGCGAGCCAGTGGATGGGCCGGGTGTGGGTGTGTGCCAGTTCCGGGACGGCGGATTGCTGCACTAGGAGTGTCTCCTGTGAGGGCTGTGCCGGTGGGGGTGGGTGGCCAGCATCGTGCCACACGTCACAGTGCGGGGGAACGGCAGGGGTGTGGAGTTCCGGTGCCGGATGTCGCGTGGTCGGTGCGGTGGACGGGGTCTGCGGCACTCCGAGTTGTCGGTTGCTGTCGGCGTGTCAACGAAAAGGCGCTGTGGTCGAGTTCCGGGCTCCTCCCCGGAACTCGACCACAGCGCTTGTACGTTGAACGCGGTGGGAGGCTGCCTCAGCGGCCGCTGCCGCCGTCGGCGTTGGGGCCTTCGTAGTCCTCGCCGTAGGCGCCCTTGGCGGGGCGGCGTCGGCGCATGGGCGGCTCGACTCCGTCGGCGAGGCGGCGGGCGGTGAGCAGGAAGCCGGTGTGGCCGATCATCCGGTGGTCGGGCCGGACGGCGAGGCCCTCGATGTGCCAGTTGCGGATCATCGTCTCCCAGGCGGTCGGCTCGTTGAAGCAGCCGATCTCGCGGATCGACTCGACGGTCCGGGCGAGCTGGGTGGTGGTGGCGACGTAGCAGCAGAGGATGCCGCCGGGGACGAGTGCCTTGGAGACGGCCTCGAGGCATTCCCAGGGGGCGAGCATGTCTAGGATGACGCGGTCGACGTCGGTGTCGCTCAGGTTGTCCTGGAGGTCACCGACGGTGAGCTGCCAGGCGGGGTGGGGGCCGCCGAAGTAGCGCTCCACGTTCTGCTTGGCGATGTCGGCGAAGTCCTCGCGGCGCTCGTAGCTGTGCAGCATGCCCTGGTCGCCGATGGCGCGCAGCAGGAAGCTGGTGAGCGAGCCGGAGCCGACGCCGGCCTCGACGACGCGGGCGCCGGGGAAGATGTCGGCGAAGGCGAGGATCTGCCCCGCGTCCTTGGGGTAGACCACGGCGGCGCCGCGGGGCATGGACAGGACGTAGTCGGGGAGCAGGGGGCGCAGCGCGAGGTAGGCGACGTTCCCGGTGGTGCGGACAACGCTGCCCTCGGGTGCGCCGATCAGTTCGTCGTGCGGGAAGGAACCCTTGTGGGTGTGGAAGTTCTTCCCGGCTTCGAGCGTGAACGTGTAGTGGCGGCCCTTGGGGTCGGTCAGCTGTACCTGGTCCCCGACCTTGAAGGGCCCGCGACGGCGGGCGGCACCGGTCGGTTCGGACATGTGAACAGCCTACCGGGGTTTGCGGGGGCCGCCGACCACGGAGTGCGGCGCTAGGAGGGGCGGGCCATGGCCTTCACGAAGGCGCGCTCGACGTCGGCTGCGGACAGCACGCCGTAGATCTCGCCGGTCTCCTCGACGACCAGGTATTCGGTGGCGGGGGTGGCGCGCAGGGCGTCGAGGAGTTCCTCTCCGGCCAGCTCGGCGGAGACGCGCATGCCGTCGGTGAGGTCCTGGGCGAGGCCGCTGACGGCGACCCAGGGGCGGCGGTGTTCGGGTACGCCGACGATGGCGGCCTCGCGGACGAGGGAGACGGGGTTGCCGTCGGCGTCGACGACGACGAGGGCGCGGGCGCCGGCGGAGTTGGCGCGGCGCAGGGCCTCGGAGAGGGGGGTGTCGGTCTCGACGGGGACGGCTCGGCGGGTGAGGGTGCGGGCGCGCAGTTCCGGGAGGTGTTCGCGGAGCCGGGCCATGCGCAGGCTGTTGCCGGCGCCGGTCCAGATGATCGCGGCGAGGATGGCGGCGAGCAGGGCGTCCATGACGGTGTCCATGCCGACGTTGTCGACGGCGTCGGAGCCGAGGGCGCCGGACTGGGTGAGCAGCGGGAGCCCGACGAGGACGGAGACGGCGAGGGCGCGGCCGACCCAGGCGGCGGCGATGGTGCCGACCATGGGCTTGCCGGTGATCTTCCAGACGACGGCGCGGAGCATACGGCCGCCGTCGAGGGGCAGGCCGGGGAGCAGGTTGAAGGCGGCGACGATGAGGTTGGAGACCATCAGGCCGGCGAGGAGGACGCCGGGGACGGTGCCGGGTTCGACGGTCTGCATGGCGCCGTAGAAGACGCCGGCGAGGACGAGGGAGAGCAGGGGGCCGACGAAGGCGAGCACGAATTCGCGGCCGGGTGTCTCGGTTTCCTTCTCGATCTCGGAGACGCCGCCGAAGAACTGGAGCTGGATGCGGCGCACGGGGAGCTTGAAGCGGAGGGCGGCGACGGTGTGGGCGAGTTCGTGGACGAGGACGGAGGCGTAGAAGGCGACCGCGAAGAAGAGGGAGACGAGGTAGCGGGCGGCGCCGAGCTCGGGCAGGACGCGGTCGAGCTGGCCGCCGAACACCCAGGTGATCAGCGCGGCGACGAGGAACCAGCTGGGGGCGACGTAGACGGGCACGCCGAAGGGGCGGCCCATGAGCAGGCCGCCTCGGGGGTCCTTGGGGCGCTTCGGCGGTCGGCCTTTGGTGTCGGAGTGGGCGAAGGCGCGGTCGTCGGTGGGGATGTGCGGGGCGGGGTGGGCTTCGGTGCCGGGGGGCGGTTCCGGGTGCTGCTCGGTTCCGGAGCCGGCACGCGTGCCGTCCGTGGGTCCTTCCCCCGGCGTCTCGCTCGCGGCGGAGTCGTCCGGGGCGTGCGCACGGTCTTCGGAGGTCTCGGGCGCGGCGTCGTCCCCGGTGCCGTCGAACCGCCGGTGGTCCATGGGCCGTTCGTCGGACGGGGTGGGGTCGGGGCGTGTGGGGTCGGTGGCCGGGGTCTTACGGTCCGGCCGGTGATCGGTCGACTCGTCGGTGCCGGACCGCGGCTGCCCGCTCCCGCCGCTCTCGTCCACGGTTTCCCCTCGTTCGAAGCGTCTTCCGCGCCTGCCGGGCGGAAGGGTCTCGGGTCGATGGTATGCGGCCGTCGTGGCGTGTTTCGCCCCGGCACCCCCCTGAGATTTCCCCGGTGTCCCGGCGGTGCCGGTCGGGGTGGGTCACTGTCAGTGGTGGGCCGTAAGGTCTGTGGTCATGGAGACGAGCACGGAGGGTGCCGCGGCGGGCTGCGGCAGTGACGTCGCGCCGGCGACAGGGCCGGTGCGGGACGAGTACCCCGCGGGGGCGGACAGTACGGCGGCGACGGCCGGGGCGGATGAGGCCGTGCCCCCGGCCGACGACACCGCCGGGGCACCGGAGGCGGTCCCGCCGGCCGGCGCCCCCGTCCGCCCCGTCATACCGCCCACTTCCCTGTCCCCGTCCCGCGCCGGCGACTTCATGCAGTGCCCTCTGCTCTACCGGTTCCGGGTGATCGACCGGCTGCCCGAGAAGCCGAGTGCGGCGGCGACCAAGGGCACGCTGGTGCATGCGGTGCTGGAGCGGCTCTTCGACGCGCCGGCCGCCGAGCGGACCGCTCCGCGGGCCAAGTCGCTCATTCCCGGGCAGTGGGACCGGCTGCGGGAGAGCAGGCCGGAGGTCGGGGAGCTGTTCGCCGATGATCCCGAGGGCGAGCGGCTCGCGACCTGGCTCGGTGAGGCGGAGCAGCTCGTCGAGCGGTGGTTCGGGCTGGAGGATCCGACGCGGCTGGAGCCCGCCGAGCGGGAGCTGTTCGTGGAGGCCGAGCTGGACTCGGGGCTCAGGCTGCGCGGGATCATCGACCGTGTCGATGTGGCGCCCACGGGTGAGGTGCGGATCGTCGACTACAAGACGGGCAAGGCGCCGCGGCCGGAGTACGCCGAGGGCGCGCTGTTCCAGATGAAGTTCTACGCGCTGGTGGTGTGGCGGCTGAAGAAGGTCGTCCCGCGCCGGCTTCAGCTGGTGTATCTCGGCAGTGGTGATGTGCTGACGTACGACCCGGTCGTGGCGGATCTGGAGCGGGTCGAGCGCAAGCTGCTCGCGCTGTGGGAGGCGATCCGGGTGGCGACGGAGTCGGGTGACTGGCGGCCGCGGCCGACGAAGCTGTGCGGCTGGTGCGACCACCAGGCCCATTGCCCGGAATTCGGCGGCACTCCCCCGCCGTATCCGCTGCCGGTCAGGGCGGGCGAGTCCGACGGCGGCACGCAGGGCAGAATGGGGCCGGACTAGCGAAGGAGACTCACGTGGCCATCCGCGTCCTACTGGTCGACGACCAGCCCCTGCTGCGTACCGGATTCCGGATGATCCTGGAGGCGGAGCAGGACATCGCGGTCGTGGGCGAGGCCGGTGACGGCTTGCAGGCCCTCGATCAGGTGCGGGCCCTGCAGCCCGACGTGGTCCTGATGGACATCCGTATGCCCCGGATGGACGGGGTGGAGGCGACGCGGCAGATCACCGGGCCCGGGCGGGACGGCCCGGCGAAGGTGCTGGTGCTGACCACCTTCGATCTCGACGAGTATGTGGTGGAGGCGCTGAAGGCGGGGGCCAGCGGCTTCCTGCTGAAGGACGCCCCGGCCAATGAGCTGGTGCAGGCGATCCGTGTGGTCGCCGCCGGTGAGGCGATGCTGGCGCCGAGTATCACGCGTCGGCTGCTGGACAAGTACGCCACGCATCTGCCGTCGGGCGACGAGCCGGTTCCGGACACGCTGCACACGCTCACCGAGCGTGAGGTGGAGGTGCTGAAGCTGGTGGCGCGGGGCCTGTCCAACGCCGAGATCGCCGCCGATCTGTTCGTCAGCGAGACCACCGTGAAGACGCATGTGGGTCATGTGCTCACGAAGCTGGGGCTGCGCGACCGGGTGCAGGCCGCGGTGTACGCGTACGAGAGCGGTCTGGTGCGCCCCGGCGCGCAGTAGGCGTCCGGGTCGCTACGGCGAGGAGGGCGCCCCTTCCGGTGAAGGGGCGCCCTCTTCGTGTATGCGGCCGCCGGTGGCGGGCGTCCGTCAGCCCTTGCTCAGCTCCCAGAAGCGGAACACGGTGGAGGCGTCGAGGCAGTACTCGAGGCCGTAGACGTTGTCGCGGACGACCGCGTACTGCTTGGCCTGCCAGACCGGCAGGACGGGGAGTTCCTTGGCCACGATGTCCTGGAGCTGGCCGAAGTCGTCGTCCGTCGCGGAGCGGTCGCTCTCGGCCGCGGTGCGCGGGATGAGGGTGCCGGTGATCGCGTTGTTGCTGTAGTTGTTGCCGAGCACGTTGCCCTTGCCGAAGAAGGGGGCGGTGAAGTTGTCGGCGTCCGGGTAGTCCGGGATCCAGCCCTTGACGTAGACGCCGTACTTGCCGGCCTCGATGTCCTTCTCGTACTGGTCGAAGGCGACGGACTGCACGTCGGCGTCGAACAGGCCGCTGTCGTTGAGCTGCTTGGCGATGGCCTTCAACTCGTCGTCGGTGGCGGGGCCGTAGCGCGACGGGGTGGACCACAGGGTCAGCTTGACCTTGCCGTTGATGCCCTCGTCCTGAAGGGCGTCGGCGGCCTTGGACTTGGAGGGGCGGGCGCCGTAGGTGTCGAAGAAGGCGGTGTTGTGGCCGCTGATGCCGGCCGGGATGATCGAGTACAGCGGGGTGGCCGTGCCCTGGTAGACGTCCTTGATGAGGGCGTCGCGGTCGATGAGGTAGGCGATGGCCTTGCGGACGCCGAGCTTTCCGGCGACCGGGTCGTCCATGTTGAAGACCAGGTGCTGGACCTCGGCGCTGCCGCCCTCGACGACCTCGACACCGGAGTCGCCGCCGGACTTCTCGACGTCGGCTATGTCGCCGGCGGTGAGGCCTCGGTAGGCGATGTCGATCTCGTTGTCGAGCAGTGCCTTCTTGAGGGCTTCCTGGTCGCCGTGGAAGAACTTCAGGGTGACGCCGGAGTTCTGGACGTCGGCGGTGCCCTTGTAGCTGTCGTTGACCGAGAAGACGGCTTCGTCGTCGTCGAACTTGTCCAGCTTGTACGGGCCGGAGCCGATCGCCTGGCCGTCCTTGCGCAGGCCGTCGGCGTCGTACTGGTCCTCGTTGACGATGGAGCCGGCGCCGGAGGCGATCTTGCTGGGGAAGGTGGCGTCGGGGGTGTTGAGCCGGAAGACGACCGTCTTGTCGTTCGGCGTCTCGACCTTGTCGAGGGTGGGGAACATGACGGCGGGGCCGTCGGGGTCGTTGATCTTCAGCATGCGGTCGAAGGAGAACTTGACGTCCTTCGAGGTGAGCGAGTCACCGTTGCTGAACTGCAGGCCGTCCTTGAGCGTGCACTGGTAGACCGTGGCCTTGGTGTCGGAGAAACCGCACTCCCGGGCGGCCTCGGGCTGGGGTTCGGTGGCGCCCTTGGGGAAGCTGAGCAGTGACTGGAAGACGTTGTTGAACAACAGCCAGGAGCCGGGGTCGTAGCCGGAGGCGGGGTCGGTGGCCAGGACGTCGTCCGACATCCCCATGACCACCGAGGAGCCGGTCTCCCCGGAGTCCCCCGTCTCCGTGCCGCAGCCGGTCAGCAGGCCGGAGGCCAGTCCTGCCACGACGGGCAGGACCGGCCACTGGTTGCGTATGTTCACTTACGAGTGCCTTGTCGTCGAATGTGAGGAACCCGGGTCGCGTCCCGGATCCCGGGCCGTGCCCGGCGCCTGGTCGAGCGCGCCGGGCATGGAGAGACGTCAGCCGCTCACGCCACGGCCGAGCTCCCACAGCTGAAGGGTCGAGGAGGAGTTGAGCGCGTACGCCGTCCCCGTGACGTCGTCGCCGGCGGCGACGAACTGGTTGCCCTGCCACAGCGGCAGCACCGGCACATCGTTGGCGACGATGTCCTGAATCTCCGTCAGACTGCCGGTGGCGGACAGCCGGTCGGCGACGCGTCGCGACTCCGGGATGAGGGTGTTGCGGACAGCGCTGTTGGCGTACGGCGAGCCGAGGAAGTTGTCCTGGTCGAGGAACGGGGCGAGGAAGTTGTCGGCGTCGGGGAAGTCGGGGAACCAGCCCATGCCGTAGACCTCGTACTCGCCCTTCTGCTCGGCGGGGCGGAAGGTCGCCCAGGGGGTGCCCTTGATGTCGACGTCGAACAGGTCGCTGTCGTTGAGCTGCTTCTGCAGCAGCTCGAACTCCTTCTTCGTGGCCGGGCCGTAGTGGTCGGTGGTGTAGTGCAGCGTCAGCTTCACCGGGGTGGTGACGCCGGCCTTCTCCAGCAGCGACTTGGCCTTGCCGACGCTCGGGTCGCCGTACTTGTTGAAGAACGAGTTGGAGTGGCCGGTGACGCTGGCGGGGACCAGCGAGTACAGCGGCTCGGCCTGGGAGCCGTAGACCTTGGAGACGAGTTCGCCGCGGTCGATGAGCTGGGCCATCGCCTGGCGGACGGCCTTGCTCTTGACGGCCGGGTCGTTGGTGTTGAAGGCCAGGTAGCGGATCTCCAGGCCGGCCATGTCGACGAGGTCGACCTTGTCGTCGGTGTCGGCGGACAGTTTCTGGATCTGCTCGGGCGACATGGTGCGGGTCATCAGGTCGATCTCGCCCTTGTCGAGGGCGGTGCCCATGTCGTCGGCGTCCGCGAAGTTGCGCAGTTCGACCTTGTCGTTGTTCACCTTCAGGCTCCCCTTGTAGTGGGGGTTCTTGGTGAACACGGCGGAGACCAGCTCGTCGTCGTCGACCTCGGCCTTGAGGGTGTACGGGCCGGAGCCCTCGACCTCGAAGCCGTCGCGCAGCTTGCCCTTGTCGTAGACATCCGGGTCGACGATGCCGGCGACCGGGGTGGACAGCTTGAACGGGAAGGTGGCGTCGGCGGTCTTGAGGTGGAAGATGACCTCGCGGTCGCCCTGGGTCTCGACGGTGTCGATGGTGGACAGCAGCGCGAAGACGCCGCTGTCGGCCTTCAGGGAGCGGGCGCGGTCGATGGAGTACTTGACGTCCTGTGCGGTGAGGGGGTCGCCGCCTGCGAACTTCAGGCCCTCGCGCAGCTTGCAGGCGTAGCGCTCGTTGCCGCTGTCGGTGAAGCTGCAGCTCTCGGCGGCCTCGGGCACCGGGTCGCCGTCGCCGCGCGGCTGGATCATCAGGGTCTGCACGGTCTGGCGCAGGATGTTCCAGGTGCCGACGTCGTAGGCGTAGGCGGGATCGAGCGGGGCGGGAGCGTCCTTCGAGGCAGTGAACGCGTCCGTGGTGCCGACGACGATCGCGTCGCCGCTGTCACTGCCGCTGTCGGTTCCGCCGCAGGCGGCGAGAACCGGCGCGAGCAGGCCGATGACGGCCGGCAGCACCAAAGTCTTGCGGTTCATGCTCGGGTTTCTCCAGCTGTCGACTCCGTGTACCCGGCATGCAGGGGTGTCGCGGCGGATCACGGGGTAAGTGCGATGTTCTCGCGACGAGGTTAGTCCGCGCCCGCAGCAGGGTTCGATGCGACCGGAGTTGAGACCCCATCACGGAGCGGAACCGGGCGCGGACGCAAAGAAAGGCTGACGCCGGAAGGATTCGTGCACCATCCCATCAATCGGGACACAAGGGTGCGCCCGAAGCCCTTTTCAGGGGGCGTGCGGCACTCAAGAGGACGCTTGTCGACCCCCGATTGAGTGGCGAACATCACAAACTGAACAGTCTTCGGAAGCGCCGGAATTCGGCCATCCGCTACCTTCGAATTTCCCTTCGGAATTCCCGCGTTATCGATGTTGCACGCTGGGTGAACGACGGTCCGCATTTGTGTTGTCAGGCGGCCATCAGCCCCCGCAGAAATGCCAGATCGACCTCTTCGAGGGAGCTCACCACGGTGCGCCGGGCGGCCGGTGCGATGGACGCGATGGACGGTACGGCCACCACCTGGCAGCCCGCGGCCTCGGCGGCGGCGACGCCGGTCGCGGTGTCCTCGACGACCGCGCATCTGGCGGGGTCAGCGCCCAGTCCGGACGCGGCGAGCAGGTACGGGTCCGGGTGCGGCTTGGTGCGCGGCACCTCGTCGCCGGCGACCGTCAGCGCGAAGTGCTGAGGGCCGAGCGAGGTGAGCACACGGTCGATGATGCGCCGGTGCGAGGCGGAGACCAGGGCCGTGGGGATCTCGTACGCGGCGAGCTCGGCCAGCAGCCGGGCCGCGCCCGGCATCAGCGGCAGGGCCCGGTCGATACGGTCCTCGAAGCCCTGGTTGAGCAGCACCGTGAGCTCGGCGAGCGCGATGTCGGCGCCGGTGGCCTCGATCAGGAAGCCGGCGCTGCGGCTCATGGGGCCGCCGACCACCACATGGCGCCAGGAGTCGTCGAGGGTGTGACCGAGGCCGGCGAAGATCTCGACCTCGACGTCCCACCAGAAGCCCTCCGTGTCCACCAGGGTGCCGTCCATGTCGAGGAGTACGGCCTGAAGGGCCGACCCGTCGGCCGTGCGGGTTACTGGCGCGGGGACCGTGCTGGTCATCCTGGCGCACCTCCTTGAGGGGCGGACAGGCCGGCTCCCACAAAGGGAACCGGCCTGCGGTGGACCGTCCAGTGTACGACGTGCGGTGGCGAAGCGCCTGGTTTGGATGATGTGCCTCGGGGCACATCACTAGGACACCGGGGGTCGCTGCGACCTGCGTCGACGCCTATCGGGCGTTGAAGTACTTCGCCTCCGGGTGGTGGATGACGATGGCGTCCGTGGACTGCTCGGGGTGCAGCTGGAACTCCTCCGACAGGTGGACGCCGATGCGTTCGGGCTGGAGCAGGTCGGCGATCTTGGACCGGTCCTCCAGGTTGGGGCAGGCGCCGTAGCCCAGCGAGAAGCGGGCTCCCCGGTAGCGCAGCGCGAACATGTCCTCGATGTCGGCCGGGTCCTCACCGGCGAAGCCCAGCTCGGAGCGCACGCGCGCGTGCCAGTACTCGGCGAGCGCCTCGGCCAACTGCACCGAAAGGCCGTGCAGTTCGAGGTAGTCACGGTAGGAGTTCGACTCGAAGAGCCGGGCGGTCTCCTCGCCGATGCGCGAGCCCACGGTCACGACCTGGAGGCCCACGACGTCGGTCTCGCCGGACTCCTGCGGGCGGAAGAAGTCCGCGAGGCACAGCCGGCGGCCGCGGCGCTGGCGCGGGAAGGTGAAGCGGGTGCTTTCGTTGCCGTGCTCGTCCAGCAGGATCAGGTCGTCGTCCTTGGAGACACACGGGAAGTAGCCGTAGACCACGGCCGCTTCGAGGAGGTTCTCCGTCTGGAGCCTGTCGAGCAGTCCGCGCAGCCGCGGTCGGCCCTCGGTCTCGACGAGCTCCTGGTACGACGGCCCCTCACCGGTGCGGGCCTCCTTCAGGCCCCACTGGCCCTTGAAGAGGGCGCCCTCGTCCAGCCAGGAGGCGTACTCCTTGAGCTGGATGCCCTTGATGACACGGGTGCCCCAGAACGGCGGCGCGGGGACGGGGTTGTCGGTGGCGACGTCGGAGCGGACGTGGCCCTCTTCGGGGCGCTCGTCCTCGATGGTCACGGCACTGGCGCGCACCCGGCGCTGCTTGAGCTCGGGCAGCTTGGCGCCGGGTACGCCGCGCTTGACGCCGATGAGGGCGTCCATCAGGCGCAGGCCCTCGAACGCGTCGCGGGCGTAGCGCACTTCGCCCTCGTACAGCTCGTGCAGGTCCTGCTCGACGTAGGCGCGGGTGAGGGCGGCGCCGCCGAGGATGACGGGGTAGTTCGCCGCGAGGCCGCGCTGGTTGAGCTCCTCCAGGTTCTCCTTCATGATCACCGTGGACTTCACCAGCAGCCCGGACATGCCGATGACATCGGCCCGGTGTTCCTCGGCGGCCTCCAGGATCGCGGAGACGGGCTGCTTGATGCCCAGGTTGACCACGTTGTAGCCGTTGTTGGACAGGATGATGTCCACGAGGTTCTTGCCGATGTCGTGCACGTCCCCGCGCACGGTCGCCAGCACGATGGTGCCCTTGCCGTCGGCGTCGGTCTTCTCCATGTGCGGTTCGAGGTAGGCGACGGCGGCCTTCATCACCTCGGCGGACTGCAGGACGAACGGCAGCTGCATCTGGCCGGAGCCGAACAGCTCGCCGACGACCTTCATGCCGTCCAGCAGGGTGTTGTTGACGATGTCGAGAGCGGGCGTGTCCTGGAGGGCCTCGTCGAGGTCGGCCTCCAGGCCGTTGCGCTCGCCGTCGATGATGCGGCGCTTGAGACGCTCCTCCAGTGGCAGGGCGGCGAGTTCCTCGGCCTTGCCCGCCTTCAGCGATTTGGCGGTGGCGCCCTCGAACAGGGCCATGAGCTTCTGCAGCGGGTCGTAGCCCTCGCTGCGGCGGTCGTAGATGAGGTCCAGGGCCGTGGTGACCTGCTCCTCGTCGAAGCGGGCGATCGGCAGGATCTTCGAGGCGTGCACGATCGCCGAGTCCAGGCCCGCCTTGACGCACTCGTCGAGGAAGACGGAGTTCAGCAGGATGCGGGCGGCCGGGTTGAGGCCGAAGGAGATGTTCGACAGGCCGAGGGTGGTCTGGACGTCGGGGTGGCGGCGCTTGAGCTCGCGGATCGCCTCGATGGTGGCGATGCCGTCCTTACGGGACTCCTCCTGACCGGTGCAGATGGTGAAGGTCAGGGTGTCGATGAGGATGTCCGACTCGAGGATGCCCCAGTTCGTCGTCAGGTCCTCGATCAGCCGTTCGGCGATCTCGACCTTCTTCTCGGGGGTGCGGGCCTGGCCCTCTTCGTCGATGGTCAGCGCGATCAGGGCCGCGCCGTGCTCCTGGGCGAGCTTGGTGACCTTCGCGAAGCGGGACTCGGGGCCGTCGCCGTCCTCGTAGTTGACGGAGTTGATGACCGCGCGTCCGCCGAGCTTCTCCAGGCCGGCCTGGATGACGTCGACCTCGGTGGAGTCCAGGACGATCGGCAGGGTGGAGGCGGTGGCGAAGCGGCCGGCGAGTTCCTCCATGTCGGCGACGCCGTCGCGGCCGACGTAGTCCACGCACAGGTCGAGCATGTGCGCGCCCTCGCGGATCTGCTCGCGCGCCATCTCCACGCAGTCGTCCCAGCGGGCCTCAAGCATGGCCTCGCGGAACTTCTTGGAGCCGTTGGCGTTGGTGCGCTCGCCGATGGCGAGGTAGGAGGTGTCCTGGCGGAACGGGACGGTCTGGTAGAGGGAGGCGGCGCCCGGCTCGGGCTGCGGGCGGCGCTCCACGGGCGCGGTGTCGCGGACCCGCTCCACGAGCTGCCGCAGATGCTCGGGGGTCGTTCCGCAGCAGCCGCCGATGAGGTTCAGCCCGTAGTCCCGTACGAAGGTGTCCTGGGCGTCGGCCAGGCCCTCGGGGTCGAGCGGGAAGTGGGCGCCGTCCTTGGTGAGGATCGGCAGACCGGCGTTCGGCATGCACAGCAGCGGGGTGCGGGAGTGCCGGGCCAGGTAGCGCAGGTGCTCGCTCATCTCGGCGGGGCCGGTCGAGCAGTTCAGGCCGATCATGTCGATGCCGAGCGGCTCCAGCGCGGTGAGCGCGGCGCCGATCTCGGAGCCGAGCAGCATGGTGCCGGTCGTCTCGAAGGCCATGGAGACCAGCAGCGGCACCTCGGTGCCGGTCGCCTCCATGGCGCGGCGGGCGCCCAGGACGGAGGCCTTGGTCTGCAGCAGGTCCTGGGTGGTCTCGACGATCAGGGCGTCGGCGCCGCCGGCGAGCAGGCCCTCGGCGTTGGCCTGGTAGCCGTCGCGGATGGTGGTGTAGCCGACGTGGCCGAGGGTGGGCAGCTTGGTGCCGGGGCCGACCGAGCCCAGGACCCAGCGCGCGCGGCCGTCGCGGGCGGCGTACTCGTCGGCGACCTCGCGGGCGAGGCGCGCGCCGGCCTCGGACAGTTCGTGCACACGGTCGGCGATCTCGTACTCGGCCGCGGCGGTGTGGTTGGCCCCGAAGGTGTTGGTC
The DNA here is from genome assembly GCF_015160855.1 of Streptomyces ferrugineus. Taxonomy (NCBI): domain Bacteria; kingdom Bacillati; phylum Actinomycetota; class Actinomycetes; order Kitasatosporales; family Streptomycetaceae; genus Streptomyces; species Streptomyces ferrugineus. Next base: position 3,125,233 of record NZ_CP063373.1, on the reverse strand, counting down.
TCGACGCAGTCGACGCCCACCGCGAAGTACGCGTCGTGGACGGAGCGGACGATGTCGGGGCGGGTCAGGTTCAGGATCTCGTTGCAGCCCTCCAGATTCTCGAAGTCCTCGAGAGTGGGGTCCTGGGCCTGCAACATGGTGCCCATCGCTCCGTCGGCGACCACCACTCGGGTGGCGAGCGCCTCGCGGAGGGCGGACACACGGGTCCGGCTGTCGGCGGAAGGGGTCGGTGGCAACGAGGCCATGAAAGGGCTCCCTGGAGTGCGACGGCTGTCGGCTTTGCGCCCTCCACGGTCCCTTCCGCAGCGGGCGCACGCCGCCAGCGTAGCCGGGACCGCGCCGAAGTGGTCAGGCAGTCCACGACGCGGGACGGCGATGGCGTCCGGGGCGATCTCCGGCTAGAGGTGAGGCGACACGAGCGGGCGGATAGCGGCGGACCATTAGCGGGAGGTCGGCAACGACCGGTAGTGTTCGACATTGCCGAACGGCGGCAGCGACGTCGCAGGGTCGACGATCGAAGGGGACGGAGGCAGTACGGCGATGGCACGGAACATCCAGTCGCTCGAACGGGCGGCCGCGATGCTGCGGCTCCTCGCGGGCGGCGAGCGACGCCTCGGCCTGTCGGACATCGCCTCCTCCCTGGGCCTCGCCAAGGGCACCGCCCACGGGATCCTGCGCACCCTGCAGCAGGAGGGCTTCGTCGAGCAGGACGACGCCTCCGGGCGCTATCAGCTGGGCGCCGAGCTGCTGCGCCTGGGCACGACCTACCTGGACGTGCACGAGCTGCGGGCGCGGGCCCTGGTGTGGACGGACGACCTGGCCCGCTCCAGCGGGGAGAGCGTGTATCTGGGTGTCCTGCACCAGCAGGGCGTGCTGATCGTCCACCACGTCTTCCGCCCGGACGACAGCCGGCAGGTGCTGGAGATCGGGGCCATGCAGCCGCTGCACTCCACGGCCCTGGGCAAGGTCCTGTCGGCGTACGACCCGGTCGCGCACAGCGAGGCGATCGACGCCGACCGCAAGGCGTTCACGGACCGCACCGTGTGCGATCTCGACGATTTCGAACACATCCTCGACATGACCCGCGCGCGTGGTTACGCCGCCGATGTGGAGGAGACCTGGGAGGGCGTCGCGTCCGTCGCCGCCCCCATTCACGACCGGCGTCGCATGCCGGTGGGCTCGGTCGGCATCACCGGTGCCGTGGAGCGGCTGTGCCGGGACGGCGAGCTGCGGCCCGAGCTGATCGCGGCGGTGCGGGACTGTGCCCGCGCCGTATCGCGGGATCTGGGCGCCGGGCGGTTCTGAGCCCGTACGGGACGAAAGCGGTTGCGGGACGTCGTAGGACGTTCCGCCATGCACCATGCGCCGACCCGTTCATCGCCATGTCGATAAATCAACACAACCGACAACGATCGCGCATTCAACGACAGAGCTCTTGACGCACGCCCGACGCCGGGGCAAGACTCCCGTCCATCGGTCGGCATTGTCGAACACCTGACGGCAATACGCGCTAGAGTGTGACAGTGCCAAGGGCCGGCATCGCTCTCACCCCCGAGGGCAACGCGAACCACCGGAGGGACCCGGGGTTCGGCTTCCCCTGGACGAAGGACAAAGGAGTCGCGGGTGTCCAGCTCCGACATCTTCATCGGCGAGACCATCGGTACCGCCCTGCTCATCCTGCTCGGCGGCGGCGTGTGCGCCGCCGTGACGCTCAAGGCCTCCAAGGCCCGCAACGCCGGCTGGCTCGCCATCGCCTTCGGGTGGGGCTTCGCAGTACTCACGGCGGTGTACACCTCGGCGCCGCTGTCCGGCGCCCACCTCAACCCGGCCGTGACCGTCGCGCTCGCGATCAAGGACAACGACTGGAGCAACGTTCCGACGTACTTCGCCGGCCAGCTCCTCGGCGCCATGATCGGCGCGACCCTGGTCTGGGTCGCCTACTACGGCCAGTTCCAGGCCCACCTCACCGACCGGGAGATCGTCGGCGGTCCGGGCGCGCAGGCCACGGCGGCCAAGGCCGTCGAGGCCCAGGAGAAGGGCGCAGGCCCGGTCCTGGGCATCTTCTCCACCGGTCCCGAGATCCGGCACACGGTGCAGAACCTCCTCACGGAGATCATCGGCACCGTCGTGCTGGTGCTCGCGGTCCTCACCCAGGGCCTGAACGACAACGGCAACGGTCTGGGCCCGCTGGGCGCCCTGATCACCGCGCTCGTCGTCGTCTCCATCGGTCTGTCCCTCGGCGGCCCGACCGGCTACGCGATCAACCCGGCCCGTGACCTCGGTCCGCGCATCGTGCACGCCCTCCTGCCCCTGCCCAACAAGGGCGGCTCCGACTGGGGCTACGCCTGGATCCCGGTGGTCGGTCCGCTCGTCGGCGGCGCCGTCGCGGCAGGCATCTACAACGTCGCTTTCGCCTAGGAGCAGCGAGCTTCGCCCGTTCGGGTGAGAAGCACCGAAACTCTCGGCACGCGCCGTACGTAAAGCCCCATAACCACGGAACTTCCAGGAGCTAACAGTGACCGACGCCCACACCGCCGGCCCCTTCATCGCAGCCATCGACCAGGGCACGACCTCGTCCCGCTGCATCGTCTTCGACCGCGACGGCCGTATCGTCTCCGTCGACCAGAAGGAGCACGAGCAGATCTTCCCGAAGCCCGGCTGGGTCGAGCACAACGCCACCGAGATCTGGACCAACGTCCAGGAGGTCGTCGCCGGAGCCATCGACAAGGCCGGCATCACCCGCGACGACATCAAGGCCATCGGCATCACCAACCAGCGCGAGACCACCGTGCTGTGGGACAAGAACACCGGTGAGCCCGTCCACAACGCCATCGTCTGGCAGGACACCCGCACCGACGCGCTCTGCAAGGAGCTCGGCCGCAACGTCGGCCAGGACCGCTTCCGCCGCGAGACCGGCCTTCCCCTCGCCTCCTACTTCGCCGGTCCCAAGGCCCGCTGGCTGCTGGACAACGTCGAGGGCCTCAAGGAGCGCGCCGAGGCCGGCGACATCCTCTTCGGCACCATGGACACCTGGGTCATCTGGAACCTGACCGGCGGTGTCGACGGCGGCAAGCACGTCACCGACGTCACCAACGCCTCCCGCACCATGCTGATGAACCTGCACACCATGGAGTGGGACGACAAGATCGCCGAGTCCATCGGCGTGCCGCTGCGGATCCTGCCCGAGATCCGCTCCTCCGCCGAGGTCTACGGCGAGATCAAGGGCGGCAAGCTGGGCGACCTGCTCGGCGGCATCCCGGTCGCCTCCGCGCTCGGCGACCAGCAGGCGGCGCTGTTCGGCCAGACCTGCTTCACCGAGGGCGAGACCAAGTCGACGTACGGCACCGGCACCTTCATGGTGATGAACACCGGTGACAAGATCATCAACTCCTACGCGGGCCTGCTGACCACCGTCGGCTACAAGATCGGCGACCAGAAGACGGTCTACGCCCTGGAGGGCTCGATCGCCGTCACCGGCTCGCTGGTGCAGTGGATGCGCGACCAGATGGGCCTGATCTCCACCGCCGCCGAGATCGAGACGCTGGCGCTCTCGGTCGAGGACAACGGCGGCGCCTACTTCGTGCCGGCCTTCTCCGGCCTGTTCGCCCCGCACTGGCGCTCCGACGCCCGCGGTGTGATCGCCGGCCTGACCCGGTACGTCACCAAGGCGCATCTCGCCCGTGCCGTCCTGGAGGCCACCGCCTGGCAGACCCGGGAGATCGCCGACGCGATGGTCAAGGACTCCGGCGACGAGCTGGTGGCCCTCAAGGTCGACGGCGGCATGACCTCCAACAACCTGCTGATGCAGACGCTCTCCGACGTCCTGGACGCCCCCGTGGTGCGTCCGATGGTCGCCGAGACCACCTGCCTCGGCGCCGCCTACGCCGCCGGTCTCGCCGTCGGCTTCTGGTCCAGCACCGACGAGCTGCGCGCCAACTGGCGCCGGGCCGCCGAGTGGACCCCCCAGATGGACGCGGAGACCCGCGACCGTGAGTACAAGAACTGGCTCAAGGCCGTCGACCGGACCATGGGCTGGATCGAGGACGACGAGAGCTGACAAGAGCCGACGCAAGCTCTGCCGCGAGCTCTGATGAGGAGTAAGAACCCGAAATGACCAGTCAGTCCACCCTGCAGTCCGTGCCTGCCCTGGGCACGCGCCCGGCCTTCGGCGTAGGCCCGAGCCGCGCCGAGACCCGGGAGCAGCTCGCCAAGGCGTCGTACGACCTTCTCGTGATCGGCGGCGGCATCCTGGGCATCTCCACCGCCTGGCACGCCGCGCAGTCCGGCCTCAGGGTGGCTCTGGTCGACGCCGGCGACTTCGCCGGCGCCACCTCGTCCGCCTCCTCCAAGCTGCTCCACGGCGGTCTGCGCTATCTGCAGACCGGCGCGGTGAAGCTGGTGGCGGAGAACCACTTCGAGCGCCGTGCGGTCTCCCGTCAGGTGGCTCCCCACCTGGCGAACCCGCTCACGTTCTACCTCCCCGTGTACAAGGGCGGGCCGCACGGCGCTGCGAAGCTCGGGGCGGGCGTCTTCGCCTACTCCGCACTGTCCGCGTTCGGAGACGGCGTCGGTCACCTCCTGTCCCCCGCCAAGGCGGCGCAGGACGTGCCCGAGCTGCGCACCGACAACCTCAAGGCCGTGGCCGTGTACGGCGACGACCAGATGAACGACGCGCGCATGGCGCTGATGACGGTCCGCGGGGCCGTCGAGGCGGGCGCGGTCGTGCTCAACCACGCCGAGGTCACCGGCCTGCGCTTCACCAAGGGCCGGGTGACCGGAGCGGAGCTGAAGGACCGCCTGTCCGGCGACGAGTTCGGGGTGAGCGCCCGCCTGGTGCTGAACGCGACCGGGCCGTGGGTCGATCACCTGCGCCGGATGGAGGACCCGAACGCCGCGCCGTCGATCCGGCTGTCGAAGGGCGCGCACCTGGTCCTGAAGCGGACCTCGCCGTGGAAGGCGGCGCTCGCGACCCCGATCGACAAGTACCGCATCACGTTCGCCCTGCCCTGGGAGGACATGCTGCTGCTCGGCACCACGGACGAGGAGTTCGAGGGCGACCCGGCGGATGTCGCGGTCAACGACAAGGACATAGCCCAGATCCTGGACGAGGCCGCGTTCTCCATCCGGGACCAGCAGCTCGACCGGGATCTGATCACCTACGCGTTCGCGGGTCTGCGGGTGCTGCCGGGCGGCCCCGGTGACACCGCGAAGGCCAAGCGCGAGACGGTCGTGACCGAGGGCCGGGGCGGCATGCTGTCCGTCGCGGGCGGCAAGTGGACCACCTTCCGGCACATCGGCCGTACGGTCATGAAGAAGCTGGAGGCGCTGCCGGGCCACCCGCTGGGCGACGATTTCGAGCCCATCGCCTCGCTGCCGAAGAAGCTGCCGCTGCCGGGTATCGCGAACCCGCGCGCGGTCGCCCACCGGCTGCTGACCGACCGCCCGGCGCCGGGTCCGCGCATGGCGGCCGACACCGCCAGGCACCTGGCCACCCACTACGGTTCGCTGGCCTTCGACATCGCCCGGATCGCCAACGAGAACCCGGAGCTCGGCGAGCGCGTCCACCCGGACGCCCCGGAGATCTGGGCCCAGGTCGTCTACGCCCGGGACAACGAGTGGGCCGAGACGCAGGACGACGTGCTGCGCCGCCGTACGACGCTGACGATCCGGGGTCTGGCCTCGGACGACGTGCGGGCGAAGGTGCAGGACCTGCTCGACAAGAAGTGACCTCGTAGGCGCCGGATGAGGTTTCCGCCGGATGGGCCTCTCCCGGTGCCGGGTCCGGCCACTCCCCTGACCAGGCCGGATCGCACGAGGGCGGCCCCTTCCGCACCGGGGCCGGCCACACCGGAAGGGGCGGCTCCGCGCCGATGGAGCCGCCCCTTCCGCATGCCCCTTTCACGCGCCTCGTCCACAACGAGATCACTCGCACATAATGGGTCTGAGTGATCGGATGTCTCGCCCGACATCCTGAACGACAGGGAGGCCGGCCATGGCAGTGACCGACGAGGCGATCGAGAAGATCAAGGGCATGATCGTCTCCGGTGCGCTGCGCCCCGGCGACCGGCTCCCCAAGGAGAGCGAGCTGGCGGCCGAGCTCGGGCTGTCCCGCAACTCCCTGCGGGAGGCCGTGCGCGCCCTGTCGCTGATCCGGATCCTGGACGTACGGCAGGGCGACGGCACCTATGTCACGAGCCTGGATCCGCAACTGCTGCTGGAGGCGCTGAGCTTCGTCGTCGACTTCCACCGCGACGACACGGTGCTGGAGTTCCTCGCCGTGCGCCGCATCCTGGAGCCGGCGGCCACGGCGATGGCGGCGTCGCGGATCAGCGAGCAGCAACTGGACGCGCTGGCGAACCAGTTGGACAAGCTCGGCGACGATCCGTCGGTGGAGGAACTCGTCGCCTGTGACCTGGAGTTCCACCGGGGCATCGTGCAGAGCTCCGGCAATTCGGTGCTGTGCTCGCTCCTCGACGGCCTGTCCGGGCCGACCACGCGGGCGCGGATCTGGCGGGGGCTGACCCAGGAGGACGCGGTCAGCCGGACCCTGCGCGAACACCGGGCGATCCTGGCGGCCCTGCGGGACCGGGACGCGGAGGCGGCGCGCTCGTGGGCGACGGTGCACATCGCGAGCGTGGAGCAGTGGCTGCGTTCGACCCTGTGACCGGATCATCCCGCTTCGGCCTGACATGCCCACCATGTGGTACTGATCGGACATCGGGTCTCTCAGGAGGGTGTTCGGGGGTGGCGAACGGGGCAGTGATCCGTTCACTCCCCCGTGCAAGGGGGCTGCGGGCGCCCCCGCCGCACGCCGTAAGGTTGGTTCGTCAGGCGAGGGCACGTCGGAAGGAGGCGCTGGGTGATCGAGCTCGAGGGGGTTCCCGAGCTGATCGACCCGGTCATGGTGGCCGCGTTCGAGGGCTGGAACGATGCCGGCGACGCCGCCTCCACCGCGGTCGCGCATCTGGACAAGGAGTGGAAGGGCGAGGTGTTCGCGGCGCTGGACGCCGAGGACTACTACGACTTCCAAGTGAACCGCCCCACGGTGTGGATGGACGCGGGCGTCCGCAAGATCACGTGGCCGACGACCCGTCTCTCGGTGGTCCGGGTCGGCGGTGAGAAGCCGCGTGATCTCGTACTCGTCCGAGGTATCGAGCCTTCCATGCGCTGGCGCTCGTTCTGCAACGAGCTCCTCGGCTTCGCGCACGAACTGGGCGTGGAGCTGGTGGTCATCCTGGGTGCCCTGCTCGGCGACACCCCGCACACGCGTCCGGTCCCGATCAGCGGCACCACGTCCGACGCGGACCTGGCCCGCCGCATGGATCTGGAGGAGACCAAGTACGAGGGCCCCACGGGCATCGTCGGCATCCTTCAGGAGGCGTGCACGCACGCGGGCGTGCCGGCGGTCAGCCTCTGGGCGGCCGTACCGCACTACGTGTCGCAGCCGCCCAACCCGAAGGCGACGCTGGCCCTGCTCAACCGGCTGGAGGACCTGATCGACGTGCGCATCCCGCTGGGCGAGCTGCCCGAGGACGCGCGCGCCTGGCAGGTGGGCGTGGACCAGCTGGCCGCCGAGGACAGTGAGGTCGCCGAGTACGTCCAGTCGCTGGAGGAGGCCCGGGACACCGCGGAGCTTCCGGAGGCGTCGGGCGAGGCCATCGCCCGCGAGTTCGAGCGGTATCTGCGGCGCCGGGACGGCGGCCCGTCGGCCGGCGACCGTACGCGCCCGCCGATGCCGCCGAAGCCGGGTGCCAAGGACGACGACGAGGACTCGTCGGACGACTGAGGCCCGGGGAGCCGAAGGCAGGGCGGTGCGCGGTGGGCGCACCGCCTTTCGCCGTCACGCGGGCACGGAGATCACGTCGTACGTCGTCTCGGGCGTCGGCGTCGTCGTGAAGCGCGCGTTGGGCAGATAGAGCCGGCCCCGGTGGGCGGCCACCGTGGTCGGCACGTCGAACAGCGGGTCGGTGATTCGGCGCTGGAAGACGCCGCTGCGGCCGTCGGCGGCGAGCCTGAACACGTCGATCGCGTTCTGCCGGTTCTGCACGACGTACAGCGTCCGGCCGATCCGCAGCAGGCCGTCGCCGTTGGTGAGCGGGGCCGCGTCGCCGAGGTCGACGAGCCGGGTGACGCCGGTGCGCGGGTTCACCCGGTGCAGGCCGCCGACGCCGGACTGCACGACGAGCAGGGCGGAGCCGTCGGGCGTGCTGGTGATGCCGTTGGCGTTGACGACCTCGCCGGCGACCTGGCTCCAGTCGCCGCTCAGGGTGAGCGTCATGACCTCGTCAGCGTCCGGCAGTGCGCCGTGCCGGCCGAGCGGCAGGGCGTACAGCGCGGGCTGGTAGGAGTCGGTGAACCAGGCCGTGTGCGGGGTCAGGAACACGTCGTTGGCGAAGGTCGGGGTCGCCGTCGTGAGCCGGTAGGAGGCGAGGACGTTTCCGCTGCGGGCGTCCACGACGCGGGCGCCCTCGCCGCGTCCGGCGACGAACAGGCGTCCCCGGTGGTCGAGTTTGAGGCCGACCGAGGGTGTGCCGGGCCCGGTCGAGACGATGCCGCCCTCTCCGGTGCGCAGGTCGGCGCGGTAGATCGAGCCGTCGCCGAGGGAGCCGAGGTAGGCGTACGGTCCGCCGCCGATGGTGATGCCCTCCGGGCGGAAGCCGTTCGGGAGGTGGATCACGGTGGGCCGTGTCTTCTGCGTCCTTTCGGCCGCGGCGGCCGGGGTGCCGGCGGATCCGACGAGGAGGGCGCCGGTGGTGGCGGCGCCGGCCGTGAGGAGTCTGCGGCGGGTGAGCCGAGGTGCGAAGGAGCGGTGTTCGGGGGCCACGGTGCGTCCTTCCGCGGACAGGACCGGCCGAGAGCTGGTCCAACGGTCAACTGACTCGTCCACCCCATCACACGCCGCTCGCCTCCGCAGCACGAGACAGCCCCTCGACAGCGGCCGGACAGCATCTGGCCCGATTGTGTCGTGACATCTGTTTCAGGACGGAATGCACACGTTGCCCAATTCAACTTGTTTTCAAACCGAGTTGGCGAAATAAGGCTGGACGGGCCGGGCCGGGCGTGCTTGGTTGTCCTGCGAAGGCGCGCCGCACCACCCGTACTTGGCAACCCCAGGACCGAAGGGAGCGGCAGACGATGACCGACCAGGCAGAGCCGGCGCAGGGCCCGGGAGCGTCCGGGCCGGGGCCCGACGGAGCGGGATTCACCTACCGAGGAGCCGAGCGGGAACTGATCGTCGTCGCCCGTCCGGAGGCCCGGCTGCGTGCCCAGGCCGAGGGCGTGCGGTCGGCGGCGGGCGCCGACGTGTCGGCCCTCAACATGTTCCTCAGCGACGAACAGCTCGTGCTGGAGCCGCTGTTCGGCAGCGAGGAACGACTTCAGCAGGCCACGGACCTGGCACAGGCACCCGATCTGGCGCTGTTCTACCGGGCACGCGGTGGCGAGCGCCGGGCCGAGGAGCTGCGGGCCCGTATCGCCGCGCTGCCGGGGATCGACACGGCGTATGTGAAGCCCGGCGCGGTTCCGGCCACTGTCGGGCAGGTCGGCGAGGGCAGCGGGCGCCTGAAGGAGGGCGCGCCCGTCACACCCGACTACAGCGGCCGGCAGGGCTATCTGCGGCCGGCGCCCGAGGGCGTCGACGCGCACTGGGCCTGGCAGCGGCCCGGCGGCGCCGGTCAGGGCGTGACCGTGATCGACGTCGAGGGCTCCTGGCAGCTCGGGCACGAGGACCTGGCCGGGAAGCTGGCCGGGGTCGTGGTCGGCACCCCGCTGACCGATCTGGCCTGGCGCAACCACGGCACCGCCGTGATCGGCGTGATCGGCGGCGACCGGGGCGAGTTCGGCGTCACCGGCGTCGTGCCGGAGACGGTGACCGCGGCCGCGTCGTTCCAGGGCATCGGCACGGCGGCGGCGATCCACGCGGCGGCCGAGCGGCTGGGCCCCGGCGACATCATGCTGATCGAACTGCACCGCCCGGGGCCCCGGTTCGAGTACGCCGAGCGCGACGACCAGCGTGGCTACGTCCCGCTCGAATGGTGGCCGGACGACTACGCCGCCGTGCGCTACGCCACCGCCAAGGGCGTCCTCGTGGTGGCCGCCGCCGGCAATGGCGCCGAGTCACTGGACGACGCCGTCTACGAGCGCCGCCCGGACGAGTTCCCCGAGTCGTGGCGCAACCCGTTCAACCCCTCCAACCCGTCCTCCGGCGCGGTCCTGGTCGGCGCGGGCGCACCGCCGCCCGGCACCCACGGCCGCGATCACGGCCCGGACCGCTCACGGCTGGCGTTCTCCAACTACGGCGCCCGGGTGGACGCGCAGGGCTGGGGGCGCGAGGTGACGACGGCCGGCGGCTTCTGGGACCGGCCCGGCGACCTTCAGGGCGGGCCCGAGGAGATCGCCTGGTACACCGACACGTTCTCGGGCACGTCGTCCGCCGCCCCGCTGGTGGTCGGCGCGCTGGCCGCGCTGCAGGGCATCCTCAAGGCGGCCGGCCAGTCGCCGATGTCCCCGGAGCGGGCGCGTACGGTCCTCAGGGCGACGGGTTCCGCGCAGCAGGACGCGCCAGGGCGGCCGGCCTCGCAGCGGATCGGCAACCGGCCCGACATCAAGGCGGCGGTGACCCATCTGGTGCCGCAGGCGGTCGGCTCCGGGCCGGCCGAGCGGTACTGGGACGAGCTGCTGCCGTATCCACGCGAACTTCCGCCCAGGCTCCGGCTGTTCGTGGCCGGCGACTGGCGGAATCTGAACCATCCGTCCCCCGAAATCCGCCAGGCGGTCCACACCGCCTTCGCGGGGGGTCGGCCCGATGTCCGAGTGTGGTTCTCGGACGACGAGATCGTCGGCCTGGTGATCGCCGGCTGACGCAGCCCATCAAGGCAAGCCCATCCCATCAAGGCAAGCCCATCGCATCAAGGGAAGGTGACACCCGCATGAGCACCACCCCGCAGATGAGTCACATGGGACAACCGCAGGGCCAGCAGTTCCCGAGCACGTCGCCGTACCAACAGCAGCAGCCGTACGGCATGAGCGGGTCGCTGGAGCAGCTCCAGCAGCTCGGTCAGCAGCAGCCGTACCAGCAGTTGCTGCAACAGCTGGGCCAGCCCTACGGCGCGCAGCAGCAGGAGCAGCAGGTCGAGCAGCAGATGCAGCAGCAGCTCCAGCAGGTCGCGCTGTCGGCGGTTCAGCAGGTCGTCCAGCAGGTGCAGGCCCAGGCCCTCGCCTCCGGTGTGGCGAACGGCTTCGTCGACATCGTCCACCCGCTCCAGGGCCAGCCGCACCAGATCTTCCTGCGCATCAACAACCAGTTCCGGGTGCTCAACAACCCGAACCCGCAGATCCACCAGCAGATCCAGCAGGCCTTCGCGTTCGGTCACCAGGTGATCGGCATCTGGGACACCCAGTCGCCGAACGTGCTGCGCAGCGTCCGCATCCAGCGGTTCTGACCGGCACCTGAACGACAGGGGCGCTTCCACCCGTGGGGTGGAAGCGCCCTTCCATGTCGGAGGAGCGTTACAGGGCGACGCCCAGCAGCGCGTCCACGGCCCGGGACACCACGCCGGGGGCGCCGGTGTCCGTACCGCCCTCGGCGTTCTGGCGGGCCACCCAGCGGTCGACCGCGGCGAGCGCGGCCGGCGCGTCCAGGTCGTGGGCGAGGGCGTCGCGGATCTCCTCGACGAGCGCCTCGGCCGACGGCCCGTCGGGGCGGGAGACCGCGGCGCGCCAGCGGTCGAGGCGGGCGAGGGCGTCCTGGAGCACCTGGTCGGTCCACTCCCAGTCGGCCCGGTAGTGGTGGGCGAGCAGGGCGAGCCGGATGGCGGCGGGGTCGACGCCGTCGCGGCGCAGCCGGGACACGAAGACGAGGTTGCCCTTGGACTTGGACATCTTCTCGCCGTGCAGGGCGACCATGCCGGCGTGGACGTAGGCCTTGGCCATGGGGAACTCGCCCGTCAGCACCTGGGCGTGCGAGGCGCCCATCTCATGGTGCGGGAAGGCGAGGTCGGAGCCGCCGCCCTGGACGTCGAAGGTCATGCCGAGGTGGTCGAGGGCGATGGCGACGCACTCGATGTGCCAGCCGGGCCGGCCGCGCCCGAGGGAGCCGCCGTCCCAGCTGGGCTCGCCGGGCCGGGCCGCCATCCACAGCATCGGGTCGAGGGGGTTCTTCTTGCCCGGGCGGTCCGGGTCGCCGCCGCGCTCGGCGGACAGCAGCCGCATGGCGGCGGCGTCGAGGCTGGAGACCTTGCCGAAGTTGGGGTCGGACTCGACGGAGAAGTAGACGTCGCCGTCGAGTTCGTACGCGGCGCCGGCGTCCCGCAGTCGCTCGACGAGCGGGACGATGCCGGGTATCGCCTCGACCGCGCCGATGTAGTGCTGCGGGGGCAGCATCCGCAGGGCGGTCATGTCCTCGCGGAAGAGGGCGGTCTCCTTCTCGGCGAGGGCGGCCCAGTCGATGTCGTCGCGCTCGGCCCGCTCCAGGAGCGGATCGTCCACGTCGGTGACGTTCTGGACATAGTGAACCTGCCGCTTGGTGTCGAGCCACACGCGCTGCACGAGGTCGAACGCGTTGTAGGTCGCCGCGTGTCCCAGGTGGGTGGCGTCGTACGGCGTGATGCCACAGACGTAGATACGGGCGACGGGACCGGGGTTCAGGGTGACCAGACCGCCGGTCGCGGTGTCGTGGATCCTCAGGTCGCGGCCCTGACCGGGCAGGGCGGGGACCTCAGAAGCGGGCCAGGCATGCATGTCATGAGCCTAACCGGACGGATGTTCCGTACACGAACCGGACCGGGTCGGATGGCCGGGAATGCCTGCTTGCCCGACAGCGGCCACTGTGCTGCTAGACGGGGGGCCACGGAATGGCGGGCCACTCCCCGCTCGGCTCCGGATGCCTGCCCGAGGCGAGCAACACATCGACACGCGCGCGCGTGGCCGCCACTTCGGCGGTGGTGATCAGCTCCGCGAGCCGCACGGCCAGTGTGCCGCCCTCCTTGAGGGCCTCCCGCAGGCCGCCGAGCACCTCGACGGCCTCGTCGGTCAGCGCCTCGCCCGCCCAGCCCCACAGCAGCGTCCGCAGCTTGTTCTCGGCGTTGAAGGTCACACCGTGGTCGATGCCGTACAGCCGGCCGTCCTCGGTGGGCAGCAGGTGGCCGCCCTTGCGGTCGGCGTTGTTGATCACGGCGTCCAGCACGGCCATGCGCCGCAGCCGCTCGTCGTCGGCGTGCACGAGCAGCGCGGTCCTGCCCTCCCCGACCTCGGCGAGGCCGATCGCCCTCCAGCCGGGTCCGGGCTCCTCGCCGTCCACCAGGGCGAGCAGCTCGGCCTCGGGGGCCGCGTCGATCCACAGCTGGACCATGCCCTCGCCGTACGGCCCGTCCCGCAGCACGGTGGGCGGCACCAGCCCCCAGCCGGTCGCCTCGGAGACCTCGTACGCGGCGACCTCGCGCTCGGCGAGCGTCCCGTCGGGGAAGTCCCACAGGGGACGCTCACCGGCGACCGGCTTGTAGACGCAGGACGCCTCCTGCCCCTGGTGCGCGACGGTGCAGAACAGTGCCGCGTTGGACGCGTCCCGGATGCGGCCGCGCACGGTCAGCTCGCCCTCGGTGAGCAGGTGCACCGAGGTCACGCTCCGCGGCGGTATCCGTTCTGGCGCGGACATACGTGTCCTTCCGGGTCGAGCGGGAGGCTGCACAGCGGGCACGGCGGCCGCCCGGCGTTGACGACGTCCAGGGCGCGCTTGGCGAAGGCCCTCGCCTGGGCGCCGGTGAGCCGGACCCGCAGCATCGGGGGCCCGTTCTCCTCGTCCTGGAGCAGCCGCTCCTCGGCCTCGGCGAGGTCCTCCTCGGAGTCGGCGTCCAGCTCCACCAGGGCCTGGGCCTCGACGATCATGCGCTGTTCCTCGCCGTCCCAGGCCAGGGCCATGGTGCCGACGCGGAACTCCTCCTCGATGGGGGTGTCCAGCGGGTCGGAGTCGGCGATCTCGGTGGGCGCCACGGCGGGGACGGCGGCGCTGCCGCCACTACGCCGTACGACCTCGTCGAGCAGTTCGTCCATGCGCTCGGCGAGGGCGGCGACCTGGGTCTTCTCCAGGGCCACGCTGGTCACCCGGGAGCCTGCGGTGGCCTGGAGGAAGAACGTACGGCGCCCGGGCAGTCCGACCGTACCGGCCACGAAGCGGTCCGGGGGGTCGTAGAGGAACACCTGACGGGACACGTCCTGTCTCCTGGAGTCGTGGATGGGTGCGGCGCTGCTTCGACCGCTTCACCCTACTGCGCCCGACGATCACGGTGCGCCCGCGCCGCCCCCGACCGTCGCGTCGCCGGCCGGCGGTTCCTCGCGCGGGGCGAGGGACGCGAAGTCACCGGTGTCCCCGAGGCGTACGAGGAACGGCCTCAGGCGTGTGTAGCGGATCGCGGTGATGGAACACGGTTCGACGGAAATCCTCTGGAAGAGGTCGAGATGAAGACCGAGTGCGTCCGCCACGAGCGACTTGATGACATCGCCGTGCGAGCACATCAGGTACACGGCGTCGGCGCCGTGATCGCGCTCCACGCGCGCGTTCCACTCGCGTACGGCCTCCGCGGCCCGGGTCTGCATCGCCCGCATCGACTCGCCGCCGGGGAACGCGGCCGCCGACGGGTGGGCCTGGACGACCTCCATCAGCGGCTCGTCGCCCAGTTCCGCGAGCTTGCGGCCGGACCAGTCGCCGTAGTCGCACTCCCCGATCCGCTCGTCGGTGTGCGCGGTCAGTCCCCGCTCCTCGACGAGCGGCCGGATCGTCTCCTGGCAGCGCTGGAGGGGGCTGGTGACGATCTCGCAGAGCGGCAGTTCGGCGAGCCGGGCGGGCAGTGCGGCGGCCTGCCGGGTCCCGCGCTCGTCGAGGGCGACGCCGGGCGTCCAGCCGGCGAGCAGCCCCTCGGTGTTGGCGGTGGAACGTCCGTGCCGGACCAGGATCAGCGTGGGCATGCCGCCCAGGGTAGGCGTACGACCGGGTGCGTTCGGGCGCTCGGGGCGGGAGAATACGCTCCGTGATCGTCGACTGCGCCATCTACCGGGACGGGCGCCGGACACAAGGGCCGCCGGACTTCTCCGACGCCCTGGATCTGTGCCGTCTGCAGGACGACGCGTTCGTGTGGATCGGCCTGTACGAGCCCACGGAGAAGGAGTTCGATCAGGTCGCGGAGGAGTTCGGGCTGCACCCGCTGGCCGTGGAGGACGCCCTGAACGCGCACCAGCGGCCGAAGCTGGAGGTCTACGACGACTCGCTGTTCATGGTCCTCAAGCCGGTCGGCTACGAGCCGAAGAGCGACATCGTCTCCTCCGGGGAGGTCATGGTCTTCATCGGCGACTCGTTCGTGGTGACCGTCCGGCACGGCGTGGAGGCCCCGCTGGGCGTCGTACGGCACCGTCTGGAGCACGAGCCGGAGATGCTGCGGCACGGTCCCACGGCGGTGCTGTACACGATCGCCGACGCGGTGGTGGACCACTATCTGGAGGTGGCGGGCGAGTTGGGCCGGGACCTGGAGGAGCTGGAGGCGGAGGTGTTCTCGCCGACCGGCGGCGGCTCCCGGCACACGGCGTCGCGCATCTACGCCTTCAAGCGGCAGATCCTGGAGTTCCGCAGGGCCACCGGCCCGCTCGCCCAGCCGTTGACCCGGCTCGCGGGCACGGGGCTGATCGGCGCGCGGGTGCCGTTCGTGCACGACAAGGCGCAGCCCTTCTTCCGCGACGTGAGCGATCACCTCACGCGCGTGAACGAGTCCGTGGAGGGCCTGGACCGGCTGGTCTCCGACGTGCTGTCGGCGCATCTGGCGCAGATGAGCGTCCGGCAGAACGACGACATGCGGAAGATCTCCGCGTGGGCGGCCATGGCCGCGGTCCCCACGATGATCGCGGGGATCTACGGCATGAACTTCGAGCACATGCCGGAACTGCACTGGCTCGGTTCGTATCCGGCGCTGATCCTGGGCATGGCCGCCCTGGAGGTACTGCTGTTCCGGCTGTTCAAGCGCCGGGGCTGGCTGTAGCCGTCACGTCGGTTGTCGTCACCTCGGTGGTCGTCACCTCGGTTGTCGTCAGGCGAACTCGGGTGCGGAGGCGGCGGGTCCGCCGAGGGCGTCGCGCCGTTCCGGCGTCTTCAGGGACACCATGCGCCGCCAGCCCGCGAGCCGCTCCCAGGCGTACACGGCGTGGATGCCGGCGGCGAGCACGGCCGCCTTCGGCCGCGGCCAGCCGAGGATGCGCCCCATGTGGTCCATGACGGCGAGGCTGACGTCCCGGTAGATCCGGATCTCGGCGAGGGCGCACTCGCGCAGCGTGGCCTGGATCAGCCGGCCGTGCCCGGCGGCCGCGAAGCGCAGCAGTTCCTCGTGCGTGTAGGCGAGGTGGTTGTCCTCGTCGTCGGAGATCATCCGGACGGCCTTGCCGATCACGGGGTGGTCCCCGAAGTACTTGCGGAGCATGATCATCTGTTCGGAGGCGCGCTGCTCGGTGACCCGGCTGTGCGCGAGGTAGGTGATGATGTCCTCGACCGTGAGCGGCTCGTCCGCCTTGAGCTTCTCGTGGGCGAGACCGATGCCGTGCTTCTCCAGGAGCATCGTGTAGTCGGTCTCGTGCGGGACGGGGGCGGGTTCGAGGCCGCGCTTCTTCAGCAGGGCGTTGAAGATCCGCCCGTGCTTGTCCTCGTCCGCGCCGTGCCGGGTGATCTTGGGGGCCATGGCGCGCTCGCCGTCGGGTACGAGCGCGGCGATACGCGCGTTCTCCCAGCCGCCCTGGGACTCGCCGCTGGCCGCGATGGAGCAGAACAGGCGGAAGGACTCGTCGTTGTCGAGGATCTCCTGGAACAGACTCTTCGCCGAAAGCATCGTGGGGCACCTCTCTTAAGGACGCCGCAGGATTCCGCAAAGAACGAGTCAAATGCGGCGCGAGGGGTGCCGCAACAGCTACGACGGACAACTCCGCCAAAAGAATGACCATCCGCGTGACGACAGAGGCGTAACCGCGTGGGCACGCGCGCGTTGTATCTGCGTGACGGCCGTGGCGGGGAAGACCCCCCGAGCCCCCACCACGGCCGCTGGAACTCCCCCGTCGTACGGCCCTCGTGTCACGCCAGCCCGGCGCGCTCCAGGGCCTCGCCGCCGGCGCGGAGCGAGGCGATCCGCTCGTCGAGCGTGAAGCCCGCGGGCGCCAGGGACAGGGTGGTGACCCCGGCCGCGGCGTAGGCCTTCATCCGGTCGGCGATACGGTCGACGGAGCCGAGCAGCGTGGTCTTGTCGATCAGGTCCTGCGGTACGGCGGCCGCGGCGCCCTGCTTGTCGCCGGAGAGGTACCTGGTCTGGATCTCGGCGGCTTCCTTCTCGTAACCCATGCGCTGGGCGAGCTGGTTGTAGAAGTTCTGCTTGGGGCTGCCCATGCCGCCGACGTACAGCGCGGTGTAGGGGCGGAAGGTGTCGGCGAGCGTGGCCACGTCCTTGTCGTCACCCACGGCCAGCGGCAGGGTCGGGCAGACGTCGAACCCGTCGAGGGTCTTGCCGGCCTTCTCGCGCCCGGCGCGCAGGTGCTTGACGGCGGTGTCCTCCAGGTGGTCCGCGGAGGGGAAGATCAGCAGGGCGCCGTCGGCGATCTCGCCGGTCTGCTCCAGGTTCTTCGGGCCGATGGCGGCGATGTACAGCGGGATGTGCTCACGCTGCGGGTGCACGGTCAGCTTGATCGGCTTGCCGGGGCCGCCGGGCAGCGGAAGCGTCCAGTGCTGCCCCTCGTAGGTCAGGCGCTCGCGCGTCATGGCCCTGCGGACGATCTCGACGTACTCACGCGTGCGTGCCAGCGGCTTGTCGAACTTGACGCCGTACCAGCCCTCGGAGACCTGCGGCCCGGAGACGCCGAGGCCCAGCCGGAAGCGGCCGCCGGAGAGCGAGTCCAGGGTCGCGGCGGTCATCGCGGTCATGGCCGGCTGGCGGGCCGGGATCTGGAAGATGGCGGAGCCGACGTCGATGCGCTCGGTCTGGGCGGCGACCCAGCTGAGCACGGTGGCCGCGTCCGACCCGTAGGCCTCGGCGGCCCAGCACACGGCGTAGCCCAGCCGGTCGGCCTCCTGCGCGACGGCGAGGTTGTCCGCGTCCATTCCGGCGCCCCAGTAGCCGAGGTTGATCCCGAGCTGCATGGCCGATCCCCTTACCGATCAGTAACGTCCCTTGTGGACCAGACCTTAGCGCGGCCGGCGGCCGGCGGGGAGGCCGATGTGGCGGGCGTCGCGCGACGGGCTTGCCGCATCCCCGGTGACGGTCCCGCAAACTGCTCATCCACAGGCCCCCACATGGCAGGTTCTGGCCAGTAATCTCGGCGTTCATGGAGCAGAGGCATCTCGGCCGCACCGGCCTGCGCGTGTCCCGGATCGGGCTCGGCACCCTCACCTGGGGCAGGGACACCGACGAGCACGACGCCGCGGACCTCTTGAAGACGTTCTGGGAGGCGGGCGGCACCCTCGTCGACACGGCGGACGTGTACGGCGACGGGGAGGCCGAGTACCTGCTGGGGCGGCTCATGGAGGGGCTGGTCCCGCGCCGGGACCTGGTCATCTCGACGAAGGCGGGCAGCGTCCCCGACCCGGACCGCCGCTTCGACGGCTCGCGCGGCCATCTGCTCTCCGCGCTGGACGCCTCGCTCACCCGGCTCGGCACCGAGTACGTCGACGTCTGGCACATCCACGCCTACGACCCCAGCACCCCGCTGGAGGAGACCCTCCAGGCACTCGACCTGGCGGTCAGCAGCGGCCGCGCGCGCTACGCGGGCGTCTCCAACTTCTGCGGCTGGCAGCTCGCCAAGGCGGCGACCTGGCAGCTCGCGGCGCCCGGCATACGCACCCGGCTGGCCAGCACCCAGCTCGAGTACTCACTGCTGCAGCGCGGCGTGGAACGCGAGGTGCTGCCGGCCGCGCTGGACCTGGGCATCGGCCTGCTGCCCTCCTCCCCGCTCGGCCGGGGCGTGCTGACGGGCAAGTACCGCGACGCGACACCGGCCGACTCGCGCGGCGCCTCGGAGCATCTGGCGCCGTTCGTCGCGCCGTACCTCGACGACACGGCGAGCCGCATCGTGGACGCCGTGCAGACGGCGGCCGACGGGCTGGCCGTCTCCCCGCTCCAGGTCGCCCTCGCCTGGGTCCGCGACCGGCCCGGAGTGACCGCGCCGGTCATAGGCGCGCGCAACGCACAGCAGCTCACGGCGGCGTTGTCAGTGGAGGCCCTTAGTCTTCCTGACGAGATCTGCCGGGCGCTCGACGACGTGTCGGCGCCCGTGCACCGCTATCCCGATCACGACTGGAGCATGCTGTGAGCACGGAGCCACCCGAGACCACGGAGGACACCGAGCCGGGGACGCCGGGTGCCGCGCCGCAGGGCGAGAGCGCCGCCTCGGCCCCGGAAGGTGCGGGCGCGGATCCGGCCGAGGACGGCGACGACGCGGCGCGGCGGTCGGAGGCCGAGGCCGAGCTCGCCGCTCAGCGGATCGAGCGGGAGCGGATCGAGCGGCGCAAGGCCGAGAGGCAGGGGCCCATCGACAGCGGGGCCAAGCTCAGCGGGCAGGCGGCCGATCTGCTCGCGGCCGTACGGGCCGTGGAGAGCGGCGCGAAGCCCGCGGCCGCCGTCTTCAGCGAGCCGGAGCCCCCGCGCCGCCCCGCCCCGGAACCGGTACGCCGGCCGCAGCCGACGCCGGCGTCCGACGCGCCCTCGGCCCCCGCGCCGGAGACCGTCGAGTCGGTACGGCGTGTGCTGGCCGACGGCGGCGCCCCGGAGGCGCTCGCCGCACAGGCCGCCGCGGTGCTCGGCGAGACGGCGGCCGACCAGCTCCGGGCGGACCCCTGGCAGTTGCTGCGGGTCGGCGGCGTACGGCCCGAGCAGGCCGACGGGTTCGCGCGGGCGCTGCTCGGCGCCCAGTGCGGACCGGATGACGAGCGGCGCGGGCGTGCGGTCACCGTCTGGCTCCTGGAGCAGGCGGCGTTGGCCGGGCACACGGCCCTGGAGATACCGGCGCTCACCGCCGCGCTGGACCGGCGGGGCGTGCCCGACGCCGATGCGGCCGTGCAGCACACCCTGGCCGAGGGCGAGGCCCTGGCCTTCCAGGACGCCCTGGACGAGCCCGGCGCCCCGGCCCGGCGGGACGAGGAGGCGGCGCGGGACGAGGACGGCGAGGAGGAGCGGCCCGTCCGGGTCCTCGTCGGTCTGGAGCGGTACGCCCTCGCGGAGGAGAGCCTCGCCGACGGACTGGCCCGTCTGATCAACTCGGTGCCGAAGCAGGACGGTTCGGCCGAGGAGTGGGAGCGGGCGGCGGCCGGCGCGGGCTCCGCCGCCGACCTGATCCGCGCGGTCGCGGCCGGCGGCCTGGTCCTGCACACCGGCGGGGAGGCGTCCCGCGCCGAACCGGCGGCGCTGCTGGGCGCGGCGCGGGCTCTGGGGCTGCGGGCCTGGGCGGCGACGCACAGCCCGCTGGGCCGGGAGCGGTTCTCGGCGCTGCTCGCCCCGGCGGCGGCCGACGCGCCCGGCGTCGCCACCGTGGCCGGCCTGCTCTCCGGTGCCGAGGGCCCCGGGCGGGATGCGGAAGGGGCGTTGGACCTCGATCTGCTCGTGGTGCTGGACGCGCCGCAGCTGGACGTCGAGACGGCCGCGCTGCTCACCGAGTCGCTGCCGGACGGGGCTCGGCTGGTGCTGGCCGGGGATCCGGGCGTGCTGTGGTCGGCGGGGCCGGGGCGGGTGTTCGCCGATCTGCTGGCGGCGCGGGTCTGCCCGCAGATCGCCTCGCGGCGACCGGACCCCGGCCCACTGGGCGAGCTGCTGTCCGGTGTCGGCATCGGCGAGCTGAACCAGGTCGAGGCGCCCGGCAAGGAGGTCGTGATCGTGCCCGTGCGGGACGCGGGCGAGGCCGTGCACCGCACCGTGCAGCTCGTCGCGGACTCGGTGCCGCGGGCGATCGGGGTGCCGGCCGAGGAGACGCAGGTGATCACGCCGGGCCACGGAGGCGCGGCGGGCACGCGCGCGCTCAACGCCGCGCTCAAGGAGCGGCTCAACCCCGGTCCCGGCCGCTTCGGCGGCTTCGACCCCGGTGACCGCGTCGCGTACTCCCCCGCACCGGGCCGCACGGTCTGCGGCCAGGTGGTGCGGGCCGACGCCGAGGGACTGCACCTGTCCTGTGCGGGTGCGCAGGTGGTCGTGGAGAAGGAGCGGGTGGAGCGGTCCGTGCGGCACGGCTGGGCCCTGACCGCCCACCAGGCGGCGGGCGGCCGGTGGCCGGCGGTGGTCGTGGTGCTGCCGGGCGACTCCGCGCAGGCGTTGAGCAGACCGTGGGTGTACACGGCGTTCGGACGGGCGGAGCGTCATCTGTCCGTGGTCCACGGCGTGGAGCAGGCGCTGCCCCGAGCGGTCGCCGAGATCCCGCCGAAGCCGCGCACGACCCGCCTGCCCGTCCTGCTCGGTACGCAGGTGCCGTCGGCGGGCTGACCGGGCCGCACCGCACCGCGCCCGCACACGACGACGGCGGCGGTCACGGCACTCACCGTGACCGCCGCCGTCGTCGAACCGGCCGCGCCGCGCGTCAGCGATCCGCGTCCAGCGGTTCGAGATCGTCGTCCAGGTCTGTGCCGAGCTCGTCCTCGAGGTCGTCGGCGTCGTCGTCCGCGTCCCCTTCGACGTCCTCGATTTCCTCGATGTCCTCGATGTCCTCGTCGTCCAGCTCGTCGTCGAACACCGTGCTGACGTCGAAGCGGCACACCACCCGCTGCGGGTCGACCCCCTCGAAGGGCGCCTCCAGCCATTCACCGGGGTCGGCCTGGTCGTCCGCCGCGGTCACCCAGAGCGTGGAGTCGCCCTCCTCCAGGCCGAACTCCTTGTGCCGGGAGGCGATCTCGTCCGGCTCGAACTCGCCGAACAGGAGGCCGAGCGCCCCGTGCACCGTGCCGGAGGCGTTCGCGTCCGCGCCGTCGTCGTAGTCCGCCGCCTCGACCCGCTGGGCCTGCGCCAGCAGCCGCTGCGGCTCCGCCACCGCGTAGTCGCGGCGGATCAGCACGCTCAGCGCGTTCGGTTCCTCGGGGCCCGTGTACGGCGGCAGCGCGTCCTCCGCACCGGGGATCTCGAAGGGGGTGACCTCGTCGTAACGGTCGTAGAGCAGCTCGTCGTAGGCCTCGGCGGCCGCGGCCAGCTCGTTGAACGCCTCGTAGACGGCCGGGTCGTCCTCACCCGACCGGCCTTCGACCGCGGCCAGATGGCGGTCGAGCGCGGTCTTGACCGCCTCGGCGGCGGCGCGTACCTCGGCAGCGGTGGGCTGCACAGCATCAGACATAGTGCAGACGCTATCCGTACCGGGCCCCAGCCCGCACAATAGATGCGATGCCGGAATACGAATTTGTCGACGTGTACGTACCGCGCGGGGTCTCCCGCAAGGACGCCACACGCCTGCTGACGGACCATGCCGAGTACGGACACTGGGAATTGGACCGCCTGAGCCTGCTGCGCGACGGCAGCCGCAGGGTGCGGCTGCGCCGCAGGATCATCCGCCAGGTGCGGGCCACGTGGTGAGCTGAGGCGACGGACAGGAAGATGCGGAGTGGGCCCCGCCGCGGCGGGGCCCACTCCGTTCCGTACCGGAAGCCGCGCCCGCGTCTACTGCGAGGGCCGTGCCTTGCGGTACAGCACGGCACCCGCCAGCAGCGCCCCCGCGCCGACCGGCAGCACGAGGCCCATCGGCAGGTCACTGCCGGTCCGGGCGAGCTGTGCCTCGCCCTCGGGCTGGGTGACGAAGTGGGTGCCCGGGTGGTTCGCGTGCGAGGCGCCGCCGCCCGGTGTCACGCCGCCCATGCCGGGCGGCGTGCTCGGGGATCCGGGGTTGGCGGGCTCGACGGGGTTCTCCGGGCTGCCGGGGTTTCCAGGGTTGCCGGGGTTCTCAGGGGTACCGGGATGGCCCGGCTCCCCCGGGCTGCCGGGGTTCCCGGGGTTGCCCGGCTCCCCCGGCGGGGTCTCCTGGCCGCCGCCCGGCGGGGTGTGGCCCCCGCCGTCGCCGCCGTTGGCGCAGTCGTTGCCCGTGCTGCGGTTGCCGATGCCGATGACGTCGACGCTGTTGCCGCAGACGTTGACCGGCACATGCACCGGCGCCTCGACGTGGTTGCCGGAGCCGATGCCGGGCGAGTCACTGGCGTGACCGTCGGACGACGCGCCGCCCCCGCCGTGGGAGCCGCCGCCCTGATTGGTGCAGCTGTTGCCGATCGCCGGGTTGAGCACCCCGACGACGTTGACGGTGTTGCCGCAGACGTTGACCGGCACGTGTACCGGCGCCTGCACCGTGTTGCCCGACAGCACGCCGGGCGAGTTCGAACTGGAGCCGTCCGCTCCCGCGCCGGTCGCGTGGGCCGTGCCGCCCGCGGCGGCGATGACTCCGGTCGCGGCCGCCACGGTCATCAGGCCCTTGCGGGTGACCTGTCGCATTGCTGATTACCTGCCTTCGACCTTGTTCCGAAAGGACGACGTCGGATATTCGACCGACGTTCCGAAAAGGCCGGTCGGCCCCGGAGCGCATGGCACGCGCTCCGGGGCCGACGGGCTCAGCCCCTTGGTCATGGGGCGAGGCACAACGTCACTTGTTGATGCAGGTGTTGCCGAAGGCGGGGTTCAGCAGACCGACCACGGAGACCGTGTTGCCGCAGACGTTCACGGGGACGTGAATCGGCGCCTGAACGACGTTGCCGGACAGGATGCCCGGGGAGTGCACCGCGGCACCCTGGGCACCGGAGTCGGCAACGGCCAGGCCCGCGCCCGCGAGAACCAGCCCACCGGTGGCAGCCGCAGCAGCGACGACCTTCTTGATCATTGTTCCTCCTTGTTGGCAATGCGATCACAAGTAGCTGATCGCATCACCTGTAACGAGGAGGAACTAATAGGGCTACGACCCTATGAGCGCGTTCACCCTCCCCAGCCACGCCCAGTACAACTGGACGATTACAGGAGGGTCGTTTGAGTAGGCCGGTTCAGGACGCGTCGATGAAACGGTCGAGCACCCGCACGCCGAATCGCAGCCCGTCCACCGGTACCCGCTCGTCGACGCCGTGGAACATTCCGGCGAAGTCCAGCTCCGGCGGCAGCTTCAGCGGGGCGAAGCCGAATCCCCGGATGCCCAGGTCGTCGAAGGACTTGGCGTCCGTGCCGCCGGAGAGCATGTAGGGGACGGCCTTCGCGGCCGGGTCCTCGGCGACCAGCGCGGACTGCATGGCGTCCACCAGCGCCCCGTCGAAGCTGGTCTCGACGGCCTTGTCGGCGTGCACGTCCTCGCGCCTGACCTTGGGCCCGAGGATCTTGTCGAGGTCGGCGAGGAACTCCTCCTCGAACCCGGGCAGGAACCGGCCGTCGACATGGGCGGTGGCCTCGCCCGGGATGACGTTGACCTTGTAGCCGGCGCCGAGCTGGGTGGGGTTGGCCGTGTTGCTGAGGGTCGCGCCGATCAGCTTGGCGATGCCGCCGAGCCTGGCGAGGGTGCCCTCCATGTTCTCCGGGTCCAGCTCGGTGCCGAGGGCGTCGCCGAGTTCGTCGAGGAAGGCCCGGGTGGTCTTGGTGACCCGTACCGGGAACCTGTGCCGGCCGAGCCGCGCGACCGCCTCCGACAGCTCGGTGATCGCGTTGTCCCGGTGGATCATCGACCCGTGGCCCGCCGTACCGGCCACGGTCAGCTTCATCCAGTGCATGCCCTTCTCGGCCGTCTGGATCAGATAGAGCCGCCGCTGCTCGCTCACGGTGAACGAGAACCCGCCCACCTCGCTGATCGCCTCGGTGACGCCCTCGAAGAGTTCGGGGTGCTTGTCGACGAGGAACCGGGCGCCGAACTTGCCGCCGGCCTCCTCGTCGGCGAGGAACGCGAGCACGATGTCGCGCGGGGGCCTGCGGCCGCTGCGCAGCCGGTCGCGTACGACCGCCAGGGTCATCGCGTCCATGTCCTTCATGTCGACGGCCCCGCGCCCCCACACGCACCCGTCCGCGACCTCGCCGGAGAAGGGGTGGTGGGTCCAGTCGTCGGCGTTGGCCGGTACGACGTCGGTGTGGCCGTGGATGAGCAGCGCCGGCCTGGAGGGGTCCTCGCCCTCGATGCGGGCCACCGTGGAGGCGCGCCCGGGGTGCGACTCGAAGATCCGCGGTTCGAGGCCCACCTCGGCGAGCTTCTCGGCGACGTACTCGGCCGCCGCCCGCTCGCCGGGACCCGAGTGGTCTCCGTAGTTGCTGGTGTCGATCTGGATCAGCTCGCGGCAGAGGTCCACGACCTCGTCCTCGCCGGTGACGCCCCTGGCCGTGTCCGTCTCGCTCACGCTGCTTCCCTCCGCGCGGTCGATGCTGGTGTGCCCCCTCATCCTCCCCCCGACCACGGTCCGGCCCAAGAGCGGCCACGAGCCGTCACACGCCGTTCACGTCGCGACGGGGGGTGATCGGGGCCCCTCGAAAGCCTGGTAATGTTTTCTCTGTCGCCGCGGGGAAACCCCGCACGACAGACACCTTGTCCGGGTGGCGGAATGGCAGACGCGCTAGCTTGAGGTGCTAGTGCCCTTTATCGGGCGTGGGGGTTCAAGTCCCCCCTCGGACACCAGCTGAAACCCCTGTCAACCAGGGGTTTCTTGCTTTTCCGGGGTCGCCGGGGGCCTGCTGCGGCCGTCGGCCGCGAGCAGGGCGATCACCGCCAGTGCCGCCAGCAGGATGATCACCAGCACCAGGACCGTCGCGGGCGTGGGGTTGTTCCACAGTGCGAACAGCACGGTGATCAGCAGCAGGACGCCGGCCGTGAGCGCGCCCCGGTGGGCCGCCGTCCACGTCCCGGCCGGTCCGGTGGTGATGCCGCGGGAGCCGGCCCACCGGGCGGTGGCGTCGGCGCCCCGCTCGGCCCGGCCGCGCACGGCGCGCGGCAGGCGCCCGGGGCCGACGAGGTAGGCGCCGAGGGCGACGACCACGCCGAGCACGATCACGGTGCGCAGTGTGACCCGCAGGAAGCGCAGCAGGGTGTCGAAGACCGCGGCCGCCGCCGGCTCGGACAGGACGGTCCGCGGCAGGTGGTCGAGGTAGTAGCGGCGGGCGACGACCAGCCCGATGGCGACGATCAGACAGCCGAGGGCCGCGCCCAGGGCCGCCTTCGCCAGTGCGCGGCGGCGTCGGTGGGCCAGCGCGACGCCCGCCGCGCCGAGCAGCACGGTGATCACCGGCATCCAGTAGCCCGCCAGGTCCAGCGCGTGCGCCGCGTCCTGGAACTGGTCGAGTTCGTCGGACTTGAACAGGACCACCCGCTTCTCGACGTCCGGGATCCTGGACGCCGGCCGCAGACCGGCGTCCACCAGATCCTGTCGGACCCCCTCCACGGCGGTTCCGACGTCGAGGGTCACCGTGCCCTCCTCGACGTCGATCGCCCCGCGTCCCTTGCCGGTCAGGGCGTGCACCACGGCCGAGTGGGCGGTGCGGTTGGCCGTGGTCCACAGCTGCTCGAAGCGGTCGCTCTCGACGAAGCGGGTCGCCACCCGGTCCGCGGCGGCGTGCGCGGCCGCGTCCAGCTGGGGGGCGAGCGCCTTGACCGCCGCGGCGGCGCGGGGCGGCAGGCCCTGCGACTGGAGCCAGGCCGCGATGTCGGCGGTCACCTGCTCGCCGTTGACGCGCACGTCCACCGCGTCGACGAGCCGGTCGTGCACGGCGTCCTCGATGGCGGGGTCGGAGGCGAGCGGCTCCATGGTCCTGACGTAGCGGTCGGTGTCGAGGGCGATGTCGTGCACCCACACCGTGATCACGGTGACCGGGACCAGGACGCAGGCGAGGACGATCAGAACCGCCGACGCGGTACGGCGCAGGACCCTGCCCGTACGACCGCCCTGTAGTGGGTTCGGCATCCGTCCTCCGGCATCGGAACACCGCCCGCGGCCACCCGCGGTTCGAGTCCATTCCCGCCGAACCCAGGGGCTCCGGCACCTCGGAATGGGCCATCCGGACGCTGTGTCCACCGCCCCGTCACACACTGTGTGGGGTAAGTCTCGTCCAGAGAAGATCACCAGGTCAGCGCCCGTCTGCCGGGCTCCACAAGCCCTGGACAGCCGTCCCAAGTGGCCGAACCACGGCCCCGAACCTAGCGTCGTACTAAAATTTCCGGCTTGTTACGGAGCTGGAGCCGGACAACCCCAGGCAGACCTGCGGGCCCGCCAGCGCCCCGGAGGCATCCGGGATCGAGACGCGAGGACCGGATGGCAGCGATCCACGAGAGCGATGCTCTCGGCCTGCTCGACGAAGAGATCCGCGAGAAGTTCGGCGACAGGGCACGTTTCTCCGGAGGTCCGGCGGCCTCCCCCCGCACGCTGGTCGACATCTTCGACGCGTCGGTGCGGTCCTACCCGGACGAGCCGGCGCTGGACGACGGCACGAGCAGCCTGACCTACCGGGCGCTGGCCGTCGAGGTGGAGCGGCTGCGGCGGGCGCTCGCCGCGGCCGGGGTCGGGCGCGGCGACCGGGTCGGCGTGCGGGTGCCGTCCGGCACCAATGACCTGTACATCGCGATCCTGGCCGTGCTCGCGGCCGGTGCCGCCTATGTCCCCGTGGACGCCGAGGACCCGGACGAGCGGGCCGAGCTGGTGTTCGGGGAGGCGGACGTACGGGCCGTCGTCGGGGCCGGGCACGAGCTGACCGTGTACTCGCGCGGTGACGTCGCCGCCGCGCGCCCGGGCGTCGAGCACGACGCCTGGATCATCTTCACCTCCGGGTCGACGGGCAGGCCGAAGGGCGTCGCCGTCTCGCACCGCAGCGCCGCCGCGTTCGTGGACGCCGAGGCCGCGCTGTTCCTCACCGAGGAGCCGATCGGGCCCGGGGACCGGGTGATGGCGGGTCTTTCGGTGGCGTTCGACGCGTCCTGCGAGGAGATGTGGCTGGCCTGGCGGTACGGCGCCTGTCTGGTGCCGGTGCCGCGCTCGCAGGTCAGGAGCGGCGCCGATCTCGGGCCGTGGCTGGTCGAGCAGGAGATCACGGTCGTGTCGACCGTGCCCACGCTGGCCGCGCTCTGGGAGCCGGAGACCCTCAATGACGTACGGCTGCTGATCTTCGGCGGTGAGGCCTGCCCGCCCGAGCTGGCGCAGCGGCTGGTGACCGAGGGGCGCGAGGTCTGGAACACGTACGGGCCGACCGAGGCGACCGTCGTGGCGTGTGCGTCGCTGATGAGCGGCGAGGAGCCGATCCGGATCGGGCTGCCGCTGAACGGCTGGGAGCTGGCCGTCGTCGACGAGGCCGGGGAGCCGGTGCCGATGGGGGCGAGCGGGCAGTTGGTGATCGGCGGGGTGGGTCTCGCCCGGTATCTCGACGCCGAGAAGGACGCGGAGAAGTACGCGCCGCTCCAGTCGCTGGGCTGGGAGCGGGCGTACCGCAGTGGTGACCTCGTCAAGGCGGAGCCGGAGGGTCTTGTCTTCCTCGGGCGGGCCGACGAGCAGATCAAGCTCGGCGGGCGGCGGATCGAGCTCGGTGAGGTGGATGCCGCGTTGCAGGCGCTGCCCGGCGTGGCCGGTGCGGCCGCCGCGGTGCGGACCGCTCGCAGCGGCAACCAGCTCCTCGTCGGGTACGTCGTCACCCAGGACGGCTGGGACCAGGCGGTGGCGGTGGAGAAGCTGCGGGCGGAGCTGCCCGCCGCGCTGGTGCCGCTGCTGGCGCCGGTCGACGATCTGCCGACCCGTACGAGCGGCAAGGTGGACCGCGCGGCCCTGCCCTGGCCCCTGGAGGGCGTCGAGACGGGTGGGCGTGCCGAGCAGTTGTACGGCACCGAGGCCTGGCTCGCCGAGCAGTGGACCGAGGTGCTGGGCATCCCGGTCACGGGAGCCAGCGACGACTTCTTCGCGATCGGCGGCGGCAGCCTCGCCGCGGCGCAGCTGACGACGCGGCTGCGGACCCGGTATCCGAGCGCGGCCGTGCTGGACATCTATCAGCAGCCGGTGCTGCGCAAGCTGGCCCGGCGGCTTGAGGAGTCCGCGCAGGACGACGGGGCGGAGCGTGTCGTCACGCCGGTGCCCCGGCGGGCGCAGCTTGTCCAGCTGCTGCTTCTCGCTCCGCTGTTCACGCTGCTCGGTCTGCGCTGGACGGTCGTGCTGGCCGCGCTCGGGAATCTGCTGCCCGCCTACGGGTGGCTGCCGACGGCGCCCTGGTGGCTGCTCGCGGTCGGGGCCGTGGTGCTGTTCAGCCCGCCGGGGCGGCTCGCGCTGGCCGCCGGGGGTGCGCGGCTGCTGCTCGGGGGCGTGAAGCCCGGCCGCTACCCGCGCGGTGGCGGCGTCCATCTGCGGCTGTGGACCGCCGAGCGGCTGGCCGAGTTCACCGGGGCGACCTCGCTGACCGGGGCCTGGCTGGAGCGGTACGCGCGGGCGCTGGGCGCCAAGGTCGGGCCCGAGGCCGACCTGCACTCGTTGCCGCCGGTCACCGGGCTGCTCAAGCTGGGGCGCGGGGCGGCGGTCGAGTCCGAGGTCGATCTGTCCGGGTACTGGCTGGACGGGGACCGGCTCGAGATCGGCACCGTGAAGGTGGGCGCGCATGCCGTCGTCGGCACGCGCAGCATGCTCTTCCCGGGTGCCCGGGTGGGCAAGCGGGCCGAGGTGGCGCCGGGTTCGGCGGTCACCGGGCAGGTTCCCACCGGTCAGCGGTGGGCGGGCGCGCCCGCCGTGAAGCTGGGCAAGGCCAAGCGCAACTGGCCCAAGGAGCGGCCGCGGCGGGGCACGTACTGGCGGGTGATGTACGGCCTGACGGGCTTCGCGCTGAGTGCGCTGCCGGTGCTGGCGGGCGCCGCCGCGTTCCTCGTGGCCCTGGTGTTCTTCACGCCGGACGCGCCACTGACGGGCGCCGCGCTGGCCCTCGTGCCGGCGACGCTCACCTTCGGGGCGGCGTACGCGCTGCTGATCCTGATCGCCGTACGGCTGCTGAGCCTGGGCCTGCGGGAGGGCACCCATCCCACGCACAGCCGGGTCGGCTGGCAGGCCTGGACCGTCACCCAGCTGATGGACCGCTCGCGCGACACCCTGTTCCCGCTGTACGCCGGGCTGGTCACGCCGGTGTGGCTGCGGCTGCTCGGGATGCGCGTCGGGCGCGGCGCCGAGGTGTCGACGGTGCTGGCGCTGCCGAGCCTGACCACGGTCGGCGAGGGCGCGTTCCTGGCCGACGACACGCTGACCGCGCCGTACGAGCTCGGCGGTGGCTGGATGCGGATCGGGCGGGCTCAGATCGGGCGGCGGGCCTTCCTCGGGAACTCGGGGATGACCGCGCCGGGGCGTTCGGTGCCGGACGGCGGGCTGGTCGGGGTGCTGTCGGCGACGCCGAAGAAGGCCAAGAAGGGCACCTCGTACCTGGGGCTGCCGCCGGTGAAGCTGCCGCGCGCCGCGGCCGACGGCGACCAGAGCCGGACGTACGAGCCGCCGGCCCGGCTGCTGTGGGCGCGCGGTCTGGTGGAGCTGTGCCGGATCGTGCCGGTGTTCTGCTCGGCGGGGCTCGCGGTACTGACGATCGCCGCGCTGTGTGCGCTGGGGGTCTGGGCGCCGCTGCTGTCGGGTCTTGTGCTGCTCGCGGCGGGTGCCGCCGCCGGGCTGGTGTCGATCGTGGCGAAGTGGCTGCTGGTGGGGCGGCATCACAGCGGTGAGCATCCGCTGTGGTCCTCCTTCGTGTGGCGCAACGAGCTGGCCGACACCTTCGTCGAGGTGCTCGCGGTGCCGTGGTTGGCCGGTTCGGTGCCGGGTACGCCGGTGATGACGGCGTGGCTTCGAGGGCTCGGCGCGCGCATCGGCAAGGGTGTGTGGGTCGAGAGCTACTGGCTGCCGGAGACGGATCTGGTGACCCTTCAGGACGCGGCCACGGTGAACCGGGGCTGTGTGCTCCAGACGCACCTCTTCCACGACCGGATCTTGCGGACGGATACTGTGGTCCTCCGTGAGGGCGCGACGCTGGGTCCTGGCGGGATCGTCCTGCCCGGCAGCGCGATCGGGGCCCGTACGACGCTGGGTCCCGCGTCGCTCGTCATGGCGGCGGAGTCGGTCCCCGACGACACCCGTTGGCTCGGCAATCCGATCGAGGCATGGCGTCCCTGAGCGCGGCCCACTCGGGGCCGGAGGCGGTGGGCCGGCACTTCAGTGGCAGCGGTAAGGCGCAGGGAGCACAGACAGCGGTGGCAGTTCAGCAGGCGGCGGGCGCGGACCCGTACTTCCCGGAGCACGGCGACCCCCGGTACCGGGTGCACCGGTACGAGCTGGCGCTGGACTACCGCCCGGGCCCGAACCGGCTGTCGGGGACGGCCCGCATCAACGCCATCGCGGGGCGGGCGCCGCTGACCGAGTTCGTGCTGAACCTGGCGGGCTTCCGGATCGGGCGGGTCCGGGTCGACGGCCGGCAGCCGCACTACACGCACCGCGGCGGCAGGCTGCGCGTCCGCCCGGCCAAGCCGGTCCGCGCCGGGGCGGCCTTCACGGTGGAGGTGCACTGGTCGGGCAACCCCAAGCCGGTGAACAGCCCCTGGGGCGGGCTCGGTTGGGAGGAACTGGAGGACGGGGCGCTGGTGGCGAGCCAGCCGATCGGGGCGCCGTCGTGGTACCCGTGCAACGACCGGCCGGCCGACAAGGCGTCGTACCAGATCTCGGTCACCACCCCGTCGGCGTACGCGGTGGTGGCGGGCGGGCGCCTGCTGACCCGGACGACCAAGGCGTCGACGACGACCTGGGTGTACGAGCAGTCGGCGCCGACGTCCAGCTATCTGGTCGGCCTGTCGATCGGCAAGTACCAGGCGGTGCTGCTGGGCGACCCGGGCCTGGGCGGGGTGCCGCAGCACGGGCACATCCCGGCACATCTGCTGCCGGAGTTCTCCCGGGACTTCGCGCGCCAGCCGCAGATGATGGAGGTCTTCCAGGAGCTGTTCGGGCCGTACCCGTTCGACGAGTACGCGGTCGTGGTGACCGAGGAGGAGCTCGATGTGCCCGTCGAGGCACAGGGGCTGTCGCTGTTCGGCGCCAACCACGTGGACGGGGCGCGGGGTTCGGAGCGGCTGGTGGCGCACGAGCTGGCGCACCAGTGGTTCGGCAACAGCGTGTCGATCGCGGACTGGCGGCACATCTGGCTGAACGAGGGGTTCGCGAAGTACGCGGAGTGGCTGTGGTCGGAGCGCTCGGGCGGCCGTACCGCACAGCAACTCGCCGCCGCCGCACACCGGTTGCTGGCGTCGCAGCCGCAGGATCTGCGGCTGGGGGATCCGGGCCGCAAGTCGATGTTCGACGACCGGCTCTACGAACGCGGCGGCCTCGTCCTGCACGCGGTGCGCTGCGCGCTGGGCGACATCGCCTTCTTCCGCATGCTGCGCGGCTGGGCCCAGCTGCACCGGGGCGGGTCGGTGACGACGGCCGCCTTCGCCGCACACGTGGCCCGCTTCGCCACCGAGCCGGTGGACGAGCTGCTCCAGGCGTGGGTACACGGCACGGCACTGCCACCGCTGCCGGGGGCGCGGACGCGGGCGGCGGGCTAGCACAATGGCCGCCATGACGACGCGTTCCTGCCCGTGCGGGCTGCCCGAGTCGTACGACGGGTGCTGCGGGCGCTATCACGCCGGTGCCTGCGCCGCGCCCACCGCCGAGGCGTTGATGCGGTCGCGGTACAGCGCGTTCGTGATGGGCGAGGTGGGGTATCTGCTGCGTACCTGGCATCCGCGGACGCGGCCGGCGCGGCTGGAGCTCGATCCGGGGATGCGGTGGACCGGGCTGGAGATCCTGGGGACGACGGACGGTTCGGCGTTCCACGCCACGGGGACGGTGACGTTCCGGGCGTCCTTCCGGGGCGGGTCGCTGCATGAGCGGAGCCGGTTCGAGCGGGTCGACGGGGCCTGGGTGTATGTCGACGGGGAGTTTCTGAGCTAGCGGGGGAGCTACGGCGCCAGGATGTCCAGTTCCTGAAGCGCCCCGACCGTGATCTCGCGGGTCAGGTGCTCCGCCCGTACCGCGTCGCCGGCGCGGACCGCCTCGGCGACCTGGACGTGCAGGGTGACCGCCGCCGGGTCGGGGTCCTCGAACATGACCTCGTGGTGGGTGCGGCCCGCGAGGACCTCGGCGACCACGTCGCCCAGGCGCGCGAACATCTCGTTGCCGGAGGCGTTGAGGATGACGCGGTGGAAGGCGATGTCGTGGACGAGGTAGCCCTCCAGCTGGTGGCCGCGTGAGTGGGCGACCATCCCCAGGGCGCACTCGGTGAGTTCGGCGCACTGGTCGGCGGTGGCGTGCTTCGCCGCCAGGCCGGCGGCCACCGGTTCGATCGCCGAGCGCAGGACCGTGAGCGAGCGCAGCTGCCCGGGACGGTCGGCGCCGGCCAGGCGCCAGCGGATGACCTGGGGGTCGTAGACGTTCCACTCGGCCTTCGGACGGACCGTCACGCCCACCCGGCGACGGGACTCCACCAGGTGCATGGACTCCAGGACGCGGACCGCCTCGCGCATCACCGAGCGGGACACGTCGAAGCGCTGCGCCAGTTCGTCGGTGCGCAGCACGCTGCCGGGCGGGTACTCGCCGGCGGTGATCGCGGGGCCGAGGGTTTCCAGTACATGGCCGTGCAGACCCCGGCCCGGAGTGGTCATGTACTCAGCGTACGCGGTGGATCACGATCTCAAAAAGTCAGACTTATAAGTCACGGACTCTTGAATTCGTCGTACCTAATGGGTTTCAGTGTCGTCGACATCACGTGTCGACGACAGACAGCAGACAGTGAGGCAGCGATGAGTACCCCCCATGTCGTCGTGGTCATGGGCGTAGCGGGCACCGGAAAGACCACCATCGGTCCCCTGCTCGCGGCCCGGCTCGGCGTCCCCTACGCCGAGGGCGACGACTTCCACCCGCCGGCCAACATCGCCAAGATGTCGGCCGGCACCCCGCTCGACGACGACGACAGGTGGCCCTGGCTGGACGCCATCGGCACCTGGGCGCACGGACGGGCCGGGCTGGGCGGGGTGGTCAGCTGCTCGGCGCTGAAGCGGTCGTACCGTGACCGGCTGCGGGCCGCCGCGCCGGGCCTGGTGTTCGTGCACCTCGCGGGGGACCGCGCGGTCATCGAGGACCGGATGTCGCACCGGCAGGGGCATTTCATGCCGACCGCGCTGCTCGACTCCCAGTTCGCCACGCTCCAGCCGCTCCAGGCGGACGAGGCCGGAGTCGTCGTGGACGTGTCGGGCAGCCCCGAGGAGATCGCCGAACGGGCCATGTCGGCCCTGACGACGCTCCCCGAGCCGACCGCTTGACCCCACCCCTCTCCCCGTCCTCCCCGTACCTGCAAGGGAACCCCGTGACCAGACTCAGCGTCGAGATGCTGGCAGCGGACACCGTCGAGCCCATCACCTCGGCCGGCCACGCCCAACTGGGCATCGCCGTCCTGGCGGGCATCGCCGTCATCGTGCTGCTCATCACCCAGTTCAAGCTCCACGCCTTTTTGTCGCTGACCCTCGGCTCGCTGGCGCTCGGCGCCATCGCCGGGGCGCCGCTCGACAAGGTCATCACCAGCTTCACCACCGGGCTCGGCTCCACGGTCGCCGGTGTGGGCGTGCTGATCGCGCTCGGCGCGATCCTCGGCAAGATGCTCGCCGACTCCGGCGGCGCCGACCAGATCGTCGACACCATCCTCGCCAGGGCCGGCGGCCGTTCGATGCCGTGGGCGATGGTGCTGATCGCCTCGGTGATCGGCCTGCCGCTGTTCTTCGAGGTCGGCGTCGTGCTGCTGATCCCGGTCGTGCTGATGGTCGCCAAGCGCGGCAACTACTCGCTGATGCGCATCGGCATACCCGCCCTCGCCGGCCTGTCCGTGATGCACGGCCTGGTTCCGCCGCACCCCGGCCCGCTCGTCGCGATCGACGCGGTGGACGCCAACCTCGGGGTCACGCTGGCGCTCGGCGTCCTAGTCGCCATACCGACCGTGATCATCGCCGGCCCGGTGTTCTCCCGGTACGCGGCCCGCTGGGTGGACGTCCCGGCTCCCGAACGCATGATCCCACAGCGCGCGTCCGAGGACCTGGACAGGCGTCCCGGCTTCGGCGCGACGCTGGCCACCATCCTCCTGCCCGTCGCCCTGATGCTCTCCAAGGCGCTGGTCGACATCGTGATCGACGACCCCGAGAACACCGTCCAGCGGGTCTTCGACGTCGTCGGCTCCCCGCTGATCGCCCTGCTCGCCTCCGTCCTCGTCGGCATCTTCACCCTGCTCAGGCCCGCCGGGTTCGGCAAGCGGCGCATCTCGCCGCTGGTCGAGAAGAGCCTCGCGCCCATCGCGGGCATCCTGCTGATCGTCGGCGCGGGCGGCGGCTTCAAGCAGACGCTGATCGACACGGGCGTGGGCCAGATGGTCCTCGACATCTCCGAGGACTGGTCGATCCCGGCGCTGCTGCTGGCCTGGCTGATCGCGGTGGCGATCCGGCTGGCGACGGGTTCGGCGACGGTGGCCACGGTCTCCGCGGCCGGTCTGGTCGCCCCGCTCGCGGCCGACATGTCGACGACCCACGCGGCCCTGCTCGTCCTGGCCATCGGCGCCGGCTCGCTGTTCTTCAGCCATGTCAACGACGCGGGGTTCTGGATGGTGAAGGAGTACTTCGGCCTGAGCGTCGGCCAGACCATCAAGACCTGGTCCGTCATGGAGACGATCATCTCGGTGGTCGCCGGTGGTGTGGTCCTGCTGCTCTCGCTGATCATTTAGCGCTACGACACCTTCAGGGATACGACGATGACGGCTCACCCCCTCTTCGACATCGG
The DNA here is from genome assembly GCF_015160855.1 of Streptomyces ferrugineus. Taxonomy (NCBI): domain Bacteria; kingdom Bacillati; phylum Actinomycetota; class Actinomycetes; order Kitasatosporales; family Streptomycetaceae; genus Streptomyces; species Streptomyces ferrugineus. The sequence continues at coordinate 3,089,484 of NZ_CP063373.1, read as the reverse complement.
CGGCCGCACCGCCCTGGTCACCGGCTCCAGCCGGGGCATCGGCCTGGCGCTCGCCCGCGGCCTGGCCGAGGCCGGCTGCACGGTGGTCCTCAACGGGCGCGACCGCGAACGCCTCGCCAAGGCCGCCGGGGAACTGCCCGGCGACGTCCACACGGCCGTGTTCGACGTCACCGACGGCCACTCGGTGGCCGCCGGGATCGCGGACGTCGAGGAGCGGGTGGGCCCGCTCGACATCCTGGTCAACAACGCGGGGATGCAACTGCGCGCACCCCTGCTGGAGTTCGCCGACGCGGACTGGCACCGCATCCTGGACACCAACCTCACCAGCGCGTTCCTGGTCGGCCGGGAGGCCGCCCGGCGGATGACGGAACGCGGCCACGGGAAGATCGTCAACATCTGCTCGCTGCAGAGCGAGGTGGTCCGCCCGGGCATCGCGCCCTACGCCGCCACCAAGGGCGCGCTGAAGATGCTCACCAAGGGCATGTGCGCCGACTGGGGCCCGTACGGCGTCCAGGTCAACGGCCTCGGCCCCGGCTACATCGAGACCGAGCTGACCGAGCCCCTGGTCCGGGACGAGGAGTTCAGCGCGTGGGTGCGCCGCCGCACCCCGGCCGGCCGCTGGGGCCGTACCGAGGACCTGGTGGGCGGGCTGCTGTTCCTCGCCTCGCCGGCCGCGGACTTCGTCGGCGGACAGGTGCTGTATGTCGACGGCGGCATGACCAGCGTGCTGTGAAGGAGGCCTCGGACATGCTCGGTTGTGTGATCCACGGTCAGGGCGACCTGCGGGTCGAGGAACTGCCGGCGCCGCAGCCCGGCCCCGGACAGGCGCTGGTGGCCGTGCGCTACGGCGGGGTCTGCGGCTCCGATCTGCACTACTGGCGGCACGGCGGGGTCGGCGACTTCCGGCTGCGGGAGCCGATGCTGCTCGGGCACGAGGTCGTCGGGACGGTCGTGGCGTACGGCGACGGGGCCTCGGGTCCCCTCGCCGGTACGGCCGTCGCCGTGCACCCCGCCACCCCCTGCGACGGCTGCCCGGAGTGCGCGGACGGGCGGCGCCATGTGTGCCGGGACACCCGCTATCTCGGCAGTGCGGCGCGGTTTCCACACGTGCAGGGCGGGTTCGCGGCCCGAGTGGCGGTGCCGGCCAGGCAGTTGCGGCCGCTCCCGGACGGCCTCGGCCTGCGGCGGGCGGCGCTCGCCGAGCCGCTGTCCGTGGCACTGCACGCGGTGCGCCGGGCCGGGGCGGTGGCGGGCAGGCACGTCCTGGTCACCGGTGCCGGGCCCATCGGCTGTCTGGTCGTCGCGGCGGTGCGGGCCGCGGGAGCCGCGCGGGTGACGGTGACGGACCTGCTGCCGACGGCCCTCGGGTACGCGCGGATCGCCGGCGCCGACACCGTCGTACGGGCGGATCATCCGGACGACGCCGGGTGGCCCTCGGAGGTGGACGTGGCGATCGAGGCGTCGGGGGTGGCGGCCGGCCTTGACAGCTGTCTGCGGCTGGTGCGGCGCGGCGGCGTCGTGGTGCAGCTCGGGATGCTGCCGCCGGGGCACAGTCCGTTCGCGGGCAACCTCGTGGTGAGCCGGGAGATCGAGCTGCGCGGGGCGTTCCGCTTCGACGCCGAGTTCGACGCGGCGCTGGAACTGCTCGCCGCCGAGCCGTCGTTCGACGGGCTGGTCAGCGCGGTGCTGCCGGTGCGGGAGGCCGAGTCGGCGTTCGCGCTGGCGGCCGACCGGAGCCGGTCGTGCAAGGTGCTGCTGGACTTCGGAGGCTGAACGTCCGCCGTGCCGAGTGTCGCAACTCGCATCGGCGATCACCCGGAGCGGCTTCCCCAGGGACGTGTTCGGCCCGATGATGAGGTGACCCCGGAGGCTGTCACAGCCCGGGGGCACGAACAACGGGGGGCGTCATGGCGGTTTCCCTCGGGATGCGTATCTCGGGGCTGTTCGTCGTAGGGGCGGTGGCGGTGGCCACCGTGGCCTTCACCGGTGACGGGGGTGGTCCGGCGGACGGCAGGGGCCGCGGCGACACCACCGTGACCGCCGGCCCCACAACCGGTCCCCCCGGCCTCCCCTCCGGCCTGCCGAGCGGCGTCGCCCCTCCGGTACGGCCACAGCCCGACGGGCACATCGGCGCACCCGCCCTCACGGGCACGCCGAGCGCCGCCGAGGGCCGCGGCACGACGAGCGCGCCCGCGAGCCCCTCCCCCAGCCCCTCCGTGACCCACAAGCTCCTCGAAGTCCCCGAGTGGCTCCCGCCCGGCCCCGACTCACCGGACGCCGACAGCACCCCCGACCCGGCGAGCGTGTACGACCTGCTGCGCGACCCCGCCGAGTGCCGGAGCGCGCTGAACGTCATCCCCCGGACGCCGGCCGACGGCGACTGGGCGCTGCTGCGCGGCCTGGCCACCGCCTGTCTGGCCGTACAGGGCGAGGGCGGCGGCTGGGAGGAGGCGGCCCGAGAGCATGCCGCGGCGGCGGACCGGGCCGGCTCCTGCAAGGGGCGTGCCGCGTACGACGTGCTGGGCGGGCTGCTCGACTTCCACCGGCGGCATCCCGGCGCCACCGTGCGGCTGAAGCCCTCGACGAGCGGTGCCCCGGCGTGCGGCTACCGGATCGCCGGGGTGGACACGGGCGGCGACGGTGCGGCCGAGCCCGGTGAGGTGATCGGGATCGAGCTGACGGACGTCCACTTCGACCCTGCCGAGCTGCTGCGGGGCGCGGCCGTGAGCATCGGTGGGCTGCAGGTGCCCGGGGTGCCCGTGCTGCGGCCGGAGCCGGGCGGCACGGTGGTGCTGTCCGTGGCCGTACCGGCACTGGAGCCGGGCCCCGCCGACGTCGCCGTACGGTACGCCGGCACCGAGGTGCGGCTGCCCGGCGCCTTCACGGTCGCGGCCGCCGACGTGGTCCCTGACCCGAGCACGGGGACCCCCGGCGCCGCGGAATCGCCACCGCAGCCGGAACCCGTCACCCTCGCCGTGTCAGTGTCGCCACAACCGATGCTCCCGCTCGGCCCACTCACGGCTGACCATCCCGGTGCGCATGCCCCGGCGGGCCTCCGGATCGCCCAGGGCCATGCCGATGTGGCCGGCGAGGACGATGCCGATGGTGAGGGCCAGCCAGTCGTGGACGAAGGTCGCGCTGGTGCGCCACTGGAGAGGCGTGAGATGGGTGAACCACATGATGAGGCCGGTGCCGAGCATCACCAGCGTGGCGCCGGCGATCCAGGCCGCGTAGATCTTCTGCCCGGCGTTGAACTTGCCCGCGGGTCGGGATGAGCGCCGCTTGTCGCGGTGCAGGGCGGCACGCAGCCAGACGCGGTCGTGCGGGCCGAAGCGGTTGAGGAAGCCGAGGTCGGCGCGGAACAGCCGGGAGGCCAGGCCGGCCAGGACGGGCACGGGCAGGGCCAGTCCGGCCCATTCGTGGACGCGGACGACCAACTCGCGGCGGCCGACGAGTTCGGCGAGCTGCGGGACGTAGAGACAGGCCGCCGTCACCACGCACACGCCCATCAGCGTGGCCGTCGTGCGGTGCACCCAGCGGGTGGTCGGGCCGAAGCGGCGGACGCCGGTGGTCGGGCCGGGGGTGTCGACTCGTAGGCTCATCGTCAACTCGTGGGCTTGTCGTCGCGTCCGTTGGAGCGGCCGACCCAGGCGTCGACGTCGTAGCCCCGCTCCTCCCAGTAGCCCGGCTGCACGTCCTCGGTGACGGTGATGCCGGAGAGCCACTTGGCCGACTTGTAGAAGTACATGGGGGCCACATAGAGGCGGACCGGGCCGCCGTGGGAGTGGCCCAGGTCCTTGTCCTGCATCCGCAGGGCGACCAGGACGTCCGCGCGGCGGGCCTGGTCGAGGGTGAGGCTCTCGCTGTACGCGCCGTCGAAGCAGGTGAAGCGCACCGCGCCGGCGCCCTCGCGCACCCCCGCGGCGTCGAGCAGTTCGGACAGGCGGACCCCCTCGAACGGCGTGCTGGGCACCCGCCACCCGGTGACGCACTGGACGTCGCGCACGATCCGGGTCTGCGGCAGGGCGCGCAGGTCGGCCAGCGTGTAGGTCCTGGGGCTGTCCACCAGGCCGTCGATCTTGAGGCGGTAGGTGGCGGCGTTCTTGCGGGGGACGGAGGAGACCACCGAGTAGTAGCGGAAGCCGCCACCGTTGGGCAGCAGCTCGGTCAGGCCGGTGGGGTCCTTGTCGGAGGCGCTCGCGAGGAACGACTCCAGTCCGCGTTGCAGGGTGGGCGCGGTGACCACGCCGAGGGCGCCCAGGCCGAGGGTGCCGAGCAGGACACGGCGGCCGATCGGCTTGCCCTTCTCCTCGCCGCGACCTTCGCCCTCGTTCTCGGGTTCTTCGGGGTTCACCCGCTCATTCGAACACCCGCGACCCCGGGCGGACCAGGGATCGCGGGTGCTCGTCAGGGTTCCGTAATCACTTCTTGCGCGGCTCTCATGAGCGGTCCCGCGCTACGACTGATCCGCCGCCGCCTTCTCCAGCTGGAACGCCTCGTTGCCGAGCCCGATGCGGGCGTGCCGCTCGGGGGCGCGGGAGCGCAGCAGCAGGCCCTGGACCAGGCCGACGACCAGGGCGAGGGCGATGACGGCGGGCAGCGCCCAGCTCAGGGACGAGTCGGGGCCCGCGCCGATCAGCACGTCGAAGTCCTTGACGGTGTAGACGACGATGAAGACCAGCGCGACGACCGAGAGCCCGGAGGCGGCCAGCCGCCAGAACTGGGTGGCCGCGGCCCCGCGGCGGACGAAGAAGGCGATGACCGAGATCGACGCGGCGGCCATCAGCGCGGCGACGCCCAGCGCGCCGAGGCTGCCCATCCAGGTGAACAGGTGCAGGACCGGTGCGGTCGGGTCGCCGGTCGGCTTGTCGTCGGCGAGCGCGAAGGCGGCGACGACGACGAGGGCGACCACGGTCTGCAGCAGCGATCCGGTGCCGGGGGCGCCGCTGGCGCCGCTGGTGCGGCCGAAGGCGGACGGCAGCAGTCCCTCGCGGCCCATGGCGAAGGCGTAGCGCGCGACGACGTTGTGGAAGCTGAGCATCGCCGCGAACATGCCGGTCACGAACAGCACGTGCAGGACGTCGGTGAAGGTCTCGCCGAGCAGGTCGGTGGTGAGGAAGAACAGCAGGCCCGCGCTCTGCTTCTCGGCGGTGCCGACGATGGCCGACGGCCCGGCGGCGACGGTGTACGCCCAGCAGGTGATCGTGTAGAACACCGCGATGCCGCCGATGGCCAGGAACATCACCCGGGGCACCAGGACGTGCGGGCGGCTGGTCTCCTCGGCGTAGACGGGGGCCTGCTCGAAGCCGAGGAACGCGGCGACGGAGAAGCACAGCGCGGTGCCGAAGCCGGCGCCGGTGAGCGTGTCCGGGTTGAAGGCGTGCAGGGACAGGCCCTCCGGGCCGGGGCTGCCGAGGGCGGCCACGTCGAAGATGACGACGAGGATCACCTCGATGAGCAGCAGCACCCCGAGCACACGCGCGTTGAGGTCGATCTTCAGCCAGCCGAGCGCGCCGACCACGAGGGCGGCGAGCATGGCCGGTATCCACCAGGCGACGTCCATCTCCAGGTAGGTGGCGAACAGTCCGGAGACCTCGAAGCCGAAGATGCCGTAGATGCCGACCTGGAGGGAGTTGTAGGCGACGAGCGCGACCATCGCGGCGCCGGCGCCGGCCGTGCCGCCGAGGCCGCGGGAGATGTAGGCGTAGAAGGCGCCGGCGTTGTGCACGTGCCGGCTCATCTCGGCGTACCCGACGCTGAAGAGGGCGAGGACCAGGCCGAGGATCACGAAGAGCAGCGGCTGGCCGAGGATGCCCATCACCCCGAAGGTCGTGGGCATGACACCCGCGACGACCATGAGGGGCGCGGTGGCGGCGAGCACGGACAGCAGCAGGCCCGTGGTGCCCAGCCGGTCGGCGCGCAGGGCGCGGTCCTGCCCCTTGAACGTACTGATGCCGCCGCCGTCCGCGGTGGCTCTGCTGGTGCTGGAACTGCCCGTGGTCATCGGGGACCGTCCTTGGGTCGACTGCGGTTGGGGGGCGTTACGCCGTGCCGAGCGCGGTGTCGCGTGCGGCGCGGAAGGCGGGGTACGGGTCGCGGTCCGGGTACGACCACGGGGACGGGGTGGCGTGTTCGCCGATGCGGTGGAACAGGGCGGCGGCCTCGGCGCCGCGGCCTTCGCAGACCTTGGCGTGGGCGAGGAAGTTCAGGTCGATCAGGCGGCGCGGATGGCCCTCCTGCTCCCACTCCAGCCACCAGTCGAAGGCGGCCCGCATCACCTGCCGGGCCCGGCGGCCGGTCCAGTGCCCGGAGGCGGTGGCGTCCCGGGGTTCGTGGCCCGCCGCCGCGAGGACGCGGTAGCGCTCGGCGTGGGCGACGACCGGGAGGATGGCCAGCGGGGAGTCGGCGGGGGCCCGCTCGGCGGCCGCGTTGGCGAAGTCGTACACCTCGTGCAGCGGGTCGACACCGGTGCCGGACCGGTGCTCGGCGAGCCGGGCGGCCATCAGATGGTGGGCGTGGTGGTGGTCGGGGTAGCGGGCGCGGACCTCGGCGAACAGGCGGCGCACCTCGGGTTCGGCGCCCAGGGCGCACTCCAGCATGAGCAGGCCGAGCCAGGGGGTGGGGTCGGCGGGTGCGAGCTCGGCGGCGGCGTGGCAGGACTCGCGGGCGCGGACCGGTTTCTCCTTGCCGCGTAAGGCCCGCCGGACCTGGGCGAGGGCGAGCAGGACGGCGGCGTCGGCGGAGTCGGGCTCGGCGAGCAGCCAGTCACGGGTCCAGGGGGCGCAGTGCGGCTCCTGGGCGAGGACGGTGACGCGGTGCCCCCGGCGGTCCCAGTCGTCGCCGGTGCGGGCGAGCAGCGAGCGGGCGGTCTGCCAGCGGCCCTGGGCCAGAGCGGCGCGGGCGGCGGCGAGCTCGGCGTCGTCGAGGGCCTCGTCGAAGGCGTGGGCGGCGCGCTTGCGACCACGGCCGAGGGGTGGCGGAGGTGGGGACACCGTTTTGGGTCCTGTTGTGAGCACATTGTGGACAGTCATCGAACGATCACTCGCAGCAAACCCTCAGCCAAGGGTTCGCGTCAAGGGCCGTCGAGTCGTTACACGCGTCAAGTCCCGTTACCGATGGGGCAGTTGTGACATACGGGCTGTCCGCAATGCCGGATTTATTCGGACTGTGTGGCGTACGTCATGGCATCCTCGTCCTGCGCCCCGCAGGATTGCAGGACGCGCACGCCGGGCTCGGGGCCGCTACAGTCGGCCCTTACGCATCCCGTCCGCCCGGCAGGATTCGAGGTACGCAGCGTGTCGCTCCAGATTCTGATACTCGCCGTGACCGCTGCGTGCTGTCTGGGCTTCGGCTTCGTCCTCCAGCAGAACGCGGCCCAGAAGGCGCCGCTGAGCGACTTCCTCTCGCCGCGGATCCTGCTCGACCTGATGAAGGTGCCGCGCTGGCTCGGCGGCATCGGCCTGATGGTGGTCGGTATGGCGCTGGGTGCGATGGCGCTGGGCCAGGGCGAGATCTCCCTGGTGGAACCCCTGCTCGCGACGAACCTGCTGTTCGCGCTGATGCTCTCCCGACGCCAGACCAAGCAGCCGCTGGGCCGCCAGGGCTGGATCGGCCTCGCACTGCTCGCGGGCGGTGTGACGGCGTTCATCGTCGCCGGCCAGCCACGCGGGGGAACGGCGACCGACGACCCGCTCCGGCACTGGCTGATCATCGGCGTCATGATCGGAGTGGCCCTGCTGCTCACGGCATACGCCAAGCGCTCCCGGCTCAGCTCGGGTCCGGCGCTGCTGGCGACCGCCGCCGGCCTCCTCTACGGCGTGCAGGACGCCCTGACGCGGGTGACCGGGCAGCGGTTCGCCGAGGGCGGCATCATGGAGGTCCTGACCGGCTGGCAGCCGTATGCCGTGGTGGCGCTCGGTCTCACCGGGCTGATCCTGGTCCAGAGCGCCTTCGAGACGGCGTCCCTGCGCATGTCCCTGCCCGCCCTGACCGCCGCCCAGCCGCTGGCCGGCATCCTTTGCGGCGTCGGCTTCCTCGGCGACCGGCTGCGCACCGACGCGGGCGCCCTGGCCTGGGAGGCGGCCGGCCTCACCGGCATCGTGGTGGGCATCATCATGCTCGGCACGCACTCGGCGATGCCGTGCGGCGCGACCCAGCCGCGGCGGCCTGCGCCCGCCCTCCAGACGCCCTGACCTGGACCCGGGCCGCCCTGCTTGGATGGCCCCATGAGTTCTGCTGACGAGATCCTCGACATCGTCGACGAGAACGACCGGGTCGTCGGACGGTCCCCGCGCGGCGAGGCCTACGCCAAGGGGCTGCGCCACCGCTGTGTCTTCATCGAGGCGCGGGACGCACAGGGGCGGCTCTTCGTGCATCGCCGCACCGCCACCAAGCTGGTGTTCCCCTCGCGGTACGACATGTTCGTCGGCGGGGTGGTCGGCGCGGGCGAGTCGTACGACGACGCCGCCCTGCGCGAGGCCGAGGAGGAGCTCGGGGTGAGCGGCCTGCCGCGGCCGGGGTATCTGTTCAAGTTCCTCTACGACGACGGCGCCGGGCGGACCTGGTGGTCGGCGGTGTACGAGGTGCGCTGCGAGCTGCCGGTGAGCCCTCAGGTGGAGGAGGTCGCCTGGTACGACTTCCTGCCCGAGGCCGAGCTGCGGCGGCGGCTGGCCGAGTGGGCGTGGGTGCCGGACGGGCTGGCGGCGTTCGAGCGCCTCAGGGCCCATCGGGCGGGCGGAGCCGGCGACGCCCCCGCGGGACGGCCCGGATAGGGTCGGACACGTGAGCGAGTTCGTGCGAAACGTCCGGCTGTGGTTCGCGCCGCAGGAGGTCCGGCAGGAGGGCGGCACCCCCGACTACCGGTTCTCACTGGCCAACGAGCGCACCTTCCTGGCCTGGCTGCGCACCGCCCTCGCCCTGATCGGCGGCGGCTTCGCGGTCGACCAGTTCCTGCCGGACCTGCGCTGGGGCTGGCGGGTCGGGCTCGCGCTGGCGCTGCTCGCGGCGGGCGTGCTGTGCTCGCTGCGCGCGGTGAATCACTGGGTGCGCTGCGAGCGGGCGATGCGGCGGGGCGAGGACCTGCCGGTGTCACGGTTCCCCGCGCTGCTGAGCCTGGTGGTCGCGGTGGTGGCCCTCGCGATGGTCGTCGTCGTGCTCGTCGGGTGGGAGGGATGAGCGCCGAGCCGGTGCGGGACCCGGGGCTCCAGCCCGAGCGAACGCGCCTCGCGTGGCGCCGTACGACCCTGTCCGGCACCGTGGTCGCCGTACTCGCCATGAAGACCGCGCTGCACGGCGGCGTCTCGGCGACCGGGATCCTGGCCGGCGCCCTGTCCTGCGTCCTGTGGCTGGCCTTCCTCACCCTCGCCCACCACCGGATCCGCGCCCTCGCCGCGTCGCCCGAACCGCCGGCGCTGGCCCCACGCCATGCGACGACCACGATCCTGGTCACGGTGGCACTGGCGGTGTGCGGCGCCACGCTGCTCTTCTGAGAGCGGGCGAGGCTGCCGCGAGCGCCAGCCCTTCACCCACCACCGAACACCGCCCCTGCCCCGCCTCATCCGACAGCCACGATCCCGCTCACAGCAGCGCCAGCTCCGTGCGCCGCCGCGCTGCTCTTCTGAGAGCGGACAGAGCTGCCGCGAGCACCGAACCCTCACCCACCACCGAACCCACAGAGCACCATGCGGCGCCACACTCCTCTTCTGAAGGCAGGCGGGGCTGGCAGCGCGCCCTCCGCTACTCCGTGCCCTGCCACAACCCCTCCGGCGCCAGCGCCTCCTCCGTCTCCCAGTCCACGGTCACCACGATCTTGCCGCGCGTGCGGCCCTCCTGGTTCAGGCGGTGGGCGTCGGCCGTCCGGTCCAGCGGGAACGTCTGCGAGACATGCACCGTCACCACCCCCTGCTCCGCCAGCTCCGACAGCCGCAGCAGGTCCTCCGCGTCGGGGCGGACGAAGTAGTAGCGGCCGCCGTAGTCGAAGACGTCCGGGTCGGCGATCGACACCAGGCGGCCCTCGGGGGCCAGCAGATTGGCGGAGACCTTCAGCGCATCGCCGCCGACCGTGTCGAACGCCGCGTTCACGCCGTCGGGCACCAGCCCGCGCACCCGTTCCGTCAGGCCGTCGCCGTACTCCACGGGCTCACCGCCCAGGTCGCGCACGAAGTCGTGGTTGTGCTCGCTCGCCGTGCCGATCACCCGCGCGCCCAGATGGCGGGCGAGCTGGACGGCGATCGAGCCGACCCCGCCCGCCGCGGCGTGCACCAGGACCGTCTCGCCCCGCTCGACCCGGAGGACCCTGGTCAGCACCTGATACGCCGTCAGCCCCACCAGCGGCAGTCCGGCCGCCTGCTCCCAGGTGAGGTTGCGGGGCTTGCGCGCCAGGGTGCGCACGGGGGCGGCGACGTACTCGGCGAAGGTGCCGTGGGACAGGACGTCCTCGCGCACGTACCCGATGACCTCGTCGCCGACCGCGAACTCCGTGACGGACACGCCCGGCTGGACCACCACACCGGCGACGTCCCAGCCCGGGACCACCGGGAAGACCGGCTCCAGCAGCCGGTCCATATGGCCCTCGCGGCACTTCCAGTCCACCGGGTTGACCGCCGCCGCCCGCACCTTGACCAGGACCGAGTCCGGGCCCACCCGCGGGTCGCGCACATCTCCGTATGCGAGCGTCTCGGGCCCGCCGTAGCGTGAGTAGCTGATGCCCTTCATGGGTTCGACCCTCCGGGCCGACGCGGCGCCACGCAAGCCGAATGACCCGATATGCGGCGTTCGCGTGGCAGCCTGTGCGACGTCACGAACCCGCACTTCCGAAGGCGAGCAGCATGACCACCCTTCACACGGAACACCCCTCCCACACGCACACCCACGGCCCCGACTGCGGCCACACCGCGGTGCCGCACGGCGACCACACCGACTACGCGCACGACGGCCATCTGCACCGCGAGCACGCCGGCCACTGGGACGAGTGCGAGGCGGACGGGCACGTCGCACACGAGGGCCACACCCATCAGCACGGCGCCGGCTGCGGACACGAGAGCGTCCTGCACGGCGACCACGTCGACTACCTCCACGACGGCCACCGGCACGCCCCGCACGAGGGCCACTGGGACGACCACTGAGCCCGGCCCACTGGCCGAGAAGGCACCACCGACAGCTCCCCGGCGCTTCACCCGGGGAGCTGTCGGCCTATGGTGGCCCTGATCACGTTCGGCTTCCCCACTGGACGACATACCGACTGGTCGGCATCATGAGTCAGGTCTCGTTCACCTGTCCTTAGGAGCGCCGTATGACCCCCGACCATCCGCCCGGACTCGATCTCGACCGGCTGCACGGCCTGCTCGAGCGCGAGCGGCCCGGTCTGGCGCACGGTCCGCTGACCGGCCGGCTGATCGAGGGCGGACGGTCGAACCTCACCTACGCGGTCACCGACGGCACCTCCAAGTGGGTCGTACGGCGGCCTCCGCTCGGCCATGTCCTCGCCACGGCGCACGACATGAAGCGCGAGCACCGGGTGATCAGCGCGCTGTACCCGACGGACGTGCCGGTGCCGCGGCCGGTGCTGCTGTGCGAGGACGAGGAGGTGCTCGGGGCTCAGTTCTACGTCATGGAGTTCGTCGAGGGCACCCCGTACCGCACCGCCGACCAGCTCGCCCCGCTCGGCCCGGCGCGCACCCGGGACGCGGTGCTGTCGCTGGTGGACACTCTCGTCGAACTGCACGCGGTGGACCCGGCGTCGGTGGGTCTGGCGGACTTCGGCCGCCCCGAGGGCTTCCTGGACCGGCAGCTGCGCCGCTGGGGCAAGCAGCTGGACGCCTCCCGCAACCGCGAGCTGGCCGGCATCGACGAGCTGCACGCGACGCTCGGGCGGCGGCTGCCCACCTCCCCCGCGCCCGCCGTCGTGCACGGCGACTACCGGCTCGACAACGTCCTGATCGGTGACGACGACCGGATCAAGGCGATCCTGGACTGGGAGATGTCCACGCTCGGCGATCCGCTCACCGACCTGGGCCTGCTGGTGATGTACAGCATGCCGCTGGGCATGGCGGACTCGCCGGTCTCCACGACCGCCGAGGCGCCGGGGCATCCCGCACCCGCCGAGCTGATCCGGCGGTACGCCGAACGCTCCGGGCGCGACGTCACCGCGGTCTCCTGGTACACGGCGTTCGCCTGGTTCAAGCTCGCCGTGATCCTGGAGGGCATCCACTACCGCTACACGCTGGGCCAGACCGTCGGCCGCGGCTTCGACCGCATCGGCGACCTGGTCCCCGTCTTCATCGAGCACGGCCTGACCACTCTTCGAGAAGGCATCCAGGAAGGCTGACGGGACATGGACTTCGCGTTCGACGCACGCACCGAGGAACTGCGCGCCAGGCTGCTGGCCTTCATGGACGAGTACGTCTATCCGGCCGAGGCGGTCGCGGAGGAGCAGCGGGCCGCGCTGGCGTCCCCGTGGGACACGCCTGCCGTGGTCGAGGAGCTGAAGGCCGAGGCGCGCAGGCAGGGCCTGTGGAACCTCTTCCTCCCCGACGCCGAGCACGGCGCGGGGCTCACCAACCTCCAGTACGCCCCGCTCGCCGAGATCACCGGCCGCTCCCCGCAGTTGGCGCCGACCGCGCTGAACTGCGCGGCCCCGGACACCGGGAACATGGAGGTGCTGGCGCAGTTCGGCGACGGGCAGCAGAAGAAGCAGTGGCTGGAGCCGCTGCTGGCCGGCGAGATCCGCTCGGCCTTCGCGATGACCGAGCCGGAGGTGGCCTCCTCGGACGCCACCAACATCACCACGCTGATCGAGCGGGAGGGCGACGAGTACGTCATCACCGGCCGCAAGTGGTACATCTCCGGGGCGATGAACCCGGACTGCGGGATCTTCATCGTGATGGGCAAGACGGACCCGGGCGGCGAGGACATCCGCCGTCAGCAGTCCATGGTCCTGGTCCCCCGCGACACCCCGGGCGTCACGGTCGAGCGCGCCATGCGGGTCTTCGGCTACGAGGACCACTACCACGGCGGTCACGCCGAGGTGGTCTTCGACCACGCGCGCGTGCCGGTGTCCAACCTGATCGGCGAGGAGGGCGGCGGCTTCGCCATCGCCCAGGCCCGGCTCGGCCCCGGCCGGATCCACCACTGCATGCGGCTGATCGGCATGGCCGAGCGGGCGATCGAGCTGATGTGCAGGCGGGCGGTGTCGCGTCAGGCCTTCGGCAAGGCGCTGGCCCAGCAGGGCGTGGTGCACAACTGGATCGCCGACGCGCGCGTCACCGTCGAGCAACTGCGGCTGCTGGTCCTCAAGACCGCCTGGCTGATGGACACGGTCGGCAACAAGGGCGCCCACACCGAGATCCAGTCCATCAAGATCGCCACGCCGCGTGCCGTCGTCGACATCATCGACCGGGCGATCCAGTTGCACGGCGCGGGCGGGGTCAGCCAGGACTTCCCGCTGGCCGAGCTGTACGCCGGGGCGCGGACCCTGATGATCGCCGACGGACCGGACGAGGTGCACCAGCGGTCGCTGGCGCGACGGGAGTTGAAGAAGTACCTGTAGGGCGGCGCGAGGGCCGGTGCGGGCGAGTACGCCCGCACCGGCCCCGCTCCCCCGAGTGGTGCCGGTCAGTTGCGCGTGGTCGCCGTCAGCGTCCAGCCCTGCGGGCACCTCAGGCCCTGCGCGGTCCTGTAGCAGCCCTTGACACGGAACGTGTAGTCGCCGGTCGTGCGCTTCTTGACCCACATCCCGCCGGACGTTCCCCTGCCGACCTGGCGCAGCCGACCCTGCGTCTCGGCGGGGCTGGTGTAGCGGACGACGAAGGTGTCGTAGAAGCGCGGGCTCGTCGTGCCCCAGTTGAAGAAGGCGTGGCCGTCGCGCTCCCACGCCGCGATGACCATCCTGCGTCCCTGGTAGTACGACCGGGTGATGTTGCCGTTCTCGAAGTACTGCCGCTGCCCCTTCCACACGCCGTTGACGGTGACGTTCTTGGTGCCGGTGCGCGGGCAGCCCAGGAAGCCGTCGCTGCCGCCGAGTTCGCTCCAGCGCTTGTAGATGTACGCGTTGTCGACCGAGATCCGGCAGTATCGCGCGCGGGCCTCGGCCGCGCCGCCCTCCGCCGCCGCGGGCACGGCCGCCGCGCCGCCGAGCACGACCGCGGACGCCATGGCGAGGCCCACCAGACGCCGATTCGCTGAAAGCATGTTCCACCCCCGAGTTCCAGGCCGGCGGCTCCTCCGCCCGCCGGTTGCCATGAGCATCGCGCCGACGGGGCCCGGGAGTTGAGAGGGATCCGCCGGGCGGGCCCCGGAACCTCTCCCGGATGAACCGGGAGCCGTTCCCATGACACCCGGGCGACCGCACCGGGACGATGGCGCGCATGGAGGACCGGCACGGGCGGACCCGGCTGCGCACGGCGGCGACGTACGCCCTGCTGGGGCTGGCGCTGGCCCAGGTGACCGCGGGGAGCTGGGCGTTGGCGACGGCGGGGGTCCCGGCGCGGGACCTGTTCCGCTACGACATGGTCATCGACCTGGCGGTCGGCTTCGCCTACCCGGTGTGCGGCACGGTGATCGCGCTGCACCGGCCGCGCAACCCCATCGGGTGGCTGCTGGTCGCCTACGGACTGGGCCACGCGTTCACCGGACTGTCGATCGGGCTGGCGGCCGAGGGGCTGCGGGCGGGCTGGTCCCCGGAGTCGCTGAGCGCGCTGACCACCATCGGACGGCACACGTGGATCGCCGGCGCCTCGACGGCGTTCGTGCTCATGTTCTTCCTGTTTCCCGACGGACGGCTGCCCGACCGTCGCCTGCGCTGGGCGCTGCTGGCCCAGGTGGTGTCCATGCCCGTCGACCTGGCCATCTGGGGGCGGGACGACTGGGGGCTGTTCCACGGCACCGCGGCCCAGCCGGCGTATCTGCCGGTGCCGGGCGGCTGGATGCCCGTCCTGCGGGAATTCGAGACCGTCAAGGCCTGCCTCGTGCTGGCGGCCGTGTTCACCGTGATGTGCCTGCGCTATCGGCGCGGTACGGAGCAGGACCGGCGCCGGCTGCTGTGGCTGATCGCCGGGATGATGCCGCTGGCGCTGAGCGTGCTGCTGCAGCTCTTCGGGTTCCCGCCGGTCTACACGTCGTGCTGCACGCTGTTCCTGCCGGTCGCCATCGTGATCGCCGTGGTCCGCCACGAACTGCTCGACATCCGTGTCGTCGTCTCCCGCAGCCTGCTGTACGGGGCGATGACGGTCGGCTTGGTCGCCGCGTACGCCGGCCTCGTCACGTTCCTGCAGTGGCTTCTCGACCCGCGGCCCGAACTGCTCGGCCCCGCCATGGTCACCGTCGCCCTCGCCCTGGGCTTCGAGCCGGCCCGCCGGCTGCTGCAGCGCACGGTGGACCGGACCCTGTACGGCGACCGGCACGACCCGGTGCGTGCGGTCTCGCGGATCGGCGAACGGCTGGCCGGGACCGGGATCGGCGCGGTGCCGGAGGCGGTGGGCGAGGCGCTGCGGCTGCCGTATGCGCGCGTGGCGTCGAAGACGGGGGCGGGGTGCGGGAGTTGGGGTGTCCCGGACGGTCCCACGCACACCGTGCCGCTGGACTACGACGGCCGGACGGTCGGCGAGCTGGTGGTCGGGCTGCGCCCCGGCGAGCAGCAGCCGGCGCCGGCCGACCTGGCCGTCCTGGAGCTGCTCGCCGTACCGCTGGCGGCCGCGCTGCACGCCACCGATCTGTCCCGGCAGCTGCAGCACTCCCGGGAGCGGATCGTCGCCGCGCGTGAGGAGGAGCGGCGCCGGATCCGCCGGGATCTGCACGACGGGCTCGGGCCGACGCTGGCCGGGGCCGCGTTCCAGGCGGACGCGGTGCGCAATCTGCTCGCGTTCGACCAGGAGCGGGCGGCCGGGCTGCTCACCGAGCTGCGGGCGGAGATCGGGGGTGCGGTCGCGGAGGTACGGCGGCTGGTCGACGGGCTGCGGCCGCCGGACCTCGACCAGCTCGGCCTGCTCGGCGCCCTGCGGGCGCGGGCCGCCCGGCTGTCCTGGCGTGCCGACGGCACCCCGCTGCAGATACGGGTGCGGGCACCGGACCGGCTGCCGGCGCTGCCCGCCGCCGTGGAGGTCGCCGCGTACCGGATCGCGACCGAGGCCCTCACCAACGCGGCCCGGCACGCCCGCGCCTCGCGGGTGGACCTGCGCATCGAGATCGGCGACGGGCTGTGCCTGGAGGTGTGCGACGACGGGACACCGGTGGACGAGGAGACACCGTGGCGGCCCGGTGTGGGCATCACGTCGATGCAGGAGCGGGCCGCCGAGCTCGGCGGAAGCTGTGTGGCGGGGCGGGGACGGGTGAAGGCGCGGCTGCCCCTGGGAGGGACGGCATGAAGAAGGACGATGCGGACGACGCGGACGGCGCGCTGCGCGTCGTGCTCGCCGACGATCACCCGGTGGTGCGTACCGGGCTGGCCGCGCTGCTGGAGTCCGTGCGCGACGGGTCGCCGCCGGTACGGGTCGTCGGCGTGGCGGCGAGCGGGCGGGAGGCGGTGCGGGAGGCGGTGACGCTGCGCCCGCAGGTGGTGGTGATGGACATCCGGATGCCCGGTCTCAACGGGATCGAGGCGACCCGGGAGATCGGCCGGGTGGCGCCCTCGGTGGCCGTGCTGATGCTCACCATGGTCGAGGAGGACGACTCGGTGTTCGCGGCGATGCGCGCGGGGGCTCGCGGATATGTCCTCAAGGGCGCCGGACAGGACGAGATCGTGCGGGCGATCAGGGCGGTCGCCGCCGGGGAGGCGATCTTCGGACCCGGGGTGGCCCGCCGGGTGCTCGGTCAGCTCAGCCGTCCGCTGCCCCAGCCCGATCCGTGTCCGGCGCTCACTCCGCGGGAGCGGGACGTCCTCGTGCTGATCGCCGAGGGGCATCCCAACTCCGCGGTCGCCGTCCGCCTCGGCCTGTCCCCGAAGACGGTCAGCAACCACATGTCCGCGGTGCTGGCCAAGCTCGGCGTGGCGGACCGCTCGGAGGCCGCGGCCTGGGCCCGGGGGGCCGGGCTGGGCCCCGCACCGCCCGAGCCGTAGCGGTCGCTCAGGGCCCTAGGGTCGCAGCGCCCGCAGCAGCAGGTCGGCGAGATGGTCGGCGACCTCCTGCGGGCTCATCGGACCGTCGGGCCGGTACCAGGTCGACAGGTGGTGGACCGACCCGAAGTGGTAGTCCACGACCAGGTCGGCCGGGGTCGCCTTGGAGAAGACGCCCGCCTCCTGGCCCTCCTCGATGAGCGCGCGGAAGCGTTCGTGGTAGCGCCGGCGCTCGGCGCGCACCTGCTTGTTCTTCTCCGGGCTCAGATGGTGCATCGAGCGGAAGAAGATCATCGCGTCGTCGAGGTTCTCGATGGTCGTCACCACGACGTCCGCCGCCGCGGCCCGCAGCCGCTTCTCGACCGGCTCGTCGGCGCCCGCGAAGGCGTCGAGGCGCTCCTGCTGCACGCGCAGCACCCGCGCGTACACCTCGTGCAGCAGGTCGTCCTTGGAGCCGAAGTAGTGGTACAGCGCTCCCTTGGTGACGCCGGCCGCCTCGACGATCTCCTGCACCGAGGTGCGGTCGTAGCCCTGCTCGGCGAAGAGCCGGGTGGCGGCGGCGAGCAGCCGCTGCGGGACGGGCGTGCCGTCTCCGTCCGTCGTCCTGGCCACTGTCCCGCCACCTGCCCTTCCGAGGTCTGTGCCTGCTGTCTAGCCGTCGTGCTCACGGGAACGCAGTTCCCGACGGAGGATCTTCCCACTTGCGGTCTTGGGCAAGTCGGGCAGGATCTCCACCTGCCGCGGATATTTGTAGGCGGCCAGTCTCTCCTTGCAGTACGCGGCGAGTGCGTCGGGGTCGGCTTCGGCACCCGGACGGAGGCTGATGTACGCCTTGACGGTCTCCCCGCGGTACCCGTCGGGCACCCCGACGACGGCGGCCTCGCGCACCGCCGGGTGCGTGTAGAGCACGTCCTCGACCTCGCGCGGCCACACCTTGAAGCCGGACGCGTTGATCATGTCCTTCTTGCGGTCGACGACGTACAGCCAGCCGTCGGCGTCCATGAAGCCGATGTCGCCGGTGCGCAGCTCGCCGCCGGGGAAGGTCTCGGCGGTGGCGTCGGGCCGCCGCCAGTAGCCGGGGACGACCTGCGGGCCCCGTACGACGATCTCGCCCTGCTCGCCGAACGGCACCTCCTGGCCCTGGTCGTCGATGATGCGTACGACCGTCTCGGGGCCCGGCACGCCCACGGCGAGGGTCCCTGAGCCGGGGTCGACGGGGGCCTCCAGGGCGGGCGGGACGGAGGCGCAGGGGGCGGTGCACTCGGTGAGGCCGTAGCCGTTGCGGATGTAGGGCCCGAAGCCGGCCCGGAACTTCTCCACCAGGGCCGGGGGCAGCGGGGCGCCGCCCGAGGAGATGTTCACGAAGGACGCGAAGTGCTCCCGGCGGACGTCCGGGTGGGCGGCCAGCGCCATGAAGGCCGTCGAGGGGCCGACGGTGTAGTGCGGCCCGTGCTCCGCGAAGGCGTCGAGCACCACGCCCGCCTCGAAGCGGTACGCCAGCACGAGCCGGCCCGCGCTGTTGAGGCAGGCACCGAGCTGGCACACCATGCCGGTGATGTGGAACAGCGGCGCCATCGCGAAGTAGACGGGCGCCTCGGGCAGCTCCAGGCCGGTGCGCTGCCGCTCGGCGTTGTACATGATGTTGCCGTGTGTGTTGGTGGCGCCCTTGGGGGTGCCGCTGGTGCCCGAGGTGTAGCTGATCAGCGCGATGTCGGCCGGGCCGGGGTCGCGGCCGTCGGGCGCCTTGTGTCCGGCGCGGGCGACGGCGGCCAGGTCGTCGGCGTCCTCGGCCTGCGCCAGTCGCTCGAAGGTCAGCACACGCGCGTCGCCGCGGGTCTGGAAATCCAGCTCGCACCCGGTGAGCACGATCCGCACCGGCGACTCTGCGGCCGTCTCGCGCAGATACGACTCCCAGGCCCGGTCGGAGCAGATCAGCGCGGCCACTTCGCCGTCCCGCAGGACGTGGGTGACCTCCCCCGACTTGTACATCGGGTTGACGGGCACCACGACCGCCCCGGCCTTCCACGCGCCGAGCATGGCGAGCACGAAGTGGGGCGAGTTCTGCAGCAGGACCGCCACCCGCTCGCCCCGCTCCAGGCCGCGCGCGACGAGGTGCCCGGCGACGGAGTCGCTGAGTTCGTCGACCTCGCGGTAGGTGAGGCGACCGTCGAAGTAGGCGAGGAAGACCCGCTCCGGGGTCTCGGCGGCGGCCCGGCGCAGGGCGTGCACGAGGGAGTCGGCGGGGTCTATGGGGGCGCGCTGGGCGTCCGTGAGCCGGGCCAGCCAGGGCTTGGCCGCATACCGGGAGCCGGTCACCGGGCCGCCTCCCACTTCTGCTGGAGGTGGTTCATATTGCTCAGCCAGCGGTCGGGCTCGCCGGCCCGCGCCTGGTAGTACGCGGCCACCTCGGGATGCGGCAGGATCAGGAAGCGGTCCTCAGCCATCCCCTTGAACAGCGCGTCGGCCACGTCCTCCGGCGCGATGGCGGTGGGCTTGAGCACCAGGTCCCCCGCGCTGCCGGTGGCGTCGAGCATGTCGGTGCGCACGCCCTGCGGACAGATGGCGTGGACCTTGATCCCGCGATGGCGGTACGTCAGCGACAGATACTCGGCGAAGGCGTACGCCCCGTGCTTGGTGACGGCGTAGGGCGCGGCACCGATCATGGTGAGCAGCCCGGCGGCGGAGACGGTGGAGACGAACCGTCCGCTGCCCCGCTCCAGCCAGCCCGGCAGCAGTTCGTTGGCGGCACGCACATGGGCCATGACATTGACGTCCCAGGACGCCGCCCAGACCCTCTCGTCGAGCGGCTGCCCGGGCTCCTCGCCGCCGAAGGCGACGCCGGCGTTGGCGCAGTAGACGTCGACGGTGCCGTCGAGCGCGTCCCGGGCTGCGGAGACGATCGAGGAGGCGTCGCCCGGCACCGCGAGGCCACCGATCTCGGCGGCCACCGCCTTCGCCTTCGCGGCATCCAGGTCGTTGACGACGACCCGGGCCCCTTCCGCGGCGAACCGACGGGCAAGGGCCGCGCCGATGCCACCCCCAGCCCCGGTCACGACGACTCCGGCACCCTGAACGGCTTCCACCATCGGTCTCCTTCGGCTACGGCTCTCTCGCGATGACCAGACTAACCGGTCGGTATGTTCCTGGGAAGGGCGGCTGCGGCGCCCACCCGCCCCCTCCCCACAACCTGCGGGAGCGCATACCGTGCCCCCCATGCGCCTATCCAGACGAGCTCTCCTCGCAGCGACAACGGCAGCAGCAGCCTCCCTACCTTCCACCGCGACGGCAGCCGAGCGCCACAGACGGCTGCGAACCGGCTTCGAGCGGCTCGCGGCCGACGGCTACTCGGTCCTCGAAGGCCAGAAGGTCGGCATCGTCACCAACCCCACCGGCGTCACCAGGGACGTCCGCCACATCGTCGACGTCATGCACACCGACGGCCGTGTGAACCTGACCGCCGTGTTCGGCCCCGAACACGGCTTCCGCGGCACCGCCCAGGCGGGCGGCTCGGAAGGCCGCTACGACGACCCGGCGACCGGCCTCCCCGTCTACGACACCTACCTCAAGAGCGGCCGGCCCTTGGCCGACATCTTCACCGCCTCCGGCGTCGACACGATCGTCTTCGACATCCAGGACGTCGGTGCCCGCTTCTACACCTACATCTGGACCCTCTACGACTGCATGGAGTCGGCCCAGCTCGCCGGCAAGCGCTTCGTCGTCCTGGACCGGCCGAACCCGGTGACCGGACGAGCGGCCCAAGGCCCGGTGCTGCACAAGGAGTTCGCCAGCTTCGTCGGCCGGCAGCCCATCTCCCAGGCACACGGGATGACGGTCGCCGAGCTGGCACGGCTGTTCAACGGGGAGTTCCTCACCACCCCGGTCCCCCTGGAGACCGTACGGATGACGGGCTGGCGGCGCTCCGACTTCTACGACGCCTCGGGCCTGCCCTGGGTGCCGCCGAGCCCGAACATGCCCACCCCCCAGACGGCCCTCGTCTACTCGGGCACCTGTCTCTTCGAGGGCACCAACCTCTCCGAGGGCCGCGGCACCACCCGCCCCTTCGAACTGCTCGGCGCCGAGGGCATCGACCGGCATTGGGCCGAGGCTGCGGGCGAACTCGCCCTCCCCGGCGTGCACTTCAGGGAGGCGTACTTCGCGCCCACGTTCTCGAAGTTCCAGGGCAGGACCATCGGCGGCGTGCAGGTCCATGTGCACGACCGGGCCGCGTACGACCCCGTGCGCACCGCAATCGCCCTGCTCGTGACCGCCAAGAAGGTCTGGAGCGGCTTCGCCTGGCGCCCCGACCACTGGATCGACAAGCTCACCGGCTCCACCCGGGTGCGCACGATGATCGACGCGGGCGCGAGCACCGACGAGGTCGTGGCGGGCTGGCGGCGGGAGCTGGCGGCGTTCCGGCGGCTGCGCGGGGAGTACCTGCTGTACACATGAACGCCCCACGGATGGGTGACGACGTATGGCCTTTCCCGCCCGGTAGCAGGACGATGCGCCCGTATCGCACCACTTCGGGGGACGAGGGGGCCTGTGATGGCGGATCCGGCAGTGAGCGTGACTCCCTACTGGGAGCTGACCTTCGACGCGGACGGGGACCCGGACGCCGGGAGGCGGGACCGGCTGCTGGCCGGGGTGATGCGGCAGCACGTCCGTGATCTGATCGTCTTCGCGCACGGCTGGAACAGCGACCGCTCGGGGGCCACGCGGCTCTACGACGGCTTCTTCGCGCCGATCCCGCGGCTCGTGCCGCGGGCGAAGGTCGGGTTCGCGGGTGTGGTCTGGCCCTCGATGCGGTTCTCGGACGAGCCGATTCCGGACTTCCCGCGTGCCGTGGCGGCCGAGATGCCGCGCAGGCCGGTGCTCGACAAGGACACGCGGCACGCGCTGCTGGAGACGTTCCCGGGGCGGGCGACCGTGATCGACCAGATCGCGCGACTGCTGGACCAGCAGCCGCGTGAGGAGGCCGAGCTGGAGGAGTTCGGGCGGCTGGTGCGGATGCTGGTGGACGTGGTGCCGCCGGGGCCGCAGGCGCTGTTCGCGGCGGACACGCTGTGCGAGGGGGTGCCGCAGGACTCGCCGGACATCTTCACCGGCTCGACCGCGGCGGTGTGCGTGGAGTTCGCGCGGGCGCTGGCACATCTGGAGGCGCCGGACGGCACGGCGGCGTCGTTCTCGTTGCCGAACCCGTGGGAGGGTGCGCACGAGTTGCTGCGGCAGGCGACGTACTACGCGATGAAGCGGCGCGCGGGGACGGTCGGTGAGCGCGGGCTTGGGCGGGTGGTGGGGCAACTGGCCACGCGGGCGCCCGAGGTGCGGGTGCATCTGGTCGGGCACAGCTTCGGCGCGCGGCTGGTGTCGTTCGCGTTGCGCGGGCTGCCGAAGGGGGTGCGAACGGTGAAGTCCGTGACGCTGCTCCAAGGGGCCTTCTCGCACTACGCGTTCGCGTCCCGGCTGCCGCACGACGCCCGGGCGGGCGGTGTGCTGGAGGGCCAGCACAACCGTGTCGACGGGCCGCTGGTGTGCTGCTACTCGCGGCACGACTCGGCCCTGTCCACGATGTACCCGCTGGCCTCCCGCATGGCGGGGGACGCGCGCGGGATCGCGGCGCCGGACGTCGGGCGGATGCTGGGTGCCAAGTGGGGTGCGATGGGGCACGACGGGGTGCAGGCGGTGCCGGGGACGAAGTCCTACGAGCTGGCCGAAGCGCTGCAGGCGAAGCTGCCGGCGTCGGGGTGCGTGAACGTGGACGCGGCGGCGGTCGTCAGGCGGGGCGGGCCGCCGGCCGGGGCGCACAGCGACATCGTGCACCGGGAGCTGGCGCAGGTGGTGCTGGCGGCGGGCCGTGTCCACTGACCCGCCGCCGGCCGCTCACCAGCGCCTGTGTGAGGTGAACTCCACGTCACCTGTGTGAGGTGAACTCCACGACCTGCTGATACGTCGGACGGTTCTGCCAGCTGATCTTGCCGTGCTTGATGCCGCCCAGCGTGCGCTGGACGATCGAGTCGGCGCACCACTGGTCGCCCGCCGAGCACTGGTCGTCGCCGGGGTAGACCTGGGCCGCGGTCTTGCCGGCGGCCTCCTTCAGGGTGCTGATCAGGATGTCCCGGCAGGCGCCGAGGCTGCCGTCGCCGCAGTACTTCTGGGCCAGCGGACCCTGCACCGGCTCACCGAGCACGGCCCGGATGTCCTTGTCGACGTAAGACCACCAGCCGTACTGGAAGGAGCTTCCGGCGTGCGATCCGGTCGGGCCGTGCCCGGCCGACGGGGACTCGTCGATGGGCAGGTTGTTCGTCATGGCGGCGTACAGCTCGCTGCCGAGGCCCGGCTCGAACTGGGCCTTCACCAGCAGGGGCCACCACGCGTCCAGGATGCGGATCGCGTCGGCGTCGGCGTACTTCTTCGAACCGGCCGACGTCTCGGTGCGCCTGCCGCCCGCCGACAGCCATGTCTGGAGCTTGCTCACCGCGGCGGCGGCCGTGGGGTCGGTCACCGGCG
Source organism: Streptomyces ferrugineus (assembly GCF_015160855.1). Lineage (NCBI taxonomy): Bacteria > Bacillati > Actinomycetota > Actinomycetes > Kitasatosporales > Streptomycetaceae > Streptomyces > Streptomyces ferrugineus. Next base: position 3,065,930 of record NZ_CP063373.1, on the reverse strand, counting down.
AGCTGTTGACGACCTTCAGCAGGTCCGGCAGCACGTCCTCCGCCCGCAGGTCGGCGAGGCCCGCCTCGGCCATCGCCTTCACCAGCGAGGCCCGGGTCACGCCGCCCGCGGCGACCAGCTTCTTCACCCGGTTCTCCAGCAGGTTGCCGCGGTGGACCGAGCCGTCGCCCCAGGGAGCGGTCGTGTAGTCCTTGGCCTGCTTGTTGTTCCAGGAGATGTAGTAGTCCTGGTCGATGGAGTTGGGGTGGGCCGACGGCGGGGTGTAGTCCGCCGTGTTCGTCGCCGGGTCCCAGCCCCGCCACTCGTACGCCGACCGCGCCCAGACCGGGAACTCCGCGTCGACGCCGCTCGCCCGCACCGGGTTGTCACCGCTGTTGTAGTACGCGGTGTGCTCGGAGTCGGCGTAGAACCAGTTGAAGGTGTAGTTGATGTGCTGCACCGCCTTCTGGAAGTCCTGCGGGCCCTTGACGAAGTCGGGGTCGTTCAGCATCTGGAAGCCGATGATCGAGTCCGCCTCGTGCATGAAGGAGGAGCGCAGGGTGGTGTAGGCGACCTTCTTGCCGCCGACGGTGGCGCGGTGCGTGATCGGACCGTACTTCGTGCGCCAGACCCGCATCGTGTACGAGCCCTCGGGGGTGTTGTCGGCCGTCGTCGGCTTCCAGGCGTTCTTCTGCTCGACCTTCTCCATCGGCGTGCAGGTGCCGCGGTACAGGTAGTGGTAGTCGTCCTGGCACAGTTCGACGGCGTAGGTGTCGATGATGTCCTGGCCGGAGGTCGTGGCGCTCCACGAGTAGTCCTGGCCGCGGCCGAGCTCGACGTACATGCTCAGGCCGGCGAAGGAGGCGCCGCGGGCGCTGATGCCCGGGCCCTGGATCTCCTGGAGCAGCAGGAGCTGGGGCGCGAAGTAGCCGGTCTGCGGGCCGAAGACGGCGACCGGGTGGCCGCTGGCGGTGTGCTCGCCGCCGACCACGAGGGCGTTGGACATGCCCCGCTTGGCCGAGCTCATGGCGGTCTCGGCGGCCGCGGTGGAGGCGCCGGTCGCGGCGGCGCCGGCCGCGCTGCCGGTACGGTCGTACACGAGCTGTTCCTCGCTCACCGAGCCGGCGTCGGGCAGGGCCTCGCCCTGCGGGTCGTCGGGGCGGGTGGCGTACGGGAAGCTCTTGTCGTGGACGGTGACGACCGCCTCGGGGTCGTTGCGTTCGCGGAACGACTCCCAGACCTCGGTGCCCTTCGCCACGCCGTACTTCTCCTGCGCGGCCAGCAGCGAGATGGCGTTGTTGACCTCGCCGCCGCCTCCGGAGCCGAACAGGGCGCCGATGACGGAGCCGAGCGCGACCAGGTCGGTCAGCTTGAAGTGCTCGATCGTGCCGGCGTTGGTGATGGAGTCCTTGTGGCCGGTCAGGACGTACTCGCCGGGGAAGTAGCGGCCGCTGTCGGAGGCGTCGATATAGGCGTTGATGCCGTCGAGATAGGCCTTGGCGTCGTCGAGGGCGAGCCGGCCGCGCTCGCCGTTGGTGGCGACGGCGTTGTCGATCTGGGCCTGGAGATCGGCCTCGGTGTACGGCGCGTGGCGCCAGAACTGCTGTTCGAGGCCCTGGTTGGAGGGCGCGCCGCCCGCGAAGGAGGTGAGCCGGCCGCGTCCGACGTGCCGGAAGACGTCCATCAGCCACAGCCGGTCCTGGGCGGCGGCATAGCCCGCGCCGAACTCCGTGCCGTATCGGGTGGTACCGGTGATGTGCGGCACACCCGTCTTCTTGTCACGGACGATCGTCACATCGCCGCGCCCGGCGGGCTTGACGGTGGAGGCGACCTGATCGGAGGGGACGCCGAACGAGGCGTCGTTGAAGAAGTTGTTGATCGTCGCGTTGGTGAGGCCGGAGTAGCCGGTGGCCAGGTTCGCGTAAGGGCCGAGCTGGTCGGAGGCGTGCTCGGGCATGGCGCCGAAGGCCTGGTTGAGCAGGATCTGGGCGAGGGTGGCGTTGCCGTTCTGGCCCGGCGGCAGGATCTCGGAACACTGGTTGCCGCAGTGGTCGTTCCATGCCGTGACCTCGGCTGCAGCGGCCTGGGTCGCGGTGACGGCTGGGGAAAGAGGCGACAAAAGACCGGCAATCAGCGCGCATATCGATGCGGTCTTCAGGAACCCGGGGATCGTGCCGGGAGTTCTCAGTCTGACGAGGGCGTTGCGTGGGGTACGCCATGGCATGGCCGCTCCTACCGACGAGGCTGAGCCGGGATGTTACCGGCGGTATCCCCGGGATTGAAGATGAACATGCGTCACTTTTTGAAGTCGTCAGGACCGGCTGTGAAAGGTCATCGGAAATCGGATGGAGCCGAATCGCATGTCGATACGTCTATTCGTCAACGTCGTGCGAAGTCCGTGCGGCGACGCCGAAGTGACCGAAGTACAGGTGCAGGTGTGACGGAGGTGCAGGGCGATGGCCGGTTTCCGGAGTCTGGCGAGACAGGTGCGCGACCCGAGGTGCGATCTGGCACTGCGGCGCTACTCGCTGCGCAAGTGCCTTGAGCGATTCGCCCCATACGGGCACAGGGCGACCTGGGACCACTTGTGCTCCCGGGCAGGGTTCGGTCCGGAGGACCGGTCCCCCGATCCTGCGCGGCTCGTGGCCGCGTTGGACGAGCTGGAAGAGGCGCGTTCGGTCTGGCTGGCCTATGAGGTCGAGTTCGCCGAGCGACGCAAGAGGGAGAAGCACGACGGACTGCGCAGGCCGGGCAGCGTGGACGACTGGCACCGGCTGACCTGGGGCGGTTTCGGAGTCGCCTGGTGCGACAACCCCCGGGTCCACCCGCATGAACCCCTGGCCGAGGTGCTGCGCCGACTGATCTCAGCGCTGGAGCGCGAACCGGGCTCGGAGTGCCCGGTGTGTGGCGGGGAGCGGCTGATCTGGAAGTACGACCTGGCCCATGAACCGTCGTCGGGCCCGGTCTGCACGGAGTGCGGAATCGTGGTTCCGCGCCCGGTTCTCACACCGGAGGCCCTGGCCACGGCCAGGCGCGGTCGGCGGCTGCTCGTGTCCGCCTAGTACGACGGGGGTGCGCCGGGGATGCCGCACCCCCCTTGCCGGTCCCTCCTTGCCGGCCTTCCGTCGTGGGCCGTTGTCAGTGGTGACTGGCACCATCGAGACATGATCCAGGTGTGTCTGAACGGGCCCCGGGGAGCGGGTGACGGTGCGGTGGTGCCGCTCTCGCCCGAGGCGCTGGCCGAGTCCGCGGCCGAGGCCGTCGCGGCCGGGGCCACCGACATCCATGTCCACCCCAAGACGCCCTGCGGGCAGGACAGTCTCTCGCCGCGCGTGCTCGCGCCGACCCTGGAGGCGATACGGGCCAGGGTGTCGGTGCCGGTGGGAGTGACGACGGGCGCGTGGGCGGAGCCGGATCCCGAGGCGGCGCTGGCGCGTGTCCGCAGTTGGACGGTGCTACCGGACCACGCCTCGGTCAACTGGCACGAACCGGGCGCCGAGGAGCTGGCGGCGGCCCTGCTGGAGCGGGGCGTGGCCGTGGAGGCGGGCATCTGGTCCGGAACCGAGGGGGCGACGCGGTTCGCCGCCTCGCCACTGGGGCCGAGGGTGCTGCGTGTGCTGGCGGAGGTGACGGACACCGCCCCGGAGACGGCCGAGGAGAGCGCGCATGCGCTGCTCGCCGACCTGGGCCCGGCGTTCGGCCGCCCGGTGCTGCTGCACGGCGAGGACGGGGGTGCGTGGCCGGTGCTGCGGCTGGCGGGGCGGCTGGGCCTTGCGACGCGGATCGGCCTGGAGGACACGCTGGTCCTGCCGGGCGGTGAACGGGCCCTGTCCAACGCACAGTTGGTGACGGAGGGGCTGGTTCAGCACGGGGCGGTCCAGCGGCGGTCGTAGACAGGGCGCTTGAGCGAAGATCGCGACGGGGGGAACTGCCCCTGGTACCACGGCTGTTCGACGGGCCATACGACATCGAGCGGGTGCTGGAGGTCGCGAGCGGGCGGGAGACCGTGTCCGGGCGGGAGCTGCATCTGCGTGAGGGCGTGGTGATCAGGCCTGCCGTGGAGCGCTACAGCGCCGTGGTCGGCGGTCGGGCGATCGCGAAGGCGGTGAGTCCGGCGTATCTGACCCGCAAGGGCGGGACCGAGTGCGAGTAGCGGCTCACCCGGTCGTCACGAGCGGCCGCCGGGCTCCCGTTTCGACCGCTCGACCATCAGCCTCGAACCCGTGCCGCGCTCGCCGAACGCGTCGTCCGGGTTCGACAGCACACAACTGCTCAGGGACAGGCATCCGCATCCGATGCAGTCGGTCAGATGGTCCCGCAGCCGGTTGAGCTGGGAGATGCGCTCGTCCAGCTCCGAGCGCCACCGCTCGGAGAGGCGGGCCCAGTCGTCACGTGTCGGCGTCCGCTCCTCGGGGAGTTCGGCCAGCGCCTCGCGGATCGTGGCGAGCGGGATGCCGACGCGCTGGGCGGCCCGTACGAAGGCCACCCGGCGCAGCATGTCGCGGGAGTAGCGCCGCTGGTTGCCCGTCGTGCGGCGACTGCTTATCAGGCCCTTGGACTCGTAGAAGTGCAGGGCGGACACGGCGGCGCCGCTACGGGCGGAGAGCTGGCCGACCGTGAGCTCGTGGATCTTCTCGGGGATCTGGGGCATCCCTCAAACCCTACCTACCGCGCCCTGGCCCCGGTCCGTTGACACGGGCTCCGCTCCCTAGCATGCTAAGCAGTTGCTTAGAGATAACTTCTCCGGGATACGTGACGTGGGAGGCCGGGACATGGCAGAGCCGAGGATCTTCACCTCCGCCGACGACCTGAAGTCGGCGGTGGGTGAGCAGTTGGGGTACACCGACTGGCTGGAGGTCGACCAGAAGCGGATCGATCTGTTCGCGGAGGCCACCGGCGACCACCAGTGGATCCATGTCGACCCGGAGAAGGCCGCCACCGGGCCCTTCGGGACCACCATCGCCCACGGGTACCTCACGCTCTCCCTGCTGCCGCTCTTCGGCCCTCAGCTCATCAAGGTCGAGGGCGTGAAGATGGGCGTCAACTACGGGACGAACAAGGTGCGTTTCCCCGCCCCGGTGCCTGTCGGCTCACGGCTGCGCGCCACCGCCGCCATCACCGCCGTCGAGGACGTGACGGGCGGTGTCCAGGTCAGCGTCGCCTTCACCGTGGAGCGCGAGGGCGGGGACAAGCCCGTGTGCGTCGCCGAGTCCGTCTCGCGGTACTACCTGTAGCCGCCTTCGGCAGGGCGGCCGGCGCTACTTCGCGCCGACCATCCGCAGCACGAGGTCGGCGTACAGCGCGCCGACCTCGTCCGGGGTCCAGGGACCATCGACGTTGAACCAGCGGGCCACGTCGATGCAGAGCGACAGCACGGCGAGGGTCGTGCCCTTCACGTCCAGCACGTCGAACTCACCGGCCGCCACGCCGTCCTCGATGACCCCGCGCACCTCGGCGTCGACCTGCCGGCGCAGTTCGAGGATCTCGGCACGGGCGTCCGGGCCGAGCGAGTCGAGCTCGTACTGCACGACCCGCGCGGTGGTGCGCCCCCCGGCGTGCCACCGGACGAAGGAGCTGACGGCGTCCGCGAGCCGCTCGGCCGCCGTGCCCTCGCGCCGGGCCGCCGTCTGCAGGATCTCCAGCGCCTTCTCGTGGCCGATCCGGCTGATGCGGTGGAGCAGCTCTTCCTTGGTCTTGTAGTGGATGTAGAGCGCGGCCGGGCTCATGCCGGCGCGGCCCGCGATGTCACGGGTCGTCGTGGCGTGGTAGCCGCGCTCGGCGAAGGCCTCCACGGCGGCGATCAGCAGCCGCCGGGCCGCGTCGGGCGTGACCTCACCCCACCCCGACGTCTCGCCGCCGGCCGTCTCCTCCGCCGCACTCATCGCTCACTCGCCCCTCTCGCTGACAGAGGAACCACCATACCGCTGAAGCTGAGCGGGCGCTTAGCGTGGGCGTTCGGGGCCATCCGGAGGGTCAGGCCTTCTCGAATCGGAGGGTCAGACCTTCTCGAAGGGGTCGTGCTCCGCGAGCAGCTTCTCCAGCCGGGCCTGGTCCACCCGGCTCACGATCTGCCCGGCCTCCTGGCGGTCCCGGATGACCTTGGCCAGGGTGAACGCCGACGTCACCAGGTAGAGGACGGCGATCGCGAGGAATCCGCGCACCCAGGCGTCGGCGTTCAGCTGGTAGATGCCGATGCCGGTGGCGGCCATGGCGACCGCGAAGGAGGCCACGGACTGTCCGTAGAAGGCCGCCGTGCTCTGCTGTTTGACCGGTGTGTCACTCATGGGGAACAGGGTCGGCCGTTGTGGCCCCGGACACATCCGCTGAAGTACTCAGACGGCTACTCAGAACGCCGAGACCCCCGTCAGCGCCCGCCCGATGACCAGCTTCTGGATCTGGCTCGTGCCCTCGTAGAGGGTCATCACCCGGGCGTCGCGCAGCAGCTTGCCCGCCGGGTACTCGTCGATGTAGCCGTAGCCGCCGAAGACCTGGAGAGCGTTGTTGGCGGCGCGCACGGCGGCCTCCGAGGCGAACAGCTTGGCCTTGGAGGACTCGACGGCGAAGGGCTGCCCGCGGTCGATCAGGTCGGCGACCCGCCAGGTCAGCAGCCGGGCCGCGTCCACGTCGACGGCGATGTCGCTGATCAGCTCCTGGACGAGCTGGTGCCCCGCGATCGGCTTGCCGAACTGCTCGCGCTCACCGGCATAACGGACGGCCGCGTCCAGCGCGGCCTGGGCTATGCCGACACAGCCCGCGGCGACCGACATCCGCCCCTTGGCCAGGGCCGACATCGCGACCGAGAAGCCCTTGCCCTCCTCGCCCAGCATGGCCGTCGCGGGCACCCGTACATCCTCCAGGACCAGCTCGGCGGTGGCCTGGCCGCGCAGGCCGAGCTTGCCGTGGATGGTGCGCCGGGTCAGGCCGGGGGTGTCGGTGGGGACCAGGAAGGCGGAGACGCCCTTGTGGCCGGGCGCGTCGGTGGAGCGGGCGAAGAGCAGGACGACGTCGGCCCAGGTGCCGTTCGTGATGAACATCTTGGTGCCGTTGATGACGTACGCGTCGCCTTCGCGCACCGCCCGCGTGGTGAGGTGGCCGGCGTCGGAGCCGGTGCCCGGCTCGGTGAGGCCGAAGCAGCCGACCAGCTCGCCGGAGGTGAGCCCGGGCAGCCAGCGCCTCTTCTGCTCCTCGCTCCCCCGTGCGGCGATGGTCTTGGCGACCAGGCCGAGGGAGACCGACACGATGCCGCGCACCGAGGAGTCACCGCGTCCCAGCTCCTCCGTGACCAGGCAGTACGCGAGGTGGTCGCCGCCCGAGCCGCCGTACTCCTCGTCGATGGTCAGGCCCAGGAAGCCGACCTCGCCGAGCTTCTTGACGATCGAACGGTCCACGTCCTCCGCACGGTCCCACTCGACGACGTTCGGGGCGATCTCGCGCTCCACGAAGTCCCGGGCGAGCCGGCGGACGGCGGTCTGCTCCTCGCTGAGCTCCAGGTTCATGCGGAGTCACCCCACAGTCGGTGGACGCGGACGGCCGTCCATTGAAAGCCGTACATTTAAATTAGCACTGCTAGTTTCCACTTGGCAGCCCTACTATGTGCGCCATGGCCCGACCGCGCAAGCCCCTTCTCAGCTACGACCGGATCGTCGAGACGGCTCGCCAACTCGTGGACGCGGAGGGCCTGTCGGCCGTCTCCACCCGCCGGCTCGCCGCCGAGCTGGGGGTGAGCGGGCCGTCCCTCTACAACCACTTCCGCACGAAGGACGAGATCCTGGAGGCGGTCGCCGACTCGGTGAGCGCGCAGGTCGACCTGTCGATGTTCGAGGACGTCCGGGACTGGCGGACCGCGCTGCACGACTGGGCCGTCTCGTACCGGGCGGCCCTGCGCGACCACCCCAACATCGTCCCCGTGCTCGCCCGCGGCCCCGGCCGTCGCCCAGCCGCGCTGCGGCTCGCCGACGCCGTCTACGGCGCGATGGTCGAGGCGGGCTGGCCGGCGGCCCAGGCCACCTCCATCGGTGCCCTGATGCGGTACTTCATCATGGGCTCGGCACTCGGCTCCTTCGCCGGCGGCTTCGTGGACGACGCGAGCGCCTACGACCCCGCCGACTACCCGCACCTCGGCCAGGCCCACCTCCTCGCCGACCAGCAGGAGAAGATCGACGAGCGGGCCTTCGAGACGGGCCTCGCGGCACTGCTGGACGGGCTGGCCCGGCAGTACGAGCAGGTCGGGCGGGCCGGCTAGCCACGTTTCGGCGGCCGCCGAAGTGTCCGTGCCGCATGCTGGGGCGCATGACCACCAGGGATCCACAGGCACCTCGGCTGGCCCGGCTCGCCGCGCTGATCGCCGACGAGACCCGGGCCGCCTGTCTGCTGGCGCTGCTCGACGGACGGGCCTGGACCGCCGGTGAGCTGGCGCGGCATGCCGGGGTCGCGGCGTCGACGCTCAGCGAGCATCTGGGCAAGCTCGTCGCGGGCGGCCTGCTCGCCGAGGAGCGGCAGGGGCGGCACCGGTATGTGCGGCTGGCCGACGCGCGGGTGGCCCAGTTGGTGGAGGACCTGGTCGCGCAGGTGTCTCCGGGGACGGTACGACGGCCCCGGAGTCTGCGGGAGTCCAGTGCGGGGTCCGCCATGGCACGGGGGCGCACCTGCTACGACCACCTCGCCGGGCGGCTCGGCATCGCGGTCACCGACGCACTGACCTCGCGCGGGCTGCTGCGGCAGGACACCGGGTTCGCCCTGACGGATGCGGGGCTCGGCTGGTTCGACACCGCCGGTATCTCCCTCGACCGGGACGGCCGCCGTCCGCTGGCCCGCGCCTGCCTCGACTGGACGGAACGCCGCCCCCATCTGGCCGGGGTCGCGGGGGCGGCCCTGTGCCGGCATGCGCTGGACGCGGGGTGGTGTGTACGGATCGGGTCGGAGCGGGCGGTGAAGGTGACTCCGTCGGGGGAGCGGGCCCTGTCCGAGCTGTTGGGCATCGATGAGGCAGCCCTGCGCTGAGCGCCCTCACACACCCGCAGACGGCCAACGACCCGTCCGAAATCCGCGAGCTTCCGAACCCCTGCCTCCCTAGCCTCTGGAGCATGATGCACTCCCCGCACTCCCCGCACACCCCCTCCACCCGCCGCACCGAACTGCTCGCCGCCGCAGCCGCCACCGTCACCGTCGTCCTCTGGGCCTCCGCCTTCGTCTCGATCCGCAGCGCGGGTGCGCAGTACTCGCCGGGCGCGCTCGCGCTGGGGCGCCTGCTCGTCGGCTCCCTGGTGCTGGGCGGCATCTGCCTGGTCCGGCGGGAGGGACCGCCGCCCCGCGCGGCCTGGCCGGGCATCGCGATATCGGGTCTGCTGTGGTTCGGCTTCTACAGCGTCGTGCTGAACTGGGGCGAGCAGCAGGTGGACGCCGGTACGGCGGCGCTCGTCGTGAACATCGGGCCCATCCTGATCGCGCTGCTGGGCGCCCGGCTGCTCGGTGACCCGATGCCGCCGCGGCTGCTGGCGGGGATGGCGGTGTCGTTCGCCGGTGCGGTGACCGTGGGTCTGTCGATGTCGGGCGAGGGCGGGTCCTCGGTGCTCGGGGTGGTGCTGTGCCTGCTCGCCGCGGTCGGGTACGCGGGCGGCGTCGTGGCGCAGAAGCCGGCCCTCGGCCACGCGAGCGCGCTGCAGGTGACGACGTACGGGTGCCTCGTCGGCGCGGTCCTGTGCCTGCCCTTCGCCGGGCAGCTGATCGGCGATGTGGCCGAGGCCTCCCTGTCCGCCACCCTCAACATGGTCTACCTGGGCGTCTTCTCGCTGGCGCTCGCCTTCACGACGTGGGCCTACGCCCTGGCCCGTACGACCGCCAGCCGCATGGGCGCGACGACGTACGCGGTGCCCGCGCTGGTCGTGCTGATGTCGTGGCTGGCGCTGGGCGAGGTGCCGGGACTGCTCACGCTGGCGGGCGGGGCGCTGTGTCTGGCCGGGGTCGCCGTGTCGCGGTCCCGGACGGGGTCCGCCCGGGTCGTGGCGAGCGCGCCGCGACCCGAGCAGACCCGCGAGTCAGCGTGAACGCGCCCGGTCCGCCAGGACCTTGATGGACAGCAGGGCGACGACCGCGAGGACGATGATGTAGCCCGAAACCGCCATCGAGGTGCCGGCGGCCTCCAGCAGCAGCACCATGATGAACGGCGCGAGGCCGCCGCCGAGCACGGCCGCGATCTGGTAGCCGAGGGAGGCGCCCGTGTAGCGCATCTCGGGCGTGAACAGCTCGGCGAACAGGGCCGCCTGGGGGCCGTACATGATGCTGAGGAAGCAGCTCGCGACGAAGGTGCCGACCGCCAGCCACAGCAGCGAGCCGGTGTCGATCAGCAGGAACAGCGGTACGGCCCACAGGCCGATACCGGTCGCGCCGATGGCGTAGATGCGGATGCGGCCGATCTTGTCGGACAGCGCCGCGGCGGCCGGGATCAGCACCAGCTGGGTGAGGCTGATGCACAGCGAGACCGTGAGGACGGCGCTCTTCTTCATGCCGAGTTCGCGGGTCGTGTAGTCGAGCACGCCGGTGATGATGATGTAGAAGGTCGCGGTGTTCACGGCGAAGGAGCCGCCGGCGAGGAGGACCGTGCCGAGGTGGCCCTTCAGGATCGTGCGCAGCGGCGAGGACTGCTCGGACTTCTCCTTCTCGGCGAGCTTCTTCTCCGCCTCCCGGAATTCGGGGGTCTCCTCGACGCGCGTGTGGATGTACCAGGCGAGCACGAGCACGAACAGGCCGACGAGGAACGGCACGCGCCAGGCCCAGGCCGCGAACTCGGCGTCGGTCGTGAACGCTCCGGCCAGCAGGAACACGGTGTTGGCGGTCACCACGCCGATGGGGACGCCGAGTTGCACGAAGCTGCCGTAGATGCCGCGCTTGCCCTCCGGGGCGTACTCGGTGGCCATCAGCATCGCGCCGCCCCACTGGGCTCCGACGGCGATGCCCTGCAGCACCCGGAAGGTGACCAGCAGGATCGGGGCGGCGACGCCGATCGTCTCGTACGTCGGGAGCAGGCCGATGCCGGTGGTGGCCAGGCCCATGAGGGTGAGGGCGAGGACCAGCATCGGCTTGCGGCCCCGCTTGTCACCGAGTTGACCGGCGACGATGCCGCCGAGGGGGCGGGCGAGGAAGCCGACCGCGAAGGTGGCGAAGGAGGCCAGCACTCCGGCGGTGGGGCTGCCCGCCGGGAAGTACAGGTCGCCGAGAACGAGGGCGGCGGCGATGCCGAAGACGAAGTAGTCGTACCACTCGACGGCTGACGCGAGCGCTGCCGCTGTGGCTACGCGACGCCGGTTGACCGCGGGGGCGGCGGTGGTGGCGACGGGGTGAGCGGAGGGGGCCATGTCCATGCGTGCACACTCCGATGGGTGCGGTGGGGACGTTGGCGGCGAACGTACTGACCGGACGGTATGTCGTCAACGGTTGTACGGGAAGATTGCCCGGGGCATCCGAGCGCCCCGGGCGACACCAGAACCTCAGAACACCACCAGTGCCCTGCCGCCCTTCCCCGCGAGCATGTTCTCGAACGCCGCCGGAATCCCCTCCAGCGCGATCCGTTCCGTCACCAGTGCGCCCAGGTCCAGGCGGCCCGCCCGTACGTGCTCGGCGAGGACCGGCACGTCCCGCGCCGGGTCGGTGTTGCCGTAGACGCAGCCGGCGAGGGTACGGCCCCAGTGGAAGATCTCCAGGGCGTTGAAGGTGACCTGCTGGTCCTTGCCGCCGATGCCGACGACCGTGGTGCGTCCGCCGCGCCGGGTGGAGTCCCAGGCCGTGCGGATCGTCGTCGCGCGGCCCACGCACTCGACGGCCACGTCCACGCCCTGCCTGCCGGTCAGGCCGCGGATCTCGCGGGCGGTGTTGTCGGAGGCGATCACATAGTCGGTGGCGCCGGCCGCCCGTGCCAGCTCCTCCTTCTCCGGGGAGACGTCGACGGCGACGATCTTCGCCGCGCCCGCGATCCGGGCCGACTGCAGGGCGGCCAGACCGACGCCGCCGACGCCGAACACCGCGACCGTCTCCCCCGCGCGGACCCGCGCCGAGTGGTGCACGGCGCCGTAGCCGGTGAGGACGGCGCAGCCCAGCAGGGCGGCGTCGGTGAGCGGGACGCCGTCCGGGAGCGGCAGCACACAGGACGCCGGGACGACCGTCTCCTCGGCGAACGCGGCGACGTTCAGGCCGGGGTGCAGGTCGGTGCCCGCCGCGGTGCGGGCGTAGACGTCGGCGGCGCCGTTCAGGGCGTTGGCGCACAGCCAGACCTCGCCGAGTCCGCAGGCATGGCAACTGCCGCACGACGGCGCCCAGTTGAGGACGACGCCGTCGCCCGGCGCGACCTGGCCGACCCCCTCCCCCACGGCCACCACCGTGCCCGCCCCCTCGTGCCCCAGGACCGCGGGGACGGGGACGCGCATGGTGCCGTCGGACAGGGACAGATCGGAATGGCAGACGCCGGCGGCGGCGAGGCGGACGCGGACCTGGCCGGGGCCGGGGTCGGGGAGTTCGACGTCGGTGACCTCCAGCGGGGCGCCCACGGCGGTCAGGACAGCAGCGCGAACCACGTGCGGGCTCCTCAGAACTGGAGGGACTTGGTCTGGAGGTACTCGGTCAGGCCGTGCGAGCCGAGCTCACGACCGACGCCCGACTGCTTGTAGCCGCCGAAGGGGGCCAGCGGGTTGAAGCGGCCGCCGTTGATGTCGACCTGCCCGGTGTCCATACGGCGCGCGAAGGCCACCGCCTCCGCCTCGTCGCCCGCCCAGACCGCGCCCGCGAGGCCGTAGACGGTGCCGTTGGCGATGCGCAGGGCGTCCTCCTCGTCCTCGTACTTCAGGATCGACAGGACCGGCCCGAAGATCTCCTCCTGCGCGATGGTCATCTCGGGGGTCACGTCGGCGAAGACGGTCGGGCTGACGAAGTAGCCCCGCTCGCGCGGCGGTTCGGTGCCGCCCGCGACCAGCCGGGCGCCCTCGGCGACGCCCTTCTCGATGTAGCCGAGCACCCGCGCCTGCTGCTTGGCGCTGACCACCGGTCCGATGCGCTCGCCGTACTTCGCGGCGGCGGCCGCCGCCAGCTCCACGGCCTCGTCGTACTGGTCGCGGTGGACCAGCATCCGCGTCCAGGCGCTGCACGTCTGGCCCGAGTTGGACATGACGTTGGCGACGCCGACGTTGACCGCCTTGGCCAGGTCGGCGCTCGGCAGGATGACGTTGGCGGACTTGCCACCCAGCTCCAGGGCGACCTTCTTGACGGCCGCGCCGGCCACCGCGCCGATCTGCCGGCCGACGGCCGTGGAGCCGGTGAAGGAGACCAGGTCGACGCCCGGGTGCTCGGCGAGCGCCTGGCCCGCGACCGGTCCGCGGCCGGTGACCAGGTTGAAGACGCCCGCGGGGAGGCCGGCCTCGTGGACCGCCTCGGCGAAGAGCTGGGCGACCAGCGGGGTGTCCTCGGCGGGCTTCAGTACGACCGTGCAGCCGGCCGCGAGCGCCGGGGCGACCTTGGCGACGATCTGGTGGAGCGGGTAGTTCCAGGGCGTGATCGCGCCGACCACGCCGATGGGCTCGAGGTACACGGTGGAGTTGCCGGCCTTCTCCTCGAAGGAGCAGGTCGCCGCCAGTTCGGCGTACGAGCCCGAGACCGCGATCGGCACGCCCGCGTGCACCCCCTCGGAGAACTTCAGCGGCGAGCCGAGCTCGGCGGTGACCGTCTCGGCGATCTCGTCCTTGCGGGCCACCAGCACGTCCCGGAGGGCGGCCAGCCGCGCGGCCCGGTCGGCGGGCGGGGTCGCGGCCCAGCCCGGGAGGGCGGTGCGGGCGGCGCGTACGGCGGTGTCGACGTCGGCCGCGGTGCCGGCCGGGACGCGGCCGATGACCTGCTCGTCGGCCGGGTTCACCACCTCGATCACATCCCGGCCCGCGGCGGGGCGCCAGGCGCCGTCGATGTACATGCCGTCGTGTGCCTTCATCACGCTTCCTCCGGGGCGGGGCCGTCTCGTCGTCCGACACACAAACTAGCGGCGATAGTTTTTGCGCACCAGACGCCACCCCCATGACATCAGACGCCGCCCCATACCCGGTCGTCCGCCCTCATGTCCTGGCCGACGGTTCGGCAGCGCCTCAGGGGCGCGGGACTGTATCGATCTGCGGCTCCGCCGCGTGGGCGCGACCAGCCACGACGAACCCGCAGACGCTCGACAGCCCATCGCGGCACTCCCGGCGAAGCGTCCGTCACTCCTCCAGATCCGGCAGCCGGTCCGGCGCCGGGCAGATGCGTTCCCCGTGCTGGTCGAAGACGTACAGGTGGGCGATGTCGACGAGCAGGGGGACCTGCATGCCGTGCCGGAGGTCGATGTCGGGCGTGGTGCGGACGATGAGGTCGCCGGGGAGGCGGCCGTCGGGCGGTGCCGGGTCGGGGTCGGGGTCGGCCGGGTGCTCCAGCGTCACCACCGGCCCGGCGCGCAGGGTGCCCGCGCGGGTGCGGAGCCGGTCGAGGACCGTGCCGGGGTCACGGCGGCGGCGCCGCACCGGCGGGACGGGGCGCGGGGCCTCCAGGTCGGGTACGACGGCGGGCCGGGAGCCGGTGTTGAAGTGGACGAGGACCTCGTGGCCCTGGAACTCCACATGCTCGACCAGGCCGGTGATGTGCACCTCGCCGGGCCGGGCGGCGGCGGGCTCGGCGATGCGGACCGCCTCCGAGCGCAGGCCCACGATGACCTCGCGCCCCTGCTGCACCCGCAGCAACTGGTGGTCCAGGCACAGGGGTTCGGGCAGCCGGAGGTACTGCTTGCCGAGGCTGATGGTCATCGCGCCGTCGAGCGGGGCGCGTACGAGACCGCGCAGCAGGTTGATGCGCGGGATCCCGATGAAGGCGGCGACGAAGACGTTGGCGGGCAGCGCGTAGACCGTGCGGGGCGCGCCGACCTGCTGGAGGACGCCGCCGCGCAGGACGGCCACCCGGTCGCCGAGGGACATCGCCTCGGCCTGGTCATGGGTGACGTAGACCGTGGTGACGCCCAGTTCGCGGGTGAGGGCGGAGATCTCGGCGCGCAGGTGGCCCCGGAGCTTGGCGTCGAGGTTGGACAGCGGCTCGTCCATCAGGAACGCGGTGGGGTGGCGGGCGATGGCCCGGCCCATGGCGACGCGCTGGCGTTCGCCGCCGGAGAGCTGGGCGGGGAATCGGTCGAGGAGGTCCTCGATGCCCAGCATGCGGGCGGTGGTGTCCACGCGCGGGCGCGGGTCCTCGCCGGGTGCCTCGATGCGCAGCGGGAAGCCGATGTTGTCGCGGCTGGTCATGTTCGGGTAGAGGGCGAAGTTCTGGAAGACCATCGCGATGCGCCGGTCGGCGGGCATCAGGTCGTTGGCGTACTCGCCGTCCAGCAGCAGTTCGCCCTCGTCGATCTCCTCCAGGCCGGCGATCATTCTGAGCACGGTGGACTTGCCGCAGCCGGAGGGCCCGAGGAGGACGAGGAACTCGCCGGGCTCGATGTCCAGCGAGAGCCGGTCCACGACACGGGTTCCTCGGGTGTAGGACTTGCTCACGTCGTGCAGGGAGATGGCGCGTGTCATGACGGATGCCCCCGGGGGGTCATTCAGGCGCCGTGGCCCGTCCGGCATGCCGGGTACGCAGGGTCCGGCACGCGCGTCCGCCGGACGGATCCCGGTGCTCCGCGGTCGAACGCCTCGCGCGGGTCGCACGGGGCGTGTGAGTCACGGAAGTTAACGGAATGTGTGCGGCCGAGGGAAGGGATCGGGCCGAATCGGGCACCGGTGTCCATGAGGCGGACAAACGGACGGCCGGATTCAGCGACGGCCGGCGCCCTTCGGCTCACGGGTCGCGGTGAGATGGGCGTAGACGACGACGTTGCCCGTGTAGCCGGTCTTGCGGTTGTAGTTGCCGCCACAGGTGATCAGCCGCAGCTCCGGACGGGACCGGGCGCCGTACACCTCGCGGTTGGGGAACTTGTCCTTCTCGTACGTCTTGATGGCGTCGACCGAGTAGACGGCGGTCCGTCCGTCGGCGCGCCGGACCTCGATGCGCTTGCCGCGCTTGAGTTCGCCGAGGCCGCCGAAGACGGCGGGGCCGGTGTCGGTGTCGAGGTGCCCCACGGCGATGGCCGTGCCCGGCTCACCGGGAGAGGGCCCGTCCGCGAACCAGCCGACCAGGTTGGGCTCGTCCTCCGGGGGCGCGGGCAGGCGCCGCTCGCTGTCGAGGCGCAGGTCGGTCACCGGGGCGTCGATGCTGACGTAGGGGACGACGAGGCGGGTCGCCCGGGAGCGGGGCAGCGGGCGGGGGCCGCCGGGGCGCTTGGCGGCCTTGCCGGTGCGGGCGGGTTGGGGCGACGGGGACGGTGAGGGTGGGGCGGGGGTGCTCGCCGGGGCGGTGGTCCCGGCCGTGCCGCCGGGAGTCGCGGGGGGTGCGGGGGTCGTCTCGGGCGCGTCGGCCGGCGGTGCGCCCGTGCCGGGGCGGGAGTCGGCGCCCGCCCCGCCGGCACCGGATCCGGTGCCGGCGGCTCGGACCTCGGAGGCCTCCGCGGAGCCCGGAGCGGCCGTACCGGCTCCGGGCGCCGCGTGGTTGCACCGGACGCCGACCACCACCAGCGAGACGGCCAGTACGGCCGTCCTCGCCAGGCGGTAGGCGCGCCTGCGGTACCAGGGCCTGCGCCGCCTTCTACGCGCCATGCGACCGGCGACGGAGCCGGAACCACATCACCCCGCCCACCGCGGCCAGACCCACGACGCCCGCGCCGGCGACCGTGGTGAAGGCCTCACCACGGGCGATGCCACCGCCACCGGCCGGCGGACCGCCCTGCGGGGTGGGCGTCGACATCGAGGCCCGGCAGTCGACCGTGAAGTCCTTCTGCCGCTCGGCGCCCGTCATGCCCGGGAACGTCCACGTCAGCCGGTACTGGCCGTCCGGCAGGTTCAGGTCCTCGGTGTGGCCGACGCCGCCCGCGAGGTTGAGGGTCCCGCGCAGCGTGGCTCCGCCCGGCACCGGGGGCTGGGTCGCGATGTTCCAGGTGACGGCCGTGACGGTCTCGAAGTTGGCCGCGTCGAGGTAGAACCGGCAGACCCTCGGCTCGTCGATCGCGTCCCCGTACGGCGTGCGCGCGACCCCGTCCCACGGTGCCGTGTGGACCTTGAGGGTGCCGTTGTCGCCGGGGGCCATCGGCGCGGCTCCCGCCGTCGGCGTTCCGGAGATCGGAGTCAGCGCGGCGGTGAGCGCCGCGACGGCGGCGAGGCGCGCGGCGCGGCGTGGAAGAGGCGTGGTGGGCATGCGAATCCTCCGAGTCAGACGATTTTCGTACAAATCGCTCTTCGTCTGACTCTCTTTCACATGCGCCCGCCGAATCGTGGGCGCAGCGCCCAATGGCCCATCAGATACCACTCTTTCGCCGCAAGATCGCCCTGCCCCCGCGTGGCGCACCGGTCTGGCCCGGCTCCCCCGCCGGGCCCTTCGGCGCCCGCAGCGCCGTGCCCGCCGACAGCAGCAACAGCGCGCCCAGCATCACGAACGGCGCGGCCACCCCCGCGAGGCCCGCGACCAGGCCCGCCGACGCCGGCGCGGCGACCTGGCCGAGCCGGTTGCCGGTCAGCCGCAGGGCGAGGGCGGTGGAGCGGGCGCCGTCGGGGGCCGCCTGGACGACCGTCGTCATGGACAGCGGCTGGCCGACGCCGAGGCAGAACCCGAGCGCCGCCAGCATCACGGCGAGCGCCCACACCGGCACCTGCAGCGCGATGCCCGCGCACAGCAGGGCGGCCAGCAGACAGGTCACCGTCAGCAGCAGGGTGCGGCCGAGCAGCCGCAGCAGGGGCGTCAGGACCAGGCGGCACGCGATGGTGGCCGCGGCGCGCAGGCTCAGCAGGAGGCCGATCACGGTCGGCGCGATGCCGCGGTGTTCGCCGACCACCGGGAGATAGGCGGTGAGGATGTCGGTCGCGGACAGCACCGCGAGGCTGATGAAGATGCCGGCGGGCACGCCGCGGGTGCGCAGTATGCGCTGGACGGGGACGCGTGCGCCCCGCTCTTGACGGGACCTGGCCGTCGTACGGCTCTCTATGCGCCACAGCGAGGTGAGCGCCGCCGCGCCGCCCGCGCCGGCCACCAGCAGGGCCAGTGCGCTGCTGCCCGCCATGTCCCGGCCGCCGATCAGGCCGCCCGCCGCGATCGGGCCGACGAGCTGGCCGAGGGAGGCGCCGATGGTGAAGTGGCCGAAGTTGCGGTCCTGTTCGTGCGGGGCGGACTGGCGGGCGACCAGCGACTGGGCGCCGATGACGAAGCAGAGGTGGCCCAGGCCCATCACCCCGCTCCAGACGGCCATCGCCCACAGGGAGTTCGCGAGGCCGCTCAGCGCGCAACCGCCGGAGATGAGGACGACGCCGACCGGCAGCAGCGGAGCACAGCGGCCGTGGTCGGTGCGGCGGCCGAGCGGGACGGCGACGAACAGCGGAAGCAGGGCGTAGACCCCGGCGATCACGCCGATCGCCCGCTCGTCGGCGCCCAGCGCGAGGGCCCGGTAGGACACGGCGGGCCGCGCCATCGACACCGCCCCCTGCGCGAAGCTGAAGGCGATGACGAGGCGGAGCAGCCAGCCGCGGTTCCCAGCGGGCGCCATGGACGAGTCCTCCTGAACGGTGCTTGTGGCGCGGACGATTCCGCTGCCTCAGATGATGCCGAAGAGGATGCCCGCGGCGAGGATCACCAGACAGGTGAGCGCGGCCCACTTCACCACGAACCTGGTGTGGTCGCCGAACTCCACCTTGGCCATGCCGACCAGGACGTACACGGCCGGGACGAGCGGGCTCGACATGTGCAGCGGCTGGCCGACCAGGGAGGCGCGGGCCATCTCCAGCGGGGTGACGCCGTGCGCCGCGCCCGCCTCGGCGAGGACCGGCAGGACGCCGAAGTAGAAGCCGTCGTTGGACATGAAGTAGGTGAGCGGAAGGCTCAGCAGACCGGTGACCAGGGCCATGTGCGGGCCCATGGCCTCGGGGATGACGTCCACCATCCACCTGGCCATGTGGTCGACCATGCCGGTGCCCTGGAGGACGCCGGTGAAGACGGCGGCGGCGAAGACCATGCCGGAGACGTTCAGGACGTTGTCGGCGTGGGCGGCGAGGCGGGCCTTCTGGTCGGGGATGTGCGGGAAGTTCACGGTGAGCGCGAGCGCGGCGCCGAGCAGGAACAGCACCGGGATCGGCAGCCACTCCATGATCATGGCGGTGAGCAGGGCGACCGTGAGCAGCGCGTTGAACCAGTAGAGCTTGGGGCGCAGGGTGGGCCGGTTCGGGTCGAGGGCCTGGAAGCGCTCGTCCTCCTCCTCGTCCTCGGCGTCGGTACCGGAGCCGGCGCCGCCGGTGGCCTTGCGCTTGCCGGAGTCGCCGTCGCCGGAACCGGCGCCCACCAGGACCGTCTCGGTCTCCTTCTCCTCCACCAGGGCCTCGTCCAGCGTGAGCACACCCAGGCGCCTGCGCTCGCGCAGACCGAGGAAGTACGACAGGACGAAGACGCCCAGCAGGCCGACGAGCAGAGCCGGGATCATCGGGACGAAGATGTCGCTGGCGTCGAGCTTGAGCGCGGTGGCGGCACGGGCGGTCGGGCCGCCCCACGGCAGGGTGTTCATCACGCCGTTGGCCATGGCGGCGACACCGGTCATCACGACCAGGCTCATCTTCAGGCGCTTGTACAGCGGGTACATCGCCGAGACGGTGATCATGAAGGTGGTGGAGCCGTCGCCGTCGAGGGAGACGATCGCGGCGAGGATCGCCGTGCCGACGACGATCCGCATCGGGTCGGCCTTGCAGAACTTCAGGATGCCTCGGACGATCGGGTCGAAGAGGCCGACGTCGATCATCACTCCGAAGTAGACGATCGCGAACATGAGCATCGCCGCGGTGGGGGCGAGGCTGGTGACGCCGTCGATGACGTAGTCGCCGAGCTTGGCGCCCTTTCCGACGAACACGCAGAACAGTGCCGGAATCAGCACGAGCGCCGCGATCGGCGACATCTTCTTCATCATGATCAGGACCAGGAAGGTCGCGATCATGGCGAAGCCAAGGATGGTCAGCATGAGTGGATACCTAACGTTCGCCCTTGAACGACCCCACCAGGGCCGGCGGTGCGTTGACGTTAGGTCCCGTCAAACGGCGTTAACAAGACGTTGACGTGCGAGCAATAAGCGCAAAACTGCTGGTCACAGCTTTGCACTGCTCACAGCGCTGATCCGATGACCAGTTTCACCGGTACGCCGTTGAGGACCGCGTTGCCCGACAGCGGGTCGAGCAGGGTGCCGTCGAGGAGCTGGTTGACGTTGACTCCGGGGGCGCGGGAGGCGTGGCTCAGCCGGGTGCCGGGCCGGTCGTGCCCCCAGCCGTGCGGCAGGCTGACGACGCCCGGACGCACCGCGTCGGTGACCTCCGCGGGGGCGGTGACCTCTCCCCCCGCGCCCTTGACCCGCACGGGCGCCCCGTCGCTGACGCCGAGCCGCTCGGCGTCCTCGGGGTGGATGTGCAGGGTGCAGCGGTTGGTGCCGCCGGTGAGGGCGGGCACGTTGTGCATCCAGCTGTTGTTGGAGCGCAGATGGCGGCGGCCGACGAGGACCAGACCGTCGGGGCGGCGCCTCAGGGCCTCCCGCAGCCGGGGCAGATCGTCGGCGATGGGCCGCGGCAGCAGCTCGACCCTGCCGCTGACGGTCTTCAGCGGCTGGGGCAGCCGGGACCTCAGCGGCCCGAGGTCGATGCCGTGCGGATGCGCGAGCAGCTTCTCGAGGGTCAGCCCGTCCGGTCGTACGCCGAAGCCGTCGCCGTAGGGGCCCAGGCGCAGCATCATGTCGAGCCGGCGCTCGGGGCCGCTGTCGCCGGTGAGCCGGGCCGCGAGTTCCTGGGGGTCGCGCCCGTGGACGGGAGAGTGCGGCTCCATGACGGCCTTGCCGAGCGTCTGGCCGATGACCAGGTCGTCGACCGCGGACGGGTCGGCGCCGTGCATGCCGGTGGCGGCCAGGATCAGCCGGGCCAGGATCTCGGACTCGGCCATGCGGCCCGGCTCCAGCGGGACGGCGGGGCGGGTGTAGCGGACCTGGTTGCGCACGGCGAGGGTGTTGAAGGCGAAGTCGTGGTGCGGGCTCTGCGAGGGCGGGGGCGGCGGCAGCACGACGTGGGCGTGGCGCGAGGTCTCGTTGAGGTACGGGTCGACGCTGACCATGAAGTCGAGCGAGCCGAGGGCCTTGTCGAGCCGGTCGCCGTCGGGCGCCGACAGCACGGGGTTGGCGGCGACCGCGATGAGCGCCCGGATCGGCTCGCCCTCCTCGGTCGCGGTGTCGATCTCCTCGGCGAGCGCGGAGAGCGGCAACTCGCCCTTGGCCTCGGGGTGTTCGCTCACCCGCGAGCGCCAGCGCCCGAGCGCGAAGCCGTGGCCGGGCCCGGCGGGGCGGGGCGTCTTGTCGGTGGCGGCCTGCGGGAAGAGGGCGCCGCCGGGGCGGTCGAGGTTGCCGGTGAGGATGTTGAGGACGTCGACGAGCCAGCTGGCGAGCGTGCCGTGCGGGACGGTGCAGCTCCCGATGCGGCCGTAGACGGCGGCGGTGGGGGCGGCGGCGAGCTCGCGGGCGAGGG
Organism: Streptomyces ferrugineus; assembly: GCF_015160855.1. Classification (NCBI taxonomy): domain Bacteria; kingdom Bacillati; phylum Actinomycetota; class Actinomycetes; order Kitasatosporales; family Streptomycetaceae; genus Streptomyces; species Streptomyces ferrugineus. The sequence continues at coordinate 3,044,349 of NZ_CP063373.1, read as the reverse complement.
TGCGGATGGTGGCGGCGGCCACGTCGCAGGCGTCGGCGACGGCTTCGGGGGTGAAGTCCCGTACCGCGTCGGGCAGTTCGTCGAGCCCCTGGAGATGCGGGGTCAGCTCGCCCGGGTCCACGAGGCCCTCCTCGAAGAGGACGTGTGCCATCGCCGCGAGGAGCAGGGCGTCCGTGCCGGGCCGGATCGCGAGATGCCGGTCGGCGAGCTTGGCGGTGCGGGTGCGACGCGGGTCGATGACGGTGAGGGTGCCGCCGCGGGCCTTGAGCGCCTTGAGCTTGCCGGGGAAGTCGGGGGCGGTGCACAGGCTGCCGTTGGACTCCAGGGGGTTGGCGCCGATCAGCAGGAGGTGGTCGGTGTGATCGAGGTCCGGCACCGGGATCGCGAGGGCGTCACCGTAGAGCAGTCCGCTGGAGACGTGTTTGGGCATCTGGTCGACCGTGGAGGCGGTGAAGACGCTGCGGGTGCGCAGGCCGGCGATCAGGACCGGCGGGTACAGCGCACCGGCCACGGTGTGCACGTTGGGGTTGCCCAGCACGACGCCCACCGCGTTCGGCCCGTACCGCTCGACGACCGGCCGGACACCGGCGGCGATCGCGTCGAAGGCCTCCTCCCAGCTGGCCTCGCGCAGCTCGCCGTCCTCGCGCACGAGGGGGGTGCGCAGCCGGTCGGGGTCGCCGTCGACGGCACCGAAGGAGGCGCCCTTGGGGCAGATGAACCCCTGGCTGAACACGTCGTCGCGGTCCCCGCGGGCACCGGTGACCTTGGTCCCCTCGATGGTGAGCGTCAGGCCGCAGGTGGCCTCGCACAGGGGGCAGATGCGCAGTGCGGTGCGGGACACGGGTTCCTCCCGAGGTGGCGGCGGCAATGACGCGCTGACTCGAGCTGAGCATACCGACCGGTATGCACAACGGGGAGTCCCTTCCGGGGGTGAGGTCGGAAATTCGCGCGCCGTCGGCCGTGCGGCCACCGGGGCGCAGGAGCGCTGTGACCGCGCACGGCTGCCGAGCCGGCACGGCCGCGCCGCCCGCAGCCACCGTGGGGCACGCGCCTCGATTCCGCCTGCGCCCGGCGTCAGGCCCGCACGCAACCGCCGCCCCTGGGTCCGCCCGCGCCGCCGGCACGCCCGAGGCCGCCAGCACGCACAGTCCTCACGCCAGGGCCCCGCAGTCCGTCCATCCGGCGTCGGCGGCGCGGCCTCGTCAGTCCAGCACCCGCGCCAGATACGCCCGCAGCATCTCCCGCGCCTCCTCCAGGATCCGCTCGTCGCCCTCGGGAGACACCCGGAAGGCCAGGTGGACCAGGGTGTCGGCGGTCTCGACGGCGACCAGGAAGATGCGGCGCAGATCGTCGTCCGGTTCCCGGTCGAGATAGCCGGAGAGCAGGTCGGTGAGGCGGTCGGCGACGCGATGGTTGGGCTCGACGCGGGTGCCGACCGGGATCTGGTTGCCGAAGTCGACGAGGGAGAAGCCGGGCGCGGTGCGCTTCATGGCGATGTACTCCTCGAGCACGGCGTCCATCGCCCCCCGCCAGCCGCTCTCGCCGGTCTCCTCGAGGCGCTCGGTGACACGGGCGGTGTAGCGCTCCAGATTGCGCTGGGCGAGGGCGTCGGCCATCTGCCGCTTGTTGCCGAAGAAGCGGTAGACGGAGCCGATGGGGACGCCTGCCCGCTGGGCGACGGCCCGCGTGCTCAGGTCGTCGTAGCCGACCTCGTCGAGGAGGTCGGCACAGGCGTCGAGGATCCTGGTGAGCCGTTCGGCGCTGCGGCGCTGCACGGGCGCCCGGCGTAGCGTTGCTGGATGGGGCACGGTCTTCATGATGCCTTTCCGGCTCGGTCCGGTGAACATCGACCCCCAGTACGGAAACGAGTGCTCGACGCGCTCAGCGCCGCGGGGGACGCCGTCGGCGTCGCGGTCGTCTCCGCCTCCGATGCCGTGACGTCGGCGGTGCTCTCGACGGGGTCGCCGTCCACCGCCCACACCGTGCCGTCGTCCGCGTACAGCCGGACGGTGACCTGGTGGGTTCCGCGCGGGAGGAGGTCGGCCGGGAGGCGGTGGTCGGGGGTGCGCAGTTCGGCGACGGGGCGGCCGTCCACGAAGAGGCGGGCGACCCCGCGCCCGGCGACGGCACGCGGCTCGGCGCCGGCGGGCGAGAAGCGGAAGTCGCGCACCGTCAGCCGTACGTCCCAGCCTCCCCGCGCGCCGCCGTCCGCGTCCGGCTGCACCTCTATGGCGACCTCGGGAGCGTCGTCCTCGCCCACCTCGCGATAGTGCCGCCCGTCGTCGTCGGTGTCGTCGAGGACCTTGCCCACCGGGGAGGGCGGGACGCCGTTCTCCCCCGGGTCCCGGGCATCGCCGGAGCCGCAGCCCGCGGATCCGGTCAGCAGCAGGACACAGACCGCGAGCGCGGCGAGAAGGGTCCGCGTCCACGACATGCCCGGAGAGTAGAACACCGGTCCGACAGCCGAATCCCCCTTGAGTCGGGTTGGCGTCCGGTTCTCGTCGTACCCCCAGAGGAGGACCGGCGGATCCCTTGCGCCCGGGAAATCGCAATCCTATGGTGAACCATAGGAATCAGATCCCAAGGGAGTGATCATGAGCGGGGACGCGCGGAAGACCGCGGAAGGGCTGACCTACCTCTCCGGTTTCGGCAACGAGCACAGCTCGGAGGCGGTGCCGGGCGCCCTTCCGGAGGGCCGCAACTCGCCCCAGCGCGCCCCGCTGGGCCTCTACGCCGAGCAGCTGAGCGGTACGGCGTTCACCGAGCCGAGGGCGCACAACCGCCGCTCGTGGCTGTACCGCATCCGCCCGTCGGCAGCCCACCCGGCGTTCACGCGCACCGACAACGGCGCGATCCGTACGGCGCCCTTCACGGACTCCGTGCCGGACCCGAACCGCCTGCGCTGGGACCCGCTGCCCGAGCCCGCGCCCGGCACCGACTTCCTCGCCGGCCTGTGGACCCTGGGCGGCAACGGCGACGCGACCCAGCGCACCGGCATGGCCGTGCACCTTTATCACGCCAACTCCTCGATGGACCGCGTCTTCAGCGACGCCGACGGCGAACTGCTGATCGTCCCGGAGCGCGGCGGGCTGCTGTTGCGCACGGAGTTCGGGCTGCTGCATGTGGAGCCGGCACAGGTGGCACTGATTCCACGTGGGGTGCGCTTCCGTGTGGAGCTGCTGGACGAAGTGGCCCGAGGTTATGTGTGCGAGAACTATGGGGCGCCCTTCCAGCTCCCCGACCTGGGCCCGATCGGCGCCAACGGCCTCGCGAACGCCCGGGACTTCATGGCGCCGGTCGCCGCGTACGAGGACGTCGAGGGCCCGGTGGAGGTGGTGAACAAGTTCTGCGGCAACCTCTGGACGGCCACCTACGACCACACACCTCTCGACGTGGTCGCCTGGCACGGCAACCATGTGCCGTACACCTACGATCTGCGCCGTTTCAATGTGATCGGCACCATCTCCTACGACCACCCCGACCCGTCGATCTTCACGGTGCTGACGTCCCCGTCGGACACTCCCGGGCTGGCCGGCGTCGACTTCGTGGTCTTCGCGCCGCGCTGGCTGGTGGGCGAGGACACCTTCCGGCCGCCGTACTTCCACCGGAACGTGATGAGCGAGTACATGGGCCTCATCGAGGGCGCCTACGACGCCAAGGCGGAGGGCTTCGTGCCCGGCGGCGGCTCGCTGCACAACATGATGTCGGCGCACGGCCCGGACCGGGAGACGTTCGACAGGGCGAGCGCCGCCGAACTGAGGCCGCAGAAGATCGACGACGGTCTGGCATTCATGTTCGAAACCCGCTGGCCGGTGACGCTGACCCCACAGGCGGCGGGCGCCGACCATCTGCAACGGCGCTACGACGACGTCTGGCAAGGCATGGAGCGCCACTTCCGCCCCTAGGGCCTGTTCTGAGTTCCCCGCCTGCGCCCCGACGCCCGGCACGCACCCTCGGCGCACGGCGCCACAGGACAGGTGGCTCCGCCACATGACCTGCGACGCCGCACGCCGAGGGCACGCACCGACCGCCGCTGCGCCCGCGCTCTGCGCGGACGACGGGGAACTCAGAACAGGCCCTTGCAGTAAAGATCCCCTACCGGTACGGATGGCCCCGTGACCTCCTTCGCCCCGGACTCGATCGTCCTGAACCGCAAGCTGCCGCTCTGGTACCAGGTGTCGCAGTCGCTGCGCGCCTCGATACTGGGCCGTCGCCCGCAGGACCCGCTGCGGCTGCCCACCGAGGAGCAGTTGGCGGAGCACTACGGCGTGAGCGTGCTGACCATGCGGCAGGCGCTGAAGGAACTGGAGGACGAGGGCCTGATCACCCGCCACCGCAGACGCGGCACGTTCATCGAGCCGGACGCCCGCCGGGCCGCCCCCGTGCGGCTGCTCGGCTCGGTGGACGCGATCGTGGCCCAGCAGTCCGGGATGGCGACCGAGCTGCTGGACCACGGCCGGGCACCGGTACCGCCCGAACTCGCCGAGCACTTCCCCGACCTCGACGAGGTGGCGACGTTTCACCGTCTGCGCAGCGACGAGAAGACGGGCGAGCCCACCAACCACGCCCGCAACTACGTCCGCCCCGAACTGGCCGCGCGCATCGATCTGGGCGACCTGGTCCGCTGGCCGATGACGAAGGTCCTGCGGGACGCCCTCGGGGCGGACATCAGCCGCATCACGGACACGGTGGAGGCGAGGCTGGCCGATCCGGAGACGGCGAAGCTGCTCCAAGTCCCGTTGCTGAGCCCGATCCTGCACTACACGGGCGTCACGTACGACACCGACGGCCGGGTGCTGGACGCGGCGGTCATCCACTACCGCGGCGACCGCTTCTCCTTCACGGTGACGTTGGACGCCACCTGACCCCCGTGTCGGAGCCAGGCTTTACGATGCCCAGCGTGACGCACGACGACGCTCCGCCGCTGGCGGACCTCATGCCGTGGTCCGTCGCACCGCCGCGGCTCGGCCGGGGGTGGCCGACGGGACCCGACGCGGCGTCCCTGAAGGCCCGCTGGGACGCCTTCGTGAAGGCCGAGGGCCCGGACCGGGAGGCCCTGCTGGAGCCGACGCGCTCCCGCACGCTGCACTCGGCGGTCGGACAGCTGCCCGGCCATTCCACCGGCACTCAGAAGCTGGTCCGCGCCTCGGGCCCCTGCCCGGATCCGGTGCGCGTCCTGCACGCGCCCTTCGATGAACAGTGGCTGATCCCCGACCACCGTCTGATCGACGCGGCCCGCCCCGAGCTGTGGCGGGTGGCGGACGAGCGGCAGATCTTCGTCCTGGAGACCCCGGAGTCCGGCCTGCTGGCGACCTCGCTCCTCCCGCTGCTCCGCCCGGGCCGCGTCCGCCCGCTGTACCGCCGCCCGGGCGGCACGGAACCCAATCTGGCGCCGGGCCTCCTGGAGCACCTGAGGGACCGGCTCGGCGGACCGGTCGAGCCGGTGGACGTCCTCGCCTGGACGCTGGCGGCCGTGCGCCCCGACCTCACCGTGCCCCTCACCGGCGACCCCGAGCTGTGGGCCCGCGGCGTGGAGTCGGGCCGGCGCGTCCTGTGGCTGATGCGCCGCGACGGTGACCGCCCGAAGCTGCCCGGCGGGCGCCGCCCGTACGTCCGCGCGCCGCTCCCCTCCCGCCCGCTGACCCTCGAGTACGACCGCGAGGAGGAGGCGCTGCTGCTGGGCGAGGGACGTATCTCACCGGTACCGCCGGCGGCCTGGGACTTCGAGGTGGCCGGCGTGAAGGTCCTGGAGCAGTGGTTCACGGCCCGCGTCATGGAGCCCGAGCCGGGCACCCTGGCGGCGATCCGCCCGGCGACCTGGCCACAGGCCTGGACATCGGAACTGCTGGAGCTGATCACGGTCCTGGCCCTGCTGGCGGAACTCCAGCCGCTCGACCCGGAGTTGACGTCCTCCGTCACCGCGACCGACCTCCGCGAGGCCGGAGTCCTGCCGGTCCCGGAGCCGGCCCGCGGACCGGCGTCGGTGCTGGACGGGCACGAGGAGGGCCCGGAGGGACAGCTCGCGTTGATCTAACGCGGGCTCGGGTCGAAGGCGTCCAGCACCCGTTCCAGCGCCCGCCGGAACACCGCCTCCAGATCGACCGGCTCACTGCCCTCCATGAAGGCCGCCGCCAGTCGCGGATACCTGCCGGTGGCGACCTGGCTGCCCAGGTAGGCCATGCGGACCGCGTTCTCCTCCTCCTCGGACCAGGGGACGGAGCGGGTGCGCTCGGCGGTGGCGATCTCGTTCGCGGTGTACGTCGTCACGACGCCGTTGAGCAGGGCCACCAGCTCCATCTTCACGCCGTTCGAAGCGTCGAGCGGTTCGAGACAGGCCAGGCAGTGCTCCAGATAGCGCAGGGTGTTGGGGCTGAAGCCGTACACCCCCGACATCACCCGCGGCACCCAGGTGTGGCGGTGCATGATCGCGCGGGTCTCCTGAGCGTTGCGGATCATGTCGGCGCGCCAGTCGCCCGTGGGCTCCCGGATCTCGTGCTCGGCGCCCACCGCGTCGATCATCAGCTCGTACAGGTCCTCCTTGCGCGGAAGGTAGTTGTACAGCGACATCGTCCCGCAGCCCAGCTCGGCCGCGACATGCCGCATCGACACGGCGTCCAGCCCGCCCGCGTCGGCGATCCGCACGGCCGCGGCCGCGATGTCCGCACGCGTGAACGCGGGCCTGGGACCGCGCCCGGTCCGCTCGGGACGCGCCCAGATCACTTCGGGTACGGCAGCTCGGCCCGCCATCGATCATCACCTCGGCCACCATCCTAGTTACGTACAGCGTACGTAGTGCGCTATGGTCGACCCATGACTTCTACGTACGCTGTACTTAGTGAAGGCCTGGAGAAGCGATTCGGCGAGGTCCACGCCCTGCGCGGACTCGATCTGGCCGTCGCGCAGGGCACCGTCTGCGGCCTCCTCGGGCCGAACGGCGCGGGCAAGACGACGGCCGTACGGCTCCTCACCACGCTGCTGCGCCCGGACGCCGGCTCGGCCCTCGTCGCGGGGCACGACCTGCTGCGGGACCCGGCGGCCGTCCGGCGCGGCATCGGCGTCACCGGGCAGTACGCGTCGGTCGACGGGGACCTGACCGGCCGCGAGAACCTCCGGCTGTTCGCCCGGCTGCACCGGGTGCGCGGACCGGCCGAGCGGGCCGGTGAGCTCCTGGACCGCTTCGGGCTGACCGAGGCGGCCGACCGGCCGGCGTCCACGTACTCGGGCGGGATGCGGCGCCGCCTCGACCTCGCGGCGAGCCTCGTGCGCCGCCCCGAGGTGCTGTTCCTGGACGAGCCCACGACCGGTCTCGACCCGGCCAGCCGCAACCGGATCTGGGAGTCCGTGCGGGAGTTGACCGCCGACGGCACCACCGTGCTGCTGACCACGCAGTATCTGGAGGAGGCCGACCAACTCGCCGACACCATCGCCCTGGTGGACCGGGGCCAGGTCGCGCACACGGGTTCGCCCAACCAGTTCAAGGCGGTGATCGGCGCGCACGTCGAGGTCGTCGTCACCGACGCGGACGTCATGGCGAAGGCGGCGGCCGTACTGGATCAACTCACCGGTGGCGAGCCGTCGTTCGACCACGAGCGGCGCGCGGTCGGCGCGGTCACCCGGGACGCCACGCTCACCCTCCCCCGCCTGGTGCGCGAACTGGACGCGGCGGGCGTGCCGTTGCTCGACGCGCGCATCGAACCACCGACGCTCGACGACGTCTTCCTGCGACTCACCGAGGAGCGTGCCGCATGAGCACCCTGGCGTACGACGGCGGCGCGATGGTGGGCCGGCAGCTGCGACGGCTCCGCAACAACCCGGGCCTGCTGGTCCTGACCCAGACCATGCCGATCACCATGCTGCTGTTCTTCGGCTATGTCTTCGGCAGCGCGCTGGCGATGCCCGGCGAGCAGTACCGGTCCTTCCTGGTGCCGGGGCTGCTGGTGGCGACCGCGGCCAACGGGATCATGACGGGGATGTTCCAGGCCGCCCAGGACACCCATCGCGGCGTGATGGAGAGACTGAGGACGCTGCCGATGAGCCGGGCCGCCGTACCGCTCGGACAGGCGGCCGCGGATCTCGTCGTGACGGCAGCGGGGACGGTGCCGTTCCTGCTGGTCGGGCTCGCGGTGGGCTGGCGGATCGAGGGGTCTGCGCTCGCGGCGGTCGGCGCGGTGGGGCTGTTGCTGCTGTTCCGGTTCGCGACGACGTGGATCGGGATCTTCCTGGGGCTGCTCACCAGGAACGAGGAGGCCGCCGGTCAGCTGGGCGGGGCGACCTTCGTTCTGCCGCTGCTGTCCAACGCGTACATCCCGACGGACGGACTGCCGGACTGGCTGCGCACCCTCGCCGAGTGGAATCCGATCAGCGCGGTCACGACGGCCCTGCGGGACCTGTTCGGCAACGCTCCGGTGCCGGACGACGCCGCCTGGCCGGTCGCGCATCCCGTCGCCGGGTCACTCGCCTGGTGCGCGGCGCTGATCGCGGTGTTCGCGCCGCTCGCGGTACGCCGGTACGCGCGCGGCGAGCGCTGACGTACCGGATGCGGGGTGGGAAGCCGGGGGATGTGCCCGCGCCCGGGTGGTGCTCCGGGGGCGCCGACGCATGCCGTTGGGGATGACGGCGGCGGCAGCGCGGTACGGCGCCGGGACGTGTGGTGCGCCGGGCGCGGGCCTGGAAGTCGTTCGAGGAACGCCGGGTACGAGTCAGCGCCCGCCGAACAGCGAACGCCGGAGCCGACGCAGCGGGGCGAACAGCGAGACGCGACGGACGCGTGCACCCCGGTCGCTGCGCTCGTGCGCGACGTCACGCGTGGTCAGCTCGCGCATCAGTGACGTCGCCTCGGCGGCCTCCCCTTGCGGCACGGCGGGACCCGCCAGTACCGAGAGATGGCGGTCGAGACGCGAACTGGTCGCGTTGCTCCCGCAGGTGATCGCAGGGACCCTGGCCCTGCTGCGCACTGTTATCTGATCCATGTCACTCCCCACCCGTACGAGTCCACCCGGCCCGGGCAGGTTAACCCTATCGCCCCGGTGGGGCACTCGTGTATCGCGGTCACAGGATTCACCTTCCCCGTAAGGGTGTTGACGACCCGTCCCTGATTACTCTCCGAATCCAAGCGATTTCAGGGCGAGTTGGACAACGGGCTGGCTGGTGGGCTGTGGTGATCCCCCGTCGGGCTCGACGGTCACAGCCAGTGATGTCGCGGACTTGTCGAGACCGGACGCGAGCAAGGGCGTGTCGCCGTCGAAAAGGCCCAGGGAGCGTGGTTGCACATCGGGGCGCATGAGCCAGAGCTGGTGCACCCGGCCGCTGGGCAACTCGTCGTATCCGCTCAGAGTGACGACCGCGCGCCCCTCCGATGCGGAGGCGACCACTCCGATCGTGCGGCCCCGGGCGTCCTCGCCGGCCGTCGCCCGGGCGTCGGGTGCGCCGAGAACGTTAGCGATCTCACTCGCCCGGGCACGCTGGGCGTTGAGCTCGTCCTGTGTCCGGTCGGCCTGGACGGCGAAGAGGGAGGCGACGACGAGCGCCGCGGCGGCGGTGACCGTGGCGAACGGCACAAGCAAGGGGCGCGGCCTGGGCGCACGGGTGCGCGGCGGCGGCTGGGCGCCCCACACGTGCGGCGGCAGCTGGGTGGCACGCGCGCGTGCCTGCTCCCGCCCGACGGGCTCCTGGGGAGTGGCGCGTACGGCGGCCAGGACGCGGTCGCGCATCGCGGCCGGCGGCGCGGCGGCCGTCGACCAGGCGAGGCGGACGGCGTCCTCGGACAGGGCGCGCACCTCGGCGGCGCAGATGACGCAGTTCCTCAGATGCTTCTCGAAGCGGAGCCGCTCGCCGGGCTCCAGGGCGTCGAGGGCGTAGGGGGCGGCGAGGGAGTGCAGGTCCTCGCGCCGCAGGAGGCGGCCGACGAAGCTCATGCGACACCTCCCAGGCACTTGCGCAGCTGGGTGAGTCCGTCGCGCATCCGGGTCTTGACCGTGCCCAGCGGCAGGGAGAGCCGCTCGGCCACTTCACGGTAGGTGTAGCCGTCGTAGTAGGCGAGGGTGACGGACTGGCGCTGGAGGGCGGTCAGCCGGTCGAGGCAGCGGCGCACCCACTCGCGTTCCAGTCCGGCCTCGACCTCCTCGGCGACATGGTCGAAGGCCGGGTGGTTGGCGCGCAGCGCCTCACGCTGCTCGCGCTCGCCGGCCGCACGGGCGCTGCGCACCCGGTCGACGGCGCGGCGGTGGGCGAGGGTGAGGATCCAGGACAGGGCGCTGCCCCGGCCGGGGTCGAACTTCGCCGCCGACCGCCACAGTTCCAGCAGCACCTCCTGCGCCACCTCCTCCGACTGGGCGGGATCGCGCACCACGCGCCGTACCAGCCCGAACACCGGCCCGGAGACCAGTCCGTACAGGTCCTCGAACGCCTTCTGGTCACCACCCGCCACGAGCACGAGCAGCTCGTCCGCCTCCAACTCGTCTCCCCCTCCAGCCAGTCCGCATCTCGGCCTCCTCGCCCCACGAGGTATTCGCAACGAACACACCTCCGGATGGGGTTACGGATCAGCGTGCCGAAAACGCGGGTGGCCCGCCGATGAAACAAGTTTTCAGTTCGGCCGTAAGAACGCTTGAGATTTCGACCAATCCGCTCGGACGACGGCTCCGAATCGGGTTCGTCAGGCAAGTTGGCACTGAGGACGGACGGCATGACACCTAATTCCAGGAGCGGAGCGGGACGCAGGAGCCTCGCGACCCTTGTGTGTGGTGCGCTGGCCGCCGGTGGGCTCGCAGCCGCCGGCGTGACCGCGCTGGAACCGGGGGCGGCCTCCGCCTCCAGCCACCGGGAGGCCCCGCTGATCTCGGGGACGCCGCAGTACGACAACACGGACGTGTACGCGTTCGTCAGCCCGGACAAGCCGGACACGACGACGATCGTCGCCAACTGGATCCCCTTCGAGGAGCCGGCCGGCGGCCCGAACTTCTTCACGTTCGCCGAGGACGCCCAGTACGACCTCCACATCGACAACGACGGTGACGCGCAGGGCGACCTGCTCTACCGCTTCACCTTCGACACGCACACCAAGAACGAGAAGACGTTCCTGTACAACACGGGTCCGGTCGAGAGTCTGGACGATCCCGACCTCAACATCACGCAGACGTACGACATCGAGCTGATCAAGCTGAAGAAGCAGAAGCTGGTGTCGAAGACGAAGATCGCGAACGATGTGCCGGTGGCGCCGTCGAACGTCGGCAAGGCGTCGATGCCGGACTACGCCAAGCTGCGCGAGCAGGCCGTCCACGAGCTCCACGGCGGCACGACGACGTTCGCCGGCCAGGCCGACGACCCCTTCTTCCTCGACCTGCGGGTCTTCGACCTGCTGTACGGCGGGAACCTCTCCGAGGTCGGCAACGACACGCTCAAGGGCTACAACGTCAACTCGATAGCCCTGCAGGTCCCCACCCACATGATCGCCGAGTCGGCGGACCAGCCGATCGTCGGCATCTGGTCGACCACGCAGCGCCAGAACGCCAAGGGCTACTACGAGCAGGTCTCGCGGCTGGGCAACCCGCTGGTCAACGAGGTCGTCAACCCGCTGAAGGACAAGGACAAGTTCAACGCGTCCGCACCGTGGGACGACGCGCAGTTCCTGAAGAACGTCACCAACCCCGAGCTGCCGAAGCTCATCGAGGCGATCTACAAGATCCCGGCGCCGGACGAGCCGCGCGAGGACCTGGTCGACGTCTTCCTCAAGGGCGTCAAGGACCTCAACCAGCCGCCGCACGTCACTCCGTCGGAGATGCTGCGCCTGAACACCTCGATCAAGCCCACGGACAAGCCCAAGCGGCTCGGCGTCCTCGACGGCGACAACGCGGGCTTCCCGAACGGCCGTCGCCTCACCGACGACGTGATCGACGCCTCCCTCCAGGTCGTCGAGGGTGAACTCCTCGGCGCCAAGAACGACTTGGGCGACGCGGTCGACAAGAACGACAAGGACTTCGAGAAGGCCTTCCCGTACGTCGCCCTGCCGACCGAGGGCTCGCGCGGCCCGCTCGCCAAGGGCACCGACGGCGAGACCGACGTCCGCAGCCAGCTCGGCGACGCGCTGCAGCCGGCGGGCGCCGGCGGCGGCACGGACAACATGACCCTGATCGCCGGGTCCGCGGGCGCCGGCGCACTGGGCGTCCTGCTGATCGGCATGGCCCTGCTTTGGTGGCGCCGGATGCGGGACCGGGCGTACTGAGCCCCGTACCCCCCAAGAAAGCTGGCGCGGCCCGCGAAGTACTCATCCCCCACGGCGCGGGCCGCGCCGCCGCACGCAACGACGGTTCCTGAGCACCCGATCGAGGAGAGGGCATGGCCCCGCGCACGAACGACACCCCGCCGGAGAACGAGGGGAACGACGGGAACGAAAAGCGCGTCGCCGCCGTACGCCGCGTGCGTGCGTTCCAGCCCGTCCGGCGTTTGAGGACGAGGCCCGTTCAGGGCCGGAGCGGGGGTCTGGGGGCCGCGGGCCCCCAGGGGACGGGAATGGGTAGGGGCGGCGGGGGCGAGGAAAAGGATGGTCGGCGCGTCGCCGCCGTACGCCGCGCCGCAGCCGCAGCCGCCCGAGGCCACCGCACCCTGCACCTCGCCGGCTGCGCGGCCCTGCTGGCCGTAGCCCTCACCGCCGGCTCAATCGCCCTCGGCGCCGCACGCGACGACAACGACCGCGGCATCGCCCCCGCCTCCGCCGCCCTCTCCCCGGGCCTCCTCACCGGCGGCGACCTCGACGCCGGCATCGCCTCCCTCCAGGCCCATCTGCGCGACCAGCCGAGGGACTTCGGCAGTTGGGCGACCCTGGGTCTCGCGTATGTGGAACAGGCCCGCACCATGGGCGACCCCTCCCGCTACCCCCAGGCCGAACAGGCCTTCAAGCGATCGCTCGCGCTGAAGTCCGACAACGACCAGGCCCTGGCCGGCCGCGCCGCCCTCGCCGCGGCCCGGCACGACTTCGAGGACGCCCTGAAGTACGCCGACCAGGCCCTCGAGGTGAACCCGTACAGCGAGCGCGCCCTGTGCAGCAGGGTGGACGCCCTCGTCGAACTCGGCCGCTACGAAGACGCCGCCGAGGCCGCCGACACCGCCGACGACCGCCGCCCGGGCATCCCGGTCTTCACCCGGTACGCGTATGTGCACGAGCTGCGCGGCGACGTCCGCACGGCCGAGCGCGTGCTGGAACAGGCCCTCTCCTCCGCGATCGCCCCGGGCGACGTCGCCTACGTCGCCACCCAGCTGGGCCAACTCGCCTGGAACCAGGGCGACTACGAAACGGCCCTCACCCACTACGCCCGGGCCCTCGCCGCCGACGAGAACTACCTCCCCGCCCTGGAGGGCCGCGCCCGCGCCCAGTCGGCGAGCGGCGACAGGGAAGGCGCGCTCAAGAGCCTGCGGGACGTCGTCTCCCGCTACCCCCTCCCCGGCCCCCTCGTCGAACTCGGCGAGCTGTACGAGGCGGCCGACGACCAGGCCAAGGCCGAGGACCAGTACGCCCTGGTCGACGCCTGGACGGCCCTGGCCCGCGCCAACGGCGTCAACGCCGATCTGGACACCGCCCTCGCGGCCGCCGACCACGGCGACAAGGCCTCCGCCCTGCGCGCCGCCCGCGCCGAGTGGAACCGCCGCCACACCGTGCACACCGCGGACGCCCTCGCCTGGGCGCTGCACGTCAACGGCAAGGACGAGGAAGCCCTCCGCTACGCCCGCGAGGCGACGGCGACCGGCTACCGCAACGCCGCGTTCCGCTACCACCGAGGCATCATCGAGCGCGCCACGGGCAACGCCGACAACGCCCGCGAGCACCTGCGCGCCGCACTGAAGCTGAACCCGGGCTTCTCACCGCTGGGCGCCCGGGAAGCCCGTAAGGCGCTCAAGGACCTGGAGGCGGCCAAGTGACCCCTCGTCGGCTGTTCGCCTCCGGCACCGCCGTCCTCACGGCGGCCTGCGCGCTCGCCCTGTTCCCCTCCTCTCCGGCGAGCGCGCACCCGCTCGGCAACTTCACCGTCAACCGCTACGACGGCCTGGTCGCCGCACCCGGCGAACTGCGCGTCCACCACGTCGAGGACCTCGCCGAGATCCCGGCGACCCAGGCCAAGCCCGACATCGAGAAGGCGGGCATGACCGCGTGGGCCCGGCAGCGGTGCGCGGACGCCGCACGGGACAGCGAGGTCACCGTGGACGGCCGCAGCGTCGAGCTGACGCCGAACAGCAGCCACGCGCGCGTGCGGCCCGGTCAGGCGGGGCTCGACACGCTCCGGGTGGAGTGCCGGCTGACGGCACCGCTCCCCGAGGACGCGACGGTCGCCCTGGGCTTCCGTGGGGCGGGCGCGCGGTCCGGGCCCGGCTGGCGGGAGATCACGGCGCGCGGCGACCGGATGACGCTCACCGGGTCGGACGTGCCGAAGGAGTCGGTCTCCGGCGAACTGACCAAGTACCCCGAGGAGTTGCTCTCCTCCCCCGCCGACACCAGGACGGCCTCCCTGCGTGTCCGCCCCGGCGGCCCCGCTCTCACCGAGTCCGCGCGGGACGCCCCCGGCGCCTCGGTGCTGCCGCGCGGCGCCGACCGCTGGACGCGTGCCCTGGACGGCCTGGTCTCCCGTAACGACCTCACCCTCGGCTTCGCCGCGCTCGCCCTGCTGATCGCGGTCTTCCTGGGCGCCATGCACGCGCTCGCCCCGGGCCACGGCAAGACCATCATGGCCGCGGTGGCGACGGCACGCGGCGGCCGGGCGCGCCTGAAGGACGTCATGCCCCTGGCCGCCTCGGTGACGGTCACCCACACCCTGGGCGTGGTCGCCCTGGGACTGCTGATCACGGCCGGTTCGGCGGCGGCGCCGTCGGTGATCACCTGGCTGGGCATCGCGAGCGGCGCCCTGGTGATCGCGGCGGGCGCGACGCTCGTACGCCGGGCCTGGCACATCCGCGAGCACGGATACGGGCACGGACACGACCACGCACACGATCACGAGCACACCCACGAACGCCAACCGGTCCTGGTCGCCGCGCACACCCGTGCGGCGACGGAATCCGCCGCACCCGCACCGGGCCACACCCACTCCCCCGCACCCGCTCACCACCACGGGCACGACCACTCACACCCCCACGACCACACGCACACCCACGATCACGACCACTCGCACCCCCACAAACACGGCCTGCTCACCCACACCCACGGCGGCTTCACCCACACCCACTCCACCGCCCCCACCCTCCGCGGCACGATCCTCCTCGGCTTCGCCGGCGGGCTCGTGCCCAGCCCCTCCGCGGTCGTCGTGCTCGTCGGCGCCGCGGCGCTCGGCAAGGCGTGGTTCGGGCTGCTGCTGGTCGTGGCGTACGGCGTCGGACTCGCCCTCACCCTCACGGCGGCCGGGTTCGCCGTCGTCAGGCTGGGCACCGGGGTCACCCGCCTCCTGGACAGGCGCCCCCGCTGGACCACGCACCCGCTCACGGTCTTCCTGCGCAGGACCGCCCCGCTGGCATCCGCGTGCCTCGTCGTACTGCTCGGGGCCGGATTGGTGTTCCAGGGGGCGGCATCCGTACTCGGCTGAGCTACTTTTGGGAAGAAGTCGCACGGAGTGGAGATTTCGCACGGATGCGAATGGGGGACACCCGTGTCCGAAGAACACGGCAGTGAACGGGTGATCGCGGGGCGCTACCGCCTCCTGTCCCCGCTCGGCGAGGGCGGCATGGGCACCGTCTGGCGGGCCCGTGACGAGGTGCTGCACCGCGAGGTGGCGGTCAAGGAGGTGCGCGCGCCGGCCGGGCTTCCCGCGTCGGAGGTCGAGCGGATGTACGCCCGGCTGGAGCGCGAGGCGTGGGCGGCGGCGCGGGTCGCCAACCGCAATGTCGTCACGGTGTACGACGTGGCCACGCAGGACGGCCGGCCCTGGATCGTGATGGAGCTGGTCCGCGGCATCTCGCTGGCCGAGCTGCTGGACGCCGAGGGCCCGCTGAGCCCGCAGCGCGCGGCGCACATCGGCGCCGAGGTGCTGGCGGCGCTGCGGGCCGCGTTCGAGGCGGGCGTGCTGCACCGGGACGTGAAACCGGCCAACGTGCTGCTGTCGAACGACGGCCGGGTCGTGCTCACCGACTTCGGTATCGCGATGGTCGAGGGGAGCTCCGCGCTGACGATGACCGGCGAGGTCATCGGCTCCCCCGAGTTCCTGGCCCCGGAGCGGGCGCTCGGGCGCACGCCCGGCCCGGAGTCCGACCTGTGGTCCCTCGGCGTACTGCTGTACGCGGCGGTGGAGGGCAATTCCCCGTTCCGCCAGAGCACTCCGCTGAACACCCTGCGCGCGATCGTCGACGACGAGCTGCCCCCGCCGCGCCGGGCCGGTCCGCTCGCTCCCGTCATCGAGGGGCTGCTGCGCAAGGACCCGGCCGAGCGGCTGTCGGCCGAGCAGGCGGAGCAGGACCTGCGGATCATCGGCGCGGGGGGCACGCCGCGTGCGGACGCCGTGCGGGCGACCCCGTACTCCCCGACCGTCGCGGAGTTCCCGGCGCCGTCGCGGACCGCCCCGACGGCCCCGGTGCCACCGCCCGCGCCGACCCGGCCCGTCGGCGCCGCCGTCTCGAGCACGGCTCCGGTCCGCCCCGGGCGCGATCGCCGCACCGCCCTCACCCTGATCGCGGGCGTCGCCGTGCTCGCCCTGGCCGTGGCGGGGCTGACGTACGGGCTCCTCAACCGTGGCGGCGACGGCGGCGGCGCGGGCGGCGAGCACACCACCGGCCAGGCGGGCGGCGGCACTTCGCCGCGGGAGACCGAGGGCGAGAGCGCCTCCGGTGCGCAGAGCCCCGAGCCGACTGCGGGCGAGAGCCGTACGAGCGCTCCGGCGCCGCAGTCCGTGCGGGTGGCGCTGACGGGCTCGAACCTGGAGTACTCCGGGGCGTGTCCGCCGCCGAGCGGCGAGGC
The DNA here is from genome assembly GCF_015160855.1 of Streptomyces ferrugineus. Taxonomy (NCBI): domain Bacteria; kingdom Bacillati; phylum Actinomycetota; class Actinomycetes; order Kitasatosporales; family Streptomycetaceae; genus Streptomyces; species Streptomyces ferrugineus. The sequence continues at coordinate 3,027,422 of NZ_CP063373.1, read as the reverse complement.
GCCCGCCTTCACGGCGACGTTCACGGTGGGGCGGCTGCCGGCGCAGGTCACCTATCGCTGGGTGTCCGAGGACGGTGACGTCATGGATCAGGGCTGGAAGACCCTGTCGTTCCCGGAGGGCGGGGGGCGGACCAAGCAGGACCGGGCGTTCGTGACGACGTACGACGACAGCGGGACCTTCGAGAACGAGATCAGTGTCGAGGTCCGCGACCCGGTGGAGACGAAGTCGAACTCGGTGCCGTTCTCGGTGACGTGTGAGACGGAGACCCCGACGGACGGGGTCTCGCCTACGCCTACCGAGTCACCGGACTCCTGAGTCACCGGGCTCCCGGGAGAGCCGCGGGTGGTTCAGGCCGCGCTGTTCAGCACCGGCAGATATCCACCCGACTGGCCCGCGGCCGTCGGGTGGTACGACTCCGGGATGTTGAGCCAGTTGACGGCGTGCATCCACGAGCTGCCGGAGCAGATCTCGTGCCCGGTGAAGGTGGGCCGCACATCGCCGAAGGTGAACCCGTGGTCCAGGGCGCGCTTCTCGGTGGCGGCGTCGATGTAGTCGGCGGCGTCGTTGAGCGCCCTGCGTTTGGTCTCCGACAGGCCCAGGCACCCGGAGACGCCCAGCTTGTAGAAGCGCGGGTAGCCGAGGACGACGACATGGGCGAGCGGGGCCTTGGCGCGGATGGCCGAGTAGACGGCGTCGAGCCGGCCGGGCAGCGTCGAGTCGACGAACGCCTTGGCGGTGTTGATCCGGGCGACGCAGGCGCTGTCGCCCTGCAGCACACAGGTCGTCATGATGTCGGCGAAACCGGCGTCGTTGCCGCCGATCGTGATGGACACCAGGGCGGTGCCGGCGCTGAGCGGGCCGAGCTGGTGGGCGGTCACATCACCCGTTTGAGCGCCCGAGCAGGCCGTGAAGTCGAACGACGAGGGTGAATTCGCGGCGGCCCACAGGTAGGGGTACGCCTTTGTGCTGCGCTTGCAGTCGCCGCTGGAGCCCAGGTAGCCGCCCGCGCCGAGGCCCGAGGAGTAGGAGTCGCCGAGCGCCACATAGCCGCCGGTTGCGGCGGTGTCGGCGGCCTGCGCGGTGGCGGCCCCGGTGAGGGCGGTGCCGACGGCGAGGAGGAGTGAGGCGACGTATACGGAAAGTCGGGAACGTCTCATGGAACCTCCCTATAGCAGGATCACTGCCATAACCGTCGTACCAACTACGCGTGTTGACGGGAAGTGTCCATGCCAAGACTTTTCCGGGCATCGCGCACCCCACCCTGTGGTTGAGCCATGGCTTTGATTACGTGCCCATGACAAGCTTGTTGACAGGTCGTCAACTCCCTTGTCCGCCACCACCGGAGCACAGATCCTTTACGACGCATGCACCCCCCACATGTGCGCGCACCACATGCGCACCGCCTTGAGGAGGACTCCCTCGTAATGGCACAACTGCGTAGCAGCACACTCCGGTTCGCCGCGATATCCGGCCTGGTGACCGCCGCCCTCGTCGGCTCGCTCACCTCCCTCCCCGCCCACGCCGCCCCGGCCGAGGGCAAGGTCCTGGCCGCCGGCTCCCCCACAGCCGTCAAGGACAGCTACATCGTCACGCTGAAGAAGGACGCGGGCCTCAAGGCCGCCTCCGGCGCGGGCAAGAGCCTGATCAAGGAGTACGGCGGCGCGGTGAACAAGACGTTCGGCGCCGCCCTGAACGGCTACTCCGCCACCCTCTCCGCGACCGAGGCCAGAAGACTCGCCGCCGACCCGGCCGTGGCCTCCGTCGAGCAGAACCAGACGGTCCACCTGGCCGACACCACCCAGTCCGACGCCCCCTGGGGCCTGGACCGCATCGACCAGACCTCGCTGCCGCTCTCGGGCACCTACACCTACCCCGACAGCGCGGGCAGTGGTGTGACGGCCTATGTGATCGACACCGGTGTGCGCATCACCCACACCCAGATCAGCGGCCGTGCCTCCTACGGCTATGACGCGGTCGACGGCGACACCACCGCCTCCGACGGCAATGGTCACGGCACCCATGTGGCGACCACCATCGCCGGCTCGACCTACGGTGTGGCCAAGAAGGCGAACATCGTCGCGGTCCGGGTGCTCAACAACAGCGGCTCCGGCACCACGGCAGGGGTGATCGCGGGCATCGACTGGGTGACGGCGAACCACTCCGGCCCCTCGGTCGCCAACATGTCGCTCGGCGGCGGCGCCTCGGCCTCGCTGGACACGGCCGTGCGCAACTCCATCGCCAGCGGCGTGACCTACGCGATCGCGGCCGGCAACAGCAGCGCAAACGCCTCCTCGTACTCCCCCGCGCGGGTCACCGAGGCCATCACCGTCGGCGCCACCACCAGCTCCGACGCCCGGGCGAGCTACTCGAACTACGGCTCGGTCCTGGACATCTTCGCGCCGGGCTCGTCGATCACGGCGGGCTGGCACACCGGCGACACCGCGACGAACACCATCTCCGGCACGTCGATGGCCGCCCCGCACGTCGCCGGCGCGGCCGCGCTGTACCTGGCGAGCCACACCTCGGCCACACCGGCCACGGTGGCCTCGGCACTCACCGACGGCGCCACCGGCAATGTGGTCACCAGCCCCGGCAGCGGCTCACCGAACCGGCTGCTGAAGCTCGTTCCGTGACCCACCCCCGCACCACCTGAACCACCGGTCCCCGCAGGCCCCACTCCTGCGGGGACCGGGTGCGTGTGAACGGGATACGAACAGTTGTCAAGGGGCCGTTCGCATCTTGACGGCCGACATGGCGCTGAGCCACATTGAAGCCCGGCATCCGGCGCTTCGGGGGGCAAAGTCGCCAATGCAGACCATACGTATCAAGGCACGTATCAAGACAGACTCGTCTCAGGACGCCGAGCGTGCGCGACCAGGACCGGGGAGGGACCTGACGCCGCTGCTCGCGGGCGCCGCGACGGCTGTGGGGGGAATCGGCGCGTACCTCGCGCTCGTCGACTCGGGCTCGCCGCTGCGCGGCCCCTTCACCCTGTTCTTCCTGCTCGCGGCACCGGCCGGGGCCATCGCCGCCGCGCTGCGCGGGCTGGAACCCTTCGGCCGGACCGTGGCCGCGGTTGCGGGCGCGGTCGTCGTCAACATGCTGGTGACCCAGGGCATGCTGGCCGTGCACCGGTGGTCGGTGCACGGCGGGATCGTGGCCGTGACCACGATCAGCGCCCTCATTCTCCTGCTGGTCGCGCTGCGGCAACTGCGCGGTCGTACGACGCGAAGGCGGACTGACTGACGTGGACATCAGCGTGTACCGCCCCGGGGAGCTCAGCTCCGCCGACCGGGCGGCGTGGACATCGATGCAGTCCAAGGCCCATCTGCACGGCTCACCCGAGCTCGCCAACCCCTTCCTGTCGCCCGAGTTCGCGCTCGCCGTCGGCCGCTGCCGGCGCGGGGTGCGGATCGCGGTCGTACGGGAGGGCGGCGAGCCGGCCGCGTACTTCCCGTTCCAGCGGACGGCGTCCGGCGTCGGACGGGCCATCGGTCTCGGCGTCTCGGACGCGCAGGGGGTGGTGCACCGGCCCGGGTTCACCTGGGACGCCCGGGAGCTGCTGAAGGCGTGCGGGCTGGCCGTGTGGGAGTTCGACCACCTGGTGGAGGGCCAGGCGGCGTTCGAGGCGGAGGCCTCCGGCAGATACCCGTCCCCGGTCATGGACGTCGATCAGGGGTACGAGGCGTACCTGACCCAACTCCGGGAGCGGTCACCGAAGTTCACACGGACGACGCTCGCCAAGGAGCGCAGGCTCGGCCGGGACCACGACGGCGTGCGCTATGTGCACGACGAGCGCGACCCCGCCGCGCTGCGCACACTGATGGCCTGGAAGTCCGCGCAGTACCGCAGGACCGGGCGCAGCGACCGCTTCGCGCACGAGTGGATCACCCGGCTGGTGGAGCAGCTCTTCCACACCCGCTCGGAGCCGTTCGCGGGGATCCTGTCGGTGCTGTACGCGGGCGGCAAGCCGATCGCCGCGCACTTCGGGCTGCGCAGCGAGCGGGTGCTGGCCTGCTGGTTCCCGGCGTACGACCCGGCGTTCTCGAAGTACTCGCCGGGTCTGGTGCTGCATCTGCGGATGGCCGAGGCGGCCGCCGCCGACGGCATCGCCCACCTCGACCTGGGCCGAGGCCAGAAGGAGTACAAGGACTCCCTGAAGACACGCGACCTGACGGTGTCGGAGGGGTGGGTGACCCGGCGTCACCCGGTCGCGTTCGGACACCGGGCACGCCGTGCCCCGGTCCGGGCGCTGCGCAACACGGTGCAGACACGGCCGGAGCTGTTCGAACCGGCGGACCGGCTCCTCAAGCGTATGGGGAAGATCCGCTCGGAACGTCGGTAACTCTGTTAACTCCGGTCAAACCAACAAAAATGTGAGGGCTCGTTCCAGCTCTTGCCATACAGGCTCAATCGTCAATACCGTCGTACATCTCACCCGCATCGGACTGTGGCAAGCGGCTCTAGGGGAGGGCTCAAGGACCGCGGCAGTCCGGCGCGGGGCGCGGTAGGGGGGTGCTCGGTGAAGGTGCTCGCACTTGCGACCGGGTCGTGCCGCGCGACCGGCTGCCCATCTTCGGACGGCCGGCCAGACATGCCAGCTCACCACACGCGTACGGGGATCCGCTCCGCCGTGCCGTGAGTGACACGAACCCCCCTTTCGAACCGGACACATAGCCGGGCCGCCCAGGGGCGGGCGGTCCACCGGACGAGAGGGACCTGACTCATGAGTTCTGTTCTGCGCCCGGCGGTCGCGGACCACGGTCCGTCACCGGCCGGCAAATACCGGCCCGTCTCCTCACACCTGGCCATCGCGCCGCCGGTGAGCGTGGTGATCCCGGCCATGAACGAGGCGGAGAATCTGCCGTACGTCTTCAAGACCCTTCCGGAGTGGATCCACGAGGTGGTCCTGGTGGACGGCAACTCCACCGACGACACCGTCGACGTGGCCCGGGAGCTGTGGCCCGAGGTGAAGGTCGTGCGGCAGCGCGGAAAGGGCAAGGGGGATGCCCTGATCACCGGGTTCGAGGCGGCCACCGGCGACATCATCGTGATGGTCGACGCGGACGGCTCGGCCGACGGCAACGAGATCCTGTCGTATGTCTCCGCCCTGGTCTCGGGCGCCGACTTCGCCAAGGGGTCCCGTTTCGCCAACGGCGGCGGCACCGACGACATGACGCCCATCCGCAAGCTGGGCAACTGGGCGCTGTGCACGGCCGTCAACCGCAAGTTCGGCGCCCGCTACACCGATCTCTGCTATGGATACAACGCGTTCTGGCGGCACTGCCTGGACAAGATCGACCTCGACTGCACCGGCTTCGAGGTGGAGACCCTGATGAACATCCGGGTCGTCAAGGCGGGGCTGAAGGTGCAGGAGATACCCAGCCACGAGTACCTCCGCATCCACGGCACGAGCAATCTGCGCGCCGTGCGGGACGGGCTGCGGGTGCTCAAGGTGATCCTCAAGGAGCGCTCCAACCGGCGTGCCCTGCGCCGCAGCAGGAACCACTCACCGATGCTCGACTCGGTTCGGGGCGATGCGTCTTGAGCGGTCCCGACATCTCCGTCGTGATCTGCGTGTACACCGAGGACCGCTGGGAGGACATCCTCGCGGCGGTCTCCTCGGTGCGGGCGCAGTCGTATCCGGCCCTGGAGACGCTGCTGGTCGTCGACCACAACGCGGCACTCCTGGACCGGCTGACCAAGGAGTACAAGGAAGCGACCGATGTACGGGTGCTCGCCAACGCGGGCCCCCGCGGCCTGTCCGCGGGCCGCAACACCGGCATCGCCGCCTCGTACGGCGAGGTGATCGCCTTCCTCGACGACGACGCCGTGGCCGAGCGCGACTGGCTGCGGCACTTCGCCGCGGGGTACACCGACCCGCACGTGATGGCCGTCGGCGGGCGCACGGAGCCGATCTGGGCGTCGGGGAGGCGGCCGGACTGGTTCCCGGCGGAGTTCGACTGGGTCGTCGGCTGCACCTACCGCGGCCTGCCGCGCGGGCAGGTGAAGGTGCGCAACGTCCTCGGCGGCAACGCCTCCTTCCGGCGCACGGCGTTCGACTTCGCGGGCGGTTTCGCCACCGGCATCGGCCGCGACGGCGACCGGCTGCCGCTGGGCTGCGAGGAGACGGAGCTGTGCATCCGGCTCTCCCGGGCCCGGCCCGACGCGGTCCTGCTGATCGACGACCGCGCCGTGATCCACCACCGGGTGCCCGGACCGCGCGAGCACTTCCGGTACTTCCGTACCCGCACCTACGCCGAGGGTCTGTCGAAGGCGCTGGTGGCCCGCAGTGTGGGCGCCGGCAAGGGCCTCGAGTCCGAGCGTCGGTACACCACCCGGGTGCTGCCGGCCGGGGTGGCGCGCGGGCTGCGGGACGCGGTGCTGGCCCGGCCGGGCGGTGCGGGACGGGCGGGGGCGATCGTCGCGGGCGTCCTGACGGCGGCCGGTGGGTACGTCGTGGGCAGTGTCCGGGCGCGCCGGGGCGGCGTTACCTACTCGGTGGTGGGGATCGAGGGGGCACCCGGCATCGAGGGGGGACCGAGATGAGTGACCCGCGGGTACCGATTCTCATGTACCACGCCGTCTCCACCGCGCCGAACGACGCCACCCGCGATCTGTCGGTGGCGCCGGAGGAGTTCGCGCGGCAGATGGCGCTGATCGACGACCTGGGCCGCACACCCGTGACGACGGCCGATCTCGCGGCGCGCTGGCGCTCCGGCAGACCGCTGCCCGAGCGGCCGGTGCTGATCACCTTCGACGACGGCTACGAGGGCGTGCACCGGCACGCGCTGCCCGTGCTCGCCAAGCACGGCTTCGCGGCCACGGTGTTCGTCTCCACGGGCTGGCTGAAGGGCCCGCACGACATGGGCGGCGGCCTGGACACCATGCTCGACTGGGACCAGGTCCGTGAACTCGCCGAGGCGGGCGTCGAGATCGGCGGCCACAGCCACACGCATCCGCAGCTCGACCAGCTCCCGGACGGCGGACTGCGCTCCGAGCTGATCCTGTGCAAGGAGATCGTCTCGGACCAGCTCGGCACCGCCCCGGCCTCGTTCGCCTACCCGTACGGCTACTCCAGCCGCCGGGTGCGCGAGGCGGTGCGCGAGACCGGATACGCCCAGGCGCTCGCCGTCAACAACGGCCTCGCGCGGCGCCGGCAGGGCCCGTACGCCCTCACCCGCCTGACCGTGCGCCGCACCACCGGCATCGAGGAGTTCGGGCGGCTGGTCGAGGGCCGTGCCATCGCCCGCGCCTTCGCCCGGGACCGCGCCCTCACCAAGGGGTACGCCCTGGTCCGCAGAGCCCGACAGGTCCGCCGGAAGGCCATCCGTTCCCGTGTCTGACACGACGACCACGACCGAGCCCGCCTCGACCGACGCGACGGCGCCCGAGCAGTCGGGGCGCCGCCTTCGCCTGCCCGGCATGGGCAGGTCCGCCGGTGGCAGTCCGCTGTTCCGCAACGCCTACGCCCTGATGATCAACACCGGCGTCTCCGCCGTGCTGGGGCTCGGCTTCTGGCTGGCCGCCGCCCGCTACTACTCCGAGTCCGCGGTCGGTCAGGGATCCGCCGCGATCGCCGCGATGAAGTTCCTCGCCGGGCTCACCGCGGTGGCGCTGACCGGCGCGCTGGCCCGCTTCATCCCGGTGGCCGGCCGCAGGAGCGGCCGGCTGATCTTCCGGACGTACGCGGGCAGTTGTGTGATCGTGGCGCTGGCCGCAGGCGTGTTCCTGCTGACGCTGGATCTGTGGGGGCCCTCGTACCGGTTCCTGGACGGGCCGCTGAACGGACTCTTCTTCGTCGTGGCCGTCATCGCCTGGAACCTGCTCACGCTCCAGGACGGCGTGCTGACCGGGCTGCGCAGCGCGGTGTGGGTGCCGGTCGGCAACACCGTGTTCTCGGCGGTGAAGCTGGGGCTGCTGGTGGCGTTCGCGGTGGCGATCCCCACCGCCGGGGTCTTCGTGTCGTGGGTCGCGGCGATCGCGGTGTCGGTGCTGCCGCTGGGCTGGCTGGTGTTCCGGCGCCTGGTGCCGCGGCATGTGAAGGCGACCGAGGACCATGCCGCCCCGCCGTCCCTGAGGGAGATCGGCAGGTTCCTGGCGGGCGACTACACCGGCTCGCTGTTCTCGCTGGCCGTGGTCTATCTGATCCCGGTGATCGTGGCCGCGCAGGTCTCCTCCGAGGACAACGCGTACTTCTACATCACGACCACCATCGGCGGCACGGTCAACCTGCTCGCCATCAACATGGGCGCCTCCCTCACGGTCGAGGGCTCGCACGACCCCGGACGGCTGGCCGCCAACACCCGTGCGGCGCTCAGGCGCATGGCACGGATCATGCTGCCGGTCTCCGCGGTCCTGTTCTTCGGGGCGCCCTGGATCCTGGGCGTCTTCGGCCCGGGCTACGCGGACGCGGCGACCCCGCTGCTGCGCTGGTTCGCGATCGGCGCGCTGCTGCGGGTCGTCATGGAGACGTACTTCGCGGTCCTGCGCGCCCAGAGCCGCACCGCGGGACTGGCCTGGCTGCAGGGCCTGTTGTGCGTCCTGGTGCTCGGCCTGACGCTGGTGCTGCTCCCCCGCATGGGCCTGACCGGCGCCGGTGTCGCCGAGATCGCGTCCCTGTCGGTGATCGTCGCGATCGCCGCGCCCAAGCTGTACCGGACCGCGCGGGCGAGTGCGGCCGAGGTCCCCGAGGACGCGGCTCCCGACGGCGACCTCGCCGACCTGGGGGCACGCGATGCGGCCGAGGGGGCGCGCAGGCGGGGGCCCGGCTGGGCGCCCGACACCGACACCCTGACCCTCGGCATCCACGTCGACTTCGACCACCTGGAGCGGCGGCCCGACGTCCGCCCCGGTCCGGGGACGCCGCCCACGGGCACCCCGCGCCTCCACCCGGAACACCGGCCGGCCTGGGCACGCGGTCCGGAGCTGGGGCTGCCCGTGGAGGAACGGCGGACGCCGACAGGGCCCGCCGAAGTGGACGCGCCGTTCGCGGGGGGCTTCGACGCGGGCAAGGGCGACGAGGAGCCCGTGGCCGAGGAGCGCGAGGAGGAGGCCGTCGTACGGTCGGACAGTGCCGTACGGGAAGAGCCGCCCATGCCCGAAGAGCCCGTACGACAGCCCGAGACACCTGCGCCGACCTTGCGTGAGCGGCTGCTGCCCACCCGTCTCGGGGTGATCCTCGGCTGTCTGCTGACCGCCGCGCTGCTGCTGTACTGGGTGCCCGCGCTGCGGCTGGGCGAGAGCGATCTGGACGGCATGGGCGGGCTCGGACTGATCTCGGTGCTGCCGCCGCCGACGCTGCTCGGTGCCGCGCTGCTGGCGGTGACGTTCGCCTCGCTGCTGTGGCTGGGCCGGGAGCACCGAGGGCTGCTGCTGGTCACGCTGCTGGCGACGGTCGTGTCACTGCACGCGCTGCCCGCCCTGATCGAGACCGAGCCGCGGTTCGCGACGGCCTGGCAGCACCTCGGCTTCCTGGACTACGTCGACCGCACCGGCTCGGCCGTGCCCGACCTGGACGCCCGCTGGAGCTGGCCGGGCTTCTTCGCGGTGGCCGCGTTCGTCGCGAAGGCGTGCGGGGTCGGCGACCTGACCGAGGTCATCCGCTGGTGGCCGCTGGCCATGCAACTGCTCTATCTGGTGCCGATGTTCCTGCTGGTACGGCACATGCGGGCGAGCTGGCGGGCCAAGTGGACCGGCATCTGGGTCTTCGTGCTCAGCGGCTGGGTCGGCCAGGACTACTTCTCCCCGCAGGGCTTCACCTATCTGCTGTACCTGACGTTCGCCGCGATCCTGCTGGTCTGGTTCCGCGCGCCACGCGTGATCTGGACGAAGCGGCGCCCCGGCGAGCTGGAGGTCGAGCCGACGAACCGGCGGCAGCGGGCCGTGCTGCTGATGGTCGTCATCGGACTGTTCGCGGCCAGCGTCCCCGCCCACCAGCTCACGCCGTTCGTGATGCTGGGCGTGCTGACGGCACTCGTCCTGATCGGCAGGTCCGAAGTGCGCGGCCTGCCCATCCTGTTCGCCGTCATGGTGACGGTCTGGATCGGCTTCATGGCCGAGCCGTACTGGTCCGGGCACTTCGACGAGCTGTTCGGCGGGGTCGGCGGCGTCGGCGGCAATGTGTCGTCCTCCGTCTCCGGCCGTATCGAGGGCGGCAGTTCCACCCACAAGCTCGTGCTGTACACGCGGGTGCTGCTGGCCGGCGGTGTGATGGCCTTCGCCTGCTGGGGCTGGTGGCGCCGCCGCTTCCACCACTACCGGGAGCGCTCGCTGCTGGTCCTCACCTTCGTGCCGTTCCTGGGCTTCGGCATGCAGTCGTACGGCGGTGAGATGGCGCTGCGGGTCTTCATGTTCGCCCTGCCGGGCGCGGCCCTGCTCACCGGTCTGGCGTTCTTCCCGCGCACCGGCGTCACCGCCAAGGAGCGCGACAAGGACAAGGTGAGCCTCGCTCCGCTGGCGGCGCTCATGGCGGGCCTGGTGCTGATGGGCGGCTTCCTGGTGGCTCGTTGGGGCAACGAGCCGTTCGAGCGGGTGCGGCCCGGCGAGGTCGCCGCCATGGAGTACGTGTACGCCCATGACGATCCGAGCCTCAGACTGCTGTGGCTGAGCAGCGATCCGGTCAACGACGTGACGCCGGCGATGCCGTGGGGCTCGCGGGACATGGAGAAGGTCTCGTATCTGCCGACGCAGGCGCCGGCCGACCCGGTGCTGGTGTCGGGCCTGGTGAAGGCGTTGAAGGACGCGGGCCCGAACTCGTATCTGATGATCAACCAGGCTCAGGTCACCTTCCTCCGGCTGGACGTGGGCTATTCGGCGAGCTGGGAGACGCGGCTGCTGCAGAACCTGGACCGGCGGCCGGAGCTGAAGAGGGTCTTCGTCAACGCCGACGTGACGATGTACGCGCTGAGGAAGCAGCCGGCGGGCGAGGTGCCGAAGGCCGATCCCGGGCCGATCGGGCCACAGGTGACCTGGACGCCGTGGTCGGTGGTCGGGGGCCTCGCGGCGCTCGCGCTGATCGTGCTGCTGATGGCCCGCGAGATCGTCCGGGTGGCGCTGGCACCGAGCGTGCGGCAGCTTCGGTGGCTGCAGAGCAGCTTCTGGTTCTCGCTGCCGCTGCTGGCGGTGCTGCTGGCGTCGATGGTGCAGCGGCTGCTGACGCTCAAGTAGCAGGGGTGGGGTGGCTCAGCGTTCGAGCCACCTGACCTCGTAGGCCTGCAACTCGACCTTCTTGCCGTCGATCTTCGCGCTGGTCTGCCGGTCGAGGGTGTTCACGGCCAGGACCACCTGGTCCGTGGCCAGGACCCGGACGTCGGGCCGGTCCACGGACACCGACCGGTGCGCGGTCCCCGGCCGGAACTCCTCGCCGAACCGCGAGAGAAGGTCGTACATCGGCAGCTTGGCACCGCCGTCCGCGCTGTCGGTCGGTGTCCACAGACAGCCGGCGCACTCGCTGCCCTTCTCCTCCTCCGGGTTCCAGTAGAAGGCGGAGGTGGCACCCCCCTTGGCCAGCGCCATCATCCCGGCCGCCTGGACGGCGACGCGGCGGGCCTCGGACCAGTCCTTGCGGTCGTCGTTGCCGTCGGCGGGCTCGACGTAGTACTCGGCCCACCACAGCGGCAGATCGCCGGTCTGCCCCCGCACCCACCGGCTGACGGCCGTGAACTTGTCGGTGGCGGTGAACTCGTCCGGCAGCAGCTCGTCGTCGCGGGTGTAGCTGGAGCCGTCCACGACGACGAAGTCGGCGCCGGCCTTGTGCTCGTTCCAGTACTCGAAGGCCTCGACGGTGCGCCGGTCCATGGCGCCCCAGGGGCCCTTCAGCGCCGTCGAGGCCTCCTCCGCGCGCGGGTCGACGCTGTCCATCACGAGGTAGGGCCCGCCGACCATGATGTCCGGGTTGACCTTCTTCAACGCCTTGTGGACGAGGTTGTAGAGCTCGGTGTAGCCCTCGTAGTCCCAGCGGGCCTCGGCGTCGTTCCAGAAGCCCTTGAACTCGTTCCACACGATGAAGTGGCGTACGTCCGGGTAGCGCTTGGCGACGGTCACGGCGAGCGCGGCGAAGTCCTCGAAGTGCTCGGGGTCGGGCGCGGTCTCCAGGGCGGCCTGGCTCCAGTCGGTGTTGCCGACGCCGGCCTTGCCGCCCTTCATCCAGTCGGGGGCGCAGCACAGGGTGACGACCGGAGTGCCGCCGGAAGCGCGGACGAAGTCGATGCGGCGGTCCATCGCCTCGAAGTCGTAACGCCCCTCGACCGGCTCGGGATTGTCGGCGCCCCAGCCCATGATGTGCTGGATCTGCGGCAGCCCTCCGGCGTCCGCGAGCCGTCCCTCGACGCGCCGGACGGCGGCGGCGGCGCCCTCGTCCGCGCTGTGCTGGGTGTGGGTGAAGCCCCAGCCGACCTCCGGGTTCGCCGCGTCCGGCGTGGCGGTCGGCGTGCCGTGCGGCCGGTCCCCGTCCCGTGAGGTGCCGTCGGTGTCCACACCGTTGCCGGGAAGCGTGTTGAGGAGGGTCACGACCAGTGCCAGCGCGGCCGCGCCCACGCCGAGCAGCGCGGTGAGCCGCCACCGCCGTGCCCCCGAATTCCACCCATGACGTCCCATCAAGGACAACGGTAACGGGGGTGACAGCGGCTGGGGCGGCTTTCGTCGCACACGGTCCTGTAACAGGACGCGCGGGATCCGGCGGAGGCGTCCGGCACTGCCACCACCGGGCGTTGTCGCACGGAAACCGGGTGCACACGGCGCTTTCGTGCCGGATCATGGCCGCATGTCTGCGAACCCACACGACGCTCTGCCGATCCGGCTCAACGTCGACGACAGCGACTCGCCGTCCGACGTCGTCGACGCGCTGTTCCTCGGCCGCTTCGCGACGGGCGAGCAGCCGTACTCGCACGCGGCGAACATCGACCGCGTACGGTCCGGGGCGACCCTCCTGCCGCCGGGCGCCCGCGTGCTGCGCGCCGCCCGCGACGACGACCGCAGCGCGACGCTGGCCGAGGGCGACGGCTGGACCCTGCTGATCTCCCGCTGGAACCGGGGCGCCGACGTCACCGTGACGGCGACCAGCGAGGAACTGGCGGCGCGGGTGCTGGGCGAGGCGACGGACGGCGCGGCGGACGAGCCCGAGCCGCAGCCGGAGAACGTGACCATGGGCTTCTGGTACGTCTCCCCCAGGCGCGGCCCGCACCGCACGACCCGGCAGATCTCGGCGGGCACCTGGGACGAGGTGCGCGCCAACTACACCGCGCCCGTGGCGGACGCGATGGACCACCTGATGAAGACGACCCCGGAGGACATCGCGGGCCGGCTGCTCCTGCTGCACGGCCCGCCGGGCACCGGCAAGACGTCGGCCCTGCGGACGCTGGCCCGCTCGTGGCGGGACTGGTGCCAGGTCGACTGCGTCCTCGACCCGGAGCGCCTGTTCAGCGACGTCGGCTACCTGATGGACATCGCGATCGGCGAGGACGACTCCACGGGCAAGGGCCGCTGGCGGCTGCTGCTCCTGGAGGACTGCGACGAGCTGATCCGGGGCGAGGCGAAGCACACCGCGGGCCAGGCGCTGTCGCGGCTGCTGAACCTGACGGACGGCCTGCTGGGCCAGGGCCGCAATGTCCTCGTCGGCGTCACCACCAACGAGGACCTGGAGCGCCTGCACCCCGCCGTCGTCCGCCCCGGCCGCTGCCTGGCCCGTATCGAGGTGGGGCAGCTGACGCGCCGGGAAGCGGTGAGCTGGCTGGGCTCGGAGGAGGGCATCGGACGGGAGGGGGCGACCCTGGCGGAGCTGTACGCGCTCAAGCGGGGCACGTCCCCGACGTCGCTGCCGGATCCCCGGGACGGGGCGGACGCGGGGCTGTACCTGTAGTGCTTTGATTGAGGTATGACCCTGTTCGTCGGGACGTCGGGATGGCAGTACCGGGACTGGCGGGGCGCCCTCTACCCCTCCGATGTGCCCATGCGACGGTGGCTGGAGGAGTACACGGGGCACTTCGCCACGGTGGAGATCAACAACGCGTTCTACCGGTTGCCGACGCGGGAGAACTTCGAGGCCTGGCGCGACCGGGTACCGGGTGACTTCGTGGTCGCGGTGAAGGCCAGCCGCTACCTCACCCACATCAAGCGCCTCAAGGATCCCGAGGAGCCCGTCGACCGTCTGATGTCCCACGCGGCGGGCCTGGGCGACCGCCTGGGGCCGGTACTCCTCCAACTCCCGCCGACTCTGCGCGCCGACCCCGGCCTCCTCGATGCCTGCCTGGCCTGCTTCCCGTCCGGAACGCGGATCGCGGTCGAGCCCCGCCACGAGTCCTGGTGGGCGTCCGAGACCCGCGAGGTTCTTCGGTCCCGCGGCGCCGCCCTGTGCTGGGCCGACGTCCGGGCCCGCCCGATGACGCCCCTGTGGCGCACCGCGGACTGGGGCTACGTCCGCTTCCACGAGGGCCGCGCCCACCCCTGGCCCCGCTACGGCCGGCGCTCCCTGGAGACCTGGGTCGACCGCATCGCGACCACCTGGTCCGACGCCGAGGACGTGTACGCGTACTTCAACAACGACCCCGGCGGGGCGGCGGTTCAGGACGCGGTGGCCTTCGGGAGGGCGGCGACGCGAGCGGGCCTCACGGTGACCCGCACGCCGGAGTCCGCCGCTCTCCGTTGACTACTCCCCGTAGGCCGCCCGCAGGGCATCCCGCACGGCCGCCAACGCCTCGGCCTCCGTGAGCCCCAGCCGCCGAGCCCGCTCCACGTACTCCTGTGCGGCCGACGCCGACTGGCGTTCCGCGGCCGAGCCGGCGGCGGCCACGAAGGTGCCGTTGCGCCCCCGCGTCTCGATCACCCCGTCGCTCTCCAGCGCCCGGTACGCCTTGGCGACGGTGTTCGCCGCCAGCCCCAGGGACTCCGCCAGCCCCCGCACGGTCGGCAGCCGGTACCCCACCGGCAGCACCCCCGACCGCGCCTGTTCCGAGATCTGCGCCCGTACCTGTTCGTACGGTGCGGCACTGCCGTCGATGTGGATCTTCAAGGTCACAGGCCGATTGTCCCGCACCCGCCGGAAAATGAGAGGCATCCGGGCCTGTCCGCCACGTACCGTGCGCGCACATGACAGTGATCGTGCGCGACCTGCGTCCCGACGACCGAGCCGACGTCGAGGCCTTTGCCCATGCCCGTCATCTCGCGCTCCCGTACATCCTGTGGACCCCGGAAGGCATCCTCCACAACCTCAACCACACCCACCCCGACGCCCGCTACCGCTCCCTCGTGGCGGAGGAGGACGGCGAGACCATCGGAACCGCTCAGGTCCGCCTCGCATACGACAGCCCGGAGCCCGGTCAGGGCGACCTCAACATCTATGTACGGCCGGACCGGACGCACCGCGGCGCCGGGCGTCTCCTGGTCCGCGCCGCCGAGGAACACCTGGCCGCGTGCGGTGCGACCAAGCTGTTCGCGTGGGTCCTCGACGAGCCGGACAACCGGGCGTTCGCCGAGCGGCACGGCTATCGCGCGAGCCGCTCCGCCCACTTCCTCCGCCTGGACCTGGCCAACGGCGGGCTCCCGCCCCTCCAGGACCTCCCGCCGGGCGTCGAGCTGCGCAGGGCCGCGGACTTCGCGGACGACCCGCGTCCGATGTTCGAGCTGGACGCGGAGACGACGTCGGACGAACCGAGCGACATCGACGCCGAGCTCACCGACTACGACACCTGGATCGAGGAGACCTGGCAGCACCCGCTCCTCGACCTCGACCTGACCTCGGTCGCCGTCGTCGACGGCCGCCCCGCCGCCTTCACCGCCGCCTACACGGACCGCGCCACCCGCTACGCCACGGCGATGACCGGCACCGCCCGCGCCCACCGCGGCCGCGGCCTGGCCAAGCTCGCCAAGAACGACTCCCTGCACCGCGCCCGCGCCGCCGGCTACAAGGAGGCGTTCACCGGCAACGACACCGACAACGAACCGATGCTGGCGATCAACCGCTGGTTCGGGTACGAGATCTGCGCGACGGAGGTCCGCCATGTCCGCGAACTCGGCTGAGGCCGGCCGAAGGCCCCTGCTGGACGTGGTCCTCGTCAAGGCCGAACGTACGAAGATCCGTTACGAGGCCGAACTGCTCACCGACGACGGCACCCGCATCGCCGTGCGCGCCCCCTGGTCCGGTGCCGGCGTCCGCGACTTCGGCTTCGTCCGCTTCGAGCCGGGCGATGTCTTCACCGAGCACTACTGGCGCGATCGCTGGTACGCCGTGAAGGAGGTCCGCGACGCCGCGGGCGCCCTCAAGGGCTGGTACTGCGACATCACCCGCCCGGCCACGCTGTCCGGCGCCGAGCTGGTCGTCGAGGACCTCGACCTGGACCTGTGGCGCTCGGCCGACGGCACGGACGTACGACGGCTGGACGAGGACGAGTTCGCCGAGAGCGGCCTGGCGGAGTCGGACCCCGAGGCGGCCGCGGCGGCGCTGGCGGCCCTGGACGAACTGGAGGCGCTCGCCACCGCCGAGGGCGGCCTGGAGTCCTTGCTGGTCTAGACGGCCGCGGGGATCCATCAGAAGCCCCCTAGGGGCCCTGGACCCAGGCCACCACGGCGTACCGCTCGTCGTCCACGGCCTTACCCCACAGCAGCTCGTCGTCCGACAGCCGCTCCAGGCGTACCTGTCCGGCGATCGGGGCGAGGAGGCCGGTGAGCCGGTCCGCCGGGATGCCGACTTGGCCGGCGGTGCCCCACACACCCTCGATCAGCACCAGTCGGCCGTCCGGGCGCAGCAGCGCGCGCCAGTGCCGCAGGACCCGGCCCGGGTCGGGCAGCGCCCACAGCACATGCCGTACGAGGACGACGTCGAACCGCTCCTCCCCGACCGGCGGCGCCACCGCGTCACCGGCCAGGAACACCGCGTCGCGTCCGGCGAGCTTGGCGCGGGCGAGGGCCACCATCGCCGGGGACCGGTCCACCCCGGTGACCCGGTGTCCCTGCTCGGCCGCGAGAAGCGACAGGCTGCCGGTGCCGCAGCCCACGTCGAGGACGTCGCTCGGGCGCTCGGGCAGCCACGAGCGCAGCCGGGAGGCCCATGCCCGGCGCACCTCGGGGTCGCGCAGGCCGTGGTCGGGCTCGTCGTCGAAGGTGGGGGCGGCCGCGTCCCAGTCCAGGTCGGCCCCCGTGATGGCGTGTTCACCGTTCGTCATGGGGCCAAGAGTGACACCCGCCACTGACAGTCCGAATCGTGACAGCGGCCACTGACAGGGCCTGCACCGATGAGGAACTCTCCCCGAACGGGTCTACCCCGGTGACGACGCGGAACTCGGTGGACCCTGAAGGAGGCAGCCATGCGCCGTGCAACCGTGCAGAAGCCCCTGAAGAGGCAGTCGAACGCCCGCCGGGTCCGGGAGGAGGCCGACGAGCGTCCCTCGGGACGACCGGAGGTCCGCAAGGACATCGCTCGAACCTGGTGGCCGGACGGCTGAGACGCCCTCCTGCGGGCCGAACGCGTCGCGGCGGGACACGCCGGAGGGTGACATGGAATTACGTCCACCCCTGCGCTGGCACGGGCACCCGTCCGATGCGCCCGATGTAGGGCGTGTAGGCCGCGTCGGTCACGTGCTTGACGGCCGGTGCGTCGGCGGCCGTGGCGGGCCGGATCTCCTCGCTCGTCATGGTGGGCACGCTACCTACCTGATCTCAGTCTGAGCACTCCCTTAAGGCGACCCTAAAGATCGCCTCGAACCCCCTGCGACGGGCGTTTTCACGGTTTCTTGGATCCGGCACTCATCAGTATCGGTTCCGAGGAGATCCCGCATGCCCGCACGCCGCAAGGCCGCCACCGTCGCCGCCCTCGGCCTGGCCCCGCTCGCCCTGACCGCCCTCGCCACCGCGCCCGCGTCGGCGCACGGTTCGATGGGCGACCCGGTCAGCCGGGTCTCGCAGTGCTACGCGGAGGGCCCGGAGAGCCCGAAGTCCGACGCGTGCGAGGCGGCGGTCGCGGCGGGCGGCACCCAGGCCCTCTACGACTGGAACGGCGTGCGCATCGGCGACGCGGCCGGCCGCCACCAGGAGCTGATCCCGGACGGCAGGCTGTGCAGCGCGAACAGCGAGGCGTTCAAGGGCCTCGACCTGGCCCGAGCCGACTGGCCGGCGACGAGCGTGAGCAGCGGGTCGTACACCTTCAAGTACCGCGTGACGGCCCCGCACAAGGGCACCTTCAAGGTCTACCTCACCAAGCCGGGTTACGATCCCGCCAAGCCGCTGGCCTGGGACGACCTGGACCTGGCGAACCCGGTGGCGACGGCCACGGACCCGGCGGCCTCGGGCGGCTTCTACACGTTCTCCGGCACTCTGCCCGAGCGCTCCGGCAAGCAGCTGCTGTACGCGGTCTGGCAGCGCTCGGACAGTCCGGAGGCGTTCTACTCGTGCTCGGACGTCACATTCGGCGGCGGCAGCGGTGGCGGCACCGGCACGGACGGCTCCGGCGGCGGGGCGGCGCCCGCCCCGAGCGCCTCGGCGCCCTCCGAGGAGCAGATCGAGGACGGCGCCGGCAAGTCCACGATCGAGCACCACGGCCATGGTGACCAGGACGCAAGCACGTCGGCGGAGCCGGCCGCCGCGGCCGGGGAGGACCGGTCCGCCGCCCCGGCCGCCAACCGGCCGAAGGCGGCGGGGGCCGGTGAGAACCTCGCCGAGACCGGCGGGGACGGCAGCACGGCGTATCTCGCGATGGGCGGTGCGGCGACCCTGGCGCTGGGTTCGGCGGTCCTGTTCGCGTCGGTGCGCAGGCGCGCGGCCGGCGGTGCTCGCCACGGTCGCTGACGAGAGGACTCCGGGGCCTGAACGGCGGCTCAGGCCGGTCAGGCCCCGGTGGCGTGTTCCGCGATCACCCGCTCAACCGATCACGGACGCACAGGTGGTGGGGGTGGCGCGGGCCGGGTCGAGCGCGTTGGCCACCTCGTGGAAGGCGATCCGGTCGGTCAGGCCCAGGAACGCGTGCTCGGATATGTCGACCGCGCACAGGTCCTGGATCAGGACGTTCTTGACGTCGGGCCCGTTCAGGAACTGGCTGCGGTACGGCGTGACCACCTCGTCGTACCGGGTGGCGATGACCGTGTAGCGGACGCCGGGGACGGTGTCGCCGCCCGCGTTGAGCCTGGTTATGAAGTCGGATCCGGCGACCTGCTGGGCGAGGGCGGGGGTGGCGGTGCTGAGCAGGTCCTCGGCGCCGGGGAAGTACGGCAGCAGGTTGGTGAGCCCCGCCAGGGTGGTGCCGTGGTTGTTGGGCGCGATGCCGACGAGGGCGTTCACCTTGGCGGCACCGCCGAGGAACTTGACGTAGTAGCGGGGCATCATGCCGCCCTGCGAGTGGCCGACGAGGTCGGCCTCGGCGGCGTCGGTCGCGGTGAGCACCTTGTCGACGTAGGCGGACAGTTGCTCGGCCGACTTGTCGATGGGGCCGAGGGCGTGGAAGAACGGCACGCCCGGCAGCTGGCCGTAGTCGAGGGAGAAGACGCAGTAGCCGCGGTTCTTCAAGTAGGGCGCGAGTCCCAGCCAGTTGTCGACGGAGTTCGCGAAGGTGCCGTGCACGAGGACGACGGGACGGGGGTGGGCGGCGGACGGCTTGCAGGAGTAGTCGTTCCAGCCACTGCTCGACGTCGCGGTCGCCTCGGCCGCCTGGGCGGTGGTGGCGGCGGGGACGACGGCGACCGATGCGGTCAGCAGCAGCGCGGCCAGCGGTCTGAGCACTCGTTTCCAGGGCAGCATCGGGTGATCTCCTTGCGGCTCAAGGGAGGTGCGACGGCCTTACGCCCTGTGATCCGGATCACGAGGATGCTGTTCACTCGTCAAGTTACGGGCGAGTAGTAGACGTGTGAAGTTACGCGTCAGTAAAAACTTCCAGTGATAGTTGGTCACCAGGAGGGGCGCAGCGGGCCATTGGGCGCCAGACGCAGCAACTGGCGGCCCAGAGCGCGGACTTCACCCTCCCCCATCAGCGCACTCCACTCGCGCACGACGTCCGCGGCCGCCTCTTCCGCGGCCTTCGTACAGGCCCACCCACGCTCGGTCAGCACGACCAGCCGGGCGCGCGCGTCACGCGGATGCGACCGCCGCTCGACGTATCCCTTGCGTACGAGCTCGTCCACCAGCTGACTTGCAGCTTGCTTGGTGACTCCCAGGTGAGCCGCGAGGTCGGTCACCGTCGCGCCGTCCGGCGCGAGCCGGGTGAAGGCGAACCCGTACGCCGGCCGCCCTTCGAATCCACGGGCGACGACACCGTCGTTGATGCGCCTGGTCAGATCGCCCGCGGCGGCGAGCAGGGCGGCGGTCAGGGCCAGGGCCTCGGAGTTCTGCACGCCTGCATTGAAACACCCTTGACGAAATGGTCAAGCAGCTTGACCATATAGTCAAGAAGCTTGACCACACCGGAGGCCACCCATGCCCGTCATCCGCTCGTCCGACGCCGTGACGCACGAGATCCACGGCGCGCGTTTCATCTCGTACGCCACCCCGCTCACCGGCAGCAAAGAACTCTGCGCCTGGCGCGGCGAGGTCCCGGCCGGGACCAAGGCGCCCGCGCACACCGTCAGCCGGGAGGAGATCCTCCACCTCCTCGACGGTGAGCTGCTGATCACCCTCGACGGCCGCACCGACCGGATCACGGCCGACGACACCCTGATCATCAACCCCGGAGCGACCCTGGCCGTCGAGAACCCGACCGAGCGGACCGCGACCACCTGGGTCACCACGTCCATCGGCCTCACCGCGGAGCTGGCCGACGGCACGCTCATCACGCCGCCGTGGGCGAACTGAGCCCTAAACGGCGAGCCAGCGACCCCGGCATCACCGCATGCGGCCCGAACTTCGCTCGCGCGCGGTCCGCGACCTCCTCGATACGGCGGGCCTTCTCGTCGAGCGGGTCGAAGGTGAGCTGGTAGGAGGCCTGTTCGGCGGGGTCGAGTCCCTCGGCGCGCAGGGCCAGGGCGCGCACGCGGGCGCGCTGGAGGCCGAGGGCCTCGTACATGCCGTACGCCGCCCTGGTCAGCGCCGCCGAGTGGGCCGTCGGCTCCTTCAGGGTGCGGCTGCGGGTCGTCGAGGAGCGGTCGGCGTAGCGGACGGTGAGGGTCAGGGTGCGGCAGACCTTGTCCAGGGCGCGCAGTCGGGCGCCCAGTTCCTCGGCGGCCGAGAGCAGGGCGCGGCGATGCCGGTCCGAGTCCAACTCGTCGCGCGTGAAGGGCCGTTCGGTGGCCAGCGAGCGCGACACGCCGTTCGGGACGACCCGGCCCCGGTCGATTCCGCTCGCCTTCTCGCGCAGCTCACGGCCGGCCTTCGCGCCGATCAGCCGCTGGAGCGTGGACAGCGGTGCGGCGGCGACCAGGCCGAGGGTGTCGAGGCCGTACTCGCACAGGGTGCGGGCGGTCGCGGCGCCGACGCCGGGCAGCGCGGCCACCGGCTTGTCGGCGAGGAAGTCCGCGATGGCGTCCGGCTCCTCCGGCACGGCACAGGTCACCCCGGGCCGCGCGTCCCCCAGCGCCACGCGGGCCAGCATCGGCCCCGGCCCGGCGCCGATCACGCAGTCGACCCCGTGATGGGCGAGGGCACGCACCCGGATCACCGACGCCAGCTCGACCGCGTCCCGCCCGAAGTACCGCTCGGCGCCCCGCAGATCGGCCAGCGCCCCGTCCGGTGGCAGCGCCTGGACCACCGGCGTGAAGTCCTCCAGCAGTCCGAGCAGCCCCGGCAGGGCCGCCTCGCCCGTCGGCGGCGGCTGGAAACGTACGCAGAGGATGGTCATCCCGCACTCCCCGGACTCTGGTGCCACAACTTCCGTACCTGTGAAGGCTCTTGACCCGCAGGTCGCAGATCGGCCCACGGGTTCAGTTCGTATCCGGTGGGCATTTGGATTCGCCGGCCGCGCGCCGGATCCGCGCCGTCCCCCGCCGCTTCCGGCACCGGCTCCGCCAGCCGCGCCGCCACCACGTCGAGTCCGCCCTCGGCGCGCAGCTCGATCAGCTCGGCGAGGTTCCAGGCGGCGGAGCCCACCACACTGAGGCTGCGCGGCCCGCGCCGCTGCACGACTCCCCGCACCAGCAGCAGCCAGGAGTGGAAGACAGTGTGGGCACAGGCGTCGTGCGAGTCGTCGAAGAAGGCGAGGTCGACCAGGCCCGTCCCGTCGTCCAGCGTGCTGAAGATGACCCGCTTGCCGGACCGGATCGGCGGCGTCTGGGTGGCCGCCTTGGCCCCCGCGACCAGCACGCTCTCGCCGTGCCGGGCATCGCGCAGCCGCCGCGCCGGGACGACGCCCAGCTCGTCGAGGAACGCCCGGTGGTCGTCCATCAGATTGCGCGAGGCATCCATGGACAGCACCCCCAGCTCGGCACTGAGCCGCTCCGCCGAGGTGAGGTCGGGCAGCCCGGCCGCGGCCGTCTTTCGCCCACCCGCCAGCGGGAGTTGGCCCCCGCCACCGCCCCGGGCGCCCCGGTGCAGTTCGGTCAGATGCAGTTGCAGATCACGCCGGTTGGCCCCGAAGGCGTCCAACGCACCGACCTGCGCGAGCCGCCCCGCGAGCGGCCGACTCGGCCTCCCCCGCTCCCAGAAGTCGAGCAGCGAGGCGTACGGCTGCCCGTCCGCGATCCGAGCCGCCTCGGCCTCACTGATGCCGTGCACGTCGGAGAGGGCGAGCCGCAGCCCCCAAGTCTCCTTCGAACCCCCCGATTCAGACACCAGTTCGATACGGTGTGCGACTCCCGACGCGTTCACGTCCAACGGCAGGATCGGCACCCCGCGCCGCCGCGCGTCCGCCAGCAGCAGCCGCTTCGGATACATCCCGGGATCATGGGTGAGCAGCCCCGCGTAGAAGGCGGCCGGATGATGGGCCTTCAGCCAGGCCGACTGATAGGTCGGCACGGCGAAGGCGACCGCGTGCGCCTTGCAGAAGCCGTACGACCCGAAGGCCTCGACGATCTCCCAGGTCCGCCGGATGGTCTCCGCGTCGTACCCCTTCTCCGCGGCGTGCTGTGCGAACCACACCCGGATCCGCCCCTGCGACTCCGGGTCGGACAGCCCGCGCCGCACCCGATCGGCCTCGTCCCGCCCGCAGCCGGTCATGATGTGCACGATGTCGATGATCTGCTCGTGGAAGACGACGACCCCGTACGTCTCCCGCAGCGGCTCCTCCAGATCCCGGTGCGGATACCGCACCGGCGCCCGCCCGTGCCGCGCCTCGATGAACGGCCGCACCATGTCGGCGGCGACGGGTCCCGGCCGGAAGAGCGAGATGTCGACGACGAGATCGTGGAAGGTGGCCGGCTGAAGGCGACCGACCAGGTCCCGCTGCCCGGGCGACTCGATCTGGAAGCACCCCAGCGTCTCGGTGGACCGGATCAGTCGATAGGTCGCCGGATCCCCGTCCTCCAGCGCGTCCAGATCGACCCGCTCCCCCGTGACCCGCGCCACCTCCGCGACCGCGTGCGCCATCGCCGACTGCATCCGCACCCCCAGCACGTCGAGCTTGAGCAGCCCGAGGTCCTCGACGTCGTCCTTGTCGAACTGCGACATGGGAAAGCCCTCGCCGCTGGTCGGCATGACCGGCGTACGGGACAGCAGGGAGGCGTCGGACAGGAGCACCCCGCACGGGTGCATGGCGATGCCACGCGGCAGCGCGTCCAGCGCCTCGACCAGTTCCCACAGCCTGCCGTACCGCTCCCGCTCTCCGGCCAGCTGCCGCAGCTCGGGCAGTTCCTCCAGCGCCGCCCGGGCGTCCCGGGCGCGGATGTGCGGGAAGGACTTGGCGATCCGGTCGATGTCGGCGGGGTCCATGGACAGGGCCGCGCCCACGTCCCGGACGGCGTGCCGCACCCGGTAGGTCTCCGGCATCGAGACGGTGGCGACCCGCTCGGTCCCGAACCGTTCGATGATCGCGCGATAGACCTCCAGCCGCCGCGCGGACTCCACGTCGATGTCGATGTCGGGCAGCACCAGCCGGCGCTTGGACAGGAAGCGCTCCATCAGCAGCCCGTGCGCCACGGGATCGGCGTGCGCGATGCCGAGCAGATGGTTGACGAGCGACCCGGCACCGGAACCCCGCGCGGCCACCCGGATCCCCATCCCCCTTACGTCATCCACCACCTGAGCGACCGTCAGGAAGTAGGAGGCGAACCCGTGATGGGCGATGATGTCCAGCTCCTGGTGCATCCGCTCCCAGTACGCCCGCCGCCCGTCGTAGCCGCGCAGCACCATGCCCGCCACCGCCCGTGAGGCGAGCGCCCGCTGGGCGGTGCGCCGCCCGGCGCCGACGAGGTACGGCTCGGGAAAGTGGACGCTGCCGATCCCGAGGTCGTCCTCGGGATCGACGAGGCACTCGGCGGCCGTCGCCCCGGTCTGCTCCAGCAGCCGGTAGGCGGTGTCACGCCGGAAGCCCGCGGCCTCGACGACCCGCTCGGCGATCCGCGCCATCTCGCCCGCGCCCTTGAGCCAGGCTTCCCCGGAGTCCAGTTCCCCGGTGGAGTCGATGGGCACGAGTCGCCGCGCGGCGTCCAGCACATCGGCGACCGGCCCCAGCCCCGGGTCGGCGTACCGGACGGCGTTGCTCAGCACGGGCCGCACCCGCTGCTCGGCGGCGAAGCCGACGGTGCGGGCGGCCAGCCGCAGCGAGCCCGGACCGGTGCCCTTGCGCCCGTGCCAGACGGCCTCCAGGCGCAGCGAGTCACCGTAGACCTCCCGCCAGGGCACCAGCAGCCGGGCCGCCCGATCGGGACGACCGGCGGCGAGCGCCCGCCCGACGTCGGAGCCGGGCCCGAGCAGCACGATCAGGCCGTCACCCCGGTTGTCCCCCCGGGGCAGCATCGGCGGCCCCTCCCCGCCATGCGCAGCCGAAACGATTCGGCACAGGTCACCCCACCCCCGGGCCCCGTCCCGCCCGAGAAAGGTGACCCGAGGCGCCGACTCATCGACAAAGGCACCCCCGCGCACCGGAACCCGCCGCCGCCCCGAGGATCCGCCCACCCCCGAAAGCCCAAACCCCTCCACGGCCAGCTCCACCCCGAACAGCGGCCGCACCCCGACCCCCGCACAGGCCTTGGCGAACCGGACCGCACCCCCGAGCGAATCACGATCGGTCAGCGCCAGCGCGTCCATGCCCCGCTCGGAGGCGCGCTCGGCCAGCCGCTCCGGATGCGAGGCGCCGTACCGCAGGGAGAACCCGGAGACGGTGTGCAGATGCGCGAAGCCCGACACACGCACCTCCCGCACTAGTGAGCCCGAGACCGACCGCTCCTCGAACATCAGTTCCCAACTCTCCCACCCCCACCATAGACCATTTCCCGACCGTTCTCGAACACTAGTACGACATCCGTTCGGACGCCTCCCACCTGCGCAAACGCCCCCGCCCCTCGACCGTGGGGACATGACACAGAGCAGCCCCTTCCTCGCCGAAGTGAAGGACGCCGTCACTCCACGAGCCACCCTGCTCGTGACCGGCGTGGTGGTCCTCCACCTGCTCTTCATCGCGTCCTATGTGGGCGCACTCCATGACCCCAAGCCCAAGGACGTGCCCTTCGGAGTCGTGGCCCCTCAGGCAGCCGCCCAGCAGACGGTCACCCGACTGCAGAACCTGCCCGGCGACCCCCTGAGCCCACGCGCCCTGCCCGACGCGGCAACAGCCCGCGCCCAAATCCTGAACCGCGAAATCGACGGCGCCCTGCTGATCGACCCGACAGCCACCACCGACACCCTCCTGATCACCACCGGAGGCGGAAGAGCACTGGCCGCCGTCCTGGAGAACCTCCTCACCACCCTGGAGAAGTCCGAGGCCCGCACCCTGCGCACCGTCGACGTGGCCCCCGCCGACCCGCACGACGCCAACGGGCTCACGTCCTTCTACGTGACCGTGGGCTGGTGCGTGGGCGGCTACCTCTGCGCATCGATCATGACGATCAGTTCGGGCGCCCGCCGCCCCACCCCGAGACGCTCGGTGATCCGCCTCATCGCCATGGCCCTGGTGGCCATCGTCGGCGGCCTCGGCGGCGCCCTGATCGTCGGCCCGATCCTGGGCGCACTACCCGGCGGCATCGCCGCGCTCTGGGGCACGGGCGCCCTGATCATCTTCGCGGTGGGCGCGGCCACCCTCGCCTTCCAGGCCATCTTCGGCCTGGCCGGAATCGGCTTGATGATCCTGATCGTCGTCATCCTGGGCAACCCCAGCGCGGGCGGCGCCCTCCCACCCCCACTGCTCCCCCCGTTCTGGCGGGACATCGGCCCGGCCCTGCCCCCGGGCGCCGGCACCTGGGCAACCCGCTCGATCGCCTACTTCAAGGGCAACGACGTAACCGACTCCCTCCTGGTCCTCTCGGCCTGGGCAGCCGCGGGAATCGCGATCACCCTCCTGGCGGCGACACTGAGGGGAAGGGAGCCCACAACACCGCAGAAGTGACGACGGGCCCGCACTCGCCCACGGCGGCAAGGGGACGTGCCGGGGGTGTCCGCCCGCAGCGGCGGGCGTCAACGCAGGCCGCCCCTCTAAGACACCGAGCCGCCCGACCGAGGACGGACACCCCCGGCACGGCCCCGACCCCACAACGCACCGCAGGCGCTACGCGCACCCCCACTCCACCCGCACAGGCGCCGCAGGCATCCCGCACCCAACGCGAAAGCCCCGCCCCTCAACACACAGAGGGACGGGGCTCCGCAAAGCTACGACTGCGTCAGCCGATCTCGGTACCCGTGGCCGACAGCGCCTCAGTCACCGGCTGGAAGAACGTCTCCCCACCGGAGGTGCAGTCACCGCTGCCACCGGAGGTGAGACCGATCGCCTTGTCACCGGAGAACAGCGACCCACCACTGTCACCCGGCTCGGCGCAGACGTCGGTCTGGATCAGCCCGTTGACGATGTCACCGTTGCCGTAGTTCACGGTGGCGTCCAGGCCGGTCACCTTGCCGTCGTGCACCTGGGTGGTCGACCCGCTACGGGTGACCTCCATGCCGACGGTCGCCTCCGCGGCCCCGCTGATGGCCTGCGAGGAACCGTTGTAGAGGTTCACCTCGCTCGGGTGCTCGACGTCCGCCGTGTACTTGACCAGCCCGTAGTCGTCGTCCGGGAAGCTGGACGTCTCGTTGGTGCCGATCTCGTTGCCGTCCGCGTCCGACCAGTCCGTGATGCCCTCGGTGCAGTGCCCGGCGGTCAGGAAGAACGGCTCCCCGCCCTTGACGACGTTGAAGCCGAGCGAGCAGCGCCCGCTGCCGCCGGTGATGGCGTCACCGCCCGCGATGAAGGGCTTGAACTCCCCCTTCGTCCGCTTCAGTTCCGCCGTGGCGCCCAGCCCGTCGACCACCTTGCCGAGCTTGGTCCACTCGGCGTCGGACACCGTACGGTCCGCGGTCACGACGACCTTGTTCGTCGCCGGGTCGGTCACCCAGGCGGTGCCGGGAATGGTCGCGTCCTTCTTGAGCGTCGTACGCGCGCTCTTCAGCTCGGCGAGCGAGTTCTCGACGACCCGCGCCTTGGCGCCGGCGGCCTCGACCGCATCGGCGGCGGCGTCGTCGAGGACGTTCACCACCAGGCTCTTGGTCTTCGCGTCGTAGTACGTACCCGCGGCGTCCCCGCCGAGGTCCTTCGCCAGCGTCGAGGCGAGCTTTCCGGCCGCGCTGATCGACAGCGTCTTCGGCGCGGACGCCTCCGGCGTCTCACTGGCGTTCGCAGTCTGCAAGGTAACGCCCGCGGCTACCAGCGCGGCGATACCCGCACCTGCCACGGCTGCACGCCGCTTGGGTATGCGTCGGTGCTTCAACTCACGTCCTCCTGTGGGGGGTCGGCCCGAGAGGTTGTGGGGACCTCGCCGGACCGGAAGGCGTACGGCCGCGGGGACGGTGCACAACAAAAGCCGCACCCGCGCCGGTTGAACAAGGTTCACTATTCCTAGAGACGCAGGGGGCGCACAAGGTCGACTTCAGGACGCGCGTAGAACACGGTTGCACACCCCCCATGACTTGACCGTGCACAGTCACGCCCGGCCTCTTCGCACAGCAAACACCGCGAGCAAGCGAATCATAAGCAGCGCGTGAGGTCTACTCCTGTCTTGAATTCGCCCCTTCGGGGCCCGAATCCAAGCGCGGCTCCAGAGGCGGCAGTTCCTGCCCGCCGCCGCCCTCCGGCTGCTGTCCGGAGCCCACGACCTGCGCCCCTTCCTCAAGAAACCGCAACAATTCCACCGGAATCGGCAGCACCAGCGTGGAGTTCTTCTCGGCCGCCACCGCCATCACCGTCTGCAGCAGGCGCAGCTGAAGGGCCGCAGGCGTATCGGCCATCTGATGCGCGGCCTCCGCCAGCTTCTTCGAGGCCTGGAACTCCGCGTCGGCGTTGATCAGCCGCGCCCGCCGCTCCCGGTCGGCCTCGGCCTGCCGGGCCATCGACCGCTTCATGGTCTCGGGCAGGGAGACATCCTTGATCTCCACCCGGTCGATCGTCACGCCCCACTCGACGGCCGGGCTGTCGATCATCAACTCCAGCCCCTGGTTGAGCCTTTCGCGGTTGGACAGCAGATCGTCCAGCTCGCTCTTGCCGATGATGGACCGCAGCGAGGTCTGCGCCATCTGCGAGACCGCGAACCGGTAGTCCTCCACGCGCACGACCATGTCGGCGGGCGAGGTCACCTTGAAGTAGACGACGGCGTCCACCCGCACGGTGACGTTGTCGCGCGTGATGCCCTCCTGCGCCGGCACGGGCATCGTCACGATCTGCATGTTCACCTTGCGCAGCTTGTCGACGCCCGGAACGATCATCGTGAACCCGGGCCCGCGCACCTGTGAGCGGAGCTTGCCGAGACGGAAGACCACGCCCCGTTCGTACTGCTTGACGACCCGCGCGGCCGCCGTCACATAGACCACTCCGGCGGACGCGAGCGTCACTCCCGCCGCCACCAGTTCCTCGACCATCACCGACCCCCCGGGGTCCGACGTGGGCGCATCACGGACATGGGCGCATCACAGGGGAGTACTGCCCGTACGTCGACGGTAGCCCCGGCGCATACCAAGGGCGAGCCCCCGCACGCCAGTTGCGTGCGGGGGCTCACAATGCTGCCGGCTGTTGGCCGCCGGCCAGGCCGAACAGCGATGTCAGTAGACGCTGACGCCGTACGCGCTGAGGGCCTCGGTGACCGGCTGGAAGAAGGTCGTGCCACCGGAGCTGCAGTTGCCGCTGCCGCCGGAGGTCAGACCGTACGCGGTGCCGTTGCTGCCGTAGAGCGAACCGCCGGAGTCGCCGGGCTCGGCGCAGACGGTGGTCTGGATCAGACCGCCGACGACGTCGCCGCCGCCGTAGTTGACGCTCACGTTGAGGGCGGTGACCCGGCCGCTGTGCGTACCGGTGGTGGAGCCGTCACGGATGACGGTGGTGCCCACGCTCGGCGTGGCCGCACGGGTGATGTCCACGCCG
This sequence comes from Streptomyces ferrugineus, assembly GCF_015160855.1. NCBI lineage: Bacteria > Bacillati > Actinomycetota > Actinomycetes > Kitasatosporales > Streptomycetaceae > Streptomyces > Streptomyces ferrugineus. The sequence continues at coordinate 2,998,041 of NZ_CP063373.1, read as the reverse complement.
TTCGCGGTGCCGGGCCGGCTGACGGAACCGGAGTAGCGCACGATGCCGTAGTCGTTGCCCGGGAAGCTGGAGCCGGCGGTGGAGCCGATGACCTGGGTGCGGCCGGAGTTGGAGTACCAGGTGCCCGCGCCGTCGGTGCAGTGGCCGGCGGTCAGGAAGTACTCGGCTCCGCTGCTGCTGCGGACGTTGAAGCCGAGGGAGCAGCGCCAGCTACTCGCATAGATGGCGTCGCCACCCTGGATCAGCTTGCTGAACTTGCCGGGGACGCTCTTGATCGTGAGCGCGTCGGCGTTGGCCCCGGCCTGTTCCTTGATCTTCGCTATCTCCGCCTGGGAGACCGTGGAGTCGACGGTCACCATGACGCGGTTGGTCTTGCTGTCGACGGCCCAGGCGGTGCCCGGGATGTCGGCCTTCAGCACGGAGCCGCTGGCGCTCTTGAGCTGGGCGGAGCTGAAGGTTGCGGGAGTCTCCGCGGCGGTCGCGTTGGGGATCGCGATCGCGGCCGCGGCCACGAGTCCGGTGGATACGGCGATCAGCCGGGTCCGTCTCGTAATGCCGCTGCGGGGGGTAGTGCGCTTGATCCTCACTTTTCGTTCCCTCCAAGGGAAGTCGGGGGCCCGCGTGGGGTCGGGGCCCGTGAGGCGCAGTCAGAGGGGCAGAAGTCCGGATTCCGAACACGCCGTGCCCCTGACAAGCGCTGAGGGGAGTATTCGGTCGAACGACCGGTCGGCACAAGGGCGCCTTTCGGCCGTCAACCTTTGAACCATCGGCGAGAATTGACGCTCCTCGCGGTTCGGCGGCGGCCCGGCGGAGCGCTCAGCAGCCGTCGCAGGGGCAGCAGCAGTCGCAGCCGTCACAGTCGCAATCCCGGCAGCAGCCCTCACGCTTCTTGCGCGACCAGGGGCCCTCGTACTCCTTCGCACAGCACAGCTTGCAGGTGCAGCACAGCAGCCAGAACATCCCGCAGCCGGCCCAGAACCCACGCCGCCCCTTCGGCGGCTGCGGCGCCGGCCCACCGCCGAACCCGCCGAAGTCACCACCGCCACCGCCGCCACCACCGGCACCGCCGCCGGGCGCTCCCCCGCCACCGGCGTACGGGTTCTGGCCGGTGTACGGGTTCTGGCCCGCGTACGGATTCCCTCCGGCATACGGATTCTGCGGCGGCTGCCCGTAGGACCCGGACTGCTGGGACGCATGGGACGAACAGGTCGGCACCGTGCCGAACGCCCGGTCCACCGAGCGCCGCAGCTCGTGCACCAGCAACAAATGCGCCAGCCTGGCGTCGCTGAACTCCACCTCGCGCAACGCCAACCGCACCCCCTGCACCGCGTCCTCGGCGAGCCGGCGCGCCTCCGCGAGCGAGGTCCCGGTCGCGGTGAGCGGATTCCACGCGCCGGCCCGCGCGTCGGCCGCCCGGTCCTCCACCGCGTCCAGGAGGTGCGCCAGCCGTCCGAACAACCGCCCGGCCTCGGCGAGCGGCTCGGCGTTGTGCGGCCTCCCGGCCAGGATCGCGGTGTGTGCGAAGGCGGCGGCGGTCGCCGTCTCGGTCGGTTCGGTCACGGCGAGGATCGGCGTCCCGATCCCGGCGAGCGCCTCGACGCCGGCCTGCCGGTCCACGGCGTCGACGAGTACGGCGGTGTCGAACCCGACGGCCGAGCCGCTCCGGGCACCGGCCGCACCCCAGCCGGCGGCCACCCGGCGCGCGGCGAGCGCCACCGGCCTGCGGGCCAGCAGCCCGTCGCCGTCGGCGACATGGTCACGCACCTTGGCCGAGGCGAGCACCAGCGAGACGGCGGCGGCGAGCCGGGCGCCCTCCCCCTGAGCGACGGACGCGGTGCGCATCCCGCGCAACGGGCACGGTCCGGCCGTACGCCGAAGTCCGTTGTCCTTCTCCGCCTGAGCCTCGGTCAGAACGGAGATGAGGAGCCCGTCGTAGTTCGTCACGATCCGCGCGAACTGGCCGTGGTCCCCGCGCAACGAGAGGCACAGTCCGCACAAATGCGCCAACCATTGCCCTGCGAGGCTCTCCCCGAGGCGATGACGACAGGGCCTGACGATTCCGAACACGACGTTCCCCCGTGGTTCTTACGACGTTCCCGTAGCGCTGAGCTGCCGCATCGTACCGATCGCGGCCCCGATCGCCACGGCCGCCTCGTTCACCCGTACGCACTCCACATCACCCATACGCCGTGAAGAATCATATTTCACTCACAGTCAGCAGCCGTACGTGGCATGCCCCTTGGGGGACACGGGCTCTCGACGTATTCGCTGTGCACCAGTACCGTCACAAACCCCCCGCGCGGCGTCTATCCACTTGGCGTGACGTCCGCATCATGGATGACCATAGGGATGCGGAAGGCAGAAGAGACCGCTGTGAGAGGAGGCGTCCATGGGATCGGTACGCAAGGCGAGCGCCTGGCTGGGCCTCGTCGACGACAACGATGACGAGCGTTACTACGACGACGACTACTCCGAAGGGACCGAGCCCGGGGATGCCTGGGTCACCGACCCCAGGGTCAAGGTGGCCACGGATGTCGCCGAGGAGAAGGGCCGTCGTATCGGCACGGTCACTCCGGACAGCTTCCGGGACGCCCGCGCCATCGGTGAGCTGTTCCGGGACGGGGTCCCGGTCATCATGAACCTCACGGCCATGGAGCCCGCCGACGCCAAGCGCGTGGTGGACTTCGCGGCGGGGCTCATCTTCGGTCTGCGCGGTTCGATCGACCGCGTGTCCAACCGGGTGTTCCTGCTGAGCCCGGCCGACACGGAGATCGTCAGCGGCGAGCGTGCGCCGCACCGCGAGGACGGCTTCTACAACCAGAGCTGAGGCAGGGCCGCTCGCCGGCCCTGCCCCCTGGTGGGTTCAGCGGAAGGCGTCGAGCCCGGTGAGCGCCTTGCCCAGCACGAGCTGGTGCATCTCGACGGTGCCCTCGTAGGTGAGCACCGATTCGAGGTTGGTCGCGTGCCGCATCACGGGGTATTCGAGCGAGATCCCGTTGGCACCGAGAATCGTCCGCGCCGTACGGCAGATGTCGATGGCCTCGCGGACGTTGTTCAGCTTCCCGAAGCTGACCTGTTCCGGACGCAGCCGACCGGCGTCCATCCGCCGCCCCAGATGGTGGGCGAGCAGAATCCCCTTGTGCAGTTCGAGCGCCATGTCGGCGAGCTTGGCCTGGGTGAGCTGGAAGCCCCCGATCGGCCGGCCGAACTGCTCCCGCGTCTTCGCGTAGTCGACGGCGGCCTCGAAGCACGACCGCGCCGCCCCCATCGCGCCCCACACGATCCCGTACCGGGCGTGCGAGAGACAGCTCAGCGGCCCCTTGAGCCCGACGACCTCGGGCAGTACGGCATCGGCGGGCAGCCGTACGTCGTCGAGGACGAGTTCACTGGTGACGGAGGCGCGCAGCGACAGCTTGTGCTTGATCTCGGGCGCGGAGAACCCGGCGCTGTCGGCCGGCACGACGAACCCGCGGATCCCCTCCTCGGTCTGGGCCCACACGACGGCGACCCCGGCGACCGACCCGTTGGTGATCCACATCTTGCGCCCGCCCAGCACCCAGTCCGAGCCGTCCCGCTTGGCGTACGTCCGCATGGAGCCGGGGTCGGACCCGTGGTCGGGCTCGGTCAGCCCGAAGCACCCGATGACCTCGCCGGAGGCCATCCGGGGCAGCCACGCCTGCTTCTGCTCCTCGCTGCCGAACCGGTGAATGGCGTACATGGCGAGGGATCCCTGCACGGACACCAGGGACCGGATCCCGGAGTCGGCGGCCTCCAGCTCCAGACAGGCGAGCCCGTACTGCACGGCGGAGGCCCCGGCACACCCGTACCCGCTGAGCGACATCCCGAGGGCACCGATCTCCCCGAGCTCCCGGGCGAGCTCCCTGATGCCCGGCAGCTCGCCGTTCTCGTACCACTCGGCGACATACGGCACCACCCGGTCCGCGGCCCAGTCCCGTACGGTGCCGCGAATCGCCAGGTCCTCGGGGTCGAGGAGATCGTCGATGCCGAGGGGGTCGGCGGGGTCGAACGGGGGCAACTTCGAGGACGCGGACATGAGGGACCCTCCGGCAACGAATTAAACTAGCGCCGCTAGTTACGACTCTGGGCCAGACGCTACGACTCAGTGTCCCGCACGTCCAGTACGCACCCACACACCGCAAGCCGCCGACGGCGAGGAACCCCCACAGGAGAGGTCCACCCCTCAACGAACTGGAAACGGGTCGTGCGTGGGTGGGAGAAGGCCTGGTCAAGCGGAGACGCGGGACTCGGCGACTTCCCGGGGCTTGGGCAACTCCACGGCAGGCGCCTCGCACTGCATCGCCCGCGGCAGCCGCAGCGCCATCACGGCCCCCAGCAACAACAACCCCGCGCTCACCAGCAACGTCACATGCAGCCCGTGCACGAACGAATCCCGAGCCGCGTGCCGCAGGGCGGCCCCGGCCGGCCCGCCGAGCTGCGCGGCGACCTCGTACGCCTCCCCCAGCGAGTGCGAAGCCGCCGTGGAGGCGTGCGCCGGCACCCCGGACACGGTCGCCAGCCCGGGCGCGTACGCCGCGTTCATCACGCTGCCCAGCAACGCGATGCCGATCCCCGCACCCAGCTGGTACGACGTCTCCCCGATCGCCGCCGCCCCGCCGGCCTGCTCCTGCGGGGCCTCGCTCAGCATCGACTCGTACGCCCCGAAGAGCGTGGTCTCGAGTCCGAATCCGAGCAGTACGAATCCGGACACCATGAGCCCGCAGTTGTCCGTCCGCCCCATCAGCGTCAGCAGGACCACCGCGGCGGCCGTCAGGCAGAACCCGAAGCACACCATGCTCCGCGGCCCGAACCGCCGCAGCATCCGCGCGCCCGCGAGCCCGGCCGCCATGGCCGCGAACGTCAGCGGCAGCAGCCGCAGCCCCGTCTCCAGCGGCGACAGCCCGAGCACGAGCTGGAGATACTGCGCCGCGATCAGTTCGAGTCCGACCAGCGCGAGCATGGCCAGCACAATGCATCCGACGGACGTACTGAACGCCGGTCGCGCGAACATCTTGAGGTCCACCAGCGGATACGCCCGCCGCTTCTGCCGTCGCACGAAGAGGACCAGCAGCGTGGCGCCGACCACCAGGGGCACCAGGGTGAGCAGGCTGGCCGCCGGCTCCCCGCCGCCGAGCCGCTTCACGCCCAGGACGACGCCGAAGAGGCCGGCCGCCGCCAGCAGCGCGCCGATGACGTCCCAGGGACCCTTGCCATCGCCCTTGGACTCGGGCAGCAGCAGCCGTCCCACCGGGAGGCTGACCAGCATCAGCGGGATGTTGACGAGGAAGACCGAGCCCCACCAGAAGTGCTCGAGGAGGAAGCCGCCGAGCAGTGGCCCGACCGCCGCGCCCACGGCGGCCACCGCGCTCCAGATGCCGATGGCGAGGGCCCGCTCGCGCCGGTCGGGGAAGACCTGGCGCAGGATCGACAGCGTCGCGGGCATGATCATCGCGCCGCCGACGCCGAGCAGGGCGCGGGCCAGGATCAGCACCTGTGGGTCGTGTGCGAGGGCCGCCAGGCCGGAGGCGAGGCCGAAGAGGCCGTATCCGAGGAGCAGGACGCGTCTGCGGCCCACCCGGTCACCGAGCGTGCCGAACAGGATCAGCAGCGAGGCGCAGACGAGCGGATAGATGTCGACGATCCAGAGCAGTTCTATCGCGCCGGGGCGGAGGTCCTCGGTGACGGCGGGCACCGCCACGTGCAGCACGGTCGCGTCGACGGCGACGAGCAGCAGGCTGACGCAGAGGACGACGAGGACGACCCAGCGGTTGGCACCGGCCCCGGCCGCCCGACGGCGCAGCGCAGCGGCGGCCGTGGTCGTCCCGGACATGTACGTACCTCCCAGATGTTCCCTCGCTCTCGGCGGGCACGCGGGGTGGGGACTCCCCGCGACTCGGCCGGAGAGGAGCGGTGGTCTCCGGCCCGCGCAGACAAGGGCGAGTGACTCGTCAGGGTACGCGAGTCCGCGTCGGGGCCGAGTGGCGGACCTCTCAGAGTCCACACGATCGCGTGTGGCGTGCGCCACATCACCTGGCTCCGGCCAGTGAGCGGCAGGAGAAATCCGCACCATGATTCGGTGAACGAATTCATAAGCAGTGAAAAACGAACGAACAGAATGATCAAAGGAATTGAAGGATGCCGCCCCCGATGATTACGGATTCCTTGGAAATAAACCCCCCACTGAGAGGAATCCCACATCACATCGTCATCACAAAGCCGTGGAATCGCCGTTGAACTGCGCTCACTCGCTGTAACGTCGATTGAGTGCGTACCGAACGAAAGCTGACCCGTCTGGACCGGGTCTTCGCCAGACTGGACCGGGAACCGGAACGTCCGGCCCACATCGATGTGCCGCGGATGACCCGGCACAGGATCGTGCTCTTCGCCTCGACCCTGGCCTTCTACGTGGCCATCGTGTGGGCCGTCGTCATCACCTCGTGGCTGGTCCGGCTCGACTGGCAGGTCATGTTCTTCCGGCCGTACCAGCAGTGGGCGGAGATCCACGCCTTCGTCGACTACTACGTGGTGCTCGGCCAGCGCGGCCCGACCGCCGTGATGGTCGCGGCCTGGCTGGGCTGGCGTTCCTGGCGGCAGCACACGCTGCGGCCGCTGCTCGCGCTCGGCGTCTCGCTGCTGCTGCTGAACGTCACCGTGGGTGCCGCCAAGCTCGGCATGGGCCGCCTCGGACCGCACTACGCGACCAGCATCGGCTCGAACGAGATGTGGCTGGGCGGCGATATATTTCCCAGCGGCCACACCGCCAACGCCGTGGTGACCTGGGGAATCCTGGCCTATCTGGCCTCGACCCCGAGAGCGCGCCGCTGGCTGTCGGCCCTGTCGGCGGTGACCTCGCTGGGCGTGGGTCTGTCCACCGTCTACCTCGGTACGCACTGGCTGAGCGATGTGCTCCTCGGCTGGGCCGCCGGTCTGCTGATCCTGCTCGCGCTGCCGTGGTTCGAGCCGCTGATCGCCCGCTCCGAGGCCTGGATCTTCGATCTGCGCGACCGCTGGCGCGAGCGCCGGGCCGGCACCGTCGCCGTACCGGCCGCCCCGGTCGAGGCCCCGGTGCTGCTCAAGCCGCGTCCCACCCCGGCCGACAACGAGGCCGCGGCGCGCGACACGTCCACCGCGGCGCGCGACACGTCCGCCGCGGCCCGCTCCGCCCGGGGAGCACCCGCCTACATGGCGCCCGGCCCGCACACGGCCCGCGCGGAGCGCACCCCGGTCACCCCGGCCGGCAGCCGCCGCCCGCCGCACACGGACCGTATGACCCGCGGCGGGAGCCCGACGGCCCGCCCCCTCACGGGCGGCTGACCACCCCGACGGCGGGTTCGGTACGCACAACCACCCGCCCACGGCGACGGCCCCCGGTTCCCGCGCGGGAACCGGGGCCGTCGCCGTGGGTCAGCCCTTCCAGGCCCGCGCCACCTGGCCGTCCTTCACCTCGAAGTTCAGCCGGCCGCTGCGGTATTCCATGGTGATGATCGCCCCCGGCGGCAGCGAACGCACCGTCGACCACCCACGGTCACGGGCGAGCCGCTCGGCCCGGTCGGCGTCGAGACCGACATACCCGTCCGGGTTGTCCTCGGGTTCTGCGGGGGGTTTCGGAATGGGTGCCATGCGCCCCACGCTAGGGCACACGTACCTCTCGGGTCACGCTTTTGTCACAGAATCACGACACGCGTTTCGACCGATTGGACATCACCCGGCCGTCACACGGACGAGGGATTTTCTGAGCCTTCCGCAGGCATTCGATCGCAATTCCCGCGTGTCGTGGAGACCCGCTCGACAGCCCGGCGCAAAAGTGCCCGAGGAACCGCCCTTGGACGCCTTTATCCCCGATTCCGCGCGGGCCACGGGAGCCGGTACGGCACAGAAAGTACATGGTTCCACCACAGAACCTCCGTACGCCCCCTGTCGGAGCGCGGTCTGCGCGAGCATCATGGCGTGAGCTCGCGTCGGCGCGTGCGACGCGGGCTTCAGCGGGCCCGGGACGCGACGAGCGAAGGGGCGAGCGAGCGATGGGGACGCAGACCGTACGGGCGACGGCACCCGTGCGAAGCAGGCAGCCCGGCGGCCGGGTGGTCGTCGACTGGCTGACCACCACCGATCACAAGAAGATCGGCCATCTCTACCTGATCACGTCGTTCGTGTTCTTCCTGGCCGGCGGCGTCATGGCCATGCTGATGCGGGCCGAACTGGCCCGGCCCGGGATGCAGTTGCTGAGCAACGAGCAGTTCAACCAGCTGTTCACCATGCACGGCACGATCATGCTGCTGCTGTTCGCGACCCCCACCTTCGCGGGCTTCGCCAACGAGCTGATGCCGCTGCAGATCGGCGCCCCGGATGTCGCGTTCCCCCGGCTGAACATGTTCTCGTACTGGCTGTTCCTGTTCGGCGGCCTGATCGTGATGGGCTCACTGATCGTGCCGGACGGACCGGCCGCCTTCGGCTGGTTCGCCTACGCGCCGCTCAACAGCCTGGAGCGCTCCCCCGGCATCGGCCCCGATCTGTGGATCATGGGCCTGGCGCTGGCCGGCTTCGGCACGATCCTCGGCGCGGTCAACTTCATCACCACCATCATCGGGATGCGCGCCCCCGGCATGACGATGTTCCGGATGCCGATCTTCACCTGGAACACGCTGTTCACGTCGATCCTGATCCTGATGGCGTTCCCCGTGCTGGCCGCGGCCCTGCTGGTGCTGGAGGCGGACCGCCGGTTCGGCTCGATGGTGTTCGACGCGGGCAACGGCGGGGCGCTGCTGTGGCAGCACCTGTTCTGGTTCTTCGGGCATCCCGAGGTGTACATCATCGCGCTGCCGTTCTTCGGCATCATCAGCGAGATCATCCCGGTCTTCGCGCGCAAGCCGATGTTCGGCTACCTCACGCTGGTCGCGGCGACGATGGCGATCACCGGTCTGTCGATCGTGGTGTGGGCGCACCACATGTTCGTCACCGGCGCGGTGCTGCTGCCGTTCTTCTCCTTCATGAGCTTCCTGATCGCCGTCCCCACGGGCGTGAAGTTCTTCAACTGGACCGGGACCATGCTCAAGGGCTCACTGTCCTTCGAGACGCCCATGCTGTGGTCGACGGGCTTCCTGGTGACGTTCCTGTTCGGCGGTCTGACCGGGGTGATCCTGGCGTCGCCGCCGATGGACTTCCACGTGTCCGACACCTACTTCGTCGTCGCCCACTTCCACTACGTCGTCTTCGGCACGGTCGTCTTCGCGATCTTCGCCGGATTCCACTTCTGGTGGCCCAAGTTCACCGGGAAGATGCTCGACGAACGGCTCGGCAAGATCCACTTCTGGACGCTGTTCGTCGGCTTCCACACCACGTTCCTGGTGCAGCACTGGCTGGGCGCGGAGGGCATGCCCCGCCGGTACGCCGACTACCTGGCGGCCGACGGCTTCACGGCGCTGAACACGGTCTCGACGATCGGCGCGTTCCTGCTCGGCCTGTCGACGCTGCCGTTCCTCTACAACGTCTGGAAGACCGCCAGGTACGGCGAGAAGGTCGAGGTCGACGACCCGTGGGGCTACGGCCGCTCCCTGGAGTGGGCGACCTCCTGCCCGCCCCCGCGGCACAACTTCACGACGCTGCCGCGGATCCGCTCGGAGTCCCCGGCGTTCGATCTGCACCATCCCGCGCACGCGGAGATCGGCCGGTCCCTCGCTCCAGCGACCGGGACAGCAGATCCCGAGCGCCCCTGATCGCCTCGATGAACTCGACGGGCTCCAGCACTTCGAACTCGAAGCCGATCATCATGATGTGCAGCACCATCACATCGAGGCTCGCGGCCCCGGTGCGCAGGATGCAGGCGGCGTCCCCGTCGGCCTCCAGCGTGCCCGCGGACGGCGAGATGCGCTCGGCGGCCTCGTGCACGGGCACCAGCAGCCGGATCACGGCGTGCGAGGCGTACGCGCGCGTGGAGACGCCCTGCGAGACATAGGCGGCGAGGTCCTCGGCGGGCGGGGTGCGCGGGGTGAAGCGCGGGCCGTGCGGCGGCCTGGGGGTGATGCGGTCGACGCGGAACGTACGCCAGTCCTCGCGGTCGAGGTCCCAGGCCACCAGGTACCAGCGGCGCTCGCTGCACACCAGACGGTGCGGTTCGACGGTCCGGCGGGTGGGGGCGCCCTCGTGGTCGCGGTACTCGAAGCGCAGGCGCTCGGCGTCCCGGCAGAGGTGGGCCAGCTCGGTCAGGACGGCCGGGTCGACGCCGGAGGGCTGGGGGCCGCGCAGCATCGGCACGGTGAAGGCGTTCAGCGCGCCGACACGGCGGCGCAGCCGGTTCGGCAGGACCTGCTCCAGCTTGGCGAGGGCCCGTACGGAGGTCTCGCCGATGCCCTCGATGCCCTGGCCGGCGGCGGTGCGCAGACCGACGGCGACGGCGACGGCCTCGTCGTCGTCCAGGAGGAGGGGCGGCAGCTCGGCGCCGGCGCCGAGCTGGTAGCCGCCGCCGGTTCCGGGGCTGGCGTTGACCGGGTAACCCAGCTCGCGCAGGCGGTCGACATCGCGGCGCACTGTGCGGGGCGTGACTCCGAGGCGTTCGGCGAGGTCGGCGCCGGACCATTCTCGGTGGGCTTGGAGGAGGGAGAGCAGTTTCAGGAGTCTGGCGGATGTGTCCAGCATGGGCGCCTAATGGCTCGGGGGTACGGGGATTGCGGGCGGCTGCGGGTCCATTGTGGCTGGTCGCGCAGTTCCCCGCGCCCCTAAGGGTGTTGCCGCTAACCGGCATTCGACGCTCAGGTTTCCCTGGCGGGTTTCGTACGGGACCCGAGAAGCCAGGGAGTGCACCTTCATGGCACCCGGCATCAGACGGTGCGGCTCACCCTCCGTCACGCGCGCGAACGCGTCCCAGTGGCCCTCCGGCAGCGCCACGCTGCTCGGCAGGGCGGCGCGCAGGCGGCCGGTGGTGGCCGGGGTCAGAGGCAGGGTGACCTCCTCGTGGCCCTCGCGGTGGCGCAGTACGAGATGGGCGGGCCCGCTCGCCCCGGCCGCCGCCGTGACGTCGAAGGTCAGCCCGCCGGCCGAATCCGCGATGCAGTCGGCGCGCAGTGGTGCGGCCTGCGGCACGGGCGTCATGCGCTGCGGTTCCTCCCTCCGCGCTGTGTGCTCTGTCGGTTGGACCGGCGATGCGGCCTTTTGGTTGCCCGTCACGGCTCGTACGAGAGCTGCGGCACCTCGAAGCAGGTGGTGTTCATGTCGCCCTGGGAGATCCAGCCCCGGCCGTCCTCCCAGCGGGCCGCCGACAGACAGGTCCGGCGGCTCCTGGGCGGCTCGGGCAGCCGCTCGAACCGGACCGGGATCAGCAGGCCGTCGGCGGTGTATCCCTGGCTGCGGTTCATGTGGTCGTCGACGCACGCGCGCGTGACGCCGGTGTCCGACTCCGCGCACGACCTGGCCGCGTCCGTGAACCACATGGCCGCCGCCCAGCCCTCGAGCTGCCACTGGGAGTGCGTCCGCAGCCCTTTGGTGGCGTCCCGGAACTCCCGTACGGCGTCGTGGTCCGTGTCCTCGAAGTTGCGGGACGATCCGGTCGCCCACAGGGCGTTGCGGCAGCGCGGGGCGTCCTTGTAGTCCTCGGCGACGGTGGACGTCCAGTTCTGTACGTTCGTGACCTTGGCGGTGACCTCGGCGCCGACGTCGTCCATCGCCTCGCACAGCCGGGCGTTGCCGTGGCTGTCGATGGCGTCGAAGACGAGGTCGGCGCCCTGCTCCTTGAGATCGGCGGCGACCGCGCGGAAGTTGGGCAGCGCGAAGTCGACCTGCTCGGTGACCACCTTGTAGCCCTCGGCCTTCAGGCCCCGCTCGACGAGCCGGGCGTAGGCGGCGGACGCGGGCTGGTTGTAGGAGACGACGGCGGCCGTGCGGGCGCCGTGCTCGCGCTTGAAGTAGCGGTAGACCTCGGTGCCGCCGTACTGCTCGCCGTCCCAGCCGGTGGTGCCGTCGCGGGGCGCGAGGCTGCCGTAGATGCTGTACAGGTGCGGGTAGGTGTCGTAGGCGGCCCCGATGGGCTGGCCTCCGATGTCGGGCACGCGCGCGCGTGAGACGCGCGAGGCGCCCGCGTAGTCCAGGGCGGTGGTGGCGACCAGGGCGACGACCTTGTCCTCGTCGATCAGCTCGTGCACGCACTCGTTGTTGCCGACGCCGCTGCCGCCGTCGTCGCACAGGCGCACCTCGACGCGGCGGCCGTCGATGCCGCCGCGCGCGTTGAGCCGGTCGAAGTACGCCTTGGCGCCGTCGCGCGGGCCGGTGAAGGCGTTGCCGCCGACCGGGCTGGTGGCGCTGGTGATGACGCCGACGCGGATCGGGCCGCGGTCCGCCGGCTCCGCGGGAGTGCCCCGGCCGCGGTGCTCGAAGTCGCTCTCCGGCAGCCGGCTTCCGCACGCCGTACTCAGAGCCAGCACCAGCACGGCTATCGCCGCCTCAGCACCCCGGGATCGGCGACCCATTGCCGCTCATCTGGACCAGCGCGCACAGGGTCTTCGCGGAGACCTTCCAGGTGCCGTCCTGCTCGACGGCGGTCCCGGCGGCGTTCGGCAGGGCGGTGGCGCCCTTCAGCGTCAGGTCGTACGTCACGTCCGCCTCGGTCGGCGAGGTGAACTCGACCTTGGAGACCTTCGCCTGGACCTGCCCGCCGCGCTCGTCGCCGCTGAACGCCTGGAGGACCGGCGCCATCTGCTCGCCGTTCTCCAGGACGGTGCGCTTGTCCTCCAGGGAGGTCTTCGGGTCGAAGAACTTCTGCCAGTTCTGCTTGATCTCCGTCTCGGCCGCCGCCGCGTCGGCGGGCGCCGAAGCGGCCGGTGAGGTCCGCTCGACGGTCGGTGTCGGCGGGGTCTCGTTGCCGCCGCCGCCCTCGTCGTCGCTGCACGCCGCGAGGGCCGGGGCGAGGATGAGGAGCAGGGCGGCCGCCAGCGCCGTCCCCCGTCCCCTGCGCGCGCCGCTCCGCCTGAGGTCGCTCCCGAGAACCATCTGGCTCACCACCGGGTGTCGATTCGGGCGGGCTGCGCCCGGTGCTTTCAGGGTCAGCTTGCACGAGGCATAGTGCAAGTCCATCGGCGGACTTGGAAGACGGCCGGGCACATGCGGGAAATCCGATGTGCAGGCACACGAGAACCCGACATGTGGGAGCCAGCGATGCGGACAGCCCGACTGCGGACCGTGCACCCCGTCCTCTGGGCCGGCTGGGCCGCGCTCGCGGCCGGCGCGGTGCTGTGCGTCATCGGCTGGTACGGCGTCTCCGGCGAGCGGTTCGCCGAGCGGCAGCTGCCGTACCTGGCGTCCTGCACGGTGCCGGGGGCCGCGCTGATCATCGCCGGGGCGGTGCTGCTGACCCATGGCCGGGGCGCGCTCGCCGCCACGCGCGTGGAGGAGCTGTACGGCCTTCTGGTGGACGCCGAGCCGGCCGACGCCGAGGAGTCCGGGCAGTCGGCCGCGGCGCCGCTCGCGGTCAGCGGGGAGTTGCTGATGGTGCCCGGCGGCACGCTCTGGCACCGGGCGGACTGTCCGCTGGTCGCCGGGAAGGTGGAGGCCGTCCCCGTCGATGCGAAGCTGGTGAGGAGCGGCGAACTGGGCCCGTGCCCGATCTGTGAGCCCGCCGAAGCGGATGGCTGATGTCCTCCCTGACGTACGACCTCACCCTGGCCGGTCTGTCGGTCGGCAGCGCCGCCGCGCTCACCGGCATCGGCCTGGTGGTCACCTACCGTGCGACGGGCGTGCTGAACTTCGCGCACGGGGCGATCGCGATGCTGTGCGCGTATGTGCTGCGCCAGTGCGTCGTGGAGTGGGGCTGGCCGCTGTGGGCGGGCGCGACGGTGACACTGCTGGTCCTGGCGCCCGCGATCGGGATGGCGCTGGAACGGTTCGTCTTCCGTCCGCTGTCGGTCCTGGGCGGCGACCCGGCGCAGACCCTGGTGGCCTCCATCGGTGTGTTCGTGCTGCTGGTGGGCGGCGCGGCGCTGCTGTGGGGCCAGGGGGCCCGGGACGACGCCCCTGAGCTGGTGTCGGCGGATCCGTGGGGTCAGCTCGCGGTGGCCCTGCTGCTGGCGGCCGGGGTCGGCGCGGTGATCCGCTGGACGCGCTTCGGCCGGGAGCTGCGTGCCGTGGTGGACGACCGGCAGCTGGCCGTCCTCGGGGGTATCGACGCGGACCGGGTGGCTGCGGCGGGCTGGGCGTTCGGCTCGTTCACGGCGGGCCTGACGGGCGTACTGCTCGCGCCGTACCTGCGTCTGGACCCGTACGGCATGCCGCTGCTGGTCATGGAGGTGGTCGCGGTCGCGGTGGCCGCGCGGATGCGCAGCCTGCCGGTCGCGGTGGTGACGGCGCTGGCCATCGGCGTGGCCCAGAGCCAGCTGACCCGTCTGCACCCGTCGGGCTGGGGTGCCCCGCTGCTCCAGGCGGTCGGCACCAACCTCTTCGTGGTGGCCCTGCTGATCGCGGCCCTGGCCCTGCCCGGCGTCGGCACCCGCGACGCCCTGCCCCGCACGGCCACCGCGCGCGTGCCGACCCCGCCGGGCGCCTGGATCGTGGCGGCCGTGCTGTTCCTGCTCCCCCTGGGCTTCGCGGGCTCGGACCTGCATACGTCGGTACAGGTCCCGGCGCTGGCCGTGGTGCTGCTGTCCCTCGTGGTCGTCACCGGCCGCGGCGGCCAGATCTCCCTCGGCCAGGCGGCGTACGCGGGCCTGGGCGCCCTGTTCACGGCCCTGCTGGCGGCGGGGCGCTTCCCGGGCCTGCCCCGGCTGCCGGAGCTGGCGGCACTGGCGCTGGCGGTGGTCCTGGTGGCCCCCCTGGGCCTGCTCACGGGCTGGCCGGCGATCAGCCGCCGGGGCCTGGCCCTGGCGCTGGCCACGTTCGCGGTGGGCGTCGGCGTGAGCCGCTTCGTCTTCGCCCAGCCGTACGCCGTCGCGGGCCTGTCCCTGGGCCGCCCGGCTGGCTTCGAGGGCGACCGCGCGTACTACGTCCTGGAGCTCTGCCTCCTGGCCGCCGCCCTGCTGGCGGCCTGGCTGCTGCGCCGGGGCCGCACGGGACGGGCCCTGGCGGCGATGCGGGACCACGAGTCCGGCGCGTCGGCGGCGGGCGTCCAGGTGCCCTCGCTCAAGCTCCTGGCCTTCGTCTCGGGCGCCGCCCTGGCCGCCCTCGGCGGCGGGATGCTCGGCATGGGCCTGCGCGCCTTCGACCCCGCCGCCTACGACCCGGTCCGCGGTCTGCTCTGGTTCGCCGCGGTGGTGGTCCTCGGCGCCGACAGCACCCTGGGCGCCCTGATCGCGGCGGCCCTCCTGGTCGGCCTCGACGCGGGCGCCCGGGGCGGGGTGGCGGCGGCGCTGATCGGGGTGCTGGCGGTGCTGGTGGGACGGTTCCCGGGGGGACCGTACGAGGCGCTGCGAGCGGCGTCGGGGAGGCTGCGCCAGCGGCGCGGGGCGCGGCTCACGACGCTGGGTGCGCAGGTACGCGGGCGGCTGCACCCACCCGGGCGGGAACGAGCCCCCCGTCGGGCTCTGACCGGCGTGACCGCGTCGGGCTCGGCAGCGACACACCTAACCGACCGGCCCGCCGCAGCCGCCGACGGCGCTCGCCCCCCACAGGGGCCACCCGCGCCCGACGACGAAAGCCGCACGGGCGGTACGGGTGGGAACCCAAACGCGGCCGAAGGCCGCGTCCTCACCGCCCACCACCTCCAGGCGCGCTACGACACCTTCACCGCCCTCGACGACGTCACCCTCACGGTCCCCCCGGGCAAGGTCACCGCGATCATCGGCCCCAACGGCGCGGGCAAGACCACCCTGTTCCACTGTCTGGCCGGCACCCACCGCCCCACCCACGGCCAAGTCCGGTTCGGCACCCGCGACATCACCCACCTGCCCGCCCACGCCCGCACCCGCCTAGGCGTCGCCCGCACCTTCCAGCAACTGGCCGTGTTCCCCTCCCTCACGGTGGCCGAGAACGTCCGTGTGGGCGCCGAACAGGGCCGTCTGAAGGACCCGTCGGCCGTGGAGCGAGCCCTCCGGCTCCTGGGCCTGGACGGCCCCGTACGCTCCCTGCCCGCCGCCGATCTCCCCACCGGCACCCTCCGGCGTGTCGAACTCGCCCGAGCCCTCGCCGGCAGCCCGCGCGTGCTGCTGCTGGACGAACCCGCCGCCGGCCTGGACACGGCGGAAGTCACCGCACTCACCCGGGTTCTGAAAGCCCTCGCCGCGGACGGCACGGCCCTCCTGGTCGTCGAGCACGACCTCGACCTGGTCGCCGACCTCGCCGACACCGTGCACGTCATGACGGCCGGCCGCATCGTCGCCTCCGGCCCACCCGACCGCGTACTCGACGCGGCAGGCACCCAGGAGGCCCCCGCATGACGACCGCCATCTCCCTGCGCCACGCGCGCGTGCGCTACGGCCCCCTGGAGGCCCTCCACGGCGTCACCGTCGTCGCTCCCGGCCCCGGCCTCACCGTCCTGCTGGGCCGGAACGGGTCCGGCCGTACGACGGCCCTGCGCGCCCTGGCGGGAACGGTGCGGCTGTCGGGCGGCGCGGTGGTGTGGGACGGCGTCGACGTGACCCGGGTGCCCGCGCACGAGCGGGCCCGCCGCGGACTGTGCCTGGTCCCCGAACGGCGGGCGGTGTTCGGCTCCCTCACCGTGCGCGAGAACCTCGAACTCGCGGGTGTGCCGTACGACATCGCCCTCGACGCCTATCCCCGGCTGAAGACCCTCCTCGTCCGCCGCGCCGGCACCCTGTCCGGCGGCGAGCAGCGCATGCTCGCGCTGTCCCGCGCTCTGCTGGCACACGCGCGTGTCGTGCTCGTCGACGAGCCCGCGCAGGGCATGTCGCCCACGGTCGCGGCCCGGACGTACGAGTTGCTGGGCGGACTCGACGCGTGTGTGGTCGTCGCCGAGCAACGACTGCCGCCCGTGCTGCGGGCGCGGGCGGCAGTCGTCCACGAACTGCGGCGCGGCGCGGTCGTGTTCAGCGGAGAGGCGTGTGAATTCGCGCGCCGGGCAGCGCGACGCCCCACCGGTTCGAGCTCTTCGGCCTGAGCAGCATCGCGCCGCGGTTCAACCGGTGCTCGGCGGCGCTGGGTACTTCCCACTTCATACGGCCCTTGAGCCCGTACCGCCGGGAGCAGTGCGGCCAGGCCCCCCAGCCCTGCACGGCCACCACCTTCCGGGCGATGGTGATCTGCTCCTGGCGACTGGCGAGATCCGCGCGCGGGGCGTACTTCAGCCCGCCGAAGCCCTCCCAGGTCCGCTGCGAGAACTGGAGTCCGCCGTAGTGGCCGTTGCCGGTGTTGATGTGCCAATTGCCGCCGCTCTCGCACTTGGCGACACAGCCCCAGGGCCAATGGCTCTGGGCGCAGGCCAGTGACGCGGGTTTGGGAGGGGGGCCGGAGGCCGGTAGTGGAGGCGCCATCTGGGGCGCGTGCGTGGCGTGCGAGGTCCCTGGGGTGACTGCGGTCAACAGGGAGGCGGCCAGGGCGATCGTGAGCGGTGCGTATTTCATATCAGCACGCTAGGCAGCTTATTGCCGCCAACCGGTGCGGCGCGTCCGATGGCCGCAAGGGCCCCACCCGGTCGGCGGACCGGGCGGGGCCCCGTGGGCCGTGCTCAGAGTTCGAGGCGCTGCCCGGGCACGATGACGTCGGGATCGCCGCCGATGACGGACTTGTTGGCGGCGTGGAGCCGCTGCCAGGTGGTTCCGTGCCGGGCGGCGATGCCGCTCAGCGTGTCGCCCTCGCGGACGGTGTAGTCACCGCGGGACGAATCGCGGGTCGTGTGTCCCGACGAACGCTCCGGCGTCTGCGACGGAGTCGACGGGGCCGCCTTCGCGGTCGATGGAGCCGCCTTGGCGGAGGACTCCGAGCCGGCCGTGGGAGCACCGGGTGCGCTCCCGTAGGCTCCGGCCCGGGCCGAACAGGTGGGCCAGGCGCCCCATCCCTGGGCGCGCTGGACCTTGGTGGCCACGGCGATCTGCTGGGCCTTGCTCGCCCGGTCCGCCGTCGGCGCGTAGGCCGTACCGCCGAATCCGCGCCAGGTGGAGGCGGAGAACTGGAGCCCGCCGTAATAGCCGTTGCCGGTGTTGATGTGCCAGTTGCCGCCGCTCTCGCACTGGGCGATGCGGTCCCACACTCCGCTGTCCGCCGCTGCGGCGTTGCCGGTGGCGGCCAGCAGTCCGAGCGGGGCGAGCAGCGCCGCCCCGGCGAGGACCGCTGTCGTACGAGTCCGGCTTCCGTTCGAAGCCTTCGACGTCTTCCGAGCGTTGTCGTGAGTGTTATCGGCACATTCGGACATGTAGTTCCCTCTCGAAGGACTCGGGGTCCCCCAAGGCGGAACGCCACCGACCACGCCATGGGGCGCGTCGGCGGCGCTCGCCCCGTCCGCCGCAAGGTCGTGCTGCAAGCTGGCTGGTGCGGTCGGCGGACGTACCCGAGCGGTGCTCGTTGCACACGGCCGAGGAATGTAGGGACATGGGTCGGCCGGTATCAACCAACTCCTTGTCATTCCAGGCCAGTTCGCCGTTACCCCCGGTATCGGCGATTTCCGGCCACCCACTTCATTCGCTGATTTCCGGATTTGTCGACCAGCGAACCTGACGATCTGTGACACAGCCCACGTAACCAACTTCCTTGGATTTCCAAGGACTTGACGGTGAGTGGGCAATTCCGCACGCAAGGTGACCCTGCGCGCTGGATGGTTCGATTCCGTTCGCCGTGGTGCGTGACTCCCGCCACAGATCGTCCGTTGTCTTCTTCATGAGCCCGGGACCCGCCCGGTTCACGGGCCGGGAGCCACCCGGCCCCACCACGCACCACATCCCGAGGAGCCACCCGTGCCACGCATGCTCGACGTCAGCGACGAGGTACGTGCCGAGATCGGCGACGAGGAAGCCGACCGGCTGCTCGCCGGAGACAACGCCCCCGGCAGTTACGACTGCACGTCCTGCCGCACCCCGGGCGATTCCGAACAGGAGCGCACCAGCACCGTCCTGTTCATCGGGGACGAGACCGCCGTCCTCGCCTTCGCCCACGCCACCTGTCTGCCGTCGCAGGTCGTCCAGGTCACCGAGGAGCAGTTGCAGGGCGCCGTGAAGTCCATCACCGGTGACACGGTCGACCTGGAGCCCGACAAGATCGTGCCGGAGCAGGCCGTGCTCGGCGTGACCAGCGGACTGGTGCTGATCGCCGGGGAGTTGCACCCCGCGCTCGTCGTCGAGCCGACCGGGCCCATCGTGCGCCCCGGTGCGACCGGCGCCGGTGACGACTTCCTGCCGCTGCTCATCGAACAGGGGTTCATGCCGGTGCCGGAGCTGGCCGATGTGCCGCCGGTGCTGCACGGGTGGTCGGTGCTGCTGGCGATGGGGCAGCTGCACGCGGTGCTGCAGCCGGGGACCAACGGGGGGCAGCCGGTCGCCTGGTGGCAGGCGCACCAGCCGCTGCTGGTGACCGACGGGTGGCGGGCCGCCGCGAACAAGCATCAGCAGGTGCTGATGTTCGCGGCGCCGGTGGGCTCCATCGGGCGCCAGCCCAGGGAGGACCTGCTGCGGGACGCCCTGGACAAGGCCGCGGCGAACGGGAAGCTGGTCGGGGCGGCGCTGCCGCTCGCCGGCACGTGAGAGCGCGCCCGTTCCACACATCGACGCAGCCCCGCGCCCCTTTAGGGCGCCGCCCAGCCGCATCCCTTCCGGTGCCGGGTCGTTTGGACATACGTGCATGCATACGACGTTCCCCGCCTCCAGGGCGGTCCATCGCCCACGCCGATCTACGACGCGCTGTACGCCGAGTACGTCAAGTCCTTCCGTTCGCTGCCGGGTGATCGCAGTGGGGAGGAGGACCTGGGGTTCGTCGCGTTCGGGAACATCCAGCGCGGTACGGGCACGTACGGCGGCCATCGTCCGGGGTCGTTCAGCAGCTCGTACAGCGCCTACAGCGCGGGTGCGCACAGCGCCCGGCACGGCAACGGCGGTCAGCAGCCGCAGTGGCAGCGCGTCGGGCACATCGGACAGCAGGGTTCGGGGATGCACCATGTCCCGGCCGCGCTGCCACCGGCGCGCAGAGGCTGAGCAGACGTAAGGGCGGCCCTTCAGCGGGGCCGCCCTTCGTCGTGTCCGTTTACTTTCTTCCTGCCGCTACTTCTTCCTGCCGCGCTTCTCGCGCACCCGCACCGAGATATGGATCGGCGTGCCCTCGAAGCCGAACTCCTCGCGCAGCCGGCGTTCGATGAAGCGGCGGTAGCCCGCCTCGATGAAGCCGGAGGCGAAGAGCACGAACCGCGGGGGCTTGGTGCCGGCCTGGGTGCCGAACAGGATGCGGGGCTGCTTGCCGCCGCGGATCGGGTGAGGGTGGGCGGCGACCAGCTCACCGAGGAAGGCGTTCAGCCGGCCGGTCGGGACCCGGGTCTCCCAGCCCGCGAGGGCCGTCTCGATCGCCGGGACCAGCTTCTCCATGTGCCGTCCGGTGGACGCCGAGACATTGACCCGGGGCGCCCAGGCGACCTGGCCGAACTCGGTCTCGATCTCGCGCTCCAGGTAGTAGCGGCGCTCCTCGTCGAGGGTGTCCCACTTGTTGTAGGCGATGACCATCGCGCGGCCCGCCTCGACGGCCATGGTGACGATGCGCTGGTCCTGGACCGAGATGGACTCGGAGGCGTCGATCAGGATGACCGCCACCTCGGCCTTCTCGACCGCGGCCGCGGTGCGCAGCGAGGCGTAGTAGTCGGCGCCCTGCTGGAGGTGGACGCGCTTGCGGATACCCGCGGTGTCGACGAACTTCCAGGTCACGCCGCCCAGTTCGATGAGCTCGTCGACCGGGTCGCGGGTGGTGCCGGCCAGTTCGTTGACGACGACACGCTCCTCGCCCGCCACCTTGTTCAGCAGCGAGGACTTGCCGACGTTCGGGCGGCCGATCAGGGCGATACGGCGCGGGCCGCCGATGCCGCCCCCGCCGAACGACTCGCGCGGCGCGTCCGGCAGTGCCTCCAGGACGGCGTCCAGCATGTCACCGGTGCCGCGGCCGTGCAGGGCCGAGACGGGGTGCGGCTCACCGAGGCCGAGGGACCACAGGTACGCGGCGTCCGCCTCGCCGCTGGGGCCGTCGACCTTGTTGGCGCACAGCACCACGGGCTTGCCGGCCTTGCGCAGCAGTCGTACGACCGCCTCGTCGGTGTCGGTGGCGCCCACCTTGGCGTCGACGACGAACACGACGGCGTCGGCGGCCTCGATCGCGAACTCGGCCTGCGCGGCCACGGAGGCGTCGATCCCGAAGACGTCCTGCTCCCAGCCGCCGGTGTCGACGACCTTGAAGCGGCGGCCCGCCCACTCGGCCTCGTAGGTCACGCGGTCGCGGGTGACACCGGGCTTGTCCTCGACGACGGCCTCGCGGCGCCCGATGATCCGGTTCACGAGAGTCGACTTGCCGACATTCGGCCGCCCGACGACGGCGAGCACCGGCAGCGGACCGTGACCGGCCGCCTCGATGGCACCCTCGACGTCCTCGAGGTCGAAGCCCTCTTCCGCGGCGAGCTCCATGAACTCCGCGTACTCGGCGTCGCCAAGCTCTCCGTGGTCGTGCTCTCCGCCCGAGCCCTCGGAGTGGATGTGGTCGTTCATGAAGTCCGTACCTCGTAGTTCATCGTGGTGATCGGTGGAACGCCCGGGTTTCTCCCGGCTGATCCACTACTCAGTGTCGCCTAGCGGCCGGTCAGCCGCCTGGCGTTTTCCAGGTGCTCGGTGAGCTGCTTCTGGATGCGCTCGGTCGCCTCGTCCAGCGCCGTGCGCGTGCGCCGCCCGCTGCCGTCGCCCGCGTCGAACGGGTCGCCGAAGACGACGTCGACGCGGTGCCGCAGCGGAGGCAGCCCCTTGAGCAACCGTCCCCGCTTCTCGGAACTTCCCAGCACCGCGACCGGGACGATCGGGGCGCCGCTGCGCACCGCGAAGTAGGCGAGGCCGGCCCGCAGCGAGGCGAAGTCGCCCTCGCCGCGGGTGCCCTCGGGAAATATCCCCAGGACGCCGCCGTTCGACAGCACGTCCAGCGCCTGTGTGATGGCCGTGCGGTCGGCGGAGTGACGGTCCACCTTCAGCTGGCCGATGCCGGTCAGGAAGGGGTCGAGCGGGCCGACGAACGCTTCCCTCTTGATCAGGAAGTGCACCGGCCGGGGTGCCACGCCCATCACCATCGGACCGTCGATGTTGTGGCTGTGGTTGACCGCGAGGATCACCGGCCCGGTCGCGGGCACCTTCCAGGAGCCCAGGACACGGGGCCGCCACAGCCCGTACATCAGGCCGACGCCGATGCGCCGCCCGACGTCGGCACCCCGCTCGGAAGGAACACTCACTTCGCGGCTCGCTTCTCCTCGACGAGCGTGACGACGCACTCGATGACCTGCGGCAGCGTGAGCTCGGTGGTGTCCACCTCGACCGCGTCGTCCGCCTTGGCGAGCGGCGAGGTCTTGCGGCTGGAGTCGGCCGCGTCGCGCTTGATCAGGGCCTCACGGGTGCTGTGGACGTCGGCGCCCTTGAGCTCACCGCTGCGGCGGGCGGCCCGCGCCTCCGGCGACGCGGTGAGGAAGATCTTCAGGTCGGCGTCGGGCAGCACGGTCGTACCGATGTCACGGCCCTCGACGACGATGCCGTACTCGGCGGAGGTGGCCAGCGAGCGCTGCAGCTCGGTGATCCGCGCACGCACCTCCGGCACCGCGCTCACCGCGCTGACCTGGGAGGTGACCTCCTGGGTGCGGATCGGGCCGGCGACATCGGTGCCGTCGACGGTGATCGTCGGGTTGGCCGGGTCGGTGCCGGAGACGATCTCGGGCTTGCCGGCCACGGCGGCGATCGCGGAGGGGTCCTCGATGTCGATGCCGTTGCTCACCATCCACCAGGTGATCGCCCGGTACTGGGCGCCGGTGTCGAGATAGCTCAGCCCGAGCTGCGCGGCGACGGCCTTCGACGTGCTCGACTTGCCCGTGCCGGAGGGGCCGTCGATGGCGACAATCACGGGCTTGGCGGCACCGTTTTCCACGGGTGGACACCTTCCTGGTGCGGTGTGGCGGGAGTGTGGGGACGCGAGGGTGCCCCGCACAAGGTTACTGGGTTCGTGTCACTCGTCCGGCCGGGCCGGGTCGCCCCGGCTACTGCCGGATCGACCAGCCCCGCTCCCGCAGCGCGGCGCTGAGCACCGGCGCCGTCTTCGGCTCCACCATCAGCTGCACCAGACCGGCCTGCTGGCCCGTCGCATGCTCGATGCGCACGTCCTCGATGTTGACCCCGGCCCGCCCGGCGTCCGCGAAGATCCGCGCGAGCTGTCCCGGCTGGTCGTCGATGAGCACGGCGACGACCTCGTAGACCCGTGGAGCGGCCCCGTGCTTGCCGGGCACCCGCACCTGTCCGGCGTTGCCGCGCCGCAGCACGTCCTCGATCCCGGCCGTGCCCTCGACCCGCTTGGCCTCGTCGGACGACTGCAGCGCCCGCAGCGCCCGCACCGTCTCCTCCAGATCGCCGGCGACGTCGGTGAGCAGGTCGGCGACGGGCCCGGGGTTCGCGGAGAGGATGTCGATCCACATCCGGGGGTCGGAGGCGGCGATCCGGGTCACGTCCCGAATGCCCTGGCCGCACAGCCGTACGGCCGCCTCCTCGGCGCTCTCCAGCCGCGCGGCGACCATGCTGGACACCAGATGGGGCATGTGGGAGACGAGGGCGACCGCGCGGTCGTGGGCGTCGGCCTCCATCACCACGGGCACGGCACGGCAGTGCGAGACCAGTTCCAGGGCGAGGTTCAGCACCTCGGTGTCGGTGTCACGGGTGGGGGTGAGCACCCAGGGCCGGCCCTCGAAGAGGTCGGCGCTGGCGGCCAGCGGGCCGGACTTCTCCCGGCCGGACATGGGGTGCGTGCCGATGTACGACGACAGATCGAGACCGAGCGCCTCCAGCTCCCGCCGCGGCCCGCCCTTGACGCTGGCCACGTCGAGGTAGCCGCGGGCCACGTCCCGGCGCATGGCGTCGGCGAGCACCCCGGCCACGTGCGCGGGCGGGGCGGCGATGATCGCGAGGTCGACGGGCCCGTCGGGGGCCTCGTCCGTCCCGGCGCCGAGCGCGGCCGCCGTACGGGCCTGCTCCGGGTCGTGGTCGGCGAGGTGGACGACGACACCGCGCGCGGCGAGCGCCAGTGCGGCGGACGTGCCGATGAGGCCGGTGCCGATGACGAGTGCGGTTCTCACTGGGCGATGTCCTTGCGCAGAGCGGCGGCGGCACCGAGGTAGACATGCGCGATGTCGGCGCGGGGCCGGTCGGACTCGATGTGCGCGAGGACACGGACGACCCGGGGCATGGCGCCCTCGATGTCCAGTTCCTGGGCGCAGATCAGCGGGACGTCGACGATGCCGAGCTTGCGGGCGGCGGCCGCCGGGAAGTCGCTGTGCAGATCGGGGGTGGCCGTGAACCAGATGCTGATCAGGTCGTCCGCGGCCAGGCCGTTCCGCTCCAGGATCGCGGTGAGGAGGGCCCCGACCTGCTCGTCCATGTGGCCGGACTCGTCCCGCTCCAGTTGGACGGCCCCCCGGACCGCTCGTACCGCCACGGCGCTGCTCCTTGCTGATGTACGGATCGGTTCTACGACTGTCCAGCCTAGTCAGCCCGGCTCCGGCGGACGCGGCTCGCCCGCCCGCTGAGACACCCCACGCTCGGGACGGCCGGCTCCGGGCCGATGCGATTCGCGCGTTTTCTGGCACTCCATCCCGGTTGCTTCTTCTTCGGTGCTTTCGGTGCGAGGATGCTGTCCGGCTCACCTGCGCACTCTCGCTTCTTCCGCGCTCTCGCTTCTTCCGCACTTTCGGAGTGACGACATGACCTACCGTCCGACCCGGCGCACCCTTCTCATCGCGACCGGCGCAACGGGTGCGGCCGCGCTCGTCGCGGGCTGCGGCGACTCCGGCGACGGGGGCGACACGGCCTCGAGCGCCTCCCCCGGCCAGGAACTGACCACCACGGCCGACGTCCCGGTGGGCGGCGGCACGATCCTCAAGGCCGAGAAGGTGGTCGTGACCCAGCCGAAGTCCGGCGAGTTCAAGGCGTTCTCGGCCATCTGCACACATCAGCAGTGCACGGTCGCCACTGTCGCGGACGGCACGATCAACTGCGCCTGCCACGGCAGCAAGTTCGACATCGCGGACGGTTCGGTCGCCAACCCGCCGGCGACGAGGCCGCTGCCGGAGAAGAAGATCACCGTGGACGGAAATTCGATCCGCCTGGCGTGATCCGCCGCGTACGCTCCCGGGCATGCACCGCGAGACCCTGGTACGCGACCACACGATCTACGCCTGTGTGATGGGCTCGCGCGCCTTCGGTCTGGCGACGGACGACAGCGACACCGACCGCCGGGGCGTGTTCCTCGCCCCCACGCCCCTCTTCTGGCGCTTCGAGAAGCCGCCGACGCACATCGACGGCCCGCTGGCCGAGCAGTTCAGCTGGGAGCTGGAGCGCTTCTGCGAGCTGGCCCTGCGCGCCAATCCGAACATCCTGGAGTGCCTGCACTCCCCGCTCGTGGAGTACGTCGACGACACGGGCCGCGAGCTGCTCGACCTGCGCGGGGCGTTCCTGTCCCGCCGGGCCCACGAGACGTTCACGCGCTATGCGCTGGGCCAGCGCAGGAAGCTGGAGGCCGATCTCCGCGCCCATGGCGCCCCGCGCTGGAAGCACGCGATGCACCTCCTGCGCCTCCTGGCGAGCGCCCGCGACCTGCTGCGCACCGGCCGCCTGACGCTCGACGTGGGCGAGGAGCGCGAGCCCCTGCTGGCGGTCAAGCGCGGCGAGGTGCCCTGGCCGGAGGTGCAGTCCCGGATGACCCGCCTCGCGGGCGAGGCCGAGGAGGCCGGCCACGCCAGCCCGCTCCCGGCCGAGCCGGACCGGCGCCGCGTGGAGGACTTCCTCGTCCGGGTGCGCCGCGCCTCAGCCCTCCAGCCGGGTCCGTACGACGAAGGCGTGCAGGGCGTCGTAGGCACTGGGGGCGTCGGGCAGGGCTGAGGCCGCCTGCGCCTCGTCCAGCGCGCCGTGCAGCCGCTCCACGTCGGCCGCCACACGCGCGTGGACGATGCCGGCGGCCCCGCACTCGCGCTCCGCCTTCGCCGCGATCAGCTCAGGCAGATAGCCGGGTGCGGCGACTTCGCCGAGCAATGTGGGCAGATGTGCCTGCTCGCCGGTCTTCTCGAACAGCCTCCACTGCATGGTGGCGCGTTGCCATCAGCCGCTCCGCGGGGCCCGGTAGTGGTGGGCGTGGTGGCTGGTGAGCCCACCGGGCGCGAGCTCAGCGAGCTCCCGGTGGGCGTCGGTGGTGTGCACGACGAGCGGCGACAGCAACTGCTCCAGCACATAGCCGTTACGGCGCAGCATCAGCCGTACGAACCTGCGCGGGTCGTGGGTGACCAGGTCCATCTCGACGCCGTCCCGGTCCCAAATCCACGACCGTGTCTCGAGTCGCGCGACGACGGGTCCGAAGTCGATGTCCAGGGCGTCGATCATCCGTCAAGCGTCCCAGAGCGCGCCGAGGGTCAGCAGGTCCCCCCGGTACTCGATCCGGTCCGCCCACTCGGTGGGCCAGGCGTCGGCCCCCAGGTAGGCGCCCGCGAACGCGCCGGCCAGGCATGCGATCGAGTCCGAGTCGCCGGAGGTGCAGGCGGCCCGGCGCAGGGCCGTCAGCGGCTCGTCGACGAACCACAGGAAGCACAGCAGACCCGTGGCCATGGCCTCCTCCGCGATCCAGCCCTCGCCCGTCGCCCGGCACGGGTCGGTCTCGGGCGAGGCGGTGCGCACGGCCTGCTGGAGCCGGTCCAGGATCGCCAGGCACTCGTCCCAGCCGCGCGCGATGAAGTGCTCGGGCGTCGGGTCCTGGCCGCGCGTCCACAGGTCGCCGAGCCAGCGCTCGTGGTAGTGGCTGCGGTTCTCGTAGGCGTACGACCGCAGCAGCCCGACCAGTCCGGTCGGCTCGGCGCCCTGTGCGAGGAGGCGTACGGCGTGCGCGGTCAGGTCGGAGGCGGCGAGCGCCGTCGGGTGCCCGTGGGTGAGGGCGGACTGCAACTGGGCGGCGCCCGCGCGCTGTTCGTCGCTCAGGCCGGGGACCAGGCCGATGGGCGCGACGCGCATGTTGGCGCCGCAGCCCTTGGAGCCGATCTGGCTTGCGTCCTGCCAGGGCAGGTCGGTGCGCTCCAACAGATCGCAGGCCCTGAGGCAGGTGTTGCCCGGGGCCCGGTTGTTCTCGGGTGAGCGGTTCCAGGCGATGAACTCCGCCCGCACCGGCTCCACCATCGCGCCGGGCCCGAGCACCCCCAGGTCCATCGCCGTCCGCAGCCCCTTGCCCAGCGCCAGCGTCATCTGCGTGTCGTCGGTGACGATCGCCGGCGTCGGCAGTTCCATCTCGCGCCATGGCCCGCACTTGGCGAGGATCGACGGCACGTCGTTGAACTCGGTCGGGAAACCGAGGGCGTCCCCGAGGGCGAGGCCGAGCAGGGAGCCGGTGGCGGCGCGCTTGCGGACGGTGGTCGTGGTCATGCGGGGCGTCCTTCCGGGGTGGGCCGCAGCAGGGGCGGGTGGAGGGTGGTGGCGGTGCCGGCGCGGTACAGCGCGGCCGGTTTGCCGCGGCCGCCGGTGAGCCGGGCGGCGCCGGGCACGGGTTCGACGAAGCCCGGCGTGGCGAGCACCTTGCGGCGGAAGTTGGGCCGGTCGAGGGCGGTGCCCCACACCACCTCGTAGACGTGCTGCAGCTCGCCGAGCGTGAACCGGTCCGGGCAGAAGGCGGTGGCGAGACTGGAGTACTCCAGCTTGGCGCCGACCCGTCCATGGGCGTCGGCCAGGATCCGGTCGTGGTCGAAGGCGAGCGGCCCCGCCTCGTCGTACGGCACCCAGCGCGCCTGCGCCGCGTCGCTGCCGCCGTGCGGTTCGGGCGGATGGGGCAGCAGTGCGGTGAAGGCGACGGTCACGACCCGCATCCGGGGGTCGCGCTCGGGCTCGCTGTAGGTGCGCAGCTGCTCCAGATGCAGCCCCGACACATCCGACAGGCCGGTCTCCTCGGCGAGTTCGCGCCGGGCGGCCGTCTCCGCCGACTCGTCGGGCTGCACGAAGCCGCCGGGCAGCGCCCAGCGCCCCTTGAACGGCTCCTGTCCGCGCTCGACGAGCAGGACGTGCAGGACGCCGTCGAGGATCGTGAGGACGGCGAGGTCGGCGGTGACGGCGAAGGGTTCATGCGCGTACTTGTCGTAGCCGGTCTTTTCGTAGCCGGTCTTTTCGTCGTCCATGCGAACCCACCCCCTTAATAGTCAGTACGACTATAAAAGGGGTGGGTCCCCTGCCACAACCCCTAGGGCCGGCGCGGCGCGAACGCCGCCACCCCTGCCCCCACGGCCGCCGCGCCCGCGCTCACCCACAGCGCGGCGCCGGCGCCGTCGATGAAGCTCTCCGGCGAGCCGTAGCCGCCGTACGTGGTGAACACGGCCGCGGCGACGGCGACCCCGAAGACGCCGCCCAGCTCGCGCAGCGCGTTGTTGACGCCGGCCGCGACACCCGCGTCGCCCAGCGGGACGGACGAGGTCACGGCGTTGGCCACGCTCGGGAACACCATGGAGATGCCGACGCCCGCGACGATCAGCGGGGCGACGAGGCGGCCGTATCCGACGCCGGGTTCCAGCTGCCAGGCCAGCAGGGCGAGACCGGTCGCCTGGAGCGCCAGGCCGCCCAGCATGAACGGCCGGTTCCCGAACCGGTCGGCGAGCGCCCCGGCGATCGGCGCGATCAGCAGGGGCGTGGCGTTCCAGACCAGGATCCGCACGCCCGCCTCCAGCGGGGAGTGGCCCAGGCCGATCTGGAAGAGCTGCGTGATCATGAACAGGGCGCCCAGCAGCGAGGCGAACAGGAGGAAGCCGGAGGCGTTGGCGGTGGAGAAGCCGCGCCGCCGGAAGTGGGACAGCGGCAGCATCGGATAGCGGGCGCCGCTTCGCTCCCAGCCCAGGAAGGCCGCGACGAACACGACTCCGACGGCCAGCGCGGTCAGCACCTCGGCGCTCCCCCACCCGGCCTCGGGCGCGCGCACCGGCGCCCAGGCCAGGCCCGTCAGGCCCACGGCCGCCAACGCCAGCCCGACCAGGTCGAGTTGGGGGCGGGTGCCGTAGCTCTCGCGCAGCCTGGTGGCGGCCAGGGGCAGCATGGCGAGCCCGAGGGGCACGTTCAGCCAGAAGATCCACTGCCAGGACAGCCCTTCGGTGACGGCCCCGCCCAGCACCGGCCCGGCGGCCACGCCGAGCCCGGTCACGCCACCCCACATCCCGATGGCGACGCCCCGCTTCTCCGCCGGGAACGCCTCGCTGATGAGCGTCAGCGTGAGCGGCAGCAGTACGGCGGCCCCGGCGCCCTGCAGCACGCGCGCGCCGATGAGCTGGCCGGGGCCCTGGGCGAGGGCCGCCGCGGCCGAGGCGAGGGTGAAGACGGCGAGGCCCACGACGTACATCCGGCGTCGGCCGAACCGGTCGCCGAGGGCGGCGCCGGTCAGGGTGAGGCAGGCGAAGACCAGGTTGTAGGCGTTGATCGTCCACTCCAGCTCGGACAGGCTCGCCCCGAAGTCGGCCCGCAGGGCGGGCAGCGCGGTCGCGACGACCACGACGTCGAGGGAGCACAGCAGCGCGCCGAGCCCGGCGAGGGCGACGGTCCACACCCGGTGTGCCGGCGTCGGTCCGGCGGGCGGGGTGCGCAGAGGTGGGGCCTTGAGGGTCTCGGTCATGACGATGCCTTCCGTGAGATCACCAGGGGTCACTCACGGAAGGCAGACCAGGCTCACCGCGGAAAGGAATCGCGGCGGCCCAGGAAGCCCAGCAGCCGCACGTCGGCACGCGCGCGTGGCGGCACCACGACCGGCGCGGCGAAGCGCACCCCGCGGTCCTCCTCCGCGACCACGCACCGGGCGACGCTCAGCAGCTCGGCCGCGAGCGCGACCGGGATGGGCCGGGGCCGGCCGCAGGCCTGGGCGACGTCCCACCCGTGCACGGCGATCTCCACGGCCCCCACGGCCCCCATCACCCGCACGTCCAGCGGCCGCTCCCCCACCAGCGTCGAGGGGGGCGGCCCGGCGGCCCAGGCGCCGAGCACCGCGCACGCGCGCGTACGGAAGCCACAGGCGCGGTCGGCACGCGGGAACAGCTCGATCCGGCCGCCCGTCAGCCCCTCGTACAGCGCCTCCAGCGAGTCGTCGAGGTGATCGAGCAGCTCCCCCAGGTCCCACTCGGCGCAGGGCGTGTCCCGCCCGAGGCCCGCGGGCCCGACCTCGGCGACGCTGCCCAGCGCATAGGCCAGCGAACGTTCCAGCAGTTCCCCGGAGTTCACGGCATCTCCTTCGGCAGCCCGAACCGGACCAGTACCTCCGGATCGAGGAAGGCGGTGATCCGGGCCACCGAGCCCGCCGCCACGGTCAGCACCTGCACGGAGTGGCCGCGGAAGACCCCGTCCGCGTCGCGTACGTACATCGCCGCGGCCGGCTGCCCGTTCGCGCGCGTGCGCAGCATCCGCAGGGTGCCCTTCTCGTGCACCCGCGCGCGCAGGAACCGCAGCACGTCCTTCCTGCCGCTGTACCACTCCAGGTAGGGCGGCATCTCCAGCTCGACGCCGTCCTGGAGGAGGCCGATCAGCGTGTCGACGTCGGCGTTCTCGAAGGCGGCCACGTACCGGTCGAGCACCTCGCGGTCGGCTGCGCCCTCGGGCTCCTCGACGAGATCCTCGTCCGGCGCCACCTCGTCGAGGCGGGCACGCGCGCGTTGGAGGCTGCTCTTCACGGCCGCCGTGGAGGTGCCGAGCAGCGCGGCCACCTCGGGCGCCCGCCAGGCCAGCACGTCCCGCAGGATCAGCACGGCCCGCTGCCGCGCGGGCAGGTGCTGCAGCGCCGCGACCAGTGCCAGGCGCAGGCTCCCGCGCGCCGCGACGACGCTCGCCGGGTCGAGCAGCGCGTCGGGCAGCGGCTGGAGCCACGGAACGTCCGCCGCAGAGGCCCTCAGCGGCTCCTCAGGCGCCTGGGAGGGCCCGCCCAGCCCCCGAGGGCAGCGGGCGTCGCGCGCGGCCCCCCAGCGCCGTCAGACACGTGTTGGTGGCGATCCGGTGCAGCCAGGTCCGCAGGGAGGCCCGGCCCTCGTAGCCGCCGTAGGACCGCCAGGCCCGCAGATACGTCTCCTGCACCAGATCCTCGGCCTCGTCGACCGAGCCCAGCATGCGGTAGCAGTGCGCGAGCAGCTCCCGCCGGTACGGATCCGTCAGCCGTACGAACTCGTCGCGGTCCGCAGTGGTCGTACTCATCCCCGCTCCCTCCGTCACCCATACAGACCGGCGGAGCGGCGAAAACGAATCGGCCGGGCCCGGAGGGATTCCGGGCCCGGCCGACGCACCGGGCTTCGGGCTTCGGGCTTCCTAGAGGTCGACCTCCTGCATCAGCATCCCGACCTCGGTGTTCGACAGCCGCCGCAGCCAGCCCGACTTCTGGTCGCCCAGGGTGATCGGCCCGAAGGCGACGCGCACCAGCTTGTCGACGGGGAAGCCGGCCTCCGCGAGCATGCGGCGCACGATGTGCTTGCGGCCCTCGTGCAGGGTGACCTCGACCAGGTAGTTCTTGCCGGTCTGCTCGACGACCCGGAAGTGGTCCGCGCGCGCGTAGCCGTCCTCGAGCTGGATGCCGTCCTTGAGCCTCTTGCCCAGGTCGCGCGGGATCGGGCCCACGATGTGCGCGAGGTAGGTCTTCTTCACGCCGTACTTGGGGTGGGTCAGCCGGTGGGCCAGCTCGCCGTGGTTGGTGAGCAGGATGACGCCCTCGGTCTCGGTGTCCAGCCGGCCGACGTGGAAGAGCCGGGTCTCGCGGTTGGTGACGTAGTCCCCGAGGCACTGCCGGCCCTCGGGGTCCTCCATGGTCGAGACGACACCGGCGGGCTTGTTGAGCGAGAAGAACTGGTACGACTGCGTGGCGACGGTCAGCCCGTCGACCTTGATCTCGTCCTTCTCGGGGTCGACGCGCAGGCCCTGCTCGACGACGATCTCGCCGTTGACCTCGACCCGGGCCTCGTCGATCAGCTCCTCGCAGGCGCGCCGGGAGCCGTAACCGGCCCGCGCGAGCACCTTCTGCAGCCGCTCGCCCTCCTGCTCGGCGCCCGGGGAGGTCTTGGGCGGCTTGACGTCCTTCTTGCCGGCGTAGCGCTCGCGGTTGCGCTCCTCGGCCCGCGCCTCGTACTCACGGGAGCGCGAGGGCGCCGTACGCCCGCGTCCGCCGCCCTGCTGCTGGGACTGCTTGGGCCCGCCCTTGGCGCCGCCGCGCGCGGAGGCGCCGCGTCCCGACTTCGGGCCGTCCTTGGTCGCCCCGGGGCCCACGTCGTAGCGGCGCTCCTCGGGACGGGGCTTGCGGGGACGGCCACCCTGGCCGCCCTGCTTCTGGTCCCTGTTGTTGCCGGCACCGCGGTAGTTACCGCGTCCGCCGCTCTTGCCGCTGCCGCTGCTTCGCATCAAAGTTCCGTCTGGTCGTCTACGTCGTCGGTACCCCGGCCGACCGGGGTGTCCGGACCGTCATCGGGAGCGTCCGGGTCGAACGACGGCACCCCCTCCTGGGTCTCGGCCTCGATCGCCTCCGCCTCCGGGAGGAAGGGCGCGAGCTCCGGGAGCTCGTCCAGACCGCGCAGGCCCATCCGCTCCAGGAAGTAGTTCGTCGTCCTGTACAGGATCGCACCTGTTTCGGGTTCCGTGCCCTCCTCCTCGATCAGCCCGCGCTGCAGGAGGGTGCGCATGACACCGTCGCAGTTCACTCCGCGCACGGCCGAGACCCTGCTGCGGCTGACCGGCTGCCGGTACGCGACCACGGCCAGCGTCTCCAGGGCGGCCTGGGTGAGCCGGGCGGTCTGCCCCTCCAGCACGAGGCGCTCCACGGCCGCGGCGTACTCGGGGCGGGTGTAGAAGCGCCAGCCGCCCGCGACGAACCGCAGCTCGAAGCCGCGGCCCTGCGCGAGGTAGTCGTCGGCGAGCTCCCTGAGGGCCTTGGCGATCTGCCGCTTGGGCCGCTCCAGCAGCTTCGCGAGATGCTCCTCGGTCGCGGGCTCGTCCACGACCATCAGCATCGCCTCCAGGGCGGGCTTGAGGTCGAGGTCCGCGACGCCGCGCAGCCCGGCCGGAAGCTCGGTGGTCTCCTCACTCACGCCTTCTTCTCCTCCTTGGGCTGCTCGGGCGGCCGGTCGAACTCGTCGGTCACCAGGGGCGCGTCATCCCCGTCCCCACCGGTCCAGCGCACGAGAAGCTCACCGAGCGCGGTCTCCTGGTCGAGAGCGACGGCCTTCTCGCGGTACAGCTCCAGCAGCGCCAGAAATCGCGCTACGACGGTGAGGGTGTCGTCGGTGTCCCGGACGAGGTCCTGGAAACTGGCCTCCCCCAGCTCCTTCAACCTGGCGACGACGATTCCCGCCTGCTCCTGCACGCTCACCAGCGGCGCGTGGATGTGATCGACGTAGACCTGCGGCTTCGGCTTGGGCTGCATCGCCTTCACCGCGAGCTTGGCGAATCCTTCCGCCCCGATGCTGATGACGACCTCGGGCAACAGCTCGGCATGATGCGGTTCGAGCCCGACGGTCCGCGGATAGCGCCGGGCCTCGTCGTCCAGCCGCCGGCTGAAGATGTCGGCGATCTGCTTGTACGCCCGGTACTGCAGCAGCCGCGCGAACAACAGGTCCCGGGCTTCGAGGAGGGCCAGGTCGGCCTCGTCCTCCACCTCGGCGGACGGCAGCAGCCGGGCCGCCTTGAGATCGAGCAGGGTCGCCGCGACGACGAGGAACTCGGTCGTCTCGTCCAGGTCCCAGTCCGGCCCCATCGCCCTGATGTACGCCATGAACTCGTCGGTCACCTTGGACAACGCGACTTCGGTGACGTCGAGCTTGTGCTTGGAGATCAACTGGAGGAGGAGATCGAAGGGCCCCTCGAAGTTGGACAGCCGAACCTTGAAGACACCGTCGTCGGGCTCTTGGGGGGCGTCGGGCTCCTGGAGGCCGTCGGGCTCTCGGGGGACGTCGGGCTCTCGGGGGACGTCGGGCTCTCGGCGGACGTCGGGCTCTTGGAGGCCGTCAGGCTTTCGGGAGTCGTCGCCCTCCGGCTGGTCGGCCGTCGGCTCTTCCGGTTCCGCAGCGGGCGGCTCCGCATCGTCGCCGCCGCCGTTGTGGGCAGGCGTTCCGCTGGGGGTCCCCCCAGGCCCTTCAGGCACTGGGGGAGGAACGGGTGAGCACAACGGCCCACCGGGCTCAGCCGGGGACTCGACCTCAGCCACCGACGGGCTCTCCGCAGGAGGCGAGGAAACCGGCTCAACCGACGAAGCCACAGGCGCCGCCCCCGGCCCTCGGCCCAGAGCACGCCGCCGACCGGCTGCTGCGCCGGAGGCCGAGGCGGGAACGTCGTTCGAGGTCATGGCCCCCGCAGGCTACCGCTACCGCCCGCGAAGCCGTCGTACGAGGATGCTGGCGTCTCCTCGGGTCTCCAGATCCGCGAGCACCACGGCCACCGCTTCCCGGACAATCCGCCCGCGGTCGACGGCCAGGCCATGCTCGCCACGCAGCACCAGACGGGCGTGCTCCAGATCCATGAGCTCCTCGGCGGAGACGTACACGGTGATCTTCTCGTCGTGCCGTTCGCGCCCACTGGGCCGACGCGTCCCGCCCCGCCCCCGCTTGCGCGGCGCGGCGCCGGACGCGGCAGAGGCGGCGGGCCCGGACGCCGCGGCACCGCCGGAGGCATTCGCGGCAGAACCTTCCTGCGCCCCCTGACGTCGCCCGGAACGCTCCGCCGCAGCCGACCGGCTGCGCGACTCACCGGCGTCGGCCGACTCCGCGTCGGCCGCCGCATGTTCCGCGCCGTCGCCGTCACCGCCCTGCACGGGCACCGACTGCGGCGCGTCCTCGGCGGCAGCGGCGGCGTCGCTCTCCCCCGCGGGAGCCGGCACCCGGGCCTCGCCGTTGGCCGGGCGCCGGGGAGTGGACGGCTGGAGCGCCATACCCCCTGTCGTGCGGAACAGTTCGTCGGCCCCCGGCAGACTCACTCGGCGTGACACCGGGCGAGCACCTCCCTGGCGAGCTGGCGGTAGGCGGCGGCACCGACGGAGTTGGAGGCGTAGGTGGTGATCGGCTCGCCGGCGACCGTGGTCTCCGGGAAGCGGACCGTGCGCCCGATGACCGTGTGGTAGACGTGGTCGTCGAACGCCTCGACGACACGCGCGAGCACCTCACGGCTGTGCACGGTGCGCGAGTCGTACATCGTGGCGAGGATGCCGTCGAGCTCCAGCTCCGGGTTGAGCCGCTCCTGGACCTTCTCGATGGTCTCGGTCAGCAGCGCCACACCACGCAGCGCGAAGAACTCGCACTCCAGCGGCACGATCACCTTGTGGGCGGCCGTCAGCGCGTTCACCGTGAGCAGGCCGAGCGAGGGCTGGCAGTCGATCACGATGAAGTCGTAGTCGGGCAGCAGCGGCTTCAGGGCGCGCTGCAGCGTCGACTCGCGCGCGACCTCGCTGACCAGCTGGACCTCGGCGGCCGACAGGTCGATGTTGCTCGGCAGCAGGTCCATGTTGGGCACCGCCGTCTTCAGGAGCACCTCGTCCGCCGACATGCCCCGCTCCATGAGCAGGTTGTAGACGGTGAGGTCGAGCTCCATCGGGTTGACGCCGAGACCGACCGAGAGCGCGCCCTGGGGGTCGAAGTCGACGAGCAGGACCCGGCGTCCGTATTCCGCGAGCGCAGCACCCAGGTTGATGGTCGACGTCGTCTTGCCGACGCCGCCCTTCTGGTTGCACATCGCGATGATCTTCGCGGGGCCGTGGTCCGTCAGCGGGCCCGGAATCGGGAAGTACGGCAGCGGGCGCCCGGTCGGGCCGATGCGCTCGCGGCGCTGGCGGGCAGCGTCGGGCGCGAGCGTGGCCGCGTACTCGGGGTCGGGCTCGTACTCCGCGTCGGGGTCGTAGAAGTGCCCTTCGGGCAGTTCGTCGTAGTCGGCGAAGTGGTTGTGGGGCGCGCCACTTCCGTCGCCGGCCATGGCGTTCACGTGATGGCCATCCATGCTCATGTGTGCTGGCTGGGTCACCGCTTGGGGGGTCGGGTGACTCTGGTGGGCTGCGAAGGTGCGCACCGCGACGGAGCCGACAGCCTCGAACCCCGTGGGGCCCTGGCCCCGTACCGGCATTCCTGGTTGACCACCCCCGGGAGAAAATGTCGACTCATTCACAAGTCGTCTTACCTCCTTGGTGACCAGGAAACTTCTAGACAGGTCAGCGTGGCACCATGCCGACGGTTGGCGACTCTATGGCGTGTCGGCGGTCCGCAGCAACACAATCCGCCGGACCGGGCAGATGTGTCGACAATGAAACATCGCGCTGTCAAGGGCGTACGGCCGTCGCACAGCAGGTTTCACCGGTGTGCGAATCGCCCGAAGGGTTGCGTTCGAGGCGAGTTGACCGAGAGTCGCAAAGTGACCATACACACATCCGGCCGGACCTTTTCGGGCAAGGTCCGGCCGGGTGTGTACGGTTGACGACTCGTGTTGACGTATCGCCTTTACCAGAAAGTGACTTAGCCGAACGGCTCAGCCGAGCAGTGATTCGAGCTCCACGTGCTCCAGTCCGTGCGCCTCCGCGACCTCCCGGTAAACCACCTTGCCGTCATGCGTGTTGAGGCCCCTGGCCAGCGCCGGGTCACGGCGCAGCGCCTCGACCCAGCCCTTGTTCGCGAGCTCGACGATGTAGGGCAGCGTGGCGTTGGTGAGCGCGTAGGTGGAGGTGTTGGGCACCGCGCCGGGCATGTTGGCGACGCAGTAGAAGACCGAGTTGTGGACCGGGAAGGTCGGCTCGGCGTGGGTCGTCGGGCGGGAGTCCTCGAAGCAGCCGCCCTGGTCGATCGCGATGTCGACAAGGACACTTCCCGGCTTCATCCGGGAGACCAGCTCGTTGGTGACCAGCTTCGGGGCCTTGGCGCCCGGGATCAGGACGGCGCCGATGACGAGGTCGGCCTCGAGGCAGGCCTTCTCCAGCTCGAAGGCGTTGGAGACGACGGTCTGGATCTTCGTGCCGAAGATCTTGTCCGCCTCCTTGAGCTTGTTGATGTCCTTGTCGAGCAGGGTGACGTGGAAGCCCATGCCGATGGCGATCTGCGCGGCGTTCCAGCCGGAGACGCCACCGCCGATGACGACGGCCCGGCCGGCCACCACACCCGGGACACCGCCGGGCAGCACACCGCGCCCGCCGTTGGCGGCCATCAGGTGGTAGGCGCCGACCTGCGGGGCCAGGCGTCCGGCGACCTCGGACATCGGGGCGAGCAGCGGCAGGGCCCGGGAGGGCAGCTCGACGGTCTCGTAGGCGATGGCCGTGGTGCCGGACTCGACGAGGGCGTCCGTGCACTCCCTGGAGGCGGCCAGGTGCAGATAGGTGAAGAGCGTCTGGTCCTTGCGGAGGCGGTGGTACTCCTCGGCGATGGGCTCCTTGACCTTCAGCAGCAGGTCGGCGGTGGCCCACACCTCGTCGGCGGTGCCGAGGATCCGGGCGCCCGCGGCGACGTACTCCTCGTCCGGAATCGACGAGCCGACACCGGCGCCCTGCTCGATGACTACCTGGTGGCCGTGGCGCACCAGCTCGTGCACGCCGGCAGGGGTGATGGCCACCCGGAACTCGTTGTTCTTGACCTCGCGGGGGATGCCGACCTTCACGTCGATCACGGTCCTTGGCTCAGAGGGTGTGGGGCATTACAAGACATACCCAGGCATGCGCGGGCACACCGGGAGACACCGCAGGAGAAGGTGCGGCAGAGCCAGTCTAATGAAGGTGTTCCCGCTGTCTAGCCTTTCATTGCATCAATCTTCGATGGATGCACTACGGATTTCGCAGGCACTAGGCTCCGGTTCCGGCTCGAAAACCTCTTGCTGGGGCCCAGACTCGGTCTCATCGGGGCCCTCGGGCTCCTCCCCCAGCATCCGCTGGGCCGCGCCCCGGTGCAGCTGCGCCGCCGCGGGATCGCCGAGGCGGTCCAGGGTGTCGGCGAGCCGCAGATACAGGGCGCCCTGCAGCCGTGGGTCCTCGGCGCGCCGCGCCCAGTCCACCGCCTCCTGGCAGGTGCGCAGCGACTCCTCGGGCCGCCCGGCGTACTCCTGGACCCGGGCCAGCTCGCTCAACGCCCGCGCGTGGCCCGCGACATCGCCGTTCTTGCGGTGCCCGGAGACCGCGGCCCGCCAGTTCCGCTGCGCCTCGCCGTAGCGGCCCGCGTAGGTGTGCGCCTCGGCGATCCGGCCGTACAGCCGGGCGGCGTCCGCCCGCTCGGCCCGGGCCAGCCGCTGGGCGAGCGCGCGCCCGAACCAGTCGGCCGCCCGGTCGTAGTCACCGAGCTCTAGGTGGGCGCCGCCTACGGATTCCATCGCACGGCCGGCCGCGTACGGGTCGTTTCCGTCCCGTCCGGCGTCCAGCGCGGCCCGAAAACGCGCCAGTGCCTCCCGGGTGCGCCCGGTCCGGGCGTCGAGGTCGCCGAGGTTCAGCAGGGCCGCGGCCTTCTCTCGGGGCAGGTTCCGGCGCTCGGCCACATCGAGGACCAGGCTGTGGACGTCGTACAGCTCGGGGGCCGCGGCCTGGGTGCCGAAATGCGTGACCAGGGCCCTGACCAGCTGGGACATCAGGCGTCTGGCGAGGGTGTCCAGCTCCCCGTCGGCGACCGCCGCACGGGCCGAGGCCAGCAGGGCGGGCCTGCGGATGTCGAGCCAGTCCGCGGCGGCCCGGGGGTTGGGGAAGCGCAGGGCGCGCGGCATGCCGAGGAGTTTCTGCCGGGTCTCGGGGCTGTCGGTCTCGGTGATCGTCCGGCAGGACTGCAGCAGCCGTACGGTCCGCTCCAGCATCCGGGCGCGGGCGAGCTGCAGCTCGGAGGGGCGGTCCTGGGTCTCGGTGAGGGACGTCAGGAGCGGGTGCAGACAGGCCGGGACCTCGTACTGGGGCAGCGGCGAGTCGACGGCGTGCAGCAGGCCGAGGGCGACGAAGTCGTCCAGGGTGGTGTGGGCGCCGTCCACCGAGCAGCCGGCCAGCGCGGAGGCGGTGTGCGGGTCGACGAGGCCGCCGGGGGCGAGGGAGAGCAGCCGCAGTATGCGGGCGGCTGGGGTCGGCAGACCGGCGTAGGCGAGGCGGAAGACCCGGCTGAGCGGGGTGCCCTCCTCGCCCTCGGCGCGCAGGTGCTTGGCGAGGTCGGCGACGGCGGCCTTGGGCCGGGCGGCGAGCCAGCCGCCGGCCAGCATCAGCG
The DNA here is from genome assembly GCF_015160855.1 of Streptomyces ferrugineus. Classification (NCBI taxonomy): domain Bacteria; kingdom Bacillati; phylum Actinomycetota; class Actinomycetes; order Kitasatosporales; family Streptomycetaceae; genus Streptomyces; species Streptomyces ferrugineus. The sequence continues at coordinate 2,958,755 of NZ_CP063373.1, read as the reverse complement.
CGGCGGGCTGCCCCTGGCACACCTCGACCAGGCCCTCGGCGGCCCTCGGGTCGACGGTGATGCGGACCGAGCCGGCGTGCCGGGACAGCAGCTCCACGGCCGACTTGGTGTCGAGGCCGCCGAGCGTGCAGGGCCTGACGTCCGAGATCCCGGTCAGCGGACCGCCGGAGACGGCGACGGCCAGGCACTCCGGGCTGTCCGGCAGCAGGGCGTCGACCTGGCCGGCCTCGGCCGCGTCGTCGAGCAGCAGCAGGACCCGGCGGTCGGCGAGGGCCTCGCGCAGCGCCGCGGTCAGGTCGTCCTCGGCGGCGCCGGGCGGGGTCGGCCGGTCCAGGGCGACGAGCAGTTCGCGGGCGGTGCGCCCGACGGGGACGGGGGTGCCGTCGGGGTCGGTGAGCCGGGCGCGCAGCACGCCGTCCGCATAGCGGTCCGCCACCTGGCGTGCCAGCTCCTCGGCGAGCGCGGTGCGGCCCGAGCCGGGGCGGCCCGCGATGAGCAGCACGCGCGCGCGTGGCGCCTTGCGGCCGGAGAGGGTGTCCAGGCCCGCGCGCTCGATGTCGGCGCGGAGCTCCTTCAATTCGCGGGTGCGGCCGAGGAATTGGTGCGCGTCCAAGGTCCGTGCCGACGCCTGCACGCCGTCTGTGTCCACCACCTGATCCGTCACGGGCCACGCTCCCGTCCCACGCACACGCAAGCCCGCCGGGACTCCGGCCAGGGCCATTCCAGAGCCTAGTTCACGCTCTGCGACGATCCGGGCGCAGCACGGCGGACACATCCCCCGACCGGATCAGCAGATGGTAGGACCGGCACCATCAATCGGGCGTCACGGCAACGCCCTCAGGGGCGCGGGGAACTGCGCGACCGACCACGACGACGCCGCAGCCGCACGACGACCGCCGCGGCACTTCCTTGGTCGTCGCCCCTCCCAGCGGAGCGCTCACGCCTCGAACGGCCGCGCCGGCCACGCCGCCTCCGCCGACCGCAACCCGCCAAGACCGCCGGAGGCCCGCGCGGCGACCAGCGACAGCACACCGACGACAAGGCAGTTGTTGTGCAGCTCGCCCGCGAGCACGGCCCGGGCCAGCTCGTCGACCGGCACGCGCGCGTGCTCCAGGTCGGCCTCCTCGTCCTCCACCTCGAAGCGCTCTCCGTCGGCCTCGGACAGATCGCGGGCGAGGAAGATCCGTACGGCCTCGTCGCAGCCGCCGGGGGTGGTGTAGACGTCGGTCAGCACCCGCCAGTCCTCGGCCTTGACGTGCGCCTCCTCGTACAGCTCGCGCTGGGCGGCGTGCAGCGGGTTCTCGCCGGGGACGTCCAGCAGGCCGGCCGGGATCTCCCACAGCTTCTGCCGCACCGGGTGGCGGTACTGCCGGATGAGCAGGACCCGGTCCTCCTCGTCGAGGGCGAGGACGGCCACCGAGCCGGGGTGGACCTGGTAGTCGCGCCGTACGACCGAACCGTCGGGCATGACCACGTCGTCCGTGCGGACGGAGGTCTTGTTGCCCACGAAGGGGGTGTCCGTCGCCCGGATCTCCCACTCCTCGGGGGTGTCCTTGATCGTCATGCCCTGCCCTTCCACACGCTTTCAAAAAGAGCCCGCCACAGGAAAACCGGGGCGCCACCCTTTGAAGGTTTGCACCCCGGCCACCGTACAACTGGTGTGTTACTTCGAATTCTTGCGCTCGACCGAGGCCTTCACGAGGCCCGCGAACAGCGGGTGCGGGCGCGTCGGGCGCGAGCGCAGCTCGGGGTGGGCCTGCGTGGCCACCAGGTAGGGGTGGACCTCGCGCGGGTACTCCACGTACTCGACGAGCTTGCCGTCGGGCGACGTGCCGGAGAACTGGATGCCCGCCTTCTTCTCCAGCTCCGCGCGGTAGGCGTTGTTGACCTCGTACCGGTGACGGTGCCGCTCCTCGACGTACTCCTTGCCGTCGTACACCTCGCGCACGATGGAGCCCTCGGCCAGCTTGGCCGGGTACATGCCGAGCCGCATGGTGCCGCCCATATCGCCCTCACCGGCGACGATGTCGAGCTGCTCGGCCATGGTGGAGATGACCGGGTGGGAGGTGGCCGGGTCGAACTCGGTGGAGTTGGCGTCGGAGATGTCGGCGAGGTGGCGGGCCGCCTCGATCACGATGCACTGCAGGCCCAGGCACAGGCCGAGCAGCGGGATCCTGTTCTCGCGGGCGTACTTGATCGCGCCGACCTTGCCGAGCACACCGCGGTCGCCGAAGCCGCCCGGGATGCAGATGCCGTCCACGTCGGCGAGCTGCTGCTTGGCGCCGGCCGGGGTCTTGCAGTCGTCGGAGGTGACCCACTTGATCTTCACGCGGGCCTTGTTGGCGAAGCCGCCCGCGCGCAGCGCCTCGGTGACCGAGAGGTAGGCGTCGGGCAGGTCGATGTACTTGCCGACCAGCGCGAGGGTGATCTCGTGGTCGGGGTTGTGGACGCGGTCGAGCAGGTCGTCCCAGGTCGTCCAGTCCACGTCGCGGAACGGCAGGTCCAGCTTGCGGACGACATAGGCGTCCAGGCCCTCGCCGTGCACTGTCTTCGGGATGTCGTAGATGGAGCGGGCGTCGGGGCAGGCGACCACGGCGGCCTCGTCGACGTCGCACATCAGGGAGATCTTGCGCTTGATCGCGGTGGGCACCTCACGGTCGCAGCGCAGCACGATCGCGTCTGGCTGAATACCGATGTTCCGCAGGGCCGCAACCGAGTGCTGGGTCGGCTTCGTCTTCAGCTCTCCCGAGGGTCCGATGTAGGGCAGGAGGGAGATATGGACCACAAAGACGTTGTCCCGGCCGACCTCGTGCCGGACCTGGCGGACGGTCTCCAGGAACGGCAGCGACTCGATGTCGCCGACCGTGCCGCCGACCTCCGTGATCACGACGTCGACCTCGTCGGTCGCCATGCGGCGGATGCGGTGCTTGATCTCGTTGGTGATGTGCGGGATGACCTGCACGGTGTCGCCGAGGTACTCGCCGCGCCGCTCCTTGGCGATCACGGTCGAGTACACCTGGCCGGTGGTGACGTTCGCCGAGCCGTCCAGATCGCGGTCGAGGAACCGCTCGTAGTGGCCGATGTCCAGATCGGTCTCGGCGCCGTCGTTGGTGACGAACACCTCACCGTGCTGGAAGGGGTTCATCGTGCCAGGGTCGACATTGAGGTACGGGTCCAGCTTCTGCATCACCACACGCAGACCCCGTGCCTTGAGCAGCATGCCGAGGCTGGAGGCCGTCAGGCCCTTGCCGAGCGAGGAGGCGACACCCCCGGTGACGAAGATGTGCTTGGTCGTCGTGGCTGCATTGCGTCGAAAAGCAGCGGGCGGCATGGCCAAAGGGGGGCTCCCGTGGTCGCGATCTTGAAGTGCGGTTCGGGGGTCTTCACGCCCACCGGTCCACGGGCTACCAGGGTATCAGCGACCGAGGGCGATGGCTTCCGGCCACGCTCCGCACATGAGCGGGCACGGATCCGCACGCTCTGCGGGCTTCCCACCCATCGGTCACCCTTTGCTCACCCGTTCGGCCGACCCGGGTTGCCCGGAGCGGCACACAGATCATCTACGTGCGTCGTATCCTGCTCGGACATTCGCTGCCGAGCCCGGCCGGCCAACACGGCACCACCCCCGCCCGTCGCACCCGGAACAACGAGAGCTCGTCAGTTCGTTGAGCAGAGATTGTTGAGAACAGACTGGCGTTTTGCCTCACGGCGGAAACGACTGCTTTGCTTCATCGCTCAACGACGTATTACAACCACCCCTTGACCGCACTAGCGAGAGCCCCCTTGTTGTCAGAAGGGGGTGACGTGGCCGTTCGACTGGAGTTGCACGTGGCCGGGCGCATCGAAGACTACGCACTCATCGGAGACATGCAGACCGCCGCACTGGTCTGCCGGGACGGCACGGTGGACTGGCTGTGCCTGCCCCGCTTCGACTCGCATGCCATCTTCGCCGGCCTGCTGGGCACCGAGGAACACGGCTTCTGGCGGCTCGGCCCCGCACACGCCTCCGACTCCCCACCGCCCACCGCGGCCCGGCGCAGCTACCGCGGCGACTCCCTGATCCTGGAGTCCGAGTGGGACACGCCACGCGGCACGGTCCGGGTGATCGACTTCATGCCCCCGCGTGACGGCGCGCCCCAGCTGATCCGCATCGTGGAGGGCGTCTCGGGCCGGGTGCCGATGCGCTCGGCCCTCAGGATGCGTTTCTCCTACGGCCGGGTCGTGCCGTGGGTGCACAAGCACGACGGGCGCACGGTCGCCGTCGCCGGCCCGGACTCGGTCTGGTACGACACCGAGCGCGAGACGTACGGCAAGTCGCTGACCACGTACTCCGACTTCACGGTCGCGCCCGGCGACCGCTACGCGTTCACCATCTCCTGGCAGCCCTCGCACAAGGAGCCGCCGCCGCTGCCGGAGCCGGAGACCTCGCTGGAGGCGACGGAGGACTTCTGGCGGGAGTGGGTCGAGCACTGCACGTACCACGGCCCCTACCGCGAGGCGGTGATCCGCTCGCTGATCACGCTGAAGGCGCTGACGTACGCCCCGACGGGCGGCATCGTCGCCGCGCCCACCACCTCGCTGCCGGAGGAGATCGGCGGCGTGCGCAACTGGGACTACCGCTACACCTGGCTGCGCGACGCGGCGATCACCCTGTCCTCGCTGCTGCGCACCGGCTACCGCGAGGAGGCCCGCTCCTGGCGGGAGTGGCTGCTGCGGGCGGTCGCGGGCGACCCGGAGAACCTGCAGATCATGTACGGCATCGCCGGCGAGCGCGAGCTGGGCGAGGCCGAGCTGGACTGGCTGCCCGGCTACGAGAGCTCCGCGCCGGTGCGGGTCGGCAACGGCGCCGCGCACCAGCTCCAGCTCGACGTGTACGGCGAGGTCACCGAGGCCCTGCACCTGGCGCACATGACGGGCCTGGCCCGCAACGACTACGCCTCCCTGCTCCAGCTCAAGCTCATCCGCTACCTGGAGGACCACTGGCAGGAGCCGGACGAGGGCATCTGGGAGGTGCGCGGCCCGCGCCGCCACTTCGTGCACTCCAAGGTGATGGCCTGGGTCGCCGTCGACCGCACCATCAAGCTGATCGAGTCCGGTGACGCGGACGGCCCGCTGGAGCGCTGGAAGGAACTGCGCGACGAGATCCACCGGGACGTGTGCGAGAAGGGCTACGACAAGGAGCGCAACACCTTCACGCAGTCGTACGGCTCCAAGGAACTGGACGCCTCGCTGCTGCTGATCCCGCAGATGGGCTTCCTGCCGCCGGACGACAAGCGCGTCATCGGCACCATCGAGGCGATCCAGCGCGAGCTGTCCACCTCGGACGGCTTCATCCTGCGCTACCCCACGGAGGGCGAGAGCACCGGCGTCGACGGCCTCCCCGGCGACGAGGGCGCCTTCCTCGCCTGCTCGTTCTGGATGGCGGACGACCTGGCGATGATCGGCCGCGTCGACGAGGCCCGCAAGCTGTTCGAGAAGCTGCTGTCGCTGCGCAACGACCTCGGTCTGCTGGCCGAGGAGTGGGACCCGCGCCTGCAGCGCCAGGTCGGCAACTTCCCGCAGGCCTTCAGCCACGTCCCGCTGATCGACACGGCCCTGCGGCTGACGGCGTCCGGCGCATACGGCGGCTGAACAGGACGGACGTGACGCGCCTGCCTAGCCTGGAAGGAAGCGATCGCCCCTTGTCGGAAGGGGGCTGCCATGGCTTCCCACTCGAAGGCGGGCGCGGCCCTCGCCGCGTTGCGCGAGGATCTCGCCGGTGATGTGTTCGCCCCCGGGGACGTCGGTTACGACGACGCCCGGGTGGTCTTCAACACCATGATCGACCGTCGTCCTGCGGTGATCGCCCAGTGCGTGGACGAGGACGACGTCGTACGGGCCGTGCGCTTCGGCCGCGAGCTGGACCTCAACATCGCGGTCCGCGGCGGCGGGCACAGCGTGGCGGGCATGGCGCTGAACGACAACGGTCTGGTCGTCGACCTGCGCCATATGCGCGCGGTCACCGTCCACCCCGCGGCCGAGGCGGTACGGATCGCGGGCGGCGCCACGATGAGCGACCTGGACCGCGCCACCCAGCCGTACGGCCTGGCCACCACCGGCGGCCGGGCCTCGACCACCGGAGTCGGCGGCTTCGTCCTCGGCGGCGGCACGGGCTGGCTGGACCGCTGGTGCGGGCTCGCCGTGGACAATCTGCTCGGCGTGGAGCTGGTCACCGCCGACGGCAGCCGGGTCCACGCGAACGCGGACGAGAACCCCGACCTGTTCTGGGCCCTGCACGGGGGCGGCGGCAACTTCGGCATCGCCACCGCGCTCACGCTGAAGCTGCACGAGCTGCCCGAGTTCGCCGTCGCGCTGCTGCTGTTCCGGCCGGAGTCCGGACCCGATGCCGTGCGCACCTTCCGCGACGTGATCGAGTCCGGCCCCGACGAGGTGAGCGGCGGGGTGCTGTACTTCACCGGGCCGCCCGAGGAGTTCGTACCGCCGTCCCTGGTCGGCGCGCGGGTGTGCGGTGTGCTGATGACGTACGCCGGTGCCGAGCAGGACATGCGCAAGTACGCCGAACCGCTGCTGGCGCTGGAGCACGAGGCGGAGATCGTCGGAGCCATGCCGTACGCCGACGTGCAGTGCATGATCGACGACCCGCCCGGCATGCGGCACTACTGGTCGGCGGAGTACCTGACGGGCGCGCCGGACGACCTCGTCGACGTCTACTGCGCGGCCGGGCGGTCCGTGCCGGTGCCGACCGGCACCCAGCACGTGCTGCTGCCGCAGGGCGGCGCCATCGCCGCGGGACCGCACGAGTACCCGGTGCCCTACCGGGACGCGCCCTGGGCGGTGCATCCCTACGGCATGTGGCAGGACCCGGCGGACGACGAGCGGTGCGTGCGGTGGGTGCGTGACGTGCGCGCCGAGGTCCGGCCGTGGAGCAGCGGCGCGGTCTATCTGAACTTCATCGGCGACGAGGGCGCGGAGCGGGTGGTGGCCGGTCTGGGTGCCGAGAACACGCGAAGGCTCGCGGATCTCAAGCGCCGCTACGACCCGGACAACGTCTTCCGGTTCAACCACAACATCAGGCCGGCCTGAGCGCGGTCAGCGTCCGCTCCCCGCCCGGGTCGCCCGCCGTCGCCGGGACGAGGGCGATCTCGTCGAGCCCGGCCGCGGCGTACTCCTCGGCACGCGCGCGTACCGCGTCCCGGTCACCCACCAGCCCGACCATGCCGGCCGCCTCGGCGGGCAGCGCCCGGGCCAACGTCGCGGCGTCGGCTCCGGTGCGGGCCAGCTCGACCGCCTCCCCGAACCCGGCCGCCTCGAACATGTCGCTGTAGCCGGGCACCGTGAGATACCCGGCGATGCTCCCCAGGACCTGTGTGAGGGAGGCGGGGCCGGGATCGACGGCGGCGGGCAGCCAGGCCGCCAGGGTCGGCGGCGACGAACGGCCGGCGCGCTCGACGGCCGCGTCGAGCTTGGCCCGCAGCATGCGCACCTGTTCCGGCGAGACGAGGTCGAGCAGCATCCGGTCGGCGTGCGCGGCCGCCGTGGCGATGGCGCGGTCCCCGAACGCCGCCACGGTGAGCGGACCGCCGGGCGGCTCCAGACGGCGCCGGAAGCTGCTGCCGGGGACCACCGGTTCGCCGGGCTCGCCGTGCAGGAAGCCGCGTACGGCCGCCGCCGAGACCTCCATCGCCGCCGCGGGCCGCACCCGCGGCACCCCGTGCACGCCCTCCACCACCCGCTTGCTGGACGTCCCCAGCGCCACCCCGACCGGCCGCCCGGTGACGGCCGCGACCGACGCGGCACCCCGCGCGATCCCGAACGGCTCGCGCACCGACACCGCCACCGGGCCGGCCGTCAGCGCGACCCGCTCGGTGGCCCGCCCGATCGCCGTGGCGAGCACGAAGGAGTCCCACGTCGGCCCCTCCCCCGCCCACACCTCGCGATATCCGAGCCGGTCGGCGACCACCGCCACCCGCAACGGCTCCTCCACCGCGCTGTCGTCCTCCCGTGCCACCGCAACCACGCTGTAGTCCATGCCGACGCCGCTACCCCGGGCCCCGCCCCCATGAACACGTTCGGAGATGTCGGGCGACCCCGCGCACGGGTAGCGTCCGGCTCATGGACAGCGCTACGAACAGCGGATTCGACACCCACGGCGCCGGGATCACGGTACGGCGGGCGCTGGAGCTGCCCGGTCTGCGCAGCGGGCTGCCCGAGATACTCGCGGGTGCCGACCGGCTGGAGCGGACCGTGCGCTGGGTGCACGCGGGTGAGGTGCCCAACATCGCCTCCCTGCTCAAGGGCGGGGAGCTGATGCTGACCACGGGCTACGGCCTCGGCAACCGCCCCGCCGACCAGCGCGCGTTCGTGCGCACCCTGGCCGAGCGCGGTATCGCGGCCCTGGTCATCGAGCTCGGCACGCGCTTCACCCGGCTGCCCTCGGCCCTGGTCGACACGGCGCGCACGGCCGGTCTCCCGCTCGTCCAGCTACATCGCCAGGTCGCCTTCGTGACGGTCACCGAGGAGATCCACACCGAGATCGTCAACGGCCACTACGCGCTGCTGCAACGGGCGGAGGAGGTGCACCGCCGCTGCACCGAGGCCCTGCTCGGCGGCGGCGGAGTGCCCCAAGTGCTGGGCATCCTGGCGGACTTCAGCGGCAACCCGGTCTTCCTGGAGGCGACCGACGGCCGGCTCCTGTACGCCGCCGGGGCCGGCCCCGAGGGCGCGGACCCGTTGCAGGTGTGGGAGGGGCTGCGGGGGCCGCACAAGGACGCGCCGCCGCCCGCGGGCTCGGTGCTGGTGGATGTGCCGGGCGGCGGCCAGGGAGCGGGGTCGGTCCGGGCCCGGCTCGCCCTGCTGCCCGTGCGGGGTCCGCTCGCGCCCGTGCACCGGATCGCCGCCGAACGGGCCGCCGGCATCCTCGCCGTGGTGCTGATGCAGGCGCGCCAGGAGGAGGAGCTGGCGGCACGCGGCCGCGGCGACTTCCTGACCGACCTCGCGGAAGGCCGTATCGCCGCCGAGGACGCCCCCGCGCAGGCGCGCGTCCTGGGCTTCAAGCCGGGTGACAGCCCGCTGCTGCCGGTCGTGATGCGGCTCGGGGACGCGCCGGCCCCGGACGGGGGTTGGGCGGTGCTGGCGCGTGCCGTCGGCGAGGAGCTGGCCTCCGTGGGAGTTCCGGTCCTGCTGGGCGTGCGCCCTGTCGAGGGGCGCGTCCCGCTGCTGGTGGGCCTGCGGGCGGAGGCGGAGCGAGAGGCGGTCGCGGACCGGGTCGCGGCGGCGCTGCGGGCGGGCGTGGAGCGGGCCGGGGTCCAGCGGCCGGGGGCGCGGCCGCCGGTCGTGGTCGTCGGGGTCGCGGGCGGCTGGGCGGCGGCCTCGGCGGGCCTCAGGCACGCGGCCGAGACGGCGACGGCGGCGCAGGGCCTGTCGGACCGCCCCTGGTACGACGCCCGCCGCCTGGACATCGACCTGCTGCTGTGGCGGCTGCGCGACCATCCCGACCTCGCGGCCTTCGTGGACCGCGCGATCGGCCCGGTGCGCGACCACGACGACCGGTCCCGGCCGCCCCTGCTGCCCACCCTGGAGACGTACTTGGCGCACGCGGGCCGCAAAGCGGAGACGGCCCGTGAGCTGCACCTCAACCGGCAGACGCTCTACAACCGCCTCGCCCGCATCGGCGAGTTGCTCGGCACCGACCTCGACGACCCGCAGACGGTGCTGGCGTTGAGCCTGGCACTGCGGGCACGCAGGCATGTCACCTAGCGGCCGCCTAGATCATGGGCTGCGGCTGCGTCAACTCGTCGTAGACACTGAGCACTTGGGCCACGGTCTCGTCCTCGGTCGGCCAGGTCGCCGCCTGCCGCACACCCCGCTCCCGCAGGAAGTCCTGTCGCTCGGGGTCGCCGAGCAGGCGTACGACGGCGTCGGCGAGGGCGTCCGGGTCGCCGTACGGGACGAGTTCGGCGGCGTCGCCGAGGAGTTCCGGCAGGCCTCCCACGTCGGTGGCGACGAGCGGCACGCGCGCGTGGAGGGCCTCCTGCGCGAGGAGGGACCGCGACTCCCAACTGCTGGGCAGCAGCGCGATGTCGGCGGCGGCGAGGAGTTCGCTGACGTCGTCGCGCCGCCCGATGAGCCGCACGGGCAGCTCCTCGTCCTCGATACGGCGCTGAAGGTCGGCCCGTAGCGCCCCCTCCCCCGCGATCACCACCAGCGGCACGGGATCGAGCCGGCGCCACGCGCGCGAGGCGTCGAGCAGCACGTCGTATCCGCGATGCCGCTCCAGCGAGCCGACGGCGATGAGCAACGGCCGCCCGGTGGAGCCGAGTTCGGCGCGCACCTTGGGCCGCAGCCGGTCGGAGTCGTCCTGCTCGACGGGGCGGCGCCGGCCGGGCAGCGCGACGGCGGCGAGCCGTGCGTCCCGGGCACCGGTCCTGCGGGCCCGGTCGACCAGGGCCGAGGTGGTTCCGAGGACGACGGAGGCGGCCTTGACGACCCGCCGCTCCAACAGCCGCACGAGATGGGCGCGGGCGCCCTCGGCGTGGGCCCGGTCGTGCCAGGTGACGACGAGCGGGGTGCGCCGCCCGCTCAGTGCCAGCACCGCGCGGAAGGAGGCGTGCAGCCCGTGCGCGTGCACGAGGTCGGCGTCCGCGCACACCGCCCGCAGCGTGGCCACGGAGGCGGGATCGCTGCTGCGCGGCACATGCACATGTTCGGCGCCGGCACCCGTGAAGTCGTAGAGGTGATCGGCCTCGACGGGGGCGCACACCGTGACCCGCACGCCCCGCGCCACCAGCCCCGAGGCCAGCGATCGCACATGCGCGCTACTGCCGGCGTTGCCGCCGCCCAGCACCTGCACGGTGCGCAGCGACGACTGGCCGTGCGGTGAGTGGCTGCTCACGGGGGTCACGTGGCCGGGGCTCCTGGTCGTGGGTGGGACGGTCACGAAGAACGTACAGAAGGATCGGGCGGAGGGGGTGTACCGCGCGGATCCCTACGCGTACGACGTGTGTACGCCAAGGATGCCAGGACGCACGGCCGTTCCGGGAACGCCGGGAGGGCGGAGGGCGGGCAACTCGGCGGCCGGAGTCACCTGCAAGAGTGAGCCCGGGTGGCGATGGTGCACGAACACGCGCGCGTGGCGCACATCACCGACCCGCTCCGCGCGCGGCCTCGCTCACTTGGTCGCCGTACACCGCCGCGGCCACGACGGCCGCGGCGTGCGCGACCAGCCCCGCACGCCGGTTCCCCGCGACGACGGCGGCGCCCAGGGCCGCGCCCAGCGCATGCGCCCCGGTGTCGCCGATCATCACCCGTTCCCCGAGGTCGTCGGGCAGCACTGCCGCTGCGGCGCCCATGGCGGTGGCGGCGACCTCGGCGCCGGGCCCTCGGCGCAGCAGCCCCGGCGCGCCGAGGGCGAGCACCGTCGCGGCGGCCCTGCCCGGCCGTACGTCGACGAGATTGACGAAGTGGGCAGCCCCGGCGATGACCACGCCCGCGAGCAGCTTGTCCAGGGGCCGCTCCTTCAGGAACGCCCCCGCGAGCAGCCCGGCGGCCGAGATCCCGAACAACTTCACGGCCCCGCTGGTGACTTCCCCGCCGCGCAGGGCACCGAGATGCGCCCGGAACCCGCTGCGCGGATCACCGGCCCCGGCGACGTCGTCGTACGCCCCGCAGATCCCCGCGACGGCCACCGCGACCCCGGCGGCGGGCGACACCCGCCCGGCCCCGACCGCTACGGCCAGCGCCGAGGCGGGACCGGCGTACAACTCCACGCTCCGCCCGGCGTGGTTCTTCCGCTCCCAGCGGTCACGGCCGCCTGGGGCCTTGGCGCGCAGGGCGCCGGCGGCGACGCGGGTGAGGGCGGCGGAGAGGCCGAAGGAGACGGCTGGCTTGATCATCCGGACACCCTACGGCCCCCGGACTCGGGCCTACACGTCCGCCCGAGCCGTCTCCAGCAGTTCCTCCGCATGCGCCCGGGCGGTCTCGGAGTCCTCCTGCCCCGCCAGCATCCGAGAAAGCTCCCGGACCCGCTCCTCGCCCTCCAGGACCTTCACTCCGGACCGGGTGACCGACCCGTCGTTGGTCTTCTCGACGAGCAACTGCCGGTCGGCGAAGGCGGCCACCTGCGGCAGGTGGGTCACCACGACCACCTGCGCGGACTTGGCCAGCCGGGCGAGCCGCCGGCCGATCTCCACGGCCGCCTTGCCGCCGACGCCTGCGTCGACCTCGTCGAAGAGATACGTCGGCACGGGATCGGTCCCGGCGAACACAACCTCGACGGCGAGCATCACGCGCGAGAGCTCACCGCCGGACGCGCCCTTGGCGATCGGCCGGGGCGGCGCCCCCGGGTGCGGGGCGAGCAGCAGCTCGACCTCGTCCACGCCCGACGGCCCGTAGGCGACGGGGCGACCGCCGACCTCCACACCGTCCGGGTCCTCGGTCTGCCGGATGGCGAAGGACACGCGCGCGTGCGGCATCGCCAGGGACGCCAGCTCCGCGGTCACGGCCGCCGCGAACCGCTCGGCGGCCTCGGTGCGCGCATCGGTCAGCGCCTGCGCAAGCCCGCCCAGCTCGGTCCGCAGCGCGTCCCGCTCGGCGGTCAGCTCCCCGATCCGGTCGTCGTCGCTGTCCAGCTCGGTCAGCCGGGTGCCGCCCTCCTCGGCCCAGGCGAGCACGGCGGCGATGTTCTCGCCGTACTTGCGTGTGAGCCCGTTCAGCGCGGCCCGCCGCTCCTCGACGGCCGCGAGCCGCAGGGGATCGGCGTCCAGGTCGTCGGCGTAGCCCGCCAACTCCCCGGCGACATCGCCGAGCAGGATCCCGATCTCCCCGATCCGGTCGCCGAGCGCGGCCAGCGCCGGGTCGTGCGACCGTACGGCGTCCAGCGCCCGCTGCGCACCGGCGACGAGCGTGGCCGCGTCGATGCCCTCGGGGTCCTCCGGGTTGCCGGCGAGGGCGGCGTGGGCGGCCGTGGCGGCGGACGACAGGGCCTCCGCGTGCCCGAGCCGCTCGGCCTCCTCCGCGAGTTCCACGTCCTCCCCGGCACGCGGCTCGACTCCGGCGATCTCGTCGAGTCCGAACCGCAGCATGTCGGCTTCCTGGGCCCGCTCACGCGCACGCGTGACGATCTCGTCGAGCTCGACCGACACCGCCCGCAACCGCCGGTACGCCTCGCCGTACTTGGCGAGCGGCACGGCGACGGCGTCCCCGGCGTACCGGTCGAGCGCCTGCCGCTGCCGGGACAGCTTCAGCAGGCCCTGCTGATCGGTCTGCCCGTGCACGGCCACCAGTTCGTCGGCGAGCTCGGCCAGCATCCCCACGGGCACGCTGCGCCCGCCGAGGTGCGCCCGGGACCGCCCTTCGGCGGAAACGGTACGGCTGATCAGCAGCGCCCCGTCGTCGAGCTCGGCCCCGGCCTCCTCGGCGCGCACGACGGCCGAGGTGCCCTGGGGGACGCTGATCCGCCCCTCCACGACCGCCTTCTCGGCCCCGATCCGCACGAGCGCGGCGTCCGCGCGCCCGCCGAGCAACAGCCCCAGGCTGGTGACCACCATGGTCTTGCCCGCGCCCGTCTCACCCGTGACCGCGGTGAATCCGGGCGACAGCTCGACGACCGCGTCGTCGATGACTCCGAGCGACCGTATCCGCATCTCCTCCAACACGGACACGACCTTACGAGGTGGAGCCACCCGAGTGCGAGGCACCCTGTCACCCACGCGAGTGCAACGCCTAATGAGGCGCGCCCCGCCATCCGGAGACCGGCAGCGCGAACTTCGCCACCAGCCGGTCCGTGAACGAGGCGTGATGCAACCGAGCCAGTCGCACCGGCACGGCCCCCCGCCGCACCTCGACCCGCGCCCCCGGCGGCAGCTCGATGGTCCGCCGCCCGTCACACCACAGCACCCCCGGCGGGATGTGCGGCAGCACCTCCACCGCCAGCACGGAGTCCGGCGACGTCACCAACGGCTTGGCGAACAACGCATGCGCGCTGATCGGCACCATCAGCAGCGCCTCGACCTCGGGCCACACCACGGGCCCGCCCGCGGAGAAGGCGTAGGCCGTGGACCCGGTGGGGGTGGACAGCACGATCCCGTCGCACCCGAACCCGGTCACCGGGCGCCCGTCGATCTCCAGCACGACCTCGAGGAGCTTCTCGGCCCCGGCCTTCTGCACGGCCGCCTCGTTCAGCGCCCAGTCCGTGTGCACGATGTCGCCGTTCTGATGCACGACGACATCGACGGTCATCCGCTCCTCGACCTCGTACGCCTTGGTCACGACCCGGTCGACGACCTTGTCGAGATCGTCCCGCTCGGCCTCCGCGAGGAACCCGACCCGCCCGAGGTTCACGCCCAGCATCGGCACCCCGGACGCCCGGGCGAACTCGGCGCCCCTCAGCAGCGTGCCGTCGCCGCCCAGCACGATGAGCAGTTCGCACCCGTCGAGGCACTGCGGCGTCGCCTCCTTGACGAGTTTCACCTCGTCAGGCAGCGGCAGGTCCTCGGCCTCCGCCTCCAGCACCCGCACGCCGATCCCCGACCGCAGCAGTCCCTTGACCACCAGCTCGGCGCTGCGAATCGCCGCCGGCCGCCCCGTGTGGGCGAGGAGAAAAACAGTACGAGCTCGGTTCTGCATCAACGCGGCCCCTCCGCCACTGCACGGTCAACGTCGGCCGGGTCCAGGGCGGGCGCCCCGGCGCACAGCCACAGAAAGTACTCGACATTCCCGGAGGGTCCGGGCAACGGACTCGCCGTGACCCCCTTCACTCCGAGCCCGAGTTCCCACGCCTTCTCGGCAACACCGCGCACGGCCTCCGCCCGCAGTTGCGGACTCCGTACGACTCCCCCACTGCCCAGCCGTTCCTTCCCCACCTCGAACTGCGGCTTGACCATCATCACCAGATCGGCGTCCGGCTTCACGCACCGCACCAGGGCGGGCAGCACCAGTCCGAGCGGGATGAACGACAGATCCCCCACGACAAGATCCACTGGTTCCCCATCGATCGCTTCGAGCGTCAACTCGCGTACGTTCGTACGGTCCTTGACGGTGACGCGTTCATCGCTTTGGAGACTCCAGGCGAGTTGTCCGTATCCGACGTCGACGGCGACGACATGGGCGGCTCCCGACCGCAGCAGCACATCGGTGAAACCCCCGGTGGAGGCGCCAGCGTCCAGCGCCCGCCGCCCTTCCACCGCGAGCCCCTGAGGCACGAACACCTCCAGCGCGCCGGCGAGCTTGTGCCCGCCCCGCGAGACGTACTCAGGATCGCTGTCGTCGGCCTGGACGACGATCGCCGCCGCCGTCTCCACCTGTGTGGCGGGTTTGGTCGCGACGGTCTTGCCGACGGTGACCCGCCCGGCGGCGATCAGCTGGCTGGCGTGCTCACGCGAGCGCGCGAGCTTCCGGCGGACCAGCTCCGCGTCGAGACGGCGGCGTGCGACTCCTGCCACGTTCGGTTCAGCTCCTGTGTTGTCCGTACGACGGTGAGGGCGCCGGGGGTCCCGGGCGGGCGTCGAGCGCGGTCAGCGTGTCGCGCAGCCCCCGGTGTACATCCTCGTACACCTCGAGGTGCCCGTCGGTGGCGAGGTGGTCGGTGTCCCCGAGCCGCTCGAGCTGGGCGTCGACCTCGGCGTTGCCGGTGGGCGTGCGGGGGACGTTCAGCGGGGCGGGGGCGGCCGGGTCGTACTCGGGTTCGACCACGGCTTCGGCCTGTGCCTCCGCCTGCTCCTGCGGGACCGCCGGGATCTCCGTCTCCGGAACCGTGTCGCTCATGCCCAGACGCTACCCCGAACCGCTGGGGTACCGTCGATCGCGATGGCCACGATCGAGGAGTGCCGCGCCGCACTCGAAAAGCTCTCGGACAGCATGCAGCACGCCGAAGGGGACGTCCGCACGGCCGCTGCCCTGGACCGCTCGGTGAGCTGCCACATCACCGACCTGGACGTCACGTTCGCCGGCCGCATGGCGGGCGGCCGGATCCAGGTCCACGACACCCTCCAGGGCCCGCCCCGCGAGAAGGCTCAGATCAGACTGAGCATGACCGGCGACGACCTGGTCGCCCTGGTCGACGGCGAGCTGCACTTCGCCAAGGCCTGGGGCTCGGGCCGGGTGAAGCTGCACGCGGGCGTGCGCGACCTGCTGCTGCTCAGGAAGCTTCTGTAGCCGCCACCTTCTCGGCCTCTCCGCGCGCCTTGCGCGCGGCCGGCACCACCAGCGGCGTCCCCGTCTCCGGGTCGTCGATGACCTGGCACCGCAGCCCGAAGACCTCCTCGACCAGCTCGGCCGTGACGATGTCGTTGGGCGCGCCCTCGGCGATGACCGCCCCGCCGCGCAGGGCGATGAGGTGGGTGGCGTAGCGGGCGGCGTGGTTGAGGTCGTGCAGCACGGCGACCAGCGTGCGCCCCTGCTCCTCGTGCAACTGGGCGCACAGGTCGAGGACGTCGATCTGGTGCTGGATGTCGAGGTAGGTCGTCGGCTCGTCGAGCAGCAGCAGCGGCGTCTGCTGGGCGAGCGCCATCGCGATCCACACGCGCTGGCGCTGACCGCCGGACAGTTCGTCGACATAGCGATCCGCGAGTTCGGCGACCCCGGTCTGCTCCATCGACTCCTGGACGACCCGCTCGTCCTCGGTCGACCACTGGCGCAGGATCCCCTGGTGCGGATACCGGCCGCGGCCCACCAGGTCGGCGACGGTGATCCCGTCCGGCGCGATCGACGACTGCGGCAGCAGCCCCAGCGTGCGCGCGACCTTCTTCGCCGGCATCGACTGGATGACCTGCCCGTCCAGCAGGACCCGGCCCTGGCTGGGCTTGAGCATCCGGGACAGCGCCCGCAGCAGCGTGGACTTGCCGCACGCGTTGGGGCCGACGATCACGGTGAAGGAGTTGTCGGGTATCTCCACCGACAACTGCTCGGCGATGACCCGCTGGTCGTAGGCGAGGGTGACGGTGTCGGCGGACAGGCGGTTCACGGTGCTCCTTCGGTGGTTCGGCCCACTGCTGTTCTTGTCGGTGCTGCCGGCGCTCATATCCGGCCCGCCTTGCGCTCGGTGACCAGCAGCCAGAGCAGGTACACGCCGCCGAGCACGCCCGTGACCACGCCGACGGGCATCTGGTCGGCGCCGAAGACCCGCTGGGAGGTCCAGTCGGCGGTGACCAGCAGGGCGGCGCCCATGCACAGGGAGGGCAGCAGATTCGGCCCGGGTGAGCGGGTCAGGCGCCGGGCGAGCTGCGGGGCGGTGAGCGCCACGAAGCTGACGGGGCCGGCGGCCGCGGTGGCGGCCGCGGTGAGCAGCACGGCGGCCAGCATCAGCAGCAGTCGTACGCGTTCGACACGCACTCCGAGGGCGTAGGAGACGTCGTCGCCCATCTCCATCATCCGCAGCGCTCGCGCATTGCCGAGGACGAGCGGTACGAGGACGGCGCACACTGCGAGCAGCGGCCAGACCTGGGCCCAGTCACGGCCGCTGAGGGAGCCGGTCATCCACACCACCGCGCGGGCCGCGTCGACCAGATCGGCCTTGGTCAGCAGATAGCCGTTGACCGCCGTCATGATCGCGGACATGCCGATACCGACCAGGACCAGCCGATATCCGTGCACGCCCCGCTTCCAGGCGAGCAGATAGATGGCGAGACCGGTCCCGAGTCCGCCGAGCAGCGCGCCGACGGTGACCTGTCCGGCGTTCCCGGAGAACAGCACGATCACCACGAGCGCCCCGGTCGTGGCCCCCTGTCCGAGACCGAGGATGTCCGGGCTGCCCAGCGGGTTGCGGGACAGCGCCTGGAACAGCGCGCCGCCGAGGCCGAGCGAGGCCCCGACCAGGAGCCCGACCAGCACCCGCGGCAGCCGCAGTTCGTTGACGATGAACTCCTGCCCGGCGTTGCCGTCCCCCAACAGCGTCTTCAGTACGTCGCCGGCCCCCATCGGGAAGTCGCCGGTGCCGATCAGTACGACGCTCGCGGTGAGCGCGGCCAGCACCAGCAGGACGACGACGGTCAGCGCCCGCACGTCCAGGCGGACGGAGAGCCCGCCCGGCGTGCGCACGGCACGGTTGGCGCGGGTGGCGCGGGGTGCGCGGGGGGTCTTCGCCGCGCTCCGCACGGCGGTGTCCGCTTCGCTCTTCACTGCGGTCCTCACAGCTGGGCCGTCCTCCGCCGTCGTACGAGAAAGATGAAGACCGGTCCGCCGAGGATCGCGGTGACGATGCCGACCTGGAGCTCGGAGGGCCGGGCCACGAGCCGGCCCAGCACATCGGCGCCGAGCAGCAGCACGGGCGACAGAACGGCCGCGTACGGCAGGATCCAGCGCAGGTCGGGGCCGGTGAAGGAGCGCACGACGTGCGGCACCATCAGGCCGACGAACACGATCGGCCCGCACGCGGCGGTCGCGGCGCCGCACAGCACGGTGGCGGCGAGCATCGACAGCACCCGGGTGCGGTTGAGGTTGGCGCCGAGGGCCCTGGCGGTGTCGTCGCCCATCTCCATGGCGTTCAGCGGCCGGGCGAGGGCGAGGGCGAGGACCATGCCGACGACCAGGAACGGCAGCACCTGCCTGATGGTCGCGTCCGTCGCCGAGGTCAGCGAGCCGACCGTCCAGAAGCGCATCCTGTTCAGCGCCGCGTCGTTCGAGATCATCACGGCCTGGAGATAGCCGTAGAGCGCGGCGCTGATCGCCGTACCGGCCAGCGCGAGCCGGACCGGAGTGGCGCCGCGGCTGCCGCCGAGGAACCAGACCATCGCCCCGACCGCGGCAGCGCCGAGGAAGGCGAACCAGACATAGCCGCTGAGGCTGGTGACGCCGAAGAAGGTGATGGCGGTGACGACCGCGGCGGACGCGCCCGCGTTGATGCCGAGCAGCCCGGGATCGGCGAGCGGATTGCGGGTGAGCGCCTGGAGCACGGCTCCGGCGAGACCGAGGGCGGCGCCGGCGAGCAGGCCGAGGACGGTGCGCGAGATCCGGTCGTCGACCACGACGTCGCCGTAGGTCCCGGAACTCTGGAACAGCCCGTGCCAGACCTCGCCGACCGAGAGCTGTTTCGCCCCGATCGCGATGCTCGCCAACACGACGACCAGCAGAATCAGGACAGAGACGAGCAGCCCAACGGCACGTGTCGCCCGTCGGGTTGGGGGCGCGGACTCGGACTCCGCGCGCTGTTCGGGAGGACTGTCGACCAACACGCAGTTAGGTTAGCCTACCCTCCCATTCGGCCACGATTCCGCTGGGTGCCCTCCCTCACTCCGGCGCCGTGCGACGGCTCACAACCCCAGCCGCGCAAGCGCCTTTCCCGCGTCCAGCCCGCACGAGCCGTCCCCGGCCGCCGTCCAGGCCGCCGCGCACAGCGCCCGCAGCCCGTCCAAGGCCTCGCCCTCACCGTCGAGTTCCAGCCGCTCCACCTTCGCCGTCGCCGTCCAGCCACCGCACCGGAAGCCGTCCCCGGCCACGGTGACCTCCGGCTGCCCGGTGAGCAGCCCCCGCAGATCCGCGTCGACATACGTCGGCCGGTGCTGCGGCGGCGCGGCCAGCAGCTGGGCGCCGTCGGTCACTCCGGTCAGCACCAGCAGCGAATCGACGTCCCCGTTGAACGCGCCCTCGATGTCCGTGTCCAGCCGGTCCCCGACCACCAGCGGCCGCTCGGCACCGGTCCGCAGGATCGTCTCCCGGTGCATGGGGGGCAATGGCTTGCCCGCCACCTGCGGCTCCGCGCCGGTCGCTATCCGCACGACCTCCACCGCCGCGCCGTTGCCCGGCCCGATCCCGCGCGCGCCGGGGATCGTCAGGTCGGTGTTGGACGCGAACCAGGGCACCCCGCGCGCGATGGCGTAACAGGCCTCCGCGAACCGCCCCCACGGCAGCTCGGGCCCGCCGTACCCCTGCACGACCGCCGCCGGATCGTCGTCCGCCGACTCCACCGGCTCAAGCCCGCGCTCCCGCAGCGCGACCCGCAGCCCCTCGCCCCCGATCACCAGTACCCGGGAGCCGGCCGGTATCCGCTCACTGATCAGCCGCGCGACCGCCTGCGCCGACGTGATCACGTCGTCCGCGCCCGTGGGTATGCCCAGCGCCGTCAGATGCGCGGCCACCACGTCCGGCGTCCGCAGCGCGTTGTTCGTGACATAGGCGAGATGCATCCCGCCCGCCCGCGCCGCCGCGAGCGAATCGACGGCATGCCCGATCGCGTACCCACCCGCGTACACCACACCGTCGAGGTCGAGCAGCGCCGTGTCGTACGCCTCGCTCAGGGCCTGCCCGCTTCCCGCGGGCCTCGTCCTGACGCTCTGGCTCATTCCGCATCGCTCCTCGTTCGACGGCTTTCCCCCGATCATCCCCCATGCCACCGACACCCGTACGATGCCGGGATGAACTCAGCAGGTCACCCGGAAGCAACGGCGCGCCGAGGCCTCGAACTCACCCCGTTCAGAGGGCTTCGTTACGACCCCGACCGGGTCGGCAGCCTGGCGGCCGTGACGTCACCGCCGTACGACGTAGTGGTCCGCCCCGACGGCCTGCTCCATCTCGAGTCGGCCGACCCGCACAACATCGTCCGCCTGATCCTCCCCCAGGCCGCCACCCCCGACGCCCGCAACGAACAGGCGGCGAAGACCCTGGGCCGCTGGCTGTCCGACGGCGTACTGACCGCCGACCCCGAGCCCTGCCTGTACGTCTACGAGCAGCGCGACGGCGAGGGCATGCTGCAGCGCGGCGTCATCGGCGCCCTGCGCCTGTCGGAGCCGTCGGAGGGCCTGGTCCTGCCGCACGAGGACGTCATGCCGCATGTGGTCGCCGACAGAGCGGCCCTGATGCGCGCCACCTCCGCGAACCTGGAGCCCCTGCTCCTGACGTACCGCGGCAACGGCTCGGCGGCCGACACGACCGCCGTGATCGAGCGCACGGTCGCACGCCCACCCCTCCTCTCGACCACCACGGAGGACGGATTCAGCCACCGCCTGTGGTCGATCGACGATCCCGCCGAGCTGGCCCGCGTCCAGTCCGACCTGACCCGCCACCAGGCCCTGATCGCCGACGGCCACCACCGCTGGGCGACCTATCTCCGGCTGCGCGCGGAGCACGGCTCACCCAGCCCCTGGGACTACGGCCTGGTCCTCCTGGTCGACACGGCCCGCTATCCCCTGCGCGTCCGCGCGATCCACCGCCTCCTGCACGACCTGCCGGTGCCGGACGCCCTGGCCGCCCTCGACGGCCTCTTCCGCGTACGACGCCTCAAAGTGCCGCTGGCCGAGGCCCTGGAGACGCTCGCCGACGCGACCTGCTCCGGCAACGCCTACCTTCTCGCCGGCGACGGCGCCTTCCACCTCGTCGACCAGCCGGACGAGGCCCTCCTCACCCGCACCGTCCCCGCGGACCGACCGGCCGCCTGGCGCACCCTGGACGCCACGGTCCTGCACGCCACGCTCCTCGCCCACGTCTGGCACATCCCCGAGGACGACCCGGCCCGCATCGCCTACATCCACGACACGGCCGCCACCGTCACCAAGGCGGAACGCGACGGCGGTACGGCCGTCCTGATGCACCCCGTCCGCGAGGACGTCGTACGCGACCTGGCCCGCCAGGGCGTCACGATGCCCCGCAAGTCGACGTCGTTCGGCCCGAAGCCGGCCTCGGGCCTGGTCCTGCGCGCACTGGACCTCTAGAACGCCGAAGGGGCGGGACCCCTGCCCGGGATCCCGCCCCTCACATCACGCGCCACTCACTCCTTGTCGCCGTCCTCGGCGTCGGCCGGAGCCTGCTCGCCGGCGTCCACGCCGTCCTCGTTCTCGTCCTCGTCAAGAGCGTCGACGAACTCGACACCGTCCAGCTCCGCGAGCCGGTCGGAGGCATCCGTGCTGCCGTCCTTGTCGGCCTCGACGGCCTTCGCGAACCACTCCCGCGCCTCACCCTGCCGCCCGGCGGCCAGCAGCGCGTCCGCGTACGCGTACCGCAGCCGCGCGGTCCACGGCTGTACGGCGTTGGAGGCCAGCTCGGGGCTCTGCAGCGTCACGATGGCCGCGTCGAGCTGCCCCATGTCACGCCGGGCGCCGGCCGCGACGAGCCGCATCTCCACCTGCCCGGCCTTGTCGAGCTTGTGCACCTCGGGCGCCCCGGCCATGTCCAGCGCCTTCTCCGGCCGCCCGAGCCCACGCTCACAGTCGGCCATCACCGGCCACAGCTCCACGCCACCGGTCATCCGCCGCGCCGCCCGGAACTCGGCCAGCGCCTCCGCGTACTTCTGGTTGGCGTAAGCGGCGAACCCCGCCGCCTCGCGTACGGCCGCGACCCGCGACGCCAGTCGCAGCGCCACCTTGGAGTAGCCGTAGGCACCCTCGGGGTCCTCGTCGATGAGCCGCGCGACCATCACCAGGTTCTTGGCGACATCCTCCGCGAGCGTCTTCGGCAGGCTCTGCAGCTCCTGCCGTACGTCCTTGTCGATCTCGTCACCCGTGACGTCCTCGGGGATCGGCAGCCGCTTGATCGGCTCGCGGTCCCCACGGTCCCGATCCCGATCCCGCTCATCACGGAACCGGCCACCACCGCGCCGGTCATCACGCCGGTCGTCGCGCCCACGGAACCCACCGGGACGCCCACCGCGGTCGTCCCGACGGGGCCCACGTCCGCCACGGTCGTCCCGCCCACGGAACCCACCGCGGTCACCACGGCTGTCGTCACGCCGGAACCCACCACGGTCGTGATCGCGCCGATCATCGCGCCGGTCGTCCCGCCTGAACCCGCGGTCCCGGTCGCCCCGGTCACCGCGCTCACCGCGGTCATCCCGACGGAAGCCACGGTCCCGGTCGCGGTCACGGTCATCCCGACGGAAGCCGCCACGGTCACTGTCGCGCCGGACATCGCGTCGATCGTCACGGCGGTCATCGCGGCGGTCATCGCGCCGGTCGTCCCTACGGAACCCACGGTCCCGGTCATCGCCCCGACGGTCGTCGCGCCGACCGTAGCCACCGCGATGGTCGTCACGCCGGCCGTATCCGCCGCGGTCGTCGTCCCGACGCTCTCCGCGGTCGTCACGCCGGTAGGACGGCCGGTCGCCGTCACGCCGGAAGCCGCGCTCGCGATCCCGGTCGTCGCGACGCGGCCCACCCGGCCGGTCGTCCCGACGGAACGAGGGACGGGGCCCACGGTCACTGTCACGTCGGTCGTCACGTCGGTCGTCACGCCGGTCGTCACGCCGGTCATCACGCCGGTCATCACGTCGGTCGTCACGTCGATCATCGCGCCGGCCGTACCCGCCACGGCTGTCGTCACGCCGGAAACGACCACGGTCACCGCCACGGTCGCTGTCCCGCCGGTCGTTGTCCCGCCGGAAGCCGCCGCGGTCCCCTCGGTAACCGCCTCGGTCACCCCTGTTGCCGCGGTCACCACTGTCCCGTCGCCGCTGGTCGCGCTCCGGTCGGTCGTCGGGAGAGTTGGTGGACATCGGTGACTCCTGTCTTCGGTACCGCAAGCATTGTAAAAACAAAAGGACCCCTGGCCCCAGCTGAACGCTGGTGACCAGGGGTCCCCCAAAGATTGTTCGGCGGCGTCCTACTCTCCCACAGGGTCCCCCCTGCAGTACCATCGGCGCTGTAAGGCTTAGCTTCCGGGTTCGGAATGTAACCGGGCGTTTCCCTCACGCTATAACCACCGAAACCCTAATGGTTTCGAGCGAACAAGCACACTCTTCTGTTGTCTGTTCTACTCAAAGCCGACAACGGTCGTTGTCTCAGAACCAACACAGTGGACGCGAGCCTCTATGGACAAGCCCTCGGCCTATTAGTACCGGTCACCTCCACACCTCACGGTGCTTCCAGATCCGGCCTATCAACCCAGTCGTCTACTGGGAGCCTTACCCTCTTATAGAGGTGGGAGTCCTCATCTCGAAGCAGGCTTCCCGCTTAGATGCTTTCAGCGGTTATCCCTCCCGAACGTAGCCAACCAGCCATGCCCTTGGCAGAACAACTGGCACACCAGAGGTTCGTCCGTCCCGGTCCTCTCGTACTAGGGACAGCCCTTCTCAAGACTCCTACGCGCACAGCGGATAGGGACCGAACTGTCTCACGACGTTCTAAACCCAGCTCGCGTACCGCTTTAATGGGCGAACAGCCCAACCCTTGGGACCGACTCCAGCCCCAGGATGCGACGAGCCGACATCGAGGTGCCAAACCATCCCGTCGATATGGACTCTTGGGGAAGATCAGCCTGTTATCCCCGGGGTACCTTTTATCCGTTGAGCGACGGCGCTTCCACAAGCCACCGCCGGATCACTAGTCCCGACTTTCGTCCCTGCTCGACCCGTCGGTCTCACAGTCAAGCTCCCTTGTGCACTTACACTCAACACCTGATTGCCAACCAGGCTGAGGGAACCTTTGGGCGCCTCCGTTACCCTTTAGGAGGCAACCGCCCCAGTTAAACTACCCATCAGACACTGTCCCTGATCCGGATCACGGACCCAGGTTAGACATCCAGCACGACCAGACTGGTATTTCAACGACGACTCCACACGAACTGGCGTCCGCATTTCAAAGTCTCCCAGCTATCCTACACAAGCCGAACCGAACACCAATATCAAACTGTAGTAAAGGTCCCGGGGTCTTTCCGTCCTGCTGCGCGAAACGAGCATCTTTACTCGTAGTGCAATTTCACCGGGCCTATGGTTGAGACAGTCGAGAAGTCGTTACGCCATTCGTGCAGGTCGGAACTTACCCGACAAGGAATTTCGCTACCTTAGGATGGTTATAGTTACCACCGCCGTTTACTGGCGCTTAAGTTCTCAGCTTCGCCTGGACGAATCCAAGCTAACCGGTCCCCTTAACGTTCCAGCACCGGGCAGGCGTCAGTCCGTATACATCGCCTTACGGCTTCGCACGGACCTGTGTTTTTAGTAAACAGTCGCTTCTCGCTGGTCTCTGCGGCCACCCCCAGCTCACACTGCAAGAGTGATCACCAGGCGTGGCCCCCCTTCTCCCGAAGTTACGGGGGCATTTTGCCGAGTTCCTTAACCATAGTTCACCCGAACGCCTCGGTATTCTCTACCTGACCACCTGAGTCGGTTTAGGGTACGGGCCGCCATGAAACTCGCTAGAGGCTTTTCTCGACAGCATAGGATCATCCACTTCACCACAATCGGCTCGGCATCAGGTCTCAGACTACGTGCCAGGCGGATTTACCTACCTGACGTCCTACACCCTTACCCCGGGACAACCACCGCCCGGGATGGACTACCTTCCTGCGTCACCCCATCACTCACCTACTAACCGCTTGGTCCGGCGGCTCCACCACTCCCCTCAACTCCGAAGAGATCAGGGCGGCTTCACGGCCTTAGCATCACGATGCTCGATGTTTGACGCTTCACAGCGGGTACCGGAATATCAACCGGTTATCCATCGACTACGCCTGTCGGCCTCGCCTTAGGTCCCGACTTACCCTGGGCAGATCAGCTTGACCCAGGAACCCTTAGTCAATCGGCGCACACGTTTCTCACGTGTGAATCGCTACTCATGCCTGCATTCTCACTCGTCAACCGTCCACAACTCGCTTACGCGGCTGCTTCACCCGGCAGACGACGCTCCCCTACCCATCACGATCCCCGTTGGGGGTTGATATCGCAATGACACGACTTCGGCGGTACGCTTGAGCCCCGCTACATTGTCGGCGCGGAATCACTTGACCAGTGAGCTATTACGCACTCTTTCAAGGGTGGCTGCTTCTAAGCCAACCTCCTGGTTGTCTCTGCGACTCCACATCCTTTCCCACTTAGCGTACGCTTAGGGGCCTTAGTCGATGCTCTGGGCTGTTTCCCTCTCGACCATGGAGCTTATCCCCCACAGTCTCACTGCCGCGCTCTCACTTACCGGCATTCGGAGTTTGGCTAAGGTCAGTAACCCGGTAGGGCCCATCGCCTATCCAGTGCTCTACCTCCGGCAAGAAACACACGACGCTGCACCTAAATGCATTTCGGGGAGAACCAGCTATCACGGAGTTTGATTGGCCTTTCACCCCTAACCACAGGTCATCCCCCAGGTTTTCAACCCTGGTGGGTTCGGTCCTCCACGAAGTCTTACCTCCGCTTCAACCTGCCCATGGCTAGATCACTCCGCTTCGGGTCTTGAGCGCGCTACTAAAACGCCCTGTTCGGACTCGCTTTCGCTACGGCTTCCCCACACGGGTTAACCTCGCAACACACCGCAAACTCGCAGGCTCATTCTTCAAAAGGCACGCAGTCACGAGAATGTGCAAGCACATTCCGACGCTCCCACGGCTTGTAGGCACACGGTTTCAGGTACTATTTCACTCCCCTCCCGGGGTACTTTTCACCATTCCCTCACGGTACTATCCGCTATCGGTCACCAGGGAATATTTAGGCTTAGCGGGTGGTCCCGCCAGATTCACACGGGATTTCTCGGGCCCCGTGCTACTTGGGTGTCTCTCAAACGAGCCGCTGACGTTTCGACTACGGGGGTCTTACCCTCTACGCCGGACCTTTCGCATGTCCTTCGCCTACATCAACGGTTTCTGACTCGCCCTACGGCCGGCAGACCGTAGAAGAGAGATCCCACAACCCCCACGACGCAACCCCTGCCGGGTCTCACACGTCGTAGGTTTGGCCTCATCCGGTTTCGCTCGCCACTACTCCCGGAATCACGGTTGTTTTCTCTTCCTGCGGGTACTGAGATGTTTCACTTCCCCGCGTTCCCTCCACACTGCCTATGAGTTCAGCAGCGGGTGACAGCCCATGACGACTGCCGGGTTTCCCCATTCGGACACCCCCGGATCAAAGCCTGGTTGACGACTCCCCGGGGCCTATCGCGGCCTCCCACGTCCTTCATCGGTTCCTGGTGCCAAGGCATCCACCGTGCGCCCTTAAAAACTTGGCCACAGATGCTCGCGTCCACTGTGCAGTTCTCAAACAACAACCAGTCGCCCGTCAACTACCCGGACTCCGGCTCCCGAGGGTTCATTCCCTCAGACACCCAACAGCGTGCCCGACACCCTCGCCTCTCCATCTCGCGTTCCACGCCGAAGCAGTACTAGCGACCAGAGCAGGTCAAGTGTGCCGAGTAGTCAACGTTCCACCCATGAGCTGACCACCGCAGGACATTCGCCTGCGTAGTGGCTCTGGACCACCAAGCAAGCTTGGCGGCCAGGTGCTCCTTAGAAAGGAGGTGATCCAGCCGCACCTTCCGGTACGGCTACCTTGTTACGACTTCGTCCCAATCGCCAGTCCCACCTTCGACAGCTCCCTCCCACGAGGGGTTGGGCCACCGGCTTCGGGTGTTACCGACTTTCGTGACGTGACGGGCGGTGTGTACAAGGCCCGGGAACGTATTCACCGCAGCAATGCTGATCTGCGATTACTAGCGACTCCGACTTCATGGGGTCGAGTTGCAGACCCCAATCCGAACTGAGACCGGCTTTTTGAGATTCGCTCCACCTCGCGGTATCGCAGCTCATTGTACCGGCCATTGTAGCACGTGTGCAGCCCAAGACATAAGGGGCATGATGACTTGACGTCGTCCCCACCTTCCTCCGAGTTGACCCCGGCGGTCTCCCGTGAGTCCCCAGCACCACAAGGGCCTGCTGGCAACACGGGACAAGGGTTGCGCTCGTTGCGGGACTTAACCCAACATCTCACGACACGAGCTGACGACAGCCATGCACCACCTGTACACCGACCACAAGGGGGCGACCGTCTCCGGCCGTTTCCGGTGTATGTCAAGCCTTGGTAAGGTTCTTCGCGTTGCGTCGAATTAAGCCACATGCTCCGCCGCTTGTGCGGGCCCCCGTCAATTCCTTTGAGTTTTAGCCTTGCGGCCGTACTCCCCAGGCGGGGCACTTAATGCGTTAGCTGCGGCACGGACAACGTGGAATGTTGCCCACACCTAGTGCCCACCGTTTACGGCGTGGACTACCAGGGTATCTAATCCTGTTCGCTCCCCACGCTTTCGCTCCTCAGCGTCAGTATCGGCCCAGAGATCCGCCTTCGCCACCGGTGTTCCTCCTGATATCTGCGCATTTCACCGCTACACCAGGAATTCCGATCTCCCCTACCGAACTCTAGCCTGCCCGTATCGACTGCAGACCCGGGGTTAAGCCCCGGGCTTTCACAACCGACGCGACAAGCCGCCTACGAGCTCTTTACGCCCAATAATTCCGGACAACGCTTGCGCCCTACGTATTACCGCGGCTGCTGGCACGTAGTTAGCCGGCGCTTCTTCTGCAGGTACCGTCACTTGCGCTTCTTCCCTGCTGAAAGAGGTTTACAACCCGAAGGCCGTCATCCCTCACGCGGCGTCGCTGCATCAGGCTTTCGCCCATTGTGCAATATTCCCCACTGCTGCCTCCCGTAGGAGTCTGGGCCGTGTCTCAGTCCCAGTGTGGCCGGTCGCCCTCTCAGGCCGGCTACCCGTCGTCGCCTTGGTGAGCCGTTACCTCACCAACAAGCTGATAGGCCGCGGGCTCATCCTGCACCGCCGGAGCTTTACAGCCCCCACCATGCGATGGAGGCTCATATCCGGTATTAGACCCCGTTTCCAGGGCTTGTCCCAGAGTGCAGGGCAGATTGCCCACGTGTTACTCACCCGTTCGCCACTAATCCCCGGCCGAAACCGGTTCATCGTTCGACTTGCATGTGTTAAGCACGCCGCCAGCGTTCGTCCTGAGCCAGGATCAAACTCTCCGTGAATGCTTTTCACGGGAGCGGAACAGCCGGAGGAATGATCCGGCCGTTCACAGCGTCCTCGCTGTGTGTTTCAAAGGAACCTCGCCACCGGGAACAATCCCAGTGTCGGGGTATCAACATATCTGGCGTTGACTTTTGGCACGCTGTTGAGTTCTCAAGGAACGGACGCTTCCTTTGTACTCACCCTCTCGGGCTTTCCTCCGGGCTTCCCTTCGGTCTTGCGTTTCCGACTCTATCAGATCCTTTCGGGCCTGATTCCCAGTCAGCGGGAGTTGCCTTGGGCTCTGGGCTTTCGCCCGTTGGCCTTTCGACATTCACTACGTTAGCCGATTCCCCCGCCCGATTCATAATCGGGTTCCGCGGATTCGAATTCGGGCATGCGGGCACACCAGAATCGACCCCGCTGAGGGGTTCTCGTAGGTAGTGGGTTGGCCGCTCCGGCTGCTGACTTACGCAGTACCCGGTTCAGCGGCTCGGGCTACGTTACGCCCCTCGCATACGTGAGTCAACTTCGGCGGCGCTTGGGGACATGGGCCCGATAGGGGCTGACCGTCGGGTCGTTGGCGATCCAGAAGCGCCAGGGGTGGATGTCGCCGTTGCCGCCGTCGCCTGCCACGCCGGTTCGTGGGCCGTTGAGTACCTGGTCGGAGGGAACGGGCGTGCCAGTGAGCATCCGCAGCGGGGTCTCGGCGGAGGTGCACGCGTCCGTGCCGTCCAGGGCGCGGTCCACGCCCAGGGCCGTGGCCAGGCGTGCCGGGCCTTTGGCCAGTTCCTTGTCGTTGCGGGCCGAGAGTCGACGTTTGCGGGCGAGCTCGGCGCCCTCGACGATCTCGCCGGCGCGCAGCAGGACCGCACATGCCTGGCCGTCGGGGCCGCACACCAGGTTCATGCAGTGCCACATGCCGTAGGTGAAGTAGACGTAGACGCGTCCGGGGGGACCGAACATCACGTCGTTGCGGGGGGTGCGGCCGCGATACGCGTGGGAGCCGGGGTCGTTCGGGCCGTCGTAGGCCTCGACCTCTGTCAGGCGGAGGGTGATCGGACCGTCCGGGGTGGTGCGTACGAGGAGGCGGCCGAGGAGGTCGGGGGCGACCTCCAGGACGGGGCGGTCGAAGAAGTCCCGGGGCAGGGGCGTACGGTCGGGGGTCGCGATCATGCCGTCCGAGGGTAGTGCAGACGGGTGGTCGCGACGGGGTGGTCAGGGGGCCTGCACCTTGCCAGGGTGGGGGCGCGGAACCGGCCACGGCCGGATCGCGTTTGTAGGGATCAGGGATCCACTCTGAGAAGAGGAGAGTCATGGCGTTCAAGAAGCTGCTCGCGAGCCTGGGGGCCGGCGGTGCTTCGGTCGAGACGGTGCTGACGGAGGTCAACGTCGTCCCGGGCGGTGTCGTCCAGGGTGAGGTGCGGATTCAGGGCGGGTCCGTGAACCAGGACATCGAGGGCCTGGCCGTCGGGCTCCAGGCGCGCGTCGAGGTCGAGAGCCAGGACTCGGAGTACAAGCAGGACATCGAGTTCACGAAGCAGCAGCTCGGTGGCGCCTTCGAGCTGCAGTCCGGGGCGGTGCACGCGGTGCCGTTCGGGCTGGAGATCCCGTGGGAGACGCCGGTCACGATGATCGACGGTCAGGCGCTGCGCGGCATGAACATCGGTGTGACGACGGAGCTGGCGATCGCGCGGGCCGTGGACTCCACCGACCTGGACCCGATCAACGTGCACCCGCTGCCCGCGCAGAAGGCGATCCTCGACGCCTTCATCCAGCTGGGGTTCCGTTTCAAGAACGCCGACATGGAGCGCGGCCACATCCGCGGTACGCGGCAGAAGCTGCCGTTCTACCAGGAGATCGAGTTCTTCCCGCCGCAGCAGTACCGCGGGATCAACCAGGTCGAGCTGAGCTTCGTCGCGGATCAGAACGCGATGGACGTCGTCCTCGAGATGGACAAGAAGCCGGGGCTGTTCAGCGAGGGCAGTGACACCTTCCGGTCGTTCCAGGTGGGTCTGAACGACTTCCATGGGACCGACTGGGCGGCGTATCTCAACCAGTGGCTGTCCGAGGTCGGCAGCAAGCGCAACTGGTTCTAGGCTCGGAACTGCTGATTCCACTGTTCCCACAGGAGGTATCGAAGTGACCGAGCTGAAGAGGCGGCCGCTGCCGCACGACTTCCATCCGTCCGTTCCGTCCTTCACGGTCGCGAGCGAGGACGTCGAGCATGGCGGAACCCTCAAGGACGCTCAGGTCTACGCGGCCGGCAACACCTCGCCGCAGCTGCGCTGGGAGGGTTTCCCGGCTGAGACCAAGAGCTTCGCCGTGACCTGCTACGACCCGGACGCCCCTACGGGCAGCGGGTTCTGGCACTGGGTCGTCTTCGACATCCCGGCCTCGGTGACCGAGCTGCCGGCGGGTGCGGGCAGCGGCAAGTTCGAGGGGCTGCCGGAGGGTGCCGTACAGGCGCGCAACGACTACGGGTCGAAGGACTTCGGTGGTGCCGCGCCGCCGCCCGGGGACGGGCCGCACCGCTATGTGTTCACGGTGTACGCCGTGGACCAGGAGAATCTCGGTCCGGGCTCGGATGCCAGCCCGGCCGTCGTCGGGTTCAATCTGCGGTTCCACGCGATCGCGCGTGCGCATGTGATCGCCGAGTACGAGGTGCCTGCCGAAGCCTGACGTTCATGGAACGTTTGCCCGCCCCTGGTCATGGAAGTGATCGGGGGCGGGCATTTTTTATTTCGTTGTCCATCTCGGCGTGCCCGGCCAGAGTTGATCCCAGCCCGCCAGGGGGTGGGCAGGTGCGCACGGGAGGTGGGCTGCAATGCGGGACACGCTGGTACTGAACGCGAGCTTCGAGCCGCTGTCGACGGTGACGTTGAATCGAGCGGTCGTTCTGGTGCTTCAGGACAAGGCCGTCGTCGAGCAGGCCCACCCCGAACTGCGTATGCGGGGAGCCGCGGTGGACATACCCGCGCCCCGGGTGATCAGGCTGTGCAGGTATGTGAGGGTGCCGTTCCGAAGACAAGCGCCGTGGTCGAGGCGGGGTGTTCTGGTGCGGGACCGGCACCGGTGCGCGTACTGCGGTCGCAGGGCCTCGACGGTGGACCATGTGGTGCCGCGGTCGCAGGGTGGGCAGGACACCTGGCTGAACACGGTGGCGTCGTGTGCGGAGGACAATCACCGCAAGGCCGACCGGACGCCTGAGCAGGCGGGTATGCCGTTGCTTCGGGAGCCGTTCGAGCCGACGCCCGCTGATGCGATGTTGCTGGGGTTGGGGGCCGACGAGTTTGCGGCTCTGCCGGATTGGCTGGCACTGGATGCCGCGTGACGAGGGCACTTGGGCCCGCCTTCCGAGGAAGGCGGGCCCATTGTCGTAGCACTACGCACCGCGTGGAACTGACTTCATGTCAGTCGATTGCCGGCTTCTCTCGGCGTTCCGCTCCCGTGCCGCCGTTGCCCGCTGCTCCCGAACCTCCGCCCAGGCCGCCCAGGTTGCCCATCGCGCCGGAGAGGCCCTTGAGGGCGTCGCCGATTTCGCTGGGGACGATCCAGAGTTTGTTGGCGTCGCCCTCGGCGATCTTCGGGAGCATCTGGAGGTACTGGTAGGACAGGAGCTTCTGGTCGGGGTCGCCGGCGTGGATGGCTTCGAAGACCGTGCGGACCGCCTGGGCCTCGCCTTCCGCGCGCAGGGCGGCCGCCTTGGCCTCACCTTCGGCGCGCAGGATCTGGGACTGCTTCTCGCCCTCTGCGGTGAGGATGGCGGCCTGGCGCGTACCTTCGGCGGTGAGGATCGCGGCGCGCTTGTCGCGGTCGGCGCGCATCTGCTTCTCCATCGAGTCCTGGATGGAGGTGGGCGGTTCGATGGCCTTGAGCTCGACGCGGTTGACACGGATGCCCCACTTGCCGGTCGCCTCGTCGAGGACGCCGCGCAGGGCCGCGTTGATCTCCTCGCGGGAGGTCAGGGTGCGCTCCAGGTCCATGCCGCCGATGATGTTGCGGAGCGTGGTGACCGTGAGCTGCTCGATCGCCTGGATGTAGCTGGCGACCTCGTAGGTGGCGGCGCGGGCGTCGGTCACCTGGTAGTAGATGACGGTGTCGATGTTCACGACCAGGTTGTCCTGGGTGATCACCGGCTGCGGCGGGAACGGCACGACCTGTTCCCGCAGGTCGATGCGGTTGCGGATGGTGTCGATGAACGGGACCACGATGTTGAGGCCCGCGTTGAGTGTCCGCGTGTAGCGGCCGAAGCGCTCGACGATGGCGGCGCTCGCCTGTGGGATGACCTGGATCGTCTTGATCAGGGCGATGAAGACCAACACCACCAGAATGATCAGGACGATGA
This sequence comes from Streptomyces ferrugineus, assembly GCF_015160855.1. Taxonomy (NCBI): domain Bacteria; kingdom Bacillati; phylum Actinomycetota; class Actinomycetes; order Kitasatosporales; family Streptomycetaceae; genus Streptomyces; species Streptomyces ferrugineus. Next base: position 2,925,776 of record NZ_CP063373.1, on the reverse strand, counting down.
TGACCGGTTCCATCGTCGTTTCCCCGTACCCCTTCTCCGCTGCGGCAACTTCGGCAGATCTTATGGTTGTTGAAGATCTTGCTGGTCGAGTCTGACAGACCGTCGCGTGGCCTGTGGCGCGTTCGCGCCAGTTACGTCGTGCGAGGTCACATGACGATCGCCGTGGCCCCCTCGATGTCCACGACGTCCACTTCCTGGCCTACTTCGTAGGCGCGGTCGGTGTCGAGGGCGCGTGCCGACCAGATCTCTCCGGCGAGCTTGATCCGGCCGCCGGAGGCGTCGACCCGCTCCAGTACGACGGCCTGTTTGCCCTTCAGGGCCTCGATGCCGGTGGCGTGTTGGGGCTGTGCGCGATGCCGGTTCGCGATGGGCCGTACGACGGCGATGAGTGCGGTCGAGACGACGACGAAGACCACGACCTGGATGACGACGCCACCGCCGAAGATGCCGGTGACCAGGGCGGCCGCCACGGCGCCCACCGCCAGCATGCCGAGTTCGGGCATCGCGGTGATCACGAGCCCGATGCCGAGCGCTGCCGCTCCGATCAACCACCAAACCCACGCGTCGATTTCCACATGGTCATGGTATGACCGCGGGCCCTGTCGCCGACAGGGCGCCGATCGTTCGAAGGGTCCTTCTTACCGCGGTTTTCCAGGGATTCCCCGCGAGTGGTGAAGGAGCGGGTCAGGACAGCGGGAGACCCTGTGCCGTCCAGCGCTCGCCGACCTGCTCGACGACGAGGGGCAGGCCGAAGCACAGGGAGAGGTTGCGGGAGGTGAGTTCGAGTTCCATCGGGCCGGCGGCGAGGACCTTGCCCTGGCGGATCATCAGCACGTGGGTGAAGCCCGGGGGGATCTCCTCGACGTGGTGGGTGACCATGAGCATCGAGGGGGCGATCGGGTCGCGGGCGAGACGGCCGAGGCGGCGGACCAGGTCCTCGCGGCCGCCGAGGTCGAGGCCGGCGGCGGGCTCGTCGAGCAGGAGCAGCTCGGGGTCGGCCATCAGGGCGCGGGCGATGAGGGTGCGCTTGCGCTCGCCCTCGGAGAGGGTGCCGAACTTCCGGTCGAGGTAGTCGCTCATGCCGAGGCGGTCGAGGAAGGCGCGGGCGCGCTGCTCGTCGATCTCCTCGTAGTCCTCGTTCCAGGTGGCGGTCATGCCGTACGCGGCGGTCAGCACGGTCTGCAGGACGGTCTGGCGCTTGGGGAGCTTCTCGGTCATGGCGATGCCGGCCATGCCGATGCGCGGGCGCAGCTCGAAGACGTCGGTGCCGGGCGTGCCGAGGGTCTCGCCGAGGATGGTGGCGGTGCCCTTGGTGGGGTAGAGGTAGCTGGAGGCGACGTTCAGGAGGGTCGTCTTGCCGGCTCCGTTCGGGCCGAGGATGACCCAGCGCTCGCCCTCCTTGACCGACCAGGAGACCTGGTCCACCAGAGCCCGGCCCTCGCGGACCACGGATACGTCCTGAAGCTCCAGAACATCGCTCATGAGCGCGTTGTCTCCCCTTGCAGTGTGACCGGTCTCGGCGTCTCGGTGGTCGCGTGCGCCGGTGGGCGCAGCCCTCAAGGAAATCTACGCCACCGGTCCCGCACTTCATTCCATCGGTCCGGTCCTTAGGCTGGGGGCATGCTCTCGGAACCACGTTCAGGACGCCTTGCCGCATGGGGAAATGCCCTTTTGGCCGGACTTGTCGCGCCGGATGACGCTGCGTTGGAGATCGTCGGGGACGACGCCGTGCACCGGGTGGAGGGGCTGCCCGGGGAGTCGGCGCCCGTGGGGCTCACGCTGGCCCTGGGGCGGCTGCGGGCGCTGGGGGTGAGCGGGCTGCGGGTCGCGCTGCCCGCGCCGGGGCATCCGCTGGGGCTGAGCGGGCCGCCGGAGTTCAATGCGCGGGCGATGGACGCCGAGGAGGCGGTGATCTGCCACGGCGCCGCGCTCGGGCTGGTGCCGGAGGTGTACGAGGCCGGGCCCGCCGGTGATGTGCATGTCGAGGTGGTCTGGCATGTGCTGCCGGTGCGGGAGGCGCCGCCCGCGGATGTGCCGTCGCTGGGTGAGGCCGAGCGGGAGCTGGCGGAGGGGCTGCGGGAGGCGACCGAGCTGTTGTCCCGGCTGGATGTGGCCGGGTCGGGGCCGGTGGCCGAGGCGGCGATCGACGCGTACCGGGCGCGGGCCGAGCGGGGGCGGGAGGTGCTGGCGCCGGGGTATCCGCCGCGGGCGGTGCGGGTGCTGGAGCTGGCGCGGCGCGTCGGGTTGCTGGTGTCGCTGGCGCACGAGAACGGGCACGGGGGCGCGGTGAGCTCCGCGGAGATGGGCGCGCGGGTGGAGGCGTTGCGGCCGGTGGAGCGGGTGGCTCGGCGGGCGCAGGTGGCGTCGTACAACGCGTATGTGGAGGAGCGGGAGCGCGGCGTGCGGTGAGCGACGGGCCTTCGTCGGACGCAGACCGGCCTCCCGGGATGCCCGGGAGGCCGGAGGTCACTGCTCGCTTGGGGTGGGCGTCACTTGTTGACGGCCAGGTTGCCGAAGGCGGGGTTCAGGACGCCGACGACGTTCACACTGTTGCCCGAGTCGTTGACCGGGATGTGGATCGGGGCCTGGACGAGGTTGCCCGAGGCGATACCCGGGGAGCCCACGGCCTCGCCGTCGGCGTGCGCACCGGTGGTGGCGGAGGCCATTCCGGCGCCGGCGGCCAGCAGGCCACCCGCCACCATCGTCACGGCCGCTGCCTTCTTCAGGTTCTTCACTTCTAAGCCCTCCTTGCGATTGCCGCGGCAGTCGCCGCAGCACGCACTGGAGAACGGCGGAGATCCACGAAGGATGCGCCATCCGGGGGACATTCCCACGACGGTATGAATCTCAGTCCGGAGCGGAACCCTCCGAATTGCCGAGCGTCATGCCCTGCGCAGAGCGTTTCAGCCGGTCACGCCATGGCGTACGGCCCACAGTGCGGCCTGGGTGCGGTCCGCGAGGTCGAGCTTCATGAGGATGTTCGACACGTGGGTCTTGACCGTCTTCTCCGAGAGCACGAGGGCTCTGGCTATCTCCCGGTTCGAGCGGCCGTCCGCGATCAGGCCGAGCACCTCGCGCTCCCGTTCCGTGAGCGAGCCCGCTCTCCCCTGTCCCGAGTTGGCCTCCTCCTGGGACAGCAGGGCGCCCGCGACCTCGGGCTGGAGCAGGATGTGGCCGGCGTGGACCGAGCGGATGGCTCCGGCGAGCGCGTCGGGGTCCACGTCCTTGTAGACGTAGCCGGCGGCGCCCGCGCGCAGGGCCGGGATCACCGTGCGCTGTTCGGTGAAGCTGGTGACGATCAGCACGCGCGCGGGGTTGTCGAGTTCGCGGAGCTTGCGCAGGGCGTCGACGCCGTCCATGCCCGGCATCTTGACGTCCATCAGCACGACGTCGGGCCGCAGCTCCTCCGCGCGGGCCACTCCCTCGGCGCCGTCGGCCGCCTCGCCCACGACCTCGATGTCGTCCTGCACTTCGAGGAAGGTGCGCAGGCCCCTGCGGACCACCTGGTGGTCGTCGACGAGCAGCACCTTGATTGCGTCACCCACCGGGGACCTCCATCTCGATCGTGGTGCCCTTGCCGGGCGCCGATTCCACCGTCAGCGCGCCGCCGACCCCGCTCGCCCGGTCCCGCATGGAGACCAGGCCGAGGTGGCGTCCGGCGCGTCGGATCGCCTTGGGGTCGAAGCCGCTGCCGTCGTCGGTGACCCGCAGGACGGCTCCGCCGCCGCGCCGGTCCAGCGTCACGTCGACGTGTTCGGCGGCGGAGTGCCGCAGTGCGTTGTGCAGGGCCTCCTGGGCGACGCGCAGCACGGCCTCCTCCTGGGCGGAGGGCAGTGCCTTCACACCGCGGCCGGCGAAGGTCACACGGGCGGTGTGGGCGCGGTCGAGGACCTGGATCTGGGTGCGCAGGGTGGCCACGAGGCCGTCCTCGTCGAGGGCCGCGGGGCGCAGCTCGACGACCGCGGCGCGCAGTTCGTCGGCGGCCTCGGCGGCGAGTGCGGCCACCTGGTGCAGCTCGCCCTTGGCGCGGGACGGGTCGCGGTCGATCAGGGTGGTGGCGGCCTGGGCCGTCAGGCGCAGGGAGAACAGCTTCTGGCTGACCGCGTCGTGCAGCTCGTGGGCCAGGCGTGAGCGCTCCTCGGCGATCGTCAGTTCGCGGCTGCGCTCGTAGAGGCGGGCGTTGGTGAGGGCGATCGCGGCGTGCTGGGCGAGGATGGAGAGGAGTTCCTCGTCCTCGGCCGTGAAGCCGCAGCTTCCCTGCGGTTTGGGGCAATTCTTGTTCGCGAGGAACAACGCGCCGATGACCTCGTCGCCGTCGCGGATCGGCAGGCCCAGGAAGTCGGACATGTCGGGGTGCGCCGACGGCCAGCCCTCGAAGCGGGGGTCCTTGCGGACGTCGGCCAGGCGCTCGACCTTGGCGTCCTGGAGCATCGCGGCGAGGATGCCGTGCTGGCGGGGCAGCGGGCCGATGGCCTTCCACTGCTGGTCGCTGACGCCGTCGACGACGAACTGGGCGAAGCCGCCGTGGTCGTCCGGGACACCGAGCGCGGCGTACTGCGCGTCGAGCAGTTCGCGGGCCGAGGCGACGATCGTCTTGAGGACGTCGCGCACCTCCAGATGCCTGCTCATGGCCAGCAACGCGGAACTCACCGCGGCGAGGCCGGACCTGGGGCCTTGACTCATGCCCTCACGGTACCGGCGGGGTGTGACAGCCGGATCGGACCTGTGGCGGCGGCCGGCTAGGGCGGCGGTCCTAGTACTCCAGTTGCAGTTCTCCATATGCCCTGGTCAGAGGGCTCGTTCGGAGTCTAGTTGGCTGACGTCCCGTCAGGATGGCGGTGGTTCGTGACTCACCCGATCGGGGTGCGTTGGAACCGGTTATGGAGATGGAGAGCGGTGTCGAAGTAGGTCTGTGGGAAGGCGAGTTGGAGTCGCTGCTGCTCCGGGTGGGTGAGCGGTTCGGCCGCGTCGAGCCGCGGCGGCGGATGCGGGACTACGTGCGTGGCCTGTTGGCGCCGGTGGGCCGGAAGAACAGCTGGCAGCTGGCCGAGCATGCGGGCCATGACACCCCGTACGGGCTGCAGCGGCTGCTGTCGTGGTGCCAGTGGGATCCGGATGAGATCCGCGCCGACCTGCAGGATTACGTAGCCGAGCGGCTCGGGCAGCATGGCGGTGTGCTGATCGTCGACGACACCGGCTTCATCAAGAAGGGCACCGTCTCCGCCGGGGTGCAACGGCAATATTCCGGCACCGCCGGCCGCACGGAGAACTGCCAGATCGGGGTGTTCGCCGCCTACGCCTCAGCCAAGGGAAGGGCCTTGGTGGACCGCGAGCTCTACCTGCCCAAGTCCTGGACCGAGGATCCGGACCGGTGCCGCGCCGCCCGGGTCCCGGAGGACAGGTCCTTCGCGACCAAGCCGGAACTTGCACGCGCCATGGTCCGGCGGGCGCTGGATTCCGCCTTGCCGATCGCCTGGGTGACCGCGGATGCGGCCTACGGGCAGGAGTGGCACTTCCGTCGGATGCTGGAGGAGGCCGGTGTGGGCTACGTCCTGGCGGTGCCCAAGTCGCAGCAGGTCAAGTCGCCAGCGGGCAGCTGGCGCATCGACCATGTCCTGACCGGTGCCCCGGCCGAGGCATGGGAGCGGATCTCCTGCGGCCATGGCGCGAAGGGGCCGCGGGTCTATGACTGGGCCGCGGCCAAGCTGCCCACCGTCGACGGTTCCGATCCCGCCCACGACCGCTGGGTGCTGGCCCGTCGCAGCCTGGCGCGTCCCGAGGAGATCGCGTACTACCTCGCTTTCGCCCCGGCGGACGCCACCGTCTCCCAGCTGGTCCAGGTGGCTGGCTCCCGATGGGCCATCGAGGAATGCTTCCAGGCAGCGAAGAACGAATGCGGCCTGGACCAGTACGAAGTCCGCCGTTACGTCGGCTGGTATCGCCACATCACCCTGGCCATGCTCGCGCACGCTTTCCTGGCGGCGATGACAGCCCAGGCCCTCGAAAAGGGGGTCGAGGAAACGGTTCGAGCAGCCTCGCTCCCCTCACCGTGGCAGAAATCCGAAGGCTCCTGGACCTTGTCCATCCCCCCACAGTCCGACGCCACTCGCCCAGGCACCGTCTCCGCTGGTCAAGCTGGCGCCGACGTCACCAGGCCATCGCCCGCCACTGCCACTACCAACGCCGCACGCACCCCGATCGGGTGAGTCACGAACCACCGCCATCCTGACGGGACGTCAGCCAACTAGACTCCGAACGAGCCCTCTGACCAGGGCATATGGAGAACTGCAACTGGAGTACTAGTCCTGCGGTCCCCCGATCAGCGGCGTAGGGCGAACGGCCCCGGGTGCTCGGCTTAGGACGAAGGGCCCCGCGGCTTTGCGGCCCACGTCCGAGGCGGGGCGGGCGGCACCGTTCCTACGTTGGGGGCACCGCCTGCGGGAGGCGGACTGGGACGAGGGGACGGTTGTCATGCCGGTAGCGATCATCACGGGGGCCTCGAAAGGGCTGGGGCGGGCGCTCGCCGAGGCGCTGGCCGCGCGCGGCTGGGATCTGGTGCTCGACGCCCGGACGCCGGAGGTCCTGCGGGAGACGGCGGCCGGACTCCGGGGACGGCACGGCACGCACGTGACGGCCGTGCCGGGGGACGTCACGGCCGCCGGGCACCGGGCCGAGCTGGTGGCGGCCGCGTGGCAGCTGGGCGGCGTCGATCTGCTGGTGAGCAACGCCAGCGCGTTGGGCGCCGAGCCGCTCGTACGGCTGGACGCGCTGCCTCTGGAGGGGCTGCGGCGGGCGCTGGAGGTGAACGTGGTCGCCGCGCTGGCCCTGGTCCAGGAGGCGCTGCCGCTGTTGCGGGCGTCCGGGGCGGGCACGGTGATCACGGTCAGCTCGGACGCGGCCGCCGAGGCGTACGAGACGTGGGGCGGGTACGGGGCGTCGAAGGCCGCGCTGGACCATCTCGCGGCGGTGCTCGGCGAGGAGGAGCCGGGGCTGCGGGTGTGGGCGGTCGACCCCGGGGACATGGCCACGGACCTGTACGCGGCGGCCGTACCGGACGACGACGATCCGCGGCCGGCGCCGGCCAGTGTGGTGCCGGCCTTCCTGCGGCTGCTGGACGAGCGTCCGGGGAGCGGTCGCTACGGGGCGCCGGCGCTGCTGGAGGGGCGGCGATGACGCTGGCGACGGGGGTCCGAGCGTGGGGGAAGGTGCCGGAGGAGTTGTCGGCGCGGGTTCCCGCCGAGCAGCGTGGGCCGGGGCTGGACCGGGATGCCGTACGGCTGCTGGTGTCGCGGGGCACCGAGGTGTCCCACCACGCGTTCGCCGACCTGCCGCGGCTGCTGCGGCCCGGGGACCTGCTGGTCGTCAACACGTCGCAGACGCTGGCCGCCGCCGTGGACGGACGGATCGGGCACGCGCGCGTGGTGGTGCACTTCTCCACGCTCGGGGACGACGGGCGATGGGCCGTCGAGCTGCGGGACCCCGACGAACACGGCACCACGCGCGCGCGTGCGGGCGGACCCGCGGGGACTGAGGTGTGGCTGCCGGGCGGGCTGCGGCTGGTGCTGGAGGAGCCGCTGAGCGCGGCAAGCCGACGGCTGTGGTGGGCGCGGGTCGCGGCGGGGAGGAGCTGGGCTGGGGGCGCGGGGCTGGAGAGGGCTCGGGACACAGGGCTGGAGAGGGCTCGGGACAGGGGGTCGGAGGGGGTGCGGGGCGCGGGACCAGAGGGGACACAGAGCACAGGGCCCCGGGAAGCACAGGGCGCAGGGCCCCAGGGAACACGCAACCCGGGACCAGGAGAGGCGCAAGGCACAGGACCGGAGGGGACACAGGGCACAGGACCCCAAGGAACACACAGCCCGGGACCACGAGAGGCGCAAGACACAGAACCAGAGGGACCACGGGTATCAGGACCCAAGAACGCCCAGGTCACAGATGCCAAGGTGGTCCGAGGCCCAGGGTCTGACAGGGCGCGAGGCCGGGAGTCAGACGGAGCGCGAAGCCTGGGACCCGCCGGAGCCCGGGGCACGGGATCCGACGCAGCCCAAAGCACGCAACCCAACACAGCCCAAGGCACGGGACCCGACACAGCCCGGGGCACAGGACCCGACACAGCCCAACGCGCGGAACCCGACACAGCCCAACGCACGGAGCCGCACGCAACACCCGGCCCGGGGCTCCACCAAACGCCGAGCACCACGCCCGACCAAGCTCGGATCCCCACCCCCAACCAGGCCCGGATCCCCACCCTCGACCAAGCCCGGATCCTCGGCCTGATGCGTGAGTACGGCCGGCCCATCCGCTACTCCTACACAGAGCGGGATCAGCCGCTGTCCGTGTACCAGACCGTGTTCGCGTTGCCGTCGGGCGACGGTCTGGGCAGCGCGGAGATGCCGAGTGCGGCGCGGCCCTTCACGGTGGGGATGGTCACGGAGCTGGTCAGCCGGGGGGTGCAGTTCGCGCCGGTCACGCTGCATACCGGGGTGGCCTCGGTGGAGGCGCATGAGCCGCCGTATCCGGAGCGGTTCGCGGTGCCGGAGGCGTCGGCGCGGCTGATCAACGCGGTCAAGGCCGGGCCGGGCCGGGTCGTCGCCGTCGGGACGACGGCCGTGCGGGCCGTGGAGTCGGCGGTGGACGCCGACGGGGTCGTACGCGCGCGTGAGGGGTGGACGGATCTCGTCGTGACCCCGGAGCGCGGGGTGCGTGTGGTGGACGGGCTGCTGACCGGGCTGCACGAGCCGGAGGCCTCGCATCTGCTGATGCTGGAGGCCGTCGCGGGCCGGGCCGCGATCGACCGCGGTTACGAGGCGGCGCTGCGCGGGCTCTACCTGTGGCACGAGTTCGGCGACGTGCACCTCGTCCTCCCGGCGGACCAGCCTCACTCAGAGCATTGCTCCAGCAACTGCTGGTGAGACTGTTGCAGGACCGATGTGAGCCCGCGCATAGGGTCCACATCACTTACGAAAGTCCGTAGTAGGTGAGTGCGTCCCTTTTGAGCGGCACAGACAGTCCCGTCTGTCCTATTTTGCCCTTCCCGGCTCCACTATCGGGGATCGTACGTCACACCTTTGCCTCGCAATTTTGCGGCCGCTAAGAATGGCTGCCGTCGCTCAGCGCCGCGGGTTCCGCCCGCGGCGTTTGTGCCGGAAGCACCCGTGTCCCCCGCCGGACAGCGAGCGACCTCCGCGCTATTCGAAGAGGTCCATCTGCCATGCTCAAGAACACCAAGAACCGCGGTCCCATACGTGCGCTGACCCAGCGGCACAAGATCGCGATCGCCGGAGTCGCCACTCTCGGCGCCGCCGCCCTCGCCTTCTCCGCCGTCCCCGGCAACGCCCAGACGACCACGGCCGAAGCCCCCGCGGGCAAGGTGGCCTACAGCAACGAGCAGATCAAGGACGTCAAGGGCAACGTCACCGACCAGCTCGCGCCCGCCGAGGTGAAGGCCCAGGAGATGGCGGCCAAGCACAAGGCCGCCGTGGCCCACGCCAAGCACGAGGCCGCCGTCGCCCACGCGAAGCACAAGGCCGCCGTTGCGCAGGCCAAGAAGCGGGCCGCCGAGGCCGCCGCCAAGAAGAAGGCCGAGGCCGCGCGCAAGGCCAAGGCCGCCAGCCGGTCCGCCGAGCGCGTCGCGGTCAAGCCGGTCGCCGCCAAGAAGGCCTACGCCAACAACCTCGACGGCTGGATCCGTGAGGCCCTGGACATCATGAAGAAGCACGACATCCCGGGCACCTACAACGGTCTGCACAAGAACATCATGCGGGAGTCCTCGGGCAACCCGAACGCGATCAACAACTGGGACATCAACGCCCAGAACGGTGTCCCGTCGATCGGTCTGCTGCAGGTCATCAAGCCGACCTTCGACGCCTACCACGTCCCCGGCACGGCCTGGAGCCAGTACGACCCGGTCGCCAACCTCACCGCCGCCGCCAACTACGCGGCCGACCGGTACGGCTCGATCGACAACGTCAACAGCGCGTACTGAGCGAGGTAGCCGCGGGCCTCTGATCCGTACGCCGAAGGGCGGCACCCTCCTGACGGGGTGCCGCCCTTCGGGCGTCGTACGACGAGGGGGCTACTTGCGCATGACCTCGGGCTCGTGCCGGCGCAGGAAGCGGGCCACGAAGAAGCCGCAGATCACGCCGAGGGCGATGAGGGCGGCCATGTCGAGGCCCCAGACGCCCACCGTGTGGTCCCACAGCGGGTCGGTCGCGGTCGGGTCGTCCTTGTTGGGGTTGACCAGGTTGAAGTCCAGGGTGGCGCCCGCGGCGGCGACCGCCCAGCGGGACGGCATCAGGTACGAGAACTCGTTGACGCCGATGGAGCCGTTCAGGGTGAACAGGCAGCCCGTGAACACGACCTGGATGATCGCGAACATCACCAGCAGCGGCATGGTCTTCTCGGCGGTCTTGACCAGCGCGGAGATCACCAGGCCGAACATCATCGAGCTGAACCCGAGCGCCATGATCGGCAGGCAGAGCTCCAGCTTGGTCTGGGCTCCGAGGATCAGACCCTCCGCTGGTACCTCGCGCGCACCGAATCCGATCCCGCCGACGATCAGACCCTGGACCATGGTGATCATGCCGAGCACGATGACCTTGGACATCAGGTAGGCCGAGCGGGACAGACCCGTCGCGCGTTCCCGTTCGTAGATCACCCGTTCCTTGATCAGCTCACGGACGGAGTTGGCCGCGCCGGCGAAACAGGCGCCGACCGCGAGGATGAGAAGGACGGTGGTGGCGGTGCCGTTGGGCTGCCGCAGCCCGTTGGCGCGCGGCTCGTTGGGCAGCAGGTTGTTGCCGGAGTCGATGAGCAGACTGACCGCGCCGAGTACGGCGGGCAGGATCAGCATCAGAGCCATGAAGCCCTTGTCGGACGCGATGACCGAGACGTACCGCCGGACAAGGGTGATGAGCTGCGAGCCCCAGCCCTGTGGCTTCGGCGGCTTCATCGCCTGCATCGGGGGCATCTGTACGGACTGCGGAGCAATCGCGTCGATGTCCGCGGCGTACATCTGGTAGTGCTGCGAGCCCTTCCAGCGTCCCGCCCAGTCGTAGTCGCGGTAGTTCTCGAAGGCGGAGAAGACGTCGGCCCAGGTGTCGTAGCCGAAGAAGTTCAGCGCCTCCTCGGGCGGGCCGAAGTAGGCGACCGCGCCGCCCGGCGCCATCACCAGGAGCTTGTCGCACAGCGCCAGCTCGGCCACGGAGTGGGTGACGACGAGGACCGTACGGCCGTCGTCGGCGAGGCCGCGCAGCAGCTGCATGACATCGCGGTCCATGCCCGGGTCGAGACCGGAGGTCGGCTCGTCGAGGAAGATCAGGGACGGCTTGGTGAGCAGCTCCAGAGCCACCGAGACGCGCTTGCGCTGACCGCCGGAGAGGGAGGTGACCTTCTTCTCCTTGTGGATGTCGAGCTTCAGCTCGCGCAGCACCTCGTCGATGCGCTCCTCGCGCTCGCGGGCCGTGGTGTCGGCCGGGAAGCGGAGCTTGGCCGCGTACTTGAGGGCCTTCTTGACGGTCAGCTCCTTGTGCAGGATGTCGTCCTGCGGGACCAGACCGATGCGCTGGCGCAGCTCGGCGAACTGCTTGTAGAGGTTGCGGTTGTCGTAGAGGACGTCGCCCTGGTTGGCCGGGCGGTAGCCGGTCAGCGCCTTGAGCAGGGTCGACTTGCCGGATCCTGACGGGCCGATGACCGCGACGAGGGACTTCTCCGGGACTCCGAAGGAGACGTCCTTGAGGATCTGCTTGCCGCCGTCGACCGTGACCGTCAGATGGCGGGCGGAGAAGGAGACCTCACCGGTGTCGACGAACTCCTCGAGCCGGTCGCCGACGATGCGGAACGTGGAGTGGCCGACGCCCACGATGTCGGTGGGGCCGAGCATCGCCGAGCCGCCCTTGGCGATGGGCTGGCCGTTGACGTACGTGCCGTTGTGGGAGCCGAGGTCGCGGATCTCCATGCGGCCGTCGGGTGTCGAGTGGAACTCGGCGTGGTGCCGGGAGACCTGCAGGTCGGAGACGACCAGCTCGTTCTCCAGGGCACGGCCGATGCGCATCACGCGGCCGATCGAGAACTGGTGGAACGTGGTCGGGCTGCGGTCGCCGTAGACCGGCGGCGCCCCCGCGCCACCACCGGGGCCCTGCTGCTGCGGGATGTGGGCGGCCTGCTGCGGCTGCTGCCAGTGCGCCTGCTGCTGGGGCTGCTGCTGGGCGGGTGCCTGCTGCGCCCAGCCCGCCTGCGCGCCCTGCGCGGCGTACGGCTGCTGCTGCGGCTGCACCTGCGGCGAGGCGACGGAGGCCGCGGTGCCGGAGAGGTTCAGACACGGTCCGTCGGTCGCGTTGCCCAGGTGCACGGCCGTACCCGGGCCGATCTCCAGGTGATGGATCCGCTGGCCCTGCACGAATGTGCCGTTGGTGCTGCCCTGGTCCTCGATGACCCAACTGCGGCCGCTCCAGCTGATCGTGGCGTGCCGCCAGGACACCCTGGCGTCGTCGAGCACGATGTCACCCTGCGGATCGCGTCCGAGGGTGTAGGGCCTGGACACATCGAGCGTCCAGGTCCGTCCATTCAATTCCAGTACGAGTTCCGGCACTCCATGCCCCACTGAGTAGTCCCCCGAGTTACCCCCAACACAGGGAGTCTAGGGATGTCGAACATCGTCGGGAACTATTTCAGGCTCCGCCCTCTGACCGAAAGCCGGGCCTTGTGTGGACCACGCCCGTGCGCTTCGACTGGTTCCGTTGACGGGGTTGAAACCAGCCCGGAGAGTGGTAATCCACGCGAGGGGGACATGCGCGGCGATCGGCCGCACGCGGATCGGGGGGTCTGCCATGAGCGCGTCCACGTACGTCGGGACCTCGAAAGGCCCGAGGCTGCCTTGGGGGGACATCCTGCTCTCCGCGATCGCCGCCGTGAGCTGGGCGTTGATCGGGATGGCGGGTACGGCGGCGCTCGGGCTGCGGCTGCTGGAGGCGGACTCGGCGGGGTCCCTGGGCCCGATGACCGCGGCGGTGGTGGCCCTTGGGGCGGGTGGTTCGGTCACGCCGTCCGGGGATGTGTCCGCTTTCGGTCTGACGGGCGCGGAGGCGGCCACGGCCATCGAGATCGCGCCACTCGGGGTGAGCCTGGTCGGCGCGGTGCTGCTGTCGTGGTTCTTCTTACGGTCCTTGCGGGGCGCGGGAGTTGTGATCGCGCCGTCCGAACTCCTCGCGCGCGCGGGCGCGGTGGTCGCGCTGTTCGTGGCGATGCTGGGCGGGCTGGCCTGGGCCGGGCACGACGTCATCACGATCGACGGGAGTTCGCTGGGACTCGACGACCTGCCGGGAGGCGGCGGAGGCGGCGGCGGTCTCGAGATCCCCGGTGTCGGCGACATAGGGGACATCGGCGGGCTGCTGCCCGACCAGATCGGCGATCTGATCGACGCCGAGGCGGCGGTCGGCTTCACGGTGGACACGGCACCGACGCTGCTCGGCGGCCTGGGCTGGTCCGCCGGCGTCCTGCTGATCGCCCTGCTGGCCTCGCGCCGCACTCCGCTGCCGCGCGGCTGGGAGGCCGTGCACCGTGTCGTACGGCCCGCCGCGTCCGCCCTCGTCACCGTGCTGCTGGTGGCGGTCATGGCCGGGCTCGCGGCGGCGGCGTACGCGGCGATCGGCGACGACCACCCCAAGCGGATCGCGGGCGCGGCGCTGCTGGGCGCCCCCAACGGCGTGTGGCTCGGCATCCCGGTCGGCCTCTTCGTGCCCTTCGACGGCCGGGCGACGGGCGTGCTGGTGGGCCTGCTGCCCGATCCCCTGGACGACCTCCTGAACAGCGGCTCGGACCAGTCCGTGACGCTGGGGCGGCTGGCCGAGCTGGACGGTCGGGTGTGGCTGCTGGGCGTCGCGGCGGCGGTGATGATGCTGCTGGCGGGGGTGCTCACGGCGGTGCGGACGCCGGTGGTCCCGGATGCCGGGGCAGTGGGTGGCTCCGAGGATTCCCGGGGCGTACGGGATCCGGGTGCCCTCCGTTTCGCCGGGCGGTGTGCGCTGCGGCTCGGGGTCGCCACGGCGCTGACGCTGCCGATGCTCGTGTGGCTGACGGAGTTGTCCGTGGACGCCTCGCTGTCGGTGCTGGGGTTCGACGCGTTCGGTGCCGGGGTGCGGTTGCAGGGGAACCTCGGCATGGCGCTGGTCCTCGGGGCGGCCTGGGGCGCGGGGGCCGGTGCCGTGGGGGCGCTGCTGGCCCGGGCCACCGGGGCCGCGGGCGCGCGGGCGGCTCCGCCGGCCCGGGGTGCGGGGCCCGGCACTGCGGGCGGGGCGTCGGAGGGTGCCGGTGCTTCGTCGTACGCGAGCCGGTCCGGGCCGTACTCCCCTGGCACGCCGTACCGGCCGCCGAACCCCGCGACCAACCCGTATCTGCGGATGCCGGACGAGCTGGGCGAGCCGGAGGACGCCCGACCGCCGGGGGTGGCACACGGCGAGGGCGCCGGGGGCGGGCGGCTGTTCGGGGCCGGCCGGCCCGCCGGCGAGGCCCGGCGGCGCCAGGGTGCGCGGCGGCCCGGTGACCCGCCACCCGACGAGCCCCCTCCGCCCCGCGGCGACGACGTGTACGGCGCCCCCACGGTCGCCCGCCCGATCGAACCGCCCCCTCGGTCGCCCCGGCCTCCCCGACGGCGCGGGAACCGGTCGTCGTCCGGCACGGGCGAGGGGCCACCGCCGCCGCCCCCGCCGCCTCCGCCCCCTCCTCCCCCACCGCCGCGAAAGCCGAAGGGGCGCTCCTGACCGTCGGTCCGGAGGGCGGCCCCCTGCCGGTGCACAGCCACGGGGCCAGCGGTGGCCGGAATGTAAGGTCCCCGCCACCCGGCCGACACCCAGTGTTCCGTGTCCGCTAGACGGACCTCAGAGGCAGTGGGCACTGGGTGCCGGATACGGTGGAGGCATCATGAGCGCTTCGCAGACCTCAGATATCTCCGCTGATATCCCCACTCTTCTCGTCAAGATCTTCGGGAAGGACAGGCCGGGCATCACCGCCGGTCTCTTCGACACGCTGGCCGCCTACTCCGTCGACGTGGTCGACATCGAGCAGGTCGTCACCCGTGGCCGGATCACGCTGTGCGCGCTCGTGACGCAGCCGCCGACCGGTATGGAGGGGGATCTGCGGGCGACCGTCCACAGCTGGGCGGAGTCGATGAAGATGCAGGCGGAGATCATCTCCGGCCGGGGCGACAACCGGCCGCGCGGCCTCGGACGGTCGCTGGTGACGGTGCTCGGGCATCCGCTGACCGCGGAGGCGACGGCCGCCATCGCCGCCCGGATCACCGAGTCCGGCGCCAACATCGACCGTATCTTCCGGCTCGCCAAGTACCCCGTGACCGCGGTGGAGTTCGCGGTGTCCGGCGTGGCGACGGAGCCGCTGCGCACCGCTCTGGTGACCGAGGCGGCGGCACTGGGTGTCGACGTCGCCGTCGTCGCCGCCGGACTGCACCGGCGCGCCCAGCGGCTCGTCGTCATGGACGTGGACTCCACGCTCATCCAGGACGAGGTGATCGAGCTCTTCGCGGCGCACGCCGGGTGCGAGGACAAGGTGGCCGAGGTGACGGCGGCCGCGATGCGCGGTGAGCTGGACTTCGAGCAGTCGCTGCACGCGCGCGTGGCGCTGCTGGCGGGGCTGGACGCCTCGGTGGTGGAGAAGGTGCGCAGCGATGTGCGGCTGACGCCGGGCGCGCGCACGCTGATCCGTACGCTGAAGCGGCTCGGCTATCAAGTGGGGGTCGTCTCGGGTGGGTTCACGCAGGTCACCGATGATCTGAAGGAGCGGCTCGGGCTGGACTTCGCCCAGGCGAACACGCTGGAGATCGTCGACGGGAAGCTGACGGGCAAGGTCACCGGCGAGATCGTGGACCGGGCGGGCAAGGCGCGGCTGCTGCGCCGGTTCGCCGCGGAGGCGGGGGTGCCGCTGTCCCAGACGGTGGCGATCGGTGACGGTGCCAACGACCTGGACATGCTCAATGCGGCGGGTCTCGGTGTCGCCTTCAACGCCAAGCCGGTGGTGCGGGAGGCGGCGCACACGGCGGTGAACGTGCCGTTCCTGGACACGGTCCTGTATCTGCTCGGCGTCACCCGTGAAGAGGTCGAGGCCGCGGACATGCACGACGAGGACTGACGCCGGCCCGCGCCCGACCTGGGTGTGCGAGGGGCCCGGCACCGCGGTGGTGCCGGGCCCCTCGCACGGGTCGGTCACTCGGACGGTGCCCAGTAGTCGAGCAGCGTGCCCACGCCGGGTTCCAGCGTCTTCCAGCTGCCGGTGAAGGAGAGCACGGCGAAGGCGGCGGCCGGGAAGCCCCGGCGGCTCATCCGCTCGCGCGCGTCCTCCTCGGCGGAGCCGGAGAGGATCTCGGCGAGGCCCTGCACGCCGGGGTTGTGGCCGATGAGCAGGACGTTCTGCGCGTCATCGGGGGTTTCGTTGAGCACGGCGATCAGCTCGCCGGGCGAGGCCTCGTAGACCCGCTCTTCGTAGACGGTTTTCGGCCGATGCTCGAACTCGTGGACGGCGAGCTTCCAGGTCTCCCGGGTCCGGGTCGCGGTGGAGCACAGGGCCAGGTCGAAGGGGATGGCGGTGTCGGCCAGCCTGCGTCCGGCCTCTGCCGCGTCCATTCGGCCCCGGTCGGCGAGCGGCCGCTCGTGGTCGGTCACCTGTGGCCAGTCGGCTTTCGCATGCCGGAAGAGGACAATCCTGCGGGGTTCTGCGACGCTCATGAGATCCAGCTTCGCATGAAACAGGCCATGGGGCGCAGGGAGTTGACGGGCGGCTTCGGCGGTGCTCAGCGTGTGATCAACTGCAGTATGCGCTCGAAGAGCTGGGTGACCGCGGGCTCGGTGGTCGCGGCGTGCGCGTCCGACGGGTTCAGGATCAGCGTGAGCAGCGCGATGAAGGCGAGCGTCGGCAGGGCGAGGGCCCACCAGGGCAGCCGGGTGTCGGCACGGCCCGTGGACGCCGGGTGGGGCGGGGTGTGCGTACGGGCCGACATGATGCCTCCGTGGGTCTTCGAATGTCCGTGGCCGCCTCTCGCGGGCACACTTCGAAGTTACGGACTCGGCGGCCCTCAACCCATCCGGTGATCCACCCAGTTGACCCTGACACTCACCCCCTAGGGGATGGGGGTGCTAGCCCCACCATCGGCCTGCCGCGGTGTGCCGGAGGCGTCCGTCGGGGGCCGTGCGTCAGGGGGAGGCGATCGTCGCGACGACGGCGATGATCACGAAGATGGCGAAGAACGCGCCGAAGACGAGCAGCATCTTCTTCTGGCCGTTCTGGGGGTTCGGGTCGAGCACTGGCATACGGAGAGTCTCGCACCCGTCGCCCGCCGCCGGTCCGCCGGGGTGCGGTCAGCGGGCCGCCTCGTCCTCCACCGTGCGGTTGCGTCCCGCCAGGACACCCACCGCCATCTGCGGGATCATCAGGCCGGCCATGAGGGCGATGGGCAGCCCCCAGCCGCCGCTGTGCTGGTAGAGCACGCCGACCAGGAGCGGGCCGGGGATGGAGATCAGATAGCCGGTGCTCTGTGCGAAGCCCGACAGCTGGGCCACGCCCGCGCTGGTCCGGGCCCGCATGCCGACCATGGTCAGGGCCAGCGGGAACGAGCAGTTGGACACGCCGAGCAGCAGGGCCCAGGCCCAGGCTCCGGCGACCGGGGCCAGGTACAGACCGGCGTAGCCGACGAGGCCGCAGGCGCCCAGCGCGAGCACGATCGGGCCCTGGTGGGGCAGCCTGGTGGCGAGGCGCGGGATGACGAAGGCCAGCGGCACGCCCATCACCATGGTCACGGCGAGCAGCAGTCCTGCGGTGCCGGCGGGCACTCCCGCGTCCCGGAAGATCTGCGCCATCCAGCCCATCGTGATGTAGGCGCCGGTGGCCTGGAGGCCGAAGTAGACCGCGAGGGACCAGGCGGTGCGGCTGCGGGTGACGCGCGGCGCGGGCGCCTGCACGCGCGCGTGGTTCTCCGGGGCGGACGTGGCGGGCGCCGTCCCCCGGTCCCGTACGAAGGGGATCCACGGCAGTACGGCCGCCACCCCGAGCGCCCCCCACACGGCGAGCCCGGTCTGCCAACTGCCGCCCAGCATCTCGGTCATGGGCACCGTCACGGCCGCCGCGGAGGCGGTGCCGAGGGCGAGGGCCATCGAGTACAGGCCGGTCATGGAGCCGACCCGGTCCGGGAACCAGCGCTTGACGATGACCGGCATCAGGACGTTGCTGACCGCGATGCCCATGAGGGCGAGCGCGGTGGCGGCCAGGAATCCGGCCGTGCCTCCCGCGTACGGCCGGATGAGCAGGCCCGCGGTGACGGCGACCATGCCCGCGCACACCACGGCGCCCGGGCCGAAGCGGCGGGCCAGGCGCGGGGCGGCGACGCCGAAGACGGCGAAGCACAGCGGGGGCACGGAGGTGAGCAGCCCGGCCACGCTGCCGCTCATGCCGAGTGCGTCGCGGACCTCTTCGAGGAGGGCGCCGAGGCTGGTGATGGCGGGGCGGAGGTTGAGCGCGGTCAGCACGATGCCGAGTACGAGCAGCCGCATGGGCCACGCGCGCGTGGCGGGCTCCGTGGTGCGTGCCTCGGGAGTGCGTATGCGCATGGACGTCACCGTCCGGGTTTCCTCGCTTGCCATGACAGCCATCATAGAATCATGGGATGATTGGTTGTCCACTCCCGGGCCGGCCCACGCCGGTCACGACGTGCGAAGGTGTGCCATGCCCCTGAGCCACCCCCGCCGCTCGGCGCTGTCCGAGCAGGTCATCGCGGCCTTGCGGAACCAGATCACCACCGGTGAGTGGCCCGTCGGATCCCGCATCCCGACCGAGCCCGAGCTGGTCGAGCAGCTCGGCGTGGCCCGCAACACGGTCCGCGAGGCGGTCCGCGCGCTGGCGCACAACGGCCTGCTGGACATCCGCCAGGGCTCCGGCACCTATGTGGTGGCGACCAGCGAGCTGGCCGGCGTGATGCACCGCCGCTTCGCCGACGCCGACCCCCGGCACATCGCCGAGCTGCGCTCCACGCTGGAGTCGGGCGCCGCGAAGCTGGCCGCCGAGCGGCGCACGGAGAAGGACCTCAAACAGCTGGACGCGCTGCTGGTGCGGCGTGAGGAGGCCTGGGAGTCGGGCGACTCGGAGACGTTCGTGGCGGCCGACGCGACCTTCCATCTGGCGGTGGTGGCGGCCTCCCACAACGACGTGATGATCGCGATGTACGCGGACCTGAGCGAGGTCCTGCGGGACTGGCTGCGCGGGGATGTCGGCACGGAGCTGACGCCGGAGTCGTACATGGACCACGCGCGGCTGGTCGACGCGATCCGCGCGGGCGACGCGTCGGCCGCCGCGAGTGAGGCGGCGAGCTATCCGTTCCTGTGCCGTCCGGGGCGGTTCAGCCCTCCCGACGGTGGCTGACCCACGCCGAGCCGACCTCTTTCCAGCAGCGGGCGGTCAGCCGTACGGTCTGCGCCGGATCGGCGTCGACCGGGGAGCCGTCGCTGTCGAGGTCCCACCAGCGGGCGCACTCCACGTGCAGGCTCACGCGGTCCGTGTCCGGATAGGGGTTGTGGCAGTAGGCGGTCACCTGTGAGCCGGTGACGCTGATGCGGCACGCTGCGCCGAACGGCTCCCGGGGCTGCCCGTCCTCCGCTCTCGCGGCGTACGACAGGGGCAGCACCAGGGCGACGGCGACGGTCGTCGAGGCCAGGCGGCGGAACAAGCGCACAACGGGACCTCCTCGGCCGTACGGGGGAGGGGCTCACGTGATGGAACGCGTACTCCAGGGTGCGCCGTCGCGGCCCTGGCCCGCCTCGCCTGATGGGCCGAACGGGTGACGCCCCGCTCCCCCGCACGGCGGGAGAACGGGGCGTCGGCGACGTACCGGATCAGGCGCCGATGGCGTGCAGGCCGCCGTCCACGTGGATGATCTCGCCCGTGGTCTTCGGGAACCAGTCGCTCAGCAGCGCGACGATGCCCTTGCCGGCCGGCTCCGGGTCCTTGAGGTCCCACTCCAGCGGGGAGCGGCTGTCCCACACGGAGGCCAGGTCGCTGAAGCCCGGGATGGACTTGGCGGCCATGGAGCCGATCGGGCCCGCCGAGACCAGGTTGCAACGGATGTTCTGCTTGCCCAGGTCGCGCGCCATGTAGCGGCTGGTGGCCTCCAGGGCGGCCTTGGCCGGGCCCATCCAGTCGTACTGCGGCCAGGCGTACTGCGCGTCGAAGGTGAGGCCGACGACCGAGCCGCCGTTCTGCATCAGCGGCAGGCAGGCCATGGTCAGCGACTTCAGGGAGTACGCGGAGACGTGCATGGCGGTGGCGACGGACTCGAACGGCGTGTTGAGGAAGTTGCCGCCGAGCGCGTCCTGCGGCGCGAAGCCGATGGAGTGCACGACGCCGTCGAGGCCGCCGAGCTCCTCTCCGACCAGGTCGGCCAGCCGGCCGAGGTGCTCGTCGTTGGTGACGTCGAGCTCGATGACCTTGGTGGGCTTCGGGAGCTTCTTGGCGATGCGCTCGGTCAGCGTCGGCCGCGGGAACGCGGTCAGGATGATCTCGGCGCCCTGCTCCTGGGCCAGCTTGGCGGCGTGGAAGGCGATGGAGGACTCCATCAGCACACCGGTGATCAGGACGCGCTTGCCCTCGAGAATTCCGCTCATGGTTGTCAGTGACCCATTCCCAGTCCGCCGTCAACGGGGATGACGGCTCCAGTGATGTACGAGGCGTCGTCCGAGGCGAGGAACCGCACCGTCGCGGCGATCTCCTCCGGCTGCGCGTAACGACCGAGCGGCACCTGCTTCACGATGCCCTCACGCTGCTCGTCGGTGAGCACCTTGGTCATGTCGGTGTCGACGAAGCCGGGCGCGACGACGTTGAAGGTGATGTTGCGCGAGCCCAGCTCACGGGCGAGGGAGCGCGCGAAGCCGACCAGGGCGGCCTTGGAGGCGGCGTAGTTCGCCTGGCCGGGGCCGCCGAACAGCCCGACGACCGACGAGATCAGCACCACGCGACCCTTCTTGGCGCGCAGCATGCCGCGGTTGGCGCGCTTGACCACGCGGAAGGTGCCGGTGAGGTTGGTGTCGACGACCGAGGTGAAGTCCTCCTCGGACATGCGCATCAGGAGCTGGTCCTTGGTGATGCCGGCGTTGGCGATCAGAACCTCGACGGGGCCGTGCTCGGCCTCGATCTCCTTGTAGGCCTGCTCCACCTGCTCGGTGTCGGTGATGTCGCACTTGACGGCGAGGAAGCCGGCCGGCGGCTCACCCGAGCGGTATGTGATCGCGACCTTGTCGCCGGCGTCGGCGAAAGCGCGGGCGATGGCGAGGCCGATGCCCCGGTTGCCTCCGGTGACGAGAACCGAGCGGCTCAACGGATCACCCTTTCGATAGGGGTCTGACACACCCGCCCGAACACCTGGATGACAGGCGGCTTCCCCGAAAACCTATCGGTCCGGCCCCGGCGACGGACATTCGGGCGCCCACAGTGGCTTACGGGAGTCACTGTCGGGTCTCTACAGAAAGCGGCCGACTCCAGCCGGAAACGTGTGGTCCACCGCCCGGCCCGCGCGCGATGATCGGGACCGACAGGCCACGACAGCAGGGAGACCTCCGTGCCTCATACGATCGATGAAGCCTTTACGGCGCTTCCGCTACGCGCCCTGGCCGACGCCGCGCTGGCACGCGCGCGTGCGCTGGGCGCAGAGCACGCGGACTTCCGTCTCGAACGGGTGCGCAGCGCGTCCTGGCGGCTCAGGGACGCCAGGCTCGCCGGGTCGTCGGACACCACCGATCTCGGATATGCGGTGCGGGTCGTGCACGGCGGTACGTGGGGATTCGCGTCGGGCGTGGACCTGACGCTGGACGCCGCCGCCAAGGTCGCCTCGCAGGCGGTGGCGATGGCGAAGCTGTCCGCCCAGGTCATCAAGGCGGCCGGGGCGGACGAGCGGGTGGAGCTCGCCGACGAGCCCGTGCACGCCGAGAAGACGTGGATCTCGTCGTACGAGATCGATCCGTTCACCGTGCCCGACGAGGAGAAGTCGGGGCTGCTGGCGGACTGGAGCGCGCGGCTGCTGGCGGCCGACGGCGTCAATCACGTGGACGCCTCGCTGCTGACCGTCCATGAGAACAAGTTCTACGCCGACACCGCCGGGACCGTGACCACCCAGCAGCGGGTGCGGCTGCACCCGCAGCTCACCGCCGTGTCGGTCGACGAGTCGAGCGGTGAGTTCGACTCCATGCGCACCGTCGCGCCGCCGGTCGGACGCGGCTGGGAGTACCTCACGGGCACCGGCTGGGACTGGGAGGGCGAGCTGGAGCGGATCCCGGGGCTGCTCGCCGAGAAGATGCGGGCGCCGAGCGTCGAGCCGGGGCCGTACGACCTCGTCGTCGACCCCTCCAACCTGTGGCTGACCATCCACGAGTCCATCGGCCACGCCACCGAGCTGGACCGGGCCCTCGGCTACGAGGCCGCCTACGCCGGCACCT
Organism: Streptomyces ferrugineus; assembly: GCF_015160855.1. Classification (NCBI taxonomy): domain Bacteria; kingdom Bacillati; phylum Actinomycetota; class Actinomycetes; order Kitasatosporales; family Streptomycetaceae; genus Streptomyces; species Streptomyces ferrugineus. The sequence continues at coordinate 2,903,304 of NZ_CP063373.1, read as the reverse complement.
CCTTCGCCACCTTCGACCAACTCGGCAAGCTCCGGTACGGCTCGGACCTGATGAACGTCACGGGTGACCGCACCGCCGAGCACGGCCTGGCGACCATCGGGTACGACGACGAGGGCGTCGAGGGCCAGTCCTGGGACCTGGTGCGGAACGGCACCCTCGTGGGCTACCAGCTCGACCGGCGGATCGCGAGGCTGACCGGGTTCGAGCGGTCCAACGGGTGTGCGTTCGCCGACTCCCCCGGGCATGTGCCGGTGCAGCGCATGGCCAACGTGTCGCTGCAGCCGGATCCGGCCGGGATGTCGACGGAGGATCTGATCGGCAGCGTGGACCGCGGCATCTACGTCGTCGGCGACCGGTCCTGGTCGATCGACATGCAGCGCTACAACTTCCAGTTCACCGGGCAGCGGTTCTTCAAGATCGAGAACGGCCGGATCACCGGGCAGCTGCGGGACGTGGCGTACCAGGCGACGACCACCGACTTCTGGGGCTCGATGGCGGCCGTGGGCGGCCCGCAGACCTATGTCCTGGGCGGCGCCTTCAACTGCGGAAAGGCCCAGCCGGGGCAGGTCGCGGCGGTCTCGCACGGGTGCCCGTCCGCCCTCTTCAAGGGAGTCAACATTCTGAACACCACGCAGGAGGCCGGCCGATGAGCGCCCGTACGAGCAAGCCGCACGAGATCGTCGAGCGGGCCCTGGAGCTGTCGCGGGCGGACGGCTGTGTCGTCATCGCCGACGAGCAGTCGACCGCCAATCTGCGCTGGGCGGGCAACGCGCTGACCACGAACGGCGTCACGCGCGGGCGGGCGCTCACCGTCGTGGCGACCGTGGACGGCAAGGAGGGCACGGCCTCCGGGGTCGTGTCGCGGTCCGCGGTGACCGCCGACGAGCTGGAGCCGCTGGTGCGGGCCGCCGAGGCCGCCGCGCGCGGCGCCGGGCCCGCCGAGGACGCGCAGCCGCTGGTGGCGGACGTACCGGCGGCGCCGGACTTCACGGACGCCCCGGCCGAGACGTCGTCCGCCGTGTTCGCCGACTTCGCCCCGGCGCTCGGCGAGGCGTTCGCACGCGCGCGTGCGGGCGGACGGGAGCTGTACGGCTTCGCCAACCACGAGCTGGTGTCGACGTACGTGGGCACGTCCACCGGGCTGCGACTGCGGCACGACCAGCCCAACGGGACGCTGGAGCTGAACGCCAAGTCTCCGGACCGCACCCGCTCGGCGTGGGCCGGGCGCTCCACGCGGGACTTCAAGGACGTCGACCCGACGGCGCTGGACGCCGAGCTGGCCGTACGCCTCGGCTGGGCCGAGCGACGTCTGGAGCTGCCGGCCGGCCGGTACGAGACTCTGCTGCCGCCGACCGCCGTGGCCGACCTGCTGATCTACCAGATGTGGTCGGCGTCGGGGCGGGACGCGGCAGAGGGCCGCACGGTGTTCTCCAAGCCCGGCGGCGACACGCGCGTGGGCGAGCGGCTCAGCGAGCTGCCGCTGACGCTGCGCAGCGACCCGAACGAGCCCGGCCTGGAGTCGGCCCCGTTCGTGGTCGCGCACTCCTCCGGGGGCGACCAGTCCGTGTTCGACAACGGGCTGCCGCTCGCGGCCACCGACTGGGTGCGCGAGGGCGAGCTGCGGCACCTCATGACCAGCCGGCACAGCGCGGGGCTGACCGGGCTGCCGGTGGCACCGAGCATCGACAACCTGATCCTGGACGGCGGCGCGGACCGCTCGATCGAGGAGATGGTCGCCGGCACCGAGCGCGGGCTGCTGCTGACCTGCCTGTGGTACATCCGCGAGGTCGACCCGGCGACGCTGCTGCTGACCGGCCTGACCCGGGACGGCGTCTACCTCGTCGAGAACGGTGAGGTGACCGGTGAGGTCAACAACTTCCGGTTCAACGAGTCACCGGTGGATCTGCTCGGGCGTGCGACCGAGGCGGGGCGCACGGAGAAGACGCTGCCCAGGGAGTGGAGCGACTGGTTCACCAGGGCGGCGATGCCGACGCTGCGCGTCCCCGATTTCAACATGAGCTCTGTCAGTCAGGGCGTATAACCTCGTAGTCGGCTGTCACCCGACTGCCCGAGATCATCAAGGAGACACGAGAACCGTGACGGACATCGTCGACGAGCTGAAGTGGCGTGGCGTGATCGCCCTGTCCACTGACGAGGACGCATTGCGCAAGGCGCTCGCGGACGGTCCCGTCACGTTCTATTGCGGTTTCGACCCGACCGCGGCCAGCCTGCACGTCGGCCACCTGGTCCAGGTCCTCACCATGCGCCGCCTGCAGCAGGCGGGCCTGCGGCCGCTGGCGCTGGTCGGCGGTGCCACGGGCCAGATCGGCGACCCGCGCCCGACGGCCGAGCGCACGCTGAACGACCCGGAGACGGTCGCGGACTGGGTGCGGCGGCTGCGTTCGCAGATCGAGCCGTTCCTGTCCTTCGAGGGCGGCAACGCCGCGGTGATGGTCAACAACCTGGACTGGACGGCCGGCATGTCGGCCATCGAGTTCCTGCGGGACATCGGCAAGCACTTCCGCGTCAACAAGATGCTGACCAAGGACTCGGTCGCCCGCCGGCTCCAGTCCGAAGAGGGCATCAGCTACACGGAGTTCAGCTACCAGCTCCTGCAGGGCATGGACTTCCTGGAGCTGTACCGGCGGCACGGGTGCACGCTCCAGCAGGGCGGCAGCGACCAGTGGGGCAACCTCACGGCCGGTCTCGACCTGATCCACAAGCTGGAGCCGCACGCCCAGGTGCACGCCCTGGCGACGCCGCTGATGACCAAGGCGGACGGCACCAAGTTCGGCAAGACCGAGGGTGGCGCCATCTGGCTGCACCCGGAGATGACGACGCCGTACGCGTTCTACCAGTTCTGGCTGAACGCGGACGACCGGGACATCTCGACGTACATGCGGATCCTGTCCTTCAAGTCCCGTGCGGAGCTGGAGGAGCTGGAGAAGCAGACGGAGGAGCGTCCTCAGGCGCGTGCCGCGCAGCGTGCGCTGGCCGAGGAGCTGACGACGCTGGTGCACGGCGCCGACCAGACCGCCGCGGTGATCGCCGCGTCCCGCGCCCTCTTCGGGCAGGGCGAGCTGGCGGAGCTGGACGACCGGACGTTGACGGCGGCCCTCTCCGAGGTGCCGCACATCCGGGTCGAGCAGCTCGGCCCGGTCGTCGACCTCTTCGCCGAGGTCGGCCTGGTGGCCAGCAAGTCCGCCGCGCGGCGCACCGTGAAGGAGGGCGGGGCCTACGTGAACAACGTGAAGGTCGCCGGGGAGGACGCCGTGCCGGCGAAGGAGGACCTGCTGCACGGGCGGTGGCTGGTGCTGCGGCGGGGGAAGAGGAACCTGGCCGCTGTTGAGGTCACCGGCGCGTAGCGTTTTTCGGGTTTCGCCGTAGGGGTGCGGTGATCTGCGGAACAGCCGCTGCGTCGTGGCTGGTCGCGCAGTTCCCCGCGCCCCTTGGGGCGCGTTCCCTCACGTTCGTTGCTTTCGCCTGCCCAGCGTCGCCATGTACAGCATGTCCCCCACGTACACGATGATCACCGCGGCCACGATCTGAAAGGCGTGCCTGCTCCAGTCGATGCCGCGGGTCGAATCGACGCCGAACGCGCGGGCGACGGAGTTGCCGACGATGGCGCCGAGCATGCCGAAGATGGTGGTCAGCCAGAGAGGGCTGTGCTGCTTGCCCGGGATGAGCGCCTTCGCGAGCAGGCCCAGCACGAATCCCACGATGATCGCCCACAACCAGCCCATGGCTGCCTCCTCGTACGGCTCGGGATGAGCAGTACGCCCAGTCTTGGCGCGGCCCCGGTACGCCGCATGCCGGGTGCCGCCGTACGCGTTACGGCCCATCGCGTTCCCCCAGGTGGCAGGGGCCCCGGTCTCGTAGACGGCGGAGGCGAGGCGTAACGTGGAGGGTGTCCTGGCCCGGGTCCCCGACCGGGGGCGGACGGGTAGGGGCAGGGGGAGAGTCCGATGCGGGCGGATGGTGGAATGTGATGCGGAAGCTGCACTCGAGCGGCCACTCCGAGGTGTTCCGGATCACCGGGGCCCGGGCGGGTCTCCAGGAGGATGTGCACGGCCGGCAGCGACGGTACGTCATCTCGATGTCGGTCCGTACCCTGTCGGTGATCCTCGCGCTCTCGCTGTGGAACGTCGAACGGCACGTCGCGATCGTGGCGTTGGTGCTCGGGGCGCTTCTGCCGTACATCGCCGTGGTGATCGCCAACGCGGGGCGCGAGAATGCGCCGTCTCTGCCGTCGACCTTCGTGACCGCACATGTGCGGCCGATGATCGCGCCGCCGCGGACGAATGACGGTTTCGCGGAATCCGTCCCGGAAGATATGGCGGGCGACTCGGAGACCGGCGCACAAAGCAAACCGCGTGACGGGGTGTGACGCGGCGGACGGGTTCGTTCCGGAAGTCGACTCCGCGCCAAGCTCAGGAAAAGCTCAGATCAATAGTGTTGTTCCGGTGCCGGGCGACGGGTTACCCGTGACATACTTCGTAGGCGCTCCGCATCCCCCGTCGGAGCGACGGACCGACGCCGGGCAGCTCCCCCCGTGGCTGCTCGGCGTCGCCTTTTCGTGCGCGACTTGTGAGACGTATCTGTGAGTGACACGCCCATCTGTTCTGCCAAGGGGTGCCGGGCCGACGCCGTGTGGGTGCTGGCGTGGAACAACCCGAAGATTCATACGCCGGAGCGGCGAAAGACATGGCTCGCGTGCGAGGAGCATCGCGAGCATCTGTCGCAGTTTCTCGGGGTGCGGGGGTTTTTGAAGGACGTTGTCCTTCTGACGGAATGGGAAGAGGCTTCTTCAGCCGCCGATGGCTGACATGGGCCGGTCCGGCTGGATGAACGACGGGTCGTCCAGGCCCGCTCCCGCCTTCTTGCCCCACATCGCCAGCCGCCAGATACGGGCGATCTCCTCGTCGGGGGCGTCCGAGCGGAGCGCGGCGCGCAGGTCGGTTTCCTCGCGGGCGAACAGGCAGGTGCGGACCTGGCCGTCGGCCGTCAGGCGGGTGCGGTCGCAGGCCGAGCAGAACGGGCGGGTGACCGAGGCGATCACGCCGACCACATGCGGACCGCCGTCGACCAGCCAGCGCTCGGCCGGGGCCGAGCCGCGCTTCTCCGCGCCCTCGGGGGTCAGCTCGAAGCGGGTGCGCAGGGAGGTCAGGATGTCACCGGCGGTGATCATGCCGTCGCGCTTCCAGCCGTGCTGGGCGTCCAGCGGCATCTGCTCGATGAAGCGCAGCTCGTAGTCGTGCTCCACCGCCCAGGCCAGCAGGTCCGGGGCCTCGTCGTCGTTCAGGCCCGGCATCAGGACCGAGTTGACCTTGACCGGGGTCAGGCCCGCGTCACGGGCGGCGTACAGGCCCTCGATGACGTCCTTGTGGCGGTCGCGGCGGGTGAGGGTCTTGAAGACGTCCGGGCGCAGGGTGTCCAGGGAGACGTTGACCCGGTCCAGGCCCGCCGCCTTCAGGGCGGTCGCCGTGCGCTTGAGGCCGATGCCGTTCGTGGTCAGCGACATCTGGGGGCGCGGGTCGAGGGCCGCGACCCGCTCGACGATGCCGACCAGGCCGGGGCGCAGCAGGGGCTCGCCGCCGGTGAAGCGGACCTCCTCGATACCGAGGGAGGTGACCGCGATGTCGATCAGGCGGACGATCTCGTCGTCCGTGAGCAGGTCGGGCTTGGCCAGCCACTGCAGGCCCTCCTCGGGCATGCAGTAGGTGCACCGCAGATTGCAGCGGTCGGTGAGTGAGACCCTCAGGTCGGTGGCCACTCGGCCGTAGGTGTCGATGAGCACGTGGGCCCCCTCCCTCGTGGCGGATCACATGTCTTCCGTACTCCTGCGAGCCTACGTGACGGCACTGACAACAACAGAGCCCGATCCCACGAGGCACGACGCGGCCGCGTCGTAGAGACCTACGACGCGGCCGCTCAGGGGTGGTGCTCAGTGGGCTCCGGTGCCGGTCAGGGACCGGACCTCCAGCTCCGCGAACTTGCCCTTGTCCGGCTCCTCCTTCGACAGGTACGTGCCGATGATGCCCAGCAGGAAGCCGACCGGGATCGAGATGATGCCCGGGTTGCTCATGGGGAACCAGTGGAAGTCGACGTCCGGGAACATCGACGACGGCTTGCCCGAGACGACCGGCGAGAACAGCACCAGGCCGACCGCCGAGATCAGGCCGCCGTAGATCGACCACGTGGCGCCCTGGGTGGTGAACCGCTTCCAGAAGAGGCTGTAGACGATCGTCGGCAGGTTGGCGGAGGCCGCGACCGCGAAGGCGAGTGCGACGAGGCCGGCGACGTTGATGTCACGGGCCAGGGCGCCCAGGACGATGGAGACCGCGCCGATGCCGACGGTCGACAAGCGGGCCGCACGCACCTCCTCCTTCTCGGTGGCCTGGCCCTTCTTGATGACGTTCGCGTAGATGTCGTGGGCGAAGGACGAGGACGAGGCCAGCGTCAGTCCCGCGACGACCGCGAGGATCGTGGCGAAGGCGACCGCCGAGATGGTGGCGAGCAGGATGGCGCCCCAGGTGGAGTCGACGCCGCCCAGGTGCAGGGCGAGCAGTGGGGCTGCCGTGTTGCCCGCCGGGTTGGAATCGGTGATCTCCTTCGGCGTGATCAGCGCTGCGGCACCGAAGCCGAGCGCCAGGGTCATCAGGTAGAAGGAGCCGATGAGGCCGATCGCCCAGATCACGGACTTCCGGGCGGCCTGGGCCGTGGGCACGGTGTAGAAGCGGATCAGGATGTGTGGCAGGCCCGCGGTGCCGAGCACCAGGGCGATGCTCAGGGAGATGAAGTCCAGTTTGGTCAGGTTGTCGACGCCGTACTTCAGTCCGGGCTCCAGGAAGGCCTGGCCCTTGCCGCTCTGGTCGGCGGCGGCGCCGAGCAGGTCGGAGACGTTGAAGTTGAACTTCAGCAGGACCAGGAAGGTCAGCAGCAGGGCGCCGGTCATGAGCAGCACGGCCTTGACCATCTGCACCCAGGTCGTGCCCTTCATGCCGCCGATGGTGACGTACACGATCATCAGGACGCCGACCAGGGCGACGATGCCGATCTTGCCCGCGTCGCTGGTGATGCCGAGCAGCAGGGAGACCAGGACGCCGGCGCCGGCCATCTGGGCCAGCAGGTAGAAGATCGACACCACGATGGTGGACGTACCGGCCGCCGTACGGACCGGGCGCTGGCGCATGCGGTAGGCGAGGACGTCGCCCATCGTGTAGCGGCCCGAGTTGCGCAGCGGCTCGGCGACCAGGAGCAGGGCGATGAGCCAGGCGACCAGGAAGCCGATGGAGTACAGGAATCCGTCGTATCCGGAGAGGGCGATGGCGCCCGCGATGCCGAGGAAGGACGCGGCGGACATGTAGTCGCCGGAGATGGCGAGGCCGTTCTGGAAGCCGGTGAACTGGCGGCCGCCCGCGTAGAAGTCGGCGGCGTCCTTGGTCTGCCGGCCCGCCCAGACGGTGATGAAGAGGGTCGCGATGACGAAGGCCGCGAACAGGCTGATGATCAGCCCTCTGTGCTCACTGGCCTCGTTGGCGGCCAGAACGGTCTGCTGTGCGGTGATCACGCGCCGCCCTCCATCCGGGTCTTGATCGCTTCGGCCTTGGGGTCGAGCTTGGCGGCGGCGTGCCGCGCGTACCACCAGGCGATGAGGAACGTGGTGACGAACTGGGCGACGCCCAGGAGCAGGGCGACGTTGATGTTGCCGAACAGCTTGGCGCCCATCAAGTCGCCCGCGTAGACGGAGAGCAGGACGTACAGCAGGTACCAGGCGATGAAGCCGGCGGTCAGCGGGAAGGCGAAGGAGCGGTAGGAGCGGCGCAGTTCACCGAACTCCGCGCTCTCCTGCACCTCGGCGAACTCCTCGGTGGAGGGGAGTTTGTGTTGCTGTTTCGAGGGGGGCGGTGCGTCGGTGGCCACGGAGTCTCCTCGCGTTGGATCAGGAGTCGGGGACGGGTCGGGTACGGACATGACGGCTCTGTTCCTCGCAGTGACATGGATCACTTGAGCCGGCTGGCGATGTTAGGGCCCCGGCATGTGATCCGACAGGGGGCTCGCTCGTGCTCGCGCCTCCTGTCCAAGGTCACGGCGCCACGCGAGGACCGGTTCAACTCCAGGGGCTTCTTTCCGAAGTCGTTCGAGGCCGGATTGCTGGCCAGGAGGTTCGGGGATAGCTTCGGCCCCAGCACGACTCGTCATGTACCTGCCCGAGCCCGATCCGCGGCTCGGGCGGTTCAGGTTCCGGATGATGTGGAGATCCCATGGCTCATCTGCGGTCCAGACGCCGTCTCGGCCTCGCCGCCCCCCTCGCCCTGTCGCTGACCGCCTCGCTCGGCCTCCTGCCGACGGCGGCGTCGGCGGCCCCGCGCACGGAGCCCGTCGCACGGGCCGCGGAGGCGTCCACCCTGGCCTATGTCGTCAACACCAGGCCGGATCGCCGCACGATCGAGTCGGTGCGGAAGGCGATCGCGGCGGCCGGCGGAACCGTCGTGATCGCGTACGAGCGGATCGGCGTGATCGTCGTCCATTCGGCGTACCCCGACTTCGCCAAGGTGATACGCGGTGTGCGCGGCGTCCAGTCGGCGGGTGCGACGCGTACGGCGCCCCTGACCGCGGCCGGGACGACGGACGAGGGCCCCGTCCAGCCCCTGACGGAGCAGCAGGCCAGGAGGACCACGGGCGCTGCGGGCGGCGGCGAACCCCTCGAGGCCGACCAGTGGAACCTGCGCGCGATCGGCGCCGACCGGGCCGCGAAGATCAACCCGGGCAGCCGGCGGGTGACCGTCGCCGTGATCGACAACGGCGTCGACGACACCCACCCCGACCTCGCGCCGAACTTCTCCGCCGCCCAGTCCGCGAACTGCGCCGGCGGCAAGGCGGACACCGGTGCGGGCGCGTGGCGGCCGTACACCGCCTCCGACGCGCACGGCACGCATGTGGCGGGCGAGATAGCCGCGCCCCGCAACGGCATCGGCATCGCGGGCGTCGCCCCCGGCGTGAAGGTCTCCGCCATCAAGGTGAGCGACCCCGTCAACGGCCTCTACTACCCCGAGAGCGTCGTGTGCGCCTTCGTGTTCGCCGCCGACCACGGCGTCGAGATCACGAACAACAGCTACTACGTCGACCCGTGGCTCTACAACTGCATGGACGACCCGGACCAGCGGGCGATCGTCGACGCCGTCAACCGGGCCCAGCTGTACGCCCAGCGCAAGGGCACCCTCAACTTCGCCTCGGCCGGCAACTCCAACGACGACCTGGACTCCGACGCCATCGTCGACGACACCAGCCCCGACGACTCGACCGCGGTCGAGCGCACCGTCGACCCGCACACCTGCTTCGACGTGCCGACGCAGCTCCCCGGAGTCGTCACGGTCAGCGCGACGGGCGTGAAGAACCTCAAGTCGTACTACTCGTCGTACGGTTACGGCGTCGTCGACCTCGCGGCCCCGGGCGGCGACCGGCTCTACCAGCTCCCGGACACCCCGTCGAAGAACGGCCGCATCCTGGCCACCCTCCCGAACGGCCGGTACGGCTATCTCCAGGGCACGTCGATGGCCGCCCCGCACGCCGCGGGTGTCGCCGCGCTGCTGAAGTCCCGTCACCCGAAGGCGACTCCGGCCCAACTGCACGCGTTGCTCAGGGCCCAGGCGGACAACCCGGGCTGCCCGGAGTCGTACGACCAGAACGGCGACGGCACACAGGACGCGGTGTGCGAGGGCGGGAAGCGGTTCAACGGCTTCTACGGGTTCGGCATCGTGAACGCCCTGGATGCCGTCGACTGAGTCGATGGCCGCAACGGCTCCGTCGACCGAGTCGAGTACTGCATAGTGCGGTGATGACCGCACTCCGTTCCGCCTGGTCCGCGGTGGGTGGCGAGCCCGCCCTGCTGCCGCGGGTGTCGACCGTGGTGCGGGAGGGCGCGCTCGATGCGCGCCTTCCCGTACGGGAGTTGGCGCGCGCCTGTGTGGGCGCCTGCGCGCTGGCCGCCGCCGAGCTGGGGGCACGGCGGGCCGGGCGCGCCGAGGTGCCCGAGGTGCGGCTGGACGACGGGGCGATCGCCACGGCCTTCGTGAGCGAACGGCATCTGCTGGTCGACGGGCGCGCACCGGTCACCTTCGCGCCGCTGTCACGGTTCTGGCGGACCGCGGACGGCTGGGTGCGCACGCATGCGAACTATCCGCATCACCGGGCCCGGCTGCTGGCCGCGCTGGGGGTGCGGGAAGAGGATCCGGAGACCGTGGGGGCGGCCCTGGCCGAGCGGTCCTCCTACGACGTGGAGGAGGCCGTGTACGCGGCCGGCGGCCTCGCGGTGGCGCTGCGCACGCCGGGCGAGTGGACGGCGCACGAGCAGGCGGTCGCGGTGGCCCGGCGGCCGCTCGTCGAGCACGAACCGCACGCCACCGCACGCGCGCGTGCGCTCCCGCCCCTCGACGGCTCTCCCCTGCTGCCCGCCGCGGGAGTACGCGTGCTGGACCTGACGCGGGTCATCGCGGGGCCCGTCGCCACCCGCACGCTCGCGCTGCTCGGCGCGGACGTCCTGCGCGTGGACGCGCCGCGGCTGTCCGAACTGGCCGACCAGCACGCCGACACGGGCTTCGGGAAGCGCTCGGCGCGGCTGGACCTGGTGGCCGACCGGCGCGCGTTCGAGGAGCTGCTGGCGGCGGCCGACGTCGTCGTCACCGGGTACCGGCCGGGCGCCCTGGACCGGTTCGGGCTGTCGGCGCGGGCGCTGGCCGAGCGGCGGCCCGGGCTGGTCGTGGCGCAGTTGTCGGCGTGGGGCTCGTACGGGCCGTGGGGCGAGCGGCGTGGCTTCGACAGCCTCGTGCAGGCCGCCACCGGGATCGCCGCGACCGAGGGCACGCCCCAGCGGCCCGGCGCCCTGCCCGCGCAGGCCCTCGACCACGGCACGGGGTATCTGCTGGCGGCGGCCGTGCTGCGGGCGCTGACCGAGCGGCGGGAGCAGGGGTACGGCCGCTGTGTACGGCTGGCTCTGGCGCGCACCGCGCAGTGGCTGACGAACGGGGTCGAGCCGGGCCCGCAGGGTGACTTGGCGTACGGCGCGCCGGACGCCTGGCTCGCCGAGCGGGACAGCGGGCTCGGGCGGCTGCGGTACGCCCGGTCGCCGGTGTCGTTCGAGGGCGGGCCCGTGGACTGGGCGCGGCCGCCCGGGGTTTGGGGCGTGGATCCGGCGCGGTGGGGCTGAGCGGCCGGGCCGTGCGGGCCGTACCCCCCGGACGGAATGACACATCCCACTTGTTTTCCGATACTTGCCCGACTCTGGGATGGTTTGTGAAGATCTTGAGGTGACGTTGACAAGATCCTCTCCTGATACGACCGACGGGAGCGCGCCGGGGTCGCGCGCCGGCACCGCCCGGGCCGTCGCCGTCCTCGTCCTGCTCGGGCTGGCGGCGCTGATCCCGCTGCTCGGCCCGTCGGCCGCGCTGCACGGCACCGGGGAGGCCGCCGCACCCGGCGCGGGCGGTATCGCGCTGCTGCGCACGGCCCTGTTCGCGGCGCTGTGCGTCCCGTTGGGCGAGCTGTTCGTGCGGCGGCTGGCCCGGTCCGTGCCCGGCGCTCCCCCGGCCGCGCCCCGCAGTTGGGCGCCGTACGCGGCGGCCGTCGGGTTCGTCGCCGCCCTGGGGCTCGCCTCGGTCGTCTCCACGGGCAACCTCGTGCCGCACAGCCCCGCCGACCTCGACATCGGCGGCCTCTACGGCTCGCGCGACGGCAAGCTCGCGCTGCTGGAGGTCAACGCCTTCGCCGTGGCCGGGCTGTGCGCCCTGTCCCGCCGTCCGGCCGCCCAGGTCTGGCCGCTGGCCGCGGTGGCGGTCGCCGAGGCGCTGCGCGCGCACCCCACGACCGAGTACAGCCCGCTGCTCGGCTCCGGGCTGACACTGGTGCATCTGGCCTGCGCCTCGCTCTGGGTCGGCGGGCTGCTGTACGTCCTGCGGACGCTGCGCGGCTGGGACGCCCGGGAGGCGGGCGCGGCCCTGCTCGGCCGCTACGCGCGCGTGGCGGCCGTACTGCTGGCCGCCATCACGGCGACCGGGGTGTGGAGTTCGCTGCGCCGGATGCCGTCGGACACGATCCTGGACCAGCTCACCGGGACCGCGTACGGGCGTGCCCTGCTGGCCAAGGTGATCCTGGTGGTGGCCGTGGCCGCGCTGGCCCTGTGGGCGCGGATCCGGCTGCGCCGCGCGTCCGACCCGCTGACCGCCTGCTCTCCCGCGCGGGCGGAGGTCGTCGCCCTGGCGGTGGTGGTCGCGCTGTCCGGGCTGCTGACGGCGTTGCCGGTGCCGATCCGCTGGTGAGCCCGGCACATCCGCGCCGACGCGCGCATCGAGTCGGCGTTCCTCCGTGGGCGACCAGGACGGCCGCGCGTCCCCGTCTCGACGCGCAGGCCCTACGCCCCCGCCACGTCCAGCAGTGACCCCGCCGCATAGGTGACCCCCATCGCCAGCGCGCCACCCGCCACGTTGCGCAGCACCGCGCGGGCCGGGGCCGCCGCGCCCAGGCGGGCGGCGGCCCAGCCGGTCAGGGTGAGTGCGGCCAGGACGGAGAGGACGGTGACCGGCAGCCGCCGGTCGGCCGGCGGCACCACCATCGCCAGGAGCGGCAGCAGCGCCCCGACGGTGAACGCCAGGAAGCTCGCCCACGCCGCGTGCCACGGATTGGTCAGCGCGTCGGGGTCGATGCCGAGCTCCACGCGCGCGTGCGCCTTGAGTGCGTCACGTTCCGTCAGCTGAAGCGCCGCCTCGGACGCCACCTCCCGCGACAGCCCCCGCCGCTCCAGCAGTTCCGTCAGCTCCGCCAGCTCGGCCTCGGGTCGCTCCCGCAACTCCCGCCTCTCCAGGGCCAGCGCGGCCTTCTCCGAGTCGCGCTGGGTGGACACCGAGACGTACTCGCCCGCCGCCATCGACATCGACCCGGCGAGCAGTCCGGCCAGCCCGGCGGCGAGCAGGGCCGAGCGGTCGTCCGTCGCACCGGCCACGCCGACGACGAGGCCCGCGGTCGACACGATGCCGTCGTTCGCCCCGAGGACGGCCGCCCGCAGCCAGTTCAGCCGTTCGCCCAGCGCGCCGCCGTGGGCTTCGTCATGCGTTGGTTCGGTCATATGCGGAGGATCGCACCGCACGGGACATCGAGGGCGTATCGACGCTCCAGCGCGGACAGCGGCGGCAACGCCCCGCACACGCCGCCCGGTTGACGTCCCCGCGTTCGCCGCGTTCGAACGGGCGGGCGGGACAAGGCACCTGACGGCGAGGAGTGTCAGTGTCGGCCCGTATCCTCAGTGACCATGCTCGAAGACCGTACGACCGCAGCGTCCTCCCCCACTGCGTGGCCGGCCGCGTATCCCCAGGGATACGCGGTCGTTGACGTGGAGACCACCGGGCTGGCCCGGGACGACCGGATAATCTCCGCGGCCGTATACCGACTGGACGCGCGCGGCGAGGTCGAGGACCACTGGTACACGCTGGTCAACCCGGAGCGCGACCCGGGTCCGGTCTGGATCCACGGTCTGACGAGCGACGTGCTCGAGGCGGCCCCGCTCTTCCAGGACATCGCCGGGGAGTTCTCGAACCGGCTCGACGGCCGGGTGCTCGTCGCGCACAACGCGGTCTTCGACTGGCAGATGATCGCGCGGGAGTACGCGCGCGCGGAGCGCGAGGCCCCGGTGCGGCAGCGGCTGTGCACCATCGCGCTGTCCAAGGAGCTGGGCCTGCCGCTGCCCAACCACAAGCTGGAGTCGCTGGCCGCGCACTACGGCGTCGTGCAGCAGCGGGCGCACCACGCGCTGGACGACGCGCGGGTGCTGGCGGAGGCGTTCCGGCCGAGCCTGCGGGCCGCGGCGGCGGGCAGCGTCCGGCTGCCGCTCCAGGAGTGCCGACCGCTCACGGAGTGGCGGGACACCGCCTCCACACCCCGGATCGGACAGCAGCCGAGCGGGTACGGGGGATACGGCGGCTACCGGCCGACCAGCTGGCGCCCCTCCCGTAGAAGGCCCGCATGCCCCTATCCCAACCCGGGCCGCTACGAAGACGGCAAAAGGCTCAAACAGGGCATGCGGGTGGCGTTCTCCGGGGACACGTCGATCGAGCGCGACCTGCTGGAGGACCGCGCGATCGAGGCCGGGCTGCATGTGTCGACGAGCCTGTCCCGGCTGACCAGCCTGCTCGTCACGAACGACCCCGACGCGGGCACCTCGAAGGTGGTCAAGGCCCGGCAGTACGGGACGCCGGTGGTGGACGAGGCGGCGTTCGGACAGCTCCTCAGGGATGTGGAACCGGCGTCGGAGCAGTGACCGTACGGACGGGTGATTGCCGCGCGACTCGCCCGGAGCCCCCTCGCCCCGCGCCGCGCTGACCGCTCACCCTGTGGCGCATGGCGACATGTGAAGTCTGCGGAAACGACTACGGCATGACCTTCGAGGTGCACGCGCAGGGCGCGGTGCACGTCTTCGACTGCTTCTCCTGTGCGATCCACCGCATGGCACCGCTCTGCGAGCACTGCCGTGTACAGATCATCGGGCAGGGCGTCGAGGTCGACGGTCACTGGTACTGCGGCGCCCACTGCGCCCGCGCGGAGGGAAAGGCGGGGATCGTCGACAAGGTGTGACCCGGTACCCGCCTGACAGCGCCCCACGACCCGGTTGTACGGTCGTGGGGTGTACCGCTTCCTGTTGTCCCGGCAGTGGGTGATCCTCACGCTGGTCGCCCTGCTTCTCATCCCCACGATGATCAGGCTGGGCTTCTGGCAGCTGCACCGCTATGAGGAGCGCAGCGCCCGCAACCAACTGGTCGCCGACGCGCTGGAGGCGAAGCCGCTGCCCGTGGAGAGGCTGACGTCCCCGGGGCACACGGTCACCACCAAGGAGCGGTACCGCACGGTGACCGCCGAGGGCCGCTTCGACACCGACCGGGAGGTCGTGGTCAGGCGGCGCGTCAACGCCGACGAAGAGGTCGGCTTCCACGTCCTGACGCCCTTCGTCCTGACGGACGGCAAGGTGCTGCTGGTCAACCGGGGCTGGATCCCGGCCGACGGCCCGAGCCAGACGGCCTTCCCCAAGGTCCCGGCGCCGCCGAGCGGGCAGATCACCGTCAGCGGGCGGCTGATGCCGGACGAGACGACCGAGGCGAGCGGCATCAAGAACCTCAAGGGCCTCCCGGACCGGCAGGTCATGCTGATCAACAGCGAGCAGGAGGCCCGGCGGCTCGGCGCGCGGGTGCTCGGCGGCTACGTCGTGCAGACCGCGCCCGAGCCCAAGGGCGACACCCCGGAGCCGATCGGCCGGCCCGGCGAGGAGAACGCCCCGCTGAACTACGCGTATGCCCTGCAGTGGTGGTTGTTCGCGGCGGGCGTCCCGGTCGGCTGGTTCGTCCTGGCCCGCCG
Organism: Streptomyces ferrugineus; assembly: GCF_015160855.1. NCBI lineage: Bacteria > Bacillati > Actinomycetota > Actinomycetes > Kitasatosporales > Streptomycetaceae > Streptomyces > Streptomyces ferrugineus. Next base: position 2,887,911 of record NZ_CP063373.1, on the reverse strand, counting down.
CGAGGCCCGGGAACGGGCGCAGGCGGCCGCGCCGCAGGAGACGGAGACGACGCCGGCTCCGGTCTGAGGTCCTGGACCAGGCGCACGCCACCGGTGCCCCCGTTCACTTCCGGCGGCGGCCGGTCAGCTGGTCCCGCCAGTAGCCGAAGGTGCGTTCCGGCTCGGGCTGCAGGTCCCACGGGTGGCGGGTCATGTGGCGGCCGAGACGCTGGAAGACCTGGACGGGTTCCACGCGGGCCGCCACCGGGAGCAGGGCGAGCGGGGATCCGTGCGGGGCCTGGAAGGCGGCCTGCCAGGCGACGTCCATCATGTCGGGGACCGCGCCGCGTCCGCGCGGGAGTGCATCGGGGACAGCAGCGCCGGCCCGGGTGACGGGCCCTCCGGGCAGGCCGCGGCGGCGCCCGGACACAGCTGGTCGGCCACGGGTTCCCATGCGGGGCGGTACGGCCGGCGCCGAGGCCATGGAGCTGCCGGGTGGGGCGGTGCCTCAGCATCCGGGCGTATGTCTCGCCATCGGGGTGCTGACTCCGGGCGGCTGCGGGTGGTTCGTGGTTGCTCGCGCAGTTCCCCGCGCCCCTTGAGTACGTGCAGTGGACGTACCGAGTAAGGGGCGCGGGGAACTGCGCGACAAGCCACCGACCACCCGCAGCCGCCCTCCGGCATCAGCAGCAGCGGCCCTCCGGCCGGTCCTCCCGGTGCAGCAGGCTCAGTACGTCCATCAGCTCACGCACATACCACCGCACCCACCGCACCGCCCTCATGACCGGACCCCCGCCAGCGGCTCGGCCTCCCGCTCCGGCACGTCGATGCGGGACTCGACGTACGGCACCTCGGTGGTCGGCAGTGGCTCAGGGCCGCGGACGGCGCGGACGCACACCACGGCGCAGTTGACCAGGACCGTGAGGACCAGCAGCAGGAAGATCGCCATGAGCACGCCGTCGACCGTGTTGTTGAGCACGATGGTGTGCATGTCGTCCATGTTCGCGGCCCCGGGCAGGAGCTGACCGTCGTCGATGGCCCGCGCGTACTTGTCGCGCAGGGCGAAGAAGCCGATCGCCGGGTCGTCGGAGAAGATCTTCTGCCAGCCGGCGGTGAAGGTGACGGCCACGTCCCAGGCGAGCGGGACGCCGGTGACCCACGCCCAGCGCAGCCTGCCGGACTTGATCAGCACGGTGGTGGTGACGGCCAGGGCGACGGCGGCCAGGAGCTGGTTGGCGATGCCGAACAGCGGGAACAGCTGCTTGATGCCGCCGAGGGGGTCGGTGACACCGGCGTAGAGGAAGTAGCCCCAGGCGCCGACGACCAGGGCGCTGGTGATCCAGATGCCGGGCTTCCAGGTGACCCGGCCGATCGGCTTCCAGACGTTGCCGAGCATGTCCTGGAGCATGAAGCGGCCGACCCGGGTGCCGGCGTCGACCGTGGTGAGGATGAACAACGCCTCGAACATGATCGCGAAGTGGTACCAGAAGGCCTTCATCCCGGCGCCGCCGAGCACTCCGGCGAAGATCTCCGACATGCCCACGGCAAGGGTGGGCGCACCGCCGGAGCGGCCCACCAGCGTCTCCTCCTCGACCGCCTTGGCGGCCGCGGTGAGCTGGTCGGGGGTGATGGTGAAGCCGAGGTTCTTCACCGCTTCGGAGGCGGTGTCCACGGTCGGGCCGAGCAGCGCGGCCGGGGAGTTCATGGCGTAGAACAGGCCCGGTTCGAGGACGCAGGCGGCGATCAGGGCCATGACGGCGACGAAGGACTCCGTGAGCATGGAGCCGTAGCCGATCATCCGGACCTGGGACTCCTTCTGGATCAGCTTCGGCGTGGTGCCGGAGGAGACCAGGGCGTGGAAGCCGGACAGGGCGCCGCAGGCGATGGTGATGAACAGGAACGGGAACAGCGACCCGGCGAACACCGGGCCGGCGCCGGTCGAGGCGAACTCCGTCACCGGCTCGGCCTTGAGGTTCGGGGCGGCGATCACGACGCCGACGGCCATGAGGGCGATGGTGCCGACCTTCATGAAGGTGGAGAGGTAGTCACGCGGCGCCAGCAGCATCCACACCGGCAGCACGGAGGCGACGAAGCCGTAGCCGACCAGGCAGAAGACCAGGGTCTGAGGGCTCCAGACGAAGTACTCGGCGAGTGCGGAGTCCTGGATCCAGCCGCCGCCGAGGATGGCGAGCAGCAGCAGGGCCACGCCGATGAGGCTGGTCTCCACGACCCGGCCGGGCCGCAGGTAGCGCATGTAGAAGCCCATGAAGAGGGCGATGGGGATGGTCATGGAGACCGAGAAGGTGCCCCACGCGGACTCCGCCAGCGCGTTGACGACGACCATCGCGAGGACCGCGAGCAGGATGATCATGATGGCGAAGACGCCGATCAGCGCGGCGGCCCCGCCCACCCTGCCGATCTCGTCGCGGGCCATCTGGCCGAGGCTCTTGCCGTCCCGCCGCATGGAGAGGAACAGGACGATCATGTCCTGCACCGCGCCGGCGAAGATCACGCCCACGATGATCCACACGGTGCCCGGCAGATAGCCCATCTGCGCGGCCAGGACCGGGCCGACCAGCGGGCCGGCGCCGGCGATCGCCGCGAAGTGGTGGCCGAAGAGCACGTGCTTGTCGGTGGGGTGGTAGTCGACGCCGTCCTCGAGGCGTTCGGCCGGGGTGGCGCGGGTGTCGTCGACCTGGAGGACGCGCCGGGCGATGAAGCGGGAGTAGAAGCGGTAGGCGATCGCATACGAGCCGAGGGCCGCGACGACCAGCCAGACGGCCGAGATCTCCTCGCCCCGGGACAGGGCGAGCACGGCCCAGCCGAGGGCGCCGACCAGGGCGACGGCGATCCAGATCGCCACCGACTTGGGCGACATTCGTGATTTCTCCGGCGTGCTACGGCCGTTTTCGGGCATGGCGGATGTGGGCATGGCGGCTCCTGACCTGAACAGGTGTGCGACAGAACGGGACGTGCGGCTCAGCGATGTCGATCTCGATGCCGGTCCGTCAGCGCGTACGCGGCGAGCAGACAGAGGCCGCACCCCGGCACCCAGGCGAGCTGGTACCAGTAGAAGAACGGCGTCCCGGCCAGTCGCGGCTCGGCACCGGCGTACCAGGGAACCCACAGCAGACCCGCGGCGGGCGCGAGGAGCAGTACGGCGATCGCGACGCGCCGTAGCCGGTGATGACCGGTCCGTGCCATGACCCGCGCTCCTCTCCCGCTCGCTGTGGGTTCGTGCAAGAGTTGCCCACCCGCGGGATCCGGTTGACAGCGAATTTCCAGGAAGTTTCCCGCCGGTTCCGTGTCATCCTTTCCGGCCGCTCGCGCAACTCTCCCGCGAGGGCACAGGCACACCAAGGACGGTGACCCATGGCCGACGGCGCCATGACCGCGACGTTTCTCGCCGTGATCGGCGGAGCGTCGCTGCTCGCCGTCACCGCGCGGCGCCTGCACCCGAGCGAGCGGCTGCCGTCCCTGGAGGGCTGGGCGCTGGCCGACCGCAGTCTCGGCCCGGTGTGGACCTGGCTGCTGCTGGGCGGCACGATCTTCACCGCGTACACCTTCGCCGCCATCCCGGGACTCGCGTACGGCAACGGGGCGCCCGCCTTCTTCGCGGTGCCGTACACGGTGATCGTCTGCCCGATCGCCTTCGTGCTGCTGAGCCGACTGTGGTCGGTGGCCCGACGGCACGGCTACGTCACCGCGGCCGACTTCGTGCGCGGCCGGTACGGCTCGCCGCCGCTGGCCCTGGTGGTCGCGCTGACCGGGATCCTCGCGACGATGCCGTACCTCGCCCTGCAGCTGCTCGGCATACGGGCGGTGCTCGCGGCCGGGGGCGTGTATCCGCGGGGTGCGGCCGGCGATCTGGTGATGGTGGCGCTGTTCGCGGGGCTGGCCATCGCCACCTACCGGCACGGGCTGCGCGCCCCCACCGTGATCTCCGCGCTCAAGGCCGTGGCCGTGTTCGTGTCGCTGACCGCGGTGACCTGGCTGGTCCTGGAGCGGCTCGGCGGCCCGGGTGCCGTCTTCGACGGAGCGGCGGAGCGCCTCGGCGGCCCGGCGCTGCTCCTCACCCCCGAGCAGCAGCCCGCCTACGCCACCCTCGCGCTGGGCTCCGCGCTCGCCCTGCTGATGTACCCGCACGTCCTCACCGCCGGGTTCGCCGCCGACGGCCCGCGGACCCTGCGCAAGGTGTCCGTGGCGCTGCCCGCCTGGACCGGGCTGCTCGCCCTCTTCGGCTTCCTCGGCATCGCGGCGCTCGCGACCGGCGTGCGCGCCCCGGCGGGCGGCGCCGAGGCGGCCGTACCGATGCTGGTGGACCGGCTGATGCCGGCCCCGCTGGCCGGGCTGGTGTTCGGGGCGATCACCGTGGGGGCGCTGGTCCCGGCGGCGGTGATGTCGATCGCGGCCGCCACCAGCTTCGTCCGCAATGTGTACGTCGAGTACGTCCATCCCACGGCCACGCCCAAGCGGCAGGTGCGCATCGCCAAGGCGGTGTCGCTGACCGCGAAGGTGGGCGCGGTGGCGTTCGTGTTCGGGCTGCGCGACCAGGACGCCATCAACCTCCAGCTCCTCGGCGGGGTCTGGATCCTGCAGATCTTCCCGGCCGTGGCGGTGGGCCTGTTCACCGGGCGGCTGCATCCGCGGGCGCTGCTCGCCGGGTGGGGCGTGGGCATGGCCGCCGGGACCTTCATGGTCGTACGGGAGGGCTTCTCGTCGATCGTGCCGCTCGGTTCCGGGCCGGAGATCTACGCCGGGCTCGCCGCCCTGCTGCTCAACCTCATCGTCGCCGTGGCCGGGACCGCGGTGCTCGAACGCCTCGGCGTCCCGCGCGGCGCCGACCTGACCGGCCTGCCGTCGCGCCTGAGCGTCGGGCGGCGCCCCGAGACGGGAGCGAACAACCCGTGAGACAGCATCTGAGACCCGACAGCGGTACTCCGGTACCGGCCGTTCCCCTCGCCCCCGCGGCGAGCGATCCGGCGGACCTGGAGCGCGAGGCGGGCCTGGCCCGCCTGTTCGAGCTGCACTACTCCTCGATGCTGCGCCTCGCCGTCCTGCTCGGCGCCGACGACCCGGAGAACGTGGTCGCCGAGGCCTACTACCAGATCTACCGCAAGTGGCGGCGGCTGCGGGACACCGAGGCGGCGGAGGCGTATCTGCGCTCCACCGTGTGCAATCTGACGCGGATGCGGATACGCCATCTCCAAGTGGCCCGCAGGCACGTGGAGAAGCCGGCCGAGGAGCTCGTCGCCTCCGCCGAGAGCACCGCGCTGCTCCGTGACGACCAGCGCGTCCTGATCGACGCGCTCCAGCAGTTGCCGGCCCGGCAGCGCGAGGCGCTGGTGCTGCGGCACTGGCTCGGACTGAAGGAGGGCGAGATCGCCGCGGCGATGGGGATCTCCTGCGGATCCGTCAAGACCCATACGGCACGCGGCCTCGCCGCCCTGACCCAGGCGATGGAGGCCCGGCGATGAACGAGACCACTTCAGGCCGCACCGAGCGGGAGCTGCGTGAGGCGCTCGCCGCGCTCGCCGACGGGGTGCAGGCCCCGCCCGACGCCTATCGCACGGCGCGCGGCGAGTGGCTGCGCCGGGAGCGCCGGCGCCGGCTCGTCCTCGCCGTCCTGGTCGCCGTCGTGTTCGCCCTGGCCACGCTGATCGGGCTGTGGGTCCTCAACCACGCCCCGGCGGATCCCGGGGTGATCTTCTCCGGCACCGGGTCCCCGGCGAGCGCGTCACTCCCCCGGCCCCAGCCCTGATTGGCCCACCGGCCCCGGGGGAACCCGCAACTGCGTGCAGCAGCGCATCGAGGACTACGCCCTGATCAGCGACGAGCAGACGGCTGCCCTCATCGGCAGGGACGGGTCCGTCGACTGGCTGTGCCTGCCCCGGTTCGACTCGGCGGCCTGCTTCGCCAGACTGCTCGGCGACGACGACAACGGCCACTGGCGCATCGCCCCCAAGCACGCCAAGGGCCCCTGCACGCGCCGCGCCTACCGCCCGGACACCCTGGTGCTCGACACCGAGTGGGAGACCGCCGACGGCGCGATCCGCGTCACCGACCTGATGCCCCAACGCGACCGCGCCCCCGACCTGGTGCGCATCGTCGAGGGGTTGCACGGCCGCGTCACGGTGCGCAGCACCCTGCGGATCCGCTTCGACTACGGCTCGATCGTGCCCTGGGTGCGCGAGTCCCGCGGCCACCGGGTCGCCGTCGCCGGCCCCGACTCGGTCTGGCTGCGCAGCGAACCCGCGGTGCACACCTGGGGGGAGGACCTCGGTACGCACTCGGAGTTCACCGTCGCCAAGGGCGAGAAGGTCGCGTTCGTCCTCACCTGGCACCCCTCGCACGAGCCGCGCCCGCCCCTCGTCGACCCGTACAAGGCGCTGCACAGCAGCGTCCGGGACTGGCGCGGGTGGGTGGGGAACTGCCCCTACGACGGCCCGTACCGCGACACCGTCGTCCGCTCCCTGATCACCCTCAAGGCCCTCACCTACCGGCCGACCGGCGGCATCGTCGCCGCCCCCACCACCTCGCTGCCCGAGGAGCTGGGCGGCGTCCGCAACTGGGACTACCGCTACTGCTGGCTGCGCGACTCCACCCTCACCCTCAACGTCGGCCTGTCGGCGGGCTATCGCGAGGAGGCCGAGGCCTGGCGCGACTGGCTGGTGCGCGCGGTCGCCGGTGACCCGGCCGATCTGCAGATCATGTACGGCCTGGCGGGCGAGCGGCGGCTGCCCGAGTGGGAGGTGCCCTGGCTGCCCGGCTACGCCGGCTCCTCCCCCGTGCGCATCGGCAACCAGGCCGTGGACCAGCTCCAGTTGGACGTGTACGGCGAGGTCATGGACACCCTCGCGCTGGCCCGGGACGCGGGACTGCCCGCCAGGCCGCACATGTGGGCGATCCAGGCCGCGCTCGTCGAGTGGCTGCGCTCGGCATGGCGGCAGCCCGACGAGGGGCTGTGGGAGGTGCGCGGCGGCCGCCGTCACTTCGTGCACTCGAAGGTGATGGTGTGGGTGGCCGCGGACCGTGCCGTGCGCGCACTGGAGAAGTACCCGAAGCTTCAGGGCGACCTCGACGGCTGGCGGGAGATGCGCGACGAGGTGCACCGCGAGGTGTGCGAGAAGGGCTACGACGCCGAACGCAACACCTTCACGCAGTCCTACGGCTCCCGTGAGCTCGACGCCGCGCTGCTGCTCATCCCGCGCGTCGGCTTCCTGCCGCCCGACGACCCGCGTGTCGTCGGCACCATCGACGCGATCCGCGCCGAGCTCAGTCATGAGGGCTTCCTGCGCCGCTACAGCACCGAGGGCACGACCGTGGACGGGCTGCCCGGCGACGAGGGCACGTTCCTGGCCTGCTCGTTCTGGCTCGCGGAGGCGCTGCACATGACGGGCCGTACCCAGGAGGCGCGGGAGTTGTTCGACCGGCTGGTGGGACTCACCAACGACGTGGGTCTGCTGTCGGAGGAGTACGACCCCGTCTCCGGCCGCCAGCTCGGCAACTTCCCGCAGGCCTTCAGCCATATCGGCCTGGTGAACACCGCCCTCGCCCTGTTCGGGGGCGACGGGGCAGGATAGGGGCCATGGATCTTGGACTGAAGGACCGGGTGTACGTCGTCACGGGTGCCACCCGTGGGCTGGGCAACGCGGCGGCGCGTGAGCTGGTGGCCGACGGGGCGAAGGTGGTGGTGACCGGCAGGGACGACAAGCGGGTCGCCGCGGCCGCCGCCGAGTTGGGGCCGAACGCGGTCGGGGTGGCCGTCGACAACGCCGACACGGAGGCGCCGGCGCGGCTGATCGCCGCCGCGCGCGACGCGTTCGGGGGCTTCGACGGCATCCTGGTGAGCGTCGGGGGGCCGCCGGCCGGGTTCGTCGCGGACAACACGGACGAGCAGTGGCGGGCGGCGTTCGAGTCGGTGTTCCTGGGTGCGGTCCGGCTCGCGCGGACGGCGGCGGCGGAGCTCGACGAGGGCGGGGTCATCGGGTTCGTGCTGTCGGCCTCGGTGCACGAGCCGATTCCGGCGCTGACCATCTCCAACGGGCTGCGGCCGGGGCTCGCCGGGTTCGCGAAGTCCCTCGCGGACGAGCTGGGGCCGCGGGGGATCCGGGTCGTGGGCCTGCTGCCGTCCCGGATCGACACGGACCGCGTGCGCGAGCTGGACGGCCTGTCCGCCGACCCGGAGGCGACGCGGGCGGGGCACGAGGCGCGTATTCCGCTGCGGCGTTATGGGACGCCGGAGGAATTCGGGCGTGCGGCGGCGTTCTTGCTGTCTCCCGCCGCGTCCTATCTGACCGGGATCATGTTGCCGGTGGACGGCGGCATGCGGCACGGATTCTGACAGCGGGTCAACTGACCCTTTCGGCCCCGTGCTTGACGCCCCTGAGGCGGACCTCGGTCGGCAGTGACGCCAGGCCCGCCGAACTGCGGGCGTGGGCCAGGGCCTGGGTGGTGAGGTCGTTCAGCGCCGCCCCTGGGTCCACGTGCGGTTGCAGCAGGAGCCGTACCCGGGTCTCCGGAGTGCTGCGCCTGCCCGTCAGGTGGACGTGGGCGCGTTGGACGCCCTCCTGTGTCGCCGCCTCGTTCGCCAGTACGGTCTCCAGGGCCCGGCCCCGCAGCAGTGCGCCCTCGCCGTCCCCCGTGTCCACCAGGACCTCGGCGAGGCGGCGTCGGCGGAGGTTCGCGGTCAGCCACCACAGGGCGAGCAGCAGCAGGACGGCCAGGACGGCGATGACCGTCGGCCACCACCAGCCGTCGTCCCGCCAGCGGGTCCGCTCGGCGTCGCTGAGCAGGACGTCGTGGCGGTCGTCGTGGATCCACCAGGAGGGCGCCGGCGCCCCCAGGCCCACGGCGAGCACCGAGCCGCCGATGACGAGAAGGACCAGTCCGACGAGCCCGATCAGTACCCGGTTGACCACCCTGAGCACGGCCCTCACCCCTTCCGTCCGGGCCGCCGTACCCGCACCGACAGCGCGGGCGGGCGGGCCAGCCCCAGGCCCCTGATCGCGTCGGCGAGCGCGGCGTCCAGGTCGGCGCGTACGTCGTCCAGTTCGCGGAAATGGGAGACGGCGCGGACATCGGCCCGGGACCGGCGCACCCGTACCCGTACCGACTGGACGCCGGAGATCTCCATGGCCCGGTCGCGCAGGACCAGGGCGGCCAGGTCGCGGTGGAGTCCGGCGCGTACGTCGGTGTGGGTGCGCCGCATCGGCAGCACCCGGCGCAGACCGGGCGTGGTGGCCAGGACGAGCAGCCACAGGCCGAGGGCGGCGGTGACGCCCGCGCCGACGAGCACCCAGACGTCGTCGAGGGGGCGCGCGGCGAGCTGCTGGGCCAGTTCCCGGCGCCAGCGCATGGCGGGCCGGTCGGCGCGCACGGCGGCGATGTCGTACAGGAAGAAGCCCGCGACGACCATCAGCAGGAGTGCCGTGATCGCGGCCGGGATCCGGCGTGCCGACCAGAAGCGGCCCTCGCGTCCGCCCTCGCCGTCGAGCGCGGACGGGGGATCGTAGTCCGCCGCCGACGCCGACTGGTCGAGGGGTTCCGGTCCGGTCTCCTTCTCCAGGACCGGGAGCCGTTGTGTGGTGCCCTCGGAAGGCTGGGACTCGCTCATCGGGTCCTCCCCTGTGCCGCGCCCTGTCCGGGCGCCGGGTGCAGCCGCTCCACGTGCACGGCGACCTCCGGCACCTCCATGCCCACCAACGCGCCTACCCGCTCCACGACATGCCGACGCACGGCCGCGCACCGGGACCCGATGTCGCACGGGTAGTCGAGCTCCACATGGACGCGGACCCGGGCGGCGTCGACGGCGGCGCCCTCGGCGGCCTGGGGGCGCACGACGACATGGGCGTAGGGCCGTGCGGCGTCCTTGGGCAGCCGCCCCACCGCCTCGCGCGCCGCCTGTGAGGCGATCTTCGTGACGACCCGGTCGGCGATCCAGGTCGCCCCGCGCTCACCGGGCGGGACGACGACGGCCGCCGGTCCGCCGACTTCCGCGGCCTGAGCGCTCACGGACGTCACCGCCGGTCGCGTCGGCCGTCACGCTGGCGGAAGAAGTCGCCGAGCTCGTAGTCCCCCTCCAGGAACCTGCCGACGACGAACCCGACGGCGCCCAGCGCCGCCACCAGCACGAAGGCGCCGAACCCGCCGAAGTAGCCGGCGAAGCCCAGCGCCATGCCGGCGATCATGCCGACCACGGCCATGCTCATGGTGCCCTCCATTCGGTTGCGGGTGCCGCCGGTGCCTCATCGCGTCGGCGTCACTGGATCCGGGGCTGCTCCGACTCCTCTTCCTCTTCCTCGGGAAGCTTCACATCACTCACCGCGATGTTGACCTCGACGACTTCCAGGCCGGTCATCCGCTCGACGCCGGCGATCACGTTCTCCCGCACGGCCCGGGCCACGTCGGCGATGGACACGCCGTAGTCGACGACGATCTCCAGGTCGAGCGCGGTCTGCACCTCGCCGACCTCGGCCTTGACGCCGCGCGTCACGGATTTCGCCGTGCCGGGCACCCGTTCCCGTACGGCACCGAAGGTGCGGCTGATCCCGCTGCCCATCGCGTGCACACCGACCACGTCGCGCGCCGCCATTCCGGCGATCTTCTCGACGACGCCGTCGGCGATGGTGGTGCGGCCGCGGCTCGCCGGGTCCCCGCCGCCCCGCTTGGCGGCCTTGCGCGGCGTGGGCGCCACGGGGGGCGCCGTCTCCTCAGGGTTCTGCGTCCGGTCCTGCTCCATGTCGGTCATCGCCGTACGTCCCTTTCGGTCTGTCGTTCCTTCGACCACCGTAAGCGCGGTTGCCCCACCGCGCCCCGGGGATGCGGCAGGCTGGAGGAATGACGACAGTCGACGGATGGGCGCGGGCGGTTCGGGATCAGGTGGGCCTTGGTCGGCTGCTGCCGCTGGGCGGTGCGCGGGACGGCGCCTGGATCTCCGAGAGGGCGGCCGAGGCGGCGCTGCGGCGCGCGGCCGGGGACATGCGCGGGGTACGGCTGGGGGCGCTGCGGATCGCGCTCACCGACCCGGAGGAGGCGCACGAGGCGGCCGTACCGCCCCCGCCGAGCGCCCTGCCACCGGGGCCGCTGCGGGTGTCGGCCGACTTCGCGGCGAGGGCGACCGAGCCGTTGCCCGCGACGGCGGACCGGCTGCGCGCCCTGCTGGCCGACGCGGCGGCGGACCGCCTCGGCCTGACGGTGACCGAGGTGGACCTACGGGTGACGGCCCTGCTCGACGGGGACGAGGAGGGGGACGCCGGACCCGCTCCGGTACGGCGGCCCGAGCCGGCCCGGGCCGCGGAGCCCGGTGACCCGGACGAGGAGCGCGTCGCGGCCGCCGCCCTGGCGGTGCCGGGGGTCGTTGGACTGACCGGCGTCCTGGGCGGGTTGGGGCATGCGGTGCACATCGAGCAGCGGCGGTCCGCGACCGCCCTGGCGCACCGGCACATGCGCGTGGAGATCGCGGTGAGCGCGGACCGCCGGGCCCTGGACGTGGCCCGGGAGGTCCGCCGGAAGGTGCGCGAGGCGGTGGCGGATCGTCCGACGGTGGCGGTGCTGGTGACGGCCGTCGGCTGACCGGCGCGGGTTCGTGCGGTCTATTCGCCGAGGCCGGCCAGATCCCGCAGCCGACGCGCCTGCGCGGCCCGCTCGGCGCCGCGCTGCTCGTCGTAGGTGCGATCCACGGCACCACGAATCAGCGCCTTGGTCTCGATGACCGCGTCGCGCGGCGCGGCCACGATCGCCCCCGCCAGATCCCGTACGGCGTCGTCGAGCTGGTCGGCGGGCACCGCGAGGTTGGCGAGTCCGCTGCTCACGGCCTCCTCGGCCGCGACGAAGCGCCCCGTCACACAGATCTCCAGCGCACGGCCGTATCCGACCAGGCCGACGAGCGGATGCGTGCCCGTCAGGTCCGGCACCAGCCCGAGGCTGGTCTCGCGCATGGCGAACTGCACGTCGTCGGCGACGACGCGCACGTCACAGGCGAGCGCGAGCTGGAAGCCCGCCCCGATGGCATGGCCCTGCACGGCGGCGATCGACACGATGTCGTTGCGCCGCCACCAGGTGAAGCCCTCCTGGAACTCGGCGATGGCAGCGTCGAGTTCGCCGTCGCTGCTGCGCGCGAGGTCGATGAACGAGGGCTCGCCCTCGATCCCCTCGGGCGTGAACATCTGCCGGTCGAGTCCGGCGGAGAAGGACTTGCCCTCACCGCGCAGCACAGCGACCCGCACATGGCCGGGCAGGGCCCGCCCGGCCTCGGCGAGCGTCCGCCACATGGCGGGGCTCTGCGCATTGCGCTTGGCCGGGTTGTCCAGGGTCACCGTGGCGATCGCGCCGTCGACGGTGAGCCGTACGCCGTTCTTGTCGAGCAGGGGAGCAAGGTCCTGGTCGGGCGAAGCCATGGGGCGCCTCCGATGAGTGCGGTCATCTCGGGATGCCCGGAGGGCACCCCCTAAGTGACTGCACAGTAACCACCCGGTCAGTCAGCCGACCGACCGGGTGGCCACCATCGAAGCGATGGGCCGCCCGGGCTCAGGACGATGCGGCCTTCTTGCCCCGCGTCGCCCCGCCACGCCCACGAAGCGTGACGCCCGATTCGCTGAGCATCCGGTGTACGAAGCCATACGAGCGGCCGGTTTCCTCGGCCAGTGCCCGAATGCTCGCACCGGAGTCGTACTTCTTCTTCAGGTCTGCCGCGAGCTTGTCGCGCGCGGCGCCGGTTACCCGGCTGCCCTTCTTCAGAGTCTCGGCCACCCGTGCCTCCTCATGGGAAGTGCGCTCTGGTCTCCTCATGATCACCCCTCCGGGCCTTCATGGCCACCCATTCGGCAAGGTCCGTGAGACAGGGTTTTGACGACAGGAGCACATCCCCACATGCGGAATCATGAATTCCGATGAGTGCTGTCCGTACGCCCGAACGGGTTCTTTTACGAAGCCCCAGGTCAGAGCAGTACGACGGCCGAGCCCTTGTCGATAAAGGACTCGGCCGCGAATTCGATGTAGCACACACCTCGGTATGAGGAGATCTCACACAGATGATGGATCACGGATGGGCCGAATGATCCATACGCTGTTGATCACGCATTCGATCAAGCGAGGGCGACGAGATCCGCGTAATCGGCGCCCCACAGATCCTCGACACCGTCGGGCAGCAGAATGATCCGCTCCGGCTGGAGCGCCTCGACGGCGCCCTCGTCGTGGGTGACGAGGACGACGGCGCCCTTGTAGGTGCGCAGCGCGCCGAGGATCTCCTCACGGCTGGCCGGGTCGAGGTTGTTGGTGGGCTCGTCGAGCAGCAGCACGTTCGCCGACGACACCACCAGGGTGGCCAGGGCGAGACGGGTCTTCTCGCCGCCGGAGAGGACCCCGGCCGGCTTGTCGACGTCGTCACCGGAGAACAGGAACGAGCCGAGCACCTTGCGGACCTCGACGAGATCCATGTCCGGGGCGGCGGAGCGCATGTTCTCCAGGACGGTGCGGTCGGCGTCCAGGGTCTCGTGCTCCTGGGCGTAGTAGCCGATCTTGAGCCCGTGGCCGGGGATGACCGCGCCGGTGTCCGGCTGCTCGACGCCGGCGAGGAGCCTGAGCAGGGTGGTCTTACCGGCACCGTTCAGCCCGAGGATGACCACCCTCGACCCCTTGTCGATGGCCAGGTCGACATCGGTGAAGATCTCCAGGGAGCCGTACGACTTCGACAGCCCCTCGGCGGTCAGCGGGGTCTTGCCGCAGGGCGCCGGCTCGGGGAAGCGGAGCTTGGCGACCTTGTCGGACTGCCGCACCTCTTCGAGGCCGGACAGCAGCCGCTCGGCACGCCGGGCCATGTTCTGCGCGGCGACCGTCTTGGTGGCCTTGGCGCGCATCTTGTCGGCCTGGGCGTTGAGGGCGGCGGCCTTCTTCTCGGCGTTCTGCCGCTCGCGCCTGCGGCGCCTCTCGTCGGCCTCGCGCTGCTGCTGGTAGAGCTTCCAGCCCATGTTGTAGATGTCGATCCGGGCCCGGTTGGCGTCCAGGTAGAACACCTTGTTGACGACCGTCTCGACCAGGTCTTCGTCGTGGGAGATCACGACGAAGCCGCCGCGGTAGGTCTTCAGGTAGTCCCGCAGCCAGACGATCGAGTCGGCGTCGAGGTGGTTGGTCGGCTCGTCGAGCAGCAGGGTGTCCGCGTCGGAGAACAGGATGCGGGCCAGCTCGATACGGCGGCGCTGACCGCCGGAGAGGGTGTGCAGCGGCTGGCCGAGCACCCGGTCGGGCAGGTTGAGCGCGGCGGCGATGGTGGCGGCCTCGGCCTCGGCGGCGTACCCGCCCTTGGTGAGGAACTCCGTCTCCTGGCGCTCGTACTGCTTCAGCGCCTTCTCGCGGGTGGCGCCCTTGCCGTTGGCGATGCGCTGTTCGTTCTCGCGCATCTTGCGGATCAGCACGTCGAGGCCGCGGGCGGACAGGACGCGGTCGCGGGCGAGGACGTCGAGGTCGCCGGTGCGGGGGTCCTGCGGGAGGTAGCCGACCTCGCCGGAGCGGGTGATGTTGCCGCCGGCGGGGATGCCCTCGCCGGCGAGGCACTTGGTGAGGGTGGTCTTGCCGGCGCCGTTGCGGCCGACGAGGCCGATGCGGTCGCCCTTGGCGACACGGAAGGTCGCGGATTCGATGAGGACGCGGGCACCGGCGCGCAGCTCGATACCGGAGGCGGAGATCACGGACAGACTCCAGGGCGGGGTGGGTGGCGGGGTGGACGGCTGAGGACGTTCCCGCCGTCTAATGCGCGAGGAGAATGGCCATGGGGCCAGTCTAACGGGGCGGTGCAACCACTTTTTCTGGGATCGGGTGTTCGGTTCGTCTCTCCGTTCGGGTGGGCACGCGTCCTCGGGCCGGAGGGCCGTTGTCAGTGGTCGCTGCGAGACTGGGCAACGGTGAGACATCCGGCGATTGATCACAAGGAAGTGATCGGCATGGCAGACACGAGCGGTGGGCGCCCGAGCATCTACCCGACGCTGCTGTACACGGACGCGAAGGCGGCGGTCAGGCAGCTCACGGAGGCCTTCGGGTTCACGGAGCTGGCGGTGTACGAGGGCGAGGACGGCAAGGTGGCGCACGCCGAGCTGGCGCAGGGCAACGGCGCGGTGATGCTCGGTTCGAAGGGCACCGGCAGCACATTCGACAAGGTGATGAAGGACGCGGGCACGACCGGGGTGTACGTCGTCGTGGAGGACGTCGACGCACACCACCGGCGGGCCGTGGAGCACGGCGCGGAGATCCTGATGCCCCCGACGGACCAGGACTACGGCTCGCGGGACTACATGGCCCGGGACACAGAGGGCAACGTCTGGAGCTTCGGCACCTACGCCCCCGAGATCAAGGGCTGAGCGCCCGCCCGGGCTCAGCTCCCCCCGGTGTGCACCTGGAAGGCGGCGCGGCGCACGGCCTTCGCGAGGGCGGGGTCGGGGTGCGCGGCGGCCAGCGCGACGAGGACCTGCACGGTGCGGGGGTGACCGACGGCGCGCACCTCGTCGAGGAGCGCGGGGACGGTCGGCTGCAGCGCGGACTCCAGGTGCCGTACGAGCATCGGGGCCTCGCCGTGGTCGGCGACCGCGGCGGCGGTGTCGACCCACAGCCAGGTGGCCTCCTGTCGGGTGAGCACCTCGTGGGCGTCCTCGGGGTCGATGCCGTCGTGCTCGGCGAGCCACAGCAGGGCGTAGGGCCGCAGCGTCGGCTCGTCGACGACGGCGCGTACGTCGGGCTCGGCGGGGGCGCCGACGACGCGCAGCGCCTCGAAGGCGAGGCCGCGCAGCAGGGCGTCGTCGCCGCGGGCGGCGCCGAGGAGTTCGGTGACGGCGCTGCCGACGGGGCGGGCGGCGAGCCAGGCGCGGTACTCGGCACGGGCGGCGTTGGGGCGGAGCTGGGCGCAGCCGCGGAGCATGTCCTCGGCCGCCTGCTCGATGTTCCCGGCGGGGCTCTGGGCGGCGACGCAGATCTGCTCCAGCTTGACCCAGACCGCCCAGCTGCCGAGCGGGGTGAGGGTGGCCTGTGCGTCGTCGCAGGTGAGGGCGCCGACGGAGGCGAGGGCGCGCAGGGCCCAGTCGAGGAGCGGGGCGAGGGAGGTGTCCTGCGCGGCCGCGGCCGGAACGGCGACCGGCTCGGGCCGGGGCCCGTAGGGGATCTCACACCTCTCGGTGCGCAGTTCGGTGACCCGCTGCTCCAGCAGGTCGAGGAGCTGCTCGACGGGGACGGGCCCGGCGGAGAGCTGGAGGAAGGAGAGCACCTGGGGCAGGGCCGAGACGACGTCCGCCACGGCACCGTGCTCGTGCTGCTCGGGTTCCGGGTGGACGAGGGACCAGGCGTCGAAGAGGGCGACCCAGCCGCGCAGCACGGCGCTGTCGTCGCGGTCCCAGGCGCGCAGCCGCCAGCCGGGCCGGGCGGTGTCGCCGTGCACCTCGACGAGACCGGCGAGCCGGGCGGTGTCCCAGTCGGCGCGCACCTGAGCCACGGTCAGGCCCAGGTCGTTCGCCGCCCGTTCGGCGGTCGCGTCGGAGAGGGTGCCTTTGCCGTCGGGGTTCGAGCCGTCGCGGCCGGGGCGCAGCGCGGCGTCGGCCCAGTGGGCGACACGGGCCGCGGCGGCCAGACCGGAGCGAGCCATTCTGGCCAGCTCGGCCTGGGCCGGTGTGCCTTCCGGGGGGCGGGGCGCGGCGCGGCGCGGGCGCCGCTGGTTCACGGCTCTGGGGGCGGCGGCCAGGGGTCGCGGGCGGACGAGTCGAAGCCTGGAGTCGCGCGGGATACGGGACGTCACGGGTGCAGTCTTCCGGTTGACGGTCCGAAAACCCAAACGGAATGTCACGAGGGGCGACGGGGATGGCCAACGCACGGGGTCCGGCGAGCGGCTGGGGGCCGATAACAGGCCAGTGGTACGGCCTTAAACGGAATCTGTGGGACCGGTCCGTGCGGGGGCGCCGCCGCGGTCACATGAGCGGGGTCATGAAGCGCCGCAGGGATTCCTCGTAGGACGCGGGGTCGGCGTTCCACATGGCCGCGTGAGGAGCGTTCTCGACCGTCTGGAGGGTCACCAGGTGGGGGTGGGCGTCCGCCAGGCGGCGCGAGAGGTTCCACGGGGCGACCCGGTCCTCGGGCCCGTGGAAGATCAGGGTCGGCACCGCGAGCCGGTCCGGGGCGTCGCCGTCGGCGGCACGGTCGGCGCTCAGCCCGGTGCGGCCCTGTGCCGCGCGGACCGCGAGCGGCAGCAGCGCGCTCGGCGTGTGACGGGCCGAGGCGAGGGCGCGCAGGGTGGTCTGCCAGCTCAGCACCGGGGAGTCGAGGACGAGGCCGGAGACCCGGTCCCGCAGCCCCGAGCGCGCGGCGGCACGCAGCGCCATCGTCGCGCCGGTGGACCAGCCGAGCAGCACGAGTTGCTCGGCGCCCTGGCGCACGGCATAGCGCATCGCCGCGTCCAGGTCCCGCCACTCGGTCTCGCCGAGATGGTTCAGCCCGTCCGGCGGGCGGGGCGCGCCGAGGTCGCCGCGATAGGCGAGGGCGAGGACCGGGAAGTGCCGGCCGCTGAGGAACTCCATGATGTTCATGGCGTGTTCGCGGGTGGTGCCGAGCCCGTGCACGGCGATGACCCAGGTGTCCCGCGCGCCGGGAACGAACCACGCGGGCAGGGCGCCGAGTTCGCCCGGGATGTCGACATCGGCGTGGTCGAGGCCGAGGGCGGCGCTCGGGTCGCCGACGTGGACGTTCGGGGTGAGCCAGACGCTGTCGCCGGGCTGCAGGGTGCCGTGAGTGACGCGCTCGAGCCGACGTACGACGGTGTCGGCGGAGTGCTTCGCCGCGGCGAGCACAGGGCCGACGACCGCGTGCGAGCCGTCGCCGGACAGGCCGTAGGTGCCGGGGCGCAGGGAGGCGAGGGCGCGGGTGAGCGCGATCTGCCCGGCGGCCGTGGCGTGCACGGTCAGCCGGGGTTCGGTGGGCAGGGGCCTGCCCGGGGGCGCCGTCAGCGCGGCCCCACTGGCGAACCGCCCGGCGGCGACGCTCGCGGCGCCGGCGGCCAGAGCCACGGTGACGGCAGCGGCCGTCGCTTTGACAGTGCGCACGATTCCAGTGTCCGGGCGGACGCGGGGAGGGGCCAGTGGGAGGCCGACTTCGAGTGAGGCACGCCGCCCCACCCCCACCGCCGGTTTATGGCGCCGACGCGCCCCCACGGCGGGGGCAGCCGCGTACGGCGGCAAGGGGACGTGCCGGGGGTATCCGCCCGCAGCGGCGGGCGTCAAAAGACGCCACCTCTCTCCCCAACAGCAACCGCCCGACCGAGGACGGACACCCCCGGCGCGGCCCCGACCCACAACCCAGCCGCAGGCGCTACACGCACCCCCAACCACCCAAGCAGGCCGCCGCAGGCACCCCCGGCTCAACCGCCGGAGGCCCCCCGCTGCCCGTACCCCCGCAGCCGCTCCCCCACCTCGGCCACCTGCTCCTCCGACAACAACGACGGCGCCAGCCCCGGAACGGACGAGGCCGTCAGCCACACCCGGCACATCCACTCCAGTTGGGCCGTGCGGTCATACGCCTGGTCCAGCGTCGTGCCGTAGGCGATCGTGCCGTGGTTCTGGAGGAGACAGGCGGTGCGGTCGGTGAGCGCCTGGAGCATGTTCTCGGCCAACTCCCGGGTGCCGTACGTCGCATAGGGAGCGACGCGGACCGGCCCGCCCAGCGCCGCGGCCATGTAGTGGATCAGCGGGAGCCCGGTCACCAGCGTCGAGACGGCCGTCGCATGCACCGCATGGGTGTGGACCACCGCACCGGCATCCGTGGCGCGGTAGATCGCCAGATGCATCGGCAGCTCACTGGTCGGCACCAGCGCCCCCAACACCTGCCGCCCGTCCAGATCGACCCCCGTCACATCCTCCGCCGACAGCCGGTCGTACGGCACTCCCGACGGCGTGACCAGCACCGTCTCCCCGACCCGCACCGACACATTGCCCGACGTCCCGACGACCAGCCCTTCCGCCACCGTCCGCCGCGCCGTCGCCACCAGCGTCTGCCACGCCTCCGTCTCCTCGGGCCGCGCACTTCTGCCCCACGGCTCCCCCACTTCCTGTGCGCCCTCCCGGGCATCCCGCGATTCCCGCACGCCCCGCTGATCCCGCTGTTCCTCACCCATGCGGCGATCCTGCCAGCCAGGCCCCGGACACGGCGTCAACTCATCGCCAGGGCGCCGCACTTTAGGGCGGAAGAACGACGTCCGGAAGGGGGCACACGGGGACATATCGCCCCCGCCTCGCCCTTGGCCTGAGAACGATCGGCATTCAACGATCTTCCAGTACTCTCTGGGAGATTTGTCGTGCACGTCGCCATTCCGGGGGGAAATATGGCCCGTGATCGCAAACCGTCCCGTCACCGCTCCCGTCTCATAGCGATATCCGCGGCGGCCCTCACCCTCAGCGGAACCGCCCTCGCCGAGATCCCGGCCGCGGCCGCGAGCAAGCCCAAGGGCCATGACGTCTCCTCGCACCAGAAGAACGTCAACTGGCAGAGCTCCAAGACGAAGGGCGCCAGGTTCGTCTACGTCAAGGCGACCGAGTCCCACACCTACCGCAACCCGTACTTCGGCCAGCAGTACAACGGCTCGCGCGACGCGGGCCTGATCCGCGGCGCGTACCACTTCGCGGTGCCGAACAAGTCGTCGGGCAGGACCCAGGCCGCGTTCTTCGTGCGCAACGGCGGCGGCTGGCGGTCGGACGGCTGGACCCTGCCACCCGCCCTCGACATCGAGTACAACCCGTACAGCAAGCACAAGTGTTACGGGCTGAGCAAGGCGAAGATGGTCAACTGGATCCAGTCCTTCAGCAACGAGGTGAAGCGACTGACCGGCCGCCGCCCGGTGATCTACACCACCACCCACTGGTGGAACACCTGCACCGGCACCAGCCGCGCCTTCGCCTCCAACCACGCCCTGTGGATCGCCCGCTACAACTCCTCGACCGCGGGCGCGATGCCGGCCGGATGGCGGTTCTGGACCTTCTGGCAGTACGACAACGGCGGCAGCCTGCCGGGTGACCAAAATCTCTTCAACGGCTCCATGACCCAGCTGAGGAAGTTCGCCCGGGGCCACTAGCCGGGCGGCACTTGGGCCGTACACCGACCGGCGGACCGAAGGTCTCCTCTTCCAGGCCCCTCGGACACCGTGCGGCCCCCCTCAGTTCATCTCTCGTTCACCCAGGTTACCTACGTTCGTCCAGCCAATGACCTCGAACGATTGCCTGGGTAAATGGAAAACTTCTCGCTGATCCTCGCGATTGTGGTCGTGACCGCACTCGCGTTCGATTTCACGAACGGTTTCCACGACACCGCCAACGCGATGGCCACCACCATCTCGACCGGTGCGCTCAAGCCCAAGGTCGCGGTGGCCATGTCCGCCGTGCTGAACCTTGTCGGCGCCTTCCTCTCCGTGGAGGTCGCCAACACGATCTCCAAAGGTCTCGTCGACGAGACCGGCATCCGTCCCGAGGTCATCTTCGCCGCGCTGGTCGGCGCGATCCTCTGGAATCTGCTGACCTGGCTGGTGGGCCTGCCCTCCAGCTCCTCGCACGCCCTGATGGGCGGTCTGATCGGTGCCGCCGTCGCCTCGGCCGGCTTCGGCGCGGTCCACGGCGACGTACTCGTCACCAAGGTCCTGATCCCGGCGATCGCCGCCCCGCTGGTCGCGGGCCTCGCCGCGCTGCTCGCCACCCGCCTGACGTACACCTTCGGCAAGAAGGCCGACGGCAAGGCCGCCGCCAAGGGCTACCGCACCGGCCAGATCGCCTCCGCCGGCCTGGTCTCCCTCGCGCACGGCACGAACGACGCGCAGAAGACGATGGGCGTCATCACCCTCGCCCTGGTCGCCGGCGGCGCCGTCGCCCCCGACTCCGACCCGCCCATGTGGGTCATCCTCTCCGCCGGTATCGCCATCGCGCTCGGCACCTACCTCGGCGGCTGGCGCATCATCCGCACGATGGGCAAGGGTCTGACCGACCTCCAGCCGCAGCAGGGCTTCGCCGCCCAGACCAGCGCCGCCACGGTCATCCTGGCCTCCTCCCACCTCGGCTTCTCCCTGTCCACCACGCACTCCGTCTCCGGTTCGGTGATGGGTGCCGGCCTCGGCCGCAAGGGCGGCGTCGTCCGCTGGTCCACGGCCACCCGGATGTTCGTCGCCTGGGGCCTGACCCTCCCGGCCGCCGCCCTGGTCGCCGCGCTCGCGGAGTACGTGACGGGCCTCGGCAACTGGGGCACGGCAGCGGTCGCCGTCTTCCTGGTCGCCTCCAGCGCCGCGATCTGGAAGATCTCCCGCCGCGAGGTCGTCGACCACACCAACGTCAACGAGACCGAGGAGTCGCCCGGTGTGGTCACCACCGCCATCGCCGCCGTGACCCCGCCCCCGGCGACCCCCGCGCACCCGGCGGCCGAGGAACTGGCGGCCACCGTCCCGGCCTCGTCGTCCACCGAGCCCGCGCCGTCCCAGGCCACGGTCTGACTCCGCCCCGGTACCCCCTCACTCAGGAAGAAGAACCATGAAGATCGACTGGGCGGCCCTCGGCTCCGTCTTCGGCGTCAGCCTCACGGTCACGGTGGCCCTGGTGGGCCTGTTCACCCTCGGCATCGCGGGCCTGTCCCGCCAGGAGAGGGCCTCGGCGCAGGGCGGTTCGGCCGCCCTCGCGGTCACCGGCGCCTACGCGTGCTTCGCGGCGTGCGCGGCGGCGGTGGCGTATGGGATCTATCTGATCGTGGCCTGAACCACACCACGCGCATCACCTGAAGCACCCGAGGTGCGGGACGGACAACCGTCCCGCACCTCACTGCTGTGTGGGCCTTCGCACACTCCCCCACCGCAGGTCAACGGCAAGTTGACGCCCCTTCCAACCCCATGGTGGACTTCCGGAGCCAAGTACGGCGGCAGGAGAGGAAGCCGGTGCGAATCCGGCGCGGTCCCGCCACTGTCACCGGGGTAGTAAGCCCCGGGAGCCAGGAACTCTCGCCGCCGGTCTCGTCGAACCAGGGCGTGGACACCCTGAGTGAGGACACAACGCGATGCTCGCCTGCCGATCGACACGCAGTAGCAGACCCACGTCTGACCTCACGGTCGGCTGACCCCGATGCGAGCCGATCGCGTTTTCGCGTACGGCGCCGCCGCCGGGCTCCTCGGCGATCTGCTGCTCGGCGATCCCCGCCGGGGGCATCCGGTCGCCGCGTTCGGTCGGGCCGCCGCTGCCGTGGAGAAGGTGTTGTGGCGCGACGACCGCGCGTGGGGTGCGGCGCACACCGCCGTGTGCGCCGGTGGCGCCGTCGCCGCCGGGGCGCTCGCCGCGCGTGTCGTACGCACGTCTCCCGCCGCCTCCGTCGCGCTGACCGGCGCCGCCACCTGGGCCGTCGTCGGCGGGACCTCGCTCGCCCGGGAGGCGCGGGCCATCGGACGGGCCCTGGAGGCGGGGGACGTCGAGGCGGCGCGGGCGCGCTTGCCGCATCTGTGCGGGCGGGATCCGCAGGCGCTGGACGCGGACGGGATCGCGCGCGCGGTCGTGGAGTCCGTGGCCGAGAACACCTCCGACGCGGTGGTGGGGGCGCTGGTGTGGGGGGCCGTCGGCGGGGTGCCGGGGCTTGTCGGGTTCCGTGCGGTGAACACGCTCGACGCCATGGTCGGGCACAGGTCGCCCAAGTACCGGCGGTACGGCTGGGCTTCGGCCCGGCTCGACGACCTGGCCGGCTGGCCGGGGGCGCGGCTGACCGCCGTGCTCGCCGCCGTCGCCGGGGGTGATCCCCGGGGAGCGGTACGGGCCTGGCGTGCCGATGCCGCCCAGCACCCGAGCCCCAACGCCGGGCCCGTCGAGGCCGCGTTCGCGGGGGCGCTCGGCGTTCGGCTCGGCGGGACGCTGTCCTACGGCGGGCGGGTCGAGCATCGGCCCGTGCTCAATGAGGCCGGGCGAAGCGTCGGCACGCCCGACATCGAACGTGCCGTACGGCTGTCGAAGCGCGTCGGCTGGCTGGCGCTCGGCGTCTGTGTCGCCGCGCGCCGTGTCGCGAAGGGGCGTACGTCATGACGGGCGGCGGGCTGCTCGTCGCCGGGACCACCTCCGACGCCGGCAAGAGCGTCGTGACCGCCGGGATCTGTCGGTGGCTGGTGCGGCAGGGCGTGAAGGTCGCGCCGTTCAAGGCGCAGAACATGTCCCTCAACTCGTTCGTCACCAAGGAGGGCGCCGAGATCGGGCGGGCGCAGGCCATGCAGGCCCAGGCCTGTCGCGTCGAGCCGACCGCGCTCATGAATCCCGTGCTGCTCAAGCCCGGTGGCGAGCAGAGCAGTCAGGTCGTGCTGCTCGGCAAGCCGGTCGGCGAGCTGAGCGCGCGCGGGTACCACGGCGGGCGGCAGCAGAAGCTTCTCGGGACCGTGCTCGACTGTCTTGCCGAACTCCGGGGCACGTATGACGCGGTGATCTGTGAGGGGGCGGGGAGTCCGGCGGAGATCAATCTGCGGCGGACCGACATCGTGAACATGGGGATCGCCCGGAATGCCGGGCTGCCCGTGCTGGTCGTGGGCGACATCGACCGCGGCGGGGTCTTCGCCTCCTTCTTCGGGACCGTCGCGCTGCTGTCGGAGGAGGACCAGAGACTGATCGCCGGGTTCCTCGTCAACAAGTTCCGCGGTGACGTCTCGCTGCTCGAACCCGGCCTCGACATGCTCCACGGGCTCACCGGACGGCCCACCTACGGTGTTCTGCCCTTCCGGCACGGGCTGGGGATCGACGAGGAGGACGGGCTGCGGGTCTCGCTGCGGGGCGCCGTCCGGGAGTCCCAGGTCTCCTCCCCCGTCGGCGAGGACGTGCTGCGCGTCGCCGTGTGCGCCGTCCCGCTGATGTCCAACTTCACCGACGTGGACGCCCTCGCCGCCGAACCGGGCGTCGTCGTGCGGTTCGTGGACCGGCCGGAGGAGCTGGCCGACGCGGATCTCGTCGTCGTCCCCGGCACCCGGGGGACGGTCCGCGCCCTGGAGTGGCTGCGGGAGCGCGGGCTGGCCGAGGCCCTCGTCCGCAGGGCCGCCGAGCAGCGGCCGATCCTCGGCGTCTGCGGTGGCTTCCAGGTCCTCGGCGAGCACATCGAGGACGACGTGGAGAGCCGGCGCGGGCACGTCGAGGGGCTCGGGGTGCTGCCCGTGCGGGTGCGGTTCGCCCGGGAGAAGACCCTCACGCGGCCGGTGGGCACGGCCCTGGGCGAGGCGGTCGAGGGATACGAGATCCATCACGGGGTCGCCGAAACAGCAGGCGGTGAACCCTTCCTCGACGGCTGCCGGGTCGGCCAGACCTGGGGCACGCACTGGCACGGCTCGCTGGAGTCGGACGGCTTCCGGCGGGCCTTCCTGCGGGAGGTGGCCGCCGCCGCGGGCCGCCGCTTCGTGCCGGCCCCCGACACCTCGTTCGCCGCGCTGCGCGAGGAGCAGCTCGACCGGCTCGGCGATCTGATCGAACAGCACGCGGACACGGACGCGCTCTGGCGGCTCATCGAGTCGGGCGCGCCGCAAGGACTGCCTTTCATTCCACCGGGAGCGCCCGCATGAGCACAGTGTTGTTGTTGTCGACCGCCGACACGGATCTGCTGGCGGCCCGCGCCGCCTCCGGTGCGGACTACCGGATCGGCAACCCGACCCGCGTGGACGTCGAGAGCGAGCTGCCCGCGCTGCTCGACGGCGCGGACATCGCCGTCGTACGGCTGCTGGGCGGCAAGCGGGCCTGGGAGGACGGGCTCGCCGTGCTGAAGGCGTCGGGTGTCCCGACCGTGCTGCTGGGCGGCGAGGCCGTACCGGACGCGGAGCTGATGGCCGAGTCGTCCGTCCCGGCCGGTGTGGTGGCCGAGGCGCTGAAGTACCTCGTGGAGGGCGGGCCCGCCAACCTCACCGAGCTCGCCCGGTTCCTCTCCGACACCGTGCTGCTGACGGGCGAGGGGTTCGTCGAGCCGCAGAAGATGCCGGAGTACGGCGTCCACGGCGACCGTACGGTCCACGCGGACCGCCCGACCGTCGGCGTCCTCTTCTACCGGGCCCATGAACTCAGCGGCAACACCGCCTTCGTGGACACCCTGTGCGACGCCGTCGAGGCGCACGGCGCCAACGCCCTTCCCGTGTACTGCGGTTCGCTGCGCGGCGCGGACGAGGGGCTGTACGAGATCCTCGCCAAGGCCGACGCCCTGGTCGCCACCGTCCTCGCCGCCGGCGGCACACACGCCTCGCAGGCCTCCGCGGGCGGCGACGAGGAGGCGTGGGACATCGGCAGGCTCGCCGAACTCGACGTGCCGGTGCTGCAAGGGCTTTGCCTGACCTCGTCGCGGGCCGCCTGGGACGAGTCCGACGCCGCGCTCTCCCCCATGGACGCGGCGATGCAGGTCGCGATCCCGGAGTTCGACGGGCGCATCGTCACCGTCCCGTTCTCCTTCAAGGAGCAGGGGCCCGACGACGTTCCCGTCTACGTCGCCGACCCCGAGCGGGCCGGGCGCGTCGCCGGGATCGCCGTACGGCACGCGCGGTTGAGGCACAAGCCGAACGCCGAGAAGAAGCTGGCGCTCGTCTTCACCGCCTACCCGACGAAGCACTCGCGCGTCGGCAACGCGGTCGGCCTCGACACGCCCGCTTCGGCCGTGCGGGTCCTGGACGCGCTCAAGGACGCCGGGTACGGCCTCACCGAGTACCCCGACAACGGCGACGAGCTGATCCACCGGCTCATCGAGGCGGGCGGTCACGACGTCGAATGGCTGACCGAGGACCAGTTGGCCGCCGCGCCCGCGCGTGTGCCGCTGGCGGACTATCGGGCCTGGTTCGACAAGCTCGACCCGGAGCTGAGGGACGCGATGACCGAGGCGTGGGGCGAGCCGCCGGGTTCGCTGTACGTCGACGGGGACGACATCGTGCTCGCCTCGCTGCAGTTCGGGAACGTCGTGGTCATGATCCAGCCGCCGCGCGGCTTCGGCGAGAACCCGATCGCGATCTACCACGACCCGGACATGCCGCCGTCGCACCACTACATGGCGGCCTACCGGTGGCTGGAGAACAGCTTCGGCGCGGACGCGATCGTGCACATGGGCAAGCACGGCACGATGGAGTGGCTGCCCGGCAAGGGCCTCGGCCTCAGCGGCGGTTGTGCTCCGGACGCCGTCCTCGGTGACCTGCCGCTGATCTACCCGTTCATCGTCAACGACCCCGGCGAGGGCACCCAGGCCAAGCGCCGTGGCCACGCCACCGTCGTCGACCACCTCGTGCCGCCGATGGCCCGCGCCGACACCTACGGCGACCTGGCCAAGCTGGAGCAGCTCCTGGACGAGTACGCGCTCGTCTCCGACCTGGACCCGACGAAGGCGCCGGCCGTGCGCGCCCAGATCTGGACGCTGGTCAAGGCGGCCGAGCTGCACCACGACCTGCATGTGGACGAGCAGCCGGAGGACGACGACTTCGACGAGTTCGTCATGCACATCGACGGCTATCTGTGCGAGATCAAGGACGTGCAGATCCGCGACGGGCTGCACATCCTCGGCGGCGGCCCGGTCGGTGAGCCCCGGGTGAACCTGGTGCTCGCCGTGCTGCGCGCCTCGCAGGTGTGGGGCGGGCAGGCGAACGCGCTGCCGGGGCTGCGGGCCTCGCTGGCCGAGCACTTCGGGCTGGTCGAGAAGGAACTGCTCGCCGAGCCGGGCGCGCCGACGAAGCTGCCGGTCGAGCTGACGGACCTGGTCGAGGGCCCGTCCCGCACGGCCGCCGACGCCATCGACCTGCTGGAGCAGCTGTGCCGGCGGATCGCGGAGGGCATGGAGGAGCGCGACTGGGCGGTCGCGGAGAGCCGTTCCCTCATCCGTGACGTCCTCGGCACCGAACTCCCCGAGGCCGTCGCCGTGCTGGAGTTCGCCTGCACCGAGGTCGTCCCGCGCCTGGCCCGCACCACCGACGAGATCGGCCACATCCTCAAGGCGCTCGACGGCGGTTACGTCCCGGCGGGCCCGTCGGGCTCCCCGACACGCGGACTGGTCAACGTCCTCCCCACCGGCCGGAACTTCTACTCCGTCGACCCCAAGGCCATCCCGTCCAGGCTGAGCTGGGAGGTCGGGCAGTCGCTCGCGGACTCGCTGGTGCAGCGGTATCTGCAGGACACGGGCGAGTACCCGAAGTCCGTCGGCCTGACGGTGTGGGGCACGTCCGCGATGCGCACCCAGGGCGACGACATCGCCGAGATCCTGGCGCTGCTGGGCTGCCGTCCGGTGTGGGACGACGCCTCGCGCCGGGTGACCGGCTTCGAGGTGATCGGCCTTGAGGAGCTGGGGCGCCCGCGCATCGACGTCACCGTCCGTATCTCCGGGTTCTTCCGGGACGCGTTCCCGCACGTCGTCGGCCTGATCGACGACGCCGTGCGCAAGGTCGCGGAGCTGGACGAGCCCGCCGAGAGCAACTTCGTGAAGGCGCACGCCGACGAGGACAGCGCCGAGCACGGTGACCGGCGCAGGGCCACGGCCCGTATCTTCGGCTCCAAGCCGGGCGCGTACGGCGCCGGTCTGCTGCCGCTGATCGACGCCCGCAACTGGCGCTCGGACGCCGACCTGGCCGAGGTGTACGCCGTCTGGGGCGGCTACGCCTACGGGCGTGGGCTGGACGGGCGGGCGGCGCGCGGGGACATGGAGACCGCGTTCAAGCGGATCGCGGTCGCCGCGAAGAACGTCGACACCCGCGAGCACGACCTGGTCGACGCCGACGACTACTTCCAGTACCACGGCGGCATGGTCGCCATGGTGCGGCACCTGACGGGCGCCAACCCGGAGGCGTACGTCGGTGACTCCGCCGTGCCCGACCAGGTGAAGACCCGCACCCTGGGCGAGGAGACCCACCGTGTCTTCCGCGCCCGTGTGGTCAACCCGCGCTGGATGGCCGCCATGCGCCAGCACGGCTACAAGGGCGCCTTCGAGATGGCGGCGACCGTGGACTACCTCTTCGGGTACGACGCCACGGCGGGCGTGGTCGACGACTGGATGTACGAGAAGCTCAGCGCGGAATACGTCTTCGACGCCGAGAACCGGGACTTCATGAAGAAGTCCAACCCGTGGGCGCTGCGCGGCATCACCGAGCGGCTTCTTGAGGCCGCCGACCGCGGGCTGTGGGCCGAGCCGGACGCCGACACGCTGGAGCGGCTGCGCGCCACGTACCTGGAGCTGGAAGGCGACTTGGAGGGCGACGAGAAGTGACAACCCCCTTCCCCTTTACGGCCGTTGTCGGCCAGGACGACCTGCGGCTCGCGCTGCTGCTGAACGCCGTGTCGCCAGCGGTCGGCGGTGTGCTGGTGCGCGGCGAGAAGGGCACCGCCAAGTCGACGGCCGTACGCGCGCTGTCGGCGCTGATGCCGCAGGTCCCGGTGATCCCGGGGTGCCGTTTCTCCTGCGACCCCGCCTCCCCCGACCCCGCGTGCCCCGACGGGCCGCACGAGGAGACGGGGGCGACCACCCGCCGCCCCGCCCGTATGGTCGAACTCCCCGTCGGCGCCTCCGAGGACCGGCTGGTCGGCGCGCTGGACATCGAGCGGGCGCTGGCCGAGGGCGTCAAGGCCTTCGAGCCGGGGCTCCTCGCCGACGCCCACCGCGGAATCCTGTACGTCGACGAGGTCAACCTCCTCCATGACCACCTGGTCGACCTGCTGCTGGACGCGGCGGCGATGGGCGCGTCGTACGTCGAGCGCGAGGGCGTGTCGGTCCGGCACGCCGCCCGCTTCCTCCTCGTCGGCACCATGAACCCCGAGGAGGGCGAGCTGCGGCCGCAGTTGCTCGACCGGTTCGGGCTGACCGTCGAGGTCGCGGCCTCGCGGGAACCGGACCAGCGGGTGGAGGTCGTGCGGCGGCGGCTGGCGTACGACGACGATCCGGCCGCCTTCGCCGCGCGGTGGGCGGACGAGGAGGCCGCCGTACGGCAGCGCATCGTCGCCGCACGGGAGTTGCTGCCCTCGGTGCGGCTGGGCGACGGGGCGCTGCGGCAGATCGCGGCGACCTGCGCCGCGTTCGAGGTGGACGGGATGCGGGCCGACATCGTGATGGCCCGTACGGCCACCGCGCTCGCGGCGTGGGCCGGGCGGACCGATGTGCTCG
Organism: Streptomyces ferrugineus; assembly: GCF_015160855.1. Classification (NCBI taxonomy): domain Bacteria; kingdom Bacillati; phylum Actinomycetota; class Actinomycetes; order Kitasatosporales; family Streptomycetaceae; genus Streptomyces; species Streptomyces ferrugineus. The sequence goes on along the minus strand of NZ_CP063373.1, from coordinate 2,858,832 downwards.
CCGAGGACGTACGGCAGGCGGCGCTGCTCGCGCTGCCGCACCGCAGGCGCCGTAATCCCTTCGACGCGCCCGGCCTGGACGAGGACAAGCTGGACGAGACCCTGGAGGAGTTCGGGGGTTCCGAGGAGGAGGATCCGGACCCTGATCCGGACGGGCCCGGTGGTGGGGGTGGTGGGCAGCCGCCCTCCGAGGGACCGCAGGGCGATGGCGGCTCCGGCGCCCGTCCCGAGGCCGGCGAGGACGGGGAGCCGCAGGCTTCCGGGGCCGGCGAGCAGACTCCCGTACGGGCCTCGGAACCCTTCCGCGCCAAGGTGCTGAGCGTGCCGGGCATCGGTGAGGGTGCCGCCGGGCGGCGTTCGCGGGCGCGGACCGAGCACGGGCGGACCACGGGGGCCCGGCGGCCCCAAGGGGCGCTGACCAAGCTGCACCTGGCGGCCACCGTGCAGGCGGCGGCTCCGCACCAGCGGGCGCGGGGACGGTCGGGGCGCGGGCTGGTGGTGCGCCGGGACGATCTGCGGCAGGCGGTCCGGGAGGGGCGCGAGGGCAATCTCGTGCTGTTCGTCGTGGACGCCTCCGGGTCGATGGCGGCCCGGCAGCGGATGAGCGCGGTGAAGGGGGCCGTGCTGTCGCTGTTGCTGGACGCCTATCAGCGGCGGGACAAGGTGGGGCTGGTGACGTTCCGGGGGTCGGCCGCCGATGTGGCGCTGCCGCCGACCTCGTCCGTGGACGCGGCCGCGGCTCGGCTGGAGTCGCTGCCGACGGGTGGGCGGACGCCGCTCGCGGCCGGGTTGCTGCGCGCCCATGAGGTGCTGCGGGTGGAGCGGCTGCGGGATCCCGCCCGGCGGGCGCTGGTGGTCGTGGTGACCGACGGGCGGGCCACCGGTGGGCCCGAGCCGGTGGTGTTGGCGGGGCGGGCCGCTCGGCTGTTCGCCGCCGACGGGGTCGCCTCCGTGGTCGTCGACTGTGAGTCGGGGCCCGTGCGGCTCGGGCTGGCCGGGCAGTTGGCCGGTGAGCTGGGGGGTACGGCCGTGACGCTGGACGAGCTGCGGGCGGACTCGATCGCCGGACTGGTGAAGGACGTACAGAGGAGGGCCGCGTAATGCCGAAGGGACAGCCGAGTGTCGTACCGGATGACGGGCTGACGACGCGACAGCGGCGCAATCGACCGCTGGTCGTCGTGCATACGGGGGTGGGCAAGGGAAAGTCCACCGCCGCTTTCGGGCTCGCGCTGCGGGCCTGGAATCAGGGGTGGCCCATCGGCGTGTTCCAGTTCGTGAAGTCCGCCAAGTGGAAGGTCGGCGAGGAGAACGCACTCCGGGTGCTGGGGGCGTCCGGGGAGGGCGGCTCCGTCGACTGGCACAAGATGGGTGAGGGCTGGTCGTGGGTGCAGCGGGATGCCCAGATGGACAACGAGGAGAAGGCCCGGGAGGGCTGGGAGCAGGTCAAGCGGGATCTGGCCGCCGAGACGTACAAGCTGTACGTGCTGGACGAGTTCGCGTACCCCATGCACTGGGGGTGGGTCGACACCGATGAGGTGATCGACGTGCTGCGGAACCGGCCGGGTACCCAGCATGTCGTGATCACCGGGCGGAACGCGCCCGAGAAGCTGGTCGGCTTCGCCGATCTCGTGACCGACATGTCCAAGGTCAAGCATCCGATGGACGCGGGTCAGAAGGGCCAGCGAGGCATCGAGTGGTGATGGCGTGACGAACTCCTCCTCCGTCCCTCGGCTGGTCATCGCCGCGCCGTCCTCCGGCAGCGGCAAGACCACCGTCGCCACGGGGCTGATGGCCGCGTTCGCCGCGCGGGGGCTCGCCGTGTCTCCGCACAAGGTCGGGCCGGACTACATCGACCCCGGGTATCACGCGCTCGCGAGCGGGCGGGTGGGGCGAAATCTCGACGCGTATCTGTGCGGGCCGGAGTTGGTCGGGCCGTTGTTCCTGCATGGGGCGCTTGGGTGTGACATCGCCGTCGTCGAGGGCGTGATGGGGCTGTACGACGGGGCCGCGGGGGAGGGTGAGCTGGCGTCCACCGCGCAGGTCGCCAAGCTGCTGCGGGCGCCGGTCGTGCTCGTGGTCGACGCGTCGTCGCAGTCGCGGTCCGTTGCGGCGCTCGTGCATGGCTTCGCGTCCTGGGATCCGCAGGTGCGGGTCGGGGGCGTGATCCTCAACAAGGTCGCGTCGGATCGGCACGAGGAGTTGCTGCGGGAGGCGTTGGACGCGGCCGGGGTGCCCGTGCTGGGGGTGCTGAGGCGGGCGGCTCAGGTGGATACGCCTTCGCGGCATCTGGGGTTGGTGCCGGTCGCGGAGCGGCGGGCCGGCGCTGTGGAGGCCGTGGCGGCGATGGCGGCGCAGGTTTCCGCAGGGTGCGATCTGGAGGCGTTGGTCGCGCTGGCGCGAAGTGCGGGTGCGTTGTCGTGTGCGGCTTGGGATGCGGCTGAGGTCCTGGTTTCCTCGCCCCCGCCGCCCCTTCCCGTCCCGACCCGGGGCTGCGCCCCCGGACCCCCGCTTTCGGCCCGAAGGGCCTCGTCCTCAAACGCCGGACGGGCTGGGGGGTGCGGACCGGCGCCCAGAAGGCGAGACCCCGGCGGGTGGGTGGGGGCTGGGGACGGTGCAGCCTCCGTCCCAAACGCCCGGTGAGCTCAAGGGTGCGGACCGGCGCGTACGAGTTGCTGTCGCCGGCGGTCCCGCCTTCACCTTCTCCTACGCCGAGCACGCCGAACTTCTCACCGCCGCCGGTGCCGAAGTCGTCCCCTTCGATCCGCTGCGGGACGAGGAACTCCCCGACGGCACCCGTGGCTTGGTCATCGGCGGCGGGTTTCCCGAGGTGTACGCCGCCGAGCTGTCCGCCAATGAGCCGCTGCGCAAGGCTGTCGGCGCCCTCGCGCAGAGCGGTGCTCCCGTCGCCGCCGAGTGTGCGGGGCTGCTCTATCTGTGCCGTGAGCTGGACGGGCGGCCCATGTGCGGGGTGCTCGACTCGCGGGCGCGGATGAGTGAGCGGCTCACCCTCGGGTATCGGGACGCGGTCGCCGTCAGCGACAGTTCCCTCGCCGTGGCCGGGACGCGGATGCGGGGGCACGAGTTTCACCGGACGGTCGTCGAGCCCGGTTCGGGGGACGCTCCGGCCTGGGGGACGCGCAGCCCGCGGCGGCGGGTCGAAGGTTTCGTACAGCAGGGCGTGCACGCGAGTTATCTGCACACGCACTGGGCCTCGCAGCCCGGTGTCGCCCGTCGGTTCGTGGAGAGGTGCCGGACGTCATGAGCAGCAGCAGGTTGGTCGGAGTCGGGGTCGGTCCCGGCGATCCGGAGCTGGTGACCGTCAAGGGCGTCAACGCTCTGCGCGCCGCCGATGTCGTCGTCGTGCCCGTGATGGACACCGGCGAGCGGGGGCGGGCCGAGGCGACCGTGCTGCACTACGTCCCCGAGGAGAAGGTCGTACGCGTGGTGTTCGCGCTCAACGAGCGGACCGACCGGGGGCGGCGCGAGGCCGCCTGGGACGCGGCCGGTGAGCGTGTCGCCCGGCTGCTCGCCGAGCATCCCGTCGTCGCGTTCGCCACCATCGGCGACCCCAACGTCTACTCCACCTTCACCTACCTCGCCCAGACCATCGGCGAGTTGTCGCCCGGCACCGCCGTCGAGACCGTGCCCGGCATCACCGCCATGCAGGACCTCGCCGCGCGGTCGGGTGCGGTGCTCACCGAGGGGACCGAGCCGCTCACGCTCGTACCCGTCACGGCGGGGGCGACGGTGCTGAAGGAGGCGCTCGCCGGGCCCGGGACCGTCGTCGCCTACAAGTTCGGGCGGCAGGCGGCCGAGGTCGCCGAGGCGCTGCGGCAGACCGGGCGGATCGACGACGCGGTGTGGGGGTCGGCGCTGGGGCTGGCGGAGGAGTCGATCCGGCCGGCGGCCGAGCTCGACGACGCCCCTCTCCCCTACCTGTCGACGCTCATCGCACCCGCCCGGCGCGACGGCGGGCGGGGCGGCAAGCTCTGACGCCCCGCCCCACGCAACGCGCCCGACACCAACCCCGCTGCCCCCTGTAGGAGAGGACCGATCCCCCATGGCCGATGCCCCCACCGGCAAGGTGACCTTCGTCGGTGCCGGCCCCGGCGCCGCCGATCTGCTGACGTTCCGCGCCGCGCGCGCCATCGCCGAGGCCGACATCGTGATCTGGGCGGCCAGCCTGGTCCAGGCGGAGGTCCTCCAGCACGCGCGTGAGGACGCCGAGATCCTCGACTCGGCCACGATGTCGCTCGAAGACGTCGTCGCCGTGTACGAGCGGGCCCGGGCGGAGGGCCTGAGCGTCGCCCGCATTCACTCCGGCGACCCGGCCCTGTGGGGCGGCACCCAGGAGCAGCTCGACCGGTGTGCCGCGCTCGGTGTCGCCACCGAGGTGGTGCCCGGGGTCTCCGCCTTCTCCGCCGTGGCCGCGCTGGCCCGGCGAGAGCTGACCATCCCCGAGGTCGCGCAGTCCGTGGTGCTCACCCGGCTCGGTGGCGGCAAGACGCCGATGCCGCCCGGGGAGGAGGTCAGGGAGTTCGCCAAGCACGGCACCACGATGGCGGTCTTCCTGTCGGCCGCCCGCAGCGGACAGTTGGTGCGGGAGCTGCTGGAGGGCGGGTATCCGACGTCCACGCCGGTCGTCGTCGCCTATCAGGCGACCTGGCCGGAGGAACTGATCGTGAAGTGCACGGTCGGGACCCTGGAGGAGACCGTCAAGGAGCACAAGCTCTGGAAGCACACCCTGTTCCTGGTCGGCCCGGCCCTCGACGCGCACGGCACGCGCTCGCACCTGTACCACCCCGGCCACTTCCACGGGTACCGCAAGGCGGACCCGGAGGCCCGCCGGGCGCTGCGCGAGAAGGGGGCCAGTACGTGATCACCGTCGTCGGTACGGGGACGGGGGCGCCGCTCGACGAGGACGTGCTCGGCGGGGCGGAGCTGGTCGTCGGCGGGCGGCGGCATCTGGATGCCGTACGGCCGGCCGAGGGCGTCGAGCGGGTCGTGCTGGGGGCGCTGGCTCCCGCCCTCGACGTCATCGCGGAGTACGTCGAGAAGGATCGGCGCGTGGTCGTGCTGGCCTCCGGCGACCCGGGGTTCTTCGGGATCGTGCGGGTGCTGGCCGAGCGGTTCGGGCCGGAGCGGCTGGATGTGCGGCCGGGGGTGTCCTCCCTGGCCGCCGCGTTCGCGCGGATCGGGCTGACCTGGGACGACGCGGTCGTCGTCAGCGCGCACGGGCGGGATCTGCACACGGCCGTGAACGTCTGCCGGGCGCGTCCGAAGGTGGCCGTGCTGACCGGTCCGGGTGCCGGGCCCGCCGAGCTGGGTGCCGCGCTGGTCCGCAGGGCCGAGGGGCGCGTGCTCGTGGTCGCCTCGGCGCTGGGCTCCGCCGGTGAGCGCGTGGAGCGGGTGACGCCCGCGGAGGCCGCCGCCCGGGACTGGGGCGCGTCGGTCAGCGTCGTGCTGTGCCTGGACCCGGCGCGGGCGTCGGGTGGTGGTGTGCGTACGGTCGCCGGGGCGGGCCCCGGGCCCACCGCGTGGGCGCTGGACGAGGGCGAGTTCGCGCACCGTGACTCGATGATCACCAAGTTCGAGGTGCGGGCGCTGGCGCTGGCCCGTCTCGGGCCCCGCCTGGGCGACCTGGTCTGGGACGTCGGCGCGGGCTCCGGTTCGGTGGCCGTGGAGTGCGCGCGCCTCGGTGCCGCCGTCACCGCGGTCGAGAAGACCCGGGACGGGGTGGAGCGGATCCGTGCCAACGCCGTCGCGCACGACGTCGACGTCCACGTGGTGCACGGGGCGGCGCCCACGGTGCTGTCCGACCTCGACGATCCGGACGCCGTGTTCGTCGGGGGCGGGGGGCGCGAGCTGCCCGCCATCGTCACCGCGTGCGCGCGGCGCGCCAGGCGCTCGGTCGTCGTCGCCATGGCGGCGCTGGACCGGGTCCCGGCCACGCGCGAGGCGCTGACCGGCGCCGGGTTCGACTGCGACGGGGTGCTGTTGCAGTCGTCCCGGCTCGCGCCGCTGCCGGGGGACGTGACCCGGCTGGCGGCGACCAATCCGGTTTTCCTGTTGTGGGGCCTCAGAAACCCCCTGGATCGAGAGGGAGTTGCCCAGTGATCGGCCTCATTTCCGCCACGTCGGCGGGGGCTGCGGCGCGGGACCGGCTGGCCGTGGCGTGGCCGGACCGTGTGCGGGTGTACGACGGGCCCGTCGGGGACGCCGTGCGGCGGGCGTTCGCGGAGTGCGAGCAGCTCGTGTGCTTTCTGGCGACGGGGGCGGTCGTACGGCTGATCGCCCCGCTGCTGGGCGACAAGGCGACCGACCCGGGTGTGGTGTGTGTCGACGAGGGCGGGCGGTTCGCCGTGTCGCTGGTCGGCGGGCACGGTGGCGGGGCCAATGAACTCGCGCGGGAGGTCGGTGAGTTGCTGGGCGCCGAGCCCGTGGTGACGACGGCGACCGACGCCGTGGACGTGCCCGGCCTCGACACCCTCGGCCTCCCGGTGGAGGGCGATGTCGCCGGGGTCTCGCGGGCGCTGCTCGACGGGGAGCCGGTGGCGCTGAAGGCGGAGGTCGACTGGCCCCTGCCGCCGCTCCGGGTCGGCGGCGAGGGGGCGTACGCGATCCGGCTCACGGATCGGCTGGTCGAGCCCGCCGAGCGCGAGGTCGTGCTGCGTCCGCCGTCGCTCGTCGTCGGTGTCGGCGCCTCCAAGGGCGCCCCCGTGGAGGAGATCCTCGGACTGATCGAGGGCGCGCTCGGCGACGCCGGGCTCTCCCCCGCCTCCCTCGCCGAACTCGCCACCGTCGACGCCAAGGCCGGCGAGCCCGGAATCGTCGAGGCGGCGGCCCGCCTCGGCGTCCCCCTCGTCACCCACCCGGCCGACGAGCTGGCCGCCGTGGCGGTCCCCAACCCCTCCGACGCGCCGCTGGCCGCCGTGGGCACCCCCTCGGTCGCCGAGGCCGCCGCCCTGGTGCGCGGCGGTGAACTCCTCGTCCCCAAGCGCAAGTCCACCGCGAGCCCCGCCATGGCGACCTGTGCCGTCGTACGGCGGCCCGGGCGCGGACGGCTCGCGGTCGTCGGCCTCGGGCCGGGCGCCCGTGACCTGCTGACGCCGCGCGCGAAGGCGGAGCTGCGGCGGGCCTCGGTGCTCGTCGGGCTGGACCAGTACGTCGACCAGATCCGCGACCTGCTGCGGCCCGGCACCCGGATCATTGAGTCGGGGCTCGGCGCCGAGGAGGAGCGGGCGCGGACGGCGGTCGAGGAGGCCCGCGAGGGGCGGGCCGTCGCGCTGATCGGCAGTGGGGACGCGGGCGTGTACGCCATGGCCTCCCCGGCGCTCGCCGAGGCGTCCGACGACATCGACGTGATCGGCGTGCCGGGGGTGACGGCAGCGCTCGCCGCCGCCGCGATCCTCGGTGCGCCGCTCGGGCACGACCACGTGTCGATCAGCCTCTCCGACCTCCACACACCCTGGGAGGTCATCGAGCGGCGGGTGCGGGCGGCGGCCGAGGCGGACATCGTGGTCACCTTCTACAACCCGCGTTCACGCGGCCGCGACTGGCAGCTTCCCAAGGCGCTCGCGATCCTCGCCGAGCACCGCGCGCCGACGACACCGGTCGGGGTCGTACGCAACGCGTCGCGGCCGGACGAGTCCAGCCGGCTCACGACGCTGGGCGCCCTGGACCCGGCGTCGGTCGACATGATGACGGTCGTGACCGTGGGCAACACCGCGACCCGGGACATCGCGGGGCGCATGGTGACGCCGCGCGGCTACCGCTGGCAGGAGGGGCAGAGGTGAGGCGCGTCGTCCACCCCATCGAGGAGGAGTCCTACCGGCGGCTGCGCGCCCGCCTGGACACCTCGCACTTCCCGCCGCTGACCCGGGCGGTCGTGGAGCGGGTCATCCACTCGGCCGCCGACCTCGACTACGCGACCGATCTCGTCATGGACGAGGGCGAACTGGCCACCGCGCACACGGCACTGCACTCCGGGGCGCCCGTGGTCGTGGACGTGGAGATGGTGGCGGCGGGCATCACGCGCCGCGAGACCGTCTGCCGACTGCGGGACGCGGTCGCCGGTCCCGGGCTGACCCGCTCGGCTCATGCCGTCCGGCTCGCGTACGAGCAGGTCGGCCCGGGCGCCCTGTGGGTGATCGGCAACGCGCCGACCGCCCTGGAGGAGCTGCTCACCCTGGACGCCGCCCCCGCTCTCGTCATCGGCCTGCCCGTCGGCTTCGTCGGCGCGGTCGAGTCCAAGGCCGCGTTGCGCGAGAGCGGGCTGCCCGCCGTGAGCAACGTGTCCGAGAAGGGCGGTTCGGCGGTCGCCTCGGCCGCGCTCAACGCCCTGCTGTACCACCCGTACCACCCCGCTTCCCATCCCGAGGAGAAACTGTGACCACCCCGCCGCCCGCCCTGCTCATCGCCGGTCATGGCACCCGGGACGATGCCGGAGCCGAGGCGTTCCGCGACTTCGTACGGGAGCTGGGGCACCGCCACCCCGAACTGCCCGTCGCGGGCGGCTTCATCGAGCTGTCCCCGCCGCCGCTGGGCGAGGCCGTCACCGAGCTGGTCGAGCGCGGCGTACGCCGGTTCGCCGCCGTGCCGCTGATGCTGGTGTCCGCCGGGCACGCCAAGGGCGACATCCCGGCCGCGCTGGCCCGCGAGAAGGAGCGGCACCCCGGGATCTCGTACGCCTACGGCCGCCCGCTGGGCCCGCACCCGGCGCTGCTGTCCGTCCTGGAGCGCCGCCTCGACGAGGCGCTCGGCACCGAGGGCAGCCGCACGCCCGGCGACCGGGCCGACGTCACCGTGCTGCTGGTCGGGCGGGGTTCCACGGACCCCGACGCCAACGCCGAGGTGCACAAGGCGGCGCGGCTGCTGTGGGAGGGGCGCGGTTACGCGGGCGTGGAGACGGCGTTCGTGTCGCTGGCGGCGCCGGACGTGCCGAGCGGCCTGGACCGGTGCGCGAGGCTCGGGGCGCAGCGGATCGTCGTCCTGCCCTACTTCCTGTTCACCGGCATCCTGCCGGACCGGGTGCGGCAGCAGACGGAGGGCTGGGCGGACGCGCACCCCGAGGTCGAGGTGCGTTCGGCGGACGTGATCGGTCCGGAGCCGGAACTGCTCGACCTGGTGATGGAGCGGTACAAGGAGGCCGTCGAGGGCGACCTGCGGATGAACTGCGACTCGTGCGTGTACCGCATCGCGCTGCCCGGCTTCGAGGACAAGGTGGGGATGCCGCAGCAGCCGCACTTCCACCCGGACGACGACGGCCACCACCACCATCATCACGGCGGACACGCGCATGCGCACTGAGGGCGGGCACGACCTGCGCCACCACGGCGACGCCGAGGTCCGCGACGACGGCTCGGCGCTCGTCGACCTCGCCGTGAACGTCCGCGCGGACACCCCGCCCGCGTGGCTGCGCGAGCGCATCGCGGGGTCGCTGGGCTCCCTGGCAGCCTACCCGGACGGGCGGCCCGCGCGGGCGGCGGTGGCGGCCCGCCATGGCCTCCCGGTGGAGCGGGTGCTGCTGACGGCGGGGGCGGCGGAGGCGTTCGTGCTGCTGGCGCGGGCGCTGAAAGTGCGCCGGCCGGTGGTCGTGCACCCGCAGTTCACAGAGCCGGAGGCGGCCCTGCGGGACGCCGGCCACACGGTCGACCGCGTACTGCTGCGGGAGGCGGACGGCTTCCGCCTCGACCCGGCGGCCGTCCCCGAGGACGCCGACCTGGTGGTGATCGGCAACCCGACGAACCCGACCTCGGTCCTGCACCCGGCCGCCTCTGTCACTGAACTCGCCCGGCCCGGGCGGACGTTGGTGGTGGACGAGGCGTTCATGGACGCGGTGCCGGGTGAGCGGGAGGCGCTGGCGGAGCGCGTGGACGTGCCCGGCCTGGTGGTGCTGCGCAGCCTGACCAAGACGTGGGGTCTGGCCGGTCTACGGATCGGCTACATCCTGGCCGCCCCGGACACGATCTCCGACCTGGAGCGCGCCCAGCCCCTGTGGCCGGTCTCCACCCCGGCGCTCACCGCCGCCGAGGCCTGTGTGTCCCCCCGGGCCCTGGCGGAGGCGGCCCACGCGGCCCACCGCATCGCCGCCGACCGGGCCCATCTCGTGGCGGGACTCACCGAGTTCGCCTCGGACGGGCTCCGGGTCGTGGAACCCGCCGAGGGCCCCTTCGTCCTCGTACGGCTGCCGAGGGCCGTCGCGGTGAGACGTCACCTGCGCGATCTGGGGTTCGCCGTCCGGCGCGGGGACACCTTCCCCGGCCTTGGTGAGGAGTGGCTGCGGCTGGCGGTGCGGGACCGGGCTACAGCCAGCTCCTTCCTTCAGGCGCTGGACCGGGCGATGGCGCGGGCGTCGGCCGCGTAGGCGACGAACGCCGACCAGGTGGTGGGGGACAGGGCGAGCTGTCCCCCTGCCGGCTGCTTCGAGTCGCGCACGTGGATGGCTTGGTCCACGGCGACTTCGATGCAGTTGTCGCCCTCACTGCCGCTGTAGCTGCTCTTGAACCAGTCCAGTTCGGTAGTACTCATGGCGCTCCTCGGCTCTGTTTCAGGCCGCCGCGTAGTCGATGAAGGCTGCCCAAGCGGTGGGAGAGAGGGCGATCTGTCCGCCTTCCTGCTGCTTCGAGTCACGCACGTGGACGGAGCCGGCCATCGCGACTTCGACGCAGTTGTCTCCCTGTGTGCCGCTGTAGCTGCTTTTGAACCACGCCAACTCGGTGGTGCTCATAGCGCTCCTCGCATCTGCTTCAGCAGGCTCACGGTTGCCTCGTGGCTGAGAGCCTGCGAGCGCATCTTGCCATAGCGCTGAAGCAGGGCGCTGGTGTCTTTTGGGTCGCTGATCAGGGCGCTTCCCTGCTGACCCTCGAAGTAGCCGAACCACTGGTGGTCCGGAGTCTCAGCGAGGTACATGGAGCCGTCGAGACCCGCATGATCCGGCTGCCGCAAAGGCATGATCTGGAGCTGAATGTTGCGAAGCTCGCCGCACTGAAGCAGGTGGTCGATCAAGACGCGCGTGACGTCGTCTCCGCCCGTTCGCCGCTCGACAACGGCCTGCTCAATGATGAAACTGAACGCCACGTTCTGCTTTCCCGTCAGCAGCCGCTGTCGCTCCAGCCGCGCCTCTACCTGTCGCTCCAACTGGTCGTCGGTCAGCGGCGGCAGGCTGCTGCGGAATACCGCCCGCACATACGGCTCCGGCTGCAACAACCCCGGAATCGCCCGGCACTCGTACGCGTAGAGCGAGATCGCCTCCTCCTCGATCCCCGCCCACTGCTGGAACCACGACGCCAGCCCCTGCTTCCGCGTCAGATTCCGTGCCGCCGCCCGCAGCACCCTGGGTGCCTCCAGCACCTCACCCGCCCGCTGGATGTACTTCGGCTGCGGGAAGCGCCTGCCCTGCTCCAGCTTGGCCACGGCATGCACCGAGTAGCCGACGACCTCGGCGTACTCCTCCTGCGTGAGCCCCGCCGTCTCCCGCAGCGCCTTGTGCACCGCGCCGAACGTCTTGAGGCTGTCCGACACTTCTGGTTCACTGCCCCCGCCTCCGACTCCCGCGTCCTCGCCGTCCACCACGCCTGGCCACCTCCCGTACCCGCCGATCACGCCAACCCGCCCAGGGTCACGGGGTGTTACCAGCCCTGTCCATCGAACAAACCAGTACAACGCACCTGTACCAGCGTCGTGCCTGGCTGCACCGCGGACCCTGACGGAACGCTGGCCTCATGACCGCACCCCACACCCAATCCCCCGTCACCGTACGTGTGTTCAGCCAGCGCCTCAGTGCCACCCGCCGTGGCGCGCGGCTCGCCCGGCGGTTCACCGCGCGGCAACTCGACGTCTGGGGATTCCGGTACGGCTCCGATGTCTCCGACACCGCCGCGCTGATCGTCGCCGAGCTGGCCGCCAACGCCGTACTCCACGCACGAGTGCCCGGCCGTGACATCGCCCTGCGTCTGAGCTGCGGGCCGGACACGGTCCGCGTCGAGGTGGCCGACGCCCGTGGCGAGCGCCTCCCGCGTGTCTCGACGCCCGCCGCCGACGCCGACACCGGCCGTGGCCTTCTCCTGGTCGACGCCCTGGCCACGCGCTGGGGCGTCGACACCGAGCCGGGCCCGAGCAAGACGGTCTGGGCCGAGATCGACCTCTGATCGGTCAGCTCTTGCCCCGACGCGCCAGCGCCACCGCGCCGCCGCCCGCGACCAGCAGGGCGACCGCGCCGCCCGCGACGTACGGCGTCATGGAGCTGCCGCCGGTCTCGGCGAGGCCGTCGTCGGCCGCCTCGCCCTGGGGCTGCACATCGCCCGCCGGCTCGGCGCTCGGGTCGGCCTGCTGTGCGGGTGCGGCCGGGGTCTCGCAGGTCGCCTTCGCCAGGGTCAGGGTGCCCTCGACCTCGGCGACGTTCAGCTTCAGCGGGTTGACGGAGACCTTGAGTTCCAGGGCGGTGGCGGCGGCCGTACGCGAGGTCTGCTCCGTCCTGGAGTAGTCAAGGCGTACGTCGCCCACGCCCGGCACCTCGACGTTCGTGGTGCCGCCGGCGGTCATCGTGACCTTCTTGCCCAGCACAGTGACGTCGCCGAGCAGGTTGGAGGACGCGGTCGGCGTCTTGCCGGCCTCGCAGGTGGCCTTGGAGGTGACCTGGCCGACCTCGATCAGCGAGAGCAGCGGCAGGCCGGGGACGTGGACCTTGGCGTGGGCGAGGTGGGTGTAGCCCTCGGCCTTGCCGTCCTCGACCGTGGCCCTCGACTTGGCGACCTCGGCGTTCAGCACGCTGAAGGACCGGCCGTCGTCGACTCCGTTCAACTGGGCGGTCAGCGTGGCCTGTTCGGCGCTCCGCGGCGCCCGCACCTCGTTCAGGGAGACCGCGAGCGGGACGTTCACGGTCTTGTTGAGCAGGGAGACGTCGAGCGCGGTGCGCAGCACGGCGGCGCTCGCGCGGCCCTCGTCACCGGTCGCGTGCGCGGTGCCCGCGGCGGCCAGGACCGCGGGACCGGCGGTCAGGGCGGTGGCCGTCGCGACGGCGGCGAGACGGCGTGCGGGCAGGCGGAAGTTGTTGCCGTTCAAGGTGGGGACACCCCTCGGGGGAGACTTGCTCGGGACCCGCCAAGAATCGCGCACGCCAAACGCATGGTCAGCACCCTGACGGGAGTTCACCCCTACGTGTGTTTCCCGTGCAGGTTTTCGAACCGCCTGGCACGCACGTTCTCCACAGTCACACGGTCAACTCACGACCCGCCCGTTCACGACCACCCGCCGAGGCGCCGCCAGCACCCGTACGTCGGCCCGCGGGTCGGCCTCGTACACCACGAGGTCGGCCGCGGCCCCCTCCTCCAGGCCGGGTCGGCCGAGCCATGACCGGGCGGCCCAGGTCGTCGCCGCGAGGGCCTCGGTCGCGGGGATGCCGGCGGTGACCAGTTCCGCCACCTCGGCGGCCACGAGGCCGTGCGGCAGGGTGCCGCCGGCGTCCGTGCCGACGAAGACCGGGATGCCGGCGTCGTAGGCGGAGCGGACGGTGTCGTAGCGGCGTTCGTACAGCCGGCGCATATGGGCCGACCAGCGGGGGTACTTGGACTCGCCGCCGTCGGCCAGCTGCGGGAAGGTCGCGATGTTGACGAGGGTGGGGACGATGGCCACCCCGCGCTCGGCGAACAGCGGGATCAGGTCCTCGGTCAGGCCGGTGGCGTGCTCGATGCAGTCGATGCCCGACTCGACCAGGTCGCGCAACGAATCCTCGGCGAAACAGTGCGCGGTGACGCGGGCGCCGAGGCGGTGGGCCTCCGCGATGCCCGCCTCGACCGCCTCTCGCGGCCAGGTGGGCGCCAGGTCCCCGAGGTCGCGGTCGATCCAGTCGCCGACCAGCTTGACCCAGCCGTCGCCGCGCCGGGCCTCCTGGGCGACGTAGGCGACCAGGTCCTCGGGTTCGATCTCGTGCGCGTAGCCGCGGATGTAGCGGCGGGTGCGGGCGATGTGCCGGCCGGCCCTGATGATCTTCGGCAGGTCCTCGCGGTCGTCGACCCAGCGGGTGTCGGAGGGCGAACCGGCGTCGCGGATCAGCAGGGTGCCGGCCTCACGGTCGGCCAGCGCCTGCTTCTCGGCGGTGGCGTCGTCGACCGGACCGTGTGGGCCGAGGCCGACATGGCAGTGCGCGTCGACGAGGCCGGGCAGGGCCCAGCCCTGGGCCGTGCGGGTGTCGCGGGCGCCGACGGGACGGTCGTAGGAGATCCGCCCGTCGACGACCCACAGCTCGTCCCGGACGTCGTCCGGTCCGACGAGGATCCGGCCCTTCACGTGCAGCACCGCGCGTTCGCTCATGACCGCACCCTAATGACCGGCTACCCGCCCTTGCCCACCTGGTCGGAGGTCTCCTCCTCCACCTCGGCCATCGCCGGGTCGAGGAGGCGGGAGAGGAAGTGGCGGGTGCGTTCGTGCCGCGGGCTGCCGATGACCTGGGCCGGGGCGCCGTCCTCGACGATCACTCCGCCGTCCATGAAGACGACCCGGTCGGCGACCTCGCGCGCGAAGGTCATCTCGTGCGTGACGACCATCATCGTCATGCCCTCCTGGGCGAGCATGCGCATGACGGCGAGGACGTCGCCCACCAGCTCGGGGTCGAGCGCGGACGTCGGCTCGTCGAAGAGCATCACCTCGGGGCCCATGGCGAGCGAGCGGGCGATGGCGACGCGCTGCTGCTGGCCTCCGGAGAGGGAGGCCGGGTAGGCCGACGCCTTGTCCGACAGGCCGACGCGCTCCAGGTTCTCGGCGGCGACCTTCGCGGCGGCGGCCTTGTCGCGCCCCAGCACCCGGCGCTGCGGCAGCGTGAGGTTCTCGGTCACCGTCAGGTGCGGGAACAGGTTGAACTGCTGGAAGACCATGCCGATACGGCGGCGTACGGCGTCGATGTCGACGTCCGGGTCGGTGAGCTCGGTGCCGCCGACGAAGACCCGGCCCTCGGTGGGCTCCTCCAGCAGGTTCACGCAGCGCAGCAGCGTCGACTTGCCGGAGCCGGACGGGCCGATGACGCACACGACCTCGCCCTGCCGGATGTCCAGGTCGATGCCGCGCAGCACCTGGTTGTCGCCGAAGGACTTGTGCAGGTCGCGTACTTCGATCTCCGGTCGGGAGCCAAGGGTCTTGTCTGTCACTTCACGGCCTCCTGGGCCTTGGCCTCCATACGGCGTACGACGAAGCCGAGCGGGATCGTGATCAGCAGGTAGCACAGGCCGGCCACCAGGATCGGCGTGGAGTTGGCGGTCTGGCTGGCCAGGTCGCGGCCGAACTTGGACAGTTCGCGCTCCTCCAGTGTCACGCCGAGGAACAGCACCAGCGAGGAGTCCTTGAAGAGCAGGACGAGTTCGTTGGTCAGCGGCGGGAGGATGATCCGAAACGCCTGCGGGATGATGATCGAGACCATGGCGCGGGCGGGCGAGAAGCCGAGCGAGCGCGCCGCCTCCATCTGTCCCTTGGGCACCGCCTGGATGCCCGCGCGGATGGTCTCGGCCATGTACGCGGCGGCGACCAGGCCGAGCGCGAGCGCGACCTTGCCGTAGGTGCCGCCCGGGATCTCGGTGCCCGGGAAGGCCAGCGGTACGGCCACGCCGATGAAGATGAAGATCAGCAGGGCGGGCAGCCCGCGGAAGATCTCGATGTAGACGCCGGCGAGCCAGCGGTACGGCCCCACCGACGACAGCCGCATCAGCGCGATGACCATGCCGAGGACCAGTCCGACGACGAAGCCGGACACGGTGTACAGCACGGTGTTCTTCAGCGCGAGCGTGATGACCTCGGGGAACATCTGCTCCGCGATGGCCTTCTGCGCGAACTGGTTCCGCAGCCGGTCCCAGTCGGCCGCGACCGCGAAGGCGATCACGGCCGCGACGAAGACGACGTACTGGATGCCACGCGACAGGCTGCGCTTCTGCCGTCGGGTCAGGCCCTTCTTCTTCGGCTGGACCGCTGCGTCCGTGTCCGTCATGAGGCGGCGGGCGACGCGGCCGACTCGTCGTACGGGCCGATCCACCGCTCGTACACCTTCTTGTACGTGCCGTCGGCCTTCGCGTCCGCGAGCGCCTTGTTGATGGCCTCGCGGAGCTTGTCGTTGCCCTTCTTCACGGTGACGCCGTACTGCTCGCCGGTGTTGACGTTGTCGGCGACCTCGAAGGCGTCCGCGTTGGCCTTGTCCTTCAGCCAGCCCTGGACGACCGGGTAGTCGATGACGACCGCCTGGACCTGGCCGGTGCGCAGGCCGTTGAGGACGGCGTCGGACGACTCGAAGGAGACCGGGTCCAGGTCCTTGCTCTTGGCGTAGTCCTCGCCGGTCGTCTGCGCCTGGGCGCCGACCTTCTTGCCCTTGAGGTCCGCGAAGGAGGAGATGCCGCTCTTCTTGTCGGTCAGGACAGCCTGGGTGGCCTCGAAGTACGGGTCCGAGAAGTCGACGTTCTTCTTGCGCTCCTCGGTGATGGTCATGCCGGCGGCGGCGAGGTCGCACTGGCCGGCGTTCAGGGAGCCACCGGTCTTGAAGTTCTCGAAGGGCTGGTCGACGATGACCTGCTTCACGCCCAGGTCCTCGGCGACCAGGTCGATGAGGGAGACGTCGAAGCCCTGCACCTTGCCGTCGATCTCCGACTGGAACGGCGGATAGGGCAGGTGGGTGCAGGTGGTGAGCTGGCCCGCCTTGACGAGCTCGACACCGCCGGCCGCGGTCTTCGTGCCGCTGCCGCCGTCGCCGTCGGAGGAGCAGCCGGCCACGAGCACCAGCCCGGCCGTCGCGGTGGTGGCGGCCAGAACGCGGGTCCGGCGCCCGAGGGTCGTCTTCACGGGGAGCCTCCTGTGAGGGAACTTTGGGTTCCGATTATAAGGAAAGGTTTGGGGTACTCAAACCAAACCGATGGCTCAAGGGGCGTTCGACCTAAGAAGTCGGCAGCCGAGAGCGGCTCGGAGCCCCCGGTTACGCTCGTCACGACGACCCAGAGCGAAGAGAGCGAGCCCCGTCGTGACCCACCCCTTCCTGGACCTGGCCCCGCTGAGCGCCGCCCGTTTCGCCGCGATCGAGGACCGGGTGGCGCGGTTGCTGGGGACCGCGCAGGACGTCGTGATCATGCAGGGCGAGGCGCTGCTGCCGCTGGAGGGGGCGATCCGGGGGACGGCCGGGCCCGGCACGACCGCGCTGAACGTGATCACCGGCCCGTACGGGCAGACGTTCGGGAACTGGCTGCGGGACTGCGGCGCGACGGTGATCGATCTGACGGTCCCCTTCCACACGGCGGTCACGGCGGACCGGATCCGGGACGCCTTCGCCGAGCACCCCGGGATCGACTTCGTCTCCCTGGTGCACGCGGAGGCGGCGACCGGCAACACCAATCCCGTCGCGGAGATCGGCGAGGTGGTGCGGGCGCACGGGGCGCTGTTCTACCTGGACGCGGTGGCGTCGATCGGGGCCGAGCCGGTGCTGCCGGACGCGTGGGGTGTGGACCTGTGCGTGATCGGGGCGCAGAAGGCGATGGGCGGGCCGGCCGGGGTGTCGGCGGTGTCGGTGAGCGAGCGGGCGTGGGCGCGGATGGCGGGGAATCCGCGGGCGCCGCGGCGGTCGTATCTGTCGCTGCTCGACTGGAAGGAGCGGTGGATCGACGGCGGGCGCGCGGCGCTGCCGCACGCGCCGGCGCAGCTGGAGATGCTGGCGCTGGAGGCGTGCGTGGAGCGGATCGAGGGGGACGGGCCGGAGACGGTGATGGCCCGCCACCGGGCCGCGGCGCTGTCGACCCGGGCCGGTGCGGTGGCGCTGGGCGGGGGCCTGGAGCCGTATGTGTACGACGCCCGGGAGGCGGCGCCGGTCGCTACGACGCTGAGGGTGCCGACGGGGGTGACGGCGTCGGAGGTGGTGGCCCGGGCGCTGGCGTCCGACCCGGCGTTGCCGCTGGCTGCCGGGGGTGGGGCGCTGGCCAAGGAGATGATCCGGGTCAATCACTACGGGGCGGATGCGACGGTGGGGGCCGTGCGGGGGTGCGTGGCGGCGCTGGGCGGGGCGCTGGCGGACAAGGGGCTGGGTGTGGATGTGGAGGGGGCGTTGGGGGCGGTGGACGCGGGGTGGCGGTAGCGGCTTTTCTCGCCCCCGCCGCCCTTACCCGTCCCATCCCCCAGGGGCTCCGCCCCTTCGACCCCGCCAGGGGGCTCCGCCCCCTTGACCCCCGTCGGCCTGAACGGCCTCGTCCTCAAACGCCGGACGGGCTGAAATGCAACCGCCCGGCGCTTATTGGTGCGCGGCGGTCCGCTCCCCCTATGACCACCAACACACCTCAGACCCTCCCGGACGGACGCCCCATCCCCCTCCTGACCGGTGACGAGCGCCCCATGGTCGAGAGCTGGCTCGACTTCCACCGCGCCACCTTGGAGCTGAAGTGCGCGGGACTGGACGACGCGCAGGTGCGGCGGGCCTCCGCGGAGCCGTCGGAGCTGACCCTGCTCGGGCTGGTGCAGCATCTCGCGGAGTGTGAGCGGAACTGGTTCCAGCGGGTGGTGGGCGGGCTCGACGTGCCCCCCGTGTACGGCGCCGGGAACGGGAGCGGGTACCGGCTCCAGGGCGGGCGTGGGATCCGCGAGGCGCTCGACGTGTGGCGGCGGGAGGTCGCCCGGGGGCGGGAGGTCTGTGCGGGGCGGGCGTTGGAAGGGGTGGGGCGGATCGTGGACGGGCCGATGGCCGGTGTCGAGGTCAGCCTGCGGTGGGTGTTGATTCATATGATCGAGGAGTACGCCCGGCACAACGGCCACGCCGACATTCTGCGAGAGCGCATCGACGGCGTTACCGGAGCCTGAATTCAAGGTAATTCTGGAATTCTTTATCGAGGACAGCTTCCCATACTCTTCTGCCCGCTTTCTCCGAACCTAAACACAAAGATTCCGCGAACATCAACCGGATCAATTCGGGCGGGTCTCGTAAGAGTTACATTGCTGTGACGCGTTCCACATCGTGCCCGATTTGTACGGTATTAAGGGGGCAAAAGGGGCGTATCGCAGGCTCCAGGCAGCGTCCTTCACGCCCGCGTGATAACACATCCGGCCCTCACGCGTAACCCCACACGGCCATGCAATTTCAATTTTCCCTCGGTAAATTCAATTCGCATGACTGCCGCACAAGCAGACCTGCAAATCGACCGTCCGGCGGTGGCCGACGGGGCCGCGCTGTGGCGGATAGCCAGAGACTCCGAAGCCCTCGACCTCAACTCGTCGTACAGCTATCTGCTGTGGTGCCGCGACTTCGCCGGCACATCGGCCGTCGCCCGCGACGAGCGCGGAGAGCCGATCGGCTTCGTCACCGGGTACGTACGGCCGGACCGCCCGCGCACCCTGCTCGTCTGGCAGGTCGCCGTGGACGACGCCCACCGCGGCCGCGGCATCGCCGCCGCGCTGCTCGACGGGCTCGTCGCACGGGTCTGCGGCGAGTACGGCGTCACCGGCGTCGAGACCACCATCACGCCCGGCAACACCGCTTCCGAGCGGCTGTTCGGCTCCTTCGCGGAGCGGCACGGCGCCGCTCTGGAGCGCGAGGTGCTCTTCCCCGCCGGCCTGTTCCCGGACGGACCGCACGACCCCGAAGTCCTGTACCGCATCGGTCCCCTCTCTCTCTGAACTCCCCACGCATCGAGGAGCGATTCGTCGTGACCATCACCCAGCCCGACCTCAGCGTCTTCGAGACCCTGGAGTCCGAGGTGCGCAGCTACTGCCGCGGCTGGCCCACCGTCTTCGACCGTGCGCGTGGCAGCCGCATGTACGACGAGGACGGCCACGAGTACCTGGACTTCTTCGCCGGCGCCGGTTCACTGAACTACGGCCACAACAACCCGGTCCTGAAACGGGCCCTGATCGACTACCTGGAGCGTGACGGCGTCACGCACGGGCTCGACATGTCCACCAGCGCCAAGCGGGCCTTCCTGCAGACCTTCCAGGACCTGGTGCTGCGCCCGCGTGACCTGCCGTACAAGGTCATGTTCCCGGGCCCGACCGGCACCAACGCCGTCGAGTCCGCGCTCAAGCTCGCCCGGAAGGTGAAGGGGCGCGAGGCCATCGTCTCGTTCACCAACGCCTTCCACGGCATGTCCCTGGGCTCCCTCGCCGTCACCGGCAACGCCTTCAAGCGCGCCGGCGCCGGCATCCCGCTGGTGCACGGCACGCCCATGCCGTTCGACAACTACTTCGACGGCACGGTCCCGGACTTCCTGTGGTTCGAGCGGCTCCTGGAGGACCAGGGCTCCGGGCTGAACAAGCCCGCCGCCGTGATCGTCGAGAGCGTGCAGGGCGAGGGCGGCATCAACGTCGCGCGCCCCGAGTGGCTGCGCGCGCTGGCCGAGCTGTGCGAGCGTCAGGACATGCTGCTCATCGTCGACGACATCCAGATGGGCTGCGGGCGCACCGGTGCCTTCTTCTCGTTCGAGGAGGCCGGCATCACCCCGGACATCGTCACGGTGTCCAAGTCCATCAGCGGCTACGGACTGCCCATGTCGCTGTGCCTGTTCAAGCCCGAGCTGGACGTCTGGGAGCCGGGCGAGCACAACGGCACCTTCCGCGGCAACAACCCCGCCTTCGTCACCGCCACCGCCGCCCTGGAGACGTACTGGGCCGACGGCAGCGCGATGGAGAAGCAGACCCGGGCGCGCGGTGAGCAGGTCGAGCAGGGCCTGATCGCCATCTGCGAGGAGAACCTCGCCGACGTCAAGGAGTACCGGGGCCGCGGGCTGGTGTGGGGCCTGGAGTTCCACGACAAGGACCGGGCCGGCCGGGTCGCGCAGCGCGCCTTCGAGCTCGGACTGCTCGTGGAGACGTCCGGCCCGGAGAGCGAGGTCCTCAAGCTGCTCCCCGCCCTGACCATCACCCCCGACGAGCTGGACGAGGGGCTTCGCATCCTCGCCCGCGCCGTCACCGAGACCGCCTGACCGAACAGGAAAACCACCACCTAGGAGGCATCGCAGCACCGTGATCGTCCGTTCGTTCAAGGACATCGAAGGCACCGAGCGCCATGTGAAATCGGCGTCCGGCACCTGGGAGAGCAAGCGCATCGTCCTCGCGAAGGAGAAGGTCGGCTTCTCCCTGCACGAGACGGTCCTGTACGCGGGTACGGAGACGTCGATGTGGTACGCGAACCACATCGAGGCCGTCGTCTGCGTCGAGGGCGAGGCCGAGCTGACCGACCACGAGACCGGGCGGACGTACGCGATCACGCCCGGGACCATGTACCTCCTGGACGGTCACGAGAGGCACACGCTGCGGATCAAGGAGGACTTCCGCTGCCTCTGTGTCTTCAACCCGCCCGTGACCGGCCGCGAGGACCACGACGAGAACGGTGTGTACCCGCTGCTCACCGAGCCCGAGGAGGTGTGAGAAACCCATGACCACCGTCACCGATCTCTACCCCAGCCGCGGCGCCACCGAGGTGGCCACCCCGCGCCAGGACCCCGTCGTGTGGGGCTCCCCCGACACGCCGGGCCCGATCGCGGCCGGTGACCTGCAGTCCTTCGAGCGCGACGGCTTCCTCGCCATCGACCAGCTCATCACCGAGGACGAGGTCGCGGTCTACGCGCAGGAGTTGGAGCGGCTGGTCACCGACCCGGCGATCCGCGCGGACGAGCGCTCGATCATCGAGCCGAAGTCCAAGGAGATCCGGTCCGTCTTCGAGGTGCACCGGATCAGCGAGGTGTTCGCCGCTCTGGTGCGCGACGAGCGCGTGGTCGGCCGGGCGCGGCAGATCCTCGGCTCGGACGTGTACGTCCACCAGTCGCGGATCAACGTCAAGCCCGGCTTCGGGGCGAGTGGCTTCTACTGGCACTCCGACTTCGAGACCTGGCACGCCGAGGACGGTCTGCCGAACATGCGGACGGTGTCCGTCTCGATCGCGCTGACCGAGAACTACGACACCAACGGCGGGCTCATGATCATGCCCGGCTCGCACCGGACCTTCCTCGGGTGTGCGGGGGCCACGCCGAAGGACAACTACAAGAAGTCCCTCCAGATGCAGGACGCGGGCACGCCGTCGGACGAGGCGCTGACCAAGATGGCCTCCGAGTACGGCATCAAGCTCTTCACGGGCAAGGCCGGTTCGGCGACCTGGTTCGACTGCAACTGCATGCACGGCTCCGGCGACAACATCACGCCGTTCCCGCGCAGCAACGTGTTCATCGTGTTCAACAGCGTGGAGAACGCGGCCGTGGAGCCCTTCGCGGCTCCGGTACGGCGGCCGGAGTTCATCGGCGCGAGGGACTTCACCCCCGTGAAGTGAGCCTCACACCGGTGAACTGAGCTTCACAGCCACGACAGCGACGCGGCCCGCTCCAGTACGTTCCGTACGGCGGCCGCGTCGCCCGTCTGTCCCCGGGGCACGGTCTCGGGGGCGTACCGCCCGCCGACCAGCAGGCAGAAGTCGACCGGCTCCAGGGCCAGTTCGGCCTGTACGGGCTCGTCCTCGGAGCCCAGCACCCACTCCGCGCCCCCGGTGACCGAGAACAGCACCGGGGGCGCGGTGGGTCCCAGGGCCAGGCCGAGGACGCGCACGGCGAGGCGGACGAGCTGCCCCAGGTGCTCCTCGGGCGGTGGGGGGACGGCGAGGCCGAGGGCGCGGCCGATGTCGTCGGTGTGGATCCAGGTCTCGAAGGCGCGCACCAGGAAGTGGTCGGCGACGGGCAGCCGCATCCCCATCAGCAGCACGGCCCGCGCGGCGAGTTCGGCGTCCCGGGCCTCGGGCGTGCCGAGCAGCGCGTGCGCCTGCGCCTCCCAGTCGGCCACGGTCTCCCCGGGCGTACGGCCGTGCTCATGGGCGATGACATCGGCGGTACGGCGGTTCCAGGCGTCCTCCCAGGGTGTGCCCTCCTCGATCGGCGAGGGCGGCACGCGTGCGTCGACGCCGAGCCGGCCGGCCAGGTGCTCGTCGGCGGCGAGCAGGTGGGCGAGGGTGGCGTGTGCGTCCCAGTCGTGCACGACCGGCGTGGCCCAGCGGTCCGCCAGCTCGGGCAGCAGCGCCCTGAGCCCGGCGACGGCGGCGGCGTAGGGGGCGGCGTGCGCGGCGATGCGAGGGGTGGCGGGGCGGGTGCGCAGGGCGAGGGACAGGGCGCCGTCGTTCCGGCCCGCGGGGGCCGTCGGCGGCGGCCCGTCCAGCAGTCGTACGGTCTCGCGCAGCCGCGCCGCCTCCGCCGCGCAGCTCTCGCACCCGGCCAGGTGCGACCGGACCGTCTCCTCCTCGGCCGGGTCGAGGGCGCCGAAGGCCCAGGCGGCCAGCAGATCACGTACGGCCTCGTGCTCGTCGGTCACCGCGCGCCTCCTCCCCTGTGCCGATTGCCCTGCGAGTACCCCGCTACACCTCTCGCCATCATGCGCCCCTTTCGAGCGCCGGATCCGGCGGGTCGGCCAGAGTCTCCGCCAGGGCGCGCAGGGCGCTGCGCAGCCGGGTCTTGGCGGTGCCCTCGGGGATCCCCAGCTCCACGGCGGCCTGCCGGTAGGTGCGGCCGGCGAAGTAGGCGAGGTGGACGACCTCGCGTTGGGGCTGCGGCAGTTCGGCGAGGGCGGAGTGCAGCAGGAGGGAGCGCTCCCGGTCGACGACCGTCTCGTCGGGGCCGGGTCCGGCGTCCGGGATGGCCTGGAGGTCGGAGTCGTCGGCGGCGGCCTTGCGGTGCCGGGTCTCGCTGCGCACCCAGTCCACGGCCCGCCGGTGGGCGAGCACGGAGAGCCAGGTGCGCAACGAGCCACGGCTGGCGTCGAAGGTGTACGGCCGGCTCCACAGGTGGGCGAAGACCTCCTGCGCCACGTCCTCGGCGGCGGCCGCCGAGCGGGTGACGCGCACGGCGACCCGCCGCACCAGCCCGCCGTACGCCGCGTACACCTCGGCCAGCGCGGACTCGTCGCCGTACACCAGCCGCCGGTGCACCTCCGCATCGGCGGGCGGCTCGACGGACGTGTCGCCCGTGGACTCCACCGGTACCACCACCCCTGGGTGCCCTTCCTAGCGTTCCCGGCGGGCCCGCGCCAGTGGTTCAGGCAGACAGGGCGTTCAGCAACCGGTCGACATCCTCCGGGGTGTTGTAGAGGTGGAAGGCGGCACGCAGGTTGCCGGCCCGGTCGGAGACCTCGATTCCGGCCTCGCTGAGCTCGGGCTGGCGCTCGCCGAGGCCGGGCACGGAGACGATGGCCGAGCCGGGTGCGGGCACGGGTTCGTGGCCGAGGGTGGCGAGGCCGGTGCGGAAGCGGTCGGCGAGGGCGAGGTCGTGGGCCTGGATGGCGGACACGCCGAGTTCCTCGATCAGCTCCAGGGAGGCGCGCAGCCCGGCGTGGGTGAAGAGGGCGGGGCTGATGTCGAAGCGGCGGGCGGAGCCGGCGAGGTGCTCGACGGGGCCGTAGCAGCTGTCCCAGGGGACCTCCCCGGCGACCCAGCCGGCGAGCAGCGGCGTCAGCCCGCCGAAGTCCTCCGGGACGACGCAGAAGGCGACGCCGTGCGGGCCCAGCAGCCACTTGAAGCCGACGGCGGCGACGAAGTCGTCCGCGCCGGCCTCCAGCGGCAGCCAGCCGGCCGACTGGGAGGCGTCGACGTAGGTGCGGGCCCCGTGCGCGCGGGCCGCCTCGCGCACCGCGGGCAGGTCGGCGATCCGGCCGTCGGCGGACTGTGCGGCGCTGACCGCGACGAGCGCGGTGTCCGGGCGCACGGACTCGGCGAGGCGCTCCAGCGGGACGGCGCGGACCTTGAGGTCGGCGCGCATGTGGAAGGGGTTCACGAGGGAGGCGAAGTCGGCCTCGGCGGTGAGGACTTCGGCGCCGGCGGGCAGGGACGCGGCGATCAGTCCGCCGTACTCGGCGACCGAGGCCCCGGTCGCGACCCGCTCGGCGGGGACGCCGGCCAGCCGGGCGAAGGAGGCGCGGACGGCCTCCACGTCCTCGTACAGCGGGCCGAGCGGGACGCCCTCGGCCCGCATCCGCACGGCCCGGTCCAGGGCGGTGACGGTGCGGGCCGGCAGCAGGCCGTTGCTCGCGGTGTTGAGATAGACGTTCTTCGGGGCGAACTCGGCGCGGACGAGGCTCTCGAAGGTCTCCATGGCTCCACTGTGGGCCCTGAACACGTATCAGTCCATTGCGATTTTTTACGTGAGACCACTAAGGAACGCTTATAGATCGGCTTCGACCTGCGCGTTCGCGCGGCGGTTCAGCGCTGCGGCACCGCACACCCGTCGGGGCCGCAGGCGTCCGCGTCCCCCTGGTCGACGATCCGAAGCGGCGACCGCTCGCCCCAGGCCTGCGTCAGCGCCTGCTCGAAGACCTCGGCGGGCTGGGCGCCGGAGACGCCGTACTTGCGGTCCAGGACGAAGAAGGGGACGCCGTTGGCGCCGAGCTGGGCGGCCTCGCGCTCGTCGGCGCGGACGTCGTCGGCGTAGGCGGTGGGGTCGGCGAGGACCCCCCGGACGTCGTCGGCGTCGAGCCCGGCCTCGACGGCCAGCTCCACCAGCCGATGGTCGCCCTCGGTGAACAGGGACCGCTCCTCGGCGAAGTTCGCCCGGTAGAGGATCTGGATCAGCTCGTCCTGCCTGCCCTGCTCCTTGGCGAGGTGCAGCAGGCGGTGCAGGTCGAAGGTGTTGCCGTGGTCGCGGCCCTCGGTGCGGTACTCCAGGCCCTCCGCGGCGGCCTGCGCGCCGAGGTTCTCCTCACCGGCCTGGGCCTGCGCGGCGCTCATGCCGTACTTCTTGGTGAGCATGGTGATCACGGGCTGGATGTCGCCCTTGGCGCGCCCGGGGTCCAGCTCGAAGGAACGGTGCACCACCTCGACCTGCTCGCGGTGCGGGAAGGCCTCGAGCGCCTTCTCGAAGCGGGCCTTGCCCACGTAGCACCAGGGGCAGGCGATGTCGCTCCAGATCTCGACGCGCATGTCTGTGGCCTTCTCTCCACTCGTACGGGTTCGGAGACTCCCTCCGCTTAGTGCGTGAACGTTCAACCAGCAGGGTTCATTCCCCGGTCGGGCTCACTTTCAGGTCACGGAGAGGCGCAGGAAGACATGGTGGTCGCCCTCGGCGGGCGGGTTCTCCGGGTCCGGGATCCAGCCCTGCCGGGCGTAGAAGGCCTGGGCGCGCCGGTTGTCGACGTGCACGTCGAGGACGGCGGTGCGCCTGCCGTCGGCCCTCCACTCCTCGACACAGGCCGTGTGCAGGGCGGTGCCGACGCCGGAGCGCCAGTGGCCGGGGTCGACGTGGAACTGGAACAGCTGGACCGTTTCCGCCGGGGCGCCCTCCGGGGTGCGGAAGGAGGCCAGGCCGACGATGCGGCCCTCCTCGACGGCGCACAGCACCCGTCCGTCCGGTCGCGCGATGGCGCCGCGCCAGGCGGCGGACCAGTCGGTGCCGTCCTGCGGGAGCCCGTCGGAGCAGTAGGTCGCCCGGGCGCGCGCGTGCAGCGCGACGACGCGCTCGACCTCGGCGGGCAGGACGGTGCGAATCACACGACGTGCGGTCAGTCGGTCACTGATCATGCAACGGAGGACGTGCCCCCGCCCCGCTCCGGTTCCGAGCCGGCCGGCTCCCGCTCAGCTCCCGTCCCGCAGGTCCTTCGGCCAGTGCGGCCTGAACTCGAGGTGGTCGTAGGTCACCACGCACCCCTCCCCCATCGGCGACTGCGTCATGAAGCCGACCAGGGCCGCGTCCGCATCTTTCTCCTCCCCCAGCGTGAACAGCCGGACGAAGGTCCAGCGCTCACCGTCCCGGGAGGCGTGGAAGGCGAAGGCCCGCCCGGTCCGGCTCACCCGCAGCCAGACCGAACTGCCCTCCACGGTGAAGGAGTTGGCGTCGTCGGAGTGCCCCCGGGTGACCACCGTGCACACGGTGGGCACGTCCGGCGAGTACTCCAGGCAGAGCTTGGCCCAGGCCCGCTCCCCGACATGGACGTAGAGCACCCCGGCGTCGAAGGCGGCGGCGAACCCGACGGTGACCCGGGCGATGAGCTGGAAGTCACCCTCGGGCGCGCCGAGAAGCCGCGGCGCGTCGGAGGCCGGGTCGAGCCCCTCGTCGGTGGGCGGCACAAAACGGTCCTGCCGGGGCCCGGCCCATCCGGAGAGCATGCCGTCCTCGTAGGCCCAGTGCCCGTCGGGGCCGTATGTGCGGAGCAGGAAAGGCAGTTCGGGGAGTTCGACGTCCATCGCCACAGTGTCTCAGGCGAAGTGTGCCAACCAAGGGGCGCGGGGCTGTATCGATATGCGGCTCCGCCGCGTGGGCGCGATCAACCACACACAACCGGCAGTCGCCGGCGCACCCGCACCCCTACGGCGAACCCGCGGAGCGCTACCGCTCCAAACGCCCGTTGAACCTGCGGGGCAGCCCCAGCGCGTTCTCGTCCCGCAGCTCCACCGGCAGCAACGCCTCGGGCGCCCCCTGATAGACGACCGGCCGCATCCACCGCTCGATCGCCGTACCGCCCACCGACGTGGACGTCGAGGTCGTCGCCGGGTAGGGCCCGCCGTGGTGCTGGGCCGGCGCGACGGCGACCCCCGTCGGCCACCCGTTGACCAGCACGCGCCCGGCCAGCGGCGTCAGTTCCGCCAGGATCTCCCCGCCCCGGCCCTCGCCCGCCGCCTCCGCGGTCGAGAGATGGACCGTCGCGGTGAGGTTGCCCGGCAGCCGGGACAGCACGGCCCGCGCCTGCGCGTCGTCGTCGTAGCGCACGACCACCGTCACCGGGCCGAAGCACTCCTCCAGGAGCAGGTCGTAGGCCCCCTCGGCGGCCAGCTTGTCGGCGGCGACCGTCAGGAACCCGGCGCTGACCGTGTGCTCACTGCCCGCACCCGGCGTCACCGGCGTCTCCACGTCCGGCAGTCCGGCGCGCTCGGCGACCCCGGCGATGAAGTTGTCCCGCATGCGGTGGTCGAGCAGGACCCCGGCGTCGGTGTCGCTGACGGCGTCCGTGAGGGACTTGACCAGGCCGTCACCGGCGGCGCCGGACGGCACCAGCACCAGGCCCGGCTTCACACAGAACTGTCCGACGCCCAGCGTCATCGAGCCGGCCAGCCCGGTGCCGATCGTCTCGCCGCGCTCGGTGGCCGCGGCCTCGGTGATCACCACGGGGTTCAGGGAGCCCAGCTCACCGTGGAAGGGGATCGGGACCGGGCGGGCGGCGGCCGCGTCGAACAGGGCGCGGCCACCGCGGACCGAACCGGTGAAGCCGGCCGCGCTGACCAGCGGGTGCTTGATCAGCTCGATGCCGGCCTCGAAGCCGTGGACGAGGCCGACGGCTCCCTCGGGGATGCCGTGCTCGGCGGCGGCCCGCCGCAGGACGGCCGCGACCAGCTCCGACAGCGCGGGGTGGTCGGGGTGGGCCTTGACGACGACCGGGCAGCCCGCGGCCAGCGCGCTCGCGGTGTCGCCGCCGGCGACGGAGAAGGCGAAGGGGAAGTTGGAGGCCGAGTAGACGGCGACGACGCCGAGGGGCACCTTGTAGCGGCGCAGGTCCGGGATCGGCGGGGTCGCGGTGTCGTCGGGGTGGTTGATGACGACGTCCAGGAAGGCGCCCTCGTCGACGATGTCCGCGAAGGCCCTGAGCTGGTAGCAGGTGCGGGCGAGTTCGCCGGTGAGGCGGACCGGGCCGAGCGCGGTCTCGGCGTCGGCGGCCTCGACGAGCTGGTCCTTGGCGCCCTGGAGCCGGTCGGCGGCGGTGCGCAGGAAGGCGGCGCGGACCGTGCGGTCGGCGAGCGAGGCACGCGCGTCGTGAGCGGCGCGGACGGCGGCGTCCACCTCCTGGGCTGTGGCCTCCACCGCAACCTGTTCACGCTGCTTCCCGGTTCGGGGGTCGACACTCCAGACTGGTGCTGCTGCCACCGCGGGTCCCTCCACACATGTATTGCCGCAGTACGGGGTCACTCACCAGGCTCGTTCGATATACTGAACGCTGTCTCTGATGATGAATGCTGTGGAGACTATATCTTCAGGTCCTCGTCGAACGAAGGGGTCAAGGGCGATGTCGGCTGGCGAGACGGGCGGCGGGGCGCAGGTCAAGTCCGCGGTACGGACGGTTGAACTGCTCGAATACTTCGCCGGGCGCCCCGGCATGCACTCCCTCGCGTCGGTCCAGGAGGCCGTCGGATACCCCAAGTCCAGTCTCTACATGCTGCTGCGCACGCTGGTCGAACTGGGCTGGGTGGAGACGGACGCGACGGGCACGCGGTACGGCATCGGCGTACGGGCGCTGCTGGTCGGCACGTCGTACATCGACGGCGACGAGGTGGTCGCGGCGGCGCGGCCCACGCTCGACCGGCTCTCCGACGACACCACCGAGACCATTCACCTGGCGCGGCTCGACGGCACGAACGTCGTCTATCTCGCCACCCGCCAGTCCCAGCACTACCTGCGCCCCTTCACCCGGGTCGGCCGCCGGCTGCCGGCGCATTCGACGTCGCTGGGCAAGGCGCTGCTGAGCACGTACACGGACGAGCAGGTCCGCAAGATGCTCCCGGAGACCCTGCCCGCGCTGACCGAGAACACGATCACCGACCGCGAGAAGCTCATCGAGGAGCTCCACCAGGTCCGCGAGCAGGGCTTCGCCGTGGACCGCGAGGAGAACACCCTCGGTCTGCGCTGCTTCGGCGTCGCGATCCCGTACCGCACCCCGGCCCGCGACGCGATCAGCTGCTCGGTCCCGGTGGCCCGGCTGACCCCCGCGCACGAACAGATGGTGAAGGACGCCCTGTTCGACGCGCGGGACCGGCTGACGCTGGCCACTCGTAGGCTCTGACCCCATGGATGTGGAACTCCGCGAGGTGCACGACAGCGATCTGCATGTCTTCTTCCGACAGCTGAACGACCCGGAGGCCCTGCGCATGGCGGCCTTCACCCCCGAGGACCCGGCCGACCGGGACGCCTTCGACGCGCACTGGAAACGGATCCGGTCCTCCTCGGACGTCCCGCGCACGATCCTGGCCGACGGCGACGTGGTGGGTAGCGCGGCCGTGTACGGGGAGCCGGGCGAGCGGGAGGTCACCTACTGGATCGACCGCGCCTACTGGGGCCGCGGTGTCGCCACGGCCGCGCTGCGGGGACTGCTCGCCGAGGTGCCCGAGCGCCCGCTGTACGCCCGGGCGGCGGCGGACAACGAGGGCTCGCTGCGGGTGTTGCGCAAGTGCGGGTTCCGGGTGACCGCGCAGGCGAGGGGCTTCGCCAACGCGCGCGGCGAGGAGATCGACGAGCTGGTCCTGGCGCTGGAGGGCTGAGCGGGCCTCCCCCGTGCGGCGGAGACGGATCACCGTCGCGCAGGAGGTGGGCGGCTGCCCTCGCGCGGGAGCGTGGAGGCATGACGCAGACACTCGCTCCCCCGCAGCCGGCGCCCACCGTCGCGGCCGGGCGGTCCCGTCGGCTGCTGCGCGCCGTCGCGATCGCCTCCTGTGTGCCGTATCTCGCGCTCAAGGCCGCCTGGATCGCCGGGAGTCACCTCGGGATCCCGCCGGGCAGCACGCTGCTGGAGCACCGGGGGAGCATGGCCGTCGCCAACGGTGTCACGGTCCTGATGGACGGCGCGGTGATCGTGCTCGCGCTGGTGCTGACCCGGCCGTGGGGGCTGCGCGTGCCCGCGTGGCTGCTCGGCCTCCCCGCATGGGTGGCCACCGGGCTGCTCGCGCCGATCATGGCCGGGTTTCCGCTCCAGCTCCTCGCCACCGCGCTCGGCGGGACGGCCGACACCGTCGGCGCTGACGGGGAGCCGTTCCTCGACTCCTGGGTCTTCGGGGTCGTCTACACGGGGTTCATCGTGCAGGGAGTCACCCTCGGCGCCCTGTTCGCGCTGTACGCCCGCGACCGCTGGGGGCGGCTGTGGCAGGGGCGGGTCTGGGAGCTTCCGGTCGGTGCCATCGGGGCGGCGCAGCGCGCGGTCGCGGCCGCGGCGGCGGTCCTCGCGGTGCCGCCCCTGACCGCCCAGGTGCTGTGGGCGTGCGGTGCCACCGCCGGGCTCGACGAGACGCTCGTCGCCGACCGGACGAGCGGCTTCCACATCATGGCGGCCCTGTCGGCCGTCTTCCTCGCCATGGCCGTCACCGGCGGTGTCCTGCTCGCCTTCCGG
The DNA here is from genome assembly GCF_015160855.1 of Streptomyces ferrugineus. NCBI lineage: Bacteria > Bacillati > Actinomycetota > Actinomycetes > Kitasatosporales > Streptomycetaceae > Streptomyces > Streptomyces ferrugineus. The sequence continues at coordinate 2,827,792 of NZ_CP063373.1, read as the reverse complement.
CGCGGCCGGACCCTGCCCGTCAAACTGCCGCTCGCGCTCGCCTGGGTCGGCTCGGCCGCGGTGGTCTGCTGGGCGGGCTGGCTGTCGCTGGCGCCGCTGACGGGCGTGGGCGACGGCCCGACGCCGGCGATGAACCTCGCCTACGCTGGCCAGATGATCGTCGGCATCCTCGTCGCCTGCCTCGGCGTCCACTTCCTCGCGGAGCGCTCCGCGAGCCGGAAGCGTCGTACGGCGTGAGCGAGTTCGTCCGTCTTCTCTTCGGACGGCGGGCGCGCCGGCGCTGGATCCATCTGATCCTCGGCGGCGCGCTCGCCATGCCGTACGTCTTCGTCGGCCAGCTCGTCGTCGGCCCCGCCACCGACTCCCGCTACGTCTTCCACGACCTGCCCCTGCAACTCCTCTCCTTCGCCGTCGGCCTGCCCCTGGCCGCTCTGACCGCCGCCCTGTTCCCGCTGACCCGGGCCCTGGAGGCGGGTGCGGTGCGGTCGCTGTGCGGGGTGGACGCCGGTCTGCTCGCCCACGGGCCGGCCCGGACGCGGGCGGCGAAGGGACGGACTGCGGCCTGGTTCACGCTGCATCTCGGGTTCGGCGGGATCATCTCGGGGATGTCGCTGGCGGTGCCGCCGTTCGCCGGGTTCCTGGCCGCGCTGCCGCTGCTGGTGTGGCTGGGCGGGGCGGAGCTGGTCGAACTCCCCGAGTCCCTCGACCACGCCTGGGTGCTGGCACTCGCGCCGGTCGCGGGCCTGGCGACGCTGGTCGCGCTGGCGGGCTGCGCGGCCGTCTCCGGAGCGCTCCTCGCCCGCTGGGCGCCCGCGCTGCTCGGGCCGACGCCGGAGGACCGGCTCGCGGCGGCCGAGGCGCGCGCCGCCGACCTCGCCGTGCGCAACCGGCTCGCGCGCGAGCTGCACGACTCCGTGGGCCACGCCCTCAGCGCCGTCACCCTCCAGGCGAGCGCGGCCCGCCGGGTCCTGGACACCGACCCGGAGTTCGTCCGCGAGGCGCTCGCCGCGATCGAGGACACGACCCGGCGCACGGTCGGCGAACTCGACGCCGTGCTCGGCGTGTTGAGGGACGGCGACGGCCCCGGCACCGCCCCCGCGCCCACCCTCCGCGCCGACCTCGGCGGACTGCTGCGCCGCACCCGCGCCTGCGGCCTGCGGGTGACCGCCGCCGTCGACGCCGACCCCGAGGCCCTGCCGCCCGTCCTCTCCCGCGAGGCCTACCGCATCGTGCAGGAGGGGCTGAGCAACGTCCTCAAGCACGCCGGCGGCCGGACGAACGTGGCGCTGCGGATCGAGATCGCCGACGGGCATCTGGAGATCACCGTCGAGAACCCCCTGGAGCACACCCCCGCCTGCCGGCCCGGCGGCGGCCACGGCCTGCGCGGCATCGCCGACCGGGCGCGGCTGCTGGGCGGGACGGCACAGGCCGGTGCCGTACAGGGGGTGTGGCGGCTGCACGTACGACTGCCCATGAAGGGACCCGCATGACGACCCAGCAGCCCGTCCGGATCGTGCTCGCCGACGACGAGCGCATGGTGCGCTCCGCGCTGCGCGCCATCCTCTCCGCCGAGCCGGACCTGGAGGTGGTCGGCGAGGCGGCGACCGGGGCGCAGGCCGTGTCGGTGGTGCGGGAGCTGCGGCCCGACGTGGTCCTGATGGACGTACGCATGCCCGAGATCGACGGCATCCGGGCCACCGAGCAGATCCTCGCCACGCTCGACGAACCGCCCCGGATCGTCGTCGTCACCACCTTCGAGAACGACTCGTATGTGTACGACGCCCTGCGCGCCGGAGCCACCGGGTTCCTGCTGAAGCGGGCGGACGCGGACGCGCTGGTCCAGGCCGTACGGCTGGTGTCGCACACCGACACCCTGCTGTTCCCGTCGGCCGTACGCGCCCTCGCGGCCGAGCACGCGCGCGCGAATCCCACGCCGCCGCCCTGGGTGGCGCGGCTCACGGCCCGCGAGAGCGACGTGCTGCGGCTGATGGCGCAGGGGCTGACCAACGCGGAGATCGCACGGCGGATGGACGTCGGCCCGGCCACCGTGAAGTCGCATGTGGCGGCGGTGCTGGCGAAGACCGGCACACGGGACCGCACCCAGGCGGTGATCGCCGCCTACGAGGCGGGCTTCATGAACGCTCGATGAGAAAACGGGGCGCAAGGGAACGTTCGCCCGCATCCTGATCGTCCTGACGAGTGGGATGAACAAGACGATCAGGCGGGCGTCCGTCTTCACGCTGCTACTGGTGTTCGCTCTGTTGATCAGGGCGACCTGGGTGCAGTTCTACGATGGCCGGGCGCTCGCGGACGACAAGGACAACCGGCGGAACACGATCGCGCTGTACAGCGAGCCGCTCGGCAACATCGTCGTGGGCGGCAGGTCGGTCACCGGCTCCGCGCGCACCGAGAGCGGCGATCTCGCGTACAAGCGGACGTACACGGACGGCTCGCTGTACGCGGCCGTGACCGGCTACAGCTCACAGGCGTTCGGGGCCACTCAGCTGGAGGGCGTCTACCGGGACCTGCTCGACGGGACCGACAACCGCCTGAAGAGCGTGCTGGACACGGTCACCAACAAGCGGGCCGATCCGGGCAATGTGATCACGACGATCGACCCGGATGTGCAGAAGGCGGCGTACGACGCGCTCGGCGAGAAGAAGGGCGCCGCCGTCGCGATCGACCCCACGACCGGGAGGATCCTGGCGGTGGTCTCCACTCCGTCGTACGACCCGTCGCGGATCACCACGGGTGACTCGGCGGCCTGGGAGGAGCTGACCAAGGACGCCGACAAGCCGATGACGAACCGTGCGCTGCGCCAGCCGCTGCCGCCGGGTTCGACGTTCAAGCTGGTCGTGGCGGCGGCCGCGCTGGAGGACGGGCTGTACTCGTCGGTGGACGAGCGCACCGAGAGCCCGGACCCGTATCCGCTGCCGCAGTCGAGCGACACCCTGGGCAACGAGAACCCGTCCGCCCCCTGCGAGAACGCCTCGATCCGGGTCGCGCTGCAGTACTCGTGCAACAACGTCTTCGGGAAGATGGCCGTCGACCTGGGCCAGGACAAGGTCAGGGAGATGGCCGAGAAGTTCGGCTTCAACGACGACGCGCAGGATGTGCCGGTGCGGGCGTACACCAGCGTGTACCCCTCCGACATGGACAAGGCGCAGACCGCCCTGTCCGGCATCGGCCAGTTCGACGTCACCGCGACCCCGCTGCAGATGGCCATGGTGTCCGCCGCCATAGTCAACGGCGGCAAGCTGGTCTCGCCGCACATGGTGTCTCAGATCACCAACAGCGGTGGGGATGTGCTGGAGAACTACGACGACCAGGCCGACACCGAGGAGATCGTCAGCTCCGACACGGCCGAGCAGCTCCAGTCGGCGATGCGGACGGTCGTGGCGGACGGCACGGGCACGAACGCCCAGATCTCCGGCGCGACGGTCGGCGGCAAGACCGGCACGGCCCAGCACGGCGAGAACAACAGCAAGACCCCGTACGCCTGGTTCACGTCCTACGGCAAGGCCGACGGCAAGGAGGTCGCGGTGGCGGTGCTCGTCGAGCAGTCGGACGCGGCGCGTTCGGAGGTCAGCGGCAACGGGCTGGCGGCACCGGTGGCCAAGGCGATGATGCGAGCGGCGCTCAGGTAGCGCCCCTTACTGACTTCAGTTCGTCGGGGTGAATCTTTGCGAAGACCCTGATGGGTGTGGGGGGCGGCTGTATCCGTGTGGTGTGAGACATGCGGATGGGGGCGGGCTGACCCCTGCGGGACGGTGGTCGTGAGGCTCTGGCTTCCCGCGGCCCGGGGGGATCGCGTGGCCGGCTGTCCCCGCGCGGTCCGGAGAGACTGGCCGCGTACCTCGATGAGGACGCGGCCGCCCACAACTGGGTGGAGGACCAGGTGTGGACCACATCGAGGGTGGCCACGCCGATCGGCAGGAAGTCCCCCTGCAGCGTCTCCGGCGCCACGCGGCTGATGCACCGGCCTTGGCTTCAGCCCGCAGGTCCCTGCACGCAGGTCGCCGAGCGCGACGAGCGGGCCGTGACCTCGTGGAAGGAGGCGACCTGGACGGAGGTAGAAGGGCGCGGTCGCGCCCTGCGCCCCGGGCGGCCTGCGGGTGCCGCAACTGCTTCGAGGACGAAGCAGGGTTCACCCGGAAGCCGCCACCGGGACGAACCCTGCAGCCGGCGAGGGCGCACCCCGGTCGTGACCGTCAGCGGGCGCCGCTCAGGGCGCCTGTCGGCGGCCGGGCTGATCGCGACACGGCCGCTCGCGCACCCGGCCGTGTCACCGGCTGCGCACCCACCGCCCATGCAGCAGCACACACCGCAGCATGGGCGAGCGGGACTTCATCGCGCTCATCGACGGCGCCCACCAGCTCGTCAAGGCACCGATCGTGCTGTTTTGGGACCGTCTGAACACCCACGCCTCCCACGCCATGCGCGAACTGACCGCCGAGCGGGAGCGGTTGACGGTGTTCCCGCTCCCCGCCTACCCGCCCGGTCTCAACCCGTCGAGCGGAGATGGGCACACGTCAAGCGGAGCCTGGCCAACCTCGCCGTGCTCACGCTCGACCGGCTCGAAGCCCTCGCCCGTAACCGGCTCAAGCGCCTTCAGCACCGGCCCGACACCCTCGACGGCTTCATAGCCGGCACCGGCCTGACTCTCAACGGACCCACATCACCTTGACGAGCCGAAGCCAACCACGCCCACTCAGGCGGTGATGCGGTTGAAGTTGTTCCAGCCGTGGCCGATCTGACGGGCACTGCCATACGGAGTACCGTCGTCACGGACGAAGTTGTTGGAATACAGCCACATCGTGCCGTCGGACTTCGTCGCCACCAGGTCGGTGAACCCATCCCCGGTCGCGTCCGCCGCGATGATGCGGTTGAAGTTGTTCCAGCCCTGGCCGATCTGACGGGCACTGCCATACGGAGTACCGTCGTCACGAACAAAGTTGTTGGAATACAGCCACATCGTGCCGTCGGACTTCGTCGCCACCAGGTCGGTGAACCCATCCCCGGTCGCGTCCGCCGCGATGATGCGGTTGAAGTTGTTCCAGCCCTGGCCGATCTGACGGGCACTGCCATACGGAGTACCGTCGTCACGGACGAAGTTGTTGGAATACAGCCACATCGTGCCGTCGGACTTCGTCGCCACCAGGTCGGTGAACCCATCCCCGGTCGCATCGGCCGCGATGATGCGGTTGAAGTTGTTCCAGCCCTGGCCGATCTGACGGGCACTGCCATACGGAGTACCGTCGTCACGAACGAAGTTGTTGGAATACAGCCACATCGTGCCGTCGGACTTCGTCGCCACCAGGTCGGTGAACCCATCCCCGGTCGCATCCGCCGCGATGATGCGGTTGAAGTTGTTCCAGCCCTGGCCGATCTGACGGGCACTGCCATACGGAGTACCGTCGTCACGCAGGAAGTTGTTCGAATACAGCCACATCGTGCCGTCGGACTTCGTCGCCACCAGGTCGGAGAACGAGTCACCCGTCACGCTGTGGGTGGTCCTTCCGGGCTCCTCCCACGTCCACCAGCTTGTCTGCTTGAGGGCACCAGCCCAGCTGAGACTGACGTGGATGTGGTCCCTGTGCGGATTGTCGCCGTTGTACTCCCGCCACCCGTCGTCGGCTTGGCTCGACGACCAGATCCGGTCGTTCCAGATCAGGTACATGACCCCGAGCCGCCGGGCGTTGGCGTGCTTGTTGCCGTACTTGTCCGTCTTCAGCAGCCAGGTGAGGATGTCCTCGGCGATGGCGCGCTCACCGGAGTCGTAGTAGTTGAGCATGTAGTCCAGCGCACGGCCTTCCTTGTGCTCACTCGTGCCACCGCTGTCGCAGGCGCGGGTGAAGTAGGAAGTGTGAGAGCCGTACGCATCGTTGAGCAGGTCCCGGAGACCCACAGTGCCCGGCTTGACGGCCGGATCACAGGTGTCCTGGGGGTCGTTGGCGGCATACGCGTCGATGGCCCGCCCGAAGTCCGGGGTGGACGGCGCGGCCGACGCGGGCGTCGCCACGAGGATCGTCGCCGCGGCGACGACGAGCCCCATCATCCAGGCTGTCAGCGCGGCGGCCGGCCGCCGCCGGCTCCGTGGGTGCGGACCGGCGGACGGTATGGAGTCCGTCTGGGGTCTTGCTCTCGTTCTGAACACGGCACTCCTTAGGTCGAGTCTTCCGGGAGGGCGTGCCGGCAGGTTCGCCTGGTGATGTGCACGGTGCCCCCCGTTGAGTTCGTTGCCTTGGTTCTGTGCTGACGCGCTCGTCGCCACGGATCCGGCTGCTGACTGTGCAACTCGCCATGCACCGGCCTTGCGGCATCCGACGGCACAGTCTGGGGTGCCTTCGCCATGTGGGGGCACCTACAACGTTGCAGGGTGCTTGTTGCCGCGTGGAGATCGGGATGCTGACCGTCCGCGGGCGCATGCTGCCGGAAGCTCCGCTCCTCAGGTTCAGAAGCAGGGTCTGCTACAGGTCCCAACAGGGTTGCCCTGAACAGGAAACGAGGATGAAGTGGCGCCACCGAGCATGTACTCGCCGGAGTTCCGTGAAGAAGCAGTCCAGATCCCGCTGAGGGGCGGGCGCGCCTCAAGGAGCTCGAACGGCGCAACCGTGAACTGGAGATGGAAGTGACATGCCGACAGCACCTACGGCTACCGACGCGTTCACGCCCAGTTGCGCCGCTGGGACATTGCCGCGGTCCTGGAGTTGGTCCGCCACCTCATGCGTGAGCTGGGCCTGGAGCCCTGCCAGCCGAAGCCGAGACGCTTCAACCTCACGCAGGGTGCGCCGCGTTCGGTACCGGACTTCGCCGGCCGGAACTTTACCGCCGACGCACCAGGTGAAAAGCTCGTCGGCGATATCACTTATATAGCCACAGCAGAAGGTTGGCTGTATCTTGCGGCTGTCCTCGACTGCAACGCCTTCACTCGGCGGTGGTTTACGGCTCTCCGCGCGAAGTACACGCCACTGACCGCCGCCGGGGCCCGCCGCCATGGGCGCGCCGGAGGCGGCCTCGGACTGCCGGCAACAGACGAGCATGAGGAAGTCATCGACGCCCAAGACCATGGCGTGGTTGGCTTCGGCTCGTCAAGGTGATGTGGGTCCGTTGAGAGTCAGGCCGGTGCTGAAGGCGCTTGAGCCGGTTACGGGCGAGGGCTTCGAGCCGGTCGAGCGTGAGCACGGCGAGGTTGGCCAGGCTCCGCTTGACGTGTGCCCATCTCCGCTCGACGGGTTGAGACCGGGCGGGTAGGCGGGGAGCGGGAACACCGTCAACCGCTCCCGCTCGGCGGTCAGTTCGCGCATGGCGTGGGAGGCGTGGGTGTTCAGACGGTCCCAAAACAGCACGATCGGTGCCTTGACGAGCTGGTGGGCGCCGTCGATGAGCGCGATGAAGTCCCGCTCGCCCATGCTGCGGTGTGTGCTGCTGCATGGGCGGTGGGTGCGCAGCCGGTGACACGGCCGGGTGCGCGAGCGGCCGTGTCGCGATCAGCCCGGCCGCCGACAGGCGCCCTGAGCGGCGCCCGCTGACGGTCACGACCGGGGTGCGCCCTCGCCGGCTGCAGGGTTCGTCCCGGTGGCGGCTTCCGGGTGAACCCTGCTTCGTCCTCGAAGCGGTTGCGGCACCCGCAGGCCGCCCGGGGCGCAGGGCGCGACCGCGCCCTTCTACCTCCGTCCAGGTCGCCTCCTTCCACGAGGTCACGGCCCGCTCGTCGCGCTCGGCGACCTGCGTGCAGGGACCTGCGGGCTGAAGCCAAGGCCGGTGCATCAGCCGCGTGGCGCCGGAGACGCTGTAGGGGACTTCCTGCCGATCGGCGTGGCCACCCTCGATGTGGTCCACACCTGGTCCTCCACCCAGTTGTGGGCGGCCGCGTCCTCATCGAGGTACGCGGCCAGTCTCTCCGGACCGCGCGGGGACAGCCGGCCACGCGATCCCCCCGGGCCGCGGGAAGCCAGAGCCTCACGACCACCGTCCCGCAGGGGTCAGCCCGCCCCCATCCGCATGTCTCACACCACACGGATACAGCCGCCCCCCACACCCATCAGGGTCTTCGCAAAGATTCACCCCGACGAACTGAAGTCAGTAAGGGGCGCGGGGAACTGCGCGACCAGCCACGGACAACCCGCAGCCGATCGCGCAGCGTTCCTCACTTCACCCCTAGAACCTGCTCGATCGGGTCGATGGCGAAGTACACGACGAACAGGGCCGACGTCCCCCACAGCAGCCAGTGGATGTCCTTCGCCTTGCCCAGCACCAGCTTGATCACTACATAGGCAAGAAAACCCGCCCCGATCCCGTTGGTGATCGAGTACGTGAACGGCATCACGGCGATGGTGAGGAACGCCGGGATGGCTATCTCGTACTTGTCCCAGTCGATGTACTTGACCTGGGTCATCATCAGGAAGCCGACGGCGACCAGGGCGGGGGCGGCCGCCTGGAGCGGGACGATGGTGAGCAGCGGGGTCAGGAACAGCGCCAGGGCGAAGAGGCCGCCGGTGATCAGGTTGGAGAAGCCGGTGCGCGAGCCCTCGCCGACGCCCGCCGCCGACTCGATGTAGGACGTGGCGGAGGAGGACGAGGCCGCGCCGCCCGCGACCGCCGCGGCGCCGTCGATCAGCAGCACCCGGCCGAGGTTCGGCACCTTGCCCCGCTCGTCGAGCAGGCCGGCCTCCGCGCTGATGCCGACGACCGTGCCCATGGTGTCGAAGAAGTCGGACAGCACCAGCGTGAAGATCAGCAGGACGACGGTGATGGCCGTGGTCTGGCCGAACGCGCCGAACAGGCTGAAGTCGCCGAGGAGTCCGAAGTCGGGGGTGTCGACGATCTTGTCGGGCCACGCGGGTGTGGTCAGGCCCCAGACCTTGATGTCGGCGATCGAGTTGATGATCATCGCCACGATGGTCATGGCCACGATGCTGATGAGGATGGCGCCCTTCACCTTGCGGGCGAGCAGCGCGATCGTCAGCAGGACTCCGAGGCAGAACACGAGGATCGGCCACCCGGTGAGCTGCCCGGTGCCGCCCATCTGAACCGGCACGGTGGTGTTCGCGGCGTCCGGGATCCGGCTGACGAACCCGGCGTCGACGAAGCCGATGAAGGCGATGAACAGGCCGATGCCGACACTGATGGCCTGCTTGAGCGGTTGCGGGATGGCGTGCATGACCGCCTCGCGCAGCCCGGTCACCACCAGCACACAGATCAGCAGGCCCTCGAGGACGATCAGGCCCATCGCGTCGTCCCACGACATCAGCGGGGCGATCTGGAAGGCGACGACGGCGTTGAGGCCGAGGCCGGCGGCGAGCGCGAGCGGGAGGTTGCCGCCGACGCCCATGATGACCGTCATGACGGCGGCCACCAGGGCGGTGGCGGTGGTGAGTTGGACGGCGTCGAGCTGATGGCCGAACTTGTCCTTCGCGCTGCCGAGGATGATGGGGTTCAGGACAAGGATGTAGGCCATCGTGAAGAACGTGGCGAAACCGCCCCGTATCTCACGGGCGAAGGTGGATCCCCGCTCCGAGATCTTGAAGTACCGGTCGACGCTGTTCACGTGGCTCCTTGTTGCCTGATGGATCGGTGTGCGGATGCTGGCTGGATTGTTCCTGCGTTGAACCTGTTTCAGGTTTTCTCCGTGTTACGGAATCAGCGCTGCTCAACGTACGGCCCGCCACACCACGTTCGAAGCCCCGTACGAAACACGTAATCGATCACTGCTACGCTTCCGGATCTCGACCGGACGATCTCCGGACGATCACATGTCATTCACACGCCACTCACCAGGCTGGAGAGGTCGCCCGTGGGCAGAGTCGTCGATGACGCCTCCTCCGTGGAGTTCCATGCCTTCTTCGAGCGCCACTACGCCGAACTCTCGCGCCTGGCCCATCTGCTGACGGGTGAGGCGGACGCCGCCGACGATCTGGCCGCGGACGCGCTGCTGGCGCTGTGGCACCGCTGGGACCGGGTGCGCGCGGCCGACCATCCGGTGGCGTACGCCCGCGGGGTCGTGGCCAATCTGGCCCGCACCAGGATCCGCAGCGCGGTCCGGGAGCGGCGGCGGGTCGCCCTGTTCTGGTCGCAGCGCGAGGAGAAGACCGAGAACCCGGACGTGGCGGGCGTCGTCGACGTCCAGGAGGCGTTGCGTAGACTTCCGTTCCGCAAACGCGCCTGTGTGGTGCTGCGGCACGCCTTCGACCTGTCCGAGAAGGACACCGCGCTCGCCCTGGGCATCTCGGTCGGTACGGTGAAGAGCCAGACGTCGAAGGGGATGGCCGAGCTGCAACGGCTGCTCGGCACCCGGCAGGCGCCGCTGAAGGTGCACGCCGCGGCGATGGCGCGCACCGGGCACGCCGAAGGAAGGGACCGATGATGCGGCGGGACGTGCACGACGATCTGCGCGCCCGGCTGCACGAGGCGGCCGAGGCGCACGAGCCCGACCGCGCGCGGATCCTGGCCCGCGTCGAGCGCGGCATGGCCGAACAGGCCCGCCCCGACCACCGGGCGACGCGGCCGCCGGTGTACGGCTGGGTCCGGGTGGTGACCGCCACCGCCGCGGTGGCCGGTGTGCTCGCGGTCGGCGGCTACGCGGTGGCGTCCGCCGTGAAGGAGGACACCCCGCAGCAGTCGGTGGCCACCTCGCCGACGCCCACCCCGTCGCCGGACGCGACGAGCCGCGCGCCGGTGCCGCCCGCCCCGCCGGCGGACCCGACGCCGCAGCGGACCCCGGAGTCCGGGCGGACCACGAAGCCGCCGGCGCCGAAGCCGAGCGCGCCGCCCGCCGCCGGGGGCGAGGAGGACGGTCCGCTGTGGTCGGACGGCTCGGTGGACCCGCACAGCAACGACTTCTGGGCGCAGAGCAATCTGACGCTCAAGACCAGCGAGCAACTCACCGCGCTCACCGTGCGGTTGAAGGTCGCCCAGACCGGCGGGGTCACCTCGACCGGCGCCTGGCGCTCACTGCCGGAGGACGACTTCGCCCTCACGGTCGAGGAGAAGGACGGCTTCGTCGTCTACACCTGGGTGCTCAAGGAGGGCCGTACGGTCCGCGCGGGCGAGTGGGTGTTCGCGGGGCAGTACGACCATGAGCGCGGCGGCCGGGACGCCAAGGACGACAGCTACGCGATGACGGCCACGGCAGGCGGCGAACAGCTCTCCGTGGCGGGCGACTTCGCGGGCCAGGACGACAACTCCGACACGGACGAAGGGGATTCGTAGAAAAATCCCGAGGACGCGGCAACCCATCCTTCACCGGGGGCGACCAGGAGTCACAAGGTCCCCCACTCAAGGAATCGGGTAATGACAGCACGAGCCGAACAGCGCGTCAGCCACCGCCGCAGGGTCACCAAGCGACGGGCGCTGATCGCCGGAGTCTCCGCCCTCGGCGTCACCGGTGCCGCGATCGTCACCACGACGCTCATGTCCAGCGCCGGTGCCGCCGCGTCCTGGCCGACGGCGAACGGCAGCAAGCCGGTGTCGAAGACGATCCCCGTGTCGGGCACCTACGACGGCAAGATGGCGAAGTTCTACGGCACCGGAGACCTGGGCGGCGGCGGCCAGGAGGAGGGCCAGGACCCGATCTTCGAGCTGGCCGACGGCGCGGTCCTGAAGAACGTCGTCATCGGCAGCCCGGCCGCGGACGGCGTCCACTGCAAGGGCTCCTGCACCCTGCAGAACGTGTGGTGGCTGGACGTCGGCGAGGACGCGGCCACCTTCAAGGGCAAGTCGTCGTCGGCGGTGTACAAGGTCTACGGCGGCGGCGCGAGGAACGCCGACGACAAGGTCCTCCAGTTCAACGGCGCGGGCAAGCTGGTCGTCTCCAAGTTCCAGGTGCAGAACTTCGGCAAGCTGGTGCGGTCCTGCGGCAACTGCTCCACGCAGTACAAGCGCACGATCATCATCAACGACGTGGACGTCACCGCGCCCGGCAACTCGATCGTCGGCATCAACTCCAACTACGGCGACACGGCGGCGCTGCGCAAGGTCCGCATCCACGGCGACGGCGGCAAGAAGATCAAGACCTGCACCCGCTTCGAGGGCAACAGCAGCGGCAAGGAGCCGAAGGAGATCGGCACCGGCCCCGACGGAACCTCCTGCAACTTCTCGTCATCTGACATCACGTACCAGTGAGTACGCTGGTGATGAACCTGCCGGCCTGAGCCCCCCTCGACCGGCAGCACGGAACGCCCCGCCGGTGACGACCGGCGGGGCGTTCTTCCGTGCGCCGAGGGCTAGTTCATGGTCGAGCCGATGGTCGTGGAACCCGTGGTGAGGAAGGCCGTCGTGGGGAGGGAGCCGTCCGTCTTCCGCGCCCCGTACGCCGTGGCGGCGTCGGTCGACCGGAAGGGCGGGGTGGCCACCCCGCCGTCCCAGCTGTTCGCGGACGAGCGGGCCGAGGCCCCCGGCTTCGCGGGCCCCTTCTTGTTTCCCACCGCGAGATTCCGTCCCAGCCGCGCCTTGCCGGTGGCGAAGTAGAACCCGGTCTCGGCGTTGGCGTAGGCGGTGTTGCGGTTGAGGGCGATCGCGCCGGTGTTGGAGTTCTCGGTGAAGCCGTGCAGGGTGTTGTCCCAGGCGGCGTTGTCGTTGACGACATGGGCCACCGAGGCGCCCCCGCCGCCGAGCTTGAAGCCGTTGCCGTTGCCCTCGAAGGAGGGGTCGCCCCAGCGGTTCTCGCCGTTGCCGAAGGCCCAGGTGTGCTCGATGGTGACCGGCGAGGAGAACTGCCAGAGGTCGATCCCGTCATCGGAATTGTTGTACAGGCGGGCCCCGATGACCTTGTTGCCGGTTCCGGAGCCGAACTTCACGGCGATCCCGTCGGCGTTCTGCCCGTGCCCCGCCGGGTCGTAGTTGCCGTAGCTGTCCAGGTTCTGCACCAGGTTGTCCGTCGTGTCGTCGCCGCGCAGCGTGAACCCGGAGTCCCCGTTGTTCGCGGTGACCAGGTTCTTGAAGACGCCGCCCACGGACGAGGTGGCGACGAAGCCCTGGGCCGGTGAGTTGACGAAGGTGAGGTTCTGGACGGTCCAGTAGTCGCCGTGGATCCCGGCCAGCCAGGAGCCGTCCGGCAGCCTGGACCCGTCGATCCGCACCTTCTCGCCGCCGTACGCCTGCAGCGTGATCCGGGCCGAACCGGTGCCGTTGGCCGTGGACTTGAGCGTCGCCGACGGGGTGTACGTGCCGCCGCGGACCTGGATGGTCGTACCGGCGGTCGCGCCCGCCACGGCCGACTCCAGCTCGGCGGTGCTGGACACGGTGACCGTCGCCGAGGCCGCCTCGGCGCCGCCGTCGGTCAGGCCGAGGTAGACGCCGCCCGCCCCGGAGGCGACGGCGATCGCCGCGGCGATGGAGAGGGTGCGGGTCCGGCGGTGGCGTCCGGTGCTGTGACGCACGGAGCGTTCCTTTCCTTGGGGACGTGACGCCCTGGAGTCGTCGCCGTGGCGGAGCGAGGTTGCCGCGCCTCGACGAAAGCGAGCGAAACTTTCGCTGCCCCTCATCGCTCGCCCACCGATTGACGTGCTGTTTCCCACTGGTGACACTCCGATGGCGCGCACACCACCCAACAGAAACCCCCACACTCACACAGGAGTGACATGCGTACACGAATCCTCCTCGTCGCCTGTCTCTCGCTACTGCTGGCCCTGGTCACCGCCCCGCCCGGTTCCGCCCACTCAGGAGCACCACCCGTGAAGCAGCCCAGGTACGCCGGCTATCTCTTCGCCTACTTCACCGGCGAGGGCACCGCCGACGGCGAGCAGATCCGCTACGCCCTCAGCCGCGGCAACGACCCGCTGCACTGGCGGGAGCTGAACCAGGGCAAGCCGGTGCTCACCTCCACCATCGGCGAGAAGGGGCTGCGCGACCCGTTCGTGATCCGCTCTCCGAAGGGCGACAAGTTCTATCTGATCGCCACCGATCTACGCATGTATCAGAACAGCAGCGGCAGTTGGGACGAGGTCCAGCGGCACGGCAGCAAGTCGATCATGGTCTGGGAGTCCACCGACCTGGTCCACTGGACCGACCAGCGCCTGGTGAAGGTCGCCCCGGACAACGCGGGCAACACCTGGGCACCGGAGGCCTACTGGGACGACTCGCGCGGTGAGTACGTCGTCTTCTGGGCGTCGAAGCTGTACGCCGCCGACGATCCCGACCACACCGGATCGACGTACAACAAGATGCTGTACGCGACGACGAAGGACTTCCGCACCTTCAGCGAGCCGAAGGTCTGGAGCGACCCCGGCTACTCGGTCATCGACTCGACGGTGGTGAAGCACGAGGACGCCTACTACCGCTACACCAAGGACGAGCGGGACCCGAGCTCCTCCAGCCCGTGCTCGAAGTTCATCACCGCCGAGAAGTCGACGAGCCTGACCGACACGTCGTACGACTTCGTCGCGGACTGCATCGGCAGCGGTGCGATGGAGCGCGGTGAGGGGCCGACGGTCTTCAAGTCCAACACCGAGGACAAGTGGTACCTGTTCATCGACGAGTACGGCGGCCGCGGTTACGTCCCCTTCGAGACGACCGACCTCGACTCGGGCGAGTGGACCCCGTCGACCGACTACCAGTTGCCCGCCAGCCCCCGGCACGGCACGGTGATCCCGGTGACGCAGGAGGAGTACGACCGGCTGCTGGCCGCGTACCCCGCGAGCCCCGACTCCCTCGTGGACGCGACGGCGAAGGACCAGAAGGGGTACGCGATCGTCACCGAGAGCGCCTCCAAGGTCGTACTGCCCATGCGGCCGGGCGCCGACCTCGCGCGCCTGGCCCCGAAGCTGTGGGCCGGTGAGGGCGCGACCGTCAGCCCGCGCTCCGGCACCCGCCGCGACTTCCGCGAGCCGCAGAAGTACACGGTGACGGCGCCGGACGGGACGAAGCGCACCTGGACCGTCGAGGCCGTGCGCACCCGCAGCCCGATGCTGCCCGGCCTCAACGCCGACCCGGATGTGCACTACCTGAACGGCGAGTACTGGATCTACCCGACGACCGACGGCTTCCAGGGCTGGAGCGGGACGCGGTTCAAGGCGTACTCGTCCAAGGACCTGGTCCACTGGAAGGACCACGGGGTCATCCTGGATCTCGGTCCGGACGTCTCCTGGGCCGACAAGTACGCCTGGGCACCCGCGATCGCCGAGCGCGACGGCAAGTACTACTTCTACTTCTGCGCCGAGCAGCAGATCGGCGTGGCGGTGGCCGACTCCCCGGCCGGCCCGTTCGAGGACGCCCTGGGCAAGCCTCTGGTGGCGAAGGGCGGTTCGCTTCCGGGCCAGATGATCGACCCCGCCGTCTTCACGGACGACGACGGCCAGGCGTACCTGTACTGGGGCAACGGGCACGGCTATGTCGTCCCGCTGAACGACGACATGGTGTCGTTCGACGCGTCGAAGGTGCGGGACATCACCCCGGACAACTTCCGCGAGGGCGCCTTCGTGATCAAGCGGAAGGGCACGTACTACTTCATGTGGTCCGAGGACGACACCCGCAGCGAGAACTACCACGTCGCCTACGCGACGGGACCGTCCCCGCTCGGCCCGTGGACCAAGAAGGGGACGATCCTGTCCAAGCGTCCCGAGTACGGGATCCTCGGCACGGGCCACCACTCCGTGGTGAACACCCCCGGCACCGACGACTGGTACGCCGTCTACCACCGCTTCGCCCTGAACGGCCCCGGCAGACCGGGCGGTGACGGCATGCACCGGGAGACGACCATCGACCGCCTTGAGTTCGCGGCCGACGGCACGATTCTGCCGGTGGTCCCGACCTTGGAGGGCATCAAGCCCGTGCGCCGCTAGGCGTGTCTCAGTCCATCGTCGCGCCGATGGTGGTGCTGCCCGTGGTCAGGAACGTGGTCACGGGCAGCGAGCCGTCGGACTGGCGGGCGTTGTAGGTGGTCGAGGCATCCGTGGAGCGGAAGGCCGGGGTGGAGACACCGGAGTCCCAGTTGTTCATGTACGAGGTGACCGAGGAGCTCTTCGCCACGGAGCCACCGGTGTTGCTCACGGCGAGGTTCCGGCCCAGCTTTGCCGCACCGGTCGCGAAGTAGTACCCCTTGTTGCCGTTGGCGTAGGCGGTGGTCCGGTTGATGACGATGGCGCCCCTGTTGCTGTTCTCGGTGAAGCCGTTGCCGGTGTTGTCCCAGGCGGCGGAGTTGTTGACGACGTGGGCCACGGTCTCGCCGTCGCCGCCCAGCTTGTAGCCGTTGCCGTCGCCCGCGAAGGCGGAGTCGGACCAGCGGTTCTTGCCGTTGCCGAAGGCCCAGGTGTGCTCGACGGTGACCGGGGAGGAGAACGACCAGTGGTCCAGCCCGTCGTCCGAGTTGTTGTACAGGCGGGCGCCGGTGATCAGGTTGCCGCTGCCGGAGCCGTACTTCACGGCGATTCCGTCGGCGTTCTCGCCGTGGGTGGCGCGGTCGTAGTGGCCGTAACTGTCCAGGTTGCGCACGGTGTTGTTCACGGTCCCGTCGCCGGTGAGCGTGAAGCCGGAGTCGCCGCCGTTGATGGTCTTGATGTTGTTCCAGACGGTGCCGGTGCAGGACTGGCAGACGACGGCGCTGTCCGGGGAGTTCTGGAACGTGATCCTGGAGACGTTCCAGTAGTCGGCGGTCAGCTTGAAGATCCAGGAGCCGGAGGGCAGCGAGGATCCGTCGATCTTGACGGTCTCCGAGCCGTACGCGGTGAGCGTGATCGGTGACGAGGAGGTGCCGTTGGCCGTGGACTGCAGGGTGGCCGTCGGGTAGTAGGTGCCGCCGCGGACCTGGATGACGGTGCCGGGCGTGGCGTTCCTGATGGCGTTGGACAGGTCGGTCGAGTTGCTGACGACCACGGTCGCGGCCTGGGCCTGGGTGGGGAGGGCGGCGAGACCGGCGCCCAGGGCGAGGGCGGCCACGGCGGTGAGAGCGGTACGACGAGACATGGAGTGCGGTCCTTTCGTCGTGCTGTGGGGGTTGGTGGGTGAGGGGTGCGCGTTGATGCCTGCGGCGCCTGCGCGGGTTCGGTGGGGGTGCGCCTAGCGCCCTGGGTTCGGCGGGTGGGTCGGGGCCGTGTCGGGGGGTGTCCGTCCTCGGTCCGGCGGTCGCTGTCGGGCAGGGTGGTGCGCCTCTTCGGACGCCGGCCGCTGCGGGCGGACACCCCCCGACACGTCCCCTTCCCGCCGTACGCGGCTGCGGGTGCGTGGGGCTGCGCCACGCGTGGCCGGTTCGCCCCCGCCTGGGTGTCAGTGGTGGTCATGCGGGCTCCCGCGTGCCGAAGGCTACGGCCGCCCTACGCTCGGGGACACCAGTCGCCGAGGTACGTGCGCTTGGTGTGCGACGCCGCCTCGGACGCGGTGAGTTGCGGCCGGTTCTCCGGCACCGTGATCACGGCACCCGGCCCGCTGTTCCGGTACTCCCGGAACCGCATGGTCTGCCAGGGGTGGGCCTCCCGCATGTTGGTGTACGGCGCCACCGGATCGATCCCCGGCCCGATCCGGGTGTCGCGCACGACGAGGGACGGCCAGGCGGTGGTCTCGTACGACGGCACCCAGGGCCGCGCCAGCTTGTACGCCGCGTCCTCGGCGCCGGAGGTGACGCGGGAGCGGACGGC
This sequence comes from Streptomyces ferrugineus, assembly GCF_015160855.1. Classification (NCBI taxonomy): domain Bacteria; kingdom Bacillati; phylum Actinomycetota; class Actinomycetes; order Kitasatosporales; family Streptomycetaceae; genus Streptomyces; species Streptomyces ferrugineus. The sequence continues at coordinate 2,810,225 of NZ_CP063373.1, read as the reverse complement.
GAGGATGCCGTAGGGGTTGGCGCGGGCGGTGGACGGGGCGAAGACCATGCCCTTGGGCGTGAAGGTCACGTCCCGTTGCAGCGTGTGGAAGTGGCAGTCGTCGAAGACGGCCGTGGCCCGGCCGAAGACGAAGTCGACGTCGCCTTCGATGTAGCAGTGGTGGAAGTACTGCCGGTCGAAGGCGTCGAGCGCGGTCGTGTCTACGAAGAGGGTGTCCTGGTGGGCGAGGAGACGGACGTTCTCGAAGGCCGACCGGTCACCGGTGATGTACGCGGCCACCGCCTGGGTGCCGGTGATGTCGGGGTGGTCGGCGCGCAGCCAGTCGTTGGCCAGGGTCAGGTCGCGGACGGTCAGCCCGGGGGCGGCCGAGGTGAAGGTGGCGGAGCCCGCGGTGCCGTACGTGGTGCCGTCGGGCTTCTTGGTGCCGTTGGCGTTGTCGTACACGATCACGGTGTCGCGCGGGTCGCGGGTGGCGCCGCGCAGGGTCAACCCCGACTTCTCCGCCGGGACTCTCACCACCTCGCGATACGTCCCCGGGTGCACGACGATCGTCCAGCCGGGCCCCTCCACCGCGTCCACGGCCGCCTGGACGGAGTCGCCGGGGCGGACGCGCAGGACGCGACGGCGGGCGCCGGCGAAGGCGGGGGTGCCGGCGGCCACCAGGCCGCCGGCGATGCCGGTCATTCCGGCGAGCAGCGTGCGCCGCCGCATCTCAGCAGTCCTTCCACGGCGCCCAGTCGCCGAGGTAGGTCTCGCGGGTGTGCGCCGCGGCCTCCTCGTCCGTGAGCTGGGGCCGGTTCTCGGGGACGGTGATCTCGGCGCCCGGGCCGAAGTTGCCGTACTCGGCGAAGCGCTGGTCCTGCCAGGGGTGCTCGGCGCGCATGTTGGCGTAGGGCGCGACCGCGTCGATGCCGGGGCCCAGCCAGGTCTCCCGGACGGTGAGCATCGGGTGGGCGGTGGTGCTGGAGCTGGGTACCCAGGGGCGGGCGACCTTGTAGTAGGCGTCGGGGGCCTCGCTCGTCACGCGGCTCTTCGACACCAGGTAGCCGTGCGGGTTGGCGCCCTCGGTGGAGGGGGCGAAGACGAAGCCGTAGGGGGCGGAGGAGAGGTCGGTGCGGTTGAGCGTGCGGAAGTGGCAGTGCTCGTAGACGGCCGTGGCCCGGCCGAAGACGAAGTCGACGTCGCCCTCGACGTAGCAGTGGGAGAAGTACTGGCGGGCGAAGAGGGTGGAGGCGTTGGAGTCGGCGTACAGGGTGTCCTGGTGGCCGAGGAAGCGGCAGTGATGGAAGGCGGAACGGTCGCCCTGCACCTTGATGGCGACGGCCTGGGTGCCGCTGATCCCAGGGTGCTCTTCGCGCAGGAAGTCGTTGGCGAAGGTGATCCGGTGAGCGGTGAAGCCGTCTCCCCGGACTGTGGTGGTGGCCGAGCCGGTGGTGCCGTAGTTGCCGGAGCCGTCGGGCTTCGGGGTGCCGGCCGCGTTGTCGTAGACGATGACGACGTCGCGCGGGCCGTCCCCGGCGCCGAGCCAGGTCATCTCGGTGCGGGAGCGGTCTGCCATGACCGTCTCCCGGTAGATGCCCGGCGCGATGACGAGCGTCCAGCCGCTGCCGCTCGCCGCGGTCACCGCGTCCTGGACGGAGGTGAAGTCGCCCCGGCCGTGCCGGTCGACGTACCGGGTCCGCTCGTTCAGGCGCGCGGCCGGGGAGCCGTAGCGGCCGAACGGGCGGGAGGAGACGGCGGCTCGCGCGGGGGTCGCCGCGAGGCCGAGGGCGGCGCCGGTACCGGCGGTCGCGAGCAGGAAGCCCCTTCTGGACAGGGGAAGTCGGGGGCCGGGCGAGGCCATGTGGGTGCTCCTTCGCAGTGCGGGTCGTCCTGGGGGATCGGAGGTACTTCCTCGCCGTGGGGGTGCGGGGCCGGGGCGACGGAGGTCCGCCCCGGCCCGGTGGCGCGGTTACGTCAGCACACGCGGCCGGCGCCCGCGCGGTGGTCGACCAGCCACGGGATCGACTGCGGCGGGTGGACCTGGGTGCGCAGGGTCGGTGTCCAGCCGGCGCCGGATTGGAGGGTCTCCTCGGGGATCTCCGCGTTGTGCACGGCGATCAGGTCGGTGAGCCTGCCGTTGACGTAGTTGTTCTCGGCGGTGAGCGGCGACTCCTTCCACTTCTTCAGCGTCTTGCCGACGCTGACGCCGGGGGCCAGCGTGAAGGCGTTGTGCGTGGCGTACAGGTGCGAGGAGATACCGATGCCGAAGACGTAGCCGAACTTCTGGTCCTTGGTCACCACGAAGTGGTTGTTGTAGGAGTCGACCTGCCCGAACCGCACGCGCGGCGCCCGCTCCACGATGCCCTCGAAGCGGTTGTGGTGGAGCGTGACGTTGAGCTTGCCGCTGTCGGTCGCCGCGGCGCTGTCGCTGTTGCCGATCAGCATGGTCTTGTCGTGGTCCTCGAAGGAGTTCCACGACACGGTGACGTAGTCGGCGCCGCGCACGATGTCGAGCAGGCCGTCGTGCTGCTGGTAGACCTTGCCGAAGTAGGACGGCAAGGAGCTGTCGGGGTAGCGGCCGTCGGTGAGCGTGTTGTGGTCGACCCAGACGTGGGTGGAGCCGTAGACGACGACGCCGTCGTACTCGGAGTTCCAGGCGCCGGTGTTGTTGTCGTCGGTCGGGTCCCACTGCGGGAAGCAGTCGATCGGGGCCTCGATGGTCAGGTTGCGCAGGATGACGTTGTCGACGCCCTTGATCTGGAGGCTGCCGCCGAGGATCCCGGAGTACTTGCCGACGCCGACGATGGTGGTGTTGGAGGGGACGTTCGCCTTGATGGCCTTGTCCTGGTTGTTCGCGGAGGCGTCCCGCAGGTCCTCCTGCTCGCCGCTGACCGGGATGTCGTTCCCCCAGACGGCGGGGTCGTAGTCGGCGAGGTACTGCTGGAAGTCGTAGCCCTCGGCCGCGAAGGCGTCACAGCCCTCCGAGACGGCGTCGATCATGCCCTTGACCTTGATGATCTTGGGTGCGTCGCCGCCCGCCTTCAGGGCGGCCCTGAACTCCTCCCAGGTGGTCACGGTGTAGACGTGCTCGGCGTCGGCGGCCGAGCCGCCGGTCGTGCCCGCGCCCTCGGAGGCCCAGCCGTCGTTCGCGGCGAGGACCTCGCGCCCGAGGTCACGGGACCCGGCCTGGGCCGCCCCGGTGCCGGTGACGGCGAGGACGAGGGCGGTGCAGCCGGCGAGGACGACGGCTCTTCTCATGGCATGCTCATGCCATGGCTGTGCGTTCATTGTGCGGCTCTCTTCTCTGCGGTAAGAGGGGTGTGGGTTACGCGGCGGCTTCGGGCCAGGTGATCCAGGACTCCGGGATCGCCTCGTCGAGCCGGTGCAGGTCCTGCGGGGCCAGCACGCGCGTGCGCAGCAGCTCCCGCGCCACGAGACGCGCCACGGCGATCGCGCCCGGCGGGTTGAAGTGCGTGTTGTCCTGCTCGGTCGCGGTCCAGTTGAAGTACTTCTTCGTCTCCTCGACGCCGAGTTCCTGCCACAGCGCGAGGGAGAGGGCCTGGATGTCGAGCAGCGTCACGCGCTCCTGCTCGGCGAGCACGCGCATCGCCGCCGGGTAGTCGCCGTGGGACGGCCTGGCGTTGCCCGCCGAGTCGAACCTCCTGCGCTCCACGGAGGTCGCGAGCACAGGCCGCGCGCCGCGGGAGCGGGCGCCGTCGATGTAGAGGCGCAGGTAGTCCTGGTACGTCGACCAGGGCTCGGTGTAACGGGCGGGGTCGGTGGCCTTCGAGTCGTTGTGCCCGAACTGGATGATCAGAAGGTCACCGGGGCGAATCCGCCCGAGGATGACATCGAGCCGGCCTTCGTCGAAGAAGCTCTTCGAACTACGCCCGTTCACGGCGTGGTTGGCTACGGGCCGGTCCTTGTGCAGGAAGAAGGGGAGCGCCATGCCCCAGCCGGTCTCGGGGGCGGCGTCGGCGTACTTCTGGGCGGCGGTGGAGTCGCCGGCGATGTAGAGGGTGCGTTGGCCTCTGGCGGCTTGAGCGGTACCGGTGGCCGCGAGGGAGAGGGGGACGGCGGCGAGGGCGGCCATGGTGGTGACCTGTCTACGGGTGAGGGACACGAGGGTGTGCCTTTCTCAAGGTGTTACTTGGATAGCGGTGCCTTTCACATGAGGGGGGTGACCCGCGCCCCCTTGGGGGCGCGGGGAACTGCGCGACCAGCCACGACGAAACCCGCAGCCGGCCACCGTCAGACAACGACCGAGCTCTTAGCCCTTCTGCTGCTTCCACTCGGCCTGAGCCTCGTTCAGCTGCTCGGCCATCGTGTCCAGGAAGTCCTTGGCGCTCATGTCACCGTTCAGCACCTTCTGGAAGTTGGGCTCGTTGTCGGCCTTGGAGATGGTGTTCCAGTCGGGCAGGTAGTACGGCAGCTGGACGATCTCGGTCGAACCGTCGTTCAGCGCCGCGGCCGCCAGCTTCGTCGGCTCGGCCTCGGAGATCCACGCGTCCTGCGCGGCCTCCTTGTTGGACGGGATCGCGCCGGCCGACTCGTTCCACTTGGAGTTCGACTCGTGGGAGACGGCGAACTCGATGAACTTCCAGGCGGCCTCCTTGTTCTTGGAGCTCTTGAACAGGCCCAGTCCGTCGACCGGGTTGGAGACCTGGACCCGCTTGCCGCCCGGCCCGGTGGGCTGCGGGATGCCCCGGAACTTCTCGGTGGTGAGGGCCTTCACGTGGTCCTGGTACGACCCCAGGTTGTGGTTCAGCATCCCGATGGTGCCGGAGTCCCACTGGGCGACCATCTTGGTGAAGTCGTTGTTCAGGTCGGCCGCCGGGGTGACCTTCTTGTAGAGGGCGGCGTACTTCTCCAGCGCCTCGACGTTCTTCGCGTCGTTGAGCGTGGTCTTCTCGCCGCCGGCGTCCCAGAAGGACGTGATGCCGGACTGCCCGTACATCGCGTCCAGCGCCTGGGCGATGGAGCCGGCGCCGCCGCGGATGGTGTAACCGAACTCGTTCTTCTTGGTGTTGGTGAGCTTCTCCGCCGCCTCGTAGAACTTCTCCCAGGACGACGGCTCGTCCAGGCCCGCCTTCTCGAACAGGTCGGTGCGGTAGTACAGCGTGCCGTTGTTCGCGGAGGTCGGGATCGTGTACATGTGCTCGTCCGAGCCGCCGGCGACCTTCACCGACTCGACCATGCCCTCGTTCAGCTTGCCGTTGAGGGACGACTTGGCGAGCCGGTCGTCCAGCGGCTCCAGCGCGTCCTGGGCGGCGAACCCGGCGAGCATCGCCGCGCCGACCCCGCCGACGTCCGGCAGGCCGCCGCCCCGGATGGCGGTGTCGACCTTGGACTGGTAGTCGGTGGAGGGGATGCCGACGTACTCGACGTCGATGTCCGGGTTCGCCTTCTCGAAGTCGGCGATGATCTCCTTCCAGATGTCGGTGCGGACACCGCCGTTGTTGTCCCAGAAGACGATCTCTCCCTTGCCGCTGCCTTCTTCACCGCTCGCGCCGCTGCCGTCGTCACCGCAGGCGGTGGCGGTCAGGGCGAGGACGGACCCGAGGGCGACGGCCGTGGCAGCGCGCCTGCTTCTACGGATGCTGATCTTCATTGGTCGGCTCTCTTCGTTCTGGATCCAGCGGAGATGTGAAGTTGTGGGGGTCAGTGACGGGCGTACGGCGCCCAGTTGTCCGTGCCCTGGAGGTAGTCGGCGACGGTGTGGGTCCGCGCCTCCTCGTCGCTCATCTGCGGCCGGTCCGCGGTGACGGCCGCCCCCGGCCCGTAGTTCCGGTATTCGGTGAGCCGCGCGTCCTTCCACGAGAACCCGCTCATGTCGGTCCAGGGCGAGGCCTTGATCGCGGCCGGCAGCTCGGTGTTCCGGATCAGCACCTGGGCGATCGCGTCGGGGTCACCACCGGGGTGCCACGGCCGACCCAGGTGGAAGGAGCCGTCCGGCGCGTCGCTCACGATCCTGGAGTCGGTGATCAGGAAGCCGTAGGGGTTGTCCTTCCAGGTCGAGGCCGCGGTGATGTAGCCGTTGTTGGTGGTCGAGCCGCGGCTGAGCGCGCGGATCACGGAGCGCTCGATGACGGTGGTCGCGCGGCCGTAGATGAAGTCGACGTCGCCCTCGATGTACGAGTCGCGGATGTAGACCCGGCTGACGGTGGTCAGCGAGGGGCTGTTGGTCATCAGGGTGTCCTGGTTGCCCAGGAAGCCGGTGTTCTCGAAGACGATCCGGTCGCCGTTCGTCTTCATCGCGAGCGCCTGCTCGCCCTTCAGCTCGTGTGCGGCCTCGTCGAAGTCGTTGCTGAAGGTGAGGTTGCGCGCGGTGACGTCGTTCGCGTCGATCCGCACGGTGGCGCTGCCGCTCGAACCGCCGTACTCGGCGGGCGTGTCGTAGACGATGACGGTGTCGGACCGATCTTGTCCAGTCCCCTGCAGCACGATGTTCGGCTTGTTCGAGGGGATGTGGACCTTCTCCCGGTAGGTGCCCGGCGCGACCGCGATCACCACCGTGCTCGCGTTGCCGCGGGGCACGGCGTCCACGGCGGCCTGCACGGTCGGGTAATCGCCTGGGACGCGCAGCGTCACAGAGTCACCGAGCCGCTTCTGCGGGCCGGAGAACCGCGAGACGAGTGCCGGCACGGCGGCGGCCGGGTCCAGCCGGTACCGGTAGAACTCCCGGGGGTCGAAGGCGTCGCCCCACTCGTCGTGCCGCCCGGTGGTGTTCTTCAGGATCGACCCGCGCTCGACCAGTTCGGCCGTCGCGTCGGCCTGGTAGGGATGCCGGACGCCGTCGAAATAACTGTTCTCCAGGACCATCTTGGTCCGGCCGCGCGCCCAACTGCCGTACGTCCACACCGGGTCGTCGTCGCGCACCTGGTCGGTGAAGTAGTTGTTGTACAGGTGGGCGTAGGCACAGTTGTCGGCCGACGGGTTGCGCTGCTTGGTGCCCTGGAACCAGTTGTGGTCGATGGTGATCTGCGTCAGCGCGTTGGACGTCCAGCCTATCCCCAGCGCCTTGTTGTGGTGGGTGAACTGGTTGTGGGAGACGGTGATGTACTGGCTGTCCTTGCGGATGTCGAGCAGCCCGTCGCCCATGTGCGTGAAGCGGTTGTGGTCGATCCAGACGTGGTCGACGGTGTCCATCTGGATCGCGTCGAAGTCGTTGGTCTTGCCGTCCCAGTCGCCCTCGACGTAGGAGTCGCGGATCGTCAGGTTGCGGATGATGACGTTGCTGGTGCCCGGGTTGAGGTGCAGCTCGCCGTGGACGATCTCCCCGGTGTCGCCGACGCCGACGATGGTCTTGTCCGACCCGACGACGATGTCCGAGCCGAAGGGCGCCACCTCGATCGATCCGGCCACGCGGATGATGTACGGCTCCTCGGCCGCCGCGTACCTGGCCAGTGAGGCCTGGTCGGTGACGGTGACGACCTTGCCGCCGGCCCCGCCGGTGGTGCCGCCGTCGAGGGAGGCGAAGCCGTGGGCCCGGTCGGTCCACGGCGTGGCCGTCGTCATGGTGGGCGACGCCGGGGTGGCGCCCTGTGCCTCGCCGATCGACCCGAGGCCCAGGGCGGCCACCAGGCCCATGACGGCGGCCACGGTTCTACCGGATCCCGGCAAGCGCTTGCTATTGAGGTGCGTCATTGCGGCTCCCAAAAGCGGTACCAATGAGGGGATGTGTTACAAGCTGCTGATCCTGAACTGCGTGAAGGTCGCCGCCCCGGCATGGCCCTGACCGGCGGGGGCGAGACCGAACAACCCCAGCAGGGCGCCGACCCACCGCCAGGGCGTGGCGGCGAACACCGGCCCGGACGGACGCGGCCCGTCCCCGGCGTCGTAGAAGAACCGGCACCGCGCCCCGGACCCGATCTCGATCCGCAGCCGCACCCGCCCTTCGGGCGCGAGCCGCGGATGAGCGGCGTCGCGTTCCCTCTCCGCGACCGCCTCCGCGAACCGGTGTACGACATGCGCCGCCCCGTCCGCGCCCCGCTGGAGCCCGATCCAGCCGAACGCGTCCCCGAGCACCGCGAGCCCCGCCCGCGCCCCGGGCTCATCGCTGTCGAGCCGCAGCTCGACCTCGACGGCGCAGGGCGTGCCCGGCAGCCGCTGGGTGAGGACGTTCGGCAGTCTGCGCAGGTCGTGCGCGTCGGCCGAGCGGACGCAGGCCAGCCGCAGACCGTCGCCGGAGTGCTGGGTGGCCCAGCCGTCCTGCGGGTTGGCCGTCCACTGCCACTGGCGGCCGTACCGTCCGCCGGGGAAGTGGTCGTCGGTGGCGGGTGCGGCGGCCGGCTGCGCCGGCAGGTCGGGCCTGGGATGTACGGCGACGGGGGCGCCGTCGTCCCCGAGCACCGGCCAGCCGTCGGCTCCCCAGCGCATCGGCTGGAGGTGCACGACCCGGCCGTACGCGCCCCGCTGCTGGAAGTGCAGGAACCAGTCCGCACCGGACGGGGTGCGCACCCAGCCGCCCTGGTGCGGCCCGTTGACGTCGGTGTCCTTCTGTTCGAGGACGATCTTCTCCTCGTACGGCCCGAAGAACTCGCGCGAGCGGAAGGCGCCCTGCCAGCCGGTCTCCACGCTCCCTGCGGGCGCGAGGATCCAGAACCAGCCGTCGTGCTGGTAGAGCTTGGGGCCTTCCAGGGTGAACCAGCCCGGTATCAGGTCGCCGTCGACGATCAGCTTGCCCTCGTCGAGGAGTTCGGTGCCGTCGGGGTGCATCCGGTGGCCGGTGAGGCGGTTCTTGACCCCGGAGCGGGACTTGGCCCAGGCGTGCACGAGGTAGGCCTCGCCGGTCTCGTCGTCCCACAGGGGACAGGGGTCGATCAGGCCCTTGCCCTCCTTCACCAGGTGTGGCCTGGTCCAAGGGCCACGGATCTCGGGGGCGTTGACCTGGAAGATGCCCTGGTCGGGGTCGCCCCAGAAGATCCAGAAGCGGTCGTCGTGGTGGCGGAGGGACGGGGCCCAGATGCCGCAGTCGTGCCGGGGGGCCACGAACTCCTCCGCCGGTTCCAGGCGTTCGACGGCGTGGCCGACCAGCGTCCAGTTGACCAGGTCCCGGGAGTGCAGCAGGGGAAGTCCGGGGGCGCGGCCGAAGCTGGAGGCGGTCAGGTAGAAGTCGTCGCCGACGCGGACGACGTCCGGGTCGGACCAGTCGGCGTCGAGGACGGGGTTGGTGTAGGTCCCCGTGGTCTCGGCGGTCATGGGCTCACCGCCTTGCGGACCAGGGCGGCCGCTTCGAGCCGGCTGACGCGGCCGTCGGCGACGACGGTGACGATCCGGCGTACGGCGGTCTCGCCGGGCGGGATCGGCAGCCGGTCCTCGGAGGCGAGAGAGGAGCCGACGCCGGGGTACTCCCCCGCGCGCACGAACCACGGGTCCTGGCGGGTCTCTTCGGTGGCCCCGGCGAAGATCAGGGTCCAGGTGGAGCCCGTGAGGGCCACCCAGGGGGCGCGGGTGCCGTGGATCTCCCGCTCGCCCTCGCGGTCGACGGTGAACACCTCCGCGGCCTCGGCTTCCTTGCGCGCGCGCCAGAAGAAGCCGCCGTAGGCGGCGCCGGGGCGGCCGTTGGTGGCGGGGCTGCCGATCGACAGCGCCTGCGGGGTGACGTTGGTGAGGGAAAAGGTGAAGTCCAACGCCCAGGCGAAGCCGGTGAGTTCGGTGGCCGCGACCGTGCGGCGCTCGCGCAGCAGCTCGGCTCCCGAGGCGACCCAACGCAGCTCCTCCACGAAGCCGTCGGGGTCGCGCAGCTGGAAGGCCGTGTGCCGCTGGGCGCCGTGGTTGTCCAGCTCGGTCGGGCCCTGGTCACGGACGAAGGTGCGTCCGCCCCAGAAGTTGTGCCCCTCGACGTCGGGAACGGCGACACCGACGCCGAGGTGGTGTGTGTGGTCGGCGGGGCTGAGCTCGGTGACCGCCGTGCCGGCCAGGGTGGTGACGGGGTGCAGGTACGGGCGTGGGGAGAGCCGGGCCGGCAGTTCGGGCCGGGTGACGTACCGGCCGACGGGGCGGCCCGCGACGCGCAGCACCGCGGTGTCGTGGGGGGTCATCAGGTGCTCACCTCTTTCGTTCTCGCCGGGAGGGCCCAGGGGGCGCCCAGCTCGGAGTAGAGGGCGAGGGTGTCGGCGGCGGCCGCGACCAGGCCGTCGATGCCGGGCACGACGCGGCGCCGCTCGTCGGGCAGCAGCTGCCAGGCGTGGTCCGGCAGTCGGGCCGGGTCGGGGGCCAGGCGGATGGCCTCGACGACCTTCATGAAGGCGCCGGTCGTGTCCGGGGGGACCAGCAGGCCGGTGCCGTCGGTGAGGTGGTCGACGAGGTTCTCGAGCAGGTCGGTGCGGCCGTACTCGAACTCCTCGGGGCCGTGGTCCGCGCGCTGGAGCAGTACGCGGTCCTGCTTGTACCAGAAGGTGATGCGGCCGCGTTCGCCGTGGACGACGACATACGGGTCGTCGGGGTCCTCGGCGCACAGCGTCGCGGCGACGACGACCGGGCGGCCCTGCGCGGTGGTGACGCGGACGCAGGAGGTGTCGTCGGACTCGATGTCGTTGGCGCGCAGCAGCTCGGTCTCGATGGCGGTGACGTCCTCGGCGCGCACGGTGCCGCCCAGCGCGAGGGCGGTGGCGACGGCGTGCGCGAGCGGGTTGGTCAGCGCCCCGTCGATCACGTCGACGCCGTTCAGCCTGCGCTTGCCCGCCCAGGGCGCCCGCCGGTAGTACTCCTCGGCCCGCGCCCAGGCCCCGGCGCCGCCGACCCCGACGAGTTCCCCGATGGCACCCTCGGAAATCAGCGTCCGGATCGCCGGCACGGCGTGCGAGCCCAGCGACTGGAAGCCGATCTGGCAGACGACGCCGGCCTCGGCGACCCCGTCGGCCATGCGCCGGAACTCGCCGTACGAGGGGGCGGGCGGCTTCTCCAGCAGGATGTGCACGCCCCTGCGGGCGGCCGTCAGGGCCAGGTCGGTGTGGGTCGGGATCGGTGTGCAGATCACCGCGATCCGGGCGCCGGTGGAGTCGAGGAGGGCTCCGAAGTCGGCGGACTGCTCGGGCTCGCCCAGGCCCTCCGGGAGCTCCCTGTCCGTCAGCGGGGTCAGCTCGCAGATGCCCGCGAGGCGGACGATGCCCTTGTCCTGGAGCCGCCGGATGTTCTCCAGGTGCCAGCGGCCGTGGCCGCGCGCGCCCGCCAGGACGATGGGTACGGCAGTGCTCATGGGATCCTCCCTGCGCCCGCGCCGCGTGCCACCTCTCGGTCGGCCGTCCCGGCGCTGTCGATCTTTCCGTGCAGGGTAGGTGTCCAGCCGACGTCGGCCGTGAGATCACGCTCGCTGCCGGAGTTGTAGGCGTTGTGGATCGAGAGCAGGTCGACCGGGTAGCCGTTGAAGAGCGTGCCGGTCTGGTGCAGCGCGGTGCCGTTCCAGCTCTTGACCAGGTCGGCGACCTCGATGTGGCCGGGGGTGTGGAAGGCGTTGTTCTCGGCGTGGATCCGCGATTCGGCGCCGACACCGATGGAGTAGCGGTAGTCGTGGGCGTCGGCCGGGACGACGTACCGGTTGTTGTAGAGGTGCACCTGTCCGAAGCGGACGCGCGGGGCGCGCTGGACGAGGGACTCGAACTCGTTGTGGTGCAGGGTGACGCGCAGCTTGCCGCGGTCCCCCGTCGCCGTGTCGCCGTTGCCGATGAGCATCGCCTTGTCGTGGTCGGCGAACCGGCTCCAGGAGACGGTGATCAGGTCGGAGGCGTTGGTGATGTCCAGCAGGCCGTCGTGGCGGAGGTAGTTGCGGGCGAAGTAGGTGGGCTCCTTCTCGTCCGGGTGGCCCTTGTCGCTGACGGTGACGTGGTCGATCCAGACGTGGGTGGCGCCGCGCAGCCAGATGTTGTCGTACGCCGTCTTCCAGTCGCCGAGGCCGCCGGAGTTGGGCTGCCAGACGGGGAAGCAGTCGTAGGCGTCGCGGAGTTCGAGGTTGCGGATGATGACGTTGTTCGCGCCCTTGACCTGGAGGCTGCCGCCCTTGAGGACGGCGTCGTCGCCGAGTCCGACGATGGTGGTGTTGGAGCCGACGGCCAGCTGGACCCGCTCGGCCTGCCGGGCGGCCGACGCCTTGCGCGCCTCCTCCTGCGGGCCGCTGGGCTTGGCCGAGCCCCAGGTGCGGGGGTCGTAGGCGGCCAGATACTGCTTGGGGCTGTAGCCGTCGGTGGCGTAGTCGGCGCAGGTGAGGCGGTCGCCGTCGTCGTCGGTGTTGGCGTCGATGGTCCCGGCGATCCTGATGATCTTCGGGGTGTCGCTGCCGCCGTCGAGGGCGCGGACCAGCTCACTGCGGTCGCGTACGGTGAAGACGTGGGCGTCGTCGGCGGTGGAACCCCCCGTGGTACCACCGTCGGCCGCCGCCCAGCCGTCGTTCGCGGGCAGGGCGTCGCGGCTGATGTCACGGCCCTCGTCGGCGTGGGCCGGGACGCCGAGCAGTCCCAGCAGGGCGGTGGCGGCTATGACGTGACGGAGTCTCATCCCTTCACCGCCCCCGCGCTGAAGCCGGTGATCAGCCACTTCTGGATGAAGGCGAACACGATCACCACGGGTACGGCCGCGATGATGCCGCCGGCCGCGAGCGCGCCGAGGTCGACGCTGTCGGCGCCCATCAGGGTGTTGAGGCCGACCGGGATGGTCTGCTTCTCCTGGTTGTTGAGGAACATCAGGGCGAACAGGAAGTGGTTCCAGGAGTGCACGAAGGCGAAGGAGCCGACGGCGATCAGACCGGGCCGCAGCAGCGGCAGGACGACGATCCGGAAGGCCTTCATCCGGCCGCAGCCGTCGACCCAGGCGGCCTCCTCCAGGGAGTACGGCACGTTCTTGATGAAGTTGCTGATCAGGATGATCGACAGCGGCAGCTGGAAGACCGTCTCGGCGAGGATGACGCTGCCGAGGGAGTTGATCATCTGCAGCTCGGCGAAGATCTCGAACAGCGGGACCAACAGCAGCGCGCCGGGCACGAACTGGGAGCACAGCAGGGCCAGCATGAAGAGCTGCTTGACCTTGAAGTTGAACCGGGCGAGCGCGTAGCCGCCGGCCAGTGCGACCAGGGTCGTCATGAACAGGGTCGCGACACCGACGAGCACGCTGTTCTGGAAGTAGGTGCCGAAGCTACGGTCCGTCCACACCTTCTCGAAGTGGTCGAAGGTCATCGGCCAGGGCACGAGCGAGGTCGAGCCGGCCGGGCGCAGCGAGAAGAGCAGGATCCAGTAGAACGGGATCAGGGTGAAGACGAGGTAGATGCCCAGCGGCAGGTAGATCTGCCAGCGGGGGGCCTCGTCCCAGGCGCGGCGCCGCTTCTTCGCCGGCCGGGGCGGTTCGGGGACGACGGTCGCGGGCACGGGAGCGACCTCGGTGGCCTCCTTGGTGATCACTTCTCGCCTCCGAACTTGCTCAGTCGCAGATAGACGATCGAGCAGAAGAGCAGAATCACGAACGCCACCGTGGTCAGGGCCGACGCGTAGCCGAAGTCGTGGGCGTCGACGGTGGTGTTGGCGACGTACAGCGGCAGCGTCGTGGTCACACCCGCGGGTCCGCCGCCGGTCAGGGTGTAGAGCAGGTCGACGTTGTTGAACTCCCACACCGCGCGCAGCAGCGTGGAGAGGATGATCGCGTCCTTCAGGTGCGGCAGGGTGATGTGCCAGAACTGCTTGATCCGGCTGGCCCCGTCGACCTCGGCGGCCTCGTACAGGTCCTTCGAGACGGACTGGAGGTCGGCGAGGATGAGGATCGCGAAGAAGGGCACGCCGCGCCACAGGTCGGCGACGATCGCGGCCCAGAACACGGTGCCGGTGTCCGACAGCCAGCTGGTGCCGTAGGAGCCGATGCCCATGTCGGCGAGGTAGCGGGTGACGCCGGTCTGGGAGTTGTAGAGCAGCACCCAGATCGCGGAGGTCAGCACGCCGGAGACGGCCCACGGGGAGAACACCATGGCCCGCCCGAGTCCCCGGCCCACGAAGGTCTGGTTGACGATCAGCGCCAGCGCCAGACCGAACAGCAGCTGCAGCCCGACCTCGACGAACACCCACTTGGCGCTGAAGAGCAGCGAGTCCCAGAACAGCGGGTCGTCGGTGAAGGCCTGGACGAAGTTGTCGAAGCCCGCGAAGCCGTTCCGCCACGGCTTGGTGGGGTTGTACTCCTGCAGGCTGTAGTAGAAGACGCTGATGACCGGGTAGGCGATGAAGCCCAGCATGAGCAGGGCGGCCGGGGCGATCAGCAGATACGGGAGCCTGCGCGGTGTGGCGGAGGCACGGCGCCGCCGGGGTGGCGCGGGCGGTTTCGCCACGGCTGCGGCTTGGGCCATGACTGTTCTCCGTTCGTGTGCGTCGTGCGTGCGTGGTGCTTGCGTGCGTCGTGCGGGAAGCGCTTTCTCCGTGTGCAGGGGTGTGCGAGGTCGTGTCGTACTGCCGGTCAGCCCGCGTGGGGATCCGCGACCCTGCCCGACCGGGCGAGGAACTCGAAGTCGCAGCCGGTGTCGGCCTGGGTGATCTGTTCGTTGTAGAGCGCGCCGTAGCCCCGCTCGTACCGTGCGGGCGGCGGTGTCCACTCGGCTCTGCGCCGCTCCAACTCCTCGTCATCGACGTTGAGTTGGAGGGTGCGCGCCTCGACGTCCAGGGTGATCGGGTCCCCGGTGCGCACGAGGGCGAGCGGGCCGCCGACGTACGACTCGGGCGCCACGTGCAGCGCGCAGGCGCCGTAGCTCGTGCCGCTCATCCGGGCGTCGGAGATCCGCACCATGTCCCGTACGCCCTGCTTCAGCAGCTGGTCGGGGATCGGCAGCATGCCGTACTCGGGCATGCCCGGACCGCCCTTGGGCCCGGCGTTGCGCAGCACCAGCACGCTGTCGGCGGTGATGCCGAGCGAGGGGTCGTTGATGGTGCGCTGCATGGTCTTGTAGTCGTCGAAGACGACGGCCGGACCGGTGTGCTTGAGCAGGTGCCGCTCGGCGGCGATGTGCTTGATGACCGCGCCGTCCGGGCAGAGGTTACCGCGCAGCACGGCGACCCCGCCCTCGCCGGCGACCGGGTTGTCGCGGGTGCGGATGACGTCGTCGTTGTGGACGACGGCGCCCTCGATCTGCTCACCCAGGGTGCCGTTGACCGTCGGCCGGTCCAGGTGCAGCAGGTCGGTGATCCGTGAGAGGAAGGCGGGCAGGCCGCCGGCGAAGTGGAAGTCCTCCATGAGGTACGTCTGTCCGCCGGGCCGGACGTTCGCGAGCACCGGCACGGTGCGCGCGATGCGGTCGAAGTCGTCGAGGGAGAGCGGCACTTGAGAGCGTCCCGCCATGGCGATCAGGTGGATCACCGCGTTGGTGGAGCCGCAGAGCCCGAGGACGGTGGTGACGGCGTCCTCGAAGGCCGCACGGCTGAGGATCTCGGAGGGCCTGAGGGCGGTCCAGGCGAGCTCCACGGCGCGGCGCCCGGAGGCGGCGGCCATCCGCTCGTGCCCCGAGTCGACGGCCGGGATCGAGGAGGCGCCCGGCAGGGTCATGCCGAGGGCCTCCGCCGCCGCGGTCATCGTGGACGCGGTGCCCATGGTCATGCAGTGACCCGGTGAACGCGCCAATCCGCCCTGGAGCTCCCGCAGTTCGCAGTCGGTCAGGTTGCCCGCGCGGTGCTCGTCCCAGTACTTCCACATGTCGGTGCCGGACCCGAGGGTCTCACCGCGCCAGTGCCCCGGCAGCATCGGCCCGGCGGGCACGAAGATCGACGGTACGTCGGCCGAGGCCGCGCCCATGAGCAGCGCCGGCGTCGACTTGTCGCAGCCGCCGAGCAGCACCGCCGCGTCGATCGGATACGACCGCAGCAGCTCCTCCGTCTCCATCGCGAGGAGGTTGCGGTAGAGCATCGGGGTCGGCTTCTGGTACGTCTCCGAGAGCGTGGCGACCGGGAACTCGAGCGGGAAGCCCCCGGCCTGCCACACCCCCCGCTTGACCGCCTCGGCCCGCTCGCGCAGATGGACGTGGCAGGGGTTGATGTCGGACCAGGTGTTGAGGACGGCGATCACCGGGCGGCCCCGGTACTCCTCCGCCTCGTAGCCGAGCTGGCGCATGCGGGCGTTGTGCGACCAGGTGCGCAGCTGGCCCTCGGTGCCGTACCACTGATGGCTGCGCAGTTCCTCGGGGCGCTTGCGCTCTCTGCCGGTCATATCGACCACCCGGCGGCTATCGCGGCGACCTCGGCGCGCTCGTCCTCGGGCAGCTCCCTGCTCGGCGGGCGGACGTCGCGGCGGCACAGGCCGAGGGAGGCGAGGGCCTCCTTGACGACGGTGACGTTGTCGGCGGAGCCGTTCGCGGCGCGCAGCTCCTCGAAGCGGCGGATCTGCTCCCAGACCTTCATCGCGCCGGGGTAGTCCCCGGATCGAAGCGCTTCGATCATGTTCAGCGAAACGGACGGGGCGACGTTCACGAGGCCCGAGGTGAAGCCGGTGGCGCCCGCCGAGAAGTACGAGGGCGCGTACGGCTCGGCGAGCCCGGCGACCCACACGAACCGCTCGAGGCCGGCGTCGCGGGCGAAGGCGGCGAACTTGGCGGCGTCCGGGACGGCGTACTTCACGCCGATGACGTTCGGGCAGTGGTCGGCGAGTTCGGCCAGGCGCGCGCCGCTGAGCTGGGCGTTGCGGATGTACGGCACGACGCCGAGCTCGGGCACGGACTCGGCGATGGCGCGGTGGTAGTCGACCCAGCCGCGCTGGGCGACGTACGGGTGGACCGGCTGGTGGACCATCACCATCTGGGCGCCGAGTTCGCGGGCGTGCCGGGCGGAGGCGACGGCGGTGGGGATGTCGTGCCCGACGCCCACGAGGATCACGGACCGGTCGCCGGCCTCGTCGACGGTCAACTCGGTGACGAGGCGGCGCTCTTCGGGGGTGAGGGCGTAGAACTCGCCGGTGTTGCCGTTGGGGGTGAGCGTGCTGACGCCCCCGTCGAGCAGACGACGCAGCAGGGCCCGATGTGCGGCCTGGTCGATCGTCCCGTCCTCGGCGAACGGGGTCACCGGGATCGCCACCACGTCGGCCAGGGCCGTCCGCTGGGGCTCGAACGTCGTTGTCATGCCGGACCGTCCTCTCCCTGGGCCTCGACTCCCGCGTCCGGGAAGGCCCGTCGCACGAACGACGCGATGTGGGCGTGCAGGGCGCGGGCGGCGCCGTCCGCATCTCCTTCGAGCGCCAGCCGCAGGATCTCCCGGTGCTCGCCGGCCTCCCGCTCCCAGGAGGGCGAGGCGGCCCAGGCGACGGCCGAGACAAGGGCGGCCTGGTCGCGGACCTCGTCGAGCATCCGGCCGAGCAGCGGGTTGCCGCACGGCAGATACAGGGCGCGGTGGAACTCCCGGTTGGCGAGGGAGCGTTCGGCGGTGTCGGTGGCGGCGTCGGCGCGGGTCAGCGCGTCACGGGCGGCGTCGAGGGAGGCGCCGCGCCGTACGGCACGCTTGAGCGCCTCGGGTTCGAGGAGCAGCCGCACGTCGTAGACCTCGTGCGCCATGTCCGCGTCCACCATGCGCACCGTGACGCCCTTGTACTGGCTCATCACGACGAGGCCGGTCCCGGCGAGCGTCTTCAGCGCCTCGCGCACCGGGGTCTTCGACACCCCGAACTGCGCGGCGAGCTCGGTCTCCACCAGGGCCTGACCAGGCGTCAACTGCCCGGTGAGGATGCGGCGTTTGATCTCCTCCAGCACAAACTGCGTGCGCGAGGGGATCGGCGTGGGCACAGAGGTCATGCGCGCCTCTCGGATCTTCGCGGGATGGCTCTCGCGTATGGGATCTCACGTATCGCGTCTCATATATGACGTACGAAGTACGACGCGATGAAGGTAGGAGGGGGCGCATGTTTCGTCAATGCTTCTGGCAGAGGAAGTTGAGGTTGCCTCAGCCGCGGTGGGTGCGCGTGAAGGTCAGATGTGTGACTCCGCTGGGCGCGGACGTGGCCTCGACCTCGTAGTCCTTCTCCAGGCCCGCCAGTTCGTCCCAGAGGCGTACGCCTCGGCCGAGCAGGATCGGGACCACCACGACGTGCATGTGGTCGATGAGGCCGGCGGCGAGGAAGTCGCGGACCACGGTGGGCCCTCCGCCGATGCGTACGTCCTCGCCGCCCGCGGCCTCACGGGCCGTCCTGAGCGCCTCGGCGGGCGAGGTGTCGAGGAAGTGGAACGTCGTACCGCCCTCCATCTCGATCGACGGGCGCGGGTGATGGGTGAGGATGAAGGTCGGCGTGTGGAACGGCGGGTTGGGTCCCCACCATCCCTTCCACTCCGGGTCCTCGTGCCATCCGGGGTAGCCGAACTTCCCGGCGCCCATGATCTCGGCGCCGATCCCGGGCGCGAACTGCCGCGCGAAGGCGTCGTCGACACCGCCCGACCCGCCGGACCCGCCGGTCATCCGGTGCCACCACCGGGTGGCGAACATCCACTCGTGCAGCCTTTCGCCGGCGTGGCCGAACGGCGCCTTGCGGCTCGGACCCTCACCGGTGCCGAAGCCGTCGAGCGAGATGGAGAAGTTGTGGACACGGGCGAGTGACATGATGGGCGCTTCCCTTCCCTCCGCTGATCACGGCTCGTGAAACAGGTCCCGGCCGGCCTACGCCCGCCACCGCGGATCCCGCCCGCTCAACCCCACCGCCCGGTCCAGCAGCGGCGCGTCGTCCGGGACGGGGACGACCGGACCGAAGATGCCGCCACCGCGGCTGGGGTCGTCGGCGGCCGCGAGGAGCATGCCGTACGACAGCCGCAGGGCGGCCGGGGCGGGGGCGTACGGCAGGCCGGTCGCGCGGGCCAGGTCCCAGCCGTGGATCACCAGCTCGTCCGTGGCGACGACGCCCGCCTCCGCGCCCGTCAGCGGCACGCCGCCCGCGCGGGTCTCGCCGGTCCAGGCGGCCGGGTCGCGCCACGCCTCGGCCAGTTCCGCGAGGACCTTGGGCAACTCCTCGCGCCAGCCCGGCCCGATGTCCGGCAGGGCGGCCTCCGGGCTGGTGTCCGTCGTGGGGCCCAGGTCCTTGCGCCCCGCGTCGCGGAAGGCGACGGCCAGTCCGAGCAGGTGCCCCAGCAGGTTGCGCACCGTGTACTCCGGGCACGGGGTGCCGTCCGCGAGCTGATCGTCGCGGACGGCGGCCGCCAGACGGGCGATGACGCGGGTCTGCGGTTCGAGGTCGAGGGTGGTGTCAGTCATGGGCCGGCTCCTCAAGGGTCTGTTCCTGAGGGGTTGACCGGCGGCGGAGGCGAAACTCATCGCCGGCGCGGGACGGACCTCGCGGCTCCTTCCGCTCCCTCGCTCCCCGCACCCACTCCAGCAGCTCCCGCGGCGTCTTTCCACCCGCGAAGCACCACAGTGCGATCACCGGGTCACAGATCGCGCACCCCAGCGAGGAGGTGTGGAGGAAGGGGATGATCGGGTTGCCCTTGATGTGGTGGACGACGTCCCACGCGGTGTGCAGCAGCCAGGCGGCGCCGATGAAGGTCCAGGACTCCAGGCCGCGATAGGCCAAACAGGTGGCCACCGCGGTGAACGCGAACTCCCAGCCGCCCAGCCCGCCGCCGCTCAGATAGGCGGCGCCCGCTCCGGCCACCATGATCGCGTTGAAGCGCCGCCGGTGCGGTTGCGGGATCAGGGACATCAGGAGGGCGTAGAGGAGACCGACGCCGATGGGCGCGACGTATTGCATGGGCAATGCCATTTCCTGAGGGCCGCTCGGACGGCTCACCACGCTATGACCAGCCCCTTACCTGACCCAGTGGCTGAATCGACAGCTTCCAACGGATTCCCGCCGGGCGCCCCGGCCTTACGGCGCACGGTGCGCCATGCGCGCCTTCTAAGGCACTTTCCCGATCCGCACGCCCCCGCCTCAGCCGCACAGTGGCCAGGCATGACGACCACCACCTGGGCACTCCCGCGCGTGCTGCGCCACCGCAACGCCGGCCTCTACCTCGCCGGAGTCGTGGTCTCCGGCTTCGGCACCTCGGCGCTGTGGCTGGCCTCCGGCGTATGGGTGAAGGACCTCACCGGCTCCGACGGTCTGGCCGCGCTGTGCCTGCTCGCCATGTGGGCGCCCACCCTGGCCGGCCCGCTGCTCGGCACGCTCGCCGACCGCGTCCGCCGCAAGCCCCTGCTGATCGGCATGAACCTGCTCCTGGCCGCGCTGCTGCCGACCCTGTTCGCCGTCGACTCACCGGACCGCGTCTGGCTGGTGTTCGCGGTCCTGTTCGTCTACGGCGCCGCGGGCGTCGTCCATGACGCCGCCGAGTCCGCCCTCGTCGCGAACGCCGTCCCGACCTTGCTGCTCGGCGACTTCAACGGGCTGCGCATGACCGCGAACGAGGGCATGAAACTCCTCGCCCCGCTGGCCGGCGCCGGCGTCTACGCGGCGTACGGCGGCGCGCACGTCGCCCTGCTCGACGCGGTCACCTTCGTGCTCGCGACCGGCCTGTACGCGTGCCTGCGCGTGCGCGAGACCCGCCCCGAGCCACCGGCCGGCGGCTGGCGGGCGCGGACCGCCGAGGGCGCCCGCCATCTGTGGACGCACCCCCGACTGCGACCGCTCGTCCTGGCCGGCGGCACGACCATGCTGTTCGCCGGTCTCAACGGCGCGATGATCTACGCCGTCATCGACGGCCTCGGCCACGCCCCCGCGTACGCCGGTGTGCTGTACGCCGTCCAGGGCGCCGGTTCGGTGGCGATCGGGCTGCTCTCCGGCCCGGCGCTACGACGGCTCGGCGAGCGCCGTTTCGCCGCGTACGGCATCGCGCTCACGGCCGTCGCCGCCGCCCTGCGCGCGGTCCCGTCCGACCCGTTGGCCCTGGCGTGCAGCGCGGCGAGCGGCGTCGGGCTGCCCTGTGTGCTGATCGCCGCGCTCACCGCCGTGCAGCGCGAGACCCCGGACGCGCTGCTCGGCCGTGCGGCGGCCACGGCCAACACGCTCGTGTTCACGCCGAACGTGGTCGGGCTGGCAGCCGGGGCGGCCCTGGTCGAACTGCTCGACGTACGGCTGCTGTTGGCCGTACTGGGCCTGGTGTGGCTGGTGACGGCCCTGCCGCTGTTTCAGAGCGCGGCGAGCCCCTCGCGCACCGCCACCAGGTCGCCGTCCGACGCCAACCCGGCGTGATAGAGCCGGATCTCGGTGGCGCCCAGCTCACGCGCGCGTGCGGCGTCCGAGGCCAGCGTGCCGGGGCTGCCGCCCATCCCGGAGACCACACCGAGGTTGGCGGCGACGACCGCGCCGTCGCGGCCCTGCTCGGCGAACGGCGTGAGCAGGCCGGGGCCGTCCGCGCAGGGCACGACCACGCCGTCCGCGACGGACAGGATGTGCGCGGGGTCGACGCCGGGGTTGGCGCCGACGTGGTACGTCACCGGGTCGGCGTGCAGCAGCACCTGGAAGCCGTCGGGCGCGGCCCGGCGGACCGCCCGGACCGCCGCCTCCTGGAGCGTACGGGCGGTTTCGTCGCGCCACGCGCGCGTGGCCGCCGCCCTCTCCGAGCCGAGCAGCTTCTCGACCCCGGCCCAGCCCCCGTCGTCCGGCGCCCCCTGCCACAGCGGTTCGAGCGCGGCGCGTACGGCGGCCGCCAGCTCGTCGGCGTCCAGGCCCCGGTCGGCGTAGCCCGCCCGGCAGGTGGGGCAGAAGCACAGCGCCATCAGGTACATCCCGGCGTCGCCGAGCGGGACCCCGCCGGTCTTGTCGTGGGCGTGCAGGTGCTGCAGCCCGTACCAGCCGAGGGACTCCAGTTCGGTGCCGCGCACCCCGGGGCGTACGGCCGCCTCGGCGGCGAGGTCGACGAGGTACGCGCGCGTGGCGGGCTGTGCGATGCACGGGGCCCAGGGGTAGCGGTCGCCGTAGGCGTTGACGACCGAGGTGTGCGGATGCTCGGCGCCCAGGCGGGAGTTGTGCGCGAGGACCACCCAGGTGTGCACCTCCAGGCCGGCGGCCGTGAGCGCGGCGGCCGCCTCACCGAAGGCGTCGCCGGGCGCCCAGTCGCCGGCCGGGTACGGGCGCAGCTCGCGGCCCCGCCACCGGTCGTCCGTCGGGTAGAGCACGGCCGCGTGCTCGGCGGTGACGATGCGGTGGCGCGGGTGGCGTGGGGTGAGGGCGCGGGTGGAGTGGTAGGCGGCGGCGAGCGTCACCTGTCGCACGCCGAGGGCGGCGATCCTGCCGGGTGCCGCCGGGTCCCCGTTGACGTCCCAGGGGTAGACGAATGTCGACGCCTTCACTTGGTGTCCTCCGGCTCCTTCTCCAGCAGCGCGTAGCCGCGTTCGATCACCTGCGCGAGCTGCTTGACATGATCCTCGCTCGGTTCGTGCAGCGGCGGGCGGACCTCCCCCACGTCCAGTCCGCGCAGCCGTACGCCGGCCTTGACGAGGGCGACCGCGTATCCGCGGCCCTGGGCGCGCAGTTCGACGAAGGGGCGGTAGAAGCCGTCCAGGAGGCGGTTGACGGTCCTGTCGTCGCCCGATTCCAGCGCGCGGAAGAAGGCGAGCGCCAGCTCGGGGGCGAAGCAGAACACGGCTGAGGAGTAGAGCGGGACGCCGATCGCCCGGTAGGCGAGCTGGGTCTGCTCGGCGGTCGGCAGGCCGTTGAAGTAGAGGAAGTCGCCGGGGGCCGCGCCGCGTACGGCGCTGACGATCCGCTGCATGAGGTCCAGGTCGCCGAGGCCGTCCTTGAGGCCGATGACGCCGTCCGTGCGGGCCAGTTCGACGACGGTGTCCGGGGTGAACACGGCGTTGTCGCGCTGGTAGACGATGACGGGCAGCGCGGTCGCCGCGGCGATCTCCCGGTAGTGCCGCAGCAGCCCCTCCTGCCCGGCGACGACGAGATACGGCGGCATGGCGAGCAGCCCGTCCGCGCCGGCGCCCTCGGCGAGCCGCGCGTACCGCACCGCGAGGGCGGTGCCGTACCCGGCGCCCGCGACGACCGGCACGCGTCCGTCCGCGGCCTCGACGGCGGCCCGTACGCACGCCTCGTACTCCTCGGGTGTGAGCGCGTGGTACTCCCCGGTGCCGCAGCACGCGAAGACGGCGGCGGCCCCGGCCTCGACGCCGCGGCGTACATGGGTGCGGTAGGTGTCGAGGTCGACGGCGCCATCGGGGCCGTACGCCGTGACGGGGAAGAACAGGGGCCCGCTGGGAATGCTGAGTCGTGCGGCGAGGGGGACAGGCGTCACGGGCTCTCCCTAGGACGAGAACGGGTGAGTATCAGGAAGCAGTGCAGTATTCTGATCAGAGTTTACGTTTATGAACATGCACTACACCACCCTTGACGAGAAAGGGTGTTGATCCTTAACTAGTCCACGCATGTGAATACCGGGCACCCATACGGCCGCCGATCGAAGGAGTTCCGAGGATGCCAGCGCCCCGCACCGTTCTGCTCACCGGCGCCGCCGGCGGACTCGGCACCCTGATGCGGGACCTGCTGCCGGCGTACGGCTACGAGCTGCGGCTGCTCGACCTGCGCCCGATCGAGGGCGAGCCGGGCGCGATCGTCGCCGATCTGGCCGACCGGGACGCGCTGCGCGCGGCCGTGCGGGGCGTCGACGCGATCATCCACCTCGCGGGCATCTCCCTGGAAGCCCCGTTCGAGAAGATCCTCAAGGCGAACATCGAGGGGACGTACAACCTGTACGAGGCCGCGCGCACGGAGGGCGTCGGACGGATCGTCTTCGCCTCCTCCAACCACGCGGTGGGGTTCACCCCCCGCCCCCGAGGTGACGACCCGCTCATCCCCATCGACACGCCGCACCGCCCGGACACCTTCTACGGCCTGTCCAAGTCCTTCGGTGAGGACCTCGCCCAGTTCTACTGGGACAAGTACGGCCTGGAGACGGTGTCCGTGCGCATCGGCTCCTGCTTCCCCGAGCCGACCAGCGTCCGCATGCTCTCGGTGTGGATGAGCCCCGCCGACGGCGCCCGCCTCTTCCACGCGGCCCTGACCGCCGAGGGCGTCGAGCACACGGTCGTCCACGGCTCCTCCGCGAACACCCGCCTGTGGTGGGACCTGACCACCGCCCGCGCCCTCGGCTACGAGCCGCGGGACGACTCCGAGCCGTACGCCGAGAAGCTGATCGCCGAGCAGGGCGAGCTCGACCCGGAGAACATCGCGCACGCCTACCTGGGCGGCCACTTCGTGAGCGACCCGCCGATCTGGCCGTACTGACCGAAACGGGCGCGCGGAAAGGGCGGACGGGCACCGAACGGGCCCGTCCGCTTCCGTATTCGGGCATCCGCGCTGCCCGATCTCACGTCGCGATCTACGGCCGCCCAGGTCCGAGACGGTCACGCGCCGAGTCGAACGGGCATAAACGGGCAGCATCGACTCGGCAACAGGCCTGTTCAGTCCCGCTTTGCCGCTGTAGAACTTCCCCCATGGGCCCCACCGGGCCCGAACGGGCAACACGGTCCGATCACCCCGAGGCGATCGAGTCAGGCAGCACAGCACGGAAGCGGGTGTCGACGATGACGACGGCGAATACGGCGAAGACCGCCGAGGAACGCCAGCGTGAGATCGTGCGCCTCGCGCGGGCCACCGGCTCGGTCGACGTCACCGCGCTCGCCACGGACCTGGGCGTCGCCAAGGAGACCGTGCGCCGGGACCTGCGCGTCCTGGAGGACCACGGTCTGCTCCGCCGCACCCACGGCGGCGCCTACCCCGTGGAGAGCGCCGGCTTCGAGACGACGCTCGCCTTCCGCGCCACCAGCCACGTGCCCGAGAAGCGCCGGATCGCGGCCGCGGCGGCCGGGCTGCTCGGGGACGCCGAGACGGTCTTCGTCGACGAGGGCTTCACCCCGCAGCTCGTCGCCGAGTCCCTGCCCACGGACCGGCCACTGACCGTGGTCACCGCGTCCCTGCCGGTCGCGGGCGCCCTCGCCGAGGCCGAGAAGGTCTCCGTACTGCTGCTCGGCGGCCGGGTGCGCTCCGGCACGCTGGCCACCGTCGACCACTGGACGACGAAGATGCTCGCCGGCTTCGTCATCGACCTGGCGTTCATCGGCGCCAACGGCATCTCCCGCGACCACGGCCTCACCACGCCCGACCCCGCGGTCAGCGAGGTCAAGTCGCAGGCGATCCGGTCCGCGCGGCGCACGATCTTCGCCGGGGTGCACACCAAGTTCGGAGCGGTCAGCTTCTGCCGGTTCGCCGAGGTCGGCGCGCTGGAGGCGATCGTGACGAGCACCCTGCTCCCCGCGGCCAAGGCCCACCGCTACTCGTTGCTGGGGCCACAGGTCATCCGCGTCTGACGTCCGCGCCGCCCCAGGCGCCCCCAACCGAAGAGCCAGAGATCCCACCGACCCACCCCATAGGGCACTCCCATACCCACAACCGTCCCCTTTGTCACTAAATGTCCAGGAGCACCAGCATGCGAACCCAGAGCCGACGCGCGCCACGATCCATCCTTCTCGTGGCAGCCGTAGGGACGCTGATCACTCCGCTCGCCGCCTGCGCGGGCGCCGGCGGGTCCGGATCCTCCGACGGCAAGTCCATCAACGTCCTGATGGTGAACAACCCGCAGATGGTGGAGCTGCAGAAGCTCACCGCCGACAACTTCACCAAGGACACCGGGATCAAGGTGAACTTCACCGTCCTGCCCGAGAACGACGTCCGCGACAAGATCAGCCAGGACTTCGCCAACCAGGCGGGCCAGTACGACGTCGCCACCCTGAGCAACTACGAGATCCCGATCTACGCCAAGAACGGGTGGCTCCACTCCCTGGACGAGTACGTCAAGGGCGACACCGCCTTCGACCAGGACGACATCCTCAAGCCGATGACCCAGGCCCTCACCGCGGAGGACGGCAAGCTCTACGGCGAGCCCTTCTACGGCGAGTCCTCCTTCCTGATGTACCGCAAGGACGTCTTCGAGAAGGCGGGCCTGACGATGCCCGCCAAGCCCACCTGGAAGCAGGTCGCCGACCTCGCCGCCAAGGTGGACGCGGCCGAGTCCGGCATGAAGGGCATCTGTCTGCGCGGCCTGCCCGGCTGGGGCGAGGTCATGGCACCGCTGACCACGGTCATCAACACCTACGGCGGCACCTGGTTCGACAAGGACTGGAACGCCCAGCTGGACTCCAAGGAGACCAAGGAGGCAACGAAGTTCTACGTCGACCTGGTCCGCGAGCACGGCGAGGCGGGCGCCGCGCAGTCCGGCTACGCCGAGTGCCTGAACAACATGACCCAGGGCAAGACGGCCATGTGGTACGACGCCACCGCCGGCGCCGGCTCCCTGGAGGCCTCCGGCTCCCCGGTCAAGGGCAAGATCGGCTACGTCCCCGCGCCGGTCGAGAAGACCGACAGCTCCGGCTGGCTCTACACCTGGGCCTGGGGCGTCCAGAAGGCGTCCAAGAACGCCGAGAACGCCTGGAAGTTCATCTCCTGGGCCTCCGGCAAGGAGTACGAGAAGCTCGTCGGCGAGAAGATCGGCTGGGCCAACGTGCCCGGCGGCAAGCGGGCGTCGACGTACGACATCCCGGAGTACCGCAAGGACGCGGCCGCCTTCGCCGACGTCACCCGGGACGCCATCGCCAACGCCAAGCCGGAGGACCCGGGCGTGCAGCCCCGGCCCGCGCCCGGCATCCAGTTCGTCGGCATCCCCGAGTTCACCGACCTGGGCACCAAGGTCTCCCAGGAGATCAGCGCCGCGATCGCCGGCCGCCAGTCGGTGGACAGCGCCCTGAGCAAGTCGCAGAAGCTCGCCGAGGCCGTCGGAAAGAAGTACCAGTGATGACCGTGACGACTCCCCCCACCCGGGTCGCCGCCGCCTCCCCGCGGCCGGCGGCCCGGCGGCCGAACCGGATGCGCGCCTGGGCCACCCGGGCCCCGCTGCTGCCCGCGCTGATCTTCATGATCGTCGTGACCCAGCTGCCCTTCGTGGCCACCCTGGTCATCTCGTTCTTCGACTGGAACGCCCTCTACCCGGACGACCGCCACTTCGCCGGCTTCGCCAACTACTCGGAAGTGCTGAGCACACCCGAACTGCGCAAGTCGGTGTGGACGACGATCCTGCTGACCGCGACGGTCGTCCTCGTCAGCCTGGTGCTGGGCCTGCTGCTGGCCCTGCTGCTTGACCGCAGGTTCCGCGGCCGGGCAGCGGTGCGCACCATGCTCATCGCCCCGTTCCTGCTGGTGCCGATCGCGGCCGCGCTGCTATGGAAGCACGTGCTCTTCAACCCCGAGTACGGCCTGTTCAACGGCATCCTGCACTGGATCGGAGGGGACGGCGCGGTCCAGCCGGACTGGATCTCCGAGATGCCGCTGATCGCGGTCGAGGCCTCGCTGATCTGGCAGTGGACGCCCTTCATGACGCTGATCCTGCTCGCCGGGCTGCAGAGCCGTGACCCGCAACTGCTGGAGGCGGCCCGGGTGGACGGCGCGAACGACTGGCAGGTGTTCGTCCACATGACGCTGCCGCACATCCGCCGCTACATCGAACTGAGCGTGCTGCTCGGCTCGATCTACATCGTGCAGAACTTCGACGCGGTGTACACCATCACCTCCGGCGGACTGGGCACCGCGAACCTGCCGTACACCATCTACCAGACCTTCTACCAGGCGCACGAGAACGGACTCGCCTCGGCGGCCGGCGTCATCGTCGTCATCGGCTCGATCATCCTCGCGACCTTCGCCCTGCGCGTGGTGTCGTCCCTGTTCCGCGCGGAGGTGTCCCGCTGATGACCGCCACGCTCACCACCGCCGCCCCGCGCCCGTCCCGGCCGCGCGCCCGGCTCCAGGGCGCGGCCCTGGGGATCGCCGCCTGGCTGGCCGGCTTCCTCTTCGTCCTGCCCATCCTCTGGATGGTCCTGACGTCCTTCCACTCCGAGGCCGACGCGGCGACCAACCCGCCATCCGTCGCCGCCTCGCTCACCCTCGACGGCTACCGCGAGTTCTTCGGCGCGGGCGGCGGCGCCAGCCCCTGGCCCTCGCTGATCAACTCGGCGACGGCCTCGGTGGCCTCGACGCTGCTGACGCTGGCCCTGGCGCTGCCCGCCGCGTACGCGCTGTCGATCCGTCCGGTGAAGAAGTGGACGGACGTGCTGTTCTTCTTCCTCTCCACCAAGATGCTGCCGCTGGTGGCGGGACTGCTGCCGATCTACCTGTTCGCGAAGAACACCGGCCTGCTCGACAACATCTGGGCGCTGGTCATCCTCTACACGGCCATGAACCTGCCGATCGCGGTGTGGATGATGCAGTCGTTCCTCTCCGAGGTCCCGGTCGCGATCATCGAGGCGGCGCAGATCGACGGTGCGCGGCTGCCGACGATCCTGTGGCGCGTGGTCGCTCCCATCGCCCTGCCGGGCATCGCGGCGACGTCCCTGATCTGCTTCATCTTCAGCTGGAACGAGCTGCTGTTCGCCCGGGTGCTGTCCGGCGTGGTCGCCGAGACCGCCCCCGTCTTCCTGACCGGCTTCATCACCAGCCAGGGCCTGTTCCTGGCCAAGGTGTGCGCCGCGTCGCTCGTCATCTCCCTGCCGGTGCTCGCCGCGGGGTTCGCCGCCCAGGACAAGCTGGTCCAGGGCCTGTCGTTGGGAGCCGTGAAATGAAGGCCGCCGTCATCGAGTCCGTGGGCAAGGCCGTCGTCGCCGAGGTCCCGGACCCGACGCCAGGACCGCGCGACGTCGTGGTCGAGGTCGCGGCGTGCGGCCTGTGCGGAACCGATCTGCACATCCTCCAGGGCGAGTTCGCCCCCAAGCTGCCGATCGTGCCCGGGCACGAGTTCGCGGGCGCGGTGGTCGGGGTGGGCACCCAGGTCACGGAGCTGTCGGTGGGCGACCGGGTCGCGGTCGACCCGTCGCTGTACTGCTACGAGTGCCGCTACTGCCGTACCGGCCACAACAACCTGTGCGAACGCTGGGCGGCGATCGGCGTCACGACGGCCGGAGGCGCGGCGCGGTACGCGGTGGCCCCCGTGGCCAACTGCGTCAAGCTCCCCGAACACGTCCGCACCCAGGACGCGGCCCTGGTGGAGCCCCTGTCCTGCGCGGTGCGCGGCTACGACGTCCTGCAGTCCCGCCTCGGCGCACACGTCCTCATCTACGGCTCCGGCACGATGGGCCTGATGATGCTGGAGCTGGCCAAGCGGACCGGCGCGGCCAGCGTGGACATGGTGGACGTGAACCCGTCCCGCCTGGAGACCGCGCGCAGGCTCGGCGTCTCGGCGACCGCCGCGAACCCCGACGAGCTGGACCGCCCGCAGGGCTGGGACCTGGTCGTGGACGCCACGGGCAACGCGGCGGCGATCCAGGACGGCCTGGACCGGGTGGCCAAGGCGGGAACCTTCCTGCAGT
Source organism: Streptomyces ferrugineus (assembly GCF_015160855.1). Taxonomy (NCBI): domain Bacteria; kingdom Bacillati; phylum Actinomycetota; class Actinomycetes; order Kitasatosporales; family Streptomycetaceae; genus Streptomyces; species Streptomyces ferrugineus. The sequence goes on along the minus strand of NZ_CP063373.1, from coordinate 2,780,976 downwards.
TCGGGGTGGCGGACTACGCGACGCGCGTGACGATCGACCCGTACCGCATCTACAACCAGGAGATCACCATCACCGGCTCCATGGCGGTGCTCCACAGCTTCGAACGCGCGGCGGAACTCTTCGCGGGCGGCGTCCTCGACCCGGAGATCTTCATCAGCGACCGCATCCCACTGGACCGCTACCCGCAGGCGCTGGAGCAGTTCGCGTCCGGGGTGGGGCGCAAGATCGTGGTGGTGCCGTAGGCCCCGGCGGAGGCGCTGCACCCGTTTGCCAGGTAAGGGAACGGTAAAGCGCCTCCGCTCGTTCACCGGGCATGACAGCTATGACCCCCGGCTCGAACATCCCTCTCTCCACCGCGCGTGTGACGGTGGACGTCGCCGCCCCGGTGCGGCTCGACGTATCGGGCCTGCTGCTCACCGCCGACGGCAAGGTGCGCTCCGACGACGACTTCATCTTCTACAACCAGCCGAGCGGCCCCGGCGTGACGTACCGCTCGGGCGGCGGCACCGCCCCCGACGCGATCACCGTCGACACCGCGGCCGTCCCGCCCGGCATCGAGAAGATCGTCGTCACCGCCAGCCCGGACGCCGCCGGCCAGACCTTCCAGGGCATCGAACCGACGGCCACCATCCGCAACGCGGACGACAACAGCGTCCTGGCCACGTTCACGCCCCCGCAGCTCGGCACCGAGACGGCACTGGTGATCGTCGAGGTCTATCTGCGCAACGGAGCCTGGAAGGCCCGCGCGGTCGGCCAGGGCTACGCCAACGGCCTGGCCGGCATCGCCACCGACTTCGGCGTCACGGTCGAGGAACCGGCCCCGGCCGCCCCCGTGGCCCCGCCGCAGCCCACCATGCAGCCCCCGGTCACCCCGCCGGCCCCGCCGATGACCACTCCCGCCGCTCCCCCGGCCCCCGCGGCGCCGCCCGCCCCGCCCGCGCCGGGCGCCGGGAAGATCAACCTCGACAAGGGCCGGGTCAGCCTCCAGAAGAACCAGACCGTGTCCCTGGTGAAGGGCGGCCGCCCGCTGCTCTCCCAGGTCAAGATGGGCCTCGGCTGGGAGCCGGCGTACCGCGGCAAGGACATCGACCTGGACGCCTCGGTCATCGCCTACGGCCCGCAGCGCAACCACATCGACAGCTGCTACTTCGGCAAGCTCCAGATCGTCAACGGCGCGATCCGCCACTCCGGCGACAACCTCACCGGTGAGGGCGGCGGGGACGACGAGGTCATCACCGTCGACCTCGGACGCCTGCCCCAGGAGGTCACCGGCCTGGTCTTCACGGTCAACTCGTTCTCCGGCCAGAAGTTCACCGAGGTCGCCAAGGCCTACTGCCGCCTCCTCGACGCGGGGACCGGCGAGGAGCTGGTCCGCTTCGACCTCACCAACGCCGAGGCGCAGACGGGCGTGATGATGGCCAAGCTGATCAGGCAGTTCTCCGGCGAGTGGGAGATGACGGCCATGGGCGACTTCGTGAAGTCGCGGACCGTGCGGGGGATGGTGAAGCCCGCGGCGCAGGCGCTGTAGGCAGTCGTACGACGTCCAGGGCGCCCCCGGCGAAGGGGGCGCCCGGTGGTCACAGAGGCCCTCAGGCGGTATCAGGCGGAGGCCCGCACGACCAGCTCGGGAATGACCCAGGCATCCGCGCCGCTCATCGGCTCCTCGCCCGCCCTCAGCCGGGCCACCTGCTCGACGGCCAGTCGGCCGAGCCGCCGCTTGTCGAGGTGCAGGGTGGTCAGGGCGGGCTCCACCAGCTCGCCCAGCGACAGTCCGTCGAAGCCCAGGACGGCCAGATCGTCCGGGACCCGCCGCCCCCGGCGCCGGGCGGCGCGCATCGCGCCGACGGCCATGAGGTCGTTGAAGCCGAACACCGCGGTGATCTCGGGCCGTCTGTCGAGCAGTCGCTCCATGCCGGCCTCACCCCCGGCCACGCTGTGCTCGTCGCACAGCTCCGTCCAACCGTCGTCCACGGGCAGACCGTGCCGCCGGGCCTGCTCCAGGAAGGCCTGCCGGCGCGGACCGGGGCCATGCACGCCGTCCAGCATGCCGATCCCGCGGTGCCCCGCCCCCACCAGGTGCGCCATACCCTGTTCGAGCCCTGCGGCGGCGTCGATCCCCACGGCCGCGAAGCGGGTCTGCTGCGGGCCGCGCTCCAGCAGCACCAGCGGCACCCCACCGAGGTGGCGGGCGAGCACGTCGTCCGGGCTCTTGAAGTAGCCCACGACCGCGTCCGCCTGGTGGGAGAGCACGTCGAGCGCCTCGCGCTCCCTGCTCTCGTCGATGCGGGAATCCCACACCACGACCTGCCACCCGCGCTGCTCGGCCGCCTCCAGCACGCCGGCGGCGACCTCGGGGAAGAACGGATTCATCAGATCCGGAATCACCAGTCCCACCGCCACGGTCCCCTTCTGCACGAGGCCGCGCGCGAAACGGCTTGGGCGGTAGTCCAGCAGCCGCGCCGCCTCCAGCACCCGTTCCTTGGTGGCCGGGTCGATCTCGCCTTTGTCGTTGACCGCGCGGGAGACCGTCTGACGTGACACTCCGGCCAGCCGGGCGACGTCATGGATCGTGGCCCGGCGGCGGGTGCCGTCGGGCTGGTCGACACTCGGCTCCCGCTGCTGATCGTCCGCCAACACGCTGTGCACTGTATCCGGCCAGGTGGGCACCACGGCAGGCCTCGCGGATGGAACGGCCGGGAAGGGCCGGGCGGCCGCCTAGAACAGCGCGCTGTACGCGTTCAGCGCCGGCTGCCCGCCGAGGTGGGCGTACAGCACCGTCGACTCCCGCCCGATCTCCCCGCGCGAGACCAGGTCGATCATCCCGGCCATCGACTTGCCCTCGTAGACGGGGTCGGTGACCATGCCCTCGGTCCGCGCCGCCAGCCGCATCGCCTCCAGGGTGGGCTCGTCCGGGATGCCGTAGACGCCCGCGTGGTACCGCTCGTCGAGCTCGACGTCGGCCTCGGTCAACTCGCGCTTGACACCGATGAGTCGGCCGGTGTTCCCGGCGATCCGGGCGATCTGCTCACGGGTGGACTCGGGCTTGGCCGAGGCGTCGATGCCGATGACCCGGCGCGGACGGCCGCCGGCCTCCTCCAGGGCGGCGAAGCCGGCGACCATGCCCGCCTGGGTGGAGCCGGTCACCGAGCACACGACCACCGTGTCGAAGAAGACCCCCGACTGCCGCTCCTGCTCGGCGACTTCGTACGCCCACCCGGCGAACCCGAGGCCGCCCAGCGGATGGTCGGAGGCGCCGGCGGGGATGGCGTACGGCTTGCCGCCGGACTCCTCCACCTCCCGCAGCGCCTGCTCCCAGCTCTCCTTGAAGCCGATCCCGAACCCGGCGCGCACCAGTCGGACATCGGCTCCGGCGAGGCGGCTGACGAGGATGTTGCCGACCTTGTCGTAGACGGAGTCGGGCCAGTCCACCCAGCTCTCCTGGATCAGCACGCACTTGAGACCGGCGCGGGCAGCCACGGCGGCGACCTGGCGGGTGTGGTTGGACTGCACACCGCCGATCGAGACGAGCGTGTCGCACCCCTTGGCGAGCGCGTCGGCGACCAGGTACTCCAGCTTGCGGGTCTTGTTGCCGCCGTAGGCGACACCGGAGTTGCAGTCCTCGCGCTTCGCCCAGAGCGAGGCGCCGCCGAGGTGGGCGGTGAGGCGCTCCAGCGGATGGACCGGCGAGGGGCCGAAGAGCAGGGGGTAGCGGTCGTACGAGGAAAGGGACATGGGTCCTCCCGGGTCAGTCGTCGGCCAGGTCCACGAGGTCGGCGAGGCTTCGCCAGATCTCCGCGGTGACGCGGACCGCCGTGTCCGTGTCACCGCACGCGCAGGCGTCGATGAGCTGCTCGTGCAGTCGGGCCGAACGGCAGTTGCCGCCCTCCCCGAAGCGGCGGCGCTCCAGCCGGCGGATGAGCGGGGTGTAGCGGGCGACGGTGGCGGCGGCCGCGCGGTTGCCGCTCACCCGGACCGGTACGTCGTGCAGTTCGTCGTCGGCCCGCAGGGCGAGGTCCACTTCGCCGGCCGCGACGGCGGTGGCGAAGCGCTCGTTGGCGGCGCGCATGATCTCCACGTCGGCGGCCATGAGCCGGGGCACCGCGACCCGTGTGACGAGCTCGTGCATGGCGCCGACCACGGCGGCCGCGTCCCGCACTTCGGCGGCCACGACCGGCGTGACCCGGGTGTAGCTCTGCGGCTTGCTCTCCAGCAGCCCCTCGTCCACGAGCCGTGAGAACGCCTCGCGCACCGGCGCCCGGGACAGCCCCAGCCGCTCGGCGAGGTCGGCGTCCCGCACCACCGCGCCGGGTTCGAGCTCACCGGCGACGATGGCGTCCCGGATCGCCGCGCACGCCTGGTCCCTGAGCAGGGTCCGACCCACGGGTCGTATCGCCTCCATGAACTGAAATGTTAGATGTCAGTTCGCGAGGCGGACAAGGGTACGGAGATGAGAGTGGCCCGCACTCCCCACGTGGTGCGGGCCACTCTCCCCCGAGGTGCTTCCGCCTCAGGCCGCCCAGGGCCAGTCGGCGTCCCGGGCGGCCTCCAGCAGCGGCACCATCCGGAAGGCGGCGTCCGACAGACCGCCGAAGGTGTGCCGGTCGCCCTGGCCCGACGGGCCGTGGCCCGCCCGGTACCCGGCGAGGTTCCAGGTGTAGACCGGCACCTGGGCCGGGACCTGCTCGGTCGGGTCGCCGTGGTGGCTGGGCGCGTACTGCTCGTCGGTGACGATCAGCACCCGGTCGTGTCGGCGGTAGTGCCGGCGCACCGCCTCGGTGGTGTTGGTGCCGCCGAGGTCCCCGAAGCGCTCCAGCACCTTCAGCACCGACTCGCCACGGCGGAAGGAGATCCGGCCGCTGTCCGATCCGAACTGCACCAGGTCCGCGTCCGCCGCCCGCAGCGCGAGCGCCGTGCCGAAGATCGCCGCCGCGTCGGCCCGGTTGAGCTCCGAGCGGTCGGACAGCCGCGACCAGAACATCGAGCCCGAGCGGTCGACGAGCACCAGCGTCCGGCCGGGCAGCGCCGGCACATTGGCCAGCGAGTGGCCGAGCGCCTGCTCCAGCGGGTACGCCCAGCGCAGCGAGGGCGCGTGCTGGTACGCGGCGAGGTACCGGAAGGGGAACTGCCGCGACCGTACGACCTCCGCCGGGTCGCTGATCCGGGCGGCGACCCGGGCCGCCACCTCGTCGGAGACGCCGGCCTCGTCGAAGTTGCGCAGATTCCGTACCAATGCCATGGCGCCCATCGACGGAATCACTGCCTCCCAGGCCTCCTTGTCCATCGGGCCCTGGAGCCAGCCCGCCAGCGCCTCCCACGTCATCCCGGCCGCGGCGAGCCGCTCGGCGCCGTCCGCCGAGGTGACGACGGCCCTCCGCGCCTCGACGGGCAGCGCCATCAGCTCGCGGTGCGCGGTGAGGACGGTGCTCGACGCGGGCGGTACCGCGGTGTCCGGGTTGTGCCGGCGGTCGAGGGCGTATCGGAAGAGGTCGCCCTGCCACGGCTTGTCCGGGTCCGGGGCCGCGTGCACCAGGTTGAGGATGTCGCCGAAGCGGTAGCCCTTGGACGCGGTGTCGTACTTCAGCAGCGACTTGCCGTGGTACAGCCGCCGTACGGCGTCGGCGACGCCGCGCTTGACGGGCTTGGGCACGTTGCGGCCGTACAGCGCCGTCCAGTACGCGAGCAGTTCGCCGGGCTCGTCCGGGCGCTGCAGGACGGAGGCGATGACCTGCCGGTTCGACGGGCCGTCGGTGGCCCCGGCGTCCAGGCGTGCCTTGACGTACTCGGCGGCGCCCACGACCGAGGCGGTACGGAGGTTGCCCTGGCCACGCAGCCAGCCGAGCAGGCCGGCCGTCCACTCGGGGTCGGTGACGGCGAGCTCGCGCACGAGCCGCGCGAACCGGTCGTCGCGGTCGGCGCCGGTCTCGTAGAAGGTCCGCTGGGAGACGAGGTTGGAGACGGCGAGCAGGAAGAGCTCGGAGCGCGCGTCGCGCTCACGGCCGCGGCCGCCCTCGTAGGTGCGCAGCACGCGTCCCGTCGATGTCACCCGAGAAGTGGGCTGCGGCTTGGCGGCGGCCCGGGTGTTGAATCGCGCCATGGTGAATTCCCCCGAATTCATTCGTGTTTTCGGAGGGAGGCGCAGCAAGAGGAGGGTGCCCGAGATCGAAGTCGGTCGCGGTGCTTATAAACTGGCGCGTCTGCCGTTCCGCCACATCGACCCTGAGTCGATGACGGGATTCGAACCCGCACGAGGGTAATTCCCCCCACCAGTTCCCGAAGTATCCGCTGCCTGCGCACCGGGCACCCACCATGAGCTGCGCCTCCCGAGATCAAGTCGGCTGCGGCTGGGATTCTTTGAAGAGAAGAAGTAGCCGCGGCCATCGCACCGGAAGGTGCATGAAGTTGTGGTGTCCAGAGATCGAGGTCGGCGGAACCGACGTAGGTGCTCTGCCGCTGAGCTACACCGGCGCGTGGTACCGGTGGCGGGATTCGAACCCGCGGCCGCCCCATTATCAGTGGAAGTAGGTCCTGCCTTCGCACCTGGACGTTCATCACTCTAAGAGGCGTGCCGCGGGACGGGCGAGCGAATTAATTACCGTCGCTGCCGCTTCCAGGGGCCGGTGATGGCCAGCAGAATGCCGGGGTCCTGGATGTTGGCGAACAGTGTCCGGCCGTCGGGTGAGAAGGTGACTCCGGCGAACTCGCTGTACTCGGGCTCCTCTTCGGTGCCGACGTTGAGGTCGTTGCGGGCGATGGGGTAGGTGCGGCCGCTGTCCGTCGCGCCGAAGAGGTGCGAGACGCCTTCGCCGTCCTCGGCGAGGACGATGCCGCCGTAGGGGGAGACGGTGATGTTGTCGGGGCCGTCGAAGGCGCCGTCCTGGGCGGGGTCGGGGTTGACGCCGAGGAGGACCTTCAGGGTCAGGGTGCGGCGCTTGGGGTCGTAGAACCAGACCTGGCCGTCGTGCGCGGTGCCGGGGCTCTCCGCGCGGGCGTAGGAGGACACGATGTAGGCGCCGCCGTCGCCCCACCACATGCCCTCCAGCTTGCGGGCGCGGGTGATGTCGTCGGCGCCGAACTGCTTGCGCACGGCGACGGTCCTGGCGTCGCGGTCGGGGACGTCCACCCAGTCGACGCCGTACACCGTGCCGATCCTGGTGGCTCGGGACAGGTCGTCGACGAACCTGCCGCCGGAGTCGAAGCACTTGGGGGCCTGGAGGACGCCCGCGTCGTCGGCGAGGGTGCGGAGCCTGCCGCGGCCGTGCTCAAAGCCCTTCGGCGGGGTCCAGCGGAAGAACAGGCCGTTGGGCGAGGAGGCGTCCTCGGTGAGGTAGGCGTGGCCGCGCCTGGGGTCGATGACGACGGCCTCGTGGTCGTAGCGGCCGAAGAACTTCAGCGGCTTGGGGTCGCGGTTGGCGCGCCGGTCGACGGGGTCGACCTCGAAGACGTAGCCGTGGTCCTTGGTCATGCCGTTGGTGCCGGCCCTGTCGGAGTTCTCCTCACAGGTCAGCCAGGTGCCCCAAGGGGTGCTGCCGCCCGCGCAGTTGGTGGAGGTGCCGGCGATGCCGACCCACTCGGCGACCTGTCCGTCGGGGCGGACCTCGACGACCGTGCAGCCGCCGGACGCGGCGGGGTCGTAGACGAGGCCCTCGGTGAGCGGGACGGGGTACGTCCAGTTGGCGCGCGGGCCCTTCAGCTCGTGGTTGTTGACGAGGAGGGTGGTGCCGCGCGGCCCGTCGAAGGCGGCCGTGCCGTCGTGGTTGGAGGGGGTGAACTCGCCCGACTCCAGCCTGGTGTTGCCGCTGTGGGTGAGGACGCGGTACGTGAACCCGGCGGGCAGCGCGAGGATCCCCTTGGGGTCCGGGATCAGCGGTCCGTACCCGACGCCGCCGTAGGCGGCCGCCTCCTCACCCGCGCTCTCGGTGTCGGTGGACGCGAGGGCGTTGGGCGTGCTGGCCAGGACACCGGCGCTGCCCGCCAGCGCGACACCGGCGACCGCGGATGTTCTGGCGAAGTCCCTGCGGGTGAGCGACATGGTGTCTCCTGTGACAGTGGGTGCCGTGGGAGGTGGCGGACTTCGGGACGACGCCACAATCCCGCCCACATCTGAACACCATCTGAACAACGCCCTAAGGGGCGCGGGACGGTGTCCATATGCGGCTCCGCCGCGTGGGCGCGAGCAACCACACACCACCCGCACCCGCGAGACGAGCTCAGCCCCCCTGCTGCGACCGCGCCTTGAAGGCAGCCTTCCGTGCCTCCTTCGCCACCTTCTTGTCCGGGTGCAACCGCCCCATCGCCTCCAGCACATCCGCGGTGGCCGGATGATCCACCCGCCAGGCCGCCGCGAAGAACCCGCTGTGCTGGGCCGCGAGTCCCTCGACCAGTGCCCTCAGTTCGTCGGAGTTGCCCTCGGCCGCGAGCTGCGCGGCGACCGTGTCGACGGTCAGCCAGAACACCAGCTCCTGGGACGGCGCGGGCACGTCGGAGAACCCGGCCTCGGTCAGCCACACCCGGGCCAGCCCGCCCAGCTCCGGATCGTCGAGGACCTCCCGCAGCGCGGGCTCGGCCTCGGCGCCCACCAGGGACAGCGCCTGCTGGCAGCGCAGCCTGCGCAGCGGTGCCCCGGCGTCCGCGCCCCGTGCCGCCGCCAGCAACTCCCGTGCCGCGGCGAGGGGTTCGCGCCGGGTCAGCCACTGCTCGGTCTCGGTCCGCGCGGCGGCCTGCGGGAAGGCGGCCGTGCCGTCGAGCAGCGCGTCGGCGCCCTTGTCGACGAGCTCACCGACCGCGGGCGCCTCGAACCCGGCCTCCAGCAGCCGCGCCCGCATCCCGTACAGGCCGAGCGGGGTCAGCCGCACCATGCCGTAGCGCGACACGTCGGTGTCGTCGACGACGGCCGACGGGTCCTCGGTGCTCTCGACCTCCGCCATCAGCGCCTCGTCCACCGGCTGGTACTCCACCAGCCCGACCGGCGCCAGCAGCCGGAACTGGTCGTCCAGACGCATCATGGCGTCGGAGACCTGCTCCAGCACGTCGTTGGTGGGCTCGCCCATGTCGCTGGGCACGATCATCGACGCGGCGAGGGCCGGCAGCGGCACGGGTCCGTCGCCCGGCCCGTCCTCACCGGCCGTGAGCAGATACAGGTTGCCGAGCACGCCGTCGAGGAACTCCGCCTCGGCCTCCGGGTCCCAGTCCAGCGAGGAGAGGTCGACCTCGCCTCCGGCGTCCATCGCGTCGACCAGGTCGTCGAGGTCGGGGACGCTCGCGTCGGCGAGCACCGTCTCCAGGGCGCCGAGCCACACCGCGAGCACGTCGTGCGGTGATCCGCCGGTCAGCAGGGCGAGGTCGGCGCCGGGCGCGACGGTGCCCGCCTCCTCGTCGACGATCTCGACGAGTCCGGTGTCGACGGCGACCCGCCAGGCCTCACTGGCGTACGCGGCGGCGTCGTCGCCGCTCAGCGCGAGTTCCTCGGCGGCGGCCGGCAACTGCTCGTCGACGAGTCCGCCGCCGGCGTCGACCCGGGTGTCGGGGCCGGCCCAGCGGGCCAGCCGCGCGGCTCGGGAGAGCAGCGGCGTGGACAGCGCGTCCCGCGCCAGCTCCGCTTCGGGGTGCAGCCGTACCGGTGGCAGGGGGGAGCTGTCTGACATCGGATGGTTCTCCTAGGGGCGCTCTGCACGGCCGTACGCATCACGGCTCAGCCGCTCAGCCTAGACGGATTTCCACCCATGCCGCCCGGTTCATCTCCCCGTCGGGCGGTGTACATGGCCGAAACCTTGACAACTGACCTGACCAGGCAGGAGATTACGCGCGTAGAAACTTGGCGGACATCTGTTCACTGTATTTTCTACGCGCGTTGCCGCCCCACCGGCCGCACCTCACAGGTTTCACCCTCGCCACACGCTCCACGTTCCACCCTCGTCCCGGCACTTCTGCATGTCCCCGGAGGGATCCCGTTGCCGAGCAAGAAGTCCGCGCGTCTCGCCGCGCTCACCGTCGCCGCCGTCTGCTCCGCGGCGTCCACCGTCGCCCTGACCTCGCCCGCGCACGCGGACTCCGTGCGCATCCATGACATTCAGGGCAGCACCCGAATATCACCGTACGCCGGCGAGCAGGTCGCGGATGTGGCCGGAATCGTCACCGGCGTACGCCCCTACGGCTCGTCCAGAGGCTTCTGGATCCAGGATCCGAACCCCGACGCCGACCCAGCCACCAGCGAGGGCGTCTTCGTCTTCACCGGCTCCGCCCCGACGGTCGCCGTCGGCGACTCGGTCCTGGTCTCGGGCACGGTCTCCGAGTACGTCCCGGGCGGCGCCTCCTCCGGCAACCAGTCGCTGACCGAGCTCACCAGGCCGACGACCACCGTCGTCTCCAGCGGCAACGCCGTCCCGGCCGCCAAGGTGATCGACGCGCGCTCGGTGCCGGCCGCCTACAGCGCCGAGGGCGACAGCGCCGCGAGCGGCTCGATCAACGGCCTGACGCTGCGGCCCGAGAAGTACGCCCTGGACTACTACGAGTCCCTGGAGGGCGAGAACGTCCAGGTCGCCGACACCCGTGTGGTCGGCGCCACCGACCCGTACACCGAGCTGTGGGTCACGGTGAAGCCGTGGGAGCACCGCAATCGCCGCGGCGGCACGGTCTACGGCTCCTACGACTCCCAGAACACCGGCCGGCTGCAGATCCAGTCCCTCGGCAAGGCGGCCGACTTCCCGAAGGCGAACGTCGGTGACGTCCTGAAGGGCGCCACGACCGGGCCCCTGGACTACACCCAGTTCGGCGGCTACACCCTGGTCGCCAACCAGCTCGGCACCCTCGAGAGCGCCGGTCTGAAGCGGGAGACCACGCGGAAGCAGTCGCGCGGCGAGCTGGCGGTCGCCACGTACAACGTGGAGAACCTGGACCCGTCCGACACCACGTTCGCCGAGCACGCCGCCGCGATCGTGGACAACCTCCGGTCGCCCGACATCGTGTCCCTGGAGGAGATCCAGGACAACAACGGCAGGACGAACGACGGCACGGTCGCCGCCGACCTGACCATGCAGAAGCTGATCGACGCGATCGTGGCGGCGGGCGGCCCCGCGTACGACTGGCGCTCGATCGACCCGGTGAACAACACCGACGGCGGCCAGCCGGGCGGCAACATCCGCCAGGCGTTCCTGTTCAACCCCGAGCGGGTCTCCTTCACCGACCGCGCGGGCGGCGACGCCACGACCGCGGCCGGCGTGACCAAGGTGAAGGGCGCGGCGGCGCTGACCGTCTCCCCCGGCCGTATCGACCCGGCGAACGAGGCCTGGGACGACAGCCGCAAGCCGCTGGCCGGTGAGTTCGTCTTCCGTGGCCGCACGGTCATCGTGATCGCCAACCACTTCGCCTCCAAGGGCGGCGACCAGTCGCTGCACGCGCAGTACCAGCCGCCGACCCGCAGCTCGGAGACCCAGCGCCACCTCCAGGCGAAGTCGGTGAACGCCTTCGTCAAGGACATCCTGGCCGTCCAGAAGAGCGCGGACGTCGTCACGCTCGGCGACATCAACGACTTCGAGTTCTCCGGCACGACCGAGCTGCTGGAGGACGGCGGCGCGCTGTGGTCGGCGATCAAGTCGCTGCCGAGGAGCGAGCGTTACTCCTACGTCTACCAGGGCAACGCCCAGACGCTGGACCAGATCCTGGTCAGCCCCTCGATCCGGCGCTCCTGCGACTTCGAGTACGACAGCGTGCACATCAACTCGGAGTTCAACGACCAGATCAGCGACCACGACCCGCAGGTGCTGCGGTTCCGCCCGTAACCCCGGTGGTCTCAGGGCTGGCTGAACACGCCGTTCAGCCAGCCCTTCCACATCTCCTCGTCCGCCTTGGCGTCGGCGCCCGGCGCGAAGTCGTGGACGCTGATACCGACCACATGGCCCCAGTGGTTGCGCCCGAAGACGCGGATCAGGGCGTCGTCGGTGCGCAGCCCGATGAAGTACGGGTTTCGGTAGTCGACCACCGCGTCCAGGGTCTTCCCGCCGGGCCCCGGTGCGCTGACCCTGGCCCCTTCGACGGTGTCGTCCGACAGGCCGAGGGCCCTGCCGACGGCGGCGAGGGCGTCGGGGGCGCCGGACGCCTCGGGTCCGTCGAAGGTGGTGAAGGCGGCGAGGGGACGGCCGCCGAAGTGCGTCAGGTACTGGCTCAGGGTGTGCAGATAGAAGTCGGTGTGCTTGGCGGCGCCGTCGTACTGGTTGTCCCAGTCGTCGACGAAGATGCCGCTGTGCACGTACCGCACCCAGGCGCGGCGGCCCTCGTCGCGCGGTTCGATGGTGTAGTCGAGCTGGTTGAGGGTCTGCTCGGAGATGCCCTCGACGTCCTCGACCCGGTTGGTGTAGCGGTGCGGCGGGTCCCAGGCGAGGATCGTGGACCCGAAGGGGCCCTTGCCGCCCTCGCGCGGCTCGGGCGGCTCCATCGGCCACAGCCAGCCGCCGGTTCCTTCGGTGACGGCCTCCCACACCTGCTCCGGTGTGGCGTCGACCTCGATTTCGCGGGCGATCTCGAATTCCTTGGACATGGTGGGCTCCTGAGCTACTGAGTACGGAGTACTACTGGTCGAGTTCCGGGCCGGGCTGGTCCTCGACGGTGGGTTCGACCGTAGGTTCGACGGTGGGTTTGACGGTGGGATGGACGGCCACGACGATCCGGTGATCCCGGCCGCCCTCGGCGTCCGGCGCGTCGTACTTGCGGATGAGCGCACTCACGCCGGCCGTCAACTCCTGGATGAACGCCGCCCGTTCGGCGGCCGAGGAGAAGCGGACCTCGCCGTCCAGCGCGTAGGTCGCGAGCCGCTTGCGGGCCTTGGCCGCGCCGGTGATCAGCGAGCCGACGTCCCGCACCAGGCGGGCGCCGAGAGCGAGCAGCCAGCGCGCCGAGAGCTGGTCGCGGAAGCGGTCCGGGTCGGGCTGCACGGCGGCGAGCGCGAGCGGTGAGATCACGTACGACGCGGCGGTCGCCCGCATCAGCCGCTCGGTGACGTTGCCCTTGCGGCGCTCACCGGCCAGCTCGACCAGGCCGTGCCGCTCCAGCGCCTTGAGGTGGTAGTTCACCTTCTGTCTGGGCAGCCCGACCTTGCCGGCCAGCATGGCGGCCGACGCGGGTCCGGCCGCCAGCTCGGCGAGCAGCCGGGCCCTTATGGGGTCCAGGGAGACGGCTGCGGCCTCGGGGTCCTCGATCACGGTGACGTCCAGCATGGGTCCACCCTCTCACCGAAGACTTTTTTTGTCCAGACGGTTCGAGTGTTCGGTGAGGGTCGTTTCCGGTGCAGGGCTGATCCCGGACTCAGCTCGGGATCAGCCCGGGATCAGCCCGGGATCAGCCCGGGATCAGCCCGAGGGCATGGTCGTACCGCTCCACCGTGCTGCTCTTCAGACCCGGCCAGTTCTGCACCCGGCGCCACAGCTCCGTCGCCGAGCCGACGCCGTCGCCCGGAGCGGCGAGGGCGTCGACATGAGCCTGCGCGCTCTCCCACTCGGCGTAGTTCAGGACACGGGTGCCGTCGGTGCTCAGATGGAAGTGGGCCGAGATTCCGCCGGGGTGGACGTTCGGCTCGCTCTCCAGCGCCTCCAGGACGGCGTCGACCCAGGCGCGCTGCCGGTCGGGGTCGGGCCCCTCGAACTCGATGTCGACGATCACGATGCAGCCGGGGACGCGCGTGTCGCCCTCGCGGCTGCTGCTGCGGTAGCGCCGGTAGCGGCCGAGCCACAGGCGTTCGATGCCCGGTACGGCGGTGTCGATCTCGTCGACGCGCTCCTGGCGGTGACTCTTCACGAACGCCTCGTAGGCCGGCTCGCTCCGCCACTGCGAGTGGTGGAGGAGGGTGGTGCCGTCGTGCCCGGTGTAGACGTGGTAGCCGAGCAGATCGCCGCTAGGCCAGGGGCGGCGCTCCCAGGTGCGGGCGATGGCCTCGACGGTCTGCCGCTGTCGCGGCGGGGTGCCCACCCGCCAGGTGCTGAAGAACGGGGCGCCGGTCTCGGGGTGGGTGAGGTCGGGGTGGGCGTCGGTGCGACGGGTCATGACGGCCATGAGGGCCTCCAGGGCTCGGTGGTCGATGCGTGCACCGATCACCTTTCGACCTCAAGTGGACTTGAGGTCAAGTGAGCCATGGAGGAGAGGGGCGCCCGGTGCCTCGGTGGTGCCGACGCCTCAACAGGCCGGTGTCCTACAGGGGCCGGCCGGCGCCTGAGCAGTGCCGGTGTCCCAGCGGGGCCAGCGCGCCAGCGGGGCCCGGGGCGTCAGCGGGGTCAGCGCGCCAGCAGAGCCCGGCGCGTCAGCAGGACCAGCGCACCAGCAGGACCCGGCGCGTCAGCAGGACCAGCACCTCAGCAGGACCACCCCACCCGCACAACCCAGCACCTCAGCAAGACCACCGCACCCGCACAACCCAGCGCACCAGCGATGCCCAGCCAGCGTCTCAGCGGTGCCCGGTGTGGCGCCGTCGCAGCATGCCGGCGGCGATCAGCGCCCCCGCCGCCGCGCCGACCACCAGCACCGGACGCGGATGCCGCAGTCCGGCCTGGACGACCGTGCGGACGGGGCGCGGGACGCCGTGCTCCACCGTGTGGCCCGCGTGCGTCGCCCTGTCGTGGACGGTGTGTCCGGCCCGGTTCGCCCGCTCCTGTACGCGATGACCGGCCTCGGTGGCCCGGTCCTGTACGACGTGCCCGGCCCGGGTCGCCCGGTCCTGCACCGCGTGGCCCGCCTGGGCGGCGCTGCTGCGCAGCTGCACGGTCATCGCGCCCGCCTTGTCCCTGAGGTCGGCGGCGCGGGCCACGGCCCGGCCCTTCACGTCCGCCCTCTCCACCAACTCGGCCACTGTGTCGCCGAGTTGGTGGCGGGTGCGCTCGATCTGGTCACGCAGTTCCTCGGGCCCCTTGGCCCCACCGGCCGCCTTCTTGGCGGCGCCGTGCGTCTCCCCCGCTGCCCTGTCCTTCATCGGTGTGCCCTTCCCTTGATCTCCTGGACGTCGGTCCTGACGCTGCCGAGAGCCCGCTCGGGCGTGGGAGGCGCGGCGCGGCGCAACTGGGCGCGGCCGGTCGCCGCCAGCAGGCCCGCGACCGCGAACAGCGCTCCCGTCACGATCAGCGCCGCGGCCCACAGGGACAGTGTCAGCGAGAGCGCGGCGGTCGCGGCCGCGGCCAGGAACAGCAGCCCGGCGTACGCGACGGCGCCCGCCGCGCCCAGCAGGCCGCCGCCACGCCCGGCCCGCCGGCCCTTTGCCGCCAGTTCCTCCTTGGCCAGGGCGACTTCCTGCCGTACGAGCAGGGAGAGCTGTTCGCCGGCCTGCGCCACGAGTTCGCCCACCGGGCGATGCCCGTCGCGCACCGGCTCGGGGGCCGTGGTTCCGGTCACGGTGTTCCGCCTCCTCTCGGTTCGGAACTCCCCGGGTACCCGGACCGGCCCCCGCTACCCCTTCCCTCCGCCGCCCGGCCCCCGCTCGCCCAGCCGGGCCAGCTGGGCCTGGAACCAGTCGAGGCGGGCCTGCAACAGCGTCGCCTCGGCGGCGAGTTCGGGCACACCGAGATCCTCGGCGCCCCCGAGGCCGGCGACCGCCACGGAGGACGCGCCCTTCCCGGCCACCACCCTCAGCCCCTCCCCCGCCAGCCGGGCGAACCCCGCGAGCGAGACGGACGTACGGCCGCGCAGGCACCCCGCGCAGCAAGGGGCGAGGGCCCGCCAGCCGGGGCGGCCCCAGCCGGCGTCGGCCAGGGCGGCGGCGACGGCGCCGCAGGCACACGGGCCGACCGTGGCGGCGCGCACGCGCTGACGGGCGTACCGGAAGCCGTGCTCGAAGCGGATGTAGCGGCCCAGCACGCCGACCTCGAGCAGCACGGCCGTCCGATGCTCGGCCGTGCACAGCAGCGCCTCGGCCGTCGTGCGCTCGTGCACACAGTGGAAGCCGCAGTCGCAGCGGCGGCTCGGCGCCCGGTGCCGCAGACCGTAGACACACGACGCGTCGGCCAGGACCCCGTACGGCAGCGCGCCGCCCAGCGACACACCGGTGAACCCGGCCCGGGTGCCGTCGTGGGACAGCATCGGGTGGGCGATCTTGTACCCGGTCGGCGGCTCCGTCGGACGTTCCTCCGGAAGCCGCAGCCTCATCGGGCGGCCGGGACCTCTTCGGGCGCGGACGCCTCGATGTCCTGGAGTTCCTCGGCGAGTTCGGCTTCCGTGTCGCGCTCCTGGGGCCGCTCCTGCGCGACTCCGGTGGCCAGTGCCTTGCCGAGCCTCATGACGCCTCCCATGACCAGGGGTCGTTGACCGTCCCGGCCATGGTGACCCATGACGCCCGACTTTGGACATAGGGCCTACGACGCCCCGAAGCCCTCCACCCCGCAGCACTCCTTACCAATACCTCGTAGCAGAATTAAGTGGAGCTACGCGATGGTCCTGCCGACACTACTCATATGACGACTGCCGCCGCTCCCACCCCGCCCTTCGGTCGCGCCCTGTGTGCCATGATCACGCCCTTCACGGAGGCGGGGTCACTCGATCTCGACGGTGCGCAGCGGCTCGCGGAGCGACTGGTGGCCGAGGGCTGTGACGGTCTGGTGCTGTCCGGTACGACGGGTGAGTCGCCGACCACGACGGACGCGGAGAAGTCGGAGCTGGTCAGGGCGGTCCGGGAGGCGGTGGGCGAGCGGGCGTCGATCGTCGCGGGCGTGGGCACCTTCGACACCCGGCACACCGTCGAACTGGCCCTGGCGGCCGAAAAGGCGGGCGCCGACGGCCTGTTGGTGGTCTCGCCCTATTACAGCAAGCCCCCGCAGGACGCCGTGGAGGCCCACTTCCGCGAGATCGCCGACGCGGCCGGACTGCCCCTGGCGCTCTACGACATCCCCGGCCGCACCGGCACCCGCATCGAGCCGGAGACGCTGATCCGGCTCGCCGAGCACCCACGGATCGTCGCGGTGAAGGACTGCTCCTACGACTTCCTGGCGGCCCAGAAGGTGCTCGCCCGCACGGAGTTGGCGTACTACGCGGGCTGCGACGAGCACAATCTGGCGCTGTACGCGGTTGGCGGAGCGGGATACGTCAGCACGGTCGCCAATGTGATCCCCCGTCACCTGCGTGCGGTACTGGACGCGTTCGACGCGGGCGACACCGCCGTGGCCGCCCGTCTCCAGCAACGCGCCACGCCGCTCATCGAGTTGATGATGTCGGCGGGCCTGCCCGGCGCGGCCACCGCCAAGGCCGTACTGAACGAACTCGGCCTGCCCGGGGGCCCGGTCCGCGCACCGCTGCGGCCCGCCGGCCGCGAGGCGGCCGACGGGCTGCTGGCGGCGTACGAGGCGCTCACCACCGGCTGATCACCGGTTCAGCCCCACTTGTACCCGTCGCCGAGGAGCAGGAAGTGCTCCAGCACATCCTCCATCGGATCATCCACCTGCCCCACGTTGACGAGCCCGATCCGGGGGCCGTTGTGCGAGGCGGTGTTCGTCTCGTCGGCGTAGGCGTTCCCGGCCGGCAACCAGCACACCGCCCCCACTCCCAGCGCCCCGACCACCAGCCGCAGCACGACCCGGCCCCGCTCGCTCATCTTCACTCGACCCGTCATCAGCCCTCGGCCCTCATCTCGTCGGTTCGGCATGTGATCGGAAACTGCGTCCACCCGTTCATCTGCCTGGACCCCGCCGAGGTCACGGTGAGTAACCCGTACGAGAGACCACGCCCGGTCGGATGGCGCCGCGGCGAGCCTGTGCCTTGACGTCCATGCCCCCGGCCCCGTCGCGGAAGCCGGAGTCGTCTTCATGGCGGGCGAGCCGCCGGAACCACGGCGGACCTGCCGGCGCAGTCGGCCATGCCGGTGCATGACAACGAGCGCCCTGCCCGGCCGTGCTCGGGCCGTGGGAGGGCGCTCGTCCGTGACGCGGCCGCAGATCACGGCCGCCGACGATCAGTTGTGGCTGTGCAGGATCTCGTTCAGCCCGCCCCACACCGCGTTGTTCGGGCGGGCCTCCACCGTGCCGGTGACCGAGTTGCGGCGGAAGAGGATGTTGGAGGCGCCGGAGAGTTCGCGGGCCTTGACGATCTGGCCGTCGGGCATCGTCACGCGGGTGCCCGCCGTGACGTACAGGCCCGCCTCGACCACGCACTCGTCGCCCAGCGCGATGCCCACGCCCGCCTCGGCGCCGATCAGGCAGCGCTCGCCGATGGAGATGATCACGTTGCCGCCGCCGGACAGGGTGCCCATCGTCGACGCGCCGCCACCGATGTCGGAGCCGTCGCCGATCACGACGCCCGCGGAGATACGGCCCTCGACCATGGAGGTGCCGAGCGTGCCGGCGTTGAAGTTGACGAAGCCCTCGTGCATGACGGTCGTGCCCTCGGCGAGGTGCGCGCCCAGGCGGACGCGGTCGGCGTCGGCGATCCGGACGCCCTTCGGCGCCACGTAGTCCGTCATGCGCGGGAACTTGTCGACCGAGGTCACCTGGAGGTGCAGGCCCTCCGCGCGGGCGCTCAGGCGGACCTTCTCGACGTCGTCGACCGCGACCGGGCCCAGCGAGGTCCAGGCGACGTTCGCCAGGAAGCCGAACTGGCCCTCCAGGCTCAGGCCGTGCGGCCTGACCAGACGGTGGGAGAGCAGGTGCAGGCGCAGGTAGACGTCGTGCGCGTCGACCGGCTTCTCGTCGATCGAGGCGATGACCGTGCGGACCGCGACGACCTCGACACCGCGCCGGGCATCCGGGCCGATCGCCTTCGCGGCACCCTCGCCGAGCAGCTCCACGGCCTTCTCGGCGGACAGCCGCTCACTGCCGGAGGGGCCGGGCTCGGCGACGAGCTCGGGCGCGGGGAACCAGGTGTCGAGAACGGTGCCGTCAGCGGCGATCGTGGCGAGGCCGGCGGCCACGGCGCCGGTGGTGCGAGGAGCAGTCGTGTCGGTCATAAGGGCAACCTAACGTGACGCCCACCGCGGGGGCGAACCGGCGGGGGTGCGTCTCACGTGCCGGGCGGTACGGCGACCGCGTCCCCCGCGCGGTGCCGCGGCTCGGCCCTCGCGAGGCGCCCGGCCAGGGCCCGTCACGGGATGATCCGGGCCAGCACCTCGCGCGCGTACTCCTCGTCGTACGGCGCCTCCGTGAGCAGCACCTGCAGACAGATCCCGTCCAGCACGGCCACCAGCGCCCGCGCCGTGACCGGGTCCGTGCGGCGCGACAGCCGTTCGGCGAGGTCCTGAGCCCACTCCGCGGCGACCGGGCGCAGCGCCGGGCGGCGCAGGGCGGCGAGATAGAGCTCGCACTCCAGCTCGACCCCGGTGCGGTCGCCCGCGAGCCACTCGCTCATCCAGCCCGCGAGTTCGGTGGCCAGGTCGGTCTGCGGGTCCTCCAGGCCGCCGCGGGAGATGAGCACCTTGGCGAAGCCCTCGTTCGCCTGGCGCAGCGCGGCGACGAGCAGGTCGTCGAGGGTCTTGAAGTGGTACGTCGTCGAGCCCAGCGGCACGTCCGCCTCGGCGGCGACGGTGCGGTGGCTCAGCCCGGCGATGCCCTTCGCCCCGACCACCCGGATCGCCGCGTCGATGATCCGCTGACGCCGCTCGGGGTCGTAGCGCCGGGCCATCAGTGCGCACCGCCCAGGTTCAGCACGACCACGCCGACGATGATCAGCGCGATGCCGGCGGCCTTGGCGGCCGTCATCCCCTCGCCCAGGAACACGATCCCGATGGTGGCGATGGTCGCGGTGCCGACGCCGGCCCAGATCGCGTAGGCCGTGCCGACGGCCACCGTCTTGAGCGTCTGGGCGAGCAGCGCGAACGAGATGAGATAACCGAGCGCGGTCAGCACCGACGGCAGCAGCCTGCTGAAGCCGTCGCTGTACTTCATGGCGGTCGTGGCGGCCACCTCGGCTGCTATGGCTCCGGAGAGCAGGAGGTATCCCATGTGTACGAGCGTACACAACGTTGCGTACGCCCGTACACATACGGGTCGGTGATTCACCGTCGGAGCTACGGCCTCCCGGCCTCGAAGCGATGGCGGGACTCCTCGATCTGCCCGAGGTAGCGGTGGGTCCAGTCGCACATGGCGTCGATGGCGGACCGCAGGGCCTGGCCCGGCTCGGTCAGGTTGTACTCGACGCGCGGCGGCACGGTGGGGTGCACGGTGCGTTCGATCAGGCCGTTGCGCTCCAGCATGCGCAGGTTCTGGGTGAGCATCTTGTGGCTGATGCCCTCGACCTCGCCGCGCAACTCGCTGAACCGCAGGGTGCGTTCGCCGATCGCCTCGATGATCAGCAGTGCCCATTTGTTGGCGATGTCCGTGAAGATCTCCCGCGCCAGGGAATCGGCGCGCGTCACGTCCGCCTGGTCGACCGAGCCGCTGAGCTGCTTGGTACCCATGAGGTTCCCCAGTCACTGAAAAGTGCGTTCTTCCATGTCAGCGCTCACTCTCCTACGGTTTCCGGGTAACCACAAGTGACTACGAAAGGGGAACGGCGGCATGGCCATCACCCTGATGAACCCGGCCGGACTCGTGGAGGTCGACGCCTACCGGCAGGTGGCGATCGCCGGCGGCTCGAAGCTGGTCTTCGTCGCCGGACAGGTCGCCTGGGACGCGGACGGCGTCACGGTCGGCGTGGACGACCTCGCCGCACAGGTCGAGCAGTGCTACGTCAACGTCGGTACCGCCCTGGCCGCGGCCGGCGCCTCCTTCGAGGACGTGGCGAAGCTGAACCTCCATGTCGTCGACTGGACGCCCGACAAGATGCCCCTGCTGATGGAGGGCATCACCCGGGCCGCCGCCAAGCTGGGGGTCACTCCCGTACCGCCGGCCACGCTGCTGGGCGTCGCGGCGCTCGACGTGCCCGAGCACCTGGTCGAGATCGAGGCCACGGCCGTACTCGACTGAGGGGTCAGCAGGTACGGCGGCGGTACCCGGCCTGCCCTTCCGGTACGACGTCCAGGTCGCGCAGGACCACCGACAGCGTCTCGCCCCACTCGGCGCAGGCGGCGGCGAGGCCGTCCGAGCGGTACTCGATGACGAGGACCCGGTCGTCGTAGGCGTCCGCGTAGGCACCGCACTCGTCGTACTGTCCGCACTCCTCGGCGACCGCGAAGTCGAAGCCGAGGGCGTTCCCCTGCCGCGCCAGGCCGGCGGCGTTCTTCTGGCCGATCGCCAGGCCGGCGGCATGGGCACGGGCGGCGATCAGCTCGCCGAAGGCCACGTTGTCCGCGACGGTCAGCAGCCCGTCGGACCGCTCGTGCGAGTCGAGGTTGTCGGCCTCGACCGCCTGGAATCCGGACGCCGCGCAGCCGTCGATCCACCGGCCCACGATCCCGGCGAGCCGTGCGCGCTTGGCGGCCGTGGAGATGTCCAACAGGGCCTCGTCCCAGTCCTGGTCGACGACCAGCGCACCGTCGTCGTCACGCAGCAGCAGGTCGGGGTGGTGGGCCCGCCACCAGTCCTCGGTGTCCGGCTGGGCCTGGAAGGCGTTGACGTAGCAGATGCTGTACACGCCCGGCGCCGGTTTCGCGGTGCGGTCCCGGGAGACGACGCGCACACCGGCCGGCGGCGGATAGGCGCCGCCGATCTGGTAGTCGAAGGCGGCACCCGGATCGGGCGGCACCACCTTCCGCGGGCCGTTCGAGGAATGCGAAGGAGAGGTGGAGCGTCCCGGTCCGGCCGCGTCCTCGCCGTCGGACGCCGTGCAGCCGCCCACGGCCACGGCGAGCGCACCGCACAGAGCCACGGCCGCTCGCGCTCGGCGGCGGGCACGGGGGACGCGGTACGCCATGGTGCGGGGTCTCCTGTCGACGGGTGATCCACGGTGCTGCCTGCCATGATGCCCTGCCCCGCACCCGGGGCCGCGCTCGATTCGCCTCGGTCCGCCCGGACTTCGGCAAGTACGTGCGGTCGGCCAAGGAATCGATGTGGATACGGCTGGTTCCAAAGGGCTGCTCAGGGACCACTGGGTCCACTAGTGTTTCACCGTTCACATACCGGGCCTTCGCAGCCGCGGCTGTCGTCTCGTGACGCCGCTGGAGGAACACCGCATGCCAGAAGACAAGTCCCGGCCGTCCCAGGAGCAGCCCTGGGAGAACGGCTGGGCCCCGGACACCTCGCGGGCACCGGGGACGCGCCGGCTGTGGCTGGCGGGAGGAATGGCGCTGGCGACGATCATCGCCTGCATCACGGCGATCGCCGTGACGGACAGGGCTTCTGACGGTAAATCGGCTTCGGCCGGGCCCTCCGCCGACGACACGACCGTCCCGGGCCTGATCTCCTTCGCCACCCCGTCGCAGACGACTCCCCCGAAGGGCAAGAGCGGCCTGTCGACGGAACGGCCGGCGAAGGCGCCCGGCCGGACGGGCGCCGCATCCCCCAAGCCCGCGCCGGAGCCGTCCAAACCGCCTTCCCACGAGGCTGGTTCACCGTCGGCGACCCCGAAGCCCCCGTCCGGCGACACCTGGCGCTCCATACGCTCGGTCAACTACCCCGACCGCTACTGGCAGGTGAGCGACGGCTATGTGGCCCTGAACCGGGTCGGCGGCTCCACGTCCCGTCAGGACTCCACGTTCAGGCAGGTCAAGGGCCTGGCCAACGGCTCCTGTCTGTCCTTCGCCACGGACGACGGCCAGTACCTGCGCCACCGCAGCTTCGTCCTGCGCGCCGAACGCAACGACGGCTCCGCCCTGTTCGCCCAGGACGCCACGTTCTGCCCCCGCGGCTCCTACCACTCCGGCGCGGCCATGCTGGAGTCGGTCAACTACCCGGGCTACTTCCTGCGGCACAAGAACTTCGTCATCCGCATGGAGCGCTACGACCACAGCTCCCTGTACCAGGCGGACTCGTCCTTCCGGTTGGTGGACGGGCTGGCCTGAGCACGGAGAAGCGGCGGCACCCGGGCAGGGTGCCGCCGCTTTTGCGCGCGCGGGAGTCTCAGACGTTGAACCCGAGCGCCCGAAGCTGCTCGCGGCCGTCGTCCGTGATCTTGTCCGGGCCCCACGGCGGCATCCAGACCCAGTTGATGCGCAGCTCGTTGACGAGGCCGTCCGTGGCGGACTTGGCCTGGTCCTCGATGACGTCCGTCAGCGGGCAGGCCGCCGAGGTGAGGGTCATGTCGACGGTCGCGATGTTGGACTCGTCGACGTGGATGCCGTAGATCAGGCCGAGGTTGACGACGTCGATGCCCAGCTCGGGGTCGACGACGTCCATCAGGGCCTCACGGAGCTCCTCCTCCGAGGCCGGCTTCATCTCCACGGTGTCACTCATGCCGTCTTCCTTTCGGCGTCGGCTCCGCCCAGCACCTGGGCCGTCGCGTCCTTCCACGCCATCCAGCTCAGGAGGGCGCACTTGACCCGGGCCGGGTACTTGGAGACCCCGGCGAACGCGACCGCGTCCTCCAGGACCTCCTCCATGGCGTCGTCGGGCTCGATCTTCCCCTTGGACTGCATCAGCTCCAGGAAGGTCTCCTGGATCTTCCGCGCGTCGGAGAGGTCCTTGCCGACGAGGAGCTCGTTCAGTACGGACGCGCTCGCCTGGCTGATGGAACAGCCCTGGCCCTCGTACGAGACGTCCTCGATCTTCGTGCCGTCGTACTTCACGCGCAGGGTGATCTCGTCGCCGCACGTCGGGTTCACATGGTGCACCTCGGCGTCGCCATCCCTCAGACCACGCCCGTGCGGGTTCTTGTAGTGGTCCAGGATGACTTCCTGGTACATCGAATCCAGCTTCATGCGATCGCTCGTCCCGTCAGCCGAAGAAGTTCCGTACGTGCTCCAGGCCGTCCACCAGAGCGTCGATCTCGGCCGGCGTGGAGTACAGATAGAACGACGCTCGGGTGGTCGCAGGAATTCCGTAGCGCAGGCACACGGGGCGGGCGCAGTGGTGGCCGACCCGGACCGCGATGCCCTGCTCGTCGAGGACCTGGCCCACGTCGTGCGGGTGGATGTCGCCGAGCGTGAAGGAGATCGCGGCGCCACGGTCCTCGGCCGTGGTCGGGCCGATGATCCGCAGGTCGGGAACCTCCGCCAGCCGCTTCACCGCGTACTCGGTGAGCGCGTGCTCATGGGCGAGGATCTTGTCCATGCCGATCGAGCCCAGGTAGTCGATCGCCGCGCCCAGGCCGATAGCCTGCGAGATCGGGGGCGTGCCCGCCTCGAACTTGTGCGGGGCGGGAGCGTACGTCGACGAGTGCATCGACACCGTCTCGATCATCTCGCCGCCGCCCAGGAACGGGGGCAGGTCCTCCAGGAGTTCCTGACGGCCCCAGAGCACGCCGATGCCGGTCGGGCCGCACATCTTGTGGCCGGTGAAGGCCACGAAGTCGGCCTGCAGCGCCTGCACGTCCAGCGGCATGTGAGGCGCCGCCTGCGAGGCGTCGATGCAGACCAGCGCGCCGACCTCCTGCGCGCGGCGCACTATCGCCTCGACCGGGTTGAGGGTGCCCAGGATGTTCGACACCAGCACGAAGGAGACGATCTTCGTCTTCTCGGTGATGATCTCGTCGATGTTGGACAGGTCGAGGCGGCCGTCGTCGGTGAGTCCGAACCACTTCAGCTTCGCGCCCGTGCGCTGCGCGAGCAGCTGCCACGGGACGATGTTGGAGTGGTGCTCCATCTCCGTGATGACGATCTCGGTCTCGTGGTCGACGCGGTAGGGCTCGTCGGCCCAGCCGAGCATGTTGGCCACGAGGTTGAGCGACTCGGAGGCGTTCTTGGTGAAGATCACCTCGTCACGCGAGGGCGCGTTGATGAACTCCGCGACCTTGTCGCGCGCGCCCTCGTACAGCGCCGTGGCCTCCTCGGCGAGGACGTGCACGCCACGGTGGACGTTGGCGTTGTGCTGCTCGTAGTACTCGGAGAGCACGTCGAGCACCTGGCGCGGCGTCTGCGAGGTCGCCGCGTTGTCCAGGTACACGAGCTTCTTGCCGTCGTGGACGACGCGGTCCAGGATCGGGAAGTCCTTGCGGAGCGCCTCGGTGTCGAGGAGGCCCGGCAGCTGTGTCACGCGGATGCGCCACCCTTCGTGTATGCCTCGTACCCCTCGGCCTCCAGCTTGTCGGCGAGCTCGGGGCCGCCGGACTCGGCGATACGGCCGGCCGCGAAGACGTGGACGTGATCGGGCTTGATGTAGCGCAGGATGCGCGTGTAGTGGGTGATCAGCAGGGTGCCGACCTCGCCGCTCTCACGGACCCGGTTCACGCCCTCGGAGACGACGCGCAGGGCGTCGACGTCCAGGCCGGAGTCGGTCTCGTCGAGGACCGCGATCTTCGGCTTGAGCAGTTCGAGCTGAAGGATCTCGTGGCGCTTCTTCTCACCGCCGGAGAAGCCCTCGTTGACGTTGCGCTCGGCGAAGGACGGGTCCATGTTGAGGCGCTCCATGGCCTCCTTGACCTCCTTCACCCAGGTGCGCAGCTTGGGGGCCTCGCCGCGGATGGCGGTGGCGGAGGTGCGGAGGAAGTTCGACACGGACACGCCGGGAACCTCGACCGGGTACTGCATCGCCAGGAACAGGCCCGCGCGGGCGCGCTCGTCGACGGACATCTCCAGGACGTCCTCACCGTCGAGGGTGACGGTGCCTTCGGTGATCGTGTACTTCGGGTGACCCGCGAGGGAGTAGGCGAGGGTCGACTTGCCCGAGCCGTTGGGGCCCATGATGGCGTGCGTCTCGCCCTGCTTCACGGTGAGGTCGACGCCCTTGAGGATCTCCTTCGTGGCGTTGTCGGCCTCGACGGTGACGTGCAGGTCTCGGATTTCAAGCGTTGCCATGGGTGCCTCAGGACTCCTGGGTGAGGGAGACGAGAACGTCGTCCCCTTCGATCTTTACGGGGTATACGGGGACGGGGCGCGTCGCGGGGAGGCCGGACGGCTTGCCGGTGCGGAGGTCGAAGCTGGAGCCGTGCAGCCAGCACTCGATCTGGCAGTCCTCCACCTCGCCCTCGGAGAGCGAGACGTTCGCGTGGGAACAGATGTCGTAGATGGCGAACACCTCCCCCTCGGTCTGTACGACCGAGACCGGCGTGCCGTCGAGTTCCACCCGCTTCGGGGTGTCCTCCTCCAGCTCGCTCAGCCCACAGGCGCGTACGTACGTCATGCGACCGACGCCTCCAGCTCCTCTTCGATCTTGGCGAGGAGGCGCTCCTCGATGTCGTCGACGCCGATCTGCTGGACCAGCTCGGCGAAGAAGCCGCGGACGACGAGACGGCGGGCCTCGTGCTCCGGGATGCCGCGGGCCATCAGGTAGAAGAGCTGCTCGTCGTCGAAGCGGCCGGTCGCGCTCGCGTGACCCGCGCCGACGATCTCGCCGGTCTCGATCTCCAGGTTCGGCACGGAGTCGACGCGGGCGCCGTCGGTCAGAACCAGGTTCCGGTTCATCTCGTAGGTGTCCGTGCCCTCGGCCTTGGCCTCGATCAGCACGTCGCCGATCCACACGGCGTGCGCGTCGTCGCCCTGGAGCGCGCCCTTGTAGGCGACGTTCGACTTGCAGTGCGGGGTGTTGTGGGTGACCAGCAGACGGTGCTCCTGGTGCTGCCCGGCGTCGGTGAAGTACAGCCCGTACAGCTCGGCCTCGCCGCCGGTGCCGGCGTACGTCACGCGCGGGTGCAGCCGTACGACGTCGCCGCCGAAGGTGACGACGACCGACTTGAAGGACGCGTCCCGGCCGATGAGGGCGTTGTGCTGGGCCACGTGCACGGCCTTGTCGTCCCAGTCCTGGACGGAGACGACGGTCAGCTTGGCGCCGTCGCCCAGGAGGTAGTCGACGTTGGCCGCGAGCACGGCGTCACCGGTGTGGTCGATGACGACGACGGCCTCGGCGAAGGCGCCCAGCTCGATGACCTGGTGGGCGAAGGCGGTGCCGCCCTCGCCGTGCACGGCGATGCGGATCGGCTCGGCGAGGACCGTCTCCTTGGGGACGGAGACCACGCCGGCCTTCTCGAACGCCGAGTACGCCTGGGCGGCGATCCGGTCCACCGGGGTGCCCGCCCTGCCGAGTCGCGCGTCGTCGCGGCCGACGGTCTCGACGGTGACGCCCTCGGGGGCCTGCACCTCGACCTTCAGGCCCTCGCCGGTGGCGACGGCGGTGCCGTCGTGCAGACCGCGCAGGCGCTCCAGCGGGGTGAACCGCCACTCCTCCTCACGGCCGTGCGGGACCGGGAAGTCCGCCACGTCGAAGGACGGGGGCGCGCTCATGCGCGAGACGACGGTCGACTCCGCGGCGACCGCGATCGAGCCGGCGGTGGTGGATCCCACCGGGATGTTCTGAGCCTCAGCCATGGCTGTCGGTCTGCTCTCTTTCCTACGTTTGCGATCTTCGGCCCGCCGCGGGGGCGGGCCGCCTGCTGCTGTACCGGATGGCGGGCCTTAGCCGACCGCGCCTTCCATCTGCAGCTCGATCAGCCGGTTGAGCTCAAGGGCGTACTCCATCGGCAGCTCCTTGGCGATCGGCTCGACGAAGCCGCGCACGATCATCGCCATCGCCTCGTCCTCGCTCAGACCGCGGCTCATCAGGTAGAAGAGCTGGTCCTCGGAGACCTTGGAGACGGTCGCCTCGTGGCCCATGGAGACGTCGTCCTCACGGACGTCGACGTACGGGTAGGTGTCCGACCGGGAGATGGTGTCGACGAGCAGAGCGTCACAGAGCACGTTGGACTTCGCACCCGGAGCGCCCTCGCCGATCTCGATCAGACCGCGGTAGGAGGTACGGCCACCGCCGCGCGCCACGGACTTCGACACGATGTTGGACGAGGTGTTCGGCGCCATGTGGACCATCTTCGCGCCGGCGTCCTGGTGCTGGCCCTCGCCCGCGAAGGCGATGGACAGGGTCTCGCCCTTGGCGTGCTCGCCCATCAGGTAGACGGCCGGGTACTTCATCGTCACCTTGGAGCCGATGTTGCCGTCGATCCACTCCATGGTCGCGCCCTCGTAGGCGACGGCGCGCTTGGTGACCAGGTTGTAGACGTTGTTCGACCAGTTCTGGATGGTCGTGTAGCGGCAGCGGGCGTTCTTCTTGACGATGATCTCGACGACCGCGGAGTGCAGCGAGTCCGACTTGTAGATCGGTGCCGTGCAGCCCTCGACGTAGTGCACGTAGGCACCCTCGTCGACGATGATCAGGGTCCGCTCGAACTGGCCCATGTTCTCGGTGTTGATCCGGAAGTAGGCCTGCAGCGGGATCTCCACGTGCACGCCCTTCGGCACGTAGATGAAGGAGCCGCCCGACCACACGGCGGTGTTCAGCGCGGCGAACTTGTTGTCACCGGCCGGGATGACGGTCCCGAAGTACTCCTTGAAGAGCTCCGGGTGCTCCTTCAGCGCGGTGTCGGTGTCGAGGAAGATGACGCCCTGCTCCTCCAGGTCCTCGCGGATCTGGTGGTAGACGACCTCCGACTCGTACTGGGCGGCGACACCGGCGACCAGGCGCTGCTTCTCCGCCTCCGGGATGCCCAGCTTGTCGTAGGTGTTCTTGATGTCCTCGGGCAGGTCCTCCCAGGACTCCGCCTGCTTCTCCGTGGAGCGCACGAAGTACTTGATGTTGTCGAAGTCGATGCCCGACAGGTCCGAGCCCCAGTTCGGCATGGGCTTCTTCTCGAAGAGCTTCAGGCCCTTCAGGCGCAGCTTGGTCATCCACTCCGGCTCCGACTTCTTGCCGGAGATGTCGCGGACGACAGCCTCGCTCAGACCGCGCTTCGCAGCGGCACCGGCCTCGTCGGAGTCCGCCCAGCCGTATTCGTACTTGCCCAGGCCTTCGAGCTCAGGGTGGGCAGTCTCCTCGATGGGGAGAGTCATGCGGGGTTCCTCCCGGCCGTGCTTGCAGATGCGTTATGAGAAATGTGGGAAATCTTCGGGATGAACGTCGTGCAGACGCCGTCGCCGTGCGCGATGGTCGCCAGTCTCTGGACGTGCGTTCCGAGCAGCTCGGCGAAGATCTCCGTCTCCGCCTCGCACAGCTGGGGGAACTGCTCCGCGACATGGGCGACCGGGCAGTGGTGCTGGCAGAGCTGCTCGCCTTTTTGAGGGAGGGGTGCGCTGCGCGCCGTTGCAGCGTACCCGTCTGCGCTCAGGGCCTTGGCCAGGGCTTCGGTGCGCTTGTCCGGGCTGACGGCCTCGATCGCCTTGCGGTACGCGCTCGCCTGGGCGGCGATCCGGTCGCGGGCGAAGGCGGCGACCGCCTCGCTCCCGCCCTCGCGCTCGGCGATCCACTTCAGGGCGTCCGCGGCGAGCTTGTCGTACGACTGGTCGAAGGCGTCACGGCCGCAGTCGGTGAGCGCGAAGACCTTGGCGGGACGCCCGCGCGTACGCGCGCCGTACACCCGCTGCTCCCGCGCCTCCACGACATCGTCGGCGACCAGCGCGTCCAGATGCCTGCGTACGGCGGCCTGGGTCAGTCCCAGCCGGCCGGCCAGCTCGGCGACGGTCGACGGGCCGTGGTCCAGGATGGACCGCGCGACCCGGTTGCGTGTTGAACGCTCCCCGGTCGCGAGCTCCTCCTGAGGGGTTCCCATGGGGGTCTCCCGAGCCTCGCCGACGTTTTTCACAACGCCATTGTTGCGTAATTCCTCAAAGCCAGGCAAGCCGCGTCCGCTCCCCTCGACGGTGCCCTACGTCACTTAGGCATACCTAATCTGACCTGCGGAAACGATCTTTGATCGATCAAATCGGTGGCGCCGCGAGGCACCTTCCGGGACACTCCGGAACCATGCCCACACCCCCTCCGACCGGCCCTCTTGTCACTCGGGACACCCTCGCCGCGGAACTTCGCGAGCTGGGCGTCCAAACCGGTGAGACGCTCCTCGTGCACTCCTCGCTCAGCTCCCTCGGCTGGGTCTGCGGCGGAAGCCTCCGGCGGCTGAGCCGATCGGCGATAGGCGCGCCTCTGGGGGCTGCGCCCCCAGACCCCGCTTCGGCCTGAACGGCCTCGTCCTCAAACGCCGGACGGGCTGGATTTCGCTGACCGGCGCCGACACCCGCCGAGCACCACCACTGGCGTAGCTGCGGGCAGTCGTGCCGCTGGGGCGGCACGGGTGGGCGCAGCGGCACCCACCAGCGCCGGGCTGCGCGAGCGACCTGGGTACCGATGCCCAGGCTCGCTGACAGCGCGGGCCAGCACCGTCAGGCTCAGTGGCGCAGCTCCCTGGCACCGGCTTCCATCTCGCCGAGTACCGGATCCCGTCACCGCTGGTGAAGGTGGGACGGCCGGGGCCGACGGGCCGGCCCGTCGTACGCGGGAAGGTGGGCGCGGCCGACGTACGGCTGTTTCCGGTGGCGGACGCGGTGGCCTACGCGGCGCGGTGGCTGGAGATCCATCGGCCTCGCGCGCAGGAGATGTGAACCCGGCCGTTCGGGGGACCCGGCGCCTACCTAGACTCTGGAGCCATGCGAACTGAGCCCGTGCTCCAGGTCCAGGCCCTGGTGAAGCGGTACGGCGACAAAACCGCGGTGAACGGTCTCGACCTGGTGGCCCAGGCGGGCGTCACCGCCGTACTCGGACCCAACGGCGCGGGCAAGACGACGACCGTGGAGACCTGCGAGGGATACCGCAGGCCGGACTCCGGCACGGTGCGCGTCCTGGGGCTCGACCCGGTGAGACAGTCCGGTGAGCTGCGGCCCCGGATCGGCGTGATGCTCCAGTCCGGCGGTGTCTACTCGGGCGCGCGGGCGGACGAGATGCTGCGCCATGTCGCCAAGCTGCACGCCCATCCGCTGGACGTCGACGCCCTCATCGAGCGGCTCGGCCTCGGCGGCTGCGGCCGGACCGCCTACCGCCGCCTGTCCGGCGGCCAGCAGCAGCGGCTCGCGCTCGCCATGGCCGTGGTCGGCCGCCCGGAGCTGGTGTTCCTGGACGAACCGACCGCCGGCCTCGACCCGCAGGCCCGCCGGGCCACCTGGGACCTGGTGCGTGACCTGCGCGCCGACGGTGTCTCCGTGATCCTCACCACCCACTACATGGACGAGGCCGAGCAGCTCGCCGACGCCGTCGCGATCATCGACGCCGGCCGGGTCATCGCCCAGGGCACCCCGGAGGAGCTGTGCCGGGGCGGCGCCGAGAACACCCTGCGCTTCACCGGCCGCCCCGGCCTCGACGTGGGGTCCCTGCTCAAGGCCCTGCCCGCCGACTGCTCGGCCGCGGAGCTGACGCCGGGCTCGTACCGGGTCGTCGGCAAGGTCGACCCCCAACTGCTGGCGACGGTGACGTCGTGGTGCGCCCAGCACGGGGTGATGCCGGACCGGATCTCGGTGGAGCGGCACACACTCGAAGACGTCTTCCTGGAGCTCACCGGCAAGGAGCTGCGCTCGTGACGACCACCGGCATCCACACCCCCAGGCCGGGCGCGGCTCCACTGGCACGCATGATCACGGCGCAGGCGGCGCTGGAGACGAAGATGCTGCTGCGCAACGGCGAGCAGCTGCTCCTGACCGTCGTGATCCCCACCCTGCTGCTGGCCCTCTTCAGCTCGGTGGACATCGTCGACACGGGAGCCGGCGAGGCCGTCGACTTCCTCACCCCCGGCGTCCTCGCGCTCGCCGTGATGTCGACGGCGTTCACGGGGCAGGCCATCGCCACGGGCTTCGAGCGCCGGTACGGCGTGCTGAAGCGGCTGGCGTCCTCACCGCTGCCCCGCTGGGGCCTGATGACGGCGAAGACGGCGTCGGTGCTGATCACCGAGGTGCTGCAGATCCTGCTGCTGACGGTGATCGCCTTCGCGCTGGGCTGGTCGCCGCACGGCAGTCCGGCAGCCGTCGTGCTCCTGCTGATCCTGGGCACGGCCGCCTTCTCGGGGCTCGGCCTGCTGATGGCCGGCACGCTCAAGGCGGAGGCGACACTGGCCGCCGCCAACCTGGTCTTCCTGCTGCTGCTCGTCGGCGGCGGGGTGATCGTGCCGCTGGACAAGTTCCCCGCCGCCGCCCAGGACGTGCTCGGCCTGCTGCCGATCTCGGCGCTGTCGGACGGGCTGCGGGACGTGCTCCAGCACGGCGCCGGGATGCCCTGGAGTGACCTGGGCATCCTGGCCGCATGGGCGGTCGTCGGGCTGGCGGCGGCCGGGAAGTTCTTCCGCTGGGAGTAGGTCCCCAGGGCCTGGTGCCGACCCTCGTGAAAGCGTGCACAAGCGGCCGCCTACGATAGGGCGCGTGCCAAACGTGACCCGCGCCGACGCCGTGGCGGCCGTGCGCAACCCGCTCGCCTTCATCGCCGCACGCTGGACCCCGACCCCGAGGACGGTCCAACGGGCGGCTCTCTCCGCGCTCGTGATGTCGGTGGTCATCGTGGTCACCGGCGGCGCGGTACGCCTCACCGGATCCGGGCTCGGCTGCCCGACCTGGCCCAAGTGCACCGACGACTCGCTGACCGCCACCAGCGCGATGGGTGTCCACGGCGCCATCGAGTTCGGCAACCGCATGCTGACGTACGTCCTGTGCGCCGCCGTCGGCTGGGCGATCATCGCGGCACGCTCCGAGAAGCCGTACCGGCGCGGCCTGACCCGGCTGGGCTGGGCCCAGTTCTGGATCGTGATGAGCAACGCGGTGCTCGGCGGCATCGTCGTCCTGGTCGGCCTCAACCCGTACACGGTCGCGGCCCACTTCGTGGCGACCTCCGCGCTCATCGCGGTCGCCACGGTGATGTGGCAGCGCACCCGGGAGGGCGACGCGGCGCCGCGCCCGCTGGTCGGCAGGGCGGTCCAGCAGCTGGTGTGGTTCCTGGTCGCGGCCTCGACGCTGCTGATCCTGGTCGGCACGGTGGTCACCGGCGCGGGCCCGCACGCGGGCGACTCCAGCGAGGTCGAGCGGATGCCGCTGGACTGGGAGAACGTCACCAAGCTGCACGCGGTGCTCGCCTGGATCGTGGTCACGCTGACGTTCGCCCTGTGGTTCGTCCTCAAGGCGGTCGACGCCCCGAAG
This sequence comes from Streptomyces ferrugineus, assembly GCF_015160855.1. NCBI lineage: Bacteria > Bacillati > Actinomycetota > Actinomycetes > Kitasatosporales > Streptomycetaceae > Streptomyces > Streptomyces ferrugineus. The sequence continues at coordinate 2,748,134 of NZ_CP063373.1, read as the reverse complement.
GGCCCGCTGAACCGCACCCGCGACCTCTTCCTGATCCTCCTCGCCCAGGGCGTCATCGGCTACGTCCAGTACTTCACGGACCTGCCGGAACTCCTGGTCGGCCTGCACATGTTCGGCTCGGCCGTGGTGTGGATCGCCACCCTCCGGGTGCTGCTCGCCCTGCGGGAGCGGCCCGAGGTGCCGGTGCCCGACCTGCCCGTTCAGTCGTACGACGCCACGAGCGCGTCGATCGCCGGCCCCAGGTAGTCCCGCGCCAGCCCGGCCCTGCGCGCCGCCCACTCCTCGGTGGGCGGCGCCGCGTCGTCGTAGCGGCGTGCGCGGATGTCCTCGACGACCTCGACGGGTGCCCCGAGTCCGGGCAGCAGATCCAGCGCCTCGCGCTTGGAGATCAGCCGGCCCTCGCGCGCGGTGACGCTCGCCCGGGCGAAGGTGATCAGCCCCAGGGCGACCCACACGTCCCGGGTCCACAGCGGGACGTTGTCCACGGCCGGGCGCCAGAAGTCCCGCTGGTCGCGTACGACGAAGTCGGCGAGCTCCCGGTCCGTCACCGGCGGCAGCAGGCCCGCGGGCGCCTCGCCGTGCAGCACACGGCCGAAGGTGTGCAGTTCGCGCCGGGTGACCGGGCTGACCGGCCGCTTGAAAAGCTCCTTGTGCGCCCAGGTGAGGTGCCGCCGGTCCGCGCCGTCCGCCGTGGGGAGCGTGAGATAGCTGCAGTGCAGCAGCCCGGCGAGCGGCGCGTCACGCAGCCGCGCGTGCACCAGGGCCACCCGCCAGGCGGTCCGCACGCCGATCGGCTCCTTCAGTACGGCGACCAGGTCCAGATCGCTGCGGCCCTCCTGGTAGTCGCCCCCGCCGAGCGAGCCGTGGGCCCAGACGGCGAGCGGCTCCAGCTCGGACAGCAGGGACAGGAAGCGGTCGAGTAAGGCATCGGTCCTGTTCATGCGCTCATCCTGTACAGCTCAGCCCAGCCCGTACACCCTGCGCGCGTTTCCCGACGCCACCATCGCCGCCACCCGCTGGGCGTCCACCGACGACCACGCCCCCTCCGCGACCCAGCCGCCGAGCACCCTGGCGAGGGCCTCGCGGAACAGCCGGGCGCCCACGACGTGCAGTTCGGGCAGGCCCTGTGCGCCGCTGGAGAAGAGGATCTTGCCGAAGGGGGCCAGTTCCAGGATCTCGGCGAGGATCGTGGCCGCGCGGGCGCCGGTGCGGATGAGGGCGGCGCCGGAGTCGGCGTAGACGTGCGGGAAGACGCCGGCCAGGTGGGCGGCGTGGCGGTGGTACGGGTAGCCGTGCAGCAGGATCAGGTCGGTGCCGAGGCCGGCCGTGGCGCGGACGAAGTCCGTGAGCAGCACCGGGTCGGTGCGGTCGACGCGCAGGCCCGGCGCGCCCAGCCCCGCGTGCAGTTGCAGCGGCAGTCCGGACGCCACCGCGATCCACAGCAGGTGCCGCAGCAGCACCGGGTCGCTCAGCTCACCGCCGACGCCGCGCGCCGCCAGCCAGCGCCCCGCCGCGCCCCGCACCTCCCCCGGCCCCGGCGGCTCGGGTGCCAGTGCCAGGCCATGCCGTACGCCCGCGACCGAGGTGAAGGCCACCGCGTTCCCGGCCGCGCCGTGCACCGATTCGGCGAGGTTGGCCAGGAAGGACTCGACGGTGCCGGAGGTGTCGGCGACCTGTTCGGCGAGGAGTTCGAGCCGCACGATCTCGCGGGCGTCGGCCTTGCCCGTGGAGGCCATCTCGGAGGGGCCGGTGAGGTCGCCGGGCAGCCCCGTGTCGACCAGATACGTCGTGATGCCGCTGCCGCGCAGCAGCCGGCGGCCCGCTTCCAGTACGCCCAGTTCACGACGGCGGGCGAGATAGCGGGCGGGGGGACAGTGCGGTTCCAGGCCGAGTAACGGCGGACACCACCGTCGTACGGCGAAACCGGTCTGGGTGTCGAAGAGCGTCGTCCCCGGTGCGGGTGGGCCCTCGGTGCGGGCCAGCTGGGCCTCGAAGGTGCCGAGGCCCAGCTCCGTTCGCAGTACGCCGTGGCAGTACTGGTCCACGAGGGACGGCGTGTCGATCATCCGGTTCTCCCCGTGTGTGGACGCCTCTTACACGTCCTAACGGGTGAACCGGCGAGTTGGTGTTGCGAAATGCGGAAGCTCGGCCGTTCAGCCGCCGATCTGGATGCCGGCCATCCTCTTCCACTCGTACGGCCCCGTCTTCACCTTCGCCGCGAACTCGCCGTCGAAGGACTCGTGGGCCGTCACCCCGGACTTCGCCACCGCCTGCTCCGCGATCTCGTACGACGGCGCCACCAGGTCGCCCCAGCCGCCGTCCTCGCCGACGAGCACGATGCGGGCACCGCGCTGTCCGAGGTACGCGACCTGGGCCTCGGCGCCGCCGCGGGACTTCGCGAAGGTGTTGATCTGCTTGGCCAGCTTGGCCACCTTGTCTGCCATGACCAGGATGCTACTCACGAGTAGATCGGCTGGCGAGAGCAGTCCACTGTGACCTGCGTCAGCGCAGGAACGGGTCCACCGCGACGGCGACGAACAGCAGCGACACATAGGTGATCGACCAGTGGAACAGGCGCATCTCCTTCAGCTTCGCGCCCGTCACCTCCGCCCTCGCGCGGCTTTGCAGCGCGTGCGCCTCCCACAGCCACCAGCCGCCCGCGCCCAGCGCGACCGCGGTGTAGAACCAACCCGTGTAGCCGAGCGGCGTCAGCAGGAGCGAGACCGCGACCATCACCCAGCTGTAGATGACGATCTGCTTGGCGACGACCTTGTTGGACGCGATGACCGGGAGCATCGGCACGCCCACGCGCGCGTAGTCGTCCTTCACCTTCATGGACAGCGGCCAGTAGTGGGGCGGCGTCCAGAAGAAGATGACCATGAAGAGGATGAGCGGCGCCCAGGTGAGGGAGTTCGTCACGGCCGTCCAGCCGATCAGCACCGGCATGCAGCCCGCGATGCCGCCCCACACGATGTTCTGCGACGTACGGCGCTTGAGGATCATCGTGTAGACGACGACGTAGAAGAGGAGCGCGCCCAGGGAGAGCCAGGCGCTCAGCCAGTTGACGGTGAGGCCGAACAGCAGCGTGGAGGCGACCGCCAGCGTGATGCCGAAGGCCAGGCACTCGCGCGGGCTGACCATTCCGGTGACCAGCGGGCGCTGCGAGGTGCGGTCCATGAGCGCGTCGATGTCACGGTCGATGTACATGTTGAGCGCGTTGGCGCCGCCGGCGGAGAGGTAGCCGCCGACGCAGGTGAGCAGCACCAGGCCGAGGTCGGGCACGCCCTGCTCGGCCAGGAACATCACCGGAACGGTGGTGATCAGCAGCAGCTCGATGATCCGCGGCTTGGTCAGCGCCACGAACGCCTTGACCCGGGCCCCGATCGGCCGCCGGCTCGGGCTCTGGCTCGTCCCGATAATCCCCGCTGGACGGGATTCAACGGCCGTCACGCACACCCCTGACAGAGACATCCCAGCAAGCCTGAACCGTGTGAAGTCCCGGTAAAGGCTCGCGCGTACCACGCCACTGTAGACGTTGCCCAGACCCGGACATTCGCGGGGGTCGGGTCGTGTTGAACGGAGCATCGGCAGAGCCGGTCGGCTCTCTGTTGAGCACTCGGACGAGCGGCTGCGTATTCAGTTGCCGAATGCGATCCAGCCCGGTGGGGAGGCGCATCGGTGAGAGTCCCGGCAGTCTGGAATGACTCGAAAAGACGCACGTACCTACGGGGGTAGGCTCGACCACGGCCGGGGCGCCCCGTGCACCGGCATTCGACATGCGTGACATGTGGAGAGGAGCCCTGACCCAGGGTGAGCACCAAGCCGACCACCACAGACCTCGAGTGGACCGAGTTGGACCAGCGGGCCGTCGATACCGCCCGCGTCCTGGCCGCCGACGCCGTACAGAAGGTCGGCAACGGCCATCCGGGTACGGCGATGAGCCTGGCGCCCGCCGCGTACACCCTCTTCCAGAAGGTGATGCGGCACGACCCGGCGGACGCCGAATGGGTCGGGCGCGACCGCTTCGTGCTGTCCGCCGGCCACTCGTCCCTGACTCTCTACACCCAGCTGTACCTGGCCGGTTTCGGCCTGGAGCTGGACGATCTGAAGGCGTTTCGGACGTGGGGTTCGAAGACCCCCGGTCACCCGGAGTACGGCCACACCGTGGGCGTGGAGACGACGACCGGCCCGCTGGGCCAGGGTGTCGCCAACGCCGTGGGCATGGCGATGGCCGCCCGCTACGAGCGCGGTCTGTTCGACCCGGAGGCCGCCGAGGGCGCCTCCCCCTTCGACCACTACATCTACTGCATCGCCGGTGACGGCTGCCTCCAGGAGGGCATCTCCGCCGAGGCCTCCTCGATGGCCGGTCACCAGAAGCTCGGCAACCTGATCCTGCTGTGGGACGACAACCACATCTCGATCGAGGGCGACACCGAGACGGCCGTCTCCGAGGACACCGTCAAGCGGTACGAGGCGTACGGCTGGCATGTGCAGCGGATCGCCCCGAAGCCGGACGGCGATCTGGACCCGCACGCCATCTACAACGCGATCGAGGAAGCGAAGAAGGTGACGGACAGGCCGTCCTTCATCGCGATGCGCTCGATCATCGCCTGGCCGGCCCCGAACGCGCAGAACACCGAGGCCGCCCACGGCTCGGCGCTCGGCGACGACGAGGTCGCGGCCACCAAGCGCGTCCTCGGCTTCGACGCGGAGCAGTCCTTCGAGGTCACCGACGAGGTCATCGCCCACACCCGCAAGGCCCTGGAGCGCGGTGCCGAGGCGAAGGCCGAGTGGGAGAAGTCCTTCCAGCTCTGGCGGGACAACAACCCCGAGCGGGCCGCCGAGTTCGACCGGATCAGCAAGGGCGAGCTGCCCACCGGCTGGGAGGAGAAGCTCCCGGTCTTCGAGCCCGGCAAGGGTGTCGCGACGCGTGCCGCGTCCGGCAAGATCCTCCAGGCGCTCGGCGCGGTCGTCCCGGAGCTGTGGGGCGGCTCGGCCGACCTGGCCGGCTCCAACAACACGACGATCGACAAGACGTCGTCGTTCCTCCCGGCGGACAACCCGCTGCCGGAGGCGGACCCGTACGGCCGCACGATCCACTTCGGCATCCGCGAGCACTCCATGGCCGCGGAGATGAACGGCATCGCGCTGCACGGCAACACCCGTGTCTACGGCGGCACCTTCCTGGTGTTCTCCGACTACATGCGCAACTCCGTGCGGCTGTCGGCGCTGATGCACCTGCCGGTGACGTACGTGTGGACGCACGACTCCATCGGCCTCGGTGAGGACGGCCCCACCCACCAGCCGATCGAGCACCTCGCGTCCCTGCGCGCGATTCCGGGGCTGAACGTGGTCCGCCCGGCCGACGCCAACGAGACGGCGATCGCCTGGCGCGAGATCCTCAAGCGCTACACCAAGGAGTTCGGCAAGGGCGCCCCGCACGGGCTGGCGCTGACCCGTCAGGGCGTGCCGACGTACGAGGCCAACGAGGACGCCGCGCGCGGTGGTTACGTGATGTTCGAGGCCGACGGTGGCGAGCCGCAGGTCGTCCTCATCGCGACCGGTTCCGAGGTGCACGTCGCCGTCGAGGCGCGCGAGCAGCTCCAGGCCTCCGGCGTGCCGACGCGGGTGGTGTCGATGCCGTCGGTGGAGTGGTTCGAGGAGCAGGACCAGGGGTACCGGGACAGCGTTCTGCCGCCGGCCGTCAAGGCGCGGGTCGCGGTGGAGGCCGGTATCGGTCTGACCTGGCACAAGTACGTCGGGGACGCGGGTCGCATCGTTTCCCTGGAGCACTTCGGTGCTTCGGCCGACGGCAAGGTCCTTTTCCGGGAGTACGGCTTCACTGCCGAGAACGTGGCTGCCGCCGCGCGGGAATCCCTCGCCGCGGCCCAGCGCTGACGCTCATATACGACACGTAGGAGTTTGATTTTCCATGACAGACGCTCTGAAGCGCCTCTCCGAGGAAGGCGTCGCGATCTGGCTGGACGACCTGTCGCGCCAGCGCATCACGTCCGGCAACCTCGCCGAGCTGATCGACCAGCAGCACGTCGTCGGTGTCACCACCAACCCGACGATCTTCCAGAAGGCGATCAGCAGCGGTGACGGCTACCAGCAGCAGGTCGCCGACCTCGCCGCCCGCAAGGTCACCGTCGAAGAGGCGATCCGCATGATCACCACGGCGGACGTCCGGGACGCCGCCGACATCCTGCGCCCGGTCTTCGACGCCACCGGCGGCCAGGACGGCCGGGTCTCCATCGAGGTCGACCCGCGGCTCGCGCACCACACCCGTGCGACCGTCGCCGAGGCCAAGCAGCTGGCCTGGCTGGTCGACCGTCCCAACACCCTGATCAAGATCCCGGCCACCAAGGCGGGTCTTCCGGCGATCACCGAGGTCATCGGCCTCGGCATCAGCGTCAACGTCACGCTGATCTTCTCGCTGGAGCGCTACCGCGAGGTCATGGACGCCTACCTGTCCGGTCTGGAGAAGGCCAAGGAGCGCGGGCTCGACCTGTCGCTGATCCGCTCCGTGGCGTCCTTCTTCGTCTCCCGCGTGGACACCGAGATCGACAAGCGCATCGACGCGCTCGGCACCGACGAGGCCAAGGCCGCGCGCGGCAAGGCCGGCGTGGCCAACGCGCGCCTCGCCTACCAGGCGTACGAGGAGGTGTTCGCCTCCGATCGCTGGAGCGTGCTGGAGAACGCGGGCGCCAACAAGCAGCGTCCGCTGTGGGCCTCGACCGGCGTGAAGGACCCGGCCTACAAGCCGACCCTGTACGTCGACGACCTGGTGGCGCCGAACACGGTCAACACCATGCCCGAGGCCACCCTCCAGGCCACGGAGGAGAAGGGCGAGATCACCGGCAACTCCATCGCCGGCACCTACGCGCAGGCCCGCGCCGACCTCGACGCGGTCGAGAAGCTCGGGATCTCGTACGACGACGTGGTGCAGCTGCTGGAGGACGAGGGCGTCGAGAAGTTCGCGGCGTCCTGGAACGACCTGCTGAAGTCGACCGAGGCGGAGCTGGAGCGCCTCGCCCCCTCGGAGGGCTGATCCCTTGCCACCCTTCACCGTCACGGAAGCGAACCCGCTTCGTGACGCCGCCGACCGACGGCTCCCGCGTATCGCGGGGCCGTCGGGCCTGGTGATCTTCGGCGTTACGGGCGATTTGTCACGTAAGAAGCTGATGCCGGCCGTTTACGACCTCGCCAACCGGGGTCTGCTGCCGCCGGGCTTCTCGCTGGTCGGCTTCGCCCGCCGCGAGTGGGCCCACGAGGACTTCGCGCAGGAGGTCCACGACGCGGTCAAGGCCCACGCCCGCACGCCCTTCCGCGAGGAGGTCTGGCAGCAGCTCATCCAGGGCATGCGCTTCGTGCAGGGCACCTTCGACGACGACGATGCCTTCGAGCGGCTGCGCGCCACCATCGAGGAGCTGGACAAGGCCCAGGGCACGGGCGGCAACTTCGCCTTCTACCTCTCGGTGCCGCCGCGCTCCTTCCCGGTGGTCATCCAGCAGCTCAAGAAGCACGGCCTCGCCGACCAGACGAGCAACTCCTGGCGCCGCGCGGTCATCGAGAAGCCGTTCGGCCACGACCTGGCCTCCGCCGAGGAGCTCAACAAGGTCGTCCACGAGGTCTTCGCCCCGGACCAGGTCTTCCGGATCGACCACTACCTGGGCAAGGAGACCGTCCAGAACATCCTGGCGCTGCGGTTCGCCAACACGATGTTCGAGCCGATCTGGAACCGGTCCTTCGTGGACCATGTGCAGATCACCATGGCCGAGGACATCGGCATCGGCGGCCGGGCCGGCTACTACGACGGCATCGGCGCCGCCCGTGACGTCATCCAGAACCACCTCCTGCAGCTGCTGGCCCTGACGGCCATGGAGGAGCCCGCCTCCTTCGACGCGGACGCGCTGGCGGCGGAGAAGACCAAGGTGCTCGGGGCGGTCAGGCTGCCCAGGGACCTCGGCCGCGACACGGTGTTCGGGCAGTACGCGGCCGGCTGGCAGGGCGGCGAGAAGGCGGTCGGGTACCTCCAGGAGGAGGGCATCGACGCCGAGTCGAAGACCGACACCTACGCCGCGATCAAGCTGTCGATCGACAACCGCCGCTGGGCGGGCGTCCCCTTCTATCTGCGCACCGGCAAGCGCCTCGGCCGCCGGGTCACCGAGATCGCGGTCGTCTTCCAGCGGGCGCCGCACTCCCCGTTCGACACGACGGCCACGGAGGAGCTGGGCCAGAACGCGATCGTGATCCGCGTCCAGCCCGACGAGGGCGTCACGGTCCGCTTCGGTTCCAAGGTGCCGGGCACCTCGATGGAGATCCGGGACGTGTCGATGGACTTCGCCTACGGCGAGTCCTTCACGGAGTCCTCGCCCGAGGCGTACGAGCGACTGATCCTCGACGTCCTGCTCGGTGACTCCAACCTCTTCCCGCGCACCGAGGAGGTCGAGTTGTCCTGGAAGATCCTCGACCCGATCGAGGAGTACTGGGACACGCACGGCAACCCGGCGCAGTACCCGGCCGGTACGTGGGGCCCCGTCGAGGCGGACGAAATGCTCGCACGAGAGGGACGGAGCTGGCGCCGGCCATGAAGATAGACCTCACGGACACCACGGCCAGCAAGATCAACAAGGCACTGGTGCAGGGTCGCCGGGCCATCGGCACGCCGGCCGTCGGCATGGTGCTCACGCTGGTCATCGTCACGGACGAGGAGAACGCGTACGACGCCCTGAAGGCCGCCGGCGACGCCTCGCACGAGCACCCCTCGCGCACCCTGGTGGTCATCAAGCGCGTCTCGCGCTCGCCCCGCGACCGTACCCAGTCCCGGCTGGACGCCGAGGTGCGGGTGGGCGCGGACGCGGGCACCGGCGAGACGGTCGTCCTGCGGCTGTACGGCGAGGTGTCCGACCACGCGCAGTCCGTCGTCCTTCCGCTGCTCCTGCCGGACGCCCCGGTGGTGGTGTGGTGGCCGGTGAACGCGCCGCTCGACCCGGCGAACGACCCGCTGGGCGCGCTGGCCCAGCGCCGGGTGACCGACACCTACGCCTCGGAGCAGCCGGTGCGGGAGCTGTCGTCCCGCGCCGACACCTACACCCCGGGCGACACGGATCTGTCCTGGACCCGGATCACGCCCTGGCGCTCGATGCTCGCGGCGGCTCTGGACCAGGTGGTCTGCGAGGTGCGGGCCGTCGAGGTGGAGGGCGAGGAGTTCAACCCGAGCTGTGAGCTGCTGGCGATGTGGCTCGCGGACCGGCTGGACGTCCCCGTGAAGCGGTCGCTGTCGTCGGGCCCGGGCCTGACGGCGGTCCGCATGGACACCGACTGCGGTCCGATCACGCTCGACCGGGCGGACGGCTCCCTGGCGACCCTCTCCATCCAGGGCCAGCCGGACCGTGCGGTGGCGCTGAAGCGCCGGGAGACGGCCGAGCTGATCGCGGAGGAGCTGCGCCGGCTGGACCCGGACGACACCTACGCGTCGGCACTGCGGTTCGGCGTGGAGCGGCTGAACGCGGCGCCGGCCGCATCGGTTCGCGGCGCGGAGGCCGCCGTGGCCAAGGCCGTGCAGGCCGTGGCGCTGGCGGAGGCCGCGGTGGCCAGGGCCGAGGAGTCGCCGGCCAAAGGAGAATCCCCGAGTCCCGCGGAGTCTCCGGCCAAAGGAGCGGCGGCCGAGTCTTCCGGCGAAGCCGATGCGCAGAAAGCGCAGGCGCAGGAACCGTTGAAGAAGGCGGCGGCGAAGTGAGTACTCCGCAGCTCGTCGTGCACCGCGACAAGGAGCTGATGGCGCAGGCCGCGGCGGCGCGGCTGATCACGAAGATCGTGGACGCGCAGGCCTCCCGGGGCTCGGCGTCGGTGGTCCTCACCGGCGGCCGCAACGGCAACGGCCTGCTGGCCGCGCTGGCGGCCGCGCCCGCGCGGGACGCGATCGACTGGGGCCGGCTGGACCTGTGGTGGGGCGACGAGCGCTTCCTCCCCGAGGCCGACCCGGACCGCAATGTCACACAGGCCCGCGAGGCCCTGCTGGACTCGGTCCCGCTGGATCCGAAGCGGGTGCACGCCATGCCCGCCTCGGACGGCCCGTTCGGCACGGACGTGGAGGCGGCCGCTGCCGCCTACGCGGAGGAACTGGCCAGGGCGGCGGGCCCCGAGAACCACGGCTCGGTCCCCACCTTCGACGTCCTGATGCTGGGCGTGGGGCCCGACACCCACGTCGCCTCCCTGTTCCCGGAACTCCCCGCGGTACGGGAGACCCAGCGCACGGTCGTCGGAGTGCACGGCGCCCCGAAGCCGCCCCCGACCCGGGTCACTCTCACGCTCCCCGCGATCCGGGCGGCGCGTGAGGTGTGGCTGCTGGCGGCGGGCGAGGACAAGGCCCGGGCCGCGGCGATCGCCCTGTCGGGCGCGGGCGAGATCCAGGCCCCGGCGGCGGGGGCGTACGGCCGCTCCAGAACCCTGTGGCTCCTGGACGCGGCAGCGGCGTCGCAGCTGCCGAGGTCGCTGTATCCGCCGGCGTCCGCCTGAACGCCTTTCGGGCCCCCGCTTCTCTCCTGAAGCGGGGGCCCGAATCGTCTGCGCTACTTCACCGATCCCGCCATCACGCCCTGCACGAAGTGCCGTTGGAAGGCGAAGAACACCACCACGGGTACGACCAGCGACACGAACGCCCCGGGTGCCAGTACGTCGATGTTGCTGCCGAACTGCCGGATCTGCGACTGGAGTGCCACGGTCAGCGGCTGTGAGGCGCTGTCGGCGAAGAGCAGGGCCACCAGCATGTCGTTCCACACCCACAGGAACTGGAAGATGGCCAGGGAGGCGATCGCCGGGCGGCCCACCGGGAGCACCAGACGGGTGAAGATCCGCCACTCGCTGCCGCCGTCCATGCGGGCCGCCTCCAGCATCTCCTTCGGCATCTCGGCGAAGTAGTTGCGCAGCAGGAACACCGCGAACGGCAGGCCGTAGGCGACGTGGAAGAGGACGACGCCGGGGATCGTGCCGAACAGGCCGAGCTGGCCGAAGAGTTTGGCGACCGGGAGCAGTCCGATCTGCACGGGCACCACGAGCAGCGCCACGACGACCAGGAAGATCGCCTCGCGACCGGGGAAGTCCAGCCATGCGAAGGCGTACCCGGCGAGGGCGGCGAGGACGACCACCAGCCCGGTCGCCGGCACCGAGATCAGCACGGTGTTGAAGAAGGCCTGGGTGATCCCGGCGTTGCCCAGCAGCGCCGAGTAGTTGTCGAAGGAGAGCTGGGCGGGGCTGGTGAACACCGTCCACCAGCCGCCGTTCGCCGTGTCCTGGGCGGTGCGCAGCGACGACACGAACAGCCCGGCGAGCGGTGTCAGCCAGACCAGCCCGATCACCACCAGAAACGCCTGGACCAGTGTGTTGCCCAGGTGTCGCCTGACCGCGTTCATCGCTGACTCCTTCGAAAGCGGCGGACGTTGAAGACCATGGCGGGGATGACGAGCAGCAGCAGAAGCACGCCCAGCGCACTGCCCAGGCCCTGGTTGTTGCCGCCGCCGAACGACACCAGCCACATCTGTGTCGCGAGCACGGTCGCGTCCTGTTGCACCGGTCCCGGCGCGATGATGTAGACGAGGTCGAAGACCTTCATCACGTTGATGACGAGGGTGATGAAGACGACCGTGAGGACCGGTGCCAGCAGCGGCACGGTGATCCGCCTAAAGATCTGCCACTCGTTCGCGCCGTCCATCCGCGCCGCCTCCAGCGCGTCCCGGGGCAGTGTCGACAGGCCCGCGCCGATCAGGACCATCGCGAAGCCCGTCCAGATCCACAGGTACGCCCCGATGATCGCCGGTGTGACGAGCGTGGGTCCGAGCCAGGAGACGCCCTCGTAGGGGGCGGCGAAGTTCGAGGCGGGCAGCTTCACCGTGTACGGGCCGTCGGCCAGGTGGTCGAAGCGGAAGGACCCGTCGGACGCGGTGGTCGCCGTGGCAACCGTCTTCCCGGCCCGCACCGCCTCCACCTGCATCTGGGGCAGCCCGCTCTCCCGCCGGTCGACCTTGCCCTGCTCCCCTCCCCCGCCGGGCGTGAAGTCGAGGTACACCACCCCGCGCAGCTCGCCGGGTCCGGCCTGCTGCCCGGCCGCCCGGTACGCCGGCCCGGCGCCGTCGGGCAGATCCGCGGGCAGGACGCCGACCAGGCCCAGCGTGAGCGTCTGTCCCGGCGACACGTTCGCGCTCGTGCGGTACGAGCCGTCCTCGTCCTTCGTCAGGCCCTGCCCGTCGCGCGCCCGGGCCGTCGGGTAGGCCGGCGTGCCCTTGAAGGCGTCGTGCACGGAGACGACGGCGGCGTTCAGCACGCCCTTGTCGGGGTCCTCGTCGTAGGCGAGGCGGAAGATGATGCCGGCGGCGAGGAAGGACACGGCCATCGGCATGAACAGCAGCAGCTTGAACGCGGTCGCCCAGCGGACCTTCTCCACCAGCACGGCCAGGATCAGACCGAGGCCGGTGAGCAGGGCCGGGGCCACGACGACCCAGATCGTGGTGTTGCGGATGGCCTTGAGGGTGGCCGGGTCGCGGAACATCTCGGCATAGTTCTCGCCGCCCACGAACCGGGTGCCGGAGGCGTCGAAGAAGCTCCGTCCGACGGAGAACAGGACGGGGTAGACGACGAGTGCGCCCAGCAGGAGCAGCGCGGGGAAGACGAAGAGCAGGGCGACGATCCGCGCGCGCCGCCGCGAACGCCGGGCACGTTCCCTGCCGGCGCCCACGGCGGCCCCCGGGCTCGCCTCTTTCAGGAGAGTGGCGGTCATATCGGGTCAGCCCTGGCCCTGGTACGCCTTGGCCGCCGCGGCCTCCAGCTTCGCCGCGGTCCCCTTCGCATCCGACGGGTCGCGCAGGAAGTCCTGCAGCAGCTTCCACTCGCCGGCGCCCTTGGTGCCGCCGAACGCGGCCGGGGCCTGGTCGGACATGTCGAAGCGGACCGAGTCGCCCGCGGAGACGAGGGACTTGGCGGTCGCGCGGGTGACGTCGTCGCCGTACGAGGCGAGGTCGACGTTCTTGTTCGGGGACAGGAAGCCGCCGGCCTCAGCCCACACCGCCGCGGCCTCCGGTGTCGCCAGGTACTCCAGCAGCGCCATGCCGGCCTTGGCGTTCTTGCCGTCCTTCAGGACGACGGCCGCGTCACCGCCGCTGACCACGGGCGCCTTGCCGCCGCCGACGGCGGGGAAGGGGAAGAAGTTCGCGTCCTCGCCGATCTTCTTGCCGAACTGGTCCTTGGCGACGCCCGCGACGAAGTCGCCCTCGTAGACCATGCCGGCCTCGGGCTTCGGGCCGAACACCTTCTCCACCGAGCCGGGGAAGTCGGTGTTCAGGGCGCCCTTCTGGCCGCCCGCGATGAGCTGCTTGTCCTTGAACAGCTTGCCGAGGGTGGTGAGCGCCTCGACGACGGAGGGGTCGGTCCACTTGAGCTTGTGCGCGGCGAGCGCGTCGTACTTCTCGGGCCCGGCCTGGGAGAGATAGACGTTCTCGAACCAGTCGGTCAGCGTCCAGCCGTCCTGCCCGGCCACCGCGAAGGCGGCCAGTCCCGAGTCGGAGACGGTCTGCCCGGCCTTCAGCATGGCGTCGTACGTCTTCGGCGGCTCGACGCCCGCCTGGGCGAGGGCGTCGGGGCTGTACCAGACGGTCGACTTGTGGGCGGCCTTGAAGTAGAGGCCGTAGAGGGTGCCGTCGACGCTGCCGTAGTTCTTCCACACGGGTGCGAAGTTGGTGTCCACGGACTTCTGGGCGGCGCCGGACAGCGGCTTGAGCCAGCCGCTGTCCGCGAACTGCTTCAGGACGCCGACCTGCGGGACCATCACGACGTCGGGGGCGTTGCCGCCCTCGATCTTGCTGCCGACGACGGTGGAGACGTTGTCCCCGGTGGAGACGAACTGGGTCTTGGCGCCGGTCTTCTCGGTGAACGCGTCCAGCACCTTCTGGAAGTTCTTCTGCTCACTGCCGGACCAGACACCCGCCACGGTGACCGTCTGGCCGCTGAGCGCCTTGTCGCCGCCGCCCGCGGAGACGGGTCCGCCGCCGCAGGCGGTCGCGCCGAGTGCTAGGACGAGAGCGGTGCAGCCGGTGAGCAGGGTCGTACGTCGTCGCATCATCGTTGATGTTCCTTCGGGGATGGGGAGTTGACGGAGATCGGTTCGGGGTGTTCAGCGGTCGTTGATCCACCAGGCCGCCGTGGAGCCGGGCAGGACGCCGGCCGGGCAGGGGCCGCTGGACAGCAGCGGGGTGCCGGAGACGGGCGCGGGGGTGGGCGCCGTACCGAAGTTGACGGCGCAGACGAGGCCGTCGCCGCGGACGAAGGCCAGGACGCCGGGCGCGCCGTCCAGCCAGGTCAGCGTTCCCTCGCCCAACTGGGGCAGGGCGGCGCGCAGTTGGAGGCCGTCGCGGTACAGGTGCCAGAAGGAGCGGGTGTCGGCGAGGGCGCGGTCGGTGGCGTACTCGGCGAAGTACTCGGGCTGCGGCAGCCAGGGCTTGGCGCTCTCGGCACCCGAGGTGAAGCCGAACGGCGACGCCTGACCGGACCAGGGCAGCGGCACCCGGCAGCCGTCGCGGATGCGGGCGCGGCTTCCGGTGCGGCGGAAGATCGGGTCGGTGAGCACGTCGTCGGGCAGGTCGACGACCTCGGGCAGGCCCAGTTCCTCGCCCTGGTAGATGTACGCGGCGCCGGGCAGCGCCAGCATCAGCAGCGCGGCGGCGCGGGCGCGGGCGGCGCCGAGTCCGCTGCCTTCGGTGGCGGGTTCGCCGTAGCGGGTGACGGTGCGGACCTGGTCGTGGTTGTTGAGGACCCAGGTGACCGTCGAGCCGGTGCCGGCGATGTCCTGCATGGCCTCGGAGATGACCTTGCGGAAGGCGCCGGCCTCCCAGGGGGCGCTGAGCAGGTCGAAGAAGAAGGCCTGGTGGAGTTCGTCGGAACGGACGTACTGGGCGTGCTCGCGGGCGGTCGGCACGGACACCTCGCCGACGAGGAGGCGCTCACGGCCGTCGCGGGCGGTGTACTCCTCGCATATGGAGCGCCACTGGCGCCACACCTCGTGCACCTCGGGCTGGTTCCAGGCGAGCGCGTTGACCGAGTCACGGGTGCGGGCGTCGGCCTCCGGGTCGTCGGAGTCGGGCAGCTCAGGGTGCTTGAAGAGGCCGGCGGCGACGTCGATGCGGAAGCCGTCGATGCCCCGGTCCAGCCAGAAGCGCAGGATGCGGTCGAACTCGGCGCCGATCTCGGGGTTGCGCCAGTTCCAGTCGGGCTGCTCGGGCGCGAACATGTGCAGGTACCACTGGCCGGGCCGGCCGTCCGCCTCGGTCACCCGGCTCCAGGCCGGGCCGCCGAACATGGAGTGCCAGTTGTTGGGCGGCTCCGCGCCGTCGGTCCCCCGGCCGTCGGCGAAGTGGAAGCGGGCGCGGGCCGCGCTGCCGGGCTCGGCGGCCAGCGCCTCCTCGAACCACGGGTGCTCGCTGGAGCAGTGGTTGGGGACGATGTCGAGCAGCACCTTGATCCCGAGCCGCCGGGCCGCCGCGACCAGCAGGTCGAACTCGGCGAGGTCGCCGAAGAGCCGGTCCACGTCGCAGTAGTCGGCGACGTCGTAGCCGTGGTCGTGCTGCGGCGAGGGATAGAACGGGCTCAGCCAGATCCCGTCGACCCCGAGCTTCTTCAGATACGGCAGCCCCGCCCGGACCCCGGCGAGATCGCCGACGCCGTCGCCGGTGCTGTCGAGGAAGCTGCGGACGTAGACCTGGTAGATCACCGCGTCACGCCACCAGTGGTACTTACTCAGCATGCATGCATGTTAAGTAGCAGTTTCGGGAGGGTGTCAATGAACTGGCCGCAAGCTACCGAACGGTTGACCGGGCAAACTCGGACATAGAAGGGCAGAATTGAGGAGGATGAGATGCTGCCGTTACTTAACAGGTAACTACTCAGCGCGCGATGGCGTCGAGCTCACGCGCCAGCCGCCGCACCGCAGCCGCGGGCGTCTCACGCCCGGTCATCGCGTCGTGCACGACCGCCTGCACCACCAGGCTGACCTGGTCGTAGCGCGGGCTCTTGGGGCGCGGCGCGGCCGTGAGCACGCTCTCGCGCAGGGTCGGCAGATACGGGAACCGCCGGATCAGTGCCGGATCCTCGTACAGGTCGGCCCGTACGGGCGGCAGCGCGCCGCGCGTCAGCACCTGGCGCTGGACGCGCTCGCTGGTCAGATACGCGAGCAGCCGCGCGGCGGAGTCGGGGTGCTCGGTGTAGGTGCTGACGGCCAGGTTGGAGCCGCCCAGCACGCTCGTCCCGGGCCCGTCCGGCCCCGGCAGCGGGACGGCGCCGATCTTCCCGGCGACCGGCGAGCCCTTGGCCGACGCGACGACATAGGCGTACGGCCAGTTGCGGAGGAAGAGCAGGCGGCCGTCCTGGAATGCCTGCTTGGACTCCTCCTCCTTGTAGGTCAGCGCCCGCCTCGGGATCCAGCCCTCGCGTACGCCCCGGGCGAGGAAGCCGATGCCGTCGCGGGCCGCCGTGGAGTTCACGGTGACGCGCTCGCCCTCGCCGCCGAGGATCGAGCCGCCCGCCGAGTAGACGGCCTCCGCGGCGTTGACGGTGAGTCCCTCGTACGGCAGGAACTGGCCGGCGTAACCGTCCAGGCCGTACCGCGGGGCGATGGTCTTGGCCTGTTTCTCCAGTTCGGCCCAGGTGCGCGGCGGGTCGACGCCCTCCTTGGCGAGGATGTCCTTGCGGTAGAGGAGCAGGCCGGCGTTGGTGACGTACGGGACCGCGTACAGCCGTCCGTCGTAGGTCGCCGTGTCCACGACCGGTGGCAGGAAGGTGTCCAGCGGGAAGCGGTCGCGCGCGAGCGGGCGGATCCAGCCGTGCGCCGCGAACTCCGAGGTCCAGCTGACGTCGATGTTGAGGATGTCGAAGCGGCTGCGGTCGCCGCCGCGCAGGTCGGTGGTCATCTGCGCGTGGGTCTCATCGGCGGAGTCGGGCAGCTCGACGAGGGTGACCCGCTCGTCGGGGTGGGTGCGGTTCCAGCCCTCCAGGACGGAGCCGAGATAGCCCGTGAGGTCCCCGGCGGTGGCGAGGGTCAAGGGCCCCCTGCCGTCCGCCGGACCCTCGTCGGCACGGGCACCGGAGGCGACGTAGCCGGTCAGGATCACAACGAGGACGAGAAGGCCCCTACCGGCGGCGTGGATCCACCGCATAGGTTCCTCCCTGTACACCTGGCACCGGGCATCTTTGTCCGGAGTCAGAGGCCATGTATACCTGTTAGGTATGAGCGATACTAGGGCCTGCGGCACATTAACTCGGGATGTGGGAGGAGAGCACGAGTGCGGCTGCCCCTCCTGGCCCTGCTGGCGCGCGGCCCGGCGCACGGCTACGAGCTGAAGCAGGACCTTGAGCAACTGCTGGGCTCCGCGTACCCTCAGCCGAACGTCGGCCAGATCTATGTGACCCTCGGCCGTCTCGAGAAATCGGGGCTGATAGAGGGCGAGGACGTCGAGCAGTCGAGCCGACCCAACAAGAAGGTCTACCACCTCACCGAAGCCGGGCGTGAGGCGCTGCGCGTCTGGTTCGAGGAGACCGAGGACGAGCCCCGGGTGAGGGACGAGTTCTTCATGAAGCTGGCTCTCGCCCCGCAGACCGGTCTCGCCGACCAGATCGCCCTCATCAACAAGCAGCGGCGCCAGTACCTGAACACCATGCGTCAACTGTCGAAGCTGGCCGCCGCCGAGGACCGGGACAACCGCGTCGCGCACCTGCTGATCGAGGGCGCGATGCTGCACCTGCAGGCCGACCTCGACTGGCTGGAGCGGTGCCAGGAAGAGCTGGAGGAGTTGGAGTGAGCGACGATTCCGCTCCTGGGCTGCGCGCCGAGAGCCCTGCGCTGCGCGCGGAGGGCCTGGTCAAGACGCATTACGGCGAGGGCGCCCCGGCGCATGCCGTGCGCGGTGTGGATCTTTCCGTGCGGCGGGGCGAGTTCGTGGCCGTCACCGGCCCGTCCGGTGCCGGCAAGTCGACCCTGCTGCATCTGCTGGGCGGGTTGCAGCGCCCGGACAGCGGGAGCATCTGGCTGGACGGCGAGTGCGCGGACCGCTGGAGCGAGGCCCGCTGGTCGGTGGAGCGCAGAAAGCGCATCGGGATCGTCTTCCAGTTCTTCAACCTGGTCTCCAACCTGTCCGTCGCCGACAACGTGGAGCTGCCCGCCCTGCTGGCCGGCGTGCCGCCGAAGCGGGCGCGCGCCGAGCGGTCGGAGCTGCTGACCGAGCTCGGGCTCGCGGGCAAGGAGCGGAGCATGCCGGGCGAGCTGTCCGGCGGCGAGCAGCAGCGGGTCGCGCTGGCCCGGGCGCTGGTGAACCGGCCGCCCCTGCTGCTGGCCGACGAACCCGCCGGCAGCCTGGACAGCAAGGGCACCCGCGAGGTGATGCGGCTGCTGTCCCGCTTCCACCAGCGCGGCCAGACGATCGTGCTGGTCACACATGACGCCCGGCTCGCGAGCGCCGCGGACCGGGTGATCAGCTTCTTCGACGGCCGCATCGCCGACGACGCCGAGCTGGACGGCGGCACCCCGCCGCGCCGGCCCGGGACCTCGGGTGTGCTGGAGCTCAAGGACTGACGATGCGAGCCACCCTGCGCTGGGCACACTCCGATCTGCGCACTCACCGCGGCGAGGCGCTGTTCCTCGTGCTGGCCACGGCCGGGATCGTCGTCTCACTGCTGCTGGCCACGGCGCTCTTCGGCTACGCCACCAACCCCTGGCAGCGCGTCTTCACCCAGGCGCACGGAGCGCACGTCTGGCTGCACACCGGCGCCTCGGCGGACACCGGGAAGCTGACCGGCGTCGACGGCGTCGAGTCCGTCGCGGGCCCCTACCCCACCGCGTCCACCACCCTGGCCTCCCAGGGCACCCGCGCCTCCGTCGAACTGCGCGGCATGCCCGAGCGCCCCTCCGTCGGCCGCCCGCTCGTGACCTCCGGACACTGGCTGGACCCCGCCGACCCCGACGGTGTGGTCCTGGAGACCCGCCTGGCCCGGGCCCTGCTGGCCGCGCCCGGCGACACCCTCACCCTGCCCGGCACCGGCCGGACCCTGACCGTCCTCGGCATCGCCGACAGCGCCGAGCCGCGCTACCGGGCGGGCGAGCAGCCGGGCCTGGTCTGGGCGCCGCCGTCCGCCGTGCGCAACCCGGGCGGCCAGGTCATCGGGCTGCGCCTGACGAACCCCGACGACACCGACTACGCCGTGCAGCGCGCCGTGACCGTGCTGGGCGCCGGCGCGGTCAGCGAGGTCTCCACCTGGAAGCAGGCCCGCGCCGAGGCGCAGGGCGACAACCGGCTGCTCGGACAGGTGCTGGGGCTGTTCGGGCTGGGCGCGCTGGTCGCCGCCGGGCTCGCCGTGCACGGGGCGATCGGCACCCGGATCCGCGGCCATCTGCGGGACATCTCGGTGCTGAAGGCGATCGGCTTCACCCCCGGCCAGGTGGTCCGCGTCTTCCTGCTCCAGCACCTCGCCTACGCCCTGCTGGGTGCCGTGGCCGCCGCTGCCGTCATCCAGGGCCTGGGCAACCGCATCCCGGGGCGGCTCGGGGACGCCGTCGGGGTGTGGCAGGGGCTGCCCGGCCACACCGTGGCGCTGTTCACGGTGCCGGTGGGGGCGGTGCTGTTCATCGGGGCGACCACCGGGCTCGCGGCGTGGCGGGCGGGGCGGGTGCCACCGGTGCCGGTGCCGCGGCGGGCGGCTGCGCTCGGCGGGCGGCTGTCGGGGGCGGCGCGCCGGGCTCTCGGCCTAGGGCTGCCGCCCGCGCTGGTGCTGGGCTGGCACCGGGCGTTCACCCGTCGCCTGCGGTCGCCGGCCACCATCGCGCGGCTCGCGCTGCCGCTGCTGCTGATCGTGGTGGCGATGAGCGCGTGGACCACCATCGAGCGCTTCGACAGCAGGCCCGAGCAGGTCGGCCTGCCGACCGCCCTCACGGTGCACGCCTCCGGTATGGCCGACCGCGACACCCGGGCGCTGCTGGCACGCGACCCGCAGGTCGCCGCCGCCTACCCCGGCGTCGAGGTGGCCGCGCTGGTCCCGGGCCAGACGGCCACGATCGCCCTGCGCGGGCTCGGCACCCATGCGGACCCCTACCCGTACGCCCTGGCCGAGGGCCGCGCCGCGCAGGGCCGCGACGAGGCGGTGGCCGGGCAGGGGCTGCTGGAGCTGCTGGATGTGAAGGTCGGCGACTGGGTGCGGATGACCGTCGGCGACCAGCCGCAGATCCTGCACATCGTGGGCCGCAGCATCGAACCGGAGAACGCCGGCCGCGTCATCTCCACCTCCCTCGACACCCTCCGCGAGAACGACCCCGGCCTCGGCCCCACCCTCTACGAGCTGCGGCTGCGCCCCGGCGCGGACCCGGCCGAGGTCGCCGACCGTCTGACCGAGGCCGGTCACGGCCGGCTGGACGTGCACGCCGTGCCGAACCCCGCCGACGGTCTCTCGCCGCTGCGCGGAGTCGTCGTCGGCCTGATCGTCGTCCTGGCCCTCATCGGGCTCATCGAGCTGCTGACCGCGATCGGCGGCACGGTCCGCGAGGGCGAGCGCGATCTGCTGGCCCTGAAGGCCATCGGCCTGTCGCCACGCCAGATCACCGCGATCACCGTCACCTCCACCGCCTGTACCGCCCTGGCCGCCGTCGTCCTCGGCACGGCCCTGGGCACCCCCCTCGCGCACTGGCTGATCGACAACCAGGGCAGTTCGAGCGGCATCGGCGCGGGGATCGCGCAGGGACCGTCCGCCGCGCTTCTGCTGCTGTTCGGCGCGGCGGCGGTCACGGGTGCGGCCGCGCTCGCCGCGGTTCCGGCGGCGCGTGCCGCACGGCGGCGCCTTGCGGACACGTTGAGCGCGGTCGCCTGAGCGACGTCGTCACCGCCGGCCGCGCAGCTCCCGGTACTTGGCGACGAGTGCCCGCGTCGAGGCGTCCAGTCCCGGTACGTCCGCGCCCTCGGTCAGCGCGGGCTCGACCCGCTTGGCGAGGACCTTGCCGAGCTCGACGCCCCACTGGTCGAAGGAGTCGATGTTCCACACCGCGCCCTGCACGAACACCTTGTGCTCGTACAGCGCGATCAACTGCCCGAGCACCGACGGGGTCAGCTCGCGCGCGAGGATCGTGGTCGTCGGGTGATCGCCCTTGAACGTCTTGTGGGTCACCAGCTCCTCCGGCACCCCCTCGGCACGCACCTCTTCCGGTGTCTTGCCGAAGGCCAGCGCCTGCGTCTGCGCGAAGAAGTTCGCCATCAACAGGTCGTGCTGCGCCTTGAGTTCGTCGCTCATCTCGGCGACCGGCTCGGCGAAGCCGATGAAGTCCGCCGGGATCAGCTTGGTGCCCTGGTGGATCAACTGGTAGTAGGCGTGCTGCCCGTTGGTGCCCGGCGTGCCCCACACCACCGGCCCGGTCTGCCAGTCGACCTCCCGCCCGTCCCGGTCCACGTACTTGCCGTTGGACTCCATGTCCAGCTGCTGCAGATAGGCCGTGAACTTCGACAGGTAGTGGCTGTACGGCAGCACCGCGTGCGACTGGGCGTCGTGGAAGTTGCCGTACCAGATGCCCAACAGGCCGAGCAGCAGCGGCGCGTTGGCCTCGGCGGGCGCGGTGCGGAAGTGCTCGTCGACGATCCGGAAGCCGTCGAGCATCTCCCGGAAGCGGTCCGGCCCGATGGCGATCATCAGCGACAGGCCGATCGCCGAGTCGTAGGAGTAGCGCCCGCCGACCCAGTCCCAGAACTCGAACATGTTCGCCGTGTCGATACCGAAGTCGGCGACCTTCTCACCATTAGTCGACAGCGCGACGAAGTGCTTGGCGACGGCTTCCGGCCCCGCCTTCAGCTCGCCGAGGAGCCAGTTGCGCGCGGACGTGGCGTTGGTGATCGTCTCGATCGTGGTGAACGTCTTGGACGCGATGATGAACAGCGTCTCGGCCGCGTCCAGGTCACGCGTGGCCTCGTGCAGGTCGGCGCCGTCGACGTTCGACACGAAGCGGACGGTGAGGTCGCGGTCGGTGAAGCTGCGCAGCACCTCGTAGGCCATCGCCGGGCCGAGGTCGGAGCCGCCGATGCCGACGTTGACGACGTTCTTGATCCGCCTGCCGGTGTGGCCGGTCCAGGCGCCGGAGCGGACCCGCTCGGCGAAGCCGGCCATCTTGTCGAGGACCGCGTGCACACCCGGGACGACGTTCTCCCCGTCGACCTCGACCACCGTCTCCCGCGGTGCGCGCAGCGCGGTGTGCAGCACGGCGCGGCCCTCGGTGGTGTTGATCTTCTCGCCGCGGAACATGGCGTCCCGCAGCCCGAACACGTCCGTCGCGGCGGCCAGCTCCCGCAGCAACCGCAGTGTCTCGTCGGTGACCAGGTGCTTGGAGTAGTCGATGTGCAGGTCGCCGACCTGCAGCGTGTACCCCGATCCGCGACCCGGGTCGGCGGCGAACAGCTCCCGCAGCCGCGCCCCGCCGAGCTCCTCGCGGTGCTTGGCCAGCGCGGTCCACTCGGGCATCTGGTTGAGCCTGGTACGGCCGTCTGCGTTCATGTCCGACTTCAGCCTTCTTTCGTGCCTGTCCCAGCGGGTCCAACCTAGTTGATCAGCGCCGGGCATGAGCGGTCGTCGCGTCGTCGTCCGGTGCAACAACAGGTACGTCCGGCTTGCCCGCGGGTATCAGCGCGGTGAGGGCGAGCACGAAGAAGGCGGCCGTGAGCAGGGGCGGGGTGTTCAGGCCCCAGGCGGTGGCGACCGCGCCGCCCAGCAGGGCGCCGAGCGGCACCCCGGCGAAGGCCAGGGTCCGGAAGGCCGAGGCCACCCGGCCCAGCAGTTCGACGGGGCTGCGCTGCTGCATGAGCGTCGTCGTGTTGACGTTCCACACCATGCCCATGAGCCCGAAGACGACCAGGGCGGTCACCAGCACGGCCAGGCTGCGCACGGTGCCCATGACGACGAGCGCCGCGGTCTGCACCGCACCGGCGAGCAGCACGGCCCGGATCTCGCCCAGCCGGCGGACGATCCTGCCGTTGGCCACTCCCCCGGCCAGGCCGCCGACGGTGAACCCGGCGCCCGCCGCCGCATACCCCGCGGGCCCGGCGTCCAGCCATCCGGTGACCAGGACGACCAGGGTGGCGAGCTGGGCGCCCATGCCGACGTTGCACAGGGCGGTGGCGGCGCACAGGCCTCTCAGCGCCCGGTCCCGCCACAGGGTGCGCAGTCCCTCCGCGATCTCCCGGCGCAGGGTGCTGCCCGCCGGTGCGGGCTCCCGGTCGGGCGCCTCGGTCCGCAGCGAGGCCACCAGCGCGGCCGCGACGAGAAAGGTGGCGGCGTCGGCGGCGAAGGGGACGGCGGCCCCCGCCGCCAGCAGCAGCGGCACCGCCGGCCCGCCCACCAGTCCGCCCGCGATCCGCTGCCCGGTCATCAGCCGGGCGTTCGCGCCGCCGAGCGCGTCCCGGTCCACCAGGGCGGGGAGCAGGGCCGTGGCGGCGTTGTCGAACAGGGTCTGCAGCGCGGTCAGGGTGAAGGCCAGCGCGATGAGCAGGCCGATCGAGGCGTGCCCCAGGGCCACGGCCACCGCGAACGCGGCGACCAGCAGCCCGCGTAACGCGTCCACCGTCCACATCGCGCGCCGCTGGTCCACCCGGTCGGCGACGGCGCCGCCGAGCAGCCCGAAGACGATCCACGGCAGATAGCCGCAGGCGGTGACCGCGGCGACCAGCAGCGGCCGGTCGGTGAGTGTCACGGCGAGGAGCGGCAGGGCGGCCGTACGCAGGGAGTCGCCGAAGCTGGAGAGCACGGCGGCGCTCCACAGCCGTCCGAATCCACCGCGCCACGCGGGCGCACGCACTGCCGCCGTCCCGGCCGTCGTCACAGCTCCCCCTCGGTCTGATCGATGCAGAAGATCGATACACAAACCGTAGAGGGCACCACTGACAATCGGCCCCGGAGCGGGGGTCCGCCGGTGGTACGAACAGGTCCGGCCAGGCGCCCACAGGCACCTGGCCGGCCTCAACTCCTAGATCTCGCCCCGCAGTTTGGCGAGCGCCTCGGCGAGGATGGCCTCGCCGTCCGCGTCGCTGCGCCGCTCCCGTACATACGCCAGATGCGTCTTGTAGGGCTCGGTGCGCGGCGGGTCCGGCGGGTTGTCCCGGTCCTGTCCGGCGGGAAAGCCGCAGCGCGGGCAGTCCCAGGTTTCGGGAACCTGCGCGTCGCTGGCGAAGCTGGGCTGCGTCTCGTGCCCGTTGGAGCACCAGAAGGAGATGCGCAGCCGGGGCGCGGACTCGCCCCGCTCGGCCTCGCCCATCGGCCCCGCCCCGACCCGGCTTCCTCGGATCGCGTTGCCACTTGCCACGGTCGTAACTCCCTGCGTGATGGTGCCGCAAAGCGAGTCGGCGTTTCGCTTCGCTGCGAGCGCCTCAGTCTACGTAAGGCCCAACGCGCGTCCAGTGATTGGAGTTACAGAGCCCTCACACCAAGACGCAAGCCCCATGATAGGCCGCGCTCAGCTGCGCGTACCGAACATGGGGCCTTACGTGTGGATTGTGCGTGCCGGTCAGTTGTTCACCTTCATCATGATGCCGAGCACGACAATGCACGCAAACCACAGCAGACCGACCACCACGGTGATCCGGTCGAGGTTGCGCTCGGCGACCGAGGAGCCGCCGACGGACGACTGCATGCCGCCACCGAACATGTCGGAGAGGCCGCCGCCCTTCCCCTTGTGCATCAGCACCAGCAGCATCAGCAGCAGGCTGAAGACGATCAGGGCGATCGAGAACCCCATAACCACGGCTGGACCAACTTCCTCGGATCTGGATAGACGACGGGGGCCGAGGCTCTTGGTGAAAGCCTCCGGCCCCCGCAAGGGTACGACGGATCGCCGTTACCGCATACTCACTGGTCGCGGAAGCGCACGATCTTGACGAACTCGTCGGCGTCCAGCGAGGCACCGCCGACCAGGGCGCCGTCGATATCGGCCTGCGCCATGATCTCGGCGACGTTGCCGGACTTCACGGAGCCGCCGTACTGGATGCGGACCTTGTCGGCCACGTCCTGCGAGTACAGCTCGGCGATCTTGCCGCGGATGGCGGCGCAGACCTCCTGGGCGTCCTCGGCGCCGCAGACCTTGCCGGTGCCGATGGCCCAGACGGGCTCGTAGGCGATCACGACGGTCTCGGCCTGCTCGGCCGGGAGGTCCTTCAGACCGCCCTCGACCTGGGCGAGTGTGTGCGGGACGGCATTGCCGGCCTCACGGACGTCCAGCTCCTCGCCGACGCACATGATCGGGGTCAGGCCGTGCTTGTAGGCGGCCTTGACCTTGGCGTTGACGATCTCGTCGGTCTCGGCGTGGTACTGGCGGCGCTCGGAGTGGCCGATGGCCACGTACGTGCACTTCAGCTTGGCCAGCATCGGGCCGGAGATCTCGCCGGTGTAGGCGCCGGAATCCTGCGCCGAGATGTCCTGTGCGCCGTACCTGATCTTCAGCTTGTCGCCGTCGACCAGGGTCTGCACGGAGCGCAGGTCGGTGAAGGGCGGCAGGACGGCGACCTCGACGGCCTCGTAGTCCTTGTCGGCCAGGGCGAAGGCGAGCTTCTGGACGTGGGCGATGGCCTCGAGGTGGTTGAGGTTCATCTTCCAGTTGCCCGCCATCAGCGGCGTGCGCGTGCTCATAAGGGGTCAGTCCTCCAGTGCGGCGAGGCCGGGGAGCGTCTTGCCCTCGAGATACTCGAGGGAGGCGCCGCCACCGGTCGAGATGTGGCCGAACTTCGACTCGTCGAAGCCCAGGATGCGGACGGCGGCGGCGGAATCGCCACCGCCGACCACGGTGAAGCCCTTGCTGTCGAGCAGGGCCTGCGCGAGAGCGGTCGTGCCTCCGGCGTAGTCGGGGTGCTCGAAGACGCCCATGGGGCCGTTCCAGAAGACGGTTTCGGCGTCGGTGATCTTGGAGGCGAAAAGTTCGCGGGACTTGGGGCCGATGTCCAGGCCTTCCATGTCCGCGGGAATCTTGTCCGCGTCGACGTTCTCGAAGTCGGCCGGGGCCTTGGTCTTCAGGTCCGGGAACTCCGTCGAGACGAGGACGTCGACAGGGAGGACCAGCTCGACGCCGCTCTTCTCCGCGCGCTCGATGTACTCGGTGACCGCGGGGATCTGGTCCTCCTGGAGGAGGGAGATGCCGACCTCGTAGCCCTTGGCCTTGAGGAAGGTGTAGGCCATGCCGCCGCCGATGAGCAGGCGGTCGGCCTTGCCGAGGAGCTGGTCGATGACGGCGAGCTTGTCGGAGACCTTGGCGCCGCCGAGCGCGACGACGTACGGGCGCCTGACGTCCTCGGTGAGCTTCTTCAGGACGCCGACCTCGCCCGCGATGAGGTAGCCGGCGTAGTGCGGCAGCCTGGCCGGGAGGTCGAACACCGAGGCGTGCTTGCGGTGCACCGCGCCGAAGCCGTCACCGACGTACACGTCGGCGAGGGCGGCGAGCCGGTCGGCGAAGGCGCCGCGCTCGGCGTCGTCCTTGCTGGTCTCGCCGGCGTTGAAGCGCAGGTTCTCGACGACCGCGACCCGGCCGTCGGCGAGGCCCGCGACGACGGCCTGGGCGGAGTCGCCGACCGTGTCGGTCGCGAAGGCCACGTCGGCGCCGAGGAGTTCACCGAGGCGCGCGGCGGCGGGAGCGAGGGAGAAGGCGGGGTCCGGGGCGCCCTTGGGGCGGCCCAGGTGCGAGGCGACGACCACGCGGGCGCCCGCCTCGGCCAGCGCCTTGACGGTGGGCAGCACGGCGCGGATACGGCCGTCGTCGGTGATGGTGGTGCCGTCCAGCGGCACGTTCAGGTCGGCGCGGACGAAGACCCGCTTGCCGGCGACGCCTTCGGAGAGAAGTTCGTCGATCGTCTTCATGAAGGGGACTCCTGAGAAGGGCTCGTGATCGCTCGGAAACGCTCGTGATCCAACAGGTCGGATCTGCACGCCAGTCAGGGCTCGGGCGACGCGTCCCTGCGCCGCCCGAGCCCTGACTCACATCAAGGTGCCTGCTCTGGATATCAGAGCTGGTTGCCGACGAAGACCGTGAGGTCGACGAGGCGGTTGGAGTAGCCCCACTCGTTGTCGTACCAGCCGATGACCTTCACGTTCTTGCCCTCCTGGACCATGGTCAGGGAGGAGTCGAAGGTGCAGGACGCCGGGGCGTTGACGATGTCGGAGGAGACGATCGGGTCCTCGGTGTACTCGAGGATGCCCTTGAGCTCGCCCTCGGCGGCCTTCTGGAAGACGGCGTTGATCTCTTCCTTGGTGACCTCGCGGCCGAGCTCCAGGACGAGGTCGGTGACCGAGCCGGTCGGGACCGGAACGCGCATGGCGATGCCGTCCAGCTTGCCCTTGAGCTGCGGCAGGACCAGCGCGGTGGCCTTCGCGGCACCCGTGGTGGTCGGGATGATGTTCTCGGCGGCGGCGCGGGCGCGGCGCAGGTCCTTGTGCGGGAAGTCCAGGATGCGCTGGTCGTTGGTGTAGGCGTGCACCGTGGTCATCAGACCCTTGACGATGCCGAAGTTCTCGTCGAGGACCTTCGCCATCGGCGCCACACAGTTGGTGGTGCAGGAGGCGTTGGAGATGACGTGGTGGTTCGCCGGGTCGTACTTGTCGTGGTTGACGCCCATCACGATGGTGATGTCCTCGTCCTTGGCCGGAGCCGAGATGAGGACCTTCTTGGCGCCACCGGCGAGATGCTCGGCGGCGTCGTCCTTCTTGGTGAAGATGCCGGTCGACTCGATGACGATGTCGACGCCCAGCTCGCCCCACGGGATGTCGGCGGGGTTGCGCTCGGAGAGGACCTTGATGGTCTTGCCGTCGACCGTGATGGTGTCGGCGGTGTGCGAGACCTCCTGCTTGAGGCGGCCCAGAATCGTGTCGTACTTCAGCAGGTGGGCGGTGGTCGCGGTGTCACCCAGGTCGTTGACAGCCACGATCTCGATGTCAGCACCCTGCTCCAGCAGCGCGCGGAAGTAGTTGCGACCGATACGACCGAAGCCGTTGATGCCTACGCGGATCGTCACGAACCGATCTCCTCGTTGGTACGCCGGCCATGCGGTGCCGGCGAGCTCTGTTTGGGATGTCCCCGACCGCCTACGACCCTACCTCCCTGAGGCCGCCCTGGTGACATCCAGATGCCTCATACACGGCAGGGCGGTCCGTACCCGCCAGTAGGGGTACGGACCGCCCCGTCAGGAAGCCGGATCACTCGTTCCGGTCACCTCGCGTGGTGCGTGGTTGACCTCGGCGTGTCAGTCGTCAAGTGAGTCCAGGGCCCTTCCGATGAGCGCTTTGCGGTCGGCCGCCGCGGTGACGTGCTCCAGGCCGAAGCCCAGCAGCACGGTGTCGTCCGTGGTGACCGCTCCATACGTCTGGAACAGGGCTCCGGTGCGCGCCCAGTCCTTGAGCGCGGCCGGGCTGCCCGCGGGCGGTCCGGTCACGCTCCAGGCGCCGAGCGAGGTCTCGAAGCCCTCGGTCTCGGTGGCCGTGCCGCCGACGACCAGGGAGGCGTCGTCGGCGAGGACGCCGTGTCCGCCGAAGGCCGGGTCGCTGACGTAGCTGATCGAGAGCTCGACCGACTTGCCGGCGTACGCGCTCAGGTCGAACTCGACCTGCTTCCAGCCGCCGGAGGCGCCGGTGAACGCGTGCCAGTCGCCGCTGCTGCCGCTCGCGGTGCAGCCGCTGCCGGACACGGTCAGGTAGTGGGCCAGCCACGGGTGCTCGTCCACGTAGAACCCGGCCTCGCAGTCCGCCGGCACGGTGTCGCTGGTGGCGCCGCCCGTGTCGGGGAGCGTCGTCCAGTCCTCGGCGCCGGTGGTGTGCGCCTCGACCAGGACGTTGTCGTAGCCGGGCTCGACGTCCCACATCAGCTGGGTGCGCAGCGTGGGCTTGTCCGCGGCGCTCACTCCGGTGAGGTCGACGGTCCTGGTGAGCCGCTTGTAGGCGTCGTCGGTGTGGACGGCGGCGGCCATGTAGGAACCCGCGTACGGCCCGTACGGGTTGACGGTCCCGGCGAACTGGCCCGCTCCCGCGCTGGCGAACTGCGGGTACTCGTCGACGGGCAGCTCATCCGAGGTGACGCTGTAACTGCCGGCCTTGTCGAGCGGGTTGCCGGTGGCGTCGCCGAGCGCTCCGGTGAAGCCGCCGAGCCTGCCGGAGCCGTTGAATCCGGTGGCCCCGGGGAGTGCCATACGGGAGTAGGCGCCCAGGTAGTACTGGCTGAAGTCGTTCGAAAGGTTGCCACCACCGAGGTCCACGGCGCCGCCGGCCTGCTCGCCCGCCTCCAGCAGCTTGCCGCCCTCGTTGAGGTAGGCGCGCAGGTGGAGCTGGGTGGCGTTGCCGGGGACGTTCGCGCCGGTGTAGTGGACGACGGTGTCGAAGTGGCCCAGCACGCCGAGCGCGTCGGGCGCGCCCTGTGTGGCGACGTCCCAGACGACCGCCCGGTGGCCGTTGGCCTTGAGCGCGTCGACGTACTTCTGCGCGTGCGTGGCGGCGGCGCCTTCCTCGGCGACCACGAGGACGTCACCGCGCGGCCGTTCGGCCACGGTGTAGGTGAAGCGCTCGCTGGAGACCTTCTTTCCGCTCCTGGTCTCGCCGGTGAACCACACCTCGACCTTGTCGCCCGGGTCGCCGTCGGCCACCTTGGCGCGGTACTCGTCGAAGTAGAGGTTGTCCTCACCGCCGTACGTCTCCCCGCCCTTCCAGCGCTTGAGCCGCATGTCCTCCGTGCGGCCGCCGTTGACGCGGTACTTCAGCTCCTTGTCGCGCACGGACTTGCGTACGACGACGGAGACCTCCTGGTCGGCGCCGCGGGAGTACGAGGTGGTGAACGGCGCCGGGGTGAAGTCGGCGGCCTTCAGACCGACCGAGGACGACGGCTGGTCGGGGCGGGCGGCGGACTCGGCCACGGAGAGCGCGAACGGGACGTTCTTGGCGAACTCCTGCTGGATCAGCTTCTCGTCGTCCGGGAAGTTGAACACCGACTGGCAGTCGGCCGCGTTCCACTGGTCGTTCGGGTCGATGCCGGACGCGGTCTGGCAGGTCGACATCTCGGGCGTGAACATCGCTGTGCCGTTGACGTTCGACGCGTGGCCGTCGGTCTCGCCGTTGGTGGTGTACAGCTCCGAGGAGACCTGCGGGTGGTAGCCGGGGACCGCGGGGTTGTCCGGCGTGCCGGCGAGCGCCTTGTAGAGGACGTCGTCCGGGCTGTCGGTGGCCACCTGCCAGCCGACGCCGTAGAGGATGAGTTCGGCCGCGGAGTGGTAGTTGATGCCGTAGTCGAAGTCGATACGGCGCTGGAAGGCGTCCAGTGCCTTGGTCTCGGGCTCGGAGGCCGGGGACGCGCCTCGGTAGGTCTCGCTGGTGGGGTTCGGGGACGAACCCTCGTCGTCGTAGCCCCACTTGTAGGCGAAGTTGCGGTTGAGGTCGACGCCGTCGCCGGTGCTGATGGTGCCGTCGCCGTTGATGTCCCGCAGGTTCTTGCGCCACAGGCGGGTGCTGGAGTCCTGGTGGGTGTAGTCGTAGCCGTCGGGGTTGGCCGAGAGGACGAACCACAGCTCGGTCGAGTCGACGATCTTCCTGACCCGCTTGTCCTTCTTGTAGTTGTCCAGGTAGTAGTGCATCAGACGTCGGGTCATCTCCGGCGTGATCCACTCGCGCGCGTGCTGGTTGGAGAGGTAGAGGACGGAGGGCTTGGCGCCGTCCTTGGTCCTCTTGGCGTTCTTGGTGAGCTTGAGTGCGAGGATGTCCTGGCCGTTGATCGTCTTGCCGATGGAGACGACCTTGGTGAGGCCGGGGTTCTTCTGCCCGGTCCGGACGATCTCCTCCTTGAGGCCCCCGCTTCCGCCGTACGGGCGGTACACCCCCTCGGCGGCCTGCTCGGTACGCGCCTCGGACCTGGCGGACAGATCGTGCTCGGTGAGTTCGACGCCCTGTTTCTCCAGCTTCCCGGCCTGGTCGTCGGTGAGATAGACCTCGACGGTGGCCGTGCCCTTCGCGGGCGCCCGCTCACTGAGTTCGTGGCCGTCCTGGCCGGCCGCCAGCAGCAGGGGTATCTGCTTCCGGGTGACTTCGGCGCGGAAGACCTTGACTTCGCTCGGGTCGGTGTCTTGTGAACTTCCCGGTTGTGCCTGGGCTATGGGTGCGATACTCGCTCCGCCTATCAGGAGCGCACCGGCAGCGAGGATCGATCTCGCTCTGGGTCTCATGAACCCCCCTAGCAGTGGTTCGTCACAGCGACGAATGACTGCCAGGCTCATGCCACTTCACGGTTCCGTCAAGAGCGCGGTAAAGGCCGACAAATACCGGCGCCGATGCCCCAAGTGGACATCGGCACCGGTCTGTTGACGACGTGTCACATCGCGCTACGTCACCCCGCGAGGTTGTCCGCCAGCTCCTCGGAGAGGTTGGCCTCCGTGCCCGGGATGCCGAGGTCCTGGGCCCGCTTGTCGGCCATGGCCAGCAGGCGGCGGATACGGCCGGCGACGGCGTCCTTGGTCAGCGGCGGGTCGGCGAGCGCGCCCAGCTCCTCCAGCGAGGCCTGCTTGTGCTCCATGCGCAGCCGGCCGGCGGCCGCGAGGTGCTCGGGGACCTCCTCGCCGAGGATCTCCAGGGCGCGCTGGACCCGGGCACCGGCGGCGACGGCGGCGCGCGCGGAGCGGCGGAGGTTGGCGTCGTCGAAGTTGGCGAGCCGGTTGGCCGTGGCGCGGACCTCGCGGCGCATCCGGCGCTCCTCCCAGGCGAGCACGGACTCGTGCGCGCCGAGGCGGGTGAGCAGGGCTCCGATGGCGTCGCCGTCCCTGACGACCACACGGTCCACGCCGCGCACCTCGCGGGCCTTGGCGGCGATCGACAGCCGGCGGGCGGCGCCGACCAGGGCGAGCGCGGCCTCGGGACCCGGGCAGGTCACCTCCAGGGAGGAGGAGCGGCCGGGCTCGGTCAGCGAGCCGTGCGCCAGGAACGCGCCGCGCCAGGCCGCCTCGGCGTCGCAGGTGGCCCCCGAGACCACCTGCGGGGGCAGGCCGCGGATCGGGCGGCCCCGCCCGTCGACCAGGCCCGTCTGCCGGGCCAGCTGGTCACCGCCCGCGACCACCCGGACGACGTAGCGCGAACCGCGTCGCAGCCCGCCCGGCGCCATCACGATCAGCTCGGAGCTGTGGCCGAAGATCTCCAGGATGTCCCGCTTGAGGCGGCGCGCCGCCATCGCGGTGTCCAGCTCCGCCTCGATCACGATGCGCCCGCTGACCAGGTGAAGGCCGCCGGCGAACCGCAGGATGGCGGAGACCTCCGCCTTTCTGCAGCAGGTCCGGGTGACGGGGAGCCGGGAGATCTCGTCCTTCACCGCTGGCGTCATCGCCATGGGCCGATCCTTCCATGCATCCGAAAAATACGGTCGTACGCGGCGGCGAGGAGCTCCGGGTCGTGCCGGGGCGTCCCGTCCGTCCGGGCCACCGGGGCCAGCTCGACCGCGGCGCCGAGCCGCTTCGCGGCCTCGGTGAGCACTGCGCGATCGGGCACGGCGGCCTCGTCGGCCAGCACCACGTCCAGGGCGAGTTTAGGGGCGTGTCGTCCCAAAACCTCCAAATGACGCTGCGGGGAGAAGCCCTCGGTTTCTCCCGGCTGCGGCGCGAGGTTCAGGGAGAGTACCCGGCGCGCCTTCGTCTCGGTGAGCGCGTCCAGCAGTTCCGGCACGAGCAGGTGCGGGATGACCGAGGAGAACCAGGATCCGGGGCCGAGCACCACCCAGTCGGCGTCCCGGACGGCGGCGACGGCCTCCGGGACGGCGGGCGGGTCGTGCGGCACGACGTGCACCGACTGCACCTCACCGGGGGTGAGGGCGACGTTGGCCTGGCCGCGGACGGTGTCGACGTCCTCGGGCCGGTCCGGGTCGTGTCCCTTGACCAGGGCCTGGAGCTCCAGCGGCACGGCGGACATGGGCAGCACCCGCCCGTGCGCGCCGAGCAGCTTGCCGACCAGGTCGAGGGCCTGGACATGGTCGCCGAGCTGCTCCCACAGGGCGACGATCAGCAGATTGCCGACCGCGTGGTCGTGCAGATCGCCCTGGGAGTGGAAGCGGTGCTGGATGACCCGGGCCCAGGTCTGGCCCCAGTCGTCGTCGCCGCACAGCGCGGCCAGCGCCTTGCGCAGATCACCGGGCGGCAGCACGCCCAGCTCGTCGCGCAGGCGCCCGCTGGAGCCGCCGTCGTCGGCCACGGTGACGACGGCGGTGAGGTCACCGGTGATCCGGCGCAGCGCGGCGAGCGAGGCGGACAGGCCCATGCCGCCGCCGAGCGCGACGACCTTGGGCTGGGCGCCCCGACGGCGTGGCCTGGCACCGCGGGCCTCGGCGGGCCGGCCGGCGCGCGACTCGGGCATCGCGCGGCGCAGCCTGCCCAGCCGGGGAGTACGTCCTGTCATTCGCGTCCCATGTCCCGGTGCACGACCACCGTCTCCACGCCCTGGGAGGCAAGGCGCGCCGCGAGCTTCTCGGAGGTGGCGACCGAGCGGTGCTTGCCGCCGGTGCAGCCGACCGCGATCGTCACGTACCGCTTGCCCTCCCGACGGTATCCGGCCGCGATCAGCTGGAGCAGCTCGGAGTAGCGGTCGATGAACTCCTTCGCACCGGGCTGGTTGAAGACGTACGCCGACACCTCCTCGTTGAGGCCGGTGTAGGGGCGCAGCTCCGGGACCCAGTGCGGGTTGGGCAGGAACCGCATGTCCACGACCAGGTCGGCGTCGACCGGGAGGCCGTACTTGAAGCCGAACGACATCACCGTGGCCCGCAGCTCGGGCTCCTCCTCGCCGGCGAACTGGGCGTCCATCTTGGCCCGCAGCTCGTGCACGTTGAGACTGGAGGTGTCGATCACCAGGTCGGCGTCGCCGCGCAGCTCGCGCAGCAGCTCGCGCTCCGCGGCGATGCCGTCGACGATCCGGCCGTCGCCCTGGAGCGGGTGCGGGCGGCGCACTGACTCGAAGCGGCGCACCAGGGCGTCGTCGGAGGACTCCAGGAAGACGATCCGGCGGGTCACGCCCCGGGTGTCGAGGTCGGAGAGGGACTCGCGGAGGTTGTCGAAGAAGCGGCGGCCGCGGACGTCGACGACCACCGCGATCCGCGCCACGTTGCCCTGGGAGCGGGCGCCGAGCTCCACCATGGTGGGGATCAGCGCGGGCGGCAGGTTGTCGACGACGAACCAGCCGAGGTCCTCCAGACACTTGGCCGCCGTGGAGCGGCCCGCCCCGGACATACCGGAGATGATCACCAGTTCGGGGATGGCCGCGTCGGGAAGTCCGGCCGTATCGCCGTTCGTGCCCGTACTCACCTGTGCTCCGTCTCCGCCTTGGCCTTGTTGCCCGTCGTGCTTGTTCACATTCATGTCTCCTGCCCCCGTCGCTCGTCCGGGGTGCCCGTCCGCACGGGCTCCCCGTTGGAACCCATGGTGGAGGGTTCCTCCTCCATGATCTCTCCAGTCGCCGTGTTCACGGCGGGTGTGGCCGGTGCCGCCCGGGCGAGGGCCACGGCGATCGTCTCGGCCGTCTTGCGGCCTATGCCGGGCACCTCGCAGATCTGGTCGATGGTGGCGGATCGAAGTTTCCTCAACGAACCGAAATGCTTCAGCAGCGCCTGCTTGCGGGTGTCCCCGAGCCCCGGCACGTCGTCCAGCGGGCTGGCCCGGAACCGCTTGCCCCGCTTCGTGCGCTGATAGGTGATCGCGAAACGGTGCGCCTCGTCGCGGACGCGCTGCAGCAGGTAGAGACCCTCGCTGGTGCGGGGCAGGACGACCGGATCGTCGTCGCCGGGCAGCCAGACCTCCTCCAGGCGCTTGGCGAGGCCGCACACGGCGACATCGTCGATGCCGAGCTCGTCCAGGGCCCGCTGGGCGGCCGCGACCTGCGGCTGCCCGCCGTCGACGACCACGAGCTGGGGTGGGTAGGCGAACCTCTTGGGGCGGCCTTCGTCGTCCTTGAGGCCGTTGCCGAGGGCGTCGGGGGACGTCGTGGTGAGGGGGGCGGACGAGCCGTCGGCGGGGGTGTCGGACGACGTGTCGGCGAGGGTGTTCTCGCCGTCGGCCCACTCGCCCGTGCGCTCCTTCTCGGCGAGGTAGCGCTTGAAGCGGCGGGTGATCACCTCGTGCATGGAGCGGACGTCGTCCTGGCCCTCGAAGCCCTTGATCTGGAAGCGGCGGTACTCGCTCTTGCGGGCCAGGCCGTCCTCGAAGACGACCATGGAGGCCACCACGTCGTCGCCCTGCAGATGCGAGATGTCGTAGCACTCGATCCTGAGCGGGGCGCTGTCCAGGTCGAGGGCGTCGGCGATCTCCTCCAGCGCCCGCGAGCGCGTGGTGAGGTCGGAGGCGCGCTTGGTCTTGTGCAGGACGAGCGCCTGCTGGGCGTTGCGCTCGACGGTCTCCATGAGGGCGCGCTTGTCGCCGCGCTGGGGAATGCGCAGCGAGACGTGGGAGCCGCGCCGGCCCGACAGCCACTCCTGGACGGGCTCCAGCGGGTCGGGCAGGGCCGGGACGAGGACCTCCTTGGGCACCGCGTCGCCGCTCTCCTCGCCGTAGAGCTGCTGCAGGGCGTGCTCGACGAGGGCGCCGGTGGTGATCTCCTCGACCTTGTCGGTGACCCAGCCGCGCTGGCCGCGCACGCGTCCGCCGCGGACGTGGAAGATCTGCACGGCCGCCTCCAGCTCGTCCTCGGCGACGGCGATGAGGTCGGCGTCGGTCGCGTCGGCGAGCACGACCGCGTTCTTCTCCATGGCCTTCTTCAGGGCCTCGATGTCGTCGCGCAGGCGGGCGGCCCGCTCGTACTCCATCTCGTCGGCCGCCTCCACCATCTGCTTTTCCAGGCGGCGCAGATAGGTGCCCGTGCGGCCGGTCATGAAGTCGCAGAACTCCTCGGCCAGTTCACGGTGGTCCTCGGCGGAGACACGGCCCACACAGGGGGCGGAGCACTTGCCGATGTAGCCGAGCAGACAGGGGCGGCCGGTGCGGGCGGCGTTCTTGAACACGCCGGCCGAGCAGGTGCGGACCGGGAAGACCCGCAGGAGGAGGTCGACGGTGTCCCGGATCGCCCACGCGTGCGCGTACGGCCCGAAATACCTGACGCCCTTCTTCTTGTGACCGCGCATCACCTGCACACGCGGGAACTCCTCGTTCATCGTCACCGCGAGATACGGGTAGCTCTTGTCGTCGCGGTACTTGACGTTGAACCGGGGGTCGTACTCCTTGATCCAGGAGTACTCCAGCTGAAGGGCCTCGACCTCCGTGGACACCACCGTCCACTCCACGGACGCGGCCGTGGTCACCATCGTGCGGGTGCGGGGGTGGAGGCCCGCCAGGTCCTGGAAGTAGTTCGCCAGGCGCTGGCGCAGACTCTTCGCCTTCCCGACGTAGATCACCCGGCGGTGCTCGTCACGGAACCTGTACACCCCGGGAGAGTCCGGGATCTGTCCCGGCTTGGGGCGGTAGCTGGAGGGGTCGGCCATGTCTCACACCCTACTGGCGCCCGGTGACAGTCCGACGAGGCTGTGGACAACCGTCGTGGCGGTCGGCGGGGCCCCGGGAACAGGAGAAGCGCCAGCCCACGGCGGTGGCCCGCCGTCGCCGTCCACCGGGAGTCGGAGCCTGCCCAGGATGCCGCGGTGCCCTCGGCTACGCGCAGCCGCCGGCCGCCTCTCCAGCGTGATCATCCGTATGCCGCACGCTCTCCGGAGGACTTCCAGGAACCCGCCGCCGGCGGCCCCGCCCGCGGCTTCCCGGCCGAGTCGGCGCCGTCCGCGAGGGCCGTCAGAGGAGTGCTCCGCACCCCCGGAGACGGACATGGCGGCTTGATGGCGACGCATCGCGACTCGGCCGGGAGTGCGCGGCTGTTGGGTTTCAGGTGTTGTCGGGACTTGGTCAACACGCTTCAATGCGGGGGAACTCGGGGGACCTGAGCGACGGCGTACGGATGTGAAGACCCGCCGGCGCTCCACGGGGTGCTCCTGATCAGCCGCGCGACCGGTCTGACCAACCGTTGTGAACAACCACAGAAAGGCCCCTGCATGGCGCACGCCACACAGCACGCGGACATCGCCGCCGTCGCTTCCGCGGAACTGGACACGGCCCTGCGAGGCGGCCCCTTCCACGTCGCCCTGCGCGCCGCGATAGCCGCCCGGGGGCTGCCGCTCCAGCGCGTGCAGCACCATCTGTCCCGTCGCGGTGTGAAGGTCGGCGTCACGAGCCTGAGCTACTGGCAGCAGGGGGCCCGCCGACCGCAGCGGCCCGAGTCACTGCGCGCGGTGCGGGCGCTGGAGGAGATACTCCAGCTGCCGGAGGAGTCCCTGATCCGGCTGCTCTCCGAGGCGGACGACCACTCCACGCTGCAGCAGCCCGCCGCCCGCTCCTACCGCTCCCTGGTGGAGGCCTCGGGTGTGCTGGAGCGGCTGCTGGCCGAACTGGACTTCCCGGTCGACGGCGGCCTGCACACCCTCGCCCACCACGAGCAGGTACGGATCGGGGCGCGCCGCGAGCTGGCGGGTCGCGAGTCGCACCACATAGTGCGTGCCCACAAGGACGGCGTGGACCGATTCGCCGCCGTCCACCACGGTGACCCGGGGTGCGTGCCGGAGCGCATGACGGTGCACGCCCTGGAGAACTGCCGTACAGGACGCGTCCGTTGGCACCACGACACCGGCGTCCTCGTCGCCGAGCTGCTCTTCGGCACGCGCCTGCGGACCGGCGACACCTACCTCTTCCGCTACGGCGTCGAGGACGGCACGGCCGACGTGTCCCGCGAGTACGCCCGTGGCTTCCCGCTCGCGGGCGGCCAGTACGCCCTCCAGGTCCGCTTCGCCGAGAACGCCCTCCCGACCCGCTGCCACCGATTCGCCCAGCACTCCGCGGCCGCACCGCGCAGCGGCCGCCAGGGACTGGCCCTGAGCGGGCTGCACCACTCCGTCCACCTTGTCGAGCCACGGGTGCGGACGGGGATCGTGGGCATCGGGTGGGAGTGGGAGTGAGTCGTCGCTCCGGTTGTCATCGGCATGCCCCGCTGCCCTCCGCCATCTGATCCTGTTACTTGATCCCGATACGCCTTGACGCTCCAGCCCTTGGATCGGTCCGGACGTAAACGATTGCGCAATCGTTTACGTCTGGCTCCGAATGAGATACCTTCCCGGCCAGAAGAGCCGCGACGGACTGAGACGGGGCACTGAGCCGGGAGGAGATCGCGATGGCGACCATGGCCGACGTCGCGCGGAGCGCCGGTGTGTCCGTGGCGACCGTCTCGCATGTGCTGAACGGGACCCGGCCGGTGCTGCCCCACACCCGTCAGGCGGTGCTGGACGCCATGGAGGAGCTCGGCTACACGCCCAACACCCTGGCCCGCTCCCTGGTGACCTCCCGCACCCGCTCCATCGGGCTCGCGGTGTCGGCGATCAGCAACCCGTACTTCACGGAGATCCTCCAGGGCGTCGAGGCCGCCGCCCTGGAGCACGGCTACAGCCTGCTCATCGCCGACCCGCACGACGATCCGGGGCATGAGCGCAAGGTGGTCCAGCTGCTGCACGAGCGCCGTGTGGACGGCATGATCGTCGCGCCCTCCGCCGATCCACGCGACCTGCTGGCCTACCTCGGGCGCCACAAGATGCCGACCGTCCTCCTCGACCGCGTGGTGGACACCTCTGCGGACGGCTCGACGCGGTTCGACCAGGTCTGCGCCGACAGCGCCGAACCCATGGCCCGGTTGGTCACCCATCTCAGCGGGCTCGGTCACCGGCGGATCGGCCTGGTCGCCGGTCTGCCCGGGCTCAGCACCACCAGCGAGCGGCTCACCGGGTACCGGGACGGCCTGGCGGCCGCCGGGCTCGTCCACGACGACCGCCTCGTCGTGCACGGCGACTCCGAGTCGGCCGGCGCCGAGCAGGCCACCGCCGCGCTGCTGTCGCTCGCCTCGCCGCCCACCGCGCTGGTCACCGCCAACAACACGATGACCATGGGCGCCCTGCGCGGCCTGCGTGACCACGGTCTGTCCGTGCCGGACGACATCGCGCTGTGCTGCTTCGACGACTTCGCCTGGGCCGATCTGTTCTCGCCCCGGCTCACCGCGATCGCCCAGCCCAGCAGGGACATCGGCGCGCGGGCCGTGCGGGTGCTCCTGGACCGTCTCGCCTCGCCGGACCGGCCCGCCCGGACCGTGCGTCTGCCCTGCGCCTTCGTGCATCGCACCTCGTGCGGCTGCGCCGAGCAGCCGAAGCGGCCGGGCAGATCCGCCGGGCGCACGGTGACCACGAGGTCCGAGGAGCCCGGGGGCGCGGCCGGGCCCCTGACATCCGACCGCCCCGAACAGCCCCTGACGTCCGTGAAAGGAACCGTCTCGTGATCGTCGTCGCCGGTGAGGCCCTGATCGACCTGGTACCGCAGGGCACGGGTGCCCTCGCGGGCCTGAAGCCGGCGCTCGGCGGCGGCCCCTACAACACCGCCGTGGCCCTCGGCCGCCTCGGCTCCCCCACCGCCTTCTGCTCCCGGACCTCCTACGACGCGTTCGGCGAGGCCCTGCTCGACGGGCTGCGGGAGGCGGGGGTGGACGTATCGGCCGTGCAGCGCGGCATGGAGCCGACCACGCTCGCGGTGGCCACCATCGACGTGAAGGGCTCGGCCTCCTACTCCTTCTACGTCGAGGGCACGGCCGACCGGCTCTTCACGGCGCCTGCGGAATTGCCCGCGCAGGCGCGCGCGGTCTCCTTCGGTACCTGTTCGCTCGTCCTGGAACCGGGGGCGAGCGCCTATGAGGAGCTGATGCGGAGCGCGGCCGCGCGAGGGGTGTTCACCGCGCTCGACCCGAACATCAGGGCCGGACTGATCCCCGACCCGGACGGCTACCGGGCCCGGTTCAAGAGCTGGCTGCCCGCGGTTTCGCTGCTCAAGCTCTCCGAGGAGGACGCACAGTGGCTGGGCGGCACGCCGCGTGAGTGGCTGGCCGCGGGACCTGCGGCCGTCGTGATCACTCAGGGCGGTGACGGGCTGACCGCCTTCACCCGGGACGGCGCGGTGCACTCCGTACCGGGCGAAGAGGTCGACGTCGTGGACACGATCGGTGCGGGCGACACCGTGAACGCGGCCCTGTTGCACGGCCTCGCCGCCCAGGACGCCCTGTCCGCCGAGGCGCTCGTGGGACTCGGCGCCGACGGCTGGACAAGGCTGTTGCGGTTCGCGGCGCGGGCTGCCGCGATCACCTGCTCCCGGGCGGGGGCGGAACCGCCGTACGCCTCCGAACTGGGGGACTTCTAGGAGGCGTTCCCTTTCCGTTTCACTGTTGAGGAGTCAAGGTCCGTCATGGCCGCCTGGATCGGGCGGCTGATCTTGCAACGGACGGCGCCCCGCGGGGAGTTCCCGCGGGGCGCCGTACTTTTTCGGAATATGTTGGGACTCGTCGCCCTCCGGCCTCAGGCCTTGCGGGCCCTCGTCGTCTTCTTCGCGGGCGTCGCCTTCTTCGCGGCAGCCGCCTTCTTCGTGGCCCCGATCACTCTGTCGGTGGCCTTGTTGTTGACCGTCCTCGTGGTCCTGGCCGTCGCCGTCTTCTTCGCCGTCGCCCCCGCCGCGACTGTCTTCTTGGCCGTCGCCCTGCGCGGTGCCTTGACCGACGCCGCGTCGCTGATCCGGTCGGCGCCGAGGATCTCGCGCAGGAACTTGCCGGTGTGGCTGGCGGGCACCGCCGCGACCGCCTCGGGGGTGCCCTCGGCGATGACGAGGCCACCGCCGGCGCCGCCCTCGGGGCCCATGTCCACGACCCAGTCGGCGGTCTTGATCACATCGAGGTTGTGCTCGATGACGATGACCGTGTTGCCCTTGTCGACCAGGCCGGAGAGGACCTTCAGCAGCTTGCTGA
Source organism: Streptomyces ferrugineus (assembly GCF_015160855.1). NCBI lineage: Bacteria > Bacillati > Actinomycetota > Actinomycetes > Kitasatosporales > Streptomycetaceae > Streptomyces > Streptomyces ferrugineus. The sequence continues at coordinate 2,707,247 of NZ_CP063373.1, read as the reverse complement.
TGTCCTCGAAGTGCAGACCGGTGGTCGGCTCGTCCAGGACGTAGACCGTGCGGCCGGTGGAGCGCTTCTGCAGCTCGCTGGCGAGCTTCACCCGCTGGGCCTCACCGCCGGACAGGGTGGTCGCGGACTGGCCGAGCCGGACGTAGCCGAGGCCGACGTCGTTGAGCGTCTTGAGGTGGCGGTTGATCGCCGGGACGGCCTCGAAGAAGTGCGTGGCCTCCTCGATCGGCATGTTCAGGACCTCGGAGATGGACTTGCCCTTGTAGTGGACCTCCAGGGTCTCCCGGTTGTACCGGGCGCCGTGGCAGACCTCGCACGGGACGTACACGTCCGGGAGGAAGTTCATCTCGATCTTGATGGTGCCGTCGCCCGCGCAGTTCTCGCAGCGGCCGCCCTTGACGTTGAAGGAGAAGCGTCCGGGCATGTAGCCGCGGACCTTCGCCTCGGTGGTCTCGGCGAACAGCTTGCGGATGTGGTCGAAGACGCCGGTGTACGTCGCCGGGTTCGAGCGCGGGGTGCGGCCGATGGGCGACTGGTCGACGTGCACGACCTTGTCGACGAGGTCGTCGCCGTCCACGCGCGTGTGCCGTCCGGGGACGTTGCGGGCGCCGTTGAGCTCGCGGGCCAGGTGCGTGTACAGGATGTCGTTGACCAGCGTCGACTTGCCGGAGCCGGACACGCCCGTGACCGCCGTGAACACGCCCAGCGGGAACGAGACGTCGATGTCCTGGAGGTTGTTCTCCCGGGCGCCGTGCACCGTGAGCTGCCGGGACGGGTCGTGCGGACGCCGGATGTCGGGCAGCGGGATCGCCTTCTTGCCGGCCAGGTACTGGCCGGTCTGCGACTCGGCGTTGGTGAGCAGCTCCTTCAGCGAGCCGCTGTGCACGACCTTGCCGCCGTGTTCACCGGCGCCGGGGCCGATGTCGACGACCCAGTCGGCGGTCTTGATGGTGTCCTCGTCGTGCTCGACGACGATGAGCGTGTTGCCCATGTCGCGCAGCCGGACCAGGGTCTCGATCAGCCGGTGGTTGTCGCGCTGGTGCAGGCCGATGGACGGCTCGTCGAGGACGTAGAGCACACCGACGAGTCCGGAGCCGATCTGGGTGGCCAGCCGGATGCGCTGGGCCTCACCGCCGGAGAGGGTGCCGGCCGCGCGGTTGAGCGAGAGGTAGTCCAGGCCGACGTCGACCAGGAACCGCAGCCGCTCGTTGACCTCCTTCAGCACGCGCTCGGCGATCTTCTTGTCGCGGGCGTTGAGCTTCAGCTCGCCCAGGAAGTCCGCGCAGTCGCTGATGGACATCGCGGAGACCTCGGCGATCGACTTCTCCATGATCGTGACCGCGAGGACGATCGGCTTCAGGCGCGTGCCCTCACAGGTGGGGCAGGGCACCTCGCGCATATAGCCCTCGAAGCGCTCACGGCTGGCGTCGCTCTCGGCCTCGCTGTGCCGGCGCTTGACGAAGGGGACGGCGCCCTCGAAGGGCGTCGTGTACACGCGCTCGCGGCCGTACCGGTTGCGGTACCGGACCTCGATCTGCGTCTTGTGGCCGTGGAGCAGGGCCTTCTTGGCGCGCTGCGGCAGCCCCGCGAAGGGGATGTCCGTCCGGAATCCCAGCGCGTCCGCGAGGGCGCCGATCAGACGGCCGAAGTAGTCCTTGGTGTGGCCGTGCGACCACGGGTGGATGGCGCCCTCGTCGAGGGTCTTGTCCTCGTCCGGGACGATCAGCTCGGGGTCGACCTCCATGCGCGTGCCGATACCGGTGCACTCGGGGCAGGCGCCGAACGGCGAGTTGAAGGAGAAGGAACGGGGCTCCAGCTCCTCGAAGGAGAGGTCGTCATAGGCGCAGTACAGGTGCTCCGAGTACATGCGCTCACGCTCGGGGTCGTCCTCGGGAAGGTCGACGAAGTCGAGCACGACCATGCCGCCGGAGAGGCCGAGGGCGGTCTCCACGGAGTCGGTGAGGCGGCGCTTGGCGGAGTCCTTCACCGTGAGGCGGTCGACGACCACCTCGATGGTGTGCTTCTCCTGCTTCTTCAGCGTGGGCGGACTGGAGAGCTGGATCGTCTCGCCGTCCACGCGCGCGCGGGAGTAGCCCTTGGTCTGCAGGTCGGCGAAGAGATCGACGAACTCGCCCTTGCGCTCGCGCACCAGCGGCGACAGCACCTGGAAGCGGCTCCCCTCCGGCAGCTCCAGGACCTTGTCGACGATGGCCTGCGGCGACTGGCGCGAGATCGGGCGGCCGCACTCGGGACAGTGCGGCTTGCCGATGCGCGCGAAGAGCAGTCGCAGGTAGTCGTAGACCTCGGTGATGGTGCCGACCGTCGAGCGCGGGTTGCGCGAGGTCGACTTCTGGTCGATGGAGACCGCCGGGGACAGTCCCTCGATGAAGTCGACGTCCGGCTTGTCCATCTGGCCGAGGAACTGCCGGGCGTACGACGACAGCGACTCCACGTAGCGCCGCTGCCCCTCGGCGAAGATGGTGTCGAAGGCCAGCGAGGACTTGCCCGACCCCGACAGGCCCGTGAAGACGATGAGCGAGTCGCGCGGCAGATCGAGCGAGACATTCTTCAGGTTGTGCTCGCGCGCGCCACGGACGATGAGACGGTCGGCCACGCCGGTCCGCACCTTTCTTGAGAGAAGTGACAGGGGGCGAGGCCCCCGTGTGTTCTCGGCTTCGAGGCCCCCGTGCTTCTTCAGACTAGGGGGAGCCACTGACAACGCCGGACGGATCCCCGGATGCGACAACAATCCCGGGGCATCCAGCATGCCCGACGTCACGACCGACCCTATAGCACGCGCATTCGATTTACGGCACCTGTTCACCACCTTCACCCAAAGGTGTGGCCGGGCTAGTGTCAGCACCATGATTGATCACGCTCGTGACCTGGTGTCTGTACGTGAAGCGACTGACCGGCTGCTCACCGCAGCGGCCAAGCTGGACAACGCGTCGGTGGCGGAGCCGTCACGGCTCCCCGGCTGGAGCCGCGGCCATGTTCTCGCACACATCGCACGCAACGCGGACGCCCTCGTGAACGTCCTCCAGGGGCGCCCCATGTATGTCTCCGGCACCGCCCGGGACGCCGACATCGAGCGGGACGCACCGCGCCCCCTCGACGTCCAGCTCACCGACGTGCGGGAGAGCGCCGCCCGCTTCCAGGAGGCGGGGGCCACGCCCGCGGACTGGGCGCGCACGGTGGAGCTGCGCAACGGGGTCACCGACACCGCGGCCCGGGTGCCGTTCCGGCGGTGGGTCGAGGTGGAGCTGCACCACGTGGATCTCGGGATCGGGTACGAGCTGGAGGATCTGCCGGCCGAGTTCGTGGAGCGGGAGACCGAGTTCCTCGCCGAGCGGTTCACCGGGCACGCCGGTGTGCCGCCCACTCGTCTCACGGACGGCACGCGCGCGTGGAGTACGGGCCGGGAGGCGGGCACCCCCGAGATCACCGTCCGCGGCACCGCACCCGACCTGCTCGGCTGGCTCGCCGGGCGCCGCGACGCGTCCGGGCTGACCGTGGAGGGCGGCACGCTGCCTGCACTGCCCCCGCTGTAGCCGTTCGGAGCGGCCCCGGGACGGCTCCTGCGCTGAAGCGCCCGTACGCGCCCCGCCGCTATAGGCTGCCGCCATGACGTACAGCGGACAGGTGACGGTCGGTGGCCCCGCCGACGTGCACGAGCTCAAGGACCTGATGATCTCCAAGATCGCGGTCGGCCCGATGGACAACAACGCCTATCTGCTGCGCTGCCGGGCCACGGACGAGCAGCTGCTGATCGACGCCGCGAACGACGCGGACACGCTGCTCGGCATGATCGGTGACGACGGCATCGCGTCCGTCGTCACCACGCACCAGCACGGCGACCACTGGCAGGCGCTCGCCGCGGTCGTCGAGGCCACCGGCGCGCGCACCTATGCCGGCCGTGACGACGCCGACGGCATTCCGGTGCCGACCGACGTCCTGGTCGACGACGGCGACACGATCCGGGTGGGGCGTGTGGAGCTCACCGCGCGCCACCTGGTCGGGCACACGCCGGGTTCGATCGCCCTCGTCTACGACGATCCGCACGGGCATCCCCATGTGTTCACCGGGGACTGTCTGTTCCCGGGCGGTGTGGGCAACACCCGTAAGGATCCCAAGGCGTTCGCCAGCCTGATCCACGACGTCGAGACCAAGATCTTCGACGTACTGCCGGACGAGACCTGGGTCTACCCGGGGCACGGCAACGACACGACGCTGGGCGCCGAACGGCCGCAACTGCCGGAGTGGCGCGCGCGGGGTTGGTGAACCGGAGGGTGCGCGCCCCGCGCACGCGCCCCGTGTGAACCATTCACACGCGCTGGTACCACGCGCGCGCTCCCGGCGCGCGTAGTTGCGCAGTCAACTGGAAGCAGCCCCGCACAGGATGACGGCTCCTGGGCGGAATGGGCCGCCGGTCTCTCAATCCCCGCCCTCGACCGGCGGCCCCGGCGGCCACCTGCGGCATGTGTTCACAGGAACGCAACACCCGTTCCCACTATGCGGACTTTCACCGTCGTGACCTCGACAAACACGACGATGTACTGTCAATCTCGCGCCATGCACCCTGCCCCTCGCGCGCTGCGCCGCGCCGTCGCCGTGACCACGACAGCCCTGCTCGCCACCGCTCTCGGCTGCGCCCCGCAGCCGGAGGAGAAGGCCGCCGACACGCCGTCAGGGGCGGCCGGGAACACCTGCGCCAAGGGCAAGTTGGCCACCAAGACCTCCGGCAAGCTGACGATCGCCACCGACGAGCCGGCGTACGAACCCTGGTTCAAGGACGACACGCCGGCCAACGGCGAGGGCTTCGAATCGGCCGTCGCCTACGCCGTGGCGCAGCAGCTCGGCTACGACAAGAGCGCCGTCGTCTGGCAGAGCGTCCCGTTCAACAAGGCGTTCGCGCCCGGGGAGAAGACGTTCGACTTCGACGTCAACCAGGTGTCGATCAGCGACGAGCGCAAGCAGGCCGTGGACTTCTCGTCCGGCTACTACGACGTCCGCCAGGCCGTCATCGCACTGAAGGGCACCAAGGCCGCCAAGGCGAAGACCGTCGCGGACCTGAAGAGCCTCAAGCTGGGCGCACAGGTCGGCACGACCAGCCTCGACTACATCGACGACCTGGTGAAGCCGGCCCAGGAGCCCGCCGCGTACGCCAAGAACGACCAGGCGAAGTCCGCGCTGAAGAACGGCCAGGTCGACGCCATCGTGGTCGACCTGCCGACCGCCTTCTACATCACCGCGGCCGAGGTGACGGACGCGACGATCGTCGGCCAGTTCGAGAACCAGGGCGGTACGCCGGAGCAGTTCGGGCTGGTGCTCGACAAGGGCAGCGCGCTCACCTCGTGCGTGACGGACGCCGTGGACGCCCTGCGCAAGGACGGCACCCTGGACAAGCTCGAGCAGCAGTGGCTGTCCGACGCCGTCGACGCGCCGGTGCTCAAGTGACGGTCACGAAGAAGGAGTCCGGCCAGGAGGGCGCGGACGACAACGGCGGCATGTCCGACGCGGGCGACGACGGTTACGTCCCCTCGCAGCGGCGTCTCGACCGCGAGCGCCACAAGCGCGCCCGCGCCCGCCGCGCCACCGCCGTCGCCGCCCTCTCCACCCTGGTCACCGGCGTCGTCCTCTATCTGGTCGTGGTCAACGCACCCGGCTGGCCGCGCACCAAGGAGACGTTCTTCGACCGGGAGTACGCGCGCGAGGCGTTCCCCAAGGTCCTCGAAGGGCTCTGGCTCAACGTCCGACTGCTGCTGGTCTGCGGCGTCTGCGTGCTGGTCCTCGGCATGCTCATCGCCGTCGCCCGCACCCTGCGCGGCCCGGTGTTCTTTCCGCTGCGGGTGCTGGCGGCCGCGTACACGGACTTCTTCCGGGGCCTTCCGCTCATCATTAACCTCATGATCGTCGTCCTCGGCGTCCCCGCGCTGCGGCTCCAGGGCGTGACCGTCGATCCGGTGCTGCTGGGCGGCACGGCGCTCACGCTGACGTATTCGGCGTACGTGGCCGAGGTGTTCCGTGCGGGCATCGAGTCCGTCCACCCCTCGCAGCGCGCTGCGGCCCGCTCGCTCGGCCTCACCAACCGGCAGGCCCTGCGGCACGTCGTCCTGCCCCAGGCGGTACGCCGTCAGGTGCCGCCCCTGCTGAACGACCTGGTGTCGCTGCAGAAGGACACCGGGCTGGTGTCGATCGGCGGCGCGGTGGACGCCGTACGGGCCGCGGACATCATCGTGGGGCGCAGCCTCAACTACACGCCGTACATCGTGGCGGGCCTGATCTTCGTGGCGCTGACCATCCCGATGACCCGCTTCACGGACTGGGTGACGGCCCGGATGGACCGTCGGCGCGCGCAAGGAGGAGCCCTGTGAGCGACGCACCTGTGCTGCGTATGGAGTCCGTTCGCAAGACGTTCGGCGGCTCGGTCGTGCTGCGGGACGTCGACCTGGAGGTCGCACCGCACACGGTGACCGCGCTGATCGGTGCCTCCGGCTCCGGCAAGTCCACGCTGCTGCGGTGCGCGAACCTGCTGGAGGAGATCGACGACGGCGCCATCTGGCTGGACGGCGAGGAGATCACCGATCCGCGCGTCGACCAGGACGCCGTAAGACGCCGTATCGGCGTGGTGTTCCAGGCGTACAACCTGTTCCCGCACATGACGGTCCTGGAGAACATCACCCTCGCCCCGCGCCGGGTGCACGGGCTGTCCCGCGGCGAGGCCGAGGCACGCGCGCGTGAGCTGCTGGAGCGGCTCGGGCTGGCCGAGAAGGCCGGCGAGTACCCGGATCGGCTGAGCGGCGGTCAGCAGCAGCGGGTCGCGATCGTGCGCGCCCTGGCCGTACGTCCCCGGCTGCTGCTGTTGGACGAGATCACCGCCGCCCTCGACCCGGAACTGGTGGGTGAAGTCCTCACCGTCGTCCGTGACCTGAAGGCGGACGGGATGACGATGGTGCTGGCCACGCACGAGATGGGGTTCGCCCGCGAGGTCGCCGACCAGGTTTGTTTTCTGGACGGAGGTGTGGTGCTGGAGCGCGGCACGGCCGAGCAGATCTTCGGCGATCCGCAGCAGAAGCGTACGCGGCGCTTCCTGCGGCGGATCGTGGAGGCGGGGCGGCTGTAAGGACCGCTCAGCCAGGGAGGGCGGTCCTTACAGCCGCCCTCTCACCCGCCGGTCCCATCCACGTCAGGTCTCCGCCTGCCCCGCCCCCGCCAGCGCCGCGACCCGCTCCACCCCGAACGCGTACCCCTGCACGCCGCACCCCGCGATGACCCCGTCGGCGCGCAGCGAGACGTACGAGTGGTGCCGGAACGACTCACGCTTGTGGATGTTGGAGATGTGGACCTCCAACACCGGAAGGCCGTCACAGGTGTTGAGCGCATCCAGGATCGCCACGGAGGTGTGCGAGTAGGCACCGGGGTTGATCACGATCCCGCAGTGGTTCAGCCGCGCCTCGTGGATCCAGTCGACCAGCTCGCCCTCGTGATTGGACTGCCGGAAGTCGACCGTGCCGCCGTGCGCGGCCGCCGCCTTGGCGCACAGGGCCTCGACGTCAGCCAGGGTCTCGGAGCCGTAGATCTCCGGCTGGCGCTGGCCGAGCAGGTTCAGGTTGGGGCCGTTGAGGATCATGATCGGGGCGTTGGCCAGGGTGCGAGGCACGGTTCCTCCGGTCCGTTCGGGGTGGGCGGTCCGTCGATGACCGCTGCTCAGATCCCGGTTTATCACGGTGCATGAGCCACGTGATCCTCCGTACCCTCCGGCCATGACCCCGATTTCGTACCCTCCCAAGCCCTCCCCGGGCGACCGCGTCGCCGTCATCTCGCCCGGCGCGGGCGTGCCCGGAGCGCGCCGACGACGTCCACGCCGCCTTCGCCGACCCCGATGTCAAGGCGGTCATCGCGTCCATCGGCGGTGACGACCAGATCACCGTGCTGCCGCTGCTGGACCGGGAGTTGATCCGGGCGAACCCGAAGCCGTTCTTCGGGATGAGTGACAACACGAACCTGCTGATGTTCCTGCGCAACACGGGAATCGTCGGCCATCACGGCGTGAGCGTGATGTGCGAGCTGGGCCGCCCCGGCGCCATGAACCCGCAGACGGCCGATTCGCTGCGGGCCGCGCTGTTCACCTCCGGCGAGTACGAGCTGAGGCCCGCCGAGCGCTGGAACGACATCAACGGCGACTGGGCCGACCCGGCGACCTTCGACGCGGAGCCGGAGATGCGGCCGGCCGACGGGTGGACGTGGCTGAACGCCGACCGGGTGGTGGAGGGCCGTACTTGGGGCGGCTGTCTGGAGATCGTCGGCCGGCTGCTCATGGCCGGCCGGGAGATCGCGCGCGACCTCTCGGAGTACGACGGTGGGGTGCTGTTGCTGGAGACGTCGGAGGAGATGCCGAGTGCCGACGAGGTCTTCAGGACCCTGCCCAACGGCCCGGAAGAGGCCGCTCGTTACGCGGCCGAGCAGCGCGAGGCCGTACTGCGGGCCATGCGCATGTACGCACCGGACACCCCGATCGTCTTCGACGTGGACTTCGGCCACACCGATCCCCAACTCGTGATCCCCTACGGCGGCATCGTCCGCGTCGACGGACCCGCCCGGCGCATCACCGTCACGTACTGACCGGGCCCCAGCGCGCCCGTACGCCCCCGTAACCCGCGATCACCGTGGGTAGTTGACGCAGCATGCACGATGCACGCACAGTGAAGACGCCGCCGTCCATGCTGCGGCTCGCCGCCGCCTCGCTCGCCGGGACGGCCATCGAGTTCTACGACTTCTTCGTCTACGGGACTGCGGCCGCGCTGGTTCTGGGACCCCTGTTCTTCCCGACGTTCTCGCCGGTGGCGGGGACCCTGGCCGCCTTCGCGACGTTCGGAGTGGGTTTTGTGGCGCGGCCCCTGGGGTCGGTGCTGTTCGGGCACATCGGGGACCGGCACGGACGCCGGCCGGTCCTCGTCGCCTCGCTGTTGCTGACCGGTGCCTCCACGGTCGCGGTCGGCTGCGTACCGACGTACGGGGCGATCGGTGTGGCCGCTCCCCTGCTGCTGCTCGTGCTGCGTTTCCTTCAGGGGCTCGGGCTCGGCGGCGAGTGGGGCGGGGCCGTGCTGCTGACGGTGGAGCACGCGCCCGCCGGGCGGCGCGGTCTGTGGTCGAGCTTTCCGCAGGTCGGGCCCGCGCTGGGCTTCCTGCTCGCCAACGGTGTGGTGCTGGGGCTGTCCGACACGCAGTTCGCCGCATGGGGATGGCGGGTGCCGTTCTGGGCGGCGGGTGTGCTCGCGATGGTGGGGCTGTGGCTGCGGTCGTCGCTCGCCGAGAGTCCGCGGTTCCTCGAACTCGACGACCACGCGCGCGTGCCGCTCGCCGAGGTGGTACGCGACCACTGGCGGCTGGTGCTGCTGACCGCCGGGGCGCTGTCGATCGGATACGCGATCTTCTACACGGTGACGACCTGGTCCCTCGCCTACGCCACGGAACGACTCGGGGTGAACCGCGGCATCATGCTGACCTGCATCATGTGCGCGGTGGTCGTCAAGGGCTCGCTCACACCGCTGGTGGCGATCCTCGGTGACCGGTACGGGCGGCGGCCCCTGTGCCTGATCGGGTGCTTCGCCTCCGCCCTGTGGATGTTCCCGATGATCACGCTCCTCGCCACGGCGGAGCCGCTGCTGATGTTCCTCGGATTCCTCGGGGCGATGATCGCGTTCATCACGATGTTCGCCGTGATCGCCGCGTATCTGCCGGAGTTGTACGAGCCCCGGGTCCGCTGCACGGGCGCCGCGGTGGGCTACAACCTCGGCGGTGTCCTCGGGGGCGCGCTCACCCCGATCGTGGCGACGGCGCTGGCCGAGCAGGGCGGCCGGGTGCCCTGGGGCGTGGGGGCGTATCTGACGGGGGTCGCGCTGTTCAGTCTGGGGTGCTTCGCGCTGCTGCCCGAAACTCGTCCGGTGGCTGCCGTGGCGGCGGAGCCCGCCACCGGGTGACGGGCTCCGCGGGGCCGCGTCCATGGCCCGGCGTCGGCTAAGGATTGATCGCGAGCTCCAGATACGCCGCGAACAGCACCAGATGTACGCCTCCTTGGAGCGGTGTCGCCCGCCCCGGCACCACCGTCAGCGAGCTCACCACCACCGTCAGCGCGAGCAGCACCATATGGGTGGGGCCGAGGCCGAGGACGAGCGGGCCCGACAGCCAGACGGAGGCCAGGGCAACCGCGGGGATGGTCAGGCCGATGCTGGCCATCGCGGAGCCGAGCGCGAGGTTCAGGCTGGTCTGCACACGGTCCCGGCGGGCGGCGCGCAGCGCGGCGATCGTCTCGGGCAGGAGCACCATCAGGGCGATGACCACACCGACGACGGCGTGGTGCAGGCCGGCGGCCGCCACACCCGACTCGATGGTGGGGGACACCCCCTTGGCCAGGCCGACCACCCCGATCAGGGCCAGACCCAGCAGGCCGAGGCTGATCAGCGCGGTTCGCTTGGAGGGGGCCTCGGCGTGGTCGTCCGAGGTGATCACCTCGCCGAGCCGGGTGATGGGAAGGAAGTAGTCACGGTGGCGTACGGTCTGGGTCGTCACGAACAGGCCGTACAGGATCAGCGAGGACAGCGCGGCGAACGTCAGCTGCACGCTGGAGAACTCCGGGCCGGGCTTGCTGGTGGTGAACGTCGGCAGCACGAGGCTGAGCGTGGCCAGGGTGGCCACCGTCGCGAGGGCGGCGCCGGTGCCCTCGGGGTTGAAGACCGCCGTGCGGTGCCGCAGCGAGGCGACCAGCAGACACAGGCCGACGATGCCGTTGCAGGTGATCATCACGGCGGCGAAGACCGTGTCCCGGGCGAGGGTGGAGCTCTTGTCTCCGCCGTCGACCATCAGGGTCACGATCAGGGCGACCTCGATGATCGTGACGGCGACGGCGAGGACGAGGGATCCGAAGGGTTCGCCGACCCGGTGCGCGACCACTTCGGCGTGGTGTACGGCGGCCAGGACGGCCCCGGCGAGGACCAGCGTCACCAGCGCGACGACCGTGCCGGGCAGGTCCCGTCCCCAGGTGAGGATCAGCAGGACGACCGCGAGGACCGGCACAGAAGACGTCCACCGGGTCGTGAGAGGCCTGAGCCGAGCGATCACGGGGCGATCGCCGCAGAGGGGTTGGGTGTTCGCACTCCCGTCGTTGTGGTGGTCAGGCGGCCCCGCCCCCTCGGGATGCGGGGCCCCTGTGTTCCGTATGTCGCTACGCGAAATCGGTCATCTCCAGTACGTCGCAGTCCGTGAAGGACGGCGGCCTGGTGCACAGCGCGGCCATCTGCTCCGCGAACTTGGTCGTCTCGGGGTCGTCGCTGTTGCGCATGGCTTCCTCGTAGGAGTCGAACTCGATCACCACGAGGTAGCGGTTGGCCTGTCCCCTGTCATTGAGGACGAGACGGCGCGTGGGGCCGCCGCCGCGGCCCGCCAGACGCTCTTGGGTCTCGTGGGCCAGCTCCCGCATCTCGTCGATTCGCTCTGTCTCGAAGTCGATGATCTGCACGAACTTCATGGGTGCGTCCACAGGTGCCTCCACCCCCGGCCGTGGTGTCCCCGGCCGGGGACACCCAGCACCCAACGAAGCACCGGGAGCGGTGCTCGGCAATTCGCCGGGCACCACCCCCGATGCTGGTTCTTCCTACGTCCGACGTGGTCAGAAGTCGATGCTGTCCTTCGGAGCGCTTTCGCTCCGCTCCTGCGCCGCCTGCTTCTTGGAGGCCCTGAGGCTGGTGATCGTGGTGACGATCAGGACCGAGCAGATCACGCCGAGCGAGAAGGGGATGCTGATCTCGGGGACGTGGACCCCGGACTCGTGCAGCGCGTGCAGCACCAGCTTGACGCCGATGAAGCCGAGGATGATCGACAGGCCGTAGCTGAGGTGGACCAGCTTCTTCAGCAGACCGCCGATGAGGAAGTACAGCTGCCTGAGGCCCATCAGCGCGAAGGCGTTGGCCGTGAACACGATGTACGGGTCCTGCGTCAGGCCGAAGATCGCCGGGATGGAGTCCAGGGCGAACAGCACGTCCGTGGAGCCGATCGCCAGCATCACGACCAGCATCGGGGTCATGACCCGCTTGCCGTTCTCCTGGATCCACAGCTTGGTGCCGTGGTACCGGTCGGCGACACCGAACTTGCGCTCGGCGGCCTTGAGCAGCTTGTTCTCCTCGTACTCCTCGTCGTCCTCGTCGGCCCGGGCCTCCTGGATGAGCTTCCAGGCGGTCCAGATCAGGAAGGCGCCGAAGAGGTAGAACACCCACGAGAAGCTGGCGATGATGGCGGCACCCGCGGCGATGAAGATCGCCCGCAGTACCAGGGCTATGAGGACACCGACCAGCAGCACCCGCTGCTGGTACTGGGACGGCACCGCGAACTTCGCCATGATCAGGACGAAGACGAACAGGTTGTCGACACTCAGTGACTTCTCGGTGATGAAGCCGGCGAAGAACTCGCCGGCGGGCTGTCCGCCGCCGAAGATCATCAGGCCGAGCCCGAAGAGGCCGGCGAGGGCGATCCAGACGACCGTCCAGATTCCGGCTTCCTTGATCGAAACGTCGTGCGGCTTGCGGCCGATGAAGAAATCGACCGCGATCAGGGCGGCTAGGCCCACGATGGTCAGGACCCACAGGGTCGTGGAAACTTCCACTGCGCCTCCGGCAGTACGTAACGGCAGATGTCAGCGTCGTCGCGCGCCGGAGGTCTCTTCCACCCATGATGGGCCGACGCCCCGGGATCTGGCCGGATCCGTATTGACGGGTACGTCGCAGCAGACAGGGAGTACTCCCCTCCGTGAGAAGAAGAGTACCCCAATCACCAAGGAAAGGTAAAGAACTTGGCAAAAGAAGTGCCAAGTATGCAGGTCAGAGGCTATTTACCGGTAATGGGTCCGGGCCGCCGCGACCTGTGACAGCACCTGCTGGAGAACCTGGCTGCCGGGCGGCACCAGCGAGGGCTCGTAGGTCCAGGCATGCCCCACCCACGGGTCGGCGAGGTGATCGTCCGGCACCGGCGTCAGACGCAGCAGCGCGCGCCACAGCGGGTCGAGCAGCGGGCCGTAGCCAGAGGACTCCTCGCGGTCCGCGACCATCATCAGGTGGACGCCGACGGCGGGCCCCTCGTCCGCCAGATAGCGCAGCTGGTTCACCGCCCGGTCGTCGAAGCCGTGCGGGAAGTCGTTGACGATCAGCAGTTGCTGGGAGGTGTCGAAGCCGGGCGGCAGGGAGTCGGGCGCACCACCGCGCAGCGCCATCTGCACCAGATCGACGCGCTGCGTGAGCCGGGCGAGGACATCCGCGACTCCGGCCGCGCCCACGGCGGGCGGGGCCGCGAGCACGCCGGTCTGCACCAGCGGGACGAGAGCCTGTCCACCCGAACCGGCCGGATCGATGACGTGCACGGTGAACTCGCCGGCCGGATAGACGGCGAGCAGCCGGGCCGCGTGCGCCACGGCCGACTCCATCGCGAGGCGTCGCAGATCGTGCGAGTCGGTGAACGAGCCGTCGAGCGAGGCGCCGCGTCCGCTGTCGATCCACAGGCCGCGCTCCAGCGGCAGCCGGACCAGCATCGGGATGCGCAGCCGGTCGCTCTCGGGGAGGTGGAGATCGCCCAGGCGCAGGGCCATGGGGATCTCCATGGGCACGCGGTAGCCATGCCAGACAGGGTTGTCCCAGCGCGCGTACGCGGGCGGCAGCGCGGGCTCGACGACCTCGGACTCGGCCGTGAGCTGGGCGAGGTCCCTGTCGAGGGTCTCCCTGGCCTGGTTGACGAGCTGTGCGTGCTTGGCCTGGGCCGCCTCGCGCGCGGCGTCGCCCTGTCCGCCGATCCTGCTGCGCGGATCCGACAGGACCTGGTCGAGCTCCTTCTCCATGCGCGAGTCGGCGAAGTCGACCGCACTGCGGTACGCGGCGGTCGTGCGAGCCAGGTCCTCGAACATGCCCCACACCTGGTTGTAGAGCCGCTCGTCCATGGACCAGCCGGTGGCGTCGCCCGCGACGGGACGCGCGGGCTGTCCGGGCTGGGCCGGGGGCGCGGTGGGCGGAGGTGGCGGCGGAGCCGCGTGCTGCCGGCGCGGATGGCTGTAGTTGATCGCGCCGCCGGATGCCGAGGCCGACGGCTGGGCGGGGTCGGTGGCGTCGGCTCCGCCCTGGTACGGCTGCTGCGGCCCGGGCTGGCCCGGCATGCCCGCCTGGCTGCCGTACGGGGAGTTCGGCTGTGTCGGCTGACCGGGACCGTCGGGCGTCCGGGTGCCGTAGGGCGACGTCTGCGGGGGTACGGGGCCGGGGGCGCCCTGCGACGCGGGGCCGCCCTGCTCCGGGCCGCGTGCCGGAGCGGAGGCCTGCCGGGAGCGGTCGCCGTCCGTGCGTGGCGGCGGCGCCGGGATCGAGCGGGCGATGCCCTGGGCCACCGCTTCGTTGATGCCACCGGCGAGTTGGTGGGCCTGGGGCAGTCCCTGGTCGGTGAGGAGTTCGGCGAGGCCACCGGCGTAGCCCTGGCCGATGGCGCGCACCTTCCAGGCGCCCTGGCGGCGGTAGAGCTCCAGGGCGACCACGGCCGACTCGGCCTCCAGGCCGGTGATGGTGTAGCTGGCGACCTCGGTGCCGTCGAGGCCGGTGACGGCGACGAACGGGGTGGGCACGGCGCCGAAGCGGGTCGGGCCTCCCCCGTCCGCGGCCGGCAGGGCGAGCAGCACACTGACGCGGTGGACGGCCTCCGGCATGGCGTCCAGGTCCACCGCGAGACGATGGTCGGCGGCGGCCTGCTTGGAGACCTCGAGGCCGGGCAGGGTGGGGGCGCCGGGATGGACCACCCATTCGACGCCGTGGATCTTCCCCTGCTCGTCGCCGAGCGTGGCTGCGGCCACGATCGGCGTGCCGGCCGAGACCCGGATCTCCAGACGGGCCTGGGAGAGCGGGTGGTTCTGCCCCCGCACCAGCTCGGCCGTCATGCCTTCGTCCCCCTGTGTCGCTGTGTTTGTGTCGTGTGCGCCCGCCGGGCCGCCTGACGTGTCCTACAGGTGCGGCAGGATCGCCGGCATCAGGTCCTGGAAGGTGCGGCCGTTGGCCGGGGTGCCGAGGGCCGTCATCGACCAGCCCGGGCCCGAGCGGTGCACCTTCGCCATGATCTGGGCGGTGTAGGCGCCACCGCCGGCGAGCGTGTAGCGGGCGAGCTCCTGGCCGTTGGTCTCGTCGACCAGGCGGCAGAACGCGTTCTGCACCTCCTGGAAGGTCTGGCCCGTGAAGGAGTTCACGGTGAAGACGATCTGGTCGATGTGGACCGGGATGCGCGCGAGGTCGACGAGGATGGCCTCGTCGTCGCCGCCCTGGCCGACACCGCCGACGAGATTGTCACCGGTGTGGCGCACCGAGCCGTCGTCGCTCACCAGGTGGCGGAAGAAGACGACGTCGACGGGCTGCTTGTCCGCGAACAGGACGGCCGAGGCGTCGAGGTCGACCTCCCGCGTGCGCGAGCCGAACAGGCCGCGCCGGGGAGCCGCCTGCCAGCCGAGACCCATGCGCACCGCGGTCAGGCTGCCGCCGTCGTTCTTCTGCAGACTGATGGCCTGACCCTTGGTCATGTTGACGGTCACGTGCTGATTCCCCTCTCGAGCTGTCCCCTGTTGGCCGCGGAGCCCGCGGATGTCCAAAACCCTACGCAGGGGCACTGACAGTGACGTACCCCGGTCCCCACTTTGTGTCGGTCTTGCAACACAGCGAGTGCCCGTCAGGCCAGGCCGGCCTCCTTCATCTGACGCAGTTCCTTCTTCATCTCGGCCACTTCGTCACGCAGCCGGGCCGCGATCTCGAACTGGAGGTCCGCGGCAGCGGCGCGCATACGCTCCGTCAGCTCCTCGATCTGCTCGGCGAGATCGGCCGCCGGCCGGTCGGTGGGCACCGTCTCCTTCGCCTTGCCCTTGGCGGCCTTGCCCGCCTTGGCGCCCTTGGCCGCCTTGTCGCCGAGGGAGGGCACGGGGGCCTTGGTGCCGCGGCCGTCCTTCTTCGCCCGGTATCCGGTGCCGAGCAGCTGTTCGGTGTCGACGTCCTCGCGGGCGATCTGCGCGACGATGTCGTTGATCTTCTTGCGCAGCGGCTGGGGGTCGATGCCGTTCGCCGTGTTGTACGCGATCTGCTTCTCCCGGCGGCGATTGGTCTCGTCGATGGCCTTCTCCATCGCCGGGGTGATCTTGTCGGCGTACATATGGACCTGACCGGAGACATTGCGCGCCGCACGGCCGATGGTCTGGATGAGGGAGGTGCCGGAGCGCAGGAAGCCCTCCTTGTCGGCGTCGAGGATCGCCACCAGGGACACCTCGGGCAGGTCGAGACCCTCGCGCAGCAGGTTGATGCCGACGAGGACGTCGAACTCGCCGGCACGCAGTTCCCGCAGCAGCTCGACCCGGCGCAGGGTGTCGACGTCGCTGTGCAGGTAGCGGACCTGGATGCCGAGCTCCAGGAAGTAGTCGGTGAGGTCCTCGGCCATCTTCTTGGTGAGGGTGGTGACCAGGACCCGCTCGTCCTTCTCGACGCGTCCCCGGATCTCGTGCACCAGGTCGTCGATCTGGCCCTCGGTGGGCTTGACGACGACCTCCGGGTCGATGAGGCCGGTGGGGCGGATGATCTGCTCGACCTGGCCGTCCGAGCGGGACAGCTCGTAGGTGCCCGGGGTGGCCGACAGGTAGACGGTCTGCCCGATGCGCTCCTGGAACTCCTCCCACTTCAGGGGACGGTTGTCGAGGGCGGAGGGCAGGCGGAAGCCGTGGTCGACGAGGGTGCGCTTGCGGGAGGCGTCGCCCTCGTACATGGCTCCGATCTGCGGCACGGTGACATGGGACTCGTCGATGACGAGCAGGAAGTCGTCCGGGAAGTAGTCCAGCAGGGTGTTCGGCGGGGAGCCGGGCGAGCGGCCGTCGAAGTGCATCGAGTAGTTCTCGACACCGGAGCAGCTGCCGATCTGACGGAGCATCTCCAGGTCGTACGTCGTCCGCATCCGCAGGCGCTGCGCCTCCAGGAGCTTGCCCTGCTTCTCCAGTTCGGCGAGGCGCTCGCCCAGCTCCTTCTCGATGTCGTTGACTGCCCGCTCCATGCGCTCGGGGCCGGCGACGTAGTGGGAGGCCGGGAAGACGTAGAGCTGCTGGTCGTCGCTGATGATCTCGCCGGTGAGCGGGTGGAGCGTGGACAGCGCCTCGATCTCGTCGCCGAACATCTCGATGCGGACGGCGAGCTCCTCGTAGACCGGGAAGATCTCGATGGTGTCGCCGCGCACCCGGAAGGTGCCGCGGGTGAAGGCCAGGTCGTTGCGCGTGTACTGGATGTCCACGAAACGGCGCAGCAGCTGGTCCCGGTCGATCTCGTCGCCGACCTTGAGGGGGACCATGCGGTCCACGTACTCCTGCGGCGTACCGAGGCCGTAGATACAGGAGACCGAGGCGACCACGACGACGTCGCGGCGGGTGAGCAGGGAGTTGGTCGCGGAGTGGCGCAGTCGCTCGACCTCCTCGTTGATCGAGGAGTCCTTCTCGATGTAGGTGTCCGACTGCGGGACGTAGGCCTCGGGCTGGTAGTAGTCGTAGTACGAGACGAAGTACTCGACGGCGTTGTTCGGCAGGAGCTCGCGGAATTCGTTCGCCAGCTGGGCGGCCAGCGTCTTGTTCGGTGCCATCACCAAGGTGGGGCGCTGGAGCTTCTCGATCATCCACGCGGTGGTGGCGGACTTGCCTGTGCCGGTCGCGCCGAGCAGGACGACGTCCTTCTCACCGCCGCCGATGCGCCGGGCGAGCTCGGCGATGGCCTGCGGCTGGTCGCCGCTGGGCTGGTAGGGGCTGACGACCTCGAAAGGCGCCACCGTGCGTTCGATGCTGGAAACGGGCCGCATGGATCCACCGTACGACCCCCCACTGACAACGCGGTCCGGTCAGTGGTTCTGCGGGGTCCGGGAGCTGCGGGTGCCGGTCGTGCGGCGGGGGCGCAGCGGCGGGCGGCGGGACGGGTGCGGGACGGTGGCGTGGGCGGGGACGCCCGGTTTCTGCTCGACGGGGGCCCCGGCGGGCCGTCCCATGACCATCTTCGGGTCGAACAGGACGACGGCGCCCGCGAGAAGCAGGAAGGCGAGCGGGCCGACCAGCATCGGCGCGAGCAGGGCGGCGGGTGAGTCACCCGTGGACGGGGAGCCCGTGCCGTGGAGGTGGACGCTGAGGGCGGCCATGCCGGTGTAGTGCATGCCGCTGACGGCGAGGCCCATGACGAGGCTCGCGCCCAGGCTCCACAGGAGCCCTCGGACCTGTCCGGCGGCCCACAGGGCGGCGGTGGCGGCGCCCATGGCTATGACCACGGAGACGGTCACGGTGAACGTGTTGTACTCCAGCTTGCCGTTGAGCCGCATGCCGGCCATGCCCAGGTAGTGCATTGAGGCGATGCCGAGGCCGGTGATGGTGCCGCCGGTGAACAGGGCCGCTCCGCGGGCGCCTCGGTATCCGACTATGAAGATCCCGACGCCCACCATGACGATGGCGACGGCCAGGCTCGCGAACGTCATCGCCTTGTCGTAGTGGATCGGCGTCTCCTTGACGGTGAATCCCATCATGGCGACGAAGTGCATCGTCCATATGCCGGAGCCGATGGCCGCCGAGCCCAGGGCGAGCCAGCCGGGGCGCCAGGACTGCGAGTCGAGCATCGATCTGGTGGTGCAGCGCAGGCCGAGCGCACCGCCGAGGCAGGCCGCCAGGTAGGCCACCAGCGGTGTGACGATTCCGTAGCTGAATCCGTCGATCGTGCCCTGCATACGCGGCTGCCCTTCCCGCCCTCTTACGTCCCGGAACTCCGTGAAATGCGCCCCCTCCCAGGACCGCACGGAGCGGTCGGGGTTGAGGCAGAGGGTAACCCCCACCGGAATGGTCGAACGATTTTCCGGCAAAGAAACACGGGCTTGCCCCAGTTGTGCCGCGCGGGTGAGCGGGCCCAGGCAACTCCATTCATTCTGTGGCCATTCTGTACTCCTCCACCGTTGACCCTCTGCTGTCACAGTTGAGCTGTCCGTGATCGTCCGACGCGAGGAGTACGCATGCATGCGCGCGCTGTAGCCGCCACGACGACCGCGCTCCTGGGAGCCGCCGCGCTGCTCATCCCGGCGCCCGCCGCCCTGGCCGGCGCCGTGCAGCCCACGGTGATCGCCCACCGGGGGGCCTCCGCCTACGCCCCCGAGAACACGCTGGCCGCCGTCGACAAGGCCGCCGAGCTGGGCATCCACTGGGTCGAGAACGACGTCCAGCGCACCAAGGACGGCGAGCTGGTCGTCCTGCACGACGACAACCTCAAGCGCACGACCGACGTCGAGCAGCTCTTCCCCGATCGCGCGCCGTGGAAGGTGAAGGACTTCACCGCCGCCGAGATCGCCCGGTTGGACGCGGGCAGCTGGTTCGATCCCACGTACGCGGACGCGCGCGTGCCGACGTTGAAGCAGTACATGGACCGCGTGGAGCTCAACCACCAGAAGCTGCTGCTGGAGATCAAGAATCCCGAGCTGTACCCGGGCATCGAGAAGGAGACCCTCAAGCTCCTGGGCAACGAGGGGTGGCTCGACCGGCCCCACCTGGCGAGCCGACTGATCGTGCAGAGCTTCAGCGCGGACAGTGTGCGCACCGTTCACGAGCTGAAGCCGGCTGTGAAGACCGGTTTCCTGGGGACGCCGCCCGTGTCGGAGCTGTCCCGGTACGCGACCTTCGCCGACCAGATCAACCCGTCGTACGGCTCCGTCTCGACGGGCTACGTCGCCTCCGTCCACGCGGTCGAGGGGCCGCACGGCAGGCCGCTGGAGGTCTTCGTCTGGACCGTGAACGACGCGAACACCGCCCGGCTGGTCGCGGGGTACGGGGTCGACGGCATCATCACGAACACCCCCGACGTGGTGCGGGACGCCCTGCCTGCGCAGTGAGGCCCGCCCGGCGTCCGAGTCAGAGGGCGCTGTCAGTGGCGGGTCGTACGGTGGGCGCATGGACAGCCATGGGCAGTACGAGCAGCAGGTCGTGTGGACCGTCGTCGGCAGCGACATCGGTCCGCTGATGCTGGCCGCGACCCGCGACGGCCTGGTCAGCGTCGTGTTCCACGCCACGCGGCAGGTGCGTGAGAAGGCGCTGGAGCGCCTCGCGTCGCGGCTGGGTGCCGAGCCGGTCGAGGCGCCCGACTCTCCGCTGCTGGCCGAGGCGATACGCCAGGTGGAGGAGTACTTCGCGGGTGCCCGGCACGACTTCGAGCTGCCGCTGGACTGGTCGCTGATCTCCGGCTTCAACCGGCAGGTGCTGCGCGAACTGGCGTCCGGTGTCCCGTACGGCTCGGTCGTCGGGTACGGCGATCTGGCCGGGCGGGTCGGGCAGCCGGGTGCGGCCCAGGCGGTGGGCATGGCGATGGGCGCCAATCCGCTACCGGTCGTCGTGCCCTGTCACCGGGTCGTGGAGAGCGATGGCGGCATCGGTGGGTTCGGCGGCGGTCTGGAGACCAAGCGGAAGCTGCTCGCGCTGGAAGGGGTGCTGCCGGAGCCGCTGTTCTGAGGGCTCCCCGGTCTTTCACAGGGATGGGCAGGAGGGGGAAGAGGGGGGAGACTGCGGCTGTGACGACACCTTTCACCCACATGTACGCGGCCAGCCCGGTGTGTTGTGCCCCGCCGGACAGCGGAAGGCGGCGTATGGCCGGGTGCGCGTCATGACCGCCGTCGAGCGGCAGGTCGTCGTGACCATCACGCCGGACCGGCTGCCGGCCCTGCGGCGGCGTATCTCGGCGGTACTGGTCACTACGCAGATCCTGGGCGGGCTGGGCGTGGCCACCGGCATCGCGCTCGCTGCCGTGCTCGCCAAGGAGGTGAGCGGCACCGAGTCGCTGTCCGGGCTCGCGCCCACGGCCACCGTCGCCGGTACGGCGGTGCTGTCGATGCCGCTGGCCGCCTTGATGACCGCGCGGGGCCGCCGTCCCGGGCTCGTCCTGGCGTATCTCATCGGGGCGCTGGGCGCGGGTGTCACGGTGGTCGGGGCCCGCATCGGGAGCTTTCCGCTGCTGCTGTGCGGGATGGCGGCGTTCGGAGCGGCCTCGTCGGCGAATCTCCAGGCCCGGTTCGCGGCCGCGGATCTGGCCGAGCCGGAGCGGCGGGGCCGGGCGATCTCGCTCGTCGTATGGGCGACCACCATCGGCGCGGTCCTCGGCCCGAACATAGCCGCGCCCGCCGGTCGCAGCGTCACGGGCCTCGGCATACCGGCGACGGCGGGGCCGTTCCTGTGGGCGGCCGGGATCTTCCTGATATCCGCGCTCGTGGTGGCCGTACTGCTGCGGCCCGACCCGCTGCTGACGGCGCGGGCGCTCGCGCCGGCCGAGGAGCGGTCGCCCGCGGCCCGTTCGCTGCGCGCCGGGATGGCCGCCGTGGCCGCCTCGCCGCGGGCGCGGCTCGCGATGGTGACGGTTGCCGTGGCCCACACGGCGATGGTCTCGGTGATGTCGATGACCCCGGTCGATCTCGCGCACCATGGCGCGGGCATCGATCTGATCGGGCTGGTCATCAGCGGACACATCGCGGGCATGTACGCGTTCGCACCGCTCATGGGGCGGTTGTCGGACCGGCTGGGCCGGTTCTCCGGGATCGGGCTCTCGGTCGGGCTGCTGGCGTGTGCGGTGTTCCTGGCCGGCACGGCGGGCGGCAGTCACGGGCAGACGGCCGTGGGGCTGTTCGTGCTGGGGCTCGGCTGGTCGGCGGGGCTCGTCTCCGGTTCCGCGCTGCTCACGGACTCCGTGCCGCAGCCCGCGCGGGCCGCCGCGCAAGGGCTCTCGGACCTCGTCATGAACGCCTCCGCGGGCATCGGCGGGGCGGCCGCGGGGCTAATCGTCGCCCAGGCGAGCTACGGCTGGCTGAATCTCGCCGCCGCGTGCCTGCTGCTCCCGCTGGCGGCGCTGGCGCTGCTCACCCGGGGCAGGCGGGCGCAGGACGTTCCGGCGGGCGACTGACGTTACGCCCGGCTCCACCGTGGGAAGCCGGAGCCCGTGTTCTCCGGGAGCCACGCGAGGGCTGGCCGGACCGGGACACCGGTAGCAGACTCCACCGTGCGCACAGCCGCTGGCATCCGACTGGCATCCGGAAGACACGGAGCCGAAGGGACGGCGATCACGCATGAGCGGAAACAGGGCAGTGGCGTATCTCAAGCCGGGCGCGGTCGAGGTCAGGACCATCGACTATCCGACGCTCGAACTCCAGGACGGACCGGGGGTCGCCTCCGAGAACGTCGGCCGCAAGTGTCGGCACGGGGTGATCCTCAGGGTCCTGGCCAGCAACATCTGTGGAAGCGACCAGCACATGGTGCGCGGACGCACGACCGCGCCGGAAGGGCTGGTCCTCGGACACGAGATCACCGGAGAGGTCGTCGAACGGGGGCCGGACGTCGAGACCATCGACGTCGGCGACATCGTCTCCGTACCGTTCAACATCGCCTGCGGGCGGTGCCGCAACTGCAAGGAGCGCAAGACCGGCATCTGCCTGAACGTCA
This sequence comes from Streptomyces ferrugineus, assembly GCF_015160855.1. Lineage (NCBI taxonomy): Bacteria > Bacillati > Actinomycetota > Actinomycetes > Kitasatosporales > Streptomycetaceae > Streptomyces > Streptomyces ferrugineus. The sequence goes on along the minus strand of NZ_CP063373.1, from coordinate 2,684,728 downwards.
ACCCGGCCCGGCCGGGAGCGGCGTACGGCTATGTCGACATGGGCGGCTGGGTCGGCGGGCAGGCCGAGTTCGCCATGATCCCGTACGCGGACTTCAACCTGCTGAAGTTCCCCGACCGGGACCAGGCGCGCGAGAAGCTGCTCGATCTGACCATGCTGTCGGACATCTTCCCGACCGGCTTCCACGGTGTGGTCAGCTCGGGTGCGGGTGTCGGATCCACGGTGTACGTCGCCGGGGCTGGTCCGGTGGGGCTCGCGGCGGCCGCGTCGGCGCACCTGCTGGGGGCCGCGGTGGTCATCGTCGGCGATCTGAACGCCGAGCGCCTCGCCCAGGCGCGGAGCTTCGGCTGCGAGACGGTCGATGTCTCACGCGGCGACGTGGGCGAGCAGATCGCGCAGATCCTCGGTGAGCCCGAGGTGGACGCCGCGGTCGACGCGGTGGGCTTCGAGGCGCGGGGCCACGGCCCGGACGCCCAGGAGGCGCCCGCGACGGTCCTCAACTCGCTGATGGGCCTCACGCGCGCGGGCGGTGCCCTCGGCATCCCCGGGCTGTATGTCACGGACGACCCCGGCGGGATCGACGAGGACGCGAAGTCCGGGACGCTGAAGGTACGGCTCGGCCTCGGCTGGGCCAAGAGCCACCGCTTCACGACCGGACAGTGCCCGGTCATGCAGTACCACCGGGGCCTGATGATGGCGATCCTGCACGAGCGGGTGCACATCGCCAAGGCGGTCAACGCGACCGTGATCGGGATCGAGGACGCACCGCGCGGCTACGCCGAGTTCGACCAGGGCGCCAGCCGCAAGTACGTGCTGAATCCGCACGGGGTCCTGGACGGCCTGCAGCCGGTCTGACGGTCACCGGGCCCGTCCGGCGGGGTGCCACACGCGCGTGGCACCCCGCCGCGGCACGCTAGTCGTAGTGCCGGGCCTCGAAGACGTTGCCGTCGGGGTCACGGAAGTAGAAGCTGCGCTTGGCCTTGCCGCGGGCACCGAAGGAGTCGTGGGAGATGTCCGACACCGGTGCGGCGCGCTCCTCCAGGCGGGCACGCAGGGCGTCGAAGTCGTCGCCGGGCAGCGCCAGGCAGACGTGGTTGACCGGGTGCCCGGAACTCTCGGCGGCGCCGGGCAGCATCTTCATGCGTTCCGCCATGGTGAGCGGCATGAGGTCGAGGATGGTCTCCTCGTTGAGGCGCACGGAGGGGAACGGAGCCGCCCCCGCGGAGAACTCCGAGAGCCTGACCGGCTCCATGCCGACCGCCTTCTCGAAGAAGTCGGCCGACGCCACCGGGTCGTGCACCCAGAGGACGACATGGTCGAGACGTGTGGTGTTGTCCGTCATGCCTCCCAGGCTGGTGTCGTCTGCCACAGGCCGCAAGGGTTTGATCCGGTGCGCCGCCCGCCAAGGATGAGTCAGGACCGACGGACAGGAGGCGGCGCGTGGTGCTGATGGTTTCGGAGGAAGTGCGGGAGGCGGTCGACGCGCGTCGACCCGTGGTGGCCCTGGAGTCCACGATCATCGCGCACGGACTGCCGCGCCCGCGCAATCTCCAGGTGGCACTGGAGCTGGAGGAGGTCGTACGGCGCGAGGGTGCCGTCCCGGCGACGATCGCCGTGCTGGACGGGCGACCCCGTGTCGGCCTGGACAAGGAGCAGCTGGAGCGGATCGCCAACGAGGACGGGATCCGCAAGCTGGGGCACCGGGATCTGCCGCTCGCGATGGCCTCGGGGGCGAGCGGGGCGACGACGGTGTCGGCGACGGCTCTGCTGGCGGCGTTCGCGGGCGTGCGGGTGTTCGCGACGGGTGGGCTCGGCGGAGTGCACCGGGAGTGGACGGTGACCCAGGACGAGTCGGCCGACCTGGGGCTGCTGGCGCGTACACGGATCACGGTGGTGTGCGCCGGAGTGAAGTCGATCCTGGACGTCCCGGCGACCCTTCAGCGGCTGGAGACGCTGGGCGTCGCGGTGGCCGGCTACCGCACGGAGCGCTTCCCCGGCTTCTACCTCTCCGACTCGGGGCATCCGGTGGACTGGACGCTCCGGTCGCCGGCGGAGGTGGCCGAGGTGATGCGGGCTCAGGAGGCGCTCGACGGGCCCGAGTCGGCGTTGATCGTCGCCAATCCGGTACCAGAGGCGGAGCAGTTGGATCCCGAGCTGCACGCGCGTGTGCTCACCGAGGCGCTGCACGCGTGCGAGGAGCAGGGCGTCACCGGGCAGGCGGTCACGCCGTTCCTGCTGGACTACCTCGTACGGCATACGGACGGTGCCTCACTGAGCGCCAACCTGGCGGCGGTGCGCGGCAATGTACGGATTGCGGGGAGCATCGCGGCGGCCTGGGCAGGGGCGTGAGCGGGACGGTGTCCGACGGCCCGGGAAGCGGAGGGGACCTCTTGGGCGTCCGCGACGGCGCGCTGCTGGTCGTCGGGGACGTGGTGACGGACGTCATCGCCCGGCACCAGGGGCCGCTCGCCTCCGGGACGGACACGGCCGCCGCCGTCCGGACGGTGCCGGGTGGCGCGGGTGCCAATGTGGCCTGCTGGGCCGCGCATCGGGGCTGTGCCGAGGTGCGGCTGCTGGGGCGGGTGGGCGAGGACGCCGCCGCGTGGCACGAGCGGGAGCTGACCGCGAGCGGGGTGCTGCCCTGCCTGGTGGTCGATCCGCAGGCGCCGACCGGGACGGTGATCTGCCTGGTCGACACGGGTGCCGCGGCCGAGCGGACGTTCCTCACCGACAGCGGGGCGTCGCTGCTGCTCGATCCGGGCGACTGGTCGGACGCGCTCCTCGACGGCGTCGCATGGCTGCACTTGTCGGGCTACTTGCTGTTCTCCGAGCCGAGCCGCGCACTGGTGCGGGTGGCTCTCACGTCCGCACGCGCGCGTGGAGTGCCGGTGAGTCTGGATCCGGCCTCGGCGGGGTTCCTGGTGGAGCTGGGCATCGACCGTTTCCTGGCGTCGGTGGAGGGCGTGGACGTCCTGCTGCCGAGCCGTGACGAGGCGTGCCTGCTGACGGGGTTGCCGGATGCGGAGGACGCGGCGGCCAAGTTGAGCCGCCATGTCCCGCTGGTGGTCGCCAAGCAGGGTTCGGACGGCGCGCTGGTGGCCCGGTCGGGCGCGGTCAGCGCACACGTTCCCGCCGTGCCGGCGACTCCGAGGGACACGACCGGGGCGGGTGACGCCTTCACGGGCGCCTTCCTCGCGGCTCTGCTCACCGGCGCCGGGCCGGAGGAGGCGGCTCGGGAGGGGTGCCGGGCGGGGGCGTCGGCGGTGGAGCTGGTGGGGGGAAGGCCTCCGACGCCGGGGTGACGGTCGCGGGCGGGGCGGCGGGGCAGCGGGGTGCCGTTGTATCGCGTGCGGGCAGGCCGCGAAGGCCGACCGCCTGTCGTGGGACGTGGAACGTGGGACGTGGGAGGCAACCCCGTCTCTCGTCCGAGCGGCAAGTAACTCCCGTCTCTCACCCAAACCTTGCGCCCCGCTGACTACGCCTTGCGCCCCCACGCCGAGATCAGTGGGGCCGTGGCCAGGTCCATCGTGCCGGAGGCGACGTTTGCGAGGTGGCGGTCGACGTCCTGGTCCGTGGCGATGCCCTGCGCGACGAGCTGGTCGCGGAGCTGGCGGATCGTGGCCGCCTCCAGGGCGGCGCAGGCGGGCGAGGTGACCGGGAAGTACGCGTCGGCCTTCACCTGGCGCAGACCGGCCTCGCGGAGCAGTCGCGGGAGCCTGCGGCCGTAGGAGAGGTCGGCGCCGCGGTCGGCGAGGAGCTTGCGGAAGCCGTGGCGCAGCCGGTTGGCCAACTGCTGCTCGGGGCCGTGTTCGTCGGGGCAGATCAAGGGCTGGAGAGCGGGGTCGGCGTCCTCGATCAGGAGCCGTCCGCCGGGGCGCAGGGACTCGATCATCGAGCGCAACGCCCGTTCCCGGTCCGGCACATGGACGAGGACGAGCCGGGCGTGCACCAGGTCGAACCCCTCCCCCGGCGGTTCGTCGGCGCTCACGTCGTGGACGCGGACCTCCACCGGCGGCCGGGCGGCGGAGGTGAGCTGCGAGGTGTCGATGTCGGTCGCGACCACCTGTCCGGTCGGGCCGACCTTCTTGGCCATCCAGGACACGACGGACGGGCCGCCGGCGCCGACCTCCCAGCAGCGCCAGCCGGATCCGATGCCGAATCCCTCGATGTGTCGGAAGGTCGTGGGGTCGAAGAGGGTGGCGAACGCTTCGAAACGCTCGCCCGCCTCGGTCTGCCGGTTGTCGAGGAGATACCCGTCGTTTCGCGTCATGGCGCGATCATTCCAGTTGCCCCGCCCGTCTTGAGCGGGCGACGCGGCGCCTACGACGAGATGGCGGACGTCCGGCGCGGAGATTGCATCCGGCCCGGCAGGGGATGCGTCCTACCTGGGTGAGTCGGTTGTCCACAGGCGGGAACAAAGCGGAATCCCCTGTGCCCACAGGCTTACCCGTCACTCACCCCGGACTGGCAAACTGGCTGGCCAAGGCGCAGAGATGCGGCGCGAGGGATCCACGCAAGGAGATCCAGATGTCCATGGCAGGGAATCTGCGAAAGGTCACCGGCCTCGGCAAGGTCGGCGGCCTGCGCAAGGTGGCACGGCTGGCTCGACGGCGCCCCCGCGTCGACCTCAGCCACCCCGCCAGGTCCCCGCTGGGCTCCTCGGTGGTGAACTGCGTGACCTACCGGGAGGGGGAGCGGGTCCCGGAGACCGGTGATCTGGTCGATGTCGTGCAGAGAGTGCGCAAGCGCGGTGGCGGCGGCTTCGTCTGGCTCGGCCTCCATGAGCCGACGGACCATGAGTTCGCGGGCATCGCCGAGCTGTTCGACCTTCATCCGCTCGCGGTGGAGGACGCGGTCGAGGCGCATCAGCGACCGAAGCTGGAGCGGTACGACGAGACGTTGTTCGCCGTGTTCAAGACCGTCTGCTACGTCGAGCACGAGAAGCTCACGGCGACGAGCGAAGTGGTGAACACCGGCGAGATCATGGTGTTCGTCGGCCAGGACTTCGTGATCACGGTGCGCCATGGGAGGCACGGCTCACTGGGCCCGTTGCGCGAGGGGCTGGAGGCGGACCCCGAGCAGCTCGCCAAGGGACCGGCGGCGGTGCTGCACGCCATCGCGGACCATGTGGTCGACGACTATCTGAGCGTCACCGACTCGGTGCAGGAGGACATCGACGAGGTCGAGACGGACGTCTTCGCGGAGAACGGGGCGCGGGTCGACCCCGGGCGGATCTACCAGCTCAAGCGGGAGCTGCTGGAGCTGAAGCGGGCCGTGGTTCCGCTGAGCCGTCCGCTGGAGGAGCTGGCCACTCGTCCCATCCGGGTGGTCGAGCCTGAGATACAGGCCTACTTCCGCGATGTCTCCGACCATCTGCTGCGGTCCAAGGAACAGATATCCGCCTTCGACGAGTTGCTCAACTCGATTCTCCAGGCGCATCTGGCGCAGGTCACCGTCGCGCAGAACGAGGACATGCGGAAGATCACGGCGTGGGCCGCGATCATCGCCATACCGACGATGGTGTGCGGGGTCTACGGCATGAACTTCGAGTACATGCCGGAACTGCGTTGGACGTTCGGTTATCCGCTGGTCATAGGCGTGATATCCGTCGCGTGTGTGGTGCTGCACCGCGGCTTCCGGCGCAACGGGTGGCTCTGACGCCCCCGGCCGACACCGACATCGACACCGACGCCGACGCGTCCCCGTCCGGCACGGCGGCCGGACGAGGACGGTGTTGAATGCCGCGCAGGTTCAGCGTGTCTTCGGTGCCCCGCTGGTGGCGTAGACGCTCTCGGCCCAGTGGCCCACCTCGGTCTCCGAGAGGCTCCGGGCCAGATCGGCCTCGCTGATCATGCCGACGAGGCGCTTGTTCTCGATGACGGGAAGCCGGCGGATCTGGTGCTCCTTCATCTCCCGGAGCACTTCGCTGATGTCGGCACTCGCATCGATCCAGCGCGGGGTGCCCTGAGCCATCTCGCCGGCGGTGACCTGGCTCGGGTCGTGGCCCATGGCCACGCAGCCGACGACGATGTCACGGTCGGTGAGGATGCCGCAGAGCCGTTCGTTCTGGTCGCTGATGGGCAGGGCTCCGACTCCCAGCTCGCGCATCAGCTGGGCGGCGCGGTCCAGGGTCTCGTGAGCCGGGATCCACTGGGCGCCTCGGTGCATGATGTCTCCGGCAGTGGTCATGGACTACCTCCCGATGCCGGACGGCCGGCGCGGCGCAGGACGCACCGCTAGTCCCGGCGCCCTTCATTCTCGCCGTGACACCCGGCCCCTGCACCCGGAGCCGTGCGGTGACGGCCACGGGCGGCGCGCGGCGGTCAGGCCGAGAAGCGCACGACCTTCCGCGGGACGACACGGATGATCACCCGGGTCTCGTCGTCCTTCTCGGCGGGCGGGTCGATGCCGAGGTACTTGTGCGAGAGCTCGAACGGGAGCCGCTTGGCCTCGTCCGGGACGAGCTCGGCGGTGCCGCGGATCTCAACGGAGGAGTAGGGGTTGGCGAGGTCGAAGACGGAGACGCTGATGCGGGGGTCGCGGCGGAGGTTGCGGACCTTCTGGCGGTTGTCGACGGAGGAGAAGAGCACGGTGTCGCCCTCGCGCTTGATCCAGACCACCGAGTTCTGGGGGGCGCCGTCGGGGCCGAGGGTGGCCACGCTGGCGAAGTTTCTGCCGTCCAGCAGGGAGCGGACGGAGTCGTCGAAGGAGATCGGATCACTCGTGGAGGTCGTCATGGGCACCAGCATATTTAAATGCACATGCATGTAGAACTGGTTTGACGGATCACTTCTCAGCCGCTCCACGCCGGGTGCCGCGGATCGTCGGCGCGCACCAGGACGTCGACGGTGCCGGCCGGGCCGGTCTCCTGGTCGTAGCGCTCGAAGGCGGGGAGGGTCCAGTGCTCGGCATCGGGGGTGCGGCGGCGCAGGGCGCCGGGTGACAGCAGGACGTGGACGGTCAGATCGAAGGGGAACCAGTGACGCAGCAGGAGAGGGCCGTGCAGCAACAGGAAGCCGCCCGGCGGGAGTTGGGTGTAAGGGCTGCGGGTGGCGCGGTCGGTGACCGGGTCCCAGAGGTCGGGCAGGACGCGGCCGTCGCCGCCGGGTTCGAGAGGGCCGAAGACCTCGCGCCACAGGGCGCCGGTGTCGAACCAGCCGTCGTAGTAGGCGTCGACGTCCCGGTGACCGTACTCCAGGCGGACGGAGGCGGGGCGCATGAAACCCTCCATGCCCACGGCGAGCGACGGTCGACCGCGTATGCGCAGCGCCTCCCCGACCCGTTCGGCGAGGTCTCCCGGCCGGGCAGCCGGGGCACCGTCGAAGGCGATACGCGGCCAAGGACTGCCGTCGGCCGGCTTCAGGTCGAGCAACCGCTCGGCCAGCAGATCGCCGAGCCGGTCCCAGGTGATCGCCTCCAGTCGCATACGGCCATGATGCGACAGGCGGCGGGTGGGGCGGGCGGCGGGCAGGTCGAGGCGGGACGCGGTCGGCCCCCGGGAGCCGGTCGGACGGTTCCCGGACTCGGTCGCCGAGTTCTCCAGTCCCGCCCCGAGGGGAATGAACCCCGTATGGCGCACCTCGCAACTCCCCCGCCCCGTACCGGCCTTCTCGTCATCCAGCCCCTCAAGCGGCGGCACTGTGCGGAGTGTCATGCGGGGCCGTTGCAGATGCTCGTGCTGGAGGACGGTGCGCCTCGGTGTCTCGACTGTGCCGATCTCGGGCATCTGGTGTTTCTGCCGCGCGGCGACACGGCGTTGACGCGTCGGTCGCGGGAGGAGAGTGCGCTGTCGGCGGTGGTCGTGCGGTTCAACCGGCGCAGGAGCCGTTACGAACGGCAGGGCGTCCTCGTCGAGGAGGCGGGGCTCGCCCGGGCCGAGCAGCGGTGCCTGGCGGACGCGGAGGCCCGGCGGCGGCGCCGGATGCGGGACGCGCAGCGCCGGGCGCGGGAGGACGTGCGGTTCGCGGAGGCGTTCGCGGCGGAGATACGTCGGCTGTTCCCAGGGTGTCCGGCGGACCGGGCGCGGAATATCGCCGGGCACGCGTCGGTGCGGGGCAGCGGACGGGTGGGGCGCAGTGCCGCGGGGCGGGCGTTGTCCGAGATGGCGGTGACGTCGGCGGTCGCGGCGGCCGTGCGGCACCTGGACACGCCGTACGACCAGTTGCTGATGAGCGGGGTGCCGCGGCACGAGGCGCGGCGGCGGATCGCGGCGGTGGTGGAGACGACGTTGCGGGCATGGCGGGCGGAGGTGCCCGAGGCCGGCTGACGGAGCACACCTTGCTCGGAACGAACCGTCCTCGGAGCGCCCCGTCCCTCGGAGCGCCCCAGCCCTCGGAGCACCCCGGCCTCGGAGCACTCCACGTTCCGGACGCAACGCAGGGGCCGGCCCGTCGTCGTCCCCTGGACGCTCACATATGCCCTCGCGCCGCTCAGCCATGGTCACAGTTCTTGTACGGGATTTCACTTGAGGTGACGGACGGGCCGGGAGGATCCCGGCGGGATGCGGGAGTTGACGTTGACATGATCGATGGGCCGTACTTCGTACTGATCGTGATCGGTGTGGTCGGGACCGGCCTCGTGGCCGGGGTGTTCTGCGCGTTCTCGACGTTCGTGATGCGCGGGCTCGCCTCGCTGCCGCCCGCGCAGGGCGTCGCCGCGATGAAGGCGATCAATGTGACCGCGCTGATGCCGGCGTTCATGCTGGTGTTCATCGGGTCGGCGGTGCTGTGCGCGGTGATCGCCGTGGTGACGTTCGTGCTGTGGCCGGACGAGGGGACGGTGGCGCTGCTGCTGGGCAGTGCGCTGTATCTGTTCGGCTCGTTCGGGGTGACCATGGTGGCGAACGTGCCCCGCAACGAAGCGCTGCTCAAGCTGGAGCCGGGCACCCAGGAGGCGGCCGCCTACTGGCCGACGTATGTGCGCGAGTGGACGGCGTGGAACCACGTCCGGACGGTCGCCTCGGCCGCCGCGACGGTGTCGTACGTACTGGCCGTCAGCTGAGGGGCGAGACTGATGAGAAAGCGCTGTCCCCGCACTCTGCGCACGTGGCCGGTGAGTCGTATGGTGGCGGGAAGAGTGCCGCCCGATGACGCACGGCTCCGACACGTCACGCGTGCATGCGCACACAAGGAAGACGGCCATGGCCGATCCCAAGGGTTTTATGACCACCCCCCGCCAGGAGTGGCCGCGCCGGCCCGTCGAGGAGCGGGTCGGGGACTGGGACGAGGTGTACGTCCCGGGGGCGTTGCTGCCCATCATCAGCAAGCAGGCCGACCGCTGCATGGACTGCGGCATCCCGTTCTGCCACGAGGCCTGTCCACTGGGCAATCTGATCCCCGAGTGGAACGACCTGGTGTCCAGGGAGGACTGGCGGGCGGCGGCGGACCGGCTGCACGCGACGAACAACTTCCCGGAGTTCACGGGACGGCTGTGCCCGGCGCCGTGCGAGGCGGGGTGTGTGCTGGCGATCAACCAGCCGGCCGTCACCATCAAGAACGTCGAGTGCGCCATCGCCGACCGAGCGTGGGAGGAGGGGTTCGCCCCGCCGCGGCCGCCGGACCGGCTGTCGGGGCGGACGGTCGCGGTGATCGGCTCGGGGCCCACGGGGCTCGCGGCGGCTCAGCAGCTGACGCGGGCGGGGCACACGGTCGCCGTGTACGAGAAGGACGACCGGATCGGCGGGCTGATGCGGTACGGCATCCCCGAGTTCAAGATGGAGAAGCACCATCTGGAGCGGCGGATCGAGCAGATGCGGGCCGAGGGGACGAAGTTCCGCACGTCGACGGCGGTCGGGCGGGACGTCGGGGCGGCGGAGCTGCGGTCGCGCTACGACGCCGTGGTCGTCGCCACCGGGGCCACCGCCTGGCGTGAACTTCCGGTTCCGGGGCGGGAGTTGAGCGGCATCGAGCAGGCGATGGCCTATCTGCCGCTGGCCAACCGGGTGTGCGAGGGGGACCTGGAGACGTCCCCCATGTCGGCCGCCGGGAAGCACGTCGTCATCGTCGGCGGCGGGGACACGGGGGCCGACTGCCTGGGCACCGCCGTACGGGAGGGCGCCGCGTCCGTGACCCAGCTGGACATCTACGCCCAGCCGGGCGCCGAGCGGGACGAGGACGCCGAGCCCTGGCCGACGTACCCGAAGATCTACCGGCTGTCGGCCGCGCACGAGGAGGCGCGCGATCTGGAGACGGCGCCGGCGGCGGACGCGGACGCCAGGCTGTTCGCCGCGTCCACCCTCCGCTTCACGGGCGACGCCGACGGGCACGTACGGTCGCTGCACCTGGTGGAGGTGGACGCGCAGCGCCGCCCGCTGCCGGACACCGGGCGGACGCTGCCGGCCGACCTCGTCCTGCTCGCCCTCGGCTTCTCCGGGCCCGACCAGACCGACGGGATGATCGAGCAGCTGGGCCTGGAGCTGGCGCCGCGCGGCACGATCACTCGGGACGCGGGGTTCGCGACGAACGTGCCGGGGGTGTTCGCCGCGGGGGACGCCGCCCGGGGGCAGTCGCTCATCGTGTGGGCGATCGCGGAGGGGCGGGCGGTGGCGGCGGCCGTCGACCGTTATCTGACGGGCAGTTCGAGGCTGCCGGCGCCCATATCCCCGTACGACCGGCCGATGACGGTATAGGTACGGCTGATCGCGGTGCGGGGGTCGGCCCGGGGATCCGGCCGGTACGGCGGCTCCCCTAGCGCCGCTCGTCCGTCCCCGCCACCTTCCCCGTCGCCAGCGCCACCCTGTTCCACGTGTTGATCGTCATGATCAGGGCGAGGACGTGGGCGAGTTCCGCGTCGTCGAAGTGGGCCGCCGCCTGTGCGTAGACCTCGTCCGGGACGCCTCCGTCGGCCACCAGGGTGACCGCCTCCGTCAGGGCCAGGGCCGCCTGTTCCCGCTCGGTGAAGAAGTGGCGGGCCTCGCGCCAGACGGCGACCAGGTGCAGCCGGTCCTCGCTCTCACCGGCCTTGCGCGCGTCGTTGGTGTGCATGTGGAGGCAGTAGGCGCAGTGGTTGAGGTGCGAGGCGCGGATCTGGATCAGTTCGACGAGGGCGGGGTCGAGGCCCGCACGGGCGGCCGCGTCGAAGCCGACGATGGCGCGGAAGGCCTTCGGGGCGGACTTCGCGAAGTCCAGTCGGGTGCGGGCGGCCTCCGCCTCGGTGATGGCCTCGGCGATGTCGATGTCCGCGCCCTTGTCGGTGTCGATGTCGGTGTCGGTGTCGGTGTCGGTGTCGGTGTCGGTGTCGATCGTGTGCGTCGTCATGCGGACCAACCTACGGGGCACAAAGACCGGCTGTAGGGTGCATTTCCATGGTGGAATCGTGGGTCAATTCGGCGGAGCGGATCGGCGCCGACCTGCACCTGGACCTCTCGGAGTCCTCCGGTCCCGGCGGCCGGCGAGCCGCGCTGATCCGTGCCCTGCGCGAAGCCGTGCGCGGTGGGCGGCTCGCGCCCGGCACCCGGCTGCCGCCGTACCGCTCGCTCGCCGCCGACCTCGGCGTCGCCCGCAACACGGTGGCCGACGCCTACGCGGAGCTGGTCGCCGAGGGCTGGCTCACCGCCCGGCAGGGCTCGGGGACGAGGGTGGCCGACCGCGCCCAGCCCCTGGGACGCGCCGAGCGGGCACCCCGTAAGGCTCCGCCACGCGCGCGTGGGCCTCGGCACGACCTGCGGCAGGGCACCCCGGACGCGTCGGCGTTCCCGCGTGCGGACTGGCTGGCCTCCTACCGGCGGGCGCTCCGGCAGGCGCCGAACGAGGTCTTCGGGCCCGGTGACCCCGCCGGACGCCTCGAACTGCGCGAGGCGCTCACCGAGTACCTGGCACGCGCGCGTGGCGTGCGCACCGAGCCGGACCGCATCGTGATCTGCTCCGGCTTCGCACACGCCCTGCGGCTGCTGTTCTCCCGGAACACGCCACTGCCCTCCCAGAAGGCCCAGGACCGGGGCGGCGGCGTGCTGCGCGGCCCGCTGGCCGTGGAGGCGTACGGGCTGGGCTTCCACCGGGAACTCCTCGCCGCCGAGGGCGTACGGACCGTACCGCTCCCCCTCGACGACGACGGCGCTCGCGTCGACCGGCTGGTGCGCGAGCGTGCCGTACTGCTCACGCCCGCGCACCAGTTCCCGACCGGCGGCCCGCTGCACCCCCGGCGCCGCGCCGCCGTCATCGACTGGGCACGCGCGCGTGGCGGCGTGGTCCTGGAGGACGACTACGACGGGGAGTTCCGCTACGACCGCAAGCCCGTCGGCGCCGTCCAGGGCCTCGACCCCGAACGCGTGATCTTCATCGGCTCGGTCAGCAAGAGCCTGTCGCCGGCGGTGCGGCTGGGCTGGATGGTGCTGCCCGAGCGGTACGTCGGCGACGTGCTCGCGGCCAAGGGCGAGCGCGAGGCGTGGGCGAGCGTCCTCGACCAGCTCGGCCTCGCCGACTTCATCGCCTCCGGGGCGTACGACCGTCATGTACGGCGCATGCGGCAGCGGTACCGGAGCCGCCGCGACCGCCTCGTGGCCGCGCTCGCCGGACACGCGCCCCACGTCGAGGTCACCGGCGTCGCCGCCGGACTCCACGCGGTGCTGCGGCTGCCGCCCGGCACCGAGCGGTCCACGCTCAAGGCGGCCGCCTGGCAGGGCATCGCCCTGGACGGCCTCGCCGAGTTCCGGCACCCGGAGGCCACGGAGCCGGACATGCCGGTCCGCGACGGCGTCGTCGTCGGCTATGCCACGCCCTCGGAGCATGCGTACGGGGCGGCGTTGGAGGCCCTGTGCGGGGCGCTGCCACCGGATGAGGCGGCTCCTGCCCACGAATGAGCCGACTCCGGCATACTGCCGCATTCTGATTTGTTCTCCTACCTGTCCGAAATGTGACTTCTGGGCTACATGCATCCGAACAGGAGTGGGATCATCGGAGCAGGAGGCGTGTCGTAGTCGCACCCCGCCGGGGCCGGTAGCGGCTCGCCCCCATCCTTCGTTCCGCCGTCAGGCGCAGGGCCACCCCCGCGCGTCCCCCCTGTTGGCGGTCGGTCCTGGAGGGTGTGCGATGACGACGCTCGATGAACGTCATGGAGAAGGTGCCCGCGACGGGGAAGAGCACCGGGGCGACGTCGCCCTCGGCCGGGCCGAGAAGCACGGCCCGGCCATAGTCCCGCTCGACCAGCCCGGCGCCGCGCTCCCCCGCCTCATGGGGTCCAAGGCCGCGAACCTCGCCCGCGCGGCCCGCGCCGGACTGCCCGTGCTCCCCGGATTCGTGATCCCGCACGGAGGGAACGGCGACACGGTCGCCCTGCGGCGCGCCTGGGACGAGCTCTCCGACGGCGGCACCCGCCCGCTCGTCGTACGGTCCTCCTCGCCGCAGGAGGACAACGAGGAGTCGTCCCTGGCGGGCCAGTTCGACTCGGTGCTCGATGTGCGCGGCTGGCGGGACTTCCTCACGGCCGTGCAGACCGTGCTCGACTCGGCGCACCGGTCCGACGGGACCACGGCACCGATGGCGGTGCTGGTGCAGCCCATGCTCGTCGCGCGGGTCGGCGGGGTGATGTTCGGCGCCGACCCGGTGGCGGGGCGGGCCGACCGGTTGCTGGTCAGCGCGGTGCGCGGGGGGCCGGACAGCCTGGTCGGCGGTGCCCGGACCGGTACCAGCTACTGGCTGAGCGGGCACGGACGGCTGCTGCGGACCGAGCCCGCCGAGGACGAGTGGGCCGAGCGGGCCCACGACACGCGGACCGAGCCCTCCGGCGACGCGTGGCCGGAATCCTCCGCCGGTCCGCGAGCCGAGGCGGCAGGGCCCGGCTCATTGCTCACGCGCGGCGAGCTGTTCCGGCTGGCGCGGCTCGCGCGGCGGGTCCGGCGGGTCTTCGGCGGGCCGCAGGACGTCGAGTTCGGGTTCGACGCGGACGGGCGGCTGTGGCTGTTCCAGAGCAGGCCGATCACCGCGATGGCGGCCCGGCCCGCACGCGGGGCGCGGCTGCTCGGGCCCGGCCCGGTGGCGGAGACGCTGCCCGAGCAGCTCGCGCCGCTGGAGGAGGACCTGTGGGTGGCGCCGATGGCCCGTGGGCTCGCCGCCGCGCTCGACATCGGGGGTACCGCGCCGCGTCGGCTGCTGAGGTCGGTGCCGGTGGTCACCACGGTCGGCGGGCGCGCGGCCGCCGATCTCCGCCTCCTCGGCACGGTTCCGCCGCGCCACCGCTGGCTGGCGCTGCTCAACCCGGCGCCCGGAGCGCGCCGGCTCGGCGCGGCCTGGCGGGTGGGCCGCCTCGCCGCCGCCCTGCCCGGGCTGGCGACCGACCTCGTCGCCGACGTCGACCGCCGCCTGGCCGAGTTCCCGTCCCCCGCCGCGCTCTCCGGCACCGCCCTGGCCGCGGAGCTCCGCTGGACCCGCCGGGTCCTGATCTCCCTGCACGCCCAGGAAGCCCTCGCCGGCGCCCTCCTCCGCGAACCGGCCAAGAGCCGCACAGCGGCCGGCACGGCCCTCGCCGCCCTGGCCGACGCCCGCGCGCGGGGCGTACCCGACGACCGGGTGGTCGCCACGGACCCGGTCGTCCTGGCCCTCACCGCCCCGAGCCTGCACGACCGGGGACGGCTGCCGGACACCACGGTCGCGCCCGCGCCGGTCACGAGCGGCTCCGGGCAGGCACCCGGGACCGAGACGCATGGACGGCCACGGCACACGACGTCCGCACCGGCGATCCAGCACGACCTGACCAGCGCGGCCCTCGCCATCTACGCCACCCCCTTCACGGGACCCGCCCACGCCACCACCCCCACCGAACGCTCCCTGACGACCGCACTCCCACCCCGCGAAGCGCTCCGCCTCCGCGTCCGCTGGGTGCAGGAGCTCCAGGTGCGGATGGTCCGTGAGGTGGCCCGGCGGCTGGGGCTGGACGCCGAGCGCGTCGGACTGCTGCGCTGGGCGGAGCTGGCCGACGTGCTGAGCGGCGCCCGTCTGCCCGACGACTTCCATGAGCGCGTGCCGCGGCCCGCGTCGCCCCCGCTGCCGGACGAGTTCCGGCTCGCGGGCGGTCAGGTCGTCGCCGCCGAGCGCGACGCCCGCCGGAGCGGCGGGGTGCGGGGCGTGTCCGCCGGGCGGGCCGTCGGGACCGCATGGGATGGGACGGGGCCCCGGCCGGCGGATGCCGTGCTGGTGGTGCGGTCCCTCGACCCCGCGCTCGCCCCGCTGCTGCCCGGTCTGACCGCTCTGGTCGCGCAGACCGGCAGCCCGTTGTCGCATCTGGCCGTCCTGGCGCGGGAGTTCGGGCTGCCCGCGGTCATCGGGGCCGAGGACGCCGTGCGCCGCTTCCGGCCCGGCTCGCGGCTCGCGGTCGACGGGACCGCCGGTGACGTACGACCGGCGGAGGGGGCCGCCGGTGACATACGACTGGGGGACGCGTCATGAGAAGGATCGCGTACGTCTTCGGCGCCCTGGCCGCGACCGGCGCGGGCACCTACCTGATCGTCTATCTGTACCGGTGGCAGTGGCAGCGCGCGATGATCTGCGGGGTGTTGCTGCTGGTCGTCGAGGTGATGCTGTTCGGCCTGGTGACGCTGGGGCGGCTGAACCGGATCGAGGAGCGGCTGCGCGACACCGACCGGCGGCAGCGGGAGCTGGACGCCCGCCAGGAGGACGTGCTGACGCGGCTGCGGGAGCCGGCCGCGGCCGAGGAGGAGAAGCGGTTCCGGTGGCTGGAGGACCCGGCGGAGCGGTCGTATGTCTTCGTGCCGGTCCTGATGGTCGCCGGAGTGGTGCTGTCCGGGCTCGCCTGGGTGGTGCAGAAGGTCGCGGCGACCACGGCCCGGCCCGCCGAGCGGCGCCTGGCCGGGCGGCTGGCCCTCCTCTCCGCACCCGATCCGGCCGCGCCCGGCGATCTGGAGGACCTGCCGGCCCCGGGCAACGGGTCCCGCCGCCGTACCGCGCGCCTGACCGCCGTCTCGGTCGTCGCCGTCGCGCTGCTCGCCGCACTGGTCACGGGGCTGGCCAACGTCACCCAGACGCGGGCCGAGGAGGCCAACGAGCACCAGGCGACCTCGGTGCTCGTCCGGGTCGACCTGCGGGGCACGGACATGTCGGCCGACCGCAAGGCGCTGGCCGCCCGGCAGATCTGGGAGGGCTGCCGGGACTCCACGGCCGTGGTGCTGCGGCACGCTCCCCTCGGCAACCTGGGGGACGGCATGTTCGCCGGGGTCGTACGGCCCGCGCTCACCGACCACGACGTCCTCCGGCTGCGCGGCTGCCTGGAGGACGCGACCCTGGAGCGCGCCCACCTCACGGTGATCGCCGTCGATGACGTGGAGTCGGGCGACGACTCACGGTGACCGGACGCCCCTGCCACGGCGACGAGATCGGAACCGCCCGCCAGCCAGACATGACACCGGCCACCCAGACATGACAAGTGAGACTTACCGCACAAAAACGGACGTAGAACTCATTGATCACAATCCCCGGGGTACTCTTCCAACTGCGCCCACGTCCCCTAGTCCCCCGGGTCGCCCATGGCTGTTCTCTCTGCCACCTTGCCCCGCCCTGCCCTCGGCAGGCGCCCCCTCTCCCAGCGCGCGCTGCGCATCCTCCTCGGCATCGTGATCGGTTACCTCGCCCTGTGGATAGCGGGCGCCGGCACCATCCTGGGCCTGTCGCTGCTGGCCCGCGAAGCGACCGCCGCGCCCGCGGGAACGCGCGCCGTCCAGGGCGTGAACCACTTCCAGCCCGTGGACTCCGACGGCAGGCTGTGGCGCGGTTCCGCACCCTCCGAGGCCGGTTACCGGGCCTTGGCGGGCATGGGCATCGGCACCGTCGTCGACCTGCGCGCCGAGCGCATGAGCGCGGCCGAGCTGGCCGAACCGAGCGAGGCCGGGCTGAATGTCGTACGGCTGCCGATCCGTGACGGTCAGACGCCGGCGCCGCAGCAGGTGCAGCGCTTCCTCGACGTCGTCTCCTCGGCGTCCGGCCCGGTGTTCGTGCACTGCGGCGCGGGTGTGGGCCGTACCGGCGCGATGGTCGCGGCGTACCTCGTGAAGACCGGTGAGGAGTCGCCGTCGCAGGCGGTCCGGCGCAACCTCGCGGTCGGACCGCCCTCGATCGAGCAGATCTACTACGGGCTGAACGTCAGCCCGGCCAAGGCGGAGCAGCCCCCGCTGCCGGTGGTGATCGTCAGCCGCCTGGTGGACGCGCCGCGACGCATGCTGTCCTACCTGTAGACCACGAGGCCCTGAGCCCTTGCTTCAGCCCAGCCCTACGGCTTGCGTCCCACCGCCCCGTACCCGGGAATGACCCCGTCGTCCTGCCCGGGTACGGGCTCTCCCAGGTCGGGGTGCCACTGGTGCGGCACCTGGACGCCGGGCGGGACGAGTTCGAGGCCCTCGAAGAAGCGGGTGAAGCCCTCGCGGGCGCGCAGGGTCAGCGTGACACCGGCCGCCTTGAGCTTCTCGGTCGCCGCCTTCGACTCCTCGGGAGTGAAGTCGGCGGTCGCGTGCGTGAGCACCAGGTAGCTGCCGGAGGGGAGTTCGGACAGCAGCCGGCGCACCAGTTCGTGCGCGCCGTCCTCGTCGGAGACGAAGTGCAGCAGCGCGATGAGGGAGAGGGCCACCGGACGGCTGAAGTCCAGGACCTTCCTGGCCCCTTCGACGATCGCGCCGGGGTCGCGCACATCGGCCTGCAGATACTCGGTGGCGCCCTCCTCCGTGCCGCGCAGCAGGGCTGCCGCGTGGGCCAGCACGATGGGGTCGTTGTCGCAGTAGACGACGCGCGCGTCGGGGGCGATGCGCTGGGCGACCTGATGGAGGTTCGGCTCGGTGGGGATACCGGTGCCGATGTCCAGGAACTGGCGTACGCCCTGCTGGGCGAGCCAGCGGGTGCTGCGGTGCATGAAGGCGCGGTTGACCCGCGCCATCACCGGGACGCGCGGGTCGAGGGCGAGCATCTGCTTCCCCATGGCCTCGTCGACGGGATAGTTGTCCTTCCCGCCGAGATACCAGTCGTACATCCGCGCGGGATGCGGCTTGCTGGTGTCGATCTCGGTCATGGAGCACTCCGTAAGACGCAAGAATTATCAAGTAAGCACCGCGGCCGAAGCGGGTCAGGAAAGGAGGAAGTCCGCCTCCCCCGCCTTGGCGCCCTCGATGAACGCCGTCATCTCGTCGGTGGTGTAGATCAGCGCCGGCCCGTCCGGGTCGGTCGACTGGCGGACGGCGATCCGGCCGTCGGCGAGTTTCATCGCCTCCAGGCAGTTGCCGCCGTTGCCGCCGCTCCACGGCTTGTGCCAGCCCTCGCTGCCCAAGTCCCGCGCGGGCATGCCGTTGTAGACGCGTATACGCGGCCTGATGCGATCCATTCACAGCTCCTTGCGGAGATCCCGGAGGATCTCCTTCGTGCGATGTGCCGTAGCGGCGTGCGCCGCCATGCGGTCCATGACCTCGAGGTGGGTCGCCACCTCGGCACGCGCGTCGAGATAGACGGCGCCGGTCAGGTACTCGCTGTAGACCATGTCGGGAAGTTCCGGCACGGCGAATCGGAACAGCACGAAGGGCCCGTACGTGCCGGGGTGCGGTCCCTTGGCGAAGGGCGCGACCTGCAGCGTGACGTTGGGCAGCTTCGTGGCCTCGAGCAGCCTGTCGATCTGGGCACGCATCACCTCCGGGCCGCCCACCTGGCGGCGCAGCACGGTCTCGTCCATCACGACCCACAGCCGGGGCGCATCCTCACGGGTGAGCAGTTGCTGGCGTTGCATGCGCAGGGCGACATGGCGCTCTATGTCGTCGGGGCTGGTCTGGCCGATGGCGCCGGACCTCAGCACTCCGCGCGCGTAGTCCTCGGTCTGCAGCAGACCGGGCACGAAATGGGGTTCGTACGACCGGATGAGGCCGGCGGCGCCCTCCAGGCTGACGTACATGGAGAACCAGCCGGGCAGGATGTCGTGGAACCGCTGCCACCAGCCGGGCCTGTTGGCCTCCTCGGCCAGCAGCACAAAGGCCTCGGCCTCCTCGTCGGAGATGCCGTAGGCCTTCAGGAGCAGCTGGAGGTACGGGATCTTGAGGGCGACCTCGGCCATCTCCATCCGGCGGACCGTGGCGGGGGCGACACGCAGGACACGCGCGGCCTCCTCACGCTTGAGCCCGGCGCGTTCACGCAGGTCGAGCAGGCGCCGACCCAGGACCACCTGGCCGACCGTCGGCGCGGACCGCGGCTCGCTCACGCTCCACCTCCACGAGTGAATCCCTATGTATCCCTGCGCATCCCTGCAGACCGACTGAATAGTGTCAGACGGACCCAATCCCGGCAGACCAACTGAGCGCCGACAGGCCGACGGCGCCATTCAAGGACCCGTTTCGAAGATCGCGGTGGATCTGATGGATCTTCGGTGATCCCAACTGGCGCCGTTCGACATGCTGTTGCGAGCAGTGTGCCACGGCCTTCCAGAGAGTCACACAGCACTCTGCATTTTTCAGAGTGACACTTGCCAAGTGTTCACGGCGGGGCGATAGTGGCAAGCGTGATTCCGTCCCCGCCGTTAGGAACAGACGCCGCCGCGGTCCCCCACAGCCTCGGTGCCACCACGGGAGTCGGCCCTCAGCAGGGTGCGGCCGCCGGGCGCCGGTTCCGTTTCGAGCTGGCCGCACATCCGGGTTCGCCCGCGCAGGCCAGACGTCTGACCCGGGCGCGGCTGAACGGGTGGTCGGTGTGCGAGGACACCTGCGACACGGCGGCTCTGGTCGTGTCCGAGCTGGTCACCAACGCGATCGTGCACACCGCCAGCGAGCACATAGTGTGCGAGCTGCACGACGGGGCCGATCTGGTGCGCATAGCCGTGCGCGACGAGGGCTGCGCGCCGGGTGAGCCCCATCCGGCGGCCGCGCGCCCCGAGGACGAGCACGGGAGGGGACTGCTGCTCATCGGCGCCCTCTGCCATGCGTGGGGGGCCCAGGAGCACGGTTCCGGGCTGGTGGTCTGGGCGGATCTGCCGCGTACGGCGGCGTTCCCGGACGTTCCCGGGTTCGACTGCGGGCCGTACAACGACCTCGGCTGGGGCTCCCGTCCCAAGCCGGGCCCGCCCGGTGGCTCGGGCGACGAGGACGCATCCGAGGCGCGGCACCACAGGGGGACGGGATCCGCATGGCTGTGAGCGGCGCTTCGGGCAGCGGTCGGGTGCTGAGCCTGGACACGCTGGTCCGCCTTCGCCGCAGCACGCCCACGACCGCCGCCCCGCGCCGCCTGCCCGTTCCGGAGGGGATGACAGCTCCCCTGGGCTGCGACGCGGTGGCGGTTCCCGCCCGCTTCGGTCCACTGCTCCTGCCCCGGCTGCCGCGGGTGGGGTGTGTGTACGCCGATGACGCGCACTGGTGGTGGATCGTCCCGTCCGACTCCGACTACGCGCTTCAGTGGCCGGAGTCGGTGCGCTACACGACCGGGGCGGTCGTCCTGGACACCCCACGCCTGATCCACCGCCCGGACGGGACGGTGCCCTATACGCCGCCGATTCCGCTGTATCTGGCGCTCTGCAGGATCACGGGGACCACGCCCACCTGGTCCGACCAGCTGAGCGCGTAGGGCTCGCGGCCCCGCCGAGGCTCACGCGGCGGCGTCCGCCGTGGCGTCACCGCGGACGATCACCAGGAACGCGTCCGTCGCGAGGTCCATCACGACCTCGGCGGGCAGGCCCTCCATGCGCCGCGCGTGTGCGAACTCCTCCGCCGGCCACGATCCTCGCGGCCCGCCCGCGGGAAAGCGTTCGAGCACTGTTCGCCCGTTCACCATCCTGACCTCCGATAAGCGTCGTACTTGTAGGAGTTAACGCCAGCCGGAGGTGAATGGCCTCGCTCAGTGACGGGACTGAGACGTAGTTGACACTCGTTCACCGCACTGTGTGAGCACCCGCTCACCCTCCATGATCGATCACTACACCCCGTGTCACTGCTCGTACTCGTCGTACTCGTCGTGATAACGGATGCGCTCACTGCCCGCAGGCGCCCCGAGAGCCGACGCGCGCCCCTTGGGTTCCTCCCACTCCTCCTGCCGGCCCAGCGCGGTGAGATCCAGGAAGCCGGTGGTCGAGCCGAGCCCGTCGAGGCCGCGCTCATAGGTCGAGTAGGTGTGGAAGACACGGTCCCGGTCCCGCAGGAAGCAGCTGACGCCGGGCCGCTCCACCAGCTCGCCCTCGTGCTCCAGGGTCACCTCGAAGTCGCGGTTGAAGTCGGTGCCGTACGACGAGTACCAGGGCACCGTCCACCCCATGCGCGCCTTGAACGGAAGGATCTTCGTGAACGGCGCCCTGGAGACGGCGACCAGGCTCGTCCCGCGTGCCTTCAGATGCGCCAGGTGCCCGATCTGGTCCAGGAACGCCGAGCAGCTGCGGCACCCGGCGTCCCATTCCGGGGCGAACATGAAGTGGTAGACGACGAGTTGCCGACGCCCCTCGAAGAGGTCGAGCAGGGCGGCCTTGCCGTCGCCGCCCTCGAAGACGTACTCCTCCTCGACCTCGACCATGGGCAGTCGGCGCCGCTCGGCGTTGAGCGCGTCACGCGCGCGCGTGGCCGCCTTCTCCCTGACCAGCAGTTCCTCACGCGCCGCGCGCCACTGCTCGCGCGAGACGATCTCCGGAAGCGACATGGGCGCCCCTCCTGTGCAACGGTCCGTTCGGAGTGGTGACCGGCGGGAGGGGCGGAACTCATCGCCGGACGGGTGAAATTCGGAGGATTTTCCCGTCCTACGACACCTGCAGCACGAGCAGGCCACACACGCGCAGCGAACGGCCCGCCGTAGGTCCTCGTTCGACGAGGGCGAGTTCGGGAAACCGTTCCAGCGGCGCGGCCAGGTCGATCTCCGTCTCCGCGCTAGCCGGCGGGGCGCCCAGGCAGTGGTGGATGGCCAGCAGCACGGGCCCTTCACAGCGGCCGGACTCCTCCACAGGAGGAAGGCGAGGTCGGAGGGCGGAGCGTCGGCGCGTTCCTCACGCTCGGTCGCGAGAAGGCCCGTGCAGGACTCGAGCGTCGCCACCGCGCCCAACACCAGCACGATGAGCACCGTCGGCTTCTCGTCGTTCCGGCTCCGTGCCTCGCCGGACCCTCCGTCAGACAGGTCGGTGTCATGACGTCTGCGAGGCCGGTTCTCAGGTGTCGTAATCCTGGATCCGCTTGCCATGGCTGCGGTCCAGCAACGCCGGCATCCGCTCCCCCATCTCCCGCACGACGGCGGGCACATCGATCGTCAGCAACTCCCGGTCCCGCATCAGGACCCGGCCGTCCACGATCGTCGTGCGCACGTCGGAGGAGCGTGCGCTGTGTACGAGGGTGGCGGCGAGGTCGTGGACCGGCTGGGTGTGCGGGCCGGTGAGGTCGACCAGGATGATGTCGGCGCGGCGGCCGGGTGCGAGGCTGCCGAGGCCGTCGCCGAGGCCGACCGCGCGGGCGCTCTGGAGGGTGGCGTGATGCAGGGCCTGGCGGGAGGTCAGCCGGCGCGGGTCGCCGGTGGTCGACTTCTGGACGAGGGCGGTGAGGGCCATCGACTCCCAGACGTCGAGGGAGTTGTTGGAGGCGGCGCCGTCCGTGGCGAGGCCGACGGGGATGCCGAGGTCGCGCAGGGCGCGTACGGGTGTGGTCGTGGGCCAGGCGAACTTGAGGTAGCCGCGGGGGGCGGTGGCGACGGCGACGCGGCCCGTGGCGTCCCGGAGCACGGGCAGGTCGCGGTCGAGGATGCCCGTGCCATGGGCGATGAGGACGTCGGTGTCGAGGATCCCGGTGCGTCGGAGGACCTCGATCGGGGTGACGCCGTGGCGGGCGAGGCTCGCTTCGGCCTGGTCGCGGTTCTCGGAGGCGTGCAGGTGGACGGGGAGGCCGTGCGCGTGGGCGAGTTCGGCGGTGGCGGTGAGGTCGGCGTCGTCGACCGTGTAGGGGGCGTGCGGGGCGAGGACGGTGGTGATACGGCCGCCGGCGCCGCCGCGATGCCGTAGCGCGAACTCCAGTGACCGCTCCCGCCCTCGGGGACCCTGGGAGGAGAAGAACGCCTCCCCCAGATGGGCCCGCATCCCGCACTCGTCGACGACGGCCGCGACGGCGTCCATCGAGAAGTAGTGGTCCGCGAAGCAGGTGACCCCGCCGCGGATCATCTCGGCGCAGGCCAGCCGCGCCCCCAACGCCACGTCCTTCTCGGTCAGATTGGACTCGATCGGCCAGACGACGTCGTTGAACCACTCCTCGGTGGGCAGGTCCTCGGCGGCCCCGCGCAGGGCGACCATCGGGGCGTGGGTGTGGCAGTTGACCAGGCCGGGGAGGGCGACCTGACCGGCCGCGTCGACGCGCTCGACGGCGGCTCGGCCGCGTACGGCATCGGCGCTCGTGACGGACTCGATGACCCCGCCCCGTACGACGATCGCGGCGTTCTCCTGGAACCCGATCCGCTCTTGATCGTCGTGCACGAGGACGGTGCATCCGGTGATGACGAGGTCGGCGGCTGCTGCGGGAGGCGGCGTCATCACGCCAACGTACGACGCGGTCGTCGGGTCGCGTGAGGTGAACCGCGCATCCGGTCACGGGTCTGTCGCACGACCCGGCCCACGGGCACCCTGGCCTCACCAAGGCCCGCTCGCAGCCACGCCACCGCCGGCTCGACGGGAACTCAGAACAGGCCCTGGGCCCAGGGCTTCTGGAAGGAGTCCGGCATGCTCCTCGGCACCTGGAACCTGGAGAACCTCTACCGGCCCGGCGGCGAGTTCGGCCCCAAGGACAAGGCGGCGTACGAGACGAAGCTCGCGGCACTGGCAGCGGTCGTCACCGACCTCGACCCGGCGCTGCTCGGCGTGCAGGAGGTCGGGGACCCGGAGGCCCTGCGGGACCTGGTCGGACTGCTGGGCGGCGACTGGCACACGGCGCTCTCCGAGCACCCGGACGGCCGGGGCATCCGGGTCGGCTTCCTCAGCCGCACCGCGCTCCGGGTCCTGCACGACGTGTCCGCCTTCCCGGAGAAGCTGCTCCCGGTGCAGAAGGACGACGAGGGCGGCACGGTGTCGGAGTCGGGCCGGGGCCTCCTCGCGGTCGAGACGGAGCCGGAGTCGGGGCCCGGTCCGCTCCGGGTGGCGGTCGCCCACCTCAAGTCGAAGCTGCTGTCGTACCCCGGCGACCGCTTCCAGCCGCGCGACGAGGGCGAACGGGCCCGCTACGGCGCGTACGCCCTCTACCGACGAGCGGCGGAGGCGACGACGCTGCGCGCACTGGCGGACGTACTGCTGGCCGGCGACGGACGCGAGCGTGACGTGGCGGTCCTGGGCGACCTGAACGACGAGGTGCGGGCGGCGACCACCCAGATCCTGCTGGGCCCGCCCGGCTCGGAGATCGGCACCCCCGGCTTCAAGGCCCAGGACAAGGGCGACGCGGGCCGCCTGTGGAACGTGGCGCCGCTGATCCCCGCCGAGCAGCGGTTCTCCCGGATCAACTCCGGCCGGCTTGAGCTGATCGACCACATACTGTGCAGCCACCGCCTGATCCACCGGGCGACGGCGGCGGGGACGGGGGCGCCGGGGGCCGGTGCGCCGAAACTGCCGTCGGTCGGGGCGGATCCGCGGGAACGGCGGGGCGAGGCGGGGTCGGACCATGCGCCGGTCTGGGTGCGGGTCGAGGGCTGAGGCCGCGGCATCACCCGGCCGCGGCTCACCCGGTGAGGGGCACCTCGGAGGCCCTGGGGAGGTTGGGGAGGTTGGGAAGGTTGGGGACCTCGGGGATCCGTAGCCCGGCCCGGTCACGTTCCTCGGCGAGTTGCTCCAGCAGGTCGTCGAGCTGGGCGAGGTGCCAGGGTGTGAGCCGGCCCGAGTCGTCGAGGTGGACGGCACATGCGGTCGTCGTGTCGACCAGCCGTTCGAGGGTGGCCACGACCTCGTCCGCGCCCTCCGTATGCCGGGCGAGCGCGGGGAGTTCGGCGGCGGCGAGGGCGATGGCGGTACGGGCCTCGGCGAGCGCACGGTAGGCCTCACGGCGGAGGGTCCAGCGATGGGCGCGGGCGTCGGGGCCGTGCGCGGGGTCGCGGGGGTGGCGAACGTCGGCGCGGGGGTCGTGAGTATCGCCGCGGACACCGGCCCCACGAACCGCATGCCCATCGGCCTCACGAACGGCAGGCCCCTCACCCCCACGAACCGCAGCCCCATCGGCCTCACGCAGGACGTGACCGAGGTACGCATACGCGGCACGCCCCGCCGCACCGAGCCGCGCCCGCACACCCCCGCCCCGCTGCCCCGGCATCGGCAGATGCCCGACGACGAGCACGATCGCGCAGGCCAGCAGGGTCTCGCCGATCCGGCTCAGGGATGCCTGCGGCTCGCCGCCCACCATGACGAGGGCGAGCACGAGGACGGTCACGACGGCGGTCTGGGCG
Organism: Streptomyces ferrugineus; assembly: GCF_015160855.1. Classification (NCBI taxonomy): domain Bacteria; kingdom Bacillati; phylum Actinomycetota; class Actinomycetes; order Kitasatosporales; family Streptomycetaceae; genus Streptomyces; species Streptomyces ferrugineus. The sequence goes on along the minus strand of NZ_CP063373.1, from coordinate 2,659,398 downwards.
GCGAAGTGCCGAGTGGCGACGGGAATCAGGGCGCCGCTGAGAGCGACGAGCGCGATGAGCCCTTCCGGCCGGGGCAGCACGGCCGCGAACCCGGCGAAGAGCAGGGCTCCCAGCACGGTGCCGGCGGCCCGGCACAGCACCCGGGACACGAGCGGCCCGAGGTCGGGCTTGACGAGGAAGACGGCGGTGGCCGGAAGCCAGTACCAGTGCTCGTGCTGCCCGTACCACTGGGCGTGGTGCAGGGCCTGGGCGATGCCGGCGCTGGCCCCGAAGGAGAGGGCCACGCGCAGCCCGTACTCGCGCCCACCGGACCCGAATACGGCTCGAAGAAGGTCCTTGGCGGTGCGGCGCCGGGTATGCAGGTCGCTGTCGCCCCTGCCCCGGTCGAAGGCCTCGGCGGCGTGCAGCAGGGCGTCGTCGAGGGCGCGCAGGGCGGGCGCGGACCGGGAGGGCGCGGGCAGCGGGCCGGTGTGGGTGTTGCCGCGCACGGCGGCGGCGAGACGCCGGGGCCCTTCGGAAGCCCGGGCGGGCACGGTGTCTCCGGCCCAGGCGAGCGCGGTGGCGGCCTCGCCGAGCGGCAGGGCGGCGGCGTACTGCGCGTGCAGCCGCCGCTCGGCGGACGAGGAGGCGTATCGCCGCAGCCGGGGCCCGGTGAGGGCGTCCTGGGCATGGTCGAGGGCGGCGGTGAGCGCGAGGCGGCGGGCGCCGGCCTGCGGGGTGCCGACGGCGTCGAGGAGTGCGGCCACGGCGTCGTACACATCGGCGACGGCGTCCCGCTCCCCGTCGAACCGGAAGTCCCCGACGAGCGACCCGGGCGTGGGAAGCACCAGCCGCAGCGCGAGCAGCCAGACGGCACCGCCGAGATAGGCGACGGCCCGCTCCCACCCACTGTCGGGCAACGGCATCCCGGCCCCGATGGCGGCGGCGACGAGCAACTGCGTACCCGCCCCGGAGGCCACAGGCCCCACAGCGCTGACACCACCGGCGAACAGCCCGAGCCCGGTGAGCAGCACGGTGAGCGGCACGGCCCCGAGCCGGTCCCCGGCATACGTCCCGACGACCAGCCCGACGGCCCCCGCCAGCGCGGGAACCCCGAGCCGCCTGACGGACGCCCGACGGCTACCGGGACGGTCGTTGATGCCGGCGAGCATGGCGGCGATGGCGGCGACGACACCGAGCGAGGCACGCCCGAACAGAACCGCGGCAAGCAGCAACGGCCCAGCGGCCAGCACCCCTCGTACCACCGCACTCCAGGGAACCGGCCCCCTCTGGGCACGGAGCGCATGGGCGAGCCAGGGCGGAAGCGCGAGAACCGAACGTACGGGGCGGGACACAGGGCTCCTGTCGGGACGAGGGCGGGGGTGGGTGCCTTCGGGCGACGGTGGCCGGGCGGTGGGCTGTGGTGTCCACGGTAGGGCGGAGGGTTGGTGAAGATGGGACGTTGACGTTTCGGGGATGTGACGATGCTTGGAAACGGCACGTTCTTTATGAACGCAATCGGTCAGCCCTGCCGAAGGAACGCGATCGGTCAGCCTGCCGACGTCGCGGCCTCACGCGCGAGTCGACGCCGCCGTCTCCATCATCTGCTCGACCAGCTCTTCCACCTCGACCACGACCTGGTCCAGCTCCCCGCGACGGGTCCCCAGAGCCTCGATGGCACCGTCGACGCCCCGCAACCCCGCCCGCTCCAACAACCGCTTCTCATTGGTCACCCACTCCCCCCGCGCCGCCAGCACCGCATGCCCGGCCTGCATGGCGGCCGTGGCGAGTGCGCCCGCGAGTTCGGTGAGGCGGTCGGCCGGAGCGTGGTTCGCCTTCGCGTACGCGAGGGTGGCGCGGGCGGTGCCGAGCCAGCGTTCGCTCGCGGTCCGGCGGAGCCTCTCCGGATACCCCGCCGGACGCGGGAGTTCGCCCCGCAGGGTGCGGTTGATCGCCAGCTCCGCGACCACCAGATAGCTCGGAATCCCCGCGAGATGGAACAGCAGCGGCTCCACCCGGAACCGCCCCTCCTCCGCCTCCGCCGACTCCCGCTCCACCACGTCGAGGTCGCGGTAGTGAACATCGACCCGCCGCCCCTCGATCGTCAGCCACGCGCCCCCGTTGAAGACGCCCCCACCCCAGCCCCCGACCTCGGACACCTCGCCCTCCCAGCCGAGGGCGCGGAGGTCCGCCGGGTCGAAGGCGCCGCGGTAGTAGACGGCGAGGTCCCAGTCGCTGTCGGGCCGGTGCGTGCCCTGGGCCCGTGAGCCGCCCAGGGCAACGGCCCGGACGGTGGGGAGCGCGGCCAGGCGGTCGGCGGTGGCGTCGAGGAAGGCGGCGTCGTCGGGGGCGGGCATGGGAGCAGGCTACGGAGCAGCCAGGTCTGCGACCACGTAATTAGGTGGCCCCGGAGCGGCTGGCCGCACTGGCGGTCGAGCATCGCAACCGGCGGGACGAGGTCGACTACCTGCGCCATCGGGTGACTCGCTACGACGAGGCCCTGGACGAGGACGAGTTGTTGTACGGACGCGTCCGACGCGCGAGCGCCGGCTGCGTGAGCGAGCGGGCGGAAATTCGGATGCGCGTGCCCGTGCGGGCGCGGATGATCGGCAGGTTGAACGCCGTACGAGCACCCGTGGCCGCCGCCCTCCCCCGGCCCTCATCCACCCGTTCACCCCCCAACCCCGACTCCCACCCCCACTCGTCAGGAGGCCCCATGATCCGACGCGTCACCACCCCCGCCCTCTTCCCTCCCCCCACCTACTCCCACGCCTCCGTCGTCGAGGCCGGTACCAGGCTCGCCTTCCTCGCCGGTTCCGTGCCGCTCGATGCCGACGGGAATCTCGTCGGTGAAGGGGATCCCGTACGGCAGGCCGAGCAGGTGATCGGCAATCTTCGGGAGCAACTTCGGGCAGTCGGCAGTGACTTGGGCCATGTCGTGTCGACCGATGTGTATGTCGTGAGCGGTGACACCGCCGTGCTGTCCGCCGTCTGGGAGGTCGTCGAGGCGTCCGGGCTGAGCGTCGGGCCGCATTCGTCGACGCTGCTGGGGGTGGCGTGTCTCGGGTACACGGGGCAGTTGGTGGAGATCACGGCCACCGCCGTCGTTCCCGACCACCCCACAACGGGGACGCGGCCATGACCGCCGTCGCCCTCCGGCGCGCCCGGCCCACCGACGCCGGCGCCGCCGCCGACGTATGGCTGCGGTCGTTCGCCGCCGCGCTGCCGACCGTCGTGCGGCGGCGCTCCGACGACGAGGTGCGGACGTACTTCCGGGAGGTGGTGGTGCTGTTACGGGAGACCTGGGTGGCCGAGGCCGCCGATCGGGTCGTCGGGGTCATGGTCCTCGACGGTGGTCTGCTCTCGCAGCTCTATCTCGATCCCGACTGGCGTGGGCGCGGCATCGGTGATCGGTTCGTCGCGCTGGCCAAGCAGCGCCGCCCGGACGGGCTGAGCCTGTGGACCTTTCAGGTCAACAGGCCCGCCCATCGCTTCTACGAGCGCCACGGCTTCGTCGCCGTCGAGTACACGGACGGCGGTGGGAACGAGGAGCGGGAGCCGGACGTGCGGTACGTCTGGCGTCCGGGGCGATCCGGGGCAGGCCGATCAGCCTGAGTGTCCCCGGGAGGCCGCCCCGTGCCCGCCCTGCCCGGGGTCCCGCCCCCACGCCCGCCGCTTCGGCAACGGCCTCGCGTACCCCCCGGCCCGACTCGTCCGCAACCCCAACTCCACCAGGGACTCGGCGAGTTTGACGGCCGCCCCCACCCCGTCGACCACCGGAACCCCCAGCTTCTCCGCCACGACCCGCTGCAGCCCGGTCATCCCGGCGCACCCCAGCACCAGGACCTCGGCACCGGCGTCTCGCGCCCGTTCGGCAGCCGTCAGAAAGGCGGCTTCCGTACGCTCGCCGTCCTCCAGCTCCAGCACCCCGAGCCCGGTACCGATCACGGCGACACAGTTCCGCCCGACCCCGGCCAGCTCCAGGCTGTCCTCGATCTGCCCGCACGACCGCTCCAGGGTGGTCACCACCCCGTAGCGCCGCCCCAGCAGACAGGCCAGGTGTGCGGCGGCCTCCGTGATGTCGACGACGGGTACGTCCACCAGCTCCCGTACGCCCTCCCGGCCGTGCTCGCCGAAGCCTGCCATGACGACCGCGTCGTACGCGGGACCGTCGTACGTCCGCAGCGCGTCCATCACCGCCGCCGCCGAGAGGTAGCTGTCCAGCCAGCCCTCCGCCGACTCCGGTCCCCAGGCGGGGGTCAGTCCGAGCACGGTGGTGCCCGGGCCTGCGGCGGCCCGGGCACCTCGTACGATCTCCTCGGTCATCTCCTGCGTGGTGTTGCAGTTGGTGACGACGATCCGCACGTCCTTCAGACCTCCCGCACCGCGGTCGCGGCCGCGGACCCGGCGGCCCGCTCGTCGCGGCACAGCACCAGGTACAGCACCGCCGCCATCGCCGTACCGATGAACCAGGAGTACGGCGCCACCGCGCTGAACGTGTCCACCAGCGCCAGCACCGCCGAGACAGCCGCCGCCGGCAGGAACGCCCACAGCGCCTTGGGGTTGACGCCCTTGCGGTAGTAGTAGCGCGAGCCGGGCTCGGCGGAGAAGAGCTCGTTCGTGTCCACGCGGCCGTGCTTGATCAGGTAGTAGTCGACCATGATCACGCCGAACAGCGGACCCAGGAAGGCGCCGAGGCCGCCCAGGAAATAGTTGACGACCGTCGGGCTAGAGAAGAGGTTCCACGGTGTCACCACCAGCGCCGCCACCGTGCTGATCATGCCGCCGACCTTGAAGGTGATCTTCTGCGGCCAGACGTTGGCCAGGTCGTACGCCGGTGAGACGAAGTTGGCGACGATGTTGACGCCCATGGTGGCGATGGCGAAGGTCAGGGCGCCGAGGACGAGGACCCAGGTGTTGCCGATCTCGGCGACGAGGTAGGCAGGCTCGGTGATGGCCTTGCCGAACACCTCGATCGAGCCCGCCGTGACGATCACCGAGACGACCACGAACGCCGTCGAGTTGATGGGCAGGCCCCAGAAGTTGCCGCGCTTGACCGTCTTGTAGTCGGGGGCGAAGCGCGAGAAGTCACAGAAGTTGAGCATCAGCGTGCCGTACGTGGCGAGGATCAGACCGATCGCGCCGAACCACTGCCGCCACTGCTCGCCGACGGAGACCGGGTTCGGGGTCGACGTGAGCGAGATCGTCCAGCCGGCCTTGGCGAGGATCCAGACCGCGAGGGCGATCATCACCACCCAGATCGCCGGACCGCAGAAGTCCTGGAACTTGCGCACCGACTCCATGCCCTGGCTGATGATCGCCGCCTGGATCAGCCACAGGGCGATGAAGGTGCACCAGCCGAGCTGGTGCAGGCCCAGGAAGGAGTTGTGCGTCCAGGACTCCAGGCCCGGCCAGGCGGCCAGCAGCATCACGTTCACGGCGACGGACGCCAGGTAGGTCTGGATGCCGTACCACATGATGGCGATGACGGCCCTGATCAGCGCCGGGATGTTGGCGCCCCAGACGCCGAAGCTGATGCGGCTGACGACCGGGAACGGGACGCCGTGGCGCTGGCCGATCTTCCCCATCCAGTTCATGCCGATGTAGATGATCACGAAGCCGACGAGCAGGGAGGTGAAGACCTGCCACACGTTCATGCCGAGGACCAGCAGACCGGCCGCGAACGTGTAGTTGCCGAGGTTGTGGACGTCGGACATCCACATGGCGAAGAGGTCGAAGACCTTCCAGTTGCGCTTCTTCGCGGGAGCGAGGTCTTCGTTGGTGAGCCGGGGATCGGGGACGAACGCTGGTGTGCCGGTGGCTTCGGCACGGTCGGCGAGGGACACGGGGGCCTCCAGGAGCCGGGGGACGGGAAGACTACTTGTGGAGGGCGTTTGGTATACCAAACTGCGGACATGGTCCTCCCGTCAACAGTTCCGACCGATGTCGCTCTCGTTAACGCTCGGTAAAAGACGCCCGGGGTCGGCGAAGATGGCCTCATGAGCTCCACGACGAAGATCGAACCCCTCGGCGCGGTACGGGAACGCGTCCTGGCGACCCTGCGGCAGGACATCATCGCCGGGCGCCTGCGGCCAGGCGACCGGCTCGTGGAGCGGGAGCTCGCCGAGCGCCTCGGCGTCTCGCGCGTGCCGGTCCGCGAGGCGATCCGGGCCCTGGTCACCGAGGGCTTCGTCCACTTCGAGTCGGCACGCCGCACGGTCGTGCGCCGGCTGACCCCGGCCGACGTCAAGGAGCTCTTCGAGCTGCGCGAGGCCCTGGAGGTGTACGCGGCCGGGCTCGCCGCCGCACGGGCCACGCCGAAGGACCTGGCCGAGGTGGAGCAGCTCCTCGACCAGGCGGCCGCCGCGACCGAGGCGGGGGACGCGGAGGCGATCACGGACATCAACAGCCGGCTGCACGACCGCATCGTGGCCATGGCGGACAACAACCTGCTGATCGAGGCCCTGGAACCGGTCGCCGGCCGACTGCGCTGGATGACCCGGCGCAACGAGGAGTGGCCCCAACTCCTCGTCGAGCACCGCGAGCTGTACGAGGCGATCGCCTCCGGCGACCCGGCCCGGGCGCGTGCGCACGCGCTGGCCCACGTGCGGACCAACTACCGCTCGACGGTACGGCAGCTGTTCGGGGAGGAAGCCGGTTAGCGCCCCGCGTACTTGTCCGTCGCCGCCACCAGCGCGTCCGCCATGTCCGGCGCCCCGGCGCTGTGCCCCACGTCGTCGACGACGATCAGCTCGCTGCCGGGCCAGGCGTGGTGGAGGCGCCAGACGACACCGAGGAGGTTGCCGGGGTCGAGGCTGCCCTGGACCAGGGTGCCCGGGATGTCCTTCAGCAGGGGCGCGTCCCGCAGGACGACGCCGTCCTCGTCGCCCTCGCCCAGGAAGTGGTCGTTGCCCCAGTAGTGCGTCACGGTGCGGGCGAAGCCCATGCGGAACACCGGATCCTCATAGCGCGGGACGGAGCGCGGCGGGGCGGCGGCGACAGCCGTCTCCCAGTCGGTCCAGGCGCGTGCCACCCGCGCCCGCACCCGCGGATCGGGCGACTCGATCAGCCGGTTGTACGCGGCCGCGAGATTCCCCACCCGCTCCTCCTCGGGCACTTCGGCGAGGAACCGCTCGAACGCCTCGGGGAAGAACTGTCCCAGCCCCTTGGTCATCAGGGCGACTTCGGCGCGGGAACCGGTGGCCACCCCCGCGAGGACCAGCTCGGCGACGACACCGGGATGTGTCTGGGCGTACCGCAGCCCGAGCACCGAGCCCCACGAGACGCCCCACACCAGCCACCGCTCGATCCCGAGATGCCTCCGCAGCAGCTCCAGATCCGCCATCAGACGGTCCGTCGTGTTGACGCTCATGTCCGTCTCGTACGCGCTCGCGGGCGGCGTCGAACGCCCGCACCCGCGCTGGTCCAGCAGCACGACGCGATAGGCGTCGGGGTTGAACAGCCGCCGGAACCACGGATCGCTGCGGGAGCCCGGCCCACCGTGCAGCACCAGGGCCGGCTTGCCGTGCGGATTTCCGCAGGTCTCCCAGTACACGCGGTTGCCGTCACCCACGTCGAGCATGCCGTGGTCGTACGGTTCGATCTCCGGGTAGAGGGCCATCCGGCGACCCTAGCCGTCGTACGGCGCTCCGCGCAGGCCCGCCGCCGCAGCCGCCGTACGCAGCACCTCGCGCAGCATCGCGGGCGTGAGCCGGCCGGTGAAGGTGTTGCGCTGGCTGACGTGGAAGCAGCCGAACAGGTCGAGCCCGTCCAGCGCGACCCGCGCCCCGTGCGTGAACGCGGGCCGCGGCCGGGGCACGCTCCACCCCGCCTCCGTCAGCGCGGGCAGCGTCGCCTGCCAGCCGAAGGCGCCCAGCGCGACGACCGCTCGCAGGGTCGGCCGCAGCAGCCTCAGCTCCTGGACGAGCCAGGGCCGGCAGGTCTCGCGCTCGCCGGGGGTGGGCTTGTTGGCGGGCGGCGCGCAGTGCACGGGGGCCGTGACGCGGACGCCGTACAGCTCCAGGCCGTCGCCGACGGCGACCGACGTGGGCTGCGAGGCGAGGCCCACGTCGTACAGCGCCTGGTACAGCACGTCACCGGAGCGGTCCCCGGTGAACATCCGGCCGGTGCGGTTGCCGCCGTGGGCCGCCGGGGCGAGCCCGACGATCAGCAGCCTGGCGTCCGGCGGGCCGAAGCCGGGCACCGGGCGGCCCCAGTACGTCTGGTCGGCGAAGGCGGCGCGCCTGGTGCGGGCCACCTCCTCACGCCAGTCGACCAGCCGCGGACAGGCCCGGCAGCCCGCGATCCGCAGGTCGAGGTCGGCGAGGGCGTCCACAGCTCCACCGTAAAGCCGTCCCGGCATCAACCGGCATTAACGCGACGACCGGTCTCCCGGCGAGGACTAAGGTCGAGGCATGGCTTCCGAGGATGACGAGGCGAAGACGGGCGGCGCGGCCGAGGCACCGCGGCCGGACCCGGCGAGTGGCGAGCAGGCCGTCGACCCGAAGATCGCCGCCGCCGTGGCCGCGGCCGAGGCCGCCGGTCCCCAGAACGGCGAATCCGTGCGGATCGACAGCTGGATCTGGGCCGTACGCCTGGTGAAGACCCGCTCGCTGGGCGCCACCGCCTGCAAGGGCGGGCATGTGCGCGTGAACGGCCAGAGCGTGAAGCCCTCCCACTCCCTGCGCATCGGCGACGAGGTCCGGCTGCGGCAGGAGAACCGGGAGCGGATCGTCGTCGTCAAGCGGCTCATCCGCAAGCGGGTCGGCGCCCCCGTGGCGATCCAGTGCTACGTCGACAACTCGCCCCCTCCCCCGCCGCGCGAGGCCGTCGCCCCGGCCGGCATCCGCGACCGCGGCACCGGCCGCCCGACCAAGCGGGACCGCCGCGAGATGGAACGCCTGCGCGGCCTCATGGGCGGCGGCGCGGGACGACCACGCGAGCACTGACACAGGGCACGGCGCGCATGCCATACGGCGATGGCGTCCGGCAGGCCGAGAAGGCCCGAGCCGGACGCCATCGACGTCGTCGCCGCTCACGCGCGTCGTCGTACCAGCCGCAGCAGGTCCGCGTTGGAACTCCGCCGTGCCCAGGCGATCAGGGCCAGCGGCACGATCAGGATCAGCGGCGTCGCCGCGTTCTCGCCGTCGAAGGCGGTGATGGTGACGACGAAGGCGCCCACCATCAGCGCGCTCAGCGCCATCGCCGCCACCGACTGCAGCACCGGGATCAACAGCGCGACGGCACCGGCCAGTTCGAGGGCACCGATGGTGTACATCCCCGCGCTGCCCCAGCCGAGCTCCTCGAAGCCCTCGGCCGCCGACGGGTGCGCGATCAGCTTGGGCAGCGCGCTCGCGACGGCGTAGAAGAGGGCGAGCAGGATCTGAAGGCCGCGCAGGGCGATCCGGGCGCGGCGGCCGCGCGGCGTCGCGGACTCGGCGATGACGGGGCGGGAGGTGACGGTGGTGACGGTGGTGACGGAGGCGGTGCTCTCGGACATGGGGGTCTCCTGTGTTCAGCGGTCCGTGGTGCTGTCACAGAGGTAGACCGGCACTCGCTGTCGAACTCATCGCCGTACGAACGGAATTTCAGCCGTTCCTGTCGAACGGCAGCCAGCCATGCCCGATGTACCAGTGCCCGCCCGCCCGCAGATGGTCCCCGACCGCCCGCTCCACGGCCGTGCCGCGCGGCAGGCTCTCGATCGGCAACTCGGGGTCCCCGAAGACGAATTGGACCGGCTCGGTGTCGGCCAGTTCCCGGTCCTCACGGGCGAGGCGGAACCGCTGCTGGAACCGGACGATGTTGGAGTCGGCGGGCAGGTAGTTCTTGAGCTGTGCGTCCAGCAGCCAGGAGTGGCAGGTCACCACCCGGTACCGCTCCCGCGGGAAGTGCAGGGGGAAGAACTCCCGGGCCATCGCCAGCGACCGCTCGACGGCGACCGGGGACATCGGCCCCTGGAAGTCGGGTATGTGCAGATTGAGGCAGAGCGAGTCCGGCCCGACATCGAGCCCCGTCACCGCGAGCCTGGTCCCCGTACGCTGCCCGAGCCGCGCCCGCTCGAACTGCAGTCGGCCCAGCTGGTACAGCTCGCCGCGGAAGTGGTGGATGAGCCACCACGGGGCCTGCAGTCCCGCCCGGCCGTGCCGTCTGCGGTGCACGGCCATGTTCCGCCCGAGGTCGGCCAGGGTGCGCCGGGAGACGTCGGCCGGGATGCCGCGCTCGCGGTGGTAGGCGCGCGTGTACGGCAGCGCCGCCACGAACACGTACACGGGAAAGCAGCGCTGCAGGGGCCCCGAGGCCCAGTCGAGATCGGGCAGGTCGACGGCGCCGCCGACCTCGCCCATCCCCCGGACCAGCTCATCGACGGACCGCTGAAGGAACTGCCGCAGCTCGGGGTCGTCCGTCACCCGCCGACCCATCCGCACCAGGTCGTTGACGTCCTCGTGGGGCACGGAGAGGTCGAGCAGCACTTCGGCCAGTTCATCGGTGTCCGGCAGCACGAGGCCCCCTGCTGGGAGAACGAGGAGTACGAGGAGTACTTTTCAAGGAGGAGCGGTGATTTCCGATGCGTACGGGCAGTGAGCCGACGACGGCACGCAGTGCGCTGCGGGTCCGGTTCTGGCTGTGCGTGTGGGGCCTGCTGTGGGCGGTCTTCGGCACCGCCGCGTTCGCGCTCGCGGGCCGCCCGGGGTGGGCGGTGGCCTGCGGGGTGCTGTGGCTGGTGATCACGATCGACATGGTGATGGTTCTCAGGCACATCCGCCAAGGCCCGCACTACCAGCCGGGCCGCGACATACCGCCGTACTCCCCGGTCGAGAACCTTCCCCACCGCCCGCAGGGGCCACCCTCCGAGTACCGCCCGCCCCGGCCACCGCCGGGGAACCGCGCCCCCTAGGGCCGTCACCCCGAGTCGCCGCTCACGCGTCGAACCGCGCCGCCTTCAGGAACCGGGGGTTCGGGTCGAGCGCGGCGGCCAGCCGGAAGTGGCGCTTGGCCTGGTCGTGCCGGCCCTGCCGCTCGTAGGTGCGGGCGAGCGCGAAGTGCGCGAACGCGTTGTCCGGCTCGCGCTCCAGGACGATGGTGAACTCCAGCTCGGCGGGCCGCAGTTGCGCCGCGGCGAAGAAGGCACGCGCGCGCAGCAGCCGGGCCGCGGTGTTCTCCGGGTGCGCGGCGATGACCCCGTCCAGCAGCTTCACCGCGCCCCGCGGATCCCGCGCGGCCAGCAGTTGCTCGGCGGCACGGAAGTCGATGACATGCGTCTCCGGGGTACGTCCGGTGGAACCGCTGGTCTCGGGCACGGCAGAGTCCTTCCCTCACTGGGAGGGTTCAACGCACGAACGGAGCACGGCTATTCCTGTGGCGACGGGGACCGCCGCCCCTGGTGTGCCCCGTGGGCTCTGCGCACGAGCTCGTCCCATACGTCCTTCACGCGCCGCTGGAGCTCTTCCAGCGGTACGTCGTTGTCGATGACGATGTCCGCGATCTCCAGGCGGCTGTCCCGCGTCGCCTGCGCGGCCATCCGCGCGCGTGCGTCCTCCTCGGTCATGCCGCGCAGCCGGACGAGGCGGTCGAGCTGGGTCCCGGGACTGGCGTCGACGACGACCACGACGTCGTACAGCGGCGCGAGGCCGTTCTCCGTGAGGAGCGGGACGTCGTGGATGACCACGGCGTCCTGGGCGGCGGCCTCCTCCAGCTCACGGGAGCGGGCGCCGACGAGGGGGTGCACGATCGAGTTCAGCACGGCGAGCCGGTCCGCGTCGGCGAAGACGATCGAGCCCAGCTTGGGCCGGTCCAGGCTGCCGTCCGCGGCGAGCACCTCCTCGCCGAACGCCTCGACGACGGCGGCGAGCCCGGGCGTGCCCGGTGCGACGACCTCCCGCGCGATCCGGTCCGCGTCGATCAACACGGCCCCGTGTTCCACGAGCAGCCGCGACACCTCGCTCTTACCGGCACCGATGCCGCCGGTCAGGCCCACCTTCAGCATGCGTCGAGCTTAGGCCCTGCCACTGACAGCGCCCCCGGCGGGACCGGTGCGCCTCAGCCGTCGCCCTCCCGCTCCGCGAGGAACCGCTCGAACTCGCGGCCGATCTCGTCCGCCGAGGGGATGTCGACCGGCTCGGCGAGCATGTTGCCGCGGGTCTCGGCGCCGGCGATGGCGTCGTACTGGTGCTCGAGGCCCTCGACGAGGTTGGTGAGCTCCTCGTCGCCCTCGCGGATCTGGCGGTCGATCTCGTTCTGCGTGCGGTGGGCGTCGGTGCGCAGGGAGTGCGCGACGCCGGGCAGGACCAGTCCGGTCGCCGCCGTGACGGCCTCCAGGACGGTCAGGGCCGCGTCCGGGTACGGGGAGCGGGCGATGTAGTGCGGGACGTGCGCGGCGACGCCCAGCACGTCGTGCCCGGACTCCATCAGCCGGTACTCGACGAGGGACTCGGCGCTGCCGGGCACCTGCGCCTCGTCGAAGGGGCTGCTGTGGCCCGGGACGAGGTCGGTGCGGTTGCCGTGCGGGGTGAGGCCGACCGGGCGGGTGTGCGGGACGCCCATGGGGATGCCGTGGAAGTTCACCGACAGCCTCACCCCGAGCCGCTCCACGATCTCCTTGACGGCGGCGGCGAAGCGCTCCCACTCCACGTCCGGCTCGGGCCCGGACAGCAGCAGGAAGGGCGCCCCGGTGGCGTCCTGCACCAGCCGCACCTCGATGGCCGGCACCTCGTAGTCGGCCCAGCGGTCGCGCTTGAACGTCAGCAGCGGTCGGCGGGCGCGGTAGTCCACCAGCCGGTCGTGGTCGAAGCGGGCGACGACCTGGTGGGGCAGTGAGTCCAGGAGGCCGTCGACGATCTGGTCGCCGGTCTCGCCCGCGTCGATGTATCCGTCGAAGTGGTAGAGCATGACAAGACCGGCCGACTCCTGGGCGAGCGCCATGTCGACGACGGCGAGGCCCTTCGGCTCCCATGCGTACAAACCCTGCGGATCAAGCACTGTGACCGCTCCTCCTTGTGTCCGTACGTGACAACGCCCTTACGGGCACGGGCATTCCCGGAGGGGAGATCCGTGATCTTGACCGCAACACTGAGGGGCCGCACCCCGAAAGGTACGGCCCCTCAGTCAGGAGCTACTGCTCAGTGAGCGTCGGCTCAGCTCTGGCCGCCGGCGAGCTTCTCGCGCAGCGCGGCAAGCGCCTCGTCCGAGGCCAGCGCGCCGGACTGGTCGGCGCCCTCGGAGGAGTACGAACCGCCACCCGCGGCCGGAGCCGCACCCGCGGTGTCGCCGCCCTCGGCGGCAGCCGCCGCGTCGGCCTCGCGGGACTTGATGACCTGCTGCTGGTGCTGCTCGAAGCGCTGCTGCGCCTCGGCGTACTGGCGCTCCCACTCCTCGCGCTGCTTCTCGTAGCCCTCGAGCCAGTCGTTGGTCTCGGGGTCGAAGCCCTCGGGGTAGATGTAGTTGCCCTGGTCGTCGTACGAGGCGGCCATGCCGTACAGGGTCGGGTCGAACTCGACCGAGGCCGGGTCGGCACCGAAGGACTCGTTGGCCTGCTTCAGCGAGAGGCTGATACGACGGCGCTCCAGGTCGATGTCGATGACCTTGACGAAGATCTCGTCGTTGACCTGGACGACCTGCTCCGGGATCTCCACGTGGCGCTCGGCCAGCTCGGAGATGTGCACCAGACCCTCGATGCCCTCGTCGACGCGGACGAACGCACCGAACGGCACCAGCTTCGTGACCTTGCCGGGCACGACCTGGCCGATCTGGTGGGTGCGGGCGAACTGCTGCCACGGGTCTTCCTGGGTCGCCTTCAGCGACAGGGAGACACGCTCGCGGTCCATGTCGACGTCCAGGACCTCGACGGTGACCTCCTGGCCCACCTCGACCACCTCGGAGGGGTGGTCGATGTGCTTCCAGGACAGCTCGGAGACGTGGACCAGACCGTCGACGCCACCCAGGTCCACGAAGGCACCGAAGTTGACGATCGAGGAGACCACGCCGGAGCGGACCTGACCCTTCTGCAGGGTGGTGAGGAACGTCTGGCGGACCTCGGACTGGGTCTGCTCCAGCCAGGCACGGCGGGACAGGACCACGTTGTTGCGGTTCTTGTCCAGCTCGATGATCTTCGCCTCGAGCTCCTTGCCCACATAGGGCTGGAGGTCGCGGACGCGGCGCATCTCCACCAGGGAGGCCGGCAGGAAGCCACGGAGGCCGATGTCGAGGATGAGACCACCCTTGACGACCTCGATGACGGTACCGGTGACGATGCCGTCCTCTTCCTTGATCTTCTCGATGGTGCCCCAGGCACGCTCGTACTGGGCGCGCTTCTTCGAGAGGATCAGGCGGCCTTCCTTGTCCTCCTTCTGGAGGACCAGGGCCTCGATCTCGTCACCGACGGCGACGACCTCGTTCGGGTCGACGTCGTGCTTGATCGAGAGCTCGCGGCTCGGGATGACACCTTCGGTCTTGTAACCGATGTCGAGCAGGACCTCGTCCCGGTCGACCTTCACGATGACGCCGTCGACGATGTCGCCGTCGTTGAAGTACTTGATCGTCTCGTCGATCGCGGCGAGGAAAGCTTCCTCGTTACCGATGTCGTTGACCGCTACCTGCGGGGTGGTGGCGGTGGTCTCGGTGCTGCTCGTCATGTGGGAAAGGGCTCCGGTACGGACATTGAAGTCGTAGGCACTGCTTACGCCGGGAGCCCGTTTCGCTCTGATGAAGCCGGACAGCCAAGGAAGCGCCACACAACAACGTGGGGCGCCTCGACAACCGAGGGGACATACAACAGATGCGAGCGCAGCCTGCTACGTCTGAGGTGCGCAGGCCCGCAGCGCAACTTGTAGCATACGGGGGCAGCCGGACATGGTCAATGCGCGAAGCCGCACACCGGGGGCGGATCGCCCCATACCCGGCACAAAGCCTGTCTTGTGAGGCCACATGGGCCTTGGGCAGTCCCTTGTGTGACACCGCCGGGAGGGGCCGCGCCATTCAGGTGACGGAAGAGTACGACGAGGGAGCCGATCATCCAAGAGCCCGTATCGCCCGAGATCGCGTCCGACGCCTCCGAACCCGAGGCCACGCGGCGAGCGGCCGGTGTCGCCGAGAGTTCCCGGGCCAACCGGGGCTGGTGGGACCGCAACGCCGACGAGTACCAGATCGAGCACGGCACGTTCCTCGGCGACGACCGCTTCGTGTGGGGCCCCGAAGGCCTGGACGAGGTGGAGGCCGAGTTGCTCGGCCCGTCGGAGGACCTCAAGGGCAAGGAGGTGCTGGAGATCGGCGCCGGTGCCGCCCAGTGCTCGCGCTGGCTGGCCGCGCAGGGGGCCCGCCCGGTCGCCCTGGACCTCTCCCACCGGCAGCTCCAGCACGCGTTGCGGATCGGGGGCGCGTTCCCTCTGGTGTGCGCCGACGCGGGGGCGCTTCCCTTCGCCGACGCCTCGTTCGACCTGGCGTGCTCGGCGTACGGCGCGCTGCCGTTCGTGGCCGACCCGGTGCGGGTGCTGCGCGAGGTGCGACGAGTGCTACGGCCCGGCGGGCGCTTCGTCTTCTCGGTCACCCACCCCATCCGCTGGGCCTTCCCGGACGAGCCGGGCCCGGAGGGCCTGTCCGTGGCCGCCTCCTACTTCGACCGCACGCCGTACGTGGAGCAGGGCGAGGACGGCGAAGCGGTGTACGTCGAGCATCACCGCACGGTGGGCGACCGGGTGCGGGACGTCGTGGCGGCGGGTTTCCGGCTGGTGGACCTGGTCGAGCCGGAGTGGCCGGCCTGGAACACCTCCGAGTGGGGCGGCTGGTCGCCGCTGCGCGGGAACCTGATCCCGGGGACGGCGATCTTCGTGTGCGTACGAGACTGAAAGCGTGATCCGTTACGACGCCCTGGACGCGCTGCCCGTACGCGGCGCCCTGCCCGGTCTGACCGACGCCCTGGAGGCGCACGGCACCGCGGTGCTCGTCGCGCCGCCCGGCACCGGCAAGACGACGCTGGTGCCGCTCGCGCTGGCGGGGCTGCTCGGCGAGGGGCCCGCGCGGCGCGTCGTGGTCGCCGAGCCCCGGCGGATCGCGGCGCGGGCGGCGGCTCGGCGGATGGCGTGGCTGCTGGGCGAGAAGGTCGGCGGAAGCGTCGGCTACACCGTGCGCGGCGAGCGGGTCGTCGGGCGCCACGCGCGCGTGGAGGTCGTCACGACCGGTGTGCTGCTCCAGCGCCTGCAGCGCGACCCGGAGCTCGCGGGCGTGGACGTCGTGGTCCTCGACGAGTGCCACGAGCGTCATCTGGACGCGGACACGGTGGCGGCGTTCCTGTGGGACGTACGCCAGACGCTGCGGCCGGAACTGCGGCTGCTGGCCGCTTCGGCGACGACGGACGCGCAGGGGTGGGCGCGGCTGCTGGGTGACGCGCCGGTGGTCGAGGCGGCGGGCGCCTCGCATCCCGTGGAGGTGGTGTGGGCGCCGCCGCCGCGCCCGGTACGCCCGCCGCACGGCATGCGGGTCGACCCGGCGCTGCTGACGCATGTGGCGTCGGTGGTGCGGCGGGCGCTGACCGAGCGGGCCGGGGACGTGCTGTGCTTCCTGCCCGGCGTGGGTGAGATCGCGCGGGTGGCCGGACAGCTGGGGGATCTCGGGGACGCCGAGGTGCTTCAGGTGCACGGGCGGGCCCCGGCGGCCGTGCAGGACGCGGTGCTGGCCGGCGGGGAGCGGCGCCGGGTGGTGCTGGCGACGTCCGTGGCGGAGTCGTCGGTGACGGTTCCCGGGGTGCGGGTGGTCGTCGACTCCGGCCTCGCGCGCGAGCCTCGTGTCGACCACGCGCGCGGGCTGAGCGCGCTGACGACGGTGCGGGCCTCGCAGGCGGCCGGGCGGCAGCGGGCGGGGCGGGCCGGGCGTGAGGCGCCGGGCGCGGTCTACCGCTGCTGGGCGGAGGCCGAGGACACGCGTCTGCCGCGCTTCCCGTCGCCGGAGATCAAGGTGGCCGACCTGACGGCGTTCGCGTTGCAGGCGTCCTGCTGGGGCGATCCGGAGGCGACCGGTCTTGCGCTGCTGGATCCGCCGCCGGCCGGGGCGATGGCGGCGGCGCGGGACGCTCTCGCTGGAGTCGGCGCGGTGGACTCCGCGGGGCGGGCGACCGAGCGAGGCGTGCGGTTGGCTCGGCTGGGTCTGCACCCTCGGCTGGGACGGGCCCTGATGGACGCGGCTCCGTTGGTCGGGGTGGACCCGGCCGCGGAGGTTGTCGCACTGCTGAGTGAGCAAGCGCCGCGGGAGTACGGGGATGATCTCGCCGGTGCGTTGCGGGCCGCCCGGCGTGGGGGTGGCGCCTACGCGGGGCGGTGGCGGGCGGAAGTGCGGCGCCTGCGGGCCGTCGCCGCGGAGTTCGCCCACCCGCCCACCGGTGCCCCTCACTCCACAGAGGTGAACGTCGATGCCTCGCCGGGTGCCGTGGGTGGCGGTGCGGGTCGGACGGACGCCGGGGAGGACAGCCGCGTCGGACTCGTCGCCGCCCTCGCCTTCCCCGAGCGGGTCGCCAGGGCCGACGGCGGGTCCTGCCTCATGGCCTCCGGGACGCGCGCCGAACTCCCCGACGGCTCCGCCCTGCGCGGGGCTCCCTGGATCGCCGTGGCCGTCGCCGACCGCCCCGTCGGCAAGGGGCACGCGCGCGTGCAGCTCGCCGCCGCGGTGGACGAGGACATGGCCCGCTCGGCGGCGGCCACGCTGTACTCCGAGCGCCAGGAGGTGCACTGGGCCGACGGGGACGTCGTCGCCCGGCGGGTCGAGCGGCTCGGGGCGATCGAGCTCGCGGCGCGGCCCTTGGCGGACGCCGACCCCGCACTCGTACGCGACGCGCTTCTCGAAGGGCTGCGGCAGGAAGGGCTGGGCCTGTTGCGCTGGTCCCCCGACGCCGGCGTGCTGCGCGGGCGGCTCGCGTTCCTCCGCCTGCACCTCGGCGCCCCGTGGCCGGATGTGTCCGACGAGGCGCTCCACGCGCGCGTGGACGAATGGCTGGAGCCCGAGCTGAGCCGCGCGCGGCGACGGGCCGACCTGGCGCGGATCGACGCCGGGCAGGCGCTGGGCCGGCTGCTGCCGTGGGCCTCGGGGGAGGCCGGGCGGCTGGACGAGCTCGCCCCGGAGCGCATCGCCGTACCGAGCGGGTCCAGGATCAGGATCGACTACGGCAATCCGGAACAGCCCGTGCTCGCCGTGAAGTTGCAGGAGATGTTCGGCCTGCACGAGTCGCCGTCCGTCGCCGGGGTGCCGCTCCTCGTCCATCTGCTCTCCCCCGCCGGGCGGCCCGCGGCCGTCACCGCAGACCTCGCGTCCTTCTGGAAGGACGGTTACAAGGGCGTACGGGCGGAGTTGCGCGGCCGCTATCCCAGGCATCCGTGGCCGGAGGATCCCGCCACCGCCGAGCCGACCCGGCACACCAACGCCCGGCTCAGGCGCTGACCGGCTCGGGCTCGGTGTCCTTCGCGGGTGCCGGGTCGCGGGGGCGGCGGCTGCGGGCCTCCAGGTAGAGGGACAGGGCGAGGAGCAGGGTGCCCAGGGTCAGGAAGCCCCAGGGCAGGTACGACGTCATCAGCAGGACCAGGGTGCGGTTGGACTTGACCAGGTTCACGGTGTGGTCGATGTAGTCCTCGCGCATCTTCACGTGGCCCGCGAACGCCGTCACCTTGTCGCGGCCGCCGAGCAGGGTGCCGCCGCGCAGTTCCTCCTTGTGGATCTCCTCGCCGTAGACGGGGGCGCCGGTGAGGGGCTCGACCCAGAACTTGCGGACCGTGGTGTACCAGCGGGTCGTGCCGGTCTTGGCGACCGACTCCGGGGTGATGCCCTCGACCGGCATCGTCCTGGGGAACCCGACCTTGGTCCAGGGGATGGTCTGCTCGAAGTAGTAGACGTCGACGCCGCGGAAGTTCCGGGTGCCCTTGTAGTGGATGGGGGCGGTGACGCGCGCCTGGGCGTCGAAGTACTCGTAGTCGCGTTTCTCCGTCAGGAACGGCCACTTGAACTCGATGCCGCCCCGCTTCACCGGGTCGCCGTCGACCATCTCGCCGGTGGCGTGGACGGGTTCCTGGGTGTGGGCGTCGAAGATGTAGCGCTCGGGGATCTTGGAGACCATCTTGCCGTCGGGGCCGACGACGTAGGACAGGCCGTCCCAGACGACCACGTCCTTCCCGGCCGTCTTCTCGATCTTCTCCGACTCCTCGACGTTGCCCTTGAGGGTCTGCACGATGGTGACCTTGGGGACCTTGCGGGCCTGCATCGTGCCGTAGTCGAGGAGGGTGGCGTCCTTCGCCTCCAGGACCATGTCCTGGTACTGGCCGGCCGGGATCTTGGCCAGGCGCGGGAAGGCGTACCAGCGCAGCAGCGGGGACAGGGCCGCGAAGAACACGGCGAGGGCGAGCAGGATCAGACTGGCCTTGCGGCGCATCTCGGCCTCCCTCCCGGACGGGGCGGTTACGGGTGTGCGGGCACCGTCGTCAGCAGCGGCTTGGGGGATGTCTCACCCGCCGGCGAGCCCATCGCGGTGAGCGCGAGGACCAGGGCGAGGGCGACGGCGAGTCCGGTCGCGGCGGCGATCAGGGCGCGCATACGGCCTCCCGACGGACTGGAACTGATAGGTCGTCAGGTTCGGCACCGTAGCAACGGGTGGGCGAGATGAGAACACGTCGCACACGACGGCGGCGCCCCTCCGAAGAGGGGCGCCGCCATGGTCGTGGGAGCGATCAGGTGCTGGGGCTCGCCGACGGGCTCGCCGGCTCCTGCGTCGGCTCCGCCGACTCGGCCGCCACCTTCAGCTCGACGGTGAGGGTCGCGCCGCCGGAGGTGGCGATGCGGAGCAGGAAGGTGCCGGTGGCGTCGTCGGCGTACAGCTTGGGCAGCTTGAGCAGGCCCTCGGCGTCCGTCTCCAGGTCCTTCAGGGTGCGTACGGCCTTGCCGTCGGCGTCCTTGAAGTAGGGGCCCTTGTCGTTCTCGGTCGGGTCGTCGGCCGCCTTGACGAGGGTGGCGGTGGCCGCGACCTTGTCGGCCACGGCGCCCTGGTACGTCGCCTTCACCTCGACCTGGTCGGCGAACTCGCCGCCAGGCGTGCAGATGAGCTCGCTGTCGCCGGTGCGGGTCAGGGTGTCGGCGGCGCGCTCGGTGACGGTGGCCTTGTAGTCGAGGCCGGTGATCGTACGGCCGACGACGGTGGCCCGGACGACGAACGTCCCGGTGTTCTCGCCCGCCTTGAGCGTGGGCGCCACCGCCTCGCCGGAGAGGTTGGTGAGGGTCGTGGCGTACTTCTCGCCGTTGCTGAAGGCGGCGTCGGTGGTGCCGACGATCGTGAAGCGGACGCGGACCTTGGCGACGCCCTCGCCGGCCTTGGTCTCGGCGCGGGTGCGGATCCGCCCGGCGAAGGTGTCGCCGGCCGTCGCGGTGAGCTTGGCGGTGCCCCTGTCCTCCAGGTGGTGGACCGTGTCGGTGGGGGTGGGCGGCGTCGTGCTGGGCGGCGGCGTACTCGGCGGGGTCGTGCTCGGCGGGGTCGGCTTGGGGCTCGTGGAGCCGCCGCTGTTGCCGCCGGGCTTGGCGGAGCCGCCGGGCGTCTTCGACGGCGTGGGTGTCTTCGACGGCGTGGGCGACGGCGAGGGACTGGCCCCCGCGTGGTCGTCGCTGCGGTCGGACGGGAGGGTGCCGGTGCCGTCCGGGATCTCGTGGGTGCCCTTGCGGTAGTACTCCAGCCACCTCAGGACCAGGTTCAGGTAGTCCCGCGAGTTGTTGTAGCTGAGGATCGCGCGGTCCAGGTCGCCCTGGGTGGACAGGTCCCAGCCGTAGCGGCACAGATAGTGGGCGGCGGCGAGCGCGGCGTCGTAGACGTTGTTGGGGTTCTTCCGGCCGTCGCCGTTGCCGTCGCGGCCGGCCCACTTCCAGGTGGACGGGATGAACTGCATGGGGCCGACGGCGCGGTCGTAGGAGCTGTCCCCGTCGTAGGCGCCGCCGTCGGTGTCGCTGATGCTGGCGAAGCCGTTGCCGTTGAGCTGGGGGCCGAGTATCGCGGAGAGGGTGTTGCCGTCGGCGTCGACGCGGCCGCCGCGGGCCTGGCCGGACTCGACCTTGCCGATGGCCGCGAGGAGCTGCCACTGGAGGTTGCAGCCGGGCTTGGCCTCCCGGAGCGCGGCCTCGGCCTTCTTGTAGGCGTCGAGGACGGTCGCGGGGATGCCCGCCTCGCTCTCGCCGGTGGCGACGGGGGTGTCGTCGTCGGCGCTGGGCGAGGGGTTGGGGCTGTTCAGCGGCGGCAGGTCGGTGTAGTACGGCGAGTTGCCGGTGGCGCTGTTCTCGGCGGGCGTGTCCGGCGAGGGCTGGGTTCCGGTGGAGACTCTTCGGCCGGCGTCGTCGGTCGTCACTCCCGGAGCCTGGGACGCGGCCAGTGCCGCGACCACGACCGCGGCGACCGTGGTGTTCACCGCGCCCTTGCGGAGCCTGCCGAATTGCGCCGCCATGAAATGGACCCCTCCCCTGGACGCCCGGGCGCCCGCCTCTGTCTGGCGGGCTCGCCGTGGTGACCCAGGCGACCCTACGACAACTTCCTTTGCACGGGCACCCATTGGTGTCCGATTTTCACCATTTAGCCATATGCGATCCGGCTGTCAGATGTCGCGCATACTGGCTTCACCAAACCCGGGCCCGAACCGTCCCGTCAATCAACCGCACAAGGAGCCCTGTTGCCGTTCACGCTCAGTCATGCGGCGGCCGTACTGCCCGCCGTACGCACCGACGGAACCGGCCGGGGCACGCTGGCGCCGGCCGTGTTGGTGGCGGGGTCCTTTGCTCCCGACATGACCTACTACGCGGCGAGTGTCCTGCCGGGGGCGATGGAGTTCGGCGATGTCACGCACTCGTTCGCGGGCGTGTTCACGGTCGATGTGGTGGTCGCCTGGGCGCTGGTGGGCCTGTGGCTCCTGCTGCGCGAACCGCTGGTGGCACTGCTGCCGGTGCGGCGGCAGGCACGGATGGCCACGCTGCTGCGCTGCGGGGCGCCACGCGCGCGTGTCCGGCCGTCGCTGGCGGCGAGTTGGTACGCCTCCGCCGCACTGGGCTCCCTGACGCACGTCGTCTGGGACGCGTTCACCCATCTCGACCGCTGGGGGATGCGGCTGTTCCCGGTCCTGGGCGAGGAGATCGCGGGGTCGCCCCTGTACTGGTATCTGCAGTACGGCGGCTCGGCGGTGGCGGCGCTCGTCATCGTCGCGTTCGTGGTCGTGGCGCTACGGCGGTCCCCTGCCGCCGCGCCGGTGGGGGTACCGGTGCTTTCGGCACGGGACCGGTGGCTGGCCTGCGCGGTGATCGGCGGGTTGGCCGGGGTGGCGGCGGTGCAGCGGGCGGCGCGCTGGTGGGCTTACTGGGGGTCCACCGCGAAGTACTGGGAGCTGATCCCGACCCTGTGTTTCGGGGCGGGCGCGGGGCTCGTCCTGGGGCTGCCGCTGTACGCCCTGGGGGTCAGGGTGTGGCGTCCGGCTGCGGGCTCTGGCAGTACGGGTGCGGGTGCCGGCGATGCCGGGAGGGAGCCGAGCCGTAGCGGTCGGGCGGCGCGTCCCTCCGGGGGTTGAGCCGGGTTCCTGCACGTCTGCCGGGTTGTTGTGGGATGGGGGGTGCGGGTTGTTCGTGGCTGGTCGCGCCCCGCGGCGGAGCCGCTGATGTCACAGCCCCGCGCCCCTTGGGCGCGGGGAACTGATCCGGCGTCGATATGTTGCCGAACGGCTAGTGCGCCGCCGACTCCCAGTCCGCACCCGCGCCCACCGAGACGCCCAGCGGCACCCTGAGGTGGACCGCGTTGGACATCTCCTGGCGGACCAGTGCCTCCGCGGCCTCGCGCTCGCCGGGGGCGATCTCCAGCACGATTTCGTCGTGGACCTGGAGGAGCATGCGGGAGGAGAGGTTCGCCTCGCGCAGGGCCCGGTCCACATTGAGCATGGCGATCTTGACGATGTCCGCCGCCGTGCCCTGGATGGGGGCGTTGAGGGCCATGCGCTCGGCGGCCTCGCGGCGCTGGCGGTTGTCGCTGTTGAGGTCGGGGAGGTAGCGGCGGCGGCCGAAGAGGGTCGCCGTGTAGCCCGTCGCCCGTGCCTCGTCGACCGCGCGGCGCAGATAGTCCCGTACGCCGCCGAAGCGCTCGAAGTAGGCGTCCATCAGGGCCCGGGCCTCGCCCGCGTCGATGTTGAGCTGCTGGGAGAGGCCGAAGGCCGACAGGCCGTACGCCAGGCCGTACGACATCGCCTTGATCTTGCGGCGCATCTCCGCGTCCACCGCGGTGGGCTCCACGGCGAACACCTGCGAGGCGGCCGTGGTGTGCAGGTCCTCGCCCGAGGTGAACGCCTCGATCAGGCCCTCGTCCTCGGACAGGTGGGCCATCACGCGCAGTTCGATCTGGCTGTAGTCCGCGGTCATCAGGGACTCGAAGCCCTCGCCGACCACGAAGCCCCGGCGGATCGCCCGGCCCTCGTCGGTGCGGACCGGGATGTTCTGCAGGTTCGGGTCGGTCGAGGAGAGGCGGCCGGTCGCCGCGACCGTCTGGTTGAAGGTGGTGTGGATCCGGCCGTCCGTCGCGATCGTCTTGATCAGGCCCTCGACGGTGACGCGGAGCTTCGCCTGCTCGCGGTGGCGCAGCATGATGACCGGCAGTTCGTTCTCGGTCTGGCCGGCGAGCCAGGCGAGTGCGTCGGCGTCGGTCGTGTAGCCGGTCTTGGTCTTCTTCGTCTTGGGCAGGGCCAGCTCGCCGAAGAGGACCTCCTGGAGCTGCTTGGGCGAGCCCAGGTTGAACTCGCGCCCGGCCGCCGCGTGCGCTTCCTTCACCGCCTGCTGGACGGCGCCCGCGAACATCTGCTCCATGGCCTCCAGGTGGGCCCGGTCGGCCGCGATGCCGTGCCGCTCCATCCGGGCCAGCAGGGCCGAGGTCGGCAGTTCCATGTCCCGCAGCAGGTCCGCGGCGCCGACCTCCTGAAGGCGGCTCTCGAAGGCCTCGCCCAGGTCGAGGACCGCGCGGGCCTGGATCATCAGCGCGTCGGCCTCGGCGCCGTCGTCCGTGCCGAAGGCGAGCTGGCCGTCGGCCGCGGCGGCGGGGGCCAGCTCGCGGTGCAGGTACTCCAGGGACAGCGCGTCCAGGTCGAAGGAGCGGCGGCCCGGCTTGACCAGGTAGGCGGCGAGCGCGGTGTCCATGCGCACGCCCTCGATGCTCCAGCCGTGCTCGGCGAAGACCCGCATCGCGCCCTTGGCGTTGTGGAAGACCTTCGGCCTCGCGGCGTCGGCCAGCCAGGCCGCGAACGCCTGCTCGTCGGCCTCGTCCAGCTGCGCCGGGTCGAACCAGGCGGCCGCGCCGTCACCCGCCGCGAGCGCGACCTCGGTGACCGAGCCGGTGCCCAGCGCCCAGGTGTCGACGGTGGCCACGCCGAGTGGCCGGTCGCCGTGCTCCGCCAGCCACGGCGCCAGCTCGCCGGTGCCGAGCACCGTGCCGTCCAGCTCCACGCCGTCGGTGGCGATCGGGGTGGTCTCCGCCTCCTCGGCGCCCGGGTCCACGCCGAAGAGACGCTCGCGCAGGGACGGGTTCCTGATCTCCAGGGTGTCCAGGACCATCGATACGGCCTTGCGGTCGTACGCCTCGCGCGCGAGGTCGGTGACGGTCTTGGGCAGCTCGACCCCCCGCTCCAGCTCGGTCAGCCGGCGGTTGAGCTTGACCGCCTCCAGGTGGTCGCGGAGGTTCTGGCCGGCCTTGCCCTTGACCTCCTCGACGCGCTCGACCAGCTCCGCGAACGAGCCGAACTGGTTGATCCACTTCGCGGCGGTCTTCTCGCCGACGCCCGGGATGCCCGGCAGGTTGTCGGAGGGGTCGCCGCGCAGGGCCGCGAAGTCGGGGTACTGGGCGGGCGTCAGGCCGTACTTCTCGAAGACCTTCTCCGGGGTGAAGCGGGTCAGCTCGGAGACGCCCTTGGTCGGGTACAGCACCGTGGTGTGCTCGCTGACGAGCTGGAAGGAGTCGCGGTCGCCGGTGACGATCAGCACCTCGAAGCCGGCCGCCTCGGCCTGGGTGGCGAGGGTGGCGATCACGTCGTCGGCCTCGAAGCCGTCGATGGCGAACCGCGAGACGTGCATCGCGTCGAGCAGCTCGCCGATCAGCTCGACCTGGCCCTTGAACTCGTCCGGGGTCTTGGAGCGGTTCGCCTTGTACTCGGTGAACTCCTCGGAGCGCCATGTCTTGCGGGACACGTCGAAGGCCACCGCGAAGTGGGTGGGCGCCTCGTCGCGCAGCGTGTTGGCCAGCATCGACGCGAAGCCGTAGATCGCGTTCGTCGGCTGGCCCGTCGCGGTCGTGAAGTTTTCCGCGGGCAGCGCGAAGAAGGCGCGGTACGCCAGCGAGTGCCCGTCCATGAGCATCAGGCGCGGTCGGCTGCCGCCGGGGCTGTTGTCGGTCTGCTTCGATGCTGTCTCTGCCACGCCCCCGATCCTGCCACGCCCCACTGACAGTCGGTCCCCATCGGGGGAGTACGGCCCCGCGCGGGAGCCCGCAGCGGGGCGGAGTCCGGGTGCTGGGACCTCACGCCCCGTTGTCGGTGGGGCGTGCGAGGATCGGAGATGTAGCTCACACGTGTAGGTGCGAAGGAGTGCGCGATGGCCACCAAGCCGCCCAAGGGTGATCCGGTTCAGGACGCGCCGCAGGTCGCCGAGCCGCAGCACGCGGCGGCGGGACTGCCCGCCATCGGGCACACCCTGCGCATCGCGCGGCA
This sequence comes from Streptomyces ferrugineus, assembly GCF_015160855.1. Taxonomy (NCBI): domain Bacteria; kingdom Bacillati; phylum Actinomycetota; class Actinomycetes; order Kitasatosporales; family Streptomycetaceae; genus Streptomyces; species Streptomyces ferrugineus. The sequence goes on along the minus strand of NZ_CP063373.1, from coordinate 2,633,701 downwards.
GCAGATGGGCGTGAAGCGGACCATGCTGACACTGCTCAGCGTCAATCAGAAGAACGGGTTCGACTGCCCGGGCTGCGCCTGGCCGGAGCCGGACCACCGGCACAAGGCGGAGTTCTGTGAGAACGGCGCGAAGGCGGTGGCCGAGGAGGCCACCCTGCGCCGGGTCACCCCGGAGTTCTTCGCCGCGCACCCGGTCGCCGACCTCGCGACCAGGAGCGGTTACTGGCTGGGGCAGCAGGGGCGGCTCACCCACCCCATGTACCTGCCCGAAGGGGGCACGCACTACGAGCCGGTGTCCTGGGAGCGCGCCTTCGACATCGTCGCCGAGGAGATCGCCGCCCTCGCCTCCCCCGACGAGGCCGTCTTCTACACCTCAGGCCGCACCAGCAACGAGGCCGCGTTCCTCTACCAGCTCTTCGCGCGCGAGCTCGGCACGAACAACCTGCCGGACTGCTCCAACATGTGCCACGAGTCGTCCGGGTCGGCGCTGTCCGAGACCATCGGCGTCGGCAAGGGCAGCGTCCTGCTCGAGGACCTGTACAAGGCGGACCTGATCATCGTCGCCGGGCAGAACCCGGGCACGAACCATCCGCGCATGCTCTCCGCCCTGGAGAAGGCCAAGGCGGCCGGGGCGAAGATCATCACCGTCAATCCGCTGCCCGAGGCCGGCCTGGAGCGCTTCAAGAACCCGCAGACCCCGCAGGGCATGCTCAAGGGCGCCGCGCTCACCGACTTGTTCCTGCAGATCCGCATCGGCGGCGACCAGGCTCTCTTCCGCCTCCTCAACAAGCTGATCCTTCAGACGGAGGGCGCGCTCGACGAGGAGTTCGTCCGCGAGCACACCCATGGCTACGAGGAGTTCGCCGAGGCCGCCCGCGCCGCCGACTGGGACGAGACCCTGACGGCGACCGGCCTCACCCGCGAGGACATCGACAAGGCCATGGCGATGATCCTCGCCTCGCGGCGCACCATCGTGTGCTGGGCCATGGGCCTGACCCAGCACAAGCACTCGGTGCCGACCATCCGCGAGGTCGTCAACTTCCTTCTGCTGCGCGGGAACATCGGCCGCCCGGGCGCGGGCGTGTGCCCGGTGCGCGGTCACTCGAACGTGCAAGGCGACCGGACGATGGGCATCTTCGAGCGGCCCGCCCCGGCCTTCCTGGACGCCCTGGAGAAGGAGTTCGGCTTCGCGCCGCCGCGCGAGCACGGCTACGACGTCGTCCGGGCCATCCGGGCGATGCGCGACGGCGAGGCGAAGGTCTTCTTCGCGATGGGCGGCAACTTCGTGGCGGCCACGCCCGACACCGACGTCACCGAGGCGGCGATGCGGCGCGCCCGGCTGACCGTGCACGTGTCGACGAAGCTCAACCGCAGCCATGCCGTCACCGGCGCCCGTGCGCTGATCCTGCCCACCCTCGGCCGCACCGAGCGCGACCTTCAGGGCGGCGGCGAGCAGTTCGTGACCGTCGAGGACTCCATGGGCATGGTCCACGCCTCCCGGGGCAAGCTGGAGCCGGCGAGCACCCATCTGCTGTCGGAGCCGGCGATCGTGTGCCGGCTGGCGCGGCGGGTGCTGGGCGAGGACAGCCCGACGCCGTGGGAGGAGTTCGAGAAGGACTACGCGACGATCCGGGACCGCATCGCGCGCGTGATCCCCGGTTTCGAGGACTTCAACGCGCGCGTGGCCCGTCCCGGCGGCTTCACGCTCCCGCACGCCCCGCGCGACGAGCGCCGCTTCCCGACGGCGACCGGCAAGGCCAACTTCACCGCGGCCCCGATCGAGTACCCGCGGGTGCCACAAGGGCGGCTGCTGCTGCAGACGCTGCGGTCGCACGACCAGTACAACACCACGATCTACGGCCTGGACGACCGCTACCGGGGGATCAGGAACGGCCGCCGGGTCGTCATGGTCAACCCGGAGGACGCCCAGCGGCTGAACATCGCCGACGGGTCGTACGTCGACCTGGTGAGCGAGTGGAGGGACGGGATCGAGCGGCGGGCGCCCGGCTTCCGGGTGGTGCACTATCCGACGGCCCGCGGCTGCGCGGCCGCCTACTACCCGGAGACCAACGTCCTGGTCCCGCTGGACGCCACCGCGGACACCAGCAACACCCCGGCCAGCAAGTCCGTCGTCGTACGTCTGGAACAATCGGCGACCGACTGAGCGTTTGCTCAGTCGCCTTACCGATCGAGCACGACGAACGGAGCCGGCTCCATGGGCGAGCAGCAGCACGTGAAGTTCCCGCAAGAGGTCATCGACGAGTACGCCGCGCTCGGCGTCGACCTGCCGGCCCTGTTCTCCGCCGGGCACCTCGGGACGCGCATGGGTGTCCAGATACTGGAAGCCTCCGCCGAGCGGGTCGTCGGGACCATGCCGGTGGAGGGGAACACCCAGCCGTACGGACTGCTGCACGGCGGCGCCTCCGCGGTGCTCGCCGAGACGCTCGGGTCGGTGGGGGCGATGCTGCACGCCGGCAGCTCCAAGATCGCGGTCGGTGTCGACCTCAACTGCACCCACCACCGGGGCGTGCGCTCCGGCCTCGTCACCGGCGTGGCCACGCCCCTGCACCAGGGCCGCTCGACGGCGACGTACGAGATCGTGATCAGCGACGAGCAGGGTCGGCGGGTGTGCAGCGCGCGACTGACCTGCCTGCTGCGGGACGTGCGGCCGAGCGACGGGGAGCATGTGCGGGCGGCGAAGTGACGCCTGCACCCCGGCGACGCTCCGGTGACCATCAACCCCCTTGTGTCTCCCCGCCGTTGAAAGCGGAGGGCCCGGGCGCATAACGTCGGGGCATGGTGACGGGAGGGCCCAGCCGGAAGGGGGCCGCGGTCGGACTGGCGCCGTCGGCCGCCGTATCGGCGGCCGGCTGCGGGGATTCGGGCGCGGGGCGAGGCGGCCGAGTCCGGCGCGAGCGCCAACTCGCCCTTCCCGTCGGCGACTCCAGCCGCACAGCGGTGGAGCAGTACCGAAAAGGCGAGCCGACCGGAGGTCCATGGGGTTGAACCGGCAATCCTCAATTCCGCTTTCGGTGCCCCCTGCACGAAAGTGCAGAAGACCGCCGCACTCCTTTCACATTCGTAACTCTGCGTAATACGCCTGCAATGGGAACCAAGAGTTCCAACCCGGTGATCATCTTTCACGCGAGGCGCCGGATACCCCCTGGTAGCCTCCGGCGACGATCCGGGTCATCAGCAAAACCTGTGAACACTCGTGAAGAAGCTACGCGCGAACGCTGCGGATTCTCACTATGCGGACAGGGCGAATCGGCCGGAAATCCGCTCTTCCCCCCACGGAGTACCGCTCTGTGTTACCCCGTGTCATAACAAGAGCGTCACAGCCTTGGTCAGAGCCTCCTCCATGTTCCCCGCGCACGCTTAGAGTCACCGCCAGTCACCGAGCTTCCGGATTCGAAGTCACTTCGACCCAGCGCTCGACTCGGCGCGTTCCACGGGGAACCGCCGTGCCAGGGAAAGGACCTGATTCGTGCGTCAACGTTCGATCATCGCCATAACCGCCGCGCTCGCGGCGGGATCGCTGACACTTACGGCTTGTGGGTCGCGTGACGACGACGGCGGCAGCAGCAACGGCGACAAGACCACAGTTGTGATCGGCCTCGACGCTCCGCTGACCGGCGACCTGTCCGCACTCGGCCTCGGCATGCAGAACTCCGCCGACCTGGCCGTCAAGACGGCCAACAAGGAGGAGTTCGTCAAGGGCGTCGAGTTCAAGCTCGAGCCCCTCGACGACCAGGCGCAGCCCACCGTCGGCCAGCAGAACGCCCAGAAGTTCATCAGCAACAAGGACGTCCTCGGCGTCGTGGGCCCGCTGAACTCCAGCGTCTCGCAGCAGATGCAGAAGCCGTTCAACGACGCCGGCCTGACCCAGGTCTCCCCGGCCAACACCGGTACGGAGCTGACCCAGGGCGACGGCTGGAAGACCGGCAACTCGGTCCGCCAGTTCAAGACGTTCTTCCGCACGGCCACCACGGACGAGATCCAGGGCGCCTTCGCCGCGGACTACCTGTACAACAAGGCCAAGGTCAAGAAGGTCTACCTGATCGACGACCAGAAGACCTACGGCGCGGGCCTCGCCGCCTCCTTCAAGACGAACTTCACCAAGTTCGGCGGCCAGATCGTCGGCACCGACCACATCAACCCCGACGACCGTGACTTCAACGCCGTCGTCGCCAAGATCAAGAAGACCGGCGCCGAAGCCCTCTACTACGGCGGCGAGTACCCGGCGGCCGCCCCGCTGAGCCAGCAGCTCAAGGACAGCGGCCAGAACATCCCGTTCATGGGCGGCGACGGCATCTACTCCGGCGAGTTCCCGAAGCTGAACAAGAAGGCCGAGGGCGACCTCGCCACCTCCGTGGGCAAGCCGGTCGAGCAGCTCGACTCCGCCAAGACGTTCATCAAGAACTACGAGGCGGGCGGCTACGAGGACGCCTACGAGGCCTACGGCGGCCTCACCTACGACGCCACCTGGGCCATCATCGAGGCCGTCAAGCTGGCGGTCGAGGGCAACGACGGCAAGGTCCCCTCCGACGGCCGCAAGGCGGTCCTGGACGCCATGAGCAAGGTCAAGTTCGACGGCGTCACCGGCACCATCTCCTTCGACGAGTTCGGTGACACCACGAACCACACGATGACCGCCTACAAGATCAAGAACAACGCCTGGGCGCCCGAGTACAGCGGCGAACCCAAGCTCGGCTGACGAGGACGAGTAGAGAGCCCTCCCACCTCACACATTGATCCAGGCCGCGCGGGAAGCGCCCACCAGCGCTCCCCGCGCGGCGCCATATCCGAACCACTCCACGGAGGCCCTGCGGTGAACGAACTGCCGCAACAGCTGGCCAATGGACTCATCCTCGGCGCGATGTACGGACTCATCGCGATCGGCTACACGATGGTCTACGGCATCGTCCAGCTCATCAACTTCGCCCACGGCGAGATCTTCATGGTCGGGGGCTTCGGGGCCCTGACCGTCTGGCTGGTGCTTCCCGAAGGCTTCGGCCTCGGCGCCGCCGTACCACTCATGATCATCGGCGGCGTCCTCGTCTCCGTCACCGTCGGCATGGCGGCGGAACGGTTCGCCTACCGCCCGCTGCGCGGCGCACCACGGCTGGCCCCCCTCATCACCGCCATCGGCCTGTCCATCGTCCTCCAGCAGGCCGTGTGGATGTGGTACCCGGACGCCAAGAAGGACCACCCCTTCCCACGGTTCCAGGGCAGCTCCATCGACATCCTCGGCGCCAACATCCAGCGCGGCGACCTCTTCGTTCTCATAGCCGCCCCGCTGTGCATGCTCGCCCTCGGCCTCTTCGTCACCAAGACGCGCTCCGGCCGCGGCATGCAGGCCACCGCCCAGGACCCCGACACGGCCAAGCTGATGGGCATCAACACCGACCGCATCATCGTCATGGCGTTCGCCATCGGTGCCGCGTTCGCCGCCGTCGCCGCCGTCGCCTACGGCCTGAAGAACGGTCAGGTCGGCTTCCGCATGGGCTTCCTGATGGGCCTCAAGGCCTTCACCGCCGCCGTACTCGGCGGCATCGGCAACATCTACGGCGCCATGCTCGGCGGCATCGTCCTCGGCGTCGCCGAGTCCCTCGCCACCGGCTACGTCGGCGACATCCCCGGCATGGACCTCTTCGGCGGCGGCGCCTGGAAGGACGTATGGGCGTTCAGCCTGCTCATCCTCGTCCTGCTGTTCAGGCCACAGGGCCTGCTCGGCGAACGCGTCGCGGATCGGGCGTGATACCCATGACCACCGAAACCCCCATGGACAAGACCACCGGCACCACCAAGGCGTCCACCGCCCAGGCCACGCCGATCATCCCGCTGCCGCAGGCCATGGCACGCATACTGGCCCTCGCCGGCTCCGCCATCGCCCTCATAGGCACCTTCCTCGCCTGGACCTGGACCGAGGAGTTCCCCGGCAAACTCACCATCACCGGCTACCCCGGCGGCCTTCAGGTCCTCACCCTCGCCGGCTCCCTGCTCACCTTGCTGTTCGCCATCTCCGGCTACGGCATCCGCGGCCTGGGCTGGCTCACCCCCGGCGGCAAGAACAGCCCCGTCCTGCTCGCCGCCCTCGGCGTGCTCGGCACCACCGGCTACGCCATGGGCGCCATCAGCCAGGAACTCGGCGGCCTCGTCAACCTCGAGCCCGGCGCCTGGGTCTCCGGCATCGGCGCTCTCATCGCCGTGATCGGCGCCCTCGGCCTCCCGGCCGACCAGCCCTACGGCGCGGCGGAACCGGACCCCAACCTGTGGGGCCGTATCCGCCACTCACTCACCGCCCCCGACCCCGGCCGCGCCAAGGAACTGCCCTCCTGGGCCGAGATCCTGATCATCGCCGTCGGCTTCGGCATCGGCCTGTACGTGTTCGCGTACGGCATCGGCACCGAATACTCCGAACTGTTCATCGGCTTCCTGATCATCGCCGCGTTCGGCATCATCGCCGTCACCCGCGCCGGCCTGCTCAAGCGCCTGTCGGCACTGACCGCCAAGCACCGCAACGTCACCCTCACAGCGGCCTTCGTCGCGGCGATCTGCTTCCCCTTCACCCAGACCAACGACCAGTTCGCCCTCATCGGCGCGAACATCCTGATCTTCGCCACGGTCGCCCTGGGCCTCAACGTCGTCGTCGGCCTTGCCGGCCTGCTCGACCTCGGCTACGTCGCCTTCCTCGGCGTCGGCGCCTACGCCGCCGCCCTGGTCTCCGGCTCCCCGGCATCGACCATCGGCGTCCAGTTCCCGTTCTGGGCGGCCGTCCTCACCGGCGCCGCCGCCTCACTGATCTTCGGCGTGGTGATCGGTGCCCCGACCCTGCGACTGCGCGGCGACTACCTCGCCATCGTCACGCTCGGCTTCGGTGAGATCTTCCGCATCACCATGAACAACCTCAACGGCAACAGCGGACCGGACGTCACCAACGGCTCCAACGGCATCCCCCAGATCCCCGACCTGGAGATCCTCGGATTCAACCTCGGAGTCCCGCACGACGTCCTCGGCCACGAGCTCACCCGCTCGGCCAACTACTACCTGCTGATGCTGCTGTTCACGGCGATCGTCGTGATGGTCTTCCGCCGCTCGGCGGAATCCCGCATCGGCCGCGCCTGGGTCGCCATCCGAGAGGACGAGACCGCCGCCACCGCCATGGGCATCAACGCCTTCCGCCTCAAGCTCCTCGCATTCGCCCTCGGCGCCGCCCTCGCCGGCCTCGCCGGCACCGTCCAGGCCCACGTGTCCTACAGCGTCTCCCCCGAGCAGTACCAGTTCGCCGGCCCCGTGCCGCCCAACTCGGCATTCCTGCTCGCCGCCGTCATCCTCGGCGGCATGGGCACCATCAGCGGACCGCTGATCGGCGCCGCACTGCTCTACCTGATCCCGGCCAAACTCCAGTTCATGGCGGAATACCAGCTGCTCCTCTTCGGCCTCGCGCTGATCCTGCTCATGCGCTTCCGCCCCGAGGGCCTGGTCGCCGACCGCAGGAAGCAGCTCGAATTCCACGAGACCGGACAGCTCGACGTACCGGAGGACAAGCCATTGCCCGAAGGCGCGACCGGCGTCGCCAAGGCAGGGGCGTGACCGCCATGACCACCACCACGACCGCACCCACCAGCACCACCGTGCTCGACGCCAGCGGCGTCACCATGCGCTTCGGCGGCCTGACCGCCGTACGCGACGTGAACCTCACCGTCAACACCGGCGAGATCGTCGGCCTCATCGGCCCCAACGGCGCCGGCAAGACGACCTTCTTCAACTGCCTCACCGGCCTGTACATACCGACCGAGGGCAAAGTCGCCTACAAGGGCACCGTCCTGCCACCCAGACCACACCTGGTCACCCAGGCCGGCATCGCCCGCACGTTCCAGAACATCCGGCTCTTCGCCAACATGACCGTTCTCGAGAACGTACTCGTCGGACGGCACACCCGGACCAAGGAAGGCCTCTGGTCGGCCCTGCTGCGCCTACCCGGCTTCAAGAAGGCCGAAGAAGAATCACGCGAACGGGCCATGGAACTCCTGGAGTTCACCGGCCTGGCCGCCAAGGCCGACCACCTCGCCCGCAACCTGCCCTACGGCGAACAGCGCAAGCTGGAAATCGCCCGGGCACTGGCGAGCCAACCCGGTCTGCTCCTCCTCGACGAGCCGACCGCCGGTATGAACCCGCAGGAAACCCGCGCCACCGAGGAACTCGTCTTCGCCATCCGGGACAAGGGCATCGCCGTCCTCGTCATCGAACACGACATCCGGTTCATCATGAACCTGTGCGACCGGGTCGCCGTCCTGGTCCAGGGCGAGAAAATCGTCGAGGGCCCCGCCGAGGTCGTCCAAGCCGACGAGCGCGTCATCGCCGCCTACCTGGGCACGCCCTTCGAAGGCGCGCCGGGCAAGGAGGAGGCCGCCGAAGTCGAGGCTGCGGAGGCCGACGCGCAGAGCACCACGGAAGGGGACGACCAGTGACCGCACTGCTCGAGGTCGAGGACCTGAGGGTCGCCTACGGCAAGATCGAGGCCGTCAAGGGCATCTCGTTCAAGGTCGACGCGGGCGAGGTCGTCACCCTCATCGGCACCAACGGCGCCGGCAAGACCACCACACTGCGCACCCTGTCGGGCCTGCTGCAGCCGATGTCCGGCCACATCAAGTTCGACGGCAAGTCCCTGAAGAAGGTCCCCGCCCACAAGGTCGTCGCACTGGGACTCGCGCACTCCCCCGAGGGCCGGCGCATCTTCCCCCGCATGACGATCGAGGACAACCTCCGCCTCGGCGCGTTCCTGCGCAACGACAAAGAGGGCATCGAGAAGGACATCCGGCGCGCCTACGACCTGTTCCCCATCCTCGGGGAGCGCCGCAAGCAGGCCGCGGGCACCCTGTCCGGCGGTGAACAGCAGATGCTCGCCATGGGACGGGCGCTGATGTCCCGGCCGAAGCTGCTCATGCTCGACGAGCCCAGTATGGGCCTCTCCCCGATCATGATGCAGAAGATCATGTCGACCATCCAGGAGCTGAAGTCCCAGGGCACCACGATTCTGCTCATCGAGCAGAACGCCCAGGCCGCGCTCTCCCTGGCCGACCACGGCCATGTCATGGAGGTCGGCAAGATCGTCCTCTCCGGCACCGGGCAGGACCTGCTGCACGACGAGTCGGTACGGAAGGCGTACCTGGGCGAGGACTGATCGCCGCCTGCTGTACGGGTGAGGCCCGCGTCCCCTGCCGGGGGCGCGGGCCTCACTCATACGCTGAGCGCTGAGCGCCGGGGGTCAGCCCTTGGCAGCCTTCTTCTCATCGGCGTCCTGGATGACGGCCTCTGCGACCTGCTGCATCGACATCCGCCGGTCCATCGACGTCTTCTGGATCCACCGGAACGCGGCGGGCTCGGTCAGTCCGTACTCGGTCTGCAGAATGGACTTGGCCCGGTCCACGAGCTTGCGCGTCTCCAGGCGCAGGGTGAGGTCGGCAACCTCCTTCTCCAGCTCCTTCAGCTCCGTGAACCGCGAGACGGCCATCTCGATGGCCGGTACGACGTCACTCTTACTGAACGGCTTCACGAGGTACGCCATGGCACCGGCGTCCCGGGCCCGCTCGACCAGGTCGCGCTGCGAGAACGCGGTCAGCATCAGCACCGGAGCGATGGACTCCTCAGCGATCTTCTCGGCCGCCGAGATGCCGTCCATCTTCGGCATCTTCACATCGAGGATGACAAGGTCCGGCCGGTGCTCACGCGCCAACTCCACGGCCTGCTCACCATCACCGGCCTCACCGACGACGGTGTACCCCTCCTCTTCGAGCATCTCTTTGAGATCGAGCCGGATCAGCGCCTCGTCCTCGGCGATGACGACACGGGTCGTCAGCGGAGGCACGTGCGACTTGTCGTCGTCGGGCGCGTCTACGGGCTGGGGCGACTCGGGGGCGGTCACGGGGGCTCCTCGTTCAGGGGCAGGGGTGCTGCTCCCAAGAGCCTACCTAGCTACGGTATGGTGGACGGGCAGCGGGTCGAGGTAAACCTTCGATTCACCGGGCCCCGGTAGCCCAATTGGCAGCAGGCAATGGATTCAAAACCCATACAGTGTCGGTTCGAGTCCGACCCGGGGCACTTTTCCTTCGAACCCAAGGTCACTATCCAGAAGCGGATGTCCACGTTCTCGTGAACATCCGCTTTTTGCTGCGCGCGGTCACGATCAGTGACTCAGAGTGACCGCATGAACTTTCACGGCACTGAGGTTCGACAGAAGGCACTCACCCTGCTGCGCGGCGGCGCCAGGAACGCGGACGTCGCCCGGAAATTCAACGTCCCGCTGGGCACGATCAGCTACTGGAAGCACATCGACCGCGCGAAACGCGGGGAGTGTCCGGGGCGTACACCTCCACCATGCCCTCGTTGTGACGGCTCGCTGGACTCTCCGGCCTACGCTTACCTCCTCGGCCTGTACCTGGGCGACGGTCATATCATCCAGAATCGCGCGATGCGATCCCCTAGCCTGTCCATCACTTGCGCTGAGGCGCACCCCGGGCTCATGGACGAGTGCGAGAACGCCATGCGGTCGGTGTTCCCCGGAAACTCGGTCTGCCGAGTCCGCCGCAAGGGCTGCCGAGAGGTCAAGCTGTACTCCGTGCACTTGTGGTGTCTCTTCCCCCAGCACGGACCTGGCAAGAAGCACGAGCGCACGATTGCTCTCATCCCTTGGCAGCAAGCCATCGTCGACGCCCACCCCTGGGAGTTCATCCGCGGCCTCATCCACTCCGACGGCTGCCGCATCACCAACTGGACGACGCACCTCGTAGCTGGTGAACGCAAGCGCTACGAGTACCCGCGCTACTTCTTCAGCAACAAGTCGGACGACATCAGGAAGCTCTTCACGGACGCCCTCGACAAGGTCGGCGTCGAGTGGACCACCCTCGCTCGCGGCAGCGACCCGTTCAACATCTCCATCGCCCGCAAAGCCTCCGTAGCCCTAATGGACACCCACGTAGGCCCCAAACACTGACCACCGCAAAGGGCCCCTCCTCAAGACTGAAGAGGGGCCCTCCGCCCACTACTTGGGACTGTCGTCCTCTCCGATGTGATGCACCCGCACCATGTTCGTCGAGCCCGACACCCCCGGAGGCGAACCGGCCGTAATGACCACCGTGTCGCCCTTCTTACAGCGGCCGTACTTCAACAGCAGCTCATCCACCTGGTCGACCATCGCGTCCGTCGACTCCACGTGCGGCCCGAGGAACGTCTCCACACCCCACGTCAGATTCAACTGCGACCGCGTCGCCGGCTCCGGCGTGAACGCCAGCAGCGGAATCGGTGACCGATACCGGGACAGGCGGCGGGCCGTGTCGCCGGACTGGGTGAAGGCGACCAGGAACTTGGCGCCCAGGAAGTCGCCCATCTCCGCCGCCGCACGAGCTACCGCACCCCCCTGCGTCCGCGGCTTGTTGCTTTCCGTCAAGGGCGAGAGGCCCTTCGCGAGGATGTCCTCCTCGGCCGCCTCGACGATCTTCGCCATGGTCCGGACCGTCTCGATGGGGTACTTGCCGACGCTCGTCTCGCCGGACAGCATCACCGCGTCCGTGCCATCGATCACGGCGTTGGCCACGTCCGACGCCTCCGCACGCGTCGGGCGCGAGTTGTCGATCATCGAGTCGAGCATCTGCGTCGCCACGATCACCGGTTTGGCGTTGCGCTTGGCGAGCTTGATGGCGCGCTTCTGGACGATCGGGACCTGTTCCAGGGGCATTTCGACGCCCAGGTCGCCGCGCGCCACCATGATGCCGTCGAACGCGGCCACGATGTCGTCGATCGCCTCGACCGCCTGCGGCTTCTCCACCTTGGCGATCACCGGGAGGCGGCGGCCCTCCTCATCCATGATCCTGTGCACGTCCTCGATGTCCCGGCCGCTGCGCACGAAGGACAGCGCGATAACGTCGAAGCCGGTGCGCAGCGCCCAGCGGAGGTCGGCCTCGTCCTTCTCCGAGAGGGCGGGGACGGATACCGCGACGCCGGGGAGGTTCAGGCCCTTGCTGTCGGAGACCATGCCGCCTTCGACCACCGTGGTGTGGACGCGGGGTCCGTCGACGGAGGTGACCTCCAGGCAGACCTTGCCGTCGTCGACGAGGATGCGTTCGCCGGGGGTGACGTCGGCGGCGAGGCCGGAGTAGGTGGTGCCGCAGCTTTCCCGGTCGCCCTGGAACCCCTCTTCCACGTTGATGGTGAAGGTGTCTCCGCGTTCAAGGAGTACAGGTCCTTCGGTGAAGTGGCCGAGGCGGATCTTCGGGCCTTGAAGGTCGGCGAGGACGCCGACGCTGCGCCCGGTCTCGTCGGAGGCCTTGCGTACGCGCTGGTAGCGCTCCTCGTGGTCGGGGTGGCCGCCGTGGCTGAGGTTGAACCGGGCGATGTCCATTCCGGCGTCGACCAGTGCCTTTATCTGGTCGTACGAATCGGTGGCGGGGCCCAGGGTGCAGACGATTTTCGCTCGGCGCATGTTTCGACCCTATGACCTACCGGCGGGTAGGGAATTGGTCCAGCGTGACTACTCAACAACCTTTGCGTGAAGGGCTATTGACAAGTGTTGAATTGTGCGGCAGGGCGCTCCGATGAGCGTTCGAAAGCGCCCCGCTCGGGTTGTTTCACAGCTGCGGCGGCGTCATCGTGAAGCGGGCGTTGACCTGGGCGTGGACGTGCTGGCGCTGGGGTTCGAGGTCGAGTGGGGCCGCGGCGGCGTCCTCGGCGGCGCCGTAGGCCATGGACCGCATACGACCGCCGGGCGCCTGGGGGTATGGCGGCGCGGCGTTCTCCGCGCCGATGTCGGCGAGTTCCACCAGCGCGGCCAGGGAGGCCCCCAGCGCCTCCGCGTACTCCCTCGCGCGCTGTACGGCCTCGCGTACCGCCTGCTGCCGTGCCTCGCGGTGGGCCGACGAGTCGGGGCGCAGGGCCCACCAGGGGCCGTCCACGCGGGTGAGGTCCAAGTCGGCCAGGCGCGTGGTGAGTTCGCCGAGGGCGGTGAAGTCGGTGAGTACGGCGGTGATGTGGACGCGGCCGTGGTAGGCGTGGATACGTTCGCCGCGGCCTTTGTCCTTGAGTTCCGGGCTGATGGAGAAGGCGCCGGTCTCCAGGCGCTCGACCGCGTCGCCGTAGGTCTTGACGAGGTCGAGGACGGTGGTGTTGCGGCGGGTGAGGTCGTCGAGGGCGGCGCGGCGGTCCTTGCCGCGGGAGGCCACGCTGACGCCGATGCGGGCGATCTCGGGGTCGACCTCCAGGCGGGCCTCGCCGCGGACGGCGATGCGCGGGGCGTCGGGGGTGCCGTAGGGGACGGCCGGCTGAAGTTCCTCTGAGGGGGCGGTCATACGTCCCACTCTGTCATCGCTTGCTTGGTTACGGGCACCGTCGGTCATCAGATCGAAACCTCCGGGGTCTGTTGCCGTTCGCCATGGCCAGGTCAGAATCTACGCGCGTTGTTGACCATGCGCGTTGTTGATCATTGCCCGGGAGAAGCACTCATGCCGTTGAACCGCCGGAAGTTCCTGAAGAAGTCCGCCGTGACCGGAGCGGGGGTGGCGCTCGCCGGGGCGGCGGCTCCTACGGCGCAGGCAGCGGAGGAGGCCACGACGACGACGAAGAAGTGCGCCAAGCGGTACTCGCTGACCGTGATGGGCACCACCGATCTGCACGGTCACATCTTCAACTGGGACTACTTCAAGGACGCCGAGTACACCGACGCCAAGGGCAACGCGCAGGGTCTCGCGCGGGTGTCGACGCTGGTGAACCAGGTCCGCGAGGAGCGGGGCCGGCGCAACACGCTGCTGATCGACGCGGGCGACACCATCCAGGGCACCCCGCTGACGTACTACTACGCCAAGGTGGACCCGATCACCGCCCAGGGTGGCCCGGTGCATCCGATGGCGCAGGCGATGAACGCCATCGGCTTCGACGCGGTGGCGCTCGGCAACCACGAGTTCAACTACGGCATCGAGACGCTGCGCAAGTTCGAGGAGCAGTGCGACTTCCCGCTGCTGGGTGCGAACGCGCTGGACGCGAAGACGCTGAAGCCGGCCTTTCCGCCGTACTTCATCAAGAGGTTCCGCGTGCCGGGCGCCCCGCCGGTGAAGGTCGCCGTCCTCGGTCTGACCAACCCGGGCATCGCGATCTGGGACAAGGCCTATGTGCAGGGCAAGCTGACCTTCCCCGGTCTGGAAGAGCAGGCGGCGAAGTGGGTGCCGAAGCTGAAGGCGATGGGCGCGGACGTGGTGATCGTCTCGGCGCACTCCGGTTCCTCGGGCACGTCGTCCTACGGTGACCAGCTGCCGTACATCGAGAACTCGGCGGCGCTGGTGGCGCAGCAGGTGCCGGACATCGACGCGATCCTGGTCGGCCACGCGCATGTGGAGATCCCGGAGCTGAAGGTCACCAACGCCAAGACCGGCAGGACGGTCGTGCTGTCGGAGCCGCTGGCCTACGCGGAGCGGCTGTCGCTGTTCGACATCGAGCTGGCGTTCGAGAAGGGGCGCTGGTCGGTCGAGAAGGTCGCCGCGTCGGTGCTCAACTCCAACACGGTCGCCGACGACCCGAAGATCACCAAGCTGCTGACGGACGAGCACGAGAAGGTCGTCGCGTACGTCAACCAGGTCGTCGGCACCGCGACCGCGACGCTGACCACGGTCGAGGCCCGCTACAAGGACGCCCCGATCATCGACCTGATCACCAAGGTCCAGGAGGATGTCGCGAGGGCGGCGCTGGCGGACACGGAGTACGCCTCGCTGCCCGTCATCGCGCAGGCGTCCCCGTTCTCGCGCACCTCTCAGATCCCGGCCGGCGAGGTGACGATCCGGGATCTGTCGAGCCTGTACGTGTACGACAACACGCTGGTCGCGAAGCTGATGACGGGCGCGCAGATCAAGGCGTACCTGGAGTACTCGGCCGAGTACTTCGTGCAGACCGCCGCCGACGCGGCCGTCGACGTGGACAGGCTGACCAACGCGGGCAACCGTCCGGACTACAACTACGACTACGTGTCCGGGCTGTCGTACGAGATCGACATCGCGCAGGCGGCGGGTTCGCGGATCAAGAACCTGGCCTACGACGGTGCGGCTCTCGACGACGCGCAGAAGTTCGTGTTCGCGGTGAACAACTACCGCGCCAACGGTGGCGGCGCGTTCCCGCATGTGGCGTCGGCTCAGGAGCTGTGGTCGGAGTCGACGGAGATCCGTACCCGGATCGCGGAGTGGGTGACCGCGAAGGGTGTGCTGGACCCGAAGGACTTCGCGTCGGTGGACTGGAAGCTGACGCGGGACGGTACGCCTGTCTTCTAGCGCCGGACGGTGCGGGCCGGCGGCAGCTCCGCCGGCCCGCATCCCGCCTCAGAACAGGCTTGTCACGCTGTCCTGAATGGCCGCCACATCGCCGGCGACGGCGGCCGTGGCCGCCACGCCGGGGCCGATGAAGCCGAGCCAGCGCAGCAGGGTGTTGCGGCGCGGCTCGTCCCGGGTGAGTTCCGCCTCGACCTGTTCGGCCGCGTGGACGAGGTCGTCGCCGTCCTCGTACTGGTCCTGGTTGGCGCGCAGTTGCTCGAGCAGCAGCCGTGCCGCGGCGCGCAGTTCGGCGATGGCGGCCTCGCGGTCGGGCTCGGCGGCGCTCTCGTTGGTCGCGGTCGAGCGGTTGACGGCGACCGCGCTGCCGTCGATGCGGATGTCGCCGCCGGCCTGGATGCCGCTGTTGTTCCCGGCACCGGGTGCAGACATGTCGTCACCTTCCTCGGTTCGCGGGCGGGGCCGCCGCCGGTGGAGCGGCCGACGCCGGTTGCCCCGGGCCGCCCGTGGTCTGGCCGCGCCGGAAGACTCCGGCGACGCTGCCGCCGACGCCGACGGCGGAACCGGTGACCGTGACGTCGCCGCCCGCGTACAAGCCGGTGTTGTTGATGGTGGTCTGGCGTTGGATCAGTTCGTTGGTGTCGATGTTGTGGTCCTCCAGGAACTCCACCAGGGCGTCCAGGACCCGGTGTTCGACCGTCTTGGCGTACAGCTCGCGGTCGAGTTGCTGGAAGTAGCGGTAGTACATCTGGTCGCTTGCGGCGTCTCTGATGCTGAAGGACGCCCCGTAGTTGAAGGTGCGGTGGCGGATCTCCTGCGCCTGACGGCGTTGCTTGCCGTGCTGGGTGAACGGACCGAACAGGCCCGCGGCGACGGAGAAGGGGGAGCCGACCAGCAGCAGCGGCGCGCGCAGGCCCGCCTGGCTCACCAGGGTCCACCACTGGCGGAAGGTCGGAGAGTCCAGCAGCTGGTCCGAGATGCGGTAGCGCTCGCGCACGGGGGCGAGGAGGGAGCTGCTGCCCTCGATGAAGAGCATCTTGCGGTCGGACAGCAGCGCGAACCGCAGGAAGAAGGTGATGGCCAGTTCACCGCTCCAGCCGGTGACCCGGATCGCCAGATAGGGGCGGGCGCGGCCCTTGCCGTCCTCGCGCAGCTCGTGCAGGAGGTCCGGGGAGACGCGCGCGCTGGGTGGTCCGGCGGGGTCCGGCAGCAGTTCGGAGCGGGTCCGGTCGTCCACCTCGTACTGCAGGTCCTTGCCGTTGACCAGCAGCAGGTTCTCGACGTGGACGCCGGGCAGCTTCAGCTCCCCGACCCGGTCGGCGAGGTGGTCGTTGAGCTCGTGCACGGTGAAGGGCACGACTTCCTCGCCCTCTTCGGGGCGCGCGGTGTCGAGGGCGAACGACCAGGTGCTCGTGGTCGTCCCGTACCCGACGAAGGGGGCGTAGAGCGAGGAGACGACGACGTTGCCCCGGTCGCGCTTCTCGATCTCCTGGATGCGCCGCCGGTGCTCGGAGCCGACCGGCTCCGGGGCCCGCGCCGGGTCGAAGTTCCGCCGGCCGAGTTGTTTGGCGACGACGCCGTAGTGCACCGACAGCGATTCGACGGCGACGATGATCCACGCCACGAGCCAGCCCAGGACGACGGCGGTGCCGAAGTCCATCGGCAGCATGATCACCACGATCAGGAGCAGCACGGCGAGCAGGACGTCCCGGACCACCTGGCGGCGGCGGGCCGCCAGCGCGTGCCGCAGTACGCAGCCGAGGTCGACGCCCGGCGACGAGGCGACCGCGCGGCGCGGCTCTTCCACGATCTGCTCGACGGCCCGGCGGGCGAACTTGGTGTCGGTGTGGACGGCGGTGCACAGGTACCGGGTGATGTCGGGGGCGAAGCGGGTGCTCGGGGCCGGCTCGGGGGTGTCGGCGGGGGACGGTGGTGCGGGGGCGGTGCGGGGGCGGTCGGCGGGAGGCTGCGGGGGCGCGGCGGGGATGGGGGGCGGGGACGGGGTGGATCCGGGCGAGGCGGACTGGGACGGGATGGACGGCGATGGGTTCGGGCCCTCCGTCGGGTGGGGTGTGGTCATGGGTGTGCGCCTCCTCTCATTTCGATGCGGCAGCGTGCGAGTTCGAAAAGCGGCGGCGTAATGCGGTCGATGTCAGCCATTTCGGTGACCGAATGGCCGTCGAGGAAAAGGCGGTGCCGCGCGTCCGGGAGAAATCCGGGACCCGGGGAGTGTCCGGCGACGTCAGGGCGCGGGTACGCGGGGCGGCGCCATAAGTGGATCGCTGAGCGAAAGAACTGATCTTCCGCCGGAAAACAGATCGCTCGCCCCCGTCGCCGCGACATGTAGCGGAAGATAGCAGCGTGCCCCGGCGGAGGGGAGAGACCCGGGATATTCACGAGGGGTTTTCCGCGTCCCCTTCCATGATTCTTCACCCGGATCGCACAGGTGTCCGCAGGGGTTGAGCCGGGCGGCGGTCCTACCACCTCTCGACCAGCGGGGTGAGGACCGGTGCCTGGCGTGCGGCGGGGATCCGCGGCCGCTGTTCGAGGCCGAAGGTGGTGAAGGCCGTACGGCTGGGAAGCGGGTAGGTCTCCTTCGCGGTCAGGGAGTTGATGATGCAGGCGCTGCGCCAGGCCGCGAGGCCGAGGTCGGGGGCGCCGACGCCGTGGGTGTGGCGCTCGGCGTTCTGGACGTAGACATGGCAGCCGGCGCCGGAGACGGCCGGGTCCAGGACCAGCCGGTAGCGGTCGTCGACGCGGGGGCGTTCCCGGCTGTCGCGGCGCATGTAGGGGTCGAGGCCGGCGAGGAGGCGGTCGAGGGAGCGCTCGCGGTAGCCGGTGGCCAGGACGACGGCGTCGGTGGTCATGCGCGAGCGGGTGTTCTGGTGGATGTGCTCCAGATGGAGCTCCACCCTGGTGGTGGCGATCCGGCCGGCGGTGCGGACCCGGACGCCCGGGGTGAGGATCGTGTCGGGCCAGCCGCCGTGCAGGGTGCGGCGGTAGAGCTCGTCGTGGATGGCGGCGAGGGTGGCGGCGTCGATGCCCTTGTGGAGCTGCCACTGGGAGGCGACGAGCTGGTCGCGGACCGGTTCGGCGAGGGCCTGGAAGTAGCGGGTGTAGTCGGGGGTGAAGTGCTCCAGGCCGAGCTTGGAGTACTCCATGGGCGCGAAGGCCGCGCTGCGGCCGAGCCAGTGCAGTTTCTCGCGCCCGGTGGGGCGGTGTCGGAGCAGGTCCAGGAAGATCTCGGCGCCCGACTGCCCGGAGCCGATGACGGTGATGTGCTCGGCGGCGAGCAGGGTCTCGCGGTGGTCGAGATAGTCGGCGGCGTGGATCACCGGGACGTTGGGCGCGTCGACGAGGGGCCGCAGCGGGTCGGGGACGTGGGGCTCGGTGCCGATGCCGAGGGCGATGTTCTTCGTGTAGGTACGCCCCAGCGCCTCCGCCTCCCCGTCGGGGGCGATGCGGGTGAAGTCGACCTCGAAGACGTCGCGTTCGGGGTTGAAGCGGACCGCGTCGACCTGGTGGCCGAAGCGCAGTGCGCCGAGGTTCTCGCAGACCCAGCGGCAGTAGGCGTCGTACTCGGCGCGCTGGATGTGGAAGCGCTCGGAGAAGTAGAACGGGAAGAGCCGGTCGCGGGCCTTGAGGAAGTTGAGGAACGACCAGGGGCTGGCGGGGTCGGCGAGTGTCACCAGGTCGGCGAGGAAGGGGACTTGGACGCGGGAGCCTTCGATGAGCAGCCCCGGGTGCCAGGAGAAGGCGGAGCGCTGTTCGTAGAAGACGGCGTCGAGTTCGGCGAGCGGGTGGGCGAGGGCGGCCAGGGAGAGGTTGAAGGGGCCGACGCCGATGCCGACGAGGTCTCGGGGGGTGTCGGGGTTCTGGCCTCGGGTGCCGGGGTTCTTGCCCCGCGGGTCGGGGTTCTTGCCCCGCGGGTCGGGGTGCTGCGTGGACGGGGTCCGGGGCGGCCGGGGGTTCGCGTCGGGGCCTGGGTGGGGGGTCGTCTTGGGGCTCATCCGGGGGTGTTTCCTTCCACCAGTTTCAGGAGGGCGGCCAGGTCGTCCGGGCGCGTGCGGGGGTTGAGGAGGGTGGCCTTCAGCCACAGGCGCCCGTCTATCCGGGCCCGGCCGAGTACGGCGCGGCCGTCGGTGAGGAGCCTTCGGCGTACGGCGGCGACGGTGTCGTCGGCGGCGTGTGCGGGCCGGAACAGGACCGTGCTGAGGGTGGGCCGGTCGTAGAGCTCGAAGCCGGGGTGGTCTTGGACGAGGGCGGCGAACTCGCAGGCCCCGTCGCAGACTTGCTCGACCAGTCGGCCGAGGCCGCTGCGGCCGAGGGTCTTGAGGGTGACGGCGATCTTGAGGACATCGGGTCTGCGGCTGGTGCGCAGGGAGCGGCCGAGCAGGTCGGGCAGGCCCGCCTCGGTGTCGTCGTCGGCGTTGAGGTAGTCGGCGCGGTGGTGCAGCACGGCCAGGTCGCCCGGGTCGCGGACGGCGAGGAGGCCGGCGGCGACGGGCTGCCAGCCCAGTTTGTGCAGGTCGAGGGTGACGGTGTCGGCGGCGTCGAGGCCGGTCAGCCGGTCGCGGTACCGGCCGCTGAAGAGCAGGCCCGCGCCGTAGGCGGCGTCCACGTGGAGCCGGGCGCCGTGGGCCGAGCACAGGGCCGCGATCTCGGGGAGCGGGTCGACGATCCCGGCGTCGGTGGTACCGGCGGTGGCGACGACGAGGTGCGGTCCGGCCAGCTCGGTGAGGGCCTCGTCCAGTGCGGCGGGGTCGAGGGCACCGGCCGGGGCGGGCACGACGACGGGCTCGGCCAGTCCCAGCAGCCAGGCGGCGCGGGGCAGCGAGTGGTGCGCGTTGGCCCCGAGGACGAGGCGGACGCCGGCGCCGTGCGCCTCCCGGGCGAGGAGAAGGGCGAGTTGGTTGGATTCGGTGCCGCCGGTGGTGATCAGGGCGGCGGGGGATCGCCGCAGTGCGCTGCCCCGGTGCGCCCCTCCCCCGCCACCGAAGACCTCCCGCACGAGCGCCCCCGTGTCGCCGAACACCTCCCGCGCGAGCGCCCCCGTCACCAGCGCCTCCAGCTCCGAGGCGCCCGGCGCCTGGTCCCAGGAGTCCAGCGACGGGTTGAGGGCCGAGACGGCCAGGTCGGCGGCGGTCGCGAGGGCGAGGGGCGGGCAGTGGAGATGGGCGGTGCAGAAGGGGTCCGCGGGGTCGGCGGCGGCCTCGGCCAGGGCCCGGACGACGGTGTGGAGGGCGTTCGGATCGCCCTGGTCCGGCAGTACGTCCCCGACCGCGGCCCGCACGCGCGCGGCCACCGCGGCCGGGCCGCCCGAGGGCAGCGGGCCCCCGCGTGCCCGCGCGCCCTCGTCGAGCGCGTCCAGGACGGTGTCGAGCAACGGCCGTAGGGCGTGGGGACCTTCAGGGCCTGACGCGAGCGACGGCGTGCTCATCGTGTCCTCCCGGGCGCTGGGCAAGAGGGACTTCCAGCTTGTACCCGGATGCACGGTGGCGCCCGAAAAGCCCAATGAGCGGAACCCGAAAGGGGGTACTTTCGTGCGGGGAAAGCGTGTCGGATGCCGTGTGCCGCGTTCGGCGGAGTAGGGGCGGCCGGACGAACCGGCGCCCCCTACCTCGGAAGTACTAGACCCGCTGACCCTCTCGCACCTTCAACGCCCGTGCCAGGTCGTCGAGTTGGTCGGCGAGCCTGCGTCGCAGCGCCGGGATCGGCTCGTCGTCGCGCAGGCATTCCTCGCCCAGGCGCAGGGAGTCGGGGTCGACGGCGTACACCGGGAAGGCGAAGCGGCCGACGGCGGCGGCGATGGCGGGGCCGCGGCGGGCGGCCAGGGCGACCGCGTCCTTGTAGAAGCGCGGCACGTACTGCCGTACGAGATCGGCCTGTTCGGGCTGCCAGAAGCCCTGGGCGGTCGCGGTGAGCATGTGGTTGGACAGGTCGGTGCCCTCGTCGGTGGCGAACATGGCCTCCCAGGCCCTCGCCTTGGCGTCCTCGTCGGGCAGGGCGGCCCGGCAGCGGGCGGCGCCCTCCTGGCCGGAGGCGCTCGGGTCGCGGTCCAGCTCGGCGGCGATGGCGGCCTCGTCGACGGCGCCGAGCGCGGCGAGCCGGACCAGGACGCGCCAGCGCAGCTCGGGGTCGAGCTCGGGTCCGCCGGGCACGGTGCCGTCGGCGAGCCAGGCGGCGATCGTGTCGGGGTGGGCTGCGACGCCGATGAAGTGGCGTACCGCGATCAGGCGCAGGCCGGGGTTGTCGCCGTCCTCGGTGCGGCGGATCAGGTCGCGGCACAGGGCGGAGAGCGTGCTCAGCGCGGCGGGCCGCTGCTCGGCGGGGAGGTACTGGTCGGCGACCTGGGCGGAGGCGAAGGCGAGGACGCCCTGCACGATGGCGAGGTCGGTCTCGTGCGGAAGGTGGGTGCGGGCGGTCTCCAGATAGGCGATGGCGGGCAGTTCGCCGTCGCGGACGGCGTCGCGCAGCGCGTTCCAGACGACCGCGCGGGTGAGCGGGTCGGGCAGTCCGGCCAGGCGCTCCTGGACCGTGGCGAAGGATCCGGTGTCGAAGCGGACCTTGGCGTAGGTCAGGTCGCCGTCGTTGAGCAGCAGCAGGGCCGGGCGCTTGCCGATGGGCTGCGGGGCGCTCTGCGGGACGTCGAGGTCGAGGCGTTCGCGCAGGGTGAGATGGCCCTCGTCGTCGCCCAGGTCCTGGTCGTACAGGCCGACGGCGATGCGGTGCGGGCGGCTGCCCGAGTGGTCGACGGTGAGCGTGTACGTGCCGTTGTCGCCGGGCGTGACGGCCGCGGTGAGGGTGTCGACGCCGGTGGTGCGCAGCCAGGTGTCGGCCCAGGCGTGGACGTCGCGTTCGGTGGCGGTGGCGAGGGAGTCGATGAAGTCGGCCAGGGTGGCGTTGGCGAACCGGTGGCGGGCGAAGTGGGTGTTGATGCCGGCGAGGAAGTCCTTCTCGCCGAGCCAGGCCACCAGCTGGCGCAGCGCGGAGGCGCCCTTGGCGTAGGAGATGCCGTCGAAGTTGAGCATGGCGGAGGCGGTGTCCTCGACGCTCTCGGGGGCCACCGGGTGGGTGGAGGGGCGCTGGTCGGCGTCGTAGCCCCAGGCCTTGCGGGCGACGCCGAAGTCGACCCAGGTGTCGCCGAAGCGGGTGGCCTCGGCGCAGATCTGGTAGCCCATGTACTCGGCGAAGGACTCGTTCAGCCAGATGTCGTCCCACCAGCGCAGGGTGACGAGGTCGCCGAACCACATGTGGGCCATCTCGTGGGCGATGACCATCGCACGGGTCTGCCGCTCGGTGACGGTGACGGCGGATCGGAAGACGAACTCGTCGCGGAAGGTGACCAGTCCGGGGTTCTCCATGGCGCCGGCGTTGAACTCGGGGACGAACGCCTGGTCGTAGGAGTCGAAGGGGTAGGGCTCGTCGAACTTCTCGTGGAAGCGGTCGAAGCACTGCCGGGTGACCTGGAGCAGTTCGTCGGCGTCCGCGTCCAGGTAGGGGGCCAGGGAGCGGCGGCAGTGGATGCCGAAGGGCAGTCCGCGGTGCTCGGTGCGCACCGAGTGCCAGGGGCCGGCGGCGAGGGCGACCAGGTAGGTGGAGATCAGCGGGGTGGGCGCGGCCTGCCAGCGGCCGTCGCCGAGGTGCTCGGTGACGCCGTTGGCGAGGACGGTCCAGCCCTCGGGGGCGGTGACGGACAGGTCGAAGACGGCCTTGAGGTCGGGCTGGTCGAAAGCCGGGAAGACCAGCTTGCAGTGGTCCATCCCGAGCTGGGTGTAGAGATAGGTCTCGCCGTCGGTGGGGTCGGTGAAGCGGTGCATGCCCTCGCCGGTGCGGGAGTAGCGCATGGCCGCGTCGACGCGCAGTTCGTGCTCACCGGCGGTGAGGTTCTTCAGGGGCAGCCGCTCGCCGTCCAGGGTCTGCGGGTCCAGGGGTTGTCCGTCCAGCGTGACGGAGCGCAGCTCGGCGGGCTTGATCTCGACGAACGTGTCCGCGTCGGCGCGCGCGGTGAACTCGATGACGGTACGGGAGTCGAAGGTCTCGTCCCCGGTCGTCAGATCGAGTTCGATCGCGTAGCGATGGACGTCGAGGAGCCGGGCACGGGTCTGCGCTTCGTCGCGCGTGAGTACGGACATGCAGGACATGCTGCCTGATGGCACTGACAAGGCACAGAGCCGGATCACTACGCGAGCTATGTCCGGTTCTCAGCCGGCGTCATGTCCGGTTCGCGATGGGCGTCATGTCCGGTCGATGGGCGATGTCGCGGCGGGGCTGTCGCGCTGGGGCGGAACGCGGGCGTCCGGGTGGGGCAGGGCCGGGCCCGGGTGGGGTTCCTCGGTCCCGGCCGGGCCCTTGACCAGGGCGCGCAGTTCCCGGACCTCCTCCTCCAGCGCGCGGTGGCGCTGGTAGGCGTCGTACAGGTAGCGGACCTTGGTACGCAGCACCCAGGGGTCGGTGGGCTTCATGACCAGGTCGGCGACGCCGAGTCCGAAGGCGGTGGCGGTCAGTTCGTGGTCGGCGTCGAAGCCGGTGAGCAGGATGACCGGTATGTTCTGGGTCTGTTCCAGGCGCCGCAGGTAACGGACCACGTCCAGTCCGCTGACGCCGGGCATGCGGACGTCCAGGAGGAGCAGGCCGACCTGGCCGCGCAGCACCTGCTTGAGCGCCTCGTCACCGCTGGTGGCACGGGCGAGCCGGTAGCCCAGCGGAGCCAGGGCGCTCTCCAGGGCGTACAGCGTTTCCTCGTGGTCGTCCACGATGAGGATCTTGGCATCCGACGGCATGGCCCGACGTCCCTCCCGCATGGACATTCAGGGTGTGTACGGGCGCTGACGGGGAGTGCGTGTCAGTTGACATGGAGTGCACAGCGCAGCATGCCCCGCGCGGGCCGCCGTGTCACTCCCCCGGGAGGGCCGACGGGCGTCAGTTCGCCGTGGGCGCAGCGCCGTTGACCGTGTCCTCGGCGATGCTCTCGTGGTGCCGGATCACCTCGGCGATGATGAAGTTGAGGAACTTCTCGGCGAAGGCGGGGTCGAGCTTGGCGTTCTCGGCGAGGGTGCGCAGCCGGGCGATCTGGCGGCCCTCGCGCGCGGGGTCGGCGGGCGGGAGCTGGTGCCGGGCCTTGAGGTGGCCGACCTGCTGGGTGCACTTGAAGCGTTCGGCGAGCATGTGGACGACGGCCGCGTCGATGTTGTCGATGCTGTCGCGCAGCCGGGCGAGCTCCTCACGGACGGCGGGGTCGACTTCGCCTGGGAACGTGTTGCTGGTCATGGGGGCTCAGCCTACGGGGCGCCTCAGGTGGTCGTCCGTTCGATCACGGGCGGGTCGTCGGGGTCGGGGACCTGGTGGCTCCAGCCGCCGGGCACGGTGCGGCCCTGCTGGGCGCGGAAGCGGACCGGGGCCATGCCGACGCGGCGGGTGAACAGGCGGGAGAAGTAGGCGGGGTCGTCGTAGCCGACGCGGCGGGCGACGGCCGCCACGGGGAGTTCGGTGGCGGCGAGGAGTTCCTTGGCGCGGCCCAGGCGGATGCCGAGCAGATAGTCCTTGGGGCTGCATCCGGCGCCCCTGCGGACGGCCGTGCGCAGTTCGGCGGGGGTCATGCCGTGCCGGGCGGCGTGGTCGGCGACGGTCAGCGGGAGGCAGGCGTCGCGGGCGAGGGCCTTGAGGACGAGGTCGCCGTCCGGGGCGAGGTCGGCACGCGCGCGGCGCAGGGCGACGAGGAGTTCGTGGACGGCGGCGCCGGTCTCGACCTCCAGGAGGGGGTTGTCGCGGCGGGCGGCGCGGGCCATGCGGCCGATGACGGCACGCGGCCCTGAGGCGTCGGAGAGGGGCACGACGGGGCGGTCCGGCTCGATGTAGCCGAGTTCGGTGTACGAGGCGGTGGCGGGCCCGGCGAAGTCGACGAAGCCCTCGTCCCAGCCGGTGCCCGGGTCGGGCGCGTAGTGGTGCGGGACGCCGGGGGTGAGCCACAGCAGGGCGGGTGCGGTGACGGTCCTGCGGCGTCCGTCGGGGTCGGCGTACCAGCCGCCGCCGGTGCTGATCACGACGGCGACGTGGTGGTCCAGGGCCCGGGGTCCGACGGTGGGCAGCGCGCCGTACTGGAGGCCGACGCCGAGGCAGACGAGGCCGAGGCGGTGGTGGGCGGGGCCGGGCGTGAAGAAGCGCATCCAGGTGTGGTACATCCGCGCACCCCCTCTGTTCGGTCCAAGCAGCGCCGATCTTTGTCCATGGACCCTGACCTGCGCCAGGGGCGAGGGTGGGGCGCATGAGCGAGTTCACGGTGGGGGACGAAGACTTCCTGCTGGACGGCCGGCCGGTGCGGCTGCTGTCCGGCGCGCTGCACTACTTCCGGGTGCACGAGGCGCGGTGGGGGCACCGGCTGGCGATGCTGCGGGCGATGGGCCTCAACTGCGTGGAGACGTATGTGCCGTGGAACCTCCACGAGCCGCGGCCGGGGCAGGTCCGGGACGTGGCCGCGCTCGGGCGTTTCCTGGACGCCGTCCGGGAGGCGGGGCTGTGGGCGATCGTGCGGCCGGGTCCGTACATCTGCGCCGAGTGGGAGAACGGCGGGCTGCCGCACTGGGTGACGGCCGAGGTGGGGGCACGCGCGCGTACACGTGACGAGCGCTATATGGGGCGCGTGGCGGACTGGTTCGCACGGCTGCTGCCCGAGATCGTGCCCCGGCAGATCGACCGCGGCGGACCGGTGATCATGGTGCAGGTCGAGAACGAGTACGGCAGCTACGGCTCGGACGCGGAGTATCTGCGCCGCCTGGCCGAGTTGCTGCGCGAACTCGGCGTCAGCGTGCCGCTGTTCACCTCGGACGGCCCCGAGGACCACATGCTCTCCGGCGGCTCGCTCCCGGGCGTCCTGGCGACGGTGAACTTCGGCTCGCACGCGCGCGCGGCGTTCGAGACACTGCGCCGGCACCGCCCCGCAGGCCCGCTGATGTGCATGGAGTTCTGGTGCGGCTGGTTCGACCACTGGGGCGGCGAGCATGCCGTACGGGATCCCGGCGACGCGGCGGCGGCCCTGCGGGAGATCCTGGAGTGCGGGGCCTCGGTCAACCTGTACATGGCGCACGGCGGCACGAGCTTCGCGGGCTGGGCGGGCGCCAACCGGGGCGGCGGCGCTCTGCACGACGGCCCGCTGGAGCCCGATGTGACGTCGTACGACTACGACGCCCCGGTCGACGAGTACGGCCGCCCCACCGAGAAGTTCCGGGCCTTGCGCGAGGTCCTCGCCGAGTACGCCGACGGCCCCCTGCCCGAAGTTCCGCCCGCGCCCGCCGCGTTGAGCGCGCCGGCCGAGGTGGCCCTGACCGACTGGGCGCCCCTGGACGCGGTACTGGAGGCGCTGGGCGGGCCGGAGACGTCCGGCGCCGTCCCGCCCACCTTCGAGGAACTGGGCGTCGAGCGGGGACTGGTGCGGTACGAGGTGACCGTGCCGGGGCCGCGGCAGCCGTATCCGCTGACGGTGCGCGGGCTGCGGGACCTCGCCGTGGTGTACGTCGACGGGGAGCGGGCCGGGGTGCTCACCGAGGACGACGCCTGCCTCAAGGAGCCCGTCGCCGGGTACGCGCGCGTGGAGCTGTGGGTGGAGTCGCTGGGGAGGGTCAACTACGGGCCGCGCCTGGGCGAGCCCAAGGGGATCACCGGGGGCCTCCTGCACGAACGGCAGTATCTGCACGACGTACGCGCGCGTGGGCTGCGGCTGGAGGCGCTGGACGACGCCGGGGTGGTCCGGGCGGTGCCGTCGCGGGAGCTGCCGGAGGAGGGCGCACCGGGGCTGTACCGGGGCGGCGTCACGGTGCGGGGTGCCGGTGACGCCCGGCTGGAGCTGCCGGGCTGGACCCGTGGGTTCGTGTGGGTCAACGGCTTCGCTCTCGGCCGGTACTGGTCGGCCGGCCCGCAGCGCTCGCTGTACGTCCCGGGGCCGGTGCTGCGGGAGGGCGGCAACGAGGTGTGGGTGCTGGAGCTGGAGGGGACGGCCCGGTGGGGGTCCGGCGAGGCGGGTGCCCCGGTGCTCCGGGCCGTCTGATATGCCGGTCGCCTACAGCGCGGACGCCGCCCGGGCGATGTCCCGCGCGAAGTGGCTGACCTCGGTGTAGACGCCGGGCACACCGGTGCGGGCGCAGCCGTCGCCCCAGCTGACGATGCCGACCTGGATCCACTTGCCCGCGTCGTCCTTGCGGAACATGGGGCCGCCGGAGTCGCCCTGGCAGGTGTCGATGCCGCCGCTCTGCCAGCCGGCGCACAGTTCCTCCTTCGACACCAGTTGGCTGCCGTAGTGGCGCTTGCACACGCGGTCGGCGACGAAGGGAACGGTGGCCTTGCGGAGCTTGGTCGTGCCCGTGCCGGCTCCCTCCCGGGTGTCTCCCCATCCGGCGATCGTGAACATGCCGCGGTTGTACTGGCCCGTGGTGGCGATCTTCAGCGTGGGCTTGTCGACGGGCCGGGCGAGCTTGATCAGCGCCCAGTCCTTGCCGGTGCCGTCGTAGCCC
This sequence comes from Streptomyces ferrugineus, assembly GCF_015160855.1. Taxonomy (NCBI): domain Bacteria; kingdom Bacillati; phylum Actinomycetota; class Actinomycetes; order Kitasatosporales; family Streptomycetaceae; genus Streptomyces; species Streptomyces ferrugineus. The sequence goes on along the minus strand of NZ_CP063373.1, from coordinate 2,605,896 downwards.
GGGGCCACCTTGACCTTGGTCGACTTGACCTTGATCGCGGCGGACGAGTTGAGGTCGTTGACACCCGCGGTGACGGTGATGCTGGTGTTGTTGCCGGAGCCCGGCAGGCAGTGGGCCGCGGTGAGTACGACGTCCTTCTTGTAGAGCGCCCCGCCGCAGCCCATGGACAGATGGACCATGAACGGGAACTCGTTCTGCGCGGCAGCCGTTCCCCCGACGACACGGGTGGACGCGGCCTGCGCGCTGACCGGCTGAAGGGAGGCGACCGCGAGTGCGACCGCACCGGCCGCCGCCGCTCTCTTCGCCAGGGAAAGGCCGCTTCTCCTGGATATGTGATGGCTCAACGTGGGTCCTTTCGTGGGGGGTTGAGCGACCCGGAGTATGAAGATCGAGCGGCGTGCATGACAAGGACGGATCTCACGTCCCGGGCATGGAACCTCACCAGGGAAAATCCCCTCACATCCCCGTAGAGTGGAATCGGGTTCAAGGCGTCGTGGGGGTAAGGGCGTGGCGAACGGCGGACCGGTCCAGCACGGCTTCCCGCACCTGGAGACGGTGCGGGCCGCCATCAACGCGCTCTACAAGCGGCTGTCGTACGACACGATCCAGACGTTCGCGACGAGCGTGGCGCCGGCCGACGTGGCGTTCTGCGACACCGACGATCTGTATCTGGGCGCGCAGCGGGTGGCCCACGAACTGGTGCGGCACTACCACCTGCCGGACGCCCGGATGATCGTCGGCTTCCGGGAGATGAACCACGCGGCGAACGTCGAACTCGCCGCCGGGCCCGAGTACTTCATCGAGCTGAACGACCGCTTCCGCACCCATCGCCGGGACATCGGCGCGGCCCTCGCCCACGAGGTGATGCATGTGTATCTGCACCGCCTGGGCCTGTCCTTCCCGGGCACGCGCGACAACGAGATCCTCACGGACACGGCGACGACGTATCTGGGCGCGGGCTGGCTGCTCCTCGACGCCTACCGGGAGGACGCGGCGTCGTCGCAGAAGCTGGGGTATCTGACGCCGGAGGAGTTCGGCTACGTCCTGGCCAAGCGGGCGCTGGTGTTCGCCGAGGACCCGTCGGTGTGGTTCACCAGCCCGCAGGCCTACACGGCGTACGGGAAGGGCATGGCCGAGGCCCGCCGCGACGAGCAGCAGCCGCCGCTGACGTCGGCCGGCTGGGCGGGCCGCCGCCGCTACGCCCGCGATCGGCGGCACGCCCAGGACCATCACGGGGCCGGGCCGCGACCGGGGGTGCCGTACGCGTTCACGCCGGACGGGCGGGGGCCGCTGCGGGTGTCGTTCCCGTGTCCGACGTGCCGGCAGCGGATTCGGGTGCCGGTGCGGGGACGGGTTCGGGCGCGGTGCGGGTTGTGCCGGACGGTGCTGGAGTGCGACACGTAGGGTTCTCGCCCCCGCCGCCCCTACCCGTCCCATCCCCAGGGGCGCTGCCCCTTCGACCCCGCTGGGGGCTGCCGCCCCCAGACCCCCGCTTCGGCCCTTAAGGGGCCTCGTCCTCAAACGCCGGACGGGCTGGATGGTGCCGACCGGCGCGGGAGAGGTGGCGCACAGCGGGCCGAAGTGAGCGCCTTGTCCTCGAACTCCGGACAGGCCTGATGGTGCCAACCGGCGCGGGAGAGATGGCGCACAGCAGGCCGAAGCGAGCGCCTTGTCCTCGAACTCCGGACGGGCCGGATGGTGTCGACCGGCGCTGAAGCATCGCCCTATGCCCCGTACACCGCCCCCGGCACCTCCGCCTCTCCCAGCAGCTTGAGTGCCGTCTCCCCCGCCTCCTCCGGCGTCCACCGGGCGCCCTTGTCGGCCGTCGGTCCCGCGCGCCAGCCCTCCATGACGGTGATCCGGCCGCCCTCCGCCTCGAAGACCCGGCCGGTGACGCCCTCGCTCGCGGCCGAGCCCAGCCAGACGACCAGGGGTGAGACGTTCTCCGGGGCCATGGCGTCGAAGCCGGTGTCGGGGGCCGCCATCGACTCCGCGAAGGTGTGTTCCGTCATGCGTGTGCGGGCCGCCGGGGCGATCGCGTTGACCTGGATGCCGTAGCGGGCCAGTTCGGCCGCCGCGACCAGGGTGAGGCCGACGATTCCGGCCTTCGCGGCGCTGTAGCCGCACTGCCCGAGCGAGCCCAGCAGCCCCGCCCCGCTGCTGGTGTTGACGATCCGCGCGACCGGCCTGCGCCCCGCCTTGGCCTCGGCCCGCCAGTGCGCGGCCGCGTGCTTCAGGGGGAGGAAGTGACCCTTGAGGTGGACGCGTACGACGGCGTCCCAGTCGTCGTCGTCGAGGTTGACCAGCATCCGGTCGCGCAGGAACCCGGCGTTGTTGACGAGGGTGTCGAGGCGGCCGTACGTCTCCAGCGCGGCCGCCACCAGCGAGGCCGCCCCGGCGCCGGTCGCGATGTCACCGCCGTGCGCGACGGCCTCACCGCCCGCCGCGCGGATCTCGGCGACGACCTGTCGGGCGGGGCTGCCGGCGGGGGCCTGTGCCCCGGCGCCGCGGGTGCCGTCGAGGCCGACGTCGAGGTCGTTGACGACGACCCTCGCCCCCGCGGCGGCGAACGCGAGCGCGTGCGCGCGCCCGAGCCCCCGCCCCGCGCCGGTGACCACGACAACCCGTCCCTCACACATCCGGCTCATGTCATGCCTCCTTGTTGACCGTTGCGGCGTCCAGGAACGCGGGCCGTTCGCCCCCGCCGTGCACGAGCAGGCTCGCCCCGCTGATGTAGGCGGCGGCGTCGGAGGCGAGGAAGACGGCCGCCGTGCCGACGTCGGCGGGTTCGGCGAGACGGCCGAGCGGCACCGTGCGGGAGACCTCGGCGATGCCGTCGTCGCCTCCGTAGTGCAGGTGGGCCAGCTCGGTGCGGACCATGCCGACGACGAGCGTGTTGACGCGCACCTCCGGCGCCCACTCGACCGCCATCGAGCGCGCCAGGCTGTCCAGCCCGGCCTTGGCCGCCCCGTAGGCCGCCGAGCCGGGCGAGGGGCGACCGCCGCTGACGCTGCCGACCATCACGACCGAGCCCCTCGACCGCTTCAGCTGCTCGTACGCGGCCAGGGACGCCGTCAGCGGGGCGACGAGGTTCAGCTCGATGACGCGGGCATGCCGCTCGGCATCCGCGTCCGTCAGCCGTCGGTACGGTGTGCCGCCCGCGTTGTTGACGAGGACGTCGACGCGGGGCAGGGCGGCGAAGAAGGCCCGTACGGCTCGCGGGTCGCGCAGGTCGACGGGCCTGAACTCGACGCCCTTGACCGGGACTTCGGGCGGTCTGCGCGCACAGGTCACGACGTCGGCGCCGGCCTCGGCGAAAGCCCGCGCGATCCCGGCACCGACGCCTCGCGTACCGCCGGTGACGACGACGGTCCGGCCGGTCGGTCGCGGCTCGTGAGAGTTATCCACAGGCTCTCCCGCTCGTCTGTGTCGACTGCTAGCTTCGAAGCCACACACCTAACAAATGTTTGGTGGAAAGCGGCTGAGTGCGAAGGTAGCTGATGCGTCCATGGGTGTCTCCACCTCGTCCCCGGAAAAGGGGTCCGGGAAAGAGGGAATCGCCGTCGTCACGGTCGACTTCCCGCCGGTGAACGCCCTGCCGGTGGACGGCTGGTCCGCCCTGGCCGACGCGGTGCGGGCGGCGGGCCGCGATCCGCGGATCCGGTGTGTCGTCCTCGCGGCGGAGGGGCGCGGGTTCAACGCGGGCGTGGACATCAAGGAGATACAGCGGGACGGGCACAGCGCGCTGATCGGCGTCAACCACGCCTGCGCGGACGCCTTCGCCGCGGTCTACGACTGCGAGGTCCCGGTCGTCGCGGCGGTGCACGGCTTCTGCCTGGGCGGCGGTATCGGCCTGGTGGGCAACGCGGACGCGATCGTGGCGAGCGAGGACGCCACCTTCGGGCTGCCCGAGCTGGACCGGGGCGCGCTGGGCGCGGCCACGCATCTGGCCCGGCTGGTCCCCCAGCACCTGATGCGCGCCCTGTACTACACCTCGCGCACGGCGACGGCGGCCGAGCTGCATGCGCACGGCTCGGTGTGGCGCCTGGTGCCGCGCGAGGAACTGCGCGCCGCCGCGCTGGAGCTGGCACGCGAGATCGCCGCGAAGGACGGGCAGCTGCTGCGGCTGGCCAAGGCCGCGATCAACGGCATCGATCCGGTCGACGTCCGCCGCAGCTACCGCTTCGAGCAGGGCTTCACGTTCGAGGCGAATCTCAGCGGGGTGGCCGACCGGGTCCGGGACGGTTTCGGAAAGGACGGTGGCTGAGTGAGCGACAAGACGACGACCGCGGACGAGGTGGTGTCCCGGCTGCGCGACGGCATGACCCTGGGCATCGGCGGCTGGGGCTCGCGCCGCAAACCGATGGCCCTGGTGCGCGCCCTGCTGCGCTCCGAGGTCACCGACCTCACGATCGTCTCGTACGGCGGCCCCGACGTCGGCATGCTGGCGGCCGCCGGACGCATCCGCAAACTGGTCACCCCCTTCGTCACCCTCGACTCGATCCCGCTGGAGCCGCACTATCGAGCGGCCCGTGAGCGCGGTGCCTTCGAACTGATGGAGATCGACGAGGCGATGTTCATGTGGGGACTGCACGCCGCCGCGAACCGGCTGCCGTTCCTGCCGGTGCGGGCCGGGATCGGTTCGGACGTCATGCGCGTCAATCCGGGCCTGCGGACGGTGACTTCGCCGTACGACGACGGGGAGACCTTCGTGGCCATGCCGGCCCTGCGGCTGGACGCGGCCCTGGTCCACGTCGGCCGCGCCGACCGGCGGGGCAACGGCCGGTATCTGGGGCCCGACCCGTATTTCGACGACCTGTTCTGCGAGGCGGCGGAGACAGCTTACGTCTCGTGCGAACGGATCGTCGACACGGCCGAGCTGACGAAGGAGGCACCCCCGCAGTCCCTGCTGATCAAGCGGCACACGGTGACGGGGGTCGTCGAGGCTCCGAACGGCGCGCACTTCACGTCCTGCGCACCCGACTACGGCCGGGACGAGGCCTTCCAGAAGACGTATGCGACCACACCCTGGCCCGAGTTCGCGGCACGGTTCCTGGGCGGGGACGAGCAGGCGTACCAGTCGGCGGTCGGGGAGGGGTCATGGAGGTCATGACGGAGGGCACCGGCACCGGGTCCGCGGACGTCACCCGTGCCGAGTACTGCGTGATCGCCTGCGCCGAGGCCTGGCGGGACGACGGGGAGGTGCTGGCCAGTCCGATGGGCCTGATCCCGGCCATCGGTGCCCGCCTCGCGCGCCGCGCCTTCGCGCCGGATCTGCTGCTGACCGACGGGGAGGCGCTGCTCGTCGCGCCGGACGGCACCGTCGAGGGCTGGCTGCCCTATCGGCAGCACCTCGCCCTGGTCACCGGCGGCCGGCGGCACGTGATGATGGGCGCGAGCCAGATCGACCGGTACGGCAACCAGAACATCTCCTGCATCGGCGACTGGGAGCGGCCGAAGCGGCAGTTGCTGGGGGTGCGCGGGGCACCGGTCAACACGCTCAACAACCCGACCAGTTACTGGGTCCCCCGGCACTCCAGGCGCGTCTTCGTGGAGAAGGTCGACATGGTGTGCGGGGTCGGCTACGACCGCGTGGGCGACGCCGCCCGCTATCACCGCATCCCCCGTGTCGTCTCCGACCTGGGCGTCTTCGATTTCGACACCCCGGACCACTCGATGCGGCCGGTCTCGCTCCATCCGGGGGTCACACCGGAGCAGGTGCGGGAGGCGACCGCGTTCGAGCTGACCGTCCCGGACGACGTCCCGCACACCCGCGCACCCACCGCCGAGGAACTGCGGCTCATCCGCGAGGTGCTCGACCCGGAGAACACCCGGGCCAGGGAGGTCGGTGTGTGATGGAGACGCCGCTGACCCGGCTGGTCGGGGTCCGCCACCCGATCGTGCAGACGGGGATGGGCTGGGTGGCGGGGCCGCGGCTGGTCTCGGCGACGGCGAACGCGGGGGCGCTGGGCATCCTGGCCTCGGCGACGATGACGGTGGACCGGCTGCGCGCGGCGATACGGGAGGTCAAGTCCCGTACGGACGCGCCGTTCGGGGTGAACCTGCGGGCGGACGCCTCGGACGCGGGCGACCGGGTGAGCGTGATGATCGACGAGGGGGTGCGGGTGGCCTCCTTCGCCCTCGCGCCTTCCCGTGAGCTGATGGCCGGGCTCAAGGAGGCCGACGTGGTCGTCATTCCCTCGATCGGCGCCCGGCGGCATGCCGAGAAGGTCGCCGCCTGGGGTGCGGACGCCGTGATCGTGCAGGGTGGGGAGGGCGGCGGGCACACCGGTGAGGTGGCGACGACGGTGCTGCTGCCGCAGGTCGTGGACGCCGTGGAGATACCGGTCGTGGCGGCGGGCGGCTTCTTCGACGGGCGGGGACTGGCCGCGGCGCTGGCCTACGGGGCGGCGGGCATCGCCATGGGCACGCGGTTCCTGCTCACCTCGGACTCGACGGTGCCGCAGGCGGTCAAGGCGCGGTATCTGGCGGCGACGGTACGGGACGTCACGGTCACGACGGCCGTGGACGGCCTGCCCCATCGCATGCTGCGCACCGAACTGGTCGACGCGCTCGAGCACTCCGGACGTGTGCGGGCTCTTCTCCGGGCGGTCCGCAGGGCGGCCGGCTACCGGAAGCTGTCCGGCACCAGCTGGCGCCGGATGCTCCAGGACGGTCGCGCGCTCCGGCACGGCAAGGACCTGACCTTCAGCCAGGTCCTGCTCGCCGCGAACACGCCGATGCTGCTGAAGGCGTCCATGGTGGACGGCCGTACGGATCTGGGGGTGATGGCGTCCGGGCAGGTCGCCGGGGTGATCGACGACCTGCCGTCGTGCGCGGAACTGGTGGAGCGGATCATGAAGGAGGCGGAGGAGACGTGCCGGCGTCTCACAGCCTCTCGATGATCGTCACGTTGGCCTGTCCCCCGCCCTCGCACATGGTCTGGAGTCCGAACCGGCCTCCGGTGCGCTCCAGTTCGTGCAGCAGGGTCGTCATCAGCTTGGCTCCGGTGGCGCCCAGAGGGTGCCCCAGGGCGATCGCACCGCCGTTGACATTGACCCTGTCGGGATCCGCGCCGGTCTCCTTCAGCCAGGCCAGGACGACGGGCGCGAAGGCCTCGTTGATCTCGACGAGGTCGATGTCGTCGATGGACAGGCCGGTCTTCTTCAGGGCGTGGGCGGTGGCGGGTATCGGGGCGGTGAGCATGCGGATGGGATCCTCACCGCGCACCGAGAGGTGGTGCACCCGGGCCCGGGGCGTGAGCCCATGCTCGCGCACCGCCCGCTCCGAGGCCAGCAGCATCGCCGCCGCGCCGTCGGAGACCTGTGAGGAACAGGCCGCGGTGATCGTGCCGCCGTCGATGACCGGCTTCAGCCCGGCCATCTTCTCCAGCGAGGTGTCCCGGCGCGGCCCTTCGTCGAAGCCGACCTGGCCGTACGCCACGGTCTCCCGCTCGAAGCGCCCCTCGTCGATCGCCCGCAGCGCCCGCCGGTGCGAGCGCAGCGCGAACTCCTCCTGGTCCTGCCGGGTGATCCCCCACTTGGCGGCGATCATCTCGGCGCCGACGAACTGGTTGACGGGCTTCTCCCCGTACCGCGCCCGCCAGCCCTCGCTGCCGGCGAAGGGACCGGCGGTCAGCCCGAGCGGCTCGGCGGCCTGCCGGGTGGCGAAGGCGATGGGGATCATCGACATGTTCTGCACGCCGCCCGCGACCACCAGGTCCTGGGTGCCGGACAGCACGCCCTGCGCGGCGAAGTGCACGGCCTGCTGCGAGGACCCGCACTGCCGGTCCACGGTCACACCCGGCACCTCCTCGGGCAGCCCGGCCGCCAGCCAGCAGGTCCGCGCGATGTCGCCGGCCTGTGGCCCGACCGCGTCCAGACAGCCGAAGACGACGTCCTCGACGGCGGCCGGGTCCATGCCCGCGCGCGAGACGAGTTCCTTGAGGACATGCGCGCCCAGGTCGGCCGGATGGACCCCGCTGAGCCCTCCTCCGCGCCGCCCGACGGGCGTACGGACCGCTTCGACGATGTAGGCCTCGGCCATGGCAACTCCCCAATGGGACCAGTGGGTTATGTGCGTACAGCGATCCCGTCCAGCACCATCGACAGGTACTGCCGGGCGATCTCCTCCGGGCTGTGCTGTCCGCCGGGCCGGTACCAGGACGCGGCGACCCACACCGTGTCGCGGACGAACCGGTAGGTGAGCCGGACGTCGAGGTCGGACCGGAACACACCGGCCGCGACGCCGCGCTCCAGCGTGGACAGCCACGCCTTCTCGAATCTGCGCTGGGAATCGGCGAGGAACGCGAACCGTTCCTGCGCCACCAGTTGCTTGTTCTCCTTCTGGTAGATCGCGACGGCGGCGCGGTGCCGGTCGATCTCCCGGAACGACTCGGTGACCAGGGCTTCGAGGGTTTCGCGGGGTCCGAGCTCGGCGCCCAGGACGGTGTCGTAGCCGCCCCAGAGCTCGTCGAGGAAGGTCCGCAGGATCTCCTCCAGCATCGACTCCTTGGAGTCGAAGTGGTAGTAGAGGCTGCCCGCGAGCATGCCCGCGTGGTCCGCGATCTTGCGTACGGTCGTGGCGTTGTAGCCCTGCTCGGCGAAGACCTCGGCGGCGGTGTCGAGGAGTTCGCGCCGCCGGGCGGCCTGGGCGGCGGCGGTCACCTGGGGCTTCTTCTTGGTCGGCACGGGTCCATTGTGGTCCTAGGGATGCTGGCTGCTGACGGAGACGATCTCTCCGGTCAGGTACGACGAGTAGCCCGACGCGAGGAAGACGATCACGTTGGCCACCTCCCATGGCTCGGCGTACCGCCCGAAGGCCTCGCGGGCGGTGAGCTCCTCCAGCAGTTCCGGGGTGGTCACCTTGGCCAGATGGGGGTGCATGGCGAGGCTCGGTGCCACGGCGTTCACCCGCACCCCGTACTCGGCCGCCTCGATCGCCGCGCACCGGGTCAGCGCCATCACACCCGCCTTGGCGGCCGCGTAGTGCGCCTGGCCGGCCTGGGCGCGCCAGCCGACGACGGAGGCGTTGTTGACGATCACGCCGCCGGTGTCACGCAGGTGGCGCAGGGCGGCCCGGGTACATCGGAAGGTGCCGTTCAAGGTCACGTCGAGGACCTTCGACCACTGCTCGTCGGTCATGTCGACGAGCGGCGAAGTCCCGCCGAGGCCCGCGTTGTTGACGACGACGTCGAGCCGGCCGTGTTCCCGCACGGCGGTGTCGAACAGGGCCCGCACCTGCGCCTCGTCGGTGACGTCGCACACCGCGGACGTCACCGCGCCCTCGAACCGACGGGCCAGCTCGCCCTCGTGCTCCTTCAGCCGGCGCGCGTGCGCGTCGCTGATCAGCACCCGCGCGCCCTCCTCCAGGAAGCGGCGCGCGGTCGCCCCGCCGATGCCGGCACCGGCCGCCGCGGTGATGACGGCGGTGCGGCCGCGGAGCAGCCCGTGCCCGGGAACGTACGCCGGCGCCTCGACGTTTGTCATAGCAGCACGCTAACCTACCAAACACTTGTTAGGGAAGAGAATCTGTAGGGCTCGCAGGAAGGGAGGGCGACCGTGGATCTCACCCACTGCGCCGCCGACGAGGCGTTCCGCGCCGAGGCCCGCGCCTGGCTCCATGCGCATGTGCCGCCCGATCCGCTCCCCTCCCTGGAGACCGAGGAGGGCTTCGCGGCGCACCGGGCGTGGGAGGCCGAGCTGGCCGCGGACCGCTGGTCGGTGGTGAACTGGCCGGCGGTGTACGGCGGTCGGGACGCCTCACTCGTACGGTGGCTGCTGTTCGAGGAGGAGTACTACGCGGCGGGCGCACCGGGCCGCGTCGGTCAGAACGGCGTCAGTCTCCTGGCCCCGACCCTCTTCGACCACGGCACGGCCGAGCAGCGCGCGCGTGTGCTTCCGTCCATGGCGACCGGCGAGGTGATCTGGGCGCAGGCGTGGTCGGAGCCGGAGGCGGGCTCGGACCTGGCCTCGCTCCGGTCGAGGGCCGTGCGCGCGGACGGGGGCTGGCTGCTGTCGGGCCAGAAGACCTGGTCCTCGCGCGCCGCCTTCGCCGACCGCGCGTTCGGCCTGTTCCGCAGCGACCCGGACGCCCCCAAGCCCCACCAGGGGCTGACCTACCTGATGTTCGACCTGCGCGCCCCCGGCGTCACGGTCCGTCCCATCGCCCGCCTGGACGGCAAGCCCGCCTTCGCCGAGCTGTTCCTGGACGAGGTGTTCGTGCCGGACGAGGACGTGATCGGCGAGCCGGGCCGCGGGTGGCGGATCGCGATGTCGACGGCGGGCAACGAACGCGGTCTGATGCTGCGCTCCCCCGGCCGTTTCCTGGCGAGCGCCGACCGCCTCCACCGCCTCTGGCAGGACCGGGGCAGCCCGCAGAGCACCGAGAGCCGCGTGGCCGACGCCCTGATCGGCGCCCGCGCCTACCAGCTCTTCACCTTCGCCGCCGCCTCCCGCTTCCTCGACGGCGAGTCGATCGGCCCGGAGTCCAGCCTGAACAAGGTGTTCTGGTCGGAGTTCGACATCGCGCTGCACGAGACGGCCCTCGATCTCCTGGACGCCGACGGCGAGCGGGCCGACACCGACTGGTCCGAGCGGTACGTCTTCGCCCTGGCCGGCCCCATCTACGCGGGGACGAACGAGATCCAGCGCGACATCATCGCCGAGCGGCTGCTCGGCCTGCCGAAGGGGCGACGCTGATGAGGTTCCTCCTCGACGCCGAGCAGCGGGCCTTCGCCGACTCCCTGGACGCGATGCTGACGGCGGCGGACACACCGTCGGTCGTACGGGAGTGGAGCCGGGGCGAGCATGCGAGCGGCCGGGCGCTGTGGTCCCGTATCGCCGAGGCGGGCGTGTTCGCGCTGGCGGTCCCCGAGGCCTACGAGGGGCTGGGCCCGCGGCCCGTCGAACTCGCCGTCGCCTTTGTGGAGTTGGGCCGCCATGCGGTGCCGGGGCCCGTCGTGGAGACCGTCACGGCGGCCGCCCTGCTCGGCGGGCTGGCGGACCCCGGCCCGGCCAAGCGGCTGCTGCCGGCGCTGGCGGCGGGCGAGGCCGTGGCGACGCTGGCGTGGACGGCGCCGTACGCCCTGGACGGCGACGCGGCCACCACCCGCCTCGCGCTCACCCCCGACGGTCTGCGCCTCTCCCCCGGCCACGGCCCCGTGCGCCCCTCCCTGGATCCGGCCCGCCGCCTGACTCCTCTCGAACCCGGCGGTGAACTCCTCAGTCCCGACCCGCCCACCGCCCACGCCCTAGCCCTCGCCCGTCTCACCACCGCAGCCCAAGCCCTCGGCGTCGGGCTCGCCCTGCTCGACAAGACGGTCGGCCACGTCAAGGGGCGCAGCCAGTTCGGCGTCCCCATAGGCTCCTTCCAGGCCGTCAAGCATCGCCTGGCCGATGCGAAGATCGCCCTGGAGTTCGCCCGGCCCCTGGTCCTCGGCGCCGCGCTCACCATGGCGCCCGCGGACATTGCCGCCGCCAAGGTGGCCGCCGGTGAGGCCGCGTACGCCACCGCCCGCACCGCGCTGCAGTTGCACGGCGCGATCGGTTACACGGCGGAGCTCGACCTGTCGCTGTGGCTGACCAAGGCCCGCGCGCTGCGCTCCGCCTGGGGCGGCCCGGACGTGTGCCGGGCGGAGGTCCTGCTCAGTGGTGGTGATCGCCGCTGGTGACCTCGCGGTACTCCGCCACCGTCGGCTTGGTGATCCGCGACCGGGGCCCGAACATCGCCAGCGCCAGCCGGGCCCGCACCCGCTGGGAGACGGTGACCCGGCGCCGGACGCCGTTCGCGTCGACGCGCTCGCCGATCTCGTACGGCGGATGCTGCTCGTGCTGGGTGAGGGTGAACAGCTGGCCCTGGGTGACCGGCTCGTGCACCTCGATGTACTCGCCGTGCGGCAGCCGCTTGATGATGCCGGTCTCCCTGCCGTGCAGCACCTTGTCCCGGTCCCGGCGCTGCAGTCCGAGACAGATCCGCTTGGTCACGTAGTAGGTGAGGACCGGCACGACGAAGACCGAGATCCGTACGAACCAGGTGATCGAGTTGATGGACAGATGCAGATGCGTGGCCACGATGTCGTTGCCGCCGCCGATCAGCAGCACCGCGTACAGGCTCAGCCAGGCCGCGCCGAGCCCGGTGCGCACGGGCATGTTGCGGGGCCGGTCGAGGATGTGGTGCTCACGCTTGTCGCCGGTGATCCACGCCTCCAGGAAGGGGTACAGGCCGAGCGCGAGCAGGATCAGCGGGAACAGCGAGAAGGGGATGAAGACGCCCAGTTCCAGGGTGTGGCCCCAGGCGTTGAGCTCCCATCCCGGCATCACCCGGATCAGTCCCTCGGAGAAGCCCAGATACCAGTCGGGCTGGGCCCCGGTGGTCACCAGGTCGGGGCGGTAGGGGCCGAACGCCCACACCGGGTTGATGCCGGCGATGCCGCCCATGATCGTCAGCACGCCGAAGACCAGGAAGAAGAAGCCGCCCGCCTTGGCGATGTACACCGGCAGGAAGGGCATGCCGACGACCGACTTCTGGTCGCGGCCGGGGCCGGGGTACTGGGTGTGCTTGTGGTAGAAGACCAGGATCAGATGGGCGACCACCAGGCCGAGCATGATCCCGGGCAGCAGCAGGATGTGGACCGGGTACAGCCGGGCGATGAAGTCCTCGCCGGGGAACTCCCCGCCGAAGAGGAAGAACGCCAGGTAGGTGCCCACGATCGGGACGGACAGGATCGCGCCGTGCGCGAACCTGAGGCCGGTGCCGGACAGCAGGTCGTCGGGGAGGGAGTAGCCGGTCAGGCCGGTGATGATGCCGAGCATCAGCAGGGTCCAGCCGAACACCCAGTTCAGCTCGCGCGGCTTGCGGAAGGCGCCGGTGAAGAACACCCGCATCATGTGCACGAGCATGCCGGTGACGAAGACCAGCGCCGCCCAGTGGTGGATCTGCCGCATGAGCAGCCCGCCGCGGACGTCGAAGCTGATGTCGAGCGTGGACTCGTAGGCCCTGGTCATCAGGACGCCGTTGAGCGGCTCGTAGGTGCCGTTGTAGACGACCTCGTTGGTGCTCGGGTCGAAGAACAGGGTGAGGTAGACGCCGGTGAGGATCAGGATCAGGAAGCTGTAGAGGCAGACCTCGCCCAGCATGAAGGACCAGTGGTCCGGGAAGACCTTGCGCATATTGGCTTTGGCCAGCGCGTAGAGGCCGAGCCGCCCGTCGGCCCAGTCGGCGACCTTCTCGCCCTTCCCGGGCGGAGCCGCTCTCCGTGCAGTCGTCCCGTCGTTCTCCGATCGCGCGCCGTCCATACGTCGCCTCCCCGTCGGATCAACCACAGGGTGACACGGCCCCACAGGCCTCGCCAACGGGGCGAACGCCCCGGCTCACGGTCGGTGCGGCCGTACGATCCCCTGCGCCCGCGCCGCCACCAGCCACTTCGGGAACTCCCCGAGCAGACGGTCGTACAGCTCGGCGTCGGACATCCTGCGCGGGTCCGAACCGGCGTGGAAGAACCCGGCGTTGTCGACGACCCGCCTGTCCGGCACCGCCAGCTCGTCGAGCTTGCGCAGATAGTCGAACTGCTTGCTGTTCGGGTCCCCGAAGCCGATGAACTGCCAGAACAGCGGAAGCCGGGCCGCCTTGCACAGATACCGTTCCGCGGCGAGCTTGTTGATGGGGCCGCCGTCGGTCTGGAACACGACCAGGGCGGGGTCCGTCGAGCCGCTGTCCAGGTAGTGGTCGATGACGGCGTCCATGGCCAGGTGGTAGCTGGTCTTGCCCATGTGCCCGAGCCCGGCCGCGATCCGCTCGATCCGCCCCCGGTGATCGGCCAGCGCGATGTCGGTGACGGCGTCGACGTCGGTGGAGAAGAAGACGACCGGCACGATCCCGTCGTCGTCGAGGTGGGCCGACAGCCCGAGCACCCGGTCGGCCAGGGCCTGCACGCTGCCGTCCTTGTAGTACGGCCGCATCGACCCGGAGTAGTCGACGACCAGGTAGACCGCGGCCCGCACCCCGTCCAGTCCGTGCTTGCGCAGCGACACCCCGGCGCTCTTGTACAGGCTGACCAGCGCGGGCGCGGTCTCCTCCACCTTGCTGAGACTGATCGCGGCCATGTCTTGTCTCCCCCTTGACGCACCGGTCCGGCTGCCGAGGCTACGGCACCTCGGCCCCACCTCTCCCACCGTCCACGGGCATTGGTTATTTTGTTCGGCGCCGTCCCCACCGGCTCACTGATCGTTCCGTCCCTGGAGGAGCCGGCGTGGAGCCCGAGTCCACCGTCACCACCTGTTATCGCCACCCCAAGGTGGCGTCCTACGTCCGCTGTACCCGCTGCGACCGCTACATCTGCCCGGACTGCATGCGGGAGGCGTCCGTCGGCCACCAGTGCGTGGAGTGTGTGAAGGAGGGCGCCCGGTCGGTGCGGCAGGCCCGGACGGTCGTCGGCGGGCGGATCGCCGAGACAGCCGTCGTGACGTACCTCCTGATCGCCCTCAACATCCTGGTCTACCTGGCCGAGCTGGCGTTTCCGGAGATCATCGGGCGGTTGTCGATGGTCGGGTTCCGGCTGGCCGGGCTTGACGCCGGCTACTACCCCGACGTCGGCGGCGTTCTGGGGAACTTCCACACCGAGGGTGTCGCCGCAGGTGAGTGGGAGCGGCTGATCACCAGCGCGTTCCTGCATCTGCCGCCCACGGAGGGCACGTTCGGGATTCTGCACATCGTGATGAACATGGCCGCGCTGTGGCACCTCGGACACCTCCTGGAGATCCAGCTCGGCCGGGTCCGCTACCTCGCTCTCTATCTCCTGTCGGCGCTCGGCGGCTCCGTCATGGAACTGCTCCTCACCCACCCTGCCCGGGAGTCGGTCGGCGCCTCGGGGGCGATCTTCGGTCTCGGCGCCGCGTACTACGTGCTGGCCCGCCGGGTCGGTGCGGACATGCGGCCGGTCAACCGGTTCATGGTGTTCCTGCTGCTGTGGTTGCTGCTGTCCGCCGGCCTGACCTCCTGGCAGGGCCACCTCGGCGGGCTGCTGACCGGTGCCGTGGTGACGCTCGCCTACGCCTACGCCCCACGCGGACCGCGCCGGGCCGTGATCCAGGTGGCCGCGTGCGTGGGTGTGCTGGTGCTGCTGGCCGTGGTCGCCACCGCCAGGGTCTCGGATCTGACGGGCGGAGGACTGACACTGTGAGACGCACCGGAATCCTGCTGTTCGCGGCCGCCCCCGTGGTCATCGCCGCGGCCGCCTACTTCCTCGTCCCCACCGACTCCGCCGAGGGCCCGGCCGAGCCCCCCGCCGCCACCGCGCAGCAGTCGACCCGCCAGGAGGCCAAGAACCGCGCCGAGCAGGAGCGGTCGGCGGACGACAAGCTGATCGCGAGCCTGCCACCGGGTCTGGCCGACCCGGCGAAGAAGGAACTGGCCCAGCAGCTCGTGTCCACGGCCGAGAACTCGACCCTGAACTGGCGCGACACCTACGGCTACATCGAGGACCTCGACGACGGCCAGGGCTACACCGCCGGCGTCATCGGCTTCTGCACCGGCACCCACGACCTGCTCGCCCTGGTCGAGCGCTACACCGCCGACCACCCGGACAACGGACTCGCCGAGTACCTGCCCGCCCTGCGCGCGGTCGACGGCACCGACTCCCACGAGGGACTCGACCCCGGCTTCACGGCCGCCTGGAAGGCGGAGTCCGAGGTGACCGCCTTCCGCGAGGCCCAGCTCGCCGAGCGCGACCGCGCCTACTTCGACCCGGCCGTCCGCCTCGCCAAGCTCGACGGCCTGGGCACGCTGGGCCAGTTCGTCTACTACGACGCGATGGTCTTCCACGGCCCGGGCATCGACGAGGACGGCTTCTACGTCCTGCGCGAACGCGCCCTGCGCAAGGCGGAGTCCCCCTCCCAGGGCGGCTCCGAGAAGGCCTACCTGGACGCCTTCCTCGACGTCCGCCGCACGGCCATGCGGGAGAAGCGGCCGAACACCGACACCACCCGCATCGACACGGCCCAGCGACGGTTCCTTTCCGACGGGAATCTGCAGTTGCGGACGCCTCTGCGGTGGCAGGTGTACGGGGAGACGTACCGGGTGCCCTAGGGGTGTTTCGAAAGTCCTGAGCGCAAGGCGACGGCGCCCGCCCAGTCGTCCGGTCGGGGACTGTGGGCAGGCGCCGTCAGTGTTCCGTACGCCGTTGTACGGGACGTCTGTTGAGGTGTCAGGCCATCAGGGCGCGGTCCGTCGGGCGGATCGGGGCCGGCAGGTCGCTCGCGCCGGTCAGGAAGCGGTCGCAGCCGCGGGCGGCCGAGCGGCCCTCCGCGATCGCCCACACGATGAGCGACTGGCCGCGGCCCGCGTCACCGGCGACGAAGACGCCCGGCACATTGGTCTGGAAGTCGGCGTCGCGGGCGACGTTGCCGCGCTCGTCGAGCTCCAGGCCGAACTGCTCGACCAGGCCGTTGTCCCGGTCGGTGCCGGTGAAGCCCATGGCCAGCGTCACCAGCTGGGCCGGGATCTTGCGCTCGGTGCCCGGCTTGGACGTGAGCTTGCCGTCGACGAACTCGACCTCGGTCATGTGCAGCCACTGGACGTTGCCGTCCTCGTCGCCCTCGAAGTGCGTCGTCGACACCGAGTAGACGCGCTCGCCGCCCTCCTCGTGCGCGGAGGTGACCTTGTACAGCATCGGGAAGGTCGGCCACGGCTGGTGCGCGGCACGCTCCTCGCCCGGCCTCGGCATGATCTCCAGCTGGGTCACCGAGGCCGCGCCCTGGCGGTGGGCGGTGCCCACGCAGTCGGCGCCGGTGTCGCCACCGCCGATGACGACGACGTGCTTGCCCTCGGCCGAGATCGGGGAGGTGACGTAGTCGCCCTCCTGGACCTTGTTCGCCAGCGGCAGGTACTCCATCGCCTGGTGGACGCCCTTGAGCTCGCGGCCGGGGACCGGGAGGTCACGGGCGGTCGTGGCGCCGGCGGCGATGACGACCGCGTCGTACCGCTTCTTCAGGTCGGTCGCCTTGAGGTCGCGGCCGATCTCGATGCCGGTACGGAAGCGGGTGCCCTCCGCGCGCATCTGCTCGATACGGCGGTTGATGTGCCGCTTCTCCATCTTGAACTCGGGGATGCCGTAGCGGAGAAGGCCGCCGATGCGGTCCGCGCGCTCGTAGACGGCGACGGTGTGGCCGGCCCGGGTGAGCTGCTGGGCGGCGGCCAGTCCCGCCGGGCCCGAGCCGATGACGGCGACGGTCTTGCCGGACAGGCGCTCGGGGGCCTGCGGGGCGACGGTGCCCGCGTCCCACGCCTTGTCGATGATCGAGACCTCGACGTTCTTGATGGTGACGGCCGGCTGGTTGATGCCGAGCACACACGCCGCCTCGCACGGGGCCGGGCACAGCCGGCCCGTGAACTCCGGGAAGTTGTTCGTCGCGTGCAGGCGCTCCGACGCGGCCGTCCAGTCCTCGCGGTAGGCGTAGTCGTTCCACTCGGGGATCAGGTTCCCCAGCGGGCAGCCGTTGTGGCAGAACGGGATGCCGCAGTCCATGCAGCGGCTGGCCTGCTTGCTGATGATCGGCAGCAGGGAGCCGGGGACGTAGACCTCGTTCCAGTCCTTGAGGCGCTCCTCGACCGGGCGGGACTTGGCGACCTCGCGGCCGTGGTTCAGAAAGCCCTTCGGGTCAGCCATTGATCGCCGCCTCCATCATCTTCTCGGTGACCTCGGTCTCGGACAGACCGGCTCGCTCGGCGGCGTCCTTGGCGGCGAGCACTGCCTTGTACGTGCTGGGGATGATCTTGCTGAAGCGGTCGACCGCGGTGTCCCACTCGGCCAGGAGCTTCTCGGCGACCGTGGACCCGGTCTCCTCCTGGTGGCGGCGGACCACGTCGTGCAGCCACTGCTTGTCGGTGTCGTCGAGGGCCTCGACGGCACTGACGTTGCCGACGTTGACGTTGTCGCGGTCGAGGTCGATGACGTACGCGACGCCACCGGACATACCGGCCGCGAAGTTACGGCCCGTCTCGCCCAGGACCACCGCGTGACCACCGGTCATGTACTCGCAGCCGTGGTCGCCCACGCCCTCGGAGACGACCGTGGCACCGGAGTTGCGGACACAGAACCGCTCACCCGTACGACCTCGCAGGAACAGCTCGCCGCCGGTCGCGCCGTAGGCGATGGTGTTGCCCGCGATGGTCGAGTACTCGGCGAGGTGGTCGGCGCCCCGGTCGGGACGGACGACCACACGGCCACCCGACAGACCCTTGCCGACGTAGTCGTTGGCGTCGCCCTCCAGGCGGAGCGTGACACCGCGCGGCAGGAAGGCGCCGAAGGACTGGCCGGCGGAGCCGGTGAAGGTGATGTCGATGGTGTCGTCGGGCAGGCCCGCGCCACCGAACTTCTTCGTCACCTCGTGGCCGAGCATGGTGCCGACCGTGCGGTTGATGTTGCGGACCTTGACCTGGGCGCGCACCGGCTGGGCGTCGGTCGCGGAGTCCGCGGCGAGCGCGTCGGCGGCGAGCTTGATCAGCTCGTTGTCGAGCGCCTTCTCCAGGCCGTGGTCCTGCTCGACGAGCTGGTGCCGGACCGCGCCGGCGGGCAGCTCGGGCACGTGGAACAGCGGCTCCAGGTCCAGGCCCTGCGCCTTCCAGTGGTCGACCGCGCGGGTCACGTCGAGGGCCTCGGCGTGGCCGACGGCCTCCTCGATGGAGCGGAAGCCCAGCTCGGCGAGGAGCTCGCGGACCTCTTCGGCGATGTACTGGAAGAAGTTGACGACGTACTCGGCCTTGCCGGAGAAGCGCTCGCGCAGGGTCGGGTTCTGGGTGGCGATGCCGACCGGGCAGGTGTCCAGGTGGCAGACGCGCATCATGACGCAGCCGGAGACCACGAGCGGCGCGGTCGCGAAACCGAACTCCTCGGCGCCGAGCAGCGCGGCGATGACCACGTCACGGCCGGTCTTGAGCTGGCCGTCGGTCTGCACGACGATGCGGTCGCGCAGGCCGTTGAGCAGCAGGGTCTGCTGGGTCTCGGCGAGGCCGAGCTCCCAGGGGCCGCCGGCGTGCTTCAAGGAGGTAAGGGGCGAAGCACCCGTACCACCGTCGTGACCGGAGATCAGCACGACGTCGGCGTGCGCCTTGGAGACGCCCGCCGCGACCGTGCCGACGCCGACCTCCGACACCAGCTTCACGTGAATCCGCGCCTGCGGGTTCGCGTTCTTCAGGTCGTGGATCAGCTGGGCCAGGTCCTCGATGGAGTAGATGTCGTGGTGCGGCGGCGGGGAGATCAGGCCGACACCCGGCGTCGAGTGACGGGTCTTGGCCACCCACGGGTAGACCTTGTGGCCGGGCAGCTGGCCGCCCTCGCCGGGCTTGGCGCCCTGGGCCATCTTGATCTGGATGTCGTCGGCGTTGACCAGGTACTCGGAGGTCACACCGAAGCGGCCGGAGGCGACCTGCTTGATCGACGACCGGCGCGCCGGGTCGTACAGGCGCTCCGGGTCCTCGCCGCCCTCACCGGTGTTGGACTTGCCGCCCAGCTGGTTCATGGCGATGGCGAGCGTCTCGTGCGCCTCGCGCGAGATGGAGCCGTACGACATGGCGCCGGTGGAGAAGCGCTTGACGATCTCGGAGACCGGCTCGACCTCGTCGATGGAGATCGGCTGCCGGTCCGACCTGAAGCCGAAGAGCCCGCGGAGCGTCATCAGGCGCTCGGACTGCTCGTTCACACGCTCGGTGTACTTCTTGAAGATGTCGTAGCGACCGGTGCGCGTGGAGTGCTGGAGGCGGAAGACCGTCTCCGGGTCGAACAGGTGCGGCTCGCCCTCGCGACGCCACTGGTACTCGCCGCCTATGTCGAGGGCGCGGTGCGCCGGCGCGATGCCCGACGCCGGGTACGCCTTGGCGTGGCGGGCGGCGACCTCCTTGGCGATGACGTCGATGCCGACGCCGCCGATCTTGGTGGCGGTGCCGTTGAAGTACTTCTCGACGAAGGCGTCGTCGAGACCGACGGCCTCGAAGACCTGGGCGCCGCGGTAGGAGGCGACGGTGGAGATGCCCATCTTGGACATGACCTTCAGGACGCCCTTGCCGAGGGCGTAGATCAGGTTGCGGATGGCCTTCTCGGCCTCGATGTCCGACAGGAAGGTGCCCGCGCGGACCAGGTCCTCGACGGACTCCATCGCCAGGTACGGGTTGACGGCGGCGGCGCCGTAGCCGATGAGCAGGGCGACGTGGTGGACCTCGCGGACGTCGCCGGCCTCGACCAGCAGGCCCACGTGGGTGCGCTGCTTGGTGCGGATGAGGTGGTGGTGGACGGCCGCGGTGAGCAGCAGCGACGGGATCGGCGCGTGCTCGGCGTCGGAGTGGCGGTCCGACAGCACGATCAGGCGGGCGCCGTTGTCGATGGCGGCGTCGGCCTCGGCGCAGATCTCCTCGATGCGCGCGGCCAGCGCGTCCCCGCCGCCGTGCACCCGGTACAGACCGGACAGGGTCGCGGCCTTGAAGCCGGGCATGTCGCCGTCGGCGTTGATGTGGATGAGCTTGGCCAGCTCGTCGTTGTCGATCACCGGGAAGGGCAGGGTGACCGAGCGGCAGGAGGCGGCCGTCGGCTCCAGCAGGTTGCCCTGCGGGCCGAGGGAGCTGTGCAGCGAGGTGACCAGCTCCTCGCGGATGGCGTCCAGCGGCGGGTTGGTGACCTGCGCGAACAGCTGGGTGAAGTAGTCGAAGAGCAGCCGCGGGCGGTCGCTCAGCGCGGCGATCGGCGAGTCGGTGCCCATCGAACCGATCGGCTCGGCACCGGCCTTGGCCATCGGCGCGAGGATGACGCGCAGCTCCTCCTCGGTGTAGCCGAAGGTCTGCTGGCGGCGGGTGACCGAGGCGTGGGTGTGCACGATGTGCTCGCGCTCGGGCAGGTCGGACAGCTCGATCTCGCCGGCCTCCAGCCACTCCGCGTACGGGTGCTCGGCGGCGAGGGTCGCCTTGATCTCGTCGTCCTCGATGATGCGGTGCTCGGCGGTGTCCACGAGGAACATCCGGCCGGGCTGCAGGCGGCCCTTGCGGACGACCTTGGCGGGGTCGATGTCGAGGACGCCGACCTCGGAGCCGAGGACGACGAGGCCGTCGTCGGTGACCCAGTAGCGGCCGGGGCGCAGGCCGTTGCGGTCGAGGACGGCGCCGACCTGGGTGCCGTCGGTGAAGGTGACACAGGCCGGGCCGTCCCAGGGCTCCATCATCGTGGAGTGGTACTGGTAGAAGGCGCGCCGGGCCGGGTCCATGGAGTCGTGGTTCTCCCACGCCTCCGGGATCATCATCAGCACGGAGTGGGGCAGCGTACGGCCGCCCAGGTGCAGGAGTTCGAGCACCTCGTCGAAGGACGCGGAGTCGGAGGCGTCCGGGGTGCAGATCGGGAAGATCCGCTCCAGCCTGTCCGCACCGAAGAGGTCGGAGACGAGCTGCGACTCACGGGCGCGCATCCAGTTGCGGTTGCCCATGACCGTGTTGATCTCGCCGTTGTGCGCGACGAAGCGGTACGGGTGGGCGAGCGGCCACGACGGGAAGGTGTTCGTGGAGAACCGGGAGTGCACGAGCGCGATCGCGGAGGCGAAGCGGCGGTCGGACAGGTCCGGGAAGAAGGGCTCGAGCTGGCCGGTGGTCAGCATGCCCTTGTAGACGATGGTGCGGGCCGACAGCGACGGGAAGTAGACGCCGGCCTCGCGTTCGGCGCGCTTGCGCAGCGCGAAGGCCTTGCGGTCGAGCGCGATACCCGTAGAAGGCACTGCAGAGCCGTCGGCGACGAAGATCTGCCGGAAGGCGGGCATCGTCGACCGGGCGGTGGCACCGAGCAGTTCGGGGGCGACCGGGACCTCGCGCCAGCCGAGGACCGTCAGGCCCTCCTCACCGGCGATCGTCTCGATCTGAGCGACGACCTCGGCCGTCCCCTCCTCCGGCAGGAAGGCGATACCGACGGCGTACGCACCGGCCGCGGGCAGCTCGAATCCGGCCACCTCACGGAAGAAGGTGTCCGGCACCTGGGAGAGGATGCCCGCGCCGTCACCCGAGTCGGGCTCGGAGCCGGTGGCGCCGCGGTGTTCGAGGTTGCGCAGAACGGTCAGCGCCTGCTCGACCAGCGTGTGGCTCGCCTCACCGGTGAGGGTGGCCACGAAGCCGACGCCACAGGCGTCGCGCTCGTTGCGGGGGTCGTACATACCCTGCGCAGCAGGGCGAGCATCCATGAACGACCAGTTCTGGCCATTCGCGGAGTGCTGGGACGGCTGGCGCGGCGTACGCATCGGCTCTCCCGTCGTCGTCAATTGGCATATGCAAGGTGCCGAGGGACGACGTTGGCCCTCTGCGTGATCGCAAAATTTCGTGCAGGTTACATGATGGAACGGTTCTCGGGAACCGGGATACTCCGTTCCAACATGCGGACGCCATGTGCGTGCGGCGGGGGTTCCGCGCACATGGCTTGAAGTATGTGGGGACCGAAACAGGACAGGTCCATGTCCGCCGATCCGAGGGGGCGGGGAAGGCGTCGTCGCCGACCCCGCGAGTGCGCCGCAGGCGTCATTGCCCACAGCGCTTACGGCTCATGCCCCGTGGTCACGCATCCGAAACCAGCGAGTAACGGCTACTTATGCGGCCCCACGCATAAGTTCCGGCCGAGGAGCTATCCTACGGCCGTTCCGAACAGCGTGCCCAGGGCGTACGTCACACCAGCCGCCGCACCACCGAGCGCGAGCTGCCGCAGCCCGCTGTACCACCAGGTCCGCGCGGTCACCTTGGCCACGACGGCACCGCACAGGAACAGCCCGAGC
Organism: Streptomyces ferrugineus; assembly: GCF_015160855.1. Lineage (NCBI taxonomy): Bacteria > Bacillati > Actinomycetota > Actinomycetes > Kitasatosporales > Streptomycetaceae > Streptomyces > Streptomyces ferrugineus. The sequence continues at coordinate 2,583,115 of NZ_CP063373.1, read as the reverse complement.
AGCGCGAGCAGCACGGCCGGCCACAGCGCGGTCGCCCCGAGCAGATAGGGCAGTACGGGCAGCAGCGCACCCAGCGCGAACGACCCGAACGACGAGACGGCCGCGACGAGCGGCGACGGCAGATCCCCGGGATCGATGCCCAGCTCTTCCCGGGCGTGTATCTCCAGGGCCAGCTCGGGGTCGCGGGAGAGCTGCCCGGCGACGGCCCGCGCCAGCTTCGGCTCGACGCCCCGCGCCTCGTACAGCGCCGCGAGCTCGGCCTCCTCGTCCTCCGGGTGCTTTCGCAGCTCCCGCCGTTCGACGGCCAGCTCGGCCTCGACGAGCTCGCGCTGCGAGGCGACGGAGGTGTACTCGCCGGCGGCCATGGAGAAGGCACCGGCGGCGAGCCCCGCCAGCCCGCTGAGCACGATGGCCTGATGGCTGACGGCGCCACCCGCGACGCCGGTCATCAGGGCGAGGTTGGAGACCAGCCCGTCCATCGCACCGAAGACCGCGGGGCGCAGCCAGCCGCCGTTCACATCGCGGTGGGTGTGGTTGTCACGGTGCGCCTCGTGCAGCGCGGCCTCGGTGTCGATGATCGCCATGAGAGGTCCCCCAGGAGGTTCGGAAGCTTAGGAAAGGCTGCCTTTAGACAAGTTCTACTCTTGGACAACACCAAATCTACGCCCCGAAATTCCACCCCGCCAGCAAGGAAAGGCTCCGCTAACCTGCGCTTTTCCCTTAGAACGCTCATTCGTGTAAGAGCCTGCACAGATGTCGACCGGGTGACATGACGCCCCCGAGGCTCAGGTCAACCGCCGACGGTGGGACACATCCGCAAAGGGCTCCGCGCCCTGGGCGGAGCCCCCGGAGGAGAGGCCTCGCATGCCATCCATCGCCTGCATCCCCTCGGTCCCGGCGCCCGGGTACGTCGCCGACCTGCGCGAACGGGCCCGCGGCGCGCTGCTGGGCCTGGCGGTCGGCGACGCGCTGGGCGCCCCCGCGGAGAACATGAAGCCCTCCGAGATCCGCGCCCGCTGGGGCCGCGTCACGGGCTTCGTCACCGACAGCCCCTCCGGCACCGACGACACCGAGTACGCGATCTTCTCGGGCCTCCTCCTCGCCCGCCATGGCTCGGCGCTCACCCCGGCGCATGTGGAGGCGGCCTGGCACGAGTGGATCGCCGACCGCGCGGAGGGCCCCTTCCGAGGCGCGGGCTTCAGCGAACGCGGCACGCTGGAGAACCTCCGCCGGGGCCTGGCCGCCCCCATCTCCGCCCAGCACCGCCACGCCTGGAGCGACGGCCTCGCCATGCGGGCGGCCCCCTTCGGCGTCTTCGCGGCGGGCCGCCCGTCCGAGGCGGCCCGCCTGGTGGCGATCGACGGCTCGGTGAGCCACGACGGCGAGGGCATCTACGGCGGGCAGGCGGTGGCCGCGGGCGTGGCGGCGGCGATGGCGGGCGCACCGACCATCGCCGTGGTCGCCTCCGCCCTGGCGGTGATCCCGGACGACTCCTGGACGGCCAGATCACTGCGGCGGGCGGTGGCGGTGGCCCACCGCGGCGAACGCGCGGTCCGCTCCGCGGTCGTGATCGGCGGCTACCCGTGGACCGACCTGGCCCCCGAGGCGGTCGCACTGGCCTTCGGCGCGTACGCGGCGGCGGACGGCGACTTCGTCCAGGCGGTCCTGACGGCCGTGAACATGGGCCGCGACGCCGACACGACGGCAGCGGTGGCCGGGGCACTGGCGGGCGCGACCCAGGGCGAGCCGGCGATCCCGGCCGACTGGGCGTCGGCGATCGGCCCGGCGCGGGGAAGCTGCCTGCCGTCGATGGCGGGCCACCACGTCCTGGACGTGGCGGAGCTGCTGACACCGGGCGAGAACGGAAAGTGGAGGGGCCGACGATGACGCCGCCGACGCCTTGGGACGAGGGAATCCCAGCAGAGGCACCTCCCGCAGTCGTCGACGGCGAGGAACCCCCACAAGGGCCACCCGCACTCGACGACGAAAGTCGCACGGGCGGTGCGGGTGGGAACAAACAGGCCGAAGGCGAAGCCGAGGCCGCTCAACACACCCTCGGCCTCCTCCTAGGCCTAGCCGCAGGCGACGCGGCCGGCTGGCCCGCCGCCCGCCACCGAGCCGCCCGTATGCCCGAATGGACCCGCCGCCTCACCCGCGAACTCGACACCTTCGCCGAGCACAACGCCACCACCACCCTCCCCGTCCCCATCGCCCTGAACCAGCCCCCGGAGCCCCTCCGCCTGGGCCCCTCCGACGACGCGGAATGGGCGGCCTTCACCGCAGAGGCCCTCCTCCGAGCCGGCGACGACACAGCCCTCGGCGACCTGAGCCGGGAACGCCGCACCCGAGCCGCGATCGACCTCACCTGGAGCGCCCTGGCAGACGAGATCGCCGCGGCGGCGGACCGCGCCCCCGAGATCGAGTCGGCCGTCCTCCCCCTGCGCGCCCGCATCTCCGTCCGAGCCGGCCTCGGCAACCTCGCCACCGGCCTGCGTCCACCCGCCACCGGCCATGACAACCCGCACTACTTCGACGACGCGGCCTGCGTACGCGCCTGTGTCCTGGCCGTGGCCCACCCCGGCGACCCCCACCGCGCCGCCGACCTCGCCGAGTTCGACGCCCGCTACACCCAGGACGGCGACGGCGTGCACGGCGCGAGGGCGATGGCGGCGGCCGTGGCACTGGCCCTGACCGGCGCGGAGACCGGCGCATGTGTGACCGCGGCGCTCTCCGAACTCCCCGAGGAGACGGAGATCGGCCGCAACGCCCGCCACGCACTGCACCTCGCGCGGTCCGCCGACAGCGCCTTCGCCCTGATCCCCCTCCTCGAGCACCAGATCGTCGACCACGTCTACAGCTACGGCATCGCCGCCGCCGAGACGGTCCCGGTCGCCCTCGCCCTCACGGTCGCCGCGAACGGCCGTATCGCCGAGGCGGTCCCCGCGGCCGCGTGCCTGTCCCGGGTGGCGGACTCGGCACCGGCCCTGGCGGGCGCGCTGACGGGCGCACTCGGCGGCGGTACGTCGATCCCGGTGACCTGGCGGGAGACCTGCCGCACCCTCTCCGGCTGCGTACTCCCTCGGCTCACCGGCACGGACCTGGTGGAACTCGCCGAACTCCTGGAAGCCTCACAACCGGCGCGAGCAGGAGGATGATTCGGGGCATGACGCCCAAAGCAGAAGAAAGCAGTGGCCCGCGTCTCGACGAGCGGATCACCGGCGCCCTGGTCGGCGCGGCGGTCGGCGACGCCCTCGGCGGCCCGGTGGAGGGCTACTCCCCCGACCAGATCCTTCAGCGCCACGGCGGCCGGGTCCACGGTGTCGTCGGCCCCTGGAACGGCGACGCCTGGCGCACGGCCCGCCCCATCGCGCCGTACCACAAGGGCGACGGGCACGTCACCGACGACACGTTGATGACGCACGCGCTGGTCCGCGTCTACGCGCGGGTCCGCGACCACCTCGACGCCCACGCGATCGCCGACCACCTGGTCCCGGACCTGATGACCAACCCGCGCTGGATCCCGGAACTGGAGTCCGAGGCACTCCCCCTGCACCGCCTCTTCCTGGCGGAGAAGTGGCTGGTGGCCCGCCTCCACTACGGCCATGTCGACCCACGGGAGGCCGGTGTCGGCAACATCGTCAACTGCGGTGCGGCGATGTACATGGCCCCGGTCGGCCTGGTCAACGCGGCCGACCCGAGGGCGGCGTACGCCGAGGCGCTGGACATCGCGGGCGCGCACCAGTCGTCGTACGGCCGGGAGGCGGCGGGCGTCTTCGCGGCGGCGGTGGCAGCGGCGTGCGCACCGGGAGCCACCCCGGAGTCGGTCGTCTCGACCTGTCTGTCCCTGGCGAAGGACGGCACGCGGGCGGCGATCGAGCAGACCTGCGAAGTGGCCGGCGCCCACACCGACTTCGAGTCGGCGCTCGTCCCGCTCCGGGAGGCGGTCGCCCCGTACGACACGGTCGGCCCCGACTACCGCCGCCCGTCCCTCGGTGCCCGTCGCCCCTCCCGCCTGCACGCCATCGAGGAACTCCCCGTCGCCCTCGCCATGCTGCTGATCGCGCACGGCGACTACCGCCGGGCGGTCCTGGGCGCGGTGAACTACGGCCGCGACTGCGACTCCATCGCGACGATGGCCGGCGCCCTGGCCGGGGCCCTGGGCTCACCGGCCCCCGAGGACTGGTCGAAGACGGTGGCGGAGGCCAGCCGCCTGGACCTGTGGGAACCGCCCCGCGCCCTCACCGAGGTGACGAGGGAGATCCACGCACGGGACGTGGACCGGCGCCGGGCGCACGAAGCGGCGTTCACCGCACTGGAGGGCCGACCGTGCTCCGACTGACCTGGGTCCAGCCGGAGGACCTCCTGGGCCATGAACTCCGGCAGGCGGCCCTGGACGGCCGCGAGCCGTCGAGGATCGCGGAGAGGTGGCGGGCGGCGGGCGGCCCGGAGGCCCCGCTGCGGGCGGGGGCGTCACCGGAACCGGCGTCGCGCTATCTGCGGCAACTGGCGGAGGACCTGCTGGACGAACTGGCGGACCTGCCCAGCGGCTTGCAGGACGACGAGCCGACGGACCTGGAGAAGATCAGGTCCCGGTGCCCGGACTGGCCGTCACGATCCGCGAGCAGTGCGGCCGCGCGGCCTGCCCGCTACGAAGCCGCCTGGCTGGGCCGAGCGGTCGGCTGCCTCCTCGGCAAACCGGTGGAGAAGCTCCCCTTCGACGCCATCCGCCAACTGGCCGGATCGACCGGCAACTGGCCCCTGAACACCTACTTCACGGCCAAGGGAGTCCCCCCGGACCTGCTCGCCGCCCACCCCTGGAACCGCCGCTCGGCCACCACCTCCCTCGCCGAGAACATCGACGGCATGCCCGAGGACGACGACCTCAACTACCCCCTCCTCAACCTCCTCCTGCTCCAGCGCCACGGCAGCGCCTTCACCACCGCGGACGTGGCCCGCCTCTGGCTCGACGAACTCCCGCCCGGCCGCACCTTCACCGCCGAGCGCATCGCCCACCGCAACCTCCTCCTGGGCATCGAACCCCCGCACACGGCCCGCCACCGCAACCCCTTCCGCGAATGGATCGGCGCCCTCATCCGCGCCGACGTCCACGGCTGGACCAACCCCGGCGACCCGGCCACCGCGGCCGAACAGGCCCACCGCGACGCCACCCTCACCCACACCGCCAACGGCGTCTACGCGGCGATGTTCACGGCGGCGGTCATCGCACGGGCCGCGACGGCGACCGGCCCGCACGACATCCACACCTGCCTGCGCACCGGCCTCACGGTGATCCCGCCGAGGTCCCGCCTGGCCCGGGCCATCGACCACGCCCTCCAACTGGCCGACGCCCACGAGGACTTCGACGCGCTCGTCGACGAACTCCACGCCACCTACGCCGACACCCACCACTGGGTCCACGCCATCCCCAACACCGCCCTGATCGCCGCCGCCCTCGCCCACGCGAACGGCGACTTCACCGGCGCCATCCGCGGTGCCGTATCGGGAGGCTGGGACACCGACTCGAACGGCGCGACGGCGGGCGGCATCGCCGCCCTCCTCGCCGGCGACCCCGCCGCCCTCCCGGACCGCTGGACCACCCCCCTCAAGAACCGCCTCGCCACCTCCGTCGCCGACTTCAACGGCACCGGCTTCGACGCGCTGGCCCGACTCACCCATGAACTCACCCCCTTGGAGGCCTCCCGCCCATGACCGACATCGTCGTGCTCGGCAGCACGAACATGGACCTCGTCACCTACGTCGAGAAGGCGCCGCAGCGCGGCGAGACCGTGACGGGCCGCGAGTTCCGTACGATCCCCGGCGGCAAGGGCGCCAACCAGGCCATCGCGGCGGCCCGCGCGGGCGGCGACGTGCTGATGATCGGCGCCGTCGGCAACGACGCCTTCGGCATCCACCTGCGCTCCACCCTCGAACACTCCGGAGTGGACACCGACGACCTCCGCACGGTCGAGGGCCCCTCCGGCACCGCGCACATCGTCGTGGACGACGAGGGCGGCAACGCGATCGTCGTGATCCCCGGCGCGAACGGCACCGTCGACCACCTCAGCCCCGGCGACGAGGGCGTCATCGCCTCCGCCGGCACCCTGCTGCTCCAGTTGGAGATCCCCCTGGCCGCGGTCCTCGCCGGCGCCCAGGCCGCCCACCGCCACGGCGTCCGCACGATCCTCACCCCGTCCCCCGCGCAGCCGCTCCCGGACGAACTCCTCGCCACCATCGACCTGTTGGTCCCCAACGAGCACGAGGCCACCACCCTCACCGGTCGCACCGACCCCCGCGAGGCGGCCACCGCGCTGCTCGACCGGGTGCCCGAGGTCGTCGTCACCCTGGGCGCGGCGGGCTGCCTGTACGCCACCCGCGGCGCCGACCCGCTGACCGTGCCCGCCCCGAAGGTCACCGCCGTCGACTCCACCGGCGCCGGAGACACCTTCGTCGGCGCCCTCGCGGTGGCCCTCGGCGAGGGACGCCCGATGCCGGACGCGCTGGCCTGGGCGTCCGCGGCGGCCGCGCTGTCCGTCCAGCGGGAGGGCGCCACGGCGGCGATGCCGTACCGCCCCGAGATCGACGAACGGCACGCGTCATGACCGAGACCCCCCGGACGACCCCCCTGACCGGCCTGCGTGTCCTGGACCTGGCCACCCTCTTCGCCGGCCCCCTCGCCGCCACGATGCTCGGTGACTTCGGCGCGGAGGTCATCAAGGTCGAGCACCCCGAGAAGCCGGACCCCTCCCGCGGCCACGGCCCGTCGAAGGACGGGGTCGGCCTGTGGTGGAAGGTCCTCGGCCGCAACAAGCGCACGATCGCCCTGAACCTCTCCAAGCCCGGCGGCCGCGCCGCCCTGCTGCGCCTGGCCGCGACCGCGGACGTCGTCATCGAGAACTTCCGCCCCGGCACCCTGGAGAAATGGGACCTCGGCTGGGAGGAACTCTCCGCCGCCAACCCCGGTCTGGTCCTCACCCGCGTCACCGGCTTCGGCCAGTTCGGCCCCTACGCCCATCGCCCCGGCTTCGGCACCCTCGCCGAGGCGATGAGCGGCTTCGCGGCCATCACCGGCGAACCGGACGCGCCCCCGACTCTCCCTCCGTTCGGCCTGGCCGACTCCATCGCGGGCCTGGCGACCGCGTACGCGGTGATGACCGCCCTGTCCGCCCGCGACCGCACCGGCGAGGGCCAGGTCGTCGACATGGCCCTGATCGAACCGATGCTGATGGCCCTCGGCCCCCAGCCCACCTGGTACGACCAGCTCGGCCACGTCCAGCGGCGCACCGGCAACCGCTCCGCGAACAACGCCCCGCGCAACACCTACCGCACCGCCGACGGCACCTGGGTCGCCGTCTCCACCTCCGCCCAGTCCATCGCCGAGCGTGTGATGCGCCTGGTGGGACGCCCCGACCTGATCGACGAGCCCTGGTTCGCGACGGGCGCCGACCGGGCCCGCCACGCCGACGTCCTCGACCGGGCGGTCGGCGACTGGATCGCCCGCCACACCCGCGCCGACGTCATGGCGGCCTTCGAGAAGGCGGAGGCTGCGGTCGCCCCGATCCAAGACGTACGGGATGTGATGACCGACCCGCAGTACGCGGCCCTGGACACGATCACCACGGTCGACGACCCCGAACTCGGCCCGCTGCGCATGCAGAACGTCCTGTTCCGTCTCTCCGCCACCCCCGGCACGATCCGCTGGACAGGCCGCCCGCACGGCGCGGACACCCACGACATCCTCACCGGTCTGGGCCTGACCCCCGCCGAACTGGCGGCCCTGCGCGAGGAGGGAAGCCTGTGACGCGCTTCCCCCTGACCTGGCTGTACGCTCCCGGCGACCGCCCGCATGTGGTGGCCAAGGCCCTGGCGTCCGGCGCCGACATCGTCGTCGTCGACCTGGAGGACGCCGTGGCCCCGGACCGCAAGGACTACGCCCGGGCGGCCACGGCCGACCTGCTCCGCGAACCGGAGCACCCCGTCCCCGTCCACGTGCGGGTGAACGCCCTGGCCACCCCGGCGGCGGCGAAGGACCTCGCGGCCCTGGCCGACCTCCCCGGCCTGTCCGGCCTGCGTCTGCCGAAGGTGACCTCGGCCGAGCAGATCATCCACCTCGCCCAGACGACCCCGCCCTCCGCCCCGGGCACCATCCCGCTGCACGCCCTGCTGGAATCGGCCCTCGGCATCGAACGCGCCCACGCGATCGCCTCCGCCCACCCCGCCCTCCACGGCATCTCCCTGGGCACCGCGGACCTCCGGGCCGACCTGGGCGTACGGGACGACGCGGGCCTCGACTGGTGCCGCTCCCGCGTCGTCGTGGCCGCGCGGGCGGCGGGCCTGCCTCCGCCGGCCCAGTCGGTCCATCCGGACATCCGCGACCTGGAGGGCCTGGCGGAGTCCTGCGCCCACGGCCGCACCCTGGGCTTCCTGGGCCGAGCGGCCATCCACCCCCGTCAGCTCCCGGTGATCGAACGGGCCTACCTCCCCACGGAGGAGGAACTGGAACAGGCCGAGACGATCATCAAAGCGGCCGCCACGGAACAGGGGGCCCAGGCCTTGCGGGACGGAACCTTCATCGACGCGGCGGTGGTCGCGGCGGCACACCGCACCTTGTCCCTGGCCCACCGCGCCTGATCCCCACACGCGACGAGGGCGCCCGGAACACTCCGGGCGCCCTCATGGTCGTAAGACCGAACCTCACGTCTTCTTGGTCGCCGACCCGGCCTCGTCTTTGACGTCGTCGTCCTTGACATCGGCATCGGCATCGGCATCGGCGTCCGCCTCGGCCTCTCCCTCGGCTTCACCGCCGGAGGCATCCGCGCCGGGCTCGACCACGTCTTCCCGGCCGGGCCGCTTCTTCGCCGACACCACGATGTAGACCACCGCGAGCAGGAACACGATCAGCGCGGTCCAGTTGTTCAGCCGCAGCCCCAGGATGTGGTGGGCGTCGTCGACCCGCATGTACTCGACCCAGAACCGGCCCGCGCAGTACGCGGCGACGTACAGCGCGAACGCCCGCCCGTGCCCCATCTTGAAGCGGCGGTCGGCCCAGATCACCAGCACGGCGACGCCGATGCACCACAGCGACTCGTAGAGGAACGTCGGGTGGTACGTGCCCGGCACCCGCCCGTCCGCCGAGGACGTGATCTTCAGGGCCCACGGGAGATCGGTCGCCCGCCCGTACAGCTCCTGATTGAACCAGTTGCCCCAGCGGCCGATGGCCTGCGCGAGGGCGATTCCGGGGGCGACGGCGTCGGCGTACGCGGGCAGCGGGATGCCGCGGCGGCGGCAGCCGATCCACGCGCCCAGCGCGCCGAAGGCGATCGCGCCCCAGATGCCGAGGCCGCCCTCCCAGATCTTGAGGGCGTCCACCCAGTCACGGCCCTCGCTGAAGTACAGCTGGTAGTCCGTGATCACGTGGTAGAGGCGTCCGCCGACCAGTCCGAACGGCACGGCCCAGACCGCGATGTCGGCGACCGTGCCGGACCGCCCGCCCCGGGCGACCCAGCGTTTGTTGCCGAGCCAGACGGCTACGAAGACACCGATGATGATGCAGAATGCGTAGCCGCGCAGCGGAATGGGACCGAGGTTGATCACTCCGCGCGACGGGCTGGGAATGTAGGCAAGTTCCATGGCAAGGTCGACGCTACCTTGCCGGGCGGCGCCGATGTCGGGCGGCCCGGCTACGGGTCCATAACAGGCAGCCGCCCGACGGGGCTCACCCCTTGGCGGCCTCCTCCACCATCTGCTTCAGCTTGGCCGGGGTCATCGTCTGGTCCTGGTAGATGTTCTTGCCGTTCAGCAGCACCGTGGGCGTGCCGCTGAAGCCGCCCTTCTGGAACGCCTCGTTGGACTTGTTGACCCAGCTGTTGTGCGTGCCGTCCTCGACGCACTTGCGGAAGGCGGGCGTGTCCAGGCCCTTGACCTTGTTCGCGAGCTCGAACAGCCTGCTGTTCTTGGCGAAGGCGTCGTCGATCTCCTGCGGCTGGTTCTCGTACAGCACGTCGTGGTACTGCGTGAACTTCCCGGCGTCCTGGGCGCAGGCCGCGGCGTTGGCGGCGTTGCGGGAGCCGGTGCCGCCCATGTTGCCGTCGATGATCGTCGCCAGGTGGTACTCGACCTTGAGCTTGCCGGTGTCGGTCAGCTCATGGATCGTCGAGCGGTAGGCGTCCTCGAAGGACTTGCAGGCCGGGCAGCGGAAGTCCTCCCAGACCGTGAGCGTCGACTTGGCGCCCTGCTCGCCCACCGGGATCGCGAGACCGTCCTTGCCCTGCGCTCCCGAGGGCCCGACGACCGGCCCCGCGTCACTGCTGTCGTCCTTGCCGGCGTTCGCCGCGACGACTCCGACCACCGCCGCGAGTCCGAGGACGCAGACGACGCTCGCGCCCACGATCAGCGCGCGGCGCCGCTTGTCGGCGGCCTTCTGCTTCTCCCGCTCGACCGCCAGCCGCTCCCGGGCGGTCCGCTTTCCCTCACGATTCTTTTCGCTCACACCCGCAGAACGAACCGGGGAGGCGCAGCGCGCCTCCCCGGCCTCAGGTCCACCCTTACGAGGGATCCGTATGAAATCCCGCCTGGTTACGCCTGTCCGCGCACACCCTTCGCCAGCTCACCGGCGAGTGCCCGGACGGCCTCGACGCCGGCCGCGTCGTCCGGCGCGTCCAGCATCCGCTTGACGAAGGCCGAGCCGACGATCACCCCGTCGGCGAAGCCGGCGACCTCGGCGGCCTGCTCGGCGTTGGAGACGCCGAGCCCGACGCAGACGGGCAGTTCGGTGCCGGTGGCCCGGGTGCGCTCCACCAGGTCCTGGGCCTGTGCGCCCACGGACTCGCGGGTGCCGGTGACGCCCATCAGCGAGGCGGCGTAGACGAAGCCGCTGCCCGCCGCGGTGATCTGCGCGAGCCGCTCGTCCTTGCTGCTGGGCGCGACCACGAAGACCGTGGCGAGCCCGTGCTTCTCGGCGTGCTCCCTCCACAGCGCCGCCTCCTGGACGGGCAGGTCGGGCAGGATGCAGCCCGCGCCGCCCGCTTCGGCCAGCTCGGCGGTGAAGCGCTCGACGCCGTAGCGGTCGATGGGGTTCCAGTACGTCATGACGAGGATCGGCTTCCCGGTGGCCGCGTGGGCCTCCCGGACCGTGCGCATGACGTCCGCGATCCTGACCCCGCCGCGCAGGGCGATGTCGTCGGCGGTCTGGATGACGGGGCCGTCGAGGACGGGGTCGCTGTGCGGCAGACCGACCTCCACGACGTCCGCGCCGCCGTCGAGCGCGGCCTTGATCGCCTCGATACCGCCGTCCACGGTCGGGAACCCGGCCGGGAGGTAGGCGATGAGGGCGGAGCGGTCCTCGGCCCTGGCGGCGGCGAGGGCGTCGGACAGCAGCTGAATGTTCCCGCTCACTTGGCGTCCCCCTGGATCTCGGCGGCACCGCCGTTTGCGTCGGCGGCGACCTCGGCGTCGGTGTCGTACAGGCCGAAGTACCGGGCGGCCGTGTCCATGTCCTTGTCACCGCGGCCGGACAGGTTGACGACGATCAGCCCGTCCCTGCCCAGCTCCCGGCCGACCTCCAGCGCGCCGGCGAGCGCGTGGGCGCTCTCGATCGCCGGGATGATGCCCTCGGTGCGCGACAGCAGGCGCAGCGCCTGCATGGCCGCGTCGTCGGTGACCGCGCGGTACTCGCCGCGGCCGGAGTCCTTGAGGTAGGAGTGCTCGGGGCCGATGCCGGGGTAGTCCAGACCCGCCGAGATCGAGTACGGCTCGGTGATCTGGCCCTCGTCGTCCTGGAGGACGTAGGACCGGGAGCCGTGCAGGATGCCGGGCTCGCCGGCGGTCAGCGTGGCCGCGTGCTCACCGGTCTCGACGCCGTGCCCGGCGGGCTCGCAGCCGATGAGGCGTACGTCCGTGTCGGGGATGAAGGCGTGGAAGAGGCCGATGGCGTTGGAGCCGCCGCCGACGCAGGCGACGGCCGCGTCGGGGAGGCGGCCGGCCCGCTCCAGGAGCTGGCGGCGGGCCTCGACGCCGATCACGCGGTGGAAGTCGCGGACCATGGCGGGGAAGGGGTGCGGGCCGGCGACCGTACCGAAGAGGTAGTGGGTGTGGTCGACGTTCGCCACCCAGTCGCGGAACGCCTCGTTGATGGCGTCCTTGAGGGTGCGGCTGCCCGACTTCACGGCGATGACCTCGGCGCCGAGCATGCGCATGCGGGCCACGTTGAGGGCCTGGCGCTTGGTGTCGATCTCGCCCATGTAGATGGTGCACTCGAGGCCGAACAGGGCGCAGGCCGTCGCCGTGGCGACGCCGTGCTGGCCGGCGCCGGTCTCGGCGATCACTCGGGTCTTGCCCATGCGCTTGGTGAGCAGGGCCTGGCCGAGCACGTTGTTGATCTTGTGGGAGCCGGTGTGGTTGAGGTCCTCGCGCTTGAGGAAGACCCGGGCGCCACCCGCTTCCGCGGCGAAACGGGGGACCTCGGTGAGCGCCGACGGCCGACCGGTGTAGTTGACCAGCAGGTCGTCGAGCTCGCGGGCGAACTCGGGGTCGTGCTTGGCCTTGTCGTACTCGACGGCCACCTCGTCCACGGCGGCGACCAGGGCCTCCGGGATGAACTTGCCGCCGAACGCCCCGAAGTAGCCTTCGGGGCTGGGGAGTTGACCCTGCGGGTCGGGGATGAAGAAGTCGCTGGGCATGCCTGTACCTCACGGTGAGTGCGTGGAAATGACACTAATCGCCGTGGGGGCGGGGTTTGTCTGTTGGCTGTAGGCCGTCAGTGGCTGGTCGCGCAGTTCCCCGCGCCCCTGAAGGGGCGCTGCCATCGACGGCCGTTTACCTGCCCGGGTTCGTCACCGATGACGTACCTGACCCTGCGGCCGTGCACGCGGCGTGCCGGCGCGCGGCAGCCACGGGGGCGGCAGCCGCGCGCGAGGCGGGCGTGCCGGTCCATGGTGGTCACGGTGAGAGTCATCGGGGTCAGCCTAGCGGGTGATCAGCCTCTACCGTGCCGCAATGCGGGGTGCTCGCCCGCCGCCACCAGGTCGGAGACCGCGGACTTGGGGTCCTTGCCGGTGACGAGGGACTCGCCGACCAGCACCGCGTCGGCGCCCGCGTTGGCGTAGGCGATGAGGTCGTGGGGACCGCGGACGCCGGACTCGGCGACCTTGACCAGGGCGTCCGGGATCTCGGGCGCGACACGCTCGAAGGTGCCGCGGTCGACCTCGAGGGTCTTGAGGTTGCGGGCGTTGACGCCGATCACCTTGGCGCCGGCGTCGACCGCGCGCTCGACCTCGTCCTCGTCGTGCACCTCGACCAGGGGCGTGAGGCCGATGGACACGGCGCGCTCGATGAGGGACTCCAGGGCCGGCTGCTCCAGCGCGGCCACGATCAGCAGGGCCAGGTCGGCGCCGTACGCTCGGGCCTCCCAGAGCTGGTACGACGTGACGATGAAGTCCTTGCGCAGGACCGGGATGTCCACGCGGGCCCGGACCGCCTCCAGGTCGGCCAGCGAGCCGCCGAAGCGGCGCTGTTCGGTGAGGACGGAGATGACGGCCGCGCCGCCCGCCTCGTAGTCGGCGGCGAGCCCGGCCGGGTCGGCGATCGCGGCCAGCGCGCCCTTGGAGGGGCTGGAGCGCTTGACCTCGCAGATGACCTTGACGCCGTCGCCCTTGAGCGCGGCGACCCCGTCCTTGGCCGCGGGTGCCTTGGCCGCGCGTTCCTTGAGCTCGTCGAGGCTGACGCGCGCCTGCCGCTCCGCGAGGTCGGCACGGACTCCGTCGATGATCTCGTCGAGCACACTCACGCGAGCGGCCCCCTTCCAGACGGTGGGCGGTGAACGGTACGAAACCGGTGGTCACTGCGATGGTATCCGTAGGTGGGCGTCGGCCTCGCATCCGGTTGACGCCGGTCCCACTACCTGGACGTTCATGAGTTGATCAAGGGTGGAGCCAGCCACCGAACGGCAGGTTCCGGACAACGGTGAAGACCAGCAGCAACGTACCGGCGGTCCACAGGTGCACCGGCCCGAGGTCGATCCTCGGCGGGCGGCGCCCGCGCACCGCGCGGACCACCCAGACGGTCCACACCACGGCGAAGAGCGCATAGCCGGCGACGGCGAGCGCGTTGCCCTGGAGCGCGGCCGGGAAGTCCCCGTGGACGACGGCGTGCGCGCTGCGCAGTCCGCCGCAGCCGGGGCAGTAGATGCCGGTGTACTGCAGGAGCGGGCAGGCGGGGTAGTGGCCGGGTTCGTTGGGGTCGACGGCGCCCACGTAGGCGAAGGCGCCGACGACGGCCGCGAGCACGCCCGCCGGAGCGGCCAGTCGCGCCGGCATGGCGGCGCCCGCACGGGGCTCGGTCACCCTCTGGGTGTCGGCGTTCACGTCATGCATTGTGCCCCGCACACGCGTGAGGGGCGCCCCCTGGCACTCCATCGGTGCCGGGTCGCCCCTCAGCGAAGTCGTACGTGGATCAGCTCTCGACGCTCGCGGCCTCGCGCTGCTGCGTGGTGAGCAGCGCCTTGTGGGCGTCCTTGGGCTGGCCCATGCCCATCGCGCTCATGATCCAGCCGATGACGCCACCGAGGACCGTGAGGCCCAGGCCGGCCCAGAAGCCCGCGGGCTGGTCCAGCACCATGAAGGCGCCCGCCACGCAGAAACCGATGAAGGCGATCGTGACACCGGTCCAGGCGGCCGGGGTGTGACCGTGGCTGCTGCCCGCCATTGCTTGCTCCTCGTTGCTGTGTACGTGTCGTACGTGGGTGAGCCGGTCGCTCGCTGTCATTGTCCCGCACGCGCAGGCGTGCGGTGATGGGGGGTCACGGCGTGCCCCCCCGGCTCAGGCTCCGGTGGGGTCCTCGCCCCGGTCGAGGGCCTTCCAGAGTTCCTCGGGCCGGTCGGGGTCGGTGGGCTGGGCCCGGCGGCGCGGCCGGGGGGCGCCGCCGCGCTCGTAGCGGCCGGACATGCCGGGCCACAGGCGGCCGTAGCGCAGGGCCAGCAGTCCGGCGAGCAGGATCAGGACGCCGCCGACGGCCGCGACGTACGGCCAGGCGGTGTGGGTGAGGGCGTCGACGGTGGCCGCGGTGTCGCCGGAGGCCTTGGCGGCCTTCTCGTCGAGCGCGGTGCTGTCGGAGGCGCCGAGCAGGGCGGCGGCGACGGTGCCGGCGCCGGAGAGCGCGAGCAGGCCGGCGACCATGAGGCGGCCGGCCCGGCGGACGGCGAAGACGGCGACGAGCGCGGCCAGCCCCACTATCGCCAGGGCCGCGGGGACGCCGGTGACGTCACTGCCGTTGGCGGTCAGGGGGAACGGGCCGCCCGCCACCGTCACGGTGCCCTCCGACCAGCGCTGCCGGGTGGCGAGCAGCGCCACGGCCGCGCCGAGCGCCCCGCACAGCAGGGCGAGGGCGAGACTCATACGGCCGGCCCGGGCGGAACCGGGGGCTTCGGAACGGGGGTGAGGTACAGCAGTCACGTACTCCACTATCACCCGAACCCCGGACGATCAGTCACCCGGGGTTCGGATGAAGCGGCCACCCGGGGTCCGAACGGCCGCCCGCTCGGCTCACTTGAGGCGGTTCGCCGTGTGTACCGCTCGCAGTACCGCCGCCGCCTTGTTGCGGCACTCGGTGTCCTCGGCGACCGGGTCCGAGTCGGCGACGATGCCCGCGCCGGCCTGGACGTAGGCCGTGCCGTCCCGCAGCAGGGCCGTGCGGATGGCGATGGCGGTGTCGGAGTCGCCCGCGAAGTCGAGGTAGCCCACGCAGCCGCCGTACAGACCGCGCCGGGACGGTTCGAGTTCGTCGATGATCTGCATCGCGCGGGGCTTGGGGGCGCCGGAGAGGGTGCCGGCCGGGAAGCAGGCCGTCAGCACGTCGAAGGCGGTGCGGCCCGGCGCGACCCGTCCCGTCACCGTCGAGACGATGTGCATCACGTGCGAATACCGCTCGATGGACATGAAGTCGACGACCTCGACGGAGCCCGGCTCACAGACCCGCCCCAGGTCGTTGCGCCCCAGGTCGACCAGCATCAGGTGCTCGGCGCGCTCCTTGGGGTCGGCGAGCAGTTCGTCGGCGAGGGCCTGGTCCTCCTGCGGGGTGGCCCCGCGCCACCGGGTGCCGGCGATGGGATGGACCATGGCCCTCCCGTCCTCGACCTTCACCAGCGCTTCCGGCGAGGAGCCGACGACGTCGAAGCCGTCGAAGCGGAACAGGTACATGTACGGCGAGGGGTTGGTCGCCCTGAGGACCCGGTAGACGTCCAGCGCGCTCGCCGTGCACGGCGTTTCGAAGCGCTGGGAGGGGACCACCTGGAAGGCCTCCCCGGCCCGGATGCGCTCCTTGATGTCCTCGACGGCCTCCTGGAAGTCCTCGCCGCCCCACCGGGCGGTGTACTGGGGAAGCTCGGAGGGCGGCAGGACGGCGGGTGGCTGGGCGACCGGGCGGGAGAGGTCGGCCTCCATGGCGTCCAGGCGGGCGACCGCGTCCGCGTAGGCCTCGTCGACGCCCGTGTCGAGGTCGTTGTGGTTGATCGCGTTGGCGATCAGCAGGACGGAGCCCTCCCAGTGGTCCATGACGGCGAGGTCGCTGGTGAGCAGCATGGTCAGCTCGGGCAGCTTCAGATCGTCTCGCTCGCCGGGGCCGATCTTCTCCAGGCGGCGCACGATGTCGTAGCCGAGGTAGCCGACCATGCCGCCGGTGAAGGGCGGCAGGCCCAGGTCGTGGGCGAGGTCGCGCGGGGTGTGCAGGGTCTCGATGGTGGCGCGCAGGGCGGCGAGCGGGTCGCCCTCGGCGGGGACGCCGACGGGCGGGACGCCGAGCCAGTGGGCCTGTCCGTCGCGCTCGGTGAGCGTCCCGGTGGACCGGACGCCCACGAACGAGTAGCGGGACCAGGAACGGCCGTTCTCCGCGGACTCCAGCAGGAACGTGCCGGGGCGCTCGGCGGCGAGCTTGCGGTAGAGGGCGACCGGGGTGTCGCCGTCGGCGAGGAGCTTGCGGGTGACCGGGATGACACGGCGGTCGGTGGCCAGCTTGCGGAACGTCTCGAGGTCCATGGCGGCCGACCTTACTGATCCCGGGCCGGTGTGCCGGAACCGGCGCCGTCCTTGAGCAGCACATCGGCGTCGAAGCAGGTGCGCGCCCCGGTGTGGCAGGCGGCGCCGACCTGGTCGACCTTGACCAGCACGGTGTCGGCGTCGCAGTCGAGGGCCACGGACTTCACCCACTGGAAGTGGCCGGAGGTGTCGCCCTTGACCCAGTACTCCTGGCGGCTGCGCGACCAGTAGGTGCAGCGGCCGGTGGTGAGTGTGCGATGCAGCGCCTCGTCGTCCATCCAGCCGAGCATCAGCACCTCTCCGGTGTCGTACTGCTGGGCGATGGCGGGCAGGAGCCCGTCCGCGCTGCGCTTGAGGCGCGCGGTGATGTCGGGGTCCAGCGGGCTGGGCTGACGGGGCGTGCCGGTGGTCATGGAAGCCATTGTGCCGCGTGCCACTGACAACCCTGGGCAGCCGTCCACTGGGCGGACCTGATAGGTGGTCGTAGGCTGACTGCATGTCGACCTTCGCCAAGCGTGAACGACTTCTCCTGGCCGACCTCTTGGAGGCCGAGGGCCCCGAGGCCCCCACCCTCTGCGAGGGCTGGACGACCCGTGATCTCGCCGCGCACGTGGTGGTGCGCGAGCGCCGCCCCGACGCTGCCGCCGGAATTCTGATCAAGCAGCTCGCGCCGCGCCTGGACAAGGCGATGGAGGAGTTCGCGGCGAAGCCGTACGAGGAGCTGATCCAGCTCATCCGCACCGGCCCGCCACGCTTCTCGCCCTTCCAGCTCAAGCAGATCGACGAGGCGTCGAACACGATCGAGTTCTACGTCCACACCGAGGACGTCCGCCGCGCCCAGCCGGACTGGACTCCGCGCGAGCTCGACCCGGTGTTCCAGGACGCCCTGTGGTCCCGCCTGGAGCGCTCCGCCCGCCTGATGGGCCGCGGCGCCCCCACCGGCCTGGTGCTGCGCCGCCCCGACGGCCAGACGGCGGTCGCCCACAAGGGCACGCCGGTGGTCACGGTGACGGGCGAGCCGTCGGAGCTGCTGCTGTTCTCCTACGGCCGGCAGAGCGCCGCCAAGGTGGAGCTGGACGGCGACGAGGACGCGATCGCCAAGCTGCACGAGACGAAGCAGTTGGGGATCTGAGGGGTCACTTCGGCAGCTCCGCGCACCGCAGGTCGCGCACGCCCAGGACGACGACCCCGCCGAGCCCGCACACCGCCGCGCTGACCACGAAGACCGGTCCGGTGCCCCAGGCCCCGATGGCGGCGGCGCACAGCGGCATGCTCAGCGGTGCGAAGCCGAGGCTGACCAGTGAGGAGACGGCGGTGACGCGGCCCAGGTAGGCGGGGTCGGCCTGGGTCTGGAGCAGGGCCCCGCACATGGCCCCGCTGAGTCCGGCGAGCAGTCCGATGAGCAGGGCGACGCCGATGGCCGTGACGACGTTCGGGGCGAAAGCCAGGGCGCCGATCGCGACCGACCCGCCGAGAATGCTGTACGCCGCCACCCGCCCGGCGTGCGGCAGGTGCCCGCGCACGGTCAGCAGCAGGGACGCGGCGCCCGCGCCGACGCCGAACCCGCCGAGCACCCAGCCCATCCCGGAAGCGCCCCAGCCGCGCTCGTCGGCGAGCAGGGTCAGCCCGACGTTGAGCGGACCGACGAAGCCGAGGTCTCCGAGGGCGATGGCCACCATCAGCGGGGCGAGCACGCGGTGTCGGCGGATGTGGCCGAGACCGGCCGTCAGATCGCGCCAGGCGGTGTCGCGCTGAGAGGCGGCCCTGTCGTCGGAGGGCAACTCCCGCACCCGTACGAAGACCAGCAGTGGCACCGACACGGCGATCAGCAGCCCCGCGAGGGCGAACGCGGCGGCCGCGCCCCCGACCGCCACGGCCAGCCCGCCGAGCGGGGCGCCGACGACGCTCGCGAAGCGGATGGCGAGCCCGCGCATGCCCTGCACGCGCGCGAGCTGCCCGCGGCTCGTCACGCGCGCGGGGAGGGCCCCCACGGCCGGCATGAACACGGCGTCGACGGTGCCGAAGACGAGGGCCAGCAGGGCCAGCGGCCACAGTCCGGGCGTGGTGAGGAACAGGAGTGCCGCGACCGCGAGCACGGCCGCGCAGCGCATCGCGTCGCTGCCTATGACGACCCTGCGTGGCCCCAGCCGGTCGGCGATCACTCCCCCGCCCAGCATCAGCAGGGCCCGGGGCAGGGCGCTCACCGCCATGACCACTCCGGCCTGCGAGGGCGAACCGGCCTGTACGGCTGCCCAGGACAGGGCGATGTAGTAGACGCTGTCGCCCGTCATCGAGGCGGTGTAGGCGGTGAGCCAGCGCAGGACGTTGCCGTCGCGGTGGGCGGGTCGTTCGATGCCGTCGGACGGGGCCAGGAGCGTGGCGGTCACGGGAGGGGGTCCTCTCAGGCGCGGAACGGGAAGGTGTACGTGTGCACCGCGACGTTCTCGCGGCCCTCCAAGTCGCCGGCGGCTTCGGCGGCCCGGCCGTGCTCGTCGTACCTGTGGACCAGCGCGAGCATCTCCCTGTTCAGCTCGTCCAGTTCGTCCGCGGTGAGGCGCAGCGCGGACTCGGAGGACTGGGCCGCCTGGTTCCACTCGGGGCCCCAGTGGGTCCGCTCGTCGAGCCAGCGGCGGTACATGTCCGTGCGCTGCTCGGCGAAGAGCCGGCTCGCCGCCGTGTGAGCGGCCGCCGCCTCGGGGGCCTCCCGGAAGTCCTCGTCGTGGATGCTCACGCCGTCGGAGGCGGGCCGCCACCAGCGCTCCCGGCCGTCCGCGCGCTGCGGCTCGGCCTCCTCGATCAATCCGTGCTCGGCGAGCTTGCGCAGGTGGTAGCTGACCAGTGAGACGGCCTCGTCGACCAGCTCGGCCAGCTGTGAGGCGGTGGCGACGCGCGCCAGCATCAGGTTCCGGTACAGCCGCATGCGCAGCGGGTGCGCGAGGGCCTTCATCGTGCCCACGTCCGTGATGCGGCGGCCTCGTTCCTTGTCCGTCATGCCCCCACCGTAGATGCGAAAGAAAAATTGCACAATATATTTTGCGCAACTTCTCTTTCGCATCTGCCCACGAGAAAGCCCCGGCCATCCCAAGGGCGACCGGGGCTCAGCCCACCGTCAGCGCACGGGGTGCCCCGCCCCCCGCAACGCGTCCTTCACCTCGCCGATCCGCAGATCCCCGAAGTGGAACACCGACGCCGCCAGCACCGCGTCCGCCCCCGCCTCGACGGCCGGCGCGAAGTCCGCGAGCTTGCCGGCGCCGCCGGAGGCGATCACCGGGACCGTGACGTGCTTGCGCACGGCCCGGATCATCTCCAGGTCGTAGCCGTCCTTCGTGCCGTCCGCGTCCATCGAGTTGAGCAGGATCTCGCCCGCACCCAGCTCGGCGGCCCGGTGCGCCCACTCGACGGCGTCGATGCCGGTGCCCTTGCGGCCGCCGTGGGTCGTGACCTCGAAGGTGCCCTCAGGCGTGCGCCGCGCGTCCACCGACAGCACCAGCACCTGCCGTCCGAACCGCTCGGCGATCTCGCGGATCAGGTCGGGCCGGGCGATGGCGGCCGTGTTCACGCCCACCTTGTCCGCGCCCGCGCGCAGCAGCTTGTCCACGTCCTCGGCCGTACGGACGCCGCCGCCGACCGTCAGCGGGATGAACACCTGCTCGGCGGTGCGGCGCACCACGTCGTACGTCGTCTCGCGGTTGCCCGACGAGGCGGTGATGTCCAGGAACGTCAGCTCGTCGGCGCCCTCGGTGTCGTACACCTTGGCCATCTCGACGGGGTCGCCCGCGTCGCGCAGGTTCTGGAAGTTGACACCCTTGACGACCCGGCCGTTGTCCACGTCCAGGCAGGGGATGACTCGGACCGCCAGGGTCATGAAACCGGCTCCTCTAACGTCCTCTGAATGCTTCTATCTCTACTTCGACCAGGATGCGCGGGTCGACGAAGCCCTCCACGACCACCAGGGTCGAGACCGGGCGCACGGAGTCGAAGAGGTCCTTGTGCGCCCGGGCCACCTCGTCGACGTCCCGCTGATGGCTCAGGTACATCCGGGTCCGGACCACCGACTCGACGCCGAGCCCGAACTCGGCGATCGCCTCCAGCGCGCCGGTGAACGCCACCTTCGCCTGCTCGTACGGGTCGCCCTCCCCGTACAGGACATGGCCCTTGAAGGAGGTCGTGCCCGCCACCAGCACACGATCGCCCGCCGCGACGGCACGTGCGAAACCGAAGGACTCTTCCCAGGGACTTCCGCTCTGCACACGCCGTACGGCATCCGATGTCATCGCGACACAGCCTCCAAGGCCTCTTCCAGGGTGAACGCCTTCGCGTACAGGGCCTTCCCGACGATGGAGCCCTCGACACCGAGCGGCACCAGCTCGGCGATGGCCCGCAGGTCGTCCAGGGACGAGACGCCGCCGGAGGCGACCACGGGGCGGTCCGTCGCCGCGCAGACGTTCCTCAGCAGCTCCAGGTTCGGGCCCTGGAGGGTGCCGTCCTTGGCGATGTCCGTGACGACGTACCGCGCGCAGCCCTCGCTGTTGAGGCGCTCCAGCGTCTCGTAGAGGTCGCCGCCGTCGCGGGTCCAGCCACGGCCGCGGAGCGTCGTGCCCCGTACGTCCAGACCCACCGCGATCTTGTCGCCGTGCTCGGCGATGACCTTGGCGACCCACTCGGGGGTCTCCAGGGCGGCCGTGCCGAGGTTCACGCGGGTGCAGCCCGTCGCGAGAGCGGCGGCCAACGACGCGTCGTCACGGATACCGCCGGACAGCTCGACCTTGATGTCCATCGCCTTCGCGACCTCGGCGATCAGCTCCCGGTTGTCGCCGGTGCCGAAGGCGGCGTCCAGGTCGACCAGGTGCAGCCACTCGGCGCCCGAACGCTGCCAGGCGAGGGCGGCCTCCAGCGGGGAGCCGTAGGAGGTCTCGGTGCCGGACTCGCCGTGCACGAGGCGGACGGCCTGTCCGTCGCGGACGTCGACGGCGGGGAGGAGTTCGAGCTTGGCCATGTCTCTACAGGGTTCCGATCCAGTTGGTGAGCAGCTGCGCTCCGGCGTCGCCGGACTTCTCGGGGTGGAACTGCGTGGCCCACAGGGCGCCGTTCTCCACGGCGGCCACGAAGGGCTTGCCGTGCGTCGACCAGGTGACCAGCGGTGCGGTCATCACCGGGTTCTCGGTCTGAAGGGTCCAGTCGTGGACGGCGTAGGAGTGCACGAAGTAGAAGCGCGCGTCCGCGTCCAGACCGGCGAACAGCTCGGAGGCGGGCGGCGCCTCCACGGTGTTCCAGCCCATGTGGGGCACGACGTCGGCCTGCAACGGCTCGACCGAGCCCGGCCACTCGCCGAGGCCCTCGGCCTCCACGCCGTGCTCGATGCCGCGCGCGAACAGGATCTGCATGCCGACGCAGATGCCCATCACCGGGCGCCCGCCGGACAGCCGGCGCTCGACGATCCAGTCGCCGCGCGCTTCCTTCAGCCCCCGCATACAGGCGGCGAAGGCGCCGACGCCCGGCACCAGCAGTCCGTCGGCGTTCATGGCCTTGTCGAAGTCACGGGTGATCTCGACGTCGGCACCCGCGCGCGCGAGGGCGCGCTCGGCGGAGCGGACGTTGCCGAAGCCGTAGTCGAAGACCACGACCTTCTTGGGGTTGGTCAATTCCACACCTCCAGCCTCAGGACGCCCGCGGTGAGACACATCGCGGCGCCTATCGAGAGCAGCACGATGAGGCTCTTCGGCATCTGCTGCTTGACGAAGGAGTAGATGCCGCCGACCAGGAAGAGGCCGACGACGATCAGCAGGGTCGACAGACCGTTCATGGCTTTACAGCGCACCCTTCGTGGAGGGCAGGATGCCGGCCGCGCGCGGGTCGCGCTCGGACGCGTACCGCAGGGCCCGGGCCAGCGCCTTGAACTGGCACTCCACGATGTGGTGCGCGTTGCGGCCGTACGGCACGTGCACGTGCAGTGCGATCTGGGCCTGGGCGACGAAGGACTCCAGGATGTGCCGGGTCATCGTGGTGTCGTACTCGCCGATCATCGGCGCCATGTTCTCGGGCTCGGTGTGCACGAGGTACGGGCGGCCCGACAGGTCGACGGTGACCTGGGCGAGGGACTCGTCCAGCGGGACCGTGCAGTTGCCGAACCGGTAGATCCCCACCTTGTCGCCGAGCGCCTGCTTGAAGGCGGCGCCCAGCGCGAGGGCGGTGTCCTCGATGGTGTGGTGCGAGTCGATGTGCAGGTCGCCCTCGGTCTTCACGGTCAGGTCGAACAGACCGTGCCGGCCGAGCTGGTCGAGCATGTGGTCGTAGAAGCCGACGCCGGTCGACACATCGACCTGGCCCGTGCCGTCCAGGTTTATCTCGACGAGGACCGAGGTCTCCTTGGTCACCCGCTCCACACGTCCTACGCGGTTCATGCGCTCTGCTCCTTCTTCAGTTCACGTACCGCGTCGAGGAACGCGTCGTTCTCTTCGGGGGTTCCGGCGGTGACCCGCAGCCAGCCCGGCACGCCGTTGTCCCGGACCAGGACGCCCCGGTCGAGGATCTTCTGCCAGAAGGCGTGCGCGTCGGCGAACCGGCCGAACTGCACGAAGTTGGCGTCCGACGCGGTGACCTCGTAGCCGATCGCCAGCAGCTCGGTGACCAGCCGGTCCCGCTCCGCCTTGAGCTGCTCGACGTACTTGAGCAGCGTGTCGGTGTGTTCCAGGGCGGCCAGGGCGGTCGCCTGGGTGACGGCCGAGAGGTGGTACGGCAGCCGTACGAGCTGGACGGCGTCCACCACCGCCGGGTGCGCGGCGAGATAGCCGAGGCGCAGGCCGGCCGCGCCGAAGGCCTTCGACATCGTCCGGGAGACGACGAGATTCGGCCGGCCTTCGAGCAGCGGCAGCAGCGAGTCGCCGTGGCTGAACTCGATGTACGCCTCGTCGACCACCACCATCGACGGCTTCGCCGCCTGCGCGGCCTCGTACAGCGCGAGGACCGTCTCGGGCGGGACCGCGTTGCCGGTGGGGTTGTTGGGCGTGGTGATGAAGACGACGTCCGGCCGGTGCTCGGCGATCGCCTTCTCGGCGGCGGCGAGGTCGATCGTGAAGTCGTCGTTGCGGGGGCCGGAGATCCATCCGGTGCCGGTGCCGCGTGAGATGAGCCCGTGCATCGAGTACGACGGCTCGAAGCCGATGGCCGTGCGGCCGGGCCCGCCGAAGGTCTGCAGCAGCTGCTGGATGACCTCGTTGGAGCCGTTGGCCGCCCAGACGTTCGCCAGGCCCACCTCGTAGCCGGACGTGTCCGTCAGGTACTCGGCGAGCCGGGTGCGCAGCTCGACCGCGTCCCGGTCCGGGTAGCGGTTGAGGTTGCGGGCCGCCTCACGGACGCGCTCGGCGATCCGCTCGACCAGGGGCTCGGGCAGCGGGTAGGGGTTCTCGTTGGTGTTCAGCCGTACGGGGACGTCGAGTTGGGGCGCGCCATAGGGGGACTTGCCGCGCAGCTCGTCCCGTACGGGGAGATCGTCGATACGTACGTCGCTCACTTGCTCTCGGGCACCTTCCAGCCGAACCTCGCCTTGATCGCCGCGCCGTGTGCCGGCAGGTCCTCCGCCTCCGCCAGCGTGACCACGTGATGCGCGACCTCGGCCAGCGCGTCCTTGGTGTAGTCGACGATGTGGATGCCGCGCAGGAAGGACTGCACGGACAGCCCGGAGGAGTGGCAGGCGCAGCCGCCCGTCGGGAGCACGTGGTTGGAGCCGGCGGCGTAGTCGCCGAGCGACACCGGCGCCCAGGGGCCGATGAAGATCGCGCCGGCGTTGCGCACCCGGTCGGCCACGGCGGCCGCGTCGGCGGTCTGGATCTCCAGGTGCTCGGCGCCGTATGCGTCCACCACCCGCAGGCCCTCGTCGACGCCGTCCACGAGGACGATCGCGGACTGCTTGCCCTTGAGGGCCGGGACGATCCGGTCGTCGATGTGCTTGGTGGCCGCGACCTGCGGCTCCAGCTCCTTCTCCACCGCGTCCGCGAGCTCCACGGAGTCGGTGACGAGGACGGCGGCGGCCAGCGGGTCGTGCTCGGCCTGGCTGATCAGGTCGGAGGCGACGTGCACCGGGTCGGCGGTGGCGTCGGCCAGGATCGCGATCTCGGTCGGGCCCGCCTCGGCGTCGATGCCGATCTTGCCGGTGAAGTAGCGCTTGGCGGCGGCGACCCAGATGTTGCCGGGGCCGGTGACCAGGTTGGTGGGCGCGCAGGACTCGGTGCCGTACGCGAACATCGCGACGGCCGTGGCGCCGCCGGCGGCGTACACCTCGTCGACGCCGAGCAGCGCGCACGCGGCGAGGATCGTCGGGTGCGGAAGGCCGCCGAACTCGGCCTGCGCCGGGGAGGCGAGGGCGAGGGACTCGACGCCGGCCTCCTGGGCCGGGACGACGTTCATGATCACGGAGGACGGGTAGACGGCCCGACCGCCGGGCGCGTACAGCCCGACCCGCTCGACCGGCACCCACTTCTCGGTGACCGAGCCGCCGGGCACGACCTGGGTGGTGTGCGTCGTACGGCGCTGCTCGCGGTGGACGAGACGGGCGCGGCGGATGGACTCCTCCAGGGCCGCGCGCACGGCCGGGTCGAGCTCCTCCAACGCGCGCGTGAGCGCCGCGACCGGCACGCGCACCTGGTCGAGCCTGACACCGTCGAACTTCTCGGCGAAGTCGATCAGCGCCGCGTCGCCCCGATGATGCACGGCCTCGCAGATCGGGCGCACCTTCTCCAGGGCGGCCTGAACGTCGAACTCGGCTCGGGGCAGCAGGTCGCGCAGGGCGGGACCCTCAGGAAGGGCGTCGCCGCGCAGATCGATTCGGGAGATCACGGGCTCAATTCTCTCAGACCCGGGTCCGGCGCCGTTCGCGCGTATCAATGGCTGATACAGATCCCTCCCAAGATCTCACGGGAACCCGGAAGATCACCTTCACGTCTTGCGTTCGGAGCGTCACCCAGCGGGCATGAACAGTTGTACGAACCCATGAGTAGATGAGGGGGATGGGCGAAACGTGACCGAAGGTGCCGGCCTCCGCGACGGAGACCTGCCGGACGACCTGCCGAACGACCTGACCGCCGCCGAACTCGGCATGTGGCAGGCCTTCCGCAACGGCAGCGTGTACGACCTGAGCAGCGGCGACACGATCGTCGACGATCCGCACGGCGGGCATCCCTGGGGAGACGAGCGCACCGTACGCGCGCGGATCATCTGCTGGCTGCTGCTGGACGGGCCGCCCGCCCTCGCGGGCCGGGTGTCCTCGCTGAAGCTGGTCGGCGTGCGGATCAGCGGCACGATGGACCTCGCGGGTGGCACCGTGGTGCCGTACGTCGAGATGCGCGGCTGCCGCTTCGACCGGGAGATCCTGCTGCCGGAGGCCCACTTCACGACCGTGCGCCTGGTGGACTGCGCGGTACCGCGGCTGGAGGCGGCCCGGGTGCAGACCGAGGGCGATCTGCATCTGCCGCGCTGCCGGTTCCACAACGGCGTACGGCTCACCGACGCCCACATAGGCACCGATCTGCTGCTCAACCAGGCGATCGTCTACCGGGACCGCAGCGGCCGCTCGCTGGCCGCGGACGGCATGAGCGTCGGGCAGGACCTCCAGGCCGAGATGCTGGAGTCGCACGGCGAGCTGAGCCTGCGCGGCGCCAGCATCGGCGTGTCGCTGAGCCTGCGGGGCGCTCGGCTGGTCAACCCGTACACCCGGCTCGCGCTGAACGCGCCCCAGCTGACCGTCGGGCGCACCCTGTACCTGACCCCGGCCGGCATCGGCAGTCCGCTGCTGAGCGGCCGTACGCCCGCGCGCGGGACGCGCATCCAGCGGTTCGAGTGCCAGGGCGGGGTGCGCCTCGACGACGGGCGGTTCGGGGACGCGGTCGACCTGGAGCGGGCCCGGTTCACCTTCACCGACGAGCAGGAGCTGTCGCTGCGCCGCATCCAGACACCCGAGCTGCGCTTCCTCGGGGAGCGGCCGGAGCGCGGCGGGGTGGTGCTGTCGGGGGCGCGGATCGTCAACCTGATGGACCGGGCGGACGCCTGGCCGGACCCGGGGCTGCTGCACATGAGCGGCTTCACCTACGAGAACCTCGTGCCGCGCGGCCCGTTCCCGCTGGAGCGGCGGCTGGAGTGGGTGGCCGCGGCGACCGCCGAGTACAACCCGGAGCCGTACGAGCGGCTGGCCGCCGTCCTGCGCAACGGCGGTGAGGACGAGGACGCGCGCGAGGTGCTGCTCGCCAAGCAGCGCCGACGCCGCGAGACGCTGCCGCCGGCGGCCAAGTTCTGGGGGTACGCCCAGGACTGGATGGTCGCCTACGGCTATCGGCCCGGCCGGGCGGCGGTGTGGATGGCGGTGCTGTGGGCGGCGAGTTCGGTGGCCTTCGCGCACGCCGACCCCCCTCCGCTCAAGGGCGGCGAGCATCCGACCTGGAACCCGCCGCTGTTCGCCCTCGACCTGCTGCTGCCGGTCATCGATCTCGGCCAGGTCGGGTTCTGGCAGCTCAGCGGCGCCTGGCAGTGGCTGGCCGCGGCGATGATCCTGCTGGGCTGGGTCCTGGCGACGACGGTCGCGGCCGGGGCGACACGTCTGCTGCGACGCGGCTGACCCGTCACCCGGACGCGCGTACAACCATCGCCGGTTTTGAGTGGTCACCTCTACCGCAACCATTGATTGAGCGACCACGACGGCGAGCGACCCGGTCCGCGAGAGCGGCGCCGGTGCGGGCGCAAGGGGGTGGCATGGCTTCGATGCTCCCGTTCGGCCGGGCGTCCCGGACGACCGCCGAGCGCCCCGTCACCGGGCTCCCCGCCGACGTCACCGGGCTCCCCGCCGACGACGACGTGCTCCTCGACGCGCCCGACGACCGCCTCGGCCCCGCGCTGGTAGCGGCCGGGCAGGGTGCGTACGAACCCGCCGCCGAACTACTCGCCGCCACCCGGCGGCACGCCCAGTGGGAGCACCGCGACACATACACGCTGCACCTGGCTGCCTTCGCCCGCTCGCGCCCCGAGTGGCTTCAGTCCTGGTACGCGACCGCCCCGCAGGACCCGGACGCGCTGCTGATCAGGGCCCAGCTCGCGGTGGACCACGCCTGGCGGTCGCCGGCCCGGGCCGAGACGCTGCGCGGGGTGAGCCCGATGATCACCGCCGCCGCCCGCGCCGACGACCGCGACCCGGTGCCGTGGCGGATCGCCCTGGACCACGCGCGCGGCTCACGCGCCGGGCACACCTACTTCGGGGAGCTGTGGGAGGCGGCGCTGCGCCGCGCCCCGCGCCACTACGGCTGCCATGTGGCCGCCCTGCACTACCTGGCCTCCTCCTGGCACGGCTCGCACCGGGAGTGCCTGGACTTCGCCGACCGGGCCGCTCAGGACACCCCGGCCGACTCCCTCGTCCAGGCGCTGCCGACCCGGGCCGTCCTCGCCTACCTGAACGACGGCTGCGGGCCGGGCGTGCCGCGCGAGCGGCTGGACGCGGCGGCCGACCGGGCCATCGCGCTCTCCGCCCGGTTCCCGGCGACCGACGTGTGGCCCGCCGCCGTCCGCAACAAGCTGACGTACGTCCTGGTACGGCTGGGCCGCTGGGAGGACGCCCTGGAGCAGCTCCGCCTGATCGGGCCGTACGCCACCTCCTTCCCGTGGAGCCGGCTCTCGGACGATCCGCTGGGCCGGTTCCTGGAGATGCGCGACGAGGTGAGGGTGCGGGCGGCGCAGGGTGCGGGCCGCGGGCATCCACCAGGTGGGCGGGCGAGACGCGTTCACTGCGACGACCACTAGGCTTTGGCGCCGTGACCGTCCACCTTCCGCTCTTCCCCCTGAACTCGGTGCTGTTCCCAGGCCTGGTCCTTCCGCTGAACGTCTTCGAGGAGCGCTACCGCGCCATGATGCGCGAGCTGCTGAAGACCCCCGAGGAGGAATCGCGCCGTTTCGCCGTCGTGGCGATCCGCGACGGCCACGAGGTGGCCCCGAGCGCCCCCGGTATGCCGGACCCGACCGCCCAGCCCGACCGCGGGCCGACCGCGGGCTTCGGCCAGGACCCGGTGAAGTCCTTCCACGGTGTGGGCTGTGTGGCGGACGCGGCGACGATCCGGGAGCGGGCCGACGGCACGTTCGAGGTGCTGGCGACGGGGACGACGCGGGTGCGGCTGGTGTCGGTGGACGCGTCGGGGCCGTTCCTGACCGCGGAACTGGAAGAGCTCCCGGAGGAACCGGGCGACGAGGCGGGGGCGCTGGCGGAGGGGGTGCTGCGGTCGTTCCGCCAGTACCAGAAGCGCCTGGCGGGCGCGCGGGAACGGTCCCTGTCCACCACGGCCGACCTCCCCGACCAGCCCTCGGTCGTGTCCTACCTGGTCGCGGCCGCGATGATGCTGGACACGCCGACCAAGCAGCGTCTGCTCCAGGCCCCGGACACCGCGTCCCGGCTGCGCGACGAGCTGAAACTCCTTCGCGCCGAGACCTCGATCATCCGTACGCTGCCGTCGCTGCCGGCGTCGGACCTGACGCGCGGCCCGACGAGCCTGAACTGACGGGACCGGCCGACATGGCGAAGAAGTCGAAGAAGAACCACCCCCAACCGGGCGGCACCCCCGCGACGGTGGCCCTCACCTCCGCGGGCATCACCTACACGGTCCACGCCTACGACCACGACCCCTCCCACCCCTCCTACGGCGAGGAGGCCGCGGAGGCGATGGGCGTGTCACCCGAGCGGGTCTTCAAGACGCTGGTGGCGGATGTGGACGGCAGCCTCACGGTGGCCGTGGTCCCGGTGGCGGGCCAGCTCGACCTCAAGGCCCTGGCGTCGGCGGTCGGCGGCAAGCGCGCGGCGATGGCCGACCCGGCCCTGGCGGAACGCACGACGGGCTACGTCCGGGGCGGTATCTCCCCCCTGGGCCAGCGCAAGAAGCTCCGCACGGTCCTGGACGCCTCGGCCTGCGCCCACCCCACGATCTGCGTCTCGGCGGGCCGCCGCGGCCTGGAGGTCGAACTCTCCCCCGAGGACCTCACCAAGCTCACCGACGCGGTACTCGCCCCCATCGGGCGCGCGTGACCCCTCGACGGGAGCGGTGCCCTCGGTTAAGTACGAGGGACATGTCGAAGAAAACCCGCAAACGCAAGTGGCGCACCAAGAAGGGCCGCTCGAACCACGGCCACCGACCGGCGTAGAACCACCACAGCCCAGTGCACCGCCGGGCCGGCCGACATCACCGACCGACCCGGCACCGCTCCCACCCCCTCCGACGCACCAAGCGCTCATTCCCCCGACCAGCGCCAAGCAGCCCACCCAGCAACCAACGCCCCCTCCCCACACCGCCGCCCGCCCTCCACCCCACCCGGCGCCCAAGACCCAGCCCGGCGTGCGAGCACGGGGCCCCACCACCCCGAACCCCCACCCACCCAACAGGGCACCCCACCCAACACCGGCCAGCCCACACCCCTCAACCAGTCCCGCGTGCGAGCACAAGACCACACCATCCCGAACCCCCACCCACCCGGCAGGGGACGCCACCTTCCGGCGCCGGCCCGCATCAGTCAGCCCGTCCGGCGTTTGAGGACAAGGCCCCTTAAGGGCCGACGCGGGGGTCTGGGGGCGGCAGCCCCCAGCGAGCACCGGGGTCGAAGGGGCGGCGCCCCTGGGGATGGGACGGGTAGGGGCGGCGGGGGCGAGAAACAGCCCGGCGTGGGCGCGAACCCACCGAAGCCCTACGCCGGCGGCACCCCATGCACCCCCAGCTGCTCCGGCTCCGCATCCCGAGGCCCGAACAACGCCATCAGCCCGAGATGGACCACCAACGCACCCAACGGCCACGCCAGCAACGCCCCCTTCGCCCCCAGCTTCAACGGCGCCGAGAACGCAACCCCCTCACCCGCTTCCTTCGCCTGGGCGATCACATCACCCGAGGGCCCGAGCCACACCCCGACCCGCCACGCGAGCAGCGCCCCGAGAAGCCCCCCGACGGCCAGCGCCACCACCAACGGCACACCCCCACGCCGCCGCCAGAGAAACACGGCAACCGCGCTGACCAGCCCGAACCCCAGCGCAAGCAGAGTGAACGTTCCGTCCACCCCGACGGCCTGCTCCCCTTCGGAGTCCTTGAAGTAGACGACCCACTGGCCGTCCACGACGTCCCCGACCAGCGGCACACTCGGCGCCAGCCGCCACCACAACACCCCGAGCAGCGCCCCGAAGAGCGCCACCACCACCGCGACCACGGCGGCCTCTCGCACTTCGGTCTTCATGCCAGGACCGTCCTGTTCGTACGAGCCATATATGCCGTACGGGCCGGGAGAGCCATGCGGGCCCTGTGCCCCGGGCGGGGCGTCGGATATCGCGTCATGCGGCACGGCAGCCGCAGGACCGGCAGCAGGCGGCTGCCACCCCCCGTTGGGGGACGGTTCACGCGGCGGCGGTGGAGGAGTCAGCGGAGCGGTCACCCTGCCATCGTGCCAAACCGACCTGTGCGGCGCGTCACCGGACGGCCGCCCGGCGGTACGCCCAGGTGGCGACGGCCAGCGAGACCACGCCGACCACCCCGCACACGGCCAGGTCACCGAGCACGAACGCCCAGTCCGGCCGCTCCCCGAAGGTCCGCGCGAAGGCCTCCACGCCGTACGTCGAGGGCAGCAGATCCCGCGCAAGGCGCACCGCCTCCGGCATCCGTTCGGCGGGCAGCACCCCCAGCAGCAGCGCCGCCGACATGCCGAGCTGCCCGAGCAGCGTGGCCAGTTCCGGCCGCGGCGCGAGCAGCCCCAGCGCCGCCCCGAGCCCGGCGAGCGCGGCCCCGGCCAGCGGGATCACCGCGACGAGCACCCACAGATGCGCCATCGGCAGCCCGAACAGCACGCACCCGAACACGGCCGTCACCACGGTCCCCGGCACGGTGAAGGAGGCGTACGCCCCCGCCGCCCCCAGCACCACGGCGGCCGGCGGCACCGGCAGCGTGGCGTAGTGGTCGAGCCCGCCGCTGGCCCGCAGCTGCCCGAAGTACTGGGCGAGCAGGTTCAGCGCGACGAAGGCGACCACGAGTACCGCCGACCCGGCCACCACGGCCTGCGCCTCGGCCCCGCCGTCCACGACCCCGCGCATCAGGATCATGATCCCGATCGACTGGAAGGTCGCCACGAACAGCAGCGGAATGCGTGCGACCCGCGCCCGGGACAGCTGCGCCCGGTACACGGCGCACAGCGACGGCCACAGCCGCGCACGCGGCCCGAGCTCGGCCGTGGCCGGGGAGGCCGTCTCGTCCACGGCCAGGGCGCTGCCCGGCAGAACCTCGGCGGGTACGACACTCACGTGGCGCTGCTCCCTTTCACACTGGGGATCACTGGGGAGGTGGCCCTGCTCCGTACGCCTACGGATACGGCTGCGACGGTCCGTGTGCTCACGCTTTCACCAGCCCTTGCTGTGCGGCCCCGCCCAGCGCCAGATACACGTCCTCCAGGCTCGGCGTGGCGAGCGTGAAGTCGTCCAGCGCGGCGAAGGCGGCCCCGCCGGTGACGGTGGCGACGACCGCGCGGGCCTCCTCGGGGGCGAGCCGCAGCGTCCAGCGGCGCCCGGACTCCACGACCCGGTCCTGCAGCGCGGCGACCTCGGGAACCTCCAGGGGCGCCCGGTCCCGCCACAGCAGTTCGACCCGTACCTCGCCGGCGACCCGTTCCTTGAGCCCGGACGGCGTGTCGCAGGCGATCACACGGCCCCGGTCGAGCACCGCGACCCGGTCGAGCACGGTCTCGGCCTCGATGACGTTGTGGGTGACGAGCAGCACGGTCGTCCCGTGCTCGGCCCGCCGCCGGTCCACGGCCGACCACACGGCCCGCCGCGCCACGGGGTCCATCCCGGTGGTCGGCTCGTCCAGCACCAGCAGGGGCCGCTCCCCCACCAGCGCGGCGGCGAAGCAGGCCAGCCGGCGCTGCCCGCCGGACAGCTTCCGCAGCGGCCGCGCGGCGAGCGGTGCGAGCCCCAGCTCGTCGAGTACGGCGTCCCGCTCGTCCCGCGCCCGGCGCACGTCGAGGCCGCGCAGCCGCCCGGTCGTCTCGGCGGCCAGCGACACGGTCAGCTCGTCGAGGGCGGTCGACTCCTGCCCCAGGTAGGCGAGGATGCGGGCGGCCCGCTCGGGGTGGCGCACGATGTCGTGGCCGAGGATCTCGACGCTCCCCGTGTCGGGCCGCATCAGTCCGGTGAGCTGTCGTACCAGGGTGGTCTTGCCGGCGCCGTTCGGGCCGAGCAGCCCGAAGATCTCGCCGCGCCGGATGTCCAGCCGTACGTCGTCGGTGGCCCGCACCTCGGGGGTGCCGGGCGCCCCGCGCCGCCCTCGTACGGCCGGATAGGTCTTGGTCAGCCCGCGCACGGCGCACACGACATCACCACTGTGCCGAAGTGCCTGTCCCACGCGCGTACTCACAAGGGACGAGACTACGGGGTCCGCACGCCCGATCCGCCCTCGGGTCGGCCACTCGCCACAAACCGCCGGTTCGCCGACGTACATCCGCCGGTCCCCACAAATCGGCCGCAACGGCGCTCAACCGCAACCGTGCGGCCCGGCGCCACCGAGGTCGTCGCGGCCCGGGTCACTCACTCGCCGGAGCGTGTTCGGCCGCGGTCCGCACATCGATC
Organism: Streptomyces ferrugineus; assembly: GCF_015160855.1. NCBI lineage: Bacteria > Bacillati > Actinomycetota > Actinomycetes > Kitasatosporales > Streptomycetaceae > Streptomyces > Streptomyces ferrugineus. Next base: position 2,549,484 of record NZ_CP063373.1, on the reverse strand, counting down.
TCCCGCCAGAACCCGGCCCGGATCGCGTACCGGTCGTGCTCGTCGATCTGATCGTCCTTGTGCGCGAGCAGCCCGAACCGCGCCGCGTACCGGAGCAGCTCCCCGTCGATCCGATGCGGAATCCGCGGGTACATCCCGGACAGCCGCTGCAGATGTCCCTGGTCGCCCAGCCGCCCCATCCACCGTCGGGCGAAGACCTGTCCCACCTCGTAGGGATCGCCGCCGACCGTGGTGATGTCCTCCTCCCGGTCGGCCCACCGCTGCTCGGCGGTGGTGAGCTGGGCGAGCGTCGGCATGGAGGAGGCCTCGGGCGGCTCGGCCGCGACGCCGGGCCGGTCGACCCATCCCTTGTCGGAGGACCAGCGCAGCGTGGCGCTCGTCGGATGCTGGGCCGGCTGGACGCCGGGCGGGCGCAGGGCGGCGAGGTCCTTCGGCGTGGGCACGCCCTTGGGTGCCGGGATCCGCTCCTGCGTGCCGTTCTCCGAGGCGGCGGCCGCCGGTGCGCGCTCGCCCTCCTCGGTCGGCCGCTCGGCCGCCGCGCCGAGCGCGGAGTCGGGCAGCGGCGCGGACAGGATCGCGGCGATCTCGGGCCGGGGCGCGGGCGGCGGCGCGCACACCCCGGTGAGCTCCTTGGCGCGTACGGCCTTGGTGATCCAGGTACGGTCCAGCACGCGCCGTTCGTCGGCCTCGGCGACCAGGTCCTCGGACTGGTTGTAGTCACCGTCGGCGGCCTGCACGGCCCACAGGTGTACGGCGACGCCGTGCTCCTTGGCGGCCATCATGCCCGGCAGCAGATCGCCGTCCCCGGTCACCAGCACCACGTCGGAGCAGGCGCGGTTGCGGGCCAGTTCGGTCAGCTCGGCGTGCATCGCGGCGTCCACGCCCTTCTGCGCCCAGCGGCCGTCGCTGCGGGTCAGGGCGCCGAGCCGGACGGTGACCCGGGGCATCACGCGCAGCCTGCGGTGCTCGGGCTGGGGGACGCGGTCGGGGGCGCCGTCGAACCAGTAGATACGCAGCAGGGGCTGCTGGGTGTCGGACTCGGCGCGTTCGCGCAGCCCCTGGATGAGGGCGGCATGGTCGACGGTGATCCGGGACCGGGAGGGTTCCCCGGCGAGCAGGCTGGCGGCGGCCCCCAGCAGATACCCGGCGTCCACCAGGACGATGCAGCGGTCCACGCGACTCACCCTCTTCCCGGGAGGTTTGCTTCGGGCTTCCTTCGAGTCTGCCCGACCACGCTGGTGTTAACGGGCCGAACTCGATCTTCGGCGTGGCGTTTCGGGGCATCAGGTCCGCGGCGCGCCATGCCTCACGCCCCGACAACCGCTGTTACACACGGTAATTATCCGAAATGCGTTCTTTATAAGCCTATGTGAATCTGGTCCCGGCCCTGGCCCCTAGATCCCCCACAGGAGGCACCACCATGGCCAAGAACAAGAAACAGGACCGAAAGCAGCCGCAGTCCGAGCGTGGTCAGCAGCAGGCCCAGCAGTCCTCGATGGAGACGCAGGCCGAGCAGCGCGCCACGCAGGTGACCCCGGGCGACATGGCCCGCAAGGGCCGGCAGAAGCGCTTCGGTCACAACTGACATCTGCATAACGGGTTGTTTGAGACCCAGGCACAGGACAGGGGCGCGTCCCACACGGGACGCGCCCCTCTCGCGCGTTGCGTCGGCGGATGCCGCGCCCGGTTCAGCCGGCCAGGCAGGACGGACCGAGCAGCACCTTCAGGTCGCCGAACAGCGCCGGGTCGGGCTTCACACGGTGCCGGTCCAGCCGTAGCACCGTCGTCTTGGTCGGGCCCTGGAGCTTGATGCGGACCTCGCTCTCGCCCCGGTGGTGGCTGAGGATCTCACCGAGGCGGCTGACCATCGGCGGGGTGACCCTGGTGGCCGGGATGGTGAGGATCACGGGCGCGTTGGTGCCGGCGTTCGACAGGTCGGGGACCTGGAGCTCCATCGCGACCAGCCGGGGCACGTCCTCGCGCTTGTCGAGGCGGCCCTTGACGAACACGACGGCGTCCTCGACGAGTTGGGTCGACACGAGCTGGTAGGTCGCCGGGAAGAACATGCACTCGATGGAACCGGCGAGGTCCTCCACGGTGGCGATGGCCCAGGCGTTGCCCTGCTTGGTCATCTTGCGCTGCAGGCCCGAGATGATGCCGCCGATGGTGACGACCGCACCGTCCGCGTGCTCGCCTCCGGTGAGCTGGGCGATGCCCGCGTCGGCCTTGTCGGACAGCACGTGCTCCAGGCCGAAGAGCGGGTGGTCGGAGACGTACAGACCGAGCATCTCCCGCTCCTGGGCGAGCAGATAGGTCTTCTCCCACTCCTCGTCGGTGAACTGCACGTCCAGTCCGAAGCCGGGCTCGTCGCTCTCCTCCTCGCCCATCCCGCCGAAGAGGTCGAACTGGCCCTCGGCCTCCTTGCGCTTGACCGCGACCACGTTGTCGATCATCGGCTCGAAGTGCGCGGTGAGGCCCTTGCGGGTGTGGCCCAGGCTGTCGAAGGCGCCCGCCTTGATCAGCGACTCCGTGGTGCGCTTGTTGCACGCGGTCGCGTCGACCTTGTCGAGGTAGTCGGGGAAGGAGGCGTACTTGCCCTTGGCCTTGCGGCTCTTGATGATCGACTCCACCACGTTGGTGCCGACGTTGCGTACGGCCTCGAGGCCGAAGAGGATCACGTCGTCGCCCTGGGCGGCGAAGTTGTGCACCGACTCGTTGACGTTCGGCGGGAGTACCCGGATGCCCATGCGGCGGCACTCGTTGAGGTAGATCGCCGACTTGTCCTTGTCGTCCTTGACGGACGTCAGCAGGGCGGCCATGTACTCGGCGGGGTGGTTGGCCTTGAGGAAGGCGGTCCAGTACGACACCAGGCCGTACGCGGCCGAGTGCGCCTTGTTGAACGCGTAGCCGGCGAACGGGACCAGCACGTCCCACAGGGCCTGGATGGCCTCGTCGCTGTAGCCGTTCTTGCGGGCGCCGCCCTGGAAGATGACGAAGTTCTTCTCCAGTTCCTCGGGCTTCTTCTTGCCCATGACGCGCCGGAGGATGTCGGCCTCGCCGAGCGAGTAGCCCGCGATGATCTGGGCGGCCTTCTGCACCTGCTCCTGGTAGACGATCAGGCCGTAGGTGACGTCCAGGACCTCCTTGAGGGGCTCTTCGAGCTCCTTGTGGATCGGCGTGATCTCCTGCTGGCCGTTCTTGCGCAGGGCGTAGTTGGTGTGCGAGTTCATGCCCATCGGGCCCGGGCGGTACAGGGCCGAGACGGCGGAGATGTCTTCGAAGTTGTCCGGCTTCATCAGGCGCAGCAGGGAGCGCATGGGGCCGCCGTCGAACTGGAAGACGCCGAGGGTGTCGCCGCGCTGGAGCAGTTCGAAGGTCGTGGGGTCGTCCAGCGGCAGCGACAGCAGGTCGATGTCGATGCCCTTGTTGGACTTCACCATCTTGACGGCGTCGTCCATGATCGTCAGGTTGCGCAGGCCGAGGAAGTCCATCTTCAGCAGGCCGAGCGACTCACAGCTCGGGTAGTCCCACTGTGTGATGGTCACGCCGTCGGTGTGCCGGACCCAGACCGGTACGTGCTCGGTGATGGTCTCGCTGGACATGATCACGCCGGCGGCGTGCACGCCCATCTGCCGGACCAGGCCCTCCACGCCGCGTGCGGTGTCGATGACCTTCTTCACGTCCGGCTCGTTCTCGTACATCCCGCGGACCTCGCCGGCCTCGCTGTAGCGCGGGTGCTGCGGGTCGGTGATGCCGGAGAGCGGGATGCCCTTGCCGAGGACGTCGGCGGGCATGGCCTTGGTGATGCGGTCGCCCATGGCGTACGGGTAGCCCAGCACGCGCGCGGAGTCCTTGATCGCGTTCTTGGCCTTGATGGTGCCGTAGGTGCCGATCATGGCGACCTTGTCGGCGCCGTACTTCTCCGTCACGTACCGGATCACCTCGACGCGCCGGCGCTCGTCGAAGTCGATGTCGACATCGGGCATCGAGATGCGCTCGGGGTTGAGGAACCGCTCGAAGATCAGGCCGTGCGGGATGGGGTCGAGGTCGGTGATGCCCATGGCGTAGGCGACGATCGAGCCGGCCGCGGAGCCTCGTCCGGGGCCGACCGCGATGCCGTTGTTCTTGGCCCACATGATGAAGTCGGCGACCACGAGGAAGTAGCCGGGGAAGCCCATCGAGATGATGACGTCCATCTCGTACTCGGCCTGCCGCTGGCGGTCCTCGGGGACGCCGCCGGGGAAGCGGCGCTCCATGCCGCGGCGGACTTCCTCCTTGAACCAGGTGACCTCGGTGTAGCCCTCGGGGATGTCGAACTTGGGCATCAGGTCGCGCTTCTCGAACATGCCGGTGGTGTCGACCATCTCGGCGACGAGGAGCGTGTTGGCGCAGCCCTCCTGCCAGGCGTCCGAGGAGTCGATGGCGTACATCTCGTCGGTGGACTTCAGGTAGTAGCCGGTGCCGTCGAACTTGAAGCGGTCGGGGTCGGAGAGGTTCTTGCCGGTCTGGATGCACAGCAGGGCGTCGTGGGCGGTCGCCTCGTGCGCGTACGTGTAGTGCGAGTCGTTGGTGACCAGCGGGGGGATGCCGAGCTTCTTGCCGACCTCCAGCAGGCCGTCGCGGACCCGGTGCTCGATGTCGATGCCGTGGTCCATCAGCTCCAGGAAGTAGCGGTCCTTGCCGAAGATGTCCTGATAGTCGGCGGCCGCTTTGAGCGCCTCGTCGAACTGACCGAGCCGCAACCGGGTCTGCACCTCACCCGACGGGCAGCCGGTGGAGGCGACGATCCCCTCGGACCACTGCGAGATGGTCTCCTTGTCCATCCGGGGCCACTTCTGCAGCCAGCCCTCGGCGTAGGCGTCGGAGGAGAGCCGGAAGATGTTGTGCAGGCCCGTCTTGTTCACGGCCCACATCGTCTTGTGGGTGTAACCACCGGAGCCGGAGACGTCGTCCCGCTTCTGGTGCGGCTGGCCCCACTGGATCTTTCGCTTGTTGCGCCGGGACTCGGGGGCGACATATGCCTCGATCCCGATGATCGGGGTGACTCCGGCCTTCTTCGCGGAGTGGAAGAAGTCGTACGCCCCGTGGAGGTTGCCGTGGTCGGACATGGCGATGTGCGTCATGCCCATCTCGTTGCACGCGTTGAACATGTCCTTCAGCCGCGCGGCACCGTCCAGCAGCGAGTACTGGGTGTGGACGTGCAGGTGCGTGAACGGCGGCTTTGACACGGCTTGGCCTCCATGGAAAACGCTGGGTGACAGGCGGACGGACACTTCTGGGGACAGCGTCGAAGTCTATGCCTCGCCACTGACACTCGCGGGGCTCCCCCGCGTACCTTCACAGCGAGGGCCGCGGGCACTTTCGCGCGGGCCCGCCCGTTGAAGACGACAGAAACGCTGTCGTACACATGCACCAGGAGGCACCCAGCGATGTCGGTCCCCCAGCTCAACGGCGAGCAGCGCGGCGACGAGATCCTCGCCGTCTTCGACACCGCCTTCGGCGAGCTCCTGGCCGCCGATCCGACCGCGTTCCGGGTGAAGTTCCGGAAGATGGCGGCCTCGGCCTTCGCGTTCTACCGCGGCACGGCATGCCTCTTCTACCACGACCTGGACGCGGAGAGGCGCGGCGGGCCGTACCTGGACGAGCGCACCTCGCGCGTGTGGATCCACGGCGACCTGCACGCGGAGAACTTCGGCACCTATATGGACGCCAACGGGCGGCTGACCTTCAATGTCAACGACTTCGACGAGGCGTACGTCGGCCCCTTCACCTGGGACCTCAAGCGCTTCGCCGCCTCGAGCGCCCTCATCGGGTACGCGAAGGCGCTCGGCGACGACCAGATCACCGAGCTGGTGCGGATCTACGCGGGCGCGTACCGCGAGCGTGTGCACGCGCTGGCGACCGGCGCCAAGAGCGACGAGGTGCCGCCGTTCACGCTGGACACCGCCCAGGGCCCGCTGCTGGACGCGCTGCGCGACGCCCGCGCGCTGACCCGCTTCGGGCTGCTGGACTCCATGACGGAGATCCGTGACTTCGAGCGCCGCTTCGCCCCGGGCGGCGGCTCCATCGAGCTGGACGCGGCCACGCGCTACAAGGTGCTCGCGGCCTTCGACGGCTACCTGGAGACGCTGCCGGACGCCTCGCTGGCCCGACCGGACTCGTACCGGGTGAAGGACGTGGTCGGCCGCCGCGGCATCGGCATAGGGTCGGCCGGGCTGCCGTCGTACAACATCCTGCTGGAGGGCCATACCGACGCCCTCGAGAACGATGTCGTGATCTACATCAAGCAGGCCCAGACCCCGGCGGTCTCCCGGCACATCACGGACCAGGCGCTGCGCGACTACTTCCAGCACGAGGGCCACCGCACGGTGATCTCGCAGCGCGCCCTGCAGGCGCACGCCGACCCGTGGCTGGGCTGGACCGAGCTGGACGGCGCGGGCCAGCTGGTCGCCGAGGTCTCGCCGTACGCCGTGGACCTGGACTGGAGCGACATCGACGAGCCGGAGGAGATCGCGTCGGTCGTCGCCGACCTCGGCCGGGCCACGGCCACCATGCACGCGGCGGCGGACGACACCTCCGGCGAGTCCCTGGTGCCGTTCTCCACCGAGCGGGCCATCGACGCGGCGATCGCGTCCGACGAGTCCGGCTTCGGGGACCTCCTGGTCGACTTCGCCCACGAGTACGGCGCACGCGCGCGTGCCGACCACCAGATCTTCGTGGACCTGTTCCGCAACGGCCGGATCCCGGGTCTGTGACGAAAAGGCCGCACACAGCCACCCTTTAAGGGTCCCTTACGGGACCACGTGACACACTCTTCTGCGCTATGGACATTTCCGGGACCCAGCTACGAGCCGTACGCGCGGCGCTGTTCACGGCACTCGTCGTGACCCTCAGCACCGCGTCGCACGTGCTGCTGTCCCGGGCACCCCTGCCGCTGAACACGGTGGCCCTGCTGACGGCCGTCGTGTTCACCCTCGCGTACGCCATGGCCGGCCGGGAGCGGACCTTCGGGCGGATCGCCGCCCTGCTGGTCCCGCTGGAGCTGGCCGCCGACACGATCCTCACCACCGGTCAGCACGTCTGCTACGGCAGGGCGGGCGGCCCGGTCGCCGGCCCGCTGGCCTCGGTCGGCTGGGACGTGCTGTGCGGCCAGGGCACCCAGGTCGGCGCCCCGCTGGCCCAGGTCACCGGCACCGATCCCGACCGGCTCGGCGGCCTGCTGACCCATGTCGACCCGGTCACCGCCTGGCTGCTGCTCGGCGCCCACGTGGGCGTGGGCCTCATCGCCGCGGCCTGGCTGCGCCGCGGCGAGCGGGCCCTGGCCCAGCTGCTGCGCGCGGTCGCGGCGACCACGTTCCGTCCGCTGCTGCTGGCGGTCGCCGCGGTGGCGGCCCCCGTGACCGCGCCGGCCCGCCGCCTGCCGCGCCCCACCGGCCGTACGGCCGCCGCCCGCAGCCTCCTCCTCGTGCATTCCCTGGGACGGCGTGGACCGCCGTGCTCGCCCGCCTTCACCTGCGTGTGAACAGCACCTGAGCACCACAGCCCACCCATACGTATTCCGCACACCACGTGTGCGCGTCCCCACGGAGATCACCAACATGAGCAAGCGGAACAGCCAGGCGGCGAAGACGGCGGCCCGAGAGCGCCTGCGCGCGGAGCGCGAGCGGGCGGCGAAGCGGGCGAAGGTCAGGCGGCAGCTCATCGTCGCCGCCTCGGTCGTCGGCGTCCTGGCGGCGGCCGGCGGCATAGGCTACGCCGTCGTCCAGGCCAACAAGCCCAGCCACTGGGAGGCGGTGAAGGACGACAAGGTCGTCGCGCCGGCCAACACCACCGGTACGAACGGCACGACCGTCGTCATCGGCAAGGACAGCGCCAAGAAGACCCTCAAGATGTACGAGGACCCGCGCTGCCCCGTCTGCGCCTCCTTCGAGCAGGCCGCCGGCTCGGTCGTCGACAAGGACATCGAAGAGGGCAAGTACAAGCTCCAGTTCATCGGCGGCACGTTCCTCGACGGCGATTCACTCGAGGACGGCAAGATCGGTGCCAACGGCGAGGGGTCCAAGAACGCGATGAGCGCCATGGGCGCCGCGCTGAACGTGAGCCCGGAGGCGTTCCTCAAGTACAAGAACGCGCTCTACTCGGCGAAGTACCACCCGCAGGAGACGGACGACAAGTTCAAGGACGACGACTATCTGATCGAGGTCGCGAACACCGTCCCCGCCCTGAAGGACAACGCCAAGTTCCAGAACGCCGTGGAGAAGGGCACCTACGACGCCTGGGCGCTGGCCATGTCCAAGGCCTTCGACACCAACAAGGACGGCGTGACGGGCACGCCCAGCTTCGTCATCGACGGAAAGAAGCTGGAGACCTCCGGGCCCAACCAGCCGTGGACGGCGCAGGAGTTCACCAAGGCAGTGGACGCGGCCCTCAAGGGCTGACGCCGACCGGAGCCGACCTTCGCATGAAAGGCGGGCGAACTTTCACAGGTTCGCCCGCCTTTGTTCATACCGATCAGTAACCTGATCGGCTGTGACCAGTCGATACAGATCATCCGAGCAGTTCAACTCCCTTACCCCTCGCCGCCGTACGGTCGTCAAGGCCGCGGCGGCGACGGCTGTGCTGGCCGGGCCGCTCGCCGCCGCGCTGCCCGCTCGGGCCGCCGACGCGGGTCCCGCCTTTCTGCACGGCGTCGCCTCCGGTGACCCGCTGCCCGACGGCGTTCTGCTGTGGACCCGGGTGACGCCGACCGCCGAGGCCACGCCCGGCTCCGGGCTCGGTCCGGACACCGAGGTGAGCTGGGTCGTCGCCCGGGACAAGGCGCTGACGAACATCGTCGCCAAAGGCTCGACCACCGCGTCCGCCGCCTCCGACCACACCGTCAAGGCCGACATACGGGGCCTGGAGCCGGCCACCGAGTACTGGTTCCGCTTCTCGGCCGGCGGCACGGACTCCCCGGTGGCGCGCACCCGCACGGCGCCGGCGGCGAACGCGTCCGTCCCCCACCTCCGTTTCGGCGTGGTCTCCTGCGCCAACTGGGAGGCCGGCTACTTCGCGTCGTACCGCCATCTCGCGGCCCGCGGGGACCTGGACGCCTGGCTGCACCTCGGTGACTACATCTACGAGTACGGCACCGGTGAGTACGGCACGCGCGGCACCGTCGTACGGCAGACGGCGCCCGCCCACGAGATCCTCACGCTCGCCGACTACCGCGTCCGGCACGGCAAGTACAAGACGGACGCGGACCTTCAGGCCCTGCACGCGGCCGCGCCCGTCATCGCCATCTGGGACGACCACGAGATGGCCAACGACGCCTGGTCGGGCGGCGCCGAGAACCACACCGAGGGTGCCGAGGGCGGCTGGGCCGCGCGCCAGGCCGCCGCCAAGCAGGCCTACTTCGAGTGGATGCCGGTGCGCCCGGCCGTCGCCGGCACCACCTACCGCAGACTGCGCTTCGGCAAGCTCGCCGACCTCTCCCTGCTCGACCTGCGCTCGTTCCGCTCGCAGCAGGTGTCCGTCGGCGACGGCGAGGTCGACGACCCGGACCGCACCCTCACCGGCCGTGCCCAACTGGACTGGCTGAAGGCGGGCCTGAAGTCCTCCGACACCACCTGGCGGCTGGTCGGCAACTCGGTGATGATCTCGCCGTTCGCCGTCGGCTCCCTCACCGCGGACCTGCTCAAGCCACTGGCGAAGCTGCTGGGCCTGCCGCAGGAGGGCCTCGCCCTCAACCCCGACCAGTGGGACGGTTACACCGACGACCGCCGGGAGTTGCTCGCCCACCTGCGTTCGAACGCGATCCGCAACACCGTCTTCCTGACCGGCGACATCCACATGGCGTGGGCCAACGACGTGCCGGTGAACGCCGGCACCTACCCGCTGTCCGCCTCCGCCGCCACGGAGTTCGTCGTCACCTCGGTCACCTCCGACAACCTCGACGACATCGTCAAGGTCCCCGAGGGCACGGTCTCCGCCCTCGCCTCACCGATCATCCGGGCCGCCAACCGGCACGTCCACTGGGTCGACACCGACCGCCACGGCTACGGCGTCCTGGACATCACGGCCGATCGCGCGCAGATGGACTACTACGTCCTGTCCGACAAGACGAAGCAGAACGCGACCGCGTCCTGGGCCCGTTCCTACCGCACGCGCAGCGGGACCCAGAAGGTCGAGCGGACGTACAGGCCCGTGTAGGCACGGTGCCCGAGGGTCGATTTTCGGCCAACCCTGGCCCGTTTGAGGGCCGTTAACCGGAGATCACATCGCTACGGCGGGTGGTGCGAGTCGCGGTCCGAATCCGGACACACCACCCGCCCGGGCGGCGGAACCCGTTACGCCGCGATCTCGCGCTCCGGACAGTTGATCATTCACTTACTCCAATCCTCCCTGTTTGCCGGGTAATCGATTGGGCCTGATCGTTTCTCTTCGGACATGAACATGTCCACGTAATCTCCGGGCGGCGGCCAGGAAGACCCCTGTGCCCCTCTCCCCAACGCATCAGCTAGGAGTCAGCATGCGTGCGCTTGCCCGGATATCCCCCTTTACGCGCAGACGCGTTCTCGCCACGACAGCCGTGGCCGGAACCCTGATGTTCGCTCCCCTCTCGGCACCCACCACCGTCGCGGCGGCCCCGGCTCCGGCCGCCGACTGCGCCGAGGAGACCGGCCACTCCGCGGCCCGCGAGGCCCACCCCGGACACAGCGGCGAGACCGTCGCCGAACCGAACGAGATCAGCGCCGCCAAGGCCCAGGCCATGGACGCCGAACTGCGCGCCAAACTCGACAAGCTGCCCGCCGCGGGCAGCCGCAGTCTCGCCGCGGCCGCCTCGACCACCATCCCGGTGTACTTCCACGTCATCCACGACGGCGCGACCGGACAGCTCAGCTCCGCCGACATAGGCGCCCAGCTGAACGTGCTGAACTCCGCCTTCGGCGGCCAGGGCACCGGCAACGCCGACTCCGGCTACCAGTTCACCCTGGCCGGCACGGACTACACCGACAACGCCGCCTGGTACAACGTCGGTTACGGCTCCGCGGAGGAGAAGGCGATGAAGTCCGCCCTGCGCAAGGGCGGCGCGAACGCGCTCAACATCTACACCGCCAACCTCGGCGACGACCTCCTCGGCTGGGCCACCTTCCCCAGCTCCTACAAGTCCAGCCCGTCCATGGACGGTGTGATGCTCCTCGACGCCTCACTGCCGGGCGGCTCGGCGACCAACTACGACGAGGGCGACACCGCGACGCACGAGGTCGGCCACTGGATGGGCCTGTACCACACCTTCCAGGGCGGCTGTAACGGCAAGGGCGACTACGTCGAGGACACCCCGGCCGAGAAGAGCGCCGCCTACCAGTGTCCCGAGGGCCGCGACACCTGCACCCGCAAGGAGGGCGTGGACCCGATCCACAACTTCATGGACTACACGTACGACGCCTGCATGTACCAGTTCACCGCGGGCCAGGTGACACGCATGCAGCAGAACTGGGCGGCGTACCGAGCGGCCGGCTGAGCAGCCGTCCGCTGAGCCCCTACAGCGAGTCGAGGAAGCCGAGCGCCACCCGCCAGGTGGCCTCGGCGGCCTCCTCGTCGTAGTCCGGCAGATCGGGGTCGGTGTAGAGGTGGCCCGCCCCGGCGTATCGGTACACCTCGACGTCGGCGCCCGCCCTGCCCATCTGGAGATACCAGGCGCTCAGCCAGTCGTCCGTCTCGAACGGGTCGGGCTCGGCGACATGCAGCTGCACCGGCAGCTCGTCCACCGAGGCGCCCGCCGCGATGTCCGACGTGCCGTGCAGAAGCAGCAGCCCGCGCGCCTTCTCGTCGCCGAGCGCGAGGGTCTGGGCGATGGAGGCGCCGAGCGAGAACCCGGCGTAGACCAGCCCCCGCTCCGAGTAGGGCGCGGCGGCGAGCACGGCCCGCTTCAGCAGCTCGTCCTTGCCGATCCGCTCGTTGAACTCCATGCCTTCCTCGACCGTCTCGAACGTACGTCCCTCGAAGAGGTCCGGAGTCCACACCTCGTGTCCGGCTGCGCGCAGCCGGTCCGCGGCCTGGCGCACCGCGGGCCTGAGGCCATGGGTCGAGTGAAAGAGCATGATGTTCATGAGGCCATGGTGCCAGCCGGGTACGACAGTGCCGTGACCACCGCCTCATCGGCACACATGTTCACGACCCCCCTCGGCTGGTTACGTTCGGGGGCATGGAGAACATACTCCGCCCGCTGATCGTGATCGGCGGCTCGGTCCTGCTCACCCTGGTCATCGGATGGGCCACCGACCGCCTGATGCACAAGGCCGACCAACGGCACACCGAGACGCCGCTGTGGGGTCTGCTGCGCCGCGCCCGCGTCCCCTACCAGCTCGTCCTGTGCGCGGCCCTGCTCAGAGGGTCGTACGACCAGGCGAAAGTGCTGGAGGAGCACGAGGACGGCGTCGGCAGGGTGCTCACGCTGGTGCTGATCGGGGCGGCGGCCTGGCTGACGATCGCCATCGCGGCGGCGGTCGTGGAGACCACGTACACCCGCTATGCCCGCGCCCACCGCGATCCGGCCCGGGTGCGGCGGGTGCGCACCCAGGTGACGTTGATCATGCGCGTGGTCTCGGCGGTCGTCGGCGTCGTGGCCGTGGCGGCGATGCTGCTGACGTTCCCCGCGATGCGCGCGGCCGGTGCCTCGCTGCTGGCCTCGGCCGGCATCCTCGGCATCGTCGCCGGTGTCGCGGCCCAGTCCACGCTGAGCAACATGTTCGCCGGGCTGCAGATCGCCTTCGGCGACATGGTGCGCATCGGGGACACGGTCGTGGTGGACGGCGAGTGGGGCACCGTCGAGGAGATCACCCTGACGTTCCTGACCGTGCGGACGTGGGACGAGCGGCGGATCACGATGCCGGTGTCGTACTTCACCTCGAAGGCCTTCGAGAACTGGTCGCGCGGCGGCGCCCAGATGACCGGCACCGTCTTCCTGCACCTCGACCACTCGGCGCCGCTGGAGGCGATGCGCGAGCGGCTGCGCGACGTCCTGCGCGAGTGCCCGGCGTGGGACGGCCGCGACTACGGCCTGGTCGTCACCGACTCCACGCCGAGCACCATGGAGGTGCGGGCCCTGGTCACGGCCAAGGACGCGGACGATCTGTGGACGGTCCGGGTCACGGTGCGCGAGCAGCTGATCCGCTGGCTGGCCGAGCGGCACCCGTACGCGCTGCCGCGCGTGAACGCGGCGGACGCGGCCCTGCCGCCCGGCTTCCCGGTCACCGACCGCCTCCCGGGCGCCCGCCGCACCCACCAGCCGGACCATCATCCGACGGCACGGCCGGAGCGGCCCTGAGCGCTCCCGGCCGGCTCAGTGCCCGCGCTCGGCCCCGCCGTTCACCTGGATGATCTGCGAGGTGATGTGCCCGGCGCCGTGGGACGCCAGCCAGTGCAGGGTCGCGGCGACGTCGCCCGGCGTGCCGGCCCGCCCGTTCGACGTCTCCGCGATCAGCCGGGCGCGCCGTTCCTCGTCCATCCCGTCGCCGAAGAACTCGGTGTCCTCGATGTACCCGGGCGCGACCACGTTCACGGTGATCCCGCGCGGCCCGAGCTGCCGGGCCAGATCGTGGGCGTACGGATGCAGCGCGGCCTTGGACGCCGCGTACGCCCCGCTGCCGGAGCCCCGGAAGGCGGCGATGGAGCTGAGGAACAGCACCCGCCCACCGGGGTCGGCGAGCCGGTCCTTCAGGGCCTCGGTGAGCAGGGCCGCGGTGAGGGTGTTGAGGCCGAAGTTGAGGGTCCAGTTGTGCAGGACGACGTCCAGGGGCTCGTCGCTGTCCACCTGGGGCTCCAGATACCCGGAGCCACCGGCGCTGTGGATCAGCACGTCCACGGTGCCGAGCTCGGACGCCACGAACCGCTCCACGCCCCGCACGCCGCGCGGCCTGCTCAGATCCGCCGCGTAGGTGAGGGCCCCGGGCACATCGGCCCGCTCCAGCACCTCGGCGCGTCTGCCGAGCAGCAGCACCCGGTCCCCGTCCGCCGCGAACAGCCGTGCCGCCGCGAGCCCGATCCCCGTACCGCCTCCACTGATCACCACGTTGCGAGCCATGATCAGATCGTACGAAGAGACGGCCACCGAGGGCGAGATCATTTCAGGCTGCGCACGTCCAAATGCCGCAGCACCCGGTCCACCACCTCCGGGTCGGCCCCGGGCTCGCTGCGGGCCGCCAGCACCTCGTGGCGCGCCGCGCTGAGCAGCTCGCCCTGGATCCGCCGCACCCGCCTGAGCCGCCGCACCCGCTGCTGCTGGGCCTCCTTGCGCCCCTCCTCCCCCATGTCCGGGCTGATCCGCACCCCGATCTCGAACGCCCGCCGCAGCATCTGCTCGGACAGCTCCTCCGGCAGGTCCTCGACGGCCTCGATCTCCTTCAGCCGCCGCTTCGCCGCCTTCGCCGCGCGCACCGCGAGCTGGTTCTCGAACTCCTTCTCGCGCGCGCTGTCGGTGCGCACCCCGAGCCGCTTCACCAGCCACGGCAGGGTCAGCCCCTGGAGCACCAGCGTCGCCATGATCACCCCGAACGCGATGAACACGATCTCGTTGCGGTCGGGGAAGGGCGCGCCCGAGTCGGTCTCCAGCGGGATGGCCAGCGCCAGGGCCACGGACGCCACGCCCCGCATCCCCGACCACCACATCACGACGGTCTCCCGCCAGCTCATCGGGACCTCCTCGTCGTAGTCCCGCCTGGCGTGCATCCGCTTGGTGAGCCAGGTGGCCGGCAGCAGGTACAGCAGCCGCACCAGTACGACGACACCGACCACCGCGGCCGCCCAGCCGAGCATCTCGGCCCAGCGCCCGGACGCCGTGCGCACCGCGTTGTGCAGTTCGAGCCCGATCAGCCCGAATGCGACGCCGGTGACGAGGGTGTCGACGATGTCCCAGAAGGTGTGCCCGGCGAGCCTCGTCAGCACGTCGTCGGCATCGGTGGCGTACTCGGCGAGGAACAGGGCGGTGACGAGCACGGCGAGCACACCGGAGCCGTGGAACTCCTCGGCCAGCACGTAGGAGGCGTACGGCACGAGCAGCGAGAGCCCGATCTGGAGGGTGGGGTCGCCCAGCAGGTCCATCAGCTTGTCGGCGCCCCATCCGAGGGCGAGCCCGACCACCAGCGCGACGACGGCGGAGAGTACGAGATCGAGTCCCGCCTCCCACGCGGTGAAGCTGCCGCTCACGGCGGCGGCGATCGCGACGTGGTACAGCACGATGGCCGTCACGTCGTTGAAGAGGCCCTCGCCCTCCAGGATGGACACCAGGCGCCTCGGCAGCCCGAGTCGCCCGGCGACGGCGGTGGCGGCGACCGGGTCGGGCGGCGCCACCAGCGCGCCCAGGGCCACGGCGGCGGCGAGCGGCAGCCCCGGCACGATGGCGTGGGCGACGGCGGCCACGCAGATCGTCGTGACGAACACCAGCGCCACGGCCAGCAGCAGGATGGGCCGCACATTCGCCGCGAACTGGCGCCAGGAGGTCCGCCGTACGGCCGCGTACAGCAGTGGCGGCAACAGCAGCGGAAGGATCAGATCCGGCGGAACGTCGACGTTCGGCACGAAGTCGAGCAGCGCGAGCGCGATCCCGAGCAGGGTCATCAGCACCGGCGCCGGCAATCCCAGCCGGTCCCCCACCGGGACACTGACCACGGCCCCGAGCAACAGCGCGAACAGCAGGGCCAACTGATCCACGGTCAGCGCTCCGGTGACATCGGCATCCACAGGGCAGGCTTCAAGCCTGCCACGCCGGCCCTCTCACCAGGGCTTACGGGTCCCCGCTACAGAGCGCGCCGCATCGCCCGGTGCGGCATCCCCGCGTCGGGGAACTCCGGGCCGTACGCCACATACCCCAGCCGCTCGTAGAACCCCAGCGCATGCGTCTGCGCATGCAGGTCCACCGCGGTGAGGCCACGCGCGCGTGCCGCCTCCTCGATGGCGCGCACCAGGGCGACCCCGACGCCGAGGCCGCGGGCCGTCCGGAGCACGGCGAGCCGTCCCAGCGAGCCCACCGAGGGATCGCCGCCGGCCTTCGCCGCGGCCGCCTCGCCGTACAGCAGCCGCCCGGTGCCCAGCGGCACCCCGTCCTCACGGATCGCCAGCACATGCACGGCATCGGTGTCGTGGGCGTCGTACTCGATCTCCTGCGGGACGCCCTGCTCGACGACGAAGACCTCCTTGCGCACCGCGAGGCACGCCTCGCGGTCGGCAGGGTCCTCGGCGACACGCACGACGTACGGCGAGGTCATGCCCATGTCTCCGCACGGACCTGGTCGAGGGCCTTCTGCAGGTCGGCGGGGTAGTCGCTCTCGAACTCGGCCCACTGCCCGTCCCCCGGGTGCTCGAAGCCGAGCCGCACCGCGTGCAGCCACTGGCGGGTCAGACGGAGCCGCTTGGCGAGCGTCGGGTCGGCGCCGTAGGTGAGGTCGCCGACGCAGGGGTGCCGGTGGGCGGCCATGTGGACGCGGATCTGGTGGGTGCGGCCGGTCTCCAGCTTCACATCGAGCAGCGAGGCCGCGCGGAACGCCTCGATGAGGTCGTAGTGCGTGATCGACGGCTTGCCGTCGGCCGTGACCGCCCACTTGTAGTCGTGGTTGGGGTGGCGGCCGATGGGCGCGTCGATGGTGCCGCTGGTCGGGTCGGGGTGCCCCTGGACGAGCGTGTGGTACCGCTTGTCGACCGTGCGCTCCTTGAACTGGCGCTTGAGCGACGTGTACGCGTACTCGGACTTGGCGACGACCATCAGTCCGGAGGTGCCCACGTCGAGCCGGTGCACGATGCCCTGGCGCTCGGCGGCCCCGGACGTCGAGATCCGGTACCCGGCGGCGGCCAGCCCGCCGATGACCGTCGGCCCGGACCAGCCGGGGCTCGGATGCGCGGCGACGCCGACCGGCTTGACGATCACGACCACGTCATCGTCGTCGTGCACGATCTCCATGCCCTCGACGGGCTCGGCGACGATCTGCACCGGCGCGGGCGCGCCCGGCATCTCGACCTCCAGCCAGGCCCCGCCGCGCACCCGCTCGGACTTGCCGACCACCGTGCCGTCGACCAGCACCTTGCCCGCCGCGGCGAGCTCCGCCGCCTTGGTCCGGGAGAAGCCGAACATGCGGGAGATGGCGGCGTCGACGCGCTCGCCCTCCAGGCCGTCGGGCACGGGCAGGGTACGGATCTCGGGAATCGTGCTCACCCGACGAGTATGCCGGACGGGTCCGACAACGCCGTACGCCAGCCCGGTCCCTCAGTCCTTGTGCACGGTGCCGTCGGGGTCCAGTCCCTTGAACGACAGCAGCACGATCAGGATGCCGCCGCACACGATCGCCGAGTCGGCGAGGTTGAACACGGCGAAGTGCTTGGGCGCGATGAAGTCCACCACCGCGCCCTCGAAGACGCCCGGCGAGCGGAAGATCCGGTCGGTGAGATTGCCGAGGGCACCGCCGAGCAGCAGGCCGAGCGCGATCGCCCAGGGCAGGCTGTACAGCTTGCGGGCGAGCCGGGCGATCACCACGATCACGACGGCCGCGATCACCGTGAAGATGATCGTGAATGCCTCGCCGAAGCCGAAGGCCGCGCCCGCATTGCGGATCGCCTCGAACCTCAGCCAGTCCCCGATGATCTCGATGGGCGGGTGGTGCTCCAGCTTGGCGACCACGATCATCTTGCTGACCAGGTCGAGGGCGTACGCGAACGCGGCGACCCCGAACAGCACGGCGATCCGCCGCTTGCGGGCGCCCTTCGCCTGCGCGTCGGACTGCTCCGGCTCGGCTCCCGCCGGCTCTGGGGTATCCGGCGTACCGATGATGCGCTCCGCCTCTGCCACGTGAGTCCCTCGACCTAGGTACCTGACTGAGGACGAGAGTACGACACCAGCCCCGGCGCCGGGGCCACCGGTCAGTACCGCCTTTCCTGCTTCTGCTTGCACTCCACGCACAGGGTCGCGCGCGGGAAGGCCTGCATACGGGCCTTGCCGATCGGATTGCCGCAGTTCTCGCACAGGCCGTAGGTGCCGGCGTCGAGCCGCTCCAGGGCGCGCTCGGTCTGGGTGAGCATCTCGCGCGCGTTGGCGGCGAGCGCCAGCTCGTGCTCGCGCGTGATGTTCTTGGCGCCGGTGTCGGCCTGGTCGTCGCCCGCGCCGTCCCCGGAGTCCCGCATCAGACCGGCGAGGGACTGCTCGGAGGACGTGATCTCGTCGCGCAGCCGCGTCATCTCGGCCATCAGCTCGGCCCGTGCCTCCTCGGCCTCCTCAGGGGTCCAGGGGTCCTCACCGGGGCGCACCGCGAGCTCGCCGGGCTCCACCGCCGCGGCGAGTCGTGCCTTGGGAACGGCGGTCTTCGCCGCCGTGGCCGTGCCAGGGGTCTTCTTCGCAACCACCGTCGTGGCTCCTGTCTGCTCCGCGGCCTGCGCCGCGCCCACCTTCTTGACCCTGCTCCGCGCGACCGCGCCTTTCCCGGCCGCACCCTGCGCGCCCACGCTCCGCTTGGCCGCGCTCTTCTTGGCGGCACTTTCCTTCGCCACGGCCTTCTTGGTCGCGCTGCCCTTGGCCGCTGCCTTGGCGGGCTTCTCGGCCGCTGTCTTCTTGGCTGCCGTCTTCTTCGCCACCGCCTTCTTGGACGCCGTCTTCTTCGCCACCGCCTTCTTGGCGGGCGCCTTCTTCGCCGCCGTCCCCTCGGCCGCCTTCTTCGAAGGAGCCTTCTTGGCCGCCGTCGCCTTCTTGGACCCGGCCTTTTCGGTGGCGCCCTTCTTGGCCGCGGTCTTCGATACGGCCGCCTTCCCGCCGGCCGGCCTGGGAGCCGAGGTCCCGACAGCGCCCGCCGCTTTCCCGGCCGTCCCGGTGGCCGATTCCGTCGCCTTCCTCGCTCCCGCCTTCTTCGCCGCCGCCTTCTTCCCGGTCCTCTTCTCCGACGGATCGGCGGCCCCCCGCACCGTCTTCACCGGCTTCTTTCCCCGCGCCCCCGCAGAACCCCCCTGCGCACTCTTCTTCCCGCTCACATCCTTGGCCGCACCGCCGGAGGCATCCGCATGTGTGGATCTGCTCGACGCCGACTGCCGTACGGCGGTCTTCTTCGCCACCATGCCGCGGCCCCTTCACATATTGTGATCTTGCTCGCGAATCGTGCTGGGACGATAAATCGACTTGAGTCCCGCGGCAACGGGGCACACCGCCCGATTCGCCCGCCTCGCGCATGCCGCGCGGCAGACCTGCATCCGTTGTGCCCAGCTCCCCGCCGGGTATGCCGCCGAGCCGGACGTCCCAGATTCCGAACACCGGCACCGCACCATTCGGGTCACCGCGGTCCGAACCCGATCCCCGCCCCCGCGCCCAGAAAAAACCGGTCGGCCGCTGTCCGCGGGGCGCCGTACACTGGGCGCAGCGAAAAGCGTGGATGGGGACGAGTAGCGGCGTACGCAGCCCAGAGCGACCCGGGGACGGTGGGAGCCCGGGGGCGAGCGCGACGTGAAGATCACCCCGGAGCCGCCGGAAGAAAGCCTTCGCAAGGCCAGTAGAACCGGTATCGCGACCCCAATGAGGGGGCTCGCCGACGCACACCCCGCGTCGGAGGGCCAAGGAGGGTGGTACCGCGGGAGCGCGTCGAAACCGGCGCAAGGCAAGATCGGCTCTCGTCCCTCCGGACGGAAGGCAGCAAGTCCGCCGGAGGAAGCTCGCTGATGACAACGCCGACGTACCGCCAGGTGCCCGCCCAGGTCGACCTGTCCGCCCTCGAGCACGCCGTGCTCGACTTCTGGCGCGAGCAGAAGATCTTCGCCAAGAGCCTGGAGCAGTCCGAGGGCCGCCCCGAGTGGGTGTTCTACGAGGGCCCGCCCACCGCCAACGGCATGCCCGGCGCCCACCACATCGAGGCCCGCGTCTTCAAGGACGTGTTCCCCCGCTTCCGCACCATGCGCGGCTACCACGTGGCCCGCAAGGCCGGCTGGGACTGCCACGGGCTGCCGGTGGAGCTGGCGGTCGAGAAGGAGCTCGGCTTCAGCGGCAAGAAGGACATCGAGGCGTACGGCATCGCCGAGTTCAACGCCAAGTGCCGCGAGTCCGTGCTGCGCCACACCGACGCCTTCTCGGACCTGACGACCCGCATGGGCTACTGGGTCGACCTCGACGACGCCTACGTCACGATGGAGCCCGAGTACATCGAGTCCGTCTGGTGGTCGCTGAAGGAGATCTTCAACAAGGGCCTGCTGGTCCAGGACCACCGCGTCGCCCCCTGGTGTCCGCGCTGCGGCACCGGCCTGTCCGACCACGAGCTGGCGCAGGGCTACGAGACGGTCGTCGATCCCTCGGTGTACGTCCGTTTCCCGCTCACCTCCGGTCCGCTGGCCGGCGAGGCCGCGCTGCTGGTGTGGACGACCACGCCCTGGACCCTCGTCTCCAACACGGCGGTGGCCGCGCACCCCGAGGTCACCTATGTCGTCGCGACGAACGGCGAGGAGAAGCTCGTCGTCGCCGAGCCGCTCGTGGCCAAGGCCCTCGGCGAAGGCTGGGAGACCACCGGCCAGACCTTCACGGGCACCGAGATGGAGCGCTGGACGTACCAACGTCCCTTCGAGCTGGTCGAGTTCCCGGCGGAAGCCCACTACGTGGTCAACGCCGAGTACGTCACCACCGAGGACGGCACGGGTCTGGTCCACCAGTCCCCCGCGTTCGGTGAGGACGACCTCAAGGTCTGCCGCGCGTACGGCCTGCCCGTGGTGAACCCGGTCCGCCCGGACGGCACCTTCGAGGAGGACGTCCCCCTGGTCGGCGGCGTCTTCTTCAAGAAGGCGGACGAAAAGCTCACCGAGGACCTCCAGCAGCGCGGTCTGCTCTTCCGGCACACGCCGTACGAGCACAGCTACCCGCACTGCTGGCGCTGCCACACCGCGCTCCTCTACTACGCGCAGCCGTCCTGGTACATCCGCACCACCGCCATCAAGGACCGCCTCCTCCAGGAGAACGAGGACACCAACTGGTTCCCGGAGACGGTCAAGCACGGCCGGTACGGCGACTGGCTGAACAACAACATCGACTGGGCGCTGTCCCGCAACCGCTACTGGGGCAGCCCGCTGCCGATCTGGCGCTGCGAGGACGACCACCTCACCTGCGTCGGCTCCCGCGCGGAGCTCACCGAGCTGACCGGCACCGACCAGTCCGGCCTGGACCCGCACCGCCCGTACATCGACGACGTCACCTTCGACTGCCCGCAGTGCGCCAAGACGGCCACACGCGTGCCGGAGGTCATCGACGCCTGGTACGACTCGGGCTCGATGCCGTTCGCGCAGTGGGGCTACCCGTACAAGAACAAGGAGCTGTTCGAGAGCCGCTACCCCGCGCAGTTCATCAGCGAGGCCATCGACCAGACCCGCGGCTGGTTCTACACCCTGATGGCGGTCGGGACCCTGGTCTTCGACAAGTCGTCGTACGAGAACGTCGTCTGCCTCGGCCACATCCTCGCCGAGGACGGCCGCAAGATGTCCAAGCACCTGGGCAACATCCTGCAGCCGATCCCGCTGATGGATCAGCACGGCGCGGACGCGGTGCGCTGGTTCATGGCGGCCGGCGGCTCCCCATGGGCGGCACGCCGCGTGGGGCACGGCACGATCCAGGAGGTCGTGCGCAAGACCCTGCTCACCTACTGGAACACGGTCGCCTTCCAGGCCCTGTACGCCCGTACGTCGAACTGGGCGCCGTCCGAGGCGGACCCGGCCCCGGCCGACCGCCCGGTCCTGGACCGCTGGCTGCTGTCCGAACTGCACGCGCTCACCGACCAGGTCACACAGGCGCTGGACGCGTACGACACCCAGCGCGCCGGCAAGCTGCTCTCGGCGTTCGTCGACGACCTGTCGAACTGGTACGTCCGCCGCTCGCGCCGCCGCTTCTGGCAGGGCGACAAGGCGGCGCTGCGCACCCTGCACGAGGTCGTCGAGACGGTCACCAAGCTGATGGCCCCGCTGACCCCGTTCATCACCGAGCGGGTCTGGCAGGACCTGATCGTGCCGGTGACCCCCGGCGCCCCGGAGTCGGTGCACCTGGCCTCCTGGCCGGAGGCGGACCTGTCGGCGATCAACCCGGAGCTGTCCACGCAGATGGTCCTGGTCCGCCGGCTGGTCGAGCTGGGCCGCGCCACGCGCGCGGAGTCGGGCGTCAAGACCCGTCAGCCGCTGTCCCGTGCCCTGGTGGCCGCCGCGGGCTTCGCCACCCTCGACCCCGAGCTGCACACGCAGATCACCGAGGAGCTGAACGTCTCGTCGCTGGCGTCCCTGTCCGAGGTGGGCGGCAGCCTGGTGGACACCACCGCCAAGGCCAACTTCCGCGCCCTGGGCAAGCGCTTCGGCAAGCGCGTCCAGGACGTGGCGAAGGCCGTCGCGGGCGCGGACGCGGCGGCGCTGTCCCTGGCCCTGCGCGAGGGCACGGCGTCGGTGGAGGTCGACGGTGAGACGATCACGCTCGCGCCGGACGAGGTGATCATCACGGAGACCCCGCGCGAGGGCTGGTCGGTGGCGTCCGACTCGGGTGCCACGGTCGCCCTGGACCTGGAGATCACGGAGGAGCTGCGCCGTGCTGGCCTGGCCCGGGACGCGATCCGCCTGATCCAGGAGGCCCGCAAGAACAGCGGCCTGGACGTGGCCGACCGGATCGCCCTGCGGTGGACGGCGACGGACCCGGCGGTGATCGCGGCCCTGTCCGAGCACGCCGGTCTGGTCTCCGACGAGGTCCTGGCGACGGACTTCGCCCAGGGCGAGGCGGACGACACCTACGGCTCCGCGTTCACGGACGAGGGTCTGACCCTGACGTTCCGCCTGCGCAAGGCGTAACCGAGGACCGAAGGCCCGGGCCCGCCAAAAAATCTTGGTGGTCCCGGGCCTTCGGCGTTGTGTACCCACGCACAACTGCCCCCACAACCGAACACAGTCGGCATAAGACATGAACACGCGTAGCAAAAGGGCGGGGCCCCGGATCGAAATCCGGGGCCCCGCCCTGAACGCTGCCGACGCCTACGGCGTACTACCAACCGTCAGTTGTCGTCCTCGTCGATGAGGAACCCGCGCATCGGCGAGGGAGCCTGACCCATCGGGGACGGGCCGCCCTGCGGACGCACCGGCGCCATCGGCTGGGTCATCGCCGGGGACATCTGCTGCTGACCGCCGTAGGACGGCGCAGCCGGGGACGGGGCGCCACCCATCGTCTGGTTGCCGCCCCCGTACGACGGGGCGCTCGCGCCGGCCGGTGCCATGGAGGGCGCCGGGGACGGCGGGAGGGACGCCGTGGCAGGGGTGCGCGGCGGGGCGAGCGAGTCGTCCGCCTGGGTCTCCAGCTGGCGCAGCTGGGACTCGAGGTAGGACTTCAACCGCGTGCGGTACTCGCGCTCGAAGCCGCGCAGGTCCTCGACCTTGCGCTCCAGCGTGGCGCGGGCGGACTCCAGGGAGCCCATCGCGACGCGGTGCTTCTCCTGCGCGTCCCGCTCCAGGGCGTCAGCCTTGGCACGGGCGTCACGCTCGAGACCCTCGGCGCGCGAACGCGCCTCGCCGACGATCTTGTTGGCCTCGGAACGGGCCTCGGCGATCGCCTGGTCGGCGGTCTGCTGGGCGAGCGACAGAACGCGCGCGGCGCTGTCGCCACCGGGGCCGCCCTGACCGGGACCGCCCATCGGGCCACCCATCGGACCGCCCATGGGGCCGCCCATCTGCTGCATGGGGGGCTGGCCCATCGGCCCCGGACCCTGGCCCATCGGACCGGGACCCTGCGGGCCACCCTGACCGCCGGGACCGGCGGGCAGCTGCGGGGCACCGCTCGGCAGCTGGGGCGGACCACCCATGGGGCCACCCATCTGCTGCTGCGGCGGGCCCGATATCCCGGCGGGGACGGGAGCCCCGGGACCGCGCATGCCCTGCTGCGGCATGCCGCCCTGCTGCTGGTCCTGCGGGCCGCCGCCGGGACCCTCCGGCGGCTTGCGCATGTTCTGCTGGTTCTGCGCAGCAGCGCGCGTGGCAGCGGCCAGCTTGGCGCGCAGGTCCTCGTTCTCGCGGAGCAGGCGGGTCAGTTCGGCTTCGACCTCATCGAGGAAGGCATCGACCTCGTCCTCGTCATAGCCTTCTCGGAGGCGGACGGTCGTGAACTGCTTGTTCCGCACGTCCTCGGGGGTCAACGGCATCTCTTCACCTCAACGTAGTCGTCGGCAGTCGGCAAGACCGTATCTGTCACATCGTTCACATCGCGCTCCGTACAAGCGTGATCAAGATGTAGACGATGATCATCAGTACGAAGAAGGACAGGTCGAGCGCCACGCCCCCGAGACGCAGCGGCGGGATCACCCGCCGCAGAAGCTTCAGCGGTGGATCAGTGACAGTGTAGGTGGCCTCAAGAACGACCACCATCGCCTTGCCGGGTTGCCATGAGCGGGCGAACTGGAAGACGTAGTCCATGACCAACCGGAAGATGAGCACGATGAGGAACACCATCAGCGCGATGTAGAGAACCTGCAGGACCACGCTCATGACTGGTGTTTCCCTCTCCCCTGTTTCCCTGTTCCGTGCGTTTCTTCCGGTGGTGCGTCTCAGCTCTGGTTGAAGAACCCGCCCTCTGCGATGCGGGCCTTGTCCTCCGCCGTGACATCGACGTTAGCAGGAGACAACAGGAACACCTTCTGGGTCACCCGCTCGATGCTGCCGTGAAGACCAAACACCAAACCTGCCGCAAAGTCGACAAGTCGCTTGGCATCTGTGTCGTCCATCTCAGTCAGATTCATGATCACCGGGGTGCCCTCACGGAAGTGTTCCCCGATGGTACGGGCCTCGTTGTAGGTCCGGGGGTGAAGTGTGGTGATCCGGTACGGCTCTCGTTCCGACACGACCTTGGGCATGATCACCGGTGCGTTCTTCTCCAGGCTGGCGCGTTCTTGTGTGATGGACGCCACGGGCGCGATGCGCGCCGGACGGCCGGATTCCGCGGGTAGCGAAGTCGAGCGGGCCACCGGTTCACGAGGCGCGGGCGGCTGAACGATTCGCACCTCTTCGTCCCTTTGGGACTGATGTGCACTGTGGGACTGATGCGACGGCTCGTGCCGTCGATGGTCCCGCTCGGGCTCCGGGTCCAGTTCGGGCTCGAAGTCATCGTCGGGGTCGAACCCCCGGCCGTCGTACCCATCGTCCTCCACGAGGCCGAGGTAGACCGCCATCTTGCGCATCGCGCCGGCCATGCTCTGAGTCCTCCGCTCTGTGGTGGATCGGCGACTGCCAAGTGCCCGCGATCCACGCGGTCGTTACGCCCGCCTTTCGGCGACATTGACCATATTTTCTGCTGTGGTCCGACTTCTTGGCGACGTTACCCGAGCCTGGGGCGGACTCCGAGTACCGCAGTGCCGACGCGCACATGTGTCGCACCCGCCGCCACCGCCTCTTCGAGATCCGCACTCATTCCTGCCGACACCATGTTCGCAGCCGGATGGGCTCGGCGCAGGTCGGTCGACAAATCCATCAACCGCTCGAACGCCGCCCGTTGGCGCCCCGCGTACTCCCCGGTGAGCGGGGCGACGGTCATCAGCCCGTCGAGCCGCAGCCCCGGAGCCTTCGCGACCAGATCGGCCAACTCCTCGATTCCGCCCGGCGCCACACCACCTCTCTCACCCCGGCCGTTCTCCCCCGCGTCCAGGGCCACCTGGATGAGACAGCCGACCTCGCGCTCCTGCCGTACGGCCTCCTTCGAGAGCGCCGTCACCAGCTTGGAACGGTCGACGGACTGCACGAGATCCGCGTAACCGACCACGGATCGCACTTTGTTGGTCTGCAACTGGCCGACAAAATGCCACGCAAGGGGCAGATCCGAGCATGCGGCGGCCTTGGGGGCCGCATCCTGATCGCGGTTCTCGGCGACGTGGCGCACACCGAGTTCCGACAGGATCCGCACATCGCCGGCGGGGTAGGTCTTGGTGACCACGATCAGGGTCACCTCCTCGCGGGCACGCCCGGCGGCCGCGCAGGCGGCGGCGATACGGTTCTCCACCTTCGCCAGGTTCGCGGCGAGTTCGTCCTTACGGTCCGTCATGTCCATTCAGTCCAGCCAGACATAGCCCGCGAGCCGACCCGTGGTGCGGTCGCGGCGGTACGAGAAGTGATCGCCCGACTCCAGTGTGCACACCGGGGACTGCACCCGGTCGCGCACCCCGAGGCGCGCGAGCTGGGCGTGCACTCCGGCGGCCACGTCCACCGCCGGTGTGCCCCAGCTCGTCTCGGTGTGCGCCGTCGGCTCCTCGGCCGCCACCTCGGCGCGCATCGCATCCGGCACCTCGTAGCACCGGCCGCAGACGGCCGGGCCGGTGCGGGAGACGATTCGGGCGGGGTCGGCGCCCAGTTCCGTCATCGCGCGTAGCGTCGCCGGGACGACTCCGGCGACCATGCCGGGCCGCCCCGCGTGGGCCGCCGCCGCGATCCCGGCGACCGGGTCGGCCAGCAGGACCGGCACACAGTCGGCGGTGAGGACGGCGAGGGCGAGACCGCGCCGTGCGGTGACGATCGCGTCGACGTCGGGCACCGGACGGTCACGCCACGATCCGTCGACCACGGCGACATCCGTACCGTGCACCTGGTTCATCCAGACGACGTCACCCGGATCGAGGCCGAGCGACTTGGCGGCGAGCTCGCGGTTGGTCAGGACGGCGTCGATGTCGTCGCCGACCGCCCCGCCGAGATTGAGCTCCTCATACGGAGCGGCGCTCACCCCGCCCCACCGGTCGGTGAAGGCGAAGTGCGCGCCGCTCACGGTGTCGCGCTGTCCTATCACGTCAGAAGGATCACTTAAGGAAGTCCGGTACGTCCAGTTCCTCCGCCGCGCTGTCGGCGTAGGTCCGCGACGGCGGGACCGGCGGGGCGACCGGGATGTCGGCCACCGGCTCCGGTGCGGCGGTGGGCTCCGGCTCCTCCTTCGGCGTGACGCTGCCGAGCGAGCCGAAGGACGGGCGGCTCTCGGGCTGCTGCCGTACCGGAGTGGGCTCCTCGCGGCGGGGCGCCGAGGACGAGGTCGAGCCGAGGACGTTGTCCCGGCGGGCCGGGGGCTGGCCCCCGTCGAAGCCGGCCGCGATCACGGTGACCCGGACCTCGTCGCCGAGGGCGTCGTCGATGACCGCGCCGAAGATGATGTTGGCCTCGGGGTGGGCGGCCTCGCTGACCAGCTGGGCGGCCTCGTTGATCTCGAACAGGCCGAGGTCGGAGCCGCCGGAGATGGAGAGCAGTACGCCCCGGGCGCCGTCGATGGACGCCTCCAGGAGCGGCGAGGAGATCGCCATCTCGGCCGCGGCCACCGCGCGGTCGTCGCCGCGGGCCGAGCCGATGCCCATGAGGGCCGAACCGGCCTCGGACATGACCGACTTCACGTCGGCGAAGTCGAGGTTGATCAGACCCGGCGTGGTGATGAGGTCGGTGATGCCCTGGACACCGGAGAGCAGGACCTGGTCGGCCGACTTGAAGGCGTCGAGCACCGAGACCTGGCGGTCCGAGATGGACAGCAGCCGGTCGTTCGGGATGACGATGAGGGTGTCGACCTCTTCGCGGAGCTCGGCGATGCCGTCCTCGGCCTGGTTGGCGCGGCGCCGTCCCTCGAAGGTGAACGGGCGCGTGACCACACCGATGGTCAGGGCACCGAGCGAGCGGGCGATGTTGGCCACGACGGGCGCGCCGCCGGTGCCGGTGCCGCCGCCTTCACCGGCCGTCACGAAGACCATGTCGGCCCCCTTGAGGACCTCCTCGATCTCCTCGCGGTGGTCCTCGGCGGCCTTGCGGCCCACGGCCGGGTTGGCTCCGGCGCCGAGTCCGCGGGTGAGTTCACGGCCGACGTCGAGCTTGACGTCGGCGTCGCTCATCAACAGAGCTTGCGCGTCGGTGTTGATGGCGATGAACTCGACGCCCTTGAGACCGACCTCGATCATCCGGTTGATGGCATTGACACCACCGCCGCCGACACCGATGACTTTGATGACTGCGAGGTAGTTCTGCGGTGCTGCCACGTCGAAGGCCTCTCGCCTCGAGTTACGGGTCGTCGGATCACGGGAAGCGGTGTGCTTCGTGAACCGGCGACTGATGCCGAATGGGACGGTCCGTAGCGCCGACCCGAACCCTAACCCT
The DNA here is from genome assembly GCF_015160855.1 of Streptomyces ferrugineus. Lineage (NCBI taxonomy): Bacteria > Bacillati > Actinomycetota > Actinomycetes > Kitasatosporales > Streptomycetaceae > Streptomyces > Streptomyces ferrugineus. The sequence continues at coordinate 2,521,386 of NZ_CP063373.1, read as the reverse complement.
GAAGTTTAGGGTTACCAGTGTGTCTGTTCCTTGAAGTCTTCTGAACAGGACACTAAGTCGACAAGTGGCGCACGTTCAACGAACACGCCGAACCTCCCGTTTTTCTTTTCACCCTATGTGATCAGCCATGTCGCTGCCCAACCAGGGTGCTGGCCTGCGCGGATGTGCGTCAACTCCCCGATGACGCGGGGGCGGTGGGAACGCTGACATCGAAGTGCCGCGCATCCGGCGAGGCTTTCATGAGAGCGGTGAGTGTGCGAGCCTTCGCCGCACCCTTCTCGCCACTCCCCCAGGCGACCGTCGTGCCGCCGGTCAACACCAGCGAGATGTCGTCGTAGGAACGGACCTTGACGACCTGGGTGCCACGCGCGACGCCGTCCGGAAGGGCATCCGCGACACGCACGGCCTCCCGCACCAGACGGGCGTCGTCGAAGCGGCGCAGACTCGCGGCGGCGGAGCTCGACCGGGACACCGTCAATTCCAGTGCCGGAACGCCTTTCGGGGCCTCAGAAACCGTGGCGAAACGGACACCTTCATCGTCCACTTCGATGAACTTTCCGCCCTTTTGGACAACCAGAACCGGAGTGCGCTCGGCCACTTTCAGGCCGATTCCACGGGGCCAGGAGCGGACCACGTCAACCTCGTCAATTCGGGGCAATTTCCGGCGCAGCCGTGCCTCAATCGCCTCGGTGTCGACGGAAATCAACGGTGCCCCGACGGGGACGTCGGCCGCCTCGAGAACCTGGTCGGGCGTCAGAACCCGGGTCCCGGCGACCGATACGCGCTCGACGCGCAGCCACTTGGAGCCGTACAGCAGCCAGCCGGAGCCCGCCCCGAGGAGCACGAGGAGGACAACAAGAATGATCATCGTACGAAGTCTCGGCAGCCTCAACCGCCGCCGGGTGAGGGGCGGGTCGGACGACTCCTGCTGGCGTTCCCCGCGCTCGGCGGTCGTCGGTCCGGCCACGCTCCCTGCCCTCCGTCATACGGTCACTGGCGGCGGTGCGAGGCGATCGCCTCGTACACCATGCCGACGAGCAGGTCGTCGGCGTCCCGGCGGCCGAACTCGCTTGCGGCGCGGGACATCTCGTACAGCCGGTGCGGGTCGGCGAGCACGGGCAGGACGTTCTGCTGCACCCACTCGGGGGTGAGTTCCGCGTCGTCGACCAGCAGCCCGCCGCCGGCCTTGACCACCGGCTGGGCGTTCAGCCGCTGTTCGCCGTTGCCGATGGGCAGCGGGACATAGGCGGCCGGGAGTCCGACGGCGGAGAGTTCGGCGACGGTCATCGCACCCGCGCGGCAGAGCATCATGTCGGCCGCGGCGTACGCGAGGTCCATCCGGTCCAAGTAACTTACCGGGATATAGGGGGGCATCCCCGGCATCTGATGGACCTGCGGCAGTTCGTTCTTCGGGCCGACCGCGTGCAGGATCTGGATTCCGGCCTGCTGGAGCCAGGGGGCGACCTGCTGGACGACCTCGTTCAGGCGGCGCGCGCCCTGGGAGCCGCCGGAGACCAGCAGCGTGGGCAGGTTCGGGTCGAGCCCGAACATCGCGCGGGCCTCGGGGCGGACGGCGGCCCGGTCGAGGGTGGCGATGGTGCGGCGCAGCGGGATGCCGATGTAGCGCGAGTTGCGGAGCTTGCTGTCCGGGGTGGAGACGGCGACCTGGGCGGCGTACCGGGAACCGATCTTGTTGGCCAGGCCCGGGCGGGCGTTGGCCTCGTGGATGATGATCGGCACACCGAGGCGCTTGGCGGCGAGGTAGCCGGGCAGCGCGACATAGCCGCCGAAGCCGACGACGGCGTCCGCCTTGGTGCGCTCCAGGATCTGCTCGGTCGCCTTGATCGTGCCGCGCAGCCGGCCCGGGACGGTGATCAGCTCGGGCGTGGGCTTGCGCGGCAGCGGTACGGCCGGGATCAGCGCGAGCTCATAGCCCCGCTGCGGAACGAGCTTGGTCTCCAGGCCGCGCTCCGTGCCCAGGGCCGTGATCCCCACGGTCGGGTCCTGCCTGCGCAGGGCGTCCGCGAGGGCGAGCGCGGGCTCGATGTGGCCGGCGGTCCCCCCACCGGCGAGTACGACATGCACCGAAATTCACCGCTCTCCGGACGAACGCGCCGCCGAGGCACGCCGTCGCATCGTGTTCCATCTCCGAGGCCCCCGATCACGCGCGGCGCCTCCCGCACGCTTTCTACCAAAGCGGGGTTGCCGCACGGAAAGCGCTGCCCGCGCAGCGGGCTCGTCGCGTGCGAAGGCGATCAGCAGCCCGATGGCGAACATGGTCGGCAGCAGGGCGGATCCCCCGTACGAGAACAGCGGCAGGGGCACGCCGGCGATCGGCAGCAGGCCGAGCACCGCACCGATGTTGATCACGGCTTGCGCGGTGATCCAGGTGGTCACGCCTCCCGCGGCATACCTCACGAAGGGGTCCTCCGTGCGTCCGGCCACGCGGATACCCGCATAGCCTAGAGCCGCGAAGAGACCGAGCACCGACAGCGTCCCCGCCAGGCCCAGTTCCTCACCGGTGACGGCGAAGATGAAGTCGGTGTGGGCTTCGGGGAGTTGACCCCATTTCTCCACACTCGCACCCAGCCCGGAGCCGAAGATTCCGCCGGACGCGAGCGCGTAGATGCCGTGCACGGCCTGCCAGCAGTCGACGGCGCCGTCGCGCGGTTCGGTGGCGCCCAGGCACTGGAGCCGGGCCATGCGGTTCTGGCTGGTCTTGATCAGCACCAGCCCGATCAGCCCGGCGACCGACAGCACGCCCACGAACAGCCTGGTCGGCGCCCCCGCCAGCCACAGCAGGCCGAACAGGATCGCCGACAGGATGATCGCCGTACCCATGTCTCCGCCGAGCATGATCAGCCCGAGCAGCATGAAGGCGACCGGCACCAGCGGCACCAGCATGTGCTTCCACTGGCTCAGCAGCTTCTTGTCCTGCTTGCGGGCGATCAGGTCGGCGCCCCACAGCACCAGCGCGAGCTTGCCGAACTCGCTGGGCTGGATCTGGAAGGAGCCGCCGAGGGCGATCCAGTTCTGGTTGCCGTTGACCGCGACTCCTATCCCGGGCACCTGCACCAGCGCCATCAGGAAGACGGCGGCCGCGAGGATCGGGTAGGCCAGCGCCCGGTGCAGCTTCACGGGCATCCGGGAGGCGGCGAACAGCAGCCCGGCGCCGATCGCCGCGGCGAGCAGCTGCTTGCGGAAGAAGTACGACCCGGGCAGCGACATCTGCAGCGCGGTGATCTGGGAGGCCGAGTAGACCATCACCAGACCGAGCACCGTGATCAGCAGGCTGCCGCCGAGGATGAGGTAGTACGCGGTCAGCGGCCGGTCCCACGCCCGCTGCAGACGGGTGTAGAGCCGCCGTACGCCGTTGTCGCCCGCCGGCCGCGAGGCGACGGGGCGCCGAACCGCCCGCTGTACGGGCGGTCGTCCCGTACGGCTACCGGGCATCGGCGCTCACCGCCCCGTCGTGGGCGTGCGTACCGTCCGGCCACATCCGAGTCACGCGTCCCTCCAAGGGTCCCGAAGCACCCGCTGTGGCCGAGACCCGCCGTCAGGCGCCCGCGCCGAGTTCGCGAACCGCCTCCGCGAACGCGTCACCGCGCTGGTTGTAATTGGCGAACATGTCCATCGAGGCACAGGCAGGTGCCAGGAGCACCGTGTCCCCGGCGACGGCGAGTCGCCGGGCCTCCTGGACTGCCGCGAGCATCGCCCCAGTGTCGGTCCGGTCGACGTCGACGACGGGTACTTCCGGCGCGTGTCGCGCCAGGGCTTCACGGATCAGGCCACGATCGGCGCCGATGAGCACGGCCGCGCGCAGCCGCCCCGCGGACTTGGCGACCAGTTCCTCGAAGACGGCGCCCTTGGCGAGCCCGCCCGCGATCCAGACGATGGACCCGTACGCCGCCAACGACGCTTCCGCCGCGTGCGTGTTGGTGGCCTTGGAGTCGTCGACGTAGGCGACCCCGTCCACGTCCGCCACATGCGCGATGCGGTGGGCGTCCGGAGTGAAGGCCCGCAGGCCGTCCCGTACGGCCTTGGCGGGCACCCCGTAGGCCCGGGCGAGGGCCGCCGCCGCAAGGGCGTTGGCGATGTTGTGCGGGGCCGGCGGGTTGACGTCGGAGACCTCGGCGAGCTCCTGGGCGTTCTTCTGGCGGTTCTCCACGAAGGCGCGGTCGACGAGGATGCCGTCGACGACGCCGAGTTGGGAGGGGGCCGGGCTGCCGAGGGTGAAGCCGATGGCCCGGCAGCCCTCCTCGACGTCCGCCTCGCGCACCAGGTCCTCGGTGGCCTTGTCGGCGACGTTGTAGACACAGGCGACGCGATTGCCCTCGTAGATACGGCCCTTGTCGGCGGTGTACGCCTCCATCGAGCCGTGCCAGTCGAGGTGGTCGGGCGCGATGTTCAGCACGGCCGCCGAGTGCGCCCGGAGGGAGGGCGCCCAGTGCAGCTGGTAGCTGGACAGCTCCACGGCGAGGACGTCGTACCGCTCGTCGCCGAGCACCGCGTCGAGCAGTGAGACGCCGATGTTGCCCACGGCGGCGGTGCGCAGACCGGCCGCCTTGAGGATCGAGGCGAGCATCTGGACGGTCGTGGTCTTGCCGTTGGTACCGGTGACGGCGAGCCAGGGGGCGGCGTCCGGGCCGCGCAGCCGCCAGGCGAGCTCGACGTCGCCCCAGATCTCGAGGCCCGCGGCACGGGCCGCGGCGAACAGCGGCTTGTCCGGCTTCCAGCCGGGCGCGGTGACGACGAGGTCGGTGCCTTCGGGCAGGGTCGCCCCGTCACCGAGTCGGACGGCGATACCGAGCGCCTCCAACTCGGCGGCCTGCTCACGCGCGCGTGCGTCGTCGCCGTCGTTGACGACCGTGACGTTCGCCCCGCGCGCGTGCAGCACCTTGGCCGCCGGGATCCCGGAGACGCCGAGTCCGGCGACGGTGACGTTCTTCCCCTGCCAGTCGGTCACTTGTCCGCTGCCCATCCCGCGTAGAAGAGGCCCAGTCCGACGATCACACACATGCCCTGGATGATCCAGAAGCGGACCACCACAAGGACTTCGGACCACCCCTTGTGTTCAAAGTGGTGCTGCAGCGGGGCGATGCGGAAGACGCGCTTGCCGGTGAGGCGGAACGAGCCGACCTGGATGACCACCGACATGGTGATCAGGACGAAGAGGCCGCCGAGCAGGGCGAGGAGCAGCTCGGTGCGCGAGCAGATCGCGAGGCCGGCGAGGGCGCCGCCGAGCGCGAGCGAACCGGTGTCGCCCATGAAGATCTTGGCGGGCGAGGTGTTCCACCACAGGAAGCCGAAGCAGGCGCCCATCAGCGCGGAGGCCACGATCGCGAGGTCGAGCGGGTCACGCACCTCGAAACAGGCCGAGGGGTTCGTCAGCGTCGTCGCGTTGGCGCAGGACTCCTGGAACTGCCAGACACCGATGAAGGTGTACGCGCCGAACACCATCACCGAGGCGCCGGTCGCCAGACCGTCGAGGCCGTCGGTGAGGTTCACGCCGTTCGACATGGCCAGGATCATGAACAGCGCCCAGACCACGAACAGGACCGGGCCGATCGACCAGCCGAAGTCCTGCACGAACGAAATCTTCGTGGAGGCAGGAGTGTTGCCGCGGGTGTCCGCGAACTGCAGGGCGAGCACCGCGAAGGTGATGCCGACGATCAGCTGGCCGGCCATCTTCGCCTTGGCCCGCAGACCGAGCGAACGCCGCTTGATGATCTTGATGTAGTCGTCGATGAAGCCGACGAGGCCCATGCCCGCCATCATGAAGAGCACCAGGAGACCCGAGAACGTGGTAGGCGCTCCCGTGATCAGCTTCGTCGCGAAGTACGCGATGACCGTCGCCAGGATGAAGGCGATTCCGCCCATCGTCGGCGTTCCGCGCTTGCTGGCATGCCCACGCGGGCCGTCGTCGCGGATGTACTGCCCGTAGCCCTTCTTGGCGAGCAGCTTGATGAGCAGCGGGGTGCCGATCAGGGTCAGGAAGAGCCCGATGGCACCGGAGAACAGGATCTGCCTCATCGGCCGGAGACCTCACCCTCGAGCAGTGCGAGCACGACCTGCTCCAGGCCCACCGACCTGGAAGCCTTCACGAGCACGACGTCTCCCGTGCGCAGCTCGCTGCGCAGCAGGTCGACAGCCGCCTGTGCGTCGGACACGTGCACCGACTCCTCACCCCACGAACCCTCGTTGTATGCGCCCAGTTGCAGCCAGGACGCTTCCCTGTCCCCGACCGCGACGAGCTTGCTCACGTTGAGACGGACGGCGAGCCGTCCGACAGCGTCGTGTTCGGTCAGCGCCTCGTCACCGAGCTCGGCCATCTTGCCGAGCACCGCCCACGTCCGGCGGCCCTTGGCCATGGCGGCCAGGGCACGCAGCGCGGCCCGCATGGATTCTGGGTTCGCGTTGTAGGCGTCGTTGACGATGGTCACGCCGTCCGGGCGCTCGGTGACCTCCATCCGCCAGCGTGAGAGGGAGCCCGCTTCGGAGAGCGCGGTGGCGATCTCTTCCGCGGACATGCCCAGCTCATGGGCGACGGCGGCCGCGGCGAGCGCGTTCGACACGTGGTGCTCACCGTACAGGCGCATGGTCACATCACTGCACCCGGAGGGTGTGTGAAGCACGAAGGAGGGCTGTCCGCTGTCCGTGAGTCGCACGTTCTCGGCGCGAACGTCCGCTTCGCCGGACTCTCCGAATAGGAGCACTTTCGCCTTCGTACGGGACGCCATGGCCCGTACGAGGGGATCGTCGGCGTTGAGAATCGCGGCGCCGCCGTCTTCCGACGGAGGCAGGCCCTCGACGAGCTCTCCCTTGGCCTGCGCGATCTGCTCGCGGCCGCCGAACTCGCCGATGTGCGCGGTGCCGACGTTGAGCACGACGCCGATCCTCGGGGGCGTCAGATCGGTGAGATAGCGGATGTGGCCGACGCCGCGGGCGCCCATCTCCAGGACCAGGAACCTGGTGTCCTCGGTGGCGCTGAGGGCGGTGAGCGGCAGCCCGATCTCGTTGTTGAAGGAGCCCGGCGTCCACACGGTCGGCGCCCTGTGCTGGAGCACCTGGGCGATCAGGTCCTTGGTGCTGGTCTTGCCCACCGAGCCGGTCAGGGCGACGAGGGTCGCGCCGAGCCGGCGTACGACATGACGGGCGAGGGCGCCGAGGGCCTTCTGGACGTCCGGCACGACGATCGCGGGCACGCCGACGGGGCGCGAGCCCAGTACGGCGGCCGCGCCGGCCGCGACGACGGCCTGAGCGAAGTCGTGGCCGTCCACGCGCTCGCCGACGAAGGCTACGAAGAGGCTGCCGGGCTCCACTTCTCGGGAGTCCCGGACGACGGATCCGGTGATCTGGACGGACGGATCCGGTATGTCGTGTGTCTGCCCGCCGACGACTTCTGCGATCTCGGCGAGAGAGAGGGCGATCACAAGTTCATCCCTGGGTCTTCTGGATAGCTGCGCGAAGCACCTGGCGGTCGTCGAAGGGACGGACCACTCCGGCGATGTCCTGGCCCTGCTCATGCCCCTTGCCGGCGACCAGCACGGTGTCTCCGGGCTGTGCGCGGGCGACGGCCGCGGCGATCGCGGCGGCCCGGTCCTCGAAGACCTGGACCTCGCCGCGCTCGTGTGCTGGTACGGACGCCGCGCCCTGGAGCATGGTTGCGAGGATCGCGAGGGGGTCCTCGGAGCGGGGGTTGTCGGAGGTCAGTACGGCGGTGTCGGCGAGCCGGGCCGCGGCGGCGCCCATCGGGGCGCGCTTGGTCTGGTCCCGGTCGCCGCCGCAGCCGAGCACCACGTGCAGGCTGCCCTCGGTGACCTTGCGCAGCGCCTTGAGCACCGACTCGACGGCGTCGGTCTTGTGGGCGTAGTCGACGACCGCGAGATACGGCTGCCCGGCGTCCACCCGCTCCAGACGGCCCGGCACGCCCGGCACGGCGGCGACGCCGTCGGCGGCGGTCTGCGCGTCGAGGCCGGCGGCGGCGAGGGCGACGATCGCGGCGAGGGTGTTGGCCACGTTGAAGGGGCCCGGCAGCGGCGAAGTGGCGGCGATCCGCTCGTCCTTGGGCCCGATCACGGTGAACGTCGAGTCCAGGGGGCCGATTTCCACGTCCTCGGCGCGCCAGTCGGCGTCGGGGTGGCCCTCGGCGGAGTAGGTGACGACCGGGACGGTGGCTTCCTTGGCGAGCCTGCGGCCGTACTCGTCGTCGAGGTTGACGACGCCGAACCTGCTGCGCCTGGGGGTGAACAGCTGCGCCTTGGCCCGGAAGTAGTCCTCCATGTCGGAGTGGAACTCCATGTGCTCCGGGCTGAGGTTGGTGAAGACCGCGATGTCGAAGACGCAGCCGTCGACCCGGCCGAGGACCAGGGCGTGGCTGGAGACCTCCATGGCGACCGCCTCGACGCCGCGCTCGCGCATGACGGCGAACAGGGCCTGGAGGTCGGTGGCCTCCGGGGTGGTGCGCTCGGACTTGATGCGCTCGTCGCCGATGCGCATCTCGACCGTGCCGATGAGACCGGTGGCCTTGCTCGTCCGGAGCCCGCCCTCGATGAGGTAGGCGGTGGTGGTCTTGCCGGAGGTGCCGGTCATGCCGATCTGCAGCAGGTCGCGGCCGGGGTGGCCGTAGATCGTGGCCGCCAGTTCGCCCATCCGGCCCCGTGGGTCCTCGACGACCAGGACCGGCAGCCCGGTCGCGGCGGCGCGCTCGGCGCCGGTCGGGTCGGTCAGCACGGCGGCCGCGCCGAGGCCCGCGGCCTGCGTGACGAAGTCGGCGCCGTGCAGGCGGGCGCCCGGGAGGGCGGCGTACAGGTCGCCGGGCCGGACGGCGCGCGAGTCATGGGTGATGCCCGTGACCTCGGCGGGGGTGTCCGCGGGTTCCGGCGCGGGGACACCCAGCTGGTCGGCGAGTTCCGCGAGGGGTGCGGCGGTGACCCGCGCCGGCCTGGGCAGCCCGGGGTATGTCACGGGATGCCCCTTCTGGGTGGTTTGGGACTGATCAGCGTGTGGCACGGCGGTGAGCGTACCGGGCGCACCCCCTTGCGAGCTAAAGAGGGGCCCGCGCGCAGTGCGGTCCGGCAAGGGCGGTGGTGGGAGACGGGCGGGCGAGGGGCGGGGGCTGCCCTGGTTCCCAGGGTCGGGGGTGATCGTGGTCACGGGGTGGTTCCTGTGGCTGCTCGGTGCTGATCAGGGTGGTCAATTGAAGGCGACCGGGAGCTTCGCGGGCTTGGCGCCGGTCGGCGGGACCTGCAGGGTCTTCAGCGCGAACTCCATCACCTGCTTGTAGATGGGGCCGCAGATCTGGCCGCCGAAGTAGTTGCCCTGGGTGGCGTTCTGGATGGCGCAGTAGACCGTGATCCGGGGCTTGTCGGCGGGTGCGAAGCCGGCGAACGACGAGGTGTAGCCGCGGTACTTTCCGGTGGCCGGATCCACTCGGTTCGCCGTACCCGTCTTGCCCGCGACCCGGTAGCCGGGGATGCGCGCCTTGTTGCCGGTGCCCTCCTCGTCGTCCACGACCGACTCCAGCATCTGGGCGAGGGTCTTCGCCGTCTTGGCGCTGATGACGCGGGTCTTCTTGGGCTTCGGGGCCTCGGTGAACTTCCCGTCGGGTCCCTCGGTGCCGCGTACGAGCGTGGGTTCGATGCGAACGCCGCCGTTGGCGATCGTCGAGTAGACGGAGGCCGCCTGCATCGCGTTGATGGACACACCCTGGCCGAAAGGAATCGTGTACTGCTGCGAAGTCGACCACTTGTCGGGGGCGGCGAGGATGCCCGGGGTCTCGCCGGGGAAGTCGAGGCCGGTGTGGCTGCCGAGGCCGAACTTGCGCAGGTAGTCGTAGAGGACCTTGTTGGCCTGCGCCTGGGTCTTGCCGAGCTGGCCGGTGGCGAGGATGGTGCCGATGTTGCTGGACTTGGCGAGCACGCCGTTGAGCGTGAGGTACCAGGTCTCGTGGTCGATGTCGTCCTTGAACAGCCGGTCGCCGCGGTGCAGCCGGTTGGGCACGATGACATGGGTGCCGGGCGTGGCCACGCCCTCCTCCAGTACGGCGGCCATGGACATGACCTTCGCGGTGGAGCCGGGCTCGTAGGCGTCCTGGAGGGCCGCGTTGCCCATGTTGGCGCTGCTGGCCTCGGAGAGGTCGTTCGGGTCGAAGCCGGGTGAGTTGGCCATGGCGAGGATCTCGCCGGTGCGGGTGTCCTGGACGATCACATAGCCGCGGTCCGCCCGGGACTCGGCGACCTGCTTGGAGATCGCGTTCTGCGCGGCCCACTGGATGTCGCGGTCGATGGTGAGCTCGACGTCGCTGCCGGGCACGGCGGGCGTCTCGGTGGAGTTCACCGTGGGGACCTGGCGGCCGCCGGACTGGGCGTAGCGGATCTCGCCGTCCTTGCCGGCCAGCTCCGTGTTCAGCTGCTGCTCGATGCCGCCGCCGCCCTTGCCTGCGGCGTTGACCCAGCCCAGTATCCCGGCGGCGAGATCCCCGTTGGGGTACACGCGCTTGCTGCTGGCGACCGACAGCACCCCGGCGAGGACGTTCACCGTGCTCTTGTCGGTCTCGGCCTTGGTGGCCAGCGCGTTCTTCAGGTCCTTGATCTGCTTCCAGACCTGCGGGGTCTGGCGGCTGGCCAGCAGGGTGTAGCGCAGGTTCTTGTTCGCGGGCCGCAGCTTCCTGACGATCTTCTCCGGCTCCTGGCCGAGGATCGGCGCGAGCAGGGCGGCCGCCTGCTCGGGGCCGTCGTCGATCTTGAGCTGCTCGCGGGAGAACAGCGTGGGGTCGGCCGTGATGTCGTACGCGTCCACGCTGGTCGCGAGCGCCACGCCGTTGCGGTCGGTGATGCCGCCGCGCTCGGCGGCCAGGGTGTAGCCGACGTAGCGGTTCTTCTCGGCCTTGGCGGCGTAGGTGCTCGCGTCGACGCCCTGCACCTGGAGCAGCCGCAGCACGAACGCGATCAGTACGAGGGCCAGGGCGAGGCCGACCATGCGCAGCCGGGGGCGGGGGCTGCCGAGCCGGATCGTGCCGGCGGCCCCGGGGCGCGGCCGGGCCGGGCGGCGGGCCGGGCGGGAGCCGGGGCCCGGTCGCCGCTGGCCGCCGCCGGAGCGGGCGGGTCCGGGCACGCGGCGGCGCGGCGGTTGCCTGGAGGAATTCTCGGCCACTTCCCTCACCTGCCGGAGGTCGGATACATGCAAGACACAGCACAAACCCCAGAACACGGCCCCACCAAGCGCACGCGGCGGCGCGGTGGTTGCCTTGGGGAGTTTTCGACCACTTCCGTCACCTGCCGGGGGTCGGGTACGCGGAGGACGGGGCGGATGGGGCGGATGGGGCGGGACCGCCGGGTGCGCCCTGCGGGACGGCTTGGGGCGCCGCGGGCGGTCCGGCCGGGGTCTGGGACGCGTCGGGCGGGGCGGTGGTGGGGGTCGGGCTGGGCGCCGGGAGCGGCACGGGCGCGTCGGGGAGGGCCTCGGGGGCGAGGACGACGGGGCTGCGGCCGGCGAGCTGCCCGGCGGGGGCGGTGCTGGGGACGCCCTTGACCGTGCCGTCCGGGTTGAGGAAGGCGGGGTCGCCGCCGGGGACCATGCCGAGTTCCCGGGCGCGGCGCTGGAGGGCGTCGGGGGCGGAGTAGGCGTCGATGTCCCGCTGGAGGGACTGCTCCTCGTCGGTGAGGGCCTTCGTCTCCTTCTGGATGTCGTCGAGCTTGAAGGCGCCCTCGCTCAGGGCGGAGTTCAGCATGAGGAGCCCGATGAGGCCGCCGCCGAGGAGGACGACGACGAGGAGGACGAAGGGGGCGCGGGCGGCCTGCCCGGCGCCCGGGGGGAAGAGCCGCGCGAGCCGGGCGGCCCGCCCTCTCAGTTCGGGTTTCCTGCTCACTGCCCCTCCCCCGGGTCCGGTTTTCCCGCCCATGGGTTCGAGTCCTGGACCCGCCAGGCCCGCCCCTGCCCCACGCCGCTCATTCGATGGACTCCCTGATGCGCTCGGCACCGCGCAGACGCGCGGGTGCCGCGCGCCGGTTCTCGGCGACCTCTTCCTCGGTGGGAAGTTCGGCACCGCGCGTCAGCAGCTTGAGCCGCGGCTGGTACTGCTCGGGGACGACGGGCAGCCCCGGCGGCGCGGTGGTGGCGGCGCCGGCCGCGAACACCTGCTTGACCAGCCGGTCCTCCAGCGAGTGGTACGACAGCACCGCGATCCGCCCGCCGACGGCGAGAGCGGCCACGGCGGCCGGGATCGCCCGCTCCAGGACGGACAGCTCGCCGTTCACCTCGATGCGCAGCGCCTGGAAGGTGCGCTTGGCCGGGTTGCCGCCGGTGCGCTTGGCGGCCTGCGGCAGCGCGTCGCGGATCAGCTCCACGAGCCGGGCGCTGTTGCTGAACGGCTCCTTCTCCCGCTCGCGCACGATGGCGGCCACGATCCGCTTGGCCTGCTTCTCCTCGCCGTACGCGCGCAGGATCCGCACCAGCTCACCGGCCGGGTAGGTGTTGAGGACCTCGGCGGCGCTGATGCCGGCCGTCTGGTCCATGCGCATGTCGAGGGGGGCGTCCTGGGCGTAGGCGAAGCCGCGGTCGGCCTCGTCGAGCTGCATGGAGGAGACGCCGAGGTCGAACAGGACGCCCTGTACGCGCGGGATGCCGAGCCTGGCCAGGACCTCCGGGAGCTCGTCGTAGACGGCGTGCACGAGGGTCGCGCGCTCGCCGTACGGGCCGAGCCGCTCGGCGGACAGGCGCAGGGCCTCCTTGTCGCGGTCCAGGGCGACGAGCCGGGCCTCGGGGAACCGCGTCAGAAGGGCCTCGCTGTGGCCGCCGAGCCCGAGCGTGCAGTCGACGACCACCGCTCCCGGCCGCTGCAGGGCGGGGGCCAACAGGTCCAGGCACCGCTGGAGCATCACCGGGACATGTCGACGCTGACTCAAGGGGCCCTCTCAGATCCGGCGGGGCCGTACGCACCGCCGGGTCCCCGCCCGCTCGTGAAGGGGAGGCCTGCCGGCGCCGGAAGCGTCAGCCGGCCGGGAGCGGGAGGAGGCCGAGCCGTACGTACGCGCCGCGCACGCGGGGAGACCTTCGGAGAAATCGCCGGGGTCTCCTTGGAAAAACAGTCCAGCAGGGAGTCTCGCCTCCCGCTTCGCGTCACTTTAGTCCACCCTGTCTTCCGGTCAATCAACCGACCTGCGCGTCGCGAACCCCCTGTGCGTTACCTCACACGCCGCACGTGATGACGCTCTTTTTCCCTTCTCACGACAGGACCGCGAGAGCCGTGACCAGTACCGTCATGAATATGACGACTTCCGCATCTGTTCCCACCGAGCCCGAAGGCGCCATACGCGGCGGTACGGTGACCGACCGCCTCGTCGACGCGAACGAGCGGTACGCCTCCGCCTTCACCGACCCCGGGATGGACGCCCGTCCCGTCCTGCACGTCGCCGTCGTGGCCTGCATGGACGCCCGTCTCGACCTGCACGCCGCGCTGGGCCTGGAGCTCGGCGACTGCCACACCATCCGCAACGCGGGCGGCGTCGTCACCGACGACGTGATCCGCTCCCTGACCATCAGCCAGCGGGCGCTGGGCACCCGCAGTGTGGTCCTCATCCACCACACCGGCTGCGGCCTGGAGACCCTCACCGAGGACTTCCGGCACGACCTGGAGATGGAGGTCGGCCAGCGGCCCGCCTGGGCGGTGGAGTCCTTCCGGGACGTCGACCAGGACGTTCGGCAGTCGATGCAGCGGGTGCGCACCTCGCCGTTCCTGCTGCACACCGACGATGTGCGCGGCTTCGTCTTCGACGTGCGGACGGGCCTGCTGCGCGAGATCGACCCCACGTAACCATCCGCCGCACCTGTCGTTTCGCTGTCAATCTGCGCCCGGGCGCGCCCAAAAGGCCGTAAGACCCGACATATCGCAGGCAGTTGTCCACAGTCGAGTGACACGAATCGGTAACGGCAGCAAGAATGCGGGTGTGACAACACGCAGAACTCTTCACGCGTGGTGTCCGAGTTCCAGGGGTGGGCCGGTCCGCGCATCGCGTCGGCCCGGAAAGAACGGGCCGAGGAGGGCCGGGTGACGACCTATGACGATCGAGCGAGCCTCACTGATCTGACTGCCACTGTGGAGCGGGTCCGCAGTTCGGTGGAGGGTGTGATCGAGGGCAAGCCCGAGGTCGTACGGCTTTCGCTGACCGTACTGCTCGCCGAGGGACATCTTCTGATCGAGGATGTTCCCGGTGTGGGCAAGACGATGCTGGCGAAGGCGCTGGCGCGGTCCATCGACTGTTCGGTAAGGCGTATCCAGTTCACACCGGACCTGCTGCCCTCGGACATCACGGGTGTGTCCATCTGGGACCAGCAGCGCAAGGACTTCGAGTTCAAGCCCGGCGCGATCTTCGCGCAGATCGTGATCGGCGACGAGATCAACCGCGCCTCGCCGAAGACGCAGTCCGCGCTCCTGGAGTCCATGGAGGAGCGCCAGGTCACGATCGACGGGCAGACCTACGAGCTGCCGAGCCCCTTCATGGTGGTCGCCACGCAGAACCCGGTCGAGATGGAGGGCACCTACCCGCTGCCCGAGGCCCAGCGCGACCGCTTCATGGCCCGTGTCTCCGTCGGCTACCCCAGCGTGGAGGCCGAGCTGCAGATGCTGGACGTGCACGGAGGTGTCTCCCCGCTGGAGGACCTGCAGCCGGTGGCGCACGCGCACGACATCGTGAAGCTGATCGACGCGGTGCGCGGCGTGCATGTCGCCGAGCCGGTCCGCCGGTACGCGGTGGACCTGGTCGCGGCCACCCGCACCCACCCCGATCTCAGACTCGGCGCCTCCCCGCGCGCGACGCTGCATCTGCTGCGCGCAGCGAAGGCGTCGGCGGCCCTGAGCGGCCGGGAGTACGCGCTCCCGGACGACGTGCAGGCCCTCGCTGTGGCCGTCCTGGCGCACCGTCTGCTGCCCACCGCGCAGGCCCAGCTCAACCGGCGCACCTCCGAGCAGGTCGTCCAGGAGATCCTCCAGCGCACCCCGGTGCCCGCCGCGCCGCAGCAGCAGAGCGGCTTGGGCGGCCTGAGCCGCGGCACCGCGTCGTACGGCCAGCAGCCGCCGCGGAGGCTGTGATGACCTCCGGCAGTACGGGCCAGACCGAGGCGGACCGCGGCGACCAGAGCGGCATCCGCACCGCCCTGGCCGGTCTGACCACGCGCGGCCGCTCCTTCCTCGCCGCCGGGGTCGCGGCCGCCGTCTGCGCCTACGTCCTGGGCCAGAGCGACCTGCTGCGCGTCGGACTGCTGCTCGCGGTGCTGCCACTGGTCTGCGCGGCGGTGCTGTACCGCACCCGCTACCGGGTCGCGGGCAGCCGCCGGCTCTCCCCCGCGCGCGTGCCCGCGAGCAGCGAGGCCCGGGTGCATCTGCGGATGGACAACGTCTCCCGGCTGCCCACCGGCCTGCTGATGCTCCAGGACCGGGTGCCCTACGTCCTCGGCCCGCGTCCCCGCTTCGTGCTCGACCGGGTCGAGCCGGGCGGCCGCCGCGAGGTGTCCTACCGGGTCCGCTCCGACCTGCGCGGCCGCTATCCGCTGGGCCCGCTGCAACTGCGCCTGAGCGACCCGTTCGGCATGTGCGAGCTGACCCGCTCCTTCTCCACGTACGACACCCTCACGGTCATCCCGCGGGTGGAGCCGCTGCCGCCGGTGCGCTTCAGCGGGGAGGCGAAGGGGTACGGCGACGGCCGGCAGCGCTCGCTCGCGCTGGCCGGCGAGGACGACGTGATCCCGCGCGGCTACCGCTACGGCGACGACCTGCGCCGCGTCCACTGGCGCTCCACCGCGCGCTACGGCGAGCTGATGGTGCGCCGCGAGGAGCAGCCGCAGCGCTCCCGGTGCACGGTGCTCCTTGACACCCGGGGCCTGGCCTTCCAGGGCGCGGGCCCGGACTCGGCCTTCGAGTGGGCGGTGTCGGGCACGGCGTCCGTACTGGTGCACATGCTGGAGCGGGGCTTCTCCGTCCGGCTGCTGACCGACACCGGCAGCTCGGTGCCCGGCGAGGGCGCCGACGGGTTCGCGGGCGCCAACCAGGAGTCGGCGGACGCGGCCGGGCTGATGATGGACACCCTCGCGGTGATCGACCACTCCGACGGCACGGGTCTGTCGCGGGCGTACGACGTGCTGCGCGGCGGCAACGAGGGGCTGCTGGTCGGCTTCTTCGGCGACCTCGACGAGGAGCAGGCGGCGGTGGCCGCCAAGATGCGGCAGCGCAGCGGGGGCGCGGTGGCGTTCGTGTTGGACAGCGGGGCCTGGGTGCGGGAACCGACGGATGTGCCCGGCGCGTTGGACAGGAGCGAGGAGCGGCTGCGGATGCTGCGGGAGGCGGGCTGGACGGCCCTGAGCGTGCCGCGGGGCGCTTCGCTGAACGACCTGTGGCGCCAGGCGGACCGAGCGCGTACGGACGCCGCGGCGGCCGGTGGCGTGCGGGGCGAGGGGGGAGCGGCATGAGCGGGCGGACACGGATGGCGCTGTGCGCCGCGGCGGCCACGCTGATGGCCTCGTGCGCCCTGCTGCCGCTGGTCTCCCCGGTCACCTGGCTGATGCAGGCGGTCTTCCTGCTGGCGATCCAGACGAGCGTGGGCATGGCGGCCCGACGGGTGCCGCTGGCCCGTCCCCTGACGGTGGCCGCGCAGGCGCTGGTCGCGCTGATGCTGCTGACCCTGACCTTCGCCAACCAGCAGGCGATCATCGGGGTGATCCCCGGGCCGGAGGCCTTCCGGCACTTCGCCGACCTGCTGCAGACCGGCGGGGACGACGTCAGCCGGTACTCGATCCCGGCGCCGCTGTCCGACGGCATCCGGCTGATGCTGATCGGCGGGGTCCTCGTCATCGGCCTGGCGGTGGACACCCTCGCGGTGACGTTCCGCAGCGCCGCGCCGGCCGGGCTGCCCCTGCTGGCGCTGTACTCCGTGGCGGCGGGACTGTCCGACGGCGGTGCGGACTGGCTGTGGTTCCTGGTCGCCGCCATGGGCTATCTGATGCTGCTCCTGGCCGAGGGCCGCGACCGGCTCTCGCAGTGGGGCCGGGTCTTCGGCGGGGCGCCCCGGACGCCGGGCGGGGAACCCACCGGCGCGGTGGCACCGGTCCGCACCGGGCGCCGTATCGGCGTGGTCGCGCTGGGCATCGCCCTGGTGGTGCCGCTCGCCCTGCCCGCCATGAACGGCGGGCTGCTGGACGCCGCCGGCGCGGGTGTGGGCCCGGGCAGCGGCAGGGGCGGCACGGTCTCCGCGGTGAACCCGCTGGTGTCACTGCGCGACAGTCTGAACGTGGACGAGGACCGCGAGGTCATGTCCCTGAAGACCAACACGGCGGACCTGTCGAACCTGTACCTGCGGATCGTGTCCCTGGACGACTTCGACGGCACCACCTGGGAGCCGGCCAAGCGCAACATCGAGGCCGTCCCCGACAAGTTCCCCACGCCCATCGGCCTGGGCCCGGACGTCCGGCGCGCGGAGGTCGAGACGACCATCTCGGCGGCGGACTGGTACGCCCAGAACTGGCTGCCGATGCCATACCCGCCGAGCGGTGTGGACATCGACGGCAGGTGGCGGTACGAACCGCTGGGCATGACGGTGGTCGGCGATCGCCGCCAGACCACGCGCGGGGCGACGTACACCGTGCGCAGCCTCGATGTGCAGCCGACGGCGGAGCAGCTCGCCGACGCGCCGGAGCCGCCGGCCGCGCTGAAGCGCGAGTTCACCGAGCTGCCCGGCTCGCTGCCCGCGGTGGTCGCCGAGACCGCGCGCGAGGTCACCAAGGGCGCGACCAGCCACTACCAGCAGGCGGTCAAGCTCCAGGACTACTTCGCCATCACGGGCGGCTTCCAGTACGACACCAACGTCAAGGTCGGCAGCGGCCGCACGGCGATCGCCCGGTTCCTGCGGGACAAGCAGGGCTTCTGCGTCCACTTCTCGTTCGCGATGGCGGCGATGGCCCGCTCGCTGGACATACCGGCGCGGGTCGCGGTGGGCTTCGCGCCCGGTACCCCGCAGGGCGACAACTCCGTCTCGGTGGGGCTGAGGGACGCGCACGCCTGGCCCGAGCTGTACTTCGAGGGCGTGGGCTGGACCCGCTTCGAGCCGACGCCGACCCGTGGCTCGGCGCCGTCGTACACCCTGTCGGACACGCCGGGCTCGACGGTCCCGGACGTGGCGCGGCCCTCGCAGTCGACGAGCACCGGGCCCTCCGCCACCCCCTCGACCAGCGAGAGCTGCGCCGGGCAGAACCCGCAGCTGTGCGCGAGCGAGTCGCCTCAGGCCGCGCTGCCGTCCGGCGGTGACGGCCCGAAGTGGTACGTCCTGCTGGCGTGGGTGCTCGGTGGCGCGGCGGCGCTGCTGATCCCCTCGGCGCCGATGCTGTGGCGGCTACGGACGAGAGCGGTGAGGCTGGGGGCACATGGGCGTACGGAGGCGGACATACCGCTGCACGCCCTGGCGGTCTGGCAGGAACTGACCGACACCGCCTGGGACTTCGGCATCCCGCCGGACGACTCCCAGACGCCCCGCAAGACCGCCGCCCGCATCGTCCGGCTGGGCCACCTCGACCCCCCGGCGGCGGCCTCGGTCCATCGAGTCGCCGACGCGGTCGAACAGGTCCTCTACGCCCCGAGTCCCCGTCCGACGGCCGGCCTCGCGGAGGACGTCCGCCGTGTGCGGTCCGACCTGCGGTCCAAGGCCACATGGACGACGAAGGTGCGCGCCCTGCTGGCGCCACGGTCCAGCGTGCGGGTGGTCTGGGCGCTGTCGGAGTGGTGGACCGACGTCAAGCGCCGCGCGATCGCGGCCCGACCGACGCTGCGCCGGCCTTCGACTCCGGGGCAGCAGGGGTGACGGTGCGCCGGGGCTGAGTCCCCGGCCACACGCACCAGGGCATACATCAGGGGGTGACCACCGGCCGGTGGTCACCCCCTGCGTCTGTTCAGGAGCTGCTCGTCGAGCTAGTGGCCGCCCTGTTCGTCACGGCGACGCTGCCAGCGCTGTTCGATGCGGTCCATCAGGCCGCGCTTCTGACGTGGCTGGCGGCGAGCCTGCGGCCCTGCCCCCGCGGCGGGCTGTTCGCCCGGCTTGGGGGCCTTGCGCCAACCGGTCACGGCGAGTACCGCACAGCCCAGCATGACGAGGAAGCCCACCACGCTGAGCCACACCTGCTTGGCGACCATTCCAGCCATGAGGAGCGCGATACCTACGAGGAAGCCCGCGACCGCCTGGTAGACCCGTCGCCGGGTGTACGTACGCAGCCCGCTTCCCTCAAGCGCTGTCGCGAACTTGGGATCTTCGGCGTACAGCGCTCGCTCCATCTGCTCGAGCATTCGCTGCTCGTGCTCCGAGAGCGGCACGGAGTCCTCCTCATCGTGCAGTCGCCGGGGCGACCCGGGGGTCCCTTCAGGATAGGCAGGGAATCGCCCCCGTGAAACCCGCCCCTCTACGCCAATTGGCCAACCGGGCCCCGGCATGGGCGCCCCGGCTCGCTGAGATCTTCATTCCCCAGCGGCCGACCCGTCATGCCGGAACGGTCTCCCTCGATCATACGGCGCTGAGCGCTCGATCGGGGGGCCTGTGGCGTACTCCATGTGCAGCCAAGTCCCTGATCAAGGCGTACCCTCACGGTCCGCTCGCAGAGGGCGGCTCAGGCCTCCGCGGTCTCCCCCGTCTCGCCGAGCACATGCAGCTGGGTGGCCACGGCGTGGAAGGCGGACAGCTCGGCCGCCGCCTCCTCCAGCTTCAGCAGCGCCTCCAGCGCCCCCGGCTCGGTGTCCACCAGCACCCCGGGGACCAGGTCGGCGAAGACCCGCACCCCGTGCACGGCGCCGACCCTGAGCCCGGCCCGCTCGACGAGCCCGGTGAGCTGGTCGGCGGTGAACCGGCGCGGCATGGGGTCGCCGTGGCCCCAGCGGCCGTCGGGGTCCTCCAGGGCCTGCTTGGCCTCCTTGAAGTGACCGGCGAGGGCCCGCGCCAGCACGGCACCGCCGAGACCGGCGGCGAGCAGGCTGAGGACGCCCTCGGAGCGCAGGGCGGCCACCGCGTTGCGCACGCCCTCGGCGGGGTCGTCGACGTACTCCAGGACGCCGTGGCACAGCACGACGTCGTACCCGCCGCGCTCGACCACGTCGAACAGGCCGTGGACGTCTCCCTGCACGCCCGTCACCCGGTCGGCGACCTCGGCCTCGGCGGCGCGCCGCTCCAGGGCGAAGAGCGCGTTCGGGCTGGGGTCGACGACGGTGACGCGGTGGCCGAGGCGGGCCAGGGGCACGGCGAAGTTGCCGCTGCCGCCCCCCGTGTCGAGGACGTCCAGCGCCTGACGACCCGTGGCCTTGGCCCGGCGGTCCAGGGCGTCCTGGAGCACCTCCCAGACCACGGCGGTACGGAGGGCTGCGCGGGGTCGGGAGGGGTCGGAGCGCAGCGACGCCGTTTGAGGGTGGTGGTGGGCGACGGGTGGGCGCATCGGGTCCGACACGGGGTTGACTCCTCGGCGCGGCGCCGCCGTCTGCACGGCGGAGCGAACGGGCTGCCTCCCCGGGCCCGGGTCACGGGAGCGGAAAGGCTTCAGGCGCCTTCCACCCTATTGCCTGCGACCACCCTCCCGACCATCGCGGTGGAGCGCGACGCCGTACGTCTCGCGCGTCGGACGGCCCACCGTCAGCCGGCGTCCGGCATGTCGTCGCGCGCCTGCTGTCTGTCGCCCGTCTCCTCCGCGGACGCGTCCACGTCCTGGCGCGGCTGCGGCAGGACCGGCTGGAGCACCAGCATCCGCTCGACGAGGCGCAGGAACATCGCCACGTCCCGTATCAGGTCGTCGGCGTCCCGGCGGCTGGCCGCGCCCTGGATGCCCGCCTCGGCCCGGGCGCGGCGCCGGGCGCCCGAGGCGAACAGGGCGCTCCACTCGGTGAGTTCGGGCGCTATCTCGGGGAGCACTTCCCAAGCGCTCCTGATGCGTGCCCGGCGCCTGGACGTCGGCTCCGGACGCCCTCGCGCCGCGAGCACGGCGGCGGCGGTGCGCAGGGCGGCGAGGTGGGCGGTGGCATAGCGCTCGTTCGGCGTTTCCAGAACGGTGGCCTCGTCGAGTCCGGCACGGGCCTGGGCGAGCAGGTCGAGGGCGGCGGGCGGGGCCGTGGTCCGGCGGAGCACGGGGTGCACGTCGCTCGCCGGGCCGGTCAGTGAGGGGGCAGGGCCGGTGGCGCGGCGCCGACGCGCGGCGGCTGCGTGGTAGCTGGCCATGACGAACCTCCTGTCGTCTGTGTGACGGCATGCCCGATACGGGATGCCGTATGTGCCCATCGTGAGGTATGGCACTGACAATCCGTTCTGACCTGCGATTTTGCTTCGATCGAGAGTTCGGGCTAACTTTTGCACTGACCAGTCAGTTCAAAATGGAGGGGGCAGGGATGGGGGAAGCCGTGGCCGGGGCCGGTGTCACGGCCCTGGGGCTCGGGCTGAAGGGGCCCCGCGGATGGGCGTTCCGCGGGGTCTCGTTCGAGGCGGAGCCCGGCTCGCTGATCGCGGTCGAAGGGCCGTCCGGCACCGGACGTACGTGTCTGCTGCTGGCGCTCACCGGGCGCATGAAGTCCACCGAGGGAACCGCGACGGTGGGCGGGGCGCCACTGCCCAAGCGCATGGCGGCGGTGCGGCGCGACAGCGCCGTGGCCCATGTCCCGGGTGTGACCGACCTGGACCCGGCCCTGACCGTCGCCGAGCACCTCCATGAACGGGCGCTGCTCCAGCGGCGGTTCGGCGACGCGCTGCGCGGGCTGCTGCGCCCGGGGGCCGAGCGGCGGGCCGAGGAGCGGCTGCGGATCGACGCCGCGCTGACGGCGGCCGGCCTCGACCGCGAGTCCCTGCCCAAGGGCTCCCGTACGGCCGTACGGGATCTGGAGCGGGCGGAGGCGCTGCGGCTGTCCATCGCGCTGGCCCTGATCGGACGCCCGCGGCTGCTCGGTGTCGACGACACCGACTTCAAGCTCTCGGACTCCGAACGGGCGGAGATCTGGGAGCTGTTGAAGTCCCTCGCCGCGTCCGGGACCACGGTCGTGGCGGTGTGCAGCGAGGCCCCGGACGGCACCGTCAAGGTGTCCACGGCCGCCCCGAAGAACCAGGAACCCCAGGAATCCGAGGGAGAGGAGGCCGCCGATGCGCACGCCCAGGCTGGCCGCGCTTGAGCTGAGGCGCTTCGGCCGCGGGAAGCTGCCGCGCGCCGCCCTGGTGGCGCTGCTGGTGCTGCCCCTGCTGTACGGCGCCCTGTACCTGTGGTCGTTCTGGGACCCGTACGGCCGTCTCGACAAGATCCCCGTGGCGCTCGTGAACGACGACAAGGGTGCGTCCGTCGGGGGGAAGAAGCTCACGGCGGGCGACGACATCACCAAGGGGCTGCATGAGAGCGACGTCTTCGACTGGCGCGAGGTCAGCGCCGCCGAGGCCGAGAGCGGCGTCGAGGACGGCACGTACTACCTGTCGCTGACCATGCCGGCCGACTTCAGCGAGCGGATCGCCTCCAGCGCGGGCGACTCGCCGGAGACGGGCGCCCTTCAGGTGCGTACGAACGACGCGAACAACTACATCGTCGGGCAGATCTCGCGGACCGTCTTCAGCGAGGTGCGCGAGGCCGCGTCCACGAAGGCGTCGCGGTCGTTCCTGGACCGGATCTTCGTGTCGTTCTCCGACATCCACGGCGCGACGGTCAAGGCCGCCAACGGCGCCGACAAGCTGGAGGGCGGCATCGGGAAGGCGGAGAAGGGTTCCAAGGACCTCGCCGACGGGCTGAAGGACGCCAAGGAGGGCAGCGGCAAGCTGTCCACGGGCCTGAAGAAGCTCGACAAGGGCGCGGGCGATCTGGAGGACGGCTCCAGGCGGGTCGCCCAGGGCACACAGAAGCTGGCCGACAAGGTCAACGGCATCGACGCGAAGGTCGGCCCGTTCCTGAGGGACGACGAGAAGACCATCGGGGACACCGCGCGGCTGGTCACCGACACCTCGAAAGCGATGCGCAACAACCTCGACGACCTGGTGAAGCGCGCTCCGGACGCCGCCAGGGACGCCCACGCCGCCGCCGACGTGCTGAACGTCGTCCACAAGGCGCGCTGCGAGGACGCGGTGCTGTCCGACCCGGTCTGCTCCGACCTGAAGAAGGCGAAGCAGTCGGCCGCGGACGTGGCGACGATCGGCGACGGCCTCAACACGCTGATCGCCGACCAGGACGGCGATCTGAAGAAGCTCGACAAACAGCTCGGCACCCTCCAGCAGCAGTCCCAGGCGCTCGCCGACCGCGCGCCGCACCTCTCCGAGGACCTCGACGACGCCGTCGCCCGCATCAACAAGCTGAACCAGGGGGCCGCGAAGGTCGCCGCGGGTGCCAAGAAGCTGCACTCGGGGCTCGGTGGCGCCCGGAGCGGTGCGGTGGACCTGGACAGCGGCGTGGGTCGGCTCAAGACCGGCGCGTACGACCTCAACGGCGGCATCTACAAGCTGGTCGACGGCTCCGGGAAGCTCTCGGACGGGCTGCACGACGGTGCGGGGCGCATCCCCGACTACGACAAGAAGGACCGCGACGCCCGCACCGAGGTCATGGCCGACCCGGTCCAGCTCCTGTCCAGGGATCTGCACAAGGCGCCCAACTACGGCACCGGGTTCGCCCCGTACTTCATCCCGCTGTCCCTGTGGGTGGGCGCGATGGTGGCGTACATGCTGATCGCGCCGATGAATCGGCGCGCGCTCGCCGCGGGCGCCCCGGCGTGGCGGATCGCGCTGGCCGGCTGGCTGCCCGTGGTGGCGATCGGGGTGCTGCAGACGGTGGCCCTGATGTCGGTGCTGCACTGGGCGGTCGGGCTGCAGATGGCGCGGGCGGCCGGGACGGTGGGCTTCCTGTTCCTGGTGACGGCGTGCTTCGCGGCGATCGTGCAGTGGCTGAACGCGCGCTTCGGGGCGGCCGGGCGGATCCTGGTCCTGGCCCTGCTGATGCTCCAGTTGACGTCCGCGGGCGGTACGTACCCCGTGCAGACCAGCCCGGGCTTCTTCAACGCGCTCCACCCCTTCCTGCCGATGAGCTACGTCGTGGAGGCCCTCAGGAGGCTCATCACCGGCGGCGGCCTGACGCCGGTCTGGCAGGCGTGCGCGGTGCTCGTCGCGTTCACCGCGGGCGCGCTCGCGCTGACCGCCCTGTCGGCCCGTCGCCGCCAGGTGTGGACCCTCGACCGGCTGCACCCGGAGCTGACCCTGTGAGCGGGCGCGGCACAATCAGGCGCATGGAAAGCAGCAGCGCCGCGTCGGGCGGCAGCACGCGCCGTGAGGCCACCCGGCAGAAGCTCTACGAGGCGGCCGTCACACTCATCGCCGAGCAGGGCTTCTCCGCCACCACGGTCGACGAGATCGCCGAGCGGGCCGGGGTGGCGAAGGGCACGGTCTACTACAACTTCGCGAGCAAGTCGGTCCTCTTCGAGGAGCTGCTGCGGCACGGAGTGGGCCTGCTCACCGCCTCGCTCCGGGAGGCCGCCGAGCGGACCGCGCGGGACGGCGGCGGCAAGGTGGACGCCCTGGACGCGATGATCCGCGCGGGCCTGGTCTTCATCGACCGCTACCCGTCCTTCACCCAGCTCTACGTCGCCGAGCTGTGGCGGACGAACCGGGCCTGGCAGTCCACGCTCATGGTGGTCCGTCAGCAGGCCGTGGCGGTCGTCGAGGGCGTGCTGCGCGAAGGGGTGGAGAGCGGCGAGTTCAGCGAGGAGATCGACATTCCGCTGACCGCGGCCGCACTGGTCGGCATGGTCCTGGTGGCCGCCCTGGACTGGAAGTCCTTCCAGCCGGAGCGCTCCTTGGACGACGTGCACGCGGCGCTGTCGCGGCTGTTGCAGGGCCGGGTGAGCGGCCGGTGAGCGGACGCCGCTGAGGCGGTCGGCACACGAAAGCGCCGGTCCGATGTGGCCGCGTCCCCCGCGGGCCACTGTCGAACCGGCGCCTTCTTGTGCTCCCCCGTTTTCCCCGTTCCCCCGTTCTTCCCCCGTGTGGACCCCCGTTCGGTCGTTCCCCCGGGTCCCCCGGTCTCGCTCCCGCCGACGCCAGGCCGGCGGAAGGAGCGGATCCGGGGCCGCTCCGTTCCGGCGCCCCGTGTCGCCGGTGCCGGAGCCGATCCCCTTCTCCGTGTCTCCACTCTCTCGTTCCCGCAGGTCGCGCCCCATCCGCGCGCGTACTCATCTCCTCGGCTAGGTACGCGTACTCAGAGCTGCGCACTCATCCCCAAGACCCGGTGTTGCCCACTGGTTACGATCACCCCCGTGTCTGTACTCCCTTTGGTGTTCACAAGTGGCTGGGCCAGCGGCATCAACGCCTACGCCGTGATACTGCTGCTCGGCATATTCGGCGCGACGGGACTGAGCGACGAGGTGCCCGAGGCACTGCAGCGTCCGGACGTCCTCATAGCGGCCGGGGTGCTGTTCCTCTGCGAGGCCGTCGCCGACAAGATCCCGTACGTCGACTCGGCGTGGGACGCGGTGCACACGGTGATCCGGCCGGTGTCGGGCGCGGTCGTCGCGGCGCTGCTCGCCGGGCAGAGCGGGTCGGTGCCGGAGCTGGCGGCGGGCGCGGTCGGGGGTTCCACGGCGCTGGTGAGCCATCTGGTCAAGGCCGGGACGCGGATGGCGGTCAACACCTCGCCCGAGCCGTTCAGCAATGTCGTGGTGAGCCTCGCCGAGGACCTGGGAGTCGCCGCGATCATCACCTTCGCGATCTTCCACCCCGTGGCGGCGGCCGTCATCGCGGGCGCTCTGCTGCTCGCCGGCCTGCTCCTGCTGTACTTCCTGATCGCGCGGATCCGTGGCTTCCTGCGGCGCAGGGCCGAGCGGCGGGCGGAGAAGCGGCTCGCGCAGTCGACGGCGGGGCCCGGCTGAGCCTTCTTCCGAGGTCAGTGCGCCCTTGTCAGTGCCGGCCGATAAAGTCCCACGCATGGCACGGATTGCGGTGATCGGCGCCGGGATGGGCGCGATGGCGGCCGCTGCCCGGCTGGCCGTCGCGGGCCACCGAGTGGCGGTGTACGAGCGTACGCAGACGTACGGCGGAGCGGTGCGCCGCTTCGAGCGCGACGGCTTCGGCTTCGACACGGGCCCCGGGCTGCTCCCCCTGCCGGCCGTCTACCGCGACCTGTTCATCAAGACCGGCAAGGAGCCGCTGGAGGAGTGCGTCGAGCTGGTCCAGGTCGACCCGTCCGCGCGTCATGTCTTCGCGGACGGCACCGCGGTCTCGCTGCCGAACGCCTCGCGCGCGGGCGTGGTGGCGGCCCTGGACGAGGCGCTGGGCGCCGGCACGGGCGCCCGCTGGGGCGACTTCCTGGTCCGCGCCCGCGAGGCCTGGGACCGCACGCGCAGGCCGCTGCTGGAGGAGCCCCTGTGGCCGAACTGGCGGGTGCTGGCCGAGCGTGAGCCCTACCCGTCGGTGCCCCACAAGCGGCTCCTGCGCACCCGCCGGGCCGGCACGCTCGCCGAGGTCGGCGCCTGGGAGCTGCGCGACCCCCGGCTCGTCGCCCTGCTGGAGAGCCACGCGCTCGCGTACGGCCTGGACCCCGGCGCGGCCCCGGCGAGCGCGGCGGTGCTGCCGTACCTGGAGCACGCCTTCGGGACCTGGTATGTGCGCGGCGGCATACGGGAGTTGGCCCGGGCGGTGTACGAGCGGTGCCTGGCCCGAAGGGTCGAGTTCCACTTCGGTGCGGAGGTCACCGGGATCGTGGAGAAGGACGGCCGGGCGGCGGGGCTGGAGCTGGCCGACGCGGCCGTGGCGGAGGCCGACATGGTCGTCGGCACCGGGCCGTGGCGCCTGCGCGACCTGGTGGGCGACCGTGAGCTGTACGCGGCGGAGGCGGTCGAGCCGAGCCCCGAGGGCCTGTCCTCGGGCCGGGCCGTGGTCTGCCTGGCGCTGCGCGGGGCGCGGGAGGCGGGCGCCGCTCACCGCACGGTGGCGCACACCCCGGACCGGCGGGCCGAGTTGGACGCGTTCGGGCTCGGCGAGCCGCCCGCGCACCCGACGGTCCGGATCGATCGCCCGGACGACGCGGCCCTGCGCCCCGACGACGCCCACGAGTCCGCGGTGCTCACCGCCACCGTGCCGTCGCAGACGCGGTACGACTGGAGCGCCGCGGGTGCCGCCGACGCGTTCGCGGACCGGATGGTCGCCGCCGCCGAGCGTGCCCTGCCCGGCCTGGGCGAGCGCATCCTGTGGCGGGAGGTCCGTACGCCGGTGCACACCCGGCAGGAGACGGGGGCCGAGGGCGGCGGTGTGCCCGCACCCGCGCTCGCCGCGGCGCAGGGTGCCTTGCTGCGCCCGTCCAACAGCACGCGCATACCGGGCCTGTTCACGGTCGGCGGCTGGTCCCACCCGGGCGGCGGCCTCTCACACGCGGGCATGTCGGGTGCGCTGGTGGCGGGGCTGATCGTGGAGGGCCCGGAGTTCCGGGGCTCGCAGTGATCCGCGGGTAGGGGGATCCGTCAGAAACGGTACTGCTCGTCGTACCCCTGCTCCTGCCCCTGCTGCTGGCCGTTGCCCTGGTACGGGTACTGCTGCTCCGGCGGGAGTTCGCCGCCGTACGTCTCGTCGGTGCGCTGCTGCGGGACCCAGACGCCGCCGGGCGGGGTCTCGCCGTAGGTGCCGGTGGCGTACTGGTCCTGGGTGTAGCCCTGCTGGCCGTACTGCTGCTGGCCGTAGGCGTCGTACCCGGCGCCGCCGTAGGTCTGGGTGCCGATGTACGGGTCGGAGTAAGCGGCGTACTGCTGCTGGCCGTTGGGGTCGTAGCCGTACTGCTGCTGGTCGTAACCGGAGTAGCCGTCGTACGCATAGCCCTGGTCGGCCGTCGCGTACTGGTCCTGGGGCTGGCCGGTGGCCGCGTAGTTCTGGTCGGCGGCGGCGTAGCCGGAGTCGCCGTATATGCCGTAGGAGCCGGTGTCGTCCGGCATGGGCTGCGGCTCGTAGACGGAGGTCGTCTCGGCGGCCGTGGGCTGCGGCGTGCGCGCGGGCGTGAAGACGTCGTCGCGGTCGTACTCGTCGCCGTAGCCGACGCTCTCACGGCCGTACTCGGGGGCGTCGCCGGGGAAGCCGTCCGCGCTCGCCTCCAGGCCGGAGACCTCCAGGGTCGGCTCCCGGTGCTCCGCCTCTTCACGGCGGCGCTTGGCGCCCAGCGGGCCGAGGGCCGGTGCGGGGACCGCCCAGCCGGCCGAGAAGCCGCGGCGGAACGACAGCGTGACGTAGGTCTGGCCGACGGCGAACGCCGCCGCGCCCAGCCCGATGACGATCACCTGTCCGATCAGCACGCCGCTCACGACGCCGAGGAAGCCGGCGAAGGCGAGCAGCCGCCAGCGCAGACGCGCCTTGTACTGCAGCAGTACCTCGCCCAGCAGCCACAGCGCGACGACGCCGAACGCGATGTAGAGGACCGTCCAGCCCATGTACGCCCCTCTCCCAGTGGCCGCCTACGCAGTGTGACGTATATCAGGACGGCCGGTCTAGGCCTGCGGTGGGTGGTGCAGGCCCAGGTTCTCGTAGATTTCCAGGGTTGCCGTGGAGTTGTTGAGCGTAATGAAGTGCAATCCGGGCACTCCCTCGGCCAGCAGCCGCGCACAGAACTCCGTGGCGAACTCGATCCCGATCGAGCGTACAGCCGCCGGATCGTCCTTGGCTGTGAGGATCCGCTCTTTCAGGGCGGCCGGGAAGGCGGCGTTGGTGAGGGACGGGATCCGCTCCAGGCTCCGTACGCTGGCGATCGGCATGATCTCCGGGATGATCGGGGTGTCGCAGCCGGCGGCCGACACGCGGTCGCGCAGCCGCAGGTAGTCCTCCGGTTCGAAGAACATCTGCGTGATCGCGTAGTCCGCGCCGGCCCGGCACTTGTCGACGAAGTGACGGACGTCGGTCTCCCAGTCGGCGGAGCGCGGGTGCATCGCCGGGAAGGCCGCGACGCCCACGCAGAAGTCGCCGGACGCTTTGATCAGCTCGACGAGCTCGGCGGCGTAGGTCAGGCCGCGGGGGTGGCGCACCCAGTCGCCCAGCGGGTCGCCGGGCGGGTCGCCGCGCAGCGCCAGCATGTTGCGGATCCCGGCGTCGGCGTACTGGCCGATGATGTTGCGCAGGTCGGCCACCGAGTGGTCGACGGCGGTGAGGTGGGCGATCGGCGTGAGCGTGGTGTCGGAGGCGATCGCCTCGGTCGCCTTGACCGTGCCCGCGCGGGTGGAGCCGCCCGCGCCGTAGGTCACGGAGACGAAGTCGGGCCCGACGGCCTCGACCCGGCGCAGCGCGTTCCACAGGTTCCGCTCGCCCTTCGGGGTCTTGGGGGCGTAGAACTCGAAGGAATACGTCGTCTTGCCGGTCGCGAGCATCTCGCGCACGGTACGCGCGTGGTCCGACCTGATGGATGCGGTGCCGAGGGCCATACTCGCAGGTTAGCCAGGGGGCTCCGGTCCCCCAACCAGACGCTGGAAATTTGCCCGATTTGTCGGATTGTTGTCCAGTCCTTGGACAAACGGGCGAATATCCGGGGTGCCCCTGGTCGCCCTACACCTGCCGCAGCCGCTTGGCGAACTCCGCCGCCGCGGCGCCCGGGTCGGTGGCCTCCGTGATCGCCCGTACGACGACGACACGGCGGGCGCCGGCCTCCAGCACCTGGTCGAGGTTGCCGAGGTCGATGCCGCCGATGGCGAACCAGGGGCGGTCGGTGCCGAGGGACGCGGTGTGGCGGACCAGGTCGAGGCCGGGGGCGTGACGGCCGGGCTTGGTGGGGGTCGGCCAGCAGGGGCCGGTGCAGAAGTAGTCCACGCCCTCCTGGGCGGCGGCCGCCTCGGCCTCCGGGTCGGCGTGGGTGGAGCGGCCGATCAGGACGTCGTCCCCGAGGATCGCGCGGGCGGCCGGCACCGGGAGGTCGCCCTGCCCCAGGTGCAGGACGTCGGCGCCGGCGGCGTGGGCCACGTCGGCGCGGTCGTTGACCGCGAGGAGCCTGCCGTGCCGGGCGCAGGCGTCGGCGAGGACCTTCAGGTGCTCCAGTTCCTCGGCCGCCTCCATGCCCTTGTCCCGCAACTGCACGATGTCGACACCACCGGCCAGCGCGGCGTCCAGGAACTCCGCCAGGTCGCCCTGCCGCTTGCGGGCGTCGGTGCACAGGTAGAGCCGGGCGTCGGCGAGCTGCGCGCGGGCGGTGCCCGCGGTGACGGTGTCGGACATGCGGTGCCCCCTGGGGTCGGGTTGCCGGGCGGGTGAGGTCGGGCGGGTGCCGGACCCCAGGCACGGTAGCCGGAGCGCGGTGCGCGGACGGCACCCGCCGGCGGCCTGTGGCCGTGCCGTCGGTCGAGGGCGTACGGGCCGGGTCGACGCTCGAAGGCGCCGGCGACCATGCCGGGCCACGGCCATGCGGCCGCAGTCGACCGCGGCCGTGGCCCGAAGGCCCCGGCCCGTACACCGGACGGTGTGGGGATCCCGGTGGTCGGCTCAGACGGCGAGCGCCTGGGCGCGGCGCTTCACCTCCGTGCCGCGGTTCTCGCCGAGGGCCTGCGCGGGGGTGCCGGGCAGGCTTTCGTCGGGGGTGAAGAGCCACTCCAGCATCTCTTCGTCCGTGAAGCCGTCGTCCCGCAGCAGCGTCAGGGTCCCGGACAGGCCCTTGACGACCTTGTCCCCGTCGATGAAGGCGGCGGGGACGTGCAGCGCGCGGTTCTCACCACGGCGCACGGCGATGAGCTGGCCCTCCTTGACCAGCTGCCGGACGCGGGTCACCTCGACGCCGAGTTGTTCGGCGATGTCGGGCAGGGTGAGCCAGGCGGGGACGAGAGCATCGATCTTTGCGTCAATCTCGGTCACGGAGACAAGCCTGCCATCTGCCACTGACAGTCGGAAGCCAGGCCGGTCCGGCCGGGCGGGGCCGGCGCACTACGCCGTCGCCGCCTTCAGCGGCCGCGCGGGGTCCACCAGCAGCTCCGCGTCCATCGGCGTGCCCGACTCGATCAGCCGCCGCCCCTGCGCCAGATCCCTCGGCCGGCCCACCGCCAGGAGGGCGACGAGGCGGTCGTCCCTGAGCCAGCAGACCGTCCACGCCGGGCCCGACGGGTCGCCGCGCCACACGGTCGTGTCGGCGGCGGCGTGGTGGCCGGCGTACTGGACGAAGCGGCCGAACTGCTCGGACCAGAAGTACGGCACGGGGTCGTAGACGGCGGTGGTCTCGCCGAGGATGTTCGCGGCGACCGTGCGCGGGCCCTGGAGGGCGTTGTCCCAGTGGTGGACCAGCAGGCGCTCGCCGTAGCGCCCCGAGGGGAAGGACGCGCAGTCGCCGACCGCGTAGACGTCGAGCACGGAGGTGCGCAGCCGCTCGTCGGCCACGACCTCGCCGTACGCGCCGAGCTCGATGTCCGAGCCGACCAGCCAGGCCGTGGCGGGCCGGGCCCCGATGCCGACCACGACCGCGTCCGCGGGAATCCGCGAGCCGTCGTCGAGGAGCACCGCGCCGGGCTCGACGCGCTCCACGCGCGTGTGCGTGCGCAGCACCGCGCCGCTGTCCTCGTACCAGGCGGTCATCGGCGCGGCCACCTGCGCGGGCAGCGCCCCCGCGAGCGGCCGGTCGGCGGCCTCCACGACGGTCACCGCACAGCCCGCCTCGCGCGCGGCGGTGGCGAACTCCGCGCCGATCCAGCCCGCGCCGACGACCACGATGTCGTGCTGCCGGGCCAGCACCGGCCGCAGCCGCTCGGCGTCGTCCAGGGTGCGCAGCAGATGCACACCGGGGACGCCCTCCGTACCCGGCAGCCGGATCGGCTCGGCGCCGGTGGCGAGCACGAGGACGTCGTACGGAAACGGCCCGGCCTCGGTGTCCAGCTCGCGGTCGGCGGTGCGCACGCCGAGCACCTCGCGCCCCAGCCACAGCTCGATGCCGAGCGCCTCGAAGTCGACGTCGAAGGCGGAGCCCTCGGCCTTGCCGAGCAGCACGGCCTTGGACAGGGGTGGCCGGTCGTACGGCTGATGGGGTTCGGCGCCGATGAGGGTGACGGGGCCGGTGAAGCCCCGTTCGCGCAGGGCGACCGCCGTCTGGACCCCGGCCATGCCCGCGCCGGCGACGACCACGCGGCGCGCCGCTGACGTGCCCGGTTGCTGCGTCTGCTCGCTCACCTGATCACCATAGACAACTGACTATTCGTCAGTCAGGGGGCGTGCTCAGTGACCTGCTCCACAACACTCGTTCCCGCGCCGTCCTGGGACTCCCACTCCCAGGTCTCCGCCAGCCGCACCCGCCCGTCGGGAAGCTCGGCCACCGTCGAGACGCAGTGGCCCGAGGACGTCGTCCCGTCCCGCTTGAGCTGCACATACCGGAAGTCCAGCCGGTCGCCTTCCCGGGTGCCCACGAGATGGCCGCGCACGACGTCGCCGCCCGCGTACTCGGCCCAGATCTCGCCGTCCTTCTCGTGGTACGTGAACCGGGTGCGGGTACCCACCTGACCTGGGGCTTGGTCCACAACGGGGGCGAGGACGAGTCCGTCGAGCGAGCGTGCCACGGGCTGCGGCTCCCTTACTGAGACATACGGGGGCGGGCTAGGGTGGCCACCGTAGAGCACTCGCGGGAGCCCGGACGGACCGGGCTGAGAGGGAGGCTGGCGGCCTCCGACCGTACGAACCTGATCCGGGTCATGCCGGCGAAGGGAGGGGCTGGACGCCCATGTCGCGTACGCGAACGTCAGACGTCCTCGTCATCGGGGGCGGAATCATCGGTCTGGTCACGGCGTGGCGGGCCGCGGGACGCGGGTTCACCACGGCCGTCGTGGACCCCGAGCCGGGCGGCGGGGCCGCCCAGGTGGCCGCCGGGATGCTGGCCGCCGTCACGGAACTGCACTACGGCGAGCAGACCCTGCTGGGCCTGAACCTGGAGTCGGCCCGCCGTTACCCGGACTTCGCGGCCGAGCTGACCGAGTTCACCGGCCATGACCTCGGCTACCGCCGGTGCGGCACGCTCGCCGTCGCGCTGGACGCCGACGACCGCGCCCATCTGCGCGACCTGCACGCCCTGCAACGCCGGTCGGGGCTGGACTCCGAGTGGCTGTCGGGCCGCGAGTGCCGGCGCCTGGAGCCGATGCTCGCGCCCGGGGTGCGCGGGGGGCTGCGGGTGGACGGCGACCACCAGATCGACCCGCGGCGGCTGGCCGGGGCGCTGGTGGCCGCGTGCGAGCGGGCGGGGGTCGTCTTCCACCGCACCTGGGCCGAGCGCCTCGACGTCGTACGGGACCGGGCCGCCGGAGTCACCACGACGGACGGCACCGGGCTGGGCGCCGGCCAGGTGGTCCTGGCGGCGGGCAGCCTCAGCGGGCGCCTCGCGGGCGTCCCGGACGACGTACTGCCGCCCGTGCGCCCCGTGAAGGGACAGGTGCTGCGGCTGACCGTGCCGCAGCGGTACGCGCCGTTCCTGAGCCGTACCGTGCGGGCCGTGGTGCGCGGCAGCCAGGTGTATCTGGTGCCGCGCCAGAGCGGGGAGCTGGTCGTCGGGGCGACGAGCGAGGAGCTGGGCTGGGACACGACGGTGACCGCGGGCGGGGTGTACGAGCTGCTGCGCGACGCCCATGAGCTGGTGCCGGGCATCACCGAGCTGCCGCTCACCGAGGCCCGGGCCGGTCTGCGCCCCGGCTCCCCCGACAACGCGCCGCTGCTCGGGCCGACCGAGCTGGACGGGCTGTCGCTGGCCACCGGGCACTACCGCAACGGCGTGCTGCTGACGCCGGTCACCGGGGACGTCATGGCGCAGGTCCTGGCCACCGGTGAACTCCCCGAGGAGGCCCGCGCGTTCACGTCCCGGCGGTTCGCCGGCGCCGCCCTCACGGAGCAGCCGGCATGAACATCTCCCTCAACGGTGAGCGGCGGGAGGTCGCTCCCGGTACGGCGCTCGACGTCGCCGTACGCATGCTCACCGCGGCGCCCTCCGGAGTGGCCGCCGCTCTCAACGAAACCGTCGTCCCGCGCGCGCAGTGGCCGTCGACGCCCCTCTCCGAGGGAGATCGCGTCGAGGTCCTCACCGCCGTCCAAGGAGGCTGAACCATGGCCGACGATCCCTTTGTCATCGGCGGTACGTCCTTCACGTCCCGCCTGATCATGGGCACGGGCGGAGCGCCCAGCCTGGAGGTGCTGGAGCGGGCGCTGGTGGCGTCCGGGACGGAGCTGACCACGGTCGCGATGCGGCGGGTGGACCCGTCGGTGCACGGCTCGGTGCTGTCCGTGCTGGACAGGCTCGGGATCCGGGTGCTGCCGAACACCGCGGGGTGCTTCACCGCGGGAGAGGCCGTGCTGACGGCCCGTCTCGCGCGCGAGGCGCTCGGCACGGATCTGATCAAGCTGGAGGTCATCGCCGACGAGCGGACCCTGCTGCCGGATCCGATCGAGCTGCTGGACGCGGCGGAGACGCTGGTCGACGACGGCTTCACGGTGCTGCCGTACACCAACGACGACCCGGTGCTGGCGCGAAAGCTCGAGGACGCCGGCTGCGCCGCGATCATGCCGCTCGGCTCGCCCATCGGGTCGGGGCTCGGCATCCGCAATCCGCACAACTTCCAGCTGATCGTGGAGCACGCGCGCGTGCCGGTGATCCTGGACGCGGGCGCCGGTACGGCGTCGGACGTGGCGCTCGCGATGGAGCTGGGGTGCGCGGGCGTGATGCTCGCCTCGGCGGTGACGCGCGCTCAGGAACCGGTGCTGATGGCCGACGCGATGCGGCACGCGGCGGAGGCGGGGCGGCTGGCGTACCGGGCGGGCCGGATTCCGCGGCGGCACTTCGCGGAGGCGTCGTCGCCCGTGGACGGCATGGCACGGCTGGACCCGGAACGACCCGCGTTCTGAACGCACGTTCGACGAAGCCCTTCGATCAATGAGGCATCCGTCACAGGTCGGCTGCAGTACCGCCCCGATCCCGGCCGAACCGGCTGGCGTGTCGGTGTCGGCCCCTACACTCACCTGCGTGGATACGACCCTTCAGGACCCTCTGGTCGGGCAGGTGCTCGACGGCCGGTATCGCGTGGACGCGCGGATCGCGGTCGGCGGGATGGCCACGGTCTACCGGGCCCTGGACACCCGCCTGGACCGCGTGCTCGCGCTCAAGGTGATGCACCCCGCGCTGGCAGTGGACGGGGCGTTCGTCGAGCGGTTCATCCGGGAGGCGAAGTCCGTCGCCCGGCTGGCGCATCCGAACGTGGTGCAGGTCTTCGACCAGGGCACCGACGGGTCGTACGTCTATCTCGCCATGGAGTACGTCGCGGGCTGCACCCTGCGTGACGTGCTGCGCGAGCGCGGGGCGCTGCAGCCCCGGGCCGCCCTGGACATCCTGGAGCCGGTGCTCGCCGCGCTCGGCGCCGCGCACCGGGCCGGGTTCGTGCACCGGGACATGAAGCCGGAGAACGTCCTGATAGGGGACGACGGACGGGTCAAGGTCGCCGACTTCGGACTCGTGCGGTCCGTGGACACCGTGACCAGCACCACCGGCGCCGTCCTCGGCACCGTCTCCTATCTCGCGCCCGAGCAGATCGAGCAGCCCGGCGCCGCGGACGCCCGGGTCGACGTGTACGCGTGCGGTGTCGTCTTCTACGAGATGCTCACCGGCGAGAAGCCGCACGACGGGGACTCCCCCGCGGTGGTGCTCTACAAGCATCTGCACGAGGACGTCCCGCCGCCCTCGGCGATCGTGCCGGGGATGGCGTACGAGCTGGACGAGCTGGTCGCGTCGGCCACCGCGCGCTCCCCGCAGCTCCGCCCGTACGACGCCGTGGCGCTGCTGGCCCTGGCCCGGGAGGCACGGGCCGGGCTGAGCGCGGAGCAGCTCGACGCGGTGCCGCCGCAGGCGCTCACGGCGGAGCACAGCAACGCCGACGACCGTACGAGCGTGATCCCGCGCGCGCTGAACATCCAACGCCCGCTGCCGGTGAACGGGGACGAGCCCGAGGCCGTCTTCCACCGCACCAGCCGGCTGGAGGCCCCGCCGCCTCCGCCGCCCGGGCGCCGGTCGCGCACTCCGCGCCGGCCGCGCGGCCCGCTGGTCGTCGTCACCGCCGTGCTGCTGGCCCTCGGCCTGGGCGTCGGCATCTGGTACATCAACTCCGGCCAGTTCACCCAGGTCCCGCCGCTGTTGTCCAAGACCGAGGCGCAGGCCCGGGACCGGCTGGCGGAGGCCGGGCTCGAGGTCGGCAAGGTGGAGCGGTCCTACAGCGACACCGTCAAGCGCGGCGCCGTCATCAGCACGGACCCGAAGACGGGCGCCCGCATACGGCACAACGACTCCGTGTCGCTGGTCATCTCGGCGGGCCCGGAGACGGTGAAGGTGCCCGATCTGGAGGGCTACCCGCTGGCCAAGGCGAAGGCCGAGCTGAAGGAGGCCGGACTCCAGCCGGGCATGGTGACCCGGGAGTTCAACGACGACGTCACCAGGGGTTCCGTCCTCTCCTCGGACCCCGGGACCGGCACCAAGGTCCGCTCCGGCTCCGCGGTCGCGCTGGTCGTCAGCAAGGGCCGCCCGGTGGACGTCCCGGGCGTCACCGGCGAGAGCCTGGCCGACGCGAAGGCGGACCTGGAGGAGGCCGGCCTGAAGGTGAAGGTCGCCTCCGAGCGGGTCAACTCCGAGTTCGACGCCGGCCAGGTCGCCCGGCAGTCGCCGGCCGAGGGCGGGCAGGCCGCCGAGGGCGACACCGTGACGCTGACGCTGTCCAAGGGACCCGAGATGATCGAGGTGCCGGACGTGGTGGGCGACAACGTCGACGACGCCAAGGCCGAGCTGGAGGCCGCCGGCTTCGCGGTCGACGAGGACCGCGGCCTGCTCGGGCTGTTCGGCGACACGGTCAAGAAGCAGTCCGTGAAGGGCGGCAAGACGGCACCGAAGGGGTCGACGATCACGATCACCATCCGGTGAGGAAGCCCCTCATCGGCCGGTGAACAGGCAGGCCGGACCGCATGGCACCCTGAACGGGTGAGAAAGCAGCAGTCCGGCACCGCCCTCGCGGGCCCCTCCCGCAACCCCGTCGGCAGCCACGTCCCCGTGGCCGGCGGCCTCAGCTCCGTCGGGCTCACCTACGCCCACGACCTGAAGGCGGAGACCGTCCAGGTCTTCGTCGCCAACCCGCGCGGCTGGGCCACGCCCGCCGGGAATCCGCGGCAGGACGAGGAGTTCCGCGCGGTGTGCGAGGCCGAGTCGATCCCGGCGTATGTGCACGCGCCGTATCTGATCAACTTCGGCTCGCACACCGAGGCCACCGTCGAGAAGTCGGTGCAGTCGCTGCGGCACTCGCTGCGCCGCGGGCGGGAGATCGGGGCGCTGGGC
Source organism: Streptomyces ferrugineus (assembly GCF_015160855.1). Lineage (NCBI taxonomy): Bacteria > Bacillati > Actinomycetota > Actinomycetes > Kitasatosporales > Streptomycetaceae > Streptomyces > Streptomyces ferrugineus. The sequence goes on along the minus strand of NZ_CP063373.1, from coordinate 2,484,099 downwards.
GTGGTCGTGCACACGGGCAGCGCGACCGGCGGCCGGGAGCGGTCGGTGGCCCTGCGCCAGGTGCGCGAGCACATGCTGCCGCTGCTGGAGGAGCTGACCCACGACGACGACCCGTTTCTGCTGCTGGAGTCGACGGCCGGCCAGGGCTCCTCGCTCTGCTCCCGCACCTGGGACTTCGAGCCGTACTTCGAGGCGCTGGACGCCCATCCGAAGCTGGGCGTGTGCCTGGACACCTGCCATGTCTTCGCCGCCGGTCACGACCTGACGGGCCCGTCCGGCATGCACCGGACACTCGACCTGCTGGTGGACACCGTCGGCGAGGGCCGGCTGAAGCTGATCCACGCCAACGACTCCAAGGACGTCGTGGGCGCCCACAAGGACCGGCACGAGAACATCGGCGCGGGCCACATCGGCGAGGACCCGTTCCGGGCGCTGATGACGCACCCCGCCACCGAGGGCGTACCGCTGGTCATCGAGACGCCCGGCGGGAAGGAAGGGCACGCGGCGGACGTGGAGCGGCTGAAGAAGCTCCGGGACGGCTGAGACTCCGGGTCAGTCCTCGTTTTCGAACAGAACGTGGGCCGTGTCGACGAGGTGCACCACGAGCACGATCAGCAGCCCGTCGCTGACGACGTACTCGATGGCCATGGTGTGGGTCAGTGCGAGGGAGCGCGTGTTCTCGTCACCGGAGATCGGCGACGAGACCTTGGTGCGGGGGTCGGTGGTCAGTATGGCGAGGCCACGCTGGAGCAGCTCACGGCGGTCGTCCGGGAGACTGTCGCGCACACGCGCCGCGGCCTCCGAGAAGATCACGCTGAACACTGCCATCGGGGCCCCCTGCACGTGGTCGTAGTAACGAACAACGAGCTTACCGGCAGTGTCAGAGCTCGGGCCCGTCCCCGGGCTCCTCCTGGTACGAGTACCGCTGTTCCTTCCACGGATCGCCGATGTTGTGATACCCGCGCTCCTCCCAGAAGCCGCGGCGGTCGGCGGTCATGTACTCCACGCCGCGGACCCACTTGGGCCCCTTCCAGGCGTACAGATGGGGGACGACCAGACGGAGGGGGAAACCGTGCTCCGCGGTGAGCAGTTCGCCGTCCTTGTGGGTGGCGAAGATGGTGCGCTCGGAGGCGAAGTCGTCCAGGCGCAGGTTGGAGCTGAAGCCGTATTCGGCCCAGACCATCACATGGGTGACAGCCGGCGCGGGCGGGGCGATCTCCAGGATCGTACGGGCCGGGATGCCGCCCCACTCCGCGCCGAGCATGCTGAACTTCGTGACGCAGTGCAGATCGGCGACGACGGTGGTGTACGGCAGGGCCGTGAACTCCTCGTGGGTCCAGCAGTGCTTCTCGCCGTCGGCGGTGGCCCCGAACACCCTGAACTCCCAGCGTTCGGGACGGAACTTCGGGACGGGGCCGTAGTGCGTGACCGGCCAGCCGCGCTGCAGCCGCTGTCCCGGCGGAAGCTCGGAGTGTGCCGCTTCTCCAGTTTCGCGCTCCACCGGCTGACCCATGACTCCATCCTGACAGACCCGAAGCAGTGCGCTTGACCCCACCCTCAGCAATTCATCTCAAAACGGACTAAGCATGCACTTACTTACTAAGTGAAGACTTACTGGACGATCTTTATCGCCGGTGCAATCATGCGGCGCAACCTGCCAGTTCCCCGCTTGGAAGGAGCCCGAAGCGATGCAGGGCGACCCCGAGGTCCTCGAATTCCTCAACGAGCAGCTCACCGGTGAGCTCACCGCGATCAACCAGTACTGGCTGCACTACCGGATCCAGGACAACAAAGGCTGGACGAAGCTCGCCAAGTACACGCGTGAGGAATCCATCGATGAGATGAAGCACGCGGACAAGCTCACCGAGCGCATCCTCATGCTCGACGGCTTGCCCAACTACCAGCGGCTGTTCCATGTGCGGGTCGGCCAGACGGTCACCGAGATGTTCCAGGCCGACCGGCAGATCGAGGTGGAGGCGATCGACCGCCTCAAGCGCGGCATCGAGGTGATGCGCGCCAAGGGCGACGTCACGTCGGCGAACATCTTCGAATCGATCCTCGAGGACGAGGAGCACCACATCGACTACCTGGACACACAGCTGGAGCTGATCGACAAGCTCGGTGAGGCGCTGTACATCGCGCAGCAGATCGAGCAGCCGAGCTAGGCCGCGTCCGCCAGGTCGGTGAGCATCGGCTTGCCCTGGTCGGCCAGCTCACGGCGGGGGCACGCGCCCCTGCCCAGGAGCGCCTGAATACGGCGCACGCACGATCCGCAGTCCGTGCCCGCCTTGCAGGCGGACGCTATCTGGCGGGGGGTGCAGGCGCCGTCCTCCGCGTGCTTCTTGACCTGCTGCTCGGTGATGCCGAAGCAACTGCAGACGTACACGCGGTTCACCTCCCGGCGGGATCGATGTGCCATCCCCTTGATCGGTGAGGCTAACCTAACCTTACCCGGCTCATAGGAACCGTAAAAGTGCCGCGGGGCGCGGATCGTATGTGATCCGCGCCCCACTCATGTCCCGGTAACAGGCGATCCTGTCACTGGTCCCTGTACATCTCCGCGACGAGGAACGCCAGGTCGAGCGACTGGCTGCGGTTCAGACGCGGGTCGCAGGCCGTCTCGTAGCGCTGGTGCAGATCGTCGACGAAGATCTCGTCGCCGCCGCCCACGCACTCGGTGACGTCGTCACCGGTGAGCTCGACATGGATGCCGCCCGGGTGGGTGCCGAGGCCCTTGTGGACCTCGAAGAAGCCCTTGACCTCGTCGAGCACGTCGTCGAAGCGGCGGGTCTTGTGGCCGGAGGCCGCCTCGAAGGTGTTGCCGTGCATCGGGTCGGTCACCCAGGCCACCGTGGCGCCGGACGCCGTGACCTTCTCGACCAGCTCGGGAAGCCGGTCGCGGATCTTGTCCGCGCCCATGCGGACGATGAACGTCAGCCGGCCCGGCTCGCGCTCCGGGTCCAGGCGGTCGATGTACTGCAGCGCCTCCTCGGCCGTCGTCGTCGGGCCGAGCTTGATGCCGATCGGGTTGCGGATCTGCGAGGCGAACTCGATGTGCGCGTGGTCCAGCTGCCGGGTGCGCTCACCGACCCACACCATGTGCGCCGAGACGTCGTACAGCTGCCCGGTGCGGGAGTCGACCCTGGTCAGCGCCGACTCGTAGTCGAGCAGCAGCGCCTCGTGCGAGGAGTAGAACTCGACCGTCTTGAACTCCTCCGGGTCGGCCCCGCAGGCGTGCATGAAGTTCAGCGCGTTGTCGATCTCGCGCGCGAGCTGCTCGTAGCGCTGACCGGACGGGGAGGACTTCACGAAGTCCTGGTTCCAGGCGTGCACCTGGCGCAGGTCGGCGTAGCCGCCGGTGGTGAAGGCGCGCACCAGGTTGAGCGTGGAGGCGGAGGCGTTGTACATCCGCTTCAGGCGCTCGGGGTCCGGGACGCGGGCGGCCTCGGTGAAGTCGAAGCCGTTGACGGAGTCGCCGCGGTAGGTCGGCAGGGTCACGCCGTCGCGGGTCTCGGTCGGCTTGGAGCGCGGCTTGGAGTACTGGCCGGCGATGCGGCCGACCTTCACGACCGGCACCGAGGCGGCGTACGTCAGCACGGCGCCCATCTGGAGCAGGGTCTTCAGCTTGTTGCGGATCTGGTCGGCCGAGACCGCGTCGAAGGCCTCGGCACAGTCGCCGCCCTGGAGAAGGAACGCCTCTCCCTTGGCGACGGCCGCCATCCGGGCGCGCAGCTGATCGCACTCGCCCGCGAAGACGAGCGGCGGATACGACTCGAGGTCCGCAACGACTGCGCGCAGAGCCTCAAGGTCGGGGTACTCGGGCTGCTGCGCCGCGGGCAGGTCTCGCCAGGTGTTGCCAGCGCTTGCGCTGGTCTTAGCGTTCACGGTCACGACCTCAACATTACGGGGTCGTGTCGGGCGTCCTACCCCATGCCCAGCAATTGAGACACGGGGTACACGCCTCGGACATGGGGTAGGGTGCCTCGCATGTTCGCGCATTCGACCCAGACCTGGTGGTGGACCGCTCATCCGGCGGCCCACTGACTGCGCGTACGACAGACTTCGCGAAGGCCGCCCGAGGGGCGGCCTTCGGCGTTTGTCGGGGTCCGTTCCTCCCAGTGAACTCTCAGCGAGAAGGAAACGGACCCATGCAGCTGCTCGACCTGCTCGACGATCCCCGCCCGTTCGCCCTGCTGCGCCGTCGCACACCGGGCCACGACGAGAGCACCGTGGAGGTGTTCCTCGGCCCGGTCGCCGCCTACGACCGCCTCGCCGACCTCCCCGACGAGGGCCTGGTCCTCGTCCCCTTCCGGCAGATCCGCGAGCGCGGCTTCGACGTCCGTGACGACGGCACGCCGCTGGCGGTGCTGAGCCCCGAGGAGACGTACGAGATCCCGCTCGCCGACGCCCTGGCGCAGCTCCCGTCCCATGACGTGCGCGTCGAGGGCGGTGGCTTCGACGTCGGTGACGAGGAGTACGCGCGGATCGTCGGGCGGGTGCTGCGGGAGGAGATCGGGCGGGGCGAGGGCGCGAACTTCGTGATCCGGCGGACGTACCAGGGCTCGATCCCCGGGTTCTCCCGCGCCGACGCGCTCGCGCTGTTCCGACGGCTGCTGGAGGGCGAGCGGGGCGCGTACTGGACGTTCGTCGTGCACACCGGGGAGCGGACGCTGGTCGGGGCGAGCCCCGAGGTGCATGTGCGGATGTCCGGCGGGACCGTCGTCATGAACCCGATCAGCGGGACGTACCGCTATCCCGCCGAGGGGCCCACACCCGAGCACCTTCTCGACTTCCTCGCCGACGGCAAGGAGATCGAGGAGCTGTCGATGGTCGTCGACGAGGAGCTCAAGATGATGTGCACCGTCGGCGACATGGGCGGGGTCGTCGTCGGGCCCCGGCTGAAGGAGATGGCGCATCTCGCGCACACCGAGTACGAGCTGCGCGGGAAGTCCTCGCTGGATGTGCGGGAGGTCCTGAAGGAGACGATGTTCGCGGCCACGGTCACCGGCTCGCCGGTGCAGAACGCCTGCCGGGTGATCGAGCGGCACGAGGCCGGCGGGCGCGGCTACTACGCGGGGGCGCTGGCCCTGATCGGCAGGGACTCCGGCGGCGCCCAGACCCTCGACTCCCCCATCCTCATCCGGACCGCCGACATCGACGCGGACGGCGGGCTGCGGGTGCCGGTCGGCGCCACGCTGGTGCGTGGGTCGGACCCGGCGAGCGAGGTCGCGGAGACGCACGCGAAGGCGGCGGGAGTGCTGGCCGCCCTGGGCGTACGGCCGTCCCGGCCCCGCGCCGAGCACGCGCGCGTGCGTCTCGCCGACGACCCACGCGTGCGTGCCGCGCTCGACGGACGCCGGACGTCGCTCGCGCCCTTCTGGCTGCGGATGCAGGAGCGGTCCGCGGAGCTGACCGGACACGCCCTGGTCGTCGACGGCGAGGACACCTTCACGGCGATGCTGGCGCACGTGCTGCGGTCGAGCGGCCTGGAGGTGACCGTCCGGCGGTACGACGAACCCGGGCTGCGGGAGGTGGTGATCGCGCACGAGGGGCCCATGGTGCTGGGCCCCGGGCCCGGTGATCCCTCCGACCTCACCGACCCCAAGATGCGCTTCCTCCGCGACCTCACCGCCGAGGTCATCCGGAACCACCGGCACGGCGTGCTCGGCGTCTGCCTCGGGCACGAGCTGATCGCGGCCGAGCTGGGACTGGAGATCGTACGGAAGCAAGTGCCGTACCAGGGCGCCCAGACGACGATCGACCTGTTCGGGCGGGACGAGACCGTCGGCTTCTACAACAGCTTCGTGGCGCGCTGCGACGACGAGGTGGCCGAGGAGCTGGGTGCGCACGGCATCGGGATCAGCCGGGCCGACAACGGGGAGGTACACGCCGTACGGGGGCCCGGGTTCGCCGGGGTGCAGTTCCACCCGGAGTCGGTCCTGACGCTGAACGGGGCTGCCGTCGTACGGGAACTGATCGCTCAGCTCCGACGTACGACCGTGTGACAATCCGGGGGCAGCCGCCCCCGGACCTCCGCTGCCACCTGCCGTCAGCCGAAGAAGACCCCGACCTCCTCGTACAGCTTCGGGTCGACCGTCTTCAGCTTGGCCGTCGCGTCCGCGATCGGGACGCGGACGATGTCCGTGCCGCGCAGCGCGACCATCTTGCCGAAGTCGCGGTCGCGGACCGCCTCGATGGCGTGCAGTCCGAAGCGGGTGGCCAGCCAGCGGTCGAAGGCGCTGGGGGTGCCGCCGCGCTGGATGTGCCCGAGGACCGTCGTGCGGGCCTCCTTGCCGGTGCGCTTCTCGATCTCCTTGGCCAGCCATTCGCCGACCCCGGACAGCCGGACGTGCCCGAAGGAGTCCAGCGACTCGTCCTTGAGCACCATGTCGCCGTCCTTGGGCATGGCGCCCTCGGCGACGACCACGATCGGGGCGTACGACGCCTTGAAGCGGGAGGTGATCCAGGCGCAGACCTGGTCGACGTCGAAGCGCTGCTCGGGAATGAGGATGACGTTGGCGCCGCCGGCCAGCCCGGAGTGGATGGCGATCCAGCCGGCGTGACGGCCCATCACCTCGCAGACCAGGACCCGCATATGGGACTCGGCGGTGGTGTGCAGCCGGTCGATGGCGTCGGTCGCGATGCCCACGGCGGTGTCGAAGCCGAAGGTGTAGTCGGTGGCGGACAGGTCGTTGTCGATGGTCTTGGGCACGCCCACGCACGGCACGCCGTACTCGTCGGACAGCCGGGCGGCGACGCCGAGGGTGTCCTCGCCGCCGATGGTGACGAGCGCCTCGACGTCCTGCTTGGCGAGGTTCTCCTTGATGCGCCGGATGCCGTCCTCCTGTTTGAGGGGGTTGGTGCGCGAGGAGCCGAGGATGGTGCCGCCGCGGGGCAGGATGCCGCGCACGGCGGGGATGTCGAGACGGACGGTGTCGTTCTCGAGCGGACCTCGCCAGCCGTCCCGGAAGCCGACGAAGTCGTAGCCGTACTCCTGCACGCCCTTGCGGACGATGGCCCGGATGACGGCGTTGAGACCGGGGCAGTCGCCGCCTCCGGTCAGTACTCCGACCCGCATGAAATGTCCCTTCGCCGCGGTTGCCTGGTGAGGCCACGCTAATGGTGATCCAGGTCACAGCGGGATGGGTCGGACGGGCAATTCCGGTGAACCACCGGGTGTTCGGTTTACGTGCCGTCAAGCGGGCGACGGCCGGATCACTCGTCGTCGAGGCCGCGCTCGATCGCGTACCGCACCAACTCCACCCGGTTGTGCAGCTGAAGCTTGCCGAGGGTGTTCTGGACGTGGTTCTGGACCGTGCGGTGGGAGATGACCAGACGTTCGGCGATCTGCTTGTAGCTCAGGCCCTTGGCGACGAGGCGCAGTACCTCGGTCTCGCGCTCGGTGAGCTGCGGGGCGCCGGGCTGGTCGGCGTCCTGGGCGGCGGGCGCCGGTTCGGAGGCGAGGCGCCGGTACTCGCCCAGGACCAGGCCGGCCAGGCCCGGCGTGAACACCGGGTCGCCAACGGCGGTACGGCGCACCGCGTCCAGCAGCTCCTCCGTGGACGCCGACTTCAGCAGATAGCCGGTGGCACCGGACTTCACGGCCTCCAGGACGTCGGCGTGCTCACCGCTCGCGGACAGGACGAGGACGCGCAGGGCGGGGTTGTGGGCCACCAGTTCCTTGCAGACCTGGACGCCGGGCTTGGCGGGCAGGTTGAGGTCGAGGACGAGCACGTCGGGGGTGGCGGCCTTGGCGCGGCGTACGGCCTGGTCGCCGTCGCCCGCGGTGGCGACCACGTCGAAGCCGGACTCGGCCAGGTCGCGGGCGACCGCGTCGCGCCACATGGGGTGGTCGTCGACCACCATGACCTTGATCGGGTCCTGCTGTCCGCTCGTGGTGTCCGTCATCGCTGCTCCGCCTTCCCCCGTGAAGCGCTGCTGTCCTTCGGTACCTTCAGTTCCACTTCGGTGCCCTGCCCCGGCACCGAGATCAGCTCGGCGGTGCCGCCCAGGTCGCGCAGCCGCCCCCGGATCGACAGGGCGACGCCGAGCCGGCCCTCGCCCTCGGCCTGGGCGAGCCGGCCCTCGGGGATGCCGGGTCCGTCGTCCCGCACGGTGACGATCACCTCGTCGGGCTCGTCCTCGACGAGGATCCACGCGCGCGCGTGCTCGCCGGCGTGCTCGCGGACGTTGTCCAGGGCGGCCCCGACGGCCGCCGACAGCTCCCGCGCGGCCAGGGGCGCCAGCGACACGGGCGCACCCGGCTCGGCGAGGCTGACCCGCGCACCGGCGTACGGGGCGAGCAGCGCCCGCAGATCGACGGGGCCGGCGGCCTCGTCCGGCTCCTCCACGGCCCGTACGACGGCCCCTTCGGCGGCGTCCTCCGACACCCGCGACACGGGCACGAGACCGCCCGAGACCAGCGTGCGCAGCGCCACCTCCTGCTCACCGGCCATCCGGCCCAGCTCGGCCGCCTCGCCGCCGATGACGGCGCCGCGCCGCTGCACCATCGCCAGCACCTGGAGCACGCCGTCGTGGATGTCCCGGGCGAGCCGCTCCCGCTCCCGGGTCGCCGCCTCGATCTCCAGGGCCCGGGCGAGGGTGCGCTCGGAGGCGCGGGCGACCTCGACGACGTAGCCGATGGCGATGGAGGCGATCCAGACCAGCAGCACCATGTGGACGGTGTCGCGGGTCGGCACGCCCGAGCGGTGGACCAGGTTGGCGGCGGCGACCAGCGTGGAGGCGAAGGCGGCCCAGCGCCAGCCGCCCTTGATGGCGAACGCCAGCACGGCGCCCGCCGTCCATATCGACGGCAGGGTCGGGGCGCCGGAGTCGATCCGGGCGGGGGTCTCGGCGAGCCGGGTGAGCAGGATGCCGGCCAGGGCGATGGTGAGGTCCGCGGTGAGGAAGCGCTTGGTGCAGCTCGCGGCGTTCGCGACCCGGGGCAGCGTGGCCAGCGTCCACACCGCCAGGACGCAGAAGTAGGCGACGGCCACCCAGGGGCGGGCGACCTCGTCGTGGGCGCTGACGAAGAGCCCGATGGCGTACACCATGGTCAGCACCCGGTAGCCGGCGAGCGCCCGCCACAGCGGCTGCTCGACGGACATCCTCATGACCCGCTCGCGCCTGGCCATGCCCCCACCCCCCTCTTCGCCCTACTGGGTCTTCTTCGCCTGTTCCTTCTCGTTCTTCGCCTGCTCCTTCTCCGCCTTCGCCGCCTCCGCGATCTGCCGCTTGGCGGCGGTCGCGTACATGTCGACGTACTCCTGGCCGGAGAGCTTCATGATTTCGTACATGACCTCGTCGGTCACCGCGCGGAGCACGAAACGGTCGTGCTCCATGCCCTGGTACCGGCTGAAGTCCAAGGGCTCGCCGATCCGGATGCCCGGCCGCATCAGCTTGGGCATGACCTTCCCCGGCGGCTGGATCTTCTCCGTGTCGATCATGGCGACCGGGATGACCGGGGCGCCGGTGGCGAGCGCCACGCGCGCGAGGCCGCCGGGCTTGCCTCGGTAGAGCCGGCCGTCGGGCGAGCGCGTGCCCTCGGGGTAGATGCCGAACAGCTCGCCGCGCTCCAGGACCTCGATGCCGCTCTTGACGGCGGCCTCACCCGCGCCGCGCGCCCCGGAGCGGTCCACAGGCAGCTGGCCGACGCCCTTGAAGAAGGCGGCCGTCAACCTGCCCTTGACGCCGGGGGTGGTGAAGTACTCGGCCTTCGCGATGAAGGTGACCTTGCGGTCGAGGACCGCCGGCAGGAAGAACGAGTCGGAGAAGGACAGGTGGTTGCTCGCCAGGATGGCGGGGCCCTCGGCGGGAATGTTCTCCAGGCCCTCCACCCAGGGCCGGAAGGCGACCTTCAACGGTCCCCCGATGGTCACCTTCATCGCGCCGTACAACAACCGAGTGCCTCCTGTGTCTGTCGATCAGACCTTAACCCGGGGCACTGTCAAAGAGACCGACGGCCCTGGTCGGTGTCAGTGCGGTCGCGTACGGTGAAGCACACCGTTCCTCTCACGAACAGGAGACCGTAAGGTGCCGGTCCTTCCTGGAGCCGAGCCGTACCGCCGCGAGGGCGGAGAGGTGGGGGTCCTCTTCTGCCACGGCTTCACCGGTTCCCCCCAGTCGCTGCGCCCCTGGGCGGAGCACCTCGCCGGGCAGGGGCTCACCGTCTCGCTGCCCCTGCTGCCGGGGCACGGCACCCGCTGGGAGGACATGGCGCTCACCGGCTGGCAGGACTGGTACGCCGAGGTGGACCGCGAGCTGCGCAACCTGCGCGACCGCTGCGAGCACGTCTTCGTGGCGGGCCTGTCCATGGGCGGCGCCCTGGCCCTGCGGCTGGCCGCGAAGCACGGCGAGGACGTGGCCGGCGTACTGGTCGTCAACCCGGCGAACAAGGTGCACGGCCTGTTCGCGTACACCCTTCCCGTGTCGCGCCACTTCGTCCGTACGGCGCCGGGGATCGTCAGCGACATCGCCAAGGAGGGCGCCGTCGAGCTCGGATACGCCCGGGTGCCGCTGCACGCCGCCCACTCCCTGCGGACCTTCTTCCGGCTGGTCGACGGCGAGCTGCCACAGGTCACCCAGCCGCTGCTGCTGATGCGCAGCAGGCGGGACCACACCGTTCCGGCGGTGGATTCGGCCCGGATCCTGAGCCGGGTGTCGTCCACGGACGTAACGGAGATCGTGCTGGAACAGAGCTATCACGTGGCGACGTTGGACCATGACGCGGACCGGATCCTCGAGGAGAGCCTCGGATTCATCGACCGGGTCGCGACCGGCGCCGGCAAGGAAGGGACGACCACACGTGGCTGAGCACGACTCCGACCGCGAGAGGCGCGAGGACCGCGAGCCCGAGGAGCAGCACGTCCCGTTCGACGAGGACGCCGCCTGGGCCGCGATCGTCGCCGGGTACGGCGAGGAGCCGAAGGACCCGCCGGGCGCCAAGCCGTTCAAGTCGGTGGAGGACCTGGCGCTGCTGGAGTCCTCCACGAACGACGACGAGGAGCCCGCGGACACCGACGGCGCCGAGGGCACCGGGGGCACCGGGGGCCAGCAGACGGAGGCGCCCAAGGACGAGGAGAAGCCCGTGAAGCCGCTGGGCAGCTCCGTCTCCTTCGCGCCCGGCGTCGGCCCGCGCGACTACAGCGTGTCCGAGCCGGCCGAGGACGACTCCGACGCCGACGACGAGGGCCACTTCGTACCGCCGGAGCCGCCGCCGCTGCCCGAAGCCGACGTGACCACGAAGTTCGCCTGGCTGGCAGTGGTCGGCGGGCCGCTCCTGCTGCTGCTCGCGGTCCTGTTGAGCTGGGAGATGACGTGGTGGCTGGCCACGCTCGGCATCGGCGGGTTCCTGGGCGGGTTCGCCACGCTGGTGATGCGGATGAAGACGGATGACGAGGGCGACGACGATCCCGGGCGGGGTGCCGTCGTCTAGGACACCGGGATTCTGAGGGCGGCCAGCACCGGAAGGTGGTCCGTGGCCGCCCTCAGGTCTGCCCGCGTGATGCCGGGGTGGCCGACGGGCACTCCGCAGCCGAGCACCTCGACACCCTTGGTGGCGAAGATCGCGTCGATGCGCTGGTGCGGGTCGGTCGGCGTCGAGGTGTACTCGCTGCCCCAGGGGGCGGTGGCCCAGCAGTCCTGGAGGTCGTCGGCCATCCGGCGGAAGGTGCGGCCGCCGGGACGCTCGTTCAGGTCCCCGCCCGCGACGGCGTGTTCCACGCCCAGGGCGGCGAGCCGGTCCAGCAGCATGCCGCCCTGCTCGTGGCGCTCGTCCTTCTGCAGGGAGAGGTGGCAGCTCAGGACGCCGAGGCGGGCGCCGCCGAAGCGGACCACCGCGGTGGCGAAGCCGCGGCGGTGCAGACCCGGGGTCAGCGGCAGGAGGACGTCCTGCGTGCGCTCGACGGTGGCGCGGAGGTTGCACAGGATCGCGGGGCCGGCCGCGGTGGCGCCGCCGGTGAGGATGACGAGGTTCGCGGCGCGGGCCAGGCGGGCGAGTTTCTTGCGCCAGCGGAAGAAACGAGGTGCCTCCTGCAGGAGGACCAGGTCTGGGGTGCAGGCGCTGATGACGCGGGCGAGGGCGTTTGTGTCGTCGCGCATCGAGCGGATGTTGTAGCTCAGGACCCTGATGACCGGGGAACCGTCGGGCTCCGTGCGGGAATTGGGGAGCGACTCCATGTGGATCAATTTACGCCCAATAGCTCGGGGCGCGAGGATCGTGTGCGACTGCCGGTTCGTGGTGGCTGGTCGCGCAGTTCCCCGCGCCCCTGAGTAGGCACGGTCGCCGTACCCCGAAAAGTGGGCGTCACATGATCGGGTCGGGCTCTCGGGCCAGGTCGGCCGCGCCCACCAGGCCCGCCTTGTTGCCCAGCTGGGCGGCGATCACGTCCGCCACCGGGCGCCAGTTGCCGCCCACCAGCCAGCGCTTGTAGGACTTGCGGATCGGGTCGAGGACCAGTTCGCCCTCGTCCGAGAGGCCGCCGCCGACGATGAAGGCGGAGGGGTCGAACAGGGAGGCCAGGTCGGCGAGGCCGGCGCCGGCCCAGCGGGCGAGCTCGCGGTAGGAGTCGACGGCGACCGGGTCGCCCTGGCGGGCGGCCATGGAGATGTGCTTGCCCTCGATGCCCTCGGGGCTGCCGTCGCCCAGGCCCAGCAGGATCTCGGCGTTCTCGGGGGTGGCGTTGGCGCGCTGCTTGGCGTATCTGACGAGGGCCCGCCCGGAGGCGTACTGCTCCCAGCAGCCCTGCGAGCCGCAGCCGCACAGCAGGCCGTCCGGGACCATCCGGATGTGGCCGAACTCCGCGGCGACGCCGTAGTGCCCGCGGCGCAGCTTGTTGCCGATGATGATGCCGCCGCCGAGGCCGGTGCCGAGCGTGATGCAGATGACGTTGCGGTGGCCCTTGCCGGCGCCGAACTTGTACTCGCCCCACGCGGCCGCGTTGGCGTCGTTCTCCACGACGACCGGGAGGCCGACGCGGGCCTCGACCTTCTCCTTGAGCGGCTCGTTGCGCCAGTCGATGTTGGGCGCGAAGTAGACCTCCGAGCGCTGCCGGTTCACATAGCCGGCCGCTCCGATGCCCACGCCGACGATCTCGTGCCCGGCCCGTGCTCCCTCCACGGCGGAGGCGATGGCGTCCACGATCCCGTCGGGCGTGCCCGGGGTCGGCACCTTGTGGGTCGAGAGGATGTTGCCTTCCTCGTCGACCACACCGGCCGCGATCTTGGTACCGCCGATGTCGACGCCGATGGTGAGTCCCATGAATCCCTCAGTTTCGGTCGAGCCCCGCTATGGCCAACCGTACCCGAGGCCCTCGCGCCGGGTTTGCGTCGTCCACCCGGCGGACGGGGGCCCGGGGAGGGAGTCGTACTCGGTCAGTCCAGATCGATCCGCTGGCCGGGGCCGGTGCCCTCGCCCGGGTCGCGTTTGTCGTCGTCGAGCTCGTCCAGCTCCTGGGCGTCGTTCGTACCGCTGGTCCAGCGCTGCTCCTGCTTCTGGACCGCGGAGCGGTAGGCGGCGAGGAGTTCGCCGCCGGCCGCGGCGAGGTGGTCGAAGACGTCCGGGTTGCGGTCGATGACCGGCTCGACCGCGGCCTTGGCCTGCTGCACGACCTGCTTGACCACCTGCTCGGCGGCGGGTCCGGCGACCGCGCCGAGCAGTGGGGACTGGATGGTCGACAGCTTGTCCGCGACGGCGTCGACGAGCTTGCGCAGCTCCTCGGCGGCCGACCCCGGCGGCGGGCCGTACTGGGCGCGGCGGCGGGCCTTCTCCTCCGCGAGATCCTCGGCGCACGCCGTCGCCCAGGCGTCGGCGTCGCTCGCCCGTACCTCGTCGACGGCCTCGTGCTCGGTGGCCTCGGACGGGGGGAGCTCTTCGCTCATGACGGACTCCTGACTACGGTTCGTCTCTACGACGTTACCCGAACGGGCGTACCTGCTTCACCGGGTCCGCGGCCAGAGGTCCGGATCCGGCGCGAACCGGATCCGCAGCTCGCCGTCGCGCAGCGCGGCCCCGTCCACGGCGCACCGGCGCAGGGCGGACGGCAGCGGCACGATACGCCGGAACTGCCCGGCGGTGACCACGATCTCGTCGGCGCGCCGGATGAGGTCGAGGTCGTCGCGTACGGCGCCGGGCAGCGGGATGTGCCATACGAGGACCCGGCCGGCGCCGTCGTCGGCGGGCCGGTCGGTGACGGGCCACTCGACCGTGGACGACGTGGCGTTGACGGCGGGGACGTGGAGCGCGGCGAGGTCGTCGGCGCCGCGGGGGTCGTGGCCGAGGTGTGCTACGCCGCGGACGTCGTACGTCTCCTGCCACTCCTCCAGGACCTTGCGCTGCTGGGCGACGGGGCCGGCGAGCCAGCTTCCGGCCGCCGCCTCCGTCTCCGGCAGGACGCGGTTGGCGATCAGCAGGTCGGGGCGCAGTCCGCGCAGGGCGAGGGCGAGGCCGGCGGCGCGTACGGCGTCGGCGCCGCCCGGGCCGGGTTCGGCGACCAGCCGTACGACGGTGGCGCGGTCGGCGAGGACGGCCTCGACGGCGGCGAGCTCGAGGTCCCAGCGGGCGGTGGTCTCGTACAGCCACTCCGCGGGCATCGGCACCCCGGCCAGCCGCCCCAGGACCGGCCGCAGCGCACGGGCCGCCTGCCGCTCGGGCGGGAGCAGCCGGCGCAGATAGCGGCGCAGCTCCTCGGGCAGGGAGAGCAGTGCGAGGGCGTGCGGGGTGGCCGGGAGATCGACGACGAGGAGTTCGTGGAGATCACCGCCCTCGGCGAGCGAGGCGTCCCTCAGCGCCCGCAGCAGCGCGAGTTCCTCGGCGCCGGGGAGAGGGGTGACCTCCTCCGGGTCGAGCCGGGAGGCGCCGAGGAGGTCGAGGGCGGCGGTGGCACGCTCCTGGAAGGCGGCGAGGTCGTCCCGGAAGCCGGTGGCGGCGTCGGGGCGCCAGGCGGTGAGGTTCGGGGCGGCCCGGGTGGGGGCCGGTCCGGTGCGCACGCCGAGCGCCGCGCCCAGGGTGTCGGTGCGGTCGGCGCTGAGGACGAGGGTGCGGGTGCCCTCGCGGGCGGCGGCGAGCGCGGTGGCGGCGGCGACGGTGGTACGGCCGCTGCCGCCGGGGCCGGTGATCAGGATGGTGCGCATGGGGGTGAACGGTAACGGACGTTGCGGTTCAGGCCCGTTGCGCGGTGCCCGGTGTGTGGCCGCCCCAGCGGCACGACTGCCCGCAGGCTGAGCCGACCCGCCTACTTGCCCGACTCCACCCGCTTCTTCAGCCCCGCCAGCGCACGGTCGATGATGACCTTCTCGGCCTTGCGCTTGATCATCCCCAGCATCGGGATCTTGACGTCGACCGTGAGCTGGTATGTGACCTCGGTCGAGCCCGCCCCGGCCGGCTTGAGGATGTACGAGCCGTCGAGCGAGCGCAGCATCTGGGACTTCACCAGGGTCCAGGAGACCTCGTGCTCGCCGGTCCAGGTGTACCCCAGCACCTGGTCGTCCTTGATCGCGCCGGCGTCCATGACGAGACGTACCTGCTCGGCACGGCCCTGGTCGTCGGTCTTGAGGACCTCCGCCTCCTTCACCTCGCCGGTCCAGTCCGGGTAGCGGGCGAAGTCGGCGATCACCCCCATCACGTCGGCCGGTGCCGCCTCGATCGTGATGCTCGAGCTGGTGTGTTCCGCCATCGCCGTGGCTCCTCCAGATGCGGGCCGGTAGGACGTCGTGGTGCAGTCATGGTGCGTTCGCGTGTGCAGCGTGAAGGCTACCGCGCGCCCACGCTCACCATTCCAGCGCCCACGGCTTCCCGGACGCCGCGAAGTGCCCCACGTTCACGCACTCCGTCGGCCCGATCCGCATCCGCCGGACCAGCGGCTGATGGACATGTCCGAAAAGGGAGTAGCGGGGGCGGGTGCGGCGGATCGCCGCCAGCAGCGCCTTGCTCCCGCGCTCGAAGCGCCGCGCCACCGTGTCGTAGACGAGCTCCGGGACCTCCGGCGGGATGTGCGTGCACAGCACGTCGACCTCGCCCACGGCCTCGATCTTCGCCGCGTACTCCTCGTCGCTGATCTCGTAGGGGGTCCTCATCGGGGTGCGCAGACCGCCGCCGACGAAGCCGAAGACCCGTCCCCCGATCTCCACCCGCTCCCCGTCCAGCACCGTCGTGCCCGGTCCGGCGTACTCCGGCCACAAGGGCGGCATGTCGACATTGCCGTAGGTGGCGTACGTCGGTGTCGGGAACGCCGCGAACATCTCGGCGTACTGCTTGCGCACCGCCTTCTCGATGACCGGCCGCCGGTCCGAGCCGATCCCGGCCCACAGCCGCGCCCCGAACTCCCGTGCCTCCTCGAAGCGCCGGGCGGTGCGCAGTTCCACGATGCGGTCGGCGTTCTCCACGCCGAACAGGTCGGGGAAGATGCCGCGCGAGTGGTCGGCGTAGTCCAGGAACAGCACCAGGTCACCCAGGCAGATCAGGGCGTCCGCGCCCGCGCCGGCCCGGGCCAGGTCGCGGGCGTTGCCGTGCACATCGCTGACCACATGGACGCGCGTCCTGCGGTTTCCCGTCGGTGTCGGTGACATGGCGATCAAGGGTAGGCGTGTGCGGCAAACGTGAACAGTGGCGGCCGAACCGATGGTTACTGGCCAGTCGTCAGACCGCTCGACTACTGTGCGCGCAGAAGCACCAAACCGTGTGACGCAGCGAACATCTCGCCGGGACCCCCTGTCGAAGAAGCCATACCGGCGGGTAACGTCCGGTCGGTCCAGTCGTGCTCAAGCGTTCAACGAGCGACCGCACGAGCACTTGCCCGAGCCTTGGACCGCACCGTCGCATCGCACAACGTCGTGGCGCCGGCGCCCTATGAGGAGCAGCAGTCTTGCGCGAGTTCAGCCTTCCGGCTTTGTACGAGGTCCCTGCGGACGGGAACCTGACCGACATCGTCCGCAGAAACGCCGCGCAGCACCCGGACGTGGCCGTCATCGCCCGCAAGGTGGGCGGTGCCTGGCAGGACGTCTCGGCCACCACGTTCCTCGCCGAGGTGCGCGCGGCCGCGAAGGGGCTCATCGCCGCCGGCGTCCAGCCCGGCGACCGGGTCGGCCTGATGTCCCGCACCCGCTACGAGTGGACCCTGCTCGACTTCGCGATCTGGTCGGCCGGCGCGGTCACGGTGCCGGTGTACGAGACCAGCTCGCCGGAGCAGGTGCAGTGGATCCTCGGTGACTCGGGCGCGACCGCCATGATCACGGAGCTGGACGGCCACACCGCCGCCGTGGAGTCGGTGCGCGACCGGCTGCCCGCGCTCAAGCACGTGTGGCAGATCGAGGCCGGCGGCGTCGAGGAGCTGGGCCGGCTCGGGCAGGACATCAGCGACGCGGCGGTCGAGGAGCGCAGCTCGCTGGCGAAGGCCGACGACCCGGCGACCATCGTGTACACCTCCGGCACCACCGGCCGCCCCAAGGGCTGTGTGCTCACCCACCGCAGCTTCTTCGCCGAGTGCGGCAACATCGTCGAGCGCCTGCGGCCGCTGTTCCGCACCGGCGAGTGCTCGGTCCTGCTCTTCCTGCCGCTGGCGCACGTCTTCGGCCGGCTGGTGCAGGTCGCGCCGATGATGGCGCCGATCAAGCTGGGCACCGTCCCGGACATCAAGAACCTCACCGACGAGCTGGCCTCGTTCCGCCCGACGCTGATCCTGGGCGTGCCGCGCGTCTTCGAGAAGGTCTACAACTCGGCGCGCGCCAAGGCGCAGGCCGACGGCAAGGGCAAGATCTTCGACAAGGCGGCGGACACGGCCATCGCCTACAGCAAGGCGCTGGACACCCCGTCCGGACCGCCGGTCGGCCTGAAGATCAAGCACAAGGTCTTCGACAAGCTGGTCTACAGCAAGCTGCGCGCGGTGCTCGGCGGCCGCGGCGAGTACGCCATCTCCGGCGGCGCCCCGCTGGGCGAGCGGCTCGGGCACTTCTTCCGGGGCATCGGCTTCACGGTCCTGGAGGGCTACGGCCTGACCGAGTCCTGTGCCGCGACCGCGTTCAACCCCTGGGACCGCCAGAAGATCGGCACGGTCGGCCAGCCCCTGCCGGGTTCGGTGGTCCGTATCGCCGACGACGGTGAGGTGCTGCTGCACGGCGAGCACCTGTTCAAGGAGTACTGGAACAACCCGGGCGCGACCGAGGAGGCGCTGGCCGACGGCTGGTTCCACACCGGGGACATCGGCACCCTCGACGAGGACGGCTACCTCAGGATCACCGGCCGCAAGAAGGAGATCATCGTCACCGCGGGCGGCAAGAACGTCGCCCCGGCCGTGATCGAGGACCGGATCCGGGCGCATGCGCTGGTCGCGGAGTGCATGGTGGTCGGCGACGGGCGGCCGTTCGTGGGCGCGCTGGTCACCATCGACGAGGAGTTCCTGGAGCGCTGGTGCGCCGAGCACGGCAAGTCGGCGGGCTCCACCGCGGCGTCGCTGCGCGAGGACCCCGACCTGCTGGCCGCGATCCAGTCGGCGGTCGACGACGGCAACGCCGCGGTGTCGAAGGCGGAATCGGTGCGGAAGTTCCGCATTCTGCCCTCCCAGTTCACGGAGGATTCGGGCCATCTGACGCCGTCGCTGAAGCTCAAGCGCAACGTCGTGGCGAAGGACTTCTCGGACGAGATCGAGGCGATCTACGCCAAATAGCCGACCGGTCGGCTCATGGCGCGGTGTCCTCCACGAGGACCCGCGCCATCGTGCGTTCGGCGAGCGCGGTGATCGTCACGAACGGGTTCACCCCGATCGACCCGGGCACCAGCGAGCCGTCGGTGACGTACAGCCGCGGATACCCCTTCACCCGGCCGTAGTCGTCGGTGGCCCTGCCCAGCACGCAGCCGCCCAGCGGGTGGTAGGTGAAGTCGTCGGCGAAGACCTTGTTGCCCGAGCCGAACAGGTCGTACCGGTAGATCGTGGCGTTCGCCCGGTTGATCCGGTCGAACAGCTTCTTCGCCATGCCCACCGACACGGCACTCTGCGCCGCACTCCACCCGAGCCGCACCGCGCCGCTGCCCGAGTCGTACGTGAACGACGCCCGCTCGGGGTTCTTGGTGATCGCCAGATAGAGGCTGACCCAGTGCTCAAGGCCCGTCGGCAGGGGCGCGATCTCGGCGAAGACGGGGTTGGCGGCGTTGGCCCAGTCGTCGATGCCCATGACCGGCATGGTCGACTGGTTCTCCCCGACCGTGTCCCACAGGTGGTTGGCCCGCCCGAGCATCACGTTGCCGTTGGCCCCCCACCCCGTGCCGACGCTCGGGTCCAGCGCGGGCAAGGTGCCCGACTCCCGGGCGCGGACGAGGAGTTCGGTGGTGCCGATGCTGCCGCCGCCGAGGAAGAGGTATCTGCAGCCGTACTCCTTGGTCCCGACGACGGTGCCGGTGTCGTCGATCCGGTCGGCGGTCAGGACGTACGTCCCATCGGGCGCCCTGCTGATCGACCTCACCTTCTCCAGCGTGTGGATGGTGACGTTCCCGGTGCCGAGCGCGGCGGCGAGGTAGGTCTTGTCGAGGGTGCGCTTGCCGTGGTTGTTGCCGTAGATGACCTCCTGCGCGAGCGCCGACCTGGTCGCCGTGCCGGCCGCCTCGCGCTGCATGTGGGCGAAGTCGTAGACGCTGGGCACGAAGGTGGTCTTCAGGCCGGTGTTGGTGGCGTGCTTGCGGGAGATCCGGGTGAAGCGGTACCACTCGGTCGACTCGAACCACGCGGGGTCGACGGTGTTGACGCCGAGCATGGAGCGGGCGCGCGGGAAGTACGTGCGGTACATCTCGGCGGTGTCCACGGTGGGGAACTGCTCGGCGAAGTAGGACTGGAGCGGGGTGACGGCCATGCCGCCGTTGACCAGGGAACCGCCGCCGACGCCCCGGCCGACGTACACGGACATGTGGTCGTAGCGCACACGGTCCAGGACCCCCGGGTACGGGCTGATGTCCTTGTTGACCACGTCCAGCCACAGGAACGTGGCGAGCGGGGCCTCGGTGCGGGTGCGGAACCACATGGAGCGGCGGTCGGGGGCGCTGGTGGAGCAGAAGACCTTGCCGTCGGGGCCGGCGGTGTTCCACAGTCGGCCCATCTCGAGGACGACCGTGCGGATGCCGGCCTCGCCGAGGCGCAGGGCGGCCACGGCACCGCCGTAGCCGGAGCCGACGACGAGGGCGGGGACGGACTCGACGGCGTCGGGCTCGGCGGCGTGGGCCGATGCGAGGGAGACACGGGTGAAGCCGAGGGCGGCGGCGGTCTGGAGGGCCGCCATACCAAGGATTTGACGTCTAGTCAGCTGACGCTGTATCAGTTTTGCTGCCATGCGCGCAGCATGTGCGGATTTTCACGTTCCGCCTAGAGTGCGCGGCCCCCGCTCAGAGCAAAGCTTTGAGCTTCTCCGCCAGCAGGTCCCAGCGCCACCTCTCCTCGACCCACTGTCGGCCCCGCTCCCCCATCCTGCGGCGCAGTTCGGGGTCGCCGAGGAGGGTGAGGACGCGCTCGGCGGTGTCCTCGGCGGAGCCGCCGCGCACGACCCAGCCGGTCTCCCCGTCGAGCACCGCGTCCGGCGCCCCGCCGGAGTCGCCGGCGACGACGGGCAGCCCGGTCGCCGACGCCTCCAGGTACACGATGCCGAGGCCCTCGACGTCGAGGCCGCCCCTCCTGGTCCGGCACGGCATCGCGAAGACGTCGCCGGCGCCGTAGTGGGCGGGCAGCTGGGACCAGGGCACGGCGCCCGTGAAGCGGACGGAGTCGCCCACCCGGGTCTCGGCCGCGAGTTTGCGCAGCTCCCTCTCGTACGGCCCGCCGCCGACGATCAGCAGCACGGCATCCGGCTCCTTCGCCAGGATCCGGGGCATGGCCAGGATCAGGGTGTCCTGCCCCTTGCGCGGCACCAGCCGGGACACGCACACGATCACCGGCCGCTCACTCAGCCCGAGCCGCGCCCGCACCTCCTCCCCGCCCGAGGCGGGATGGAAGGTCTTCTCGTCGACCCCGGGCGGCAACTGCGCCATCCGCGAGGCCGCGTCCGGCGTCAGGGCGGTCGCGATCCGCGAGCGCGTGTACTCGCCGAGATAGGTGATCGTGTCCGTCGACTCCCCGATCCGGCGCAGCAGCTGCCGGGCCGCGGGCAGCTGGGCCCAGCCCGCCTCGTGACCGTGGGTCGTGGCCACCAGCCGCTCGGCGCCCGCCTTGCGCAGGGCCGACGCCATCAGGCCGAGCGGGGCCGCCGCCCCGAACCACACCGACGTACAGCCGTGCTCGCGCAGCAGCCCGACCGCCCGCCGGGTCGCCCCGGGTGTCGGCAGCAGCATCGTCGTACGGTCCCGTACGACCGTGAAGGGCTGCTCGGCGTCGAACGCGGCGGTGGCCTCGACTCCCTCGCGGCCGCGCTTCCAGGTGGAGGCGTAGACCACCAGCCGCTCCGGGTCCAGGCGCAGCGCCATGTTGTGCAGGAACGCCTGGATGCCGCCGGGGCGGGGCGGGAAGTCGTTGGTCACGATCAGCGTCTTGTGCATCGCCGCCGACCTTATCGAAGCCGCCGTTCACAGCTTGGCCCGGCCACGTTTATGGCCCGCACACAGCCGGACGCGACATCATGGTCACTCAGGCGGGCGGCGAACGGCAGGGGAACGGAACCGGTGGAGACGACGGGCACGCGGCGGTCCCTGGCGTGGCTTCTCGGGATCTGGGCCCTGACCAGGGTGATCCTGCTGCTCTTCGTGTTCAAGGTGTACGTCTTCCCCGGCCCGGACGTCACCAGCGACGTGTCGGTGATCTACCAGGGCTGGTACGAGGTGCTGCGCACCGGCACCTTCCCGCTGGACGACGTCACCTGGCAGTACCCGCCCGCCGCGGCGCTCGCCGTCCTCTCCCCCGCCCTCGTGTTCTGGCTGGACTACCCGTCCGCCTTCTTCGTCCTGGCCTTCACCGCCGACCTGGCGGTCCTGCTGCTCCTGCTGTACGCCGGTCTGCGCCCGGGCCGCACCCTGCGCGGAGTGTGGGTGTGGGTGGCGGGCGTACCGCTGCTCGGGCCGACCGTGTACGCGCGCTACGACGTGATGGTCACCGCCGTCGCCGTGGCCGCGCTGCTCGCGGGGACCCGGCATCCCCGGGTGCTGGGGGCGCTGGCGGCCTTCGGCGCGATGCTCAAGGTGTGGCCGGCCCTGCTGCTGCTCGCCGCCCGCGGACGCGCCGCCTGGGGCTGGGCCGCGCTGACCGCCGGTGTGCTGTCGGCGGTGTTCGCCCTCGCCATGCCCGGCGCCTTCGCCTTCCTGACCTTCCAGCGCGAGCGCGGCACCGAGGTGGAGTCGCTGGGCGCGCTGGTCTTCCACGTGGCCCGGCAGTACGGCTGGGACGGCGAGGTGCTGCTGAACTACGGCTCGGTGGAGTTCCTCGGCCCGTATGTCGACGTCGTCAGCACGGCCGCCCTCGTCCTGACCGGGCTGTCCTTCGGCTGGCTGCTGCTGTGGCGGCTGCGGGCGAGGCGCTTGCACCCCCACACGCTCGCGGACGCGGCCTTCGTGGCGGCGCTGATGTTCACGACGACGAGCCGGGTGATCAGCCCTCAGTACCTGGTGTGGCTGGTGGGCCTCGCGGCGGTGTGCCTGTGCTTCCGCGACAGCCGCATGAAGCTGCCCGTCGCCCTGGTCCTGGCGGCGTCCTTCGTCACGGTCCTGGAGTTCCCGCTCTGGTTCTCCCACGTCGTCGCCAGCGACGCCCTGGGCGTCACCCTCCTGTTCCTGCGCAACGGCCTGCTGGTCCTGGCCACAGTCCTGGCGGCCCGCGCCCTGTGGAGCTCGACGATCCCACGACCCGCCCCCGCCCCCGTACCGGCCCAGACCACCCGCACCAAGGAAACGTCCCTGCCTTCCTGAGAGGTGCCCCCTCTGGGGGAGTGCGTGCCAGGCGTCGCGCGCCCGTCCGGGGAGGTGACACCGGCTCTGAGCCCGGTGAGGCCGCCCGACCTCGGCGGCCGACGGCGGGGCGCCCATCCGTCGGCCGAGCCCCGGCACCGCGCCCGATCAGCCGAGCTGGGCCCGCAGATACTCCCGCCACCGCGTCGTGAACTCCTCCAGCGAGATGCCGAGGACGTCCTTCAGGGCGCCCTCGACCGCTCCCGCGCGCTCCTTGTGGGCGCCGACCGCGCGGTAGAAGTCGGCGAGTCTGACCTCGCCCCAGCGGTCGGCGATCAGCCGGCAGGCCATCCAGCCGCCCTCGTAGGCCCGGGCCAGCCTGGTCGCGTCGCCGCCGAAGCCGAAGTCCGCGTCGGCGGGCAGGCTCCGGGGGATGCGGTCCTCGGCCACCGTGTCGCGCAGTTCGGGGGCCGCCTGGGACGGGGAGCGGCCGGCGCCGAGGTAGCCGACCCAGTCGGCGTAGCCCTCGGAGAGCCACAGCGGGGTCGCCGGGGTGGTGTGGGCGCGGGTGGCGACGTGCGTGGTCTCGTGGGTGAGGACGACCTGCTGGCCGGTGCCGCCGAGGACGCCGTACGCGTCGGGATTGAGGATGATCCGGTCCGCGGGGGCACCGGCCGGGGCGCCGGTCTCGCCGGTGGTGACCGCGGCGATCCCGCGGTAGGACGACTCGGGCGCGCCGAGCAGCCCCGCCATGCCGGCCAGCGACTTCGGCACCAGGACGACGACATGCCGGGCCCAGTCGGTGCCCCACGCCTGGGACACGGCCGGCACCGCGCGGTCGGCCAGCTCCGCGTACGCCCGCAGCCGGTCCCGGGACTGTCCGACGCCCAGGACGAGGCTGTCCTCGCCGCGTACGACGCGCACCGCGCCCTGGTCCCAGAGCTGCTGGGCGGAGCCCTTGGCGGGGCGCTCGGACTCGACGTACCAGTCGCCCTGCGCGTCCTGCGCCAGGCTCAGGGCACGGCCGACCCGGACGGGCGCCCGGTCGTAGCCCTGGACGCGGTAGCGCAGCTCGGCGTCGGCGCGGGCCGTGTCGCCGGTGCGGCGCAGGCCGGTCAGCCGGTAGGACCAGTCGGCGAGGGGAACCGCGCGCAGGTTGTCGAACCAGCCCCGCGCGCCCGTGCGCAGATACGCGGCCTCGTCGTGGTCGACGATCGCGGCGGCCCGCCGGTCCAGGAGGCGCTGCACCTCGGCCTTGGCGCTGTCGGTGGCGGTCCGTCCGCCGCAGCCCACCAGGGAGACGAGCAGCAGGCAGAGCGCCACGACGACTCGCGCTCCCGACGCCCGCCCACGACCAGCCACTTCCCGATCGTACGGCGGAGAGGGCGCGCTGGTCAGACCCGCGTTCGGATCGACGCCGGGATGGCACCCGCGTTCGAACGAGGCAGGCGCACCCCGTCAGACCCTCGTGACCGTCGCCCCCGGCAGCATGCCCACCGGGTCGTAGCGCACCGGCGCGCCGGGGTAGGGCGCGTGGATCACCTGGCCGTTGCCCATGTACATCCCGACATGGCTGGCGTCGGAGCGGTAGGTGACGACGTCGCCGGGCTGGGCCTCGGACAGCGGGACCTGCCGGCCGGCGTACCGCTGGCCCTGCGAGGTGCGCGGCAGGGAGACGCCGGCCTGGCTGTACGACCACTGGATCAGGCCCGAACAGTCGAAGCCGGAGGGCCCGTTGGCGCCCCAGACGTACGGCCGGCCGACCGCGGACCGGGCGGCGGCGACGGCGGCCGCGGCCCGGCCCGAGGGCGCGACGACGCTGCCGAAGTCGGGCAGGTCCGTACGGCCGGAGCGGGAGGCGCGGTCGTAGGCGGCGCGGTCGCTCGCCGTCAGGGAGTTCAGCAGCCTGCGGGCCTCGGCGAGCTTGCGCTCCACGGTCCGCTTGTGTGCGGCGACGGCCTGGCGGCTCTTCTCCAGCTCGACGAGCTTCTCGGTCGCCTCGGAGCGCTCCTGGGCGAGCAGGCGCATGGCGTCCTGGAGCTTCTTGAGCTCGCCGGCCTGGTGGGCGGTGATCCGGGCGAGCGCGGCGGCCTTGTCGAGGTAGTCCTCCGGGTCGTCGGAGAGCAGCAGGGCGAGGGAGGGGTCGAGGCCGCCGGAGCGGTACTGGGCGCCGGCCAGCGAACCGAGCACGTCCCGCATGGAGTTGATGTCCTCCTGCTGCCGGGCGATCCGGTCCTGGGCCCTGCCCACCTGCTCACGGAGCCGGTCGGCGCGCTCGTCGGCCCGGTTGTAGGCCTCGGTGGCCTTCTCGGCCTCCGTGTAGAGGCGGTCCACCTTGGCCCGGGTGTCGTCCTGTGGCGCGGCCGTGGCCGGCGTGACTCCGAGGGCCGCGGCGGCGGCCGACATGACGCAGAGCGCTGCGTTGGCGCCCCGGTCGAAACCGGGCGTTGCAAGGCGACGATGGGTCCCCACGGGAAGCCGCTCTCCTTTCACGTGCCGGACGCCACCGGTCTCCCCCGGGTGCCGGGGGAAACGCGGCGGACACTGACGTCCTCTCCGGCCCGGGGGCGGGAGATTCTGGTCCGCACCGACTCGCGATGCCACCGCGGGTTCCTGTTTCACAGGCCGTCGCCGACCCATCAGGGCTGGTCCCACGCGGCCTCCGCAGGCGTGACTTTCCGCCCGTCCGGCGGTAGGCCCGACGGCTTCCGCCGACGGACGCGGCGATGCTAGCCATACGGGCGGACGACGACCAACGGCCTTGGCGGGCACACAAAGTGACGCCCCGCCTCTGACGCAGGTCATGGGCGGGGCGTGGGGTCAGGCGGTGGTGCCGTAATTCGCTCGTTCGGGCGGCACCCTGTGTTGATCTTGCAGGCGTGCGGCCGGGGTCAGATGCGGACGCCGAACTGGAACGGCATGTTGTTGATCGACTCGTAGCGGACGACCGTGCCGGTGCGCGGGGCGTGCAGGATCTGGCCGTTGCCCGCGTAGAAGCCGATGTGGTGCAGGTCGCCGTAGAAGAGGACCAGGTCTCCGACCTTGAGCTGGGACTGGCTGTAGATGCGCGTACCGGCACTGGCCTGGGCCTGCGAGGTGCGCGGGATGGAGACGCCGGCCTGGGCGAAGGCCCAGGAGGTCAGGCCCGAGCAGTCGAAGGAGGACGGGCCGGAGGCGCCGTAGACGTAGGGCGAGCCGATCTTGCTCTGGGCGGCCTGGAAGGCGGCCATGGCGCGGCCCGAGGCGGGGGCGGTGTTGCCGAGGTCCACGCGCTCGGCCGAGGAACGGCTGGCGCGCTCCTCCGCGGCGGCGAGGGCGGCCTTCTCCGCGGCCGTGAGGGTGTTGAGCAGCTTCTGCGCCTCGGCGAGCTTGGCCTGGACCTGCTGCTTCTTCTTGCCCAGTTCGGCGCGGGTGGAGGAGAGGTCCTTCAGCTTCTCGGCGGCCTCGGCGCGCTGCTGGGCGAGTTCGCGCTGCTTCTCCTGGACCTTCTTCAGCGACTCGACCTGCTGAGCGCTGAGCTGGTCCAGCGTGGACGCCTTGTCCAGGTAGTCGTCCGGGTCGGAGGACAGGAAGAGCTGGACGGAGGAGTCGATGCTGCCCGTGCGGTACTGGGCGGCGGCCGCCAGGCCCATGGAGTCGCGCAGCTCGTTCAGGTCCTCCTGACCGCGCGCGACGTTGTCCTGGATGGTGGAGATCTCCTTCTGGAGCTTCCCCTGCTTCTCCTTGGCCCCGTTGTACTCCTCGGTGGCGTGCTCCGCCTCCTCGTAGAGCTTGTCGACCTTGGCCTTGACCTCGTCCTTGCTCGGCTTCTCGCTCGGGGCCGCGTTGGCCGCCTGCGAACTGATGGCCACGGCTGCAGCAGCCGCAGTGGTGAGCACGGTCACGCGCGCTCGGCTCGGCTGCTTGGGTCGACGGTGGGACGCCACGGAGGTGAACTCCTTCTTCTGAGTGATCACCCGCTCGGAGGTTCGACGCCAGACCCTAGTGAGCCTCGTGTGATCAGATCAAATCCTCAGAAGAAAATTCTCGTCACACCCTGCATTCTTTACACACAACTCACAAGCCGTGACCCTGGCTTGACGCTACGTTGCGCACCGGTCGGGTCAATTCGGGCATTGCGCCTGTACGTTGACTGATTCAGGACAGTCGCTTCAGAAGCACCGCAGAAGCCACCGGGCGGGCCCCGGCCCGGGCCACCCCGTCGGCGACCTCGCGGTCGGTCGAGGCCACGATGACCGGACGGCCGGGCGGCTCGGCGCGCACGAGCTGGCGGATCAGCTCGTCGGCGGTCACGCCCGGCTTGGAGAACAGCACCCGCACCCCGCGCGGCGGCGCGAGCAGCACCGGCGCGGCCAGCTCGGCCCCGTCGAAGACACAGGTCACCTCGGCGCCGGTCTGCGCGGCGAGCTGGGAGAGCTGGCCGAGGAGCCTCAGCCGCTGCTTCTCCAGGGGCATCTGGGGATAGCCGGTCTTGGTGACGTTGTAGCCGTCGACCACCAAGTGGGCCTGGGGCAGGGCGAGAAGCTGGTCGAGGATCGCGGGGTCGTTCTCGGACAGCGCCCGGGCGGCGATGTCCTTCGGGGTCATACGTCCCGGTTCGACCGCGTCCACGGTCTCGGCGGGCCGTACGGAGACCGGCGGCAACGCCAGCTCCCTGCGCAGCCCTTGGGTGGCGTCCAGGAGGGTGTCCAGGAGCAGCCGTACGCGCATGTCCTCGACGCTGCGCCCCTCGCGTGCCGCTCTGCGCGTGGCCTCCAGGGCGGCCTCGGCCTCCCCGAGCCGCGCCTTGAGCCGCCGGGTCTCGCTCTCGGCCGCGGAGACCTGGGCGTGTCCCTCGGCGCGCACGGTCTCGATCTCGCTCTGGACCTTGCGCAGGGCGGCCTCGCCGCGCTTGACGTCGCTGAGGGCGGAGCGCAGTTTCCGGTGAAGCGATTCCGCTTCCTTCTTGGCCGCGTCCAGGTCGGCGCGCAGCCGTTCGGTCTCGTGCCGGGTGTGTTCCCGGGCGTGGTCGAGCTCGTCGCGCAGCCGCTCCAGTTCGGCGCGGGTCTCCTCGTCGGCACGCTCGGCGTCGGCCCGCTGGGCCTCCTCGCCGGCCGCGGTGACCAGCTTGACCCAGCCGGTGGGCCGCAGAACATAGGCCGCGGCCGCCACGTCGAGCGGGTCCGCGGCCGGGGGCGCCGAGCCGGAGTCGAGGGCACCGGCGAGTTCCGGCTGGGCCTCTCTGAGCTTCTCACCGATGCGCTGGCGGAACAGCGGATCGGTCTCCAGCGCGGCGGCCATCGCGTTGCCGGCGAACTTGGCGCGGCGGTTCGGCGCGAATCTGGCGTACTGCCGAAGCTGCGCGGGCAGTTCGCCGACGGTCAGACTGCCGAAGCCGTCGGACACGATCTGCACGACCCTGCGCCGTACGCCGTCGGGCAGCGGACGGTCGAGCACCTCGGCGGCGCCGTCGCCCGGCCCCCCGCCTTGTGTCTCCACCATCCGTCACACCCCAATGTCTGTACGGGGACCTCTCCTGTCAGGAGCCGGCGCCCGGCCTGTCCACGAGTTCCACTTTGTCCACGGCATTGCACCAGCGGCAGCGCACCGACTCGATCGTCTCACTGAGCACCTCGCGCTCCTCGACCTTGGGCTCACCGGCCAGATCGAGGTGCACGTACTCCACGACCCTGGACGAGCGCGTCACGTCGAAACGCGTGAGGTTGCCGCAGAGGGTGCAGCGCCACCGCGTCGTCTCGGTGGGCAGAGGAACCGTCATCGTGACTGTGCTCTTTCCTTCTAGGTCTTCTATTGTCCGCGACGCTCCGGCACCCCGGTGCGTGTGGCTCGTAACCCTACGGCCTGGCGGGTACTCGTCGCCCGTCCGTCCGGGGCGGCGAGGCGGTCTGTGCCACTGCGTCCTGTTACGTCATGCTCTGTAGCCATGATCGGCAACTGGAGCGTGGCGCGTTTTCGGGCCCGGTTCGCCAGGGCGGCGAGCCGGTCGGTCCCGCGGTCGTCGGCGCCGGTGACGCACGGGCTGATCGCCCTGTGCTGTCTGCTCTTCCTGCTCGGCCCGGCGGCGGGGCTCAATCCGGCGTACGGCTCCGGCGAGGGGCTGATCGCCGCGCAGCGGGCCTACTTCCACCGCTGGGGTGTGGTGCCCGCGGAACTGTTCGAGGGCGCGCCCCGGGCCGCCCTCACTCCCGCGACGGCCCTGTTCGTGCACGGCAGCTGGGTGCACCTGCTCGGCAACATGCTCTTCCTCTACGTCTTCGGCGCGATGACCGAGGAGCGGATGGGCCGCGTCCAGTTCACGCTCTTCTCTCTCGGCTGCGGCTATCTGGCCCTGCTGGGCTACGCCGCCGCGAACGACGACTCCACCCAGTCCCTGGTCGGCGCGTCGGGGGCGATCTCGGCGGTCCTCGGCGCGTTCCTGTTCCTCTTCCCCGGAGCGCGGGTGACAAGCCTGCTGCCGTTCCTGCTCTTCCTGCCGCTGCGCTTCCCGGCGTGGGTGGTGCTGCCCTTCTGGGTGGCGCTCCAGTGGGTGGCGGCGGAGCGGGCGGGCCAGGGGCCGGGGGTGGCGTATCTGGCGCACCTGGTGGGGTTCGGGCTGGGCTTCGGCTACGCGTGGGCCCGGTTCGGGCGGCCGACTGCTGTGCCTTCCCGGGGGACGACCCCCGGGAAGGCACAGCAACCGAGCCATCTGGACCGCGAGTAGGGTGAGAGCCCCAGCAGCGGCCCCCGAGGGAGAGAACCAGCCGTGATCACCGCGATCGTCCTGATCAAGACCAGCGTGGACCGGATCCCCGAGATCGCGGAGCGGATCGCTTCGCTGGAGAACGTGACCGAGGTCTTCTCCGTCACCGGCACCTACGACCTGATCGCCATGGTGCGGGTGAAGGAGCACGAGGACCTCGCCGAGGTCATCCCCGGCCGGATCAGCAAGATCCCCGGCGTCGAGGGGACGGACACGCACGTGGCGTTCCGTACCTACTCCCAGCACGACATCGAGGCCGCGTTCGCGATCGGCCTGGACAGCTGACAGCTGTGGCGACGCTCGGGATGAAGAGTTCTTCATCCTGGGCTCATCCGCGCCGCCGGGTGCCGGGGGCAGGATCGGCCGCATGGTCTTCTCGCACCGGATCGCGGCCCTGGCCGCCGTAGTGGCGATTCCGCTGGGCATCGCCGCGACCAGCTTCGCCCTCACCGACCAGCCGGAGTCGCCGAAGGTCCCGCCCAGGGTGGAGCTGGACAGCGGCTCCCCCACCCCCGCCCGGCCCACACCTACCCCGACACCGAGCGACGAGGTGGTGTCCAGGCCCCCGGTGACCGACGGCTCCCCGAGTGACGACGATGACGACACCCCCGACCGCGAGACCCCGGACGACGACCGCGGCGAACCCGGGGACGACGGCTGATCCCGTGAGCCGGCGGATCTCCGCGCGGGTCCGCATCCTGCTCTGGCTGCTGCTGGTGATGGCCGTGGGACTGGTGTCCGTGGCGACGACCACGCGCTCGATCCTGCTGCGGGACGTCGACCACCGGGTGAACGGACTGCTCGCCCAGGAGGCCGGCGAGTTCGCCAACTTCCAGCAGCAGGGCGTCGACCCCCGCACCGGCCGACCGTTCACCGACCCCTCCCGGCTGCTGCGCGAGTTCCTGGTGCGGCAGTACGCCGACCCGGACGAGGAGCTGATCGGGCTGGTGGGCCGGGGAGCGGGCCGCGCCCCGGCCCAGTTCATCCAGCAGCGCGACATCCCCGTCGCCGTCCCCCTGCACCAGGACGACGACGCCGTCCGCCGCATCTACGACTCGCCCGACTCCACGGGCACGGTGGACCGCCCCTCCGGTGAGATCCGCTGGGCCAAGGTCGTCATCGCGCGGGCGGGCGGCGAGGCGGAGGCCGCGTTCGTCGTCGCCTTCCACCCCGGGCGTGAACAGGCCGCGGTGAACGAGGAGTTCCGCATCCTGCTCGCCATCTCCGGGGTCGCCCTGCTGCTGACGACCGGCATCGGCTGGGCGGTCGCCGGGCGGATCCTCAAACCCGTACGGCTGGTGCGCACCGCCGCCGCGCAACTCACCGAGCAGGACCTCACCCGCCGTATCCCGGTGCACGGCCGGGACGACATCGCCGCACTCGCGGAGACCTTCAACGACATGCTCGACCGGCTGGAGCGCGCCTTCGCCGCCCAGCGCGAGTTCGTCGACGACGCCGGCCACGAGCTGCGCACCCCGATCACCATCGTGCGCGGCCATCTGGAGCTGATGGGCGGTGCCACCGAGAGCGCAGCCGAGCGCGAGGAGACGATACGGCTGGTCACCGACGAGCTGGACCGGATGAGCCGCATCGTCGAGGACCTGCTGCTGCTCGCCAAGGCCGAGCGCCCCGACTTCGTCACCCCGGAGCCGGTCCAGCTCGCAGAGCTCACCGCCGACGTCTACGTCAAGGCCCGCACCCTCGGCGAACGCGACTGGCAGCTCGCCGAGGTGGCCGACGTCGAGGCCGAGCTGGACCCGCAGCGGATCACCCAGGCCATGGTCCAGCTCGCCCAGAACGCCGTGCAGCACACCACGCCCGGGCAGACGGTCCGGATCGGCTCCCGCGCCGACGGCCAGGGCGTCGAGCTGTACGTCGCCGACTCCGGGTGCGGTGTCCAGCCGCAGGACGCCGAGGTGATCTTCGAACGGTTCCGGCGCGGCACCTCCCGGCGCGGCGCCCGCGGCTCCGGCGCCGGGCTCGGCCTGTCGATCGTGCGGGCCATCGCCGAGGCGCACGGCGGCCGGGTACGGCTGAGCGGCACGGCGGGCGGCGGCGCCACCTTCGTACTGGCACTGGGAGAGGGACCGACGTGAACCGGATTCTCATCGTCGAGGACGAGGACAGGATCGCCTCCTTCGTCGAGAAGGGCCTGCGCGCCAACGGCTTCACCACGACCGTCGTCGGCGACGGCGACGCGGCTTACGAGTACGCCCTGACCGGCGGTTTCGATCTGGTGGTACTGGACATCGGGCTGCCCGGCCGGGACGGCTTCACGGTGCTGCGCGAACTGCGCGAGGCCCGGGTGACGGTCCCGGTGCTGGTGCTGACCGCGCGGGACTCCGTACGGGACACGGTGGCCGGTCTGGAGGGCGGCGCCGACGACTGGATGACCAAGCCGTTCCGCTTCGAGGAACTGCTCGCCCGGGTGCGCCTGCGCCTGCGTACGGCGGCCCGGGCGCCCGAGGTGACGGTGCTGCGCTCCGGCTCGCTCACCCTGGACCTGCGCACCCGGCGGGCGCGGGCCGGGGAGCGGACGGTCGATCTGACGGCCCGTGAATTCGTGCTCCTGGAACTGTTCCTGAGGCACCCCGGCCAGGTACTGTCCCGCGAGCAGATCCTGTCGCACGTGTGGGGCTACGACTTCGACCCGGGCTCCAACATCGTGGACGTGTACGTCCGGGCGTTGCGCAGGAAGCTGGGCGCCGAACGGGTCGAGACGGTGCGCGGCGTGGGGTACCGGCTCCCCGCGTGAAGTCCCTTTCATGTGCGGCTCATCGAGGGCTCACGGCTCAGGTGAACCCTCGATGACGTGACCCTGAACCTCCGTCCGCTCGCGGCCCTGTGCGTGGCGCTCTCCCTGTGCGCGCTGCTCGCGGTGCCCGACAACTTCCCCGGCCTCGGCGCCGACGCCCGTCTGACCCTCGCCGTGTTCGCGCTGGCGACCTGCGCCTGGATCGCCACGCCGGTCGACGACACGTACATCGCGCTGGGCGCCGGGCTCGCACTCACGGTGACCGGGGTGATCAGCAGCGACACCCTCTTCGGCACCCTCGGCGACTCGACGGTGTGGCTGCTGATCTGCGCCTTCGTGCTGGCCGCCGCGGTGACCCGGACGGGGCTCGCGGGTCGCGCGGCGGCGTTCCTGGTCGGCGGGGCGCGCACGGTACGGCAGCTGGTGCACCTGACCACGGCCGCCCTGGTCGTCACGGCGTTCGCGGTGCCCGCCACCTCGGGGCGGGCCGCGCTCGCGCTGCCGGTGTTCCTCGCGCTGGCCAAGGCGCTGGCCGACCGGAAGCGACTGGTGGTGATGCTGGCGCTGCTGTTCCCGACCGTGATCCTGCTGTCGGCGGTGGCGACCCTGATCGGGGCGGGCGCCCATCTGATCACCGTGTCGGTGCTGTGGCAGGCGACCGGTGACCGGATCGGCTTCACCGAGTGGCTGCTGCTCGGCCTGCCGCTCGCGGTGGCCTCCTCCCACCTGGCCGCCGAGGCCGTACTGCTGACCACCACCCGGCGCGCGGACCGCGAGGGCCCCGTGCGCATCACCCCCGAGCAGATCCAGGAGCACAGCGACCGCCCGGTCACCGGCCCCTGGTCACTGGCCGAGAAGCGGTGCGCGCTGCTGCTGGGCACGGTCGTCGTGCTGTGGTGCGGCGAGCCGCTGCACCGGGTGCCGCCCGCGGTCGTGGCGCTGATCGGTGCGGTGGTGGCGGCCTCGCCGGCGCTCGGCACCGTGCATCTGAAGGACGCGCTGAAGACGGTGCCCTGGTCACTGCTGCTGTTCATGGCCGCGACGATGGCCATGGGCGTCGCGCTCGCCGACTCCGGGGCGGCGAAGTGGCTGGTCGACGGGCTGCCGTCGGCCATCAGCCCGCTGCTGTTCCTGGCCGTCGTGATCGCGATCAGCACGGCCGCCCATCTGGTCCTCCAGTCCCGCTCGGCCCGCTCCTCCGTGCTGGTCCCGCTGGTGGTCGCGGCGGCGGTGGGCGCCGGGGTCAACCCGGTCGCCGCCGCGCTCGCGTCCACCGCGGCGGCCGGCTTCTGCCACACCCTCCCGGCCTCCGCCAAACCGGTCACGCTCTTCTCCGACCTCCCCGGGACGCCCACCTACACCCCGCGCGACCTGCTGCGCCTGTCCGCCGTCCTGGCCCCGCTGACGGCGGCCCTCGTCCTGCTGTTCGCCGTGGCGGTGTGGCCACTGCTCGGCGTGCCCATGACCCGCTAGGAGATCTGATGCTGACCCGAGTCGTCGTAGCCCCCAGCGGCTTCAAGGAGTCCCTGTCCGCCCAGGCCGCCGCCGACGCCATCGCGGACGGGGTGCGCAGGGTGCTGCCGGATGCCGTGCTGGATCTGATCCCGCTGGTCGACGGCGGTGAGGGCACGGCCACCGCGCTGGCCGCCGCGACCGGTGGCCGGCTCGTCGCGCTGCCCGCCACGGGCCCGGTCGGCGACCGGGTCGGCACGCACTTCGCGCTGCTCGGCTCCCGGGACACGGCGGTGGTGGAGATGGCCGCGGTGGCCGGGCTGTCCCTGGTGCCCCGCGCCCTGCGCGACCCGGGCGCCACGACGACGTACGGGGTCGGCGAGCTGATCCGCGCCGCGCTCGACACGGGCGTACGGCGCGTCCTGATCGGCTGCGGCGATTCGGGGACGTCGGACGGGGGCGCCGGCGCGCTCCAGGCCCTCGGCGCCCGGCTGCTGGACGCCGACGGCTTCGAACTCCCCCATGGGGGCCGTGAGTTGACGCGGCTCGCCCGGATCGACCCGGCCGGCCTGGACCCGCGTCTGCGGGACGTCGAGCTGCTGATCGCCTGCAACCCGTACAACGTGCTGTGCGGCGAGCGCGGCGTGGCCCGGGTCTTCGGCCCGCAGAAAGGGGCGACGCCCGCGCAGGTCGAGCAGCTGTCGGCGGGGCTGGAGAACTGGGCGGACGTCCTCACCCGCGATCTGGGGCCCGTGGGCACCGACCTGCGCCGCGGCTCCGGCACCGGAGCCTCCGGCGGCCTGGGCGCCGGCCTCGCCGCGCTGGGCGCCCGCCTCCTCCCCCGCTTCGAGGTGCTCCTGGACCACCTCGACCTGGACGCCCGCCTCGCCCGCGCCGACCTGGTCGTCACCGCCGAGGGCGCCCTGGACCACCAGACGCCCCGCGGCAAGGTCCCGGCCGAGGTGGCCCGCCGGGCCAAGGTGTACGGCCGCCCGGTGCTCGCGCTGGCGGGCACCCTCGGCGAGGGCGCGGACGGCGTGCCGGGCGTGGACGCGTACAGCGGCATCCTGCCGGCGCCGATGGCCCTGGCGGAGGCCCTGGTGCGGGCCTCCGAACTCCTCACGGACGCGACCGAGCGGGCCCTGCGGATGATTCTGCTGGGCGCCCGGCTACCGGCTCACGCGGAGGTGTCCGGGACGCACCGGCCGTCCTCGGTGCGGTAGCTCCAGCGGGCGCCGTCCGCCACCAGCTCCCGCACGGCGTGCACGAACCGCTCGACGTGCTCGTCCGGTGTACCGGCCCCGAAGCTCACCCGGATCGCGTTGAGGGACTTCTCGCCGGGCGCCGCCTCCGGGGCACCGCACTCGCCCTGGGACTGCGGGTCGCTGCCCAGCAGCGTGCGGACCAGCGGATGGGCGCAGAACAGCCCGTCGCGCACCCCGATGCCGTACTCGGCGGAGAGCGCGGCGGCGAAGTGGGAGCTGTTCCAGCCGTCGACGACGAAGGAGATGACGCCCACGCGGGGGGCTTCGTCGCCGAAGAGGGAGAGGACGCGGACCTCGGGGACGTCGGCGAGCCCTGCGCGCACCTTCCGGATCAGGTGCTCCTCACGGGCGACCAGGGCGTCGAAGCCCGCTTCCGTCAGGGCCTTGCAGGCGGAGGCGATGGAGTAGGCGCCGATGACGTTCGGCGAGCCCGCCTCGTGCCGGGCGGCGCTGTCGTGCCACTCGACGTCCACTCCCCCGTCCTCGCGCCGCGAGACCTTGCGGCTGGCCCCGCCGCCCGCGAGATACGGCTCGGCCGCGCGCAGCCAGTCGGCGCGGCCGGCGAGGACGCCGGAGCCGAACGGGGCGTACAGCTTGTGGCCGGAGAAGGCGACCCAGTCGACGTCGAGGTCACGGACGCTCACCGGATGGTGCGGGGCCAGCTGGGCGGCGTCGAGCACGATGCGGGCGCCGTGGGCGTGGGCGGCGGCCGCGAGTTCCCGTACGGGCCACAGCTCGCCGGTGACGTTGGAGGCGCCGGTGACGCAGACCAGGGCCGGGCCGTGGCCCTCCTGAATGGATGCAGTGCGGTCGGCGAGGGCGCGCTCCAGGGTCCGCACGGCCTGGCGGGGGGTGCGGGGCGCGTTGAGGTAGGTGACCCGCGCGTTCCGCCACGGCAGCAGGGAGGCGTGGTGCTCGGTCTCGAAGACGAAGACCTGGCAGTCGGCCGGGAGGGCGGCGGCGAGCAGGTTGAGCGAGTCGGTGGTGGACCGGGTGAAGACGAGCTGGTCGCCGTCCCGGCAGTCCAGGAACTCGGCGACGGTTCCGCGGGCGTTCTCGAACAGGTCGGTGGAGAGCTGGGACAGGTAGCCGGCGCCGCGGTGGACGCTGCCGTAGTACGGCGCGTAGGCGGCTACGTCGTCCCAGACGCGCTGGAGGGCGGGGGCGCTGGCGGCGTAGTCGAGCGCGGCGTAGGTGACCTCGCCGCCGGTGACGAGCGGGACGGTGACGTCACTGCCCAGAACGGGCAACGGGGCACAAATGCCCTGGACGGAGGCAGCGGTGGAGACAGACATGGGGGAACTCCCGTGAGAGGAAGGAAGAAAGTGAGAGTGGGTGTGCGGAGGCGGGGCTCGGCGGCCCTAGCGCATTCGCTTGCTCACGGGGGAACTCCTCGGTCACGCGCTTGCCGTAGACCTCGCTGCCTACGGCCTGGTCCTCACCCGGGGCACCCCGCCACGGACGGAGGGTTGCCGGACAGTCGGCCGGGGCCTCATGACTGTCACTCATGACCTGGTACAGAAACGTACGTTAAATGATCGTCGCCCCGCAACCCGTGTCCGGATCGCGGGACGACGCTCCGGTGCCCGCTACGCGTTGCTCGCGGCCACCCACCGGTCCAGCGTGCGCTTCGCCGCCCCCGAGTCGATCGACTCCGCCGCCTTCGCCATGCCGACGCGGATCTGCTCGGTCAGCGCGGCGTCCGTCGGCTCCAGCGCCACCAGCGCCGCCGCCGAGTTCAGCAGTACGGCGTCCCGCACCGGGCCCGTCTCGCCGTCCAGCAGGCGCCGGGCGACCTCGGCGTTGTAGGACGCGTCGGCACCGCGCAGCGCCTCCACGGGCACCAGCTCGATGCCGACGTCACACGGGTCGAAGGTCTCCTCGGTCACCTTGCCGTCGCGCACGACCCACACCCGGGAGGTGGCCGTCGTGGTGAGCTCGTCGAGGCCGTCGTCGCCGCGGAACACCAGCGAGGAGTTGCCGCGCTCGGCGAAGACGCCCGCGACGATCGGCGCCATGCGCGGGTCCGCCACACCGACCGCCTGCGCCCTGACCTTGGCCGGGTTGGTCAGCGGACCGAGCACGTTGAAGGTGGTCCGGATCCCCAGCTGGCCGCGCGCCGCCGCCACATGCCGCAGCGCCGGATGGAACTTCACCGCGAAGCAGAAGGTGATGCCGGCCTGCTCGGCGACCTCGGCCACCCGCCCGACCGGCAGTTCCAGATTGACGCCGAGCTTCTCCAGCACGTCGGAGGCGCCCGACGCCGAGGACGCCGCCCGGTTGCCGTGCTTGACGACCTTCGCGCCGGTGCCGGCGATGACGATGGCCGACATGGTGGAGATGTTGACGGTCTTCGCACCGTCGCCGCCCGTGCCGACGATGTCGACGGTCGGCCCCGGCACCTCGATCACGTTCGCGTGCTCGTACATCGTCCGCACGAGCCCGGTGATCTCCTGCACCGTCTCGCCCTTGGCCCGCAGCGCCACCACGAACCCGGCGATCTGCGCGTCCGTCGCCTCACCGCGCATGATCAGGTCCATCGCCCAGGCGGTGTCGTCGGCGGACAGGTCCCGGCCGTCCAGCAGACCGTTCAGCAGCAGGGGCCAGGAACGGCCCGCCGCGGTGTCGCCTCCAGCGGGGGTCACAGCGCTCATAAGCCGCTCCAGGGTCAGTCGTCCCGCACTACGGGACGTGAGTCTCAACGAGGTCCACCCTATCCAGCCCCGGGGCACGGAGCAGGGCCCCGTCCGAAGACCGGACGGGGCCCTGCTGCCGTGGCGTGGCGATGCGCAGCGATCAGTGGTGGCCGTGGCCGCTCGTGATCTCCTTGTACTCGTCGACCGTCGGCTTGGCGATCTGGCCGTCCTCGCCGAAGTAGGACTTGCTGAGCTTGGCGCGCAGCTTCTCGGAGCCCTTCACCTTGCGCTCGACGCCGTTCTCGTCGACCGTCGGGCCGATCTCGGCCGGCTGGTACTGCTCGTGCGCGGTGAGCGTGTACAGCGAGTCCTGGCTGAGCGGCTCGTGGACCTCGATGAACTCACCGTGCGGCAGGCGCTTGATGATGCCCGACTCACGGCCGTGCAGCACCTTGTCCTTGTCCCGGCGCTGCAGGCCGAGGCAGATCCGCTTGGTGACGATGAACGCGAGGACCGGTCCGACGAAGAAGCCGATCCGGACGAACCAGGTGACCGCGTTGATCGACAGGTGGAAGTGGGTGGCCCACAGGTCGTTGCCACCGCCGACCAGACCGATCATGTACACCGTGATCCAGGCGACGCCGAACGCGGTGCGCGTCGGGGCGTTGCGCGGGCGGTCCAGGATGTGGTGCTCGCGCTTGTCGCCGGTGACCCAGGACTCGATGAACGGGTAGACCGCGATCGCCGCCAGGACCACACCGAAGAGCACCAGCGGGATGAACACGCCGAGGACCAGCGTGTGACCCCAGAGGTTGACCTCCCAGCCCGGCATGTAGCGGACCAGACCCTCGGCGAAGCCCATGTACCAGTCGGGCTGGGCGCCGGTGGACACCATGTCCGGGCGGTAGGGCCCGATGGCCCAGACCGGGTTGATCTGCGCGAGCGCCGCGATGGCCGCGATGACACCGAAGACCAGGAAGAAGAAGCCTCCGGCCTTGGCCATGTACACCGGCAGCAGCGGCATGCCGACGACGTTCTTGTTGGTCTTTCCGGGGCCCGCGAACTGCGTGTGCTTGTGGTAGAAGACCAGGATCAGGTGCGCCACCACGAGGCCGAGCATGATGCCCGGCAGCAGCAGGATGTGGATCGAGTAGAACCGGGCCACGAAGTCGTCGCCGGGGAACTCGCCGCCGAACAGGAACATCGAGATGTACGTGCCGACGATCGGCATGGACAGGATCGCGCCCTGCGTGAAGCGGACACCGGTGCCGGAGAGCAGGTCGTCCGGGAGCGAGTAGCCGGTGAAACCGGTGAACATGCCCAGGACGAACAGCAGGAAGCCGAACAGCCAGTTGATCTCGCGCGGCTTGCGGAAGGCGCCGGTGAAGAAGACGCGCATCATGTGCACGAACATGGCCGCGAGGAAGATCAGCGCCGCCCAGTGGTGGATCTGCCGGATCAGCAGACCGCCGCGCACGTCGAAGCTGATGTCCAGCGTCGACTTGAAGGCCTCGCTCATCAGCTGGCCCTGCATCGGCACGTAACTGCCGTGGTACTCCACCTCGTTCATCGACGGGTGGAAGAACAGCGTCAGCCACACACCCGTGAGGATGATGATGAGGAAGCTGTAGAGCGCGACCTCACCCAGCATGAACGACCAGTGGTCGGGGAAGATCTTGCGCATGTTGGCCTTGGCCAGGGAGTAGATCCCCAGCCGGCCGTCCGCCCAGTCGGCGACGCGCTCGCCGGCCGGTGCCTTCCCGCGCGAGCGGGACTCGGTGGTCTCTGTAGTGCTCATCCGCGCTCCCAGAATGCAGGACCGACGGGCTCTTCGAAGTCGCCGAGCGCCTCGAGGTAGCCCTCGTCGTTCACACCGATGCGCAGCTGCGGCAGGGCGTGGCCGGCCGGGCCGAAGATCACTCGGGCACCGTCGGAGAGGTCGAAGGTGGACTGGTGGCAGGGGCAGAGCACGTGGTGCGTCTGCTGCTCGTACAGGGAGATCGGGCAACCGACGTGGGTGCAGATCTTCGAGTACGCGACGATGCCCTCGTGCGACCACTCGAGCTCGCGCGGGTCCTTGATGTCGTCGGGCTGGAGCCGGACGATCATCAGGGCGGCCTTGGCGATCTCGGTCTGGAAGTCGTGGTCGTGCTCCTCCAGGCCCTCCGGCTTGGCGAAGGTGAGGGAGCCGACCGCGACGTCCGCGGGACGCAGCGGCTCGTTGGTGTTCATGTTGACGAGCAGCTTGCCCTTGGACCACAGGGTGTGGCGCAGCTTGGTGCCGGGCAGCGGGCCGAGGTCGCGCAGCAGGACGACACCGGAGAGCGGGAACAGGGCCAGCGCGCCGAACATCGTGTTGCGGATCAGCTTGCGGCGGCCCAGCGCGGACTCCTTGGCGCCCTGCTTGAAGTCGGCCATGACCTTGGCCTTGACCTCGGGCTCCGCCTCGATCGGGTGCCGCTCGTCGGCGATCTCCACGTCGGACATCAGGGTGCGGGCCCAGTGGACCGCGCCCGCGCCGATGCAGAACAGGGCCGCACCGAGGGTCAGGCCCAGCGCGAAGTTCAGCGCGTTGAGGTGACCGATCGGGAAGACGAAGATCGACTTGTCGTGCGGGATCGCGACGTACGAGGCGATGAAGCCGACGGTGGCCAGCATCGACACCGTGAACAGCAGGGCGACCGTGCGCTCGGACCGCTTGGCGGCCCGCTCGTCGACGTCCTGGATCCGGTGCTCGTGGGGCGGCAGACCGGGATCGGCGAAGGGGTGCTTCTCGTCCGCTACCGCGACGGTGACGTCCTGCTCAGCGGGCAGGTTCTCTTCTGGAATGTCTTGGCTACTCATGACTTCTTGGCCTTTGCGGTCCGAGCGGCGACCCAGACGGCGACCGCGATCAGTGCACCGAGCCCGAAGATCCAGGCGAAGAGGCCCTCACTGACCGGGCCGAGGCCGCCCAGCTCCAGACCACCCGGGTTGACCGTCTCGTCGCTGTTGACCGCGTGCAGGTACGCGATGATGTCCTTCTTGTTCTGCTCCGACAGCGTGGTGTCGGGGAACGACGGCATGTTCTGCGGGCCGGTCAGCATGGCCTCGTAGATGTGCTTGGGGTCGACACCCTCGAGGTTCGGGGCGTACTTGCCCTTCGTCAGCGCGCCGCCCTTGCCGGTGAAGTTGTGGCACTGGGCGCAGTTGTTGCGGAAGAGCTCGCCGCCCTTGGCGATGTCCGCGCCCTCGGGGCCGTACTGCTCCTCGGTCGGGACGGCCGGACCGGCGCCCAGCGAGGCGATGTACGCCGCGAGCTGGTCGATCTGGGCCTGCGAGTAGATGTTCTTCTTCTTCGGGACCTGGGCGCCCTGGGAGGTGGCGGCCGGCATACGGCCCGTCGAGACCTGGAAGTCGACGGCGGCGGCGCCGACACCCACCAGGCTAGGACCGTCGGAGGTGCCCTGACCGCCGGTTCCGTGGCAGCTGGCGCAGCCGACGGTGTAGAGCTTCTTGCCCTCCTCGATGGTGAGGGACTGGGCGGTTTCCTCGGCCTGCGCCTTGTCCGCGGGCGCGAACACGGCGTACAGCCCCCCCGTGCACGCCAGCGCGAGGAGTAGGACGACGACTGCCGCCAGCGGATGGCGTCGTCGTGCGGAGAGCTTTTTCACGGATTACCCCGGTGTCAGGATCTTCTGCGTCGATGCTTCTGTTAGGTGCGTTGGTGGAACGCGCGCGGGATCGGACCCGGCTACTTGATCATGTAGATCGTGGCGAAGAGGCCGATCCAGACGACATCGACGAAGTGCCAGTAGTAGGACACCACGATCGCCGCGGTCGCCTGCTCGTGCGTGAACCTCCGGGCCGCGTAGGTGCGGCCGAGGACCAGCAGGAAGGCGATGAGACCGCCCGTCACATGCAGTCCGTGGAAGCCGGTGGTCAGGTAGAAGACCGAGCCGTAGGGGTCGGACGAGAGCGAGATGCCCTCGTGCCGGACCAGCTCGGTGTACTCGTACACCTGACCGCCGATGAAGATCGCACCCATGATGAAGGTGACGATGAACCAGCCCCGGAGCTTCTTGACGTCACCGCGCTCGGCGGCGAAGACGCCGAGCTGGCAGGTGAGGGAGGAGAGCACCAGGATCGTGGTGTTCGTCGCCGAGAACGGGAAGTTCAAGGCCTCGGCCTTCTCACTCCAGAACTCGGGCCCCGTCACGGATCGCAGGGTGAAGTACATCGCGAAGAGGGCCGCGAAGAACATCAGCTCGGAACTCAACCAGATGATGGTTCCGACGCTGGTGAGGTTCGGTCGGTTGACCGACGGGTGCGCGTGACCCTTGTCTACTGTCGTTGCTGTCGCCACGACCGACATTATGTCGGTCGCTTATCCCGCCCTCACTCCGGGGGGTGCCGTTCGGAGTGTCTTGCCCGTTCGTACCGGTGTTGACGTGGTGTTCAAGGGAGTAGCATCCGGACCGACAGGCCTGTCCTTACGACGCTGACGTCACGGAGGAACAATGCAGCCGACCGCCACGGTGCTGGTCTACAGCGACGACTCCAACACCCGCGAGCAGGTGAGGTTGGCCACCGGGCGCCGGCCCGCTCCGGATGTGCCCGTGGTGCAGTTCGTGGAGTGCGCGACGCCTGCCGCCGTCATCAAGGAGCTGGACAAGGGGGGCATCGACGTCTGTGTGCTGGACGGTGAGGCCGTGCCCATGGGGGGCATGGGGGTCTGCCGGCAGATCAAGGACGAGGTGTTCAACTGCCCGCCGGTGCTGGTGCTGATCGCACGGCCGCAGGACGCGTGGCTGGCGACGTGGAGCCGGGCCGAGGCGGCGGTGACGTTGCCTGTGGAGCCGGTGGAGTTCGCGGAGGCGCTGGCTTCTTTGCTGCGTACGGAGAGGCTGCAGAGCGCGTAACGGATGCCGCCGGGCGCCCAGGAGCTCGGGGGCACGGGTTCGTGGGCGACTGCGGGTCCGCGTTCATACAGCTCTCGGCCTGAGACGTGCCGCCTCCTCCGGCCCCGGTCCGTCCGGGGTGCCGGCCACCAGGGCGCTGCCGCCCCGCCACTTCTTCCAGTCCAGGTTCCAGTCGCCGAAGCCGTTGCCGAACGGCTCCATCGTGTTGCCGTACGAGTTGATGACCTTGACGATGTCGCCCTCGCGGACGTTGTCGAAGAACCACTCGGCGTTGGCGGTGCTCATGCCGGTGCAGCCGTGGCTGACGTTGGCGTAGCCCTGGGAGCCGACCGACCAGGGGGCGGCGTGGACGTACTCGCCGCTCCAGGTCACGCGGGTGGCGTAGTAGACGGGCAGGTCGTACGAGTCCGCCGAGCCCTCCGCTATGCCGATGCTCGTGCCGCGCATGCGTACGAAGTACTCCTTGGCCAGGACGACCTTGACGCCGTTGCGGGTCTCGAAGCCGGGCTTGCCGGTGGTGACCGGTATCGACCTGACCTCCTCGCCGTTGCGGTAGAGCGTCAGCTGGTGGGAGGCGGCGTCCGTGACGGCGATGACCTGGTCGCCGATGGTGACCTTCAGGGGCTTGACCCTGCCGCCCCAGAGGCGGTCGCTGATCTTGATGCCGTGGAGGTTGCTGCGGGCCCGCACGGTGGCGCCGGCGGGCCAGTACTCCTTGGGCCGGTAGTGGAGTTCCTTGTCGTCCACCCAGTGCCAGGCGCCGTCCACGGCGGGCACGGAGTCGACCTTGAGGGCCCGCTCGACGATGGCCCGCTGGTTCTTGTCCTTCACGGGCCGGTTCAGTTCGGCCGTGATGGGCTGGCCGACGCCGTACTTGCCCGCCTTGGGGCCGAACTTCACCGTCAGGTGCTTCTTGCTCGTCGGCCTGCTCGTGTCGAAGGTGAGGACCTTGCGGCCGGGGGCGCCGTCCTCGTCCTCGGTGCTCACGCGCACCGTGTAGCGAGCGTTTGCGGCCAGCGGGGAGGTGCTGTGCCACCGGGTGCCGTCGGCGGAGAGTTCGCCCGCGACATGGCGTCCTGTGGCGTCCCTGGCGGTGACGTCCGTGATACGGCCGTCGGAGTCCTCCGCGGTGATCTCCAGGGGCTTGTCGGGGTCGGCCTTCTGGCCGTCGCCCGTGGGGCCGTTGAAGGCGATCTGGTCGGCCGCGTCGTAGGGCTCGGCGGACAGCGGGTTGCCGTCGCTGCCGCAGCCGGCGGTGCTCGCGCCGAGTGCGACCAGCAGGAGCGTGCAGCCTATGACGGCGCTCGTGCGCGGTGTTTCGCTCATGGCTTCACGCTAGGAAGCGGCGTCAGCGGCGGCGCGCCCAGTAATGCGTACGGGTGACGGCGACTGCGGCAAACGAGGGAGCCCGGACCCTCCTGACGGAGTGTCCGGGCTCCCGTTGAGCCGAGCTCGTGTTACTGGGTGCGGTTCTCGCCGCGGTAGTACTCGAAGACCCAGCCCCAGACGCCGACCAGGATCAGCGGCGCCGAGAAGTACATCAGCCACCAGCCGATCGCGATCGACAGGAAGGCGAGGGCGCCTCCGATCGCGAGGGAGAGCGGCTGCCAGCTGTGCGGGCTGAAGAACCCGACCTCACCGGCGTCGTCGGCGACGTCCGCTTCCTTGTTGTCCTGCGCGCCCGCGTCGACCCGCCGGGCGGTGAAGCCCAGGTAGAAGCCGATCATGATGCACAGCGCGAAGGCCAGGAAGAGGGCCGTGGTACCGGCCGGCTCCTTCGACCAGACGCCGTAGACAATCGCCATGGCGAGGATGAAGACGCTCAGCCAAGCGAACATCGTGCCCTGAGTCTTCACTTGCCGGCCTCCTTGCCACCAGCCAGAGCCTTCTCACCGTGAGGGGCGTTCTCGAGCTGGTCGAGCGCGGCGATCTCAGGGTGGTGCAGGTCGAACGCCGGGGATTCGGAACGGATCCGCGGCAGAGTGAGGAAGTTGTGGCGCGGCGGCGGGCAGGACGTGGCCCACTCCAGGGAGCGGCCGTAGCCCCACGGGTCGTCCACGCCGACCGGCTTGCCGTACTTGGCGGTCTTCCACACGTTGTAGAAGAACGGCAGGAGCGACGCGCCGAGCACGAACGAGCTGATCGTCGAGATGGTGTTCAGGGCGGTGAAGCCGTCGGCCGCGA
Source organism: Streptomyces ferrugineus (assembly GCF_015160855.1). Taxonomy (NCBI): domain Bacteria; kingdom Bacillati; phylum Actinomycetota; class Actinomycetes; order Kitasatosporales; family Streptomycetaceae; genus Streptomyces; species Streptomyces ferrugineus. The sequence goes on along the minus strand of NZ_CP063373.1, from coordinate 2,439,327 downwards.
GGTAGTCGGCGTAACGACGCGGCATGCCCTCGGCGCCCAGCCAGTGCTGGACCAGGAAGGTGCCGTGGAAGCCGATGAACAGCGTCCAGAACGTCATCTTGCCGAGCCGCTCGTCGAGCATCTTGCCGGTCATCTTCGGCCACCAGAAGTGGAAGCCGGAGAACATCGCGAAGACGACGGTGCCGAAGACGACGTAGTGGAAGTGCGCCACCACGAAGTACGAGTCGGACACGTGGAAGTCCATCGGCGGCGAGGCCAGGATGACACCGGTCAGACCACCGAAGGTGAAGGTGATCAGGAAGCCGGTCGCCCAGAGCATCGGTGTCTCGAAGGACAGCGAGCCCTTCCACATCGTGCCGATCCAGTTGAAGAACTTCACGCCCGTGGGTACGGCGATGAGGAACGTCATGAAGGAGAAGAACGGCAGCAGGACGCCGCCGGTGACGTACATGTGGTGGGCCCACACGGTCACGGACAGGCCCGCGATGGCGATGGTGGCCGCGATCAGACCCATGTAGCCGAACATCGGCTTGCGGGAGAAGACCGGGATGACCTCGCTGATGATGCCGAAGAACGGCAGCGCGATGATGTACACCTCGGGATGGCCGAAGAACCAGAAGAGGTGTTGCCACAGCAGGGCTCCGCCGTTGGCGGGGTCGAAGATGTGGGCGCCGAACTTGCGGTCCGCCTCCAGGGCGAACAGGGCGGCCGCCAGGACCGGGAAGGCGAGCAGGACCAGCACCGCGGTCAGCAGCACGTTCCACACGAAGATCGGCATGCGGAACATGGTCATGCCGGGGGCGCGCATGCAGATGATGGTGGTGATGAAGTTGACCGAGCCGAGGATGGTGCCGAAGCCGGAGAAGGCCAGGCCCATGATCCACATGTCGGCGCCGATGCCCGGGGAGCGGACCGCGTCCGACAGCGGGCTGTAGGCGAACCAGCCGAAGTCGGCCGCGCCGTCGGGGGTGAGGAAGCCGCCGACCGCGATGAGCGAGCCGAACAGGTACAGCCAGTAGGCGAACATGTTCAGCCGGGGGAAGGCCACGTCCGGCGCGCCGATCTGCAGCGGCATGATCCAGTTGGCGAAGCCGGCGAACAGCGGCGTCGCGAACATCAGCAGCATGATCGTGCCGTGCATCGTGAACGCCTGGTTGAACTGCTCGTTCGACATGATCTGCAGACCGGGTCGAGCCAGCTCGGCGCGCATCAGCAGCGCCATCACGCCACCGATCACGAAGAACGCGAACGACGTGACGAGGTACAGCGTTCCGATCGTCTTGTGGTCGGTGGTGGTGAGCCACTTGACCACGACGTTGCCGGGTTGCCTGCGCCGGACCGGCAGCTCGTTCTCGTACGAGTCCTCAGCTGCCGCGGCACCCTGGGGTTCGTTGAGGATGCTCACAGGTTGTTCGTCTCCCGGTTCTTCTCGTGGCTCGTCTGCGCGATGCCGGCGGGAACGTAACCGGTCTGCCCCTTCTTGGCGAGGTCCTTGAGGTGCTGCTCGTAGCGCTCGGGGGAGACGACCTTCACGTTGAACAGCATCCGGGAGTGGTCGACGCCGCACAGCTCGGCGCACTTGCCCAGGAAGGTGCCCTCACGGTTGGGGGTCACCTCGAAGGCGTTGGTGTGGCCCGGGATGACGTCCTGCTTCATCAGGAACGGCACCACCCAGAAGGAGTGGATGACGTCACGCGAAGTGAGGACGAAGCGGACCGTCTTGCCCTTGGGCAGCCACAGGGTCGGGCCCGGGTTGTTCGTCTGCGGGTTCCGGCTGCCGGGGGTGCCGCAGTCGTACACACCGCCGGCGTTCGCCGGGAAGTCCTCCTTGAACCGGTCCGGGATCGCGTCCAGTTCCTTGGCGGTCTTGGCGTCGCCGGTGGAGCCTTCGACGTTCTCGATCATGTTGAAGCACCAGGACCACTGGAAGCCGACGACGTTCACCGTGACGTCGGGCTTGTCCTTGAGTTCGAGGAGCTTCGACTCGTCGCGGGCCGTGAAGTAGAACAGGACCGAGACGATGATCAGCGGGACCACGGTGTACAGCGCCTCGATCGGCATGTTGTACCGGGTCTGCGGGGGAACCTCGACCTTGGTGCGGCTGCGCCGGTGGAACACGGCGCTCCACAGGATCAGGCCCCACACCAGCACGCCAACGGCGAGCGCAGCCGCCCAGGAACCCTGCCACAGGGAGAGGATCCGCGGAGCCTCTTCCGTGGTCGGGGTGGGCATACCAAGGCGGGGGAAGTCTTCCCAGTTGTACGAGCAACCGGTGGCTGTCGCCAGGACCAGGCCCGCGGTCATTGCCTGCAGCAGCTTCCGCCGCATCGGGCGCCGCGGCGAGCGGTCGGAGCCGTTGGGACTCACGTAGCGCCTTCCCGAGAGTCTCGCCCGCGCGGTTCGGCTGCGGCCTGGCCTTCTCGCTGGTCGGTCGCCGCCCTGCGTCGGGCAGGGGTTTGGATGTTTATGCGGACCAAACCCTAGCCGACGCGTTCTTGGGGTTCGCGGGGAGGGGGGCCTACTGGGGTGGGGGGTTCGCTTGATTGGCGGCTGCGGGTTCTTTGTGGCTTGTCGCGCAGTTCCCCGCGCCCCTGAAAGGACGTTGCAGTGACCGGGCGATTAGCGTTGCTGTGTGGGCTACTTCGACGCTGCTTCCAGTGCTCCTCTTCATCCTGTCGCCCGGCAGGCGCTACAGGCCTCCCTTGATGAAGGGTGGGCTGATCCTGCCCGTCTCTATCGGGAAGGGCGGCGGGCTCGGATGCTGCTGGACGCGGCCCGGGAGGCCGCTGCCGAAGCCGTGGGGTGCCGTACCGACGAGCTGGTGTTCACCTCGTCGGGGACGAAGGCCGTCCACACGGGCATCGCAGGCGCGTTGGCCGGGCGTCGCCGGGTCGGGCGCCACCTGATCGTGTCTGCCGTCGAACACTCCTGCGTGCTCCATGCGGCTGACACGCACGAGGCCGACGGCGGGACGGTCACCCAGGTGGCGGTGGACCGGGCAGGGGCCGTGACCGTGGAGGCGTACGGGCGGGCCCTTCGGGACGACACCGCGCTGGCGTGTCTGCAGTCGGCCAACCACGAGGTGGGGACCGAGCAGCCGGTGGCGGAGGTGGCCGGGGTGTGCCGGGAGGCCGGGGTGCCGCTGCTGGTGGACGCGGCGCAGTCGCTCGGGTGGGGCCGGGTGGCGGGCGACTGGTCGCTGCTGACGGCCAGTGCCCACAAGTGGGGCGGGCCCTCGGGGGTGGGGCTGCTGGTCGTGCGGAAGGGCGTGCGGTTCGCCGCGCAAGGGCCCGCCGACGAGCGGGAGTCGGGGCGGGCGGCCGGGTTCGAGAACATCCCGGCGATCGTCGCGGCGGCCGCCTCGCTGCGGGCGGTGCGGGCGGAGGCGGCCCAAGAGGCGGTACGGCTGCGGGAGCTGACGGAGCGGATCCGGGCGCGGGTGCCGGGGCTGGTGCCGGATGTGGAGGTGGTCGGCGATCCGGTGCGGCGGCTGCCCGGTGTCGTCACCTTCTCGTGTCTCTATGTCGACGGGGAGACACTGCTGCATGAGCTGGATCGCGCCGGGTTCTCGGTTTCGTCCGGTTCATCCTGTACGAGCAGCACACTGACGCCCAGCCATGTGCTCAAGGCGATGGGAGTGCTGAGCGAGGGGAACGTGCGCGTGTCGTTGCCGTTCGGGACGGCGGCGGAGGATGTCGAGCGGTTCCTGGAAGTGCTGCCGGAGGCGGTCGCGGGGGTGCGGGAGAAGCTGGGGGCGCCGGTCGGCGAGGCGGTCGTACGGGAGGAGGACGTCCTGGTCGTGGACTCCCTCGGCAAGCGGTGCCCGATCCCGGTCATCGAGCTCGCCAAGGTCATCGGCGAGGTGCCGGTGGGCGGGCTGGTGCGGGTCCTCTCCGATGACGAGGCGGCTCGCCTGGACATCCCGGCGTGGTGCGAGATGCGGGGCCAGGAGTACGTGGGCGAGGAGCCGGCGGAACAGGGAACGGCGTACCTGGTCCGCCGGATCGGCTGAACGCCCCGTCGCCCAGGGCCCTGGGCCTCAGCCCAGGTGCGCCCGGACCTCCTCGCCCGCGTCATGCCCGTACGCCTTGGTGAACCGGTCCATGAAGTGCGCCCGCCGCAGCTGGTACTCCTGGGTGCCGACGGTCTCGATGACGAGCGTCGCCAGCATGCAGCCGACCTGCGCCGCCCGCTCCAGGGACACGCCCCAGGCCAGCCCCGACAGGAACCCGGCGCGGAAGGCGTCGCCGACGCCCGTGGGGTCGGCCTTGCGCTCCTCCTCGGGGCAGCCGACCTCGATCGGGTCCTCGCCCTGCCGCTCGATGCGTACGCCCCGCGAGCCGAGGGTCGTGACGCGGTGGCCGACCCTGGACAGGATCTCCTCGTCCGTCCAGCCGGTCTTGGACTCGATGAGCCCCTTCTCGTACTCGTTGGAGAAGAGGTAGGTCGCCCCGTCCAGCAGTATCCGGATCTCGTCGCCGCCCATCCGGGCGATCTGCTGCGAGAAGTCGGCGGCGAAGGGGATCGTGCGGGCGCGGCACTCCTCGGTGTGGCGCAGCATCGCCTCGGGGTCGTCGGCGCCGATGAGGACCAGGTGGAGGCCGCCCACCCGGTCCGCGACGGTCTTCAGCTCGATCAGGCGGGCCTCGCTCATGGCGCCCGTGTAGAAGGAGCCGATCTGGTTGTGGTCGGCGTCGGTGGTGCAGACGAAGCGGGCGGTGTGCAGCGTCTCGGAGATGCGGACCGAGCCGGTGTCGACGCCGTGCCGGTCCAGCCAGGCCCGGTACTCGTCGAAGTCGGAGCCCGCGGCGCCGACCAGGATCGGCTTCGTGCCCAGCTGGCCCATACCGAAGGCGATGTTCGCGCCGACGCCGCCCCGGCGTACGTCCAGGTTGTCGACCAGGAAGGAGAGCGAGACCGTGTGCAGCTGGTCCGCGACGAACTGGTCGGCGAAGCGACCGGGGAAGGTCATGAGGTGGTCGGTGGCGATGGAGCCGGTGACTGCGATGCGCACGGCGAGGAGTCTCCTGCGGCGAGGTTGAGTTGACAGTCCACGCTACCGTTCGTGACGGGGACGCAGAAGCAGCCAAAACTACCCGATAGTAGATCTTTCTTCGCGGGGTCGAGCGTGCATACGGTGCGGCCATGACGAAAATCGAGGTCCGCGCCTCCGCTCCGGCCGACCCGGAGGTCGGCCTGGCGGCACTGCTGGGTGACTGTGCGCGGATGGCTCCGCACTGGGCCGTTCCCGACCGTGTCCTTTCCCGTCCGGTCTCCCCCTCACGCATCCACGGGGTGACGGTGCCGCCGAAGTCGGCGCGGCTGCTGGAGGCGATGTCCGACTACGGCGACTGACCGGGGCGGACAACAGGGAACCGTGCGCTCCCCCGCTGCGTCCCATCGCTGTCCCCCGTAAAGGGGATGCGGGATACGACCCGAAAGGCCGGCCTTTGACAGGGCCGGGTCAGGGTCATGGGACATGTGCGCAGCCGAAGGAGCGATGCGGTGAACACCGAGCGACCCGACAACGACGACGCGGGCGCCTCCGGCAGGGACGCGGAGGAGGCACGGGCGGAGCAGGGTGCCGTCGGTGCGGAGGAGCTCGCCGCGGATGGGCTTGCCGCCGAGGGTGGGGCTGCAGGCGGAGCTTCTGACGGCGGGGCCGGCGAGGACGGTGCCGCTGAGGAGGCCGTGGAGAGCGGCGGTGCCGCTGACGCTCAGGAGGCCGGGGAGGCCCGGGAGGCCAACGAGGCCGTAGCGAGCGCGGAGGGCCCGGAGAACATCGAGGGCCCGGAGAGCGCCGAGGGCGCGCAGGGCGCCGAGAGCTCGGGTGGGGCTGAGAGCTCGCGCGCGGCTGAGAGTTCGCGTGGATCGGAGCGAGGCGGTGGGGCCCCGGAGGGCGTCGCCGAGGGCGAGGTCTCTGCCCCGTCGGTGTCCGACGGCCCCGGCGCCCACGACGGCGCCCGGCGCCGCTCCCCCGCGATCATCGCCTCCGTCGCCGCGGCCGTACTGCTCGTCGGGGGCGGCGGGGCCTACCTCGCCGCGACCGCGTCCGGTGGGTCGGACGGCGGTACGACGTCCGGGGCGTCCGGCGGTGACACTCCCCCGCCGCTCCGGCTCGACGGCTACAGCGAGAGCGGTACGAGCGGTACGGGCGGCATCGCGCCCGGGGAGCCCAACCCCTACGGCGCCACCTACAAGGCCGGCGGCGAGCTGCCCGACGGCCCCGGATCGGCGCCGGTGTACCGGGCCGGGGGCGAGGTCGGCGCGGCCGAGGTGGCCCGGCTGGCCGAGGCACTCGGTGTGGACGGGAAGCCGGTGGCGCAGGGGCAGACCTGGCGGGTCGGGGCGACGGACGGGGCGGGGCCCAGTCTTCAGGTGAACAAGCAGGCGCCGGGGACCTGGACCTTCTACCGGTACGCCCCCGGCACGGACAACTGCCAGTCCACCACCGTCTGCGCGAAGACCCCCGCGGACCCGGGCGACGACCCGGTGAGCGAGGCCGTGGCCGAGAAGGCCGCCGCGCCGGTGCTCAAGGCGGTGGGTCAGGACGACGCGAAGCTCGACGCGAGCCAGGTCATGGGCGCCCAGCGGGTGGTGAACGCGGAACCCGAGGTCGGCGGACTGCCCACGTACGGCTGGACGACCGGGGTGACGGTGAGCGCCCAGGGCGAGGTGATCGGCGGAAGCGGCCAGTTGAAGGCGCCGGTGAAGGGTGACACGTACCCCGTACTGGACGCCGAGAAGACGCTCGGGCTGATGAACGCGGCGCCTGCGGCCGGCGGCCGTATGGGCATCGGCGGCTGCGCCAGCCCCGTACCGCTGAAGGACCGGCACGAGGCGCCGTGCGGTTCGGAGGGCTCGACGGGTGCGCCGGCCGAGGACAGGGACACCCTCACGGTCGAGAAGGCGGTGTTCGGGCTGGCCTCGCACTATGTGGACGCGCGGCAGGCGCTGGTGCCGTCCTGGCTGTTCGAGGTGCGGGCGCAGGGGGCGCGGGACAGCTTCACGGTGACGTATCCGGCGATCGACCCGAAGTACCTGGCCTCGGCCACGCCGTCCCAGGCGCCGTCCGGGCAGCCGAGCCCGCGGCCGACCGGGCCGAAGGACGAGCCGACCTCGGCGCCGGTGACACGGAATGTGACGGTGGACGGCTACACGGCCGAGGGCAGGGAGCTGACCGTGGCCTTCACCGGCGGTGTGTGCGCCAAGTACGACGTGACGGCGAGCGAGAGCGGTGACGAGGTGACCGTCCGGGTGACCGAGACCTCGCAGCCGGACAAGGTCTGCATCCTGATCGCCAAGGTGTTCCACAGGACCGTGCAGCTGGACCAGCCGCTCGGGGACCGGAAGGTCGTGGGCACGGACGGCCAGGCGATCCCGCTGGAGAAGCCGGGTGCCCGGCTTCCGGAGACGTCCGGGGCCCGGTAGCGGGTCCACGGACACGGAAAGCGGCGGCCCCGTCGGAGGGGGCCGCCGCCTTTTCGTGTGTGCGCGGGGCTCAGCTGAAGGAGTCGCCGCAGGCGCAGGAGCCCGTCGCGTTCGGGTTGTCGATCGTGAAGCCCTGCTTCTCGATCGTGTCCACGAAGTCGATGGACGCGCCGCCCAGGTACGGAGCGCTCATGCGGTCGGTGACGACCTTGACCCCGCCGAAGTCCTTGACGACGTCGCCGTCGAGCGAGCGCTCGTCGAAGAAGAGCTGGTAGCGCAGGCCGGAGCAGCCACCGGGCTGAACGGCGACACGCAGCGCGAGGTCGTCGCGGCCTTCCTGGTCGAGCAGGGCCTTGACCTTGGCCGCGGCGGCGTCACTCAGAATGATGCCGTCGGTGGCGGTGCTGGTCTCGTCCGATACGGACATCTACATCTCTCCCGGGTTGTACGGAGACTGCTTGCCGACGGTTGCAACCGGCGGGGCCGCGGATTCATTCCGGGCCGGGCGCTTGTCTTTCGGTCCTTCTTCATGCTCGCACACGGCGCGCGGAGCGGAAAACGCCTCATTCGGGAATACCGGAGCCCCTCACCGGGATTCACGTCACATCGACATGATGGCCATCGTCAAACTGACGTGAACCGGTTATGATAGATAGCGTCAAATCGACGAGAAGTCGTTGAAGGTGTCCCGCTTGACCCGCCGGGTCCGGATCCTCCGGTCCCGGCGAGCCGCAGAACAGAAAGGGTGCGTGTCGTGACCACCGCCCAGACCCAGGAGCTCGACGTACAGCCGACGCCCCTCGCCCTGCTGCTCCTCGGCCGTGAGGCCGACCCGAGGAGCGAGCGCGGCGTCGAGTGTCCCGGCGATCTGCCCTCGCCGTCCGACCCGGACCTGGTCGAGCGCGCCCGCGCGGCCAAGGAGAAGCTCGGCAGCAAGGTCTTCGTGCTCGGCCACCACTACCAGCGCGACGAGGTCATCCAGTTCGCGGACGTGACCGGCGACTCCTTCAAGCTGGCCCGGGACGCGGCCGCGCGCCCGGAGGCCGAGTACATCGTGTTCTGCGGTGTGCACTTCATGGCCGAGTCCGCGGACATCCTGACCTCCGACGACCAGAAGGTGGTCCTGCCCGACCTCGCCGCCGGCTGCTCGATGGCCGACATGGCGACGGCCGAGCAGGTCGCGGAGTGCTGGGACGTGCTGACCGAGGCCGGCATAGCCGGGCAGGTCGTGCCCGTCTCGTACATGAACTCGTCCGCGGACATCAAGGCGTTCACGGGCAAGCACGGCGGCACGATCTGCACCTCGTCCAACGCCAAGCGGGCCCTGGACTGGGCCTTCGAGCAGGGCGAGAAGGTGCTGTTCCTGCCCGACCAGCACCTCGGGCGCAACACCGCCGTCCGCGACATGGGCATGTCCCTGGAGGACTGCGTCGTCTACAACCCGCACAAGCCGAACGGCGGGCTGACCGCCGACGAGCTGCGCGCCGCGAAGATGATCCTGTGGCGCGGCCACTGCTCGGTGCACGGCCGCTTCAGCCTGGACTCGGTGAACGACGTGCGCGAGCGGATCCCGGGCGTGAACGTCCTGGTCCACCCCGAGTGCAAGCACGAGGTCGTGGCGGCGGCGGACTACGTCGGCTCGACGGAGTACATCATCAAGGCCCTGGAGGCCGCCCCGGCCGGCTCCAAGTGGGCGATCGGGACCGAGCTGAACCTGGTACGGCGCCTGGCGAACCGTTTCGCGCCCGAGGGCAAGGAGATCGTCTTCCTCGACAAGACGGTCTGCTTCTGCTCGACCATGAACCGCATCGACCTGCCCCACCTGGTCTGGGCCCTGGAGTCCCTGGCCGAGGGCAACCTGGTCAACCGCATCGAGGTCGACAAGGAGACCGAGGCGTTCGCGAAGCTGGCGCTGGAGCGGATGCTGGCGCTGCCGTAACCTCCGGCGCCACCACGCGCGAAAGGGGCCGCACCCGAGGGTGCGGCCCCTTTGGTCCTGTCGCTAGACCTGCGCCGGCTCGGGCTCCGGGTGCACCGGAGTCTCCGTCTTCGCCGCCCGCTTCGCCGCGCGCTTCTTCGCCCGGCGCTCCTTGCGGAGTTCCAGCATCGCGTACAGCGTCGGGACGAGGAGCAGGGTGAGCAGGGTCGAGGTGATCAGGCCGCCGATCACGACCACCGCCAGCGGCTGGGCGATGAAGCCGCCCTCGCCGGTGACGCCCAGGGCCATCGGCAGCAGGGCGAAGATCGTCGCCAGGGCCGTCATGAGGATCGGGCGCAGGCGGTGGCGGCCGCCCTCGATCACGGCCTCCACGACGCCGTAGCCCTGGCCGCGGTACTGGTTGATCAGGTCGATCAGCACGATCGCGTTCGTCACCACGATGCCGATCAGCATCAGCATGCCGATCATCGCGGGGACGCCCATCGGGGTGCCGGTCGCCACCAGGAGTCCGATCGCGCCCGTCGCCGCGAACGGGATGGACACCAGCAGGATCAGGGGCTGGGCGAGGGAGCGGAAGGTCGCCACCAGCAGCATGAAGACGATCGCGATCGCCGCCAGCATCGCCAGGCCCAGGTTGGCGAACGCCTCGTCCTGGTCCTGGGAGACGCCGCCGATCGACGCCGTCGCACCCGCCGGCAGCGTCAGGCCGTCGACCTTGGACTGGAGGTCCGCGCTGACCGCGCCGGTGTTGTCACCGGTCGGCTTCGCGGTGATCGTGGCGGCGCGCTGGCCGTCGATACGGGTCATCGACACCGGGCCGTCCACCAGCCGCACGTCCGCGATGTCGCCCAGCCTCACCGGGCCGAGGCGCAGGTCCTGAAGCTGCTTCAGGGTCGTGGCCGGCTTCGCCGACCTGATGACGACGTCCCGCTCGCTGTCGTCGAGGGTCGCCTGGGCCGCCGTGTTGCCGCGGACCGCCTGGGCCACCGCCATGCCGAGGCTCTGGTCGTTGAAGCCCGCCGCGGCCGCCTTGTCGTTGGCCTTGACCGAGATGCGCGGCACGCTCTGCGCCAGGTCGCTGGTGACGTCGGTGACGTCGTCCAGGCCCGCCACGGCTTGCCGGACCTGCTCCGCCGCCTTGCGCAGGACCTCCGCGTCGGCCGCCTTCACGACCACGCTCAGGTCCTGGGCGCCGAAGCCGTCACCCGCGGCGATGGTGGTCGTACCGATGCCGTCCAGCTTCTTCAGGCCCGCCTCGATACGGTCCTGGACGTCGTCGTACGACGCCGAGTCCTCCAGCATCACCTGGTACGACGCCTGGTTGGTGTCGGTGCCGCCGCCGAAGGCCGCCATGAAGCCGGACGAGCCGACCGTGACCTGGTAGTCCTTGACGCCCTTGGTGCCGGCGAGCAGCTTCTCGACCCGCCGGGCCTGCTCGTCCGTCGCCGCCAGGCTGGTGCCCGGCTTCAACTCCTGCTTGACGGTGAGGACTTCCTGCTCGCCCTGGTCGAAGAAGTTCGTCTTCAGCAGCGGCGCCATGCCGAACGTGCCGATGAGGACGACGATCGCGAGCAGGACGCTGGTCAGCCGGCGGCGCGTCGCGAAGCGCAGGACGGGGACGTAGAGGCGCTGGAGCCTGCTCTTCGCCTCCTTCTCCTCCGCCAGCCGGCGCGCCTCCTCGGCGTCCTCCGGCGTGCCCTTCGGGGCGCGCAGGAACCAGTACGACAGGACCGGTACGACCGTCAGGGACACCAGCAGCGACGCCAGCAGGGCCGCGGTCACCGTCAGGCTGAACGAGCCGAACAGCTCGCCCACCATGCCGCCGGTCAGGCCGATCGGCAGGAAGACGGCCACCGTGGTGAGCGTCGAGGAGGTCACCGCGCCCGCCACCTCGCGGACGGCGGTCAGGATCGCCGACTGGCGCTCCTCGCCGTAGCCGAGGTGCCGCTTGATGTTCTCCAGGACCACGATCGAGTCGTCGACGACCCGGCCGACGGCGATGGTCAGCGCGCCGAGCGTCAGCATGTTGAGGGAGAGGTCCCTGGTCCACAGGACGATCAGGGCCAGGACGACGGAGAGCGGGATGCTCACCGCCGTCACCAGCGTCGAGCGGACCGACGCCAGGAAGACCAGGATGACCAGGACCGCGAAGAGCAGGCCCAGCGCGCCCTCCGTGGTCAGGCCGTCGATGGACTTCTCCACGGCCGGGCCCTGGTCGCTGACCACGGTGACGGTGGCGTTCGAGCCGAGGTCCTCGCGGATCTCGGGGAGCTTGTCCTCGACGGCGTGCGAGATGGCGACCGCGCTGCCGTCGCGGTCCATGGTGACGGCGACCGCGAGGGACGGCTTGCCGTCGGTGCGGGTGATGGAGTCGGCCGGGGCCTGCTCCTGCTGCACGGAGGCGACGTCGCCGAGGCGGACCGGCTTGCCGCCGGACGTGCCGTCGCCGGTGACCATCAGGTCCTCGATCTGGCGCAGTGAGGTGAAGCCGCCGCCGACCTGGACCGTGCGGTTGTCGCCGTCCTCGTCGAAGGAGCCGGCCGGGACGGTGGCACCGCCCGCCTGCAGCGCCTGGGAGAGGGCCGCCGAGGTCAGGCCGGCCTTCGCCAGCTTCGCGTCGTCCGGGGTCACGGTGACCTGGAGGTCGCGTACGCCGTCGACGGTGACCTGGCCGACGCCGTCGATCTCCTTCAGGTCCGGCACCAGGGTGCGGTCGAGCTGGTCGGCCAGGGCCTGCTGGTCCTTGGTGGAGGTGACGGCGAGGACGACGGTCGGGATGTCGTCGGTGGAGCCGGCGATGACCTGCGGGTCGACGTCGTCCGGGAGCTGGACGCGGGCCCGGTTGACGGCCTGCTGGACATCGGCGACGAGCTGCTTGTTGTCGGGGCCGTAGTCGAAGGACGCCATGATCACGGCGTTGCCCTCGCTGGCCGTGGAGGTGACGCCGGTGATGCCGTCGACGGCTTCCAGGCTGTCCTCGATCGGCTCGACGACCTGCTTCTCCACCACGTCCGGCGACGCGCCCTGGTAAGGGGCGAGCACGGACACCACGGGCAGTTCGATGGAGGGCAGCAGCTGCTGCTTGAGCTGGGGTATCGCGATCGCCCCGAAGGCGATCGCGATGATCGACATCAGGCCGATCAGGGCGCGCTGGGCGAGGCTGAATCTGGACAGCCAGGACATGGGTGAGGATCTCTCTTCTGTGAGCGGCAGAAGTGGCTTCTAAACCCTCTGTCATCCATGAGTGCCGTTTCGTAGGCCCCAGGTCCATTTCCTTATACGGCGCATACTCCGGGCGCAGTACGCGCCGTCGCGGTCACTCCACCCTTGGACGTACCAGCCCCGATTCGTACGCGATCACCACGAGCTGGGCCCGGTCGCGGGCGCCGAGCTTGGACATGGCCCGGTTCACGTGCGTCTTCACGGTCAGCGGGCTGACCTCCAGGCGCTCGGCGATCTCGTCGTTGGAGTGCCCGCCGGCCACCTGCACCAGGACCTCGCGCTCGCGGCCGGTGAGGGCGTCGAGCCGCTCGGCGCGGGCCGGGTCGCTGTCGTCGCCCGCACCGTCGCCCTGGGCGAGGAACCGGGCGATCAGCCCCTTGGTGGCGGCCGGCGAGAGCAGGGCCTCGCCGCCGGCCGCGACACGGATGGCGCTGAGCAGCTCGTCGGGTTCGGAGCCCTTGCCGAGGAAGCCGGAGGCGCCGGCGCGCAGCGACTGCACGACGTAGTCGTCGACCTCGAAGGTGGTGAGGATGACGACGCGGACATGGGCGAGCCCCGGATCGGCGCTGATCATGCGGGTGGCGGCGAGGCCGTCGGTGCCGGGCATCCGGATGTCCATGAGCACGACGTCCGCGCCCTGCTCCCTGGTCAGCCGCACCGCCTCCGCGCCGTCGGAGGCCTCGCCGACGACCTCCATGTCGGGCTCGGAGTCGACCAGCACCCGGAAGGCGCTGCGCAGGAGGGCCTGATCGTCGGCGAGCAGGACGCGGATGGTCATACGGGGTCCTCGTCTGTCACGGGGCGTAACGCGTCGTCGGCTGTCATCCGGCGTCCTCCGCGGCGCGGGTACGGCTCTTGACCGGCAGGATCGCATGGACGCGGAAGCCGCCTCCGTAGCGGGGGCCGGTGGTGAGGGTGCCGCGCAGGGCGGTCACGCGCTCGCGCATGCCGAGCAGGCCGTGGCCGCCGCCCTCGGGCAGTTCGTCGTCGCCGGCGCCGTCGTCGAGGACCGTGATCTCGATGTTGGGGCCCACGCGGACGACGCTGACCTCGGCCTTGGCGTCCTGGCCGGCGTGCTTCTGCACATTCGTGAGGGCTTCCTGGATCACCCGGTAGGCGGCCAGGTCGACGGCGGCGGGCAAGGTGGTGCCCTGGTCGGCGCGGGCGACCTCGACCTGGAGGCCGGCGCTGCGGAAGGTGCCGGCGAGTTCGTCGAGGCGGTCGAGGCCGGGGGCGGGTTCGGTGGGGGCCTCGGGGTCGCCGGACTGGCGGAGCAGGCCGACGGTGGCGCGGAGCTCGTTGAGCGCGGAGCGACTGGCCTCGCGTACGTGGGCGAGGGCCTCCTTGGCCTGGTCGGGCCGCTTGTCCATGACATGGGCGGCGACGCCGGCCTGCACATTGACCAGGGCGATGTGGTGGGCGACGACGTCATGCAGGTCGCGGGCGATGCGGAGGCGCTCCTCGGCGACGCGGCGGCGGGCCTCCTCCTCGCGGGTGCGCTCGGCCCGTTCGGCGCGCTCGCGGATGGTGGCGACGACGGCGCGGCGGCTGCGGACGGCGTCGCCGGCGGTGGCGCCGATACCGGTCCAGGCGAAGATGGCGAGGTTCTCCTGGGCGTACCAGGGCAGCGGGCCCACGAGCATCGCCGAGCCGGTCAGGACGGTGATGGTGAGCAGGCCGACGCGCCAGGTGGTGGGGCGGTCGGTGGTGGAGGCGACGGTGTAGAGGGCGATGACCGCGGACATGGCGACGGGCGCGCGGGGGTCGCCGGTGACGGACTCCACGACGGAGGCGGTGCCGGTGAGGGCGAGGACCGTCATGGGGGCGCGGCGGCGGAAGACCAGGGCCGCGGAGCCGAGGGTGATCAGGACAAGGCTGAGGGCGTCCGGGGTGCGCAGGGCCCAGGTGACGCCGTTCTTGCCGTGCGGGTCCACGAACGAGCCGGCCACCATGCAGGCCAGTACGCCCACTGCCAGGGCGGCGTCCAGCGCCATGGGGTGCGCCTTGAGATGACGCCGGGCCCGTTCGAGGGTGTTCACGTCTGATTACGGTACGGCGTGCCCGCGGGGCGCGGCAGGGGGGCTGCCCGGAGGTTCCTCGCGCGGAGCCCGTCTCACCCCGGGATCAATCCGTCGTCGCTCAGCAGCTCCCGGACCTCCTCCAGCGTCGCGTCCGGCGACGGCAGGATCAGCTCGGACGGTTCGAGGGAGTCGTCGGGCAGACGCTCGCCCAGTTCGTGGACCTTGGAGAGGAGCGCGGTGAGGGTGCGACGGAAGCCGGGGCCGTCGCCGTTCTCCATCTCCATCAGGAGCTCGTCGTCGAGCTTGTTCAGCTCGGGCAGGTGGCTGTCGGACAGCTTCACCTGCCCCTCGCCCATGACCCGGACGATCATGTCGCCCATCTCGCCCTCCTCGGCGTGGGCCCCGGCCGTCGGCTACTGCTTGTCGAAGCGCGGGGTGTCCTGCGGCTGCTGCCGGTCCTGCTGCGACGACTGATCCGTGCCGCCCTCGATGGCCTGCTGGCCGGCCGACGGGCCGCCCGCCAGCTCCGCCTTCATGCGCTGCAGCTCCAGCTCTACATCCGTACCACCGGAGAGCCGGTCCAGCTCGGCCTGGATGTCGTCCTTGTGCATGCCGGACTGGTCGTCCAGGGCACCCGAGGCGAGCAGTTCGTCGATGGCTCCGGCCCTCGCCTGGAGCTGGGCCGTCTTGTCCTCGGCACGCTGGATCGCCAGGCCGACGTCGCCCATCTCCTCCGAGATACCGGAGAAGGCCTCGCCGATCCGGGTCTGCGCCTGGGCCGCGGTGTACGTGGCCTTGATCGTCTCCTTCTTGGTGCGGAAGGCGTCGACCTTGGCCTGGAGGCGCTGGGCCGCGAGGGTGAGCTTCTCCTCCTCACCCTGCAGCGTGGCGTGCTGGGTCTCCAGGTCGGTCACCTGCTGCTGGAGGGCGGCGCGACGCGACAGCGCCTCGCGGGCCAGGTCCTCACGGCCCAGCGCGAGCGCCTTGCGGCCCTGGTCCTCCAGCTTGCCCGACTGCTGCTGCAGCTGGTTGAGCTGGAGCTCCAGGCGCTTGCGGGACGTGGCCACGTCGGCCACGCCGCGGCGAACCTTCTGGAGCAGCTCCAGCTGTTTCTGGTACGAGTAATCGAGGGTTTCGCGCGGGTCCTCGGCCCGGTCAAGGGCCTTGTTCGCCTTCGCGCGGAAGATCATCCCCATACGCTTCATGACACCGCTCATGGGCTTCGCGCGCCCCCTTCTGACGGACTCCAGCTCCAGCTCCTGCGACAGAACCCACAGTACGGGCCCTGCATCCATTGACGCACTGTTCGGGGACGGATGCGCTCATCCCCAAGGACGACTGCGTACGATCCCGCTCCGGCGTAAGGAGTAGGTGACCCCCGGGTCGGTCCGCAACGTCCCCTCTGTCCCCCTACGACGACTGGTGTTGCCGGATCGTTCCCCACGGGGCTGGGGTCCAACCCCGGGCACCCCGTACCCTTGGGTTTTGTGTTCCGTAGCCGTGCGAAGGATGAGAAGGCCCAGGCCGCCGACAAGGCGCCGGTGACCGACTCCAACGAGACCCGTCACCCCGAGGCCCCGAAGGGCCGCCCCACGCCCAAGCGCAGTGCGGCCCAGTCGCAGCGTCGCAGCGTGGCCAACACGTCGATGACGCGCAAGGACGCCGCCAAGCGCCAGCGCGCGGACCGCCGGGCCGCCCTGGAGAAGCAGCGCCAGGCGCTGGCCGGGGGCGACGAGCGGTATCTGCCGGCCCGTGACAAGGGTCCGGTCCGCAAGTTCGCGCGTGACTTCATCGACTCGCGCTTCAACATCGCCGAGTTCTTCCTGCCGATGGCCGTGATCATTCTCGTGCTGAGCATGGTGCGGGTGGCGGCGCTGCAGAACATCGCGCTGCTGCTGTGGCTGGTCGTGATCGTGATGATCGTGCTGGACTCGGTCCTCACCGGCTTCCGGATCAAGAAGCGGCTCGCCGAGCGCTTCCCCGACGACAACCGGCGCGGCGCCGTGGCCTACGCGCTGATGCGCTCGCTCCAGATGCGTCGGCTCCGGCTGCCGAAGCCGCAGGTCAAGCGTGGAGAGCGGCCCTGAGCGCTGCGGCTTTCTCCGGGGGTGCGGCCGATGCCTGGCTGAGCGGTCTTGGCGGGCTGCGCGATGTCGTACGACAGGAGCTGGTGGCCCGGCAGCTCGACGAGCAGATAGCCGGGCGGTTCCCGGTGGGACAGCGGCTGCGGGTGCTCGACGTGGGCATGGGCCAGGGCACCCAGGCGCTGCGGCTGGCCCGGGCCGGTCATCAGGTGACCGGTGTCGAGCAGGACCCGAAGATGATCGCGGCCGCCCGTGCGGAGCTGGCCGACGAGCCGGAGGGGATCCGTGAGCGGGTGCGGCTCGTCCAGAGCGACGGGCGCGACACCGGTGTGCACTTTCTGCCGGGCAGCTTCGACGTCGTGCTGTGCCACGGCGTGCTGATGTACATCGAGGAGCCCGATCCGCTGCTGGCCGGGCTGGCCCGGATGCTCGCCCCGGGCGGGCTGCTGTCGCTGCTCGTGCGCAACGGCGACGCGCTGGCCATGCGGCCGGGACTGGGCGGGGACTGGGCCGGGGCGCTGTCCGCCTTCGACACCACCGCTTACCGGAACCGGCTGGGGCTGGACGTACGGGCCGACCGGCTGTCCGATCTGACCTCGACCCTCGCGGGGATCGGGGCGCCGCTGCACGCCTGGTACGGGGTGCGGGTGTTCAGCGACACGGCGGCCGACGACGCCGAGATCCCGGCGGACGTCGAGGCGCTGCTGGCGGTCGAGGAGCGGGCCGGGAAGACGGACCCGTACCGCAGCGTGGCGGCGCTGCTGCATCTGTGCGGAGTGCGCGGCTGATCCCGTTCGGGTGAGCAGCACGCGCCGGGCCCTCGTCCCGCGGTGAGACTCGGGGCATGGATGCTCGCCGTTTCCGTGCCCGGCGTTCGGCCGCCGCGATCGCCGCCCTCGTCTGCTGCCTCGGTCTCCCGCTCTCCGCGTGTTCGTCCTCGCCGGCCACGCGTGAGAAGGAGGACTCGACGACACAGGCGGCCGTGCCGAAGGCGGTCCGGGCGGTCGACGACCTCCAGGACGGCTATCTGGAGGTGATCAAGGACGTGCTGCCGTCGGTCGTGCAGATCCAGGGCCGGCGCGATCTGGGGTCGGGCGTGGTCTACGACGACCAGGGGCACGTCGTCACCAACGCGCATGTCGTGGGCGACGAGAAGACCTTCCGTGTGACGACCGCCAACAGCGAGGACGAACTCACCGCCGACCTCGTGTCCTCGTATCCGCAGCAGGACCTCGCCGTGATCAAGCTGGACAGACCGCCGAGCGGGCTGAAGGCGGCGAAGTTCGGGGACGCGTCGAAGGTCCAGGTCGGTCAGATCGTGCTGGCCATGGGCTCGCCGCTGGGGCTGTCGTCCAGCGTGACGCAGGGCATCGTCTCGGCGACCGGGCGGACCGTCACCGAGGGCGGTGAGGACGACGGCGGCGGTACGGGCGCGACGATCGCCAACATGGTGCAGACGTCGGCGGCCATCAACCCCGGCAACAGCGGTGGCGCCCTGGTCAACCTCGACAGCGAGGTCATCGGCGTGCCGACCCTCGCCGCCACCGACCCCGACCTCGGGGGCAGCGCGGCGCCCGGCATCGGGTTCGCGATCCCGGCGTCGACGGTGAAGACGATCGCCGACCAGATCATCGAGAACGGCAGGGTCGTCGACTCGGGGCGGGCGGCCCTCGGCATCACCGGCCGTACCGTCGTGAACGACGAGTACCGGGCCGCGGGGGTGGCCGTCGTCTCCGTGCAGGAGGGCGGCGCGGCCGACAAGGCCGGTCTGGAACGCGGGGACATCATCACCCGGCTGGGGGACACCGACATCACCACCATCACCTCGCTGTCCGAGGCGCTGGCCGGGGACAAGCCGGGTGACGAGACGACGGTGACCTACACGCGCAACGGCAGTGAGAAGACGGTCGATGTGACGCTGGGTGAGCAGTGACGGGAGCGGGCGAGGGCCGTGGGACCCTCGCCCCGGGTGCTCACGCGTCCGCGGCGCTCAGGCTCATCGGCCCGTAGATCTCGGTGGCGTCCTCGAACAGCCGCACCTGCTCCACACCACCCTCGAGCAGCGCCTTCCAGTGCTCCCCGATCCAGGACTCGGCGTCCCCCTGGGTGGTGAACTCCTCGGGCTGCACCGCGGGCTGGACCTCCGCCCCGTCGGCCTTCTCGAACCGCCACGTCCATGCCGCCATGTACGCCTCCAAGGTCTCAGCACCTGCACAGTGAGAGCCGGATCATGGTCCGGCTCCGCTTCTGAGCCTAGTCGGATGCGCGAGACCTGCGCCGGGGCGCGAAAATCGGTCCCGTGGAACTCACTCTCCTCGGCACCGGTGCCCCCGCGGGACTCCCCCGCCCCGACTGTCCCTGCGCCGCGTGTGCGAGCGCGCTCGGCGACGACGCGCGGACCGCCACCGCGCTGCTCGTCGACGGGGCGCTGCTGCTCGATCTGACACCGGGGGCGGCGTTCGCGGCGGCCAGGGCGGGGCGTTCGCTGGGGAACGTACGGCAGGTGCTGCTGTCGCATCCGCAGGGCGGGCCCGCCGTCGAGGTGCCGGCGGGGGTGCCGCAGCCCGGGCGGGTGCCGGACGGGCGGGAGTTGGCGCTGCTGACCGGGCATCGGGTGCGGGCGGTGGCGATGGACGCGCCGGGCACGGGGTACGCGGTGACCGGGCCGGACGGGCAGCGGCTGCTGTATCTGCCGCCGGGCGGTGCGCCGGCCGGGCTGGAGGAGAGCGCCGTCGGGATGTACGACATGGTGGTCGCCGACGTCGTGGCGCGGCCGGACGCGCTGGCCAAGCTGCGGGCGGTGGGGGCCGTCGGGCCGACGACGGATGTCGTCGCCGTACATCTGGACCATGACGCTCCGCCGGGCGCCGAGTTGCGGCGGCGGCTGGCCGCGGCCGGGGCGCGGGCGGTGCCGGACGGGACGACGCTGGTGGTGGGGGCGTACGAGGACGTGCCGGACGTGCCGCGGCGGACCCTGGTGCTGGGCGGTGCCCGGTCGGGGAAGTCGGTGGAGGCGGAGCGGCGGCTGGAGGCGTTCCCGGACGTGCTGTACGTGGCGACCGGGGGCACGCGCGGCGGGGACACCGAGTGGGCGACGCGGGTGGCCGCGCACCGGGAGCGGCGGCCGGGGTCGTGGCGTACGGCCGAGACCTGCGACCTGGTGCCGGTGCTCTCCGAGGGTGGGGCGCCGGTGCTGATCGACTGTCTGTCCCTGTGGCTGACGGACGCGATGGACTCCGTCGGGGCCTGGGACGACGCGGTGTGGGCGGATGGTGGGGAGCGGGCGCTTCGGGAGCGGGTGCGGGAGTTGACGTCGGCGGTGCGGGCGACACGGCGGACTGTCGTCGCCGTGTCGAATGAGGTGGGGTCGGGGATTGTGCCGGCCACGGCGTCCGGGCGGCGGTATCGGGATGAGCTCGGGCGGCTCAATGCTGCGTTTGCGGGTGAGTGCGAGCAGGTGGTTCTGGTGGTTGCGGGGCAGGCGGTGGTGCTTCGCGGATGAGGGTGCCACGGCTTGTTGGTATGCGTCCGCGGGTTCGTCGTGGCTTGTCGCGCCCACGCGGCGGAGCCGCAAATCGATGCAGCCCCGCGCCCCTTGAGGGGCGCTTCAGCTCAGGTTGGGTCCTTGCGGGCGATGATTCGGTACGCGTTCGAGAAGCGCGTGTGGCGTAGGAACGGGGCCAACAGGTGGTCGATGGTCCAGGCGATCGCCACCAAGGGCGCGCCCAGGCTCGACAGCAGCGACGGCAGCACGTGTGACAGGACCAATGACGTCGCGGCCGCGAGGTCGTAGGGGATGTGCGCGGTGCGGTAACCCGTCGCGACGATCGTGCAGCCCTGGGAGCGGAGTTCCTCGCACAGGGTGTCCATGGGCAGCAGGTGGAGGTGGCCCGGAGGGCTGTGCGGGACCCAGAGTCTGCCCAGCAGGGCGGCGAACAGGCACTGCGGGTTGGGGAGTTCGAGGACGAGGTGGCCGCCGGGGCGCAGGGCCGTGAGGGCGGCGCGGAGTTCCTCTCGGGGGTCGCGGGCGTGTTCCAGGTGGCGGAACATGCTGACGACGTCGTAGCGGGCGCGCAGACGGGCCGTGATGCGGGCGTCGGTGAGGCGGCCGACGTGGGCCTCCTCCACCCGCTCGGCCACGCGCGCGTGCAGGACGCGGTAGGTCGGGTCCACGCCGTCGAACGACGTGTACGGGAAGACCTCCTTCGCCGACTCCGGGAAGCGGGCGTATCCCGTGCCCACGTCCAGCCAGCTCTCCGGCTCGGGGAAGGCGAGCGCCATACGGGCGGCGGCTCTCAGCCGGCGTGGGCCGCGCCGGGTGAGCCCCAGATGGCGGGGGACGTAGGTGTGCTCCCGGCACCCGGCGGGGGTGAACGCGCAGTCGGTGTGGGGGCGTTCGGGGGGTGCGGTCGCGGTCATGGGCGGCTCCCGGGCGTGGGGGGAGTACGACAGGGCGTACGGCAAGGGCGGTGCGAGACCGTGCGAGCATGCCCCGACAATCCATTGCGAAACGGAACATATGGGATGACGATCTTGGGTGCAACGACGTCGCGCGGAGAGGGGGCTGACGTGGCGGAGCCCGTGGTGGCCATGTGGCGCTGCTCTGTTCGACCGGTGCCGGTACTGTTCGGCGAATGAGCTCGCTTAATCTCGACGACTTCTCCGACCTGATCGAGCGCCCCGACGGTGGGGTGCGCCGTGACGCCGAGGCGCGCCGTGAGCGTCAGGTCGTGCCGCCCGGGGCGCTGGGCCGCCTCGACGAACTGGGTGAGTGGCTGGCGGCGGCGCAGTCGGCCGTGCCGGTGCGGCCGATCGAGCAGCCGCGGGTCGTGTTGTTCGCCGGTGACCATGGCATCGCCGAGCTGGAGGTGTCGGCGCGGCCCGCGGGCAGCGCCGGGGAGTTGGTGCGGGAGATCCTCGAGGGCGGCCGGCCCGTGTCGGTGCTGGCGCGGCGGCTCGGGGTTGCGGTGCGGGTCGTCGACATGGCGCTGGACTGCGACCCGGAGTCGCTGCCGGAGGCGGTCGTACGGCATCGGGTGCGGCGCGGCAGCGGCCGTATCGACATCGAGGACGCGGTGACGCCGGCGGAGGCCGAGGCCGCGTTCCGGGCCGGGGTGGCGGTGGCCGACGAGGAGGCCGACTCCGGTACGGATCTGGTGGTGCTCGGCGATGTGAGCGTCGGCGGGACCACGGCGGCGGGCGTGCTGGTCGCCGCGCTGTGCGGGACGGACGCGTCCGTGGTCACCGGGCGCGGCGGCCTGGCCATCGACGACCTCGCGTGGATGCGCAAGTGCGCGGCGATCCGGGACGCGCTGCGGCGGGCCCGGCCCGTGCTCGGCGATCAGCTTCAGCTGCTCGCGACGGTGGGCGGTGCCGATCTCGCGGCGATCACCGGGTTCCTGCTCCAGTGCGCGGTGCGCAAACTGCCGGTGGTGCTGGACGGCGTCGTGGTGGCCGCCTGTGCGCTGGTGGGGCAGCGGATCGCGTTCCGGGCGCCGGACTGGTGGCTGGCCGCGCACGACAGCGGGGAGCCGGGGCAGGCGAAGGCGCTGGACCGGATGGCCCTGGAGCCGGTGCTCGCCCAGGGTGTGAAGGTCGGCGAGGGCGCCGGTGGGCTGCTGGCCCTGCCGACGGTGCAGGCCGCGGCGGCGCTGGCGGCGGAGCTGCCGGAGAGGCCGAAGGAGTCGGAGACGGCGGAGGCGGCAGCGGACGGGGAGGTCCTGGGCGCGGCCGAGGTGCCGGAGGCGTCCGAGGTCGACTAGAGGGCGAAGCGGGGCATGGGCCCATATGATCACCATTCGTGATCGCTGACACCCTCGGCCGCTGGGCCCGTGCCGGTCGGGGCCGTACGCGCCGAGGACCCCCTGTGCGCCGGCGCAGATCCTGATCGTGTTCGGAATCGCCGAGGTACGCGCGCGTGGGCGTCACGCTCGGCCCGCCCCCCGATCGGGCTGCCCGCCTCGGACGCGCACGTCGTCGGCGATCGCCGCGGTGCTGGTGCTGTGCGCGGTGGCGGCGGTGCGTCAGCGGCGTTCCAGGGCCCGGGCCGGGTCCGCGTCGGGCGCGCCGCCGATCCAGTCCTGAAACCTGCGGCTGGGGCCCGCCCAGCGCCGGTCGTGGTGGTAGGCGCGCAACTGGGCCTTGGCGCGGGCGCGCGGGCGGCGGCGGTAGAGCCGTTTCGCCCACGGGGAGTCCGGACGGGCCAGGCGGACGGCGCCGAACAGGGCGATGAAGGGGACGATGACCCCGAAGATCGCGATCCGGGCCTTGCCCTTGGCCAGGGCGATCAGGGCGAGGAGGAAGTTCCCGATGACCGTGGTGATCACCGACCCGCGGTCCTGCAGCTCGTCGTCGCTGAGGTCGTTGACGCCGAAGGGCGCGAAGCCGAGGAGGACCAGGCCGACCAAGGCGGCGGTGAGCACCACCACCTCGACGCTCTTGCGGCCGGCCTCGGTCCAGTAGACGTCGTGGAGGTGCAGGATCAGCGCGAACTCGTCCATGACGAGGCCCGCGCCGATCCCGAAGATCACAGCGGCCACGGACGCGGGGAAGCCACGCTGGCCGCCGGCGACCGCGCCGAAGCCTCCGATG
The DNA here is from genome assembly GCF_015160855.1 of Streptomyces ferrugineus. Classification (NCBI taxonomy): domain Bacteria; kingdom Bacillati; phylum Actinomycetota; class Actinomycetes; order Kitasatosporales; family Streptomycetaceae; genus Streptomyces; species Streptomyces ferrugineus. The sequence goes on along the minus strand of NZ_CP063373.1, from coordinate 2,416,039 downwards.
ATCGTGAGGACGACTCCGGGGACGACGTGGTGGATGTGCACGGAGCCGGTCTCGATGTTGCGGAAGGGCCCTTTGCCGGCCCGGATCAGACGGGTGATGAGGCGGGTGACCACGAAGGTCACCACGAAGGCGGTCAGGGCCAGGAGAAGGGGGAGCTTCCCCGGTTCGACGATGTTCTGCTGCCACCAGTCACCCATGTTCCCAGTGTGTCCGTGGCAGGGGTGGGCTGCCTGGCGGGTACGGCCTGCGGGCTAGTCTGCGCGGGTGACCACGCCCCCGCCCCCGCCGCGCCTGCCCGGTCTCCGCTTCGCCTTCGGCACCCTGAGCGTGCTCCCCGTCGAGGTGAGCCGCTGGGACCGTGAGACGGCGCGCGGCGGAATGCTGTGCGCCCCGCTGGTCGGGGTGGTGCTGGGCTGCGCGGCCGCCGCCGTGGCCCTCGTCCTGCTCCTCCTCGGCGCCGGCCCCCTCCTCGCCGCCGTCGCGGCCGCCGCCGTCCCCGCCGCGCTCACCCGGGGGCTGCATCTCGACGGGCTCGCCGACACCGCCGACGGGCTCGGCAGCGGCAAGCCGGCCGAGGACGCACTGCGCATCATGAAGCAGTCGGACATCGGGCCGTTCGGCGTCATCGCGCTCGTCCTCGTGCTGCTCGCGCAGATCGCGGCGCTGGCACAGCTCTACGACGGCTCATGGGCCCGGGGTGCCCTCGCCACCGTCGTCTCGGCCGCCGCCGCCCGCCTCGCGCTCACCCTCGCCGCCCGCACCGGCGTGCCCGCGGCCCGCCCGGAGGGGCTGGGGGCCGCGGTGGCCGGGGTGGTTCCGGTACCGGGCGCGGTGGCCGTCGCCCTGGCGGTGACCGGCGTCGCCGCCGCGGCGGGCGCGCTGCTGGGGACGGACGACCTCGCCCGCACCGCCCTCGCGGTCCTGGCCGCGCTCGGCGCCGCCGAACTCCTCCTGCGGCACTGCGTACGCCGCTTCGGCGGTGTCACCGGCGATGTCTTCGGCGGCCTCGCGGAGACGGCGGCGACGACCGCGCTCGTGGTGCTGTCACTGGGCTGACCCTCGGCACGCCAGAGCGTGCGGCAACGTGCCCCACGGATGATCGCCCGCACCCGGCACCGCGCAGTGCACCGAGGCGCCCCGCGAGCGGGCCGCCCGCGCCGGGTCGACGCCGGCCGGGACGCCGTACACCAGGTGGCACAGCCGTACTCCGCCGCCGCCCCGCCACGGCTGCGGGCCGAGCCGGGTGTACGAGGCCCAGGTGCCCTCGAAGGTGACCAGGAGGTCGGCGATCCTGGCGTACGACGGGTGCGGTGCGGTGCCGTGGTTCAGGGCGAGCGTGCCGCGGCCGGCGCCCCAGGCAGCCGTCACGAGCCCTCGGTAGTACGGGAACTCCGCACGGCCCGCGGCGACTTGGTCGAGGAAGACGCCGTCCGCGCCGTACCAGTCGCGGTGCCGCGCGATGTCCTGGACGACGGCGGTGTGCGGGCGGCGGCCGTAGTCGGTGTCGGCGTAGCCGAGCACCCGCACGCCCGCCGCCCGCAGCCGGGCCGCGACCTCGGCGAACGCCGGGTCGGGCGCGTCACCGGGGCCGCTGGCCGGGTTCAGCACGACCCCGTAGAGGCGGGGCGCCGCCGCGATGATCGCCTCCCATTCGGCGGGGCGGACGGACGGGTGCTCGTAGTAGGGGATCAGCAGGTCGTTCATCGGTGGGCCGTCGCTCTCCCCAACAGCGCGCAGACCAGGGCGGCCTGGGTGATCGCCGCGGTGCCGTGGACGATCGGGCCGATCCAGTGCGGGCTGCCCGGGTGCGCGGCCAGGGCGATCGTCTGGGCGAGGGCGGCGGCGGAGCAGACCGCGGCCGCGCCGAGCACCGCGCCGAAGGACTGCAGCAGCAGGCCCGTCCACAGGACGACGCCGAGCAGGAGCAGATCGGCGAGGCGTACATCGGTGACGCCGGTGGCGAGGGTGAGGGCCAGGAGGGCCGCCAGGTAGACGGCGAGGCATTCGACGACCGTGAACGCCGTCGCCCGCCGGAACGCCCTCGGTGTGCTGCTGGAGCGCAGGCCCGCGAGGCTGCCGCTGCGGAAGCGGTACAGGAGCCATTCGGCGGGGCCCATGCTGAGGGTCAGGGCGACGGCGGCGGAGGTGTCTCCGACGGCCGCGTAGAGCACGAGGGTGCCGGTGGCCAGGCCGAACAGGGCGTATGGGAGGGATGCGGTGAGGTGGGGGGCCGTTGTTGTCGGTTGTCTGCGGGTGCGTGGGGGCTGGTCGCGCAGTTCCCCGCGCCCCTTGAGGGGCGCGACCTCGCGTAGGCCTAGAAAGGCGACCGCGGCAAGCGAGACCAGCAAGAGGACGAGCCGTGCCGCGTCCGGCACCGGATGGACCAGCGCCAGCACCGCGCCCGCCGCCATCGGCAGCAGGGCCGCCAGCAGAGCTCTCTCGCGGCCCATGACCAGCAGTACCGTCGCCGCGCCCAGGTAGCAGGACTGGCCGACGGCGAAGGCGAGTGCCGTCGGGGCGGCCGTGCCGGTGACGGCGAACGCGACCAGGGCGCCCAGCAGTGCACCCGCCGGTGCGCCGGCCAGCAGCGAGCGGCGGGCGGCGGCGCGGTCGCCCAGGCCCAGCCAGGAGTACGCCCGATGAGCGAGCCCCTGGTTCCAGGTCCAGCCGCACAGGGCGCCGGCCAGTAGCGGGACCGTGCCCGCCGGGAGGCCGAAGTCGTCTCTCGGGCCGGCGAGGAGGGGGGCGCCGAGGACGTAGCCGAGGCCCGGGAGCGCGAAGACCAGGCCGCGCAGGAGGCAGCCCAGCAGTCCGACCTGCCAGGGGTCGGGAACCGGGCCGTCCGGCTCGGGATAGCGGCGCTCGCCCCGCTCGTACAACTCCTCGGCGAGGGCGAAGGAGTTCCTGACGCCGTAGCGCTCGCGTATCTGGTCGTCGGACAGGCCGTCGGACTCCAGCAGCGCGGCGATCTCGTCGGGGTGGACGGCGGCGGCTATGAAGTCGTCGAGGCGGGCGGCGAGTTCGTCGACCGGGTCGGGCCGCGCCCAGCTGGGCCGGGTGCGCTGGTGTGGGATGACGGGCAGGGTGTCGGGGCGGGCGCCGGGCGGCATCCAGATGCTTCCGCTCACCAGCCGGTTCCGTCCGTCGCGACCTTCTCGTACCAGGGGTCGCGCAGCTCGAGGGTCCAGTCGGCGACCGTTTCGAGGGTGGGCTCGTAGACCTCGCAGCTGCCCGCGAGCTCCTGGTAGATCGTCCGGAAGTGGTCCACGGAGCGGCGCAGGGTGAAGCGGTCGATCACGCGCCGGCGGGCCGACTCGCCCAGTGTCAGGCGCCGTTCGTCGTCGTGGAGGAGGGTGAGCGCGGCGGCCGCCATCTTCTCCGGCTCGCGCGGCGGGACGACGAGGCCGGTGTCCCCGACGGCCTCGCGCACTCCCCCGACGTCCGTCGAGACGGTCGTACGGCCGCAGGACATGGCCTCGATGATGGAGAACGGGAAGCCTTCGGAGATGGAGGACAGCATGACGATGTGGCCGGCCGCGTAAGCTCGCCAGACCTCGCTGACGCGGCCCTCGAACGTCAGGCCGTCCCGCACGCCCAGCTCCGCGGCGAGCTTCTCCAGCTTGGTGCGGTAGGCCTCGCCGCCGGGCGGGACGGGGCCGAACAGGCGCAGACGGGTCTCCGGGAGCTCGGCGCGGACCATGGCGTAGGCCCGCAGCAGGGTCTCCAGGTCCTTGATGGGGTCGACGCGGCCGCACCAGGTGAGGGTGGGGACGTCGGGCTCGGGGCCGGCGTGCGGGAAGGCGTGCGGGTCGACGCCGTTGTAGACGGTACGGATCTTGTCGGGGTCGGCGCCGCCGCGCTCCTCCCAGCGGCGGTTGTACTGGTTGCACGGGGTGATCAGGTCGGCCGTGCGGTATCCGTGGGAGTTCAGCTCGCGGTAGAAGCCGAGCATGAACGCCTTCACGGGCCAGCGCTGGGCGGCGCTGCGGTAGCCGAGGTAGCGCTCGCGGAGATAGATGCCGTGCTCGGTGAGGAGGAAGGGGACGCCGTCCAGCCGGCGGGCGGCGAGGGCCGGGAGGGTGGCGAGGCCGCTGCTGACGGCGTGGGCGACGGAGTCCTCCGGGACGCGGGTACCGAGCGGGCGCAGGGCGTGTTCCAGCAGGTCGGTGGCGGTCAGGGCGTCGTGGACGGTGGGGCGGGCGGCCGCGGTCGGCAGATGCGGCATCGTCCAGATCCACATCAGCGACCGCAGCGCTGATTCCGTGCGCAGGGCCGCCGACAGGCGTCCGTCGCGGGCGAGTCGGGCCAGTTCGTCCAGGGCGTCGCCGAAGTCGCGGCGGGCGGCGGGGTCGAGGAAGGAGAGCAGGAAGCGCTCGTAGGCGTCGGTGAAACGGCGACGGGCCCGGCCGTACGGCGCTCTCCTGCGCCCCGGACGCGGGCCCCAGGTCGGCACGGAGGTGTGCCGGCAGACGTTCGGCGGCAGCTCCCAGGCGACGGGTTCGCGGCCGGTCCCGGTGAGCGAGACGATGTGGAAGTCGACCTCCGGCATGCCCTTGACGAGCTGGTCGCACCAGGTGCTGACCCCGCCGTGGACGTGCGGATAGGTGCCTTCGGTGAGCATGGTGACGTGCATCGCTGCGCGGCTCCCCCTGTTTGCGGAATCTGTGGGGGGAACCGCGCGATCGTGCCCGACGGCGGGTTCGTCGTGGCTTGTCGCGCAGTTCCCCGCGCCCCTGACGGGGCGCTCCGGCTAAGGCAGCTTCAGCGTTACTGCCGACTGCAGTGGCTCCGGCGTGGTCCAGGCCGAGCGCCTGCCCGCGTACGGCGTACCGAACGCGGTGGTGCCGATGAGGCGTTGCTTGGTGGTGCCCTCCGGTGCCGTCACCGGGATCTGTGTCCCGGACGGGGCGGTGACGGTGACGGTGTCGCCGATGCGGTACGCCGTGACGGAGCCGTTCGCGAGCGCGGTCCGCCAGGCGGCGCGGCGCTGGAGCTCGGTGCCGATGGCGCTCTGCGCGAGGTTCTGCACCGGGGTGTTGTCGGCGAAGAGCGCCTGGTAGTCGGCGAGCACCCGGTCCAGGACCGGGTACAGCGTGCGGTCCTCGGCCAGGTTGGACTGGTGGGCGTAGTGCGGGCGCGGGTCGTTGCCGATCACATGCCCGAGGGCGGTGCGGGCCTCCTGCGGGACGATGTGCTCGCGGTAGCCGGTGGCGGTGTCCAGCGGCTCGTCCAGGCAGGTCGCGGCGGGGTTCGTCGTGCAGACGCCGCTGCCGCCGTCGGCTGCCGAGGTGTAGATCCAGTTGTACTCGTCGGCCATCTCCTCGTCGGTGCCCGCGTTGTAGTAGACGTTCATCGGGTGGCGGGGCACGGTGCGGGTGCCGGTGCCGAGCGAACGCTGCTCGGGTTCCCGGGAGTTGTCGGAGGCGAGCCAGCGGATGCCGTTGTCGGCGAGGGCGCCGGCGAGGTGGGGGTTGTCGTCGGGCTGCTGCGGCAGGGTCCGCAGGCCGGAGTGCTCGCCGGTCACGAGTTCCGCGCGGTCGAGCGGGAGGCCCTTGGCGACGCCCCAGTTGTAGTTGTTCCTGATCTCTGCCGAGATGTCCGCGCGGCTCATGTACCGCGTCGAGCCGTCGGCGTTCTCGGCACAGCTCCAGGGGACGGTGGAGGTGTCCTGGACGCAGCCGAGGAACGGGTGCGTGTAGGTGTGGTTGATCCAGCGGTACCGCGCCCTGTCGGCGAGCAGCCGGTCGGTGAGGGCGTCGGTGCCGCCGTGCTGGGCCTTCCACTCCTCTCCGGAGCCGGCGTTGTAGACCATGTCCAGCGTGAACCCGCGCTCGCGCTGCCACTGGGCCGCGTACTGCGCGTCGGCCGCGGTCATCCGGATCGGCGTGGTCCCCTCGCCGTCGCCGCCCGCGCAGTCGAAGTCACCGGGCGTGCAGTTGCGTTCGGTGTCCCAGCGGCTGTCGGGCGCGAAGACGTCGTCGACGTGCACGGCGAAGTAGTTGCGCGCCCGCCCCAGGTGCACGCCCTGGGTGAGCCATTCGACGATGCCGCGGGCCAGCACCCGGAACTGCTGCTGGTGTTCGTTGTAGGCGAAGGTCACCACGAGTTCGCGGCGGCCGTCGTGGCGGTACTCGCCGATCAGGCTGCCGCGCCCGGAGCCGCTGGGCACGGGAATGTCGACATAGCTGGTGAAGCCGGTGCGGGGCCGGGCGACGAAGCCGTAACTCTCCGGTACGGCCGGGTCGTTGTCCTCGAACGTGAAGGCGCCGTCGAGATAGCCGAAGTACCCCGTCCTTCCCTCGGTCGTGACGGACGCCTCGCGCCCGTCGAGGGTGCCGGCCCAGCCGCCGTCACCGGTGTGGTCGAGGCCGACTCCGGGGTGGGCCCAGGTGTAGGCGTCGACCTGCGGGATGCCGTAGGTCCGTTCGTAGCTCTCCAACGCGGTCTGTTCGGCGGATCCCGCGCCGAACGGGGTCTCGTTGGGCAGGACGACGCCCTGGAACCTGGCGCGCGGTACGCCGTTCACCGTGTCGCTGAGGAACGTGTCGGTGATGGTCGGGCGGTCGGCGTCGTTCAGGTCGACGGTGGTGTACGGGATGCCGGTGCTCTCGAGCTGGGCGGCGATGGCCCGCACGGGGCTGTCGCCGTTGTCCACGACCAGCACCCTGAGATCGATGCGCGGTTCCCCGGCGGCCGCGGCGCCGGGTGCTGCCGGCCCCAGGGCCAGCAGGCCGGCGGCCGTGAGCACGGCGGCAGCATTTCTCCATCTGTGCGCGGTGTGCGCCATTGATTGCCTTCCCCCCAGAAGATCCCCGTGGAAATCATGCAAAGCGGCAAGCCGGCGGCTCACCGGATCCAGACGAGTGTGACTCAGCTCACCGGGCGCGGGGATCAAGAAATGGCCGCGACGCCACCGACAGGTGAACGCCCGCAGGAATGAGCGAACGCTCACACGAGCGTAGGCTCATCCCGAGTGTTCGCCGTACCGGGGAAGGCCCCGCTGATACCGCACCCGCCGATACCGCACCCGCAGGACGGAACTAGGGTCGGCCGTCGGGCCCGGTCGACCCACACCAATCGGCCATCGCAACTTCACATCGGAAGCGAGATTTCACCACCGTGACTGCTCTCACTCTCAGCACCGCCGCGGCGCCCGGCCTGCGGGCCGACGCGATCGTGATCGGTGTCGCCAAGGGCGCCGACGGCCCCGTCGTCGCACCGGGCGCCGAGCCCGTGGACAAGGCGTACGACGGCAGGCTCGCCGGCGTCCTGGAGACCCTCGGTGCCTCGGGTGCCGAGGGCGAGGTGACGAAGCTCCCCGCACCAGCCGGCTTCAAGGCCCCGCTCGTGGTGGCGGTGGGGCTGGGTGCCGCGCCCGAGAAGGACGCCGCGTACGACGGCGAGGCCCTGCGCAAGGCCGCCGGTGTCGCCGCCCGCGCCCTCGCCGGTTCCAAGAAGGCCGCGTTCGCGCTGCCGCTGGGCGACTCCGGTGACGTCGGCGCCGTCGCCGAGGGCGTGCTGCTCGGGGCGTACGCCTTCGACGCCTACAAGGAGAACGCCAAGGACGCCGGCAAGGGCGCCCAGGGCAAGAAGAACGGCAAGGCGCCCCTCGCCGAGGCCGCGCTGCTCGGCGCCAAGCCCCGCGACAAGGAGCACAAGGCCGCCATCGAGCGCGCCACCGCCGTCTCCGAGGAGCTCAACCGCGCCCGCGACCTGATCAACACCCCGCCCAACGACCTCAACCCCGAGTCGTTCGCCGCGGTCGCCGCGGCGGCCGCCAAGGAGCACGGCATCAAGGTGCAGGTGCTCGACGAGAAGGCGCTGACCAAGGGCGGCTACGGCGGCATCCTCGGCGTCGGCTCCGGGTCGGCGGCGGGCCCGCGGCTGGTGAAGCTGTCGTACACCCACTCCAAGGCGGACAAGCACCTCGCCCTGGTCGGCAAGGGCATCACCTACGACTCGGGCGGCATCTCGCTGAAGCCGGCCGGGCACAACGAGACGATGAAGTGCGACATGAGCGGCGCGGCCGCCGTGTTCGCCGCCGTCGTCGCCGCCGCGCGCCTCGGGCTCCGGGTGAACGTCACCGGCTGGCTGGCGCTCGCCGAGAACATGCCGTCGGGGTCCGCGGTGCGCCCGGGTGACGTGCTGCGCATGTACAGCGGCAAGACCGTGGAGGTACTCAACACGGACGCCGAGGGCCGGCTGGTGCTCGCCGACGCGCTGTGGGCGGCGTCGCAGGAGAAGCCGGACGCGATCGTGGACGTGGCCACGCTCACCGGCGCGATGGTGCTGGCGCTCGGCAACCGCACGTTCGGCGTGATGGCCAACGACGACGCGTTCCGCTCCGCGATCGTGGAGGCGGCCGAGGAGGTCGGGGAGCCGTCCTGGCCGATGCCGCTGCCGGAGCACCTGCGCAAGGGGATGGACTCGCCGACCGCCGACATCGCCAACATGGGTGAGCGGATGGGCGGCGGGCTGGTCGCCGGTCTCTTCCTGCGGGAGTTCGTGGGCGAGGGGGTCACCTGGGCGCACCTGGACATCGCGGGGCCGGCGTTCAACGAGGGCGGTCCCTTCGGGTACACGCCGAAGGGTGGTACGGGGTCCGCCGTGCGGACGCTGGTCCGGCTGGCCGAGCTGACGGCTTCGGGCGACCTGGGCTGACGTCGTCGACGACCGAGGGGGCTCCGCGCGCGGGTAGGGCGGAGCCCCCTCTTGTATGCGCGTCTTGTACGCGCGCTCAACCGAACGTGGGGCGTCTCACACACCGGCCCGGCGTCTCGTTCGGTGTGGACAAGTGCGAAGATGGGGCTCGGCAGGACAGGGCCCCCACCACAGGGCCGAAGAAAGAGCGGCCGGACACCAGCCGCCGACCGGTCAACGCTGACCGGCGTACGGCGCACATGCATGGAGGACGTGACGTGGCGAACGACGCCAGCACCGTTTTCGACCTAGTGATCCTCGGCGGTGGTAGTGGCGGTTACGCCGCGGCCCTGCGCGGGGCGCAGCTGGGCCTGGACGTCGCCCTGATCGAGAAGGACAAGGTCGGCGGCACCTGCCTGCACCGGGGCTGCATCCCCACCAAGGCCCTGCTGCACGCGGGCGAGATCGCCGACCAGGCCCGCGAGAGCGAGCAGTTCGGTGTGAAGGCCTCTTTCGAGGGCATCGACATCGCCGGGGTCCACAAGTACAAGGACGGCGTGATCGCCGGCCTGTACAAGGGCCTCCAGGGCCTCGTGGCCTCCCGCAAGGTGACGTACATCGAGGGCGAGGGCCGGCTGTCCTCCCCGACCTCCGTCGACGTCAACGGCCGGCGCGTCCAGGGCCGCCACGTCCTGCTGGCGACCGGCTCCGTGCCGAAGTCGCTGCCCGGCCTGGAGATCGACGGCAACCGCATCATCTCCTCGGACCACGCCCTCGTCCTGGACCGCGTGCCGAAGTCCGCGATCATCCTGGGCGGCGGCGTCATCGGCGTCGAGTTCGCCTCCGCCTGGAAGTCCTTCGGCTCCGAGGTCACCGTCATCGAGGGCCTGAAGCACCTCGTCCCGGTCGAGGACGAGAACTCCTCGAAGCTTCTCGAGCGCGCCTTCCGCAAGCGCGGCATCAAGTTCAGCCTCGGCACCTTCTTCCAGAAGGCCGAGTACACCGCCGACGGCGTCAAGGTCACCCTCGCCGACGGCAAGGAGTTCGAGGCCGAGGTCCTGCTGGTCGCCGTCGGCCGGGGCCCGGTCTCCGCCGGTCTCGGCTACGAGGAGCAGGGCGTCGCCATGGACCGCGGCTACGTCCTCGTCGACGAGTACATGCGGACCAACGTCCCGACCATCTCCGCCGTCGGTGACCTCGTCCCGACCCTCCAGCTCGCGCACGTCGGCTTCGCCGAGGGCATCCTGGTGGCGGAGCGTCTGGCCGGTCTGAAGACCGTTCCGATCGACTACGACGGTGTCCCCCGCGTGACCTACTGCCACCCGGAGGTCGCCTCCGTCGGCATCACCGAGGCCAAGGCCAAGGAGATCTACGGCGCGGACAAGGTCGTCGCTCTGAAGTACAACCTGGCGGGCAACGGCAAGAGCAAGATCCTGAACACCGCGGGCGAGATCAAGCTCGTCCAGGTCAAGGACGGCGCGGTGGTCGGCGTCCACATGGTCGGCGACCGCATGGGCGAGCAGGTCGGAGAGGCCCAGCTGATCTACAACTGGGAGGCCCTGCCGGCCGAGGTCGCCCAGCTCGTCCACGCCCACCCGACGCAGAACGAGGCGCTCGGCGAGGCCCACCTGGCCCTTGCGGGCAAGCCGCTCCACTCGCACGACTGACCCTCGGTCGAAGAAGCGACGACTCAGACTTCCGCAATTCGTAAGGAGCAACCGAAACCATGGCGGTTTCCGTAACCCTTCCGGCGCTCGGCGAGAGCGTCACCGAGGGCACTGTCACCCGCTGGCTGAAGGCCGAGGGCGAGCGCGTCGAGGCCGACGAGCCGCTGCTCGAGGTCTCCACCGACAAGGTCGACACCGAGATCCCCTCCCCCGCCGCCGGCGTCCTGGCCTCCATCAAGGTCGCCGAGGACGAGACGGTCGAGGTCGGTGCCGAGCTGGCCGTCATCGACGACGGCACGGGCGCGCCCGCCGCCGCGCCGGCCGTCGAGGAGGTCCCGGCCCCCGCTGCCGAGCCCACCCCGGCTCCGGCCGCCGAGGCTCCGGCCGCCGAGGCTCCGGCCGCCCCCGCCCCGGCCGCCGCCCCCGCCGCTCCGGCCGGTGGCGCCGCCGAGGGCACGGACGTGGTCCTGCCCGCGCTCGGCGAGTCCGTCACCGAGGGCACCGTCACCCGCTGGCTGAAGTCGGTCGGCGACAGTGTCGAGGCCGACGAGCCGCTGCTGGAGGTGTCGACGGACAAGGTCGACACCGAGATCCCCGCCCCGACCTCCGGCACGCTGCTGGAGATCGTGGTCGGCGAGGACGAGACGGCCGAGGTCGGCGCCAAGCTGGCCGTCATCGGCGCCGCGGGTGCCGCTCCGGCGGCCGCTCCGGCCCCGGCGGCTCCGGCTCCCGCCGCTGCTGCCCCGGCTCCGGCCGCGCCCGCCGCTCCGGCTCCGGCCCCCGCCGCCCCGGCCGCGCCCGCCGCTGCCGCTCCGGCTCCGGCCGCTCCCGCCACCCCGGCTCCCGCTCCGGCCGCTCCGGCTCCCGCGCCCGCGGCCCCGGCCCCGGTCACCCCGGCTCCGGCCGCTCCGGCCGCCGCCCAGGCGACCGACGAGGGTGCCTACGTCACCCCGCTGGTGCGCAAGCTCGCCGCCGAGAACGGCGTCGACCTGGCCACCGTCAAGGGCACCGGCGTCGGCGGCCGGATCCGCAAGCAGGACGTCATCGCCGCCGCCGAGGCCGCGAAGGCCGCCGCCGCTGCTCCGGCTCCCGCCGCGGCCGCGGCTCCGGCCGCCGCGAAGAAGGCGCCGGCCCTGGAGGTCTCCCCCCTCCGCGGCCAGACCGTCAAGATGCCGCGCATCCGCAAGGTCATCGGCGACAACATGGTCAAGGCGCTGCACGAGCAGGCGCAGCTGTCGTCGGTCGTCGAGGTCGACGTCACCCGGCTGATGAAGCTCCGCGGCCAGGCCAAGGACTCCTTCGCCGCGCGCGAGGGCGTCAAGCTCTCCCCGATGCCGTTCTTCGTGAAGGCGGCGGCCCAGGCGCTGAAGGCCCACCCGGTCATCAACGCCAAGATCAACGAGGCCGAGGGCACGATCACCTACTTCGACACCGAGAACATCGGTATCGCGGTGGACTCGGAGAAGGGCCTGATGACCCCGGTCATCAAGGGTGCCGGCGGCCTGAACATCGCCGGCATCGCCAAGGCCACCGCCGACCTGGCCGGCAAGGTCCGCGCCAACAAGATCACGCCCGACGAGCTGTCCGGCGCGACCTTCACCATCTCCAACACCGGTTCGCGCGGCGCGCTGTTCGACACGATCATCGTGCCGCCGGGCCAGGTGGCCATCCTCGGCATCGGCGCGACGGTCAAGCGTCCCGCCGTGATCGAGACGGCGGAGGGCACGGTCATCGGCGTCCGCGACATGACGTACCTGACCCTCTCCTACGACCACCGCCTGGTGGACGGCGCCGACGCGGCCCGTTACCTGACGGCGGTCAAGGCGATCCTGGAGGCGGGCGAGTTCGAGGTCGAGCTCGGCCTGTAGTCGCCGATCAAGCAGTACGACGCCCCGTCCGGAGCCTCTCCGGACGGGGCGTCGCTCTTGGTCGGGGGCACCGGCAACCCCCCAGGGGCGCGGGGCTGTATCGATATGCGGCTCCGCCGCGTGGGCGCGACCAGCCACACACCGCCCGCACTCGCCAAACGACAGATCACCCCACCGCATTAGGCGCCCGCCCCTACCCAAACCCCGTGTAAGTCTCGTCTCACCTGCACGACAGCGCCCCCACGCGCCCTCCCCACGGAGCGCACCGGCCTTATTGTCTAAACGTCAGCCGCGCCCTAAGGAGCCCTCATGACCGCCCCCGTCATCCACTCGCTGCGCGAACAGATCCGCGAGCACATCCTGGAGGGGATCATCAGCGGTCGCTGGCAGCCGGGCGAGCGGATCGTGGAGCGGCGGATCGCCACGGAGCTGGAGGTCAGCCAGACACCCGTACGTGAGGCGCTGCGCGAGCTGGAGTCGCTGCGCCTGATCGAGTCCGCGCCCAACAAGGGCGTGCGGGTGCGGAATCTGACCGCCGCCGACCTGGAGGAGAGCTACCCGGTCCGGGCCGGCCTGGAGGCCATCGCCGCCGAGCTCGCGGCCGACCGTCTCGCCGAGGACTGCTCGGCCCTGGAACCCCACGTCAGCGCCCTCTACGAGGCCGACCGCAACGCCGACGGCACGGGCCAGGTGCGGCACACGGTCGCCTTCCACCGCGAACTGGTGCGGGCCGCCGGCAACTCCGTGCTGCTGCACACCTGGGAGGGCCTGGGCATCGAGGTCTTCACGGCCCTGTCCATCCGCTGGCTCGGGACCGTTCAGCAGTCGTACGCGGAGGAGCACGAGGAGCTGGTCCAGGCGTTCCGCAGGCGGGACCCGAGGATCGCGGAACTGGTGAAGGCACACGTCCTCGGCTGCGCGCCGCGGGCGTGACACAGCCGAGCATCCACGCGCTCACCTGCGGAAACCGTTCGAAAACGCGGCACCCGGTGCCATCTCCAAAGGCACCGCATGCCGACTTTCCCGTAATCGAGAAGTTTTGCCCTGGGACCCTTTGATCGATCATCGATCAGGGAGTTATTGTCGCCGACGGACCACGCGGCGGTAGCCGCAAGGTGTCACAGCACCGAGGTCTGCGCCCTGTCCTGCCAAAGACAAAGGGCACCCCCGAACCCTTACCGATGAGGGAACCCCCTTCGACTGAGGAAGGCGGCGACATGACCGACCCCAACGCCATCCAGCCGAGCGAGCTCGACCAGCTCCCGGACCGCGACCCCGAGGAGACCGCCGAATGGCAGGCCTCGCTGGACGCGGTCGCCAAGGCTGCCGGCCCGCACCGTGCGGCGTTCCTGATGCGCCGGACGCTGGAGCGCGCGGAGGGCACCGGTGTCGCGCTGCCCAAGCTTCTCGAGACCGACTACGTCAACACCATCCCGACCGCCGCCGAGCCGTCCGTGCCCGGTGACGAGGCGATGGAGTCCCGTATCACCGCGTGGAACCGCTGGAACGCGGCCGCGATGGTGACCCGCGGCTCGAAACACGGCGTCGGCGGCCACATCGCCACCTTCGCCTCCGCGGCCTGGCTGTACGAGACCGGCTTCAACCACTTCTTCCGTGGCAAGGAGGCCGACGGCTCCGGCGACCAGCTCTACATCCAGGGCCACGCCTCCCCCGGCATCTACGCCCGCGCCTTCCTCGACGGCCGCCTCACCGAGCAGCACCTCGACAACTTCCGCCAGGAGGCGGGCGGCAACGGCCTGCCGTCGTACCCGCACCCGCGCCGGCTGCCCTGGCTGTGGGAGTTCCCCACCGTCTCCATGGGCCTCGGCCCGCTGTCGGCGATCTACCAGGCGCGCTTCAACCGCTATCTGACGGCGCGCGGCATCAAGGACGTCTCGAACTCCCACGTCTGGGCGTTCCTCGGCGACGGCGAGATGGACGAGCCGGAGTCCACGGCGGCCCTCGCCCTGGCCTCCCGCGAGGGCCTGGACAACCTGACCTTCGTCATCAACTGCAACCTGCAGCGCCTCGACGGCCCGGTTCGCGCCAACTTCAAGATCGTGCAGGAGCTGGAGGCCCAGTTCCGCGGCGCCGGCTGGAACGTCGTCAAGACGCTGTGGGGCACGGCCTGGGACGAGCTGTTCCAGCTCGACACCACGGGCGCGCTCGTACGCCGGCTGCGCGAGGTACCGGACGCGCAGGTGCAGACGTATCAGACCCGCGACGCCGCCTACATCCGCCAGGACTTCTTCGGCGCCGACCCCGCGCTCGTCGAGATGGCCAGGCTGCTGTCCGACGACAAGATCCTGGAGTGCTTCCACCTCTCCCGCGGTGGCCACGAGGCCCGCAAGGTGTACGCGGCCTACAAGGCGGCGCTCGACCACAAGGGCGCGCCGACGGTCATCCTGGCCCAGACGGTCAAGGGCTTCACGCTCGGCGAGGGCTTCGCGTCGAAGAACGCCAACCACCAGATGAAGAAGCTGACGGTGGACGAGTTCAAGAAGATGCGGGACCTGCTGGAGCTGCCGATCGCGGACAGCGCCTTCGTCGACGGCGTGGTCCCCTACGGCCACCCCGGCGCCGACTCCGCCGAGGTCCGCTACCTCCAGGAGCGCCGGGCCGCGCTGGGCGGTCCCGCCCCGGCCCGCCGTACGCACGCCCTGGCGCCGCTGCCCGCCCCGGCCGAGAAGGCGTTCGCCTCCTTCGACAAGGGCTCGGGCTCCCAGAACGTGGCCACCACCATGGCCTTCGTCCGTCTGATCAAGGACCTGGTCCGCGACAAGGAGACGGGCAGGCGGTGGGTGCCGATCGTGCCGGACGAGGCGCGCACCTTCGGCATGGAGTCGCTCTTCCCGTCGCTCGGGATCTACTCCCCCAAGGGCCAGACGTACGAGCCGGTCGACCGCGACCAGCTGATGTACTACAAGGAGGCCAAGAACGGCCAGATCCTCAACGAGGGGATCACGGAGGCCGGTTCGATGGCCGACTTCATCGCCGCGTCCACCGCGTACGCGACGCACGGCGAGGCGATGATCCCGTTCTACATCTTCTACTCGATGTTCGGCTGGCAGCGCACCGCCGACCAGATGTGGCAGCTCGGCGACCAGCTCGGCCGCGGCTTCCTCGTCGGCGCGACGGCGGGCCGTACGACGCTGACGGGCGAGGGCCTGCAGCACGCGGACGGTCACTCGCCGGTGATCGCGGCGACGAACCCGGCGGCGCTGACGTACGACCCGGCGTTCGCCTACGAGGTCGCGGCGATCGTCAAGGACGGTCTGCGCCGCATGTACGGCGAGGCGGCGCCGGGTGAGGACCCGAACGTCTTCTACTACCTCACCGTCTACAACGAGCCGCTGCCGCAGCCCGCCAAGCCGGCCGTGGACGGCATCGAAGAGGGCATCGTCAAGGGCCTGTACCGCTTCAACACCGCGGAGTCGGCGGGCGTGACCGTGGCGGCGGCGAACGCCCCGCGCATCCAGCTGCTCGGCTCCGGCACCGCGATCCACTGGGCGCTTCAGGCGCAGAAGCTGCTCGCCGAGGAGTGGGGCGTGGCGGCCGACGTCTGGTCCGCGACGTCCTGGACGGAGCTGCGCCGGGACGCCCTGGAGGCGGACGCTGCGCTGCTGCGCGGCGAAGAGCGGGTCCCGTACGTCCGTCGGGCGCTGCAGGGCGCGGAGGGCCCGGTGCTGGCGGTCTCCGACTACATGCGCCAGGTGCCCGACCAGATCGCCCAGTGGGTCGAGCAGGACTACTCCTCCCTCGGCGCCGACGGCTTCGGCCTCTCCGACACCCGCGAGGCGGCCCGCCGCCACTTCGGCGTCGACGCCCAGTCGATCGTCGTCGCGGCCCTGGCCCAGCTCGCGAAGCGGGGCGAGGTCAAGGCGACGGCGGTCAAGGAGGCCCGGGAGAAGTACGGCCTGTAAGGCCGCGGACGCCGACCGGAACGGCAACCGGAAGGGGCCGGCAGCGCGCGACGCTGCCGGCCCCTTCCCGTCCTCGCGACGCTACTCCGCGGTGGGGATGCCCATCTCGTCGGGCTCCGGCCCCGGGTCGGGGTGGCGGCGGAGCTGGATGATGGCCAGCACCAGGCCGCCCCACACGATGAGCATCGCGATGATCATCATGATGATGGCGCCACCGGACATCAGCGGTCCTCCTCTCCGTGCTCGCCCTGCCTTCGCCTGCGATGGGCCTCCTGCTCCTCGGAGGTCTCCATGTCCAGGTCGATCAGCCCGCCCCGGGCAGCCTTCCAGGGGATCAGGGAGAGCAGCACACCGACCACCAGCGCGCCGATCGCCACGCTCCAGCCCGCTCCCAGCAGGAACTCGGTGGAGTAGCCCTCGTAGTTCTCGTCGAACTCGTCGCGCAGGCTGTCGACCATCATCCAGCCCAGCACGACCGGTGTGATGAGGCCGAGGCAGATCCGCCACCACAGGCGCAGCTGCACGGCGGACGTCGCGTCGGCGTCCCGCTGGAGCTCGGGCAGCTTCCGCATGAACCAGGCCACCGCGACCACACCCACCAGCGCGGCCAGCGCGATGCCGTACTGGTTGATGAAGTGGTCGGAGGCGTCGAGGAGATAGACGCCCTCGTTGGTCGGGAACAGCAGGATGGACGCCAGGGCCACGGCACCGCCGAAGATGAAGACCGCGGGAATGCGGTGCATGCCGGTACGGTCCTGCACGGCCGAGACGACCACCTGCACGATGGAGATCAGCGAGGACAGTCCGGCGATCACCAGCGAGACGAAGAAGATCACGCCGAACACTCCGCCCAGCCACATCTCGGAGATGATCGTCGGGAAGGCCACGAAGGCCAGTCCGAGTCCCGCGGTCGCCACCTCGTCGACCGGCACGCCCGCGCTCTGCGCCATGAAGCCCAGCGCGGCGAACACGCCGATACCGGCGAGGATCTCGAAGGAGCTGTTGGCGAAGCCCGCGACCATGGCGGACCCGGTGAGGTCGGAGCGGCGCCGCAGATAGGACGCGTACGTGACCATGATGCCGAAGCCGATCGACAGCGAGAAGAAGATCTGGCCGTAGGCGGCCACCCAGACGCTGCCGTTGCCGAGTTCGGACCAGTCGGGCCGGAAGAAGGCGTCCAGGCCCTCCACCGCCCCGTCCAGGGTGAGGGACCGGATCACCAGGGCGACGAAGAAGATCACCAGCAGTGGAATGAAGACCTTGTTGGCCTGCTCGATGCCGCGCCGGATGCCGAACGCCAGGATGACCAGCACCACCACCCAGACCGCGATGAGCGGCCACAGCACTCCGGAGACGTACCCGGAGACGAAGCCGGGCGCTTCGGAGGCCTTGAGGAAGCTGCCGAAGAGGAAGCCCTCGGGGTCGTCGCCCCAGGCCTCGTCGGCGGCGAATCCGACGTAGCGGACCGCCCAGGCGATGATGACGGCGTAGTAGGTGGCGATCACGAAGGAGATCGCCACCTGCCACCAGCCGATCACTTCGGCCGGGCGGGCCATCTGCCGCAGCGCGGCGGGGGGCGAGGTCCGGTATCTGCGCCCGATCGCGTACTCCATGATGAGCAGCGGGATACCGGCCGTGAGCAGGGCGATGAGATAGGGGAAGAGGAAGGCGCCGCCACCGTTCTCATAGGCGACGGCCGGAAAGCGCCAGATGTTGCCGAGCCCGATGGCGGAGCCGATCGCCGCCAGCAGGAATCCCGTGCGCGTGGCCCATTGTTCGCGGGGCTGTTGGGGCTTGTTCGCCATGTGTCGACGCTACCAACGGTTCCGGGCCGACCACAGGGTGTGTGCGTCCAGGCAGGTGACGGACCCGGCAGAATGAGGTCATGCGTGCTGCCCGGCTCATCAAGATGGTGCTGCTCCTGCAGTCCCGGCCCGCCATGACCGCCGCCGAGCTCGCGCGGGAGCTGGAGGTGTCCGAGCGGACCGTCACCCGGGACGCGCAGGCGCTGTCGGAGGCGGGGGTTCCGGTGTACGCGGACCGGGGTCGGGTCGGCGGGTACCGGCTGATCGGCGGGTACCGGACGCGGCTGACGGGGCTGGCACGGAGTGAAGCCGAGGCGTTGTTCCTCAGCGGCGTGCCGGGAGCGCTGCGCGAGATGGGGCTGGAGGACGCCGCCTCCGCCGCCCGGCTGAAGGTGTCCGCCGCCCTGCTCCCCTCCCTGCGCGACGCCTCCCGCACCGCGGCCCAGCGGTTCCACCTGGACGCGCCGAACTGGTTCAGGGAACCGAAGACCCCCGAGCTGCTGCCGGCCGTCGCGGACGCGGTGTGGGACGACCGGCGGATCGTGGCGCGCTACCGGCGCGGCGAGCGGGAGCGTCAGCGGGACGTGGTGCGGGAGCTGGAGCCCTACGGGCTCGTGCTGAAGGCAGGGGTCTGGTACGTGGCGGCCCGAGTCGTGGGGCACGGGTCGTACCGGGTGTACCGGATCGACAGGTTCACCGCCGTGGACACAGCCGGGGAGCGGTTCGAGCGGGACGAGGAGTTCGATCTGCCGGGCTTCTGGGAGGAGCGGGCCGAGCAGTTCGCGCGGTCGATTCTGCGGGCCGAGGTCGTGGTGCGGCTGTCCCCGGGCGGGGTGCGCAGACTGCCGTACACCGTCGATCCGCAGTCCGCGCGGGAGGCGCTGGAGGCGGCGGGTGCCCCGGACGCGGAGGGCTGGGTGACGCTGACGCTCCCGGTGGAGTCCGAGGAGGTCGCCCACAGCCAGCTCGCCTCGCTCGGGCCGGAGGTCGAGGTGCTGGCGCCGCGGGCCCTACGGGAGAGGTTCGCCCAGGACGCGCGGCGGCTGGCCGCGCTGTACGGGACATAACAATCCGTCGCACTCCGCGTGCGCCCCACTCCCCCAGGCACGATGCTTGACCCGTGATGGACGAGACGGAGTTCTGGGAGCTGGTGGACGGCGCCCGTGAGGCGGCCGAGGGGGACCCCGAGGAGCAGGCCGACCTGCTCGTGGACCGGCTTGCCCAACTGGACCCCGACGCGGTGCTCGACTTCGCCCGTCACTTCGAGGCCCGCTACAACCGCGCGTACACCTGGGACCTGTGGGGCGCCGCGTGGGTCCTGCTGGACGGGGCCAGCGACGACGCCTTCGACTTCTTCCGGTGCTGGCTGATCGGCCAGGGCCGCGAGGTGTACGAGGGCGGGGTGCACGACCCCGACTCGCTGGCCGACCTGCTGGACGACTTCGACGAGGAGTTCGACGGCGACGGCGAGGAGCTCGGCTACGCCGCGGACGAGGCCTACGAACAGCTCACCGGCACCGTGGCCCCCGACCTCGGCATCCCGCCCGCGCCCCCGGAACCGGCGGGCACCGCGATCGACCTCGAGAACGAACGGGTGCTGGCGGAGCGGTTCCCCAGGCTGTGGGAGCGGTTCAAGGACTGAGTCCGCGGTCCGCCGCGTGGTACGTCGGCGCCTTGTTGGCCTGGTCCAGCGCGGACGCCGTGACGGCGGCCGGTCCGAGGACGACGCTCGCGACCGCGCGGACGACGGTCCAGATCCGCTTCCTGCCGCGGCCGCTGCTGTTGCCGCTCATGATCCCCACCTCCGGTCAGTGCGTGTCCATGACGATAGGCACGCTGCCTCGGGGAGATCCTTGAGCCGCCTGCGAGAAGCCTGTGAGGGGCTTCCGCGAAGGTTCACTCCCCGTCTCTTGACCCGTGGCGTGATCTCCGGCTTACCGTGGCCGCCCCGAACAGGAGTACCAGCCCATGACCAGCCCGTACGTGCGGGAGATCACGCGCGAGGACCATCTGGCCCATCTGCGGCTGTACCCCGACGCGAGCCATCTCCAGATCCCCGAGTGGGGCGATGTGAAGCCCGACTGGCGGGCGGAGAGCGTCGGCTGGTTCGAGGACGGCCCGGCCGGGGAGGTCATGGTCGCGTCCGCGCTGGTCCTGTACCGCCCGCTGCCCGGCACCCGGCGCTGCCTCGCCTACGTCCCCGACGGGCCGGGGATCGACTGGCGTGCCCCGCGCGTGGACCGATGGCTGGACGCCCTCGTCGCCCACGTGGAGCGGCGCGGGGCGTTCTCGGTGCGGATCGGGCCGCCGCTCGTCGTACGGCACTGGGAGGCGGACACCGTCGCGGCGGGCGTCGCCGACCCCGACGTACGCGATCTGCACGATCTGCCCGCGGACGGCCTCGACGGGCACGCGCTGGACGTGGCCGAGCGGCTGGGCCGGCTCGGGTGGCGGCGGTGCGCGGAGGGCAGCGGGAACGGGTTCGGGCTCGGTCAGCCGCGCTACGGCTGCCAGGTGCCGCTGGCGGGGCGCTCGATGGACGAGCTGCGCGCCGCACTGGCGCCGCACTGGGAGCAGGCCCTGCGCACGGCCGAGCGGTCGGGTGTCGTCGTCTCCTGGGGCACGGCGGCCGATCTGCCCGAGTTCCACCGCCTGTACACCGCGACCGCCGACCGCGACGGGTTCCGGGCCCGGCCGCTGGTCTACTTCCAGCGCCTGTGGGCGGCCCTGAACGCCGTGGACGGCGACCGGGTCCGGGTCTATCTCGCCGAGTACGACGGCGAGGTGCTCTCCGCGGCGCTGATGATCAGCGTCGGCTCCCGGGTCTGGCACTCGTACGCCGCGTCCGGCCGCCGGGGGCGGGAGCTGCGGCCGAGCAGCGCGCTGCTGTGGCGGATGCTGGGGGACGCCCGGCAGTCGGGGGCGCGGACGTACGACCTGCGCTCCATCACGCCCGGTCTCGCCGAGGGCGACCGGCTGCTCGGCCGGCTGCTGTTCAAGACGGGGGCGGGCGGCCGGGCCGTGGAGTACCTCGGGGAGTGGGAGCGTCCGGTGGGCAGCCAGGGCAGGGCGCTGCAGCGGGCGGTGGGGGTGTATCTCGGCCGCAGATGACGGTGGGCCGGTCAGTGTCTGCCCTGCAGCCGGGCCGCGGTCTCCCTGATCTCCGGGAGGCGGGCGGTGAGGGCCGCGCCGGGGCAGCTGGTCATGTAGCCCTCGTTGTGGCCGGCGACGGCCGGGAGGGTGGCGGTGCTGCCGGCGGCGTAGCGGCTGTGGCTGTTGCTGGACGTCAGGCGGACGCTCGCGCGGGGGTCGGTGTCGGAGGGCCCCAGCTTCCACGCGGCGAGCGCCGCGATCGCGTCGGTCATGGCCTTCGGCACGGGCACGCCGGCGGTGAAGGTGCCGATGGCGGCGATGCCGGTGGTGCGGTGGTTGAAGCCCTGGGTGTGGGCGCCGGTGACGGGCCGGTCGGCGCCGCCCGCGCGCCCCTCGTAGATGGTCCCGCACCGGTCGACGAGGAAGTTGTAGCCGATGTCGTCCCAGTCCCGGGAGCCGGTCTGGCCGGCGTACAGATAGCGGATGATGCGGGGCACGTCGGCGCAGTCGTACGCGTTCGGTGAGTCGGTGTGGTGCACGAACACGGCGACGACCCGGTCGTCGTAGCGCGGCGGCGGCTGATCGTGCCGCACCTCGTCGTCCAGCCAGGCCGCCCGCGACACGATGTGCGGCCTGGCCGCCTCGTGCGGGGCGGCGGGCTTGGCCGGGGCCGGCCGTCGCCCCGACGCGACGGTGTACTCGACGCCGCTGGCGCAGAGCACCAGCGCGAGCACCGCGGCGAGCCCGGGGGCACCGGCGAGCAGCACGGGCGGGACCCGCTCCCACGGTATGCGCACGGCGCGACGGGGTCTTCGTCTCCCCCGCGTTCGCCTGAAGACCCTTCGGGTTGCCCGTCGGAAGACACGCATGGTCCTACTGTCCGACGGATCCGGTCCGCCCGCGATGTGTGGTGTGACACGCAGTGGAACCATCGTCCGGGTCCGGGGCGTTTCTCCAGGTGCACGCAGCGTGGCCGGTTCCGGGCGGCACGGGCGTGTGTGCTGATCAACGGGCGCCTTCCGCGCGTACTAAGGGGTCCGAGAGAAAGGCGGCTGGAGTGGACCTGCTCGACATCCTGCTGTTGCTGGTGATCCTGGCCTACGCGGCGTCCGGCTACCGCCGGGGACTGGTCGCCGGCTGTGTCTCACTGGCCGGTTTCGTGGGCGGCGCGGTGATCGGCGTATGGCTCCTGCCGTGGATGATGGACCTGGTCACACCGGGGACGACGCAGGCGACGGTGACCGCGGTGCTCACGGTGCTGGTCCCGGCCGCGGTGGTGCACGAGCTGGCGGGGCGGCTGGCGCTGCGGCTGCGCAGGGAGCTGGACCGCGGGCCGCTCAGGGTGGCCGACGGCGTCGGCGGGGCGGTGGCCAACTCGGTGGCCGTGCTGCTCGTGGCCTGGGTGGCGGCCAGCGTCCTCGCCGCCACCTCCTCCCCGCTGCTGACGTCGGCGATCCGGGACTCCCGGCTGCTGGGCACGGTGCAGGACGCCATGCCGGACACGACGCCGGCCTGGTTCTCCCGGGCCACCTCCGCACTCACCGAGGCGGGCTTCCCGCAGGTCTTCAACCCGTTCGAGAACGAGTCGACCGCCGAGGTCGCCAAGCCCTCCGGCGACAGCGTCACGGCGGCCGCGACGAACGCCGCCCAGCGCAGCACCGTCAAGATCGAGGGCGTCTCGGGCACCCAGGGCCGCGAGGGCAGCGGCTTCGTCTACGCCCCGCGGCATGTGATGACCAACGCCCATGTGGTGGCCGGCATCGACGAGCCGAGCGTCCGGATAGGCGGCGTCGGGCGGTCGTACGAGTCACGGGTGGTGCTCTTCGACCCGGAGCGGGACGTCGCCGTGCTGTACGTTCCCGAACTGGACGCCCCCGTCCTGCGGTTCGACGACGCCGCCACCCGCGGCGACTCGGCGGTCGTGGCGGGCTACCCGGAGGACGGCGACCTGAACCTTCAGGCGGCGACGGTCGCGAACCGGGTGCGGGCGACGGGCCAGAACATCTACAGCGACGACACCGTCACCCGCGAGATCTACTCGATCCGCTCCACGGTCCGTCCCGGCAACTCCGGCGGACCGCTGCTGACCACGGACGGCAAGGTGTTCGGCGTGGTCTTCGCCCGCTCCACCTCCGACGCCGAGACCGGCTACGTGCTGACGGCGGCCGAGGTCGCCTCCGACGCCGAGCGCGCGGCGAACGCGACGGCGCCGGTGGACACGGGGGAGCTCGTCAGCTCGTGAGGGTCACAGCCCCTGCCCCATGATCACGTCGTCCACGTACCGGCCGCCCAGGTAGAACTCCTCGGGCAGCACCCCCTCCACCACGAACCCCTCGGACTCGTACAGCTTGCGGGCGGGCGTGTTGTGGCCGAGGACGCGCAGCGTGAGGCGGCGTGCTCCCCGGCGGCGGGCCTCCTCGACGGCCGCGCGGATCAGCGCCCGGCCCACGCCCCGGCCCCGGGCCTCGTCGGCGACGGCGAGGCCCTGGATCTGCCGCACATGCGCGTTGGACGCGAGCGGCGTGGGGAAACCCAGGCGGACATAGCCGACGATGCGGCGGTCGAGTTCGGCGACGAGATGGTCGCCGGGGGCGTGCCGCTCGTCGAAGAACGGGGCGTAGGGCGGCTTCGGCTGCGGCGCTACCGCGTGCAGCGGTGACCACGTGCGACGGTCGAGGAGGGACAGCTCCTCCTCGTCGTCCGGCAGGGCTGTGCGTATGTACGGCGACTGGTAGAGCTCGGGCATGAGCGCCACCCTATGACCCGGGTGCGGGAACCCGACCGGGGTTTTACATGGTCAGAGGCAGGATGGGAGTTATGGAACTTTCAAGGATCGCCGTGGCCGGCTCCTCCGGTCTGATCGGCGGCGCCCTCGTGCGGTCACTGGCCGCCGACGGGCACGAGGTGGTGCGGCTGGTGCGCCGGGCGCCCCGGTCCGAGGACGAGGTGCGCTGGGACCCGGAGGGCGGCTCCGTGGACGCGGCGGGGCTCGCCGGGTGCGACGCCGTGGTCAATCTGGCCGGCGCGAACGTGGGCTCGCGGCGCTGGACGGAGGCGTACAAGGCCAAGCTCCGGCGCGGCCGGGTGCAGGGCACGGCGGCGCTGGCGAAGGCCCTGGCGTCGCTGAGTCCCGAAGAGCGGCCGCGGGTCTTCGTCAACGGCAGTGCGATCGGCTACTACGGCGAGACCGGCGGGCGGGCCGTCGACGAGAGCGCGCCGGCCGGGGAGGGCTTCCTGCCGTCGCTGGTGGTGGACTGGGAGGGCGCCGCGGCCCCGGCCCAGGAGGCGGGCGTACGGACGGTGTTCCCGCGCACGGGGCTGGTCGTGGCCCGCCACGGCGGGGCCTGGGGACGGCTGTTCCCGCTGTTCCAGGCCGGGCTCGGCGGGCGGATGGGGAACGGGCGGCAGTACTGGTCGTTCGTGTCGCTGCACGACGAGGTGGCCGCGATCCGGCATCTGATCGACCGCGACAATCTGTCGGGCCCGTTCAACGTGACCGCGCCGCAGCCGCTGACGAACCGTGAGATCACCGAGGCGATGGGCCGGGTGCTGCACCGGCCGACGCTGTTCACGGTCCCCGCTCCGGTGCTGCGCACGGTGCTCGGGGAGATGGCCGGGGACGTGCTCGGCAGCCAACGGGTGCTGCCCGCGCGACTGCTGGAGTCCGGGTTCACGTTCGCCTTCCCGGAGATCGAGGGGGCGATCCGGGCGGCACGGTAAGTGCCCGTATGCGACCACCGTGCGACCGTGCCCTGTCGATGCGCGACTGTTCCCGACCGATCACGGCCCTAACCTCGTGCCGAACTCGGGTATCCCCGGAGCCGGTTGGGGGCATCACGTCTCCACCGGCCGCGCAACCTCGAGGAGGGGCACGTGCTTGAGCCCGCGTACCAGGCGGACGTCGTGATCGTGGGAGCCGGGGTCGCCGGACTCTCCGCGGCGCATCGGCTGACCAGCGCAGGAGTGACGACCGCGGTCCTGGAGGCCGCCCCGTGTCCGGGCGGCCGCATGTCGACCGAGAAGATCGACGGGTTCCGGCTCGACCGGATCGGCCAACTCCTGTCGACCTCGTATCCCGAACTGCGCCTCACCCCAGGCCTCGACGCACTGGCGCTGCGCCCCTTCGCACCGGGGGTACTGCTGCACAGCGACGGACGCCGACAGCGCGCGGGCGCGGTGCCGAGCGCACTGGGCGCGAGGCGCGCAAGGGGCGCACTGCACGCGGTACGCGCCCTGGCGAGCGCCCCTCGGACGGGGGCCGCGCGGGGCGTTCCGGGACCGGCGGCGATACCGCGGGTGCGCGCGGGCGCCCCGCTGGGCAGCGCCGTCGACCAGGCACGGCTCGGCGCCGCGCTCGCCCGCCTCGCCTCCTCCCCCGTCGAACGGCTGCTGGCCCGCCCCGAGTTGCCGGCCGCGCAGGCCCTCGCCGAGCGGGGGGTTCCCGCGCGGACGGTCGACGGCTTCCTGCGGCCGCTGCTGGCCGCGCTGCTGTGCGACCCCGGGCTGACGACGTCCAGCCGGTGCGCGGACCTCGCCCTGCGCGCCTTCGCGAGCGGGCGGCTGTGCGTGCCCGAGGGCGGCGCCGAGGCCCTGCCGGAGCTGCTCGCGGCGGCGCTGCCGCCGGGCACCGTGCACACCGGGGTGCGGGTGACGTCGGTGGCCACGACGTCCGTGACCGCCGCGGAGCACGGCGAGATACGCTGCCGGGCCGTGCTGCTGGCGACGGACGCGCGGACCGCCGCCGAACTGCTGCCGGGCCTGCGCGTGCCCGACTTCCACCCGGTGACGGTCGTCCACCACACGACGGACGAGCCGCCCACGACCGGCGCGTCGCTGCTGCTCGACGCCGACCGGGGCGGCCCGGTCGCGCACACGGCGCTGATCAGCCAGGTCGACCCGACCCGCGCACCGGCGGGCCGGGCCCTGGTCTCCTCGACGGTCCTGGGCACCCCGCCGCCCGACATCGACACGGCGGTACGCATGCACCTGTCCCGGCTCTACGGCACCTCCACGGCCCGCTGGGAGACCCTCGCCGTGCACCACACCCCCGAGGCCGTCCCCGCCATGCGCCCACCCCACGACCTGCGCCGCCCGGTACGCCTCCTGGCGGGCCTGTACGTCTGCGGCGACCACCGGGACACCAGCACCGTCCAGGGCGCCCTCCACTCGGCCCACCGGGCCGCGGCGGCGATCCTGACGGACCTGGGGGCGGCGGGGTCGCTGCACAAGGCTGAGCCGTTAAGGGCGGTGGCCTGAACTCCCCAAGGGGCGCGGGGAACTGCGCGACCAGCCACAACGAACCCGCAAGACGGCATACAACCAGCCGGAGTTACGGCGAGATCCCTACAACAACGCCGCCACCTTGTCCCGATACCCCCTCACCGGCGCCGCGTCCCGATAAGGCTCCAACCTCCGCTCGAAGTCCCTGACGTACTCGATCGCCCGCACGGACCGCATCTCCGCGGCGGCGCCCGCGGCCTCCGCCCCCAGCGCACAGGCCTGGTCCAGCTCGCCCAGGCCCAGCCGCGCGGAGGCGAGGACCACGCGGCTGAACAGCCGGCTGCGGGCATACGCGGGCGCGCGCAGCTGCAACGACCGCTCCGCGTGCTGCGCCGCCGCCCGGAACTGCTGCAGGTCCCGGTGGCAGTGCCCGAACTCGTCGGCGAGCTGCGCCTCGTCGAAGAACCGCGCCCAGTGCGGAACGTCGTCGCCGGGCCGGGCGGCCTCCAGGGCGCGCTCGGCCCGCACCAGGGAGGCCGTACAGGCGCGCACCTCGCCCAGTACGCCGTGCCCGCGCGCCTCGCACGCGTGCAACAGCGCCTGCACGACCGGCGGTGCGCCGGTGCCCACCCCCTGCTGGGCCACCCGCGCGAGCTGGACGGCCTCGCGGCCGTGCCCGAGGTAGACGGCCTGGCGGCTCATCGTGACGAGGACGTAGGAGCCGTAGGGCCGGTCCCCCGCGGCCTGGGCGAGCCGCAGCGACTGCACGAAGTAGCGCTGCGCGAGCCCGTGCGCCGCGATGTCGTACGAGGTCCAGCCCGCGAGCCTGGTGAGGTCCGCGGCGGCGGCGAACAGGCGGCGGCCGGTCTGCTCGCCGTAGGTGCCGCGCAGCAGCGGCTCGCACTCGTGCTCCAGATAGCGCACGAGGGCCTGCCGGGCGTGGCCGCCGCCGTACATGTCGTCGAGGGAGCGGAACAGTTCGCCGACGGAGCGCAGCGCGGCGATGTCGCCGCCGGTGACCTTCTGACCGGGGCCTCGCTCGGCCTGGTTGCGCTGGCGGGGTACGGCGGCCGGACGGCCCTGGACCGGGATGCGGGTGAGCGGCTCGCCGCGGGCGACCTTCTCGTCGGCGCGGCCGATCAGCCAGTCCCGGCTGGGCACGACGAGCCCGGCCGGGGTGAAGGCGATCTTGCGCAGTTCGGCGTGGCTGCCGGAGTCCTTGCGCCACAGGCCGCTGACGATGTCGACGGCCTCCTCGGGGGTCGCGGCGAACTCCAGCCCGGCGTACACGGGCGCACAGGCGTCGAGGCCGAGGTCCTGGGCGGTGAGCCGGCGGCCGAGGCGACGGGTGAAGACCTCGGCGATGAGGGCGGGCGTCGTGCCGCGCGGCTGCTGCCCGCGCAGCCACCGGGTCACGGAGGTCTTGTCGTATCTGAGATCAAGCCCATGTTCGAGACCGAGCTGGTCCACTCGGCGGGCGAGACCCGCGTTGGAGAATCCCGCTTCTGCGATGAGCGCGGCGAGCTGGCGGTTGGGAGTGCGCTGCGCGGGTCGTTCCGTCATCTGCGGTGCGGTCTCCTGCCTTTCGGGCCTCGCAAGGCCATACGGCCATCGAGTGCCCGGATTGCCGGTGAGCAGCCCTTTTGGCCTCTCGAACGGCGCGAATGTAGCGGAGAGTAAGCAGTCGATCGCACATTACGGCGCCCATTCATCCGATCGTGTGAGGATTGCCCTACGGGGCTGACGCGGACCGCGGGAGCCCACTCGAACGGGCCGGTCGTACAGTGGCGTAGGCACGCTTCGTGCCTTACGACTTGCCAGGTCTTCCAGGGAGGCGCTTGCCGTGAGTGAGTTGCGGTTCGTCCGCATGGGATTCGGCGCGGAGGCCGTCGAATACCAGGAGGCGTGGGACGAGCAGCGCCGGGTGCACGCGGCGCGGTTCGAGGACGAGATCCCCGACACCGTCCTGCTGCTCGAACACCCCCCGGTCTACACGGCCGGCCGGCGCACGGCGGACAACGAGCGGCCCCTGGACGGCACACCGGTCGTCGACGTGGACCGCGGCGGCAAGATCACCTGGCACGGCCCCGGTCAGCTGGTCGGCTACCCGATCCAGAAACTGCCGCGCCCGGTGGACGTCGTGGCGCACGTACGGCGGCTGGAGGAGGCCCTGATCCGCACCTGCGCGGAGTTCGGCCTGGAGACCACGCGCGTGGAGGGCCGCAGCGGGGTGTGGGTGCTGGGCGACCCCGTCGAACAGCGTCCCGCTCTCGGCGGACTGGCCCTGGACTTCGACCCCCGGCTCACCGACGAGGAGTTCGACCCGCGCCTGAACGGCCCCGAGTACGCCCCCTCCAACGCCGGCCAGCGGCGCGAGGACCGCAAGATCGCGGCGATCGGGATCCGGGTGGCCAAGGGCGTGACGATGCATGGCTTCGCGCTGAACGTGAACCCGGACAACAAGTGGTTCGACCGGATCATCCCGTGCGGCATCCGGGACGCGGGCGTCGCCTCGCTGGCGGCCGAGTTGGGCCGGGACGTCACCATCGACGAGGTGCTGCCGGTGGTCGAGCGGCACCTGCGGGACGTACTGGAGAACGCGGAGCTGAAGCCGCGGGAGATCGAGAAGACGCCGGCGGCATAAACAGGCCCGTGGAGGGGCTGACACCCACGCAGGCATTCAAATCCACGGGCGTACCCTTGAGGGCGCCGAAGAATCAATCGCTAGGGAGCCAGTCGTGTCCGCAGTCTCACCGGACGGACGCAAGATGCTGCGCCTGGAGGTCCGCAACAGCCAGACCCCCATCGAGCGCAAGCCCGAGTGGATCAAGACCCGGGCGAAAATGGGCCCCGAGTACACGAAGATGCAGAACCTCGTGAAGAGCGAGGGCCTGCACACGGTCTGCCAGGAAGCCGGCTGCCCGAACATCTACGAGTGCTGGGAGGACCGCGAGGCGACCTTCCTCATCGGCGGCGACCAGTGCACCCGGCGCTGCGACTTCTGCCAGATCGACACCGGCAAGCCCGAGGCGCTCGACCGCGACGAGCCGCGCCGGGTCGGCGAGTCCGTGGTCACCATGGACCTGAACTACGCCACCATCACCGGCGTCGCCCGCGACGACCTCCCGGACGGCGGCGCCTGGCTGTACGCCGAGACGGTCCGCCAGATCCACCAGCAGACGGCGCAGCGCGAGGCCGGCCGCACCAAGGTCGAGCTGCTCGCCCCGGACTTCAACGCCGTACCGGAGCTGCTCGAAGAGGTCTTCGCCTCCCGCCCCGAGGTCTTCGCGCACAACGTCGAGACGGTTCCGCGGATCTTCAAGCGCATCCGCCCCGGCTTCCGCTACGAGCGCTCCCTGAAGGTCATCACCGAGGCCCGCGACTACGGCCTGGTCACCAAGTCCAACCTGATCCTCGGCATGGGCGAGACCCGCGAGGAGATCAGCGAGGCGCTCCGGCAGCTGCACGACGCGGGCTGCGAGCTGGTCACCATCACGCAGTACCTGCGTCCGAGCGTCCGCCACCACCCCGTGGAGCGCTGGGTCAAGCCGCAGGAGTTCGTGGAGCTGAAGGAGGAGGCCGAGCAGATCGGCTTCTCCGGCGTGATGTCCGGCCCGCTGGTCCGCTCCTCCTACCGGGCCGGGCGCCTGTACCAGATGGCCATCGAGAAGCGTGGCTCGTACATCGCCTCCCAGGCGGTCTGATGGCACGGAGTGCCACCGCACCCGTGTGAATCTGCGCACAAGAAACTACTCCCGGGTAGCGAGCTGTTGACGCGGTTCTGGGACGTCCCCGCAGATAGGGGCGTCATCAGGGCCGCGTCAAGCTTTTTCGGGTGCGCATTAAGGCTTCATTGGTGTTTGACCGGTCGGTCACGCCCTGGTAACACCAATCAGTGACCCTGGTTGTACGCCCCGTGCACCATCCACCGAAGCCGCCATTCCCGAGGGGGGACCTCCACCATGCAGGCCGCGCCGGTTCGCGCCACCGCCATCCCGTCCTTCACCGATGCACTCCGTGCCGTCGAGTACCTGCTCATGAGCAGCGGTCAGCGCACCGCCCGCCGCAACGCCTGGACCTCCGTGCTGGAGGACCGCCGTCGCGCCAAGGACCGGGTCGAGGCCCAGCGCGTCCTGGACCAGGTCACCACCGTCCGTCCCTGAGCCCGCACGGCACTGCCGTCGTCGGCGCTTGTGGAGCCACGTAGACTTCGTGGCATGGCGAGGAAGGAACCTGCAGCGGACGCTGCGAACCCCGGGCGACTGAAGCAGATCGCCCTGACCTACAAGATGACCCGCAGGGCCGACAGGAAGATCGGTCTTGTACTCGCGGCAGTCGGAATCGTCACCTTCGGTGTCTTCCTCGCGATCGGTTTCTTGATCGGTCACCCCATCTATCTCGGCATCCTGGGCCTGCTGCTCGCCTTCCTCGCGTCGGCGATCGTCTTCGGGCGCCGAGCCGAGCGGGCGGCCTTCGGGCAGATGGAGGGCCAGCCGGGCGCCGCCGCGGCCGTGCTGGACAACATCGGACGGGGCTGGACGACGACACCCGCGGTGGCGATGAACCGCAGCCAGGACGTGGTCCACCGGGCCGTCGGCAAGGCCGGCATCGTGCTGGTCGCCGAGGGCAACCCGAACCGGGTGAAGGGCCTGCTGGCCGCCGAGAAGAAGAAGATGAACCGCGTCGTCGCGGACGTGCCGGTGCACGACCTCATCGTCGGCGTCGGCGAGGGCCAGGTCCCGCTGAAGAAGCTGCGGACCACCATGGTGAAGCTGCCGCGCGTGCTCACCGGCCCCCAGGTGACCGCCACCAACGACCGGCTGCGGGCCATGGGCGACCTGATGAGCAACATGCCGATGCCGAAGGGGCCCATGCCGAAGGGCATGAAGCTGCCGAAGGGCGGGCCGAAGGCTCGCTGAATCCCCTCTGACGAGAAAGGGGGCGCCCGGTCTTTCCGGGCGCCCCCTTCGTCGTACGGCTCAGACGCGCACTTCCACGGTGCGCGCCAGCCGGTCGTGCAGGCCGCGGCCGTCGCGGTCCCAGATCAGGGCCGGGATGGCGACGCAGAGCAGGGCCGTGCGCAGCAGGGCGCGCAGCGGGTTGACCGTGCCGGTCTCCAGGGCGACCACACGCAGGCCCAGGAGGCGCTTGCCCGGGGTGAAGCCGACCGAGCCGACGGTCAGGGCGCTCATGACGAAGAAGAGGAGCAGGGCCCAGTTGCTGGTCGCCTGGCCGTAGCCGTCGGTGATGAGACCGTATGCGATCAAGACGCAGATGCCCCAGTCCAGGGCGAGTGCCGCGAGCCGGCGGCCCGGACCGGCGATGGAGCCCGGCCCGTCCTGCGGCAGGCCGAGCTGTTGGCCCCGGTATCCGAAGTCGACACCGGCGTCCTCGGCGGCCGCGCGGGGGCCGGAGAGCCAGGATCCGATTGCTTGCCTCTTGTCCACGTGCCCACGGTACTGTGCCCGTTTTGCGATGTGGACAGGTGGGGTGAGGTGTGGGATGTCCGGTTAACGTGTGTGAAACAAATGGGTCACGCCCGCGACATCACCCGTCCCTAGGGTCGAGGTCAGCGTGTGCCACCGCACTGGCCGCACGAACGAACTACCACCCCGGCGCGGACGGTCGGGAGTAGGAGGAGCTGGATGTTCCAGAACGCCGACGAGGCCAAGAAGTTCATCGCGGACGAGGACGTCAAGTTCGTCGACGTCCGGTTCTGCGACCTGCCGGGCGTCATGCAGCACTTCACGGTGCCCGTCGAGGCGTTCGACCCGGACGACGAGCTCGCCTTCGACGGATCGTCGATCCGCGGTTTCCAGGCGATCCACGAGTCCGACATGGCGCTGCGTGCCGACCTGTCGACGGCCCGGGTCGACCCGTTCCGCCGCGACAAGACGCTCAACATCAACTTCTTCATCCACGACCCGATCACGGGCGAGCAGTACTCCCGTGACCCGCGCAACGTGGCCAAGAAGGCCGAGGCCTACCTCGCCTCCACCGGTATCGCGGACACCGCGTACTTCGGTCCGGAGGCCGAGTTCTACGTCTTCGACAGCGTGCGTTTCGCCACGTCGTCGAACGAGTCCTTCTACCACATCGACTCCGAGGCGGGCGCCTGGAACACCGGTGCCCTCGAGGACAACCGTGGTTACAAGGTCCGCTACAAGGGCGGCTACTTCCCGGTCCCGCCGGTCGACCACTTCGCCGACCTGCGTGCCGAGATCTCCCTGGAGCTGAACAACGCCGGCCTGCAGGTCGAGCGCCAGCACCACGAGGTGGGCACCGCCGGCCAAGCCGAGATCAACTACAAGTTCAACACGCTGCTCGCCGCCGCCGACGACCTCCAGCTCTTCAAGTACATCGTGAAGAACGTCGCCTGGCGCAACGGTAAGACCGCGACCTTCATGCCGAAGCCGATCTTCGGTGACAACGGCTCGGGCATGCACGTGCACCAGTCGCTGTGGCAGTCCGGCTCCCCACTCTTCTACGACGAGGCCGGTTACGCGGGCCTGTCGGACACCGCCCGCTACTACATCGGCGGCATCCTGCGGCACGCCCCGTCCCTGCTGGCCTTCACCAACCCGACGGTGAACTCGTACCACCGTCTGGTGCCGGGCTTCGAGGCACCGATCAACCTGGTGTACTCGCAGCGCAACCGCTCGGCCGCGATGCGTATCCCGATCACGGGCTCCAACCCGAAGGCCAAGCGCGTCGAGTTCCGCGCGCCCGACTCCTCCGGCAACCCGTACCTGGCGTTCTCCGCCCTTCTGCTGGCGGGCCTGGACGGCATCAAGAACAAGATCGAGCCGGCCGAGCCGATCGACAAGGACCTGTACGAGCTGGCTCCCGAGGAGCACGCGAACGTCGCGCAGGTCCCGACCTCCCTCCCGGCCGTCCTCGACTCCCTCGAGGCCGACCACGAGTTCCTCCTCCAGGGCGACGTCTTCACGCCGGACCTGATCGAGACCTGGATCGACTACAAGCGCACGAACGAGATCGCGCCGCTGCAGCTGCGTCCGCACCCGCACGAGTTCGAGCTGTACTTCGACGTGTGATCGACGCCTGGCCCGAGGCCGACCCGGCACAAGCGCCCGCGCCCCCGCTGTTGTGACGACAGCGGGGGCGCGGGCGTATGTTCTATTCTGTCGAGGAGACGACGGGGGTGGACGGGATGCAGGAGCGGCACGAACACGACGACCAGGAGCGCGAGTTCGACCTGAGGTGGGCGGACGACGCCGAGCACAAGGAGCCCTCGGCGCGGGCCCGCATGCTCGCCGCGCGCTGGAAGGAGAACCCTCCCGGTCCGGTGCCGTTCCGGGCCGAGCCCGATCACGTGGCACGGCGGCAGCGCCGGTCGGGCTGGGTGTCCACGGCCATCGTGCTGGGCTGTGTCGCCGGGGTGATCGTGCTACTGGGGTACATCAACTTCCGCACCTACTGACCCGGGACCTTTTGCTGCTCCCAGGGCCCATCGCGACCCGTTCATGGGCGTGGTCGGGTGCACACTGGGCAGTGGGACGAGTGCCTGAGTGCGGGGTGGTGCAAAATGCAGAGCCGCTTCCGGAGTGATCGGCAGCTGACCGCGCGTATGGGGGTCACGCTGTTTCTGCTCGGGTTGTTGTATGTGGGGTTCGTCGCCGCGCTGATCGTGCTGCTGAAGTCCTGGGTGCTCGTGGTGGTCGTCGCGGCGGGGCTGCTGGGAGCGCAGTACTGGTTCTCCGACCGGGTCGCGCTGTTCGCGATGCGCGGGCGGGTCGTGGAGCGGGAGGAGTATCCCGAGCTGCACGGGGTCGTCGACCGGCTGTGTGCCATCGCCGACATGCCGAAGCCCGTGGTCGCCGTGTCGGAGATGGACATGCCGAACGCGTTCGCCACCGGGCGCAATCCCGAGCATGCCGTGGTGTGTGTGACCACGGGGCTGCTGCGGCGGCTGGAGCCGAACGAGCTGGAGGGTGTGCTCGCCCACGAGCTGTCGCACGTGGCGCACAAGGACGTCGCGGTGATCACCGTCGCCTCGTTCCTCGGTGTGATCGCGGGGCTGATCGTGCGGTTCGCCTTCTACTCGCAGCTCTTCGGCGGTGGACGCCGGGACCAGAACACCGCCGTGATCTTCGCCGCGGTGCTCGGGGTGTCGGCGGCCGTGTACGCGATCAGCTTCCTGCTGATCCGGGCCCTGTCCCGGTACCGGGAGCTGGCCGCCGACCGGGCCGCGGCGCTGCTCACCGGGCGTCCCTCGGCGCTGGCCTCCGCCCTCACCAA
The DNA here is from genome assembly GCF_015160855.1 of Streptomyces ferrugineus. Classification (NCBI taxonomy): domain Bacteria; kingdom Bacillati; phylum Actinomycetota; class Actinomycetes; order Kitasatosporales; family Streptomycetaceae; genus Streptomyces; species Streptomyces ferrugineus. Next base: position 2,381,564 of record NZ_CP063373.1, on the reverse strand, counting down.
GGTCTCCGGCGACATCGCCCGGATCCCGACCAAGGACCTGCGCACGGCACAGGCCTTCAACGCCTTCTACTTCACGCCGGCCCTGGGCCGGGAGCCGAGCGTCGCGGCGCTCTTCTCCACCCACCCGAGCCTGGAGCAGCGGCTCGAACAGCTCGGGCGGATCTCCACCGAGCTGGGCGAGGCGGCGGCTCCCGGAGGGGCGTGAGATGGGGCTGCTGGACATTCTGCTCGGCCGTACCAAGCCGGTCGTACCCGATCTCGACCAGCTCTTCGGGCTGCCGTCGGCGGCGGTGACGCTGGAGGCGGCGGCCGGGTTCCGGCCGACCGGCAGCGGCGCGGTGTGCTTCGCCACGGTCGAGGGCGCGGCCTTCGAGCAGACGCACCGCGAGGTCCAGGCGCTGCTGGACGCGGACGCCGGGCGCGAGGGCCGGCCGGTGCGGCTGACCCGGGACGGCTACGGCTACTCGTGGCTGGTCTCCGAGCGCACCCCGAACCAGCTGCCGGAGCTGGTCAACGATCTGCACGCGGTGAACAGCGCGATGGAGGTCAACGGCTTCGGACCGCAGCTGCTGTGCTCACTGGCCGGGTTCGAGGACGACGAGGGCAGACGGCTCACCCTCGTCTACCTCTACAAGCGCGGCACCTTCTATCCCTTCGCGCCGCTGCCCGGCGCGGCGGAGCGCCGGGACAACTCGCTGGAACTGCGGATGAAGGCCGTCCTCGCCGACGACCTGCGGATCGAGCAGGACCTGACCCGCTGGTTCCCGGTCTGGGGCGCCCCCGGCCTGTGATTCAGCTGCTCTTCTCGCGCTGCTGACGACGGGACTCCAGGGGACGCTCGCGGCGGTAGCGGCGCTCCCACTTGGCCTGCATATCACGGCGGTCGCGGTAGGCGCGGTAGTCCGAGGGCATGGATCCTCCCGACGAGGACCCTCCCCCGGCCCCGCCGCCCGACGCGGAGGAGTCCCGGCCGTACTGCAGGTACAGGAACAGCACGGCGACGGCGGCGAGCCAGTAGAGGTGGTTTCCGAATCCCAAGATCACCAGGACGACGGTCCCGGACAAGACGATGGTGCCCATCACGGGCCTCCGTGTGCGTGGGTTGACTCTGGATCTGAGCGGTGATCTGTCCCGACGGGGCGCTGGGGGAAGGGCGGCCGCCCGTCGGTGCGTAGAGAGTAGCCCCGAGTCCGCAGGGTGACCCCCGCCCTGCGGAAAGCGGCGTGAACTGCTCCGTTACGCGTGTCCAGGGTAGGGAGACGGTCACTCGGCGTGCATCTCGTTTTTCGGGACGGCGGTGTCAGTGGGTGCGGGGAAGATGGGGGCGATGGTGTCGTCGCGGGTGGAGGCCGGGATGGGTGACGGGGTGCGGTACATCGGGGTGGCCGAGCGGCGGGCCCGGCTGGCGGTGCGGCACCGGCTGGCCCAGGAGGCGCGGGCGCAGGGGCCGGTCGACGTCGCCGAGTCGCTGGTCGCGCTGCACGGCACCGATCCGGCGACCGTGTACCTGGCCGTGGGCGCGCGGCTGGCGGAGGCCGCGAAGACCGTCGTGGAGACCGAGCGGGCGCTGTACGAGGACCGTGCGCTGGTGCGGATGCACGGCATGCGGCACACCGTGTTCGTGTTCCCCGCCGAGCTGACCGCCGTCGTGCACGCCTCCACCGGCCTCGCGGTCGCCGCCCGGGAGCGGGCCTCGCTGATCAAGCAGATGGCGACGGCGGGAGCGCCGGACGCGGCATGGCTCGCGGACGTCGAGGAGTCGACGCTGGCCGCGCTGGCCCGGCGGGGGCAGGCCACGGCGGCCGAACTCGCCGCGGACGAACCGCGGTTGCGCGTGCGGTTCGTGTACGCGGCCGGCAAGAGCTACGAGGGGACGCACACCGTTTCGACGCGGCTGCTGAGAGTGCTGGGCGTCGAGGGGAGGGTCGTACGGGGGCGGCCGCTGGGCTCCTGGACGTCCTCGCAGTTCCGGTGGGCGGTGGCGCCCGAGCATCCCGAGCTGGACGTGGCCGGGGCGCAGGCGGAGCTGCTGCGGCGCTGGCTCACGGCGTGCGGTCCCGCGACCGAGGCCGACCTGAAGTGGTGGACCGGGTGGCGGGTGACGGAGGTGCGCCGGGCGCTGGCGGCGATCGGGGCGCAGGCCGTGTCCCTGGACGAGGGGACGGGGGGCGAGGGTACGGGGTATGTCGTCGCCGGCGACGTCGAGCCGGTGGCCGGGCCCGCGGAGCCATGGGCGGCGCTGTTGCCGGGGCTCGACCCCACGGCGATGGGGTGGCGGCAGCGGGACTGGTATCTGGCACCTGAGTTGCGGCCCGCGCTGTTCGACGGGAGCGGCAACGTGGGGCCGACGGTGTGGTGGAACGGGCGGGTCGTGGGCGGGTGGGCCCAGCGCGGGGACGGGGAGATCGTCTGGCGGCTGCTGGAGGATCTCGGGGGCGCGCGGCGGCGCGCGGTCGAGGCGGCGGTCGCGGTGGAGGCGGAGCGGGTGCGGGGGTGGGTGGGGGCGGCTCGGGTGACGCCCCGGTTCCGGACGCCGCTGGAGCGGGAGTTGTCGGGCTGACGGACGCCGTTCGACGCCGGGTGCCACCGCGCGGAGGCGGCACCCGGCGCCACGGCTACCGCGAGTACCGCATCAGCGCCCTGACCATGTGGCACGTCGTGTCCGACGGCGGGTGGACGCCGATCGTCTCCGCGGTGTCCCGGATCGTCTCGTTGCGCGCCTGGTTCGGCATGTAGACGCCCGAGTCGAGGAGCGCTATGGCGAGGCGCATCGCCTTCAGGCGGCGGTTGTGGGTGATGTACCACTCGCGCGGGCGGCCCGGCGGCAGCGGTCGCTTCTCCAGCGGTGCGTACGGCAGGTCGAGCAGCACCGGGTGCTTCGCGGTGGACTGGGTGGGCAGCGGCTTGTGGGTCGGCTTCGTCTTCGGCTTCAGTGCGGCAGCGGGCACAGGCATCCTCCTGTCGCGGTCAGAGCGCCGGCCGGGTTCTCCGGTGACGCTCTCGAACACTACTTGTATTCTAGTGCCCGGCACTGACATCCGGGGGGCTCCGAACGTCCATGAAATGCCCTGGTCAGCAACGAAGTTGTCACCGTGTCACACCCGGTCCGCAAGATGCCTGTGAGGCGGCGAGAAAATCGAACACGGCGCCTCGGGATACCGTGGGCCGCATGGAGATCTGGATCAATCCGGCCTGTTCCAAGTGCCGCAGCGCCATCACACTGCTCGACGCCGAGGGCGCCGAGTACACCGTCCGCCGCTACCTGCAGGACGTGCCGAGCGAGGACGAGATCCGGGAGGTGCTGGAGCGGCTGGGGCTGGAGCCGTGGGACATCACCCGGACCCAGGAGGCGGCCGCCAAGGAGCTCGGGGTCAAGGAGTGGGCGCGGGACGCGGGTGCGCGGGATCGGTGGGTGAAGGCGCTGGCCGAGCATCCGAAGCTGATCCAGCGGCCGATCATCACCGCGGAGGACGGTACGGCCGTGGTCGGGCGTACAGAGGAGGCGGTACGGGACGCGCTGTCCCGTGAGGGCTGAGAATCTCCCAACTGGACTGTGACGCACGTTACTTCAGTGACTCCTGTAACCGCTGAGTAACCTCGTTCGGTATCTCGTACATAGCGACGTACGCTCCCCTACCTCTTCAGGAGGCGCGCATGTCGCGCAGGAGAACTCTCAGCACGAAGAAGAAGCTCGCCCTGTTGGTGAGTGCGGCGACGGTGGCGGGCGGCGGCGCCTTCGTCATGGCGACCACCTCGAACGCCGCGCAGACGCCGAAATCGGCCGCGGAGTCGAGTGTCTGCCAGGGGCTCGCCACCGCGCTCGGCAACAACGAGCGGTTCATCGAGGGGCAACGGGCGAACCCCGACGCCCAGTCCGAGGCGAGGATCGCCAACCGTGAGGCCGTGGTCCAGCAGATCAAGGTCCAGCAGGAGGCGTCCGGGTGTGTCGTCGGGGAGTCGGCTCAGGGCTCCCAGACCGCACAGCCGAGCGCGCCCGCGGAGGGTGCCGGGGACACGGGGAACGCCGGTGGCGATGCCGCGGCCTCGGGGCAGCAGGTCTGCAACGGGTCCACGGTCACGCTCTCCGGCGAGGGCGGGGCTCCGGCCGCGTCCAGCAACCAGTTCCCGGTGGGCACGAAGCTGAAGGTCACCAACCTGGACAACGACAAGTCCACGACGGTGGAGGTCACCTCGGCCTCCGGTAGCTGTGCGCTGCTGAACAACGCCGCGTTCGAGCAGGTCCGTGAGCCCGGCAAGTTCCTGATCCGCCGGGCGCTGATCGAGAAGGTGGGGTGAGGCCCGGGTCACCACACCGTACGTGTCATGGGTCCTGCCACTCGCGGCCACGGGTGGCGGGACCCGCGTACGTATACAGCCGCTCACCACGTGAATCGCGCCACACCATCACCCGGTAACACGGGGTTCACATACGGGCAACGGCCGGGAAATCGCCTGTTGACAGGCTCGCGGGCATCAAGAGCGGCGCCTCAGTGCCGCAGCGCCGCAGCACCCGCAAGTGCGCCTAGACCCACCCCCGAAGGATGTGGCCCGTGACCTTCAAGGCTGAGTACATCTGGATCGACGGCACCGAGCCGACGGCCAAGCTGCGTTCCAAGACGAAGATCATCGCGGGTGAGCCCGCCGGTCTGGACGCGCTGCCGATCTGGGGCTTCGACGGGTCCTCCACCAACCAGGCCGAGGGCCACGCCTCGGACTGCGTGCTCAAGCCGGTCTTCACCTGCCCGGACCCGATCCGCGGCGGCGACGACGTACTGGTGCTGTGCGAGGTCCTGAACATCGACCTCACCCCGCACCCGTCCAACACGCGTGCCGCGCTCGTCGAGGTGGCGGAGAAGTTCGCCGCGCAGGAGCCGATCTTCGGTATCGAGCAGGAGTACACGTTCTTCCAGGACGGCTATCCGCTCGGCTTCCCCAAGGGCGGCTTCCCGGCCCCCCAGGGCGGCTACTACTGCGGTGTCGGCGCCGACGAGATCTTCGGCCGTGACGTCGTCGAGGCGCACCTGGACAACTGCCTGAAGGCGGGCCTGGGCCTGTCCGGCATCAACGCCGAGGTCATGCCCGGCCAGTGGGAGTTCCAGGTCGGCCCGCTGTCCCCGCTCGAGGTCTCGGACCAGCTCTGGGTGGCCCGCTGGCTGCTCTATCGCACCGCCGAGGACTTCGGCGTCGCCGCGACGCTGGACCCGAAGCCGGTGAAGGGCGACTGGAACGGCGCCGGCGCGCACACCAACTTCTCCACCAAGGCGATGCGCGAGGGCTACGACGCGATCATCACCGCCTGCGAGTCGCTGGGCGAGGGTTCCAAGCCGCTGGACCACGTCAAGAACTACGGCGCCGGCATCGACGACCGCCTGACCGGTCTGCACGAGACCGCCCCGTGGAACGAGTACTCCTACGGCGTCTCCAACCGCGGCGCCTCGGTCCGTATCCCGTGGCAGGTCGAGAAGGACGGCAAGGGCTACATCGAGGACCGCCGTCCCAACGCCAACGTCGACCCGTACGTCGTGACGCGTCTGCTCGTCGACACCTGCTGCTCCGCGCTGGAGAAGGCCGGCCAGGTCTGATCCGCACCGCTCGGCTCCGAGGGGCGTCCACCGGGAACGGTGGGCGCCCCTCGCTCTGTCGTCCCGCGGTCTGCTTCAATGGGGGCATGGTCGGCTTCCAGGAGCATCCCGCGACAGGTCACCATGACCTCGAGCCCTTCTGGCCTTCCCGTCAGCACCACGACTTCGACCGGGTGTGTTGCCGCGCGATGAACGCGCGGGCCCTGTAAAGCCGTACCTTCCCGGCCTTCGGCCAGCGCGAATCGACGTACGTCTCCCCACGACTTCTCGCGCGAAAGAGCTGACCTCTCATGGCGACCACTCCCCCTGTGATCGACGTCGCGGACCTCATGCCGCCGGGCGCCACCTGGCTGCCCGCTCCCCAGCACTCCCTGCCCACCCTGCCGGGACAGCCGCCGATGGTCGGCTACCTGGTGCTCGTCCCGGCCGACCGGCAGCCGCCGGTCCCGCAGGCCGGCGGCGACCCTCTCGTCGCCGTCGACACCGTGCGGCGTACCGCCTCGGTCGACGGGCGTGAACTCGACCTGACCTACCTGGAGTTCGAGCTGCTCGCCCATCTGGTGGCCAACCCGCACCGGGTGCACACGCGCGATCAGCTGGTCACCACCGTGTGGGGCTACGGGCATGTGGGCGACGGCCGTACCGTCGACGTCCATGTCGCCCGGCTGCGCCGCAAGCTGGGCGCCGAGCACCGGGACGCCATCCGGACCGTGCGCAGGGTGGGGTACAAGTACGCTCCGCCGGCCGGGCGCTGAGCCCGCCCTCTGCTGACGGCAGAGTCCCGTTCCGTTCGCCGTCCGCACCGGGCAGAGTCGACGGCATGAGGCTGTTGATGCTGGGTGGTACGGAGTTCGCGGGGCGGGCCGTCGTGGAGGCGGCGCTCGGGCGGGGCTGGGAGGTGACCGTCTTCCACCGGGGGCGGCACGAGCCCCCGGCGGGGGTGCGGTCGCTGCACGGTGACCGCACCGCGCCCGACGGGCTCGCCGCCCTCGCGGACGGTGAGTGGGACGCCGTCGTCGACACCTGGTCGGCGGCGCCCCGTGCCGTACGGGACTCGGCGCGGCTGCTGCGGGGCCGCGCCGGGCGGTATGTGTACGTGTCGAGCTGCTCGGTGTACGCGTGGGCGCCGCCCGCCGGGTACGCCGAGGACGCGCCGCTGGTCGAGGGCGCCGAGGCCGGTGCCGAGGAGAGCGAGTACGCGCGGGACAAGCTGGGCGGGGAGCTGGGCGCCGTCGAGGGCTTCGGGGCCGACCGTTCCGTGCTCGTGCGGGCCGGGCTGATCCTCGGGCCGTACGAGAACGTCGGACGGCTGCCGTGGTGGCTCGGCCGGATCGCGCGCGGCGGGCCCGTCCTCGCGCCCGGGCCGCGAGACCTCCCCTTGCAGTACGTCGATGTCCGCGATCTCGCGGAGTGGGCGCTGGGCGCCGTGGAACGGGAGTTGAGCGGGCCGTACAACCTCATCAGCCCGCGGGGGCACACCACGATGGGTGAGCTGCTCGACGCGTGCGTGGCCGTGACCGGCTCGGGCGCCGAGCTGTGCTGGACCGGACCCGAGGTGATCCTGGACGCGGGCATCGAGCCGTGGACCCAGCTTCCGGTGTGGGTGCCGCCGGGCAGCGAGGGGCACGCGGCGCTGCACGGTGCGGACGTCTCCCGGGCCGTCGCGGCGGGGCTGCGCTGCCGTCCCGTCGCCGAGACCGTGGCCGACACCTGGCAATGGCTGCGCGACATGGGCGGAACCGCACCCCGGCGGCCGGACCGGCCGGCGGTGGGCCTCGCTCCCGAGGCGGAGGCGAAGGTGCTCGCGGCGACCGGGCGGGGTGTACCTGGCACCACCCCCTGATCCGGGGCCCCGGCCCCGTGACCACCGCCGCGGCCTTCGCGAGACTGACGGCATGACCAACGACAAGAAGAGCGGCCGCGGCTCGAGTGCGCGGGGCATGGGGCGCGCCGCCCTGCGAGGGCTGGCACTGGCGCTGGTGTCCCTGCCGGGGGCCGTCCTCTGCTTCGTCCTGTCCCTCGTGTCCATCGCGCTCATACCGATCGGCGTCGGCATCGTGACGACGCCGTGGGTGCTGACGGGGGTACGGGCCTTCGCCGACTGGCGGCGGGTGCTCGCGGCCGAGTGGGGCGGGGTGCGGATCCCGCCCGCGTACCGGCCGCTGCCGCCGGACGCCAACCCGTGGTCGCGCACCTTCGGGATGCTGCGCGACCCGGCGACCTGGCGGGACCTGCGGTGGCTGCCGGTCGACATGACGGCGGGGTTCGTCACCGCGCTGCTGCCGGCCGTGCTGCTCCTCTATCCGCTGGAGGGGTTCGCCATCGCCGCCGGGCTGTGGCGGGTGTTCGTGGACTCCACCGGCGGCACGTACTGGTACGGCTTCGTGCCGGTCACCGATCAGACGTCCGCGTTCGGCGCGGCGGCCCTCGGGCTCGGCCTGCTGTTCTGCGCGCACTTCTTCACCGCGCGCCTGCTCCAGGTCCACTTCCGGCTGACCCGGGCCGTCCTCGGCTCCAACCAGGGTGAACTCGCCGAGCGGGTGCGGGTGCTGACCGAGACGCGCAGGGACGCCGTGGACACCTCGGCCGCCGAACTGCGCCGCATCGAGCGGGATCTGCACGACGGGGCGCAGGCCCGGCTGGTGGCGATGGGCATGGATCTGGGGACGATCGAGATGCTGCTGGAGAAGGACCCGGCGAAGGCCAAGCAGCTCGTCGCGCAGGCCCGCCGGTCCTCCGCCGACGCCCTCGCCGAACTGCGCGACCTGGTGCGCGGCATCCATCCGCCGGTCCTCGCCGAGCGCGGACTGGGCGACGCGGTACGGGCGTTGGCGCTGCGGCTGCCGGTGGCGACCGAGGTGAACGTGGAGCTGACCGGGCGGGCAGAGGCGCCCGTGGAGTCGGCGGCGTACTTCGCGGTCAGCGAGGTGCTCACCAACGCCGTCAAGCACTCGGGCGCCGACCGGATCTGGCTCGACCTGCACCACACCGGCGACATGCTGCGCGTCAGCGTCACCGACAACGGCAAGGGCGGCGCGGTGGTCGGGGCCGGCTCGGGCCTGGCCGGGATCGAGCGGCGACTGGGTACATTCGACGGCGTCCTGGCCGTCAGCTCTCCCGCGGGCGGCCCCACCATGGTCACCATGGAGATCCCTTGCGCGTTGTCCTAGCCGAAGACCTGTTCCTGCTGCGGGACGGGCTCGTCCGGCTCCTTCAGGCCTACGACTTCGAGATCGCGGCGGCCGTCGAGACCGGCCCCGAGCTGTCCCGTGCGCTGGCCGAGCTGGAGCCGGACGTGGCCGTGGTCGACGTACGGCTGCCGCCGACCAACACCGACGAGGGGTTGCAGTGCGCGCTCGAGGCCCGCCGGAAGCGGCCCGGGCTGCCGGTGCTGGTGCTCTCGCAGCACGTGGAGCAGCTGTACGCGCGGGAGCTGCTCGCGGACGGCAGCGGCGGGGTGGGGTATCTGCTGAAGGACCGGGTGTTCGACGCGGAGCAGTTCGTGGACGCGGTACGGCGGGTCGCGGCGGGCGGCACGGCGATGGACCCGCAGGTGATCCAGCAGTTGCTCTCCCGGCGCGCGGCCGACGACCAGCCGCTGGCCCGGCTCACGCCCCGGGAGACGGAGGTGCTGGAGCTGATGGCGCAGGGCCGGTCCAACGCGGCGATCGCCGAGCGTCTGGTCGTCACGGAACGGGCCATCGCCAAGCACACCGCCAATATCTTCGCCAAACTGGGCCTGGAGGTGTCGGACGACGACAACCGTCGCGTGCTGGCGGTTCTCGCGTATCTCAACCACGGCCGGTAAAACCGGACCTGCCCATTTCACCCGGTGTATGGGATCAACAACTCCTGGTGTTTCAGGGGACGTTGAGCACACAGCGCACTCACGAATCTCTCAACAATTTCCGAGACGGCTGAACACCCCTGGGACGCCCTCCGTATGAAAGGGAGCCGCTTCACTCCTGTCGGGCGCCTCGATGCCCCCGAAAAAGGAAGTCAGAGGAGTTCCATGGGACGCAATACAAGAAAACGCCGGATGCCGCTGGCCACCAAGGCCATTGCCGGGACGGCGGCCCTAGCGCTCGGTGGGGGCGGGCTTGTATGGGCCAACTTCTATGCCTCGGCACATGAGGACCAGTCGTCTGGGTGGAACCAGACGAAGGCCACGGGCGCCCAGATGGCGACGATCAACTGCCCGGACGTCGGCCAGCAACTGAAGGACGTGCCGGAAGGTGCGCGCCAGGGCGTGGCCAAGGAGTTGGCGCTGCTCGACAAACAGATCACGGATGCCTACGCGCGTCTCGCCGACACGCGGCAGGCCCAGGCCGGGGACCCCAACTTCGTCAACAACGCCATCCTCGGCCCGCTGAAGTCCAAGCGAGTGGCCACGATCGACCGGATCGGTATCAACATCAACCGGGCCGGTGGACAGCGACCGCAGGGACTGGACCAGCTCGCCCAGTGCGAGGGCGTCGCGGCCGAGCAGCCGGAGGTCAACGACGGCAACGGCGACGACGGCCAGAACAACGACGGTCAGGACCAGAACAACGACGGTCAGGACCAGGGACAGGACGGCGGCCAGGACCAGGGCCAGGACAACGGCCTCGACCCGGTGCCCGAGGGCAACGGCGGTCAAGCCGGCAACGGCCCGGTGGCGCAGGACTTCGTCAACATCCAGGACGTCCAGCCCAACTCCCGCAACCTGCAGAACGGTCTGGCCGCGAACGGCGACTCCGGCTCGACGGGTACCTTCACCACCGAGTGCGGTACCAACGAGAACGGCAACGCCAACACGGACAACATCATCGTCGCTCCCGGTGTCGACAACGGCGCCCACCACCGCCACGACTACGTCGGCAACCAGGACAACGACGCCTTCACCAGCGACGAGGAGTTCCTGCAGGCCGATACGAGCTGCCAGAACCAGGCCGACAAGTCCACGTACTACTGGCCGGTGCTGCGTCTGCAGGACGGTACGCAGGAGGCGGACGCGAACGAGGCCGGAGGCGGTCTGGAAGGCAACGTGGGCAAGGTCCTGCAAGCCTCCCAGGCGGAGCTGCGGTTCGTCGGCAACAAGGCGAGCGATGTCGTTGCGATGCCGACGGGCCTGCGCATCATCACCGGTGACGCCAAGGCGTTCACCAACGGTCTCGCGAACGCCAACACCTCCTGGAGCTGCACCGGCTTCGAGGACCGGCAGTTGACGGAGCAGTACCCGATCTGCCCCGAGGGCAGCTCGGTGGTGCGGACGTCCAACTTCCAGAGCTGCTGGGACGGCCAGAACACCGACAGCGCCAACCACCGTGACCACGTTGCCTTCGTCCAGGCGGACGGCAGCTGCCCGAACGGTTTCCAGGCGATCCCCCAGCTGCAGGCCAAGCTGGTGTACGACGTTCCCGCCCCGCAGATCGAGAACGGGCAGGTGGTGAACCCGTTCGCGGTGGACGGCTTCCCCGAGCAGTTGCACAAGCCGATCACCGACCACAACGACTTCATCAACTTCATGTCCGAAGACCTGATGAACCAGGTGGTCCAGTGCATCAACAGCGGTCAGGAATGCCAGTGACGCACTAGGCGGTAGGCCGTAGCGCAGAAAGCCGGCGGTGGGAGATCCCACCGCCGGCTTTCGCTTGCCCGGGGTTCTAGTGAGCGGAGTGGTCGGTCCCGATCTCCAGGGTTCCGCCGAGCGTGTCGCGCAGCCCCGTCACGACGTCCTCGTGGCCGACGGCGACCCACTTGCGGCCGACGAGGTAGTAGCCGCCGTAGTCCTTGGCCGTGTTGATCCACTCACGCTGGCCGCGGTCGGTGGCGAAGGTGGCGAGGATGTACTTCTCCTTGCCGGTCTTGCAGATGGCCTGGCGGATCTCGTCGGCGTCGGTCTGCATGTCCGGCTCGCACTTCGCTTCGGCGGCCAGCTTCTCCAGGCTGCCGGTCGCCGTCCTGGGAACGGCAGCCTCGCTGTCCCCGCCGGCGCCACAGCCCGCCAGCGCGAGCACCGCCACCGCGCCGGTCAGCGCGAGCATCGGTCGGGTCAATGTCATCGGTTCCTCCGGTCATGCCGCAGTGAGCCCCGGCGGGGGCCCTCGCCTCCCATACGGCTGCGGCGGGCGATGCGCTCAAAAACGGGAGGCTCTCACGGGTACGGATGTGCGAGTGTGGGCCGGTGAACCAGGACTGGGAAGACCGCGTGACCGCCGCATGGGCGACGTTCGACAGCTATACCGAAGAGGAGGCGGCCGACTTCCGCGCCGTCATCGACGCGCTCGTCGCCGAACTGCCCGCCGACAGCCCCCTCGGCCTCTTCGAGCGGGCCTGTGCCTGGGACTCGACCGGGCACTCGGACAAGGCGGTGCCGCTGTACCGGGAGGCGCTGGAGGGTGGGCTGAGCGGCTACAAGGGGCGGCGGGCCAAGATCCAGCTGTCCAGCTCGCTGAGGAACATCGGGCGGGCGGAGGACGGCGTCAAGCTGCTGACCCCCGAGCTGGACGCGCCGTCCGACGAACTGGATGACGCGGTACGGGCGACGCTGGCGCTGTGCCTGTCGAGTCTGGGGCGTGACCGGGAGGGGCTGGCCCTTGCCCTGGGGGCGCTCGCGGGTCATCTGCCCCGGTATCAGCGGTCGATGGCGAATTACGCCCGAGCGCTGCTGGAGCCCTAGGCCCTGTCGTCAATTCCCGCCCTCCGCCCGGAGGGCGTGCCGCGCCGGGAGGGAGAAGCTACGTGGGCTTTCGTGCCGTGCGGCCGGAGTGCGTGCACGGCGACGCGCGGCAGGCGGGAGTTTGACGACAGGTGCCTGGAGCGAGCCGGTCCGCGACGCGGTCGGGCAACCCGTGCGGGCTGTGACCAACCGACGATTCGCTCGTTCTGCTGAACGTGCAGTCACAGGATGTCGCCTCGCGCCCAGGGCCCGCCCCGGCCGGTCCGGTCGTCGATGTCGAGCGGGCCGAGGCCGCGCTCGTCGAGCACTATCCGCGGCTCGTCCGGCTCGCCTACCTGGTGCTGCCGCCGAGCCTCGGCCGCAACCGGCGCGTGGTGACCGCGCACTCCCTCACACAGCGCGCGCTGCCCCGTGGCCGGGCGGCCGCGACGCCCGTGATCCCGGCCCAGTCGACCGGCCGCGACGGCGACCCGGGGTACGCCTATCTCCGGCTCCGGGTGCTGCGTACGGCACTGGAGGCGGGCCTGACGCTCAAGCGCCCGGCCTGGCCCAGGCGCTCCCAACTGCCGCCCCTGCTGCCCCAGGTCTGGGGCCTGCGCCTCTTCCCCAGGTCGGGCGGCGCCGACGAACTCGCCCTGGACCAGCGGTTGTCGGCGCTGTCCGGCCCGGCGCGGGCGGCCTACGTCCTGCGCGGCCTGGAGCAGCTCCCGGACGGTGACGTGCGCGAGATCCTGGCGGCGGCCGGCGTCGCGGACGTGGACGACGCGCTGGAGGAGGCCGACGCCGTACCGGCGCAGTACGCGCTGCTCGACTCCCCCGAGTTCGACCCCTGTTCGCTCCAGGCCCGGCCCACCGATCTGATGCGGCGCAGACAGCATCTGCGGGCCGCGCTCGCCGCCGGGGCCGCGCTCCTGGTGTGCGGGGCGCTGCTCGGCCTGCCCGGCGAGGGCTGGGCCCCCGACGGCCCCGCCGCGCCCCCGTACGCGCAGAACCCGGCGGCCGAGGCCGCCCTCGACCCGGCCCAGTTGACGAAGGTGCCCGCGCTGGCCTGGCAGTCCGCCGCCCGCTCCGACTTCTCGGTGTGGCCCGCGCGCGGCGACCGCACCGGCGACACGGCCCTGCTGCGCCGCGCCCTCGCCGTGTGGGCCCGCCCCGGCGAGACGGTCGCGGTCTCGGCGACGCCCGGCACCCCGGCGGGCGGCCCGCCCGGCGCACCGCAGTTGCTGTACGCGGGGACCGTCGACACCGCACGCGTGGTCCTGCTCTACGACGGTCTGCGCATCGCCCGCTACGCCGAGCCGGTCGACGGCACGGCCGGTGCCGCCCTGGACTTCTCCCGGGTCGACGGCGCGACCAGGGCGGATGCGGGCGCGGTGGTGCTGAGCCGGGCCGACGGCAATGTCCGCTATCTGCTGGCGCCCTGGGTGAAGGAGGCGGCCGAGCGGGATCTGCTGAAGCCGGACGGCGGGGCGATGGAGCTCACCGTGACGGACGGGGTCACCTCGCCGCTGGCGAGCCCGCTGTCCCAGCGGACCGGGGCGTGTTCGTCCTGGAACGTCCTCCAGACGACCGACAGCACCGGCACCCGGCTGCTGAGCGACCTCGCCGAACTGGTCCCGGCCCGCCTCACCACGGGCCACCCCGGAAGGACCGCGGAGGTGACCGGCGAACGGGCTCTGCACACCTGGGCGCCGTACTCCTGCTGGCTGGGCGCGATGCGCTCCGCGGGTGTGCGCACGGTCAACGCCTGGTCGTTCGCCGCACAGCCGCTGCCCGACGGCACCGGTTCCGCGGACTGGGTGTGCACCCGTGCCGAGACCTGGCGGGGCGGTGGCGAGCGGGTGCTGGCCCAGTTCCGCACGCCGGGCGCGACGCGCGCGGCGCTGGCGGCGAAGGCGCAGAACGTGCCGGCGTGCGGTGCCCGCGATCCCCATGTGCTGGCCGGGGTGCTGTGGAAGGCGAAGGCGGGCGACTGGTACCTGCTCGCGGCCGGCACCCGGGACACCGACTCGATCACCGCCACGGGTGGTGTGCACGGCACCTCCCGGGACAACCTGCTGGCGGCGAAGGCGAAACAGGGGGCGCAGGCCGAGCTGAAGGGCACGCTGGAGAGCGGTCGGACGATCAACGGGCTCCAGTGAGCCACCTTGCTGACGGTCGTGTGAACAAGGTGGCACAGGGGGCTTCACCCGGGACTTACCCGTCAGTACATTGACGCCATGTCTAATACGCAGGACCGGGTGCCCCTCAAGGCCCGCAAGGTGTCCTTCTCCTGGGACGACACCCCGTTGCACTGGGTGCCGGGGGATCCGTTCACCACGCACACCATCAACGTGCTGCATCTGCTCCTGCCGGCCGGTGAGCGGTGGTTCGTGCACGTCTACAAGCAGGTGCTGCCGTACATACGGGACGAGCGGCTGCGCGAGGACGTGCTCGGGTTCATCGGGCAGGAGGCGATGCACTCACAGGCCCATGACGAGGTGCTGCCGCATCTGCGGGAGCAGGGTCTTGATCCGACGCCGTACACCGCGCAGGTCGACTGGCTCTTCGAGAAGCTGCTCGGCGACCGCACGCTGCCGCCGGGCCGGGCGCGCCGCTGGTGGCTGATGGAGCGGGTGGCGCTGATCGCGGCCATCGAGCACTACACCGCCTTCCTCGGCGACTGGGTGCTCAACGCCGAGGAGCTGGACCGCCGGGGCGCCGACCCGACCATGCTGGACCTGCTGCGCTGGCACGGCGCCGAGGAGGTCGAGCACCGGTCGGTCGCCTTCGATCTGTTCATGCACGTCGACGGGGACTACGGGCGGCGGGTGCGGACGTGGGCGACCGCGTTCACGGCGCTTGTCTTCCTCTGGCAGCGCGGGGCGCGGTTCTTCATGCAGAACGACCCGACGCTCGTCGACGGCAAGGCGACCTTCAGGGACTTCCACGTCCGGGGCAGGCGCGGGACGCTGCCGGCGACCGGGGAGATGCTCAGGTCCATACCCCGGTATCTGAGCCGGTCGTATCACCCCTCGCGGGAGGGCTCCACGGAACAGGCCGTCGCCTATCTCGCCACGTCCCCCGCCGCGCTCGCCGCGCTGGCCGCGGAGAAGGGTGCCGCCTGATGCCGAAGCTGAGGACCGTCGCGGCCGTCGCCGGTGCCGCCCTGCTCGCCCGGCGGGCGATGCGGCGCCGTATCCGGGTCTCGCCGCTGTGGCCGATGCCCGCCCTGGACGAGCCGGTCTCCGGGCGGCCCCGGTCGCGGGCGCTGCGTGTGCTGGTGGCCTCGCGCGAGGAGGTCGCCGAGGGCGTCGTACAACTGCGCCTCGAGGGGCGCGACCTGCCGCGCTGGGAGCCCGGCGCGCATCTCGACCTGGTGCTGCCGTCGGGTCTGGTGCGGCAGTACTCGCTGTGCGGGGACCCGGAGGACACCTCGTCGTACACCGTGGCGACCCGGCTGGTCCCGGACGGGCGAGGCGGCTCGCGCGAGGTGCACGAGCAGGTGCGGGAGGGCATGGAGCTTCAGGTGCGGGGGCCGCGGAACCGATTCCCGCTCGTCGGGGCCGAGTCGTACGTCTTCGTCGCGGGCGGCATCGGGATCACGCCCGTGCTGCCGATGCTGCGGGCGCTGGGCGAGGGCGTGCGGTGGCGGTTGCTGTACTGCGGGCGGGACCGGGCCTCGATGCCGTTCCTGGAGGACGTCGAGAAGCTGGGCGGGGACCGGGTGAGCGTCGTGGAGGGGGTGCCGGATCTCGACGGTCTCCTCGCGGAGGTGCCCGAGGGCGCTGCCGTCTACTGCTGTGGGCCGGAGGGGTTGATGGCCGCGGTGGAGGAGCGGTTCCCCCGGGTTCGTCTGGAGCGCTTCGCGCCGCGCGCCTCGGCGGGCGGCGGTGCGTTCGAGGTCGAACTGCGGCGCAGCGGGCGGACGTTGACCGTGCCGGAGGGCTCGTCGGTGCTGGCCGCCGTACGCGCCGAGCTGCCGGACACCGCGTACTCCTGCGAGCAGGGTTTCTGCGGGACCTGCCAACAGCGGGTGCTGGAGGGCGAGGTGGATCACCGGGACGAGTTGCTGACCGAGGCGGAGCGGGGCGACTCGATGCTGATCTGTGTGTCACGGGCGCGAGGTGATCGACTCGTACTGGACATGTGAACGACCATGGTCGGTCCGGACCGTTCGGGGCCGGAATCGATCGGTAAGGTGTTCGCATGACTACCGGGGTACGGCGAAGAATGGGAGTCGAGGAGCGGCGGCAGCAGTTGATCGGCGTCGCCCTCGAACTGTTCAGCCAGCGCTCGCCCGACGATGTCTCCATCGACGAGATAGCGTCCACCGCGGGCATCTCACGTCCGCTGGTCTATCACTACTTCCCCGGCAAACTCAGCTTGTACGAGGCCGCGTTGAAGCGTGCCTCGGAGGACCTGGCGGACCGCTTCGTGGAGCCGCACGAAGGCCCGCTGGGGGCGCGGCTGCTGCGGGTGATGCGGCGGTTCTTCGACTTCGTCGACGAGCACGGCCCCGGTTTCTCGGCGCTGATGCGCGGCGGTCCGGCCGTCGGCTCCACCGCGACGAACGCGCTGATCGACTCCGTGCGGCAGGCCGCGTATGTCCAGATCCTTTCGCATCTGGACGTGACGGATCCGCCCGCGCGACTGGAGCTGGTCGTCCGCACGTGGATTTCGCTCGCCGAGTCGACGGCGCTGATCTGGCTGGACGGCCGGCGCATCCCGCGCGCCGAGCTGGAGGTCCAGCTC
The DNA here is from genome assembly GCF_015160855.1 of Streptomyces ferrugineus. Lineage (NCBI taxonomy): Bacteria > Bacillati > Actinomycetota > Actinomycetes > Kitasatosporales > Streptomycetaceae > Streptomyces > Streptomyces ferrugineus. Next base: position 2,364,587 of record NZ_CP063373.1, on the reverse strand, counting down.
GTGCACGACTTCGCCGCACTGGCCGCCGTCAGCGCCGCCTCCGACGAGGAGATGGGCGCACTGCTGCGCCGCATGCTCAAGGACGAGCCGACCGACGGCCCGTTCAGCGACCTGGTCGCCCGGCTGATCTCGCTGGCGTCCTAGCCGACAGGGCCTAGCGTTCGAACTTGCGGTACGACGGGTCGAGATCGCGTACCTCGGCGGAGGCGTGCAGCACGACGCCGTCGTCCTCGATGTGCTTGCGCAGCAGCTCCAGTACCGCCTCGGTCAGCTGTGCCTTGACCTCGTCGGTGCGGCCGGCGAGCAGGCCGAGCGTGACATGGACGACCGCGTGGCCCTGCTCCGCGGGGTCCTCGTAGCCGAACGCCGTGTACTCACTGGGCCGGAACTGGGTCTTGCACGCCTCCGGCCTGGCCGCCGCGATCTCGACGGTCGCGGTGTGCAGGTCCCGGGCGAAACCCTCCCGGTCGAAGGAGAGCGTCTTCGAGTGGTCGACGGTGATCTGCGGCATGAGCACTCCTGTTCTCGGTCAGCAGCGCTCACCCTAACCTCAGGGCCAGCATCGCGATGTCGTCCTCTTGGTCGCACCCGAAGCGGCCCAGCAGGGTGTCGCACAGCGCGTCGAGGCCGGCCGGGGCGTCGGCGGCGGCCGTGCGCAGCTGCTCCATGGAGGTGCCGAGGTCGACTCCGCGGGTCTCGATGAGGCCGTCGGTGACCATGAGGAGGCGGTCCCCGGGCCCCAGGACCAGCTCGCTCGGCCCGGGCCGGTCCAGACCGAGCCCGAGCAGCGGCCCGTCCACCGGGACGTACTCGGCCCCGCCCCCGTCCCGCACGATCACCGGCGGGATGTGCCCCGCGTTGGCGATCCGGACCCGCCCCGAACCGGGGTCGACCAGGGCCAGGCAGACCGTGGCGGTGACCTCGGGGTGGTAGTGCAGCAGCATCCGGTCCAGCCGCTCCGCCAGCGCGCCCGGTCCGCTCTCCTCGACGCAGTAGGCGCGCAGCGCGTGCCGGATCTCCACCATGACGGTCGCCGCGTCCAGCGAGTGCCCGACGACGTCCCCGACCGCCGTGAGCACCCCGCCCCGGGTGCGCAGGGCGGCGTAGAAGTCCCCGCCGATCTCGGCCTGCCGGGACGCGGGCACGTACCGCACGACGAGGTCGACGCCCGGCACGTCGGGCAGCCGGTGCGGCAGGGGCAGGAAGCTGTGCTGGAGGGTGAGGGCGACGTTCCGCTCCTCCTGGTACATCAGCAGCGGCTCGGCGGCGAGTGCGGTGGCCTGCGCGAGGCGCTCCGCCGGGAGGGCCGCGACAGGAAGTGCCACGTCGTGCCGTCGGGCGTCCGCGGGTTCGTCGTGGCCGCTCGCGCCCCGCGGCGCGGCCGCGTGCCGACACGGCCCCGCGCCGCTCCGGGGCGGCGCCGCACGTGCCGGTGTCGCTATGCATACCCGGGCCCGGCCCTCCTGGGCCGACGCCAGCACCAGGTGGGCGTCGTCCTGGGCGCCGGGGCGGAAGAGACCCGTCGGCCACAGGGCCGCCGGGACCACGGTGCTGTGCACGCCGCCCCGCCCGCCCGCGATCCGTGTGATCAGCCGGGCCGCTTCCTGGTATGCGTCCGCGTCGGACAGGGCGAGCCTGTTGCGGGACGTGCCATGGTGGGCCTCGCCGTCCGGGCCGATGACGAAGACCACCGCGGGCATGCCCATGAGGCGCGACGCGCCGGCGGCCGCCGCGTCGGCCAGCTCCCCCAGGCAGCGCGCGGTCTGCACGGTGACGATGGCCTCGGACAGCAGCGTCAGCCAGTGGGCGAGCGCCTCGGTCGCGGTGCGCCGGCGCGCCCTGCGGACCGCCGCCTGGACGACGGCCTGGATCTCCTTCGGCTCGGCCGGCACGGTCAGATAGGCGTCGGCGCCCGCGTCCAGCCCCCGGCACCGGTCCCCCGCCTCGATGGCCGTGGCCGAGAAGTGGACGACGGGCAGCGCGGCCGTGGACGGCCGGGCCTTGACCCGGCGGCACAGTTCGAAGCCGCTCATGTCCGGCAGCCCGACATCGACGAGGGCCACGTCGGGCAGGGCGCCCGCGCGCAGCCGCACGTCGAGTTCGATCAGCGCCTCGCCGGCGCTGGCGACCGGGACGACGTCGTGGCCCGCCCGGCGCAGCACGGCGCCCATGGCGTAGCGGCTGGCCGGGACGTCATCGACGACCATCACGGTCGCGCCCGGCTGCTTGACGTAAGGGTTCATCGTCGGCAGCCCTTGGATACGCGTGAATGGGGCGGCCCGGTGACCGGGTCCGCCCCACTCAAGTTAGTGCCGTATCAGAGAGCCCGGGCGAAGACGGCGACAGTACGCCCCGGAACGGCGAACGTGCCCGATTCCCCGTCGTAGGACGCGGACTTGACGATAGGGTCCGCACCCGAGGCCTGCACCGGATGCAGCCGGTAGCCGTCCCCGGCGGCCGAGGCGATCCGCTGTTCCTGCCGCTCGGGCGTCGCGTTGAAGACGACGACCAGGTCACCGAGGCGCATGGTGATCACACCGGGGGTCTCGTCGCTGCCGGACAGCGGGAAGGACAGCTTCGACTGCACCTGCTCGGCCGTGTCGAGGGAGAAGGCGCTCTCCGTCGTACGGATCCTGAGCAGGTCCCGGTACGCCGCCGAGGTGCCGTCGATCTGCTCGCAGCCGACCTTCACGGTGCCGAGCAGCGGCTTGGCGTACGGCCACTTGGAGGCGTTGTCGGCCGCCATCGGCAGCCCCCGCCCGAAGCCGTTGCCGTCGGCGCAGTTCCAGTGGATGGCGTTGAACCAGTCGCCGCTGTCGTAGGAGTTGCGGTCCAGGGACTTGGAGCGCAGCAGGTCGGTGCCGGCCTGGGAGAGCGCCGGTCCCTGCGACAGGGTCGCCGTGGCCATGGCGAGGACCTGCATCCGGGCGCGGTCGGCGGCCCCGGTCGCGGCCGGCAGCTTGTACGCCAGCGCGTCGAACAGCGACTCGTTGTCGTGTGCGTCGGCGTAGGCGAGGGCGTCGCCGGGGGCGGCCGCGTAGCCGGCGGGGGCGCCGTTGTAGTCGACCTCGGAGCCCTTGACCTCCTTGCCCGCGGTGTCGGTGAAGCGGTAGTCGGCGAGGTTGCCGGACAGGCCGACCTTGATCAGGTCCTGGTAGTGCAGCAGACGGGCCTTCTGCTCCGCCGAACCGCCGTTGTTCTCGGAGGAGTTGGGTTCGGTGAACAGGCCGGAGGCGAACCCCTGGACGCCCGGGTCCTCGTCGAAGGGGCCGCCGCCGCGCACCGCGTCCCGCGCCCGGTCGGAGAAGGTCGCGATCCCGGTCCCCGCCATGTTCTTCTGCGTGGCCTGCACGAAGCGGGCGTCGTCGGCGACCTCGCCGAAGTTCCAGCCCTCGCCGTACAGGATGATCTTCTTGCCGTCGACGCCGTCCTTGGCGAGGGTCAGCTCGTCGAGGGCCTCGCGGACGGCCAGGATGTTGGCCTTCGGGTGGTGGCCCATGAGGTCGAAGCGGAAGCCGTCGACCTTGTACTCCCGGGCCCAGGTGACGATCGAGTCGACGACCAGCTTGCCCATCATGGCGTTCTCGGTGGCGGTGTTGGCGCAGCAGGTGCTGTTCGCCACCGAACCGTCGGCGAGGAGGCGCTGGTAGTAGCCGGGGACGATCCGGTCGAGGACGGAGGTGTCCGCCTGCCCGCTCGCCGCCGTGTGGTTGTAGACGACGTCCATGACGACCCGCAGACCGTCCTCGTTGAGGGCCTTGACCATCTCGCGGAACTGGACGGTGCGCGCGGTGCCGTCGGGGTCGGTCGCGTAGGAGCCCTCGGGGACCGTGTAGTGGTACGGGTCGTAGCCCCAGTTGTAGGCGTCCTTCGCGGCGATCTTCGCCACGCACTCCTGCTGCCGCTCGGAGTCGGCCGGGAAGGAGGCCAGATCGCAGTCGGTGCTCGCCTGGTCGGACCTCTTCTCGGGGATGGTGGCGATGTCGAACGCCGGCAGCAGATGGACGTACGACGTGCCCGCCTCGGCCAGCTTCTTCAGATGCCTGGAGCCGTCGCTGAGCTTGTCGGTGAAGGCGAGGTAGGTGCCCTTGTCCTTCGCGGGCACCGTCTTGTCCGCCACCGAGAAGTCCCGGATGTGCAGCTCCTGGATCTGGGCGTCGTTCAGCGGCACGGCCCTGGGCTTGGTGTACGTCGACCAGCCGGCCGGCGCCAGGGACCGGTCGCGCAGGTCGACGACGAGGCTGCGCTCGGAGTCGGCGGTGAGGGCGACCGAATAGGGGTCGGTGACCTTGTTGGTGACGACCTCGCGGACGCTGGGCGCCCAGACCTTCACGACGTACCGGTACGGCTTGTTCTTCCAGGACCTCGGCCCGGTGACCGACCAGACGCCGGTGGCGTCGTTCCGCTTCATGGCGACGGTGGAGTCGCCGATCTCGAGCTTCACCGACTGCGCCGTGGGCGCCCAGACGGCCAGCGTCGGGCGGCCCTTGGGGAACGTCGGCCCGAGCTTCGCCCGCGTCGCGTCGTACAGGTCGTCCAGCACACCGCCGAGCTGAACGCCGGTCGCGGCCAGGACGGCACCGTTGGCGGCGCGCTGCGAGGCGACGACCTGGCCGCGCAGGGCCTCGCGGATCCGGTCGCGGTCACGTGGGTCGACGGACCAGGCGGCGTAGTCCTTCAGATGCGGGAACTTCGCCTTCTGGGCGTCGGTGAGGGAGGTCCTGGACAGCCGCAGCCACTTGGCGTCACCGGTCAGCGCGCCGTCCTCGACTGCGATCGCGCCGTCCCGGCTGTACAGCAGCTGGGTGGAGGCGGCGGCCTCGGAGCCGTTCCAGGCGAGCGTGTTCCGGTCGATCCAGACCGCCTTGGAGGTGGTCAGGTCGAGCGCGGCCGCGGACCCCGCGGGCTGCGGGAGCAGGTACTTCTCCTGGCCGCTCACCAGCCACACCTCATGGCCGTTCGCCGTGAGGTCGAGGGACTGGTCGGCGGGCAGGTCCTTCTCGTCGCCCTTGTGGAGGATGTAGCTGAGGCTGGTCGCACCGTCGGTGAGCGGTACCTCGAAGACTGCGCCATAGGAATCAGTCTTGACCGGCTTGAGCGGGTTCGACCACTCGGTGGGGTTCGCGGCACCCGTCCAGGTGTGCAGGCCCCAGCCGTCGTAGCTCCCGTCGGCGCGGTGGTAGTGCAGGACGGCCTTGGACTTGTCCGGAGCCGGGTAGTCGGCCGCCGGCTTCTCCGTGCGAACGGCCTCCTTGCCCTGCTCGACCCAGACCTCACCGGTCTTGGTGACATCGATCGTGCGGTCGGCGGAGACGTCCTTGTTCCCGTCCTTGTCGATGACGAGGAAGCCGACCGACGAGGCGCCGGGCTTGAGCTTGACGTAGGCGAAGGCGCCGTAGGAGTCCCGGCCGATGAACGGATGGCTCTCCGGCCAGTCGGTGGACTCGCCGTCGGCGAGGTCGCCCCAGGCGTACAGGCCCCAGTTCGCGTAGTCGCCGTCGGCGCGCTTGTAGTGGACGATCGCGTAGTCGCGGGAGGAGGCGGACGGGGTCTCGGGGGCGGGCGGCGTGCCGGTGGTGCTCTGGGCCGTGGCGCTCGCCTTGCGGCCCGCCGAGTCGATCACGACGGCCTTGTAGCGCAGGGCCGTCCCGGCCGGTACGTCCTTGTCGATGACCTGCGTGACCTTGTACGGGGCGTGGTCGGCCGAGCCCAGGGTCCGCCACTTGCCGTTGCCGACCTGCGCCGCGAAGACGACCCGGTTGAGCTGTCCGCCGTCGACGTCGGCGCCGATCTCGACCGTGCCCGTGGCCCCGGCGGCCGGTGCCTTCAGGGTGATCGTCGGCTCGGTGGCCGGCTCGGCGAGCTTGCCGGCCGCCTTGAGGACGATCGCCGAGCCGGCCGGGACGGTGACCGTGAGCTTCTTGTCGCCGTCGCTGCTGAGGGAGTCGTGGGTGCCGTAGACGCCCTTGAACGCCATGTCGGCGGAACCGGTCGCGAAGGTCGCCGTCTTCGCGTCGTCGGCGTTGTTGAAGGCGACGACGTACTCCGTGCCCGTCCTGGCGTCGGTGCGGGAGAAGGCGTAGACGCCGGCGCCGTCGGCCGCGTACCGCTCGGTCTGGACTCCGTCGGCGAGGGCCGGGTTGGCCTTGCGGAGCTTGGACAGGGCGCTGATCTGCCGGTAGAGCGGGGCCTTGGTGTCGTAGGCGGCGCTCGCGTGGGTGCGGTCCGTGCCGAGTTGGTCGTCGTCGAGGTAGTCGGCGGTCTTCGAGGCGAACAGGGTCTGGCGGGCGTCCTTGTCGCCGCCGGAGCCGGTGAAGCCCTGTTCGTCGCCGTAGTAGACGACGGGGTTGCCGCGGCTGAGGAACATCAGCTCGTTGGCGAGCCTGTCCTTGGCGAGGATCTCCGCGTCCGTGGCCTCGGGGTTGTCCTGCTTCAGGAAGTACCCGATGCGGCCCATGTCGTGGTTGCCGAGGAAGGTGACCTGCTCGTAGGCGTTGGCCTTGTCGGTCGTGTACTTGTAGTCGTCGCCGAAGACTCCCGCGAGCTTCTTCGCGCTGCCGCCCTGGGAGGCGTACTGGCGAGCGGCCTCCTGGAAGGGGAAGTCGAGCGTGGCGTCGAGGCGGCCCTGGGTGACGTACGGGGAGGTGATGTTCGTGTCGGCGGAGTACACCTCGCCGAACATGAAGAAGTCGTCGCGGCCCCGCTTGGCCGCGTAGGAGTCGAGGGCCGTGGCCCACTGGGTCCAGAACTCCGTGTTGACGTGCTTCACGGTGTCGACGCGGAAGCCGTCGATGTCGAAGTCCCGCACCCAGCGCTGGTAGATCTTCTCCATGCCGCTGACGACCTCGGGACGCTCGGTCCACAGGTCGTCGAGGCCGGAGAAGTCGCCGTGGGTGGAGCTCTCACCGGCGAAGGTGGAGTCGCCGCGGTTGTGGTACATCGTCGGGTCGTTGAGCCACGACGGAACCTTGGTGTTCTCACCGACCGTCGGCGTGCGCGGGAAGGAGTCGGTGTCGACGGCCGGGAAGCGCTTGGTGCCGTCCGCGTAGTCGGCGTCGTCGAACGGCTTGCCGTCCTTGGTCAGGTACGGGAAGGCGCCCTTGGAGAGGTAGTCGTAGGACTTCTCCTCGTAGTCGACGACGTCGGCCGTGTGGTTGGTGATGACGTCGAAGAAGACCTTCATGCCCTTGGCGTGCGCCTTGGAGATGAGGGTCTGTAGGTCCTTGTTGGTGCCGAAGTGGGGGTCGACCTGGGTGAAGTCGGTGATCCAGTAACCGTGGTAGCCGGCGGAGGCGTTGCTCCCCGTCCCCTGAACGGGCTGGTTCTTGAAGATGGGCGCCATCCAGATGGCGGTGGTGCCGAGCCCCTTGATGTAGTCGAGGCGCTTGGTCAGGCCCTTGAGGTCGCCGCCCTGGTAGAAGCCCTTGTCGGCGGGGTCGTAGCCGGTGGTGAGGCGGGAGCCGGTCAGTCCGCCCCTGTCATTGCCGCGGTCGCCGTTGGCGAAACGGTCCGGCAGGACGAAGTAGAACTGCTCACGGGTGGCGTCGTGCCGGGCGGGCTCGGCGGCGAGCCTGGCGTCGGACGGGGGCGGCGGCGGGGTGTCCGCCCGCGCCGCGAGCGGCTGGACGAGCGCTGCGGCCAGCGCGGTCACGGTGACCGCGGCGACCCGTCCGGCATGCGCGGTTCGGCGCCTCGGCGGCGCCGGCCAACTGGGTATCACTGACGTGGACTCCTTGCGATACGGCTCTCGTGGGTCCGACCCCGCGCGACCGTATCGCCGCCGAAAGGTTTTCAGCAAGAGTCTTGAAACGATCGGTAAGAGCTTTCGGGGCGCGATCTTCCAGCTGGCGCGACCAGCCCACCTCTCACCCCATCAGGAAGCTCAGCAGCCTGACTTCCCGGCATAGATCGCCAGGGCGGTGTTCGAGCCCAGGGTGGCCGTGAACTGGCCGCTGGAGTTCACCGTCACGGTCGTGTTGCTCTGCACGTCGCAGTACGTCCCCGCGGGCAGCGACGTCTGGTACGTCCGGCTCAGCGAGCCCGACTCGTGGTTGATGGCCACGAATCCCTTGCCGCCCCGCCCGAACGCGATGGCGTCGGCCCCGTTGTCCCACCAGTTGGTGACCGCCTCACCGCGGGTGGCGTTGCGGAAGGCGACCATGGACTTGATCTCCGGCCAGTTGTGCTGGCATTTCCAGCCGTCCTGCCAGCAGGCGTTGACCGTGCCACCGTTGGGCGGCCCGGCGTCCGAGTCGGACCACTCGTAGCCGGAGTTGACGTCCGGGGCGCCGTAGGGCCAGGCGAGCATGAAGACGTTCGCGAGGGTGTAGTTGGCGTTGTCCTTGTAGCTGAGCGTCGAGCCGTTGCGCTCGGTGTCGTGGTTGTCGACGAAGACGCCGGCGACGGAGCTGCTCAGGTAGCCCCAGCCCTCGCCGTAGTTCTTCAGGTAGGCGAGGTTCTCGCTGTTGAAGACGCGCTTGAGGTCGTACGCGTACCGGAACTCCTGCACGTCCCCGTTGCCGGTGTACTCGGTCGGCTGGACGGCCTCCCCGCTGCCGTGGATGACCTCCTGCTTCCAGTACACCGACGGGTTGCTCAGCCGCGACTTGATGTCGGCCAGGTCGGCGGCGTCCATGTGCTTGGCCGCGTCGATGCGGAAGCCGTCGACGCCGAGGGAAAGAAGGTCGTTCAGGTACCCGGCGATGGCGCCGCGGACGTAGGACTCCCCCGTGTCCAGGTCGGCGAGGCCCACCAGTTCGCAGCGCTGGACGTTCCAGCGGTCCTGGTAGTTGTTGATCTGGCTCGTGCAGTCGTCGAAGTCGGGCGCCGAGTACAGGCCCGGGTAGTTGTACTTCGTGTACGACGAGCCGCCGGTCCCGGTGCCGCTGCCCGCCGACATGTGGTTGACCACGGCGTCGGCGACGACCTTCACCCCGGCCGCGTGGCAGGTGTTGACCATGTTCTGGAAGGCCGCACGGTCTCCGAGGCGTCCGGCGATCTTGTAGCTCACCGGCTGGTACGACGTCCACCACTGAGCGCCCTGTATGTGCTCGGCGGGCGGAGAGACCTGGACGTAGCCGTAGCCGGCGGGGCCGAGGGTGTTGGTGCACTCCTTGGCGACCGAGGCGAAGTTCCACTCGAACATCACCGCGGTGACGTCCTTGGTGCCGGGCGGGGCGGCGGACGCCGTGCCGCCGGGAGTCATGACGACGGTCGCTGCGGCTGCCGCGAGGGCGGTGACGGCGGCGGTCGTGGTACGGCGCCGTGCGGGCGCCTGCCATCTGGGTATCACGGGCGAACTCCTTGCGAATGCGGCTCAGTCGGATCCCCCCTGCGCCGCGGCGCGGCTTCGTTGCCGGGCGCCGGCGTGACCGTACCGCCACGAAAGGTTTACAGCAAGAGAGTTGAAAGTCATAGCAAGTTCTTTCACCCGCAACCTTGACGTGCCCTTCTCAACTCCCTCACGCTCACGAGTTGTTGAATGCCTGACCGTTGCTCCGCCGCACCTGGGACTCCGTCGCCTCGGAGTGCACGGACATGCTCGGCCCGAACGGCTACGGCGCGGTCCGGGTGGCGCCGCCGGCCGAGTCGCTGAAGCAGGCCGACTACTACTGGTGGGACGTCTACCAGCCGTACTCGTACGAGCTCAGCGGCCGCTTCGGTACGGCGGCCGAGTTCGCGTCGATGGTCAACGCCTGCCATGACGCGGGTGTGAAGGTGTATACGGACGCGGTGATCAACCACACCGCCGCCCAGACAAGCAGATCCAGGAGGTGTATCCGGGCTCGACCCCGGCAGCGTCCGACTACTACTCCTCCGGTGACGTCCTGGAGCGACCTGGAGTCGCTTCCCTCGTCGGGGGTCCTGACCCCCGACGACTCGGTGTCCTTCGTGACCAACCACGACACCGAGCGCAACGGACTGCACATGAGCTACAAGGACGGTGACGCCTACCGGCTCGCCAATGTCTTCCAGCTCGCCTACAAGTGGTCGACGCCGACGGTCTACTCGGGCTTCGAGTTCTCGTCCTCCGACCAGGCGCCGCCGAACTCCAACGGCTTCGTGACGGACACGGACTGCTCCGGCGGCTGGTACTGCCTGCACCGCGACACCGCCGTCGACGAAGTCGTCGAGCGTGATCGGCTTGTCCGGTGGCAACGCGACCCTCACGATCCCCGCGAAGAGCGCGATCGCCTTCTACGACGGTGAGTTCACGCCCTGCGACACCGCGTGCGAGGAACCGGACGACGGCACCTCGACGGTGACCGCGACCTTCTCCGGGTACGCGCCCACCTCGGCCGGGCAGGACGTGTACGTGGTCGGTTCGATCGCGGCGCTGGGCGGCTGGGACACGTCGAAGGCGGTGAAGCTGTCGTCGTCCGGGAAGGACGGCTCCGGGAACGTCACGTGGGAGTCCAACGCCAACCGGGGGCCGACGCGATCCCGCTGTCGTCGGCGTCGTACCCGACGTGGAGCAGGTCGGTGATCGTCCCGAAGAGCACGACCTTCGAGTACAAGTTCCTCAAGAAGGACGGCTCGGGCAACGTGACCTGGGAGTCCGGCACCAACCGCTCGTACACGACCGGCAGTTCGTCGGGATACACCGCCGGCGGCACGTGGCGGTGACCGACCCCGACCCGCCCCGGAGAGGCCCGATCCGGAGAGGCCGCGCGGTCAGCGAGCAGCCTCTTCGGCTGCCGGCGTCGGTGGCTCGTCGGCGGTGATGCGGGCCAGCAGGGCGTGGACGTCCTGGATGCGGGGGTGGTCCGGGTGCAGGAAGCGCTCGCAGTCGGTGAGCGCCCGACGCGCCGCAGCCTCCGCCTCGTCGAGCCGCCCCAGACCGTGCAGGGCGCCGGCGGTGGCCAGGTCCAGGCCGCCGCTCTGCCCTCGGTCCCACCGTGGGGCGAATCGGCGCGCCTCGGTCAGCGCCTCGTCGTGCCGTCCCTGTCCGCTCAGGCCGCGCACCAGGGTGCAGTGCAGGGAGGCGAGCGCGGCCCCTTCGGCGCGGGGCAGGTTCCCCCGGGCGATGGCCTCGGCCTCCTCGTGGCGGTCCTGGTAGTACAGCGCGTCCGCCAGGTTGGCCAACGCGCACAGCTCGATCTCCCACACCGGCGCCAGATGCTTGATGCGGGCCAGTTCGCGCAGCAGGTCCAGCGTCTCCGCCTCGGCCTCGGCGCACCGCCCCAGAAGGCCGAGGGCCATCGCGCGGTTGTTGCGGACCATCAGCAGCAGCGTCCGCCCGGACCCGGTCATCCCGCCCAGGTCCGCCGCGAGGGACTCCAGTTCGGCCAGCACCTGCGCCCCGCGCCCGTGGGCACAGGCCACCGCCGTGGCCAGCGCCTTGGCGTGCCAGCCCACCGACAGCCGCAGCCCTCGCCGGCGCAGCCGTGCCGCTTCGGCCTCCAGCGCCCTGGCCCCGGCCTCGACCTCCTCGTACCTGCCCTCTCGCAGCTGGTGGCCGAGTCGGTGCAGGGTGGCCACTGCCCGCGAGCGGCCCCGTATCGTCCGTGCGATCTTCACGGGCCGCGAGATTACGTGAAGTTGCCTGTCAAGAACAGATTCGGCCGCATCCCGGGCAAAGGCGCGGCCCGCCGCCCGGAATCGGACGACGGGCCCCGCAGGAAGACCTGGGTGAGCGTCGGGCTACGCCGTGGCCCACCACACCGTCGTGTCCGCGGGCACCTTCGCCTCGCCGTCGACCTCGGCCACCTCGCCGCTGCTGAGCAGGACACGGCCGTACGAGGGGGTCGTCACCGACTCGCCCGTGGTGTTCGCGACGCACACGAACTCCCCGCGCCGGAAGGCGAGGACGCCTTCCGGCGCCTTGAGCCACTCCACCGAGTCGCCGGCGCCCAGGTCGGGCTGTGCGCGGCGGACGGCGAGGGCGGAGCGGTAGAGCTCCAGGGTGGAGTCGGGGTCGCCGGTCTGGGCCTCGACGCTCAGCTCGCCCCAGCCCTGCGGCTGCGGCAGCCAGCTGCCGCCCGCGCCGAAGCCGTACGACGATCCCGTGCGCGTCCACGGGATCGGCACCCGGCAGCCGTCACGGAAGCCGTCCTGGCCGGCGCCGCGGAAGTACGCCGGGTCCTGGCGCACCTCGTCGGGGAGGTCGACGACGTCCGGCAGGCCGAGCTCCTCGCCCTGGTAGACGTACGCGGAGCCGGGCAGCGCGAGCATGAGCAGGGTCGCCGCCCTCGCCCGCCGCAGGCCGAGTTCGCGGTCCCCGGCGGTGCGGATCTGGGTGCCGAGGCCGGGCGGGTTGGCGAAGCGGGTGGCGTGCCGGGTGACGTCGTGGTTGGACAGGACCCAGGTGGCGGGGGCGCCGACCGGGCGCATCGCCTCCAGGGTGCGGTCGACGACCTTGCGCAGCTCGGCCGCGTCCCAGTCGGTCGACAGGTACTGGAAGTTGAAGGCCTGGTGCAGCTCGTCCGGGCGGACGTAGTTCGCCGTGCGCTCGACGGTCGGGGTCCACGCCTCGGCGACGAAGATGCGCTCGCCGGCGTACTCGTCGAGGACGAACCGCCACTGGCGGTAGATGTCGTGCACGCCGTCCTGGTCGAAGAACGGCATGACATCGTTGCCCAGCAGCTTGAGCTGGTCGTGGGATCCGAGGTCCGGCAGGCCCTCCGCCTTCACCAGGCCGTGGGCGACGTCGATGCGGAAGCCGTCGACGCCCATGTCCAGCCAGAAGCGCAGGATCGAGCGGAACTCGTCCCCGACCGCCGGGTGCTCCCAGTTGAAGTCGGGCTGCTCGGGGGCGAAGAGGTGGAGGTACCACTCACCGTCCGGCACCCGCGTCCACGCGGGGCCACCGAAGATCGACTCCCAGTCGTTGGGCGGGAGTTCGCCGTTCTCACCCTTGCCGGGGCGGAAGTGGTAGCGGTCGCGCAGCGGGGATCCCGGCCCTTCCGCGACCGCTCGCTTGAACCACTCGTGCTGGTCGGAGGAGTGGTTGGGGACCAGGTCGACGATGGTCCGCAGCCCCAGCTCCCGGGCGTCGCGGATCAGCGCGTCCGCGTCGAGCAGGTTGCCGAACATCGGGTCGACGGCCCGGTAGTCGGCGACGTCGTAGCCGGCGTCGGCCTGCGGGGAGGCGTAGAAGGGGCTGAGCCACACGGCGTCCACACCGAGGTCGCGCAGGTAGGGCAGGCGGGAGCGGATGCCTTCCAGATCGCCCATGCCGTCGCCGTTGCTGTCGGCGAAGCTGCGCGGATAGACCTGGTAGATCACCGCGTCCCGCCACCAGTCACGGCGCTTGGCGACGGTGGCGACGGCGGAGTTCGGGGCCGGGTCGGCGGAGTGCTGGCTCATGGCGTCCTTGGTACGTAAGGGTGTCGAGGTCATGGGGTGGGGTGTGGGTACGGCAGACGGAGGTGACGAGGCGGTCGCGGTGGCAGCGGGGTCGGATGGCCACCGCGACCGCCTCGGGTCTGCGGGGGGTCAGCCCTTCGTGCCGCCCGCGGTCAGGCCGGTCACCAGGTTCTTCTGCACGAAGTAGAAGAACGCGGAGGCGGGTATGGCGACCAGCACGGCCGTGGCGGCCATGAGGTTGCGCTGGGCGTCGTGCTCGCTGATGAAACTCTGCAGGCCGACGGCGAAGGTGTACTTCGTGTCGGACAGCATGAACGTCGAGGCGAACGCGACCTCGCCGAAGGCCGTGATGAAGTTGTAGAAGGCGGCGACCGCGAGACCGGGCTTGGCGAGCGGCAGGATCAGCCGTACGAACGTGCCGAAGGGGGTCAGTCCGTCGACGCGTCCGGCCTCGTCGATCTCGAACGGGATGGTGTCGAAGTAGCCCTTGAGCAGCCAGGCGCTGTAGGGCACGGCGGTCGCGCAGTAGACGAGGACGAGGCCGAGGTAGCTGTCGATGAGCTGCAGCTCCGACAGGATCTGGTACATCGGCACGATGAGCACGGCGATCGGGAACATCTGTGTGAGCAGCAGCAGCCACATGAACTTCTTGTAGCCGGGGAACCGCATGCGTGAGACCGCGTAGCCGGTGGTGGCGGCCACCATCACGCCGACGACGGTGGTGCCGAGCGAGACGATCAGCGAACTGGCCGCCCAGTGGAAGAAGTTCGTGTGCTGCAGGACGAACGAGTAGTTGTCCAGCGTCATCTTGCTCCAGATGCCGCCGGGGTGCAGATAGTCGTCCTTGTCGGGGCCGAGGGACAGGAAGACCAGCCAGGCGACCGGGAAGAGCGCGATCAGGCTCGCCGCGATCAGGATGCCGTGGGAGGCGAGCGAGGCGAGGGGGCCGCTCTCGCCCCGGCGGCGTGCCTTGCGCGGCGGTGCGGTGTCCGCGGCGGGCCGGTCCGCGGAGGCGGGTGTCGAAACGGTCGTGGTGCTCATGGGGACTCCCGCCTCAGATCGCGAGCTGCTGGTCATTGCGGTTCAGCCAGCGGCGGTAGAAGGAGGTGAAGACGACGAGGATGGCCAGCAGCAGCATGCCGAACGCCGCCGACTGCGCGAAGTCGCGCGGTTGCTGTCCGAAGCCGAGGCGGTAGGCCCAGGTGACGAGGATCTGGGCGTCCGGCGCGGTGTTGCCGAACAGCAGGAAGATGATCGCGAACTGGTTGAAGGTCCAGATGATGCCGAGGAGTACGACGGTGGAGCTGACGGACCGCAGGCCCGGCAGGGTGACGTACCGGAAGCGCTGCCAGGCACTCGCGCCGTCCATTTCGGCGGCCTCGTAGAGGCTGGCGTCGATGGACTGCAGTCCGCCGAGCAGGGAGAGCATCATGAACGGCACACCGGCCCAGGTGTTGACCATGATCGCGGCGAACCGCTGCCAGAAGGCGTCCTCCAGCCACAGCGGTGTCGGCAGGTGGAGCCATTCGAGGCCGGCGTTGATGATGCCGCCGTCGGCGAGCATGAAGCGCCAGCCGAAGACGGTGACGAAGGTGGGCACGGCCCACGGCAGGACCATCATCATCCGGTAGAAGGTGCGTCCGCGCAGCTTCTGGTTGAGCAGCAGAGCCAGGCCCAGGCCGATCGTGTAGTGCAGGGTGACACAGGCGGCCGTCCAGACGATCGTCCAGATGAAGTGGGACCAGAACCGGTCGTAGGAGGTCGGGCCCCACAGGATGTCGGCGTAGTTGTCGAAGCCGATGAACTTGTAGGTGGCCTCGATCTCGTTGACGCCGATGGTGCGGGCCGTGTTGAGGCTGTTGGCGTCGGTGAGGGTCAGATAGAAGCCGTACGCCAGCGGGTACAGCACGAGGACACCGAGCACGATGACCACGGGCGTGATCATCGCGTAGGCGTACCAGTACTTCCGGTAGCTGCTCTTGAGGCGCTTCAGCGGCCCGCGCCGCGGCCCGCGCTCACCGCGCACCTTGCCGGTCGCGCGGTCGATGGCGACTGTCATGGTTCGACAACCTTCTTCAGGCTCTGCAGATCAGGGGTACGGCACACAGGCCGATGGCCGCCGGATCCTTCCCCCCTTGTGCAGGAGGATCCGGCGGCCAGTCGGGGTCACTTGGTGAAGTCCGGAACCAGCTTGGCGATGGCGGTCTCGGCGTCGCCCAGGCCCTTGTCCAGGGACTCCTTGCCGCCGGCGATGCCGTTCAGCTCGGTGTCCAGCACGGGGAAGAACGAGCTGTACTCGGGCAGGGCCGGGCGCGGCTGGGCGGCGGAGAGCACCGTCTGGTAGCCGGCGATGCCCGGGTCGGCCTTCACTTCGGCGGTGTAGGCGTCGTCGCGCGTCGGGAGCGTGGAGTTCTTCAGGGCGATGGTCTCCTGGGCCTTCGCCGAGGTCATGAACTTCACGAACTTCAGCGAGGCCTCCTGGTGCGCCTTGTCCGAGCCGGCGTACACGGAGAGGTTGTGGCCGCCGGTCGGGGCGCCCGCCTTGCCGGCGGAGCCGGCCGGGACGGTGGCGATGCCGAGGTTGTTCTTGTCCTTGAACGCGGAGCCCTTGTAGAAGTTGGTGATCTCCCAGGGGCCCTGGATGATCGCGGCGACCTTGCCGTTGACGAACGCCTCCTGGATGTGGGCGTAGGCGTCGGCGGTGGTGTCGGCCTTGTGCAGGCCCTTGCCGTCGAAGAGGCCCAGCCAGGTCTCGTAGCCCTTCTTGGCCGCGGCCGAGTTGACGGTGATCTTCTTGGCGTCGGCGTCGACGGTGTCGGTGCCCTCGCCGTAGAGGAACGTCTGGGCGTAGTAGCCCTGGGCGGAGCCCCAGTAGCCGTCGACGCCGGTCTTGTCCTTGATCGTGGCGGCGGCCTTCTTCAGGTCGTCCCAGGTCTTGGGGGCCTCGACGCCGGCCTTCTCGAACAGGTCCTTGTTGTAGACCAGCGCGAGGGTGTCCGTGGTGAACGGAACGCCGTAGACCTTGTCCTCGTACTTGGCCTGCTCGATCAGGTTGGACTTGAACTTGTCCTGCTCGGCGAGGGCCTCGGTGCCGTCCAGCGGCAGGAAGAAGCCCTTCTTGGCGAAGGCGGGGGTCCAGCCGACCTCGGAGCGCAGGACGTCCGGGGCGCCCTTGGAGCCGGCGGCGGTGTCGAACTTGTTCTGCGCCTGGTCGAAGGGGACGTTGACGTACTTGACCTTGATGTCCTTGTTGGCGGCCTCGAACTCCTTGACCAGGGCCTGGTAGGTCGGCGCCTCGTTGGTGGCGTTGGAGGTGTCCCACCAGGTGATGGTGACCGGCCCGCTCGATTCGCTGCCGCTGTCGTCCCCGCCGCAGGCCGTCGCCGCGAGAGCGAGGGACGCCACCAGCGCGGTGGCCGCTATGCCACGCCGCATGAGATCTCCTTGAGGGTGAAAGCCCGAGTGTGCGAGGGCGGCCCCGTCTGCCTGCCCCTGCTGTCTTGCCGACTGCGCCGTTGCGGCGGCCGGGCGACGTGAACGTAACAGCGATGCAATCCTTACGAAAGGTCTTGCAGAAAAAAAGTGCAAGAAGTCTCCGAAGTTATCCGGGCGTGACCTCTCGGCGACCGCCGTGAGACGCTTCTTTTCGGCGGTGGAGCGGCACACGAGCGGTCTGTGCAAGACTCTGCAAGCTCTTGCCATCACTTTCACGAGGGAGCGCGATGAGGCAGCAGCCCGGCCCGGGCCGGTCAACAGGTCGCCCACGGCGTCCGATTGGTGTGCAAGGCGACATACGGCCGGTACAGTCCAGTGCCGTGACCACACGGCTTGCCGACATCGCTGCTCAGGCGGGGGTGAGCGAAGCGACCGTCAGCCGCGTCCTCAACGGGAAGCCGGGCGTCGCCGCCACCACTCGCCAGTCCGTGCTGGCCGCACTCGACGTGCTCGGCTATGAGCGCCCGGTGAGGCTGCGCCAACGGAGCGAGGGCCTGGTGGGCCTGATCACCCCGGAGCTGGAGAACCCGATATTCCCGGCCCTGGCCCAGGTCATCGGACAGGCGCTGACCAGGCAGGGCTACACCCCCGTGCTGGCCACCCAGACCCCCGGCGGCTCCACCGAGGACGAGCTCACCGAGATGCTCGTCGACCGCGGAGTGGCCGGCATCATCTACGTCTCCGGCCTGCACGCCGACACCACCGCCGACATGCAGCGCTACGAGCGACTGCGCGCCCAGGGCGTCCCCTTCGTCCTGGTGGACGGCTTCTCCCCCAAGGTCCAGGCGCCCTTCATCTCCCCCGACGACCGCGCGGCGATGACCCTGGCGGTCACCCACCTCGCCTCCCTGGGCCACACCCGCATCGGCCTCGCCCTGGGCCCCAAGCGCTTCGTCCCGGTCCAGCGCAAGATCGAGGGCTTCGTCCGCGCGATGCAGGACCAGCTCGACCTGCCGGCGCAGACCGTCGAGACCGAGCTGATCCAGCACTCCCTCTACACCCTGGAGGGCGGCCAGGCGGCCGCGACGGCCCTGATCGACCGCGACTGCACCGCGGTGGTCTGCGCCAGCGACATGATGGCGCTGGGCGCGATACGAGCGGCCCGCCAGCACGACCTGCGGGTCCCCCGCGACATCTCGGTCGTGGGCTTCGACGACTCCCCCCTGATCGCCTTCACCGACCCGCCCCTCACCACCGTCCGCAAGCCGGTCCCGGCGATGGGCCAGGCCGCGGTACGCACGCTCCTCGAGGAGATCGGCGGGACTCCCGCTCCGCACAGTGAGTTCGTGTTCATGCCGGAGCTGGTGGTGCGCGGTTCGACGGCTTCGGCCCCCGGTGACAGGATTCGTCCCTGACTCGTCCCCAAGGCGGAGAATAAGCACACCGCGCCCCTGCGTTGGAACGAGTGGGAGGCGTACGACCGCCGTAGAACGTGCGTCCGGAACCCGACCGGAGGATGATCGGTGGGGGAAGGCTTTTCTGGCAGACTCTGTGCCTATGGGTGAAGCGACCGTGACGACACTGGAAGGCCGGGAAGCGGCCGTTCCGCAACCCGTCGCGGACGAGACGGGGCGGGGACACCTGCGCCGTCTGCGCGCCCCACGCCACCCCCGGCTCTGGTTCGAGATCCTGCTGATCGCGGTGAGTTACTGGACGTACTCACTCATCCGCAACGCGGTACCGGAGCAGCGGGCGGAGGCCCTGCGCAACGCCGACTGGCTCTGGAAGCTGGAGCACGACCTCGGCATCGCCGTCGAGGAGTCGATCAACCACGCCGTGAACGGCGTGACTTGGCTCATCGTCGGCATGAACTACTACTACGCGACCCTGCACTTCATCGTCACGCTGGGTGTCCTGGTCTGGCTCTACCGCAGTCACCCCGGCCGCTACGCGGCGACCCGCCTGGTCCTCTTCGCGACCACGGGTGTGGCCCTGGTCGGCTACTACCTGTACCCGCTCGCTCCCCCACGGTTGATGACCAGGACCGGTTTCATCGACACGGTCCTGGCCCACGACACCTGGGGTTCGATGGCGTCCGGCGATCTGAAGAACATGTCGAACCAGTACGCCGCGATGCCGTCGATGCACATCGGCTGGTCGGTCTGGTCCGGCCTGACGATCTTCGCCCTGGCGAGGATCCCCTGGGTCCGCGTCCTGGGCCTGCTCTACCCGACGGCCACGCTCCTGGTGATCGTGGCAACGGCCAACCACTTCTGGCTGGACGCGGTGGGCGGACTGATCTGCCTGGCGTTCGGCTACACGGTGGCGCGCGTATGGTACGGAGCGCTGCCGTACTCACTGCCACGGATGGTGCCCAGGCCGCCCACGGCGGGAAGGGGCCGTGCCGCGGGGTGTCCGCCCGCAGCGGCGGGCGTCAACGCAGGGCGCCCCTTTGAGCCATCGAGCCGCCCGACCGAGGACGGACACCCCCCGGCGCGGCCCCGCACCCCCACGGAACCGTAGGCGCTACGCGCATCCCCACAAGGCGACACAGGCCGCCGCAGGCACCCCCACACGCAAGCCGGCACGCCTTACCCCCCGTAGAACAACTCCTCCACAACCCCCCGGGCCCGCCGCGCGGTACGCCGGTACGCGTCGAGCATGTCCCCCACGTGACCGGGCTCGTACCCCAGGTAGCGCCCCACGGCCGCCAACTCGCGCCCGTCCGACGGGAACGTGTCCCCGGCCCGCCCCCGCACCAGCATCACGGCGTTGCGCACCCGGGTGGCCAGCACCCACGCCTCGTCCAGGATCGCCGCCTCCTCGCCCGGAATGAGCCCGGCCGCACAGGCCGCGGCGAGGGCCTCACGCGTCCGGGTCGTCCGCAGCCCCGGCTCGGCCCACCCGTGCTGGAGCTGCAGCAGCTGCACGGTCCACTCGATGTCGGACAGCCCGCCCGGCCCGAGCTTGGTGTGCAGCTTGGGATCGGCGCCCCGCGGCAGCCGCTCGGTCTCCATCCGGGCCTTCAGCCGCCGGATCTCCCGCACGGCGTCGTCACCGAGCCCCTCGGCGGGATAGCGCAGCGGATCGATCAGGTCGACGAACCGCCGGGCCAGATCCTCGTCCCCCGCGACCGGCTCGGCCCGCAGCAGCGCCTGCGACTCCCACACCAGCGACCACCGCCGGTAGTAGGCCCCGTACGAATTCAGCGTACGGACCAGCGGCCCCGACTTGCCCTCCGGCCGCAGATCGGCGTCGATCAGCAGCGGCGGATCGGCACTCGGAATCTGCAGCAGCCGGCGCATCTCCTCGACGACCCGGTTGGCGGCGACACCGGCCTCGTGCTCGTCGACCCCCTCGCGCGGCTCGTGCACGAACAGGACGTCGGCGTCACTGCCGTATCCCAGCTCATGTCCCCCGAACCGCCCCATGCCGATGATCGCGAACCGGGTGGGCAGGGTGTCGCCCCACCCTTGCCGGACCACCGCCCGCAAGGTCCCCGCCAGCGTCGCCGCGGTCAGATCGGAGACCGCGCCCCCGACCCGGTCCACCAACGCGCCCTGATCGGCCTCGGCCGGCTTCGTCTCGGTACCGTAGGAGTCGACGATGTCCGCGGCGGCCGTACGGAACAGCTCCCGGCGCCGCACCCCACGCGCGGCCGTGACCGCCTGGAGGGCACCGTCCGCACGCCGTACCGCGGCGAGGATCTCCTGCTCCAGATGCGCCCGCGAGCGGGGCTCGAGGCCGCTGCCGCCGTCCCCGTCCCCGAGCAGCGCCACCGCCTCCGGCGCCCGCATCAGCAGATCGGGAGCGAGCCGTCCCGCCGACAGCACCCGTGCGAGGTTCTCGGCGGCGGCACCCTCGTCCCGCAACAACCGCAGATACCAAGGGGTCTTGCCGAGCGCGTCCGACACCTTGCGGAAGTTCAGCAGCCCCGCGTCCGGATTGGCGGAGTCCGCGAACCAGCCCAACAGCACCGGCAACAGCGTGCGTTGGATGGCCGCCTTGCGTGTCACCCCGGAGGCCAGCGCCTCCAGATGCCGGAGCGCCGCGGCGGGATCGGCGTATCCGAGCGCGATCAGCCGCTCCCGCGCCGCCCCCGCGCTCAATCTGGCCTCGCCGGGGGCGAGTTGGGCCACGGCGTCGAGCAGCGGCCGGTAGAAGAGCTTCTCGTGCAGCCGCCGTACGACGCTCGCGTGCCGCTTCCACTCGCGGGTCAGCTCGGCGACCGCGTCCACCCGCAGCCCGAGCGAGCGCCCGATGCGCCGCAGGTCGGCCTCGTCCTCGGGCACCAGGTGGGTGCGCCGCAGCCGGTAGAGCTGGATGCGGTGTTCCATGGAGCGCAGGAAGCGATAGGCGGTGTCGAGCTGGGCGGCGTCGGCCCGCCCGACGTACCCGCCCGCCGCGAGCGCCTGCAAGGCATCCAGGGTCGTACCGCTGCGCAGCGAGGCATCGTCCCGGCCGTGCACCAACTGCAGTAGCTGTACGGCGAATTCGACGTCCCGCAGCCCGCCAGGACCCAGCTTCAACTGCCGGTCCAGCTCGGCCACCGGGATGTTCTCGACGACCCGCCGCCGCATCTTCTGCACGTCGGCGACGAAGTTCTCCCGCTCGGCGGCCTTCCACACCAGCGGCTCCAGCGCGGCGACGTACTCCTCGCCCAGCTCGATGTCCCCCGCCACCGGGCGGGCCTTGAGCAGCGCCTGGAACTCCCAGGTCTTGGCCCAGCGCCGGTAGTAGGCGAGGTGGCTGCTGAGCGTACGCACCAGCGGACCGTTCCTGCCCTCCGGCCGCAGATTGGCGTCCACGGGCCAGATGGACCCCTCGACGGTCGTCTCGGAGCAGATCCGCATCATGTGCGAGGCGAGCCTGGTGGCCGCCCGCAGCGCCTTGCCCTCGTCGGCGCCGTCGGCGGTCTCGCCGACGAAGATGACGTCGACGTCGGAGACGTAATTGAGCTCGTGGCCCCCGCACTTGCCCATCGCGATCACCGCGAGCCGGCACTGCGCGGCGTCCTCCGGCGCGGCGGCGCGGGCGATGGCGAGGGCGGCGCGCAGGGTCGCGGTGGCGAGGTCGGCGAGTTCGGCGGCGGTCTGGGCCACGTCGGTGGTGCCGCACACGTCGCGCGCGGCGATGGACAGCAGACAGCGCCGGTAGGCGACGCGCAGCGACACCGGGTCGGTGGCCTCGGCGAGGCCCTGCTCGAACTCCTCCACCTCCGGGTGCAGGTCCCGCGGCTCGTACATCACCAGCGCCTGCCAGTCGCCGGGGTGCCGGGCGAGGTGGTCGGCGAGCGCGGCGGAGGCACCGAGCACACCGAGCAGCCGGTCCCGCAGGGGCTTGGCCGCTATCACCGTGTCCAGCAGCTCACGCCGGGCGGCGGGGGCGGGCTGCGCCTCGATGAGCCGGACGAGGCCGTGCAGGGCGAGGTCCGGGTCGGCGGTGGCGCCGAGGGCCTCGAGGAGCACCGGGTCGTTCCTGATCGGAGCGACCTCGACGCTGTCCAGGAGTCGCTCGGCGGCGGACGGGTCGGTGAATCCGTGCCGCAGCAGCCGTGTGAAGGTACTGCTCCTGCGACCCGGCGCCGTCATGCTCGCCCTCCCGTCCGATCAAGGTCGTACGCGATCGAGCCTAGCCGCAGTACCTGCGAGTGGCGCCGATGAGTTCCGGCGACCCGGCCGGTCTGTCCCTTGGAGGGCTACGTCCGACACCTCTGGAGGGCCGTCCGATGACCGAGAAGCACCCGATGACCGAGAAGCACCCGCAACCACAGACCCGGCTGGACACCCGCTACAGCGACGAGAGGGCCACCGCGACGCCCTGGGCCGAGGCGGAGAGGCTGCTGGCCGAGGCCGAGCTGTTCTGGATCTCGACGGTACGGCCGGACGGACGGCCGCATGTGACCCCGCTGCCGGCGGTGTGGTCACGGGGCGCGCTGCACTTCTGCACGGGCCCGGAGGAACGCAAGGCGAGGAACCTCGCCCTGAACCCGGACGTCGTCCTGACGACCGGCACGAACACCTGGGACAAGGGCTACGACCTGGTGGTCGAGGGCGAGGCGGTGCGGATCACCGACGATGCGCGGCTGCGTGAGCTGGCCGCCGGGTGGGAGGAGAAGTACGGCGCCTTCTGGCACTTCGAGGTGACGAACGGCCGTTTCCACCACGGGGCGGGGCACGCCTACGTGTTTTCGGTGGCGCCACGGACGGTTTTCGGCTTCGGTAAGGGTGAGCCGTTCAGCCAGACCCGCTGGCGATTCACCATGGAGGACTAGCGATGGACTTCACCCTCGAAGTGATCCCGCTGCCCGTGAGCGACATCGACCGGGCCCGCGACTTCTACCGGGACAAGGTCGGCTTCCACGTCGACATCGACCAGGAGGTCATGCCGGGCATGCGCATCGTCCAGCTCACGCCTCCGGGCTCGGGCTGCTCGATCGCCCTGGGCGACAGCATCTGGGACATGACCAAGGGCGAGACCAGGCCGGAGCCCGGCTCCTACCAGGGCCTCCAGCTGTGCGTGGCGGACATCAAGGCGGCCCGGGCGGAACTGCTCGAACGCGGCCTGGAGATCTCGGAGCCGGTCCAGTACGCCCCCGACGACGGCGCCACGTTCATGTACTTCACGGACCCGGACGGCAACGGCTGGTCGATCCAGGAGTACCGGCGCCGGGCGACGGAGCCGCTGCACCATCTGCTGGCGGAGCTGGCGAAGGGCCGCGAGTCGTAGCACCCGAAAAGGGGCGGCTGTGCCGGCCGCCCCTGCTGGTGGCTCCGTCTTCCTTGGCTGGTCAGTTGTGTCCCGGCGGGAGCTTGCCCTGCGGGTTCACGTTCTCGGTCTGCAGCCCGTTGCCGTTGCACTTGTCCTGCTGACCGGCGGGCTGCTGCCCACCGCTGTTGGAACACTGCGGGGTGATCTTGGCATCGGCGACGCCTGCACTGCCGAGGCTCAGCGCGACCACGGCCGCACCGGCTCCGACGGCCGCTGCCAGCCGCTTCGTGGTGGTCCTGGCTGTCATTCCGCTCAGCCTCCGGTCCTGCTTCAACTATGCGGCAGAGCGTGGTGGGACTGTCGCGTCTTGTCCTCCACGCTTCTCGCAGAATGCCTACAAGTCAATATAAATCGGTCAGTTGAAAACAAAACGAGCGAGGCGCACTCATGAGCCCCCGCCGGGCGGCGGTGCCCTGCGCCCTGATGCCGGCCGCCTTCACCTTCAACACCGCGGAGAACCTGCCGATCGGACTCCTGGAGCTCATCTCCGAGGGCCTGAGGGTGCCCGTGCCGGCGGTCGGTCTCCTGGTCACCGGTTACGGCGTGACCGTCGCCGAAGCGGCAGCCGCGCGCGGCTCAGAGCGGGGCGCGGGCGCCGCCGGGCCGAGTCGGCGGACCTGCGGCGACAACAGCGCCGCACAGATGACCACGACGATCATGACGACGCACCCCGCCAACGCCCGCCGACCACCGACAAGGCCGGCGACAGGGCCCGCCACCAGCAGCCCGAGCGGGCCGAGGAGGCCGACCCTACGCCGGCCCCTCGTCGGCCGTACCCGAAGCGGCAACCCCACGCCGCTCAGAGCGGGACGCGAGCGCCGCCGGGCCGAGTCGGCGGACCTGCGGCGACAACAGCGCCGCACAGGTGGCCACGACGATCATGACGGCGCACCCCGCCAGCGCCTGCCGGGTGCCGACGAGGCCGGCGACGGGGCCCGCCGCCAGCAGCCCGAGCGGGGCGAAGGCCAGGGAGCCGAACAGGTCGTAGGAGCTGACGCGGGACAGGGCTGCTTCGGGAACCTCGCGCTGGATGGTCGTGGACCAGAGCACGGCGAAGACGTCCGCGGCGATGCCCCAGCAGAACATGGCCACCGCGACCAGCCAGACCGGGGCGGAGACGGCGAGCAGCGCGATCGGCAGCGCGGCCGGGAAAGTGGCCAGAACCCCTACCAGGATCGGCCTGTTCACCCGCACACGAGCCGCCAGGCCCGCGCCGGCGATGGTGCCCAGCGCCTGGGCGGCGACGATGACCGACCACGCCCGGGCGCCGCCCAGCTCCGCCTCGGCGACCAGCGGACCCAGGACGCCGACGTTGGCGTTGAGCGCCGCGACGACAATCGCGTACTGGGCGACGACCACCCACAGCCACTGCCGGGAGCTGAACTCCCGCCACCCCTCTCTGAGGTCGTCCCAGCCCGAGGACGCCTTGGCCGCACGTCCGGGAACGCGCAGACGGGCGATGAGGACCGCGCTGACGACGAACGACGCGGCGTTGAGGGCCAGTGCCCAGCCGGCCCCGATCCAGGCGACGGCGACGCCCGACAGCGCCAGCCCCAGCAGCAGGCTGCTGTTCGTGCCCACCCGCAGCATGCCGTTGGCCTGCTGAAGCCTCCCGGCCGGCACGATCAGCGGCACCAGACCGTCCATCGCGGGAGCGAACAGCGCGGTCGCGGTACCGGCGACGACGGCCAGCACGCACATGAGGAGCAACGGCGCGTGACCGCTGAGCACGACGGCCGCCAGACCCGCGTACGCGGCGGCGCCCACGACGTCGGCGGCCACCATCAGCCGTGCGCGCGACATCCGGTCCGCGATCACCCCGCCGGCCAGCACGAACACCAGCTGGGGCAGGGCCTGGCAGGCCAGGACCAGCGACAGCCGCCCCGGAGTCGCCCCGGGCAGGGCGAGGACGGCGAACCCCAGTGCCACGCGGGCGAAGCCATTACCCAGCACCGAGATGGTCCGAGCCGAAGCGAGAAGAAGGAACTGCCGGTCAGCCCAGAGAGACCGGTCGGGGGAGGTAGGCATGGCGCCGCACCCTACGCGGCGACGACCGTGCCCGGTCGGCAATCAGCCATCAGCCATCGGCCGCCAGCCGACGCGGCCCGCCCCGGCCCGTTACTCCGGCTGTGTCGCGATCTGGATCAGATTGCCGCAGGTGTCGTCGAAGACGGCGGTGGTGACAGGGCCCATCTCCAGGGGCTCCTGGGTGAAGTGGACGCCGAGGCCGCGCAGACGGTCGTACTCCGCCCGTACGTCGGCGACGGCGAACTGGGCGAGTGGGACGCCGTCCATGACGAGGGCGTCGCGGTAGGTCTTGACCGCCGGGTGGCCCGCGGGCTCCAGCAGCAGCTCGGTGCCCTCGGGCTCGTCGGGCGAGACGACGGTCAGCCACCGGTCCTTCTCCCCCACCGGGACGTCGTGCTTCGTCACGAAGCCGAGGATCTCGGTGTAGAAGCGCAGGGCCTTGCTCTGGTCGTCGACGAAGACGCTGGTCAGACGGATTTTCATGGGGTGCTCTCCTTCGGCCCGGTCAGGTCGCGCAGGGGCCAGCGCTCGGTGATCTGCCGGAGCGGGGCCGTGTTGAGGTCGTGGAACTTGTAGCGGCCCTCCCGCCTGGTCTCGACGAGCCCGGCGGCCTCCAGCACGGCGAGGTGCTGGGAGACTCCCTGACGGGAGATCGCGAGCTGATGTTTCATGCTCAGTCGCGAGCAGATCTCGAACAGTGTCTGTCCGGACTGCTCGGTGAGCTCGTCGAGGATCGTACGGCGGGTGGGGTCGGCCAAGGCTTTGAAGAGGTCTTCGGCCACACGGACAGCATAGGCAAGTGGCCACTTGCCTACCAAGTCGGGGTGCGGTGCCGCATGCCACGAGCCCGCGCGATCAGCGGCGTCGATACGACTCCACGTAACCGCCCGCGGGCGTCCCGACCCCGGTCACGTCGTCGTACCCCCGCACGGCGCTCAGCGAGCTGTCCCTGCCGAGGCTGCGTACGGACGTCTCCAGGCCGCCCGTCGCGTCGTACCCGTTGACGAAGTCGACGCGCGCCACCGCGAGCCCGGACGCCGTCGGGTCGTCCGTGACGTCGTGGTACGCCGTCGAGCCGTACCTGGCGTAGATCGCCGGGTTGGCGAAGCCGAGCGGCCTGCCGCCGTGGGCCTCCTGGGCCAGCGCCTGGACACCTGCGACGACCGGCGCCGCCAGCGAGGTGCCGCCGAGGCGGTACTCGTCGTACGCCCGCGTCCTGCCGTCCGGCATGGTCTGGGTCTGGCCCACCAGGAACCCGGTGTTCGGGTCGGCGATGGCCGCGATGTCCGGGACGACGCGGTTGCCGGCGGAGTCGTACGCCTTGGCCAGCGCGTCCGGGACCACGCCCTGCTGGTAGGACGGCTCGGCGACGGTCCTGCTGGTGCCGCCGCCCGCGCCCGAGGTGAACGCGCCGGGGAAGCCGGTCCAGCTCCCGCCGTCGGCCGACAGGTCCGCCTTCTCGGTGCCCCAGCCGGTCTCCCAGAGGTACGTGTCGCCCTTGCCGACCGCCAGCGAGGTGCCGCCGACCGCCGTCACCCACGCCGAGCTCGCCGGGATGTCGACCTGCTTGGTGCCGGAGCTCGCGACCTCGTCCCCGTCGTCGCCGGAGGAGTAGTAGAAGCCGATCCCCTCCACCGCGCCGAACTGGAAGACCTGGTCGTAGGCGGCCGCGAGGTCGGGCGTCTGGGCGGCCTCGGTCTCGCCCCAGGAGTTGGAGACGATGTCGGCCAGATGGCGGTCGACGATCTTGCTGAGCGAGTCCAGGAGGTCCTCGTCGGCGCAGGAGGCGGCGCCCACGTACGTGATCTGCGCGCCGGGCGCCACCGCGTGCGCGGCCTCGACGTCCAGGGTCTGCTCGCCGTACCAGCCCGCCGCCGAACACTCCTTGGTGTGCGTGTACTCGGCGGGCAGGACCTGGTGCAGCTGACCCGCGCGCCAGGCCGCGTCGCCGTTGCGTCCGGCGTAGGTCGCCGCGTCGTAGGCGATGGTCGGGGAGGCGTACGCGTCGGTGATGGCGATGCGCACCCCCTTGCCGGTGCGGTTGCCGGCGCCGTACGCGGCGCGCAGCTGCTTGCCGGTGTAGCCCTTCACGGCGTACGGGATCTTCGTGCCGTACGCGTCCGGCAGCGCCTTCGCCACGTTCGAGCCGTGATACGTCGAGAAGGGCCCCGAGTTGCGGAACACCGTCTCCGGCGGCGGCAGCCGGTCCTGGTGGCGCGCCAGGTGCGGGGCGCTGTCGAGGCCGGTGACGGTCAGGACGGCGTCCTTCAGCGCCTTCGGCACCGAGGCGGTGGTCACGGGCGCGCGGTAAGTCCTCGCGCCCTTGGTGTAGTTGTGCAGTTCGGTGCCGAACGCCTTCTCCGCGGCGGCCACATCGCCGGTCACGGCGACATAGTGCTGGGTGACACCCGTGACCTTCAGACCGGCGGAGGTCAACCACCCCTTGACCGCGACGACTTGGTCCTTCGTCGCCCCGAAGCGGGCCTGCGCCCGGCTCGCGCTCAGGTACCTGCCGTACGACGCCGACGCCGGGTCGGACACGGCCTTCGCGTACGCGGCGAGCCCGGCCGGGTCCCGGCCCCGGAGGTAGACGCGTGCGGACACCCGGGCGCCGTCGGAGGTGGCGCCCTCGTCCGTCCTGGCCGTGGCCCACGCGGGCTTGGTCCCGGCGAGCCGGTCACGCCCCGGGTTGTCCGCGGCGTGCGCCGCGGGTATGCCGAGCGCCAGCGCGCCGGTGAGGAGGGGCAGCGTCGCCGCCAGACTCACGGAGGTGCGCAGCGCGGCACGTCGAGATCTCATGGAACCCCCTGTGCGATTCGTGTGCGAGTGGATCACCCGACGGTGGCCACTTAAGCGACGAACCGTTCACGCCAGGGGAATGCCCGGGCCAAGAAGGTCCCAACTAACCTAATGACAACGCCATTTCGCAGGCCGCACGCACTACGACCGCGGCTTCGCGCCCCGCTTCTCCAGCAGGTCCGCCATCAGGTCGATCTCCGACTGCTGCGCGTCGACCATGCCCTGGGCGAGCCGCTTCTCCACATCGACCGAGCACTTGTCGACACAGCCCTCGGCCATGTGGATGCCGCCCTTGTGATGGGCCGTCATCAACTGGAGGAAGAGGACCTCCGCCTGCTTGCCGCTGAGGCCCTGAAGCTTCTTCATCTCCGCGTTGGTCGCCATGCCCGGCATCAGCGAACCCTCCCCGGCGGAGGGCATGTCGCCCATGCCCATCCAGGCCATCGGCGCCTGCGACGACACCTTCGGCAGCCCCCACAGATCCAGCCAGCCCAGCATCATGCCGCGCTGGTTGGCCTGCGTCTGCGCGATGTCGTACGCCAGCAGCCGCACCTCCTTGTCGTCCGTGCGGTCGCGCACGATGTACGACATCTCCACGGCCTGCTGATGGTGCACCGCCATGTCCCGGGCGAACCCGGCGTCCGCCGAGTCGCCGCTCGGCGTATCGCTCGAACCGCCGTCCTCGGCGACGGCGTAGGTGAGTGCTCCGACCGCGACCAGCACGGCCGCCGCGGTCCCCGCTATCCAGCCGACGTGCTTCTTCACTCCGACAGACCACCCGTGCACGCCGCGCCCGGCTCGGGTGTCTGCTCACCCTGGACGTACGTCTCGAGGAACTTGGCGACGTTCGGGTCGTCCGCGCTCGTCACACTGCGCTGGTGCCCCCACGCGGTCAGCATGATCGGGTCCTTCTGCTTCTCGTCCGGGCTCATCAGCGTGTACGGCGTCTGCTTCACCTTCGCCGCCAGCGCCTCGACATCGGCCTTGGGCGCCTTGGAGGTGTACGTCACCCAGACCGCACCGTGCTCCAGCGAGTGCACGGCGTGCTCGTTCTTGAGCTCCTTGGTGTAGACGTCGCCGTTGCAGTTCATCCACACCTGGTTGTGGTCGCCGCCGACCGGGGGCTCCGTGGGGTACTTCACGCTCTTGGCGACGTGGGTGCGCCCGAGCTCCCCCTGCCAGGTCCGCACGCCGTCCTTGCCGGCCACGAGCTTGCCGCTGGTCTTCGTGTCGGCCGCCGGGTCGCTGTCGTCGGACTGCGACCGGATGAGCACGACACCGCCGACGACGAGACCGGTGACGACCACCGCGCTGGTCACGATCGTGAGGATGCGGTTGCGGCGCTCACGAGCTTGCTCGGCACGCCGCATCTCTGCTATTCGCGCTTTGCGTGAAGCGTTGCTCTTGTTCTTGGCGGAGCCCATGAGGCGTTGTCCTTCTGGGGAAAGGGACGGTCGGGTCCGCTGATCGTAATGGGGAAGGTGTGACCTTCAGTAGGGCGGCCGATATTTTGAACCGCGAATGCGCATTATCTACGCTACCCGGCATGCGGCTGTTGCGCTCCACCGACCTGGCACTGCGCCTCCTCATGCGGCTCGCCGTCCTGGAGGACGCCACACCGACGACCCGCGAGGTCGCCGCGGACATGGAGGTGCCGTACACGCACGCCGCCAAGGTGGTCGCCGAGCTCCAGCACATGGGGCTGGTCGACGCCCGCCGGGGCCGCGGCGGCGGGCTCTCGCTCAGCGGCAAGGGGCGCACCGCCTCGGTCGGTGCGATCGTGCGGGCCTTCGAGGGGGACGGCGACGTCGTCGAGTGCGAGGGCGACAACCCCTGCCCGCTCAACTCCGCATGCCGGCTGCGCGGCGCCCTGCGGCGGGCCCAGGAGGCCTTCTACGCCTCGCTGGACCCCCTGACGGTGGCCGACGTGACCGCCGACCCGACCGGGCCACTGCTGCTGGAGATCGGCCGCGCCCCCTGAGACCAGCGCCGGTACGACGTTGCCCGCACGGCGAACGCGCCCGGCTCGTCGGCCTCGTGCTCCCCGAGCCGCAGAACCCCCTCTTCCCGGCGTTCGCCGAGGTGATCGGCGGCGCGCTCGCCCAGCTCGGGCCGACGCCGGTGCTGTGCCCGGCCTCAGCCCTCCTGCGCCAGCCACAGGTCCGGCCCGAACACCTCGTAGTGGATGTCGGCCGGTGCCACGCCCTTGCCGATCAGCTGGGTCCGCACCGCCCGCATGAACGGCAGCGGACCGCACAGGTACGCGCGCGTGCCCTGCGGTACGTCGATGTCGGCGAGGTCGACCAGGCCGGTGCGGTGGGACCGCTGGGCGGGGTCGGCGTCCGTCTCGTAGAAGAAGTGGACCGACGCGTCCGCCAGCTTCTCCGCGTACGCCTCGTGGTCGGCGCGCAGGGCGTGCCCGGCGGGCGAGCGGTCGCCGTGCACGACGCGCACCGGGCCCTCGTGTCCGAGGTCCGCGAGCTGACCCAGCATGGCGATCATCGGGGTCACGCCGATGCCGGCGGAGGCGAGGAGCAGCGGTGCGGCGGCGTCCGTGTCGCCGAGCACGAGATCGCCGTACGGCGCGGACAGGCGCAGCCGGTCGCCGACCCGCACGCGCGTGTGCAGGTGCTGGGAGACCTCGCCGTCGGGCGTGGCCCCGCCGTGCACCCGCTTCACGCTGAACTGGCGCAGGGGTGAGCCGGGCGCGGCGGAGAGGCTGTACTGGCGTATCTGCCGGGCCCCGTCCGCCAGCTCGACCTGCACCGAGACGTACTGCCCGGCCCGGAAGTCCGGCGCCGGGCGGCCGTCGGCCGGGCGCAGCCGGAACGTGGCGACGTCGGCGGTCTCCTCGACGCGCCCGACGACCTCCCACTCCCGCCATCCGCCCCCGCCGCGCTCCTCGTACAGCCGCTTCTCGATGGCGATCAGGGCGTTCGCCATCAGCCAGTAGACCTCGTCCCAGGCGGCCGCGACCTCGGGGGTGACGGCCTCGCCGAGCACCTCGACGATGGCGGCGAACAGGTGCTCGTGGACGATCCCGTACTGCTCCGGCGCGATGGCCAGGGAGGCGTGCTTGTGGGCGATGCGGCCGAGCATCGCGTCGGGCCGCTCGTCGGGGTGGTCCACCAGGTGCGTCGCGAACGCCGCGATCGATCCCGCCAGGGCCTGCCGCTGGGTGCCGGCCGCCTGGTTGCCGCGGTTGAACAGGTCGCGCAGCAGCTCGGGGCGGGCGGCGAACATCCCGGCGTAGAAGCGCTCGGTGATCTCGCCGATGGCCCCGCCGACGACGGGGAGGGTGGCGCGCACGGTGGCGGCGGACTGCTCGGACAGCATCGGGTCTCCTCAGGCTCGATCGGCGGCGTGTCAGCGGCCGCCTGCCACCCCATTAAAACTTGCATCTGAGATTCCAATTAATGCGGGGTGGGTCCCGAGGGGCCGGGCATTACGGATGTCGATCCGAGCAGGCAAGATGGGCTCAGGAGCAGCATGCTCGCCGCGGGTGCGGCGTTCAGGGCCGGGTCGCCCGGGCGATCAAGGTCGGCAACGCGCGCGAAACGCGGCTGTGTGATGCTCAGGTGTGCCCGACCGCCTTCCGCGGTACCGGAGACAGGCGGCCTGACCAGCAAGGATGGGGAAGCGCAAGATGGACAAGCAGCAGGAGTTCGTGCTCCGGACGTTGGAGGAGCGCGACATCCGGTTCGTACGCCTGTGGTTCACGGACGTGCTGGGCTTCCTCAAGTCCGTGGCCGTGGCCCCCGCCGAGCTGGAGCAGGCCTTCGACGAGGGCATCGGCTTCGACGGCTCGGCCATCGAGGGCTTCGCCCGGGTCTACGAGTCCGACATGATCGCCAAGCCGGACCCGTCGACCTTCCAGATCCTGCCCTGGCGCGCCGAGGCGCCCGGCACGG
Source organism: Streptomyces ferrugineus (assembly GCF_015160855.1). Classification (NCBI taxonomy): domain Bacteria; kingdom Bacillati; phylum Actinomycetota; class Actinomycetes; order Kitasatosporales; family Streptomycetaceae; genus Streptomyces; species Streptomyces ferrugineus. The sequence continues at coordinate 2,332,335 of NZ_CP063373.1, read as the reverse complement.
CCCGGATGTTCTGCGACATCCTCATGCCGGACGGCTCCCCGTCCTTCGCCGACCCGCGCTACGTCCTCAAGCGCGCCCTGGCCCGCGCCTCCGACCTCGGCTTCACCTTCTACACCCACCCCGAGATCGAGTTCTTCCTGCTGAAGGACCGGCCGCTGGACGGCTCACGGCCGATGCCCGCGGACAACTCGGGCTACTTCGACCACACCCCGACCAACGTCGGCATGGACTTCCGCCGCCAGGCGATCACCATGCTGGAGTCGATGGGCATCTCGGTGGAGTTCTCCCACCACGAGGGCGCGCCCGGCCAGCAGGAGATCGACCTCCGCTACGCCGACGCGCTGTCCACGGCGGACAACATCATGACGTTCCGCCTGGTCATGAAGCAGGTGGCGCTGGAGCAGGGCGTCCACGCGACGTTCATGCCGAAGCCGTTCTCCGAGCACCCGGGTTCCGGCATGCACACCCACCTGTCCCTCTTCGAGGGCGACCGCAACGCGTTCTACGAGTCCGGCTCCGAGTACCAGCTCTCCAAGGTCGGCCGCTCCTTCATCGCCGGCCTGCTGCGGCACGCGGCGGAGATCTCCGCGGTCACCAACCAGTGGGTGAACTCCTACAAGCGCATCTGGGGCGGCGCCGAGCGCACCGCCGGCGCCGGCGGCGAGGCCCCGTCGTACATCTGCTGGGGCCACAACAACCGCTCGGCCCTGGTCCGGGTGCCGATGTACAAGCCCGGCAAGACGGGCTCGGCACGGGTGGAGGTCCGGTCACTGGACTCGGGCGCGAACCCGTACCTCGCCTACGCCGTCCTCCTGGCCGCCGGCCTCAAGGGCATCGAGGAGGGCTACGAACTGCCCCCCGGCGCCGAGGACGACGTCTGGGCCCTCTCCGACGCCGAACGCCGCGCGATGGGCATCGAGCCCCTCCCGCAGAACCTCGGCGAGGGACTGGCCCTGATGCAGCGCAGCGACCTCGTCGCCGAGACGCTGGGGGAGCATGTCTTCGACTTCTTCCTGCGCAACAAGAAGCAGGAGTGGGAGGAGTACCGCTCCGAGGTGACGGCGTTCGAGCTGCGGAAGAATCTGCCGGTGCTGTAAGCGCAGGTCAGGGCGGGTCTCCCGTAGATCCGGCGCATGGGGTCGACGGTCATGCACCGTCGACCCTTTCTCGTTTTATGGACCCTGGGCCGTCTCTGGGCCGTCGCAGCGCCAACCTCGACCGCTGGCCTCGCGTGGGGAGCGGCAGCGGCTTGGGCGTGGCTTTGGCTGGCGCATGCGGTTGGGCGGACACCGGAGGCACGTCTCATCGAGGGCGGCAGATGATTCTGCGAAGTACTCCGAGATTTGCAATCTCGCTGACAGCTATGACTTTTTACTGGTATCAAGTCCACTGTGGCTTTGAGTGCATATGAACGGAAGGCCCGCCTTACCCCAGGCCTGTTGGGGATTGCGCCTGTTACCATCACTGTCGTCGCGCTGGGACTGAAGACTTACCCAGCTATCCCCGTAGCGCTTGGGGTGCTCTCGGCTACGGTCGGTGGGTATGTGCTGTCGGTCCTGGTAGGTAACTCAGGGCGGCGAGCCCAGGACCGGATGTACGAGCGGTGGGGCGGCCGGCCTACGACGCAACTGCTGCGCACCCGCGATGAGAGTAGTAACCCAGGGCAGCGAGACATCTGGCGACAGGCGGTCGAAGGGGTTACGGACGTCCAGTTGCTGAGTAAGCGGCGGGAAGCGGCAAATCCAGTGGCCGCTGATCAAGTCATCGAAGCTGCCACCGATCAGGTGCGTCACCTCGGCCAAGACCCTCGCTTTCCGATGGTAGCTGCTGAGAACGCGGCATATGGCTTTGAGCGCAACATGTGGGGATTCCGCTGGATCGGTCGCTTTGTGGCCCTAGCTTGCTTAGTAGCCATCGGGTTGGCCTGTCTCTTGGCGAGGTACACCTCTTTTCTTGTATCAACAGGGGCTGCAATTAGCGGCGCCCTGATCAATGTCGCATTTTTGATCGGCTGGTGCCTCGTGCCGTCCGAGGAACGAGCGAAGGACGCAGGGTTCCGCTATGCCCGCCAGCTGTTGCATGCGGTCATTCAGGTCAGTCGGATCGAATCGTCAAGTGCCACAGATGCAACGCAGGAGGGTTCCTAGAAGATGCCCCACGTAAAATCTTTCGCTATCGGCAACGGCGATATGTATTATATCTGCCACGGCAGCGACAATTTCACCATTATTGATTGCTCGCTCCCGCCGGACCGGATCGGCAGCATCCTGGCAGAGATCTCCACGCAATCGCAAGACAAGGGTATTACACGCTTTATTTCCACACATCCTGACCAGGATCACATCGGTGGCCTGGTTGAATTGGATGAACATGTCGGTATCCATAATTTCTACTGCGTGAAAAACGCTGCGACCAAGACGGCCCCGACTGTGGACTTCAAGCACTACTGCTCTTTGCGCGACGACACCAAGAAGGCCTTCTATCTTTACAAAGGCTGCACGCGCCGCTGGATGAATGAGAGCAGCGAAGAGCGAGGATCGGCCGGGCTGAGCGTGCTGTGCTGTGGATGGGTGATCTCGAAACGGACTTCATGGAGAAGATTGAAAACAAGGTGGACATTCCGAAAGTGGATGTCCTGTTCGCGCCGCATCACGGTCGCACGTCGGGCAAGGTGCCGCGGGCGTGGCTGGAACTTATGGATCCAGGGCTGGTGGTGATAGGTGAAGCACCCTCGGAGTACCTCCACTACTATGCTGGCTATAACACCATCACCCAGAATTCTTGTGGCGACATCTTGTTTGTGACGGACGACAAGAAGGTCCACATCTATGTCGCTGATAACGCCTACAGTGTCAATTTCCTTGATGACGAAGGTCGTGATCACGAGGATGGTCTTTACTACATCGGTACTCTCGGATGCCATGAGAGCTAGAGTTGGAAACTCTTGACTCGCAAGGCGAACAGCAGAGTAGCTCCAGGATTGCCGATATCTCTTGTTCGGACATCCTGGAGCTCTGGCACCTTCTGCTCTTCTCTGTCTTGTGGCGAATTAGGGCGACTTAGGACAGGGGTGGTGTCAGGGTCTGTCCAGCGGCGCTTGTAGACCTTCGTGCTGCGTCCGCAACCGCCTTAATGGCGGCCGAGTCGTGGCGACGAAGAATAATGACCAGCGCCATGCCGATCAGGCTGGGACCGCACAGAAGTGTGGCCAGCCACCAGGCATCCTTGGCGACATAGACGCCTGCGCCGAGCATCGCCACGCTGAGGACTGCGCCAACGATGAGGCTTACTGTTTTGAACCGATGTTGGCGCTTATCGCGTTTGTCGCGGGCCTCGTGTTCTGCCTTCACCGCCTGCATATCGAGCTGTTTCATGCGTATCTGGTGCTCACGCTGCAACTGGGGCTCCAACGCCTCTAGGGCAATCTTGAGCTGTTCCGGGCTCCCTAGAGCCTGTCCCCACTTCATAGCGATCTCAAGGCCAGCCGAGACTAAGGGGTCATTGTCGCGCGGTGCAGGGACCGCGCTGCTGTTCTCGATGGTCACTGCCTTGCGCCTCCGCCGCCGCTTTCTACTGGGCTGAAATTGAGTCCCGTGGATTCTGGTGGTGGCCCAAGGCGGAGGAAGAGCCTGGCCAGAGTATGCTCGATGGTCTCTTCCGCTTTTGCTGCGGCAGTCCGAATCTCTTCGGCGTCCAGATGTCGCACATCGAAATCAGGATCCGCCTGCGACCGGCGCTGATTTCGAATGACTGAATCCCTCAGTGCAGCAATCACGAGCGGATCGTGGCTGAGACTTCCCGGCTCACGGGGTGGATAATCCGCGAGGGATGCGCGCGCCCTTGCGCGGGCTTTGTCCACCGCTTCATAGGAGGGAAGGTCGTCTGCGACGATCACGGCGATTTCGTTTAAGACAGTCATCGCGATCTTTGCTGGATCAGGATCCACGAGTGATGCATTCGGCAAGTATCTCTGGATGACATCATGATCAATGAGGTAGATCAGCAGGTCACGATGGTCGGGTATTGAACGGGAACTGAAGATGTAATCGGCGAGATTCGAAGCTGCCGAGACTTCCGGCCGTCTTTCGGTCGATGTGAGAGCGCCGTAGCCGAGACGCCCCTCCGCGGACGCATTTAGTGCGGCCATCTTCTCTAGCATTGCTGCGATCGCTGAGGCCTCGTGATCAACCCGTTCTGCTGTGTCCTTGCGTAAGATTTTCGCAAACTTGCTGAGAAAGTTCATGCCACCCCCAGGAGGCGTCTGCCTTGATTCAAGGTAGCGAGGTCAAGGCGTGCAGGGGAGTGATTCTGCAAGATCGGTTCATTCGGGCCGTCTGTGGGCCGTCGAAGAGTGGCCCACAGCGACCAACAACCACCAATGACGACCGTCCGACCGCAGGTCAGCGCTGCGTCGACGTCGAGCACGTGAGGTGGCGCCGGGCCAACGTCACTTCCTGCGCAACAAGAAGCAGGAGTGGGAGGAGTACCGCTCCGAGGTGACGGCGTTCGAGCTGCGGAAGAATCTGCCGGTGCTGTAGGCGTAGCCAGGAGCGGACCTCCCGCTCATTCGACGAAAGAGGCCGACGGTCGCGGACCGTCGGCCTCTCCGCGTCTCGCGCCCTTGGGCTGGCCGCTGAGCCGACCGTTAATGGATCACCAGCCAGGGGTAGGGCACCGGTACTTTGCGCCTGGGAGGGCTTGAGTGGCCAGCTTATTCGGACTGATCGCATCCGCCGGTGTGGTGGTGTCACTGCTCGTCGCGGCCTGGCAGACACGGGAACTTACTCGCCAAACCGCCATCAACAACGGCATCGCGGGTGCGGCTGCCATCTACAACGGAATTGAGCGGATCCAGCACTTCGAGAGCTACATCGCCGCAGAACCCTGGCTGCATGCCCACTTCTACGAGAATGCCGATCTCCCGTCGGACGAGAATCAGCGTGTCCGTGTTCTCGCTCTCTCTCGCATGCTCGCTGACGTGCTGACGTATGGCCTCATGATCTCCATACTCAACCCCGAGATGCGGGGTTACGGGGGCTGGAAGAACTTCGCGCTGGTGATGCGTGGCACGTGCCCCTCGCTGGTCGAAGTCGTGAATGAACACCCGGAGTGGTGGCCGGCGCTCGCAGAACATTGGGAGGCATACCCGGACTCCGGGGAGGGGCGAGCGGCGGGCGCAATGAACTCGACGCAGTGAGTGCCGTGGTTCCGAGGCGTCGCGGCGCTCTCATGTCCACGGAGGCGCGGTCTGGCTACATTTCGTCTTCGACGACACCTGCGGCAATCTGATCCAGATCGCGACACAGCCGCGGTAACGGGCCGGGGCGGGCCGCGTCGGCTGACGGCCGATGGCTGATTGCCGACCGGGCACGGGCGTCGCCGCGTAGGGCGGCGCCTGGCTTATGCCGAGTGCACCGTGCGCGTGAGATGCCCGCGTGTGCGCTGCGTTGCAGGTCAGAGGCAGCATGGGCCCTGTCTCACAGCACGTGTGTGAGAAATCTGTGAGATGGCGACGTCCCCGGATCGCTGCCCGGAATGGCACGACAAGGGCCCCGCCGCAAGAGGCTTCCGGTTCTTCCACGCGGCCGGGGCCGTGTCGTTCGGAATCCACCATCGCGGCGGAGTCCGCGCTTCAGAACCGTGCACACGGCATATGCGCGTACACGGCAGTCACACGGGGTGTGAGAAGACTCCGCCCATCCGCCACGGGGAAGCAGACGAGCGGGGCCGGCCAGGGGCTCAGGCGGTCAGGTTCCACCGGGTCGCGTCGGGGAGATGCCAGACGGCTTGTACTCGGCGCGGGACATGGCGGCGGGGTGGTTGACCCAGCGGCAGTCGAGGGCCGAGATGATGCCGCCGAGCCCGGCGCGGGCCTGGGCGGCGGCGAACCTGCGTTCGGGCCCAGACATGGTTGCGGGCAGGTCAAACGGGGTCGGCGTGCGGTAGTAGACCGCGGAGACGTCGGCGAGGTCGACGGTGCGGAGCGGGGTGGCGAGTCCGCCGGACCACCCTCGCCGGGCGTCGACGCGCCCGGCGAGGGTGAGTTCCTGAGGGAACTCGGCGGTGTCCATGCGGAACACCTCCGCTCCACCGTCCGTGAGAGCCTTGACGACGCGGTCGGTCGACCAGTCATCACGCGCCGCGATCACGAGAACGGGCGGCATCACGGCATCAGTCCTTCGGGCCCTCGTCGAGAGGCGGGGGGTTGTTCGGGTCGCCGTCGGGGATGGTCGGGTTGTGCGTGCCCATGTAGGGCAACGGGCCGTCGAACAAGCCGACTGACATCTGCAACGCCTCGTCGTAGACCGCCGGCGGCTTCACGATGGCCTGCGTGGCGTCGGGGACGCGCGCGAAGCGAAGGATCCACTGTCCGCACCGGTCGGAGGCTCCGTGCTGTAGGGGATGCGTCCGCCCTCGGGCGCGAGCGGGAACGCTTCCCGCATGTCTGCAACTGTCATGAGATGTCTGTCCTTTGGTCGATGCTCGCTGCTCGGCGGTGAGCCGGCTGGCTGGGGGCACCTCGAAGCGCCGCAGTTCCCAGTTGTCGGCGTCCGTTGTCATGTCGTCGGTGGTCGTCGGTTCTCCTTGTGGAACCCCTCCCGCCGCAGGCTTGCGGTCCTGCGACGGGAGGGGTGTCCTGGGCGCGACCCTGCCCCTTCGTTCGCCGTGGGCCCCTCATCGCCGGGGCAGGGCTGGGGTGTCAGCGGCGGGGGCGGCCCGTGCTCGCACACGCGGCGTGGATACGGCCGGGCAGCTTCGCACCCCCGGACGGGCTGACGTGCTCGTACTCCAGCGACCCCTGACCGTCCTCGATCGGCTTGTCGCACGCCAAGCACATGGTTGAGCCCTTGAGGGCATCGTGGTGGTCGCACAGGGCCACGACGGAGCGCGCGAGGCGCTTCACGCGCTCCACTTCGCCGAGCAGGCCTGCGGCCTCCGGCTCGTGCAGTCGCCGGCGGGCCTCGCCGACTCCGGCCATGGCCACCTGCGCGGGCACGTCGTCCTTGGGCAGGGCTGCGGCGAGTTGCTCGACCGCAGGGATCAGGTGTTCCACGAAAGCGGCGAGGTCCCGGTGGTATTTCTTCGCGCTCTCGTGGCGCGGCAGCGTGCGCTGATCCAGGAACCAGGTCGCTGCGGCGCGCATCGACACGATGCCGGGCATCGCGTCGGTCTCGTCCTGGGTGGTGTTCACCGGGTCACCGCCGACTGTCCGGCCTGATGCTGCCCATCCGGCAACTCCTCGACGGGCTTGACCTCCCGGGTGCCGCTGTCCTCCTTGATGATGCCTTCGCGTGTCACGGTGTACACGCGCAGCGTCATCTTGACTCCGGGCTTTCTCGGGGCTGTAGCGTTCCTCATGTCGACGCTCCCTCGCTGGTTCGAGCGTTGGCCATGCCCCCGGCGCCGTGCGCGCGGCTGCCGGGGTCCGTGGACCTTGGTCCTTCCGGTGTTCACGCAGCGGCCTAGCTCCGGCACCCGCACGTGACGATCTGCCACACCTGCGTGCTGCCTCGGACCACGACATGCCCAGCCGCGCGCAGGGGTTCGTGCACGGCCCCGCAGTCGAAGCAGGCCTCACCGTGCAGTCGGACGATGCTCACGCGCCCGTCGATGACCGTCGGCGCGGGCGGGAGTGCGTCGGGCATCCCCGGTTCCCATCTGCTGGTTCCTACGCGTGCAACAGATGGTGGGGACAGCAAAGGGCAACAAGTACCCCGGCGAGGGGTAGTTGGGGTAGCTCGGTCAGGTGGCGGCGCACCACTCAGCGAAGTTGCTGAGGCTCTCCGAGTCGGCACGCTTCAAGCGGCGCAGGGTGGCAGCGTCCTCACGCACCCACGGGTGCTCGCGGGTGTGCTGGGGGGTGATACGGCGGGCGACCTTGAGTGACTCGAAGGCATCGTCCGCGAGTCCGGACCACAACTGTGCACGCCCGAGTTCGATGTAGAACCCGGAACGCCGCTCCGCCGGAAGGTCGTGAGGCGGCTTCCATTCGCTGGCTGCGTCAAGGGCGCGGCCGACATGATCGCCGCCAAGGCTCACGGCGACCGACACTTCGTGGATGCGCACGGATTCCGGGCCGAACGCCGTTCCGCAATAGATGTCTTCGAGCACCCGATCGGCCAGCGTGCGGGCCTCATCGAGGTGCGTGGCTGCCGCCGAGGCATCACGTGCCCGGCCTGCGACGACGGCGGCCCGCATGTGGAGGGCACCCCGACTCGCGATCTCCGCCACGGTGGTGGCGGGGGTGGCGTCCAGAGCGAGTTCCAGCGCGCGCTGACCCACGGCGTGAGCACGGGCAGCGAAGAAGGTCTCCGTCCGCACGTAGGCGACGGCGGCTGACAACAGTGGATCGTCAGCCTCTGGAACTGCCCAGCGCATGAGTTCGATCAGACGAGCTGACAGGTCGTGGGCGCCGAACTTGTAGGCGACGGCGTCCGCGGACCGGTACGCCCGCACAAGGAGCCCGGCCAGCTCGGCTCGCTGCTCGGCGGGGGCCACGCGGTAGGCGCGGGCGAGCTCGGCGAGCAGGTCGGGCAGCCGCCGGGCAATCAACGTGTATTGCGCTCCCAGTCGCCAGCGGGCGGCCTCGCTGACCGCTGCGCGCAGTTCATGGGCGGGCCGGACAGGCCCGTCTTCGGGAAGGTCGTACGAAGCGATCACTGCGGACAGTGCGGGGAGCGCTTCATGGACACGGGTCTGAGCCGGTTCACGATCGGCGCATAGGCGCGTGGGGTCGATCCCGAGGGCCTCGGCGATGGCTTCGAGCGTAGATTCGCTCACACCCCGCTCGCCCCGCTCGATCTTGCGGATGGTTCCAAGAGACACGTTGGCAGCTGCGGCAAGCCGTTCCTGCGTCAGCTTCGGGCGCATGACGCCGCGATAGTAGGCGATCCGCCCGCCCACACCGCCTCTCCCAAGTGCGTGCATACCGGCTCCAGTTCGGTGCGTCCACTCCGAACCGTACCCGCGTCGAAACGCCGCGTTGCACACGAACGGCCGCCGCCAGCTCAGGCTGGTGGAGCCGCATCGTTCGGTCAGCCCTTCACGATCTCAGTGAGCTGGGTGAGGCTGTCGATCCGCCAGTCCGCCACTGCCACTACCTCCGGGTCTTCTGCCCACAGGTGCCCCCACGGTCCGCGGCGCAGGTGCGCCACACGCAGCCCGGCCGCCTTCGCCGGGAAGACGTCGTTGGCCGGATGGTCGCCGACATACAGGCTTGCCCTCGGAGCAGCCTGCGCCACGTCGAGCACCCGCCGGAAGAACTCCGGCTGCGGCTTCGCTACACCCCACTCCCCCGAGGTGACGATGAGATCCGCCGGTAGATCCAGGTCGCGCAACAGCTCAGCGGCGCGGGGAGTCTGGTTGCCCGCGATGACGACCCGCACACCAGCCTGCTGGAACATGGACAGGGCTGGGCGGACGTCGTCATACAGGTCGCTCTCGTCAAGGTCCTCGCCACGGCCGGCGGCTTCGCGTGCGTCGTACTCAGCCGCGACATCGATGCCGGGGAGCGCAAGGCGGAGGGCTTCGGCGTTGTCCTGCCCGCGGGCAACGACCGCTCCCACGAGGGCAGAGAGGGTGTGGCGGGGAATGTCCAGCCAGTCGGCCCACAGTGCCCAGTAGCGGTCGTCCCGGGTGATCGTCTCGCCGATGTCCAACACGATGGTCTCAATCACCCTGGGAGCCTACGGCCCACGACAGGCACTAGAGGTCCGGCCAGGTCGTCAACACGGTACCTCCCGCCTCGTCGACGAGGATGTTGCGGACGTCGGGCAGGCCCCAGCACGGCGTTCCCCAGGAGACGAACCCGGTGTCCACCGGTGCGCAGCTGCCCTTTTGCCATGTACCCACCATGTCGGAACCACAGGGACAGCCCGCCGACGGGGGAAGATCGGCGGGCTGTCGTGGTGGTGCCGCAGTGGTTCAACGGGCCGCAGCCCCAACCCGGCTCAGTGGACGGAGTGCTCCTCCCGCGGGAACGTTCCACCGACCACGTCCTCCGCGAACGCCTTGGCCGCGTCGCCCATGACCGCGCGGAGGTCGGCGTACTGCTTGACGAACTTCGGGACCCGGCCGGCGGTCAGGCCCAGCATGTCCGTCCAGACCAGGACCTGCGCGTCGGTCTGCGCGCCGGCGCCGATGCCGACCGTCGGGATGTGGAGCATGCGCGTGACCTCGGCCGCCAGTTCGGCCGGCACCAGCTCCAGGACGACCGCGAACGCGCCCGCGTCCTGGACCGCCTTCGCGTCCCGCATGAGCTGCGCGGCCGCCTCCTCGCCGCGGCCCTGGACGCGATAGCCCATGGCGTTGACGGACTGCGGGGTCAGGCCGATGTGGGCCATGACCGGGATGCCGGACTCGACCAGCAGCTCGATCTGGCGGTGCGAGCGCTCGCCGCCCTCCAGCTTGACCGCCCCCACGCCGGCCTCCTTCACCAGCCGGGTCGCCGAGCGCAGCGCCTGCACCGGGCCCTCCTGGTACGAGCCGAAGGGGAGGTCGCCGACGATCAGGGCGCGGGACGTGCCGCGCACGACGGCCGCCGAGAGCATGGTCATCTCGTCGAGGGTCACCGGGACCGTGGTGTCGTAGCCCAGGTGGCAGTTGCCCGCGGAGTCGCCGACGAGCATGACCGGGATGCCGGCCTCGTCGAAGACGGACGCGGTCATCGCGTCGTACGCGGTGAGCATGGGCCACTTCTCGCCGCGCTCCTTGGCGGCGGCGATGTCGCGCACGGTGATGCGGCGGGTGCTCTTACCCCCGTACAGCGCCTTGCTGCCGTCGGAGGGCTTCGCCTGAGGCGTCTGGGCAGCCGAAAGCTGCGTCATGGCAACGGCTCCTTCATGTCATCTCGAGGCGCCCTGACGGCGTCCCCGGATCCCCTCCATGGTGGCACTTCGTGCCGAGGGCTGCCAGGCCCCCTCATGTGAGTTCCGCCCCGCGTAAATTCTCGGTAAGAGAATACGATACGAGACGGTTCCGTATCGTAAAGCAGGTACGGTCGACGACATGACTTCTCCCGCCGCCCCAGCCACCCGCATACCGGAAGCGGTGCACCGGCGCCGCTGGGCGATCCTCGGCGTGCTGATGCTCAGCCTGCTGATCGTCGTGCTGGACAACTCGATCCTGAACGTCGCCATCAAGACCATCTCGACGCCGGCCCCGACCGGCCTCGGGGCCACCCAGAGCGAGCTGGAGTGGGCGATCAACGCCTACACGCTCGTCTTCGCGGGCCTGCTGTTCAGCGCGGGCATCCTCGGCGACCGGCTCGGCCGGAAGAAGGTGCTGCTCGGCGGGCTCGCCGTGTTCGGCGTCGGCTCCGCGCTCGCCGCGTTCTCCGGCTCGCCGGGCGAGCTCATCGCGTTCCGCGCGGTCATGGGCCTCGGTGCCGCCTTCGTCATGCCGGCCACGCTCGCCGTCCTGATGAACGTCTTCGAGCGGGAGGAACAGCCGAAGGCCATCGGGATCTGGGCGGGCGGCGTCGGGCTCGCCATCGCCATCGGGCCGATCACCGGCGGTGTCCTCCTCGACCACTTCTGGTGGGGGTCCGTCTTCCTCATCAACGTGCCGATCGTGATCATCGCGCTCGGGCTGATGCTGTGGCTGGTTCCCGACTCGCGTGATCCGAAGCCGGGGCGGATCGATCCCATCGGCGTCGTGCTCTCCGTCGTCGGGCTCGTCCTGCTCGTCTACGGCATCATCAAGGGCGGCCAGCTCGCCGACTTCACGGACCCGGCGGTCCTCGCCACCATCGCCGCCGGTCTCGCCGTCCTCGCCGCCTTCGTGGTGTTCGAGAAGCGCAGCGACCATCCGTCCATCGACATCGGCTACTTCCGCGACAAGGTGTTCTCCGCCGCGATCGGCGTCATCGCGCTGGTCTTCTTCGCCCTGATGGGCGTGACCTTCTTCTCGGTGTTCTACACCCAGAGCGTGCGCGGCTACACGCCGTTGCAGACCGGCCTGTTGATGCTGCCGCTCGCCGCCGCCCAGATGATCTTCGCGCCGCGCGCCCGGCTCCTGGTCGACCGGTTCGGCAACCGGGCCACGACCACCGGCGCCATGCTGCTGATCGCGCTCACGCTGGCCGCGTTCGCCACCTTCGAGGCGGACACGCCGATCTGGCTGCTCGAGGTCGTCTTCTTCCTCATGGGCGCCGCGATGGCGCACATCATGACCCCGATCAGCGTCGTCATCATGCAGGCACTGCCCCGCGAGAAGGCCGGTTCCGCCTCCGCGCTCAGCAACACCTTCCGGCAGGTCGGCGGCGCCCTCGGCATCGCCGTCCTGGGCTCGGTCCTGTCGACGGCGTATCGGGGCGGCATCGACGACCGGCTGACGGTGCTGCCGGAGGGCGTACGGCACACGGCGGGCGAGTCCATCGAGGCCACCCTCGGCGCCGCCGCCCGGCTCGGCCCACGGGGCGAGTCCCTGGTCGGCCCGGCCCACGACGCGTTCCTGCACGCCATGCACATCACGGCGCTGTGGGGAGCGGGCATCGCGGTGCTCGGCGCGGTGGTCGTGGCGCTGTGCCTGCCGGGGCGGTCCACGGCGCCCCAGGAGGGCGAGGAGAAGCCGGAGTTGGTGGCCTCGGAGTAGCGGACGCGCCCACGTCGCCGTCGTACCCGACGGGGACGCGCCCGGGGGACAATCAGCACACCCCACGGAAAGGACCGACCCAGTGAGCCTCGCCGACAGCCATTCCCGGCAGGACGGGCCCGTCAGGGGCCGCCCCCGCAGCGAGGCCGTGGAGCGGTCCATCATCGAGGGCGTCATCGGGCTGCTGGAGGACGGCGTGCCGCTCTCGGAGCTGTCCATCGAGCGCATCGCCCGTACCGCGGGCGTCGGCAAGGCCACCATCTACCGCCGCTGGAACGGCAAGGAGGAGCTGTTCGTCGACGTCGTACGCGCCGCCGAGCCCCCGGACCCCGAACTGCCGGGCACCTCGGTGCGCGACGATCTCGTGACGCTGGTCGAGCAGTTGCGCCGGCGCGGCCTGATGAGCCGTTCATCGGTGCTGCTGCACAACGTCATCGCCCAGATGAAGCACAGCCCGAAGATCTGGGAGGCGTATCACGCCATCGTCGTGGAGCCGCGGCGCCGGAAGCAGCACGAGATCCTGCGCCGCGGGCAGGAGAACGGCGAACTGCGCACGGACATCGACGTCGACGTGATGAACGACATCGTCTTCGGCCCGATGCTGGTACGTGCCGTCATGCGCCCGGACGCCGACCTTCCGGAAGGGCTGGCGGAGCGCATGGTCGACGCGGTGCTGGAAGGTCTACGGCCCGTCAGTTCACCGACCCCGTAGCACGCATGTGCGCGTTTCGTCACAGAGCGCGCTTTCCCGCGCCGCAACCGGAACTCGCGCAACCGACTTGTACGTCCTCGCCCCCGTACGGCCGTCATGAGTACGGCAGGGACGGAGCCGATCATCCCCTAGGGTTTCCTTGGGCGCGGGGGGACGACGGTGTGCACGGCAGGTAGTGAGGCGACGGTATGGCGCAGCAGGCGTACGTGACGGAGACGGACAGCGGAGGCTCGGGACCCGAGCCCCGGGAATCCGGGGTCCGGCGCCTGCTCGATCGGCTGCTCGCGGGATGGCGCGGCGATGTGCGCGTCTGGCGGCGGGGCATCGTGCTGGCGGCCCTCGCGGTGATCCTCGCCCTGGTGATGCTGCTGCACGCGCAGATCCCGAACGCCATCGGCAACCTCGGCAGTCTGACCGAGACGTTTCTGCCCTGGCTGGGCCTGTTCGTCCCGGTACTGCTGGTGCTGGCCCTGGTGCGCAGGTCCGCGACCGCGCTGATCGCCGTGCTCATCCCGGCGATCGTGTGGCTGAACCTCTTCGGCGGCCAGCTCACCGACAAGACCGGCGCCGGCGGCGATCTGACGGTGGCCACGCACAACGTCAACGCCGACAACGCCGATCCGTCCGGCACCGCCCGGGACGTGGCCGCGTCCGGCGCGGACGTGGTGGCCCTGGAGGAGCTGACGGCGGCCGCGGTGCCGACGTACGAGAAGGCGCTGGCGGCGACGTACAAGTACCACTCGGTGCAGGGCACGGTGGGGCTGTGGAGCAAGTACCCGCTGAGCGGCGTCAACCCCGTCGACATCGAGCTGGGCTGGACCCGTGCCATGCGGGCCGTGGTGAACGCGCCGTCGGGGCAGGTCGCGGTGTACGTCGCCCATCTGCCGTCGGTGCGGGTGAAGGTGGAGGCCGGGTTCACCGCCCGGCAGCGCGACAAGAGCGCCGACGCGCTGGGCGAGGCCATCGCCGACGAGCCGCAGGGGAAGGTCGTCCTGCTCGGGGACCTGAACGGCACGATGAACGACCGCGCGCTGCGCGCCGTCACCGCCCAGATGCGCTCCACTCAGGGCGCTTCGGGCAACGGGATGGGCTTCAGCTGGCCGGCGTCGTTCCCGATGGCGCGGATCGACCAGATCATGGTGAAGGGCATCGAGCCGGTGACCTCGTGGACGCTGCCGCAGACCGGGAGCGACCATCTGCCGGTGGCGGCGCGTGTGAGGGTCGACACGTCCTCTTGACCGGAGGAATACCGGCCCTTCGAGGGTTTGTTCCGAAGCTGAACATATGCTTGATCCGGAACTCCGCACCTCCCTCGAAAGGCACGGCTCTTTTCATGCCACTGGCACTGCTCGCCCTCGCCGTCGGCGCCTTCGGCATCGGTACGACCGAGTTCGTGATGATGGGACTGCTGCCCGAAGTCGCGAACGACCTGCACATCTCGATCCCCACCGCCGGGCATCTGGTCTCGGCGTACGCGCTGGGCGTCGTCATCGGCGCCCCGCTGCTCGCGGCGGTCACGGCCCGCATGTCCCGCCGTAGCGTCCTGATCGGCCTCATGGCCCTGTTCGTGGCGGGCAACGCCCTGTCCGCCTTCGCCCCCGACTACCACTGGCTGATGGCCGCCCGGTTCCTCAGCGGCCTGCCGCACGGCGCCTTCTTCGGCGTCGGCGCGGTCGTGGCGACGAACATGGTGGCGCCGGAGCGCAAGGCCCGCTCCGTGTCGCTGATGTTCCTGGGCCTGACGATGGCCAACGTCGCGGGCGTGCCGGTGGCCACCCTGATGGGGCAGCACCTGGGCTGGCGGGCGACGTTCCTCGGCGTGAGCACGATCGGCCTGGCGGCGATGGCGTCGCTGGCGCTGCTGATCCCGCGCGCCGAGGCGCACGCCGCTCCCGCGGCCGGCCTGCGCGGCGAGCTGGCCGCCCTGCGGTCGCTGCCGGTGTGGCTGGCGCTCGGCACGACGGTCGCGGGCTTCGGGGCGCTGTTCGCCGCGTACAGCTACGTCACGCCGATGCTGACCGACGCCGCCGGATACGCCGGGACCAGCGTGACGCTGCTGCTGGCGCTGTTCGGCGTGGGCGCGACGGCGGGCAACCTGCTGGGCGGCCGGCTGGCGGACCACGCGCTGCGCGGGACGCTGTTCGGCGGCCTGCTCTCCCTGGCCGCGGTGCTGGCGCTGTTCCCGCTGATGATGGCGGCGGCGTGGAGCGCGGCCCTGGCGGTGGCCCTGCTCGGCATGGCGGCCTTCGTGACCGGCTCCCCGCTCCAGCTGATGGTCATGGAGAAGGCGTCGGCCGCCCCGTCCCTGGCCTCCTCGGCCAACCAGGCCGCCTTCAACCTCGCGAACGCCGGCGGCGCCTGGATCGGAGGGCTGGCTCTTGCGGCGGGGTTCGGCGTGACCTCTCCGGCGCTGGCCGGGGCGGCGCTGGCCGTGCTGGGCCTGGGCGTGGCCGGGGCCGCGTACGCGGTGGACAGGCGTCGGGTGGCACGGCCGGCCGGACGCGAGCGCGTGGTCGCCTCGCACGTTCCGCAGCAGACCGAGACCGTCCAGTACTGACTCTCGCCCGTCCTGCGACACAGGGGCGCCCGGTGCGTACCGGGCACCCCTTGCCGTATGTCGGCCGGGACGTAGGCCGCGTGTCGGCGGCCTGTCGGTGTTTTGTCGGTGCGCCCTGGCACCGTCGTGCCCATGATGCGAATCGACGACAAGCCGGGCGGCGCGGGCAGCGCCGTCCGCGTGCGGGGGTTGGTCAAGCACTACGGCGAGACCAAGGCCCTGGACGGTGTGGACCTGGATGTGCGTGAGGGCACCGTCATGGGGGTGCTGGGACCGAACGGGGCGGGCAAGACCACCCTGGTGCGGATCCTGTCGACGCTGCTGGCGCCGGACGCCGGGCAGGCGACCGTCGCCGGATACGACGTCGTACGGCAGCCTCGGCAGCTGCGCCGGGTGATCGGGCTGACCGGGCAGTACGCGTCCGTGGACGAGAAGCTCCCGGGATGGGAGAACCTGT
Source organism: Streptomyces ferrugineus (assembly GCF_015160855.1). Taxonomy (NCBI): domain Bacteria; kingdom Bacillati; phylum Actinomycetota; class Actinomycetes; order Kitasatosporales; family Streptomycetaceae; genus Streptomyces; species Streptomyces ferrugineus. The sequence continues at coordinate 2,316,015 of NZ_CP063373.1, read as the reverse complement.
ACATGATCGGGCGGCTGCTCGATCTGCCCCGCAAGGAGGCACGCGCGCGTGCCGACGCGCTGCTGGAGCGGTTCTCGCTGACCGAGGCGGCCAGGCGGCCCGTCTCCACCTACTCCGGCGGTATGCGGCGGCGGCTGGACCTCGCCGCCTCCATGATCGGGCGGCCTTCCGTCCTCTTCCTCGACGAGCCGACCACCGGGCTCGACCCGCGGACCCGCAACGAGGTGTGGGACGAGGTCAAGGCCATGGTCGGGGACGGGGTGACCGTGCTGCTGACCACGCAGTACATGGAGGAGGCCGAGCAGCTGGCCTCCGAGCTGACGGTCGTGGACCGGGGCAAGGTCGTCGCGGACGGCGGCATCGAGCAGCTCAAGGCCAAGGTCGGCGGGCGGACGCTCAGGGTCCGGCCGGTCGACGCCCTGCAACTGCGCCCGCTCGCCGGGTACCTCGACGAGCTCGGCATCACCGGGCTCGCCGCCACCACCGTGGACACCGGCACCGGCGCCCTCCTCGTGCCGATCCTCAGCGACGAGCAGCTCACGGCCGTCGTCGGTGCCATCACCGCGCGCGGGGTCACGCTCGCCTCCGTCACCACCGAACTGCCCAGCCTGGACGAGGTGTTCCTCTCCCTCACCGGCCACCGCGCCAGTGCGCCCCAGGACACCGTGCCCACCGACGACCGCGAGGAGGTCGCCGTATGAGCGCCGCCACCCTCTCCACCCATGACGCCCGCATCCCGCTGCGCGGGCATCTGCGCCACACCGGCGCGCTCGTCCGCCGCAACCTCCTGTGGATCCGGCAGGATCCCGAGTCGATGTTCGACGCGCTGCTGATGCCGGTCGTCTTCACCCTGCTGTTCGTGTACGTCTTCGGCGGCTCGATCGGACAGGCCCTCGGCGGCGGTCAGGACGGGTACGTGCAGTACGTGATCCCCGGCATGATCGCGATGATGAGCATGACGCTGTCCCAGGGCGTCGGCACCGGCTTCAGCCAGGACTTCAACTCCGGTGTCATGGACCGCTTCCGGTCGCTGCCGATCGGGCGCGGCTCGGTGCTGTTCGCGAAGATCTCCGTGGAGCTGCTGCGGATGCTGTTCGCGACGGCCGTGCTGCTGGTCGTCGCCGTCCTGGTCGGCTTCGACATCAACAGCTGGCCCGGCCTGTTCGGGGCCGTGGGGCTGTCCGCGGTGTTCGCCTCGTCCATCATGTGGGTGTTCCTCACCCTCGGCGTGGTCCTGAAGAACGCCCAGTCCGTGCAGGCGATGGGCTTCATGGTGCTGTTCCCGCTGCAGTTCGGCTCGTCGATCTTCGCGCCGACGAACTCGATGCCGGGCTGGCTGCAGGCCTTCACCGACTACAACCCGCTGTCCACGCTCGCGGACGCGGCGCGCGGAATGATGGTGGGCGGCCCGGTCGCGCACGACCTGTGGATGACGCTGGGCTGGTCGGCGGCGATCACCGCGGTGATGGCGCCGGTCGCGATCCACAAGTTCCGCACCAAGAGCTGACGCGGGCCCCGTGCGCGCGTCAGAGCCCTGTGCGCGCGTCAGACGAGGGCGGCGGCCTCCTCGGGGGACAGGCCGCCGCCCTGCGCGTACGCCGCCTCGAAGGCCTCGTCGTCGAGTACGGCGCGCAGGGCCCGCTCGGCCCAGGCGTACGTCTCGCGCTCGATGGCCGTCGGGACATGTCCGGCCGGCAGCAGCGCGTCGCCGGCGGCGAGAGCGCGGGCGCCGTCGGACGCGCGGCTCCCGTCGGCGACATGGGCGAGGGCGACCGCGGCGATGTGCAGGAACACGGCCCGCATGTGCGGGGCGATGGCCTCGGACAAGGGGTCCCGGGCGCGCTCCAGCGCCTGGCGGGCCTTGGCCAGGCAGTCCTCGTACCGGCCGTCGGCCGCCTCCACCCAGGCCTCCGAGCCGAGGATGAAGGCGTCGAAGAGGATGAAGTGGGCGATACGGAACTCCTCGCGCAGCAACCGGAGCTGCTCGCGCGCCTCGGGGATCCGGCCGGTCATGCCGAGCCGGCCGGCGAGGAAGAGCCGGGCGGCGGGCATCCCCTCGTTGCTCAGGCCGTCCCGCACGGCGATCACCTCGCGCAGCATCCGTTCACCGCGCTCGGCCTCCCCGGTCTCCAGCAGCGCGCTGCCGAGCCTGGCCTGGAGCACCGCCCGCTGGGCCCGGGCGCCGAGCCGTTCGGCGATCTCGATCGCCGCCTCGTAGTCGGCTCCCGCCAGGTCGTGGCGCCCCCTGCGCTCATGGCACTCGGCCCGCGAGGAGAGCGCCTCGGCGGTGCCCCACAGGTCGCCGAGGCGGCGGTAGATCTCCAGCGCCTCGTCGGCGTCACGGGTGGCGTCGCCCGCCCAGTCGCTGCGGTTGGCGAGCAGATTGGCGCGCCAGTGCAGGCTCGCGGCGAGCTCCCACTCGTATCCGGGCGTCTCGCGCGAGGTACGGACGGTGGCGTCGACGACCGTCCGCATCCGCTCGATGTCCCCGGTGAGCATGACGGCGAAGACCCACAGGGAGCCGGGGATGCGGCAGGTCTGCGGCAGGCCCGGCTCGTAGGTGGCGGAGATGGCCCGCAGCTTCGCCTGCGCGGCGGGGTTCTCCCAGGCGTCCAGCTCGGTGTCCATGCAGGCCAGATGGGCGAGATGGACACCGCGCCGGGCCTCTTCGAGGGTCTCTCCGGTCCATGGGGGCGGGGTGTCGGTGCAGCGCTCCCAGACGGGGGCGGCGGGGCGGACGGGATCGGTGAACGGGTCGGGGCCCAGGGCCATGACCTCCCGGCACCAGTTGCGGGCCTCGACGCGCAGGTCACGCATCTGCCAGTACCAGGCCAGCGACAGGATCAGGCACAGCCCCTCCTGCTCGTCGCGGTCGGCGACGGCGTGCCGCAGGGCGGTGCGCAGGTTCTCGTACTCGCGTTCCAGCCGCTCGATGGTGGCGAACTGACCGGGGCCGCGCAGCAGCGGGTCGCAGGCGCGGGCGAGTTCGCGGTAGTACGTCAGATGCGCGCGCTCGGCCTCGGCCCGCCGCCCGGTCTCGTCGAGCCGTTCGCCCGCGTACTCGGCGACGGTCTCCAGCAGCCGGTAGCGCATCTCGCCGTCGCCCGAAGGCGCGGCCACCACCAGGGACTTGTCGACGAGCGAGCCGAGCGCCACCAGCGCGGCGGGTCCGCACACGGCCTCGGCGGCGGCGAGGTCACAGCCGCCGGCGAAGACGGACAGCCGGCGCAGCACCTCCCGTTCGTCCTCGTCCAGCAGCTCCCAGGACCAGTCGACGACGGCCCGCAGGGTCTGCTGGCGGGGCAGGACGGTGCGGCTGCCGGAGGTGAGCAGCAGAAAGCGGTCGTCGAGCCGGTCGGCGATCTGGCGCGGGGTCAGCATGCGCAGGCGGGCGGCGGCGAGCTCGATGGCGAGCGGGAGTCCGTCGAGCCGCCGGCAGATCTCGGCGCAGGCCTCGGGGTCGTCCTGAGTGCGGAACCCGGGCCGGGCGGCTGCCCCGCGGTCGGCGAGCAGCCGCAGCGCGACGGGCTGCGGCAGCGGGTCCACGGGGCGCAGCAACTCCCCCGGTACGCCGAGGGGTTCGCGGCTGGTGGCCAGCACCGTCAGCTCCGGGCAGCGCTCCAGCACCTCCTCCACCAGGCGGGCGGCGGCCGCCACGACATGCTCGCAGTTGTCGAGGATCAGCAGCATCCGGCGCTTGCCGCAGTGCTCGGCGAGCCGCTCCACGGGGTCGTCGTGCCGCTCGTTCGCCGCCCGCATGGCCTCGGCGCCGGCGCCGTACAGCACGGTCTCGCGGGCGCCGACGGCGGTGAGCACGGCCTCCGGTACCGCCTCCGGGTCGTCGACCGGCGCGAGCTCGGCCAGCCACACCCCGTCCGGCGCCACGTCCCGCGCGGTCTCGGCGGCCTCCTGCGACAGCCGCGTCTTCCCGGCGCCGCCGGGGCCCAGCAGGGTGACGAGCCGGGCGGTGGCGAGGTCACCGCGAATGGCATCGATGTCGCTCTCCCGGCCGACGAAGGAGGTGAGGCGGGCGCGGAGGTTGCCGGTGGGCGGGGGTGACGTGGGCGCGGGCCTCGGACGGCGGGCCTCCGCCTCGGTCGCGGTGTCGTGGCCGGCGCGGTACGCCTCCTGCGTCGGCCGGAGCAACTCCCCGTGCAGGGCCCGCAGTTCCGGACCCGGGTCCGAGCCGAGCCGGTCCGCCAGGAGGTGGCGTACGTCCTCGTAGGCGGCCAGTGCCTCCGCGGTACGGCCCGCGTCGCGCAGGGCGCGCAGGCGCAGGGCCTGGAGGGGTTCGTCGAGCGGGTGGGTGTCGCACAGGGCGGTCAGCTCGGGCAGGGACTGCTCGGCGTGGCCGAGGGCGAGGGCGGCGGCGTGCCGGGCGCGCAGGGCGTCGAGGCGGCGGGTCTCCTGGCGGGCCGCCTCGGCGGTGCGGTCGGGGAGGTCGACGAGGGCGGGGCCGCGCCACAGGGCGAGGGCGTCGTCGAGGATGCCGGCCGCCTTGGCGGGGTCGCCGTCGGCCAGCGCGCGTGTGCCCTCGCCGACGAGCCGCTCGAACCGGTGCAGGTCGATCTCGTCGGGCGCGGCGGCGAGCCGGTAGCCGCCCTCCGTCGAGAGGATCGCGTCCGCCCCGAGGACCCGCCGCAGCCGTCCGACGAGCGCCTGCAGCGCGCCCGTGGCGTCGGTGGGCGGCTGCGCGCCCCACACCTCGTCGACCAGCAGCCCCACGGTGACGGTCCGCCCACCCCGCAGCGCCAACACGGTCAGCAGTGCGCGAAGCCGCGCCCCGCCGACCGGAACGGGGCGGCCGTCGGGGCGTAGTACCTGGGTGGTGCCGAGGATGCGATAGCGCACGGGATCCATTGTCTCTGGTGGAGTCGGGGCGGTCACAGGGTTGGGGGGCTCGGCGGGGCGCGGGCCGCGCCGAGGCGGCCGAGCGCCCCTGCCGGGGCCCATGACCCCACCCTCCCCGGAACCACCACCCCACCGCGAGACGTTTTCCCCGTACGCCCGGTACGGTCGGGCAGGTCCTTCCCGTCCCGTCCCCACAGGAGCCCGTCCTCATGACGACCGCCCTCAGCCGCCGCAGCGAGCGGCGGATCAGCCCCGTCTTCCTCGGGATTCTGGCCGTCATGGCGGTGACGGGCTGGGCCACCTGGAGCGGGTTCGCCGAGCAGCCCGGGCTGGCGGTGTTCCTGTTCGTGACGGCCGCGTGGATCGTGTCGCTGTGTCTGCACGAGTACGCACACGCGCGTACCGCCCTGCACAGCGGTGACATCTCGATCGGCGCGAAGGGCTATCTCACCCTCAATCCGCTGAAGTACACGCACGCGCTGCTCAGCATCGTGCTCCCGGTGATCTTCGTGATCATGGGCGGCATCGGTCTTCCCGGCGGTGCCGTCTTCATCGAGCGCGGGCGGATCCGGGGGCGCTGGCGGCACAGTCTGATCTCGGCGGCGGGCCCGCTGACGAACGTCCTCTTCGCCGTCGTGTGCACCGCGCCGTTCTGGCTGGACGCGCTGGACGGTGTCCCCCGGGACTTCCGGTTCGCGCTCGCCTTCCTCGCGCTGCTCCAGGTCACGGCCGCGATCCTGAACTTCCTGCCGGTCCCGGGCCTGGACGGCTACGGCGTGGTCGAGCCCTGGCTGTCGCACGGCATCAGGCGCCAGGTGGAGCCGTTCGCCCCGTTCGGCCTGCTGTTCGTGTTCGCGCTGCTGTGGGTGCCGGAGGTCAACGGTGTGTTCTTCGACATGATCGACGCCGTGCTGCGGGGGCTGGGCATCAGCGACTTGGACACGTACTGCGGCTACGACATGTTCCGCTTCTGGCGGGACGCCAACGAGGTCTGCTCGATCAGCCCGTGACCGAGTCCCGCCGGGCGTCCCTGGCCCGCTTGACGTAGTACCACGTCATGTTCGACGACAGCCCCGCCAGCAGCACCCACACGATCCCGAGCCAGCTGCCCCGCGCGAAGGAGACCACGGCCGCGGCCACGGCGAGCACACAGACGATCAGGGCATAGACACCAAGGCGGGGCATTTCACTCGGCTCCTTCGGGGGACACTGCTACGCGACCAGTGTCCCCCATCGCCTCATACGTCCGTGACGCGGAGCCCCGCGTGTGCCTTGTAGCGGCGGTTCACCGAGATCAGGTTCGCGACCAGCGACTCCACCTGGTGGGCGTTGCGCAGCCGCCCCGCGAAGACGCCGCGCATGCCGGGGATACGGCCGGCCAGCGCCTGGACGATCTCCACGTCCGCCCGCACCTCGCCGAGCACCATCACATCGGTGTCGATCTCCGCGATCTCCGGGTCCTGCAGCAGCACCGCCGACAGATGGTGGAAGGCCGCCGTCACCCGGGAGTCCGGCAGCAGGGCGGCGGCCTGCTCGGCGGCGCTGCCCTCCTGCGGCTTGAGCGCGTAGGCGCCCTTCTTGTCGAAGCCGAGCGGGTTGACGCAGTCGACGACCAGCTTGCCGGCCAGCTCCTCGCGCAGGGATTCGAGGGTCTTGCCGTGGCCCTCCCACGGCACGGCGACGATCACGAGGTCGCTGCGGCGGGCGGTCTCGGCGTTGTCGTGGCCCTCGATACCGTGCCCGAGCTCGTCGGCGGCGGCCTGCGCGCGCTCGGCGGCCCGCGAGCCGATGATCACCTTCTGGCCGGCCCGGGCGAGCCGGTAGGCGAGGCCTTTGCCCTGCGGTCCGGTCCCGCCGAGCACGCCGACGACGAGCCCCGAGACGTCCGGGAGATCCCAGGGGTCCTTGGCCGGGGCCTTCGCGGGGGCGTCGGTGGGCTGCTGTGCACTGTCGGTAGAGGTCATGGGCCGACTTTACGTCCGCCCCACGCACCCCGACGGGTCAGGTGAGCTCCGTCACGGGCACCCGCCGGAAGGTGAGGGTCTCGTACGGGCCGAAGTCGCCGGTCTCGTACAGGAGTCCGACCGTGTCGGCGTCGATCCGTACGAGGTCCGAGTACGCGGCGGGCAGCCCGTCCGCCGTGTGCGCCGAGCGCCAGGTGACGCCGCCGTCGGTGGAGGCGCGGATGGCCATCAGGGCGCGGGCGGCGGGGTCGGCGGGGCCGGAGTAGAGCAGGACGTCGGGGTCACGGAGGTGCAGGACACTGGCCTCGCAGACGGGGGCGATGAGGCCCGCCTGCGGGCGGAAGGGCTTCACCAGGGTCTCGCCGCCGTCCTCGGAGTACGCGTCGGCGCGGTTGCCGGGGGACATGGAGTCGTTGCGGGTGTTGAAGTAGACGCGGCCGTCGGGGAGTTCGGCGGCGGTGGTCTCGTTGACGTTGATGTAGCCGTCGGTGTTCTCGTCGACGTAGCCGATGCGCCAGGTCTCGCCCCGGTCGTCGCTGAGCAGGCAGTGGCCGCTGTTGTACCGGGCCTCGGTGCCGATGTCGGCGCCGGTGGGCGGGATGGTGTGGTTGGCGGGGACGACGACCCGGCCGGTGCCGAGCTGGATGGCGTGGCCGGGGGTGGTGGCGTACCACCGCCATCCCGGCCGCTTCACCTGCGCGGTGATCTCCTTCGAGGTGGACCAGGTGACACCGTCGTCGTCGCTGTACCGCACCCAGATCCGGCGGCCGTCGGCGTCGGAGACCTCGCCGCGCAGGATGCCGTCCTCGGTGGCGTCGGCGTGGTTGCGGAGGTAGACGAGCAGGATGCGGCCGGTGTCGAGGACGACGGGGGCGGGGTTGCCGGCGAGGTGCCAGTTGTTGTCGGCGGCCACCTCGAGGGGTCCCCAGGTGCGGCCGCCGTCCGTCGAGCGCTTCAGCACGATGTCGATGTGCCCGTGGTCGGCGGCGGAGTCGACCCGGCCCTCGCAGAAGGCGAGGAGGGTGCCGGCGGCGGTGGCGACGACGGCCGGGATGCGGAAGCTCGCGTAGCCCTCGCGGCCGGCGCGGAACGGGACGCTGGTCTCTGTCATGAGGGGCTCCTCGGATGGCCGGTATCACGCAGCGGATATCACTCAGCGGGTAGCACATGGCGGGTAGCACATGGCGGGTGGTTGCGCGGGATAACGAAGGCCTCTGCCCAGGTTGGGCGAATTCGTGGTGAACTCCGGGTCACGAGTGGTCGGTTGCGGCAGGATGCGGCCGCATGGATGCCGTACGTGTCGCGTTGCTGCGCGAAGTGCTCGCCGGAACCGAGTGGCTGGGGGCGACCCGGCGGTTCGCGGGGGCGCTGCGGGCGTCGGCGGTGGCGCACGGGGGCGGGTTGCTGCTGGTCGGGACGCGGGAGTACGAGCCGTGGCATCTGGCGGCGCACCTGGTGGACGAGGCCGCGTGGTCGGGGACGCCGGAGCTGGCCCCGACCCTCGTCCGGCATGACGCGCGCGCCTCGGATCCGGCGCATCTGGCGGTGGGCCTGGGGCGGCTGGCGGCGGCGCGGCGCGGGGAGACGCTGCTGGTGGTGTCGCCGGACCGGCCGGGGGCGCCGCTGCTGGAACGGGTGCACGACGTGCGGCGGGCCGGGGCGACGGTGCTGGCGCTCGGCAGCGGCGAGGGCGAGCTGACGGCGATGGCCCACGAGCGGCTGGTCGTGCCGGAGGGCGCGGAGCTGGACCTGGACACGGTGCAGCACCTGGTGAGCGCGGCGGCCGGCGAGAACGCGGTGCCCTCCGCGCGGGGACGCAGCCGCCTGCGGGACCGTCTGTCGCGCCTGGCGGAGTCGCTGACGGCACCGCCACCGCCGCGCTGGTAGGGCGCCCACCGGCCACCGGGCCGCAAAACCGGTTGCCTCCGGTACCGCGCCCTTCGAGCATGGCCCTTCGTGACCGACGACTCCCCCACCCCCTCCCGGCTCCGGGCCGTACTGCCCGACCTCACCCCCTGGCGGGCCTCCGCCGACTTCCGGAAGTTGTGGCTGGCGGGGCTGGTCTCGTCCTTCGGGAGTTTTCTGACGTTCGTCGCGCTGCCCGTGCAGATCAAGGAGCTGACCGGGTCCGCCGCGGCGGTCGGGGCGATCGGGGCCGTGGAGCTGGTGCCGCTGGTGGTGTTCGGGCTGTACGGGGGCGCGCTCGCCGACGCGCTCGACAAGCGGAAGCTGATCGTGTGGACGGAGGCCGGGCAGGGCCTGCTGAGCGCCGTCCTGCTGCTCAACGCCCTGCTTCCGGTTCCGGCGATCTGGCCGCTGTACGTCGTCGCCGCCCTGTCCTCCGCGCTGGTCTCGGTCCAGCGTCCCGCCCTGGACGCCCTGTTGCCCCGGATCGTCGCCCACGACCACCTCCCGGCGGCCGCCGCCCTCAACGCCCTGCGCTGGCAGGTCGGCGGGGTCGCGGGCCCCGCCCTGGCCGGTGTGGTGGTGGCGTACGCGGGGCTCGGCTGGGCGTACGGCGCGGATCTCGTGACCTTCGTCGTCTCCGTCCTGTTCGTGATCGGGCTCGCCCCCTCCCCCGCCTCGCACGAGGCCGCGAAGCCGTCGTTGAAGGCCATCGCCGAGGGCGCGCGCTACGCCTGGAGCCGCAAGGAGCTCCTCGGCACGTACGTCATCGACATCGCGGCGATGCTCTTCGCGCTGCCGCTGGCCGTACTGCCCTTCCTCGCGGACGAGTTGAACGCCCCCTGGTCGCTCGGTCTGATGTACGCGTCCGTCCCGGCCGGGGCGATGCTGGTGAGCCTGACCAGCGGCTGGACCTCACGGGTGTACCGGCACGGGCGGGTCGTCGTGCTGGCGGCCGCGCTGTGGGGCGTGGCGGTCGCGGCCGCCGGTGTCTCCGGGAACGTCTGGCTGGTGCTGCTGTTCCTGACCCTGGGCGGCGCCGCCGACATGGTCAGCGGCATCTTCCGCGGCGTGATGTGGAACCAGACGATCCCGGACGAGCTGCGCGGCCGGCTCGCCGGGATCGAGCTGCTGTCGTACTCGGTGGGCCCACAGCTCGGCCAGACCTACATGGGCGGCATCGCGGCCTGGCGCGGGGTGCGCACCGCCGTCTGGTCGGGCGGGCTGCTGTGCGTGGGCGCGGTGGGGCTGCTGGCGCTGTGCCTGCCGAAGCTGATGACGTACGACGCCCGCACCAACGAGCACGCGGTACGACTGCGCGAGCAGCGCGCGACATCGGCAACCACACCGGCTCCGGCCCCGGCGGAGGGCTGACCCGCCGGGCCCTAGTCCTCGTCCGCCGGTCCGGTCGGGGCGTCGTGCCACCTCGGGTCGGTTTCCCACTCCAGGTTGCGTTCGCGTGCCAGGTCCATCGCGTGCTGGGCCTCCTCGCGGCTGGCGTACGGCCCGAAGCGGTCCTTGGCCGGGCACTCCGGGCCCTCCTCGACCTTCTTGTGGACGAGGCAGTAGTACCACTCGCCCGGTTTGCCGACCGTGCGCTTCTTGAACAGGGCCATGACCGGCTCCTTTCACATGGGATCGCCACTGAGATCGCCACGGTCATGGTCCCCCATGGCCGCTGTCTTAGACTCGCTGCATGTCTGGCCAGTCGCTGCTCGTACCAGGGGAGCTGTCTCCCACCCGTTCCGTACCCGGAAACATCCGCCGTCCCGAGTACGTCGGCAAGCCCGCGCCGACCCCGTACTCGGGTCCGGAGGTGCAGACCCCCGAGACCGTCGAGGCGATGCGGGTCGCCGGGCGGATCGCCGCGCGGGCGATGGCCGAGGCGGCGAAGCTGATCGCGCCCGGCGTGACGACCGACGAGCTGGACAGGGTGGCGCACGAGTACATGTGCGACCACGGCGCCTACCCCTCGACGCTCGGCTACCGCAACTTCCCCAAGTCGCTGTGCACCAGCGTCAACGAGGTCATCTGCCACGGCATCCCGGACTCCACGGTGCTGCGCGACGGCGACATCATCAACCTCGACGTGACGGCGTACATCGGCGGGGTGCACGGCGACAACAACGCCACGTACCTGGTGGGCGACGTGGACGAGGAGAGCCGTCTGCTGGTGGAGCGCACCCGCGAGTCCCTCAACCGCGCGATCAAGGCGGTCAAGCCGGGCCGCCAGATCAATGTCATCGGCCGGGTGATCGAGTCGTACGCCAAGCGCTTCGGCTACGGGGTGGTGCGGGACTTCACCGGGCACGGCATCAACTCGTCCTTCCACTCGGGCCTGATCATCCCGCACTACGACAGCCCGCACGCGACGACGGTGATCCAGCCGGGGATGACCTTCACGATCGAGCCGATGCTGACGCTGGGCACCCACGAGTACGACATGTGGGACGACGGCTGGACGGTCGTCACGAAGGACCGCAAGCGGACGGCTCAGTTCGAGCACACCTTGGTGGTGACGGAGACGGGCGCGGAGATCCTGACGCTGCCGTAGCCGAAGCGGGCAGCAGAACCCGTCCTCTGCGGAGGGCGGGTTTTCTCGGTACGCTTTTACCGACACGGCGTCGGCAAACCTATTGACTTAGGTTAGCCTAACCTCAGAAAATACGGCCATGGACTCCTTCTCGACAGTCATCCGCACCGCCTCCCACGAAGAGCACACCGAGGCGGAGACCTCGACGTTCATGAGCGACATGCTCGGCGGCAGGCTGGGCGTGGACGCCTACGCGCGGTACACCGAGCAGTTGTGGTTCGTGTACGAGGCCCTGGAGGCCGGCGCCGAGCGGCTGGCGTCGGACCCGGTGGCCGGCCCGTTCATCCGGCCGGAGCTGTTCCGGCTGGCGGCCCTGGAGCGGGACCTGGCGCATCTGCGGGGTCCTCGGTGGCGCGCGGGACTGTCGGCGCTCCCGGCCACCCGGGCATACGCGGACCGGGTGCGGGAGTGCGCCGCCGACTGGCCGGCCGGTTATGTCGCCCACCACTACACCCGCTACCTCGGCGATCTCTCCGGCGGGCAGATCATCCGCGCCAAGGCGGAGAAGACGTGGGGCTTCGCCCGCAAGGGCGACGGGGTCCGGTTCTACGTCTTCGAGGACATCCCCAACCCGGCGGCGTTCAAGCGGGGTTACCGCGAACTGCTGGACGCGGTGCGCGCGGACGACCTGGAGAAGCAGCGCGTCGTCGCGGAGTGCAAGCGGGCGTTCGCGCTGAACACGGCGGTGTTCCGGGCACTGGGCGAGGAGTTCCCGCTGTCGGCGTGAGGCGGTGTCAGCGCTCCAGGACCACCCGGCCGCCCAGCTCGACCCAGTCGCCGGGCTGGGGCGCCGTCAGCAGCTGTGAGCCCGCGCCCTGCGTGATGTTGAGCGCCCGGCCCAGCCGGTGGGTGAGCTGGATGGCCGCCGCGCCCGTCGCCTCGTCCTCCGCCACGCCGTCGCCACGGCCGGGAAACCCTCGCGCGCGGACCCGTCCGGCGGCCTCGTCCTCCCAGGCCCAGGCATAGATCCACTCCCCGGGCGGCGGTACGGCGAGAGCGTCGACCTCCCCCGCGCTGCCGTACTGCCGCAGGGTGCGCGGCAGCGGCCAGTCCGGGCGGGCCTCGATCCAGCAGAACTCGCCGTCGACCCTGGCCCCCACCACCCCGGCGGGCGTGACCAGTTCGGGGACGTCGAGCAGCCAGGCCGTACCGACGCAGGGATACCCGGCGAAGGGCAGCCGTACGGAGGGCGTGTAGATGTCGATGATCCCGCGCTCGGGGTCGTCCACGAACACGGTCTCGCTGAAGCCGAGCTTCGCCGCGAACGCCTGCCGCTCCGCGGGGTCCGGCAGCACGGACCCCTCGCGGACGACGCCGAGTTCGTTGCCGTATCCACCGGTCGGCCCGCAGAAGACGCGGAGGACGTCGTAGTCAGTCACGGGACGATTGAAGCATCAGCCGTCCCGCGCCAGGCAACTCCCCTTCGCGATCTAGCGAATAAAGGTAAGGCTAACCTAAGCTTTGCCCTGGCCGGAACGGCAGTGGACCGAGAGGAACGGACGGGACCGTGCGACGCTTGCGCACACGACTGACGGGCGCGCCGCGGACCGCCGCCGTGCGCGAGGACGTTCCGCGGGAGGACGTCCCTCGGGCCGGCGCGGACCGCCGGATCCGCCGGATCGTCTCGGTCGGGCGGGATGCGGCATGACCGTACTGGAGAAGGCCACCCCGTCCGGGGCGGTGGCCGAGACGCCGCCGCGCGGACGGCACACCACCGCGTGGCTGCTGACCGCCGGCCTGAGCGTGGCCCTGGTCGTCCTCGTGCCGGTCGCCGCCGGGATCGGCGCCTACCCGATCCCCGTCGGGGACGTCCTCGCCTCCATCCAGCACAAAGTCGGGCTCGGCGGCGGCGAGTCGGACCGCGTCGCCGAGTCGGTGCTGTGGAACGTGCGCTTCCCGCGGATCGTGCTCGCGCTGCTCATCGGGGCGTCGCTGGGGTGTGCCGGGGCGCTGATGCAGGGGGTGTTCGGCAACCCGCTCGCCGAGCCCGGCGTCATCGGCGTCTCCTCCGGCGCGGCGGTCGGCGCGGTCGGCGCGATCGCGCTCAACGCCGGCTTCCTCGGCACCTGGACGGTGTCGGCCTTCGCCTTCGTCTCCGGGCTCGCCACCGTGCTGCTCGTATACGTCATGGCGCGCTCGGGCGGCCGTACGGAAGTGGTGACGCTGATCCTCACCGGTATCGCCGTGAACGCCTTCGGCGGGGCGGTGATCGGGCTGTTCCTGTTCTTCGCGGACGCCGCGGCCATCCAGCAGATCACCTTCTGGCAGCTCGGCTCGCTCTCCCAGGCGACCTGGCCGAAGGCGCTGGCCGTACTGCCGTGCGCCGCGCTCGGGCTGGCCGTCGCGCCGCTGTACGCCCGCCGGCTGGACCTGCTGGCCCTCGGCGAGGGACCCGCGCGGCATCTGGGCGTGGACGTGGAGCGGCTGCGGATCGTTCTCGTCCTGGTCATCGCGCTGCTGACGGCCGCGGCGGTGAGCGTCTCCGGGATCATCGGCTTCGTCGGCCTGGTCGTGCCGCATCTGCTGCGGATGGCGGCGGGGCCGGGGCATCGGTTTCTGGTGCCGGGCAGCGCGTTGCTGGGGGCGGTGGTTCTGCTCGCGGCGGATCTTGTGGCGCGGACGGTGGCCGCGCCCGCGGAGTTGCCGCTGGGGGTGTTGACCGCGCTGCTCGGCAGTCCGTTCTTCTTCTGGCTGCTGCGTCGGACTCGGCGGCGGCAAGGGGGATGGGCCTGAAGGTTGTATGGCGGCTGCGGGTGTGTGGGGGCTGGTCGCGCCCGCGCGGCGGAGCCGCAAATTGATACAGCCCCGCGCCCCTGAACAACGGGCGTTGCCCCTGCCCGCGACAGCACGTGACCCTCCGTTGAAGGAGCACCCTCCTCATGAGACTCCTCCGCCACCGTCCCGCCCCTCCCGCTCCCGCCTCACCCGGCGACGTCCTCGCCCGCGCCGAGGCGGTCCACGTTCGTCTCGGCTCCCGTCCCGTGCTCCACGGCGTCTCCGTGACCGTCCGCGCCGGCGAAGTGCTCGCCCTCGTCGGGCCCAACGGGGCCGGTAAGTCCACCCTGTTGAGCGCGCTGGCCGCCGATCTGCCGGTCGCCGGAGGCACCGTACGGATTCACGGCCGGCCGGCCGCCGAGTGGTCCGCCCCCGAACTGGCCCTGCGTCGTGCCGTTCTGCCGCAGTCGGCGGCGCTGGCCTTCCCCTTCACGGTGGAGGAGGTCGTGCGGATGGGGCGCGCACCCCATGCCGTCTCCCCCGCCGAGGACGATCTGGCCGTCGCCGAGGCGATGGCCGCCGCCGAGGTGACCGGCTTCGCGGTACGGCCGTTCTCCGCGCTCAGCGGTGGCGAGCGGGCCCGGGTCGCGCTCGCCCGGGTGCTCGCGCAGCGCGCGCCGCTGCTGTTGCTGGACGAGCCGACGGCGGCGCTCGACCTCAGGCATCAGGAGCTGGTGCTGCGGTTGTGCCGGGAGCGGGCGCGGGCCGGGGACGCGGTGGTGGTCGTACTCCACGATCTGGGTCTCGCGGCGGCGTACGCGCATCGGGTCGCGATTCTGCGCGCCGGGCGGATCGCCGCCGACGGGCCACCCGCCGAGGTGTTCTCCGAGCGGCTGCTGTCGGAGGTCTACGACCAGCCGGTCGAAGTGCTCTCGCATCCTCGGACGGGTGCGGTCCTGGTGACCCCGAAACGCAACCTTTGACCGTCCTTTGACCTCTCCATGGGGGCGAAGCTGCGCGAGGGCCTGGAGGCGTCCCTCGTCGTCTGCATACTCATCGCCTATCTGGTGAGGACGGACCGTAGGGACGCGAATTCGGCTCGCAGGAGCTGACGTTCGAGGCGCAGGAGGCGCTCGGCGGGTCGCTGTCGCTCCTCGCGGTCGGCCTGGTGACGTGGATGGCGCTCTGGATGCGGCGCACCGCCCTGGCGGTGCGCCAGGAGGGCATCGAGACGGCCCTGTTCGTGTGGGCGCCGGTGCGCGCGGCCGACTGTTCTACCGGGGCGCGCTGCGCATCAACCTCTCCAGGTTCTTCACCTGGACCGGCGGCATGCTGGTCGTCGTGGCGGCGGGCGTGCTGGCGTACGGCTTCCACGATCTGCCGACACCATCGACCCGTCGAGTTGGTACGGCACCTTGCTGAAGGGCGTGTTCAACTTCCAGGCGGATCCGACCGTCCTTCAGGTCACGGTGTGGCTGCTGTACCTGATCCCGACGCTCGCGCTGTTCCTGGCCCCGGTAGGGTTCGCCTCCGGGAAGGGGAAGGTGAAGGGACCTGATGAGCAGGGATCGCGGCCCTCGAAGGCTCCGCAGGCTTGACCGGAGCGCACTGATAGCGGCGTCCGTGACCGCTTTGTCGTTGACGGCGAGCGGGTGCGTGGTGGTCCACGGGGAGCGGGAGATCCTCCCCTCGGCCACCAAGGCGGAGGCCGCCAAGGCGCTCCAGCAGTTCACTGTCGCGTACAACGAGGCGGACAAGGAGTACGACAGCTCCCTCGACGCCGACTACGTCACCGGCGCCCTGGGCGACATCGACGCCGCCCGGCTGAAGGCGAGCAAGGCGGTCAGCCCCGGCGGCAACGCGAAGCACACCCCGCTGAAGCTGTCGGACGTCAAGTACACGATTCCGAAGAAGGCGGGCTGGCCGCGCTGGTTCCTGGCCGACGCGGCGGGCAACAAGTTCGGCAGCGCGCGCTGGCTCTTCGTGTTCACCCGGGACGGTCTGGACGAGCCGTGGGAGGCCGCGTATCTGACGCTGACGGCCCCCGACGACGTACCGGAGTTCAAGACCGACAAGGACGGCTGGGCCGAGGCCGTTCCCGCGAACTCGACCGAACTGGCCGTGCCGCCGCGGGACTTGAGCAAGGAGTACGCCGGCTACCTCAAGGACGGCGGGGACACCTTCGCGCCCGGTCGCCACACCAGCGCCTGGCGTGCCGACCGGGAGAAGGACGCCAAGCGCCCCGGCCTGGTCAGCCAGTTCATCGACGAGCCGCTGACCGACGGCGACTACGCCCCGCTGGCGCTGCGCACCGCGGACGGTGGCGCGATGGTGTTCTTCACCACGCGCTACTACGAGAAGCGGACGGCCTACGCGGGCACCGACGTCCCCTCGCCGGGCAAGGCGGTGGAGGCCCTGACGACGGGCGAGATAAAGCAGTCGCTGACGCTGGAGATCATCTCGAACGAGGTGGCCCTGGACCCGAAGGGCTCGGGGAAGGTGGAGATCATCGGCCGGACCCAGGGGCTGACGTCGGCGAAGGGCGAGTAGCGCCGCCGTCGTGGTGGCTCAGTGGCGCAGGGGCCAGGCCGCGGGGACGTGGCCGGGCTCCTCGTCGGCGTGGCGGGCGCAGGCGTCGGTGAGGACTTCCAGCAGGCTGAGCGGGTCGGGCAAGGGGTGTTCGAGGCCGCGTACCCAGTGCACGGTCTGACCGTCGCCGGGCAGCCGGGCGGGCGGTACGAGGACGTACGAGCCCCGGCAGTGCCAGCGCAGTCCGGGGTGCTCGTCCATCGTCTCGGGGTGGCAGTCCAGCTCGCAGGGCCACCACTCGTCCTCGTCCTCGGGGGTGCCGCGGGTGAGGGTGAAGAACAGCAGGCGTCCGTCGTCGCTCTCGGCGACCGGCCCGACCTCGACACCCGCGCCGAGCAGCCGCTCCAGCGCGTCGAGCCCGGCCTCCAGCGGCACGTCGAGCACGTCGTGGACCATGCCGGTGGCGGTGATGAAGTTGGCCTGCGGCTGGTGGCGGGCCCAGCGCTCGATCTGGGCGCGGTCGGTGGTGGACTGCGTCTGCCAGGCGAAGGACACCGGGTGCCGGGCGGGCGTGGGACAGCCGACGCGGTCGCAGGAGCAGCGGTAGCCGGGGGCGGGGTACGCGGCGGGCGCGAGCGGCAGGCCCGTTCCGGCGGCGGCCAGCAGCAGGGCCTCACGACCACCGTCGTCCGCGGTGGTGTCCTTGGGGCGGCGTCCGCGCAGCCACTGGGAGAGTTTGCCCTGCAGGCCGGTGCGGCCGCCCAACTCCGCGCTCATCTATCCCCTCGCCTCGCTGTCGTGCGGAACAGCATGCCCTATGGTCCCACTATCGTGCGCTCCGGGGGGCCGTAGCGGACAACCGGGGTAGGTGGGGCGAGGCGTACACACCCCCTGGATCAGCGGTAATGAGCTGTTTTGGCGGGATTTACGCCCCAACCGTGCGCGATGCGATGCCGTGCAGGGCGTAGTCGACGAGGGTGTCGGTGTACTCGTACGAGATCGGCCCCGTGTGCTGCAGCCAACGCTGGGCGAGGGGCGAGACCCACAGTTCGAGGGCGATGCGCGGGTCGACCTCGCGGCGGACCTGGCCGGCCTCCTGGGCGGCGCGCACCCGGTCGACGTACAGCTGGAGCGAGGGTTCGAGGAGCTTGGCCACGAAGACCCGGCCGAGCTGCTCGTCGACCACGCCCTCGGCGGCCAGGGCGCGGGAGGGTGCCTCGAAGCGGGGGTCCTTGAGCTGGTCGACGGTGAGGCGCAGTACGGCCTTGAGGTCGGCGGCGAGGTCGCCGGTGTCCGGGATGGCGAACTCGTACTCCGCTCCCGCGTCCCGGGAGGCCTGCTCGCTCAGGTCGAGGAAGGCCTCCAGCAGCACGTCGGCCTTCGACGACCACCACCGGTAGATCGTCTGCTTGCCGACGCCGGCGCGGGCGGCGATGCCCTCGATGGTGGTCCTGGGGTAGCCGACCTCCCCGACGAGAGCGAGTGCGGCGTCGTAGATGGCGCGGCGGGACTTCTCGCTGCGGCGGGTGGAGTTGGGGACGGTCCGGGGGGACTTCTGGGCGGACTTCTGGGCTGCCATGGCTCGAATTTATCAGTTGACAAGACGGAGCGTCTCGCCGGATCCTGATCGAGCGACGGAAACGAGACGATACGTATCGTCAAGTGATGTGAGTGATGGATGAACGAAAGGAGCCTCACCATGACCCGAGGCGGCGGAAACATGCTCGGAGTCGGCGGCACCCGACGGAACCTCGGCCGCAAGGCGCTGCGCGGCGGGGGCCGGGGCAGCCGGATCGGCGGCGGTACGGACCCCGCGGCGCAGAAGCGGGAACTGCTGCGCAGGCTCCAGCAGAAGCAGAAATAGCGGGGGCCCGTCTCCCCCGCCCGAGGGAGACGGGCCCCTCTCGTGCGGGATCCCCGCCCGGCGCACGGCGGCTGTACTGAAGCGGTCAGCAGCTCAGGACAGTGACGGAGGAATCGCGATGCGCGGGTGGACGAGACGTCGCATGCTCATCACCACGGCGTCGGCGGCGCCGCTGATCTCGACGGTGCCGACGGCCTCGACGGCGTCGGCCGCGGGCCGACCGAAGCGAGACGGGGGTCCCCCCGGACGGAGTCCGGGGGAGCGTGCGGGGAGGGGCGACGTCGCCAGTGTGTTACGGGCGCTGCCGGGGCTGAGGGTGGTCGAGGAGCGGCCGGGGGCCGAGTCGGGTGACCGGTTCTTCGTGCTCGGGCTGCGTCAGCGGGTGGACCACACCGACCCGGCGGCCGGCACCTTCGAGCAGCGCCTCACGCTGCTGCACACCGCGGTGGACCGCCCCATGGTCCTCGCCACGACGGGATACCACGCCGTACTCACGCCCTGGCGGGCCGAACCGACCGTGCTGCTGGGCGCCAACCAGCTCCAGATCGAGCACCGCTACTTCGGCACGTCCCGCCCGGCGACCCTCGACCACACCCATCTGACGATCCGCCAGGCCGCGGACGACCATCACCGCGTCGTCCGCCTCTTCCGCGATCTGTACCCCGGTTCCTGGATCTCGGCGGGCGGCAGCAAGGGCGGCATGGCCGCGGTCTACCACCGCCGCTTCCATCCCCACGACGTGGACGGCACCGTGGCGTACGGCGCCCCGAACAACGTCGACGACCGGGACGACTCCGCCTACGTGCGCTTCCTGGACAGCGTGGGCAGCGCTGAACACCGCGAGGCGGTGCAGGGGGCCCAGCGGCGCATCCTGCTGCGCCGCGACGAGATGGTCGCCCGTTACGAGGGCTGGGCGGCCGGCGCCGGGGACACCTTCCGCCTCGTCGGAAGTGCCGACAAGGCGCTGGAGATCGCGGTGGTGCGCGCGCAGTTCATGTTCTGGCAGCGCGCGCAGGCGGCGGACCTCGCCGCGCTTCCCGGTCCGGACGCCACGTCGGACGAGCTGTACGACTGGCTGGACCGTACGACCGGGCTGTCCCTGTACGCCGACTCGACGGCGCGCAACTACATCCCGTACTGGTACCAGTGCGGCACCCAGCTCGGCTACCCCGAGGTGCCGGCGCCGCATCTGACCGGCCTGCTGCGGTACCGGGACCACACCCGGCCCCGCACCTTCGTGCCGCGCGACATCCCGATGCGGTTCGACTCCACGGCCATGCCGGACATCGACCGCTGGGTGCGCCGCCGAGGCAGCCGCCTGCTGTTCGTCAACGGCACGATGGACCCCTCCGTCGCCGAGCCCTTCCGCCCCGGTGGCCCCGATTCCAGGGTCCTGCACGTACCGGGCGGGAACCACAGCGCCAAGATCGAGAACCTGCCGCCCGCCGACCGGGCGCAGGCACGGGCGACGCTGGCGCGATGGGCTCGGTGCCAAGGGGTGTTTTGAAGGTCCGGTGCGGTGCCCGCGCCCGCCGCGGCAGCGGCTGTTGTCACAGCCGGTGCGGCGAGGGTGCGTGCCGGGCGCCGCAAGTGCCGTGCGGGACTTTCAAAACACTCCCCTAGGGGGTGTCGCCCTCCGGGGTCCAGGCGTCGCCCCAGTCGGCGTCTCGGGCCGACTTGTAGAGGTCGCCGTGGCGTTTGGTGATCGTGGTGCGGCGTAGGGACGGTTCGGTTTCGCAGAGGTCGAGGAGTACCTGGCCCTTGCGGATCTGGGGTTTGCGTACGACCCGGGCGGGGGCCGGGGTGGGTGGGCGGCGGGTGGCGGCGACGTAGCTGAACTTCTCGTCCTCGTAGGCGAGGGAGCCGCCCTTGATCCGGCGGTGCAGCGAGGAGCGGCTGACGCGGGCCGCGAAGTGGCACCAGTCCGTGCCGGGCGTGATGGGGCAGGCGGCGCTGTGCGGGCAGGGGGCGGCGACGTGGAAGCCGGCGGCGATGAGGCGGTCGCGGGCCTCGATGACGCGGGTGTAGCCGTCGGGGGTGCCGGGTTCGACGATCACGACCGCCTGCGCGGCGGAGGCGACGGTGTCGAGGAGGGTGGTGCGGTCGGGGGCGGTGAGTTCGTTGAGGACGTAGGAGACGGTGACGAGGTCGGTGGGGTCGAGGGTGAGCTCCGGGCCGATGCGGGCGCGCTGCCAGCGGGCCTGCCTCAGCGCCGGGTTGACGGCGGCGATCTCCCGGCCGGTCTCCAGGGCGGGCTCGGCCCAGTCCAGCACGGTGACGCTGCGCTCGCCGGGCCAGGTGGCGGTGACGGCCCAGGTGGCGGCGCCGGTTCCGCCGCCGACGTCGATGTGGCCGGTGGGGGTCCAGTCCGGTACGGCCCGTGCGAACGCCTCCAGCGCCGCGTGGACGGCCTCGAAGGTGGCGGGCATGCGGTAGGCGGCGTAGGCGGCCACGTCTGCGTGGTCGCGGAGGATGGGGGTGTGGGTGGGGGTCGCTCCGCGGTAGGCGGCGATCAGCCGGTCGACCGCCTGGGTGGCCCGGTGGGGCGGGAGGCCGTCGAGGAGGGCGGCGAGGGCGCTGCGCAGGGTTTCGGCGGGCGGGGGGACGGGGGCGTTCACCCGGCGATTCTACGAGCGCGACCGGCGCGGAGCCGACCGCCCCTACCCATTCCCGTCCCCTGGGGGCTGCCGCCCCCAGACCCCCGCTTCGGCCCTGAACGGGCCTCGTCCTCAAACGCCGGACGGGCTGAAAATCCAGCCCCTCCGGCGTTTGAGGAGCGGGGGTCCAGGGGGCGGAGCCCCCTGGCGGGGTCGAAGGGGCGGAGCCCCTGGGGGACGGGAATGGGTAGGGGCGGCGGGGGCGGAGAAACTCTCCCCGCCGCTACCGCATCGCCCGCGCCACCCTCGACCCCGCCCGCGCCCGCGGCCCGCTGTCCGCCCCCCGCCTCCGCGGATGCACCGTGTTCGCCAGCAGTACCAGGAACGAGTCCGTGGCCGGATCCAGTACCAGTGACGTCCCGGTGAAGCCCGTGTGCCCGGCCGCCCCCCGGCCCGCCAGCTCTCCCATGAACCACGGCTGGTCGACCGCGAAGCCCAGACCGGGCGGGGTCAGCAGGAGTTCCACGAAGTCGGGGCCCAGGATGCGGGCGGGGCCGTACGCGCCCCCGGAGAGCAGGGCGCGGCAGAAGACCGCGAGGTCGTGGCCGGTGGCGAACAGGCCCGCGTGGCCCGCCACCCCGCCCAGCGCCCAGGCGTTCTCGTCGTGGACCGTGCCGCGCAGCATCCCCCGGTCCGCCTTGGCCCAGGGCCGGCGCTGGTCCTCCGTCGCCGCCGCGCCGGCGCAGGGGCCGAAGTGGGTCGCCGTCATGCCCAGCGGACGCGTGATGCCGTCGTGGATCAGGACGTCGAGGGTGCGGCTCGTGATGCGTTCCAGGACGTGCTGGAGCAGGAGCAGGTTGAGGTCGGAGTAGCAGTAGGTGCCGGGGACGCCGATCGGGGGTTCGGCGCGCAGCATCTCCAGGCGCTCCGCGTCGTCCGCGCAGTCGTACAGGGGAAGTTCCGGCCGCAGCCCGGAGGTGTGCGTGAGCAGCTGGCGCACGGTGACGCCGTGCCGGGCCGCCGCCCGGAAGTCCGGCAGATACGCCCCGACCCGCGCGTCGATGCCCAGCGTGCCGCGCTCGATCTGCTGCACCGCGGCGACGGAGGTGAACAGCTTGGTGAGGGAGGCCAGGTCGAAGGGGGTCGACGTGGTCATCGGGATGCGGGAGTCCGGCGGGAGTTCCACGCCCTCGTCCTTCTCCTCGTCGTAGGCGGCGTACCGCACCGCCCAGCCCATCGCCTCCTCGACGGCGACGTACGGCCCCCGCCCCACGATCAGCACCGCTCCGGCCGCCCAGGGGCGTGGGCCGGTGGTGAGGTCGTGGACCTCGCGGACGAGTTGTCGGATCTCCTCGGGGTCGAGCCCGGCCTTCTCCGGTGTGTCCCCGCGCAGTCTCGGCGCGCTCAGCTGTCCGCTCCCTCCGCACCCGCACGTCTGTCCGCACGTCTGTTCCAAGGACGGCACATTCCCATGAAGCAGGCCAGCGCCACCAGTGCTGCGGCCAGTTGGACGACGGCCATCGGGACGGCCGTGTCCTCTCCGGCGACGCCCACGAGGGGCGAGGCGACGGCGCCGATGAGGAAGGAGGACGTGCCGAGCAGCGCGGAGGCGGACCCGGCGGCGTGCTTGGTGCGCTGGAGGGCGAGGGCCTGGGTGTTGGGGAGAGTGATGCCCATCGCGGACATCAGGACGAAGAGAGCCGCGGCCACCGGTGCCAGGCCCACCTCGCCGAAGACGCCGACGGACATCAGCAGCAGTGCCGTCGCGGACAGGATGACGACGGCCAGGCCGGCGCCCAGGACGCGGTCCAGGCTCACCCGTCCCACCAGCACCTTGCCGTTGATCTGGCCGACCGCCACCAGGCCGACCGAGTTGAGACCGAACAGCAGGCTGAAGGTCTGCGGCGAGGCGCCGTAGATCTCCTGGATCACGAAGGGGGACGCCGAGATGTACGCGAAGAGCGCGGCGAACGCGAACCCGCCGGCCAGGGTGTACCCGGCGAAGGCGCCGTCGGCGAGCAGGCCGCGCATGGCGCGCAGGGCCTCGCCGACACCGCCGGCGTGCCGGTCCTGGGGCGGCAGGGTCTCCGGGAGCCTGCGCCAGACGAGGCCCGCCAGCAGCACCCCGAGCACGGTGAGCACGACGAACACGCCCCGCCAGTCCGTCACCCGCAGGATCTGCCCGCCGATGAGCGGCGCCACGACCGGGGCGACCCCGGAGATCAGCATCAGGGTGGAGAAGAAGCGGGCCATCGCCAGGCCGTCGTGGAGATCGCGTACGACCGCCCGCGCGATCACGATCGCCGCCGCGCCCGCGAGCCCCTGCGCCAGCCGGAAGGCGACCAGGAGCTGGACCGTGGGGGCCAGCGCGCAGAGCGCGGTGGCCACGACGTACACCGCGAGGCCCGCCAGGAGTGGTCGCCTGCGGCCCCAGCGGTCGCTCATCGGGCCGACCACCAACTGCCCCAGCGCCATGCCGGCCAGGCAGGCGGTGAGGGTGAGCTGGACGGTCGCGGCGGGCGCGTGCAGGGAGCCGGTGACCTCGGGGAGCGCCGGGAGGTACATGTCCATCGCCAGCGGGGGCGTGGCCGTCAGTCCGCCGAGGATGAAGGTGACCAGGAGGCCGGTGGTACGGAGGGAGCGGGTGGGTGGTTGATTCGCCGTCGGTGCCGCCGACTGCGACACGTCCTGTATCGGCCCCCCGCGGTCGCTCATGTGCCCCTCCCTCTCCGAGTGATCCGCCCCCTATGCTCTCAGCTCGTACAGAGTGCCGAGGGTCACATGAACGAGGGGTGGGACCGCGATGGGCGAGCAGCGCGTGCGGTGGGGGATTCTGGCTACCGGCGGGATCGCCGCCGCGTTCACCGCGGATCTGGTCGACCTGCCCGACGCCGAGGTGGTGGCCGTCGCCTCGCGCAAGCAGGAGTCCGCCGACGCGTTCGCCGAACGGTTCGGGATCTCCCGCGCGTACGGCGACTGGCGCGCGCTCGCCGAGGACGGCGACATCGATGTCGTGTACGTCGCCACCCCGCACTCGGCGCATCGCGAGGCCGCCGGGCTGTGCCTGGAGGCCGGGCGCAACGTGCTGTGCGAGAAGGCGTTCACGATCAACGCGCGCGAGGCCGAGGAACTCGTCACGCTGGCCCGGGCGCGCGGCAGCTTCCTGATGGAGGCCATGTGGATGTACTGCAACCCGCTGGTCCGGCGTCTGAAGGCCCTGGTCGACGACGGCGCGATCGGCGAGGTGCGCCATGTCCAGGCCGACTTCGGGCTGGCCGGTCCCTTCCCGCCCGCGCACCGGCTGCGCGATCCGGCACAGGGCGGCGGCGCGCTGCTGGACCTCGGCGTGTACCCGGTCTCCTTCGCCCATCTCCTGCTCGGGGAGCCGTCGGACGTGACGGCGCGCGCGGCGCTGTCGGCGGAGGGCGTCGATCTGCAGACGGGGGCGTTGCTCTCGTGGGACGGCGGCGCGCTCGCCTCGCTGCACTGCTCCATCGTCGGCGGTACGGCGACCTCCGCGTCGGTCACCGGTTCGGGCGGCCGGATCGACGTGCCGTCCGGGTTCTTCTTCCCGGACCGGTTCGTGCTGCACCGGGACGGCCGTGACCCCGAGGAGTTCACGGCCGACCCGGCGGACGGGCCCCGTAACAGCCTGCGGCACGAGGCCGCCGAGGTGATGCGGGCCCTGCGGGCCGGTGAGACCGAGTCCCCGCTGGTCCCGCTGGCGGGCACGCTGGCCGTGATGCGGACGCTGGACGCGATCCGGGACCGCGTCGGCGTGCGCTACCCGGGCGAGGACACCGTCGGCGAGGCGCCGGAACTCACGCCGGCTTGAGCCCCTGCTCCCCCACCTGTGTCACGAAGGACGCGGCCGTGGAGACCGGCGCCCCGGGTGTGGTCACGTACGGGACCGTCTTGAAGTCGGCCCGCGCCAGCTCCTGTCCCAGCGCGACGGTCACGTAGCCGCGCCGTCCGTTGTAGAAGCGCAGGTGCGGGTTGGCCTTCAGGTACGTGTCCCAGTTGGCGGGCCGGTCGGCGCCGTCGCGGCCGCTGGCGATCGAGGTGGCCACGATCTCGGTGCCGAGGGTGGCGGAGTCGGGGGCGTCGAAGTCGTCCTTGATGTCGAAGCCGTAGCCGACGTGGACGTCGCCGGTGAGCACCATCAGGTTCTCGATGCCGGCGGCCTTGGCGCCGTCCAGCACCCGGCGGCGGGAGGCGCGGTAGCCGTCCCAGGCGTCCATGGACACCCGTGAGGGCGTGGTGAGGTCGAACCGGCGCTGGGAGAAGACGACCTGCTGCGGTACGACGTTCCACAGCGCCGTCGACTCGCGCCAGCCGCCCAGCAGCCACCGCTCCTGCGTGGCGCCGGTCATCGTGCGCGCCGGGTCGTCGATCTCCGGGCCGGGGAGCTGGGCGCCGTCGCCGTAGGCCTGGTTGGAGCGGTACTGCCGGGTGTCCAGCACGTCGAACTGGGCGAGGCTGCCCCACTTGAGGCGCCGGTAGAGCTGCATGTCGGGTCCTGCGGGGCGTTGCGGGCGGCGCAGGGGCTGGTTCTCCCAGTAGGCGCGGTAGGCGGCGGCCCGACGCAGCAGGAACTCCTCCGGCGGGACGCTGTTCTCGGGGGTGTCGTCGGCGTAGTTGTTCTCGGTCTCGTGGTCGTCCCAGGTGACGACGAAGGGGTGGGCGGCGTGCGCGGCCCTGAGGTCGGGGTCGGACTTGAACAGGGCGTAGCGCAGCCGGTAGTCCTCCAGAGTCACCGTCTCGCGGTTGAACAGGCCGGGGAGGGTGCGGTCGGTGTAGTTGCGGTAGCCGCCGACGGAGTTGACGGCGTACTCGTACAGGTAGTCGCCGAGGTGGAAGACCACGTCCACGTCGTCCTGCGCGAGATGGCGGTACGGCGTGAAGTAGCCGTCGGTGTAGGACTGGCAGGACACGGCGGCGAAGGTGAGGGAGCTCGCGGCGGCGCCCGGCGCCGGGGCGGTGCGGGTGCGGCCCGCGTCGCTGATCCAGGTGCCCGCGCGGAAGCGGTAGTGGTACACGCGGTCGGCGTCGAGGCCGCCGGCCTCGACGTGGACGCTGTGGTGGAACTCGGGGTAGGCGATGGCCGCGCCGCGTCTGGCGATCCGGGTGAACGCCTCGTCGTGCGCCAGTTCCCAGTGCACGGTGACCCGCTGGGCGGGCAGTCCGCTGTCGGGCTGGTACGGGGCCGGAGCGAGGCGGGTCCACAGCAGGACGGAGTCGGGCAGCGGGTCACCGGAGGCGACGCCGAGGGTGAAGGGGTCGTCGGTGATCTCACGGGGGTCGAGCTGGGCGGCGCTCGCGGTGCCGGCCGCCGGCAGATTCACGGCGAAGGCCAGCGCGGCGGCCGCGCCGGTGCCGGTCAGGAAGCGACGCCGGCCGATATGGCGGGCGGCCGCGCGCAGTTCGGGGCTGTGCTGGGGCGGGTCTGTGGTGATGGTCATCCGGTCCTCCCCTTGCCGATGGATGCATGAGGCATTGGACTGGCCGGTGACGACACTCGCTTGGCGCGTACACAACACTCGGATGGCAGACAGATGAGTTCCGAATGGCGGACCATCGCGTAGCCTGCGGCCCCATGAACGACAGGCGAACGGACACGAGGACCGCTGTGGTGACCGGCGCCGGCTCCGGCATCGGGCGGGCGGTCGCGGTGGAACTGCTGCGCACGGGCTGGTCGGTGGCGCTCGCGGGGCGGCGCGAGGAGACGCTGGAGGAGACGGCGGCGCTGGTGCCGGACACGGCCGCCCTCGCCGTACGGACCGACGTGTCACGGCAGGAGGACGTGGCCGCCCTGTTCGCCGCGACCGTGGAGCGGTTCGGGCGGGTCGACCTGCTGTTCAACAACGCGGGGACGTTCGGCCCTGGCGGGGTGCCGGTCGAGGAGCTGTCGTACGACGCCTGGCGGCATGTGGTGGACACCAACCTCAACGGGGCGTTCCTGTGCGCGCAGGCGGCGTACCGGCGGATGAAGGAGCAGGACCCGCAGGGCGGCCGCATCATCAACAACGGCTCGATCTCGGCGCACACACCCCGTCCGCGCTCGGTGGCCTACACGGCGACCAAGCACGCGCTGACCGGCCTGACCAAGGCCCTGTCGCTGGACGGCCGGCCCTACAACATCGCCGTCGGCCAGATCGACATCGGCAACGCGGCGACCGACATGACCGCGCGGATGCGGACGGGCGCCCTCCAGGCCGACGGTTCGGTGGTGCCCGAGCCCGTGATGGACGTCGCCGACGTGGCGCGGACGGTGCGGCACATGGCGGAGCTGCCGCTGGAGGCGAACGTGCAGTTCGCGACGGTGCTGGCGACGGCGATGCCGTACGTGGGGCGCGGCTGAGAGCCGACGGTCCGTCACGGCCTCCACAATGTGCACAACCGGAATATGACATTCCGCTGCGTCAGAGCCGGTAGGCGACTTATGCTCAACTTCGCCTGCACCAGAGCTTCACATATGGAGCAGGAGGATTCCGCAAGCCAAACCGAGGGGGGAACGGCAGCCGTTCCACGACACCGGGTTGGGGGTGGACCTCGCGTGGGACCGCGAGGTACGCACCGGTGCGTGGAACGGCTGCCGGGCAGTCGCGTACGGCGGTGCTCAGCGACCGAGGATCCGGTCGACCTCGGTCAGTTGCCGCGCGGTGAGCGGCCCCTTCCCGATCGCCCCGGCGTTCTGCTCGGCCTGCGCCACGGAACGGAACCCCGGGATCGGCACGGCCTGCGGGCTGCGGGCCCACAGCCAGGCGAGGGCGCCCTGGCCGAGGGTGCGGCCCTCGCTGGTGAGGACCTCCTTGAGCGCGTCCACGCGGGCGACCCAGTCCGGGGCGGCGCCGGATCCCTGCTCGAAGCCCTTCAGCCACTCGGGCGGCCGGCTGCGGATGTCCCCGGCCTCCAGCGCCTGCCCGCTCCTGCGCCCGCCGGTCAGCAGGCCCATCGCCAGCGGGCTGCGGTTGATGCTCGCCAGGCCCAGCTCCGCGCACAGCTCGAACATCCGCGGCGCGTCCTGGAACACATTGGCCATGTGCTGTACGGCCGCACAGTGCTCGCCCTGCGCGAAGACGGCGGCGCGGGCCGGGTCGTCGGTGCTCCACGCGTAGGCGCGGATCAGCCCCTCGCGCACGAACTCCTCGCAGGTGTCGCGCAGTTCGGCGGCGCGCTCCGGGTCGGCGTCGGACAGGTGCAGCTGGTAGAGGTCGATGTGGTCGGTGTCCAGGCGCCGCAGCGAGGCGGTGAGCGCGCGGCGGGCGTACTCGGGGCTGTCGTCCGCGCCGGTGAGGGTGCGGCTCCCCTCGTCGAAGAGGTTGCCCCACTTGGTGGCGACGACGACATCGGCGCGGCGCTTGCCGAGGGCGCGGCCGAGGACCCGCTCACTGTGGCCGGCGCCGTAGGTGTCCGCGGTGTCGAAGAAGGTCACCCCCAGGTCCAGGGCGCGCCGGATCGCCCGTACCGACTCCTCGTCGTCGACCTTGCCCCAGCCGAGCGGCCGCCCGTCGGGGGACTGCCACTCACCGCCGATGGCCCAGCAGCCGAAGCCGAGAGCGCTTACCCGGATGCCGGTCCGTCCCAAAGTCCTCGTGGTCTCCATGAGGAGGCAAGTTAGGAGTTGGAGCGCACGCGAAGGCAAGTCCCTGGGCGAACTCCCTGAAAGCGATTACGCCTGACCGGTCTCGAAACGGGAGATCCGGCCGTCGTCCTCGACCTCGAAGTGCCACCGGGTGCGCATCTCGCCCCAGGTGTCGTTGCGGTAGCTGGCGAGGAGGTCGCGGCCGTGGTTGGACTCGTTGTCGACCTCCATGTGGCCGTGGGAGGCGAAGATCTCCCGCTCGATCCACTCGGCGAGGTCGCGGTCGGTACCGTCGTCGGCCATGGTCGCGCCCGGCGCCAGGATGTTCAGGAACCCCTCGCGGTCATGGGCGTTGACGGCGGTGACGAACGCGCGGACGGCGGGGTCGCTCAGTTTGGACGTCTGAATCGTCATACCGGTCAGCGTCACACCGGCCCCGGCGGTCCGCCACCCGAACGGCGGCGAGAGGAGGCCGGGCGGGTGTCGTGGGTGCGACGGTGGATACACGGGAGGGGAGCTGTCCCTGCCGGCGGTCCCTGCCGGCTGTCCCTGCTGACTGTTCCGGGAGTCGCTGTGAGTGCTGCGAGTGCTTTCGACCGACGTGATCTGGGCCTGCTGCTGCTCCGGCTGGGTGCCGGCGGCGTGCTGGCCGCGCACGGCACGCAGAAGCTGTTCGGCTGGTTCGGCGGGCACGGCCTCACGGGGACCGGCCAGTTCATGGAGTCGGTCGGCTACCGGCCCGGCAAGGCGAGCGCCACCGCGGCGGGCCTCGCGGAGGCCGGTGGCGGCACGCTGCTGGCGCTGGGTCTCGCGACGCCCGCGGCCGGTGCGGCGGCGGCCGGCGGCATGGCGGGGGCGGCCACGGTGCACGCCCCCAACGGATTCTTCAACCAGAGCGGCGGCTACGAGTACGCGGCGACCCTCGGCCTCGCCGCGACCGGCCTCGCCGTCGCGGGCCCGGGCCGGCTCTCCCTCGACCACGCCCTCGGCCATGTCTTCGACCGCGGCTGGATGGTGCCGACGGCCCTGGCGACGACCGCCGCGGTGACGGCGCTGGTGGTGGGCGCGCGAAACCGCAGGCTGGACAAGCCGGAGAAGGAGGAGGACGCGGCGGGGTTCGAGGGGCAGGAGTCGTTGTTCGGCGAGTAGTCGACGGCTCGGCAGTGCCGCCCAAGGGGCGCGGGGCTGTATCGATATGCGGCTCCGCCGCGTGGGCGCGACCAGCCACAACGGATCCGCACACGCCCAACCCCCCATCGCGGCACTCACACCCGGCGCATCAACCGCAACACCGTCCCCTCCCCATTCCCCGACAACAACAACGCCCCATCCGTCCCCACCGCCAACCCCGCAAACCGACGAGCCATCCCCGGCATCCCGTGGGCAAAGAGAGCGGGTTCCGCACGCGGAACCACCCCGGGCGGCACCCCGACCGGCAGGTCCTCCGCGTCGACGCGGCTCTCCCCCGTGGTCAGCGAAACGACCCACAGCCGACGCGCCTCCCCGGTCTCCACCGTGAACAACTCGTCCCCCGAAACCACAACCCCCTGCGGCGCATCAAGGCCATCCAGGACAACCGCCGGCGGAACATCCGCGCCCACCTCGACCCGCAGCACCGCACCCCGCCGCTCGTCGCTGACGGTGTCGTGCTCGTCGACGGCCACGACCCGCCCCGCGTCCGACTCGGCGACCACCAGCGAGCCGTCCGGCGCGACCGAGATGCCGAGCGGCCGGTGCAGTCCCCCGGCCCGCTCCCGCGTGGCCCCGGTCCCGGGGTCGTAGGTCTGGACCTGCCCGAACTGCGAGGTGAGGTACAGCAGTTCGCCGTCGGCCGCGATGCCGTGCGCGAAGTGCAGCAGGGAGCCCTCCGGCGAGGGCTCGGGGGTGGCGACCCGGCGGCCTGACAGCTCCCGGACATATCCCGGACAACACCCCCTAGGGCCGTCCGGACCGCCCCAGCCAGTAGCCGAAGCCCCGCCGGGTGTGGATCAGCGCGGTCTGCTCGCCGTTCACCTTGCGGCGCAGCCGGGACACCAGCCGTTCGACGGCGCCGTCGGTCGGCGGGTCGTCCCAGACGTGCCGGCCGATCTGCTCCTTGGACAGCACGCGCCCGGCGTTCACCAGGAGGCAGCGCAGCAGCCGGTACTCCGCGGGCGTGAGCTCGATGGTGCGCTCGCCGCGCCGGGCCCGCCGGGTGGCGTCGTCCAGCACCAGATCGCCGTGGCGCAGCGCACCGTCCCATCCGGTGGGCTCCTTGCTGCGCACCAACTGGCGTGCCCGCGCGAGGACTTCGGCGACCCGGCCGTGGGCCCCGCCGGCCTGGCCGTCCGTGCCGGGGGCGCCTCCGGGGAGGCTGCCGAGGAACTCTCCGGTGCCGGTGAGCAGCAGCACGGCCGGGCGGTCGGGGGCGAGGAGCCGGCGGCTGTGCCGGAGCGCTTCGGTGTCCGGCAGGGTCACATCGAGGATGACCAGATCGAACCGGCGCTCGGTGAGCCGGGCGGTGGCCTCGGTGGCGCGGTCCACCGCGACGGTCCGGTAGCCGGCGAGTTCCAGCAGCGCGGCGAGCGGCTCGGACGTGCGGGGCTCACCGACGACGAGCAGGACATCCGGTTCCGCGTCGGTCGACGGCGGCTTCGGCATGCGGCCACCCTACCTGCGGGTTGCCTGAGGCAAGCAACGCCGGTTCGGGCCCCGCCGAGGTCACACCGGCGCGCCTCACCCCCAGGGCGTGGCGACGAGACGGATCCTCGCGTCGGCGCCGACGAGCGGGGCGGCGGTGGCGGGCAGCTCGATGTGGGCGACCCAGCGGTCGGAGGTGGGGTCCTCGTCGGCGCGCGGGGCTCCGACGACGCGGTGGTCGCGGATGGCGCCCACGATGTCCGAGTTCCAGGCGGCCCGGATCCCCCGGACACCGGGGTCGGCATCGCGGGGGCCCACGTCGATGACGAGGGTGTCGGCGAAGTCGGCGGTCTGCTCCAGGTGGTCGAAGAGCCCGAAGACGCCGTCCTTCTCGCGCAGGGAGATGAGCCGCAGCTGGAGGATGAACCGCATCGGTTCGTCCGTCTCCGTCCGCAGGTCGCTGTTGAGGAAGGTGGTGGCCAGCGGCACCGACGCGTCCTGACCCGCGCGGCGCGCGTCGAGCTGGAACGGGCACCAGTGGGCGGCGAGCCGTTCGTGCAGCACGACGGGCAGCCCCCGCACCGACAGCCTGGCCTCGGCCTGCCACACGACGTCGTCGTCGCCGGACAGCCGGTAGTCGACCAGCGAGGCCTGGACCCGGGTGTCCCCGAACAGGAACCGCCGCAGGTTCTGGTAGCCCTCCTCGGAGTTGACGATGCCGTAGCGCCCGCTGTGGCTGCGGTGCACATAGGCCCGGTGGGCGCCGGGCACGTAGGCCCGCTCGATCTGGACGAGCCCGTCGCTGTGCGGTCCGACGGCGGCGGCGGACAGGCCGAGGGCCACGTCGTAGTCGGTCGGGTCGGTGCCGACCAGGCAGAAGACCCGCTCGACCGGGAGGGCCCCGGGCTCCTGGGGCATCTCGCGGGCGTCCCAGCCCTCGGGCGGGCCGTCGGGGTCGGTCCGGGCCTGCGGGGTGAGGTACGCGTACATCCGCCGGGGCCCGAAGATGTCCGCGCCCTGGACGCCGGTCATGTCCCGGACCCGCTCCAGCAGCCCGCCGCCGAGCTCGAAGGTGATGCCGCCGTGCGGGGTGCCGTAGGTGAAGAGCTTCGCGACGCAGTCGGCGGTGCGCCCCCGGTCGGGCAGCACCTTCTGCAGCAGGCACCGGCAGATGAGCCCGCCCATGGAGTGGGCGACGAGGTAGACGGCGGGCGCGCCGGTCTTGTCGCGGATCCGGTCGATCAGGTCGAGCAGGTCGGCGGCGGCGTTCTCCAGGCGGTACTCCTGGGGGCTGCCGCCCCAGGTGGTGGCCGAGCGGTCGTAGAAGCGGTGGATCCAGACGGTGTGGGCGGGGATGTCGTCGTGCTCGGCGAGGTAGGCGGCCTGGTTGCCGTGCACGAGGAGTTCGTAGCCCTCCTCCCGCAGCAGGCGCAGCAGCGGGCTCTCGAACTGGTGGAAGAGCGGCTGGTTGTGCGCGCCGACGCGGACGTGCGTGGAGCCCTCGTTGAATCCGTAGAAGGGGTCGTCGACGGCCTTGTCGATCCCCCGGGTCCCGCCGGCGAAGCCCCGGACGTAGACGAGGGGAAGTCTGCGGTTGTCGTCCACGCCCTGCCTCCAGCGGCATCGAGGTCCCTGCTGCTGTCTCCTGACTAGCGGAACCCCGGAACTCCGGCCTCCGGGACTAGCCCGGAACGGTGATGCGCCCCGTGCGACGGACCCGCCGCCCTCCCCCGTAGAGCAGACGACAGACAGCTGTCCGCAGGGAGGGGAACAGACCGTGGCAGGGCACGGAGGCAGAGCCGCCAGAGGTGCGGCGGCCGCGTTGGCGGCGATGGTGGCGCTCACCGCCTCGCAGTCGCCGGCGGCGATCCCGGCGCGCACCGCGACGCCGGCACCGAGACAGACACCACCCGCCGAGCCGGGACCGAGCGTCTCCGGCGACACCCCGTACCGCACCGAGCTGCCGCCGCTGCGGACCGGGAAAGCCGACGGCGGCCAGGCCCCGGCGGAGACGGACGCCGCACTGCCCGCGAGCGTGTTCGCCGCGTACCGGCAAGCGGCGGAGCGGCTCTCGCGCGAGGCGCCCGGCTGCCGGCTGCGGTGGCAGTTGCTGGCCGCGATCGGGCAGGTGGAGTCCGGACAGGCCCGGGGCGGGCGGGTGACGCCGGACGGTACGACCGTGACGCCGATCCTCGGCCCACGGCTGGACGGCGTGGCGTTCGCGCTGATCCGGGACACCGACGGCGGCGCCCATGACGGGGACGGGGAGTACGACCGCGCGGTCGGGCCGATGCAGTTCATCCCGTCGACCTGGGCCCGCTGGGGCGCGGACGGCAACGGTGACGGGCGCACGGACCCGAACAACGTCTTCGACGCGGCCCTCGCCGCCGGGCGCTATCTCTGCGCGGGCGGGCGGGACCTGTCGGACCCGGCCGACCTCGACCGGGCGGTCCTCGGCTACAACCACTCGGCGGCGTATCTGCGCACGGTCAGAGCCTGGTACGCGTACTTCCTGGACGGCCACCGGGTGGTCCCGGACAGCTCCGCCGGCTCCACGAAACGCCCCGAGCCGTCACCCGCGAAGCCGAGGGAGGCCGCACCGCCCCGCCCCTCCGCCCGTCCGGACCCGGCCCCGTCCCGCACACCGCCGGCGCCCGCCTCACCGGCCCCGGCCCCGTCCCGTCCGGCCCCCGACCCCGAGGAGTCCGAGAACCCCCAACTCCCCCTCCCCACCCCGGACATCGGGCTCCCCGGCGACGACCTGCCCGCCGCTGGCGCTCCACTGACCAGTAACAGCGCGGACTCGATGCCCGCCGCCCCCTCCACAACGGCCGATACTCGACGGTAATGTCGCGCCCCGCCGGACAGACAGCACGAGACCGGCGGGTGAGCGCGAAGGGGCCCTCATGGCGACGGACATGCCTGCCGACAAGCATGCGGACATGCCCGCAGTGACACCTGCGGAGATGGACGCCGCCGACGAACGGTGGCAACGCATGTGGAACCACCGCGAGCAGTTGCTCAAGGTGGCCCGGCGCAGGTCGATGAGCGCGGAGGACGCCGAGGACGCGGTGCACGAGGCGATGCTGCGCGCCGCCGAGCGCCCCGACCTGGACGACGAGCGGCTCGCGGCCTGGCTGACGACGGTCACGATGCGGCTGTGCGTCGACCGCTACCGGCAGGTCAACCGCGAGGCCCAGGTGCGCACGAGCCCGACCCTCATCGCCCCCGGTCCGGTCCCCGTCGAGGAGGCGGTGTGCGACCGGGCCGAGGCGAAGTGGCTGGCGGTGCGCAGTGGTGAACTGCCCGCGCGGCAGGCCGAGGCGCTGCGGCTGAAGTCGGAGGACCTCGACGTCGGCCAGGTCGCCGTGCGGATGGGGCTCAGTTACCGGACCGTGGAGTCGCTGCTGGCCCGGGCCCGGCGGACGCTGCGGCAGTCGCTGGCCGCGACGCTCGGGTTCGCGCTGTTCCTCATCGGGTGGGGGCGGCCGCGCGGCGGCGGCAAGGTGCAGGCCGTGGCGGTGGCCTCGACGGCGGCGACCCTGGCGGTGGCGGGGTTCGTCCTGCCGCACGCCCTCGACGGGGGCGGGGACGCGGACGGCACCACGCCCC
Source organism: Streptomyces ferrugineus (assembly GCF_015160855.1). Classification (NCBI taxonomy): domain Bacteria; kingdom Bacillati; phylum Actinomycetota; class Actinomycetes; order Kitasatosporales; family Streptomycetaceae; genus Streptomyces; species Streptomyces ferrugineus. The sequence continues at coordinate 2,281,181 of NZ_CP063373.1, read as the reverse complement.
GGCCCGCCGTCGCCACGCCGGGCGGCGCGGAGGCGCTGCGGCCGGAGGACGGTGAGGGTCGCGGGCTGCAGGGGAACCGGCCCACGGCGACGACGGCCGAACGGCGAGCGACCGGGTCCCCGTCGGGTGAATCGTTCCTCCCGCTGTCCGTCCCGTCACTGCCGAAGGTGCCGGACGTCCCGCCGGTCTCGGTGACCCCGCTGCCGGTGCTCTCCGCACCGCAGGTCCCGCCGGTCCCCGAGGTGCCGACCGTGCCGGAACTGCCCGAGGTCCCCGAGCTGCCCGTGGAGCCCTCGGTCGATCCGACGGACACGGCGACGGTCCCGGACGACCCCACCACCGCCGTACCGTCCCCCTCGCTGCCCGCGCCGACGGCGAGCACCCTGCCGTAGCCCCGGCCAAGCAGCCGCAAAACCCCTCGAATCCCCCACCCGCCACCCCGCTCGAAAAAAATCCGCCACCTCGGCGACGGACGCCCCGCCCCTCCCCGTAGAGCAGATGTCAGAGCTGCTCCACGGGCCGAAGGGTGAACCGGATGGGTGTCGAGATCTGTGTGGAAGGGCTGACCAAGTCCTTCGGTCACCAGGTCATCTGGCAGGACGTCTCGCTGACGCTGCCCGCCGGGGAGGTCTCGGTCATGCTCGGCCCCTCCGGCACGGGCAAGTCGGTGTTCCTCAAGACGCTCGTCGGACTGCTGAAGCCGGAGCGCGGGTCGATCACGATCCAGGGCCGGGACATCACCAAGCTGCGTGAGCACGACCTGTACGAGGTGCGCAAGCTCTTCGGTGTGCTGTTCCAGGACGGCGCGCTGTTCGGCTCGATGAACCTGTACGACAACATCGCCTTCCCGCTGCGCGAGCACACCCGCAAGTCCGAGAGCGAGATCCGGCGCATCGTGCTGGAGAAGATGGACATGGTCGGGCTGATCGGCGCGGAGGGGAAGCTGCCCGGCGAGATCTCCGGCGGGATGCGCAAGCGGGCCGGGCTGGCCCGGGCGCTCGTCCTCGACCCGGAGATCATCCTGTTCGACGAACCGGACTCGGGCCTGGACCCGGTCCGCGTCGCCTATCTCAACCAGCTCATCGTCGACCTCAACGCCCAGATCGACGCGACCTTCCTGATCGTCACCCACGACATCGCCTCGGCCCGCCAGGTGCCGGACAACATCGGGCTGCTGTTCCGCCGCGAGCTGGTGATGTTCGGGCCCCGCGAGAAGCTGCTGACCAGCGACGAGCCCGTCGTACGGCAGTTCCTGAACGGCCGGATGCAGGGCCCGATCGGCATGGCGGAGGAGAAGGACGCCGCCCAGGTCGAGCAGGAGCTGGCCGCCCTCGGCGACAGCGACGGCGAGGGCACACGGTCTCCCGGCAGCCAGGCCATGACTCCCCGCCTGCTGCCGGGCCCCGGCATCCCCCGGCCACCGCGCTGGGAGGCCATCGCCCGGCGCGAGGCCGCGCTGCACCAGAAGGCGGTGGCCGGCGCATGAGCCTGTCACCGATCGGGGCGCTGCGGCAGTCGGGGAACCTCTTCGCGATGGCGCTGGACGTCGTCCGGACCATCCCCCGACGGCCCTTCCAGGCGAGGGAGTTCATCCAGCAGGCGTGGTTCGTCGCGAGCGTGACGATCCTGCCGACGGCCCTGGTCTCCATCCCCTTCGGCGCGGTCATCGCGCTGCAGATCGGCAGCCTGACCCGGCAGCTCGGCGCCCAGTCCTTCTCCGGCGCCGCCTCCGTGCTGGCCGTGCTGCGGGAGGCCTCGCCGATCGTCACCGCGCTGCTGATCGCGGGCGCGGGCGGCACGGCGATCTGCGCCGATCTCGGGGCGCGGAAGATCCGCGACGAGATCGACGCGATGCAGGTACTGGGCATCGACCCCATCCACCGGCTGGTCGTGCCGCGCGTGCTGGCGTCGATGGTGGTGGCGGTGCTGCTCAACGGCCTGGTGTCGGTGGTCGGCGTGGCGGGCGGCTACTTCTTCAACGTCGTCCTGCAGAACGGCACCCCGGGCGCCTACCTCGCCTCCTTCACCACCCTCGCCCAGCTCTCCGACCTGTGGGCGGCCGAGGTCAAGGCGCTCGTGTTCGGCGCGATCGCCGGGATCGTCGCCTCGTACAAGGGACTTACGGCGAAAGGCGGCCCGAAGGGTGTGGGCGACGCGGTGAACCAGTCGGTGGTGATCACCTTCATGTTGCTGTTCGTGACCAACTTCGTGATGACCGCGGTGTACTTCCAGGTCGTCCCACAGAGGGGCTGAGGCATGGCTCTCCTGAATCGCCTGGAAAATCTGGGCGCCCAACTCTCCTTCTACGGCCGCTCGTTGGCGTGGACGGGCCGCACCCTGCGGCGCTACAAGAAGGAGATCCTGCGGCTGCTCGCCGAGGTGAGCTTCGGGCGCGGCGCGCTCGCGGTGGTGGGCGGCACGGTCGGCGTGATCGCCTTCCTGTCCTTCTTCACCGGCACCGAGGTCGGCCTCCAGGGCTACGCGGCCCTCAACCAGCTCGGCACCTCCAACTTCGTCGCCTTCCTCTCGGCGTACTTCAACACCCGCGAGATCGCCCCGCTGGTGGCCGGACTCGCCCTCTCCGCGACCGTCGGCGCCGGTTTCACGGCCCAGCTCGGCGCGATGCGGATCAGCGAGGAGACCGACGCGCTGGAGGTCATGGGCGTGCCCTCGCTGCCGTTCCTGGTGACGACGCGGATGATCGCCGGCTTCGTGGCCGTCATCCCGCTGTACGTGATCGGCCTGCTGTCCTCGTACCTGGCCGCCCGCACCATCACCACCGTCTACTACGGCCAGTCCGCGGGCACCTACGACCACTACTTCCAGCAGTACCTGCCCCCGGTCGACGTGCTGTGGTCCTTCGGCAAGGTGCTCGTCTTCGCCGTACTGATCATCCTGGTCCACTGCTTCTACGGCTACTACGCGAGCGGCGGCCCGGCGGGCGTCGGCGTGGCGGTGGGCCGGGCGGTGCGGACCTCGATCGTGGCGATCAACGTCCTGGACTTCTTCCTGTCGTTGGCGATCTGGGGCGCCAACACGACCGTACGGATAGCGGGGTGAGCCGCCCGATGAGGGCACCGAGGGTAGTGAGACTGCGGTTGTACGGCGTCGTGTTCCTGGCGGTGCTCGCGCTGCTGCTGTCGTTGTCCGTGGCCGTCTACCAGCAGGCGTTCACACCGGTCGTGCGGATCACCCTGGAGGCCGACAGCCTCGGCAACCAGCTCGACCCGCGCGCCGACGTCAAGCTGCGCGGACTGCTGGTCGGCGAGGTGCGCGAGGTGCACGCCGACGGGACGAAGGCGCGCCTCGACATCGCGCTCAAGCCGGAGCACGTCGCGTACATCCCGTCGGACGTGCACGCGCGCCTGCTGCCCAAGACGCTGTTCGGCGAGAAGTACGTCGACCTGGTGCCGCCCGCCGGCACCGGCTCCTCGTCCGCGCGCCCGATCCGCGCCGGGGACGTCATCACCCAGGACCGCACCCGCGTCGGCATCGAGGTGCAGCAACTGCTGAACGACCTGATGCCCCTGCTGCGCACCGTCCAGCCCGGCAAGCTCAACGCCACCCTCTCGGCGTTCGCCACCGCCCTCGACGGCCGCGGCGACCGCATCGGCGACAACCTCACCCGCCTGGAGTCCTACCTGCGCCGCCTCAACCCCCACCTGCCGTCCCTCACCGAGGACATCGCCCGCTTCGCCGAGGTCGCCGAGATCTACGGCGACGCGGCGCCCGACCTGATGGACATCCTGCGCAACACGATCACCACCAGCCGCACGCTCGTCGAGCAGAAGGACCGGCTGGCGGCGGCGCTGACGACCACGGCGACCGTGGCCGGCACGGCCGAGGACTTCCTCGACGCCAACGGCGACCGGCTCATCACCCTCGGCCAGGTCTCCCGCCCGACACTGGAGCTGTTCGCCCGCTACTCCCCCCAGTACCCCTGTCTGCTGGCCGGTCTGGTCCGGCAGGAGAAGGCCTCGGAGGAGGCGTTCCGGGGCGGAAAGATGCACATCACGCTGGAGGTCGTACGGCCGCAGGGGGCGTACGAGCCGGGCGAGGAGCCGCGTTACGGCGAGCGGTCCGGGCCGAACTGCCACGGCCTGCCGCATCCTCAGGTGCCGGCGCCGGGCGCCCACCTCGACGACGGTTCCAAGAAGCCGGCTTCGTCCTCGGGCGGCGGTCCGCTCGGCGTCTCCGCGACCCGGGACGAGCAGCGGGCGGTCGGCTCGCTCGTGGCCCCGGTCCTCGGGGTGCCGGCCGACGAGGTGCCGCCGGTCACGACCCTGCTGTTCGGGCCGCTGGCGCGCGGAACGGCGGTGAGTGTGGCATGAGGACGACGGGAGGAGCCCGGCAGACCGCCGCACCGCTCATCAAGTTCTGCCTCTTCGCGGTGGTGACCGTGCTGGCGACAGCCCTGCTCGCGGCCACCATCGTGAACATCTCCTTCACCCCGAAGGACACCTACCGCGCCGTCTTCAGCGACGTCACCGGCCTGGAGGAGGGCGACGACATCCGGGTCGCCGGGGTGCGGGTCGGCGAGGTCGAGGGCATCCGGATCAAGGACCGGACGCTGGCCGAGGTCACCTTCACGGTCATCCGGGACCGGCCGCTGCTCACCGGCACGGGCGCGGTCATCCGGTACCGCAACCTGGTCGGCCAGCGCTACGTCGCGCTCACCGAGGGCGCGGGCGACGGCACCCGGCTGCGCCCCGGCGCGACGATCCCGCTGTCGCGCACGCAACCGGCGCTGGACCTCAACGCCCTGCTGAACGGCTTCAAGCCGCTGTTCGCCGCGCTCAGCCCGAAGGACGTCAACCAGCTCGCCACGGAGATCATCAAGACCCTCCAGGGCGAGGGCGGCACGGTCAACAGCCTCCTCGTGCACACGGCCTCGCTCACCTCGACGCTGGCCGGCCGCGACAAGCTGATCGGCTCGGTCATCGACAACCTCAACACCGTGCTGGGCACGCTGGACGAGCGCGGAGCCCGCTTCTCCGCCCTGCTCAAGCAGTTGCGCCGGGTCATCTCGGGCCTCGCCGCCGACCGCAAGCCGATCGGCCGGTCGCTGGTGAGCATCGGCGACCTGACGGAGGCGACCTCGGGTCTGCTGAAGGACGCGCGCCCACCGCTCAAGGACGACATCGCCGAGCTGACCGACCTCACCGGAACGCTGAACGACAACGAGAAGACCGTGGAGGGCGTGCTGAAGCGGCTGCCGAACAAGCTGGGCGAGCTGACGGGAACGGCGTCCTACGGCTCGTGGTTCAACTTCTACCTCTGTGACTTCGACGGCCGGATCGTGCTGCCGAAGACGAAGCAGGTGCTGACGCCGGACCTGCACGTGGCGAGGGCGAGGTGCGGGGCATGAGCCGTAAGACGCGCCCGGCGCCGCTGTTCAAGGTGCGCGTGGAGCCGCCGAAGATCTTCAGGCTGCGGCTCCGCCGCCCGCGCCTGAGCCCCTTCCGGGAGCGCAACGCCGTCGTCATCGGCGCCGTCGGCCTCACCGTCCTCGCGCTGCTGACGGTGGCCGCCTTCAACGCCGACCGGCTGCCGGTCATCGGCGACGGCGAGACGTACAGCGCGGCCTTCGCGGAGGCGGGCGGTCTCAGGCCCGGCGACGAGGTGCGGATCGCCGGGGTCAAGGTCGGCAAGGTGGAGGAGGTCGACCTGGACGGCGACCATGTGAAGGTCACCTTCAAGATCAAGGGTGAGCCGGCCTTCGGTCCCGAGACCGGCGCGTCGATCCGGGTCAAGACGATCCTGGGGGCGAAGTACATGGCCCTGCACCCGAAGGGCCGGGGCCACCTGGCACCGGGCAGCGAGATCCCTCTTGGGCGCACCACCCCGGCGTACGACGTCGTCCAGGCCTTCAGCGACCTGACCACCACGACGGAGAAGGTCGACACCGACCGCGTGGCCAAGGCCCTGGACACGATCTCCGCCACCTTCGAGGACTCCCCCTCGGAGGTACGGGAGTCCATCAAGGGCCTGTCGCGGATCTCCCGGACGGTGGCCTCCCGCGACAAGGCGCTGCGCGAGCTGCTCGACCACGCGAACGGCGTCACGGGCGTCCTGGCGGACCGCTCGTCGGACTTCACGGCCCTGGTCAAGGACGGCGACAAGCTGTTCAGGGAGATCAGCGCGCGGCGCGAGGCGATCCACAAACTGCTGAAGAGCTCCGCCGCGCTCGGCATCCAGCTCTCCGGCCTGGTCCAGGACAACGAAAAGGAGATCGGCCCCGCGCTCAAGGGCCTCGACCGCGTGGTGGAGATGCTCGAACGCAACCAATCCAGCCTGGACCGGAGCATCGAGCTCATGGCCCCCTACGTCCGGCTGTTCACCAACACCCTTGGCAACGGCCGCTGGTTCGACTCCTACGTCCAGAACCTGGTCGCGGCTCCGGTGGTGCCGCGGGCGCAGTCGGGAGGTGCGCGGTGAACAGCCGTTGGAAGAAGCGCGCGGCCCTGCTGACCGCTCTGACCCTGGTCGCGACGCTCACGTACGTCCTGTGGCCGCGCCCCGAGCCGGTCCGTGTCACGGCGTACTTCCCGCGCACGGTCGGCATCTATCCCGGCTCGGACGTCCGCGTGCTGGGCGTCCGGATCGGCGAGGTCAAGGAGATCACGCCCGAGGGCGGCCGGGTGCGGGTGGAGCTGGAGTACGACGCGGACCGCATGATCCCGGCGGACGCGCAGGCGGCGATCATCAACTCCTCGGTGGTCAGCGACCGTTATGTGCAGCTGCTGCCGGTGTACCGCGGCAGCGGCCCGGTGCTGCGGACCGGCGACGAGATCCCCGAGTCGCGCACGGCCGTACCCGTCGAGCTGGACCGGGTCTTCGACAGCCTCCACACCACGGCCGAGGCGCTCGGCCCGGACGGCGCCAACAAGGACGGCGCGCTGTCCCGGCTGCTCGGAGTGAGCGCGGACAACCTGGACGGCCAGGGCGGGAACCTGCACCGGACGATCGAGGACCTGTCGGCGGCGGTGACGACCCTGTCCGACGGCCGCACGGACCTGTTCGGCACGGTCCGCAACCTCCAGGTGTTCACGGCGGCGCTGGCGGCGGACGACAAGAGCGTGCGGTCGTTCAACAGCAGCCTGGCGAAGGTGGCCGGTCAACTCGCCGCCGAGCGCAAGGACCTGGCGGCGGCGCTGAAGAACCTGGGCACGGCGCTGGGCGATGTGTCGGCGTTCGTGAAGAACAACAAGAAGTCGCTGACCTCGAACGTGGAGGGCCTCAGCAAGGTGACCAAGGTGCTCGTCACCCAACGCGCGGCGCTGGAGGAGCTGTTGGAGGTCGCTCCGACCGGCATGTCGAACCTCAACAACGCCTACAACCCGTCGGCCGGCACGCTCGACACCCGCAACAACGCCGATCAGGCGCAGGATCCGGCGTCGCTGCTGTGCTCGATCCTGCGGACGACCGGGGACGAGACCGGGAAGACCGACTGCCGGGACCTGAAGGAGCTCTTCGACTCCCTGCCCGAGGTCCCGCAGGGCGGCACGGCGGTCACGGGCACGGTCGACCGCACGCTCGGCGGCATTCTGGGGGCGAGCGCATGAGGGGGGTACTGCGCAAGGGCGGGACGGTCGCATGGGCGGCAGTCGGTTCGCTGCTGCTGTCCGGCTGCGAGTTCAACGGCTGGTACGACGTCCCGTTGCCGGGCGGCGCGGCGGCGGACGGCAACGCGTACCACGTCACCGTCGAGTTCCGGGACGTACTGGACCTGGTGCCGCAGTCGTCGGTGAAGGTCAACAACGTCACCGTCGGCGCGGTCGAGAAGGTCGAGCTGGACGGCTGGCACGCACGCGTACGGCTGCGGGTCGCCGACTCGGTGAAGCTGCCGGCCAACGCGATCGCCGAGTTGCGGCAGACCAGCATGCTCGGCGAGAAGTACGTGGCGCTGGCGAAGCCGACGGGCACGGAGCCGGTCGGCCGACTGGGCGACGGCGATGTGATCCCGCTGTCCCGCAGCGGCCGCAACCCGGAGGTCGAGGAAGTCCTGTCCGCGCTGTCGGCCCTGCTCAACGGCGGCGGGGTGGCCCAGCTCAAGACGATCACCGTGGAGCTGAACAAGGCGCTGGAGGGCCGGGAGAACCGGGTCAGGTCACTGCTGAAGGAGCTGGATGTCTTCCTGGGCGGCCTGGACGCACAGAAGCAGGACATCGTCCGGGCGCTGAAGGCCGTGGACCGCCTGGCCAAGCGCCTCGGCAAGGAGAAGAAGACCATCGCCGAGGCGGTGCAGGAGATGCCACCGGCGCTCAAGGTCCTGGCCGACCAGCGCCGCGACCTGACGCGCATGCTCACCGCCCTGTCGAAGCTCGGCAGGACGGGCACGAAGGTCGTCAACGCCTCGCACGACGACACGGTCGCGAACCTGAAGCAGCTCCGCCCCATCCTGCGACAGCTCGACAAGGCGGGCGACGACCTGCCCAACTCCCTCGAGCTGCTGACGACCTACCCCTTCCCGCGCAACGCGGTGGACGCGATCAAGGGCGACTACGTGAACCTCCACATCACCGCGGACCTGGATCTGGCGGGGATCTACGGCAACTTGACGGAGAAGCCGGGCGGCGAGGACGGGGACCCGGACGGGCGGCCGGAGCTTCCCTCGGCCCCCGGCCTGCCGGACGTACCGGACCTCCCGGACGACCTGCCCGAGGTACCGGGTGTGCCGACGCCGACGGGGCTGCCGGGCGGCCCGAGCGCGCCGGCGTCGCCTTCGCCTCCGTCCGGGGGCGGCGATGACCTGCTGTGCCCACCGGTGTGCACGGCCGCCTACGCGGCTGGGGCCGACTGGCCCGAGGGGATCGACTCCGACGCGATCGACTCCGAGGGGATCAACCTCGAACTCGCCGAGCTGATGCTGAAGGGGGTCCAGCCGTGATCACCCGTACGGTCAAGTTCCAGCTGCTGGCCTTCGCCACGATCACGGCGGTGGGGGTGTCGTACGTGGGCGCCGAGTACACGGGGCTGGTGGACACCGTCCTGGACCGCGGCTACACGGTCCGCGCGGACTTCCCCGACTCCGGAGGCGTCTTCCCCGGCGCCGAGGTGACGTATCGCGGGGTGCCGGTGGGAAAGGTGGGCGCGCTGCACCTGACGGGCCAGGGCGGCGTGTCGATCGCCCTCGACATCGAGGACGGGGCACCGAGCATCCCCGCGGACACCCTCGCCGTAGTGGCGAACCGCTCGGCGGTGGGCGAGCAGTACGTGGACCTGCAGCCACGCACGGCTGACGGCCCCTACCTGCTGGACGGCAGCGGCATCCCGCGCCGGAACACCCGCGTGCCGCTGCCGACGACGGACATGGTCCTCAGCCTGGACCGCCTGGTGAACTCGGTCGGCAAGAAGGACCTCAAGGTGACGATCGACGAGCTGGGCGAGGCCTTCGCCGGAACCGGCCCGAACCTGAGCCGCCTGGTGGACTCGGGAAACGACCTGGTCGAGTCGGCGTCCGACGCGCTGCCGGAGACGATCGCGCTGATCGAGGACTCGAGGAAGGTGTTGAAGACACAGGCGGACCAGGGTTCGTCGATCAAGTCGTTCGCGGACGATCTGGCGGCCCTCACCGCCCAGTTGAAGGCGAGCGACGGGGACCTGCGCAAGCTGATCGGCAATGCCAGGCCGGCGGCGCAGGAGGTGAACTCCCTCCTGAAGTCGGTGTCGCCGGAGCTGTCGGTCCTGCTGGCGAACCTGATCAGCGGCGGCCAGGTGACGCTGGCGCGCCTGCCCGGCGTGGCACAGGCGCTGGTCACCTTCCCGGTGATGGTGGCGGGCAGCTACACGGTCGTCCCCGGCGACGGCACGACCCACTTCGGCCTGGTGGTGAACGCCGACGACCCACCGGCGTGCACACAGGGCTACGGCACGCCCCGCCGCGACCCGTCGGACACGAGCACCCGCGAGGCGAACACGCGGGCCCGCTGCACGCTGCCGCGCGGGAGCGAGTCGTCGGTGCGGGGTGCGCAGAACGCGCCGGGCGCCTCGGCGGCGCACGGCGGCGCAGACCGTACGGCCCATGTCGCCCCGTACGACCCGGAGACCGGCACCACCACCGGCCCGGAGGGAACGACCGTCCGGATCGGCTCGACGGGCGGCCAGCGAACCGTATTCGGAAAGGAGTCGTGGCAATGGCTACTCGTTGGCCCGATGGCATGAGAAGAGTTCTGTCGGTGGGGTTGGCGATGGCGACGGTCGTCACCACCGCGCTGGCGATCTGGCTGGCCGTCGTCGTCCTGGAACAGCGCGAGGCAGACCAGCGCCGCCAGGACATACTGTCCGCGGCCCGCCAGTCAGCACTCAATTTCACGTCCCTCGACTACCGCCACTACGACCGCGACAGCGCGAACGTCCTGTCGGGCGCGACCGGCGACTTCAAGAAGCAGTTCGAGGCGCAGACGAAGCAGTTGACGGAACTGGTCGCCCAGAACAAGTCGGTCTCCGAGGGCCAGGTCCTGGAGGCGGGCATCGTCCGCTCCTCCGAGAACTCGGCCCGCGTCCTGGTGGTGGCTGACAGCAAGGTGACGAACACGGCCGTGCCCAAGGGCGAGGCGCGCACGTACCGCCTCCAACTGGACCTGGTCCACAAGGGCGGCCGCTGGCTGACGTCGGACGTCGAGTTCGTCGGCTGACAAGCACGATTGAGGAGTACGACCATGCCGAAGACGACCGCCACTCGGCGCACGATGACGGCGGCGGCCCGCGCGGCGGCCAAGCGCGCGGAGCGCGGCCACCGCGAGACGACGCCGGAGCCCACCGTCGCCGGACGCACCGTACTCATCGACGCCCCGAAGAACGGCTGGCAGGACCCGCCTGAGCCGTCACCGGAGGCATTCGAGGAGGACGAGGCACCAGAGGCGCGGCCCACCCCCGGCCGCCGCCGAAGGCTGCTCACGGTGCTGCTCGGCACCCTGCTCGTGGCGGCCCTGGCCGCAGCCGCCGTACTGGGGTGGCGGTCCTGGGATGCCCACCGAACGGAGACGGCCCGCACCGAGGCCCTCGCGGCAGCCCAGAAGGCGGCACCGGTCGTCCTGTCCTACGACTACCGCCACCTGGACAAGGACTTCGCGAAGGCCCGCGCCTACCTGACCGGCGACTTCCGCGACGAGTACGCCAAGACGACGAAGACCGTGGTGGGTCCGACGGCCCGGAAATACCGGGGCGTGGTGAAGGCAACGATCGCCGCCCCCGCCGCCGGCGGAGCCCCGGCCGCCTCCGTGGTCTCGGCTTCCCCGGACGAGGTCGTGGTCCTGCTCTTCGTCAATCAGGTGACCGAGAGCACACAGGTTTCGGGGCAGCGGGTGGATCTGAACCGGGTGCGGGTGACGATGTCCGGGACGGATGACGGGTGGAAGGTGAGTGCGGTGGATGCGCTCTGACGTCCGGTGCGCCCCGGGAGCCCGAAGGGCAGACGAGTCGGGCTGTACGCCGGGCACAGCTGCTGCTTGGGACGACCCTGGAACCACTGCTGCACCGGACGCGGCGGTCCGGGCTTGGGCACCGGCTCGGCGACCTGGAACAGCTCCGCTGCCGACAACCCCCGCCGCCGGTCCGGCACCACGACTCCGCCCGTCCGCTTGCCCGTTGCAGAGATCAGCAGTTCGGCGATCTGCAGGTCGACGTGGGAATCGCCATGCACCGGCAAACCAAGTGGTTGGCGAAGGGGCACCCACTCACGGACTCTGCTTTATCCCAGTCGGAACCAGACCAGCCAGCATGGCCCGAGTCTCGGGATCCGTTGAGTAAAGTACGGTACCGGCCAGTCCTCGCGTGAGCAGCACTTTGCATGTATTGCATATAAGACGGCCGAAAGATTCTGGCGTCGCCTTTTTCACGGAGTAGTCCTTACTCTCTCCAGGAACAGCCCGCCACCCGTTTCCGCGCCACACCAGGTCGGGACCGAATATCACTCCATTCCAGGCGTACTCGAATCCTTGGGCCGTATAAATGCACCCGATCTGCCCGAAGCCCGACGGGTCGGTGGCCCACAGGGAGGATACGGGCGCCCCACCTGAAGGATGTTCACCTCTGAGGTTCCAGGGCCTGCGCCATTCCCCAATTACCACGTCGTCGACCAGGCTGCCGTCGGTCCGTGGATCACTCCACGGCCAGCAGAATCCCGCCGTCATGCGAGACGTGTAACCGGATTCTTGCCGGCCGCGGAGGTAGCTCTCCATCTTTTGGGGCGATTCGGCGACGAGCAACTCGAAATTTTCCTCGGGCTGCCACTGAATCGGACCACCGGGCTCAAGGCCAAGGAGACGGAGGACCCAGTGTTCGTAGGCGCGGCTGCCACCGCACCGGAACTGGCTGTTGAGATCGACATGGCGAACAATGCACCCGCGCGCGTGAGCAGCCTCGTCGATGGTCTCGACACTTCCCATCTCCCCCGGCCTCACGACCTGATGCTCGTCGAGCAGGAAAACGGGGACCCTGGCTGCGTCGATAAGTTCCTCCACTTGCCTTCGACTGCTCCGATGTCCGGCATTCGTGTCCTGCCTCGCCGACCACTGGCGAATGCGGTGGGCTTCGTCACAGATCAAGACGTCCAGCCCGTTTCGTTCAGCACTTGTGAAGTCGAAGAAATAACGAAAGAGCTTTGGAATGCGGCCGTTCTTAGTGCCGACGACGTGCCGGAGAGTGGTGGTGAAGGACTTGGAGCCGGTGGCGTGGACAACACTTCGACCGTTCCTCCCGAGGTGTCCCATGAGGTGCAGCGCAATAATGCTCTTACCCGAACCAGGACCCCCGGATATCACTATGACTTCCTTTTGGTCCGACTGACGCGACAGGTTTGCTGCCCGCTTCACCAAACGAGCCGCTACCTCTTGCTCATCCATCAAGAGGAACTCGCCGCCGTCGATCAGCTCGGCCGCGGCGGCACGCATTAGTTGACGACCGGGAGCATGGGGGCTATCCAGGAGAGAATCTCCCTCTGGCGAACCGTCCAAGGCAGAAAGACGGGTCCGCAGGTACTTAATGAGCTCGCCGCGGGATGTATCCGTGAAAAGTTGTGCACTCGCGTCAGGCAATCTCAATAGTTCACTGACATCTCGATCGACTGCGTAGTGCAGATAGGCCACGCCCGCGACGGCGTCCTCCTGATCACTCAGCACATTGGTGAAATCCTGCAGGTAGTCGCAGTAACGGCGTACTTGGGCCACGGGATGTAGAGCCGGCCGATTGCCCATGCCCGCTACCAAGCAGAGGTTGTCAGTGCCAGGAACGAGGCGCGCTTCACTCCACTGCTTGAGCTCGACGATGACATAAGAAGGTCTGCCCGTCGCGGGGTGGGAGCCGGCAAGGACAACGTCTGCGCGCAGGCTGGTAAGGGGCAATCGGTACTCGATCAACACATCGATGTCGTCAAGCCCCGCGTCGCACAGAACCTCTGCCAGGGCCGGAAGGCTGTTCTCCCACGAGCGGCGTTCACTGGGCGACGGGTTCTGGAAGAGCACGGAACGGTACTTCTGCGCGAGCCGCTCGAAGAGGGCTCCGTCACTGGACCGATCGAACAGCGCACGTGCGGACATGCGAAGAAGAGGCACGGACGATCTCCATAAGGCCGGTGGGCTCGAAGGCAAGGGGGCCCGAGGCTCCTGGAACCCCCTGAAGGTGCATCCGGGCAGTCAGGCGAGTGGCAGTCGGTACTCGAAGCTCCGCGGCCTCAGGTCCTCATCAGCCGGCGCCCAGTCATGAAGGTGCAACACCCTGCCGCCAGTCGCTTTGCAGTTGTCGGTCCGCATGTCCACGTTGATGTCACTGACCACAAACAGGTCCACGGTGTTCTGCGGGTCTCGGGCATGCTCGACCTCGTTGATCGTCAGATCGACGCTCGTGGCCGCTCCCGTTGTCCCCTTCACCTCTACGCGGCGCTCTTCCCCGCCACGAGTGCAGTGGAGGTCGTACGGCTTGCCAAGGCGTTCGACTGTCCATCCCTCCCCCTCGTAGTGGGCGACTGCCGTGTCCTCCGCGTGCAGTTCGATGGCCTTGCGCTTCTTGGGGTCGGAGACGAAGCCCGCTCCACCGGAAGGCCGCTTCCTCGGCTTGGGCGGCTTCACCTGCTCCGCGGTGAAGCCGGGCGTGTGGTTCAGGGGCACCGTCTGCTGTTCGGACCAGTTCGCCGGGATCCCTGCCGCATCGAGCAACGGCTGCGGATCCATGTCGACGAGCATGCCTATGCCTCGCTGAGTCCCCGAAACACGTATGGCGTCACTGGCGGCCATACCAAGCGGCCCGTCCTCATCAAGACGGGCGTCGTGGAGTACAGCCAAGGGCTCGATACCGAAGCGCACCGGGTACTTGATGGCGTTCTCGGCTTCCTCGTCCGGCCAGTGAGGAGCCTCTGCCTCGTAGAAGTTCTCACGTACTTCGAACAGGTACAGAGTGATCTTCTTGGTACTCCATACGTCGAGTTGTACGCGCGGACCCACTCCCGTGGCCAGCAGGGCGAAGCGTGGGCGCGCGGACCGATACTCGGGCCTCCACAGAGGGAACCCCCACGACCGGGTTTCGATCCCGTACTGCAGATTGCGCTGGGTTTCGGGCGATTGACCGACGTGGACCATCACGAAGGACGCTGTCCGCGGCGGACGGTGGAGGGGGGTAGGAACGTCGTCCTTGCGGCTGTCCTCGTGCCTCGACAAGTGCCTTCCTCCGTGACCGCCTGCCTCTGCGCCGATCCCGACGATCGACTGAGGCCATGACCATGCCACATTGCAGTCAGATTTTCATACAACTAGAGCCAACGGTCGGCGAGGCGACGCAAATCAGACACAGGACGGGAGAGCACGGAACGTGCCGCCGAGCCGAACGTGGCGTGGGGTCGGGAACGACGCTTCCGTGGGCGCCCCACGCCCACACGACCAGCGCCCGCACCCCCTTCCTGCCCCGATCGAACTCGCGGTCGCCGGGGTGGACACGGGCCGATCATCGACGAGGAGATCAAAACCTCCGAGACCAACTCCAGCAAGACCGTGGGCAGCAGACAATGGACGGCGCGAACGCGACGTGACGCGATCCGCTGCCGTATCCGGCGGCGGGAAACCCCAACGGCGAGGCGGCACTCAACCTCCCGAAGCCGGCCAGGGCCAAGTCGGTGACAGACCCCAAGCACTCCTCAAGCAGGCAATCGCCACCGCGAGCGAGGAGAAAGGGCGTCGCCTGGAGGAGCTGAGCGGTCTCAGAGAGCGCCGCCCACCACGGGGCGCGGTTAGTCAGCCACCCGGGACAAGCAGCGGACCACATAAGTCATGTGCTGGATGTTCCCCACGGTGTTCCACGTCCCAGCGTTGCCCGTGCCCTTGGCGCCCGTGGTTCGGGCGCACTGCTCGTACCAGCGGTCGCCCGTACTCGCACCCGAGCCACGGAAGTCGGGGAATCCGGTGATCCAACGAGCCGCCTCGCGGGTGGCTCCCGTCTCGCCCCGTTTCTCGGCCCAGAACCTTGCGAGCAGGAAGGTGCGTTCCGTCGTGTACCGCAGCAGTCCGTATGGCGACCGGTCGCCGTCGTCCACTGCCCTGCCGATGTTGCGGGCGGGTAGTGTGCCGTAGTCGCCGTAGCGGACGAGCTTCGCGTACGACCGCTCGCTCGCGCCTATCTCGTGCCACGTGTCCCAGTCCGCGCGGTCCGCGTCGCCCCGGTCTCGATCCAGGAGCCCCTCGACGTCGTCCGGGAAGCCGCCGGACAGCATGGCGATCACGCGCCACGAGGTGAGTTGGGTCAGTGCGTCGAGTGCGCGGAGTGCTTCCTTGCCCGCGTCGGGACGGCCCGGAAACACTGTCTGGAGGTCGAGGAGGAGATCCACCCGGACCTCGGGATCCGTCTGGGCGAGCAGAGCAGCCGTGCGTTCGGCGAGTTCGTCGGTCCAGGTGTCGGGGAGCCGGACGCGTATGCCGAGGCTGCTGCCACCCTGGAGGGCGCTGTCCGCTGCCGCAGTCTGGTGCGCTGCTGGGAGATCAGGGCCCGTGACGGGGCGGAGCGCCGTGTGGGACCAGTACGAGTGGAGCAGGTCCCCGTAGGCGGCGGCGGTGAGGTCTGCGTACGGGGCGTCCAGCCATGCCGCAGTGTATTTCTGCGCGGCCGCGACGCGTCGGAGTTCCTTGTCCACCGCCACTTTGAGTTGATCGGCGTCCTCAGCGGTCATGACCGGCAGTGTCCAGAGAGGGGACGTCCGGTCTCGGACCCACGGGGCGAGGTCCTTGACCGCGGCCACCGCGTGGGCGCGGATCGGTAGGACAGGAACGTACAGCGGTCCGGACATGGCGGCCCCCTCCACACTGCCCCGCGACGGTGTGGAACCAGCTTGAGCTGGTGTGATGCGCCCCGAAAGGGCGCAATCCGGTCAGGCGGTACCCTGCCAGCCCGGTCCGGCGCCGTTGTCAGACCGGTTCGATCTCCCAGCGCGCACGTCGGGACAGCACAGCATCGGCCCCGTCCTTGTCGGCGAGCCGAGCGGCCAGCACGCTGGTGGCAAGGTCATCGGGGAGGGCGGCAGAGAACTTGAGTCCGCGAACGGCGGCCGCAGTGACCTGTGGGAGCTCGTCCTTCCGTGGCGTGTTTCGTGCCTGGTCCCAGTCTTCTCGGGTCAGGTCGTGGCGGAGCCGGACGTAAAAGTCTGCGGGCCGCTGCAGCGGATCGACCGCGTCGGCCAGCCACGCCGTGAGGGTCGCGTTGGCGCGGAAGCCGGCCCAGGTCCACCACCGTACGTCGCGTCCGCTGCGGGTGATCAGAGTCGCCTCTGGGTGAGCGAACCGGCCTTCCGTTTCCCGTAGTTCCACGAGACCGGCCTGTGCGCGTCGAGTGAAACCGACCGCGGGGTCGGCACCGAGCAGCACCTCCCGCATCGCCTGGGCGAGCCGGTACGACAGCCCGCGGACGGTGCCGGTCTGCCACTTGGCGACGCCGCCCGACTCGGCGGCCTCGGCAAAGACCCGATGCCGACGCCAGTCCACATACGTCACGTGCCAGCTGCGTCCGGCGAGCAGCAGCCGCAGGGGTCCCTCGTGTTCCTCGACCAGCAGAGCCGGGTCCGTGTGCCCGATCTCCGCACGCCCGTGCAGGACTGTGAACTGGGGCGGTGCGGTGAACGACGCGGTGAGGTCCATGAAGTGCCGTCTACCGAAGCGCTTCTCGGCCTGTTCGCCGATGAAGTAGATGCCGCTGTCCTGTTCCAGGAATCCTTGGGTGAGGAGGTGCTCCAGAACAGGTCGGGCGGACGCGTCGAAGGGAGCAAGGCCGTTCCACTCCTCGTGCCAGTCCGCGGCGGGCAGTTTGTGGCGCTGGAGGGCGACGGCCAGCAGCTGCTGGGCGACGAGGTGCTGCGGCCCCGGCGGTGCGGTGACAGGCTCCACCCAGTGTCTGCCCCACAGGGTCAGCAGTCCGGCCGCTTGGAGGAGGCTCTCGTGGGAGGTGGCGAGGAAGAGACAGTTGCGCGTGCTGTCGGGCCGACGTCCGGTACGGCCCAGACGTTGCAGGAAGGAAGCGACGGTCGCGGGAGAGTCGATCTGGATCACCCGGTCGAGGTCACCGACGTCGATGCCGAGTTCGAGCGTGGAGGTGGCGACGATCACGCAGTCGCGCGCCTGCCCGAAGGCTTCCTCGGAGCGCAGACGCTCGGCCGCCGAGAGGGACGAGTGCGAGAGGAACACGGTCACGCCGCGTGCTCGGAGCGCCTGCCCGAGCTCTTCGACCTGCCGGCGGGACTCGCAGAAGACGAGGCGCTTCTCGCCCCGGTGGAGGGCGGAGATGACGGTGGCCGCGTTCGGAAGCGAGCCGACGTAGTCCAACTCGATGTCCCCGAGCGGGGGTTCAGCGGTGTGCGGCTGGCGTTCCGCTGTGGTGGCCGCGGGGCCGGTGTCGACGCCGGGGGCAATGACCTGACCGGGCGTTCGACCGCGGGCGGAGCCTTGAAGCCAGGCGAGGAGTTCGTTCGGGTTGCCGACCGTGGCGGACAGGCCGATGCGTTGCAGCCGCCGGCCGGTCAGCCGCTGGAGCCGCTCCAGGACCGCCAGTAGGTGCCATCCGCGGTCGTCCCCGGCGAAGGCGTGCACCTCGTCCACGACGACCGCCTGCACCCCGCCGAGCAGCAGGGCGTGGTCGGTCTTGACGCTGATGAGCTGTGCTTCGAGGGATTCCGGTGTGGTGAGGAGGATGTCCGGCGGCTCGCAGCGCAGGCGCCGCCGTTCAGCCTCGGCCGTGTCCCCGTGCCAGAGCGCCGCCGTGCGCCCCAGCCACTGGGCGTAGGCGTGCAGGCGTGGCTGGAGGTTATTGAGCAGGGCGCGCAGAGGAGTGAGGTAGAGAACCGAGGTGCCGGACCAGCCGTTCCGGGCCATGGCAGTGAGGAGGGGGAATGCGGCGGCCTCGGTCTTGCCGCCTGCTGTCGGCGCCAGCAGTACCGCGTCCTCGCCGTCGAGGAGCGGTCCGATCGCCGAGGATTGCAGGGGCCTGAGGCCGGGCCAGCCGAGGGTGTTGACGATGTGGTGGAGGAGAACCGGATCGAGCCGGTCGACGGGGTCGGCGTCCGCTGTTGCGCTCGTGGTCACAGGTCGAGCTCCACCTCGTCGGCCGAGGCAGCGGGAGCAACCGGAAGCGTGGCGGCGTGGCGCTCGGCGTCGGTGAGTTCGGTGCGGTCGACAGTGAGGCGGTAGTAGACGCGAGGATCGAAGTCGGGGAACTGGTCGATGCGGTCGAGGACGTCGCCGACGAGCTTCTTCAGATAGAGGCGGGGGGCGACGCCGACCTTGCCGCCCAGAGCTCCGCCGACGGCTTGTGCCAGGTCGGCCACATACGCGTCGTCGGCGACGGAGCGCACCCGCTCCGGGTTGGTGCTGCCTGTCGCATACAGGTCGCGGATCTTGCGGCCGAGTTCGGTCAGCGTCTCCAACTGGAAGCCGGGAAGGCGGAGTTGAACCGCTCTGGGGTTGTCGAAGCGTGGGTCCGTGGAGAAGTCGGTGGCCAGGCGCTGGGCGAGCGGCGCGAGACGCTGTACGCCCTGCGGACCGTCGTAGAACGCAGGGGTACCAGTGATCACCAGGTAGAGGCCGGGGAACCGGCCGGAGTGGACCTCGTCGATCAGCTGTCGAAGGGCGTTGAGCGCCTTGTCCCGGGCGTCGGAGCGCACCCGCTGCAGGGTTTCCACCTCGTCGAGGACGAGGAGGAGCCCGGGATGTCCGCTGTCACTCAGAACGGCGAGCAGCCCTTGAAGGAAACCGAGGGCTCCGAAGTGGTCGAGGTCGCCGCGAACCCCCGCAGCGCGCTTGGCGGCGGCCGCCACGTGCGGCTCACCTCCGAGCCACGCGAGAACGGCCGCAGCGGTGGCCTCGTCCTCCGCGCCGAGCGCGGCGTGGTAGCCGCGCAGTGCGGCGGCGAACCCGGGGGCGCCACGGGAGACCTCCGAAAGGCGGTCGTCGAGGAGCTTCGAGACGGCCTGCTCCAGACGGGAGTCGTCGGCGCCAGCGGCAAGGGCGTCCTCTTCGAGGGCGTAGAACCACGCGTCGACGACGGGCCGGAGGGCCGACGGCTGAAAGCTCGCGGTGGTCAGGCGCTCGGTGGCCCGGCGGTAGACGGTCTCAAGCCGGTGCAGGGGCGTCTCGGTCTCCGACACCTGCACCTCGGCGACAGCGAAGCCGCGGCGCTTGGCGCGTTCGCCGAGCCAGCGGGCGAAGAAGGTCTTGCCGCTGCCGTACTCGCCACGCACGGCCTTGAAGGCCGAGCCGCCGGCGGCGACTGCGTCAAGCTCGCCGTCCACGGCCGCCTCGAACCGGTCGAGTCCCGTGGCGAGGAGATCGAGACCGCTGTCGGGGACGGCTCCGCGCCGCAGCGCGTCGACGACGGCCCGCCGCCGCGCGGGCGACACGGTGACGCCGGAGGCGGAGGATGCGGAGGAGGGCTGTTCACTCACCCTGCCAGTTTCCCACGGTCACCGTCCCGCTCGGCTCCGCTTCCGGGCGGGACGATGCGACCGCCCCTCTCACAGGCCGAACTGGGCTTTCAGCAGCGGCTCGTTGAGCCGGAGTGTGCGGTTGTCCGGCAGGATTTCCACCACCTGCTCGCCGTCGTGGTTGAGGAGCTGCCGCAGTACCGCGGCGAACCCGGCAGCGCGCACGGGCCGCTCCCCGGCACGCTGCGCCAGCGCCGTGAGCGGCAACGTCCTCGATGTGAGCAGTTCCTGCACGGCGGCGCGCACCTTGCCCAGGTCCACTGTGCGGCCCACGAGCTTCAGCTGCGCCTCGAAAATCTCCGAGGACATCAGCGCGTCCACGAGCGCGGTATGGGGATCGGACGGCACAGCGGGTTCGGTCTGCCGGACGGGCACGGCAGGGGCCGGGACGGCCTGACCTGCGGGCTCGGCGAACAGGCTCTCCTCCTGGGTGACCTGCTTCGACTTCGGGGGGCGGCGACGTGCCGGAGCAGGCGCCGCAGCCACGGCCGGGGCTGGAGCCGGGGTTGCGGGCACTTCGGCCACACGGTCGGGCGACCACCACGGGGGAGCGGGATCGCCGAGCTCCCGCCATCCTTCGGGCGGCGTGGCGCCGAACGGCAGGTATGCCTGGAGCGGAATGGCGATCTCGGCGAGAGACGCGCCGCCGTGGTAACCGGCTTTGCGCCCGGTGTAGCGGGAGTCGGCGTCCCATAGAGCGATGACGGTCCCGCCGGGCTCGGGGGCCACCACACGCGGTCCGCGCAGCCGGATCTCCCGCTCGTCCAGTTCCCCCTCGGCGTGCGGGCGGTAGCGGTCCGCCGCTTCGGGCACGGAGACACGGCGGTCACGCCGGTCGACGACGTGGCCGTGGTCAGACAGGAGCAGGACGGCCATGCCCTCAGCGGCGGCGGTGTCGAGGAGCTCGCCGAGAAAGCCAATCTCGTCGACGGACCATCGGGTCGCGCCCAGGCGCTGTTCCTTTGCGAGCCGGTCGTCGATGGTGTTCAGGACGACCGCGACATGGGTGCGCCCGTCGTGCAATGCGGACTCCAGCGGTGCGCTGAAGGGGCTGCCAGTGCGCTCGGCACGCAGGTCGTCCTTGTGGAAGACGGCAGCCGCGCGCCCGGGACCGGCGAACGGGTGCTGCGGGAACAGCCGCTTCTCGTCGGCCTGCGCACCGCGCAGCAGCCGCCCGGCGAACAGACTGGTGCGGCTGACGGCGGTGACGCTGGGCAGCGCGGCGGCAACAGCCCTGCGCCGGGGGCGTCCTTCCGCCTCCGGAAACGGGTCGTACTCGCTGAAGCGCTCGCGCAGCTCCTGCCCGAGCTCGGCGGCGATGGCGGAGGTCATGCCGTCGACGACGACGATCAGCAGGCGCCGCCGGTCCTTACCCCTGGCCGCCGGTGCGGCGACACGGTCGAGGAAGTCCTCCACCGTGAGCAGGGAGCCGGGTGCGCCACCGCTCTCCGTCCAAACGGCGAGCCGCTGAGCGAAGGCCCGGTCCATCTCGCGCCTGCGTTCGCGGACCTGCTCCCCCAGCCGGTCGTAGGCGTCCCGCAGGGCGGAGGCGTCCTCCCCTCCCGCCTCTATGCGGTCGAGGGCGAAGTCGGCCCAGGCGGTGTCGGTGATCTGCAGCCTCAACCAGTCCTCCACCGACTGAGGCTGCTCTGTCGCATCGGTGAGCCAGGCGGCGAGTCGGCGTGCCATGCGGGCACGCTCGACGCGGGCGCGGCCCTCCGGGCGCACCGCATGCCGGTGTTCGCCCCACGCCCGTACGGCTTGGGCAATGCCGTGCGGATCGCCGGTGGCCAGGGCGGCGCCGGCCTCGGCCGCGCGAGTCTCGAAGCCGAGGGGGAGGAAGAGGCTTACGGCCGCTGCCTGTTCGGCGCCGAACTGGCAGGCGAGAACGTCGGCGCGTTGCAGCAGCGAGGTGAGCACACGCCTGTCGTCTCGGGCGACGAGCGTGTCCACAGCCGCTTCGGCCACCGTGCCGTACTGGGCGAAGCGCGCGTCGGACTCCTCGGGCGTGAGTTCGCCCTGGCCGCCCGCCCACAACTCGGCCCGCCCGCGGGCCCGGTATACCTCGGGACCGGGAGAAGCGGTGTGGCTCCACAGCCCGGCGGCGACCAGGCCGTACGCGAGTGCGTCGGTACCGTGCCCCTCGCCGATGAGGCCGAAGAGGACCGTGGCGGCCGGTCCGGCCTGGCCCTTCTCGCAGAGGAAGGCGGCCAGGCCGTCGCGCTCGGCGTCGCGCAGGGCGAGGAACCGTTCGGCGGCTCCGGGCCGCACGGCCCACCGCAGCAGAGCGGTGAGGCCGATGCGGTCGTCGGCGATGTCCTGTGTCTCGTCCGCCGGGTCCGCGTACCGGCCGAGGCCGAGGCGCCGCTGGACGAGCTGGGCGAGGGCGTGGTCCCGGGTGAGCGTGCCGCCCGCGATCTTCGGCCAGCGGTCGAGCGGCGCGGCCTCCAGCAGGGCCTCGGCAGCCCAGCCTCCGTCAGAGACCTGCAGCCGGTGGTCGACGGCACCGGCTCCGAAGGAGGTGCGTACGACTTCCCAATTGTCCACGCTGCGGACGCCGTTGTGCCATACACGAGCGAGAAGACCGGGGTCGAGCGTGGCCTCCTCGCAGTCGGTGAGCACGACCAGGACACGCGGGCCGGACCCGTCCCCGGCACTGTGGAGATGGCCGAGGATCTGCTCGTGCACGGCGAGCGGCGAAGGAGCGGCCGCGACGGCGGCCCGCTGCCCGCCGCCGTAGGTGAGCGCATCGGGTCCGTCCCACTCCGGCTGGGCGCGGAGCAGGACGACAGCGCGGGTCCGCCCGTCCAGTCCGGGCCGGGCGGACAGGTACTGGACGAGCAACGAGGGGGTGAGCCGGGCCAGGCCGGCAGTCGTGGTCGCGGTGGTCACTCGCCCACCACCCGCCAGGTGATGTCGATCTCGGCGTCGGGCTGTGCCTCGGCGAGCGCCTGGATCTCGGCGGCGAACTCGGCCGCAGCGGCCCGGGCCTTGGTACGCCCGCCGCCTGCCCGCCGCACTCCGCCGGAAGCCGGGGTGGCCGTGTGGGTGGACGGCACGGACGGCTCGGCGTCGTCCCCCTTCAGGGAGATGTCGTCGGGGCCGGAGGGACCGGTGGGCTGCTGCGGCTCAGGCGGGGTCGGCGGCGTCTGGCGGGCCTTCAGCAGGGCGATCACGTCGCGCCGGGCCCTCTCCAGGGCCCCCGCGAGGTCGGCGGTCTGCTGGTCGCTGCGGGCTGCGGCCTTCAACCGCTCCAGGACGGAGTGCCCTTCCGGGCCGAGGCCCTCGGCGAGCTCCAGAGTGTCCCAGTCGGCGATGGCCTCGGCGAGCGCGGAGGCGACCTTGCGGGCCTGCGCGAGCGAGGTGCCGTAGCGCAGAGGGGAGACGCCCCGCAGGTCGAAGCCGGCGAGGGTCTCGACCGTGCGGCGGGCTGCGGCCGAGCCGGCCTCGGCGGTGTCGATGAGCTGCTTGACGAGAGCCAGGGACCGGCGGGCGACAGCCAGCCGCCCGGCCGGGTCCGACTCGTCGAGGCCCAGCTTCCCCTGAGCATCCTCCAGACGGCGCACCAGCTCACCGGCGGCCTCGTCGCACGCGCGGGCCTGGTCGCGCACCGCTGTGGCGAACTGGTTGATGATCTGCCCGCGGTAGAGCCGGGCCTTGGGCTTCTCCCCAAAGAGGGACTCGTAGCGGTCGAGTGCCTCCTCCCAGTCGGCCTCCGAAGGCCGGGGCTGGGTGCGCAGGGCATCGCCGGGACGGGCGGCGAAGGCGAGCGACACGTCCTGGACGGCACCGCCCCGCACCCACACCCGGTCGGCGATCTCGGCGAACCCGGCGATCACGAACTGCCGGGCCGTCTCGTGCAGACCGCGCGGCTCGGGCCGGTCGAGCCAGTCCGTCAGGCGTACGTACGTCAGGTCGTCGCCCGTGGGCAGTCCGTCGGCGCGGACCTGGTCGTCGAAAAAGTCCGTCCAGTGCGAGGACAGTTCGAAGTACGCCTCACCCATGGTGCCCAGCAGCAGGGGCTGCGCAAGCCGCGTCATCAGTTTGCGCTCACCGGAGGGCACCTCGACCCGCCGGTCGCGGGCGAGCGCGGCCCGGCGCACCAGTTCGTACGCCTTCTTCGCATCGGACGTGGTGATCGCCCTGCCGGTGTTCTCCGGGTCGAGCTGCGGGTGGGCCGGGAACTGGCATTCCAGGAGGCGGGCGGCGATGAGCCGGACGGCCTTCTCGAAGGAGGCGCCGATCGGAAGGGACAGGCCGGGCACCGGATGCACGGGGTCGAGGTGGTCCTCGAAGCCCAGCTGGACCTCGGTCTCCTTCTTGTCGGCCAGTCCGTACGCCTGCTTGAACGCCTTCTCCGCCTCCCGCGTCAGAGTGTCGCGCTGGGCTTCGAGCAGCTGCCAGGCGCGTACCCGCTTGTCCTGGCTGAGGTGCTTGGCGAAGGTTCCGTGGAAGCGGTCCTCGTCGGAGAGGACGCTGTCGATGACGGTGAGCCTCCGGAAGCTGTCCCGCGCCTGCTGGGACAGGTGGGTGGGCAGCCAGGCGAGGGTGAGGGCGGGACCGTCGGGGCCGGCTTGCGCCCGCAGGCCCTGGATGCGCATGGCGTCCTCGCGCGGCGTGTAGTTGCCGTCGTCGAACGGGTAGTCGACGACGATCCGCCACAGCCCGTCGGTGGCGGGCTTGAGCTGCTGGTCGCCGACCCGGTCCTTGTCGCGGACGTTCGCGAAGTTCACTTCGAGCGTCCGAGGCGATCCCTTCCATACGAGGGCGAGCTCGTCGTAGCCCGTGCGCTGCGTGGTGCCGAGCAGGCGGCGGAGGATCTTTTCGGCGAGGTCACGCTGGAAGCGGGTCTGGGTGTAGGTGTTGGCGTTGGCGAGGATCGAGTCGAGGTCGATGTCGGTCAGTTCGAGCAGTACGGAGGCCTGGGCTCCGGAACCGCTGACCTTGATCTCGGCGAACTTGCCCGCCCACTGCTGGAGCTTGCCGTCCAGGGCCTGGACCGCGCCTCCCTTGAACCGGCTCTTGATCGAGCCGTGGTTCAGGGCGAGGAGCCGCTCCACGGTGAGGTTCTGCAACGACACCGCCCCGGGAGCCAGCGCGGACAGCAGGAGGGTGCGCATGATCCGGTCGTCACCGATGAACACCTCCAGCGACGGCCGCCTTTCGACAGGCACGGAGTCGGGGTCGCTCGCGTAGGCGTCGATCTCCTCCTCGCTGACGTCATGGGTGGTCATCAGGTACGGCCGAAGTTTGGTGTTGTAGAGCCGCTCGGCCGAGTCGAACACCACCCGGGTCGCGTCCTGGAAGGGCTTGTTGCCGCCCTTGCCCAGATAGGGGTAGAGGTCACCAAGGCACACCAGGTCGCCCAGGCGCAGCCGGTTGCGCTGGTCGGCGAGGATCTCGCCCATCAGTTTCATACCGGTACGGTTGCGCTGCAGCGCCGAGGAGATCTTGACCAGCGCGTCCATGAACGCGGGCGTGAACGGGTACGCCTTGCGCAGCGGCTCCTCGCCCGCACCCACCAGGGCCTTGTCGTCTCCGAGCCAGGTGTCGCGCACCGCGCCGGGGTTGGCGGCCAGCAGCCGGTCGAGCCCCGCCTGGATCTCCTGCCGAGCGTCGTCCGAGCGCGGCCTGAGCAGCCTCTCGTGGGCGATCTCCGGCAGGTTGCGATCCTCCAGCTTGATGGAGTCGAAGCGGCCGGAAGCGTAGTTGAGGTTCTGCTGCATGGCCGCCTCACCGGTGCCGTGCATCTCCTCACCGGTGATCTCCCGCAGGTCGCGCTGGCGGGCGATGAAGGAGATGACCGGGATGGCGCGCCGGCTGTCGCCGCCCTCCACGAAGTTGGTGAACTTCGCGGACTCGCGCAGGACCTGCTTCTCCTCCTGCATCATCATCGTGAGCCACAGCATCAGCTCGTCGAGGAACAGCACCAGCCCGTCATAGCCAAGGGACTTGGCGTGCTCGGCGATCACGGACAGGCCCTCGTCGAGCGGGATGAACCCGTCCGCCTGCGCCGCGATCCTGGCGTACCCGCGGGCCACGGTCTTCAACGCGTCCTCGGTGAGGCGCGCGCGTAGCTCCGCCGGGGTAGTGGGGTTCTGCACGTCGAGCCGCACGTTCTTGTCGTGGATCTCGGCAGCGTTCAGCGCGGTTTCGAGCCGCTCGGAGGTCCAGAAGGCGGCGGGGTTGCCCCACTCGTCGACCTCCTCCGAGGCGCCCGCGTTGAGCTGGGCGAGGAACTGCTCGTCCCCAAAGTCCCGCTTCAGATCGCGCAGTTGGTCGAACAGAGCGTCGGTGCGGTAGACGCGGGGGGTGGAGGATCCGGGCCGGACCTTGGCCACCCACTCGACGTAGCCACCGAGCACCCGGTGCTCCAGGCTCTCGGCGTTCAGCATGTGGTACGGGACAAGCAGGAAGTTCCTGCCGCCCGAAAGTAGCCAGTCGAACTCCTGGTACAGCGGGTCGAACTCCTGCCGGGCCCGGGCCGCTTGGCTGTTGGACAGCAGCGCATGCAGTACGGCCATGAAGTGCGACTTACCGGCACCGAACGAGCCGTGGAGATACGCCGCCTTGGAGCTCTGCGTCTCCAGCGCGGTCGAGATCATGTTGAGGGCGTCGCGGAAGTTCCGCAGCAGCTCCCCGGTGACGACGTAATCGTCCAGGGCCTTGCGGGCCCCCTCCTCGGTGACCGCCTCCGACAGCTTGAGCACGTAGGAAGACGTGGAGACGGACACCGGCAGGTCCATCAGGTCCTTGAGCAGCGGTGCCGTGCTCTGTGGCGCAGGGGCGGCCATCGGTGTCAGGACTCCTTCGTCGTCTTCGTCGTGCTCTTGGTGCTCTTGGTTGTCATCGTGCTCGCCCCACGTCCGCGACGAGCGGGGGACGGACGCCAGGCCTTCAGGTCCTCGTCGGTGAGGTGACGGTCACCCTGGAGGGAGCGGCGCTGTGCAAGGGCGTCGGCGGCGGGCGAGGTGCCGTACGTCGGGTCGATCTCGCCGTGCCACTGGTCCAACCACAGTTGCAGTTCGAGGAGGGCGGCGAGCAGTGGCGGCCACTCCTCGTCGGACAGCTCGTGTCCATGGGCGTGGAGGTGGCCGATCAGCGCCTCGGCCTGCTGGAGGTGGTCCCAGCCGGCCCAGCCGTAGAGGGGCGGGGACTGGACGTTCTCCGTGCCGTAGGAGATGAAGCGCTCCTTCGGTACGTCGAGCTTGCCGCGCAGGCTCCAGTAGGAGCTACGGAGGAAGTCGGCGCTGGTGTAGGGCCGCGGGACCGGGATCGCGTCGCGGATCTTCTTCTTGGCGAGGAAGTCCTGCTCGGCGTCCTCCTTGCGTTGCTCCTCCCACGTCCGCTCCCAGTCGGTGCGCTTGTCCAGACCGGAGGGCTTGTAGCGGAGGGCAGCGACGGCCGGTACATGCTCGGTGGAGAGGAGGGCGGCGACGGTCTTCGGGAACTCCTGTCCCGGTGCGAAGAGTTCGGCGACCGCGACGAAGTCCTCGTCCTGTTCGAGGTCGTGGACCAGCTGGTTGAGGGTGCGGATCAGCGGGCCGCCCTCCGCGTCGAACCAGAGGGCCTGGTCCTCCATGTGGTTGAGCAGCCATGAGCGCAGGGCCTTCTCCTGGAGCGCGTCCCACCCCTCAGTGGCCCAGCGCCGCTTGTACTCGGGTCGCTCCACCATGCCGATCTGGCGGTTCGACTCGATCGCGTCGATGCGCTTCTGGACGATCTCCCGGTAGGGGGCGGGCCACTCGGCCGGGATCTCGGTGATAGGCATGGAACCGTGACGCCGGAACCACTCGTCGGACGCCTCACCTGCCTCGACCTTGCGCGCCAGCACGATCTCGAAGGCGCGCTGGCCGAGGGCGAGTTCGGGGACGTCGGCGAAGTCGTCGCCGTTGCGGGGGGCGGGGCGGAGGTCGTCGTCGAGGAGGCCGTAGAGGGCGTAGACCTGCCAGTCGAGTTCTTCTTGGAGGGCGATCATGCGGGCGCGGAGGTGGGCGTACTGGGTGTGGGCTTCGCGAAGGGCGGGAGCGGTTGGGGGAGATTTGGAGGCTACTGCGGTTGGGGTAGTAGCAGCCATCTTTTGGGCGAGGGTGTCAAGTTCGATGGCAAGAGTGGTGGGGTAGGCAGGAGGCAGGGGGAAGTCAGCGACGTTCGTGGTGTTGAACTGGTAGAAGTCCTCGAAAGGAATGGTCGACTGTCGTGCTCGTTGGGAATCCGCCCCGCTGCCCTTGTTATGGCACACCATCCTAAGCCAGAACCCAGCCGCTGAGCTATTGAGCACACCGAGCAGCCGCAGGTGCTCTTCCTCCGAAGCTTCCTCCCGCAGCTTGATCACCGGCGCAGTCTGCTTGAACGCTTTCCCGATCCGATCAAGCACAAAGTGGTTATGCGTCGCCACTTCTGAAAAGGCAATAGTCCACGGATGACACCCTGGGCGCGGAGTCACCTGATGCCATTCGTACCACGGCCTCCCATCGGAGAAATATGTCCCCTTGGAGAAGGTCGCGCGGTGGCCCAGCACCGTGCGGCTGGGCCACATCCACTTGTACGCGCCGGAGTCCTCGGGCAGGGCCAGCAGTTTGAACCTCTCCGCGGTCTCTTCGTATGGGAAAAAGGTGTAGGTTCGCTCCGAGTGGAGCCAATCGCGCAGCTCGTCGCCAAGCACGAGCGTGCGCGCGAGTTGTTCATTGCCACAGCGGCGAACCCACGCGGAAGCGTCACTCAGCATGACGTCGTCAGCGTTGGTCATACCGAACACTCCGAGTCGCCCGACACTTTTAGTCAAGGCACCCGGGCTTCTGGAGTTAAGTCGCTCCAACATTTCTTGGCCACCCGACGCCAGCACCCATGGATGTTGCGCGAAGTGCTGCTTCCGATCAAGGTCATCGACGGATACCCACTTGCTAATGCTGCCCGGGTCGTCGATTTGGCCATTGATCGCGGACCACACATGCCCCAAGGCCGGATCATCGGGCGCCCCCGGCTCTCCCTGCACCGAACGCACCGTACGCACTGTCTGAGTCCGATACCGACCGCTGCGTCGCCGTCCGACGAGGATCACGGTGGGAGTTCCGTGGCCTGGGATGTAGGCACCAGAGGTATCGATCACCTCAGTGAGCTCAACCTGCTCGGCGAAGTACTCTTCGATCAGCTTCACCCCGAACTCACGCTTAATAAAGGAGTTCGAGGTGATCTGGCCAACCATCCCGTAGCCGAGCCCTGTATCCGGGTCCCCGTGCTTCGCGAGCTCGAAGAAGCGCTCCGCGAACGGGACGGTCAGGGCGTACTTTCCAGCACAGCTCTTGTACATCTCCCGATACCGCTGGTTGAGCTCCTTGTCCTTCACAGTGATGTACGGCGGATTACCCACAACAACGTGATACCGCCCCGGGTTCAGAATGTCCGGGTGTTCCAGCCAGTCCTCCGTGCGATACGCGAACGAGGCCAGCGGATCCTCCGCCGCTTCCCCGTCCAGCGTGAGCTCCAGCTGACGGGACTTGATGAGCGAATCACCCACCGCCAGATGGACCGGCCACTCGTACCGCGCTGCCTTGCTCATCGTTCGCACATTCGCGGCAGCCATGGCCGCAACCAGCAGACGGAACCGTGCGATAGCCACCGCGAACGGGTTGATGTCCACACCGTGCACCGAATCGAGCGCCGCCCGCACCCGCTCGTGAACGTCCACCGTCGGGGCTTTGTCGGCCCACTCCATTACCAGCCGCTTGAACGCGCCCAGGACGAAGTGCCCCGACCCGCACGTAGGGTCGATCATCTTCAGGCCCTTGAAGCCGTATTCGCGCAGCGCGGGCGTCATCGTCCGCTCAAGGATGAACTCCTCCACGAACTCCGGCGTCTGCAGCAGCGCGTACCGCTTCTGGGCGTCCTCACTCAGGTCCTGATACAGGTCACCGAGGAAGCGCGTGTCCCACCCCTGAGTCCCGTCCTCGTCGTCCTCCTCCAACGGATCCGTGAAGTCGTGAACGAGCGTGCCGTCTTCCCCACGCCGCCCCCAGAAGGCGACCAGCGCGCCCGCCCCCTCGTGCGACAGCGGCACCTGGTACAGCGGATTGTGCTGCTCATCGAAGAGGAGGTGCCCCGCCTGCCCGGCCCCGATCTCGTCGAACGCCTTGAGGAGCCAGCCACGCCAAGTGGGATCGTCCGCCGTCGACTTGTACTCGTCGTACCGCGCCTGCGCCAGCTCCCGCCGGTCGATGTCCGGCGACGTCAGGTACGGCTCGGCAATCAGCTCGTTGTCCTCACAGAACCGCACGAAGACAGTGGCCAGCACCCACGCGACCGCCACCTGCGTGAGCTGCTCGTCGAGCCAGGCCTTCCGCGTCGCCGCCGTACGGCCGAGCTCACGGGCCTGCTGGTACTCGATCGCGTACCGTTCACCCACCTCGGGACGCTCGTCGACCTGCCGCTCAAGGTCCTTCTTGGCTGCGGCGACCTGCGGCTTGAGGTCGTCCAGTAGGGCCTTGCGGTCGATCATCCGGCGTTCTCCTCAATGCTTTCGGTCTGTGCGCGGTGCGGTTGCCGGACCCACGACTCGGGCAACGGGATCCACTCCCCCAGCGGCTCCTGGTAGGCGGCGTACACGTCCCGTACGCCGTCGGGCCCCACAGCCCTGCCCAGGACCGGCGCCCTGCCAGGATCGGCCTGCGGAACCAGCAGCCACAAGGGCCGCTTGGCCTCGCCCTCCCGTGCCTGCCGAGCGAGTTCGTCCAACCCGCCGGCGTAGTCGTAGCGGGCGAAGACAGCAGCGTCCGTCAGCAGCAGCGGGCGCGGATCCTCGCCTTCGCACAACAGCAGGCTGATCTCCTCACGCATGCGGTCGCACGCGTTCCGGGTGAAACGGGCGAAGTTCACGGCCGCCGTGGATCCGGCCTCCGCCGCATCGGCCTTGAGAAGCGTCTCCCAGCGCGGCAGCCCCTTGGGGTTCGCGGCCGCCTTGATCTGCTGCTCGTCGTGAAGGTGCCGCAGGAACAGCGCGGTCGCCGAGACCGCCACCGCTCCGCCGCCGAACCGCGCGTCCGCCAGGTGACGCACCGCCCGCTCGGCCAGGCCACTGCGGACTGTCAGCACCCGATAGCCGTCGCCCCGCCCCGCGGCCAGCAGACGGTCCTCCGCGCGGGCTCTCGCGGCCAGGTCGGCGTCCTCCGACCACGCGGCGGCGGAGACGGTTCCGGTGGACGTGCCGTCCAGCCCGGAGCGGAAGTGGCTGGCGTTCTCCAGGCCCTCCGGGAGGTAGCGCTGGTGCCGCCCGTCCTTGTGCGTGCGCAGGACCAGCGGGAAGCCGGCCTCGCGCAGGGCATCGGTGAGGGGAGCGTCCGTCGGGAGTCCGTGTCCGTCCTCGCCTTCCCCCGTCCGCAGCTCGGGGAAGCGGGAGCGGACCCGCTCGTGTACGGCGGCCACGGTCAGGCCCGGCTGCTCGTCGTCCGGCATGCCGGGGATGATCTTGACGATGCCGGCCTGCGTGAGGCGCAGTGCCCGCACCAGGCCGAGCCCGCGCGGGTACAGCTCCAGACGGGAGGAGACCGCCGCGTCCTGTGAGGCCGCCGCGGCGATGTCGACCGTCCGCCGCTCGTCCCAGTCCAGGGTGCCCTCGGGCGGCTCCACCCGGGTCAGGTCGGCCAGTACAGCGGCGGCCGTCGGCAGGGTCTCGGCCTGGACGAGCCGGTCCGCGCGGCGGCCCAGCCTGATCGCGTAGTCGAGGAGTCCGGGTGCCGAGGGGGTGTCAGGGCTGTCGACGCCCTCCCGGGCGTGCAGGGCGAGCAGCCCGGGGCGCAGGGCGTCGTCGGTGGCCTGGCGGCTCATGCGGTGCAGGAAGGCGGGGGTGGCGGCGCGTTCCTCCATCTCCACGACGGCTCGTACGGCGGCCAGGGCGAGGGCGCGGCGCTGGTACAGCTCGGGCAGGTCGGTGCCGCGGCGCAGGATCAACGCGTCGGCGATCTCGCTGGCCGAGGCGAGGCGACCGGACTGCTCCAGGATCTCCAGGACCTCGACGCGCAGCTCCCGGAGGACCTGTTCCTCACGCCACTTCTCCCGCAGGCCCAGGATGTGCGGGTTGACCCCGCCCTGGGTCATGTCGAGCAGCTTGGCCACGTCCGTCTGCGTGGGCCAACCGGGTAGTTGCGGCAGCCGCCCGTCGTCGCGGGGAAGGCGCAGCAGCGCGCGGGCGACAGCGACACGGGTCTCGTTGCTGCCCACCGGGCCCCGCTGGCCAGGCACCAGCTCGGGCACCAGACGGGTGGCGAGCGCGTCGAGGGAGACCCGCCGCAGGGCGGAACGGTCGCCCGAAGCAAGGCCCAGGTGGTCGCTGACCTTGCGCTCCAGGCCCGACTCGGCCTTGGCCGCGTCCAGTTCGGCCTTGGCGGCCTTGCGGCCCTCCCCGGTGAGCGGGTTGAGGTCCGCGGCGCGCAGACGGCGCCGCCATTCCCGGACACGGCGCTGGATGTCGGCGAGGGTCTTGGCGCCCAGGCCCGGCTTGTTGATCAGATCGCGCTCGCTGCGGTCCAGCAGCTGTCCGACCTCGGTGATCCCCAGGCCGTACAGGAAGGACTCGGCGGCGGCGGTCAGGCCCGACAGGGACAGGTGGGTGTCGAGCTGGGCGGCGGCGGCCCGCTCGTCGCGCACCGCCTCGGAGTCAACCGCCTCGTCGAGGCCGTGTCCCTTCCCGTGCGACGAGGGCACGGCCTGCTGGGACGCGTCGAGGAAGACCTTCTTCCACGCGTCGTGCATGTCCTTGAGCGTGGCGTACCGCTTACCGGCATCCCTGTGCAGTGCCTGGCAGAAGAACCGCCGCAGCCCCTTGCGCACCGGGTCGTCGAACGCGTCCTTGGCGATCTCCGGGTGCGGCATCTCCTCGGGGTCGGTCATCTCGGGCGTGACCGAGCCGTCTCCCCAGCGGGGCAGCTCGCCGGAGGCCATCTGGTGCAGGGTGACCGCGAGGGCGTACCGCTCGGCCTGGTCGTCGTAGACCGCCCGCCTGTTCACCGGGCCGCCGATGAAGGGGTCCATGTACCCCCGAGTGCCGACCGCGGTCTCCCTGGCCGGGTAGGAGGCGAGGGAGAAGTCGATCAGGACCAGTTCGCGGGTGCCGTTGGGGCGCTTGCGGATGGCGATGTTGTCGGGCTTGATGTCCCGGTGCCACACACCCTCGCCCTGGAGGAAGTCGACGGCGCCGAAGAGCTGGTCGCCGTACTTCTCCAGAGACTCCGTGCCCATGGCGCCGAGCTCGCGGAGCCAGCGGGCGAGGGTCTCCTCGCGGGCGCGGATCTTGCCGCTCGCGCCGTCGTCGTCGGCGAGTTCCGCCTTCTCGTCGCCGACGTACTCGACGGCGAGCACGGTCTTCTCGCCCATCCGCAGCGGCTCGTCCACGACCAGGTTGATCACCCGGGAGTCGGCGCGCATCCGGCGCATCACCTGCGCCTCGCCGTCCAGGATGGAGGCGCTGCGGTCCGTGACGGCCACCTTGAGGACGGCGAGCGGCCGGGTCCGGAACTCCTCCGCGCGCAGGTCCCGGACGAGGAAGGCTCGCGAGGTGGAGCCCGTGCCGAGGCGCCGACGGACCTGCCAGCGACCGCCGCCCAGTACGTCGCCGGGCTCGGCCTCCAGCGGATCGGGCTCTTCCTGCGGCTCGGGCTCGGCCTGGGCCTCGGCAGGTCCGGCTGCGGCGGCGGGAGCCGCGGGCTCGGCGGGTTGCGCATGCCGGATGCCCACCGACTCCTCGGCGTCGGCGAGGAGTTCGAGGAACTCGTCGACGGAGGACATCCGGTGGTAGGGGTTGTAGGCCGTGGCAGCGTGCACCAGCAGGTCCACGTCGTCCGTCAGGCCGTCGACGACGGCCGACGGCGTCAGGCCGTCGCCGTCGCGCAGCATCGCCAGGACCTCGGCCTGGCTGGATGCCGGAGGGCGGCCGGTGACCAGCAGATAGGCGAGCGTGCCCAGGCCGTACACGTCCAGGAGCACCGGGTCGGGCCGGGTGGCGGTCAGTTCCGGCGCCAGGTACGGCCCGGCTCCCTCGGCCACGTGCGTGGCGGACAGCGCTGTCGGGGCGAGGGCAGCGGCGGCGCGCGCCCCGCTGCTCGAACCGAAGCTGCGGGCGCTGGCCACCTGCCAGTCGGCGATCTCCAGACGCGGACGGAGCCACGCCTCTTCCTCGCCGGGCTTGCGCGGGCCCGGAATCACGTCGATCGAGCGGGCGGCGAGGGCCCGGTGGTGGAGCAGGCCGGCGTGCGCCGAGCGGATCGTCTCGGCGAGCTGCCGTAGCAGTCCCAGGCGGGCCTGGATGGTAAGCCCGTCCCCATGGCGGCGGATGTACTCGTCCAGGCGCATCGCCCGCATGTCGTGCTCGAAGAGCAGGGCGGGCCCGGCGGGGTGGCCCGCCGGTTCGAAGGTCTTGTACTTCGCGGCCCCCGGGTGCTTGAAGCGGCTGAGCACGGCTGCCTCGCGGCGCGCCGCCCGCTCCACGGACTCGCGCGCCTCGTCGGTCGAGCCCCGCTCGCGCAGGTAGACGCGCACGCGGACGGTCTCGTGCAGCTCCTTATGGTGACCGACGTAGTCCACCCAGGTCGGGCCAGAGGCGATCTCCTTGTCCAGGCGGTAGGCGCCGACCCACTTCTCGGCCTCGCTCGGACGGATGCCGGCCTTCTTGAGCCACTTGGCGATGTTGGCCGAACGACCCTCATTGATCTTGGATCGTTCGTCGCGTGGCGGCCGGCCCAGCTCCTTGACCAGCTCGGCGATGGTGAACACGTTCTGCCGCTCATGCGGCGGCAACTCCACGCGCAGCTTGGGATTGGTGATGCAGACGGCTTCCCGGATCCACACCTTGGGGTCCTTGGGCCCGGCCGCCCGTTCCAGCAGGCCTGACAGCTGCGCGGCCTTCCTGTTCAGGAGGTGCAGCGGGTTGCCGTGGTCGATCTCTTCGTCGTTCCCCTTCGTCTGCACCCAGGTGCCGTACGGAGCCGAGAGGCGGCCGACCCAGTCCTTAAGCTCGACCAGCCATACACCGCCGGGAGCGACAATGAGGAGGTCGCATTCGCGAGGATGGCCCGAATTGGCAGTGAAGGTGAAGTTCGACCAGGCTCGCCACGGCTTGCCGCCGGGGAGCTGCTTGCGGATCGACTCCAGGCCCCGCTTCTCGTGCCCGTATTCAGACTCGGTGACGGTCGTCCACCGGTCCTTCTCCATCGCTCCTCGCTAACTTCGCCACCCCGTCAACGGTGCGATCACGCCGGTGACCGCGGGCCATCGTATCCCTCACGCACGCACCGGCGAGATGTCATTACTTGACGTAGCGGACCGCGTACCGGACGAACGCGGACCACTGAGGGGCGGGGAAGGTGAGGTGGGCTTCGGCGGGGGCCTTGGAGTCGCGGATGTGGATGGCGCCGGGTGCGGCTGCAGCCTCCAGGCACTCACCGCCTTCGCCTCCGCTGTAGCTGCTCTTGACCCAGACGAGGCGGGCAGGTTCCGCAGTACTCATTGCTCCCCCAGCAAGTTCTCGATCAGGGCAAGGGACTCGCGCGGCGTGAGGGCCTGCCCACGGATAGCTCCATAGCGTGCGGCCATGTTACGCACCTCGTCCGGGTTCGTGATCAAGTGGCTGGCGCCCTGCACCTCCAGGTAGGCCACCTGCCGCTTCCCCCTGGGAGTCAACAGGACGAACGGTCCATCCACACCAGGGTTCTCGTCACACCTTAGAGGCAGGACTTGCAGCGTCGTACTGCGCAGTCGGCCAACCTTCAGCAGGTGCCGCAGCTGCTCCTGCTGGATCTTCCTCCCCCCGATTTCACGTCGCAGCACGGCCTCGTCGATCACCGCAGTGACGATCGGCGGCGGCCAACGAGTCAAGATCTCCTGACGAGCCATCCTCGCTGCCACCCGTTGCTCAATGGTCCCCTCTGCCCACAACGGTTGCCGCACAGTGAACGTGACCCGAGCATAGTCCTCGGTCTGCAACAGGCCCGGGACCGTAACCATGCTGAAGAAGTTGATCTCAACAGCCTCCCGCTCCAACCGCGCATAATCCCTGAACCACGCAGGGTGCCTCACCCGAGCCCTCGCCTTGGCCTTCTCCACATCCTCGATCGTGGCCTTCAACAAGCCCCCCGCATCCAGCAGTTCATCGGCCGCCACCAGAAACTCCGCCTGCGGCGTCCGCCTCCCCCTCTCCAGCGAGGAGATGAGATCCTCGCCGTACCCGAGCCGGTCCCCCAACTCCCGCTGGGTGAATCCCGCCCGCTCCCGCAGCACCTTGACCTGCTTGCCGACGGCCCTGTTCAGGTCGCTGCCCTGGTCACCCT
The DNA here is from genome assembly GCF_015160855.1 of Streptomyces ferrugineus. Taxonomy (NCBI): domain Bacteria; kingdom Bacillati; phylum Actinomycetota; class Actinomycetes; order Kitasatosporales; family Streptomycetaceae; genus Streptomyces; species Streptomyces ferrugineus. The sequence goes on along the minus strand of NZ_CP063373.1, from coordinate 2,244,923 downwards.
CGTCGTACGTCTCCGCCGTCTCCGACACACCAACACCCCATAAGGTCACGGCCGACACCTCGTACGGGATACTGTCCGTACCGGTACACGCACCCTCCGTACCGAGGAACTCCCTGGTCAGGGTAGAGCGACCCGACCACGCTCTGTGACATGAAGTCACAAATCTCCACCCCTGAACCCACCACCCACCCCACCCGGCACTTCACCCAACTCCTCAGCGCCACCCCTCGCGGCGCCCGCCTCGCCCGGCTTCTCACGGTGCAACAGCTCACCGAATGGGGCTGGCCGCCCGCCTGCCCGGTCAGCGAGTCCGCCGCCCTGGTCGTCGCAGAGCTGGCCGCGAACGCGGTGACCCACGGCCGGGTGAGAGGCCGGTGCTTCCGTGTCACGCTCGCCCTGGACGCCCCGGACACACTCCGTGTCGAAGTGGCCGATTCACGAGGCGACCGCCTGCCACGCTCCCGTACCGACCCCGCGGATCCCACCGCCGAGTCCGGCCGCGGCCTGCTGCTCGTCGACGCACTCGCCACGCGCTGGGGCACCGCTCCGTACCCGCCTTCCGGCAAGACCGTCTGGGCATGCCTCCCACTCCTCTGACTGCGAATGCGGCACAGTCCGTCCACAGGCGGACACACGGCGTGGACAAGTCGGCGGGGAGATGGAGAGAATTCTGATCACACCGTCGGTCCCAGGAGTGGTCGCGATCACCACTCGCCCCGGCTCCCGCCCGTACCCGGGCCGGCCAGGTCACGGGACGGTCGCACGGGGACGGCGCACCGGCGCCTTGTGGGGGAAGGATGTACGGGTGGTGGGGGAAAGCAGCGCCGTCGGCGGCGCCGTGCCGCGCGTCTCGCGCGGGATCGAGGTGTACGGCGGTTCGGACGGGGCCGTGTCATGGAGCGGCGTCGAGCTGACGACCAATGTGATGCGGGAGTTGGCGGCCGGGCCGTGGGCCGAGCGGGTGGGCGATCTGGAGGCCACCCGGGAGTTCCTCACCGGGCTGCGTTCCCTGGCCGCCACGGACATGGAGACCGAGTTCATCAGCACCCTTCTGGAGGCCGAGCCCGAGCCCCTGCCGTGGCAGGTCGGCGAGGCGCTCGCCGAGGTGCTGCTGGAACACTGGCACGGTGCGCTGTGGGTGTGGGACGGCGCCCGGGACCGGCGTACCCGCAAGGCGAGCCTGCCGGGTGCCGATCTGGTCGGTTTATGTGTGGCGGACGGTTCGGCACGGCTGCTGTTCGGCGAGGTCAAGTCGTCCTCCCAGGAGGACTGCCCGCCGAGCGTGATGGTCGGCTCGAAGGGCATGATCGAGCAGCTGAAGCGGCTGTCGTGCAAGGACGACCACCTCACGCTCATGAAGTGGCTGAACTTCCGCTGCCGGACGCCGGAGCACAAGGCGGCCTACCGTACTGCCGTGAACCGCTGGGTGAAGTCGCAGGGCAAGGACATCCAGCTCGTCGGCTGTCTGGTGCGTGACACGACACCGCAGGAAAAGGATCTCGGCGACCGCGCCGCCCATCTGGCGAAGACGGTCGTCGAACCGATGCACGCCCTGCTGACGGCCTGGTACCTTCCGGTGGCCATGACCACGTGGCCCCAGCACGTGGGGGTGCGCGACCTTGGCTGACCTCGGCTGGCTCGAAGGCGCCCTGGACCCGGACCTCGTGGAGGATGCCGGTGAGAGGGCGCAGCGTGTGCTGATCCGTTCCGCCCTGCGGGCGGTCGACGGGGAGGTTCCCGAAGGCTCCCCGGACAGCGGGGAGGCTGTCGACTTCGCGGTGGACGCCCTGGACCTACTGGCCTGGGATGCGATCGCGGAGGATCCGAAGGCGGAGTCCACGCGCCGGTTGTGCGAGCAGATGTTCGTCCTGGCGCGGGCCCGGCTGCCCCGGGGCGATTCCGCCGAGGCGCGTCTCGAACTGCTGCGCACGGCCTGTCTGGGCTGGATCGCGGACGAGACCCCGCTCGCGGCCCGGCTGCTCGCGGACGTCCGACTGCCCTCCGCCGCGGACCTCGAGGAGGACTGGGAGACCCGGGTGCGGCGCGGAACCGCCGACGCGTGGCTGCTGTTGCTGCGCAAGCGAGGCTGGGACGACCTGGACGCCCTGGATCACCTCATCGCCCGGCTGAGGAGCGAGCAGATCGAACGGGAGGAGGCGTATCTCACGGCGACGGGGGACGATGCCCGGCCGGCCGCCTGGTCGCTGGCCGCCCATTACCACCTGCTCAAGACGGCGGAGCTGCTGGCCGAATACCTATCCACCGGTCATCTCATGCGCGAGAAGCGCCCCAGCCGTCACTTCGGCGTGCGCGAGCGCGTGCAGTCGCACTGCGATCGTGCGCTGGAAGCGGCCATGGCCTCCTCGGACCCCGATCTGGAAGTCCTTGTACGGTTGTTGACCGCCACGGCGGACCAGATCATCGACAACAGCCTGTGGACGGTGGCACGCGCGGTCAGCCCGGAGGTGAACGCATTCGTCGCCTCCCTGGTCAACCGGGGACGACCACGCCCGATCTTCGAGGTGCTGCCGCCACAGCGTGTCGCTCTCGCCGAACAAGGCCTGATCCGCACGGCGCACCGCAGTGTGGTGGTCAGCCTGCCCACCAGCGCGGGCAAGACCCTGATCGCCCAGTTCCGGATCATCCAGGCCCTCAACGCCTACGACAAGCAGCAAGGCTGGGTGGCCTACGTCGCCCCGAACCGGGCGCTCGTGAACCAGGTGACGCGTCGCCTGCGCCGCGACTTCGCCGACCTCGGGATCGGGGTGGAACGGGTCAGTCCCGCCCTGGAGTTCGACGGGTTGGAAGAGGACATGCTCACGGACCGCAGCGAGCGGCAGTTCCGGGTGCTGGTGTCCACACCGGAGAAGCTCGACCTGCTGCTCCGGGCCGGCTGGCAGGAGAGGATCGGGCGTCCGCTGTGTCTGGTGGTGGCCGACGAGGCACACCACCTCGGCGTGGACAAGCGCGGGATCAAGCTCGAGCTGTTGCTGGCCACGGTCAATCGGGAGGCCCAGGACGCGGGCTTCCTGCTCCTCACTCCCTTCATTGACAACGGCGACGCCATCGCCGAGTGGCTGGACAGCGGCAGCCGGCAGTCGGTCGGGCTGTCGGTGGACTGGACACCGAACGACCGCATCGTGGCACTCGCCCACCGCGAACGGACCACGGGCAAGGGAGGATTCCGAGTCAACCTGGAGACCCTCGTCACCAGCCGGAGAACGCTCAGCGTGCCCGACGATCTGCCCCTGGACAGGTACCGGCCGCTCGGCCTGTCATGGTCCCAGGCAGGCAGTCCCGGCAAACTGGCCGCGGCGACGGCCTCGGTCCTCGCCGACCGCGGGCAGACCATCACGCTGGCCCAGCGGCCGGACTTCGCCTGGTCGATCGCCCAGCAGATCGCGGGCGACCGAGCCGACATGCCCCCGGTCGGCGAGGACCTGCGGGCGGTGCAGGACGTGGTCGAAGAGGAGTTCGGCGCGGACTTCCCGCTCAGGAGGCTGCTCGCCAAGGGTGTCGGCATCCACCACCGCGGCCTGCCGGATGACATCCGCGTCCTGACGGAATACCTGATGGAGACAGGGGACCTGGCGCACCTGGTGTCCACGACGACCATCGCCCAGGGCGTCAACTTCCCCGTGGCGAACGTCGTTCTGGCCTCACACCAGTTCCCGTACGGGACCGATATCCCAGCCTCGGACTTCTGGAACCTGGCGGGGCGGGCGGGCCGCGTCGAGCAGGGCGAGGTGGGCTTGATCGCGCTGGCCGCGACCGACGAGGAACGGGCCCGGAAACTCCGGGACTTCGTGGGCCGCCAAGTCGCAGAGCTGAACTCCACGCTCATCGACATGGTGGACAGGGCCATGACCTCGTACGGCCATCTCGATCTGCACACGCTGGCGGCCCTTCCCGAGTGGTCCGCCTTCGTGCAGTACCTGGCCCACACGTACCGGCAGATCGGGGACCACGAGGAATTCGCCGACGAGATCGAGCAGGTCCTGCGCGGCACCCTCGGCTTCCAGAGCCTTCGCCGGGTGAACAGCGGCTGGGCGGCCGAACTGACCCGCAGCGTACGGGAGTACGCGGAACGTCTCTCGGGCAAGGCGCTGGGACTCGTGGACAGCACGGGCTTCTCGTGGGAGAGCGTTGCGGGCACGCTGAAGCGGCTGAGCGATGCGCGCATCGACCGTGAGGTCTGGTACACCTCTCTGTTCGAGGGCGACCGCAGGCCGTTGGCCCAGTTGGTCGGGGTGATGCTCGAGGTGCCCGAGCTCAGGGAGAGCCTCTACGAGATCACGGACGAACACGAGGGACGCAGTGGCGACTACATCGCCCGCGTCATCCAGGACTGGGTGAACGGCGCGTCCGTACGGCAGCTGGCCGCCGACCATTTCAAGAAGCCAGGCGAGTCCGACAGCCTCAAGGCGATCACCAAGTGCTGCCAGCGGCTCTTCGGTGACATGGCACCGACGGTGTCCTGGGGGCTGTCGGCGCTGCAGTCGCTGACGCTCGGGCAGGAGTTCGCGACGCTACCCGTCGAGACCCAGCGCGAGCTGCGGAACATCCCGTCGTACGCCTTCTACGGCGTGCGCTCCGAGGACGCGATCGCGATGCGGCTAGCGGGAGTGCCACGGTCGGCAGCCGGCCGCCTCGCCCTGGCCGTCGTCGGCGACCAGGCCCGCACCCGGCCCGTCGACGCCCGTGCCCGGCTGGCCGCGCTTCCAGATGCCGCGTGGCAGTCGGTCCTCGGGGCCAAAGGAACGGCCTACCGGACGGTCTGGCGGATCCTTGACGGCGTGCAGTAAACGGTACACGTGGCAGCGCTCAGTGCACGCACGACGCCCACCGGGCACAGGCGCACCTTGCCTCGGCAAGAAGAGCCTCTGCCGTGGCCGACGCTCCCCAACGAGTCCACCGCTCTGCCCACCACCGTGCGCAGGTGCTCGGCCGTGATCTAGATCCGCTGTCGCGCGACGGCAAACTGCTCCTCTCGGGCGCCTCATCGCGTTTCCTCACGTGCGCCAGTGTCCCGTCCGCCGCGTCGACACGCTCGAGACGCGTGGAAGGTCGCGTTCGGTGAGGCGCGGACTCTCCCCCTTGTCGGTGGCGGAGTCGATCTTGCCGTGGAGGATGCCCAGCGCCACCGTCCGGTCCGCTTCCGAGCGGACCACGCCAGCAGCAAGTGCGTCGAGTCGGTCAAGGATCACCGGCACGGCCGCATGGTCGCGGGTGCGCAGCAGGACGCCGAGCTCTCCGGCCGCCGCCTCAATTCCTGGGCGTGCCACAGCAGCGGCCCTCCGATTTTCGTCGCTACTTTCGTAGCCGTGCAGTCCGGTTTGGACCGGTGCGGAACGGGATGGCTCTGCCCCCCGATCTACCAATCAGGGCCCCTGACCAGTACTTTCGCTGATCAGAAGCCCCAGTCGGCAGACGAGTCGGGCTGTACGCCGGGTTCTGTTCCTCAAGGTCCTCGCGGCCCCTGAGGCGACGGCCATCCATCTACGACCGGCGTTGCCGCCGGCCTCCTGCGGTCTACCCGCGGACTCGGGCGGGCAGCCCTCGAGCGTCCGCGCAGAGACACCGGGGTGTCTCCTTCTTGACCTTGCTCCGGGTGGGGTTTACCTAGCTGCCCAGGTCGCCCTGGGCACTGGTGGTCTCTTACACCACCGTTTCACCCTTACCCAGCGCCTGAGCGCCGGGCGGTTTGCTTTCTGTGGCACTGTCCCGCGGGTCACCCCGGGTGGCCGTTAGCCACCACCCTGCCCTGTGGAGCCCGGACGTTCCTCGGGAAGCCCCCTAGGGGGACTCCACGCGGCCGTCCGCCCGGCTCGTCTGCCGTGTCGACCATGGTACCGGGCCGCGGGGCGCGGTCGTCGCCAGTACCGAGCCCGCGAGGATCAACGCGAACGCCGCCGCGACGCCGGCGGTGAGGCGCTCGTCCAGGAACACCGCCCCCGCCGCCACCGCCACCGCCGGGTTGACGTACGTGAACACCGTCGCCCGCGTCGGGCCCGCCTCCTTGATCAGCTCCAGGAACGCCACGAAGGCGACCGCCGTGCAGATCACGCCCAGGACGGCCAGGGCCGTGAGGGCCTCGGGTGAGGGGAGGGACGTCGGTCGGGTCAGTGCCGCGGCGGGTGCGTAGACCAGGGCCGCCAGGGTCAGGCACAGTGCCGTGAGCTGGAGGGACGGGACGTCCCTGAGCCATCTCGCCGCGATCAGCGGGGCCGTGGCGTAGCCCAGTACCGTCAGCAGCACCTCGGCCAGGGAGCGGGCGTCGCCGCCCGTGAGGTGCGGGACGGTGAGGGTCGCGACGCCCGCCAGGCCCAGGGCCAGGCCGGTCAGTCGGCGGATGCCGAGGTGTTCCGTGGCGCCGAAGAAGCGGGACAGGGCGATGCCGACGATCGGTACGCCGGCGATCAGCAGGCCCGCCGTGGAGCTGGACAGGTGGCGTTCGGCGTCCGCCAGGGTCCACCAGGGGCCGATGATCTCTATGCACGCGAAGGCCAGCATCGGGCGCCAGTGCCGGCGGGCCGTCCGGAGCAGGGCTCCCTGGCGTATCGCGAAGGGGAGCAGCAGCACGGCGCCCAGCGCGCAGCGCGTGAACACCACCATGGACGGGGAGACCTCCGCCACCGCCACCTTGATCATCAGGTACGGGATGCCCCAGACCACGCCCATCAGGGCGAAGAGAAACCAGCCTCGTGCAGTCATGCGGGCAGTTTCGGCCGGGTCACGCTCCGCTGTCTTGAACGCTGTTGCGGTACGCCGCCGGCGTCACGCCCAGCACGCGGCGGAACCAGCGGGTGAGGTGCGCCTGGTCCGCGAAGCCCACCAGGCCCGCGACCTCGGCCGGGCGCAGACCGGTCTCCAGCAGGCTGCGGGCCCGGGTCACCCGGTGCTGGGCCAGCCAGGCGTACGGCGGTATCCCCATCGTCGTGCGGAACGCTCGCAGGAGCTGGTAGCGGGAGAGGCCGAGATCAGTGGCGAGGGATGCGAGGGTGGGTGGGGAGGAGAGTTCGTCCGCCAGGCGGTCTCGTACCGCGTGGGCGATGCGGTGGGCGCCGGGCACCGGGTCGTGTGCCACGCGCGCTGTGGAGTGGCGGTGGGCCAGGGCCGTGAGCAGCCATGGGATACGGGACTCGGCCTCCAGAGGGTCCGGGCAGGTGGCCAGTTCCGTGTGCGCGCGACGCAGGGCGGCAGCCAGTTCCGGGTCGTCGAGGACCGGTTCGCGGAAGTGGGGGAGGGTGGAGCCGGTCGTGCCGTCGGTCAGGAGAGCGGGGGCGGCGTACAGGGCTCGGTAGGCGTAGCCGTCGGGGGCCGCCGGGCCGCCCGTGTGCATCTCGCCGGGTTCGAGGACGACGATCGAGCCGGGGCCCGCGATGATGTGGCCGCCCCGGTAGGCGATGACCTCCAGACCGGCGACGCAGACGCCGACGGTGAGTTCCTCGTGTGCGTGCGGGGCGTACACGTGCCGGGCGAAGCGGGCGGTGAGCAGGTCGAGGGGCGGGCCGCAGCGGCCGAGCCGTGCCCTGGTCCAGCTGGACTGCTCCTGTGCGTTCATCTCACACCCCCTGTGGTTCAGGGGGTGCAACGCCGAGTGGCTCAGAGAAAGTCCGTCGTGTCCAGGTCGAAGGCGAACGGCTCCGGCAGGGCGATCGGTTTGCCGAAGGGGAGGGTGCAGAGCTGCCGGTAGTCGTCCTTCTCCGGGTCGCTGAACAGCGTGACCGAGGAGGCCTCGCGGTCGATCAGCAGGTAGAGGGGGATGCCGCCCCGGGCGTAGCAGCGGCGCTTGGCCTCGCGGTCGGCCCTGGGCTTGGTGGACGTCACCTCGAGGACCATGGCGACGCCGTCGCAGGGCATCCAGGAGTCCGCGCCCCCGAAAACGTCGAACTCGACGGGCGCGAAGGTGACGTCCGGGATCACGTGGTTCTTCGGGCAGGACTCGCCGCTCCTCAGCCTCAGCCCCTTGTTCCCGGAGAAATCCATGTCGGTGTGGGAGCGCCTGACCACTTGCCGCACGATCCGGCTGATGTACTTCTCGTGGTCCCCGTCCGGCGGCGGCGTCACAACGATCTCCCCCTCGATCAGTTCGGCCCGGAAGCCCTCCGGGGTGTCGAGGGACAGGAAGATGTCCAGCAGTCCCTCAGCCAGCGTGGTGGGCTCATGCGCCACAGCAGTCATGTCACGCCCCTCCTTCGGTCGGTCGCCAGACTGGGACATCGGAAGATCACCTGTCCATGAGATCGGGATCCGTTCCCACGATCGTGGCACACGGTCATGGCCGCCGTCAGGCGGCGAGCCGCTTGCTTGACCCTGCCGCAACGTCAACGTATCTACTGGTCCCATGCGGATCGGAGAACTCGCCGCCGTCGTCGGTGTCACCACACGGACCGTGCGGCACTACCACCATCAGGGGCTGCTGCCCGAGCCGGAGCGGCGGCCGAACGGGTATCGGGACTACACCTTGCGGCATGCCGTCGTGCTCGCGCGGATCCGGCGGCTGACGGAGCTGGGGCTGGGGCTCGCGGAGGTGCGGGACGTGCTCGCCGAGGATGCCGGGAAGGATCTCGTCGAGGTGCTGGGCGAGCTCGACGAGGATCTCGCCCGGCAGGAGGCCGCGCTCCGGGAGCGGCGGGCGCGGCTGCGGGCGTTGCTGGAGACGGAGGGCGGGCTGCCGGCGGAGGGGCCGGTGTCGCCTCAGCTGGCCGCGCTCTTCCGGGACATGGCGCATGTCGTCTCCGACTCTCCCATGGCTGCCAAGGACCGCGAGGTGCTCGCCCTGATCGAGACCACGGGCTCGCCGGAGGACCGGGAACGGCTCATCGGGATCATGGGTGGCGCGCTGGCCGCGCCCGGCGGTGTGGAGCGCGCCCTGGCCGCCTACGCCCTCCTCGACGACCTCGTCGACGCCGCCCCCGACGACCCGCGCGTCGACGAGGCCGCCCGTGCCCTCGCCGACTGCCTGCCGCGCGAGCTGCTCCCGGAGGCGTGGGGGGACATCGACCACGACGACAGCTTTCTGCGTGCCTTCTACGCCGACTTCGCCCCGGCCCAGGCGGAGGCCATCCGTCGCACCCTGCACATCCTCACCGAGTCGAATGGGGACGGGCCGTGATGCGCACCGTGCTCGTCCTCGCCCGGCACGAGCTGCGGCTGCTCGTCAGTCTCGGGCTGTGGATCGCCCGGCGACGGCACGGGACCGGCACCGGCACCGCCTTCGGGTACGCCCGCGGGCAGGGCGCGATGATGTTCGGGTTCGGGTTCGTGTGCGTGATCGAGGCGGTCATGATGGCCGTGCTGCTGCGGAACCACCCCGCCGTGCACCGCGTGGTGCTCATGCTGGACGTGTACACCCTCGTGCTCGTCGCCGGGATGCACGCGGCCTCCGTCGTACGGCCGCACGTGCTGGACGGCGACTCCCTGCGCGTGCGGCGGGCCGCGCAGGTCGATCTGCGCATACCGCTGGAGAAGATCGCCCGTGTGCGGCGCGAGCTGCGCACCACCCATGAGCGGGCCGACGGCGAACTGAACCTGGCCGTCGGCGCCCAGACCTCCGTCACGCTCGAACTCACCGAGCCCGTCGCCCACTTCACCATCCTGGGCCGTCGACGCCACATCCGTCTCGTCCGCCTTCACGCCGACGACGCCGACGGCCTCGTACAAGAAATCCAGCAACAGATCCAGCAACAGATCCAGCAACAAATTCAGCAACGGATCCAGGGACTCAAGCAGGCATGAAACGCACCTTCGCCGCTCCCGGATCTGCCTGTGTGAGGCGGACCCTGAGCCGCTCTCCGAGTGGAAGGCGCTCCGTGCCCTCGATCCGGCCGATGATCGCCGGGGACTCCAACTGCACGGTCCCGACGGCGGGTCGACGCTCCTCCACGTCCACCACCCAGCCGTCGAACTCCTCCCCCACCCGGTCCTTCAGCAGCGCCGCCTCCACGAGGTCGACGCACTCCCGCTCGACCGTGCCCGCGCGCCGGGTGCCCTCGGCCATCCGGGCGGGCAGTGTGTCGAGGGCGGCCGTCACCCACTCGGGCACCGGCCGGCCGGTGCCGGCCGCGAGGCAGATCTCGGAGGCGTACCGGTCGGCGAGGCGGCGCAGTGGGGCCGTGCAGTGGGCGTAGGGGGCGGCTACGGCGGAGTGGGTGGTGAGGGGCGGCAGGGCGCCGTCGCGGAAGACCGTGTAGCCGGCGCCTCTGAGCAGCGTCGTGCACTCCTGCAGGAACGCCGCGTGGTGCGGGCGGTGCGGGTCGAGCGAGCGGACGAGTTCGGCGTACGAGACGTGGTGCGGCCAGTCGATGTGGAGGGCCTGTGCGGTACGGCGCAGGCGGCCGACCGCGCCGTCGGGGGCGGTGGGGAGGGTGCGCAGGATGCCGGTGCCGCCGGCCAGCATCAGGTCGGCCGCGGCCATTCCGGTCAGCAGGGAGATCTGGGCGTTCCAGCCGTCGGCGGGGTGCGGAGCGCGGTAGGCGAGTTCGTACGTGTGGTCGCGCTCGATGATCTCCTGCTCGGGCACGCTCAGCGAGATCCCGCCCCGCGCCACCTCCAGCCGTTCCCGCAGCTCCCCGATCTCCTTCAGCAGCGCCAGCGGCTCCTCCGCGGTTCCCGCGTCGATCTCCCTCTGCACGCCCGCGTAGTCCAGCTTGGCCCGGCTGCGGACCAGGGCCCGGCGGACGTCGACGGCGAGCGTACGGCCGTCCTCGTCGAGGTCGATCGTCCACAGGACGGCGGGTCGGTCCCGGTCCGGGAGCAGACTCGCCGCGCCCTCGCTCAGCAGCGCCGGGTGCAGCGGGATCCGCAGGTCCGGGAAGTAGAGGGTGGTCACCCGCCGGTGGGCCTCCCGGTCGAGCGGGCCCGACGGTACGACGAAGGCGGCGACGTCGGCGATGGCGTACCGGACGCGGTATCCGGTGCCCTGCCGGGAGAGGTGCATCGCCTGGTCGAGGTCGGTGGAGGTGGGAGGGTCGAGGGTGAAGAAAGGGATGTCGGTGGCGTCATGCGAGGGGAAGCGTGGGGCCCGCTCGGCCTCCGCCAGCGCCTCGGGCGGGAAGCTCGCGGCGACGCCGAGTTCGGTACGCAGCGCGGTGAGGGCGGCCCGGAGGGGGGCCTCGGGGGCGCCGGTCACCCGGATGTGGCGGCGGGGCATGAGTCGAGCGTAGGGCGAGGGGCGCCGGGTGGCACGCCGTACCCTGTGGCGGGGTGCGATCCAAGGAAGCTGAGGAGTACGTGTGCTTGTCCTGCTGCCGCCGTCCGAAGGCAAGGCCTCGTCCGGACGGGGTGCGCCGCTGAAGCCGGACGCGCTGTCCCTGCCGGGGCTGAGCGAGGCGCGTGAGGCCGTGCTGAACGAACTCGTCGAGCTGTGCGCCGCCGACGAGGACAAGGCGCGTAACGTGCTCGGGCTCAGCGAGGGGCTGCGCGGCGAGGTCGCGAAGAACGCCGGGCTGCGGACCGCGGGGGCGCGGCCGGCCGGGGAGATCTACACCGGGGTGCTGTACGACGCGCTCGACCTGGCCTCGCTGGACGCCGCGGCGAAGCGGCGGGCGGCGCGTTCGCTGCTGGTGTTCTCGGGGTTGTGGGGGGCCGTGCGGGTCAACGACCGCATCCCCTCCTACCGCTGCTCGATGGGTGTGAAGCTGCCCGGCCTCGGGGCGCTCGGCGCGCACTGGCGGGCGCCGATGGCGGAGGTGTTGCCGGAGGTGGCCGGGGACGGGCTGGTGCTGGACTTGCGGTCGTCGGCGTATGCGGCGGCGTGGAAGCCGAAGGGCGAGGTGGCCGGGCGGACGGCGACGGTACGGGTGCTGCACGCGCCGACCCGGAAGGTCGTCAGCCACTTCAACAAGGCGACGAAGGGGCGGATCGTGCGGAGCCTGCTGACGGCGGGGGCCGTGCCGAAGGGGCCGGCGGAGCTGGTGGAGGCGCTGCGGGACCTCGGGTACGAGGTGGAGGTGGACGCGCCAGGAGGGGCCGGGACGGTCGGGAAGGCCGGGAAGACCGGGAAGGCGTGGATGCTGGATGTGCTGGTGACGGAGATCCACTAGCGGCATTCTGTCGCTCATTGCACCCTGCGCAACGCTCTTTGCGCAGGGTGCTCACGCTGGGCAGGATGAGGCCATGACCTCAGTCCTGGATCTCGCGCCCGTCGTCCCCGTGGTCGTGGTCGACGACCCCTCCGACGCCGTACCGCTGGCCCGGGCCCTCGTCTCCGGCGGCCTGCCCGCCATCGAGGTGACGCTGCGGACACCGGCCGCGCTGGAAGCCATCGGGGCGATCGCGACGGCGGTGCCGGACGCGGTGGTCGGGGCGGGGACGGTGATCACGCCGGAGCAGGTGACGGAGGCGGTCGCGGCGGGGGCGCGGTTTCTCGTCAGCCCGGGCTGGACGGACGTACTGCTGGATGCCATGCGGGCGTCCGGGGTGCCGTGTCTGCCGGGGGTGTCCACCACGTCCGAGGTGGTGGCGCTGCTGGAGCGCGGGGTGCGGGAGATGAAGTTCTTCCCTGCCGAGGCGGCGGGCGGCACGGCGTATCTCAGGTCGCTGTACGGGCCGTTGCCGCAGGCCCGGTTCTGCCCGACGGGCGGCATCGGTCCGGCCACCGCACCGGACTACCTCGCCCTGCCCAACGTCGGCTGCGTGGGCGGCAGTTGGATGCTCCCCCAGGACGCGATCACCGCCCGCGACTGGGCGCGCGTCGAGACGCTGGCCCGCGAGGCGGCCGGGCTCAGCGCAGGTGTGACGTGTCGTTGAGGAGCCGTACGCTCGCGTTGCCGTCGGCGTAGTACGCCACCGCCGAGAGGGAGGCCGCCGAGAGTTCCATGCGGAACAGGGACTCGGGCGGGGCGCCCAGGGCGAGGCGTACGAACGTCTTGATCGGGGTGACGTGGGTGACGAGGAGGACCGTGCGGCCCGCGTACGCCGCGATCAGCTTGTCGCGGGTGGCCGCGATACGGGTGGCGGTGGCGACGAAGCTCTCGCCGTCGCCGGTGGGGCGGGCCTCGGGGTCGGCGAGCCAGGTGTCGAGGTCGTCGGGGTAGCGCTCGCGGACCTCGCCGAAGGTGAGGCCCTCCCAGGCGCCGAAGTCGGTCTCGCGCAGGCCGTCGTCGATGGCCACGTCCAGGCCGAGGCGGGCGGCGACGATGCCGGCGGTCTCCCGGGTACGGGCGAGCGGCGAGGCCACGACGGCCTGGATGGTGCCGCGCCGGGCGAGGGCGGCGCCGACCCGCTCGGCCTGCTCGCGGCCGATGTCGGAGAGGGAGGGATCCGTACCGCCGCTGCCGGAGAAGCGCTTCTCGGGGGTGAGGGGCGTCTCCCCGTGCCGCAGCAGGACGAAGGTGGCCGGCGCCCCCATGTCGGCGGCGCCCCAGCCGGTCGAGGGCGTGGCCACGGTGCGCGCGGCTCGGACATCGGCCTCGGCCTTCGCGTCGGCCGCCGCCGACTCGGCCTTCGCGTCGGCCGCCGCCAACTCCGCCGTGGAGGCCGCCGCCGACCACTGCTCGCCCCGCTTGCCGGCGTCCATCGCCTCGTTGGCCAGCCGGTCCGCGTGCTTGTTCTGCTCGCGGGGGATCCACTCGTACGTCACCTGAAGCGCCGGGAAGACCCGTGCCGCCTGCGCCGCCAGTGGCTTCATGTCGGGGTGCTTGATCCTCCAGCGGCCCGTCATCTGCTCGATGACCAGCTTGGAGTCCATGCGGACGTGGACCGTGGCGGACGGGTCGAGTTCGTGCGCGGCGCGCAGGCCCGCCAGCAGGCCGCGGTACTCGGCGACGTTGTTCGTGGCGACGCCGATGTACTCGGCCGCCTCGGCCAGCGTCTGCCCCGTGGCCGCGTCGATGACGACCGCACCGTAGCCCGCGGGGCCCGGGTTGCCCCGTGACCCGCCGTCGGCCTCGACGATGAACTCCCGCACCCCAGACGCCCCTTACAGGCCCGACTCGGCCGTGCGCACCAGGATCCGGCGGCAGTTCTCGCACCGCACCACCGCGTCCGCCGCGGCCGCGCGGATCTCGTTGATGTCCGTGATCGACAGCTCCTGGCGGCAGCCCTGGCAGGTGCGCTGGTACAGCTTGGCCGCGCCGATCCCGCCCTGCTGCTCGCGCAGCTTGTCGTAGAGCTTGAGCAGGTCCGCCGGGATCGAGCCGGCCATGACCTCGCGCTCCTTGGTGACGGTGGCCACCTCGCCGTCGATCTCCTCGAAGGAGGCGTCCCGGCGGGCGGTCGCGTCGTCGACCTTCCCCTGCACGGCACCGACCCGCTCGGTCAGCTCGGCGACCCGCTCCTGCGCGGACTCGCGGCGCTCCATGACTTCCAGGACGACGTCCTCGAGGTCACCCTGCCGCTTGGCGAGGGAGGCGATCTCGTGCTGGAGGTTCTCCAGGTCCTTGGGGGAGGTGACGGCGCCGGAGTCCAGGCGCTGCTGGTCGCGGGCGGCGCGCTGGCGCACCTGGTCCACGTCCTGCTCGGCCTTGGTCTGCTCGCGGGCGCAGTCGCTCTCCTCGGTCTGCGCGGCCACGAGCAGGTCGCGCAGCTGGGTGTGGTCCTTGGTCAGCGACTCGATCTCGGCGTGCTCGGGCAGCGACCTCCGCTTGTGCGCGAGCTGCTGGAGGCGGACGTCGAGGGCCTGGACGTCGAGGAGTCGGATCTGGTCGGCCGGCGCGGCGTTCAGTTGGGGGCTCCCGTAGTGCTAGTGGGCGGGTTGGATGCCGCGTGGGCGGTCCAGGGGTCGGTGACCGTCTTGGAGACGTGGACCCGCAGGTCCCATCCGTTGCGGTCGGAGATCTCGTCGAGCTGGGCGGCGGCCAGCTCGCACCAGGGCCACTCGGTGGCCCAGTGCGCCGCGTCGAGCAGCGCGAGAGGACTGTGCAGCACGGCCTCCGACGCCGGGTGGTGGCGCAGGTCGGCCGTGAGGAACGCGTCGACGCCGGCCGCCCGGACCTGGTCGAAGAGGCTGTCGCCGCTGCCGCCGCTCACGGCGATCGTCCGTACGACCGCCTCGGGGTCGCCGGCCACGCGGATGCCCTGCGCGGTGGCGGGGAGGCGTTCGGCGGCCTTCCGAGCCAGCTCACGGACGGTCACAGGATGGTCGAGCTCGCAGATACGGCCCAGGCCCCGCCGGCCGTCCGGGTCGGCCGGGTCCGGCACCAGGGGGCGTACGACCCGCAGGTCCAGCGCCCCGGCCAGCGCGTCGCTGACTCCGGGGTCGGCGGTGTCCGCGTTGGTGTGTGCCACGTGCAGCGCGATGTCGTTCTTGATCAGGGTGTGCACGACGCGGCCCTTGAAGGTGGAGGCCGCGACCGTCGTCGTCCCGCGCAGATAGAGGGGGTGGTGGGTGACCAGCAGGTCGGCGTCCAGCTGCACCGCCTCGTCCACGATCTCCTGGACCGGGTCGACGGCGAACAGGACCCGGGAGACCACCTGGTCGGGGTCGCCCACGACGGTGCCGACCGCGTCCCAGGACTCGGCCCGCTCGGCGGGCCACAGGTTCTCCAGCGCGGCGATGACTTCTGACAGACGTGGCACGAGGACAGGCTACCTGGCGGCTCCGTACGGCTGTACCGGCGCCGGGACGGCGGGATCGGCCGCCGCCGGGGCCGCGGGATCGGCACCCGTTCGGGCCCGGACCACGCGCGGTCCCGCTCAGCACAATCGCCTCCGTTTCCTCAGGCGAATCGTTCCTCGGCCACCCCTTTGTGTGAAGCGGATGCCGCCGATCCCACGCCTGTGCGTGCGAAAACTAGCGTCGTGACCGGAGGTGACCGGACCATGACGGCCTGTGCGATCGAGCCCACCGCCGAGCACGAGGACGGCGACGCGCCCCGGGCGGACTGCACCATCACGGCGGACGGTTCCTACGCCGCCCGCCTCGCGCTGGACGGCGACTGCTGGTTCCCGGAGCGCTGGACCCTGGACGGCCCCGAGCCCTACGCCGTGCCGCTGCCCGCCCATCAGCCGGAGGAGCCCGGCACCGAGGTGCAGCCGATGGGCGACGGGCGGGTCCTCATCCGCCGCCCCACCGACGGACGGCACGTCTTCTCGCTGCTGTATCCGACCGGGCCCGGCACGGGTGAGCTGCTGCTGGGCGCGGTCCCGAGCCCGGGCGAGGGGGCCCGGCTGCGGATGCTGCCGCCGGCACCGGGCGGCGACAAGGCGTACGCCCTCGCGGTGGGCCGGCGCTCCAGCGCGGTGTGGCTGGTGGCGGGGGGCGCCCTGGGGCCGGAGCGGCTCGCGGAGATCCCGGGGCGCTGCTCGGGCGGGGTGTGGCTGGACGGGGAGGGGCGGATGCTGGCCCTGGACCGGGAGTCCGGGGGCCGTACGAAGGCCGTCGTGGTCGATCTGGGGCGGGGCGGTGAGGTGTCGCCGCTGTTGCAGATCGCGGACGGCAGCGACGACCGGGTGCTGCTCGCCGACCCGGACAGCGGGCTGCTGCTGATCGGCTCGGACGCCCCGTCGGCGGGGCAGGAACGATTGGGCTGGGGCGTGCTGGGCAGCACGCTGCCGGTGCGGTTCCCGGAGTGCCTGCGGATGCCGGGGTGCACCGTGACGCCGTTCGCGATCCAGCCGGGGCAGGTGCTGACGCCGGAGAGCTGCGGGGTGGCGCTGCGCATCGACGGGCCGGTCGGCAGCTGGGTCGGGGTGTGGCGGCCCGCCGAACGGCAGGTCCGTCAACTGCCGGCGCCTCAGGGGTGGTTGACCGGGGCCGGGTGGTGGACTCGGGATGGGGTGCTGCAACTGCCGTATGCCACGGGAGCGGAGCCCTGTGGAGTGGCGCGCTGGGAAGCGCCCCAAAGGGGCGCGGGGCTGGATTCGACTTGCGGCTACCGCCGCGTGGGCGCGAGCAACCACGACGACGCCGCACAGGACCAACAAGCCGCACAGGACCAACAACATGACGAGGCGCCCACAGAACCCCCGTTGGCCCCCGCAGGGACACGCCCCGTGCCGCTGCAGCAAGCCCCGTTGGGCGGTCTTGTAACGAAGTAGTGGCGGTTGGCGTGGCCGTCTGGATCCGCCCCGTGGTCCGCCGGTTAAACTCGCCGGGCTGTTAGAAAGATCATGTTGACGGGGTGAGCTTTACCGATGAGCAACGCCAGCACGACCCAGCCGGGGCCGGCCGACGTTCACGACGTTCAGGAGGCCGGCGGCCACGGCAGGCACCGGGGCCCGGTCTCGGCCCACGACAGCGAGTCGGCCCCTCGCGGCCGTCACCGCAAGCCGGTCGAGGAGACCGAGACGGCAGCCTGACGCCGCGCGCGAGCAACGGCGTACGGCCCTGTTCCCCTTGGGGAGCGGGGCCGTTCCCGTTTCCCGGGCGCGGTTCTCACGCCCGCTTCAGGCCCAGTACCTCCGCCGCCGCGAACGTCTCCCCCGCCGGGCGGTCCGCGTAGTGCGGTCCGAGTACGGCGTCCAGCTCGTCGTAGGTGAAGGTCTCCTGCTTGCTGTCGAACTTGGCGGCCACCCGGGGCCGTTCGACGACCGCGACCATGCCGCCGTGGACGACGAGCAGCTGGCCGTTGATCCGGGCGGCGGCCGGGGAGGCCAGGTAGCCGACGAGCGGGGCGACATGCTCGGGGGCGAGCGGGTCGAGGCCGCTGCCGGGCTGTTCGAGGCCCGCGAAGACGTCCTCGGTCATGCGGGTGCGGGCGCGCGGGCAGATGGCGTTGGCGGTGACGCCGTACTTGGCGAGCGCGAGGGCGGTGGAGGTGGTGAGGCCGACGATGCCGCCCTTGGCCGCGGCGTAGTTGGGCTGCCCGGCGGATCCGGCGAGGAACGCCTCCGACGAGGTGTTCACGATCCGCCCGTACACCGGTTTCCCCGCCGCCTTCGAGCGCTCGCGCCAGTGCGCGGCGGCGTACCGGGTGGTGTTGAAGTGGCCTTTGAGGTGGACCCGGATCACCGAGTCCCATTCCGCCTCCGACATGGAGAAGACCATGCGGTCGCGCAGGATGCCCGCGTTGTTGACCAGGACGTCCAGCTTCCCGAACTCGCCGATCGCCAGCTCGACCAGCTCACCGGCCTGCTGGAAGTCGGCGACGTCCCCGGTGTGGGCCAGCGCCCGGCCGCCCGCCGCGCGGATCTCGGCGGCGACCTCCTCGGCGGGCGCGGCGGACGCGGCGCCGGTGCCGTCCCGGCCGGGCTGGCCGAAGTCGTTGACGACGACCGCGGCGCCGAGCCGGGCCAGCTCCAGTGCCTCGGCCCGGCCCAGGCCGCGCCCGGCGCCCGTGACGACGGCCGACAGCCCCTCAAGTGGCAGTGACATCCGCACCGTCCGCACCGCCTTCAGATCTCGATGCACGTACGCAGGGCCGTCCCGGTACGCATCTGGTCCAGGGCCTCGTTGATCTCGGCCAGCGGTACCCGGTGGGTGATCAGGCCGGCCAGGTCGATGCGGCCCGCGCGCCAGAGCGTGATCGTGCGCTCGTAGGAGCGCAGGACGTCACCGCCGCCGTACATGGACGGCAGGATGCGCTTCTCGTCGAAGAACAGCTCGAACATGTTGAGCTGGAGGAAGTCGTCCATGGCGCCCGCGCCGACCACGACGAGGGTGCCGCCGCGCCGGGTGTTCTCGTAGGCGGTGCGGGCGGTGGCGGACTTGCCGACGACCTCGAAGACGTAGTCGAAGCCCTCGCCGGCGGTGACCTGCTGCTTGGCGTCGGCCAGCTCGTCGGGTGAGACGGCCCTGGTGGCGCCGAACTTCAGCGCGGCCTCGCGGCGGGAGGCGACGGGGTCGACGGCGACGATCTCGGCGGCGCCCTTGAGCCGGGCACCCTGGATCGCGGAGATGCCGACGCCCCCGCAGCCGATGACGGCGACGGACGAACCGGCCTCCAGATCGGCGGTGTTGAGCGCCGCGCCGAGTCCCGTGGTCACCCCGCAGCCGATGAGGGCGGCGATGTCGAAGGGCACGTCGTCGGGGATGGGCACCGCACAGCCCGCCTCGACCACGACCTCCTCGGTGAAGGTGCCGGTGCCGGCGAAGCCGAAGACGTCACCGCCGGGGCGCTTGAAGTTGGGGGTGCCGGCATTCATGAACCCGGCCAGGCACAGCTCGGTCTGGCCGCGCTTGCACGCGGGGCAGGCACCGCAGGCGGGCAGCCAGCACAGCACGACCCGGTCGCCCGGCTTCAGGTTCCGTACGCCCTCCCCGACCTCCAGGATCTCCCCGGCGCCCTCGTGCCCCGGTACGAAGGGCGCGGGCTGGGGCAGTACGCCGTTCATCGCGGACAGGTCGGAGTGGCACAGCCCGGTGGCCCGCACCCGGACCCTCACCTTGCCGGGGCCGAAGCCCACCGCCTCGAAGTCCTCGAGGACCTCCAGTTTGTCCTGGCCGATCTCGTGCAGGACGGCTGCGCGCATGGTGCGGCTCCCCTCAGGTCATGCGGATGTCAGGAGTGTTCGACGACGGTGTCGGCGAGGACGGGCGCGTCGTCCCGTTCCACCGAGCTCACGGCCACGCGGACGGCGCCCTCCTGCCGCCACATGCGGATGCGCAGGGTCTCCCCCGGGTACATGACCCCGGCGAACCGGGTGACGTACGACCGCACCCGGATCACGTCCCCGCCGAGCAGCGTGTCCACGACCGCCTTCAGGGTCACGCCGTAGGTGCACAGCCCGTGCAGGATGGGCCGTTCGAAGCCGGCGACCTTGGCGAACTCGGGGTCGGCGTGCAGCGGGTTCCAGTCGCCGGAGAGGCGGTAGAGCAGGGCCTGGTCCTCGCGCAGGGGCCGCTCGACGGTCCGGGTGGGCTCGCCGGTCGGGGGTTCCAGGCGGGCGGACGGGCCGCGGTCACCGCCCCAGCCGCCTTCCCCGCGGATGAAGATCTGGGCGTCGTTGGTCCACAGCGGGCCCTCGGCGTCGGCGACCTCGGTGCGCAGCACGAGGACGGCCGCCTTGCCCTTGTCGTACAGGGCGGCGATCCGGTTGGTCGCGGTGGCCGTGCCGGAGGCCGGGATGGGGCGGTGGACGGTGAGGCTCTGGCCGCCGTGCAGGACGCGGGCGAGGTCCACCTCGATGCCGGGCATGGACAGTCCGCTGATCACGCCGGGTGAGCCGGAGCCCGCGACGGTGGCGAAGCTGGGCAGGACGTGCAGCCGGGACTCCAGGGTGTAGCGCAGTTCGTCGGGGTCGGTGGCGGGGCTGTCCTTGTCGGGGTTGGCGCCGGCGCCGATGCCGAGGTGGTAGAGCTGGACGTCCTTGGAGTTCCAGGAGATCTCACCGGTCCGGGGCTCGGCGGCGAGGGCCTTGGCTGCGTCGATGGGCATACGGCTCCTACGGTGGAGTACAGGACCGAGTGCAGGACCGAGTACAAGACCCCGGTACGGCCGTCCGCACCGTCGGCCGCACCGAGGTCGTCACGGGCCGTTCTAGAACGCGTTCCAGTCCGGCGCCCTCTGTATAGCCGAGCGCACTGCACTTGTGAAGACTCCTGACGCCGTGTCAGCTCTGACCGGGGTCGGCTGCGCGCGGCCCCGGGCACCCGTGACATTTGTCCCGCCGTACCGCGTACAACCGCCTCTGCCGCGCGACGGCGCGGGTCCGTACCGTCATGGCATCGGTTCTCATGGGTTCTCGTGGGTTCTCGTGGGTTCTCATCTGACAGGGGGCAGGGGCATGGCCTGGTTGCGCAAGACCCGCACGCGCTCGTGCGAGACCTTCCGGGACGAGCGGAGCCCCAACGGCTACAGCCTGCTGCCCTGCGTCTCCGTCGCCCACGACGGCTGGGGCGGCCTCGACATCGCGTACGCCACCTGGATCTCCACGATGGTGACGGCGGCGATCCTGTCCCTGTCGGAGGCGGTACGGGAACTGCGCGCGGCCCGCGAGGAACTGGCCCGGCGCGCGGTCGAGCAGGAGCGCCTGCGCTTCTCCCGCGATCTGCACGATCTGCTCGGCCACACCCTCTCGGTGATCGTGGTGAAGTCGGAGGCGGCGCGACGGCTGGCCGCCGGGGACGTCGAGGCGGCGCAGTCGCAGCTCAACGACATCGAGGCGGTCGGCCGTCAGGCCCTCACGGAGATCCGCGAGGCCGTGACCGGGTACCGGCAGGGCAGCCTGAGCACCGAGCTCGACCGCGCGGTCTCGGCACTGCGGGCGGCCGGCGTCGAGCCCGCCGTACGCCGCTCCGGCCCACCGCTCGTCCCGCAGACCGAGGCGTTGCTCGGCTGGGTGGTGCGGGAAGCGGTGACGAACGTCGTACGGCACAGCGGCGCCGGGCACTGCGAGATCGTCGTGTCGGGCAGCGGGGAACGGGTGCGGCTGACGGTGACGGACGACGGGGGCAAGCCGGCCGGCGAGTCGGACGGTGTCGGGGGGACGGGACTGAAGGGGCTGGCGGAGCGTCTGACCGCGGCCGGGGGCACGCTGACGGCGGGACCGGGGCCGCGCAACGGCTTCGTGGTGACCGCGGAACTGCTGGTGGGCTCCAGGGAGTTGGCGGCAGAGGCGATCCCGATAGCGGTGGGGTAGCCCGGCGGGTCGGGCGGCGCCACCGCGCGCGATAAACCCTGCGACGTCGACGATCAACCCCGGGATACTGGTCGCCCATGGATGAGGTCGAAGTCGTCGTCGCCCATTCCGAGCGCACGACCCTGCGCGTCGGCGACGTGTTCCTGAAGGTGGACGCCGATCAGGCGCGCATCGACGTCGAGGTCGAGGCGATGGCCCTGGCGCCGGTCCCGACCCCGGAGGTCCTGTGGCACAAGCCGCCCGTGCTCGCGATCGCCGCGGTCCCGGGGGCGGCGCTCGGCCGCCTCGGCGAGCCGTCGACCGCGTCGCCGGCGGCGTGGGCCGCGGCGGGCGCCGCCGTCCGGAAGCTGCACGACGCGCCGTTGCCGCCCCGCCCGGGCCGGGCCGGCCGGGGCCTCGACGAGTTGGCGGCGGATCTCGACGGCGAGTGCGAGTTGCTCGTGTCCAACGGTGTCCTGCCCGCCGACCTGGTCACGCGCAACCGCCGGCTCGCCGAGGCCGCGCTCCGGCCGTGGACCCCGGTGTTCACGCACGGCGACCTGCAGATCGCTCACGTGTTCGTCGATGGTGACGAGATCACGGGCATCATCGACTGGTCCGAGGCGGGCCGGGGTGACGCCCTGTACGACCTCGCCACCCTGACGCTCGGACACGAGGAGCACCTCGGCGCCGTCATCGCCGGCTACGGCGCCGACGTCGACCTCGACGTGATCCGCGCGTGGTGGTCGCTGCGCAGCCTGCTGGCGGTTCGCTGGCTGATCGAGCACGGCTTCGACCCGTCCGCGCCGGGCTGTGAGGTCGATGTGCTGCGATCCCAGGTCAGGAGCCGTTAGGCGCGGGCCGGCCTCCGGGGTGCGGGAGCCGGCTCCATGGGCGCGAGGAGGCGTTCGATGTGCGTCGCGGCTGCGACCGCGTGGGCGCGGCCGGCGCACCGGCGCACCGCCCACCGGCCCACCGGCCCACCGGCCCACCGGCCCACCGCACCAACAGCCGACCGCCCCCATCGGCCCAGCAGCCGACCGGGCGTCCACAGCCCGCAGCCGCCGTGGCCCCGCCCCGCCCCGCCTCGCCTCGCCTCGCCCCAGGAGCCCACACCCGCCTCCGACCGGACGCCCGCCGTCCCGAGCCCCCGAGCCCCCGAGCCCCCGAGCCCCCTACTCTTGGCCCGTGAACGAGATGCCGCGGGACCATCGGCCCGCCAAGTCCATCCGGGTTCTGCTCGCCGAGGACCAGGGCATGATGCGCGGAGCACTCGCTTTACTGCTCGGGATGGAGCCGGACATCGAGGTCGTGGCGCAGGTGTCGGCCGGGGACGCCATCGTCGACGCCGCTCTCACCCATCGCCCCGATGTCGCCCTCCTCGACATCGAACTCCCGGGCCTGAGCGGGCTCGACGCCGCTGCCGAGCTGCGCGACCAGGTGCCCGACTGCCGGGTGCTGATCCTGACGACCTTCGGCCGCCCCGGCTATCTGCGCCGGGCCATGGAGGCGGGCGCCGTCGGCTTCCTGGTCAAGGACGGTCCGGTGGAGGAACTCGCCGTCGCCGTCCGCCGTGTGCTGACCGGTGAGACGGTGATCGACCCCGCCCTCGCCGCGGCCGCCCTGAGCGCCGGCCCCAACCCTCTCACCGCCCGCGAACGCGACGTCCTCAACGCGTCGACCGAGGGCGCGACGGTCGCCGACATCGCCACCAAGCTCCACCTCTCCGAGTCCACCGTCCGCAACTACCTCTCCTCGGCCATCGGCAAGACAGGCACCCGCAACCGGATGGAGGCGCTGCGGGAGGCCCGCCAACAGGGGTGGCTGTGAGGCGAGGCCGTCCTTCCCACACCCTTCCTACTTCGTCACCTCCACCGCCTCGTAGGACGTCCCGTCCGGCGCCAGGCACACGAACCAGTTCGCAGGAGAGCCCTGGACCGGGCGGATGACCGGGTCGTCGTTGAGAGCAGGGGCGAGCTCGCCCTTCGGCACGGCCGGGACGACGGTCGCCGTGCCGTCCCGCCAAGTGCACGTCACCTCCCGGGCGGTCTTGGCGACCTGGCCGACCACCAGGCGCTGAGGGCCGCCGGAGCCCCGCTCCAGGGGGAAAGCGGCGGCCTGGATGTCCGTGCCCGAAAGGATCTCCGACGTGAGAACCGTGTTCTCCATGAACGCCGAGCCGTCCTTCCCGATGCTGCTGTGCGCGAAGTAGGCACTCTTGCCGACCAGTTCGGCAGGCTTGCTGATGCCCGTGGGTGGCGCCCCCTCGTACGAGGCGATCGCCTCCAGCTGGGCGCGTGCTTCGGCTTCGTCGCGCGGTGCCGTCCACACATCCACGTCGACGCGCCACGCCCTGCCCTTGTCGATTCCGCTCGCGAGAACGGTCGTCCGGGGCCTGAGCAGCTCCGGCGCCACGGTCGTCACCGGCTGTGTCGCCACCGCCGCCCCCCGGTCACCCTCCCCGCCCGGCATCCCCGCCACCGCGAGCGTCCCCGCCGAGCCCACCAGCACCAGGGCCGTCGCAGTCGCCACGGCCCAGCGGCGGGCCTTGCGGCGGCGGCCGCCACGCAGCACCGCGTCGTAGGGGGCTATACCGATCTCGACCTCGTCCGCCGCGTCGGCGAGCAGGAGGGCGATGTCCGAATTGGTCATGTCATGGCCGCTCATGCCGTGCCCGCTCATGCCGTGGCTGCTCATGCCGTGGTTCGTCTCCCGGTCCGCGCTCATCGGCTCCGTCCTCCCTGCGTCACCATCTCGGCCAGTCCCGGTATGGCGCGGAGTTTCGCGATCCCCTTGGCCGCGTTGCTCTTGACCGCGCCGACGGAGCAGCCCATCGCCTCCGCCGTCTGTGTCTCGGTCAGGTCCTCCCAGTACCGCAGGACCACCGCCTCCCGCTGCCGGGGCGGCAGTTGGGCGAGCGCCGCCAGCAGGGCGTCGCGGTCGTCGGCCTGGGCGATGCGGTCGCCGGTGTCCGGCACCTCGCGGGCCAGGCCCGAGTCGTCCTTGGGCGCCAGGAACTCCCTGAGCCTTCTGCGGTGTTTGCGCGCGTGCGCGTTGATCATCACGCGCCGTACATAGGCCTCCGGGTCCTCGGCCGAGCCGACCCTGCGCCAGGCCACATAGACCTGTTCGAGCGTCGACTGGACCAGGTCCTCCGCGGCGTGCTGTTCCCCCGTGAGGAGAAATGCCGTCCGCAGCAGCCGCGGCCAGCGGCCGATGACAAAGCTCTGGAACTCCGTGTCCCGAGCCGCCTTGCGATCCCCCATGGGCACCTCCCTAGATATTCAAAGGAGTCCATGGACCACCCGGATCGTTGCCTCAGCTCCCGGAAGAGTTCGCGGAAGCGTTCCCGGAAGAGTTCCCGGAAGAGTTCCCGGAAGAGTTCGTGGAAGAGTTCGTGGAAGCGTTCGCCGAGGACTTCTCAGCAGAGTTCGCGGGGGCCGTCCCGGAGGAGCCCGCGGAAGGCTTTCTCGGCAGCCACAGCAGCATCAGCACCGCCCCCGCAAGCAGCACCCCCGTCGACGTACGGAACACCAGCGCGTACCCGTCGGTCAGCGCCCCCGGCGCCCCGCTGCCGCCCGAACGCGCCGCCGCGATCGTCGCCATGACCGCCAGCCCCAGGGAACCGCCCATCGTGCGCGAGGTGTTGACCAGCCCGGAGACCAGTCCCGCCTCCCCCGGCCGCGCCCCGGACGTGGCCAGTGCCGCGAGCGGAGTCGCCGCCAGGCCCGCGCCCAGCATCATCAGGATGCCCGGCACCATGATCGACGTCAGATACGCGCCCTCCACGCCCAGCGTCGACTGCCAGCCGAAGCCGACCGCCGCCACAAGTGACCCCGTGACCGCCACGTACCGCACCCCCATGTGCCGCATGAGCCGCGGCGCGAGCTTGGAGCCCACGATCACGGCCAGTGAGCTCGGCACCAGCGCCAGCCCGGCCTCCAGCGGGGTGTAGTCGAGCACGTTCTGCGTGTACAGCGTCATGAAGAACCACATGCAGAACATCGCCGAACCGCTCAGCAGCATCGCCACGTTCGCCGACGCCACCGCCCGCACCCGGAGCAGCCCGAGCGGCATCAGCGGAGCCGCCGTACGCGCCTCCACGGCGAGGAAGGCGCCGAGCAGGGCGAGACCGGCGAGCAGGGGCACGACCGTGGCGGTCGCCGTCCAGCCCGCGGCCTCCGTCTGCGAGATGCCGTAGGCGAGGGTCGCCAGCCCGGCCGTCACCAGCACCGCCCCCGGCAGGTCCAGCCGCCGCCGCTCCCCGGCCCGGCTCTCCGCGAGCCACAGCACGGCGCCGGCCAGCACCACGGCCCCCACCGGCACATTGATCAGCAGGACCCAGCGCCATGACAGCACGTCCACCAGCACCCCGCCGACCAGCCCGCCCGCGGCACCGCCCCCGGCCCCGACGGCGGTCCAGGTCCCTATCGCCC
Source organism: Streptomyces ferrugineus (assembly GCF_015160855.1). NCBI lineage: Bacteria > Bacillati > Actinomycetota > Actinomycetes > Kitasatosporales > Streptomycetaceae > Streptomyces > Streptomyces ferrugineus. The sequence continues at coordinate 2,219,043 of NZ_CP063373.1, read as the reverse complement.
GCGCCCGGGCGGCCCCCTCCGGCACCGCCGCCGTCAGGATCGTCAGCGTCGAGGGCGCCAGCACCGCCGCGCCGAGTCCCTGCACGGCCCGCGCGACCAGCAGCTGCCAGCCTTGCTGGGCCAGCCCGCCGCCCAGCGAGGCCAGGGTGAACAGGCCGAGCCCGACGAGGAACATCCGCTTACGGCCGTACAGGTCCCCGGCCCGCCCGCCCAGCAGCATGAACCCGGCGAAGGCGATGGCGTACGCGTTGACCACCCACTGCTGGCCCTGCGCGTCCAGCCCGAGACCGGTCCGCATCGACGGCAGCGCCACGTTCACGACCGACACGTCGAGCACGACCAGGAACTGCCCCGCGCACGCGAGCGCCACCACCAGCCAGGTGGGAGGCGCGGTACGGCGGCGGGCGCGGGCGGCATCGGCGGTGTCGGCGGCAGCGAGCATGCGCGTCATGTTCTCAACGACCCGACGCTCCTGGCATCGGGATTTCGGCCTAGTCCCGGCTCTACCAACGACCTAGGCCCGCCCACCCCCGGCCTCTCGGTCCTCCCGCCTCCCCGGGTCCCGTTAGGCCAAGAGAAGGTCAAGAATTCGTTAGTGTCTCAAAGCATCGGAATAGTTGCCCAGGCAGACGGAGTTCGAGCTACACATGACACAAACGACGAACGACCAGCCCACCGGCAGAGCGACCTCCGGCGCCGTCGTCCCGGTCCTCGCCTTCGCGGGCATCGTCGTCGCGGTGATGCAGACCCTGCTCGTCCCGGTCATCAAGGACCTCCCGCAACTGCTGAGCACCGCGCCCAGCAACGCCACCTGGGTCCTGACCTCCACCCTGCTCTCGGGCGCCGTGGCCACCCCCATCATGGGCCGCCTCGGTGACCTCTACGGCAAGCGGCGCATGCTGATATCCAGCCTGGCCGTGATGGTGATCGGCGCGCTGGTCAGCGCCCTCACCAGCGACCTGATCCCGATGATCGCCGGCCGTACCCTCCAGGGCTTCGCCATGGGCGCGATCCCGCTCGGCATCGGCCTGATGCGCGACATGCTGCCCCGCGAGCGGCTCGGCTCGGCGATGGCCCTGATGAGCTCCTCGATCGGCGTCGGCGGCGGACTCGCCCTGCCCGCCGCGGCCCTGATCGCCCAGCACGCGAACTGGCACGCCCTCTTCTACGGCGCCGCCGGCCTCGGCGCCCTCGCCATCGCCCTCACCCTCCTCGTCGTACCGGAGTCCAAGGTCCGCGCGGAAGGCACCTTCGACCTCCCCGGCGCGCTCGGCCTCTCCGCCGGCCTCGTCCTCTTCCTGCTGCCGATCACCAAGGGCAGCGACTGGGGCTGGACGTCCGGCATCACGCTCGGCATGTTCGCCGCGTCGGCCGTCGTCCTCGTCGTCTGGGGCGTCTACGAGCTGCGCACCAAGGCCCCCCTGGTCGACCTGCGCACCACGGCCCGCCCGGCCGTCCTGTTCACCAACCTCGCGTCGATCATGGTCGGGGTCTCGTTCTACGTCGTCTCCCTGGTCCTCCCCCAGCTGCTCCAGCTGCCGAAGGAGACCGGCTACGGCCTCGGCCAGTCGATGGTCGTAGCCGGCCTGCTGGTCGCCCCGCTCGGCCTGACGATGATGTTCACCGCCCCCGTCTACGCCCGCCTGTCGGCGAAGTACGGCCCCAAGACCACCCTGATCCTCGGCATGCTGATCATCGCGATCGGCTACGGCGCCGGCCTCGGCCTGATGAGCGCCCCCTGGCAGAGCCTCGTCATCTCGGTGGTCCTCGGCGCGGGCATCGGCCTGGCCTACTCCTCCCTCCCCGCCCTGATCGTCGGCGCGGTCCCCGCCTCCGAGACGGGCGCGGCGAACGGCCTCAACACGCTGATGCGCTCCATCGGTACGTCGGTGTCGAGCGCCGTGATCGGCATGGTGCTGGCCAACACCGCGAACAACGTCGGCGGCATCGAGATCCCGACCATGCACGGCTTCCGCGTCGCCTTCCTGATCGCGACGGCCGCCGTGGCGATCGGCCTGCTGATGGCCCTGTTCCTGCCGAAGCAGCGCCCGGCCGCGGCCCGCCCGCAGCTGCGCGCCAGCAGCGAGGAGGACGCGAACCTGGAGCACGCCGAGCAGGCCCTGCGCGGCTTCCGCGGCCGGGTCCTGGACGCCCAGGGGACCCCGGTGGCCCGCGCCAAGGTCACCCTGATCGACCGCCGGGGCCGCCAGGCCGGCGGCACCCTCTCCGCCTCCGACGGCAGCTACGCCCTCACCGTCCCCGCCCAGGGCGCCTACGTCCTGGCCGCCCGGGCCGACGGCCACGCACCGCTGGCCGCGTCCGCGACGCACGCGGGCGACGTCAGCGCGGTGGACGTGGACCTGGCGCTGCCGGGCGAGACGGTCACGGCCTGATCCCCTAACCGACGCACCTCACGCCCCCGTCGTCCCCGGCGACGGGGGCGTGGTGCACGATGGGCGCCCACACACCCGTACGCCCACACACCCACACACCCGCACGACCGAAAGGGACCCCCATGGCCCCGGCCCCCAAGCCCGAGATCCTGGCCGCGTTCGAGGCGGCGAAGGGCTTCATGCCCACGGGCGAGGGGCTGGCCCTGTACGCGGCGGCCGTGGAGGCGGGGCGCCTCGGTCTCCCTCTCCTCGAGGTCGGCACGTACTGCGGCCGCTCCACCATCCTGCTCGCCGACGCCGCCCGTGAGGCCGGGGTGACCGCCCTCACGGTCGACCACCACCGCGGCAGCGAGGAGCAGCAGCCGGGGTGGGAGTACCACGACCCGGAGACGGTCGACCCCGAGCTCGGCCTGATGGACACGCTGCCGACGTTCCGCCGCACCCTGCACCGGGCGGGCCTGGAGGAGCATGTGGTGGCCCTGGTGGGCCGCTCACCGCAGGTGGCGAAGGTCTGGGGCACCCCCCTCGGCTTGGTCTTCATCGACGGCGGCCACACCGACGAGCACGCGAACGCCGACTACGAGGGCTGGGCGCCGCATGTCGCCAAGGGCGGGCTGCTGGTCATCCACGACGTGTTCCCCGACCCGAAGGACGAGTTCACCGGCCAGGCCCCGTACCGCGTCTACCTCCGGGCGCTGGAGTCCGGGGCGTTCACGGAGGTCTCGGCGACGGACTCGCTGCGGGTGCTGAAGCGGACGGGGGGCGGTGATCTGAGGTGCCGCAGGCGACCGTGAGCGAGTCAAGCCCCGGCGCCGCATGGCCCTCCGTCGCCGGCCGCTACAGTGCCCTGACTCTCGCCGCTCGATGTGGCGGCGTCATGGCCTGCACGGGGTGGAGGCCGCAACCTCGTGGTTGACCATGGCTTCTGACTCCCAGATGACCCCAGCCGGTGGCGGGCCATCGCAACTGACGCCAGCGCAACTCCGGTGCTTGTATATCTCGGAACCCGATCATGATGAGCTCTGGCCAAGGATTCAAAGCGCAACGAGTCTCACGCATGCAATCCCAGCTCGATCCACTTCCCTGAGAGCACCCTTCGGCGGTACCGCACTCGCTTCGCTCCCCCGAGCCGGACAAACCACACCTCACATATGACGAAGATCCTGCGGCCGTGATTGCAGCTTTCGACGCCGCTCACTCGCGATCTTCAAAGGGGTGACTCGCCGGAATTTCACGCATTCCGATCGTGAATACTTTCTCATCCGCGACCATACTGAGCGAGAACGGCGCCTTTTATTCGAGGCCTCCAGATTCATTGAAATACCCATGCAACAGATCGGGCAGAAGGTAAAAAACGTACCAGAGGAAGGTTTCGGCACTTAATTCTCTCCCCTCTGTTCTCAGAAGTGGAATTGGTCACAGCGCAGGTCGACGAAGTCCCCTACTCGAACACTCCATGTAGAGTGCGTGATCACAGAGGCGTACGCCTCGCCCAATTCGAATAGGGGGATCGGTGAACCGCAAATCTAGAATCACTAAGCTCACAGCGTTGAGTGCTCTCATTATGGGCGCCTCACTGTTGACGGCGCCATCGGCAAGCGCCGCTGACGGGGATACGAGCGCATGGATACGTCTGTGGGACACGCAGATTGACATCAACGCGACGGCCGCCTTCAAGGCCTATGGCGATGAGTTGACCGTTTGCGACAACTTGGCCGACGGTTACGGAGCGTGGGCTGGCCTCTATAAGAACGTCTACAACGGTCACGGCACATTCATCAAGTCCACCTCTGCTGGCGGCAGAGGGAATTGCCGCACTAATACCGAGAACGTGAAAGAGGGGACAGTCGTTTGGATCAAGCTCTGCATCAGGAAGGATGGAGCAAATCTCCGCTGCAAGTGGTCCGATTACGGCCACGCGTAACCCTTCCCCAGAGACAGGTCGGCTTGAGAAGCCTCGGTACGCGTGCACTGATCCGGCAGTGACGTAAGCCCTGCGCTCAGCCTCGGCATTTCTTGACGGTCCGTCGGGTCTTCCGGCGGGCCGTTTCCGTGAGGCGGGGCTGGTCGCGGGGGTGTGGCCGTTCCTTGCCGGCGATCAGCACCCATCGAGATCACCGTATGCGGGCCGAAGTCCTGACGGTTGAGGACCCGTGCCCCCACGCCGAGGGCCAGGCGCCGCCGTACGTCAGCCTCTTCCGATCAGGCGCCGAGCACGTCTATCAGGTGGTCGTCGAGGTCCGCCACCCAATCCTCCCGCCGCCACGGGCGTAGTTCCCGCCGCGCCTGGCGGAGCCGAAGTGCTGGCACCCGGCCACCTGTCGCCGACGCTGCGCCCACACACTCGTGCAGCAGCTCAGCCGCCGCGCGGGGTTCACCGAGCCGAATCCGCGCGAGAGCCTGATCAGTGGTGACGATGGCGCGCTGCTCATGTTCCCGGGGTGCCGACAGCGCCTCGACGGACCGGGCGAACCGATCGGGCGCGGCTCCCGCGTCCCCTACGTACAGCTCGCATACGCCCTCGAAGCCGCGCAGATGCCCCGGCGAGAACGACGTGGGCGTTGGGTCGTCGGTGTGGTCGGTCTCGATGTCGTACCAGGCAAGCCCGAGCGCGGCCTGCGCCTGCTGCTCATGCCCAGAGAGTCACCAGGGCGTGGCTCATGTGCACGCTGGCCTGCCACCACCTCTGCGCGAGCCGACCCGCCTCGCGGGCCGCCTCGGCATACAGCGCACGGGAGGCCGTGTCGTCGCGGGTCTCGAAGGCCAGACGACCGGACAGTGTCGCCGCGGCGACCGCAACCTCACGGACCTGCGGGATGAGGGGCTCGGGGACCGGGCCGTCGAGAAGGCGGCGGCATGTCTCGATGGCGGGAGCGAGGAGCAATTGCAGCCGCACCATGGGCAGACTGCCGACCTCCGCGTTCACGTCCCACACCACGGAGGCCAATCCCATGATGGTCTCCTCCTCCGTCTGCTCCGGGTTCTCAAGGGCTGCACTGATCCGGGCCTGGACGGTCGGGGCAAGGAGAGCAAGCATGCCCCCACCCGTCGGTGGCGGCACGCATGACGAGTGTGCGGAGCTCCGCGGTCCGCCGCTCACTCTCCCCAAGGAGGCCGAGAGCGTGCAGGTACTCGGCGAAGTCGGAGCCTGCGCCGACGGATACTTCACCCGTGGGCGTGCTCGCATAAAGGTGAGCGAGGAGCAGTTGGTGCCGCTCGTCGGGTGCCGTCGGCTTTGGCGACTCCCATCGGGCGACGGATCGCTGCACGCTGACCATGGACGGCAATGGAGGCTGGTGCAGTTTCTCGGCGAGGGCGATGAGCGCGCGAGCGAGCGCGGCAAGCGACAGGCCGCGCCGATGCCGCAGCGCCTTCAGCCGTGCCGCCCCCGCGGCTCTGCCGTCCATACCGCACATGGTGCAGCAATCGGCGGCTACACGGGGACGATCAGCCGCGGTTTCCCTTGACCGGCTGTGTAGTTGAGGGTCTGCCACGTCCCCGATGACGGCTCGTCACCGTGCGGGAAGCCAATCGTCATGCCCGCGTGGTCGACCATCCATCGGTTTCGGGCGTGGTAAGCGGGCGGCTTCAGCTCCGATGCACGAAGTTCGACGATCTTCTTGATCCGGCCACGCGTAAGAGTAACCGCCTGCTCTGCCACGGCCGGCTGCTGGTCAACGGTGCCCGGTACAACAATCGTGATGTCGGCGGTCGTGCTTCCGGCGAGCCACAGCAGGCTGAGGCTGTCGATGCCCTTCGCCCCACCGATGTAGAAGTGCGCGCCGTTGGCGAATGGTCCGAGGTAGCCGGCAAAGAGCCGGGCGTACTCGTTGAGGCTCCGGTGTCCCGTGTTCCGGGTCCCCGTGATCGCCATCGTCCGCGTGATCAACTCCGTGTCATAGGTTGTCATATGTCGCCCGACGGGCTGCCGTTGGGATCGTCTGAGTGTGGACATCAACGACCTGCAACGACTTGCCGGCAGCCTGGAGAAACGCGCCTCCGGGTCACCGTGGACGACACTGCAACGCGGCTGGACGTGGCGAACCCCCTGAACAGCCACCTCTCTGAGGAGATTCTCGTCAAGACCGAACGGTACGTCACCGGATTCGACTACGAGATCGGCGAGGCCGGAGGGGAAGCGGCGTGCGCCTATCGCATCGCCCACGTCCTTGCCGTCGCCGCGAAGCGGACACCGCCATCGGTCCGCAGCGGCAGCCAGACGGCCAAGGCAGCGGGGCCAGCGGAGGCCATCGGATGAAGACGACCATGGACCCGCCCGTCACCCTGGGCCTCCCACTCGGCAATCCCGGTCCCCCGGACGATTGCGGGGTGTGCCAGGCGCTTGCCCATCAGCGCGCGGAGGCCGCCGGGCGAGGCGACCTGTCGCGCATGTCAGACATCAACATCGAGATCCGCAACCATCACGAGCCCCGGCGAATGCGGAGGCGGCCGTGAGCCCTACTAAGCGACGATGCCAAGACCGGGCTCTGGCCTCCGCGCTTCAGCAACTCATCGCCGCTCTGGAAGAGAGCCCCAAGCAGGCCGCGTACCGGCGCATGCTGGAGCACGGGGCGTCGTGCCGGACCTGCCTGGCCGTGAACGAGGCGGGCGAGAACACCAACCTCCCGTGTGAGACAGGCGATCGGCTATACGAGGATTACCGGAAGGTGCGGCGCGGACCTGTATGAACCGCCCTGGCCCGGTCGCCAGTACCCCACGCCGTGCGGCTGGGCCGGATGTCCCCCGCTCCGCACGTCCCATCCCGAAGGACGAGTTCACCGGGCAGGCCCCGTACCGCATCTACCTGAGGGCCCTCGCCTCCGGGGCGTTCACCGAGATCTCGGTCACGGACTCGCTGCGCGTGCTGTGGCGAACGGGGGCGGGGCAGCAGCCCCGCCATTCTCATGTCTCAGCCGTAGTGGTAGCGGGCTTTGAGAATCTTCACTTCTTTGTCGTCTGCCCGGTACACCAAACGGTGTTCGTCGTCGATCCGGCGGGACCAGTACCCGGACAGCTCGCCCTTCAGCGGTTCCGGCTTGCCGATGCCTTCGAACGGCGTGCGCTGAATCTCACCGATCAGCCGTGTGACTCTCCGTGCCGTTTTGCGGTCGGAGGCAAGCCAGTACAGGAAGTCCTCCCACCCGTCCGGATCGAATGACACGCTCCTCACGCCTCGCCTCCGGCAAGCTCGCGGAGCTCATCCATCGACTTCGTGACTCCCGCCTCACCTGCCTTGTCGCGGGCGACCGCCTCCATGAGGCGTCGGGCGTTGGCGGGGGAGCGCAGCAGGTAGACGGTCTCCTGCCAGGCGTCGTAGTCGTCGGCGGACATCAACACGGCGTCGCCGCTCTTCGAGCTGATCCTGACAGGGGTGTGATCGGTGTTGACACGCTCGATGAGGGGAAACAGGGTTTTCCTGGCTTCGGTGGCGCTTATCGACATGTCCCACACTCTCCTTCCGAAATGTACCGGATCAACGTACCATACCGGTACAGCATTCCTGCACCAGATACGATCCCGAAGCTGCTCCTCAGGGACAGCCGCCTGAACTCCGCGTGGCTCGACCGCGCCTTCCGGCGACCGCCGCGGTCGGCCCGTAAGGTGGCAGCCGTGTCGTACGTAGGTCCGGACTTCGATCCCCACCAGCCCCGCCGTAGCCGCCGCCCGCGCGCCCTGACCGTGGCCGCCGCCGCGCTCGTGCCCGGGGCACTGCTCGGATGGATGGTGTACGAGGCGGTGGGCGGCCCCGGCGACGCGGCCGCACGGCCGTCAGCGGCCGAGTCGAGCTCGACGCCGACGACCTCCTCCACGAACGACGACAAGCCCCCGGGCCCCACCCCCACCGCGGACTCCACCTCGGCCTCCGTCTCCGGCTCCGGCTCCCTCAGGGGCAAGGTCGTCGTCATCGACCCGGGGCACAACCCGAACAACTTCCAGCACACGGCCGAAATCAACCGCAAGGTGAATATCGGCACGAACTGGAAGGAGTGCGATACGACGGGCACCTCCACCAACGACGGCTACACAGAGGCCCAGTTCACACTCGACGTCGCCCACCGCACGCGCACACTGCTGGAGAAGCAGGGCGCCACGGTCGAGTTCACCCAGGACGGCGACCGGCCGTGGGGCCCCTGTATCGACGAGCGGGCCGAGATCGGCAACAAGGCGAAGGCCGACGCCGTCGTCTCCATCCACGCCGACGGCGCGGGCACCGGCCAACGCGGCTTCCACGTCATCCTCCCCGCGAAGGTGAACGAGGGCGCCGCCGACACCGGCCCCATCGTCACCCCCTCCCGCGACCTCGGCGAGCGCATCGCCGGCTCCTTCGTCCGCGCCACGAGCAGCACCCCCTCCAACTACGTCGGCGACGGCACCGGCCTCGTCACGCGTAAGGACCTCGGCGGTCTCAATCTGTCAACGGTTCCCAAGGTGTTCATCGAGTGCGGCAACATGCGCGATAGCAAGGACGCGGCGATGCTCGCCAGCGACGCGTGGCGGCAGAGGGCGGCGCAAGGGATCTCTGAGGGAATCGTGAGTTTCCTGCGGGGGTAGTGGTCCACGGGCTGATCCCGGCGGACAGCCTCGTCGGTCGGACGATAAGGTCGTCCCTACGATGAGGGGCCACCCCCGCGCTTCACACCGGGGCCTGACGGCGACATGGTGACAGCGACGCCTCCAGCGATGCCGATGATGAGACGACTGACGAAGGACCTGAAGTGAATATCCGCTCCCTCACTCGAGGCGACGGCGTGGTGATCGGAGCAGCGGTATTGCTGTTCATCGCGTCGTTCCTCGACCTCTACTCGATCGACGGTGTCCCCGACAGTGCCGACCTCCCCAGCCTGTGGGGAAGCGGAGCGGTCGTCATGGGCGTCGTACTCGCGGGAATCATCGGCGCCGCGCTCGTCATCGTCGCCCGAGGTCTCCCGCAGGTGCCGAAGGTCGCGGGGCTCGACCTCGGCCAATTCGGTGCCGCCTTCATGGTCTTCGCTGCGTGGAGCGCGTTGGGCAACATCCTCGACCCCGCCGGGGGCGCCGACAACTTCGGCCGCTCCTCCGGCGGCCCGGACGCCGGCGTCGGTCTGATCCTGGCCCTCGTCGCCACGTTGCTCATGGCCGGTGCCGCCATCGCCACCCCCCTCGTCCCCGCCCTCCAGGCCGCCCTCCTCCCCGCCCCCAAGCCCGCCGCCCCCCAGCCCTACGGCGCCCAGCCCCCCGGTGGCTACGGCTACCCGGGCGCGCAGCAGCCGCAGCAGCCCTACGGTGGGCAGCCGCAGCCGGGGCAGCCGTTCGGTGGGGGGCAGCCGCAGGCGCCGACGCCGACGCCCGCCCCCGCCGCGGACTTCTCGCCGTTCTGGTTCGCCGTACCGGTCCCCCGCCCGCTGTTCGCGGAGGACGGCTCGCCGACCCCGATCGCCGAACTGGCGCCCGGCACCTGGTACCTGGCCGTCGAGCAGCGCGGCGCGGCCCTGGTCGCGCAGACGCAGGACGGCCGACGTGGTGTGCTGCAGGACACCTCGGGTATTCAGCGCGGCTGAGCACCGGCCCCCGCGACGGCCCCTCACCCTTCCCGGTGAGGGGCCGTTGTCGTACAGTCGTCGCCGTCCTAGCTGACGCACCGTCAGGCGGAGGAGGCAGGCATGCGGCTCGGGCTCGCGCTCGGCTATTGGGGGCGTGGCCCGTCCCCGGATCACGTACCGCTCGCCCAGGAGGCCGAGCGGCTCGGGTACCACTCGGTGTGGACCGCCGAGTCATGGGGGTCCGATGTCTTCACTCCGTTGACCTGGATCGCGGCCCAGACCTCGACGATCAGGCTCGGCACGGCCGTTGCCCAGATGGCCGCCCGCTCCCCCACGACCACCGCCATGCACGCGCTCACTCTGGATCATCTCTCCGGTGGGCGGATGATGCTGGGGCTGGGGCTGTCGGGGCCGCAGGTGGTGGAGGGGTGGTACGGGCGGCCGTTCCCCAAGTCGCCGCTGACCGCCACGCGGGAGTACGTCGACGTCGTACGGCAAGTGCTCCGCCGCGAGGCGCCCGTTGAACTCGACGGGCGGTTTCACTCCCATCCGTATCGCGGGGCGGACGGGACCGGCATCGGGAAGGCCCTGAAGCCGATCACTCATCCGCTTCGCCCGGACCTTCCCGTTCTCCTCGGCGCCGAGGGTCCCAAGAACGTCGCCCAGACCGCTCGTATCGCCGACGGCTGGCTGCCGTTGTACTGGGCGCCGTCCCGGCCCGAGGCGTACGGGGAGGCGGTCGCCGCGCTGCCCGAGGGGTTTGTCGTCGCTCCGCTCGCCCGTGTCCAGGTCTGTGACGACGTGTCCGAGGGGCTGCTGCCCGTCAAGGCCATGCTCGGGTTCTACATCGGCGGGATGGGGCACGCGGCCCGCAACTTCCATGCCGATCTCATGGCTCGTATGGGGTACGAGGAGGAGGCGCGGCGGATTCAGGAGCTGTTCCTGGGTGGCCGTCGGCAGGAGGCCGTGCTCGCCGTTCCGGATGCCTTCGCCGACGAGATCTCGCTGGTCGGGCCGCGTGAACGGATCGCCGAGCGGTTGGAGTTGTGGCGGAAGGGACCCGTCACCGATCTGTTGGTCCTCGCGCCCGACACCCGTACCCTGCGGGTGCTCGCCGAGCTCAATTCCTAGCGCGTCGCCAGGTTTCGGTCATGCTTTCGGGGCTACCCGGAGGGCATGTCCCCTCGATATGGCAAGGGTGCCAATCAGGCCGGCACGGTCATTGCGATCGTGGCCGATGTGATGGCCCTGATCCTGGGCCTGTGGATTCTGATGTACCTGCTGGACGCGAACCGCGCCAATGAGTTCGTCCAGTTCATCCATGACGCGGCCCGCTGGCTGGCGGGCTGGTCGCACGACCTGTTCACGTTCGACGAGGAGTGGGCGAGGGTCGTGGCCGGTTACGGTCTGGCGGCGGTGGTGTACCTGTTCGTGGGCCACGCCATAGCCAATCGGGCCCACCGGATCCACCGCCACTGACGCGGCCCCGACCCGTCAGGCGCAGCAGTCCGGGTCCAGTCCCGTCGGCAGCCGGTCCCCGCCGAACACCGCGCAGGTCGCCTCGTCCCCGCCGAGCGCGGCGACGGCCAGCAGCAGCGACCCGGCCGTCCAGCTCGTGAGTTCGCGCGGCCAGATCGCGTCGTCCTCGAAGACGTACCCGGTCCAGTACAGCCCGCTCTCCGCATCCCGCAGGTGCTGGATCGACTGGAGGATCTCCAGCGCGCGGTCGGACTCGCCCATCGCCCAGAGGGCCAGCGCGAGTTCGGCCGACTCCCCGCCCGTCACCCACGGGTTGGGGACCACGCACCGCACGCCCAGACCGGGCACCACGAAGCGCTCCCAGCCCTCCTCCATACGGGACTTGGCCTCGGCCCCCGTCAACGCCCCGCCGAGCACCGGGTAGTACCAGTCCATGGAGTACCGGTCCTTGTCCAGGAACCGCTCCGGATGCCGCCGGATCGCATGCCGCAGGGCGCCCGCCGCCAACTCCCAGTCGGGTTGGGCCTCTTCCCGCTGCTCGGCGATGGCGAGGGCGCACCGCAGGGCGTGGTGGATGGACGACGAGCCCGTCAGCAGGGCGTCGGCGGTCGCCGTGCCGTCCTCGTCCCGCCGCCATCCGATCTGGCCGCCGGGCTGCTGGAGCCGGAGGACGAACTCGATCGCGGAGTAGACGGACGGCCACATGCGGTCGAGGAACGTGTCGTCGCCGGTGGAGAGGTAGTGGTGCCAGACGCCTACGGCTATGTAGGCGACGAAGTTGGTCTCGCGGCCGGTGTCGGTGACGTCGTCGAAGGCGCCGTCGCGGTAGGCGGCGTACCAGGAGCCGTCCTCGTTCTGGTGGGTCGCCAGCCAGGTGTACGCCCGCTCGGCGGCGGCGTGTTCACCGGCCGCGTCCAGCGCCATCGCCGCCTCGACGTGGTCCCACGGGTCGAGGTGGTGCCCGCGGAACCACGGGATCGCCCCGTCCTCCCGCTGTACGGCGAGAATGCCGGCCACGGTCGCGGCGGCCTGCTCGGCGGTGAGGACCCCGGGCAGGACGAGGTGTTCTGTCCGGGGAGTGGTCACGAGGTGGCCACCTGGGGAAGGTGCGGCTTGGTGGCGTACGCCACGAAGCTCTTGCCGATCAGGGGGTTGAGGGCCTGTTCGGCGACCCTCGTCGCCAGGGGTTTCTTCATGATGTCCCAGACCAGCAGCTTGTGGTACGCCCGCACCGGCAGCGCCTTGTCGTTGTCGACGCCGAACGCGCACTTGAGCCACCAGTACGGCGCGTGCAGGGCGTGCGCGTGGTGGGTGCCGTACGGCTTGAGGCCGGCCTCGCGGATCTTCGTCAGCAGTTCGTCCGCCTTGTAGATGCGGATGTGGCCGCCCTCGACCTCGTGGTAGGCGTCGGACAGCGCCCAGCACACCTTCTCGGGGCCGTAGCGCGGCACGGTTATGGCGATACGGCCGCCGGGCCTGAGGACCCGCACCATCTCGGCGAGTACGCCCTTGTCGTCGGGGATGTGCTCCATGACCTCGGAGATGATGACGACGTCGAAGGACTCGTCCGGGAAGGGGAGGGCCAGGGCGTCGCCCTCCATGGCGGTCGCGGTGGCGCCTTCCGGTGCCTCCCCCGCCTCCTTCATCGCCGCGAACCACTTCGCGACCTCGCGGATCTCCTCACCGTTCTGGTCCAGCGCCACGACCTGGGCACCGCGTCGGTAGCACTCGAAGGCGTGCCGGCCGGCACCGCAGCCGAGGTCCAGGACACGGTCGCCCGGGGCGAGCGGGAACCGGGAGAAGTCGACGGTCAGCACGTGGCCCTGCTTTCGGGGTTGGATGCGGCGAGTTGCTTGGTGGCGAAGGTCTGGGGGGCCGCGGGGCGGCTCGGTGTCGGGCCCGCGGAGCCGGCGATCGCCTCGCGGTACCGGGCCACCGTGCCCTCGGCGGCGCGCGCCCACGTGAAGTGCTGGAGCACCCGCTCCCGTCCGGCGGTGCCCAGCCGTACCCGTAGTTCCGGATCGCCCAGCAGCCGGTTCAGCCCGGCGGCCAGCGCCCCCGCGTCGCCCGGCGGCACCGCCAGACAGGTCTCGCCGTCGCGCCCGGCGACCTCCGGGATCGCGCCGCCCGTCGTCGCGACCAGCGGCGTGCCCGTGGCCATGGCCTCGGCGGCCGGCAGGGAGAAGCCCTCGTACAGCGACGGCACGCAGGCGACCTGGGCCGAGCGGACGAGGTCGACGAGTTCCGCGTCGGAGATGCCCTTGACGAAGTCGACGGCGCCTTCGAGGCCGTAGCGTTCCATCGCCTGCGCTACCGGCCCCTCCTCGGGCCGCTTGCCGACGACGACGAGGTGGGCGTCGGGGTGCTCGGCGCGGACCTTGGCGAGCGCCTCGACGAGGAAGACCAGGCCCTTGAGGGGGACGTCGGCGCTGGAGGTGGTGACGATCCGGCCCGGGACGCGCCGGATCGAGGGATCCGGCGAGAAGAGGTCGGTGTCCGCGCCGATGTGCACGACGTGGATGCGGTCCTGCCGTACGCCGAGGTGGTCGACGATCTCCTCGCGGGAGGTTCCGGAGACGGTCAGCACGGACGGCAGGCGGCGCGCGACCCGCTTCTGCATGCGGGTGAAGGCGTACCAGCGGCGTACGGACATCCGCCGGCGGCGGCCCTCCGCGGCGTCCAGTTCCAGCTTGCGGTCGACGGTGATGGGGTGGTGGATGGTGGTCACCAAAGGCGCCCCCACGTCCCCCAACAGGCCGTAGCCCAGCGTCTGGTTGTCGTGGACGACGTCGAAGTCCCCTCGTCTGGCGCGCAGATGGCGGCGGGCGCGCAGCGAGAAGGTCAGCGGCTCAGGGAAGCCGCCGGTCCACATGGTCGCCACTTCCAGCGCGTCGATCCAGTCGCGGTACTCGCCGCGGCCGGGGGTGCGGAAGGGGTCGGGCTGGCGGTAGAGGTCGAGGCTGGGGAGTTTGGTGAGGGTGAGGCGGTCGGCGTAGTCGGCGCCGTCGTCGAGGACGGGGTAGGGCTGGGAGCCGATGACCTCGACGCGGTGGCCGAGGCGGGCCAGCTCGCGGGAGAGGTGCCGTACGTAGACGCCCTGGCCGCCGCAGAACGGGTTCCCTTTATAGGTGAGGAGCGCGATGTCGAGCGGTCGCTCGCCGTCGGCGGCGGGGTCCTCAGAGGGCCCGGCCTCCCTGGCCTCAGCGGTCACTCCAGGCCCCCTTCTCCCTGCTCTGTCCCGCGAGATTACGACGGGACGCTAATCTAGAACAAGTTTCAGACTTGATCGTTCAAGAGGCTCTGAATCTACCGGCAGGTAGCGCCGCTGTGAGCGAGGGATCGGGTGATTCACGCCACGGCCGACGCCCTGGCATGCTCTGTCCGGTCACTCACCCTCACCGACTGTCACGGAACGGGATCCATGCCTGCGGAAGTCAGTAGCGCGAGCCCCTCCTCACCGCCCCTCACCGAGCGGCAGGAGGCCCGCCGCCGGCGCATCCTGCACGCCAGCGCGCAGCTCGCCAGCAGGGGCGGCTTCGACGCCGTCCAGATGCGGGAGGTCGCGGAGTCCTCGCAGGTGGCGCTCGGCACGCTGTACCGCTACTTCCCGTCCAAGGTGCATCTGCTGGTCGCCACGATGCAGGACCAGCTCGAGCACATGCACGGCACGCTGCGGAAGAAGCCCCCGCAGGGCGAGACGGCCGCGGAGCGGGTCGCGGAGACCCTGATGCGCGCCTTCCGCGCCCTGCAGCGCGAGCCGCATCTGGCCGACGCGATGGTCCGGGCGCTGACGTTCGCCGACCGGAGCGTGTCCCCCGAGGTCGACCAGGTCTCCCGGCAGACCACGGTGATCATCCTGGACGCTATGGGGCTGGAGAACCCGACACCCGAGCAGCTCTCCGCCGTCCGCGTCATCGAGCACACCTGGCACTCGGCCCTGATCACCTGGCTGTCGGGCCGCGCCTCGATCGCCCAGGTGAAGATCGACATCGAGACGGTGTGCCGCCTGATCGACCTGACGGCGCCGGGCGAGGGCGTGTAGGCCCCGGCGGGGGTCACCGCCTCCTCCATCGCCGCAGGGCGCTGAGCAACTGGGTGAGGACCTTGAGGGCAGCGGTACGGCGGGCAGGACGGCGGGACCATACGGCGGGCAGGACGACGCCGACGTACACGGAAAGGAAGACGAGAGCGGCGAAAAGCAGGGGCGCTTGAAGGGTCATGGTGCTCCTCCGGGACGGACGGCCAACGGCTGATGCCACGACCATCGCCGCCGAGGACACCGTCCCGGCCGAACCCCGACTTGCCCCGAACTCCCGGCGGAACGCGCAGGTCAGGCCGTATCGTTCGGAGTCATTCGCCGAACCACACGGAAGGGGTTGGGGAGTTGGCCGCACCGACGACCGGCCCGGTCGCGGACTTCTGCGCAGCACTGGGCCGGCTCGTGAGCACCTGTCGCGTATCGCAGCGGGAGATCGCCGACGCGCTCGGGCTGAGCAGCACCAGCTCGGTCTCGGAGCTGCTCGCCGGGCGACGGCGCAAGGTCCCGGAGTGGGATGTCGTCCGGACCATCGTCGGCCTGTGTGCCGAGCGGCACGGGGGCGGGGCACCGCCGGAGGGCATGAGCCTTGAGGTCAAGTGGTGGAAGAGCCGGCATGCGGAGCTGGAGCGGACGGCGGAGACGGCACGGGGACATGCCACGTCGGGTCCCTCGCCGGTCGTCCCCGCTCCGCCACCGGTACCGGTCGCGGTCCCGCCCGGCGCACCGGTCTCGGCGCCCGACGCGACGGCATGCGCCGGCATGGGCGTCGACGAGGCGGTGCGCCTGCTGGCCGGGGGGCGTATCGAGGCGACCCCCGCGGTGTACGCGCTGATGTCCGCGCGGCAGGGCGGGCAGGACAGGCCCCGAATCCTGGGCGATCTGCTCGCGGACTTTCCGGCCCGCGTGCGAGCGGCCCACGGCGTGGCACGCGCCGCCCTGATCCAGGCCGCCCGAGTAGTGCTGGTGGCGGCGGCCGTGGTGCGGAACTCGGATCCTGCCCAAGTCCACAACGACATCTACCGCCTGACAGAGGGCGGCCACGCGGCGCACACGCCCGCGCTGACGGGCCTCGGCAGCGACCAGGATGACGTGCTGTCGCCGATCGCCGTCAGCTACGCATGGCTGGCCGGCCCGCTGGCCAGGTCCTGCCCCGAGTTCGCGCTGGGAGCGGGTCTGTCGGGCGCAGAACCGGGCAATCGGGCCACCACGACCACAGGCCTGACCGGACTCGGGTCCCTGCTGTCGGAGTTCGCGGTGGGAGACGGTCCCCCCACATCGCCCGCGGCGGTCCTCCGCAGCCCGATCGCCGCCCTCGATTCCCCGGGGCCACGGCTGCCCAGCCTCGCGGAGGGGTACATCACCCCCCGCTTCCGTCTCGCCGCCGCGCCTCGGGAGGCGCGGGCGGTGATCGCCTCGGACAAATGGTGGGACGAGCAGCCGCTGCACGACGACATCGAGCAGTTCCTCGCCGCGCACTTCCTCGGCCTCCCCGCCCTCCTGGCACCGCTCGTCGTGCTCGGGCACCCCGGCGCGGGCAAGTCGCTGCTCACGAAACTGCTGACGGCCCGGCTGCCGGCCCGTGAGTTCCGCACCCTGCGGGTGGAGTTGCGGCACACGCCCGCCGAGCAGGACGTACAGGCACAGCTGGAGCACGCGCTGAGACGCGCCACGGGACGTGAGATCGGCTGGCCGGACTGGGCGGAGCAGGAGTCCGGCCCCCTCCTGGTGGTCCTGCTCGACGGCTTCGACGAACTGCTGCAGGCAGGAGCGCGCAAGCTTGGTCAGGCGCGCCAGTGGGGCTATTTGCAGGAGATCGAGGAGTTCCAGAAACGTGAGGCACGGCAGGGCCGCCCGCTGATCGTGATCGTGACAAGCCGCACCGTGGTCGCCGACCGCGCGGACATCCCGGCCGCCAGTCAGGTCCTACGCCTCGAGCCCTTCGACGAACGGGAGATCGACCACTGGATCAGGATCTGGAACACCGCGAACAAGGTCTACTTCGCCCAGACCGAGCTTCTCCCCCTGTCCCCTGAGGTCGTCCGCCCGCACCGGGACCTGGCGGCCCAGCCGCTGCTGCTGCTCATGCTGGCGCTGTACGACGCTGTCGGCAACGCCCTGTATCGCCTGCAGGACAAGGACATCACCCGTACCCAGCTGTACGACCAGCTGCTGACGGAGTTCGTCCGTCGCCAGGTCGACAAGGACGGCCCCCTGCCCCCGGCCGAGGCGGACATGGCCGTCGACCGGGAGTTGCACCGGCTGTCCGTGATCGCGATCTCCATGTTCCACCGTGGCACTCAAGCCATCAGCGGCGAGGAGGCCGACCGGGACCTGCGGGCGCTCGGAGAGTCGAATGACGGATCGGGGCTGCTCTTCGGTCGCTTCTTCTTCGTGCACGAGGCACAGGCCGTCGTCACGGAGGAACGGTTGCGCAGTTACGAGTTCATGCACGCGACCTTCGGCGAACATCTGGCGGCCCGGCTGATCGAGAAGGCGCTGCGTGGGCTCGTCGACAGCGGGAGCCCCTGGGACGACGGCGAGCTGTACGCACTGCTGTCCTTCGCTCCGCTCACGGACCGCGCCCAGCTCGTGCAGAACCTGCGGGACATGCTGGCAACATGGCCGAGGGGGCGCGCACGCCCCGGCCTCCTTCCTCCGCTCATCTCCTTCTTCCGCGCGGCCGCGTGGGACCCCGAGCACCGTGGTTCCGTGGGGTACGCGCCGGTACGGCTGCGCCGGGCGTACCGGGACGCGGTGTACGAGGCGAACCTGGTGCTGGTCGCGGTGCTGGCGGTGGGTGAGGTGTACGCGTCGGACCTCGTCGACGACAGCGAGGGCGCGGCGGCGGGTTGGCGACGGCATGCCCTGGGGTGGCAGGCGCAGCTGTCCCCCACCTCATGGCGCGCGTTCTCCTCGACCCTCCATCCCGAGCGCCGCTATCGCGCCCATCCGCTGGACCCGAGCGAGGGGGACGGGGATCTGCGCATCACCACACGCCGGACGCCACTCGTTGACCATGACGTCAACTGGCCGGTCACCCCCTCACCTCCCCAGACCCGCAGGTCCCTGTCCGACGGACTGGAGGAGCGGCTCGCCGACCACGGGGCCGTAGAGCTGATCGAGCGGATCTTGTTCGTCGGCGATGTCGACAGCGAGCATCTGTTGCACATCGGCTATCCGCTGCTGCTCCAGTGGCCGAGCGCCGTCTCCCAATTCGTCGTCACCGTCGACGACCGGCTCACATCGCCGGTGCAACCGCTCGTCGCCTTGCTGACGCGCGACGTGTACAGCCCCGAGACGCTGCCCGTCCTGTATACGGAGTGCTTCGACCACGTCCGTACGCTGCCCGATGGCGAACGCGCGTCCTATCTGGAAGCCGTGCTGCGTCAACTGGTCCATGACGCGCCGGCCCTGCCTGACAAGACCTTCGCTTCGTTGCTGACCCAGGTGCACACGGCACTGATGCGTTACCCGTCGCTCACCTCGACGACGGTGCGACTGCTGCTGGACTGCGTCCACCACGCCTTGGAACGGGGAAGCCCCGACATGGCCGCACCACTGGAAAACCTCCGGACGGACATGCTCCGGAACGATCACTTCGTGCAGGTCCTGCTGATGATGACCCAGCTGGCCCGTTCCACCCGCACCTGGCGTTGGTGGAACTCACCGCCGTCATTCGACGCCGGGCACTACAACAACCTGCTCCACAACCTTGATCTCCGCTCGGTAGCCACCACGCACCCCACCGCCCTCATAGACCTCCTCCGCCTCACCGCAGAACTCGGCCTGGACGACTGGCTCGTCACGCACACCTCGGAGATCCTCGCCGCCCTCCCCAGGGAAGCCTTCGATCTCTTCCGCCCCTCCGACCTGCCCCGCCTGCGTGCCGCGCTCCCCGAGGGCGCGTACAGCGAACAGTTCGAGGAGGTGGAGCGGGCATGGCGGGCACACGAATGACCTACGAGACGGGTTCCCTTCGCCGGTATTACCCGGATCAGGTGATAGGGGTCGCCTTCCGGTCTTCGGACCTCTCGGTCCTCCGACTTTCCGGCCTCTCAGCCCGGACCGTCGACGTCGGCCCCGGCGGAAACCGTCTGTTTCCTGCCAGAGTCGGCTACTCCGGTTCGAACTCCCTCACTCGTCCCGTAGGCCTATCTCCAGGATAGAACATACAGCCGGAAATGAACCCCCCGGAAAGGGATTTTTCTGGCCATACGGTCGCTCATTCCTCCGGTGGAAACACCGGCTCCCCGCTCCCCAGCAGCGTGATCACGATCGCCTCCACCGGGCAGCTCTCGGCCGCCGCCAGGATCTGCTCGTTCGCGTCGGTCTCCGGGTCGGCCGGATGGGACTGGCGGCCGGTGTCGAGGCGGAAGGCGTCGGGGGCGTGGTGGACGCACTGGGCCGAGCCGATGCACACCGACCGGTCGACCTCGACGTGCCAGCGGTCACCCATGCCCGCTCACGCCTCCCAGCCGGCCGGGAGGTGGATCATCTTGTGCTCCAGGTATTCGCCGTAGCCCTCGGGGCCGAATTCGCGTCCCAGGCCCGAGTTCTTGTAGCCGCCGAACGGGCCCAGCATGTCCAGGCTGAAGGTGTTCACCGAGTAGGTGCCAGTACGGACCTGGCGCGCGACCTCGATGCCGTGCCCGGTGTCGGCGGTCCAGACGCTGCCGCTCAGGCCGTAGTCGGAGTCGTTGGCGATCTTCACGGCCTCGGACTCGTCGCCGTAGGGCAGGAGGCAGATCACCGGGCCGAAGATCTCCTCGCGGGCGATCCGCATCGAGTTGTCGACGTCTCCGAAGAGCGTCGGCTCGACGTACCAGCCCTTCTCCAGCCCCGGCGGACGCCCGCCGCCCGTCAGGATCTTCGCGCCCTCTTCCTGGCCGATCCGGATGTAGTCGAGGTTCCGGCGCTGCTGCCGCTCCGCCACCAGCGGGCCCACCTGGGTCGCCGGGTCCAGCGGGTCGCCGACCACCAGCGCGCCGGCCGCGGCGGCGAAGGCCTCGGCGAACTCGTCGTAGCGCGAGCGGGGCAGCAGGATGCGCGTCTGGGCCACACACGCCTGGCCGTTGTTCATCCACGCCGCGGGGACCACTCCGGCGACCGTCGCCTCGACGTCCGCGTCCGGCAGGACCACCGCCGCCGACTTGCCGCCCAGTTCCAGCGTCACGCGGGTGAGGTTGCGGGCCGCGACCTCCATGACGCGCTTGCCGGCCGCCACCGAGCCGGTGAAGGAGACCTTGTCGATGTCCGGGTGCCCGACGAGGTACTCGCTCACCTCGCGGTCGGCCGGGAGGATGGACAGCACCCCCTCCGGCAGCCCGGCGTCCTTCGCGATCTCGGCGAGGAGGTAGGCGTCCAGCGGCGATTCCGGCGACGGCTTGAGCACCACCGTGCAGCCGGTGAGCAGCGCGGGTGCGAGCTTGGCGGCGGCGACGAACTGGGGGACGTTCCAGGGGACGACGGCCGCCACGACCCCGACGGGCTCGCGCCGGACGAGGATCTTGCCGAGGACGCCGTCGCGCGTCTCCTCGTACGTGAAGTTCCGCGCGACCGTGATCGCCGCATCCCACACCATCATCGCGCCGAGCGCCTGCGCGAGGACGCTCCAGGAGTACGGGGAGCCGTTCTCGCAGGAGATGACGCGGGCGATCTCCTCGTGCCGTGCGGCGATGCCGTCCTTGATGCGGGTGACGACCTCGATCCGCTCGTCGAGGCTCATCCGCGGCCAGGGCCCCTCGTCGAACGCCCTGCGCGCCACCGCGACCGCCCGGTCGACGTCGGCCGGCGAGGCGTGCGGCACGCGTCCGTAGACCTGTTCCGTGTGCGGCGAGATCACCTCGATGACGCCCTTGCCCAGGGGGTCGGTCAACTCCCCGCCGATGAAAAGCTGTCCGTGTTCCACGAGCTCGGTCATGGCCGACGCCTCCTGCGGAGCTGGAGCGGGTTTCCTTGGTTTCTGACGCTGTTTCAGGAACTGATACCAGTTCCCCTACGAGGAGTCCACGGATCCCACTACGCCAAGCCTGGATGACTCGGGCTCCCATCGAAACGCGTTCTAGTTATAGTGGCCGGGTCGGCCGGAACGTGTCGCGGCGATTGGGGAGCCCATGGCGCAGGTGTACGACCACGGCGGCGGCGTCCGTTCCCTCCAGGTCCCCATCCCTGACAACCCGCTCGGCCACACCCTCGTGTACGTCGTCGACACCGACCGGGGCCCGGTGCTCGTCGACACCGGCTGGGACGACCCGACGTCCTGGGACACCCTCGCCGAGGGCCTCGCGGCCTGCGGCACCTCCGCCGGCGAGATCCACGGCGTGGTGATCACCCATCACCACCCCGACCACCACGGCCTGTCCGGCAAGGTGCGCGAGGCCTCCGGCGCCTGGATCGCGATGCACGCGGCGGACGCGGCGATCGTACGGCGCACCCGTGCGACGCGACCCGAGCGCTGGTTCTCCTACATGGCGGCCAAGCTCACGGCGGCCGGCGCCCCCGACGCCCACGTGGCCCCCCTGCGCACCGCCCGCCGCCCCGGCACCCTGCCCGGCTTCTCCCCCGCCCCGCCCGACCGCGAGATCGTCCCCGGCGAGTTCCTCGACCTCCCCGGCCGCCGCCTGCGCGCGATCTGGACCCCGGGTCACACACCCGGCCACGTCTGCCTGCACCTGGAGGAGGAGCACCCGGCCCTACTGCCCGGCCACGGCCGCCTGTTCTCCGGCGACCACCTGCTCCCCGAGATCACCCCGCACATCGGCCTGTACGAGGACCCCGACGACGCGACGGTCACCGACCCGCTCGGCGACTACCTCGCCTCCCTCGAACGCGTCGGCCGTCTCGCCCCCGCCGAGATCCTCCCGGCCCACCAGCACGCCTTCACCGACGCCCCGTCCCGGGTACGGGAGTTGCTGGACCACCACGAGGAACGCCTCACCGGACTGCTGGCGCTGCTGTCCGAACCCCTCACCCCCTGGCAGCTCGCCGAGCGCATGGAGTGGAACCGGCCCTGGGAGCAGATCCCGTACGGATCGCGGAACATCGCCGTCTCGGAGGCCGAGGCCCATCTGCGGCGGCTGGTGAAGCTGGGGCGGGCGGAGGCGGTGGCGGGGGGTGAACCGGTGACGTACGTGGCCGTATAACGGTCACCATGAACACGCCGAACGTCTTGGCCCCCTTGGACCGACTCCTCGCCGAGCGTGCCTGTGAGCGCGTCATCCTCGACTTCGTCCACCGCCTCGACCTCGGCGAACCGGCCCTGGTCGCCGAGCTGTTCACCGAGGACGGCACGTGGGAGTGGCCCCCTCCGGGGGACGGGCGCCGCTTCGAGGGGCGGGAGGCGTTGCGGACGTACTTCGGCGCGCGGCCTGCGGACAAGCTCTCGCGGCGGGTCATGTCCAACATCCGCGTCACGGTGACGTCGGCGGACACGGCCGAGGCCACGTCGTACTTCACGACGTACCGCGTCGAGGGCTGGTCCGGCGCCATGGTGCCGGCCGCCCCGCCCGTCCAGGTCGGCCACTACGAGGACACGTTCCGCCGCGTGGACGGCCGGTGGCTGCTCGCCTCCCGGACCCTCCACCTCCCCTTCGGCGGCCCCACCCCACGACAGGGCCGTGGCGCCGTGGAACCCGTCCGCACCGACCTCGCCCCCTTCGTCCGCTTCGCCGACGGCAGCGAGCCGCCGCTGTCCCAGGGTGTGCGCAACGGGCCCCTGCTCTTCACCTCCGGCCAGGGACCGCTGGATCCGGCGACCGGCGCCATGCCCGCCGACTTCGGGGCACAGGCACGGCAGGTGCTCGCCAACGTCGAGGCCGTCGTCGCGGCGGCGGGCGGCGACCGGAGTTCGATCACACGCTGCATCTGCTATCTGTCCGACCGCTCCCACTTCGCCGAGTTCAACAACGTCTACCGGGAGTTCTTCGCGGACTGCCCGACCCTTCCGGCCCGGACAACGGTCGTGGCACGGCTGGTGCGGGAGGGGGTGCTGGTGGAGGCGGACGCGGTGGCGGTCGTCGGCTGACAGGCGCCCCCCGTGACTACGGAAGTGCCGCGATGTCTCGTCGGTCGGCTGCGGACTCGTCGTGGCTGGTCGCGCAGTTCCCCGCGCCCCTGAGGGGCGCGGCAGTCGAGGCCGGGGAGGACCGTACCCGGGGGTCCCGGTTACGGGCGGGTAGAGTGTCGGCGTCGTCATCACACCCGTACGGGGGAAAGCCGGTGCAAATCCGGCGCTGACCCGCAACCGTGAACCGGTCGTCGAAGGCCGGTGAGCCGGATCTCCGCGTACGGGACAGTGACCGGCTCACGTGCCCGGCAGCCGGCCGGGGCACGGCACCGTCGAGGTATACGGAGCCGAGCCGCCGGGGGTCCTCCCTGCGCTGCCCGGTTCCCCTTAGGGAAGGGCACCCGCCGATCATGTACGTCCGCCGCAGCGCCGCGGTCCTGGCCGCCGCCGTCGTGATCGGCTCGGCCTCGCCGGCCGTGGCCGCCGACTCGTCCCCCTCCGCGTCGCCGTCGCCCTCGCGGGCGTACCCCGCCGAGCTGTACGGCGGAACCGACCCGACGTACGACGGCGTCTGGCGGCAGTCCCTCGTGCTGCTCGCGCAGGACACGGTCGGCGTGCGGCCGGCGAAGGGGGCGGTGGACTGGCTGCTGGGGCAGCAGTGCGCGAGCGGGGCCTTCGCGCCCTACCGCGCCGACGCCGGCGAGGACTGCGACGCCAAGACGCCCGTCGACACCAACAGCACCGCCGCCGCCGTACAGGCGCTCGCCGCGCTCGGCGGGCACGACGCCGCGACCGGCAAGGCGGTGTCCTGGCTGAAGTCCGTGCAGAACAAGGACGGGGGGTGGGGCTACGCGGCGGGCGGCGCCAGCGACACCAACTCGACGTCCGTGGTGATCGGCGCCCTGGCCGCCGTGGGCGAGAAGCCGGCGAGCGTCGTGAAGGACGGGCAGTCCCCGTACGGCGCCCTCGACGGGCTCGCCCTGCCGTGCAAGGGCGACGGAGCGGGCGCCTTCGCCTTCCAGCCGGACAAGAAGGGCACCCTGGTCGCCAACGCCGACGCCACGGCCGCCGGAGTACTCGGTGCGCTCGGCAAGGGCCTCGTGGTGCGCCCCGGCACGGCGGCCTCCGACGCGAGCTGCGCCGACGGCGGCGACCGTACCCCGCGGCAGACCGCCGCCAACGGCGCCGCCTACCTCACCCGGGCCCTCGCCAAGGACGGCTATCTGAAGTCCGCCCTCCCCGGCGCCGAGGACCAGCCCGACTACGGCAACACGGCCGACGCGGTCGTCGCGCTCGCCGCGCGCTCCGGTGCCGACGCCGCCCGAAAGCCGCTGCGCTGGCTGGAGCAGAACTCCGCCAAGTGGGCCGAGCAGAGCGGCCCGGCCGCCTATGCCCAGCTCATCTTCGCCGCCCACGCCACCGGCACCGACCCCCGCGACTTCGGCGGCGCGAACCTGGTCGAGCAGCTCAACGCGACGGGACCGGCACCCCAGAAGGCCGCGGCCGAGCAGGAGGAGAAGGGCAAGAAGGACGACGGTGACAATCCCTTCGGCGCCTGGTGGTACATCGGCGTCTTCCTGGTCGTCGGCATCGGCATCGGCTTCCTGCTGAGCGGCCGCAACAAGGGCGGACGGCAGTGATCCGCCGCCTCGGCGCCCTTCTCCTGGCCGCGCTGGTCCTGCTGACCGGCGCGGCCCAGGCCGCCCAGGCGGCCGACTACCGCTACTGGTCCTTCTGGGAGCGCGAGGGCGACACCTGGACCTACGCCACCCAGGGCCCGTCCACCGCCCGCCCCTCCGACGGCGACGTGCAGGGCTTCCGCTTCGCGGTGAGTGCGAATGCCGCCGACGCGGCACAGCCCAGGGGCGCGACCGGGTTCGCGGTGATCTGTGCGCGCACGCCCGCGCAGGACGGCACGAAGCGGGTGGCCCTGGTCATCGACTTCGGTACGCCGGCCGACGCCCCGTCGGGCGAGACGCCCCCGGCCCGCCGCACGGCCTGCGCCCGGGTGGCTCCCGACGCCACGACGGCGGAGTCCCTGGCGGCGGTCGCCAAGCCGCTGCGCTACGACACCAACGCCCTGCTGTGCGCGATCGCCGGGTATCCGCAGAAGGGCTGCGGTGAGCAGGTGTCGGACGCCCGCGAGCCGGCGCCGACCGGCAAGAGCGCCGAGGGCGACTCCGGCGACGGCACCTCGCTGGGCCTCGTGGCGGGGATCGCCGTGGTGACCGTTCTGGGGGCGGCGGCGATCTGGCAGGCAAGGCGGCGGCGACCGTAATGGCCGGGGCACAACTCCACCCCGGCGCCTGGTGGCTGTGGGCCCTGGCCCTGGGCACCGCGGCCACCCGCACCACCAACCCCCTCCTCCTGACCCTGCTCATCGTCACCTCGGCGTACGTCGTGGCGACGTGCCGCCCCAACGCCCCGTGGGCCCGCTCCTACACGGCTTTCGTCAAGCTCGCCCTGGCCGTCCTGCTCATCCGTCTGGTCTTCGCCGTGGCCCTGGGCTCCCCCATCCCCGGCACGCATGTGATCGTCACCCTGCCCGAAATCCCCCTGCCCGACTGGGCGCAGGGCATCCGCCTGGGCGGCAGGGTCACCGTAGAGACGCTGGTCTTCGCCCTCTACGACGGACTGCGGCTGGCGGCCCTGCTGATCTGCGTGGGCGCGGCGAACTCCCTCGCCAACCCCACCCGCCTCCTCAAGTCCCTCCCCGGCGCCCTCTACGAGCTGGGCGTGGCGGTGGTCGTCGCCCTCACCTACGCCCCGAACCTGATCGCCGACGTCCAGCGCCTGCGCGCCGCCCGCTGCCTGCGCGGCCGCCCCGACACCGGCGTCCGGGGCCTGCTGCACGTGGGACTGCCGGTCCTGGAGGGCGCGCTGGAGCGCTCGGTCGCCCTCGCCGCCTCGATGGACGCGCGCGGCTACGGCCGTACCGCCGACGTCCCGCCCCGAGTCCGCCGTACGACGACCGCGCTCACCCTCGGCGGCCTGCTGGGCGTCTGCGCCGGGACGTACGGCCTGCTGACCGCCGAGGGCGGCGCCTACGGTCTGCCCGTCCTCCTCGCCGGACTCGCCGCCGCCCTGGCCGGGCTCCGCCTCGGCGGTCGCCGCACCCTGCGCACCCGTTACCGCCCGGACCGCTGGGACGCCCGCGCCTGGCTGGTCGCCGGTTCCGGCGCGGCGGTCGCCGCCCTGCTGACCCTCGCCGCCGGCCGCGATCCGGCGGCCCTGCACCCCGGAGTGGTTCCCCTGGTGGCGCCCGACCTGCCGCTGTGGCCGGCGGCAGCCGTCCTGATCGGCCTGCTCCCGGCCTTCATCAGCCCAGCACCTGTCAAGGAGACGTCGTGATCCGCTTCGAGAACGTCTCCGTGACGTACGACGGTGCCGCCGAACCCGCCGTCCAGGGCGTGGACTTCGAGGTCCCGGAGGGCGAACTGGTCCTGCTCGTCGGCCCGTCGGGGGTCGGCAAGTCCACCGTGCTCGGCGCGGTCAGCGGCCTCGTCCCGCACTTCACCGGCGGCACCCTGCGCGGCCGCGTCACGGTGGCCGGCCGCGACACCCGCACCCACAAGCCCCGCGAACTCGCCGACGTGGTCGGCACGGTGGGCCAGGACCCGCTGTCCCACTTCGTCACCGACACGGTCGAGGACGAGCTCGCCTACGGCATGGAGTCGCTGGGCCTGGCCCCCGACGTCATGCGCCGCCGAGTCGAGGAGACCCTGGACCTCCTCGGCCTCGCCGACCTCCGCGACCGCCCCATCGCCACCCTCTCCGGCGGCCAGCAGCAGCGCGTGGCGATCGGCTCGGTCCTCACCCCGCACCCCGCCGTCCTGGTCCTGGACGAGCCGACCTCGGCCCTGGACCCGCCCGCCGCCGAGGAGGTCCTGGCGGTCCTGCAACGCCTGGTCCACGACCTCGGCACGACGGTCCTGCTGGCCGAACACCGCCTGGAGCGAGTGGTCCAGTACGCCGACCAGATCGCCCTCCTGTCCTCGCCGGGCGCGCCTCCCGTCCTGGGCGCCCCGGCGGAGGTGATGGCCATATCCCCGGTGTACCCCCCGGTGGTGGACCTGGGCCGCCTGGCGGGCTGGTCCCCCTTGCCCCTGACGATCCGAGACGCCCGACGACAGGCATCGGACCTACGGCAACAGCTCAAGGAACGGCTTGATGGCGCCCCTAAGGGGCGCGGGGAACTGCGCGACCAGCCACAACAAACCCGCACCCGCCACCAATCAGCACCCCCCGAGCTATTGGGCGCACCCACCCACCGCCGATGGTTCCGACGCAAACGCACCACCCCCACCCCCCAAACCCCCCACGCAGCCGAAGCACACGAACTCACCGTCACCCGCGACAACATCCGAGCCCTGCACCACATCAACCTCACCATCACCCCCGGCGAAACAGTCGCCCTCATGGGCCGCAACGGCGCCGGAAAGTCCACCCTGCTCAACACCCTCGTCGGCCTCATAAAACCCTCCACCGGCTCAATCACCACCGGAGGAACCGTCGGTCTCGTCCCCCAGGAACCCCGCGACCTGCTCTACGCCGACACGGTCGCCGCCGAATGCACGACCGCCGACGCCGACGCAGCCGCAACGCCCGGAACCTGCCGCACCCTGGTCTCCGAACTCCTCCCAGGCGTCGCAGACAACACGCATCCCCGCGACCTCTCCGAGGGCCAGCGCCTGACGCTCGCGCTGGCCGTCGTCCTGACGGCCCGCCCTCCGCTGCTTCTGCTCGACGAACCGACCCGGGGTCTGGACTACGCGGCGAAGGCCCGCCTGGTGACGCTGCTGCGCGACCTCGCGGCACGGGGTCACGCCATCGTCCTGGCCACGCACGACGTGGAGCTGGCGGCCGAGCTGGCGGACCGGGTGGTCCTTCTCGCGGAGGGCGAGGTGATCGCCGACGGGCCGACCGCGGACGTCGTCGTCTCCTCCCCGTCCTTCGCCCCGCAGGTCACCAAGATCCTGGCCCCGCAGCAGTGGCTCACGGTCGCGCAGGTCCGCGAGGCGCTGGCATGACCGGTGCCCATGGGCAGGCCCGGCCGATCCGCCTCGGCCCCCGCTCCATCGCCGCCCTCGTCCTCGTCAGCGCCGTCGGTGCCGCCGCCCTCGGCTGGCCGTTTCTCGCCCTGCCCGCCTCGCAGGTGAGCGCCCACGCCCAGGACGCGCCCTGGCTGTTCACCGGTCTGCTGATCCTGCTCGTCGCCGTCGTCGCGGCGACGATCTCCGAATCCGGGCTCGGTCCGAAGGCGGTGGCGATGCTGGGGGTGCTCGCGGCGACCGGTGCCGCGCTGCGCCCGCTGGGTGCGGGGACGGCCGGCATCGAGCCGATGTTCTTTCTGATGGTGCTCAGCGGAAGGGTCCTCGGCCCGGGCTTCGGCTTCGTTCTGGGCTCGGTGACGATGTTCGCGTCCGCGCTGCTCACGGGCGGGGTGGGGCCGTGGATGCCGTTCCAGATGCTGTCGATGGGATGGTTCACGATGGGCGCCGGGCTGCTGCCGGGCCCGGACCGGCTGCGTGGCCGGGGGGAGCTGTTCCTGCTGGCCGGATACGGCTTCCTGGCCGCGTTCGCCTACGGCACGGTGATGAACATGCAGGGCTGGCCGTATCTGCTGCGGGACGGCTCGAACATCGCGCCGGACCCCGAGGCCGGGCCGCTGGGAAATCTGGCCCGCTTCGCCGCGTACTGCCTGGCGACCTCGCTCGGCTGGGACCTCGGGCGGGCGCTGGTCACCGTCGTGCTGACCCTCACGCTCGGACCGGCGATCCTCAAGGCGCTGCGGCGGGCCACGCGCCGGGCGGCGTTCGAGAGCCCGGTCACATTCGACGCGCCCCCGAGGTGAAGCACCCCACGTGACCCGCTTCACCTACGATCCACCCTAGTGGGATAAATCGGACGCCATGCACATGCCATAACAGCACCTGACCTGCACGTTGAGAGCCAGCTCACACGGCCAACGACTCCCCCACATACGACCACAACTAGCAAAAGCACTCATTGCGGACACCATCCCGACCTGCTTCTGTTGACGACGTCGCACGGCGCCGACGTGCCCTACCGGGCCGCGGCGCCGACGCATGTCCCCGACGAAAGGTTCCCCGTGTCCGCTGTCTCCCTCTTCCGCCGCGCCTCCGCCCCGAAGAAGGCCCTCGCCGGTGCCGTCCTGGCCGCCGCCACCGCCGGCACGCTGATGGCCGCCGCGCCCTCGCAGGCCGCGACGGGCGGGTCCTCCTCGGCGCAGGCGATCGCGAAGAAGATGATCTCGGACTCGGCCCAGTACCAGTGCTTCTCGAACATCGTCGACCACGAGAGCGACTGGAACGTCAACGCCACCAACGCCTCGTCCGGCGCCTACGGCCTGGTCCAGGCCCTGCCGGGCAACAAGATGGCCTCGGCCGGCTCCGACTGGAAGACCAACCCGGCCACCCAGATCGAGTGGGGCCTGGACTACATGAAGGACCGCTACGGCAGCCCGTGCGGCGCCTGGGGCTTCTGGCAGGCCAACGGCTGGTACTGAGCCACCCCCGCCCACAGACCGAAGGCGGCGACCCCCGATCCCCGGGGTCGTCGCCTTCGCCGTACTCGTAGGGGCGGCGTCCGGGATCGTCTGGGGGACATCCCGGATGAGGCCCGTGCGGCACGGCGGCAGCATGATCTCCATGACTCCGCAGACGATCTCCCGACGTTCCCTGATCCGCGGCTCCGTGGCCGGCGCGGCGCTGCTCGCGGCCCCGGGTACGGCGTCCCGCGCGGCGGCAGCCGTTCCCGCCCGGCCGTCGCTGGACACCGAGGCGTTACAGGCCGCGATCTCCGACCTCGCGCATCCGCCGTCCGTGTCCGCCCAACTGCGCGTCGCCAAAGGGGCGGAGCGCTGGTACGGCACGGCGGGTGTGTCCGACGTCGCCACCGGGCGGCGGCCGCATCCCGGCGACGGATTCCGGGCGGGGAGTGTCACGAAGGTGTTCGTGGCGACGGTCGTGCTGCAGTTGTGGGCGGAGCGTCGGGTGGAGCTCGACGCGCCGGTCGGGCGTCATCTCGGGGATCTGCTTCCGGCGCACTTCGGGCGGATCACCGTCGGGCAACTGCTCGACCACACCAGCGGTCTGCCCGACCACGAGGGCCTGCCCGACGACTCGACCCCCGAGGCCGTCCTGCGCCACCGCTTCGACCGGTGGACGCCCGAGCAGTGGGTCCGCACGATCCCCGCCGACCGTCCGCTGAAGTTCCGGCCCGGCACCAAGCAGGAGTACCGGGGCATCACCTACGTCCTCCTCGCCCTGCTCATCGAGAGGCTGACGGGACGGCCGTACGGCGAGGTGATCAGGTCCCGCGTCCTCGAGCCTCTCGGCCTGAGGCACACCCTGCTGCCGGGCGGCGACCCCCATCTGCACGGCCCGCACATCCACGGCTATCTGCGCATGACCGACGGCACCCTCCAGGACGCCACCGTCTTCAACGTCTCCAACTGCTGGGGCGAGGGTGAGCTGGTCTCGACGGTCGACGATCTCTTCTGCTTCCAACGGGCCCTGTTCTCCGGCGCGTTGCTGCCGCCCCACGCCATGGCCATGCTCTTCACCCTGCCGCCCGACGGCGTGCGCATGCTGGACGGCAGCCCGGCGCGCTACAGCATGGGACTGCAGCAGGTCACGGTGAACGGCCTGACCTTCTGGGGAAAGACCGGCGAGATGTACGGCTATCGCACCCGCGTCTTCTCCACCCGCGACGGCCGCGTCGGCTTCGTCCTGCACTACACCCCCACCCCGCTGACCACGAGCGAGGAGATGGCCGTGCGGGTCGCCGCGGTGCTCGCCGGATGAGCCCGGAGCGTCTCGGGGGAGGCAGGAACGGGGCGTAGGGATAGGGGGTGCTCCTGCCTCCCTCGGGACGGGTCAGCCGGTACTGACCTGGAGTTCCTTCACACCGTTGATCCACGCGGAGCGAAGGCGGCGCGGATCGCCGGCGAGTCGGAGGTCCGGCATCGCGTCGGCCACCGCGTTGAAGATCAGGTCGATCTCCAGCACCGCCAGCGACTTGCCCAGGCAGTAGTGGGGGCCGCCCCCGCCGAAGCCGAGATGGGGATTGGGGTCGCGGGTGATGTCGAAGGCGTCCGGATTCTCGAAGACCTCGGGGTCGTGGTTCGCCGAGGCATAGAAGATTCCTACCCGGTCTCCCTGCTTTATGCGCTTTCCGCCCAACTCCGTGTCCTGAGTGGCCGTGCGCTGGAAGGAGACGACGGGCGTCGCCCAGCGGACGATCTCCTCGGCCGCCGTCTCCGGCCGCTCCCGCTTGTACAGCTCCCACTGCTCGGGGTGGGTGAGGAAGGCGTGCATGCCGTGGGTGATGGCGTTGCGGGTGGTCTCGTTGCCCGCGACCGCCAGCATCAGCACGAAGAAGCCGAACTCGTCCGAGCGCAGACTGCCCTCGTCCTCGGCCGCCACCAGGGTGGTGACGATGTCCTTCGCCGGGCACTCCTTGCGGTCGGCGGCCATGTTCATCGCGTACGCGATGAGTTCGGTGGCCGACTCCTGCCCGACCTCCTCGGTGATGGCGTACTCGGGATCGTCGTACGCGATCATCTTGTTGGACCAGTCGAAGATCTTGGCCCGGTCGTCCTGCGGGATGCCGATCAGCTCGGCGATGGCCTGCAGGGGCAGTTCGCAGGCGACCTCGGTGACGAAGTCGAAGGGGCCGGAGCGGTCACGGGCGTTCGCCGCGATGGCCCCCGCCCGATTCCGCAGCCGCTCCTCCAGGGCGCGGATCGCGCGCGGGGTGAAGACGCGCTGGACGATCTGGCGGACCCGGGTGTGCTCGGGCGGGTCCATGTTCAGCAGGATCAGCCGCTGCGCGTCGATGGCGTCGCGTTCGATGTGCTCGTTGAAGCGGATGATCGCGGTGTTGAGGGTGGACGAGAACAACTCCGGGTGCGTCGACACGTACTTGACGTCCGCGTGCCGGGTCACCGCCCAGTAGCCCTCGTCCTGGAATCCGGCCACATTGCCCGACTGGGGGATCCAGCGGACCGGTTCGGCGCGGCGCAGCTCGGCGAACTCCGGGAGGGGCACGCGGTGGTGCAGCACGTCGGGGTCGGTGAAGTCGAACCCGTCGGGAAGCGCGGGACAGGGCATGAGCAGCTCCTGACGGTCCATCAGCTAGGAGGGATCGCCGAGACGGTAGTAACGGGTTCTACAACTGGCAATAGGCATGGAGTCCCCAATTGCCCGCACGACCCTTGCGGTAAGCGAGCCTCCCTCAGCAAACTGCACTCAGAACTAGAACGCGTACTAGTTCCGCAGCGCCTCGGAGAGGATCCGCACCCATGGCTGCCGAACCCGTGATCGTCGAAGCCGTACGCACCCCCATCGGCAAGCGCGGCGGCGCGCTCGCCAACCTCCACCCCGCCTACCTCCTGGGCGAGACCTACCGCGAACTCCTCGGCCGCACCGGCATCCCCGCCGACTGTGTCGAGCAGATCGTCGGCGGCACGGTGACCCACGCCGGCGAACAGTCCATGAACCCCGCGCGCACCGCCTGGCTGACCATGGGCCTGCCGTACGAGACGGCGGCGACGACGGTCGACTGCCAGTGCGGCTCCTCGCAGCAGGCGTCCCACATGACCGCCAACATGATCGCGGCGGGCGTCATCGACGTCGGGATCAGCTGCGGCGTCGAGGCGATGTCCCGGGTGCCGCTGGGGTCGGGGTCCAAGCACGGGCCGGGGAAGCCGTTCCCGGACGAATGGAACGTCGACCTGCCCAACCAGTTCGAGGCGGCGGAGCGCATCGCCCGCCACCGCGGCCTGACGCGCGAGAACGTCGACTCACTCGGGCTGCTCTCCCAGGAGCGGGCCGCGGCCGCGTGGGCGGAGGAGCGGTTCAAGAGGGAGACGTTCGCCGTCCAGGTCCCGACGACGGAGGACGAGCAGCGCGCCGGGCAAGGCATGTGGCGCCTGGTCGACAAGGACGAGGGCCTGCGCGACACGTCCATGGAGGCGCTGGCCGGGCTGAAGCCGGTCATGCCGACGGCCATCCACACCGCGGGCAACTCGTCCCAGATCAGCGACGGCGCGGCGGCGATCATGTGGGCGTCGAAACGGATGGCCCGCGCCCTGAAGCTACGGCCGAGGGCGCGGATCGTGGCCCAGGCGCTCGTCGGAGCCGACCCGCACTTCCACCTGGACGGGCCCGTCGACGCGACGAACGCGGTGCTCGGAAAGGCCGGGATGTCGCTGAAGGACATCGACCTCGTCGAGATCAACGAGGCCTTCGCGTCGGTGGTGTTGAGCTGGGCCCAGGTCTTCGAGCAGGACCTGGAGAAGGTGAACGTCAACGGCGGCGGCATCGCGCTCGGGCACCCGGTGGGGGCCACCGGGGCCCGGCTGATCACGACCGCGCTCCATGAACTGGAGCGCGCGGACAAGGAGTTCGCGCTGGTGACGATGTGCGCGGGCGGCGGACTCGCCACCGGCACGATCATTCAGCGGCTGTAGCCGGTTCGGCAGGGTCCGCCTGGGGGCTGTGGCGTTCGGTGAGTGGGCCGACGCCGAGATCCTCACGCATGAGCTTGCGCATCCTGGCGGCCGCCTTGCCGCGTGCCTCCCAGCGCGCACGGTCCTCTGCACTGCCGACAGCGGTGCCGTCGGCGTAGCCGTCGCAGATGCTTCGCAGGCAGTGGAACACGCTGTTGGATGCCTTGACGACGGGTTGGGGCGCGATGAGCCACATCCGTTCGGATGCGATGGCGATGCCTGATTCCCGAAAGGCTTCGCGCAGCGCAAGCGCCCGCTCGTCGTGGGAAGCGTGCTCTCGCTCGGCCAGGGCCCGCAGGGTCTCACCGAGGGCCTTCACGGTGGTGGTGTACTGCGTGTAGAGGTCGAGCCGCAGCCGAAGGGCTTCTTTGGCGTCCTCGCGCTTCCACCGATTCCGATCGGCGACGAGAGTGGCGACGATGCCGATCGCGGCCCCGGCCAGGGTGGAGAGCAGCGGCAACCAATCCATGGCGCTACTTGGCGGCCGCGGCCCAGGAGACGAAGGTGGTGAACGCGGCGGGACCGAGGGCGAGGATCGGTCCCGCCGGGTTCTTGGAGTCGCGGATGGCGACAGCGGTGGTCGTTTCGGCGATCTCGATGCAGTTACCGCCCTGATCTCCGCTGTAGCTGGACTTACGCCACTGGATCCCCGTCAGAATCTCGGTGCTCTCCATAACGCTCCTCCATTACGCGCCGGATCAACTCCGCCGAGTCCTTGAGGGAGAGGGCGGCGGCCTGGAGATGATCGTATCGGAGCGAGCAGTCCTTGACTGTGTCCGGGTTGGCAGTCGGATGCCCGCTGCTGTACCCCTCCGTGTAAACGATGGTCGGATCGCTCGCAAAGCGATAGACGTCGAACGAGCCTTGCAGCCCCGCATGCGCACCAGCCGAAAATGGCAGCACCTGGATGTTGATCCGCGGATTGCCCTCGAAGGACAACAGGTGGGCGAGTTGCTCCCACATGGTCTCCCGACCGCCCATCTCCTGGCACAGCGCGGCCTCACTGAGGATCACCCAGAAAGCCGGGGGCTCCTCCTTCTCGAAGATGCGCTGACGAGCGAGCCTCACGGCGGTGCGATCGTCGAGGTCGGTCTTGTCGAGGACGCCGAGCACGGCACTCGCGTAGGCCCGCGTCTGAAGGAGGCCAGGCACGATGTGCGTCTCGAACGAGCAGATCTCCACGGCCCGCGCTTGCAGCTCCGCCACTTGCTGAAACCAAGCCGGAAGTTGACTACGCATCACCAGCTCATGCAGCCGGGACAGCGCCCCACCCGTCCCCAGCGCGACATCCACCCGTTCGCTGAACTGCAGCGTGGGCAGCTTCCGTGCCGTCTCGATCTGGCCGACCAGCGACCCGGTGCAGTAGACGACGCCCCCGAGCTGCTTCTGGGTCAGCCCCGCGGTCTCCCGATACCGCCGCAGCTCGAAGCCGTAGTAGTCGAGTGGCGAGGCGCCCGGGTCGAGGGTGTTGATGTGGGTCACGCAGAGCTCCCTCTCACGCAACTAGGCCCACTTCGGGACCCGTTGTATCCGTTCCATAGCCCAAAGTAGTCGCGCGAGGTCAGGCTCGTACCGTGAACGGATACATTCCCCCCACCTACCTGGCCCCCTTCCGCTCCCAGTACCGCCTCCGCCTCACCGTCGGCGAGCACTCGGCCCGGCACATCCGCGCCATCGCCCGCTCGCTGCTCGCCGAGTGGGGCATGCGCGAACTCGCCGACGCCGTGGAGCTGGGCGTGACCGAACTGGTCGCCAACGTCGTACGGCATGTGCCGGACCGGCGTTGTGAGGTGCTGATCCTGCGGCGGACGGGCGGGGTGCGGGTTGAGGTGGCGGACGGGTTCGGTCAACTGCCCGCGCTGCCCGCGCAGTCGGGGCCGGACGAAGAGGGCGGGCGAGGGCTCGTGCTGCTGGACGCGGTGGCCGACAAGTGGGGTGTGGATCCGGTGTCAGGGGGCGGCAAGGTGGTGTGGTTCGAGTCCTCCTGCGGAAATACTTCATTCGCCGTCATCCACCAGTGAACGTTCCCACCCGAATCCACGTCTTCGCTCACGTGGCCCCAGCCGAACTCACCAGCACCCGCCCGCACGCGAGCGCTCCCCAGCCGGCGCCCCCTGCCCACAGGCGGCTCCTGCAGACGGTCTGGACCCGCCACCGCGTCCCGCTCCTGGCCACGCTCCCCACCGTCCCCCTCTACGCGGTCTGGGCCCTGTTCCTCGCCACCGGCGGTGGCGACCTGGCCGCGCAGGACGCCTGGGCCGACTTCGTGGCGCGGCACGGCGGCTCGGCCTACAACCTCTTCTGGTACGGCGGGACGCACACCGCCAACTACAGCCTGATCTCGCCGTATCTGATGGCGGCCCTGGGCGTGCGCACGGTCACCGTGCTGTCCGGGCTCGCGGCGACCTGGCTCGCGGCCGTGCTGATCACTCGTGTCGAAGGGCTCCGAAGACCCGTCGGCCCGGCCCTGCTCGCGTCGTTCGCGCTGTGGTGCAACGTGGCCTCCGGCCGCACCACCTTCGCCCTCGGGGTGGCCTTCGGACTGGCCGCGTGTCTGCTGCTGTCGCGGGAGAGACGGGTCGTCCTCGCCGGCGCGTATGCCGCCCTCGCGACGATGGCGAGCCCGGTGGCGGGGCTGTTCCTGGTGGTCGTGGGCGCCGCGTTCCTGCTGACCCGCGACTACCCCCGCGCCCTCGCCCTGCTCCTCCCGCCCGCGATCACGGTCGGCGTGACCACCCTCCTCTTCCCCTTCAAGGGCGAGCAGCTCATGTTCGCGGGCCGTATATGGCCGCCGTTCTTCCTGGGCCTGGCGGTCACCTTCCTCGCCCCGCGCGGCTGGCGCGTCGCCCGCTGGAGCGGTGCCGTGTATGCGCTGGGCACCGTTCTGACGTATCTCATCCCCTCGCCCATAGGCACCAACGTGGAGCGCTTCGCGGAGCTGTTCGCACCCGCCGCGCTGCTCACCGTCCTGGCCGCCCAGCCCCGCCTGGCCAAGCTGCGCCGCAACCTGCTGGTGGCCGCGCTGGTGTTCTCGGTCGCCTGGGTCGGCAAGAAGACCGCCGACGACCTGTACGTCTCCACGATCGTGCCCACCTGGGCCGCCGAGACCCACGGAGTGGTCCGCGCCCTCGACCGGCTCGGCGCCGACCGCACCCGCGTCGAGGTCGTCCCGGCCCGCAACCACCGCGAGGCCAGCGGGCTCGCCCCGCATGTGAACATGGCCCGCGGCTGGAACCGGCAGCTCGACATGGAGCGGGCTCGGCTGTTCTACGACGGGTCGTTCTCCGCGACGACCTACCGGCGGTGGCTGGATCGCTGGGCCGTCGGATACGTCGTCCTCCCGCTCGGCAGGCCCGACGGCTACGCCAAGGTCGAGGCCCGGCTGATACGCGAGCACCGGCCCGAGTGGCTGGAGCCGGTGTGGCAGGACGCGCACTGGCGGGTGTACCGGGTACGCGACGCGCGACCGCTGGTGAGCGAGCCCGCGAGCGTGGTGTCGACGTCCAGCGCCGACGTCGTCGTACGCATGCCCCGCGCGGGCGCGGTCACCGTACGCGTCGCCCACTCCCCATGGCTCCACGTGGACGGCGGCGGCTGCCTCACCCCGGACGGCGAGTTCACCCGCCTCACCGCGACGGCCGCCGGGGAGTACCGGATCAGCTCGGAGTACGGCCCCTCCGCGAAGCCGAAACGCCGCTGCTGACCCCCACCCCACCCCCACCCAGCCCACCGTCACCGCCGCCCGGGCGTACCGGATCAGCTCGGAGTACGGTCCCTCTCCGGAGCCGGGGCGTCGCTGCTGAGCTGTTTCGCCCGGGGTGTCGGCAGGGTGGCGGCGCGCGGGCCCTGGAACAGGTACGTCATCGCGAAGCCGGCGCCGACGACGGCCGCGCCGCCGGCCGCGTCCAGGATCCAGTGGTTGGCGGTGACGACGATCGCGGTGAGCGTGAACAGGGGATGCAGCAGGCCGAGGGCCTTCATCCACCATCTGGGCGCGAGGATGAGGACGACGAGGCCGCACCACAGGGACCAGCCGAAGTGCAGGGAAGGCATCGCCGCGTACTGGTTGGTGAGCTCGGTGAGGGTGCCGTAGTCGGGCTTGGTGAAGTCCTGCGGGCCGTTGACCGTGTCGATGAAGCCGAGGCCCGGCATCAGACGGGGCGGGGCGAGGGGATACAGCCAGAAGCCGACCAGCGCGAACACCGTCGCGAAGCCGATCGCGGTGCGGGCCCAGCGGTAGTCGACGGGGCGGCGCCAGTACAGGACGCCGAGTATCGCGAGCGGGACGCCGAAGTGGAACGACTCGTAGTAGAAGTCGAAGAAGTGCCGGATCCAGTCGACCTTCACCACGGCGTGGTTGGCCCAGTACTCGATGTCGATGTGCAGGGCGCGTTCGATGGAGTAGATCTCCGCGCCGTGCTCCTCGGCGGTGACCCGGCCGGCCGTGCTCGAGTCACCGGCCGCGGCGAGGCGGATCTGGGCGTAGGCGTAGTAGGTGACCCGGATCAGCAGGAGCTCGAAGAGCAGGTTGGGGCGGCTGATCACCCGGCGCAGGAACGGCACCAGGGGGATGTGCCGGAAGCGGGAGGGGACCTTGTCGGCGTACTGGGTCGGGATCGGCGTCTGCCAGTAGGGCGAGGTGCGCGACAGGAACGGCACGACGGCGGCCGTGGCGATCGCGGCCAGCAGCACGAGATCGGCGCGCAGGGGTTGCAGCAGCAGCTTGTCCGGCACCATCGTCCGCGCCGGCAGCGTCATGATCAGCACGACGGCGACCGGCCACACATACCGGTCGGCGGCCCGTCTGCCGACCTGGCCGACGACCGCGAGCAGCACCCACAGGAGCTGGTGCTGCCAGGCGGTCGGCGCGATGACGATGGCGGCACAGCCGGTGATCGCCACGGCCAGCAGCAGCTGCCCGTCGTGGGCGTAGCGCACGGCGCGGCGCAGCGCGAGGACGGCGACGGCGGCGCCCAGGAGCAGGAAGAGGGCGATCTCCAGCGGGCCGCTCAGCCCGAACCGCAGCAGGGCGCCGTGCAGCGACTGGTTGGCGAGGTCGTCGGCGCGTCCGCCGAGGCCGACGCCGGCCATGTGGTGCACCCAGTAGGTGTACGAGTCACGCGGCATCGCCACCCAGGCGGCCACCGTGCACGCGGCGAACGCGGCGCCGGTGGCCAGCGTGGCCCGGCGGCGGCCGGTGAACCACAGCAGCGGGGTGAACAGCAGCAGGGTCGGCTGGAGCGCGGCCGCGAGGCCGATGAGCACACCGCTGGCGCGCTCGCCGCGCACGGCGAAGCAGCCGAGCAGCACGAGCAGGACCGGCATGATGCTGCTTTGGCCGAGGTACAGCGCGTTGCGCACCGGCAGCGACAGCATCAGCAGGCTGATCGCGACGGGCGCGGCGAGCAGCGAGGTCCGCCGGCTCACCGGCTGCGGCAGGGCGCGGGCGGCGACCAGGCCGAGCGCGACGACGAGCAGGAGGGTGCCGAAGGTCCAGCCCCAGCCGAGGGCCTGCTCGGCGGCGCGGGTCAGCGGTTTGAGGACGAGCCCGCCGAACGGCGTACCGGTGAACTGCGTCGAGTCGTACAGCGAACCCTTCACATGCAGGACGCCGTTCGGCCCGACCCAGGTCTCCAGGTCCGTCAGCCGCTCGCCGCGCGGGGTACCGAGGACGACGGCCACCTGCCGGACGGCGAGGATCGCGGCGATCAGCCACAGGCCGAGCCGTGCCACCCGCAACCGTGCCCGGGCCGCACCGACGGCCGTCGCCCCGAGGGCCTGCGTCGATCGCCCACCGTGTCCCGCATCCGCCACGCCTCGTCGGCCTCCCGCCCCGGTCGTCCCCGCGTGAGAATCCTTACGAACCTTGTACGGCCCGCACCACCCCCCGGAGAGACGCAGGCAACCCCCGATTCACCTGACGTCCGATCTCCTTTTGTCCGCATGACGATAGTCGGCGCCCGGTTCGCCCGCCTCCGCAGGACGAGGCCGGACCGAATCCACCATCCTGTAATTCCGGGCAGCGAGGGGGACACCTGACTACATTTACCGGCAAATGTACTTAGCGCTTCTAACTAAGCTGACGGAAGGCAAACCGATGAGCGAGTCGCAGGTCTGGGACGACGTCGACGCGTACTTCACCGCCCACCTCTCCCCCGAGGACGACAGCCTGCAGGCGGCTCTGCGCGACAGCGAGGCCGCGGGCCTGCCGATGATCAACGTCACACCGACCCAGGGCAAGCTCCTGAAGCTCCTCGCCGAGATCCAGGGCGCCCGCACCATCCTGGAGATCGGCACGCTCGGCGGCTACAGCACCATCTGGCTGGGCCGGGCCCTGCCCGCCGACGGCCACCTGATCTCGCTGGAGTACAGCGCCAAGCACGCCGAGGTGGCCACCCGCAACATCGCGCGGGCGGGCCTGGACAAGGTCGTCGAGGTGCGGGTGGGCCCGGCCCTGGAGTCACTGCCCAAGCTCGCCGACGAGAACCCGCCCCCCTTCGACCTGGTCTTCATCGACGCCGACAAGGCCAACAACCCGCACTACGTCGAGTGGGCGCTGCGGCTCACGAGCACCGGCAGCCTGATCGTCCTGGACAACGTGGTGCGCGCCGGCCGGGTGGTCGACGCCGACACCGACGCGCCCGACGTCCGGGGCACCCGCGCCGCGATCGAACTGATCGGCAGCCACCCCAGGCTGAGCGGCACGGCGATCCAGACGGTGGGCGGCAAGGGCTACGACGGCTTCGCGCTGGCCCGGGTGCTGGCTTAGGGAGCTCAGGCCTCGTGGTAGAAGCCGACGTTGATGCTGCGAGGGGCGGTGCGGTCGTGGATGACGATCTCGCCGCTGCCGCCCCTCGGCAGCGGCACCGTCCCGCCGTACGCGATCGGCTGGGCGTACTCCCCCACGGTCAGCCGCACCTCGGAGGACGGATCGGCCTGCGAGCCACGCAACCAGCTCACCTGCCACCCGCCGTCCGGGCCGCACAGGAACTCCAGGTGGACCCTGGAGATGAACAGCCAGTCGTCCGGCGTCGACAGCCGGCACACCGACTTGTCCCGGCCGACCCGCAGCACAGCGCCCGGCTCGCTGGGTGCGTCGGCCATGAGCATGCCGGCCGTGGCACCCTCGTCCGCCGCGGACACGGCGGCCATGGTGAGTTCGAGCACGAGCGC
The DNA here is from genome assembly GCF_015160855.1 of Streptomyces ferrugineus. Classification (NCBI taxonomy): domain Bacteria; kingdom Bacillati; phylum Actinomycetota; class Actinomycetes; order Kitasatosporales; family Streptomycetaceae; genus Streptomyces; species Streptomyces ferrugineus. The sequence goes on along the minus strand of NZ_CP063373.1, from coordinate 2,177,897 downwards.
CCCTCCCGAAAACGTCCTTGTGCAGCAGCCTTCTTGGCCACCGACGCCGCATAATAAATCGCCCGGCACCACCGCGTCCGGCACAATGAACTCATGACCGAGCGAAAGCCCCCCGGCGTCCCGTTCGAGTCCTGGGTCGACAAGCAGATCCACGACGCGCAGGCACGCGGCGACTTCGACAGGCTGCCCGGCACCGGCGAGCCACTGCCGAACGACCTGGAAGCCCCGTACGACGAACTGTGGTGGGTCAAACGCAAGATGACCCGCGAGGGCCTGTCGGTCCTGCCCCCCGGCCTGGCCCTGCGCAAGGAAGCGGAGGACGCCCTGCTGGCGGCCTACGCCGCACCGTCGGAGCGAGCGGCCCGCAAGATCATCACGGACATCAACGCCAAGATCCGCGACATGCTCCTCAAGCCACCTCCCGGCCCTCCCCTGGGCCGCAAGCCGTACGACGTGGAGGAGATCGCACGCCAGTGGCGCGAGCGGCACCAGCCGGCATGACCTGGACCGTCGCCCCGGAGCCCCCCGACTCCCCCGTGGCCACCGCCCTCTGGCGGGCCTACTACACAGAGGTCAGCGACCGCTACTACCTCCTCCACCAGGGCCGGCGCACCGACCCGGCCGAACTGGAACGGGAGATCGCGGCCCACACCTTCGGCGAACTCCAGCCCCCGAAGGGCAGCTTGCTGGTGGCCCGCTACGCCGACGAGCCGGCCGGATCGGCCGGCATCCGCATGCTGGACGCCAACACCGCCGAACTGACGAGGGTGTTCCTCCACGAGCCGCTCCGCGGCAAGGGCGGCGCCCAACTCCTGGTCCAGTCCGCCGAGAACGCGGGCCGCGCATTCGGCGCCACCCGCATGATCCTGGACACCCGCCACGACCTGCTGGAGGCCCGCACCCTCTACACCCGCCTCGGCTACCAGGAGACCCCGCCCCACAACGACGACCCGTACGCCGAGCACTGGTTCAGCAAGCCCCTGCACTGAGGAAGGCCGCCCCACCGCGCACGGCGACAAGGGGACGTGCCGGGCGGTGTCCGCCCGCAGCAGCGGGCGTCAACACAGGCCACCCCTTCCAAGACACGGCAACCACCCGACCGAGGACGAACACCCCCCGGCACGTCCCCGCCCTCCAACGCACCGCAGGCGCTACGCACACCCCCACCACCCCACCCACACAGGCGCCGCAGGCACCCCCGGCCCACCCGCACAGGCCGCCGCAGGCATCCCCCACCCACCCGCACAGGCCGCCGCAGGCATCCCCCACCCACCCGCACAGGCCGCCGCAGGCACCCCGGCTCAACCGCCGGAGGCACCCGGTTGCTCTCGCTCGCACCCGCACAGCTCCTCGTTCAGCTCCTTCACCAGCTGCACCAGATCCGTAGGCCGCCCCGCCCCCCACCAGTCCCCCAGCAACTCGGCCAACGACTCCTCCCGAACCCGGGCCAACCGCTCCGCGACCCCCCGTCCCTTCTCGGTCAGCACCAGCTCCAGCCCCTCCCGGCCGGCCAACCCCCGCTCCTCCACCTGCCGCGCGGCATCCAGAATCACCGGCAACGGCACGGAACTGCGCTCCGCGAGCACCCCCGGCTCCACCCAGCCGTACCTCTTGATCCGCAGCAGCAGCCAGCTCGCCGCCGGCAGCAGGTCGTACCCCGCCCGCTCGGTGATCGTCCGATAGATCTCCCGCCGCCCCTCGCGCGTACCGAGCACCGACAGGGCCCGGCACACCTCGTCGTACGACGACCGCTCGACCGGGTTGCTCGCCAGCGTCTCGGTGACGTCGGGCGCGGTCACGGACCCCCGCAGCTTGTCCTCCCGCAGGAACCAGGCCAGCACGAATCCGACGAGGGCGACGGGCGCGGCGTACAGGAACACATCGGTGATCGACGACGCGTACGCCTGCAACGCGGCGGGCCGCAACGCCTCCGGCAACTCCGCGATCCGCCGCGGATCCCCCTCCAGCCCCGCCAGCGAGACCCCGTCCGGCAGCCGAATCCCCTCGAACGCGGCCACCAGCTTGTCGTCCAGCCGGTTCGCGAAGATCGTCCCGAAGATCGCGACCCCGAACGACGCCCCGATCGACCGGAAGAACGTCGCCCCGGAGGTGGCGACGCCGAGATCCTCGTACGACACGGCGTTCTGCACGATCAGCACCAGCACCTGCATGACCAGCCCGAGCCCCGCCCCGAAGACGAAGAAGAACAGGCTCATCTCCCAGGTGGAGCTGTCCACGTCGAGTTGGTGGAGCAACAGCAGCCCCAGCACGGTGACCCCGGTCCCGGCGATGGGGAACACCTTCCACCGCCCGGTGCGGCTGACGATCTGCCCGGACCCGGTCGACGACAGCAGCATGCCGACGACCATCGGCAGCATGTGCACACCGGACATCGTCGGACTGATCCCCTGCACGATCTGCAGAAACGTCGGCAGATAGGTCATCGCGCCGAACATGGCGAACCCGACGATGAAGCTGATGACCGCGGACAGCGTGAACGTCCGCACCCGGAACAGCTTGAGCGGCAGCACGGGTTCGGCGGCCGTCCGCTCCACGGACACGAACGCGACGGCGAGCACGACCCCGAGCAGGGCCAGCCCGACGATCTGCACCGACCCCCACTCCCATGTCGTCCCCCCGAGGGAGGCCACCAGCACCAGACACGTGGCGACGGAGGCGATCAGAAACGTCCCCAGATAGTCGATGACATGCCGGGTCGCCTTGTGCGGAATGCGCAGCACGGCGGCGATGACGGCGAGCGCGACGATCCCGAGCGGCAGATTGATGTAGAACACCCAGCGCCAGCTCAGATGCTCCGTGAACACCCCGCCGAGCAGCGGCCCCAGCACACTGCTCGCCCCGAACACGGCACCGAACAGCCCCTGGTACCGCCCCCGTTCCCGAGGCGGCACGATGTCCCCGACGATCGCCATGGACAGCACCATCAGCCCGCCGCCCCCGACCCCCTGAACGGCCCGGAAGGCGATGAGCTGCGTCATGTCCTGCGCCATGCCGCACAGCGCGGAGCCGACGAGGAAGATCACGATCGCGATCTGGAAGAGCCGCTTGCGCCCGTACTGGTCACCGAGCTTGCCCCACAGCGGAGTAGCGGCCGTGGACGCCAGCAGATACGCGGTCACGACCCAGGAGAGATGCTCCAGTCCGCCGAGGTCGCTGACGATGGTCGGCAGCGCGGTGGACACGATCGTCTGGTCGAGCGCGGCGAGCAGCATCCCGAGCAGCAGCGCGCCGATGGAGACGAGGGCGTTGCCGGCCACGTTCTCGGGCGCCTCGCCCCGCCGCTCGGGGGGCTGCGCGTCACGCACATGCCGTGCCCTGCCGTGCGCGTCCCCGGCCATGAAGACCTCCCGAGGGTCTCGTTGTCCCCCGTCATATCCCCCTCCATCGTGATCGCTGTGTCCCGTTATGGCCTGTCGAGTCCCTTTGGAACGGCTCCTTCCGGGGGCTTGAGGAGGTGACGTGAGGGACGTCTGCATAATCTGGGGATTTCGCGAGGGGAGGGACGAACGCGTGACAGAGCCGAGGGGAACCGAGGGAGTCGACCGCATGTGCCCGGAGTGCGGCGCGGCGAGAGCGGCCGACAACACCCCGTCGTGCGGCTGCCGCGAGCGCGTGTCCGACGCCCTGCGCGACGCCCGTACGGCGGAGGCGGCCGCGGCGGAGGACTTCGATCCGCTGCGGATACGGCCATATGTGGAGTTGGAGGGCGAGGACGCCGCGGAAACGATGCAGCTGCGGCCGACTGCGCCGACAAGCGGCTCCGCCGCGAGGCCGTCGCCGCCCTCCGCCCCGGCCCTCCCCACCCCGCTGGCGGCCACGGCGCCCTCACCCAGCACACAGGACCTGAGCCTGTTCGAGCCGGACGCGACGCCGGACGACGAGGCAGGGGCGGCCAGGGCCGAGGAGCCGGCCGGCACCCCCCGGCACCGCCGCACGATCCTGCTCGGCGCGGGCGGCGCACTGGTGGCCGTCATCACGGCGGCGAGTCTGGCGAGCGGCATGTTCAGCTACGAGGCGCCGCAGCGGCACACGGCCCTGCCGGACGACCTGCGGGTGAGCGTCCCGGCCCTGCCGACCAGTGCGACGCCGGAGTCCTCCGCGGCGACGGAGACCGGGACGGCGACGGAGTCGGCATCGCCCTCGGCCTCCGGGTCCCCCACCGAGAGCCCGTCCGCCTCGCCTTCCCCGTCCCGGTCCCGCTCGACGGCGTCCCCGACTCCGGCCCCCACGACGGAGCCGACGAGCGCCCCGCCGTCGACCGAGGCGTCCGACTCCCAGCAGGAGTCCGCCGCCGCGCGCGAGCCCGGGCCCCCGGTCCTCCAACGGGGCGACCGGGGCCCCGAGGTCACCGAACTGGAACTCCGCCTCACCCAGCTGGGCCTGTACACGAGGGAGGCCAGGGGCACGTACAACGAGGGCGTCGAGGACGCGGTGAGCCGGTATCAGTGGGCACGGGGGATTCAGCGGGACGAGTACGGGGTGTACGACCTGGAGACCCGACAGCGGCTGGAGTCGGAGACGACGGAGCCGTGAGCCGGTTCGCCCAAGAACTCGGGACTTGCGGTTCGATCGCGGCTGCAGGTCGCGTGTGGCTGGTCGCGCAGTTCCCCGCGCCCCTGGGTTGGCGGCCGCGAGGCCAACCTCCAGGGGCGCGGGGAACTGCGCGAGCAACCCAGAACGACCCGCAGCCGCCACACGACAAGCGGATCCGAGCTCTCAGGCGACAATCACCCGAATCTCCCCACTCGCCGCAGCCTCAACCCGAACCCGTCGCAAATCAGCCACCACCACATCCGGCTCATGGACCCGGGCCCGCGGCCCGACCCCCACCACCCGCATCCCCGCGGAGCGCCCCGCCTGGATCCCCGCGCCGGAGTCCTCGAACACCACACAGTCCTCCGGCGCGACCCCCAGTTCGGCCGCCCCCTTGAGGAACCCCTCGGGGTCGGGCTTGCTCGCCCCCACCGACTCCGCGGTCACCCGCACCCCGGGCATCCCCAGCCCGGCCGCCCCCATCCGGGCCGTGGCGAGAGCGACGTCCGCCGATGTCACCAGCGCATGCGGCGACCCCCGCAGCGCGGCCAGGAACTCCGGCGCCCCCGGAATCGGCACGACGCCCTCCACGTCCGCCGTCTCCTCGGCGAGCATGCGCGCGTTGTCCGCGTGGTTCTGCTCCATCGGCCGCTCGGGCAGCAGCAGCGCCATCGAGGCGTACCCCTGCCGTCCGTGCACGACCTTCATCACCTCGTCGGCGTCCAGCCCGTGCCGCTCGGCCCAGCGGCGCCAGATCCGTTCCACGACGGCGTCGGAGTTGACGAGCGTGCCGTCCATGTCGAGGAGAAGGGCACGAGCGGTGAGGACGGTGGTCCCGGTGGGCACGGCGGTGGCCGACATCGGCAGCTCCAAGGCGAGGGACACGGGGGTACGAGGTGGCCCCCGGACGGGACAAGGTGGTCCCGCCCGCCGGTCAGGGAAAACGGGCGGGAGCCACTTTGTTCCCCCACGGTACAAAACCGGGACCCGATCGCGCCACCACCTCCGGGAACCGTTCACCGACAGTTCAGCTCGACCGGGAAATCCCCGGCTCAGCCGGCGATCGCCTCCCACAGGCTCCACACGCCCAGCACCAGCATCACCAGCGCCGCCACCTTGGTGATCAGCCGCAGCGGCACCCGCCGCATCAGCGCCTTCCCGCCGACGATTCCGATCGCCGCCACGCTCCACAGCGCCAGCACCGCGCCGATGCCGACCGACAGCGGATCGTCGTAGCGCGCCGCGAGATTCGCGGTCATGATCTGCGTCAGATCCCCGAACTCGGCGACCAGGATGAGCATGAACCCGGCCCCGGACACCTTCCAGAAGGACTGGTTCTCCGGCTTGCGGATCTCCTCCTCGTCCTCGTCCCTCTTCATGAGCAGTACGGCCGCGCCGCCCAGGAAGAGCACACCGGTCAGCGCCTGCACGATCTGCTGCGGCAACAGCGTCAGCACGCTGCCGGCCGCGACGGCCAGCGCGACATGCACCGCGAACGCGGCGGCGACGCCGGCGAAGACGTAGGAGGCGCGGTAGCGGGTGCCCAGGACGAGGCCGGCGAGCGCGGTCTTGTCGGGCAGTTCGGCGAGGAAGACGACGCCGAAGACGACCGCCGTCACGGTAAAGCTGATCAAGGTTCCTCAATCGGTCGGGGCCGCCCCACCGAGAGCATGGTCACTGCGCTGCGACACCTCGGCACGGCAGCACACTGGGCGCCCGTGCCGTACGACACAGGCGTGCACTGCTTGCCGAAGGTCTCGCTGGCCGACCTCGTGGACGAGGTCCGCCTCCGGGCGCCGGCTCAGACGAGCTGAGCAGTATGTCGACGGTCCGGCGAAGAGCTACTCCCCTTCTGCGCCGTCCATCGTACGTGATCGTTTCGCCGTAAACCTTGTCGTGTCATGTACGCGTCATTAGCTTCTTACCCGACGCACACCTCCCCGCAACGCGGCGTCGCGAGCATTCCCTCGCTCGCACGCCAACACCCCCACCTCCCAAGGGAGTCAGCATGTCGAAGTTCTACGCGCGTCGAAAGGTCAGCATACTCGCGGCCCTCAGCGGCCTCATAGCCTCCGTCGCGCTTTTCAACGCCCCGACCGCCTCCGCCGCACTCCCCACCCCCGTCAGCGCCGCCACCGCCCGCGGCTACCTCTCCCAGCTCACCGTGGCCACCGAGGACCGCACCGGCTACAGCCGCGACCTCTTCCCGCACTGGATCACCATCTCCGGCAGCTGCAACACCCGTGAGACCGTCCTCAAGCGCGACGGCGAGAACGTCGTCACCAGCTCCACCTGCGCCGCCACCAGCGGCAGCTGGTACTCCCCGTACGAGGGCGCGACCTGGACCGCCGCCTCCGACGTCGACATCGACCACCTCGTGCCGCTGGCCGAGGCCTGGGACTCCGGCGCCGACGGCTGGACCACCTCGCGCCGCCAGTCCTTCGCCAACGACCTCACCCGCCCGCAGCTCATCGCCGTCACGGACAACGTGAACCAGGCCAAGAGCGACAAGGACCCGGCCGAGTGGATGCCCTCGCGCACCGCCTACCGCTGCACCTACGTCCGCGCCTGGGTGCAGGTGAAGTACTACTACGACCTCTCGGTCGACTCCGCGGAGAAGTCCGCGCTGACGAACCACCTCGCGAACTGCTGAACCCGGCACTGCCGGAGTTCGGCAAAACGCGATCCGCGGAACCTCGCCGCTGACCTCCGTCGTTCCGTACCGTACGGGGCGACGGAGGAGGGCGATGACGTGGGTGAGCTGCGCCTGGGACCACTGCTGAGGTACGTCGACGGATCGTCCGCGACCGTCTGGGTCGAGTCGAGCCGTCCGTGCACCGCCGAGGTGCGCGGCGCCGAGGGCGCCCGCGGCGAGTCCCGTACCTTCCAGGTCGCGGGCCACCACTACGCCCTGATCCCGGTGACCGGTCTCACCCCGGGCACGGCCCAGCCGTACGAGGTCTTCCTCGACGGCGCGCGCGTGTGGCCGCTCGCCGACTCCCCGTTCCCGCCCTCGCTCATCCGCACCCCGTCCGCCGACGACCCCGTCCGCCTCGCCTTCGGCTCCTGCCGCTGGGCCGCGCCGCCCGCCGGCGAGAAGGACCCCGTCGGCCCGGACGCCCTGGACACGCTGGCCGCCCGGATCGCGGCCGACCCGGACGGTGAGCGCCCGGACGTGCTGGTGCTGCTGGGCGACCAGGTGTACGCCGACGAGACCTCCAAGGCGACCCGGCGCTGGCTCGCCGCCCGCCGCGATCTGAACGACCCGCCGGGCAGCGAGGTCGCGGACTACGAGGAGTACACCCGGCTCTACTACGAGTCCTGGCTCGACCCCGAGGTGCGCTGGCTGCTGTCCACCGTGCCGAGCTGCATGATCTTCGACGACCACGACGTCATCGACGACTGGAACACCTCCGCCGCCTGGCTCGCCGACATGCGGGCCACCTCGTGGTGGCGCGAGCGGCTGCTGAGCGGCCTGATGTCGTACTGGGTGCACCAGCACCTCGGCAACCTCTCCCCGGCCGAGCTGGCCACCGACCCGCTCTTCGCCGCCGTACGCGAAACCCCCGACGGCACCGACGCGTTGCGCTCCTTCGCGAGCAGGGCGGACGCCGACCCGGAGTCGGTCCGCTGGAGCTACCGGCGCGACTTCGGGCGGGTACGGCTGCTGATGGTGGACACGCGGGCCGCCCGGGTCCTCGACGAGGACGGGCGCTCGATGCTCGACCCGGGCGAGGCGCGATGGCTGCGCGAGCAGGCGCTCGACGCCCGCGGCTCCTACGACCACCTCCTCATCGGTACGTCCCTGCCCTGGCTGCTGCCGCACCTGGTGCACGACGCCGAGGCGTGGAACGCGGCCCTGTGCCGGGGTGGGCGCGGGGAGCGCTGGGCGCGGTTCGGGGAGGATCTGCGGCGGCGGGCCGATCTGGAGCACTGGGCGGCGTTCCCGCCGTCCTTCGACGCGCTGGCGGCGCTGATCGCCGAGGCCGGATCGGGGGCCGGGGCGCCGGCGACGGTGTGCGTGCTGTCCGGCGACGTGCACCACGCGTACGTGGCCGAGCCGACCTGGCCGCACGGCGAGGGCCCCGACGCCCGCGTCTTCCAACTGACCTGCTCCCCCGTCCACAACGCCATCCACCTGGCGATCCGCCTCGGCTTCCGCTTCGGCTGGAGCACACCGGCCCGACTGCTCGGCCGCTGGTTCGCGGGCCACGGAGGCTGCCCACGCCCACCGATCGACTGGCGCAGAACGGGCGGCCCCTGGTTCGGCAACCAGCTCATGACACTGACCCTGAGGGGACGTTCGGCCCGGTTGCGACTGGAGCAGGCGCGGGCGGTGCGGGGTGAGGGGGCACGGCTGCGGACGGTGGCGGAGCGCGAGCTGACGGGGTGAGGGGGCGGCCTGGGGCTGGGCCCGCTGCGAGGGGTGGCTTGGGGGTGGGCCGGCTGCGAGGGGGCGGCCAGGCCCTGATCCCGCTGCGAGGGGCCGGCCAGGGTAGCGGGGCCTGCTGCGAGGGGGCGGCCAGGGGCTGGGCCCGCTGCGAGGGGGCGGCCAGGCCCTGATCCCACTGCGAGGGGCCGGCCAGGGTAGCGGGGCCCGCTGCGAGGGGCCGGGGCCCTGGTCCCGGGTCCCGGCTCGCACTCGCTGCGTGGAGGGGGCCGCGGGGGCGGGGTCGCCGCCCGGGACAGGCGTTGGCCGGGGGTACACGGCGTCGGGCAGGTCACCCCGCGACCGCCACCCCGCGACCGCCACGACGCGCCCGGCGCGCCGCCGCCGGTGTGGTTCCGGGCCCTCCGGATTACCCGACCAGGGCGGGACGGCAGGCGTCAGCCTCGACTCGGCCGGCCGCCTGCCTCGCCGGCGCTTCGTCGGCGCGTATGAACGCGCCCCGCCACGGGGGTCCGAACCCACCGCGAGCGGCAGCCGCAGTCCCGAACCACGGGAGCGACGGCCATGGACGCCCTACGCACCCCGTGGACCGAGCCGTGGACCCCCTACGCACCCCGTAGACCGAGCCATGGACGCCCAACACGCCCCGTAGGCCGTGCCGTTGAAGCCCCGGCGCATCCCATGCGCCACGCCGCGGGTCCGGGCTCGCCCCGTAATCGGCCCCTTCCATCCCCTTCCGACCGCTTGTGACCGGCGTGGCATGTGATGCTCGTGATGCATCCCACACTCGGTCACCCCCGGGCTCGGCCGACCCCGTTCCCGACGGCATGATGAGCCGGACCGTCCGCTTCCGCCCGACGGCTCGCTCGCCGCAATGCGCCCCACACGCCCGGGAGTCACCCCTTTGACCGCACCGACCTCCGCACCGACCCCGGACTCCCCCACGGTCTCCGTCGCCCTGGTCGGCGCCGGGCCCCGCGGCACCAGCGTTCTGGAACGGCTGTGCGCCTCCGCCCCCGAACTCCTCCCGCCCGGGGCACGCCTCACGGTCCACGTCGTCGACCCGGCGCCGCCCGGGCCCGGGCACGTGTGGCGGACCGCGCAGTCGTCCGAGCTGCTGATGAACACGGTGTCCTCGCAGGTCACCCTGTTCACCGACGACAGCGTGGACTGCTCGGGCCCGATCCGCCCCGGCCCCAGCCTGTACGACTGGGCGGCGGGCGAGCTGGGCCCGGACGAGTACCCGACCCGCGCCCACTACGGCCGTTACCTGGAGTGGGTGTTCGCGAGGGCCGTGCGCGAGGCGCCGCCCGCCGTGCGCGTCGAGACGTACGCGGCCCGTGCCGTACGGCTCGACGACGCGCCCGACGGCAGCCAGGTCCTCGCCCTCGACGACGGCCGTGTGCTGCCCGGGCTGTCGGCCGTGGTGCTGGCGCAGGGCCATCTGCCGACGTCCGCCGACATGACCGAGCGCCGGCACACCGCGTACGCCGAGCGTCATGGCCTGCGGTACGTTCCGCCCGCCAATCCGGCCGACGTCGACCTGTCCGCCGTAGCCCCCGGCGAGCCGGTGCTGTTGCGCGGGCTGGGCCTCAACTTCTTCGACCACATGGCCCTGTTGACGACCGGCCGCGGCGGCCGCTTCGTACGGGACGCCGAGGGCCTGCGCTATCTCCCCTCCGGCAACGAGCCACGCCTGTACGCCGGTTCGCGGCGCGGCATCCCGTACCAGGCGCGTGGCGACAACGCGAAGGGGCCGTACGGCCGCCACCTCCCGCTCGTGCTGACCCCGGAGGTGATCGCCGGCTTCCGCAAGCGCGCGGACTCGGGCGAGGCGCCGGACTTCCTCGCGGAGATATGGCCGTTGGTGGCGAAGGAGGTGGAGACGGTGTACTACGCGGCGCTCATACCGGAGGCACGGCGGCGGCCGGAGTTCACCGAGCGCTTTCTCGCCGTCCCGCACCGGGATCCCCAAGAGGCGTGTCTGCTCGACGAGTTCGGGATCCCGGTGCGCGAGCGCTGGAGCTGGGACCGGGTCTCCCGCCCGTACGCGGACCACGACTTCCGCGATCCCCGGCAGTGGCGGGGCTGGCTGCTGGCGTATCTGCGCGAGGACGCCGCGCAGGCCGCCCGGGGCAATGTGCACGGCCCGCTGAAGTCGGCCCTCGACGTGCTGCGCGACCTGCGCAACGAGCTGCGGCTGATCGTCGACCACGGCGGTCTGACCGGCGACTCGCGCCGGGACCACCTGGACCGCTGGTACACCCCGCTCAACGCCTTCCTGTCCATCGGCCCGCCCCGGCGGCGTGTGGAGGAGCTGGTGGCACTGATGGAGGCGGGTGTGGTGGAGGTGCTCGGGCCCCGGCTGGAGGTGCGGGAGGAGTCGGGGGCCTGGGTGGCGCGCTCCCCCGAGGTGCCGGGCTCGGCGGTGCGGGCGACGACGCTCGTCGAGGCGCGGCTGCCCGAACCCGACCTGCGCCGCACGGCGGACGAGCTGCTGGCCGGGCTGCTGAAGAAGGGACAGTGCCGGCCGCACCTCGTCGACGGCTACGAGACCGGCGGACTGGACGTGACAGCACGGCCGTATCGGCTGATCGACCGTCAGGGGCGGGCGCACCCACGGCGGTTCGCGTTCGGGGTGCCCACGGAGGGGGTGCACTGGGTGACGGCGGCGGGGGCGCGCCCTGGTGTGGATTCGGTCACGCTTTCGGACGCCGACGGGGTGGCGAGGGCGGCGCTACGTGCGGTTGTCTCCGGGGCGGACGAGGTTTCCGGGGCTCAAACCTGGCCAAATGTTGAACTTGCAAGCATCGATTAGGGCTGCCTAACGTGTGGGGCTACCGATCAGTATCCGTCCCCACACCGTTCCTCACAGGGAACCGGTTGAACCTTTCAGACCGAGGGAGTCCCCCATGACCGGACGCCTTAACAGCGCCCAGCCGTATGCCATCGGCCTGTTCCGCATCGTCGTCGGCCTGCTCTTCGCCTGCCACGGCGCCAACTCGCTCTTCGGCACCTTCGGAGGCGAGACCCCGGAAGCGGGCGCCTGGCCCGGCTGGTACGCCGCCGTGATCGAACTCGTCGGCGGCAGCCTTGTCCTGCTCGGCCTCGGCACCCGCGTCGCGGCGTTCGTCGCCTCCGGCGCGATGGCGTACGCGTACTTCAAGGTCCACCAGCCGCAGGCGCTGTTCCCCATCGAGAACAAAGGCGAAGGCGCCGCCATGTACTGCTGGGCCATGTTCCTGCTGATCTTCACCGGCTCCGGCGCGTTCGGCGTGGACCGGCTGTTCGCCAAGCGCTCCGGCGCGCAGGGCACGACGGCGGCCGAGCAGCAGCCGGTCGCGGCCTGACGCTCCGGTTCCGTACGACGGCACCCGCAACGGCGCCCCTTCCCGCGAGCCCCGCACGGGAACGGGCGCCGTTCGTCGTCGCTTTGTCGTCGTCCTGCCGTCGTCCTGTCGTCGTCCGGCGGCAGCCGGGTGAACATGCTGTGCCGAACACACGAGCCCCCGATGAATCTGCTGTCACACCACCGGCGTACGCTGTATGGCTGTCATAGGCCGCCCCTGCCGCTCCCCCGCGACGTCGCGGCACGGTCTGGCCACGGGGGTGAAAACGGGGAGTTCTACGGTGCTCGACGGGATCGAGGACGTGGGTTCGCTGACGGCGGTCCCATGGATCTATGTGGTGGTCGCACTGTCGGTGCTGCTGGATGTGTTCGTACCGGTCCTGCCCAGCGGCGTCCTGGTGATCACGGCGGCCACGGCCGCGGCCGCGGGCTCGGGCGCCGCGACCGGACAGGTCCCCGGCGAGGTCCCCGACCTGCTGGCCCTGACGCTCTGCGCCGCGACCGCCTCCGTCCTGGGTGACCTGGTGGCCTACCGCCTCGCCTGGCGCGGCGGCGCCCGACTGGACCGCGCGATCGCCCGCTCCCGCCACCTGACCTCGGCGCAGGAACGTCTCGGCGCGGCGCTGGCCCGAGGCGGCGGCGCCCTGGTCGTCCTCGCCCGCTTCGCCCCCGCGGGCCGCTCAGTGGTCTCCCTGAGCGCCGGCGCCACCCACCGCAGCGCCCGCGACTTCCTCCCCTGGTCCGCCCTGGCCGGCCTCGCCTGGGCCGTCTACAGCGTGGCCCTCGGCTATTTCGGCGCCCAGTGGCTGGGAGCGACGTGGCTGGCGACCGGGGTGTCGGTGGCGGCGCTGTTCGCGGCGGGCGCGGGGGCCTCGTATGTGGTGCGACGGAGGCCTGCGGGGGCGTAGGGGTGTCGGCTCCGCTACCCGGCCGCCCTGCGCGCCGGCGTCGGCGCCCCTCGTACCTCCAGTCCGCCGAGTAGCCGGGCCGTGGCCTCGGCGACGGCGTCCACGGCCTGGTCGAAGACCTCTCGGTTGTGTGCGGCCGGGGCCCGGAAGCCCGAGACCTTGCGCACGTACTGGAGGGCTGCGGCCCGGATCTCCTCCTGCGTGGCCTCCTCGGGCAACGCGGGCGGGCGGAGTGTCTTGATGCTGCGGCACATGCAAGACAGTCTCCCTCGGGGAGGGCCCCACATGCCATGATCGAGTCCGAGGCGGCCACCGCACAGCACGCGGGGCCGACCGACGAGAGGAGTCGCATGACGGCGAACGACGGACTCACCGTGGCGGTACTCGGCCCGGGCGGCATAGGCGGCCTGCTCGCCGCACTCCTGTCCCGGTCCGACCACCGCGTCATCTGCCTGGCCGGCGACGAGACGGCGAAGACCCTGCGTACGACCGGCATCCACGTCCGCAGCGGCATGTTCGGCGACTTCAGGGCCGACGTCGAGGCGGACACCGAGCTCCGCGAACCGGTGGACGCCTGCCTGATCGCGGTCAAGGCCACCACCCTCGACGCGGCCCTGACCCGCGTCCCGCCCACGGCTCTGGGCGACGCCCTGGTCGTACCGTTCCTGAACGGCGTGGAACACCCCGCCGCCCTCCGCACCCGGTACCGCCCGGACCGCGTGGCCCCCGCCGCGATCCGCGCCGAGTCGACCCGTGTCGCCCCGGGCGAGATCGAGCACCCGAGCCCCTTCGCCGAGATCGACCTCACCGGCGACCCGGTCCCCGACGACCGCCTGGACGCCCTCGCGACCACCCTCACCGAGGCCGGCCCCACGACTCGCGTCCTCGCGGACGAAACGGCGACCCTCTGGGCCAAGATGGCCTTCCTGGCCCCCTTCGCCCTGCTCACCACCCGCCACGCCCTCCCCCTCGGCGACGTACGCACCCACCACCGCGAGGAGTTGACGTCCCTCGTCGAGGAGACAGCAGCCGTCAGCCGCTCCTGCGGCGGCCCCGCCGACCCGGCCCAGGCCCTCGCCCGCTACGACGCCTTCCCACCCACCACGAGGTCGTCCATGCAGCGCGACGCCGAGTCGGGCCGCCCCCTCGAACTGGACGCCATCGGCGGCGCGTTGCTGCGCGCGGCGGAGCGGCACGGGGTGCCGGTGCCGGTGACGACCCGTGTGGTGGACGAGTTGCGGGCCGCGGGCCACTGACCGGAGCGACGCGGCCGCCCGGCGGCTCACACGGCATCACCGCCGACGTCATGTCCGACCTCGACTGAGCCCTGGGCTCAACGCGTTGTGACTGAGCGTTTGAGTTGGCCCTTTTGGCCCTTTTGAGCCTCGCAGTTGGCCGGCGGACGACGCGAGCCTCGGCACCCGCGGTGATCCCACGGTGTCGATCACACGCGAGGCCGGTTGAACAGCCGGGAGAGCACGATGGCGCTCTCGGTCCGTTCGACAGGAGCGGTGGCGCGCACGCGTTGGATGGCCTGTTCCAGGTGGGGGATGTCTCTGGCGAGCATGTGGACGACCGCGTCGGCGGCGCCGGAGACGGTACAGGCTTCGACGACCTCGGGGATGTCCTCCAGGGCCTGGCGCAGTTCGGCGGGGGTGGGATTGCCGGTGCAGTAGACCTCGACGAAAGCCTCGGTATGCCAGGCCAGCGCCTGAGGATCGACGAGAGCGGTGAAACCGCGGATCGCGCCGGTGGCCACCAGACGGTCGAGACGCCGCTTGGCGGCGGGCGCGGACAGCCCGGCCGCCTTGCCGATCTGGGCGTACGTGGCACGTGCGTTGTGCAGCACGTAGCGGATGATCGCTTCATCGATGGCGTCCATGACCTCACTCCAGACGTCGAGCGTGCTGCGCAGCGCAAGAAGTAGCCATGAACCCGCTGACATTGCAAGAAAGCGACAGTGGGCAGCAGCAAATGGTGATTGTTTGCGTTGTACGCCGAACATAGTCTCCGGCTTGTCCTGATGTCACGGGCCGGGAGCAGTGTTGAGATGACAGCAAGCCTGAGCAATGTGGAAGCCTCGGCACTGGCCGCGGTGGACGAGGCGGCCATCGCCCGGCTGCTGCTGGAACTTCTCGTTGTTCCGAGTGTGACGGGGAGCGCCGCGGAGTCCGAGGTTCAGCACGTCCTGGCCCGGCATCTGGAGCGGATGGACCTCGATGTCGACCTGTGGTCCATGAACCTGCCCGAGCTACGTGCCCATCCCCGTTTTCCCGGCAGCGAGGCCCCGCGCACGGAGGCGTGGGGCCTGGTGGGCGGCACGCGGCCCCAGGGCGACGGGCCGACCCTGGTCCTCCAGGGGCACATCGACGTCGTCCCTCCCGGGGACCTGGCGCAATGGGAGGGTGACCCCTTCCGCCCCCGGGTTACCGGGGACGTGGTGCACGCTCGAGGAGCGTGCGACATGAAGGCGGGCGTGGTGGCGATACTCGCCGCCCTGGCCGCGATACGGGAGGCGGGCGCAAGGCTGCGCGGCCAAGTGTCCGCGCACTTCGTAGTCAGCGAAGAGGACGGAGGGCTCGGAGCGTTCGGCACCCTCCAACGCGGCCACACCGGTGACGCCTGCATCATCACCGAACCGACCAGCGGCGCGCTCATGACCGCGAACGCCGGCGCCCTGACCTTTCGCATCCAAGTACCCGGCCGCGCCACCCACGGCAGCACCAGATACGTGGGAGTGAGCGCCATCGACGCATACCTGCCCATCCACCGCGCGCTCGCCCATCTGGAAGCCCGCCGCAACGCCGGCGCCGACCGGCTCATGTCCGAATACCCCATCCCCTACCCGCTGTCCGTCGGCACCGTCCGTTCCGGCGACTGGGCCAGCAGCGTGCCCGACCTGCTGGTGGCCGAAGGAAGACTGGGGGTCAGGCTGGGCGAGGATCCGGCCCAGGCACGCACCGAACTGGAGGCGTGCGTGGCCGAAGCCTGCGCGGCCGACCCCTGGCTGCGCTCCCACCCAGCCACGGTGACGTGGCCCGGCGGACAGTTCGCCAGCGGACGGCTGCCGGCCGGGCATCCGCTTGCGGCCCAGGTCGGCGACGCGCACGCCGACGTCACCAGCGGCCCGCGACCTTCTGAGCGAGGCGCCCCTTACGGCAGTGACCTGCGACTGTACTCCGGGGCGGGCATCCCCACGCTGCAGTACGGCCCCGGCGACGTACGCCTCGCACACGGTCCACAGGAACAGGTCCGCGTGAGCGAAGTCGTCACCGTCACCCGGGCACTGGTGCTCGCCACACTGCGCACGGTCGGCACCAAGTAAGTGGCTGGTTGCGGCGAGCCGGAGGCGGTCGGCGCGGGGGCCTCTACCGTGGCTCGGCTCATCGGCAGGGAAGCAGACTGAGCACCGAAGTGGCCAACGGGAGTGCTCAATGGCCAACTCATGCGCTCAGTCACACGCGTGCACGACTCTCCCAAAGACACTCGCAACCCAAAATCGAACAGGCGTAGCATTGCGCCGTGGCTACGCCCTATGACTTTCCGAGTGACCTCCTCGCCGGTCAGGAGGAGTTGCATCAGGTCCGGGCCGAGCTGTCGGCCCTGCTGAAGCGTCTCCCCTGGTCGGTCGCACCCCTGGACGGCTTCAGCGACGACAACGGCTGGCGCAAGGTCGAGCGTCCCGCCTCCCCCGGCTGGACGCAGGACGAGCAGGCCGAGGTGGAGAAGCTCCGGCGCCGCGAACACGAACTCGCGGTGTTCGTCAGCGGCCACCGCTTCTGGTCGGAGATAGCCGCAGCGGAACGCATGGACGCCCGCACCAAGCTGAAGCACGCCCACGAGACGCCCGAGGAGGCCTGAAACGCCGGAGGACCCCGGCCGCGAAGGCGGGGGCCCTCTGTCACTGTGGGCGCGGACGACGGTCTCGAACCGCCTACATCCTGCTTGTAAGCGGGAAGATCAAGGAAGTTGAGACCACCCTCGACGAGGACGACGAGTGAAGCACGTGCCGAACTGAAAGCTACGCGCCGGATAGCGCCCAGCACCGAAGCCCCGCCACGTTCCCCATGGATGGCGGGGCTTTCGTATGTCACAACACAGACACACCACCTACACACCTCCTCCACGCCGGGCACACATCGCAGGATGATTCAGGCCACGCACCATCACCCCTGGGGGACTCATGAGTGACACCACACCACCACCCATGCCCGACACCCCGCCACCCTCGCCAGCGCCGAAGAAATCCCGCACTAACGTGATCATCATCGGCTCGGCCGCGGCAGTGATCGCTGCGGTCGTCGCGACGGGCATCATGGTCGTGCAGGCCGGAAATGAGGACGGGAAGCCTGCTGCCACCGTCAAGTCGAGCGCACCCGCCGAGGACATCGCAACCGCCGCCGCGGAGGAGCCGGAGCCGACCTATGACGAGGTCGACGTCGACAGCTTCACGATCGAGCTGCGCACTACGAAGAGGCAGTGTTTCGGGTCGGCGGGCTGCAATGTGACGGTCGAGCCGGAGCTGACCTATTTGGCCGACAGTGCGGCGATCGACCCAGATGAGGCGTACGAGATCACCTACGAGATCCGTGGCGACGATTCCGGCCCGGTCATTGAGACTGCCGAGCTGTCGGACCAGACGAGCCTGAACTACCGGCCGTCTTTCATCAGTACTGCTTCGTCAAGCACGAAGGTCTCTGTGAAGATCACCGACGTCACGACTCGGGGGTATTGAGGCGTCGCAGGACAGACGTGCAGCGGCCCCGCCCCGGGAAGGTTCCGGGCGGGTTGTCATCACACGGTGGACTGGCCTCACGTCCGGCGCGCCCGGCCCCAGAAGCCACGAAGGCCCGCCGCAGTGCGGGCCTTCGCCATATCTGCCGCCCGTTCGTGTCACAGAAACGTCACCCTACCTTCACATGTCCCACACACCCGCTAAATTCGCTCCCCACGCAAACTGCGCCAAGGGGGGCACATGAGCCAGCAGTACCCGCAACAGCCCGGGTTCGGGGCATCGCAGCAGCCGACGCAGCCCGGCTACGGCTACCCGCAGCAGCAGCCCGGCTGGGGCGCTCCCCCGCCCCAGCCGCCGAAGAAGCGCAGCATCGGCAAGATCCTCGGCATCACTGCGGCCGTGTTCGTCGGTCTCGTCGTCATCGGCGCCATCGCCGGTGGTGGGGGCGACGACTCCGCCGACATCAGCAACAAGGACAAGGCCGTCTCTGCCGCCTCCGACAAACCCAAAGCCCAGGCCGAGGAACCCGCCGCCGACGAGCCCGCGAAGGAAGAGCCGGCCGCCGACAAGAGCCAGGCCGAGCAGTTCAAGGAGTGCGTCGCCAAGTCCGGAACCGCCAGCGAGAAGGAAGCCGTCGGCCACGTCACGAAGGTGACCGGCACCGACAAGAGCAACGACATCCTCGACGCCGCCGAGGTCTTCACCGACTTCAAGGGCGGCCTCTTGAGTGAGAACCAGGGTGACGCCAAGCTGATCGCGTCCGCGTTCGCGTCCTGCTACGAGTCGAAGAACGGGCTCGTGACCGTGTACGGCAGTGACGGCGACATGATCTCCAACGGGAACTACTGACCCGTCACTGAACCGGCCCGGCTCGCGCCCGTGCGCGGCCGGGCCTTCGCACACCCGGAGGCGACCATGCCGAACCAGTGGACCCCGGTCACCGACGAGGGCCGTGCCGAGATCATCCGCCTCCACGGCGAAGGCCTCGTCTTCGACGTGTCGATGACCGAGGATGCCACCGGCATCGCGTCGCCCAGTTGGCCGCGCTGCGCGCCGACACCGCCGTCGACCTTCACCTTGACGCGCTCAAGCTCACCCAGCGGATGTGGGAGCCCGCGGTCGTCTTCAACTTCGGCGGCAAGGAGAACACCTACAACGAGCGGTAGGTGGATGAGCCGCCCACCGGAGACAAGAAGAACCTGATGATTGCGGCCGGGATCGCCCTGGAGAAGTCCCTCAAGCTCGTCCCGCCCGCGGACGACGCCGGCACCGACGACGCCCGCTCGATGCTCGGACAGCTCATGGTCGGCCTCAAGGCCGCGTACGACCAGGCCGCGACCGGGGAGGGCGGCACCGGCGAGGAGGCGGAGGGTGAGTCTCCTTGATGCGCTGCCGCTGTCCCGCAAGCAGATCGTCAGCATCGTGGAGGCCGAGGCGCGCATCAACGCGTGGGAGGGCTCGGTCCGGAGTGGGAAGACCATCGCCTCACTCCTGGCGTGGCTGGCCTTCGTAGAAACGGTTTGCCCCCTCTCGCCTTCGGGCGGGAGGGGGCATTTTGTCGTGCCCTCGTGCGAGCAACTCGGCCAATCCGCAATGCGATCCGAGAAATTTCTAGCAATCGGAGCCCCGTCTCTCGCCATGCCGAGCACACTGAGCACTCCAACCGCCACGAAGGGTTGAGACCATGGCACTTGAGTTCCTCGGCAGCAGCAACACCTCACAGGGCGGCGGCTGCCCCAGCTTCTACCGCGACACCGAGACCGGCGACATCATCGTCCAGGGCCTCTCGCTCACCGACCCCGACAAGCGCGCCCAGCTCCTCAAGGTCAAGCCCGGCGAGGACGCTGTCGTGGTGCCGGTCATCCTGTTCGACCTCCACGCGGCGAAGGTGTCCGGTGCCTGAGCTGGTCAGCGGCGAAGCATTCCTCGACCTCTTCCGGCAGGCCGAGCACACCGCGTACCGGCTGGAAGTGCGCACGTCGTACGGGATCCCAGAGGAGGACGAGCCGTACTGCCGCTTCCTCGCGGGCGATGACCCGGGCCTCGACTGGTTCGAGCCGTGGTTGGACCTGATGCGCGCAGAGACCGGCAAGGGCAAGCGCGTGGAACGTGTCCGCGTCATCGACGAACCGCCCTCCGACTACCTGCGGTTCGAGCTGTGGGGGACGCCGTACAACCTGGCCGCAGGCGAGGACATCCGCTACCTCGCGCGGCCCACGGCCAGCGCCTTGGATCTGCCTGGGTACGACTACTGGCTCTTCGACAGCCGGACCGTGGCGCGGCTCCAGTTCGGCGAGCATGACCGCTTCCTCGGCGTTCTGCTCTCCGACGAGCCCGCCGACGTCTTGCGGCACGTGCAGTGGCAGGGCGCGGCGTGGCACCATGCGATCACCTTCGAGGACTACCAGAAGGAGAACGCGCCTCCACAGTGAGCGACTATCAGACGGCCCGGCTTGCACTCGGCGCGCGGCTCCGTGAGCTGCGTGCCGAGTCGGGGTTGAACGGGAAGACGCTTGCGCAGCAGCTGGGTTGGCCTGCATCGAAGGTCAGCAAGATCGAGACTGGTAGGCAGGCTCCGTCCGTTGAGGACGTGCGGGCCTGGGCCACGGTCCTGGGGACACCCGAGGCGATCCCCGAACTCACCGGTCGTCTGCGGACACTGGAGACGCACTATGCGGCGTGGCGGCGGCAGCTGGCCGCGGGGGTACGCGCGCGTCAGGAGGCGTGGCAGGCCACAGAGAGTAACGCGGGGACCGTCCGCAACTTCGAGACCGCCTGTATCCCTGGCCTCCTCCAGACAGCCGAGTACGCCCGGCATATGTTCGAGCGCACCACGACGCTGCACCGCACACCGCCCGATATCGAGGCTGGCGTGACCGCTCGGATCCTGCGCCAACAGGCGATCTACACGCCCGGCAGGGACTTCCGGTTCCTGATCTGGGAAGCCGCCCTGCACATGGTCCTGTGCCCCCGCGAGGTGATGGCTGGGCAGCTCGACCGGCTCGCCGGGGTGTTCGGCATGCCCACCGTGCAGCTCGGCATCGTCCCCTTGGGCACCAACCTGACCGTCGTACCCACCCACGGCTTCTGGCTCTTCGATGACCGGCTGGTCATGGTGGAGACGATCGGCGCCGAGCTGCGGCTGACCGACCGGGCCGAGATAGGGCTGTACCAGACCGTGTGGGACGAGCTGGAACGTGCAGCCGTGACTGGGCCCCAGGCGCACCGCGTCATCGCCCGTGCGAGGGCGGGCCTGGACCTGATGTGAGAAACCGCGGGAACGCTTGGCGCCCGCGTGAGAAATACCGAGAAATCACCGCACGTTGCGGCAACGCGGTTGCCTACGGTCCTGGCCATGGCCCTACCGAATTTCGCCCAGCGGTACGAGGCCGGGGACGTGTGGCTCGCCGACTGCTCCATACGCCCGGACCTCATCCGTGCGGCGTGGGAAAAGGAAGCACTGGCCCCGATCGCCTCCGGCGGTCACTGGCTGGCTGCCGAGGCACGGCTCGCGACCGGGTATCCGGTAGTCGCCCGCATCCGCGCGGAGCAGCGGGGACCGGTCCTCGCCGACCCGGCGTCGGACAAGCTCTGGTGGCTCGTCCCGCTCAACGCGGCCGAGGAACTGGCTGGCGTACGGCATCTGACTGTACGGCCGACGGCCTGGCTGCTTCGCTGCCCGCCAACGGGCTGGCACCTCGAGGGCCGGATGTGGATCGTGCGCCCCGACGGATCCGGGCAACTCACTGACCCTGCCGTACTCGCCGCCGCGTTCGGCCCTGGCGGGTACCGACTTCCCGCGGAGGCAACATCATGACCATAACTGCGGCCACGCCAGGCACGGACGAGGCCGGCGCCGCGGCTCTCGGCGAGCAGCTGATCGCATCAGCTACCGGCCGGGGGCGTGCGGCCGCTCAGGCCTTGGTGGAGGAAGAGACAGTCCTCGCCATGCGCAGCGTGCGCCGCCTGCTCGTCGTGGAGGGCGAGGACGGCCCGGTGTGCCGCTGGGAAGGGCTGATGGGCCGCCTGTACGGGCTCGGCCTGGACGACGCGCAACGGGCCTTCCTCGGCCTGGTCCTGGGCATGGTGGGCATCGGCCTGCACACGTTGTCAGCGGTGCAGGAGCTGGACGAGCGTCGTCTCCTGATCCTGATGCGGGCGATGCCGATCCTCGCGGGCAACGACCGGGTGGCGATCGGCACCCGCATGTAGCTCCGCCGGGGGCGGCCGCTCAGCGTACGAGGTCGGCGAGCGGGACGCCGATGGCTGCGGCGATGGCAAGCAGGGTGTCGAGCGAGGTGCAGGCGGGCGTCTCAGATGGCCCTGCCGATGCGCATACTGGACTCTGGGCGCAGGCAAGGCCCCCCAAGGGAACCCCTGGAAGGCCTCTGACCTGCTACTTAGAGCCTGTGGGCGCGGACGGTGTCGAACCGCCGACATCCTGCTTGTAAGGCAGGCGCTCTACCGCTGAGCTACGCACCCGGGACAGGCGGACAGCCTACCTTGTCCGGGGCACTGTCCTGCAAACCCGTATCACGGGCCGGGCAGGAGTAACCATCTTCCTCAAGGACTGAGTGAGAGTGCGTCCTGGTGCCAGAACGCATGCTCAGCCGTGTGCCCCGAGCGGTATTGGGCACACTGGTCGCCCGCGTTCACTCCGCGTCCGGCACGCACGGATCGTGTCCGTGGTCCGGTGATGCGGGGGCGGGTTTCCTCACGTTCCGGGGCCACTGATTCGGCCTGGACGGTCCGATGCCCCACACGATCGCTCCGGTCGTGTGGGGGCGGTGCCGTCCGTCGCCGGATCGGGTGCCCCAGGGCGCGCCTTCCGATCGCCACGGCGGCCGCGTCGTGGCGGGTGGTCTTCCTGGTGTGGGTGGTGAGGGGTTTCTGCCAGTGCTGGGCGCCCCACCGGCTGGTGTAGGCCGGGTCGACGGCGACGATGGTGATGCCGAGTTCGGCGGCCATGGACACGAGCCGGCCCCGCAGTCTGGAGGTGGGCATGCCGGAGATGAGGTTGCGGAACTTCTTGCGGCGGCCGTGCTTCTCGCGGGTCTTCTCGGCGGTGAAGTCGAGATCTTCGAGCGCGACCGCCAGGCCGTGGCGCTTGGCCCGGTGCAGCAGGCGGATCAGGGCGTGGCGGACCTGTGCGTCACGGTGCCGGGCGGTGCCGGACAGGTCGTAGGAGAAGCGTCGGGGGCTGCCTTTTTGGTTCCCTTCTCGCCCACGGGCAGGGACAGCCGGTGCGTGATCGTTGCGATCCCGGCTTCGAGGCTCTGGATGTGCGCGAGCTGGCCGCGCCGGGCGCGCGCCCACTGATCGTGGGTTGCCTTCGTGATCGCCCCGGCCCAGCGGGAGGAGGACTCCTGGGGGAGAGCGCGCTTGCGCTCGGCCCACAGCTCGCCGACCAGACGCAGCACCTGTTCGTCCTGGGCCGTCAGGTGCTTGAGCCGGTCGCGGATCGCGACCGCCGAGGGGCCGAGCACCACGAAAGGCGCGGCCAACTCCCGGATACCGCCCACCCGTCACCACCCTCTGATATCGAAGATCCTTTCATCGCATCCAACGACCGCCGTCCGAATAAGGAGGCGTAAGCGCGCCGTACGGGGGACCCGGCCTGGGGTAAACCCCACCCCGGATCCGGGAGCGGACCGGATCCCGGGATGCGGGCGGGGTCCGTACGGTCGAAGCACCGTCGAAGTCCCGGGCCGCGAGGGTCGGCCCGGGAGAGTCTCAGGGGGAGATCGTCATGGCCCGTACCGTTCCCGTCCGCGTCGTCGCCGTTTCCGGGGTGGTCGGGGCGCTTGTCGCGGGGCTCGTCGCCTGTGGGGCCTCCGCCGGGGACGACAAGGAGCCCGAGCACCGGTCCTTCGCCCTGGAGGGGCGGACGCTGACCATCGACTCCGACGACTCGGCGCTGGAGATCGTCGCCGCCGAGGGGAACAAGGCCGGCACCGTGGAGGTCACCCGGTGGTTCCAGGGGACCGTCGCGATCGGGGCCGATCCGAAGGTGACCTGGTCGATGGAGGACGACCGGCTGGTGCTGCGGGAGAAGTGCAGCGGCATGGTCGCCGACTGTTCCTCCAAGCACCGGATCGAGGTGCCGCGCGGGGTCGCCGTGAAGGTCAAGGACGGGGACGGGAGTGTGCGGGCGCGCGGGTTCGAGGACGCGTTGAGCGTGCGGACGGGGGACGGGAGTGTGCGGGTCACGGACTCCAGCGGGCCGCTGGAGCTGCGGACGGGGGACGGGAGTGTGCAGGTCACGGACTCCAGCGGGCCGCTGGAGCTGCGGACGGGGGACGGGTCGGTGCGGGTTTCCGACGTCTCGTCGCGGCGGGTGAAGGCGCAGACCGGGGACGGGTCCATCCGGCTCGAACTGGGTACCGTGCCGGACCGGGTGGAGACCCGCAGCGGGGACGGTTCGGTGACGATCGAGCTGCCGCGGTCGACGTACGACGTGCGGACGCGGACCGGCGACGGCTCGGAGGATGTGACCGTGCCCCGCGACAACACCAGCCCCCATGTGGTCTCCGCCCGGACCGGCGATGGAAATGTCACGGTCCGAACCGCGAACTAACCGGCCCGTGTGTTCGTCCTATACCGGTGGGAGAATGACACCGGGCAGGGTGAATCACAGCACGGGAGAGGGATGTGACGGCGACACCTCCGCAGCCGAACTCGCCGTCAGTGCCGCGTGCGCGCGAGGCCCCGCCGCCCGGGCCGGGAATCTCGCGCGGCTCGCGCCGGGCCCTTCGTGACACCCTCGCCCTCGCCGCGCTCCCCCTCGTCGTCGCCCTCGCCCTGCCGGCCGCCTTCGCCGGCGGCGGCACCCGGCGCTGGTTCGGCGGGCGGGCCGAGAGCCAGCGCGCCGAGGCGCAGGCCGCGAAGGACGCCGCGGCGGCCGCGTTCTACGAGCTGGACACGGCCCAGCGGGACCTGCGGATCTCGATCGAGACGATCACGGCGGTGGACGCCTCCCCCGCCGCCCGCCGGGCGATCACCGACTTCGAGGCGCTGGGGCGGCGTATCGACGAGGTCAGTCACCGGTACATCCAGGCCGTCGACGCCCATGACCTCGATCGAGACGATCTGGAGGCCGCCACCGCCGCCCGGGCCCGTGGCGAGCTGGTCAAGGCCAAGGACGATCTCGAGAACGTCAAGCGGGAGCTGGAGCGGTTCGCCGACGGGCTCGGGCCGCTGCTCGGCACGGCCGAGACCCAGCTGGCCCGGCTCGCCCCGGCCGTGGAGCGCGCCCGGCAGGGCCTGCTCGCCGCGTCGAACGCGCTGGATGCCGTACGCGGCTCGGGGCTGAGGGCGGACGACCTCGCGGCGCGGCTCGCGGCGCTCGGGCCGGAGCTGACCAGGCTGAACCAGGGCGCCGGGCAGCATGGTGTGCCGCAGACGCTGGAACGTGCCGAGCGGGTGGCGCGGGAGGCGGAAGCGGTCCGGGTGGAGGCGGAGCGGCTGCCGGAGAAGGCCGCCGAGATCGATCACCGGTTGGTTTCGCTGCGGACGCGCGCGCAGGCGCTGACCACGCGTGCCGGGCAGGTGGAGCCGGTGCTGAGCGAGCTGCGGCGGCGGTTCACGGCGGCCTGCTGGCAGGACCTGCAGAGTGTGCCGGAGCGGGCCGGGGAGAGCGTTCGGCAGGCCGAGCAGAGGCTGAAGGAGGCGCAGAACGCTCGGGAAGAGCAGCGCTGGCCGGACGCCACCGCGCTGCTGTCGACGGTGCGGGCGCTGCTGAACAGCACGGATGAGTCGGTGTCGGCGGCCGGTGACCGGCTGCGGCAGCTGAACGCCGTACAGAAGGATCCGCAGCAGGAGATCGACCGGACGAGGTTCGCGATCCGGGACGCGCAGCGGCTGGCCATGGCGGGGCGGAACACTCCCGATCCGCGGCATGCGCGTCCGCTGGACGACTCGGTCGCGCGGCTGGAGCGGGCGATCGGCACGCTGGAGGGCCGCCACCCGGACTACTGGCACTTCCTGACCGAGACGGAGGCGGTACGGCGGACAGTGGCCCGGGTCGTCGCGCAGATCCGTGAGGAGCGCGGGGGCGGGCACTGAGCCGTACCGGCTCAGTGCCCGGGACGATCAGGTGCGGTAGGCGTAGTACGCGGAGGTCCGGTACGACGCGATGATGCTCGACAGGGAACGCCGGTAGGTGTCGTTCGAGTGGTACGTCAGATACGGCACGCCCTGCGGGCTGCGGTAGGTGACGATCATCGTGTGGTCCTTGGACCCGTCCTTGTCGAAGTCGATCTGGAGCACGTCACCGACGTCCATCTGGTAGACGTTGGCGAGGCTGGTGGTCCGCTTGGAGTTCTGGGCGAACCAGGACCACTCGTTGACGCCGATGAACGAGTGCGACTGGATCTCGGCGTTGCCGAACCACCGGGTGTAGTCGTACACATAGCCGGGGACGTGCTTCCAGCCGCCGGCCTTCAGGGACTGGCTGACGAAATTGGTGCAGTCGCCGCCCGCGCCCTGGCCGTCGAAGTCGGGGTAGTCCTTGTTGTAGGTGCGCCAGTACTTCTCGGCGTAGGTGGCCATGGCCCGGTAGTTCAGGGCGGTGCCGGTGAGGGTCTTGGGCTTGGCCGGGGCGGGGTACGTGGTGGCGGCGCGCGGGGCGGACGGCATGGTGTCGTCGACGGTGGGCGCCTTCACGGACGGCTTGGCGAGGGTGTTGACCGCGATGCCGCGGTCGGTGTCGCGGATGGCGGTGAGCTGCCAGTCGCCGCGCCGGTCGGCGGTGAAGGTGAGTTCGTGGCGGGCCTGGAAGCCGGTGGTCCTCGGTTCGTCGCCGCTTTCGTCGCCGCGGACCTTGTCGTAGGTCAGGGTCGTGGTCTCGGTGACGGTGGCCTTGGCCGTACGGCCCGTCACGCGGGTGGCGTTCAGGGTGACGGTGGTGTCGGCCGTGCGGTACGTCTCGCCGAGCCGGGCGAGTCGGTCCTTGCGCCGGTCCAGCGCGGCCAGGGCGGCGTCCTCGTCACGGGCCGTATCGGCGGACAGCCGGACGTCGCCGGAGAAGCCGTCGGTCAGCGGCTTCGCGCTCCGCTCACCGGTGACCAGGGCGTTGGTGCGGTCGGTGAAGACCGCGTCCGCCAGCCGCTGGAAGGTGGCCCTGGTGCCGGCGTCCACCGCCGGGGCGGCGGCGTCGGCGGCGGCGGCGCTCCAGGTGGGCAGCAGCGCCGCTCCGGCGGCGAGGGAGGCGACGGCCGCCCCGACTATGGTGGCGCGGCCGCGGGTGCGGATCGGTTCTCTTGAGCTCACGTCTGTCGATCTCATGTCTGTTGATCTCACGTCTGTTGATCTCACTGGGATTCTCCTTACGGGGGTGGTTGAACGCCCGGCCGACTACTTCACGACCGTCGACCAGTCGGCCGACTGCGCCGGGTCCAGGCCGCGCAGCCGCCGCAGCGTCTCGGGCCGCTGTACGTCCATCCAGTCGGCGAGCTCCTTGAAGGACACGCACTTGACGTCCTTCTTCTTGCACACGTTCTTGATGACCTGGTCGACGGCCTTCATGTAGATGCCGCCGTTCCACTGCTCGAAGTGGTTGCCGATGAACAGCGGGGCGCGGCTGCCGTAGTAGACGCGGTTGAAGCCGGCCATGTAGGTGGCGAGGGTCTCCTGCTCCCACCGTGGGTAGTTGACCGGGTCGCCGTCGGTCTCGCCGTCGGACTGGTTGTAGAGGAAGTTGAAGTCCATGGACAGGCCCTGGAAGTCGCCGCCCTGGTAGGGAAGCAGCTGCAGCGGGAAGTCCCAGATGCCGTTCTTCTTCCTGGGCCATATCTGGAAGTCGCCGGTGGAGCTGGCGTCGTAGCGCCACTTGTAGGTCTTGAGGGCCTCCAACAGGTTCCCCTGGCCCTCCAGGCAGGGTGCGCGGCCGCCGGTGACCTCCTTTCTGAAGTCGAACGGCAGCGGGTCGAGGTCGGTGTAGCCGGTGTTGGTCTTCCAGTTCTCCACGAGGTCGTAGAACTGGTCGATCTCGCTCCGCCACTCGTCGACGCTCCAGTAACCGCCGCCGCGGACGCCGCAGAAGTGGCCGTTGAAGTGCGAGCCGATCTCGTGCCCCTCCTTCCATGCCTTGCCGAGCTGCTCCAGCGTGGTGCGGATGTGCTCGTCGGTGGGGTAGCTGATGGCGGCGGATCCCTTGTCGTGCTGCGGCGGGGCGTAGAGCTTCGCCTTGTTCTTGGGCAGCAGGTAGATGCCGGTGAGGAAGAACGTCATATGGGCGTCGTACTCCTCGGCCAGCTTCCGGTAGTGCGCGAAGAGCTGATCGTCGCCCGCCAGGGCGCCGTCCCAGGAGAAGACGACGAACTGGGGCGGCTTCTCGCCCGGTTTGAGCCGCTGCGGCTTCAACCTGCCCTGCTGCGGCCCGGTGTACGACGTCGAGCCGTCGCCGAGCACCTTCGTCCTCCCGTCCCACTCGGGTTCCCCGGGCGGCGTGGCGGGCGCTTCCGGCGTGGCCGGTCCGTCCGCGTCGCCGGTGGACGCGATCGGTGTGGTGGTGTCCGAGCGGGTCAGGCTGGTGTAGGCCGCGGGTACCACCAGGGCGAAGAGGACGATCGCCACGGCCAGTGCTCCCAGGCGGGCGAAGTGCTCGGGGGCGCGTGGCCGGCGGCGGGGTGCGCGGGCTCGGCGGCGGTGGCCGGATGTCGACGGCATGGGCGGCTCATTCTGCGAGGGGGGTGGGGGGTGTGCGGTGCCGGTGGCCGGGTCAGCCGAGACCCAGGGCGCCGGACCAGATGTCGTACGGGACGCTGTCGGCGGGGGTGCCGGCGATGCCCTTCAACGGCAGGGGTTCGAGGCTCTTGGTGAGATCGATGCGGTAGGCCACGACGGCCGTGGACACGGAGGCGGCGGTGCCGACGTACCAGGCCGCGGTGTCGTCCTGGGTGGTGCCGGCCTTGCCCGTCGTCCGCGGCGCGGAGGACGCGGTGGCGGGGTGGGCGAGGCTGAAGGCGGACCTGAGCGCGGACTGGACCTGCTCGGCCACCTTCGCCGTCACCGCACGCCGCGAGACGGGTTCGGCCAGCCCCACCTTGGAGCCGTTGCGGGTGATCCGGGCCACCGAGTACGGCTCGACATGGGTGCCCGCGGCGGCGAACGTGGCGTACCCGCTGGCCATGCGGATCGCGCTGGGCCGGGCGCTGCCCAGGGAGAGCGCCGGCACCTGCGGGCCGAAGCTGGAGGCGAGCAGTCCGGCCGCCTGCGCGGTGCGGCGCACCTTGTCCAGGCCGGTGTCCATGCCGAGTTGCATGAACGGCGTGTTCACCGACAGCGCGAGCGCCTTGTGCAGGCTGATGCGCCCGTAGTCCCTGCCGCCGTCGTTGCGGGCGGCGACCCGCTTGCCGCTGCGGTCCCAGTAGGGCCCCTCGGGCGTCATGACCGGGATGCCGTCGTCACCGTCGTACAGCGTCTCCGGGGTGACGTCGACGGGGCCGTCGTCGCGGGTCTTGCGGACGCCGTTCTGGAGTGCGGAGGCGTAGACGAAGGGCAGGAAGGCCGAACCGGCGGGCACGGTGGTCGCGTTGGACTCGTTGTAGCCCTGCGTACGGTGGTCGGGGCCGCCGTAGACGGCGAGGATCCGTCCGTCGGTGGCGACCGAGGCGGCGCCGTAGTGCGCGGTCCGCGCCATGGCCGGGTGGTCCTTGGACGCCTTCTTGCGGGCCTTGGTCACGGCGTCGGTGAGCGCGGTCTCCCGGCGCCGGTCGAAGGTCGTGTAGATCTGGTAGCCGCCGAGGTCGAACTCCTTGTCCGTCAGACGCGCGGCCTTCTTGGCGTACTGCGCGGCCAGTTCGACCAGGTAGTCGCTCTGCTTGCCGGTGTCGTAGCCCCGGGCCCGGCTCAACGGCTCGGGGAACTGCCGGTATTCGGCCCGCTCGGCCGGCGACAGCCTGCCGATGTCGACCATGCGGTCCAGGATCCAGGACCAGCGCTCCACCGCCCGCGCGTGGTTGGCCCTGCTCAGCGCGGGGTCGTAGAGGGCGGCGCCCTTGAGGAGGGAGGCGAGGAAGGCGGCCTCGCTGACGTTCAGCTGACCGACGTCCTTGCCGTAGTAGGCCTGGGCGGCGCGCTGCATGCCGTAGGTGCCGCGGCCGAACCAGCTCGTGTTGAGGTAGCCCTCCAGGATGTCGTCCTTGTTCATCCGGTTGTCGAGCTTGACGGCGAGCATGGCCTCGGTGAACTTGCGGCCGACCGAGCGGTCCTGGTTGAGGTAGACGTTCTTCACGTACTGCTGGGTGATCGTGGAGCCGCCCTGGGTGTCGCCCTCGCCCAGGGTGCGCCACACGGCTCGGGTGACGCCGCTGAGCGAGATGCCGGGGTCGCTGTAGAAACTCGCGTTCTCGGCGGCGAGCACCGCCCAGCGGACGTCCTCGGGGATGTCCTTCAGGGGCATGTCCTGCCGTCGCACCCAGCCGGTGCGGGCCATGGGCGTCCCGTCGGACCAGAAATAGACGTTGTCCTGCTGGGTGGCGTACGAGTTGAGGTTCTTCGGGATGTCGGTGGTGGCGTAGGCCACACCCAGGGCTGCGGTGCTCAGGCCGACGAACGTCAGCGCGGCACCGAGCCACTGCCGCCAGGAGGGCAGCCAGCGGCGCCAGCCGGTGCGGCCGGGGCGGGGGTACCGCGGACGCAGGCGGCGCAGTCCGGGCGTGAGGCGGGACAGGGCCGAAGGGGCCGCGGTCCTGCGGCGGTGGCCCGGTGGGCGGGATTCGCCCGAGTGGGATAAATGGGATGAACCTGATTCCGCCGCCACCCGCAATTGCATGGTCTCGTCCGGCGGGAGCGCGGGGACCTTTAACTGCATGGTCTCGTCCGGCTCTCGCCCAGCCCTGGTCACGGCTGCGCCCCTCCCCGCATTTCGGTCGTGCGCGCGCGGAAGGGCATGGCCGCCGCGGTCAACGGCAGCGAGCCCCCACTTCCCCCGGCCTTACGGCTCCTCGCGGCGATCGAAAAATACCAGTCTCCTTTTCAATTTCTCCACACCCGTATCGGACAGCCTCGATCGCCGGTGATTGCGCAGGGGTGTATATCCGGTCACGCCGACTAATCTGTGGGTATGCCTCGCTACGAATACCGGTGCCGCAGCTGCGGTGACACCTTCGAACTGAGCCGCCCGATGGCGGAGTCGTCCGCCCCCGCCAGCTGCCCGTCCGGTCATGAAGACACTGTGAAGCTTCTGTCGACGGTGGCCGTCGGCGGCACGGCGAACGCCCCCGCGGCGCAGAAGCCTGCCGGCGGGGGCGGGTGTTGTGGTGGAGGGTGCTGCGGCTGAGGGTGCCGCGGCTAGGACATCGGTGTCCTCGTCGCCTTCAGGAACTCCCGCAGGATCCGCTCCCCCGCCAGCACGCCCCGCTCCGGCAGCGCGCTGATCGCCGGAGCCGTCCAGTCGGCGTCCGCCAGCTCACCGTGCCCGGGCCGCCAGCCCTTGTCGGCGGCCAGCAGCAGGTCGGCGTCCAGCAGGGAGTCGCCGGCCGCCAGCGTCAGGTCCGCGCCCGTGCGGCGGGCGACCTCGCGCACGGCGGCGCTCTTGGTGAGGGGCTTGGGGACCGCGTAGATCTTGCGGCCCTGCAGCGACACCGTCCACCCGCGGTTCTCCGCCCACACCGCGAGCTCCTTCACCCACTCCTCGGGCAGCAGCTCGCGTTCGACGACCAGGTAGGCGAAGAGGTCCTCGGCGATGCGGTGCTTGCGCACCCATGCCGGGGACGCCGTCGCCATCAGATGGTCCTGCACCTCCGCGAGCGGCGCGCACTGCTCGGCCAGCCGGGCCTGGACCCCCGCATGCCAGTCCGGGTCGGTGACGCCGTCGACCAGCAGGTGGCCGCCGTTGGCGCAGATCGCGTACTTCGGCGCGGGGCCCGGCAGGTTGATGCGCTGGTACTGCTTACGGGTCCGGGTCGTCGTCGGCACGAAGACCGCCGCGTCGCCGAGATCGGTCAGGAGCTGGGCCGCCGTCTCCGTCATGTACGACAGCGGCCTGCTCTCGTGCACCTCCACGCACAGCAGCCTGGGCGCCCGCGCGTCCGGCATGGTCAGCGCGAGGGCCGCGGCGGAGTAGATGAGCGTACGGTCGAGGTCGCTCGCCACCAGCACCGGCATCAGACGTTCACCGCCCTGCCGTCGGCGCCCGTCGCGCCCCGCGTGTACTTGGGGTGGATCAACCCCACGCAGGTGTACGGCAGTTCGGCGACCTCTTCCACCGGAACCCCTCTCTGTTCGGCCAGCAGTCGGACATGGTCCAGGTCGGCGCCGGCACCGGCCCGCGCCAGGATCTTCCAGGGCACCCGGCGCAGCAGCACCCGCGTGGTCTCGCCGACGCCCGGCTTGACGAGGTTCACGTCGTGGATGCCGTACTCCTCGCTGATGCGCTCGACGGCGGCCCAGCCCTCCCAGGTCGGCGCGCGGTCGGCGGACAGCAGCTCCTTGGCCGCCGCCTCGACGGCGTCCACGACCTCGGGGAAGCGCGCGGCGACGGCGTCCAGGAAGGCCACGGAGACATCGGCGCCGACGAGTTCGCGGTAGAACTTCGCGCCGTGGTAGTCGTACGGCCCGACCAGGTCGGCGCGCAGGACGGTGCGCGAGATCAGGCCGGAGACGGTCGAGTTCAGGCACGCGGACGGGATGAGGTAGTCCTCGCGGGTACCGTACGTCCGCACGCACGAGCCCGGGTCGGCCAGTACGGCGATCTCCGGGTCGAAGCCGGTGATGCCGTCGGATGCCTCGAACTCCCGTATCGCCTCGGCCAGTTCGCGGGTGATGGCGCCCTTGCCGGTCCAGCCGTCGACGAAGACGACGTCCCGCGGGTCGTGGTGCCGGGCCAGCCAGCGCAGGGCGTTGGCGTCGATGCCGCGGCCGCGCACGATGGAGACGGCGTAGTGGGGCAGTTCGAGTCCGTGCCGGAACTGGGCCCAGCGGCGCATGAGGATGCCGACGGGCGTGCCGGCGCGGGCGAGGGAGACCAGCACCGGGCGCGGTGACCGCTCGGCGAGGACGATCTCGGTGACGGCGCCGGCGGCCTGCGCCAGCCGCGCCGCCGACTCCTCCAGCGCCGCGTGGAACAGGGCCTGGTACTGCTCGCTCGGCTGGTACTCCACCGGCAGCGACTCCGCGTAGTGCGCGCCGCCGCTCTGGATGGCCTCCTCGCGCTCCTCGGTCGGCGCCTCCAGCGTCACGTCCGAGAGGTCCTGCAGCAGCCAGCCGACCTCCTCGGGGGCGTACGAGGAGAAGGCGGGGCCGCGGAGGGGCTCGGGCAGCATGGGGGGCCTTTCGGGGGCGTACGACGGGACGACCGCGAGGGTGACGTGCGGGGTGTGTGCGGCCAGCTGAGCCAACAGGCCGTCGGGCGCGTGCAGTTCGGGAGTGTCGGCCACCGAGTCGACGACGGCTATGACGGCGTCGAAGCCGGCTCCGGCGACGTTGTAGGCGTACCGCTCGCCGGGGCCGTCGGCGGGGTTGTCGTGGGCCGGGAAGGCGAGGCGGGTACGGATCGCGTATCCGGGGTCGTCGACGGCGAGGACGGGTGAGCGGGTGGTGGTGGAGTAGCGGACCTCGACGCCCTCCGCGATCTGCTCCAGCTCGCGGGCGAGCCTGAGGGGGGCGTACATCAGCTCTTCGAAGCCGAGGACGTGGACGCGGCGAGCCCCTGCGGGGAGCGCCTCC
This sequence comes from Streptomyces ferrugineus, assembly GCF_015160855.1. Lineage (NCBI taxonomy): Bacteria > Bacillati > Actinomycetota > Actinomycetes > Kitasatosporales > Streptomycetaceae > Streptomyces > Streptomyces ferrugineus. Next base: position 2,144,292 of record NZ_CP063373.1, on the reverse strand, counting down.
GCGAGGCGGGCCGCCATGGCGGGGAGGGCAGCTTCGAGGCGGGTGCGGTGGGCGGGGGTGAAGCCGTGGCGGCCACCGTCGGGGAGGCCGGGGGGCCAGTGCAGATTTATGCGGGTGAGGTGGGGGTTGGTTCGGTCGTCGGCCGGGTGCGGGTCGGTGGGGGCTTGGCGCGCAGTTCCCCGCGCCCCTTGGAGGTCGGCCGGTGCAACGCCCTGCTTTAGGGGCGCGGGGAACTGCGCGACCGGCCCCCGCTCAGCCGCAGACGACGAACCACCCCTCGCGGCACTCTCCGCCTCGTACCGCGCCACCAGCTCCTGCCCCTTCTCCAGCACCCCCTGCGGCAGCAGTACGGTCCCTGAGGCCGCCGCGACCAAGTCCACACGGGCGCCGATCTCACGGGCGAACTCCTCCAACCGACCGGCGTCCGCCGCCGACCGCATGTCCACCAGCGCGACCACGACATACCGCCGCCGCGGATACCGCGCATGAAGATCGCGCACGGTGTTCAGCACCGTGTTCCCCGTCGAGAACTCGTCGTCGACCAGCACCAGCGGACCGTCGCCGGCCAGCAGCGCCGGATCCTCCGGGAGCAGCAGATGGGACGTGGCGTGCGAGTGGGACTCCTCGAAGCCGCCCGCGCGGGCCACGCCGGCGACCGGGCGGCGGGTGGAGTGCAGGTACGTCGCGGATCCGAGGCCGTCGGCGACGGAGTGGCCGAGGCCGGTCGCCGTCTCCGCGTAGCCGAGGACGACCGCCCCGGCGGCCTCGTCGGCGCTCAGAAGGTCCCGCACCCGGCGGCCGAGGGCGAACCCGGCGCCGTACACCACGGACGGTGACTGCGGTACGTGCTTGCCGAGCACGTTGGAGACCAGCAGATGCGCCCGCTTGGGGTTGCGCCGCAGGGCGAGCCCCAGCAGGTCCATGAGCTCGTCGTCGCCCATGAGCTGGACCCCGAGCCGCTCGGCGACCCAGCTGCCGGACCAGACCCCGTTGTTCACTGCGTTGTTCATGCGTCCCTTGGATAGAGGTGGGTTCAGCCGGGAATTCCGGCGGCCAGCAGATCCACGAAGCTGACGTCCTCGCGCGCGACGCCGAAGACCTCCGCGCGCAGCATGGTCCGCTCGGCCCAGGCTCGGTGCGGCTTCACCTCGTTCATCTTGTTCGTGTACGCCGACCGCAGCACGCCCCCGCCGCCGCGCCCCGGCCGCAGGATGTCGACGGCGTCGCCGTACTCCTCGTGACTGACCACGGACAGCGCGTGCACCGCCGGCACATGGGAGGGGTGGATGCAGGTCTTGCCCAGCAGGCCGTTGGCATGGTCGAGGGAGATCTCCCGCAGCAGCCCGTCCATCGCGTGCTCGATCAGTCTCTCGCGCAACTCGACGGCCTGCCCCTGAAGGAACGGGCTGGTGCGCAGCATCGGCTTGAACATGCGCTGGGGGACGCGGAAGTACTCCCACACCGGTCCGGTCACCGTGTACCCGGAGCCGTCGGCCCGGCCCAGCAGGTTCACCACGTCGGCGATCACGGAGGCGACGATCTGGACGTCGTAGGCGGTCATGTCGGGTGCGCGCCGCAGGCCGTACGAGGAGCAGAAGTCGGTGACACCGAGCCGCAGGGCGAGCACCCGGTCCCGGTACTTGTCGATGGCGCGGGCGATGCCCTCCAGGGCGTCCACCCGGGACTCCCGGTACATCAGCTCGGGCGTCTCCAGCACGGGCATGCCGAACAGCCGCCGGCCACTGGCGGTCTCGGCGGCGGCCAGGGCCTCCAGGAAGGGGATGCCGCGTTCCTCGGTGAACTTGGGGAACACGAAACCGGACAGCAGCCGCACGGCCGGGCCCAGGCGCCGGACGAGGTCGGGGATCTGCTCGGGCGTGCGCACCCGGACGAAGAGCAACGGCAGTGCGGGGTCCGCCCGCCCCGCGAGATCCGCGAACTGCCGGACGAGGTTCTCCTCACCCGCCACGACGTCCTCGTCGCCGATGGAGTCCTCCAGGCACAGCACCATCGAGACCACGCCGTTCGCCGCCTGCTTGACGATGTCGTCGGCGAGCCGGGTCCGCGTGGCCGGGCTGTAGAGCGTGGCGCCCAGGGCCACGGACAGCAGCCGGGCCGGGGAGTCGGCGGTGAAATCGCACGGCTCCTGGTGGAAGAGGCGCTGCCGCACCTCCGGGGCGATGTGCCCGAAATGACGCATATAACTCCCCCGTGGTGGCTCTGTGCCTCCTGTGACGTGTTCACAGGTGGCCGGTAATAGTACGTAGATACCCATGTCGGGGGTTCCCGACGGGCATGAATTTCTGGTAACGCGGACGAACACGAGCGCGCACGTCATGTGTACCCCGCGTTGTCGTGACCAGGACGGAGAGGGCAGGATGACGGCATGACGCACGCGATGTTGAAGGGGTCGAACGTCCCGCTCGAAGCCACGACGGTACGCGCCGTGCTGCGCTGGACGCCCGGGCAGGGGGTCCCGGATGTCGACGCCTCGGCTCTGCTCCTCGGCCCCGACGGTCGTGTGCGCTCCGACGAGGACTTCGTCTTCTACAACCAGCCCCGGCACCCCTCCGGGCAGGTCTGGAGGCTCGGCAAGAAGCGACTCGCCGACGGCCTCACCGACACGATCCAGACAGATCTCACCGGTGTCGAGTCCGCCGTCGGTCAGATTCTGCTGGTCGCCTCGGCGGACGGCGTCACCTTCGACCGCGTACGGGACCTGCGCATCCTGCTGTACGACGCCACGGCCACGGACGGTGATCCGCTGGCGTACTTCGACATCAAGCCGGAGACGGGCCAGGAGACGGCGCTGATCTGCGGTGAGCTGTACCGCCGGGGCGAGGGCTGGAAGTTCCGCGCCCTGGGCGAGGGCTACTCGGACGGCCTCAAGGGCCTGGCCACGGACTTCGGCATCTCGGTGGACGAGTCGGAGACCATGGACGAGCCCAGGCAGAGCCCCGAGGTCTCCCAGCCCCTGCCTCCCGAGCAGCCGACGGTCACCGTGCCGCCCCAGCCGTCCTACGGCTACCCCCAGCAGCCCCCGGCGACCCAGCCGGCCTACGGCTACCCCCAGCCCACCAGCCAGCCGGCCGCGGCCCAGTCGGGCTACGGCTACCCGCCGCCGGTGACAGCGGCAGCCCCGCCCCAGGAGTTCCGCCTGCCGCCGCAGGGGCCACAATTCATCGGACGGTGACGGAAGCGCCCTTCAGGGGCGCGGGGCTCAACGCTCAGCCTTGGATTTGTACCCCCGACCCCACTGCAACCCCCACCCGAACAACCGATCCAGCTCCGCCTGGAACCCGTACACGAACTTCACCTCACGCCGGACCCAGACCTCGCCCTTCACGTTCTCGATCATCACCACCGCACACGACCGAGCCTGCGGATGCCGCTCGTCGAGGCCTATCTCGATCCGCGGGCCGTTGCTCGGATACAGCGTGACGATCGCGTGCGTGCGGTCGAACGCCGGCGTCTGGTCGTAGATGTACACGAAGACCAGCAGCCGCTTGATGTTCTCCCGGTGGTCGAGGTTGACGTAGATCGTCTCCCCGGACGCCGACCCGAACCGGTCGTCCCCGCTGAGCTTCACATACGGCGGCGCGTTGACGTCCCCGAGGAACCCGCCCAGCGGCTGTACGACGCCCTTCGTCCCGTCCGTCAGCTCGTACAGGGCCCCGAGGTCGAGGTCGACGTTGACCATGCTCTGGCTGTGCCCGAGCACCTCCGGCGGCTTGAGCGCCTTGAACGGATGCCGCAGCAGGCTCTCCCGCTGTGAGCCACCGATGTCGGACGTCCGCATCCGCCAGGTCAGGTTGATCCGCAGATGACCGGTGGCAGCGCCCTGCTTGGTGAGCGAGACCCGGTCGTGCCGTTTCGTCAGCTCGATCGAGTTCGACGACGCGCTGCCCGAGTCGAACTCGGCCGCCCGGCCGCGCCAGAGTCCGTCCAAGAAGCCCATTCCGCCCCCACGTCCCACGAAGACCTGCGTTCACCCGGAAAGACCGGCGGGGCGGCCGGAGCCCGGCCGCCCCGCACAGAGCGTTCCTCACCCGCGGGGGTGTCACACCCCGGACGAGACCTCAGTCTTCTCGTCCGAGGCCGCCGCTTTTCCCTCGGCGGCCGCCAGCGCGCGGTTGCGGCGCACCGAGGACCAGAAGGACCAGCCGATCAGGATCACGCCGATCGAGCCGGTGATGAGCTCGTGGATCTCGTACTGGATGGTGACCAGCAGGATCATGGCGAGGGCGCCGATCGCGTAGTGCGCGCCGTGCTCCAGGTAGACGTACTCGTCGAGGGTGCCCTGACGCACCAGGTACACGGTCAGCGAACGGACGTACATCGCGCCGATGCCGAGGCCCAGCGCCATGAGGACGATGTCGTTGGTGATGGCGAAGGCGCCGATCACACCGTCGAAGGAGAAGGACGCGTCCAGGACCTCGAGGTAGAGGAACATGAAGAAGGCGGCCTTGCCGGCCAGGGCGATCGCGGAGCGGGGCTTGCCGGCGCGCTCGGCCGCTTCCTCCGCCTCGTGCTCGCGTTCCTCCTCCTCTTCGAGCCTGTCCTCGAAGAAGCCGGACAGACCGCCCACGATCATGTATGTGATCAGGCCGCCGATACCGGAGAGCAGCACCGTCTCCGCCTTGTCGACGTGTGCGCCGCCGTGCTGGTGGGCGTTGGTCGCGAAGGTCAGCGCCGAGATCAGCAGGACGATCAGCGCGATGCAGACCGACAGCATGTCGACCTTGCCGAGCTTGGCCAGCGGGCGCTCCAGCCAGCCCAGCCACTTGATGTCCCGGTCCTCGAAGATGAAGTCCAGGAAGATCATCAGCAGGAACATGCCACCGAACGCGGCGATCGCCGGGTGGGCGTCGGTGACGAGTTCCTGGTAGCGGTCCTTGTCGCTGAGCGCGAGGTCGACCGCCTCGATCGGTCCGAGCGATGCGCTGATCGCGACGATGACGACGGGGAAGACCAGTCGCATGCCGAACACGGCGATCAGGATGCCGATGGTGAGGAAGATCTTCTGCCAGAAGGCATTCATCTTCTTCAGGATTCCGGCGTTGACCACCGCGTTGTCGAACGACAGCGAGATCTCGAGGACGGAGAGGATCGCCACGATGCCGAAGGCGGTCCACCCCCCGAAGAGGACCGCTGCAACCAGGCCGAGCGCGGTGACCGCGAACGACCAGCCGAAGGTTTTCAGAACCACTGGCTACCCAATCCTGTGTGTACGGGGCTCCCGCGCGCCGCACTCGGCTTTACGAAGTCTTTGAAGCCGAAGTCTAGTCGGCCCCCCTCCGCACCCCACGGGGCCCCGACTTTTGCTCATATCGCGTTATGAGACGTTGACCCCGAAGTCGAGGGCGATGCCGCGCAGACCGGACGCGTACCCCTGCCCCACGGCCCGGAACTTCCACTCTCCCTGGTAGCGGTAGACCTCGCCGAAGATCATGGCGGTCTCGGTGGAGGCGTCCTCGCTCAGGTCGTAGCGGGCGAGTTCCTGGCCGTCGGCCTGGTTCACGACGCGGATGAAGGCGTTGCTGACCTGGCCGAAGGTCTGGCCCCGTTCGTCGGCCATATGGATGGAGACCGGAAAGACGATCTTGTCGCACCGGTCCGGCACCTTGGACAGGTCGATCAGGACCGACTCGTCGTCGCCGTCGCCCTCGCCGGTGAGGTTGTCGCCGGTGTGCTCCACCGAGCCGTCCGGGCTCTTGAGCTGGTTGTAGAAGACGAACCACTCATCGCCCAGTACCCGACCCGCGTTGCACACCAGTGCGCTGGCGTCGAGGTCGAAGGGGGCTCCGGTGGTGGAGCGCGCGTCCCAGCCGAGCCCGACCATCACCTGAGTGAGGTTGGGTGCGGCCTTGGACAGGGAGACGTTTCCTCCCTTGGCGAGCGTGACGCCCATGATGCTGGTCCTCCCCGGGTGTTGCCTCTTTGGTTGTCCTGCGCATCCGGCGCCGCACCCAAACGGTGCGGCGCCGGACTCAGCCAGTGGTGTTCTGGACTCTCACGCCCCGGATGGTGAACTCAGACGTTCACACCGAAGTCCTGCGCGATGCCGCGCAGGCCGGACGCGTAGCCCTGGCCGATGGCGCGGAACTTCCACTCCGCACCGTGCCGGTACAGCTCGCCGAAGACCATCGCGGTCTCGGTGGACGCGTCCTCCGAGAGGTCGTAGCGCGCGATCTCGGCACCGCCGGCCTGGTTCACGACGCGGATGAAGGCGTTGCGGACCTGGCCGAAGGACTGCTGACGGTTCTCGGCGTCGTAGATCGAGACCGGGAAGACGATCTTCTCGACGTCCGCCGGGACGCCCGCGAGGTTGACCTTGATCTGCTCGTCGTCGCCTTCGCCCTCACCGGTGAGGTTGTCGCCGGTGTGCTCGACCGAGCCGTCGGGGCTCTTGAGGTTGTTGAAGAAGACGAAGTTCGCGTCGCTGCCGACCTTGCCCTCCGCGTTCGTCAGCAGTGCGCTGGCGTCGAGGTCGAAGTCGGTGCCGGTCGTGGTGCGGACGTCCCACCCCAGACCGACGATGACCGCGGTGAGGCCGGGGGCCTCCTTGGTCAGTGATACGTTGCCGCCCTTGCTGAGGCTGACTCCCACGAGTCCTCCATTGGTGTCCAGGGGCGGGGAGCCCCGCCGTGCGTTTGATATCGGATCAACGAGTCGATCCTAGTGACGGGTTCCCGTGACTCGCAGGCCTTGGTGGCGAAGAATCACAGGTGTCGGCCACCAACGGGATCAGAGGGTGTCGAGTGCCTCGACGTACTCGTTCAGGTCACGCGCGTCGGGCAGGGCGTTGACGACGGTCCAGCGCACGACGCCCTCCTTGTCGATGACGAAGGTGCCGCGCACCGCGCAGCCCTTGTCCTCGGCGAAGACGTCGTAGGCGCGGCTGACCTCGCCGTGCGGCCAGAAGTCGCTGAGCAGCGGGTACTCCAGGCCCTCCTGCTCGGCGAAGACGCGCAGGGTGTGGATGGAGTCGTTGGAGACGGCGAGGACCTGCGTGTCGCGGTCGGCGAACCTCGGCAGGTTGTCGCGCACCTCGCACAGCTCGCCGGTGCACACGCCGGTGAAGGCGAAGGGGTAGAAGAGCAGGACGACGTTCTTGGAGCCGCGGAAGTCGGAGAGCTTCACGGTGGCGCCGTGGTTGTCCTTGAGCTCGAAGTCGGGGGCCTTGTCGCCGACCTGGATCGCCATCGCGTGGATGTCCCTTCGGTGGGGCTGTTCGGGTGGGAACCACCCTATGCAGCGACCACCCGGGCCCGTGCAGGAGGCCGGGCCGGGCCTTCTCGGCCCGGCCCGGCATCGCCACCGGTTACTTCTTGGACTTGGCGGCCTTGGGCGTCACCAGACGGCTGCCGCTCCAGTCCTTGCCGACGCTGACACTCTTCGACGCCGACAGACCCGCCGTGGTCGCGGCTTCAGAGATGTCGCTGGGCTCCACATAGCCGTCACGGCCGGTCTTCGGCGTGAGGAGCAGGATCGAGCCGCCCTCTTCGATGTACGTGGTGGCGTCCACCAGCGCATCCGTCAGGTCGCCGTCCTCGTCGCGGAACCACAGCACCACGGCATCCGCTACGTCGTCGTAGTCCTCGTCCACGAGCTCGTTGCCTACGACTTCCTCAATGGCCTCGCGGAGTTCCTGGTCTACGTCGTCGTCGTAGCCGATCTCCTGGACCACCTGCTCGGGCTGGAACCCCAGCCTTGCGGCAGGGTTCGTCCGCTCCTCCGCGTGGTCCGCGGTCGCGCTCACGGGTTGCCTCCTGATCATGTCTTGGGAATAACTCAGCCACGCGCGTGCGCGAAGCATTGGCCGTAGTCCACACGGGCGGGGCGGATCGCGCAAGTACCCGGCCGTTCAGACCGCCGAAACGGTGACGATCCTGAACGTGTCACCGCAACTCCAGGCACACCCTCATGGTCTCAAGGTGACGCGCACCACACCAATCTGCCCCCTTTGTGCGTTTGGGAACCATCCGCAGGCACTCCACCGTTGATCGGACCAGCGGTTACCTCACAGTAGAGATGACGTTTGGCCCCCTGAGGTACACGATGGGGAGCGGTGCAGACCCTCAGAAACACGGCCCTCTGACAGGTAAGGAACAGCGTGGCTTCCGGATCCGATCGCAACCCGATCATCATTGGCGGCCTTCCGAGTCAGGTTCCTGACTTCGATCCCGAGGAAACCCAGGAGTGGCTCGACTCCCTCGACGCCGCCGTCGACGAGCGTGGCCGGGAGCGGGCCCGCTATCTGATGCTGCGGCTGATCGAGCGGGCCCGCGAGAAGCGCGTGGCCGTGCCCGAGATGCGCAGCACGGACTACGTCAACACGATCGCCACCAAGGACGAGCCGTTCTTCCCGGGCAACGAGGAGATCGAGCGCAAGATCCTGAACGCGACCCGGTGGAACGCCGCGGTCATGGTGTCCCGGGCCCAGCGCCCCGGCATCGGCGTCGGCGGGCACATCGCCACGTTCGCCTCCTCCGCCTCGCTCTACGACGTGGGCTTCAACCACTTCTTCCGGGGCAAGGACGAGGGCGACGGCGGCGACCAGGTCTTCTTCCAGGGCCACGCCTCCCCGGGCATCTACGCCCGCGCGTTCCTCCTCGACCGCCTCAGCGAGCACAACCTGGACGGGTTCCGCCAGGAGAAGTCGAAGGCGCCGTACGGCCTGTCGTCCTACCCGCACCCGCGGCTGATGCCGGACTTCTGGGAGTTCCCGACCGTGTCGATGGGCCTCGGCCCGATCGGCGCGATCTACCAGGCGCGGATGAACCGCTACATGGAGGCGCGCGGCATCGCGGACACCTCCAAGTCGCATGTGTGGGCGTTCCTCGGCGACGGCGAGATGGACGAGCCGGAGTCGCTCGGCCAGCTGTCCATCGCCGCGCGCGAGGGCCTGGACAACCTCACCTTCGTGGTCAACTGCAACCTGCAGCGCCTGGACGGCCCGGTGCGGGGCAACGGCAAGGTCATCCAGGAGCTGGAGTCGATCTTCCGCGGCGCCGGCTGGAACGTCATCAAGCTGATCTGGGACCGCAGCTGGGACCCGCTGCTCGCGCAGGACCGCGACGGCATCCTGGTCAACCGGATGAACACCACGCCGGACGGCCAGTACCAGACGTACGCCACCGAGACCGGCGGCTACATCCGCGACCACTTCTTCGGCGACGACCAGCGGCTGCGCGCGATGGTCGAGGGCATGACCGACGACCAGATCCTGCACCTGGGCCGCGGCGGTCACGACCACCGGAAGATCTTCGCGGCGTTCTCCGCGGCCAAGGCGCACAAGGGCCAGCCGACGGTGATCCTCGCCAAGACGATCAAGGGCTGGACGCTCGGCCCCAACTTCGAGGGCCGCAACGCCACGCACCAGATGAAGAAGCTGACGGTCGACGACCTCAAGCGCTTCCGCGACCGGCTGCACCTGCCGATCGCCGACAAGGACCTGGAGAGCGGGCTCCCGCCGTACTACCACCCGGGGCGGGACTCCGAGGAGATCCAGTACATGCACGACCGCCGCAAGGGGCTCGGCGGTTACGTCCCGACGCGCATCGTGCGCTCCAAGCCGCTGGCACTGCCGGACGACAAGACGTACGCGACCGTGAAGAAGGGCTCGGGCCAGCAGTCCATCGCGACGACCATGGCCTTCGTCCGGCTCCTCAAGGACCTCATGCGGGACAAGGAGCTCGGCAAGCGGTTCGTGCTGATCGCGCCGGACGAGTACCGCACGTTCGGCATGGACTCCTTCTTCCCGAGCGCGAAGATCTACAACCCGCTGGGCCAGCAGTACGAGTCGGTCGACCGCGATCTGCTGCTCGCCTACAAGGAGTCCCCGCAGGGGCAGATGCTGCACGACGGCATCTCGGAGGCCGGCTGCACGGCTTCCCTCATCGCGGCGGGCTCGGCGTACGCCACCCATGGCGAGCCGCTGATCCCGGTGTACGTCTTCTACTCGATGTTCGGTTTCCAGCGCACCGGCGACCAGTTCTGGCAGATGTCCGATCAGCTCGCGCGCGGTTTCGTACTGGGCGCGACCGCCGGACGTACGACGCTGACCGGTGAGGGTCTGCAGCACGCGGACGGCCACTCGCAGCTGCTCGCCTCGACCAACCCGGGCTGTGTCGCCTACGACCCGGCGTACTCGTACGAGATCGCGCACATCGTGCAGGACGGTCTGCGCCGGATGTACGGCGGCGACGCGGAGCACCCGCACGGCGAGGACGTCTTCTACTACCTCACCGTCTACAACGAGCCGATCCAGCACCCGGCCGAGCCGGAGAACGTCGACGTCGAGGGCATCCTCAAGGGCGTCTACCGGCTCAGCGAGGGCTCCTCGGGTTCGATCCCGGCGCAGATCATGGCGTCCGGTGTGGCCGTCCCCTGGGCGGTCGAGGCGCAGAAGATCCTCGCCGAGGACTGGAACGTCAAGGCGGACGTCTGGTCGGCGACCTCGTGGAACGAGCTGCGGCGCGAGGCCGTGGAGTGCGAGGAGCACAATCTGCTGCACCCGGAGGAGGAGCAGCGGGTGCCGTATGTCACACAGAAGCTCAACGGCGCCGAGGGGCCGTTCGTGGCCGTCTCCGACTGGATGCGATCGGTTCCGGACCAGATCGCGCGCTGGGTGCCGGGCACGTACCAGTCGCTGGGTGCGGACGGCTTCGGCTTCGCGGACACCCGTGGCGCGGCCCGGCGCTTCTTCCACATCGACGCGCAGTCGATCGTGGTGGCGGTGCTGACCGAGCTGGCCAAGGAGGGCAAGGTGGACCGGTCGGCGCTGAAGCAGGCGATCGACCGTTACCAGCTGCTCGATGTGTCGGCGGCGGATCCGGGGGCGGCCGGGGGCGACGCGTAGCCCTTGGGAGTCGAGCGGGGCGGCACCTCAGCGGTGCCGCCCCGGTGTCGTTTCCTACGATGCTCCCCATGACGCTCCCGATGACCGAACCGACCGCTCTGGACCGTTGGGAGCGGCGTACCCAAGGCCCGCTGCTGGCGCTCGCCGTTCTCTTCGCGATCGCCTACGCCTTCCCGATCGTGGATCCGGACGGCCCGAAGGCCGTTCTCAACGCGTGCCACCTCGTGAACTGGGGGGTGTGGGGCGCCTTCGCCGTCGACTATCTGATCCGACTGTGGCTGAGCGAGGACCGGCTGCGGTTCGTGCGCGGCAATCCGCTGGCGCTGCTCGCGGTGGCGCTGCCGCTGGTCCAGCCGCTGCGGCTGCTGAAGCTGGTGTCGATGCTGTTCCTCGCGGGGCAGCGGGCGCGGATGGCGTCCCAGGTGCGGGTCACCACGTATGTCGCGGGTTCCTGTCTGGGGTTGCTGGTCTTCGGTGCGCTGGCTGTGCTGGAAGTGGAGCGCGGCAAGCCCGGGGCCTCCATCCACACCCTCGGGGACGCGATCTGGTGGGCGTTCACGACGATGACGACCGTGGGGTACGGCGACATGGCGCCCACCACGGGGCTCGGGCGGGCGCTGGCGATCGGGCTGATGCTGTCCGGCATCGCGTTGCTGGGTGTGGTCACCGCGAATATCGCCGCCTGGTTCATCGCGCGGTTCGAGAGCGAGAACGAGGAGGAGCGGCGGCAGACGGAAGCGATCCGGCTGCTGACGGAGGAGGTACGGGCACTGCGGGCGCAGGTCGCTTCGCTGTCCGGGGTGTCCGGGGAACGGGTGGGTGACGAGAAGGTGGGTTAGCCGGTTGCCCGGGGTGGGGGGGTGGGCGGGGGTGGGTCGCGCAGCCCGGCGCTGACGGGGTGCCGCCTTCTGTGGGACGGGCGCCGCCCCAGGCGGCACGACTGCCCGCAGCTTGGCGAGCTGCAACGCCCCAGGGGCGCGGGGAACTGCGCGACCAGCCACAACCTAGCCGCAGCCCGAATACCACCCGCGCCCCTACGGCGAAACCGACCGGCGCTCAGATATGCGCGGCGCCGGCGCCCGCCTCCGCGTTCGCGCCCCGCTTGGTGAGGAACGCGATCCCGACGGCCACGACCGCCACGGCGGCGGCGAGCAGGGACGCCGCGCTCATGCCGGAGATGAAGGTGTCGTGCGCCACGCCGGTGATCTTCGCGGCGATGGCCTCCGGGGTGCCCGGGGCCACCGGGGCCACGCCCACCTGGACCGCCTCGGAAGCCTGGGCCTCCTGGGCCGCCGTGAGCGGCGGCAGACCCGCCGCCGTCCAGTTCCCGGCGAGGTCGCTGTCGACCTTGGAGGCCATGACGGCGCCCAGGACGGCCGTACCGAGGCTGCCGCCGATCTGCATCGCGGCCTGCTGGAGGCCGCCGGCCACGCCGGACAGCTCCAGCGGCGCGTTGCCGACGATGACCTCCGTGGCGCCGACCATGACCGGCGCGAGGCCGAGGCCCAGCAGGGCGAACCAGAGCGACATGACGCCGCTGCCGGTGTCCGTCTCCAGTGTGGACATGCCGTACATGGCGATCGCGGTGCACGCCATGCCGCCGGCCAGCGGGATGCGCGGGCCCACCTTGGTGATCATCGCGCCCGCGAGCGGGGAGCCGACGATCATCATCCCGGTGAGCGGGAGCAGGTGCAGGCCCGCGTCGATCGGGCTCATGCCGTGCACGTTCTGGAGGTAGAACGTCACGAAGAACAGGCCGCCCATGAAGGCGATGGCCATCAGGACCATCAGGACCACGCCCGCCGACAGCGGGACGGAGCGGAACAGCGCCAGCGGGATCAGCGGCTCCTTCACCTTCGTCTCCCACAGGGCGAAGACCGTGAAGCCCACCACCGACGCGGCTATGAACAGCCACGTCGTGCCGTCGCCCCAGCCCCACTCCGGGGCCTTGATCAGGGCCCAGACCAGGGAGAACATCGCGGCCGACAGCAGGGCTATGCCCAGGATGTCGAAGGAGCGCGGCGCGTTCTCCGCGCGGTGGTCGAGCAGGATCAGCACACCGAGCACGACGGCGAGGATGCCGACCGGCACGTTGATGAAGAACACCGACTGCCAGTTGACGTGCTCGACGAGGACGCCGCCGAGGATCGGGCCGCCGGCGGTCGAGGCGCCGATGACCATGCCCCAGATGCCGATGGCCATGTTGAGCTTCTCGGCCGGGAACGTCGCCCGCAGCAGGCCGAGCGCGGCCGGCATCAGCAGCGCGCCGAACAGGCCCTGGAAGACACGGAAGGTGACGACCAGCGCGATGCTGTCGGACAGGCCGATCGCACCGGAGGCGGCGGCGAAGCCGACCACGCCGATCAGGAACGTCTGGCGGTGCCCGAAGCGGTCGCCGAGCTTGCCGGCGGTGATCAGGGACACCGCGAGAGCGAGGAAGTATCCGTTGGTGATCCACTGGACCTCGGCGAAGCTCGCGCTCAGGTCCTTCTGGATGGCCGGGTTGGCGATGGCCACGATGGTGCCGTCGAGGGCCACCATCATGACCCCCACTGCGACGGTGATGAGCGTGAGCCAGGGGTGGCCGCGCAGCCCCTTGCCCGGTGTCGCGTCCGACGGGACTACTGGCGCGCCGCCCCCCGACCCCGTCTTGTCGATGGTGGTCTGACTAGTCATGCGTTCGAGGCTAATGACAGCCACTGACAATTGACAAACCAATTCACAAGTCGGTAACTGACACATATGGAAACACTGCGCGAACGCAAGAAACAGCGCACCCGGGAAGCGTTGCTGCGCACCGCGCTGGAGCTCTTCACCACCCAGGGTTACGAGAGCACCACCGTCGACGACATCGCCGCGGCGGTCGACGTCTCGCAGCGCACCTTCTTCCGCTACTTCGCCGGCAAGGAGGAGGCCGCGCTCGCGGTCGAGGACATGACGGTGGCGCACTTCGTGCGGACGGTGCGCGGGCGCCCGCCGCACGAGACGCCGATGGAGGCCCTGCGGCAGTCCGTGCTGGAGGGCTGGGACACGCTCAACGACGTGATCGAATCCGTCGTGCCGGTCGAGCTGTATCTGCGCATGTACCAGGTGGTCGAGTCGACGCCCGTGCTGCTCGCCGCGCATCTGCGCAAGTCCGTGGAGATCGAGGAGACGATCGCGCACATCCTCGCCGAGCGCGAGGGGGTCGACGTGGACACCGACCCCCGACCGCGGCTGGCGGTGGCCGTGTTCGGCGGGGTGATGCGGCTGACGGAGCGTCAGTGGAGCAGCGGCGGGGACTTCAGCCTGGACGCCATGCGGGCGTTGACCGTCTCATATCTCGAACAGGTGGACTCCACACTCAGCGAGAGCTGGCGAACACGCTGAGGTCATCGGCGTGTTCACACCGGCGTGACCGAAACGTGATACCTGTCACTTGGTTAACGCGAGACCCTCTCGTTCTCCTAGTGTGTCCTCCCAGTGACTTCCTTCGACACCTCCCCGCAATTGAACGTCTGGCGTGCTCTGCTGGCGCTGGCCGTGGTGTTCGTGATGCTGGCGACCACCGGTTGGACCGCCCTGCGTCACCACCGCGGGGCCACTCCGCTCCAGGCCTCGATCAGCGCCTGGGAGCAGGGCAGCATCGCCGGGCGCCGGCTGCCGGCCGTGGACTCCTCCCCCGCCAGACTCGCCCGGTTCTTCGCCTCACTCGACGAGGCGCAGCGCAGCAGCCTCGCGCACCGCTATGCGCTCGCGGTCGGCAACATGAACGGCGCCCCGGTCGAGTTGCGCTACCGGGCCAACCGCGTCGCGCTCGACGAGGCGCGCGAGGTCGAGCGCAAACGCATGCACGACACCCGGCTCACGCCCGACGGGCAGCGTGCGGCGGGCCGCCGTATGCATCGCTTCGAGGACATGATGCGGCCGGAGAGGCACATCCTCGCGTTCGACCCGGAGGGCTCCGGGCGGGCGGCCGAGGTGTTCGGAGATCTGACCAGGGCCGAGCGGATCTCGGTCGTCGTCCCCGGCGTCGACACCGACCTGCTCACCTTCCAGCGCACCAACCGCAAGTACTCGGCACCGGTCGGCATGGCCCAGTCCCTGTACGCGGCCGAGCGCGCGGCCAGCCCGTCGACGCGTACGGCCGTGATCGCCTGGGCCGACTACACCGCACCGGCCGGGCTCGGCATCGACTCGGCGACCGCGATGCGGGCCGCGGACGGTGCCGTACGGCTGAACGCGCTGCTGCGGGGGCTGCCCGGCGGCTCACCGGTCTCGCTGTTCTGCCACAGCTACGGCTCGGTGCTGTGCGGACTGGCCGCGTCCGGGCTGCCGGACCGGGTGGCCGACATAGCGGTGGCCGGCAGCCCCGGGATGCGGGTCGCGAAGGCCTCGCAGCTCGGGACGTCCGCGCATGTGTGGGCGATGCGGGACGCGGACGACTGGGTGCAGGACGTGCCGTATCTCGAGGTCGGCGGGCTGGGGCACGGCGAGGACCCGGTGTCGTCGGTGTTCGGGGCGCGCGTGCTGTCGGCGCGGGACGCGAAGGGGCACAGCGGCTATTTCGAGCCGGGTACGGAGAGTGTGGCGAATTTCGCCGAAATCGGAGTTGGCGCATACCAGGCGGTGCGCTGCGCGGACGACGCCGGAGCCTGTCGGGCGGGTTTGTCCGACACGGCGGCGGCCGGACGCGCGTAGAGGCGCAGGAATTGCGGTGTGCGCGGGGTGGCGACGGAGGAGCACGTGCCGCATACGATGAGCCGCATGGGTGACGTACTGGCCGGATTTCATGCCGCCTGGGAGTTCGAGTCCGACTCCGTGCTCATCCGTTACGAACGGGGGATTCGAACACCTAAGCTCTTCCAGGCGCTCGGCGAGCGCCGTGTGCCGCTGGAGGCGATCGCCGGGGTGACGCTGGCGCCGGGTAAGCGCGGGACGGTCGTGCTGCGCATCGAGCCGCGGCCCGGCGCGGATCCGCTCCTCGAGGCGGCGGCCGGGCAGCTCAAGGAGAGCGGCGACCCGTATCGGCTGGTGCTGCCGGCCGAACGCGAGACGCTGGCCGAGTACTACGCCGACGAACTGCGCGGCCGGCTCACCGGGGCCGGGCCCGCCGAGGAGTTCCTGGTGGGGGCGCCGGATGTGCCGATGCAGTTCAAGGCGTACGACGCGAAGGCGTCCTTCGACGGCAGCGTCGTGCGGTTCCGGTGGTTCTGGACGGGGGCGTCCTCGACGAAGTGGAAGGCCGGGGACCAGAGCTTCTCGGTGGCCGAACTGAGCGGCGTCGAGTGGCGGTCGCCGGAGGTGTTCGAGGGGCATCTGCGGCTGCTGCGGCGGGACGGCGCGGACGCGCAGCCGACGCAGGCGGACCTGGATCCGGCGGCCGTCGTCTTCGGGCTCGGGTACGGGCCGGTGCACGAGTCGTTGCCGTTCGCCGCGGCGGTTCTCTCGGCGGTTCGCTCCGCGGGGCCGGCGGCTGTCCCGGCTGTGGCCGCGCCACGCCGGGATCCCGCCGACATCGCTGAGCGGATTCGTCACCTGGGGGAGCTGCACGAGGCCGGGCTCGTGACGGACGAGGAGTTCTCCAGCAAGAAGGCGGAGTTGCTGGCGGAGCTGTAGCTGTAGGGACTCCGCGCCCGGCTACTCCCTGCCCGCGGATGCGAAGGACATGTCCGCGTAGCGGTCGCCGGACACCTTCCCCGCGATGGGCTCCAGCAGCGCCAGTTCGTCCTCGCTCAGCACGATCCGGGTCGCCGCCGTGTTCTCCGCCACCCGGCCCGGCCTGCGCGTGCCCGGGATCGGGACGATCGGCAGGCCGTGCACCGACGCCCGCTGCTGCACCCAGGCCAGGGCGATCTGGCCGAGGGTCGCGCCGTGGGACTCGGCGACCGTGCGGATGGGGTCCAGGAGGGCGGCGTTGGCCGCCGCGTTCTCGCCGGTGAAGCGGGGCTGCTGGCGGCGGAAGTCGTCGGTGGTCAGGTCCTCGGCCTTGGCGAAGGAGCCCGTGAGGAAGCCCCGGCCCAGTGGCGAGTACGGGACCAGGGTCACGCCCAGGTCGCGGGCGGCCGGCACCACGTTCGCCTCGATGTCCCGGCTGAACAGGGACCACTCGGACTGCACGGCCGCGATCGGGTGCACGGTGTGCGCGGTGCGCAGTTCGTCCGCCGTCACCTCGCTCAGGCCGAGCTGCTTGACCTTGCCCTCGCGGACCAGGTCGGCCATCGTGCCGACGGTCTCCTCGATGGGGACGTTCACATCCCGGCGGTGCATGTAGTAGAGGTCGATCACATCGACGTCCAGGCGGCGCAGGCTCGCCTCGACGGCCTGGCGTATGTATGGCGCGTCGTTGCGGATGACCCGGCGCGTCGGGTCGTCCGGCGGGATCGCCAGGGCGAACTTGGTGGCGATGACGACCTCGTCGCGGTGGGCGTTGAAGAACGGGGAGAGGAACTTCTCGTTCTCGCCCGCGCCGTACGCGTCCGCCGTGTCGAAGAGCGTGACGCCCAGTTCCAGTGCCCGTTCCAGGGTCGCCCTGGACTCGTCCGCGTCCGAGGGGCCGTACGCGAAGCTCATGCCCATGCAGCCGAGGCCCTGGACGCCGACCTCGGGGCCGTTCGCGCCGAGTCGTGCGGTCGCGATCCTGCTGCTGTCCGTCATCCGGCGTTCTCCGTCTTCATCTGCTCGTACCTTTTCTGCTCGTACACACGCCCGGCGTCCGCGTAGAAACTGATCTTCCGGTCGAGCACGGCGAGCGTGTCCTGCAACTCGGCGATCCGGGCGAGGACGTCGCGGCGGGTCTCCTCCAGCAGCTCGAAGCGCTCGCCGAAGGTGTGGTCGCCCTCGCGCACCAGCTCGGCGTACCGGACCATGTCGGCGACCGGCATCCCGGTCAGCCGCAGCTTGCCCACGAGGTCGAGCCAGTCCAGGTCCCGGTTGCTGTAGCGGCGCTGACCGGTGTGCGAGCGGCCGATGTGCGGCATGAGGCCGATCCGCTCGTACCAGCGCAGGGTGTGGGCCGTCAGGCCGGTGAAGGCGACGACCTCGCTGATCGTGTAGCTGTCCTGGCCTTCCGGCCGCCGGTGCGGGTGTGGCGGGGCGGCACAGCTGTCGGTCCTGGTACTCGTGCTCTCCATCACCGTCATGCTCTCCACGCTATGACCTTGGAGTGCGCTCCAAGCAAGCCGAAACGGTAAGAAAACCGGGGGACATGACGATCGCCGTGGCGTGCGGGTGCCGCTGGTGGTCGGGGCGGTCGACCACCGGACCGGGAACGCGGGCAATCCGCGGGAGCCGGCCGGGTACGTCTTCGGCGTCGCCACCGATCCCCGGGCCCGGTGTCGCGGGTACGCGCGTGCGTGCATGGCCGCTCCACGCCTCCCTCGGCTTCGTCCACAAGCCGGACCCCACGATGATTCTGAGGCGGTGAGCGGCATAGGCTCACGGGCATGTCCTTGCAGAGCCTCGCACTGATCGAGAACTGGCCGGTCCCCACCGCCGCCGCGGGTGTCGTCCGGGCGGACGGCACGGTCCTGGGTACGCACGGCCCGGTCGGGCAGCGGTTCGCGCTGGCCTCGGTCACCAAGCCGCTGGCCGCCTACGCCGTCCTCGTCGCCTACGAGGAGGGCGCGGTCGAGCTCGACGAGCCGGCCGGGCCGCAGGGGGCGACCGTGCGGCATCTGCTCGCGCACACCTCGGGGCTGGCCTTCGACGAGCACCGGGTGACGGCCCCGCCCGGGGAGCGGCGGCTGTACTCCAACGCCGGGTTCGAGCAGCTCGGGGATCATGTCGCCAAGGCGACGGACATCGCGTTCGGGGAGTATCTGCGGCAGGCGGTGCTGGAGCCGCTGGGCATGACGTCCACCGCGCTGGAGGGCTCCCCGGCCAAGGACGGCGTGTCGAGCGTCGAGGATCTGCTGCGGTTCGCGGCGGAGGTGCAGGCGCCGCGGCTGCTGGACCCGCGCACGGTCGCCGAGGCGATGACCGTGCAGTACCCGGGAACGAAGGGCGTGCTGCCCGGGTACGGGCATCAGAACCCGAACGACTGGGGGCTCGGCTTCGAGATCCGGGACTCCAAGTCGCCGCACTGGACGGGGTCTTCGTCCTCGCCGCGCACCTTCGGGCACTTCGGGCAGTCGGGTACGTTCCTGTGGATCGACCCGGACGCGCGGGCGGCCTGCGTGGCGCTGACCGATCGCGCCTTCGGGCCCTGGGCCGTCGAGGTGTGGCCGGCGTTCACGGACGCGGTGCTCGCCGAGCTGTAGCCCGCCCCGCGCCGAGTTCCTCGCCCGCGCCCTCGGTGTCGATGCGCGGCAGCGTCCGGTCCAGCCACCGGGGCGTCCACCAGGCGTGTGCGCCCAGGGCCACGATCCAGGCGACGATCACGATCACGAAGTGGCGGGCACACCACTCACCAAGTCGTCGCAGTACCACGCCTCCATTGGACGCCTCAGTGACCACTCAGGCATCTCGTGTCTCACAGCTGCCCGGCCATCTCCCACATCAGCAGCTCCGCCGCGCTCACCCCGACCGCCTCGACGTCCTTGGCGTCCGTGATGCGCGCCGCGTCTCCCGCGCCCAGTTCCTCGCCGTCCAGCCGCACCGCACCGCGCACGACATGCACATACAGATACGCCCCGTCCGGCACCGCCGTCCGCTCCCCCGCCCCCAGCCGCCGTACGTGCAGCATCGCGCCCGCCTCCGGGACGGCGTACGGCGTGGAGTCCGCGATGCCGTGGACGATCTCGTACGACGGGTCGCCGCCCGGGGTCAGCGGGGCCAGCCAGGTCTGGATGAAGGTCAGCGGCGTGCCGGCGTCGTTGCGCTCGACGTGCCGTACGCCGCCCGCCGAGCTCAGCCGCTGGACGTCCCCGGGGCCGACCCGGGTCTCGTGGCCGGTGGAGTCGCGGTGGGTCAGCTCGCCCTCGACCACCCACGTCACGATCTCGGTGTGGCTGTGCGGGTGCTCGTCGAAGCCGGCGCCGGGCGCGAGCCGCTCCTCGTTGCAGGCGATCATCGCGCCGAAGCGGAGGTTGTCGGGGTCGTAGTGCGGGCCGAAGGAGAAGGCGTGGCGGGACTCGATGCCCGAGGCCGGTTCTCCTCCCGGATAGCGCTCCGCGGCGCGCCGTACGTCCATCACGGGCACCACCGTAGCCCCACCTGGGAGGGCTCACCCGCGACCCTCCGGCACGCGCTCACGTCCGGATAAGGCAGTCTTGTCCCCGTGCCCGAACCCGAAGCCCGTAAGTCCCCAGCCGCCGCGCACGACGTCCATGCCCACTCCGCGACCCTGAAGCGACTGGAGAAGTCCTCCGGTTCGCTCGCCGCGCAGGCCATCGCGCGGATGGACGAGACGCTGCCGTGGTACCGGGCGATGCCCCCGGAGAACCGTTCCTGGATCGGTCTCGTCGCCCAGGCCGGTATCGCCGCTTTCACCGAGTGGTTCCGGCATCCCGACGCACCCCAGGCCATCTCCACCGATGTCTTCGGTACGGCGCCCCGCGAGCTGACCCGCGCCATCACGCTGCGGCAGACCGTGGAGATGGTGCGCACGACCATCGAGGTCATGGAGTCGGCCATCGACGAGGTGGCGGCGCCGGGCGACGAGGGTGTGCTGCGCGAGGCGCTGCTCGTGTACGCCCGCGAGATCGCCTTCGCCACCGCCCAGGTCTACGCCCAGGCCGCGGAGGCACGCGGTGCCTGGGACGCCCGCCTGGAGTCGCTGGTGGTCAACGCCGTGCTCAGCGGCGAGGCCGACGAGGGGGCCGTGAGCCGTGCCGCGGCGCTGGGTTGGAACTCGCCCGAGCATGTGTGTGTCGTGCTCGGCACCGCGCCCGACGGGGACAGCGAGCTGACCGTCGAGGCCATCCGGCGGGCCGCCCGGCACGCGAAGCTCCAGGTGCTGACCGGGGTGCTCGGGGACCGGCTGGTCGTGATCGCGGGCGGCAGCGACAACCCGCTCGCCGTCGCCAAGTCGCTGATCGGGCCCTTTGCCGCCGGTCCGGTCGTCGCGGGTCCGGTCGTACCGGATCTGCTGGCCGCCACCCGGTCCGCGCAGGCCGCGGCCGCCGGGCTGAAGGCGTGTTCCGCCTGGCAGGACGCGCCCCGGCCGGTGCTCGCGGACGATCTGCTGCCGGAGCGCGCCATCGCGGGGGATCCGAGTGCGCGCGAGCAGTTGGTGGAGGAGATCTACAGACCGCTGGAGGAGGCCGGGTCGGCTCTGCTGGAGACGCTCTCCGTCTATCTCGAGCAGGCGAGCAGTCTGGAGGGCGCGGCGCGGATGCTGTTCGTGCATCCCAACACCGTGCGCTACCGGCTTCGACGTGTGACTGACGTCACCGGCTGGTCGCCGTCCGATGTACGCTCCGCGTTCACCCTGCGGATCGCGCTGATCCTGGGGCGTCTGGTCGACGGCGATCTCCAGCTCTAGGCTTTTGTCGGGGGCCCACAAAACCCCCTCGTGTTCTTCGTCCTTGTCCCCACGGGCGGCGTCGGCCGTCCCCAAGAGAGAGTGTGAGAGTGCTCGTACTCGTCGCTCCCGGCCAGGGCGCCCAGACGCCCGGCTTCCTGACCCCCTGGCTCGAACTGCCCGGTGCCGCCGACCGCCTCGGTGCCTGGTCGGACGCCATCGGACTGGACCTCGCCCACTACGGCACGCAGGCCGACGCGGACGCCATCCGGGACACCGCCGTGGCCCAGCCGCTGCTCGTCGCGGCCGGGATCCTGTCCGCCGCGGCACTCGGTGACATGGCGCCCGGCGCCGTCGCCGGCCACTCCGTCGGCGAGATCACCGCCGCCGCCTACGCGGGTGTCCTCGACGACACCGCCGCGCTGAGCCTCGTGCGCAGGCGGGGCCTGGCCATGGCCGAGGCCGCCGCGATCACCGAGACCGGCATGTCGGCGCTGCTCGGCGGCGACCCGGAGACCTCGGTCGCGCACCTGGAGAAGCTGGGCCTGACGCCGGCGAACATCAACGGCGCCGGCCAGATCGTGGCCGCGGGCACCATGGAGCAGCTCGCCGCACTGGAGCAGGACAAGCCCGAGGGCGTGCGCAAGGTCGTCGCGCTGAAGGTCGCCGGCGCCTTCCACACCCACCACATGGGCCCCGCCGTCGAGAAGCTGGCCGAGGCCGCCAAGGAACTCGTCCCCGCCGACCCGAAGGTCACCTACGTCTCCAACAAGGACGGCAAGGCGGTCGCCGGCGGCGCCGAGGTGCTGGAGCGCCTCGTCGGGCAGGTCGCCAACCCGGTCCGCTGGGACCTGTGCATGGAGACCTTCAAGGAGCTCGGTGTCACGGCCCTGATCGAGGCGTGCCCGGGCGGCACCCTGACCGGTCTGGCCAAGCGCGCGCTGCCGGGTGTGAAGACCCTGGCGCTGAAGACCCCCGACGACCTGGACGCTGCTCGCGAGCTCATCGCAGAGCACGCCTGACAAGGAGCCCGGAGCATGGCGAAGCTGAAGCCCAGCAAGGGCGCCCCGTACGCGCGCATCCTCGGTGTGGGCGGTTACCGCCCGACCCGTGTGGTGCCCAACGAGGTGATCCTGGAGAAGATCGACTCGTCCGACGAGTGGATCCGTTCGCGCTCCGGCATCGAGACGCGGCACTGGGCGAACGACGAGGAGACCGTCGCCGCGATGTCCATCGAGGCGTCCGGCAAGGCGATCGCCGACGCCGGGATCTCCGCCGAGCAGATCGGCGGCGTCATCGTCTCGACCGTCTCGCACTTCAAGCAGACCCCGGCCGTCGCCACCGAGATCGCCGACAAGCTCGGCACGAACAAGGCCGCCGCCTTCGACATCTCGGCCGGCTGCGCGGGCTTCGGCTACGGTCTGACCCTCGCCAAGGGCATGATCGTCGAGGGCTCCGCCGAGTACGTCCTGGTCATCGGCGTCGAGCGGCTGAGCGACCTGACCGACCTGGAGGACCGGGCCACGGCCTTCCTGTTCGGCGACGGCGCGGGCGCGGTCGTCGTGGGCCCGGCGAAGGAGCCGGCCATCGGCCCGACCATCTGGGGCTCCGAGGGCGACAAGTCCGAGACCATCAAGCAGACCGTGGCATGGACCGAGTACGACAGCTCCACGGACAAGTTCCCTGCGATCACGCAGGAGGGCCAGGCGGTGTTCCGCTGGGCCGTGTTCGAGATGGCGAAGGTCGCCCAGCAGGCGCTGGACGCGGCCGGGATCACCCCGGACGAACTGGACGTCTTCATTCCGCACCAGGCCAACGAGCGGATCATCGACTCGATGGTGAAGACTCTCAAGCTGCCGGAGCACGTCACGGTCGCCCGTGATGTGCGCACCACCGGCAACACCTCGGCCGCCTCGATCCCGCTCGCGATGGAGCGGCTCCTGGCGACCGGTGAGGCGAAGAGCGGCGACACCGCGCTCGTCATCGGCTTCGGGGCGGGTCTCGTGTACGCCGCGACGGTCGTTACCCTCCCCTAGGCACTCCGTGCCGGCTCATCATCGGGTCCGGTACGGGACACACCGCCAAACCCTCTGGATCAACAACGAAGGAGCGCCAAATGGCCGCCACTCAGGAAGAGATCGTCGCCGGTCTCGCCGACATCGTGAACGAGATCGCCGGCATCCCGGTTGAGGACGTCCAGCTGGACAAGTCCTTCACCGACGACCTGGACGTCGACTCGCTGTCCATGGTCGAGGTCGTCGTCGCCGCCGAAGAGCGCTTCGACGTCAAGATCCCCGACGAGGACGTCAAGAACCTCAAGACCGTGGGCGACGCGACCGACTACATCCTCAAGCACCAGGGCTGATCACCGATCAGGCCGCTGGGCTGACTGCCCCGCCACCCGGCGGTGGCGCCGCTGAATCCTCGTATCCGTTGGAGAAAGAATTCCCGTGAGCCCGACCAATCGCACCGTGGTCGTCACCGGTATCGGCGCAACCACACCGCTGGGTGGCGACGCAGCCTCTACCTGGGAGGGCCTGGTCGCCGGACGTTCCGGCGTCAAGCCCCTGGAGCAGGACTGGGCCGCCGACCAGGCGGTCCGGATCGCCGCGCCGGTCGCCGTGGAGCCGACCGAGATCATCCCGCGGCCGCAGGCCCGCCGACTGGACCGCTCGGCGCAGTTCGCGCTGATCGCCGCTCAGGAGGCCTGGAAGGACGCCGGGTTCGAGGCCAAGGCCGGCGAGACTGGAACATCAGCCGCTACCGCGGCGGGCACTGTCGACCCGGACCGCCTCGGTGCGGTCATCGCCTCCGGCATCGGTGGTGTGACGACGCTGCTCGACCAGTACGACGTGCTCAAGGAGAAGGGCGTCCGCCGCGTCTCCCCGCACACCGTCCCCATGCTGATGCCGAACAGCCCCTCCGCCAACGTGGGCCTGCTGGTGGGCGCCCGTGCGGGCGTGCACACGCCGGTCTCCGCGTGCGCGTCGGGCGCCGAGGCCATCGGCTACGCCATCGAGATGATCCGCACCGGCCGCGCCGACATCGTCGTCGCGGGTGGCACGGAGGCGGCGATCCATCCGCTGCCGATCGCCGCGTTCGGCAACATGATGGCGATGTCCAAGAACAACGACGACCCGCAGGGCGCGTCGCGTCCCTACGACGTCGCCCGCGACGGCTTCGTCCTCGGCGAGGGCGCGGGCGTGGTCGTCCTGGAGTCCGCCGAGCACGCCGCGGCGCGCGGGGCGCGGGTGTACGCCGAGGCGGTCGGGCAGGGCATCTCCGCCGACGCCCACGACATCGTGCAGCCGGAGCCGGAGGGCCGCGGCATCTCGCACGCCCTGCAGAACCTGCTGGAGCGCAACGACCTGGACCCGGCGGAGATCGTGCACGTCAACGCGCACGCGACGTCGACGCCGGCCGGTGACATCGCCGAGCTGAAGGCACTGCGGAAGGTGTTCGGCGACGACGCCGACCACATGGCCGTGTCGGCGACGAAGTCCATGACCGGGCATCTGCTCGGTGGCGCCGGCGGTGTCGAGACGGTCGCGACCGTGCTCGCGCTGTACCACCGGGTGGCCCCGCCGACGATCAACATCGAGAACCTGGACCCGGAGGCCGAGGCCACCGCCGACGTCGTCCGCGGTGAGGCGCGCAAGCTGCCTGTCGAGGGCCGTATCGCCGCCCTGAACGACTCGTTCGGGTTCGGTGGGCACAACGTGGTGCTGGCGTTCCGGACGATCTGAGCGGCATCCGTACGCACGTGAAGGGGCCCCACCTCGAAAGGTGGGGCCCCTTCACGTGTCCGGGCTTCAGACGACCTGGTGCAGCCAGCGCACCGGCGCTCCCTCACCCGCGTACCTGAACGGCTCCAACTCGTCGTCCCACGGCTTCCCCAGGAGCTTGGCGATCTCCGCCTCCAGGTCCGTCTCGCCGCGCTGGGAGCGGGCCAGGGCCGCCCTCAGCCGGTCCTCGGGGATCAGGATGTCGCCGTGGATGCCGGTCACCGCGTGGAAGATGCCCAGGTCGGGGGTGCAGCTGTAGCGCTCGCCCTCGGCGGTGGGGCAGGGCTCGGCCGTGACCTCGAAGCGCAGGAGGTGCCAGCCGCGCAGAGCGGAGGCCAGCTTGGAGGCGGTGCCCGCCTCGCCCTGCCAGGAGAACTCCGAGCGCCAGGTGCCGGGCGCGGCCGGCTGCCGGATCCAGTCGAGGTTGACGCGTGTGCCGAGCACCCCGGCGACGGCCCACTCGACGTGCGGGCACAGCGCGCGCGGCGCGGAGTGCACGTACAGAACTCCACGTGTCGTCACCGGTACCTCCGGGCAGAGCGGACATCTTGCGAACTGGCGGACGATCGTGGCCGGGCAGCCACGTTGATGGCGAGGCTACCGTGCGGCGGCGCAAGGAGTGTGACGTACGGTCGGTCCCGCTGCCGTGAAACGTCCGCCATTCACCCGGCAGGACGCTTGTACGGGTGTGAGCCGTTGCATGAGTCGGCCGGGAACCCTTGTGCGTTGTTATTGGTTGGGAACCATGACGGGGCCGAACGAGGGGATGGACCAGGCATGCGGAAACGACGGCACGTCACGCGCGCTGTCCTCGGCGCCGTGTCCGCCGCCGTCCTCGGCGTCGCCGGCTGTGACGCCGTCGGCGGCAACTCCCCGGCCCCGTCCGGCACCGATGCGCGGAGCGCGCGGCCGTCGCCGAAGCCGACCCCCACCTGGGACCGCAGCCCCGCCTCCGTCGCGGCCGTCGGCGACTCCATCACCCGTGGTTTCGACGCCTGTACGGTCCTGTCGGACTGCCCCGAGGTCTCCTGGGCGACCGGCAGCAGCCCCGAGGTGAACAGCCTGGCCGTACGTCTGCTGGGGAAGGCGAAGGCGGCCCAGCGGAGCTGGAACTACGCGGTGACGGGGGCGCGGATGGCGGACGTTCCCGGGCAGATGGCCCAGGCGGCGACCCGCAGGCCGGAGTTGGTGGCGGTGATGGCGGGGGCGAACGACGCCTGTCGCGACACGACCGACGCGATGACCTCGGTGGCCGACTTCCGCGCGCAGTTCGAGGACGCGATGGGCACGCTGCGCGAGGCCCTGCCGAAGACCCAGGTGTATGTCGCGAGCGTGCCGAACCTGATGCGGCTGTGGGAGCTGGGCCGTACCAGTCCGACGGGCAAGCAGGTGTGGGAGCTGGGGATCTGCCCGTCGATGCTGAGCGATCCCGACTCGCTCACGACGCTGGCCAACCAGCGGCGCGAGACGGTGCGGGAGCGCGTCGAGGCGTACAACGAGGTGCTGGAGGAGGTCTGCGACAAGGACCGCAGGTGCCGCTTCGACGACGGCGCGGTGTACGACTTCCGGTTCGGCGTCCAGCAGCTCAGCCGGTGGGACTGGTTCCATCCGAGTGTCGACGGTCAGGCGCGGCTGGCCGAGATCGCCTACCGGACGGTCACGAACTAGTGTTCCGCCCATGAGCGAACACTTCGGCACACTTTCCGACGGCACCGAGGTCCGCCGCTGGACGTTGGAGCGCGCGGGCGTACGGGTACGGGTGCTGTCGTACGGCGGGATCGTGCAGTCGCTCCAGGTGCCGGACCGGGACGGGCATCCGGCGGACGTGGTGCTGGGGTTCGCCGATCTGGACGGTTATCTGACCCACCCGGGGCCCTATCTCGGCGCCCTCGTCGGCCGGTACGCCAACCGGATCGCGGGCGGCCGTTTCCCGCTGGACGGTCTGACGTACGCGCTCGAACCCAACACCCCGCCCAGTTCCCTGCACGGCGGCGGGCGCGGTTTCGACAAGCGGGTGTGGGAGGTGACGCCGGTCGAGCACGGTGTGCGCCTCGCGCGGGTCAGCCCGCACGGCGAGGAGGGCTTCCCGGGGACCCTGCAGGTGTCGGCGACGTACACGCTGGACGCGGACGGTGCGCTGCGGATCGCGTACGAGGCGGTGACGGACGCGCCGACCGTGGTGAACCTGACCAACCACAGCTACTTCAACCTCGCCGGAGCCGGGTGCGGCGACGCGGGCGGCCATGAACTGCGGCTGGCCGCCTCCCGCTTCACCCCGGTCGACGCGGACCTCATCCCCACCGGCGCCCTGGACGAGGTCGCCGGCACCCGCTTCGACTTCCGCCAGGCGCGGAAGGTCGGCGCCGGGTACGACCACAACTTCGTGCTGGACAAGGGCGTGACGGACAGCCCGCGCCCGGTCGCCGAGCTGTACGACCCGTCGACGGGGCGGGTGCTGGCGCTGTCGACGACCGAGCCCGGCCTCCAGCTCTACACCGCCGACCATCTGACCGAGCCCTTCGCCCCCGGCGACGGCATCGCGCTGGAGACCCAGCACTTCCCCGACTCCCCGAACCGGCCGGACTTCCCGAGCACGGTGCTGCGGCCGGGCGAGGTGTTCCGCTCGGAGACGGTGTACGGCTTCTCGGCGCGCTGAGGGGCCCTGACCGTACAAGCCCCGGTCCAGGTGTCAGGGTCCTGGACCGGGGCTGTTCCTGGGTACTTCTCCCGGGTCAGACGTTAATCGCCGTCGTCAGCCGGCGGTCGGCGATCGAGCGTCCCGCCTGGATCTCGTACGAACCCTTCACAAAGGTCCACGCCTTGGTCGTCTCGTCCCACACCTCGAAGGCCCGGCGCGGCAGCTCGATCACGGCCTCGCACCGCTCCCCCGGCCCCGCCGTCACGCCCGCGAACCCGGCGAGCCACCGCGGCGGCCGGTCGGCGTCCGGCTCGCCCGGGGCCAGATAGACCTGTACGACCTCGCGGCCGGCGCGCTCGCCGGAGTTGCGGACGCGGACGGTGACCGTGGTGCCCGTGACCTCGACGGACTCGTAGGTCCACTCGGTGTAGCCGAGGCCGTGTCCGAAGGCGTACGACGGGGTCCGCCCTTCCTTCTCCCAGGCGCGGTAGCCGATGAAGACGCCCTCGCGGTAGGGGAGTTCGCCGGCCGAGGGGACGACCTCGGTGACCGGGGCGTCGGTCAGGGAGCCCCAGGTGGTGGGCAGCCGGCCGCCCGGCTCGTGGGCTCCGGTGAGGACGTCGGCCAGGGCCGCGCCGCCCTCCTGCCCGGGGAACCAGCCGAGCAGCACGGCGGCGACGTCCTCGCGCCACGGCAGCTCCACGGGAGAGCCGGAGTTGACGACCACGACCGTGTTGGGGTTGGCGGCGGCGACGGCGCGCACCAGGTCGTCCTGGCGGCCGGGCAGCGTCAGGTCGGCGCGGTCGTAGCCCTCGGACTCGACGCGTTCGGTGGTGGCGACCACGACGACGGCCGTGTCGGCGCCGCGGGCTGCCTCGACGGCCTCGGCGATCAGCTCGTCGGGGTCGCGCTGCGGCTCCTGGTGGTGGAGCGTGAAGCCGACGACCTTCATCGGGGCGTCTTCGGGGAACTCGACGGTATGCGTCAGGCAGACCTCGACCGGTTCGCCGACGGTGAGTTCGGGCCGGGCGCGCGGGACGGGGGCGCCGAAGAAGGAGACGAACGGATCGTCCTCGGCGGGTCGGTGGACGTCGTCGTAGTACGTGGTCCCGTCGATGGTGAGCCTGAAGGCGCCGAGACCCTTGATGCCGAAGGTGTGCGTGCCGGTGTCGCGCGGGGTGAAGGTGCCGGTCAGCTCGACGGTGCGCAGCGCCTCGTGGGTGACGCCCTCGGGGAGGTCGGAGCCCATCCACTGGATCTGCCCGTTGGGCGCGGACCCGGTGCCGATGACGTTCCCCTCCCGGTCCCGGCACACGGCGCGCAGCTCGAAGCCCTTGTCGGCGACGCCGAGTTCGGTGTTCGGGTCGGCGCCGACGGCGTAGGTGAGGGTGCCCTCGGGGAGGGCGGCGGTGAGGCCGTCGAGCGGGGAGACGACGTGGGCGGGGAAGACGGTGGCGGAGCCGCCGCCGAGGACGCGGGCGTCGCGGGCGGCGGCGCCGATGAGGGCGACCGTGCTGTTCGGCCGCAGCGGGAGGGCGCCCTGGTTGCGGACCAGGACGAAGGAGCGGCGGGCGATCTCGCGGGCCAGCGCGCCGCCGTCGACGGTCTCGGGGGGCTCGGTGACGACCGGTTCGGCGCCCTGAAGGATCCCGACGCGGGCAGCGACCCGCAGCACGTTCCGCACGGCGGCGTCGACCGCGGCCTCGGCCACCTTCCCGTCCCGCACGGCCTGCGCGAGGGGCTCGCCGTAGACGGTCCGCGGGCCGGGCATCGCAACGTCGAGGCCGCCGTCGATCGCGCCGACGGTGTCGCGGGCGGCCATCCAGTCGGAGACGTTGTAGCCGTCGAAGCCCCACTCGCCGCGCAGGACCTCGTTCACGAGGTGGTGGTGCTCGGTCATCGTCGTGCCGTTGACCGTGTTGTACGCGGTCATGATGCCCCAGGGGTGGGCGTTCTCCACGATGATCTCGAAGGGCGCCAGGTACAGCTCGCGCAGGGCGCGTTCGGAGACGACGTTGTTGACGGTGAAGCGGTCGGTCTCGGCGTCGTTGGCGACGAAGTGCTTGACGGTGGTGCCGACGCCGCCGGACTGGACGCCGCTGACGTATGCGGCGCCGATCGTGCCGGTCAGAAACGGGTCCTCGCTGTACGCCTCGAAGTGGCGCCCGCCGAGCGGCGAGCGGTGGAGGTTGACGGTCGGGGCGAGCAGCACATGGACGCCCTTGCGACGGGCCTCCTGGGCGAGGAGGGTGCCGGCGCGGCGGGCGAGGTCGGGGTCCCAGGCGGCCGCGAGGGCGGTGGGCGAGGGCAGCGCGACGGACGGGTCGTCGGCGGTCCAGCGCACACCCCGGACGCCGATCGGTCCGTCGGACATGACGAGGGCCTTCAGGCCGATCTCGGGGAGCGCGGGCAGGGTCCACATGTCCCGGCCGGAGAGCAGCCGCGCCTTCGCGTCGAGATCGAGCCGGGCGAGGGCGGCTTCGACGACCGCCTCGCGTGCCGCATCGGCCGGGGTACGGGTTCCCGCCATGTGGGTGCCTCCTCGTCGAAGTCCGCGGACACCTCAATCCTGCCCTCGATCACCTGCGGAGGAATCCAGCCCGGACGCGTTCGAGCTTCACCACCCCGGGAGGCGGCGTCGAAGATTCCGCGCACCATGGCGTAGACCACTTCCGTCACGCGATACTTCCGGCGTCCCACAGCGCGCTCCCCCACCGTGACGAAAGGACCGGAACCCCCTTGAATTCCATACGTGTTCGGATCGGCGTCCTCGGCCTCGCCCTGCTGGCCGGCCTCTCGGCCCCCACCACCGGGGCGGCCGCCGCCGAGACGGCTCCCGCGCCGACCGTCGAGGAACAGCGCCTCGACAGAGCGGTCCCCCAGGAGATCCTGCGCCGCTCCGGATTCGACGCTCCGGCGACGAAGTTCGCCCGTGACCTCGACGCCGCGCACTCCTACGCGCAGGCCCGCCGTGTCGTCCTGCGCGAGGGACGGGCCCTGTGGCGGCTGGCCGTCGACCGGGCTCAGGGGCGTGGGCCGGCGGGCGGGGATCTCAGCCGGGACGACGACCGGCCGCTGTACTGGGCGCGGTTGTCGATGACGCGGGAGGTGCGTACATGGGAGCCGGCGTTCGGGCTGAGTGATGCCCGGCGGGCCGCGCTGCTCGACCTCCTGGAGCGGACCTCGCGCGGCCAGACCGACATCCGCCATCCCCATGGCGACGGAGTCAGAAGGATTCTCGTCACCGGCTTCGACCCCTTCACCCTCGACCGGGACATCCGTATCTCCAACCCGTCCGGGGCGACCGCGCTCGCCCTCGACGGCACGGTGATCGAGACCGCGGACGGGCCGGCGCGGGTGGAGACCGCCCTGTTCCCCGTGCGCTGGCGGGACTTCACGGACGGGACGGTGGAGCGGACCCTGCGGCCGTACCTGAGGCAGGTCGATCTGTTCACGACCGTGAGCCAGGGGCGCGTCGGGCGGTTCGACATCGAGCGGACCAACGGAGCCTGGCGCGGCGGCTTCGGGGACAACGAGAACGTCGGCCGGACCGAGACCATCCCCGTCGCCGATCCGGCCTCGCAGCCGCAGTGGACGACCACGACCCTGCCGTACGCGGACATCGTCGCCGCGGACACCGGGCGTTTCCCCGTGTACGACAACACCAGCGTGACCGAGATCCCGGCGGGCGGCACGCAGGCCGTCGTGCGGCCGGACGGGCCGACGCCCGGGTCGACCGCGCGGGCCGGGGGCGGCGGGGACTACCTGTCCAACGAGATCGCCTACCGGGCGACGCTGCTCCGGGACCGGCTCGGGCTGCACGGCTCGCTGCCGGGCGGGCATGTGCACACGCCCGTGCTGCAGTTCGGGGCGGGCAACACGGATCCGGCGACCGGCTCGGTGACCGACCCGGAGTTCGTCCGCAACCGGCTGGACATCATCGCCCAGGTGCGGACGATCCTGAAGGTGGCGGCCGACAGCCCGGTCACCAGCTGACGTGCTCCGCGTCGGGCGCGGGCGCCGATTTCTCCTGGGTCTCCTCGCCCAGCAGCTCCCGCGCCATCAGCGTGGCCCCCGCGACCGCGCCCGGCATCAGGAACACCGCGACGAACGGCACCAGGAAGGCCGCGGCGAGGGGCGTGCCGAAGCCCCAGACGAGGGTCTTGCGGGACCGCAGCAGGTCGAGGCGGTCGCGGAGTTCGACGCGGCGGCGCTGGAGGGCGACGGCCGTGAGTTCCTCGGTGAGGAAGAAGCCGGTGACGACGACGCCGATCACCGGTACGACCGTCTGGCCGACGACCGGGAGGAAGCCGAGGGCGAAGAGCAGCACGCCCCAGACGGCGGCGCGCAGCACGATCCGCAGGCTGTCGCGGCCCGAGATCCACAGCTCGCGCCAGAGCGGCAGGCCGGACTCGGGGGCCGTGCCGTCGGGGGAGACGTCCCGGTCGACCTTCTCGGAGAGGTTCTCGTAGAAGGGCTGGCCGATCAGGAGGGTGACCGCGGTGAAGGTGACCACGGCCAGCAGGAGGCCGAGGGCGAACAGGACAGCGGTGAGGAAGCCGCGGAACAGGCCCTGCCAGGGGCTGGACCAGTCGTCGGCGAACGGTGTCGACCAGGACACGAAGTCCTCGCCCCAGACCGCGAGCGCGACGAGGGACGAGGCGTACAGGACGAGCGTGATCAGGCCGGGGATCAGACCGAACCCGTACTGCTTTCCATGCCGGGCCACCCATCGCTGGCCCCTGAGGAGATACCTGAAACCGGTGCCGAGATCGCGCATGGTCGGCACTCTAGCCGGGGGCGTGTCACACGACCGTCACGGCCGCTTCGGGGGCCGGTCACCGCTTTCTTCGCCCCCGCCGCCTCATCGGCCCGAAGGGCCTCGTCCTCAAGCGCCGGACAGGCTGAGTGATGCCGACCGGCGTCGATACGTGGCGGGCCCCGCCTCACCCCGGCGTCACCGCCACCACGACCCCCTGCTCGGCCGCCGGACTCACCGCCGCCGACACCCGTACCGCCGCCTCCCGTGCCACCCGCCCCGCCCGCGACGCCCCGGCGAGCAGCACCGGCTGGAGCCGCTCAAGACCCGCCACCAGGAGTTCCTCACCGGCGATCAGCACCGGGCGGGCCGCCTTGGTGGTCGCCGCCGCTGCCTCCGTGAGGTCGGCGAGGGGTGGGAGGGTGACGCGGACGACGTTCGCCCCGGCGGCGGCCGCCCGCTCGGCCAGGGCCACCTGAAGCGGCATCAGGGGCGCGAGCGCGGCCGTCAGCGCGTCGGCGATCCGGCGGAGCTCGGGGGACTGCTCCCGCAGGACCTCCGCCGCCGACCGGAGCAGCGGGGTCAGGGCCAGCAGGGCGCCGGCCGCCACGCCCGCCGTCGCCGGCAGCAGCGGCGACGTCGCCTCGACCAGCTCGCCGAACGCCGCCGCGAACTCCTCGACCGCCGGCTCCACCGCGTCCAGTACCGGCAGCAGGCTGTCGCCGAGGGCCGCCAGCAGGGCCTGCGCCGGTTCGCTCACCGGGTGGGAGGCGAGCGGCGCGCCGCTGCTGCCGAGGCGGGTGAGGGTCTCGACGATGCGGTAGAAGGCCTCCTGGGCCTGCGGTGAGGCGCTCGCCTCGGCCAGTTCGGCGGTGGTCTGCCGCAGCACGCGCAGGACCTCGGGGCCCGATCCGTCCCTGGGGTCGAAGGTGTTGATCGCGATGCGGGTGATGTTCCCGGCCGTGTCCAGGAGTTGGCCGGTGATGTCGGTCGTGCTGCGTGCCATGCGCAGTACGTCGTCCCTGCTGGGGAGCGGAGGGATCGTGGCCATGGGGTCTGCCCTTCGTGGTCGTTCGCCTCACACCCGATGCCCACAGCATGCCTTCTCGGCGTGCTCCCGGCTGCGCCGTTCGGGGCATCCGTGACACCAACTCCCTCTTGTTGCGGTTGAGTCGAACAGGTACACCTCGCGGTACCGATCTCAGGAAGTTCCCGGAGGAGGTACGCGTGCGCACCACGAGAACCGTTCCTGCGAGACCCGTTCTGATCACCGCCCTCGCCGTCACCACGGCGGGCTCCCTGCTCCTCGGTCCCGGCACCGCCGCGGCGAGGCCCGAACCGCCGGTCCACCGCGAAGCCGCGCTCGACCGGCACGCCGCGCGGACACCCCAGAGCGCCGCCCAAAGGTCCCTCGCCCCGGTCGGGGCGGCCGCCGAGGCCGGCTCGCTCGGTGACGACAGCCGTGGCTATCCGCGCCGGCAGGTCCTCACCCCCGACCCCGAGAACCCGGCCGACAAGTCCCTCAGGCTCGGCCTCACCCCGTACCACTCCATCGCGCCGAAGCTGAACGCCCTCCAGTCCCTCGGCGACCGGGTGAGCGTCGAGGTCGCCGGGCGGTCGGCCGGCGGGCACCGGCTGTACCTCGTCACCGTCACCGCACCGGAGAGCGCCCGCCAGGCCCGGGCCCAGGCGCGGATGCGCGAGCTCATCGAGAAGGCGCCCGCCCTCGCCGCCAAGTCCCCGGAGATCAAGCGGTCCTACAAGGCGCCGGTCTTCGTCAACAACAACATCCACGGCAACGAGTGGGAGGGCACCGACGCCTCGCTGAAGCTGATCGAGCGGCTCGCGACCGCCGGGGACGGCAGGACGCGCGACCTCCTCGCCCACAGCCGCCTGTACTTCAACATCACCGCCAACCCGGACGGCCGTATCGCCGGAACCCGCGCGAATGCGGGCGGCTTCGACATGAACCGGGACTTCGTCACCGCCTCGCAGCCCGAGGTGCGGGCGATGCGGCAGATCATGGTCGCCAAACAGCCGGCCGTGATGCTCGATGTGCACGGCTATGTCAACGGCACCCTCATCGAGCCCACCACTCCCCCGCACGGCGAGAACTACGAGTACGACCTCTTCCTGAAGAACACCTACGCCAACGCCCTCGGCATGGAGGCCGCCGTCAACGGCCTCGGCTACACGCCGGAACAGGATGGCGTGCAGCCCGTGCAGATCCCGTTCCGCGACCAGGACGAGGGCTGGGACGACTGGCCGCCGATCTTCACCCCGCAGTACGCGGCCTACCACGGCACCGTCGCCGCCCACACGGTGGAGATCCCGCTGCGGGTGAACGGCTCCGCCTACGACACCCTGCCCGTCGCCGAGCTGCGCCGCCGCGCCGCGGTCAACGTCGACGTCGCCGGCGCCGCCCTGCGCGCCACCCTCGACTTCGTCCAGGCCGGGCGCGCTTCTCTCGTCGCCGACCAGATCGAGGTCTTCCGGCGCGGTGCGGCGGGGGCGGCACAGGTGCCGGTGTCGCGGGAGACCGTCCCGGGCGTGCCCGGCATCGGACCCGAGGACGTCTACACGACGGACTTCCCCCGCGCCTACGTCATCCCGGCCGGCCGCGAGGCACAGCGCTCGGCGACCGCCGCCGCCCGCCTCGTGGACCATCTCCTCGCCAACGACGTCCGCGTCACCCGCGCGCTGCGCTCCTTCCGGCTCGGCGGGCGGACGTATGCGAAGGGCTCGTACGTCGTCGACATGCGCCAGGCCAAGCGCGGGCTGGCCAACGCGCTGCTCGCCGACGGACGGGACATCAGTGACAGGGTGTCGGTGATGTACGACATCTCGGGCTGGAGTCTGGGGCGGCTGTGGGGCGCGAGCGTCGAGCCGGTGACGCGGGGGAGCCTCGTCGCCGCCCCGCTGTGGCCGGTGTCGGCCGCCGCCCGGGTCGGGTATGTCGCCCCGCGCGGCGACCTGCGGCTGCGGCTGGACGACCCGCGTGAGATCGCGGCGCTCAACTCCCTCCTCAGGGAGGGCGTTTCGGTGCGGCAGGCCGCCGACGGGAGTGCGATCGTCCCGGCGTCGGCCCGCGCGAAGGCCGTGGCTGCGACGCGGACGTACGACGTCGTCTTCGGCGCCACGAAGGCGAAGGGCACGGCCCCGCTGCACCGCACGCGCGTCGCCGCCGCCGTCACACCGGGCGAGCTGCTGGCGCTGCGGGAGATGAACTTCGAGGTCACGCCGGTCTCGACGGAGGTGCTGAACGCCGGGTTCGACTGGTCGGCGGTGGACGTGCTGTTCGTGTCGGCGGGGCTGGACCACGACGAGCTGGACGCCGGGGCCCGCAAGGCGCTCGACGGCTTCCTCGACGGGCACGGACTGGTCGGCCGGGGTGCCGTCGGTGCCGCGCTCAACTCGGCGGCCGGGCCGCTGGCCGTGAAGCCGGTCGAGGGCAACGGGGACGCCAACGGTGTCGTACGCGTGGTGAATTCGGGCAGTGTCCTGATGCGGGGTGCCCCCTCGCACGGCTTCGTGTACGCGCCGGTTTGGTTCACCGACCTGGGTCCGGGCGTGCGGGTCGAGCAGGCGTACGGGACCGGGAATCCGCTCGTCTCCGGGCACTGGCGGCCGGCGGAGGACGGCTCGGGAGGGCCCTCGGACGCGGCGGGGCGGGCCTCGGTGGTGAGCGGTCCGCAGGCGGTTCTGTTCGGCACCGAGCCGCTCTTCCGAGACCACCCCAAGGGTGAATTCGCCCAGATGGCAAGGGCGTTGCTCGCCATGGCACACACCACCGCACCTCCAGAAACCGCTTGCCCCGGAGGTGACGGTGATGTGGGATGCACTTCAGAGAATGTCGTGACTGAGGAGGAACATTGCTGGCTGCGAGTTTTCGGAAGGCCCTTGGCGTGTCCGCGGTAGCGCTGGGCATGCTCGGCGTTGCGTCCGCCTCGCCCGCCGCGGCCGCCGACAAGGCGTACGCGTGGACCAAGGCGGCCCACTGGGGCCCCAGGGCGAATGACGGCAGTGGCTACTTCCAGCCGGACGGCGAGATATTCGGCGTGCGGGACAACCGGAAGGACGGCAGAGGGGTAGTGCTGGAGTGGTCGATCACCAGCGGGGGCTCCGGGGGAGGCCAGCTGTGGAACACCAGCGGTTACAGCACCAGCTACAAGACCTGGAACAAGTCGTTCCCCGAGGGGGCTGTGGTCCACTTCCACGTCTGCCTCACGGACGATGGAACCATCTACGTGGACACCTGCGGCGCCTACGCTGATGTGGTCGCCTAGTCCGGACGACGGAAGCCGGTCCGGTAGTCGGTGAGCAAGAGGGCGGGAGTCAGCGAGACTGACTCCCGCCCTCTGTGTTGAAAGTACCGGCGGCTCGGGGTGAGGCCGCACCCCACGTCCAAGGGCGCGGCCTCCGTCGTACAACGAACGGTGTCAGACCAACGTCACGCTGATGTTCCCCCGGGTCGCCTTGGAGTACGGGCAGACCTGGTGGGCCTTCTCCAGGAGGGCACCGGCGGTCGCGGCGTCGACGTTCGGGATGTGTGCCGAGATCTCGACGATGATCCCGAATCCGTCGCCGTTCTTGCCGATGCCGACCTTCGCGGTGACGGTCGAGCCGGCGATGTCGGCGTTCTCCTGGCGGGCGACGACTCCCAGGGCGCCCTGGAAGCAGGCGCTGTACCCGGCCGCGAACAGTTGCTCCGGGTTGGTGCCGGCGCCGCTGCCACCCATCTCCTTGGGCGGGTTCACCACGACGTCGAGCTTGCCGTCGTCGGTGGCGACCCGGCCGTCGCGGCCGTTCTCGGCGGTCGCGACGGCGGTGTACAGGACGTCGCTCTGCTGGATCGACATGCGGTGTCTTCTCCTCCTCGGTCCGCCGCGACTCGCGCCCACGATCGACGGCGGTTTCGGAAAGAAGTTACCGCATGACGGAAATCCAGCACAGACCCCGCAGGCGGACCTACAGCTTGACGATCATCTTCCCGGTGTTGTCGCCGCGCAGCACCCCGAGGAACGCCTCCAGGTTGTTCTCGATGCCCTCGACGACGGTCTCGCGGTACTTGAGCTGCCCGGAGGCGACCCAGGGACCGACCTCCTGGACGAACTGCGGCTGCAGGTCGTAGTGGTCGCCCACCAGGAAGCCCTCCATGCGGCCCCGGGTCTGGATGAGGCGGGCGAGGTTCTTCGGGCCGGGGGCGGGCTCGGTGTTGTTGTAGACGGAGATCATGCCGCAGACGGCGATCCGGCCGCCCTGGTTGAGGGAGCCGATGGCGGCCTCCAGGTGGTCGCCGCCGACGTTGTCGAAGTAGACGTCGACACCGTCGGGCGCGGCGGCCCGCAGTTGCTCGCCCACCGGGCCGTTCCTGTAGTTGAAGGCGGCGTCGAAGCCGTACTCCTCCACCAGGAGCTTGACCTTCTCGTCGGACCCGGCGGACCCGATGACCCGCGAGGCGCCCTTGAGCTTGGCGATCTGGCCCACCTGGCCGCCGACGGCTCCCGCGGCGCCGGACACGAAGACCGCGTCACCCTCCTTGAAGGCGCCGACCCGCAGCAGGCCGGCGTAGGCGGTGAGGCCGGTCATGCCGAGGACGCCGAGGTACGTGGACAGGGGCGCCGCCTCCGGGTCCACCTTCACGGCGCTCTTCGCGTTCACGGCCGCGTACTCGCGCCAGCCCAGGAAGTGCAGCACGTGGTCGCCGACCGCGATGCCCTCGGCGTTGGAGGCGACGACCTCGCCGACGGCGCCGCCCTGCATGACCTTGCCGAGTTCGAAGGGGGCGGCGTAGGACTTGGCCGCCGACATGCGTCCGCGCATGTACGGGTCGACGGAGAGGTACTTGTTCCGGACGAGGACCTGACCGTCACCCGGGGTGGGCACCTCGGCTTCAACCAGCGCGAAGTCCTCGGGCTTGGGCCAGCCGACGGGGCGGGAGAGGAGGTGCCATTCGCGGTTGATCATGGGAGATGCAGCCCTTCGTTTACTTCAGTTCCTGAAACAACCATGCTCCTGAATATTTCAGGTTGTCAAGTAATCGGGTACCCTGAGGGCATGGCCACTGCACCCAAGACCCACCGGCCCGATGAGCTGACCCTGGAGGTCGTCGACCTCATCGGCTCGGTCGTGGCCCGTTACCACGAGGAGTACGACGAGGCCGCCGCCGAGCACGCGCTGACGGGCGCGCAGGCGCGGCTGCTGAGCCTGCTGACGCTGGAACCGCTGCCCATGCGGAAACTGGCGCACAAGCTGAAGTGCGAGCCGTCGAACGTCACCGGGATCGTGGACCGGCTGGAGTCCCGAGGCCTGGTGGAGCGGCGTCCCGACCCCGCCGACCGGCGGGTGAAGCTGGCGGCGGCCACCGAGGAGGGACGGCGGGTGGCTCGGAGCCTGCGGGAGTCGCTGCGGTTCGCCCGGGAGCCGCTCGCGGGTCTCTCCCACACCGAGCGGCTCGCTCTGCGGGACCTGCTCCTGCGCATGCTCGACACATGACGGAGCGGTCCGTCGCACCGTGCGGGTACGACGGACCGCTCCGGGCCCCGAGACGTGCCGTTCGGCTCAGGTCTGTCTGCGGGTCGTCATGGTGCGCTGGATCAGGATGAACGCGCACAGCAGCACACCGGTGGCGATCTTCGTCCACCAGGAGCTGAGCGTGCCCTCGAACTGGATGATGCTCTTGATCAGGCCCAGCACCAGCACACCGAACAGGGTGCCCAGCACAAAGCCGGAACCGCCGGTCAGCAGCGTGCCGCCGATGACCACCGCGGCGATCGCGTCGAGCTCCATGCCGGTGGCGTGCAGCGGGTCACCGGACTGGATGTACAGCATGAACAGCAGCCCGGCCATGGCCGAGCAGAAGCCGCTCACGGTGTACACGGCGATCTTCGTGCCACCCTGCGGAAGACCCATCAGCAGCGCCGACTGCTCGTTGCCGCCGATGGCGTACACCCGGCGCCCGAAGCGGGTGTAGTGGAGTACGTAGAAGGCGACACCGAGGACGACCAGGGCCACGACGGCACCGATCGACAGTTCCCCCAGGCCCAGCGGCACCCGTGTCTGGGCCAGGCTGCTCACCGAGGAGTCGCTGATCGCGATCGACTCCTTGCTGATGACCAGGCACAGGCCGCGGAAGAGGAAGAGCCCGGCGAGGGTCACGATGAACGGCTGGATCTCGAAGTTCTGGATCACATAACCCATGAGGAAGCCGCCGAACGCGCCGACCAGCAGCGCGATCGGGACGACCAGCACCAGCGGCAGCCCCTGACGCTCCACCAGCCATGCCGTGAACATGGTGGTGAAGCCGATCAGCGAGCCCACGGACAGGTCGATGCCGCCCGACAGGATGACGAAGGTGGCGCCGACGGCGGCGACCAGCAGATAGCCGTTGTCGATGAACAGGTTGAGGAACACCTGGGGTTCGGCGAACCCGTAGTTCTGGTACCGGCTGAGACCGGCGACGTACATCGCGAGGAACAGGGCGGCCGTGACCAGGACGGGCAGCCGCCGGTCGCCGAGCAGGCGCGCGGCCTTGGACGGCGTACGGCTTTCCGGCGCCGTAGGGGTCCGGGTGGTCGCGCTCATCGCGACACCTCCATCTTCGGAGCGGCCTCGGCGACCGGGGCCGACTGGGCCTGGGGAGTGGTGCCCCCGCGCTTGGCGCCGAAGACCTTGGCCCGGAACTTCGGGGACTGCATCAGGCATACGACGATGACGACGGCGGCCTTGAAGACCAGGTTGGTCTGGGTCGGCACGCCGATGGTGTAGATCGTGGTGGTCAGGGTCTGGATGACGAGGGCGCCGATCACCGTGCCGCCGATGGAGAACCGGCCGCCGAGCAGCGAGGTGCCGCCGATGACCACGGCGAGGATCGCGTCGAGTTCGATCCACAGGCCGGCGTTGTTGCCGTCCGCGGCCGAGGTGTTGGAGCTGATCATCAGTCCCGCGATGCCCGCGCACAGCGCGCAGAACATATAGACCATGATCTTGATGCGCCGGGACCTGATGCCGACCAGGCGGCTGGCCTCGGCGTTGCCGCCGACCGACTCGACGAGCAGGCCGAGCGCCGTGCGGCGGGTCAGCGCCACGGTGACGGCCACGACCACGGCCACCACGAAGATGGAGAACGGCAGGGTCAGCCAGTAGCCGCCGCCGATCAGCTTGTACGGCTCGCTGTTGACGGTGATGATCTGGCCGTCGGTGATCAGCTGGGCGACACCGCGTCCGGCGACCATGATGATCAGCGTGGCGATGATCGGCTGGATGCCCATCCTGGCGACCAGGAAGCCGTTCCACAGGCCGCAGACCACCGCGGCCAGCAGGCCGAGCCCCATGGCGAGCAGTACTCCGGACAGGGCGCTCTGGTCGGCCTGGTCGCTGATGTACGAACAGGTCAGAGCCCCCGTGATGGCGACGACCGCGCCGACGGAGAGGTCGATGCCGCCGGTGGCGATGACCAGGGTCATGCCGACCGCCACCAGGATGAGGGGCGAGCCGAACAGCACGATCGAGACGAGGCTGCCGTAGAGGTGGCCGTCCGTCATCCGGATCGAGAAGAAGTCGGGCGTGAAGGGGACGTTGACGAGCAGCAGGACGACCAGGACCACGACCGGCCAGAACAGGTGGTGGTGAGTCAGCGCTCGCCAGCGGGTGGGAGTGGTCACTGGTGCTCTCCGCTCGCGATGGTCTCCAGGATCCGGCTGGGAGTGATCTCGGGCCCGTTGGCGATCTGCGCCACCAGCCGGCGGTCGCGCAGCACTCCGATGGTGTGGCTGAGCCGGAGGACCTCCTCCAGCTCGGCCGCGATGTACAGCACGGACATGCCGTCCTCGGAGAGGGAGACGACGAGCTTCTGGATCTCCGCCTTCGCGCCGACGTCGATGCCGCGCGTGGGCTCGTCCAGGATCAGCAGCTTCGGCTGGGTGATCAGCCAGCGGGCGAGCAGCACCTTCTGCTGGTTGCCGCCGCTCAACTGGCCGACCCTGGCCTCCGGGTTGGCGGGGCGGATGTCGAGCGCCTTGATGTACTTGGCGACGAGTTCGTCGCGCTGGGCGACCGGGATGGGCCGGGTCCAGCCGCGGGCCGCCTGGAGGGCGAGGATGATGTTCTCCCGGACCGTCAGATCGGGGACCAGGCCCTCGGTCTTGCGGTTCTCCGAGCAGAACGCGACCCCGGCGCCGATGGCGTCGTTCGGGGCGCTCATCGGCACCTGCTCGCCGCCGACGGTCACCTTGCCGCTGTCGGGCTGGTCGGCGCCGAACAGCAGCCGGGCCAGTTCGGTGCGGCCCGAGCCGAGCAGGCCGGCGAGTCCGAGGACCTCGCCCTTCTTGATCTCCAGGTCGAAGGGGGCGATGCCGCCGGTGCGGCCCAGGCCCTCGGCCTTGAGCAGCGTCTCGCCGACGCCGGAGTGCAGCTGGTGGTCGTGGAGTTCCTCCAGCTGGTCCAGCGCCTTGCCGATCATCAGCTCGATCAGCCCGACCTGGTCGAGGTCACGGACCAGGTGCTCGCCGACCAGCGTGCCGTTGCGCAGGACGGTCATCCGGTCGCAGATCTCGTAGATCTGGTCGAGGAAGTGCGAGACGAACAGGATCGCGACGCCCTCGTCCCGCAGCTGCCGCATCAGGCGGAACAGTTCGAGGACCTCGTCGCGGTCGAGGCTGGAGGTGGGCTCGTCCAGGACCAGCACCTTGGTGCCGGAGCCCTCGCCGTCGCTGTCGCCGGTGCCCACCGACCGTACGATCGCCACCAGTTGCTGCACCGCCAGCGGGTACGCGGACAGGGGCGCGGTCACGTCGATGTCGAGGCCGAGCCGGTCCACCAGCTTCGCCGCGTCCCGCCGCAGCTGCTTCCACTGGATGCGGCCCATGCGGGTGGGCTCGCGTCCGATGAAGATGTTCTCCGCCACCGACAGGTTGGGGCAGAGGTTGACCTCCTGGTAGACCGTGCTGATACCGGCGTGCTGCGCCTGCAGCGGGCTGCCGAACCGCACGGACTTCCCGTCGAGGGTGATCGTGCCGCCGTCCAGGGAGTAGACCCCTGTCAGCACCTTGATGAGGGTGGATTTCCCGGCGCCGTTCTCGCCCATCAGGGCGTGGATCTCGCCGGGGAAGAGCCGGAAGTCGACGCCCGACAGAGCCCGTACCCCCG
Organism: Streptomyces ferrugineus; assembly: GCF_015160855.1. NCBI lineage: Bacteria > Bacillati > Actinomycetota > Actinomycetes > Kitasatosporales > Streptomycetaceae > Streptomyces > Streptomyces ferrugineus. The sequence goes on along the minus strand of NZ_CP063373.1, from coordinate 2,101,716 downwards.
GAAACTCTTTGACTATGCCCGTCATCTCCAGGACGGGCCGCGGCTCTGCCATGGCAGCGCTCCTCGTGAAGTGGGTTCAGGCCCGCAGGGAGCCTCCTGGCCCGAGGCGGTTCTCGGTCGCCGAAGGCCCCCTGCCGGTGGGTGCGGTCGGTCAGTACTTGCGGTTCGGGAGCGCTTCCTTGGCCTGGTCCTGCATGAAGTCGCTCTCCTCGGTCTTGATCCACCGCTCGACCGTCTCGCCGTCCTTGACCTTCTGGACGACCTCCATCAGCTGGGGGCCGAGCAGCGGGTTGCACTCGACGATGGCGTTGATCTTGCCCTCGGACATGGCGACGAAGCCGTCCTTCACACCGTCGACCGTGACGATCAGGATGTCCTTGCCGGGCTTCTTGCCGGCCGCCTCGATGGCCTGGATGGCGCCGATCCCCATGTCGTCGTTGTGCGCGAACAGCACGTTGATGTCCGGGTTGGACTGCAGGAAGGCCGCCATGACCTGCTTGCCGCCGGCCCGGGTGAAGTCACCGGTCTGGCTGACGACGATCTTCCAGTCGTCCTTGTGCTCCGCCTCCATGACCTCCTTGAAGCCCTTGCCGCGCTCGATCGCGGGGGCGGCACCGGTGGTGCCCTCCAGCTGTGCGATCTTCACGGGACCCTTGTGGCCGGCCTTGTCGAGGACCTTCTCCAGGATCCGGGCGGCGCGGCGGCCCTCGTCCGTGAAGTCGGAGCCGACGAGGGTGACGTACAGGGACTCGTCGGAGGTCTCCACCGAGCGGTCGGTGAGGACCACCGGGATCTTCGCGTTCTTGGCCTCCCTGAGCACCGCGTCCCAGCCGGTGACGACGACCGGCGAGAAGGCTATGACGTCCACCTTCTGCGCGATGTAGCTGCGGATCGCGGAGATCTGGTTCTCCTGCTTCTGCTGGGCGTCGGAGAACTTGAGGGTGAAGCCCGCTTCCTTGGCGGCGTCCTTCACCGACTGGCTGTTCGCGGTACGCCAGCCGCTTTCCGAGCCGACCTGGGAGAAGCCGAGGGTGAGCTTCTTGCCGCCGCCCGAGGAGGCGGAGCCGGCGGGGCTGTCGTCCTCCTTGGCGCAGGCCGCCAGGCCGCCCGCCGCCGCCACGCCGACCGCCGCAGTGAGGAAGTTCCGTCTGTTGAGCATGCTTCTTCTCCTTTGAAGAGCCGGTCCGGGGCCGGACCTGCTGGTACTCGATGGGACCGGCCGCGTGCGTCCAGCCTGTCGATCATTGTTCGAAATATCGGCCGCACGAATGGAGGGACGGCGACCGGTTGGTGCCGCGTCAGCCGGGAGCGCCCTCCGCCTGAGGGGTGGACGGACAGGTGCTGGCGCGGACGACGAGTTGGGGTTCGATGGCGAACCGGGGTGTCCCGGTGGGGGCCCGGCCCTCGATGAGATCCAGCAGCAGCGCGATGCTCCGCCGGCCCACCGCCGAGAAGTCCTGCCGGACGGTGGTGAGCGGGGGAGCGAAGAACTCCGACTCCGGGATGTCGTCGAAGCCGACCACCGCGACGTCCTGGGGAGTTCTCACACCCGCTTCCCGCAGGGCCCGCAACACCCCCAGTGCCATCTGGTCGTTGGCGACGAAGACGGCGGTCAGTCCGCGGCCCACCCAGCCGGCCAGTTCCTGGCCGGCACGGTAGCCGGACAGCGGACTCCAGTCCCCGCGCAGCAGCATGGGCGGCTCCACGCCCGCCGCTTCGAGGGTCGACCGCCAGCCGGCGGCCCGGTCGGCCGCCTCCTGCCAGTCCTCGGGTCCGGCGAGGTGCCAGACCCTGCTGTGGCCGGTGGCCAGCAGGTGGCCGGTGGCCAGCCGCGCGCCCAGATGCTGATCCACGTTGACGCTGGGGATCCCCGATCCGGGCCCGCTGCCCACGGTCACCACCGGGAACGGGTGGCGGAGTTCGGCGAGGGCCTCGACCGCCGACCGCTGCGGGGCGATGGCGACCACTCCCTCGACCCCGCCCTCGCTGAGGTGGTCCAGGGCCTCGGACAGCTTCTCCACGGTCAGCTTGCGCAGACTGACCGTCGAGACGAGGTACCCCTCGGCACGCGCCGCCTCCTCGAGCGCGAACAACGTGCTGGCCGGTCCGAAGAGGGTGGTGTCGGAGGCGACCACACCCAGGGTCCGGGTGCGCCGGGTGACCAGGGCCCGTGCCGAGGAGTTGCGGCGGTAACCCATCTCCTCGATCGCGCGCAGCACCCTGGCCCGCGTCTCGTCCCGCACGTTGGGATGCTCCCCCAGCACACGGGACACGGTCTGGTGGGACACACCGGCCAGGCGTGCCACGTCGGCCATGGTGGGCGGCCGAAGCGGTGAGTGGGTCACGGCCGCACCTCCCTGGCTGTCGTCGAGACCGACTGTTGAACGCGGAGGTCATTGTGAGCGCTAACAATTCATGGCGGTCAAGAGGCCTGCACCGGGAAGTCGTTACGGTTGAGTAACGCGCCAGGCGGCAGGGGGTCCGGGAGGCGGCGTCTGCCCGACGGCCCGAACTCCCTTACGCGCACCACCACAGGAAGCGCGTGCACGTCTGAGAAGGCGTGGGGTCCGGGACCGGATCCGCGGTCGGGGCGGTGGTCGGGTCCGGTGACGAACCGGGCGCCGAGGCGCCGGGGTTCGCGGGCGGGGAGGTCGCGGCGGGAGCCGAGGGCGCCGGCTTCGCCGTCGCGTTCGAGCCCTCGGGGTCCTCGGACTCGTCCCGGTCCTCCTCCTCGGGCTTCTTCGTCTCCGAGGCCGAGGCAGACGCCGACGGGGCCGGCGAATCCACTCCCGCGCCGGTCGATCCCCGCGCCCCACCACCGGACTCCGGGACATCCTCCGCCGACGCCGACGGCGATCCGGCGGCGGCGCCCTTCGGCTCCTCCGAGGGGGCCTCCATGCCGAGTTCCGCGAGACTCAGTCCGCCCGCGGCAAGCAGCAGCCCCGTCCCGAACATCAGGACCCGCCGGCGGCGGCGCCGGTGCAGCGCCGCCTTCCGGTCCCGCCGGCTGCCGCCCACGCCGCGGTCCCGGAACCGGGGCTCGGGCCGGGCCCGGTCTCCGCCGGCCTCCGGTTCGTCACCCTCGTACGCTTCGTCGGGTTCGTCCGCGGCCGCACCGTCCCGATCGAGCACGGAGTCCGTATGCACCCAGCGCTCTTCGGCCGGTGCGCCGCACCCCGGACAAGCGAGGGCGCCATTGAGGTGCCGTTGGCACGGGTGGCAGTAGTCCATGACGCGGGAAGGTTAAATTCCGCACCGGTACCGTCCCCGGGCGAGGATGTGAAAGTTGTGTGGGAGTTCCGCGTTCCCGGCCCACGGAGGCGAGGACAGGCCGGACTATCCCCCGCCATCCCGGCCATCGCGTCGAAATCGTTGTTCGCTCGACCCATTGACACTCCGACCGCGCCGTCTTTACTGTCGCGTCAGCATTTCGAACGTGTGACGATATTTCGAACAGGCCGGACGAGTACAGGGAGTGGCTACCGTGCGCATCACGGGAATCAGCACGCACGTGGTTGGGACGCCGTGGCGAAACCTGACCTACGTCCAGGTGCACACCGACGAAGGACTCACCGGCGTCGGCGAGACCCGCATGCTGGGCCACACCGACGCGCTGCTCGGCTATCTGCACGAGGCGGAGACCAACCACATTCTCGGGTCGGACCCGTTCGCTGTCGAGGATCTGGTCCGCCGCATGAAGTACGGCGACTACGGGCGCGCCGGCGAGATCGTGATGTCCGGCATCGCCGTGATCGAGATGGCCTGCTGGGACATCAAGGGCAAGGCCCTGGGCGTCCCCGTCTGGCAGCTCCTCGGCGGCAAGGTCACCGACAAGGTCAAGGCGTACGCCAACGGCTGGTACACCACCGAGCGCACCCCCGAGGCGTACCACAAGGCCGCGCAGGAGGTCATGGCGCGCGGCTACAAGGCCCTCAAGATCGACCCCTTCGGCACCGGTCACTTCGAGCTCGACCACGACGAGACCCTCTACTCCGTCTCCCTGATCGAGGCCGTACGGGACGCCATCGGACCCGACGCCGAGCTGATGCTGGAGATGCACGGCCGGTTCTCGCCCGCGACCGCCGTCCGCCTCGCCCATGAGCTCGCCCCCTTCAAGCCCGCCTGGCTGGAGGAGCCGGTGCCGCCGGAGAACCTCAAGGCCCTGGAGAAGGTCGCCGCCAAGGTGGACATGCCGGTCGCCACCGGTGAGCGCATCCACGACCGCATCGAGTTCCGCGAGCTGTTCGAGAGCCAGGCCGTCGACATCATCCAGCCGGACGTCGGCCACATCGGTGGTATCTGGGAGACGCGGAAGCTGGCCGCGACCGCCGAGACCCACTACATGCTGGTCGCCCCGCACAACGTGGGCGGCCCGGTGCTGACCGCCGCCTCCCTCCAGGTGGGCTTCACCGCCCCCAACTTCAAGATCCTTGAGCACTTCAACGACTTCGCGGACGCGGAGATCAAGAAGGTCGTCAAGGGCGCTCCGCAGGTGGTCGACGGCTACTTCCACCTCTCCGACGCCCCCGGCCTCGGCGTCGAGCTCGACACCGACGCGGCGGCCGAGTTCCCGCAGCAGCAGGCCCGGTTCGACCTGTGGGCCGAGGGCTGGGAGCAGCGCAAGCCGAAGGGCACCCAGCAGTGAGCACCGCCGTCGTCATCGAGGCGCCCGGTGAGCACCGGCTCACCGAGCACACGCCTCGTGAGCCCGGTCCCGGCGAGGCCCTCGTCCGCGTCCACGCGGTCGGCATCTGCGGCAGCGACCGCGAGGTGTACCAGGGCAACCGGCCCGAGGGGTACGTCCGCTATCCGCTCACGCCGGGCCACGAGTGGTCCGGGACGGTCCAGGCGGTCGGCGCGGGCGTCCCCGCGTCCCTGGCCGGCCGCAAGGTCGTCGGGGAGGGCTTCCGGAACTGCCAGGTCTGCGACCGCTGCCACGCGGGTGAGACGACGCTGTGCACGGCCGGCTACGAGGAGACCGGGTTCACCCAGCCGGGGGCCATGGCCACCACGCTGACTCTCCCGGCCCGGCTCCTGCACGTCCTGCCGGACGACGCCGACCTGACGGCCGCGGCTCTCCTGGAGCCCGCCGCCTGCATCGCCGCCGCCGCGCTCAAGGCGAACGCCCAGCCGGGCGAGCGGGTCGCCGTCGTCGGCACCGGCACCCTCGGCATGTTCGCGGTTCAGTTCCTGAAGGCGATCTCCCCCGCCGAACTGCTCGTCGTCGGCACCCGGGGTGACCGGGAGGCGCTGTCCCGGCAGTACGGCGCCACCGACTTCCGCACGAAGGACCAGCTGCTCCCCGATGACATCGACGTCGTGATCGAGACCGCCGGGTCCGCGGACGCCGCGCGCACCTCCGCCGCGCTGCTCAGGCGCGGCGGGCGGCTGGTCCTGACCGGGATCCCGGCGCCGGGCGCCGACGGGCTGGACCCGACCGACCTCGTCGTACGGCAGCTGGAGGTGCACACCGTCTTCGGTGCGCCGCCGGACGCCTGGGCGCACACGGTGCGGGTGTTCGGGGCCGGTCTGCTCGATCCGCTGCCGCTGGTGACGCACGAGCTGCCGCTCGCCGAGTTCCCCGAGGCGATCGAGCTGGTGGGGTCCGGTGATCCGAAGGTGGGCAAGGTACTGCTCCGCCCCTAGACGTACGCCGGTACGGGGGCAACCTGACGGCTCCCGTATCGGCGTACACCCAAGCCCCCACACCCTGAGCCGCGAACTTCGTCCGACATTTCGAACACTAAGGACAGCTTGTGACCGACGCTTCCGCCACGGCAGCCCGCCGACCCGGTGAGCAGGCGCTCGCCGCGCTCGGCCTGGGCGCGCCCGCCCTGTCCCCCGCCGACGCCTCGCCGCACACCTTCCCGGGCGGCGGCCGCTGGCGCACCGAGATCCCCTCGTGCGAGGGTCCCGAGGCGCTGGCCGTGGTCCTCAAGGAGGCCTCGCGCCTCGATGTGCCGATCCACCGGATCAGCCAGGGCAGCGGCGTGTGGATGCTGAGCGACGCCGAGATCACCGAGATGGTCGAGGCCACCGCCGAGCGCGACATCGAGCTCTGCCTGTTCACCGGGCCGCGCGGCACGTGGGACATCGGCGGGTCCACGCGCACCGACTCCAAGGGCGCCGGACTGCGCGCCCGCGGTCACGACGCCGTCGCCGGGTGCGTCGAAGACGCCGTCCGGGCAACGGAGCTGGGCGTCAAGTGCCTGCTCGTCGCCGACGAGGGCGTGCTGTGGACGCTGCACCGGGCGCGGGCCGCCGGGATCCTCCCCGCCGACACCACCCTGAAGGTCTCGGCGCTGATCGGGCCGGTCAACCCGGCCGCGTACGCGGTGTACGAGCAACTGGGCGCCGACTCCATCAACGTGCCCAGCGATCTGACGCTCGATCACCTCACCGAGATCCGGCGGGTCTCCGCCGCCCCCATGGACATGTACATCGAGGCCCCCGACGATCTCGGCGGCTATGTGCGGATGTACGAGGTCGCCGAGCTCATCCGGCGTGGCGCACCGATCTATCTGAAGTTCGGCCTGTCCAAGGCGCCCGGTATCTACCCGTACGGCCACCACATGCGGGACCTGACCCTGACCACCGCCAAGGAGCGGGTGCGGCGCGGCCGGCTCGCCCTGGATCTGCTGGCGCGGCATGGCGCGGACGGCGACATGGCGCCGCTCGGTTCGCGGCTGCCGGGCGCTCTGACACGGTTCGGTCACTCGGCATAACGTTCCAGAAACATCCGCGACAAAAGACGACACAGTCGCGCAGAATCCCACGCACCGCTTCTCGGTCTTCCGGGCATGATCCTCCGGGCGACTTCGCATCCCAGACCGAGCCCTGCACACACATCAAGGATGATGACCATGCGCAACCGCAGAGCCGCCCTCGCCGCCATAGCCTCCGCCGCCTCCCTCGCCCTGACCCTGTCCGCCTGCGGCCAGAACAGTGAGGGTGGGAGCGAGGAGAAGGGTGGCGACACCAAGGGCGCCACCATCGGCATCGCGATGCCCACCAAGTCCTCCGAGCGCTGGATCGCCGACGGCAACAACGTCAAGAAGGACCTGGAGTCCAAGGGCTACAAGACCCAGCTGGTCTACGGCGAGGACGACCCGGACCAGCAGGTCTCGCAGATCGAGAACCTGATCACGCAGGGCGTCAAGGCGCTGATCATCGCGGCCATCGACAACAAGACGATGAACAGCGTGCTCCAGCAGGCCAAGGACGCGGACATCCCGGTGATCTCCTACGACCGCCTGATCCTGGGCACGGAGAACGTCGACTACTACGCGTCGTTCGACAACGAGAAGGTCGGCGAGCTCCAGGGCACCTACATCGTCGAGAAGCTGGGCCTGAAGGACGGCTCCAAGAAGGGCCCGTTCAACATCGAGCTGTTCGCCGGCTCCAACGACGACAACAACACGCGCTACTTCTTCCAGGGCGCGATGAACGTCCTGCAGCCGTACATCGACAAGAAGCAGCTCGTCGTCAAGTCCGGCCAGACCGAGCTCAACCAGGTCACCACCCTGCGCTGGGACGGCGGCACCGCCCAGAAGCGCATGGACGACATCCTGACCGGGTCCTACCGCAGCGACCGGGTCGACGCGGTGCTGTCGCCGTACGACGGCATCTCCATCGGCATCCTGTCGGCGCTGAAGTCGGACAGCTACGGCACCAAGAGCAAGCCGCTGCCGATCGTCACCGGCCAGGACGCCGAGGTCGCCTCGGTGAAGTCGATCATCGCCGACCAGCAGTCGATGACCGTCTACAAGGACACCCGTGAGCTCGCCAAGGTGGCCTCGAACATGGTCGACGCGGTCCTGAACGACAAGAAGCCCGAGGTCAACGACACCAAGACCTACGACAACGGCTCCAAGGTGGTCCCGGCCTACCTGCTGACGCCGGTCAGCGTCGACAAGACGAACTACAAGGAGACGGTCGTCGACTCCGGCTACATCAAGGAAAGCGACCTCAACTAACCGCCGTCTCCTACGGATTGGAAGGCACGACCATGGCGGGACCCGTCCTGGAAATGCGCTCGATCGTCAAGACCTTTCCCGGCGTCAAAGCGCTGTCGGACGTCACGCTGACCGTCCAGCAGGGCGAGGTCCACGCCATCTGCGGGGAGAACGGCGCCGGTAAGTCGACCCTGATGAAGGTCCTCTCCGGCGTCCACCCGCACGGCACCTACGAGGGAGACATCCTCTTCGAGGGGGAGGTCTGCGAGTTCAAGGACATCCGGGCGAGCGAGCAGCACGGCATCGTCATCATCCACCAGGAACTGGCGCTGTCGCCCTACCTCTCCCTCGCGGAGAACATCTTCCTCGGCAACGAGCACGCCAAGAGCGGGTTCATCGACTGGCGGGAGACCCTGCGGCACGCCACCGAGCTGCTGCGCCGGGTCGGGCTGAGCGATCACCCCGACACCCGCGTCGCCGACATCGGCGTGGGCAAGCAGCAGCTCGTGGAGATCGCGAAGGCGCTGTCCAAGAAGGTGAAACTGCTCATCCTGGATGAGCCGACCGCGGCCCTGAACGACGAGGACAGCGGCAAACTCCTGGATCTGATCCTGGAGTTGAAGAAGCAGGGCATCACCTCGATCATCATCTCCCACAAGCTCAACGAGATCCGCAAGGTCGCCGACTCGGTGACGATCCTCCGCGACGGCAAGACCATCGAGACCCTCGATGTGAAGGCGCCGGAGACCACCGAGGACCGGATCATCAGCGGCATGGTCGGCCGGGACCTGGAGCACCGCTTCCCCGAGCGCACCCCGCACGAGCCGGAGGAGGGCGCCCACCCGGCGCTGGAGATCCGCAACTGGACCGTGCACCACCCGATCGACCAGCAGCGCAAGGTCGTCGACGATGTGTCGATCGAGGTGCGGCGCGGCGAGATCGTCGGCATCGCGGGCCTGATGGGCGCCGGCCGCACCGAGCTGGCGATGAGCGTCTTCGGGCGGACGTACGGCCGCCACGCGGGCGGCACGGTCCTCAAGGACGGCACGGAGATCCGTACCAAGACCGTCGCCGAGGCGGTCAAGCACGGCATCGCGTATGTCACCGAGGACCGCAAGCACTACGGCCTCAACCTCATCGACACCATCAACCGCAACATCTCGCTCAGCGCGCTGGGCAAGGTCGCCAAGCGGGGCGTGGTCGACGAGCACGAGGAGCGGCAGGTCGCCGAGGGCTTCCGCAAGTCCATGAACATCAAGGCGCCGACCGTCTTCGAGCCGGTGGGCAAGCTGTCCGGCGGCAACCAGCAGAAGGTCGTCCTCAGCAAGTGGATCTTCGCGGGTCCGGACGTGCTGATCCTGGACGAGCCGACGCGCGGCATCGACGTCGGTGCCAAGTACGAGATCTACACGGTCATCGACCAGCTGGCCGCCCAGGGCAAGGCGGTCGTCTTCATCTCCTCCGAGCTGCCGGAGCTGCTCGGTATGTGCGACCGCATCTACACGATGGCCGCGGGGCGGCTGACCGGCGAGTTCTCGCGGGCCGAGGCCTCGCAGGAATCGCTGATGCGTCAGATGACGAAGGACAAAGAGGTATCCCGATGAGCACGGATGTGACCGCCAAGACCCCGGCCCCCGCGCCGCCGGGCAAGAGCGGAGGGGCCGCGGGCGACGGTCTGCTCCAGCTGGTGCTGGACGGCCTGCGCCGCAACATGCGCCAGTACGGCATGCTGATCGCCCTCAGCCTGATCGTGGCGCTGTTCGCCGTGTGGACCGACGGTGACCTGCTGCTGCCGCGCAACGTCTCCAACCTGGTGCTGCAGAACAGCTACATCCTCATCCTCGCGATGGGCATGATGCTGGTGATCATCGCGGGCCATATCGACCTGTCGGTCGGCTCGTTGACGGCGTTCATCGGATCGATGGCGGCCGTGTTCATGGTCAAAAACGATCTGCCCTGGCCGGTCGCGGTGATCCTGTGCCTCGCGGTGGGCGCGATCGCGGGCGCCATCCAAGGGTTCTTCATCGCATACGGCGGCATACCCTCGTTCATCGTGACCCTCGCGGGCATGCTGATCTGGCGCGGCCTGACCGAGATCTTCCTGGAGGGCCAGACCCTCGGCCCGTTCCCGAAGGGTCTGCAGAAGGTCGCCAACGGCTTCCTGCCCGAGGTCGGTCCGAACACGAACTACCACAATCTCACCCTGTTGCTCGGCTTCGCGCTGATCGCGTTCGTGGTCTTCCAGGAGTTCCGTGACCGCCGCCGCTCGCAGGAGTTCTCCCTCGAGGTCCCGCCCTTCAACCTGTTCCTGCTGAAGCTGGTCGCGCTCGGCGCCGCCATCCTGACGCTGACGATGCTGCTGGCCAGCTACAAGGGCGCCCCGATCGTGCTGCTCATCCTGGGCGTGCTGCTCGTCGGCTTCGGCTATGTGATGCGCAACGCGATCATCGGCCGCCACATCTACGCGATCGGCGGCAACCTGCCCGCGGCCAAGCTGTCGGGTGTGAAGGACAAGAAGGTCACGTTCCTGGTCTTCCTGAACATGGGCATGCTCGCGGCCCTGGCGGGTCTGGTCTTCGCCGCCCGCTTCAACGCGGCCTCCCCCAAGGCCGGCCTCAACTTCGAGCTGGAGGCCATCGCGGCCTCGTTCATCGGCGGCGCGTCGATGAGCGGCGGCGTCGGCACGGTCCTCGGCGCGATCATCGGCGGCCTGGTCCTGGGCGTGCTGAACAACGGCATGAACCTCGTCGGCATCGGCACCGACTGGCAGCAGGTCATCAAGGGCATGGTGCTGCTGGCCGCGGTCGGGTTCGACGTATGGAACAAGCGCAAGGTCGGTAGCTGACAGCACCGGAAGGGGGCCCCACCGGAAGGCGGGGCCCCCTTCGTGTGAGAAGGGCGGGGAGCAACCCGTGAAGGAACTCTTCGGCAAGCTCGCCGACGGCACCGAGATCCACAGCTGGTCGCTGGCCAACGGCGGCACGCGGATGAAGGTCCTCTCCTACGGCGGCATCGTGCGGTCCCTGGAGATCCCGGACCGGCGTGGCCACTACGCCAACGTCTGCCTGGGCTTCGACAACATCGAGGACTACGTCTCCGCCAGCCCGTACTTCGGCGCCCTGATCGGGCGGTACGGCAACCGCATCGGCAAGGGCGAGTTCACGCTGGACGGCAAGACGTACCGGCTGTCCGTCAACGACGGCGAGAACAGCCTGCACGGCGGCGGCACCATGGGCTTCGACAAGGTCGTCTGGGACATCGAGCCGTTCACCAAGGGCCCGGACGTCGGCCTGTACCTGCACCACACCTCGGTCGACGGGGAGATGGGCTACCCCGGCACGCTGAAGACGAAGGTGACGTACACCCTCACCCAGCACGGCGACTGGCGCGTCGACTACGAGGCCACCACCGACAAGGCCACCGTCGTCAACCTCACCAGCCACGTGTACTGGAACCTCGCCGGCGAGGGCAGCGGCACGATCGAGAACCACGAGCTGAAGATCGCCGCCTCCCGCTATACACCGGTCGACCCGGGCCTCATCCCCACCGGTGAGCCGGCCCCGGTCGCGGACACCCCGTTCGACTTCCGCCGCTCCAAGGCGATCGGCGAGAACCTCCGCGAAACGCACCAGCAACTGCTGTACGCCAAGGGCATCGACCACAACTGGGTGCTCGACAAGGGCATCTCGCCGAAGCCCGAGTGGATCGCCACGCTGAAGGACCCCTCCTCCGGCCGCACCCTGCGGATGGCGACCACCGAGCCCGGCCTGCAGTTCTACTCCGGCAACTTCCTCGACGGCACGCTGGTCGGCCCGAGCGGACGGATCTACCGGCAGGGTGACGCGCTGTGCCTGGAGACGCAGCACTTCCCGGACTCGCCGAACCAGCCGTCGTTCCCGTCGACGGTGCTGCGGCCGGGGCAGACGTACCGCTCGACGACGGTCCACTCATTCAGTCGATAGCTTCATACTTCTGTCACATCTATTGAACGAGGTACCTCCAGCCTCCGTATGTAAGGACGGCCCGCGCTCCCCCGCGCGGGCCACCCAAGACGACGGGCCCGGCCGTCCCCACCGGGTCCGCCCCATACGGAGGTTCCATGGCCGACAACGTCACCTCGCTGTTCCGCAGCACCGCGGCACACAGCCCGTCGATGGCGGCGCTGACGCGGGAGGGCGGCGACGGGGCCGGTCCGGTCGACTTCTGCATCCCCTGCAATCCGTACTTCCCCACCCCGGAGATGTTCCAGGAGATGGCGGGGAAGCTGCGGGACATCATCACCTTCTACCCGAGCAGCGCCGACACGATCACGTCCGAACTGTGCAGCCTGCTCCAGCTTCCGCCGCAGTGCGTGGCGATGGGCAACGGATCGACCGAGCTCATCACCTGGATCGACCATCTGATGGTCCGGGAGTCCCTCGCCATCCCCGTCCCCACCTTCGGCCGCTGGACCGACCAGCCGATGGAGACCGGCAAGCGGGTCGACATGTTCCCGCTCCAGGAGTCCAGCGGATTCGCCCTGGACCTGGCCCAGTACGCCGAGTTCATCCGGGCCAGGGGGACCCGGGTGGCGGTCATCTGCAACCCGAACAACCCCGACGGCGGCTATCTCCACAAGCACGCGCTGGTGCAGTTCATGGACGCGATGGCCGACCTGGACCTGGTCATCATCGACGAGTCCTTCCTGGAGTTCGCCGACGCCGAGCAGGAACCGTCGGTCGTCCAGGAGGCGATGCTCCGGCCGAACGTCATCGTCCTGCGCAGCCTCGGCAAGAACTTCGGCCTGCACGGCATCCGCTTCGGCTACCTCGTCGCCAACCCGGCGCTGGCCGGCATGGTCCGCTCCATGCTGCCGAAGTGGAACCTCAACGCCTTCGCCGAGCACGTGGTGTTCATGCTGAAGGAGCACGGCCCCGAGTACGCGCAGAGCCTTCAGCAGGTGCGCCGGGACCGCCTCGACATGGCGAGCCATCTGGCCCAGCTGCCCGGTCTGACGGTCTACCCGTCACAGGGCAACTTCCTCTTCGTACGCCTCCCCGTGGGCGCGGAGGGCACCGTGGTCCGCGACCGGCTGCTCACCGAGCACCGGATCCTGGTCCGCGAGTGCGGCAACAAGATCGGTTCGTCCAGCCGCTTCCTGCGACTCGTGGTGCGCCCCCAGGTGGATGTGCGTCGCCTGGTGTCCGGCCTGGAGCAGGTGCTCTACGGGACCAGGAGGGGAGCCGCCGTACCCGAGCTCGGTACAGGGACCAACTACAGCTCGGGTACGGCGGCCGTGGACCGGTTGGTCAGCTCCACCAACGGCGCCGGAGTCCAGGGCCTTGCCGCTCAGGCCGTGGGAGCCGGGATGCCCGCGGCGCCTCAGCCGCAGCCGGTGCCACAGGCGGTGCCGCCGGGGGGCGGTATGCCGATGCCGGCGCCGGCTCCGGTGGCCCCGATGCCGGCGCCCGCGCCCGTTGCCCCCGCCGCTCAGGCACCGGCGCCGGCACCGGCACCGGCTCCGATGCCGTTCCCGTCACCCGTGGCACCGGCCGCGGCGGTGGTGCCGCCGCCGCCCCCCAGTCCGACGCCGCCGGGGGTGCCGGCCCGTGGGGGGCTCACGGCCGCGCAGGTGCGGGGCACCACCGGGCCCGGGCCGGGGCCGGGGTTGTCTCCGGCGCCGGCCACCGGGTGGCCCAATGCGCAGAGTTGGCCCAGTGCGGCGGGGGCGTGATCCTACACGCGCCCGCACCTCTCAGATCCGACAAGTCGGCTTTCATGACAACCTCCTGACACCGTGAAAGCGCGGTGTCAGGATGTGTGGATGCTGCTGACCGACAACCCGGTGAACGGCTCGGAGGGCGACCGCTTCGGTTTCCTCCCCCACTCCCGGGTCCTGTGCGACGCGATCAACGCAACCCGCGACCTCCCCCTCAGCGTGGCCCTCTACGGCGCCTGGGGAACCGGCAAGTCCAGTTTCATGAACATCTGCCGCTCACTCCTGCAGGAGCAGGGCATACCGGTGGTGTCGTTCAACCCCTGGAAGTACGACCAGCGCGAAGAGATCTGGCACGCGTTGATCCAGACCATCCTGGACGAGATCGCGGCCAGGATCACCGAGGATCCGGACGCCAAACGAAGCGCACAGCTCCAGCACGCGCTCAAGAAGGCCGCCGCCCTGAGCCGTACCGCCGCCTGGCTGATGACCCGCAAGGCGGCGGTGCCGCTCACCGCCGGTCTCGTCTCGACCAGTGACGCCGACGCGCTCAAGGACGCCTGGGACAACGGGGATCCCCTCGAGTACCGGCACGTCAACCAGTTCGAGCACGACTTCGCCGAGGTCGTCGAGCAGTTCACCGGCGGCGGGCGCCTGGTGATCCTCATCGACGACCTGGACCGCTGCACACCCGAGGCCGCGACGACCGTCCTCGACTCGCTGAAGCTCTTCCTCGGTGAGGCGTCCTGCGTCTTCGTGCTCGCCATGGACCAGCAGGTGATCGCCAAAGCCGTGGCCCAGCGGTTCGACGGTGACGAGGAGATGGGCCGGAAGTATCTCGAAAAGCTGATCCAGTTCCCGTACCACCTCCCCCATGTCACCTTCGAGTCCATGTTCAGCCACCTCAGCGAAGAGGTCCTCGGCCTGCGCGACGACCCGGCGCTGTGGCAGCTCATCCGCGTCGCCTACGGCCAGAACCCCCGGCGGGTGCGCCGCTTCATCAACGCTCTCAACCTCACCGTCATATCTCTGCGGCTGCACTCCACGCCCAGTCGTGCGCGCATGCTGCACGCGGCGATCCTGCTCACCATCCGACTGCAACACCCGGCGTTCTACGCCATGGTCAACCGCTCCCCCGAGTCCTGGCAGCGCATGGACGAGGCCGCCAACGGCAACACCAACGTGCTGCACATGGACGAAGACACCCTCTTCAACACGGACACGGACCTCGCGGACCTGCTCCGCGCCACCTCCAGCAGAACAGCGGGACTGGACTTCCCTCCGCCGCCGGGAAAGACCGAGATCGACACCCTGACCGAGGTCCTGAGCGTGACCACGGGCGGCGCGATGGATCCCGTTACCGGTCACACCACTCAGGGGGAGGCCCAGACATGGTGACCACCACTCCCGACGGCCTTGTCATCGGGCTCGACCTCGGCGACGGCGAGACCACTCTCGCCTGGACGACGCGCAACGGCGAAGGCGACATCCACATCTTCCAGCGCCAGTCCACCAGGGAACGCAGCGTGCTCACCGCCATGGCCCGTGCGGCCACCGACCGCCGCCGTCTGCTCGGGGAGGAGGCCGTGTACGCGGCGGGCGCCGCCGAGTTCAGCCTGAACTTCAAGCAGGGACCGGATCCCGTGCGATTCGAGACACCGGAGGCGGTGCTGTTCGTCCAGTCGCTGCTCGCGGAGTTCCTCGCCACCCAGTCGGAACGGGCCGAGGAGACCGAGGAGACCGCCAAGCCGACGATGGTCGTCGGGCATCCGGCGGGCTGGAGCCCCGAGGTGATCAAAGCCTACGGAAAGCACCTGAAACTCGACGGGATCAGGACCCGGCTGCTGCCGGAGTCGCAGGCGGCGCTCGTCCATGTCCGCCGTCCCGGTGCCGCGGCCGACGCGGCGGACCGGAGCATCGCCGAGCAGCCCCGCGACAGCCGGGTCCTGGTGGTCGACATCGGCTCCTCGACCACCGACTTCACCCTCATCACGGACATGGAGCCCCACAGCCTCCCCCTCGGGGCCGACTTCGGCTGCCGCCGGATCGACTTCCAGGTGGCCGACCTGGTGACCGAGCGTCTGCGCGACAACGAGATCCTCAGGGACGCGCTCGCCGCCGACGGTGGCCGGGAGTTCCTCCTGCTGGCCTGCCGCCGGGCCAAGGAGGCACAGTTCACCGGGACGGAGGCGGACATCCTGCGCCAACCCGTCAACCCCCGCTTCAAGCCGATCGTCCGTCTGGCCTGGGGTTGGCTGCGCTCCCTGGAGATCCCGGAGCTGGTGGCCGCCCCCGGCGGGTGGGCCGAGGAGTTCGGCGCACTGCTGGCGCAGGCCCGCCGGCTGATGGCCGACAAGGACCCCGACCAGGTCGTACTCACCGGGGGCGGGTCCCGTATGCCGTTCACCAGGCGGATCTGCGCCGAGATCTTCCCCACCGCGGTCGTGGAGAACGACCCCGAGCCCGCCTTCTCGGTGGCCCGGGGCCTGGCCCTGGCCGGCCACACGGAGCTGCGCCTGGAGCGCTTCCGGGCGGCTCTGGCCGCGCTGCTGGACGAGCCGGAGCTGGGCGAGTTGTGCGAGGAGCACATCACGGAGGGCTTCGCCGAGCTTCAGCGGCGGCTGATCCGGGAGGTGCGCACCATGCGGGACGCTCCGGGCGGCGACGAGGCACGGACGCGGCAACTCGTCGAGGGCGAGGGCGAGCCCCTGGCCATCACCGAGCTGCGCCACGCCCTGAACCAGCGCCTGGGTGAGCGGGTCAGCTCCCTGTGCCGGGAGCACGGGGTGCCGCACGACGCTCTGAACCTGGAGTTCCAGTTGCCGCTCAGCGTCGCCGAGACCGTCACCGAGCGTCTGCTGAGCTACATGAGGAGCAAGGGCACCCTCCGCTCAGGACGGATCAGCTGGGCGATGTCCAACCAGCGAAGGATGATCGAGCAAGGCAACCGCAATCCCCTGCAACCGACGAAACCCGGCCACCCCTACCTGGAGATGGCGCGGGTGGCGTGGCAGTGGGGTGGGCCGGCGATCCTGGAGGCCGCGGACCGGTTGACCGTACGGAAGATGGTCAAGGACATCGAGGCGCTCTCCCTGGAGGAGGGAAAGGTCGACGAGCTGGTGGAGAAGATCCGCGCGCACATCCGTGACCAACTGCTGGGGCGCCTGACCGAGATCGAGAAACTGATCTTCTGACAGACGCCCCGGCGGCACAGCCGGGTCTACACCGGGTTGAGCCTCCACTGCTGGCAGGTGTTGTTCAGCCAGCTCCACTGGCGTACGTCCGTTCCGTCCGCCGTGCCGCAGTTCGCCACGTCCGCCACCTTGCCGGTGGCCTGGTTGGCGATGCGGACGTGGCCGCCGTCGGTCGCCACGAACCGGAAGCGCTGGCAGGTGTTGTCCAGCCAGGACCACTGGCGCAGGCCGGCGCCGTCGGCGGCGGAGCAGTTCTCGGTGTCGAGGACCTTGCCGGTGGCCACGTTCACCAGACGGTGGGTGTCGTCGCCCAGGTCCTCCAGGCGCCACTTCTGGTTGTTGCCGCCGTTGCAGCTCCACTGCTGGACGTTCGCCCCGTCGGCCGTCGAACCGCCCGCCACGTCAAGGCACTTGCCGCTGTTGCGGTTGATGACGGTGTACGTCGTCGAGGCGGACGACGGCTCACCGGACGGCCCGGTCATGCTCGCGCCCAGGCGGACCGGTGTGCCGAAGTTCGGGGTGCCGTCGGAGTTCCAGGTGAACTTCTGCGCACGGGCCGTACGGCCGTTGTCGCAGCCGTCGGAGGCGGAGTCGTTGGCGTGGTAGACGATCCAGCTCTCGGTGCCGTCGGGTGAGGTGAAGAAGCCGTTGTGGCCCGGTCCGTAGACGCCGTTGGCGTCACTGCGCTGGAAGACCGGCGTGGACTTCTTGGTCCAGGAGGCGGCCAAGAGGGGGTCGGAGCCGGTCAGGGTGAGCTGGCCGAGCTTGTAGTCGGGCGTCCAGCAGCCGCTGGCCGAGTAGATGAGGAAGGTCCGCCCGCCGCGCTGCAGGATCTCCGGCCCCTCGTTGACCGTGCCGTTGCGCTCCCAGTCGTAGGTCGGCGTGGAGATGGTGGAGAAGCCGGTGGCCAGGGTGTAGGGGTTGGACATCCGGGCGGCGACCAGGTTCTGTGTGCCGCCGCTCGCGCTGCCGAAGAGGTAGAGCTGACCGTTGATGGTCGCGACGTTCGGGTCCAGCATCCAGGCGGAGTTGAGCTGGTTCCGGTAGGTGTACGGGCCCATCGGGTCGGAGCCTGCGCTCTCCAGGACGTGGGTGCGCTGGGTCGGGATGTAGTCGGAGACGTTCTGCCCGGCGACGTAGTACAGGTACCAGCGGCCGTTGATGAAGTGGATCTCCGGCGCCCAGATGTTGCAGCAGCGGTTCGCCGCGTCGCCCTTCCACACCTGCACGCCGGGCGCGGAGGCCAGGCCGGCGAGGGTGGCGGACTTGCGGATGGTGATGACGTCGGTCCAGCTGGTCGCCACCATGTAGTAGTTGCCGTCGTGGTACGAGATCCAGGGGTCGGCGCCCTTCTGCGCCTTGACCGGGTTGGTGAAGGACGCCGCGCTCGCGGACGGCTGTCCGAGCGACAGGGCCAGCAGCAGCGCCGCCAGCAGGGTCAGTAGGCGACGGGCCATCCGCTGCTCCAGTTCAGAAGGTTGATGCCCAGCTTGGGCGTGCCGTTGTCGTTGCCGTCGTAGTAGTGGTAGACGATCAGGTCGCCGTCGACGTCGTTCATGATCGACTGGCCGCCGGGGCCGATGACGCTGCCGTGGGACTCGAGGACGGGCGTCCCGCCGTTGTTCATCATCGAGACGCCGTTCCTGTCGCGGTACGGCCCGGTGACGCTGGTGGCGCGGCCGACCTTCACCTTGTAGGTGGAGCCGGTGCCGGCGCAGCAGGTGTCGTAGGAGGCGAAGAGGTAGTAGTAGCTGCCCCGTTTGACGATGAAGGGCGCCTCCACGGCCTTGGTGCCGGTCGGGCGGGAGGCCAGCGAGTAGCGGGTGGTGTTGGAAGAGAGCTGCTTTCCGGTGGCGGGGTCGATCTGGATCATCTTGATCCCGGTCCACCAACTGCCGAAGGACAGCCACCACTTGCCGTCGCCGTCGACGAAGAGGTTCGGGTCGATGGCGTTGTAGTCGCTGGAGGAGCTGGAGGTGTAGACGGTGCCGTAGTCGGTCCAGCTGCCGGGCCGGCCGGTCGTGGAGCCCGCGAGTCCGATGGCGGAGGTGTTCGAGCCGAACTTCGAGACCGAGTAGTACATCAGGTACTTGCCGCCGTGGTACGAGATGTCCGGCGCCCAGGCCTCCGGCACCGAGGAGTAGTTCCGCCACCAGCTCGGGCGACTCCCGAAGGCGTCGGCGCCCGCGCTGAACGCGGTGCGGTCGGACGACGTCTTGCTGGCGATGCCGCCGCCGGTGGCGTACAGCAGGTACTGGCCGGACGAGGTGCGCAGCATCGTCGGGTCGTGCGTGACGACGGAGCCGGTGACCCGGCCGGGGTTGGGGTAGGCCGACGCCGAGGACGGGATGAGGGCGAGGAGAGCGGCGGCGGGGAGGGCGAGAAGAGCGGTGCGCTTGCGGCTCATGGGGGGACGCTCCTGTTCTGTATGTCGAACAACGATCGCCACTTCGGACGGGACCGTAGAATCGAACCCCTTGCGCGTCAATGGTTCACACAGCCCCGCCCGTCACGCGGCCCCCGCCGGTGACCGCCCTGGCCGGACAATGATGATCCCTCGCGCAAATAGCACATGGAATTCACAACTCCGGTAATCGCCCTGTTGATTCGTTGACACTCACTCAACCGCGTGCTTAGGGTAGGCAGCCGTAAGGAATTCTCGACGCCCAGGACGGATCACCGAACGGGGGTAGACGTGAGTTCCGTCGAGAACGGGGGACGGGTCGAGAGCGACTGCCCGTCATGGGATCCCACGGTGATATTCCCGGATCCGGGATCCCGGGAAATCGACAGAGTCCTGGCCACCGTGCGCCAGGAATCCAAGGATCTCTCCGGTCGATTACGGGACCGGATGACCGAGCTGGACACGGCGTCCCTGCTGGACGGAATCCGTCAGTACGAGCGGTGTGTCACGCTCCTTCAGCGGGTCGGTGTCTACGCGGAACTGCTGTACGCGCTCCACGACCAGGGGCCGGCGGCGACCGCCCTGCTGCGGCGCCTGGACGCCGAGTGGGCCCGCCTCGCCACCGAACTGGAGTTCTTCGAGCCGGGTCTGGCCGCTCACCCCGCGCCCGGCGACCTCGGCCCGTACCGCCACTTCGCCGAGCAGACCCGTACGGCGGCGGCGAGCGAGGGACCGGGCGGACCCCATGAGGCGGCCCTCGCCGCACTGCTGCCGACCGGCACCGAGGGCTGGCAGCGACTGGCGCAGCAGCTGCTGGCGCGCATCCGCGTCGACATCGACGGCGAGCGGCGCTCCATCGGGGAGGCCCTGCCCACCCTCTACAGCGCCGACCGCGCCCGGCGGGCCACGGTCCACGCCTCGGTCAACCGGGCCCTCGAACCCGAACTGGAACTGCGCGCGACCGCACTCGGCATGATCGTCGCGGACGGCGAGGCGCGGGCCGGGCTGCGCGGCACTGACTGGCTGGAATCACGCCACCTGGCCGACCGGATCCGGCCGGACGAAGTCGCCGCGCTGCTCGCCGTGGCCGAAGAATGCACCCCGGTCGTCCATGAGTACTACGCGCTGAAGTGCACGCTTCTCGGCCTCGATCAACTGGCCGACTATGACCGGTACGCACCCCTCGACAATTCGGAACAGGACATCGCATGGCCGGAGGCCGTCGATGTGGTGATCGCCTCTTTCCGGGAAATCGACCCGGACTTCGAAAAACTTGTCCGGTCAATGGTTGAGGGCGGCTGTGTGGATGCCGCACCCCGTCCGGGAAAACAGCGAAGTGCCTTCACTCGCGCAATCCCCGGACACCTGCCATGCATTTCCATGAACTTCACCGGCCGGCTGCGGGACATCCTGACCCTCGGCCATGAGATGGGGCACGCGCTGCATATGAGGCTGGCCTCGGACCAGCCCTTCCTGGCCGCGAATCCGCCGTCCATGGTCAACGAGACCGTCGCCCTGTTCTGCGAGGCCATGACCGTGCGCACGCTGCTGGCCGGCAGCACCGGTCCGCGCGCCCGGGCGTCGCTGCTCGCCCGCTGGCTGGAGGACCAGCTGGTGGCCGTCGGCAGACACGCCGCCCTCCACCGCTTCGAGGTCGCGCTGCGCACGGAGTTGCGGGAGACCGGCGCACTGGAGCCCGACCGGATCGGCGAGTTGTGGACGGACGGCCAGCGCGACCTGTACGGACCCGCCGTCGAACTGACCGACGGCTACCGCATGTGGTGGAGCTACCTGGGCCCGCTGTTCACCGACCCGGGCTCCCACTACCCCTACGTCTACGGCCAGTTGGCGGCCCTGGCGCTACTGGACCGCCGCGACGAGGACCCGGCGGGCTTCGGCCCCCGGTTCCGCCGCCTGCTGGCGGCCGGCGACACCCGGCCGCCGGACCGGCTCCTCGGCGCCGCCGGCGTCCGCACCACCGAGGCGGCCGACTGGCGCCGCGCCGCCCGCACCCTGCGGGACCGTTTGACCCGGCTGAGGGAACTGGCCGGACAGCTCACCTGACTTCCGCGCCGCCACGACGCGTGCGAGCGCGGAAAGAACACGCCGACCCGGCAGAAAGGAGGGAACCGAGATGACCGTTGCCATGAAGACGCGCAAGGCGAGCATCGCCGGTAGCACGGTCGAGGGCTGAGGCCTCTCGTGATGTCAGGGATCCCGCCGGTGGGCGCCGTAATCGCCCACCGGCGGGATCACCATGGTCGAGTATTCCGCTCTCGCGACGTTTCAAGCCAGACGTATCACGGAGGGACGGCACCACCATGCCCACAGACGGGCGCATCCTGCCCCAGCTCAAGCACACCTCGCCCCTCTTCGGATCCGGCGACACCGTCTACATCGGCGGCTTCGGCGAGGTCACCGAGATCGACGACCCCACCGGCTCGATCCGCCGGCTGCTCGAACTCCTCGACGGCACCCGGACCGTCGCCGAGGTGCACCGCGATCTCGCCGCGGACTTCCCGGCGGTGACCGCCGAAGAGGTCACCGCGGCGGTGGAGCAGTTCGACGAGGCCGGCTTCCTGCTGAACGGAGCCGTGACCCCGGACGGCATCCTGGCCGACCACGAACTCCAGCGCTGGGCACGCAACATCAACTTCTTCGGGTCCTACGCCCACCTCGCGGACAACAAGTACGACCTCCAGCGCAGACTGCGCGACGCCCGTGTGACGCTGCTGGGCCTCGGCGGGCTGGGCACCCATCTGCTGCTCGACATGGCCGCGATGGGCATCGGACACGTACGAGCGGTGGAGTTCGACCGCGTCGAGCTGTCCAACCTCAACCGGCAGATCCTGTACCGCGAGAGCGACATCGGCGAGGAGAAGCTGTATCTCGCGGCCGAGCGCGTCCGGCTGTTCAATCCGCACATCGACATCGAGCCGGTGAGCCTGAAGATCGGCTCCACCAAGGACGTGCTGGGTGTGATCGACGGCGCCGACGTGGTGATCTCGGTCGCCGACCGCCCCAAGATGGAGCTGGCCCACTGGGTCAACGAGGGCTGTGTCCTGGAGCGCAAACCGCTCGTCACCGGCGGTCTGGAGACCCAGCGCGCGGTGTACTTCACCATGATCCCCGGACAGACCGGCTGCATCGCCTGCTGGCGGCGCCAGGTCCTGCACGAGGACCGCGTCTCCGACCGGCTGCTCACCGAGAAGCGCGAGCGCCAGATCGGCGGGGACAACGCCGCGTTCTGCCCGCTGGTCACCATGACCACCGGATTCCTCGTCGGCGAGCTCACCCGTCTGATCACCGGCATCGCACCGCCGGTGGCGGCGGGCCGGCTGATGCAACTGCGCTTCGACGACTACGAGATGACCGAGAGTGAACGCTGGGAGCGACTGGACGACTGCGCCGTCTGCGGCAAGGACGCCGCCATGACGTGAGGTACGCCAAGATGCCCCGCATGGGAAGCCGCTACTACGTACTGCTCACCGCCTATCTCACCTCCTCGCTCGGCAACTGGGTCTACCGACTGGCGCTGCCGCTCCTCGTACTGCACCTCACGGGCTCGGCCCTGAGCACAGGAGTCCTGTACGCCATCGAGTACATCCCGTTCCTCCTGCTCTCCATGCCGGGCGGGGTGTTCGCGGACCGTTTCGACCGGCGCCGATTACTGATCGCGGGTGACGCCACGGCCGGCGTCATCGCGGGCTGCCTCGGCATCCTGGTCGTCCTCGACGTGGAGACGCTGTGGCCGATCTACGTGGCGGCGTTCCTGCTCTCCTGCGTGGAGCCGGTCTACCACCCCGCGTTCCAGAGCTTCCTGCCCGACATCGTCCCCTCCGAGCGCCTGGGCCAGGCCAACGCCTGGATGCAGACCGGTGACAACATCATGGCCATGGCCGGCCCGGCGATCGCCGGCGGACTGGTGGCGGTGTTCGGCTTCGAGGTCACGGTGTTCGTCAACGCCGGGTCCTTTCTGGTGTCGGGGGCGGCGATCCTGCTGATCCGCGTGCAGGGGGGTACGGAACCGGCCAAGGCGGCGGCGCCACACGCGAAGGCTTCCTTCCTCGGTGAGATCAGGGAGGCGGTCCGCTACATCTTCAAGGACAACAAGGTCCTGATGGCCGGCTCCCTGATGTTCACCGGGACCAACTTCGCCATCTGGCTGATCCAGGCCAACTTCATCTACTACCTCACCGACTACCGGGGCTTCGAACCGGGCGTCATCGGCACGGTACTGGCCGCGCAGGGCGTGGGGGCCGTCCTCGGCGCCGCGGTCGCGGGCCGTCTCATCCGCCGGTGGTACCCCGGCCGCATCCTGATCGCCACGACGGCCCTGGCGGGCCTGACCACCCTGCTTCTGGTCCCGGTCCGCGACCCGGTCGGCATCGCCATCGTCTGGGGCCTGGTCTACGCCCTCGGCTCGATCAACCCCGTCGCCTGGTTCACCCTCCGCCAACGCATCGTCCCCAACCACCTGTTGGGCCGGGTCGTGGCGACGACACGCATGCTCGCGTTCGCCTCGATTCCGGTCGCGGCGGTGGCGGCCGGGGCGGTGGAGAGCTCGTTCCACGACATCTACGTCCTGATCACCATCGGGGCGCTGCTCAGGTTGCTGATCGCGGGCCTGGCGTACCTCTCGCCCCTGCGCAGGTCGTCGTCCGCGCAGACACCCGCCGAGCCGTCACCGGCGGGCGCCGACAAGTGACAGCCACCGCGGCAGGTCCACCTCCGCGCGGACCGTCTTGCCGGGCGGCTCCCGGTCCAGCACCTCCCATCGATCGGCGACCGCCTCGACGAGGACCAGTCCGCGGCCGTGCTCGTCGAGCGAGTGCGGACGCCGTACGTCGCCGGGTTTCGGCGGACGCTGTTCGCCGAGGGTGTCGCTGACCTCGATCCGGACGCTGCCCGTGGGCAGGGACAGCCGCAGCTCGAAGTCCCGCCCCGGGACACGGCCGTGGGTCACCGCGTTCGCGGCCAGCTCGGCGACGATCACGGCGACGGCCTCGGAGACGTCACTGCCGTGCGGGATGCCCCAGTCGTGCAGCTGGTTCAGGACGAGGTGCCGGGCGAGGCGAGCGCCTCGCGGGGTGGCGCTGAGGCGCTGGGTGAGCGGTACTGGCATGCGCTCAATCTGGCGGCTGTGCACGGCGGTTCACCAGGTGAGCGGTGTGTACGGTGCGCGAGCGTACGCGGTCACGGGCTGGACAGTACGCGTGACGGACCGTGACCATGTGCGCGGGAGGTGACCAAGGGTGGTCGATGGTGCGGGTACGGGTGGCGAGCCGGAGTCGTCGGACAGTCTGCGGACGTTCGGGGCGGTTGTACAGGCCCTGCGGGAGCACGCGGGGCTGAGCCGGGAGGAGTTCGGGGACCGGGTGGGGCTGTCCAAGCACACGGTGGCGTCACTGGAGCTGGGGCGGCGGATGCCGGATCCGACGTTCGCGGATCGCTCGGAGCCGGTGCTGGGGAACACGGGGGCCTTGCAGAAGGCGGCGCGGCATCTGGCTCGGCAGCCGGGGTTGGCGGCGTGGTTTCGGAGGTGGGCGCGGCTGGAGGCCACGGCGATCACGCTGTACACGTACGAATGCCGGCTGATTCCGGGCTTGTTGCAGACCGAGGCGTACGCGCGGACGCTGTTCACGAACCAGCTCCCGCCGCTGGACGACGAGCAGATCGAGGCGCAGTGGGTCGCGCGGGCGGAACGGCAACGGCTGTTGCGGGAACGGCCGAACACGGCGTTCGGCTTCATCCTGGAGGAGCACCTGTTTCGTCGGCGCACGGGAGGGTTGGAGGTCACGCGGGGGCTCGTCGACCATGTGCTGGAGATCTCCGAAGCGCGGAACGTCGAGATCCAGATCATGCCGACAGAACAGGACACACACGCGGGGCTGGACGGCCCCATGCAGCTCCTGGAAACCCCGGAGAACAAGTGGTTCGCCTACTGTGAGGGGCAGGAAAGCGGCCAGTTCATCGCTGACTCGAAGGTGGTCAGCATGCTCCAGATGAGGTATGCCAGGATGCGCTCACAGGCTCTCACTCTCAAGGACTCGATGAGCCTGTTGCAGCGGATGCGAGGAGACCTATGAGCACCAGTGAACTGGCCTGGTTCAAGAGCAGCTACAGCAGCGGCGGTTCCGGCGACTGCGTCGAGGTCGCCACCCGCCCCCACACCATCCACGTCCGCGACTCCAAGGCCCCGGACGAGCGTCAGCTGACGGTTTCGCCGGAATCCTGGGGGGCGTTCGTGTCGTACGCCCCCAGCACACGGAGCTGATCGGTGAGACGGGCGCCGATCGCGTCGGCGCCCACGATGCGGGGACGCGACGTGACCGTGCCGCTGATGAGGACCTGACGCAATCCGTGCAGGTTCCGCAGGTGCGTCAGATCGAGCGGCGCCACAGCATCCCCCGCAAACTCAAGTGCCAGTGTTTCCAGCCTCGGAAAGACGAGAGACACCTGTGCCATGCGCCTATGGTCCCGCAGAGAGCAGAGCTGTACCTCTCGCACGGCGGGCAGCGGCGCAAGCTCGGTCAGGGAGTCGAGCGAATTCATCACCAGATCCAGACGCTTCAACCGAGGCGCCAGAGCCGCGGCTCGCAGCATCTTCCGCGTGCTCTCCTCGTCACCGTAGAAGCGCAGACCCTCAAGGGTCGTCCAGCCGTCCAGAAGCTCGGACCACTCATCGTTGTCGAACCCGAGAGCCGGGCAGGCAATCACCTTCACCACTCGCAGGTGCTCCCGTTTGCGCAGGAAGTCCATGCGGGTCAAGGTCTCGTTGAGCTGCAAGCCGATCTCCACGAGGTCTCGCGTGGGCAGACAAGCGTCCAGTTCCTCCGCGGAGTACGACCCAGTCACCAAGACACGGCGGAGCGAGTCGAGGTGTGGAAGCTGAGCCAGCTGGGAACTGTTCTGCACCTCCAGGAGGTCAATGCCGGAGCCCGCCAGTACTTCGCGGGCGTATTGCTCCGCAGGCTGATGAACCCAACCGAGGACGATCCTGGTCTTGGTGCGATACCGCGAACGCAACGCGAACTGCCTCAGCTTCCGCCGTGCCTCCGCCGTCCGGATCCGCGCAAGGGCATCGACGATGTGCCAGTCTCCGACACTGCCGTCGTCCCCTTTCGGCCCCGGCAGCAGTTCGACGGCCCACGCACCCAGGCCCGCGATGTCAACGGCCTCCGGACGGCTCAACGGCGGCATCAGGGCCCGCACCCGCCCCCGCACCACCTCCATCAGCGCCGCGTCCAGCGACAGCAGACTCGTGGCGCACTGCGCGGCCAGCACATGCAGGTACCACTTCTCCTCACGCCCCTCCACCACATCCCCGAACATGACCAGCTTCTCGATGAGCAACTGCGCGTCCGTCCGCGTCGCATGGCCGACGGCCAGCACGATCACGTCCCGCCAGGTTTCGTCGCCCGCGTGATTCAGGAGTTCCAGGACGTACCCGCTCTCGTGGAACTCCTTCGCCGCGAGGAAGTCCTGAAACGTGCGGTGGATGAACTGGATCGCGTCGTCCGTCCGTTCCTGGAGCACGCCGCTGCGTTCCAGGAGGAAGCGCAGTACCCGGTAGGGCGAGGCCTGGGCGCGAACCTGCGGCATGTCCCGCATCGCGAGTTCCAGTTGGTGCGTGGCGAGCTTGGTCGTCATCTGCTGCTGCTCGGTCCGCACGAGCCAGATGGCCAGCCGTTGGAGCAGCACGTGCTGTTCGTCCGAGTCGAGGCTGATGTCGTCGGGTCGGGAGACACCACGCGCCGCGTCACGGCCACCGAGGAGCATGGCGAGGGCCGCTCGGTACAGCGACCAGCGCGTCGTGGGGAGGAGGCCGCGGCGGCGACGGTGCAGGGCGCAGATGACGGCGCAGAGGAGCGGGGTGCGGGCGAGGTCGCGGAGCGCGGTGCTTTGCTCCAACTGGTGGGCGAGGTCCTGCTCCAGGGAGGAGAGGAGTTCCTGTTCGTCGCCGCATCGGCGGGCATCGTAGACATGCTCGGATTCCAGGCGGGCCGCGTCGTGCCAGGCCGAGACGAAGGCCTGGACGTCCTCGTCGCTCATCGGCAGCAGCGTCAGTTCGGTGAAGCCCTCGGCGCGGAGCCAGTCCTTCTCCACCGCGTCCGGGCGGACGGTGGCCAGGCACCGGGTGTCCGGGTACCGGGTGAGGAGCGCCGAGAGCCAGCGGCGGGCCTTCTCCCGTTCCTCCGGCGGGACTTCGTCGAGGCCGTCCACCAGCAGCAGCCCTCTGCCGGCCTCCAGGACCCGGCCGGCCCAGCCGTCCGGGGCGTCGTCCGAGATGACCCTTCCGGCCGAAAGCAGCTCCGACACCGCCGGGAACCGTCCGCCCCGCGCGTACACCTCGCGCATCGGGATGACGAAGGGCACGAGGCCGTTCAGCTTCCAGAGGTTCTCGCTGAGGGTGCCGTTCGCCGCGTGGGCGGCGAGCCACCACACCAGGGTGGTCTTGCCGGCGCCGGCCTGGCCGCGCAGCAGGGCGCGGGGGCGTTCGACGAGCAGGCTGTCGATGCGCTGCGCCGAGTACCCGGCTTCCCTGCGCTCGTCCTCGGCGGCGGCGGTCTCGGCCTCCAGGCTCAGGTAGGCGGTGTCGAGGTCCCAGCGGGACTCGGTGCGGCCCAGCTCCTCGATGCCGAAGATCTCCGTCTTGCGGTACTGCGCGGCCAGGTCCTTGGCGTACCGGACCTCGAACAGTTCGTCCCGCGGGTGGACGTCGGTGATGTCCTCGGCCTTGAAGCCCCATCGGAACGACCGGGCCTCGGCCAGCACGGTGGTGATCGGGACCGCTTCGATTCTGAGGTGTGAGCGGCCCCGCGGCACCTGATGCACGACCCCGAGGAGCACCGCTCCCGCGAAGACGGGAGCCCCCGACAGCCCTGCCAACGGTGAGACGTCCGCGCCTCGTTCGTCGGCGGGCGGCACGTCGAGTTCGCAGACGAGGACGTCCCTCATGCGTCCGGCCAGGGGCAGTACGGTCGCGCGGAACTGGTCGTACTCGAGGTCGCCCAGTCCGCCGTAGCGCTGGATCCCGGGGAATCCCACGATCTGGCAGTGCGGCAGCGGCGCACCGGTGCCGACGCCGCCCACTCGGATCTGTCCCAGGGGGCCGGACAGCTCGGGACCGATCACTTCCGAGTCCGCGAGGAGCACAGCGGCGTCGAGGCTCTCGTCGGCCCACGTGACGAAGCACGGGACCGGATGCCGGCTCGACGGGTGGATCACCTCGACCCGGCCGCCGCCGCCCACCACGTGCTGCGCGGTGAGCACCAGATTGCGGCCGAGCAGCACCCCGCTGCCCTGCCCCTCCCCGAGGACCACGACGACCCGGTCCGAAACGCTGCCCGCGATCACTGCTCGTCGCCCTCGTCGGTCATGTGCCCAACGCTAGAGAATCGCCGTCCAGCAGCGCCATCCCCAGCGGGGTCGCCGTATGGAGTACGACCCGCCCCGCCTTGCACGTACTGACCAGCCCCGCCTTCCGCAGAATCCCGACGTGATGGCTGGCCGTGGCCGGGGAGATCCCCGCGTCCTGGGCCAGTTCGGTCGTCGTCACGCCGTGCTGCGCCAGCGACTCCAGGATCCCGGCGCGGGTGCGGCCGAGGAGGGCGTTGAGGGAGCGCGGCCCCGGTGGACCGCCGCTCAGGACGGTCTCGTGGGTCATCGGGTAGACGACGACGCAGGGCAGTGCGGGGTCCTTCAGCAGCGTCGGCTTGCGCCAGCAGAAGTACGACGGGAGGACCAGCAGGCCCCGTCCGTCCAGGTGGACGTCGCGGTCCGCGCCGAGTCCCGTCACCTCCAGCACCGGTCGGCGCCAGACCAGGCCGGGGTGCAGGGCGCTCAGCAGGGAGCCGGGGCCGCCGTTCGCCAAGTACCGTGCGTGGGCGGCCCGTTCGGCGTCGAAACGGGTGCGGACGCGGCTCCACCACGGGGCGAGCGCGGTCGCGAAGTACCGTCGGAGCGTGCCGGCGACGTGGCCGACGGCCTCCTTGTCGCCGTCGGCGAGCGGCCGCGCCCAGGGCGGGAGGCGGCGCCCGGCGCGGGACAGTTCCACGAGGTCGCCGCGGAGCCGCCGGCGCGGTGTGGACAGCAGGGCGCCGATCCCGGCGTCCAGGCCGCCGGTGCCGGCGGCCGGGGTGAGGAAGTCGGCGGAGTAGCCGGCCGGGGGCGCCAGGCGGAACAACGGGCCCACCTCGATGGGCAGTTGGCGGCGCACTCTGGTCCGCCAGCCGCCGAAGACGGCGGATCCGGTGTCGGTCTGCAGCATGTGCATGCTGAGCAGCGCCTCCCACATGGGGTCGGGCGCCTGCGCCAGCCTGATGCCCGCGAGATCGTCGTCGCTGAAGTGAATGCGTACCGGCATGTGAGCCACCCCCGTTCGATACCTGGTGCACTCGCATGCTCCGGGGGTTTTGGGCTCTTGCCATCCTCAGAAGTCATGGGCTCCGACCCGGCGACCGGACGGAGCCCATGACGTCCCGCGGCACTACCTGCCCGGGCACTCCTTCCACGCCAGGTGGTACACGGTGCTGATGTCACCGTCCGTCGAGTCCATCGTCATGAAGCTGACCTTGCTCGACGAGGACGAGCCGAGGTTCACCCGGAGCTCGGTGTTGATGTTGAAGTTGCGCTGAACTCCGCAGGGCGCATAGACCAGTTGGGCCCAGTCGGTCTCGTCGGTGGCCTGCCAGTTGTCGACGAGCGGGCCGCTGAAGGGGTGGCTGCGGAACTGGGTGTTCGGCGAGCCCTGGAAGTAGTACGAGGCTCTCTGGAGGGCGCTCGCACCGGGCTGGAGGGAGGCGAAGCCGCGGTAGTCGGCGCTGGCGATGGCGTAGGTGAAGCCCTGCGGGACGTGCACGACCAGGCTGAGCTGGCAGTTCTTGCGGAACGCCGTGGGGTCGGAGTTGCCGCCGACCTGGGCGAGGTAGTCGCTGTAGGTGACGGTGAAGGCGGTGTTGTCCTCGGAGACGGCGACGGCGGTGGTGCCCTGGGGGCAGCCGGAGCCGTTCACCGTGGCGACCTTGATGACGATCTTGTCCGGCGGCGGGTTGTCGAAGGCGGGGGCCGCTTGCGCGGGCAGCGCCGTGGTGAGGAGGGCGGCCAGCGCGCCGCCGCTCAGCAGGAAGCGCAGCAGTCCACGTGCCATGGGTCTCTGTGCCATGGGGCTCTCCTTGGGGATGGGGGGTGGCTGCGCCTGAGACCCTTGAAGAAACAGTGAGGTTTCTGTGAAGGGCGAAGGCGTACGCATCGTAGGAGTCATGGGCATGACTAGCAGGAGCCAACTCCAGCCATTTTTTGTCGAGTTGCAACAGACCCCGGGCCGCGCTCAAGGATGCTGAAGCGCGGCCCGGGGCCGTCCGTATGCCGTCGGTCGGTGGGTCAGGCCAGGCGGATCACGTTCCACGACAGCGGTTCCAGTACGGCCGTGAGGCGGCCGTCCTTCACTGTCGTGCCCTCGACCGGGTGCGGGGTGACCCGCTCGGGGTCGTCCAGGGTGTTGCGGGCGTCGGGGTCGCCGTCCGCGAGGGCGCTGTGCTCGGTGACCGAGGTGAGGTCGAGACCGCTGAGGGCGACCTCCAGCGGCAGCGCCCCGGTGCGGCTGCGGTTGACCGCGAAGACGGTGACCGTGCCGTCGTCGGCGCGTACGGCGGTGGCGTGCAGCAGGTCGGCCTCGCCGTACTTCTTCGTCTCGTACGTCGGGGAGTCCACCCGGACGTCCAGGACCTGGCCACGGCCGTACCGGGAGGCCTGCGCGAAGGGGAAGAACGTCGTCTGCCGCCAGGCCGGGCCGCCCGGCTCGGTCATGATCGGGGCGATGACGTTCACGAGCTGCGCGAGACAGGCGACGGTGACGCGGTCGGCGTGGCGCAGGAGGGCGATGAGGAGCGAGCCGAAGACGACCGCGTCCATGACGCTGTAGTTGTCCTCCAGGAGGCGCGGGGCCTGCGGCCAGTCCCGCTGCGACTTGGCGTGCTCCTCCCACTCCGGCAGGTACCAGACGTTCCACTCGTCGAAGGAGAGGTTGATCTTCTTCTTCGACTTCAGCCGCGCGCCCACGTGGTCGGCGGTCGCGACGACGTTCTCGATGAAGGACTCCATGTCGACGGCGGAGGCGAGGAAGGAGTCGACGTCGCCGTTCTCGGGCCAGTAGTAGGCGTGCAGGGAGACGTAGTCGACGAGGTCGTACGTCTCCTTGAGGACGGTCGCCTCCCACTCGGCGAAGGTCGGCATGGTCTGGCTGGAGGAGCCGCAGGCCACGAGTTCGATGCCGGGGTCGATCTGGCGCATGGCACGGGCCGTCTCGGCGGCGACCCGGCCGTACTCCTCGGCCGTCTTGTGTCCGGTCTGCCAGGGGCCGTCCATCTCGTTGCCGAGGCACCACAGTCTGATGCCGAAGGGGTCCTTGTCGCCGTGGGAGACCCGGAGGTCGGACAGGGCCGTACCGGCGGAGTGGTTGGCGTACTCCTGGAGTTCGAGGGCCTCGGCGACGCCGCGGGTGCCGAGGTTGACGGCCATCATGGGCTCGGCCTGGGGGCCGATCTTGCGCAGGAACGCGATGTACTCGGAGAGGCCGAAGTGATTGGTCTCGGTGGAGTGCCAGGCCAGGTCCAGGCGGCTCGGGCGGTCCTCGACCGGGCCGACGGAGTCCTCCCACCGGTAGCCGGAGACGAAGTTGCCGCCGGGGTAGCGGACGGCGGTGACACCGAGTTCGCGGACCAGGTCGAGGACGTCCGTGCGGATGCCGTCGGCGTCGGCGGCCGGGTGGTCCGGTTCGAAGACGCCGGTGTAGACGCAGCGGCCGAGGTGTTCCACGAAGGAGCCGAAGAGACGGGGGTTGACCTCGCCGACGGTGAAGGCCGGGTCGAGGGTGAAGCGGGCGGTGTGCATGGGCGCCTTTCGGGGGTGGGTGGTTCTTGGTTCGGTGGCGGGTGTGCCCTGGAGGGCGATGGGAGCGCCGTTTCGTTCTCACTGCCCCGCCAGACCCGTGTGGGCGACGCCCGCCACGATCTGCCGCTGGAAGAAGACGAAGACGACGATCAGCGGCAGGCCCGCCATCAGGCCGCCGGCCATGAGCTGGGCCCACTGGATGCCGTAGGAGTTCATGACGGTCGCGATGCCGTTCGGCATGGTCATCAGGTCGGGGTTGTTGGTCACCATGTAGGGCCACAGGAAGTTGTTCCACGACGCGATGAAGGTGAAGATGCCCACCGCCGCCAGGGAGGGGCGGGCCAGCGGGACCACGATCGTGTAGAAGACGCGCCAGCGGCCCGCGCCGTCGATGAACGCGGCCTCCTCCAGCTCGCGCGGGATGCCCTGGAAGAACTTGTAGAGGATGTAGACCATCGCGGCGGGCGCGCACTGGGGAAGGATCATGCCCCAGTACGTGTCGACCATCCCCATCTGCTGGACCGTGGTGAACAGCGGCACGCCGAGGACCGCCGGGGAGATCATCAGGCCCGCCATGACGACGCCCATCAGGGCGCTCTTGCCGCGGAACTCGGTGCGGGCGAAGCCGTAGCCGGCGAGTGCGCTCACCAGCAGCACGACGGAGGTCACGCACACCGACACGACCAGGGAGTTCACGAACCAGTCGGTGATGTTGCCGGTCTCGAAGAGCGCCTTCCACGCCTGGCCCGTCCAGTCCCGCGGCAGCCAGTGCGGGGGCACCTCCACCGCCTCGGTCTCCGACTTGAGCGAGGTGAACAGGCCCCAGGCGAAGGGCGCCAGGAACACGGCCGAGACGGCCGCACCGAGGAGGGTGAGGACGATCTGGCCGGGGGTCCAGGAGGACCTACGGGGCTTCGTCGGCACGGCGGTGGTCATCGGGTGCCCTCCTCACGGGTGCGCAGCAGCCACATCCTCGCGAGGGCGACGACCGCGATGAGCACGAAGAAGATGATGGAGATCGCGGAGGCGTAGCCCACGCGGTAGCTGGTGAAGCCCTCTTCGAGGGTGTACTGCACGAAGGTGCGGGTCGAGTTCTCCGGTCCGGGACCGAAGTCCATCATCACGACGGCCTGGTCGAAGACCTGGAGCGAGGCCAGGATCTGGAGCGTGATGACGAGCCCGGTGATGTTGCGCAGCATCGGCAGGGTGATGTGGACCATGCGGTGCCAGGCGTTCGCGCCGTCGAGCTTGGCGGCCTCGTAGAGGTGGTCGGGGATGGACTGGAGTGCGGCGAGGTAGAGCAGGAAGCTGAAGCCGACCGTCCACCAGAGGGTGCAGATGACCAGCGCGAGCATCGTGTACGACTTGTCGGTCAGCCACGGGGTCTCGATGCCGAAGACATGGTTGATCATGCCCGTGCCGGGGTTGAACAGCCACTGCCACAGGTTGGCCGCGACGGTGGAGGGCAGGAGGAAGGGCGCGAAGAAGCACAGGCGCCACAGCCACTTTCCGCGCTCGATGTGGTGGGCGAGCATCGCCAGGAGGAAGGCGAGGACGGTGATGCACGGCACGACCAGAAGCGTGAAGTACGCGCTGTGGCCGAGCGCGTCCCACATCAGCGGGTCCTGGAGGGCCTCGCGGTAGTTGTCGAGGCCGACGAAGCTCTCGCCCTCGCCGGAGATGTTGGCGTCGGTGAGGCTGAGGTAGACGCCGCGCAGCAGGGGCCAGACGACGAACAGGGTGAACAGGACGAGGAACGGGGCCACGAACCAGCCGCCGTGCTGGAAGCCCTGCTTGCGGCGGAGGGTGGCGCTGCCGGCGGCGGTCGTGGCGCGGGCCGGGGCGAAGACGGTCTGTGCGCTGGTCGTCATGCGGCCGTGCCTCCCTGCGCTGCGGTCCTGCCGTCCATGGGGTTCTTCATCGCGAGCAGCGTGGTGAGTTCACGCCTCATCCGGCGGGCGACGGTGTCGGGCTTGGCGGAGCCCAGCGTCGAGGAGACGACGATCGGGCCGATGCGCTGGGCGAGGATGCCGGTGGAGCCCGCGAACCACACCTTCGGCTCGGTGGCCTGGTGGTCCATGGCGGAGACGTACTCGTTCTGCGGGTCCAGCTTCCGGTACGCGGGGGTGGACAGGGTCGGTGTGTACGCGGGGATGTGGCCGCCGGCCGCCCACTGCTGGGCGTGGGTGACGACGTAGGCGGCGAGCCGGTGCGCGGCCTCGTTGGTGGCGCCACCGCGGTCGGACTGGTGGGGCAGGACGAAGGAGTGGGACTCGGCGTGGGTGGCCTGCTTGCCGAAGACGGGCGGCAGCGGGGTCGCGCCGTAGTCGAGCCCGGCCCCGGAGTAGACCGGCAGCGACCAGTTGCCCTCCCAGGCGAAGGGGGCGCCGTTGATGAACTGCTCGGCGTTGACGGAGGCCAGGCTCGGGACGGCGTAGCCGTCGGTGACGTGCCGGCGCAGGAACTGCAGGACCTGGACGGCCTTGTCGGTGTCGAAGGTGACCTCGGTCCGGTCGGCGTTGAACCAGGTGCCGCCGAGCTGGGTGTAGAAGGCGACGAAGAACCACCACTGGAAGTTCTGGTCGTTGATCCACAGGCCGATGGTCTGCAGCCC
This sequence comes from Streptomyces ferrugineus, assembly GCF_015160855.1. Lineage (NCBI taxonomy): Bacteria > Bacillati > Actinomycetota > Actinomycetes > Kitasatosporales > Streptomycetaceae > Streptomyces > Streptomyces ferrugineus. The sequence goes on along the minus strand of NZ_CP063373.1, from coordinate 2,066,960 downwards.
CTTCTTGGTGGCCTTCTTGGCCTCCTTGAGCATGTCGAACCACTCGTCGGCCGAGGTCACGGGCACGATCCGGCCGTCGTCGCCGAGCAGCCCGGCCTTCTTGAGCACGTCCTTGCGGTAGAAGCAGAGCTGGACGTGGACGTCGAGCGGAAGGGCGTAGAGCTTGCCGTCGATGACGCCGCGGTTCCACAGTCCGGGGTTGAAGTCCGCCTGCCGTACGCCGTACTCGGCGAGCAGTTCCACGTCCCAGGGGTCCAGGAGGCGGCCGGGCGAGAAGCCGGTGACACGGCCGAGGTGCATGACGCCGAGGTCGGGTGCGCGGTTGCCGGCGGCGGCCATGGCGAGCTTGGTGTAGAAGGGGTTGCCCCACTGGAGGGTGGAGTCCTTCACGTCGATGGCGGGGTTGGCCGCGCGGAAGGCGTCCAGCATCGCGATCATGTTGGAGCCGTCGCCGCCGCTGAACAGGTTCCAGTAGCGCACCCGGGTGTCCGCGCCGGAGGCCAGTGCGTCGGCGCCGGTGCCGAGTGCGGCGAACCCGAAGCTGCCGGCGACCGTCAAGCCGCCCAGGGTGGCCAGAAGTTGCCTGCGGTTCAGGTCAGGTCGTCCCATTGCCTGCCCTTACTGTTCGAGATATCGAAGCTGTTCGAGATATCGAAATTGGCACGTAACTTCGAACGGGGTCGGACGGGACCGTAGGGTGCAAGCGCTTTCTAGTCAATGCCCTGTGCATGAATTCCGATCGCGTGACATCACATGACGGAGACGCTGCGGGCCGCGTAGGCTCGAACGGCCCGCCGAGCGGTGGGAGAACAGGGGGTGCGATGGACATCGCGGGCGCGCGCGAGAAGGCGGCCCGGGTCACTTCGGCACTTGGAGGTGCCCTGCGGGTGCGGCGCTCTTCCGCCGCTTCCGGGATGCGTGACCTGGCCTCCGAACTGAGCGCGGCCGTGCGTGCCAGACCCCGTCCCCCGTCCGATGTGGGCGAGTTGTGCCACGCGCTGTGCGCGGAGATGAGCGCGCGGCGCGGCGGGCGGCCCGTGGAGCTGCGGTTCGAGCGGTTCCCGGACGAGATCGAAGTGACCGGACTGTGGGTGGAGTTCCAGGACTTCGACCTGATCATCGTCGAGGAGCGGGCGGAGGCCGTGCAGCAACTGGTGGTCCTCGGCCACGAGCTGTGGCACATGCAGGCCGGGCACCGCCACGACCACACGGACGGCACGGCGGCCGCGCACGCCCTCGCGGGCACGTCCGGCTGGCGGGACACCGCCCTCGCGGTGGCCGCGCGCAACGGCTCACGGCAGCGGGACGAGGCCGAGGCCGACGACTTCGGGCACCGGCTGGCCGCCGCGTTCCGGCCGCTGCTGCCGGGTGAGCAACGTGCGGAGCCGCCCCTGGACCCCGTGCAGCGCTCCCTGGGCTACCGGGGCCGGCAGCGAGGCACGGCGCCGTGACGGGGCTCGCGCTGACGCCGGTCGAGTTCGTCAACGAGTTCTACCCGAACTTCTGGTGGATCCCCGCCGGGATCCTGGCCGCCGCCCTGGCCATCAAGCTGCCGAGCATCATCCGGCTGTGGAACGACCCGTTGCTGCGCGCGGTCGGCGGGCTGCTGCTGCTCGCCTGCTCGGTGTTCGTGTTCGTGGCGCCGTCGACGATCGCCCGGGTCAACCGCCTCACCGGCATCCCGAACTTCTCCGGCCCCTGGGTGTACTCCCTGCTCACCGCGTTCTGCGCGTCCTGCCTCCTGCTGATCATCACCTGGCGCACCGGCCTGTCCGACCGCTCGCCGCGCACCCGCCGCGCGATGCGCGGGGTCGTGGCCGGCTACTTCTCGGTGATCGTCGCGCTGTGGGTGCTGTTCGCGCTGGCGGACGTGCCCGTGGAGCGGCTGCGGGACCTGGACACGTACTACGCCAACACGCCGTACATGCGCGAGATGATCGTGCTGTATCTGCTCGCGCACACCGCGGCCGCGCTGGTCACCAACTGGCTGATCTGGAACTGGATGCGCACCGACGGCCTCGACGCCTGGCTGCGCTGGGGCCTGAGGTTCCTCGGCGTCGGCTACACCCTCCAGCTCGTCTTCGACGCCGCCAAGCTCACCGCCGTGGCGACCCGCTGGACCGGCCGGAACCTGGACTGGCTGAGCACGGCGGTGGCGCCGCCCATCGCCTGTCTGTCCGCCATCCTGGTCGCGGTCGGCTTCATCCTCCCGCACGCCGGCCAGTATCTGCACGACCGCTGGCGCATCCGCCTCGCCCACCACGAACTGCGCCCGCTGTACCTGCTGATGAAGTCCGTCAACGGCTCCGGCGTCCCCTTCCTCCTCCGTGCCACCCCGGAACTCCGGCTGATCCGCCGGGAGACGTTCATCCGCGACGTCCTGCTCCCCCTGGCCCGCTTCGTCGACGAGGACCGGCGCGGGCGCTCCCACGACGCCGCCGTCGCCCTCGGCCTCCCGCCGGACCGGGCGAAGGCGCTGGCCGCCGCGGTGGCGATCCTGGACGCGATCGACGCCCGGAACGCGGCACACGAAGCCGACGGCACGACCGACACCGACACCACGGACCTGCTGCGCGACATCGGCGCCATGTCCCGGGCCCTGCGCGACACGGAGGACGTCCGGGCCGTACGGGAACGGGCGGCGGGGGACCGGCCGGAGAGCGTCGCCGTCACCAGCTGACCTCGACTCGGCAGCGGAGCGCCCCGGGCGCCGCTCCCCCGAGGCGGCGCCCGGATCCCCCGCGGTGGCCGAGGCTGTCTCGCAGACGGCGAGCCGACAGTGCTCGCGTCCCCCGTCGAGGCGGGCCCCGGCCTCCTCCGGCCGCGTCAAGAGGCGGTGCGCGGCCGGAAGTCGCAGATCGCACGCCGCAGAAAGCGGAATGCGTCTTTCAGTGACGTGATCATTGCCCGCGGTGAGCGCCACTGTCAACCATCGCTGCAAAAAAGGGCAGTTATTCCTGCCCACTCCGGCTGGTCGCGGCCGAAGGGACCCGATACGCTCCCGTGAGCCCAGCCAACGATCCGGCGAACGCGCCCAGGGAGAACGGGGAGACCTCGGTGACCGACGCCCACGCTTCGCTCGCCGAACTGCGCGAGCGCCTGGAGGAGTTGACCGGACAGCCGGGCCGGCTGGCCGAGGTGCTGGACGTGCCGGAGCTGTCGTACGCCACCGGCGTCCCCGCGGACACGGTCACGGCGCTGCTGGCCGGTCGCAGCGTGCCGGAGACGAGCCTGGGCGACCGCGTCCGGCAGCGGCTCGACTTCCTGCGCGAGACCCGGCGCCGCCCCGACGGCAAGCGCTACTCCCTCGACGAACTGGCCAAAATCGCCGGCACCAGCAGGCAGTGGCTGAGCGAGTGGCGCAGGAGCGGACTGCCCAGCCTGGAGCACGCCGACCGGATCCGCCGCCACTTCGACCTGCCCGCCGGCTTCTTCACCGCCGACGAGGCCGAGGCCCTGCACGCCGCCCTCCAGCCGGTACTGGGCGGCCTGGAGGCCAAGGCCGACCCACTGGCCCCGCTGCGCACCCCCGGCTTCTACCGGCTGGCCCGCCGCGCACCGCACATGTCGCCGCGCAAGCTCCAGGCCCTGGCCGAATGGGCCGAGATGATCACGGAGCGGAACCCGGCGGAGGACGAGGACATCTAGGGCGGGTGTCGAATGTCCCGCCGGACGCCCCGGCGTTGGCCGTGTTCGGCTCGGTTTCGGCCATCCCTGGCCGGGCGCGGGTGCGGGAGGTGGCTGAGGCGACGGACGACTTGGCATATTGCACAGGGTCGAACGTCCAGCAGCCACGGGGAGAACCGTGCGTACGAACAGGGAGATGCGTCGCCTCGCCGACGCCCTCATCGGCCCCATCCGGGTGCCCGTCCCCGCGGACCCCGAGACCCTGTTCCAGGCGGTCGTCGACTCGGCGGTCCAGTGGCGCGGACGCCCCATCGTGGTGCACCGGGAGGTGTTCCCGCCGCACACCGCCAGCGGGCTGTGGCTGGAGCGCGAGACGCATGACGACGTCATCGTCGACAAGCGGGCCGCCGTATGGCACCAGATAGTGATCTTCTGCCATGAGGTGTGGCACATGCACCAGCGGCGCGGCACCGGCACCGGCGCGGGGGAGCAACCCGCCGCCGCCCGCAGCGACTTCACGCTCGCCGACGAACAAGAGGCCGACCGCTTCGGCATGCTGATGGGCCGCCGGCTGCGCACCTGGCTGGAGGCCTCCGCCGACTCGGTGTTCGCGGCCGGCACCGACGACCAGGACCTCGCCGGACGCATCGGGGCCGCCCTCAACTACCGGGGCACCCGCGGATGACCGGCCTGATCGCCTACGTGAGCTGCGCCGTGCTGTGGCTCGGCCTGCTGGTGCGCGCCCCGGACCTGCTCCGCCACCGGCACGACCCCTATCTGCGCACCCTGTGTGCCGTGCTGGGCCTGGCCGGCCTGTGCTTCTTCCTCGGCTCCCCGCCCACCGTCGGCGCCGTCAACCGCCTCAGCGGCATCCCCAACCTCGCGGCCCCGCTGACGTACGTGGCGATCACCGCCTACGGCGCCGCCTCGCAGATCCTGGTCGCCCTGTGGCGGGGCGGGCCGGGCGCGCGCCGCACCGCCCGCCGCTGGGTCGCCGGCTACGCCGGTGTGGTGCTGTGCATCGCGGTGCTGTTCGCGCTGGGCGATGCCGCGGTGGAGCGCCGCGAGGACCTGGACACGTACTACGCGACGACGCCCTACCTGCGCGAGATGATCCTGCTCTATCTGGCCGGGCATCTCACCGCCGTCACCATCACCGCGGTCTCCGCGCTGCGCTGGGCCCGCGAGGTGCGCGGCCCGCTGCGCGCGGGACTGGTCACGCTGGGGGCCGGAGCGGTGTGCGGCGCCGGGTACAGCGGGTCCAAGCTCGTCGCCGTGACCGCCCGCTGGACCGGGCGCGACTGGGCGGCGCTGGCCACCCAGGGCGCCCCGGTCGCCGCGGGCACGGCCGCCCTGCTGACGGTGGCCGGCGTGCTGATCCCGCTGGCCGGACCCCGGCTCATCGAGTGGCGGCGGGCCCGGCGGACGTACGTACGCCTGGAGCCCCTGGAGCGGGAGCTGGACGAGATCCTCGCCCGCCGCCGGCTGCGACTGCCGCGCCCGCGCTGGTCCTCCCCCGTCACCCGGCTGGTCTGGCGCCAGACCAGCATCCACAACGCGCTCAGCCACCTGGACGCCTACGTCGACCGGGAGTTGTACGACACCACGCGCGAGGCCGCCCTGCGCACGACCGGCGACCCGGAGCGGGCGGCGGCGACGGCGTGGGCCGCGGTGATCCGGGCGGCGGCCAGGGTGTGCATGGCGGACCGGGCGGGCCGCGACGCACCGCTCGGGGCGGTGTACGCCGGTGAGTCGGAGTGGTTCCAGCAGCGGGCGCCCGGCCCGGACGCGCTGGTGCGTATCGCGGACGCGCTGGTCACCTCGCCGCTGGTGCGCGGGGCGTTGACACCGGCGGTGGAACGGAGCTCCCCCGTATGAGTCTCGTGGTCTATCTGGCGGCCGCCGTCCTCGCGCTGTCCGCCGCCGTACTGTTCCGGCGCCCGAACACGGCCGTCGGCAAGCCCTCGGGGCTGCGCAACGCGCTGACCGTGTCCACCTGCGTGGCGATCGCGCTCGGCGCCGTGGTGTTCCTCTGCTCGGCGCCGATGACCCTGGCCGCCGTCAACGACCTCACCGGCGTCCCCAACTTCGGCGCACCGCTGACATACGGGCTGCTCTCGGCGTACAGCTGCTCGCTGCTGATCCTGCTGATCAACTGGCGGGGCGGGCCCCGCGAGCGGGTACGGCGGCTGGTGCTGCGCTGCATCGCCGTGTACGGCCCGCTGATCGTGGCCATCGTGGTGCTGTTCGCGCTGGCGGACGCGCGGGTGGAGCGGCTGAACGACCTCGACACGTACTACGCCAACACCCCCGGCATGCGCGAGATGATCGTGCTGTACCTGCTCGGGCACACCGCGGCCATCGTGGCGATGACGGTGGTGTGCGTGCGCTGGGGCCGGGAGGTCACCGGGCTGCTCAGGGCGGGCCTGTGGCTGATCTTCGTGGGGGCACTGCTGGACCTGGTGGGGTTCCAGCTCACCAAGTACACGGCCGTGGTGGCCCGTTGGACGGGCCATGACCTGGACTTCCTCTCCACCCGGGTGGCCCCGCCGATGGCCGCGCTGGCCGCCCTGACCTGTTCCGCCGGGTTCGTGCTGCCGCGGCTGCTGCCGGCCGCCGTGGGGCACTGGCGCGGGCTGCGCGACTACCGGCGCCTGGACCCGCTGTGGCTCCGGGTGGGTTTCGTGTCGACCGCCCCCAAACCGCCCTCCGCCTGGTGGCAGTCGCCCGCCGAGCGCCTGCACTGCCGTGAAGTGGCCATCCATGACGCCCTGTTGGCGCTGGCACCGTACTTCGACGACCGGGTGCGCGAGCGGGCGCTGTCGGCCGCGCTGGCCGAGGGCCGCTCCGCGCACCAGGCGCGGGTCGCCGCGGAGGCCGCCATGCTCGCCGCGGCGGCCCGCCGGGCGGCGGCACACGAGGAGCCGCTGCGGACGCCGAGCACCGGCCGACTGCACGCCACGGAGGTGTCCGGGGCGGGCGGGCTGGTGGAGTTGGCGCAGGCACTGGGGGGATCGGATGCCGCGGGGACGATGCGTGAAGGTACGGTTAAGGCCTTCTGAAGTGCCACGAGTTGCCGTCGATCCGTCATGCCCAGGTCCGCTCGGCTGAGTGCGAGGAACCCATGTCGCGTAGAGCTGTCGTCATCGGTGCGGGACTGGCCGGCATGCTGGCCGCGGCGGCGCTGTCCACCGTCGCGGACGAGGTGGTCGTACTCGACCGGGACGAGCTGCCCGACGGGCCGGAGCACCGCAAGGGCCTGCCGCAGGGACGCCACGCGCATCTGCTGATGGCCGGCGGGCTGGCCGCGATGGAGGACCTGGTGCCGGGCGTGAGCATGCGGGGGCATCTGCTCGCCGCCGGTGCGCACGAGATCCCGCTCGGCTCGGGCATGGTCGCCCTCACCCCCGAGGGCTGGTTCCGGCGCTGGCGGCATCCCGGACCGCACATGCTGACGTGCACCCGGGCGCTGCTGGACTGGGCGATACGGGTCGCGGTGCTGGCCAACACCGGCGTCGAGATCCGCAAGGGCCAGGCGCTGGAGCTGACCGGCACGCGCGAGCGGGTCACCGGGCTGCGCGTCTCGACCGGCGCCGGGGAGGAGGAACTCGCCGCCGATTTCGTGGTGGACGCCGCCGGACGGGGCTCACGGGCCGTCAAATGGCTGGCGGGGCTGGGAATTTCGGACGTCCGGGAGAAGACGGTGGACGCCGGGCTGGTGAACGCCACCCGCCTCTACCGCACCCCCGTCGGCGCCGCGCGCTTCCCGCTGACCATAGTGCAGGCCAACCCCTATCTCGGCCGGCCCGGCCGCAGCGGGATGATGCTGCCCATCGAGGGCGACCGCTGGATGGTGAGCCTCGCCGGCACCCGGGGCGGCGGTGAGCCGCCGGCGGACCCGGACGCCTTCCTGCGCTACGCCCTCGACCTGCCCGACCCGATCGTCGGCCGGCTGGTCTCCGGTGCCGAGCCGCTCACCGACGTCCATGTCAGCCGCAGCACCAGCAACCACCGCCGCTATCTGGAGAAGACCCGCCACTGGCCCGAGCGGTTCGTCGTCCTCGGCGACGCGCTGGCCACCTTCAACCCGGCGTACGGTCAGGGCATGTCGGTGGCGGCGATGGGCGCGCAGGTGCTGGCCCGGGAGCTGCGGGAGGCGGGACTGACCGGGGCCGGACTGGCCCGGCGGGTGCAGCGGACGGCGGCGCGGTCGGTGGAGGGGGCGTGGACGATGGCGGTCAGCCAGGACGTGTGGTTCCCCGGGACCCGGGGCGGCTCGCCCGGACTCGCGGACCGCCTGGTCACGGCGTACACCCGCCGCATGATCCGCACGGCGACCGGTTCGTACACGGCGGCGTCGGCGGTCTGGGACGTGACGAGCATGACGACGGGGCCGACGCGACTGCTGCGCCCGTCGACGGTACTGGCGACGCTGAACGGGCCGCCGCTGCCGCCGGCGGTCGGGGCCCCGCTGACGAAACAGGAGCGGGAGATCCTGCGGGACCTGGACCGCACGGGCACCTGACGGCCGTCCGACGGGCACGGGCACCCGGCGGCATCGGCGCGGCGCCGAGAAGGCGAGGCCACCGGAGTACGGCGCCCTCACCTCCCGGAACCGATTCCCTCCCGTCAGCCGGCGAAGGCGGGCTGTGCCAGCCCCTCGCCCGCGCCGGGCACGACGAGCAGCGAGCCCGCCAGCGGCGGCGGGGCCGCCAGTCCGACCCGGGCCGTCGTGATGTACAGGTCGGTCAGTCCGGGCCCGGCGAACGCGCACGCGGTCACCCGGGGCACCGGAAGCTCGATCACCCGGTCCAGCTCCCCGCCCGGTGTGTAGCGGCGTACGGCCGAGCCCTCCCACAGGGCCACCCACACGCACCCGTCGGCGTCCACGGTCAGCCCGTCGGGGAACCCGGCGCCGTCCTCGATCTCGACGAAGGGCCGTCGGCCGGTGACGCCGCCGTCCGCGTGGTCGAAGACGTCGATGCGCCGCGTGGGCGAGTCGATGTAGTACATGAGGCTGCCGTCCGGGCTCCAGCCGGTGCCGTTGCTGACCGCCACGTCGTCGAGTACGACGTCGACCGCCCCGGCACCGGTGAGCCGGGACAGCGTCCCGCCGCCCGGGGCCTCGTCGTAGCGCATGGTGCCCGCCCACAGGGCGCCGTCGGGGGCGACGGCGGCGTCGTTGGCGCGGCGGCCGGGGACGGGCTCGTGGTGCAGCCAGCGGAAGGTGTCGTCGGGGTCGAGCAGCCCCACGCCGTCCCGGAGGTTGAGGACGAGCCCGCCGCCGGCGCGGGGCTTGACGGCGCCGACGTGCTGGGGCGTCGTACGGACGCTCCGCCGCCCCGAGACGGGGTCGAACGTGTGGATCCGACTCCCCAGGATGTCGATCCACAGCAGCCGCCCGTGGTCCGCGTCCCAGGTCGGCCCCTCGCCGAGCTCCGCCTCCGCCCGGACCGCGACCTCGTAGCGGGTGTTCATGCCACGCTCCGGTGTCCGAGACGCTCCGACAGTTCCGCGGCGCCCTTGGCGGCGAGCTGCTCCAGCTCGGCGCGGCGCTCGTCGCTCCAGCGGATCATGGGGACGGAGATGGAGAGGGCGGCGACGACCTGCCCGGTCCGGTCCTTCACCGGCGCGGCCACGCACGACACGTCCGGGTTGGACTCCCGGCTCTCGACGGCGATCCCACGCTGCCGGATCGTGGCGAGGGCCTCGCGCAGCGCGCCCGGGTCGGTGATGCTGTTCGGTGTCATGGCGACGAGCTCGGCGCCGTCGGGGACGCGGGAGCCGAGTTCCGACTCGGGAAGGGAGGCCAGCAGCATCTTGCCGACGGACGTGCAGTGCGCGGGCAGCCGGCGCCCGGCCGCGGACACCATGCGCACGGCGTGCGTGGAGTCGACCTTGGCGATGTAGATGACGTCGGTGCCTTCGAGGATCGCCACGTGCACGGTCTCGTCACAGGTCTCCGCGACGGAGCGCGCCACCTGCTGCCCCTCGGCCGCGAGGTCGAGCTGCTCGGCGTACCGGCTGCCGAGCTGGTACGGCCGTACGCCCAGCCGGTACCGTCCCGGCTGACCCGGGACCTGGACGATGTAAGACCGGGCTGCGAGTGTGGTGACCAGCTCGTGCACGGTGGTGCGCGGAAGCTGGAGCTTGCGCACGATGTCAGGGGCGGAGAGCGTGCCGTCCCCGTCGAGGAAGAGCTCGAGGATGTCGAGAGCCCGGGTCACGGCTGGTACGAGGCGTCCCACGTCCGGCCCCCTCCCTTGGGTGTCAGTAGCTGCGTTCGAGATTTCAACAGCCGATCGGAATAACGAACACAGGCTAGCGCTTTTCCCTTGGGATCTGTAGGGATGGGTGTCGGTGGTAGGCCTTGTTGGCGATGCGCCAGCCGTCGTCGACGCGGACCAGCAGGAAGATGTCGGTGAACGTGTCTGTGCCGTGCGACAGCGTCATGGTCGCGGTCGCGACGGTGCCATGGACGTCGACGACGTCGATGCGGCGGGAGCGGGTCGGTTCGTCCGGGGCCGACCGGCCCGGAAAGAGAGCGCAGTACTCGTCCAGGCGCCACGAGACGAATGCGCCGTCCCGGATGCCCTCGATGTGGGCGGTGGGCAGGAACGCGTCGCGGAAGTGGGTTGGATCACCGGTGGCGTGTCCGCGGATGTAGGCGCGGAGCGGTTCGAGCACGGCGTCCTCCACGGCCGGGACCGTGGCGGCAACAGCAATGTCGCTCTCGGGGTCGGCAGGGGTGTCGACCAGACGGGCCGCGCTGCGCAGGGGTGTGTCGGACGCGTCGGCCAGTACGGCCATGTCCTTGGCCAGCGCGCCAATCGTGAATTCCGCGGTGGCGGCGCCCGGCTGGTCGGCGAGGAAGGGCCGTTTGCGGGCCACGAGCCCGCCGAGCCGGCCGAGTTCGAGGATGTCCAGCACCTGGCCACGGGGCAGGCCGAGGGCGTCGGCCTGCCGCAGCGAGTCGCGCAGCGCGAGGACGGCGCCGGCGAGGCTGTTGTTGGCGATCAGCTTGAGCGCGGCGGCGGTGCGGACGTCATCGACGTGCCGGACGGTGCCCAGCGCTTCCAGAACCGGCCGCGCCCGCTCGAGCGCGTCTTGACCGGCGGCGGCGAGAATCTGCAGCGCGCCGACAGCCACCGCCGGCACAGAGCCGAGCACGGGTGCGTGGACGTAGGCCGGGCCGAGTCGCCGGGCCAGCTCCGACGCCTCGGCGGGGGCGATGGTGCTGGTGTTCAGCACCACCGCGTCCGTGCGCAGCCTGTCACGGACGTCATCGAGGACCTGTCGGCAGGCGGGGCCGTCGAACAACGCCAGGAGCACGAGGTCGGCCTTCGCCACGGCGTCGTTCGGATCGCCGGTCGTCCTGACGGCACCTGACGCGCGCCCGGAGCGGGTCCAGCCGACGACGTCCCAGCCCCGGGCGTCCAGTCGGGTCGCGATCGCCTCACCCATGCGCCCCAGGCCGAGGACGGCGATCGTATGCGGTGTGGTCATGTGCGCCAGCGTGGTGCACGCCGAGGGCTGCGACAAGCGCGGACTTCGCAGGACAGCCCTGCGGAACTCGCATACCGGACGCGCATACTGACGCCATGGATCTGACGGTGTGGCGAACCTTCGTGACCGTGTGCCGCCTCGGGTCGCTGTCGGCGGCGGCCGCCGAGCTCCATCACACGCAGTCGGCCGTCTCCCGGCAGATCGCCGGGCTGGAGCGGCAACTCGGCGTGCCTCTGATGGAGCGTCATGCGCGCGGTGTGCGCCCGACGCCGGCCGGCGAGGTGTTCCGGCACCACGCTCTGGCCACCCTCAACGAGGCCGACCGCGCCGTACGCGCCGCGCGAGACGCCGGCGACGGGGCGTTCAGACGGCCGCTGGCCGTCGGCGCGACGCCCTCTCTTGCCGCGGGGATCGTCCCCGAGGCCGTCCGGGCCCTGCTGAAGCAAGCCGGATCCCTCCGGTGGAGCCTGCTCCCCGGTCTGAGCGCCCAACTGCACCACCGCGTGATCACCGGTGATCTCGACATCGCCGTCGTCACCGACGCACCGCCAGGACTGCCCGATGACCCGCGGGTCGAGCGCCGGTTCCTCGGGCTGGACGACATGGTCGTCGCACTGCCCGTCGACCATCCACGGGCTGGGTGCGGCCCGGTGCGCATACAGACGCTGGCCGACGAGACCTGGGCCGAGGACAACGACGGCTCGGCAGCGCTCCTTGGTCAGCACGCCGCCCGCGCCGGAGTCAGCGCCCGCATCGACCTCGCCGCGGCCGACCTGCCCGGCAAGCTGGCGCTGGTCGCGACCGGTCACGCCATCGCGCTGATACCCGGGGTGCTGACGCGCGCACTGCGCACCGATGTCACCACCGTGGACCTCGTCGATCCCCCGAACCGCGGCATCTACACGATCACACCGCGTCGCGACCCCCACCCCTGCGCAGCGCCCCTGCGCGACCAGTTCGCCACCGCCTTCGCCTGCGCCCGTCCCGCCCAGGCCGCCCACCGGCCGACCGCATGACGGACTCGTGAGACCCGCCGGCGGCTGCGGGGAACGCGGCTTGTACGCCGACGTCAGTACACGGGGTTACTCCCGCTGTCAGACGTGCTCGCCGCGCGCGCCCGGCACGGTGTTGTCCATGTCTTCTACGTCCTCCGCATCCGCCAAGAAACTGAGCCGCCCCGCCCGCCGGGCCGCCCTCGTCGTCCATGTCGTCGCCTCCGCGAGCTGGCTCGGGCTCACGGTCGGGCTGCTCGCGCTCGCGATCACCGCGGGCGCGACCGGGTCCGCGGTGACCGTGGAGGCGTCCGTGCGGGCCATGAAGCTGTTCGCCGACTGGCTCCTGCTGCCCGTCGCGTTCCTCACGCTGGTCAGCGGACTCGTGCTGTCCCTGGGCACACAGTGGGGGCTGGCACGGCACCGGTGGGTCTACGTCAAGTTCTGGCTGACCCTCGCCACGACCGCCGCCACGGCCTTCGCCCTGCGCCCCGGCCTGGGCACCACCGTCAGCGCCGTGGCCGCCGGCGAGCCGCTGCCCGATCCGGGTGACCTGATGATGGGGCCGATCGTGTCGCTGTCGGCGTATGTGTTCATGACGGTGATCTCGGTCCTGAAGCCGTGGGGGCTGACGCGACGAGGGCGGCGGCTGCGCGACGCGTCCACCCGTCGGCGCAACGGCAACACCGAGCCGGTCCGTCAGGCGGCGTGACGGGCTCTGCGGGGCGGCAACATCCGGTCTCCCGGCGGCAACCTGGAGGTGAAGTCCCGTCCCCCACCAAGGGAGTTCGCCATGCGCACCCGCTTAGCCCGGCTCGGCACCGTCACCGCCGCCCCGGCCCAGGCCGCCGACCAGTGGAACCCGCCCGCCCACCTGGTCCAGCCCCTCGACGAGGTCTGGAACCACGTCGAGTCGACCTACCCCGACCTCTACGGCTTCCGCAACTACGGCTGGGACCAGGTCATGGCCAACCGGGGCAGCGTCAACTACTGCGTCCGCCGGGAGTCCGACGCCCCCGTCAGCGCCGCCCTGCGCGACCGGATCCACACCGCGCTGGCGACGGCGGCGGGCACAACGCCTGGCCGTACACGAGCGTGGGGGCGCCCCGCAGTGCGCGCCCGACTGCGGACGCTTCCTCCAGGTCGGGCACACCTTCGAGCTCGACGACTTCTACGACTGGACCCCGACCGGCCAGTGCTGCTTTTTGATGAAGGCCGGTTCCGCCGCGCAGATCACCGAGTTCGACCCGTGGATGTCCCGTGACTTCTGGCGGCATCTGAAGAGCCGAGCACCCCCCTCAACCGCTGGGCCCGCAACACCAGTTCCAGCTCGAACCGCCGGTCCGGGTCGTCCATCTCCTCGCCCCACAGCTCCCGGAGCTGGCGCAGCCGATAGCGGACCGTCTGGGGATGCACCCCCAGGCGGGCCGCCACCTCCGGGGCCCCGCCCCTGGTCTCCAGCCACGCCAGCAACGTCTCCGCGAGCCGCCGCCCGTGCGTGGGCCCGCACTGCTCCAGCGGCGCCAGACACCGCACCGCCAGATCGTCGATCAGCTCCTCGGGCTGGAGCAGGACCAGTGCCTCGGTGTGCTCGGTGCAGTACAGGACCTCACCGGCCGGCAGCAGCCGCCGCTCCATCAGGCGTACGGCGGCCTCGGCCCAGCGCAGTGACTTCGCCGCGTCGGCCAGCGGCACCGGGGGCCCGATCGCCCCCGACCAGCCGCACAGCGCCCGGTGCAGCAGCTCGGGGCGGCCGGCGGCGTCCGGCTCGGGCACGACCATGCGCGGCCGCTCGTACTCCAGGTCCAGCAGCACCCCCTGCCCCACGGCCGGGGCCACCGCCTCCCGCGCCGGGCGCAGCAGCACGCCCACCGCGACCTTCTCGGGCAGCGGCCAGCCGATCCGGGCGGCGCGCTCCGACAGGGCGTCGGCCGGGTCGCCCCGGTGGTGTTCGGCGAGCAGCAGTTCCATCAGGCGGCGCTGGAGGCGAAGCCGCTCGCCCGCCTGGCGCGCCGCCGCCTCGGCGTAGCCGCGCACCGACTGATCGACCAGGCCGTCCAGATACTCGTAGCCCGCGTCCACCAGCTCGTACATCGCGGGCGGCGGGATGTCGACGCGCTGCCCGATCTCGGCGAAGCGGCGCCAGGCCAGCCGTACGCCCATCCGGTAGATCGCCTGGAGGGAGTCGAGGGAGCGGCCGTTGAGGCCCTCGCCGCGGCCGAACTCCTGGAAGACGCCGGGTGGCACGGTCGGGCGGCCCTCCGAGGTCTCCAGGTGCTGGACGAACACCTCGATCGCGCGCCGGATGCCGACCAGGGCCATCGGCTCGCCCGACTCGTCCAGGACGACCGGCAGATGCGGGTACTCGCGCTGGATCTCGCGCAGGATCTGCTCGGCGAGGTTCGGCGCGTCGGCCATGGCCAGCTCCGCGAAGCGGCGGACCTGGTAGCGGGGCACGTCGTGCCAGGCCGAGCGGGCCACGGCGGCGGGTGCCGGGGAGCGGGTGGCGGCCACGGTCAGCTCCCCTGGCCGGCTTGCTCGTAGGTGATCAAGGGCGTGTTCGGCTGGTCGGGCGTCGCTTCCAGCAGCGCGACGACACCGAGCGCGGCACCCACCGCGAGTACGGCGGCGAGCGCGACGGTCAGCACGGCGGCGAGCGGTCTGGGCATCGCAGGGTCAGCCTCTCTGTCCGGAGGTCGTCCCCACCCCGGTGTCGCCTGCCCGACCCCTGCCTGTGGGCCCAGTCTCGACAAGCCGTGTCAGCCCGTCAAGACATTGACACTCCGTCAATGGGCGCCTACGGTTCCCGGCCCAAGAACGGCCAGGCAACGACCGTGCACCGAGTATGCCTCGACCATGCGTCAACCCCCCAGGAGTGCCGGATGCGCCGTACAGCCTCTCCCCTTTCGCTGATCCTGCTGGGCCTCGGCACATTTCTGCTGGTACTGGCGCCCATGCTCGCCTGGTACGTGGCCCCGCGTGCCGCCGTGAACCCGATCGACATCGACACCACAGCCGTTTACAAAGGCACCGGGAGTGTCTTCGACACCGAGAAGATCGAGACCGTGCCGGACCAGACGATCACCGTCACCCAGCGGGTGCGCGGCGACGTCGCGGCGAGCGAGCGCAGCGGCGACGCCGTGTGGGACGTGATCACCACCGTCGACACCGACAAGTCGCTGCCGGCCGCCGATCCGCACGACGCGCTGGACTTCGCCCCGCACCGCTGGGTGATGGACCGCAGGACCACCCGGCCGGTGCACTGCTGTGGCGAAAAGCCGTACATCGAGGGCGAGGCCTATCTGAAGTTCCCCTTTGACGTGCAGAAACGCTCCTACCAGTGGTGGGACAACACCGGCGGGACCACGGTCACCATGCGCTACGACGGCACCGAGAAGGTCCAGGGCTACCGGGGCTACCGGTTCACCGCCACGGTCGCGCCCCGCAAGGTCGGCACCCGGCTCGTCCCCGGCACCCTCGTCGACCAGCCGAACCGCCCGCAGGTGCTGGCCGAGGAGTGGTACTCCAACCACGGGTTCAAGCTGGTCGTGGACCAGCGCACCGGCCGGGTGATCTACGCCCAGACCGGCCCGCGCCGCACCCTGCGGGCGCCCGGCGGCGACAAGGACGCGGCGGTGCTGCTGGACAGCGAGAAGATCGCGTTCACCACGGCCACGCAGAAGGAGGCCGTGCGGCAGGCGAAGCGGGACAGCGGGCTGCTGCGACTGGTGGGTGAAATCCTGCCGATCGGGGCCGCCGGTGCGGGATTCGTGCTTGCGGTGGTGGGTGGCGTTTTGGTGGTGCGAGGCCGAAAGCAGCCGGAATCTCCCGGTACGTCCGAGATGCCCCAGCCCTCACTCACAATGTGACGTGACGTCAGCTCTAACAAAGCCGGAAATTGTCACGCCGGTGAGTAGCCGTGGCGAACGGCGGGGCGAAAACTGTCCAACCCCACCCGGACACAGCCTGTCCACACCTCACGCAAGACGACCGAATCCAGCCAAGGAACCTTCGAATCCCCCACAGGAACCCAAACCCTCCCTCCCCCACACTGTGTTCCGCACCCTGAGACGAGTTGGAGCACCCATGCCCCAGCACGTGCCATCCCCGCTGCGCGCCAGTCTCCCCCCGGCGCCGCAGCACTCCCCGGCGCACCCCCCACATCCGCGCCGAATCGTTTTTCTCGCCCATCGTGACCTGGGCAACCGTTCCGCCGGCGGCTCCGAGCTGCTGGTCGACCGCCTCGCCGACGGCCTCACCCGACTCGGCCACCAGGTGACCCTGCTGTGCGGGGGTCCCGCGGCCTACCGCGACTACCGGGTCGTGTCGGCCGGTGGCGCCTACGACCACTATCTGCGCGCGAGATCCGCCTTCGCCCGTCAGGTCGGCGACTGCGATCTGCTGGTCGAGGTCTGCAACGGGGTGCCGTACTTCGCCCCCATGTGGCATCGCGGGCCGACGTTGTGCCTGGTCAACCATGTGCACACCGATCTGTGGCAGATGCGTCTCGGCGGGGCGTTGGCGCCTGCGGCTCGGCTTGGCCGAAGACTGGAGCACTGGGCGTTGACCGGTGCGCAGCATCGGGGGCTGCTGGTCGCCGTCTCTCCGTCCACCGCGCACGCGCTGCGGGCGATCGGGGTCGAACGAGATCGTATTCGGATCGTCCACAACGGCGTCGAGGAGCCCGGTCCACGGGCCGAGCGGTCGGACGAGCCGCTGTTCGTCGCCGTCGGGCGGCTCGTCGAGTACAAGCGGATCGATCTGCTGCTGCGGTTGTGGGAGCGGGTGCGGCCGGTCACCGGCGGCCGGCTGCTGATCGTCGGGGACGGGCCCGAGCGCGGGAGGTTGGAGGCGCTCGCCGGTCCCGGCGTCGAGTTCACGGGACACGTCTCCGAGGCGGAGAAGCACCGGCTGCTGTGTGCGGCGTGGCTGTTGCTGCATCCGTCCGCAGTGGAGGGGTGGGGGCTCGTCGTCACCGAGGCCGCGACCCGGGAGACGCCGACCGTCGCCTTTGATGTGCCCGGGCTTCGGGATTCCGTCGTGGACGGGGAGACGGGGGTGCTCGCGCGCGGGGAATCGTCGTTCGCGGCCGCGTGGTGCACGCTGGCGCTGTCGGGGCATCGGCGGGAGCTGATGGGCAAGGCGGCCCGGGACCGGGCGGCGGGTTATCGCTGGGATCGGACGGTGAGACAGTTTCGGGCGGTCGCGGCGGAAGCGGTGCGTCGTGGCGCCTAAACGCCGGGGTGGTTCGGTTGTTTCGCGAGTGCCGGTTGGTGGGGGCTGGTCGCGCAGTTCCCCGCGCCCCTACTCGGCATCACCGCCGCGGAGTTTCAAGGATCCGTCTCTCCGTCGCTCCCTCACCCTCTTCCGGGCCTTCCTGCACGAACAGGACGATCCCGAGTACTGCTACTCCCTTCTCGCCCGTGACGCCGCCGACCAGGTCGAGGCCTACGGCGGGCCCGTCGCCGGGCGTACCGTCGTGGACGTCGGTGGTGGGGGCGGGTACTTCACCGAGGAGTTCCGGCGTCGCGATGCGCAGGCGTTTCTCTTCGAGCCGGATGTGAGCGAGCTCGGTGAGAAGCCGCCCGAGGCGGCCGTTGTCGCCGACGGGTATCTGCTGCCGCTGCGGGACGGGGTCGCCGACGTCACGTTCTCCTCCAATGTGCTGGAGCACGTGGCCGATCCGCAGACCTTCCTGAGCGAGTTGGCCCGGGTGACCCGGCCCGGTGGGCTGATCTATGTGTCGTTCACCAACTGGCTGTCCCCGTGGGGCGGCCACGAGTGGGCCCCCTGGCACTACCTCGGTGCCGAGCGGGCCCGTGCGCGCTATCGGCGGCGGACCGGACGGGACGCCAAGCACACCCTCGGCGAGAACCTCTTCGCCGTGCACATCGGCACCACCCTGCGGCAGGTCCGCGCCCGTGACGACGTGGCGGTCGTCTCGGCGCGCTCCCGCTACTGGCCGTTCCTCGCGGAGGGCGTTGTGAAGGTGCCCGGCCTGCGCGAGTTCGCCACCTGGAACCTCCTCCTCATCCTCAGGCGGTGTCCACCATGACGACGACCACGGTCCAGGCTCCTCCCCCGGCAGCCGTGCCCACCTCCGCGCCCGCCTCCGGCCCGCCGGAGGGGCCGCGGTCGCGGCGCTGGCTGCTGGGGTTCTGGGCCGTGGTGTTCGTGCTGCTGCTGGCGGTGCAGCCGGGGCGGCAGACCTTCGACACCAAGCTGGGTGTGACCGTCGATCCCGGGCAGTTCTTCGCCGATCTCGGGCAGTTGTGGTCCGACGAGGGCAGCTTCGGCGGGATCCAGAACCAGTACTCGGGCTATCTGTGGCCGATGCTGCCGTTCTACTGGCTGGCCGATGTCGTACGGCTGCCGGTGTGGCTGGCGGAGCGGCTGTGGCTGTCGCTGATCGTGTCGGTGGCCTTCTGGGGTGCGCTGCGGCTGGCTGAGCGGCTGCGGGTGGGGAGCGGGGGGTCACGGCTGGTGGCGGCCGTCGCCTACGCCCTGTGGCCCGTCTTCACCATCGTCGTCGGGTCCACGTCGGCCGCCGCGCTGCCGGGCGCGTTTCTGCCGTGGGTGCTGCTGCCGCTGACCAATGAGCGGTACGCCGCGCGGGTCGCCGCGCTGCGGTCGGCGCTGATCATCCCCTTCATGGGGGGCGTCAACGCCGCCTCGACGCTTGCCTCGCTGCTGCCGGTCGGGCTGTATCTGCTGTCCCGGCCGCCCGGGCCGCGACAGCGGAAGCTGATCGCGTGGTGGGTGCCGGGGGTCGTGCTGGCGACCGCCTGGTGGGTGATCCCACTGCTGCTGCTCGGCGCGTACGGCGAGAACTTCCTTCCGTACGTGGAGAGTTCGCAGACCACGACCGAGACCATGGCGGCGACGGAGGCCCTGCGCGGGGCCGGGAACTGGGTCGCCTATCTGCACTTCGGGGACGCCTGGCTGCCGGCCGGATGGACCGTCGCCTCCTCGGCGATCGTGATCGTCTGCTCGGCGCTCGCGGCCGGACTGGGGCTCGCGGGGCTGGCGCGGCGGGACATGCCGGAGCGGCGGTGGCTGGTGCTGACCGTGGTGACGGTCGCGCTGATTCTGCTCGCCGGGTACGGCGGGAGGTTCGGGGCGCCCTTCCACGGGGTGGTGCAGGACTGGCTGGACGGCGGGCTCGTCCCCTTCCGGAACATCTACAAGTTCCAGACCGGGCTCGCGCTCGCCCTGGTGCTGGGGATCGCCCATCTGGCGGGCGTGGCGGCCGAGGCGCGCGGGGCGCGGCCGGTGCGGGGGCGGCGGTTCGCGCCGCTGGTCGTGGCCGTACTGGTGCTGCCCGGGCTGATGTGGCCGTATCTCAACGGCTCGATCCTCACCTCGGGTTCCTTCAAGGAGCTGCCCAAGTACTGGCAGGCCACGGCCGACTGGATGAAGAAGTACTCCCCCGACGCCCGCGCCCTCGTCGTCCCGGCCACCGCGCACGGCATCTACACCTGGGGCTCCACCATCGACCAGCCCCTCGACGTCCTCGCCGACTCGCGCTGGGCGCAGCGGGACTACGTGCCCTTCGGCACGCCCGGCAACCGGCGCGCGATGGACGCCGTCGAACAGGCGCTGACGAGCGGGGGCCAGGTGCCGGGGCTGGCCGATTACCTCAGCCGGGCGGGGGTGTACTACGTCGTCGTCCGCAACGACCTCGACCCCGACCAGATCGGTTCCGTGCCCACGACGACGGTGAAGCGGACCCTGGAACAGTCCGGGTACGAGCGGGTGACGGGCCTCGGGCCGGTGACGACCGGCGGGCAGATCGCCGCCGGCACCCCGCTCCAGGTGGAGGGGCTGTATCCACGGCAGCGGGCGGTGGAGATCTACCAGCCGGTGAGCGAGGACGTGCCGCGCCCGCACCAGGCCGGGCTGCGGCCGGTCGCCGACACGGCCGTCGTCTCCGGCGGCCCGGAGGCGCTGCTGCCGCTGGCGTCCGACCTGCGCGGCCGGGCGACGGTGCTGACCGGTGACAACCACCCCGGTCTCGGCTCGCCGCCCGTGCAGGTGGTCGGCGACGGGCTGCGGCGCGCGGACACCCGGTTCGGGCTGGTCAACGCCAACACGTCGTACACGTACACCCGCGACGAGCGCAACGCGCCGGACGCCGCCCAGGACGCGGGCGAGAAACCGCACCAGATCCTGCCCACCGCCGGCCGCGACCACCAGACGGTGGCCGAGCTGCGCGGCGCGCGGTCGGTGACGGCGTCCTCGTACGGAAGCTGGCTGTTCCATCTGCCGCAGTTCGACCCGGTGAACGCCTTCGACGGCAACCCGGACACGGCGTGGACCGAGGGCTCGGAGGGCTCGCCGGACGGTGAGTGGCTGCGGATCGCCTTCGCGGGCGGGTCGTACGACATGCCGTCGTCGTTCGAGGTGGCGCCGCTGCCGCAGGAGGGCGTGCGGGAGGCGCCGACGCGGGTGCGGGTGGAGACGGAGAAGGGGGCGGTGAGTTCGTTCCTGCGCCCGGACGGTACGGCGCAGTCGGTGAAGGCGCCTGCGGGCGAGACGAGTTGGATGAAGCTGACGATCACCGACTCGGTGTCCCGGCGGACGGGTCTGACCGGGGCGGGCTTCTCCGAGATCGCGCTGCCGGACGTGCAGGTGACCCGGCTGCTGCGGCTGCCCACCGACGCCGAGGGCTCCGGAGCCGACGCCGAGATCGTCTCCCTGTCCCGGGCGGCCGACCCGACCGGTCTGTCGCCGACGGGTACCGAGGCCGGACTGCACCGGCGCTTTTCGACCTCCGGCGCGGGGACGTACCAGGTGCGGGCCAGTGCCGTGCCGGTGGCGGGCGAGGAGCTGGACAAGCTGCTGTACGAGGTGGCGCCGGACCAGCGGAACCGGATCGAGGCGACCGCCGACTCCACGGCCCGGCTGGGCGCGGGGCTGTCGCCGCGCAACCTGACCGACGGCGACCTGACCACGGCGTGGATCGGGGGCGACCGGCCGACGATCCATCTGCGCTGGCCGGGCAAGCAGGCGGTCGGGGAACTGGTGCTGGCGCCGGCCGGGGGGCTGTCCACCCGCCCGACCGAGGTGCACATCAGCTCGCCGGACGGTGCGGTGATCGCCGGGGTCGACGAGAACGGCTGGGTGCGCTTCCCGCCCATCACGACCGACCGGCTCGACATCACCATCACCGACACGGCCCCGCTGACCCTCTACAACCCCATGGTGGGCGAGGACCTGCAACTGCCGGTGGGCCTGACGGAGGCCTATCTGCCGGCCCTCGACCAGTACCGCACCCCGCAGCCGAAGGGGTCGCGGCCGTTCTCGCTGCCGTGCGGGCAGGGGCCGGTGGTGTCGGTGGACGGCGAGCTGTACCGCACGAGCGTGAAGGGGACGGTCCGCGACCTGGTGGAGCGGCGCCAGGTGGCTGTGACGCTCTGTCAGCAGGGCCGGGACGACACCGAGTTGCGCCTGCCCGCCGGGGACCACTCGGTCGAGGCCGGTGACGCCGGACCGCTCGCCCTCACCGACGTCACGCTCACGCGCGGCACGGTGGGCGAGGCCGCGGCCGCCCCACGTGATCTGGACATACGGGACTGGCTCGGCGACCGGCGCGCGCTGAGCGTCGGCTCGGGGGCGGCGAGCTACCTGACGATGTACGAGAACTTCAACGACGGCTGGCGCGCCACGCTGAACGGCAAGGAACTGACGCCGGTGCGGCTGGACGGCTGGCAGCAGGGCTGGCGCGTCCCGGCGGGCGCCGGCGGCACGGTCGAGCTGTCGTACGAGCCGGCGGTGACCTACGAGGGCGGGCTGATCGGCAGCGCGGTCGGGCTCGCGCTGCTGGCCGGACTGGCGCTGTGGCGCCGCCGAGCCCCGAACCCCGACGAGCCGCAGCCCGCTCCGCCGCTGCCGGGGCTGTGGCTGGGCACGGTGGCCGTGACGGTGGTGGGCGTGCTGATCGCCGGCTGGTTCGCGCTGCTGGTGCCGGCGCTGGCGGTGGTGGCGTGGCGGAGGCACGCACTGCTGGTGCCGCTCGCGCTCGCGGCCCTCGCCGGGGCGGGAGTCGCCGCGGCTCTCGGAGCCGGAGAGCCGGTGGGAGCGCAAGAGGGCGCCTTCGGACCGGCGGCTCAACTACTGGCGTTGATCGGGCTGTTCGCCGCGGTGGTGGGGGTCCGGGAGCCGGAGGCGGCGCCGGGCACCGAAAGGCCGGGGGAGCCCACGGCCGGACCGAGAGCACCCGCCGAATTCGCGACCGGGCCGGCAGGGTCTGGTGGATCCCCGGCCGGACCGGCAGAACCGAGCGGGTTCCCGACCGGACCAGCAGAACCCGGCAGCCCTCCACCCAGCTCCGGAGCACCGGGCGGATCCGGCGCTGTGGTGCCGCCAGTCGCCGGGGTCGGTGGTTCGGGCTCCGGGGCGGTCTCGTCGGACGCGTCGGCGCCGCCCTTGCCGCAGCGGGAGCGGGGGCGCAGTCCGTTGGGTGACGAGTCGCCCGGCGCCTCCGGGCCGACCGTCTCCGCGCGCGGGCCCGGCGGGCCGGACCCCGATCCGACGACGGCACGCATCGCGCCGCGCAAACCGCGGTTCCGGGCGACCCGTCCTGAGGACGCCGACGACACCGGGAAGGGCGAGGCCACATGACCGCACTCCAGCAGCCCGCACGCGCCGAGGGCCCGCTGCGGCCACCGGCCCGTATCCCCTTCCCCGTCGTGGACGAGGTCGCCCGGCACTGCCTCCAGGAGGAGGAACCGGAGACGGTTCATATCGAGGTCCACCTCCCGGGACGGCTGGACCAGGGGCGGCTGCGCACCGCCTTCGCGCAGGCGTTGCGCCGGCATCCCCGGATTCTGATGCGGGAGGCGCCGGGGCGGTGGTACCGGCGCCGGTACGAGTGGGAGCTGACGGCGGAGCCGGACGTGGAGGTGGTGAGCTTCCTGGCGCCGGGGCGGGACGCGTTGCGGGATGCGCGGACCCGGGCGCTCACGGAGGCGCCGCCGTTGTCTCTTTCGCCGCCGATCAGGCTGGAGGCGGTGGAGGGGGCGGGGCCGGTCGAGGGCAGCGAGGCGACCGATGCCGTAGGTGTACGGCTGCGCGGAGCCGACGGTCCGCAGCCCCGCACGTCACACGGCACCGTTCTCTTCCTCACCATCAACCACACCGCCCTCGACGGCCCCGCCTGCCTCCGCGTCCTCGCCACCGCCGCCGAGCTCTACGGCGGCCGGGACAACTCCCCCGCCCGGGTGACCCCCGTCCGGACGGCGCAAGCCCCACCGCAGGCCGACCAGACCCCGTCCAACTGGTCACCCCCCGCCCGGGTGGCCCCCGGCACCCCCGAACCCTCCCCGGGCAACGGGATGCTCGTCACCGAACTCCCCCTCCCGCACCGCCCCAAGGGCTCCCCCTACACGGTCAACGACCAGCTCATGGTCACCACAGCCCTGACCATCGCCCACTGGAACAGGGAACACGGCGTCCGCCCCCGCCCCCTGCGCATCACCATGCCCGTGGACGACCGCCCCCGGGACGCCACCATGCCCATCGGCAACGGCACCCGACTGGTCGAAGTCCCCTTCACGCCCGAGGAGTTGGCAGCCCACGCCCCCGCCGACATGCCGGACCTGCTGCGCCGCACCGCCACCCGCACCCGCGCGCTCAAGTCCCTCCCCCGCCCCCAGCTCGGCCACGGCGCCTCCCTCCTCGCCACCCCATGGGCCCCCGTCGCCGTCCGCGCCGCCCTCACCCGCGGTCTGCGCAGAGCCGCCGCGCCCTGGACCTCCACGACCCTGCTCAGCAACATCGGCCGTATCCCCTACGCCCTGGACTTCGGCGAGGAGGCCGGCCGCGCGCACGCCGTGTGGTTCTCGGCGCCCGCCCGGATGCCGCGCGGCCTGACCGTCACCACCGCCTCGACCGCCGGCCGCCTCCACCTCGCCCTGCGCTGGTCACGGGCCCTGCTCAGCCACGGCGACGGCGCCCATCTGCGGGACCTCTTCGAGCACTACCTGCACGCCACGGAGGTGACCGCGTGACGACGACCGCGACCCCGCCCCCGAAGGACCTCCGCGACTTCTACGAGAACCCCGCCGTCCCCGTCGCCTCCGGCACCCCCCGCAGCCGCCGCCAGGCCCGCATGCTCGCCGAGGCCCTGGGACCGGCCGGCGACCGGCCCCGCACGATCCTCGACATCGGCTGCGGCGACGGCACCGCCGCGGCCACCGCCGCCCCCCTGCTGCCCGGCCACCGCATCATCGGCGTCGACTGGTCCCAGGACGCCCTGCGCCGGGCCCGCACCCGGATCCCGTACGCCGTGCGCGGTGAACTCACCGACGGCGGACTGCCGTTGCGGGCCGGATCCGCCGACGCCGTGCTGTTCAGCGAGGTCGTCGAGCATCTCGTCGACCCGGACGCCGCCCTGGACGAGATCCGCCGGGTGCTGCGCCCCGGCGGCCACCTGATGCTCTCCACTCCGAACCTGGCCGCCTGGTACAACCGCGCCCTGCTGCTGGCCGGGGTGCAGCCGGTGTTCTCGGAGGTCAGTCTGCGGGCGATCCACGGCCGGCCGGGGCGGGAGGTCGTAGGGCATCTGCGGCTCTACACCGCCCGTGCGCTGCGGGAGTTCGTCGCCGCGTCCGGCTTCGAGGTCGTACGCCTCGCGGGCGCGCCCTTCCACGGCGTACCGCGTCCGCTGCGGCCGATCGACCGGCTGGCCTGTGCCCGGCCGCCCCTCGCCTCGATCCTGCTGCTGCATGCCCGGAGGACGTAGCCATGTGGTGGGGAGTGGCCGCGGCCCTGATGGCGAACACCCTGTACAGCCTCGGTTTCGTCCTGGAGAAACGGGCGCTCACCGCACTTCCGCAGGTGAGCATCCGGCAACCCGCGCGGCTGCTGCGGCTGGTGCTCGGCAGCCCGCTGTGGATCGGCGGCTCCCTCTCCCTCGCCGCCGGCTTCGGGGCCCAGCTCGTGGTCTACCGCACCCTGCCGATCGCCGCCGCCCAGGGCATCTTCGTCTCCGGCCTCGTCCTGCTGGTGCTGCTCTCCGCGCGGCTGCTGGGCGAGGAGACCAGCGGGCGGGAGCGGTACGCGCTCGGCGCGATCCTCGCCGCCCTGCTGATGGTCGTGCTGTCGCTGCGGGAAGGACCCGACGGAGGGGAGACGGTCAGCCGGACCGCGCCGTACCCGCTCATCCTGCTGGTGTGCGTGCCGTCGCTGGCGGCGGGCGTGTGGCTGTACAACTCCGCCGAGCGCAGGGCCCGGCACCGGCACCGGCTGCCGACGACCGGTGTCGAGTACGGCGTGGCGGTGGGGCTGCTGTACGGGGTGAGCTCGCTGGCCATCAAGGGCGTGTCCGGCTATCTGACGACGAGCGGGCTGGGGGGCGCCGTACTGGACCTGCTGCGCTCCCCGTACCCGTATCTCCTCCTCTTCACCGGCGCGTTCGGGTTGGTCATGTCGCAGGCGGCGCTGCAGCGCTGCCGGGCCTCGCTGATCGTGCCGGTGTGCACGACGGTGACCTGTCTGTACACGGCCGTGCTCGGCACGCTGTCGTTCGGCGAGGCGCTGCCCGAGGACCCGCTGCGGCTGACGCTGCGGGTCGCGGGTACGGCGCTCGCCCTGAGCGTGCTGATGTCGATGCCGCGGCACGACCGCCGCCCCGAGCGCCCCGAGCAGTCTCCGCAACCCTCCATCGGTGCCAAGGAGTTGACACCACCATGAAACCCGACGACCCGCTGCTGCAGATCCTGGCGTGCCCCCTCGACAAGGGGCCGCTGCATCTCGTCGTGCCGGACGCCCTGTACAACCCGCGCCTGCACCGCCGCTACCCGATCATCGACGGCATCCCGCAGTTGCTGCCGGCCTCCGGGGAGCAGGTCTCCGACGACGAGCACGAGGAACTCCTCAAGCGGATGACCTCATGACGCTGGCCACGAGGATCGCCCCGCTGCTGCCCACCCGGCTGGTCGCCGCCGTCGCCCGGGCCGTCTACCCGCGCTTCGAGCCGGAGCTGGCGCGGCTGCCCGAGCTGTGCCCGGCCGGATGCGGGACGGCCGTGGACGTCGGCGGGTGGTACGGCCCGTGGACGCGGCGGCTGGCCGGACGGGCACGGCGGGTGGTGACCGTGGAACCGGTCCCCCACCTGGCGCGGCTCCTCGCGGCGACGGCCCCTCCCAACGTCCGGGTCGTGCAGGCCGCCGCGGCCGAGCGCCCCGGTACGGCCCGGCTCTGGCTGCCCCCGCACGACGCGGGCGACCGGGGGGTGTCATCCCTCGTCCGCCGCGACATCCACGGACAGGCGCTGCGCGTCGGCTGCGTCACCCTCGACGAACTCGGCCTCAAGGACGTCGGGTTCGTGAAGGTCGACGTGGACGGCAGCGAGCTCGCGGTGCTGCGCGGCGCGACCGGCATCCTGGCGCGCGACCGGCCCGCGCTGTTCATCGAGCTGGAGTCCCGTATCCAGCCGATCGCCCCGGTGGTGACGTATCTGTCGATGCTCGGCTACGACGGCTGGGTGCTGCCCGGCGGCAACTGGGTGCCCCTGAGCCGCTTCCCGCTGGAGGACCACCAGGCGGAGACCTCGTACGTGGCGGCCCAGGGCCTGCTGCGCCGGGTCCTGCCCTTCCCGGGCCCGCGGTACGTCAACTCCGTCCTCTTCCTTCCCGACGGCCGCCGCCCGATCGGCGACGATGGAACGCATGCCCTCAGGAAAGCCCCCCGCTAGCACCGGTGCCTTCACTCCGCTCCACTTCCAGCTGGTGCTGCTGCGCCGCATGGCCGACCACCATCCGGACCTGGTGGAGGACGCCCGCCGGGAGCTGGGCGTCTCCCTGGCCGAGATGCGTGAGGCGAACAAGCGCTGGCAGGCGATGGTCCGCTCACCGCGTGGGCGTGGGTCGGCCGCCCGGTACCGCTCGATCCTGGGCCCGCCCGAGTCCACCGCGTCCCGCAGGATCGGCGACCTGGAGTGCGAGGCCCGGCTGTGGCCGGTCCCGCTCTGGCCCGACCTGCGCTTCGAGGTGCTGCTGGCCCCGAACGGCGCGGTCTGGAACGAATGGCTCGTCCGCGCCCCGGGAGCCAGGCCACCGGCCCTGCGCACCCTCGCCGACCTCACCCCCTGGTCCTGCACGGTCGACGAGGCGGCCCGAGCCTTCGCACCGGCCCGCCCGCTGGAGGGCACGGCCCCCACCCGGTGGGGTCTCGCCTTCACGGCACCGGACGGGGAGGGGGTACGGCGGGAGGTGGTCGCCGAGTTCACGTGGGGGCTGCTGCAACGGGTGGCGATCACCGGCTGACAGCCGGGGGAGGCGGGCCCCGGCACCGCACTACGTACTATGTGGCTTGGGTTTTGGCGGAGGGAGGCGGCCGGGATGCGGAGCTTCGGGGAGCTGGAGCAGGCGATCATGGACGTGGTGTGGGCCGAGGGCACGCCGCTGACCGTGCGCGAGGTACTGGAGCACCTGAACCGTGAGCGTCCGCAGCCGCTGGCGTACAACACCGTGCAGACGGTGATGGACATCCTGCGCCGCAAGGGCTGGCTCGACCGGGCCAAGGACGGCCGTGCCTTCCGCTACCGGGCCACCAAGTCCCGTGAGGAGTACGCCGCCTCGCTGATCGACCAGGTGTGGGCCACCGGCGCCGACCGCACCGCGACCCTGGTACGGCTCTTCGACGACATGGACGAGGCCGAGGTCGCCGAGCTGCGCGCCGCGCTCGCCGCCCGCCGGGCCGGAGACGGGGCGTCGGGGAGCGGCGCATGAGAACCGCGCTGCTGCTCCTCGGGTACGCCGCGGTGCTGGGGGCGCTCGTCCCGGCCCGGCTGGCCCGGGCCGACTGGACCCGCCGGGCGCCCCGGCTGGCCCTCTGGGCCTGGCAGGCGCTGACCGTCACGGTCGTCGTCTCGGTGGCGCTCGGCGGGCTGGCCCTGGCGGTGCCCAGGCTGCCGGTCAGCGGCGACCTCGCCGACATGCTGCACGCGTGCGTGCTCGCGCTGCGCGCCCAGTACGCCGCTCCGGGCGGCGCCGCGGTCGCCGCGGCGGGTACGGCGGTGGCCCTGCTCCTGGTGGGCCGGACCGGCTGCTGCCTGGCCGGGGCGCTGTGGCGGGCGCGGCGGGAACGGACCCGGCACGCGCGGGCCCTGGCGCTGGTCGGCCGTGCGCGCCCGGATCTGGGGGTGACGGTGCTGGAGGACGAGCGCCCGGCGGCGTACTGCCTGCCGGGGCACGGCCACCGGATCGTGCTCACCTCGGCGGCGCTGGCCGCGCTCGCCCCGCACGAGCTGCGGGCGGTGATCGCGCACGAGCGGGCGCACATCCGCCAGCGGCACCACCTGGTGCTCGCCTGGGCGGAGGCCCTGGAGCGGGCCTTCCCGCGCCTGGCGCCGTTCCGTACGGCGGCGGAGCAGACGCGGCACCTGGTGGAGCTGGCCGCCGACGACGCGGCGACCGCGCGCTGCGATCCGCTGACGCTGGCCGGCGCGCTGGTCGAGCTGGCCGGCGCCGGGCCGGCGGGTGCGCCCGCGGCGGCGCCGGCCGCGTCGGGCGGACACGCGGCCGCCCGGGTACGGCGGTTGCTCGGCCCGCACCGGCCGCTGCGGCGGGGCGTGGCCTGGGCCGGTGCGCTGGCGGCGGGGGCCGTCCTCGCGCTGCCGTTCGCGCTGGCCGTCCAGCCCGCGGTGGCGACGGCCGGGATGGCCACCTGCCCGCTGTACCAGGCCCCGGTTTCCTCACCGTCCCCGTCACCCGTGGAACTCAGGGGCTGAAGGGGCGGTGGTGGACATGGCTGACGCGGCTCGCGCGTACGTCCAGGGTCCCCAGACGCCCGAGCCGGGCGCCGCCTGCAGCGGCGGGAGCACGCGGTGAGCTGAAGCTGAGGGGCAAGCGCCAAGCGCCACCCCGTTACGCGGACGGGGCGGCGCCCAGGATCGCCTCCACCACCCGCGGCACCGACTCCGTGTGGAGCGACAGGAACAGGTTCGGCTCGACCAGCTCCAGTTCGATCACCCGCGGCTGCCCGTCCTCCCCGTCGACGAGGTCCACGCGCGCGTACAGCAGCTCGGCCGCCTCCGGTACGGCGGCCAGGGCGCGTTCGGCGACGGCGAGTTCGGCCGGGGTCGGGGTCCAGGGCTCCAGGCCGGGGTGGGCGACCTTGCGCTCGTCGTAGGGCGTGCCGGGGGTGAGGACGGCGCCCTTGCGGCTGGCGTGCAGGAGGCGGCCGCCGTAGAACTGCAGGGCCCGTTCCCCGCTGACGTCGACGCTCTTGACGTAGGGCTGCAGCATCGCGGTGAACCCCTCGGCGTGCATCCGCGCGAGCTGCCGTACGGCCGTGTCGTGCTCGTCGGGCGTGTAGCGGGCGGCGAACCGCGCGCCGGCGCCGGAGGTGGGCTTGACGACGTACTCGTGGTCCCGCGGCAGGTCGGGGACGTCGCCGGGCGCGAAGTAGCGGGTGGGCACGACCGGCACCCCGGCCTCGGCGAGGTCGCCGAGGTAGCGCTTGTCGGCGTTCCACCGCACGACCTGGGCCGGGTTCGCCAGCCGGGTGGCCTTGCCGCACCGCTCCGCCCACGCCAGGAACTCGGCCGCACGCCAGCTGTAGTCCCAGGTGGAACGGATCACGGCGAGGTCGTGGCCGCCCCAGTCGACACCGTCGTCGTCCCAGTACACGGCGTCGGCCTCGGCCCCCGCCTCCCGCAGCGCGCGCACCAGCACGGGCAGGTCGCGGTCGACGCTGACCTCGGGGCCGGGGCGGCAGGTGACGAGGGCGATACGGGGCACGCCGGGCTCCTCCGGTTCGGACGGTTGTGCGATGCGCAGGTTAACAAGCCCTTCCGGAACCGGGACAGGCCGCTTGACCTTCACCTTTGGTGAAGCCACAGCATCGGTGCGAGGAACCGGAGAGGTACGGGGGTGCACATGGCGGGCGGACGCATGCTGACGATCGGGGCCTTCGCCAAGGCCTGTCGGCTGTCGCCGAAGGCGCTGCGGCTGTACGACGAGCTGGACCTGCTGAAGCCCGGCCGGGTGGACCCGGACACCGGGTACCGGTACTACGCCGTCGAGCAGTTGGAGAAGGCCCGGCTGGTGGCGTGGCTGCGGCGGCTGGGGATGCCGCTGGCGCGGATCCGTCAGGTGTGCGCACTGCGCCCGGCCGAGGCC
The DNA here is from genome assembly GCF_015160855.1 of Streptomyces ferrugineus. NCBI lineage: Bacteria > Bacillati > Actinomycetota > Actinomycetes > Kitasatosporales > Streptomycetaceae > Streptomyces > Streptomyces ferrugineus. Next base: position 2,036,707 of record NZ_CP063373.1, on the reverse strand, counting down.
GCGTGCGAGATCCGCGCCTACTGGGCGCGGGTGGAGTCGGACACGGCCGCGCGACGCGACCTCGCCGAGTTCCTCATCCGGCACATGTCGGCGACATCGAGGAAGGACACCACCATGTTGGAACTCCGCTACTGCGCCCACTCGGACCGGGGCCGGGTCCGCCCCGCCAACCAGGACACCGCCTACGCGGGCACCCGGCTGCTCGCCGTCGCCGACGGCTACGGACCGGCGGGCGCGCCCGCGAGCAGCGCGGCCGTGGCGGCGCTGCGCTTCCTGGAGACGGAGGAGCTCGGCGCGGGCAATGTGCTGAACCTCCTGGAGGAGGCGGTGCAGGGCGCGACGGAGGCGGTCCGGGACGCGGCGGACGGCACGGCGGAGGCGGGCACGACCCTGACCGCCCTCCTCTGGACGGGCTCCCGGCTGGCCCTGGTCCACGTCGGGGACTCGCGCGCGTATCTGCTGCGCGACGGCGCCCTGTTCCGCATCACGGACGACCACACGGTGGTCCAGTCCCTGATCGACGAGGGCCGCCTGACACCGGAGGAGGCGACGACCCACCCACAGCGCGCCCTGCTGTTGAAGTCCCTCTCCCCCGCCACCACCCCGGCGACGGTGGACCTCCGCCTCCACGACGCCGAGCCCGGCGACCGCTACCTCCTGTGCTCGGACGGCCTCTGCGGAATCGTCCCCGACGCCCAGATCCGCCACCTCCTCACCACCGCCCCGACCCCGGACACCGCCGTCCACGCCCTGATCGACGCGGCGAACGAGGCGGGCGGGCCGGACAACGTGAGTTGTGTGGTGGCGGACGTGGTGGAGACGACGGCCGACGTCTTCGGATCCGGTTCTTGATCGTCTTCGGTTGCGGCACCTGGTTGCCCCTAGTGGTGCCAGGCCCGTCCACCCGTGTTGTGGATGAACCGCTGCAACACCTTGAGGGTGGTCAGATACTCCTCGTCGGAGATGCCCGCGTGCCGCTCCGCCCACAGCTCGTCCTGAAGGGCCGCGGCCTTGTCGTAGAACGCCCTGCCCTCGGCCGTGATGCCCAGGCGCCCCTCGGCGTCCTCGGTGATCCAGCCCTGGGCGATGACCGCGTCGATCTCCGACTCCATGGCTTCCGGGCCGGTGTCGAGGTAGTTCCGCAGGAGGCGGGACACCTCGTCGCGGGTCCTGACGGTGTCGGCACGTGCGACCTGCGCGAGGACCCACCACTGCGGCTGGGTCGTCCCTATCTCGGCGAGCGCGCCCCGGGTGCGGGTGATCACGGCCTTGTAGGCGGCCCAACTCCAGTAGCCGATGGGCTGCTTGATCAGGTCGGTGTCGCTGTGCGAGTACTCCATGGCAGTCGGCCCCTCCATCATCGCTGAGCTGCTTCGACGAGACCGACCGTAAAAACTCAACCCGACTTGAGGTCAAGCGGCCAGGCGATGAAAGGCAGTTCGGGCAGCCCCCACTCGGCCAGCCGGCGTCGCTCGGTGGCCTCCCAGCGGGGCCTCGGGAGGCGGTGGGTCCGGTAGCCCTCGGGCCGCGTCGGTGCGGCTTCGCCGCGTACGGATTCAGGGGGCCGTCCACATCGACCAACGGCAAGGGACGCACCGGCCCGCCCTAGCTGTACTCGGCCGGGAGGTTGGTGACACGCCCGCTACCGGTTGTTGATCATGGAGGGACCTCCGGGCGTAGTGGAGATTGCCGTCTTCACTCACCTCGGAGGTCCTGGTGGCCCACGCTAATGCCCGGCTGACCTTTCACGGCAGATGCCTGCTGGTGCGTCGCGTTGTCTTCGACCGGCGCCCGGTCGCGCACGTCGCCAAGGAACTGGGAGTCTCCCGGCAGTGTGCTCACCGCTGGGTCAATCGCTATCGGGTCGAGGGCTGGCCGGGGCTGCACGATCGCTCCAGCCGCCCCCGCACCTGCCCCACACGCACGCCGGCCGAGGTCGAGGAGCGTGTTCTTCAGGCCCGCCGACGCCTGCGCCGGGGACCCGAGCAGATCAGCGAGGCCACCGGGGTTCCGGCCCGGACCGTGACCCGGATCCTGCGCCGCCACCACATGCCGCCCCTGGCAGCCTGCGACCCGCTCACCGGGCAGGTCATCCGGGCGGTGCGCAAAAGCGCCGCACGCTACGAGTACAACCAGCCAGGCGGCCTGGTCCACGTGGACGTGAAGAAGCTCGGCAAAATCCCCGACGGCGGCGGCTGGCGCGCCCACGGCCGCAGCGAGGACGTCCGCGGCCGCGGCATCGGCTACGACTACGTGCACGCCGCCGTGGACGACCACTCCCGCCTGGCCTACGCCGAAATCCTGGCCGACGAGAAAGGCGTCACCTGCGCCGCGTTCCTCACCCGCGCGGCCGCGTTCTTCGCCGGCCACGGCATCGCCCGCATCGAGCGCGTGATGACCGACAACGCCCGCAACTACCGCACCTCCGGCTCCTTCCGCGACGCCTGCCAAACCCTGGGCGCACAGCAGAAGTTCACCCGGCCCCACTGCCCATGGACCAACGGCAAGGTCGAACGCTTCAACCGCACCCTGCAGGCCGAATGGGCCTACCACCAGGTCTTTGCCAGCAACACCGAACGCGCCGACGCACTCGCACCCTGGCTGCAGTTCTACAACACTGGCCGCCGACACACCGCGCTCGGCGGCCAGCCACCAATCAGCCGACTGTCACCAAAGTCATGACCGGGTACACCTAGCGCTCCCCGTCCGGCTCCCAGTCCAGCAACCGCACCTTCGCCACCGTACGGACATGGCGCCGCATCGCCGCCGCCGCCTGGCCCGGGCGCTGGTCGGCGATCGCGTCGAGGATGGCCCGGTGCTGGGCGAGGGAGCGGGCGGGGCGGTGGGGCTGGCGCAGGGATTCGGTGCGGCTCTCGGCGATCTGGCCGGCGATGGAGCGCATGAACTCGGCGAGGATGCTGCTGTGGGCGGCGGCGGTGACGGCGGCGTGGAAGAGGCGGTCGCCCTCCACTCCGTGGCCGTTGTCCTCGATCTCCTTCGCCATGTGCGCGAGGGCCCCACGCATGGCCGCGAGGTCCTCCTCCGTGCGGCGCTCGGCGGCCAGTTCGGCGAGTTTGGTCTCCAGGGCCTCGCGCGCCTCCAGCACATCGGGCAGCCGTCGGCGACGCTCGACCATGCGCTCCACCGGCTCCACGTCGAGGCTGTCCCGGACGAGGTACGTGCCGCCGCCGTGCCGTACCTCCACCAGGCCCTGTACCTCCAGGACCACGATCGCCTGCTTCACCGAGGCCCTGCTGACGCCGAGCCGCTGGGCCAGGTCGCGCTCGGTCGGGAGCCGGTCCCCGGCGCCGAGGCCGCCCTCGGCGACGTAGCTGCGCAGGCGGTCGAGCACCTGCTCGTAGAGGCGCTGTTTGGTCATGGGGCGCAGGGCGTCGGTCACGGGGTCCCCCTCTCGTCGGGAGCGTAACACCGGGGTCGGCGACTGGTTGAGTGGTCGGGTGGCTGAGCCAATTCTGCGCGCACCCTTGACGTGCCCCCGTCGTACGCCCACGCTATCCAGCCAGCAGACCGAATTGGCTCAGCCACTCGGCCACTGCCCACCCGCACACACAACCGCCCCGGGACCCAGAGACGGGAGCCCGTATGTCCCCCGAACTCATCTCGATCCTCGTCCTCGTCGTGGTGTTCGTCATCGCGACCACCCGCTCCATCAACATGGGCGCGCTCGCCTTCGCCGCCGCCTTCGGAGTCGGCACCCTCGTCGCCGACCTCGACGCGGACGGCATCTTCGCCGGCTTCCCCGGCGATCTGTTCGTCGTCCTCGTCGGCGTCACGTACCTCTTCGCCATCGCCCGGGCCAACGGCACCACCGACTGGCTGGTGCACGCCTCCATCCGGCTCGTCCGGGGGCGGGTGGCGCTCATCCCGTGGGTGATGTTCGCCATCACCGGCGCGCTCACCGCGATCGGGGCCGTGAGCCCTGCCGCCGTGGCGATCGTCGCGCCGATCGCGCTGAGCTTCGCCGCGCGGTACCACATCAGCCCGCTGCTGATGGGCGCCATGGTCGTGCACGGCGCGCAGGGCGGCGGCTTCTCGCCGATCAGCATCTACGGCTCGATCGTCAACGGCATCGTCGAGCGCGAGAAGCTGCCGGGCGACGAGGTCACCCTGTTCCTGGCGTCCCTCGTCGTCAACCTCGTCATCGCGGGCGTTGTGTTCGTCCTGTTCGGCGGGCTGAAGCTGTGGGCGCAGGGGGCGGTGGAGACGACGGGGGGCGGAGCCACCTCCGGATCCGGATCCGGAGCTGGTGGTGGATCCGGTGCTGGTGGCGGATCCGGAGCTGGTGGCGGATCCGGCCCCGGCGCCAACCCCCGCGAGCCCGGCACCACCGTCACCCGCCCCGCCCCCACCGCGACCACACCCACCACCACCCACCTCACCCCACCCCGAATCGCGACCCTCATCTCTCTCGTCGCCCTCGTCGTCGCCGTCCTCGGCTTCGATCTGGACGCCGGTCTGACCGCGATCACCCTGGCCGTCGTCCTGAGCACCGCCTGGCCGGACGACAGCCGCAAGGCGGTCGGCGAGATCGCCTGGCCGACCGTGCTGCTGATCTGCGGTGTGCTGACGTACGTCGGCGTACTGGACGAGATGGGCACCATCACCTGGGCCGGCGAGGGCGTCAGCGACATCGGCGTACCGCTGCTGGCCGCCGTACTGCTCTGCTACATCGGCGCGATCGTCTCGGCGTTCGCCTCGTCCGTCGGCATCATGGGCGCGCTGATCCCGCTCGCCGTGCCGTTCCTGGCACAGGGCGAGATCGGGGCGGTCGGCATGGTGGCGGCGCTCGCGGTGTCGGCGACCGTGGTGGACGTGAGCCCCTTCTCGACGAACGGCGCGCTGGTGCTGGCCGCGGCACCGGACGTGGACCGTGAGCGTTTCTTCCGGCAGCTCATGGTGTACGGAGGGATCGTGGTGGCGGCGGTGCCCGCGGTGGTGTGGCTGGTGATGGTCGTGCCGGGCTGGGGGTAGGCAGGCCGACGGACCACGACCGCCAGTGTCCGACGAACAGTCAAGAACCGTTAAGGAGTACGACGCGTGTCCTCTCTCTTCCCGGCCCTCACGGGTGCTCCGGCCGACCGGCCCGCCCTGCGGTTCGGCGACCGCTCCCTGACGTACGGCGAGCTCGGCGCCGCCGCCGGTGCCCTCGCGGCGCGGATCGGCGGGGCCGGCAGGGTGGCCGTCTGGGCGACCCCGGCGCTGGAGACCGCCGTGGCGGTGGTGGCGGCGCTTCAGGCCGGTGTCGCCGCCGTGCCGCTCAACCCGAAGTCCGGGGAGAAGGAGCTCGGGCACATCCTGTCCGACAGCGCGCCGTCGGCGGTGCTGGCCGCCCCGGGCGACGAACTGCCCGCCGCCCTGGGCACCCTGACCCGCATCGACGTCGACGTGCACGGCGCCGGCCCGCTCCCCGACCCGCAGGCCTCGGACGAGGACCCCGCGCTGGTCGTCTACACCTCCGGCACCACCGGCCCGCCCAAGGGCGCCGTGATCTCGCGCCGGGCCGTCGCCCACACCCTGGACGCGCTCGCCGACGCCTGGCGGTGGACCGGCGAGGACGTCCTCGTTCACGGCCTGCCCCTGTTCCATGTACACGGACTGGTCCTCGGCATCCTCGGCCCGCTGCGCCGCGGCGGCGCGGTGCGCCATCTCGGCAGGTTCGGCACGGACGGCGTCGCGCGCGAGCTGAACGAGGGCGCGACCATGATGTTCGGCGTGCCGACGATGTACCACCGCGTCGCCCAGGCCCTGCCCGAGGACCCGGGACTGGCGCAGGCCCTCGGCAAGGCCCGCCTCCTGGTCTCGGGCTCGGCGGCGCTCCCGGTGCACGACCACGAGCGGATCACGGCCGCGACCGGTCAGCGGGTCATCGAGCGCTACGGCATGACGGAGACGCTGATGAACACCAGCGTCCGCGCGGACGGCGAGGCGCGGGCGGGGACGGTCGGGGTGCCGCTGCCGGGCGTGGAGCTGCGGCTGGTGGAGGAGGACGGGGCGCCGATCACGTCGTACGACGGCGAGACGGTGGGCGAGATCCAGGTGCGCGGCCCGAACCTGTTCACCGAGTACCTCAACCGCCCCGACGCCACGGCGGCGGCGTTCACGGATGACGGCTGGTTCCGCACGGGCGACATGGCCGTGCGGGAGGGCGACGGGTACGTCCGTATCGTCGGCCGCAAGGCCACCGACCTGATCAAGAGCGGGGGTTACAAGATCGGGGCGGGCGAGATCGAGAACGCGCTCCTCGAACATCCCGGAGTGCGCGAGGCGGCGGTCACCGGGGAGCCGGACGCCGACCTGGGTGAGCGGATCGTGGCGTGGGTGGTCCCGGCCGACCCCCAATCCCCGCCCTCGGCCGCGGAGTTGGCCGACCATGTCGCCGCCCGGCTGGCCCCGCACAAGCGCCCGCGCAGGGTGCGCTACCTGGACGCGCTCCCCCGCAACGACATGGGCAAGATCATGAAGCGGGCGCTGGCCTCATGACGGAACGGCTCGCGGCACGGCAGGTCGTCGCCCTGCTGACCGACGGCTCCACCTTCACCGAACTCCCCCACCCGGAAAGGGAGTCGGACGGGCGGTCCGGGCCCGACGGGCCGCTCGCCTGGCAGGGCTACGACGCCTCCCGCGCCCGCGCCGCCGAACGCACCGGCGAGGAGGAGTCGGTGGTCTGCGGCACCGGCACCGTCGAGGGCACGCGCGCGGTCCTGATCGCCTTCGAGTTCGGCTTCCTGGGCGGCTCGCTGGGGCAGCGCACCGGGGACCGTCTTCAGGCGGCTTACGCCCACGCCCGCGCCCGCCGTCTGCCCGTCGTCCCGCTGGTGGCAACGGGCGGCAGCCGTATGCAGGAGGGCATGCTCGCCCTCACCCAGCTGCAGCGCGTGGCACGGCAGTCCGCGCTCACCCGCGAGGCGGGCCTGCCCCAGATCGCCGTGCTCCGGGACCCGACGACGGGCGGCGGCTGGGCCACCCTCGGCGCGGGCGCCGACGTCGTCCTCGCCCTCCCCGGCGCCCAGGTCGGCTTCGCGGGCTCCCGGGTCCGCCCGCCGGACGCGGACCCGGCGGCGTACCGGGCGGAGGCGCAGGTGGCGGCGGGGGCGGTGGACGCGGTGGTGCGGCCGGGGGAGTTGCGCCGGGAGCTGGGACGGTGGCTACGGCTGCTGACGGCGCCCACGGCCGAAGCCGCTCCGCTGCCGCGCCCCCTCGGCGGCACCGACGTGCCCGCCACCGGCTGGGACGCGGTCCGGCGCGCCCGGTCGCCCCGGCGGCCGCGCGCCGAGCGCTACCTGGACGCCTACTTCACCGACCGCGTCACGATCAGCGGCGACCGCTGCGGCGGCACCGACCCGGACGGCATGCTGTGCGGATTCGGCGAGCACGACGGCCGTACGGTCGCCTTCGCCGCGCAGACCGGCACCGCCACCCGGCCGGCCGGCTACCGCACCGCCGCCCGCCTGATCCGCCTCGCGGACCGGCTCGGCATCCCGGTGCTGACGCTGGTGGACACCCCGGGTGCCGCCAATGACGCGGAGGCGGAGCGGCAGGGCGTGGGCGCGGCCATCGCGGACCTGTTCGGGGCGGTGGCGTCCGCGCACACGCCGATCACGACCCTGCTGATCGGCGAGGGCGGCTCGGGCGGCGCCCTGGCGCTCGCGGCACCCGGCAGCACCTGGGCCACGCCGGACAGCTACTTCTCGGTGATCGCGCCCGAGCTGGCGGCGGCGATCCTGAAGCGGGGGCCGCGGGAGGTGGAGGCCACGGCGGATCAGCTCCGCATCAGGCCGCAGGACCTGGTGGAGCTGGGGGTGGTGCGGGGGGTCGTCTGACGGTACGGAAAGGGACGGAGGGGAAACCGGGACAACGCCAACGGCCGTCCTGCACCATGGACATGCGCGAAGGACGACGGTGACGGGGGCGTCATGACAGGCCTGAGGGGTGCCGAGTGGCACGCCCGGATCGAGTGCGGCGGCAGGGTGTCCGGCGCGGGCTTCCTCGTGGCCCGCGGCAAGGTGTTGACCTGCGCGCATGTCGTCGAGAACGCCGAATCGGACCCGGTGACGGTGACCTTCCCGCAGCGCCCCGGGGAGGCTCCCGTGGCCGCGCGGGTCGTGGCGCACGGCGGCTGGGACGGCCGTATGTGCGAGCTGGGCGACCTCGCCGTACTGGAACTGGACCGCGAGCCGGCGATCGCCCCCGCGCCGCTCGCCCCGGCCGACGTCGCGCACGCCGACCGCAAGCTCATGGCCTACGGCTTCCCGGCCGGGTACGACGCCGACGGCACGATCGCCGAGTTCCGTACCGTGACCGAGCTGCTGATCGGCGGGGAGTGGATCCAGCTGGAGGCCTGGAGCGGGCACGGCCAGCCGCTGGCGGTCGGCTTCAGCGGCGCCGCGGTCGCCCTGGTCGACACCGGCCAGGTCATCGGCATGGTCACGGCGGCGGCCGGCGCCCGCGGTGTGCGGGCCGGCCGCATGATGCCCACGCATGTACTGGCACGCTACTGGCCCGGCCTCAGCGCCCTGGTGCCGGACGGTGGGTGGCGGCGGGGGACGGCTCGTGCGGGAGGCGGGTACGTCGGCGGGGCGCCGGCCCTGGACCGCGCGCACCGGCGCGGCCTGCCGGTCCCGGACCCGGCGGCCGGCCGCTTCACCGCCGTCCCTGACTCGGCGGCCCGCCGCTTCACCGCCGCCGCCCCGGCCCCGGCACCACAGCTCTCGTCCGACGGCGCCCGGCTGCGCGCGCTGGTCGAGAAGGCCGCACGGGCCGGGCTCGACTGCGATCCCGTCCAGCTCTACACCGCCGCGGCGGGGCCGTTCGACCCGGAGCCGCCGGTCGAGGGCTTCGGATCGTTGTGGTCCGCGGCGTGGTTCGTGCTGTGCGACGTGGACGACCCGGCCACCGTGACCCGGTTCGCGGACGAGCTCGACGCCCTGCTCACCGCCCCGCCCACAGCCGGGACCGGCGCCATCCTCGTCGAGTTGGGGCACAGCGGCGCCGGTGACGACCTGGTGCGGGTCGAGGTGTCGGCGTACAGCGGGGAGCGCCGGCGTCCGGTCGCGGCGGAGACGGTTCCCAGGGCTCGGCTGAAGACCTATGTCCAGGACCGCATCGAGGACGCCTTCTGCCGTCTGACGCCCGGCGCCGACGAGTTGATCGCCTTCGTGCTGCCCCGGGACTGGCTGGACTGGCCGGTCGACCGCTGGGAGAAGGGCCCCGACGACGACACTCCCCTCGGCTGCGTCCACCCGGTCGTGGTCACCGACCACGCCCGCCGCAGGACCAGCACCCAGCACGTCCTCACCAGGGCCTGGCAGCGCCTGGACTCCCGCACCGGGGTCCGCGTCCATCGCGTCGCCTGCGGCGGCACCCAGGACCCCAGAAAGCTCCGGCTGGCGCTGGTGCAGTCCGAGGCCGGCCTGGCGGGGTTCGCCGCGACGCCCCGCTCGGCCCGCACCCGCCCGCACTTCGAGACCTCGCTGACCGCACCGGCCCCGGTGCTGGTGTGGTCCCGCAGGGGCTGCGGCCCGGACCGGGCCGACTGCCCGGGCACCGCCGACTGCCCCGGTACGGCCTTCCTGGACGCCCTCGACGGTGTCGCCTCCGGCGTGCCGCCCGCCCGGCTGCCGCGCCAGGTCCTCGGTCTGCGCCAGCTCGCCGAAGCGGAGGACGACCACTGGGCGCGCGACATCCAGCTCCTGTGGGACGACCCCCGCCGCTTCACCGACCCGCACGCCACGGCCGTACACACCCGGTCACCCGTCGCCTGACCCGTCGCCCCGTTGGGAGCACCATGCCGCACTGGTCCGTCTACTCCGGCACCGGCGAGCCGCACGACGGCATCGCCGGGCTGCCCGCCCCGCCGCCCTGGCGCGCGTTCGACGGCGGCCCCGCGCTGTCGTCGCCCGGCGACGGCGACGACGCGGCGGCGCTCTCCCCGGACCGCGTGCACCGGGCGAGGACCTATGTGCCGACCCCGGAGAGCGTCCAGCTGGTCAACGCCGCGCTGTGTCTGCGCCGCCCGCTGCTGGTCACCGGCCCGCCCGGCACGGGCAAGTCGTCCCTCGCCTACGCCGTGGCCCGCGAGCTGCGCCTGGGTCCGGTGCTGCGCTGGAACATCACCAGCCGCAGCACCCTCGCCGACGGCCTCTACCAGTACGACCCGCTGTCCCGCCTGTACGCGGCACGCGGGGACGACGGCCACGGCTCCCTCCATGACGGCGTCGAGGACCATCTGCGTCTGGGCCCGCTGGGCACGGCCCTCCTGCCGTACGAGCACCCGCGCGCCCTCCTGGTCGACGAGATCGACAAGAGCGATCTGGACCTGCCCAACGACCTGCTGAACATCCTGGAGGAGGGCCAGTACGAGATTCCCGAACTGGTCCGCGCGGCCCGTCACTCCCCCGACGGCACGGCCCGGGTGCCGGCCGACGGCACGGACGCCCCGGTGACGATCTCACGGGGCCGGGTCCGCTGCCGTGCCTTCCCCTTCGTCGTCCTGACCAGCAACGGCGAACGTGAGTTCCCGCCCGCCTTTCTGCGCCGCTGTGTGCGGCTGCGCCTGCGCCGCCCCGACCGCACCCAGCTCACCGACATCGTCCGCGCCCACCTGGGCGAGCCCGACGCCCGGGCACAGGCCCTGATCACCGAGTTCCTGTCCCGCGCCGGCACCGGCGAACTGGCCACGGACCAGCTCCTCAACGCCATCTACCTCAGCGGCGTCGCCGGCCTCGAAGCCGACTCCCGCGAGAAGCTGGCCGAGCAGCTGATGCCGTATCTGAGCGCGGCGGCCGACGGCGATGGATTCTGAGGGGCGCGGGCGGCCGGAGGGCACCGCCGGGGGCGGGGATTCCGCCGTCGCCCGGCTGGCCTCGGTGCTCGCCGCCGTGACGGGTGGGGGTGGTGCGGCCGCGGAAGCCGGGCCCACACCCCGGGAGCTCGCCGAACTCCTGTGGTTTGCCGAGCAGTTGGGCGACACGGGAGGAGAGGAGAGCCAAGGCCCCGGTCGAGCGGCGGCACCCGCACGCCAGTCCCGCCACCCGAGCCCCGCCGCCGCACCCCCGCGCCCCACTCCCCCGGCCCCGGCACCCCAGCGGTCCCCCACCCCACCCCCCGACGGCCGCATCCCCCTCCACCTCCCCGACACACCCGACGCACCCGGCTCGCCCGGCACGCCCCCGCTGCTCGCCCCCGCGCCCCCGATGCTGCCCCACCCGCTCGCCCTCCAGCGCGCCCTGCGCCCCCTCAAGCGCAAGGTCCCCTCGACCCGCGCCCGGCTCCTCGACGAGCGCGCCACCGCCGACCGGATCGCCCGGCTCGGCGGCGGTCCCGACGTCTGGCTCCCGGTGCTGCGCCCGGCGCCGGACCGCTGGTTGCGGCTGAACCTGGTGTACGACGCGGGCCCGACGATGCCCGTGTGGCGCCCCCTGGTGCGTGAACTGCACACCGTGCTCGCCCAGTCGGGCGTCTTCCGCACGGTCACCGTGCACCGCGCCACCCCCGACGGCCGCGCCCACCAGGTCCCCGCGCTCGCCGACGGCCGTACGGTCACCCTCGTCGTCAGCGACTGCATGGGCCCGCAGTGGCACCCCGGCCCGGCGGGCGACCGCTGGTACCGCACCCTGCGCCGCTGGGCGTCCCGTATGCCCGTGGCCGTCGTCCAGCCGCTGCCCGAACACCTCTGGCACACCACGGCCCTGCCCGCCGCCCCGGGCCTGCTCACGGCACCGACGGCGGCGGCACCGTCGGCCGCGCTCACCTTCGTGCCGTACGAGGACACGGCACCGGAGCCGCACCCCGGCGCGGTCCCGCTCCCCGTCCTGGAGCCGGCCCCGGCCTGGCTCGCCAACTGGGCCGCTCTGGTCGCGGCGCCGGGCGGCGGACACGCGCCGGGCGCCCTGGCCCGGCTGCCGCGCACCCCGGTTCCGCCCGCCGAACCGGCCCCCGACATCGCCGAGTTGGCGGCGGAGGACCTGGTGCTGCGCTTCCGGGCGACCGCGTCCCCGGAGGCCTTCCGCATCGCCGGCCACCTCGCCCTGGCCACACCCTCGCTGCCGGTGATGCGCCTGGTCCAACGCGCCCTGGACTGCAGCCCGCGCCCCCAGCACCTGGCCGAGATCATCCTCAGCGGCCTGCTGACGGCGATTCCCGGACCGCCGGGGTCCTACGAGTTCCGGCCGGGTGTACGGGAGTTGCTGCTGCGGTCGCTGCCGCGCACGGCGCGGACGCGGACACGGGAGTTCCTGGCCCGGGTGGGCGGGCTGATCGACGAACGGGCGGGGCTCGCGGCGGGCGAGTTCCGGGCGGAGGCGCGCCGCGACGCGGGGCGGGCGTTCGCGACGGTCCGCGCGGAGACGGTGCGGCGGTTGGGCGGCGAGGCGGAGGAGGGGCTGGTCGGGGGGCGGTATCGGTTGCTGGGGCTGCGGGGGCCCAGTCAGCGGATGTGGGCGGCCGTCGACGTGCGGACCGACCGGCCCGTGGTGGTCCACCGGTATCCGCGCCAGGACGCGCCGCAGGAGCGGTTCGCGCGGGAGGCGCTCGCGCTGGCCGGGCTGCGGCATCCGAACGTCGTGCCGGTGCTGGACTACGGGGTGGAGGGCGAACGGCCGTTTCTGGTCGCCGAGTTCGTGGACGGCGTCACCCTGGCCGAACTCCAGCTCGGCAGCGGGCCAGGGGTCTCCTTCCGGGTGTACGCCCAGCTGGTGGCGGATGTCGTGCCCGCGCTGGAGGCGCTGCACGCGCGCGGTCTGGTGCGCGGGCAGGAGGGCTGGGACGGTCTGCTGCTGCGGCCGAACGGCTCGGTGGTGCTCAGCAGGTTCGCGCTGGGGGAGCAGTCGGAGGGGCACGACGAGAGGTCGGACTTCCTCATGTTCAGGTCGCTGCTGCGGGAACTGGCCTCACACAGCCCGGCCAGCCTGCGGTTCCAGCGGATCCTGGCGGAACTGGCGCGCGGCGACGACCCGGTCGAGGCCGTACGGCGGCTGCCGCGCTCGGCCGCCCTCGACTGGTCGCTGGGCGGGACGGAGGCCGACCGGCTGCACATCACCCTGCTCGGCCCGCCCAGCATCGGGCGCGGCGGCCGCGCCCTCACCCTGCCGTCCCCGGAGGCCCAGGCCCTGCTCTGCGTGCTCCTGCTCAGACAGGGCCGCCGCGTCACCCACACCGAGCTGGCCGAGAGCCTGTGGGAGCAGCCTCCGTCGGACCTCCAGACCATGCGCCGACTGCACGAACTGGCGACGGAGCTACGACAGTGCCTCGGCCCCGGCACTCTCGCCGAGCTCTCCGACGGGTATGCGTTGCATCTACCCGGCGACTACGTCGACATCCACCACTGCGAGGAGTTGGTCCACGAACGCACCTTCGACATGGCCACGGATGCCGAGCGCTCCATGCTCCAAGACGCCTTGAGCCTGTACTACGGCGACCCCCTGGACGGCGTTCCGGGCCCCGCCGCGAAGGCGACCCGCGCCCGGCTGCGCGCCCTGCGTCTCACCCTCTGCGTGACGCGGGCCGAACTCGACCTGGAGCTGGGCGACTTCGAGCAGGCCGCGACCGATCTCACCGCCCTCGTCCGGGAACATCCGGACCGCGAGGACCTCCGCCGGCTGCACATCCTGGCGCTGAAGGGGACGGGACGGATCGCCGAAGCGATGGAGTCGTACGAGTCCTACGCGGAGCTGCGGCAACGGCGGCACGGCGACCCGGTCGACCCCGCCCTCCATGAGCTGTACCTCGAACTGCGCTCGGCACCCGAGCGGGAGCGGCCGACGATCGCCTTCGAGGCAGCAGGCTCCGACGAGCGGGAAGCCCTGGGCCGCGTGGTGACCCAGCTGCTGGCCCGCGGGGATCTGGCCTCGCACCAGTACGAGGTGCTGGCCCGCGACCACGGCTACGTCGTACGGACCGAACCGGACGCCCATGTCCTGCCCGTGCTGGTCTCGCTGCTGCGCGATCTGCCGGAGGCCCTCGTGGAGATCGAGGACCGGCCACGGCTGCGGGTGACGTTCTGGCACGCGCCGTTCGCCGAGCACACCCGGCCGGCTGTGCGTGCCCTCCTCGACACCCCCGACGCGGACGTGCTGGTCGTCGTCTCCCCCACCCTGTACGAACGGTTCGCGGACAGCACCGCCACCCTCGACCTGGCCCGCTTCGAACCGTTGCGCACCGGCGGAGAATCGAGCGCGCCCCTCGCCTGGTACTGCGCCCTGCACCTGCCCGGCCGGGCTGCGGACGAGCGCGACCGGGACCTGGTGCGGGGGCCTTTCGTCACCCCCAACGTCGGCCGGCTCACCCCTGACCCGGGCCGCACGGCCTTCGTACTCGTGCCGGACGACGGCCCGATGACCGTGCTGCCTGCGACCCACCCGCTCTGGCGGCGTCCGCTGCGGCCGACGACGTACTACGAGGTCGACCTCACGGTGCACCGGACCGGCACCGTGCTCTCCCTCCCCGGCTCCGCCGGCGCCACCTTCGTCGCCACGGCCGAGCTGGCCTGGCACGTCGAGGATCCGGTCGCCTTCGTGCGCGGGGAGGTCACGGACGTGGCCGACGTCCTTCTCAGGCATGTCGCAACGGAGGCGAGCCGCATCACCCGCCGCTATCCGCTGCGCCGGGCGGGTGCGGCCCAGCAGGCGGTGCGCGAAAGGCTGCACAGTTGGCCGGTGCCGGGGTTGTCGGTCACGTGCTCGGTCCAGTTGGCGGGTGAGACACAACCGGCCCAGCCCGCCCCCGCGCCCCGGCAGCCGTTCGCCCCGACCTCACCGGCCACCACCACCGACCTCCTGCGCACCGCCGAGATTGTCCTGCTCGGCTTCGAGGGCCCCTTGACCAGTCCGTTCACCGCGAAGGCCGCCCGCAGCGCCGCCCTCGAGCTGCTCTCCCTGGTTGTCGACCACCGCGACCCTCAGGACGCGCTGACGGGCCGTCCCCTCACGGGTGACAGCCGCGGCCCCATCCCGCTCCAGGAGGAACTCGTACACCCCCTGGAGGTGCTGCGCGCCTTCGCCGACAACAGCGACCTGGCCCCGCTCCTGCGCGACCGCCTCGACCTGCTGGAACTGCGGGCCGTGGCCAAAGCCCGCGCGACCCCGCACTCCTCCGACCTCGTACGCACGCTGCACGACTCCGGTCGCCGCCTGGCCGTCGTCACGGACTTCTGCGCGCGGGCCGTCCACCACCACCTGGTCTCCCGGGAACTCCCGATGTCGGCGGTCTTCGGCCGCCTCAGGCGGCTGATGCCCGATCCGGAACGCCTGCGCCTCGCCCTGACCCACTTCGGCCGCACCGCCGAGTTCCTGCTGATCTCCTCCACAGCCGCCGAGGTCACCGCCGCCCGGCACCGGGGCATCCCCGTCATCGGCTACGCCGACTCCCCCACCACCGAGCGGCGTCTGCGCAAGGCCGGCTGCGACCTGATCGTCGACTCCCTGGAGCCTCTACTCGACGCCGCCCGCTCCCTGTGACCGCGACACGCCCCCTGACACCCCATCAGTTCCAGAACCCCCCATTCAGCCGCACCCCACCCGGCCCCCTCCAGAAGGCGACGCGCTCCCGCCCGCCCGCACGATTGCCAAGGAGAGGCCGCCACGCGCCGGCCCCGCACCCACGACCCACACGCCCAACGCGAGGCCCGCCACCCACCCGGCGGACCCATGGTCTGCGCTTTCGGGAGGACCCCCCATGCCCGCCACTCTGGAGCAGCTTCGCCGCTGCCACTTCGCCGTCGACCTGGGGGCGGCCAGGACCCGCGTCTACGTGAAGGGCACGGGGCTCGTCGTCGACCAGCCCTCCGTCGCCGCCATGAACACCCGCACCGGCGCCCTGATCGCGGTCGGCGAGTTGGCGGAGAAGATGACCGGCCGCACCCCGGACTACATCCGTGTCGTACGGCCCGTCTCCGGCGGCACCGTGGTCGACATCGAGATGGCGCAGCGCATGCTGCGGCACCTGCTCGGCGACAAGATGCGCCGCGCCCTGCGCCGCAAGCCGTTCCTGCGGGGCGCGGTCTGCACCCCGCACAACGCCGACCCGCTCGCCCAGCGCGCTGCCATCGAGACGCTGGTCGGTCTCGGATCCCGCCGGGTCGAACTCGTCGACACCCTCATCGCCGCCGCCGTGGGCTGCGGGCTGCCCGTGGAGCAGCCCGAGGCCAGCATGATCATGGTGTGCGGGGCCGCCGCGACGGAGGTGGCGGTGCTGTCGCTCGGCAACATCGTCACCGCCGAACGCGTCCGGGTCGGCGGCGAGGCCGTGGACCACGCGATCGTGCAGCATCTGCGGCACGAGCACGAGCTGATGCTGCCCAGCCAGAACGTACGGCCGCTGCAGCTCGCCCTGTCCGGCAACGGGCTCACCTCGCACGGCCCGGCCGCCACCGAGATCCACGGCCGCGACGTCTGCACCGGCCTGGCCCGCTCCGTCCTCGTCGACACCGCGGCCGTACGGGACGCCATCCAGACCCCGCTGACCGCCGTGCTGGACAGCATCGGCAAGGTGCTCCGCGACTGCCCGCCCGACCTGGTGGCCGACCTCGCCGACCGCGGCATCATGATGGTCGGCGGCAGCGCCCTGCTCCCCGGTTTCGACGACATGCTGCGGCAGGCGACCAGCATGCCGGTCCACATCGCCGAGCGCCCCGACGTCTGCGCCGTCCAGGGCCTGGGCACCATGCTGGAGGGCCGGGTCGAGCCGCTGGAGCTGGATCCGGTGACCTAGGGCCCGCGGGGCCGCCGGTCAGTACGGCAGGATCCGCCCCGAGGGCGTCCGGCGGTCGATCTCGCCCCTGGTGTCGCGGGGGGCGGCGGGCCGGCGAGTGACACGCACACGAACGTGGGCCTGGCGGTTCATGGCGCCCTCCTACGGCTCGGTCCGTTACGACCAGCCTTCTCTCCGCGACCTTTCGGCACATCGTGCCCACGGAGGCTCTTGTCATGCCTCCGCGGCAGGAGCGGACGGAAGCGGGTCTGCTTCTGCGGGAGGAGAGCACCCCCGGATCGGCTCGCGCTGGACCCGGCCCGCGATCAGGCGCACGCTCATCAGTGGGGCTTCGTCCGACCCCGTACGGAAGTGCTCTCGACGGAAGTGATCTCGATGGAAGACAAGCAGTGGACCGTCCGGATCCACATCACCGAGGACGGCGACGACACCCGCGCCGAGGCCGTGCTGACCACTGAGGACACGCCCGAGGACCTGATGGCCGTCACCGGCCGGGGTGTCGCCCACCGCAACCCGATCGACCGGCCCATCCCCGAGATCGGTGACGAACTCGCCGCCAGCCGTGCCCTGGAGGACCTGGCCATCCGGCTGCACGACATGGCGTCCGACGACATCGTGCAACTGGCCGGGCCCGTCGAGACCTGACGGGGCCGGGCGTCAGTCGGCCACCCAGCTGTAGCGCCGCTCCGGGCGGCCGGCCTGTCCGTAGCGCAGCGACACCTCCGCCTGGCCGGTGACGCTGAAGTGCTCCAGGTAGCGGCGGGCGCTGACCCGCGAGACCCCGAGCCGGGCCGCGCACTCGGCGGAGGAGAGGCTGCCGTCGGCCGCGCGCAGCTCGCGTTCGATCAGCTCGGCGGTCTCCACGCTCATGCCCTTGGGCAGGGAGGCAGCCGCGGCGGCCGGGGCCGCGCCCCGCGCCAGTGCCCGGTCCACGTCGGACTGGCCGCTGACGACCGCCGCGTAGAGGTTGCTGCGCCGGGCCGCGTACTGCTCGAGGCGCGCCCTGAGGTCCTCCGCGTCGAAGGGCTTGAGCAGGTAGTCGACGACGCCCTGGCGCACGGCGCCCCGCACCGCCTCCGACTCGCGTGCCGCGCTGATCACCATGACGTCGCAGTCGTGCCCGGCGGTGCGCAGCCGGGGGATGATCTCCAGGCCGAACATGTCGGGCAGGTAGAGGTCGAGCAGCACCAGATCCGGTTGCAGCTCGGCGACCGCGGTGAGCGCCTGCTCGCCGCAGTTCGCCGTGCCGATCACCCGGAACCCGGCGACGTCATTGACGAATCCGCGGTGGATCCGCGCCACCATGAAGTCGTCCTCCACGATCAGCACATCGATCATCGGACTGTCTCCGTCGCTCGGTCGGCCGGTCGGCCGACGGACATCCGGGCGGTGAACATGGCGCCCGCCTGCGTGTTGGCCACCGACACCTCACCGCCCCGGCGTTTGCACACCAGACGCGTGAGCGCCAGGCCGATCCCCCGGTCGCCGCCCTGCGCGGCCTTGGTGGTGAAGCCGTGCAGGAACACCTCCTGCGCCAGCTCGGGGGCCACGCCCGGCCCCGAGTCCCGTACGACGATCTCCACGCTGGAGGCGTCCTGGCGCAGTTCGACCTCCACCCACGCGTCGTGGCCCGGATCGCCCGCCGCGGCCGCGTCGACCGCGTTGTCCACGAGGTTGCCGAGCACGGTCGCCACGTCCGCGGAGTCGGTCGGCTCCAGCTGCTCCAGAGCGGTCCGCTCGGAGATCTTCAGCCGTACCTTGCGTTCCGACGCGAGCGCCGACTTGGCCATGAGCAGCGCGGCGATCGCCCGGTCGCGGACCCGGCTGGTGAGGGTCAGGTCGAGCGACTCGCGGTGTTTGCGCAGGGCGCGGACGTACTTCACGACCTCGTCGTGCTCGCCGATCTGGATGAGCCCGGAGATGGTGTGCAGCTGGTTGGAGAACTCGTGGGCCTGGGCGCGCAGCAGCTCGGTGGTGCTGCGGAAGGAACCCAACTCCCGTTCCAGTTGGGCGAGTTCGGTGCGGTCGCGCAGGGTGGTCACCGAGCCGAGGCGGCGGCCGTCCTTGGTGACGTCCATCCGGTTCATCACCAGGACCCGGCCGCGGCGTACGACGACCTCGTCACGCCGTGCGAGATCGCCGGGCTCGCCCTCGGGCGCGGTCCCCGCCAGGACGTCGTACAGCCGCCCCTCGATCCCCAGATCGACCAGGCTCATGCCGACGCAGTTGTCGGGCAGGTCCAGCAACTGGCGGCCGACCTCGTTGACCAGCGTCAGCCGCTGGTGCGGATCGAGGGCCACCACGCCCTCGGCGATGCCGAACAGCATCGCCTCCCGGTGTTCGGCGAGCCCGGCGATCTCGCGCGGCTCCATGCCGAAGGTCTGCCGCTTGATCCGCCGGGCCAGCAGCCAGGAGCCGGCCACTCCGAGGACGCTGGCGACGCCGAGGTAGACCAGCAGATAGGACGAGGCGCCCACCAGCCGCTGCCAGACCGAGGGCGAGGCCCGCCCGATCATCACCGTGCCGAGGTGCTCCCCGGCGTTCTCGCCGTGCGCCCGGAGCACCGGGGCCTGGGCCACCAGCTCGGTGACGCCGTTCACCGGCAGCTCACCGGACCAGCCGCGGCCCCCGGCGGCGTCCTTGCCGGAGACCGGCAGCCGCGTGCCGAGGAGGGTGGGGTTGGTGGAGGCCACGATGGTGCCGTCGGTCCGGGCGACCGTGGCGGAGGTGACCCCGGACCTGTTCAGCGTGGACTGGAGCAGCGGGGCGAGCATCTCGGCGGGGGCGGGCCGGTCGAGCTGCGTGCGCACCAGCGGGTTGCCCGCCATCTCCTCGGCGAGCGCGGTGACCCGGCGCCCCTCGACGCGGTCGAAGGTCGCCTTGGACTGCGCGAGCGAGACCGCGGCGACGGCGGCCAGCACGATCACGACAATGGCGAGCTGCCATCTCAGCAGCTCACCGGCGAGCGTATGGCGTCGCTGTCTTCGGGACGGTGACCGTGACGTTATGACCACTATGAACTCAACCTTCAATGGTCACACAACCGAGACGGGGTGTCTCAGGAACCGCACAATCATGGCGCCGGATCGGCCCAAGCGAAAGAGATGAGCCATGAGAACTCGACGAGCCGCACTTGTCGGAGCTCTTGCAGCCGCGTCCATGCTCGCGGTCAGCGCCTGCGGTGCCACCGCCGACAAGGAGGAGTCCGGGAGCGGAAGCGGGTCCTCGAAGCCCGCCACCGGCCTGAGACTCATGGTCCCCAACACCCCGGGCAGCGGTTACGACCTCACCGCCCGCACCGTCTCCCAGGTCATGCAGGACACCAAGGCCGCCTCCGGCGTCCAGGTCTTCAACCTGCCCGGCGCGAGCGGCACGGTCGGCCTGCAGCGCCTGGTCAACGAAAAGGGCAACGGCAAGATGGCCATGCAGATGGGCCTGGGCGTCGTCGGAGCCTCGTACACGCAGAAGTCCAAGGCGACGCTGACCGACACCACGCCGCTCGCCAGGCTGATCGAGGAGGCCGGCGCGATCGTCGTGCCGAAGGACTCCCCGTACAAGTCGATGGACGACCTCGTCACCGCGTGGAAGAAGAACCCGAAGAAGTTCGCGGTGGGCGGCGGCTCGTCGCCGGGCGGCCCCGACCACCTGCTGCCGATGCAGCTGGCGAAGGCGGTCGGCATCAAGCCGACGGACGTCAACTACGTCTCCTACGACGGCGGCGGCGAGCTGCTCCCGGCCATCCTCGGCAACAAGATCGCCTTCGGTGCCAGCGGCTTCGGTGAGTTCCTCGACCAGGTCGAGGCGGGCCAGGTGCGCGTCCTCGCGGTCAGCAGCGAGAAGCCGATCGAGGCGCTGAAGGACGTGCCCACCCTCAAGGACGAGGGCATCGACCTGGTCTTCACCAACTGGCGCGGCATCGTCGCCCCTCCCGGCATCACCGACGAGCAGAAGCAGACCTGGGTCGACACGCTGACCAAGATGCACGACTCGGACGCGTGGAAGGCGCAGCTGGAGAAGAACGGCTGGGTCGACGCCTTCGCCACCGGTGACGAGTTCGGCACCTACATGACCGAGCAGGACAAGGCGGTCGCCGACCTGCTGGCCGAGCTCGGGCTGGCATGAGCTCGCGGGTGAATCTGGTGAAGGACCCGACCGTGGAGGACTCCCCTCCGCCCCGTCAGGGCGGGGACCGCGCACAGTACGGCGTGTGCGCGTTCCTCGCCCTGCTGGGCACCGCCGTGATCGTGGACGCCCTGGGCATCCCGCATGTCACCAGCGGCACCGACCCGGTCGGGCCGCGCGCGGTGCCGCTGATCCTGGGCGCGCTGCTGGTGCTGATCGCGGTGTGCTACGCCGTCGACGTGGCCCGGGGCGGGCGCGGTGAGCCGGAGGCCGGCGAGGACGTCGATCTGTCCCAGGGCAGTGACTGGCGCACGGTGCTGCTGCTGATCGGCGTGTTCCTGGCGAACGCGCTGCTCATCGAGCGGCTCGGCTGGGTGATCAGCGGTGCCCTGCTGTTCTGGGGCACGGCATTCGCGCTCGGCAACCGCCACTACATCCGCAACCTCCTGATCGCGGTGACGCTGTCCCTGACGACGTTCTACGCGTTCGCGATCGGCCTCGGCGTGAACCTCCCCGCCGGTGTCCTGCAAGGAATCCTGTGAGGCCTGGGCGATGGACAACCTGAACAACCTCATGCAGGGCTTCGCGGACGTCATGGACCCGATGAACCTGCTGCTCGCCCTGATCGGTGTCCTCGTCGGCACCGCGGTGGGCGTCCTGCCGGGCATCGGCCCGGCGATGACGGTGGCGCTGCTGCTGCCGATCACGTACGGCATGGAGCCGGTGCAGGCGTTCATCATGTTCGCCGGCATCTTCTACGGCGGCATGTACGGCGGCTCCACGACGTCGATCCTGCTGAACACCCCCGGCGAGTCCTCGTCCGTGGTCACCGCCATCGAGGGCAACAAGATGGCGAAGGCGGGCCGCGCGGCCCAGGCCCTGGCCACGGCCGCCATCGGCTCCTTCGTCGCGGGCACCATCGGCACGCTGCTGCTGGTCCTGGTCACGCCGTTCGTGGTGGACTTCGCGGTCAGCCTGGGCGCGCCGGACTACTTCGCGCTGATGCTGCTGGCGTTCATCGCGGTGACGTCGGTGCTGGGCTCGTCCCGCATCCGGGGCTTCATATCGCTGCTCCTGGGCCTGACGATCGGCCTGGTCGGCATCGACTCGGTGTCCGGCCAGCAGCGGCTCACCCTGGGCATACCGCAGCTCGCCGACGGCATCGACGTCGTCGTGGTCGCGGTCGGCATCTTCGCCGTCGGCGAGGCGCTGTGGGTGGCCGCGCATCTGCGCCGCCGACCGGCCGAGGTGATCCCGGTGGGCCGCCCGTGGATGGGCCGGAGCGACTGGAAGCGGTCCTGGATGCCCTGGCTGCGCGGAACGGCGTACGGCTTCCCGTTCGGCGCGCTGCCGGCCGGTGGCGCGGAGATCCCGACGTTCCTGTCGTACGCGACGGAGAAGCGGCTGACCAAGCACCCCGAGGAGTTCGGCAAGGGCGCGATCGAGGGTGTGGCGGGCCCGGAGGCCGCGAACAACGCGTCGGCGGCGGGCACCCTGGTGCCGATGCTGGCGATCGGCCTCCCGACCAACGCCACGGCGGCCGTGATGCTGGCGGCCTTCCAGTCGTACGGCATCCAGCCGGGTCCCCTGCTCTTCGAGCGCGAGGCGAGCCTGGTCTGGGTCCTGATCGCCAGCCTGTTCATCGGCAACCTGCTGCTGTTGCTGCTGAACCTCCCGCTGGCCCCGGCGTGGGCGAAGCTGCTGCAGATCCCGCGCCCGTACCTCTACGCGGGGATCCTGTTCTTCGCGTCGATGGGCGCCTACGCCGTCAACGCCCAGCCCCTGGACCTGTTCCTGCTGCTCAGCCTGGGCCTGCTCGGCTTCGCCATGCGGCGCTTCGGGCTGCCGGTCCTGCCGCTGATCGTCGGCGTGATCCTGGGCCCGCGCGCGGAGCTGCAGGGCCGGCGCTCCCTCCAGCTGTCCGGCGGTGAGCTGTCGGGGCTGCTGGGCGGGCCGGTGTCGTACACGGTCTACACGGTGGTCGCGCTGGTCCTGGTGTGGCCGCTGATCCGTCGCTTCGTCGTAAGTCCTCTGCGCGCGCGAAACGCCGCCTGAGACATCTGGAGTCCGAGATGACCATCCTGGTCGGCTACGTCCCCTCACCCGAGGGGGAGGCGGCCCTGCGCGCGGCGATCGGCGAGGCCCGCCGCCGTGAGGAGAAACTGCTGGTGGTGAACACCACCCGGGGCGACGCGCTCGTGGACCCGCGCTTCGCCCAGGAACCCGACCTGTCCCATGTCCGCGAGGATCTCGCGGCCCTGGGCGTCGACTTCGACATCCGCCAGGTCCTCGGCGCCCGCGACGCCGGGGAGGAGATCATCGACCTGGCGGAGCAACTGGACGCCTCGCTGGTGGTGATCGGCCTGCGCCGGCGCAGCGCGGTCGGCAAGCTGATCATGGGCTCGGCGGCCCAGCAGATCCTGCTGGGCGTGGGCTGCCCGGTGCTCGCCGTGAAGGCGGAGGGCTGACGATGGTGCTGCGTACCTTCGGCTGGTCGTTCGCCGTCACCGCGGCCGGCCTGGCCTTCGCCGCGTGGCAGTGGGGCTGGGAGGCCTTCGGGATCGTGCTGATCCTCTCCATCCTGGAGATCTCCCTGTCCTTCGACAACGCGGTCGTCAACGCCGGGATCCTGAAGAAGATGAACGCCTTCTGGCAGCGCGTCTTCCTCACCCTGGGCATCCTGATCGCGGTGTTCGGCATGCGGCTGGTGTTCCCGGTCGTGATCGTCGCCATCAGCGCCAAGGTCGGCCCCGTCGAGGCCGTCCAGCTCGCCCTCGACGACCCCGGCCGCTACCAGGACCTCGTCACCGACGCCCACCCCGCGATCGCGGCCTTCGGCGGCATGTTCCTGCTGATGATCTTCCTGGACTTCATCCTGGAGGACCGCGACATCAAGTGGCTGGGGTGGCTGGAGCGCCCGCTGGCCAAGCTCGGCAAGATCGACATGCTGGCGGTCTGCCTCGCGCTCATCGCCCTGCTGGCGACGGCGATGACCTTCGCGACCCACGCCCACGTCAGCACCGGCCACGCCGACAAGACCGCCACCGTCCTGCTCTCCGGGGTCGCCGGTCTGATCACCTACCTCGTGGTCGGCGGCCTGTCCGGCTACTTCGAGGACAAGCTGGAAGAAGAGGAGGAGCACGAGCACGAGGAGGAGGAGAAGGCCCGGGCCGAGGGCAAACCGGTCTCGGCGGTGGCCCTCGCCGGGAAGGCCGCGTTCTTCCTCTTCCTCTACCTGGAGGTCCTGGACGCGTCCTTCTCCTTCGACGGCGTGATCGGCGCCTTCGCCATCACCAACCACATCTTCTGGATGGCGCTCGGCCTGGGCATCGGCGCGATGTACGTCCGCTCGCTCACGGTCTACCTGGTCCGCCAGGGCACCCTCGACGACTACGTCTACCTGGAACACGGCGCCCACTACGCCATCGGCGCCCTCGCCTCGATCCTGCTGATCACCATCCAGCACCAGATCAGCGAGATCATCACCGGCCTGATCGGCGTCGTCCTGATCGCCGCGTCCTTCCTCGCCTCCGTCCGCCGCAACAGGGCGCTGGCGGCGTCCGGGGCTTCCGGCGCCGAGGAGGTGACAGCGGAGGAGAAGGCTACGGCGCAGGCGTGACGTGAAACATACGTGGTGTGCGACATAGGCGTTTTCGCCCACTTATGGCTAGCTGGATGTGCTTGCCTCGCGCACAGCGTCGCGTCATCCCACGCGCCGTCCACGTCGATCGCCCCGCCCCGGGAGACCCATGCGCCTCCGCGTCCCCACCGCTCCAGCTCGCCGAATCACCGCACTTCCGCCCCTCGCCCTGGCCGGCGGCGCCCTCGCCGTCGGCTTCGGCGGTCTGTATCTCACCGGCCTGCTGGTCGCGGGCGGGGACATAGAGGACGGCACGACGGTGCGGGGCGTGGACATCGGGGGCCTGAGCCGCGCGGAGGCCGTCCGGAAGCTGGAGGACCGGCTGGGACCGGCGAGCACCCGCGACCTGACGGTGACGGTCGGTGACCGCAAGGGGAAGGTCGATCCGCGGCAGGTCGGCATCACCTTCGACTACGAGAAGACGGTGGACCGGGCCGGCCGCACCGACAGCGCCGATCCCTTCACCGCGATCGGCGGGCTCTTCAGCTCGGGCGGTCCGGTCGAGCCGGCCGTGAGCGTGGACGAGGACACGGCCCGGGCGGGCCTGAAGAAGCTGGCCCGGTCACTGGACCAGAGAGTCCGCGAGGGAGCCGTCGACTTCGAGGACGGCCAGGTCCGCCCGATCGCCCCGGTGAACGGCCACGCACTCGACACGGACGCTGCGGTCGCCCCCCTGAGCGCCGCCTTCCTCGAAGGCGACCGCGACACCGTGACGGCCCTGCCCACCCGCGAGACCAAGCCGAAGGTCACCGAGCGTGAGCTGCGGCGGGCGGTGCGCGAGTTCGCGGAGCCGGCCATGTCGGCGCCGGTCACCCTCACCGCGGCCGACCGGCGCTTCACCATCGAGCAGCCCGTGCTGGGCGAGTACCTGACGATGCGCCCGGACGGCGCCGGCCGGCTCACCCCGAGGCTGGACGCCGAGGGCCTGCGCGCCGACCCCGAGGTGGCCCGCCCGCTGTCCGCGCTGCCCGCCAGGGCCCGCAACGCCGAGCTGCGCCTGGTCGGCAACCGGGTCGCGGTGGCCGAGGACGGCCGGGCCGGCCATGTGGTGACCGACAAGGCGCTGGGCAAGGCCGTACTGCCGCTGCTCACCCAGCGGGGCGCCGCCCGCAGCGGCCAGATCGCCACGCTCGTGGCCGAGCCGCAGGTGACCCGCGCGAACGTCCAACGGCTGGGCCTGCGGGAGCAGATGTCGTCCTTCACGGTCAACTTCGAGCCGGCGCCGTACCGTTCGAAGAACATCGGCCGCGCGGTGGAGCTGATCAACGGCTCCGTCGTGATGCCGGACAAGACGTGGAGCTTCAACAGGACCGTCGGCGAACGCACCGCGGCCAACGGCTTCGTCGAGGGTGTGATCATCCTCAACGACGAGTTCACCAAGGCACAGGGCGGCGGGGTCTCCGCCGTCGCCACCACCGTCTTCAACGCGATGTTCTTCGCCGGCGTCAAGCCCGTGGAGTACGGCGCCCACTCCTTCTACATCGAGCGCTACCCGGAGGGCCGCGAGGCGACGGTCGCCTGGGGCAGCCTGGACCTGAAGTTCAAGAACGACTCCGGCAACACCATCTACATCCAGGCCCACTCCACCGACTCCTCGGTCACCATCACCTTCCTCGGCACCCGCAAGTACGACGACATCGGCGCGCTCAAGGGCCCCCGCACCAACGTGAAGCAGCCGGAGCGGAAGGTGAACACCGACAAGCGGTGCGTCCCGCAGACTCCGCTGGAGGGCTTCGACGTGACCGTGCAGCGGGTCTTCGTCAAGGACGGCGACGAGGTACGACGGGAGCCGTTCCGCACGCACTACACACCGCGGGACCAGATCGTGTGCGAGTCGCCTCGCTGACGCCACGCCGCGCAGGCGCGACGGGCGCTGTGGATCTACGGTGGTCGAAGGGGCGCCGACGAGCCGAACCGCCGTAGCGGAGGAGACCACGATGGAGGAGCACTTCGTCTGGGTGACGACGCGTCGCATCCAGCCGGACAAGCTGGAGGACTTCGAGAGGGCCTGGCGGCCGGTCGCCCATCCGCAGGGCATGCGCCGCGCCTTCGCGTACTGGTCCGAGGACGGACAGGAGATCACCGGGGTGTCGTTCTGGGACTCCAAGGAGGCGTGCGACTCCTGGCGGACCTCCGAACTCGAGGCGCGGCGGCGCACCGGCATGGCCCCGTACGTCGTGGAGGAGCGGGAGGGCTTCTACCGCGGCCGCGAACTCGTCATCCCGCGGGAGTGAACCCCGGGAGTGAACCCTGAGGGCACCCAGGGGGATCAGACGCCGACCGGCCAGGTCTGTTCTTCGGCGGTCGGTGCGGACATGGGGTGCAGCGGGGTGACGGCCCGGGTCCGGTCGAGGTGGCAGAAGGCGTCGTAACGCTGGGCGAGGACCGTCGGCACGTAGTTGGTCACATGCTCGTACGACGGCCGGTACACCACGCCGATCGCACGGTGGCCGTGCTCCTGGTGGAACCAGGCCGGGCTGCCGGTGGTGGCCGGTCGCTGGAGCTGCACGTGCGGGAAGACGAACAGCGCCCGCGCACCGGGCAGCGCGTCGTGGAGCAGATCCTCCAGGCTGCCGGTGCGGGCGTGCGGGACCTCCATGGTCCGCGGCACGTCGCCCCACGCGTGGGCGGCGACGACCGTACCCGTGAAAGAGCCGAAGCCCACCAGGACCACGCCCTGCCCCATGTGGCGTTCCCGGACGAGCTGGCCGATGCTCACCATGCCGGTGTCGGCCATGTCAGTGGCGCGGGCGTCGCCGATGTGGGTGTTGTGCGCCCACACCACGGCCTTGGCGCCGGGACCGTGCTGCGCCATGAGCCGGTCCAGGGTGTCGGCCATGTGGTGGTCGCGGATGTTCCAGGACTCGGGTCCGCCGTCGAGCACGGCCCGGTAGTAGGCCTCGGCTCCGGCCAGGATCTCCGCGTTCTGCCGGGCGGCGAACTCCGTGAAGGATCCGGCGGTCGCGTCCGTCCGGGCCGCCCGCCGCCGCAGTTCGGTGAGCAGCGACAGGACCTGCGGCTCGCAGCCCTCGGGGACGAGCCGGGTGGCGAGGGCGTAGGAGTGCGGGTCCTCGGCGTACGGTTCGAGGCAGCGGTAGGCCTCCAGGGCGGGCTCGACTTGATCGGGGTCGTGCTCGCGGAGGTGGCCGAGGACGGCGTGCAGCGATTCCCAGAGGCTGTAGACGTCCAGGCCGAAGAAGCCGACCCGCCGGCCGGGCGGCCGCTGCTCGTTGTGCCGGCGCAGCCAGCGGGCGAACGCGGCGACGTCGGTGTTCCCCCACATCCACGCGGGCCACCGCCGCAGGCCGGCCAGGACCTGACCGGGGTCCTCGGGCGCGCCCGGCGCGGCGACGAGCGAGCGGTGCACGGCCTGGCAGTCGGGCCAGTCGCCCTCCACGGCCACGAACGAGAAGCCCTTCTCCTCGATCAGGCGGCGGGTGAGCAGATCCCGGACCTGGTGGTAGTCGGCGGTGCCGTGAGAGGCCTCGCCGAGCAGTACGTAGTGGGCGTCGCCGATGCGGTCGAGGAGCGGGTCGAGCGAGTCGGGGCCGGTCAGGGGCACGGCTTCGTCCCGGATGCGGGACCGGTGGGTGTCGGGCACGGCGCCCTCCCTGTGGTGAATCGGAGCGCGGGACCTTCTCACTGTGTCGCGTTCACGGCCAGCTCTTTCCAGGTCGACTGGGTCTCCTCGGCGACCGGAAGGGGCTGCCGGCACGGGGTGGACGCGTCGATGTCCGGTGCGCGACGGCGGAGCCGGTCGGCCGTGGCCCGCGCGTCGTCCCGCCTCGAGACGGCCAGCAGCCGGAAGGGAGCCGTGGGCCGCAGTTCGACGCACACCACGGGCCGGCCGGGGTGTATCGCCACGAAGTCCTGTCCGCCGGGGTGGCTCCGCGTGCCGACGCACAGCGCGCCGGGAATCCAGACGCCGTGCAGCGGCGCTCCGCGCAGGGCACGCCACCAGTCGGGCTCCACCGTCACCCGGCACACGTCCGACAGCGGCACGCGCACGTTTCCGCGATGGTGCCCGGCAGCCTTCTCGCGCCACGACAGCCGCACCACGAGGTCGTCGTCCCGCACGAGGATCCGTGCCACGCTCGCCCTCCTCCCTTCTGCCCGCCGAGTTCCCCATGAGGGCCCTGTCATGTGCCCCGGCGACGGCCGGCTAGGGGTGTTCTGAAAGGACGAAGGCCCTCGATGGGGTCCCCCCGCTCGGGCGAAGCCGAGAGTGGGGGAGGAGCTACTCGGGCCTTTGGCCGGTGGCCGCGAGGGGTGCCGACTGTGA
Source organism: Streptomyces ferrugineus (assembly GCF_015160855.1). Classification (NCBI taxonomy): domain Bacteria; kingdom Bacillati; phylum Actinomycetota; class Actinomycetes; order Kitasatosporales; family Streptomycetaceae; genus Streptomyces; species Streptomyces ferrugineus. The sequence continues at coordinate 2,007,938 of NZ_CP063373.1, read as the reverse complement.
CAACAGCCGCTGCCGCGGCGGGCGCGGGTGACGGGCGGGAATTTCAAACACCCCCTAGCCCACGGGTACGACGGCGACGGGGCATTCGGCGTGGTGCAGTACGGCGTGCACGACGGTGCCCAGCCGCAGTCCGAGCCTGCCCTCGACCGGATGGCGCGGGAGCACCACCATGCCGGCCCCGGCCGAGGCCTCCACCAGGGCGGCGGCGGGTGAGCCGACGGTCAGCTCGGTGTCGACGGGCACCTTCGGATACTCGGCGACCGGACGGGCCGCGTGGCTCAGCAGTTGGCCATGCGCGTGCCGTTCCTCCTCCAGGTCGCTGACCTGCGGCACCGCGAGGCCGGTGTGGGCGAGGGGCGTCCAGGCGTGGATCAGGCGGACGCCGACCCCACGCGGATCCGCCTCGGCCAGGGCGAACCGTACGGCCTCCTCGTCCCGGTCGTCGCGTACGCCGACCACGACGTCGTCGCCCGTAGATGTCCCGGCTTCCCCGCGCACCACCACGACCGGCAGGCCGGCATGGGCCGCCACCTTCCGGCTCACCGAGCCCAGCAGCAGCCCGGCGAAGCCGCCGCGACCGCGGGTTCCCACCACGACCATGTCGGCGTCCTGCGCCGCGGCCAGGAGGGCGTCGGCGGGATCGTCGCGTGCGAGGACGACATCGATCGGCAGACCGGGACGGTCGGCCGCCAGCCGCGCCCGGGCGTCGTCCAGCACACGGGTCGCCCCTCGGAGGACCTGCTCGGTGAGCCCCACGCCCGTCTCCCCGTATGCGGTATCCGCACTGCGGCCGACGGCATGGACGACCCTCAGGGCACAGCCGCGCAGCTGCGCTTCGGCTGCCGCCCAGTCCGCCGCGAGCCAGGAGTACGACGTGTCGTCGACCCCGACGAGCACGGTGCCACGGCCCTCGCCGTTCTCGGCTCCTCCAGAAGCACTGGCGTGAGACTCGGTCTCCACGGTCCCGGCTCCTTCCTCTCCTGGGCCCCTCCTGGGCGACGAGTATCCGAAGCACGAGGGGACACACCTGCGGCAGTGATCGGCGACCCGTGCCTGGGCCACCGGCCGGCTGCTCGCGATTGATGATCAGTCTTCTCCCGGGTACCCGCAGGATGTCGATGCCGGCCACCGAGAGCGGTTGATCATGGAAGCGCACAAGTCCGGAACGGCAGCCGCGACAGTCGACGACGACGCCGCGGAACCGTTGTCCTCGCCGGTCCGGTCGCACAATGAGTGGGACCCGCTGGAGGAGATCATCGTCGGGCGCCTGGACGGTGCGACGTTCCCCTCCCGTCACCCGGTCGTCACCTGCAACGTCCCGCCCTGGGCAGGACGGTTGCTGGGGCTGGCCGGCGGATTCCGGTATCCGCGAGCGCTGGTGGAGCGGGCGCGGCGCGAACTCGATGAGTTCATCGCCCTTCTTCTGTCCCTCGGCGTCACGGTCAGGCGGCCGGACGCCGTCGACCACAGCCGGCGCTTCGGAACCCCGCACTGGTCGTCGCGCGGTTTCTGCAACACCTGCCCGCGCGACAGCCTGCTGGTGATCGGCGACGAGATCATCGAGACCCCGATGGCCTGGCCGTGCCGGTACTTCGAGACCCACTCCTACCGGCCGATCCTCAAGGACTACTTCCGACGCGGCGCCCGTTGGACGGCCGCACCGAAACCACAGCTCACCGACGAACTGTTCGAACCGGAATTCCGCGCGCCCGGCCCCGGCGAGCCCGTCCGCCGCATCCTCACCGAGTTCGAGCCGGTCTTCGACGCCGCGGACTTCGTACGCGCCGGCCGGGATCTCTTCGTCACCCGCAGCAATGTCACCAACCGGGCCGGCATCGAGTGGCTGCGGCGCCATCTCGGGCCTGGGTACCGCGTCCACGAGGTCGAGAGCCGCTGCCGTACCCCCATGCACATCGACACGACCTTCGTGCTGCTCGCGCCGGGCAAGGTGCTGGTCAACCCCGAATACGTCGACGTCGACCGCCTGCCGGACATCCTGAAGTCCTGGGACATCCTGGTCGCCCCCGAGCCCGACCCGATCGACGACCGCCTGCTCAGGGTCACCTCGATGTGCGGCAAGTGGCTCAGCATGAACGTGCTCATGGTCGACGAGAAGCGGGTGATCGCCGAGCGCCACCACACGGGCATGCTCCGCGCGCTCGAACGGTGGGGCTTCGAACCCATCCCGAGCGAACTGCTGCACTACGCGCCGTTCGGCGGTTCCTTCCACTGCGCGACGCTCGACATCCGGCGCCGCGGCACACTCCAGTCGTACTTCGACTGACCGGCACGCTGCCACAGTCTTCGGCCGCTCGTACCGTGCCGCGCACGCCCACCGACGAGGACAGGACGTCGATCAGCTCCGGCCAGATCTGCGGTGCGGTGATCCGAACCGGCATGGGTCCGGTCGCCCAGCGGTCACGGCCCTCGACCGCGACACACACGAACGACGACGTCTCCCCGCTCCTCACGCCGAACGCGGCGGCGCGGCGCTGTCGCGCACCACGAGCCCGGTGGCGACCTCCACCCGCGTCCGCGCCGGCGGCTTCCGCCGCGCCGGGCAGGTCGTCGAAAACCACGACACGGAGGTCGCCGGGGGCGAGGACGGCGGCCGGCGCAGTGGGCAGGCGCAGCAACTCCCGTGCGCGGCGCATGCCTCCCCGCCGCGTTCCCACGAGTCAGAACGTTTCTGCATGGGTGACTACTGGTGGGGCGGGTGGGACTCGAACCCACGGCCGACGGATTATGAGTCCGCTGCTCTAACCGGCTGAGCTACCGCCCCATAGCGGCGTGTCGCGTACAAGTGTGCGCGCCGTCTGCCGCAGCATAGCCGCTCATACGATCTCCTGCTTCGTATGGTCGACTTCGCATGCCCTCAAGGACACCGCCGCGACCTGCACGGTTCCCACGACACGTGATCGGGCATGAAAAAGGACCCCTGAGGGGTCCTCGTTCAGCATGCTCCCCCGACTGGACTCGAACCAGTAACCTGCCGGTTAACAGCCGGCTGCTCTGCCAATTGAGCTACGGAGGACCGAGCTCCCCCGACTGGACTCGAACCAGTAACCTGCCGGTTAACAGCCGGCTGCTCTGCCAATTGAGCTACGGAGGAATGCCTCGTTGCATCGAACGTACCTACCTGGGTAATCGCCAGGGGGCGTGCGCTCGCTGCGACACATACATTAGCGCAAGCAGGGGGGTGCTCCGCCAATCGGTTCCCCCACACCAAGGGAAGGGTGGCCGCCATGCGCTACCGGCTCACGTTCGTCATCGGACTCGCCGTCGGTTACGTGCTCGGCACGCGCGCCGGACGCGAGCGCTACGAGCAGCTGAAGAAGACGGCCCGGGAGATCTCCCAGAACCCCGCCGTCCGCAACACCGCCGAGTCGGCCGCCCAGCAGGGCCGCCACTTCGCGGGCAGGGCGTACCACACGGTCAGCGAGAAGGTCGGCGACCGAGTCCCCGAGACGGTCGCCCAACGAGTCCGCAACCTCCGCGAACGAAGCGCCCACAACGGCGGCGCGGAGGACGACTGGGGAACGAGCAACACGTAGCGGGACTCCTTGGATGCCAGCTGCCACAGCCAACCCAGGGGCGCGGGGAACTGCGCGACCAGCCAACAACGACCCGCACCCGCCAACCGGACACGCGGCCCTACGGCGAGAAGGCGCCCACGGCCCAAGCCGGCGCAGCGCTACGGCACAATTTGGGCCATGGGGATAGTCGCCGGGCTGGATAGTTCGCCCGATTTCACTCGCATCGTCGTCTGCGACACGGACACAGGCGCCGTGCTCAGGCAGGGGTATGCCCCGCACCCGGTGGAATCGCCGGAAGGCGGCGGCACCCGTCCCTCCGACGTCGATCCGCAGGCCTGGCTGCTGTCCCTCGGTGAGGCGGCCGGCGGCGGGCTCCTCGAGGGTGTGCAGGCCATCGGCGTGTCGGCGCAGCAGAACGCGGTGGTCCCGCTGGACGCGCAGGGCGGCACCGTGCGCCCGGCGATGGTCGGCGGCGACAAGCGCGCGCAGGTCGCGGCGGCCGATCTGATCGACGCGCTGGGCGGGCGCGAGGCGTGGGCGCAGGCCGTGGGGTGTGTGCCGCAGGCCGCGCAGCCGGTGACCAAGCTGCGCTGGCTCGCCAAGACCGAGCCGGAGAACGCCGTACGCGCCACCGTTCTGATGCAGGCGCACGACTGGCTGGTGTGGCAGCTGCTGGGCCGGCCGGTGAGAAGGACCACAGATCGGGGTGGGGCGTCCGGGACGGGTTACTGGTCGGCGGCCACCGGCGCCTACCGTTCCGATCTCGTCGAGCTGGCGCTCGGCCACCAGGCGATGCTGCCCGAGGTGATCGGTCCGGCGGACGCGGCCGGTACGACCCCCGAAGGGCTCCTCATCTCCGCGGGGACCGGCGAGACCATGGCCGCCGCCTTCGGGCTCGGCATCGGGCTGGGCGACGCCGTCGTGTCGCTCGGTGCCTCCGGGTCGGTGATGGCCGTGCACCCCGAGGCGCTCGTCGACAGCAGCGGGATGATCACCTCCCTGGCCGACGCGACCGGCATGCATCTGCCGGTGGTCACCACCCTCAACGCCGTACGCACCCTGCGCGGCACCGCCGAACTCCTCGGTGTGCCGGACCTGGAGGGCCTGTCCGACCTGGCGATGAAGTCGACGCCGGGAGCCCACGGGCTGGTGCTGCTGCCCTATCTGGAGGGTGAGCGGACGCCGCATCTGCCGCACACCGCGGGCACGCTGGCCGGGCTGCGGCGGGAGTCGATGAAGCCGGAGCATCTGGCGCGGGCCGCGTTCGAGGGCATGCTGTGCGGGCTCGCGGACGCGCTCGACGTGCTGCGCGGCCGGGGCGTCGAGGTGCGGCGGGTGTTCCTGCTCGGGGCGGTCGCCGAGCTGCCGGCCGTGCAGGCCGCGGCGCCCTCGCTGTTCGGGGCACAGGTCGTCGTACCGCAGCCCGCGGACTACGCCGCGATCGGCGCCGCCCGGCAGGCCGCCTGGGCGCTCGGGGTGTCGCAGGGGGCGCTCGATCCGCGCACCCCGCCGGTGTGGCAGGGCGCCACCGCGCAGGTCCTGGAGCCGGGCGAGGAGCTGGCGGTGGGGCAGGCGGTGCGGCAGCAGTTCGTGTCGGTGCGGGACCAGACGCATCCGGGGGCGTTCCGGCCGTAACGACGCGGGCGCCGGCCCGTGGCGGAAGGTAAGGGACTGGTAGGAACCGCACCCGGAAGGCCGTACGGGGCGCCGCCGACGGCTTAATCGGTTGAGGTAACGCGGGTGGAGTGTTCGACGATAGGGGCCAAGGGCAACCAATCGCCCCGTCGCCGACTCGTCCACTCCGAGAGAAGCAGCGTGCTCATACGACTTCTGCGGACCCACCTCGGTCCGTACCGAAAACCCATCGCCTGGCTGGTGCTGCTGCAGTTCCTGCAGACCTGCGCCACGCTCTATCTGCCCACGCTGAACGCGGACATCATCGACAACGGTGTCGTCAACGGCGACACCGGCTACATCCTCTCCTACGGCGCCCTGATGATCGGCATCTCGCTGGCTCAGGTCGTGTGCAACATCGGTGCCGTCTACTACGGCGCCCGCACCGCCGCGGCGCTCGGCCGGGACGTACGGGCCGCCGTCTTCGACCGGGTGCAGTCGTTCTCGGCGCGTGAGGTCGGCCACTTCGGCGCGCCCTCGCTGATCACCCGGACGACCAATGACGTCCAGCAGGTGCAGATGCTGGTGCTGATGACGTTCACGCTGATGGTGTCGGCGCCCATCATGTGCGTCGGCGGCATCGTGCTGGCGCTCGGCCTGGACGTGCCGCTGTCCGGGGTGCTGGTGGCGGTGGTGCCCACCCTCGGCGTCAGCGTGTACCTCATCGTGCGGCGGTTGAGGCCGCTGTTCCGGACCATGCAGGAGCGGCTCGACACGGTGAACCGGGTGCTGCGCGAGCAGATCACCGGCAACCGGGTGATCCGCGCCTTCGTGCGCGACGAGTACGAGCAGCGGCGGTTCGAGAAAGCCAACACCGGGCTCACCGCGATGGCGCTGGGCACCGGCAATCTGCTGGCGCTGATGTTCCCGATCGTCATGACGGTGGTGAACCTGTCGTCCATCGCGGTGGTGTGGTTCGGCGCCCATCGCATCGACAGCGGCGGTATGCAGATCGGTGATCTGACCGCGTTCCTCGCCTATCTCATGCAGATCGTGATGTCCGTGATGATGGCCACCTTCATGTTCATGATGGTGCCGCGCGCGGAGGTGTGCGCCGAGCGCGTCCAGGAGGTCCTGGACATGGAGTCGAGCGTCGTGCCCCCGGTGGCTCCCGTGCGGGAGCTGCGCCGGCACGGGCATCTGGAGATCCGGGGCGCGGGCTTCCGCTATCCGGGTGCCGAGGAGCCGGTGCTGAAGTCGATCGACCTGGTCGCCCGGCCCGGTGAGGTGACCGCCGTGATCGGCTCGACCGGCAGCGGCAAGTCGACCCTGCTGGGGCTGGTCCCCCGGCTGTTCGACGCGACCGACGGCCGGGTCCTCGTGGACGGCGAGGACGTGGCGGACCTCGATCCCCGGCTGCTGGCGAAGACCGTGAGCCTCGTGCCGCAGAAGCCGTATCTGTTCGCCGGGACGGTGGCGACCAACCTGCGCTACGGCAACCCGGACGCGACGGACGAGGAGCTGTGGCACGCGCTGGAGGTGGCGCAGGCCAAGGAGTTCGTGGAGCGGCTGGAGGGCGGGCTGAACGCGCCCGTCGCGCAGGGCGGGACGAATGTGTCCGGTGGTCAGCGGCAGCGGCTGGCGATCGCGCGGACCCTCGTCCAGCGCCCGGAGATCTACCTCTTCGACGACTCCTTCTCCGCCCTCGACTACGCCACCGACGCCGCGCTGCGTGCGGCGCTGGCGCGCGAGACCTCCGAGGCGACCGTCGTCATCGTCGCCCAGCGGGTGGCGACCATCCGCGACGCGGACCGGATCGTCGTCCTCGACGAAGGGCGGGTCGTCGGCACGGGCCGGCACCACGAGCTGATGGCGGACAACGAGACGTACCGGGAGATCGTGCTCTCCCAGCTGACGGAAGCGGAGGCCGCCTGATGGCCGGGCCCATGGGACGGATGATGGCCGGCGGCGGTCCCGATCAGCGCTCGCTGAACTTCAAGGAGTCGGGCAAGCGGCTCATCGGCCAGTTCAGGCCGGAGCGGCTCACCCTGTACGCGCTGCTGCTGTGCGTGGTCGTGAGCGTGGGCCTGTCGGTCGCCGGGCCGAAGATTCTGGGCGAGGCCACCGACCTGGTCTTCGCGGGCATCGTCGGGCGGCGGTTCGAGTCCGGGACGACCAAGGAGCAGGTCCTCGCGGCGATGCGGGAGCGCGGCGACGGCGAGATCGCCGACATGCTGCGCGGCACCGACTTCACCCCGGGCCAGGGCATCGACTTCACGGCCGTGGGGAACGTGCTCCTCTTCGCGCTCGGCGTGTTCGTCGTCGCCGGTCTGCTGATGGCGGTGGCGACGCGGCTGGTGAACCGGACCGTGAACCGCACGATGTACCGGATGCGCGAGGACGTGCAGGCGAAGCTGTCGCGGCTGCCGCTGTCGTACTTCGACAAGCGGCAGCGCGGTGAGGTGCTGTCGCGGGCGACGAACGACATCGACAACATCGGGCAGACGCTGCAGCAGTCGATGGGGCAGCTCATCAACTCGGTGCTGACCATCATCGGTGTGCTGGTGATGATGTTCTGGGTGTCGTGGCTGCTGGCACTGGTCGCGCTGGTGACGGTGCCGCTGTCGTTCTTCGTCGCCACGCGCGTGGGCAAGCGGTCGCAGCCGCACTTCGTGCAGCAGTGGCGCTCGACCGGCAAGCTCAACGCGCATGTCGAGGAGATGTACACCGGGCACACCCTGGTGAAGGTGTTCGGGCGGCAGGAGGAGTCGGCGAAGCAGTTCGCCGAGCAGAACGAGGCGCTGTACGAGGCGGGCTTCAAGGCGCAGTTCAACAGCGGGATCATGCAGCCGCTGATGCTGTTCGTGTCGAACATCAACTACGTCCTGGTCGCGGTGGTCGGCGGTCTGCGGGTCGCGTCGGGCTCGCTGTCGATCGGTGACGTGCAGGCCTTCATCCAGTACTCGCGGCAGTTCTCGATGCCGCTGACGCAGGTCGCGTCGATGGCGAACCTCGTGCAGTCGGGGGTCGCCTCCGCCGAGCGGATCTTCGAGCTGCTGGACGCCGAGGAGCAGGAGGCGGATCCGGTGCCGGGGGTGCGGCCGGAGGAGCTGCGGGGGCGGGTGGCGCTGGAAGGGGTGTCGTTCCGGTACGACCCCGAGAAGCCGCTGATCGAGGACCTGTCGCTGGCGGTGGAGCCGGGGCACACGGTGGCGATCGTCGGTCCGACGGGCGCGGGAAAGACCACGCTGGTCAATCTCCTGATGCGGTTCTACGACGTCTCGTCCGGGCGCATCACCCTCGACGGCGTCGACATCTCCCGCATGTCGCGGGACGAGCTGCGCGCCGGGATCGGGATGGTGCTGCAGGACACCTGGCTGTTCGGCGGCACGATCGCGGAGAACATCGCGTACGGGGCGTCCCGGCAGGTCACCCGGGGCGAGATCGAGGAGGCGGCGCGTGCCGCCCACGCCGACCGGTTCATCCGTACGCTGCCCGACGGGTACGACACGGTGATCGACGACGAGGGGTCGGGCGTCAGCGCGGGCGAGAAGCAGCTGATCACCATCGCGCGGGCGTTCCTGTCCGACCCGGTGATCCTGGTGCTGGACGAGGCGACGTCGTCCGTCGACACCCGTACCGAGGTGCTGATCCAGAAGGCGATGGCGAAGCTGGCGCACGGGCGCACGTCGTTCGTGATCGCGCACCGGTTGTCCACCATCCGGGACGCGGACACGATCCTCGTCATGGAGAACGGCTCGATCGTGGAACAGGGCGCGCACGGCGAGCTGCTGGCGGCGGACGGCGCGTACGCGCGGCTGTACAAGGCGCAGTTCGCCCAGGCGGTGGCGGAAGTCGACTAGCCGGGAGGGGGCCGCCGCCCGGCGGCCCCCTCCTCAGTCCAAATAGCCCCTCAGCTGGTCCGCGAAGGCGTGGTCCCGCAGCTTGTTCAGGGTCTTCGACTCGATCTGGCGGATCCGCTCGCGTGTCACGCCGAAGATGCGGCCTATCTCCTCCAGCGTGCGCGGGCGGCCGTCCGCCAGGCCGTACCTGAGCTGGACGACCTTCCGCTCCCGCTCCCCCAGGGTCGACAGGACCGCTTCCAGGTGTTCGCGCAGCAGCAGGAACGCCGCCGACTCCACCGGCGAGGTCGCGTCGCCGTCCTCGATCAGGTCGCCCAGGGCGACGTCGTCCTCCTCGCCCACGGGGGCGTGCAGCGACACCGGTTCCTGGGCCAGGCGCAGGACCTCGCTGACCCGCTCGGGCAGGAGGTCGAGGTGGGCCGCGACCTCTTCGGGCGTGGGTTCGTAGCCGCGTTCCTGGAGCATGCGGCGCTGGACGCGCACCACCCGGTTGATCAGCTCGACGACATGGACCGGGACCCGGATGGTGCGGGCCTGGTCGGCGAGGGCGCGGGACATGGCCTGGCGGATCCACCAGGTGGCGTAGGTCGAGAACTTGTAGCCGCGGGCGTAGTCGAACTTCTCCACCGCGCGGATCAGGCCGAGGTTTCCCTCCTGGACCAGGTCGAGCATGGTCAGGCCGCGGCCGACGTACCGCTTGGCGACGGACACCACGAGCCGCAGGTTCGCCTCGATCAGGCGGCGCTTGGCCATCCGGCCCATGACCACCAGCCGGTCCAGGTCCAGCGCCAACTGGCTGTCCAGGTCGGGGGTGTTGCTCAGCTTCTCCTCGGCGAACAGGCCGGCCTCGACGCGGCGGGCGAGTTCGACCTCCTCGGCCGCCGTCAGCAGCGGGATGCGGCCGATCTCCCGCAGGTACTGGCGGAAGAGGTCGGAGGAGGGGCCGCTGGTGTCGGCGCGGCCGCGTGGGGGCAGCGGCGCCTCGACCGGCTCGGCGGTGTCCAGTGCCTCGGCCGGCGGCTCCGCCGGCTCGGGCGGGGTATCGGGTTCCGCCTCGGGGTGGTGCGCGACACGGTTCTGCTGCGGCACCGCGACGAGGACGTCGGTCTCCGCGTCCGGCTCCGTGTCGGCCGTACTGGTCTGGCTGAGGGTCTGGGTCTGCACGGGGGCGACCTCCAGGATGATCGCTGCCGGGTCATACGGCAGCGCTGCTTCGAGGGCGGAGTCGGCGGCCTCGCCGCTGTCCGTCCCGTACGCGATGAGCGGAACCGCGGGGGTGTGGGACCCGTGAGGAACGGATCGGCCGCGCTCCGAGGACTCAGGCACCGCCACCCAGTGTGGAGTACGACACATCACCGCCACGAGGGGCGTGCGGTGACTTTTTGCGTCCGGTCCGTGACCGCGCGCTCAGAGGGCGGCCGGGCCCTGCGCCTGCAGCGCCTGGTCGTACTGCTGCAGGACCCACAGTTCGTTCTGTACGGCGGCCAGTTGGGCGGGGTCGCCGCCCGCGCCCAGGCGGGTCAGCTGGCTCTGGATGTCGCGGACGCGGCGTTCGACGGCGCGGCGGCGGACGGTGACGAGCTGTTCGCCGGCGTAGTTCTCGTCGACCGTCCTGCGCATGATCGCCTCGACGGCCAGCTCCGTCACCATCGCGCGCACCTGGTCGTCGGGGGCCGCCTCGCGGACGCGGACCAGATACTCCTGCCCGTCCTGCACACCGTACTCGGCGCCGCCCGCGTCCATGATCGCCTGGCGTACGGCGGCGTAGGGGGCGGCGGTGAACTCGTCGACGCCGTACGCGTCGAACGCCGGGGAGACCAGCTCGGGGCGTTGCAGGGCGAGTTTCAGCAGCTCGCGTTCGGTGGCGTAGACCGGGTTGCGCAGGGTCAGGGCGGGGCCGGAGGCGCGGGGCGCGGGGGCCGCCTCGTACTGCTGCTGCGGGCCTCGGGACGTCGGGGCCCCGCCCCGGCCGCCCCGCTCCCGGGCCCAACGCGCCAGCTGTGCCACCCGCTTGACCACGAACTGTGTGTCCAGGATGCCGAGCATGCCCGCGAGCTGGACGGCGACCTCGTGCTGGGCGCCGCTGTTCTTGATGCGGGCGACGATCGGCGCCGCCTCGTCCAGCGCGGCCGCGCGGCCCGCCGGGGTGTCGAGGTCGTAGCGGACGACGATCTGGCGGAGCGCGAACTCGAAGAGCGGCGTGCGGGGTTGGACCAGGTCGGCGACCGCCTCGTCGCCCTTCACGAGGCGCAGCTCGCAGGGGTCCATGCCGTCCGGGGCGATGGCGATGTACGTCTCGGCGGCGAACTTCTGGTCGTCCTCGAAGGCGCGCAGGGCCGCCTTCTGGCCGGCCGCGTCGCCGTCGAAGGTGAAGATGACGCGGGCCGAGCCGTTGTCCATCAGCAGCCGGCGCAGGATCTTGATGTGGTCGCCGCCGAAGGCCGTGCCGCAGGTGGCGATGGCGGTGGTGACGCCGGCGAGGTGGCAGGCCATGACGTCGGTGTAGCCCTCGACGACGACCGCGCGGCTGGCCTTGGCGATGTCCTTCTTGGCGAGGTCGATGCCGTAGAGGACGTGGGACTTCTTGTAGATCGCCGTGTCGGGGGTGTTGAGGTACTTCGGGCCGTTGTCCGCCTCGTAGAGCTTGCGGGCGCCGAAGCCGACGACGTCGCCGCCGATGTCGCGGATCGGCCACATGAGGCGGCCGCGGAACCGGTCGATCGGGCCGCGGCGGCCTTCCTGCGCGAGCCCGGACAGGAGGAGTTCCTTGTCGGTGAAGCCCTTGCCGCGCAGGTAGCGGGTGAGGTGGTCCCAGCCCTGGGGGCTGTAGCCGACGCCGAAGTGGACGGCGGCGGCCTGGTCGAAGCCGCGCTCGGCGAGGAAGACCCGGCCGGTGTCGGCCTCGGGGCTGGTGGCGAGCTGCTCGGCGTACCACTCGGCGGCGATCTTGTGGGCCTCGACCAGGCGGATGCGTTCGCCGCGCTGGTGGGAGGGGTTGTACCCGCCCTCCTCGTAGCGCAGGGTGATGCCGGCCTGGGCGGCGAGCCGCTCGACCGCCTCCGAGAAGGAGAGGTGGTCGACCTTCATCACGAACGTGATGGTGTCGCCGCCCTCCTGGCAGCCGAAGCAGTGGAACAGTCCCTTGCTGGGGCTGACCTGGAAGGACGGCGACTTCTCGTCGTGGAACGGGCAGAGTCCCTTGAGGTTGCCCCCGCCCGCGCCCCGCAGCTGGAGGTACTCGGACACCACGGCGTCGATCGGGACCGCGTCCCGTACCGCCTTCACGTCCTCGTCGTTGATCCGTCCTGCCACGCGTGAATTCTACGGGGGTGCACGGACAGCTAAGGGACCAGGTTTTCCAGCGGAACGTGCGGGTCCGCCAGGGTCTGGGTGTTCACCTGTGCCTTCGAGCGGATCAGTTGCTGGATGGGCTCTGTGACGTCCCACACATTGACGTTCATCCCGGCGAGCACCCGGTTCTCCCGCACCCAGAACGCGATGAACTCCCGCTTCCCGGCGTCCCCGCGGATCACCACTTCGTCGTACGTCCCCGGGGGCGCCCACCCGCTGTACTCCATCCCCAGGTCGTACTGGTCGGAGAAGAAGTAGGGCACCCGGTCGTAGGTGACGTCCTGCCCGAGCATCGACCGGGCCGCCGCCGGGCCGCCGTTGAGCGCGTTGGCCCAGTGCTCCACGCGCAGCCGGGTGTCGAAGAGGGCGTGCGGGAAGGAGGCGACGTCACCGGCCGCGTAGATGTCGGGGTCGGAGGTGCGCAGCCGCTCGTCCACCACGACGCCCCGGCCGTGCGCACGGTCCGCGATCTCGAGCCCCGCCGCCTCCGCGAGGGCGACCCGCGGGGCCGCGCCGATCGCCGCCAGCACGTCGTGCGCGGGGTGCTCCTCGCCGTCGTCGGTGCGCGCGGCCAGCACCATGCCGTCCTGGCCGACGATCTCCGTCAGCCGCCGCCCGAAGTGGAAGCGCACCCCGTGCTCCCGGTGCAGCTCGCCGAAGAGACCGCCCAGCTCCGGGCCCAGCACCCCGTGCAGCGGCGTCGGCTCCGGCTCGACGACGGTGACCTCGGCGCCGTACTCCCGGGCCGCCGCCGCGACCTCCAGGCCGATCCAGCCGGCGCCGGCGATCACGATGTGCCCGTTGTCCCGGCCCAGCGAGGTCAGGACGCCCTTGAGGCGCTCGGCGTGCGCGAGCCGGCGCAGATGGTGGACGCCGGCCAGGTCGGTGCCGGGGATGTCCAGGCGGCGCGGCTCGGCGCCGGTGGCCAGCAGGAGCTTGTCGTAGTGGACGACGGTGCCGTCCTCGCCGAACCGGACGGTCTTCGCCGTACGGTCGATCGCGTCGACGGTCTGGCCGAGGTGCAGCTCGATGTCGTTGCGCGCGTACCAGGCGGGCTCGTGCACGAAGACGCTGTCGCGCTCCTCCTTGCCGAGGAGGTAGCCCTTGGACAGCGGCGGCCGCTCGTAGGGGTGGTCGCGTTCGTCGCAGATCAGTATCACCCGCCCGGTGAAGCCCTCCGCGCGGAGCGTCTCGGCCGCCTTCGCGCCGGCGAGTCCTCCTCCGACGATGACGAATGTCTGATCCGCGTCGACCACTTGATGCCTCCTCGTAAGGGTGCCGCCACATGCGAGCGTCCCGCACGCAGCGTGATGCGGGAAGAGGGGGTGACCCGATCAGGCCACGCAGGGTCACTTTCGGGTATCCGTTCGCCTCGTGGGCCTCACCCGTCGCGCGCGGGTGAGCACGCCGGGCGCTACGCCCTGCGCGTGAGCCGCGCGTGCAAGGCGCGCGCCGAGGCGTCCGTCAGGGAGGCGATCTGGTCGACGATCACGCGTTTGCGGGCGCGGTCGTCGGCGGCCGTGTCGAACAGGGCCCGGAACTGCGGGTCCAGCCCCTCGGGGGCGCGGGCGGTGAGCGCCTCGGCCAGTTCGGCGACCACGATCCGCTGGTCGGCGCGGAGCCGCTCCTGCTCGGCGCGCTGCATGACGTACCGGTCGGCGACGGCCTTGAGGACCGCGCACTCCAGCCGGGTCTCGTGCGGTACGACGAGTTCGGCGCCGTAGCGGGTGAGCCGCCCCTCGCCGTACGCGGCGCGCGTGGCGCTCTCGGCGGCCAGGCAGAAACGGCCGATGAGCTGGCTGGTGGCGTCCTTGAGGCGGGCCTGGGCGACGGCGGAACCGTCGTAGCCGTGCGGCCACCACTCCTCGTCCTGGAGCCGGTCGAGGGCGGCGGCGAGTTCGGCCGGGTCGGTGTCCTCGGGGACGTACCGTCCGACGGCCACCGCGAAGACGGCCTCGCGTTCGGGTTCGGCGTGCAGGAGGTTGGGGTCGAGATGGCCGGCGTGCAGGCCGTCCTCGACGTCGTGCACCGAGTACGCCACGTCGTCGGACCAGTCCATGACCTGGGCCTCGAAGGTGGTGCGGCTGCCGGGGGCGTCCTTGCGGACCCAGTCGAAGACCGGCCGGTCGTCCTCGTAGACGCCGAACTTCGGGGACTTCGGGTCGGTGGGGTGGCCGGCGCGGGGCCAGGGGTACTTGGTGGCGGCGTCGAGGGCGGCGCGGGTGAGGTTGAGGCCGACGGAGCCCTCGGGGGTGAACCGTTTCGGCTCGATGCGGGTGAGCAGTCTCAGGGACTGGGCGTTGCCCTCGAAGCCGCCGCAGTCCTCGGCGAACTCGTTCAGCGCGACTTCGCCGTTGTGGCCGAAGGGCGGGTGGCCGAGGTCGTGGGAGAGACAGGCCGCTTCCACCAGGTCGGGGTCGCAGCCGAGGGCCGCGCCGAGTTCGCGGCCGACCTGGGCGCACTCCAGGGAGTGGGTGAGGCGGGTGCGGGGGCTCGGGTCCCAGGCCTGGCTGTGGGTTCCCGGTGTCACTACTTGGGTCTTGCCGGCGAGCCTTCGCAGGGCGGCGGAGTGCAGTACGCGGGCGCGATCGCGTTGGAAGGCCGTGCGGCCTGGGCGTTTGTCGGGTTCGGGGGCCCAGCGTTCGACTGCCGACTCGTCGTAGTACATGCACCGACAGTAAGGGCAGAGACTGACAAACGGAGGGCTGTGTCGCGCCTACTCGTGGGCGTGGTCAAGCCGACGCCAGTTCAGGTGCCGTCGTCACCGGCGTCGCCGCCATCCGGTCATAGCGGTGCAGGAGCAGGCGGGCCATCGCCGGGTGGGTGCCCAAGGGGGCCGAGGCGATCCACGGGGCCGCCTCCGCGCACTCCGTCGCGAACCGGCCCGGAGCTGTGAAGTACGAGGCCACCGCCACTCTCGTACGGCCCCGGGCCGCCAGCGCCGCCAACGCGTCCGGGACCGTGGGGGCCGCCGTCGTCGCGTAGGCCGGGACGACCGGGACGCCCAGGCGGTTGGCCAGGAGGTGGGCCGTGCGGGAGGTGTCCAGCTTGGACTCGGGGTCGCGGGAGCCCGCCGCCGCGAGGACCACCGCGCTCTCGGCGCGGGTGGGCTCGTCCATGCGGGTCCGCCAGCCGGCCTCGACCAGTCGGGCGTAGAGGGCCTCCACCAGCAGGGGGTGCGGGCCGAGGGCGGGGGCCACTCGGGCGCGTACGTCGGACTCGGCGGCCATCTCGGGGATGTCCCGCTTGACGTGGTAGCCCCGGCTGAGGAGCAGCGGGACCAGGATCGCCTCCCGGTCGCCGAGGGCCGCGAGGGTGTCGGAGAGCAGGGGCTCGTTCAGCTCGATGTGCCCGAGGTGGACCGGCAGGCCGGGGCGCAGCTCGCGGACCTTGGCGAGGAGCGCGCGCACGGTGCTCAGGGCGCGCGGGTCGCGGCTGCCGTGGGCGACCACGACCAGTGCCCCGGCAGGCGACGTTTGCCCGTCAAGGAGCGGCGTCCGGTGCGTGCTCTCGGCGTGCCGGCCGGAAGCCCTCGTACTGGATGTACTTGGGCTTTCGGCCGGTGCGGCGAGAGTGCGTGCCGGGCGTCGCGACGGGGCGAACGTCGCCTGCCGGGGCACTGGCGCGGGCGGTTCGGGGCGGCGCCGGCCGTCGCGGGCGACGAGGCTGAGCTGGCTGGCGAGCTGGCTGCTGATCCGGTTCATGAGGTGCGCCGTACTGTCGAGGTGGGCCGTCGTGGACTCGTCGTGAAGAGGGTTCGACGCCGTCATGAACCGATGGTGGCGGCGGCACGTTGCCTTCCCGTTTCGCGGGAATGACGGGTTCTTACACCGGGTTCACGGCGGGGGCACAGGGGTGTGTGAGGCGGCGTGACCAGCGGGTTCGTGGGGGTGAGTGAAGCTGGTCACGTCGGCTGGAGTGAACCGCGTAGGGCGACAGGACGTCCCTGAGGGTCGAGGGCGGGCCGTGATCCGCCCCTGGGGAGGGACCGTCCGATGCGACTGCCGAAGCCGCGCCGGCCGAGAGTGCCGCGCACCCGCGCCGGGCAGCGGCGGCTGGTGCAGACCGTGATGACCGGGTGTGTGCTGGCGCTGCTTCCGGCCACCTGGATGTACGTCGTCACCGGTGACCGGCTGCGCACGACGGCGGACGCGCCGCGCACCGACGTCGCCGTCGTCTTCGGCGCCGGACTGTGGGACGGCGAGCCGTCGCCGTATCTCGCCCACCGGCTGGACGCGGCGGCCGAGCTGTACCGCGCGGGGCGGATCGAGGTGGTCCTCGTCACCGGTGACAACAGCCGGGCGGACTACGACGAGCCCGACGCCATGCGCGCGTACCTGACCAGGCACGGTGTGCCCGACTCGCGCATCGTCAGCGACTACGCCGGCTTCGACACCTGGGACTCCTGCGTCCGGGCCAAGAAGATCTTCGGCGTCGACGAGGCCGTGCTCATCAGCCAGGGGTTCCACATCCGGCGGGCGGTCGCGCTGTGCGAGGAGGCGGGGGTGGCGTCGTACGGCGTGGGGGTCGACGCCAAGCACGACGCCACCTGGTACTACGGCGGTACCAGGGAGCTCTTCGCGGCGGGCAAGGCGGCCCTGGACGCCGTCTTCGAGCCGGACCCCCGCTTCCTGGGGCGGAAGGAACCCGGGGTGACCCAGGCCCTCGGCACACCGCGGTAGCGGCGCGGTCACCCCTGACCGGCGTCATCCGCTGCGGGGGCGGACGGTCATCTGCAGAGTGCGGGGCCGTACGGTGGTCCGGGCCACGGGCTGGACGGTCTGTCCCTCGGCGAGTTCCAGCCGTACCGCCCGCAGGATCGTCGCGAGCGCCGTGATCATTTCGGCGAGGGCCAGGCGGTCGCCCATGCACTTGTGCTTGCCGTCCCCGAAGGGCAGGAACGCGCCCGGCCGGGGCTCCTGGGCATCGTCCCGCCACCGCTGCGGATCGAAGGTGAGCGGGTCGCGATAGAGCTCGGGATCGCGGTGCAGGGCGTGCTGGCAGTAGGCCAGTTCGGTGTCGGCGGGCAGGGTCCACTCGCCGAGCCGGGTCTCGGTGGTGGTGCGGCGGGTGACGAGCCAACCGGGGTGGTGCAGCCTCAGGGTCTCGGTGATCACCCCGTTCAGGTAGGGCAGGCGGGTCAGGTCGTCGAAGGCGACCGGCCGCTCACCGACGACCTCGTCCAGCTCGGCCAGGACGCGGGCCTCGATCTCCGGGTGGCGGTCGAGTTCGTACAGGGCCCAGGACAGCACCAGAGCGGTGGTCTCGGTGCCGGCGACGGCCAGGGTGAGGATCTCGGAACAGATCTGATCCCCGGTCAGCGGCCGGCCGGTCTCCTCGTCGACGGCGCGCAGCAGCATGGACAGCATGTCCCCGGTGTCGTGCCCGGAGGCCTGCAGTTCCTCGACGGCGCTGTTGATGGTGGCGCGGATGGCGGCTCGGGCCCGGTCGAAGCGGCGGTTGAAGGGAAGCGGCAGGCGCTCGACCCAGTCGGGCAGCATGAGGCGGGTGCCGATGCCGTTCATCACCACCGACAGGTCGCTGCGCAACTGACGGAAGGTGGCCCCGTCGAGGCTGCCCGAGAACACGGTCTTCGCGAGCATGTTGAGGCTGAGCTGGACCATCACCTCGCGCACGTCGAGCGTCCCGCCGGGCTTCCAGGCGGCGACGGCTGCCGTCACCTCGGCGCGCATGATGTCGATGTAGCGGGTGATCTCGGTGTGGGCGAAGGCCGGCTGGAGCTGGCGGCGCTTGCGCACGTGCGTGCGGCCGACGGCGGTGACCACGCTGTCGCCCAGCATCTGGCCCATCTTGTCGTAGAGCCGGCCCTTGTCGAGGGTCGGCGCGAGAGCCTTCAGCATCTGGTGGATCAGGGTCGGATCCTGCACCACGACGGTCCGCGTCCCGGGTTGCAGGACGATCTCGATCAGAGGTTCCCCCGTCTCGCGCAGCGACGCGATGAAACCGAGGTTGTCGCGCATCTTCAGAGCATGGCCAATGAGCGGAAACGATCCTGCGGCCCGGGGTATGGGGGGAGGCGCAGCGAGCGTCACGGGTCATCCCTTCACGGCGGTCATGGGCGCCCCCTATGACTTCCCTGATGCTTCCCGGCTGCAATCCCCGGTCGAACGTGTCCTGCGCCACGCCGTACCGGGCTGGTGTGGCCCTCAGCGCCCCTTGAAGACGGGCGCTCGTTTCTCCAGGAACGCGGTCATGCCCTCCTTCTGGTCATCGGTCGCGAACAGGGCGTGAACGACGCGGCGTTCGAAGAGAGGGCCGTCGCGCAGGCCGGTTTCGAGGGCCCGGTCGACGCACTCGCGGGCCGCCGTGACCGCCGCGCGGCCGTACGAGGCGATGGTCACCGCCACCTCCAGGGCCTCCGGCAGGACCCGGTCGTCCGGGACCACCCGGGAGACAAGACCTCAGCTTCCAGCCTCCCGCGCCGTCCATCGTGCGACGGGTCAGCACCAGGTCCATCGCCTTCGCCCGGCCGACCAGGCGGGTCAGTCGCTGGGGGCCGCCGATGCCGGGGATCACGCCCAGTTTGATCCCCGGCTGGCCGAAGACCGCCGACTCCCCCGCGATGAGGGGGTCGAATGCCGTGCGGAGTCCATGCGTCGTACAGCGCCGGCGCGGTGGACGTGCGCCCGACTTTGACATGCTCAGGTCGAGCGGACCTGACTCGTCGGCTCGAAACGGCCGATCTTCACCAGAGTGCGTCCGTACCTCTGCGCCCTGTACTCCAGCACGGCCACACGCTGCGCCCACCGCGGGGCGCCCGCGCGCCTCACGGCGGCCGGGCGGCGACGGGGAGGTCACCGTCCCGGCCGCGTAACAGGGGGCCGCCGCGCACGTAACACGCCCGACTCACGCTGGACGGTATGCCGAACTCCGTGACGCCCACGCACTGCCCGTACTGCGCCCTGCAGTGCGGAATGAACCTCACGCCCTCGCAGGACGGGGGTGTCGCGGTGGTCGAGCGCCCGGACTTCCCGGTGAACCGGGGAGCGCTGTGCGGCAAGGGCCGTACGGCTCCCGCGGTGCTGGCGTCGGGCGTCCGCCTCACCTCGCCGTTGGTGCGGTCGGGCGGCACGCTCGTGCCCGCCACCTGGGACGAGGCGCTGGACCGGATCGCCGAGGGCCTCGGCCGCACGCGTACGGAACATGGCCCGGACGCGTGCGGGGTCTTCGGCGGCGGCGGTCTGACGAACGAGAAGGCGTACAGCCTCGGCAAGTTCGCGCGGATCGTGCTCGGCACCTCGCAGATCGACTACAACGGCCGCTTCTGCATGTCGTCGGCGGCCGCGGCCGGGATCAAGGCGTTCGGCCTGGACCGGGGACTGCCGTTCCCGCTGGAGGACATCCCGAAGACGGGCTGTGTCATCCTCGTCGGCTCCAACCCGGCGGAGACGATGCCGCCGTCGCTGCGCTTCTTCAACGAACTGAAGGAGAACGGCGGCACCCTCATCGTCGTCGACCCGCGCCGCACCAGGACCGCCGAGCACGCGGACCTGCACCTGATGCCCCGGCCCGGGACCGATCTGGCCCTCGCCCTGGGCCTGCTGCACCTGGTCGTCGCCGAGGGGCGGGTGGACGAGGAGTACATCCAGGAGCGCACGGCCGGCTGGGAGGACGCGCGGGCCGCCGCGATGGCGCACTGGCCGGAGTACGTGGAGCGGATCACCGGGGTGTCCGTGCCCCAACTGCGCGAGGCCGTACGGCTGTTCTGCGAGCCCGAGCACGCGATGGTGCTGACCGCGCGCGGGCCCGAGCAGCAGTCCAAGGGCACGGACACCGTGGGCGCGTGGATCAACCTGTGCCTGGCGACGGGACGGGCGGGCCGGCCGCTGTCCGGCTACGGCTGCCTCACCGGGCAGGGCAACGGACAGGGCGGGCGCGAACACGGCCAGAAGGCCGACCAGTTGCCCGGCTACCGCAAGCTGGACGACCCGGCGGCGCGGCGGCACGTGGCCCAGGTGTGGGGCGTGGACCCGGACAGCCTGCCCGGGCCGGGACGCAGCGCGTACGAGCTGCTGGACGCGCTGGGCACGGACATCAGGTCACTGCTGCTCATGGGCTCCAACCCGGTGGTGTCGGCGCCGCGTGCCGCGCACATCGAGGAGCGGTTCAAGTCCCTCGACTTCCTCGCCGTGTGCGACGTCGTGCTGTCGGAGACGGCGGCCCTCGCGGACGTCGTCCTGCCGGTCACCCAGTGGGCGGAGGAGACGGGCACGACGACCAGCCTGGAGGGCCGGGTGCTGCTGCGCCGCCGCGCGGTCACCCCGCCGGAGGGCGTCCGCAGCGACCTGGAGGTCATGCACGAGCTGGCGGCGCGGCTGGGCGGCGGGAAGGGCCTGGAGAAGAGCTTCCCGACCGACCCCGAGGAGGTCTTCGAGGAGCTGCGGCGGGCGAGCGCGGGCGGGCCGGCCGACTACTCGGGGATCACGTACCGGAGGCTGGCGGAGGAGAACGGGGTGTTCTGGCCGTGTCCCGGGGTGGCCGCCCCGGACGACGCCGAGGACTGTGAGGACGCCTCGCTGGACGCGACCGCGGGGGCCGACGACCCCGCGCAGGACGACGAGGCCACCGCCACCGCCGTACACCCCGGCACCCCCCGCCTCTTCCTCGACCGGTTCGCCACGCCCGACGGACGCGCGAGGTTCGCCCCCGTCACGCACCGGGCGGTCGCCGAGGAACCCGACGACGAGTACCCGGTCCTGCTGACGACGGGGCGGGTCGTGGCGCAGTACCAGTCCGGCGCCCAGACCCGCCGTGTCGACGAGCTGAACGCCGCCGCGCCGGGCCCGTTCGTCGAGCTGCACCCACGGCTCGCGGCCCGGCTCGGGGCGGCCGAGGGCGACCCGGTGGCCGTGGTCTCGCGCCGGGGCCGGGCGGTGGCGCCGGCCCGCATCACGACCGGCATCCGCCCGGACACCGTCTTCATGCCGTTCCACTGGCCGGGCGAGGGCCGCGCGAACACCCTGACCAACCCGGCGCTGGACCCGACGTCGCGGATGCCGGAGTTCAAGGCGTGCGCGGTGCGGGTGGAAGCGGTGAAGTCGTAGCCGGACGGGCCCTGTTGGACGAGCCCTGTTGGACTGGCCCTGTTGGACTGGCCCTGTTGGACGCGGTCACCCCGGAGTTCACCCGGCCCGCGTCGCCCAGTCGCCGCTCTCGATGAGCCTGCCCTTCGCGCGTAGGCGGGCGGCGACGGTGGGGGCGGCGACGTACACCCATGCCGGTACGGCTGTTCCGTCGGCGGTGCGCAGCACCTTGCGGGCGAGGCGCTCGTAGAGGTTGCGCGGGTCGCCCGGGGCGTACTCCTCCAGGCGGTCGAGGGCGGACAGGAGCGCGGGGTACTGCTCGGGGCGGGCGGTGACCAGGTCGCCGTACACCGTGCCGCCGAGGCTCGCGTCCTCGACGGCGTACGGGTAGCCCGGACCGTCGTACAGCACCGCCCCTTCGAGCCGTGCCGGTTCCTCGGTGAGGGTGCGGCCGCGCAGGAAGTGGTCGTGGTTGGGCTCGCCGGGGCGGAGCGTGCCGTAGACGAAGAACGGGAGTCGAGGAGAGAGGGTCACGGAAACGATTCTCTCCCCTCACACACCTGCACGTATTCCCCCTGGTCATGGCATGTGCACGCCCCCTTGAATCTTGGTCACTCGCTGAGCCGTCCTGTTCAAGGAGACCGATGAGCCGAATACGGCCGCACATCCGAGGTTCCCGTCTCGCCACGGCGGGCACCGCCGTCGCCGCCGCGACCCTGCTGGCCACCGCCCTCTCCCCCACCGCCGGCGCGGACGACCGGCCGAGCCGGGCCACCGCGATCGACAACGCGGCGTCGGTCCTCGCGGACCTCGCGGGGAGTCTGGGGCTGACCGACGCGCAGCGCACCCGCGTTCGGGACGTGGTCGTGGACGCGGACGGCGCGCAGCACGTCCGCTACGACCGCACCTATCGCCAACTCCCCGTCATCGGCGGAGACTTCGTCCTCCACCTGGCCGAGGACGGTACGTATCGCGGCGCCTCGCGCGCTGTGCGGAGCCCGATCTCGCTGTCGAGCGTGACACCCGAGGTCCCGGCGCCCAGGGCGGCCGACCTCGCGGCGAACGCGCTGCGGGCCGTCAACCTCGGCGAGACCCTGAAGCGGCTGACGGCCAAGCCCGAGCTGGTCGTCGACGCCCTGCACGGCACACCGAGGCTGGCCTGGCGGACCAATGCCGTCGCGCAGGACTCGCTCGGCAATCCGGTCGCCCGGACCGTGCTGACGGACGCCCGCACGGGCGCGCAGATCGACGCGTGGGACAGCATCGAGACGGCGTCCGGGGACGGCAGGTCGCTGTACGCGGGGACGGTACCGCTTCGCACGACGGCCTCGGGGTCGACGTACCAGCTCAAGGACGCGACGCGCGGCGGCACGTACACGGGTGACGCGGCGAACAGGACCGACCTGTGCATCCTGACGATCTGTCTCGACCGCGCCCCGTCCACGGTCTTCACCGACGCCGACAACCACTGGGGCAGCGGCACGACGGCCGACCGCTCGACGGCCGCGGTGGACGCGCAGTACGGCACGGACATGACGTGGGACTACTACAGGGACGTCCACGGCCGCGACGGCATCGCGGGTGACGGCAAGGGGTCGTTCAACCGGGTGCACTACGGCAACGACTACAACAACGCCTTCTGGGACGACACCTGCTTCTGCATGACGTACGGCGACGGTGACGGCGAGCAGCTCGGTCCGCTGGTGTCGCTGGACGTCGCCGGGCACGAGATGACGCACGGCGTGACGTCGAAGACGGCGGCGCTGACGTACTCGGGCGAGTCCGGTGGGCTGAACGAGGCGACGTCCGACATCTTCGGGACGCTGGTGGAGTTCCACGCGGCCAACTCCTCGGATCCGGGGGACTATCTGATCGGCGAGAAGGTCGTCCGGTCGGGGCTCGGGCGGAGTGCTCTGCGGTACATGGACAAGCCGTCCAGGGACGGGGTCTCGGTCGACTGCTGGAGCACGTCGACGTCGCAGCTCGACGTGCACTACTCGTCGGGGATCGGGAACCACTTCGCCTATCTGCTCGCCGAGGGCAGCGGCGCGAAGACGATCAACGGCGTCAGCTACAACTCGCCCACCTGCGACGGCTCTTCGGTGCAGGGCATCGGCCGGGACAAGCTCGGCAAGATCTGGTACCGGGCGCTGACCGTCTACATGACGTCCTCGACGAAGTACGCGGGGGCGCGGACGGCGACGCTGAACGCGGCGCGGGATCTGTACGGGGCCGGGAGCGCGGAGTCCGCGGCGGTGGCCGCGGCGTGGAGCGCGGTGAACGTGGACTGACGGTTGCGCGACCGGGCGGTGGTGGCGGCTGCAGGGTTCCGCGAAGCCGTAATCGGCTGGCCGTGGGGCTCGCCGCGCTCCTAGGGTGCTGGCTGGCTCAACGCCACTCCCACCCGTCACGGACGGAGCCGTATGTCGTCGCCCACGAAGATGCACGCCGATGAGATGGACATCGACGAGGAACTGGTCGCCCGGCTGGTCGCGGAGCAGTTTCCGCGGTGGGCCGGGCTGCCGGTGGTGCGGGTCGCCTCCGCCGGGACCGACAACGCCATGTACCGGCTGGGCGACGACATGGTCGTACGGCTGCCGCGGCTCCCCGGCGGGGCCCGCCAGGTCGACACCGAGCACCGCTGGCTGCCGCGGCTGGCCCCGCACCTCCCCCTCGCCATCCCCACACCGCTGGCGAAGGGAGAACCGGCCGCCGGTTATGGACTTCCCTGGGGTGTGTACGACTGGCTGGACGGCGAGAACGCCCACGACGCGCCGATCACCGAACTACGCGGAGCCGCCGAGCGGTTGGGACGCTTCGTGGCGGCGCTGCGGAAGGTGGACGCGGTCGGCGGCCCGCCGTCCTGGCGGGGCGGCCCGGTCGGCGAGAGCGACGACGACGTCCGCACCGCGATCCGGGAGCTGGCCGCCGCCGGCACGCTGGACGCGCCGGCCGCGACCGCGCTCTGGGAGCACACCCTCGGCCTCCCCCAGTGGACCGCCGCCCCCGTCTGGCTCCACGGCGACCTCCTGCCGGGCAATCTGCTGACCTCTTCCGGCCACCTCACCGCGGTCATCGACTTCGGCGGCCTCGGCGTCGGCGACCCCGCCGCCGACACCATCGCGGCCTGGGCGGTCTTCGACGCCGAAGCCCGCGAGGTCTTCCGCGCGGCGGCCGACGTCGACGACGCGACGTGGGCGCGGGGGCGGGGGTGGGCGTTCTGCTTCGGGCTGATGGCCGAGCACTACTACGGCGACGTCTGCGGGAACGGCACGAATCCGGTACTGGCGGGGGTGGGAAGGCGTGCGGTGAGCGAGGTACTGGCGGAGTGGCAACCGGACGAGCCGCACAGCCGAGACCAACGACTGGACGGACCACGATCCCCCAACTGATCCCGACCGCCCGACTACTCCCGACCGCCTGTCTGCTCCTGCCTGCCTGGCTCCGGGCTGGCCCCGACTACCCGGCTGGCCCCGGCTACCCGCCTCCCGGCTAGCCCCGGCTGCCCGGCTCCCGGCTCCCGGCTCCCGGCTCCCGGCTGGCTGATCCCGGATGCCCGCCTGCCCCCGACCGCCCGACCCGCCCAGCTGACCCCGTCTGCCGAACTAATCCCGACTGCCCGACTGCCCGGCCGACCCCGGCTCCCCACTCCCCGACCACCCAGCCGACCCCGACTACCGGGCCTCGGCCGTCACCCGTTCACACCCCGGTGCCCCGCCCAACCTATTCTCCTCCGCAGCGCCCTCGCACTGCTGCGGTGACCTGCTGAAACACTGGTCCGTCGGCGATTCCGCCCCTCCCTCCCAAGCTCCGTTCAGCCGTTTCCGGCGCTCTCTCGGGAAGCGCACCCGCCCCGCTCCCCTTTACCTCGGAAGGGCAGGGGCACGGCCGACGCAGCGGCACATGGGGGTGTCGCGGGCCGTGGCCCGTTGAGTGCGGAGGAGCTTCGATGCGACGTACCGCCCGACTGCTGACCGGGACCGCGCTGGCCGTCGGCGCCGTGGGGACCGTCGTCGCGCCCGCGTACGGCGCCGAAGGCGGCGGTCTGAAGCTGGGGCCGGCCTCGGTCGTGCCGGGCGGGGAGGTCACGGTGCGCACGGACGCGTGCCGCAACGGGGCCGCGGCGGGCGACGCCAGTGCGGTGGGCGCCGGGGACTTCACGATGGCGGCCGGCAGTGGCGACGAGCAGGCGGCCGGGAAGTTCCGCGTGCCGCCGAGTGCGCAGCCGGGGACGTACGAGATCGTCGCGACCTGTGCCGAGGGCGGCCGGCGGGTGACGGGGGACCTGGTGGTCACGCTGACGGCGACGCGCGGGCAGGTGCATCCGCGAGGAAGTGTGAAGACGGGGGTCGGCGGCCCGGACGGCCGCGATCCCGTGCAGACCGCGGCCGGCGTGGCGGCTCTCGCCGTCGCCGCCGCGGGCGGTACCTGGCTCCTGCATCGCCGGGCGAGAGGCGACGGGATCTGACGGACACCCTCCGCTGTCCGTCCGCCGGTACCGCACGTCCCCTCCCCCTCCGGGTCCGACGCCCCTCGCGGCCCGGAGGGGGAACGGGTGGCCCCAGGAGAGTCACGGGAGGCTCGCGTGCGCAGTCGAAGGAGTGCCGGTGACGCCGCCATAGCCGCCGTCACCCTCCTCTCCCTCTGCTCCGGCGCCTGGCTGCTGAGCAGCGGCGCCGGGACGCCCGCCCCGCCGCAGCCGTCGCCCTCGCAGGCCGGCGCGCGGGAGACCGGCCGGCCCCGCACCGTGGGCACCGACGCGCTGCCGCCCTCGCCTCCCGACCGCATCCGCATACCCTCGATCCAGGTCGACGCGCCCCTGATGGGCCTGGGGCTGACGAAGGCGGGCAGCCTCGATGTGCCGCCGGCCGAGCGGAAGAACCTCGCCGGGTGGTACGAGGCCGGGACCACGCCCGGCGAGACGGGCACCGCTATCGTCGCCGGCCATGTCGACAACGCCGACGGGCCCGCCGTCTTCTACCGCCTCGGCGCCCTGCGCAAGGGCAGCACGATCGAGGTGGACAGGCGCGACGGCGGCACGGCCCGGTTCTCGGTCGACGCGATCGAGGTGTACGACGCGAAGGCGTTCCCCGACGAGAAGGTGTACGGCGCGGCGGCGCGCCCCGAGCTGCGGGTGATCACCTGCGGCGGGGGTTACTCACGGACGACCGGGTATCGGGGCAATGTGGTGGTCTTCGCTCATCTGGTCGGCAGCAGCGGTCGCTGACCCCCGCGCACGGTCTTCGAGGATGTTCTGCCGGCCCCACGCCCCCAGCGGAGCCAGCGCCGCGTTGAGCGTCACGCCGAGCGGCGTCAGGGAGTACTCCACCCGCGGGGGCACCTCGTCGTACGCCTCCCGGTGGACGATGCCGTCGGCCTCCAGCTCCCGCAGCTGTGCGGCGAGCACCTTCTCCGTCACGCCCGTCAGCTCCCGGCGCAGCTCCCCGAAGCGGCACGGACGCTCGTTCAGCGCCCACAGGACGAGCACCTTCCACTTGCCGCCCACCACGTCCATCGCCGCGTCGATCCCACAGATGTACGCCCCCGGCCGTCGTCCGACCGCCATGCCGCCCCTCCCCTGCCTGGACCCTTTCCCGGCGGTAACCACCCACTCCGAAGTACGTACTTGAGCGGGCCGTTCCCCTGCGACGAGCCTAAACGCCATGACTGACAACCCGATCGGCTCCCGTGCCTCCCGTGCCTCCCGAACCCCTCTCTCCCTCCTCGGCACCGGCACCATGGGCACCGCCCTCGCCCGCGCCTGGCTCGCCGCCGGCCACCCGGTCACCGTCTGGAACCGCACCCCCGCCCGGGCCGAGCCCCTGGCCGCCGACGGCGCGACCGTCGCCGCGAGCGCCGCCGACGCGGTGGCCGCGAGCCGGCTGGTCGTCGTCTGTCTGCTCGACGACGCCTCGGTCGGCGACGCCCTCGAAGGCGCCGACCTGTCGGGCCGTGACCTGGTGAACCTCACGACCGGCACACCGGCCCAGGGCCGCGCCCGTGCCGCCTGGGCCGAGGCGCGCGGCGCCCGTTTCCTGGACGCCGGGATCATGGCCGTACCGCCGATGATCGGGGACGCGCGGTCGGGGGCGTATGTCCTCTACAGCGGCTCGCCCGCTCTCTTCGAGGAGCACGGCGACACCCTCGCCGTCCCGGCCGGCACCCGGTACGTCGGTGCGGACCCGGGCTTCGCGGCGCTGCACGACGTGGCGTTGCTGAGCGCGATGAGCGGCATGTTCGCGGGCGTCCTGCACGCCTTCGCGCTGATCCGCGGCGAGGACGTCGCGCCGAAGGACTTCGCGCCGCTGCTGGTGTCGTGGCTCGGTGCGATGGCGCCCGCCGCGTTCGGGGCCGCCGAACAGCTGCAGAGCGGCGACTACGGCAGGGATGTCGTCTCCTCCCTCGCCATGCAGGTCGCGGGCAACGCCACCCTGCTGGCCACCGCCGAGGAGCAGGGCCTGAGCGCGGAGCTGCTGACGCCGTACATGGCTTTGCTGGAGCGGTGGCTGGCCGAGGGGCACGGGGACGAGGACACGACAGGGGCGGTTGAGCTGCTGGATCTGCGGCGGATGCGGGGCGGCCGGCCCGCCTAGGCCACCCACTGCTCGTACGCCAGCTTCGCCACCAGCCCGAACACCACCGTCAGCAGCACGGCCCGCACGAAACCGCTGCCCTTCTTCAGCGCCGTGCGCGCCCCCAGCGTGCCGCCCGCCAGATTGAACACGGCCATCACCACGGCCAGTTGCCACAGGACCGTGCCCTGCCAGGCGAAGGTGGCCAGCGCCCCGGCGTTGGTGCAGCAGTTCACGATCTTCGCGGTCGCGGAGGCGGTGACGAGGTCGAGGTGGAGTACGGCGGTGAGGGCGAGGACGAGGAACGTGCCGGTGCCGGGGCCGATCAGACCGTCGTAGAAGCCGATGCCGAGGCCCGCGAGGCCGATCGCGGCGAGGACCCGGCGCGGCGAGGCGGGGCCCGTCGCCGGGGCCGTGCCGAAGGCGGGGCGCAGGATGACGAAGGCGGCGACGCCGAGCAGCACCACCATGATCACGGGCTTGAGCACCTCGGTGCTCATTCCGGCCGCGAAGAAGGCGCCGCCGGAGGAACCCGCGAGGGCCGCGAGACCGATGCGCACGGCGAGGCGTACGTCCACGGGGGCCTTGCGGGCGTACGTCACCGCCGCGCCCGACGTGCCGACGATCGCGACCGCCTTGTTGGTGCCGAGGGCGTACGCGGCCGGGGTGTTCGCCGGGAGGCCGAGCAGCAGGGCCGGGAGCAGCAGGAGGCCACCGCCGCCGACCACGGCGTCGATCCAGCCGGCCGCCAGGGCCGCGAGGCACAGCACGGCGATCGCGGTCAGGGATATGTCGGGCATGATCGCGACCCTAGGCAGAGGGTGCATGCACCGTCCACGTATATGAGCGGCATCTGAGGTTCGGGAACCGGCCAAATGCCAGGATGTCCACGCATGAGTGACGGAAAAGCGATCTTGACCGACTTCGTTTCGGCATCCACCATCCGAGCATGGGTGCGGGCCTGGGCGCGACGCGGGTGGACGGCGTGGTGCGCCGTGACGCCGCGCTGCTGGAGGACGACCTGCGCGCGTTCCTGGGCTCGCTGCCCCCGGGCGGGGAATCGGCGCAAGCCACCGCCCTGCACCGCGCTCTCCTCACCCCGGTCGCCGACGCCCTCGGCTCCAAGGTGGGCCAGCAGGCGCTGGCGCCGGCCGCGGGGGCGCCCGGCGGTGCGGCGCCGCTGCGGCCGTCGATGGTGTACTGGGCGTACCGCAACTACCGGGGATTCCCGGGAGAGTCGGGCGACGAGGACGCCTCCGCCGACCTGGCCGTGGTGCGGCGGGTGGCGGTGGCCGTGCGGGTTCTGCTGAAGGCCGCGGTGGTGCTCGACGACATCCAGGACGACAGCCACGTCCGCTACGGCGAGCCCGCGCTGCACGTCACCCATGGGGTGCCGGTCGCTCTCAACACCGGCTGCTGGCTGATCATGGAGGCGCTGCGGCAGGTGGCGGACCCGGCCGTGGCGGACAGCCTGGTGCGCAGCGTCGGCCTCGGCTTCACGGGGCAGGCCCTGGACCTGGCGACGAGGTCGGCGCGGACTCGCGCCGAGCTGCTGGCCGCTTCGCGCGAGGCACGGGTGCGCTTCTGGGAGTCGGTCGCCGAGCGCAAGACCGGCACCCTGTTCCGGATGCCGCTGGACGCCGCCCTGGCCGGTCTGCGGGTCGTCGAGGAGGAGCGGCACGCCCTGGACGAGGCGATGCGCCGGCTCGGGCTGGCGAGCCAGCTCTTCAACGATCTGACCGACGTGGTGCCGGAGCTGGGCGGCGCCAACACCCACGAGGACTTCGACGGGCTGAGCAACCGGGTGTTCCTGGAGCTGCTCGGCTCCGGGCCGCGGCCGGCCGACCCGGGCGGCCTCACGGGCGATCTCACGGGCGCGCGGCTGCGGTCGTACGTCCTCCACCACCCGAACCTGCCGGACGTCCTCCTCGAACTGTCCGCCCGGGCCGTCGAGTTGAAGCGGTCGGCGAAGGAGGCCGTGCACGGTGTGTGCCGGTCGCCCCGCAGCGCGGCCTACTTCGATGTGACGATCGACCGCAAGGGCCATCTCATCGACCGGCTGCACGAGACGCTCCGGCGGCGGAGCGGCGGGTGACGGCCACGGCGGCCGGGCGGCTGCGGGCGGCCACCCGGGCGTGGCACGACGCCCTGGAGTCCTCCGACTTCGCCCTCGCCCTGCGCGACGGAACGCTCCCCCTCCCCCGCTACGTCGGCCAGCTCGCCGCCTTCCGAGACGTGTGGGAGGCCCTGGAGACCGAGCTGGCCGAACTGTCCCACGCCACTTGCCCGGAGATCGCTCGCGTGTGGTCACCGGATTTCGTCAAGGTCCCCCTCCTCGACGCCGACCTGCGCCACTTCACCGCGTCCGGGGCCGTACCAGCGGCCCTGGCGGCCGAGGCCACGCACGCGTTCGCGGACGAGATAAGGCGGACCTCGGCGGCGGACCCGCCCCAACTGCTCGGCTTCCTCTACGTCCTGGAGGGCTCCACACTCGGCGCCCGGTCCCTGCGCCCCCTCGTCCGCGCCGCCTACGGACTGGGCGCCGAAGGCGTCGCCTACTACGGCAGCGGCGACCGCGACCGCTGGGCCCGCCTCACCGCCCGGCTGGACGAGACCCTGACCGACCCGGCGCTCCAGTCCCGCGTCATCGCCGCCGCCGAACGCGCCTACCGCCACACGGCCCTGGTGACACGGGCCCTCTCGGCCGGTCCGGGCCCGGTCACGCGCGCGTGCCCTCCAGATATCTGAGGACGGCCAGCACCATTCCTAGGGTTGTCAGCCACTGCTGGCCAACTCGCCATGATCCGGACGTGTGGTCCGGTGGCCCTCCGAACGGTCTTGAGGGCCTGGGAACAGCGCGAGTCGGTCACCTCGGCACGGTCGGGTCTTGCCGCCCCGGGTGGGCGTGCCCGCTGTCCTGAGTGGGCTCGCGGTCCCGCACGCCCGCGGCAGGGATACGGCCTGGCCGGTAGCTCTCCGCGCCGCCATCCTCCGGTGGCGGACGGTCACACCTGGCCGACGCCGGATCCCGAATCCGAGGGCACGCCTGCCGATGGCCACCGCGGCACCATGATGCCGGGTGACCGTGGTCTTCCTCACCTGCTCCTGCAGGGGCGTGGTCCAGTGCTGTGCACCCCAGCGGCTGGTGTAGGCCGGATCGACCGCGACCACGACCAACCCCGCGTGATACGCCATGCCACGCAGTCGTTCGCGGAAGCGGGCGGTGGGAATCCCCGCAACTGTTCGCCGGAACGTCTTCCCACGCCTGCCCCGGCCCAGGGCCTCCCGCCCGACTTGACGGGCGTCGGTGAAGCCGAGGTTTTCGATGGCGATTGCGGCGCAGTCGTGCTCGCGGGCGACAGTGATCAGGTCACTGATCGCGGCGCGCAGGCGGCCGTCCCGAGTGCTGGTGGGGCCAGCCAAATCGAGCGGGACAGTGATCGGTTCGGTGGGCGGAGGGATTGTGTCGGCGGTCCAGCTTGCGTCCAGGTACCAACGGCCTCGGACCGGGTCGCAAGTGATGTCGTAGCGCACGGCCCGGTGCGCAGTGATGCGGTCGAGCCACTCCTCGCGGCGGTGGGAGAACCGCACAGGACAGGAGAGCCGGTATCGACCCCGGGGCGCGTTGGCCAGGTGCCGCAAGGGTTCGGGCAGTACCAGGGTCACCATGCCGTCTTCGGGAGCGACGGTGATGGTGTAGTTGCCGTGCGGGGCGCCGGACTCGCCGTCTGCGGTGAGGAACAGCCGCTCGGCGTGCCACTGCTCCCGCCACTGGGCCTCAGTGATCCGCGCGTCGGCCAGGTTGTGCCGCCGTCTGGCCAGGCGGCGGCCTCCAGCCACGATGGACGGCCGCCCGGCGGCGATCTTATGCTCCACAATGGCGAGGCGGGCCTTCAGCACGTGCATCCGGCGCTGTTTCTGGACCCGTTCGTTCTGGTCGGTGTAGCCACGCACTCGGTCTTTGGACCGCATACCGCAGGGGACTGCCAGGCGCCCCGCGATGGTGCGGATGGCCCGGCGCAGCCCCGCTCGCTCCTCGTACAAGCAGCGCATCGACAGCTGGTACTGGTCCTCGCTCGCCCGGGTCATCGCCCCGGCCCAGCGGGAGGAGAAAACCGCAGTCAGCCTCTTCTTCCGCTCCGCCCGTCGTGTGTCCCTCGCAGCGACCTGACCAAGCCGGACCCGCTCAGCCAGGTCGGCACGCTGGTGGCGTCCCAGGTACTCGCCCACCAGGTGCAGGTCTTTCTCATCGGCCGCCTCCATGCGCAGCCGGTCCCTGATCCGCGCCCCCGACGGCATTGCCACGGGGACGGACTGGCCAACTGTGGCTGTAGCTCAGCCGACGCTTACCCACCCGGCCCCGCCGACGATCGCGTGAAACGCCCCTGCCCCGCGAAGGTGGGCCCGCCCCACGCGTCGGAGTAGTCCGACCCGGCCCGCAGCGGCCAGCCCAGGTTCATCGGCACGACCCGCCTGTGTGTGAGCTGCCCAAACCGAACGTCTCCATCATCCCGCCGCTCCCGGTCGTAGACGATGGCGGCTGCACGGAAGCGGGGGGTTCGGTTACCCGCACCCCGTCTTTCCCCTTCCGACCTCACAGCCCGCCCCCGCCGCCCCCTCCGAACCCTCACACCGCCCTCCAGCCCCCGCTGAGGGCAGCGTTCCCCGTGGGAAACAGACGTGATGCGGTCGGGAAACACCGGCACCGCACGCTCGATGCCATGACCTCGAATACGCGTGTGGTGGTGATCGGCGCCGGCCTCGCGGGCGTACGACTCGCCCGGCGGCTCGGCGAGCTCGGCACGTCCGTGACGCTCGTCGGCGACGAGGAGCACCGCCCGTACAACCGGGTGCTGCTCGCCGAGGTGCTGGCCGGACGGTACAGCCCCGACGTGATCGCCCTGCCGGAGCCCGCGCAGCTCACGCGCGGCCGGGTCACCGGCATCGACCGCGAGATGCGAGCCGTACATCTCGCGGACGGTGCGGAGATCGCGTACGACACCCTCGTCCTGGCCACCGGCTCCAACCCGGTGCTGCCGCCGCTGCGCGGCCTGTTCACGCCCGACCATGTGCTGCCGGAGGGCGTCCACGCCTTCCGGACCATGGACGACTGCCTGGGGCTGTCCAAGGCGGTCCGGCCGGGTGCGCGGGCGGTCGTGATCGGCGGCGGGCTCCTCGGGGTCTCCGCGGCCCGTGCCCTCGCGCTGCGCGGTGCGCAGGTCGTGCTCGCCCAGCAGGGCGAGCGGCTCATGGAGCGCCAGCTCGACCCGAGCGCCTCCAAGCTCGTACAGCGGCATCTGAAGGACCTCGGCGTCGAGATCCACACCGAGTGCCGGGTGCGGGACGTGCGCTGCGTCGGCGGCGCCGTCCGCTCGGTCGAGATGTCCGACGGCTACGCCCTCGACGCCGACCTCGTGGTCCTGGCCTGCGGGGTCCACCCGCGCGTGGGCCTCGCACAGACCGCGGGACTGGACGTGCGCAAGGGGATCGTCGTCGACGACGAGCTCCGTACGTCCGACCCGCACATCCGGGCCATCGGCGACTGCGCACAGCACGACGGCACGGTGTACGGGCTGGCCGCGCCCGCGCTCGAACAGGCCGACGTCCTCGCCGAGTCGCTGGCCGGCGACGGCACCGCCCGCTACACCGGCACCCGGGCGCTGACCCGGCTGACGCTGGCCGGCGAGGGCTTCTTCGACCTCGCCGCGTTCGGCGAGACCGAGGCCCGGCCCGGCGACGACGTCGTGCAGCTCACCGACGCCACCCGCGGCACCTACCGCAAGGTCGTCGTCCGCGACGACCGCCTGGTCGGCGGGGTCCTCGTCGGCGAACTCGGCACCGTCGGCGCGCTCGCCCGCGCCTGGGAGGGAGCAGAGCCGCTCCCCGACGACGGCCCTCTGCTCCACCTGCTCACCAACGATGGAGGCTCCTGATGACCGCCACCCCGGAGGCCACGGAGGCCACCCCCACGATCGTGCTCGTCGGCCACGGCATGGTCGGCCAGCGCTTCTTGGAGGCGCTCGCCGAGCGCGGCCTGACCGCCACGCACCGCGTGGTCGTGCTGTGCGAGGAGCCGCGTCCGGCGTACGACCGCGTGGCGCTCACCTCGTACTTCTCGGGGAAGACCCCTGAGGACCTCTCCATGACCGACATGGAGTTCATCGACACGCACGGCATCGAGCTGTACGTCGGCGACCCGGCCGTCTCCGTCGACCGCGAGGCGAGGAAGGTCACCGCCCGGTCCGGCGAGGTCTTCGAGTACGACACCCTCGTCCTCGCCACCGGCTCCTACCCCTTCGTGCCGCCGGTCCCGAACAAGGACGCCACCGGCTGCTTCGTCTACCGCACGATCGAGGACCTGCTGGCGATCGAGGAGTACGCGAAGAGCAGGGCCACCACCGGTGCCGTCGTCGGCGGCGGTCTGCTCGGCCTGGAGGCGGCGGGCGCGCTCAAGGGCCTCGGACTCGACGCGCACATCGTGGAGTTCGCGCCCCGGCTGATGCCGGTGCAGGTCGACGAGGGCGGTGGCGCGGCGCTGCTGCGCACCATCGAGGGCATGGGCCTGAGCGTGCACACGGGCGTGGGCACGCAGGAGATCGTCGTGGACGGCGAGGGCGCCGTCACCGGCATGAAGCTGTCCGACGGCTCCGAACTCGCCACCGACATGGTGGTGTTCAGCGCCGGTGTCCGCCCCCGCGACCAGCTGGCCCGCGACTGCGGTCTGACGGTCGGCGAGCGCGGCGGCATCACGGTCGACGAGCAGTGCCGTACGGTCGCCGACCCGCACGTCTTCGCGATCGGCGAGTGCGCCCTGGCGGCGGACGGCCGGGTGTACGGCCTGGTGGCCCCCGGCTACGAGCAGGCCGAGACGGCGGCGGCGACGATCGCCTCCGACGAGTCCTCCTTCGTCGGCGCCGACCTGTCCACCAAGCTCAAGCTGCTCGGCGTGGACGTGGCGTCCTTCGGCGACGCGCACGGCACCGCCGAGGACTGCCTGGACGTGGTGTACTCCGACTCCCGCGCCGGCCTGTACAAGAAGCTGGTCATCGGCCGCGACGGCACACTGCTCGGCGGCATCCTGGTCGGCGACGCGGAGGCGTACGGCACGCTGAAGGCGTTCACCGGCTCGGTCCCGCCGGTCTCGCCGGAGTCGCTGGTGCTGCCGGCCGGCGCCGGGGCGCCCGCCCAGCTCGGCCCGGCCGCGCTGCCGGACGACGCGATCATCTGCTCCTGCAACAACGTCCGCAAGGGCACGATCCGCGAGGCGGTCACCGACCACCAGTGCACCACCGTGCCCGAGGTGAAGAAGTGCACCAAGGCCGGTACGACCTGCGGCAGTTGCGTCAAGGTCCTCGGCCAGCTGGTCACCGCCGAGCTGGAGGCGTCCGGCGTCGAGGTCGACAAGGGCCTGTGCGGCTGCTTCTCGCAGACCCGCGAGGAGCTGTACGAGATCGTCCTCGCCCTGCGCATCAACACCTACCAGGACCTGCTCGACCGCTACGGCCGTGACGGCGCCCGGGGCGGCGACGGCTGCGAGATCTGCAAGCCGGCGGTCGGCTCGATCATCGCCTCCCTCGCCCCGACGATCGGCGTGAGCGGCTATGTCCTGGAGGGCGAGCAGGCCGCTCTGCAGGACTCCAACGACCACTTCCTGGCCAACCTCCAGAAGAACGGCTCGTACTCGGTCGTCCCGCGCATCCCCGGCGGTGAGATCACCCCCGAGGGCCTGATCGTGATCGGCGAGATCGCCCGCGACTTCGGCCTCTACACGAAGATCACCGGCGGCCAGCGCATCGACATGTTCGGCGCGCGGGTCGAGCAACTGCCGTTGATCTGGGCCAGGTTGGTGGACGCCGGCTTCGAGTCCGGCCACGCCTACGGCAAGGCGCTGCGCACGGTGAAGTCCTGCGTGGGCCAGACCTGGTGCCGCTACGGCGTGCAGGACTCGGTCCGCATGGCGATCGACCTGGAGCTGCGCTACCGGGGCCTGCGCTCGCCGCACAAGCTGAAGTCGGCCGTCTCCGGCTGCCAGCGCGAGTGCGCGGAGGCCCAGTCGAAGGACTTCGGCGTGATCGCCACCGCCAACGGCTGGAACCTCTACGTCGGCGGCAACGGCGGCGCCACCCCGCGCCACGCGGACCTGCTGGCGCAGGACCTCTCCGACGCCGAACTGGTCCGCCTGATCGACCGGTTCCTGATGTTCTACATCCGCACCGCCGACCGCCTGGAGCGCACCTCCACCTGGCTGGAGCGGATCCCCGGCGGCCTGGACCACGTCCGTGACGTCGTCGTGGAGGACTCCCTCGGCATCTGCGAGGAGCTGGAGTCCCTGATGGCCGCGCACGTGTCGAACTACGCCGACGAGTGGGCGACGACCATCAACGACCCCGAGAAGCTCGCCCGGTTCGTGTCCTTCGTCAACGCCCCCGACACCCCCGACCCGGTCGTCGGCTTCGTCCCCGAGCGCGAGCAGATCAAGCCCGACCTGCCGCTGCTGACCATCGGCCACCGCCCCCTGGAAGGAAGCGCCCAGCGATGACCCTGGCACCCGAGACGACCGACCTCAAGATCGAGCTGCAGCTCGAGGACGGCTGGTTCGCGGTCTGCGAACTGACCCGGCTGCTCCCCGGCCGGGGCGTGGCGGCCCTGCTGCCCGACGGCCGCCAGGCCGCCCTCTTCCGTGACCGCGCCGGGAAGCTGTACGCGGTGGACAACCGCGATCCGTTCGGCGGCGCCGCGGTCCTCTCCCGCGGTCTGATCGGCTCCCACCAGGGACGGCCGTTCGTCGCCTCGCCCCTGCTGAAGCAGCGCTTCGACCTGGAGACCGGGCAGTGCCTGGACGACGAGACGGTGCGCATCGCGACGTACGAGGTGCGGTGCTCGTAGTCGGATTCCCGACCGACGCAAGAGCTTTCTTGACCGATCGTTCTGGATGAACCTAGGCTGCCTTCCGTGGCCAGGACCAAGGAGTTCGATCCCGAGGCCGCGCTCCAGGCAGCCCTTGAGCTGTTCTGGCGGCGCGGCTACGAGGCGACGTCGATGTCCGACCTCGTCGAGCACCTCGGCGTCGGGCGGGCGAGCCTGTACGCGACCTTCGGCAACAAGCACGAGCTGTATCTGAAGGCACTGGAGCGCTACGACCGGACAGGGCTCCCGCCGATCGTGCGGGAGCTGTCCCAGCCGGGGCCCGCACTGCCGGCCGTTCGGGCGGTCGTACGCCGGTACGCGACCGAGGCCGCCGACGAGCGGCTGCGCCTGAACGGCTGCATGGTCACCAACGCGGCGGCCGAACTGGCCCCGCACGACGCGACCGTGGCCCGGCACGTGGAGCGCAACTGGGACCAACTGGAGACGGTGCTGCACTCGGCGCTGATACGGGCCCAGGCCCAGGGCGAACTGCCGGCCGACCGCGACCCGCTCGCCCTCGCCCGCATGCTGCTGGTCCTGCTGCAGGGGCTCAGGGTCGCGGGCAAGGCACTGTCGGACCCGGCCCGCGTCCGGGACGCGGCGGAGCAGGCACTGGCGCTGCTCGACTGAAACGCCCTTCATCGGAAGGGCGTTTTTCCGGCCCGCATACTGAACCGATCGGTCAAGAAACAGCGGAGAGCAGGGGAGAGCAGGGAGATCATGACCACCGCAGCACACCGCACCCGCTTCACCGACAGGACCGTCCTCGTCACCGGCGGGGGCTCCGGGATCGGCCGTGGCATCGCCCGCGCGTTCGCCGCGGAGCGCGCCCAGGTCGTCGTCGCCGGACGCCGGCCGGAGCCGCTGGCGCAGACCGTCCGGCTGGTCGAGGAGGCCGGCGGCAAGGCGCTCGCGGTGACCGCCGACGTCTCGCGGGCCGACGACGTCCGGGCGGCGGTGGCCGCCGCGGTGGACCGCTTCGGCTCGCTCGATGTGGCGGTCAACAACGCGGGCGTGTTCCGCGGCGGGCAGCCGCTGGCCGAGTTGTCGGAGGCGGACTGGCGCGACCAGCTCGACATCAACCTCACCGGCGTGTTCCTGGCCCTCCGGGCCGAGATCCGCCAGATGCGGTCGCAGCCGGCCGGCGGCGCGATCGTCAACATCGCCTCCACCTTCGGCGCCCACACCCGCCACCCCGGCGCCGCCGCCTACGCCGCCACCAAGGCCGCGGTCTCGATCCTCACCAGGGGCGCGGCCCTGGACCACATCCGCGACGGCGTCCGCATCAACGCGGTCAGCCCCGGCGCCGTGGACACCCCCATGTCGCTGCGCCCCGGCGAGCAGGAGACGGACCGCGCCGACCGCGCCCGGGCCACCCTCCCCCTCGGCCGCGTCTCGACGACGGACGAGGTGGCCGCGGCGGTCCTCTACCTGGCCTCGGACGACGCCTCGTCGGTGGTGGGCACGGACCTGGTGGTGGACAGCGGCGCGACGGCCTGAGGTCTTGAGACCTTGAGGCCTTGAGGCATTGAGGCCTTGAGGCCTTGAGGCCTTGAGTCTTCACACCTTCAGGGCGTCGTACGTCACCCCCGTCAGCCGCTCCGACGCCTCCCAGAGCAGCTCGCCCGCCCGGTCGCTGACGGTCCAGGGCGCCCGCCAGGACGGTGCGGGCGACCCGCGCCACATGGCGAAGGACGGGCCGGTGAAGGAGTCGGGCCGGACGCCGGGCGCGGTCGCGGCGTACAGGGTGGGCAGGGCACCGGCCTCGGCGGACTGGGCGAAGACCCGATTGCCGAAGCGCAGGAGCCACTCGCTGCCCCGGCGCCCCGCCATGCGCGGTCCAGCGGCCTGAAGGTTGGTGTCCGCGTACCCGGGATGCGCGGCGGCGGCCACCACGTCCGCCCCCTGCGCGTCGACCCTGCGCGCCAGCTCGTGCGTGAACAGCAGGTTGGCGGTCTTGGACCGGGCATAGGCGACCCAACGCCGGTACCGGTGTTCGCTGTTGAGGTCGGTGAGGTCGACGTTGGACATCGCGTGCATGGGGCTGGAGACGGTCACCACGCGTGCGCCCGGGGTGTCGAGCAGTGCGGGCAGCAGCAGACCGGTGAGCGCGAAGTGCCCGAGATGGTTGACGCCGAACTGCGTCTCGAACCCGTCCACCGTCGTGCCGTACGGCAACGCCATCACCCCGGCGTTGTTGACGAGCAGATCGAGACGGTCGTACGGCAGCGCCGCGGCGAACTCACGCACCGAGCCGATATCTCCCAGCTCCAGCCGCCTCAACTCGACCCGCGCGTCGGGCACTTCGCTGCCGATCCGATCCCGCGCGACCCCACCCCGCACCTCACTCCGACACGCGAGCACCACCCGGGCACCCTTCCGCGCCAGCTCCCGCGCCGTGACGTAGCCGAGCCCGCTGTTGGCCCCGGTGACGACGGCGAGACGGCCCCTCTGATCGGGGATGTCGTGCACGGTCCAGCCGGACATGCGGTGCTCCTTCGGGGGGCGACGGGTCTTCGGGGCGGGTCAAAACCGGGGTACCTCATCACCTTGCGCCGAAACGGGGTGGGGGGCCAGTCCGGGCGCGTGGGAGGTGTGCGGTGACCCATGATTCCGCCAACTCAAGGCGACGGCGGGATTAAGAGTTGGGCCGGGCGGCCAGGGTGCACAACCCCCCTGAAGTCGCCCTTGTCTGACGCGGGTGAAGTCACCGCCATTCCATCGAGCGTGGGGAAACCACACCATGCGCAGACGCGCCACTGCAGCTATCGCCACCGCCGCCGCCTTCAGCGCCGTGCTGGCCGTGAACGCTCTCGCCGTGCCGGCCGCCGGGGCCGACCAGGACGACTCGGGCACGACGTTCTGGAACATCGATGTCAACCACGACCGCGACTACACCGTGGGTGTCGAGGCCGCGCGAAAGAGGGTGTTCTCGGTCTCCGCCACGGTCAGCGACCCGTCCGGCGTCCAGAGTGTGTCGTACGAGCTGTGGCACGGCGAGGACCGGGCGAACGCGGACGGGGTCATGGTCGGGTCCAGCCACTGCGTGAAGATGAACGAGACCACCTCCTTCTGCGAGGCCCTCGTGACCGCCGACCCGAACGTCAACCTCCGCAGCAACGCCCTTGCCGGTGTCTGGACCATCAGCCCCGTGGCCACCGACGGCGACGGCAACGTCACCCGCGGGGAAGGCGCCTACCTCGCACGCATCAAGCGCCAGACCTACATGTCCCAGACCGTCGCCACCCCGCAGCCGGTGAAGAAGGGCAAGGACCTCACGGTCAAGGCCCGGATGACCGTCGCCAGCTGGGAGACGCGCACGAACGTGCCCCTCATCGGGCACCAGGTGCTGCTCCAGTACCGCAAGGGCACGAGCGGCGCCTTCGTCACGCTGCAGAAGATCAAGACCGACCGCAACGGCTGGGCCACGGCCACCGTGCCGGCGACGGCGGACGGCGCGTACCGCTACGACTTCGCGACCACGAGCCTCACCCTGGCCACGACCGGCTCGGCCGACTTCGTCGATGTGAAGTGAGCCCGGACCGGTGAATCGCCCGCCCGCGGCGACCGGGATCGCGGCGGGCGGGCCCACGGCCACGCCGCGGGCCGGTGAGACAGGGCGTCACTCGCAGCCCACGCCGTCCCCGTCGCGGTCGAGGTGGCGGCCGTAGCCGGGGTCGCCCGTGCGTACCGGTGCGGCGCCGGCGGCTCGGGCGGCGGCGCAGTTGCCGTAGTAGACGCTGCTGCCGGAGGAGTCGCCGTCGTCGGAGAGGGAGTCGGAGCCGCTGTCCGCGGCGGGTGTGGCGGTGACCCTGACCGTCTTCGTGGCCGTCGCTGTCACCGTCACCGTCGGCGCCGGTTCGGGCTTCTCCGCCGGTGCCGTCGTCGTCGCCGTGACCGTGACGGTGGGCTGCGGTGCTGCCGTCGTGGGCTTCGCCTCGGTGTTCTTCGAGTCCTCGCCGGACGCGCCGCCGGCGCCGATGCCCAGGAAGAAGGCCAGGGCGAGCGCGGGGAGTACGTAGCGCTTGCGGGCCCACTTGGGTGCTGTTGTGTACGGATTGGTCATGTCATCCCCCCACTGGTGTTGCGTGAGGGGATGACCGTAATACCCGGCTACCAGTTGTGGAGGATGTGTGTCTGTTTCGTAATCGCTATGCGCGGAAGGGGCCCGTCACCTCGTACGTGATGCCGCCCGACGAACTGCCGCTGGTGCCCCGCTGGCTGGAGAAGTACAGCCGGCTGCCGTCCGGTGAGAACGCCGGGCCGGTGATCTCCGAGCCCGATTGGCCGTCGATCCGCAGGAACGGGGCGATGACGTCGTCCGGCGTGATCACGCAGATCTCCATGTTGCCGCCGTCCTCCGCGACGAACAGGTCGCCGGAGGAGGTGCCGGTGATGTTGTCGACGCCGGTGAGGGGGGCCGTGCCGGAGGTGACGAGGGAGTCGTCGTAGGCCAGCTCGTAGGTGCTGTTGGTGAGGTTGAGCTGCCAGACGCGGTTGTCGCCCTTGGTCGTGAACCACACCGTGTCGTCGGCGTAGTAGCAGCCCTCGCCGCCATTGAAGGACTTGGAGCCGGAGACCTGGGAGCGGGTGGCGGTCGGGGAGCCGTCGGGGTCGGGGACGTTCGCCCAGCTGTATGAACCGCTGGTGGCGCTGCCCGCGACCAGCACCTGGAGCGTGCCGGCGGACAGGTCGCCCCAGGTCGTCGGGACGAAGCGGTAGAAGCGGCCGTTGGACTCGTCCTCGGTCAGGTAGATCACCTTGCGCACCGGGTCGGCGGCCGCCGCCTCGTGCTTGAAGCGGCCCATCGCGGCACGGCGCACCGCCGCGTTCGTGCCCCAGGGGTCGGTCTCGTAGACGTAGCCCAGGGACACCTCCTCGCAGGACAGCCAGGTGTTCCACGGGGTCCTGCCGCCCGCGCAGTTCTGCCGGGTGCCCGACAGGATGCGGTACGCCCCCGTGATCGCGCCGGTCGCCGAGAACTTCACCGCGCTGGCGCCGCCGGAGGGGTTGATCTCGGAGTTGGAGACATAGATCCAGCCCGACCCGTCCGCGTAACAGGCGCCGCCGTCGGGGGCGTTGTGCCAGGTGTACGACGTGCCGGAGACGGTTCGGCCGGAGCGGGCGATGACGCGGCTGGTGAAGCCGGCGGGGAGTCTGATGCGGTTGGCATCGGGGGAGCCCAGCGGCCCGTAGGGGCCGGTGCCGGGCTGGGCCGGGGCCGCGTGGGCGGCGCCGCGCCACAGGGTTCCGCCGAAGACGGCGGCGGAGCCGCCGAGGGCGGCCGCACGCAGGAGGCTACGACGTTCCACTCTCACTCCAAGAGGTGTCGTACCGCCCCGCCGCCGGTCGACGACGGGGTCGTGCCAAGAGTGGTGCCAAGAGAGGTGCCAGGGGTGGTGCCAAGGGTGGTGCACCGGGGGGCGGCATGGAACCTAAGGGAGCCGGGTGGACGGGCCGTGGCCAGTTGATGGCCGTCCGGCGGCGTGGCCGGGAGTTGCCCGTGGGCGGTCAGGCGCGCAGCGCCGGCACCACCCGCTTGCGCTGTCCGGCCCGGTCCTGGCCCGGACCGTGCCCCTCGCGCGGCGGTTCCGCCGACGGCAGCCGGACCACCACGTCCAGGCCGCCCGCGCTCGCGGCGTGCAGACTCGCCTCGCCGCCGCTGGCGTGCGCGAGCCGCTGGACCAGCGACAGGCCCAGTCCCGTACCGCCCTTGGGGGCGCCCGGCGCGCGCCAGAAGCGGTCGAAGGCGCGGGCGCGCTGCTCCGGGGTCATGCCGGGGCCCTCGTCGGTGATGTGCAGATCGACCCAGGCGGGGCGGGCGTCGCGCAGGGCGCGGCGGACCGGCACATGGAGCCGCAGCTCGATGGTCACGGTGCTGTCGGGCGGCGAGGCGCGCAGGGCGTTGGAGAGCAGGTTGTCCACGATCTGCTCGACCCCGCCCGGCACCGCGAGCACCGGCCCCACGCTGCCCGCGAACAGCACAAGCCCGACCTGCTGCCGCTCGAACAGCGGCAGCCAGGTGCGGTGCCGCTCCGCGCAGACCGCGCCCACGTCGACCGGGGTGGGCGTCGCGGAGTCCTCCTCCAGACGGGCCATCGCCAGCAGCCCCTCCACCATCCGCGAGAGCCGGTCCGTCTCGGTCACGGCGGCGGCGAGGCTGCCCAGGCCCCGGTCGGCGACGTTCGGCTCCAGGTTCTCCAGGCGCAGCCGCAGCGCCGCGAGCGGTGTCTTCAGCTGGTGCGAGGCCTCGCCGGCGAACGCGCGCTGGGCGG
Organism: Streptomyces ferrugineus; assembly: GCF_015160855.1. Classification (NCBI taxonomy): domain Bacteria; kingdom Bacillati; phylum Actinomycetota; class Actinomycetes; order Kitasatosporales; family Streptomycetaceae; genus Streptomyces; species Streptomyces ferrugineus. The sequence continues at coordinate 1,964,776 of NZ_CP063373.1, read as the reverse complement.
CGAGGAGATGGGCGAGCCGGGCCGCCGTACGGTTGAAGGCGGTGGCCAGCCGGCGCACCTCCGGCGGGCCCTTCGTCATCGTCACCGGCGTGGCCCGGCCGCCCTCCGCCAACTCGTGGGTGGCACGCTCCAGTTCACGGATCGGCCGCCCGGTCCAGCGGGCGATGGCGAACCCCACCACGGCGACCGCGGCGAGCACCCCGAGCCCGCCGAGGCACAGCAACAGCCAGATGTGATGGACGCGTTCGTGCACCGTGCGGGTCGGCAGCGTCAGCCATACGGCGCCCTGCAGCCGCGAACCGCTGCGGACCGGCCCGGCGACCGACAGGTACTCGACCCCGCCGATCGTCGACGTCCGTACGTCCACGGTGGACGTGCCGCGCAGGGCGGCCGCGATACCGGGGCGGGAGCCGAGGTCGGCCGACATCACGGCGGCCAGCGGATGCGAGGTGGCCAGCAGCGCGCCTGAGGCGTCCACGACCACCACCTTCCCGCCGATCCGCTCGGCGCAGTGCGCCACCCGGCCCGGCAGCTCCCGCTCGGCGCGGCCGGTGCTGAGCGACAGCGAGGCGTACGCGGCGACCGACTCGGCCTCGTCCTTCGCCGCGCTCACCACCCGCATCCGCTCACTGCGCGAGTACACGAACCCCAGCGGAATCTCCAGGCACGCCAGCACCAGCGCCGCGAGACTGAGGTAACTCAGCAGCAGCCGGCGGGTCACGGCGAGGACACCCGCTGCCCGCCCGGCTCGGTCCGCACCGCCAGCCGGAAGCCGACCCCACGCAGCGTCTGGATCCACGCCGGGTCGCCCAACTTCCGCCGCAGCGAGGCGACATGGACGTCCAGCGTCTTGGTCGGGCCCTCGTAGTGCGGGTCCCACACCCGGTCCAGGATCTGCTGCCGTGAGTAGACCGCCCCGGGGTCCTCGGCCAGCAGCGCCAGCAGCTCGAACTCCTTGGGCGTGAGGGTGACCGGGATCTCGCCGATCCAGACCTGCCGGGTGCGGCGGTCCACGACCAAGGGGCCGGGGGCGGGCGAGGGTTGCGGAGGGTACGAGGGGTGGGGCGCGGGTTCGTCGTACGACTGGGGCGGCGCGACCTCGTACGACACGGCCGGCGTGGCAGCTTCGTACGACGGCGACGGCGACGGTGTCGCACCCACCGGCTCCGCTACCGGCTCCGCCACCGCCTCCGTGCGCTGCGTCCGCCGGGTCACGGCCCGCACCCGTGCCACCAGCTCCCGCATACTGAAGGGCTTCGCCAGATAGTCGTCGGCGCCGAGCTCCAGCCCCAGCACCCGGTCGGCCTCCTCACCCCGCGCACTCAGGATGATGACCGGCACGTCCGAGACCTGCCGGATGCCGCGGCACACGTCGATGCCGTCCATGTCCGGCAACCCGAGGTCGAGCAGGACGACATCACCGTACGGACTTCTCAACCCCTCCCGCCCGGTGGTCACGTGATCCACCGTCAGCCCGAAGTGCCCCAGCCCCTCGGCAAGGGGTTCGGCGATCGTCTCGTCGTCCTCGATGAGCAGCACTCGTATGCCCATGCGTCCTGTCTCTCCGTGAATTCACATTCTCTGCCCTGACGTCCACACGCTACAAGAGACAAGCGCTTGCCGGGCATTGCGACAAAGAATGTCCAATTACTGGACGCGCTCTGGTCTTTACTTAACCTTCCTCTGGTCTCGGCTCGTCTACGGTCCTGTGAACAGGTCGAACTCCCAGCCGAGGAGGCATCGTTGAAGGCACTGCTGGACCGGGCCCGATCGTTCAGGCGCAGGGTCGATTTCGAGAGCGGCGAATACCGGAAACTGGCCGAGGGGCAATATCCCGAGGCGCTTTTCATTACCTGCTCGGACTCCCGGGTCATACCCGCCCTGATTACCGGCGCACGCCCCGGAGAGATATTCGAGCTGCGCAACGCGGGCAATATCGTGCCGCCGTACGGCAGCCCTGGCGCGTCCGGGGAGGCGGCCACCATCGAGTACGCACTGGAGGTGCTCGGGGTTCAGGACATCGTCGTGTGCGGTCACTCACACTGCGGCGCGATGGGCGCGCTGAAGTCCGGCGACGACCTGTCCGCGCTGCCCGGCGTGGACGCCTGGCTCGGACTGGCCCGCCCCGAACTGACGCCGGTCCTCACCACCGCCTCCGACGACCCGTCGCTGCCCGACGTGGCCCAGGGCAATGTCGTCAACCAGCTCTCCGTACTGCGGACTTATCCGGTCGTACGGCAGCGGCAGGACGGCGGGCGGCTGCGGCTGCACGGCTGGTACTACGAGGTCGACACCGGGCAGGTGCATGAGCTGGAGGGCGACGGGCGGTTCCGGGTGCACGCCGGATGAGCGGGGCGCATGCGCGGGGCCGTACCCGCACGAAGGTGAGCGTGCCGTGGGGCGGGGGCGCGGAGCAGGTGGCGCGGGGCGGGAACGCGGAGAAGGTGGCGCGGGGCGGGAACGCGGAGAAGCCCAAGGACGCGGGGCGGCTGAAGGGCGAAAGGACGCGGCCCGACCTCGCCAACGAGATCACCGCCTCCCTGGTCGTCTTCCTGGTCGCCCTGCCGCTGTGCATCGGGGTGGCCGTGGCCTCCGGTGTCCCCGCCGAGCTCGGGATCATCTCCGGGGTGATCGGCGGCCTGGTCGTCGGCGCGGTGCGGGGCAGCACGCTCCAGGTCAGCGGGCCGGCCGCCGGGCTCGCCGCGCTGGTCGCGGAGACGGTGCTGGAGCACGGGGTGGCGACGCTCGGCGTGATCGTGCTGTTCTCGGGCATCCTGCAGATCGTCCTCGGGGTCGTACGCCTCGGCCGGATGTTCCAGGCGATCTCCCTCGCCGTGGTCCAGGGCATGCTGGCGGGCATCGGTCTGCCGCTGATGTTCAGCCAGGCGTACCCGATGGCCGACGCCAAGGCCCCCGGCACCCCGATCGAGAACATGGCGGGCATCCCGGGCCTGTTCGCCGACATCCTGACCAACCCCCAGGCGATGATCGCCACACTGCTCGGCATCGCGACGATCATGTTGAGCTTCCTGTGGAAGAAGGTGCCGGGCCCGGCGAAGCGGATCCCCGCCGCGCTGGTGGCCGTCGGCATCGGCATCGCGGTCGCCGCGCTGCCCGGCGTGGACGTCAAGACGCTCCAGGTCGGCAATCTGCTGGAGTCGGTGCGGGTGCCGGGGGCAGCGGAGTTCTCTGGGCTGGCGGACGCCGCGATCCTCACGTCCATCCTCACCTTCACGGTGATCGCGTCGGCGGAGAGCCTGTTCACCGCGGCCGCCGTGGACCGTATGCACAGCGGACCGCGCACCCGCTACAACACCGAGCTCATAGCCCAGGGCGCCGGCAACACGGTCGCGGGCATCCTCGGCGCGCTGCCGATCACGGCGGTCGTGGCCCGCAGCTCGGCGAACGTCCAGGCCGGCGCCAAGACGCGTATCTCCCGCACCCTGCACGGCCTGTGGCTGCTGGCCTTCGCGCTGCTGCTGCCGCAGGTCCTGGCCCTGATCCCGATCTCGGTGCTCGCGGGCGTGCTGGTGCACAGCGGCTGGAAGCTGTTCGCGCCGGAGGAGTTCCCCAAGCTGTGGCGCCAGGACCGGGGCGAGTTCGTCGTCATGACGGTGACGACGCTGGTCATCGTGGCGACGGCACTGCTGGAGGGCGTCCTCATCGGCCTCGCGGCCGGGATCGTGCTGGCAGCCCTGCGCATGTCGCGGACGGTGATCCGGCAGCACGTCGAGGACGACACCGCGAAGGTGGTCATGGCCGGCAACGCGACGTTCCTACGGCTCCCGCAGGTCATCGAGGCACTGGAGTCGGCGGCATCCGCGGGCAAGCCGCGCATCCGCCTGGACCTGACCGGCGTGACCCATCTTGACCACGCCTGCCGGAACCAGGTGGAGGAGTTCACGGCGCAGCAACGAGGACTGGGGCTGCGGGTGGAACTGCTGATGCCGGGGCCCGCCAAGCCGGAGCCACCTGTCGTCGCGGCGCCCGAGCCTCCGGCGGCACCTCCGTCCCCGGCTCCCGGTCCGGACGCCGAGTGGTTCTACCTGGACACCCGCCCCCGGCCCGGCGGTTACGACGAGTACGCGGAGCGCCCACCACTCGTGGGCTGAGCGCAACGGGACCGGAAGGGCAAGCTCCACACGGAGAGCTACCTTCCGGTCACGTCACGTTCGCATCACAGGTCCTTCATAACTCCCCCGCAACTACAGCTCCTTACTACGTTCGTCACCTCATATCCGGCCGATCGAAGATTCCCGATCATGAGCGCCGATATCACCACGAACTTGGAAGGACGCTCCGTGAACCTGCTCCGCAAGCCCGGCGCCATCGCCGTCGCCGCGCTGGCCCTCGCCGCCTTGCCGTCGGTGGCCGCAGCGCACGACGGGAACCACCCGTTCGAGAACTGCACCGAGGCGTATGCCAACGGGTACGCCAACATCCGTGCGGGCGACGAGCATTACGGCTCCCACCTGGACCGCGACAAGGACGGCATCGGCTGCGACAAGCCGCCCGCGGACTTCGTGCCGGCGGAGGACCAGGGGGCGGGGTCCGGCGCCGGGGACGGCACGACGTCCGACGATGGGACGTCCGACGAGGCGACGTCCGACGAGGCGACGTCCGGCGACGGGACGGGGCAGGACGGCACCGACCTGGCCGCGACCGGTGGCGACGACAGCACGCCGTACATCGCGGCCGGCGGGGCGGCTGCCCTGCTCGCCGGCGGTGGGGTGCTGCTGGCGGTGCGCAGGCGTCGCGCCCCCCGCTGATGCCCTGCCGGTGACCATCTGCGCCACGCCGCGTTCCTTCGGGTGGGCGACTCACCCCGCCTCGCCCACCCGAAGGAGGGACACCGACGTGGACACGACCGCGTGGCAGACCACGATCCGGTTCGGCGACGCCGCTCACACCGCCCGGGAGGCCTGACATGGAGCCGGTGCTGCCGCGCGAGGAGTGGATCAGAACCCTTCCGCAGGCCATCGCCGCGTCCTGCGTGCTGCTCCTGGACCCCGAGGGCCGCATCCTGCTGCTGCGCTACGCCGAGGGCCAGCCGAGTGCCGGGACCTGGTGGCTGCCGGGCGGAATGCTCGACCACGGGGAGGACCCGCCGACAGCCGCACGCCGAGAACTGTACGAGGAGACCGGCATCGTCCTCGACCAGCCTCTTCGGTTCCTCGGCTACGACCACCGAGCCGACGTGAAGGGAACGGGCCCGGTGATCGACTTCTTCTTCCACGGCGGCACCCTCGCAGCCGGGCAGACGGTCAGGCACAGCCCCGAGCACGACCAGAACGGCCTCTTCTCCCTGCCCGAGTTGGAGACCACACCCCTGACGGCACACCTGCCGACGCTCACCGCCCTGCACACCGCCGCCCGCACCGGAACCGTCGTGTGCCTGCGGGAAGGGCGGCTCCCCTGACCGCGGTGCCGCAGCACGCCGCCGACGCACGCCCGAACGCCGCCACCCGGGACGGGATCGGCCGCCCGAACCGGCTCGTCCGAAGGCCTGGTGCGGGCGGGACCGGCTCAGTCGATATGGTCGGTGCGGTGGATGTACTCGCTGGACGGGTGGGTACGCATTCTCGGCCCGTACGGCTATGCCGTCGACTACATGTTCTGGCCCACCGTTCCGGTGAACGCATTCTGGGTTCGGTCGTGTACGGGCCCGGCTGCGCGGGGGTAGTTGCGAGCACTCGGCGGGCGAGCCCGAGCGCTCAGACGGCTTCCTCAATGGCCTCGAAGATGTCGGAGTCCGTTTCCTTCTGCCAGTCCGGCAGGTCCGGCCAGTCGGCGACGTAGCCCGGCTTCGGGTCCTCGAAGTGCTTGTACATCTGAGCCGTCCAACAGGTCGCGACGAAGCGGCCCTTCTGCTCACGCGTGAGTCGTGCCGCGTGGCCTCCGCTCAGGTCGAGGAACTGGCGAACCTGTGCGAACACGGCACCCGCAGCCTCACGCTCCCACTGAGGCGTGTCCTCCCAAGGTGTCACGTAGCTCGGCTTCGGCTCGCCGGGGAAGTGCTTGCGCACCCCCGCGATCCACGTTTCCCGGAACAGCCGAGCACCCTCGGTCTGCGGCATGCCTACCCCTCTCGTCAGGTCGAGCACAAGACGCCGATCTCGGCGCCCAGTTCCGTCACACGGCGATCCCGGCCCAGCAAACCGAGCTCCACTTGCAGCGCTTGGAGTCTACGGGCGACGTATCCGGAGCCTGACTGCTGAGCCAGTCGGAGTGCCTCGCGGGCATAGGTCACGGCCTGCTCGACGTCTCGGCGCTTCGCTCCGATCGCCGCGAGGTCTGTCAGGACGGCACCGCGACGCCGGAAGGACATGCCCTTGGACAGTGCTTCCGAATTGAGCGCACTCTGGAGTGTTGATTCCGCCAGGTCGAGGCGTCCGAGTTGGAGGTACCGGGCGCCACGCTCCTCGGCGAGGCGCGATCCGTCGAAGCGCAGCCATCCACCGTTGTGGATGGGGCCTGTCAGATCATCGACGCGTTGGGCCTCGTCGAGCGCGCGCTCACACTCGTCGAAGTCCCGTAGGCCGGCATAGGCCTCAGCCTGTACCGAAGCGACCCAGTGCCGCGTTGACAGGGAACTGTCGCCACGCACTGCGATCCTCCGCGCAGCTTCAAGCACGCTCGCGGCCTCATTGAACCGCTTCTCGTACACGTCCACGTACGCATGCCGGACCAGCGCACAGGCCCAGAGGTCAAAAGCGCGCGCATTATTGCTGGCCGAGGCCGCAACGGTGTAGGCGGCTGCCGCTTCTGTGTACCGATTGCCGTCGAAGGCCAGTTCCCCGGCGAGCTGGAAGAGATCTCCAGCTGCCTCGCACAGAGCGTCAGATCGGCGCGAGTAGTCAGTCTTCAAAGCATCGTTCAATGCGGCGAGTTGGTCCCGAACGACCCTGGTGACGGAGCCCTTCGAGCGGGCCAGTTGGTAGACCTGCCAGAGGTGGCCGTTCATACGGTGGAAGTCGTCAGTCGAACCACGCTCCGCCGTCTCTGTCATGGCTTGGGTGTACCTGCTGCCTGGACGCGGCGAGCAAGGTGGAGAGCGTCCATAGCAGCAACCCGTCTGCAGTGATCCGCAGCCTCAGCCGCGCCCGGAGGGCACAACGAGGGCACGACGGCGTCAGGCGGGTTCAACGACAACCAACGCCAGCAAACGTCATCCAGCCTGGTCAGCGACTTAGCTTGACAGTCTCTGCAGACAATGCACGAGAGGGCGGCACCCCCGCACAGGATGCCGCCCTCCTTGGTGATCCGGAGCCGCCGCCCATCGGTCTTGAGGGTCGGGGACGGGCGGCGGCTCCGGGGTCTTCGTGGCCGTTGGGCCTGTTCGTGGCCGTCGAACCTGTTCGTGGCCGTCAGGCCTAGCGGTGGTCGCTGCCCTCCGACTGGGTCGCGGCCCGGCCGGCCTCCAGTCGGGCCACCGGGATCCGGAACGGCGAGCAGGAGACGTAGTCGAGGCCGACCTCGTGGAAGAAGTGGACCGACTCGGGGTCGCCGCCGTGCTCGCCGCAGACGCCGAGCTTCAGGTCGGGGCGGGTCTCCCGGCCCGCCTTCGCCGCCGCTGCGACCAACGAACCCACGCCGTCCTTGTCGATCGTCTCGAACGGGCTGACGCCGAAGATGCCCTTCTCCAGGTACGCCGTGAAGAACGAGGCCTCCACGTCGTCCCGGCTGAAGCCCCACACCGTCTGGGTGAGGTCGTTCGTGCCGAAGGAGAAGAACTCCGCCGCTTCCGCGATCTGACCTGCCGTCAGCGCGGCGCGCGGCAGTTCGATCATCGTGCCGATCGACAGCTTCAGCTTCGCGCCGGTCCGCGCCTCGACCTCCGCGATGACCTGGTCGGCCTCCTCGCGGACGATCTCCAGCTCCTGGACGGTGCCGACGAGCGGGATCATGATCTCGGCGCGCGGGTCGCCCTTGGCGTTCTTGCGCTCGGCGGCCGCTTCCGCGATCGCGCGGACCTGCATCGTGAACAGGCCCGGGATCACAAGACCCAAACGCACACCCCTCAGACCCAGCATCGGGTTCTGCTCGTGCAGCCGGTGCACCGCCTGGAGCAGGCGCAGTTCGTTCTCGTGCGGCTCCTGGCGGGACTCCGCCAACGCGACACGCACCGACAGCTCCGTGATGTCGGGCAGGAACTCGTGCAGCGGCGGGTCGAGGAGACGGATCGTCACCGGGAGGCCGTCCATCGCCGAGAACAGCTCGACGAAGTCCTTCTTCTGGAGCGGCAGCAGCGCCTTCAGGCTCTCCTCGCGCTCGGCCTCCGTGTCGGCCAGGATCAGCCGCTCGACCAGCTCACGGCGGTCGCCGAGGAACATGTGCTCGGTGCGGCACAGACCGATGCCCTGCGCGCCGAAACGACGGGCGCGCAGCGCGTCCTCGGCGTTGTCCGCGTTGGCGCGCACCCGCAGGCGGCGCTTGCGGTCGGCGAAGGCCATGATGCGGTGCACGGCCTCGACCAGTTCGTCGGCGTCCTGGGCGCCCGCGTGCATCCGGCCCTCGAAGTACTCCACGACGGGGGACGGGACCACCGGGACCTCGCCCAGGTAGACCTTGCCGGACGAGCCGTCGATCGAGATGACGTCGCCTTCCTCCACCACGTGTCCGCCGGGGACCGTCATCCGGCGCCGCTTGGTGTCGACCTCCAGCTCCTCCGCGCCGCACACGCACGTCTTGCCCATGCCGCGCGCGACCACGGCCGCGTGGGACGTCTTGCCGCCGCGGGAGGTCAGGATGCCTTCCGCCGCGATCATGCCGTCGAGGTCGTCGGGGTTGGTCTCACGGCGGACCAGGATGACCTTCTCGCCCGAGCGCGACCACTTCACGGCCGTGTACGAGTCGAAGACCGCCTTGCCGACCGCCGCGCCGGGCGAGGCCGCGATGCCCCGGCCGACCTGCTCGACCTTCGCCTCGTCGTCGAACTTCGGGAACATCAGCTGCGCGAGCTGGGCGCCGTTGACGCGCTGGAGCGCCTCCGCCTCGTCGATCAGGCCCTGGTCGACGAGCTGGGTCGCGATACGGAAGGCCGCGCCCGCCGTGCGCTTGCCGACCCGGGTCTGGAGCATCCACAGCTGACCGCGCTCGATGGTGAACTCGATGTCGCAGAGGTCCTTGTAGTGGTTCTCCAGGGTCTCCATGATCTGCATGAGCTGGTCGTACGACTTCTTGTCGATCGACTCCAGCTCCGCGAGCGGCACGGTGTTGCGGATGCCCGCGACCACGTCCTCGCCCTGGGCGTTCTGGAGGTAGTCGCCATAGACGCCCTGGTGGCCCGAGGCGGGGTCACGGGTGAAGGCGACGCCCGTGCCGGAGTCGGGGCCCAGGTTGCCGAAGACCATCGAGCAGACGTTCACGGCCGTGCCCAGGTCGCCGGGGATGCGCTCCTGGCGGCGGTAGAGCTTGGCCCGGTCGCCGTTCCAGGAGTCGAAGACCGCCTTGATGGCGAGGTCCATCTGCTCGCGCGGGTCCTGCGGGAAGTCCCGGCCCGCCTCCTTCTTGACGATCTTCTTGAAGGCGGTGACCAGTTTCTTCAGGTCGGCGGCCTCCAGGTCGGTGTCGACCGTGACCTTCTTGGCGTCCTTGGCCTTGTCGAGGGCCTCTTCGAAGAGGTCGCCGTCGACGCCGAGGACGGTCTTGCCGAACATCTGGATGAGGCGTCGGTAGGAGTCCCACGCGAACCGCTCGTCGCCGGCCTGGTCGGCGAGGCCCTTCACGGACTTGTCGGAGAGTCCGATGTTGAGGACCGTGTCCATCATGCCGGGCATGGAGAACTTCGCGCCGGAGCGGACCGAGACCAGCAGCGGGTTGTCGGGCTGACCGAGCTTCTTGCCCATGCGGGATTCGAGGGCGTCGAGGTGCGCACTCACCTCGTCACGCAGTGCCGCGGGCTCCTCGCCGCTGTCGAGGTAGACCTTGCAGGCTTCCGTCGTGATCGTGAAGCCCGGGGGAACAGGGAGCCCCAGGTTGGTCATCTCGGCGAGGTTGGCTCCCTTGCCACCCAGGAGGTCCTTGAGGTCCTTGTTTCCCTCGGTGAAGTCGTAAACGAACTTCGCTACGTGGGGTTCTTTGTTTTCCGACACGGTCTCGACTCCCTCGAGGACGTGGTGGCTGCCCTGACGGCGAGGAACATACCCAGATCGAAGGCGCCTGGGTACGTCTACTCACGCGTCATGCGCCTGTAACCACCCGTCCGCCAGTGGATCGAAAGTCAAAGCTTGGCAAGCCGTGACGGGCGGATGTTTTCACTTCTTGAACGCAAGCGTGCCCACGGGTGCGGAATTTCGCTCAGATGAGCGCCCTTACCGCACGTCTGATTTCGATCGATGAACGATCAAGGGGTGGCACGGAGTGCCACCCCTTGGAGAAGTGCAGTCGCTCAAGATCCGCTCATCTGAGCGCAACCCTTATCAAGGGTGGCGAGAATCACGCTCCCACAGCCGCCCGGATTTCACCATGCGGACGCGGCGCAAAACGGAAACACGCCCGTCATACGCCCATCCCGAGCAGCCGCTCCTCCACCCGCTCGGGCGCGTAGAGATGCTCCACGACCAGCGCCCCGGCCCCGATCAGCCCGGCCCGCTCCCCCAGCTTCGAGGTCACCACGTCCAGATGAGCGGTGGAGCGCGGCAGCGCCCGCTGGTACAGCAGCTCCCGTACGCCGGTGAGGAACGGCGTCCCGGCCAGATCCCCGGCGATCATCAGCACCCCGGGGTTGAGCAGCGTCACCACGGTCGCCAGCACATCCCCGACCTGCCGCCCGGCCTCCCGTGCCAGCGCGGCCGCCCCCGGATGCCCCGACGCCAGCAGGTCCCGCACATCCGAGCCGGAGGCCGCCGGCACGCCGGTCTCGGCCAGCCGCCGGGCCACCGCACCGCCGCTGGCGACGGCGGCCAGGCAGCCGTACGAACCACACCGGCACTGCGCGTCGGCGCCCACCCGGATGTGCCCGATGTCGCCCGCGCCGCCGTCGATCCCGCGGAACACCGAGCCGTCCACCACGACCCCGGCGCCGATCCCGGTCGACACCTTGACCAGTACGAAGGCCGAGCACCGCGGATATCCCGTGCGCTGTTCGCCGTACGCCATGAGATTGGCGTCGTTGTCGACGAGGACCGGCACCGGTCCGGCGCCCGTCTGCTCGCCGAAGGCCCTGGCCAGCCGCCCTCTTATGTCGTAGCCGTCCCAGCCCGGCATGATCGGCGGCTGGACGACCCGGCCGGTCTCGCTGTCCACCGGCCCCGGCACCGCGAGCCCGATGCCGCACACCTCCCCGGCCTGCCGTCCGGCCTTCTCCAGCAGCTCGGCGAACCAGTGCGCCAGCTCGCCCAGCACCGCCTGCGGCCCGTCCTCGACGACCAGCGTGCCGCTGTGCTCGGCGAGGATCTCGCCGGTCAGCGACAGTACGGCGGCACGGGCGTGCCGGGTCTCCAGGTCGGCGGCGAGGACCACGGCGTGGGTGTCGTCGAACTCCAGGGTGATGGCGGGGCGCCCGCCCAGCGGGGAGTCCACGGGACCGCCGGCCCCCTCGCGCAGCCAGCCGGCGCGGAAGAGCCGGTCCAGGCGCTGGCCGACGGTGGCACGGGACAGCCCGGTCGCCTGCTGAAGTGCTCCGCGTGTGACGGCCCGTCCGCTCCGCACCAGTTCGAGGAGTTCCCCGGCGCTCGCCTGGCCCCGTGCGCTCATGCACACCCCCTTGTGTTTCTCAAGCTTGCATTACATATTGGGTTTTGCGTGTTAACTAGACGTAACTCTATGGTGGCGCTGACCGAACCGGTCGGCCGGACGTCTTTCGGGGAGCCCCGAGTGGATCGCACTGCCCAACTCACCGCCCGTCCCACGGACCGTGACATCGCATACGATCCACCGCCCACGGCCGACTCGCCGCACGTCAGAGCCGCCAAGGTGCTGGAGGCCAACTGGACCGGAGCGTCGACGGTCCCCTCCCGCGGCCTGTACCCGCACCAGTGGTCCTGGGACTCGGCGTTCATCGCGATCGGCCTGCGGCACCTCTCGCCGTTACGGGCGCAGACCGAACTGGAGACGCTGCTGGACGCCCAGTGGGGCGACGGGCGGATCCCGCACATCGTCTTCAACCCCTCCGTGCCGCTCGACGCCTACTTCCCGAGCCCCGACTTCTGGCGCTCCTCGACCGCCGGGCGCACCACCGGCGCCCCGCGCACCGTACAGACCTCCGGCATCGTGCAGCCACCGGTGCACGCGCTGGCCGCCTGGCTGGTGCACCGCGCCGACCCGGGCCTGTCCCGGGCGCGCGGCTTCCTCGCCCGGATGTATCCCCGCCTGGCCGCCTGGCACCGCTATCTGCTGCACCGCCGCGACCTCGGCGGCGCCGGCCTCGCGTCCGTCGTGCACCCCTGGGAACAGGGCATGGACAACAGCCCCTGCTGGGACGCGCCCCTGAGCCGGGTCACGCCCGCCCCGGCCCGCTCCTTCCGCCGCGCCGACCTCGCACACGGCGCACCCGAGGACCGGCCGACGGATCTGGACTACGGGCGGTATGTGCGCCTCGCGACGGAGTACCGGGACCGGGGATACGTGGACGGCCCGGGCCAGTTCGCGGTCGAGGACCCGGCGTTCAACGCCCTGCTGATCGCCTCCGAGCACGCGCTGGCCGGGATCGCGACGGAACTGGGCGCGACGGGCACGGCCCGGCACGCGCGCGCCGAACGCCTGACGGCGGCGCTGATCGACCGGATGTGGGACCCGGCGAGGGAGATGTTCCTCTGCCATGACGTGCGGTCGGGCAGGCTCATCGCCGAACGCAGCGTCGCGGGCCTGATCCCCCTACTCCTCCCCACCCTGCCGCGCGACATCGCCACCGCCCTGGTCCGCACGGCACACGGCCCGCACTTCGGCCTCGGCGCCACGACCCGCCTCGCCCCGTCGTACGACCTGCTGGGCGAGGCCTTCGACCCGCACCGCTACTGGCGGGGCCCGGCCTGGTTCAACACCAACTGGCTGCTGGAGCGCGGCCTGCGCACCCACGGCGAGCGCAACCGGGCCGACGCCCTGCGCGCGGCGATGCTCGACCTCGCCGCCGCCTCCGACTTCGCCGAGTACGTCGATCCGTACACCGGCGAGGCCTGCGGGGCCACCGGCTTCGGCTGGACGGCCGCGCTCACGCTCGATCTGCTGCACGACTTCGAGAAGCCCAGGGACACCAAGGGAGGGAGCCGGGGATGACGGACCGTCATCATCTGCTCGTGTACGGGGGAACGTTCGCCGCCGTGGGCGACGGCGGGGACATCAGCGGCGTACGGGCCGCCGGCTCTCCGGAAGGGTTGTTCGTACGGGACGCCCGGCATCTGAGCCGCTGGCAGCTCACCGTGGACGGGGCGGTGCCCGAGACGCTCTCCCCCGTGGCCGACGGCGACACGGCACGGTGTGTGCTGGTCCCGCGCGGCGGACGCGACGAGCCGCCCGCGTACACGCTCTTCCGTGAACAGGCCGTGGGAGACGGCTCGTTCGTCGAATCCCTCCGGGTCACCAGCAACCGCCCGGTGCCGACGACGATCCGTCTCGCGCTCACCGCGGACGCCGACTTCACCGACCAGTTCGAGCTGCGCTCCGACCACCGCACCTACGCCAAGACCGGCGCCACCCGATCCCGCCAAGTCCTGGAACACGGCGTGGAGTTCGCCTACCAGCGAGGCGAATGGCGCTCGGTGACGACGGTGACGGCCGACCCCGTCCCCGACGCCGTGGAGGAGACCGGAACCGGCGCCCGCCGCCTGGTCTGGGCCCTCGACCTCGAACCGCACAGCACGGCGGAGCTGACCCTGCGGGTGATGGCCCGCCCGCACGGCGACAAACGAGCCCTGCGCGTCCCCCGCTCCCCCGCCGCCCTGTCCGCCCAACTCCTCTCCCTGGAGGGCGAGTTCGTGGAGGGCGTGGCCTTCCCGACGGGCTGGCCCGAGCTGGCCGCCGCCTGTGCCCGCGGCCTGGCCGACCTGGCCACGCTCGAGGTCCCGGCGAAGGGGCCCGACGGCGAGGAACTGCGCGTCCCCGCGGGGGGCGCCCCCTGGTTCCTGACCCTGCTGGGCCGCGACGCCCTGCTCACCTCGCTCTTCGCCCTCCCCTACCGCCCCCGGCCGGCCGCGGCCACCCTCGCGGCGCTGGCCGCGACCCAGGCGACGCGGACCGGCGTCGACGCGGTCTGTCAGCCCGGCAAGATCGTGCACGAGGTACGGCACGGCGAACTGGCGCACTTCGGCCAGGTGCCGTACGGCCGTTACTACGGCTCGGTGGACGCGACGCCGCTGTTCCTGATCCTCCTGGGCGCGTACGTGGAGCAGACGGCCGACACCGCGCTCGCCCGCCGCCTGGAGCCCCACGCCCGAGCGGCGATCGCCTGGATGCTGGACCACGGCGGCCTCACCACCCGCGGCTATCTGGTCTACCGCGCCGACCAGGGCGGCCTGGCCAACCAGAACTGGAAGGACTCCCCCGGCGCCATCTGCTCCTCCGACGGCACCCGCCCCGCCGGCCCGGTCATGGCGGCGGGCGCCCAGGGGTACGCCTACGACGCCCTGCGCCGCACGGCCTGGCTGGCGCGCACGGTGTGGCAGGACGCGACGTACGCCGCGCTCCTGGAGCAGGCGGCCGGCGACCTCCGGGACCGCTTCCAGCGGGACTTCTGGATGGCGGAGCACTCCTTCCCGGCGCTGGCGCTGGACGGCGCGGGCGGCCAGGTGGACGCGCTGGCCTCGGACGCCGGGCACCTGCTCTGGTCCGGACTGCTGGACAAGGAGTACGGCGAGCTGGTGGGCCGCCGGTTGTTGGAGCCCGACTTCTTCTCGGGCTGGGGCGTGCGCACGCTGGCCTCGGGCCAACCGGCGTATCACCCCCTCTCCTATCACCGCGGCTCGGTCTGGCCGCACGACAACGCGCTGATCACCCTGGGGCTGGCCCGCTACGGCCTGCACGACGAAGCCCGTACGGTGGCCCACGCGCTGGTCGACGCGGCGACGACGACCGGGCACCGGCTGCCGGAGGTGCTGGCGGGCTACGGCCGCGACACGCACGCGGAGCCGGTGCCGTACCCGCACGCCTGCGTCCGCGAATCCCGCTCGGCGGCGGCGCCGTTGGCGCTGCTGACGGC
Source organism: Streptomyces ferrugineus (assembly GCF_015160855.1). Classification (NCBI taxonomy): domain Bacteria; kingdom Bacillati; phylum Actinomycetota; class Actinomycetes; order Kitasatosporales; family Streptomycetaceae; genus Streptomyces; species Streptomyces ferrugineus. Next base: position 1,949,643 of record NZ_CP063373.1, on the reverse strand, counting down.
GGTGGGCGGGGCGTAGCCCTCCGGGGTGCGCGGGTTCTGCGGCCTCGGCTTCGCCTTCGGCCGGATGTCGTTCCCACCCGCACCGCCCGTGCGGCCATCGTCGTCGGGTGCGGGTGGCCCCTGTGCCGCGTCCTCGCCGTCGGCGGCCGCGGGTCCGTTGGCCTGGCGTTTGCCGAGCGTTTGCCGAGCTGTGGGGCGTGGTGGCTGAACATCGGCCGAGGTGGGGCCGTAGGAGGAAATGGCGGGCCCTCAGCCTCCCCAGCGTGGCCCGCCACACCACTCCAACAGGGGCCTCGCACGGAAGGACCTTCGGGTGCCTGTCTTCACGCGCCAACGCCAACTCCCCGGTCCCAACGACGAGCCGGCACCCGACGACGAAAGCGAAACGGGTGGTGCGGGTGGGAACGACTCGGCCGAAGGCGAGACCGAGGCCGAGGCCGACAACCCCCCGTATCCGCCCCGCCGCCCCTACCTCCGCTGGGCCCTCACCCTCCTCGCCGCCGCCCTCATATACGTCTGCCTGCAGATGCCGAACACCCTCGGCAACCTCAGACTCCGAGAGTTCGTACGCCTCCCCGCGGAGGCCGTCATCGGTGCCGCCGTCCTTCTGAGCCTCCCCCGCCGCCCCCGCATCATCGCCGCGGCGACCACGGGCGCGGCCCTGGGCGCCCTCACCGTCCTCAACGTGCTGGACATGGGATACAACGAATACCTGGGCCGGCACTTCAACATCGTCCTGGACTGGGAACTCCTCGACGACGCCCAGTCGTACATGAAGGACTCCCTCGGCGGCACGACCACCGTCCTGCTCACCATCGGCGTCATCGTCCTCGCCGTACTCCTGACGGCCCTCGTCGCGCTGGCCACCGTCCGCGTCGCGAACGTGCTGGCCCGTCACAAGGCGGACGCGTCCAGGGGCACCCTGATCGCCGGCACCGTCTGGATCACCTGCACGGCGTTCGGCCTCCAGATTGCCGGTGTGCCGTTCGCCGCGGACCACACCGCCGGCGTGGTCAAGGTGCACGCGGCCCGGGCGATGGACACCCTGCGCGACGAGGCGCAGTTCGCGAAGGACGCGAAGGCCGACACCTTCGGCGGCACCCCGCCCGCCGAGCTGGTCCCCGACCTGCGCGGCAAGGACGTCATCTTCACGTTCATCGAGAGCTACGGCCGCAGCGCGCTCGAGGACCCCGAGATCGCACCCGGCGTCACGAGCACCCTCGACACGAGCAACGCGGCCCTCACGAAGGCCGGCTACCACGCCAGGAGCGGCTGGCTGACATCGGCGACCTTCGGCGGCAGCAGCTGGCTCGGCCACTCCTCGACCCTCTCCGGCCTGTGGATCGACAACCAGCAGCGCTACCGCACCGTCATGGCCAGCGACCATCTGAGCCTCACCAAGGTCTTCAAGAAGACCGGCGACTGGGACACGGTCGGGGTGATGCCAGGCGTGCAGAAGGGCTGGCCGGAGCAGGAGTACTACGGCCTCGACAAGGTCTACAACGCCTTCCAACTGGGCTACAAGGGGCCGAAGTTCAGCTGGTCGACGATGCCCGACCAGTACGCCCTGGAGGCCTTCCAGCGTCAGGTGCACGGCAAGAAGCGCGACAAGCCGCTGATGGCGGAGATCATCCTGACCTCCAGTCACCAGCCCTGGGCGCCGCTCCCGAAGATGGTCGGCTGGGACAACCTGGGCGACGGCTCGGTCTTCAAGGGCATCGAGAAGTCCGGCACGAAACCGTCGGACATCATCTCCGACTCCACCCGCTCCAAGCAGGAGTACGGCAAGTCGATCTCGTACTCCGTCACCAGCCTCACCCAGTGGCTGGAGCGCTACGGCACGGACGACACCGTCCTCGTCTTCCTGGGCGACCACCAGCCGATGTCCCGGGTCAGCGGCACCAGGGCCAGCCGGGACGTCCCGATCTCGATCGTCGCCAAGGACCCGAAGGTGCTGGACAAGATCGCCGACTGGAACTGGACGGACGGCCTCCAGCCCGCCGCCAAGGCCCCCGTGTGGAAGATGAGTTCCTTCCGGGACCGCTTCCTGACGGCGTACGGCTCGACCCCGCACCCCTCGAAGGACTGATCAGCCGCCGGAGGTGTCCAGCTCCGCGTCCTCGCTCACGCCCGCGCAGTCGTACGGGTCCTTCAGCCAGCCGTCCGGCAGCACCACCCGGTTGTTGCCGGACGTACGGCCGCGGGGCCCGCCGGCGCCGGCGGGCCACGGCTGGTCCAGGTCCAGCTCGTCCAGCCCGGACCGGAGTTCGGCCAGCGAGGAGGTGACGGCGAGCCGCTTGCGCATCTCGGACCCGACCGCGAAGCCCTTCAGATACCAGGCGACATGCTTGCGGAAGTCGATGACACCGCGCGCCTCGTCCCCGATCCACTCGCCGAGCAGGGTCGCGTGGCGCACCATGACGTCGGCGACCTCGCGCAGGGCAGGCCGCGCGCCGCATCCATCAGTGCCTCCGGCACGGGCCTGATCCCGCCCCTCGAAGGCCGCGACCAGATCCGAGAACAGCCACGGCCGCCCCAGGCACCCCCGCCCGACGACGACCCCGTCGCACCCGGTCTCCCGCACCATCCGCACCGCGTCCTCGGCCGACCAGATGTCGCCGTTGCCGAGCACGGGGATCTCCGGCACGTGCTCCTTCAGCCGCGCGATGGCGTCCCAGTCGGCCGTGCCCCCGTAGTGCTGGGCGGCGGTACGGCCGTGCAGCGCGATGGCCGTCACGCCCTCCTCGACGGCGATCCGCCCGGCGTCGAGGTAGGTGATGTGATCGTCGTCGATGCCCTTGCGCATCTTCATCGTGACCGGCAGATCGCCCGCCCCGCTCACGGCCTCCCGCAGGATCGCCCGCAGCAGATTCCGCTTGTACGGCAGCGCGGAGCCGCCGCCCTTGCGGGTCACCTTCGGCACCGGGCACCCGAAGTTCAGGTCGATGTGATCGGCCAGCCCCTCCTCCGCGATCATGCGGACGGCCTTGCCTACGGTGGCCGGGTCGACGCCGTACAGCTGGATCGAGCGCGGCTTCTCCGTCGCGTCGAAGTGGATGAGCTGCATGGTCTTCTCGTTGCGCTCGACCAGCGCCCGGGTCGTGATCATCTCGCTGACGAACAGCCCCTTGCCGCCGCTGAACTCCCGGCACAGGGTGCGGAAGGGCGCGTTGGTGATCCCGGCCATGGGGGCCAGGACGACGGGCGGCCGGACGGGGTGCGGGCCGATCCGCAGGGGCTCGGCGACGGGCGGGACGGTCATGGGCATTCCCCCATTCTCACGCACTGAACAGGGTGCGGCGAAATTCATTAGTTAGGCGTACTATTCAAGGATGCCCGAGCTCAGCGCACGTCGCCGGGTGCTGGTCCTCGCGATCTGCTGTATGAGCCTGCTGATCGTGAGCCTCGACACCACGGCTCTCAATGTCTCCCTGCCCGCCATGCAGCGCGACCTCGGCGCCAGTACCTCGGGCCTGCAGTGGACGATCGACGCGTACACCCTCGTCCTGGCCTCCCTGCTGATGCTGGCCGGCTCCACCGCCGACCGGATCGGCCGCAAACGCGTCTTCATGACCGGCCTGGTCCTGTTCACCATCGGCTCGGCCCTGTGCTCCGCCGCACCGAGTCTCGAATCGCTGATCGTCTTCCGGATGGTGCAGGCGGTGGGCGGCTCGATGCTCAACCCGGTCGCGATGTCGATCATCACCAACACCTTCACGGACCCGCGCGAGCGGGCGCGGGCGATAGGCGTCTGGGGCGGGGTCGTCGGCATCTCGATGGCCGCGGGGCCGATGATCGGGGGCCTGCTCGTGGACTCGGTGGGCTGGCGCGCGATCTTCTGGGTCAATCTGCCGGTGGGCCTGGCCGCCCTTCTGCTCACCCTGCGCTTCGTCCCCGAGTCCCGCGCCCCCAAGGCCCGCCGCCTCGACCCGGTCGGCCAGCTCCTGGTGATCGCGCTGTTCGGCTCATTGACGTACGCGATCATCGAGGCGCCGAACGCCGGGTTCGCGTCGGTGCTGCCGTTCGCCGCGCTCGCGCCGGCTGCCCTGCTGGGCCTCCTCTGGTACGAGCCACGCCGTGCCGAGCCCCTGATCGACCTGCGGTTCTTCCGGTCGGCGCCGTTCAGCGGGGCGACGGTGATCGCGATCGGGGCGTTCGCGGGGCTGGGCGGGTTCCTGTTCCTGTCGACGCTGTATCTGCAGAACGTGCGCGGGCTGGACGCGCTGCACGCGGGCCTGTGGATGCTGCCGATGGCGGCGCCGACCCTCCTGTGCGCGCCGTTGTCCGGGCGGCTGGTCGGCAGCCGGGGGCCGCGGCTGCCGTTGCTGGTCGCGGGCACGGCGATGACGGCCAGCGCGGCCCTGTTCGCGCTCTTCGACGCCGAGACGTCGAACGTCACGCTGATCATCGGGTACGCGCTGTTCGGCGTGGGGTTCGGGTTCGTCAACGCGCCGATCACGAATACGGCGGTGTCCGGGATGCCGCGTGCGCAGGCCGGTGTCGCGGCCGCCGTCGCCTCCACCAGCCGTCAGTTGGGGCAGACCCTGGGTGTTGCGGTGGTCGGTGCGGTGTTGGCTGCGGGGGTGGGCTATTGGATCATCACCGGGTGTGCGCTCATGGTGCTCGTGGTGGGTGTGGTGACCAGCGGTCCGTGGGCACGGCGCACTGCTGAACGTACGGCTGAGAGGCTGGAGTCGGCGGAGGTTCGCGAGGCGTCTCGGGTTGTCGCGTAGTCTGGCGGCTGCCGGCCGGTGGGGGTTGATCGCGCAGTTCCCCGCGCCCCTCAGGGGGTTGCCCTCGCCAGCGATATCTCGTGCAGCCTCTTGAGGCGCTCTCCCGACTCCCCGTCCGCCGGCACATACGTCACCATCCTCGGCCCCGACTCCGGGCTCAGCCACAGGTCCGTGTGGTCGAGCACCAGCCGTCCCACGTGCCGGTTGATGAATTCCTTCCGCTTGCTGCGGTGGGCCACCACCTCGTGGCGGTCCCATGCCTCGCGGAACTCGTGGGACTCGGTGCGCAGGCGCTTGAGGAGCATCTTCCAGGCGGGCTCTCCGAGATGGCCGGCCATCGCGGCGCGGAAGCGGGCGGCCATGAGGCGCTGGGTCTCGCCGAGGTGCACGATCGAGGACTGCCACTCCTGGTTGGTGTAGGAGAGGATCATGCAGTTGCGGTCCTCGGGCGGCACCGTCTCCAGGTCGCACAGGAGCAGGCCGTAGGTGCGGTTGTGGGCGAGGATGTCGTACCTGCTGTTCTGCAGACAGGCCGGGTACGGCTCCAGTTGCTCCAGTACGGCCCGCATCACCGGGGTCACCGACGGGCAGGTCGTCGCCGGGGTCGGGTCCACGGCGCCGGCCAGCTGGAAGAGGTGGGAGCGCTCGCTGGGGTCGAGCATCAGGGTGCGGGCGAGGGCGTCGAGGACCTGCACGGAGACCTGGATGTCGCGGGCCTGCTCGAGCCAGGTGTACCAGGTGACGCCGACCGCCGAGAGCTGGGCGACCTCCTCGCGGCGCAGGCCGGGTGTGCGGCGCCGGCGGCCGCGGGGCAGGCCGACCTGCTCGGGGGTGAGGTGTTCGCGGCGGTGGCGCAGGAAGGCGGCGAGTTCGTGGCGGCGGATCGCCGACGCCGCCGTGGAGCGGGGGGTCTGTGTCGCCGTGTCCTCGGCCATGGTGGTCATTCCTCCAGCCTGCCGTCGTCCGGAACCTGTTTCCAGGTGGTTCCGCTACCAGGATAAGAACACTCTGGTACCACCCTGGCGGGGCTCGCAGGCTCGTAACCGTGACCGAAACCATCACTGCGCACAAGGTCCGGACCGACGCGGCGGCACCCTCGCTGGGCGGCCTCGGACTGTTCACGGTGCTGCTCGCGGCGGCACTTCCGCTCATCGACTTCTTCATCGTCAACGTGGCCCTGCCCACCATCGGCCACGACCTCGCGGCGAGCGAGTCCGTGCTCGAACTGGTCGTCGCGGGCTATGGGCTGGCGTACGCCGTGCTGCTGGTCCTCGGCGGACGGCTCGGGGACCTGTTCGGCCGACGGCGGCTCTTCCTGGGCGGCATGGCGGCGTTCGGACTGACCTCGCTGGCGTGCGGGCTCGCGCCCAGCGCGTGGACGCTCGTCGCGGCGCGGGTCGCGCAGGGCGCGGCGTCGGCGGCGATGCTGCCGCAGGTGCTCGCGACCATTCAGGCGGCGACGGCCGGTCAGCGGCGGGCGAAGGCGATGGGGCTGTACGGCGCCACGGCCGGCCTGTCGATGGTGGCCGGGCAGATCCTCGGCGGCGTCCTGGTCGCGGCCGACATCTGGGGCACCGGCTGGCGCTCGGTGTTCCTGGTGAACGTGCCCGTCGTCCTCGTCGGCCTCTTCCTGGCCGCCCGCGCCGTCCCGGAGACCCGCTCCCAGCACCCGGAACCGGTCGACGGCCCCGGCACGGTCCTGCTGGCCGCCGCCCTGCTGACGCTGCTGGCCCCGCTCACCGAGGGCCGGGCGGCGGGGTGGCCGCTGTGGACGTGGCTGTCGCTGGCGGCGTTCCCGTTCGTGGCGGCGGCGTTCTACGCGGTGGAGCGCAGGGCGGACCGCGCGGGCCGTACGCCGCTGGTGCCGCCGAGCCTGTTCGAGCTGGTGTCGCTGCGGCGGGGTCTGGTGATGATCGTGCCGTTCTCGATCGGCTTCAGCGGTTTCATGTTCGTGATCGCGGTGGCGTTGCAGCAGGGGGCGGGGCTCGGTCCGGTCGGGGCGGGGCTGGCGCTGGTGCCGATGGCGGTGGCGTTCTTCTTCGTCTCGCTGGCCGGTCCGCGGCTGGTGGCTCGCCATGGCACCCGCGTCGTGACCGCCGGTGCGGCGATCCAGGCGGTGGGCGTGGGCGTGATCGCCTTGACCGCCTGGCGCTCCTGGCCGGATCTCGGTCTGCTCGAACTGCTCCCCGGCGCGGCGATCGCCGGCGCGGGCCAGGCCCTGCAACTGCCCGTCATCTTCCGGATCGTGCTGTCCGAGGTGCCGCCGGCGCGGGCGGGGGTGGGCAGCGGGGTGATGATCACGACCCAGCAGTCGGCGCTGGCGCTGGGTGTGGCGACCCTGGGCACGCTGTTCCTCTCCCTGGTCCCGGGGGCGGGCATGCGGGACGCCCTGGTCACAACACTGTTGGTCCAGCTGGCCGGTGTGGCGCTGACAGGGCTGCTCAGCCTGCGGCTGCCGCGGACCGTCGGCTGAGCGACTTGTGAGGGTGTGGCCACAGGTTGGTCAACTCACGGGGCCGCACCCCCTGTTGATGTTGGTCTTGCTGCACACTCCTTGCTGCGCAAACGGACTCGATGTCCTCGGACGCTGGAGGCGTCATGCTGGAGATCAACACGAGCAAGGTGAGCCGCTGGGACCAACACGGCCGGGAGCACGTCGTGCGGGTGCAGCGCAAAGGGGCGCAGCGCACGATCAGATGCGACACCTGCGGCTGGCGCAAGAGCGCGCAGTTCCTGCCGTGGCTGAAGGCGGAGGAACATCTGGCGGAGGCGCACCAGGCGACGGTGGACCCGACGGAGGGGGCGGAGGCGGGCAACCCGTAGTCGGGGCTGAGACACGGGGGCGCACCGGCGGTCGGTACGCAGGAGCCTGGTGACGGCTAGTCCGCCCGCAGACCCCGCATCAGCAACTCCACCACGGCCTCGAACTCCTCCTCCACCCCGGGCCGTTTCCACTCCTGCGCGTAGCCGGGGTCGTGGAAGCGGCCCGTGGCCTGGAAGAGGGCGCGGGCGGTGGTCGCCGGGTCCTCGGCGCGGAAGGTGCCGGCGTCGACGCCGGCCTGGACGATCCGGGTGAGCTGCGCGGTCAGGTCGGCGATGTGTTCGCCGACCACGGTGCCGCTCTCGCCGGTCAGCACCGTGTACGTCGCGAACAGCTCGGGGTCGTCGCCCGCCTTGTGCCGCTTGGCCTCGAACAGGGCCGTGAGCCAGTCGCGCAGCCGGGCCTGTGGATCGCGGTCCTCGGCGGCGGCGATCCCGGAGAGGGCCGCGGAGCTGCGGTCCAGCCACCGCTTCGTCACCGCCTCCCGCAGCGCCGCCTTCGTCCGGAAGTGCCGGTAGACGCTGCCGTGGCTGACGCCGAGCACCCGGGCCACGTCGACCACGGTGGCCTTGGCCGGGCCGTGCCGGCGCAGCACCTCCTCGGTGGCTTCGAGGATGCGCTCGGCGGTCAGGGTCTCGGGGGTCGGTGCCATGGGTCAGACGGTACCTGGCGGCCCGGCCGCTACCTGCTGCCGAGGTGGGACATCTGTGCGGCCGGGTAGCGGTCGCCCGCGGCCGCGTCCGCCGGCACCGCCTCCTCGATCGCCGCGAGGTCGGCCGCGTCCAGTGTGACGTCCAGCGCGCCCAGCGACTCGGTGAGCCGCTCGCGGGTGCGGGCGCCGACGAGCGGCACGATGTCCTCGCCCCGGGAGAGCACCCAGGCGATGGCGATCTGGGCGACGGAGACGCCCTTCCGCTCGGCGATCTTCCGCAGTGCCTCGACGAGGTCCAGGTTGTGCCGGAGGTTCTCGCCCTGGAAGCGCGGTGAGATCGCCCGGAAGTCGTCGGCGGCGAGCTGCCGGTCGCGGGTGAAGTGGCCGGAGATCAGACCGCGGGAGAGCACGCCGTAGGCGGTGATGGAGATGCCCAGCTCACGGGTGGTCGGCAGGACCGACTCCTCGATGCCGCGGGAGATCAGGGAGTACTCGATCTGCAGGTCGGCGATGGGAGCGGTGGCGGCGGCCCGGCGGATGGTCTCGGCGCCGACCTCACTGAGGCCGATGTGGCGGACGTATCCCTTCTCGATCAGTTCCGAGATCGCGCCGACCGTCTCCTCGATCGGTACGTCGGGGTCGAGCCGGGCGAGCCGGTAGACGTCGATGTGGTCTACGCCGAGGCGCTGGAGGGAGTAGGCGGCGAAGTTCTTCACGGCGGCCGGGCGGCCGTCGCTTCCGGACCAGCCGCCGTCCGGGCCCCGCAGCGCACCGAACTTCACGCTGACCAGGGCGTTCTCGCGCAGCTCGGTGGGGGCGGCGCGCAGGGCCTCGCCGATCAGCATCTCGTTGTGGCCCATGCCGTAGAAGTCGCCGGTGTCGAGCAGGGTCACGCCCGCGTCGAGGGCGGCGTGCAGGGTGGCGATCGACTCGGCCCGGTCCGCGACGCCGTACAGCGCGGACATGCCCATGCAGCCGAGACCGAGGGCGGAGACGTGGGGGCCGGTGGTTCCGAGGGTGCGGGTTCGCATCGTCATGCCTCCACCATGCCCTAACGAATGACAGATTTCAATATCTGTTATTCCATACTTGTCCGCGCCGGCCTCGCCTGGTGCGCCGCGCGGCGGCTGCCGCACACGAGCGACGACTCCTGGGTCGGAGACGTGGCGCCCGTGTGCGTCTCGGCGCCACCATGCGGCCGGAGCTGAACGAAGGGGTCTGGATCGCGGTGCCCCACATCGAGGTCACGGCCGAAGGGCCGGCATCCGCGTCGAGGGCCGCCACATCCTCCGGCCCACCGGCCCCGGACTGGGCGGGAACGGCCCCGGACAGGGAGCTCTTCGGCGATCCCGTCGCCGGCTTCTGCCCCCGGTACCGCCTAGTCGCGCCCGCCGGCGTACAGGGCGGCGAACAGCCCGTGGACGCGGGGGCCGTCCGGCAGTTGCCAGGCGCCGCCGATATGGCCGGTGGCTCCCTCGGGGAGCAGCGCCGTGGCCTGCGGGGCGGGGCGCAGGGCCCGGTGCAGCCGGAGGGTCGTGCCGTCCGTGGCGGTCAGCCGGGTGCCCTCGGCGTCGTCCGCGACGAGGGCCCTGTCCTCCGTCGCCGTGAGTCCCGGGCCGGTGCAGGAGCGGGTGACCTCGCGGTCCTCGGTGTCGGTGAGGCTCTGCGCCTGGGCCCGGGCCCTCCCCTCGACCAGGGCCCACAACTGGGCGACCAGCACCGGGTCGTGGCAGCCGTCGTAGGCCCAGCGAGGGCCCAGCACCCCGTGCTCCGCGGTCCCGACGAGGGCGTGCTCCGCGCCGTCGAGCGGGGCGCCGCGATAGGTGAGCGGGACGAAATAGCTGACCGGCTCGGGGCCCGACACATCCGTGGTCACCATGAACTCGATCCCGACCTCGCCCTCGGGGTCGTCCAGCCGGAAGCCGCCGGACTTCTCCAGGCGGGGTTCACCGCCACCGGCGTACCAGGGGCGGGTGGGCAGCCACGAGGTGAGCAGTTCCAGCTTGGTCGGCTTGAGTGTGGTGCGGTGAATGATGGCCATGGCGAAGGCTCTCACGGAGAACCGGCCCCCTGGTACGCTTTTTCGCACCATGATGATCATGACGATGACGTACTTCTTCCACCTGCGCTAGTCGCTCCGTCGGCACGACGCGGATCACCCGGCGCCGACGATGCGGGACGGTCTCCACCAGTTCGCCGTCCCGGGCTGCGACGTGGGAGAAGACTCATCATGCGCTCATCGCGCGTGTCCTTGGTGGCTCGGTGCGTCCGCGGGCTGGAGCCCGCACTCGGCACCGAGATTCTGCGGACCGGTTCCGCGACCATCGACCGGATCGGCCACCGCGAGGTGGCGTTCCGCACCGACGACGACACCCCCTTGCTGCGGACCGCCGACGACGTCTTCGTGTCGGCGGCCCGCCGGCCCGACATCGGCCCGCACAAGACCGACCTGCCCGCCCTGGCCGAGATGGCGCGTGCGGTCGATCTCGAAGACCTGGCGCGAGAACGCCGGGGCTTCGGCGACGGCATCGAGATCTCGGCGTCCTTCCTGGGACGCAGGACATACAACCGGTACGACATCGAGGACACCGTCGGCCGGGTCCTGGCCGAGCGCACCGGGGTGCCGTACCACTCACGCCGGCACGGCGAGCCGCCCCCGCCCGGCCACAGCGGCTGGCGGCTGACGCTGGACGGCACCCACGCCACCCTGCTGCTGCGCCTGGGACGGCGCCCGGCGCACCGGCGCGGCTACAAGAGCGCGACGATCCCGGGCACCCTGCACCCACCGGTCGCCGCCGCCATGGCCCAGGCGGCCGAACTGCGGCCGGGACAGCGGGTGCTGGACCCGTGCTGCGGCGCGGGGACGCTGCTGATCGAGGCCCATCACACGGCGCCGGGCACCACACTGCTCGGCTTCGACCTCGACCCGGCCGCGCGCCGGGCGGCACGCCAGAACGCGGGCCCGCTGCCGGTCACCATCCGGCGCGGCGACGCCGGCGCCCTCCCCCTCGACAACCGCAGCGTCGACCGCGTGCTGTGCAACCCGCCCTGGGGCGAACAGGTCGACGCGGGCGGCCGCCTCGTCGGGCACCCTGAGCGCTGGTGGCACGAACTCGCCCGGGTCCTCACCGCGGACGGCCGCGCGATCGTGCTGCTCCCCGAGGCACACGGCCTCGCCGACGCCCTGGCCGTCGGCCTGTCCCCCGTCCACGTACAGCAACTGAGCCTGTCCGGCAGCCGCCCACTGCTGATCCACCTGCAACGCCGCCGCCACCGCGGACGTGCTACCGGGCAGTGACCGCCAGCTTCGCCCCCAGCGCCACGAACGATCCCGCGAAGGTCCGCCGCAGCCATGTCATCACCCGGGGCCGGGAGGTGACATGGCTGCGCACGGACGCGGCGAGCACCCCGTACGCCGCGAAGACCACGAACGTCACCGCCATGAACACCCCGCTGAGCGCCAGCATGCGCGGCAGCGCGTTCGCCTCGCCCGGGTCCACGAACTGCGGGAGAAAGGCGAGGAAGAACACCGTCAGCTTCGGGTTGAGGATGTTGATCAGCACCCCGCGCATGATCACCCGCCCTGAGGAGAGCGGCGCGGCCCGCTCGTCGACCGCGATGCCCTCCTTGTCCCTGAGCGTCGCCCAGGCCATGTACAGCAGGTAGGCGACACCGGCGTACTTCAGGATCTGGAAGGCGGTCGCGCTGGCGTGCAGCAGCGCGGCGACGCCGGTGATCGTGGCCAGCATGTGCGGCACGATCCCGAGCGTGCACCCGAAGGCGGCCACGACACTCGCGCGACGGCCGCGGGAGAGACCTGCGGCCAGGGTGTAGACGACGCCGGTGCCGGGGGTGGCGACCACGACGAGGGTGGTCAGCAGGAACGCGATGCTCATGCGGGCCAGCCTGTCGGCGTGGCGGTCCCCGTTACAGGGCCAATGCGATGCCTGTATCGAGGGCCACCACGCGAAACGCGGCGTCAGCAGCCGATCAGACGCCCGGCCAGGTACCCCTCGATCTGGTCGAGAGACACCCGCTCCTGCTTCATGGTGTCCCGCTCCCGAACCGTCACCGCGTTGTCGTCCAGCGTGTCGAAGTCGACCGTCACGCAGTACGGCGTACCGATCTCGTCCTGGCGGCGGTAGCGGCGGCCGATGGCGCCGGCGTCGTCGAACTCGATGTTCCAGTTCTGGCGCAGCGCCTGGGCGAGGCCCTTGGCCTTCGGGGACAGCTCGGGGTTGCGGGAGAGCGGGAGCACCGCGACCTTCACCGGGGCCAGGCGGTGGTCGAGGCGCAGCACCGTGCGCTTCTCCATCTTGCCCTTGGCGTTGGGCGCCTCGTCCTCGACGTAGGCGTCGAGCAGGAACGCCAGCATCGCGCGGCCGACACCGGCCGCCGGCTCGATGACGAACGGCGTCCAGCGCTCGCCGGCCTCCTGGTCGAAGTAGGAGAGGTCCTGGCCGGAGGCCTTGGAGTGCGCGCCGAGGTCGTAGTCCGTGCGGTTGGCGACACCCTCCAGCTCGCCCCACTCGTTGCCGCCGAACTGGAAGCGGTACTCGATGTCGGCGGTGCGCTTGGAGTAGTGGGAGAGCTTCTCCTTGGGGTGCTCGTACCAGCGCATGTTCTCCTCACGGAGACCCAGGCCCGTGTACCAGTTCCAGCGCTGCTCCATCCAGTACTCGTGCCACTTCTCGTCCTCGCCCGGCTTGACGAAGAACTCCATCTCCATCTGCTCGAACTCACGGGTGCGGAAGATGAAGTTGCCCGGCGTGATCTCGTTGCGGAACGACTTGCCCATCTGGGCGATGCCGAACGGCGGCTTGCGGCGCGAGGTGGTCTGCACCTGACCGAAGTTGGTGAAGATGCCCTGGGCGGTCTCGGGGCGGAGATACGCGATGGAGCCGCTGTCCTGGGTCGGGCCGAGGTGGGTGGACAGCAGGCCCGAGAACTGCTTGGGCTCGGTGAACTGGCCCTTGTTGCCGCAGTTCGGGCAGTTGACGTCCGCGAGACCGTTCTCCGGGAGGTGGCCCTTCTTGGCCTCGTAGGCCTCCTCGAGGTGGTCCGCGCGGAACCGCTTGTGGCAGGAGGTGCACTCGGTCAGCGGGTCGGTGAAGGTGGCGACATGGCCGGAGGCGACCCACACCTCGGGCGCCAGGATCACGGACGAGTCGATACCGACCACGTCCTCGCGCGACGTCACCATGTAGCGCCACCACTGGCGCTTCAGATTCTCCTTGAGTTCGACACCCAGCGGCCCGTAGTCCCAGGCGGCGCGCTGGCCGCCGTAGATCTCACTGCAGGGGAATACGAAGCCACGGCGCTTGCTCAGGCTGACGATGGTGTCGATCTTGTCGGCGGCCACGGTGCTCTCTTCATTACGACGACGGGCGACGAAGCGAGGCGCTTCACAGCGGAATGCTTCAGGGTACCGGCGGGGGCTCCCCCTCAACCAAATCGGTAGCGCTCTGTGGACGGCCGCTCACGCTTGTTGACAATGGTTTCCACTACGGCTGAAAATGACTGTCATGAACGTACGACGACAGCACATATCCGGGATCGCCCTCGCGGCCGCCGCCGCCCTCGGCGTCGGCACCCTCTCCGCCTGCTCCTCCGACAGCGCCGCCGCGGGCAACACGGACAAGTTCGACGTCGTCGCGTCGTTCTACCCCATGGCCTTCCTCGCCGAGCAGATCGGCGGCGGCCATGTGAAGGTCACCAGCCTCACCCAGCCCGGCCAGGAGCCGCACGACCTGGAGATCAGCGCTCAGCAGCGGGCCCAGCTCGAGGACTCCGACGCCGCGCTCTACCTCAAGGGTCTCCAGCCCTCCGTCGACGAGGCGATCGGCCAGGCCGGCCTCAAGACGAAGATCGACGCCGCCACGCTGACCGAGCTGGAGGACCACGGCGCCGTCGAGGACGGCCACGGGCACGAGGGCGAGGAGGCGCACTCCGAGGGCTCCGAGGGCTCCGAAGGCTCCGAGGAGGAGCACGCCCGCGATCCCCACATCTGGCTGGACCCGGTGAAGTACGCCGAGGTCGCCAAGGGTGTCGGCGCGGCCTTCGAGAAGGCGGACCCCGACCACGCGGCCGACTACAAGAAGAACACCGACGCGCTGGTCGAGAAGCTCGGCGACCTCGACACCGAGTTCGCGGACGGGCTCAAGAACACCAAGAGCAAGGTCTTCTTCACCAACCACGCCGCCTTCACCTACCTCGCCGAGCGCTACGGCCTGACCCAGGAGGCCATCTCCGGCCTCGACCCGGAGAGCGAGCCCAGCCCCGCCCGGATCAAGGAACTCCAGGAGGAGGCCAAGGCCGACGGCGTCACCACGGTCTTCTACGAGACACTGGTGTCCGACAAGACCGCGAAGACCCTCGCCGACGACGCGGGCCTGAAGACGGACGTCCTCGACCCGCTCGAGGGCATCACCGACAAGTCCAAGGGCGACGACTACTTCGCGGTCATGCGGGCCAACCTCGCGTCCCTGAAGACGGCCCTGGGAGCCAAGTGATCGACTCTGTGGAGGACGGCATGACCGAGCCCGTCATATCGCTGCGCGGCGTCCGCGCCGAGCTGGGCTCGCGCCCCGTCCTGCGCGGCATCGACCTCACCGTGCGCCGCGGTGAGGTCGTCGCGCTGCTCGGCGCCAACGGCTCGGGCAAGTCGACGGCCGTGCGCAGCGTCATCGGCCAAGTGCCCCTCAGCGCCGGTGAGATCGAGCTGTTCGGCACCCCGCGGGCCCGGTTCCGCGACTGGGCGCGGGTGGGTTACGTCCCGCAGCGCACGACGGCCGCCGGCGGCGTTCCCGCCACGGTCGGCGAGGTCGTCTCCTCGGGCCGACTGTCCCGCACCCGCTTCGGCGTCTTCCGCAAGGCCGACCACGCGGCCGTACAGCACGCCCTGGAGCTGGTCGGCATGGCGGCCCGGGTGAAGGACTCGGTCAACGCCCTGTCCGGCGGCCAGCACCAGCGCGTGCTGATCGCCCGCGCGCTGGCCCCCGAGCCCGAGCTGCTGATCATGGACGAGCCGATGGCGGGCGTCGACCTGGCCAGCCAGGAGGTGCTCGCGCACACGCTCAGGGAGCAGGTCGCAGGCGGTGCGACGGTCCTGCTGGTGCTGCATGAACTCGGGCCGCTGGAGCCCTTGATCGACCGGGCGGTCGTCCTGCGCGACGGCTGCGTCCTGCACGACGGCCCGCCCCCGAAGGCGGTCGGCCAGCACGCGCTGCCCGGCCACGACCACGTACACCCGCACGCGGCTCACGACGCCGAACCGATCCGGACGGGGCTGCTGAGCTGATGGACATCCTGAACTACGACTTCATGCAGCGGGCGCTGCTCGCCGCCGTCCTGGTCGGCATCACCGCCCCCGCCGTCGGCATCTACCTCGTCCAGCGCCGCCAGGCCCTGATGGGCGACGGAATCGGCCATGTCGCGATGACCGGCGTCGGCCTGGGCTTCCTGCTGTCCTGGTCCCCGGTGTGGATGGCGACGCTGGTCTCCGTCCTCGGCGCGGTCGCCATGGAGCTGATCCGCTGGTACGGCAGGATGCGCGGCGACCTCGCCCTCGCGATGCTCTTCTACGGCGGTATGGCGGGCGGCGTGATGCTGATCAACCTCGCGCCGGGCGGCTCCAACGCGAACCTGACGTCGTACCTGTTCGGGTCGCTGTCGACGGTGTCGCCCGAGGACGTGACGGCGATCTGTCTGCTCGCCGCCTTCGTGATGCTGGTCACTCTTAGCCTGCGCCGCCAGATGTTCGCGGTGAGCCAGGACGAGGAGTTCGCGCGGGTCACGGGCCTGCCGGTGCGCGCCCTGAACCTGCTGACGGCGATCACGGCCGCGGTCACGGTGACGGTCGCGATGCGCGTGGTCGGGCTGTTGCTGGTGAGCGCGCTGATGGTGGTGCCGGTGGCGGCGGCCCAGCAGCTGACCCGCAGCTTCGCCGCGACGTTCGCGGTCGCCGTCGCGATCGGTGTGACGGTGACCATCGGCGGCACCGTGACCTCGTACTACCAGGACGTGCCGCCCGGCGCGACGATCGTGCTGCTGACCATCGGCGCGTTCATCGCGCTGACCGCGCTGGCCACCCCGCTGGCCCGGCGCCGGGCCGCCGCCCTGGCGGCGGCGCAGCCCTCCGGCGACCCGGCGGAGTGCGCGATTCCGGCCGGACGGGAGCCGGACGGGAAGGTGAGCGTCTGACCGCTCTCAGCACGGGCTGGCACAATGGCCCGGCAAGGCGCAGACGTGAGGAGGCAAACCGGTGACGACCGCTGGACCGCCCGTGAAGGGCCGCGCGACGCGGCAGCGGGCCGCTGTGGCGGCGGCCCTGGACGAGGTCGACGAGTTCCGCAGCGCGCAGGAGCTCCACGACATGCTCAAGCACAAGGGCGATTCGGTCGGCCTCACCACGGTCTATCGCACCCTGCAGTCCCTCGCCGACGCCGGCGAGGTCGACGTCCTGCGCACCTCCGACGGCGAGTCGGTCTACCGCCGCTGCTCGACCGGCGAGCACCACCACCACCTCGTGTGCCGTGTCTGCGGCAAGGCGGTCGAGGTCGAGGGCCCGGCCGTGGAGAAGTGGGCGGACGCCATCGCCTCCGAGCACGGCTATGTGAACGTGGCGCACACGGTGGAGATCTTCGGCACCTGCGCGGAGTGCGCGGCCGCCAACGACTAGCGGCATCTGGCCAGTTGGCGAGATTTGAGCTCCCATTTACTCAATCAGGATCATGTTTTTCCTATAATCACTGTGTCTCCTGCGACCACAGGGGACACAGTGAACAACAGGGGAGACAACTTGAGACTGGGACGCATAGCCGGCGTGACCGCCGCAAGCGCCGCACTCGTGCTGACCGTCGCCAACTCGGCGGTGGCCGCCGACCACACCATGCACACGGGGGACGCCTGGGGGAACGTGCCTGGCGTCGACTGGAGCGGCGTCGGCTGGTTCAACGAGTACGGTGACGTCGTCACGATCAAGGACAATGACGCCGACGGCCGCGGTGTCACGATGAACGTGTACATCGGCAGCCCGAGCGGCAATCCGCGCTACTCGTTCACCGTCGGCGGCGAGGGCAACAAGAAGACCCGCAGGGCGAGCATGGGCGGCGTCTACAACCTGCCGGAGAACACGAAGATCGGCTTCAAGTTCTGCCGTGCTCCTGACGGCGAGTGCAAGGACTACACGTTCCTCAACGACCACTAGGTCGCCCGGAACCGCGGACGGCCCCGCTCCACTTCGGTGGGCGGGGCCGTTCCCGTGTGTCCGGTCGGCAGCTCTGCTCCGCTCAGCTCTCCTCGGAGCGGCCCTCCATGGCGAGCAGCTCCTCGTTCGGGATCGCGCCCCCGAACCGCCGGTCGCGGGAGGCGAACTCCATGCACGCCCGCCACAGGTCACGCCGGTCGAAGTCCGGCCACAGCACGTCCTGGAAGACCATCTCGGCGTAAGCGCTCTGCCAGAGAAGGTAGTTGGACGTCCGCTGTTCCCCACTGGGCCGCAGGAACAGGTCCACGTCCGGCATGTCCGGGTAGTACAGGTACTTCGCGAAGGTCTTCTCGGTCACCTTGGACGGGTCGAGCCGCCCGGCCTTCACATCCTCGGCGAGGGCCTGCGCGGCATCCGCGATCTCGGCACGCCCGCCGTAGTTCATGCAGAAATACAGCGTCAGCCGGTCATTCCCCTTGGTCTGCTCCTGAGCGACCTGCAGCTCCTTGGCGACCGACTTCCACAGCTTGGGCATCCGCCCGACCCACCGCACCCGGACCCCCAGCTCGTCGAGCTGGTCGCGGGTCTTGCGGATGAAGTCGCGGTTGAAGTTCATCAGGAAGCGCACCTCGTCGGGCGAGCGCTTCCAGTTCTCGGTGGAGAAGGCGTACAGCGAGATCGCGCCCACGCCCATCTCGATCGCGCCCTGGAGGACGTCCAGCACCCGCTCGGCGCCCACCTTGTGCCCCTCGGTGCGCGGCAGCCCGCGCTCCTTCGCCCAGCGGCCGTTCCCGTCCATGACGATCGCCACATGGTTGGGGACCAGCTCGCCGGGGAGTTTCGGCGCGCGGGCACCGGACGGGTGTGGCTCCGGCGCCCTGTACTCGCGGCGCCGACGCCCCAGGAACCCACTCACGGCCATGTGCTTCTCGTCTCCCTTACTTTTCCACGTACCGAAGCGAGCGCAGCCCGCGCTCCAGATGCCAGTGCAGATAGGCCGACACCAGCCCGTTGCCCTCGCGGACGTACCGCGACTCGCAGGCGTCCGCCGTCTCCCAGTCTCCCGTCAGCAGCGCACCGAGCAGTTCCAGGGCCTGCGGCGACGGTACGACGCTACCGGGCACCCTGCAGTCGGCACAGACCGAGCCCCCGGAGGCGACCGAGAAGAAGCGGTTCGGTCCTGGCATGCCGCACTTCGCACAGTCGCTGAAGGTCGGGGCGTAGCCGTTGACGGCGAGCGAGCGCAGCAGAAACGCGTCGAGAACGAGGTGGGGCGCATGCTCGCCACGCGAAAGCGTGCGCAGGGCCCCGACCAGCAGCAGATACTGCTGGACGGCCGGCTCGCCCTCGTGGTCCGTGAACCGTTCCGCCGTCTCCAGCATGGCCGTCCCGGCGGTGTAGCGGGCGTAGTCGCTGACGATCCCGCCGCCGTACGGAGCGATGGTCTCGCTCTGCGTGCACAGCGGCAGCCCACGCCCCACCAGCTCACTGCCCCGCGCGAAGAACTGCACGTCGACATGCGAGAACGGCTCGAGCCGAGCACCGAACTTGGACTTGGTACGCCGCACACCCCGAGCCACGGCCCGGACCCTGCCGTGCCCCCGGGTGAGCAGCGTGATGATCCGGTCCGCTTCCCCGAGCTTCTGGGTGCGCAGCACGATGCCGTCGTCGCGGAACAGACTCATGGCTTCATTGTCGCGTACGGCGGGAGTCAGCGGGTGCGGTCGGGGTGGCTGATGGTGTCCCAGGGGGCCTGGTTCCACGGGCTGGAACGATTCTCCGTGTCCAGCAGCGCGCGCAGATGCGCGTCGGCGACCGCCTGCGAGGCCGGGAGCTCGGAGTCCTCCGACCCCCGCAGCCCCTCCCGCCACACCTGCCGCCCGAGCAGATAGTGGTCGGCGTACTCCTGCCACGAGCTGTACGTCCGCGCCACCGCCGGCACGATGTTCTTCAGCGCGGTCCAGGCGTCGCCCTCGCCGATCAGCCCGCAGCCGAAGCCCCGGCGGGCGATGTCGACGTACAGCGCGGCGTCCCAGGCGAGCGGCGCGACGCCCGTGAGCCGGTACGCCCGCGCCCGGTAGCCACTGCGGGACAGCTCGTCGAGCCGGTCGACGAGCTGCTCACGCGAGGTGATCTCCCACTGGTCGGCCAACCAGCGCCGGGCGCTGTCGTCGTCGATCCGTGCGTACGGGTACAGCGTCGTCCGCGAGGCGCCCTTGTCCCGGCTCACCGGCGCGCTCAGCGACACCATCCACAGCTGGTGCGTGGTGAGCGGCACGGGGTAGCGACGGGCCGCCTTCGGGCCGCGCCTCTTCCATCTGAACAAAGCCATGCCGCCGCACCCTATGCGCCCGCCCTCACCTCAAGGAACCTCACCCCGGCTCCGTGCGTTCGCGTACGCCGTCGCCGCGCGCAGCCGCTCGGCGGGCGTGGCCGTGCGTACGGTCGCCGGCTCGGCGTCCCACTCCTTGCCGCCGCCGTACGGCCTCAGCTGCACATACGGCCCCTCATGCCCCATCACGACACCGATCCGACCCGAACGAGTGTCGACCACATAGGCGCCGATCGGTGGCTTCATCGCAACACCGCCGCGAGGCGCTGCGCGGCCTCGACGGAGCAACGACCCAATTCGACGAGCGGGCAAGGAGCCTCACGCGCAAGACTCGCCGGATCGATCCGGAGTGTCGGAAGCGTAATTCCTGCCTTCTCCAGTGCCGCCCGCAATTCCTTCACTGCTTCCTCCGCTTCTTCGACGCAGCGCGCCGAGTGTCGTGCCGTCACCTGACTCCCCTCCATTTTGGGTTTTACGCTTTCCATCTCCATGGTGACCTGCGATGTCTACACTCGGCAGGAGTCTGTGCTCTACAAGTGCGGGGCAGGGTAAGGGGGTTGGTTATGGCCAACGGTTCACGGATGGCGGCCTGGGAGTTCTTCGGAAGTGAGCTGAAGCGGCGCCGGGAGAACGCGGGGCTCACACAAGTGGAACTGGGGGCGCGGGTCTTCGTGTCCGGGGGCTATATCGGCCAGTTCGAACAGGCAATTCGAAAGCCGCAATTGGATGTCGCCCAGCGGATTGACGAGGTGCTACAAACCGACGGTTTTTTCGAGCGGCTCTGGAAGCGGCTCATCAGCGACAAGCGGTACGCGGACTACTTCGCCAAGGCGGCGGAGCTGGAGCGGCTGGCGACGAAGATCTGCGAGTTCGCGCCCGCGCTGGTGCCGGGCTTGTTGCAGACGGCGGGGTACGCGCGTGCGGTAACGCTGGCGATGAACGCGTTCGCGACGGACGAGTACATCAACGACAAGGTATCCGGCCGACTGGAGCGGCAGCACATCCTCAAGGACGCTACACGGCCCGTGTACTGGGTCGTGCTGCACGAGAACGTGCTCCGCATCCCGGTGGGCGGCCCGGCGGTGATGGCGGAGCAACTGGAGCGCGTGGCGGCGATGGCACGGGAGCGAACGGTGCTGGTCCAGGTGTTGCCGTACGCGGCTGGGGCGTACGCCCTCATGACCGGGGACCTGCGACTCATGGAGTTCGATGACGCTCCGCCAACGGCCTATACAGAAGCCGTGTATTCGGGGAATCTGCTGGACGATCCGGCTGTGGTGAAGCGCGCGTACGCGGCATACGATCTGCTCAGGGCCGCCGCGCTGTCGCCGGAGGCGTCCCTGGCCCTGATCGAGTCGGCGGCGGAGGACTTCAGACGATGCGCGAGTACGACCTGAACAACGCGAGCTGGCGCAAGAGCACGTACAGCGACGGCAACGGAGGCAACTGCGTCGAGGTAGCCGACGAAGTCCCCGGCATCATCCCCGTCCGAGACTCCAAACTCGCCTCGGACAGCCCCGTACTCCTCATCCCCGCCCCCGCCTGGACGGAGTTCATTGGCACCCTCATCGACCGCTAGCGCGGGACTGGAGTACCGGTTACTGGGGCCCGCCGACGCCCTCGTGGACGGCGCGGGCGCCTGGTGGCGCAGCCACGACGCGGCCCTCGCCGCCGCCCGCCGCGCCGAGGACCGCTCCGGCGAGACACTGTTGCTCATCGGACTGGGGCAGTTGCGCTTCGAACAGGACCGGTACGCCGAGGCCCAGGACTACTTCCGGCAGGCCGAGCGGCTGTGCGCGGACATCGGCGACCGGCACGGCCACGCCGCCGCCCTCGCCGGACTCGGCACCAACCTGCGCGAACTGGGCCGGCCGGCCGCCGCCGGTGAGGCGCCCCGGCCGCCCGCTACGGCCCGGCGTCGATACCCCCCTCACGCCGTCTCTGAAGTCTCCGCCCACAGTTCCGTGAACTGGGTGACGCGGTCCTCGACATGCTCCGGCTCGGCCCTCAGCAGGGTCCCGTCGGGGTTGGACTCGAGGTCCGGCTGGGTCTCGTAGCACAGCTCGCCGTCGAAGATGATGAAGTCGTTCACCTTGGGGTTGGACTCGGGTGACCGCACCGCGATCCGCGCCTCGATGCCCCGCCGGCGATGGCTCTCGCACAGTGCTTCCAGTTCCGGCGTGACCTCGTTCGCGTCCCGTACGACGAACAGCCGCCGGATCTCCACGCCCCGCCGCTTGATCGCCTTCTCCTGCGCGGCGAGGTACCGCTCGGCGGGCCCGCTGGTCCAGAACTCCCGGTCCACCGAGGTGCTGGTGGCGTCGAGGGTCATCTTGACGCAGTCGGTGATGTCGATCAGCCACTCGTGGTTCTCGCCGGGGCAGTCCGCGCTGCCGCTGCCGAGCCCTTCCATCATCTTGGCGAGGCGGCCCAGTTCCTTCTCGGCGAAGGCCTGTGCGATGTCGCCGCCCGACTCACGGACCTTGGTGTAGCCGAGGACCAGCCGGGTCACCTCGTCGGAGCGCAGCACGGAGCCGTCGACCTGGCTGAACAGCGTGGTCGCGGCGAGGATCTCGTTGAAGCGCCGGTCGACCTTCTCGAACCGTTCCCCGAAGGCCACGAGGTACTGCACGATCAGCACCGCACAGCCGAGGACGATGGACATCGTCCACTCCCACAGGTTGTCGTCCTCCTGGTTCAGCAGACCGCTGAGGACGAAGGTCGCCGCGCCGGCCAGGCCCGCCACCAGCACTCTGAGGAAGACCTTCGCACTGCGCGAGTTCTGAACCTGCGGTACGGCCGCCCCGTGGTTCCCCGCTCCTAATGACGCTCCGCTCATGTCGTGTCCCCCGTCGGGTATGGAATTCGGTTGCCGCCCCTCAACGCGCGTCGCTGAGCGCCTGGTGCGGCGTCGCCACGGCCTGGAGGGCGAGTCGGTCTCTGATGCGCCGGCTCAGGTTCTCCCACTGGCGGGAGAAGCCGGGTTTGTCTTCCAGCACGTCCCACAGGTGCCCCAGCGCGGGGTCCACGTGCGCGCGTGGCATCCACAGATGCAGCAGATGTACGACGACCGGATGCAGCGCCTCGACCACGGAAGGCCCGTCCGCCGCACCGAGCCTGCTGTTGTCAAGCATGTGCTGAACGGTCGTCAAAAGCCAGTCGTGCAGGGCGAGATCCTCGCACAGGCCCGCCGCCGCGGCGGCCGGGATGTGCTCGGGCAGCCGTAGCTCCATGGTGCGCAGGCCGCCCTCGGCCAGCGTGAAGTTCACCAGCGCCGCCCGCTCGCCGTCAAAGGTGCGCCGAGCCACCCAGCGCAGCCTGGTGGGGCTGGACTTGAAGGGCACCCGGCGATCCAGCAGCGCATGGCGCCGGAGCCCGGCCAGCAGGCCCTCGGCGATCATCCCGAGGTCGAGCTCACCGCGCCGCGCCCCGCGCAGCACGCCCTCCGCCGTGGCCTGTTGGGGCAGCTTGCCGAAGGGCTCCACCAGGCCGGGGCGCACGAGGTACTGGCCCCAGGGGCGGCGCGTGTCGGGGCCGGCTGCGGGGAGGCTGAAGTACGCCGTCGACTGCAGCAGCCGGCCCTCGGTCAGCGCCGCGCGCGCCACCACCGTACCGACGGCCCTGACCCTGGAGCCGTTGGCGGCGGGCAGCCGGCAGTCCACTCCGGTCAGGATCTCGGGGGACAGGGCGTGCAGGGAGGGCCGTTCGGAGACCCGGACGGGTTCGTCGGCCCGCAGCCTGAGCACCTGGGCGGCGGCCCGGGCGTCCAGCGCCTGGAAGGACGGCAGCAGACAGGTGCGCACCTCGCCGCAGGCGAGGACCGAACGCGCCGGTTGTCCGTGGGCCGCCGTCATCTCAGGTCCCCTCGGCCTCGGAGGAGTCCGCGGGCTCCTCGTAGAAGACGTAGGTGGCGCGCTGTGCGACGGCCGCCGGCACCGGCATCCCCTCGCCCGCGGACCGCTCGGCGACCTGCTTCAGGGCTCCGGCGTCGACGTCTATCTGGTCGAGGATGAGCCGTACGGCGTCCTCGACGGCGATGAAGCGGTTCGGCACCAGGCTGCACGTGCGGTAGGCGCTGAAGGCGGCCTTGGTGTCGGTGAGCTTGATCAGCGGTGGCAGCCGGTCCCACTCGTGCGGGAAGTCCTCGCCGTCCCACTGCTTCGGCACCAGCACGGGCTCGCCGAGGTGCCGTAACAGGCCGAGCCTGGCCAGTTGCCATACGGCGGCCAGGAACGGGCAGGACCACAGGCGCCGTCCGTCCTTCTCGGACCACAGCTCCACGTCCATGAAGATGGAGTGGTTGCGGGCTGCGGTCTCCTGGGGCGACTCCCAGCCCTTGACCTCGCCGAGGGCGCTGCGGGACGTCGAGGGCGTGCGCTGGCCGTTGGCGAGCCAGCCGGTCTGGCTGACGGGCGGGCGGGAGCCGTAGCTGCCCGGTGGCGGTGACTCGACCAGGCGGTGCATGACGGATTCCGCGAGTTCGATGCGGTCCGCGACCGCGCAGCCCGACTCGCGGGCCAGGTAGTCGATGACCAGTCCGGCCTTCTCCGCCTCCTTGAGCACCATCGGGATCAGCTCGGCCGGGGTGGAGAAGCGGGTGAAGTAGTCGTCGATGAGGAAGCAGGTGCTGACGCGGGGGCGCCCGCTGCGGCGGGCCGCGGAGGCGTTCACGGCGTCCACCCAGGCCCGTACCTCCGCGAAGTGCTCGCCCAGCCGCTTGGGGCCCGCCTCGAAGTCCTCCATGTAGAGGTGGCCGAGCTCCAGCGAGAGATGGGCCAGCGGCACGGACTGGGTACGCGGCTGAGCGGTGGTCTCCTGGAACACGGCTTCGCTCACGCCTGCTCCCAGTACTTGTCGTCGGTGAGCCGTCCGGCGAGCTGGCTCAGCGCCTGCCAGGTCTCCTGGTTGGCGATCTGGCTGTCCAGCACGTCCTCGTCGGTGATGAGCTGCTCACGCCACTGCAGGACCGGTTCGAGCGGTACGGAGCCGAGGACCTGGCTGTAGCCGATGCCGTGCGTGGAGGCGAGCTGCTTGAGGTCGCCGTCGGTCTTGCGCATCCACGCCGACTGGGTGGGCGAGACCTGGGACCACAGCGGTGACTCCGGGTCGGGTACGGCGGCCCGTACGAAGCGGATCGCGTTCCGCAGCTCCTCCGCGTCATGGCCGCGCTCGGCCCCGCCGGCGACGATGCCGCGCTTGCCGAAGACCAGGCTCGCGGCGGCGGCGACATGCTGGCGGGTCCAGCGGTGGAAGACCAGCCAGCGGGCCGTGACCTCGCGCATCTCGGGCCGTGCGGTGGCCTCCAGGACCATGTCGACGGCGTAGGAGCGGCCGGCGCTGAGGTCGACGACGACCAGGTCGAACTCGTAGTAGAGCGTCATCAGCAGATCGACGCAGCGGCGCAGGTTGTCGCCGCTGATGGCGAACTCGCCGCCGCTGACGTCGCCGGGCATCAGCACCAGCCGGCCGCTGCCGGGCGGCGGGAAGCGCAGCACCTGGTGCTCGGTCTCGGACCAGACGTCGATCCGCGCCGGTTCGCTGACCTCGCCTATGAGGTAGGCGTGCAGTCCGCGGTCCTCGGTCTCCTGGCGGGCGTCGGCGACGTCGAAGACGGCCGCCGCGGTGGGTGAGCCGAAGTCGAAGTCCAGGTAGCAGACGTCGTCCCCGGCCATCGCCCGGTGGTAGGCGAGGTTGGCGCTCGTGACGGAGCGGCCCGTGCCCCCTTTGTCGGAGGCGGCGAAGATCAGCACGGCTCACACTCCCCGGTCCGCGGCTTCGCGGGCGCGGGCGAGCGAGTCGAGCTGTCCCAGCACGTCGAGCGTCAACGCGTAGGCCGTACCCGGCTGTTCGTCCACGAGGCTGCGGGCGCGGCGCAACTTGACCTCGATGTTTCTGAGCTGCATCCCGTGCCGGCCGTCGCCGGAGGGCGCGGGTTCCATCTGTTCGTTGCCCAGGAGGTGGGCGGACTCGCTGAGCAACGCCCTTGCCAGTTCGGTCAGTTCGAGGCTGCGGATCGGTGGCTGGCGGTACATGTCGTGGGCCTGGACCATCACCTCGGTGACCCGCTCGGTGATGCTCCACGACACCGGGACGCGCCGCTTGTGGATCTCCGCCTCGGGGTAGGCGGCGTGGACGTTGTCCCACAGTCCGACGCCCTCGCCGTCGCGGATGCGCCGGCGCCACATGTGGTCGAAGATGTCCTCGGCCAGTCTGAGCAGCCGGTCGTGCGAGGCGAGGTTGCGCGAGAGGGTGCACAGCTGGACGGTGCGCTTCAGCAGCTGGGCGGAGAAGTCGGTCATGGACCAGGTCATGGGCGGGCCGAGCCGCTCGCTGCCCTGCAACGGCAGGGCGACGCCGACGTTGTGCAGCTGGTGCACCATCGGGTCGTCCTGGGTCATGCGGCTGGTGATGCGGCCGCGCTCGGCGAGGCGCTCCATGATGCCGACGGTGCGGGTCAGGTCGTCGTCGGTGGCCCGGCGGCGCATCAGGTCGTGCACGAGGATGGCGGCGACGGAGAGGGAGAAGTACTCGGACTCCAGCCGCTGTCCCGTCGTACGCCAGGGAATGTCCTCCAGGGGCCAGCGCTCGTCGTCGAAGCGGGCGATGCGGGACCAGTACTGCTGGGTCAGCTCCCACCGCAGTCGCAGCGCCTCGGCGAGCCTTTGCTGTTCGGTGTTGAGCAGGCCGAGGGTGAGGGTGCGGTCGGAGAACAGGTCCTGGATACCGTCGAGGGCGACCACCGTGAAGTACAGGTACGGCACGTCCTTGGCGATGCCGTCGGGCTGCGGCCCGATGGGTTCGCTGGTCTCGACCTCGGGGGAGCCCTGCACCGCGCTCCATGCCCAGCCGCACTCGAAGAGCTGGCTCTCGTCCTTGAGGCCTTCCTGGACGTCGATGCCGAGGAAGACGCTCTCGACCAGCGCCGCGCGCAGCGCGCGGAAGCGGTTCTGGAACTTGTTCAGCACCTGCCGCTGCGACATCCGCCCCTGGCCGAGGAGTTCGGTGAGGGTACGGCCCTGGGGGGCGTCGGTGTCGAAGACGTTGACGACGAAGGAGCGCAGCAGGCTCACCATGGCGGCGGTGAGCCGGTTGCTGGTGGCCTGGCGCAGTTCGGCGATGGTCTCCTGGACGTCGGTGCGCCGGGTCCGGGTCTCGTAGACCTTGAGGAAGCCGAGGATGGCCAGGCACAGGGTGATCGACATGGAGAAGGAGTCGACCACGCCGACCTGGCGCTGTTCCTCGGTGAGCTCCCTGGTCGGGTCGGCCGAGCCGAAGTAGGAACCCCCGTAGAAGGTGGGCCTCTTGTCGTCGGTGTGCCGGCGCATGAACTCGCTCGCGGCCGTGACGATGTTGACCGGGAGGTCCAGCCGACCGCCCGCCTTCTTCAGGGCCTGTTGGACGTCCTCCTGGGTGGTGTCGGGATCGTCGAGCCGGAACGCGGGGATCTCGGTCGCCGGGTACAGCAGGCAGAGCAGCCGCTCGGCGTCGGCCACACTGCTCTCTCCGCCCCATTCGCCCCACTCCCACTCTCCCCCGTCGAAAGAGTGGCGGGCGATTCCCTGCCAGATGTCCAGCAGATGCTGGCGTGGCTTGATCTGCATCCCATGCCCCTCACACAGGCCGCACTGCCATCGGTCGAGGAATATCCCTCTTCAGTTGTGAAGATTCACCGTGAATCGCTGTGAAAATTCACTGATCAGTCGATCGGAACGATCGAGTCCGAATTACTGCGCCAGCCGTAGGCGACGATCATTCCGGAATATCCGTCGCGTACTTCGGCCTCGGATTCGAGCCGCTGCACCTTGACGTCACCCACGAACGTCTCGAGACTCGCACGGACCTCGGATTCTCCCACGTCACATGCCGGGAAGAAATGCTCACCCGCGTGATAGCCCTTCGAATGTTCCATGAAGGCCGCCGCAAAGGGAGCTCCGGGGGCCAGAGCGCGCATGAAGCGCTCGACGCCGAGCCGGAACTCCTGATGGGACGTGGTCATCGACTCGGCGACGAAGAACATGGTCCCCATGGACCACCGCCGCTCGTACCGCGCGAGGTCGAAGAGGTCGCCCTGCTCGACGGAGACGACCTTGCCGAACCTCTCCCGCGGGTCCACACCAAGGGAGTTGTAGGCGTCGTGCTCGCACAGGGCGTGCCAGAACTGGTCCCAGTTGCGGTCGTAGGAGTCGACCTGACTTCTGAGGTAGTCGACGTTCGAGGGCGAGCGCTCGAAGAGGGTGATCTCCTCGCACCACGGCAGCATGGCGAGTGCGGGATAGAGATTGGCACCGGCGCCGACGTCGATACCGGAAACGGGGCCACCGCCCTGCTTCTGGAAATGATCGCCGAAATGATCCCGCACCATGTGCAGGATCTCCGCGTCCTCCGCCTGTAAGTCGCGGTAGTTGTGCTCGACGTAGGCGATCGGGTCGAACGCCGCCCAGCTTACCTCTGCGTTCTTCAACTGGACGCCCCCCGACGATCTCTGGGTCATCCTGTCACGGTACCAAAGAAGGAAGGCGCACTGGGAGCGCGTCGAGGCATAAGCGCCTCGCACTCTTGAACCACCGGATTGCCCTGCTCAAGATGGGCGTCCATTCCATCACATGGGGGGCAGTTGATGGCTGTGCCGGAGGAACGTTTCCCTGTTCTGGGTGGCCGCTCCGACCAGGCGTTCTTCGCCGACAGCGACGATCGCCCACTGACCATGAGGGGCGTCACGGACACGGACCTGCCCGAGCTGCTCCGCGTGGACAGGGAGGTCTTCCCGGACGATCCGTACCCGTACTTCGTGCTGCGCCAGCACCTCGACGTGCACGGCGACCGGATCCTCGTCCTCGACGACGGCGAGTGCCTGCACGGCTATGTCCTGTTCGTGACCACCTCGGACGGCTATGTGTGCTGGGTGCTGAGCCTGGCCGTCAGCGCCGACCGGCGAGGGCGGGGGCTGGGCAAGCGGCTGATGCTGGAGGTGCTGCGGGAACTGCGCCGGAAGCGGGTGCATGAGGTGCGGCTGACCGTCGAGCCGGAGAACGCCGCGGCGATCATGCTGTACCGGTCCCTGGGGTTCGCCGCCGAGGGAGGCGTGCGCCGGAACTATCTCGGCCCCGGGGAGGACCGGCTCATCATGGTGCTGGGGCTGGCCTAGGGCGGGTGTCACCCTAGGGTCGCCTGGGGGGTAAACCCCAGGAAAGATAAGGGAGTTGTCTGGATGTGGCGCTGCGTCACGGTCCGTCAGGCTGCTGTGCATGCATCAGATCACGAAGAGTGCCGCCCTGATCGCCGCCGCCTCCGGAGTCGTCTTCGGACTCGTCACCCCGCTCACCGCGTCCGCCTCCGGCGCGCCCGCCCCGCTGAAGTGGGCCGAGTGCGAGGGCGACGGGCTCGATCCGCGCCAGCGGTGCACGACCGTGTCCGTGCCGATGGACTACGCCGACCCCGGCGGCCCGAGGATCGACCTCGCCGTCTCCCGTATCCCCAGCGAGAAGCCGTCCGCCCGGCGGGGCGCGCTGCTGCTGATCGCCGGCGGGCCCGGCGGGTCGAGCCTCGACGACCCCTCGGGCAAGGGGCAGAAGCTGCCTCAGGAGGTGCGGGACGCCTATGACCTGATCGGGGTCGCCCCACGGGGCAACGCCCCCTCGGCTCCGGTGAGTTGCGAGGTCGACCGCAGTGAACTCGGCGTCACGACACAGCGCCCCTGGCCCGCCCCGGACGGATCCGTCGCCGGGACCATGGCCGCCAACCGGCGCATCGCGGAAGCCTGCGCGCGCAACGGCGGTGAGCTGATGAAGCACATCAGCACCAAGAACAACGCCCGCGACATCGACAGCGTCCGAGCCGCCCTCGGAGAGCGCAGGCTGTCCGCCTGGGCCGTCTCCTACGGCACCTATGTCGGCGCCGCCTACAGCGAGCTGTTCCCGCACCGCACCGACCGCATCGTGCTGGACAGCAACCAGAACCCCGACCCCGTGCGGGCCCAGCGCGCCTGGCTCCAGGCGTTCGAGGAGAGCGTCGAGGACAACTTCCCCGAGTTCGCCAAGTGGGCGTCGGCGCCCGGCAATCCGGACCGGGTGGCCGGCACCGCCGCCGAGGTGCGCCGCCTGTTCCTGCGCCTCGCCGCCCGACTGGACCGCGAGCCGATCCCCTGGCCCGGCGCCAACCCGGCGGAGCTGAACGGCAACGTGCTGCGCCACACCATGCTGAACAGCCTCTACGACCCCGACGACTACCCGGCCCTGGCCGAGCTGATGCTGGCCGCTCAGCGGGGCACGGTGCCGCCCGTGCCGCAGAGCCCGCCGGAGGCCGCGCTGCAGGGCTACCTCGCGGTCGGTTCCGCCACCGTCTGCAACGACGCCGCCTGGCCCGGGTCGGCCGCCGTGTACCAGAAGGAGGTCGCCGAGAGCCGGGCGAAGTACCCGCTCACCGCGGGCATGCCGAGGAACGCGCTGCCGTGCGCCGTCTGGCCGTGGCAGCCGAAGGAGGCGCCGCTGCGGGTCACCGACCGCGGCCCGTCCAACATCCTGCTCGTCCAGAACGAACGGGACGTGGCCACCCCGCCGAGTAGCGCCCGCAAGCTGCGCGACGCCCTCGGCAGGCGGGCGGTCATGGTCACCGTGAACTCCACGGGGCACGACTCCTATCTGGCCAACGGCAACGCCTGCGGGGACGCGACCGTCTCCCGGTTCCTGGCGACCGGGCAGCGGCCGGCCCGGGACCTCTACTGCGACTGAGCGCACCTGCGGTACCGCCGGGCCAGCGCGTGGAACGCCTCCTTCGGCTCCCAGTGCCAGTCCGACGCCGGGTCGTCCGGCCGGTCCTTGATCGGCTTGGTGATGGCGTAGCTCGCCAGGTCCAGGTCGTAGCGGGGGTTGTCGGGGCGGTGCGGGGCGTCCGGGGTGACGAACTCGAAGGCCATCGCCGCGTAGAGGCCCATCGACTCGAACACCTCCACGAGATCGATCAGGTAGGCGGCCTGGGTGCGCTCGCTGCGCACCGGGTCGCCCTTGATCTCGTTGGGCTCCTTCGTGTAGTCGACGATGTTCCAGCCCATGCCGGCCGTCTCGGGGGCGCCGACGTAGGCGCAGGTGCCGAACTCGGTGATGGCCAGAGGCTTGCCCCAACGCTGATAGCGGCGCAACTCACGGATGTAGTCGGCCTGTTGACGATGGTACGAGTAGTAGTCGATGCCCACGACGTCGAAGAGGTTCCAGTCGACCGGCTCGAACTCCTCGTCCTGGGCGGCGGCGTAGCTGAGGCGGCCGTGGAAGACGTCGCGGCCGACCGCCGCCGCCTTCGCGGTGAAGCGAGCCAGGCGGCGCTGCATCCTCGCCTCGTCGACGGTGCCCTTCTGGAGGTTCTCGACGCGGTCCAGGACCGTCTCGCCCGGGACGATCCCCGGCACGAACAGCCAGAACTCGCAGCCCACGCTGAAGTCGACACTCGCGCCCTGCCGGCGCAGCCGCTCCGCGAACCGGCCGCACTCGGCGATCGAGTCCAGGATCTCCCGCTCCGGCACGTCCCCGAGGGTCGGCTGGAGCCAGACGTGCAGCCCGCGTTCGGCGGCCTCGGCGGCGGTGGCGGTGAGGCGGTCGACGCCGTCGCCGGTGACGTCGACCGTGTCGGCGTGCAGCTCGTCGCGGATGACGCGGATGTCCCGGCGCATCCGGGCCGCGCTCCACGCGGTGCCGGGCGTCTCCCCCGCGCCGACGGTGTAGACGACGCCCCGGTGCCGCAGCCCTCGCCCTCCCCCGGTCGCCCCCGCCTGCCCCGCGGGCAGCACCGCCCCCGCCAGTCCGACGGCCGCCGCCCCCGCGAGAAAACGTGCCCGGCTGATCCCCTTGGTGTTCTCCATACGGCCACTGTGGCGAGCATCCGCGCGCCGCGCCGTCGGCCGATGGTCTACGGCACTGCAACCAAGGAATGCCGTACGGCGTCGATCACTGCAGAGATCGTCATCACCCGTCAGACGAAATCCACCAGTCGAAATCCGAGCGAAGGAGACCGAGATCTTAGGCCGACGCACCCTGCTCACCGCAGGTACCGCCACCGCCGCAGCGCTCCTCACCGGCGCCCCCGCCCACGCCACCACCGACCGCCTCCGTGAACTGGAGCGGCAGCACGGCGCCCGTCTGGGCGTGTTCGCGTACAACGTCCGTACGAAGCAGACCGTCGCCCATCGCGCCGACGAGCGCTTCCCGATCTGCTCGCTGTTCAAGCCGCTGGCCGCCGCGGCGGTGCTGCGCGACCTGGACCGGGACGGCGAGGTGCTCGCCAAGCGGATCCACTACACGGCGGCCGACCTGGTGGCCAACTCCGACAAGACCGAGCAGAATCTGGCGACCGGCATGACCGTCGGCGAACTCGCCGACGTGGCTATCCGGTTCAGCGACAACACGGCGGGCAACCTCCTGCTGCGCGAGCTCGGCGGCCCCACCGCCATCACCCGCTTCGCCCGCTCGCTCGGCGACCCGGTGACCCGCCTCGACCGCTGGGAGACCGAGCTCAACTCGGCGGAGCCGTGGCGCGTCACGGACACCAC
The DNA here is from genome assembly GCF_015160855.1 of Streptomyces ferrugineus. Classification (NCBI taxonomy): domain Bacteria; kingdom Bacillati; phylum Actinomycetota; class Actinomycetes; order Kitasatosporales; family Streptomycetaceae; genus Streptomyces; species Streptomyces ferrugineus. The sequence continues at coordinate 1,917,362 of NZ_CP063373.1, read as the reverse complement.
GAGCCCGCGCGCGATCGGCCGCACCTACGCCCGTCTGGTCCTCGGCAACACCCTGAACCGACCCGACCGGGACCTCCTCACCCACTGGCTGCTGAACAACACCACCAGCGTCAACCGCTTCCGCGCGGCCCTGCCCCCGACCTGGGCGATCGCCGACAAGACCGGCGGCGGCTCCTACGGCGCCAACAACGACGTGGGCATCGCCTGGACCGAGGACGGCACGCCGCTCGTCCTGGCGGTCCAGACGACACGGCCCGAGCAGGACGCCGACTACGACCACGCCCTGATCGTGAAGGCCACCGAGTTCCTGGCGGAAACGCTCACCTGAACCGCCGCACATACCCGCGCTGCCACGGCGTCTCCACGGCGTGCCGGTCGTAGTTCCGCCGTACGAAGTCCACGGCGTCCTCGGCCGGCACGCCGTCCAGCACCGCCAGACACGCCAGCGCCGTCCCCGTACGCCCCCGACCGCCGCCGCACGCGATCTCCACACTCCCCCAAGCTCTCGGCTTCGCTCGAGCCCGGGGGGACCCCCATGGCGGTGGCCCGCTTCCACGCCTCGGCAAGAGCGGCGCGGGCGGCCTCGCGGTCGGCCGGGAGACGGAAGTCGGGCCAGCGGATCCAGTGCGAGGCCGAGGGGCCTCCGGGGGCGGTGCGGGCCGCGCGCTCCCGCCTCGCTCTCGTTCCACCGCTCGTCGCCGTCCACGCACCCATTCGAAACGAGTCGCGTGGGCCGGGCAACCGATTCGCCCGCATCGGCGGTCTGGAGGGCGAGGGAGGGTGCTTGATGCAGGCCGAACAAGAGGCCCAGTTCCAGGAGTTCGTCAGGGCGCGATGGTCCCATCTGGTGCGGACCGCGTATCTCCTCACCGGCGACGCGCACCACGCCGAGGACCTGACGCAGACGGCGCTGGCGAAGGCGTACCGCTCATGGCGGCGGGTGGCGCGTGCCGACAACCCGGAGGCGTACGTCCGGCGGATGCTGGTGAGCTGCAACAGCGACCGGTTCCGCAAGCGGCGGGTCCCCGAAGCGCTGACGGCCGCACCGCCCGAGCAGGCGGGGCGCGACGCGGGCTACGCGGGCGTGGACGAGCGCGGTGCGCTGCTCCGGGCGCTGGCCCGACTGCCGCCCAAGCAGCGGGCGGTGGTCGTCATGCGCTACTGGGAGGACCTGTCGGAGGCGGAGGTCGCCGATGTGCTCGGCTGCTCCGTCGGCACGGTCAAGAGCCAGGCGTCGAAGGGGCTGGCGAAGTTGCGTGCGTTTCCGGGGCTGTCCCGGATGACGTCGTCCGGGCAGGGAGGCAGCAGGTGAACGACGACGAGCGGCGGCGGGAAGCCGACGGCGAGCGGGACTTCGAGGAGCGGCTGCGCGAGCTGCTCGCCGAGGACGCGTACACGATCCGGCCGTCTCCGGCGCCGTATCCGGCGATCCGGCGGCGGGGCGTGGTCGAGCGGCGGCGCCGGGTGGCCGCGGCGGGGGCGGCGCTGGTGACGCTGGCGGCGATGCCGGTCGGGGCGTACGCGCTGAGCGGCGGGGGTCCGGGGGCCGGCCCGGCGACGTCCCCGAAGCCCACGGCGGGCGCCTCGCGGAGCGCCTCGCCGACGCCGACCCCGACGCCGTCCCCGACCCCGAGCGGGCCCGGGCGGCCGGCCACGGCGGGGCAGTTGCTGGACGGGATCACCTTCGAGCAGGCGGCGGAGGGCCTGGAGAGCTGTCTGGCCTTCCAACGGTCGGGGCTCACCCGGGGCGAGACGGACCCGGGCGCACCGGGCGACTACCGGATCCTGCTGGCGATGCGCAGCACCGGCGACTCCAACACGCCCGGCGACGGCATGTACGTCGTCGCGACGCGGGAGCAGCCGCAGCGGATCCATCTGCTGTGCAACATCAAGGACGGCGAGACCCAGGGCGTCACCGGCTTCGGCGACGACACCGACGCCATCCCGGACGAGGGGCCGGTGTTCGTCGACCCCAACAGCGGCAAGCTCTACCAGCAGTCGTTCCTGGACCGAGGCAACTGGAAGCTGCCGTTCCGCTGGGGCGTGATCGGCATCGTCAGGGAGTCGGTGGCCAAGGTGACGGTCTCCTACGGCGACTCCAGCGCCGAGGCGGTCCTCGACCGAGGCCGGTTCGTGGCGTCCGGCGTGCTCAACGAGCAGGTCACCCTGGCGCCCCACGTCAAGGGCTACGACGCCGGCGGCAAGCTGGTGTACGACTCCGACGAGGACAAGTACTACCAGCGAACCCTGCCGTAGCCCGCTACCGCCGGGGCTCGGTGACCGGCACCGCTCCGTTGACCGCGGCCGCCAGGCTGAACGGCGCCGGGCGGTTCCTGAGCGGTCTGGTCACCTGCTTCGCCACACACGACGGCATCCCTTCCGTCGCGTCCGCCTCCTGGCGCCGGTAGGCACTCGGCGACATGCCGACCAGCTCCGTGAACCGGGTGCTGAAGGTGCCCAGTGAGGAACAGCCCACCGTGAAGCACACCTCGGTGACGCTGAGGTCGCCCCGGCGCAGCAGCGCCATCGCGCGCTCGATGCGCCGTGTCATCAGGTAGCCGTAGGGCGACTCGCCGTAGGCGGCCCGGAACTCGCGGCTGAGGTGCCCGGCCGACATGTGCACGCCCCGGGCGAGCGCCTCGACGTCCAGCGGCTGCGCGTACTCCCGGTCCATCCGGTCACGGACGCGACGCAGCGCGACGAGCGTGCGCAGGCGCTGTTCCTCGGGCGTGGAGTGGCTGGATCGCACACCCGCATCTTCCCCAAGCCCCTCCCACCTCGTCCACTCCCGCGTCTGACGGGAGCGGGACGAGAGGAGGGCCATCACCGGTGCGGAGGCGAGGCACATCGCCGTCAGCCGCCGACGTAGGCCGCGAGGTGCTCACCGGTGAGGGTGGAGCGCTCGGCGACGAGGTCGGCGGGGGTGCCCTCGAACACGATCCGGCCGCCGTCGTGACCGGCGCCGGGCCCGAGGTCGATGATCCAGTCGGCGTGCGCCATGACGGCCTGGTGGTGCTCGATGACGATGACCGACTTGCCGGAGTCGACCAGCCGGTCCAGCAGGCCGAGCAGCTGCTCGACGTCGGCGAGGTGCAGACCCGTCGTCGGCTCGTCGAGGACGTAGACACCGCCCTTGTCGGCCATGTGCACGGCCAGCTTCAGCCGCTGGCGCTCACCGCCGGACAGCGTGGTCAGCGGCTGGCCCAGGGTGAGGTAGCCGAGTCCGACGTCCGCCATCCGCTCGACGATCTTGTGCGCGGCCGGGATGCGCGCCTCGCCCGCGCGGAAGAACTCCTCCGCCTCGGCCACCGACATCGCGAGCACCTCGCTGATGTCCCGCCCGCCGAGGTGGTACTCCAGCACCGACGCGTCGAACCGCTTGCCCTCGCAGTCCTCGCAGGTGGTGGCGACGCTCTGCATGATCGCCAGATCGGTGTAGACGACCCCGGCGCCGTTGCAGGTGGGGCAGGCGCCCGCGGAGTTGGGGCTGAACAGGGCCGGCTTGACGCCGTTGGCCTTGGCGAACGCCTTGCGGATCGGCTCGAGCAGTCCGGTGTACGTCGCCGGGTTGCTGCGCCGCGAGCCGCGGATCGGGGTCTGGTCGACCGAGACGACACCCTCCGGCGCCGGGATCGAGCCGTGGACGAGCGAGCTCTTGCCGGAGCCGGCGACGCCGGTGACGACGCACAGCACACCGAGCGGGATGTCGACGTCGACGCCCTGGAGGTTGTTGGCGGTGGCGCCGCGGATCTCCAGCTGCCCGGTCGCCTTGCGGACGGTGTCCTTGAGCGTGGCCCGGTCGTCGAGGTGGCGTCCGGTGACGGTGTCGCTCGCCCGCAGCCCGTCGAGGGTGCCCTCGAAGCAGACGGTGCCGCCCGCCGTGCCCGCGCCCGGGCCGAGGTCCACCACATGGTCGGCGATGGCGATCGTCTCCGGCTTGTGCTCCACCACCAGCACGGTGTTGCCCTTGTCGCGCAGCCGCAGCAGCAGGTTGTTCATGCGCTGGATGTCGTGCGGGTGCAGACCGATGGTGGGCTCGTCGAAGACGTACGTCACGTCCGTGAGCGAGGAGCCGAGGTGGCGGATCATCTTGGTGCGCTGCGCCTCACCGCCGGAGAGCGTGCCGGAGGCCCGGTCGAGGGAGAGATAGCCGAGCCCGATCTCCACGAACGAGTCGAGGGAGTGCTGAAGCTTGGCGAGCAGCGGCGCGACCGACGGCTCGTCGAGCGCGCGGACCCATTCGGCCAGGTCGCGGATCTCCATCTTGCAGGCGTCCGCGATGTTGATCTTGCCGATCTTCGAGGAGCGGGCCAGCTCGCTGAGCCGGGTGCCGTCGCACTCGGGACACTCGGCGAAGGTGACCGCGCGGTCCACGAAGGCCCGTATGTGCGGCTGCATCGACTCGCGGTCCTTGGACAGGAAGGTCTTCTGGAGCTTGGGGATCAGTCCCTCATAGGTGAGGTTGACCCCGTTGATCTTCACCTTGGTGGGCTCGCGGTAGAGGAAGTCGTGCCGCTCCTTCTTGCTGTAGTCCCGGATCGGCTTGTCCTTGTCGAAGAACCCGGACTCGGCGATGACCCGCACGACCCACCCGTCCCCCGTGTAGGTGGGGATGGTGAACGGATCCTCGGACAGCGACTTCGAGTCGTCGAAGAGCTGGGCGAGGTCGATGTCGGAGACCCGCCCCCGCCCCTCGCAGTGCGTGCACATGCCACCGGTGCGGCTGAAGGTGACCTTCTCGGTCTTGGTCTTGTCGGCACCACGGTCCACGGTGAGGCCGCCGCTCGCGGAGACCGAGGCGACGTTGAAGGAGTACGCGGCGGGCGGTCCGATGTGCGGCTCGCCGAGCCGGCTGAAGAGGATGCGCAGCATCGCGTTGGCGTCGGTGGCGGTGCCGACGGTGGAGCGGGGGTCGGAGCCCATGCGCTGCTGGTCGACGGTGATCGCGGTGGTCAGGCCGTCCAGTACGTCCACCTCGGGCCGCGCGAGATTCGGCATGAAGCCCTGGAGGAACGCGCTGTAGGTCTCGTTGATCAGCCGCTGCGACTCGGCGGCGATGGTGTCGAAGACGAGCGAGCTCTTGCCCGATCCGGACACACCGGTGAACACCGTCAGCCGGCGTTTCGGGATCTCGATGCTGACGTCCTTGAGGTTGTTCTCGCGGGCGCCGTGCACGCGGATCAGGTCGTGGCTGTCGGCAACGTGCGGCTCGGTCATCGTGTGGTCTCCATTGCGGATCGGTCGGGAACGCTGCCGGTCTTGTCGGTCGGGTGCTCGGCTCAGCCCCGCTCCTGGATACGGACCATGTTGCCCGCGGGGTCGCGGAAGGCGCAGTCGCGGATGCCGTACGGCTGGTCGGTGGGTTCCTGGACGACCTCGGCGCCGCTGGCCTGCACCTTCTCGAAGGTGTCGTCGACATCGCCGGTGGCCAGCAGGATCCAGCCGTAGGTGCCCTTGGCCATCATCTCGGCGATGACGCGGCGCTCGTCGTCGGTGATGCCGGGGTCGGCGGTGGGCGGGGCGAGCAGGATGGACGTGCCGGGCTGGCCGACGGGGCCGACCGTGATCCAGCGCATCTTGCCCTGTCCGACGTCGGTACGGACCTCGAAGCCGAGGGCGTCGCGGTAGAAGGCCAGGGAGGCGTCCGGGTCGTCGTGCGGAAGGAAGCTGGCGTGAATGCTGATGTCCATGCCCGTCACGCTAGCCGTGCCACCGGGCCACCGCTTCTCGATTCCTGACCACCGTCACCGACCCGGGTCCTCAAACGCCGGACTCTGGACGTCGGCTCAGTAGGAGCCGTTGGCCTGCCAGAACGCCCAGGCGTCGCAGGGACTGCCATAGCGGTCGTTCATGTAGTTCAGGCCCCACTTGATCTGCGTGGCCGGATTGGTCCGCCAGTCGGCTCCGGCAGACGACATCTTGGAGCCGGGATAGGCCTGTACGAGACCGTAGGCCCCGGAAGAGGGGTTGACCGCCTTGTGATTCCAGCCGGACTCGTGCTGCACGATGTTGCTGAAGCACTGGAACTGATCGCCGGGCACTATCTGCCGCGCGATGGCCTGGACCTGGGCAGCGGTGTACGAGGACTGCGTCGAGGGGCTGGAGATGTCCGTCGCCGAGGAGCCTGTCGACGATCGACCGGCTTTCTGCCGCGCCTCCTCGCGCTCCTTGGCCTCCTTGAGGGCCTGCTGCTCGGCCGCCGCCTCCTGCTTGGCGATCGCGTCCTTCGCGGCCTGCTTGCGGGCCTCCTCCGCCGCGGTCTTCCTTGCGGTGTTGTCCGCGGCGACGGCCTGCGAGTCGGCCTGCTGGGTCAGGGAGGCCGACGGCACCTGAGCTTGCTGCCCCGCGGGTAGGTCCGCGAGGAGGGTCGAGTCGCTCGCTGTCGCTTCGGTGTCGTTCACCGACTGGCCGGTGCTGCTCTGGGCAGCTCCCGCGACGGCGCCGACAGTGGTGACCGCAGTGGCAGAGGCCACCGCGAATCCCCGCACTAAGTTCCCGCTCACACGGTTTCCTTCCGGCATCGCTAGATCAGAAGTTCGAGCGTTCGCAAGAATAGGCGGTCGAGCGGCCGAACTCCGGCGTTTGAGGACAGGGCCCCTTCAGGGCACCGCCGTCAGCCGAGTCGTCGTGCCCGTGCCTCGATCCCCCGGAAATGGACCGCCATCGCTTGCTGCGCACCCTCGACGTCCCCGGTGCGCAGGGCCGTGACGATGTCCCGGTGCCAGCGGGCGGTGAGTTCGGGTGAGGGGTCGTCGGGGCGGCCGCGGGCGCCGTTGACGCGACGGAAGACCGTCCAGAAGGCGGCCAGAAGCTGCGGCACGAGGTCGTTGCCCAGCGAGGCGTACAGCAGCTCGTGGAATGCGCGGTCCAGGTCGGGAAAGGCCCGCCCCGCCCGCCCCGCCGCCTCCATCCGCGACACGACCGCCTCCAGCCGGTCCAGCTCGGCCTCCGTCACCGTCGCCGCCACCCGCCGGATCAGCCCCTCCTCCAGCACCTCGCGCACCTGGAGGATCTCCGCCAGCGCCGCGGAGTCGTCATGGTCGTGCCGGGCCAGGGTGCGAAAGGTCAGGCCGTCGATCAGGGGGGTGAGGGACGCCTCGCCGACATAGGTGCCGTAGCCGTGCCGGATCTCCACGATGTCGAGGGCCTGCAGCGCCTTGAGCGCCTCGCGCACGGAGTTGCGGCTGACACCGAGGTCCTCCATCAGCTCGGCCTCGGTGGGCAGGAGCGCGCCGGCCCGGAGCCTGCGGTCGATGATCAGTTGCATGACCTGGCGCTGGATCCGGCTGTTCCTGGACTCCTCGGACGTACGACTGTTCCTGGGCTGCCCGGGCATGCGGCGCATGGTACGCGCACCCGGACGTCCCACGTCCCATGTCCGCCGGATACGCCCCTGACGATGGGTCAACTCACGCCATTTCACAGCGCCATTGGTCCGACCTGTGGCAGATGCGCCATTCGTGTGAGATCCCTTGACCCCCCTCATCGCCCCACCTATGGTCGCGCTGACCGGGAGGACGTAGGACGTCGTATCTCCTCGCCGGAGCAGAGCACGAACCCATGGCCGGAGCACCCACCCATCCGCTGGAGGACCCGTGCGCGACGTGACCCACGACGTGCCGGCGCTGCACCGCCGGTCGTTCCTGAAGTACACCGGCGCGCTGGGCGCGGCCACCGCCGTCTCCGCGTCGCTGTCGGCCTGTTCGTCGGGGCCCCAGTCCACGAACGAGACCGGCGGGGGCGGCGGCCAGAACCGGACGCTCACCGCGGTGATCGGCTACGGCAACGACGGCAGCTGGGACCCCACCCAGACGGCGTCCGCCTTCTGCATGGCCGCCAACAACCACATCTACGAGGGGCTCCTCGACACCGATCCGATCTCCCGCGAGCCCTACGCCGCCCTCGCCACCCAGGTGCCGGCCGACCCCAACGCCACGTCCTGGAAGTTCACCCTGCGCGCGGGCGCCAAGTTCCATGACGGCAAGCCCGTCACGGCCGACGATGTCGTCTTCGTCTTCGACCGGATCCTCGACCCGAAGACCCAGACCCTCGCCAAAGGGTTCTTCGCGAGCTGGCTGAAGGAAGTGCGCAAGATCGACGCGCAGAACGTCGAGCTGGTGCTCAAGTTCCCCTTCCCGGACGGGCTTTCGCGGCTCACCCTCGCCAAGATCATGCCGAAGCATGTCTTCTCCCAGCCGGGCGGCTGGGACGACGCCATCAAGGGCAAGGCGATCGGCTCGGGGCCGTACCGGCAGACCGCGCACCACCCGAAGTCCAACACCACCTTCGAGGCGTATCCCGACTACAACGGCCCGCGCAAGCCCGCCTTCAAGAAGATGAACTGGCTGACGATCGTGGACGCGGCGCCGCGCGTGGCCAGGATCTCGGGCGCCAGCGCGGGCGCGCAGATCGCCGACAACATCCCGTACGCCAACATCGGGCAGCTGGAGAGCGGCGGGCTGACGGTGGCGGGCGGCGCCGGGATGAACAACCTGTTCCTGATGTTCAACACCAAGCACAAGCCCTTCGACGACGTCCGCGTGCGCCAGGCGCTGCACTACGCCATCGACACCGGCAAGATGATCGAGGTCGCCCTCAAGGGGCACGGCAAGGCGTCGTCGTCCTTCCTGAACGAGTCCAACCCCAGCTACCGGCGCGCCAAGACCGTCTACGACTACGACCCCGACAAGGCGAAGGCGCTGCTGAAGGAGGCCGGGGTCAGCGGGCTGAAGATCGAGATCCTGGCCGTCAACGTGAGCTGGATCGTGGACTGTCTGCCGACCATCAAGGCGTCCTGGGACGCCATCGGCGTGCGGACCACCCTCTCCCCGCAGGAGACGACGGCCGTCTTCACCAAGATGGACCAGAAGCAGGACTACCAGGTCGTCGCCGCGGCCTCGAACCCCAACCAGTTCGGCCTCGACGCGGACCTGATCATGCATTACAACTACGGTCCCGAGAACCTGTGGATGCAGTACACGCGGTGGGCCGACAACTCCGTCGCCAAGGCGCTCTTCAAGGACATGGACCGGGCGACCCGGGAGCCGGACACCGACAAGAAGAAGACGATGGTCCAGGACTACATCGACGTCGTCGCCGAGCAGGCGGTGCTCTACCCGGTCGTCCACAACGAGCTGATGACGGCCTGGAACCCCCAGCAGCTCACCGGTATAAGGGCACAGCCGTATCCCGGCATCAACCTCCTCCAGGCCAAGTGGGCCTAGGAGTCCTCACGTGGTCACCGTCCTCCGGATCCTGGCCCGTCGCATCGCCCTGCTCGTGCCGCTGATGCTCGGCATCGTGCTGTTCGTGTTCCTGGTCATGCGGTTCTCGGACGTCGACCCGGCGTCCGCGTTCTTCCAGGGCGCCAACCCCACGCCCCAGCAGCTGCACGACTTCCGCGAGCAGAACGGCCTGCTGGATCCCCTGCCCGTCCGCTACGTCGCCTTCGTCGGCGATCTGCTCCACGGGGACATGGGCATCAGCGCCCTGACCCGGGCGCCGGTCGTCGACCAGGTCACCACCGCGCTGCCGCTCACCCTCCAGCTCACCTTCCTGGGGCTCGGCATCGCGGTCGTCCTGTCGCTGATCGGCGGCGTGACGGCCGCCATCTACCGCGACCGCCTGCCCGACCAGATCATCCGCGTCGTCTCCCTCACCGGGGTCGCGGCCCCCGGCTTCTGGCTGGCGCTGCTGATGATCCAGTACCTCGCCGTCGACCTCGGCTGGTTCCCGACCGGCGGCTACATCAACCCGGCCGACTCCTTCACCGGCTGGCTCAGGACGATGACCCTGCCGGCCTTCGCGCTGTCGCTGCCGGTGGCGGCGCAGCTGACCCGCATCGTGCGCACCTCGGTGGTGGAGGAGCTGGACAAGGACTACGTGCGTACGGCGATCGGCAGTGGCCTGCCGCCGCGGGTGGTCGTCGGCCGGAACGTCCTGCGCAACGCCCTCATCAACCCGCTCACCGTCCTCGGTCTGCGCGTCGGCTATCTCCTCGGCGGCGCGGTCGTCATCGAGACGATCTTCTCCCTGCCCGGGATGGGGAAGCTGATGATCGAGGCGGTGAAGAACGGTGACCCGGCGGTCGTCCAGGGCGTCGTCCTCACCACGGCGATCGGCTTCGTCGTCGTCAACCTCGTCATCGACATCCTGTATCTGCTGGTCAACCCGCGACTGCGGGAGGCGACGTGACGTTCAACCGCAAGCGCCTGGCCGAGGCGCTGTCCCGGCCCGGCATCCGCCTGCGCGGCTGGCGCAAGCTGCCGACGCTGTCGAAGGTGGCCGTCTGCTTCCTGGCCGTCGTGGTCCTGATGGCCCTGTTCGCCCCGGTCCTCGCCCCGCACGACCCGCTCGACCAGCAGCCGCCCGTGGACGGCACCGGACATCCGTCCGCCGAGCACTGGATGGGCCAGGACAGCCTCGGCCGGGACATCCTCAGCCGGCTGATGTACGGCGCCCGCTGGTCGCTGGCCATCGGCCTCGGCGCGACCGGTCTCGCGCTCGTCGTCGGCGCCCTGATCGGCGCCCTCGCGGCGACCTCGCGCAAGGCGGTCGACGAGACGCTGATGCGCTGCCTGGACATCGTGATGGCGTTCCCGGGCATCGCGCTGGCCGCCGTGCTCGTGGCGGTCTTCGGCGGCGGCATCACGGTCCTGATCTGCGCGATCGCGTTCCTGTTCACACCGCCGGTGGCACGGGTCGTACGGGCCAACGTCCTCGATCAGTACGGCGAGGACTACGTCACGGCGGAACGGGTCATCGGCGCTCGGACCCCTCATATCGTGCTGAGGCACGTGGCCATCAACTGCGCGGCGCCGGTGCTGGTGTTCTGCACGGTCCAGGTGGCGGAGGCGATCGTCTTCGAGGCGTCGCTGTCCTTCATCGGCGCCGGCGTCCGGCCGCCCGACCCCTCCTGGGGCAGTGTCATCGCCGACGGCAAGAACATGGTGCTGACCGGGGGCTGGTGGGCGACGGTCTTCCCCGGCCTGCTGATGCTGGTGACCGTGCTGTCCCTGAACATCCTCTCCGAGGGCGTGTCGGACGCGTGGGCGGCACCGTCGGCGCGCGAGGTCGACGTCAAGGACCAGCACGACCGTCTGGAGGCCCCCGAGCCGGGCAGCGGCGAGGTGCTGCAGCTCCCGGGCCTGACGGAGGCGGCGGCGCGGCTGCGGTCGAGGGCCCGGCCGCTCCCGGGGGGACGGCAGCCGGTGCTGGCCGTGGAGAACCTGGCGATCGGGTTCGAGAGCCGTCATGCCGGCGTGGACATCGTCGACGGCATCAGCTTCGAGATGCAGCCCGGTGAGGTCCTCGGCCTGGTCGGCGAGTCGGGCTGCGGCAAGTCGCTGACCGCGCTCGCGGTGATGGGCCTGGAGCCGAAGGGCGCCCGGGTGCGCGGCCATGTCCGCTTCAACCAGCGGCAGTTGGTGGGTGAGCCGATGCGGCTGCGCCGCAAGCTGCTGGGCCACGAGATGGCGATGATCTACCAGGACGCCCTGTCGTCCCTGAACCCGGCGATGACGATCCGCTCACAGCTCAAGCAGGTCGTACGCCGCGGCGGCCGCCGTACCCCGCACGAACTGCTGACGATGGTCGGCCTCGACCCCGAACGCACCCTGCGCAGCTACCCGCACGAGCTCTCCGGCGGCCAGCGCCAGCGCGTCCTGATCGCCATGGCCCTGTCCCGCGACCCGAAGCTGATCGTCGCCGACGAGCCGACGACCGCGCTGGACGTCACCGTGCAGGCGCAGATCATAGAGCTGCTGCTCAGGCTGCGGGAGGAGCTGGGCTTCGCCCTGATCCTGGTCTCGCACGACCTCGCGCTGATCGCGGACGTCACCGACCGGGTGGCCGTGATGTACGGCGGCCAGATCGTCGAGACGGGCGTGACGGCCGACCTGGTGGAGTCGCCGGCGCACCACTACACACGCGGCCTGCTCGGCAGCGTGCTGTCGCTGGAGTCGGCGCAGGAGCGGATGACGCAGATCAAGGGCGTGGTCCCCTCCCCCGCGGACTTCCCGGCGGGCTGCCGCTTCGCGGACCGCTGCCCGCTGGCGAGCGAGGTGTGCCGGACCACGGCGCCCGTCCTGGCCGGGACACCGACCCACACGGCGGCCTGCCATCACCCGGCGATCGTCCTGGCGCCCACGGATCGCTCGGAAAGCGGGGTCGTCAATTGAGTTCGGTGAGTCCGGTGAGTCCGGTCAGTGGGGGGAGTCCGGTGAACGCGCTGGTGGAAGTGTCCGACGCGCACGTCGTGCACAAGGCGCGCAGCGGCGGCCTGTTCACCCGGGACAAGGTGTACGCCCTGACCGGCGCCGATCTCGTCATCGCGCCCGGCGAGACGGTGGGCGTGGTCGGCGAGTCCGGGTGCGGGAAGTCGACGCTGGCGAAGGTGCTGGTCGGGGTGCAGCGGCCGACGTCCGGGACGGTGGCCCTGCGGGGGCGGGACCTGTGGACCATGAGCGCGGCCGAGCGCAGGACGACGGTGGGCGCCGGCACCGGCATGATCTTCCAGGACCCGTCGACGGCGCTGAACCGCCGCCTGCCGGTCCGCCAGATACTGCGGGACCCGCTGGACGTGCACGAACGCGGCACCAAGCGCGAACGCGAGGACAGGGTGAGGGAGTTGATGTCCCTGGTCGGCCTTCCCCGCGCCCTGACCGACGCGTTGCCCGGCCAGCTGTCGGGCGGTCAGCGTCAGCGCGTCGCCATCGCCCGCGCACTGGCGCTGGACCCCGACCTGGTGGTGGCGGACGAGCCGACGAGCGCGCTGGACGTGTCGGTGCGCGCCCAGATCCTGAACCTCCTCCTCGATCTGAAGGAGCGGCTGGGCCTGGCCCTGGTCTTCGTCTCGCACGACATCCAGACGGTACGCCGGATGAGCGACCGCGTGATCACGATGTACCTGGGCCGGATCGTCGAGGAAGCCCCGGCGGCCGACGTCACCGACGGCTCCCGGCACCCGTACACCCGCGCCCTCTTCTCCGCGACCCCCGGCCTGCTGGACCCCATCGACCCGATCCCGCTGGTCGGCCCGGTCCCGTCGGCGACCCGACCGCCGAGCGGGTGCCCCTTCCGGACCAGGTGCTGGAAGGCGGACGGGGTATGTGCGGAGCTGATGCCGGACTTCTCGGCCGCGTCGGGCGCCGGGCACCGTTACAGGTGTCACCATCCGGTGGAGGAGGGCGAGGCGACGCGCGACCTCGTACGACAGAGCCACAGTTCCAGGGAGCCTTGATCATGATCCCCACCCCGCTCACCGGTGTCGTCCCACCCGTCTGCACGCCCCTGACACCGGACCGCGAGGTGGACGTCCCGTCGCTGCGCAGGCTGATCGACCATCTGATGGAGGGCGGGGTGCACGGACTGTTCGTGCTCGGCTCGACGTCGGAGGTGGCGTATCTGACGGACCGGCAGCGGCGGCTGGTGGTGGAGACGGCGGTACGGCATGTGGCCGGCCGGCTGCCCGTGCTGGCGGGCGTGATCGACATGACGACGCCGAGGGTCCTGGACCACGTACGGGAGGTCACGGAGGCGGGCGCGGACGCGGTCGTCGCCACCGCCCCCTTCTACGCCCGCACCCACCCCGCCGAGATCGCCCGCCACTACCGTCTGATCGCGGCGGCGTCCCCGGTGCCGGTCGTGGCGTACGACCTCCCGTCCTCCGTCCACACCAAACTCCCCGCCCAGGTGGTCCTCGACCTCGCCGCCGAGGGCGCGCTGGCGGGTCTGAAGGACTCCAGCGGTGACCTCGCCGCCTTCCGCGAGGTCGCCGTGGGCGTCCGCAACCGGCCCGAGCTCACGGGCTTCAGCGTGCTGACCGGCTCCGAGCTCATCGTCGACGCGGCGCTCGCGGTCGGCGCGGACGGGGCGGTGCCGGGGCTCGCCAACGTCGACCCAGCGGGGTACGTCCGCCTCGTCCACCTGCACCGCTCCGGGGACCTGGAGTCGGCTCGCGCGGAGCAGGAGCGCCTGTGTGCCCTGTTCGGCATGGTGACGGTGGGGGATCCCGGGCGGATGGGGGGCAGTTCGTCGGCGCTGGGGGCGTTCAAGGCGGCGCTGTGTCTGCGGGGGGTGATCGACTGTCCGGCGACGGCGGAGCCTCAGGTGCCGTTGTCGCCGGAGGAGGTGGAGCGGGTGGGGAAGTTCCTGGCCGGGGCGGGACTGCTGTGAGCGGACGGGCCGACGGGCGTCCTCCGGTCCGCTGATTCGCTGGCCCGGACGGGTGAAAGCCGGTCGGCAGAGGACGAAACCCCTGGCCGGGAGGGAATCCCCGGGAGTTCCGCATGGAACCTCACGTGACGTGAACCTCCGCCGGACCTCCACCTCCCAACTGACCCGACGGGGCTCCGAGCCGGCCCGCACTTGGCGGGTCCGCAAGAGCCGCTGGTACTACCCGGTCCTCGCCCTGACCGTGCTGGGCGCACTCGCCGAGCTGTTCCTGATCGGCGTGGCCGCGGCCGCAGTGGGCGAAGCGGACTGGCTCCTCAAGGAGTGGGAGAGCCAGTGCAAGGACGACGGGCAGGCCTGCAGCATCCTGTCCGGCGTCCTCACTCCCCTGCTCACCCTGGCCCTGGCCACCTTCACCTACCTCTTCTTCCGCTTCCGGCGGGTGAGCGGGGCGTACCTCAGGAAGGCCCGGGAGGCACCACTCGATCTGGTGGAGACGGCGGGCGGCATCTTCGGGCGGGTGGTCGGTCGGGACCAGTTGTGCGACGTGCTCATGGAGGATCTGCGGGACAGCCGGTTCCGTCGCGCCCATGTGGTGGTCGGCGGCATCGGTGCGGGCAAGACCGCGCTGCTCGTGCTTCTCACGGAGCGGCTGGCACAGCGCAAGGCGGTGCCTGTCCCGCTGCGGCTGCGCGCCGCGGGGAGCGATCTGGACTTCCGGCAGTTGGCGTACGACCGCTTCAAGCGAGAGGTGCAGGAGCACATCCGATCCGAGAGCGAGGCGGAGAAGGTGTGGCAGCGGCTGTGCCAGCAGGGCCGCATCGTGGTGCTGGCGGACGGCCTCGAGGACGCCCTGACGGAGGACAACCAGGAGGAGGAGCGGGACACGGTCATCCGGCTGGCGATCCGCCGTGCCAACGACGAGCGCCTGCCGCTCATCATCACCTCGCGCCCGCACGACGCGCTGCGTGGCCTGGACGCCTCGCTGACCGATCTGGAACCGCTCAGCGAGGAGGCGGCCCTGGCCTACATCTCCTCCGGCACCGCCTGGGAGGACCGGCAGCGGCTCGACTGGATCGTGGAGAAGGCCGAGATCGCCGAGGCCCCGACTTATCTGCAGGTCGCGCGCGACCTGCACGAGGAGGGCCTCCTGGAACGCGCCCTCAGCGGCCGGTTCGAGGAGGGCGTGGAGACACGCGGCGGCGACCGGGCGGCGTTGCGGCTGCACCTGCTCGACACATGGCTGAGCGCCCTCGTCGCCGGACGCCTCTCCCCGCAGCTGCCGCTCGGCCGGGACGAACGCAGGGTGATGCTGGACTACCTGTCGGCGCTGGCGTGCGCGGCGCTGGCCGTCGACGCGGCCGAGATCCGTATCACCGATGTGGTCCACGAACACGATCCGGCAGGCTCCCGCTTCCCGGAGATCCTCCGGGAGCTGGCCAAGCGGGCCCAGGCAAGCCGGATGGACATCCGCCTGGCCGCGCACTGGGGCACCCGTATGGGCCTGGTCGAACTCGACGGGGACCGCGTGCGGTTCCAGCACAGCGTGATCCAGGCCCATCTGGGGGCCCGGTTCATGAACGCGGTGATCCATCCGCGCATGCCCGAAGAGCCCACGGAGGGCTCGTACTTCCCGGCGGCGCTGGCGAGCCCGGGTCGCGAACTGCTGATCGCCCTGGTGCTCTACTCCCGTACGCCGGAGGGCTCCTGCCCACACGCGGCCGCCCCCGCGGGCGACCGCACCTGGTGTCCGGTGGCCGCGGCGCGGGACCTCCTGCTGCGCGCGGCAGGCCGGGCGCAGTCGGCCATCACCGGCCACCGGAGCGCCGACGGCCACCAGAACGCCGGGCGCCCCGAGGAGGCGGTCGATCCACGGCACGTGTTCGGCCGCACCCTGCACACCAAGGCGCTCGAGCTGTACGCCGCCGCCCTGGAGATCGACAGCGTCGCCGCGGACCCGCAGCAGCACCGTATCGCCATGGAACTGACGACGTCGTGGTCGGATCTGCGGGCGCGCGACCCGCACACGCTCCGCGCGGCCAAGGCACTGCTGGTCTCCCGCTTCGGTGAGGCCGTGCGCAGCGTCGCCCGCCGCCAGTCCCTTCAGCCCGCGTATGCGGAACTCTTCGAGATCGGGCGTATGGAGCCGTCGCACGACGTACGGGTCGCCATCGCGCAGGAGATCGGCTCGGGCGGCGACAGCGCCTTCGAGGTGCTCGAGCCACGGCTGCGCGGCCCTCAGATCATCCGTGAACAGCCGCTGGGACGCAGACCGGAGTGGCTGGTGGAGCTGTGGGACGACAAGGCCGCGCGGCAGGGCGACCCCGGAGCCGATGGGCCCGACGGCACGCAGGACGACATCGCGCGGCTGCGCAGGCGTGAGGAGGAGGAACGTGAGGAGGAGGAACACAAGTGGCGGGACAATGTGCTGTGCGCCTGGCTGATCCCCCTGCTCGTGGGCTCCGTCACCACCCGCCGTCACCACGACACCCCGTACGAGATCCTGGAGAGCTGGGTGCGGCGGATCAGGGCCTGCGACGAGGACGACGACGGCTCCGGCCTGGACCTCACCCTGGAGATCGCCCTCGCCCAGGGCTTCAAGTACGCGGCCAACCGCCGTGCCCGCCATCCGCACGCCCGTCCCCAGGCCCGCGAGTACCTCAGCGAACAGGCCTGGGACATGCTCAGACGCTCCCGGTTCTGGTTCACCCGCGTCACGCTGCTGCACGCGCTGACGCTGTGGGAGCTGCCCGACGGCGCGAGTGCGGCCGCGGGCCCCGAGGATCACGGCTTCGACCCGGCGGCACAGGTACGTCAGTGGCTCGCGCTCCCCGACGGCGCGCCGCAGCACCCCTTCGTCGAGGCCGCCGCCGAGCTCTGTGTGTGGACCCTGATGACCCGTCGGCCCGAGCGGTTCCTGTGGATCGACGAGTCCGGTGTGTCCGCGCACGTCGGTTCCCAGCCGGCCGGGGGCGGGGAGGTGCGCAAGCACCAGCTGTGGATTCCGCCCTCCACCGGCTGGAGCACCCTGCATCCGCGCGCCCAGCAGCTCCTCGCCGACGCCATGCTGCTGCTCAACCTCGCCGGCCGCGGCGACTGGCCCAAGGACCGGCTGCGGCGCCTGCACCGCACCGCACGGCCGGAGCTGCCGCCGTGCCTGACCAAGGACCGCCGCCCTCTCGCCCCGGGCCGCTCCCTCGTGCGTACGGCCGCCGCTCACGCCGGCTCCAATTGCCGCGACGACTGCGCCTTCGAGCTGTGTCCCTATCCTCCCTCGGGGCTGGACGGCTACCGCCCGGAGCTGTCCGAGGCCTTCTGCCGGGCTCAGTTGACCCTGCTGTCGCGGTCGCGGTGGCGATCCCTTGCGCGCCCCGAGGCGCGCTGGCAACGGGGCACGGACCTCGCCGAACTGAGGCTGTTCTGGGAGCGGATGGGGAAGCGGGCGCTGAACAGCCATCGCGGAAGATGACCGGGCTTCTGGCAACTCACCGCAACTCACCGGGGCTTACCTTCCCGGAAGCGCCGTAAGGCGTCGTCGTCAGCGGCCTCGGGACCCGCCCGGCGCGGCCGTCACCGTTCTGCGGGGTGGGCCCGGCCTGGCCGTCGAACCGGCCGCCCCGGATCCGCTTGTTGACCGGGATGATGATCCCCTGCCCGACCCAGGTGAGCAGCGTGATACCGGCCAGGCACCGCCGGCACACATGGTGCCCATGTACATCGTCGCGCCGAAGAGGAAGCACAGCGCGTTCACCAGCAGCAGGGTGTTCATGGCCGGCCTCCCGCGTCGATTCGCGGTGGTGCGGGCCACGCTCCGGAGTGGTTCGCCGAAGGTCCGCCCGGCCTCCTCACTCGTGACTGCCCACGGCGATGTCGGCGGCGCCTTCGAAGTAGATGGACGATTTCATCAGCATGCCCCGGAAAGCGCGGTAGTTGACCGCGGCCACCCGCAGCGGCAGCCGCGTCCCGGGGCGGGCGCTCGATCTCGATGAGCATGCCGAGCCGGCCGTTGTCCTCATACTGGCACCCGACGGAACTCGATCGTCTCGTACGGCCCCGTCACCCCCGTCTCGTACAGAATCCCGACCGTGTGCCGTCCGAGCGGCACCAGGTCGGAGTAGGCCGCCCGCTGCTGAGACAGCGTCAGCGCCTTCGTGAAGGTCGCCCCGCCGTCCGTGCTGCCCCACACGGCCATCGACTGACGGGCCGTGGGCACGGACGGGCCGGAGAAGAGCAGCGGCGCACCGGTGCCCGGGAGCTGGAGGACGCTTCCCTCCACTATCGGCACGTCGTTCAGCGAGGGCTGGACCGTGTACGGGCGGTCCAGGGTCTCGCCGCCGTCGCTGGAGACGCTGTCGAGGCGGTTGCCCGCGCTCGTGCCGTGCTGGTCGCGGGAGTTGAAGTACAGCCTGCCGTCGGGGAGTTCGGCGGCGGTGGATTCGTTGGCGTTGCTGTAGCCGTCGTAGGTGTCGTCCACGAAGCCCGTCCGCCAGGTGCGCCCGCCGTCGTCGCTGTAGATGGCGTGCGCGCCGTAGTACTTCGGCTCCCGCCCCGTGTCGGACGACCCCGCCGCCGGCGCCACCGAGTGGTTGGACGGCACGACCAGCCGTCCCGCGTGCCTGCCGCGGGTGAGCGCGACCGCGTGTCCGGGACCCGTCGCGTACCAGCGCCAGTTCGGCGGCTTCACCGCGCTCGTGACATCGCGCGGGGGCGTGAAGTGCCGTCCGTCGTCCGCGCTGCGCTGGACGAACACCCGTCGGCTCTGCTCCGCCGTCACCTCCCCCCGCATGATCTGTGCCTCCGTCACCTCCCCGCTGTTGTAGGAGGTGACGAGTACGACCGCGCCG
Source organism: Streptomyces ferrugineus (assembly GCF_015160855.1). Taxonomy (NCBI): domain Bacteria; kingdom Bacillati; phylum Actinomycetota; class Actinomycetes; order Kitasatosporales; family Streptomycetaceae; genus Streptomyces; species Streptomyces ferrugineus. Next base: position 1,898,346 of record NZ_CP063373.1, on the reverse strand, counting down.
GTGACCGGATCCACCACCGGCGCCGGATTGCCCCGGGTGTCTCCGTCCCCCTCGGCGACCACCGTCACCGGCCCCCAGGTGCAGCCGCCGTCGAGGGACCGTCTGAGGACGACATCGATGTCGCCGGAGTCGCCCGCGCCGTCGTGCCGGCCCTCGGCGAAGGCCAGCACCGTGCCGCGCGGGGTCGTGATCGTCGCCGGGATGCGGTACGTGTCGTAGCCGCCCTCGCCCGAGACGTACGGGACGGAGGACGCGCAGGCGGTGCCCGCCGAGGCGCCGCCCGCGTAGGCGATCGGTGTGGTCAGGAGTACTGCGGTGACTAGGGACGTACGACTGAGTGTGCGGCTCAGGGCGGTCATCGAACTCCCTTGACGGAGGGTCAGACGTTCACCTGTCCGTCACAGGTTCCCCGGTGTCACCATCCCTGACTCATACGCCACGATGACGAGCTGCGCCCGGTCCCGCGCCCCCAGCTTGCCCATGATGCGGCTGACGTGGGTCTTGGCCGTGAGCGGGCTGAGTCCCAACGACTCCGCCACTTCCGTGTTGTTGAGCCCGCGCGCGACCAGCGTCAGCACTTCGCGTTCACGTTCGGACAGGCATTCGGGCCCGTCGGCCATGGGCGCGCAGGGGCTGCGCAGGAACCGCTCGATCAGCCGTGCGGTCGGCCCCGGTGACAGCAGTGCCTCGCCCGCGGCCACCGTGCGGATCGCGTCCAGCAGTTCCGCCGGGCGGGTGTCCTTGACCAGGAAGCCCGAGGCGCCGGCCCGCAGCGCGTCCACGATGTTCTCGTCGGTGTCGTAGGTGGTGAGGACCAGCACCCGCACCCCGGCCAGGTCGTCGTCGGCCGCGATCAGCCGGGTCGCCTCGATGCCGTCCAGGTCGGGCATGCGGATGTCCATCACCACGAGGTCGGCGCGGGCGCCGCGCGCCAGGTCCGCGGCCTCCCGGCCGGTGGCCGCCTGGCCGACGACCTCCATGTCCGGGGCCGACTCGACCAGCATGGCGAACGCCTCCCGCACGAGCGTCTGGTCGTCCGCGAGCAGCACGCGGATCATCGCTCGCCTCCCCGTTCCGTTCCGGTGGGCAGTACGGCCCTCACCTCGAAACCCCCCTCGCGTCGCGGCCCGGCGTCGAGTGTGCCACCCACGCTGCGGGCCCGCTCACGCATGCCGACGATGCCGTGGCCGGGGTTCGGCGATACCCCGGCCGGGCAGCCGCCGTCGTTGGTCACCGACAGGTGCAGGGCACCCCGCTCCTCGTGCAGCGCGAGGCGTACGGCCGGTTCGGGGCCGGCGTGCCGGACGACGTTCGTCAGCGCCTCCTGCACGATCCGGTACGCGGCCGCGCCCACGGCGGGCGGCGCCTGCCGCACCCGTACCGCCGACGCCACCCGCGCCCCGGCGAGCCGCGCCGCCGCCACCAGGTCGGGCACCCCGTCCAGGCCGGGCAGCGGGCCGCGCGCCTCGCCCACCGCGCCCTGTTCGCGCAGGACGTCCAGCGTCGTGCGCAGTTCGCCGCGCGCCGTGCGGCAGGTCTCGGCGATGTCGTCGAGGGACTTGGCCATGGTCTCGCGGTCCAGCCGTTCGGGGTCCGCGGCCAGTACGTGCGCGGCCACCGACGTCTGCACGCCGATGAGGGTGATGCTGTGGGCGAGCAGGTCGTGCAGGTCGCGGGCGATGCGCAGGCGTTCCTCGGCGACCCGGCGGCGGGCCTCCTCCTCGCGGGTGCGTTCGGCGCGCTCGGCGCGTTCGACTATGGCGGCGACGTACTGGCGGTAGTAGCGGACGTCCATGCCGCAGAAGAGGAACGCGAGGACCCAGCCGGAGATCCGCAGCAGCTCGATGGTCCCGTCGGGGTTGGTGAGGGCGTTGAGGAACAGCGTCACGCCGAGGACGGAGGCGCCGATGAGCAGCGTGCGGCGCACCGTGCCGGTCGCCGCGACCGTGTACAGCACCACCATGGTCGTGAGGATGGGGGCGGCGTGGTTGTTGTCCAGGGCGTGGTACGGCGTGATGCAGGCCATCACCGCGAACAGGACGAGCACCGGACGGCTGCGCCGCCACACCAGGGGCACATGCGCGGCGAGCAGCAGGGTCCAGCCCAGCGCGTCGGGCCGGAGCTCCTCGTCGCCGAACAGGGCCATGACCGTGGCGAGGGCGGCCCACGCCACGGCCAGCACCGCGTCGTTGCGCGTGCGGTGCGGGGCGGTCAGGGGGTCGCGGTTGACCGCCGCCATGATCCGCTCGCCCACGCGGGATCTGCCCGCCGCTCTCGTCGTCGACTGCACCGGCTCATCCTCCGCCACGCGGGCGCCCCTCCGGGAGGGGAGGGGCGCCCTGACGGTGCGTGGGAGGCTCACACCGGCTCCGGCTGGGGTTCCTGCCGCACCGGGGGCCGCGGCGCCCGGGACAGCCCGCCCGGCCACCACAGCTTGCGGCGCAGCGCCACGCTCGCGCTGGTCACCAGGTAGGTGCGCACCAGGAAGGTGTCCAGCAGCACGCCCACCGCGATGACGAAGCCCAGCTCCACGAGCGGCACCAGCGGCATGCTGGTGAGCACCGCGAAGGTGGCGGCGAGGACCAGCCCGGCGGAGGCGATGACGCCGCCCGTCGTACGCAGCGCGGTGAGCGCGGCCGTCGCCGGTTCGGCGCCGCCGAGGCACTCCTCGCGCATCCGGTGCATCAGGAAGATGCCGTAGTCGACGCCGAGGGCCACCAGGAACACGAAGGACAGCAGTCCGAGCCCGGGGTCGGTGCCCTCGTAGCCGAAGAGCGGCTCGAACACGAGTCCGCCGATGCCGAGCGCCGCGCCCCACACCGCGACCACGGCCCCCACCAGGATCAGGGGCGCGACGAGCGAGCGCAGCAGGGCGATCAGGATCAGCAGCACGGACAGCAGCACGATCGGCACGACGACCATGCGGTCGCGGGCGTTGGTGTCCTTCAGGTCGAGCTGCTGGGCGCTCGCCCCGCCGACGTAGGAGCCGTCGAGCTTGTCCCGCAGGGACTCGATGGTGGCGGTCTCCCCGGCGGACTGGGGCGGTGCGGTGGCGAGGACGGAGATCTCGGTCCAGCCGTCTCCGGTACGGCCCTGCTGGGCGCTGTCGACGCCGCTGGTGCCGCGGATCGAGGCGAGGGTCGCCTCGGCCCGCTCCTTCGGTGTGATGACGCTGATGGGCTGGGTGCCGCGCTCGGGGTAGGCCTTGGCGAGGGTCTCCATGGCGGCGACCGCGTCGGGCTTGCTGGTGAAGGAGTCCTCCTGCTTGAGGCTGCCGGGCAGGTTCAGGGTGCCGAGCGCGAGCGCGCCGAGCAGGACGGCGCCGCCCGCGAGGACGGTCAGGGGCCGGCGTCCGGCGGAGCTGCCCATCGCCGTGAACAGGGACCGGCGGGCCTTGGGCGTGCTGCCGTGGCGCGGCACGAGCGGCCAGAACACACGCCGGCCGAGCAGTACGAGGATCGCGGGCAGCAGCGTCAGCATCGCGGCGAGCGCGCACAGTACGCCTACGGTGCCGAGCGGGCCCATGCCGCGGCTGGAGTTGAGGTCGGCGGCGAGCAGGCACAGCAGTCCGGCGGCGACGGTGCCGGAGGAGGCGAGCACGGCGGGCCCGCAGCCCTTGAGCGCGGCGACCATGGCGTCGTACGGCCGCTCGATGCGCCGTAGCTCCTCGCGGTACCGGGAGACGAGCAGCAGCGCGTAGTCGGTCCCCGCCCCGAACACCAGGATGGTCATGATCCCGGAGCTCTGGCCGGAAACGGACGTCCCGAACCCCTGGTTGAGGCCGTAGGCGACGCCCATCGACAGATAGTCGGCCATGCCCGCGACGGCGAGCGGTACCAGCCAGAGGAACGGGCTGCGGTAGATGAGGATCAGCAGCAGGGCGACGACAGCGGCGGTGGTGTAGAGCAGCGGTCCGTCGAGGGAGTTGTAGACCTCGCTCGCATCGGTGGCGAGGGCACCCGAACCGCCGACGTCGACGCCGAGCCCGTCGCCGCCGCGCGCGATGTCGCGCACGTCGTTGACGAGCGCGTCTCGGGCCTCTTCGTCCTGTCCCGGCTCGGTGCTGGCGACCGGGTACATCAGGGTGGTCCCGTCCTGGGAGGGGATGCCCCGCGGCTGATCGGTGAGCCGGTGCGTGCCGGCGATCCGCTCGATCTGCTCGGCCGCGGTCGCCCTGTCCCGGGCGGTCAGTCCGCCGTCCCGGTGATAGACGACGACCATCTCGGTGGCCTCGCCGCCCGGCAGCCGGTCCTGGATCTTCGCGACCTGCGTGGAGTCGGCGCTCGCCGGCAGATAGTCGACGGCACGGTCGCGCTGGACGTCCCCGAGCTTCGACGCGAACGGCGAGGCGAGCGCGAGCACCCCGATCCACAGCGCGAGCACGAGCCAGGGCACGGCCCGCCGTCGTCGCGTGCTTGTCCTTGCGGCCCCCATGAGACGGGCCCCCCTCCGGATCGGATGTCTGGGTCGGTTCCAGACTTCCGGCCCTGAGATGCGGTTTCGTCGGACGGGAGGCCGAGTTGACGACTACTGCCGGGGGCGGCGGAACGGCGCGATTACTCCCTGGGGAGTACTGGAGGGCTGCGCGGGACCTGAGCGTCCGCACTCAGGCCCGGGACCTGCGTTTCGGGAAGGACGGGCCCCATGACCGTCCCCTCCCCCTGGCGGCCGGGCTGCTCGTCCTCGACGTCATCGGCGTCGTCGGCGTCCTCGTGCTGGTCGTCGCGGCGTACGGATGGCAGTCCGGGCTACGACGGTGTCCGTGCCGCCGCGGCCAGCAGTCGGGTCACGTCCTCGGTGCCGATGGTGAGCGCGGCGCCGACCGTCGCCAGGGCGTCCCGTTCGGAGGGGGTGTAGGGGCCGTCGGCCAGGGCGATGCGGGCGCCCTGGAGGAGGATCGACTCGCGGCCGGCGGGGGCCAGGTGCGGGGCGAGGGGGTCCAGGGCCTCGTGGAGCTCTATGGCCAGCCCGGCACCGCAGGGCTCGGAGAAGACCCGCCCGGTGTCGGCCGCCAGCGCCTCGACCAGGGCGCTCAGCTGGTCCTCCGTGCAGTCGTCGAAGCCGGCGGCGCGCACGAGGGCCGCGGCGGTCTCCAGGGACGTACGGGCGCAGGTGCCGCCCGCCGCGAGCACCGCGAGGGCGACGGTGTGGACGGCGTCGCGGAGCATCGCGGAGAAGCGGGTGGTGGTCGGATGGTCGAGGGCGTCGGTGCCGAAGTGACGCCGGCAGGCCGCGCACTCCACGACGGGCGCGCTCTCGCCGCGCGGCAGCACGGGCACGCCGAGCAGGGTGAAGCGGCGATGCCCGGTGAGCCGCTGGTAGTTGCGGTCGCCTCCGCAGCCGGGGCAGAAGAACTCCCCGTCGCCCACGGCCGACCAAGCGGTGCGGGTGCCCAGAATGCGCGCAAGCCTGGCGGCACGGCCGTTTCGTCCCCGTCCTGGCAGCACGTCGCACCTCCGTAACGCCGCGGCAACATCGCCGCGCTTGCGTGATGTTAGCCACATCCCGGACGCGCAGTCAGCACCCCGGACGAGACCTTTCCGTGACCTGCACAGACCAATGGCCGGAAATGGACGGCTCCGCCCGCCGCTGATACGGCAGACGGAGCCTCTGAACGCCGGGCGCGCGATCGCCCTAAAGGGGCGCGGGGAACTGCGCGAGCAACCACGACGGCGCCGCACCCACCCACTCCCCAGTGGACCTACGGCCGAGAGCGCACCATCAACGAGCAGCCCGGTTGACCGCCGACACGACCGCCTTCAGCGATGCCCGCGTCGTGTTGGCGTCGATGCCGATCCCCCACAGCACCTTGCCGTCGATCGCGCACTCGATGTACGACGCGGCCTGCGCGGACGCGCCCTCGCTCATCGTGTGCTCCTGGTAGTCCAGCAGCCGCGCATCGATGTCGATCTTCGCCAGCGCGTCGAAGAAGGCCGAGATCGGACCGTTGCCGGTACCGGCCAGCACGGTGTCGACGCCGTCGACGGTGGCCTCCACCTTCAGCGTGTCCACGCCGTCCGTGTCGGTCGTCGACTGGCCGTTCTTGACCTGGATCCGCCCCCAGGGGTTCTCGGGGTTCGGCAGGTACTCGTCCTGGAAGACCGCCCAGATGTCGCCGCCGGTGACCTCGCCGCCCTCGGCGTCCGTCTTCGCCTGGATGATCTTCGAGAACTCGATCTGCATCCGGCGCGGCAGGTCCAGCTTGTGGTCGTTCTTCAGGACGTACGCGATACCGCCCTTGCCGGACTGCGAGTTGACCCGGATGACCGCCTCGTAGGACCGCCCGACGTCCTTCGGGTCGATCGGCAGATACGGCACGGCCCACTCGATGTCGTCGACCGTGACGCCCTTCGCCGCCGCGTCGGCCTCCATCGCGTCGAAGCCCTTCTTGATGGCGTCCTGGTGGGAGCCGGAGAAGGACGTGTAGACCAGGTCGCCCACGTACGGGTGGCGCGGGTGGACCTCCATCTGGTTGCAGTACTCCCACACGCGGCGGATCTCGTCGATGTCGGAGAAGTCGATCTGCGGGTCGACGCCCTGCGAGAACAGGTTCATGCCCAGGGTGACCAGGTCGACGTTGCCGGTGCGCTCGCCCTGTCCGAACAGACAGCCCTCGATGCGGTCGGCGCCGGCCATCAGCGCCAGCTCGGCCGCCGCGACGGCCGTACCGCGGTCGTTGTGCGGGTGGACCGACAGGCAGACGTGCTCGCGGCGGGAGAGGTTGCGGCCCATCCACTCGAAGCGGTCGGCGTGGGTCGACGGCGTCGAACGCTCCACCGTGGCGGGCAGGTTGAGGATGATCTCGCGGCCGGGACCCGGCTGCCAGACGTCCATGACCGCCTCGCAGACCTCCAGCGCGAAGTCCAGCTCGGTGTCGGTGAAGATCTCGGGGCTGTACTGGTAGCCGAACTCGGTCTCCGGGCCCAGCAGCTTCTCCGCGTACTCCACCACCAGACGCGTGCCGTCCACGGCGATCTGCTTGATGTCGTCCCTGGAGCCCCGGAAGACGACACGGCGGAAGACGGGCGCGGTGGCGTTGTACAGGTGGACGGTCGCCCGCTTGGCGCCCTTCAGGGACTCCACCGTGCGCTCGATCAGGTCCTCGCGGGCCTGGGTCAGTACGGAGATGGTGACGTCGTCGGGGATGGCCCCGGGCTCCTCGATGATGGAGCGTACGAAGTCGAAGTCGGTCTGGCCCGACGCCGGGAAGCCGACCTCGATCTCCTTGTAGCCCATCTTGACCAGCTGGTCGAACATCCGGCGCTTGCGCTCGGGCGACATGGGGTCGATCAGGGCCTGGTTGCCGTCGCGCAGGTCGGTGGAGAGCCAGCGGGGGGCGGTGGTGACGCGCTGGTCCGGCCAGGTCCGGTCGGGGATGTCGACCTGCTCGTAGCGGCCGTACTTATGGATCGGCATGGTGCTGGGCTGCTGGCGGTTCGCCATGATTGCGGGGCTCCTCAAGGTGTCCGAAAGGACGGCCGACGACGCAACGCGAAGCTCCGCGGGGAGGGAGTCGACCTGGACTACAGGCCCTCGCCGCGGCAGCTAAGAAGAAGCAGCCCGAAACGCATGATGCGAAGCATGCTAGCCGAGGCTCTTCGGATGCGGGGCGCTGTATCAGTATGCGGGACCCGGAGGACGAAGGGGGCAAAACGTGCGCCATACCACTTCGCCATACCACTTCGTCACGGAGCGTGCGGATCCCTGTCCGCATATTTCACCAATCATGGTTGCGACTAGTGACAGCCATCTCACGCAGTGCAATGGTGCCGCACATGACGACCAACGGGGGCTTCGAGCCCGTCTTCTGCACCGTCGTACCGCCACACGTCCTCGACAAGCTGGCCCGCAGCGACGACCCCGCACTCTCCGGCCCGGCTCGCCGGACCCTGATGCGCGACAGCGAGCTGCGCGGCAGGCGCCGTGTCACGGCCGAGTTCGCCCTCGCGGCCGCCCCGACGGCGAAGGCACCGTCGGACCAGCCGCTGCGCACCATCCACGACGCCGAGCACGGCACCGCCCTGCCCGGCAGGAAGGTCCGCGGCGAGGGCGACGAGCCCGGCCCGGACGCCACGGTCAACCGCGCCTACGCCGGCCTCGGCGCCACCTTCGAGCTGTTCCTCAAGGCCTACGCCCGCCACTCCATCGACGGCGACGGCCTGCCGCTGGACGCCACCGTCCACTACGACGAGAACTACAACAACGCCTTCTGGAACGGCGAGCAGATGGTGTTCGGCGACGGTGACGGCGAGATCTTCCTCGACTTCACCATCCCGATCGACGTCATCGGCCACGAGCTCACCCACGGCGTCACCCAGTACACGGCCAACCTCACCTACTACGGCCAGCCCGGCGCGCTGAACGAGTCCATGTCGGATGTCTTCGGCGCCCTCATCAAGCAGTACACGCTCGGCCAGACCGCCGCCGAGGCCGACTGGCTGATCGGCGCCGGACTGCTCGCGCCCGGCGTCTCCGGCAAGGCCCTGCGCTCCATGAAGGAGCCGGGCAGCGCGTACGACGACGACGTCCTCGGCAAGGACCCGCAGCCCGCGACGATGGACGAGTACGTCCGCACCGGCCGCGACAACGGCGGCGTGCACATCAACTCCGGCATCCCCAACCACGCCTTCTACCTCGCCGCCACCGCCCTCGGCGGCCACGCCTGGGAGAAGGCGGGCCAGATCTGGTACGACGTGCTCACCGGCGGCGAGCTGTCGGACCGGGCCATGTTCACGGACTTCGCGGGGCTGACCGCGAAGGCGGCGCGCGAGCGCTTCGGCGACGGCGGCGAGGAACTCCAGGCCGTGTCGAAGGCGTGGGAGCAGGTCGGGGTGCGGATCTCCTAAGTCCGTACTAGACAGGGACCCATGCGTATTTTGGTACGGCGCACGGGAGGATTCGCGGGCATCGAGCGGCACGCCGAGGTGGACACCTCGGGGCGGCCCGACGCCCAGGACTGGCACACCCTGGCCGAGCGCGCGGTCGCGTCCGGCCGGGGCACGCCCCCGATCGGGGTTCCGGACGGCTTCAGCTACCAGATCACCGTGGACGAGAAGACGGTGTACTGCTCGGATCCCCGGCTCACCGACGAACAGCGCAAGCTGATCTCCAGGGTGCTCAAGGAAGGAGCGTAACCGGTTCTTCACGCCTGGCCGTTGACTTCCGTTACCGCCGGTACGGATGATCCGGCGCATGGCGACGAACCCGATACCCCAGTTCCCGGCCGGCTTCCTGTGGGGCGTCTCGACCTCGGCCCACCAGATCGAGGGAGCGGCGGACGAGCGTGAGCCGTCCGTGTGGGACACCTTCACCGCCGAGCCGGGAACGGTGAAGGACGGCTCCACGGCGGCGGTGGCCTGCGACCACTACCACCGCTACCGCGAGGACGTGGCGCTCCTGGCCGGCCTGGGCGTGGGGGCGTACCGCTTCTCGATCTCGTGGCCCCGCGTGAACGCGCCGAAGGGCCTGGACTTCTACGACCGTCTGGTGGACGAGCTGTGCGCGGCGGGCGTACGGCCGGTGCCGACCCTCTTCCACTGGGATCTGCCGGTCGCGCTGGACTGGCTGGACCGGGACACGGCGGCCCGTTTCGCCGAGCACGTGTCCGTGGTCGCCGAGCGCCTGGGCGACCGCGTCCAGAAGTGGATCACCATCAACGAGCCCGCCGAGCACACCCTGCTGGGCCACGCCCTCGGCACCCACGCCCCGGGCAAGCGGCTGCTGTTCGACGCCCTGCCCGTCGCCCACCACCAGCTGCTGGCCCACGGCCTGGCCGTACGGGCACTGCGCGCGGCCGGCGCGACGGACATCGGGATCGCCAACTCGCACGGCCCGACCTGGCCGGCGTCGCGGGAGCAGGCGGACATGGAGGCGGCGGACTTCTACGACGTCCTCCTCAACCGCCTGTTCGCCGACCCGGTGCTGCTCGGCCGGTACCCGGAGGGCATCGGCGAGTTGATGCCGGGAGCCCCCGAGGACGTCGAGACGGACCTGAAGGCCATCTCCGAACCCCTCGACTTCTACGGCGTCAACTACTACGCCCCGACCCGCGTGGGCGCCCCGCAGGGCACCGAGATCGAGTTCGGCGGGGTGCGCATGCCGGCCGAACTGCCCTTCTCGGTCAGGGAGATCGAGGACGTGCCGACGACCGACTTCGGCTGGCCGGTGGTCCCCGAGGGCCTGACGGAACTCCTCACCGGCTTCCGGGAGCGGTACGGCGACCGGCTGCCGCCGATCGTCATCACCGAGAACGGCTGCTCGTACGAGGGCGTCGACGACCAGCAGCGGATCGCCTACCTGGACGGCCACCTGCGCGCGCTGCACCGGGCGGTGGAGGCGGGCGTGGACGTGCGCGGGTACTTCGTCTGGTCGCTGCTGGACAACTTCGAGTGGGCCGAGGGCTATGCCCGCCGGTTCGGCCTGGTCCACGTGGACTACGACACGCTCGCCAGGACCCCCAAGGCGTCCTACGGCTGGCTGCGGGACGTGCTCCGGGCACAGGGATGACGGCCGAGGCCCTCGCCGAGCCCACGGCCCGGGTCGGCGAGGGCTGGACCGCCACGCTGTCGCTGGCCAACGTGGCGATCTGGGTGGGCTGGTACGGCCCGCTGCAGATCCTGCTGGCCCAGCAGGCGGAGGACTTCGCGCCCGGCACCGGGATGTCGAAGGAGACGCTGCTGGCGTGGGTGACCGGCGTGGGCGCGGCCGTGTCGCTGGCGGCGAACCCGTTCTTCGGCGCGCTGTCGGACCGCACCACGGCCCGCTGGGGCCGCCGTGCGCCGTGGATCGTGGCCGGGGCGGCGGGCGGCGCGCTGTCGCTGCTGCTGCTCGCCGGTGCGGGCGGGCTGTGGGCGATGGCGGTCGGCTGGTGCCTGGTCCAGCTGACCCTGAACGCGGCGTTCGCGGCGGTGACGGCGGCGGTGCCGGACCGGGTGCCGCGGCTCCAACGGGGCGCCGTGGGCGGCTGGTTGGGGGCGGCGCAGATCCTCGGGGCGGTCGTCGGCACGGGGCTGGCAACGGCGGCGGGCGGGATCGCGGCGGGGTACGCGGCGTGCGCGGTGTTCGTCGTGGCCGGGGTGCTGCCGTACGTCCTGCGGTACCGGGATCTGCGGCTGGGCGCCGCCGACCGCCCGGTGTGGTCCTGGCGGTCCTTCGCACGCGGCTTCTGGCTGAGCCCGCGCCGCTACCCGGACTTCGGCTGGGCCTGGCTGACCCGCTTCCTGATCAACCTCAGCAACGCGCTGGTGCTGCTGTACCTGCTGTACTACCTGCGGGACCGCCTGCACCACGACGACCCCGAGCAGGGCGTGCTGATCCTCACCGCGGTGGACAGCGCGGCGCTGCTGGCCACGGTCGTGGTGGGCGGCGTCTGGTCGGACCGGGTGGGCCGCCGCAAGCCCTTCGTGAAGTGGTCCGGGGTGCTGATGGCGGCGGCCACCGCCCTGCTGGCCGCCTGGCAGACCTGGACCGGCGCGATCGTCGTGGCGGCGCTGCTGGGCGTGGCCCTGGGGGTGTTCATGTCGGTCGACTTCGCCCTGATGACCGACGTCCTGCCGAAGGCGATGGACCGGGGCAAGGACCTCGGGGTCATCAACGTGGCCAACGCCCTGCCCCAGGTCGCGGCACCCGCCCTCGCCGCGCCGATCGTGACGCACCTGGGCGGCTACCGGATGCTGTACGCCGTGGCCGCCTTGATCGGGCTGGCGGGGGCGGTGCTGGTCGGGCGTATCCGGGGGGTGGACTAGTCCGAGAGGTGGGCTAGATGTACCCGGTCATGACTTTGGTGACAGTCGGCTGATTGGTGGCTGGCCGCCGAGCGCGGTGTGTCGGCGGCCAGTGTTGTAGAACTGCAGCCAGGGTGCGAGTGCGTCGGCGCGTTCGGTGTTGCTGGCAAAGACCTGGTGGTAGGCCCATTCGGCCTGCAGGGTGCGGTTGAAGCGTTCGACCTTGCCGTTGGTCCATGGGCAGTGGGGCCGGGTGAACTTCTGCTGTGCGCCCAGGGTTTGGCAGGCGTCGCGGAAGGAGCCGGAGGTGCGGTAGTTGCGGGCGTTGTCGGTCATCACGCGCTCGATGCGGGCGATGCCGTGGCCGGCGAAGAACGCGGCCGCGCGGGTGAGGAACGCGGCGCAGGTGACGCCTTTCTCGTCGGCCAGGATTTCGGCGTAGGCCAGGCGGGAGTGGTCGTCCACGGCGGCGTGCACGTAGTCGTAGCCGATGCCGCGGCCGCGGACGTCCTCGCTGCGGCCGTGGGCGCGCCAGCCGCCGCCGTCGGGGATTTTGCCGAGCTTCTTCACGTCCACGTGGACCAGGCCGCCTGGCTGGTTGTACTCGTAGCGTGCGGCGCTTTTGCGCACCGCCCGGATGACCTGCCCGGTGAGCGGGTCGCAGGCTGCCAGGGGCGGCATGTGGTGGCGGCGCAGGATCCGGGTCACGGTCCGGGCCGGAACCCCGGTGGCCTCGCTGATCTGCTCGGGTCCCCGGCGCAGGCGTCGGCGGGCCTGAAGAACACGCTCCTCGACCTCGGCCGGCGTGCGTGTGGGGCAGGTGCGGGGGCGGCTGGAGCGATCGTGCAGCCCCGGCCAGCCCTCGACCCGATAGCGATTGACCCAGCGGTGAGCACACTGCCGGGAGACTCCCAGTTCCTTGGCGACGTGCGCGACCGGGCGCCGGTCGAAGACAACGCGACGCACCAGCAGGCATCTGCCGTGAAAGGTCAGCCGGGCATTAGCGTGGGCCACCAGGACCTCCGAGGTGAGTGAAGACGGCAATCTCCACTACGCCCGGAGGTCCCTCCATGATCAACAACCGGTAGCGGGCGTGTCACCAACCTCCCGGCCGAGTACAGCTAGAGCGCCCCGGCGTCCCGGGCCGTGTAGACCGACGGGTACACCGGCCGGTATCCCAGCTCCCGGCGGATCCGCTCGGTGGAGGTGATCTGGACCCACGGGTCGGGGTCGGTGCGGGTGTACAGCTCCTGCGGGACCTCGACCCCGTTGAGCTGGTGCAGCTCCACCGCCGTGACGGGGGCGTCGTCGGCGATGTTGTAGATCCGGCCCGCGATGCCCGGCGCGTGCAGGATGCGCAGCAGGCCCTGGGCGACGTCCACGTGGTGGCCCATGTGGAGGCGCTGGGTCGCCGCCCAGTCGCGGGCCCACATCAGGGACTGGGCGAGATGCGGGTCGCCCTCGCCGTAGACGAAGGGCAGCCGGCCCACGCGTACGTCCAGGCCGTCCAGCGCGAGCAGCTCCCGCTCGGCCTGCGCCTTGGACTCGGGGTAGGCGCCCCACATCGCCCCGCCGGGCCGGGTCTCGTCGTCCTCGGTCAGCGGGCGGCCGCGTCCGGTGCCGTACACCAGCCCGGTGCTGACCTGCACGAACCTCCGCACACCGGCCGTCCGCGCGGCTCGGCCCAGCTCCACGGCCGCGTCCCGGTTGACCGCCCACGCCTCCTCGTCGGGCACTCCTCGGAAGGACGCCGCCACGTTCACGACCGCGTCCACCCCGGAGACCGCCTTGCCGAGCACGTCGGCGTCCCGCAGATCGCCGACCACGACCTCGGCGCCCAGTTCCGCGAACGGCTCGCCCCGCGCCGGGTCCCGTACCAGCACCCGCACCCTCCCCCGCTCTCGGCTTCGCTCGAGCGGGGGGACCCCCATGTCCGACCGGGCCTGCGCCAGCAGCCTCGGCACGAAGCGCCGGCCGACCTGTCCCGTCGTACCCGTCACCAATGTCAGCATGTTCTGCTCCTCTCGTCACCGACCACCCTCGGACGGGGCCGGTGCGGGCGGGAGAGACCCGTTGATCAGGGGATCGGCAGTCCCTGGATAAGCCGGGCGGGCTGCCGCAGTCTGGAGGGGTGAACCGAGCCGAACTCGCCGACTTCCTGCGCCGCGGCCGTGCCCGGCTGACCCCGTCGGACGTGGGCCTGACGCCCGGCTCCCGGCGCCGCACACCGGGCCTGCGCCGCGAGGAGGTGGCGCAGCTCGCGGGCATGTCGGTGGACTACTACACCCGCCTCGAACAGTCCCGCGGCCCGCGCCCGTCCCGCCAGATGCTGACCGCGCTGGGCCGCGCGCTGCGGCTGACCGACGTCGAGCAGGACCATCTGTTCCACCTGGCGGGCGAGCAGCCGCCGCGGCGCGAGTCGTCGTCGGCGCACGTGCGCCCCGGGCTGCTGCTGATCCTGGACCGGCTGCACGACACACCGGCGCAGGTGGTGAACGACTGCGGCGAGGTGCTGGCGCAGAACGCGATGGCCAGGGCGCTGGTCGGAGACGTGATGTCCCGTCCGCGCCACGAGCGCAATCTGGTCCGGGTCTTCTTCCTGGACCCGGCCGCGCGCACGCTCTTCCCCCAGGAGGATCTGGCGGCCCACGCCCGCGCCCATGTCTCCACCCTGCGCGCGGTGGCCGCGGCCCGCCCCGACGACCCGGAACCGGCCGCGCTGGTGGCCGAACTGCGCGCCTCCAGCGAGGAGTTCGCGCGCCTCTGGGACGAGCACGAGGTGTCCCAGCGCAACCGGGCGACCAAGCGTTTCCTGCATCCCCTGGTCGGTCTGCTGGAGCTGGACTGCGAGGTCATGGTCAGCCACGAGCACCACCACCTCCTGGTCGTCCACTCCGCCCGCCCCGGCACTCAGGCCTACGAACGGCTGCAGCTCCTGCGTGTGGTGGGCCTCCAGGACATGGCACCCAGCGGGGCCTGACCGCCGTACCGAACCGGCCAGTAGTTGACTCGTCGGTAGTTGAGGCCGGAAATCACCCTTGCCGACCCTCGCCCCACGCGTATCAATGGAACCGACGGTTTCCGACGGACCGTCAGATTCGGTCTCCGCGCAGTGTGTTCGCACCCACCTGCCGGACAACCCCCCACACACCGAATTCCCCCACCCCGAAAGGGAACGATTCCCCATGAGACGTACGCGCATCGGAGCAGGTGCGGCCCTGGTGGCCGGGGCCCTCGCGGTCACCGGTCTGGCGCTCGCGCCGGCCGCACTCGCCGTCACCCCCGCCACCGCGACGATCACCGCCGACTGCGGCAGCTTCGGCGGCGGCGAGGCCACGCTCACCGCCACACAGGACGGGACGTCCGCCACCATCACCGTCAACTCCTCCGCGATCACCGCGCCGATCGCGCTCGGGGAGGACTCGATCTCCTCGACGCTCACCCTGGTGAAGGCGAGCGGCGGCACCACCACCTTCACCGCCACGGAGAACCCGGCGATGGCCGCCGGCGACCCCGTCCAGGTCGGCCCGCTCCCCGGCACCGTCGCCTCCGGTGACAGCCTGGAGGCCTTCGGCGGCTCACTGCAGATGACCGTCTTCGGCATCACCATCACCTGCACGGCGACAGAGCCGCAGTCGCCGGGCCCGTTCGTGTTCGACTGAGGCGCGTGACGCGCTGACGCAGGCGCGGTCCCGGCACCCGGCGTTGTTACAGCGCGTCGGGGCCGCGCTCGCCCGTCCGCACCCGTACGACCGTCTCGACCGGCAGGGCCCAGACCTTGCCGTCACCGATCTTGCCGGTGCGGGCGGCCTTGACCACGGCGTCCATGACGTCATCGGCCGCCTCGTCCTCGACGACGACCTCGATGCGGACCTTGGGCACCAGGTCGACCTGGTACTCCGCGCCCCGGTACACCTCGGTGTGGCCGCGCTGACGGCCGTAGCCGCTGGCCTCGGTCACGGTCAGACCGTGCACGCCGATCTCCTGGAGAGCGGTCTTGACCTCGTCGAGCCGGTAGGGCTTGACGATCGCGGTGATGAGCTTCATGCCTGCTTCTTGACCTTCTGGGCGGCGGGGACGGGGGAGGAGAGGGAGGAGGAGAGGGACGAGCCGACCGGGGCACCGTGCCCCAGGACCCCGTGATCGTAGGCGCTCTCGGCGTGCACCGTAAGGTCCAGGCCCTTGTGCTCCTGCTCCTCGCTCGCCCGGAAGCCCATGACCGGGGCGCGGTCGGGCGTGTGTGCGGCGGGGCTCTGTGGATCAGGGAGAATGGGCGCCATGAGCGTTCGTACCCAGTCATCCGAGGAGTCGGCCGAGGCCGCCCACCGCGCCGGCTTCGCCTGCTTCGTGGGCCGTCCCAACGCGGGCAAGTCCACCCTGACGAACGCACTGGTCGGGCAGAAGGTGGCGATCACCGCCAACCAGCCGCAGACGACCCGGCACACGGTGCGGGGCATCGTGCACCGGCCCGACGCGCAGCTGATCCTGGTCGACACCCCCGGGCTGCACAAGCCGCGCACGCTGCTCGGCCAGCGGCTCAACGACGTCGTACGGACGACTTGGGCCGAGGTCGACGTGATCGGTTTCTGCCTTCCGGCGAACGAGAAGCTGGGCCCGGGTGACCGCTTCATCGCGAAGGAACTGGCGTCCATCAAGAAGACGCCAAAGATCGCGATCGTCACGAAGACCGACCTCGTGGACGGCAAGACGCTCGCCGAGCAGCTCATCGCGATCGACCAGCTCGGCAAGGAGCTCGGATTCGAGTGGGCCGAGATCGTCCCCGTCTCGGCGGTCGGCGACAAGCAGGTGGACCTGCTGGCCGACCTGATCGTCCCGCTCCTGCCGGAGGGTCCGGCGCTCTACCCCGAGGGTGATCTCACCGACGAGCCGGAGCAGGTGATGATCGCGGAACTGATCCGCGAGGCCGCGCTGGAGGGCGTCCGCGACGAGCTGCCGCACTCCATCGCCGTCGTCGTCGAGGAGATGCTTCCCCGTGAGGACCGGCCCGCCGACAAGCCTCTCCTCGACATCCACGCCTTCGTCTACATCGAGCGCCCCAGCCAGAAGGGCATCATCATCGGCCCGAAGGGCAAGCGCCTGAAAGAGGTCGGCATCAAGAGCCGCAAGCACATCGAGGCGCTCCTGGGGACGCCGGTGTTCCTGGACCTGCACGTAAAGGTCGCCAAGGACTGGCAACGCGACCCGAAGCAACTCCGCCGACTGGGCTTCTGAGGGGCCCGCGAGGGAGCCCGCCCCTCTGGGTCCGGGAGTGGGGCTCTGGCTCCGGGAGCGGGGCTCTGGCTCCGGGAGCGGGGCTCTGGCTCCGGGAGCGGGGCTCCGGGGCGGGGGCTCTGGGCTCCGGGACGGGGGCTCTAGCTCCGGGACGGGGGCTCTAGCTCCGGGACTGAGGCTCTAGCTCCGGCACTGGAGCCGCAAGCCCTGGGGCTGGCTCCCCCGGCCACTTCCCGCCCCCGCCGCAGGGGCCCACCTCTCAGCGCCGTCCCACACCACCAGCCCATCCGGCATTGAGAACGAGCCCACCCCCACCCGCAGGGGGCGCCACCTCCCAACGCCGCCCCGCGCCCTCCAGCCCGTCCGGCGTTTGAGGACGAGGCCCCTTCAGGGCCGGAGCGGGGGTCTGGGGGCCGCAGGTCCCCAGGGGACGGGAATGGGTAGGGGCGGCGGGGGCGAGAGAAGTCGGTCACCCCCGGCGGGCAGGGCCTCCCGGCTCCAGTAATGTCTCGCCGTCGAAAAGGCCTACGGGCATGTCAGTCCCCCGGCGTACCCTTGAAATCGCCAGGCCGCCCTCGTGGCGGGCGAGTCGTATCGAGGAGGACGAGCAAGGCCTACGAGCCGGCCCATGACTCAGACACCCACAGCTCACACACCCGCGCAGGGGCAGGCGAGAGCACAGTTCACCGTCCCCGCCCAGCACCCCATGGTGACCGTGCTGGGGTCCGGCGACTCCCTTCTGCGCGTGATCGAGACGGCCTTCCCGGCGACCGACATCCACGTCCGGGGCAATGAGATCAGCGCAGTCGGCGACTCCGCGGAAGTCGCCCTCATACAGCGCCTGTTCGACGAGATGATGCTGGTGCTCCGCACCGGGCAACCGATGACGGAGGACGCGGTGGAACGCTCGATCGCCATGCTCAGAGCGAGTGAGAACGGGGAGGGACCGGAGGAGACCCCGGCCGAGGTGCTCACCCAGAACATCCTCTCCTCCCGCGGTCGCACGATCCGCCCCAAGACCCTCAACCAGAAGCGCTACGTCGACGCCATCGACAAGCACACGATCGTCTTCGGCATCGGCCCCGCCGGCACCGGCAAGACCTACCTGGCCATGGCCAAGGCGGTGCAGGCCCTGCAGTCCAAGCAGGTCAACCGCATCATCCTGACCCGCCCGGCGGTCGAGGCCGGCGAGCGCCTGGGATTCCTGCCGGGGACGCTGTACGAGAAGATCGACCCGTATCTGCGGCCGTTGTATGACGCGCTGCACGACATGCTGGACCCGGACTCGATTCCCAGGCTCATGGCGGCCGGGACGATCGAGGTCGCGCCGCTGGCATACATGCGCGGTAGGACGCTCAATGACGCCTTCATCATCCTGGACGAGGCCCAGAACACCAGCCCCGAGCAGATGAAGATGTTCCTGACCCGTCTCGGATTCGACTCGAAGATAGTCATCACCGGTGACGTGACCCAGGTCGACCTCCCGGACGGCACCAAGTCCGGTCTGCGGCAGGTGCGGGAGATCCTGGAGGGCGTGGACGACGTCCACTTCTCCATGCTGTCCTCCCACGACGTCGTACGGCACAAGCTCGTCGGCCGTATCGTCGACGCGTACGAGAAGTACGACAGCAAGCACGGCACCCAGAACGGCACACACAAGGGCCGCGGCAAGGCCGGGCACAAGGGGAAGTAGAGAACCGGCACCACCATGTCGATCGACGTCAACAACGAGTCCGGCACCGAGGTCGATGAGCAGGCGATCCTCGACATCGCCCGCTACGCGCTCGCGCGGATGCGCATCCACCCGCTCTCCGAGCTCTCGGTGATCGTCGTGGACGCCGACGCCATGGAGCAGCTCCATGTCCAGTGGATGGACCTGCCGGGGCCGACCGATGTCATGTCCTTCCCGATGGACGAGCTGCGCCCGCCGTCGAAGGACGACGACGAGCCGCCGCAGGGGCTGCTCGGCGACATCGTGCTCTGCCCGGAGGTCGCCGCCAAGCAGGGGGCCGAGGCGCCCACGCAGCACACCATGGACGAGGAGCTCCAGCTGCTCACCGTCCACGGTGTGCTGCATCTCCTCGGGTACGACCACGAGGAGCCCGACGAGAAGGCCGAGATGTTCGGTCTGCAGGCCGCCATCGTGGACGGCTGGCGTGCGGAGAAGGGCCTGACGGGCCCGTCGCCGGCCCCGACCGTGTCATGAGCCTCCCCCTCGTCGCCGGCGCGATCGCCCTCGTGGTCGTGGCCTGGCTCGCCGCCTGCGCGGAGGCGGGCCTGGCGCGCGTCTCCAGCTTCCGCGCCGAGGAGGCGGTACGCGGCGGGCGGCGCGGCAGCGAGAAGCTCGCGCTGGTCGCCGCCGATCCGACGCGCTATCTGAACGTGGCGCTGCTGGTGCGCGTGGCCTGCGAGATGGCGGCGGCCGCGCTGGTCACCTACGCCTGTCTGCGGGAGTTCGACAGCACCACCGAGGCCCTGCTGGTCGCCATAGCGGTCATGGTGCTGGTGTCGTACGTCGCCGTCGGGGTCTCCCCGCGCACCATCGGCCGCCAGCATCCGCTGAACACGGCCACCGCGGCGGCGTACGTCCTGCTGCCGCTCGCGCGGATCATGGGCCCGGTCCCGTATCTGCTGATCCTCATCGGCAACGCCCTCACCCCCGGCAAGGGCTTCCGCCGCGGCCCCTTCGCCTCCGAGGCGGAGCTGCGCGCGCTGGTCGACCTCGCCGAGAAGGAGTCGCTGATCGAGGACGAGGAGCGCCGTATGGTGCACTCGGTCTTCGAGCTGGGCGACACGCTCGTGCGGGAGGTGATGGTCCCGAGGACCGACCTCGTCGTCATCGAGCGGTACAAGACCATCCGCCAGGCCCTCACCCTGGCCCTGCGCTCCGGTTTCTCGCGTATCCCGGTGGTCGGGGAGAGCGAGGACGACGTGGTGGGAATGGTGTATCTGAAGGACCTGGCCCGCAAGACGCACATCTCCCGGGACGCGGAGAGCGAGCTGGTGTCGACCGCGATGCGGCCCGCGGTGTTCGTGCCCGACACCAAGAACGCCGGTGATCTGCTGCGCGAGATGCAGAAGGAGCGCAATCACGTCGCCGTGGTGATCGACGAGTACGGCGGCACCGCCGGCATCGTCACCATCGAGGACATCCTGGAGGAGATCGTCGGTGAGATCACCGACGAGTACGACCGTGAGCTGCCGCCGGTGGAGGACCTGGGCGAGGACCGCTACCGCGTCACCGCCCGCCTGGACATCACCGACCTGGGTGAGCTGTACGGCCTCGACGAGTACGACGACGAGGACGTGGAGACCGTCGGCGGACTGCTGGCGAAGGCGCTGGGCCGGGTCCCGATCGCCGGGGCGTCGTCGCGGGTCGGGCTGCCCGACGGCCGTGAACTGCGTCTGACGGCGGAGGCGGCGGCCGGCCGCCGGAACAAGATCGTGACCGTGCTGGTGGAACCGATGAGCCCCGTCATGCCCTCGGTGGGGGACAAGGAGTCCGAGTGACACCGCAGGAACTGCGCACCTTCTGCCTGTCCTTCAACGCGACCGTCGAGGACTTCCCCTTCAACCCGGAGACCTCGGTCTTCAAGGTCCTGGGCAAGCTCTTCGCCCTCACCGACCTGGGTGCGCGGCCCCTGACGGTCAATCTGAAATGCGACCCGGACGACGCGGTGCGGCTGCGCGGGGAGTATCCCGGCCTGATCGTTCCCGGCTATCACATGAACAAGCGGCACTGGAACACCGTCACCGTGGACGGTGACCTTCCGGACCGGTTCGTCCGGGAGCTCGTCGAGGACTCGTACGACCTGGTCGTGGCCGGTCTGCCGAGGGCCGAGCGGCTGCGGCTCGACCGGCCCTGAGGGGCGGGGGCCCGCGTCACCGCGGCTCCAAGGCGCCCAGTTCGCGCAGGCGCTCGTGGACGGCCAGAACCGCTTCCGGCTCCAGCTCGGCCAGTGGCGGCAAGGCCTCGGCCCAGTGGGTTCCGGCGAGGGCCGCGCGGGCGCAGCGGCGGGCGAGCGGGCGCAGAGCCGGATCGCCGGGGCACCTCGGATCACCGAGGAGCGCCTCGGCCAGTTCGTCCATGAGCCAGGATATGGAGTCGTCTTCGAGCATGCGCTCCGCCGCTTCGGCGGCGAGGGCGGGCTCGGTCACGGCCAGTACGGCGACCCGGTCCACCGACCGGAACTCCTCCCGGTGCGCGTGCGAAACCCGGCCCAGGAGCCGCGCTGCGCGGCCCGGGTCCAGCGGGAGCAGGGCCCGCGCCAGGCCATAGCGCCTCATGGGCGGCCAGTCCTCCGCGGTACGCAGTTCCTCCGCCAGGTCGGCGAGGACGCGCTCGGCGCGCTTGGGCGCGGCGAACGCCACCACATCGATCAGCCCCTGCCATCGTTTGTCGGCGTTGGCCCGGCCCTGGGCACGAGTGACCGCCCGCTCAAGGAGAGCGGCGGCCCGGTCGGGGTGCAGGTCCTCCAGGGCCGCCGACGCCTTGGCCAGGTCCGCGTTGGTGATCTTCTCCAGGGACCGGCCGTCCGTGTCCTGCCATCTGGCGCGGTCGTCGATGCCGTCGAGCAGGCGCAGCGTGGCCCCCGGTGAGGTCCGGGAGTGGGCCAGGGCCAGATCGGCCCGCAGCGACGCGGGCACCCCGCCGGCCCGGTACACCTCTTCGGCCTCGTCGAGGCGGCCGAGCCGCATGAGCGCTCGGGCGAGGTCGGTCCTCGTGACCTGCCAGGTGTCGTACGACGGATGTTCCCGTGCCGCCTGTTCCGCCTCCGTCGCCAGCTCGACGGCGAGTGCCCGGTCGGCCGTCACCGAGGCGGCCGCCGCGAGCCGGGCCAGCAGGTGCGGGCCGTACTCCGAGCGCCTCGCCTCCCCCGCGCCCCGAAGGAGCAGCAGCCGCTTCTCGCCGTCGTCCTCGGGGCCGTGGCGGACGAGTGCGCAGCATGCCTCAAGGCGGGGCTGCAGCAGGAGGCCACGATGCCGGAGCAGCAGCTCGCGGACGTCCTCGTGACGGCCCGTGCGGACGAGGACGTCGAGCAGTTGCCGCCATCCGTGGATGAGGTCGGGGTCGTACTCCCAGTCGTCGACCGTGGTCGGCTCCTCGGCTTCCCGTGCCAGGAAGTCGGCGAGGCACTCCCGTGCCCATCGCGCCGCGCGGGACGGGTCGGTCTCGGCCAGCACGGACAGCCCGCGCGGCCGCCAGTACGTCGGCCGGCCGCTGCGGCTCCCCTCCATGACGGCGTCGATCTCGGCCCCGACCTGCTCCGCCGTCCATGTCGGCCCCACCACGACGGCCGCCCTCAGCAGCCCGCAGACCAGCACACCGGAGTAGTGGGCTCGGCGGGATTCGGCCAGGGCGTCGAAGGCGCGCCGCGCTTCCTCTACGGCCCGCAGGGCCCGGTCGGCGTCGTCCGGTGCCGCGGCGAGCGTGAACAGCAGCCGGTCCAGGGCCGATTCGGACCAGGCAGGCTCCAGGTCCTCGGTCAGGGCCCTGGCCTTCTCGAGGATCATCGCGCTGTGCGCCGGGTAAGGACTCAGGACATCCAGGAGATCCGCGAACAGGTCCAGGGTGAGGCCGAAGGACGGCATGGCCTCCATCGTCGCCAGGGCATCCGCCGTCCATGCCGCCACCTGGTCGGGGTCCTCCGTCACGGCACGCCGGAGCAAGGCGGCCCACACCACGAGCAGTTCGTAGTCGGGGCGGCGTCGGACCGCCTCGGCGGCGTCCTCGTACTGGCCGGCCTCGACCAGCGCCAGAGCGTAGTCGGCCAGGGGGTCCTCGTAGAGGAACTCGCTCAGTTCGGCCGCGTGGCCGAAGTAGCCGAGCCGCGCCCATACGGCGGCGAGTTCCCGGGGGACTTCATAGCTGCGCTCGTCCAACCTGCGGCGTTCGAGCACGAGGAGCGTCGGACGCGTCAAGTCCTCGACGTCGGCGAGGAGTTCCGCAGCCGCCGCGATCTCGGCGAGCGCAGCGCGGTCCGTGCCGAAACGGGCGAGCATGCGCTCGTGCCGGCGCCGGTCCAGGGCCAGTTCCGCCAGGCGGTCGGTGTCCTCGCGCGCGGCGAGCAGGCGGGCGTAGGGCTCCAGGAGGTAGCGGGGGGTGTCGTCGGGCCAGCCCCGGTCGCGGTACTGCCGGGCCCAGTCGTGCAGCCGGTCGTGGCACTCGGTCAGTTCGGGGCCGAGGAGTTGCTCGGCCGTGGCCCGGAGTGTCTCGTGCGCGAACAGCAGGACCTGTTCGTCGCCGGTGGTGCGGGAGGTGAAGGCCCGGCCGAAGACGCTGTCGATGTGCCAGGCCACCTCGTGGTGACGACGTCGGGTGAGCACGGCCAGATCGGCCGGGGTGAGACCGCCGCCGCTCGCGGTGATCAGAGCGACGACCTCGTAGCCGTCCGGCCCGGATCGGATGAGGTCCTGCAGTTCCGCCCGGGCCCGGAAACCGAGGTCCTGGGCGTAGGCGGAGGGTTCGAGGTGACGGATCCGGCAGGTGCGCAGCGGGTGGTCTCCGGGTACGTCGTCGGGCAGGCCGGGGTGGTGGCGGCTGGTGACCAGGACGCGCAGGTTGTCCGGTGGGCGGCGCGGCAGCAGTGCGGCGACGCTGGGTCGGGCTCCCTGGTCCTCGTCGAGGCCGTCGACGACCAGGACGAGGCGTTCACCGCGCCGGGCGCACCGCTCGGCCGCCTCGGTGAGCAGCAGGGTGAGCAGGCCCGGGCCGCCCGCTCCGGGTGACAGGGGCCGCTCCGCGATCTCCGCGAGCTGTCTGATCAGCGAGGCGCTCAAAGCGGTGGCGTCCGCCTGCCCGGCGAGCCGGGCGGTGACGAAGAACGACACGACGCGTACGCCGTCGGGAGGGGCGGCGGCGAAGGACGACGCCAGGGCCGTCTTGCCGGCCCATGGGCCCGCCTGCCACCACAGATACGGGTCCGGGCCCGAGCAGAACTCCGTGAGTTCCGCCAGTTCGGCGTCCCGGCCGACCATGTGGAGGGGCGCGATCGAGGCGACCTCGGCCTGGTGCGCCTCGAGCACCAGGGACCGGGGCACCGGCGGCAGGACGTCGGGGAGGTCCTCGGCCCGGGCCGGCAGTCCGAGGGCGGCGCGCAACGTGGCGTCGCCGTCGCCGTACAGGGTGTCGATGCGGTGTGCCGCCAGCCTGCCCGCGCCTTCGAGGGCGTGGTTCGCGGTGACGACGGCGATGAGGCGGCCCGCCGCGAAGACCGGGGCGCCCGACATGCCCTCCCAGGCCGACCGCGCCGGGTCGGGGTCGGGCTCGGGTGGGCTCGCGACCGTGATCTCCAGTGTTCCGCTGCGCCGGTTCGACAGCACCGGAGCGGAACCGAGCAGATGGCACAGGTCCCGGTAGCTGCCCGAGGCGTCGTCGCGGAGCTTGAACCGGGGGAAGCCGAGACCGGTGCAGGCGATCACGGCGTCCCGCTCGGGAACACGGCCGTAGCGGACGGGGGCGAGTTCGTCGGACCGGTCGACGGCCAGGAGGGCGAGGTCGCCGTCCGTGCCGATCACGTGCGCGTCCCGCGTCCACTCCTCGGCGGTGTCGGCGTTGCAGCGCACCCGCACCGCCGACGCCGCGGCGACCACGTGGGCGGCGGTCAGTACGGTGCCGCCGGTGACCCGGTAGCCGGAGCCGCGGCGGCCGGGGCCTTCGGCGGGCTCGGCGATGACCTCCACCGCCCGGGTGACGTCCAGCCCTTCGGCGCTCCTGGTCACCGGCCTGTCCGGGCGCCTCGGGGCGACGGCCCGTGGACACCGGCTTCGGTTCCCGGGCCGCCCGGGTCGACTCGATCAGTCCTCACACGGGGGACTTTAGGGCTTCCCGCGGCCGTCGACCCGGGCGTCGGCCCGATCCGTCGGGCGGCGGGTCCCGGGCACGACCGTTCGGCGTCCCGCCCGCAGTCCGATCCCCACCAGTACGGCGGCGGCCAGCACGATCGCCGCGTCCAGTGCCATCACCAGGCGCGTGCCGGACATCAGGTCGCCGGAGGTCGTGGCGAGGACGCCGAGCAGGGGGATGCCGATCGTGATGCCGACCTGCTGGGTGGAGGTGACCAGGCCGGTGGCCAGGCCCTGTTCCTCGTCGGGGACGCCGGAGGTGACCGTCAGGCCGTAGGAGATGATCGCGCCGAGGTGGAACATGCTCGACAGCGATACGGCGGCCGTGGCGAGCCAGACGGACCAGCCGTGGGTGTCGAGGAACAGCAGGGCCGCGATGAAGGCCCCCTGGCCCGTGAGCGAGACCACCAGGGTGCGGCGGGCGCCGAAGCGGCTGACGAACCTCGGGGTGAGCGAGCCCGCGATCACCGACATCACGCCCTGGACGCCGAAGACCAGGCCCGTCTCCCAGGCCGACAGGTGCAGGATCTCCTGGAGGTAGAGGGTGAGGACGAAGACCACCGTCGACATCATCGAGAAGGTGACCAGACCGCCCAGGTTGCCCCAGGCCACCGTGCGGCGGCGCAGCATCGGCAGGGAGACCAGGGGCGCCGTGGTGCGGGACTCGACGATCGCGAAGGCCGTGAGGAGCGCGAGGCCGGCGATCAGGGTCGTGATGACGTCGGCGCGGGCGAAGCCGTGGTCGGCGGCCGTGGTCAGGGCGTAGATCAGGGACAGCAGACCGCCAGTGACGGTGATCGCGCCGGGTACGTCCAGGTGGGGGCGGTCCGGGGTGCGGGACTCGGGCAGCAGGCCGGGGGCGAGCGGCAGTACGACCAGGGCGAAGATCGTGAGCAGGCCCATGGTGGACCGCCAGCCGAAGGCATCGGTCAGGACGCCGCCCGCGACCATGCCGATGGTGAAGCCGAGGGACATCAGCGTCCCGGAGATGCCGAGGGCGCGGTCGCGGGCTGGCCCCTCGTGGAAGGTGGTCGTCAGCAGGGACATGCCCGTCGGGACGATGACCGCGGCGCCGAGGCCCTGGAGGGCGCGTCCGGCGAGGAAGGACGCCGGGTCCCAGGCGAACGTCGCGAGCGCCGAGGCCGCGGCGAACACGGCGAGGCCGGTGAGGAACAGCCTGCGGCGGCCGTACAGGTCGCCGATGCGGCCGAACAGCAGCAGGAAGCCGCCGGACGGCAGCGCGAACGCCGTGACCGCCCACTGCAGCGCCGACTGGCTCATGCCGAGGTCGGCGCCGAGGACGGGGAGGGCGACGTTCAGGACGGAGAAGTCGAGCGCGACCATGAACTGGGCGGCGCACAGGACGAACAGGACGAGCTTGTCGCGCGTCGACAAGCGGGGGGTGTCGAGCGGCGGGGTGGAACTGAGGGTGTCGGGGCTGGTGGTGTCGGGACTGGTGGTGTGGGGACTGGAGGTGTCGGGATTGGTGGTGTGGGGACTGTCGATCGCCATGGGCAGGAGACTGCTGGTGTCGGAATAGCCGTGGGGAGCGGGAAGTTGTGCTGGTGGTGGCACCACCAGGCAACGGGATGAGGGGGATCCGTTCGTGTCCGACGTGTCCGAGGGCGCGCCGAAGAGCCATCGGCGGCGTGAGCTGCGCGAGTTCCTGATGAGCAGGCGGGCCCGGGTGACGCCGGGCGAGGCGGGGTTGCCGGACGGTGGGGCGCGGCGCCGCACACCGGGGTTGCGGCGCGAGGAGGTCGCGGTGCTCGCCGGGGTGGGCGCCTCCTGGTACCAGTGGCTGGAGCAGGGGCGGGACATCTCCGTCTCGCCGCAGGTGCTGGACTCCGTCGGCCGGGTGCTGCGGCTGAGCAACGCCGAGCGCCGGCATCTGTATCTGCTGGCCGGGCTGAATCCGCCGGTGGCGGAAGTGGCTCCGGAGAAGCGGGACATGTGCGACGGGCTGCGGCGGCTGATCGACGCGTGGATGCCGTTTCCGGCGCACATCATGGACAAGTACTACAACGGCGTGATGCACAACGACGCCGCCGCGACGGTGCTGGGCATGCGGCCCGGCAAGCGGTGGAACTGCCTGATCGACTTCTTCACCGACCCGAAGTACCGGGCGCGGTCGCGGAACTGGGAGGCGAACGCGGCCACGGTCGTGGCGCAGTTCCGGGCGGTGTGCTCGGCCTCGCCCGACGACGAGGGGTTCCAGGCGGTGCTGGCCGAGGCGAAGGCGTCGAGTCCGGAGTTCACCGAGCTGTGGGAGCGGCGGGACATCGAGGACGCCGGGCAGATCCGCAAGGAGCTGGAGCATCCGCTGGTCGGGGTGCTGTGCCTGGAGTCGAGCGTGATGCAGATGCCGGTGCGGCCCGATCTGTCGATCGTGCTGCACACTCCGCTGGACGAGGCGAACACGGCGGCGAAGCTGGAGTGGCTGGCGTCGCCCGAGGGGCGGCGCGGGGCGATGTACCCCGTGGCCGGGTAGGTCGTGCGGCGCTACGTATGCTCAGGTCATGACCGACAACAGCGCGCTTGACCCCGAGGACCGCAAGATCGTCACCCTGGCCCGTTCGGCTCGGGCCCGCAACGGGGTGCCCGAGGGGGCGGCCGTGCGGGACGAGACGGGCCGTACGTATGTCGCC
This sequence comes from Streptomyces ferrugineus, assembly GCF_015160855.1. Taxonomy (NCBI): domain Bacteria; kingdom Bacillati; phylum Actinomycetota; class Actinomycetes; order Kitasatosporales; family Streptomycetaceae; genus Streptomyces; species Streptomyces ferrugineus. The sequence goes on along the minus strand of NZ_CP063373.1, from coordinate 1,870,898 downwards.
GGGACCGTCGCCCTGGACTCGCTGAAGCTGAGTGCGCTGCGGACGGCGGTGGCGATGGCGGTGGCGTCGGGGGCGACGTCGCTGGAGGCCGCGGCGGTGGTGACGGAGGCGGAGGGCGCCTCGGCGGAGGACCGGGCCGCGGTGCGGGATCTTGGCGGGCCGGGGACGCCGGTGCTGGTGGCGGGGCCGGATGGTGCGGTACGTACGACAGTGACGGCGGGCTGATTTCCTCGCCCCCGCCGCCCCTACCCGTCCCATCCCCAGGGGCGCCGCCCCTTCGACCCCGGGCGCCCCTGGGGGCTGCGCCCCCAGACCCCCGCTCCGGCCCTGAACGGGCCTTGTCCTCAAACGCCGGACAGGCTGACTGATGTACCGGGTCAGGTCCCGGCCGCTGTCGTGATGTGGCTGAGTACGCAGAGCCAGCGGTCGTCCCGTTGTACGAACACGTCGGTCGTCCACTCGTCGGCGTCGAAGCGCTCGCCCTTGTAGTGGGCCGTGTTGGTCACCCGAGCCGTGAGGACCGCCGAGTCGCCGTGCACGCGGATCCTGGGCTCGCCGACGAGTCGGAAGGCCGAGTGGGTCAGGTCGCCGGACTCCACGTGGGAGAGGAACTGCGCTCTCGTGGAGATGCCCGACTCGGAGACGATGACCCATTCGTCGGCCATGAAGTCGGCGATCCGGGCGGGGTCATTGGAGACCATCGCCGCCGCCCAGTCGTGCGCCACGGCGGCGAGTCGGTGCCGCGTGGCATCCGCTCCTGACGAGGCCGTGCGTGCGTCGTCGCTCATGGCCGGATGGTAGCCAGCGGCGGCCCGCGCGGCATGCGAAGCGCATCCGGCGGGCGATTGTCAGTGCCGGGTGTCAGGCTGAGGGCATAGCGGATCGGCGGAAGGGAATCGTCATGATCACCACTGACCTGACCCCTGGCTCCCCTTGTTGGCTCGACCTCGGCGCCCCCGACGTGCGGGCCGCCGCCGGCTTCTACGGCGCGGTGTTCGGGTGGGAGTACGAGTCGATGGGCGCGGGCGAGGACTTCGAGGGCGGGATGTTCAAGAAGGACGGCAAGACCGTCGCCGGGCTCGGGAAGCTCACCGAGGAAGGGGCGCGCTCGGCCTGGATGATCTACTACACCGTCACCGACGCGGACGCCACGACACAGGCGGTGCGCAGCGCGGGCGGCACGGTGCGGGTGGCGCCGATGGACCTCGAGGACTGGGGCCGGATGGCGCAGTTCAGCGACCCGCTGGGCGGCCAGTTCGCCGTGTGGCAGCCGGGGAAGGACTCGGGTTTCGAGATGGCGGACGAGACGGGGTCGCTGTCCTGGACCGAGCTGTACACGAGCGACGCCGCGGGTGCGAAGGAGTTCTACGGCGGGGTCTTCGGCTGGCAGTTCAGCGACATGGAGCTGCCGGGCGGCGGAGGCGCCTACACCATGATCACGCCCGCCGGGCAGCCCGAGGAGCGCATGCAGGGCGGCCTCATGGAGCTGCCGAAGGAGAACCTCGCGCTGGCGAACGGGCGGCCGTACTGGCACCCGGTCTTCAACGTCGACGACTGCGACGCGGCGGTCGCCAGGGTCACCGAGAACGGCGGCAGTGTGCAGATGGGGCCGGAGGACGCGGAGGGGGTCGGCCGGCTGGCCGTGTGCCTCGACCCGGCCAACGCGGACTTCGTCGTGCTGACGCCGGCCATCCCCGGCTGAACCGCCGGGGCCGGACCCGTCACGCCGATCTGCGGAACCCGATCGTCGGCACCGCCCGCCGCAGCGGCCAAGGGCTCGCCGCCTCCTCCGGCACCAGGTCCGCCAGGAACGCGTACCGGCGCAGCGCCTCGGGGTCCTGTCGGTCGAGGGACTTGACCCGGCGCCACCAGGCGCCGATCTCCGCCCAGCCGGGGGCGGACAGGGACCCCCCGAACTCCTGGACCGACAGCGCGGCGGTCAGGCCCGCGAAGGCCAGCCGGTCGGCCAGCGGCCAGTCGGCCAGCGTGCCAGTGACGAAGCCGGCGACGAAGACGTCACCGGCACCGGTGGGGTCGAGGGCCTCGACGGCGATGGCGGGGACGACCGCCGTCTCCCCGGTTCTGCCGTCCACGGCGTACGCGCCCTCCGCGCCGAGGGTGACGACCGCCAGCGGGACGTGCTCGGTCAGGGCGTGGGCCGCCTCGCGAGGGCACTCGGTGCCGGTGTACCGCATCGCCTCCTGCGCGTTCGGCAGGAACGCCTCGCAGTGCTCCAGGTCCGCCAGCCCCGCCAGATCCCACGCCCCGGTGTCGTCCCAGCCGACGTCGCCGAAGATCCGGGCGCCCTTGCCGGCGGCCTGTGCGATCCAGGGGGCTCGGGTGCCCGGCACCAGGGAGGCCACGGCGGCACGCGCGCGCGGCGGGCAGTCCGGCGCGGGCTCCTCCGGGGGCGGCTCATGGCCGTGGGAGACCATGGTGCGCTCTCCCTCGTACGCCATCGAGACCGTCACCGGCGAGTGCCAGCCCGGCACCGTGCGCGACGGTGACAGGTCGATGCCCTCGCCCTTCTCCAGCGCGTCCCAGCAGTAGTCGCCGTAGTGGTCGTCGCCGAAGGCCGCCGCGAGCGAGGTCTTCAGACCGAGGCGGGCCAGGGCGGTGGCCATGTTGGCGACGCCGCCGGGACTGGAGCCCATGCCGCGCGCCCAGGACTCCGTGCCGCGCACCGGCGCCGAGTCGAGGCCGGTGAAGATGATGTCCAGGAAGACCGTGCCCGTGAGGTACACGTCCCAGGGCGGGTCGGCGGGCCCGCGCAGACGGGCGAGCGGGTCGACCCGGGTCCGGCGGTGCGGCCCCGCCGCCATGGCCGACGGCCCCTGCGGCGAGGGTCCCTTTCCGGTGGGCGCGGTGGGCGTGGTCACGGTGCGCTCCCTGACGTGGTGCTGATCTGGCCAGTGTGCACCACGCCACTGACAACGCCACCGCGATCTTCCTCGATCCCCCTGCGGGGCTACCAGCGAGGCACCGCAGGCGTGACCCACTCCGGCTCGGCGACCCGCATCGCCGCGGCGTCGTCGCGGTCCCGCAGCGCACCGTCGTCATCCAGCCACCGCTGGTGCAGTGGCCGTAGCCGATCGTGGTCGAGTTCCACGCCGAGGCCGGGCGCGTCCGGCACGGCGACCTTGCCGGCGTCGAAGGCGAGGCGCTCGGTGAGGACGTCCTCGGACTGCCAGGGGTAGTGGGAGTCGCAGGCGTGGTGCAGGTTCGGCACGGTCGACGCCACGTGGGTCATCGCGGCCAGGGAGATGCCGAGGTGGGTGTTGGAGTGCATGGACACCCCGACGCCGAAGGCGCGGCAGATCGCGGCCAGTTGCTGGGTGTTGCGCAGCCCGCCCCAGTAGTGGTGGTCGGAGAGCACCACCTGCACGGCGTCCTTGGTGAACGCCTCCTTGATCTCGGCGAACGTCGTCACGCACATGTTGGTCGCCAGCGGCACCCCGGCCCGCGCGGCCACCTCCGCCATGCCGGCCGTGCCGAGGGTCGGGTCCTCCAGGTACTCCAGGACGTCCCCGAGTTCCCGCGCCACCTTCAGCGAGGTCTGAACGGACCAGGCCCCGTTGGGGTCGAGGCGCAGCGGATGCCCGGGGAAGGCCTTCGCAAGCGCCCGGACGGCCGCGATCTCCTCGTCCGGCGGGAAGACCCCGCCCTTGAGCTTGAAGGAGGTGAAGCCGTACCGCTCGGTGAACCTCCGCGCCTGCTCGACGACCCCGTCCGGGTCGACGGCGGCACCCCAGTCGTCCTTCTCCGCGCGCACGCCCTCGGGATGGTCGGCCCACTTGTAGAACAGGTACGCGCTGTACTCGACGGCGTCGCGCACCTTGCCGCCGAGCAGCGCGTGCACCGGCAGCCCGAGCGCCTTGCCGAGGGCGTCGAGGCAGGCGACCTCGAAGCCGGAGACGACGGACAGCCGCAGTTTGTCGGCGGTCTGGACGCCGCGCAGTCCGCCGACGTCGACCTGGCCCGAGACCCGGGACCGGTCGACGGCCACGTCGTCGGCGACGACGAACAGCCCGTTCAGGTCGCCGACCTGACGTCCCACCAGCTTCCGCGCGAACGGCCGCGCCAGCTCCAGGTACTTGGTGTCGCCGTAGGTCTCACCGACGCCGACGATCCCGCCCGCCGTCTCCACCTCCACGATCAGCCGGGGCGTGTACGGCTGGTGGACGCCCTGGGTGTTCAGCAGGGGCGGGTCGGCGACCAGGATCGGGGTCAGGCGTACGTCGGTGATGGTGAGGTTCACAGATGCGGCTCCCACGAGATCGAATCCATCTCCCCATGTAGACATCAGTCATGTATGAAAATGGAGATTAGATACGCGAACCGTGACCGTCAATGCCACGGTCCGTCCGTTTACGATCGGCCCATGTCAGAGACAGGCGGCGTCCGCGAGGTGAAGTCGGCGGCGCGCACGGTCGAGCTGCTGGAGCTCCTCGCCGCGCGCGGCGACCGCCCCGCACGCCTCCAGGAACTGGCGGACGAGCTGGAGGTGCCGCGCAGCTCGATGTACGCGCTGCTCCAGACCCTGATCTCGCGCGGCTGGGTCCGCACCGACGTCACCGGTTCCCTCTACGGCATCGGCATCCACGCCCTGCTCACCGGCACCGGCTACCTCGACTCCGACCCGCGCGTGCGCCTCGTACGCCCCTATCTCGACGAGGCCTCCGACGCGCTGGGCGAGACGATCCACATGGCGCGGCTGGACGGCCGGGACGTGGCGTATCTGGCGACGCGCGAGTCGCACGAATACCTCAGGACGATCAGCCGCGTCGGCCGGCGCCTCCCCGCGCACGTCGGCGCCCTGGGCAAGGCGCTGCTCGCCGAACGCCCCGACGCCGAGCTCCCCGAGGGCCCGTACCAGGCCCTCACCCCCAACTCCCACACCACCCGCGCCGCCCTCGCCGCGGACCTCGCCGAAGTGCGGGCGCGCGGCTGGTCGGTCGACCGCGAGGAGGGCGTCCTCGGCATCGTCGGCTTCGGCTTCGCGCTGCGCTACGACTCCCCGGCCCAGGACGCGATCAGCTGCTCGGTGCCGGTGGCCCGGCTGTCGGCGGAGCACGAGGAGCGGATTGTCGCGGTGATGCGGGAGATCAGGGCGAAGATCGAGGCGACGGTTCCCGGCGGGGCCGGGGCGGTGCACTGGCGCAGGTGAGAACACCTGCGGAGGCCAACCGGACCGACCGGGAGCGATCTCTGCTACCCCTCTTTCCCCACCCCAAACAGAACGTGCCTTAGATCACACCATCTCCCCTTCTTCGCGCCTCCCCTGACTTGATACAAATTCTTCGCGCGTTCCTGTCCATCGACGGCCTGCGCCCCTCCCCCTTTTTTGTGCCGCTCCTTTCGCATGCCCTGGGAACGCCCGTGTTCGCCCCCCGCACCACCCCCTGGCCCCTCGTCGCCCTTTTCACGGCCGGGTACCTCGCCCCGTATCTGCTGCCGACCGTCGTCGGCAGGCTCGACTCAGGACTTCCGCTCTCCCCCACCCGGGCGGGCGCCGTCGGCAGCGCGCTGCTGCTGGGGTCGGCCGCCGCGGGCTTCCTGCTGGCATCGCGCGTCGAGCGCGTCGGCGCCCGCAGGCTGGCCCGGATCGGCCTCACCCTGGCCCTGCTCGGCTACGGCGGCGCGGCCCTGGCGCACTCCGTACCGGCCGTCGTCCTCGGCGTGCTGATCGGCGGCTTCGGATCCGGTACGGCCACCGCGGTCGCCGCCACCCGCATCGCCGCCCAGCCCGATCCGCACCGGGTCACCACGGCCGGCCTGCTCAGCGTCTCCGCCCTCGCGGGCACGGCCTATCTGACCGTGCCGCACCTCGGGCCGGGCCACGGCCAGCCGCTGGCCGCGATCGCCCTCACCGCACTCGTCGTATGGCCGACGACGGGCCGGCTGCCGTCGGGCACCGCCCCGCATCCGCAGGCGGCCCGCGCCGCCACCCGGCTTCCCCACCGCCGCCCCGGCATGACCCTCGCCGCCTGCATGCTGTGCTGGTCCCTCGCCCAGAACTCCCTCTGGGGCGTCAGCGGCCGCATCGGCCTGACGCAGGCGCAGCTGACCGAGGCCACGGTCGGCGCGGTGTTCGCGGTGGGGCTCGGCGCCGGGCTGCTCGGCGTGACCGGGGCCGGCGCGCTCGGCCCGCGCCTCGGCCGCGCGCTGCCCATCGGCGGCGGAACGGTCCTGATAGCGGCCTGCATCGTGCTCAGCGCCTCCGCGACCGACCTGACGAGCTTCGCGACCGGCGAGATCGCCTGGAACACGCTCTACCCGATCGTCCTGTCGTACGTCATCGGCCTGGCCGCCTCCCTCGACCCGCGCGGCCGCTGGGCGGTGCTGGTCGGCTCGGCGTCGTCGCTGGGCACGGCGGCGGGCCCGCTCGCCGGGAGCCTGGTGTCGGCGCAGGCCGGGTTCCCGGTCATGGGCGCGGTGCTGGCGGCCGGGCTGCTGCTGATCGCCGTGCCGATGACGGCGGTGGCACTCGGCAGGCACTCCCGGGCCACCGTCGACATCGTCGAGCCCGTGGCGGCCATGGAGGTCATGGAGGTCGTCGAGATCCCGCTGGACACCGCCGAGGCCACCCCGGCCGCACCCGGGCGCCTGGCCCCGGCTACGTGAACTCGTAGCCCTCCACCTCGGCCAGATACCGCGCCCGCAGCTCCTCGTCGTCCTCCAGGAAGGAGGCGAGGAACGAGTTGCGGGCGAGCTCCCGGAGGCGTTCGTCGGTCAGCCCGAGGGCCTCGCGCACCGCGTCGAAGTTGTCGCCGGCGTATCCGCCGAAGTAGGCCGGGTCGTCGGAGTTGACCGTGCACATCAGGCCGGCGTCGAGCATCGCGGGCAGCGGATGGCCGGCGAGGGTGTCGACGGTCCGCAGCCGGACGTTCGACAGCGGGCACAGGGTCAGCGGCACCCGCTCCCGCACCAGCCGCTCCACCAGGTCCGCGTCCTCCACACAGCGCAGCCCGTGGTCGACCCGCTCGACGCCCAGGACGTCCAGGGCCTCGGTGATGTAGGCGGGCGGCCCCTCCTCGCCGGCGTGCGCGACGCGCCGCAGCCCGAGCGCGGCCGCCGCCTCGTACACCTCGCGGAACTTCACCGGCGGGTGCCCGACCTCGGCGGAGTCGAGGCCGATGCCGACGATCCGGTCGAGGTACGGCTCGGCGGCGCGCAGCGTCTCCATGGCCGACTCGGCGGGGTCGTCGCGCAGGAAGCACATGATGAGCCGGGTCGACACCCCGTGCTCGGCCTCGCTCCGCTCCAGCGCCCGCCACAGCCCCTCGACGACCGTGCCCAGCTCGAGGCCCCGCTTGGTGTGCGCCTGCGGGTCGAAGAAGATCTCCGCGTGCCGCACACCCTGGGCGGCGGCGCGGGCGAGATAGGCGTTCGTGAGATCCGCGAAGTCCCGCTCGGTGCGCAGGACGGCCATGAGCTCGTAGTACAGGTTCAGGAAGGACTGCAGATCCTCGAACCGGTAGGCCTCGCGCAGTTCGTCGGTGTCGCCGTACGGCAGCGTGACGCCGTTGCGGGCGGCCAGTTCGAAGGCCAGCTCGGGTTCGAGGGTGCCTTCGATATGGAGGTGCAGTTCTGCTTTCGGGAGGGACATCAAAGCATCGTACGGCGGTATTACCGACGTTTCGGAACCGGCACCCGCAGCAGGTCGTGCGCCACCGTCAGCTCCCCCGCGAAGCCGGCGTCCCGTGCCTGCCGCTCGAACTCGTCGGGGTCGGTGTAGCGCTGGCTGAAGTGGGTGAGCACGAGATGCCGTACGCCGCAATCGAGGGCGACGCGGGCGGCCTGACCGGCGGTCAGATGGCCGTGCTCGGCGGCGAGTCCGCCGTCCTCGTCGAGGAAGGTGGACTCGATGACGAGCATGTCGCAGCCGTCGGCGAGGGTGTACACCCCGTCGCACAGCCGGGTGTCCATGACGAACGCGAACCGCTGCCCGCGCCGGATCTCGCTCACGTCGTCGAGCGAGACCCCGCCGAGCGTCCCCGCCCGCTGGAGCCGTCCGACGTCGGGCCCCTGGATGCCGTGCGCGGCGAGCCGTTCGGGCAGCATGCGGCGGCCGTCGGGCTCGACGAGGCGATAGCCGTACGACTCGACGGGGTGCGAGAGCCGGGCGGCGTGGAGCGTGTAGCCACCGGTGTCGGCGATGACGCCGTCGATGTTGATCGGGTCCTGCGCGAGGTCGACGGTCTCGCGGTAGGCGGTGGCGTACCGCAGCCGGTCGAAGAAGCGCTGGCCGGAGCGCGGGTAGTGCGCGGTGACGGGGTGCGGGACCTTGTCGAGGTTGATCCGCTGGATGACCCCGGCGAGTCCGAGGGAGTGGTCGCCGTGGAAGTGGGTGACACAGATCCGGTTCAGGTCGTGGGCGGCGACCCCGGCACGCAGCATCTGCCGCTGGGTGCCCTCGCCCGGGTCGAAGAGGATGCCCTCCCCGTCCCAGCGCAGCAGGTACCCGTTGTGGTTCCGGTGCCGGGTGGGGACCTGGCTCGCCGTCCCCAGGACGACCAACTCACGTACGGACACGACGGCTTCGCCCTAGCCAGGGGGCCACTGCATGCCACGGCCGCCGAGGATGTGGGCGTGCGCGTGGAAGACGGTCTGGCCGGCGCCGGGGCCGGTGTTGAAGACGATGCGGTAGCTCTCCAGCTTGTCCTCGTCGGCGACGGACTGCGCCTCTCGCAGGACGTCCGCGGCGAGGGTGGGGTCGCCGGCGGCGAGGGCGGCGGCGTCCGGGTAGTGGGCCTTGGGGATCACCAGGACGTGGGTGGGTGCCTGGGGGTTTATGTCCCGGAACGCGACGGTCGTGTCCGTCTCCCGCACGATCGTCGCCGGCACGTGCCCTCCGACAATCTTGCAGAACAGGCAGTCGTCCTGCGGTTCCCCTGCCATGCGTGTGCCTCCTCACGCCGGTTGATCTCTCAGGGGGCATGCTATCGCCGGGCATGTGTCTTCCTCGCCCCCGCCGCCCCTACCCATTCCCGTCCCCAGGGGCTCCGCCCCTTCGACCCCGCCAGGGGGCTCCGCCCCCTGGACCCCCGCTCCTCAAACGCCGGAGGGGCTGGATTTTCAGCCCGTCCGGCGTTTGAGGACAAGGCCCCTTCAGGGCCGGAGCGGGGGTCTGGGGGCCGCAGGCCCCCAGGGGACGGGAATGGGTAGGGGCGGCGGGGGCGAAAGGCAGGTCACCGGTCCGGCAGCGGCGGGGCCGATTTCGCCGGGCGCTCCTCCAGCCCCGCCAACGCCAGCCGCACCGCCTCATCCAGCTGCGCGTCCCGGCCCGCCACCCAGTCCTGCGGGCGCTGGACCACCTCCACGTCCGGGTCGACCCCGTGGTTCTCCACGTCCCAGCCGTACCCCTCCAGCCAGATCGCGTACTTCGGCTGAGTGATCAGCGTCCCGTCGACCAGCCGGTACCGACTGTCGATGCCGACCACTCCGCCCCACGTCCGCGTCCCCACGACCGGCCCGAGCCCCAGCGCCTTGATCGCCGCGTTGACGATGTCCCCGTCGGACCCGGAGAACTCGTTCGCCACCGCCACCACCGGCCCACGCGGAGCGTCCACCGGATAGCTGTACGGCCGCATCCCGCGCGGCAGTTCCCAGCCCACGATCCGCCGCGCCAGCTTCTCCACCACGAGCTGCGAGGTGTGCCCGCCCCCGTTCTCCCGCACGTCCACGACGAGGCCCTCGCGCGCCACCTCCACCCGCAGGTCGCGATGGATCTGGGCCCACCCCGGCGCCTGCATGTCCGGGACGTGCAGATAGCCGAGCCGCCCGCCGGACTTCTCGTGGACGTACGCCCGCCGGTCCGCGACCCACGCGTGGTAGCGCAGCGGCTGCTCGTCCGCGATCGGCACGACGACCGCGTGCCGTACGTCCCCGCCCCCGGCCGGCGAGATGGTCAGTTCCACCGCCTTGCCCGCCGTGCCGACGAGCAGCGGCCCGGGCCCGGCCACCGGGTCCACCGGCACCCCGGCCACCGCCACGATCGCGTCCCCGACCCGCACCGCGACCCCGGGTGCGGCCAGCGGCGCCCGCGCCTCGGGGTCGGAGGTCTCCGACGGCAGGACGCGGTCGATGCGCCAACCGCCGTCCGGATGGCGGGAGATGTCGGCGCCGAGCAGACCCTGCCGGGCGCCGCTGCCGTATCCGCCGCGCGGGGTGACGTAGGCGTGCGAGGTGCCCAGCTCGCCCTGGACCTCCCACAGCAGGTCGATCAGGTCGTCATGGGTGGCCACCCGGTCGAGCAGCGGCCGGTAGCGGTCCAGCACGGCCGTCCAGTCCACACCGCTCATGTCCGGCCGCCAGAAGTGGTCGCGCATGATGCGGCCGGCCTCGTCGAACATCTGCCGCCACTCGGCCGCGGGGTCGACCGTCTGCCGTACGCGGGTCAGGTCGACGGTGATGTTCGAGTCGCTGTCTTCGTCGCCCGAGGCCCGACGGTCGCTCGGCACCACCTTGAGCCGGCCGTCGGTCCACAGCAACACCCGCTTGCCGTCGCCGCTGACCTCGAAGTCGTCGGCGTCGTCGGCGAGATGCTCCACGCGCCGCTGGACGAGGTCGTAGCGCTCCAGCTCGTTCTTGGGCTCGGGGTCGTCGGGCGTGGCCCGCGAGGAGCCGAGGGCCCCGCGCACGGGGTGCCGCAGCCACAGCACGCCGTCCTTGGCGGCCCGCAGGTTGCTGTAGCGGGCGGCCTCGACCGGGAAGGGCACGATCCGGTCGGCGAGCCCTTCGAGGTCGATGCGGGTGGCCGGAGCGCCCTCGCTGTCGGGCGTCTCGTCCTTGTCGGGCGCGTCGAAGGGGCGGCCGTGGCGCTGCGGGCCGAAGGGGGACGGGGTGGTGGCCGCCAGGGTGATCAGGTGCGGGCGGGAGCCGACCACGAAGGCGAGGTCGAAGACGTGCTCGTCGTAGACCGGGTCGAAGGCCCGCGTCGACAGGAACACCAGGTGCTTGCCGTCCTGGGTGAAGGCGGGCGCGAAGTCCTGGAAGCGCAGCGGGGTCGCCTCGGAGACCGACAGGTCGGTGGTGTTGGCGAGCTTGAGCTGGCACAGCGGGCGCGGGCCGGGGTGCGACCAGGCGAGCCAGGCCGAGTCGGGCGAGAAGACCAGCCCGGAGACGTCCCCGTCCGCACTGCGGTCGACCTCGCGCACCTCGCCGGACTCCCGCTCGACGAGCAGCAGCCGCCCGTCGTGCGCGGCGACCGCGGCCCGGCTTCCGTCGGGCGCCATGGCGAGCTCCAGCACCCGCCCGAGCTGTCCGGCGGCCAGCCTGCGCGGGGTGGCCCCGGGCGCGAGGCCGGTCGCCGGGGCGAACTCCAGCGCGTCGTCGCCCTCGGCGTCCGTGACCCAGACGACCCACTCCTCGCCCTCCGCCCGGAAGGTGCGCGGCAGCCGGGCCCGTACGCCGGGCTCGGCGGCGAGCGCGCGGGCGGGACCGGAGCGGTGGGTGACCCAGTGCACGGCGCCCCGGACGCAGACGGCGCTGCCGCGCGCGGTGTGATCGGGCGCGGCGGCTCCGAAGGCGCGGGCGGCGTTCAGCGGGTACGGCTGCCGGTCGGTGCGCTGCCCGCCGAGCCGGATGTCCAGCCTGCGCGGCTCGGCGCCGTCGAGGTCGTCCAGGAGCCAGAGTTCACCGGCGCGGGAGTGGACGACACGGGTGCCGTCGCTCGCGGCGTGCCGGGCGTAGAAGCCGTCGACCGGTGTGTGGCGTCGCAGGTCTGATCCGTCGGCGAGGCAGGAGTACACCGCCCCCACGCCCTCGTGGTCGGAGAGGAACGCCAGCCGCTCCCCCACCCACACGGGGTCCTCCAGGTTCCCGTCCAGCTCCGCGTGCAGCCGTATGAACTCGCCGTCCCCCTCGACGTCGATCCACAGCTTGCCCGCGGTACCGCCCCGATACCGTTTCCACCGCGCGGCCTCAAGACCCATCGGCGCGGAGGCCAGGACCAGGTGCGGTCCGTGCACGACGTCGCCGACGGGGCCGTACGGCAGGGGGGTGGCGGGTCCGCCGTCGAGCGGGACCGTGTGGGCCCAGGTGCGGCGGCTGCCCGCCTGGCCCTGGGTGCTGATCGCCAGGACCTGTCCGTCCGGGGTCCAGCCGCGCACCCGGGTCTGCCAACTCCCCCAGTGCGTGAGGCGCTTGGAGGGGCCGCCCGCGACCGGGGCGATGTGCACCTCGGGGGCGCCGTCGCGCGTGGAGGTCCAGGCCACGGTGGTGCCGTCGGGCGAGATGCGCGGCCGGGAGACCGGCACGTTGTCGGCGCTGACCCGCCAGGCCCGGCCGCCGTCGAGGGGAGCGAGCCACACGTCGTCCTCGGCGGTGAAGGCGACCAGGTCGCCGTGGAGATGCGGATACCGGAGATACGAAGACGATCCAGGCGTCGCGGACTGAGTCACCCGATCACCATAGGCAGGGGCGGCGTCCGGGGACAGGCCTTTGGATCACTTGCCCGAACTCCCTTCGGAAAGCGCTCACTTGCCCTCCGGCCAGCAGTTCGGGTGCTCCTTGCAGTAGACGGTCTTGGTGACGGTCACCGTGACGGTGGGCCCGGGCTGCTGTCCGTTGCCGGGCGGGTTGACCGGCGAGGGCGTGGCGTTGCAGTTGCCCAGCCCGTTCACGTGGAACCACTCCTTGCCGTCGATCTTGGCGACGAGGTCCCCGCGCACACAGGCACCGCTGACGGCCCGGGTGATCCGGCCGGTGACGGTGATGTCCTTGCCGTCGGAGGTCTCGCCCTCGCAGTCGACCTTGACGATGGTGTTCTCACTGGCCGTCGCGGAGCTGTTGCCGCCGTTGCCTTTGCCGCCGTTGTCGTACGAACCGGTGCAGTTGAGCCACTGCACATCGGCCTTCTGCCGCTCCAGCTCGGCGGTCACGGTCTGGTCGGTCGTGAACGCCACGGTCGCCGTGTTCAGCCCGCCCGGATCGCAGGCCGACGTCCCGCCGACGGCGAGCACGGCCACGCCCGCCGCACCGGCCACCCGCACCGCGCGCGCACGACGCCCCGCAGGCCGGTCCGCGCGGCCCCAAACCCTCCTGAGAGCCCCCATGGGAGGGCAGCCTGCCACTGTCCCGGCCGCCGCGGTAGAGCACATACGGCCACACCCCGCGCTCGCACGTCACAGGTGGTCCAGGGCCTGTCTCAGGTGCGCAGCAGCAGCCACTGCTGCAGCTCCACCAGATTGCCCTCCGGGTCCTTGAGGTGGGCGACGCGCATGCGGTCGGTCATGGGAGCGGGGCCGCGCAGGAGGGTGGCGCCGCGTTCGGCGATCTGTGCGCAGTAGGCGTCCAGGTCGTCCACCCGCAGCACGACCAGTGAGCGATGGCCGCTGGCGTCGTCGCCGAGTTCGCCCAGGACCTCGGCCATCATCGCCCGGTCCTGGAGGGCGATGCCCGCCGAGCCGGTGGCGGGGCTGAACTTCTCGTACGGCCCGCTGGTCGCGCCCGACTGCGGCTTGAGGCCGAGGACGTCGGCGTAAAACCGGTAGCAGGCGGCGAAGTCGCTGACCAGCAGTCTTACTTGGGCGAGTTCCACGGCGGACGTCCCTCCCCGGGTCAGGACCAGCGGCCGGTGCGGCCGAGGAGCAGTGCCGTCGCCGCGGTTCCGGCGGTGGAGGTGCGCAGGACGGTACGGCCCAGACGGTACGCCTTCGCCCCCGCCTCCTCGAAGAGGGCCAGCTCCTCGGGGGACACCCCGCCCTCGGGGCCGACGACGAGCACGATCTCGCCGTCGGCGGGCAGTTCGGCCGTCGCCAGCGGCTCGCTGCCGTAGTCGCGTTCCTCGTGCAGTACGGCGGCGAAGTCGGCCTGCGCGAGCAGCGCCGCGACCTGCTTGGTCGTCGCCGCCTCCGCGACCTCGGGGAAGCGTACCCGGCGCGACTGCTTGCCGGCCTCGCGCGCGGTGGCCCGCCACTTGCCGAGGGCCTTGGCGCCCCGCTCGCCCCGCCACTGGGTGATGCAGCGGGCGGCCGCCCACGGCACGATCGCGTCGACGCCGGTCTCGGTCATGGTCTCGACGGCCAGCTCGCCCCGGTCCCCCTTGGGAAGGGCCTGGACGACGGTGATACGGGGCCGCTCCGGCGGCTCCTCGGCCACGGCGCCGAGCTCCACCACGAGCCGGTCCTTGCCCTCGGCCGCCTTGACGACGCCCTCGGCCCAGCGCCCGTGCCCGTCGGTCAGGACGACGTCCTCGCCGGGCCGCAGCCGCTTCACCGAGACGGCGTGCCGCCCCTCGGGCCCGTCGAGCACGTACTCGCCGCCGCCCGGACCGGTGGCCCGCTCCAGCGACTCGACGACGAAGACCGGCGCGGTCATCGGCCGGCACCGCCCCGCGGGAACGCCGACAACGCTGTCAGGGCCGCGTCCAGTTCGGCGGCCAGCACCTCCACCAGCTGCCCGGCGGGCAGTTCGCGGGCCATGCGGTGTCCCTGCCCCGCCCACAGGGCCATGCCCTGCGGGTCGCCGGAGGCGGCGGCCTTCTTGCGCAGCGGCGAGGTGAGGTGGTGGACCTCGGGGTAGGCGGCGGGGGCGTACGGCCCGTGCTCGCGCATGAAGCGGTTGACGAGGCCGCGTGCGGGGCGACCGGAGAAGGCGCGCGTCAGCTCGGTCCGTACGAACAGGGGGTTGGTCAGCGCCTGCTTGTGCAGGGCGTGGGCGCCGGACTCCTGGGTGGCGAGGAAGGCGGTGCCGAGCTGGGCGGCACTGGCGCCGGCCGCGAGTGCGGCGGCGATCTGGCTGCCGCGCATGATGCCGCCGGCGGCGACCAGGGGCAGGCTCACGGTCTCGCGGACCTGGGCGACGAGGGAGAGCAGCCCGATGCCGGCGCGTTCGGTCTCGGGGTTGTCGCGATGGGTGCCCTGGTGGCCGCCGGCCTCGATGCCCTGCACGATCACCGCGTCGGCGCCGGCCCGCTGCACGGCGAGGGCCTCGTCCGGGGTGGTGGCGGTGACGAGGGTGACGGTGCCGGCGCGGCGCAGGGACTCCAGGACGTCGCCGCTGGGCACGCCGAAGTGGAAGGAGACCACCGGCACCGGGTTGTCGAGCAGCACGGCGAGCTTGGCGTCGTAGCCGTCGTCGCGTCCGCTGTCGGGGTCCCCGAGCTCGACCTCGTACCAGGCGGCCTCACCGGCCAGTTGGTGTGAGTAGACGTCCACGGCCGCGGCGTCGGCATGCTCGGGCTGCGGCATGAACAGGTTGACGCCGAAAGGACGCTGGGTCAGCCCGCGCAGCTGCTTGATCTCCTGGTACATCCCGTCGGCGGTCTTGTACCCGGCGGCGAGAAAACCCAGCCCACCGGACTCGGACACGGCGGCGGCGAGCTGCGGCACGGAGACGCCGCCCGCCATGGGGGCCTGCACGATCGGATGGGGGAAGAGATCGGTCAGTGCGGAGGACATGACGGCATGTTGTCACGTCCTCCGAACAAGTCCGAATCGACCCTTCCCCTTGGCATAGGCCCGGAGTTTGCCTCCGGACTCAACGCCCGTTGAACGCGTCCTTGAGCCTGGAGAACAACCCCTGCTGCCCCGGCTGGAACTGCCCCTGCGGACGCTCCTCGCCGCGCAGCTTGGCCAGCTCGCGCAGGAGGCGCTCCTGCTCGGGGTCGAGCTTCGTCGGGGTCGTGACCTCGACGTGGACGATGAGATCGCCCCGGCCGCCGCCGCGCAGGTGCGTGACACCCCGGCCGTGCAGCGGGATCGACTGGCCGGACTGGGTGCCCGGGCGGATGTCGACCTCTTCCAGGCCGTCCAGCGTCTCCAGCGGGACCTTCGTGCCGAGGGCCGCCGCCGTCATCGGGATCGTCACCGTGCAGTGCAGATCGTCGCCACGCCGCTGGAAGGTCGGGTGGGGCAGCTCATGGATCTCGACGTACAGGTCACCTGCGGGACCGCCGCCGGGCCCGACCTCGCCCTCGCCGGCGAGCTGGATCCGGGTGCCGTTGTCGACACCGGCCGGGATCTTGACGGTGAGGGTCCGACGGGACCGTACCCGCCCGTCGCCCGCGCACTCCGGACACGGCGTCGGGACGACGGTCCCGAAGCCCTGGCACTGCGGGCACGGCCGCGAGGTCATGACCTGGCCCAGGAAGGACCGCGTCACCTGCGACACCTCACCGCGACCGCGGCACATGTCACACGTCTGCGCGGAGGTGCCGGGCGCCGCGCCCTCACCGTTGCAGGTGTTGCAGACGACGGCCGTGTCGACCTGGATGTCCTTCGTCGTGCCGAAGGCCGCCTCGTCGAGCTCGACCTCCAGCCGGATCATCGCGTCCTGGCCGCGCCGGGTGCGCGAGCGCGGGCCGCGCTGGGACGCCGTACCGAAGAACGCGTCCATGATGTCCGAGAAGTTCCCGAACCCACCGGCCCCGAAGCCGCCCGCACCGCCGCCGGCGCCCTGCTGCGAGAGCGGGTCGCCGCCGAGGTCGTAGACCTGCTTCTTCTGCGGATCCGACAACACCTCGTACGCGGCGTTGATCTCCTTGAACCGCTCCTGGGTCTTCGGATCCGGGTTGACGTCCGGGTGCAGCTCGCGCGCGAGCCGCCGGAAGGCCTTCTTGATCTCTTCCTGCGACGCGTCGCGACGCACGCCGAGCACGGCGTAGTAGTCCGTGGCCACTTACGACTCCGCCAGGATCTGTCCGACGTAACGTGCCACTGCGCGTACCGCTCCCATCGTTCCCGGGTAATCCATGCGGGTCGGTCCGACCACGCCGAGCTTGGCGACTGCCTCGCCGCCCGAACCGTAGCCCACCGACACGACGGACGTGGAGTTGAGTCCTTCGTAGGCGTTCTCGTGCCCGATGCGCACGGTCATGCCCGAATCCCCGGCCTCGCCAAGCAACTTGAGGAGCACGACCTGCTCCTCCAGTGCCTCCAGCACCGGCTGGATGGTGAGGGGGAAATCATGCGAGAAGCGGGTCAGATTGGCGGTGCCGCCGATCATCAGCCGCTCCTCGTTCTCCTCGACGAGCGTCTCCAGGAGGGTGGAGAGCACGGTCGAGACGGTGCCTCGGTCCTCGAGGTCGAAGGCCTCGGCGAGGTCCTCGACGAGCATCGGCACATCGGTGAAGCGCCGGCCCGCGACCCGGCTGTTGAGCCGCGCGCGTAGATCGGCGAGCGAGGCCTCGCCGAACGGCGCCGGGCAGTCGATCATGCGCTGCTCGACCCGGCCGGTGTCCGTGATCAGGACGAGCATCACGCGCGCGGGCGCGAGCGAGAGCAGCTCGACATGGCGGACGGTGGACCGGGTCAGGGACGGGTACTGCACGACGGCGACCTGCCGGGTGAGCTGCGCGAGCAGCCGTACCGTGCGGGCCACGACGTCGTCGAGGTCCACGGCGCCGTCGAGGAAGTTCTGGATGGCGCGCCGCTCGGGCGGGGTCATCGGCTTGACGCCGGCGAGCTTGTCGACGAACAGCCGGTAGCCCTTGTCGGTCGGGATGCGCCCGGCGCTGGTGTGCGGCTGGGCGATGAAGCCCTCGTCCTCCAGGGCCGCCATGTCGTTGCGCACGGTGGCCGGGGAGACACCGAGGTTGTGCCGCTCGGTCAGCGCCTTCGAGCCGACCGGCTCCTCGGTCCCGACGTAGTCCTGGACGATGGCGCGCAGTACCTGAAGCCTGCGTTCACTCAGCATCTCGCGCACACCTCCAGCGGTCGTCCCCTTGGCGCGTTTCCTGGCACTCTGTCCATCCGAGTGCCAGCCGTCCCCGGCCAGTGTACGGCGGTGGGGTGCACCCCGGGCAAGGCCGGGCCAGCACCGCCGCGCCCGACGGTGGTGTCGCTTAGCGTCGCCGTATGACGGTGACTTGGGAAGAGCTGGGGTGGGAACGGCTGGCGGCCGGGGTGGGGCGGTACCGGCTTCCGGTCTGGGACTGCACGGCGGGGCTGGTGGTGGGGGACGGCACCGCGCTGATCGTGGACGCCGGGTCGAGCCTCGCGGAGGGCGTGCGGTTGCGTACGCAGGCGCAGTGGCTCGCGGGTCACCGTGTGACTCATCTCGCGCTGACGCATCCCCATTTCGATCACGTTTTCGGCGCGGCGGCCTTCGCGGGGGCGGAGGTGTACGGCCCGGTGGGCATGGACACGGTGCTGGCGGGCCGGCACGCGCGCGAGGAGCTGCGCGCGGACGCCGTCCGGGACGGCCTGGACCCGGCCGCGGCGGAGGAGGCGGTGGACGCGCTGGTCCACCCCCACCACCAGGTCAGCGGCGAGTGGACCCTCGACCTGGGCGGCGGCCGCCAGGTCCTGCTGGCGAACGTGGGCCCGGCGCACACGGCCCACGACCTGGTGGTACTGGTGCCGGGCGACCCTGAGGTCGTCTACTGCGGGGACCTCGTCGAGGAGTCCGGCGAACCCCAGGCGGGCCCCGACGCCGTACCGTCGCACTGGCCGGCCGCCCTGGACCGCCTGCTGGACCTGGGCGGCGAGGACGCGCTGTACGTGCCCGGTCACGGAGCGGTGGTGGACGCGGAGTTCGTACGGCGCCAGCGCGACGAGCTGGCCGCCAGATTCGGCGTGTCGCGGTGAGCGCGGGGCCACTTCTCCTATCGTCATCCGAATGCGCCAGTACTCCCCGGACCTGACCCCGCCCTGGAAGAAGCCCAAGCCCGTCCCCGAGGTCCCGGCGGAGCCCGGCCTGGTCGTCGAGGAGCCCGGCACGGGGTTCTGCGGCGCGGTGATCCGCTGCGAGGCCGGCACGGTGACCCTGGAGGACCGCTTCGGCAAGCACCGGGTTTTTCCGCTGGAGCCGCGGGGGTTCCTGCTGGAGGGCAAGGTGGTGACGCTCGTCCGGCCGTCCGGCGCGGCTCCGGTACGTCCCACCCGTACCGCATCCGGCTCGGTCGCCGTCCCCGGCGCCCGCGCACGCGTGGCCCGCGCCGGCCGTATCTACGTCGAGGGCCGACACGACGCCGAGCTGGTCGAGAAGGTGTGGGGCGACGATCTGCGCATCGAGGGCGTGGTGGTGGAGTACCTGGAGGGCGTGGACGATCTGCCGTCGATCGTGGCCGAATTCGCACCGGGTCCGGATGCGCGGCTGGGGGTCCTGGTGGACCACCTGGTACCGGGCACGAAGGAGTGGCGCATCGCACAGGCGGTGACGAGCGAGCACGCCCTGGTGGTGGGCCACCCGTACGTCGACATCTGGGAGGCGGTGAAGCCGTCGTCCCTGGGGATCGAGGCGTGGCCGCGGGTGCCGCATGGGGAGGACTGGAAGACGGGGGTGTGCCGGGCACTGAGGTGGCCGTCGGAGAACACCGGGGCGGTGTGGCAGGCGATTCTGAAGCGGGTGGGGTCTTACAAGGACCTGGAGCCGGAGTTGCTGGGGAGGGTGGAGGAGCTGATCGACTTCGTCACGGCAGCCGGTGACGCCTGACCCCGGTAAGAGTTCCGAACTCGCTCGTGTCCAGTTCTACCCCGAGCAGTTCGAGCAGCACGGGGTCACCGAACTTCGTAATCCACTGCCCGCGATAGTCGGCTTGATCTCCATCGCCGATGGGATCGGTCAGCAGAACACAGTGCGCCATGATCGGGTCGATGATCAGGTAGGCGGGGATCTTGCCTGCCGCGTAGATCGAGCGCTTGATCCCGTAGTCCCGGTCGACACTCGTCTTCGAGACCACCTCGACCACCAATGTGACCATCTGGGACGGCACCAGGTTGCCTGAGTCTGGAGCCACACCACGCTCTAGCACCACAAGGTCCGGAATGGGCTCGCTGGCCTCGTCGATGATGTCCAGGTCCGTCGTCTGGAGTCGTTCCCAGGGTTTGCGCGGGATCTGATCCTGCACGTCCGCCACAATCCGGTTGTGCACCAGATCGGGAGCCGCCATCATCACGATTTCCCCCCGGAGGAGCTCGACCCTGACGCCCTCGGGAGGCTCAATCTCCTCGAAGTACTTCGTCATCCCGCGTTCGTCCACAGCGGTCATCTCCGTGGCCCTCCACATCCGCCGCGTCCTTTTGGCGGCAGCCTACGAACCAGCTTAGGGACCGAACCGACGTTCCACGCCGATTCACTCGCCCGAGTGATCAGTCCACCAAATCCCTGACCACCGCATCCGCCAGCAACCTCCCCCGCAACGTCAGCACGGCCCGCCCCTCCGCGTACGGCCCGTCCTGCAACAGCCCTTCCCCCAACGCCCGCCGCGAAGCCGCAAGCCCCTCCTCCCGCAGCAACTCCAGCGGCACCCCCTCCCGCAACCGCAGCTCCAGCAGGATCCGCTCGACCCGCCTGTCCTCCTCCGACAGCAGCTCGCGCCCCGCACCCGGCGACCGCCCCTCCGCAAGCGCCGCCGCGTACGCGCCCGGATGCTTCACGTTCCACCACCGCACCCCGCCCACGTGCGAGTGCGCTCCCGGCCCCGCGCCCCACCAGTCCGCGCCCCGCCAGTACAGCTCGTTGTGGAGACAGCGCCCGGCCTCAGAAGTCGCCCAGTTGGACACCTCGTACCAGTCGAATCCCGCCCCCGACAGCACGTCCTCCGCGATCAGGTACCGGTCCGCGTGCACGTCGTCGTCCGTCATCGGGACCTCGCCCCGGCGGATGCGGCGGGCCAGCTGGGTGCCCTCCTCGACGATCAGGGCGTACGCCGAGACATGGTCCGGTCCGGCGCCGATCGCCGCCTCCAGCGAGGCCCGCCAGTCGTCGTCCGACTCGCCGGGTGTGCCGTAGATCAGGTCCAGGTTCACGTGCTCGAAGCCCGCCGCGCGGGCCTCCGCCACGCATGCCTCCGGGCGTCCCGGCGTGTGCGTGCGGTCCAGTACGCGCAGCACGTGCTGCCTCGCGCTCTGCATGCCGAAGGAGATCCGGTTGAAGCCGCCCTCCCGCAGCCGCGCCAGATACGCCGGGTCCACCGACTCCGGGTTCGCCTCCGTCGTGATCTCCGCGTCCGGCGCCAGTGAGAACTCGTCGCGGATCGCCCCCAGCATCCGTACGAGATCGTCGGCGGCCAGCAGCGTCGGCGTACCGCCGCCGACGAAGACCGTGCGGACCGGGCGCGGATCGTCGCCGAGGACCTTCCGCGCCAGGCGGATCTCGTCGATCAGCGTCTCGGCGTAGTTGTCGCGGGACGCCAGCACGCCGCCCGTGCCGCGCAGCTCGGTCGCCGTGTAGGTGTTGAAGTCGCAGTAGCCGCAGCGGGTCGCGCAGTACGGGACGTGCAGGTAGAAGCCGAGGGGGCGGTCGGCCACGTCGGCGAGGGCGGTCGGCGGCAGCGCGCCGTCGGCGGGGACGGGCTCGCCGTCGGGGAGTGCGGAGGGCATGGGTTCTATTGTCCCGTACCTCGCCGGTCACTCGGCCTGCAGCACCAGCAGGGCCAAGTCGTCCTCCGGCGGACGGCCCCCGAACTCGTGCACCAGCCTGCGGATCCGTTCCGCGATCAGCTGGGCGTTCAGGCCCGCGCACCCGGCCAGCGCCGCCGCGAGGCCGTCGCCGTCATCGAACTGGCGGGAGCCGCTGCGCCGCTCCGTCACCCCGTCCGTCACGCACAGCAGGGTGTCGCCGGAGCGCAGCTCGAAGGTCTCGCTGGTGTACGTCACGTCCTCGACGACCCCGAGGAGGGTCTGCGGCTGCGCGGCCGTGTGCACCTCGCCGTCCTCGCCGAGCAGCAGCGGCAGGGGGTGGCCGGCGGAGGCGAGGGTGCAGCGGATGCCGCCGTCGAAGGGCGTCAGCTCGCCGTAGAGCAGGGAGAGGAAGCGGGTCTGCGGGCCGTCGCCGGGGGCCACCGGGCCGGCCAGGGCGCGGGCGGCGGCGTCGGCGGCCTCCGTGGCGTCGTCGAGGAGGAGCTGGTTGAGGCGGTCGAGGACGTCGGAGACGCGGTAGCCCTCGCGGGCGAGCAGCCGCAGCCAGGGGCGGGCGATGCCGATCACCACCGCGGCTTCCGGGCCCTTGCCCTGGACGTCCCCGATGGCGAAGCACCAGCGGCCGTCGCCGGCCGGGAACAGGTCGTAGAAGTCGCCGCTCGGGCCGCCCTTGTCGTACGGCTCGTAGACGAGGGCGCTGGCCACCCCGGGGATCTCGGCGACGGCGCCGGGCAGCAGTCCGCGCTGCAGGACCCGGCTGATGGTGGCCTGGCGGGCGTACTGGCGGGCCGCGCCGATGGCGAGGGCGACGCGGCGGCTGAGGTCCTCGACGAGTCCGGTGACCTCGTCGGGGAAGCGCACGAGGTCGGCCCGCCCGATGACGAGCGTGCCCAGCGGATGGCCGCCGGCGATCAGACGGTACGCGAGCGCGGTGCCGTGTGCCTGGCGGGCGCCGAGTGCCTCGCCGGGCCAGGGGTAGGCCACGGGCCCGGTGCGCTGGCTGGCGGGCGGCAGCGGGGGCTCCTTCTCCAGGGCGCGGCGCAGTTCCTCGATGAGGTTCTCCGAGCCGTGCCAGACGCGGGCGAGCCGGGGCCCGGTGCCGGCCGTGCCGTCCGCGGCCCAGCCGGCCCCGCCCTGTGTCTCACCGGATCGGGGGTATCCCCAGCGCCCGGCGACCTCGTCCTCCAGCCACACCGCGCACCAGTCCGCCAGCCGCGGCACGATCAGCTGGCCGGCGAGCGCGGCGACGAGGTTCTCGTCGAGCTGCCCGGCGAGCAGGTCGGAGGCCTCGGCGAGGAAGGACAGGGCGCCCCGGTTG
Organism: Streptomyces ferrugineus; assembly: GCF_015160855.1. NCBI lineage: Bacteria > Bacillati > Actinomycetota > Actinomycetes > Kitasatosporales > Streptomycetaceae > Streptomyces > Streptomyces ferrugineus. The sequence goes on along the minus strand of NZ_CP063373.1, from coordinate 1,848,272 downwards.
AGCCAGTCCCGGTCCCGCTCGGCGCGCTGGGGCTCGGGCGCGAGGATCTCGGCGACGCGCAGCCCGCGCTCCAGCGCGCGCTCCTCGGCGTACGCCTCGATGTCGTCCCTGGCCGCGACGGGGTCCTCGGCGGGCAGTCGCGCCCACACGGTCTTGGCGCCGGTGCGGTAGGTGACGCCCCAGGACTCCGCGAGCCGCGACACCAGCCGCAGCCCGCGCCCGTACTCCGGGGTCTCGTACGGCGCCTCCAGCTCACCGTCGCGCGGGGCGCGCGAGGGGTGGTGGTCCAGGACCTCGACGAGCAGGGCGCCGTCCTCCTCCAGCCGGCAGGAGAGCTCGACCTCGGTGCCGGCGTGCACGACGGCGTTGGTGACGAGTTCGCTGACGGCCACGACGGCGTCGTCGACGAGGCGGTCGGTGACGTGCTCGGTGCCGGGGAGTCCGGAGGCGGCCCAGTCGGTGAGGGCGGCGCGCACGAGGGTGCGGGCGGAGCCCGGGGAGAGCGGGCTGCCGGGCAGGGTGGTGCGGGCCTCCGCGTGCCCGCCGTCCCGCGCAGGCGCATCACAGGCACGGGTAACGGTCTCCCGTTGCGCCGGAATGGCCCCCATGTACAGCTCCCCGAACGGTTCGGACGAATACGCCTCAGTCGACGCCGACAGAGTGACAGACTGGCCACGCCCATAAGCACCGAGTTACCGAAGTGGGCCGCCATGAGTGAGAACCGTGCTACGCGTGTGCTCGAAGACGGACAGAAAGACGGTCAAATTCGAGCATCGGCTCTGCGCCCACTGCTCGCCGCGATGACCGCGGCCCGGGACGGCGACTTCCGCAGGCTCCCGGAGACGGGGGAGGGAGTCGTGGCCGAGCTGACCGCGGTCTTCAACCAGATCGTGGACCGCAGCACCCACTTCACCGGGGAAGTGCAGCGCGTCAAGAGGGAGTTGATCCGGCACGGCAGGCTCGACGAGCGGCTGTCGGCGAGCCCGGGCCAGGGCGTCTGGACGACCCGCGTCAACGACGTCAACCAGCTGCTCGACGCCCTGGTGGCCCCGGCGGCGAACGCGACTCGCGTGCTGGACGCGGTGGCGGGCGGCGACCTCACCCAGCGCGTCGATCTGCACGACGGCACCCGCCAGTTACGCGGCGACCTGCGCCGCCTCGGCCGGGGGGTGAACAGGATGGTCGACCAGCTCTCCCTGTTCACCGGCGAGGTGACGAGGGTGGCCCGCGAGGTCGGCACCGAGGGCCGGCTCGGCGGCCGGGCCAAGGTACGGGGCCTGTCGGGCAGTTGGCGGGACGTGACCGAGGCGGTCAACGCGATGGCGTCCCGGCTGACCGCCCAGGTGCGCGACATCGCGGCGGTGACGACGGCCGTGGCCCGCGGCGACCTCACCCGCACGGTCACCGTCGAGGCGACCGGCGAGCTGCTCGAACTGAAGCTGACCGTGAACACGATGGTCAACCAGCTCTCCGCCTTCGCCGACGAGGTCACGCGGGTCGCCCGCGAGGTCGGCACCGAAGGGCAACTGGGCGGCCGGGCTCAGGTGCGAGGTGTGTCGGGCGTCTGGAAGGACCTCACCGACAACGTCAACTTCATGGCGTCGAACCTGACCTCGCAGGTCCGCAACATCGCCCAGGTGACCACCGCCGTCGCCAACGGCGATCTGAGCCAGAAGATCACCGTCGACGCCCGGGGCGAGATCCTCGAACTGAAGTCGACCATCAACACGATGGTGGACCAGCTCTCCGCCTTCGCCGACGAGGTCACGCGGGTCGCCCGCGAGGTCGGCACCGAGGGAAACCTCGGCGGCCGGGCCCAGGTGCGAGGTGTGTCGGGCGTCTGGAAGGACCTCACCGACAACGTCAACTTCATGGCGGACAACCTCACTTCGCAGGTCCGCAACATCGCCCTCGTCTCCACCGCCGTGGCCCAGGGCGACCTCGGCAAGAAGATCACGGTCGAGGCGAAGGGCGAGATCCTGGAGCTGAAGTCGACCATCAACACGATGGTGGACCAGCTCTCCGCCTTCGCCGACGAGGTCACGCGGGTCGCCCGCGAGGTCGGCACCGAAGGAAACCTGGGCGGCCAGGCGCAGGTGCGGGGCGTCAGCGGCGTGTGGAAGGACCTCACCGACAACGTCAACTTCATGGCGCTGAACCTGACTTCACAGGTCCGCAACATCGCCCAGGTGACCACCGCCGTCGCCAACGGCGACCTGTCCAAGAAGATCACCGTCGACGCACGCGGCGAGATCCTCGAACTGAAGGACACCGTCAACACGATGGTGCAGCAGCTGCGCGCCTTCGCCGACGAGGTGACGAGGGTCGCCCGCGAGGTCGGCACCGACGGGCGGCTCGGCGGGCGTGCGCAGGTGCTGGGCGTCTCCGGGGTCTGGCGGGACCTGACCGACAACGTCAACTACATGGCCGACAACCTGACTTCACAGGTGCGGAACATCGCCCAGGTGACCACCGCCGTCGCCAACGGCGACCTGTCCAAGAAGATCGACGTGGACGCCCGCGGCGAGATCCTGGAACTGAAGACCGCCATCAACACGATGGTCGACACCCTCTCCTCCTTCTCCTCCGAGGTCACGCGCGTCGCCCGCGAGGTCGGCAGCGAGGGCCAACTCGGCGGCCAGGCGAGGGTCGAGGGCGTCTACGGCACCTGGAAGCGCCTGACGACCAACGTGAACGAACTCGCCCTCAACCTGACCACCCAGGTCCGCGCGATCGCCGAGGTCGCCTCCGCCGTGGCCCAGGGCGACATGTCCCGCTCGATCACGGTCGAGGCCCGCGGCGAGGTCGCCGAGCTGAAGGACAACATCAACCTGATGGTGGCCAACCTGCGCGAGACGACCCGCGCCAAGGACTGGCTGGAGTCCAACCTGGCCCGTCTCGCCGCCCTGATGCAGGGCCACCGGGACCTGATGGAGGTCGCCGACCTGCTGCTGCGCGAGCTGACGCCGCTGGTGAACGCCCAGTACGGCGCGTTCTTCCTGGCCGACCCGGACAACACCGACGACACCGCGCTGCCGATCGTGCCGGGCAAGGGGCTCGCCTACATCGCCGGGTACGGCTCCGCGGAGGAGGCCGTGGTGACCGCCGCCAACAGTCCCGGACACAACCTGATCCGGCAGGCGGCGCTGGAGAAGAAGCGGATCCTGGTGGAGGAGGTGCCACCGGACTACGTGAAGATCTCCTCGGGGCTGGGCGAGGCCGCGCCCAGCAGCGTCGTGATCATCCCGATCCTCTTCGAGGACAGGCTTCTCGGCGTGATCGAGCTGGCGTCGTTCTCCCGCTTCTCCGATGTGCACCTGGCGTTCTTCGACCAGTTCGTGAACACCATCGCCGTCGCCATCAACACGATCATCGCCAACTCCCGTACGGAGTCGCTGCTCGGCGAGTCCCAGCGCCTCGCCATGCAGCTCCAGGAACGCTCCGACGAACTCCAGATGCAGCAGGCGGAGTTGCAGCGCTCGAACGCCCAACTGGAGGAGAAGGCGGCCCTGCTGGCGACCAGCTCCCAGTACAAGTCGGAATTCCTGGCGAACATGTCGCACGAGCTGCGCACGCCGCTGAACTCGTTGCTGATCCTGGCCCGTCTGCTCTCCGACAACCCGGACGGCCGGCTCTCCGACCAGGAGGTCCAGTTCGCGACGACGATCCATCGCTCGGGCTCGGACCTGCTGCAGCTGATCAACGACATCCTGGACCTGTCGAAGATCGAGGCGGGCCGGATGGACGTGCGCCCCAAGCGGCTGCCGCTCATCAAGCTCCTCGACTACGTCCACGCCACCTTCCGCCCGCTCACCCTGGACCGGGGGCTCGCCTTCGAGGTGTCGGTCGGCGAGGGCGTGCCGCGCGAGATGCACTCGGACGAGCAGCGCCTCCAGCAGATCCTGCGCAACCTCCTGTCCAACGCGATCAAGTTCACCGCGAGGGGCGGTGTCGAGCTGCGGGTGAGCCGGTTGAAGGACCCCGAGCACCGCTACGTCCACGACGGCGACGATGTGATCGCCTTCGCGGTGTCCGACACCGGCATCGGCATCACGGCGGAGAAGCTCCCCGTGATCTTCGAGGCGTTCCAGCAGGCCGACGGCACGACCAACCGCAAGTACGGCGGCACGGGCCTGGGCCTGTCCATCAGCCGGGAGATCGCGGGCCTGCTGGGCGGTCGTATCGTCGCCGAGAGCGAACTCGGCAAGGGCTCCACGTTCACGCTGTACGTCCCGGTCGTCGGCCCCGGGCACGCGGCGACCGGCCCGGTTCCCGAGAACCGTCCGCTGCCGATGCCGGAACAGCGGTCGGCCGAGCCGTTCCCGACCGCCCACGACGCGGAGGAGACCTGGCCGGCGCCGACCAAGCTGGAGGCGTGGCAGACGGGGCGGGCGGGACGGGTGCTGCCGGGCCGGCGGGTGCTGATCGTGGACGACGACATCCGCAACGTCTTCGCGCTGACCCATGTGCTGGGCCGGGTCGGCATGCCGGTGCTGTACGCGGAGAACGGCCGCGAGGGCATCGAGACGCTGGAGCGCAACCCGGACGTCGAACTCGTCCTGATGGACATCATGATGCCGGAGCTGGACGGCTACGAGACGATCTCCGCCATCCGCCGCACCCCGCGCTGGGCGCATCTGCCCATCGTCGCGCTGACCGCGAAGGCGATGCCCGGAGACCGGGAGAAGTCCATCGCGCGGGGCGCCAACGAATACGTACCGAAGCCGGTGGACGTGGATCAGCTGTTCACCGTCGTCTGCGACCTCCTGGACCCCGATGGCGCGGACGGCACCCAAGATGACGGGGCGACGGACGCCGCCGAGGAGACGGCGGATCCGCCGACGACTGAATGAGGCCAATTCACCATGATCGCTGAGGCAACGACCGACGAGCGTGCCGGCATCCTCCTGGTCGATGACATGGAGGACAACCTGATCGCGCTGGAGGCCGTCCTTGGGTCCCTCAACGAGCCGCTCGTCCGCGCTCGTTCGGGCGAGCAGGCCATGAAGGCGCTGCTGCGGCAACGCTTCGCCCTGGTCCTGCTCGACGTCCGGATGCCGGGCATGGACGGCTTCGAGACCGCCACGAACATCAAACGGCTCGACCAGACCAAGGACGTGCCGATCATCTTCCTGACCGGCGCGGAGGACGACCCCGGTTACGCGTTCCGCGGTTACGCCACCGGGGCCGCCGACTATCTGACCAAGCCGTTCGACCCATGGGTGCTGCGCGCGAAGGTGACGGTGTTCCTGGACCTGTACCGCAAGAACAGGCAGCTGGAGCACCTGCTGAGGCGTGAGCACAGCCACGGCAGGGAACTGAGCACCCGGCTGGCGGCCCTGGAGGAACAGCTCTCCGAGGACACGCCCCCGGACCTGACGGAGCTACGCGCGAGGATCCACGAGATACGCCGTCTTGTCGGGTGAGGGTGCTCGTCCCGGGCCCATCCGGCCTACGCCTCGCGCGTACCGGCGTACATCTCGTCGATGAGGTGCTTGTACTCCCGCTCCACCACGGGCCGCTTGAGCTTCAGGCTCGGTGTGATCTCACCGTGCTCGACATCGAGGTCCCTGGGCAGCAGCCGGAACTTCTTGATGGTCTGCCACTTCTGCAGGCCCTCGTTGAGCTGCTTGACGTAGCCCTCGACCATCGCCACGGTCGCCGGCGCGGCCACCACGTCGGCGTACGCCTTGCCGCCGAGCCCGTTCTCCTCGGCCCAGCCGAGGATCGCGACCTCGTCCAGGGCGATGAGCGCGGTGCAGAAGTTCCGGTCGGCCCCGTGCACCAGGATGTTGGAGACGTACGGGCACACCGCCTTGAACTGCCCCTCGACCTCGGCGGGCGCGATGTACTTGCCGCCGGACGTCTTGATGAGGTCCTTCTTGCGGTCGGTGATGCGCAGGTACCCGTCGGGCGACAGCTCGCCGATGTCGCCGGTGTGGAACCAGCCGTCGCTCTCCAGCACCTCGGCGGTCTTGTCCGGCAGCCCGTGGTAGCCCTCCATGATGCCGGGGCCGCGCAGCAGGATCTCGCCGTCGTCGGCGATACGGACCTCGGTGCCGGGCAGCGGCTTGCCGACCGTGCCGGTGCGGTAGGCCTCGCCGGGGTTGACGAAGGAGGCGGCCGAGGACTCGGTCAGGCCGTAGCCCTCCAGGATGTGGATGCCGGCGCCGGCGAAGAAGTAGCCGATCTCCGGGGCGAGCGCGGCGCTGCCGGAGACGCACGCGCGCAGGTTGCCGCCGAAGGCCTCGCGGATCTTGGCGTACACCAGCGCGTCGGCGACCTTGTGCTTGGCGCCGAGGCCGAACGGCACGGAGTGGGTGCCGGTGCGCCGGAAGGTGTCCTGGGAGGCCTTGGCGTACTCGCGGGCGACCCCGGCGGCCCACTGGAAGATCTTGTACTTGGCGCCACCGGCGGCGCGGGCCTTGGCGGCGACCCCGTTGTAGACCTTCTCGAAGATGCGCGGCACGGCGGCCATGTACGTCGGCCGTACGACCGGCAGATTCTCGATGATCTTGTCGACGCGGCCGTCGACGGCGGTGACGTGGCCGACCTCGATCTGGCCGGAGGTGAGCACCTTGCCGAAGACGTGCGCCAGCGGCAGCCACAGGTACTGCACGTCCTCGGCGCCGACCAGCCCGGTGGCGGCGATCGCCTTGGCCATGTACGCCCAGTTGTCGTGCGGCAGCCGCACGCCCTTGGGGCGGCCGGTGGTGCCGGAGGTGTAGATGAGGGTGGCGAGCTGGTCCTTGGTGATCGCGCCGACCCGCTGCTTGATCAGGTCGGGGTCCTTCTCCAGCCGGGCCGCGCCGCGCTTCTCCAGCTCGTCGAGGGTGAGGATCCAGTCGGCGGTCTCGACGCCGGCCGGGTCGATGACGACGACATGGGTGAGGTGCGGCAGCTCGGCGCGCTTCTCCACGGCCTTGGCCAGCTGCGCCGCGTCCTCGGCGATCAGCACCCGGCTCTCGGAGTCGGAGAGGATGTACGCCGACTCCTCGGCGTTGGTCTGCGGATAGACGGTGGTCGTCGCGGCGCCGGCGCACATGATGCCCAGGTCGGCGAGGATCCACTCGATCCGGGTCGAGGAGGCGAGGGCGACGCGCTGCTCGGGCTGCACACCCAGCTCGATGAGCCCGGCCGCGATGGCGTAGACCCGCTCGGCGGCCTGCGCCCAGCTCAGCGACTTCCAGTCGTCCGGCCCCTCACCGGAGGCCGCGGGCACCGGGTAGCGGTACGCCTCGGCGTCCGGCGTGGCGGTCACGCGGTCCAGGAAGAGGGTCGCCACGCTCGGTGGACGGTTCTCGATCAGTGTCTGTGTGTCGCTCACGACATCCTCCGGGGGCCCGCGACAATGCGGCTGGCTCAATTGCGGCTGGCTTCACGCGGTAGCGTTTGTTTAACTCACGAGTAACTATCGAGCAGAGATCAGGGTAGAGCCCGACCGGCCACCGCGTAAGGGGCTGCGGCCTGTCACTTCCTACAGAGAGCGACGCTACGCACGCGTAGGGGCCCACCGCACTTTCGTACGACGGACCCCTGGTTGCGGCGATTTGCCGGACGACGCTCTCTTACCGGCGGTTACTTCTTGCCCTTGCCCGACCCCGCGCTGTCATCACTGCTCAGCACGGCGATGAAGGCCTCCTGCGGAACCTCCACGGAACCCACCATCTTCATCCGCTTCTTGCCTTCCTTCTGCTTCTCCAGCAGCTTGCGCTTACGGGAGATGTCACCGCCGTAGCACTTGGCGAGGACGTCCTTGCGGATAGCGCGGATGGTCTCGCGGGCGATCACCCGGGAGCCGATGGCGGCCTGGACCGGCACCTCGAAGTTCTGCCTCGGGATCAGTTCCTTCAGCTTGGCGACGAGCCGCACGCCGTACGCGTACGCCTGCTCCTTGTGGGTGATCGCCGAGAAGGCGTCGACCTTGTCGCCGTGCAGCAGGATGTCGACCTTGACGAGGGAGCTGGACTGCTCGCCCGTGGGCTCGTAGTCCAGCGAGGCGTAGCCGCGGGTCTTGGACTTCAGCTGGTCGAAGAAGTCGAAGACGATCTCCGCGAGCGGGAGGGTGTAGCGGATCTCGACGCGGTCCTCGGACAGGTAGTCCATGCCGAGCAGGGTGCCGCGACGGGTCTGGCAGAGCTCCATGATCGCGCCGATGAACTCGGTGGGCGCGAGGATGGTGGCCCGCACGACCGGCTCGTACACCTCGGCGATCTTCCCCTCGGGGAACTCGCTCGGGTTGGTGACGGTGACCTCCTCGCCGTCCTCCATGATCACGCGGTAGACCACGTTGGGCGCGGTGGCGATCAGGTCGAGCCCGAACTCGCGCTCCAGACGCTCGCGGATCACGTCGAGGTGGAGCAGGCCGAGGAAGCCGACGCGGAAGCCGAAGCCGAGGGCGGCGGAGGTCTCCGGCTCGTAGACCAGCGCGGCGTCGTTGAGCTGGAGCTTGTCGAGGGCCTCGCGCAGCTCGGGGTAGTCGGAGCCGTCCAGCGGATACAGGCCGGAGAAGACCATCGGCTTGGGGTCCTTGTAGCCGCCGAGCGGCTCGGTGGCCCCCTTGTGCTGGCTGGTGACGGTGTCACCGACCTTGGACTGGCGGACGTCCTTCACACCGGTGATGAGATAGCCCACCTCGCCGACGCCCAGGCCGTCGGCCGGCAGCATCTCCGGCGAGTTCGTCCCGATCTCCAGCAGCTCGTGGGTGGCGCCCGTCGACATCATCCTGATGCGCTCGCGCTTGTTGAGCTGGCCGTCGATGACACGGACGTACGTCACGACACCGCGGTAGGAGTCGTAGACGGAGTCGAAGATCATGGCGCGCGCGGGGGCGTCCTTGACGCCGACCGGGGGCGGGATCTCCTTGACCACCTTGTCGAGGAGGGCCTCGACGCCGAGCCCGGTCTTGGCGGAGACCTTGAGCACGTCGTCGGGGTCGCACCCGACCAGGTTGGCGAGCTCCTCGGCGAATTTCTCGGGCTGCGCGGCCGGCAGGTCGATCTTGTTCAGTACGGGGATGATCGTGAGGTCGTTCTCCATCGCCAGGTAGAGGTTGGCGAGGGTCTGGGCCTCGATGCCCTGGGCGGCGTCGACGAGGAGGATGGTGCCCTCGCAGGCGGCGAGCGACCGTGAGACCTCGTAGGTGAAGTCGACGTGCCCCGGGGTGTCGATCATGTTGAGGATGTGCGTGTCGCTCTTGTCGTGGGTCGGAGCCCACGGCAGACGCACCGCCTGGGACTTGATCGTGATGCCGCGCTCACGCTCGATGTCCATCCGGTCGAGGTACTGAGCACGCATCTGCCGCTGCTCGACCACGCCGGTGAGCTGGAGCATCCGGTCGGCGAGCGTGGACTTGCCGTGGTCGATGTGCGCGATGATGCAGAAATTGCGGATCTGAGCCGGGTCGGTGCGGCTCGGCTCGGGCACATTCTTAGGGGTCGCGGGCACGCAGGGTCCTGTCTCTTGAGGCGCCTTATGCCTCGGGTCGGATCGATACGTAGCTTCCATGGTCCCATGGGCGGCGACCGGGGACCGTTTTGGGCCGTCGGCTGGGCCGCTGGTAGCCTGGGTGGCTGTGTCTCATGCCCTCTCAGCGCGAGGCACACCCCGAAGAAATCACCCGGTACCGGTCCGTGCGGCTCCCGTGCGGTCCCGTGCCAGAACCTGAAAAGGCTCAATCAGTGGCGAACATCAAGTCCCAGATCAAGCGGATCAAGACCAACGAGAAGGCCCGGCTGCGCAACAAGGCCGTCAAGTCCTCCCTGAAGACCGCGATCCGCAAGGCCCGTGAGGCCGCTGCCGCGGGTGACGTCGAGAAGGCCACCGAGTACCAGCGCGCTGCCGCGCGTCAGCTCGACAAGGCCGTCTCCAAGGGCGTCATCCACAAGAACCAGGCCGCCAACAAGAAGTCGGCGCTCGCTTCGAAGGTCGCGTCCATCAAGGGCTGACACTCTGTCGATCTGATCGCCGGAAGGACCCAGGGCGGGCCCTCTCTCATCCGCTCCCGTCCGGCGCCCCGAGCCTGTACGCGGCCTGCGTTCGCCACGCGGGTACGGGCTCAGCAGCTTGAACCGAAGGCCCCGGCGCCACGCCCTTCCCCAGGGCGGGCGGCGGGGCCTTCGGCTTGCGAGAGCCGTCACGACCAGAAGTCGTTCGACGCGTCGATGTCGGGGATGCAGAGGTCGAGGTCGGTCATCTTGTCCCCGACGATCCGGAAGACGTGCGTCTCGTCCGCGTCGTACCGCTTGCCGCCGCGGTCGGCGGTGACGTGGTGCAGGGCCACGGCATGGCCCCGGCCGTCGACGAAGACATCGCGCAGTTGGGCGGTGAACGTGCCGCTCGTCTCCTCGAAGAGCCGACCGTACATCTGCAGGATCGCGTCCTGGCCCTTGAAGTCACCGGAGAGCGGGTGGCTGCCGGGTATGTGTTGCGCGCAGTCCGCGGTCATCAACCCGCGCAGGGTGTCCATGTCTCCGCGCTGGAACGCTTCATAGCCCTTGCGGACAAGAGCAGCGTGCGGGTGTTCAGCCATGGTGGTCGCCACCTTTCCCAGTCCGGCGAGATACGGCTGATACGCCCGATTCTCCTCTCCCGCCCCTAGCCGCGCCCCCTGGAGCGGGCCGCCCGCGCGATCGTCACGACCGCCTTCTCCAGGGCGTACTCCGGGTCGTCCCCGCCGCCCTTCACCCCGGCGTCCGCCTCGGCGACCGCCCGCAGCGCGACCGCCACCCCGTCGGGCGTCCAGCCACGCATCTGCTGGCGGACCCGGTCGATCTTCCACGGCGGCATGCCCAGCTCACGCGCCAGATCGGCGGGGCGGCCGCCGCGCGCGGAGGACAGCTTGCCGATGGCCCGCACGCCCTGGGCGAGCGCGCTGGTGATCAGGACGGGCGCCACGCCCGTCGCCAGCGACCACCTCAGCGCCTCCAGCGCCTCCGCCGCCCGCCCCTCGACCGCCCGGTCGGCGACGGTGAAGCTCGACGCCTCGGCGCGGCCGGTGTAGTACCGCCCGACGACGGCCTCGTCGATGGTCCCCTCGACGTCGGCGACCAGCTGGCTCACCGCGGACGCCAGCTCACGCAGATCGCTCCCGATGGCGTCGACCAGCGCCTGGCAGGCCTCGGGCGTCGCGGAGCGCCCGGTCACCCGGAACTCGCTCCTGACGAACGCCAGCCGGTCCGCCGGCTTGGTCATCTTCGGGCACGCCACCTCCCGCGCCCCCGCCTTGCGCGCGGCGTCGAGCAGCTTCTTGCCCTTGGCCCCGCCGGCGTGCACCAGCACCAGCGTGATCTCCTCGGCGGGCGAGGCGAGGTACGCCGTCACGTCCTTGACCGTGTCGGCCGACAGGTCCTGCGCCGCCCGTACGACCACCACCTTGCGCTCCGCGAACAGCGAGGGGCTGGTCAACTCGGCCAGCGTGCCCGGCTGCAACTGGTCCGGGGTCAGCTCCCGCACATCCGTGTCGGCGTCGGCGGCCCTGGCGGCGACCACCACCTCCCGCACGGCACGGTCGAGCAACAGCTCCTCCTGACCCACGGCGAGGGTCACGGGAGCGAGGGGATCGTCATTCGCAGTCTTCCTGGCCATCGCGACAAGCATGGCACGCGCCACTGACAACCCCGGCCGGCGCCAGAACGCCTATGGGGCTACGGCTCCTCCCGCCACCCGTCCCACTCCCCCGCGAACTCGTCCAGCTCCCCCGGATCCAGCCGCTCCCGCTCGTCCCGCAGTACGACGAGCCACTGTGCGTCCTCGGCGTCGTCCTCGCCGGCCAGGGCGTCGCGCACCAGGCGCGGCTCCTCGTCGATGCCGAACCGCTCCCCGAGCGCCTCCGCGACCTCCTCCGCCGCGTCACGGTCGGGCAGCACCAGCACATGTCTCACATCGCTCACGGAGCCATTCTCGGGCACCCGCCGAGCCCCGAACCCCGGGTCAGCCCTTCCGCACGAGTTGCACATCCAGGTCGACCCGGATGCTCGGCCCCACCACCGCGATGCCCCGCGCCAGCATCGTCTGCCAGCTCACCGTGAAGTCGTCCCGGTGCAGTTCGGTCGTGGCCCGGCACGCCGCCCGCACCTCGCCCTCCATGCCGTTGCCGAGCCCGAGGTACTCCATGTCGAGCACGACCGTCCGTGTCACGCCGTGCAGCGACAGCGCCCCCGTCACGGCCCACCGGGCGCCGCCCTTGTGCACGAACCGGTCGCTGTAGAACTCCAGCGTCGGGAAGGCCGCCACGTCCAGGAAGTCCGCCGACCGCAGATGGTCGTCCCGCATCCGCAGTCCCGTGTCGATGGACGCCGCGTCGATCACCACGTGCATCGCCGTCCGCTCGACGGGTTCGGTGATCCGCACCACGCCCGCGAACGAGTTGAACCGGCCGTGGATCCGGGCCAGCCCGATGTGCCGCGCGGTGAACCCGATCGAGGTGTGCGCCGGCTCGATCTCCCAGTCGCCGGGCCCCGGCGGCTCCGGCGGCTGGGCGATCTGGAGGGTCACATCACCGAGCGAGACGAGCGCGTTCTCCCCGACCGTCGCGGTCGTCCGGTACGGCGTGTACCCCTCGGCCGACACCGCGAGCCGGTACTCCCCCGCCGGCACCGTGGTCACGAACGACCCGAAGGGATCCAGCCCGCCGCCGACCACCGGCCGCCCCATGGTGTCGCTGACCGCGAACTCCGCGTGCCGCACGGGCTCGTTGACCGGATCGAGCACCCGGCAGCTCAGCACCCCGGCACTCGGCGGGGTCTCCAGGGCCGCCAGCGGGCTCGTCCGTTGCTCCCGGTTCGTTCGGCTTCCCAGCCAGCGACCGATCATCCACGACACCCCTGTACGCCTCGACATCATCCGTTGCCGAAGGAACATTCGACCACCGTCGAGTTTTTCGGGGCAACACGGGATCACATCGTGGGAAACCGGCACATGTGCTGGTTCTACGCACGAGTAGCACACCGGGTGCGGCCGGCGGAATCAGCCGTCCCGGTCGGCCCTCCGCACCGTCGGCACCCGGTCCAGCTCGACCCCGAACCGCTCCCGGTACATCCTCAGCACCTCCTCGTCCGTGCCCAACTCCCACTCCTCACGTGTCCCGTCCGCCGCCGTCGACTTGAACGTGCGGCCGCTGAGCGTGATCCGCCCTCCGTCCTCCGTCACCCGCGAGCACACCAGCGACTGTGTGAAGTGCGACAGCGGCGAGGTGCTGTGCCACCACGCCCCGGCCGCGAAGTCACCGAGCGCCCGGGCCCGCCGGTCCAGCCGGTACCGCGCTCTGCCGTCCATGACGACGTCCAGGTCCGCCGCCTCCGCCACGTCGTGCCCGCCGCGCACCCCGGCCGCGTCCGGCCCGGCCTCGACGACCCGGAACACACCCGCCGGATCCCGCTGCTCCCCCCGCGCCTCGAACGCCAGCGGATAGTGGCTGTGCGCCCCGAAGCCGACGTCCGCCAGCCACGCGCCCCCGTCCACCGTCCCCACCTTCAGCGCCATGTGGTCGTAGGGGATCCCGAGCTGCCCCTCGCCGTCGTAGACCCGCGCCGCGAGCAGCGTCACATCGAAGCCCAGCGCCCCGAGCAACGCCCCGAACGCGCCGTTCAGTTCGTAGCAGAATCCGCCCCGCCGCGCGCCCACCACCTTGTCCAGCAGCCGCTTCTCCTCCAGCACGATCTCCTCGCCGAGGTGGATCGACAGGTTCTCGAACGGCACGGTCTGCAGATGGCGCAGTTGCAGCTCGCGCAGCACGTCCACGGTGGGCCAGGCCGGGTGCTCCGCTCCCAGTCGCCGGAGATAGGCATCAACCTCTTCGGAATCCATGACCTCAGTCTCCCGCCACCCGCAGCTCCGCGCCCGTGCCCGCGACCGCCAGCGCCCCGTCCACGTCCGTCCGCAGCACCACCGCGCCCCGCGCCCGCAGCGCCGCGACCGTGCCGGGGGCCGGGTGCCCGTACGGGTTGTCCTCCCCGCAGGAGATCAACGCCAGCCTCGGCGCCGCCCGGCGTATGAGCTCCGGGTCCTGGTACGCCGAGCCATGATGGGCGACCTTCAGCACGTCCACGCCGTCCAGGAGTGCCGCCGCCGGGGTTCTCGACAGCGCCCGCTGGGCCGGGGGTTCGAGATCCCCGAGCAGCAGGAGCCGCAGCCCGGCCGACCGGACCAGCAGGGTGACGCTGGAGTCGTTCGGGCCCTCCGGTGCCGGGGCCGGGTGCGGCGGCGGCCACAGCACCCGCCAGCTCAGCGCCCCGGTACGCCGCTCCTCCCCGGCGGCGGCCCGCGTCACGGGGATCCGCCGGGCTGCCGCCTCCCTCCGGACGAACTCCACCTGGTCCACGGGCGCTTCGTGCCCGGTCGTCTCGATGGCGCCGACCGCACGCCCGCGCAGGACGCCGGGCAGGCCCGCCACATGGTCGGCGTGGAAGTGGGTCAGCACGACCAGCGGGATCCTCGTGATGCCGAGTCTGCTCAGACAGCGGTCGACCAGCGTCGGATCGGGGCCGGCGTCCACGACCACCCCCGTCCCCGCGCCCGCCGCGAGCACCGTCGCGTCGCCCTGCCCCACGTCGCACATCGCGAACCGCCATCCCGGCGGCGGCCACCCCGTGACCACTCTGGTCAGCGGCGGCGGCTGCACCACCGCCAGCAGCACCAGCGCCCCGCAGACACCGCACCACCAGGGGTGCCGCAGCAGCCGCCGGCCGGCCGGCACCGCGACCACCGTGGCAAGGGCGAGCAGCGCCGCCCCCGCCCAACTGCCGGGCCAGTCCACGCCCGCGCCGGGCAGCGCGGCCCCCGTCCGGGCGACGTCCGCGATCCACCCGGTCGGCCAACTCGCGCACCAGGCCAGGGCCTTGGCCACCGGCATCGCGAGTGGTGCCGCGGCCAGCGCCGCGAATCCCAGCACCGTGGCCGGCGCGACCGCGAACTCCGCGAGGAGATTGCACGGCACCGCCACCAGGCTCACCCGGGCCGACAGCACCGCCACCACCGGCGCGCACACCGCCTGCGCGGCCGCCGCGGCCGCCAGCGCCTCGGCCGGCCGCGGCGGCACCCGGCGGCTGCGCAACGCCGCGCTCCAGCGGGGCGCGAGGGTGAGCAGGGCGCCGGTGGCCAGCACGGAGAGCAGGAAGCCGTAACTGCGGGCCAGCCAGGGGTCGTACAGCACCAGCAGCAGGACCGCGGTCGCCAGCGCCGGGATCAGCGATCTGCGGCGTCCGGTCGCCAGGGCGAGCAGTGCGACGGACCCGCAGGCCGCGGCCCGCAACACGCTCGGGTCCGGCCGGCACACGACGACGAAGGCGAGCGTGAGCGCTCCGCCGAGCAGCGCGGTCGTCCGCAAGGAGATGCCGAGGCGCGGAGCGAGCCCTCGGCGCTCGACGAGCTGTGCCGTCCCGGGCGGGCCGATGAGCAGGGCCAGGATGATCGTGAGGTTGCTGCCGGAGACGGCGAGCGTGTGCGCGAGGTCGGTCTCCTTGAACGCCTCGTCCAGCTCCGGCGTGATCCGCGAGGTGTCGCCCACGACCAGCCCCGGCAACAGTGCCCGCGCGTCCGCCGACAGCCCGTCGGTCGCCTCCCGCAGCCCTGCCCGCAGTCGCCCCGCCAGCCGCTGCGCCGCCGACGGCTCCCCGACGACCTCCGGCACGGCCGCGTCCCGCACCCGCAGCACGGCCGCGATCCGGTCTCCGCCGGCCAGGGCGGGCGCGACCCGAGCGGTCACCCGCAGCCGCGTGGACGGGAGCAGGCTCGACCAGGGCGAGGGTCGGTCGGCGGACGAGGGCTGAGAGGGCCGCGGCTGCTCGTCGACGCCGTCCGAGGACCCCCGGCCCCCGTCGACGATCATCAGCACCGGCGCCCGCGTCACCACCGCCGTGCCGTCCGCGTCCTCGACGCGTCGCACCTCCGCGTTGATCAGCACGGCGGTCGGCGCCATGTGATTCCCCTTGACGCGGGGCCGGGTGAGCCGCGGGTCGGAGGTGACCTCGACCTCGGCGGTCACCGTGGCGTACTCCCGCGCCAGCCCCGGCACCGGCCCACGCCGCAGATCGGCGCCGTGCAGCCCGGCGGAGACGGCGGCCGCGGCGATGCAGAGCAGCACGGCGGCGACCGAGGTGCGGGGCCAGGTGGGGCGCATGCCCCGCAGGCCTTGCACGGCCATCGCGCCACGCCGCGCCAGCAGCAGTACGCCCGCCGTGAGCAGGCAGACCACCGCCGTACCGCTCACCCACTCCGGCGGGGCGTCCAGCGTCAGCGCCGCCGTCGCCCAGGCCGCGAGCGCGGGTGGGACGAGACGTAGGTCCGTCGGCCCTTCCTGCCGGGGGTGGGCGGCACCGAGGCGCCGTCCGGACGCCGCGTGAACGGCGGCGCGGGAGGGCGTGAGGTCGGATGGGCGGAGGTCGTGGTTCATGGCCGCACGAGATTCCGTAGATCGGCGAACCGGCGGTCGCCGATGCCGTTGACCTCGCGCAGTTCGTCCACCGAGCGGAAGCCGCCGTGCTGGGTGCGGTAGTCGATGATGTGCTGGGCCAGCACCGGGCCGACGCCGGGGAGGGTGTCGAGCTGTTCCACGGTGGCCGTGTTGAGGGCGACCGAGGCGGCGGGTGCCCCGTCGGGGACGGCCGCGCCGCCCGAGCCGACACCCGGGGCGGCACCGGGCACGGCGGCCGGAGCGCCGACGATCACCTGCTCGCCGTCCACCAGGAACCGGGCCCGGTTGAGTCCGTCGGTGTTCGTGCCGGGCCGCACGCCACCGGCCGCGCGCAGGGCGTCGGCGACGCGCGAACCCGCCGGCAGGCGATGGATCCCCGGTTCACGCACCTTGCCGCTGACGTCCACCACGATCTCGGCGACGGGCGTACCGACGGCCCCTGGCGCACCGGTCGCCGCGGCGCCCGCCCCGGCCGCACCGCCCAGCTCCTCTCCCGCGCCCTGTCCACCGCCGTACTGGGCCGCCGCCCGCACCACCTCAGGAGCGCGCACCGACTGTGCCCGCCCGGCCCAGAAGTGCTGCACCGCGAAACCGGCGGCGACGACGAGCACCACGGTGAGCGCGACCACGCCCCGCCGCTCCAGTCCACACCGCGCCTGCAACCACACCGGCATGCGCTCCCGCAACGCCAGCCCGGCCCGCGAACGCCGGCGCCCCGTGCCGACATCGGCACCCGCGTCCCCGGCACCGGCGTCGGCGTCGGCGTCGGCGTCGGGGTGCAACTCCGCTTCCCCGCCCCGGTCCACAGCCGCCGCCACCGGGGCACCCTCCGCCCGGCCCGATGGCCCCGCCCCCGACTCCCGCCACTCCCCGCTGTGTTCGGCGAAGATCACCTCCGTCCGGCGCCGCAGTTCCTCCGCCGACGCATGGCGCTGCCGAGCCCTCCCCTGGACCTGCGCGCCGCGTCGGCGGCGGGCGCGGCCGTCGGAGTACGGGCCGCGTCCCGGGCCGCTGGTCACCGCCGGGCGGCGGGTGGGGGTGGCTGCATGTGTATGTGATCGAAGTGCCATGCGACGAGGATCGGGCACCTCGGCACATCCGCGATGATCTTGCTCAATTCCCGGGGATTACCGCCCAGTTGTGGATAACTCCGTCACCCACAGGGGTGACTCACCCGCACCCCGAGGATCCGTCACCGAGGCGAGACCACGACGCCCAGCAGTCCGGGCCCGGTGTGCGCCCCGATGACCGCCCCGACCTCACTCACATGCAGATCCGCCAACCCCGGCACTCGCGCCCGCAGACGATCCGCCAGCGCCGCCGCCCGGTCGGGAGCGGAGAGATGGTGGACCGCGATGTCGACCTGGGCGCCGCCTGCCCGGTCGGCGGCGATCTCCTCAAGGCGGGCGATGGCCTTGGAGGCCGTCCGCACCTTCTCCAGCGGACCGATCCGGCCGCCCTCCAGCTGCAGCAGCGGCTTCACCGCGAGCGCGGAGCCCAGCAGGGCCTGCGCGGCGCCGATGCGGCCGCCGCGGCGCAGATAGTCGAGGGTGTCGACATAGAAGTAGGCGGCCGTGCCCCCGGCCCGCTTCTCGGCGGCGGTGACGGCCTCGTCCACGGTGCCGCCCGACTCCGCCGCCTCTGCCGCCGCGAGCGCGCAGAACCCGAGCGCCATGGCCACCATGCCGGTGTCCACCACCCGCACCGGCACCGGCGCCTCGCGCGCCGCGAGGACCGCCGCGTCGTAGGTGCCGGAGAGTTCGGCCGACAGGTGCAGGGAGACGATGCCGGTGGCGCCGGACTCGGCGACCTTGCGGTAATGCTCCGCGAAGACCTGAGGGCTGGGGCGCGAGGTGGTGACGGGGCGTCGCTTCTGCAACGCCTGGGCGAGGGAACGGGTCGAGATCTCGGTGCCCTCATCCAGTGCCTGGCCGCCGACGACCACGGTCAGAGGCACCGTTGTGATGCCATGACGCTCCATCGTCCGGGGCGGCAGGTAGGCCGTTGAATCGGTGACGATCGCGACATGGCGGGACATGAGCTGGAGGTTACCTGGCGTAGCGCCCGGGCGGCAGCCCGACCCCGCTCAGCCGGTCAAGCCTTGACCGGAGCGGCTGGTGGTCGTGCGGGCTCAAGTCGTGCTCTCGGGGCGGGGTTTCTTCTGCCAGGGGTATGTCGGCCGGGGTCCGGGCGGGTTGATGGCGGGCCGCGTGGGCTCCTCGGCCCGCTGGGTGCGAGGGCTGTCCGGCCAGGTCTGTTCGGTCGTCGCACCGGACTCGGCGGCGGGTGCCTCGGGCCACGGGGGCGGCGGCGCGGCTCCCGTGGTGGACGCGGTCGTCGAAGATCCGCTCGCCGACGGCTCTGTCGTCTGCCAGTGCCGCAGCGCCCCGGTCTCCACGTCGATCTGCGCGCTGAGGGTGTCCAGGTCGTCGTCAGCGAAGCGGTGGGCCCGGTCGCGGGCCGCCCAGCGCAGCGAGTCCGCCGCCTGCACGATGCGCTCGGCGCGTTCGCGCAGGTCGGGAAGTCGCTCGGCGAGCGTGGAGCGGTCGGGCTCGGATTCCAGGCGCCGCAGCTCGGCGTCCAGCTCGTGCCCATGGGCGCTGAGGCGCTGGAAGAGGCCGAGGGACTCCTTGAGGGACTCGTCCTCGGCCGCGCCCGCGTGCAGCGCGTCCTGGGTGGCCCGCATGGAGGTGCGCAGCTTCAGCCGCAGCTCGGCGAGCTCGCCGACCGCGCCCGGCTGGGCGAAGGACTTGGCCCGCAGGGTGTGGTCCTCGACCGTGCGGCGGGCCTGGGTGATGGTGTGGTCCACGCGTCGCTTGGCGGCGCCGACGACCTTCACCGTGGCGTAGGCGCCGAGCGCTATGAAAAGCACGAAGAGCAGGGCGAAGACTGCGATCACTGCTTCCACGACGCTCCTCCTACGTCCGGGCGCGACGCACGCCCGCATCGCTCTTCAACGGTAAACGCTACGGGCAGGCCCGGAGTTCCAGCTGAACCCCGAACCTGCCCGTAGGGGACTCCCCTGAGCCGTGGGTACGGCCCCGCGCCGCTTACGCGGGAACGATGTTCACCAGCTTCGGCGCCCGCACGATCACCTTGCGGATCCCGGCCCCGTCCAGCGCCGCCACGACCTTCTCGTCGGACAGCGCGGCCTTCTCCAGATCCTCCTCGGAGATGGCCGGCGAGACCTCCAGGCGGGCCTTGACCTTGCCCTTGATCTGCACGACGCAGGTCACGGTCTCGTCGACCACGTACGCCGGGTCGGCGACCGGGAAGTCCCGGTGCACCACCGAGTCCGTGTGCCCCAGCTTGCGCCACAGTTCCTCGGCGATGTGCGGGGCCAGCGGCGCGGCCATCAGCACCAGCGCCTCGGCGACGGAACGCGGCACCGCTCCGCCGGTCTTGGTCAGGTGGTTGTTCAGCTCGGTGACCTTGGCGATCGCGGTGTTGAACCGCATGCCCTCCAGATCCCCGCGCACCCCGTCGATCGCCTTGTGCAGGGCACGCAGCGTGTCCTCGTCGGGCTCGGCGTCCACGACCGTCACGGCACCGGTGGTCTCGTCGACGACGTTGCGCCACAGCCGCTGCAGCAGCCGGAACTGGCCGACCACCGCGCGCGTGTCCCAGGGCCGGGAGACGTCCAGCGGGCCCATCGCCATCTCGTACAGCCGCAGCGTGTCGGCGCCGTACTCAGCGGCGATCTCGTCCGGAGTGACCGCGTTCTTCAGGGACTTGCCCATCTTGCCCAGCAGCCGGGAGACCTTCTCGCCCTGGTAGTAGTAGCCGCCGTCGCGCTCCTCCACCTCGGCGGCCGGCACCGCGATGCCACGGCTGTCGCGGTAGACGTAGGCCTGGATCATGCCCTGGTTGAACAGCTTGTGGAACGGCTCCGCCGAGGAGACGTGGCCCAGGTCGAACAGCACCTTGGACCAGAAGCGCGCGTACAGCAGGTGCAGCACGGCGTGCTCGGCGCCGCCGACGTACAGGTCGACGCCGCCGTGCGGCTGCCCCTCGCGCGGGCCCATCCAGTACTGCTCGATCTCGGGGTCGACCAGCTGCTCGCTGTTGTGCGGGTCCAGGTAGCGCAGCTCGTACCAGCAGGAACCGGCCCAGTTGGGCATGGTGTTGGTCTCGCGCCGGTACCGCTTGGGGCCGTCGCCCAGGTCCAGGGTGACGTTGACCCACTCCTCGTTGCGCGACAGCGGCGTCTCGGGCTGGGTGTCGGCGTCGTCCGGGTCGAAGGTGCGCGGCGAGTAGTCCTCGACCTCGGGCAGCTCCAGCGGCAGCATCGACTCGGGCAGCGCGTGGGCGATGCCGTCCTCGTCGTAGACGATCGGGAAGGGCTCGCCCCAGTAGCGCTGACGGCTGAACAGCCAGTCGCGCAGCCGGAAGTTGACGGTGCCCTCGCCGATGCCCTCGCGCTCCAGCCATTCGGTGATGCGCGCCTTGGCCTCGGCGACGCCCAGGCCGTCCAGGGAGACACCCGCACCGGTGGAGTTGATGATCTTCGCGTCGTACGACACGAAGGCGTCGTCCCACGTCGCGGGGTCGGTACCCCTGCCGTCGGTCGGCTCGACGACGCAGCGGATCGGCAGTTCGAAGGCGCGCGCGAAGGCGAAGTCGCGCGTGTCGTGCGCCGGGACGGCCATGATCGCGCCGGTGCCGTAGCCCATCAGGACGTAGTCGGCGATGAAGACGGGCACCCGCTCGCCGTTGACCGGGTTGGTCGCGTACGAGCCGATGAAGACGCCGGTCTTGTCCTTGGCCTCGGCCTGGCGCTCGACGTCGGACTTGGAGGCGGCCTGCGCGCGGTAGGCGGCGACGGCCTCGGCCGGGCTCGCGTGACCGCCGGTCCACACGTCGTGGGTGCCCTCGGGCCAGGCGTCCGGGGTGAACTTGTCGACCAGCGGGTGCTCGGGCGCCAGCACCATGTAGCTCGCGCCGAACAGGGTGTCGGGGCGCGTGGTGAAGACGGTGATGCGCTCGCCGTCGATGGGGAAGTCGACGCGGGCGCCCTCGGAGCGGCCGATCCAGTTGCGCTGCTGCAGCTTGATGGCCTCGGGCCAGTCCAGCGCGTCCAGGTCCTCCAGCAGCCGGTCGGCGTAGGCGGTGATCCGCATGTTCCACTGGCGCAGCTTGGCCTTGAAGACCGGGAAGTTGCCGCGCTCGGAGCGGCCGTCGGCGGTGACCTCCTCGTTGGCCAGCACGGTGCCCAGGCCGGGGCACCAGTTGACCGGCGCGTCGGAGGCGTAGGCCAGCCGGTACTCGCCCAGGACGTCGGCGCGCTCGTCGGCGCTCAGTTCGCTCCACGCGCGCGTGTGCCCCGGTACGGCACGCTCACCGGACTCGAAGGCGGCGACCAGCTCGGCGATCGGGCGGGCCTTCCTCGCCTCGTCGTCGTACCAGGAGTTGAAGATCTGCAGGAAGATCCACTGGGTCCACTTGTAGTAGTCCGGGTCGATCGTGGCGAACGACCGGCGCTTGTCGTGACCCAGGCCCAGCCGGCGCAGCTGGGCCGTCATGTTCTCGATATTGGCCTCGGTGGAGACGCGCGGATGCGTGCCGGTCTGCACGGCGTACTGCTCGGCGGGCAGGCCGAAGGCGTCGAAGCCCAGAGTGTGCAGGACGTTGTGGCCGGTCATGCGCTGGAAGCGCGCGAAGACGTCGGTGGCGATGTAGCCCAGCGGGTGACCGACGTGCAGGCCCGCACCGGAGGGGTACGGGAACATGTCCATGATGAACTTCTTGGGCCGGGCGACCAGCTCGGAGTCGCCCGCCAGGTCACCCTTGGGGTTCGGCGCCGCGTACGTGCCCTCGGCGTCCCAGAAGTCCTGCCAGCGTGCCTCGATCTCGGCGGCCATGGCCGCCGTGTAGCGGTGCGGCGCGGCCACCTCGGCGGTGGCAGCGGGGTTCGTCTCGCTCATGGTCCTTAAGCTCCATCGATCGTCTCTGCCAGCGGCTGCGATTCTCTAGAAACGAAAAATCCCCTCGCACAGGAGGGGACGCCGCGCCGATTCCGACCATCCGATTCGCCCAGTGGTCGGGACTGATCAGCGCGGCTCGCTAAGCAGAAGGCGTACGGCACGCATGGCGTCAGGGTACCGCAGCGCCGGAGCGGGTCGCGACGGGCTTCCGGCGGGGTCGCACATAAGCGTCGCGTATGAACAATGACAGCCTCGGCTCCGTACCTGAAAGATGTGAAGACCTCGAAAAGCTGAACAATGTTCAACTGTTACCTGGCGTAACAGTCGCTAAGGGACATCACCAGCCCCACCCCGTCCGTGGATAACAACGCAATAACTCAAACGCCGTACCCATCGGTATGGAGCCACTTAGAGTGCGGCAGCGGGACCGCTTTCCCGAACCGTTCGGAGTTGCCCCCATGAACCCTCGTCCTCACAGCAGCCCGCCGCCCAGGCCCGGCCCGTCGGCCGCCGGGACGGTGGCCGCTGCCCCTCTGCCGTCCATACCCGCCCTTGTTTCGACGGGAGGCATGTCGTGACGACGGAACCGTTCGATCCGGACGACGGCGTGATGGACGACGCGTTCCTGGAGTTCCTCAACTTCGGCGCGGGCGTCCTGTCCCTCGTCCTCCTCACCTGCTCGGTGGTCTGGGGACTCGTCGCCCAGGACCGGATGATCCTCAACACCCGCCAGCGGATGACGGCGCAGGCCGTGCACCGGGTGACCGCGGTCGCCTCCATCGCCTTCCTGCTGGTGCACATCGTGACGAAGCTGGTGCTGGAGCACACGAGCTGGATCGCCGCGTTCATCCCCTTCGGGCTGCTCATCTCGGGCGGCGACCAGTTCACGGGCACCGCGTTCCTGATCGGCCTGGGCACCCTGGCCGGGATGCTCATGATCTTCGTGGGCGTCACCGGCGCGCTGCGCAACCGCTTCGCGTCCTCGGCGCCGGTCGCGGCGCGCTGGCGGGCGATGCACATGCTGGCCTACCCGGCCTGGTGCGCGGCGCTGGTCCACGGCCTGTTCGCCGGCCGCCCGGCGAAGACGTTCTTCATGGTGTCGTACGAGCTGTGCGTGGTGGCGGTCGGCGCGGCACTCGCCCTGCGCGCCGCGCCGCGCCCCTTCAAGCGCAAGGTCGCCGACCGGCTCACCCGGCTCATCGGCAACGGCGAACCGGCCGCCCGCGAGGATCTCGAGGCCAGCCGGGCCAGGGCGACGGAGTCCGCGCTGTCGGGCTACGAGGAGCCGCGGTCGAGGCGACGCGCGCGCGACGGTCAGCCGGCGGGCCCGCTGCCCGGCACGACGGGCCCGCTGCCCGGCATGCGGTCCCCGTCCGCCGCGGAGACCACCGGCGGCTTCGCCGCCGCCTACCGCGCCGTCTCGCCACCCGCGCGCGAGCGGCAGCAGTCCCTCGCGGCCGACCAGGCCTCCCCCTTCGACCTGCCCCTGGACATGCAGCCCACCGAGGCCATCCCGCGCATCGACGGCGGCGGCAGCACCTCGGGGAACTGGCCGATCCCCTCCCCACCGCCGGTGGGCGAAGCGCCCCCGTCGGCCTACGACCCGCTCAACGACACGGGATACAACATCCCCGTCTACGACAACTCGGGCACTCCGGGCTACGGCAACGGCGCATCTGGCTACGGCTCGAGTGATGTGTACGACACCGCTGAGACGAACGCCGTCTTCGGGACGTACAACCAGAACGACACGTACAACAACAGCGGTCCCGCCACTGAAACACTGCCCGGTGCCTCCTACGACTTCGACGCACCGGGTTCGGGCGAACCTTGGAACACGCCTTCCGGAGGCTTTAAGTGAACGAGGCCCTGCCCGACGTACCCGAAGTCCGCGTGGTCGGCCTTCCCCAGCTCACGTCGGGCTTCGACCTTGTCGAAAGACTCGATCTGCCCATGCATCTCAAGGTGCACGGGCCGCTCGAGCCGATGGGCGGCGAGCAACTCGCGAAGCTCGCCGAGAACATCAATCTGAAGGGCCGCGGCGGCGCCGGCTTCCCCTTCCACAAGAAGCTGCGCTCGGTCGCCGAGGCGGCGATCAAACGCGGCGTACGGCCGGTCGTGGTCATCAACGGCAGTGAGGACGAGCCGGCCTGCCGCAAGGACACGGTGTTGATCAACCGTGCCCCGCATCTCATCCTGGACGGCGCGCTGCTGTGCGCCGAGGCCCTGGGTGCCCGCACGCTCGTGGTGGGGGTCACCCGGGAATCGACGCAGCGCTCCATGGAGGCCGCCCTCGCAGAACGCGGCCTGAGCAACAGTCGCCGCTCCGCTCTACGCGCGTGGGTGCAGCGCAACCCGGTGCGCATGGTCACCGGCGCCGCCGCCTCCCTGGTCCGCTCGATCGACGGCGGCCCGGCGATCCCGCCCGGCCGCAAGGTCAGCGCCTCGCAGAACGGCGTCGGCGGCGCCCCGACCCTGCTGTCCAACGCCGAGACGTTCGCCCAACTCGCCATAGCCGCCCGCATCGGCCCGGAGCGCTACGGCAACACCGGCCTGTACGACGAGCCGGGCACCGTGATGCTCACCGTCTCCGGCGCGGTCGCCCGCCCGATGGTCATCGAGGTGCCCACGGGCGTGCCGCTGCGCTACGTCCTGCAGCTCGCCGGCGCCCCGCCGGTGCCGCAGGGCGTGCTGACGGGTGGTTACCACGGCAAGTGGATCGACGCGGCGACGGTCAACGAGGCGGTCGTCTCGCGCAATTCACTGGACGCGGTGGGCGGTGCGCTCGGCGCCGGCGCGATCCTGCCGATCACTCAGGAGACCTGCCCGCTGGGCGAGTCGCTGCGGGTGGCGCAGTGGCTGGCCGAGGAGAGCGCGGGCCAGTGCGGCCCCTGCTACCTCGGTCTGCCGGCCGCCGCGCGCGGTATGGAGGACATCCTCAACGGCGGCGGCCCGGCCGCCCTGGAGGCGCTCAAGCAGGTCGCCAAGAACGTGAAGCGGCGCGGCGCGTGCTCGCACCCGGACGGCTCCGCGATGTTCCTGGAGTCGACCATCAAGGCGTTCACCGACGACCTCGCGGCCCATGTCCTCGGCAACGGCTGCGGACGGCGCGTGGAGGGCGTTCTGCCGCTCTTCGAGGGCGGCAGGGCACCCACGGGCATCCCGGGCGGCGCCGAGTCGGAGGAGAACGGCCCCAGCCGCCAGAAGATCTACGTCGACTGGACGCTGTGCCGGGGGCACGGCCTGTGCGCGGACATCCTCCCGGAGGTCTTCCAACTGGGCGCCGACGGCTTCCCGACCGTCGCCCAGGCGAAGGTGCCGCGCTACGCCGAGGCCAAGGCCATGCGGGCGGTGCGCCGTTGCCCCGCCCTCGCCCTGCGCATCGAGGAGGACACGCGCGCGCAGGACTCCTCCCGCAACAACCTGCCGGTCCTCTCCCAGGGCCGCGGCAGGCGCGCCCTGGGCCGCTGAGGCCCGACACGCACACACGAGGGGCCGTCCCACCCGGACGGCCCCTCGTTCGTTCCCCAACCGCCCCTGAAACCAACGGCATCCGCGCACGCAAAAGATCCCGCCGGATCGAATCGATCCGGCGGGATCCTGTTGTCTCACTGTGGAGCTAAGGAGAATTGAACTCCTGACCTCCTGCATGCCATGCAGGCGCTCTACCAACTGAGCTATAGCCCCTCGTTCGCCCGGTTTCCCCGGCGGCGACGCCAACATTACCGGTCGATCAGGTGCAGCACCAAATCGTTTCCCGTGCGGCGCGATACGGGTGCTTATGTCCGGTTCAAGCCGTGACGAAGGAGTAGAAGCGCTTGAGGGTGCAGTGTTCTTCGAGGAGTCGGCCGTAGATCGGTTCGCCCTCGAGTTCACGGTAGGTCTCGATCGGGTCGCCCTTTATGATCAGCGCCCGCGCGCATTCCTCGCACCAGTACTGGTAGTCGGGGTTCACCGGTTCCATGTCACGGACGATCGGCGTTCCGCTGCCGCACCAGTCGCACTTTCGCCTGTGTGCACCCATCGATCAGCTCCAGCTGTGGCCGCAGGCCGTGCACACGTAGGAAATTCCGCCATTGTCACCGAGAAGCTGGGCAACATGGACGGAGCCGCAGGAAGGGCAGCTGAGGCGGGTGATCGTATCCCGTGTCAATGCTGCTTCGAAGAGGTGACCGACCTCTTCGAGGATGCTCGCAGGCATCGCTACTCCCTCCCGTCGGGCCGCGTCCCCTTCCGGCCGTTTGATTCTGCCACGGCCGGACCAATACGGTCAGCGACGCCTCAGTACCAGTCCGGACACGGCAGCCTCCGCGACCCCTCCGGAGAGGTATACGCCTGGCGGGGCCCGGGTGACTCAACCCGAACCCGAACACTTTGGCGGATACCAGAAGATCCCGTCGATCGCTTCGATCGACGGGATCTTGTTGTCTCACTGTGGAGCTAAGGAGAATTGAACTCCTGACCTCCTGCATGCCATGCAGGCGCTCTACCAACTGAGCTATAGCCCCTGGGTGTCCTCCGCTCGGCGGGCGAACAAGAAGAACTTTAGCCTGCGACCTGCCAGAAAGTGAAATCCGGGTCCCGGGTCGACCCGGCCGGG
Organism: Streptomyces ferrugineus; assembly: GCF_015160855.1. Taxonomy (NCBI): domain Bacteria; kingdom Bacillati; phylum Actinomycetota; class Actinomycetes; order Kitasatosporales; family Streptomycetaceae; genus Streptomyces; species Streptomyces ferrugineus. The sequence goes on along the minus strand of NZ_CP063373.1, from coordinate 1,821,337 downwards.
ACCCCGACGTCAGTCGTCGTCGCCGAGCACCGGCTCCGGCAGGGTGCCGGCGTTGTGCTCCAGCAGGCGCCAGCCGCGCGCGCCCTCGCCCAGGACGGACCAGCAGCAGTTGGTGAGGCCGCCCAGGCTCTCCCAGTACCCGGCCTCCAGGCCGATGAGCCGGCCGATGGTCGTACGGATGGTGCCGCCGTGGCTGACCACGACGAGCGTGCCGTCGTCGGGGAGCTTCTCGGCGTGCCGGAGCACCACCGGCGCGGCGCGGTCGGCGACCTCGGTCTCCAGTTCGCCGCCACCGCGGCGCACCGGCTCACCGCGCTTCCACGCGGCGTACTCCTCGCCGTGCCGGGCGATGATCTCCTCGTGCGTCAGCCCCTGCCAGACGCCCGCGTAGGTCTCGCGCAGGCCCTCGTCGTGCGTCACCGCCAGGCCGGTGAGCCCGGCCAGCTCGGCGGCGGTGTCGGCGGCGCGCTGGAGGTCGGAGGCGATGATCGCGTCGGGCTTGAGGTTGACCAGCAGCCGGGCGGCTCGGCGGGCCTGGGAGACGCCGGCCTCGGTGAGCGGGACGTCCGTGGTGCCCTGGAAGCGGCGCTCCACGTTCCACGAGGTCTGGCCGTGCCGCCACAGGATGACGCGGCGGCCGCGGCCGGGCTTGCCGGTGGGCACCTCGCCGGTGGTGCTCATCGCCACTCACCGCCCAGGTCGGCCGCCTCCTCTGCGGCCTGGAGCTTGGCGTGCTCCTCGGCCTTGCCGCGGGTGGCCTTGGCGTCGTCGGGCAGTTCGAGCTCGGGGCAGTCCTTCCACAGCCGCTCCAGGGCGTAGAAGACGCGCTCCTCGCTGTGCTGGACGTGGACGACGATGTCGACGTAGTCGAGCAGCACCCAGCGGGCCTCACGGTCGCCCTCGCGGCGCACCGGCTTGGCGCCCAGCTCCTTCAGGAGCCGCTCCTCGATCTCGTCGACGATCGACTTGACCTGGCGGTCGTTGGGCGCGGAGGCCAGCAGGAAGGCGTCCGTGATCGACAGGACGTCGCTGACGTCGTAGGCGATGATGTCGTGCGCGAGCTTGTCGGCGGCCGCCTGGGCGGCGGTGTTGACGAGCTCGAGGGAACGGTCGGTAGCGGTCACTACAAGGCTTTCGGTCGGCGGACACTTGACACCAAGGGTCTCACGGACCGCCGACAGCGCCCCACGTGATTACCGGCTCACGTGGGGTGGCCTGCGGTGATGCACCGATCGGACACCCCGCGGCTACGAGGACGACGGCTTGTAGTCCTGGCCGAGGACCACCGAGACGTCCGCGTTCGAGGACACGTCGCCCTTGCTGACCGCGTCCGCGGACAGGCCCAGGGTCTTGGCGACCTCGGTGGCGTTGTCCTTGTCGGCGGCGTCGGCGTAGACGACCTTCGAGGTGGCCGCGGTGGCCGCGGTGCCGCCCTCCAGGAAGGTGAAGCCGCCGTTGAGCAGCACCACGCGCGCGTTCCCGGTGTTGTCCCTGGTGCCGCTGGCGTTGCGCACGGACACGCGGACGGCGGCGTCCTTGTCGGGGCTCTTGGCGGTGCCGCCGAGGACGTCCTTGACGACGCTCGCGCTCGCCTGTGCGCTCAGTGTGCCGTCGCCCTGGACGGGCATCAGGGCCGTCTTGTAGTCGCCGCCCTTGGCGAGGTCGGCGAGCCGGGCGAGGAAGGCGCCGAGGTCCTTGTCGGTCAGCGGCGGCTCGATGATCATGCCGAGCGTCTGCACGGTGGTGATCGCGCCCTGGGTGTCCGAGGTCATCTTGCGCAGCACGGCCTGCATGACCTGCCCGAACCGCTCGAGCTGGGCGTTCTGGGCCTCGCCCGAGCCCTGGTAGGTGGCGTAGGCGACGGCGAGCTTGCCGCTGAGGGTCTGTGCCTTGCCCTTGCGCACCAGGGGCGCGGCGCCCTTGGACTTGGCGTCCGGGTCGGGGACGTTCGCGTTGGTGTCGACCTCGATGTTGCCGACCAGGTCGACGAGGTTCTGCAGATAGGGGGTGTCCAGCCGCCAGGTGCCCTGGATCTCGGTGCCGAGGACGGTGTCGATGGCGTCGCGGGTGCCGGAGGAACCGTCGTCGTCGACCGACTTGGCGAGCGTGGTCGTGGTGCCGTCGTCGCCGCTCAGGGCGAGGGAGTTGGGCAGCAGGACGGTGGTGGCCTGCTTGGTGGTGGTGTTGTCGACCAGCAGCGCCGTGGAGGTGCCGCCCTGCTTGGTGTTGTGCAGATGGACGACGATCACCTCGCGCTTCTGGGCGCCCACCGGGGTCGAGGCGCTGGTCTTGTCGTCCGACGCGGTGAGGCCCGGCAGCTTCCCGGCGTACCAGAGGTAGCCGACGCCGCCGGCCGCGGCGATCGCCAGGACGACCACGAGGGCGATCACACGCGCGCGTGCCCGTCGCTTGGCCTCCTCGCGGCGCTCGGTGCGGTTCTCGGTGAACTTCAGCCAGTCGATGACGTCCTCGGAGTCCGAGTCGGGCTCCTCGACGAAGGCGAACTGCTCGGTGCGGTAGTCCCGGTCGCCGCGCTCCTGGGTCCCCTGTTCCTCGACCGGACCGGCCTGGTGCGGGATGTAGGCGGTCTGCTCGGCGACGCGCGGCTGCTGTCCGCTGGTGGCGGTACGGCCATAGGGGTCGTACTGCGCCGAGTGCGTGCCGGTGCCGTACGGGTCGTAGGGCGGCGCGGGCGGCTGCCGACCGGTGTCGCCGGCCCCGTAGGAGTCGTACGACTGGGGCTGCTGCTGGGCGCCCGTCGCGTACGGGTCGTAACCGTAGCCCTGCTGTGCGTAGGGGTCGTACTGCTGCTGGGGCGGCCGCTGCTGCGGGACCTGCCGGTACACCGGCCGCCCGTACTCGTCGTATCCGACGAGTTCGTACTGGTCGTCCCCGTACCCCGCGTCGTATCGGTCGTTCACCGGTAGCCCCTCTCGGCTCACTCGCCTCACTCGCCGCGGTACAGCTCACGTTTGTCGATGTAGCGCACGACTCCGTCGGGCACCAGATACCAGATGGGCTCTCCCTTCGCGACTCTCGCGCGGCAATCGGTGGACGAGATGGCCAGCGCGGGAACCTCGACCAACGACACGCCGCCCTCCGGGAGGCCGTCGTCGTCGAGGTGGTGGCCGGGCCGGGTGGCGCCGATGAAGTGCGCGAGGGAGAACAGCTCCTCCGAGTCCCGCCAGGTCAGGATCTGGGCGAGGGCGTCGGCGCCGGTGATGAAGAAGAGGTCGGTGTCGGGGTTGAGCGCGCGCAGGTCGCGCAGGGTGTCCACCGTGTACGTGGGGCCGCCGCGGTCGATGTCGATGCGGCTGACGGAGAACTGCGGGTTCTCGGCGGTGGCGATGACCGTCATCAGATAGCGGTCCTCGGCCGGGGAGACGTGCCGGTGGCTCTTCTGCCACGGCTGGCCGGTCGGGACGAACACGACCTCGTCGAGGTGGAACTGCGCGGCGACCTCACTGGCCGCGACGAGGTGGCCGTGGTGGATCGGGTCGAACGTTCCGCCCATGACGCCGAGACGGCGCTTGCCGGGGTGCGTCGGGCCGTTTCCGGGGCCGGTAGGCATGTCCTGCTCTCCCATGCGTGCAGACCCTACCGGCCCCGTCCGAGAGCTCCGGCCGGCCGTGGGCCGGGCGGAGTGCGGGGCTGGCCGGGACTCAGCGGTCGCGGTTGAAGCGGGTGGTGATCCACAGCAGCAGCATGAGGATGACGAACGCGCCACCACCGGTGGCCAGCGGGCTGATGCTGTCGTGGTTGCCGCCGTGCTCCTCACCCTCAGCGGCGAGGGTGACCAACTGGGCAGCTGCGCTGTGGAAGCTCATCTTCGGCGTGACCTATCGGGTGTGGGCGGGATAAAGATGTCGGCTCATCGTAAGCGGGCGCCATGACGGCGATCACGCCGACTCCACCGTTGGGGCGCCTTCCACGAGCGGCGGGGAACCTTCCGGGCGGCTCAGTCGTCCTTCCGCCTGTAGCCCCGCAACAGGAACCACGCGGTCAGCACACAGCCCACGACCATCACGATCAGTACGACCCGGAGCAGATTCCCCGCCCCCTGCTGCTCGGCTGCGTTCGCGGCCTCGGTGAGCCAGGCGGCCGCGGGGTTGTGCTCCATGACGCGGAACTCCTTCGCTGTAGTGCCCGTCCACGGTAACTCCGCCTAGGCTGGGCACTGCTTCGGGGGCGCAAAGGACGGAACAAGGCTCCGCAAAGGGCCGAGAGAGACCCATCCACTCGCACATGGGGGAAGACATGTCCGACGGCCACGAGCACAACGGGCACGAGAACGTACCGAGCCGGCAGCGCAGGCGTTTCCCCGGGATCTCCTCGCGTGCGTACGAGCATCCGGCGGACCGCTCGGCCCTGGTGGCCCTGCGCAAGCTCAGCGGTTTCGACACGGTCTTCAAGGCGCTGAGCGGCCTGCTGCCCGAGCGCAGCCTCAGGCTGCTGTTCCTGTCCGACTCCGTGCGGGTCTCGGACCAGCAGTTCACACACCTCAACGACATGCTGCGGGACGCCTGTTACATCCTGGACCTGGAGAAGGTCCCGCCGATGTACGTCAACCAGGACCCGGTGCCGAACGCGATGTGCATCGGCCTGGACGAGCCGATCATCGTGGTCACCACGGGCCTGGTCGAGCTGCTCGACGAGGAGGAGATGCGGGCGGTGATCGGCCACGAGGTGGGCCACGCCCTGTCCGGCCACTCGGTGTACCGCACCATCCTGCTCTTCCTCACCAGCCTCGCCGTCCGGGTCGCCTGGATCCCGCTGGGCAATCTCGCGATCATGGCGATCGTCACGGCACTGCGGGAGTGGTTCCGCAAGTCGGAGCTGTCCGCGGACCGGGCGGGGCTGCTGGTCGGGCAGGATCTGCAGGCCTCGATGCGCGGCCTGATGAAGCTTGCGGGCGGCCACCATCTGCACGAGATGAACGTGGACGCGTTCCTGAAGCAGGCCGAGGAGTACGAGGCGGGCGGCGACCTGCGCGACTCGGTGCTGAAGATCCTGAACGTGCTGCCGCGCTCCCACCCCTTCACCACGGTCCGCGCGGCCGAGCTGAAGAAGTGGGGCGAGTCCCGCGACTACCAGCGGATCATGGACGGCCACTACCCGCGCCGCTCGGAGGACAAGGACACCTCGGTCAGCGACTCCTTCCGCGAGTCGGCGTCCCACTACGCCACCCATGTGAAGTCCTCCAAGGACCCGCTGATGAAGCTGGTCACGGACATCGCGGGCGGCGCGGGCGACCTGGGCGGCCGGGTCCGGCGCGGCTTCGGCGGCTTCACGAGCGCCCCGCCGAAGGACGCGCCGAGGCGGGACGACACGGACGACTCCGGGACCGAGAACTGAGGGCCGGGGACTGACCGAGGACTGAGGACCGGGGACCGAGGGACCGGGGCTCGCCCCGGCTCACACCTTCGGCTGCGCCCCCGCCGCCAGCGATCCGCACAGTGCCGTGGCCCCGCCCGTGGCGTACGGGTCGGTGCCGGCCGGGCCGCCCTCCTTGGCCGTCTGGCCCGCCAGCAGCGGATGCAGCCGGTTCGTCGAGTCGTCGGCGCAGGACAGCGGGCCGGCCTGGACGTAGGAGACGACCAGCTGGGTCTGGTGCAGCCGCAGGTCCTCGCGGTCGAAGCGGAAGTGCAGCTCCCGGCGCACGGTGAACAGCGACGCCTCGGCGGCCTTCGCACCGGCGTCCGTCGGCCGCAGGGCGTAGACGAAGGTGTGGTCGGCCGTGACCTCGAGCGTCGACGCGTCGGTCTCGGCGGCCTGCAGCGTGCCCTGGACCCGGATCCGGCGATCGGCCAGCTCCGCCTGCGAGGGGTCGAAGCGCACCAGCCACCCGGTCGGCGCATGCCGCCCGTCCGCCGCCGGATGCCCGAAGCTCTCGTCGAACTGGTCCAGTTGATCGGGATCCAGCAGCACCCGCACCGGCCGCACCTGGTCGCCGGTGAGGACCTCGGGATACAGCGCGGACCGCACGATGTAGTCCTTCGCGATCGTCAGCGCGTTCGTGACGTCACCGTCCGAGAAGTGCGCGGTACGCCGCGCGGCCGGCAGCGGTATGCCCTCCGCGCCGATGCGGAACTGCGCGGCGGGACTGCGCGCGTACAGAGCGTCGGTGTCGGCCGTCCCGGGCACCTCGCCCTCCGGGGCGAGCGGGATGACGGTCATCCGCAGGGGCTCGGCGGGCGGCCCGGAGGAGGCCGGGGTCTGATAGGGATGCCGTACACCCATGTAGATCGCCGTACCGAAGGCCACGGCGATCAACAGGACGAGGACGAGTGCCTGCCGGGACAGGCCCCGGCGCAGTGGTGGACGGCGGCGTACGGCGGGCGCGTGGTCGGCGATGCGCTCCTGTGCGGAGAACTCCTGGAGGCGGGCAGCTCGGACGAACGACTCGTCGAAGACGACGGATCGGTATTCGTCCTCGCCACCTCCGGGGCCGCCTTCGGGTGTCCCCTCAGGTGGGTCTCCAGGCCCTCCCATATCTTCAGGGTAGGTCGCCGGGAGCTCAGGTAAACGCCCTGCTGCGCGACAAGTTCTGACAGGTTCTCACCAGGATTGCGCGGCAGCTCTCCGTAGTGCTCAGGCCCTCGATCGTCTCCGGTCAGGGCGTACGCGGGGTCGCCGGGACGGCCGGCGGCGAGTAGTCGGCGGAGGCGGAGGGCGACGCCGCGCCGCCCTGTTCCAGCCCGGTCGACGCCCCCGGTGGCGGGACCTGGTCCCGGTTGTCCGAGGAGGCGCCGCGATAGACCGCCGCGAAGGCCAGCGCGACCATGCCGATGCCCATCACCAGGGCGAGGATCCAGGCGACCGGACGATGCCAGCGGACCTGCTTGCCGTACGCGCCCGGGGCGCCGTAAGGGCCCTCGAGTATGTCCGTGTCGTCCAGATCGTCCAGCTCGGGATCATGGCCGAAACCGGCGCGGTCGCCGGGGCCGAACCCCTCCTCGTACCGCTCGCCGCGGCCGTGTGCCCGGCGCGCTTCGGCCTCGGAGGCCTCCGCTCTGGCCTGGGCGGCGGCCAGGAGGCGCTCGACGGCGGTCGGCTCGTGCACCACGGCCGCCCGTACGAAGGCCTCGTCGAAGACCACGGAGGCGAACTCTTCGTCCGACACCCCGCGGTCGTGGTCGTCGTCGGGCTCCCAGCCGTCAGGGAACGGCGTGCCCCCCACGTCCTCCGGCACGGGATCCAGAGTAGTCCTGGGGGGTCAATTTGGGCAGACGGTATGGAAATTCATCCGCCTTGTGAGACGCCTCGTGTACGGCATGGAGGCGGGGCGGGGGCGCGTGTCGGACGCATATGCCCTGGCCGTGCGCCATGCGCCGCCGGGTCCTCCGGCACGCCCCCCGCGGCTCGGAAAAATGCCGAGCGGCTCAGCGTCGTACGTGCCCGTCACCGGTGACGATGTACTTCGTGCTGGTCAGCTCCGGCAGCCCCATGGGGCCGCGGGCGTGCAGCTTCTGCGTGGAGATGCCGATCTCCGCGCCGAAGCCGAACTGGCCGCCGTCGGTGAAGCGGGTGGAGGCGTTCACCGCGACCGTCGTGGAGTCGACCAGTTGGGTGAAGCGGCGGGCGGCCTGCTGCGAGGTGGTGACGATGGCCTCGGTGTGGCCGGAGGTCCACAGCCGGATGTGCTCGACGGCCTTGTCCAGCGAGTCCACGACCGCGGCGGCGATGTCGTACGACAGGTACTCGGTCTCCCAGTCCTCGGCCGTGGCCTCGACGACGGTCGCCTTGGAGTCCTTGGCGTACGCCAGCACCCTCTCGTCGGCGTGCACGGTCACCCCTGCCTCCGCGAGGGCGTCCAGGGCGCGCGGCAGGAACTCGGGGGCGATGTCCTGGTGGATCAGGAGGGTCTCGGCGGCGTTGCAGACGCTGACGCGCTGGGCCTTGGAGTTGATCAGGATCTCGATGGCCATGTCGAGGTCGGCGTGGGCGTCGACGTAGACGTGGCAGTTGCCGGTGCCGGTCTCGATGACCGGGACGATCGACTCCGAGACGACGGTCTGGATCAGCGAGGCGCCGCCGCGCGGGATCAGCACGTCGACCAGGCCGCGGGCCCGCATCAGCTCGCGCACGCTCTCGCGGCTCTCGCCGGGCACCAGCTGCACGGCGTCGGCGGGCAGCCCGGCGCCGCCCACGGCGTCGCGGATCACCCGGACGAGGGCGGTGTTCGACTCGTACGCCGAGGCCGAGCCGCGCAGCAGCACCGCGTTGCCGGACTTCAGGCACAGGGCGGCGGCGTCCACGGTGACGTTCGGGCGGGCCTCGTAGATGATCCCGACGACGCCCAGCGGGACGCGGACCTGGCGCAGGTCGATGCCGTTGGGGAGCGTGGACCCGCGCACGACCTCGCCGACCGGGTCGGGCAGCGCGACGACGTCCCGCACGTCGGAGGCGATGGCCCGCACGCGCTCCGGCGTCAGCGTCAGCCGGTCGATGATCGACTCGCTGGTGCCGGCCTCGCGGGCCTTGGCGATGTCCTTGGCGTTGGCCTCGACGATCTCACTCGTACGGACCTCCAGGGCGTCCGCGATGGCCAGCAGCGCGTCGTCCTTCTCGGCCCGCGGCAGCGGGGCGAGGTCGGCGGCGGCGGCCTTGGCGCGGTAGGCGGCCCGGTTGACCGGGGACATGGAGTCGTACGGCGAAAGCGTGGTCATGAAAAGAAGGGTAGTGCGCCCGCGAGGTCGGTCCATCGGGTGTTCCGAACCGCGAGACAAGGCGCCCAGGTCGGCTCAATAGGGGTGGACACCGACCGGGGTCGCCGGCGGCGGTCCGTAGCCCTCGGCGATGCGCTGGTGGTACGTCTCGCGGTCGATGACCTCCAGGCCGACGATCTCCCAGGGCGGCAGCCCCGCGCTCTGCCGGTGCTCGCCCCACAGGCGCAGGGCTACGGCCGCCGCGTCGTGCAGGTCGCGGGCCTCTTCCCAGTACCGGATCTCGGCGTGATCGTTGGCATACCTGCTGGTCAGTAGAAAGGGGTGGTCGTGGGCGAGCTGCTCGAGGGCGCGCCGCACCTCCTTCAGCGGGGCCTCCTGGCCGGACACGCTGAGGGTGACGTGCCACAGACGGGGCAGGTCCTCGGGCTGCTCGTACCGGTCTCCGGCCGCGACGCTCGTCAAGGCGCGCTCCTCACCGGCCGCGCGGGACGCCGCCGCCCCGGGGCGCACTCGTCTCACGACGGCCTCCTTCACGCAAGGGTCGAGCAGTGTGGAATGTGTCCCTGAGACAAAGTTGAGCAGGCCGCAAGGGCTCGCGGGGCGGTTTTGCGGAACGTCCACCTCAGGGCGACGTCGATAGCAGGGCGTTCCCCCCGTTTTCGGCCCCCGTCCGCCGCCCCGGCCGCCGCTCAGGGATGCAGGATCACCAAGTCGTCCCGGTGCACGACCTCGCGCTCGTACTCCGCCCCCAGTTCCCGCGCCAGCTCCCGCGTCGAGCGCCCGAGCAGTTGCGGGATCTCCTTGGCGTCGAAGTTGACGAGCCCGCGTGCGACCGCGTGCCCCGTGCTGTCGCGCAGTTCGACCGGGTCGCCCGCGCTGAACTCGCCCTCGACGGCGGCGATCCCGGCCGGGAGCAGCGACTTGCGGCGTTCCACGACCGCCCGTACCGCACCGTCGTCCAGAGTGAGCGAGCCCCGCGGTGTGGACGCGTGCTGGAGCCACAGCAGCCGGTCCGCGGAGCGCTTGCCGGTGGCGTGGAAGTACGTGCCGGTGTCGCCGCCGGTCAGGGCCTCGGCCGCGTGGATCGCGCTGGTCAGCACCACGGGGATGCCGGCGGCGGCCGCGATCCGGGCCGCCTCGACCTTGGTGACCATGCCGCCGGTGCCGACGCCCGCCTTGCCCGCGCTGCCGATGTCGACCCCGGCGAGGTCGGACGGCCCCCGCACCTGAGCTATCCGCGACGTCCCCGGCCGGCTGGGGTCGCCGTCGTACACGCCGTCCACGTCGGACAGCAGCACCAGCAGGTCGGCGCGGACGAGGTGGGCGACCAGCGCGGCGAGCCGGTCGTTGTCGCCGAAGCGGATCTCGTCCGTGGCGACGGTGTCGTTCTCGTTGACGATCGGGAACGCGCCCATCGCGAGCAGTTTGTCGAGGGTGCGCGAGGCGTTGCGGTGGTGGGCCCGGCGGCTCATGTCGTCGCTGGTCAGCAGCACCTGGCCGACGCGGACGCCGTAGCGGGCGAAGGAGGCGGTGTAGCGGGCGACGAGGAGGCCCTGGCCGACGCTGGCGGCGGCCTGCTGGCGGGCCAGGTCCTTGGGGCGGCGGCGCAGGCCCAGCGGGGCGAGCCCGGCCGCGATGGCGCCGGAGGAGACCAGGACGACCTCCCGCTCCCCACCACTGCGGCTCTTGGCGAGGACGTCCACGAGCGCGTCGACGCGGTCGGCGTCCAGGCCGCCCGAAGCGGTCGTCAGCGACGAGGAGCCCACCTTGACGACGACCCTGCGGGCCTCGCGCACACCCTGCCTTGCCCCTGCCACCTGTGCTCTTCCCCCTCGCCCGAATGCCGGTCGGCTGCCTCTTGCCTGCCTCGAAATCTACGCGAAGCGGATGGCGCGGCGCGCACCGGTCCAGCCTCCGGACAGCCAGCGGACGACCACGGCGCGTCACTGCGGCCACTCAGGACACGTGCGTGTCGTCTGTAGGCAGCCGCGCGTTAACCCGGGCGCACGAACGTCCCGCGTCGACCTTGGAGTGACCGCAGTTGCCCACACCTCCGTCCCGCATCCCGGCCAGAGCCCTGGTCGCGGCTCTCCTGGTGGCAGCCTTCTGCGTCCAGGCCGTGGCCGCGCTGCGCCCGCACGTCCCGCTGCTGCTCGCCTCGACGGTCACGTCCCTGGCCGTCGAGGGCGTGCTGTACCGCTGGCACCGCGGCATGCTGTCGATGTTCGCCAAGTCCCACGCGGACATCACCGTGCGACATGTGCTGCGGGACCTGCTGCTGGTCGTGGCCCTGCTGCGGCTGGGCGAGCAGCAGCGGGAGACGCTGTACACACCGCTCATCGCCGGGCTGCTCGCCTTCTACGCGCTGCACTGCGCCATCCAGGCCCTGTCGGTGCTGGTCCGCCGCACCCGCACCCTGCCGGTGGTCACCCGCAACATCGACGCCTCCGCGCTGCGCCTGTCCCCCGCCCCGCCGGCCCTGCTGCGCCGCGCCGGCCACCGTCTGCCGGCCTTCGGCCTCCCGGCCACCTTGGGCCTGCTGACCACCGCGGCCATCGACGACCCGCGCTGCGCGGCGCTCGGCATCGCACTGTCCCTGGGGCTCGCCCTGCTGGGCCTGTACGACCTCCTTCTGCGGCTGCTGCCGAGCCGTCGACCGGCGAGTGAGCGGGAGGCACTGGCGTGGCTGGACGCCTGGCTGGCGGAGTACCGGCCGACGGTCGGCCTGTACTTCTCCGGCGGCGCGTCCTCGGCGTACCAGGCCAACATGTGGCTGGAGCCGCTGGCGAAGCTGGACGGCCGTCCGCTGATCGTGCTGCGCGAGCGGTTCATGGTGCAGAAGATCGCCCCGACCGACGTACCGATCCTGTGCCTGCCGAAGGTCTCGACGCTGATGCGTCTGGAGGACTCCTCGCTCCAGGTCCTCATCCACCCCTCGAACTCCGGCAAGACCTCCCAGGTGCTGCGCATCCCCACGCTCAAGCACACCTTCGTCAACCACGGGGAGAGCGACAAGCTGTCGTCCTGCAACCCGTACGCGAAGGCCTACGACGAGGTGTGGGTGGCCGGTCCGGCGGCGCGGGAGCGGTACGCGCTGGCCGAGGTCGGCGTCGAGGACAAGGACGTGGTGGAGATCGGCCGCCCGCAGCTGGATGACGTACAGCAGTACGAGGGCGCTCCGACGGGTGCCCGTACGACCGTCCTGTACGCGCCGACCTGGGAGGGCTGGGACGGCAACCCGGGCAACACCTCGGTGATCGAGGCCGGCGAGAACCTCGTACGGGCGCTGCTCGCCGATCCCGACGTACGGCTGCTGTACAAGCCGCATCCGCTGACGGGTTCGGTGGACCCGCGTGCCGGGGCGGCCGATCTGCGGATCCGTGAGCTGATCCGGGCGGCGAACCGGGAGCGGGCGGGTGAGCGGCCGCGCGACACGGGCGAACTCGCCCTGCGGACACGGGAGTTGGATCGGCTCACCACGACCGCGATGCGAGCCGGCGCCGATCAGGTCGAGCGGATGATGCTCCAGTCGGCGCCGGAGCCGGGGCGGGCGGCCGCGGTGGCGGCGGCCACGGCGGCCTGGGAGGAGGCGTACTGGGCGTCGCTGCCGCAGTGGGAGCACCAGGTCGTCACGGACGTCCGGCCCGCGCTGTACGCCTGCTTCGACCGGGCGGACCTGCTGATCAGCGATGTGTCGAGCGTGATCAGCGACTTCCTGGCGAGCGGGAAGCCGTACGCCGTGGCCAATACCAGCGGTCTCGCGGAGGACGTCTTCCGCAAGGCGTTCCCGACCGTGCGCGCGGCGACCGTGCTGACGCCGGACGGGGCCGGGGTGCCGGGCCTGCTGGAGACGGTACGGCACCCCGAGAAGGACGAACTGGCGAAGGCTCGGGCCGAGTTGAAGCGCGAGCTGCTGGGGCCGGACGAGCCGGTGTCACAGGTGCGCTTCAACGAGGCCGTGCGGGCGCTGTGCGCCAAGGCCCAGGAGCACCGGGCGCGGATGGCGGAGCGGCTGGCGGCGGAGATCGCCACCGAGATCCCGGACCAGCGCCGGTCGCCTACGCCGCCGCAGCCCGCCCACCCGGCGTAGGCCCGCCCGAGGACCTGAGCACCCGGCGCGCCTTGCGCGCCGCGCGCCGCAGGAACGAGTCCGCGCCGCCCTCGCGATACCCGTGGAAGGCGCGGGCCTCGCGCGGTTCGGCGAGGTACACGGAGTCGGGGATCCCCGCCGCCCGGTCCCGGAAGTGCGGGTAGACGAGGTAGACACGGTGGCCCCTCTTCTCCAGGAGGGCCGCCGCCTGCTTCTTGGCCTTGACGAACTCCACGACGGGGAGGAGGAGGTCGGGGCGCCGCTCGGCGACGAGGTGCAGGCGCAGGCGCTCGTGGACCTTGAGGCGGCGGGCGATGCCCGGGGTCCAGAAGGCGTCCATGAGGGGCCCCGCGAGTTCCAGCTTGTGCTGCCTGACCTTCTCGCTGTCCTTGGCGTACTGGGGCCCGAACTGCGGCAGCAGGGTGATGAGGAAGGGGCGGAGCATGAGCAGGTCGCGCCGGTCGCCCGCGGGTATGTGCTCTGCTATCAGGTTCATCAGGGCGCGCGCGGAGTCGAAGCGCAGGGTGTAGCCGCCGCTCTTGGTGACGTGCTTGCCGTCGTCGCGGCCCACCAGGTAGTAGCAGGTGTAGTCGGCGACCACGGAGACGCCGTCGGCCCGCAGATAGGCCTCCATGGTGAACAGCGCGTCCTCGCCGGTCCACAGGGACTCGTCGAAGCGCATGTTGTGCCGGGTCAGCAGGTCCCGGCGGAACAGCTTCTGCGCGCTCAGCGTGAACTTGATGTTGGAGGAGAAGACGTCGGTACGGTCCAGCGTCTTGCCCCACATCGACTTGGGCGCGGTGCGGTTGACGCCCTCGATGCGGCCGAGCACGACGTCCGTGCCGTTCTTGTCGGCCATCGCGACCATGCGTTCCAGGGCCTCGGGGCCCAGCCGGTCGTCGGCGTCGAGGAAGAAGACGTAACGCCCGGTCGCCTTGCCCAGGCCGACGTTGCGCGGACCGCTGGGGCCGCCGGAGTTCTCCTGGCGGATGACGGTGACCTGCATGGGCACGCGGGCCGCGAACTGCTCCAGGCACTCCCCCGTCCCGTCCGTCGAGCCGTCGTCCACCGCGACGACCTCGATGCGCTCCGGGTCGATGGTCTGTGCCTCGACGGATGCCAGGCACTCGACCAGGTACGGCATCGCTTCGTACGCCCCGATGATCACAGTCACATCAGGCTGCGCAACGGTCACGGTTTCTCCTCTTTAAGGGGATATCTCCCCTGTGCCGCCTAATTCGTTTACCTGCTAGACGGCCGAGTGTGGGAACCGGTTGCTCGATGAACAGGATTTCGTGAGGCAGCTCACATCGCGAGTTCACAGAAACGGCGCGGCCCCCGAGGAGGACTCCTCGGGGGCCGCGCCGTGCGTGCGGTCTGCGGGTCAGGCGGTCAGCTCGGCTCCGGTGGCCGCCGTCCGTGACTCCTGGCCGACGTTGCGCGCCTCGGCCTTGATGGCGAGGTTCGCCACGGCGGTGTTGAACTGCTCCATGGAGGTCGGCTCGTCCGGGCCCAGCAGGTAGCGCTTGAGGTCCTTGCGGTCCTCGGCCAGCGGGTCGCCGGACGGGTCCCGTACGGCGTCCAGCAGCCCGCCCAGCTCGGCCGCGCTGTTGGACAGGATCGTCGCCGCGCGCACCGCCGTGTTCTGCCGCTTGAACTCCTCCACGCCCAGCTCGGCGGAGTCCGTGACGGCGTACGGCTTGCCGCTGGCGATGAAGTCGGAGACCACGCTGGAGATGTCCGAGACCATCGCGTCGGAGACGTTGAAGCAGTCGTACAGCCGCGGCTCGGCGCCGGTGATGACGCGGTGCTCCCAGACCGGGAAGGATCGCCAGTACGCGTCGTTCCACTCGGTCCGCAACCGGGCGACCTCCTCGTGCCGCGCGATGTCCACCAGCCCGTCGCGGGTGGCCTCGGCCTCGTCGCCCTTGCCGTTGCCACCGCCGTTGCCGGACAGCTCGGCCAGGCGGGCCTCGATGCGGGTCAGCTCGGCCCCGGCGGCGGCCTGCGCGGCGGTGTCGGCCGTGAAGCGCGAGTCGCCGGCCCGCTCGGCGGCGGCCTTCTCGACCAGCGCGGTGATCCGGCGGTGCGCGGCGCCGGCCTCCCTGCTGACGGTGCCGGTGAAGGGGTGCGGCTTGTACAGGACGCGGACCGGCGGATCGGCCTTGACCAGCTTGGCCACGATGTTCTCACCGGCGAGCACGATCGAGGTGTTGCCGGGGTTGTTGTCCCAGCCCTCCCAGGTGGGGGCGTACAGGACGGTCGGGATCCGTCCCTCGGGGACACCGTTCCAGCCCTGGATCGGCGCCAGTTGCGGGCGGCCGACCTCGACGATGTCTTCGTCGCGGACGCCGACGTCCGCGATGGCGTAGCGGTCGCGGCCGGCGCGGCCAGCGGTCCACACCTCGTCGTAGACCTTGCTGTACGGGTTGACGCTGGCCAGCTTGTCGCTGTCGCCGTGGCCGATGAAGACGTGCTTCATGGTGGGCACGCGCAGCAGGTGGATGTTCTTGCCGACGTTCGCCGCGTACAGCGCGACGCGCACGTTGGTCAGGTCCAGGTTCATCAGGTGCACGCCGCCGGGCACGCAGATGACGGGGACCGTGGTGGGCGCCAGGTTGTTGAGGATGGCGCGCTCACGCAGGATGATCAGCGGCTTGGAGTCCAGCTGCTCCATGGTCTCCAGCCACATGTTGACCTGGTAGGCGGAGTCCTTGGAGCCGGAGAAGTACAGCACCGTCTCGGGCCCGTACTCGGCCAGCCAGTCGTCGACGGCGGCCAGGACCTTGTCGGCGTTCGGCGGGGTCTTCGCGCCGCGCACGTACGGCATCAGCGCCAGCACGTACGCGCAGCCCAGGCCCACGGTGATGCCGATGCCGACGAAGCCGACGGCGGCCGACTCCAGGGCGGCGGAGACGAGGATGCCGACGACGGCCACGAGGTCGAGGTGCAGCATCTTCTCGGCCGAGCGGTGCAGCAGCCGGCGCGACGGGGCGTCCGGGATGCGGATCCGGGAGGCGAGGTCGATGTTGCGGGTGGCGACCGGCAAACGGCGGCGGTTGCGGATCAGGGTGACCAGCGCGCCGTGCGGGGCCTGGAGGCCGTAGAAGGCGATGAAGCAGGCGATCGCGCCGTAGTAGATCAGGTTGTCCGCGAGGCTGAGCCGGGCCAGCAGCAGGATCAGCAGCAGCTGCCGGATCAGGAACCGGATCGACAGACCGGCACGCACCTTGCTCAGACGGTTGACCAGATAACTGCCCTTGCGGTGCAGATAGTGGTCCGCCAGGTACGTCACGGCGGCCGCGGCCGCGAAGGCGGGAATGCTCGGGACGAGCGCGGCCAGCATGAGTGCCGGGAAACCCAGCATCATGAGGGCCGCCGCGGCCAGCTCGGCCGCGCTGCCCACCCGGGCGACGCGAATAGCGGTGGATATCACGGAGAACCTGCTCAGGAGGAGGGGCCGGTCTGAGGGGGGGAAGGACTCAGGCCCCTGTGAATTCTTCGTGAAAGAAGAAACGCAGAGGCCTGAATTCCATAAGCATATTAAATCTTGATTATGCCATGCCGTCCTGGCGGTCGAGGACACTTGCCAGTGCCTGCTCGAAGCCGGAGGCCTGGCCGGCGGCCGCGGTCGGGTCCTGCTGGCGGACGTCGATGACATGGCCGGTCAGCTCGGACAGCAGCACGTCCAGGGACGTACGGGCGACGGCCTCGGAGGAGAGCAGGCTGCCCGCGGGCTCCTGGCCGAAGGCCTTGGTGCGCATCGGGGTGGCGGTGCGCTCGGGGTTGATGCAGTTGACGCGGATGCCGTCGCCGGCCCACTCGTCGGACAGGGCCTGGGTGAGGTTCACCATGGCGGCCTTGGTCGAGGAGTAGAGGCTGTACTCGGCGCGGCCGCGGGTGTAGCTGCTGGAGGTGTACAGCAGCAGTTGGCCCTTGGTCTCGGACAGGTACTTGTACGAGGAGCGCGCGATCTGCACCGGGGCCAGGTAGTTGACCTTCAGCGCCTCCTCGATGGTGGCGTTGTCGGTCTCGGCGAGCTTGCCGATGCGCAGCACGCCGGCGGTGTTGACGACGTAGTCGATGCGCCCGGTCTCGGCGTAGGCCTTGGACAGCGCGTCGTCGACCTCCTCCGGGTTCTCCACGTGGGTGCCGGTGGTGGAGCGGCCGAGCGCGTACACCGTGGCGCCGTAGGACTCGGCGAGTTCGGCGATGTCCTTGCCGATGCCGTACGAACCGCCGAAGACGACGAAGGTCCTGCCGGTCAGCAACTGGCGGTAGGCCTCCTCGCTCACCTGCTCGGGAGCGGTGGTGGAGGCGAGCTGGAACAGCTTGTCGGCGATGAAGACATCGACGGGCTGGGTGACCTTCATGTTGTACTCGTCACCCGCGACGACGTGGATCGGCACGTCCGGCAGGTACTTGAGCACGACGGAGCAGTCGTCCGTGGCCTGGAAGTTGGGGTCACCGGCCGCGACCTCGTAGGCCCGCTTGATCGTGGACAGCTTGAACGCCTGCGGGGTCTGGCCGCGGCGCAGCCGGGAGCGGTCCGGGATCTCGGTGATGAACTCGCCGTCCTCACCGTGCGTGCGCGTGACGATGATGGTGTCCGCGGACGGGATGGCGACGTCGACGGCCTGGTAACGCTCAAGGGCCACCACGCAGTCGTCGATCACGCGCCGTGACAGCAGCGGACGTACCGCGTCGTGGAACAGGACGTTGAGGTCCTCGCCCTCGGCCAGGCCCTCGCCGAGCGCGGAGATGGCGCGCTCGGTGGTCTCGTTCCGCGTCGAGCCGCCCTCGATGATCTTCTTGACCTTCGTGAACCCGGCCTTGGCGACGATCTTCTCGACGTCCGGCACATAGCCGGGCGCCATCAGCACGATGACGTCGTCGATCGAGTCGGCCTTCTCGAAGGTGGTCAGGGTGTGCTCGATGACTGCCTTGCCGGCGATCTTCAGCAGCTGCTTGGGGATCGACAGACCCACGCGCTGACCGGTGCCACCGGCCAGGATCACTGCGGTGGTACGGGGCTTGGCTATGTGCTGGGACACAGGTGACCTACCTTGTGGCGACTGGGAACTTGGAAATGGTCCCACTTGTGGTTACCGCAGTGCAAGGTGAGCGTCCCCGGCCGCATATGTGCGCGCAACCTGTCATTCACCTTGTACGCATGGTCAATACCGAGAGACACTCCGGGGGTTCCGGGCAATTGCTGTGAGTAACCGCACAGGGTCAGCGAAGCCTCAGCCGCTTGAGGCAGCGATGCCCGAGCACCCGCACGAGTTCCCCGGACGACGTCTGATGCACCGTGCGCGACTTGGCGGCCGCGGTGTGCCGTACCGGTGCGGCGGCCGCCGCCGCGAGGGCGCCGTACAGTGCCTGAGCGGCGACTTCCGGAGCGAGGCGCGGGTCCACGTCGGTACGGGTCGCGGGCTTCGGCACGGCCGGCAGAAGGCTCCGGTCGCCCGACAGAAGGCGCAGGTCGCCGATGACCCGCACCCCCATCGCCCCGATACGCTCCGCCATCTCCGCGCCGATCCCGTCGGCGGCCTCGACGGCCCATTGCGGAGTGCCGATCTTCACGTCACCGGGACCGGGAGTGCACGCATTCTTCATATGCATCACGGCGCCGTTGCGGACTAGCTGTGAATAGAGCTCTGCCGGCAGTTCATTGGCACGGAATTCCTTATTAAGATTCCGCAGCATTTCGGTCTCGGCGAGAGTGAGCGAGCGATTCGCGGCATCCGGAACGGGACGCAACAGCCCTTCGGGCAGCCCGAGCAGCGTCTCGAAGGTGCGCGTCAGCCCCTCCCGGTCCCGGTCGTCGACCACGACGACGGTGACCCGCTCCGTGCCGACCACCCGGGCCCAGCGCTCGATGAGCCGGTCGTGCCGGTGCCGGCGCCAGAAGCTGGGGTTGGGCTGCTCGTACGGCGCCTTCCTGAGCATGTGCCGCAGCCAGTCCTCGTAGCCCATGCGCAGGCCGTTCTGCACGTACTGCTGCCACTGCGAGGGCATGATCCGCGCGAGCGGGCGCAGCGTGACCAGGACGTGCACGCGCTCGCCCCCGAGCTGCTCGACGACCCGTTCGACGGTCGCGTCGTCGG
Organism: Streptomyces ferrugineus; assembly: GCF_015160855.1. NCBI lineage: Bacteria > Bacillati > Actinomycetota > Actinomycetes > Kitasatosporales > Streptomycetaceae > Streptomyces > Streptomyces ferrugineus. The sequence continues at coordinate 1,802,468 of NZ_CP063373.1, read as the reverse complement.
TGGCGTCGGCGAAGAACTCGCTGCTGAGCACCGACGTGCGCCGGCCCGTGGCGCGCACCTGCTGCAGCAGCCGTTCCCAGTGCTGCTCGGTGGGCCGGGTGTCGCCCATCATGCCGGTGCGGGCGCAGCCGGCGAGGACCGCCTCCATGGGGTGCCGGGTGGTGGCCGGCCACTCGACGCCGTGCCGGGCCATGGCGTCCCTGGCCTCGAACAGGGCGCCCTGGATCGAGGTGGTGCCGGTCTTGTGCGGCCCGATGTGCAGCAGGCGGGTTCCGGCGGGCAGCGCGGCGATCGCACCGCCGTCGGCCGGTGGTTCATCTCTCTTGCAGTCCGTCTCCATGGTCAGGAGAGGGTAAGAGGGGTTCTTGAGAACGTGCTGAGAGACGCCTGGGACGAGGATGAGTCCCAGGCGCTCTCATCAGGAGCGACGGAAGTCACACGACCTCGACGCCCGGTCGGCCCGCCGCCACCCGCAGCCGTGCCAGCGTGCTGGGCGTCGCCGTCTGCTGCCGGACCGTGTCCACGATCCGCACCTGTGCGTGGATGCCGTCACGGCGGACGTCGAACAGGTGGTAGCCGCGGTGGGCGTCGAGCAGCTTCCAGTGCGGGTTGTCCGGCACGCGCGGGTCCCACTCCTTGTGGAAGGCGGCCTGGTCCTGGTCACCGTTGCTGGAGATGGACGTCCCCACGAACTCGGCGCCCACGACGGCGGAGTCCGGGTCGGCGTAGTCCTCCTTGAGGTCGCTGATCATCGTCAGATGGCGGTCGCCGGTGAACACGACCGGGTTGCGGACCTGCTTCAACTCCGCCATCAGGGCGTTGCGTTCGGCCTGGTAGCCGTCCCAGGCGTCGTAGAACCAGAGCTTGCCCGGGCCGACCTGGAGGTCGGTCTCGGCCATCATGATCTGCGAGCCGATCATGTTCCAGCGGGCCGGCGAGTGACGCAGCCCGTCGATCAGCCACTTCTTCTGCTCGGCGCCCAGCATCGTGAGCGACGGGTCCTGGGCCGCCTCCTGGCTCTTGACCTGGTCGCTGCGGTACTGCCGGGTGTCCAGCACACTGAGCCGGGCCAGCCGGCCGAACTCCAGGCGGCGGTACATCTGGATGTGCGGGCCGTTCGGGATGGCGCTCGCCCGGACCGGCATGTGCTCGTAGAACGCCTGGTAGCCGGCGGTCAGCCGGGCCACGAACGCGTCGTGCGGCTGCTTGTCCGGGTCCTGCGGGATCTCGCCGGCGAAGTCGTTGTCGATCTCGTGGTCGTCGAAGGTGACCACGAAGGGCGCGTTCGCGTGCATCGCCGCGAGGTCCGGGTCGGTGCGGTACTGGGCGTACCGGTTGCGGTACTGCACCAGGCTGTACGGCTCACCCGTGCCCTCGTGCCGGCGCACTCCGGTCGCCGACGGCGTGGACTCGTAGATGTAGTCACCGACGAACAGCACGACGTCGGGGTCCTGGTCCAGCATGTCGGCGTACGGCGTGAAGTAGCCGTGCTGCCAGTTCTGGCAGGAGGCCAGCGCCATGCGCAGCCGGCCGCCGGAGCTCGCCGGGTGCGGCGCGGTGCGGGTGCGGCCGGTCGGCGAGATCTGGCCGCCGGTGCGGAAGCGGTACCAGTACGTACGACCGGGGCGCAGCCGCCGTACGTCGACGTGCACGCTGTGCCCCAACTCGGGCCGGGCCTGGGCGACCCCGCGGCGCACCGGTTTGCGGAACCGCTCGTCCTCGGCGATCTCCCACTCGACGGAGACGACGGCGTCGGGCATCCCGCCGCCGTTCAGCGGGTCCGGCGCGAGCCGCGTCCACAGCACGATGCCGTCGGGCAGCGGGTCGCCGGAGGCCACGCCGAGGCTGAACACGCCGTCGGGCAGCGGGGTTTCGGCCGCCCGGGCCGCGGTCGGCAGCCACAGCTGGGCGGAGGCCGCGGCGCCCAGGACGGCGGCTCCGGCGGTCAGAAAGCGACGTCGGTCGGGGGACACTGACCCGTTCTCTCCGGTCATCGGGCGAACTCCCATGCCTCGCTGGCCACTTGGACACTTCGGATGCTCACTCTTCAGGGCGCACCGCCCGTTGAACGGCATACTTCGCGTGCATGACAAACAGGGAGACAACAGAAGACCCGCCGCAGGGGCACAGGAACATGCCCTTACCGCGACGGGTCTGCCGATGGATCAGTGAGGGAAGCCGAAGGCGGCGACGTCAGCGCCGCGCGCGGCCGTGGCCTAGAACGGCTCGAAGTCGTCGTACTCCCGGAGCGCCTCGTCCCGTTCGGCCTGCTTGTCCCGCCTCCGCTGCGCCGCCGGCCGAGGCGCCTCGAAGCGGTGGTCCTCGCCACGGCGCCCCAGCATCTCCGCACCGGCCATGAGCGTCGGCTCCCAGTCGAAGACGACGGCGTTGTCCTCGGGCCCGATGGCGACGCCGTCCCCGGCGCGGGCCCCCGCCTTCATCAACTCCTCCTCGACACCGAGGCGGCCCAGTCGGTCGGCGAGATACCCGACCGCCTCGTCGTTGTTGAAGTCGGTCTGCCGCACCCAGCGCTCGGGCTTCTCGCCCCGCACCCGGAACAGCGGCTCCCCGCCGGCCTCCTCGCGGGTCACGGTGAAGCCCGCGTCGTCGACGGCCTTCGGCCGGATCACGATCCGCGTCGCCTCTTCCTTCGGCTTCGCGGCCCGCGCCCTGGCCACCAGGTCCGCCAGCGCGAACGACAGCTCCTTCAGCCCGATGTGCGCCACCGCCGACACCTCGAAGACCCGGTAACCGCGGGCCTCCAGATCCGGCCGCACCATCTCGGCGAGGTCCTTGCCGTCGGGTACGTCGATCTTGTTCAGGACGACGATGCGCGGCCGGTTGTCCAGCCCGCCGTACTCCCGCAGCTCCGCCTCGATGACGTCCAGGTCGGAGACGGGGTCGCGGTCGGACTCCAGCGTCGCGGTGTCCAGGACGTGCACCAGCACACTGCACCGCTCGACGTGCCGCAGGAACTCCAGGCCCAGGCCCTTGCCCTGGCTGGCGCCCGGGATGAGGCCGGGGACGTCGGCGATGGTGTAGACGGTCGAACCGGCCGTCACCACACCGAGGTTGGGCACGAGGGTCGTGAAGGGGTAGTCCGCGATCTTGGGCTTCGCCGCGCTCAGCACGGAGATCAGCGAGGACTTGCCGGCGCTCGGGTACCCGACCAGCGCCACGTCGGCGACCGTCTTCAGCTCGAGGACGATGTCCTGGAGGTCCCCCGGCTCACCGAGCAGCGCGAACCCCGGCGCCTTGCGTCGCGCGGAGGCCAGCGCGGCGTTGCCGAGCCCGCCCCGGCCGCCCTGCGCGGCGACGTAGGACGTGCCGTGGCCGACCAGGTCGGCGAGGACGTTGCCGGCCTTGTCCAGCACCACCGTGCCGTCGGGCACCGGAAGGACCAGGTCCTGCCCGTCCTTGCCGGAGCGGTTGCCGCCCTCGCCGGGCTTGCCGTTGGTGGCCTTGCGGTGCGGGGAGTGGTGGTAGTCGAGCAGCGTGGTGACCGACTGGTCGACGGTGAGGATCACGTCCCCGCCACGTCCGCCGTTGCCGCCGTCGGGCCCGCCGAGCGGCTTGAACTTCTCACGGTGGACGGAGGCACAGCCGTGGCCTCCGTTACCCGCGGCGACATGCAGTTCGACGCGGTCCACGAAGGTGGTCATGGGATGTGCCTCCAGATACGTACAGGAATGTCTCTTGTTAACACGCGAAAGGCGGACCCGCCTTCCCGGAAGGGAAGTGAGGTCCGCCTCGCGAAACGCTCTACGGCGCCTGAGCCCTGAAGGGGCTGTGTCAGGCGACCGGAACGACGTTCACGACCTTGCGGCCACGGCTGGTGCCGAACTCCACCGCACCGGCCTGCAGCGCGAACAGCGTGTCGTCGCCGCCACGGCCGACGCCCGCACCGGGGTGGAAGTGGGTGCCGCGCTGGCGGACCAGGATCTCGCCCGCGTTGACGACCTGACCGCCGAAGCGCTTCACGCCGAGGCGCTGAGCGTTGGAGTCACGACCGTTACGGGTGGACGATGCGCCCTTCTTGTGTGCCATCTCTCCTCAGTCCCTTACTTCGCAGCCGCGGGGATCTCAGTGACCTTGATCGCCGTGTACTGCTGGCGGTGGCCCTGACGACGGCGGTAGCCGGTCTTGTTCTTGTAGCGCAGAATGTCGATCTTCTGGCCCTTGTGGTGGTCCACGACCTCGGCCTGGACCTTGATGCCGGCCAGCACCCACGGGTCGCTGGTCACAGCGTCGCCGTCGACAACGAGCAGGGTCGAGAGCTCGACCGTGTCGCCAACCTTGGCAGTGGAAATCTTGTCAACCTCAACGATGTCGCCGACAGCAACCTTGTGCTGGCGACCACCGCTGCGCACGATGGCGTACACGCGGATCTCACTCTCTCGCTCGGGAACGGCACCCCCGCAGTCCAGCCACCCGGCACGCGGACAGCCTCTCCGGGACACCCTGTGCTCCGGAGGAAGAGGTTTACGGGGATGTGGCGTGCCTATATCCACGGACACACCGAGGGTCAAGGTTACGGGGCCGCTGCCGAGGGGGTCAAACCGGGCCTGGCCCCGCGGGTGTGCGGCCGATCACGTGGACCGGCCGCACACCCCGCTGGTCGGCTCTCGCCGGTCAGCTTTCGTCGGTGGCGGCGGAGACCGCGGTCTTCTTCGCCGCCGACTTGGCCGCGGCCGTCTTGGTGGTCTTCGCCGCCTTCTTGGCCGTCGCCTTCTTGGCCGTCGTCTTCTTGGCGGCCGTCTTCTTGGCCGCGGTCTTCTTGGTGGCGGCCTTCTTCGCCGTCGCCTTCTTGGCCGCCTTACGGGCCGTCTTCTTGGCCGGAGCCGCCTCCTCGACGCCCTCCTCGGCGGTGGCCTGCGCCTCGGCGGCCGGAAGGACCACGACGGCCTCCTCCTCGGACGCGGTCGGCGCGGTGGCCTTGCGCACGGCACGGCGCCGCGGACGGGCCGGAGCAACGCTCTCGGCGACCGCCTCGGCCGGAGCCGCCGCGGCCTCCTCGGCCGGAGCCTCGGCCTCCGCCACCGGCTCGGGCGCCGTCAGCACGGTGGCCTCGGCCCCCGTGGGCGACCCGGCGGGCGCGGACACCTTGCGGGTGGCGCGACGCCGCGTACGCCCCTTGGGAGCGGCCTCCTCGGCGGCGGGTGCCTCGACGACCGCGTCCTCCACGGCCACCGGCTCGGCCTTCGCCTCGGCGGCCGGCTCCGGCTGCACCGGACGCTCGACCTCCTCGGCGACGGTCACGTCCTGGGCCGTGGGCACCGCCTCGGCCTTCTTCGGCGCACCCGCCGGAGCGGACACCCGGCGACCGCCACGACGCCGCGAACGACCGCCGCGTGCGGCGGCCTCCGCCTCGGCGACGCTGCTGTACAGCTCCTCGTCGGGCGCGAAGGCGGGCTCGGCGAGCGCGGCCGGCTCGGCGACCTCCGCCGCGACCTCGGCCTCGGTCTCCGCCTCCTCCTCGGCCGTCTCGACCGGCTCGGCGGCGACCGTGGCCTCGTGCACCTGCTCGGGGCCGGCACCGGCACGGGCGCGCTTCTTGCGCTTGCCGCCGCCACCGGGGGCCGTCGGCTGCTCCATGTGCACGATGACGCCGCGCCCGTTGCAGTGGACGCAGGTCTCGGAGAAGGACTCCAGCAGGCCCTGGCCGACCCGCTTGCGGGTCATCTGGACCAGGCCCAGCGAGGTCACTTCCGCCACCTGGTGCTTCGTACGGTCCCGGCCCAGGCACTCCAGCAGGCGCCGCAGCACCAGGTCCCGGTTGGACTCCAGCACCATGTCGATGAAGTCGATGACGATGATGCCGCCGAGGTCGCGCAGCCGCAGCTGGCGGACGATCTCCTCGGCCGCCTCCAGGTTGTTCCTGGTGACGGTCTCCTCGAGGTTGCCGCCCTGGCCGGTGAACTTGCCGGTGTTGACGTCGACGACGACCATCGCCTCGGTCCGGTCGATCACCAGCGAACCGCCGCTGGGCAGCCAGACCTTGCGGTCCAGCGCCTTGGCGAGTTGCTCGTCGATCCGGTACGTGGCGAAGACGTCGGCCTCACTGGTCCACTTCTGCAGCCGCTCGGCGAGGTCCGGCGCCACGTGGGACACGTACCCGTGGACGGTCTCCCAGGCGTCGGCGCCGCTGACGACGACCTTGGAGAAGTCCTCGTTGAAGATGTCCCGGACGACCCGGACGGTCATGTCCGGCTCGCCGTACAGCAGCGTCGGCGCGTTGCCGTTCTTCGACTTCTTCTGGATGTCCTCCCACTGCGCCTGCAGCCGCTCGACGTCCCGGCGCAGCTCGTCCTCGCTCGCGCCCTCGGCGGCGGTGCGCACGATGACGCCCGCGTCCTCGGGGACGATCTTCTTGAGGATGGTCTTCAGCCGGGCCCGCTCGGTGTCGGGCAGCTTGCGGCTGATGCCGGTCATGGAGCCCTCGGGGACGTACACGAGGTAACGGCCCGGCAGGGAGACCTGGCTGGTCAGACGGGCGCCCTTGTGCCCGATCGGGTCCTTGGTGACCTGCACGAGGACGGACTGGCCGGACTTGAGGGCGGACTCGATGCGCCGCGGGCCGTTGGCCATGCCCAGCGCCTCGAAGTTGACCTCACCGGCGTACAGGACGGCGTTGCGGCCCTTGCCGATGTCGATGAAGGCGGCCTCCATCGACGGCAGCACGTTCTGGACCTTGCCCAGGTAGACGTTGCCGACGTACGAGGTCGACTGCTCCTTGTTGACGTAGTGCTCGACGAGCACGTTGTCCTCGAGGACGCCGATCTGCGTGCGGTCGCCGTGCTGGCGGACGACCATCACGCGCTCGACGGCCTCGCGGCGGGCCAGGAACTCGGCCTCGGTGATGATCGGGACGCGTCGGCGGCCCTGCTCACGGCCTTCCCGGCGGCGCTGCTTCTTGGCCTCCAGGCGGGTCGAGCCCTTGATGGACTGCACCTCGTCGGACGGCTCGGCACCCTTTTCCCGCGGGGGACGGGGCTCGCGGACCTTGACGACGGTGCGCTCGGGGTCGCCCTCGCCGGGCTCGGTGTCGACGGAGGTGTCACCGGCGCGGCGACGACGGCGCCGGCGGCGCCGGCTGCTGGAGCTGGACCCGCCGCCGTCCTCGGCGCGGGCGTCGTCGGCGTCCTCTTCCTCCTGCTCGGCGGTGTCCTCGGCGTCCTGCGTCGCCTGCGCGACTGCGGCGTCCTCGGTCTCGGCGTCCGCGCCCTCGGACTCCGTGTCGGCGGCCTCGCCGCGACGACGGCGTCGGCCACCACGACGGCGGCGGCGACGCGAGCCGGTGTCCTCGGCCTCCTCGCCCTCGGCGGCCTCTTCGGCCTCCTCGGTCTCGTCCTCGGCGGCGGCCTCGGTGGTCTGGGGGGCCTCGGCCTCCTCGCCGTCACCGCCGCGCCGCCGGCGACGGCGCCTGGGGGCGGCGGCCGGCTCCTCCGGGAGCTCCTCGACGTCCTCGGTCTCCGTCCCGGCGGCGGCCTCGGCGGCGGCGCGCTCGGGCGTCTGGAACTGCGGCTCGGTGAACACCGGCGCCTGGAACACGGCCATGGCGGGCCGCGCCGGGCGCGGGGCCTCCTCGGGCTCCTGAGCGGCGGCCGTCCGAGCGGGCTCGGCGAACCCGGTGGCGGCCCGTCGGGCGACCCGACGACGGCGGCGCGGGGCGGCCTCCTCGACGGCCTCGGCGGCGGGAGCGACTCCGGCGACTCCGGCGACCGCGGCGGCCTCGGTCTCGACACCGGGGGTCACGGGGGTCTCCGCCGTCACCGGCGTCTCGACAGGGGCCTCGGCGGCCTCGTCACCGGCGGCCGGTGCGGACACGCGGCGCGTGGCACGACGACGGGTGCGACGCGGGGCGGCCTCTTCGACGGCCTCGGCAGGGGCCGCGGCCTCGGCGGGCGCCTCTGCCTCGGGGGCGGCCTCCGCCTCGGGGGCGGCCTCCGTGCTCTCCTCGGCAGCGACGTCCTCGACGGCGGCCGGTGTCTCGGTGGGCGCGGCGGCCCGACGCGTGGCACGGCGACGCGTACGAGGCGGAGCGGCCTCGGCAGGCGCTTCGGCGGTCTCGGCGGCGGCGGGGGTCTCGGCCGCCGCATCGGAATCAGCGGCACGGGTGGCGCCGGTGGCCTCGGTCACCGCGGCCTCCACCGGCTCCGGGGAACCGACGGGCGCCGACACCCGACGCGTGGCACGGCGACGCGTACGAGGCGGTGCGGCCTCCTCGGTGCTCTCCACTGCGGCTGCGGCCGGGGTCTCCTCCGCGGCCGGCGCGGCGGTCGGCGAGGGCACCACGGTCTCGGCTGCCTCGGCAGCCGCGGGCGCCCCAGCGGGGGCGGACGCGCGGCGCACCGCACGCCGACGTGGGCGACCGGCAGCGGCGGCTTCCACCGTCTCCTCGGCCGCTTCGGCTTCTTCGGCCTGCTCGGCCTCGGAAGTCACGTCGGCCTCGACGGACTCGACGCTCTCCTCCGGCATCTCGGCCTCCTCGGTCACCGCCGCGACATCCGCGGCCTCCGCGACCGGTATGGCCGGCTCGACGACCTCCGCGGCCTGCGTCTCGGCGGCTGCCGTGGGCGGTCCCGCCGGGCGGGACGCGGCACGGCGCCGACGGCGCGGCGGCAGGGTGTCGCTGGGAGTGTTCAGTTCGGAACCCTCGTTGGGTTCGGTCGGTTCGAGCATGCGGGCGTTTCTCCCGTCAGGCTCCCGGGCGCCGCGCCTGGTCCGGCAGCATGCCGGTGACGTCCGCGGCTCGCGCGGTGCGCGACTGCCGCCGTCCGGGGCGCGGGCGCCGCACGGGAGCTCTCTGTGTCCTGTCTCGCCGGTTCCGTACGCCTCATGCGTACGGCCTGGCGAAAGTCTTCTGGTCGGTGCGCTGCCCGACCCAGGTGGCTCCCGAGTACGAGGGCGGCGCTTCGACGTCCGTCCCTACGCGGAACCTTCCCTACGCGGGCGCCGTCGCGGCGGCAGCGGTCTCGGCCTCGGTTGGGGCCGTCGCTGCCTCGCGGTCGGGCGCGAGCGGGTCGGTCACCGTGCCGGTCTCTTCATCGAACAGCCCCTGCGCCAGCCTGGTCACCGCTGCGGGGACCGGCGGCGCCAGGTCGGCCACGGCGCGGAGACCGGACAGGACGTCGTCGGGTCGTACGGCAGGCGTCACGTGCCGAACAACCAGCCGCAGTATCGCACAGGGCTGGTCGGTCGGCCTATCAGCCGCCGTACTGTGCGTTTGTGTTCCGTCGGTGCTGACAAGGTCCACGACCGCGGAGCGGGCGTCGAAGGTGCGCACGCCGTTCTTGGTCATGCGCTGGACCTCGACGGTCCCGGCGGCGTTGAACGCGGCGACCGCGCGCTCGGCGTCGGCCGGGTCCACACCGTCGAGCCGCAGCTCCCAGACGGACGCCGTGAGACGGTCGGCGAGCCCGGAGGTCCGGGCCTCGACGGCGTCGACGACGTCGAGCCCGGGGGGCAGCGATTCGTCGAGGAGCACTCTCAGCTTCTCCGGATCGCGCGCTTCGGTGAGCGCGATCTCCAGGTACTCCGCCTCACTGCCCGTGCCGGTGGGTGCGGCATTGGCGTACGACACCTTCGGATGCGGCGTGAACCCCGCCGAGTACGCCATCGGCACCTCGGCACGGCGCAGCGCACGCTCGAAGGCGCGCTGGAAGTCACGGTGGCTGGTGAACCGGAGGCGGCCGCGCTTGGTGTAGCGCAGTCGGATGCGCTGCACCGCGGGTGCGGGCGGCGGGCCTTCGGGCTGTCGCTTGCCCAGTGTCGTTCAGTCCTTCGTGAGAGCGGTCGTACTGCTACCAAGAGTACGTGTCCCGCGGCCCGGAGGTTCCCGCCGGGCGACCGCCTCTCGCTGCTTCGGCTCCCCGAACAGCATCCGCCGGACGTCGGCGCGGGCCTGCCGTACGGACTCGCGGGCGGCGGCGAGGGCCTGCCGGGTGGCCCGGCCCACGGTGCGGGCGGCCTCGGCGACGGGGCGCAGGACCGTGTCCCGGACGACGTGGCCGATCGGTGTGAGCACCGTGCGGTACACCCAGCGCACCGGCTCGACGAAGATCCACCGGAAGAGGTTCGCGAGGAACCGTCCGACGGCGAGCGAGATCCGCCCGGCGACCCGCCAGGCGTGTGCGAGGGCGTCCCGGATCTCCCGGCCGACGACGGCGAGCGCGCGTCCGACGGGGGCGAGCACCCAGCGGTACAGGGCCTGCGCGGGCAGGACGAACAGCACGCGCGCGGTCCAGTACAGGGCGATCCCGATGCCGGTGACGACGGTGCTCACGAGCCGCACGAGCCCCTTCGCGCACCAGGCGATCGCCCGCCCGACCGGCGTAAGGATCCACTCGTACGCCCAGCGGGCGGGGACGACGAGGAGATACCGCACGAGCCACGCCACGACGCCGAAGACGCCGAGCCCGATCACGGCGAGCACCGTGCCGAGCCCCTTGAGGACCCACGTCACCGCGTGCCCGATCGGCGTGAGCACGCGCGCGTACAGCCACGCCAGCCCGGCCCCGATCCCCCGCGCGACCCACGCGCACGCGTGCCCCACGGGAGTCAGTGCATACCGGTACAGCCACACCGCCGGTACGACGAAGAGCACGTTCCCCAGCCGGGCGAGCCCCTTGGCCACGGGCACGACGACATACCGCCACAGCGCCACGAACGGCCACACGAACAGGGCCCGGCCGAACCACAGCAGCGCCCGGCCGAGCGGCCGGAGCACCGTGTCGTTCAGGAAGCGCCCGGCGACGACGAGCGCGTCCCACACCATCCGCACCGGCACGACCAGGACGAGCACGACGATCCGCACCGGGATGCGGATCGCGACCACCAGGCACCCCTCGGGCTCCTGGCGGCGCGGTGGCGGCTTTTCGAGATCCATACCGTGGTAGACGCCGGTGCGACCTGGGCGGATGCAGGTCCCGGACACGATCCGGCAACTACTGCGCGTGTGCCGTCAGCAGCCCCGCCAGCAGTGCCGTACGCGTGGGGACGTGGTCGAGCAGGACGTGTTCGTGGCGGGCGTGGGCGCCGCCGCCGACCGCGCCGAGGCCGTCGAGGACGGGGCGGCCGAGCGCGGCGACGAAATTGCCGTCGCTCGCTCCGCCGACGGAGGTCTCCGCGAGCCGCCACCCCAGTTCGCCGGCGATCGACTGCGCCTGCTTGAACAGGAGCTGGGAGCCGGGGCCGGGCACCATGGGCGGGCGGTTCCAGCCGCCGGTGACGGTGACCCTGACCCGGGGGTCGGCGGCGCGCAGCGCGGCCAGCCCCGCGTCGATCCTGGCCGCCTCGGCGGGTACGGCGATGCGTACGTCGATGCCGCAGTGGGCGCGCCCGGCGATGACGTTGGTGCCCGTACCGCCGCCGATCAGGCCGACGTTGACGGTGGTGCCGCGCTCCCGGGAGGCCAGGGCGGCGATCCGGCTGACCAGTTCGGCGAGGGCGTGCACCGCGCTCGCGCCCGCGCATGGATCGAGGCCCGCGTGCGCCTCCACGCCCCGCACCGTCACCTCGAACAGCCCGACGCCCTTGCGGGACGTCTTCAGCGCCCCCTCCTGCCCGGCCGACGCCTCGCACACCAGCGTGGCCGCCGCGTCCTCGCTCAGCCGCTCGATGTGCGGGCGGGAGGCGGGGCTGCCGATCTCCTCGTCGCCGTTGAGGAACAGCCGTACGGCGGGGCGCGGCAGGTCCAGCTCGCGCAGCAGCCGCAGCGCCCAGACGGCCTGCACCAGGCCGCACTTCATGTCGAAGGCGCCCGGCCCGCTCGCCGAGCCGTCGTCGGTCACCCGGAACGGCCACTCGGCGAGGGTGCCGGCCGGCCACACGGTGTCGTAGTGGCACAGCACCAGCACGGTGGCGGGCGCCGTGCCCTCGTACAGCAGCTCCAGCATGTCGCCGTGCGGGCCGCCGTCGTACCGCCGGGCCAGGTCGGGCGGGCCGAGCCGCCGGTGCGTCCACTCCTCCACGGCCGCGAGGCCCCGGTCCAGCAGTTCCTTGTCATGGCTGGGGGTTTCCAGCTCGACCAGGGTGCGCAGGTCGCCGGTGATCTCGGGCAGGGCGGTGCGGGCCAGGGACTCTATACGGCGCGGGGACACAGGCGGCTCTCCTCATCATGACGGGACGGCGAGGGGGGTCAGCGGACGGGAACTCCGGAGGTCAGCGGACGGGAACTCCCGGGCCCAGCGGGATGCCGAGGGCCCACCACGCGTAGAACAGCAGCGTCCAGGCCGCGAGCATGGTCAGGCACAGCGGCAGGGTCAGGGAGAGCAGCGTGCCGATGCCGGCCGAGCGGCGGTAGCGCTGGACGACGCCCAGGGTCATGACGAAGTAGGCGCTCATCGGGGTGGCCGCGTTGGTGCAGGAGTCGGCGATGCGGTAGACCGCCTGGGTCACCTCGGGCGGGATGTCGAGGAGCATGAACATCGGCACGAACACCGGGCCGACCAGGGCCCATTGGGCGGAGCCGCTGGTGACCAGGAGGTTGATCACCGTGCACACGAGCAGGATGCCGAGGAACGCCCATGGTCCGGTGATGCCGGCCGACTTCAGCAGGTCGGCGCCCCGGATCGCCATGACCTCGCCGACGCCGGTCCACTTGAAGTAGGCCAGGAACTGGGAGATCGCGAAGAACAGCACCAGGATCGGCGCCATCTCACGCAGCCCCTTCGCCATGTGGTCGGGGATGTCCCGGCCGCCGCGCACGGTGCCCACGGCCCGTCCGTACACCGCGCCCGCGATCAGGAACGCCACCGCGAGCACCACCGCGATCCCGGTCAGCACCGGCGACTGCACGACGCTGCCGCCCTCGCCCCGCAGCGGCGAGGAGCCCGGGATCATCGCCGCGACGATGACCGCGACGTACGCCAGCACCGCCCAGCCGGCGTGGCGCAGCCCGCGTCGCTCGTCGGCGCCGAGGGTCAGGGAGTCACCGGGGGCCGCCGCGGTCTGCGGGGCATCCGGCTCTTCCTCCTCCGGCATGGCCGCCACGCGCCGGGCGATGACCTTCTCCGTGACGACGGTGATGACCACGGCCAGCACCAGCGACGACCCGATGGAGAAGAAGTAGTTGGACAGCGGATTGACCACGTGGTCCGGGTCGACGGTCTGCGCGGCGGCGGTGGTGAGCCCGGCGAGCACGGCGTCGGTCGGGGTGACCAGCGGGCTCGCGTCGTACCCGGCGGACACCGACACGAAGGCCACGACGGCGCCGAGCATCGGGCTGCGGCCCACGGCCCGGAAGGCCAGCGCGCCGAGCGGCACCAGCACCACATAGGCCGCGTCGGAGGCGACGTGCGCGACCATCGCGGTGAACGCCAGCGTGAACGTCAGCCAGCGGGCCGGGACCCGGGCGACGGCGCCCCGCAGCATCGCCGGGAGCATGCCCGACCGGTCGGCGACGGCGACGCCGAGCATGACGACCAGGATCGTGCCGAGCGGCGGGAAGGTGGCGTAGTTGGTCACCGCGTCGTCGATCACCATGCGCAGCCCGTCGCCCGAGACGAGACTGCGGACGGTGACCGTCTTGCCGGTGGTGGGGTTCGGCGCGGAGGCGCCGGCGGCGGACAACGCCCAGCTGACGAGGGCGAGCAGGACGCTGAGCACGCCGAACAGCCAGAAGGGATGGGGGAGTTTGTTGCCCAGTCGCTCGATGCGCACGAGTAGGGCCATCAGCCCCGTGAGCGGGGCCTGTTCGGTGGTCTGGTTGGAAGCCACCCCTCCATTGACCACCCTCCTGATGGATTCATGCAAGAAGGCATCCATTTTCGAGCGTATCGTTCACAGAAAATCAACGCTCTGACCGATTCGATCCGAGACGGGATGCACCACCATGTACGGCATGTCGCTCCTGGACGACGACGATCTCGACCTCGTCGCCGCGCTCCAGCACGCCCCGCGCGCCCCGCTGAGCCTGCTCGCGGAGGTCCTGGGCGTGTCGGCGAGCACCGTGGGACGGCGGCTGGCCCGGCTGGAGTCGGACCGGCTGCTGCGGGTGATCGGCCAGCTCGACTGGTCGGTGTCCGGCGAGGGCCACCCCTGGCACGTCTGGGTGACGGCGGAACCCGGCCGCGCCTCCGAAGTCGCCGGCCGTCTCGCCGCGTTGCCCGGCACCACTCTGGTCGCCGTCACCGCCGGCCAGGCGGACGTGTACTGCTCGGTCCTGCCCGAACGCCGCGCCGCCGTGCGGGATCTGCTCGCCCGGAGCATCCCCGCCACCCCCGGCGTGCGCTCGGCCCGCTCCGAACTCGTCCTGTCCGCCACCACCAAGTCCGACGCCTGGCGCCTGCCCCGCCTGACCGAGGACCAGATCCACCGCCTCACCGCCCACGCGGCCCAGGACACCCCCACGTCCGCCCCGCCCACCCCCGGCACCCTCACTCCCGACGAACTGCGCGCCCTGCGCCTGCTCGCCACCGACGGCCGTACGACCGCCGCCCAGATCTCCCGCCGGCTGGACCTCGGCCGGTCCACGGCCTACCGGCTGACCCAGTCCCTGCTCCAACGCGGCCTGGTCCGCCCGAGGGTGGAGATCGAACCCTCGCTCCTCGGCTACGCGCTGGAGGCGGTCGTCGCCCTGACTGTCTCCCCCGGCGCGATCACCAAGGTGGCCGAAGCCCTCACCGGCCACCCGTCCGCCCGCTACGTCTCCACCACCGCGGGCCACTCCTGCGTGGTCCACCAGGGCGTCTTCCGCGACGAGCACGGCCTGGCCCACTTCCTCACCCACGACCTCGCCGAACTCCCCGGTGTGACCTCCTTCGACGTCTCGATCGTCCTGGAGGCCCTGCGCCGCCACTGGCTGGACCGCGCGTCGGGGCGCCTGGCCGCCGCCGCGGACGCGACGGACGCCCCGACGAGCGGGCTTCCTTGAGATGCGTCCCACGCCTCATCGCCGTGCCAGCAGCTCCATCGCTTTGTCGGCGATCGTGGGGGGAGCCGGTCCCGCGTCGAGCGCGGCTCCCCGCTCGTCCGGTTCGAGGGGTTCGAGCGCGGCGAGCTGGGAGTCGATCAGCGTCTTCGGCATGAAGTGGCCGGTGCGGCGGCCGATCCGCTCCTCCAGCACCTCCTGACCGGCCGTCAGATGCAGGAAGAAGGCGCCGGGACAGGCCGCTCGCAGGGTGTCCCGGTAGCGCCGCTTCAGCGCGGAGCAGGCGACCACGCAGCCGGTGCCGGCCACGTCGCCCTCGCGCAGCCTGCGGCCGATGGCCTCCAACCAGGGCTGCCGGTCGGCGTCGTCGAGCGGGACACCGGCCGACATCTTGGCGATGTTGGCCGACGGGTGCAGGTCGTCGGCCTCCGCGAAGGGGATGTCCAGCCTCTTCGCGAGCAGTCGGGCCGTCGTCGTCTTGCCGGTGCCGGAGACTCCTATGACCACGATGCACGGGGGGCGGGAGTGGGTGCTCGGGGACATCGCGGCGCCTTCCCTCACGAGACCGGCGGGGCCGCCGGCTCGTGGAGCAGGTCCTCTCTCCGCTGCGGGCCGTCCCCGTACCGCTCGCGTGGCGGCGGCCCCGCCGAGCCGGCCGGGTACTCCTCCAGCGGAACAAGGTCCTTGTCCCAGGCCGACAGTACGGGCTCGACGACCCGCCACGCCTCCTCGGCCTCGTCGCCGCGGATCGACAGGACGGGGTCCCCCGTCAGGACGTCCAGCAGGAGTCGGCCGTAGGCGGGCAGGCCGGGCGGTCCCATCTGTGCGGTCAGCGAGAGCGGGGTGAGTTCGTGGGCGTGGGCTCCGATGCCCGTCACGTCGAGGGTCAGTCCTTCCGGCTCCAGGTTGAAGCGGAGCACGTTGGGCAGGGCCTCGCCGCTGTGGCCGAAGGGCAGGTGCGGCACCGAACGGAAGCGCACCGCCACCTCCTTGCGGTCCGCCCCGAGTGCCTTGCCGCTGCGGAGCCGGAACGTGGTTCCGGCCCAGCGCCAGCTGTCCAGTTCCAGCTCCACCTCGGCGAACGTCTCGGTACGGCGCTCAGGGCTCACGCCTTCCTCGTCGACGTACGCGGGAATGTCGCGGCCGCCGATCCTGCCGGGCAGATAGCGCGCGCGGCGGGTGCGGTGCACCACGTCGTACTCGGTCAGCAGCCGCACCGACCGCAGTACGTCGACCTTCCGGTCGCGCAGGTCCCGCTCGCCCAGGGTGATCGGCGGTTCCATGGCCACCAGGCAGAGCAACTGCAGCAGATGGTTCTGGATCATGTCCTTGAGCGCCCCGACATGGTCGTAGTAGCCGGCCCTGCCCTCCAGGGCGAGGGTCTCGTCCCAGACGATCTCCACCTCGGCGATGTGGGTGCTGTTCCAGATGGGCTCAAGGACCCGGTTGGCCAGACGGCTGCCGAGCACGTTCTGGACGGTCGTCATGGCCAGGAAGTGGTCGACCCGGAACACCGCCTGCTCCGGCACCAGTTCGGCGAGCAGCCGGTTCAGCTCCTGCGCGCTCGCCAGGTCCTCGCCGAACGGCTTCTCCAGCACGACCCGGCTGCCGGCCGGCAGTCCCGCCTCGTGCAGCGCGGTGATCACGGGCGGGAACAGCGCCGGGGGAAGGGCGAGGTAGACGGCCACGGGTCCGTCGCCGGCGATGGCCGCGGCGACGTCGGCGGGGTCGGTGACATCGGCCCGCAGATAGCGGGCCGACGCCTGGACCGCTTCCCTGGCCTCGGCCGGAAGGTGCGCGCCGTGCCGGTCGAACTGGGCGGCGATCCACTCCCGGTACTTCTCGCTACTCCAGTCCTCCCTGCCGGCGCCGGTCAGTTGCAGCGGGCCGCCGAGCTGCCCCGCCGCCTCGAGCGCGGCCAGCGCCGGCAGCAGGAAGCGCGCGGTCAGGTCCCCCGTGGCGCCGAAGACGGCGAGCCGGCGGATCACCGTCGCCCTCCCGCCCTCGCGCGGGCGAGGTTCACCCCGCTGGCGATGACCCCGATATGGCTGAACGCCTGAGGGAAGTTGCCCATGAACTCTCCTGTGGACGGGTTGATCTGCTCCGACAGCAGCCCCAGCGGGCTCGCCCGGGCACACAGCGAGGCATACAGTTCCTCGGCCTCGTCGATCCGGCCCTGACCGACCAGGTTGTCGACCAGCCAGAAGCTGCACAACACGAACGCGCCCTCGTCACCGGCCAGGCCGTCGGGCGACTCCTTGTGCAGATAGCGGTAGAGCAGCCCGTCGCCCGCCGACAGCCGCTCGGCGACGGCCGTGGCGGTCGCCACCATCCGCGGATGATCGACCGGCACCACCTGGCGCAGCGGGAGCGCGAGCAGGCTGGCGTCCAGGGTGCCGCCGCCGTCGAGGTGTGCGCTGAGGGTCTGCGCGGTCTCGTCCCAGGACTGCTCCAGGATGAGCCGGCTCAGCCGATCGGCCGAGGCACGCCACTGGGCGACGCGCCCGGGCAGCCCGAACCGCTGCCCCATCCGCGCGGCCCGGTCCAGCGCCACCTGGCACAGCCCGGCCGAGTAGGTGAACGCCCGGCCCTCGCTGCGCACCTCCCAGATGCCCTGGTCCGGCTCCCGCCAGGCCCGCTCCGCGGCATCGGCCAGCTCGGCCAGGCCGGCCCACAGCGCGGGCTGGATCTCGCCGCCGCTGCCCAGCCACTGGTCGGCGCAGTCGAGGATCTCTCCGTATACGTCGTGCTGGCGCTGGTCGGCCGCGCCGTTTCCCCAGCGCACTGGGGCGGAGCGCCGGTAGCCCTCCAGTTCGCCGTCCTCGACCTCGTCGGGCACCGGTTCGCCCCGGAGGTCGTACATGATCCGGGGCTGTCGGCTGTACTCGAAGGCGTCGAGGACCCAGCCGAGGAAGGAGTCGGCCTCGCCGCGGAAGCCGATGCGGCGCAGGGCGAACACCGCGAACGCGGCATCGCGGATCCAGGCGTAGCGGTAGTCCCAGTTGCGGATTCCGCCGATCGGGGCGGGCAGGGAGGAGGTGGGTGCCGCGACCAGGGAGCCGTTGGCCCAGTCGTCGCACAGTTTCAGCGTCAGTGCGGCCCGCCTGACCAGGGGTTCCTCGGGTCCGTCGTAGGCGAAGTGGCGCATCCAGCGGCGCCATGAGTCGACGGTTCCCCGCAGCGTGGCGTCGGTGTCGAGCCGGTGGTGGCGGTGGAAGCGGCCCCAGGACAGCACGAGATCGAGGCGGTCGCCCTGCTGCAGGTCGTGGGTGCTGTGCAGGCCGGTCAGGGGACGGTTGGACCGTAGGTGGAGCCGCAGGTCCGGACGCCGGGAGGGCCGCACCTCCAGTCCGCTGAACAGCGCCTGCGCCCGCGCACCGCCGCGCGGCTCCAGTTCCGCGCGCAGGCGGACGTGCCCGGCCAACACGACTGCCGAACGCACGAGTTCGGACCGGTCGGCCGGTGCGTCGTCGGTCAGGTCGGCGCCGGAGCGCAGGGCCAGCGCATCGGTGACGCGCACCGTGCCGGTGCGGCCGCGCAACTCGGTGGTGAGTACGCCGGTGTCCGGTTCGTAGCGCTGCCGCGCCTCCACCAGGTCCTCCGGCGCCAGGGTGAAGTGCCCGCCTCGCGCATGGTCCAGCAAGCCGCAGAAGACGGGTTCGGCGTCGAACCGGGGCACGCACATCCACGGGATGGATCCGTCCAGGCCGACCAGCGCGGTGGTCGCGCCGTCCCCGATCAGACCGAGGTCCTCCAGCGGCGGATAGCCCTCCCGCCTGCGGATCGGCCGGAACGGTGGGTCGGGGTGGTGCATGCCGCCTCGCTTCCGCAGCGCCGAGTTCAACCGTGCGATCCGGAGGGGTGATCCGGAGGTGTGATCCGGAGGTGCCCCTCTAAAAACTGATCATCACCTTCACGACGTCTTCGAGCTTCTTGTCCGCGACCTCGAAGGCTCGTTCCATGTCGTCGAAGTCGAACTCGTGGGTCGTCATGTGCGACGGGTCGACGCGGCTGGTCTCCAGCAGTCGCAGCAGCCGCTCCATCCGCAGTCTCCCGCCGGGGCAGAGTCCCGTGGTGATGGTCTTGTCGGCCATGCCGACGCCCCATTCGACGCGCGGGATACGGACGAACTCGCCCTCGCCGAAATAGCCGGTGTTGGAGATCGTGCCGCCGGGCTTGGTGATCTTGACCGCGGTCTGGAAGGTCACATCCGCGCCGAGTGCCTCGACGGCGGTGTCGACTCCCTGCCCGTCGGTCAGCTCAAGGATCCGCTCGACGACGTCCTCCTTGGTGAAATCGACGACCTCGTCCGCGCCGTACATCTGCGCGAGCTTCTGCCGGCTGGGGACCGACTCGACCCCGATGACGAGGCCGGCGCCGCAGAGCCTGGCCCCCGCGGTCACCATCAGACCGACCGGCCCCTGCGCGAGAACGGCCACGGTGCCACCCATCGGGATGTTTCCGTTCTCGGCGCCCATGAATCCGGTGGAGAGCATGTCGGCGCAGTAGACCGCCGCCGCGTCGGGGATGCCGTCGGGGATTCTCGCGAGATTGGCGTCGGCGTCGTTCACATGAAAGAACTCGGCGAAGACCCCGTCCTTTGAGTTGGCGAACTTGAAGCCGCCGAGCGGCGCCCCGGACTGCGAGGGGTAGCCGTTCTGAGAAGCCAGGTCGCCCCAGTCGGGAGTGATGGCGCCGGCCAGCACGCGGTCGCCGGGCTGGAAGTCCTTCACCTCACTGCCCACGGCGTCCACGACGCCCACCGCTTCATGGCCCAGCGTCAGGTTCTCCCGGGGCCCGATGCCACCCTGCACGGTGTGGGAGTCGGAGGTACAGATGAGGGCTCGGGTCGTGCGTACGAGGGCGTCGCCCGGACCCAGATGCGGGACGGGCTTCTCCATGAACCCCACACGCCCGATCTCCTTCATCACGAATGTCTTCAACTGCCCGTCCTCCCGTCGATGCACCACATCACGCCGCTCTCACCGCCACGTTTCCGGCGATCGTGCCGGATCGCGACCCGGCCGCTCCGGCGGTGGTGCGTTCCAGTGAAAACAGGGGCCGCTCGGCGCACACGGGAGTTACTGCCGTCCCCGGTCACGGACCACGACGACCGGACAGTCGGCGTGCTGAGCGCAGTGCTGGGCGACGGACCCCAACAGCAACCCCGCGAAGCCCCCGAGCCCCCGGCTGCCGACGACGAGCAGAGAAGCGTCACGGGACGCACGGAGCAGCACACTGGCGGGAGTGCCGTAATGCACCGCCGTACGCACCTCTACGGGTGGCTGGGCTCCCACCGTCTCGCCGACAACTCGTGCGAGGTCCTCACGCGCCCGGTCCTCCAGAGCCCCTTCATCGCTGCTCGACGGGGGCAGCCAGCCGAGCGCGCCGTGAAACTGCGGCATGTCCCAGGCCGTCATCGCCTCCACCACCCCACGGGTGAGCTCCGCCTGACGCACCGCCCAGCGAAGGGCCTGCTTCGACGAGTCCGAGCCGTCCACCCCGACCACGATGCGATCCGACTCCTCACGCTGGCCGGCCATGGGCTCTCCTCGACTCGACGTTGGGTCCACTGGCCCCAGCCTCATGCCGACCGCACGGTACGCGCAGCCCGACAGGTCCGGATGGGGCCGAGTCGGCAGCCTGCGCCGACGCCGCCGCCCGACCCGAGGGTCAGTCGCCCGAGTGGCCCCCGAAATGAATCTCCTGGGGACGGCCCTGCTCGTCGTGCGGTACGGCGCACCGTCCGACCCACCGGGCCCGCGGGAACACGCCGAAGTCCCCGACATGCGCACGGGTCAGCTTCTCGGCACCCAACAGCTCGCGCGCCTCCTCGGCGGCCACGGGTTCCACCGCGCCGCAGTCCGGGATGCCGTCAGGCCCCACGACACGGCCCACAGCTCCTCCAGCGACTGCGGCGGCGGTGGGGGCGGTGACGGCGATTGACGTCCGGAGGTGGTCCCCCGCCGGGCTCGCCATCAGGTCCGCGACTCACCTCAGTGCGCATGCCCACTCGGCGCCGGCGCCGCGTTCTTGACCGTAAGAGGCAGCAGCTTCTTCCCGGTCGGCCCGATTTGGATGGCCGTGTCCATCTGCGGGCAAACCCCACAATCGAAGCACGGCGTCCACCGGCAGTCCTCGACCTCGGTCTCGTCGAGGGCGTCCTGCCAGTCCTCCCAGAGCCAGTCCTTGTCGAGGCCCGAGTCCAGGTGGTCCCAGGGGAGGACCTCCTCGTACGTGCGCTCGCGCGTCGTGTACCAGTCGACGTCCACGCCGAAGGGCGCAAGGGCCTTGTCGGCGCAGCTCATCCAGCGGTCGTACGAGAAGTGCTCGCGCCAGCCGTCGAAGCGGCCGCCGTCGTCGTAGACCGCGCGGATGACGGCGCCGATACGGCGGTCGCCGCGGGAGAGGAGGCCCTCGACGATGCCGGGCTTGCCGTCGTGGTAGCGGAAGCCGATCGAGCGGCCGTACTTCTTGTCGCCGCGGATCTTGTCGCGGAGCTTCTCCAGGCGGGCGTCCGTCTCCTCGGCGGAGAGCTGTGGGGCCCACTGGAAGGGGGTGTGGGGCTTGGGGACGAAGCCGCCGATCGAGACGGTGCAGCGGATGTCGTTGGACCTCGACACCTCGCGGCCCTTGGCGATCACGTTCATCGCCATGTCGGCGATCTGGAGGACGTCGTCGTCCGTCTCCGTCGGCAGGCCGCACATGAAGTACAGCTTCACCTGGCGCCAGCCGTTGCCGTAGGCGGTGGCGACGGTCCGGATCAGGTCCTCCTCGGAGACCATCTTGTTGATGACCTTGCGCATGCGCTCGCTGCCGCCCTCGGGGGCGAAGGTCAGGCCGGAGCGGCGGCCGTTCCTCGTCAGCTCGTTCGCCAGGTCGACGTTGAAGGCGTCCACACGGGTGGAGGGGAGGGACAGGCCGATCTTGTCCTCCTCGTAGCGGTCGGCCAGGCCCTTCGCGATGTCGCCGATCTCCGAGTGGTCGGCCGACGACAGGGACAGCAGGCCGACCTCCTCGAAGCCCGTCGCCTTCAGGCCCTTGTCGACCATCTCGCCGATGCCGGTGATGGAGCGCTCGCGCACCGGGCGGGTGATCATGCCGGCCTGGCAGAAGCGGCAGCCGCGGGTGCAGCCGCGGAAGATCTCCACCGACATGCGCTCGTGGACCGTCTCGGCCAGCGGGACCAGGGGCTGCTTGGGGTACGGCCACTCGTCGAGGTCCATGACGGTGTGCTTGGACACACGCCACGGGACACCGCTCTTGTTCGGTACGACACGGGCGATACGGCCGTCGGGGAGGTACTCGACGTCGTAGAACGCCGGGATGTACACCGAGCCGGTCTTCGCGAGGCGGAACAGGACCTCCTCGCGGCCGCCCGGCTGCCCCTCCGCCTTCCACCTGCGGATGATCTCCGTCATGTCCAGCACGGCCTGCTCGCCGTCGCCGATGATCGCCGCGTCGATGAAGTCGGCGATCGGCTCGGGGTTGAAGGCCGCGTGGCCGCCGGCCAGGACGATCGGGTCGTCGACGGTCCGGTCCTTGGACTCCAGGGGGATGCCGGCCAGGTCCAGGGCCGTGAGCATGTTCGTGTAGCCCAGTTCGGTGGAGAAGCTGAGCCCCAGCACGTCGAAGGCCTTCACCGGGCGGTGGCTGTCCACCGTGAACTGCGGGACGCCGTGCTCCCGCATCAGCGCCTCCAGGTCCGGCCACACGCTGTACGTGCGCTCGGCGAGGACGCCCTCCTGCTCGTTCAGCACCTCGTAGAGGATCATGACGCCCTGGTTGGGCAGCCCGACCTCGTACGCGTCCGGGTACATGAGCGCCCAGCGGACATCACAGGACTCCCACGGCTTGACCGTGGAATTGAGTTCTCCGCCGACGTATTGGATCGGCTTCTGCACATGCGGGAGCAGAGCTTCGAGCTGCGGGAACACGGACTCGGCGGCCGCAGCGGCTTCGGCAGGCATCTCGCGAACCTTCGTGAGCTGGACTGAACTGACAGGGGTGACCATCCAGCCTAACGCGACCGCGAGGGTCCTCCGTACGCCCGCGACGCCCGCCGCACCTCCAGGGCGCCGGTGGCCTCAGACGGCCGACCCGGCTTTCATCTCCGCCCAGGCCTGGGGCAGCGCCGCCTCGTCGGCCGCCGCGCGCTGCTCCTCCCTGCCGTAGAGCAGCCCGTAGGTGAACGCGCTCTCCCCCGCCGCATGCGCCTGCCGCGCCAGCTCCCGCAGGGCCTCCCGGGTCATCACGCTGTCCTGGTGGTCGCCGAGCAGGTTCTGCAGGGACTTCATCGACTTCACCAGCTTCCCGGCCCGGTCCCCGAGCGCCGGTACCGCCGACTCCGCCGCGTACCGGGTCCGCTTCGCCTTCTTGCGCGCCTCGTGCAGCGCCAGGTCGCGGTCCGCTCCGGGTTCGAGTTCGAGGGCGTGCTCGACCAGCCGGGACAGCTTGGCGAAGTCCGTGCGTACGACCTTGCCGATCACCTTCTCCGGCTGTCCGGCGGCCGCCTTCAGCAGGGGCGGCTCGGCCACCAGCGCGTCGAGGGTGTCGAGGAGCTGCAGATACCTTTTGCCGTCCAGTACGTTCATCAGCCGCCGGCGTGAACCGCCCCGCCTGGCGTTCGACCAGGTGCGCAGCCGGGTGCGCACGGGCCCGGAGAGCAGGGTCCGCGGCAGTTCGCCGATGGCCGCCGTCAGCCGCTCGGTCAGCACCTCCTGGTCCCGGTCGACGCCCAACTCCCCGGCCAGCCACTTCAGCTCCTCGCCGATCGGGTCGGTCACCTCCCGGTCGAGGACCTTGCCGTACGACCTGAAGGCGCTGCGCATCCGCCGGGTGGCGACCCGCATCCGGTGCACGGAGTCGTACACGTCGCGCCGCACCGCCGGGTCGAGTTCGACGATGGCGTCCCGCTGGGCACGGAGGTAGGCGAGCACATGATCACCGGCGGTGGTCGGCTCCTTGGCCGCCCGGGCCTTCTTGCCGCGCTTCTTCTTCGGCGCGGTCTCCTCCAGCGCCCTTTGCAGCTTCGACGCCGACGAAGAGGGCCGTACGCCCGCCTTCCTCAGCCGCTTCTCGACCTTGTCCAGGAACACCGGATCGTTGCCGTCGGCCAGCTCCACCTCGATCTCGGTCCACTGGACGGTGCCGCCGCCCCCGTGGAGCCGCTCGGCCCGTACCGCGTCCACGCTGACCTCGGCCAGCAGCCGGCCCTCTGCGTCCACCAGGTCGCGCACATCGCGGTCGGAGCGCAGCCGGACCACGGGCACCAGCTCGGTCTCCCGGACCCGGGAACGGACCAGCCCCGCGAGCGTCCGGGGCAGATGGTCGGACAGCGGGGCCTGGATCTCGTCCCGCACGCCCCGTGCGACGGGGAACTTCAGATGCCAGCCGGCGTCGGCGCCACCGGTTCTGCGGCGCAGGGTGATCGATGAGGCGGCGAGGCGTTCGTCCGGGGTGTCGTAGTAGGTGGCGTCCAGCTGCGCTACACCCTTGTCGACAACGGTCGCGACACCGGCGACACCGGTCAGATCGGGCAGGCCACTGTCGTCGGATTCGTACTTACGCTCGATTTCGCGCTTCGTGTCCGCCATGACCCGAATCTAGTGGGAGTCACGACCCGACGACAGGGCTTACCAGCCATGAACCCCGAGGAAACGGACGATGACGGCACGGAAACGACGCGTGGAACCCGCCCTCAAGCCGACATCGGACGCTGCACCCGGATCGACTGCAGCAACCCCACCGCCACCCACACCGCGAACATCGACGATCCGCCGTACGACACGAACGGCAGCGGCAGACCCGTCACCGGCATGATCCCCAGCGTCATCCCGATGTTCTCGAACGACTGGAAGGCGAACCACGCCACGATCCCGGCCGCCACGATCGTCCCGTACAGCTCGGTCGTCTCACGTGCGATACGGCAGGCCCGCCACAGGATCACGCCCAGGAGGACGATGATCAGCCCGCCGCCGACGAAGCCCAGCTCCTCCCCCGCCACCGTGAAGACGAAGTCGGTCTGCTGCTCCGGCACGAACTGCCCGGTGGTCTGCGAGCCGTTGAACAGCCCCGCGCCCGTGAGCCCGCCGGAACCGATCGCGATACGGGCCTGGTTGGTGTTGTAGCCGACGCCCGCCGGGTCGAGCTCGGGGTTGGCGAAGGCCGCGAAACGGGCGATCTGGTAGTCGTCCAGGACGCCCAGCTGCCAGACCGCGATCGCGCCGATCGTCCCCGTCCCGATCAGTCCGAAGACCCAGCGGTTGGAGGAGCCGGAGGCGAGCAGCACGCCCAGCACGATCACCACCATGACCATGACCGAGCCGAGGTCGGGCATCAGCAGCACGATCAGCATCGGTACCGTGGCCAGCCCCAGCGCCTGCATCACCGTGCGGTGGTCGGGGTACTGCTTGTCGCCCGCGTCCACTCTCGCCGCCAGCAGCATCGCCATGCCCAGGATGATCGTGACCTTCACGAACTCCGAGGGCTGCAGCGAGAAGCCGCCGGGGAGCTTGATCCAGGAGTGGGCGCCGTTGATGGTGGAGCCGAGCGGGGTGAGTACCAGCAGGATCAGGAAGACCGAGGCGCCGTACAGGATCGGCACCGCCGTGCGCAGTGTGCGGTGCCCCAGCCATACGGTGCCGACCATCAGCGTCAGCCCGATGCCGGTGTTCAGGACGTTCCGGACCAGGAAGTAGTACTGGTCGCCCTGGTTGAGTTCGGTGCGGTTGCGGGTCGCCGAGAAGACGAGGAGCGTGCCGAGCAGCGACAGGGCCAGCGCCGACAGCAGCATCGGCCAGTCGAGCCGGCGGGCGAGCGAGTCACGGGCGAACAGACGGGTCCAGCCCGCCCGTTCCGGCCCGTACCCGGAGACCTGGAAACTGTTGGCCCCGGTCATGTGAGCGTCCTCCGGCTTTTGCGCTTACGGCCCCCGCGTCGCCTGCGCCGGGTGTCCCGGTTCTCGCCCGTCGGCGTCGCCACCGTCCCGGCGAGCTGCTGCTCGTCCGGCGCCTTCTCGCCCTCCTGGCTGGCCCGCTGCTCCTTCGCCGGGTCCTTGGCGATCTTCGGCGAGGTGATGGTGCCGTCGGTGCGGACCTTCGGCAGGTTCTTCTGCGGCGCCGGCAGCAGCGCGTTCTTCTTGTTGATCGTGCCGTCGTCGGAGACGCCGTACAGCGCGTCGTAGATGTTGCGCACGGCCGGACCCGAGGCGCCGGAACCCGTACCACCCTGGGAGATCGTCATGACGATCGAGTAGTCCTTGGTGTACGTCGCGAACCACGAGGTCGTCTGCTTGCCGTAGACCTCCGCGGTACCGGTCTTGGCGTGCATCGGGATCTTGTCCTGCGGCCAGCCGACCTGTGCGAACCGCCAGGCGGCGGTACCGCGGGTGGCGACGCCCGCGAGGGCGTCGTCCATCTCGGCCAGCGTCTTGCGGCTTATGGGCAGCTTGCCGTGCGACTTGGGCTCGATCTCCTGCACGGTCTTGCCGTCGGCGCTGACCACGGCCTTGCCGACGGTGGGGTCGTAGAGGGTGCCGCCGTTGGAGATGGCCGAGTAGATGGTGGCCATCTGGATGGGGGTGACGAGGGTGTCGCCCTGTCCGATGGAGTAGTTGACGGAGTCACCGGCGCGCATGCGGTTGCCTTCGAGGCAGTTCTCGTAGGCGATCTTCTCGGCGTACGAGCCGTCCTTCTTGCCGTACTTGCACCAGGCGTCCTTGTTGGCCTTCCAGTAGTCCTGCTTCCACTGGCGGTCGGGGACGCGGCCGGTGACCTCGTTGGGCAGGTCGATGCCGGTCTCCGCACCGAGGCCGAACTGGTGGGCCGTCTTGTAGAACCAGTCGTTGGCGTTCTTCTTCGGCTTGGTGCCGCCGTCGCGCTTCCACTCCTGGTGCGAGAGCCGGTAGAAGACGGTGTCGCAGGAGACCTCCAGCGCACGGCCGAGGCTGATCGGGCCGTACCCCTTGGACTCGAAGTTCTTGAAGACCTGGCCGCCGATCGAGTACGAGCTGGAGCATTCGTAGGGGCCGTCGAAGGAGTACCCGGCGTTGACCGCGGCCGCCGTCGGGATGACCTTGAAGATCGAGCCAGGTGCCGACTGGCCCTGGATGGCCCGGTTGAGCAGCGGGTAGTTGGAGTCCTTGCCGGTGAGCTTCTTGTAGTCCTTGGCGGAGATTCCGCCGATCCAGGCATTCGGGTCGTACGTCGGGTTGGACGCCATGGCGACGATGCGGCCGGTCTTGGCCTCCATCACCACGACAGCGCCGGAGTCGGCCTTGTACGGCTTGTTGGTGTTGCGGTCCCACTCCTTGCGGGCCTGCTTCATCGCCTCGTTCAGCTCGTACTCGGCGACCCGCTGCACACGGGCGTCGATGCTGGTGACGAGGTTGGAGCCGGGCTGCGCGTCATCGGCCTGGGCCTGGCCGATGACGCGGCCGAGGTTGTCGACCTCGTAGCGGGTGACGCCCGCCTTGCCGCGCAGTTCCTTGTCGTACTGGCGCTCCAGGCCGGAACGGCCGACCCGGTCGGAGCGCAGATAGGGCGAGTCGGTGTCCTTGGCCTTCTGGATCTCCTCGTCGGTGACCGGGGAGAGATAGCCGAGGACCTGGGCGGTGTTGGACTCGCCGGGGCCCGGATAGCGGCGCACGGCCTGGGGCTCGGCGGTGATGCCGGGGAAGTCCTCGGCGCGCTCACGGATCTGCAGGGCCTGCTTGGCGGTGGCCTCGTCGGTGATGGGGATCGGCTGGTACGGCGAGCCGTTCCAGCACGGCTGCGGGGTTTCGGCGTCGCACAGCCGGACCTTCTCCATGACGTCCGCGGGCTTCATGCCCAGCACGCCGGCCAGCTTGGTCAGCACGCCCTTGCCGTCGTCCGGCATCTTCAGCAGGTCGGTGCGGGAGGCCGACACCACCAGCCGTGTCTCGTTGTCGGCGAGCGGCACTCCGCGCGCGTCCAGGATCGAGCCGCGCACGGCGGGCTGCACGACCTGCTGGACGTGGTTGCCGGACGCCTCCTTGGCGTAGGCCTCGCCCTCGCGGATCTGGAGGTACCACAGGCGTCCGCCGAGGGTGCCCAGCAGGGAGAGGACGAGGATCTGGATGACGATGAGCCGGATCTGGACGCGTGGCGTCCGGCCGGTCTCGGGGATGTTGGTCACTGCGCTGCCTCCTCCTCTCAGTGCGAGTACCAGTGCGGATACGACTGTGTGCGTTCGACTGGTGAACGTCCGGCCCGCATGGCCCGGTTCCTCCCGGCCTCACCCGTCCGGGTGAACTCCCCTGCCCTCACAGCCGCTTGACCCCCTTGATGCGCCCGGCGCGCGCCGTGCGCGCCCGCACCGCCTTCACCTTCAGACCGTTCTTCAGCCCCGCGCGCTGGCCGCCGATGCGCAGCCCGGTGCCGCCGGAGAGCCAGCCGGAGGAGATGTCGGCCTTCTTCGCCTGGGAACTGGTGTCGGCGAGCGGGTCGTTCTCCGCGCGCCGGGCCAGCGCCATGATCCCGGGAACGACGAACGGCGCGAGCAGCAGGTCGTACAGGGCGGCCGTGAACAGCAGGCTGCCGAGCCCGACATGACGCGCGGCGGTGTCCCCGACGAGGGCGCCGACACCCGCGTACAGCAGCGTCGCTCCGATCGCGGCGACGACCACGACGACCATCGGCCCGGTGGCCGACTTCAGCCGGCCGTTGTCCGGCTTGATGAGCCCGGCGAGATAGCCGATGACGCACAGCACCAGCGCATAGCGGCCGGCGGCATGGTCCGCGGGCGGGGCCAGGTCGGCGAGCAGTCCGGCGCCGAAGCCGACGAGTGCGCCGCCGACATGGCCGTACACCATGGCCAGGCCCAGCACGGTGAGCAGCAGCAGGTCGGGGACGGCGCCCGGGAGGTGCAGCCGGGCCAGGACGCTCACCTGGAGGACGAGGGCGACGACGACCAGGGAGGAGGAGAGCAGGATTCGGTTGACGCGCATGGGGCTTCAGCTCCTACTGCTCTTGCTCGTACTCGTACTCGTTCTGGCCGTCGGGCGACGGCTGGTCCTCGCCGTCGACCCGGGGCTCGAACTGGCCGTCGGCCTGCGGCTGGTTCTGGCCCTCCCCCTCGGGCTGGACCTCACCGTCGGCGCCCGGCGTGACGGTGACCGTCACGGTCGGCGTGGGCTTGGGACGGGGCTTGTCGGGGAGCACCGTGTCGCGCGGGTCCTTCGTGGGGGCCTGGACGACGACGCCGACGATGTCGAGCTTGGAGAAACCGACGTACGGAGTGACGTAGAGGGTGCGGGTCAGGTCGCCGCCGGACGGGTCGACGCGGGAGACGACGCCGACCGGGACACCGGGCACGAAGGGCTTGTCGGCCTGCGAGCCGAAGGTGACGAGCCGGTCGCCCTTCTTCACCTCGGCCTTGCCGTTGAGGAGTTCCACACGCAGCGGGCGGTCGCCCTGGCCGGAGGCGAAGCCGAGTTCGTCGGTGGACTCCATGCGTGTGCCGACGGTGAAGTCGGGGTCGTTGGCCAGCAGCACGGTCGCGGTGTTCGGGCCGACGGTGGTGACCCGGCCGACCAGCCCGTCGCCGTTGAGGACGGTCATGTCGCGCCGGATGCCGTCGTTCGCGCCGACGTCGATGGTGATGGTCCAGGAGAAGCCCTGGGCCGCTCCTATGGCGATGACCTCGGCGCCCTTGATGCCGTACTGGCCCTTGCCCGCGACCTTCAGCATCTTGTCGAGCTGCCGCAGCCGGCTGCGATCGCGGTCGTCGCTGCCGAGCTTCGCCTTGAGGGCGGCGTTCTCCTGCTCCAGCTGGGCGAGCCGGTCGTGGCGCTCGCCGGAGTCACGGATCGCGGCGACCGCGTTGCCGACCGGGTTCACCGCGGCCGACACGCCGTCCTCGATCGGGCCGAAGACCGTGGCAGCGGCCTGGCGGGCACCGTCGACCGGAGAGTCCTCACCGCCGCGGATGTCCACCGTGATCAGCGCGAACGCGATGGCGATCAGCAGCACCAGGAGCAGCCGGCTCTCTCGTGTGTCCCTCACGTGCGGCGGCCGTGCCTTCCTCATAGGAATGTGCAGAGGTTTTGGTGTTCAGGTGTGCGGAGGCTCACGGGCGAGCTTATGCCTCCATATCAACGATCCGCCGTACGAGAGGAGATCATCCCGTACGGCGGAACCGAAGCGTTACTCGGGTCTGCCTCGCGAGGTCTGACGCCGGTCATCCAGCCGACTTGCTTTTCTGCTGGGGGTCCGGGGGTCGTCCCCCGGGACATGCGGTGTCATCTGCGCGGCTGGGCGTCCAGCACCTGCTGCAACGCCTCGAACTCCTCGACGCACTTGCCGGAGCCGAGCGCCACGCTGTCCAGCGGGTCCTCGGCGATGTGGATCGGCATGCCGGTCTCGCGGCGCAGCCGCTCGTCGAGGCCGCGCAGCAGGGCGCCGCCGCCGGTCAGAACGATTCCTCTGTCCATGATGTCGCCGGACAGCTCCGGCGGGCACTTGTCGAGGGTCGTCTTGACGGCGTCCACGATCGCGTTGACCGGCTCCTCGATGGCCTTGCGCACCTCGGCCGCGGAGATGACGACGGTCTTGGGCAGCCCGGAGACAAGATCCCGGCCGCGGATCTCGGTGTGCTCGTCGGAATCGAGGTCGTACGCCGAGCCGATCGTGATCTTGATCTGCTCGGCCGTCCGCTCACCCAGCAGAAGGGAGTACTCCTTCTTGATGTGCTGGATGATCGCGTTGTCCAGCTCGTCGCCCGCGACGCGGATGGACTGGGCGGTGACGATGCCGCCGAGGGAGATGACCGCGACCTCCGTGGTGCCGCCGCCGATGTCGACCACCATGTTGCCCGTGGCCTCGTGGACCGGCAGGCCGGAGCCGATGGCCGCGGCCATGGGCTCCTCGATGATGTGCACCTGGCGGGCGCCGGCCTGGGACGACGCCTCGATGACGGCGCGGCGCTCGACGCCCGTGATGCCCGAGGGCACACAGACGACGACCCGCGGACGAGCCAGATACCGCCGCTTGTGGATCTTCAGGATGAAGTAGCGGAGCATCCGCTCGGTGATCTCGAAGTCGGCGATCACGCCGTCCTTCAGCGGACGCACGGCAACGATGTTGCCGGGCGTGCGCCCGATCATCTTCTTGGCCTCGGCGCCGACCGCGAGAATGCCACCGGTGTTGGTGTTGATCGCGACCACGGACGGCTCGTTGAGTACGATCCCGCGACCCCTGACGTACACCAGCGTGTTGGCGGTCCCGAGGTCGACAGCCATGTCACGGCCGATGAACGACATTGAGTTCCCCATCAGGATTCGTCTGGCCTTCCTGGGAGCTTTTGATGGCTTGTCAGGACGGCGAAGTGGGTGCTGTGACGTGAAGGCTTCCATCGTAGACGCGCCTGCACGAACACTGCGGGAAGGTCTTCGCCATTGTCATCAGATGGCGTGCCGCCCCGCTTGTGGAGACGGGCCATCGGGGGCTCTCGTTCCCTCGATCGCCACGCATATGCCTGCTACTGCATTCGGGTGCCGCCGTGGGCGTCACGCACGGCCCGGGAAGAAGATCTTCACCTCGCGCTCGGCGGACTCCTCGGAGTCGGAGGCGTGGATCAGGTTCTCGCGGACGATCACACCGTAGTCACCGCGGATGGAGCCGGGCGCGGCGGCGATCGGGTCGGTCGGACCGGCGAGCGTGCGCAGCCCCTCGATGACCCGCTCGCCCTCGACGATCAGCGCGACGACCGGGCCGGAGGCCATGAACTCCACCAGCGGCTCGTAGAAGGGCTTGCCCTTGTGCTCGCCGTAGTGCTGCTCCAGGGTCTCCTGATCCAGCGTGCGCAGCTCCAGCGCCGTGATCTGCCAGCCGGCCTTGCGCTCGATACGGCTGATGATCTCGCCGGTCAGGCCACGGCGTACAGCGTCGGGCTTGAGCAGGACGAGGGTGCGCTGGGTCACGGGAGGGCTCCTTCTTACTGCCGGTGTGCGGTGGGATGAGGTTACAGGGCGTGTCCAGGCGCCTGTTACGCAGCGTCAGGTGTGGAGGAGTCTCCTTGCGCGGCCTGCGCCGCGAATCTCGCCTTGGCCTCGTCGACCTTCCGGCCGTAGTGCACCGAGGCCCACCACAGCGCCGCGAAGATCGCGCCCAGGAAGAACATCGTCGGGACGATGAAGCCGGAGGCGATGAGGGCGATCTGCAGGGCCCAGCCGAGCGCGACACCGCCGGGCCGGGTCACAAGACCGCACAGCAGCACACACAGGAACATCGCGATCCCGCTGACCGTCCACACCGTCGACATGGCCAGATCGGGGTCCTTCATGGCGACCAGAGCGGCGAAGCCGATGACGAAGAACTCGCCGATCAGGGTCGAGGAACAGAGCGTACGCATCGCCGGACTCAGCCCTTCCCCAGCAGCAGCCGGGCCTCGCCGACCGTGATGACGGATCCGGTGACCAGCACACCGCCGCCCGCGAACTCGCCCTCCTCCTCGGCCAGCGTGATCGCGGCCTCCAGGGCGTCGGGCAGCCGCGGCTCGACCTGTACGCGCTCGTCGCCGAACACCTCGACGGCGATGGCGGCCAGTTCGTCGGCGTCCATGGCGCGGTGCGAGGAGTTCTGCGTGACGACGACCTCGGCGAAGATCGGCTCGAAGGCTTCCAGCAGCTCGCGCACGTTCTTGTCGCCACTCGCGCCGACGACGCCGATGAGCCGGCTGAAGTCGAAGGCCTCCCCGACCGCCTCGGCGACCGCCCGCGCGCCCGCCGGATTGTGGGCGGCGTCCAGCACGACGGTCGGAGAGCGCCGTACGACCTCCATCCGGCCCGGCGAGGCGACGGCCGCGAACGCCTTGCGGATCGTGTCGATGTCCAGCGGCTCGGCCCGAGCGGCGCCGACGCCGAAGAACGCCTCCACGGCGGCGAGGGCCACGGCGGCGTTGTGCGCCTGGTGCGCGCCGTGCAGCGGCAGATACACCTCGGGGTACTCCCCGCCCAGTCCGCGCAGCGTGACAAGCTGCCCGCCGACGGCGACCTGGCGCGAGACGACCCCGAACTCCAGGCCCTCGCGCGCGACGGTGGCGTCGACCTCCACGGCCTTCTTCAGCAGCACCTGAGCGGCGTCCACCGGCTGCTGGGCCATGATCACGGTGGCGTCCTGCTTGACGATCCCGGCCTTCTCGGTGGCGATCTCGCCGGGAGTCCCACCGAGCCGGTCGGTGTGGTCGAGGTCTATGGGCGTCACGACGGCGACGTCACCGTCGATGACGTTGGTGGCGTCCCAGGAGCCGCCCATGCCCACTTCCACGACGGCGACGTCGACGGGCGCGTCCGCGAAGGCCGCGTACGCCATGCCCGTGAGCACCTCGAAGAAGGACAGGCGGTACTCCTGCTGTCCGTCGACCATCTCGATGTACGGCTTGATGTCCTGGTACGTCTCGATGAACCGCTCTGCGGAGATCGGGGCGCCGTCGAGGCTGATCCGCTCGGTGATGGACTGCACATGCGGCGAGGTGTAGCGCCCGGTGCGCAGTTCGAAGGCGCCGAGGAGGGCCTCGATCATGCGGGCGGTCGACGTCTTGCCGTTGGTGCCGGTGATGTGGATCGAGGGGTACGACCGCTGCGGCTCGCCGAGGACGTCCATGAGCGCGGCGAT
Source organism: Streptomyces ferrugineus (assembly GCF_015160855.1). Classification (NCBI taxonomy): domain Bacteria; kingdom Bacillati; phylum Actinomycetota; class Actinomycetes; order Kitasatosporales; family Streptomycetaceae; genus Streptomyces; species Streptomyces ferrugineus. Next base: position 1,768,961 of record NZ_CP063373.1, on the reverse strand, counting down.
GCGGCTGACCGACGGCTCCAGCTTGGTCTCGCCCCAGCGTGTCGCCAGCTCCGCCTCGACCTCGCGCAGGGCCTTGTCGACCTCGGGGTCCTCGGGGCGCGCGGGCACGTCGGCGCTGGGCGGACCGCCCTGGGTGCGCAGGGTTCGGCTGCCTGCCTCGATGACGGCGAGGTCGGGGTCGCGCTCGGTTTCCGCCGCGATGATCTCGTCGAAGGGGTCGTCGCTCTCACTCACGGGGCCAGTCTACGGACGGGGACTGACAGCGTGCCTACGGAGTGGGGCGATGCGGATGTCGCGGCGGCGGCGGGCCGCAGGGGACCGGTCGCGCAGTTCCCCGCGCCCCTGAGTGGGCAAGGGCCCCCGGCGCTGGACAGCTCCGGGGGCCCTCAGTCGCGCAAAACGACTCACGCAACCGCGTAAATGACTCACGCTTCCGGCAAGCGCTCCAGCTGGGCCTTGATCCGGGCGATGTCCTCCTCCGCCTTCGCCAGCCGGCCGCGGATCTTCTCCACCACCTGGTCCGGCGCCTTCGCCAGGAACGCCTCGTTGCCGAGCTTGGCGGTGGCCTGGGCCTTCTCCTTCTCGGCGGCGGCGAGGTCCTTGGCCAGGCGCTTGCGCTCGGCCGCGACGTCGATCGCGCCGGACAGGTCGAGCGCGACCTCCGCGCCCGCGACCGGCAGCGTCGCCGTGGCCGTGAATGCCTCGCCCTCCGGCTGGAGGCGCAGCAGCTGCCGGATGGCCGGCTCGTGCGGGGCGAGTGCCGTGCCGTCGAGGGTCAGACGGGCCGGGACGCGCTGGCCGGGCTGCAGGCCCTGGTCGGCGCGGAAGCGGCGGACCTCGGTGATGACCTGCTGGAGAACGGCGATCTCCCGCTCGGCCGCCGCGTCCCGGAAGCCGCCCGGTGCGTCAGCACCAGGAACAGACACAGCCTTCGGCCAGTCGGCGATGACCACCGACTCGCCGCCGGTGAGCGTGGTCCACAGCGTCTCCGTGACGAACGGGACCACCGGGTGCAGCAGCTTCAACGTGACGTCGAGGACCTCGCCGAGGACGCGCTTGGAGACCTCGGCCGCCTCGCCGCCCGCCGCGAACGTCGTCTTCGACAGCTCGACGTACCAGTCGAAGACCTCGTCCCAGGCGAAGTGGAACAGGGCGTCCGACAGCTTGGCGAACTGGAAGTCCTCGTAGAACGCGTCGACTTCGGCGACGACCGAGTTCAGTCGGGACAGGATCCAGCGGTCCGTCGAGGACATCGCCGACGGCTCCGGCAGCGGGCCCTCCACCGTCGCGCCGTTCATCAGCGCGAAGCGCGTCGCGTTCCAGATCTTGTTGGCGAAGTTGCGGGAGCCCTGGACCCAGTCCTCGCCGATCGGGACGTCGACGCCGGGATTGGCGCCGCGCGCGAGGGTGAAGCGGAGCGCGTCGCTGCCGTACTTGTCCATCCAGTCAAGGGGATTGACGGCATTCCCGAAGGACTTCGACATCTTCTTGCCGAACTGGTCGCGGACCATGCCGTGCAGCGCGATGGTGTGGAACGGCGGGGTGCCGTCCATCGCGTACAGGCCGAACATCATCATCCGGGCGACCCAGAAGAAGAGGATGTCGTAGCCCGTGACCAGGACGGAGTTCGGGTAGAACTTCGCGAGCGACTCGGTCTGTTCGGGCCAGCCCAGCGTGGAGAAGGGCCACAGGCCGGAGGAGAACCAGGTGTCGAGGACGTCGGTGTCCTGGTGCCAGCCCTCGCCGGAGGGCGGCTCCTGGTCCGGACCGACGCAGACGACCTCACCCTCCGGGCCGTACCAGACCGGAATCCGGTGACCCCACCACAACTGCCGCGAGATACACCAGTCATGGAGGTTGTCGACCCAGTCGAAGTACCGCTTCTCCATCTCCTGCGGGTGGATCTTGACCCGCCCGTCACGGACGGCGTCACCGGCGGCCTTGGCCAGCGGGCCGACCTTGACCCACCACTGCATGGAGAGCCGGGGCTCGATGGTGGTCTTGCAGCGCGAGCAGTGGCCGACGCTGTGGACGTACGGCCGCTTCTCCGCGACGATCCGGCCCTCGGCGCGCAGCGCGGCGACGATGGCCGAACGCGCCTCCAGCCGGTCCAGGCCCTGGAAGGGGCCGTGGGCGGTGATGACCGCGTGCTCGTCCATGATCGTGATGGCCGGCAGGTCGTGGCGCTGGCCGATCTCGAAGTCGTTCGGGTCGTGCGCCGGGGTGACCTTGACGGCGCCGGTGCCGAACTCGGGGTCGACGTGGGTGTCGGCGACGACGGGGATACGGCGGCCGGTGAGCGGCAGCTCGATCTCGCGGCCGACGAGGTGGCGGTACCGCTCGTCCTCGGGGTGAACGGCGACGGCCGTGTCGCCGAGCATGGTCTCGGCACGTGTCGTCGCCACGACGATGGCGTCGTCCCCGTCGCCGTACCGGATGGAGACGAGCTCGCCGTCGTCGTCCTGGTACTCGACCTCGATGTCCGAGATGGCCGTGAGACAGCGCGGGCACCAGTTGATGATGCGCTCGGCGCGGTAAATCAGCTCGTCGTCGTAGAGCCGCTTGAAGATGGTCTGAACGGCCTGCGAAAGCCCCTCGTCCATGGTGAACCGCTCGCGCGACCAGGCGACGCCGTCTCCCAGGCGCCGCATCTGCCCGCCGATCTGCCCGCCGGACTCGCCCTTCCACTGCCAGACGCGCTCGACGAAGGCTTCCCGCCCCAGGTCGTGCCGGGACTTGCCTTCCTTGCCGAGTTCCCTCTCGACGACGTTCTGCGTGGCGATGCCGGCGTGGTCCATGCCGGGCTGCCACAGCGTCTCGAACCCCTGCATGCGCTTACGACGCGTCAGGGCGTCGATGAGGGTGTGCTCGAAGGCATGCCCGAGGTGGAGGGAGCCGGTGACGTTGGGCGGCGGAATGACGATGGTGTACGGCGGCTTGTCGCTCTTCTCGTCCGCCTCGAAGTAACCGCGCTCTACCCAGCGCTCGTACAGCGGCCCCTCTACGTCGGCCGGCGCGTACTGGGTCGGCAGTTCGGTGTGGGGCACTGTTGGCTGCTGCTGAGCGTTCTCGGTCACGGGCTCAGTTTAGGGGTGTCCCGGGCGTGTCCCGAAACGGGATTCTTCTGTAACGGTGGGCACCCCGATGCCATGCGTTGCCTGTGTCTGCGCCAGGATGTCAGGAACACATAAGCATCTGGAGGGGAACCCAGAAATGAGCTACAACCAGCCGGGCCCGTACGGCGGGCAGCCCCAGCAGCCCGGTCCGTACGGCCAGCCCGGTCCGTACGGCCAGCAGCCGCAGGCGCCCCAGCCCGGCTACGGCTACCCCCAGCAGACTCCGCCCGCCCAGCCCCAGCCGGGGTACGGCTACCCGCAGCAGCCCCCGCAGGGCGTCCCGCCCCAGCAGCCGTACGGCCAGCAGCCCGGCTACGGCCAGCAGCCGCCGTACGGCCAGGCCCCGTACGGGGCGCCGCAGCCGCCGGAGCCGGGTGGCGGCGGCAAGAAGGCGGGTCTGATCATCGGGGCGGTGGCGGTGGTGGCCGCGATCGCCGTGGGTGCGTACTTCGTGATCGGCGGGGGTGGCGGCGCGGCGAGCGTCGAGGACGACGGGGCGCACAAGCTGGCGACGCCGGAGAAGCTGCTCGGCGAGTACACGCGTGCCTCCAAGGTGGGGCAGGAAGTCGGTGAGGCCAACAGCACCGCCGAGGACATGGAGAAGAGCGGCGTCAAGAACGGCAAGAGCGTCGTCGGCGTCTACTCGACTGCGGACCTGAGCGGCTACGACCCCAAGGACCCGAGCACCGCGCCCGACCTGTCGGAGCTCGCGACGGCCAAGGGCATCACGTACTTCGGCGCCTACGGCGAGATCGCCGACCCCGAGGCGGCGCTCGAGAAGTTCTTCACCGACTTCAAGAAGTCGTCCCAGGGGTCCTCCTCCAGCTCCTCCGGCGCGGGCAGGACCGAACTGGTCGGTGAGGCCGAAGCGGTCGACCTCGACGGCGCGGTCATGAAGTGCCAGGCGGCCAAGGGTCAGAATCCGATGACCAAGAAGGAGAAGACCGACTGGTTCTGTGCCTGGGCCGACTACAGCACGATCGCCATGGTGTCGCCGGGTGACGCCACCCAGGGCATCGGCAAGGACGTCGCCGTGGACATCACGACGAAGGTCCGCCAGACGGTTCGCGTCCCGGCCTGACGCCCGGTTCGTCGACTGCGACATGCGAAGGGCCCCGGTCGCTTGACCGGGGCCCTTCGTACGTCTGCGGTACGGCTACGCCGTCTTCTGCTCCCCCGGCCCCCGCCCCCGCGCATCCCGCGGGATCAGCGTCGGGTTCACGTTCGAGTGGACGACGTCCGCCGTGATGACGACGCGGGCCACATCCTTGCGGGACGGGATCTCGTACATCACGCCCTGGAGGACCTCCTCCATGATGGCGCGCAGGCCGCGGGCGCCGGTCTGGCGGAGGATGGCCTGGTCGGCGATGGCCTCCAGGGCCTCGCGCTCGAAGTCCAGCTCCACGCCGTCGAGTTCGAAGAGGCGCTGGTACTGCTTCACCAGGGCGTTGCGCGGTTCCACCAGGATCTGCAGGAGGGCTTCCCGGTCCAGGTTGTGCACGCTGGTGATGACCGGGAGGCGGCCGATGAACTCGGGGATCATGCCGAACTTGACCAGGTCCTCGGGCATGACGTCCTCGAACTGGTCCTTGGCCTCCAGCTCGCGCTTGGAGCGGATCGTCGCGCCGAAGCCGATGCCCTTGGCGCCGGCCCGGGACTCGATGATCTTCTCCAGGCCGGCGAACGCGCCGCCCACGATGAACAGGACGTTCGTCGTGTCGATCTGGATGAACTCCTGGTGGGGGTGCTTGCGGCCGCCCTGCGGCGGGACCGAGGCCGTCGTGCCCTCGAGGATCTTCAGGAGCGCCTGCTGGACGCCCTCGCCGCTCACGTCTCGCGTGATCGACGGATTTTCACTCTTGCGCGCGACCTTGTCGATCTCGTCGATGTAGATGATGCCTGTTTCGGCCTTCTTGACGTCGTAGTCCGCCGCCTGGATCAGCTTCAGCAGGATGTTCTCGACGTCCTCGCCGACGTATCCCGCCTCCGTCAGCGCCGTGGCGTCCGCGATCGCGAACGGGACGTTCAGCATGCGGGCCAGGGTCTGGGCGAGGAGCGTCTTGCCGGAGCCCGTGGGGCCCAGCAGGAGGATGTTGGACTTCGCCAACTCGATGGCGTCGTCGCGGCCTTGGGCGCCGCCGTTCTCGCCGGCCTGAACGCGCTTGTAGTGGTTGTAGACGGCGACGGAGAGCGCCTTCTTGGCGGCCTCCTGGCCGACCACGTAGCCCTCGAGGAACTCGTAGATCTCGCGCGGCTTGGGCAGTTCCTCCCAGCGGACCTCACTGGTCTCCGCGAGCTCTTCCTCGATGATCTCGTTGCAGAGATCGATGCACTCGTCGCAGATATACACACCAGGGCCTGCGATGAGCTTCTTGACCTGCTTCTGGCTCTTGCCGCAGAACGAGCACTTGAGCAGATCGCCGCCGTCACCGATGCGTGCCACGGTGTGCTTCCCCTTCGCCTGGGAGACGCCTGGACGTTTTCGAATCCAGCGGCTCCTGGTGCTGCCTTATGTCCGACGGTACCTTGCCGAGCCCCCCGTTCGGGCCCCCCTTGGCGCGGTTCACTTTGACGTGCACCATCCCAAACCGTGCCAAGGGGCAGCAGACAATACCGGGTCCGCGTCAGCGAACGTCGGCGTTGTTCATCTTCCGCGTGGAGATGATCTGGTCGATCAGCCCGTACGACAGCGCGTCCTCGGCCGTGAGGATCTTGTCGCGCTCGATGTCCTCGCGGATCTTCTCGATCGGCGTGGTGGAGTGCTTGGCCAGCATCTCCTCCAGCTGCGAGCGCATCCGGAGGATCTCGTTGGCGGCGATCTCCAGGTCGGAGACCTGGCCGCGGCCGGTCTCGCTGTAGGGCTGGTGGATCAGGACGCGGGCGTTCGGGAGCGCCATGCGCTTGCCCGGGGTGCCCGCGGCCAGCAGCACCGCGGCGGCGGAGGCCGCCTGGCCCATGCAGACCGTCTGGATGTCCGGCTTCACGAACTGCATCGTGTCGTAGATGGCCGTGAGCGCGGTGAAGGAGCCGCCCGGGCTGTTGATGTAGACCGAGATGTCCCGGTCGGGGTCCATGGACTCCAGGCACAGCAGCTGCGCCATGACGTCATTGGCGGAGGCGTCGTCGATCTGCACGCCGAGGAAGATCACGCGCTCCTCGAACAGCTTCGCGTACGGGTCGTACTCGCGGATGCCCTGCGAGGTGCGCTCGACGAAGCGGGGGATGACGTAGCGGGACTCGGCGGCGGGACCCGTGTACTCGGCGCGCGTGCGGTCGTACAGGCCGCTGCCGGGGAAGTCGTTCACTGTCTGTCTCCTAGGGGCTCGGGCGGTCGGCTGGGGGCGCTGTGGGGGCCTCAGGCCCCGGTGCCGCCGCCGCCCGGCATACCGGCGGCCGTGGGCATGATGTCGTCGATCAGGCCGTATTCCTTGGCCTCGAGCGGGTCGAACCAGCGGTCGCGGTCCGAGTCGCGGGTGATCTGCTCGACCGTCTGGCCGGTGTGGAAGGCGGTCAGCTCGGCCATGCGCTTCTTGGTGTGCAGCAGCCGCTCGGCGTGGATCTTGATGTCCGAGGCGGAACCCGCGAGGCCCGCGGAGGGCTGGTGGATCAGGATCTCGGCGTTGGGCAGCGCGAAGCGCTTGCCGGGGGTGCCGGCGCTGAGCAGGAACTGCCCCATCGAGGCCGCCATGCCCATGGCGATGGTGACCACGTCGTTCTTGATGTACTGCATGGTGTCGTAGATCGCCATGCCGGCCGTGATCGAGCCGCCGGGGCTGTTGATGTAGAGGTAGATGTCCTTGTCCGGGTCGGCGGCAAGGAGCAGCAGCTGTGCGGTGATCCGGTTTGCGATGTCGTCGTCGACCGGCTGGCCGAGGAAGATGATCCGCTCGTTGAGCAGCCGGTTGTAGACATGGTCGCCGAGGCCACCGCCGATGGAGGGCTCGCCTGCGGCGGAGGGCATCAGATTCGTCACGTATCCACCTGCTCGTCTTGCGACGGCGCCGGGCCGTCTCACGTGTTCTGCGTGGGCAACGGGGGCTCCCCTGCCCTCATACTCATGGACCCTAACGCGGTGGCCCTGTGCTGCAATCCCGGTTCCGCGGGTGTTCGCCGGGGGCGTAGCGCCGCGGGGGCGGCGGGGCGCGGGCGTACGAAAGAAGGGCCCCGGGGATTTCGCCTCCCCGGGGCCCTTCCTACGAGCTACGCGGCGCCGTGGGCTCAGCCCTCGGACTTCTCCTCGTCGGAGGCGTCGGCGGTGCCCTCGGCGATCTCCACGGTCTCCGTGGCCTGCTCGACCTCGTCCTCGTCGTCCAGGTCGATGACCTCGCCGTTGGTGTCCTTGACCACGGCCTTCTCGACGACGACGGCCAGGGCCTTGCCGCGGGCGACCTCGCCGACCAGGAGCGGAACCTGGCCGCCCTCGACGACCGCCTGGGCGAACTGGTCGGGCGACATGCCGGAGGAGGAGGCGCGGCGCATGAGGTGCTCGGTGAGCTCCTCCTGGTTGACGTTCAGCTTCTCCAGCTTGACCAGCTCGTCCAGGACGAACTGGGTCTTGATGCCCTTGACCGCGGCCTCGCGGGTCTCGGTCTCGAACTCCTCCTCGCTCTTGCCCTGGATCTCCAGGTACTTCGCGAGGTCGAGGCCCATCTGGCCGAGCTGGTGGTGCTCGAGGTTGTGCTTACGGGTGTTGACCTCGTCCTCGAGCAGCTTCTCGGGGACGGGGACCTCGACCAGCTCCAGCAGCTTCTCCAGGACGCGCTCCTGGGCCTGCGTGGCCTGGTCGTACTGCTTCATGTTCTCGAGGCGCTTGCGGCTGTCGGCCTTGAGCTCGTCGAGGGTGTCGAACTCGGAGGCGAGCTGCGCGAAGTCGTCGTCCAGCTCGGGCAGTTCGCGGGCGGCGACCTGGGTGACCTTGACGGTGACCTCGGCCTCCTTGCCGGCCGCCGAGCCGCCCTTGAGCTCGGAGGTGAAGGTGGCCTCGCCACCGGCCTCCAGGCCCTTCACGGCGTCGTCGATGCCGTCCAGCAGCTCACCGGAGCCGATGGTGTAGGAGACGCCGCTGGCGACGCCGTCCTCGAGGACCTCGCCGTCGACCTTGGCCTCCAGGTCGATGGTGACGACGTCGCCGTCCTCGGCGGCGCGCTCGACGGGGGACGTCGAGGCGAAGCGCTCGCGGAGCTGCTCGACCGACTTCTCGATGTCCTCGTCGGTCACCTCGACGGCGTCGACCTCGACCTCGATGCCGGAGTAGTCCGGGATCTCGATGGCCGGGCGGACGTCGACCTCGGCGGTGAAGTTCAGCGTCTCGCCGTCCTTCAGCTCGGTGATGTCGACCTCGGGCTGGCCCAGGACGGAGAGCTCGGCCTCGTTGACCGCCTCGGTGTAGAACTTCGGCAGCGCGTCGTTGACGGCCTCCTCCAGCACGGCGCCACGGCCGAACCGCTGGTCGATGACGCGGGCCGGGATCTTGCCCTTGCGGAAGCCCTTCACCGTGACCTGCTGGTTGATCTTCTTGTACGCCGCGTCGAGGCTGTCCTTGAGCTCCTCGAAGGGCACCTCGACAGTGAGCCGAACCCGGGTCGGGTTCAGGGTCTCCACGGCGCTCTTCACGGTTCGGTCTCCTTGTGGCTGACTTCTTGGGTTCTGCCGGAGCCAGACTGGTCCGGCGGATTCGCCGCCCGGAGGACCTCGTGACTTCGTACGGAGAGACACACGGGCGTGCAGCTTGCATAGTAACGGCAGCGGCGACACGCCCCCAAAGGCGATCACGGGACACGATCACCGAGGTCGTCACGCGAATGGCCGGTCTTCACCGGACGTGGTCGGGGTGGCGGGATTTGAACCCACGGCCTTCCGCTCCCAAAGCGGACGCGCTACCAAGCTGCGCCACACCCCGTGCTGGTGCGACACGTAGGGTACATGCCCGCAGGCAGTGGGGCCGCCGCATTTATGGGGTGTGCGGCGAGGGGGGCCGACCCGCTACGATGCATCCTGTGCCGCGGTCACCTGACCTGCGGCGCGTCCGTGCGGGCGTAGCTCAATGGTAGAGCCCTAGTCTTCCAAACTAGCTACGCGGGTTCGATTCCCGTCGCCCGCTCTGTACGGCTCAGGGCCAGGTCGGAGGGTGATTCCTCCGACCTGGCCCTGATCGTTTCCGGGGGCTCCCCGCAGGTCGTTTCACAGGTCGCGTACGTCCGCCGTGTAGACGGCGCGCAGGCCGTACGGGACGTAGAGGGCGTCGCCGACCAGGACCGGTGGTGCGGTGATGGAGGTGGCGACGTCGAGGTCGCCGCCGTCGTCGCGGCCCGCGCGGGTGCCTGTGACCCTGCCGGTGCGCACGTCGATGGCGGCGAGGCGACCGCTGGGGGAGGCCAGGTAGAGGCGGGTGGCGGAGGCGGCCGGGGGGCCCGACTGCTCGACCGTGGAGTCCGTCTTCCAGAGCTGGCGTCCGGTGCCGGGGTCGACGGCGCGGACGCTGCCGCCGGGGAGTGTGAAGTACAGGGTGCCGCGCAGGACGTAGAGGGACGCTCCCTCGGGCTGGGCCGTCGCCAGGCGTGCGGTCGTCACGACGTGGGATTCGGCGTTGATCAGGGTCACCGTGCGGTGGGTGCCGGTGACGCCGGCCAGTACGAGGCGTCCGTCGGCCTGTCCGGCGATGTCCTGGTCACCCTTGATCTTCACGGTCCAGTCGGGCCGTCCGGTGGCGGGGTCGAGTCGGGTGACGCTCGTGCCGGTGATGTCGTCGCCGGTGAGCCGCGCGCAGAGCAGGTACGCCTGTCGGTCCGCGGCACGCAGCAGGCAGGGATCGGTCTCCTGGTCGGGCAGCGGGCGCTTCCAGCGGACCTTGCCGTCGTCGGCGCCGAGGAGCGCGTAGTACTTGGAGTCGTCGCCGTAGACGGTGATGACTCCGGCCGGTACGGCGATGGAGGCGCCGTGTTCGCGGTTCGGCTCCGTGGCGCCGTCGCCGTCACCGGTGACGGTCTTCCACCTCGCCTTGCCGGTCTCGGCGTCGAGGGCCTGGACGGTGTAGCGGGTTTTGGACAGCCCGTCGCCGTCGACCGGCCGGTCGTCGGCGCCGTAGACGTACACACTGCCGCCGCGGGCGCCGATGATCGTGCCCGCGGAGCTGCCGCCGAGGTCGTCGGCGGTCTCGTCGATGGACCGGGCCCAGGTGTTGCGGCCGTCGGCGAGGGCGAAGCGGGTCGCCATGACGTCGTCGCCGGCGCAGACCAGGGAGCGGCCGGTGGCGGCGCAGCGGTTGAACGGACTGCTGGGGCCGATCGGGTCCTTGTCGGGGCTGGGGTCCTTCGACCTCTTGTGCCAGGCCTGCCATCCGGAGGGCAGGTCGCCTGCGACCGGGGTCGGCTCGGCGTTGACGGACATGACCGTGAGGGTCGTCGCGGCGGCCACCAGCAGGGCGCTCAGGGCGGAGAGGAGGATCAGGCGCTTTCGGCGTCGGGGGGTGGAGGGCTGCTCGTCCCGGGGTGTGCCGCTGTCGGGTTCGGAGCGCGGGCCGGGCATCTCGCCGTTGCGCAGCAGGCGCAGCAACTCGTCCGGTGACGGCCGGGACTTGGGGTGCTTTTCCAGGCAGAGCTGGACGAACGGAAGCAACTCGGGCGGTACGTCGTCGATTTCCGCGGCGCCGTCGACGACCCGTACGGCCGTCTCATAGGGACTCGGGCTGTCGAAGGGGCCGTGGCCGGTGGCGGCGTAGGCGACGACCGAGCCGAGGGAGAAGACGTCGGCGGCGGGGCCCACGTCCTGCGGGGACGAGAACTGCTCGGGGGACATGAAGGGCGGTGTGCCCATCACGCGGCCGGTCTGGGTGAGGACGTCGGAGGCGGCGAACTCGGCGGCGCGGGAGATGCCGAAGTCGATGACGCGGGGGCCGTCCTCGGCGAGCATCACATTGGCCGGTTTCAGGTCGCGGTGGACCATTCCGGCGCGGTGGATGTCGCGGATGGCCTCGGCGAGGCCGGCGGCGAGTTCGTACAGTTTCGGCAGCGGCAGCGGGCCGTGGCGGCGGACGTGGGTGCCCAGGTCCTCGCCGGGGATGTAGAGCGTGGCCATCCAGGGGCGCGGCGCGTCGGCGTCCGCGTCCACGACGGGAGCGGTGAAGGCGCCGCTGACCTGACGGGCGGCGGCCACCTCGCGGCGGAAGCGGATGCGGAACTCGTCGTCGTCGGCGTACTGCGCGTGCACCACCTTGAGGGCGAGACGGCGGCCGGAGTCGGAGCGGGCCAGGTAGACCACGCCCATGCCACCGGAGCCGAGGCGGTCCTCGATCCGGTAGCCACCGACCTCCGCCGGGTCCGACTCGCGAAGCGCCATCCCGTACGTCCCCCCGTTCCGTACCGTTCGACGATCTCGAACGAGGGTATCCGTACGCTTCCGGGGCGCCCCACGAGCCCTAGAACTGGATCGAGTTGATGGTCTCGGCTATCGAGTTGAGGAATCGCTGGATGTCGTCGGCCATGCCGGTCGAGGCGAGGAAGAAGCCGAACAGCACGGCGACGACGGCGGGGCCGGCCTTCAGGGATCCGCCACGGATCAGCACCACCAAGATGATCGCCAACAGCAGCACCACTGACAGCGAAATGGCCACAACAGATCACACCCTCGGTCGGTCCGCTCTCCCGGCCCGGGGACGCGACCCCGCGCACCCCCGCCAGAACCATCGTGCCACCAACCGGCCCCCGCTATGCGGCACGTGACGTTTCGTTCGCCACACCTGTGCCGGATCTGTGCCCATGTCCGGCACACACCGACCTCTCGCGTTGTGCCCGTACGGCATTTCGACCGGGCACCCACGCACTTAATTCGACGGGATCGTTTCCATCGCCACACAACGTGTTCGCCGGTATTTCGAATTCGCGACGCGGTGATCATTTCATCGCCGTCACCTCCTGGCCATATGCACTACTTAGTCGGGATGAATCCGGACAAGAAGGGTGACCAACAGGTGTCTGCCAGGTGCATGTTCGCTGTACACACGACGTCATGTGCAATAACCACTAATGACCTCGGGAGTTTTACGAAATCCCACAGGCAACGCTAGGGTGCGTCAGATGTTCCACGCTGCCTCGTCCCCCGCATGCGCAGCGAGGTCCTGTACCGCCCTCCCCCGCTTCCGGCGGGAGGGTCTGTGACGGACTCGCTACGACCGCACGGCAACAACCGAACGCCACTCCCCCCGACTCAGCAGTCGGCGGACGGAGTGCCGAGTCCGCGCTCACCGCAGAGCAAGCAGGCTCAGGGCGACGCCCGAGCCGCGTCCGGCGGTGCCAAGCAGCGCGACGCGTTCTTCGACAACGCCAAGTACCTGGCGATCGTACTTGTCGCCATAGGCCACGCCTGGGAGCCGATCAAGGGTGACAGCCGGACCCTGGAAACGATGTACACGGTCGTGTACACGTTCCACATGCCGGCGTTCATCATCATCTCCGGCTTCTTCTCGCGCAGCTTCGACGCGAGCCCCGGTCGGCTGCAGCGCCTGATCACCGGCGTCGCGGTGCCGTACATCGTCTTCGAGACGGCGTATCCGCTGTTCAAGCGGTGGATCGACGAGGACCCGAGCCAGGAGATCAGCCTCCTGGACCCGTGGTACCTGACCTGGTTCCTGTGCGCGCTGTTCATCTGGCGCATGACCACGCCGATCTGGAAGATGGTGCGCTGGCCGCTGCCGCTCGCGCTCGGCCTCGCCATGCTGGCGACGGTCTCCCCGGAGATCGGCGACGACCTGGACCTTCAGCGGGTGCTGCAGTTCCTGCCGTACTTCGTGCTGGGCCTGTGCATGAAGCCCGAGCACTTCCACATGGTGCGTACGCGCACGATGCGGATCGCGGCCGTGCCGGTGGGCGCGGTGGCGCTGGCCTTCGGCTGGTGGGCGGTGCCGCGCATGAACACCGCGTGGTTCTACCACCGGGACGCGGCGCAGGAGCTGGGCGCGCCGTGGTGGGCCGGGCCGGTCATGGTGCTGGCGATGTTCGGCTGCTCACTGCTGCTGACGGCCTGCTTCTTCGCGTGGGTGCCGGGCCGGCACATGTGGTTCACGGCGCTCGGCGCGGGCACGCTGTACGGCTATCTGCTGCACGGCTTCTTCGTGAAGGCCGGTGACTACCAGGGCTGGTTCGAGGCGGCCTGGCTGCACCGTCCGCTCGGCGAGATCTTCGTCACGGTCGTCGCGGCCGCCGGGGTCACGCTGCTGTGCACCCCGCCGGTGCAGCGGGTGTTCCGGTTCGCGATGGAGCCCAGGATGGAGTGGGCGTTCAAGCGGGACGCGGGCCGGCTGGCGCGGGAGCGGGAGAAGCGCGAGGGGGCGGCGGCGCGCGAGAAGGTCAACGCCTGACTCTGCGCCGTTCCTTCACATCGAGGAGAGTCATTCTCCTGGCAGACGCAGACCGAGAAGTGCGTGCATCCGCGCGTACTTCTCGGTCAGTCGTTTCCGGGTCGTCCCGTCCAGGGCGGCCAGCCGCTCGGGGTCCGCGTTGTGCGCCAGGTCCGCCTCCTTCACCAGGAGGGCGCCCGGGGTGGCGAGGATGCGTGCCGCGTACGCCTCCGGCGGTTCTCCGGGGCGTTTGGTGACCGCGAGCACGATGTCCTTCGTACGGCGGCTCAGTGCGGCCTCCTCCAGCCACTGTCCGGACAGGGCGCCGTCCTCCACCGCGTCGTGCAGCCAGGCCGCGGCGATCTGCTCCGCGGTGCCGCCGCGGGCGCGTACGCCTTCGGCGACGGCGCCGAGGTGGTCCGTGTAGGGGCGTCCCGCCTTGTCGGTCTGGCCGGCGTGGGCGGTGCGGGCGATGGCCTCCACGGCGGGGAGGGAGAGGTGCTGCGCGGGTACGTCGGTCACCCGTCCAGTGTCCCGCCTCGCCGCCCTGCCCGTTCCCGCCCTGCCCGTTCCCGCCCTGCCCGTTCCCGCCCCGCTCGTTCCCGCCCCGCCGGACGGGCTGGAGGGCGGGTCAGCGGGGGGCCGACTGGGTCGTGGGGCCCTCTCGGCAGATCAGAAGCAGGGCCCGGTCGTCGTTGACGTCCTTGGCCACTGCCTCGATCAGATGCCAGGCCGCGCCGTGGAAGCCACCGGCGACGTAGCGGTCGGCCTCGCCGGTGAGACGGTCTATGCCCTCGACGATGTCGCGGTCGGACGTCTCGACGAGGCCGTCGGTGAACAACATCAGCACGTCGCCGGGGCGCAGTGAGCCCTTGACCGGGTCGAACTGGGCGCCGTCGTAGACGCCGAGAAGGGGGCCTTCCGCCGCCTTCTCCTCCCAGCGGCCGCTGCCCGCGCTCAGTTGCAGGCCCGGTGGATGGCCCGCCGAGTAGAGCTCGTAGTCGCCCGAGTCCATGTCCAGGACCAGGTGGATCGAGGTGGCGAAGCCCTCGTCCCAGTCCTGGCGGAGCAGATAGCCGTTGGCCGCGGGGAGGAACGCGTGCGGGGGCAGGCTGCCCAGGAGGCCGCCGAACGCGCCCGACAGCAGCAGCGCCCGCGACCCCGCGTCCATGCCCTTGCCGGAGACGTCCGTCAGGACGACCTCCAGCGTGCGGCCGCCGTTGGTGCGGGCCGCGACCACGAAGTCGCCCGAGAAGGACTGGCCGCCCGCCGGGCGCAGGGCCATCTCGCGATGCCAACCGGGCGGCAGGCCCGGCAGCTTGCTCTGGACGCGGATGCGTTCGCGCAGGTCGAAGAGCATCGTGCCGCCGCGCCGCCAGGGCACGCCCACCCGGCTGCGGAACTGCGCGATCAGCAGGCCGAAGAAGCCGCAGGCGGCCACGACCAGCACCACGCCCGGGGAGACCCGGGCCGGGCCCTCGGTGTACGGCCCGAGCTGCACCGACTCCACGATCAGGGCCGTCGCCGCCGCCGCGTACAGGCCCAGCAGACTCGCCGGGCGCAGCAGCAGGCCGCCCGCGACGATGGGCAGGACCAGCGCGGCGGGCGAGAACCACACCGGGTTGGCCATCGTCATGGCACAGATCAACGGGACCGTCAGCAGCAGGCCGACCAGCGCGATCCAGTCCGAACCGTCGCCGCGGAAGTAGTCCACGGCGCTTCTGCGCACGCCGACGCGGGCCCGGTGCCAGTGCATCCTCAACCGGGCCATGAACGTCTCGGCCGCCGCGCGCCGCTCTCGTCCTGCTGCCATTAGTTCGGGACCCTATCCATCGGACCAGCTGCTTGGCACGGGAGGTCCCACTTGTCCCCCGTCCGAGGTTCAACTTCACAGTGAACTTCACGGAAAGCGGTCGCGCCGCCCGCACCGAGAAATTCCCTCGCTCGTCCCGCAATGCCCTGGTAGGCATGATTCATGGCGAAAGACAGTGCGAGCGAGGCCGATCGCGTGGAGCTGCGGGTGCTGCGGCGGGACGAGTGGGACATCTGGTACGACACCCTCATCCGCGCCTTCGGTGGCGTCCCGGAGGCGGCCGAGGAGCGGGAGTTGTGGGACTCGCTCACCGAACTCGACCACTCCCTCGGGGCCTGGGACGGGGACGTGTGCGTGGGGACGGCCGGCGCGTTCAGCTTCCGGCTGACCGTGCCCGGCGGGGCCGTGGTGCCCGCCGCGGGCGTCACGATGGTCAGCGTCGCGGCCACGCATCGCAGGCAGGGCGTTCTGACATCGATGATGCGGCGGCAGTTGGACGATGTGCGCGAGTCGGGCCGGTCGCTGGCGATCCTGACCGCATCCGAGCCGGAGATCTACGGCCGGTTCGGCTACGGCGTCGGCACCTTCCAGGTGAGCACCGAGATCGACACCACACGCGTGCGGCTGTCGGTGCCGCCCGGTACCGATGACGTAGGTCTGCGCTACGCCGTACCGGCCGACGTCCTGGACGTGTGCGAGGCGGTGTACGCGCGCAAGGTGTCCGAACGGCCGGGGATGCTCGCGCGGCTGCCCGGCTGGGAGCGGCTCGGGCTGCTCGACCCGGAGAGCGAGCGGGAGGGGGCCTCGCCGCTGCAGTGTGTGCTGGCGGAGCGGGGTGGCGAGGTCGTCGGGTACGCGCGCTTTCACGTCAAGCCGGAGTGGGATGCGAGCGGGGCGAAGGGTGTGGTGCGGCTGCGGGACGTGCAGGCCCTGGATCCGGCGGCGCAGGCCGCGTTGTGGCGTTTTCTGTTCGGCATCGACCTGACGTCCACGGTGAAGGCGTATGCGCGGCCGGTGGACGAGGCGTGGCAGTTCCAGGTGTCCGACATCCGGCGGTGTGCGGTGCGGGTGCGGGACGGGCTTCATGTGCGGCTGGTGGATGTGGGGGCCGCTCTGCAGGCGCGGACGTATCAGGCGCCGGTGGATGTGGTGTTCGAGGTGGCGGATGCCTTCTGTCCCTGGAACGCGGGGCGTTGGCGGTTGAGCGGGGACGCGAAGGGCGCGTCGTGCGAGCGTACGACGGACTCGGCCGATCTCTCCCTGTCCGTACGGGAGTTGGGGGCGGCCTATCTCGGGGGCGTGAGCCTTGCGGCGCTGGGGGCGGCCGGGCGGGTGCGGGAGTTGCGGCAGGGGGCGTTGGCGGAGGCGTCGGTGGGGTTCGGGTCCGTCGTGGCGCCCTGGTTGCCGCACGGCTTCTGAGCTTGGTGTTTAACCTCGGCCGTTCACCTGACCCGCTGATCTTGGTTCGTTCCAGGGACAACAGGGCGGCCGTTCTTCACGCTTCGAGGTGTCGAGCAACGTCGCGTGAAGGAACGGCCGCTGGTGAAGAGTCTCGCCGCTGAACAGTCCGCTGACGCCGCGGTGGGCGTCCTGTCCCACTTTCGTGTCGAGTTCTACGACTGCCTCTACACCCGGGCGGATGCGCTCTTCGAGCTCACCGACGCGGTGCTGTGCTCGGACGGCCCGGTGACGTCGCTGGTCGAGTTGACGCTCACCGCCGAGCACCGGCGCGGGCACGGAGCGATGTACGACGCGGTCAACCACGGCTGGCTGGAACCGCGCCGCCTGCGCAGGCTGCTGGCCGCCACGCCGCTGCCACGCGCCGCCGACGGGCGGATCGTGCTCGCGGTGGACGTGAGCAACTGGCTGCGACCCGACGCCCCCACCAGCCCGGAGTTGCTGTTCTGCCACGTCTACGGGCGGGGCCGCAGCGCGGATCAGTTCATCCCCGGCTGGCCCTACTCCTTCGTCGCCGCCCTGGAGACGGGACGCACGTCATGGACGGCCGTGCTGGACGCGATCCGGCTGGGGTCGTGCGACGATGCCACCGCGGTGACCGCCGCCCAGCTGCGCGAGGTGGTCACCCGGCTGGTGCACGCCGGGCAGTGGCAGCCGGGCGACGCAGACATCCTCGTCGTGATGGACACCGGCTACGACGTCACCCGCCTCGCCTACGTCCTGGCCGACCTGCCCGTCGAACTGGTCGGCCGCCTACGCTCGGACCGCGTCATGCTCCGGGACGCCGGCCCACGCCGCTCCTCCCCGCGTGGCGGGCAGCCCCGCAAGCACGGCGGCGTCCTCACCTTCTCCAAGCCGGAGACCTGGCACACCCCCGACCAAGCCACGACCTGCGACACCACCCGCTACGGCACGGCCGAAGCCCTCGCCTGGGACCGGATGCACCCCCGATTGCAGGCCCGCGGCCCCTGGCTCGACCACTGCGGCGAACTCCCTCTGATCCACGGCACGTTGATCCGGCTGAAGGTCGAGCACCTACCTGGTGACCGCGACCCCAAGCCGGTATGGATGTGGTCCTCGCGCACCGGCATGACCGGCCAGGACGTCGACCTGCGCTGGCAGGCGTTCCTCCGCAGATTCGATCTTGAACATACCTTCCGGCTGTTCAAGCAGACCCTGGGCTGGACCGTCCCCAAGGTCCGCGATCCGCACACGGCCGACCTGTGGACCTGGCTGATCATCGCCGCCCACACCCAACTCCGCCTCGCCCGGCCCCTCGCCGAGGACCTCCGCCGCCCCTGGGAACGGCCCTCCGAGCCGCGCCGGCTCACCCCCGCCCGAGTCCGCCGAGGGTTCCGCCACCTCCGCGTGAAGACCGCCCGTCCCGCCGACGTGCCCAGACCCTCCAAGCCCGGACCCGGACGCCCACCCGGCTCGAAGAACCGCAGGCCAGCCCCACGTCACGAGCCTGGGAAGACCGTGAAACGAATCGAAACCCTCACCGAACACGTCCGCCTGAAACAGCAGCGAGGTTAATGATCAAGCTGAGGGGCGGCCCCGTTTCCTTGCGGCGCCGTGTTGCTCATGGCGTCTGGCAGTTCGGGCACCAGAAGAGGTTGCGGGCGGCGAGGTCGGCGGTGCGGATCTCGCCGCCGCAGATGTGGCAGGGCAGGGTGGCCCTTCGGTAGACGTAGACCTCGCCGCCGTGGTCGTCGACGCGGGGTGGGCGGCCCATCGCCTCCGGGGTGTGTTCGGGGCGGACGGTGTCGATGCGGTTGTTGCGGACGCCCTCGTGCATGAGGTCGACGAGGTCGGTCCAGATGGCGTCCCACTGGGTGGGGGTGATGTCCCTGCCCGGGCGGTACGGGTCGATGCGGTGGCGGAAGAGGACCTCCGCGCGGTAGACGTTGCCGACGCCGGCGATGACCTTCTGGTCCATGAGCAGGGCGGCGATGGTCGTGCGGCTGCGGGAGATTCTCCGGTACGCGGTGTGGGGGTCGGCGTCGTCGCGGAGGGGGTCCGGGCCGAGGCGGTCGTGTATCGACTGCTTCTCGGGGGGTGTGATCAGGGCGCAGGTGGTGGGGCCGCGGAGGTCGACGTACGCGGTGCTGTTCGCCAGGCGGAGGCGGACGGTGTCGGTGGGGGGTGGTGCGGGGGTGCCGCCGAAGTTGACCTTGCCGAAGAGGCCGAGGTGGATGTGGATCCAGTCGGTGGTCCGGAAGCCGAGGAAGAGGTGTTTGCCGTGGGCCTCGGTGTGGGTGAGTTCGGAGCCGTTGAGGAGTTCTGCGGCGTCTGAGAACTTGCCCTGGGGGCTGGTGACATGGGGGTTCGTGCCGAGGAATGCGGCGGCGTAGTCCTGGGCCAGACGGTGGATGGTGTGGCCCTCGGGCACGGTGGCTCCCTGTGGTCGTGTGCGGGTGGTGGTGGGCTCGTGCGCAGCCATTCTCGCCCCCGCCGCCCCTACCCGTCCCATCCCCAGGGGCCCCGCCCCTTCGACCCCGGACCCTTTCTGGGGGCTGCGCCCCCAGACCCCCGCGTCGGCCCTTAAGGGGCCTTGTCCTCAAACGCCGGACGGGCTGGCTGATGCGGGCCGGCGTTGGGAGGGGGCTGTGTTGCCGTGCCAGTCAGTCGGCCGGTGGTTGGGGACCCCAGCCCATAATCCCTGGGGTCCTGGGCCGGGGGTGGCTACTGCTGGGGGTGGTGTGGGGGGATCGGGGGGAGGTCACCCGTGGTCTCGTACGTGCTCAGCATGTCGATGCGGCGGATGTGGCGGTCGTCGCCCGAGAAGGGCGTGCCCAGGAAGGTCTCGACGAACTTCGTCGCCTCCTGCGTCGTGTGCATGCGCGCGCCCACCGCGACGACGTTGGCGTTGTTGTGCTGGCGGCCCAGCGACGCCGTCTCCTCGCTCCAGGCCAGCGCCGCGCGGACGCCCTTGACCTTGTTCGCGGCGATCTGCTCGCCGTTGCCCGAGCCGCCGATCACGATGCCGAGGGAGTCGGGGTCGGCGGCCGTCCGCTCCGCCGCGCGGAGGCAGAAGGGCGGGTAGTCGTCCTGGGCGTCGTAGATGTGGGGGCCGCAGTCGACCGGGTCGTGGCCCGCCGCCTTGAGCCACTCGACGAGGTGGTTCTTGAGTTCGAAGCCCGCATGGTCCGAGCCGAGATACACGCGCATGCAATGAGTGTGACACGGCTGTTTCTGGACGGCAGCGTCGGGTTCCGATCACGTCACATGTGACGCCCACTACAGAAGCTCAAGGAAATCTTAAGTAAAGGAAATAAATCAAAGGTTCCCAAATCAGTTCTCCTGCGATTCACTGGCCCGACTCGTACGTCTCATGCGTCCCATCCGTACGAGGACCGCTCCCCACGGCGCAAAGGAAAACGATCAGTTCCATGACTTCGCAGCCGAACCGGAAGACGGCCGAACCGGCCGCCGGGGGCCATGGCCTGCAGGCCGGGCTCAAGAACCGCCATCTGTCCATGATCGCCATCGGTGGCGTCATCGGTGCCGGGCTCTTCGTCGGGTCCAAGACCGGTATCGCCACCGCAGGACCCGGCATCCTCCTGTCGTACGCCCTCGTCGGCACGCTCGTGGTGCTGGTGATGCGGATGCTCGGTGAGATGTCCGCGGCCAACCCGACCTCCGGGTCCTTCTCCGCCCACGCCGACCGGGCGCTGGGCAGCTGGGCCGGGTTCTCCATCGGCTGGCTGTACTGGTTCTTCTGGGTGGTCGTGCTGGCGGTCGAGGCGACCGCCGGCGCGGAGATCCTCGAGGGGTGGATTCCGGCCGTTCCGCAGTGGGGCTGGGCCCTGATCGTGATGGTGGTGCTGACCGCCACCAACCTGGTCTCCGTCGGATCGTACGGCGAGTTCGAGTTCTGGTTCGCCGGGATCAAGGTCGTCGCGATCGGCGCGTTCGTCGTCATCGGCGGCCTGGCCGTCTTCGGGCTGCTCCCGGGCGTCGACAGCAGCCAGGCCGGGCTGAGCAACCTCACCGACCACGGCGGCTTCCTGCCCAACGGCGCCGGCGCGATCCTCACCGGTGTGCTCCTGGTCGTCTTCTCCTTCATGGGCAGCGAGATCGCCACCCTGGCCGCCGGTGAGTCCGAGGACCCGCAGCGGGCCGTCACCAAGGCCACCAACAGCATCATCTGGCGAGTCGCCGTCTTCTACCTCGGCTCGATCCTCGTCGTGGTGGCCCTGCTGCCCTGGGACAGCCCGTCCATCACCAAGGACGGCTCCTACGTCGCCGCCCTCGACTCCCTCGGCATCCCGCACGCCGGTCAGATCATGAACTTCATCGTGCTGACCTCGGTGCTGTCCTGTCTCAACTCCGGCCTCTACACCGCCTCCCGCATGGCCTTCTCCCTCGGCCAGCGCGGGGACGCGCCGAAGTCCTTCGCGCGGACGACCGGCCGCGGTGTGCCGCGGACTGCGATCCTCGCGTCCGTCGTGTTCGGCTTCGTCGCCGTCTTCTTCAACTACAAGTTCCCGGACTCCGTCTTCCTCTTCCTCGTCAACTCCTCCGGTGCGGTCGCCCTGTTCGTCTGGCTGGTGATCTGTTTCTCGCAGCTGCGCATGCGGAAGATCATCCGGGCCGAGGCGCCGGAGAAGCTCGTCGTGAAGATGTGGCTGTACCCGTATCTGACCTGGGCGACGGCCGCGCTGATCGTGTTCGTCCTCGGCTACATGCTGACCGACACCGAGCACGACGGCCGCAAGACCGTGCTGCTGTCGCTGCTGGTGGCCGCGGTCGTGCTGATCGTCGCCTTCGTGAAGGAGAAGGTCGGGGGCGGGCGTCCGGCGGGTGTCGAGACGGCCACCACCACGGGCCCGAGCTCAGGCTCGGGATCGGGATCGGGATCGGGATCGGGATCGGAATCGTCTCGCGACGAGGTCAGGGCCGGCTGAGAACGTCCTCTCACAGGACCGTGAACGTGGCCCTCACCTTCTCGTACGTCTTCACGGCCTGCGCCTCGATGTCGGGGCGGTACCACGTGTTGATCTGGTACGACTTGCCGCCCACCGTGAAGCCGAGCAGCCGGGCGTGCCAGGGTTCGCCCCGCAGGGTGAAGGTGTACTCCCAGACCACCGCCGGGTGCCCGCGGAACGTCGTGCGCTCCAGGCGGATCTTGCGGTAGTCCCTGCCCTGCTGGGCGTTCTGCTCGGACTTCTGCCAGGAGTCCATCAAGTCGTCGCGGGCGAGTGAGGACTTGGCGGCCAGTTCCTGTCTGGCGTCCGGTGCCGTGTAGTGCACCTCCGAACCGGTCTTGACGTCCCGCCGCCACCCCTCGGGCGGCACCCACGCGAAGCCGCCCGCCTCACGCCGGGCACCGGGCGGCAGGCTCTGCGGCCTCGACGTGCCCTCGACCGTGGGCGACGAGGACGCGGTCGAGGAGGGCGACGGGGAGCCCGCCCGGTCGTCCTTCGGTGACCCGAAGTCGCGGGCCAGCACGACCGCCACGACAGCGGCCGCGACGGCGATTCCCACGGCGGCGACGATTCCCGTACGGCGATGCCCGCGCCGGGGGCGGCGGGGGCGGGCCGGGACCGGCGGGCCGGGGAGTTCGCCGGGGGGCATGGTGCTGTACGGCGGTCGGGAGCCGTCGGGCGTGCTTCCGGTTCCGGGGGGCGGGCCGGACGGACCGTACGGGCCGGAGGGCGGCCGACGCTCGGTCACCGCTTCGGAGCGGGAGAGGGAGACGCCGGGGCGGTGTGGGGTGGGTGGGCGTGGCGGCTCTGTCACCGGGGCCGGGGTCGTCGCGCTAGCGGTTGGTGTCGGAGGGCTCGGCTGGGGGATCGCGTCGCGTATGTCGTCCGGTTGGCGGGGATCGGGCGGGGGCGGTATGCGGGAGGCGTCCAGGAACGCCGGGGTGGGCGATTCCGGTGCGTGGGCGGACGCACCTGGTGGTCCGGGCTCGGGTTCGAGGTCGGGCACCGCGGCAGAGACAGGTCCCCGATCCGGCTCTGGATCTGGCTCTAGATCTGGATCTGGTTCCGGTTCCGGTTCCGTCTCCCGCTCCCGCTCCCGCTGCTCCTCAGGCCCCGCACCTCGCCGCGAAACCTCCTCCCCCTCCCCCGCCACCCGCACCGTCGGCGTAGGCGCCGGATACGCCACCGGCCCCAGGGCCGCCTCAAGGTCGTCCAGGCCGGGGCGCAGGGCCGGGTCCTTGTGCAGGAGGGCGGCGAGGGTATCGCGCAACGGGCCTGCGGAGGCGGGGAGTTCGGGCTCCTCGTACAGGACCGCGTGCAGGGTCGCCAGTGTGGTGTCGCGGGAGAAGGGGGAGTGGCCGGCGAGGGCCGCGCTCAGGGTGGCGCCGAGGGACCAGATGTCGGACGGTGGGCCCTGGGGGCGGCCGGAGACGCGTTCGGGGGCCATGTAGTCGGGGGAGCCGACCAGCATGCCCACCATGGTGAGGGCCTTCGCGTCCTGGATCGCCGCGATGCCGAAATCGGTCAGGACCACCCGGCCCCGCCCGCGCGCCGGCTCCGTCTCGACGAGGACGTTGCCCGGCTTGATGTCCCGGTGCAGCACCCCGCGGTCGTGGACCTGGCGCAGCGCGGCCACCAGGCCCATGCCGATCCGGGCCGCCCGGCAGGGGCCCAGCGGGCCCTCCTCGGCCATGATGCGTTCCAGGGATCGGCCGGTCACCAACTCCATGACGATCCACAGGCGTTCGCCCTCGTCGACCACGTCGTAGACCCGTACGACGTTGGGGTGGTCGATCCGTGCCGTCGCTCTCGCCTCGCGCAGGGTGCGTTCACGGCGGGTGCGCGTGTCCTCCGCGTCCAGGCCGTCGATGCGCATTTCCTTGACGGCGACGAGCCGATCGAGCATTTCGTCGACCGCTCGCCACACCCGCCCCATTCCCCCCTGGCCGATACTCTCGACCAGGCGATAACGACCCGTCACCAGTAAACCTGGAACCCCACCGCTCCTGGTGTTCCCCGCATTCCCCATATTGCCCATATTCCCCGGCAATCCACCGCACCCCCCTCGATGCCGCGTCGGACACCAGCCATTGAAACACAATGGTCACACTTCAGGCCGTACCAGCATAGTGCGGAGAAATCTTGTGGTAGCTCTTCAAGTACTGCGAATTCAGGCGCAGGCAAGGGGGGCGAACATGAGTTCTCGTCGTACGACGGCCATCGCGGGATCGCTGGTCGCGACGTCTTTCTCGGCGGTGATGATCCTTTCCTTCACCGCAAGTGCGGACGACCAGGGACCCGGGAGCAGCAAGGGGGGAAAGGTCATGGACGAGGCACCGGCGGGGGTGAAACTCACCACTGAACTGCCCGAGAAAATCTCGGTGGACAACAGTGCGCAGACGACCGACATCACCGCCACGGTCAAGAACGAAGGGACCAAGGACAGCGGAAAGATCCAGCTTTTGGTCGTCGGGTTCGACGGCCTGACGGTCAAGGATGTCGAAGGCTGTTCAGCGATCGAGAAAAGCGGTCTGCCGGAGGGGTCGAACAGTGGTTTCGCCTGCCCCGTCGACAATCTCGCCGCCGGTGAGTCGAAGTCGTACGCCGTCGACGCGACGTACGACCTGAGCAAGACCGGAAAGATCTGCCTGCCGGTGCAGACCGGCGACGGCAAGAAGACGTACTGGCAGCAGGGCCCGGTGCCGTTCGGTACGACGAACCCGTCGCCCGACGCCCCGGCCACCCCGCTGCTGCTCGGCACCGACAACACACCGGTCGCGCCGGGCGCCGACGAGCTGCCCAAGACCGGTCTCGCCCGTGACGTCCTGCCGCTGGGCGCGGCCGGTGCGGCGCTGATCACGGTGGGCGCCGCCGGGCTGTGGTGGTCCCGGCTGCGGCGGCCGAGGCGGCCACAGGAGGGCTGAGCGCCTGGCCGCATGGCCTGACAGTGCGTGTCAGGTCATGCGGCCAGGCTGTGCGGTATGACCAACGAACACGCAGGGCGGTGGACTGGGCATCCCTCGCCTTCGACGGACGGGACGTCGGACTACGGAGTCAGCGGTTGATCAGCTTCCAGGCGGTGGGCAGGGCGCCCATCGCCAGGGCCGCCTTGAGGGCGTCGCCGATCAGGAACGGGGTGAGGCCGGCGGCGATCGCGGCGGAGGCGGACATGCCGGTGGCGAGGGCCAGGTAGGGGACGCCGACGGCGTAGATGACCGCCTCGCCCAGCAGCATCGCGCCCACCGTGCGCAGCGCGGTGCGGTCGGCGCCGCGGCGGGCCAGGGCGCCGACGACGGTGGAGGCGAGGATCATGCCGAGGATGTAGCCGAAGGACGGGGCCGCGGCGCCGGAGGTGCCCTCGGCGAACCACGGCACGCCCGCGATGCCCGCCAGCGCGTACAGCGCGAGCGAGAGGAAGCCGCGGCCGGCGCCGAGGGCCGTGCCGACCAGCAGCACCGCGAGGGTCTGGCCGGTCACCGGCACCGGGGAGCCGGGCACGGGCACCGCGATCTGGGCCGCGAGGCCGGTCAGCGCGGCGCCGCCGACGACGAGCGCGAGGTCGCGGACGCGGGAGGCGGGGATCAGGTCGGCGAGGACCAGCCCGGTGCGGGCGGGGGCGGCGGCTGCCGTGCTCATGGGGACTCCGCGGATCGGTGAGGGCAGATGGGGACGCGTTGACGCTATCCCAGGGGGTTCCGCCCGATCACCGTCAGTAGTCGACAAAGGGGGTGGCTCGCGCTTCGTACGCTCCACACAAAGACTGCGGGTTACACCGAGTGCGTGGTGACACCGGTCACGGAGGCGGGGAGGCCTGACTCACGTCGAATCACGCGGTCACTGAGCGTACGCGCAGCGTCCGGATAGTGGACATCCACCCCCTCTGAGCGGAGAGGGCGCTCAGACTGTGGGCGTTTTGCCCATCTCACGCATTGGACGAGCCGCGCCCATGCCCAGCACCACCACGGAGGAGACGCCCCCGCAGACGGGCGACGTCCCCCTCTCCCACGGCCTCAAACAGCGCCACCTGTCGATGATCGCCCTCGGCGGCGTCATCGGTGCCGGACTCTTCGTCGGATCCAAGGCCGGTATCGCCGCCGCCGGTCCCTCGATCGTCATCGCGTACATCCTCTCCGGCCTCCTGGTGATGCTGGTGATGCGGATGCTCGGCGAGATGTCGGCCGCCCACCCGTCGTCGGGCTCCTTCTCCGCACACGCCGAGCGGGCGATCGGCCCGTGGGCGGGATTCACCGCCGGCTGGTCCTTCTGGGTGCTGCTGTGCACGGCCGTCGGCCTGGAGGGCATCGGCGCCGCGAAGATCGTCACGACCTGGCTGCCGCACACCCCCGAGTGGGCGTGGGTGGCGCTGTTCATGGTCGTCTTCTGCGGCGCGAACCTGGCCGCCGTGAAGAACTTCGGCGAGTTCGAGTTCTGGTTCGCGGCCCTGAAGGTCGGCGCGATCAGCCTGTTCCTCGTCCTGGGCGGGCTGGCCATCGCGGGCGTCCTGCCCGGCACGGACGCGCCGGGCACCGCGAACCTGACCGGCGAAGGGGGCTTCCTCCCCAACGGCAGCGAGGGCCTGATCATCGGCCTGCTCGCCTCGGTCTTCGCCTACGGCGGCATGGAGACGGTCACCATCGCGGCGGCCGAGTCGGAGAACCCGGTCAGTGGCGTGGCGAGCGCGGTGCGCACGGCCATGTGGCGCATCGCCCTCTTCTACGTCGGCTCGATGGCGGTCGTCGTCACCCTCGTCCCCTGGGACTCCCCGGAGATCGTGGACAAGGGCCCGTACGTCGCCGCCCTCGACCACCTGGGCATCCCCGGCGCCGGCCAGCTGATGAACGTGGTCGTGCTGGTGGCCCTGCTCTCCGCCATGAACGCCAACATCTACGGCTCCTCGCGCATCGCCTACTCCCTCGTCCAGCGCGGGCAGGGGCCGGCGGCGCTGGGCCGGGTGTCGGGCGGGGTGCCGCGGATCGCCGTCCTGGCGTCGTCGGTGTTCGGCTTCGTGTGCGTGGTGCTGAGCTACTGGCGGCCGGACGACGTCTTCCCCTGGCTGCTGAACATGATCGGCGCGGTCATCCTCGTCGTCTGGTTCTTCATCGCCGTCTCCCAGCTGCGGCTGCGGCGCCGGCTGGAGCGGGAGGCGCCGGAGAAGCTGGTCGTGCGGATGTGGGCGTTCCCGGTGCTGACCTGGGTGGCGCTGGCGGGCATGGCGGCGATCTTCGTGCTGATGGCCCGGGAGCCGGACACCCGGGTGCAGCTGTACTCGACGGGAGGGATGACCGTGTTCCTGGCGGTGGTCGGGTACGCGTGGCAGAAGGCCCGCGCCAAGGCCTGACGCCCCTGCTCGGGGCCGTCCAACGGCACGAAAGCCCCCGCGTGATCCACGCGGGGGCTTTTTGCTGTTAGCTTGTTGTTGCAAGCTACTTGCAATAAGAGCTCTGAGGGGACCCTTCATGCCCGTCTACACACTCCCGGAACTGCCCTACGACTACTCCGCGCTCGCGCCCGTGATCAGCCCCGAGATCATCGAGCTGCACCACGACAAGCACCACGCGGCGTACGTGAAGGGCGCCAACGACACGCTGGAGCAGCTAGCGGAGGCCCGGGACAAGGAGCAGTGGGGCTCGATCAACGGCCTGGAGAAGAACCTCGCCTTTCATCTGTCCGGGCACATCCTGCACAGCATCTACTGGCACAACATGACCGGTGAGGGCGGCGGCGAGCCGCTCGCCGCCGACGGTGTGGGCGAGCTGGCGGACGCGATCACCGAGTCCTTCGGGTCGTTCGCGGGCTTCAAGGCCCAGTTGTCCAAGGCGTCCGCGACCACGCAGGGTTCGGGCTGGGGCGTGCTGGCGCACGAGCCGTTGAGCGGGCGGCTGATCGTCGAGCAGGTCTACGACCACCAGGGCAACGTCGGCCAGGGCGCCACCCCGATCCTGGTCTTCGACGCCTGGGAGCACGCCTTCTACCTGCAGTACCGCAACCAGAAGGTCGACTTCATCGAGGCGATGTGGCAGGTCGTCAACTGGCAGGACGTGGCGCGGCGTTACGAGGCCGCCAGGTCCCGCGCGGACGTGCTGCTGCTGGCGCCCTGAGGAACCCCCGAGCGTCCTGCCTCGTGATCGTCTTCTCACCCTTCACGAACGGCAGGCGGAATGAAGGAGGCCCCCGCGAGGACGTGACTCGCGGGGGCCTCTCATATCGCCACTCATACGGCTACGGCTTGCGGCCCAGTCCGCCGTGCTGGCCGATCGGCCGGGGCTCCTCGTCGGAGGGCTCGGGGCGCCACAGCGGGACGGAGACGATGCCGGGTTCGACCAGTTCGAGGCCCTCGAAGTACGCCTCGATCTTGTCGACCGGGCGCAGGAAGTACGGGACGGCGCCGGTCTCGTTGTAGGCGTCCTGGGCGTTCTCGTAGTCCGGGTCGGTGCCGCGGGAGCCCTCGTTGAGGGAGAGGTAGCTCCCCGACGGCAGGCCGGCGAGCAGGCGGCGGACCAGGTCGCGGGCCTGGTCGTAGTCGGCGACATGGCCGAGGATGCCGCTGAGGATCAGGGCCGTGGGGCGGGAGAGGTCGAGGGTGCGGGAGGCCGCCTCCAGGATCTTCTCCGGCTCGTACAGGCTCATGTCCTCGTATGCCGTCTCGCCCTCCGGGGTGGAGGTGAGCAGGGCGCGGGCGTGGGCCAGGACCAGCGGGTCGTTGTCGACGTAGACGATCTTCGACTCGGGTGCGATGCGCTGGGCGACCTCATGGGTGTTGTCGACGGTCGGCAGGCCCGTGCCGACGTCGAGGAACTGGCGGACGCCCGCCTCCGACACCAGGTACCGGATGCTGCGGCCCAGGAAGGCGCGGCTGCTGCGCGCGATGGTGACGATGCCGGGGAAGACGGCGGTGTAGGCGTCGCCCGCCGCCTCGTCCACGGGGTAGTTGTCCTTGCCGCCCAGCCAGTAGTTCCAGATCCTGGCCGAGTGCGGTACCGAGGTGTCGATCTCCGTCATGCGCCCATGGTGCTACGCCGGGTCGGGCTCGCAGGGCACATTGAGGGAGAGAAGTGCGGCGGATCCGTCGGATTTTACGAGGAGTTCGCTGATCGCGGCGTTCCGCAACCGGGGGAACACTCTGCGGTACTCCCCGACCGGGATCGACAGCAGGGTGCACAGCACCAGACGGAAGAGCGTGTTGTGGGCGACCACGAGGACGCGCTCGCCGGGGTGGGCGGCGGCGATACGGCGCAGGGCGGCGGCACCGCGCCCGGCGGCCGCGGCGGGGTCCTCGGCCCCCGGGAACGGGTGCGCCACCGGGTCCGCGCGGAACGCCCGCGCGGCCTTCGGGTCCTCGGCCTCGAACTCCGCGAGCGTACGGCCCTCCAGCACACCGAAGTCGCATTCGCGCAGGTCGGGTTCGAGGTGCGGGGTGAGGCCGAGGGCACGGCAGGCCGGTTCGGCGGTGACGACGGCCCGGGACACGGGGGACGTCCAGATCGCGTCGACCGGGTGGGCGGCGGCCCAGCGGCCGAGGGCCTCGGCCTGGGCACGGCCGGTGCCGGTGAGGGGCACGTCGCTGATCCCGGCGTAGCGGTTCTCGGCGTGCCAGACGGTCTGGCCGTGGCGGGCGAGGAGGAGGGTTGTGCCGGTGGTCATAGGGCGTGGTCCTTGAGGGCGTTGGTCTGCTGCCCGGCGTAGGGGTTGCCGTGGGTGGGGACGCTCGCCCGCGCTGGCGGGGTGCCGCCTCTCTTCGGGACGGGTGCCGCCCCAGGCGGCACGAATGCCCGCGGCTGGGCCGACGGCGCCGCAACGCCCCTAGGGGCGCGGGGCTGTGCCATATGCGGCTCCGCCGCGTGGGCGCGACCAGCCCCATACCACCCGCAGCCGCCATCGAACCCAAGGCCCCGAGCTCGTGGGCTGGGTGTGTTCATGAAGCAGAAGTATCCATGTCCAGGCGGGCAAGCGCGTGCGCCGCGACCGGGGGCGGGAGCCAGCCCCTCGTCGTCAGCTCGTCGACCAGGCGGGCGTAGGGCTCGGCGAAGCGGGCGGTGCGGTCGGGGCGGGGGGTGACTGTCGTGCCGATGCGGACCATGGCCTCGGCGGCTTCCGGCAGATGGGATACGGCCCCGGTGCCGTACGCCGCCAGCGCGGCCATCCCCAGGGCCGGTTCCGGCTGCCGCGGTACGCGGGCCGGGCGGCCCAGGATGTCGGCGCGCAGTTGGTTCCAGTACGGACTGCGGGCGCCGCCGCCGGTGAAGGTGAGGGGGCCGTCGAGGGGGGCGCCGAGATGGTGCAGGTAGTCCAGGCAGAGGCGTTCGGTGAAGGCGACGCCTTGGAGGAGGGCGGCCCACAGGTCGGCGTCGGACTCCGGTTCACCGAGGACGATCGCGGAGGCCTCCGGGGCCAGGAACGGAAAGCGCTCACCCGGAGACACGAGGGGGTACGTGATCGCGCCGGCCGGCTCGTGGGCGGCGGCCAGCTCGTCCATGGCGGCCGGGTCGGCGCCCGCGAACGCCGCCGTGAGCACGCCCGCGCCCACGCTGGAGGCGCCGCCGGGCAGCCAACCGCCGTCCGGCGCACGGTGGTTGTAGACCACGCCGGCCGGGTCCCGGACGGGGCCGGTGGCCGCGCCCTTGAGGACGAGGGTCGTGCCGAGCACCGAGTTCCAGGCGCCGGGGCGCAGGGCGGCGGAGGCGATCTGGGCCGCGCAGCCGTCGGTCATGCCGGCGACGACGGGGGTGCCGGCGGGGATGCCGGTGGCGTCGGCGGCGGTCGCGGAGACCTCGCCGAGGAGGGTGCCGGGGCGGACGACGTCCGGGATCCCGGTGTCGGGCAGGCCCAGCCGGGGCAGCATGGCCGGCCAGGCGTCCTGCTCCAGGTCGTAGCCGGTCTTCAGGGCGTGGCTGGAGTCGGCCGGGGGCAGCTCGCCGGTGAGGAGGGAGACGACCAGGTCCGGCTGGTGGGTGATCCGGCCGGGCCCGTAGTTCTCGGTCAGCCACATCACCTTCGGCAGCGCCCAGGTGTCCTGCACCCCGAGCCCCGCCATCCGCGCCCGCGCGCCCTCCGCCGTCGCGCGCCCGTCGTCGTACATCAGCGCGGGGCTCATCGGCCGCCCCGCGCCGTCCGTCAGCAGCACGGTCCCGGACGTCCCGCACACCGAGAGCCCGCCGACCCGCACCCCTCTCAAGGAGCCGAGCGCGGCCCGGGACGCCGTGCACAGACCGTCCCACCACTCCCCCGGCTCCTGCTCGTGCCGCACCCCGTCCCGCCGTCCGCCGAGCGGCGCCGAGCCGCTGCCGAGGACGGTGCCGTCCCCGGTGACCAGCAGGACCCGGACGCTCTGGGTGCCCAGGTCGATCCCCAGCCAGGCGTCACGCTCGTCAGCCATCCGGACCTCCCGCACATTCCGATCCGTGAACTTCTCACTCTGCACTGAGATTTTCCGTCGCGCGAGGGATTGACGCTCAACTTCCGCCGTTCCACCCTCTGTTAACGAGTCGACTCGCCGTGTTAACCGAGCACCCGGATGGCCGAACCCCACGTGGAGGTCACGGATGGACACGCACGCGCACGACCGCCGACGCTTCCTGGCGCTGAGCGCCGCCCTGGCCGCCACGCCCTTCCTGACCGCCTGCGGTGCCGGATTCGGCGGTGACGACGACAAGAGCGACGGCTCGGCGGCGGACGACGTCACCGGCTCCTTCGACTGGAAGCGCGAGAAGGGCACGACCGTCAAGGCGCTGCTGAACAAGCACCCGTACACGGACGCGCTGGTCGCCGACCTGAAGTCGTTCACCGAGAAGACCGGCATCGAGGTCGAGTACGACGTCTTCCCCGAGGACAACTACTTCGACAAGCTCACCGTGGATCTGTCGAGCGGGCGGGCCTCGTACGACGTCTTCATGCTCGGGGCGTACATGGTGTGGCAGTACGGGCCACCGGGCTGGCTGGAGGACCTCGGCCCCTGGATGCGCAACGCCTCCGCCACCGGTGCCGAATGGGACCAGGCCGACTTCTTCCCGAACCTCCTCCAGGCCGACCAGTGGTCCCTGAAGGCGGGCGCGCCGCTCGGACAGGGCGGGCAGTACGCGCTGCCGTGGGGCTGGGAGACCAACGTCGTCGCCTACAACACGGACGTCTTCAGCAAGCTCGGCCTCAAGCCCGCCGAGACCTTCGACGAGCTGCGTGAGATCGCCGGCACGATCAAGCGGAAGGCGCCGGGCGCGGGCTTCGACGGCATGTACGGGATCGCCGTACGGGGCTCGCGGAGCTGGGCGACGATCCACCCGGGCTTCATGACCATGTACGCCCGCAACGGGCTGCGCGACTTCACAGTCGAGGGCGGGAAGCTCACACCCGCCATGAACACCCCGGAGGCGATCGCCTTCACCGAGGACTGGGCCGGCATGGTCAGGCAGGGCGGGCCGCCGTCCTGGACGTCGTACACCTGGTACCAGTGCTCCAGCGACCTCGGTGCGAAGAAGGCCGGGATGCTGTTCGACGCGGACACGGCGGCCTACTTCCAGGCGGTGGAGGGGGCCAGTCCCGCCTCGGGGAAGATCGCCTTCCATCCCGGGCCGAAGGGCCCGGACGGGTCTCTCGCCACCAACATGTGGATCTGGTCGCTCGGCATGAACGCCAAGAGCAAGAAGAAGAGCGCCAGTTGGCTGTTCCTGCAGTGGGCCACCGGCAAGGAGCACCTGCTCAAGGGCGCCGTCACCCACAACCACATCGACCCGGTGCGCAAGTCCGTCGCCGACGCCGCCGCCTACAAGAACAAGATGAAGAACCTGCCCGGCTTCATCGAGACCTTCGAGACCGTCGTCGACCAGACGAAGATCCAGTTCACCCCGCAGGCCCAGTTCTTCGACGCGACCACGAGCTGGGCCGCCGCCCTCCAGGAGATCTACGGCGGCAAGGGCGCCGAGTCGGTGCTCGACGGGCTGGCGGGCGATCTCGCCGACAAGGTGGGCTAGCGCGATGGGATGGCGGCTCGCCCTTCGCCCGTACCTCCTGATCGTCCCCGCCCTGCTGCTGACCTGCGGAATCCTCTACCCCTTCGGGCTCGGCCTCTACTACACGCTGTTCGACTTCTCGGCGAGCAAGCCGCAGCCGGACATGGTGCGGTTCGAGAACTACGAGACCGTCTTCACGCAGGAGGCGTTCTGGAACTCGGCGTGGGTGACGGTGCTGTACGCGGTCGGGGCGGCCGCCGTGGAGACCGTGCTGGGCGTGGCCGTGGCCCTGCTGCTGCACCGGTCGACGCTCGTCGGGCGGGTGCTGGAGAAGATCCTGATCCTGCCGCTGATGATCGCACCGGTGATCGCGGCGATCATCTGGAAGCTGATGCTCCAGCCGTCGGTCGGGGTCGTGAACCACCTGCTCAGACCCTTCGGGCTGGGCGGGGTCCAGTGGACGGACACCCCGACCGGCGCACTGCTGTCGTCCATCGCCGTGGACGTGTGGGTGTACACGCCGTTCGTCGCGATCCTGGCGCTCGCCGGGCTGCGCTCGCTGCCGACGTCCCCCTTCGAGGCTGCGGCCGTCGACGGGGCGGGCTGGTGGTACACCTTCCGGCGGCTGACGCTGCCGATGCTGTGGCCGTACGTCCTGGTCGCGGTGATCTTCCGGTTCATGGACTCGCTGAAGGTGTTCGACATCATCTACGCCCTGACGGAGGGCGGTCCGGGCGACTCGACCGTCGTGCTCCAGATCCGGGCCTATCTGGAGGCGATCCGCTTTCAGCGGTACTCGTTCGGCATCAGCTACACGATCGTGCTGTGGGCGGTGGTGTATCTCGCCGCGATGGTGCTGGTGAAGCACCTGGGCAAGATCCAGCGGAAGGCCGCGGAGGTGAAATGACCGTCAGAAAGCGCCTGTTGGGATGGCTGGCCGACGCCGCCCTCATCCTCTACTTCGTCTTCGCGCTGTTCCCGATCGCCTGGATGGTGATCCTGTCCCTGAAGCCGACGAACGAGCTGTTCTCCACCTACTTCTCCTTCTCTCCCACCCTCGACGGCTACCGCACGGTCCTCGGCGACAGCGAGGGCATCCCGTTCGTGCGGTTCTTCGTCAACAGCCTGGTGGTGTCGCTGGGCGCGGTGGCGCTGTCGCTGGTCGTCGGTCTTCCGGCGGCGTACGCCTCGGCCCGCTGGCGGTTCAAGGGCTCGGAGAACCTGATGTTCACGCTGCTGTCGTTCCGGTTCGCGCCCGAACTCACCGTGATCATCCCGCTGTTCGTGCTGTACCAGAAGCTGGGACTGTTCGACACGTACGTCGGCATGGTGTGGGTGCTCCAGCTCGTCACCCTGCCGCTGATCGTGTGGATCATGCGGTCCTACTTCGCCGATCTGACCCCCGAACTGGAGCAGGCGGCGCTGCTGGACGGCTACACCCGCAAGCAGGCGTTCGTGAAGGTGGCCCTGCCGCTGGTGAAGCCGGGGGTCGCGGCCGTGTCCCTGCTGGCCTTCATCTTCGCCTGGAACAACTTCGTCTTCCCGCTGATCCTGACCTCCAACGAGGCCCAGACCGTGACCGTGGGTGCCCTGTCCTTCCTCGGCGGCGACCGGCCCAAGTACAACCTCACGGCCGCCGCCGCGCTGGTCTCCGTCGTACCGCCGCTGCTGCTGGCCCTCACCATCCAGCGGTATCTGGTGCGGGGCCTGTCGTTCGGGGCGGTGAAGTCATGATCCGGCTGTCGGGCGTCCGCAAGACGTACGGCAAGGTCACCGCACTGGACGACCTGGAACTGGACGTCCGCGAGGGCGAGTTCTTCTGTCTGCTCGGCCCTTCGGGCGCCGGCAAGACCACGACCCTGAAGACCGTCGCCGGGCTTGAGACCCCCGACGCCGGCACGGTCGAGCTCGACGGCCGGGACATGCGGGGCGTCGAGCCGTACGACCGCGGCGTGGCGATGTGCTTCGAGAGCTACGCCCTCTACCCGCACAGGTCGGCCTACGACAACCTGGCCTCGCCGCTGCGCTCCCCACGCCACCGCCTCCCCGCCGCGCGGGCCCGGGAGCGGATCGGCGAGATCGCCGAGCTCCTCGGCATCTCGGCCCTGCTGGACCGCCCGGTCGGCCGGCTCTCCAACGGCCAGCGCCAGCGCGTCGCCCTGGGCCGCGTCCTGGTCCGCCCGGCCCGGGCCTTCCTCCTCGACGAGCCCCTGTCCCACCTGGACGCCAAGCTGCGCCAGCAGATGCGGGCGGAGCTGAAGGCGATCGGGGCCGTACAGCGCACCACGACCCTCTACGTCACCCATGACTCCGTGGAGGCACTGGCGCTGGGCGACCGGATCGGCGTCATCCGGGACGGGCGGATCGTGCAGACGGGGACGCGGGAGGAGATCTGGTACCGGCCCCGGGACACGGAGGTCGCGCGGGCCTTCGGCCGCCCCCGGATCAATCTGCTGCCGGGCGTCGTCGCGGCCGACGGGGGCTTTGCGTCGGCGGACGGCAAGGTCGAGCTGCCGACACCGGCCCCGGCGGCCCCCGGCACTCAGGTGCTGATCGGTGTCCGCCCGCGCGATCTCACCCTCGGCGAGGGCCCCGGCCACGAGCTGTCCGGCACCGTCTACGTCACGGAGGTGCTCGGCCGGTCCGTGGAGGTCACCGTCCGGCTGGGCGAGCAGCATGTGTCGCTGGTCGCCCCGCGCGGCGAGGCGGCGGGGCTGCGGCCCGACGATCCGGTACGCCTGTCGGTCCGGCCTGAGAACCTGCTGCTGTTCGAGGCCGACCGGCCGGAGCGTCCAGGACGAAGGATCGGACCATGAACCGGGGATTGACCAACGCACCACAGCAGGGCCCCGCCGCCCGCCAGGCCGCCATGGCCGAGCAGGTCCTCGCCGACGGCTCGGCGACGGCCGCCGAGCTGGCCGAGCGGTTCGGGGTGAGCCTGATGACCATCCACCGGGACCTGGACGAGCTCGAACGGCAGGGCATCGTCAGGAAGTTCCGGGGTGGCGTGACCGCACAGCCCTCCGGTGTCTTCGAGTCCAACGTCCAGTACCGGCTGAAGACCATGCGCGCCGAGAAGGCCGCCGTCGCCGACCGCGCGCTGAAGCTGATCGAGCCCGGCATGGCCATCATGCTGGACGACTCCACCTCCACCCTGGAGATAGCCCGCAGACTGCGCCTCGGCGAGATAACCCCCCTCACGGTCGTCACCAACTTCCTGGAGGCCATCAACCTCCTCTCCGACCAGCGCGGCATCCATCTGATGGCCCTCGGCGGCGACTACGACCCGCTGCACTCCTCCTTCCTCGGCGTGTCCTGCGTCGAGGCGATCGAGCAGCTGCGCGTGGACGTGTGCTTCGCGTCGACGTCGGCCGTGCACGGGGGTTACGCCTACCACCAGGAGCAGCACATCGTGTCGGTGAAGCGGGCCATGCTCGACGTGGCCGCCCGCAACATCCTGCTGATCGACCACACCAAGCTCGCCCGGGTCGCCCTGCACCGGGTGGTCCCCCTCTCCCACTTCGACCTGCTCCTCGTGGACGACGGGGCGTCGGCGGAGGCGCTGCGGGACCTGGACGAGCACAAGGTCCGTTACGAAGTCTGCGCGACGAAGGGCAGCGATGACCGAGCTGGAGCTACGTGATCTGCGCAAGACCTTCTCGGCGCGGGGCCGCCCGTCGGTGGACGCCGTCCGCGGCATCGACCTGACCCTGCGCTCCGGCGAACTGCTCGGCCTGCTCGGCCCGTCGGGCTGCGGGAAGTCCACCACCCTGCGGATGATCGCCGGGCTGGAGACGGTGACCGGCGGGGACATCCTGGTCGGCGGCTCGTCGGTGATCTCCCGCCCGGCCCAGCGGCGCAACATCGGGGTCGCCTTCGAGAACTACGCCCTCTACCCGCCGCTGACGGTGGCGGAGAACCTGGCGTTCGGCCTCAAGGCGCGTAAGAAGGCCGACCGGGGAGACGTCGACCGCAAGGTCAAGGACATCGCCGAACGCGTCGACCTCACCGCCATCCTCGACGCCCGCCCGGCGGGCCTGTCCAGCGGCCAGAAGCAGCGCGTGTCCCTGGCCCGCGCCCTGATCCGCGAACCGGACGTGCTCCTCCTCGACGAGCCGCTGTCCCACCTGGACGCCGCCCAGCGCGACACCACCCGCCGCGAACTCAAACGCATCCAGCGCGACCTGGGCCACACCACCATCCTGGTCACCCACGACCAGGAGGAGGCCCTCTCCCTCGCCGACCGGATCGCCGTGATGAAGGACGGCGTGATCCAGCAGCTCGGCACCCCGTACGAGATCTACGACAGCCCCGCCAACGTCTTCGTCGCGGACTTCGTGGGCGAACCGGCCGTCAACCTCCTCCCCGGCACCGTGACGGACGACGGCCACGCCCGCCTGTCCGAGACGGCGCGGATCGCCCTCCCCGTGCGGGTGCCGGCCGGCCGCGAGGTGATCGTCGGCATCCGCCCGGAGGACGTGCACCTCACCGGCGACGACGGCCTGCCCGCCAGGGTCGTCGCCCACGAGCCCCTGCTGGAGGCCGGCATCGCCACCCTCGCCCTCGACGGCGTCGAAAGCCCCCTCGTCGTCCTCACCGACCCCGAGGTCCGCCTCGCCCACGACGACCGCGTCCGGGTCACCCCCGACCCCGACCTCACCCATGTCTTCGACGCCGAGACGGGAGACTCCCTGCGATGACCAACGGGAACCGTGTGCGTGTGGTGGCCGCCGGCGACCACTTCGTCCTGCCGTCGCTCATCAAGGAGGCGCTCGCCCACGAACTCACCGGCGACGTCGTCGAGTTGCGGCTCGGCTGGCCCCTTGTCCCCTTCGGCCCCGTCGCCGAGGTGACGGAGGCGAGCGACGCCGAGGACGAGCTGATCGAGGCGCTCGCGGGCGCACAGGTGCTGGTCACCCAGATGGGCCCGGTGACGGAACGCGTCCTCGACGCCTGCCCCGACCTGCGGCTGGTCGTCGTCTGCCGGGGCGGACCCGTGAACGTCAACCTCGACGCGGCCAAGCGACACGACGTGCGGGTGTGCTACGCCCCCGGCCGCAACGCCGCCGCCACCGCCGAGTTCACCGTGGGCCTGATGCTGGCGGCGCTGCGCCGGATCCCGCAGGCCCATGACCTCCTGGCCCGGCAGGGCAGTTGGGAGGGCGCCACCTACTACACCTACGAGCACAGCGGCCTGGAGCTGGAGGACCTGCCGGTGGGGCTGGTCGGCTACGGGGCGGTGGGCAGCCGGGTCGCCCGCGTGCTGTGCGCCTTCGGGGCGCGGGTGATGGTCTACGACCCGTACGTGCAGGGCGAGATCCACGGCCTGCGGATCCACGCCCTCGACGAACTCCTCGGCCAGTCACGTGTGATCACGCTCCATGCCCGCCTGACCACCGAGACCCGGGGCCTGATCGGCGCCCGTGAACTGGCGCTGCTGCCGCGCGGCTCGGTGGTCGTGAACGCGGCGCGCGGTCCGCTGCTGGACGAGGACGCCCTGTGCACCGCGCTGGAGACCGGGCACCTCTCGGCGGCGGCCCTGGACACCTACGTACAGGAGCCGCTGCCCGCGCGCTCCCGCCTGCACGCCCTCGCCGACCGCGTGGTCCTGACCCCGCATCTGGGCGGAGCGTCCCGCGAGGTGGCGCGGAAGGCGGCGGCGATCGCGGCGGCGGAGGTGGGCCGCTGGGCACGGGGCGAGCCGCTGGCACACGCCCTGACCTGAGACGCGGACAGCAGTGCACAGCCGGCCAAGCCAAAGAGGTGGGTGGGAATGTACATCGGCATCGACGTGGGCACGTCCACGGTGAAGGCCGCCGCCTTCGACTCCGACGGCCGCGAACTCGCCGTCGAGGCACGCCCCGTGGCCCTCGCCCTGCACGGCGGTCACGTCGAGCAGGACATGGAGGAGGTGTACGCCGCGGTGGTCGGCGTGCTCGACGCGCTCACCGCCCGCATCGCGGAACCGGTCGAGCTGGCCGGCCTGACCGGGCAGGGCGACGGGGTCTGGCTGGTCGACGCGGCGGGCCGCCCGGTCCGTCCCGCCGCCTCCTGGATGGACGGCCGGGCGCATGAGCTGCTCGACCAGTGGCTGGCGGACGGCACGTTCGAGACCGTCTTCCGCCGCACGGGCAGCGCGATGTTCCCCGGGTGCCCGGGCCCGCTGCTGGCCTGGTTCGACCGCTACGAGCCCGCGGCCCTCGACGCCGCGGCCACGGCCCTGTACTGCAAGGACATGGTCTTCCGCCGGCTGACCGGCGCCCCGGCGACGACCGATGTCTCGGACGCGTCGATGCCGTTCCTCGACCCGCGCACCCGGACGTACGACAACCGGGTCGTGGAGCTGCTGGGCCTGACGCACCGCCGGGGTCTGCTGGCGCCGATCGGCGATCCGATCGCGACGGCCGAGGCGCGCGAGGGGCTGCCACCGGGGACGCGGCTCGCGAACGGCCCGTACGATCTGCCGTCCTGCGCACTCGGCGCGGGCGTGACCGCCCCGGGCGACGGGCTGCTGATCGTCGGCACCTGCCTGGCCAGCCTGGTCGCCACGACCGACCTGGATCTGAAGGGCGAGCCGGCCGGCCTGTACATCTCCACCGACCGTCCCGGCCACTGGCTGCGCGCCATGCCCGCGATGGTCGGTACGGCGGCCCTGGACTGGGTGCTGACGACGACCGGCGTCGGGCACGAGGAGGTCGACGCCCTGCTCGCCGAGACCCCGCCCGGAGCCAACGGCGTCCGTGTGCTGCCGTACTTCGCCCCGTCGGGCGAGCGCGCCCCCTTCGTCGAACCCCGGCTGCGCGCCGAACTCACCGGCGTCTGCCTGGAGTCCACGAAGGCCGATCTGGTCCGCGCCACCTGTGAGGGCATCGGCTTCGCGGCCCGGCACTGCCTTCAGGCGGCGGGGCTGACCGGTTCCCTCGCGGTGTGCGGCGGCGGCACGCGCAGCCCCGCCTGGATGCGGCTGCTCGCGGATGTCCTGGGCCGGCCGCTGCGGGTCGTCGAGGGTGAAGTGGGGGCGCGGGGCGCGGTGCTGGCGGCGGCGGAGCGGTTCGGGGCCGCCCTGGACGCGGCGGCCTGGACCGAGCCGACGGCGGTCGTGGAGCCGGACGCGGCCAGGGCGGCGTACTACGCGAACCTCTACGAGGACCATCTGGCCCGGCTGGCCCAGGCACGGGACCGCACTCGCGCGTGAACGACCCGACGACACAAGGGAGTCACATGCACCTCGGACGCCGTTCCCTCCTGCTCGCGGCCGCCGCGGCCCCGGCCGCCACGGCCCTCCCCGCACACGCGGCCGAGCGCGCCCCGACCGGCCGGGGCCCGGTGGTCATCGGCCATCGCGGCGCCGCCGGCTGGCGCCCCGAGCACACCGCGGCCTCGTACACCTACGCCGTGCAGACCGGCGCCGACTGGATCGAACCGGACCTCGTGCCGACGAAGGACCATGTGCTGGTGGTCCGGCACGAGAACGAGATCTCGCAGACGACGGACGTGGCGGCGCACCCGGAGTTCGCGGACCGCCGTACCACCAGGACCGTGGACGGGCGTTCGGTGACGGGCTGGTTCACCGAGGACTTCACGCTGGCGGAGCTGAGGACGCTGCGCGCGGTGGAGCGGCTGCCGCAGGTCCGCAACCGCAACACCGTGTTCGACGGCCGCGACCGGGTGCTGACCTTCCAGGAGGTCGTCGATCTGGCGCGCGGGCTGTCCAGGGCCCACGGCCGGACGATCGCGGTCTTCCCGGAGACCAAGCATCCGACGTACTTCCGCTCGCTGGGCCTGCCCCTGGAGCCGCAACTGGCGCGGCTGATCCGGCGCAACCGGCTGGGGCGGCGCGAGTGTGTCGTGCAGTCCTTCGAGCCGACGAGCCTGCGGCGGATCGCGGCCGAGCGGCTGGGGGTGCCGCTGTGGCAGGCGCTGGGGACCACGGGCGGGCCGTACGACCTGGTCTCGGCCGGGGATCCGACGACGTACCGGGACATGATGACGCCGGCGGGGCTGGCGCGGATCGCCGCGTACGCGGACTGGATCGGGCCGGACAAGTCCTCGCTCGTGGACACCTCCCTGCTGGCGGACGCGCATGCGGCGGGGCTGCGGGTGGGGCCGTACACCTTCCGTGCGGAGAACCAGTTCCTGGCGGCACGGTTCCGGCGCGGCAGCGGAGCGAACGATTTCGGGGACGCGTTCGCCGAGTACGCGCTGTACTACGGGATGGGAGTCGACGCCGTGGTGACCGACTTCCCGGATCTGGCGGTGATGGCCAGGAAGGGCTGACGCGCGGGAGGGGTCCCATGGTGTCCATGCGGTGCAGGAACTGCGGTGACACGCTCCAGGAGTTTCTCCGGGTCGTCGACGACGGCGAGCAGGCCTATGTCGCGGAGCACAAGCCCAGGCACACTCGCCTGGGCTCGTACTACCGCTGCGGCCGCGAGGGCTGCCGGCGCTACCAGCGGCTGGGGGACCACAACGACGGGGGATCGTTCCCCGAGCCGGACGAGTGACCCCTACAGGTTGCTGAAGTCAGGCCCCTTCGTCCGCGTCCGCTTGATCTCGTAGAAGCCCGGCACGGAGGCCACGGCGAGGGTGCCGTCCCACAGCTTGGCGGCCTCCTCGCCCCGGGGGGCCGGGGTGACGACCGGGCCGAAGAAGGCGAGCTGTTCGCCGTCGGCGCCGGGGACCGCGATGACGGGGGTGCCGACCTCCTGGCCGACCTTGTCGATGCCCTCCTTGTGGGAGGCGCGCAGCTGCGGCTCGTAGGGGGTGCCGTCCCAGTGCTCCATGAGGGCCTCGGGCAGGCCGACGTCCTTCAGCGCGGCGGCGACGGTCTCCTTGCCGGGGCCCTCGTCCTGGTTGTGGATGCGGGTGCCGAGCGCGGTGTAGAGGTCGCCGAGCACCTCGGCGCCGTGCTCCTCCTGCGCCGCGATGACGACCCGGACCGGGCCCCACGCCTTGGTCTCGAGCAGTTCGCGGTACTCCTCGGGCAGGTCGTCCAGCTTGTCCTCGTTGAGGACGGCGAGGCTCATCAGATGCCAGCGGACCTCTATGTCGCGCACCTTCTCCACCTCCAGCACCCAGCGGGAGGTCATCCAGGCCCAGGGGCACAGCGGGTCGAACCAGAAGTCGACGGGGGTCTTGTCCGACATGTCTCTCCTCGGAAGGCAAGCGAGTCTCAGCACAAACCTCTGGGGAAACATCCCAGCTCCCCCGGCCATTCCCCGATGTCGCGGGCCGGGGGCGCATGGCAGGATCGGGCCGTCCGCATACTGAACACCACCTGAGGGAGTGCCACCCGTGCCCGGTGAGAATCTGTCCCGCGACGAGGCCCGGGAGCGGGCCGCCCTGCTGGCCGTCGACGGGTACGACGTGTCCCTCGACGTGCGGTCCGCCCTCGGTGACGGAGACGACCAAAGCGGGGCGGCGCGCACCTTCCGCTCGGTCACCACGGTCCGCTTCCGGTGTGCCGAGCCCGGCGCGACCAGCTTCGCGGATCTGATCGCGCCGAGTGTGACGGCCGTCTCCCTCAACGGCCGGGACCTGGACCCGAGCGAGGTCTTCGACGGCTCGCGGATCACGCTGGAGGACCTGGCCGCCGACAACGAGCTGGTGGTCGACGCCCAGTGCGCCTTTTCCCGCACGGGAGAGGGCCTGCACCGCTTCGTCGACCCGGAGGACGGCGAGGTCTACCTCTACACGCAGTACGAGCCGGCCGACTCGCGCCGGGTCTTCGCCAACTTCGAGCAGCCGGACCTCAAGGCGCCGTTCCGGTTCGAGGTCCGGGCGCCGGAGGGGTGGACGGTGTGGAGCAACGGGGCCGGTGAACTCGCGGACGGGATCTGGAGGTTCGCGGAGACGAAGCCGATCTCGACGTACATCACCTGTGTCGTGGCGGGCCCGTACCACCACGTCACGGACTCCTACGAGCGCGCCCTGCCCGACGGCACGACCCTGCGGATCCCGCTCGGCGCCATGTGCCGCAAGGGCCTCGCCCCCTACTTCGACGCCGACGACATCTTCCTGGTCACCAAGCAGGGCCTGGACTTCTTCCACGACCACTTCGACTATCCGTACCCGTTCGGCAAGTACGACCAGGCGTTCGTGCCCGAGTACAACCTCGGCGCGATGGAGAACCCGGGGCTGGTCACCTTCCGCGAGGAGTTCATCTTCCGGGGCAAGGTGACGCAGGCCTCGTACGAGGGCCGGGCGAACGTCGTCCTGCACGAGATGGCGCACATGTGGTTCGGCGACCTGGTCACCATGGTGTGGTGGGACGACCTGTGGCTGAAGGAGTCCTTCGCGGACTTCATGGGCACCTTCGGATGCGTCGGCGCGACCCGCTTCAAGGACGCCTGGATCACCTTCGCCAACCGCCGCAAGGCATGGGCGTACCGCGCCGACCAGCTGCCCTCGACGCACCCGATCACGGCGGACATCCGTGACTTGCAGGACGCCAAGCTCAACTTCGACGGCATCACCTACGCCAAGGGCGCCTCCGTGCTCAAGCAGCTCGTGGCGTACGTCGGACAGGACGCGTTCCTGGAGGGCGCGCGGCGCTACTTCAAGCGGCACGCCTACGGCAACACACGGCTCGGCGATCTGCTGTCGGTGCTGGAGGAGACCAGCGGGCGGGACATGGCGGCGTGGGCGCGCTCGTGGCTGCAGACGGCGGGCGTGAACTCGCTGACCCCGCAGGTGCTGCTGGACGCGGACGGGCACGTGGCCGAGCTGGCGGTGCTGCAGGAGGCCGCCGAGTCGCACCCTGAACTGCGCCCGCACCGGGTGGCGGTCGGCCTGTACCGGCGCGGCCGGGAGGGCGCGCTGGAGCGGTACGCGCAGGCCGAGACGGACGT
Source organism: Streptomyces ferrugineus (assembly GCF_015160855.1). Lineage (NCBI taxonomy): Bacteria > Bacillati > Actinomycetota > Actinomycetes > Kitasatosporales > Streptomycetaceae > Streptomyces > Streptomyces ferrugineus. The sequence goes on along the minus strand of NZ_CP063373.1, from coordinate 1,725,523 downwards.
CGACGGCGCGCGGACGGTGGTGGCGGAGCTGACGGGGGCCCAGGCGCCGGAGCTGGTGCTGGTCAACGACGACGACCTGACGTTCTGCAAGACCCGTTTCGACGACACGTCGCTGGCGACGCTGCGGGCCGCGCTCGGCGACATGACCGACCCCCTCGCCCGGGCCCTGTGCTGGTCGGCGCTGTGGAACATGACGCGGGACGCGCTGCTGCCGGCGCGGGAGTTCATCGATCTGGTGCTGAGGTTCGCGGGCCGGGAGTCCGACATCGGTGTGCTGCAGATGCTGCAGGCGTGGGCCGAGTCGGCGCTGACGCACTACGTGGCGCCGGACTGGCGGGAGCAGGGCTCGCGGCTGCTCACGCAGGGCGCGGTGACCCAGCTCCACGCCGCCGAGCACGGCAGCGAACACCAGCTGGCGTGGGCCCGGTTCTTCGCCCGGGTGACCGACGAGCCCGGCTTCGAGCTGCTGTCGGGCCTGCTCGACGGCTCGGCGGCGGTCGACGGTCTCGAGGTCGACCAGGAGCTGCGCTGGGCGCTGCTGGACACGCTGGCCACGCACGGCGTCGTCGGCGAGAAGGAGCTGGCCGCCGAACTGGCCCGGGACGACACGGCCTCCGGCAAGCGCCATCAGGTGCGCTGTCTGGCGGCCCGGCCGTCGGCGGCGGTGAAGGCGCAGGCGTGGGCGCAGGTGGTGGAGTCGGACGCGCTGTCGAACGCGCTGGTCGAGGCGACGATCGCGGGCTGGGGCCGGCCCACGCAGCGGGAGCTGCTCGCGCCGTACGCCGAGAAGTACTTCGCGGCCATCGAGCGGGTGTGGGCCGAGCGGTCCATCCAGATCGGCATGGACGTGGTGCGGGGCCTGTTCCCGGCGCTGCAGCAGTCGCAGGCCACGCTGGACGCGACGGACGCGTGGCTCGCGGCGCACGAGGACGCCGCTCCGGCGCTGCGGCGGCTGGTGCTGGAGGCGCGGGACGATCTGGCGCGGGGGCTGCGGGGGCAGGCGTGCGACGCGACGGCGGCGTCAACCTCCTAATACCTTTGGCCAAAGATCACGGCCCTGCGTGACCGTTACGGAATTCAGGCAATAGCAGCCGTAACCCCTGGTCCCACCCGATCGGACCAGGGGTTTTCCCTGCCTACTCGGCATCCGAACACCCGTCCTTTAGCGCTGGATTGTCCGCATTTTCCGACGGACGTGTAACAGCGGTTAGCGAGCGGATCGGGCACGGAAGCCTCCGGGTCATGAACCACAACACCCCGCTCTCCCCCCTCTCCCCCCGCCCGCTGTGCCACCTCTCCGAGGTGCACCGCCGTGTCATGACGACCGCCCAGCTCAAGTCGCACGGGGTCGCGCCCGCCGAGATGAGCGAGCAGTGCCGCCCCGGCGGCCCCTGGCAGCAGTTCCTCCCCGGCGTCTATCTCCTCCACCCCGGCCCGCCGACCAGCGAGGAACGGCTGCACGCGGTGCTGATGTACGCGGCGCGGGAGCGCTCGCCCGGTGTGCCGTCCCAGCCCGACGCCGGCCAGGGGCGCGCCGCCCCCGCCTACGCCGACGCGATGATCACGGGCCTCGCGGCGCTGACCCTGCACGGCTTCTCGGCCACCCCGCCGCTCACCGCCCTGGACACCATCGACGTCCTGGTTCCCCGTATGCGCCGGCTGCGCTCCACGGGCTGCGCCCGCATCCTGCGCACCGCCGCGCTCCCCACGCCCCAGCAGGTCACCGGCCTCCCGGTGGCGCCGGTCCCGCGCGCCCTGGCCGACGCGGTCGCCGAACTCACGGACGCGAGCGCCGTACGCCGCCTGCTGACCGAGGCCGTCCGCGCCGGTCACTGCGAACCGGCCTCGGTGGTACGGGAGTTGAACCAGGCGAAGCTGCTGTCCCGCCCCCATGTGGTGGACGCGGTGGACTCCCTGCTCGCCGAGGGCCGCGCCATCGCGGAGGACCGGCTGTACGCGATGGTCCACGAGTACGGCCTGCCCGACCCGGTCTGGAACGTGGACCTGCGGCTGCCGGGCGGCCCCCACCTCGGCGGCCTGGACGCGTACTGGCCGGAGCAGGCGGTGGCGGTGGAGCTGGACACCCGCGCACCCCGGCAGGGCCTCCGGCAGGACGACGACGCCCTGTGGTCCGAATACGCCCGCAAGCGCGAGCACTTGGAGCGTCTGGGCATCACGGTCGTCCACATCACCCCGAAGAAGCTGCGGGACGCGGTGGAGCAGCAGGCGGCGGTGGTCCGTACGGCCCTGATGGCGGCGGCGGACCGGGAGCCGGCCGCGTATGTCGTGGTGCTGCCGAGGTAGTGACGGACCGCGAAGGCAGCGCCAGGAGGGGAGAGGAGGGGCCGCCGGGCCTGACGCCGGCGGCCCCTCCTCGTGTCATCGGCCGGGGCAGGCCCTAGGTTGGCCCGGATGAGATTCCGCGGCGTGTTACTGATGCTGTTCCTGCTCCCCCTGGCCTGGGGCCTGATCACTTTGGGGAGCGGCAGGTCGGTCCCCGTCGCCCCGAAGTGCCCCGGCCTCCAGTTGGACGAGGGGCTGGCGCTTCTCGCCGCGAACGGCCCGCTCCGCCTGCCGTGGCGCCGCACGGCAGACAGTACGGACATCACGGGTGCATGAACGTCATACCGCGTGTCCGAGTCGGCTCGATCGCCTCACCCTTGCCCCCCTTTCCGGCCTTTCCAGCCTTTCCATCCTTTCCGCAGAACTCGGCCTCGACCACCGCCACCGTGTCCCCCGACCAGTCGCCGTTGAAGTTGAAGGCGAGGGAACGCCGGCCGTCCTGGGTCGTGACCGCCTCCGATATCGAGCCGTGGATGCCGCCGCCATGGCCCCAGACGGTGACACCGCAGCTCAGCTCGGTCTTCATCAGGCCGAGGCCGTAGCCGTTGGTGTCGTCGAGGGGAACGGTCGTGGTCATCTCGGCGAGCTGCTCGCGCGGGAGGAGCTTGCCGCGCAGCAGGGCGGCGTAGAAGCGGCCCAGATCGGTGGAGTTGGAGATCATCTCTCCGGCCGAGTAGGCGATCGACGGGTTGATCCTCGTGACGTCGTACGTCGGCCCCGTCGCCGTCTCGGCCAGCTTGGAGTAGGCCCGGCTGCTGGGCCGCGGCACCATCACACGGGTGCCCGGGACGGACGTGGCGCTCAGGTGCAGCGGCCTGATGACGCGCTCGCGGACCTCGTCGCCGTACGCGCGGCCCGTGGCCTTCTCGATCACCATCCCGGCCAGCACGTAGTTGGTGTTGGAGTAGTTCCACGACGTCCCCGGCTCGAAGTCCGGCTTGTGGGTCATGGCGAGGGCGACCAGTTCCTCGGGCGTCTTGGTGTCGTAGCGGTGCTCGAAGAAGCCGTCCTTCAGGAAATACCTGCGGCCGAAGTCGTCGTCCGCCGTGTAGTTGAAGACTCCGCTGGTGTGGTTCAGGAGCTGGCGCAGCGTGATCCGGCTGCCGTCGTGGCCGTTGCCCCGCACCAGGCCCGGCAGCCACTCCTCCACCGAGTCGTCCAGCGACAGCTTCCCCTCCGCCTCCAGTTGGAGCAGCACCGTGGCGACGAAGGTCTTGGTGATGCTGCCCACCCGGTAGCGGTCCGCGGCCGAACGCGGCTTGCCCGTCTTGAGGTTGCCGACGCCCTCCGTCGCGGACCAGGTGCGGTGGCCGTCCCGCGCGGTCGCCGTCACTCCGGGGACGCCCGCCTCGACCGCGGCCGCCATGGCGTCGCGGGTCGGCTGGTGGCCGTCTCCGGCGGGTGCCGTCGCCAGTGCGGGGGCGGCGAGGCCCAGCGACAACGCCACCGCCGTCGCCGCCACCAGGGTCGCGCGTGCCGTGCGTACGGTCATGTCTTCTTCCCCCTTGTCGTCGTTCACGTGTCGTCGTTCACGTCGAGCGTGGTCGGGGGTGGAGACTCTGGGGTTCGTGCTCAGGTTGAGGCGCTTCGCACCGGTTGAGCCAGATTCGGACAACCGCGGCACGCCACGCTCACCTGCCGCAGAACTCCGCCTCCACCACCGCGTCGGCGTCCCCGGACCAGTCGCCGTTGAAGTTGAACGCCAGGGCGTGGCGCCCGTCCGCCGTCGTCACCGCGTCCGTGTTCGAGCCGTGGATGCCCCCGTCGTGGCCCCAGACATGGACTCCGCAGCTCAGGGTGCGTTCGACGAGGCCGAGGCCGTAGCCGTTCGTGCCCCTGGACCGGACCGTCGTCTTCATCTCCGCGAGCTGCTCGGGCGGGAGCAGCCTGCCGCGCAGCAGCGCGGTGTAGAAGCGGTTCAGGTCGGCCGAGCTGGAGATCATCTCGCCGGATCCGTAGGCCAGCCGGGGGTTCAGCTCGGTGACGTCGTACGTCGGGCCGGTCGCCGTCCTGGCCAGCTTGGAATAGGCGCGGCTGCTGGGCTGAGGCACCGTCACACGGGTGCCCGGCACGGACGTGGCGCTCAGGTGCAGGGGCTTGATGACGCGGTCGCGGACCTCGTCGCCGTAGGGGCGGCCGGTGGCCTTCTCGATCACCCGGCCGGCCAGGGCGTAGTTGGTGTTGGAGTAGTGCCACGAGGTGCCCGGCGCGAAGTACGGCTCGTGGGTCATGGCGATGGCGATGAAGTACTCGGGTTCCTTCCGGTCGTAGCGGTGCTGGAGGAAGCCCTCGGCGGCCATGTACGTCTGCTGGAAGGCCGGGTCGGCCAGGTAGTCGTAGATGCCGCTGGTGTGGTTCAGGAGCTGGCGCAGCGTGATGCGGCTGCCGTCGTGGCCGTTGCCCCGGACCAGGCCCGGCAGCCACTGCTCCACCGTGTCGTCCAGCGACAGCTTTCCCTCCGCCTCCAGTTGCAGGAGCACCGTCGCCACGAAGGTCTTGGTGATGCTGGCGACCCGGTAGCGGTCGTGCGGGGAGCGCGGCTTGCCCGTCTTCAGGTCGCCCACGCCCGCCGTCGCCGACCAGCCGCGACGGCCGTCCCGCACCATGGCCGTGACGCCGGGTACGCCGTCGGCGACGGCTGCCTCCATGGCCCGGCGGGTGGCCTGGTGTCCGTAGTCCCCGCTGCTGTCGGCCGACGCGACCGCCGGTCCGGCCAGAGCCAGCGACAGCACCGCGGCCGTCACCGCTGTCATCGTCGTGCGTACCGTCATATCTCCCCCATCTCGCATTCGGCTCGATCGAGGAGAACGACCGGGGGTGCGAGACGAAGGTTGAGGATCTATGCGGCGGTTGGGTGGCTTTCAGCCCTTCTTCAGGACCAGCTCCGTGTTGCGGTCCCCCCGCTCACCCGCGAGCTTCGTGCTGGCGCCGGGTGCGTTGAGGGACAGCTCGCGGTAGAGGGCGGCCAGTCCCGTCTGGGAGAGGTCCGCGAAGTCGGCGCGGTATGGGGCCGAGGACTCGATCAGGGTGGTGAACAGCGAGATCGTGCCGTCCTTGTTGTCCACCACCTCGATGATCCGGGCGAGTTGGGGGAAGTCGACGTGGGAGGCGGTGGAGATCTCCCAGAAGGCGTGCCCGCCGGCGGTGGAGTGCGGGGTGATGACGTTCTTGTGGATGTGGCCGTTCACCCAGGCCAGCACGTTGCGGTGGCTCGCGAGGAGCTGGACCAGCTCGGCCCCGCCGACGCGCCGCTCGTTCGGGCGGGCCGGGTCGCGGCGCAGGTTGTCCATCGAACCGCTGGTGTGATGGCTGAAGACGATCGCGTACGAGTCCTTGTTCTCGCGCAGCGTCCGGTCCAGCCACCTGAACTGGGCCGCCCCGATGGACCCCACGTAGTGCCCGCCGGGGTCGGTGGTGTCGAGGCTGATGCCGATGACGTCGTCGGAGATGCGGAAGCTGTAGTACTGGGTGCCGGCGTCCAGGTTGGCCGTCGAGTAGCCGTGGCCTACCGGGCCGTGGCCGCGGTGGGCCGGGTCCAGGTGGGCCTGGACGTACTCCTTCGGCGTGAAGGGGGCACGGCTCTCGTCCGGCGTGACCGAGCGCATCGAGCGGGCGTGGGCCTTGAGGAAGTCCTTGAAGACGGTGCCCCGCGGGTCCTTGTCCTGCTTGAGGGAGTCCTGGAGCTTCTTGGCGTCCGACGCCGACGCGTTCATGAGCTTCTTGCCGCCGACGGCCAGGTCGGTGAGGTAGGAGTCGCCGTGCGAGGCGTAGGTGCCGAGCGGCATCGCGTCGTGGTTGCCGACCGTCGAGTACCAGGGGATGTTCAGGCCGGGGCTGCGCGTCTCGCGGATCGCGGCGGCCAGGAAGCCCTCGATGTGCGGGAAGCCGAGCTGCTTGTCGGCGTCGCGGACGCGGTCGTTGGCCTGCCAGTACAGCTTCAGGCCGCTGTTCTGGACGCCCTCGTACCGCCGCGGGTCACCGGTGTTCGGGGTGATCCGGCCGCCGCTCATCACCGTCAGGAACCACTCCAGCTCGGACTTGCAGTTGTTGTCCGTGTTGTCGCCGGTGGTCATGGCGAAGTGGAGCGGGGCGCCGGTGACGGGGGCGCCCCGCAGCGCGTTGACGCGCTCGACGAGCGCCACCGCGCCGGGCACGGTCAGCGCCTCCTGCGGCCGCCAGGCGTGCACGTCCGTCGAGCGCAGGTACTCCAGGCGCAGCGGATGCTGGGTGTCGATCAGGTGCAGGTCGGTGAGCTGTACGAAGGCGGCGAGCGCCGTACGGCGGCTCTCGCGGCCCGACTTGGCGGCCGCCAGGTTCTCGCGGACGACGCGCTTCCAGCCGGGCCCGTCGCCGAGCCGGCGGTAGCCGCCGCTGCCCTGCGGGGTGGCGACGCCCGCGACGGTGGTGCCGCGGGTGTACGGGGCGAGCGCGGCCGGCACCTTGCGGGAGGCGCCGACCGGGGCCTCGGCGACAGCGGCGTCGGCCCCGGCGGCAGCGGTGTCGGCCTGGGGGGCGGTCGTGGCAGCCTCACTCTGCGTGGGCCGCAGGGCGTAGCCGACGCCCGCGGAGAGGGTCACCGCTCCGGTGGCGGCGAGCAGGGTACGGCGGTGGATCCCCAGCGCGGAGCTGGCGACAGAGCGTATGCGCGACATGGCGCGATCTCCCCGAATGCGAACGCGTCGGCAGTGGTCGCGGGGCGGTCGCGGATGCGAACACCCCGCTCACTGTGGATCGTTGGCACCGGGAATGACCTGCGCATGAACGGGGCGGCAACGCGCAGCGCCGATCACCGTACGTGGATCTTGGACTACCTTCCGCGTTCACGGCCGCTCCTCGAACGGCCGGGACGCGGTCACTCAGTGTTCATCTTCGGGGGTACTGAAGCTTTTCCGGCCGCCGGTCGTTCCCGCCACAACGCCAGTCCCTTGTCGACCATCGGGACGCGGGTCAGCCCCGTCACGCCGTCCAGGGGATGCCAGGCGGCCATGTCGGTGGAGCCGTCGGCCTCGTAGCGGAGGTCGCCGCCCACGATCCGGCCCTCGTAGACGAGCGCCACGCCATGATGGTCGACTCCCCGGCGGATGCGGCCCGGGATCAGGCGCCGGACGGAGTCCAGGCCCAGCAGCCCGGTGGGCTCGAAGCGGTAGCCGGTCTCCTCCTCGACCTCCCGCACGACCGTGTCGTACGGATCCTCACCGTGCTCCATGCCGCCGCCGGGCAGCACCCACTCGAAGCCGCCGCCGGGTGCCGGGGAGCGGGCGAGGAGGAGTTGCCCGTCACGTACGCATATGGCGTAGGCCGCCACCCTCAAGTTCTTCCGCACAGGGGGACGTTACATACGGACGTTGTCGCCCGTGGGCGGCTTGCCCGCCTTTGCGGCTCATCTCCCCCTGAGCCGGTCGCGGGTTTTCCCCATCCTTCCATTTCGATTCGGTCAACTCTTCCCAAACATCCTTCCCTTGCATAAGGCTGTGCGGTCGTCCGGGATCACATACCGGACGTCCTGATGCTCCTTTACCTGCAAGGGATGCCGATGACCCTCACCCCGCAGCGCGATCCGAAGCCGGGCGCGAGACGCACGGCCCGCATAGCCGTGGCCGCCGGTCTCGTCGCCGCGCTGTCCGCCGCCGGGCCGATACCCATGGCCCTGGCCGCGGACCCCGAGCCCGCCGCGACCGGCCCGAGCGTGAAGTCCGCGCACGACAAGCTCGGTTCGGACGACGCCGATCTGCTCGCCGAGGCCAAGGCCGACGGCGACAAGAACGTCACGATGATGGTCGCGACCGCGCCCGGCGCGACCGAGAAGGTCGCCGAGCAGCTGGACACGGTCGGCTCTGTGGGCCGTACCTACGACAAGCTCGGCTATGTCCGGGCCACCGTCCCCACCGGCAAGGCCGACAAGGCCATCGCCGCCGCCACGAAGCTCTCCTCGGTGCACGGCATCGACCTGCGCGAGGAGATACCCCTGGACGATCCGGCCGTCGAGACCGGAAAGGCGCGCGGCAAGGGCACGTACCCGGCCCCCGGCAAGAAGACCCCCGCCGAGAACCCGTACAACCCGTCCTTCGAGACGGGCGCCGTCGACTTCGTGAAGAAGAACCGGAAGGCCGACGGCCGCGGCATCACCATCGGCATCCTCGACTCCGGTGTCGACCTCGGCCACCCGGCGCTGCAGAAGACCACCACCGGCGAGCGGAAGATAGTCGACTGGGTCACCGCCACCGACCCCATAGTCGACAGCGACCGCACCTGGCGCCCGATGGTGACGTCCGTCTCCGGGCCCACCTTCACCTACGGCGACAAGACCTGGACGGCGCCCGCGGGCTCGTACCAGGTGAGCACCTTCCTGGAGTCGTACACCACCGGCGGCGACGCGGCGGGCGACGCCAACCGCGACGGCGACAAGACCGACTCGTGGGGCGTCCTGTACGACGCCGCGAACGGCACCGTCCGGGTCGACCTCAACAACAACTACGACTTCGGTGACGACACCCCGATGAAGCCGTACAAGGACGGTTTCCAGATCGGGTACTTCGGCACCGACGACCCGGCCACCGACGTCGCCGAGCGCCAGCCGTTCGTCGTGGAGATCCGCAAGGACGTCCCGATGGACCCGTTCGGCGGGGACTGGGTCGGCCAGAAGCGCGACTTCGTCAACATCGGCGTCATCGAGTCCGAGCACGGCACCCACGTCGCCGGCATCACCGCCGCCAACAGCCTGTTCGGCGGCAGGATGAACGGCGCGGCGCCGGGCGCGAAGATCGTCTCCTCCCGCGCCTGCACCTGGTCCGGCGGCTGCACCAACGTCGCCCTCACCGAGGGCATGATCGACCTCGTCGTCAACCGCGGCGTCGACATCGTCAACATGTCCATCGGCGGCCTGCCGGCGCTGAACGACGGCAACAACGCGCGCGCCGAGCTGTACACGCGGCTGATCGACACCTACGGCGTGCAGCTGGTGATCTCGGCCGGCAACTCCGGCCCCGGCGCCAACACCATCGGCGACCCGAGCCTGGCCGACAAGGTGATCTCGGTCGGCGCGACCGTCTCCAAGGAGACCTGGGCCGCCAACTACGGCTCCGTCGTGGAGACGGAGTACGCGATGATGCCGTTCTCCTCGCGCGGCCCGCGTGAGGACGGCGGCTTCACCCCGACGCTCTCCGCGCCGGGCGCCGCGATCAACACCATCCAGACCTGGCTGCCGGGCGCCCCGGTCGCCGAGGCGGGCTACTCGCTGCCGGCCGGCTACGGCATGCTCCAGGGCACCTCGATGGCGTCCCCGCAGGCCGCGGGCGCGTCCGCGCTGCTGCTGAGCGCCGCCAAGCAGAGGGGCATCGCCCTCACCCCGGCGAAGCTGCGCACCGCGCTCACCTCGACGGCCGATCACATCAAGGGTGTTCAGGCGTACGAGGAGGGTGCCGGCCTCATCAACATCGAGGACGCCTGGGACTCGATCCGCGACGGCGCCACCGCCCACGAGTACACGGTGAAGGCGCCGGTCGACACCGCGATCGACCAGTTCCTGAAGACCCCCGGATACGGCACGGGTCTGTACGACCGTGAGGGCGGCCTGAAGGCGGGCCAGAAGAAGACGTACGAGGTCACCATCACCCGTACCTCCGGCCCCGACAGGGCGATCCGGCACGAGCTGCACCTGGAGAACAACAAGGCGCGCACCTTCCGGATCGTCGGCTCGGACGAGATCAGGCTCCCGCTGAACAAGCCGGTGACCGTCAAGATCGAGGCCCGCGCGAAGCACGCGGGCATCAAGAGCGCGATCCTGGAGGTCGACGACCCGCGGACCGAGGGCATCGACAAGCAGGTCCTGTCGACGGTCGTGGTCGCCTCGCCGGTCGACCACACCTTCTCCGCCTCGGGCAAGGTCCAGCGCAACAGCACCCGTTCGTACTTCGTGACCGTCCCCGAGGGTGCGAAGACGCTGGAGGTCGCGATGAGCGGGCTGGCGAAGGGGAGCCAGACCCGGTTCATCTCCATCCACCCCTACGGCGTCCCGGTCGACTCGACCTCGACGATCAACTGCTACCCGAACTACTCCAACCCCTCCAGCGCCCCCTGCCGCCCCGACCTGCGCTCGTACGCCGACCCGCAGCCGGGCGTCTGGGAGATCGAGGTCGAGTCGCGCCGTACGTCGCCGCTGCTCGACAACCCGTACAAGCTGAACGTCACCGTCCTCGGCGCGGCCTTCGACCCGGAGACCGTGACCGTCCCGGAGGCCAAGGTCGGCACCCCGGCCGCCGCCTCCTGGAAGGTGACCAACCACTACGCCGACGTCGACGGCAAGCTCGCGGGCGGCCCGCTCGGCTCGTCGAAGACGGCGCGCCCGACCATCACCGAGGGCGTCACGCAGACCACCACGGTCGACGTGCCCGAGGGCGCCACCTCGCTCGACGTCTCCATCGGCAACGTCTCCGACGCGGCCGCCGACCTCGACCTGGTCGTCTACGACGCGGCCGGCACCGAGGTCGGCAGCTCCGCCGACGGTGACTCGGAGGAGGCGGTCAAGGTCGCGGACCCGGCCGCCGGGACGTACCGCATCGAGGTGATCGGCTACGCGGTGCCGGGCGGCTCGACGGCGTACGACTACCTGGACGTGTTCTTCTCCCCCGCGCTCGGCACCGTCACGGTCGACGAGTCGCCGGTGCGGCTGGGCACGGGCGAGTCGGCCACGGTCTCCGGCAGCGTCACCGCGCTGGCGCCGGCGCCGGAGGGCCGTGAGTTCTTCGGCCAGGTCCGGTTGCTCAACGCGCGCGGCACGGTCGCGGGCCTGGGCAGCGTGAAGATCGAGAAGGTCACGCCGTAGTCGGTGGTACGGCGGTGAGGGGCGGGCGTCCGTGCGGGCGCCCGCCCTTCGTCATGCGCAGGTGAGTTCGCGGGCCTCGGACAGCGAGGCGGTGATCCAGGCCCGCTCCGGGGCGATGTTCCGCTCGCCGACAGCCCAGAAGTCGGGTTGGCGCTCGCCCCGCGCGATGCCGATGAGCACCTGGTCGCCCCTGCGCAGGCCGGGGACGAGGGTCTCGTCGACCACGAAGGTCAGCTCTTCCTCACCTTTGCCCTGCTTATCTGACGTGTCCGGCTTGTAGTAGCGGGTCATGTGCAGGGTGATCCGCATCGACGTCGTGCCGGGGAGCCGTTCGACGGAGGTGGCCCTCCCTTCGGCCACCAGCCGGGCACAGGCGAGGTAGCGGGGGCTGCCGAAGGCGGTGCCGCCGGACTGCTCGGAGGGTGCGGACTTGTCCGCGGTGCTCGCCCCCTCGTCGGAGTCGGCGCCGCCTCCGGCCTGCGTCAGCAGCCAGCCCATGCCGGCCAGCACGGACGCGGCGGCGGCCACGGCGAGGCTCCCGAGGCCGACGGCGAGGAACCGGCGCCGGGCGCGGGAGGGCGTTCGTGCGGGGGCGGGCTGCGGCTCCGGGGCGGGTGGCGGTGGCGGTGGCTCGGCGAGGGCGTCGCCGATCAGCCCGAGCTGCTCCCGCAGCAGCGCCACGTCGGCCACGGCCGAGCGGTGCTCGGCCAGGAGGGCGGCGTCCGCGCGGGCCTCCTCCGGCAGGGGTTCGCCGGTGATCGCGGCCATCAGCGCGTCGACGCCACGGCTTTCGTTCTCGGCGGTCACGTCACACCACCTCGTCCTCGTGCAAGCGGGCGCGCAGGGCCCGTACCGCCGTGTGCAGCCTGCTCTTGACCGTGCCCTCCGGGATGCCGAGCTCCTCGGCGATGTCCCGCACCGGGAGATCGCCGTAGAAGCGCAGGACGAGGACCTGACGCTGGGCGTCGGGCAGCTCGTCCAGGCCCCGGGCGACGGCGAGGGAGAGCAGGCTGGTGTCCTCGCCGGAGGGGTGTTCCAGCTGGCGCAGGGAGGCGAGCCGTTCGCCGAGCCGTTCCTGGCGCTTCTTGGCCCGGTGCCAGTCCATGGCGAGGTTGGAGGCGACGACCGCCGCCCACGCCGACACGTCCCGCGGCGCCTCGCGTCCGCTCGCGGCCCGCTCCAGCAACCGCAGGCGGACCTGCTGTACCCCGTCCGGCAGGTCCGTCTGCGGCACCCCGCCGAGCGCGAGCACCGCCCGCACCCGACGCACCTGGGCCGCGTCCAGCGGATCGTCCTCCTGGACACGGCGGGCCTTTCTGCGCAGCACAAGCCACCCCCTCACCGCGTTTCTTCTACGACGCCGCCGCGCCCGGAAACGTTCGGCGGAGCCCCGGGGAATCTCCGCGAGGCGTACGTCACACCACCGCGCGGGGCAGCACAGCTTGCGGCCAGGGACCGCCGTAGGGTGAATTCCTCCAGCTCAGCGGGGGTGGGAGCGGAGTTCCGCAACCCGTGGTCGCGATGGCGCGTCCCAGACCTCGGGCATGGAGCGCAAAGAATTGGACAGGCGGACCCAGGTCGGCCGCATGATGGAAACGCCGCGGACACACACGAACACGCAGGAACACGTAGAAGGAGTCGCCGTGAGGGTCGGAATCGTCGGAGCCACCGGTCAGGTCGGCACGGTCATGCGCAGGATCCTCGCGGAGCGCGAGTTCCCGGTCACCGAGCTGCGCCTGTTCGCCTCGGCCCGTTCGGCGGGGACGGTCCTGGACGGCGTGACGGTGGAGGACGCGGCGACGGCCGACTACTCCGGCCTCGACATCGTGCTGTTCTCGGCGGGCGGCGCGACCTCGAAGGCGCTGGCGCCGAAGGTCGCCGCCCAGGGCCCCGTGGTGATCGACAACTCCTCGGCGTGGCGCCGCGACCCCGAGGTCCCGCTGGTCGTCTCCGAGGTGAACCCGCACGCGATCGCCGACCGCCCCAAGGGCATCATCGCCAACCCGAACTGCACGACGATGGCCGCGATGCCGGTGCTCAGGCCGCTGCACGCCGAGGCGGGCCTCCAGGCCCTCGTGGTCGCCACCTACCAGGCCGTCTCCGGCTCCGGTCTGGCCGGGGTGGACGAGCTGTTCGAGCAGGTCAAGAAGGTCGGCGACGACGCGCCGAAGCTGACGCACGACGGCTCGGCGGCCCAGTTCCCCGCGCCGAACAAGTACGTGGCGCCGATCGCGTACAACGTGCTGCCGATGGCCGGCTCGATCGTGGACGACGGTCTGAACGAGACCGACGAGGAGCAGAAGCTGCGCCACGAGTCCCGCAAGATCCTGGAGATCCCCGAGCTGAAGGTCTCCGGCACCTGTGTGCGCGTCCCGGTCTTCTCCGGCCACTCCCTCCAGATCAACGCCCGCTTCGACCGCCCGATCAGCGTGGAGCGCGCCAAGGAACTGCTGGCCGGCGCCCCCGGCGTGGCCCTCACCGACGTCCCGACCCCGCTCCAGGCGGCCGGCCAGGACCCGTCCTACGTCGGCCGCATCCGCACCGACGAGACGGTCGCCCACGGCCTCGCCCTGTTCGTCTCCAACGACAACCTCCGCAAGGGCGCCGCGCTGAACGCGGTGCAGATCGCGGAGCTGGTGGCGGCGGAGCTGAAGGGCTGAGGCCTGCGCACCTCGTAGAGGAAACAGCCGTATTCGACGGCCCGGACGTGGACGAGTGCCACGGCCGGGTCGTCGAACGCGTTCCGGAAGGCTTCGTCGTCGGGAGCGTCGACGAGCTGTCCGCCCAGGATGTGCCCGTCGGCGGAATAGCGGCGGACGATCCGGTGGGCGTTCGCGAAGGGGGGACCGTCCGCGCCCGACCCGTCCGCGTCCGACCCGTCCGCGCCCGGCCCGTCCGCGTCCGGCCCGTCCGCGCCCGGCCCCGCGCACTCCTCGGCGTGGATGAAGACGGGGCCCTGTTCGTCGTAGGCGCCGGGATCCACTCCGGTCCCGGCCGCCCAGCGGCGCAGCGGCGCGTACGACACGAGCGCGATCCGCTCGCCCGGCCGGCTCCGGCGCAGACAGCACCTCAGCGGCGCCCCGCCCTCCTCGTCGGTGAACGGGGACAGTGGGCGGCCCGCGTCGTCGGCGGTGCGCAGTTCCTTCAGGACCGATGGTGCGACGGGGCGTGCGGTGTACGTCGTCATGCCGCCCACACTCGCGCCCGCGGGCCCGGAGGGCTGGCGGAATCCGGACCTCGCGTCCCGCCCCGGTAGAGGGGTATCCCCATGAGTTGCCCTGACATCCCCGTGCGAAGCCCCGCTCGTCGCCTGATCCCGATGTCCCGTGGAAGGATGACCGAACCCACCCATAACGAGGAGATGACCGCGTGCCTGGCACAAACCTGACTCGCGAAGAGGCGCAGCAGCGGGCGAAGCTGCTCACCGTTGACTCGTACGAGATCGATCTCGACCTCTCCGGCGCGCAAGAGGGCGGCACCTACCGGTCCGTGACCACGGTGCGCTTCGACGTCGCCGAGAACGGCGCCGACTCCTTCATCGACCTCGTGGCCCCGACCGTCCACGAGGTGACTCTCAACGGCGACGCGCTCGACGCGGACGAGGTCTTCAAGGACTCCCGGATCGCCCTGCCGGGCCTGCTGGAGGGCCGCAACGTCCTGCGGGTCGTCGCGGACTGCGCGTACACCAACACCGGCGAGGGCCTGCACCGCTTCGTCGACCCGGTCGACCAGCAGGCGTACCTGTACACCCAGTTCGAGGTGCCCGACGCCCGGCGCGTGTTCGCGTCCTTCGAGCAGCCCGATCTGAAGGCCACCTTCCAGTTCACCGTGACGGCCCCGGAGGGCTGGACGGTCATCTCCAACTCGCCCACTCCGGAGCCCAAGGACAACGTCTGGTCCTTCGAGCCGACGCCGCGCATCTCGACGTACATCACGGCGCTCATCGTCGGCCCGTACCACTCCGTGCACAGCGTGTACGAGAAGGACGGCCAGTCCGTGCCGCTCGGCATCTACTGCCGGCCCTCGCTCGCCGAGTACCTCGACTCGGACGCCATCTTCGAGGTGACCCGGCAGGGCTTCGACTGGTTCCAGGAGAAGTTCGACTACGCCTACCCGTTCAAGAAGTACGACCAGCTGTTCGTGCCGGAGTTCAACGCGGGCGCGATGGAGAACGCGGGCGCGGTGACCATCCGCGACCAGTACGTCTTCCGCTCCAAGGTGACGGACGCGGCGTACCTGGGGCGGGCCGAGACCATCCTGCACGAGCTGGCCCACATGTGGTTCGGCGACCTGGTCACCATGGAGTGGTGGAACGACCTGTGGCTGAACGAGTCGTTCGCCACCTACACCTCCATCGCCTGCCAGGCGCACGCCCCGGGGACGCGCTGGCCGCACGCCTGGACGACGTTCGCCAACCAGATGAAGACGTGGGCGTACCGCCAGGACCAACTGCCGTCCACGCACCCGATCATGGCGGAGATCCGCGACCTGGACGACGTCCTGGTCAACTTCGACGGCATCACCTACGCCAAGGGCGCCTCCGTCCTCAAGCAGCTCGTGGCCTACGTCGGCATGGACGAGTTCTTCAAGGGCGTGCAGGCGTACTTCAAGCGTCACGCGTTCGGCAACACGCGCCTGTCCGATCTGCTGGGCGCCCTGGAGGAGACCTCCGGCCGCGATCTGAAGACCTGGTCGAGGCTGTGGCTGGAGACGGCCGGCATCAACGTCCTGCGCCCCGAGATCGAGACGGACGCGCACGGTGTGATCACGTCCTTCGCGATCCGCCAGGAGGCCCCGGCGCTGCCCGCGGGCGCGAAGGGCGAGCCGACGCTGCGTCCGCACCGCATCGCGGTGGGCCTGTACAACCTGGACGACGCCTCCGGGAAGCTGCTGCGCGACGAGCGCGTCGAGCTGGACGTGGACGGCGAACTGACCACCGTGCCGCAGCTCGCCGGCAAGGGCCGTCCGGACGTGATCCTCCTCAACGACGACGACCTGTCGTACGCGAAGGTCCGCCTGGACGAGAAGTCCCTCGCCTTCGTCACCGAGCACCTCGGCGACTTCGAGGCCTCCCTGCCCCGGGCCCTGTGCTGGGCGTCGTCCTGGGACATGACCCGCGACGCGGAACTGGCCACCCGCGACTACGTCTCCCTGGTCCTGTCGGGCATCGGCAAGGAGTCCGACATCGGTGTCGTGCAGTCGCTGCACCGCCAGGTGAAGCTGGCGATCGAGCTGTACGCCGACCCGGCCGCCCGCGAGGCCCTGCTGACCCGCTGGACGGACGCCACGCTGGCCCATCTGCGCGCGGCGGAGCCGGGCGGCGACCACCAGCTGGCGTGGGCGCGTGCGTTCGCGGCGGCGGCCCGTACGCCGGAGCAGCTCGACCTCCTCGAGGCCCTGCTGGACGGCTCCCAGTCGATCGAGGGCCTGGCCGTCGACACGGAGCTGCGCTGGGCGTTCGTGCAGCGCCTGGCGGCGGTGGGCCGCTTCGACGAGGCGGAGATCGCGGCCGAGTACGAGCGGGACAGGACGGCGGCCGGCGAGCGGCACGCGGCCACCGCCCGCGCCGCGCGCCCGACTCCGGAGGCCAAGGCCGAGGCATGGTCGTCGGTCATCGACTCCGACAAGCTGCCGAACGCCGTCCAGGAGGCGGTGATCACCGGCTTCGTCCAGACCGACCAGCGCGAGCTCCTGGCGTCCTACACCGACACGTTCTTCGAGGTCGTCAAGGACATCTGGGACGCCCGCTCCCACGAGATCGCCCAGCAGATCGCGATCGGCCTGTACCCGTCCCTCCAGGTCTCCGAGGAGACGCTGCGCAAGACGGACGCCTGGCTCGCCTCGGCGGAGCCCAACGCGGCCCTGCGCCGCCTGATCTCCGAGTCCCGGGCGGGCGTGGAGCGGGCGCTGCGGGCGCAGGAGGCGGACGCGGCGGCTGCGGAGTAGACGTCCGTACGCCAAAGGGCGCCCGGTGCCGCGGCACCGGGCGCCCTTTCCGTGCCTGCCCGGCTACGTGCCGGCAACGCTCCGCAGCGCGCCGAGCGCCCTGCCGATGGCCGGCGCCTCCTCGCCGCCCCTGCGTACGGCCGCCACCACATGGCGAACCGGCCGCGGTTCCGCCACCTCCCGCATCACGACCCCGCCGCGCCCCACCTCGACCATCCGCGGCACCAGCGCCACCCCCATCCCCGCCTCCACCATCGCCAGAATCGCCGTCCACCCCGCCGCCGAATGCCCCTGCCGGGGGCTGAACCCGGCCGCCTCGCACGCCCCGCGCGTGATGTCCGACCACGGCCCGCTGCCGCCGAAGATCCAGTCCTCCCCGGCGAGATCGGCCAGCCGCAGCCCTTCCGCGGCGGCCAGTTCGTGCCCCGCCGGGAGGGCGACGTCCAGCGGGTCGGCCAGCAGCGGCACCCTGGTGAACCGCGCGTCCCCCACCGTCGGCGCCTGTGCCGCGAGCGACAGGGCGAGGTCCACCTCCCCACCGGCCAGCAGCTCGTAAGCCTCGCCGGCCTCGGCCTCCCGCACCCGTACGACCACCCCGGGCGCCGTCTCCCTGAGCGCCCGCACGGCCGGTACGACCAGCGCGGGCACCGCCGTGGAGAAGGCCCCGACCCGCACCTCCCCGGCCTCGCCGTGCCGGTACGCCGCCAACTCCGCGTCCGCCCGCTCCAGTTGCTCGAACACCGCCTCGGCGTGCCGCAGCACCAGCCGCGCCGCGTCCGTCAGCCGCACCCGCCGCCCCTGCGCCTGAAGCAACGGCACCCCGACCTGCTTGGCGAGGTTCGTCAGCTGCTGCGACACGGCGGACGGCGTCATCCGCAGCGCCTCGGCCGTCGCGGTCACGGTCCCCCGTTCCCGCAGCGTCCGCAGGATCTGCAGCTTCCGGATGTCCCAGTCGACCATGGCGGCAACCTACGTCACCGACGCGCCGCCGCCCCCAGCACCACTCCCCCGAGGATCAGCGCCATGCACACCGTCTGCGCCCAGCCGGTCGCCTCGCCGAGCACCGCCCAGGACAGCAGCGACACGCACACCGGCTGGAGGTAGTAGACGACCCCGGCGCGGCTCGGCCCGACCAGCGCGATCGCCCGGTTCCAGGCGAAGAAGGCGACGGCGGAGGAGGCGACCGAGACGTAGAGGATCGGCAGGACCGTGCCGGGCGTGGGGTCGAAGCCGCCCTGCACCGCCAGGCTCACGCCCTGCGCGGGCAGCAGCAGGACCGTGCCGAGGAGGAAGGTCGTGAACAGGAAGCCCGTACCGCCCAGTTCGGCCGGCCGTCGTCGCAGCAGACCGCTGTACGCCGCGAAGCAGCACGCCGCCGTCACCATCCACACGTCCCCCGCGCCGAGACGGGTCCCGCCGGCCCCGCCTGCGATCAGCAGCACGACGCCCGAACAGGCCACCAGCAGCCCCGTGACCCGACGCACGCCCAACCGCACCCCGGCCGCCCGCTCGAACACGGCCATCAGCACCGGCGAAGCGGCCATGATCATGCCCATGTTGGCGGCGGGCGTGGTCAACCCGGCCTGGTTGACGAGGGTGTTGTAGGCGGCGACGCCGAGCAGCGAGGCGAGGAACACGAAACCGAGGTGACGGCGGATCGACCTCCGCTGCCGCCAGGCCTGCCGCGCACCGAACGGCGCCACCACGGCCAGCGCCACCACCCATCTCCAGAACGCGTGCTGCACCGGCGGCACGCTGTCGTGCAGCGCGCGGGAGGTGACGAAGCTGCCGGACCAGACGACGGTCGCGAGGGCGGCGAGGGCGATCCCGAGAACGGGCGCGGGCACGGGCACGGGCACTGAGGTCCTTTCGATGGACGGTGACGACGACCCGTCCACCGTCGCAGCGAGCCATCTGTCGCGTCCATCGAAAGTTTTCGAGCATTCTTTTCAGGAGAACTGAAGGGTGAGCGCGGCCTCGATCTCCCCGGCGTCCGCGTCGTCCGCCGCCCACGCCACGTATCCGTCGGGCCGCACCAGCAGGGTCGTACGGCGGTCGCCCGCCCAGCGCTCCAGGGTGAGCCACTCCTCGCGGGCACCCTGACCGTCGTACGCCCCGCGCGCGCCCTTCGGTGTGATCAGCACGAACCGGCCGCCGCGCAGCGCCTCGTACAGGCGGCCGCTCTCCAGTGCCACGTCCGGGACGCGGGTGCCGACCAGGCGGTGGGAGCCGCGCGGGGCGGGGTAGCGGTAGCCGATGCCCGAGATCTGGGCGAGGGCCTTCGCGCGGGCGGGGCGGGCCGCGTTGACGAAGGCGGAGACGAGGGCGCGTACGGCGCGCAGTGCCGGATTCTGCGCCCGGGCCAGCCGGACCAGCCCGCCACTGCTGCGCAGCACCGCCTCGCCGACCGGGTGGCGCTCGGCCTGGTAGGTGTCCAGCAGCCCTTCGGACGCCCGGCCGTCGAGGACCGCGGCGAGCTTCCAGCCGAGGTTGGCCGCGTCCTGAAGGCCGGTGTTCATGCCCTGACCACCGGCCGGCGAGTGCACGTGCGCGGCGTCGCCGGCCAGGAAGACCCGGCCGACCCGGTACCTCGGCACCTGGCGCTCGTCGCTGTGGAATCGCGAGAGCCAACGGGCGTCGTGCATGCCGTAGTCGGTGCCCAGGGCGCGCCGGGTGACCTCCTTGATCTCGTCGAGGTCGAGGGGGGCGTCGTCGGGGACCTCGTTTCGGCGGTTCCAGCCCATGACGCGGTACCAGCCGTCACCGAAGGCGGCGATCATCGCGAAGGCGTCGCCCGCGCCGTTGACGGTGAGCACACCGTCCGGGGGCTCGGCGAGCCGGACGTCCGCCAGGAACAGGGAGCGGATGACGGAGACTCCGGGGAAGGGCAGCCCGAGGGCCTCGCGCACGGCGCTGCGGTGGCCGTCCGTGCCGACGACGTAGGCCGCGCGGTGGGTGACGACCGCGCCGTCCGGGCCGCGCACGTCGAGGTCGACCCCGCCGTCGTCCTGCCGCAGCCCCACGACCTCGCTCTCGAAGCGGAACTCCACCCCGGCCTCCCGAGCCCGCCGCTCCAGCAGCCGCTCGACCTCGTACTGCGGGGTGATGAGCAGGAACGGGAAGCGGGACGGCAGCGTGCCCAGGTCGAGGGAGAGGCGACGGAAGAGGCGCAGTTCGGTGATGGTGCTGCCGGTGGCGAGCAGCTGGTCGGCGAGACCGCGGGCGTCCAGCTGCTCCAGGGTGCGGGCGTGGACGCCGAAGGCGCGGGAGAGGTTGCTGATCTTGCGGGGGCGCTTCTCGACGAGGGTGACGGGGACGCCGGCGGCGGCGAGGTCACCGGCCAGGAGGAGGCCGGTGGGGCCGGAGCCGACGACGATCACGGGGCGGCTGGGGTTGGGGGTGGTGCCGTTCATCATGGTGACCTCCCGAATGCCAACACTTGTTGGCCAACGAACGTTGGTCAACGACTGTTGGCAACAGTAAGAGCCCAGAATGAAAGTGTCAACGCCTGTTGGCCTACGGTTGTTGGCCTACGGTTGTTTGCCCACGCCCGTTGACCTACAGTTGTCGGCATGACCGAGAGCCGCCCCCAGCACCCACCCCGCCGCTCCGACGCCACCCGCACCGCGATCCTCGACGCGGCGCGCGAGCGCTTCGCGGCCGACGGATACGAGCGCGCGACCATCCGCGCCATCGCCAGGCACGCGAACATCGACCCGTCGATGGTGATGCGCTACTACGGCAACAAGGAGGGCCTGTTCGCGGCGGCCATGGCCATCGACCTGAAGCTGCCGGACCCGGGGTCGCTGAACCGGGACGAGGCCGGCCGGGCGCTCGTGACCCACTTCCTGGACATGTGGGAGGAGAACGAGGTGCTCACGGCCCTGCTGAGGGTCGGCGCGACCAACCAGGCCGGCGCCGAGCGCATGCGGGGCATCTTCGCGGACCAGTTGCTGCCGCTCGCCCGCCGGGTGTGCCCCGACCCCGAGCAGGCCCCCGCGCGGGCCGCGCTGGCGTCGTCACAGCTGCTCGGGCTGGCCCTCACGCGCTACGTCCTGCGCTTCCCGCCCGCCGTGGCGCTGGCCCCCGAGGAGGTCGTGGCATGGCTGGCGCCCACGGTGCAGCGGTATCTGACCGCGCCGCACCCGGCCTGAGAGACACCAGCCTGAGAACACGTCGAGGGCGCCGACCAGGCAGGTCGGCGCCCTCGACGAAAGGACGGGGGAAGAGCCTCGCTCAGGCCTTCGCCTTCGCCTTGGCCTTCGGCTGGCGGTCCGTGGAGCGGTCCAGGACCATCACGAGGCCCGCGATGACCGCGAAGAGCACGATCGGGGCAATCACGAACTGGGCCAGCGTCTCCATGACGCTCAGGCCCTGCCCGGGGTCGTCGCCGTCGTCCCGCGACAGCGCGAGCGCGGGGGACGACATCAGCAGCATCATCAGCGTCGTACCGGCGGCCAGGGCGCCGGCGCGCAGGGCGTTCTTCTTGTCCACGGGGCCAAAAGTATCGAACGACGGGAAGGGCCGCGCGCCCGGGGTGCCGTATGAGGCGCGGGCCGGCCTCACCGAGCCACCGTCACTCCCGCCGCGCGGCCCCTTCGCGCAGCACCTCCACCAGCCCCCACACCCGGGCCGCCCCCGCCAGTTCCTCCAGCGTCACCGGCCGCCCGTCCGCGTCGGCGATCGGCAGCCGCCAGTTCGGATACTGGTCCCACGTCCCCGGCAGGTTCTGCGGCCGGCGGTCGCCCACGCCGTCCGGGAGCCAGACGCCGATCATGCGGGCCGGGGTGCGCAGCAGGAAGCGGTGCACGGCCTGGATCTCGGCCTCCTCCTCCGAGGCGCAGTGCCCGCCGTGCGAGCCCCGCAGCAGCCCGAGCCGGGACAGCAGCTCCAGCCACTCGCCCGTGTCGGCCGTGGCCTCGGCGCGCTCCTGTTCCAGGGGGCGGGTCAACAGGCCGAGTCCGTCGCGGAGTTCGACGTGTTCGCCGGTGAGGCGGGCGGCGGTGGGCGGCAGGTCGTGGGTGGTGGCGGTGGCGAGGCAGTCGGCGCGCCAGGACTCCGGCGGCAGGGGGCGGCCGTCGCCGTCCCAGTCCCGCTCGAACCACAGCACCGAGGTGCCGAGCACACCCCGCGAGCGCAGCGTCTCGCGCACGCCCGGCTCCACCGTGCCGAGATCCTCCCCGATCACCACCGCCCCGGCCCGGGAGGCCTCCAGCACCAGGATCGCGAGCATGGCCTCGGCGTCGTAGCGGACGTACGTCCCCTCGGTCGGCGGCCGCCCCTGCGGCACCCACCACAGCCGGAACAGCCCCATGACGTGGTCGATGCGTAGGGCGCCGGCGTAATGGCACAGCGCCCGCAACAGCCGCCGGTACGGCTCGTAGCCCGACTCGGCCAGCCGGTCCGGGCGCCAGGGCGGCAGCCCCCAGTCCTGGCCGCGGGCGTTGAAGGCGTCCGGTGGCGCGCCCACCGACATCCCGGCCGCGAAGTAGGCCTGCTGCGCCCAGGCGTCGGCGCCCTGGGGATGCACCCCGACCGCCAGGTCGTGCACGATCCCGACCGGCATCCCGGCCTCCCGCGCGAGGCGCTGTGCGGCGGCGAGCTGGGCGTCGGTGAGCCAGGCGAGCCGGGAGTGGAAGTCGACCCGGTCCATCAACTCGCCACGTGCCCGGGCCGTTTCGGGTGATCGCGGGTCCCGTAGCCCCTCCGGCCACCGCTGCCAGTCCGAGCCGTGCACCTCGGCGAGCGCGCACCACGTGGCGTGGTCCTCCAGCGCGTCCCCCTCCCGTGCCAGGAAGTCGACGTACGCGGCGCGCCGGCCCGGCCCGAGCGGCACCTCGCGCACCAGCTCCAGCGCCTCCCGCTTGGCCTCCCACACCGCGTCCCGGTCGATCAACTCCCCCTTCTCCAGCACGGCTTCGCGCAGCCGCCCGGCCCGTTCGCGCAGTGCCCGCACGCGCTCGTGGTCCTCGAGGTACGCGAACTCGGGCACGTCCTCGACCCGCAGATGCACCGGGTCGGGGAAGCGGCGGGAGGACGGGCGGTAGGGGGAGGGATCGGTCGGGGCGCCGGGTACGGCCGCGTGCAGCGGGTTGACCTGCACGAATCCGGCACCGAGCGCCCGTCCGGCCCAGGTGGCGAGTTCGGCGAGGTCACCGAGGTCGCCCATGCCCCAGGAGCGGCGGGACAGGAGGGAGTAGAGCTGGACGAGCAGGCCGTACGAGCGTCCGGTGGGGGTGGGCAGGCGGGGCGGGGCGACGACGAGATGGCTGGTCGCCGTACGGCCGTCCGGTGCGGTGGCCGTCAGCCGGTGGACGCCCAGCGGGAGTCGGCCGGCGTCGGCGCGGCTCTCGCCCTGCTCGGTCTCGACGCGCAGTCGGGTGCCGGACGGCAGTGCGGCCAGCGCCTCGGGCTCGGCCTGGCCCCAGCACACCACGGTCGGCGGCAGCAGCCGCTCCCGCAGCTCCCGTTCGCGGGCGGCGAGCGCGGCACCGACGGCGGCGGGCGTGCTCGCGTCCACGTCGAGGGCGGCCAGGGCGAGGGTGAGCGCGGTGGCGGAGGCCGGGACCGTACGGTCCGCGGACGGCTGGTAGGAGGGGGCGACACCGTGCAGCTCGGCGAGCCGGCACAGATCGTCGGAGGGGAGGTTCTGCGGGTCTTCGGAACCCTCGGGACCCTCGGCAGA
Organism: Streptomyces ferrugineus; assembly: GCF_015160855.1. Classification (NCBI taxonomy): domain Bacteria; kingdom Bacillati; phylum Actinomycetota; class Actinomycetes; order Kitasatosporales; family Streptomycetaceae; genus Streptomyces; species Streptomyces ferrugineus. The sequence continues at coordinate 1,701,728 of NZ_CP063373.1, read as the reverse complement.
AGCTTCGGCCGACCGCTGCGCTGTCATCTACGGCCTCGTGGAGTCCACGTCCATGTCCATACCGGTGTCCATACCCAGATCCGTACCGGTGTCGATGTCCATGTCCCAGACGGCCGTCTCACTGGTCAACGGCGCGGCGTCGGCGAGCGGCGGCTCGCTGGTGAGGGGCTCGGCGTCCGGAAGGGGCGGCTCGCTGGTGAGGGGGGCTTCGGCGCAGGCGCCCTCGGCGCTGAAGACGCAGTACTGCATCTCGTAGTCGAAGGGCGCCTCAGGTTTGGACAGGGCCGATGCTGTGGGCACGGGGGCCTCCTTGTCGAGTACGGCAACGCGGGTTAACGCAGCCCTACCCAGCAGACGCGATGGCAGACGTACAGATGGCAACAACGTGCCTCTCGTCACATTCCGTGCCTCGTGATGAACGGTCCAGTGATCACTATTCACTCAGTACATGTACTCGGTGCATAATGACTCGCATGAGCACCCGCCACATCCTGCTGGCCCTGCTCGCCACGGGACCGAGCCATGGCTACGACCTCAAGCGACGGCACGACGAACGCTTCCCGCAGGCCCGTCCGCTGGCCTACGGGCAGGTCTACACGACCTTGCAGCGGCTGGTCCGCGACGGGTTCGCGGAGGTCGACGGCATCGACTCGGACGGCGGGCCGGAGCGGACCATGTACCGCTCGACGGACGACGGAACGCACGAACTGGCCAGGTGGGCCGGGGAGATCGCGCCGCCCGCGCCGTTCGTGACGAACGAGATCTTCGCCAAGGTCGTCGTGTCGATCCTGTCCGGCGGCGACCCCGAGGCCTATCTGCGCGCCCAGCGCGCCGCCCACATGACCCGGATGCGGGAGCTCACGGCGCTCAAGACCGCGCCCGGCGGCGATCTCGCGACCGTGCTCTCGGCGGACTACGCCCTCAACCACCTCGACGCCGACCTCCGCTGGATGACGACCACGGCGGCCCGGCTCACCACCCTGACCGCGGAGGTCGATGCAGTATGAGCAACCAAGGGGGGAGCCCGGTGCCGCTGCTGGCGGCCCGAGACCTCGTCAAGGCGCACGGCAGGACCGAGGCCCTGCGCGGCGCCTCGGTCGAGCTGGCACCCGGCGAGATCCTCGCCGTCACGGGTGCCAGCGGCAGCGGGAAGTCCACGCTGCTGCACTGCCTGGCCGGCATCGTCCGCCCGGACTCCGGCGCGGTGACCTACGCCGGGGAGCGGCTGGACCGGCTGCCCGAGCGGCGGCTGAGCGAGCTGCGGCGCACGGAGTTCGGTGTCATCTTCCAGTTCGGGCAGCTCATCCCCGAGCTGACGGCGCTGGACAACGTGGCGCTGCCGCTGCTGCTCGCCGGTGCCCGCCGGTCGGAGGCGCGGGCGACCGCCGGTGAGTGGCTGGAGCGGTTCGGGGTGCGGGGGCAGGAGGAGCTGCGGCCGGGCGAGATGAGCGGCGGTCAGGCACAGCGGGCGGCGCTGGCCCGCGCTCTGGTCACCGGCCCGAAGGTCGTCTTCGCGGACGAGCCGACCGGGGCGCTGGACTCCCTGGCGAGCGAGCAGGTGATGGCGGCCCTGGCGCACACGGCCCGCGAGTCGGGCACGGCGGTCCTGTTGATCACCCATGACGCCCAGGTGGCGGCGTACGCGGACCGCGAGGTGCGGCTGACCGACGGCATCGTGGCGTCGCAGGGGGTGACGGCGTGAGAGCACAGGACAAAAGGGCGTACGGAGCCGCGACGGCCGATCTCCGGCTGGCGTGGCTGCTCACCCGGGGGTCGGACCGCCGCGAATGGTGGCGCGTGCTCCTCACCGCCGTGGGCGCCGCGCTGGCGACCGGGCTGGGGCTGGTGATCGCCGCGCTGCTGCCGTTGGAAGGCCACCACAGCATGTCCGTGGGCGGCGGTCTGCTCGACGAGACCGGCACCCGGACCGGCGTGATCGTCGCGCTGTCGCTGCTGCTCGTGCCGGTGCTCGGGTTCCTCGGCCAGTGCGCCCGGATCGGCGCCGTGCACCGGGACCGCAGGTTGGCCGCGCTGCGTCTGTCGGGGGCCACGCCCGCCCAGGTGCGGCGCATCGCGGCGTGGGAGTCGGGGCTGGCGTGTCTGGCGGGTTCGGGGACGGCCACCGTGTTCTCGGTGCTGACGCTGCTGCGGCTGTGGCGCAGCCCCGACCCCCTGGCCTGGGCGGGCATCGCCGTGGTGGCCGCCGGGGTGCCGCTGCTGGGCGCGGCCGTGAGCGCGCTGGCGCTGCGCCGGGTGGTGGCCTCGCCGCTGGGGCGGATACGGCGGGTGCGGCCGGCCGAGGGTCCGGGGCGGATGTTCCGGGTGGCGACCGGGGTGCTGGCACTGGTGCTGGTGTACATCGTGACCACCCGCTTCCACGAGGTCCCCTTCGAGTTCGCGCTCGCCCCGTTCACCGTGTTCGCCGTGTGCCTGCTGGTCGGCGCGGCGGCGGTGTGGCTGACCGGGGTGTCCGCCCGCCGGCTGGGCGAGAGGCTCACGGCCCGCGCCGAGAGCCCGGCGGTGCTGATCGCGGCGGGACGGCTGCGCGACGACCCGTGGGCGGCGGCCCGTACCCATGCCGCGGTGCTGCTGGTGACGGTCGTGGCGGCCGGCTTCGTGGGCATCCGGCAGGTGCTGCTGTCGGCCCTGCGCGCGAACCACGGGCAGTACGCCGAGGATGTCGCCTTCTACGAGAACGGCCTGAACCTGACCGGCGCCGCGATCCTCGTCGCCCTCGCGCTCGTCCTGACCTCGCTCGCCGTCGGCACCGCCGAGTCCGTCGCCACCCGGCGCCGGGGCCTGGCCGCCCAGACGGCGGCCGGGGTGCCGTACGCGGTACTCGCGAGGGCGACCCTGCTGGAGACCGCGCTGCCGCTGGCCCCCGCGCTCACGGTGGCGGGCCTCGGCGGGATGACGGTCGGCGTCTGGTACGCCTCGCTCGCCGTCGAGGGGGCGACACTCGGCCTCCCGTTCGCCGTGCTGCTGGTGACGGTCGCCGTGTACGCGGCATGTCTGCTGGCCGCGGCCACCTCGCTGCCGTTGCTGCGGCGGTCGGTGCGGCCGGCGGAGCTGCGGTACACGTGATCACGGGCACCCCATGACCGTCCGGCCCCGGGGGTACGGGGGACCCCCGGGGCCGGATCGCGCACGCGCCGTGCGCAGGGGGTGTTTCACAACACCCCCTGGGTATGCGAAGACCCGGATCGTCAGGCGGAAATGCCGTCGATCCGGGCCATGGCGTCGTCCGCGCCGAACGGCTGCAAGTAGGGCAGCCAGCGCGGATCCCTATGCCCGGTGCCGATGATGCGCCAGGCGAGGCCGGTGGGTGGAGCGGGTTTGTGGCGCAGCCGCCAGCCGATTTCGACCAGGTGTCGGTCGGCCTTCACGTGGTTGCAGCGGCGGCAGGACGCCACCACGTTGTCCCAGACGTGCTTGCCCCCGCGGCTGCGCGGAATGACATGGTCGACGCTGGTTGCGACGCCACCGCAGTACATGCACCGGCCCCCGTCGCGCGCGAACAGCGCCCTACGGGTAAGAGGAACGGGCCCCCGATAGGGAACCCGGACGAATCGCTTGAGCCGGACCACGCTGGGTGCGGGGACTGTGACGGTTGCGCTGTGCATGAAGGCGCCGGACTCCTCGAGGCATACGGCCTTGTTCTCGAGGACGAGGACGAGCGCGCGGCGGAGCGGTACGACGCCGAGCGGCTCGTACGACGCGTTGAGGACCAGGACATGCGGCACGGATGCCTCCTTGGGCGTCGGCGGCGCGTGGCTCGCGCCGGGACGATCTGTAGTCAGTCTCCCCTCTTGCCTGGTGAAAGCGCCACCATGTCCCGGTAACGGGCTGGGAGTGTTTTCGACCACATCTGATTCATCCCCCGGCCGGGGAACGGTTCATCCCACCAGTTCATCCCCGGGTGGGCACAGTTCCTCCCTCGAAGAGGGCGACGATCCACACACGATGCCCCGATAGTGTGGTGGGCCTGCCCTGCCGGTGACCTTTTCGTGACCTTGACCATCGACCGGTGGGGCGGACCGCTGCACTGGAGGTACCTGCCGTGTCCCTGTCCGCCTTCCTACTGGCCGCCGGTTCGACGCCGTCGCCGTCTCCCTCGGAGACGCGGACCCCGGCGGTGCCCTCGATCGAGGAGGCCCAGGAGAGCGCGACCCAGGCGGCGAGCTGGGTCGAGCAGAACTGGTCGACCTGGCTCGCGATCGGCCTGCGGGTCCTGCTGATCCTGGTGATAGCGGCCGTGCTGAGAGTGGCGGTGCGGCGGGCGATCACCAAGCTCATAGACCGGATGAACCGCACCGCGCAGGCGGTGGACGGCACGGCCCTCGGCGGCCTCCTGGTCAACGTCGAGCGCCGCCGCCAGCGCTCGCAGGCGATCGGCTCGGTCCTGCGCTCCGTGGCCAGCTTCCTGATCATGGGCACGGCGGCCCTGATGGTGCTGTCCACCTTCGAGATCAACCTGGCACCGCTGCTGGCCTCCGCCGGTGTCGCGGGCGTGGCCATCGGCTTCGGCGCCCGCAACCTGGTCACCGACTTCCTCTCCGGCGTCTTCATGATCCTGGAGGACCAGTACGGCGTCGGCGACTCGATCGACGCGGGCGTGGCCTCCGGCGAGGTCATCGAGGTCGGTCTGCGCGTGACCAAGCTGCGCGGTGAGAACGGCGCGATCTGGTACGTCCGCAACGGCGAGGTCAAGCGCATCGGCAATCTCTCGCAGGGCTGGTCGACGGCCCATGTGGAGGTGACGCTCCGCCCCGAGGAGGACCTGGTGCGGGTCAAGGCGCTGCTCACCGAGGCGGGCGAGGCCATGGCCAAGGAAGAGCCGTGGAACGAGATGCTGTGGGGACCGGTCGAGGTGCTCGGCCTGGACAGCGTCCTACAGGACTCGATGGTGCTGCACGTCGCCGCGAAGACCATGCCGGGCAAGGCCCTGGGCATCGAACGGGAACTGCGCTGGCGCCTCAAGCAGGCCCTCGACGCGGCCGACATCCCCATCATCGGCGGGCCCCCGCTCCCGGTGGACGACGAGCCCGCCGCGGATCCGACAGCGGGCGTGGCCGCTCCGTCGGCCTACGCCAACCCCGTTTCTCCGGAGTCCCGGGCGGCCACTCCGCTGTCGCCGCCGCCGAGCGTGACGAAGTAGGGACGCGGCCGACGCCCCGTCGGCGCCCGTAGTCGCCGTACAGCCGACGGTTGTGCGGCCCGTGACCCGCGGTTGTTTGCTCCCGGTGTGTCGCGCTGGCTTGGATGGCACGGGTCCGGGTGCGGTCGTGGCGAGCGGAGTGGTGGCCGGTGGCGGGTGGGCGGTCGCTGGGGCGGCGGTTCCGGTGGCTGTGGGGGGCGTACGCGGTCAGCGTCTTCGGGACGTGGCTGGCGTTCGACGCGTTCTCCCTGATCGCCGTCCTCGTGCTGGACGCCGGGGTGACCGAGGTGGCGCTGCTGTCGGCCTCGGGGCTCGCGGTGGGGGCAGCGCTGGCGTTGCCGCTCGGGGCATGGGTGGAGTTCCGGCCGAAGCGGCCCGTGATGGTCGCGGCGGATCTGGTGCGGTGCGCGGTGCTGCTCAGCCTCCCGGCCGCGTTCGCGCTGGACGCGCTCGGTCTCGGGCAGCTTCTGATGGCGTCGGTGGTGATGGCCGCCGCGGACATCACGTTCAACGCGGCGAGCGGCGCGTATCTGAAGTCCCTTTTCCCGCCGGAGGACCTCCCGGAGGACCTGCTGGTGGCGAACGGCCGCTTCGAGGCCACGATGTGGACGGCCACGGCGGTCGGGCCACCGCTCGGCGGGATGGCGATCGGGGTGTTCGGCCCGATGGCGACGGTGCTGGCGAACGCGGTCAGCTTTCTTCTCTCGGCGCTGGGAATCCGGGCGATCGGGGGTGTCGGGAGTATCGGGGGTGTCGGGGGTAAGGAAAGGCAACAGATCAGTCCTGACGGCCCATCAGGCCCACGGGCGGGCGACCTTCGCGCCGGCTGGCGGCACATCCTCGGCCACCCGACCCTGCGCCCGCTGTTCCTCAACACGGTCCTGGTCAACTCCCTGATGATGGTGTCGGCCCCGCTGCTGGCCGTCCTCATGCTCGGCCGACTCGGCTTCACCCCTTGGCAGTACGGCCTCGCCTTCGCCGTGCCATGCCTGGGCGGCCTGCTGGGCTCACGGCTGTCCCGGCGCCTGGTGGCCCGCCACGGCCGGCACCGGATCCTGCTCGTCGCGGGCAGTCTGCGCGCCTGCTGGCCCGTCGGCCTGGCCTTCGTCGGCCCGGGCACGCCCGGCCTGCTGCTCGTCATGGCCGTCGAGTTCGGCCTGATCACCTGCGCGGGCGTCTTCAACCCGGTGCTCGCCACCACGCGCCTCGAACTGACCCCGCCGGACCGGGTGACCCGCACCCTGTCGGCCTGGACGATCACCGTCAGGACCGTGACCGCGGCCATGACCGCGCTGTGGGGGCTGCTCGCGACGCTGACCGGCCCGCGCGCGGCGATCGCCGTTGCCGGCGCCCTGCTCCTGGCGACGCCGCTGCTGCTTCCCCGGCGCGAGCGGACGGCGCGGCACAGCGCCCTCAGGTAGGGCCCTTAGGTGCGCCATCAGGTAGCGCCATCAGGTAACGACTGGATTGCTGGTATAGACCTCTCTTGACGCCGCTTCCTCATCGAGCTACATTCCTCGGCAACCAGATAGGAAACCTTCCTAACAGTGCTCTCGGATGGACTTCCGTCGTAGATCGCTGGGAAGCTGGTCAGCCGAAAGGCAGGTGTCGACCCCATGGCAGGAACCGCCGGTACGCCGGGCACCCCACGCGTTCTGCGCGCCATGAACGACCGTGCCGCCCTGGACCTCCTCCTGGAGCACGGGCCGCTGTCCCGCACGCGGATCGGCAAGCTCACCGGCCTGTCCAAGCCGACCGCCTCCCAGCTGCTGGCCCGCCTCGAGGCCGCCGGCCTCGTCCTGGCCACCGGCACGACGGAGGGCCGCCCCGGCCCGGGCGCCCAGCTCTACGAGGTCAACCCGACCTCCGCGTACGCCGCGGGGCTCGACGTCACCCCCGAACGCATCCTCGCCGCCGTCGCCGACATCACCGGCCGCACGGTCGGGTCGTACGAACTGCCCACCCCCGGCAGACGCACCGGCCGGCCCGTCGTCCGGCAGGTCACCGACGCCCTGGACGGCGCGGTGAAGGCGGCGGGACTCGCCCGCGACGACGTCCACCGGCTCGTCATCGGCACCCCCGGCGCCTTCGACCCCAACACGGGCCGGCTGCGCTACGCCTCCCACCTCCCCGGCTGGCACACCCCAGCGCTCCTGGACGAACTCGCCGCCGCGCTGCCGATGCCGGTCGAGTACGAGAACGACGTCAACCTCGTGGCGGTGGCCGAGCAGCGGCTCGGCGCGGCCCGCGGTCACGAGGACTTCGTGCTGCTGTGGAACGAGGGCGGACTCGGCGCCGCCCTGGTCCTCGGCGGCCGGCTGCACCGCGGCTGGACCGGTGGCGCGGGCGAGGTGGGTTTCCTGCCGGTTCCCGGCACGCCCCTGGTCCGGCAGGTGACCAGAGCCAACAGTGGCGGCTACCAGGAGCTGGCCGGCTCCCAGGCCCTCCCCCGGCTCGCCGCCGAACTCGGCATGAGCGACATCCCGTCCACGCCGTACGCCGAGGCCGCCGCCGCCCTCGTCGAACGGGCCGCCGCCGAGGACACCGTCCTCAACCGGCTGCTCCTGCAGACCTACGCGACCCGGCTGGCCACCGGTCTGGCCTCCCTGGTCTCCGTCCTCGACCCCGAACTGGTCGTCCTCAGCGGCGCCTCCCTCACCTCCGGCGGCGAAGTGCTGCGCGCCCTCGTCCAGGCCGAGCTGGAGGAACTGGCCGCGTCCCGGCCCCGGCTGGTCGTCGGCGACGTCCGTGAACACCCGGTGCTGCGGGGCGCGTTGGAGAGCGCGCTGGCGACCACACGCGACGAGGTCTTCGACACCGCGCGCTGACCGCCCGCCCCGTAGCCCCCGTAGCCCACCCCCGTAGCCCCGCCCTCTGACTCACCCCCCGCCCTTCCCTCACCCACCCCTGTCCCGCCCTTGGGAGATCTCGCCATGCCCGGAAAGTCCCAGAAAGTCATGTCCATAGCGTCCCGCAGGGCAGCCGCCGCCCTCGCCGCCTCCGCCTCTCTCGCCCTCCTCGCCACGGCGTGCACCGGCCAGTCGGAGTCGGGCGCCACCGACGACCCCGACGCCAGGACGACGATCACCTTCTGGCACGGCTGGAGCGCGCCCGGCGAGGTCAAGGCGATCCAGGAGAACGTCGACCGGTTCGAGAAGGCCCACCCGAACATCACCGTGAAGGTCGTCGGCAACATCAACGACGACAAGCTCAACCAGGCGCTGCGCGCGGGCGGTTCGAACGGGCCGGACGTGGTGTCGTCGTTCACGACCTCCAACATCGGCAAGTTCTGCTCCTCCGGCGCCTTCCTCGACCTCGAGCCCTTCATCGAGAAGTCGAAGCTCGACCTCGACAAGACCATCCCGAAGCCGATGCTGGACTACACCCAGTTCGAGGGCACCCGCTGCGCCCTGCCGCTGCTGGGCGACGCCTACGGCCTCTACTACAACAAGGACGCCTTCGAGAAGGCGGGCATCGAGTCCCCGCCGAAGACGTGGTCTCAGTTCGCGAAGGTCGCCGAGAAGCTGACCGTAAGCAAGGGTGACAGTTACCAGCAGCTCGGCTTCATGCCGACGTACCACGGCTACGAGACGGTCTTGGACCACTACATGTCCCAGTGGGACCACGCCTACTTCGACGCCGACGGCAAGTCCAACGTCGCCAAGGACCCGGCCTTCGCGGAGATGTTCACCTACCAGAAGAAGCTCATCGACGACCTCGGCGGCTTCGCGAAACTGGAGAAGTACCGCAACACCTTCGGCGACGAGTGGGGCGCCAAGCACCCGTTCCACACCGGCCAGGTGTCCATGCAGCTCGACGGCGAGTGGCGGCTCGGCATGGCGCGGGACGCCGGCGTCGACTTCGAGATCGGCACCGCTCCGATGCCCGTCGCCGACGACGAGGTCGACGAGTACGGCAAGGGCTTCCTCTCCGGCACGATCATCGGCATCGCGCCGCAGAGCGAGAAGCAGAACGCGGCCTGGGAACTGGTGAAGTACCTGACCACCGACACCGAGGCCGTCGTGTCCTTCGCCAACGCCATCCACAACGTGCCGTCCACCTTCGCGGCCCTGAAGTCGCCCGACCTGAAGGTGGACCCCGCCTTCAAGACGTTCCTGGACATCGCCCAGAACCCGCACTCGAACACCCCGCCGGCCTCCGTCAACGGCTCCACGTACCAGACGACGCTGCAGGACTTCGGCTACCAGTACGAGTCGGGCAAGGTGAAGGACCTCAAGGCCGGTCTGGAGAAGACCGCCCGGCAGATCGACACCGACATCGAGCAGGCGAAGTAGCGCCCCGATGTCCTCGCACCCGCTCCGCGCGAAGCGCCGCAGGTCGGCGCTTCGAACGGCGGCCTTCCTGTCACCGTGGCTCATCGGGTTCGGCGTCTTCTTCGCCTATCCGCTGGTGTCCACCGTGTACTTCTCCCTGATGAAGTACGACGGCTTCGGCACACCGGTGTTCCGCGGCCTGGGCAACTGGGCCTACGTCTTCAACGACTACCCGCTGTTCTGGCCGGCGCTGCGCAACACGCTCTGGCTGGTACTGGTGATGGTGACCTGCCGGGTCGTCTTCGGGCTCGGCATCGGCCTGCTCATCACCAAGATCAAGACCGGCACGGGCGTCTTCCGCACCCTCTTCTACCTCCCCTACCTCGCCCCGCCGGTGGCCGCGACCCTGGCCTTCGTCTTCCTGCTCAACCCCGGCACCGGCCCGGTCAACTCCCTCCTCGGCGACCTGGGGCTGCCGACGCCCGGCTGGTTCACGGACCCCACCTGGTCCAAGCCGGCCCTCACCGCGCTGGCGCTGTGGGGCGTGGGCGACCTCATGGTCATCTTCATGGCGGCGCTGCTCGACGTGCCGAAGGAGCAGTACGAGGCGGCGGAGCTGGACGGCACCTCGGCCTTGCAGCGGTTCCGGTACGTCACGCTGCCGAACATCTCTCCGATCGTGATGTTCGCCGTGGTCACGGGCGTGATCCAGACGATGCAGTACTACACACAGCCGCTGGTGGCCGGAAAGGTCGCCTCCGGCATCATCGGCGGCTCCGGCCAGCAGTTCGAGCCGGGCTACCCCGACAAGTCGACCCTGACGCTCCCCCAGCTCGTCTACAACCTCGGCTTCCAGCGCTTCGACTACGGCTCGGCCTGTGTGGTCGCACTCGTACTGTTCGCTCTCGCCATGGCGTTCACCGCGCTGCTGATGCGGCGCCGGGGCGGACTGATCCAGGCAGGTGACTGACCATGACCCAAGTGCTGGACAAGCCCGTGCAGTTGGACACCGGGGCCCCCGCCGAGCGCACGGCCCGACGCAGAGCGCTCCTGGAATGGATAGCGGTCCACTCCCTCGGCGTCGCGGCCGCGCTCTTCTTCACCCTGCCCTTCGTGTTCGTCGTCCTGACCTCGCTGATGAGCGACCAGCAGGCACTCACCCGCGACCTGGTCCCGGACACCTGGGAATGGGGCAACTACACCGAGGTCCTCGACACCCCGGGCTTCCTGACCTGGTGGAAGAACACATTGATCTACGCCGGTCTGGGCACGGTCCTCACCGTCGTGTCCTCCGTCCCGGTGGCCTACGCGCTCGCGAAGTTCCGCTTCCGCGGCCGCAATGTGGCCCTGATGCTGGTCATCTCGATGATGATGCTGCCGCCCCAGGTGGTCATCATCCCGATGTACCTGTTCTGGGCGAAGCAGCTGGACCTGTCGGGGTCCCTGTGGCCCCTGATCATCCCGATGGCGTTCGGGGACGCGTTCTCGATCTTCCTGCTGCGCCAGTTCCTGACCACCATCCCCAACGAGTACCTGGACGCGGCGAAGGTGGACGGCTGCGGGGAACTGCGCACCCTTGTGCGCGTGGTCCTGCCCATGGCCAAGCCGGGTGTCGCGGCGGTGGCCCTCTTCCAGTTCTTCTACGCCTGGAACGACTACTTCGGCCCTCAGATCTACGCGTCCGAGAACCCGGGCGCCTGGACGCTCTCCTACGGACTGGAGTCGTTCAAGGGCGCCCACCACACCGACTGGAACCTCACCATGGCCGCGACCGTTCTGGTCATGGCCCCCGTCATCCTCGTGTTCTTCTTCGCCCAGAAGGCGTTCGTAGAGGGCGTCACGCTCACCGGAGTAAAGGGTTGAACCACACATGAAACTCACCGTGGTCGGCGGCGGCTCGACCTACACCCCCGAACTCATCGACGGCTTCGCCCGCCTCCGGGACACCCTCCCCGTCGAGGAACTGGTCCTCATGGACCCGGCGGCGGACCGCCTGGAACTGGTCGGCGGCCTGGCCCGCCGTATCTTCACCCGCCAGGCCCACAACGGCCGGATCACCACGACCACCGACCTGGACGCGGCCGTGGACGGCGCCGACGCGGTCCTGCTGCAACTGCGCGTGGGCGGCCAGGCGGCCCGCGAGCAGGACGAGACGTGGCCCCTGGAATGCGGCTGCGTGGGCCAGGAGACGACGGGCGCGGGCGGCCTGGCGAAGGCCCTGCGCACGGTCCCGGTCGTCCTCGGCATCGCCGACCGCGTCCGCCGCGCCAACCCCACCGCCTGGGTCATCGACTTCACCAACCCGGTCGGCATCGTGACCCGGGCCCTGCTCCAGGAGGGCCACAAGGCGGTCGGCCTGTGCAACGTGGCGATCGGCTTCCAGCGCAAGTTCGCGACGCTGCTCGGCGTCGCCCCCGCCGAGGTCCACCTGGACCACGTGGGCCTCAACCACCTCACCTGGGAGACCGGGGTACGCCTCGGCGGCCCCGAGGGCGAGGACGTCCTGCCGAAGCTCCTGGCCGACCACGGCGACACGATCGCCGCGGACCTGCACCTGCCGCGGGTGCTCCTGGACCGCCTGGGCGTCGTCCCGTCGTACTACCTGCGCTACTACTACGCGCACGACGAGGTGGTGCGCGAACTGCGGACCAGGCCGTCCCGCGCCGCGGAGGTGGCCGAAATGGAAAGAAAGCTGCTCACCCTGTACGCCGACCCGGCCCTGGACGAGAAGCCCGAACTCCTCTCCAGGCGCGGCGGCGCGTACTACTCGGAGGCGGCGGTGGACCTGGCGGCGGCGCTGCTGAACGGCGCGGGCAGCACGTACCAGGTGGTGAACACGTACAACAGGGGCACCCTGCCGTTCCTCCCCGACGACGCGGTGATCGAGGTGCAGGCGGCGGTCGGCGGACAGGGCCCGGCCCCGCTGCCGGTCCCGAGCCCGGACCCCCTGTACGCGGGTCTGATGGCCCAGGTGACGGCCTACGAGGACCTGGCCCTGGACGCGGCCCTGCACGGCGGCCGCACCCGCGTCTTCAAGGCCCTGCTCTCCCACCCCCTCGTCGGCCAGTACGAGTACGCCGAGCGGCTCACCGACCAGCTGATCGCACACAACCGGGAGCACCTCGCGTGGGCATGACCGCACGTGTCCTCGCCATCGACGCGGGCAACAGCAAGACCGACGTGGCGGTGCTGGCCGGCGACGGGACCGTCCTGGCCACGGCCCGCGCAGGAGGGTTCCGCCCGCCCGCGGTGGGCGTGGAGCGGGCCGTGGACACCCTCGCCGGGGCCGTGGACCGAGCCTTCACGGCCGCACGCGTGACATCCGCCGACCACGTCTCCGCGTGCCTGGCGAACGCCGACTTCCCGGTGGAGGAGGAGACGCTGGCCGCCGCGCTGCACGCACGCGCGTGGGGGACGACGGTCGAGGTCCGCAACGACACCTTCGCGATCCTGCGGGCGGGCGTGACCGAGCCCCGGGGCGTGGCCGTCGTCTGCGGCGCCGGCATCAACTGCGTGGGCATGCGCCCCGACGGCCGTACGGCCCGCTTTCCGGCGCTGGGCCGTATCTCCGGTGACTGGGGCGGCGGTTGGGGGCTGGCGGAGGAGGCGCTGTGGCACGCGGCGCGGGCGGAGGACGGCCGGGGCGAGCCGACGGCCCTGGCGCGCACCCTCCCCGCGCACTTCGGACTGCCCACCATGTACGCCCTGATCGAGGCCCTGCACCTGGGGCGCGTCGAGGAGATCCGCCGCCACGAACTGACACCGGTCCTCTTCGCCACGGCCGAGGCCGGCGACCCGGTCGCCCGCGCGATCGTGGACCGGCTGGCCGACGAGGTGGTGACGATGGCGACGGTCGCACTGAGCCGCCTCGACCTGCTGGAGGAGGAGACACCGGTCCTGCTGGGCGGTGGCGTACTGGCCGCACGCCACGCCCAACTCACCGACGGCATCCGCGACCTGCTCATCTCCCGCGCGCCCAAGGCGGTACCCGGGGTGGTCACGGCCAGTCCGGTGCTGGGGGCGGCCTTGCTGGGCCTGGACGCGGTGGGGGCACCGCCGCAGGCACATGCCCGGCTGCGTGCACACTTCGAAGGCTGACGGCAGGGGGCGGCAGCCCCAGGGCGGAACCGATCCGATTCCCACGGCGTATTCATGGGCAGGGGAGGTGCGGGATCCTGTCGGCCGCCGGCAGGCGCTCCGCTGCGATCCGATCAAGATCCAGTGAAGGCCGGTGCGGATGTCAGTCCCGGCAGCGATACTTGCCGCGACGGATGACCACGGGGGAGGTCAACAGTGACGCAGACGCCGAAGAGCAGCACCGCACCGCCACCGGGCCACGACCCGGTGCACTCCACCCCCACCATGCCGTCCGTCCCCCCACAGCCCCACCGCCCGGCCGCACCCGATCCCGCCCCCACCGAGCCCCGCCGCACCGCCTTCGCCGAGGGCTTCGACCAGCTCCGCGCGGCCGCCACCACCGAACCCGGCCGCCTGCGCATCATCGGCGCCCTCCTCGCCCTCCTCGTCATCGCGTTCGGCGCCATCGCCGCCTGGCAGATGACCGAGCGCGCGAGCGCGGCCGACGACGTCCTCAACCGCAGCCAGCCCCTCACCTCGGACGCGGCCGACATCTACCGCTCCCTCGCGGACGCCAACACCGCCGCGGCCAGCGGTTACCTCGCCGGTCTGCAGGAGAAGCCCGCCATGCGCGAGGGCTACGAGACGGACATCCGCACGGCGGCCGCCAAACTCGTCACCGCCGCCGCCAACTCCGAACCGGGCTCGACCTCGGCGCACACCATCGCCGAACTCAGCAGGCTGCTCCCCGAGTACAACGGCCTGGTCGAGACGGCGCGGGCCAACAACCGCCAGGGCTACCCCGTCGGCGGCGCCTATCTGCGCGCCGCGAACGAGATGATGCAGCAGAAGATGCTGCCGGCCGCCCAGAAGCTCCACGAGACCGAGAACCAGCGTCTGCGCGACGACTACGCCGACGCGAAGTCGTTCCCCTGGGCGGCCGCGGGCCTCGGCATCGCCGCCCTGGCCTGCCTCGCCTGGGCCCAGCGCCGCAACTACCAGCGCACGAACAGGGTCCTCAACCACGGCCTGGTCACCGCCACGGCAGCCGCCACGGTCGTCCTGCTGTGGCTCGCCGTGGGGCACACCGTCGCCCGCGTGGGCCTGAACGACTCCTACGACCACGGCGTCCGCTCCCTGAACGTGCTGCACGAGGCCCGTATCGCCTCCCTCACCGCCCGCAGCGACGAGAACCTCGCCCTGGTCCGCCGCGGCGCGGACACCAGGACACTCGACGACGACACGGTCGTGGACGCGTACGAGTGGGGCTACGACCGGGAGATCGAGGCGCTCGGCAAGGCGCTCACCCGGGCCGCGGGCCTCGCCGACGACTCGGCGGGAAGGAAGCCGGTGCAGGACGCGAACGGCTTCATGAAGATCTGGAAGGACCGCCACGGCATCGCCCGCGACGACAACGACTCGGGCAACTACCAGGCCGCCCGCGACCGTGTGATCGGCACCGCGAAGGAGCCGACGAGCGTGTGCTTCGACAACGTCGACCAGGCCCTGGCCACGGCACTGAAGCACGAGCAGACCGAGTTCAGGCAGGCCGCGGGCGACGGCCGGGACTCGCTGACCGGCCTCCCGACCGGCGCCGCGGTCCTCGCGGTCCTGGGCGCGGCCGGCGCGGTCCTCGGCATCGGCCGCAGGCTGTCGGAGTACAGGTGAGAGGGGGCACGACGATGAACGCGCACCACGCACACGAGACACACCGCACCGGCACCCCCTGGCACCGGCTGCGGGCCGGCCTGCGCGGCTGGGGCGGCGTGGGCGCGATGGCCGTCCTGTGCGCGATGGCCCTGGCCTTCGCCCTGCTGCTCCCGCTCTCCCAGCGATCCGGCACCACCGGTGCCCCCGGCGGCGACAAGGACTCCGCCGGCCACCGCGTCACCCACGGCCTCCAGGCCAAGGCCGAGGACTGCGAGAACCCGCAGGACAAGAGCCTTTCCCCGGCCGGCGGCAACGGCGACACCGCGACCCTCGACGCCATCAAGGCCCGCAAGGACCGGCGCCTGATCGTCGGCATCGACACCAACAGCTACCGCTGGGGCTACCTCGACCCGAACAACCCCTCCGGCGCGCTGGAGGGCTTCGACATCGACCTGGTCCACCGGATCGCCGAGGACATCCTCGGCGACCGCGACGCCGTGCGGTTCAAGGCGATCCCGACCAGCCGCCGTATCGAGGCGATCCAGAAGGGCGAGGTCGACATGGTGGTCCGCACCATGACGATCAACTGCGACCGCATCGGGCAAGTGGCCTTCTCCGCCCCGTACTTCGTCACCGGCCAGCAGGTCCTGGCCCCCAAGACCTCGAAGATCACCGGGTTCGACAAGAGCCTGGCGAAGAACAAGGTCTGCTCGGCGGAGGGCTCCACGGCCTACGACAGCCTTCAGGCGGGCATGAAGAACGGCGACCTGCCCGCCTCCACCGACATCGCCGCCACCGTCCCCAACCAGCTCGACTGCCTGGTGAAGTTGCAGCTCGGCGAGGTCGACGCGATCGTCACCGACGGTGCCCTCGCCGCCAGTCAGGCCGCGCAGGACCCCACCGTCGAACTGAAGGGCGGCCTGTTCACCGACGAGTACTACGGCGTGGCGATGAAGCTGGGCTCCGACGATCTGGTACGCCAGGTCAACCGGACCCTGGAGAACTACATCGAGGACGGCGGCTGGAAGACGTCGTACGAGAAGTGGCTGCACCCGACCATGGATCAGGGCGACAAGAAGTCGGCGTCGGCGACCCCTCCCGAAGCCCGGTACAAGTGACCCACCATCAACCGACAGACGACTGACGAAACGACGACGCAGCGAGAGGTGATCGATGGGCGTCACGGACCCCGCCGGGCCGGTGATGGACCGGGACGAGGTGGACCGTGCGCTGGCGCGGCTCGGCGCGGAGCACGAGGCGATCGAGACCTCGCTCCTCGCGCTGCAGGACCACGCGGGCCGCAGACTTCTCGAGGGCGCCGAGCTCACGGGAGTCACCAAGGAGCGCTGGATCGCCGCGGAGGCGTCGATCACGCTGCTGTGGGCGTACTTCGACGCGTACACGGACGCGTTGCGCTCCGCCCGCGACATCCGCGCCCGTCGCCGCTGGTCCAGCCGGGACGACCTGGTGGAGCTGACGGAGCTGCTGCGCGGCGACTGTGTGACCGTCGCGGGCTCGACGACCGCGACGGCGACCGCCAACGCGCCGACGCTGCAAGGCGCTTCGAGCAGGCTCAGCGAGCAGTTCTCGCTGGCCACCCTGGTCGACCGGATGAACGAGCTGTACGCGACCTCGCTCGACATGGTCGTCGCCGCCGACGCCGTCTGGTCGGCGCTGCCCGCGCGGATCGATTTACTCGCCGCGGAGCTCCAGCGCACCCGTCGGCTCGCGCACTCCGTCGGCGTACGCCCCGGCGAGCACCCCGCCGGCGACGACCTGGAGCGCATCACCCGCACCCTCACCCACCTGCGCGCGCAGGTGGTCTCCGACCCGCTGGCGTACTGGATCCCCGCACCGGGCAGTTCGGCGCCGGGCGGCGGCCGGCCGGACACCACGGTCTACGACCGGGAGGCGCGCGCCCTGGAGGACGTACGCCGTGAGATCGACGCGGTGCTGACGGTCCGCCAGGATGCCGAGCAGCGCCTGGTCAAGCTGCGCGACGTGCTCTCGCGCGCGGACCGCACGCTCGCCGAGGCCCGCACCGCGCGCGGCGAGGTGCTGGCGAAGATCGCCGCCACGGAGGTGCCGGTCGTCAGCGGCCCGCCGACCGCGCTGCAGGAGCAGTTGGCGACGGCCGCCGAGTACCGCAGACACGCGCAGTGGCACCGCCTGTCCCCGCTCCTGGAGTCGCTGGAGCAGAAGGCGGAGGACGAACTGCTGCGCGCCCGCGAGTCGTTGACCGCGGTCACCGCGCCCCTGGCGGTCCGCGCGGAGCTGCGCGGCCGCCTCGACGCGTACAAGGCGAAGGTCGCGCGGCACGGCTTCGCGGAGGACCCGTTCCTGATCGAGCGCTACGACGCGGCCCGCCGCATGCTGTGGAGCGCTCCTTGCGACCTGCGCGTCGCCGAGCAGGCGGTCCTGCGCTACCAGCAGGCGGCCGCCGACCTGCTCGGCGGCGGCCGGGTGCCGGGGCCGCGCGGGCCGGAGGATCGCGGGGGGCCGCGAGCATGAGGCAGGACAGGGGGGAGTCGTCGTCATGAGTCAGGCACAGCAGCCCTGCCAGCGGCCGGACTGCGACGGGGCGTACGAGGACATGGGTGGTGGCGAGCTGTACTGCGACACCTGCGGGCTCGCCCCGGTCGTCTCGGCGAGCGGCATGGTCGGCTCGCCGCCCACCGGGGTCACGGGCGGCGGCAAGGGCGGGCGCGGCTCGGGCAGCACCAGCTCCCGCTCCGGCAGCCGCGGCAGTTCGCGTACGTCGTCGCAGTCGTCGAAGTCCCGGCGCTCGGTGTCGGGACGGCTGTCGCGCGCGCTGTCGGGCCGTTCCACGGGCCGCTCGGTGTCGGTGCGCAGCTCCGGCTCGTCGGCGGGCTCCAGCGGCCGCGGCCGGCTCGGTGTCGGTCTGGTGCAGGTGCCGGACGTACCGCGGCCCGACCCGCGCGCGATGGTGCTGGAGAACCCCGAGGTTCCCGAGCGCAAGCGTTTCTGCTCGCGTTCGGACTGCGGGGCGCCGGTGGGCCGTGCGCGCGGCGACCGGCCGGGCCGTACCGAGGGCTTCTGCACCAAGTGCGGGCACCCGTACTCGTTCGTCCCGAAGCTGAAGGCCGGCGACATCGTGCACGGCCAGTACGAGGTCGTGGGCTGCCTGGCGCACGGCGGGCTCGGCTGGATCTACCTCGCCGTGGACCGCGCGGTCTCCGACCGCTGGGTGGTGCTCAAGGGCCTGCTCGACACCGGCGACCAGGACGCGATGGCGGCGGCGATCTCCGAGCGGCGCTTCCTCGCCGAGATCGAGCACGCCAACATCGTGCGGATCTACAACTTCGTCGAGCACCTCGACCAGCGCACCGGCTCCCTCGACGGCTACATCGTCATGGAGTACGTCGGCGGCAAGTCCCTGAAGGAGATCGCGAATTCACGCCGTACGGAGAGCGGCCGGCGCGACCCGCTGCCCGTCGAGCAGGCGTGCGCGTACGGCATCGAGGCCCTGGAGGCCCTGGGGCACCTGCACAGCCGCAACCTCCTCTACTGCGACTTCAAGGTCGACAACGCCATCCAGACCGAGGACCAGCTCAAGCTGATCGACATGGGCGCGGTGCGCAGGATGGACGACGAGGAGTCGGCCATCTACGGCACGGTGGGCTACCAGGCGCCGGAGGTGGCGGACGTCGGCCCGTCGGTCGCGTCCGACCTGTTCACGGTCGCGCGCACGCTCGCCGTACTGACCTTCGACTTCCAGGGCTACACGAACGTCTACGTCGACTCGCTGCCCGACCCCGACAACATCGAGGTCTTCCGCCAGTACGAGTCGTTCTACCGCCTCCTGGTCCGCGCCACCGACCCCGACCCGGCCCGCCGCTTCGCCTCCGCCCAGGAGATGACGGAGCAGCTCACGGGCGTGCTGCGGGAGGTGGTGTCCCTGCAGTCGGGGCGGGCCAGGCCGTCGCTGTCGACGCTGTTCGGGCCCGAAGTGCGGGTGACGGACACGGAGTTGTTCCCGAAGCTGGACGGCGAGGTCTCGCGGCTGGGGGCGCGGGTGGCGCCTTCCCGGAAGAAGCTCGCCGCGGCCGGCTCCCCCGCCCTGGAGGCCGGCGGTGCCGCCAACGCGCTCCCGTCCACCGCCCCCGGCATCGTCAAGGGCGTCGACGCCCCCGCCGCCGCCCTCGCCCTGCCGGTCCCCCGGGTCGACCCCGACGACCCCAACGCCGGTTTCCTCGCGGGACTGATGACCACCGCGGCGGCCGAGCTGCTCGGCGCCCTGGCCGCCGCGCCCGCGCCGTCGACCGAGACCCGGCTCAGGCAGGTGCGGGCCTGGCTGGAGAACGGCGACAGCGGCACCGCGCACGAGGCGTTGCTGGAGCTGGAGGACGAGCGGCCCGACGACTGGCGGGTGGTCTGGTACCGCGGCGTGGCCGCGCTGGTCACGGGCGACCACGAGGGCGCCGCGCTCGCCTTCGACGCGATCTACGACGCCTTCCCCGGCGAGCCCGCGCCCAAGCTGGCCCTCGGCCTGTGCGCGGAGGTGCTGGGGCAGCTGGACAACGCCGCCGAGTACTACCGCCTGGTGTGGTCCACCGACCCCAGCTATGTCAGCGCCGCCTTCGGCCTGGCCCGCGTCCAGCTCGCGACCGGCGACCGCCGCAGCGCCGTACGGACCCTGGAGTCGGTTCCGGAGAGCTCCATCCACTACACGGCCGCACGCGTCGCCGCCGTCCGGGCCCGGCTGCGCGGCCGTACGGCGGTCGCCGCCGACGTACCGTTCCTGGACGACCTGACCGCCGCCGCGGGGCAGGTCGAGGCGCTGGAGGCGTACGGTCTGGATCCGGCGCGCCGGGAGCAGTTGTCGGCGGAAGTCCTCGGCTGCGCGCTGGACTGGATACTCTCCGGGGGCCAGGGTTCCGCCCCTCCCGCCGCCGGAGGACGGACGCTGCTCGGCAGCGGCCTGGACGAGCGGGGACTGCGTTTCGGCCTGGAGCGTTCGTACCGCGTGCTGGCCCGGCTCGCACGGGGCGGCGAGGAGAGGATCGACCTGGTGGAACGTGCCAACCGTTACCGCCCCCGGACGTGGGTGTAGTTGATGTCGCAGATGCCCCAGCTGTCCGCCTGCCCGAGCTGCGAATGGCCGCTCGAGTCGGGTGACCGTTTCTGCGGTGCGTGCGGATACGACCTGTCCGCCGTGCCCGTACGGCCGGACGACCACCCGACCATCGCCCTGAACGGCTCGGCGCCGCCCCCCGCCCCGGGCGCGCCCGGCATGGCGTGGCCCACCCCACACGCGCCGGACGGCCCCGGCGTGCCCGCGCCCTCGCAGCCGCCGGCGGACGCCCACGGCACGCACTCCGGCGGCCACCCCGTGCCCCCGGGCACACCCCCGCCCCCGCAGTCCCCGCCGCCCTCCGCACCGGTGCCACCGCCGGCGAGCGGGGTCGAGGTGCCGCCGAGCGGCCAGGGCATGACGCCGGGTCCCGTCAACCCCGGCCTCCCGGCACCGGACCACCACGCACCACACGGCTATCCGGCGCCGGGCGGCCCCGCAGGTCCGGGCGGGCACGCCAGCCCATCCGGCCCTGCAGGTCCGGGCGGCCCCGCAAGTCCCGGCGGCCACGCGGGCCCCGGCAGCCCTGTCGGCCCTGTCGGCCCCCAGGCGCCGCACCCCCCAGCCGTCCCCCCGGCCCCGACCGGCTCCCCGGTCCCCCCGGTCCCCCCGGCGTCCGGTGTGCGGTTCGACCGTCCGCCGCAGCCCGAGGAGTACGCCTTGCAGGCGCCCGACCCGCGTATCGCCACCGACCTGCCGACCCCGCCCGAGGGCACCAAGGTGTGCGTGGCGTGCCGGGCGGGCCGGGTCGACCACGACGGGTACTGCGAGAACTGCGGGCACGCCCAGCCGCGCGAGCGCGACCACATGGAGCAGGACGCAGGCCCCGTCGCCGCCGTCAGCGACCGCGGTCTGCGCCACCACCGCAACGAGGACGCGTTCGCCGTGAGCGGCACCACGCTGCCCGACGGCCGGCCGGCGGTGCTCGCGATCGTCTGCGACGGTGTGTCCTCGGCGACCCGCCCCGACGACGCCTCGATGGCCGCCTCCCGGGCCGCGAGCGAGTCGCTGCTGACCGCCCTGCCGCGCGGCACGCACCCGCAGCAGGCCATGCACGACGCGATCATCGCCGCCTCGAACGCGGTCAACGCGCTGGCGAGCGAACCGGCCACGGCCCGCGAGCAGGCCCCGCACCAGAACGCGCCGGCCTGCACCTTCGTCGGCGCCGTGGTCACCGCCGGCCTGCTGGTCGTCGGCTGGGTCGGCGACAGCCGCGCCTACTGGGTCCCGGTCGACCGCGGCACTCCCCCGGCCCGGCTCACCGAGGACGACTCCTGGGCCGCGCAGATGGTCGCCGCGGGCCTGATGAGCGAGGCCGAGGCGTACGCCGACGAGCGCGCCCACGCCATCACGGGCTGGCTCGGCGCGGACGCCTACGAGCTGGAGCCGCACACCGCTTCCTTCAAGCCGGACCGCCCGGGTGTGGTGGTGGTGTGCACCGACGGGCTGTGGAACTACGCGGAGGCGGCCGAGGACATGGCCGACGTCGTGCCCCTCGACGCCGCCGCGCGCCCCCTGCACGGCGCCCGGGTACTGGTCGGACACGCGCTCGACGGCGGGGGCCACGACAACGTAACAGTGGCGATCCTGCCGTTCCCGGCGCCGCCGTTGGGGGCAGGATCGGCCTGAGGCCTACTGCGGGGACGGCCTCAGCGGACCGGAGGGGACCGGTCCGTCGGCAGCCATGGCCCCACCGCGGGGTTCTTTAGGGGGATTTGAGAACGTATGGCCAATTTCTCGAAATCAAACGTGCCGCAGTTCTCGGTGGACGTGTACCAGAACGAGTACCTGCCCGAGGGCGGCCGCGAGGTCAACGCGATCGTCACGGTCACCTCGACCGGCGGCGGCACGATCGGCAGCGCGGTCACCGCGCCGCACCTGTACTCGCCGGGGCAGAGCCCGTCCGCGGCCGTGGCGATCATGGTCGACTGCTCGGGCTCGATGGACTACCCGCCGACCAAGATGCGCAACGCCCGCGACGCCACGGCCGCCGCCATCGACACCCTGCGCGACGGCGTGCACTTCGCGGTGATCGGCGGCACGCACGTGGCGAAGGAGGTCTACCCGGGGGGCGGCAACCTCGCCGTGGCCGACGCCACCACCCGTGACCAGGCCAAGCAGGCGCTGCGCAGGCTGAGCGCGGGCGGCGGCACGGCCATCGGCACCTGGCTGCGCCTCGCCGACCGGCTGCTGTCCTCGGACGACGTCGCCATCCGGCACGGCATCCTGCTCACGGACGGCCGCAACGAGCACGAGTCGCCCGAGGACCTGAAGGCCGCGCTCGACGCCTGTGCCGGACGGTTCACCTGTGACGCCCGCGGCGTGGGCACCGACTGGGAAGTGAAAGAAGTCACAGGGATCGCCTCCGCGCTGCTCGGCAGCGCCGACATCGTCGCGGACCCGGCCGGTCTCGCCGCCGACTTCACACGGATGATGGAGACGGCGATGGGCAAGGAGGTCGCGGACGTCGCGCTGCGGCTGTGGACGCCGGTCGGCACCACGATCAAGTTCGTCAAGCAGGTCGCGCCGACGGTCGAGGAGTTGACCGACCGCCGCACCGAGGCCGGCCCGCGCGCCGGGGACTACCCCACCGGCTCCTGGGGCGACGAGTCCCGTGACTACCACGTTTGCGTCGAGGTCCCGGCCGCGAACCTCGGCCAGGAGATGCTCGCCGCCCGGGTCTCGCTGGTCGTTCCGCAACCCGACGGCAGCGCGGGGAACTTGGGCGCGCAGGGTCTCGTACGGGCCGTATGGACCGACGACATGGTCGCCTCGACGTCGATCAACCCTCAGGTCGCCCACTACACCGGCCAGGCCGAACTGGCACAAGCCATTCAACAAGGGCTGGATCTTCGCAAAGCGGGTGATATGGATGGCGCAACAGCCAAACTGGGCCGCGCCGTTCAGCTCGCGAACGACTCCGGGAACGCGGATACTGCGAAGCTACTTGCGAAGGTGGTGGACGTGGTCGATGCCACGACAGGTACTGTGCGACTGAAGACGAAGGTCGCGGAGGCCGACGAGATGACTCTCGAGACACGGTCGACAAAGACTGTTCGTGTAAAGAAGTGAGCTAGAAGTTCCCTGACCTGAGAGGGGGAAGCGCCGACATGCCGACCTGCCCGAACGGACACCAGTCGGGTTCCGACGACTGGTGCGAGGTCTGCGGTCACCGCATGGCCGGTGCCGTACCTCCGCCCCCTCCGCCGCCCCCGCCCGGCGGTGGCTATGGCTTCCCGCCGCCCGGCGGCCCGTCCGGTGGCCCGAACGCCGGTCAGCAGGGCGGACGTCCGCCCATGTCCGGCATGCCGGAGCCGGAGCTGTGCCCGCAGTGCCGTACGCCGCGTGAGGGCGGTGCGCCGTTCTGCGAGGAGTGCCGGTGGAACTTCCTGACCAACACCGCGACGTCGTACACCCCCGCCGCCCCGCGCCAGCCGGCGCCCGGCGGCCCGGGCCTGCCCTCCCACTTCCAGCAGCAGTCGGGGCCTCCGCCGTCGTTCGGCGGCGGTGACTCGTACGAGTACCAGGGCTCGCGCCCGTCCCAGGTGAACCGCCCGGCGGAACCGATCCCGCCGTTCGGCGCGGAGCCGCAGGGGCAGGGGGGTCCCGGCGGCCCGGGTGGCCCGGGCGGTCCCGGCCCTCAGGGTGGCCCTGGCGCACCCGGTGGCCCCGGTCCTGGTCATGGTCCTGGTCCTCAGGGCGGCCCTGGCGGACCCGGTGGTCCCGGCCCCGGTGGCATGGGTGGTCCCGGTTCGGGCTTCGGCGGTCCCGGCGGACCCGGTGGTCCCGGAGGCGGCCCCGGTGGTCCGGGCGGCCCGGGCGGCTTCGGCGCGGGTCCCGGTGGTCCGGGCAACACGAACCCCGGCGGCCCGGGCGGACCCGGTGGCCCCGGCGGCCCGGGCATGAACGGCCCCTCCGGCTTCGGCGGCGACCCCTCGCGGCCGGTTCCGCCGCCGCCCGGCCCCACCCCGCCCGGCGGTCCCGGCGCGACCGGCGGTGCTCCGCAGGCGTTCCAGCCGACCGGCCCCGGCCCGGGCCCCGCCGCCCCGCCGGCCCCGCCCGGATTCGGACAGGACCCGAACCGTCCGCAGCCCGGCGGCCCGTCCTTCGGCGGCGGTGACGACGACTGGGTGATCTCTCCGCCCTCGTCGGGCCCCGGCGCTCCCGCCCAGGGCGGCTACGGCTACCCGCAGCCCGGCGCGACCCAGGCCCCGCCCCCGCCCGGCCCCGGCTACCAGCAGCAGCCGACGACCTGGATGGCGACCATCGGTCCGGACCGCGACTACTTCATGGCGATGATGCAGCGCTCCGGCCCCGAGGCCGCGGGCCTGAACCTGCCCGCGTACTCGCCCGAGCAGCAGCGCACGCTCACCGGCAACCAGGTCACCATCGGCCGCCGCCGCCACTCCACCGGCGACACCCCCGACATCGACCTGTCGGTGCCGCCGGAGGACCCGGGCGTCTCGCACCAGCACGCGGTCCTGGTCCAGCAGCCGGACGGCACCTGGGCGGTCGTCGACCAGAACTCGACGAACGGCACCACGGTGAACGGCGCCGAGGAGCCGATCCAGCCCTTCGTGCCGGTGCCGCTGCAGGACGGCGACCGGGTGCACGTGGGGGCGTGGACGACGATCACGATCCGGCGCGGCTAGTTCTCGGCCGCTCCCGGTGTCTCAGCCGGGCAGCGGCCACGCGTAGGGCCCCTCGGGGTCGTCCAGCCACGCCCACTCGTGCTCGCCGCGCACCGTGATCCCGTACCGCTGTCGCTCCGGCCGCCCCTCGCGCTCCCACAGCGCGTACGCCTCCTGCGGATCGAGGCTGCCGCGGGTCAGGGCGAGCAGGAAGCGGAACAGTTCGTGCTCGCGGGCCCGGCGCGGCAGCCCGCCCATGTGCGCGGGCTCCGGCTCCCAGCGGCTGCCTCCGCGCAGCGGCACGAAGTAGGCGGGCGTGTGCAGGAAGCGCCCCTCGGCGTGCTCGGCGTCCCGTACGGCGAGGGCGACCAGGCCGGTGGCGAGCGGCGTCAGGACGCGGGCGCCGGGACGGCACTGGGCGAGCCAGGCGCGCGGGATGGACGGCAGGGTGCAGGTGGCGATGATCCGGTCGAAGGGGGCGCGCTCGGGCACACCGCGTGCGCCGTCGCCGGTGACTACGGCGGGGTGGTATCCGGCGGCGGCCAGGTGCTGCCGGGCCGACTCGGTGATCTCCGGCTCCAGGTCGACGGTGGTGACGAGATCGTCGTCGCCGAGCCGGTGGGCGAGCAGGGCGGCGTTGTAGCCGGTGCCCGCGCCGATCTCCAGGACCCGGTCGCCGTCCCGCACCTCCAGCGCGACCAGCATCATCGCCATCAGCGACGGCTGGCTGCTGGAGGAGAGCAGCTCGCCGTCGCGCAGCCGGGTGGCCAGCGGGGTGTCGGCGTAGGTGCCGCGCACCCACCGCTCGCGCGCGGCCGGGTCGGGGCTCTGGCCCCAGCGGCGCTCGTAGCCGCCGGCGACGCCGACGTAGTAGTACGGCACGAACAGATGCCGCGGCACGGCCCCGAAGACGTCCCGCCACACGGGGTCGCCGGCCCACGCCCCGCTCAGGTCGATCTCGCGCACCAGCGCGGCCCGCGCCGAGGCGGCGAGGTCCTCCAGGTCCCGGTCGAGAGCGTGCGCGCTCATACGTCCACTGTCCTGCGCGAGACGGTGCGAGGCGAGCACCTGACCCGGACGATCCGGAACGAGTCGCTCGGGTCCTAGGCCTGGAGTCCTCGGTCGCCGAGTCTGAGAGCATGGAGGGCGTGAATGAGATTCGGCGCGGCACGCTTCAGGAGCAGACCTTCTACGAGCAGGTCGGCGGGGAGGAGACCTTCCGCCGCCTCGTCCACCGTTTCTACGAGGGTGTCGCCGAGGACCCGCTGCTGCGGCCCATGTACCCCGAGGAGGACCTGGGCCCGGCGGAGGAGCGGCTGACCCTGTTCCTGATCCAGTACTGGGGCGGCCCGACCACGTACAGCGAGAACCGCGGCCACCCGCGCCTGCGCATGCGCCACGCCCCCTTCACCGTCGACCGCGCGGCGCACGACGCGTGGCTGAAGCACATGCGGGTCGCCGTCGACGAGCTCGGCCTCTCCGAGGAGCACGAGCGGACGCTGTGGAACTACCTCACGTACGCGGCGGCGTCGATGGTGAACACGGCGGGCTGAGCCTGCCGGCCGCCGACGCGACCGTCAGCGGACGCTGACGTCGAGCGCGCCGAGCCCCGCACGTCGTACGGCGATCGACCCGTACGGCGTGCGCAGCCGCAGCCACGCGCCGGACGAGAGCAGGGCCGGCTCCCCGGTGGCGCGCAGGAAGCCCAGTGACTGGGCGGCGTGCACGGCCCGTACCGGCAGCTGGGTTTCCCCGACGGTCCGGGACCAGATCTCCCGCCCGATCCGGTCGAGTTCGCTGCGGGTACGCCGCTCGGCCGCCAGCTCCTGCGTACGCGACCGGAACTCGGCGATCCCCGCACCGATCATCGCCCGCAGGGCGTCGGGCGCGGGCAGCCCCGGCACCGGGCGCCATCCGCCGCGCGGCGGGAGCACTCCGGCCCACGGCGGCCCGGTCACGGCCTGGGGCACGACGGCGGTGGCCGCCGACTCATCGACGGACTCCAGGAGTTCACCGGCGGAGACGGTCACGTCCAGCGTGACGTCGAGACCGTTCTCGTACGGCTTGGCGAGGCGCACCGCGCGGATCGCCAGCACCTCAAAGGACGGGGGCCGTCCGAAGACCGCGAGCGCGGTGCCGGCCGCCTGGAGGCGCACCGCGGCTGACCGGTCGTAGTGGAGCAGCCGGGAGAGGAAGGCCGCGAGATCCGCCGCCTCCCCCTCGTCGGCGAGGTGGAGGACCGTCATGCCGCGACGGCCTCCTCCTCGTCGGCCTCGTCCATGTACTCCTGGAGGAACTCCTTCTCCTCCGCGGTGATCCGGCGCGGCCGCTGTGCCTCGAAGTCGAACGGCACTATCACCGTCGACGCCCGGACGTAGACGAGGTCGTCGTCCTTCACCTCGTAGGTGAGGGTGAAGGACGCGGCCCTGACCTGCGTGACCCACAGCTCGATGGCCACGGGCGCGTGCCGGTGGACGAGCTGCCGCTTGTAGTCGATCTCATGGCGCGCCACCACGGACCCCTGCTGGAAATCCTTGTCCGGGCGGAACAGGAAGTCGATACGGGCTTCCTCCAGGTAGCGGAGGAACACCACGTTGTTGACGTGGCCGTACGCGTCCATGTCCGCCCAGCGCAGCGGGCAGCGGTAGATGTGGCGCAAGATCGATCAGCCCCGGGTCAGCTTCTTGTAGGTGGCACGGTGCGGACGGGCCGCGTCCGGGCCGAGCCGCTCGATCTTGTTCTTCTCGTACGACTCGAAGTTGCCCTCGAACCAGAACCACTTGGACTCGCCCTCGTAGGCGAGGATGTGCGTGGCGACGCGGTCGAGGAACCACCGGTCGTGGGAGACGACCACGGCACACCCGGGGAACTCGAGAAGAGCGTTCTCCAGGCTCGACAGCGTCTCGACGTCCAGGTCGTTGGTGGGCTCGTCGAGGAGCAGCAGGTTGCCGCCCTGCTTCAGAGTGAGCGCGAGGTTGAGGCGGTTGCGCTCGCCGCCGGAGAGCACACCGGCCGCCTTCTGCTGGTCGGGGCCCTTGAACCCGAACGCGGAGACGTACGCCCGCGAGGGCATCTCGACCTGACCCACGTTGATGTAGTCGAGCTCGTCGGAGACGACGGCCCAGAGGGTCTTCTTCGGGTCGATGTTCTCGCGGCTCTGGTCGACGTACGAGATCTTGACCGTGTCGCCGACCTTGATGTCGCCGGAGTCGGGCTGCTCCAGCCCCTGGATCATCTTGAACAGGGTGGTCTTGCCGGCGCCGTTCGGCCCGATGACACCGACGATCCCGTTGCGCGGCAGCGTAAAGCTGAGGTCGTCGATGAGGAGCTTGTCGCCGAAGCCCTTGCTGAGGTTGTTGATCTCGACGACGACGTTGCCGAGCCGCGGACCCGGCGGGATCTGGATCTCCTCGAAGTCCAGCTTCCGCATCTTGTCGGCCTCGGCGGCCATCTCCTCGTAGCGGGCCAGCCGCGCCTTGGACTTGGCCTGCCGCCCCTTGGCGTTGGAGCGGACCCACTCGAGCTCTTCCTTGAGCCGCTTCTGCCGCTTGGCGTCCTTCTGCCCCTCGACCTTGAGGCGGGCGGCCTTGGTCTCCAGGTACTTGGAGTAGTTGCCCTCGTAGCCGTGCAGCCGGCCGCGGTCGACCTCGCAGATCCAGCCCGCGACGTTGTCGAGGAAGTACCGGTCGTGGGTGACGGCGACGATGGTGCCCGGGTACTTGGCGAGGTGCTGCTCCAGCCAGTTCACGGACTCGGCGTCGAGGTGGTTGGTGGGCTCGTCGAGCAGCAGCAGGTCGGGCGCCTCCAGCAGCAGCTTGCACAGCGCGACGCGGCGCTTCTCACCGCCGGAGAGGTTGGTGACGGCCCAGTCGCCGGGCGGGCAGCCGAGGGCGTCCATGGCCTGCTCGAGCTGGGCGTCCAGGTCCCACGCGTTCGCGTGGTCGAGCTCCTCCTGCAGCTTGCCCATCTCGTCGAGCAAGGCGTCGGAGTAGTCGGTGGCCATCAGCTCGGCGATCTCGTTGAACCGGTCGAGCTTGCCCTTGATCTCGGCGACACCCTCCTGGACGTTCTCCAGGACGGTCTTCTCCTCGTTCAGCGGCGGCTCCTGCAGCAGGATGCCCACGGTGTAACCGGGCGACAGGAACGCATCACCGTTCGACGGCTGCTCGAGGCCCGCCATGATCTTCAGAACGGTCGACTTACCGGCACCGTTCGGGCCGACGACGCCGATCTTCGCACCCGGAAGGAAGTTCAGGGTGACGTCGTCGAGGATCACCTTGTCGCCGTGCGCCTTGCGCGCCTTGCGCATGGTGTAAATGAACTCAGCCAAGAGAAACCGTCCGGCAGCTTGAAATCTGGCAGTGGGCAGATACACCCCATCTTGCCCGACCGCCACCCCTGGGGGGAAACCAGTATGGGCGGGGGGCGCTTACCTGGGGTTTCGCCGTCGAGGGCCGGAGTGGGGACCGCGAACGGGCGGCAGGACGAGGCAACGGTGTGATTCCCGGCGCGCCGTTCGGACATGTCCCGATTTTTCACATTAGCCTCTCGTAACTGTACGAAGTCGATCTCCCACAGATCGCACCCACCTCACTCCATCGGAGATGACATGCACAAGCTTCACAAGGCTGCCGTCGTGGTCGTCGCCCTTGGCAGCGTCGGTCTGCTGAGCGCCGGCACCGCCACCGCCCAGGGCTTCGACGGGCACGGGCACGGCGGCAAGGGCGGGGACAAGGTCAGTGTGCTGCAGAGCTCCCAGTGCAAGTCGCACGACCTGAACGTCGACGTCCTCGGCCAGGTCGGCATCCTCAACGGCGCGCTCGGCAACGCGCTCAACGGCGAGGGCAACACGGGCGCGCAGGACACCCACATCGGCTCGACGATGGGCTGCGACAACAGCGCCTTCTGAGCCCCGCCCCAGGCACGGGGACTCCGGCCACGTCTCATGCCGTGACGATCTCGGTGTGGGACGTGGGGGCGGGTGCGGACCGGTGCGTCCCAGGCGAGACCTACCGGTGGAGTACGGGCTGTGACGGGCGGCCCATGGGTTGTTCCGCCGATGACGGCGCACCGAGGCCCGCCGTACCGCACCGGCTCCCCGGAAAGATCAGGGCCCGATCCACGCAATGGATCGGGCCCTGACCGGTGTTCGGCCTCAGGAGTCGCTCACTCCTGTGTCGAGGCCTCCCTCTTGCGTACGACGATCAGGGCCGCGCCGCCGATCACCACCAGGCCGATGGCGAGCCCCGCGATCAGGGGCGTCATGGAGGAGCCGCCGGTCGCCGCGAGGTTGGTGTCGTCGGGCGCCGAACCGACCGTGGCGGGGCTCGGCTCGCTCAGGGTCTGCGTGACGCTGCCCGCCGCGTCGGCCTCGCCCACCTGGGTCATGCAGTCCAGCACCCCGGTGAACCGCTTCTGGAAGCCGTTCGGCCCCTCGATGGTGAAGTCGTAGGCCTGGTCCTCCTGGAGCGGGACCGTCACCGTGCGCGAGGTGCCCGCCGGAATGCTGTGCTCGATCCCGAGCAGCTCGAAGGTGAACGGCGCGTCGCCCTCGTTGGCCGCGGTGATGTCGACACCGCCCTTGTCGCAGTTCTCCGCCGCGGACAGTGCCGGTATCGCACCGCTCTCCGCCCAGCTCGCGCTCGCCGTCGCCGAGACGGTCGACTCGCTGGAGCCGGCCAGGATCTGCGTCTGGCTGCGGCTCTCGGCCGCGAAGGCACGCCCCACCGGCACGGTCGTCGAGGCCTGCACGGTCAGCTCGGCCTGTCCGTCCGCCGCCTTCTCGGGCACGTCGAAGAACACCTGACCGCCGTCCGCGGCGGTCGTGACGGCCTTGCCGTCCTTGTCCACGATCCGCACCCCGCTGGTGGCGGCGTCCGCGGGCGGGGTCAGCGTCACGCCGTCCGCGTTGGTGTGCACCGTCACCGGACCGAGCCGCTCACCGGCGTGTCCGGAGACCGCGGGCGGGTCCAGCCTCAGCGACGCCTCGGGCTCGGCCACGCCCCGCGCGTTCTTCTCCAGATAGTCCGCGAGCTGCTCGGCCTGCGGGTCGACGGCGTCGACCTTCACCCCGTCCGAGTAGCGCCAGATGGCCACCTGGGTGCCGGCCGCGGCGTCCTGCTCGGTGAGGCCGCCCTTGACGCCCGCCTTCCCGGCCAGCGCCGCGAGGTCGTTGACCTGCGGGTAGGAGTTCTGCAGGATCCAGCGGATCTTGCCGGAGTCCTTGTTGGCGCCGAGCGAGGTGCCGCTCCAGGGCGTCTCGTGGTACTTGGCGCCGCGCTGGGTGGGGTTGTGGATGTCGACGCAGTACGTCTGCAGCATGCCGCCGCCGTCGACGGACATCTCGAACAGCCCCGCCGAGATCTCCTGGTCGCCGGAGTCGGCGTGGACGACCGCGGCGCCGTATGTCTTCAGGCCGCCTATCGTGGCGGTCGCGCCGCCCTGGCTCGGCACTGTCGCGTCGGCGGCGGGTGCGGCCACCGCGGTGCCGGCGCCGGCCAGCACGGTGGCGGCGGCAAGCCCGGACGCCAGGGTCGCGGCGGCGAGGCGGGCCGCCCCTCGCCCACGCGCCGACAGCGCTGAGAACGCAGCAAACACAGAATTCCCTTTCGAGCAGGACCCGTTGACGTGGGGGTACGGTCCCACCAGCAGAATCTTCAGGCCCCGAGAGCCATGCCCGGCATCCTAGGGACGCGGCGCGCCACCCTTCCCCGTGATCCCGTCGCAGGGCCGATCCGACTCGGAATCGTTATCGTCAAGATCTCTCGCGAGCAGGGCTTATCGACAAATCCACCGGGGTCGTTCGGCGCGCATTCGTCGATAAGCCGCAGTTCGGTCAGGTTTCGCTGGTGACTGACGTCACGTCACCGCAACGGGCTCCCGGGCCTGTTGGGGCTCGCCGTCGGCGGGCGGCGTCTCCCAGTCGGGCTCGGGTCGCGCGGGCGCGGCAGCGGTCCCCGCGGCGCCCACCGGGACCGCCCCCGCCTCCGGCTTGGGCGCGCGCCGGAACGCCGACGTGCCGCGTGCGAGGTCGTGGCCGATGGCCAGCGCGTCGATGTCCGCCGAGGTCCAGCTCTGCCCCTCCCGTACGTCCGAGCGCACCTTGAGCCTGCCCTGCACCACGACCGGATCGCCCACGTTCAGCGACGCCGCGGCGTTGGTGGCGAGCTGGCGGTTGGCCCACACCGTGAAGAAGTTGGTGTGGCCGTCGGTCCACTCGTTCTTCCCGCGGTCCAGGTAGCGCGAGGTCACCGCCAGCCGGAAACGGGCGGACGGCCCCGTCGCCAGCTCCCGGTACACCGGCTGTGTCGCCACATTGCCCACCGCGCAGATGATCGTCTCGTTCATCTCGAACCCCTCCCTCGCCCGGCCGCTCCCGGCGGGCGGATACGCGTACGGGCCCGTCCCGTACGGCAGCGTCCGGCCGACCGCGTCGTCGCGATCATCGCGATCGCCGCGATCGCCGCGAAGCCAGACTGCCTCCGTCGGGCCGAGCCCGCTGAGCCCTGTGGACCACCGCCCGCCTGTGGATATCTCCGCCACCCGAACGGGTGCCCCGCCTCGGCTCACCGCCCCGTGGTCCCCACCCCCATCACCCTCCCGTACTGCTCCCGAACCTCCCGATACCGCAGCAGCTCGGCCGCCACCGGATCCAGCACCCGGGCCCGCCCGCACCCGGCCGCCGCCTCCCGCAATCGCCGTTCCGCCTCCAGTCCGTACCGCCGGGCCGGCCCCCGCGCCGCCATCCGACAGCCCCACTCGACGAGCGGACCGCCGGCGATGCCGGCCACCATCAGCAGCACCGGCACGCCCAGGTTGGGCTCCATGACCCCGACGATCTGCGCCACCAGCCAGAGCCCGCCCACGACCTGAAGGATCGTCATGGCGGCCTGCACCAGGACGGCCGCCGGCCACCAGCCCGGCCGCGGCGGCCGCCCCGGCGGGAGTCCGGCCCGCGCGGCCATCTCGTCCAGCGCCTCGGGCAGCCCCTGCGCCCCCCGTACGGCCGCCTCGCGCACCGCCTGCGCCCATGGCGTCGGCAGCCCGGCCGAGGCCCGCTCGGCGACCGTGCGCACCGCCTGCTCGACGCGCTGGCGCGCGGTGGCCTCCTCGTCCGTCTGCGTCCGCAGGGACAGCCGCCCCGTCGGCGGTTCGCTCCGGTCCTGGTACCAGCGGTACAGCCGCAGCCACGGCGTCCCGCACGCGCGGTTGGCGTTGCGCAGCCAGGCCCGCTCGGCGGCCTCGCCCGCGGCGGTGGCGCCGATGGCGTCCGCGAGCCTGGCGGAAAACTCGTCGCGCGCCTCCTCGCTGAGCCCGGGCCGCCTACGGGCCGCGTACACGGGCCGCAGCCCCAGCCCGGCGGCGTCCACGTCGGCCGAGATCCGGCGCGCCGCCGCCCCGCGCTCCGCCACGAACTCGCCGAGCGCCTCGCGCAGTTCTCCGACGCCGTCCCCGGTGAGCGCGGACAGCGCGAGCACGACAGCGCCGGGTTCGCCGTGCTCGCCGAGCGCGATGCCGTCCTCGTCGAGCAGCCGCCGCAGGTCGTCGAGGACCTGGTCGGTGGCCTCCCCGGGCAGCCGGTCGGTCTGGTTGAGGACGACGAACATGATCTCGGCATGCCCGGCCATGGGCCGCAGATAGCGTTCGTGCAGAACGGCGTCGGCGTACTTCTCGGGGTCGACGACCCAGATGACGGCGTCGACCAGCCCCAGGACACGGTCGACCTGTTCGCGGTGCTGTACGGCCGCCGAGTCGTGGTCGGGCAGGTCGACCAGGACCAGCCCGCGCAGCTGCCCGTCCGCGACCGAGTTCTGCGCGGGGCGCCGCCGCAGCCGGGGCGGGATGCCGAGCCGGTCGATGAGACCGGCCGCGCCGTCGCTCCAACTGCACGCCAGGGGCGAGGCGGTCGTCGGCCGCCGTACGCCCGTCTCCGAGATGGTCACCCCGGCGAGCGCGTTGAACAGCTGCGACTTGCCGCTGCCCGTGGCGCCCGCGATGGCGACGACCGTGTGCTGCCCGGACAGCCTGCGCCGCGCCGCCGCCTCGTCGAGCACCCGGCCCGCGTCGCCGAGCGTCTTGCTGTCCAGCCGGGTCCGTGAGAGCCCGACCAGTTCACGCAGCGCGTCGAGCCGCGACCGCAGCGCCCCGTCGTACGCGAGCGGCGTCACGACCTGCGAACCGGCGGAGGCCCGGGGCTCCACGACGGCGGGCGGCTCAGCGGGAACGCCTTCGTTCACCCGCCGCGCGATCAGGCCGTCGTCCCAGGGGGTCGCGGACTCCGCACCGGCGGAGGACTCCGTGCCGACGGAGGACTCCGCGCGGTCCGACGACTCCGGGCGGGAGGCGGACTCCTTACGACGGGACGGGGACTCCGTACGGGACGGTGGCTCCGTACGGGACGTTGGCTGTGTACGTGGCGGTGACTCCCTGCGAGAGGCCGGCTCCTTGCGAGAGGCAGCCTCTTCGCGCGACGCGACTTCCTTCCGCGCCGAGGGTTCCTTGCGGGACGAGGCATCCGTACGGGACGAGGCATCCGTACGACGTGAGGCGCCGCCGCCCTCGTTACGGCCACGGCCACCGGGGTCGGGGACGCTCCCGCGCGCGGGCGTGTCGCAGTCGGCCCTGCGGCCGCCGGGGTCGGGGACGCTCGCGCGTGCGGCCCCGCCACCGTCCCTCCGATGGCCGTCGCCCGAGTCGGGGGCGTCCTCGCGCGCGGGCGTGTCGTCGGCCTCCACGCGCGCGTGGCCGTCGCTCGCCCGACCGCCGTCCCATTTGGCCAGCTTCCGCCAGAGCTTGCGCTTGTCCGGCTCGTCGTCGGCCACGAAGTCCTCGCTCTCGCCGGGCTGCTCACCGCGCGCGCGATCGTCGTTCGAGGGGAAGCCGTTCGTGGAGGCGCGCTCCACAGGGATGTCGTTCACGCGATCGTCGTCCTTGGTGGCGCCGTCCTCCTGCTGCTGATCGGCGTGTTCCGTGTGGTCATGGTCAGTGACGGCGGTCACCGGTCACCTCTCCTTCTGCAGTACGGACAGCGCGGCGATGAGTTCGGCCTGGGGATCCGGGTGGACCTCCAGGGCGTCGAGCGGGGCGAGCCGTCGCTCGCGTTCGTTGTGCATCACCCGGTCGAGGTGCTCGGTGAGCAGCCGTCCGGCCCGGTCGCGCAGCCGCAGCGCGCCGTGCGCCCCGATCCGCTCGGCGAGCCCCTCCCCCGCGTTCCGCGCCCGGCGGCTGCCCAGCAGGGCGGTGGCGACGAGGGCGGTGACGACCTCGGAGTCCGGGGCGACGCTGCGGTCGAGGTAGCTCACCTCGTCCTCGGCGTACTCCTCCAGCTCGCGCCGCCAGCGCCGTACGGCCACGCCGATGCGGTGCTCGACGCCGGCCGACTTCGGCTCACGGGCCGTCAGTTCGGGAGCGGCGGCGGCCGGTTCGCGGCGCCAGACGTCGTCGACGCGCTCGTCGGCGGCGGTGACGGCGCACAGCAGGAGGGTGCTCAGGCTCTCCACCAGGGAGTCGAGCAGCTCACCGGCGGAGCAGTCGAGCGGGAAGGCGCGCCAGCGCTTGAGGGCGTCGCCGGCGAGCACGGCGCCGGCCTGGAGCCGGGCACGCACGCGTGCGTACTCGCTGTCGTAGGCGCTGTCCACGGCGGCGGTGAGCCGCAGCGCGGCCGAGTACTGGGCGGCGGCGGCACTGGCGAGCTCGGGCACACGGGCCTTGAGGGAGTCGAGGAGGCCGTACGCCGTGCGCGCCATGGAGTGCTCGCGGGCCGACGGGTCCTGGGTCTGATGGGTGAGCCAGGTGCGCAGCGAGGCCACCGCCGTGGCCGGCAGCAGCCCGCCGCCCCAGGCCGACTCGGGCAGCTCGGGCACGGTGAAGCGGGGTACGTCGCCGAGGCCGGCCTTGGTGAGGAGGGCGCCGTACTGCCGGGAGACCTCGGACACGACCTGGTGGGGAACCCGGTCCAGGACGGTCACGAGGGTGGCGTCGTACTCCTTGGCGGTGCGCAGCAGGTGCCAGGGCACGGCGTCGGCGTACCGGGCCGCCGTGGTGACCATGATCCAGATGTCGGCGGCGCAGATCAGCTGGGCCGCGAGGACACGGTTCTCGGCGATCAGGGAGTCGATGTCGGGCGCGTCGAGGAGGGCGAGGCCGGCCGGCAGGCTGTCGGCGGTCTCGATCCGCAGCACGCGCGCGGCGTCCTCACCGGGCAGCATCAGCTCCTCGCCCGGGTCGTGTTCGGGTACCCACACGCGCGTGAGGTCGGGCAGTACGCGCATCCCGCTGAACCAGTGATGGTCCTCCGGGTGGCACACCAGCACCGGATTTCGCGTGGTCGGTCGCAGTACGCCCGCCTCCGTCACGCGCCGACCCACGAGGGAGTTCACGAGCGTCGACTTGCCGGCGCCGGTGGATCCTCCCACCACGGCCAGCAAGGGCGCTTCGGGCTCTTTCAGGCGGGGCACCAAATAGTCGTCGAGCTGCGCGAGCAGTTCGTCGCGGTTGGCACGCGCGCGTGGCGCCCCCGCCAGGGGCAGCGGGAAGCGTGCGGCCGCGACACGGTCGCGCAGGGCGGAGAGTGCGTCGAGCAGCTGAGGCCGTACGTCCAAGGTCACCACATGCGAAGAATGCCCAATTTTAGGGGAATTCTGAAGCATATGAGCATGTCTGCGCGCCGATAGGACACAAGGGACGGAAGGGGCGACCGGGACACGGGCACAGTCCAGGCATAACGAGTGCACAACACCGGAGGCGCGAGAGGCCAAAAGCGGTGCACGATTCGTACCTGCCTGCGATTATCAGGACCGCTTCACCGAACCTCCACATCGAGCCACGGAGGCGAAGCAACAGGGACACGGATGCGGGAGCCCTATCCTTGTCCCCGGCAACGTCACGGATCAGCCCACACCCGGGCACCACGACAGAGGCCACCACGACCGGCCCCCGTAGCTCAGTGGATAGAGCAGGCGCCTTCTAAGCGCTTGGCCGCAGGTTCGAGTCCTGCCGGGGGCGCCCAGTCTCCGCCCTCCCATCGGGAGGGCGTTTTTGCTGTTCAGAGGCTGTTTATCGGGCTCGGCGGAGCAGCTTCGCGGGTGCGGGTGGGCCCTCGGACGGAGTCGGCGAGTGTCCGGCTGGGGAAACGATTTCGTCCGGCCCGCAGCGGGTGTTCTTCCCGAAAACTTCCCCAAGTCAAGGCTCGGATTCCCAGGCGCCGCCAGAGGCCCTCCGTGACCGCTGGCGCGAAGAGGGCGAACCAAACGATGGCAAATCGGCATACGGGTTGAAGGAGGGATGGATGTCAGATCATCCTTGCCGCCATGAGTCTCGTCTCCACCTCCTTCGATGTGCCCGCGATGGGCGACTACGCCTACGACTGGGCCTTGGTTGATGTGGAGACGTCGGGTCTCACAGCCCGGCGAGATCGCGTGCTGTCCGTCGCGGTGATCACGATCGGCCCGGACGGCGAGCAGACCGGGGAGTTCTCGACGCTGCTCGATCCAGGGTGTGATCCGGGACCGGTGGAGGTGCACGGGCTGACCGTCGAGCGACTGCGCGGTGCGCCGACGTTCGACCAGGTCGCCGGGCGGATCGGGGCGATGCTTCAGGACCGGGTCCTGGTCGCCCACAACGCCCAGTTCGACTACGACTTCCTGGCCTACGAGTTCGCCCGTGCGCGGATGTGGCTGCCGGTGTCGCAGCGGCTGTGCACCCTGGCGCTCAATCGCCAGGTGGATCCGCCGACGGACGACATGAAGCTCGGCACCCTCGCCGCCCATTACGGCGTCCCCCAGCAGCGGGCGCACGATGCGCTGGACGACACCCGAGTGCTGGCCGGGATCCTGCGGGCGTCGCTGCGCGAGGCGGCGCGGCTCGATCTGCCCCTGCCGCTGGTGACCTGCCCGCCCCGGGCGGAGTCGCAGTTCACGCCGAAGCCGCCGAAGACTCCCTGCGCCTACCGCAATCCGGGACGGCTGACTCCCGGCGGGCCTCTCCAGCAGGGTATGAAGGTCGCGATCACCGGTGAGACCGCCCATGCCCGGGCGGAGCTGGTCGGGCGGGCGGTCGCCGCCGGGCTGAACATGATGACCACCGTCAGCCGGCACACCAGCGTGCTGGTCACCAATGAACCGGCGTCCGGTTCGGCAAAGGCCCGACGCGCAGTCGCCGAAGGCGTGCCGGTTATCGACGAGCACGCCTTCCTGCGGTTACTGGCCGACGTACGACCGGGGACGGCGCATGAGGCGACGG
Organism: Streptomyces ferrugineus; assembly: GCF_015160855.1. Classification (NCBI taxonomy): domain Bacteria; kingdom Bacillati; phylum Actinomycetota; class Actinomycetes; order Kitasatosporales; family Streptomycetaceae; genus Streptomyces; species Streptomyces ferrugineus. The sequence continues at coordinate 1,663,604 of NZ_CP063373.1, read as the reverse complement.
CCGTCACCGTCGCCCTGGTGGCCGAGCCGGAACCAGAACCCGTCGGCACACCCGTGGAGTTGGCGCCCACCACGACCTCTGCCGTACCCGCCCCGGAAGCCGCAGCTCCGCCCACGGCCGCACCCGGTGCGGGGGTACCCGCTCCGCGCCAACCGGTGCCCTCCGTCGTCACCTTGGACAGGCCTCTGGCCGGGCATCGAGTGCTGGTGCTCGGCGGCATCCATGCCGATGCCGCGGCGGCTCGTACCCGCATCGTCGAACTGGGCGGATCCGCGGCGGTCAACCTGTCCGCCAGCGTCACCGACGTCGTACTCCTGGAGGGAGGGCAGGGCGACCAGCGCATGAGCCGCATCACCGCCCTCGGACTCCCCGTGCACGACCTCCACTGGCTCACCGCTCCGACCGCCACCGCTCCGACCGCCACCGCCCCGGCCGAGGCGGCGCTCCGGCCTCAGGAGCCGCACGTGATGCCGAGAGGCGGTGTCATCGACCTGCCCACGCCGCACGGCAGACCCACGCAGGAGTGGTATGTCACCGCTGGCTGGGCCTCGCGGTCCGGCTATGAGATCGACGTCGTCGCCTTCCTCCTCGACGAGGACGAACAGGTCACCTTCGACGAGGACTTCATCTTCTACGGCGCTCCTGAGAGCCCCGCCGGAACGGTACGACTGCTGACCGGCGGCCCTGCCGAACAGACCATCGCCCTCAACCTGGCCTCCCTGCCGCCCGCGACGCGCAAGGTTGTCGTCGCCGCGGCCATTGACGGCGCCGCCACCTTCGGGACGGTCGGTGCGATCCAGATCGGTGCCGCGCCCGGTAGTCGCGGGGCACCGCTCGCCCGGGCAACCCTGGACGCCGCCACCACCGAACGCACCATGCTGCTCGCGGAGATCTACCGCAGAGGTCCGGTGTGGCGCCTACGAGCCGTCGGCCAAGGCTACGACCACGGTCTCGACGCCCTCGCACGCGGATACGGAGTCGACATCGCCGAGTGAACGCCGGCGCCGGAAGCGGAGATCTGCGCGTCCCTGCGCCCGGGTCAGGCCCGGCGACGCGGTGCGAACGTGGATCCAGGCTTGGGCACCGGCATGCCGGGGGACGGCCCGGCGGGCAGTCGCTGGGGCCTTCGATGCGCTGCTGGAGCTCGGCGAGCCGGCCCGTGATGCAGCGGGCGTAGGTGGCGAGCAGGACAGGGACGGTGTTGCCTGCCTGCCCACTCGGCGACCCGGGCGGGCGGGATGCCGCTGTTGAGCCAGGTGGTCAGGCAGGTGTGGCGCAGGTCGTAGACGCGGGCCTTGTTCCAGGCTCGGCGGAAGACCGATCCGGCCGGCAGCCCGCCCTTCTCGCCGGGGAAAAGGTCGCCCGGCTGGAGGCCGTCCCATTGCAGGGACGCCTCCGAGGCTCAGAGGCAGTTCTTCCGGCAAGGCGCGCCAGGACCGCTCAGCCGACCGGGTCTGATTCACACCAGTGAGTCGATCCACTCCTGGAGGCGGCGCACGTGGTCGGCAAGGAGGGCCGGGTCGCGCAGGGCGTGGGCCAAGAGCGCGCCTCCCTGCACGCCGGCGAGGAGACCGACAGCGCACTCGCGCGGGTCGGCGGTGTTCATCCGGCGGAACTGGGCTTCCGCCCAGTCGAGGATGAGACCCATCAGCTGCGCTGCCTCGCGGTCGAGACCGTCGTCCCGGCGGCCGAGCTCCTCGCTGAGGGTGCCCAGTGGACAGCCGTAGCGGGCGACGAGGTCGTGCATCTCGACCCACCGGCCCGCGAGCGCTTTGAGGCGGGCGCTGGGGTCGGCGTGCGCGTCGAACGAGTGGAGCATGGCCCGGACTTCGCCGATCCGTGCCTCGACGACCGCACGGAGCAGGTCGTCCTTGGTCTTGAAGTAGTAGTACACGTTGCCCGGCGGGACGTGCGCCGCCTCGGCGACCTGCGCGAGCGTGACACCCAGGACGCCCTGGCGGTGTACGAGATCGCCGGCGCCGGCGACGAGGCGCTCCCGTTTGCCGCGATCCCGTTTGGCTGAGTCAGTCATCTCACTCAGAGGATAGCGAAGCGAGGGACTTGCTGCTAGCGTGCGAGTTAGTGAGTCAACTAACTAACAAGCGCGCGACTCACCGACATATCGCTCGCGGATCCACTGGAGGTCTCCCGCCATGGCGCCGACTGCTTCCGAACCGCCCGTCTCCGAACCGCCCTTCCTCGCCACTCGCCGCGGTGTCTTCACGCTGCTGCTCCTGTGCGCGGTCCAGTTCCTGGACATCGTCGACTCCTCGATCGTGAACGTCGCGCTGCCATCCATCCGGCACGACCTCGGCTTCTCTCAGCAGAACCTGCAGTGGGTGATCAGCGGTTACGTCCTCACCTTCGGTGGCTTCCTGCTCCTCGGCGGCCGCGCGGCCGATCTGCTCGGGCGCCGCCGCATGCTCGTCGCCGGTACATCCCTGTTCGCCGTGTGCTCGCTGGTCGGAGGGCTGGCCCCGGACAGCGGCACGCTGATCGGGGCCCGGATCGTCCAGGGGATCGGGGCGGCGATGATGGCCCCCGCCGGGCTGTCGATCCTCACCACCACCTTCACCGAGGGCCGCGAGAGGGCCAAGGCACTCGGTGTGTGGGGAGCGGTCAGCGGACTCGCCGCCGCCACCGGTGTCTTCCTGGGCGGCGTGCTCTCGGAAGGGCCCGGCTGGCGCTGGGTGCTCTTCGTGAACATCCCCGTGTGCGCGTACGTGCTGGTCGCGGCCTTCCGCCTGATACCGGGCGAGCGGCGGCCCGCCCGCCCGGCCACGTTCGACCTGCCCGGCGCGATCCTCGTCACCGGCGGCATGCTGCTGCTCGTCTACGCGCTCGTACGAGCACCCGAAGTCGGCTGGGGCAACGCCCACACCATCGGTGAACTCGCCACCGCCGGGATCCTCCTCGCCGCCTTCGCGTTCAACGAACGACGCGCCCGCACCCCCCTGTTCCCCTTCTCCATCCTCCGCATCAAGGGCCTGGCCGCCGCCGACGCCACCCAGCTGATCGCATTCGCCGGGTTCATCTCACTGTTCTTCTTCCTCACCCTGTACATGCAGAACGTGCTCGGCTACTCACCCATCCAGGCCGGCTCCGCCTACCTTCCCGTCACGGTCGGCATCGGCATCGCGGCGGGGGTGTCCGCCCAGCTCATCCCGCGGATCGGCACCCGGCCCGTCATCGTCGCCGGCGCGCTCGTGGCGGCCGGCGGCATGTACTACCTCTCCCGCGTCCCCGTCGACGGCTCCTACCTCGCCGATCTGCTGCCCGGCCTCGCGGTCATGTCGTTCGGACTGGGCGCGATCTTCACCACCGTCACCGCCGCCGCCAACGCGGGAGTGCCCGCGAACAAGGCCGGACTCGCCGCCGGCCTGCTCAACACCTCGCTGCAGATCGGCGCCGCGCTCGGGCTGGCCGTCTTCTCCGCCATCGCCACCGCGCGCACCGACGACCTGCTCGCCGCGCACACCGCCCCCGCGGAAGCGCTCACCTCAGGATTCCAACGAGCGATCCTCGCCACGAGCCTCGCCCTGCTCGTGGCCTCCCTGATCGCCCTGGGCACCACCAACACCCGCAGCCAGGAACCCCCCACCGCTTCCGAGCCCGGTCCCGCCACGGCCGCTCGCCGCGCCCCCGCGACGGCCGGTACCGAACCGGAATCGGTCGAGTAGGCGCTTCTGCCCCTACCGCGAACGTGACATCCGACGGACGCGGTCCAGCGACACTCTGGCGTCGATGCCGTCGGACGCCTCTGCCGGCGCGCCTCGTCGAGCACGACCAGGTCAGCGAGTTCGCTCGCCGTGGCCGGTGGTGATGAAGGCTGCGATTCCGGGCCACCAGCGGTCCACCGAACGTCCCGCAATCAGCATGGGACCGCAGCTCGCTGGTCGCACTCGGCACGGCACACGATCTGACGGCATCCGGCGACACCCGTATCCCGACCACGCGGAGATCCTGGGAGCGGCTGATCCACGACGCGGTGACCGGAAGCCACCCCGGTGACGGTCTGCCCACCGGCCAGGGCCCTGTCCTGATCGGCGGCTTCTCCTTCGCCGCCGCTGTGGCTACCGCCGCTACCGCGGAGAAACCGTGGACCACTCCATTTCCCGAGGCACTGATGTGGGTGCCGGGCCTGCAGATACGCGGCTCTACGGCCCTTTCCCCGATGGCGGAACTGCGCGCCGAGCAGTGCGTGCCTGAGGGAGACGCCACCCGCGTCGATCGTGCACCGCAGCTACCGTCCCGCAAGCCCTCGGCCTCCCGTGAACTGCCCCCTGCCGAGCAGGAGAAGGACCTGGTTGGGCAAGCCGTCGACCAGATCGGCCACGGCGCCTTCGAAAAGGTGGTCCTCGCCCGGGAGGTCGAGGTGACCACGGACATACCTTTCGACCTTCCGATGGCGCTGGAGCGGCTGCGCCGCACCTACCCCGATGCCACGGTGTTCGCCGTCGGACACGGCGAACACACCTTCATCGGTGCCACACCCGAGTACCTGGTGCGTCTGAGTGACAGAAACGTGCGCGCCCTCGGGCTGGCAGGCACCGCACCCCGTGGCTCGACGGCCCGGCTCGACACCGAACTCGAGAAGCAGCTGACGGACAGCGCGAAGATCCGGCATGAGCACGACGTCGTGGTACGCATGCTCGTCAACGCGCTGCGTCCCACGTGCGCGCGCGTCGAAGCGGGCAACGGGCCGACCGTGCTCAAACTGGCCAACGTTCAGCACTTGGCGACGGTGGTGGAAGGACAAGACGTCCAGCCCGGACTCGGGATCCTGCAGTTCGTCGAACGCCTCCACCCCACACCCGCCCTCGGCGGACATCCACGCGAGGAATCACTGAACTGGCTCAAGCAGCGCGCTGGTCCGCAACAGCACCGCCTCCCTCTACGCGGGCTGCGGCACACGAGATCCAGCTGGAGATCCTGCGTGCCAGCATCTGCGGAACCGACGCGGACGAATTCGCCACTGGGCCGCACTTGATCCCCCTCACCACCCCGCATCCCGCCAGCGGCCATGTCGGCCCGCTGGTCCTGGGCCACGAGATGGTCGGGCGGGTGGTGGACGTCGGAGCGAAGGTCACTGAGCTGACCGCCGGTGACGTGGTCGTGCCGGGTTCGGGCGTCTCCTGTGGGACGTGCCGGTGGTGCCGCGCGGGCCGGACCAACCTCTGTGCCGGGTACTACACGGTGGGACTGCACGTGGATGGTGGTCTCGCCCAGCGGGTGAACGTGCCCGCGCGCATCAGCCGCTCCGTCGGAAGCTGCCCGGCTGACGTCGCGATCATGGCCCAGCCGCTCGCCGCCGCTCTGCACGCGGTACGCGGCACCGAAGCGGAACCGGGCGTGAAAGTCGCCGTGATCGGGCTGGGCGGCATCGGTTCCCACGAGGTCTTGAAACCGCCACGAAGGGGGTGAGTCGCGGCGGCCACATCCGGCTGGTCGGCCTGCACCGTGACCCGTCGCCCTTGAACCTGACCAGGCTTGTCCTCGATGAGATCCGGATGTCGACGTCAAAGGTGCACATCTGCGACCAGGACTTGCCGGAGGCGCTCGCCTTGCTCAACGATCATCCGCACATCGCCTCCACGTCACTCGACGCGGTCATCAGTCTGGAGGACATCGTGGCTGCCGGGCTGATGCGCATGGCCGCCGGTGATGCCGCCGGGAAGGTGGTCGTCAAGCCCTGACTGGACCTGCAGAAAGGCCGAGCCCAGGGGCGACGCACGAGCGCCGCGGCCGCTTCTCCACCGCTGCCTTGGAGCAGGGCCGACTGCGGGCCTACGCCGGTTCCGTCGACGGCTGCGCTCCACCCCTGCCATCCGGCAGTCCCTGGTCCGGGAGTTGGCGCGGGCCGCCCTGAACGTCCCGTCGCGGGTGTCACCCCTGCCGGACGACCGTCACAGATCGGTCCCGCCACTGGCATCGAGGTACTGCCCCGTGACCCAGCGGGAGTCGTCCGAGGCGAGGAACGCCACCACGTCCGCCACATCGGAAGGCATGCCGATCCGGTCGAAGGCGGAGCGCGCGGCAAGGGCGGCCCGCGCCTGCGGTGTCGTCCGGCGCCGGGCGTTCATGTCCGTCTCGATGAAACCGGGTCCGACCGTGTTGACGGTGATGCCGCGTCCGGCGAGTTCCTTCGCCAGGCACAGGGTCATCGTGTTCAGCGCCCCCTTGGACATCGCGTACGCGACGGACTCGGGGAAGGCGCGCCGTGAGGCCAGCGAGGAGATGTTGATGACACGCCCGCCGTCCCGCATCCGCGGCAGCGCGCCCTGCACGAGGAAGAACGGTGCCTTGGCGTTGACGGCGATCATGCGGTCGAAGACCTCGGGAACCGCCTGCCCGATCGGTCCCGAACCGCTCACGCCCGCGTTGTTCACGAGGATGTCGAGCGAATCCGCACCGTCGGCCGCTGTGTCCGTGTCCGTCTGCTCCCGCACCCCGGCGTCGAAGGCCGCGAAGACGGCGTCGGCGTCGCCCGGCACCCCGAGTTCCGCCCCGACCGGGAAGGCCCGGCCGCCGTTCTTGCGTATCTCCGCGACGACGTCCAGCGCCGCGCTCTCACTGTGGCCGTAGTGGACGCCGACCAGCGCCCCGTCGCGGGCGAGTCGCTCGGCGATGCCTCTGCCGATTCCCCGGCCGGCTCCGGTGACCAGTGCGATCTTGCCCGTCAGTGTGCGTTTGGTATTCACGAAGGCCTCCCCAGGAACTCCCGGTACCACGCGGCATGCTCCGCCACGCTCCCCGCGAACCCCACCCCGGGATCGACCCCGACGTCCGCCCAGAAACCGCCGTCCGCGAACCAGTGGTCCACCGCGAGCATCCCGAGGTGGTGCAGCGCGCGCGGCTGGCCGGCGAGTCGTGATCGTGCCTCGTCGAGGTTCAGGGGTGCGCCCGGAAGTCGTAGGCCGAGGCGGTCGGCCACCGTGTCGAGGAGGATCGAACTGTCCACGGGGTGCGGGTGGTTGACGTGGTGCGCGCCCGCCAGGTCGCGGGCCGACAGGCCGGCGGCGACCACCGCGCGCCCCAACGCCCGTACGTCGACCACGGAATGGCGCGCCGTGCAGTCCTTCAGGCCCGCCGACAGCGCTCCCAGCAGGGCGGCCAGCCCGGGCACGACCCAGCGGTCGCCCGTCCCGAGCACCAGGTGCGGGCGCAGCACGACCCCGCCCGCGTCCAGCACATGCCGCTCGGCGGCGGCGCGGGAGCGGCTGGTCGCCGAGGCGGGTGCGAGCGTCAGGTCGGCCGGGTGCGCGTCGGTGAAGGGCCCCCGGCCGTAGACCGCGGCCGTACTGACGTAGACCACGCGGGCCACGCCGGACCGCGTCGCCTCCTCGACCAGCGCGCGGGTGCCGTGGTCGTTGACGGTCTCGGTGCGCCGTTCGTCGTCGCCGATGTGGGAGGCGCAGTGCAGTACGACGTCGACGCCGTCGCAGACACCGCGCAGCGACCCCGGGTCGGCGAGGTCCCCGCGCACGATGTCCGCCGCCGGGGTGGTGTCCGGTGGCGGGCTCGCGGGGGTGCGCAGCAGGAGCCGGAGGCGGGACGGTGCGGTGTCCGTGTCCTGCCCGGCTTCGCTCAGCTCCCGCAGGGCGGCGAGGACATGGCCCCCGACGAAGCCGCTTCCCCCGGTGACGAGGATGCGTGGTGGCAAGGTGAGGGCCTCCTTCTCGGCCGGCGATCCGCAACACCGCGGTCAGTCGTAAGTCCCGTCAGTCGTCAGCCGTAAGTCGTCAGCGGTCCACCGGTCCGGACGCCGCGGCCGTCACCGTACAGCTGAAGACCTCGGCGTCGTCCTGGAGGCCGCGCACCTGGACCGTGGCCGGGTCGGGGTCGTCCTTCGGCAGAGGGTCGGCCTCGATCCAGCAGGGGCTGTCGAGTTCGGCGTACCGGGCGAAGACCATGTCCATGTCGGTGACGACCATGAGGCCGGGGAAGAGCGAGAAGGCCGTCGCGGCCTGGCGGGCGGCCTCCAGCAGCACGAAGCCGGGCACATGGTCGTTCGGCCTGCGGAACAGGGTGGGATGCGCGGTGTTGACCCTGAGCTGCCAGGCGCCCGGGCGCGGGGAGGGGGCGAGGACGACGGCCGCGGTGTCCCTCCGACCGACCGCCCCGGGCGGCAGTGCGGGCAGCAGCGGTACGGAGCAGCCGGTCAACGACAGCCGCTCACCGCGCAGTCGGCGGTAGGCCCGGTCCGTGACGCAGTCGAGCCGCCCGTCGGCGGTGGCGACGACCCGGCCCTGCCGGCGCAGCACCATCGCACAGCGCATGCCCGCCAGGCGACGGCCGCGACGTCGTACGTCACCGCAGGTGAAGTCGGCGACGGCGTCCTCGGAGGACCGGTCGAGCACCAGCCCGGCCGGCGCCGCCGAGTACCGGATGCGCTGCATCACGAACCGGTCGCCGATGGGCACCGCGAACGCGGCGTGGGCCAGCAGCATCGAGCCCTGGCGCAGTATCTCCGGTATCAGCAGGGGGTCCTGGAAGCGTCCGGCCACCTCGGTGAAGAACCGGTGCCGTCGCGGCCAGCGGGCCCGGACCTGGAAGCGGGTGTCGTCCAGTCGGCGCCAGGCGGTGGGGAAGGCGTCCCGCGCGTCGGGCCGGTGCACGTGCTCGCCGCTTATCTCCGTGTGCCATCCGGCAGTCGCGGGGGCGGGTCCGGCGGGGCCCGCGGTTTGCTCGTCCCGTGCCGAGGCGTCAAGAGATCGCACGTGGTCCATGGCTCCCCCCGAGTCATTCGCCAGAGCGAGGCGCTCCCGCCCGCCGAGTAACCTACGTGTGATCCGGTTTTCTTTTCAATACGCCACGTAGCGCGCCGGCGTGCACACGGTGGAGGGACCCATGGCCCGGCAGGACCGCGCGATCAGAACGCGCCGTTCGATCCTCGAGGCGGCCGCGGGGGTGTTCGGCGAGCGTGGATACGCCTCGGCCACCGTGGAGGAGATCCTCAACCGGGCCGGGGTCACCCGGGGCGCCCTGTACTTCCACTTCGCCTCCAAGGAGGAGGTCGCGCTGGGTGTGCTGGAGGCCCAACTGCCGCTCGACCGGCTGCCCGAGAGGTCCAGCAAGCTCCAGAGGCTCGTCGACCACGGCATGGTCATGGCGTACCGGTTGCAGCACGATCCGCTGGTGCAGGCCGGTGTCTCCCTCGCCCTCGACCAGGGCGCACGTGAACTGGACCGCGACGCCGCCTTCCGCGCCTGGAGCGAGCAGCTCCGGCAGATCCTCACCGAGGCGCGGGCCCAGGGCGAGCTGCTGCCGCACGTCGACGTCACCGACACCGCCGAGTTCCTCACCGGCGCCTTCGCCGGCGTCCAGGCGATGAGCCAGGCCAGCTGCAACCGCGCCGACCTCGGCCGCCGTGTCTCCGTCCTGCTGCGCCACGTCCTGCCGAGCATCTCCACGCCGGCGCTGCTGGCGGCCCTGGACCTCTCCCCGGATCGGGGCAGGCGGGTCTTCGAGGAGTACGAGGCCGGCGCCCGGGAAGCCGTCCCGCCCATGATGGGAAGTCAGCGGACACCTCCCCCTGCCCCCCTGTAACCCGACCGACCGGTCTGATTACACCCGGCCCCGGCCCCCGGCCATGGAAAGGAACCACCGTGCGGCTGCGCTGTGCTGTGCTCGACGACTTCCAGAACGCGGCGCTGGAGGCCGCCGACTGGTCGCCGCTCGCGGACGAGGTGGAGGTCGTCCCCTTCACCTCCCACTTTCCCGACGAGGACACCCTGGCCGCGGCCCTCGCCGACTTCGACATCGTGGTCACCCTGCGCGAACGCGTCCCGTTCCCCGCCTCCCTGATCGCCCGACTGCCCCGGCTGCGGCTGCTGATCGCCTCCGGCATGCGCAACTCGGTCATCGACTACGCCGCCGCCGAGGCGCACGGCGTCACCGTCTGCGGCACGGCCAGCTCCGCCACGCCGCCCGTCGAACTCACCTGGGCCCTGCTGCTGGGCCTCGCCCGCGGCCTCGTCGAGGAGAGCAACGCGCTGCGCACCGGCGGCCCCTGGCAGCGCACGGTCGGCGCCGACCTGCACGGCCGCCGGCTCGGCCTGCTGGGCCTGGGCAAGATCGGCAGCCGGGTGGCCCATGTCGGCCTCGCCTTCGGCATGCACGTGAGCGCCTGGAGCCAGAACCTCACCAAGGAGTACGCCGACGAGGTGGGCGTCCATCTGGCCGCGTCCAAGGAGGAGTTGCTCGCCGACAGCGACTTCGTCTCCGTCCACCTCGCCCTGAGCGACCGCACCCGCGGCCTGCTGGGCGCGCCCGAGCTGGCCCTGCTCAAGCCGACGGCGTACCTGGTCAACACCTCCCGCGCCGCGATCGTCGACCAGGACGCCCTGCTCGCCGCGCTGCACGAGGGCCGTATCGCCGGCGCCGGAGTCGACGTCTTCGACATCGAGCCCCTGCCCGCCGACCACCCGATGCGCACGGCGCCCCGGCTGCTCGCGACACCTCACCTGGGATATGTCTCGCAGGCCAACTACGCGACGTACTACGGCCAGGCGGTGCAGGACATCCAGGCGTACCTGGCGGGTTCACCGGTACGGCGGCTGCCCTGAGGCCGCCGCGTCAGGCGCTGTCGGCGGCCTCGCCGTGCGGCGCCCGCGCCGGCCTGCGGTAGACGCCGTCGCTGCGGTGCAGATGGTGCAGGTCCACCAGATAGCGCCGGAGCGTCACATGGTCGATGTCGTCGCTGTCCTCGCACCAGGCGCGCAGCTTCTCGTTGACCGTGCGCTCCGGGTACTCGACACCGGGCTCGAAGGTCTGCTCGGCGATGTGCCGCAGGACCAGCTTCTTGCGGGTCCACCATGCGGGCAGCCGGACCAGTCGCCCGTCCCGGACGAAGGTCCGCAGCACCATGTCGGCCCGTGTGTCCCCGGAGGCCGGGTCACCGGCGGCCCGGGGGTCGCCCGCGCGCTCCGCCGCCGCCCGCGCGTACTGCCTGAACAGCCCGTACGCGATGCCCAGTTCGCCGCCGTCCCCCGCGCCCACCACGCCCTGCTCCCGCAGTCGGCGCAGCGCCACGGCCGTCTCCCTCGGGGACAGCCCCGCCGCCCGGGCGACCTGCTCGGCGCTCTCGGAACCCAGCGCCACGGCCGCGAAGGCGCGTACCCGGCTCTCCTCGGCGAACAGTCTGACCAGTTGTTCCGTCGGATCGGTTGCCATGAGCGGAGGCTAGTCGACATCGGCGGCCGGGGCTCAGCGATTTCTTTCTACGCGTACCGGTAGATCTGGGACACGTCCTCCAGATCGTCCGGCGTCAGGTCCCACGGCGGCAGCCGCTCGTGCCGGGCGACGATCCGCCGGTACTGGTCGCTGCGCCGCCCGGGCGGCTTCGCCGGCAGGTAGCGGTGGTTGCGGTGGCGTCGCTGCCAGCGGGTCCACTGCATGTCGAGGAAGGCGTGGACCAGCCAGAAGGCGGGGTCGTTGGGGGACGCGCCGCCGAGCATGGTGCCGCCGACCCAGCGGTGCACCCGGTTGTGGTTGCGCCAGGAGTCCCGGCCGCCGCCCCACCCCTCCAGCTTGTTGCGGAAGCCTTTGGAGACCGTCGAGTTCCACGGGGCGACGTCGTAGACGGGGTCGTCCATCGCCTCCTTCAGATCGGCCTTGGTGGGCAGGTCGATCGGGTTCCGGGAGCGGCCCAGGTCCCGGGTGAGGAAGTCGCCCGCGGTGACGCCGACCCGAATGGTCCAGTTGCCGGTGGCGTGGGCGAACGGCCCGGTCATCACCCGCCGGTCGCCGGGCCGCCCGTTGCCGCCGAGCAGTTCGTCGGTCCAGGGCACCGAGGTGGTCCTGCGATCCCGGGTCCAGTCCCAGTACGGCACCGTCACCGAGTCGTCGACCCGGCGCAGGGCCTCCTCCAGGTCCAGCAGGAACATACGGTGCCAGGGCAGGAAGGAGGGCGTCATGTGCGCGGCGCGCAGGCCCCGGTCGCCGTCGCCGACGAAGTGCGCGATGTGCAGCCGTACGAACTCGTCGTACCGGCCGCTCCGCTTGATCTCCAGCAGCGCCTCGACGAACCGGCGCCGCTCGGTGCGCGTCAGCTTGCTCACGTTCTTACGCACGTACACCATGCTCTGTCTCCCTGTGCGAATGCCCGCCGCCGAACGGACCGGGGGCCAGGTCGCGCAGCCGCTCGCGGGGCCCGAGCTCGTCGACGGCCGCACGGGTCGCCTCCAGCGGGGTCCGGTGGCAGCCGTAGTGGTCGACCATGCTCAGCCAGGTGCCGTCGGCCCGGCGCATCAGGTGCAGCGGCCGGCCGTCCACGGTGACGTGCCAGGCGACGTCGAGGGCGCTGAGCCCGCCCTGGGAGACCGGAACGCCCTGGATGTGGCGGCCCCGATAGGTCTCGTCGAAGGGGCTGTCGGCGCCGGCGTCCTGCGGCCGGTCGGCGGATCGCGAGGGCCGGGAAGCGGTGATGACGGGGGCCAGCGCCACGGCGGCGGAGGCGAACAGCAGCCGCGCCGCCTCCCGTCGCGTCCGCCTCCCGGGCTCGCTGCCGACGGCAGTGTCCGGGCCCTGCGCCCCGCCCACCGAAACCCCACTCGCGCTGACGGCCATCGCTCACTCCTCGTACGGTTCGGTGTTCGTACGAGTAGCAGTTCAGAGGGTCGGGGGGTCACCACCGCAGCGCGGGGCCGGGCGTGTCGCCCCGGGTGCAGCAATGGTCAGCTTGTCCAGAAGTCCCACCAACGGGTCAGGATCAGCATGCCGACGACGCCGATGTGCAGCACCGGGAGCACCCAGGTGAACTCGTCGAGGAAGGCCCGCACCGGGGCCGGGGCGGGCAGGAAGCGGCGGCGTACCAGGAAGGACGTCACGTACCAGAACAGCGGGATCGTCGCGAGCCAGGCCAGAGCGCACCACAGGCACAGGGCGTTGATCCGGTACAGCGACTCGAACTGGAGCCAGGAGACGAACCCGATCCCGAAGACACAGCCGGCCTCGAAAATCAGCCAGTACCAGCGCGGGAAGACGGCCCCGGCCAGCAGGCTCATGCCGACGCAGACCACGATGCCGTAGGCCACAAGACCGAGCATCGGATTGGGGAAGCCGAAGGCCTCGGCCTGGTCGCTCTCCATCACGCTGCCGCAGGACACCACCGGGTTGAGACTGCAACCGGGCGTGAAGTCGGGGTCCTCCAGCAGCTTGAACTTGTCGAGGGTGATGACCCAGGACGCCACAAGACCGGCCGCCCCGCAGACCACCAGCAGCACGGCGAACGCCCGGCTGCCACCCGCGCGTGAGTCAGGAACCACCGCGCGACCCTATCGACGGTCCGAAGCACATCCGCCGCGCTCTCACCCGACCGGCCGACAGCATCCGGCCCCACCGCCCGAACGGCGGATCCGGGGCTGTGGTCAGCGATAGACGCGGAGATGGCCGACGTCGAAGGTGATCGGCTCCGGTCCGCGGGGAGCCGGGTGGTGCTCGCCGGCGCTCAGCGACAGGTTGAGGATCAGGTACGCCGACCAGTCGGGGCCGACGCCGGTGTCGTCGCAGAAGACGCACTCGCCGTTGACGTACCACTCGACGCGGCGCGCGCCGTAGCGGGTGCCGAGGGTCACCCACCGGCCCGGGGCGATCGCGCCCTCGTCGGTGAAGTACGTCGCGGCGGTGTTGACGTGGTTGGACAGCTCCAGCAGATGCGGGTTGTCCGGGTGGTACTCGAAGGTGTCGACCTCGTTCGCGCCGTCCTTCCAGGTCCACAGCGCGGGCCACGCCCCGGTCCCGGAGGGGAGCCTGACGCGGGTCTCGACGAAGTCCCCGGTCCGCACCCGGAATTCCTCGTCGGAGTACTCGGTGGTGAGCAGGCCGGTGCGCCAGGCCTGGCGGCCGTTCTCGAGGGTGCGGCCGGCCGGCGTGGCGGTGAAGGTGGCCATGCCGTCCGCGACGGTCACACAGCCGGGGTCGAGCCAGTCGAGCTTGTCGTCGTCCGGGTTGTGGTCGCAGTGGCGGAAGGCGCTGGTGCGGTCGCCGACCCATCTGGTGCCCCAGGCGATCGGGCCGTCGAACTCCTCCGCCCAGACCGGCGATCCGGCGGGGGCCGGGGCCGGGGTGAATTCATCACGGCCGGTGATCATGTCGATGAGGGCACTGAATTTCATATTTCCGATCATGCGCCGATCCCTCCGAATGCCCCCACGCATTGCATTCTTCACCCGCGCGACTTTCATGCGTATGGAGTAACACGTCGCTTTTGCAGTGCCGATGGACTGCTATGTTCTCCAACCGTTGGATCAGAGGTACTTTCAAGCGAGGTGAATCATGAAGAAGGCAGTTTTCACCACTGCGGCGTTGGCGATCGGTGCGGGTCTTGTGGGCGGATCCGCCGCCGCGGCGTCGGCCGCCACCGGCGGTTCGGGAATCAGCCCGCTCGGGCTCATGTCCCCGACGAAGGTGAGCCCGGCGGTCGTGCCGGCCGCGGATGTCGTGACGGGACTGGCCCGGGACGGTGGAATCACCAAGGGCAGCGCGTTCGACAAGAAGGGCCCGGGGCAGCCGATGTCCGGCATCTACCTGGACGGCATGGACCCGGACGCCGCCCAGAAGCCCACCATTCCGGTGAAGAACCCGGCCGGCAGCGGCTCCGTCCAGGTCCGCCCGCTGAAGGCGCCGACCGCCGCCGGACTCGGCACCCTGCTCCCCAACAAGTGACGACCCGGCACCTTTACGAGTCGGCCGTACCGGTGAAAACCGGACCCGGAATTTCGAGACTCTGATCCGGTTCTCGGCGGCCGGAGACCGCCGGCAGGCCCGGACGCTGGATCCGGACCCGCAGTTTCCAGCTCCGTACACGGCGGGCCCACGAGCCCACCGGCACCGTGAACCACCGTCCGGCCCACCGGCCCTCCCCTCGCCGGTGGGCCGGACGCATGTGGGCGGCCGCATGTGGGCGGCCGGGCGGCCGGATTCCATTCGGCCCCGCCGTCCATTTCCTCGCGTTGCGCCATCCGAAGGAATCTGCCCGCGTTTGAATGTTTCCGCCGTGACTTATGCGTGCATATACGGGTTTCCTTTTCGTAAGCGTGCGCAACCGTGAATTCAGGAAGGAACCAAGTTGCCCAAGAAGTTCGCGGTCATCACGGCCCTCGCCCTCAGCACCGTCGTCGCCGGCGCGGGCATGGCCTCCGCTGGTGAGTACGACGGCAACGGCAAGACCACCACTGTGAAGGGTGGCGACGGCTTCTCGGCGTCCCCGGTCGTCGTGAACGCCCCCCAGCAGGGCGTTCTCATCGTCAACGGCACCCTCGTCGACGGTCGCTGCCTCGCCCCGTGGTCCAACGGATCCGTCCTCGGCGGCGTCGCCGCGCCGAACTCGAAGTACGCCGCCTGCAACACGGCCCCGGTCGAGCAGGGGCGGAACTCCGTCCACAGGGGCGGGCTGTTCTTCTGACTCCTGCTTCGAGCAGTTCGCAGCAGGTGAACCACCCCAAACGCCACCCGGAAAGGCGCAACTCATGCGTAAGAAGGTTACGGCCATCTCCGCCCTCGCCGCCGGCATCGCCCTCGCGACCGGGGGCACCGCCGCGGCCGACAGCGACACCACCACCGTCAAGGGCGGCAGCGGCTTCTCGGCATCCCCGGTCGTCGTGAACGAACCGCAGCAGGGCGTTCTCATCGTCAACGGCACCGTCGCCGACCTCCGCTGTGCCGTGCCGTGGTCCAACGGCGCCGTCCTCGCCGGCACCGTGGCCCCGAACTCGCACTACGCCTCCTGCAACACCGCCAAGATCGAGCAGGGGCGGAACGCCATCCACAGGGGCGGCCTGTTCTTCTGACCCCTGCTTCGAGCAATTCGCAGCAGGTGAATCACCCAAACGCAGCCCGGAAAGGCTCAACTCATGCGTAACAAGGTTACGGCCATCTCCGCCCTCGCCGCGGGCATCGTCCTGGCGACCGGGGGCACCGCCGCGGCCGACAGCGACACCACCACCGTCAAGGGCGGCGGCGGCTTCTCGTCGGCGCCGGTCGTCGTGAACGAACCGCAGCAGGGCATCGCCGTCGTCAACGGCGCCGTCCTCGACGCCCGCTGCCTCGCCCCGTGGTCGAACGGCGCCGTCCTGGCCGGCACCGTGGCCCCGAACTCGAAGTACGCCTCCTGCAACACGGCCAAGATCGAGCAGGGGCGGGGCGCGCTGCACACCGGCGGCCTCTTCTTCTGAGCATTGCTTCACCCGATGGCGGGCCGCCGGAATTCCGGCGGCCCGCCATCGGCGTTCACAGCCGTCCAGGCAAGGCCGTGGGCCCTGTCCGCTGCGGAGAGCGGACAGGGCCCACGGTTTTTATGAAGCGCCGGCAAGGAGGAAAAAGCGCCCATTCATATGGACCAACGCCCTCACCGCCCCCGTGGTCACTCCGAATCGTCCGTTCGGCCCAACGGCACACGAAAATAACACTCCGTCATACATGGTCATACATACCGAAGGGCCGACTCCGAAATGCGGAGCCGGCCCCGGTCGTCGAGCCGATGGGCGACGAAGTCACCTGTTGAGCGGGAGGCCGCCGAGCAGCCGGCCGTCGACGGGGTTGGGCAGCGTGCCGCCGAAGACCGGGGTCTTCACCACGCCCTGCTCGTTGACGCCCTTCTTCACCTTGTCCGCCGTGCGCTTCACGCCGTTGCCCACGTAGCCGGTCGGCACCTTGGCGGCGGTGGGGAGGCTGCGGGCGACCGTCTTACCGTTCTCTACGAGGCCGTGCCCCGGCATGTCCACCGCCGAGGCGGGAACACCGGCGCCGGCAATGGCAAGGGAGCCGGCGACGACGGCAGCAGCCTTCAGGTTCTTCATCGTGTTCCTTTCCAGGTAACTCTGGTCTTGATTCTCCTGGGCTAACGAGAGGGGCGCCTCTCGGGAAACTCTGCGGGCGTCAAGTTCCAGGAACTCATACGAAAAGACCCGTTGTGCCGACCGCGGCCGGCACAACGGGTCAAGAGGATCGGCGGCTGCTTCGCCTCAGGCACCGGTCCCGGTATCAGCCACGGCCGGTCAGCGGCGACAGGAGGTTCAAGAGGGCCTGGAGCAGGCCGCCCGCCGAGGTCTCCACCTCCTTCTCGGTCGCGGCGTCGGCGTCATCGGTGCCGTCGGCCCCGAGCGCGCCCAGCAGGGCGTCGATCGCCTGGCCGAGTCCGTCGAGCGCGCCGCTCGTGAGGTTCGCCGGGAGGGTGGTCGGCGTGCTGGTCGCCCCGGCCTCGGCGAGCGCTTCCTTCCTGATCTCCTCGGCCTCCTTCCTGGCCGCCTCGATCTCCTCCTTGGCCTCCGCGATGGCGTCCTCACGGTCCTGTTCGGCGTCCTTACGGGCCTGTTCCGCTTCCTTCCTGGCCTGTGCGACGGCCTCCTTCGCCTCGTCGGCGAGTTCCTTCAGCTCCGCGTCGGTCAGCGGGTCGTCGTCCGCCCGGAGCGCGCGGTTCAGCAGGTCGGTCACCGGGGTCACGGTACCGAGGCCGGCCAGTGCCTGGGCCTGTGTGTCGGTGGGTGCGGAGCCGGGCGAGGCCGCGAGCGCCGGCGCCGCGGTCCCCAGGAAGAGCGCCGCGCACAGGGCCGATGTCGCGAGGTGCCGGAATTTCGGTGCAGGCATGAAGTTCCCCTCGGGCGAGTAGAGCGAATGTCGGATCGTGCGATCACCGTTAAACCGACTCGGCTCGTCCGCAACCGATCGCCTGCATCTGGACGCGCGGAACCACACCCCACGCCGACTCCGAACGGGTGGTCCCCTGCGGGAAACAAGCAGGAGGACGCCGCCGTTCCCACACTGTTGACCGGATTGAAGATAAATATGGATAAGTGGCTGATGCCGGTTGAACCGAAGACCCTCTCGAACAGGTGCGGGATCTTATCCCGGGAACGCGAGCCACACATCCTGTAACTGGTTCGGACTCATTCCTCTCGGACTCATTTCTTCGGAAGGGCAGCCTCGGTCATGCGCATCGCGCCGCACATCCTGCATGTCGCCCAGCCGGTCGAGGGCGGTGTCGCGCGGGTCGTGACGGACCTGGTCGCGGCACAACTCGCCACGGGACTACGGGTGACCGTGGCCTGTCCGCGGGGCGGCACGCTCGCGTACGACCTGCGCGAGCTGGGCTGCCGGGTGCTGCGCTGGGACGCGACCCGCTCCCCCGGGCACCAGCTGTGGGGCGAGGTACGGCGGTTGGCGTGGCTGGTGCGGGAGGTGCGGCCGGACCTGGTGCACGCGCACAGCGCCAAGGCGGGGCTCGCGGCCCGGCTCGCGGTGCGCGGGGGCCTGCCGACCGTCTATCAGCCGCACGCCTGGTCGTTCGAGGCCGCGCACGGAGGCGTCGCGCGGCTGGCGCTGGGCTGGGAGCGGTACGGGGCGCGCTGGGCGACGCGGGTGCTGTGCGTGAGCCAGGCCGAGCGGCGTACCGGGCACCGGTCCGGCATCTCCGCCCGATGGCATGTGGTCCCCAACGGGGTGGACACCGCCCGGTTCCGGCCGGAGGGCGACACGGCGCCGTCCGGGACGGGACCGCTCGTGGTGTGCGTGGGCCGGCTGTGCCGCCAGAAGGGGCAGGACGTGCTGCTGCGGGCCTGGCCCGAGGTGGAGCGGCAGGTGGCCGGGGCGCGGCTGGTGCTGGTCGGCGACGGTCCGGACGCGCGACGGCTGCGGGCGAGCGCGCCCGCGTCGGTGAAGTTCGCCGGCGCGACGTCGGACGCCGCCCCCTGGTACCGGGCCGCCGACCTCGTGGTCCTGCCGTCCCGCTGGGAGGGCATGGCGCTGGCCCCGCTGGAGGCCATGGCGTGCGCCCGGCCGGTCGTCGTCACCGACGTGAACGGGGCGCGCGAGAGCCTTCCGGCCGACCATCCGCCGTCCTGCCTGGTGCCGCCGGAGGACCCCGGCGCGCTGGCGCGGGCGCTCACGGAACTGCTGCGGGACGAGCCGCTGCGCACGGCGCTCGGCGCACAGGGCCGTACGCATGTGGTCCGGGCCCACGATCTGCAGCAGACCACGGACGCGGTGACCGATGTGTACCGCGAGTTGCTCGGCCTCGGCACGGCGCAGGCCGGCGGACCCGACGAGGGCAGGAAGTGCATCACCACATGACCGCGGAAAGCACCGTTGCCTCACCGACGGGGCCGCAGCGGACGCCCAGGGGCGCCGCCTTCGTCCTCGCCCCGCACGGCCGGGCCGCCGTCGGACACCGCCACCCCGGGCGCGGCACCCGCCGTCCGCGCCGCACCGCCCGGCCGGCGCTGTGGCTCGCCGACGGCGGCGCCGCCCTGCTGGGCGCCCTGCTGCTGCCCCCGCCGCACCGGTACCCGCTGGTCGTCGTCCTGCTGGTGCTCGGCGTGCTGGGACTGAACCGGCGGGCGTGGCTGTACGACACCTCCGCCGTGCCCGGCGCGCTCGACGAACTGCCCGCCGTCTGCGGCCGGATCGTCGTCGTCTGGGCCGCCGTGGCCGCGTTCTCCCCGCTGCGCTCGCTCCCGCCGACCGCGCTGGTCACCGCCGTCGCCGTGCACTGCGCGGCGGCCTGCGCGGGCCGTGCGGCGGTGCACGCGCTGCGGCGCCGGGCGCTGCGGCGCCGGCCCTGTCCCGCCCTGGTGGTGGGCCCCCTCGCGGTGGCCCGGCGGGTGGCGGCCGCGCTGTTGCGCCAACCGGACTGCGGGGTGCGGCCGGTGGGCCTGGTCGGCGACGACCTCGAGGTGCTCGGCGAGGCCGACGGTGAGCCGGGGCTGCCGGTGCTCGCCTCCGTGCAGGAGGCGCGGCGGGCGCTGATCCAGAACGGTGTGGGGACCGTGCTCGTGGTGGGGGCCGCCACCCGGGTGGAGCAGGCCGCCATGCTGAGCGGGCTGGCCGCGTACGGCTGTGTGCTGTGGGAGCTGGACGCGGACCCGCCGTCGTACGGCATGGACGGGTGCCGTCGGGGGGCGGGGCATCTGGCCGGCTTCTCGCGCCGGCTGCTGCGGCCGCGGGGCCGGCGGCTCGGTGGCGTGGGCAAGCGGGTGCTCGACGTGGTGCTCTCCGGCTCGCTGCTGGTGCTGGCCGGGCCGGTGCTGCTGGTGTGCGCGCTCGTGCTGCGGGTGATGGACGGGCCGGGCGTGGTGTTCCGGCAGGAGCGGATCGGCCGGGACGGGCGGCCGTTCACGATGCTGAAGCTGCGCACCCACCGGCCCGCCAGCGCACACGAGGCGGCGACCCGCTGGAGCGTGGCCGACGACCAGGACATGAGCCGCTTCTGCCACTTCCTGCGCCGCACCTCGCTGGACGAGCTGCTGCAGCTGTGGAACGTCTTCCGCGGCGACATGAGCCTGGTCGGGCCCCGGCCCGAGCGGCCCTATTTCGTCGCCCAGTTCAGCCAGGCCCATCCGGGCTATCCGGCCCGGCACCGGATGCGGACCGGGATCACCGGGCTCGCTCAGATCCACGGGCTGCGCGGCGACACCTCGATCGAGGACCGGTGCCGCTACGACAACGCCTACATCGACAACTGGTCGCTGTGGCAGGACGTCTGCATCCTGCTGCGCACGGCGGCCCAGTTCGTACGGCCGAAGGGGAGCTGAGCACCGGTGAGCACTCCTACGGCCGCGCCGCCCCGGCTCGCACCGCCGCTGCCCGCGCCGCGCCGGGCCCGCTCCGTCCTGCCCGTGCTGTCGGTCCTGCCGGTCGTGGCGGTGGTCGTCCTGCTGGGGCTGCCGGTCGCGCCGGGCAGTTCCGCGACCCTGGCCGACGCCGGCTCGGGGCTGCTCGTGCTGTGGGCCGTCGTCGACACCGCGCTGCGGGCGCGGCGACCGCTGACGCGGACCGCGGCGTTCGTGCTCGGGCTGCCCGTGGTGGGCATCGCGGTCGCCGCGGTGGGGGCGGTGACCTCCGGGGACACCCTCACCGGGCTGGCCCGCTATCTGCAGGTGTTCGTGCTCGTGCCGCTCTCGGTGCTGCTGCTGGTGCGTGACCGGCGCGGCGCCCGGCTGGTGCTGTGGTCGGTGGTCGGCCTCGGGCTGTGGCAGGGCGCGATCGGGGTGAAGCAGTACCTCACCGCGACGGGGGCGTCGTATCAGGGGGCGAACATCCGGGCGGTGGGCACGTTCGGGCCGTCCGACGTGATGGGGATGGCGAGCGTCGTGGCGCTCGGGGTGGTGGCCGCCGTGGGGCTCGCGCTCGGCGCGCGGGAACGGCGGCAGCGGTTCGCGGCGGCCGGGTGTGCGCTGGTGATGCTGGTGCCGATCGCGCTGTCCTTCAGCCGGGGTGCCTGGATCTCCACGGTGCTGACCTGCGGGGCGCTGTCGCTGCTGGTCGGGGTGCGGTGGGCGGCGAAGGCGGGCGCCGTGGCGGTCGCGGCGGCGGTGGTGCTGGTGGGCGGGTTCGGGGTGGGCGCGACGGCGCTGCAGGAGCGGCTGACCAGCATCACCCAGGTCACCGACGCGCCGGACCAGTCGGTCGTCGACCGGTACACCCTGTGGGCGGCGGCGGTCGACATGTGGCGTGAGCACCCGGTGACCGGGGTGGGCCTGAAGGGCTTCCCGGCGTACCGGGACGGCCATGCCTCGTTCGCGCTGTCGTCGGGCAGCGACACGGAGGGGGCGGGCCAGGCCTACCGGCGCCAGCCGCTGCTCTCCCCGCACAACATGTATCTGCTGCTGCTGAGCGAGCAGGGCCTGCTGGGCGCGGTCACGGTCGCGGGGAGCTGGCTCGCCCTGCTGGTGTGCGCGCTGCGCCGGCTGCGACGCGGCGCCGGGCGCGCCCGGGACTGTGCGCTCGGCGCCTGCGGCCTGCTGATCTGGCAGCTCGTCAACTTCCTGTACGGCGACATCGGCGGCCCCTCCACGACCCTGACGGCCGTCTGCTTCGGCCTCGCGGCCTGGTGGGCCCTGGCGGACGACGCGACGGCCGCCCCCAACACGGAACCGGCCCCACGATGAGCCGCGGCCCGACGCCGACCGGGGACGCCCCGGACCCGACCGCCGACAGGCCCGCCGCGCTCGCGGGCGCCGACGGCACCCTGGCCCGCGCGACCGGCACGATCGCCCCCCTGCCGCCCACCCCGAGCATCCCCCGGCCGACCGGCACCCCCTCCAGCGGCTTCCTCGCCCGCGCGACCCTGCTCTCCGCCGCGCTGTCGATGGCCGGGGCGTTGCTCGGGCTCGGGCGGGATCAGGCGTTGGCCCAGCTGTTCGGCGCGGGGGCCGAGACCGACGCGTTCCTGGTGGCCTGGACGGTGCCCGAGATGGCGTCGACGCTGCTGATCGAGGACGGCATGGCGTTCGTGCTGGTGCCCGCGTTCAGCCTGGCGCTGGCCCGGCGGGCGCACGGCACCGGATCCCCCGACCCGGTGCGGGCGCTGGTCGCCGCCTCGCTGCCGCGGCTGTTCCTGGCCCTCGCCGGTGCGGCCGCCGTGCTCGCGGCCGGGGCGCCGCTGCTGGTCTCCGTGCTCGCGCCCGGACTGACCGACCCGTCGCTCGCCGTGTCCTGCACCCGGCTGACCGCGACCTGTGTGCTGAGCTTCGGGCTGGCCGGGTACTGCAGTGCGGCGCTTCGGGCCCACCGCAGCTATCTCGCCCCGGGCGCCATCTACATCGCGTACAACGCCGCGATCATCGCCGCGATGTTCGCCCTCGGCGCGCACTGGGGCGTACGGTCCGCCGCCCTCGGTGTCGCGGTCGGCGGGTGCCTCATGGCCGCCGTACAGGCGCCGTCGCTGTGGCGGCGCGTCGCCGGACGGCCGAGGCGGCCGGCGGTCACGCACGGGTACGCGGAGGACGGTGGCCGGGCCTTCGCGGTCGGGCTCGTCGTCGCGGTGCTGCTGTTCGCCCTGTGCCGGCAGTCGCAGGTCCTCATCGAGCGGTACTTCGCCTCCGGGCTGCCCGCCGGGGCCATCTCGCACCTCAACTACGCCCAGAAGATCGCCCAGTTGCCGATGTCGCTGTCGATGATGGTGTGCGTCGTCACCTTCCCGGTGGTGGCACGGGCCATCGCCGAGGGCGACACCCGGCGGGCCGGGGAGCGGGTCGAGCGGGATCTGCTGCTGATGGCCTGTCTGGTCCTGCTCGGCGCCGCCGTGGTCGTGGCCTGCGCGCCGCAACTCGTCCAACTGCTGTTCCAGCGCGGTGCGTTCACCGCCGAGGACACCGCCGCCACGGCCGCCGTGATGCGGGTGTACGCGCTCGGGCTGCTCGGGCACACGCTGGTGGGGGCGCTCGTGCGGTCGTACTTCTCGGCGGGCCGCACCACCTGGTTCCCGCTCGGCGCGATGGGCGCGGGCGCCCTCGCCACCGTCGTCGCCGGCGCCTGGGCCGTGGACCCGTGGGGCGCGCGCGGCATCGCCGCGGCCAACGCGGCCGGGATCACCCTCACCGCGCTGCTCCTGCTGCTCGGGCTGGGGGGTCTTCGGGAGAAGCCACTCGGGCCTTCGGACGGTGCGGCGAGGGTGCGTGCCGACCGCGGCACAAGCCGCTGCCGCGGCGGGCGCGGGTGCTGTGCCGGACATCCCGACCACCCCCTGGGCCCGCGCACCGTGCCCGTACGCGTCGGCCGGGTCGCCGCCGCACTGCTTCGGCCGGTGCTCGCGGCCGTCTGCGCGGCCGGCGCCGGGCTGTTCTGCGCGGGGCCGCCCGACTCGCCCGCGGCGTCCCTCGCCGCCCGCTGTACGTGCGTGACCGCCGTCTTCCTGCTGCTGGCCTGGCTCCTGGACGCGGCAGGCGCCCGGTCCCTCCTGCTGTCCGTCACGCACTCCGTCCGTAGCTCCGTCACACGAAAGCTT
Organism: Streptomyces ferrugineus; assembly: GCF_015160855.1. NCBI lineage: Bacteria > Bacillati > Actinomycetota > Actinomycetes > Kitasatosporales > Streptomycetaceae > Streptomyces > Streptomyces ferrugineus. Next base: position 1,639,882 of record NZ_CP063373.1, on the reverse strand, counting down.
CGCCATGGTCGCTGACATCTCCGCCGCGCCGCGCGCGGCCGAACCCGATCCCCGATCCCTCACCGGCGGACGCCCGAGGCGGCGGCCCGCCGCCTGGGTGGCCATGTACCACTCCGTCTCCAACTGCCTCGACGACCCGCACGACATCACCGTCACCCCCGGCCGACTGGAGCGGCAGCTCGCCTGGCTGGCCCACCGCGGGCTGCGCGGCGTCAGCGTCCGGGAGCTGCTCGCGGCGCGCGCCCGCGGCCAGGAGGCCGGCCTGGTGGGGCTGACCTTCGACGACGGGTACACCGACTTCGTCACCACCGCCCTGCCCGTGCTGCACCGCTGGCGCTGCACGGCGACCGTGTTCGTGCTGCCGGGCCGGCTCGGCGGCGAGAACGCCTGGGAGTCGTCGGGCCCACGCAAACCGCTGCTCGACGCGGACGGCATCCGCGGTGCCGAGGCCGCCGGCATGGAGATCGCCTCGCACGGCCTGACCCACGTCGACCTGACCGAGGCCGACGACCGGGTCCTGCACAGCGAGGTCACCGAGAGCCGGCGCCTGCTGGCCGGCGTCACCGGCGGCGCCGTCGAGGGCTTCTGCTACCCGTACGGCCTCCTCGACGAGCGCGCCGTGGACGCCGTACGCCACGCCGGTTACCGCTACGCCTGCGCGATCACCCCCGGCCCGGCCGGCTCCGGCGACTTCGCGCTGCCCCGTATCCACCTCGGGCAGGCGGACCACGCGCTGCGGCTCGAGCTGAAGCGACGCCTGGCCCGGGTCCGCGGCCGCGCCCTGGAGGCCGTGTGAAAGCCCTGCACGTCATCACCGGACTCGGCGTGGGCGGCGCCGAACAGCAGCTGCGCCTGTTGCTGCGTCACCTGCCCGCGCAGTGCGACGTGGTGACGCTGACCAATCCCGGCCCGGTCGCCGAGGGACTGACCGCCGACGGTGTCGAGGTCACCCACCTCGGGATGACCGGCAACCGCGACGTCGGCGTACTCCCCCGCCTCACCCGGCTGATCCGCGCCGGCGGCTACGACCTGGTGCACACCCATCTGTACCGGGCCTGCCTCTACGGCCGGATCGCCGCGCGGATCGCGGGAGTCGAGGCCGTCGTGGCCACCGAGCACTCGATCGGCGCCACCCGGCTGGAGGGCCGGCCGCACAGCGCCGGGGTGCGCGGGCTGTACCTGGCCGGCGAGCGCCTCGGCCGCACCACGGTGGCCGTCTCACCGACGGTCGCCGAACGGCTGCGGCACTGGGGTGTGCCCGGGCAGCGCATCCGCGTCATCCCGAACGGCATCGAGGCGCCCCGGTTCCGCTACGACGCGGCGCGCCGCAAGGAGGCCCGGGCGTTCCACGGGCTGCCCGAGGAGGCGTACATCGTCGGCGGCGTCGGGCGCCTCGCGCCGGGCAAGCGCTTCGACCTGCTGGTGCAGGCACTGGCCCTGCTGCCCCTGGACGTGTGGCTGCTGCTGGTCGGCGGCGGGCCCGAGGCGGAGGTGCTGCGGCGCACCGCCCGGGATCTCGGGGTCGCGGACCGGGTGGTGCTGACCGGCGAGCGGCCGTATCTGCCCGACTCCCGCGACGACGCGCCCGACCTGGTCGCCCTGCTGTCCGCGATGGACGTGCTCGCCTCGCCGTCGCCGGAGGAGTCCTTCGGGCTGGCCGTGGTGGAGGCGCTCGCGGCCGGGCTGCCGGTGCTGTACGCGAGCTGCCCCGCCGTGGAGGACCTGGCGGCGGACGCCGCGCCCGGTGCCCGGCGCGTCACGGGCGGCGCCGGGGCGTACGCGCGGGAAGTGCTGCGGCTGCGGGCGGCGGGACCGGGCGAGCGCACCGTCCCGGACGTCGTGCACCGCTACGACATCGCGCACACCGCCCGGCAGCTGATGGATCTGTACACGGCCACGCTGGCCGGCTCGAACCCGGAAGTGAGTTCCCCATGACAGACAACCCCGTTGAGCAGGACCGGCCGTCCGACCGGGGGCGCACCTCGTCGAGGTGGCTGCCCTCGTGGTGGTGGCTGCCGGCCGGCGCGCTGATCGGTGCCGTGGCCGGCGGCGCCTACGGCCAGTTGCGGCCGCCGGAGTACACGGCGACGAGTTCCGTCGTCGCCGTGCCCAACGGCCAGACCGGCGCCGGCGGCACCGACGCGCTCGGCTTCGCGCAGGCGTACGGCCGGATGGCCACGCAGCTCGCGGTGCTCGGGGACGCGCAGATGTCGGCGGGGGTGCCGGTGTCGACGCTGCGCGACAGCGTGACGGTCGCCACCTCGCCGGACGCGCCGATGGTCGCGGTCTCGGCGACCTCGACGAGCCCGGCCGAGGCCGTCGACATCGCCAACGCCGTGTCCCGCGCGCTGCTCACGCACGCGGACGAGACCAAGGAGGACACCGGCATCAAGCTGGAGCGCCTGTCCCGGGCCCTGAAGCCCACCGAGCCGTCGTCGGCGTCCCCGGCGCTGACCTCGCTGGTGGGTCTGAGCGCCGGCGGTCTGCTGGGCGGTCTCACCCTGCTGGCCCGGCCGCGGCGGACCGGGCGGGACGACGACACGAGCCGTGCGTCGGTGCCCGGTCCGGCGGGCGCCGCCGACGCCCACGGGACGCTTGGATGACCGCCCCGGGGGGCGCGCTGTCGGTGGAGGTGTGCACCGACGGGCGCGCCTTCGCCGCGCTGGCCGGGGACTGGGAACGCCTGTACCGGGCGTGTCCCTCCGCCACTCCCTTCCAGAGCCATGCCTGGCTGCACTCGTGGTGGCTGTCGTACGGCAGTCCCGGCGCGCTGCGGCTCGTCCTGGTGCGCCGGGGCGGTGAACTGGTGGCGGCGGCACCGCTGATGCGGGTGCGCCGTCCGCTGCCGGCGCTGGTGCCGATCGGCGGCGAGATCACCGACTTCTGCGATGTGCTGGTCGACGAGGCGGTGGGCGTGGCGGGCGCCGCGGCGCTGGCGGACGCCATGGGCGACCTGGCCCGCACCGCCCTGGTCGACTTCGGTGAGGTGCGGCCGGGCGGGGCGATGGAGCGGGTCTATCTCTGCTGGCGCGGACCGCGGCGGCGGATGCGGGACTCGGTGTGCCTGAACCTGCCCGCCGTGCCGATGAAGGAGCTGGTCGGGCGGCTGCCGGTGACGCGGGCCGGGCGGATCCGCCGCAAGGTGAACCAGCTCGGCCGGCTCGGCCTTCAGTGGCGCGTCGTGCGTCACGACGAGACCGAGGCGGCGCTGCGCCGGCTCCTGGAACTGCACCGGCTGCAGTGGGAGGGCAGACGGGTCTCGCAGGAGCATCTGCGGCCGCGGTTCCTGGAGCACCTGGTCCGGGCGGTGGTGCCGCTGGCCCGCACCGGTCGGGCCGTGACGACGGAGTTCGTGTGCGAGGGCAGGGTGGTGGCGGTCAACATCATGCTGCTGTCCGGGGCCATGGCGGGCATGTACATGTACGGCTTCCATCCGGAGCTGCGGGACCGCAAGGTGGACATCGCGGCGATGCTGCTGCACGCGGCCACCGGGCACCTGGAGGCCGACGACTCCCTCGCGTCCGGCGGGGTGCGGACGTTGAGCATGCTGCGCGGCGCCGAGCCGTACAAGTACCGCTGGTGCCCCGACACGGCCGTCAACCAGCGCTTCCTGCTGGCCCGGCGCCGCACCCGCCCGCTGCTGGCGGCGGCCGCCGCCCAGGACGCCGCCCGGCGCCGGGCCAAGAAACTCCTGCGCGGGGAGGCCGGCCCCGCGCTCACCGATGGCGCTCCGCCCACTTCGGACAAGGGCTGAGCTTGCCGCCGATCCGTTGCTCCCGCCACTTCTGGAGGTCGGTCGGGGTGCAGTCGGGCGGCTTGGAGAGAAGGGGCGTGGACAGCAGCACGCGGTACAGGGCGGAGGCGCGGGGGTTGTCGGAGCACAGCCACACGCCGTGCGGGCAGTAGTCGGTGATGGTGTTGTACAGCGGCTTGTGCTCGTCCATCCAGGCGAGCATGCGCAGCATGTACGTGATGTTGTCGCCGTTGCGGAACAGGCCCCACTCGGGGTACGAGATCGGCTTGCCGTGCATACGGGCGAAGTCCACGTGGTGCCTCAGGCCGTAGGGCTCGGAGACCTGCTGGTCGAAGCTGAGGCCGCGCGGCTGGTCGTAGGCGTCCATGCCGATGATGTCGACGACGTCGTCGCCGGGGTAGCACTCCGGCCAGGGAATCGCGTCCATGCCCCGGCTGGGCGCGAAGTCGAAGCGGAACCGCTGCCCGTCGACCGAGCGCATCACTTTCACGATGCGCCGCCAGTAGCGCTTCCAGGCGTCCGGGTCGGGCCCGCAGCGGTGGGTGTAGGTGATGCCGTTCATCTCCCACCCGAGCACGATGACCGTGTCCGGCACGCCCAGGTCCACCAGCCGCTCGGCGAGCACCTCGAAGTGCTCGTCGAACTCGCCGTCGGCGGCGCGCCGCAGCAGGGTGCGGACGGTGGCGTCGGGGACGTTCGCCTCGTTGTGCTCCATCATCGGCACGTTCAGCACGAGCATCCGGTCGTCCTTGGCGCGCCGCCAGGTGGCCCAGCTGTCGAGGAAGCCGTGCCCGCCCTCGATGTTGTGCCACCGGTCCCCCGGCAGATAGGTGTGCCCCACGCGCGGCTCCTGCCCGCCCAGCCAGCGGGTGAGTTCCTCCATGCGCCGTACTCCGGCGGGCCCGTAGTGCAGATAGGCGCCGAACGCGGGCCGGTGGGCGGCCACGCCCTGCGGGGAGTGCGCGCCGCCGGGAGGTGACGGGGACGTCGTGGGCGCGGCGTGCCCGGGGTCGGTCCGGGATGCGGAGCCGGCCCCGAAGGCCGTGCCGGGGACGAGGGCCGCCAAGACGACGACCGCGGCGACCACCACGGAGGCGATGAGGAACGCCGGCCCCGCGGGGGCGGGCCGGCGACGGTCCGGGGCGGCCATACATCCTCCTTGGTGACGCTTGGTGGCGCTTGGTGGCGCTTGGTGGCGACGCTCCTCTCACTTCACTAGGTGATACGTAGTCACATCCGCGTCGGACGCACCATTCGAGAGCGCCCGAACGGGCTCCAGGGGCTCGATCGGGAGGTCGGGATAGCCCGGGTAGCCGCCCTGGCTCACGACGTAGGTGCAGTTGGTGTACGTGTATCCGGGCTCGATGCTCATGCCGTCGGCCTTGTTCGTCACGTCCTCCGCGTCTTCGTCGGCGTACTTGATGAGGGTGTGGTACTTCCCGGCGGGCAGGTTGAGGTAGTTGGTCGGGTAGTCGATGCCGCTGTTCGAGCAGGCGGCGCTCTCGGCGTTCGACTCGCTGGAGTACTCGGTGCAGTCGGCGCACGCCGGGAGGTAGACGCTGCCGGTGACCGGGCCGGTGTAGAGGAACTCGACCGCGGTCGGGGCGTCGTTGCTGATCTCCATGGACATCCTGGCGCCGCCCGGGCCGCGGGCCGGCGGCAGCCTGCGGCCCGCCTCGGGCCGTTCCTCGGCGATCTCCGCGGCGATGGCGATCTGCCGGGCGCGCTTGGCGTTCTTGTTGTCCTGGTACTTGTCGGCGAAGTCGCCCAGCGTCTTGGCCGCCGCGCCGAACTTGGCGTCCTCGAACTCGTCCACCCCGCAGGCGTAGGCGCCGGACTCCACCGCGTCGACGGCGTCGGAGCGCAGCCCGTCACCGGGGCTGCCGGCGGGCAGGTCGACCATGGTCCGGCTGATGGCCCGCAGTTCCTCGCTGGCCGGGCAGGGGTCCTCGCCCTTCAGTGCCTTGGACCGCTGCGCGATCTCCGCGCTGACGGCCGGTTCGACCTTGGCGGCCTGCGCCGAGTCGGGGAACGTGCGCAACAGGTCGGCCAGCGCCCCGCCGTTCGCGTCCGCTTCGGTCACGGCGTTGGAGCCGAGGTTGGTGATGCCGCACTCGTAGAGCGACGTGGCCAGGGGCTTCTCGGGCCAGTCGGCGAGGGCGCCGAGCCGCTTGTCGCCCATCGTGTCGGGGAGCTTCCACAGATACCGCAGCGGCGCCAGGGCCTCGCAGTACTCCTTCTCGCGGTACGGCGCGGAAACCGTGTCGTAGAACCGGTCGAGGCGGTCGGGGATGCGCTGGGCCGCCCGGCTGCCGGGGTGCTCGTCGCCGAGCGCACGATAGGCCTTCAGCGCCTGTTCGTAGTCGCGCCTGCCCTTGGCGAAGCCGCCCCGCTGCGAGGCGGTGGTGACCAGCCGGTCCGTCGTGGCGAGCCGGTCCAGCAGCATCTGCTGGTACGCCTCTTCCCGCGCCGCCTCGTACCCCATCGCCCCGCCGGCCGGCATGACGAGCAGCACGAGCCCGACCCCGGCGGCGACCGTCGACCGCCACGGCAAGCTCAGCCGCGTACGCCGCGCCAGCCACGCCCCGTGCCCCGCGGCCGACACCAGCACAAGGACGTACGCCCACACCGCCCCGTCCGGCAGCCCGTCGGGCTCCGCGGGCAACGCGGCCACCAGCAGCCACCCGGTGGCGACCCAGCACAGCGCGGCCTGCGGCCACCGCCGCAACACGGCATACCCGAGCCCGAGCCCACTGAGATTGAACAGCCAGACCGCCGCGACCCGCCACGGATCCACGGGCACGACGTCCTCGGGCTCCTCCGGCGGCGGCTCTTCGGACCCACTCATGGCGACTCACTCCCCCAACTGCCGTGCGGACGAGACGTCTTGCGTCCCTACATGTCCGCCATGGTCCGGCAGGTGGCCGGGGAGGGGTCCCGAAGGGAGGGAAGAAGATCAGCGGGCCGAAGGAGGGAACTGCCCGCGGACCCACGCGGGCAGGCTGTCGACGCTGCGCCCGAACGTCCCCTCAGCCGCCGTACAGCGCCTCGATCTCGTCCGCGTAGACCGTCGTCACCGCATGCCGTTTGACCTTCAGGGACGGGGTGAGCATGCCGTTGTCCTCGTTGAACTCGCCCTCGACCAGGGCGAAGGCGCGGATGGACTCGGCGCGGGAGACGGCCTCGTTGGCGTAGTCGACGGCCTTCTGGACGTCGGCGCGGATGCGGGGGTCCTTGATCACCTCGGACATCGGGGTGTCGGGGGGCAGCTTGCGTACGGACAGCCAGTGGGTGACGGCGTCGGGGTCGAGGGTGATCACGGCGCCGATGAAGGGGCGGTTGTCGCCGACCACTAGGCACTGGCCGATCGGTGAGCGGCTGCGCAGGCGGTCCTCCAGGACGGCCGGGGAGACGTTCTTGCCGCCGGAGGTGACGAGGATGTCCTTCTTGCGGCCGGTGATGGTGAGGTAGCCGTCCTCGTCGAGGGAGCCGAGGTCGCCGGTGGCGAACCAGTCGTCGGTGAGGACCGCGTCCGTCGCCGCCGGGTTGTTCCAGTACGAGCCGAAGACGATGCCGCCCTTGATGAGCACCTCGCCGTCCTCGGCGATGCGGACGGCGGTGCCGGGGACCGGCTGGCCGACCGTGCCCGGGCGGGGTTTCAGGGGCGGGACGATCGTCGCGGCGGCCGTCGTCTCGGTCAGGCCGTAGCCCTCGTAGACGATGATTCCGGCGGCGTAGAAGAACAGGTTGAGGTTGCGGTCGAGAGGTGAGCCGCCGCTGATGGCGTAGCTCATGCGGCCGCCCAGTTCCTTGCGGACGCGGCGGTAGACCAGCAGGTCGTACAGGGCCCAGGCCGCGTAGAGGGCGGGGCCGGGGCCCTTGCCGGTGCCCAGGAACTTGTGCAGATACGCCTCGCCGAAGCGGACGGCGACGCGGTCGGCGCGGTCGAAGGAGGCGGCGCGGCCCATCTTCTCGGCGGTCGCGCGGCCGGTGTCGTGGATCTTCTCGAAGAGGTACGGGACGCCGACGAGGAAGGTGGGGCGGAACTCCTTGAGGGCCGGGCGCAGTTCGTCGGGCTTGATGCTCGGGCAGTGGCCGATCTCTATGCGGGCCATCAGGCAGGCGATCTGGAGGGTGCGGCCGAGGATGTGGGCGAGGGGGAGGAACAGGAGGGTCGAGGCGGTCTGGCCGGTGACCTCCTTGAAGATCGGGTGCAGCAGCTCGACCGTGTTGGCGGCCTCGGCGTGGAGGTTGGCGTGGGTGAGGACGCAGCCCTTCGGTTTGCCGGTGGTGCCGGAGGTGTAGCAGACGGTCGCGATGGTGTCGGGGGTGAGGGCGGTGCGGCGCTTCGTGACCTCGTCGTCGGCGACGTCCCGGCCGAGGGTGGTGAGGGCACCTACGGCGTCTTCGTTCTCCAACTGCCATATCCGCGGGGGTTGGTGGTGATCCGCGGTCGCCGTCGTGACCGTCTCCGTGTTCTCTCCCGTCTCCGTCACGACGTGGTGGGCGCCCGAGTCGCGGATGATCCACTCGACCTGGTCGGCGGAGGAGGTGGCGTAGACGGGGACGGTCTGGCCGCCGGCGGCCCAGATGGCGAAGTCGAGGACGGTCCACTCGTAGCGGGTGCGGGACATGACGGCCACGCGGCCGCCGGGTTCGAGGCCGGCGGCGATCAGTCCCTTGGCCACGGCGGTGACTTCGTGGGCGAAGGCGGTGGCGGTGACCGGCTGCCAGGTGCCGTCGCGTCGGCGCCGCAGCACGACCGCGTCCGGGTCCTCGGCCGCGTTGACGTAGGGGAGGTCGGCGGTCGTGCCGGTGGTGGGCGGCGGTGCGAGGGGTGGCGTGCGGGCCTCGCGGACCACGCCGTCGGAGTCCTTGACGACCTCGACCCTGGTGCGGGCCAGCAGGTCGGTGCGCTGTTTGGCCCGCTTCAGATCCTTGCGTACGCCCATGTCGGCTCCCGTTGCCATCGGACTTACTCGGGAGTCAACTTACTCATGCGTAACGGAAGGTCAATGCCTGCGACGCATGTGCGGCCCCCCGCCCAGCCCTCACGCACAGTGCCCGTCAGTCGCGACCGGTCAGATTGCCCGCCTGGTGGATGGCGTCGGCCAGGCGGCGTACGTCCTCGTCCTCCGTCGTGCTCGCCAGCCTGTCGGCCCGGTCGGCCAGTACGCCGAAGCCCGCCGAGCCCGGCAGGGAGCTCCAGCGGTCGTCGCCGCGGCGCAGGGCGTCGGCGAAGTAGGCGGCCGTCGCCGTGACCTGGAAGCGGGGGCTCGCCTTCCAGACCGAGGGCTGGAGGGAGTCCGTCTCCAGGCGGCCCGACTCCTCGTGGGGCGCCCGCGTCTCCGGGTCCAGCCAGCGGACGTTCGCCGTGGCGAGGTGGCCCTCGGTGCCGGGGCGGGTGTGGACGGCGTAGAGGGCCGTCACGGTGTGGCCGGGGCCGGTCTCGCCGCCGTCGACGCTGTCGTCACGGAAGTCCTCGTCGGCGACCTGGCGGTTGTCGTAGCCGATGAGGCGGAAGTCGGAGACCGTCGAGGGGTCGAAGGAGACCTGGGCTTTCGCGTCGCGGGCCGTCAGGTCGATGTTGCGCGGCAGGTCCTGGCAGAAGACCTCGCGGGCCTCGTCGTCGGTGGACACATACGCCGTGTGGCCGTCGCCCTTGTCGGCGAGGCGTTCCATCAGCGCGTCGCCGTAGTCGCTGCCGACGCCCACTCCGAACAGGGTGATGCCGTGCTCGCGGCGTTCGGAGCCGATGCGTTCGAGGATGCTGTCCGGGTCGGTGTCGCCCGTGTTGGCCAGGGCGTCGGAGACCAGGACGACACGGTTCGTGGCACCCTCGCGCAGGCCGTCCACCGCCGTCTCGTAGCCCGTCTCCACGCCCGCGCCGAGGTTGGTCGAGTCCGTCGGCTCCAGGGTCTCGATCGCGTCGTGGACCTCGTCCCGGTTGCCGCCCAGCCGCGTCATCGGCAGGACCCGCTCCGCCTCGTCGCTGAAGGTGACGATGGCGACCGAGTCGTCGTCGCGGAGCTGGTTCGTCATCACGTCCAGGGAGTCCTTGGCCAGGTCGAGGCGGCCCGGTTCGGCCATCGAGCCGGAGATGTCGATGACGAAGGTGAGGGCGGCCGGGGCGCGTTCGCCGGACTCGGCCGCGGGGCGGGTGGCCAGGCCCACGCGGACCAGGGACCAGTTCTCGTCGGCGGTGCGGGCGCCGTCGACGGTGACCGAGAAGCCGTTGCCGTCGGGACGGTCGTAGTCCTGGCGGAAGCTGTTGACGAACTCCTCGGGACGGACCGTCGACGGGTCGGGCATCCGGCCCTCGGCGAGGGTGCGGCGGGCGTAGCCGTAGGAGGCGGTGTCGACGTCCAGGGCGAAGGTGGAGAGGTAGTCGGGGGCCGGCGCGAAATCGCGGGACGACTCGGAGCCCTCGTCGTTGTTCTTCTGCTCGCCCGTGCCGCCGCTGCCGTTGTCGTAGTCGTGGTCGGGGGCCGCCGGGAGGCCGCTGGGGCGGGTGCGGCGGTCCGCCGCCGAGCCGTCGCTGTCGCCCGCGCCGCAGCCGGTGAGCAGCAGCCCCGCCGCCGCGGTGAGTGCGAGGACCCCTCGTATGCGGTGTCGGTCCATCGTCCGTGCCCCCTTGGTCCGTTGACGTCGACTTCTGTGACTGTGACGGGCCAGGGGGCCGGAACGTGCGCTACGGAGCGTTGCGGATGAGTCTCGAAGCGGCCACGGGAGACGGCCGTTGAGACCGGTGGGTGATCTTCCGGTGACCTACGACACCACGTCCTTGCGCGCGAAACCGCGGAAGGCCAGCGCGAACAGGACCAGGGCGTACGTTATGGAAACCGCCGTGCCCTGGATCATGCCGGACCACTCGGGAGTGGGCTGTACGGCGTCCGCCCACGCGAACTGCCAGTGCGCGGGCAGGAAATGGCGCCAGTCGCCGAGCGCCGTCACCGCGTCGAGCACATTGCCGACGATGGTCAGGCCCACCGCGCCGCCGACCGCGCCGAGCGGTGCGTCGGTCTTCGTCGACAGCCAGAACGCCAGGCCCGCGGTGACCAGTTGGGACACGAAGATGTACGCCACGACCACCAGCAGGCGCTGCGCCGCCGTCCCCGTGGCCAGCGAACCGCCGGTCGGGATCTGCAGCGGGCCCCAGCCGTAGGCCGCCGTACCGACCGCCAGCGCCACCACGGGCAGCAGCACCATCGCCGCCAGGCTCAGGCCCAGCCCCACCAGGAGCTTGGACCACAGCAGCCGCGCCCGGGGCACGGGCGCCGCCAGCAGATAGCGCAGCGACGACCAGCTCGCCTCCGAGGCCACCGTGTCCCCGCAGAACAGGGCGACGGGGATGACCAGCAGGAAGCCCGCGGACACGAACAGGTTGACGGCGGCGAAGTTGGCGCCGGACGCCGTGGCCGTGTCCATCAGGGTGATGCGATTGCCCTCGCCGTCCGGCTCGCCGCCGATCGCGAACGCGGCGACCAGCACGAACGGCAGCGCGGCCAGGATGCCGAACATGACCAGCGTGCGGCGGCGCTTGAGCTGGCGGACCAGCTCCACGCGCAGCGGCAGCGTCCGGCCCGCCCGGTAGCCGGAGGCGACCTCGGTGCGCTCGGTGAGCGTGCTCATGCGGAGCCTCCGATCAGGGTGAGGAAGGCGTCTTCCAGGCGGCGGTGGGGGCCGACCGACTGGACAGGCACTTCGAGGCGGACCAGTTCGGCGACCAGGCGCGCCGCGCTGCCGTCCGCGTCGAGCCGGACCAGCAGTCCGTCGTCGGTGCGCACGGCCGAGGCCACGCCCGGCAGGGCGGCGACCTTCTCGACGACCGGCTCCTCCACGGCCGCGGGAGTGCCGACGAGCAGCGTGTCGCCGGAGCCGACGATCTCGCCGACCGGGCCCGCCTGCACGAGACGGCCGCGGTCCATCACCACGAGGTGGGTGCAGGACTGCTCGACCTCCGCCAGCAGATGGCTGGAGACGATCACCGTGCGGCCGGCGGCGGCGTAGCGGATCATCACCTCGCGCATCTCGCGGATCTGGGGCGGGTCGAGTCCGTTGGTCGGTTCGTCGAGGATGAGCAGGTCCGGCAGGCCGAGCATGGCCTGGGCGATGGCCAGGCGCTGGCGCATGCCCTGGGAGTACGTGCGCACCGCGCGGGCCAGTGCGTCGCCGAGGCCGGCGATCTGAAGGGCCTCGTCGAGGTGGGCGTCCTCGGGCGGGCGGCCGGTGGCCTGCCAGTACAGCTCCAGGTTCTCCCGGCCGGACAGGTGCGGCAGGAAGCCCGCGCCCTCCACGAAGGCGCCGACCCGGGACAGGACGGGTGCGCCGGGGCGGATCGCGTGGCCGAAGACGCGGATCTCGCCGGCGTCCGGCTTGATCAGGCCCATCAGCATGCGCAGCGTCGTCGTCTTGCCCGCGCCGTTCGGGCCGAGCAGGCCGAGGACCTGGCCCTTCTCGACGCGGAAGGACAGGTCCCGTACCGCGTACCGGTCCTCCGAACCCGCGTACCGCTTGCTCAGGTCGGTGATCTGCAGCGGGACCTCGGCCAGCTCGGCGTCGGGCCCGGGGGTGGCGGTGCGGCGGCGGGCCGTCGCCAGCAGGACCAGGGCGATGACCGCGCCCGTGATCGGCAGCCACCACACCCAGGACGGGAGCGGGGCGGCCGCGGTGGACACGCCGGGGCCCGTCGGGACGGACAGGTCGCCCTTCAGGGAGACGGTGTACGTCGCCGGGGAGGCCGGGGAGGCGTAGCCGAGGTCCGTGGAGGACAGGACCAGGCGCAGCCGGTGGCCGCTCTCGATGTCGTGGTCGACGGCGGGGAGCGTGACCGTCACGTCCTTGCCGGCCTTGGCGTCCTCGACGCGCAGCGGCGTGACCAGCTGGGACGGCAGCACCTGCTGGGTGCCGCCGCCCGGGCCGACGTCGTAGACCTTGGCGAAGAGCACCGCGTCCTCGCTGGTCGACTTGACGTGCACGGTCGCCTTCGGGGAGCCGGTGATGCGCAGGTCGTCGGTGACCGGCGCCGACTCGAAGGCGGCGAACTGGCCCGGGAAGTCCAGGGACACCCCGACGCCGAGCGAGGAGAGCTGGGCCAGGCCGCCGGAGCCGCCGAGTCCGGGCAGGGCCGAGACGGCGGGCGGGCTGGCGCCGGCCGGGTTGGCGAAGCTCTGCTCGCCGCCGGTCAGCCGGAAGGACCTCGCGCCGCTCTCCAGGCCGGGGTAGGTGTCCGCGCTCGCGCCCCGCAGCAGGGCCTGGCCGTCGCTGGAGTCGACGCCCCCGGTGCGGGTGACGCGGAAGGCCGGGCCGGTGTCGGCGCTCTTGTCGTCCTTGAGATGGCGGTCGAACCAGGACTCGACCCGGGCCTGGATCCGGCCCGTCTCCATGTCGCCGCCGTCATGGCCGCCCGCGATCCAGTCGACGTCGACCGGGGCGCCGTTGGCGCGGATCGCCTTCGCGGCCTGGTCGGCCTGGCCGAGCGGGAACAGGGAGTCGGACTGGCCCTGCACCAGCAGGGTCGGCACCTTGATGCGGTCGCCGACGGCCGACGGCGAGCGTTCCTGAAGCATGCTGCGGGCCTGCGCGTCCGGGGTGCCGGACTCGGCGACCCGTTCGTACATCTCGCAGATCTGCTTCTCGAACTTCTCGCAGCCGCCCGCCGAGTTGACGAAGATCCCCGCCCACAGCTTCTTGAAGACGCCGTTGGGGAACAGGGCGTCGGCGAGGTTCCAGTACGTGATCGCCGGGGCGATGGCGTCCACCCGGTCGTCGTGGCCCGCGGCCAGCAGCGAGATCGCGCCGCCGTAGGAGCCGCCGGCCATGCCGACCCGCGGGTCCCCGGCCTTGTCGAGCTCGACCTGGGGCTGCTTCGCCAGCCAGTCCAGCAGCCGGGAGACGTCGGCGACCTCGCCCTTCGGGTCGTTCAGCCCGACCTTGCCGGTGGACTTGCCGAAGCCGCGGGCCGACCAGGTCAGCACCGCGTACCCGTCGCGGGCGAGGTCCTCGGCCTGCTGCCGTACGTCGTCCTTGCTGCCGCCGAAGCCGTGCGCGAGCAGCACGGCGGGGCGGCGGCCGCTGTCGGCGCCGGTGAAGTACGAGGTGTCGACGCGCACCCCGTCACCCATGTCCATGACCCGGTCGGCCCGCCGCACCGGGGTTGCGCTGTCGTCGGCCGACGCGACGGTCCATGTACCCGCACCGGCTATCACCACGACAGCGGCCGCGGCGGCCAGCAGCCGCCGCGGCCCCCGTAGTGCGCGGAGCCCGGGCAATCGAAGATCCATGGTTCAACGGTACGGGGCGAACCTGTCGACGAGTTATCGACCGGAGACCGAACCGCGGCCCCTCCCACGGAAGTACGAGCGGGCTCCCGCGTACACCAGGCGCGGTACGAGGTCCGCCGGCGTCAGTGGTTGCGGGGGAAGCCGAGGTCGACGCCGGCGGGGGCGTCGGCCGGGTCGGGCCAGCGGGTGGTGACGACCTTGCCTCGGGTGTAGAAGTGCGTGCCGTCGTTGCCGTAGATGTGGTGGTCGCCGAAGAGGGAGTCCTTCCAGCCGCCGAAGGAGTGGTAGCCGACGGGGACCGGGATCGGGACGTTCACGCCGACCATGCCGGCCTCGATCTCCAGCTGGAAGCGGCGGGCGGCGCCGCCGTCCCGGGTGAAGATCGCGGTGCCGTTGCCGAACGGCGAGCTGTTGATCAGCGCCACGCCGTCCTCGTAGGTCTCGGCGCGCAGCACGCACAGCACCGGGCCGAAGATCTCGTCCTGGTAGGCCTTCGCGGACGTGGGCACCTTGTCGAGGAGCGAGATGCCGATCCAGTGGCCGTCCTCGAAGCCGTCGACCGTGTGGCCGGTGCCGTCGAGGACGACCTCGCAGCCCTCGGCCGCCGCGCCCGCGACGTAGGAGGCCACCTTGTCGCGGTGGGCGGCGGTGATCAGGGGGCCCATCTCGGAGGTCGGGTCGTTGCCGGGGCCGATCTTGATCTTCTCGGCGCGCTCGCGGATCTTGTCCACCAGCTCGTCGCCGATCGCCCCGACCGCGACGACCGCGGAGATGGCCATGCAGCGCTCGCCCGCCGAGCCGTAGGCGGCCGACACGGCGGCGTCGGCGGCCGCGTCCAGGTCGGCGTCGGGCAGGACCAGCATGTGGTTCTTGGCGCCGCCGAGGGCCTGGACGCGCTTGTGGTTGGCGGAGGCGGTGGTGTGGATGTAGCGGGCAATCGGGGTCGAGCCGACGAACGACACCGCCTTGACGTCGGGGTGCTCCAGGAGGCGGTCGACGGCCACCTTGTCGCCGTGCACGACGTTGAAGACGCCGTCCGGCAGCCCCGCCTCCGCCAGCAGTTCGGCGAGCCTGACGGAGGCCGACGGGTCCTTCTCGCTCGGCTTCAGCACGAAGGTGTTGCCGCACGCGATGGCCATCGGGAACATCCACATCGGCACCATCGCCGGGAAGTTGAACGGCGTGATGCCCGCGACCACGCCCAGCGGCTGGCGGATCGAGGACACGTCGACGCGGCTGGCGACCTGCGTCGACAGCTCGCCCTTGAGCTGCACGTTGATCCCGCACGCCAGGTCGACGATCTCCAGGCCGCGCGCCACCTCGCCGAGGGCGTCGGAGTGCACCTTGCCGTGCTCGGCGGTGATCAGCTCGGCGATCTCGTCACGGTGGGCGTCCAGCAGCGCCCGGAACTTGAACAGAATGGACGTGCGCTGGGCCAGCGAGGACTGGCCCCAGGTCAGATAGGCCTCCTTGGCGGCCGCGACCGCCGCGTCCACCTCCTCGACGGAGGCGAAGGCGACCTTCGTGGTGACCGCGCCGGTCGCCGGGTCGGTGACCGGCCCGTACGTGCCCGACGCGCCTTCGGCGGTCTTCCCGCCGATCCAGTGGTTGACGATCTTCGTCATGACCGGTTACTCCTTCACAGATGGCGGCGTCGGGTCGAGACGTGCCGTTCGTACAGCTCCCGTGCCTTGACCGCCGACGGTCGGGTCGCGGTCTCGGCCACGGGAACATCCCACCAGGCCTGCGCGGGCGGCGCGCCCGACACTGTGTCTGCCGTTTGGGTCTCCACGTAGACACATGTGGGAGTGTCGGCGGCGCGGGCCTCGACGAGCGCCTCCCGAAGATCACTCACGGTCTTCGCCCGGAGCACCCGCATGCCCAGGCTCGCCGCGTTGGCGGCCAGGTCGACGGGGAGCGGGGCGCCGGTGAACGCGCCGTCCTCCGCGCGGTAGCGGTACGCCGTGCCGAAGCGCTCGGCGCCCGTCTCGTCCGACAGTCCGCCGATGGACGCGTACCCGTGGTTCTGCACGAGCAACACCTTGATCGCGACGCCCTCCTGCACGGCGGTCACGATCTCCGTCGGCATCATCAGATAGGTGCCGTCGCCGACCAGCGCCCACACGTTGCGCTCGGGCGCGGCCAGCTTCACTCCGATCGCGGCCGGGATCTCGTAGCCCATGCAGGAGTAGCCGTACTCCAGGTGGTACTGGTCGCGCGAGCGCGCCCGCCACAGCTTGTGCAGATCGCCGGGGAGGGAGCCGGCCGCGTTGATGATCACGTCCGACTCGTCGACGATCGCGTCCAGGGCGCCGAGGACCTGTGGCTGGGTGGGCCGTACGTCGGGCTCGTCGGCCTCGTAGCAGGCGTCGACGCGCTGCTCCCAGCGCTCCTTGTCCTCGGTGTACTCGGTGACGTAGGAGGCGGCGACCCGGTGGGCGTGCATGTCCAGGGCCGCGGTCAGCTCCTGGAGGCCGCTGCGGGCGTCCGCGATCAGGGGCATGCCGGCGAGCTTGTGGCCGTCGAAGGGCGCGATGTTGAGGTTGAGGAAGCGGACGCCGTCGGCGGCGAAGAGGGTGCCGGAGGCGGTGGTGAAGTCGGTGTAGCGGGTGCCCACGCCGATCACCAGGTCGGCGGTGCGGGCGAGCTCGTCGGCGGTGGCGGTGCCGGTGTGGCCGATGCCGCCGACGTCCTGGGGGTGGTCGTACCGCAGGGAGCCCTTGCCGGCCTGGGTGGAGGCGACCGGGATGCGGGTGATGGCCGCGAACTCGGCGAGGGCCGCCTCGGCGCGGCTGTGGTGGACGCCGCCGCCCGCGACGACCAGGGGCCTGCGGGCGGACCGGACCGCCCGTACCGCCTCGGCGAGTTCGGTCGGATCGGCACCCGGCCGGCGTACCACCCAGGTGCGCTCGGCGAAGAGCTCGTCGGGCCAGTCGTACGCCTCGGCCTGCACGTCCTGCGGGAGCGCCAGCGTCACCGCGCCGGTCTCGACGGGGTCCGTGAGCACCCGCATCGCGTTCAGCGCGGACGGGATCAGGGCCTCCGGCCGCGTGATCCGGTCGAAGTACTTCGACACCGGGCGCAGACAGTCGTTGACCGACACATCGCCCGCGTACGGCACTTCGAGCTGCTGGAGGACCGGGTCGGCGGGGCGGGCGGCGAAGATGTCGCCGGGCAGGAGCAGGACGGGGAGGTGGTTGACGGTGGCGAGTGCCGCGCCGGTGACGAGGTTGGTGGCGCCGGGGCCGATGGAGGTGGTCACGGCGTGGGTGGACAGCCGGCCCGACTGCCGGGCGTAGCCGACCGCCGCGTGCACCATCGCCTGCTCGTTGCGGCCCTGGTGGTACGGCATGACATCGCCGTACTCGATCAGCGCCTGGCCGATCCCGGCGACGTTGCCGTGCCCGAAGATGCCCCAGGTGGCGCCGATCAGGCGCTGCCGTACGCCGTCGCGCTCGGTGTACTGGGCGGACAGGAAGCGGACGAGCGCCTGCGCGACCGTGAGCCTCGTCGTTGAGGTCATCGGTAACCCCCTGTGCTTTCTACGTGGGCCGGATGGAAGCGGATCCGCCCATCCCTTACGGCTCTCCTGCGCGTACGACTCGACAGCGCGGGTCGGGGACCTCCGGCGCGGGGCCGTAGCGGGCGGGGAGTCTTCGCTCGCACTTCGCTCCTGCCAAAGCAAAGCGGCCATCCGCGCCGGAGGCGATCATGGGAACCTCACAGCAGTCCTACGGCAGTGTCCACCGCGGCGGCCACGTCCCCGTCCGCCGGGTAGAGCAACGATCGGCCCACCACCAGGCCACGCACCGTGGGCAGTTGGAGAGCGCCCCGCCACTTCTCGTATGCCCCGTCCTGGTCGTCGCCGACCTCGCCGCCGAGCAGAACGGCCGGAAGCGTCGAGGTCTGCATGACCTCGGCCATGTCGTCGGGGTTCTCGGTGACGGGGAGCTTCAGCCAGGTGTAGGCCGAGGTGCCGCCGAGGCCGGAGGCGATGGCGATGGACTTGGTGACGGCTTCGGCGGACAGGTCGTTGACGACCTTGCCCTCGGGGGTGCGGCGGCTGAGGAACGGCTCGACGAAGACGGGGAGCCGGCGTGCGGCCATGTCGTCGATGGCGCGGGCGGTGGACTCCATGGTGGTGAGGGAGCCCGGGTCGGCGTAGTCGATCCGCAGGAGCAGCTTGCCGGCGTCGAAGCCGAGGCGCTGGATGTCCTCGGGGCGGTGGCCGGTGAAGCGGTCGTCGAGTTCGAAGCTGGCGCCCTGGAGGCCGCCGCGGTTCATGGAGCCCATGACGACCTTGCCTTCGAGCGCGCCGAGCAGCAGCAGGTCGTCGAGGATGTCGGCGGTGGCGAGGACACCGTCGACGCCGGGGCGGCTCAGCGCCAGGCAGAGGCGTTCGAGCAGGTCGGCGCGGTTGGCCATGGCGAGCTTGCGGTCGCCGACGCCGAGGGCGCCGCGGGCCGGGTGGTCGGCGGCGACGATCATCAGCCGGCCGGAGTCGCCGAGGAGGGGCCGGCGGGTGCGGTGCGCCGCCACCTCCGCGACCGCTTCGGGGCGCTGGGTGCGCAGGCGGACCAGTTCCGCGATGTCGACGGTCACTTGACGGCCCCCGCGGCGATGGCGGCCTCGATCTCCTGCGGCGTCGGCATCGCCGAGGAGCACTCCAGGCGGGAGGCGACGATGGCCCCGGCGGCATTGGCGTGCCGCATGGTCTGCTCCAGGTCCCAGCCCTCCAGCAGGCCGTGGCACAGGGAGCCGCCGAAGGCGTCGCCGGCGCCGAGGCCGTTGAGGACGTTCACCGGAAGCGGCGGGACCTCGGCCTGGTCGCCCTTGCTGTTGACGGCGAGGACGCCCTTGGGGCCCTGCTTGACGACGGCGACCTCGACGCCGGCGTCGAGGAGCGCGCGGGCGGCGGCGTGCGGGTCGCGGACGCCGGTCGCGACCTCCACCTCGTCGAGGTTGCCGACGGCGACGGTGGTGTGCTTGAGCGCCTCCGCGTAGAAGGGGCGGGCCTGCTCAGGGGCCTTCCAGAACATCGGGCGCCAGTCGAGGTCGAAGACCGTGATGCCGGACTTGGCGCGGTGGGCGAGCGCCGCGAGCGTCGCCGTACGGCTGGGCTCCTCGCTCAGTCCGGTGCCGGTGATCCAGAGGATACGGGCGTCCCGGATGGCGTCGAGGTCGAGTTCGTGGGCGTCGATCTCCAGGTCCGGAGCCTTGGGCTGCCGGTAGAAGTACAGCGGGAAGTCGTCCGGCGGGAAGACCTCGCAGAAGGTGACCGGGGTGGGCAGGCCCGGCACCGGGGTGACCCAGCGGTCGTCGACGCCGAAGCCCTGGAGAGCCTCGTGGAGGTAGGTGCCGAAGGGGTCGTCGCCGGTACGGGTGATCACCGCGGTCCGCCGTCCCAGCCGGGCGGCGGCGACGGCGACGTTCGTCGCGGAGCCGCCGAGGAACTTGCCGAAGGACGTGACCTGCGGCAGCGGGACGCCGGTCTGCAGCGGGTAGAGGTCCACTCCGATCCGGCCCATGGTGATCAGGTCGTACGCCATCGGTGTCCCTCGGTCTCCCTCGTAGCGGCCCTCGTGCCCGACCGTGTGCGGGTCGGCTCTCCACGGCTTTGTAGCCCTGGCGGGGGAGGCCTGTCAATGTTTTGTCCGGACATTCGAACCAGACCCTTCCGGAGGCCGGGTAGACCGCCGCCTTTGCGTCACCCGTGTCACAAACGCCCCCATCACGTCACACATGTCGCATGTACGCGGGACTTGCGTCACACCCCGCCGACAGCCCCTGTCCGCCCTCACACCGTGTCGTTGACCGGACACAGGCTCTGTGATCGCCAGCGCAGCGCGCGGTACCCCCGACGACCAGCCCCCGGTCGCCGCCGCGACGCGCGCGGGGAGGTGCAACTGATGACCGAACGACGGCTCTGGTCGTACAAGGAGATCGCCGCGCACATCAAGGTGCAGCCGGACACCGTGCGGTCCTATCGCAAGCACGGGCTGCTGCCGCCGCCCGACCATGTGGAGGGCGGCAAGCCCTTCTGGTACGCGGACACCGTGCGGGCCTGGGTGGCGTCCCGGCCGGGCAACCGAGGGCGCAGAGCCGACTGACCCCGCGGAAAGCAGAAGCGACTCACCTCGCGGAAAAACCGGCTGCGCCCCACCTTTCGCGTGGGGCACAGTCGCCCCATGAGCGACTTCTCCGTCAAGCCCGTACTCACCGGCGACCGGGCCGTGCTGCGACCGTTCACCGAGGCCGACGCCGCCGTCATGAAGGAGATCATCGAGGATCCCGAGGTCATCCGCTTCACCGACGAGTCCTCCGAGGAGTTCACCCTGGAGCGGCTGCGCTCCTGGTACGGCTCCCGCTCCGACCAACCCGACCGCCTCGACCTCGCCGTCACCGACCGCGCCACCGGCGAACTCGTCGGCGAGGTCGTGCTGTACGAGTGGGATCCCAAGGCGCGGAGTTGCGTCTTCCGTACGCTCATCGGGCCCCGGGGACGCGGCCGGGGGCTCGGCACCGAGGCCACCCGGCTCATCGTCGGGTACGGATTCGAGCAACTAGGGCTGCATCGGGTCCAGTTGGAGGCCTATGGCCATAACCCCCGTGCCCTGCGGGTGTACGAGAAGGCCGGCTTCGTGGTGGAAGGGGTGCGGCGGGAGGCCGACCTGAGGGACGGTCAGTGGGTCGACTGGGTGATGATGGCCGTCCTCGACCGTGAGTGGGCCTCCCACCAGGGCCGCCCCGGCCTCAACGCCCTTGACCCCACGGCTCGATGACGGTCACCCCCGCCCCCGGCGCCGACCCCATCGCCGCCAGCGCCGACGGCACCGCGTCCAGCGGGATCGTCTGCGTCACCAGCAGATCCGGCCGCAGCGCCCCGGCCCGCACCAGCTCCAGCATCGGCGGGTAGGTGTGCGCCGCCATGCCGTGGCTGCCCAGCAGTTCGAGCTCCAGGGCGATGGCGCGGGCCATCGGGACCGGGGTCGTGCCGGACCGCGAGGGCAGCAGGCCGACCTGGATGTGCCGGCCCCGGCGGCGCAGGCCGTTGACGGAGGCGGCGCAGGTGACGGGTGAACCGAGGGCATCCAGGGAGAGGTGGGCGCCGCCGCCGGTGAGGTCGTGGATCGCCGCCGTCGTGTCCGACACGCCGGAGGCGTCCACGCACTGCGCCGCCCCGAACTTCCGCGCCAGGTCCAGGGCCTGCGCGGAGACGTCCACCGCGACGACCCGCGCGCCCGAGGCCGCCGCGATCATCACCGCCGACAGGCCCACCCCGCCGCAGCCGTGCACCGCGACCCACTCCCCCGCCGCGACCCGGCCCTGCTGTACGACCGCCCGGAACGCCGTGGCGAACCGGCAGCCCAGCGAGGCGGCCGTCGCGAAGGACATCTCCTCGGGCACGGCGACGAGGTTCACATCGGCGTGGTCCAGCGCCACGTACTGCGCGAACGAGCCCCAGTGGGTGAAGCCGGGCTGGGTCTGGCGCTCGCACACCTGCTGGTCACCGGCCGCACACGCCGCGCAGCTCCCGCAGGCGCACACGAACGGCGCGGTGACCCGGTCGCCGGGGCGCCAGCCGGTCACGCGCTCGCCCACCGACTCGACGACACCGGCGAGTTCATGACCCGGCACATGCGGCAGCGCGATGTCCGGATCGTGCCCCTGCCAGCCGTGCCAGTCACTGCGGCACAGCCCCGTCGCCTCCACCCGCACGGTCACTCCGTGGGGGGCGGGGTGCGGGTCGGGCACATCGCGCACCTCGGCCGGTTCCCCGTACCGCTCGAACACGACAGCCCGCATCCCGCTCTCCTCGATGGCTCGTCCGCCCTGGCCGTAGGCCGTGATCAGCGGAACGCTATCCCCGTGCGGCCACCTTGTCCCGTTCCGCGTCCCGCTCCTCCACAGCGGCCGGCCCGGGTGCCGCCTCCGACTCACTCAGCCCGAAGCGGCTGTGGAAGCGGCGCAGCGGCCCCGGCGCCCACCATGTCGCCCGCCCCGTCAGGCGCATGACCGCCGGGACCAGGAGGCTGCGGACGATCATCGCGTCCATCAGCACCGCCAGGGCGATACCGAGGCCGAGCATCTTGGTGTTGGTCACCCGGGAGGTGCCGATCGCGACCATCACCACCGCGAGGATCACCGCGGCGGCGGTGATCAGACCGCCGGTGCGCTGCAGACCGTGCCGGACCGCCTGGTCGTGGTCGCCCGTCGCGTCGTACTCCTCCTTGATGCGGGACAGCAGGAACACGCCGTAGTCCATCGACAGACCGAAGGCGACGCAGAACATCAGCACCGGCAGGGTCGTCTCGATCGAGCCCGGGCTGGTGAAGCCGAGCAGACCGGAGAGATGGCCGTCCTGGAAGACCCAGACCACCGCGCCGAACATCGCCGTCAGGCTGAGGGCGTTGAGCACCACCGCCTGGATCGGGATCAGCACGCTGCCGGTCAGCAGGAACACCAGCAGCAGGGTGACGATCGCGATGAAGGCGGCCGCCAGTGGCAGGCGTTCGGCTATCGCGTCCTTGGAGTCGACCAGGACCGCCGCCGCGCCGGTCACCTTGGTGTCGAACGGCGCCTCGGTGGCGCGCAGGTCATCGACCAGGCCCTGGGCCGGGTCGTCCACCGCCTCGCCCTTCGGCAGCACCGTGAAGTACGCCGACTCACCCTTCACCAGCGGCCCGTCGACCCGCAGCACCTCCGGGAGAGCGGCGATCCGCTCCTTGTAGTCGGCGTACTGCGCCGGCGTCGCCCGCCCCTCGGCCAGCACCTCCAGGCCGCCGCCGGGGCTGCCCGGGAAGCCGTCGCGGATGTGCTGCTGCACGACATGGGACTCGGCGCTCGACGGCAGCTGGCGGTCGTCGGCGGTGCCGAACTTCACGCCCAGGAAGGGCAGGCCGAGCAGGACCAGGACAGCGGTGGTGCCCAGGGCGAAGAACGGGGCGCGGCGCATGACGAGGTTCGCGGTGCGGGTCCAGGCCCGGCCCTCCGTCGCACCGGACGCCTCGGAGGACGTCTTGGAGGACGCCTCGGTGGCCGCCTCGGAGGACGTCTTCGGCCGGCCGCGTCGGAACAGCTTGCGCAGATCCAGGGAGTTCACCCGGTGGCCGAGCAGGATCAGTGCCGCCGGGAGCAGGATCAGCGCGGCCGCCGCGGCGAGCAGGACCACCGCTATCCCGGAGTAGGCGAAGGAGCGCAGGAAGTACTGCGGGAAGAGCAGCATCGCCGCGAGGGAGACCGCGACCGTGAGGGCCGAGAACAGGACCGTGCGGCCGGCGGTGCGCAGGGTGGTGCCGACCGCCGGCAGCGGTGCGGCGCCGGTGGCGAGTTCCTCGCGGAAGCGGCGGACGATGAACAGGGCGTAGTCGACGGCGAGACCGAGGCCCAGGGCCGTGGTGAGGTTCATCGCGAAGACCGACACATCGGTGAACTCGGTCAGTCCGCGCAGCACCGCGTTGGTGCCGAGGATCGCGACGATGCCGATGCCGAGCGGCAGCAGGGCGGCGACCGCGCTGCCGAAGACCATCACCAGCAGCACCAGGGTGACCGGTAGGGCGATCACCTCGGCGCGCACCAGGTCCTCCTGGATGATCGCCTGCATCTCGTGCCGCACCGCGACCGGGCCGCCGACGCTCACCTCCACCGGGCCGTGGGCACCCCGGAACTCGGGCGCGATGCGGTCCAGGGTCTCCCCCATCTGTGTCTCGTCGCCGGTGATCCGGGCGGCGATCAGCGCCTCATGGCCGTCCTCGGCGCGCAGGGCGGGAGCCGACGCGGGGTCCGCCTGCCAGTACGAACCGACGCCTACGACGCCCTTCTCGCCGGCCAGCCGCTCCGCGAGGCGCTGCGCCTGAGCGGCGACCGCGGGGTCGTCCACCGAGGCACTGCCCGCGTCCACGAGGAGCAGGAGGTTCGGCTGGGAGGCGGGGAACTCGCGCTCCAGCGCCTTGGTCGCGTAGGTCGACTCGGCGGCCGGATCCTCCCAGCCGCCGCTGCCCAGCCGGTCGGCGACGCCGCTGCCGGCCAGCACGGCGAGCGCGGTGATTACCAGGGCCACGAGCAGGGACAACCTTGGGCGGGCCGTCACGAAGCGGGTCCAGCCTCCGACTCGGGGTGGCCTGTTGACTTCGGTCATTGTGCGGTGTCCCCTTCACCCTGATCCATGCTGTGCCGCTTCGATCCGAACTGTGCGCCGACCGGGCAGCATGGAGCCGTCACTGCCATAGACTGGCAAACACGAGACATCGCTCGCGTTTCTCAAGAATGCGAGCGACCACTCGCGTTTGTCAATCGCGTTCGGAGAACTGGGGATAACGCGTGTCCGCCAACCGGGAGCAGGTCAGCCAGGACGACCGGGACCGCCAGGAGAAGGAGCAGCCGCGCCGCCGTCAGGCACGCGGCGAGCGCCGTATCGCCCAGCTGCTCGAGGCCGCGGCCACGGTCTTCACCACCACCGGCTACACCGCCGCCAGCACCAACGCCATCGCCCGCGAGGCCGGCGTCTCACCCGGCACGCTGTACCAGTTCTTCCCGAACAAGGAAGCGATCGCCATCGAGCTCGGCGACCGGCTCATGCACGAGTTGCGCGAGATGTACGGCGAGGCGCTCGCCCCGGTCGATCCCATGACCCCGCTGGAGGAGGCCGTCGGCGCGGCCGTCGACCGGTTCATCGCCTTCAACTGCGAGCACCCCGTGTTCTTCTCGCTGATGCACGGCCCCGACATCCCGGGCCGCATGGCCGAGGCGCACGACGCCCTGCACGCGACCCTGCTGTCCAGGATCGAGGGCCTGCTCTCCTCGTTCCTGCCCGACGCCGCCCCGGCCGACCTCAACCGGACCGCCCATATGTGCCTGGGCCTGTACAAGGCGGGCCTCGAACTGGTCCTCGCCCACGAGGGCGCCGAGCGCGACGCCTACGTCGAGGAGCTGAAGAACGCCCTGATCCGCTACCTCGACCCGCTGGCCGGCGACAGACCCGGCCACCCCGGGGCGCCCGGAACCGCGCCATGAGGCCCAACCGGCGCATTTGCGCATGACTCAACTCCTGGGTTGACGTACCCCGCCCGCCCCACTGGCCCCACTGTCCACCGCAGGGCCCGCGCCCGCATCCCGGGACACCGGGGCAGCCCGCCCACCGACTCACCGGCCCGCCCCGACCCTTCTTGGAGAAATACCCCATAGGGGTATACCTTGGAGATGGAGGGGCCTCGCGGGTCCCCTCGGCACCACATGCCTCACCCCACCTGCTCGACGAGGAGAACCACATGAGCGCCCAGACCGACACCCCGGGTTCCGTCACCGCCGTCTACAAGGTGAGCGGCATGAGCTGCGGACACTGCGAGGGCGCCGTCTCCGGCGAGATCTCCGAGATCCCCGGTGTCAGCTCGGTGAAGGCCGTCGCCCCGACCGGCGAGGTCACCGTCGTCTCCGCCGCCCCGCTCGACGAGGCCGCCGTGCGCGCCGCCGTCGACGAGGCCGGTTTCGAACTGGTCGGAAAGGCCTGAGCCTGGCCATGACCCGCACCACCGACGAAGCGCCGATACCCGGGACCGCCGACGCCCCCGCGCCCGCCGACACCTCGGACGTGGAGCTGCTCATCGGCGGCATGACCTGCGCCTCCTGCGCGGCCCGCGTCGAGAAGAAGCTCAACCGTATGGACGGCGTGACCGCCACGGTGAACTACGCGACCGAGAAGGCGAAGGTCAGTTACCCCGCCGGCCTCCAGGTCGCCGACCTGATCGCCGTGGTGGAGAAGACCGGGTACACCGCCGAGGAGCCGGCTCCCCCGGAACCCGCCCCGCAGGAGTCACCGCAGGTCCCGCAGGCACCGCAGGCCCCGCAGGACGCCGAACCGGCCGCCTACCGTCAGCGCCTGACGGTCTCCGCCCTGCTCGCCGTCCCGGTCATCGTGCTGTCGATGGTCCCGGCCCTGCAGTTCGACAACTGGCAGTGGCTCGCGCTCACCCTCGCCTCGCCGGTCGTCGTCTGGGGCGGACTGCCCTTCCACAAGGCCGCGCTCACCAACGCCCGGCACGGCGCGGCCACCATGGACACGCTGATCTCGATGGGCACGCTGGCCGCGTTCGCCTGGTCACTGTGGGCGCTGTTCTTCGGCGACGCGGGCATGCCCGGCATGCGCCACGGCTTCGATTTCACCGTCTCCCGCATGGACGGCGCCTCCCAGATCTACCTCGAGGTCGCCGCCGGCGTCGTCACCTTCATCCTCCTCGGCCGCTATCTGGAGGCCCGCTCCAAGCGCCGCGCGGGTGCCGCTCTGCGTGCCCTGATGGAACTCGGCGCGAAGGACGTCGCCGTGCTGCGCGAAGGACGCGAGGTCCGCGTCCCCGTCGACCGGCTGGCCGTCGGCGACCGGTTCGTCGTACGGCCCGGCGAGAAGATCGCCACCGACGGCACCGTCGTCGAGGGCGCCTCCGCGGTGGACGCCGCCATGCTGACCGGCGAGTCCGTGCCGATGGACGTGGTAGTCGGGGACGCGGTCACCGGGGCCACGGTCAACGCGGGCGGGCGGCTCGTGGTCGAGGCGACGCGGGTCGGCGCCGACACCCAGCTCGCGCGGATGGCGAAGCTGGTCGAGGACGCGCAGAACGGCAAGGCCGAGGTGCAGCGGCTCGCCGACCGGATCTCCGCGGTCTTCGTACCGGCGGTCATCGTCCTCGCCGTCGCCACCTTCGGGGTCTGGCTCGGCGTCACCGACGACACGGTCGCCGCGTTCACCGCGGCCGTCGCGGTACTGATCATCGCCTGCCCCTGCGCCCTGGGCCTGGCCACTCCCACGGCCCTCATGGTCGGCACGGGGCGCGGCGCCCAGCTCGGCATCCTCATCAAGGGCCCCGAGGTGCTGGAGTCCACGCGCCGGGTCGACACCGTCGTCCTGGACAAGACCGGCACGGTCACCACCGGGCGCATGGCCCTGCAGCGGGTGTACGCGGCCGAGGGCGCCGACGAGGAGCAGGTGCTGCGGCTCGCGGGCGCCGTGGAGCACGCCTCCGAACACCCCGTCGCGCGGGCGGTCGCCGCGGGCGCCGAGGAGCGGCTCGGCCGGCTCCCGGAGGCCGAGGGGTTCGAGAACGTCCCCGGACTGGGCGTCCGCGGGCGTGTGGAGGGCCGTGCCGTGGCGGTGGGGCGCCTTTTCGAGGAGCTGCCACCCGAGCTCGCCCGCGCGCGGGACGAGGCCGAGAGGGACGGTCGTACGGCCGTCGTGGTCGGCTGGGACGGCGCGGCACGCGGCGTGGTCGCCGTCGCGGACGCGGTGAAGGAGACCAGCGCCGAGGCGGTGCGCGAACTGCGCGCGCTGGGGCTCACGCCGGTGCTGCTGACCGGGGACAACCGGACGGTCGCCGAGGCGGTGGCGGACGCGGTCGGCATCGATCAGGTGATCGCCCAGGTCCTGCCCGAGGACAAGGTGGCAGCGGTACGGCGGCTGCAGCGCGAGGGGCGGTGCGTGGCCATGGTCGGCGACGGCGTCAACGACGCGGCCGCGCTTGCCACCGCCGATCTGGGTCTCGCCATGGGCACGGGGACGGACGCGGCGATCGAGGCGGGCGATCTGACGCTGGTGCGCGGTGATCTCCGGGTGGCGGCGGACGCGATCCGGCTGTCGCGGCGGACGCTGGCCACGATCAAGGGCAATCTCGTGTGGGCCTTCGGGTACAACGTGGCCGCGTTGCCGCTGGCCGCGGCGGGGTTGCTGAACCCGATGATCGCGGGCGCCGCGATGGCGTTCTCGTCCGTGTTCGTGGTGTCGAACAGCCTTCGGCTGCGGACGTTCCGGTGAATTCGTAGTAAGAACCGCACTGGGGCCCTCTGGAGTCCGACGCCCGGCTCACATAAGCTCTTCACAAGGCTCGCGCATCATCCTTACGCTTGGGTCTCGATCGCCATATCGGGGCTCTTGCGTATCTAACGGACATATGCAAGAGACGCAGATCACAGTGAAGTGAACGTAACCATCGAAGGGGTTCGAAGGTCTAAGTTGACGATGTCAGACGGCGTCTTGGGGGGCGCCACCTGGCATCTGAGGATGTCTTGGGGGACTTCCTCAGAGTTGCGTTGCCGGGGCACGTACGACGGGAAGCTTTGAGCGGCCCTCCCGAGCGTGCTTGTCCCGGCAGACCGCACTCACCTATGAGTACGACGAGTTTTGCCCGTTCTGCTCAAACGCAATACCGGAAGACCGAAAGACAGCGATTCAGGCGCTGCTCTCTCAGACGCCCGGCCGGATCCCGTGGGGGGAATCCGCACCGGGACATGGGAAGGCGCCCTGGACGTCGGCCCGTGGGGGGACCGCCGCCAGGGCGCCTTTCTGCTTCTCCATTTCAGCGCAGGGGCACTGTGCCGACCCGAGGGGCGCGGGGCTGCATGGACATGCGGCTGCCGCCGCGCGGGCGCGACCAACCACAACGGCCACATTTCAGCGCAGGGGCACTGTGCCGACCCAAGGGGCGCGGGGAACTGCGCGACCAACCACAACGGCCCCGCAGTCGCCCACGCTCCTCAGGCGCCGAGCTCTCAGGCGCACGGCGCCCCCACCGGCAGGTGTCAGCGCTCCTCGACGGGAACGAAGTCGCGCTCCACCACGCCCGTGTAGATCTGGCGCGGGCGGCCGATGCGGGAACCCGGCTCCTTGATCATTTCGTGCCACTGGGCGATCCAGCCCGGGAGGCGGCCGAGGGCGAACAGGACCGTGAACATCTCGGTCGGGAAGCCCATGGCCCGGTAGATCAGGCCGGTGTAGAAGTCGACGTTCGGGTAGAGGCTGCGCGAGACGAAGTAGTCGTCGGAGAGCGCGTGCTCCTCCAGCTTCAGCGCGATGTCCAGCAGCTCGTCGGACTTGCCGAGGGCGGAGAGGACGTCGTGCGCGGCGGCCTTGATGATCTTGGCGCGCGGGTCGAAGTTCTTGTAGACCCGGTGGCCGAAGCCCATCAGGCGGACGCCGTCCTCCTTGTTCTTCACCTTGCGGATGAAGGAGTCGACGTCACCGCCCGTCTCCTGGATACCCTCGAGCATCTCCAGGACGGACTGGTTGGCACCGCCGTGCAGCGGGCCCCACAGCGCCGAGATGCCGGCCGAGATCGAGGCGAACATGTTGGCCTGCGAGGAGCCCACCAGGCGGACCGTCGACGTCGAGCAGTTCTGCTCGTGGTCGGCGTGCAGGATGAGGAGCTTGTCCAGGGCGGAGACGACGACCGGGTCGAGGTCGTACTCCTGCGCCGGCACCGAGAAGGTCATCCGCAGGAAGTTCTCGACGTAGCCGAGGTCGTTGCGCGGGTAGACGAAGGGGTGGCCGATCGACTTCTTGTACGCGTACGCCGCGATCGTCGGAAGCTTCGCGAGCAGCCGGATCGTCGAGAGGTTGCGCTGCGTCTCGTCGAACGGGTTGTGGCTGTCCTGGTAGAACGTGGACAGCGCCGAGACGACCGACGACAGCATGGCCATCGGGTGGGCGTCGCGCGGGAAGCCCTTGTAGAAGTTCTTGACGTCCTCGTGCAGCAGGGTGTGCTGCGTGATGTCGTTCTTGAAGGTGGAGAGCTCGTCGACGGTCGGCAGCTCACCGTTGATCAGCAGGTAGGCCACCTCCAGGAAGGTGGAGCGCTCGGCCAGCTGCTCGATCGGGTAACCGCGGTAGCGGAGGATGCCCGCCTCGCCGTCGAGGTAGGTGACGGCCGATTTGTACGCGGCGGTGTTGCCGTACCCGCTGTCCAGCGTCACCAGACCGGTCTGGGCGCGGAGTTTGCCGATGTCGAAGCCCTTGTCGCCGACGGTGCTGTCAATCACCGGGTAGGTGTACTCGCCGTCGCCGTACCGCAGTACTACAGAGTTGTCGCTCACGTCTTCCCTCACCGACGTTGTGCCTCATCTTCGAGGTTGCCCTGACTGTCTCTACCCTCCCCCATTCGGCTCAGGAGAGTGCACTCGGGGTCGACCATTGGGCCTATTGACGGCACTGAGTGCCGCCAACTTGTCATCCTGCCCCCTGTCTTCCCCATCTGGAAGTGGTCTGTGACCTTCACGACTCATTTGATCGATCATTTTTTTCGATCTCTCATGAATCGGCAGGTCAGAAGGGGCCCGGCCGAGAGCCCGGAAAGCAGGGTTCAGGAGCCCGCGAGCCGGAAGTCGAGCGCCGTGCAGCGGCGCCCGGCCGACACCGTGCGCACCGCCTGGCCGATCGCCTTGCGCGAACCCACCAGGACGACCAACTGCTTGGCGCGGGTCACCGCCGTGTACAGCAGGTTCCGCTGGAGCATCATCCATGCCCCGGTGGTGACGGGGATCACCACTGCGGGATATTCACTGCCCTGTGAACGGTGGATCGTCACCGCGTACGCATGCGCCAGTTCGTCCAGTTCGTCGAATTCGTACGGAACCTCCTCGTCCTCGTCCGTCAGCACCGTCAGACGCTGGTCGACCGGGTCGAGCGAGGTGACCACGCCCACGGTGCCGTTGAAGACACCGTTCTCCCCCTTCTCGTAATTGTTGCGAATCTGGGTGACCTTGTCGCCGACGCGGAAGACCCGGCCGCCGAACCGCTTCTCCGCCAGATCGGGCCGCCCCGGGGTGATGGCCTGCTGGAGCAGGCCGTTCAGCGTCCCCGCGCCGGCCGGCCCCCGGTGCATGGGCGCCAGAACCTGGACGTCCCGGCGCGGATCGAGCCCGAACTTGGCCGGAATCCGCCGTGCCGCCACGTCCACGGTGAGCCGGCCGGCCTCCTCGGTGTCGTCCTGGACGAAGAGGAAGAAGTCCTTCATGCCGTCCGTGACCGGATGCTGCCCGGCGTTGATCCGGTGCGCGTTGGTCACCACGCCGGACTGCTGCGCCTGGCGGAACACCCGGGTGAGGCGGACCGCGGGGATCGGGCCGCCGTCGGCGAGCAGATCCCTGAGCACCTCCCCCGCCCCGACGCTGGGCAACTGGTCGACGTCCCCCACGAAGAGCAGATGGGCACCCGGCGGTACGGCCTTGACCAGCTTGTTGGCCAGCAGCAGGTCCAGCATGGACGCCTCGTCGACCACCACCAGGTCGGCCTGGAGCGGCCGGTCCCGGTCGTACGCCGCGTCACCGCCGGGCTTGAGCTCCAGGAGCCGGTGGACGGTGGAGGCCTCGGCCCCGGTCAGCTCGGCGAGCCGTTTGGCGGCGCGGCCGGTGGGGGCGGCCAGCACGACGCGCGCCTTCTTCGCCCGCGCCAGCTCGACGATCGAGCGCACCGTGAAGGACTTGCCGCAGCCGGGCCCGCCGGTCAGCACGGCGACCTTCTTCGTCAGGGCCAGCTTGACGGCGGCCTCCTGCTCGGGCGCCAGGTCCACGCCCGTACGGCCCTTCAGCCAGCCCAGCGCCTTGTCCCAGGCGACGTCGTGGAACCCCGGCATCCGGTCCTCCTCGGTCCGCAGCAGCCGCAACAGCTGGGCGGAGAGGGAGAGTTCGGCGCGGTGGAAGGGGACGAGATAGACGGCCGTGACGGGATCGTCCGAGCCGCCGTCGGGTCCCGGCACCTTCTCCCGTACGACACCCGGGTCGCCGCCGTCCTCCGGGACCCGCGCCAGCTCCCCGAGGCACTCGATGACGAGCCCGGTGTCGACCTGGAGGAGCTTGACCGCGTCCGCGATCAACTGCTCCTCGGGGAGATAGCAGTTGCCCTGGTCGGTGGCCTGCGACAGCGCGTACTGCAGGCCCGCCTTCACCCGCTCCGGGCTGTCGTGCGGGATGCCGACGGACTGGGCGATCTTGTCGGCGGTGAGGAAGCCGATGCCCCAGACGTCGGCCGCGAGGCGGTACGGCTGGTTCTTCACGACCGAGATCGAGGCGTCGCCGTACTTCTTGTAGATCCGCACGGCGATGGACGTCGAGACCTCCACGGTCTGGAGGAAGAGCATGACCTCCTTGATCGCCTTCTGCTCCTCCCAGGCGTCGGCGATCTTCTTCGTGCGCTTGGGGCCGAGGCCGGGGACCTCGATGAGCCGCTTGGGCTCCTCCTCGATGATCTGGAGGGTGTCCAGGCCGAAGTGCTGGGTGATGCGGTCGGCGAAGACCGGCCCGATGCCCTTGACCAGGCCGGAGCCGAGGTAGCGGCGGATGCCCTGGACGGTGGCCGGGAGGACGGTCGTGTAGTTCTCGACGGTGAACTGCTTGCCGTACTGCGGATGGGAACCCCAGCGGCCCTCCATGCGCAGGGACTCACCGACCTGGGCACCGAGCAGCGCGCCGACGACGGTGAGGAGGTCGCCGGCGCCTCTGCCGGTGTCGACCCGGGCGACCGTGTAGCCGTTCTCCTCGTTGGCGTAGGTGATCCGTTCCAGGACGCCTTCGAGCACGGCGAGCCGACGCTCGCCGGTCTGGTTCCCCGCCTGTTGAGCCATGATCCGACGGTACAGGTGGGGTGTGACAGTGGGTTACCGCTTCTTCTCGTACGGGCCTGTTCCACGCTGTGGGGATAGCGGCCCCTCAGTGGTGTGCCGCCCGCTTCGTGAGTACCGCCAGCTCCGCCGGAATCACCATCTCCACCACCTGGGACACGGCGTCGGACGGCAGCCCCGTCCGTTCGGCGACCGCTCTCGCGACCGGACCGGCCTCCTCGGCCAGGAGCCCGGCCATGAGGCCGCCCGTCGCGAAGCCGCCCAGCGTGGCCACGCCCGTGAGCGGGGCATCGTGCGGTGTCGCGACGTTCTCCGCCTCGCCGGAGAGTGCCGACACCGTCGTACAGACCATCTCCCTGGCGCCCGCGTCGTCCGTGCCCAGCAGTTCCGCGATGTCCACGATCCGGTCGTCGCCGAGTTCGCCGAGCACGTCGTCCTGGAGCGACGTGAGGGGGTTCTCGTCTACCTCTTGCATGTCTGTAACGCTACGTCTGCCCCGATTTCCCGGCACGCCGGAGTGGAAAAAAGATCTTGCGGAGAACGTACAACCCTCCCCCCACCTCGCGGGTCATACCGGGCATCAGGACTCTTGGAGGGGGATCTGGGGGGATCGCGGGGGTTCTGATGGGGAGGGAACGCGAGGGGCCCGGTCGACGGACCGGGCCCCTCGAAACGTTCGCTCGGTTCGCTCAGAAAAACACCCCGCAGCGCAGCAGCACATTCGCGTACGGCCGTGCCTCCCCGGTGCGCACCACCAGCCGCGCCCCGGCCGACAGCTCCTTGAGCCGCTCGTGCGCGACCAGCTCCAGGCCGGGAAACTCCCCCTCCAGCAGCGCGGCCGCCGCGGGATTGGCCGCGTGGATCTCCTTCGCCGCCGTCGCGCCCTCCACCACCAGCTCGGCCAGCAGACCGTCCAGCACGACGGCGAACGACGGCACCCCGGCCCGGAAGGCCAGGTCGACGACCCGGGGGCCGGCGGGTATCGGCATGCCCGCGTCGCACACCAGCACACCGTCGCCGTGACCCAGCTCGGCGAGGGCGCCGGACAGGTGACGGTTCAGGATTCCGGCACGCTTCACAGTGCCTCGACCTCCGCCGCGGTCGGGAAGGACGCCTGCGCTCCCTCCCGGGTCACGGCGACCGCCCCGACCCGGGCCGCGTACGCCGCCGCCTCGGTCAGGGCCGCGCCCCTGCCGAGCCGCCAGGCCAGCGCGGCCGTGAACGCGTCGCCCGCGCCGGTCGTGTCCACCGCGTCCACCTTCACCGGCGCCACCCGCGTCACGCCCTGCGCCGAGGCCACCAGCGCGCCCTCGGCACCCAGGGTCACGACCACCGAGCGGGGGCCCTTGGCCAGCAGGATCCGCGCCCGGTCCTCGGGACTCCCGCCCACCGCCGAGTCGCCGAGGATCACCTTCGCCTCGTGCTCGTTGACGATCAGCGGGTCGCACGCGGCCAGCACCTCGGTCGGCAGCGGACGCGGCGGGGAGGGGTTGAGCACGAAGCGGCTGCCCTCCGCCAGGTTGCGGACCGTCTCCACGACCGTCTCCAGCGGGATCTCCAGCTGGGCCGAGACCACCCGCGACGCCTGGAAGAGGCTCGCGGCCGCCCGTACGTCACCGGGGGTGAGCCTGGCGTTCGCGCCCGGCGAGACCACGATGCTGTTGTCCCCGGACGGGTCCACCGTGATCAGCGCGACGCCGGTCGGCGCGCCGCCGACCAGCACGCCCACGGTGTCCACGCCGGAGGCCCGCTGCGCGTCCAGCAGCAGCCGGCCGTGCGTGTCGTCGCCGACCCGGGCCAGCAGGGCCGTACGGGCGCCGAGCCGGGCGGCCGCGACCGCCTGGTTCGCGCCCTTGCCGCCCGGGTGGACGGCCAGATCGGAGCCGAGCACGGTCTCGCCGGCACCCGGCCGGCGCTCCACACCGATCACCAGGTCGGCGTTGGCCGACCCTACGACCAGGAGGTCGTAGTCGTACATGAGGTTGCTCCCCTGGTAGGTCCCCGTAGTGACTGGAGGCGGGCGGCCGCCGTGCGGCATGAGGCATGAGGCCGGGCCCATGCTCCTGCAACGACCGCCCGTCCGTGCGCCGTTCGCCGATGTCAGCCGGAGAAGCCGGCCACGTTCTCCTTCGTGACCACCTTCACCGGCACCTTCACGGTCTGCTCGACCTCCTTGCCCTGAAGCGCCTTGAGGGCGTTGTCCACCGCGATCCTGCCGAGCTGGGTGGGCTGCTGGGCCACGGACGCGTACAGCGTGCCCGCCTTAACCGCCTTCAGCCCGTCGGGCGTGCCGTCGAAGCCGACCACCGAGACCGACTTGCCGGCCTTGGAGCCCAGCGCCTTGACCGCGCCGAGCGCCATCTCGTCGTTGGCGGCGATGACGCCCTGGACGTCCGGATGCGCCTGCAGCAGGTTCGACATCACGTCGAGTCCCTTGGTGCGGTCGAAGTCGGCGGGCTGCTGGGCGACGACCTGGATGCCCGGGTAGTCCTTGAGGCCGTTCGCGAAGCCCTGTGCGCGCTCGCGGGCGGCGGAGGTGCCGGCCTGGCCCTGGAGGATCACGATCTTGCCGCTGCCGCCGAGCTTCTCGGCGATCGACTTGGCGGCCAGCTCACCGCCGGCGACGTTGTCGGAGGCCACCAGGGCGTCCGTCGCGGCGTTGTTGACCCCGCGGTCGACGGCGATGACCGGGATGCCCGCCTTGTCGGCGGCCTTGACGGAGTTGCCGGCCGCGTCCGAGTCCACCGGGTTGACGATGATCGCGCCCACACCGGAACTGGTGAAGTTCTGCAGTTGATTGGCCTGCTGGGAGGCGTCGTTCTGGGCGTCGGTGACGGTCAGGTCCACGCCCAGCTTCTGCGCCTCGGCCTGGGCGCCCGCCCGGATCTGTACGAAGAAGGGGTTGTTGAGGGTGGACAGGGACAGGCCCATCCGCTGGGTGGACGACGCGGAGGAGCCGTTGTGCAGGAAGGAGGTCGCGCCCACGATCGCCACCGTGACGACCGCCGCGAGCGCGTACGTCCCCGCCTGCTTGCCCTTTCCTCCCTGAGAGGTGCCGGAGGCCGCCGGGGTCGCCCCCGCCTTGCGGCGCAGCGTGTCGAAGAGCACCGCCAGCGCGATCACGACGCCGATGACGACCTGCTGCCAGAACGCGGACACGTTCAGCAGGTTCAGCCCGTTGCGCAGCACCGCCAGGATCAGCGCGCCGATCAGCGTGCCGGACGCCTTGCCGGTGCCGCCCGCCAGCGAGGCGCCGCCGATGACGACCGCGGCGATCGCGTCCAGCTCGTAGCCGTCGGCGGCCTGGGGCTGCGCGGAGGACAGCCGGGCGGCGAGCACGACACCGGCGACGGCGGCGAACACGCCGGACAGGGCGTAGATGGCGAGCTTCTGCTTCTTCACCCGCAGGCCGGACAGGCGCGCGGCCTCCTCGTTGCCGCCGATCGCGTACATCGAGCGGCCGATGTAGGTCCGGCCGAGCACGAACGCGCCGATCAGGCCCATGACGACCATCACGAGTACCGGCACCGGCAGCCAGCCGCCGAGCGTGTCACCGAGGTGCGAGACGGAGTCGGGGAAGGCGATCGGGGAGCCCTCGGAGATCACCAGGGACAGACCGCGGGCCACCGAGAGCATCGCGAGCGTCGCGATGAACGGCGGGAGTTTGCCGTACGCGATGAGGAAGCCGTTGACGAGTCCGGCGGCGATGCCGGTCGCGACGGCCAGCAGCACCGCTATGCCGACCGGCACGCCGTGCGAGGTCGCGCTCCAGGCGAGGACGGTGGCCGACAGGGCGGCGACCGAGCCGACCGACAGGTCGATGCCGGCCGAGACGATGACGAAGGTGACGCCGAAGGCGAGGATGGCGGTCACGGCCGCCTGAACGCCGACGTTCAGCAGGTTGTCGGTGGTCAGGAAGTCGCCCGACAGCGCCGACATGGCGATGACGAGGACGATCAGCGCGGTGAGCGCGCCGTTCTCCAGGAGCAGGCGGCGCAGGCCGCTGGTGGCGCCACCGGCGCCCGACGTGCTCTTGAGCGTGTCAGTGGCCACGAGCGGCCTCCTTGTCGGTCGTGGGGTTGCTGACGGCGAGCGCCATCACGGAGTCCTGGGTGGCCTCGTCGGCGGACAGCTCGCCCGCGATCCGGCCCTGGGCCATCACCAGCACCCGGTCGCTCATGCCGAGCACCTCGGGCAGATCGCTGGAGATCATGAGGACGGCGGCGCCCGCGGCCGTCAGTTCGTTGATGAGCTGGTAGATCTCGACCTTGGCGCCGACGTCGATCCCGCGCGTGGGCTCGTCGAGGATCAGCACCCTGGTGTCGGCGAGCAGCCACTTGCCGATGACGACCTTCTGCTGGTTGCCGCCGGAGAGCGTGCGCACCTGCTGCCCGAGGCCCGCCATCCGCACGCCGAGCTGCTCGGCGACCCGCGCGGCGGCCTCCCGCTGGCCCTTGAGGTCGACCAGCCCCGCGCGCGTGGCGGAACGCAGCGTCACCAGGCCCAGGTTCTCCTCAACGGACGCGTCCAGCACCAGGCCCTGGCCCTTGCGGTCCTCGGGGATCAGCCCGATGCCCGCGGTCATCGCCGCGTTGACGTCGTACTTGGCGATCGAGGTGCCGGAGACCTTCACCGTGCCCTGGTCGTACGGGTCGGCGCCGAACACCGCCCGCACCACCTCGGTACGGCCGGCGCCGACCAGCCCGGCGATGCCGACGACCTCACCGGCGTGCACCGCGAAGCTGACGTCGTGGAAGACGCCGTTCCTGGTCAGCCCCTCGACGGTGAGCAACGCGGCGCCCGCGTCGGCCCGTTCGCGCGGGTACTGCTGCTCGATCGAGCGCCCCACCATGAGCCGTACGAGCTCGTCCTCGGGCGTCGTGGCCGGGACCTGCCCGACGCTTCTGCCGTCCCGGATGACCGTCACCCGGTCTCCCAGGGCGGCGATCTCCTCCAGGTGATGCGTGATGAACACGATCCCCACGCCGTCCTCGCGCAGCGTGCGCACGATCGCGAAGAGCTTGTCGACCTCCTCGGAGGTGAGCACGGCGGTCGGCTCGTCCATGATCAGCACGCGCGCGTCCAGACTCAGCGCCTTGGCGATCTCGACCATCTGCAGCCGCGCGATGCCGAGTTCACGCACCCGCGCGCGGGGCGAGACGTTGACGCCGACACGCTGCAGCAGGGCCTCGGCGTCGGCCTCCATCCGCTTGCGGTCGATCATCCCGAAGCGGCGCGGCTGGCGCCCCAGGAAGATGTTCTCGGCGACCGTGAGGTCGGGTACGAGGTTGAACTCCTGGTAGATGGTGGCGATCCCGAGCCGCTCGGAGTCCTGCGCACCGTGGATGCGCACCTCCTCGCCGCCGACCAGGATCCGCCCGGAGTCGGGCGTGTAGGCGCCGGAGAGCATCTTGATGAGGGTGCTCTTGCCGGCGCCGTTCTCACCGAGCAGCACATGGACCTCGCCCCGGCGCAGATCGAAGTCGACGCCGTCCAGCGCGACCACGCCGGGGAAGGTCTTCCTTATGCCCTCGATGCGCAGCAACTCGTCCGGGTCGCTCACGACGTGCTCCTTTGCACTGGGGAGGGGGACTGCGGG
Source organism: Streptomyces ferrugineus (assembly GCF_015160855.1). Taxonomy (NCBI): domain Bacteria; kingdom Bacillati; phylum Actinomycetota; class Actinomycetes; order Kitasatosporales; family Streptomycetaceae; genus Streptomyces; species Streptomyces ferrugineus. The sequence continues at coordinate 1,601,872 of NZ_CP063373.1, read as the reverse complement.
GGGTGGGGGACTGCGGGGGTGGTGCGGGGGCCACGGGGGCGGTATGAGGGGCTACGGGGGGTATGGGGAGCTACGGGGGTGGTGCGGGCGGCTCGCCGCACGAGCGCCGTACGACCAGCCGGGCGGGGAGGGTGACGGACGCACCGGGCCGTCCCTCGATACGGTCCACCAGGGCCCGTACGGCGGCCCGGCCCAGCTCGCCCGTCGGCTGGGCGATCGCCGTGATCGGCGGATCGGTGTGCACGAACCACGGGATGTCGTCGAACGCGGCGAGCGCGATGTCCTCGGGAACACGCAGCCCACGCGCGCGTACGGCGTCCAGGGCGCCGAGCGCCATCAGGTTGTCGGCCGCGAACACGGCCTCGGGCGGCTCGGGCAGGTCGAGGAAGCCCTCGGTGACCCGCCGTCCGCTCTCGGCCTGGAAGTCGCCCTGGCCTGTGTAGGCCTCGGGGAGTTCGAGGCCGTACGCGCCGAGCGCCTCCCGGAAGGCCTCGACGCGCTCACGTCCGGTCGTGGTGGCGGCGGGCCCGGCGATGATCGCGAGCCGCCGGTGCCCGAGCCCGTGCAGATGCGCCACGAGATCCCGCACGGCGGCCTGTCCGTCCGCCCTGACCACCGGCACGTCCACGCCCGGGATCCACCGGTCCACGAACACCATCGGCGTCCCCCCGCGCGCGGCGTCCAGCATCAGCGGCGAGCCGCCGTCGGTGGGGGAGACCAGCAGGCCGTCGATGCGGCGGTCCAGCAGGTTCCGCACGTGGTGGTCCTGGAGGTCGGGCCGCTCGTCGGCGTTGCCGATGATGACGCTGTAGCCGAGCGCGCGGGCCTCCTCCTCGACGGAGCGGGCCAGTTCGGTGAAGTAGGGGTTCATCACGTCGCTGATCACCAGGCCGAGGGTGTGGGTCTGGTCGGTGCGCAGGGAGCGGGCGACGGCGTTCGGGCGGTAGCCCAGGGTCTCGACGGCGGCCAGCACGCGCGTGCGTGCCTCGGCGCTGACCGACGGATGGTCGTTCAGGACGCGCGAGACCGTGGCGACGGAGACGCCCGCCTCGGCGGCGACGTCCTTGATGCTCGCCATCGCCGCGCCACCTCCTCGTGGATGCTCGTGGAATCGATTACATCGATGCGTCACGGCCGATTGGAATCGATTACACGGCGGGGAGGCAAGGGGGTGGGAGTGGCCGAAACCCAATCGTGACGCGGCACCGTCCTGGAGCTCACGCATTCGACCGTCACGGCCTGCTGGCCCGATTCGGGCCAGGAAACGGCTACAGGTACCTGCCCGGCGACCTGGACCCGCATGGACCCGCATGGACCCGCAGGACCTGACCGACCTGCTCGGCAGCGGGTAGGGCGCACCGCGCACCCTGGGCGGCGTTCGCGGTGAGGGCTGAGGCGCGGACGCTCGATCGACCACGTCATTCCGCGCCCCTACCGACCCACCGACTGCCCGCTGTCCGAACGGCACTGACCGCCGCCGGTCACCGGAGGCCGGTGCCGCCGGTCACCGCATCACGTGCGCCACGAACCGCTCCGCCGTCTCCGCCAGCACCTCCCGCCCGTCCCGGGCCCACAGCCCGTCGTTGAACAGCTCGACCTCGATGGCCCCGCGGTAGCCGGCCGCCTCCACGTAGCCGAGCCACTCCCGCATGTCGATCGCCCCGTCGCCGATCTGACCGCGCCCGGTGAGCACGCCCTCGGGCAGCGGGGTCGTCCAGTCGGCGAGCTGGAAGGTGTGGATACGGCCGCCCGCGCCCGCCCGGGCGATCTGCGCCGGGGCCGTGTCGTCCCACCAGATGTGGTACGTGTCGACCGTGACGCCGACCTGCCGGGCCGGGAAGCGTTCCGCGAGGTCCAGGGCCTGGGACAGGGTGGACACCACGCAGCGGTCGGAGGCGTACATCGGGTGCAGCGGCTCGATGGCCAGCTTCACCCCGCGCTCCTCGGCGTACGGGCCCAGCTCGCCGAGCGCGTCGGCAATCCGCTCCCGGGCGCCGTGCAAGTCCTTCGAGCCGGCCGGAAGACCGCCGGAGACCAGGACCAGCACCTCGGTACCGAGGGTCGCGGCCTCGTCGATGGCCCGGCGGTTGTCGTCCAGCGCCTTGGCCCGCTCCTCGGGGTCGATCGCCGTGAAGAAGCCGCCACGGCAGAGGGTGGTGACCGTCAGGCCCGCGTCGCGCATCAGCTTGGCCGTCGCCTCCAGGCCGTACGACTGGACCGGTTCGCGCCAGAGGCCGACGTTCGTGACGCCCAACTGGCCGCAGGTGTCGACCAGTTCCGGCATCGACAGCTGCTTGACCGTCATCTGGTTGATGCTGAAACGCTCAAGACCGGTCACTGGGCGACTCCGTACAGCGCGAGCAGGTTCTTCATCCGCTCCTCCGCCAGCTTCGGGTCCGGGAACAGGCCCAGTCCGTCGGCGAGTTCGTAGGCGCGGGCGAAGTGCGGGAGGGAACGGGCCGACTGCAGGCCGCCGACCATGGTGAAGTGCGACTGGTGGCCGGCCAGCCAGGCCAGGAAGACCACGCCCGTCTTGTAGAAGCGGGTCGGGGTCTGGAAGAGGTGACGGGACAACTCGACCGTCGGGTCGAGGAGTTCACGGAAGCCCGCCACGTTCCCCGTGTCCAGGACCCGCACCGCCTGCGCAGCCAGCGGGCCCAGCGGGTCGAAGATGCCGAGCAGGGCGTGGCTGAAGCCCTGCTCGTCGCCCGCGATCAGCTCGGGGTAGTTGAAGTCGTCGCCGGTGTAGCAGCGCACGCCCTGCGGCAGCCGGCGGCGGATGTCGATCTCGCGCTGCGCGTCCAGCAGCGACACCTTGATGCCGTCCACCTTGTCGGGGTGCGCGGCGATGACCTCCAGGAAGGTGTCGGTGGCCGCGTCGAGGTCGGCGGAGCCCCAGTAGCCCTCCAGCGCCGGGTCGAACATCGGGCCCAGCCAGTGCAGGATGACCGGCTCGGCGGACTGGCGGAGCAGGTGGCCGTAGACCTCCAGGTAGTCCTCGGGGCCGGAGGCGGCGGCGCACAGGGCGCGGGAGGCCATCAGGATCGCCTGGGCGCCCGACTCCTCCACGACCGCGAGCTGCTCCTCGTAGGCCGCCCGGACCTGCGCGAGGGATCCGGCGGCGATCTGGTCGGTGCCGACACCGCAGGCGATCCGGCCGCCGACCGCCTTGGCCTCGGCGGCGCTGCGCCGGATCAGCTCGGCCGCGCCCGCCCAGTCCAGGCCCATGCCGCGCTGGGCGGTGTCCATGGCCTCGGCGACGCCGAGCCCGTGGGACCACAGGTGGCGGCGGAAGGCGAGGGTGGCGTCCCAGTCGACGGCGGCGGGCGAGTCGGGGGTTGTGTCGGCGTACGGGTCGGCGACGACGTGCGCCGCCGAGAAGACCGTACGGGAGGTGAAGGGCGCGCCCGGATCGAGGGCGAGCGGCGCGCTGCGGGGCTCGTACGCCCGCAGGCCGCCCTGGGAGTCGGGCAGGTGGATGGTCACAGCGAGATCTCCGGTACGTCGATACGGCGGCCCTCGGCCGACGACTTCAGGCCCAGCTCGGCGAGCTGGACGCCGCGGGCGCCGGCCAGGAGGTCCCACTGGTAGGGGGCGTCGGCGTAGACGTGCTTGAGGAACAGCTCCCACTGGGCCTTGAAGCCGTTGTCGAAGTCGTCATTGTCCGGGATCTCCTGCCACTGGTCGCGGAAGGAGTAGGTGGCCGGGATGTCGGGGTTCCAGACCGGCTTGGGGGTCATGCTGCGGTGCTGGACGCGGCAGTTGCGGAGCCCGGCGACCGCCGACCCTTCCGTCCCGTCGACCTGGAACTCCACCAGCTCGTCGCGGTTGACGCGCACGGCCCAGGAGGAGTTGATCTGGGCGATGGCGCCGCCGTCGAGCTCGAAGATGCCGTAGGCGGCGTCGTCGGCGGTGGCGTCGTAGGGCTTGTCGTTCTCGTCCCAGCGCTGCGGGATGTGGGTGGCGGTGAGGGCCTGGACGGACTTCACGCGGCCGAAGAGCTCGTGCAGGACGTACTCCCAGTGCGGGAACATGTCGACGACGATGCCGCCGCCGTCCTCGGAGCGGTAGTTCCAGGACGGGCGCTGGGCGGTCTGCCAGTCGCCCTCGAAGACCCAGTAGCCGAACTCGCCGCGCACGGAGAGGATCCGGCCGAAGAAGCCGCCGTCGATGAGGCGCTTGAGCTTGAGCAGGCCGGGGAGGAACAGCTTGTCCTGGACGACGCCGTGCTTGATGCCCGCCTCGTTCGCGAGCCGGGCCAGCTCCAGGGCGCCCTCCAGGCCGGTGGCCGTGGGCTTCTCGGTGTAGATGTGCTTTCCGGCGACGATCGCCTTCTTGATCGCCTCCTCGCGGGCGGAGGTGACCTGGGCGTCGAAGTAGATGTCGACGGCCGGGTCGGCGAGGACCGTGTCGACGTCGGTCGAGATGTTCTCCGCGTCCAGTCCGTGCTGCTCGGCGAGCGCCTTGAGGGCGTACTCGCGGCGCCCGACCAGGACCGGCTCCGGCCACAGCACGGTGCCGTCGCCGAGGTCGAGGCCGCCCTGCTCGCGGATGGCCAGGATGGAGCGGACCAGGTGCTGGCGGTAGCCCATGCGCCCAGTCACACCGTTCATGGCGATACGCACCGTCTTGCGTGTCACGTCATTCCCTTCGTACGCGGGGTCTGCGCCGCGTATCGCCCTGTCTTTCACTGGTGAGCGTCGCAGCAAGCGCTTTCTATCGGATAAGAAGCTAGCCTCTGAGCAGTGGTCCGGACAAGACCGTGACCAGCCCGAGTTGTTCGAGGGGACGAACAGCGGGGGTTTCTGGCCGTAAGGTTCGCTCGGCACACCTGGAACCGTGGGCCGTGATGGCCTGTCTACGAGCACGTACGAGGTGGTACGACGAGATGCGCGACCGGAGGACGACGAGATGACGGTGACCCTGGCGGACGTGGCGGCCCGCGCCCAGGTCTCGCCCGCGACGGTGTCGCGCGTGCTGAACGGGAACTACCCCGTCGCCGCCTCCACCCGGGAGCGGGTGCTGCGCGCCGTGGACGAGCTGGACTACGTACTGAACGGGCCGGCGAGCGCACTGGCGGCCGCCACCTCCGACCTGGTCGGCATCCTGGTCAACGACATCGCCGACCCCTTCTTCGGGATCATGGCGAGTGCGATCCAGTCGGAGATCGGGGGTCCGGGCGGCCGGGCGGGCGGCGAACGCCTGGCCGTGGTCTGCAACACGGGCGGCTCCCCGGAGCGCGAGCTGACGTACCTCACCCTGCTGCAGCGGCAGCGCGCGGCCGCGGTCGTCCTGACCGGCGGTGCGGTGGAGGACGCCCCGCACGCGGCGGCGGTCGCGGCGAAGCTGCGGAAGCTGGCGGAGGCCGGGACCCGGGTGGTGCTGTGCGGGCGGCCGCCGGCGCCGGACACCGGTGCGATCGCGCTGACCTTCGACAACCGCGGCGGCGGCCGCGAACTGACCGAGCACCTGATCGGCCTCGGGCACCGGCGGCTGGGCTACATCGCGGGCCCTGAGGAGCGCACGACCACCCGGCACCGGCTGGAGGGCCACCGGGCCGCGCTGGAGGCGCACGGCATCGCGGAGGACCCGGGGTGGACGGTCCACGGCCGCTACGACCGCCGGTCCGGTTACGAGGCGACGCTGGAACTCCTGCGCCGGGACCCGACCCTGACCGCCGTGGTGGCGGCCAACGACTCCGTCGCGCTGGGGGCGTGCGCGGCGCTGCGGGACTCCGGTCTGCGTATCCCGGAGGACGTCTCGGTGGCCGGGTTCGACGATCTGCCGTTCAGCATCGACGCGGTGCCTTCCCTTACGACGGTGAGGTTGCCGTTGTCGGAGGCGGGGGCGCGGGCCGGGCGGATCGCGATGGGGCGGGAGGAGCCGCCGCCCGGCGGGATCGCGACGATTCGGGGGGAGTTGATGGTTCGGGGGTCTTCCGGGGGGCCTCGGGGGTAGGCGGGGAGGGACCGGGGCAGGCAGGGAGGCACGCCGGGGCAGGCGGCACCGCTTGTCCTGGCGCCGGGTTCGCGGCGGCGCCGCCGGGACCGCGGCCAGCATGTCTGCTTCCGGTCCGTCAGTGCTCAGCGGTAGCGGTAGCGGTAGCGGGCTTTGATATCCGAGCGGTGCCGCACGCACGTCCGCCCGGCGCACGCACCCGGTTCAGTCCCGGTAGCCGCCCCCGTCGACCACGTCGTTCGCGAAGATCTGGGCCTTCGCCAGTGCCTCGTCGACGGACTGGCGGCCGGCGATCGCCGCGGAGATCTCCTCGGCCACCCGGGCGCCGAGGCCGGCGTACTCCGGGATGCCGACGTACGACGTTCCCGTCCACGGCTGCTCGTGCAGGCCGGGCCGGTTGAGGTTCACGGCGCCCAGTGCGTCGAGGGCCGGTCGGAGAAACGCCTTCGCGGCCTTCCGGTACGGAGGGAGCCGGTAGGTGGACAGGCGGCTGCCGGGTGGCACGGCGACCCAGCCGAGCCTTTCGCCGTAGAGCTTCACGTACCGCTTCGACGTGGCCCAGGAGGTGAACTCCCACGCTGCTCTCGGGTGCTTGGACGTGACCGGGATCGCCAGCGCCCAGGTCCACAGCCAGCCCGAGCTGTCGGTGCGCATCACCGGGGCCGGGGCGTAGCCGAGCTTTCCGGCGACCTCGCTGGTCCCGGGGTCCTCGAAACGGCCGGCGAAGAAGGTGCTGTCGTACATCATGGCCGCCTTGCCCCGCCGCATCGCCGCATCGCACTGGGCAGGCCCGGCTTCGAAGGCCCGGGGCTCGCCGGAACCGCGCACCAGATCCACGTAGAACCGCACCGCCCGCTTGGTTTCGGGGGAGGTGAGCCGGGGGTTCCACCGCTCGTCGAACCAACGGCCTCCGAAGGTGAGGATCACCGTGTTGAGGGGCAGCAGGTCCAGCCAGGCGGGGCCTCCCCGCAGGCAGATTCCGGCGATGCCGTGCCGGTCGTCGTCGAGCCTGGCAGCCAGTGCGGCGACCTGCGGCCAGGTCGGGCGTTCCGGCATGGTCAACCCCGCCTCGGCGAACAGGTCCTTGCGGTACATCAGGAAGGACGACTCCCCGTAGTACGGCACCGCGTACAGGCCGCCCCGGTACGACAGCGCCGTGCGCACCACGGGAATGAAGTCCTGTACGTCGTAGTCGCCCCGCCCGGCCAGGGCATCGAGTCGGGTGAGCCAGCCTCGCGAGGCCCAGATCGGCGCCTCCCACGGGCCGATGGAGACGACGTCGTAGCGGCCGTCCTCGCCGGCGATGTCCTTGGACAGCCGGTTGCGCAGCACGCTCTCGGGGAGGAAGCGGAACCTCACGCGGATGTGGGGATGGGTGCGCCGGAAGTCGTCGACCAGCTTCTCCATGTCCCGGGTGAAGTCGACGGACGCCACCGTGATCGTCGTGTGCCGCTCGTTCTCGGCGCAGGCGGCGGTGCCCAGGGCGAGTGAGGCGAGCAGGGCCACTGCCACGGGGATCCGGGTGAGCCGACAGCCGGGGCGACTGCGATGGCGACTGCGCCTGTACGGCATCGGTACCTCCCCCCGATCCCCGCCGATGATCCTGACGGGACCGCCGTCCTCACAAGAGCGCGCGAGGCCGACCAGGGGCGCAGTCCGGTACGAAGAACGCCCCGCGAAAACCCTCTGCCGAATCTCCCGTTCCGGGTCTATACCCCGAGCCATCGATGATTTCCGGGCCCCGCCCCGGTCCCCCCTCCCGTAACGTCCCTGACGAGCAGCACGACCCGACAGCAGGAGTGAATCCCATGCGCATCGTGATCACCGAGTTCATCAGCCTCGACGGCGTCGTCCAGGCCCCCGGCGGCCCCCAGGAGGACACCGACGGCGGGTTCGCGCACGGTGGCTGGTCGCACCCGTACTTCGACGAGGAGGTGCTCGGCCCGGCGTTCACCGAGGGGCTGGAGAAGGCCGAAGCGCTGCTGTACGGGCGTCGTACGTATCTGACGATGGCCGGTGCCTGGCCCGAGCGCGCCGGTGACCCCTTCGCCGACCGGCTGAACTCCCTGAAGAAGTACGTCGTGACCGACACCCTCACCGACTCCGAGCTGACCTGGGACAACACCACTCGGATCCCCGGCGGCGAGGCTGTCGCCCGGATCCGTGAGCTGCGCGAGAGCGAGGGCGGGGACCTGGCGATGATGGGCAGCCCGACCCTCGTCCGCACCCTCCTCCAGGAGGGCCTGGTCGACGAGCTGTGCCTCGTCGTGATGCCGGTGCTGCTGGGCGGCGGCAAGTCGATCTTCCCGGCGGACGGTGGGAAGCGGCCGTTGGAGCTGGTGTCCACGGTGACCGGGAAGACGGGCGTACAGGTGTGCGTCTACCGGCCGGCCGCCGAAGGGTAGCCGCGGGGGCGCGGACGTCCTAGGCTCGAATCGTCGGTATCTCTGACTGAGTCAGAGATCAGATCTGCGGCAGACATTCGAGTCGAACATCCGGGGGTCGACGACCATGACCGTCCACGACATCCGCGCCTTCAACCGCTTCTACACGAACGTCATCGGCGCCCTCGACTACAGCCGCCACCTCTACGCCCCGTACACCCTCACCGAGTCCCGCGTCCTGTACGAGCTCGCGCACTCCCCGCGCACGGACGCCGCCGACCTGCGGGCCGAGCTGTCGCTGGACGCGGGGTATCTGAGCCGGATCCTGAACAAGTTCGAGCAGGACGGGCTCATCGAGCGCACGCCCTCCCGGCAGGACCCGAGGCGCCGGCGCGTCACCCTCACCGCGCACGGCCGGGAGACCGGCAAGCTGCTGGAGGAACGGTCGAACGAGGCGGTCGGCTCGCTGTTGTCCACGGTGCCGGCCGCGGAACGGCCGCGCCTGGCCGAGGCGATGACGACCGTACGCACCATCCTGTCCCACGGCCGCCCGCCCCGCCGCGAGGACGTCCTGCTGCGCGATCCCGGCCCCGGCGACCTCGGCTGGATCGTGCAGCGCAACGCCGCGCTGTACGCGAGCGAGTACGGCTGGAACGCCGACTACGAGGGCCTGGTCGCGAGGATCGTCGCCGACTTCGCGGAGGACCACGACCCGCATCTGGAGCGGGTGTGGATCGCCGAGCTGGACGGCCGCCCGGTGGGCTGCGTGATGTGCGTACGGGACGAGGCGCCCGCCACGGCCCGGCTGCGGCTGCTGCTGGTCGAGCCGGAGGCCCGTGGCCTCGGCATCGGCGACCGGCTCGTGCGGGCCGTCATCGACTTCGCGCGCGGCGTCGGCTACCGCGACCTGGTCCTGTGGACCAACGACGTCCTGAGCGCCGCCCGCCGCATCTACCAGCGCCACGGCTTCGTGCTGGCCGCCGAGAAACCCCACCGCTCCTTCGGCAAGGACCTGACCGGCCAGGACTGGCGCCTGGATCTGCACGGCACGCACGACTGAGGTCGCTGCCCGCCGGATGGGCGTCCCCCCGTTTCCCTGGCAAGGTGGAGGCATGAAACTGGCGTTCTCCACCCTCGGCGTCCCCGGTCTCCCCCTCCCCGACGTGCTGCGCCTGGCGACCACGCACGGGTACCACGGCGTCGAGCTGCGCGCGCATCCGGAGGAACCCGTGCACCCGGGCCTGGGACCCGGTGAACGGGCCGATGTGGCGGCCGAGTTCAAGGCCGCCGGCATCGAGCTGCTGGGCCTGGCCGGGTACGCCAAGGTCGCCGCGCCCGGGGACGACGGGCCCGTGATCGAGGAGATGCGCACCCTCCTCGACCTCGCCCACGACCTCGGCGCGCCCTTCGTCCGTGTCTTCCCCGGCGCCGACCACGAGCAGAGCCGGCAGTCGGCGGACGCGGTCGCCGCGCGGCGGCTGGGCACGGCCGCGGAGTACGCCGCCGACGTCGGCGTACGGATCCTGCTGGAGACCCACGACTCGCATCGCACCGCCGCCGACTCGATCCGTGTCCTCGGCCTGGTGGGCCACCGCCACGTCGGCTCGCTGTGGGACGTCATGCACACCTGGCTGGGCGGCGAGCAGCCCTCGGAGAGCTACGCCGCGCTCGCCCCGTACCTCGGCTACGTCCAGGTCAAGGACATCGCCTCCGCCGACGACACGACCCCGCTGCCGCTCGGCGCCGGGGTGCTGCCGCTCGCCGAGTGCGTGGAGGTCCTCTCCCGGCACAACTGGGACGGCTGGCTGTGCTGGGAGTACGAGAAGCGGTGGTACGACGGGGCCGCGCCGCTCGACGGGCTCCTCGACGGCGGGCGTGACCATCTGTCGCGGCTGCTGAACGAGTCGGCCTGAGCGGCTCTCGGGGCTCGGGCTCGCCCGTAATTCGCTCGCCCCGCGCGACTGACGCCGTATAGCGTCCTCGCTCGTGCCCGAGCCCGTTCCCTGCCCCGTCATGCCGTCATGAGCCTCGCCCGTACGTTGATCGACGTACGGCCGTTGCGGACCTCGCCCGTCTTCCGGCGGCTGCTGATCGGGCGGACGGTGTCCGTGCTCGGCGGCTTCATGACCATGGTCACCGTCATGTACCAGGTCTGGGAGCTGACGCACAGCACGGTCTGGAGCGGGGCGGTGGGTCTCGCGCAGGCGTTGCCCATGATCTGCGTGGGGCTGTTGGCCGGGGCGTGGGTGGACCGGGGCGACCGGCGGCGGATCTTCCTGGTCGCCACCGTGGGGCAGGCGGTGTGCGCGGCGCTGCTCGCGGTGCAGGGGTTCACCGGGGGCGTGCCGGTGAGCGGGATCCTGGTGCTGGTGGCGGCCGGGGCCTGCTTCGGCGCGGTCGGCGGACCGGCGGCGGGCGTGTTCGTGCCGCGGCTGCTGCCGAAGGAGCAGGTGGCGGCCGGGCTGGCCCTCAACCATGCCACCGCCCAGATGATGATGCTGGTGGGCCCGGCGCTGGGCGGACTGTTCCTCGGCTGGTTCGGCATCGGCGTCTGCTATCTGCTGGACGCGCTGAGCTTCGGTCTCGCCTTCTACGGCGCCTTCGGGCTGCCCGCGCTGCCGCCCGAGGGCGAGCCGTCGCGGGACGGGCTGCGCGGCGTCCTGGACGGGCTGCGCTTCCTGGCCGGCCACCGGGTGGTGCGCGGCGCGCTGATCACCGACCTGGCGGCCACGGTCCTCGCCATGCCGATCAGCCTGTACCCGCTGATCAACGCCGAGCGCTTCGGCGGCAACCCGCGCACCCTCGGCCTGTTCCTGTCGGCCGTCGCGGTGGGCGGGGTCACGGCGACGGCCCTGTCGGGTTCGGTGACCCGGCTGGGCCGGCCCGGCCTTGTGATGCTGTGCGGGGCGGGGACCTGGGGTGCGGCGCTGGCGCTGTTCGGGCTGATGACCGACCCGTGGGCGGGGCTCGGGCTGCTGGTGGTGGCCGGCGCCGCGGACGCCCTGTCGGTCGTCTCACGCAGCACGATCGTCCAGACCCGCACCCCCGACGCCCTGCTCGGCCGGGTGACGGCCGCGGAGCAGATCGTCGGCCAGGCGGGCCCGCACCTCGGCAACCTGCGTGGCGGCCTGGTCGCCGGCTGGTCCTCCGGCGCGACGGCACTGGTCACCGGCGGCCTGCTGTGCCTGCTGGCGGTGGCCTACGTGGGTGCCAGCACGCCGGAGCTGCGGGGCGGGGCGGCCAAGCCGGACGGGCCGTGAGCGGTACGCGGCATCGAGGCACCAGCCCCCACCCCCGAGAGCCGACTACACCGGACGAGCCAGAAACGGCACAGTCCGGACCGGCGGGCCCGCACCCCCGCAACCTGCACGGCGGCCTGCACACCGGCCGATCCTCCGGCGACCTGCTGTGCATCCTGGCGGTGGCCTACGTGGGTGCCAGCACACCGGAACTGCGCGCCGGGACGGCCAAACCGGACCGGCCGTGACCGGCACACGACACCGAGACACCAGCCCCCACCCCCGAGAACCGACCACACCGGCCGATCCTCCGGCGGCCCGCTGTGCATGCTCGCGGCGGCCTACGTGGGTGCCAGCACGCCGGAGCTGCGAGGCAGGGCGACCAAGCCGGACGGGCCATGAGCGGCACACGACACCGAGACACCAGCCCCCACCCCCGAGAACCGACTACACCGGCCGAGCCAGGAGCGGCGCGGTCGGGTCCAGGCACCAGCCCAGTACGGCGGGCCACGGCCCGTACCCGGCGTCCAGGTCCAGGTGGGCGGCGCCCGGGAGGATGTCGGCCGGGAGGGCGAGCGGGTCGCCGTAGACGGTGCGGGCGCCCTCCGGGCAGTACGGGTCGTCGTCCCCGGCGACCAGGCGGGTGGGGCCGGGAAGCGTGAACTCCAGGGACCGCAGGGCGAATCGGGCGACCTCCGGATGCCGCTCGAGCACCCGGCCCGACGGCGGGGCGACCAGCAGCACCCGGTCCACCGCGCCGAGCTCCGGCATCCCCCGCGCGGCGGCGTGCAGCCACAGCACGGCGGACAGGCTGTGCGCGACCACGACCCGCTCCGTCCCGGCGTCGAGCCCGGCCAGGTGCCCGCCCAACTCCGCCAGCCAGACCTCCAGTTCGGGGTCGTCGGGGTCCGGAAGCTGCGGATAGGTGACCCGGTGGCCGAGCTCGGTGAGCCGGTCGGCGAGCCAGTGCTGCCAGTGGTCCTCGGGGCGGTGGTTCTGCCAGCCGTGGAGGATGAGGTAGGCGGTCATGACGCCGATCGTCCCCGACCGCTCAGGAACCCGTCCAACCGGCCCGGCGCCCACGAGCGGGACCAGTCGCTCGGCGCGCCCTCGAAACGGGCGCCGGTCTTCTCGATCGCCGCGCGGGAGCGCTCGTTGCGGGCGTCCGTCTTCAGGTCACCCGGGAGACGCCGCACACCTCGAAGGCGTCCGGTCGGCCCTCGGAGCGCCAGCAGCACGGCTCCCAGTACGACGTGGCACCCACCAGCCCGGGTCGTCGAACGAGATTCCCGGTACCCGCAGCCCGGTCACCGCGAAGGACATCACGACGCGGTAGCCGAGCCGGGTCAGGCCCTCGGTGAAGCCCTCGGTGTCGTCCGAGCGCAGCGGCCGCAGAAGGGTGGTGACGCCGTCGGCCGCGGCCGCCAGGAAGAGGGCGCGGGCGGTGATGGACTTGGAACCGGGAACGTCGACTTCGGGCATGCCCTCATGATCGCCCCGGCGCCTGTGGCGGCGCCGTGGCGTCCACGGGATGGACCCGTACCGGACCCCGTCCATTGCCCACCCGTCACATCGGCCCCCGGCTTACCGACTTCGCGGATTCCGGCCATCCCCGGGAACCCACCCCCCTCGCCGGTCGTCCAACCCGCATGCTGCCGGAGAGTCACCGCGGTGCGGTGTCGGCCCTCGCTGCTGGCTGCGATCGCTGACCACCCTCTCCGCCGTACCGCGGCCGGCAGCACGCCGTCATCGGCGCGCCCCCCTCCAACTGCGCCGATGGCGGCCCCTCTTCGGTTACGGTCCATTCCCTTGACTGGCAGAAACTTCCCGGTTATTGGTGACTTCTCGGAAGTTTCCTTCAGTGCACCACCTCCGAAAGGAGCGCACGTGCCCGACACCAGCACGGGAAGCAGAGGAAGCAGAGGAAGCAGAGGGAACACCGCAACGCCCGCCAGACGCACTGTCCTCGCGGCCGGCGCGGGCCTCACCACCGCCCTGGCGCTCGGCGGCACCGCCCACGCGGCCACCCCCGACGACCGGCGGCTACGCGCCCTCATCGCCCGGATGACCCTGCCGGAGAAGGTCGGCCAGCTCTTCGTGACGCGGGTCTACGGCCACTCCGCGACCGACCCCGACCAGGCCGACATCGACGCCAACCTCAAGGAGATCGGCGTCCGCACGGCCGCCGAGCTGATCGCCAGGTACCGCGTCGGCGGCATCATCTACTTCACCTGGGCCCACAACACCCGCGACCCGCACCAGATCGCCGACCTCTCCAACGGCATCCAGCGCGCCTCCCTCACCCAGCCCCGCGGCCTGCCCGTGCTCGTCTCCACCGACCAGGAACACGGCATCGTCTGCCGCGTCGGCGAACCCGCCACCCTCTTCCCGGGCGCCATGGCCATCGGCGCCGGCGGCTCGCGCGGCGACGCCCGCACCCTCGGCCGGATCGCCGGACAAGAGCTCCGGGCGCTCGGCATCCGGCAGAACTACTCCCCCGTGGCCGACGTGAACGTGAACCCCGCCAACCCGGTCATCGGCGTGCGCTCCTTCGGCGCCGAGCCGGACGCGGTGGCCGGCATGGTCGCCGCCGAGGTGGCCGGATACCAGCACGGGCGTCAGATCGCGGCCACCGCCAAGCACTTCCCGGGCCACGGCGACACGGCCGTCGACAGCCACTACGGCTTCCCGGTCATCACCCACACCCGTGAGCAGTGGGAGTCCCTGGACGCGCCGCCCTTCCGGGCCGCCGTCCGCGCCGGCATCGACTCGATCATGACCGCGCACATCATGGTCCCCGCCCTCGACGACTCCGGTGACCCGGCCACCCTCTCCCGCCCCATCCTCACCGGCATCCTGCGCGAGGAACTGGGCTACGACGGGGTCGTGGTGACCGACTCCCTCGGCATGGAGGGCGTGCGCACGAAGTACGGCGACGACCGCGTGCCCGTCCTCGCGCTCAAGGCGGGCGTGGACCAGCTGCTCAACCCGCCGTCCCTCGACATCGCCTGGAACGCCGTCCTCCAGGCCGTCCAGGACGGGGAACTCACCGAGGCACGGCTCGACGAGTCCATCCTCCGCATCCTGCGGCTGAAGGCGAAGCTGCGGCTGTTCGAGGAGCCTTACGTCAGCCAGGGCGGCGTCGACCGGAACGTCGGCACCCCGTCCCACCTCAGGGCCGCCGACCGCATCGCCGAGCGCACGACGACCCTGCTGGTCAACGACGGCCCACTGCTGCCGCTGTCCCGCCGCACCCACCCCGAGGTCCTGGTCGTCGGCGCCGACCCGGCCTCCCCCTCCGGCACGACGGGGCCCCCGACCGGCGTACTCGCCGGCGCCCTCACCGAACTGGGCTTCACGGCGAGCGCCCTGTCCACCGGCACGGCGCCCTCCGCCGCCACCATCGCCCGTGCCGTCGCGGCGGCGCGGGAGGCGGACGCGGTGGTCGTGGGGACGTACAACGTCACGGCGGGCAGTGCGCAGAAGGCGCTGGTCGAGCAGTTGCTGGCGACGGGGAAGCCGGTGGTGGCGGTGGCGATCCGCAACCCCTACGACGTGGCGCGGCTGCCCGGCGTCCGCGCCTGTCTGGCCTCCTACTCCTGGACCGACGTCGAACTGCGGGCGGCCGCGCGGGTGATCGCAGGGCGGGTGTCACCGTGCGGGAGGCTGCCGGTTCCGGTGCAGCGGGCGGACGACCCGACGCGGGTGCTGTATCCGATCGGCCACGGTCTGTCGTACCGGGGAGGCTAGTCCCGTACCGCCCTTGGGACGTAGCCCCCGTACGCCACACAACGGGCGCACTCACCCCCAACCGACGCAAAGGACCCCACACGTCTGGCGTGCGCCTGCCGCCACGGGCCACGCTGGACGGGGGTACCCGGGGGGAGTGCGATGCGCGGGAAGAGTGCGGCGGGGGTGGCCGGTGCGTTGCTGGTGCTGCTCGTCGCGTTGCTGACGGGGTGCCAGGGGGCGTCGGGGCCACAGGAGGCCGCCGACGAGAGCGGGCGGCAGGTGACGGGCCCGACGGGGCGGACACGGCCGGCCGGATACGGCGCCGTCTTCCTCGGCGTCGACGAGTGCAGTTCCTTCGGTACGACCAGCTTCACCGAGGTGTCCTGCACGAGCGAGCGGGCCGCGGCGCGGGTCGTGGCACGGCACGACGGCAAGGTGGGCGACGGACCGCCGTGCCCCGCGACCACGGACTTCGTGCTGCACATCAGCGAGCAGAGCCGCACCTCCGACGAGGACGGCGACGGCTCGATCCCCCAGGGCTACGCCTGTATGCGCAACCTCACCCCGGCCCACCCCGGCGATCCGGGCGGTGGCGGCGGCCCCCGCACGATCGTCGGCGACTGCGTCTACCACTCCGGTGACGGCCAGGTCCGCGAGACCTCGTGCGACGGCGAGGGCGAGCACAAGCCCCAGTACAAGGTGACGAAGGCCGTCGACAAGCGGGCGAAGTGCCCCCTGTCGACGGCCCTCTACGTCGAGCTGGGCGGCGGGAAGCCGGTGGGCTGCGCCCGGCCCGTGTGAGGTGTCACGGCCGCGGCGCGGGCTCCCGCTCCGGACCGCGCCAGTCCAGCTTCGCGTCGAACTCGGCCAGCGGCCCCGGCTCGGCCGTCGCCGACCCGACGCCCGCCCAGTCCAGGATGCGGGCCGTGGCCAGGGCGCGCTGCCGGTCCACGAGGCCCGCCACCTGGGCACCGTGGTTGGCGCCCGGCGCCGTGAACACGTAGGCGTCGCGCGCGCCCTTGCCGACGCGGAAGCGCTCCGCGCCCCACGGGTCGTTCTGGCCGTAGACGAAGATCATGTGCCGGGCGTGGTGGCGCACCCAGCTGTCCACGTCGCGCATGGCCCGCGGCTGGAAGGTCATCGGTATCTCGCGCGGGACGAAGTCGCGTGGCGGCAGGTAGCCGTAGCGGATCAACTCCCGCTCTATGTGCGGGAAGCCGATCGTCGGTGAGCCGAGCTGCGTGCCCGCCTGGTAGTAGTACGGCGTGTACGGCTCCAGACCCTGGTCCGTGTAGAAGGAGAAGCCGCCGATCGTGTCGATCGACTCCCAGATCGCCTCGTCGCTCGCGTGCGCCGCGTCCGCCGGGATCCTGTCGCACGCGGAGAGCGGGCTGTACTGCCAGAAGCCCCAGACGTAGTCCAGGACGACCGCCTCGTACGCCTTGTCCAGGCTGCCGAGCGTGTCGAAGGTGTAGCCGTGCTCGGCCGCGTACTCCGCGTACCGCTTCTTCAGCGGCTCCCGGCGCACCAGCGCCTCCCGCTGCACCGCGTTCAGCCGGTCCCGGCACGCCTTGGTGCCGACTCGGGCGAAGAAGCGGTCGTATGCCGAGTCCTCGTCGTCCACCACGTCGTTGGGGGCCACGTAGGCGACGACACCGTCCATGTCACGGGGGTAGAAGCGCTCGTGGTAGGTGGCGGTCATGCCGCCCTTCGAGACGCCGGTGGAGAGCCAGTTCCTGTCGTAGATCGGCTCCAGCGCCTTGAAGACGCGGTGCTGGTCGGTCGCGGCCTGCCAGATGTCCAGCTTGGTCCAGTCGGCCGGTTCGGGCCGGGACGGTGTGAAGTAGCGGTACTCCATGGAGATCTGGTTGCCGTCGACGATCCGCGTCGGCTCACGGCGGCTCGGCGAGGTGGAGACCCCGTAGCCGCTGGTGTAGAAGACGGTCGGGCGGGAGACGTCCCGGTGCAGCACGGTGAGGCGCTGCCGGAAGGTGCCCGCGGACGGATTGCGGTGGTCGACCGGCTGGGTGTACGCGAGGACGAAGAAGCGGTAGCCGGGGTACGGCTTCTCCTCGATGAGGCTCATGCCCGGTATGGACCGCAGCCGTTCCTCGATGTCCGGCGCGGCGGCGGTGGCCGCCCTTGCCGTGGCCGTGCCGAGCGCGCCGGTGAGCAGCGCGAGCGTCAGCAGCCATCTGAGGGTCTTGCGCGCCATGCACCCTCCCTGGAAAGCGGATGTGCGGCGCAAGCTAGCGAGCAACTGCCCACCGCGCCAGGGGAGTTGCTCAGCAGAGGATCCAGCCCTTGCTCACCGAGCCCCGCCCCACCCGGCCCTTCACCCACACACAGCGCTGTCCGGCGTGGACGGTGACCGGTCCGGCGCGGCGGGTGCTCTTGCCCTCGTCGGTCACCGCACGGGCCCGGTAGGCCTGCACGCTGGCCTTCATCCACTGCTCGCGGCCGGGCCTCTTGGACAGGGTGATGACACAGACGTGCCCGCCCCGCTTGTAGACGTACAGGGTGCCGGTCGAGAACGGGTACGTCTTGACCTTGCGCCCCTCGCAGCGCGTGGGCGCGGCGGCGTGCGCCTGCGCCGGGACCGCCACCGCGAGCACCCCGGACGCGGTCAGCAGCGCCAGGCCGACCGCCAGTCGTCGGCGTATGCCACCTCTGTCCACTGTGTTGTCCTCCCCGTACACCGGCGATGAGCGTACTGGTGTACGGACGCAGGACGTATGCCGGATGGTTGCACGACCGTCACGGGGACGGGTTCACCGTGCCGCCCCGACCGGCTCCTCCGGCTCGGCCTGTCCGAGGAAGGTCCGCCACAGCCCGGCGTACCGCCCACCCCGCGCCAGCAACTCCTCGTGCGTGCCGTCCTCCGCGACCCGCCCGTGGTCCATCACCACGACGCGGTCCGCGCGGGCCGCCGTCGTCAGGCGGTGGGCGACCACGAGGGTCGTACGGCGGCCTGCGAGCCGGTCCGTCGCCTGGTTGACCTGGGCCTCCGTGGCCAGGTCCAGCGCGGCCGTCGCCTCGTCGAGGAGCAGGATGTCGGGGTCGACCAGCTCGGCGCGGGCCAGCGCGATGAGCTGGCGCTGCCCGGCGGAGAGGTTGCGGCCGCGCTCGGCGACCTCGTGGAGGTAGCCGCCGTCGAGGGTGGCGATCATCTCGTGGGCGCCGACCGCCCGGGCCGCCGCCTCCACCTCGGCGTCCGTCGCGCCGGGCCGGCCGTAGGCGATGGCGTCGCGGACGGTGCCCTGGAAGAGGTACGCCTCCTGCGGGACGACGCCGAGCCGGTGGCGGTAGGACGTGAGGTCCAGGGAGCGCAGGTCCGTGCCGTCGACGGTGACCCGGCCGCCGGTCGGGTCGTAGAAGCGCGCGACCAGCTTGACGAGCGTCGACTTGCCGGCGCCCGTCTCGCCGACGAAGGCGACGGTCTGCCCGGCCGGGATCCGGATGTCGATCCCACCGAGCGCCTCCTCCCCGTCGCCGTATGCGAAGTGCACGTCCTCGAACGCGACCTCGCCCCGCAGCGACGGCACCTCCCGCGGCTCCTCGGCCGCCTTGGTCGACGTCGGCTCCCGGAGCAGTTCCTGGATGCGGCCGAGCGAGACCGTGGCCTGCTGGTAGCCGTCGAAGACCTGGGAGAGCTGCTGGACCGGCGCGAAGAACAGGTCGATGTACAGCAGGTACGCCACCAGCGCACCGGTCGTCAGCGTCGCGTCGTCGATCCGGCCGCCGCCCACGATCAGTACCGCCGCCACGGCCGCCGACGACAGGAACTGCACGAACGGGAAGTAGATCGAGATCAGCCACTGGCCCCGGATACGGGCCTGGCGGTAGCTGTCGCTGCGCTCGGCGAACCGCGCGCCGCCGTCCCGCTCGCGCCGGAAGGCCTGCACGATCCGCAGCCCGGACACCGACTCCTGGAGGTCGGCGTTGACCACCGACACCCGCTCACGGGCGAGTTCGTACGCCTTCACGCTGGCCCGGCGGAAGTAGTACGTGGCGACGATCAGCGGCGGCAGCGTCGCGAAGACGACGAGCGCGAGCTGGAGGTCGATCACCAGCAGGGCGACCATGATGCCGAAGAAGGTGACGACGGAGACGAAGGCGGTGACCAGGCCCGTCTGCAGGAAGGTCGACAGGGCGTCGACGTCCGTCGTCATCCTCGTCATGATCCGGCCGGTCAGCTCCCGCTCGTAGTAGTCGAGTCCGAGCCGCTGGAGCTGGGCGAAGATCTTCAGGCGGAGGGAGTACAGCACGCGCTCGCCCGTCCGCCCGGTCATCCGGGTCTCGCCGATCTGCGCCACCCACTGGGCCGCCACCGCGAGGAGGGCCAGCAGGGACGCCGCCCAGACCGCGCCGAGGGCGGCCTGGGTGACGCCCGAGTCGATGCCGTGCCGGATCAGCACGGGCAGCAGCAACCCCATCCCGGCGTCCACGGCGACCAGGCCGAGGCTGATCAGCAGGGGCACCCCGAAGCCCCGGAGCAGCCGCTTCAGGCCGTACGACTCCTCGGGGCGCACCGCGCGCGTCTCGTCGACGTCGGGGGTGTCGGCCGCCGGGGGCAGCGCGTCGACCTGGGCGAGGAGCTCGGGCGTCGCCGGGGACTCGGACAGGGCCAGGTCCTTCGGCTCCCGGTCGCCGGTCCACAGCCGCGGGGTCACGCCGCGCTCGGCGTCGAACTCCGCGTCTAGCTCGTCGCGTACGGAGATGTCCTCCTGCGGGCAGGCCGGCTGGGCGTGGCCGGGTGAGACGCCGCCGAGTTCGTCGGGGTCGGTGAGCAGCCGGCGGTAGCGGGCCGAGCGCTGCTGGAGTTCCTCGTGGGTGCCGATGTCGGCGAGGCGGCCGGCCTCCAGGACGGCGATGCGGTCGGCGAGGTTGAGGGTGGAGCGCCGGTGGGCGATCAGCAGGGTCGTCCGGCCCTCCATGACGTGCTTGAGCGCCTCGTGGATCTCGTGCTCCACCCGCGCGTCCACCGCCGAGGTCGCGTCGTCGAGGACGAGCAGCCGGGGGTCGGTGAGGATCGCGCGGGCGAGCGCGATGCGCTGGCGCTGGCCGCCGGAGAGGGTGAGGCCGTGCTCGCCGACCTTGGTGTCGTAGCCGTCGGGCAGCTCGGCGATGAAGCGGTCCGCCTGGGCGGTGCGGGCGGCGGTGCGGATCTGCTCCTCGGTGGCGTCGGGGCGGCCGTACGCGATGTTGTTGCGGACCGTGTCCGAGAAGAGGAAGGAGTCCTCGGGGACCAGTCCGATCGCGGCCCGCAGGGAGTCGGAGGTCAGCTCGCGGACGTCGTGGCCGCCGATCAGGACGGCGCCGCGGGTGACGTCGTAGAAGCGCGGGAGGAGGAGGGAGACCGTGGACTTGCCGGAGCCGGAGGAGCCGACGACCGCGAGGGTCTCCCCCGGGCGGATCTCGAAACTCAGCCCGTCGAGCACCGGGCTGGTTTTGCCGGGGGCGCCCTCGTACCCGAAGGACACGTCGTCGAACTCGACGGTCGCGGGCGCGTCGGCGGGCAGCGTCTTGGTGCCGTCCTCGATCGACGGCTCGGTGTCGATCAGCTCCAGGACGCGCTCGGTGCCGGCCCTGGCCTGCTGTCCGACCGTGAGGACCATGGCGAGCATCCGGACCGGGCCGACGAGCTGGGCGAGGTAGGTGGAGAAGGCGACGAACGTGCCGAGCGTGATGTGCCCGCGCACCGCCAGCCACCCACCGAGCGCGAGCATCGCGACCTGCCCGAGCGCCGGGACGGCCTGCAGCGCCGGGGTGTACCGGGAGTTGAACCGGATGGTGCGCAGCCGTCCCGCGAAGAGCCGCCGGCTGACCTCCCTCAGCTTTCCGGTCTCCTGCTCCTCCTGCCCGAACCCCTTCACCACGCGTACGCCGCTGACGGCCCCGTCGACCACGCCCGCGACGGCGGCGGCCTGGGCCTGGGCGTACCAGGTGGAGGGGTGCAGCTTGGTCCGGCTGCGCTTGGCGATCCACCACAGGGCGGGGGCCACGGCGAGGGCGACCAGGGTGAGCGGGATGGACAGCCAGGCCATCACGACCAGGGAGATCAGGAAGAGCGCGAAGTTCCCGATGGTCATCGGGAGCATGAAGAGCAGACTCTGGATGAGCTGGAGGTCGCTGGTGGCGCGTCCGACGACCTGACCGGTGGACAGCTCGTCCTGCCGTCGCCCGTCCAGCCCGGTGATCGTCCGGAACATCTCGGTCCGCAGGTCGTGCTGGACGTCGAGGGCGAGGCGGCCGCCGTAGTAGCGGCGTACGTAGGTGAGGACGTACACGGCGAGCGCGGCGGCTATGAGCAGGCCCGCCCAGACGGCCATGGATCGGGTGTGGTCGCCGATGACGTCGTCGATGATCACCTTCGTGATCAGCGGGACGATCGCCATCACGGCCATACCGGCGAGCGAGGAGCCGAGCGCGAGGATCACGTCCTTGGGGTAGCGCCAGGCGTAGCCCCACAGTCGTCGTGCCCATCCCCGTTGCGCTGCCACGCGGGTGCCCTCCGTTCGTCCTGATCTGCCGGAAGGCACCAACGCGAGGGGATCCGGATTTCATCCCTCCACGACAACCTGTGACCGGTCAGACACGAACCCGCAGGTGGTAGAAGCGGGTCGTCTGCACCGCGTTCTGGTTGTCGTCGCTGACGAGCAGCACCCTCAGGCGGCCCTTCGAGTACCCCGTGATCGCCATGCCCTCGATGTTGTCGAGCAGCGGGTTCGGCTGGGGCTGCTTGGCGGTGGCGCCGAGGGACGGGCAGTTCACGATGTCCGCGAGGAGGGTCTTCCTGATGAGCCGTACCCCGTCCTGACCGGTCAGGTTCTCGACGCCGCTGGTGTCTGTCGCGCGGCGCGGGTCGGCCAGGTAGAGGCGGACGGTGTTGCCGACGCCGGAGGTCCAGCCGCGCTCCAGAACGAGGAGGCGGCCGTCGGGGGTCGCCTGGACCTCGGGGACGCCGAGGCCGGTGTCGGCGCGGTAGGCGTACTGCCGGCCGAGCGCGAAGGGGCCGCCCGTGGGCCGGTTCCGCTGCCAGGTCTGGAAGCGGACGATCCCGGCGCTGTCGCCGCTCAGCGCGTACTCCATCGAGGCGAGCAGGGTACGGCCGCCCGGGAGCAGGGTCAGGCCCTCGAAGGTGCCGTTGGTGACGGCGCGGCCCGCCGGGGCGACCTTGAGCGCGTCCGGCACGGGCAGCCGGTCGAGGATCCGGCCGTCGCGGGAGTAGCGGCGTACGGAGGGCTCGGTCTCGGAGGAGACCAGCCGCGTGCGATCGCGGTCGATCACGAGCCCCTCGGAGTCGAGGGCGGCGCCGCTCTCGTCGGCGAGGGGGACGACGGCGTTCGGCGCGAGCGTCTTCGCGTCGAGGCTGAAGAGGGCGGACCGGTCGGAGAGGGCCACGAGGGATCCGTGGCGGTGGTGGTCCACGGCGAGCGCGGAGAAGTTGCCGACGAAGGTGTCGTCGTACGTCGTCTTGTCGAGCGCGTCGGAGAAGCGGTCGATGGAGACGGCGGGCGAACAGGCGTTGTTCCATGCGGCGTTGGCGGGCCCGGCGGCGGTCAGGCAGGTGGCCGCCGCCAGGGTCGCGGCGGCGGTCAGGCAGGTGGCCGCCGCCAGGGTCGCGGCGGCGGTCGCGAGTACGGTTCTCAGGCGCATGGGGGCACCGTAGGGCGGGTGGGTGACGCGAGGGGGTGTTTTGAGAGTCCAGTGCGGTGCCCGCGCCCGCCGCGGCAGCGGCTGTTGTCACAGCCGGTGCGTGCCCTCGGCGTGCCGGACGAAGGCCCTCGATGGGGGTCCCCCCGCCCGAGCGAAGCCGAGAGTGGGGGGAGGAGCTGTTACGGGTCAGCCTGCCGCCAGGTCGCGGTGGACGACCTCGGCGACGCCCTGGATGGTGGCGATGCCGTACTTCATGGTGCTGTTGTCCTGGGTGAGCACCGTGATCGTGTAGTCGTGGCCGCGGCCCTTGAAGGCACCGACGCTGTGCACCCGCCAGCCGTGCGTGGCTCGGGACAGCCAGCCGTTCTTGACGGCCACGGAGACGCCGGACGGCACTCCGTACGGTGTTCCCCAGCGCTGCGAGGGGACGACCTGGCCCATGAGCCCGCGGATGTGGGCGCGGGAGTCGGCGCTGAGCACCGCGTTCTCGCCGGTGATGAGACTGAGCAGCTTCTGCTCGTCGGTGACGGTGATCTGGGTCAGACCCCAGTGGCCGTTCCGGTCGGTCACGGTCCGGGTCATGTCGGCGGCGGCGAGGAAGCCCTTGATCTTCTTCATGCCGAGCTGCTTCCAGAGCGTGCGGGTCGCGGCGTTGTCCGACTTCACGATCATGGCCTTGCCGAGGGCGGCCTCACGGCGGGTGAGACGCCGGTCCTGTCTGCCGGCGTCCCACAGCAGCGCGGCCAGCACGGTGACCTTGACGACGCTGGCGGAGTCGAAGGCGGCGGTGGGCCAGAGCGTGCAGGTCGTGGACGTGGCCCGGTCGTGCACGCCCACCGCGACGGCACCCTCGCGGCGGGCGAGGACGGCGGTGATGTCCTTCTTCAGCCTGTCGGCGAGTCCGTCCTCGGCGGACGTACAGCTCACGGTGGATGGCGCCGGCGCCGGCGCCGCGGCGACCTCGACGGACGACGCGATGAGCACACCCGCCGCGACGAGCGCTCTCACATATCTCATGCCCTGTTGACTCGTGAGGCGGAAGGAAAGGTTGTACATGTATGGCGTGTTATGGGTGTGACGACGAGTAACGGCATGTTGACGGTCGTGGACCCGCTCCTTGCCGATTCACAGCCGGGATCCAGGCACGACACAGCCCGCACCCACCCCCGGCGCTCCCGGACAGGGCGCCGCGCTGGTCACTCCCGGCCCGGCGGCGGTATGGGCGGCGGCGCGAGCGAGTACGGCTCGACCTCGGACAGCGCCTCCCAGAACCACCAGTCCACCGTCTACCGCCTGGACCCGTCGGACGTCGGCTGACGGCTTTCGGCGTGTCAACTCGCGTAGCCGTGCCCGGTTTGCCGCTCCCCGTCACCCGATGGACACACACAAGTCCTCGACATGACTCCATGTCCATGTCACGCTCCCGATTGCCGCCTCCGTTCAACCCGCGTAGATCCTCGCGCAGATGGGAACCCCACATGCCGGCGACACACATACGCCACCACCGCTGGAAGTCGCTCGCGCTGGCGACGGCAGCCGTCCTGGTCGGTCTCACCCCGGCGCTGACGGCGACCCCGGCCGCCGCGACGACGACGGAGTACGACGACACGTACTACGCCGACGCGATCGGCAAGACCGGTACGGCCCTGAAGGACTCGCTGCACACGATCATCAGCGACCAGACCGCGATCTCGTACTCGGCCGTCTGGAACGCCCTGAAGGTCACCGACCAGGACCCGAACAACAGCAACAACGTGAAGCTGCTCTACAGCGGCATCTCCCGCAGCAAGTCCCTCAACGGCGGGGACTCCGGCGACTGGAACCGTGAGCACGTCTGGGCCAAGTCGCACGGCGACTTCGGCACCGCCACCGGCCCGGGCACCGACCTGCACCACCTGCGCCCCGAGGACGTCCAGGTCAACAGCATCCGCGGCAACAAGGACTTCGACAACGGCGGCAGCGGCTTCACCAACTCCGGCGGCAGCCTGACCGACTCCAAC
The DNA here is from genome assembly GCF_015160855.1 of Streptomyces ferrugineus. Taxonomy (NCBI): domain Bacteria; kingdom Bacillati; phylum Actinomycetota; class Actinomycetes; order Kitasatosporales; family Streptomycetaceae; genus Streptomyces; species Streptomyces ferrugineus. The sequence continues at coordinate 1,576,900 of NZ_CP063373.1, read as the reverse complement.
TCCTTCGAGCCGCGCGACGCCGTCAAGGGCGACGTGGCGCGCATGATCCTCTACATGGCCGTCCGCTACGAGGGCGACGACAGCTGGCCCGACCTGGAGCCCAACGACAGCGTCAGCAACGGCTCCAACCCCTACATCGGCCGCCTCTCCGTCCTCAAGCAGTGGAACGACGAGGACCCGCCGGACGCCTTCGAGGAGCGCCGCAACGAGGTCATCCACGACAGCTACCAGCACAACCGCAACCCGTTCATCGACCACCCGGAGTGGGTCGAGGCGATCTGGTAGCACCCCCCGGCCGGGGATCGTGGTCCCGGTTGTCAAATCCCTTGCCCCACGCCACGTTTGTCCCATGACACGAGTGGGCTGGCGGCGTGGGGCAGTGCTTCTCGGCCTCTACGAGGTGCGCGACGTCATCGAAAGCGGCGGCATGGGCCTGGTGTACCGGGTCCGGCACCGCCACTGGAACATGGATCTCGCGGTCAAGGTGCCCAAGCCCGAGCGGACGGGCACGGCCGTCGGGCGCGCCCGGTTCGAGCAGGAGGCGGGGACATGGGTCGGGCTCGGACCGCATCCGAACGTCGTCAACTGCGTGTACGTCCGCCGCATCGACGATCATCCGTGCGTGTTCGCCGAGTGGGTCGACGGCGGCTCGCTCGGGGATCTCATCCGGGACGGACGGCTGTACGCGGGCGACGGCGGCGGTGACGACGGCGGTGGCGGTTCCTGTGCCCGCGTGCTGGATCTGGCGGTGCAGACCGCCTGGGGCATTCACCACGCGCACCAGGAGGAACTGGTCCACCAGGATGTCAAACCGGCAAACGTCATGATCGACGTCGCCGACGGCTGGACCGCCAAGGTCACCGACTTCGGGATCGCCCGAGCCCTCGCCACCCCAGGGGACCACGCCGCCGGGCCGCCGGGGGTGAGCTACGGCGGGCTGACGCCCGAGTACTGCTCGCCGGAGCAGGCGCACGCCGCGGTCGGTGCGCGGGTCCGGCTCACCTCCGCGACCGACGTCTGGTCGTGGGCGCTGTGCGTGCTGGAGATGTTCACCGGCGGCAGGTACTGGCGGCACGGGCAGGCCGCGCCGGAGGTCCTCGCGGCGTTACGGGACGGACGGCTGCCGCAAGCATGTCCGATGCCGTCCGCGCTGGCGGATGTGCTGCGGAAGTGTTTCGCGGCCGAGCCGGTGAAGCGTCCGCAACACCTCGGCGAGCTGGCCTCGGCGGTGGCGGACATCTACGCGGACGTCGTCGGCACACCGTATCCGCGCCTCCCTCCGCAGGGTCCCGGGCTGCTCGCCGACGGGCTGTCCAACCGGGCGCTCTCGCTCCTCGACCTGGACCGGGCGGACGACGCTGAGGAGCTGTGGCGCCGGGCCGCGGACATCGACCCGCACCATCCGTCCACCGTCTACAACTGGGCCCTCCACCGCTGGCGGCAGGGCCGGCTCTCCGACGAGGAGGTGGTGGCGCAGCTCGACACGGCCCGGAACCTGGAAGGCGAGCGCTGGCAGGCGGACCACCTGCTCGGGCTCGTCCACATGGAGCGCGGTGCCGACGAGGCGGCCCGGGAGCTGCTGGCCGCCGCCCCGGACGTATCCGAAGTGGCGGTGGCCCGCGACGAGTTGGCGCGTCGCGCGCGACTCCCGGAGCCGGCCCGGCTGACCGGCCACCGCGGTGCGGTGACGGCCCTGGCGGTGGACGCCACCGGCCGGGTGGCGGTCAGCGGGGGCGCGGACGGGCGCCTGCTGGTGTGGGAGCCCGCCGGGCACCGCCGCCGGGCGGAGCTAGGCCCGCGGTCGGCCACCGCGCCGGCCGCCGTCACCGGCGTCGCCGTCTGCGGGGACGGCGCCATCGCGCTGGTGGCTCGTGGCGAGGGCCCCCTCGAGGTGTGGGACCTGACTCGACGGGTGCTGCTGCGCGAGCTCCCCGCTCCCCCGTCGTCCGCCACCGCGGTCGCGGTGAACCGCTCCGGCGCTGGCGTGGTGGCGTGTGACGACGGGCGATTCCAGGTGTGGGACACGCGCACCGGACGGCTGTTGCGGGACCTCACCCATCCGGCCACGCCGTACCAGAAGGGCAACCCGCTCACCGGCCGGGTGGATCCGGAGGTGCGCTACCGGCCCGCCCCGGTGCATGTCGTCGCGATCACCGAGGGCGCCGATCTCGTCATCACCGCCGCACCGCGCGACGGGAGCCTCGTCGTGTGGGACGTCGGGCGCGGTCGGCCCCGACACCAGCTGGTGCGGTCCAAGGACGGGTATCTCACCGGCATCGATGTGGTCGCGCCGGGCGCTGACGGCACGTACGCCCTGCTCGTGAACGGCTCGTCGCGGACGATGCACATCTGGGAGCCGCGGGACGACCGGACCCTGAGCACCGTGCCGACCGAGCTGAATCTGCACCAGATGGTCGCGGTGAGCGCCGACGGCCGGATCGCCGTTTCGGTCCCGCGCGGGAGCTACCGCCAGCAGCTGCGGGTGTGGGAGACGGGCTCGGGCCGGTGCCTGCGCACGATGGGCACCCGGCCCGAAGCGCTCGAAGACCCCGAGAACCCAGAGGACCCCGAGCACCCCGACGGCTTCGCGGCCCGTGAAGCCATGGCGCTCCTGGAGCAGCGGTGCGTGGCCATCAGTGGGGACGGCCGGATCGCGGTCCTGGGCGACGACCAGGGCGGCATCCGGGTCCACCACCTGCCGCCGCTCGGCTTCCGCGCGGGCTGGAGCTACGCCCGGCCCCGCGGTGCCAGCGCCCTCGACGACGGTGAGACTCAGGTCTCGCGCCTGGTCGAACGGGCGGCGCGGTTGGCCGAGGAGGGCAGGACCGCCGAGGCCGCCGCCCAGGTGCGGGCGGCGCGCGCCGTCCCCGGATACGAGCGCCACCCGGAACTGCGCGAGATCTGGGCCGAGTTGGGACGCCGGGCCGGAGGCGACAGGACCGGGCTGCTGGGGCTGTGGCTCCGTTACGACATGCGCGGCGGCACCTTCACCTTCACTCAGCGCGTCACCCTGGCGCTGACCCCCGACGGAGAACTGATGGTCACCGGCGGCGCCGACGGGTTCGTACGCATCTGGGAACTGCGGACGGGGCAGGGGCTGCACGCCTTCCCCGAACGGGCGGGCAAGCCCCACACGATCCTGCTCGCCGACGAGGGCCGCCTCGCCGTGACGGCCGACTGGTCGGGCACCGCGCACATCTGGGACCTCACGTCCGGGACCCGGCGGGGCGAGCTGTCCGGGGACCAGGGGCGGGTCAGGTGCGTCTCGGTGGACCGGTCCGGGCGGCACGCGCTGGTAGGCGACGACAAAGGGGCACTCTGCCTGTGGCGGCTGGACCCCGGGACCGCACCCCACCGGATCCGGACGATGCTGGCACACGACGGCCCCGTCAGGACCGTCCGGCTGAGCGACGACGGAAAGTACGCCGCGTCGGCCGGCAGCGATGACCGGGCAGCCGTTCTCTGGCGGACGGCCACCGGAGTGCCCCTGCTGCGCTTCCCCGGGAGCTTTCTGCCCACCCTGAGATTCGACGCGGCCGGCAGCCGCCTCTTCGCCACCAGCGACGACGGAGTGACGGTCTGGGACGTGCGGACACTGCGGAAGGTATGCACGAGACAGAGCTACCCCGAGCCGCTGGCCCTGAGCGCCGACGGCCGTGTCGCCGTGACCCGCGGGCTGGACACGGTCGACGTCTGGGAGACCGGGACCGGGCGTACGGTGTGCGAACTCCCGGTGCTCAGCGAGGTGTTCGATCTGAGTCCCGACGGCCGTTACGTGCTGACGGCCGGTTTCGACAAGGTACCGCGCCTGTGGGACGCCCGGACGGGAAGGTGTGTGCACGTCCTCGAACCGCACCCGTCGTTCGTCACGACGGTCGTCTTCACAGCCGATGGCCGCAACGCGGTGTCGGCCGACGCCCGCCCCGCGATCCGCCTGTGGGAGCTGGACTGGGACTACGACTTCACGGCGGGCGACGGCGCCGCGGAGCCCCGGTGACCGCGCAGGTGACCGTCGTCGTGATCGCGGGCGCCGAGGAAACGTCGTACGCCTACCGCGAGCGCACCACCTGCGAGGTGGGCCGCTCGGAACAGTGCGCCATCCGCATCGACGACCACCATCGCACCGTGTCCCGCCGCCACTGCCGCCTGGACATCGACCCGCCCCGCGTCCTGCTGCGCGACCTGGGCAGCAGCTACGGCACCCACGTCAACGGCGGACGGCTGGACCGCCTCACCGAGCACCAGGTCGCTTCCGGGGACGAGATCCGCATCGGGAGCGTCCGCCTGCGGATCACCACGACGCCGGAGCGTGTCCGGCCACGGAACGACGGACACGACGACCGCCACGCACACGACGACGACCACGACGGCGCCGACGGCTACGACATCCTGCGCGAGCTCGGCCGTGGTTCCCAGAGCATCGTCCACCTGGCCCGGCGCCGGGGCTCCGGTGAACTCGTCGCGCTCAAAAGGATCCTGGTCACAGGGCCGGTGGACGAGAGCGCGCGCTTCGCCTTCCGCCGCGAGCTGGCCACCATCCGGGCCCTGTGCCACCCCAACATCGTCGAGGTCCGCGACAGCGGCGACCGGCACGACCGATTCTTCCTCGCCTACGAGTACTGCCCGGGCGGCACCCTCGAACAACTGGCCGCCCGGCACGGCGGCCGGGTGCCGGCCGGCGAGGCCCTGCCGATCGTGCACCAGGTGCTCTCTGCCCTGGACCACGCCCACCGGGCACCGATACCCGGGACGCGCCGGACGGCCTGTCCGTCCACGGCCGGGACGTCCACGGCCGGGACGACCGCGCCCGCGACAGCCACCGTGACCCGCGGCCTGGTGCACCGCGACGTGAAGCCCGCCAACATCCTGCTGGGCGCGCCGGGAGCCGACGGTCGGCAGCGGGTCAAGCTGGCGGACTTCGGCCTGGCCAAGGCGTTCGAACTCGCGGGGCTCTCCGGGCACACCAGGACCGGGGCCATGGGTGGCACGATCCCGTTCACGCCCCGCGCGCAGTTGCTCGACTACAAGTACGCCGGCCCCGAGGTGGACGTGTGGGCGACGGCGGCCTGCCTGTACTGGCTGCTCACCGGTGCGACACCGCGCGACTTCCCGCCGGACCGGGACCCGGTCGCGATCGCCCTGCGCGAGCCGGTCGTGCCGGTCATGGACCGCGATCCGTCGGTCCCGCCCGGACTGGCCCGGGTCGTGGACGAGGCGCTGGTGGACACCCCGGCGATCGCCGTCCGCACGGCGCGGGAGCTGGCGCGGGCGCTGCGGGAGAACGCCGGATAGCCGTCGGGATCAGGTACCGCTGTCCTGGAGACGGGCCGTGCCGATGCGGGTGGTGAAGCCCGCACGGCCCAGTGGCTCGACGCGCCGGCCATCGTGGGCAAGGGCGCGCAGGGCGTCGTCGTGTGCGGCCCGTTCCTTGCGGGAGCAGCGGCTCCGGTCGACTTCGAGCGCGGCGAGGACCGGCGGGATGACATCGCGGAACTCGGCCGCGAGCCCCGCGATGTTCTTCTCGTAGTCGGGATCCTCCGGGTAGCTCAGTGCCACGGTGACGGGCGGCTCGCCCCGGAACCTCGCGGCGGCCAGGCGCAGCGACTCGGCCAGGTACTTGAGGGCGATCCGTATGTCGCCGCCCAGCGTCACGTTTCCCGGGTCCGGCTGGTAGACGGGCGGGGCGTCCTCGGGCACCACGTAACGCACCTGGACCCGGCAGTCCGGCAGCGTCATCAGCAGAGCGGGCCACCGCCCGCCGCCCTCGATGGTGAAGTCCGGGCGCTCCGCCCTCATCAGCAGGCGCGTCGCGGCCCGTTCGATCATCTGCACCGTCTCGGGCGGCAGATTGTCCGGGGTGTAGGGCCCTCGGCTGCGTCTGCGGAGCGCGTACTCCTCCATCACCGCCGTGATCCGCGCCCCCGACGCGTCGATGTCCAACGCCAGCGGATGCAGCGCCAGTTGTGTCATGGCGTCGCAGGCCGACAGGATCCGCTCCGACGTGGTGTCCCCCATCGCGGTCGCCTCCGTTCAGTCCACGAGCGCGACATACAGCGGGCTGGCCAGCAGGACCGCCATGTCGCCCTGGAGGGACAACTCCGGGTACGGGTGGGGGCCGTACAGCATCCGCTTGGCCACGAATTCCACGGTCTGCGTCGGACCACGCAGCACGGCATTGGCCTTGACGACCGTGGCCAGGGCGTCGGGGTCGGGGATGCCGTCCTGCTCGGTGAGGGCGGCCAACCGGTCGAGCAGCACGGGCGGCGTCGAAGCGCTCAGCGGCATGCCCTGTGACGGCTCGCCCGCGATGGTTCCCAGGACATGGCCGGTCGATCCGCCCACCCCCACGACCGTCCGCTCGGTGCGACCGCCGAAGTAGACCGTGTCGCCGGCGCCATCGCCGAGCGCGCTCCACTGCATGGGCATCACGCCCTGCACGTACTGCCCCGGTTCGTCCACGGTGCCGAGGTCGGCGTGGTCCTCCAGGTGACGCACCACACGCTCCAGACGCGTGACGCGATCGGTGTCGGCGGCCTCGACGGTGCGCTTCGCCCCCGCCATCGTCACGCCGACGCTGAATTCGGTGACGCGCTTGCGCGAGTACGCCGGATCGATCTGCGAGAGCAGCATGTCGACCTTGGCGTCACTGATGTACAGGTAATAGCGGACGGCCACACCCGCTCCCTCCGGCAAGACGACTCGCCCGGAGACTACCCCCATCCATCTTTTCGCCGTGGACGCGCCAGGGGCCCCGTCGGCCCCCGGCGCGCTCGGTCACCACCTGTGCAGCGGAATAACCTGCGCCGATCTGATGCCGTTGACCCAGCCGTGAAAAAGATCAGCGCGCTCGCCGCGTTCACCATGGCAGCCCTCGTACTCGCCGCTCCCGCCCACGCCGACGACGGCGACCGAAGGCGCATCAACATCGCCGGCTACTCCACCGCCAACCTCTGCAGGGAGGCACTCGCGCTCGTCCCGCTGGCCGCTCCGTGGACCGGCACCGCGGTGGACGAAGCCTGCTACGACCGCGACCACGTCCACTACACAGGCGACTAGGCCGCCAGGCATCACATCGTGAGGTGCGTCGGCGCGAACATCCGCAGCACCGCCGGGAGGACGACCACCGAGGGCCCAGGCGCCGACAGGGCCCTCGCCAGGTCCGCCTCCAGCGCCTCCGGCGTCGTACGCACCCCCGGCACCCCGAACGACTCGGCCAGCGCCGCATAGTCCGGCCGCGTCAGCTCCGTCGCCGTCGCCTCGCCGAAGGCGTCCGTCATGTACTCGCGCAGGATGCCGTAGCCGCCGTCGTCGACGATGAGCCAGGTGACGTTCAGGTCGTACTGGCGGGCCGTCGCCAGCTCGGCGACCGAGTACAGGGCGCCTCCGTCGCCGGACACCGCGAGGACCGGGCGGGTCGGGTCGGCGACCGCCGCGCCGAGGGCCGCGGGGAAGCCGTAGCCGAGGCCGCCGGCGCCCTGGGCGGAGTGCAGGAGGTTGGGGCCCTTCGCGTCGAAGGCCGACCAGGCCCAGTAGGCCAGGATGGTCATGTCCCAGAAGGACGGGGAGCCGGCGGGGAGCGCCTTGCGGATGGACCTCAGCACGCCCTGTTCCAGGGTGAGTTCCTGCGCGGCGATGCGCTCGGCGACCTTCGCGAGCAGCTCCCGGACCCGCTCCGGCGCGGACGGATCCGTGCGCTCCTCCACCGTCTCCAGCAGCGCCTGCAAGGCGAGCCGCGCGTCCGCGTGGATGCCCAGGGCCGGGTGGTTGGACTCCAGCTTTCCGAGGTCGGCCTCGATCTGCACGACCCGGCCGCGCGGCTTGAACGTGTGGTAGTTGGAGGACAGTTCGCCCAGTCCGGAGCCGACCACGAGGAGTACGTCCGCGTCCTCCAGGAAGTCGGTCGTGTACCGGTCCTCGATCCACGACTGGAGGGACAGGGGGTGCTTCCAGGGGAAGGCGCCCTTGCCGCCGGGGGTCGTGACGACGGGTGCCCGCAGGCGCTCGGCGAGCTGCTTCAGCTTGCCCGACGCGTCCGCCCGTACCACTCCCCCGCCCGCGATGATCGCCGGGCGGGCGGCGTGGGACAGCAGGTGGGCGGCCAGTGCGGTCAGTTCGGGGCGTGGGGGGAGTTCGTCCGGGAAGGCGTCGCCGCCCGTCACCACCGGGATCGACGTCTCGGCGAGCAGCACGTCCTGCGGGATCTCCACCCACACCGGTCCGTGCGGGGCCGTCAGCGCCGACTTCCAGGCCGCCTCGATGGCGGAGGGGATCTGGGACTGGGTGCGCACGGTGTGGACCGACTTCACCACGCCCCGGAACGACGCCGCCTGGTCGGGGAGTTCGTGGAGGTAGCCGTGGCGGCCACCGCCGAGCCCCGCCGTCGGGATCTGGCTGCTGATCGCCAGCACGGGGGCCGAGGCGGCGGCCGCCTCCTGGAGCGCGGCCAGCGAGGTCAGCGCGCCCGGTCCCGTCGACAGCAGCAGCGGGGCCGCCTCGCCCGTCATCCGGCCGTACGCGTCCGCCGCGAACCCGGCGTTGTTCTCCATCCGCAGTCCGACGTAGCGCAGGTCGGAGCGGCGCAGGGCGTCGAACATGCCCAGCGCGTGCTGGCCGGGCAGCCCGAACACGGTCGTCGCGCCGAGCCCGGCCAGCGTCTCCACGACCAGGTCTCCGCCCCTCCGGCCGGCCGGAGGGTTCAGGGCGGCGGCGGTCTGTGCCTCGGTCGGGCGGAGCACCAGGTCGTGGTCGTGTGTCACTTCGCGCGGGCCTTCGCAATCTGGCGGGACATGATGGTCGTCAGTTCGTACGCCGTGTGGGACGCGGCCACCGACGTGATCTCGGCGTGATCGTACGCGGGCGCCACCTCGACGACGTCCGCCGAGACCAGGTTGCAGGCGGCCAGCCCGCGCAGGATCTCCAGCAGCTCCCTCGACGTCATGCCGCCCGCCTCGGGGGTGCCGGTGCCGGGCGCGTGGGCCGGGTCGAGGCAGTCGATGTCGATGGAGACGTAGAGGGGGCGGTCACCGATGCGCTGGCGCAGCTGGTCGGCGACCTCGTCGGCGCCGCGGCGGTAGACGTCCGCGGAGGTGACGATGCCGAAGCCCATCTTCTCGTCGTCGGTGAGGTCCTGCTTGCCGTACAGCGGGCCGCGGATGCCGACGTGGGAGAGGGCGGAGGTGTCGAGAATGCCCTCCTCGACCGCGCGTCGGAAGGGCGTGCCGTGGGTGTACTCGGCGCCGAAGTAGGTGTCCCAGGTGTCGAGGTGGGCGTCGAAGTGGAGCAGGGCGACCGGGCCGTGCTTCTTGGCGACCGAGCGCAGCAGGGGCAGCGCGATGGTGTGGTCGCCGCCGAGGGTCATCAGGCGGGCACCGGTGCCGATCAGCTCGTCGGCGGCGGCCTCGACGGTCTCGACGGCCTCGTTGATGTTGAAGGGGTTCACCGCGATGTCGCCGCCGTCCGCGACCTGGGCGAGGGCGAAGGGGGAGGCGTCCTGCGCCGGGTTGTAGGGGCGCAGCAGCCGGGACGCCTCGCGGATCGCGTTGCCGCCGAAGCGGGCGCCCGGCCGGTACGAGACGCCCGAGTCGAACGGCACGCCGACCACGGCGACGTCGGCGCGGCCGACCTCGTCGAGGCGCGGGAGCCGGGCGAAGGTCGCGGGGCCCGCGTACCGCGGGATGCGGGAGGAGTCGACGGGGCCGCGGGGCGTCTCGTTGCCGGTCATGGAGTTCGCCTTCTTTCTGATGCGGGTACGGCCGCGTCGGTCGGCCTCGTCATCAAGGAGACGGCGATGCACGCGGCGAGGGAAGACAGCGAGGACTGACCCTAGGTGGCCGGAAAGCGACCGTGAAGTGTACTTTTCATCCATATCATCAGCTCTGGGTGGAGGGAACGTACACATGCCGGACCCGACCGTTCCGCCCACTCCGCCGGTGCCGCTCTCCGCGCTCCTGGCCCGCGAGGACCTGGGTCTGCGCCAGGTCGCCGGGCCGTCCGACCCCGGCATCGTGATCCACTGGGCGCACACCTCCGAGATGGCCGACCCGTATCCGTATCTGCTGGGCGGGGAGCTGCTACTGACGGCCGGGGTGCACATCCCGGAGGCGGCGGGGGCGGCGGGGTCGGGGACGTACTTCGACGACTACGTGTCGAGGGTCGTCGCGGCGGGCGGCGCGGCCCTCGGCTTCGGTCTCGCGCCCGTGCACGACACGATGCCGCGCGCGCTGGTCGAGGCGTGCGACACCTATGGGCTGCCGCTGCTCGAGGTCCCGCCCCGGACCACCTTCTCGGGGGTGGCCCGCGCGGTCTGGCAGCTGATGGCGCAGGCCCGGCATGCCGAGCTGCGCCGGGTGACGGAGACCCAGCAGAGCCTGGCGGCGGCGGCCTCGCGTCCGGACCCGGTGCGGGCCGTGCTGCGCCGGCTCGCCCAGCGGATGGGCGGCTGGGCGGTGCTGTACGGGCCGGAGGGGGCGCGGATCGCGTCGGCGGGTCGGGGGCCGGACGAGACGGCCCGGGGGTCGCTGGCCGCGCTCGCGGAGGTCGTACGGCCCTCCAGCCCAGGGACTCCCACCTCCGCCACCGACTCCGCCGCCGGCAGCCACCTCGCCGCCTATGCCCTGGGCGCCGGCCAGGACTTCGTGCTCGGGGTCGCCGCCCCGCACCGCGAACCCGGCGACCACACCATCGCCTCGGTGGCCGCGGTGCTGCTGTCCCTGCTCACCGGCGAGCAGCAGAGCGGTTCGGGCGCGGCCCGCTCGTCGGCGCTCGTACGGCTGCTGCTGGGCGCCGAACCGGAGGCGGTGGCGCCGCTGCTGGGGCCCGGCCGGCGGTTCGTGGTCCACGGCCGGCCCGACGCCCAGCCCTGCGATCCGGTGGCGGCCGCCGCACTGGGCGCGGCCCTCGGCTCCCCGCTGGTCGACCTGGCGCAGGACGTCGTACGCGTCCTCGTCCCGGCGGACCGCGAACCGGCCCCGCAGCCCGGCTGGACGCTGGGCGTCAGCGCACCGGCGACCGCGCCGGACTGGCCGGCGGCGGACACCCAGGCGGCCCGGGCCCTGTCCCGCGCCCGAGCCACCCGCACTCCCCTCTACCGGCACGGCGCCCGCCGCCCGGCCCTCACCGACCTGCTCTCCCCCGGCGATGCGGAAGCCCACGCCCGCACGCTCCTCGCGCCCCTGACGGCCCCTCTCACCGAGACCCTGCGCACCTGGCTCTCCCTGCACGGCAGCTGGGACCGCACGGCGGTGGCGCTGTCCGTCCACCGCAACACGGTCCGCCAGCGGATCGCCCGTTGTGCGGCGCTGCTCGACACGGACCTGGACGACCCGGACGTACGCATGGAGCTGTGGTTCGCCCTGCGCCACATCGAGCGGTGATGCGGTGATGCGTTGATCCGCACAGTGACCCACGTCGCACGCGCCCCGGAGTCGGCCGTTCCCACAGTTGTCTGCCTCACAATGGGAACCATGCCGATACCCGGGACACCCAGCCGCGCCGAGCTCGTCGACCACCTCGTCAGAACCCGTATCGCGGGTGATGTCGCCACTCCCCGCGAGAACAACCTCTCCCACTACCGCAAGCTGGCGAACGGCGACCGCCACTACTGGCTGGGCCTGGAACTCGGCGACCGCTGGACCGACGAGCAGGACGTCCTCGCGGTGATGGCGGAGCGCGTCGGTGTGAACGACGACGCGGAGCACCGGCACGGCCAGGACACCATCGACCCCGAGCTGACGGTCGCCGCGCTGGAGCGGATGGCGGCCCGGCTGCGCAAGGCGGCGGACGGCGGCCAGCGGGTGCTGTTCGCGACCGGGCACCCGGGCGGGCTGCTGGACGTGCACCGTGCGACGGCGGACGCGCTGCGCGCGGCGGGCTGCGAGATCGTCGTGATCCCGGAGGGCCTGCAGACCGACGAGGGCTATGTGATGCAGTTCGCGGACGTCGCGGTCCTCGAACACGGCGCCACCCTCTGGCACACCCACTCCGGGGAGCCGATGAAGGCCATCCTCACCGGGCTCGAGCGCGCGGGACGCCCGCTGCCGGACCTGGTCGTGGCCGACCACGGCTGGGCGGGATACGCCGGTCAGCACGGCATCGACTCCGTCGGATACGCCGACTGCAACGACCCGGCGCTGTTCCTGGCGGAGTCGGAGGGCACGGTGCAGGTGGTGGTGCCGCTCGACGACCACGTGGTCAGCCCCCGCTTCTACGACCCGATGACGGCGTATCTGCTGCGGGAGGCGGGGCTGGGCGAGTGAGGGGTCGCACCCGCCCCGGGGGTGACCGTCAGCGTGGGACCCGGACCACGCCCTCCTGGATGACCGACACCGCGAGCTGTCCGTCCTGCGTGTAGATCCGGGCCTGTCCGAGCCCCCGCCCGCCGTACGCCGACGGCGACTCCTGGTCGTACAGCAGCCATTCGTCCGCGCGGAACGGGCGGTGGAACCACATCGCGTGGTCCAGGGAGGCGCCGACGACGTCGCCGACCGCCCAGCCGCCGCGGCCGTGCGCGAGCAGCACGGAGTCGAGCAGGGTCATGTCGGAGACATAGGTGGCGAGCACGACGTGCAGCAGGGGGTCGTCGGCGAGCTTGCCGTTGGTGCGGAACCAGACCTGGGAGTGCGGTTCGCGGGGCTCGCCGAACCTCCCGTACGGCGGCTCGTCGACATAGCGCAGGTCGACCGCCTGGCGGGCCTCCAGGAACCGCTCGACGACCGCCGGGTCGAGGTGGTCGTAGCCGCGCAGCCGCTCCTCGGAGGTGGGCAGCGTCGCCGGGTCGGGCGCGGGCGGCATCGGGGCCTGGTGGTCCAGGCCCTCCTCGTACGTCTGGAAGGACGCCGACAGCGCGAAGATCGGCTTGCCGTGCTGGACGGCGACGACCCGGCGGGTGGTGAAGGAGCGGCCGTCGCGCATGCGGTCGACGTTGTAGACGATGGGCGCGCCCGGGTCGCCCATGCGCAGGAAGTACGCGTGCAGGGAGTGGGCGGGCCGCTCCGCGGGGACCGTGCGGCCTGCGGCGACCAGCGCCTGGGCCGCGACCTGTCCGCCGAAGACCCGTGGGACGACGGCGGAGCGGGACTGGCCGCGGAAGATGTCCTCCTCGATCTGCTCCAGGTCGAGCAGATCGAGGAGACCCTGAAGTGCCTGGTTCATGGCACCTTTTCTATTGGCGGGTGGTTGCAGAAGCCTTACAGGCCCATGTCCTTCGCGATGATCGACTTCATGATCTCGCTGGTGCCGCCGTAGATGCGGTTGACGCGGTTGTCCGCGTACAGGCGGGCGATCGGGTACTCGTTCATGAAGCCGTAGCCGCCGTGCAGCTGGAGGCAGCGGTCGATCACGCGGTGCGCGACCTCGGTGCAGAAGAGCTTCGCGGAGGCGGCCTCGGCGGGGGTCAGCTCACCGGCGTCCAGCGCCTCCAGCGCGCGGTCGGCGACGGCCTCGGCCGCGTCGACCTCGGCCTGGCAGGCGGCCAGCTCGAACTTGGTGTTCTGGAAGCTGGCGACCGGCTTGCCGAAGACGGTGCGCTCGGTCACGTACTGCTGGGCGAACCGCACGGCGGCCTTGGCCTGGGCGTAGGCGCCGAAGGCGATGCCCCAGCGCTCGGAGGCCAGGTTGTGGCCGAGGTAGTAGAAGCCCTTGTTCTCCTCGCCGAGGAGGTCCTCGACCGGGACCTTGACGTCGACGAACGCCAGCTCGGCGGTGTCGGAGGTCTTCAGGCCGAGCTTGTCGAGCTTGCGGCCGACGGAGTAGCCCTCGGACTTGGTGTCCACGGCGAACAGGGAGATGCCGTGGCGGCGGTCCTCGGCGCTGGGCGCGTCGGTGCGGGCGCAGACGATCACGCGGTCGGCGTGGACGCCGCCGGTGATGAAGGTCTTGGCGCCGTTGAGGACGTAGTGCGTGCCGTCTTCGGAGAGCTTGGCGGTGGTCTTCATACCGGCGAGGTCGGAGCCGGTCCCCGGCTCGGTCATCGCCAGCGCCCACATCTCCTCACCGGAGACGAACTTCGGCAGGAACCGCTTCTTCTGCTCGTCGGTGGCGAGCATCTTGATGTACGGCAGGCCGAGCAGCACATGCACACCGGAGCCGCCGAACTGCACACCGGCGCGTGCGGTCTCCTCGTACATCACCGCCTCGAACTTGTACGAGTCGATGCCGGCGCCGCCGTACTCCTCGTCGACGCGGATGCCGAAGACGCCGAGCTCGGCGAGCTTGTAGTAGAAGTCGCGGGGCGCCTGGCCCGCCGCGAACCACTCGTCGTAGACCGGGACGACCTCGGCCTCGATGAAGGCGCGGATGGTCTCCCGGAACGCCTCGTGATCCTCGTTGAACACCGTACGGCGCACCGCCGCCACCTCCACACGTCCATGTCTAAGCGCTTGCTCACCTACCGTACCGGCGAGTATCCACAGGCGTCCAGGGGTCAAGGTCCGTAACGCTCGTCACGCTCGCGCCCGGCAGTATCCCGCGTCGCGGCAGGGCCGGGACAGTGCTCTACTGGAACAGCGGAACCGCTCGCCCTCCGGGGGTCGCCATGCGCCACCTCAGCCGCTCCTGGGCCATCCCTCTCGTGATCACCCTCGGCCTCCCGGCCCTGGGCGGCGTCGGAACACGCGGCGATCCACCCGACCCGCCGAAGGCCTCCTCACCAACGGTGGTGGTACACCGCGTCATCGACGGCGACACCCTCGACGTGCGCGGCGACGGCCGTATCGTGCCGAAGGACACCGTGGTCCGCGTCCGCCTTCTGGAGATCGACACGCCTGAGCGCGGCGCCTGTTACGCGAAGCCCGCCACCGCCCGCACCCGTGCGCTGCTGCCGCAGGGCAGCACCGCGCACGTGGTACGCGACGACCAGCTCAAGGACCGCTACGGCCGCTACCTGCTGTACCTGTGGAACGACAAGGACGTCTTCGTCAACAAGTCCCTCGTCCGCTCGGGTCACGCCGAGGCGGTCCTCTTCCAGCCCAACGACAAGTACTGGTCCACGATCTCTAGGGCCGAGAAAGACGCCCGTCGAGCCGGCGCCGGACTGTGGAGCGCGTGCACCGGGGCACCGAAGCCCTCGGCCACCCCGAAGCCCACGGACACACCGCCCCCATCCCCACCCCCGCCCACGACCGGCCCGGCGAACCCCGGCCTGCCGCCCGGTCCCCCCGCGGGCGTCCCCGACGTGGACTGCGCGGACCTGCCGGGCCCCGTCTGGGTCGGCTCGGACGACCCACACCGGCTCGACCGCGACGGCGACGGGATCGGCTGCGAGGCAGGCTGAGTGTGACCGCCCGGGCCGCCCACCGCCATCCGCGAGCCGGCGGTGGCCCAGCCGGTCGCCACGGCCGCCGCCCCGAACGCCCCCCGGGCCATCCGATGCAGCAGCACCGCCGTGACCCCTCGCCCCGGCAGCGAACCCGACCGCCCCAGATGCGGGGACGGGATCGGCTGCGAGGCAGGGTGAGTGAGACCGCCCGAACGGCTCACTCCACCCCGGCCGCCCCGAACGCCCCCCGGGCCATCCGATGCAGCAGCACCGCCGTGACCCCTCGCCCCGGCAGCGAACCCGGCCGCCCCAGGTGCGGTGTCGAGTTCAGCAGCCCGAACACCGAGTGGACCGCCGAGCGGGCCGTCGGCTCCGTCAGGTCCGGGTACACCTCGCGCACCACCTCCACCCACAGCTCGACGTACTGCCGCTGCAGCTGCCGTACGAGCTTGCGGTCGCTGTCGCGCAGGCGGTCCAGCTCGCGGTCGTGCAGGGTGATGAGCGGGCGGTCGTCGAGGGCGAAGTCGATGTGGCCCTCGATGAGGGAGTCGAGGACCGTCTCGGCGGGCACCCCGTCGGCCTCCGCGAGGCGCCGCTTCGCGCCGGTCAGGAGCTGGCCGCTGATGCCGACCAGCAGCTCGGCGAGCATCGCGTCCTTGCCGGCGAAGTGCCGGTAGAGACCGGGGCCGCTGATGCCCACGGCGGCGCCTATCTCGTCGACGCCGACGCCGTGGAAGCCGCGCTCGGCGAAGAGCCGTGCGGCCTCCTTGAGGATCTGTTCGCGGCGGGTGGGGGCGTCGGTTCTCGTGGCCATGAAAGCAATTCTAGACAGGGAGGTTAGCGGTCGTTAACCTGGAGGAAATGGTTAACGCTCATTAACACGTCCAACAGGCGATCACTTGGTGAGGGGACCGCAGGATGCATGAGGCACCGGAGCTTCACAGCGCGGCTGATCCCGCGTCGGAGGCCTTTCGGGCCAACGAGGAGGCCCACCGGGCGCTCGTCGAGGAGCTGCGCGGCAAGCTCGCCGCGGCCCGGCTCGGCGGCGGTGAGAAGGCCCGCGCCCGGCACACCGCGCGCGGCAAGCTGCTGCCGAGGGACCGGGTGGACACCCTCCTCGACCCCGGCTCGCCCTTCCTGGAGCTGGCGCCCCTCGCCGCCGACGGGCTGTACGACGGCCAGGCCCCGGCGGCCGGGGTCATCGCCGGGATCGGCAGGGTCAGCGGGCGCGAGTGCGTGATCGTCGCGAACGACGCCACGGTCAAGGGCGGGACGTACTACCCGATGACCGTGAAGAAGCACCTGCGCGCGCAGGAGGTGGCCCTGGAGAACCGGCTGCCGTGTCTGTATCTCGTCGACTCCGGCGGGGCCTTCCTGCCGATGCAGGACGAGGTCTTCCCCGACCGCGAGCACTTCGGACGGATCTTCTACAACCAGGCCCGCATGTCGGGCGCCGGGATCCCGCAGATCGCCGCCGTGCTCGGCTCGTGCACGGCCGGCGGCGCCTACGTCCCCGCGATGAGCGACGAGGCCGTCATCGTCCGGAACCAGGGGACCATCTTCCTGGGCGGCCCCCCGCTGGTGAAGGCCGCCACCGGCGAGGTCGTCACCGCTGAGGAGCTGGGCGGCGGCGAGGTCCACTCCCGCGTGTCCGGCGTGACCGACCACCTCGCCGAGGACGACGCGCACGCGCTGCGGATCGTGCGGAACATCGTCGCCACCCTCCCCGCGCGCGGGTCGCTGCCGTGGGAGGTCCAGCCCGCCGTCGAGCCCAAGGTCGACCCCCACGGCCTCTACGGCGCCGTCCCCGTCGACTCCCGCACCCCCTACGACGTGCGCGAGATCATCGCGCGCGTGGTCGACGGCTCCCGCTTCGCGGAGTTCAAGGCCGAGTTCGGGCAGACCCTGGTCACCGGCTTCGCCCGCGTCCACGGCCACCCGGTCGGCATCGTCGCCAACAACGGCATCCTGTTCTCCGAGTCCGCCCAGAAGGGCGCCCACTTCATCGAACTGTGCGACCAGCGCGGGATCCCGCTGGTGTTCCTGCAGAACATCTCCGGCTTCATGGTCGGCAAGGACTACGAGGCCGGCGGCATCGCCAAGCACGGCGCCAAGATGGTGACGGCGGTGGCCTGTACGAGGGTCCCGAAGCTGACGGTCGTCGTCGGCGGCTCCTACGGCGCCGGGAACTACTCCATGTGCGGGCGGGCGTACTCGCCCCGCTTCCTGTGGATGTGGCCCAACGCCAAGATCTCGGTCATGGGCGGCGAGCAGGCCGCCTCGGTCCTCGCGACCGTCAAGCGCGACCAGTTGGAGGCGCGCGGCGAGGACTGGCCGGCCGAGGCCGAGGAGAGCTTCAAGGCGCCCGTCCGGGAGCAGTACGAACGCCAGGGCAACGCCTACTACGCCACCGCCCGCCTCTGGGACGACGGCGTCATCGACCCGCTTCAGACCCGGCAGGTGCTGGGCCTGGCACTGACCGCCTGCGGCAACGCGCCTCTGGGTGAGCCCCAGTTCGGCGTCTTCCGGATGTGAGGGGGATTTCGAGGATGACCATGTTCGACACCGTGCTCGTGGCCAACCGGGGCGAGATCGCCGTACGGGTGATCCGGACGCTGCGGTCGCTGGGCGTGCGCTCCGTGGCCGTCCACTCCGACGCGGACGCCGACGCCCGCCATGTGCGCGAGGCCGACACGGCGGTACGGATCGGTCCGGCGCCGGCGGCCGAGAGCTATCTGTCCGCGGAGCGCCTCCTTGAGGCCGCCGCCCGCACCGGCGCCCAGGCCGTCCACCCCGGCTACGGCTTCCTCGCGGAGAACGCCGGCTTCGCGCGCGCGTGCGCCGAGGCGGGGCTGGTCTTCATCGGGCCGCCCGCGGACGCCATCTCCCTCATGGGCGACAAGATCCGCGCCAAGGAGACGGTGCGGGCGGCGGGCGTGCCGGTGGTGCCCGGCGGCCGTGACCCCGAACTCGCCGACGCGGCCCGCGAGCTGGGCGCCCCCGTGCTGCTCAAGCCCAGCGCGGGCGGTGGCGGCAAGGGGATGCGGCTGATCCGGGACCTGTCGGTGCTGGAGGACGAGATCGCCGCCGCCCGCCGTGAGGCCCGCGCCTCCTTCGGTGACGACACCCTCCTCGTCGAGCGGTGGATCGACCGGCCCCGGCACATCGAGATCCAGGTCCTGGCCGACGGCCACGGCAACGTCGTCCACCTGGGCGAGCGCGAGTGCTCGCTGCAACGCCGGCACCAGAAGATCGTCGAGGAGGCGCCCAGCGTGCTCCTCGACGAGGCCACGCGCGCGTCGATGGGCGAGGCGGCGGTGCAGGCGGCCCGGTCCTGCGGCTACCGGGGCGCGGGCACGGTCGAGTTCATCGTGCCGGGCGGGGACCCGTCCTCGTACTACTTCATGGAGATGAACACCCGCCTCCAGGTGGAACATCCGGTCACCGAGCTGATCACGGGCGTGGACCTGGTGGAGTGGCAGTTGCGGGTGGCGGCGGGCGAGCCGCTCGCCTTCGCGCAGGACGACCTCCGCCTCACCGGCCACGCCATCGAGGCCCGCATCTGCGCCGAGACGGTGTCCGTCAAAGAGGGCTCGCGCGGCTTCCTGCCCTCCGGCGGCACCGTCCTGAAGCTGCGCGAGCCCCAGGGCGACGGCATCCGCACCGACTCCGGGCTCAGCGAGGGCACGGAGGTCGGGAGCCTGTACGACCCGATGCTGTCCAAGGTGATCGCCCACGGCCCCGACCGCGCGACCGCGCTCAGGAAGCTCCGGTCGGCTCTCGCGGAGACGGTGACGCTGGGCGTGCCGACGAACGCCGGGTTCCTGCGGCGGCTGCTCGCGCATCCGGCGGTCGTGGCAGGCGAGTTGGACACGGGGCTGGTCGAGCGCGTCGTCGACGACCTGGTCCCCACCGACGTACCGGAGGAGGTGTACGAAGCCGCGGCGGCCGTACGGCTGGAGGCGCTGCGGCCTCGCGGCGGCGGGTGGACCGATCCGTTCTCCGTGCCGAGCGGCTGGCGGCTGGGCGGCGAGCCCAGGCCCGTCGGCTTCCCGCTGCGGATCACCGACCCCGTGGAGTACGTCCCGCGCGGCTCCGCCACCGTCACGGACGACCGGGTGGCCGTCACCCTCGACGGCGTCCGCCACACCTTCCACCGCGCCGCCGACTGGCTCGGCCGCGACGGCGACGCCTGGCACGTGCGCGACCACGACCCGGTCGCCGCGTCCCTGACCGGGGCCGCGCACGCCGGCGCCGACTCGCTCACCGCGCCCATGCCCGGCACGGTCACCGTGGTGAAGGTCGCCGTCGGGGACGAGGTGGCCGCCGGTCAGAGCCTGCTGGTCGTCGAGGCGATGAAGATGGAGCACGTCATCTCCGCCCCGCACGCCGGCACGGTCGCCGAACTGGACGTCACACCCGGCACGGCGGTCGCCATGGACCAGGTCCTGGCGGTCGTCACACCCGCGGAGGCATCCGCGGATGCACCCGTGGAGGCATCCGTGGAGGAGGAGCGATGACCCTGCCCATGGCCGTGCCGGCCGCGGATCTGCCCGCCCGGGTCCGCATCCACGAGGTGGGCGCCCGCGACGGACTGCAGAACGAGAAGTCGACCGTCCCGACCGAGGTCAAGGCGGAGTTCGTGCGCCGCCTCGCCGACGCGGGGCTCACGACGATCGAGGCCACCAGCTTCGTCCACCCCAAGTGGGTGCCCCAACTCGCGGACGCCGAGCAGCTGTTCCCACTGGTCAGCGGCCTGGAGGGGGTACATCTGCCCGTCCTGGTCCCCAACAGCCGCGGCCTGGACCGCGCCCTGGCGCTGGGCGCCCGCCGGGTCGCCGTCTTCGCCAGCGCCACGGAGTCCTTCGCCAAGGCCAACCTCAACCGCACGCTGGACGAGTCGCTGGCGGTCTTCGACCCGGTGGTGCGGCGCGCCAAGGACGAGGGGCTGCATGTGCGCGGCTACGTCTCCATGTGCTTCGGCGACCCCTGGGAGGGCGCCGTCCCGCTCCACCAGGTCGCCCGCGTCTGCAAGGCCCTCGTGGCGATGGGCTGCGACGAGCTGAGCCTCGGCGACACCATCGGCGTCGCGACACCGGGACACGTACTCGAACTGCTCTCCCTCCTCAATGAGCAGGGAGTGCCGACGAACGTCCTCGGCGTGCACTTCCACGACACCTACGGCCAGGCCCTCGCCAACACCTACGCCGCCCTGCAGCACGGCGTCACGACGATCGACGCCTCCGCCGGCGGCCTGGGCGGCTGCCCGTACGCCAGGTCCGCCACCGGCAACCTCGCCACCGAAGACCTCCTGTGGATGCTGCGGGGCCTCGGCATCGACACCGGAGTCGACCTCGACCGCCTCGTCGCCACGAGCGCGTGGATGGCCGAGCAACTGGGCCGACCCAGCCCGTCCCGCACCGTCCGAGCCCTCTCCCACAAGGAGCAGTGAACAGCCATGGACCACCGTCTCTCCCCCGAACTGGAGGAACTCCGCCGTACGGTGGAGGAGTTCGCCCACGACGTCGTGGCGCCGAAGATCGGCGACTTCTACGAGCGTCATGAGTTCCCGTACGAGATCGTGCGGGAGATGGGCCGCATGGGCCTGTTCGGTCTGCCGTTCCCCGAGGAGCACGGCGGCATGGGCGGCGACTATCTGGCGCTGGGCATCGCGCTGGAGGAGCTGGCCCGGGTGGACTCCTCGGTCGCCATCACCCTGGAGGCCGGGGTCTCGCTGGGCGCCATGCCGATCCATCTCTTCGGCACCGAGGAGCAGAAGCGGCGGTGGCTGCCGCGGCTGTGCTCCGGCGAGATACTCGGCGCCTTCGGCCTGACCGAGCCCGACGGCGGCTCGGACGCGGGCGCGACGCGCACGACGGCCCGCCTGGACGCGGAGACCGGTGAGTGGGTGATCAACGGCACCAAGTGCTTCATCACCAACTCCGGTACGGACATCACGGGTCTGGTCACGGTCACGGCGGTGACCGGCCGGGCGCCGGACGGCAAGCCGCTCATCTCCTCGATCATCGTCCCGTCCGGCACCCCGGGCTTCACGGTCGCCGCCCCCTACTCCAAGGTCGGCTGGAACGCCTCCGACACCCGTGAGCTGTCCTTCCAGGACGTCCGGGTCCCGGCGGCCAACCTCCTGGGCGAGGAGGGCCGTGGGTACGCGCAGTTCCTGCGCATCCTGGACGAGGGCCGGATCGCCATCGCGGCGCTGGGGACGGGCCTGGCGCAGGGCTGTGTGGACGAGTCGGTGAAGTACGCCAAGGAACGCCACGCGTTCGGCCGTCCGATCGGCGCCAACCAGGCCATCCAGTTCAAGATCGCCGACATGGAGATGAAGGCCCACACGGCGCGGCTGGCGTGGCGCGACGCGGCCTCCCGGCTGGTGGCCGGGGAGCCCTTCAAGAAGGAGGCGGCGCTGGCGAAGCTGTACTCGTCCACCATCGCGGTGGACAACGCCCGCGACGCGACGCAGATCCACGGCGGCTATGGCTTCATGAACGAGTATCCGGTGGCCCGGATGTGGCGGGACTCCAAGATCCTGGAGATCGGCGAGGGCACCAGCGAAGTCCAACGCATGCTGATTGCAAGGGAGTTGGGGCTCGTGGGCTGAGGGTACGCATCCCACAGGGCAGCCACAGCTTCGATCCCAAGGACCCCCACCCCCTGGACATCAGCTGAGGTTAGGCTAACCTACCTTCGAATTGTCCGGCCGGTGATCCGCCCTGTTCGAAAGCAGCGTAGCCATGCCCAACGCAAGAGCCACCCACCTCACCCGCCGCGGCATCCTCGCCGCGGGCGGCGCCCTCGGCCTCGGGGCCGTGCTCGCAGCCTGCGGGGACGACGACGCGAAAAGCGGTGGCTCGGACGAGGCCACGACGGCTGCCAAGTCCGGCCCCTGGACGTTCAAGGACGACCGCGGCACCACCGTGAAGCTCGACAAGGTCCCGACGAAGATCGTCGCCTTCGTCGGGGTCGCGGCCGCCCTGTACGACTACGGCATCGAGGTCAAGGGCGTCTTCGGCCCGACCAAGACCCAGGACGGCAAGGCCGACGTCCAGGCCGGCGACATGGACGTCAGCAAGCTGACCGTCTTCGGCAACGTCTGGGACCAGTTCAACGTCGAGCAGTACGCGGCGTTCACCCCCGAGGTCCTCATCTCCACGACCTTCGACAGCGCCGGCACCCTCTGGTACGTCCCCGAGGCGTCCAAGGACAAGATCGCCAAGCTCGCCCCGAGCGCCGCGATCTCCGTCTACGACCGCCAGCTGACCCAGCCGCTGCAGCGGATGTGGGAGCTGGCCGAGTCCCTCGGCGCGGACATGAAGGCCGACAAGGCCGCCCAGTCCAAGAAGGAGTTCGAGGCGGCCGCGGAGCGGCTGCGCAAGGCGGCGAAGTCCCGTCCCGAGATCAAGGTGATGGCCGGTTCCGCCAGCCAGGACATCTTCTACGTCTCCGGCACCAACCTCTCCATCGACCTGGAGTACTTCAAGGCCCTCGGCGTGAACTTCGTGGAGCCGCCGGAGAGCGCCAAGAAGGAGGGTGGCGGCTGGTTCGAGTCGCTGAGCTGGGAGAACGTCGACAAGTACCCGGCCGACATCATCATGATGGACGACCGGTCCTCGACGATCCAGCCGGCGGACATCACCGAGGCGACGTGGAAGAAGCTGCCGGCGGTGAAGGCCGGACAGGTCATCGCGCGGTCGCCCGAGCCGATTCTGTCCTACGACAAGTGCACGCCGCTGCTGACCAGTCTTGCCGAGGCCATCGAGAAGGCCAAGAAGGTCGCCTAGGCGCTCCGCCGGGAGAGCCGCTTCAGCGCCGTAGGCCCACCGCACCGTGGTGAACCGCGCGTCCGTCGTGGCTGGTCGCGCCCACGCGGCGGAGCCGCATGTCGGATGCAGCCCCGCGCCCCTTTGGGGCGCGTCACCTCAGGAGCACATATGACGACCGCCGTAGCCGCCCCGTTCCGTTTCTTCTCCCTCCAGGTCGTACGGACGAGGCGGCTCGGGCCGTCTCTGGTCCGGGTCACCTTCGGCGGGGAGGATCTGCGGCACTTCTTCTCCGACGGACGCGACCAGAGCCTGTCGCTCTTCCTGCCGCACCCCGGCCAGACCGAGCCCCAGGTGCCCATCGAGCTCGGTGACGGCTGGTGGCAGGGCTGGCGTGAACTCCCGGACGACGTACGGGCCGTGATGCGCTCCTACACGCTCCGCGCCCTGCGCCGGAATCCCGACGAGATCGACATCGACTTCGTCCTGCACACCCCGGCGGGCCCCGCCTCCCACTGGGCCTCCCGCGCCGCCGCCGGGGATCGCGTCCTGCTGCTCGGACCGGCCGTAGCCGACAACCGGGCCATCCGGTTCCGGTCGCCCGAGGACACCGACCTCGTGGTGATCTGGGGCGACGAGACCGCCGTACCGGCCGTCTCCGCCATCCTCGAAACGCTGCCGGCCGGCACCCGTGCCCGGGTGTGGCTGGAGGTGCAGGACGCCGGGGACATCCAGGACCTGGTGACCGAGGCCGACGCCGAGATCACCTGGCTCGTGCGGGAGGACGGGCTCGACGCCATCCGCGCTGCCCAACTCCCGCCCGCCGAGCGCCCGTACGTCTGGATCGCGGGAGAGTCCGGGTGCGTGAAGGCGCTGCGCCGGCACTTCGTCGGCGAACGCGGGATCGACCGGCGCCGGGTCACCTTCGTCGGCTACTGGCGGCACGGAATGACCGAAGAACAGCTGCGCGCGGCCGAGTAATCACCCCTGGGACCGGAGTGATCACAGTCACGGCCGAGGCTGCCCTGAATCTGCGTTACTTAGGTTAGGCTAACCTAAGTTGAGAGCTCCCCATCGGAGGACACCCCACATGCGCTCGCACCTGCTCAATGACACGACCGCGGAGCGGTACCGCAGCTCCGTGACCGAAGGTATCGAGCGGGTGGCCGCCAAACTCGCCGCCACCGACCGTCCGTTCACCGGCGTCACGGTCGACGCCCTGGCCCCCACCATCGACGCGATCGACCTCGACAAGCCGCTGCTGGACACCGCCGCGGTCCTCGACGAGCTGGAGGACGTCTACCTCAGGGACGCGATCTACTTCCACCACCCCCGCTATCTCGCCCACCTCAACTGCCCGGTCGTCATCCCGGCCGTGCTCGGCGAGGCGGTCCTGTCCGCCGTCAACTCCTCCCTGGACACCTGGGACCAGTCGGCCGGCGGCACCCTGATCGAGCGCAAGCTCATCGACTGGACGACGGACCGAATAGGGCTGGGCGAGAACGCCGACGGCGTCTTCACCTCGGGCGGCACGCAGTCCAACCTCCAGGCGCTGCTGCTGGCCCGCGAGGAGGCCAAGACCGACTCACTCGCCAAACTGCGCGTCTTCGCCTCCGAGGTCAGCCACTTCAGCGTGAAGAAGTCGGCGAAACTGCTCGGCCTCGGCCAGGACTCCGTGATCTCCGTCCCCGTCGACCACGACAAGCGGATGCAGACCGTCGCGCTCGCCCATGAGCTGGAGCGCTGCCGCAGGGACGGCCTGATCCCGATGGCCGTCGTCGCCACCGCGGGCACCACCGACTTCGGCTCCATCGACCCGCTGCCCGAGATCGCCGAGCTGTGCGAGCAGTTCGGCGCCTGGATGCACGTCGACGCCGCCTACGGCTGCGGGCTGCTGGCCTCCCTGAAGTACCGGGACCGCATCGAGGGCATCGAACGCGCCGACTCGGTCACCGTCGACTACCACAAGTCCTTCTTCCAGCCGGTGAGTTCCTCCGCCGTGCTGGTCCGCGACGCCTCCACCCTGCGCCACGCCACCTACCACGCGGAGTACCTCAACCCGCGCCGCATGGTCACCGAGCGCATCCCCAACCAGGTCGACAAGTCCCTGCAGACCACCCGCCGGTTCGACGCCCTCAAGCTGTGGATGACCCTGCGCGTGATGGGCGCCGACGGCATCGGGCAGCTCTTCGACGAGGTCTGCGACCTGGCGGTGGAGGGCTGGCGGCTGCTGGCCGCCGACCCCCGCTACGACGTGGTCGTCGAGCCCACCCTCTCCACCCTCGTCTTCCGCTACATCCCGGCCGCCGTCACCGACCCGGCCGAGATCGACCGCGCCAACCTGTACGCCCGCAAGGCCCTGTTCGCCTCCGGCGACGCGGTGGTCGCGGGCACCAAGGTCGGCGGTCGCCACTATCTGAAGTTCACCCTGCTCAACCCCGAGACGACGACCGAAGACATCGCCGCCGTCCTCGACCTGATCGCCGGCCACGCCGAGCAGTACCTGGGAGAGTCCCTTGACCGCGCGTCCTGAAAACCCGGCCCCTTTTCCCGCGACTCATGACTTCGTGGGGATCGGGCTCGGCCCGTTCAACCTCGGCCTCGCCTGCCTGACCGAGCCGATCGACGAACTCGACGGCGTGTTCCTGGAGTCGAAGCCGGACTTCGAGTGGCACGCGGGCATGTTCCTGGACGGCGCCCACCTCCAGACGCCGTTCATGTCGGACCTGGTCACCCTGGCCGACCCGACCTCGCCGTACTCCTTCCTGAACTACCTGAAGGAGAAGGGCCGGCTGTACTCGTTCTACATCCGCGAGAACTTCTACCCGCTGCGGGTCGAGTACGACGACTACTGCCGCTGGGCCGCGAACCAGCTGAGCAGCGTCCGCTTCAATACGACGGTGACGGAGGTGACGTACGACCAAGGGGCCGAGGTCTACGTCGTGACGACCGCCGCCGGTGACGTCTACCGCGCCCGTCACCTGGTCCTCGGCACGGGCACGACCCCGTTCGTCCCGGCGGCGTGCGAGGACCTCGGCGGCGACCTCTTCCACAACGCGCAGTACATGCACCGCAAGCCCGAGCTGCAGCGGAAGAAGTCGATCACGATCGTCGGCAGCGGTCAGAGCGCCGCGGAGATCTACTACGAGCTGCTCGCCGAGATCGACGTCCACGGCTACCAGCTCAACTGGGTCACCCGCTCCCCGCGGTTCTTCCCGCTGGAGTACACCAAGCTGACGCTGGAGATGACGTCCCCGGACTACATCGACTACTTCCGCGCGCTGCCCGAGGAGACCCGCTACCGGCTGGAGAAGCAGCAGAAGGGCCTGTTCAAGGGCATCAACTCGGAACTGATCGACTCGATCTTCGACCTGCTGTACCAGAAGAACGTCACCAGCGGCGGCCGCCCGGTCCCCACCCGCCTGCTCACCAACTCCTCGCTGCACAGCGCGGCCTACGAGGACGGGCAGTACACGCTGGGCTTCCGCCAGGACGAGCAGGGCAAGGACTTCGAGATCCACACCGAGGGCCTGGTCCTGGCCACCGGCTACCACTACGAGCCCCCGGCGTTCCTCGCCGGGATCCGCGACCGCCTCCGCTTCGACGGCCACGGCCGCTTCGACGTCGACCGCAACTACTCCATCGACACCACCGGCCGCGGCGTATTCCTGCAGAACGCCGGCGTCCACACCCACAGCATCACCAGCCCCGACCTGGGCATGGGCCCGTACCGGAACGCGTCCATCATCCGCGAGCTGCTCGGCACCGAGTACTACCCGGTCGAGAAGACGATCGCGTTCCAGGAGTTCGCCGTATGACCTTCACTTTCCGCCCCCTCGACCCACTCCAGGACGCCGAGCTGCTGCACAGGTGGGTCACCCACCCCAAGGCGGCCTTCTGGATGATGCAGGACGCAAGCCTGGTCGACATCGAGCGCGCCTACATGGAGATCGCGGCAGACGAGCACCACCACGCGCTGCTCGGACTCCAGGACGGCGAACCGGCCTTCCTGATGGAGTACTACGACCCCGCCCACCGCGAACTGGTCGGCCTGTACGAGCCGCAACCGGGCGACATCGGCATGCACTTCCTGACGCCGCCCACCGACAAGCCCGTCCGTGGCTTCACCCGGTCCGTCATCACCGCCGTGATGGCGTATCTCTTCGAGGACCCCGCGGTGCAGCGCGTCGTCGTCGAGCCGGACGTGGCCAACAAGGCCGTACACGCACTGAACGAGGCCGTGGGTTTCGTGCCCGAGCGCGAGATCCAGAAGCCGGAGAAGAAGGCGCTGCTCAGTTTCTGCACGCGCGAGCAGTTCTTCGCCGCCCGAGGAGTAGCCGTATGACCCTGTCCGACGCCGTAGCGCATCTGTCCCCCCACCGCTGGGCGCGGGCCAACCGCCTCCTGATCCGCAAGGCGCTCGCCGAGTTCGCGCACGAGCGGCTGATCACCCCTGAACAGGACGGCGATCAGTACGTCGTCCGCAGCGACGACGGGCTGACCCGGTACACCTTCACGGCCGTGCGCCGCGCCCTCGACCACTGGCAGATCGACGCCGACTCGATCACCCGCCACCGTGACGGGACCGAACTCCCGCTCGCCGCCCTGGACTTCTTCATCGAGCTGCAGAAGTCCCTGGGCCTGAGCGACGAGGTCCTGCCGGTCTACCTGGAGGAGATCTCCTCCACCCTCTCCGGCACCTGCTACAAGCTGGCCAAGCCGCAGATCCCGGTCGCCGAGCTGGCGAAGAGCGGCTTCCAGGCCATCGAGACCGGCATGACCGAGGGCCACCCCTGCTTCGTCGCCAACAACGGCCGGCTCGGCTTCGGCGTCCACGAGTACCTGTCGTACGCCCCCGAGACCGCGAGCCCGGTCCGCCTCGTCTGGCTCGCGGCCCACCGCTCGCGCGCCGCGTTCACGGCGGGTGTCGGCATCGAGTACGAGGCCTTCGTACGCGACGAGCTGGGCGCGGAGACCGTCGAGCGCTTCCACGGCGTCCTGCGCGAGAAGGACCTCGACCCGGCCGACTACCTCCTCATCCCCGTCCACCCCTGGCAGTGGTGGAACAAGCTCACCGTCACCTTCGCCGCCGAGGTCGCCCGGCAGCACCTGGTCTGCCTGGGCGAGGGCGACGACGAGTACCTGGCCCAGCAGTCCATCCGGACCTTCTTCAACACCTCCAGCCCCGAGAAGCACTACGTCAAGACGGCCCTGTCCGTCCTCAACATGGGCTTCATGCGCGGACTGTCGGCCGCCTACATGGAGGCGACCCCGGCCATCAACGACTGGCTGGCCCAGCTCATCGACAACGACCCGGTGCTGCGGGAGACCGGCCTGTCGATCATCCGTGAGCGCGCCGCCGTCGGCTACCGGCACCTGGAGTACGAGGCCGCGACGGACCGCTACTCGCCGTACCGCAAGATGCTGGCGGCCCTGTGGCGCGAGAGCCCGGTGTCACGGCTGAGGGAGGGTGAGTCGCTGGCCACCATGGCCTCCCTCGTCCACGTCGACCACGAGGGCGCGTCGTTCGCGGGCGCGCTGATCGAGCAGTCGGGACTGCCGCCGGAGGAGTGGCTGCGCCGCTACCTGCGGGCGTACTTCACGCCCCTCCTGCACAGCTTCTACGCCTACGACCTGGTGTTCATGCCGCACGGCGAGAACGTCATCCTGGTCCTGAAGGACGGCGTCGTGGAGCGCGCGATCTACAAGGACATCGCCGAGGAGATCGCGGTGATGGACGTGGACGCGGTGCTGCCGCCGACGGTCGAGCGGCTGCGCGTGGACGTGCCCGAGGAGAAGAAGCTCCTGTCCATCTTCACGGACGTCTTCGACTGCTTCTTCCGCTTCCTCGCCGCGAACCTCGCCGCCGAGGGGATCCTGGAGGAGGACGACTTCTGGCGCACGGTCGCCGAGGTCACCCGGGACTACCAGCGCTCGGTGCCCGAACTCGCCGACAAGTTCCGGCAGTACGACATGTTCGCCCCCGAGTTCGCGCTGTCCTGCCTCAACCGCCTCCAGCTGCGTGACAACAAGCAGATGGTGGACCTGGCGGACCCGGCGGGCGCCCTCCAGCTGGTGGGCAACCTGAAGAACCCCATCGCGGGGCTGTAGCAACGGCCCCATCAGACGGGCGGGCACCTCGGAGTACGGTCCTCCGGGGTGCCCGTCAGCCTTTGTGCAGCGGCTCTCACGCAGTCGTCGGCCAGGGAACCTGCGGCGACCGGTAGTACCCGATCCCCAGCGCGTCCCACCGCGGACCCTGCGCGGCGAGCCGCACCCGGTAGCCCTCCCAGTCGTGCGTGGACGCCGGCGACCAGCCGAGCTCCGCCGCACCGGCCAGCCTCGGGAAGGCCATGTACTCGATGTCGGCGGTCTTCGCGATCGTCTCCGTCCACAGCGGAGCCTCGACACCCCGGATCGCCGAAGCGGGCGCACCGGGAAGGTAGGCGCCCGGATCCCAGTCGTACGACCGCTTCACCTCCACCAGGCCCGCCCAGTCCAGGCCCAGCGGGGTGTCGGCCGTGTACTTCATGTCGAGGTAGATCCGGTCGGCGGGCGAGAGGACGATTCCCGTCCCGTTCTGCGCGGCCTTCACCACCTGCGCCTTCTCCTCGGCACTCGTACTGTCCAGCCCCCAGTACTGCGCCAGCGCCCCCTTGGCCGGCGTCGCCCCGGTGAGCTGATGCCAGCCGATCACCGTCTTGCCGTACTTGGCGACGACGGGCTGCACCCGCTCCATGAACTTCACATAGTCCTCGTGGCTGGTGGAGTGCGCCTCGTCACCGCCGATGTGCAGGTACTCGCCCGGCGTCAGCGCGGCCAGCTCCCGGATCACGTCGTCCACGAAGTCGTACGTGATGTCCTTGCCGACGCACAGCGAGCTGAAGCCGACCTCGGTGCCGGTGTAGAGCGGGGGTGCCACTCCGTCGCAGTTCAGCTCGGCGTACGAGGCGAGCGCCGCGTTCGTGTGGCCGGGCATGTCGATCTCGGGGACGACCTCCAGATGGCGGGAGGCGGCGTATCGGACGATCTCCTTGTAGTCGGCCTTGGTGTAGTGGCCGCCGGGGCCGCCGCCGACCTGGGTGGAGCCGCCGTAGGTCGCCAGGCGCGGCCAGGAGTCGATGGCGATGCGCCAGCCCTGGTCGTCGCTGAGGTGCAGATGCAGCTTGTTGATCTTGTACAGGGCGAGCTGGTCGATGTAGCGCTTGACCTGGTCGACGGTGAAGAAGTGCCGGGAGACGTCGAGCATCGCGCCGCGCCAGCCGTAGCGCGGGGTGTCCTTGATCGTGCCGCCCGCGACCAGCCAGGGGCCGGGCTGCACGGAGTCCTTCTCGACGGCCGCGGGGAGGAGCTGGCGCAGCGTCTGGACGCCGTGGAAGAGGCCGGCGGGCTGGGCGGCGGTGATGGTGACGCCCTTGCGGCCGCTGTCGAGGCGGTAGCCCTCGGCGCCGAAGGGTCCCTTGGCGAGGCGCAGTTGGATGCCTCCGGCGCCGTGGGCGGTGACGGGGAGGCGGTAGCCGGTGGAGGGGCGGAGGATGTGCGCGAGGTACTCGCCCACACGGCGGGTCTCGCGGGAGTCGTCGACGTGGATCCGGGTGGAGGGGGTGATCCGGTAGGGGGATCCACCGGGGCTGACCGAGGCGGGCGCGGGGACCACCCGGTCGAGCGGGCCGGGCGATTCCGCCTGTGCGGGGGCGGCCCCCGTCACCGAGGCGCCGATCGCCACCAGCAGCAGGGAACCGAGAAGGCGAAACGTTCTGTGGTGCTGTCTCACACAGCCGTGTCTCACAAGCGTGTCCCTTCCATGAGCCAGGGGGAGCTCCAAGAGGTCTGGACCACTCTCTCGCGAGACTGATGGAACAATCCACCCCATGGCGGAAATCATCCAGAAGGACGGTACGTGGGTCTTCGACGGCGACGCACTCCGGCTGACTCCCGGCCGGGACAAGAACGTGAGCCTGTTCCGCAAGACACTGGGTGAACTGGTCGTCCCCCTGGGCGCGTTGGCGAGCGTCTCCTTCGAGCAGGGCAAGAAGGCCGGGCGGCTCAGGCTCCGCCTGCGCGACGGCGCCGACCCGCTGCTGCACGCCACCGGCGGCCGGCTCACCGAGCCCCACGACCCGTACCAGCTCATCGTGGAGTCCGACCGCTACGGCGTCGCCGAGTACTTCGTGGACGAGGTCCGCAACGCCCTGCTCCTCGACCAGGTGCCCGCCGACCCGGTCGACGGGTATCTGCTGCCGGGCCCCTCGGTACCGCTGTCGGTCTCCGCCGGGGACGCCACCGCCAGCTTCGACGGGGAGCACCTCCGCCTGGAGTGGAACTGGAAGACGGAGGACGCCAAGGCCGCCGCCGGCACCCGCTCCCTGGCCCTCGCCGACATCTCGGGGGTGGAGTGGCATCCGGCGGCCGGCCTGGAGAACGGCTACCTCCGCTTCACCGTCAAGAACGCCTCCACCAAGGCCCCGCCCAAGTACGACCCCAACGCCGTGGAGCTGTGGGGCTTCAAGAAGGACCCGCTGATGGCCCTGGTCGCGGCGGCGGTCCAGGCCCGCCTCCCGCACCCGGCCACTCCGACGCCCGCGAGCGAGCCGCAGGACGACCCGGAGCAGGACCACGACGCCCTGCTGCGCCGGCTGCGTGAACTCGGCGACCTCCATCGCACCGGCGTGCTGACGGACGAGGAGTTCACCATGGCCAAGCAGGCGATACTCAAGAGAATGTAAGGCTCCGAGCCCACACCTGCCCGGAATCGGGCAGGATTCTTGCGAAAGCGCCGCCCGTACTCCAGGATCTACCGGGTGCACGACGAACTTGTCGATCATCTGACGCGGTCCTCGCCCCTCAACCGGGGCGAGGCGCTTCGTGTGATCCAGGACGTGCTCGCCTACTTCGACGAGACGACCGAGGACTACGTCCGTCGCCGCCATCGCGAGCTGCAGGCCCAGGGCCTGGTGAACGCGGCGATCTTCGAACGGATCGAGGCGGACCTCAAATACCGGGCGGTGGCACCGCCGGAGCTCACGCTCAGGCAGCTGCGCCGCATCGTCTACGGCTAGGAATACCTGTATATGTGCGGAATCGTCGGATACATCGGGAAGCGTGATGTGGCTCCGCTGCTCCTGGAGGGCCTGCAGCGGCTGGAGTACCGCGGCTACGACTCGGCGGGCATCGCCGTGACCTCCCCGAAGACGGCCGGTCTGAAGACCGTCAAGGCCAAGGGCCGGGTCCGCGACCTGGAGGCCAAGGTGCCGGCCCGCTTCAAGGGCACGACCGGCATCGCCCACACCCGCTGGGCCACCCACGGCGCCCCCTCCGACGTGAACGCCCATCCGCACCTGGACGCCGAGGGCAAGGTCGCCGTCGTCCACAACGGCATCATCGACAACGCCGCCGACCTGCGCCGCAAGCTGGAGGCGGACGGCGTCGAGTTCCTCTCCGAGACCGACACCGAGGTCCTCGTCCACCTCATCTCCCGCGCGCAGGCGGAGAAGCTGGAGGACAAGGTCCGCGAGACGCTCCGGCTGATCGAGGGCACGTACGGCATCGCCGTGCTGCACGCCGACTTCCCGGACCGCATCGTGGTCGCCCGCAACGGCTCCCCGGTCGTCCTGGGGATCGGCGAGAAGGAGATGTTCGTAGCCTCGGACATCGCCGCCCTGGTCGCCCACACCCGGCAGATAGTGACGCTGGACGACGGCGAGATGGCCACCCTCAAGGCCGACGACTTCCGCACCTACACGACGGAGGGCACCCGCACCACGGCCGAGCCCACCACCGTCGAGTGGGAGGCCGCCTCCTACGACATGGGCGGCCACGACACCTATATGCACAAGGAGATCCACGAGCAGGCCGACGCCGTGGACCGCGTGCTGCGCGGCCGCATCGACGACCGCTTCTCCACCGTGCACCTCGGCGGCCTCAACCTGGACGCCCGTGAGGCCCGCCAGATCCGCCGTGTGAAGATCCTCGGCTGCGGCACCTCGTACCACGCGGGCCTGATCGGCGCCCAGATGATCGAGGAGCTGGCCCGCATCCCCGCGGACGCCGAGCCGGCCTCGGAGTTCCGCTACCGCAACGCGGTCGTCGACCCCGACACCCTCTACATCGCCGTCTCCCAGTCCGGTGAGACGTACGACGTCCTCGCCGCCGTACAGGAGCTGAAGCGCAAGGGCGCCCGGGTGCTGGGCGTGGTGAACGTGGTCGGCTCCGCGATCGCCCGCGAGGCCGACGGCGGCATCTACGTCCACGCGGGCCCCGAGGTCTGCGTCGTCTCGACGAAGTGCTTCACGAACACCACGGTCGCCTTCGCGCTGCTCGCCCTGCACCTCGGCCGCACCCGCGACCTGTCCGTCCGCGACGGCAAGCGCATCATCGAGGGCCTGCGCAAGCTGCCGGGGCAGATCGCCTCGGTGATGGAGCAGGAGGCGGAGATCGAGAAGCTGGCCCAGCAGTACGCCGAGGCCCGCTCGATGCTCTTCATCGGCCGCGTCCGGGGCTACCCGGTCGCCCGCGAGGCCTCCCTCAAGCTGAAGGAGGTCTCCTACATCCACGCCGAGGCCTACCCGGCCTCCGAGCTCAAGCACGGCCCGCTGGCCCTGATCGAGCCGGCCCTCCCGACGGTCGCGATCGTCCCCGACGACGACCTGCTGGAGAAGAACCGTGCCGCCATGGAGGAGATCAAGGCCCGCAGCGGCAAGATCCTCGCGGTGGCCCACCAGCACGAGGAGAAGGCGGACCAGACGATCGTGGTCCCGAAGAACGAGGACGAGCTCGACCCCATCCTGATGGGCATCCCGCTCCAACTCCTCGCCTACCACACGGCGTTGGCCCTGGGCCGGGACATCGACAAGCCGCGGAACCTCGCGAAGTCGGTGACGGTGGAGTAGTCGACTCGAAGGGCGGGGCCGCATCAAGGTGCGGCCCCGCAGCCGTCTGCGGCCCCCTCAGCACCGCAGCCCCCGCCACCACGGCCTCTCCCACGGTGTGCCGACCACCCACGCGATCTCGGCGTGGTGGCCCCCGGTGACCGTGGCCTGGACCCTCCGGAAACGCCTCAGCCGGTGACTTCGTCCTGAAGTCACCGGCTGAGTGGTGAGGGTGAGTGACGGGACTCGAACCCGCGGCATCCTGGACCACAACCAGGTGCTCTACCAGCTGAGCTACACCCACCATGCCCGGTTGTTGACTTCAGTGGAGTCCCCGACCGGCCGAGAAAAAGTGTACAGGGTCCGAAGGGGTGCTCGCGCACAGCTTTTGCGGCGCCCCTGGGTGACCCCCCGCACATGCCTACTGAGCAGGCAGAACGTGCTTCGCGGCGATCGACTTCGCGGTGTCGGAGTCCGGGCCCGGCTGGGGCACGAAGATGCACTCGCGGTAGTAGCGCAGTTCGGCGATGGACTCGCGGATGTCGGCGAGGGCGCGGTGGTTGCCGTTCTTCTCGGGGCTGTTGAAGTAGGCCCGCGGATACCAGCGGCGCGCCAGCTCCTTGATCGAGGAGACATCGACGATCCGGTAGTGGAGGTAGTCCTCCAGCGTCGGCATGTCGCGCAGCAGGAAGCCGCGGTCGGTGCCGACGGAGTTGCCGCACAGCGGCGCCTTGCCGGGTTCTTTGACGTGTTCGCGGACGTAGGCGAGGACCTGCTCCTCGGCGTCCTCGAGCGTCGTGCCGCCGGCGAGTTCGGCCAGCAGCCCGGACGCGGTGTGCATCTGACGCACCACCTCCGGCATCGTCTCCAGCGCCGTCTCCGGCGGGCGGATGACGATGTCCACGCCCTCGCCGAGGACGTTCAGCTCGGAGTCGGTGACGAGGGCGGCAACCTCGATGAGCGCGTCGTCGGACAGCGAGAGGCCGGTCATCTCGCAGTCGATCCACACCATGCGATCGTTCATGCGAACACCCTACGGCTGAGGTCCGCTTTTGGGGGTGCCCGGTGTCGCAGGCGGCGTACCAGGGGGCTGCCGCCCCCTGGACCCCCGCCATCGGCCCTTCGGGCCTCGTCCTCAAACGCCGGACGGGCTGACATGCGCCCGCCCGGCGTCAGAAGGTCATGCTCCGCTGCGCTGGCTTGGCAGGGTCGCCCGGCCTCCGACGTACAGCTCGCGCCCGTTGTCCGAGGGCGGGCCCACGGGTGCCGGGGTGCGGCGGGTCTGCAGCGGGACCGGGCCGCCCTCCGGGTACGGGGTGGGCGGTGGACCCTGCGGCGCCGGGCCCTGACCGACGGCCGCCTCCGGATCCGCCGGCTTGTCGCCCTGCGGGCGCCGGGCCCGGTACGCCGCCCGGTACGCGGCCGGCGACGAGCCGAGCTGGCGCCGGAAGTGCCCGCGCAGCGCCACCGGCGAACGGAAGCCGCAGCGGCCCGCGACCTCGTCCACCGAGTAGTCGGACGTCTCCAGCAGCCGCTGCGCCTGCAGCACCCGCTGGGTGATCAGCCACTGCAGCGGGGCGCTGCCCGTCAGCGAGCGGAAGCGGCGGTCGAAGGTGCGGCGGCTCATGTACGCGCGTGCCGCCAGCGTCTCAACGTCGAACTGCTCGTGCAGATGCTCCAGCGCCCAGGCGACGACCTCCGCGAGCGGGTCGGCGCCGATCTCCTCTGGTAAAGAGCGGTCCAGGTAGCGTTCCTGGCCTCCGCTTCGGCGCGGCGGTACGACAAGGCGCCTCGCCAGCGCGCCCGCCGCCTCGTTGCCGTGGTCGGTCCGCACGATGTGGAGGCAGAGGTCGATGCCGGCTGCCGTACCGGCCGACGTCAGCACATCGCCGTCGTCCACGAACAGCTCTCTTGGATCCACGTGCACCGACGGATAGCGCTTGGCCAGCGTCGGTGCGTACATCCAGTGTGTCGTCGCGGGACGGCCGTCCAGCAGGCCCGCCGCGGCGAGGACGAAGGCGCCGGTGCACAGCCCGACGATGCGGGCGCCTTCCTCGTGCGCCCGGCGCAGTGCGTCGAGCGCCTCCTCCGGTGGCGGCGAGGTGATCGAACGCCAGGCCGGCACGACGACCGTGCCCGCCCGGGAGATCGCCTCCAGGCCATGCGGTGCCGAGAGTTCCAGGCCCCCTGTGGTCCGCAGTGGGCCTTCCTCGCCGCCGCACACCAACAGGCGGTAGCGCGGTACGCCGGCGTCCTGGCGGTCTATCCCGAACACCGACAGCGGTATGGAACTCTCGAAGATGGGGCCGCCGCTGAACAGCAGCACCGCGACGATCTCCTTGCGGCGTCGCCCGGAAAGCTTCCGGGCCGCGGTTTCCGGCGCGGCAGTGGAGTCGTGGCTCATACTGCTAAGCCCCCCTCGGTGGTCGCGGCTCCTCGGTTGTGTCGCTCCTGCACGTTTCCCCTCGGTCCTGCACGAGTCCCCCGCCGTAGACAGTCAAGATCGAATCTACTGTGTCGCGCCGCGCCTCAGTGGCCGGTTCGACACTCGGCACATTGTCGACTTGGCAACTTGGCGTGAAGCATTCGATCACGAAGCGTTGCACTCACGGGCCGTGCAGGGAAGTGCGCCTTGTCGCAGTGGCCAATCCACGTAGGGTGCACAGCCCCCTTGAGGCCCTTTCCGTGCAGGTGGAACGGGGGTTGGGGGGTGTTCTGGGCGGGGGATGCAGGCACGCCAGAAGTTGGCTGAAAACCAGCGTGCCCGTGCGCGGAAACCGGTCAGCCGACCGGTGTATTTCCCCCAGTGTGACGTCCGCCTCTATGGGCCCCGGTTCCCGTCCGGTGATGGCGTCCGCGACGACGCGGTGACGGACCGTGCCGCTCCTCCTGCCGCAGCCGTGTCGCGCCGCGCTCCGACTGGCGCAGCAGCACCCGGCAGACGGCCGTCACGGCCGCGAGACCGAGGGCGGTGCCGGTGGCTCCGGCGAGCGAGGTGCCGTACCAGAGGAGGACCACGGGGACCAGGACGCAGCTGAAGGCCGCCCAGCGGACCACGTCGGTGGCGCTGTCCTCGGAGGGGGTGTGGGGTCCGGACATGTGGGTGCGTGCTCCTGGGCTCCCTGGACGGCGGATCGTGGTGATCAACGCGGGTCGGGGCGGTCGGTCACTGCCCCGCGGCGGGTCCGCCGGTGGACGCGCGTGGATCCTGTGCAAACCGCCTGTACACCGCAGCAACCATTGCGTTACGGGCGTCCCCTCGTGCATGCTCCCTGGAACCCGCACCGCCCGTGAGCGGGTATCTGGGCTAAGGAGGCGTGCCGCCGTACCCTTGGGGTATGGGGTTGGGAAGACCATTCCCGGACACAGCTCCGCCGCAAGCTCCGCTGCACACCGCCGCATCCATCAGCGAGCTCCGCTCGCGGGCCCGCCCATACAAGGATCAATACGCCGAGACAACCATGGCCGGTCACGAATTCTTCGAACCAGCGGACCGCAAGCGGCCCGTCGCCGACCCCACGGCGGCCGAGCCCCTGGCGGCGGAAGACTCACGCCATTCCTGCGATCCCGCTTTCAAGCACGGCGTCGTCGTCGGCTTCGACGGCTCCACCTCCAGCGAGCGCGCCCTGGCGTACGCCATCGGCATGGCCCATCGCTCCGGGTCGGGCCTGATCATCGTCCATGTCGCCAACCGGCTGCCCACCACGGTGTGGGCCGGCTGCGAGCCGCCGGTCTTCGTCGATGTGCCGGACCACCGCACCGAGGTGCTCGGCCTCGAGCTGGCGTGCGCCGACTATCTGGCCGAGGTGCCCTGGATCCTCGTCGAGCGCGGCGGCGACATCTGCCATGAACTCGAAGAGGTCGGACAGGAGTACGAGGCGGACGCGATCGTCGTCGGCTCCACCCAGGGCATCGTCGGGCGGATCTTCGGGTCCGTCGCGGGGCGGCTCGCCAAGCGGGCCAAGCGTCCCGTCGTTGTCATTCCGTAACTCGCCGTTGTCCCAGGTGAGATGAGCCGTTCGAGACGGCGCCCCCCTTTCTGCAGTGCGTGAACCTACTGGCGCGTAGAGGTGTTTGTGCCCTTGTGAAGGGCATATATCGCACACCGCACAACTGCACATGCATGAAGGGAGCCCGCCGTGGCCAACGACGTCTCTGCGGGAAGCGGAATCACCTCCGTGGTCGGCCGACTCGCCCTCGGTGTCACCCTGTTGGCCTTCGGGCTGGGGTACACCGATGTCATCGACGGCGTGTCAGCCGCTGACGCCGTATCAATCGCCCAGTACGTGGGCGGCATCGCCCTCTTCGTCGCCGGTCTGATGGCCTTCCGCGACCGCGACGGCGCGAACGGGACCGCCTTCGTGGCGCTCGGAGCGCTCTGGTTCACCTGGGCCGTCGCGGCCGACAGCCAGGTGTCCGCCAATGCCGCGGGGCTCTTCCTGCTGCTGTTCGCCCTGGTGGCGCTGTCCCTGACCCTCGCCGGTGGCGACCAGCTCGGCCAGGGCATGCACGGGCTGTTCTTCGTCGGCCTGCTGCTGATGGCGATCGCCAACTTCGCCGACAACGACGGACTCACCAAGGTGGGCGGCTGGTTCGCCGTGGCGGCGGGCGCGGTGGCCTGGTACTCCGCGACCGCGGCCCTGGCCCACTGGCCGACCGCACTTCCTCGACGCGCCGCCGGCCGGGGAGTGACGGCC
Source organism: Streptomyces ferrugineus (assembly GCF_015160855.1). Classification (NCBI taxonomy): domain Bacteria; kingdom Bacillati; phylum Actinomycetota; class Actinomycetes; order Kitasatosporales; family Streptomycetaceae; genus Streptomyces; species Streptomyces ferrugineus. The sequence goes on along the minus strand of NZ_CP063373.1, from coordinate 1,538,304 downwards.
ACCGGTTAGCCGCGCAGGCCGGGGGGTTGGGCGGCTCCCCGGCGATGAGAACGGACCCCCCGTGACAGGTGGCATCACGTGGGGGTCCGTACTTGTTGGTCGGCCTGTGCGGGTCGTGGGGGCTGGTCGCGCCCGCGCGGCGGAGCCGCAAATCGATACAGCCCCGCGCCCCTTGAGGGCGTTGCTCGGCCGTCACCCGATCGGTCGCCCTTCCAAGGCTCGGGCGCCCGGCGCGCAGCTCTCCCTCAGGTCGGCGAACTCCCCTGCCGGCAACCTGCTCGCGGAGCCGCGGCGGCTGTGGTCGAGCAGGGCCGACGCGGTGCTCAGCCACCGCGGTTGGGGGTCCACCCCGATGAACTCGGCCAAGCGGGTGAGTTCTTCCGCCGGCCTGTCGAGGAGGTCCTCGTAGGCGAGCGTGGTGCGCCGGTCGGCGGGCAGTCCGGCGAGGAACTCGGCGCCCTCGGTGACCAGTTCGGACCACAGCGCGCCGAACCTGCGCGGTGACAGGTCGCGGTCGCGTACGAGGGCCGGGTCGAAGCGGTCGTCGAGCAGCGGTGCGAGGTCCGGGGGCAGGGCGCGTACGTGCTCCTCGGTCAGGTCGCCGAAACTCTGGACGCCGGCCCGCTCCTTGATCTCGCGCAGCAGCGTGATCGCGCGGTAGCCGGGGTGCCGGCTCATGGACAGGGCGCAGTCCGGCCCGTCCCTGAACATGTGCACGAACCTCGCCTCCGGGAACGTCTCCCGCAGCCCCGCTGCCCAGCCGGTCGAGTAGCCGGAGCGCTCCACGACGGCGGTCCTTGAGAACCGCCCGCACAGCAGGTCGAACAACGCCCGGTGGTGCTCGGCGGCGGTGCGCTCGGGCCACTGGACCACGGCCGCGCCGAGGGCGTCGAGAAGCCCGTCCGGGTCGTCGGTGAGGTGCGGCAGCACCATCAGGGAGAGCGCGGGGATGCCGGTGGTCTGCGCCGAGTACCTGCCGGGGCGACGGGTGTAGAGGAACTCCGGCAGCGGCAGCCCACTGCGGATCATCCGCTCGAAGTGCGGGGCGGGCCGAAAGAGCGTCTGCCAGAACTCCTCACCGGTCACCTTCCCCTCGGGGAAGGCGGCGTCGCCCACGGAGGCCATGTACTCGTTGAGGCTCAGCACATCCGGATGGGCGTTGAGGATGCGCGACAACGCGGTCGAACCGCTGCGTCCCGTACCGATGACGAAGGTCAAGGAACGCATGGGGGTGTCCTCCGCGTGCTGTCCGACTCTGTTTGGTCCAACAGGGTGCGTACCCGTCATGTCGACGGACGGATCCCTCGAAGGCCTCGTCTGATGCGGGTGCCCTTCCCAGGCAACCAACGCCCCGGGGGTACGGAAGAGGTGCCACAGCGCCGAGGTGTCCAGGAGGTACGTGATCACTCGAAGGCCGCCCGGCGTGCCCGCTTGGCTGCTTCATGAGCCGCTGCCGCCGCGTCGAACTCCCCGCGCGCCGCGTGCTGCCGAGCGCCTCGTCATCCAGATCGATCTGGGTCACGGTCACGCCGACCACCTCCATGTTGACGACGTTGTCAACTGGCATACGTCGCCGACATTCGCTCCGCCCTCACGACGACGCCCGCTCCTCCAGCTCCGTCGCCAGCACCACCTGCGCCCGCTCCAGCCCCCGCGACGCCGCCGGACGCCGGTCCGCGATCTCGCTCAGGAGGAGGTCGATCATGCGGCGGCCCATCTCCTCGATGGGCTGGCGGACGGACGTCAGCGGCGGGTCCATGTGGCGGGCGATGGCGGAGTCGTCGTAGCCGACCAGGGCGACGTCGTCGGGGATGCGGCGGCCCGCCTCGCGCAGCACCTGGCGGGCGCCCGCCGCCGTCACGTCCGACGCCGCGAAGACCGCGTCCAGGTCGGGGACGCGCTCCAGCAACGCCCGCATCGCCCTCGCGCCGCCCTCCTCGGTGAAGTCGCCGGGCTCGATCAGCCGCTCGTCCACCTGATGCCCGGCGTCCCCCAGGGCGTCGCGGTAGCCGTCGACGCGGCGCTGGGCGCCGTAGACGTCGAGGCGGCCGGTGATGTGGGCGATCCTCCCCCGGCCCCGGGCCACCAAGTGCTCCACCGCCGACCTCGCGCCGCCGTAGTTGTCCGAGTCGACCGAGGTCAGGGTCTCCGCCGCCGATCTCGGGCCGCTGATCACCGCCGGGATCTCGAGCTGGGCCAGCAGATCCGGCAGTGGGTCGTCCGCGTGGACCGAGACCAGCAGGACACCGTCGACACGGTGTGCCGCCAGATACTGGGCCAGCCGGCGGCGTTCCTTGTCGCTGCCCGCGAAGATCAGCAGGAGCTGCATCTCGGTGTCGCCGAGCTCGGCGCCGACCCCCTTGAGCATGTCCGAGAAGTACGGCTCCGCGAAGAACCGCGTCTCCGGCTCGGGCACGACCAGCGCGATGGCGTCCGTACGGTTCGCCGCCAGGGCACGGGCGGCCGTGTTGGGAACATAACCGAGCTCCGCGACCGCCGCCTCCACCGCGGCGCGGGTCGCGTCACTGACCCGGGGCGAGCCGTTGATCACCCGGGAGACGGTGCCCCGTCCCACGCCCGCGCGGGCCGCCACCTCTTCGAGGGTGGGCCGGCCACCGCTCCGCCCCCGCACTCCGTGGCTTGCCATGGGCTCCGCCTTCCCGCCGTTGTCTCGTCGCTGGCCTGGAATTTAACAGTCCCGTCCGGTGCGGTGACCCCAGCCGGGAGCCGGCGCCCCAGGACCCCCCGCGCCGAGCCTCGGCGGACCCTCGTCCGCGATCGCCGGACCGGCTCACGAGGTCCAGTTAACAGCCCGATAACTGAACGCATCTCTCCGCGCTCCCACCCTTGACACCCCCGCCCCGACCGACGAACCTTCAACACATCACATGTGGGAGCGCTCCCACAGTACCTGACACATACACATCCCGCACGTTCCCCGCCCGAGCCGCAGCGTGAAGAATGAACGGGCCCAACAGTGCAGTTGGCCGGGGGGTCGGCACGTCAGGCAACAGGAGGACGCAATGCGCACGAGTACCCGCGGGTCCCGCCGGCTGATGGCCCTCGCGGCCGCGGCCGCGCTGACGACAGGGCTGCTCGCCGGCTGCGCCGAGGACTCGGACGACGGCCCTTCGAACGAGGGCGGAGGCGGCGGCAAGACCACTCTCACCGTCGGCACGTTCGGCACCTTCGGCTACAAGCAGGCCGGCCTCTACGACGAGTACATGAAGCTCAACCCCGACATCACCATCAAGGAGAACGTCACCACCAAGACCGACGTCTACTGGCCCAAGGTCCTCACCCGCCTGCAGGCCGGTGCCGGTACCGACGACATCCAGGCGATCGAGGTCGGCAACGTCACCGAGGCCGTGCAGACGCAGGCCGACAAGTTCGTCGACCTCGGCAAGGAGGTCGACAAGTCCCAGTGGCTGGACTGGAAGAACGCCCAGGCCACCACCAAGGACGGCAAGCTGATCGGGCTCGGCACCGACATCGGTCCGATGGCCGTCTGCTACCGCAAGGACCTGTTCCAGAAGGCCGGCCTGGAGACCGACCGCACCAAGCTCGCCGAGCAGTGGAAGGGCGACTGGGGCAAGTACGTCGACCTCGGCAAGGAGTACATGAAGAAGGCGCCGAGCGGCACCAAGTTCGTGGACTCCGCCTCCTCCGTCTACAACGCCGTCCTCAACGGTGCGAGCGAGCGGTACTACGACAAGGACGGCAACGTCGTCTGGGAGAAGTCCGCGGGCGTGAAGACGGCGTGGGACACCGCCATGGAGGTGGCGACCAGCGACATGTCGGCGAAGCTGAAGCAGTTCGAGAAGCCGTGGGACCAGGGCTACGCCAACGCCACCTTCGCCACGGTGGCCTGCCCGGCCTGGATGATCGGCTACATCCTGGAGCAGTCCGGTGACGCGGGCAAGGGCAAGTGGGACGTGGCGGCGGCGCCGACCGCGGGCAACTGGGGCGGTTCGTTCATCGGCGTGCCGACGGCGAGCAAGCACCAGAAGGAGGCCATCGCGCTGGCGAAGTGGCTGACCGCGCCCGAGCAGCAGGCGAAGGTCTTCGCCAAGCAGGCGAGCTTCCCGTCGGCCCCGTCGGCGTACTCGACCCTGAAGCCGGCGGACGCCACCACCGAGTACTTCTCGAACGCGCCGATCACGGAGATCTTCTCCGCCTCGGCCAAGACGATCCCGACCCAGTACTTCGGCGTCAAGGACCAGCCGATCGGCACCGCGCTGACCGACATCGGCATCCTCCAGGTCGAGCAGAAGGGCAAGAGCCCTGAGGAGGGCTGGGACGCGGCCACCGAGGAGATCAAGGACGTGCTCGGCCAGTGACCAGCTCCAAGCAGGCCCTCGCGCACTCCGCGTCGAGCGCCGACGCCGCGCCCGGTGAGCAGCCGGGCGCGGCCGGCCGCGCGCACGGTCGCGGTACGCCGCCTGAGCCGGGCCCGGGTTCCTGGCGCAGCAAGCTGTACCGCTGGGACATGAAGGCGTCGCCGTACGCGTTCATCTCCCCCTTCTTCATCGTGTTCGGCGCGTTCTCGCTGGTCCCGCTGCTGTACACGGCCTGGTACTCGCTGCACAACGTGCAGCTGTCCGACCTGGACGGCCAGTCCTGGGCCGGGCTGAAGAACTACGAGAACCTGCTGTCCTCGGACTTCTTCTGGAACTCGCTGTGGGTCACCTTCACCATCGGCGTGATCTCCACGGTGCCGCAGTTGCTGATGGCGATCGGCCTGGCGCACCTGCTCAACTACAAGCTGCGCGGCTCGGTCGTGTGGCGGGTCGTGATGCTCACCCCGTACGCCACCTCGGTGGCGGCGGCGACGCTGGTGTTCGTGCTGCTGTACTCCTGGGACGGCGGCATGATCAACTGGATGCTCGGCTTCGTCGGGATCGATCCGGTCAACTGGACCGAGTCCGACTGGGGTTCGAAGTTCGCCGTGTCGACGATCGTCATCTGGCGGTGGACGGGCTACAACGCGCTGATCTACCTCGCCGCCATGCAGGCGATCCCGGCCGATCTGTACGAGTCGGCGGCGATCGACGGCGCCAACCGCTGGCAGCAGTTCCTCCACGTGACGATCCCGCAGCTGCGGCCGACGATCCTGTTCACGGTGGTCGTCTCGACCATCGGCGCGACCCAGCTCTTCGGCGAGCCCCTGCTGTTCGGCGGGGTCAGCGGCTCGAAGGGCGGCTCGGGTCACCAGTTCCAGACGCTCGGGCTGTACATGTACGACCAGGGCTGGATCATCGGCAACCTCGGCAAGGCGTCCGCGATCGCCTGGTCGATGTTCCTGATCCTGCTGATCGTCGCCGCGGTCAATCTGCTGATCTCCCGACGGCTGAGGAAGTCCCAATGACAGCGACCCAACTGACTCCCCCTCAGACCGGGAAGAAACCGCCGTCCCGGCGGGAACGGAAGCGCGTGATGGGCGCGGGCAAGCAGCTGCACGCCGGCCCGGTCACCTATGTCGTGCTGACCCTGTTCGCGCTGGTCTCGCTGGCCCCGCTGGTGTGGACGGCGATCGCGGCCTCGCGCACCAACGCCCGGCTGGCGCAGACCCCGCCGCCGCTGTGGTTCGGCGGCAACCTGTTCAAGAATCTGGAGACCGCGTGGGAGGAGGCCGGGCTCGGCACCGCGATGGTCAACTCGGTGATCGTCGCGGGCACGATCACGGTCGCCACGGTGCTGTTCTCCACCCTCGCCGGTTTCGCCTTCGCCAAACTGCGGTTCAAGTTCTCGAACGTTCTGCTGCTGCTGACGATCGGCACGATGATGGTGCCGCCGCAGCTGGCCGTCGTCCCGCTGTATCTGTGGATGGCGGACCTCGGCTGGTCCAACCAGCTGCAGACGGTCGTCCTGCCGACGCTGGTGACCGCCTTCGGTGTGTTCTTCATGCGGCAGTACCTGGTGCAGGCGCTGCCGACGGAGCTGATCGAGGCGGCGCGGGTGGACGGCGCGAGCAGTCTGCGGATCGTCTGGCACGTGGTGTTCCCCGCGGCCCGGCCCGCGATGGCCGTTCTCGGCCTGCTGACCTTCGTGTTCGCCTGGAACGACTTCCTGTGGCCGATCATCGCCCTGAACCAGGAGAACCCGACGGTACAGGTCGCGCTCAACTCGCTCGGCACCGGCTATGTCCCCGACCAGTCGGTGATCATGGCGGGCGCCCTGCTCGGCACCCTGCCGCTGCTGATCGCCTTCCTGCTGTTCGGCAAGCAGATCGTGGGCGGCATCATGCAGGGCGCGATCAAGGGCTGACGCCCGGTCGCACTCGTCTCGGCCGTACGACTCCGGGGGCCGCGTCACCGCCGCCCCGGCCCTCGGGTCCCTTCCCCCCTTCCCCCTCCTCTCCCCTACCCGTACCCGCGTCGGTCTCCACGACCTCCTATGGGAGCGCTTCCATGCCTGAGCCCATGTCCTCCGTGTCCTTTCCCCCCGCCTTCCTCTGGGGCGCCGCGACCTCCGCCTACCAGATCGAGGGAGCGGTGCGCGAGGGCGGCCGTACCCCCTCCATCTGGGACACCTTCAGCCATACGCCGGGCAGGACGGCCGGCGGCGATCACGGTGACATCGCTGTCGACCACTACCACCGCTACCGCGAGGACGTCGCGCTGATGGCCGACCTCGGCCTGAACGCGTACCGCTTCTCCATCTCCTGGTCGCGCGTCCAGCCGACGGGCCGGGGCCCGGCGGTGCAGGTGGGCCTGGACTTCTACCGCCGCCTGGTCGACGAGCTGCTCGCCGCGGGGATCAAGCCCGCCGTCACCCTCTACCACTGGGACCTGCCGCAGGAGCTGGAGGACGCGGGCGGCTGGCCGGAGCGGGACACGGCGTACCGGTTCGCCGAGTACGCGCAGATCGTCGGCGAGGCGCTCGGCGACCGGGTGGAGCAGTGGATCACCCTCAACGAGCCGTGGTGCAGCGCGTTCCTGGGCTACGGCTCGGGCGTGCACGCGCCGGGCCGCACCGAACCGGAGGCCACGCTGCGGGCCGCCCACCACCTGAACCTGGCCCACGGCCTGGGTACGTCGGCCCTGCGCTCGGTGATGCCGGCCCGCAACTCGGTGGCGCTGAGCCTCAACTCCTGCCCGGTGCGGCCGCTCTCGCAGGACGCCGCGGACCTGGCGGCGGTCCGGAAGATCGACGACCTGGCCAACGGGGTCTTCCACGGCCCGATCCTGCACGGCGCGTACCCGGAGACGCTGTACACGGCGACGGAGCTGATCACCGACTGGTCGTACGTCCTGGACGGCGATCTGGACGCGATCAACCAGCCGCTCGACGCGCTGGGGCTGAACTACTACACCCCGACGCTGGTCTCGTCGACCGAGACCGAGCTGTCCGGCCCGCGCGCCGACGGCCACGGGGCGAGCGAGCACTCGCCGTGGCCCGGCGCGGACGACGTGATGTTCCACCAGACGCCGGGCGAGCGCACGGAGATGGGCTGGAGCATCGACCCGACCGGCCTGCACGAGCTGATCATGCGCTACAGCCGCGAGGCCCCGGGCCTGCCCCTGTACATCACCGAGAACGGCGCGGCCTACGACGACAAGCCCGACCCCGACGGCCGCGTCCACGACCCCGAGCGCATCGCCTACCTGCACGGCCACCTCTCCGAGATCCGCCGCGCCATCTCCGACGGCGCCGATGTCCGGGGCTACTACCTGTGGTCCCTGCTGGACAACTTCGAGTGGGCGTACGGCTACGAGAAGCGGTTCGGCGCGGTGTACGTCGACTACGCGTCCCTCGCCCGGACGCCGAAGTCGAGCGCGCACTGGTACGGCAAGGCGGCTCGGACCGGGGCGCTGCCCGCGGTCGACGAGCTGCTCTAGAGACCCGGGGGAATCGGGCCGGGGGACGGGGCGCGGCGCGTCTGGGGGACGTGCCGCGCCCCGCGGTCACCGCGCCCCGGCCGGATGGGGGGGAGGGCCGGCCGGGACGCGGCTCGGCGCTACTTGCCGTAGGCCGCGAACGCCTTGGAGAAGGCGAACTTCTCCTGGAGGATCGAGCTGCACGTCGCGTCCGCCGCCGGCTTCTCGCCGCCCGCGCACTGCTTGTCGCGGGTCGCCGACCACATCGACAGCCAGCCGAGGCCCTTGGACCTGGCGAAGTCCACCAGCTGGGTGGCGTCGTCGACCTTGAAGACCTCCGTGGTGACGTCGTTGACGCCGATCATCGGGGTGACCGCGACCGTCTTCCAGGCCGCGCTGTCGGAGAGACCGAGGACGCTCTTGACCTGGGCCTGGGTGGCGGTGGCCGCCTGTTCGGCGTAGGTGCCCATGTCGTCGCTGTACGCGGGGCCGTAGTCCATGGCCATGATGTTGACGGTGTCGATCTTCACGCCGTTCCGCTTGGCGTCGGACAGCAGGTCGACGCCCGGTTGGGTCAGGCCCTCCGGCATGACGGGGAGGGTGAAGGAGACGTCCAGGTTCGGGTGCCGCTCCTGGAGCTCGGCTATCGCCCGGGCGCGGCGGGTGTTGGCCGCGGTGTCCGGCAGCGCGCCGCCCTCGACGTCGAAGTCGACCTTGGTCAGCTTGTACGCGTCCACGACCTTGCCGTACGCCGCCGCCAGCGCGTCGGCCGAGGAGCAGGTGGTCGCCAGCTCGCTGCCGGCCGCGCCGCCGAAGGAGACACGGACGTCGCCGCCCTTGGCGCGCAGGTCGCCGATCTGGGCGGCCACCGCGTCGCCGCCGAGGTCGGTGACACCGCCCCATTTCGGGGTGCAGCCGCCGCCGTCGGTGATGAAGGCGAGGTTGTAGTTCTTCACGCCGGTCGCCTCGGCGCTCGCCGCCATGTCGAAGGCGGGGTGGAGGGAGGTGTCGATGTACGGGGCGAATCCGGCGCTCGCCTCCGTCCCGGTGCCGGGGCTCTGCGTGGGCTCGGTGGTCGCGGAGGGAGTCGGGGTCGGCTTCGGTGACCGGGTCGGGCGGCCGCTCGGCTCCGGTGTCGCGGTGTCGTCCGCGCCGCACTTCGCGTCGTCGATGAGACAGCCCGTCGGAGCGGCCGTGCCGTTGACCACGAAGCCGACCGTCACCGACTCGCCGGCGGCCAGCCCGTCCGAGTCCCACTTCGGCGGTGTCACGGTGACATGCCGGCCGCTCACGCTCGACTCGGCGTTCCACAGCGAGCTCAGCTTCGATCCCGACGGCAGGTCGAACTGAAGTGTCCAGTCCCTCTTCGCCTGGCCGCTGTTGTTCGTGACGACGTACTGCGCGGTGTAACCCGTCGACCAGTCACTGGTCCTGGTGTACGCCGCGTCGACTCCGGCCGCCTGCGCGGTACCGGTGAAGACGATCGCGCCACCGCCGACCGCGGCCGCGGCGACGAGACCGCCGATCGCCTTGGTCCTGCCGCTGACCCTGCGCCGGTGCGTACTCATCGCGTGCCTGCCTTCGCTCTTCGCGGGGATTTCCCGGGGGTGGGGTGCGGCAGCACGCTAGCGATCTCGAATCGGGCAAAGCGCCTGATCCGGGCGGTGGTCGGGGACCTTAGGGTGCGCTTAAGGAAGGGATCGGGGGCGGTTAAAGGTCGAGACCAATCTGCCGGGACGGCGGCGCCGCACCGACCCCCGGTGCCCCCTGCGCACCGGCTCCCGCCCGTCGAGCTGGATCCAGATCCGCACCTCGGTGCCGCCCAGCACCGACGACCCGATCCGCACGTCCCCGCCCGTCGACTCCGCGAGCCGCCGCACGATGTCAAGGCCCAGCCCGGTCGACCCGGCGCTGCCCGAGCCCCGCCCGCGCGCCATGGCCGCCTCGGGGTCGGCTATGCCGGGCCCCGCGTCGGACACGAGCACGATCACCGCGTCCTCACCGTTGTGCACGTCGACCGCGAAGGCCGTGCCCTCGGGGGTGTGCCGGAAGACGTTGCCGAGCAGGGCGTCCAGCGCGGCCGCCAGATCCGCCCGGGCCACGGGTATGCGCACCGGCCGGTCCACGCCGGCCACCCGCACCTTGCGGCCCTCGTCCTCCGCCAGCGCCGACCAGAAGGCCATCCGCTCGCGCACCACCTCGGCCGCGTCGCACCCGGCGCCCGGACCGGCCGCCACCGTCTGCGGCTTGGCGTCCCGGGCCGTACGGATGATGGTGTCGACCTCGCGCTCCAACTGGGCCACGGCGGCCCGGGTCTGCTCGGCGGCCGGACCGTCCCCGAGCGAGGCCGCGTTCAGCCGCAGCACGGTCAGCGGGGTGCGCAGGCGGTGGGACAGGTCGGCCGCCAGCTCCCGCTCGTTGGCGAGGAGTTGCACCACCTGGTCGGCCATGGAGTTGAACGCGACCGCGGCCAGCCGCAGTTCGTTCGGCCCCTCCTCGGGCACCCGGGCGCCCAGCTTGCCCTCCCCCAGCTCGTGCGCGCCCTCGGCCAGGCGCTGCGCGGGCCGCACCATGCGTACGCCCAGCCGGTCGGCGACCGCGACCGACCCTACGATCAGCGCCAGGCCGACCCCGGCGAGCACCGCCCAGGCCGTGGCGAGGCCGTTGGTGACCTCGGCCTCGGGGACGTACACCTCGACGACGGCTATCTCGCCGGAGCTCAGCGCGACCGGTTGCAGGAGCGTGGAGCCGCCGGGGACCTCCGTGGTCGAGGCCCGCCCCAGCCGTCGTACCGTCGCGATGTCGCCGTCGGCGGCGCGCTGCCGGCCGAGGTCGACGGCGGCCGCGTCACCGGAGGCCGGTATGTGCAGGGCCATGCCCGCGTCCGAACCGGCCGCGGCGACGACCCGCTCGAGCTGGTCCCGGTCGGTGGTGATGGACAGCGCCGGGGCGACGGCCGCGGCCTCCCGCTCGGCGTTGGAGAAGGCGCGGTCGCGGGCCATCTCCCGGATGACGAGTCCGAGCGGCACGGCGAAGGCGACCACGACCATGGCGGTGACCGCCAGGCTGACCTTGACCAGGGCCCACCTCATCGCGGCGGCTCCCCACCGGGTGGTTCCAGCTTCACTCCGACGCCGCGCAGCGTGTGCAGATAACGCGGTCGCGCGGCCGTCTCCCCGAGCTTGCGCCTGAGCCACGACAGATGGACGTCGATCGTCTGGTCGTCGCCGTACGACTGCTGCCACACCTCGGCGAGCAGCTCCTTGCGGGGTACGACCACTCCGGGCCGGGCGGCCAGGAAGGCCAGCAGGTCGAACTCGCGGCGGGTGAGGTCGAGTCGGAGACCGTCCAGCTCGGCCTGGCGGCGCAGCGGGTCGACGGTGAGGCCGCCGACGCGCAGCACGGTCTCCGGCGGCAGCTCGCCCGCGGCGCCCCGGGAACGCCGCAGGACGGCCGCCATGCGGGCCGAGAGATGCTCGACCGAGAAGGGCTTGGTGAGGTAGTCGTCCGCCCCCGCGTTCAGCAGCCGGACGATCTCCGTCTCGTCGTCCCGCGCGGTGGCGATGATCACCGGCACGTCGGTGATCCCGCGCAGCATCTTCAGGGCCTCGGAGCCGTCCAGGTCGGGCAGACCGAGGTCCAGGACGACCACGTCGAAACGGAAATGGGCGACCTCGCGCAGCGCCTCCAGCGCCGTCCCGACACTGCGCACGGTGTGCGCCGCGTCGGTCAGGTGCCGGATGAGCGCCGAGCGAACGAACGGGTCGTCCTCGACCACGAGCACACTTGCCATGCGCCGCACCGTACGCCATGCGAGGGACGACATCCGGGGCCTGTGGATAACTCGGACCGTGTGCGGCCCATGAGACCCGTGAGGCAGTATGGCCCGCGATGCGCAGAGGACTCGTACACCTACTGGCTTGGTCGCTCGCCACGGGCGCGGCGGTCACGCTGTCGTGGTGGGGTGTCCACACGGTGATGGCGGGCACGGTGTACGACCGCCCGCGCGCCCTGCCCATCACGGCGGCCGACGCGACGGCGCAGGGGTCGAAGCCGCTGGCGTCGTCGACGCGGTCCCCCCGGCGGCCGACGCCGTCGAAGAGCCCCTCGCCGAAGCCGACCGGGACGCCCCGCACCCCGGCCCCCTCGAAACCGCCGGCGAACACCCCGAGCCCCTCCCCCACCACGTCCGGCCAGGTCAAGAGCTACGACACCAGGGGCGGCCGGGTGGTCTTCGACATCGGCACCGCCTCCGCGGCCCTCGTCTCGGCCACTCCCGGCGCGGGCTGGTCGATGCAGGTGTGGAAGACGGAGACGTGGATCCGGGTGGAGTTCGGCTCGGGCGCGGACCGGGTGTCGGTGTTCTGCACGTGGCACGACGGGCCGCCGAGGGTGGAGATCGGGAGCTACTGAGTCGCCGGCACCGGCACCGTCACCGGAACACGGACGGTGGCGGCGCCGGGGAGGCCACCGCCGCGAGGTCGGTCACGGGAAGGGCCCCACCGGTGAAGTCGGTGAGCGCCTTGCCGTGCTCGACCCGGGCGGGGTGCGGGTCGGAGGCGGCGCTGCGGGTCAGTTCGGCGATCGGCAGCGGTCGGTCGGAGGCGACGAGCACGGCGTTGCCGAAGCGCTTGCCGCGCAGTACGGCCGGGTCGGCTACCAGGGCGAGTTCCGCGAACCGGTGGGCGGCGGTGGCGATCTGGCCGCGCAGATGCGCGAGCGGCGGGCCGTCGGCGAGGTTGGCGGCGTACACACCGCCGGGTGCCAGGGCCCGGCGTACGTCGTCGAGGAACTCCGTCGAGGTCAGATGGGCGGGGGTGCGGGTCCCGCTGAAGACGTCGGCGATGACGAGGTCGGCCCACTCGTCGGGCACCTTGGCGAGCCCGTCCCGGGCGTCGGTCGAGCGCACCCGGATCCGCGCGCCCGGATCCAACGGCAGTTCCCTCCGGACCAGTTGGACGAGGGCGGCGTCGCGCTCGACGACCTGCTGGGTGGAGCGGGGCCGGGTGGCGGCGACGTAGCGGGCGAGGGTGAGGGCGCCGCCGCCGAGGTGGACCGCCCGGACGGGTCCGCCGGGCGGGGCGGCGAGGTCGATGACATGACCCAGGCGCCGCTGGTACTCGAAGGACAGGTACGCCGGGTCGTCCAGGTCGACGTGCGACTGCGGGGCCCCGTCGACGAGGAGCGTCCAGGCCCGGGCGCGGTCCCGGTCGGGTATCAGCTCGGCGAGCCCGCCGTCGACGCGTTCGACGACGGCTTCGGCCGCTGCCGCCCGGCGCCGGGTGTTCCTGGACCTTCCCATGGGGTCATTGTCGCAAGCGGGCGCCCGTGCCGCCCGGTCGGCCGTGTCACCGGCAGTTGTCGGCCGCTTCGATGAGCCGCGCCGCCTCGCCCAGCGCCGCCCGCAGCACCGCGGGATCGGTCGCCAGCTCCGCCTCGCCGGGCGGCAGCAGCCAGTCCGAGCCCTCGACCGGGGGCTCGGGGTTCAGGTTCAGGCCGCGGCCGTCGGTCTCCGTGCAGGTGCTGCCGGGCACGTCCCAGGCGGCCGCGGTGCCCGGCGGGACCACGAAGCCGAGGGTGTCGCAGCCGTCGTCATGCAGGACGGGTCCCACCGCCTCGCCGGCCCCGCGCCGCAGGATGTCGACCGCCTCCAGGCCCTGTCGCGTCGGCACGGTGACCACGTCGCACCCCGTCTCCGGGTCGCAGCACCGGCCCGGCGGCCGGCTGCACTCTGCGGTCGGCGCGTGCCCCGCCGTGGTCGACGGCGTACGAGGAACGATGCTCTGGCTGGTCTCCATCCCGACCTCCACCACGGAACCCCTTTTGCAGTCCGAAGAGTTCAACGCGGCACGACGTCAACGGCTACGGCGGAAGTGCGCCGCAAAGGATGGCAGTTCATGGCAGATCACGTATGAGATATCCGGTTTGTAGCCAAACCCTGCGTGGCGGGTCCGATACAGCAGGTACGTTCTTGCCCGCCGGACGCAAGGGCACCACACGGATATTCGGTACGGGCACCAGGTACGGACATTCGGTCAACTCGCCCCCGTTCCGGCATGGTTCGACGGTTCGCACGAGAGGACCCGGCCATGACGTCGTCAGAGCTGACCTCGTCCCAGCCCCCCAGGCCACCGCGGCCGAACCTCGCGTTCCGGCAACTGCGCGGACAGCGCTCGCCGGCCGAGTTCGCCGCGGTGGTACGACGGGCCGCTCGCGAGATCGGTGAGCGGGTGAGCTGTGACGCGCGTTACGTCGGACGGGTCGAGGCCGGCGAGATCCGCTGCCCCAACTACGCGTACGAACGGGTGTTCCTGCACATGTTCCCCGGCCGCACCCTCACCGACCTCGGCTTCGCGCCCCGCTCGTCCGTACGCGGACGCCGGGCGCACAGCGAGGAGGACGCGCCCCCGGTACGCACCACGAGCCCGGCGTGCACCACAAGTGAGACGCCCGGGGCCCAGGAACCGTATGACCCGCTGAACCCGCAGGACCCGTACGACCCGTACGGCACAGAGCAGAACCACGAGAACCACGAGGAGAGCGACGTGCTACGTCGCGCATTCATGACCGGCGGGGGCGCCACAGTGGCCGCCGCCTCGTTGGGCCCCCTGGGCCTCGCCTTCGACGCCGCGGCTGCGGAACGTCCCGTCCGACGCGTCGGGGGACGCGAGGCGGACGCACTCGAGGAAGCCGTACGCCGCATCCGGCTGCTCGACGACCGGCACGGCGCCGACGGCCTCTACCGCCGCGCCGCCGCGCCGCTGCGCGCCGCCTACGCACTGCTCGACGCCGGTACGACCCGGCAGGCGACCGGCGAGCGGCTGCACGCGGGCGCGGGTGAACTGGCCATCTCGGTGGGGTGGCTGGCGCACGACTCGGGGCGGTTCGACGACGCCCGCTCGCACTACGCGGAGGCGTTGGCCACGGCACGGATGGCCGGGGATCCCGCCCTGGAGGCGCACGCCTTCTGCAACACGTCCTTCCTCGCGCGGGACGCGGGCCGGCCCCGCGAGGCGGTCCGGGCGGCGCAGGCCGCGCAACGCGTCGCGCGCGCCCTGGGCTCCTCCCGCCTGATGTCGCTGCTGACGCTGCGCGAGGCCGGCGGATGGGCGGGGCTCGCCGACCGCACCGGCTGCGAGCAGGCCCTCGTCCGGGCACAGGCCCTGTTCGGGCGCGGCCACTCGGACGCCGACCCCGAGTGGATGAGCTTCTACGGCGAGGCAGAGCTGGAGGCCCTCGAGGCGCAGTGCTGGTCGATACTCGGCAACTGGCCGCGCGCGGCACGGCACGCCGCGCGCGCGGCGCAGCTCCAGGACCCGCACTTCACGCGCAACATCGCCCTCTACACGGCGGAACTGGCGGACGACCTGGCCCGCGGGGGCCGTCCCGACGAGGCCGCCGCGGCCGGGATGCAGGTGCTGGACCTGCTGGACCAGGTGCAGTCGTCACGGGTGCAGACGATGCTGGCGGGAACCGCGCGGGTGCTGCTGCCGCACCGGCGGGCGAGCGGGGTGTCGGCGTTCCTGGAACGGCATGCTTCGGTGCCGCGGACGGTGTGAGCCCCGGGGGGCGGGCTATCCGTCCAGATGCCCCAGGTCGTTCCAGCTCTCGATCGCCGGCTCCCCATAAGCCCAGCCCAGCACCGACAGCGACGTCGGGTTCAACCTGATCCGCGCCGCGAAATCCAGCGGCAGGCCCAGCCAGCGCGCGCCGATGGACCGCAGGATGTGCCCGTGCGCGAACACCAGCACATCCCGGTCCGCCTCGCGTGCCCACGCCACCACCTGGTCGGCCCGGGCCGTCACCTCGGCCAGGGTCTCGCCCTCGGGCACCCCGTCGCGCCAGATGAGCCAGCCGGGGCGGGCGGACTGGATGTCCGCCGGGGTCATGCCCTCGTAGGCGCCGTAGTCCCACTCCATGAGCGTGTCCCAGGTACGCGCGCGCTCGGCGAAGCCGGCCAGTTCGCACGTCTCACGCGCGCGTGACAGCGGGCTGGTGCGTATCTCGACGTCGGCCAGCCCGTCGTACGGCGCCCCGTGCAGGCGCTCGCCGAGCAGCTTCGCGCCCCGGCGGCCCTCCTCCAGAAGGGGCACGTCGGTCCTGCCGGTGTGCTTGCCGGACAGCGACCACGCCGTCTGTCCGTGCCGGGCCAGCAGGATGCGCGGTGCCATGAAGGGAGCCCTTCCGGGAGAAATCGAGAAGCGGGACCCGTCCATCATCCCGCACGCTGTTCGGGGGCAACCCGGCGGGCGATCTCTGCGTCTAGAGGGCCGGGGCGCCCGAAAAGGGCGCGCGCGTACACCGTAAAGTGGTCCGACCGGTCAACCGGGCGCCAGGACGAGAAGGGGGAGGCGATCGGATGCCACACGCCGAAACAGCTGGCGTGGAGGCGACGCCGCGAACCCGCCTGCGCTGGTGGACCGAGCTGCCGCTGATCCTGCTGGTCTACGCCTGCTACTCGGCGGGCCGCCTGCTCGCCCGGGGCGATGTCGCCGGTGCCGTCGACCACGGCCTGGCGATCCTGGACATCGAGAAGGCCCTGTACCTCAACGCGGAGCACCCCCTCAACCGCCTCTTCACCCGCGAGCCCTGGCTGGGCGTCCCGGCGGACTTCTGGTACGCGTCGCTGCACTACGTGGTCACGCCCGTCCTCCTGGTGTGGATCTTCCGCTCCCGCACCGTGCACTACCGCGCGGCCCGCACCTGGCTGATGACGTCGACCTTCATCGGCCTGATCGGCTTCACCCTGCTGCCCACCTGCCCGCCCCGGCTGCTCGCCGCGGGCCACGGCTTCGTCGACACGATGGCCCAGTACAGCTCGTACGGCTGGTGGGGCGGCCAGGCGAGCGCTCCCCGGGGCCTGGGCGGCATGACGAACCAGTACGCCGCGATGCCCAGCCTGCACGTCGGCTGGGCGCTGTGGTGCGGGGTGATGCTGTGGCGCTACGGCGGGACGCGGCTGACGAAGGTGGCCGCGGTCGCCTACCCGCTGATCACCACGATCGTGGTGATGGGCACCGCCAACCACTACTTCCTCGACGCGGTCGCGGGCGCCGCCGTGATGGGCGTCGGGTTCCTGCTGGCGCCGTACGTCATGCGGACCATGGACCGGCTGCGGGCGCGGTTCGCGGCGGGCGCCGCCACCGTCGCCACGGCGTCCGGCGGGTCCGTCACGACGGGCGCGCGCACTCCCGTCCCGGTGGGCTCCGGCGGCGCCGCTTCCCCGGTTGTCAGTGCCGGATGCCAGACTTCCGCGGGTGAGCGAATTCCACGGCAGCGCGAGTCCCGGTTCGGATCCGGAGCCGAGCCGAGTGCCGCTCCCCAGGACGCGGGGGACGGCGCTCCGGCATCGGCTCGCTGAGCTGCGCGGTCCCGACGTAGCGGCCAAGGCGCTGGACGCGCGCGCCCTGGCCGCCCTCGCCGCCAACCCCGGCTGCGAGCGGCGCGCGATCCTGGACGGCGCCGGGGTGGACAAGGCGGCGCTGGCGAGCGCGCTGGGCTCGCCGTCGGTCTTCGGGCAGTCGCAGTTCGCCTTCACCCGCGGCAACGCCTTCGAGGCCAAGGTCAAGGCGGACGGCGGCGCGGAGCTGCTGCGCCTGGTGCGCGAGAAGCTGGACCGCGGCGCCGAACCGCCCGCCCACGCGCGCGTGCCCGAGCTCACCGCGACCGGGCCCGAGGGCCGGACGGCCCGTACGGCACTGGCGTTGCGCGAGGCCACCGAGGCGCGCGGCGAGTGGACCCTGCTGGACCACCCCATGCTCGCGCTGGACGTCGCCGGCTCGCCGGCCTTCCTGGAGCCGGACGCGGTCGTCGTGCACCCGGACGGGAGCTGGACGGTCGTGGAGATCAAGTCCTTCCCGATGCTGGACGGCTCGGCGGACGCCGCCAAGGTGGGCGCCGCCGCCCGGCAGTCGGCGGTGTACGTGCTGGCGCTGGAGCAGATCGCATCCCGCCTGGAGACCGCCCCGCGCGTGCGCCACCGCGTCCTCCTCGTCTGCCCCAAGGACTTCTCCAACCTCCCCACCGCCTCGGCCGTCGACGTCCGCAAGCAGCGCGCGGTGACCGCCCGCCAGCTCGCCCGTCTCACCCGCGTCGAGGACATCGCCGACACCCTCCCCGCCGGCACCTGCTTCTCCCCGGAGCTGCCCCCGGCCGAGCTGACGGCCGCCGTCGAGTCGGTCCCGGCGACCTACGCGCCCGAGTGCCTGTCCGCCTGTGAACTGGCCTTCCACTGCCGCGCCCGCTCCCGCGAGTCCGGCGCGGTGACGTCGCTGGGCCGTTCCGTGCGCGCCGAGCTGGGTGGCCTCGCGACGGTCGAGGACGTCCTGTCGGCGGCCCGCGGCGAGTCCGGCGACCCGGACGACCCGGCGGTGGCCGCCCTGCGCAGGGCGGCACAGCTGCGTGCGGAGGCCCTCGGCCGGGAGGCGGTGGGCCCGTGTCGCTGATCTCCACCCTCGCCCGCCTCGAGGCCGTCAGCACCGGCCGCGCCCAGCCCGCCGCGACCGTCCGCCACCGGCATCTGTCGGACCGCCCGCTGGTCTTCGTGCCGCTCACCACCGCCGGTGAGGCCGGCGCCCCGCTCGGCGCGCTGGTCGGCACGGACCGGGAAGCCCCGCACCTGCTGGTGGTACCGCAGCCGCGCGACCGGGACCTCAGGTTCACGTTCCTGTCCGAGCTGGCGGACGTCGTACTGCCGTACATCGACGCCCACGCGGAGGCCGTGGAGGCCGCCGAGCGCAGCGAGACCGACCCGGAGACCGGAAAGCGGGTCAAGGTCGAGGTCGAACTGTGCGCGGACGCCCCGCAGCTCATCGTGCCGAGCCGCGCGGGCATCGACTTCGTACGGCTCCTCGGCCGCTCCATGCGGTTCAGGCGTACGGCGGAGCAGGACCCGGAGGCCCCCCATCCGGCGCCCCCGCGCGTGCCGTTGCTCGGCCGCTGGCTGACCCACTTCGGCGAGCGGGCCCGCGTGCCCGGCTCCTCCCTCCTGCTGGCCATGACGGACGTGCTGGCCCGGCACTGGGCGACCGGCCAGTCCACCCTGGAGGACCAGCACCTGGCCGCGCTGCTGGCCTGGATCGACCCGCCGGACGGCGAGACGGGCGCCGAGGCGGCCCTGCGCGCGGAACTCGCACGCGACCGGGAGGGCCAGCTGCTGTGCCCGCCGGCCGGTCCCGCCACCGACCCGGCGTTCGACAACAAGCTGCTGGCCCCCGCCATCGAGCGCTACGACCGCGCCCGCACCGCCCTCGCCGCCGCCGAGGACGGGGTGGAGGCCGACGACCGGCTCGGTGGGCTCACCGCCGCCGAGCGGGAGATCCGCGCCCTGGTCGAGAGCCGGACCCGGCCCACCTGGGACGCGGTGTGGCGGGGCCTGGACCGGCTGCGGGAGCTGCCCGAGGCGGCGCGGGCCGAGGAGCGGTGGACGCGCGACCGCTGGTCGTTCACCGGCCACCGCGACCGGGTCGTCGCCGGCGAGCCCCCGCAGCCGCGCCGCGACGACGCGGTCACCGCCGCGAACAAGCTCGCCGCGCGCGAGCGCGAACAGGCCCGTCTGGAGGCCCAGGAGGCGCTGGACGACCCGCTGGTGATGGCGGGGCGGCGGCTGGCCGGGGAGGCGTTCGCGGGCGAGGTCACCGAGGTGGTGATGGCGTACAGCGAGAGCAAGCGGCCGAGCCCGCGCCCCCTGGTCACCGTCCGCACCGACGACCGGCCGCATCTGGGTGAGCGGGCCAAGGTGTTCCGCTCGCTGGGCGGGAAGCCGCAGTCGGCGGAGTTCGTCGGCCATGAGCACGGGACCGAGGACGGCGGCGCGCTGATCGTGCTGCGGGTGCTCGACAAGATGGGCCGCGGCAAGGAGCCGGAGGAGGGGTCGGTGCCGCGGAAGGGCGACCTGGTCTGCTTCACCCTGTTCGAGCACGAGCAGCGGGGCGGGGCGAAACTGCCCGAGCCGGAGCAGACGCCGTGGACGCACGGCGGGCCGCCCGGGGAGCAGGTGTTCGAAGCCGCCGACGCGCCGACCGAGGAGGACGTGCTGTGACCGCCGTGTTCGACCCCGGTGCCGCGGCGGCCGAGGCCACCGCCGCGATCCTGCACCACACCCTGCACAGCGAGGCGCGCGGTGTCGTCGTGGACTCCCCGCCCGGTGCCGGCAAGTCCACGCTGGTGGTCCGCGCGGCCCTCGAACTCGCGGACGCCGGTCGCCCGTTGATGATCGTCGCGCAGACCAACGCGCAGGTCGACGACCTGGTGCTCAGGCTCGCCGAGAAGAACCCGGAGCTGCCGGTGGGCCGGCTGCACAGCAGCGACGCCGACCCGTACGACAAGGCGCTGGACGACCTGCCGAACGTACGCAAGTCGGCGAAGGCGGCCGACCTCGCGGGCCTCGCGGTCGTGCTGTCCACGGCGGCCAAGTGGGCGCATGTGAAGGTCGACGAGCCGTGGCGGCATGCGATCGTCGACGAGGCGTACCAGATGCGCTCGGACTCGCTGCTCGCCGTGGCCGGGCTGTTCGAGCGGGCGCTGTTCGTGGGCGACCCGGGCCAGCTCGACCCGTTCTCCATCGTCGGCAGCGAGCAGTGGGCGGGCCTGTCGTACGACCCCTCGGCCTCCGCCGTCACCACCCTGCTGGCCCACAACCCGGACCTGCCCCAGCACCGCCTGCCGGTCTCCTGGCGCCTGCCCGCGTCCGCCGCGCCCCTCGTCTCCGACGCCTTCTACCCCTACACCCCCTTCCGCAGCGGCACCGGCCACGAGGACCGCCGGCTGTCCTTCGCGGTCCCGTCCGACGGCTCGGGCCCGGACCGGGTGATCGACGAGGCGGCGGAGTCGGGCTGGGGCCTGCTGGAGCTGCCCGCCCGGCGCACCCCGCGCACGGATCCGGAGGCGGTGCGGGCGGTGGCGGCGGTGGTACGGCGGCTGCTGGACCGGGGCGGCGCGGCGACGTCGGAGCGCTCACCGGACCCCGCGCCCCTGACCGCCGACCGGATCGCGGTCGGCACGGCCCATCGCGATCAGGCGGCGGCGGTCCGTGCGGCGCTGGCCGAGCTGGGGGTGACCGATGTCACGGTGGACACCGCGAACCGGCTCCAGGGCCGCGAATACGACGTGACCGTCGTCCTCCACCCCCTCTCCGGCCGCCCCGACGCCACCGCCTTCCACCTGGAGACGGGCCGCCTGTGCGTCCTCGCCTCCCGCCACCGGCACGCCTGCGTCGTGGTGTGCCGGGCCGGGGTGAGCGAGCTGCTGGACGACTATCCGTCGACGGAGCCGGTGCAGTTGGGGACGGTGGTGAAGTTCCCGGACGGCTGGGAGGCCAACCACGCGGTGCTGGCGCGGCTGGCCGAGCATCGGGTGGCCTGGCGGCCCGGTTGATCGGAGCCGCATTGGCCCGCGTCATACGCCTACTTGCGCGGGCGCGGGACAATGGACGGTGGACTGGTTACGTACGAGGAGGAGAACGCATGGCGGAGCCCACGCCGCGTCGGAACGAACCGCGGCTACGCCCCGCGCCCCTGCTCTTCGAGCCCGCGCAGGCGGCCGCCGACCCGGAGCACTTCTTCGACCTGGAGTCGATCGACGACCCGCGGGCGCTGCTCGCGCGGGCGACCGAGCTGACCCAGGCGTTCCGGGCGGCGACGGACCGCGCGGTGGAGTTCCAGGCCATCGCGGCGGCCCAGCTCGCCGACCCCCGGCGGTTCGACCGCCTCACGCCCGCCGACATCGCCGAGCAGGCCGAGTGGACCGAGGACTACGCCAAGAAGATGGTGGAGTTCGGCAGGGATCTGATGCGAGGGGTCGAGGGCCCGGGGCACGTCGACCCGGTGTGACCCCCGATGTGACCCACATGGCATATGCCAGGCGGGCAAGATACGCCCTGCCACCCCGCCCTGTCCCGGATTCCCGGAACTCTCGGGAGCGGGATGCTCACCGTCGGTAGATGTATCCGGCATGAGCAGCACACGCAACGCCCCGTCCTCCCCCGCCTGCCTCACCGCGGACGGCGCCGCCTGGCTCGCCTCCGCGGAGCCGCATCCGCGCGGCGCCCCAGCGCTCCGGGACGACCGGCCGGCGGCCTCCGCCGTCCTGGCCTGCGGTTCGGTGTTCGACGTCGTGAGCGCGCCCGTGATCTTCGGGCGCCGGATCGTCGACCAGCTCTGGGAGGAGGGGCCCGGCTCGGGACCGGTGGCGGTGTGCCGGGGCCGGATGCTGCTGTTCGCCGCCCCCGGCACGGCCCAGCGGCTGCCGTCGCTGCTGCGGTGGGAGGAGTTCGGCCGCGCGGGCGATGTCCCGGCACTCCTGTGCCACGGCCCCGGAGACGCGGTGACCGTCCCGGCCCGGTCCGGCTCCGCCACCCCCGGCGGCTCCCGCTGGCTGGTCGCGCCGGACACCCGTAATCCCTGGCTGCCGGGCCCCGAGGTCCTGCTCTGGGCGGCCGTGAGAGCGGCTCGCGCGGCCGTTCGGATATCGATTTTTCCCCACGCCGACCAGGGTGCTAAGGTCTACGACGTCAGCAGGCGCCGCTAGCTCAGTTGGTTAGAGCAGCTGACTCTTAATCAGCGGGTCCGGGGTTCGAGTCCCTGGCGGCGCACGACAGTGAAGGCCCCTCGCAACTGCGGGGGGCCTTCGCTTTTGGGGCAGATTCTCCCCGAGTCCCGCAGGGGGCGGCTGGGGGTCCGGGGGTTATCCCCCGGGGAATGCAGCATCAGCGGGTCCGGGGTTCGAGTCCCTGGCGGCGCACGACAGTGAAAGCCCTTCGCAACCGCGAGGGGCCTTCGCTTTTGATGACCCCTGCACCGTCGGCCGTCCTGGCCGCAGGCCACGGAAGTGTCACCCGGCCGTCGCGATCTTCACCGTCCACGCCCCCGAGGCCGTCCGTCCCTCCACCTCCACCCGGACTCCCTCCCCCGGCACCGTGAAGCTCTCGCCGAGCCCGACCGGTGCGTCCGCGAGCGGTGGGTACACGGACTCCTCCCAGCAGGCCTCGCTGTGCGGATGGGCGTCGATCACCTCGACCGGCCCGCCCCCGGACTCGGTCTCGCTGCGCACCCGGTACACCAGCACCCCCTGCCGGCAGGTCTGCGCGTCATTGCCCACCGGACCGCGCACCTCGAAGGCGAGCGCGCTCTCGGGCCCGGTACGGACCACGGCGAGCTTGACCCCGTTGCCCAGCCCGAACCCCGGCAGGGCCCCGCGGGTGCCGCGAGAGCCGTAGGAACCGAAGCCCTGTCCCGCCGCCGCCACTCCCGTCTGCACCGCCCCGCCGGGCCCCGCCGACAGCGGCTCCAGCGTCAGCCGGACTGCCCCGCTCCCCGACCCCTGCACACACACCACCTGCCGCGGCTCCAGCCACCCCAGCTTCCACTTGTGCCAGCCGAACAGGTCCGGCGCCATCCCGAACTGGCTGCCCATCAGGTCCCAGTCGCCGACATAGGTGTCCCAGTCGCCCTTGCCGTCCGCCGGACGGTGGTACAGGTCGGGAAGGTCGAAGACATG
Organism: Streptomyces ferrugineus; assembly: GCF_015160855.1. Classification (NCBI taxonomy): domain Bacteria; kingdom Bacillati; phylum Actinomycetota; class Actinomycetes; order Kitasatosporales; family Streptomycetaceae; genus Streptomyces; species Streptomyces ferrugineus. The sequence continues at coordinate 1,514,989 of NZ_CP063373.1, read as the reverse complement.
GCCGGTCTCGTGCGCGAGGACCAGCCGGTCCGGCGGATGGTTCTCGAACACGGTGACCACACGCCGGATGTCCTTGCCGTCGGCCCGCAGCGGGGCCTCCAGGTTGACGACCTTCGTGGCGTCCGAGTCCACGCCGGGCGCGTCCGGGTCGGCGACGAAGTAGACGATGTCGTAGCGCGAGAAGTCCACCTCCCGGTCGGCCACCGCGAGCGCGTCGCGCAGATAGGCGGCCCGGTCGGTGACGCGCCAGTCGCGCTGTATGGCGTACGCCGTCGACGGGCGCGGCATGCGCAGCCAGTGCCGCAGCGGATGCGGGCGCAGGGTGAATCTGCCGTAGGAGGCGCGTTCGAAGAAGTGGGTGGTGGCCGGAAAGTGGTCGGCCGTCAGTTCGGCGGGGGTCGTCTGCGGGGGCGAGTCCGGGAAGGACAGGAACACCATGACCGCGTTGAGCCCCCGGGTCGGGCGCGGATAGGAGGCGTTCCAGGTGTCCAGGCCCTCCGAGTGGTGGGCGTCCGTGCGTTCGAGGGCGCAGGGTGCCGAGTCGAAGGGTTCGGCGACCGAGGGGCCGACGACCAGGGAGGTCGCGGCGAGCGCCGACATCGTGGTGAACACCGCGGCGGTGCTGCGCAGTCGGGGTCGGTCCCGCAGCAGGCCCATCCCACGGAGCAGGGGGAACTGACGCGGCACGTGGACCTCCGGGAGCGGTTCGCGGGACACCGCACCCAGCCTGTGTCTGATTGTCGTACTGCGTCCCGTTTTGCTGCACCGGACGGGTGAGTGGGCCGGAGGTCCGTCAGGACCGACATCCCCGATTCGCTCACGGAACGTCACAAACGATCGGGGGCTCAAAGAAGCCGTCCACGTGCGGGCAGAAACGATCTGTCAGAAGAGCCCGTCGCGCGGGAACACTGAACAGTAGGTGGAAGGGCCCGGAAGCAGCATCTATGATCGGCACACTTTCCTGACACTTTCCCTGCACGGACACGGCCCGGCGCCGACCGCGACCCGGCCGGCCATTCCGATGAGACCCATCCGAAGATCGAGTGCACTGCGGGAGCGAGCGGTGAGCGGAACGTCCGAAGGGCCGACGCCCGCAGCAGACCTCATCGGGCCGGCCGTCACAGACAGTAGCGCGCAGCCTCCCCCCGGTACCGGGGCGCCGCCGTACTCCTCCGCGTTCTCCGCCGCGCCGCTGGCGATGGCCGTGGTCGACCGCGAGGGCCTGGTGGCGGGCGCCAACCCGACCTTCGCCGACCTGCTGGGCACGGCACCGGCGGAGCTGACCGGCGCCGTCGCCGCCGACCTGGTGGACCTGGCCTCCGACGCCCGCGCCTGGCACACGTACCGCGAGGTGCTGCGCGGCCGCCAGGCCGAACTGCGCTGCACACGACGCCTGAAGCACCCGGAGGGCCACTCCCTGTGGGTCCAGGTCACGGTCGCGCCGCTGCCCGGCGAGGCGTCCGGCGGCGTCCTGCTCTCCCTCTCCGACATCAGCGCCCACCGCGAACTCCAGGACCAACTGCGGCACTTGCGGATGCACGACCCGGTGACCCGGCTGCCCAACCGCACCCTGTTCTTCGAGAAGCTGTCGGCGGCGCTGGAGGTGGAGTCGTACGACGAGAGCGGCACCACCGGCCGAATCGGCCTGTGCTACCTGGACCTTGACGGCTTCAAGGCGATCAACGACACCCTCGGCAACCGGGTCGGTGACAAGCTGCTCGCCGCGGTCGCCGAGCGGCTCACGCACTGCGCCGAACAGGCGGGGCGGACCCGCTCGATCCCGCCGCTGGTGGCCCGGCTCGGCGGTGACGAGTTCGCCCTGCTGGTCGAGGACTCCACGGGCACCGAGCAACTGGCCGACCTCGCCGAGTCGGTGCTGGAGGCGCTGCGGGCCCCCTTCGACCTGTCCGGCCGGCGCCTTTCGGTGTCGGCCTCGATCGGCGTCGTGGAGCGCCACGCGGCCGGCACCACCCCGACCGCCCTGATGCAGGCCGCCGACACCACGCTGTACTGGGCGAAGACCGACGGCAAGGACCGCTGGACGCTGTTCGACCCCGAGCGCAACGCCCATCTGATCACCCGCCAGGCCCTCGCCGCGACGCTCCGACCGGCCATCGAGCGCGGCGAGTTCGCCCTGGAGTACCAGCCGCTGGTGGGCATGGAGGACGGCCGGCTGCGCGGCGTGGAGGCGCTGGTGCGCTGGAACCATCCGCAGTTCGGCGTACTGGCGCCGAATCGGTTCATCGGACTGGCCGAGGAGGACGGCTCGATCGTGCCGCTCGGCCGCTGGATCCTGGCGACCGCCTGCCGTCAGGCACGCGCCTGGCAGGAGGCGCACCCCGACGAGCCGCCGATCTTCGTGAGCGTCAACGTGGCGGTGCGCCAGGTCTGGGACTCCGACCTGGTGGCGGACGTCGCCCGCATCCTCGACGAGACCGAACTCGCCCCGCATCTGCTGCAGTTGGAGCTGACCGAGTCGGCGGTGATGGGCTCGGCGGGCCGGCCGCTGCAGGACCTTCAGGCACTCAGCGACATGGGCGTACGCATCGCCATCGACGACTTCGGCACGGGCTACTCGAACTTGGCGTATCTGAGCCGGCTGCCGGTGTCGGTGCTGAAGCTGGACGGTTCGTTCGTACGGGGCTTCCAGTACGAGAGCGACAACAACGCGGCGGTGCCCCCGAATCCGGCCGACGAGGTGGTGGTCGAGGCGATGATCCAGCTCGCCCACCGGCTGGGCCTGACGGTCACCGCGGAGTGCGTGGAGACGCTGGCGCAGGCCTCACGGCTGCGCCGGATCGGCTGCGACACCGGCCAGGGGTGGCTGTACTCGCGGCCGGTGCCGCCGGATCGTATCTCCGAGCTGCTGGGCGTACGGGTCTGACCGGTCCGGTCAGACGGTGGGCAACCCGTAGGCGTCCGCGATGAGTTGGTACGAGCGCAGACGCACCTCCATGCCGGGCGCGTTGCTGGTGATCATCAACTCGTCGGCGCCGGTGCGCTTGTGGAGGTCGTCGAGGCCGGCGCGGACCTCGTCCGGGGTGCCGTGGACGACGTTGGCGTTCCAGGAGTCGGCGAACTCGCGCTCCATCGGGGTGAATTCGTGGGCCTCGGCCTCTTCGGGGGTCGGGATGAGCCCGGGGCGGCCGGTGCGCAGCCGGATCATGCTGAGCGCGGCGGCCTTGATCTGGCGGCGGGCCTGATGCTCCTCGTCGGTGGCGAGGGCGGAGACGCCGATGAGGGCGTACGGCCGGTCGAGGACGGCGGACGGCTGGAAGGACTCCCGGTACAGGTCCAGGGCCGGGATGGTGTTCCGGGCGGAGAAGTGGTGCGCGAAGGCGAACGGCAGGCCCAGGACGCCGGCGAGACGGGCGCTGAAGCCGGAGGAGCCGAGCAGCCAGATCGGCGGGCGGTGCGGGGACTGGACGCCGCCGGGCGCGGTCGCCTGGACGGGGCCGGGGACGGCGTGGATACGGCGGTAGGGGTGGCCGTCCGGGAAGTCGTCGTCGAGGAAGCGGGTCAGCTCGGCGAGCTGCTCGGGGAAGTCGTCGGCGCCCTCGTTGAGGTGGTCGGTGCGGCGCAGGGCGGCTGCCGTGGCGCCGTCCGTGCCCGGGGCGCGGCCGAGGCCGAGGTCGATGCGGCCGGGGGCCATCGCCTCCAGGGTGCCGAACTGCTCCGCGATGACCAGCGGGGCGTGGTTGGGGAGCATGACGCCGCCGGAGCCGAGGCGGATGCGGGTGGTGTGGGCGGCGAGGTGGGCGAGGATCACGGCCGGGGACGAGGAGGCGACGCCGGGCATCGAGTGGTGCTCGGCGACCCAGTGGCGATGAAAGCCCCGGGACTCCGCGAGGCGCGCCAGCTCGACGCTGGTGCGCAGGGCGTCGGTGGCGGTGTGGCCCGCGCTGACCGTGACCAGGTCCAGCACGGAGAGGGGGACGGGGGCGGTGCCCTGCGCCTCGCCTCGGATCTCGTCTGCCGCCACGTGTGCCTCCTGCGGTTTCGCCGTGCGGTGTGCCTTCGGCCTTAACAGGAGGGGGGCTCCGATTCATTCCCTCGCCCCCGCCGCCCCTACCCGTCCCATCCTCCCAAGGGCTCCGCCCCTTCGACCCCGCCAGGGGGCTTCGCCCCCTGGACCCCCGTCGGCCTTGAACGGGCCTCGTCCTCAAACGCCGGACGGGCCAGGTGAAGCCGACCCGCGTCAAGAGGCGAAGCCCCCTCCCCTGAATGCAGCTACACCTGCACGATCGGCTCCCGGCTGAACAGTGCCCCCAGCGCCGGCGCGTTCACCCGGCGGTCCGTCAGGCGCAGGCCCTCCCACACGGAGACCTGGTTCGCGGTGAGGACCGGCTTGCCCAGCTCCTGTTCCAGGGCCGGGATGTGGGCGGCCGTGTGCAGGGCCGTGTCCGGCAGCAGCACCGCCTGGGCGTCCGCCGTGTCCGCCTCCTTGGCCAGCGCGAACACCTCGGCCTCGCCCCAGGTCCCGACCTCGGCCGCCGTGATGATCCCGGAGCCGCGCACCGACAGCACCTGGGCACCCCCGGCCGTGAGGAACTCGGCGAACAGCGCGGCCACGTCGTCGGGGTACGTGGCGCCGATCGCCAGCCGCCGGACATCCAGCTCCCGTACGGCGTGCATGAAGGCGAAGGACGTCGACGAGGCCGGCATGCCCGCCGCGACGGCGAGGGTGCGCACCTGCTCGTGGGCGCCGTCCCAGCCGTAGACGAAGCTGCCGCTGGTGCACGCCCACACCACCGCCTCGGCGCCCGTCAGCCGCAGCGCCTCCACACCCGCCGCGAGCCGCTCCGCGGAGCCCATCCGCAGCAGCGCGTCCACCCGGTGCGCGTCCTCGCCGATGTCGGTGTGCACCAGGTCGACGCGGATGTCGCCGCCGAGGAGCTGCTCGATGCGCGGATAGTCGTCCTCGGCGGAATGGCCCGGGTAGAGAAATCCGAGTGCGGTCATGTCAGCCTTTCTACTGTTGTTCCTGCTCGGGAACGTCCGGCACGTCCGGCAGCACGGGCGGCACGGGCCCGCCCCGCGTCGTCGGGTAGATCCGCGCCGCGGGATCGATCAGCGCCTGATAGGACCCCACCGCGCGAGTACCCACCCTGCGCAGCGCAGCCCACATCGTCACCTGGTTGGCCGAGAGGACCGGGATGCGCAGCTCCGCCTCGAGCTGGGGGATCACGTCGTAGGTCGGCAGGTTGGTGCAGCTGATGAACAGGGCGTCGGCGCCGGGGCGCACGGCACGGCGCGCCATGTCGGCCACATCGCGGTAGGGCACCTTCCAGATGTGCCGGGTGAGCCCCATGTACGCGCAGCCGGTGACCACGGCCCCCGCCTCGGCCACGTACTCCTCCAGGGCCCGGGTCACCGACACCGTGTACGGCGTCACCAGCGCCACCCGCCGTACGCCGAGCTCGGTGAGCGCCTCCAGCAGCGCGCCCGAGGTGGTGACGGAGGGCACCGCGCCCGCCTGCGTCATCGCCTCGCACATCGCCCGCTCGCCCGCGACGCCGCCGACGAAACTGCCGGAGGTGCAGGCGTAGGCGACGACCTCGGGCGAGATGGCGGTCAGGGTGCGGACGCCCTCGCTCAGCGTCTCGTGCTCGCTGACCAGGCGAGCCAGGTCCAGGCTGACCTCGACCGGGACGAAGGGCGTTCGGGTCAGGTGCAGCGAGACCTCGTCCGGGACCCAGCGCCACAGCTCACGGTCCAGCGCGAAGTCGAACGGGGCGACCACTCCGACACCGCGTTGCGGGCGGGGGCCGCCGAGGAAGGAGATGTCCATGGTTTCCATGGCGGGCACCGCCCTCACTACGAGAAACAGGTGAGCACGGACCGTACGCAACGCCCGTGTTGACGAAGGTAGGTTCGGGTGCGAGCGTGGTCAAACCTCGCATGTCAGACGACCGTTTCCTTCAAGTAAAACTCTGAGGAACGGCGCCCGCATATCCCCGCAAGCACCGTCAAAGCGCCCCCTCACACCCCGGAGAAGCGACCCCGAATGACATCGTCCGCCCCTGGTCCCTCCCCCGCTTCCGGCCCGCCCACGCTCCTCGTCCTCGACGCCGAGCCCCTTCCCCGCCTCGGCCGCCTCACCGGCCGCGCCCAGATCGAGCACGCGGACGAGTCGACCCTCGCCGAGCGGCTGCCGCACGCCGATGTGCTGCTGGTCTGGGACTTCACCTCGCACGCGGTACGCGACGCCTGGCCCGGCGAGGGGCCACGGCCGCGCTGGGTGCACACGGCGAGCGCGGGCGTGGATCATCTGATGTGCCCGGAGCTGACCGAGTCCGACACCGTGGTCACCAACGCGCGCGGGATCTTCGACCAGCCGATCGGCGAGTACGTCGCCGCGCTGGTGCTGGCGATGGCGAAGGACCTGCCGACGACCCTGGACCTCCAACGCGCCCGCCGGTGGCGGCACCGCGAGGGGCAGCGGGTGGCGGGCACGCGCGCGTGCGTGGTCGGGTCCGGGCCGATCGGCCGTACGATCGCCCGCACGCTCAAGGCCCTCGACATCACCACCGCGCTGGTCGGCCGGGTCCCGCGCACCGGCATCCACGGCCCCGACGACCTCGACCGGCTGATGGCCCGGGCCGACTGGGTGATCTCGGCGGCGCCGCTCACCGAGCAGACGCACGGCATGTTCGACTCCCGCCGCTTCGGCATGATGCAGCCCTCCGCCCGGTTCATCAACGTCGGGCGCGGGCAGCTCGTGGTGGAGGAGGCGCTGGCCGAGGCGCTGACCAAGCGGTGGATCGCGGGGGCGGCGCTCGATGTCTTCGAGCACGAACCGCTCGGTCCGGACAGCCCGTTGTGGGAGCTGCCGGGACTGATCGTCTCGCCGCACATGAGCGGGGACACCATCGGCTGGCGGGATGAACTCGGACTTCAGTTCGTGGAGTTGTACGAGCGGTGGGAGGCGGGCAGACCGCTGCTGAACGTGGTCGACAAGCAGCGCGGGTACGTACCCGGACGCTGACGTCTACGGCTGGAGGGCGCCCCATGACGGATCTCACCGAACTGACCGCCGTACAACTCCTCGACGGTTACCGAAAAGGGGAGTTCAGCCCCGTCGACGCCACCCGTGCCGCCCTGGAGCGGGCCGAGCGGATCCAGCCGGAGGTCAACGCCTTCGTACGCCTGACCGCCGACGAGGCCCTCGCGCAGGCCGGCGAGTCGGCCGGGCGCTGGCGGCGCGGCGCCCCGGCCGGTCTGCTGGACGGGGTCCCGGTCACCGTGAAGGACATCCTGCTGATGCGCGGCGGTCCGACGCTGAAGGGCTCGAAGACCATCTCCGACCAGGGCCACTGGGACGAGGACGCGCCTTCCGTGGCACGGCTGCGCGAGCACGGCGCCGTCTTCCTCGGCAAGACGACCACCCCCGAGTTCGGCTGGAAGGGCGTCACCGACTCGCCGCTGTCCGGCGTCACCCGCAACCCCGTCGACCCGACCCGCACCGCCGGCGGCTCCAGTGGCGGCGCGGCGGCGGCCGTGGCGCTCGGCGCGGGCCCGCTCGCGCTGGGCACGGACGGCGGCGGCAGTGTCCGTATCCCGGCGGCCTTTTGCGGCGTCTTCGGCCTGAAGCCGACGTACGGCCGTGTCCCCCTGTACCCGGCGAGCGCCTTCGGCACCCTGGCGCACGTCGGCCCGATGACCCGGGACGCGGCGGACGCGGCGCTGCTCCTGGACGTCATCGGCATGCCCGACTCCCGCGACTGGTCGGCGCTCGCGTCGGCGCCGGGCTCCTTCGTCACGGCCCTGTCCAGTGGGGTGCACGGCCTGCGGGTCGCCTACTCGCCGTCCTTCGGCGGCCAGGTGGCGGTGCGTCCGGCGGTCGCGTCGGCGGTGCGGCGGGCGGTGGAGCGGCTGGCGGGGCTGGGGGCGTACGTCGAGGAGACCGACCCCGACTTCACCGACCCGGTGGACGCCTTCCACACCCTGTGGTTCACCGGGGCGGCCCGGGTGACCCAGCATCTGGGCCCGCACCAGAGGGAGCTGCTCGACCCCGGGCTGAGGGAGATCTGCGCGGCCGGGGCCCGGCGCTCGGCGCTGGACTATCTGGCCGCGGTGGACGTCCGTATGGAACTGGGCCGCCGTATGGGCCGTTTCCACGACTCCTACGACCTGCTGGTCACCCCGACCCTGCCGATCACGGCGTTCGAGGCGGGCACCGAGGTCCCCAAGGCCTCCGGACACCGCCGGTGGACCGGCTGGACGCCGTTCACCTACCCCTTCAACCTGACCCAGCAGCCGGCGGCGAGCGTCCCCGTCGGCGCGGACGGGGACGGGCTGCCGGTGGGCCTGCAGATCGTGGCGGCGCGGCACCGGGACGACCTGGTGCTGCGGGCGGCGCACGCACTGTACGCGGCCGGGGTCACCGAGGTGGCGTCTCCATCGCGTCGCATCATTCACAACGAACGGTCCGGGGCTTCCCCCTCTTAGCTCGGACCAGAGGGCGGGGAGCTGAGAGCTGGTGGGCGCCATGAAACGCTTTGACCTGCAGCCAGCGGCGTCCGTCCCCGTCGGCACGGACGGGGACGGACTGCCGGTGGGCCGATGGAAGCTTTCCGACTCTGGCAAGCCCGTCAGGACGGCGCCGGAGAAAGGAGGCTCGTGTCTGCGTAAGAACGAGCTTCTGAAGCGAACCGATTGAGCCAATGCGAGACCTCCGCCAGTGAGCTCTCTGCCTGCTCCTGTTCCTCATCCGGGTTTGGAAGAACGAGGCCGGAAGCTTCCCCAGGGGTCACAGGGATGAGGACGGTCCCGTCATCCAGGAGCCAGCCTCCGTCACGGTGCATCGCGATAGCGTTCTGGCGCAGTAGGCGAACACGATTGTGCGATTCAACACATGCGCGTCGGATCTCCGCTGCCGTCCTCAGGACCTCATCTGGTCCACCCTTCATCGCTAGCCGAGACACCGCCCGCCGGAGATCAGCGAGAAGACGCGGTTCCAGAGAAAGCGGCTCCTGGAGCTCGTCGTCCGTGCCGGCGCCGCCTTCCCGCATGGAACGCAGGGCTCTCATCCCGACAGCCATGTGGTGGGCTCGCACTGACAGAAGCACCGCACGTGCACCCTCGAGATAGTCCAGGGCCACCTCAAGCAACTCTTCGTAGGCTGCGCGTTGTTCGCCTCGGCGCTCCACTGCAAGTGCGCCATCGGCTTCAGCGAGCGCCTGCTGCACTCCCGCGGACCGCGTGGCGTCAGCTTGCGCCAATGCCGCCTCCACCGTCGCCAGAGCAGTCTGCCGCGCGGCCTCCAACGCTGTCGTGGCTCCGTGCTCTGCTGCCTTGCGGGTCACCCTAGCCGTGCGTTCAGACGCAATGAGCGCCATGACACCCGCCAGGAGCGCTGCGCCAGCGGCGATCCAAGTCGCGAGTACCTCTGAATCCATCCCGCCATCGTGCCCGGTCACGGATGGCCACATGCCGTGATTGCAACACTCTGTGATCGCTGACGAACCACGTGTACAGAGCAGTAGCGCCGAGCCGAACGCCCCCGACCTCCGGATGCGGTCAGGGGCGAGGCGCAATCCTGCGACACCGGCACGCTCAGATGGAGGTGAGCCGGTGGTCGGGGTGGTCGAGCCACAGGTGTTGGCTCTCGGGTGTGACCGTCATGCCGAGGCGGTCGCGGTCCGGCTGTCCCCACGACACCCAGGTGAGGTAGGCGTCTTCGACCTCCTGCCAGAGGTTGCGAGTGCCGTGCCAGGTGACCCGGTACTCGGGTTCCCCTGGGGCGTAGTCGGCCGCCGCCCATGCGCCGTCGTCCTGGTCGGCTTCAACGAGCAGGAGCGAAAAGGCGCCGGACCCATCGTCGGCCGGGGCCGGGATACGGGCGACCCCGGGCACGAGCGCACCGACCACCAGGTCCGCGGCGTACGGGCCGATGGCGACGGCCCGGGGGTCGAGGCGGGTCGTCGCCTGGCGGGCTGCCTCGGTATGGTGCGGTGCCCATAGCGTCGTGTGCCGTTGGGAACGCAGCATCATGTACGACGCGAACCCGGGGAAGCGGCCAACCGCTCGCCCGTCGCCGTCGACAACGAGCCGGGCGAGCTGACCAGGGCCGTAGAGCGGCTCCCAGGGGGCGACGATCACTCCGCCGGGGCGGGTCTGCTCCACCCAGGCGTAGGGGATCGTCCCGACCGCGCACGTAGCGTGTACGCGGTCGTACGGTGCCCCGTCCAGCCCGCCCTCGGCCCCGTCGCCCACGATCAGGCGAGGTGCGTACGCGGCGGCCGTGATGTTCTTGTCCGCCTGGGCCGCAACCTGTGCGTCGACCTCGACGGACACCACGTTCCGCTCGCCGACGCGGCAGGAGAGCAGGGAGGCTGTCCACCCCGTGCCGGTCCCAATCTCCAGCACTCGGTGGTGGGCGTGTACGTCGAGCACATCGAGGCTGGAGAAGACGATGCCCGGCGCCGAGCACGAGCAGCTCGGCGTGCCCTTGCCGGTGCGAAGGTCGCCCGCGCCGTCGTCGATCTGGGTGACGATCGAGGTGTCCGAGTACACCGCGTCCCACCAGCGGGCGGCATCCTGGTCGCGGTCGATGGCGTATCCCGGCTCGGGTCCGTCGGGTACCGCCCAAGCGACGTCTGGCACGAACAGGTGCCGCGGCACCGCCTCGTAGACGGCCCGCCATGGTGCGGTGAGCTGACCCGATGCGGCAAGGCGGTCCGCAAGAGTCTGCGCGCGCCCTCCGTCGGTCGTGTTCGTCATGGGCTGTTCCCCTCGCTGAGGAGGTCCGCGAGGGCATCCGCGACGCCGATGCCGGTCCCGGCCGCGAGCCACCCCCACTCACCGCTCTGGTTCGTTTCCAGGAACAGCCAGCGGCCGGAGGTGTCGCGGATAAGGTCTACTGCCCCGAAGACTAGGCCCAGCCGCCGGTGGAGTTCGACGAGTCGCGACGAGACCTCCTCGGGCAGTTCGATGACTCGGTAGCTCAGCGCGTCATAGTCCGAGCGCCAGTCGGTACGGGCGGCGTCAGATGCCGCGTCGATGGCGACCGTGAAGACGCGGTCGCCGACCACCACGGCGCGCGCCTCGTGGTCCTTGTCGATCTGCTCCTGGAAGAGGTGCGCTGTGTGCCCCAGGGCGGGGTCGAGCAGGTCGTCGGGGTTGGTGACGGGCGAGGTGTAGATGATGCGGATCTGCCCCTCGTCGGCGTGCCAGATCCCGGCGAGCGGCTTGTAGACGATCGGGCGGCCGAGTTCCTTGGCCCAGTGGTGCGCGCGCTCGGGCTCGTTCGTGATGAGCGTTCGCGGGGTGGTGAGTCCCACATCTGCCGCAGCTGCAAGTTGGTTCGGCTTGTACTCGGTGCGGGCGGCGGCGACCGGATCGTTGACCCAGCGGGCGCTGCTGAGCGCCTGCATGACGCCGCCGAAGCCGCGCCGGGCTTCGCCGTACGCGAAGAGCTGTTCGGGCCGGGACATGCCTTCAGGCAGTGTGAACTGGGTCGGCCTCCGGTAGTAGACGCTGCCCACGTGCGCCAGGGCAACAATCTCGCGGCCGGTCTCTGTGTCGTTCAGCCTCCCCGACCAGGCACCGCCGGTCCCGATCTCCGCAGACATACTGATCTTGGTGGGGAAGTTCGTCGCGTCAACGCGCGCCACGGGCACGCCGCGCAGGGCGAGTTCGGCAGTGACGCGGCTGGCGGTGCGGTCTTCCTCGTCGGTGAGGACCAAGACGGTTCGTGTCATAACAGCCCCCTCGTCAGTCGTCCTGCATCTCTTCCTGCTGCGGACCGCTGCCGTCCGGTGAGCCCTCGCTGGTCGTCTTCGAGCCGCCCTCGTGTGCGCCGGCGGTCGGCCGCGGGATGGTCAGGAACCGCAATCCCCACGGCCGGACCTCGCTCGCCTGCTCGTCGCTGCTGGCCAGGATGTGCCGGATGGGGTTGAGTGGGAAGACATCGCCGACCCTCATGAACAGTCCGCGAGACTCGCCGTCCGGTGAGTGCAGCAGAAGATCCAGCTCCAGGGCCGCGCTGGTGCCGTTGATCGGTGTTGCCATCGAACTTGCCTCTTTCTGTTGTGTAGAAGGGTTGCGGTAGGGATGCGCTCGGTTGAGACGCCCGACGGGAGCGCATCGGTGGTGCGCCGGCGCCGCCAGACCGGCGTCCTCGGCGGTGCCGGGGTGGGGCCCCGCTCCAGGTGGCGGAAGCTGTCGGCCGCCCGGAGCGGGAGTCATCGCGGGGGCTGTGGCGGGATGCGCCGGTAGATGGTCTGGCGGGCGAAGCAGGCGTCCTCGTCGCTGCATGTGATCGACTCGAACCAGACACCGCCGTCGTCCAGGTAACGGGTGATGTCGAGGTCGGCGACCCGTGCGGCGATGTCGCACAACTGACACCGGGCCAGCGCCGCATCTGCCTCGGGCTCCCGCCCCACCGGCACGATGACCCCGAGGCGGACCCAGGTGTCCGGTTCGACGGTGCGAGAGAAGCAGGCGGCGGCGTCGACGCAGATCCGGCGCACCGCTGTACGCTCACACTCCGCTTCGTCACGCCACAGACACGGTTCGGAGCGAACGGTGGAGCACCGTACAAAGCACCCGCAGAGGCCGCATCTGACCAGCCTTTGGGCGAGACTCGTGATCGCTCCTGCACTCTCATCTGAGGGATTGCCGTCATCGCGCTCCTCCGCCACACAGTGGGCGGCGCAGCCTCCTGGGCCCGTGAGAAGCTCGGGGTGGTGTCCTGGACGCGTCGCTCGTGAGCGGCCGTGCGAGGGGCGACTGAGTGCCCGTCGATCGGGCGCATCTGCTCCTGCGCGTGTGCCGGCAGTGGGCGACGCACGTAGAGGGCGGGCGCGGGAAGGATCCGCTGGGGCATCGGTGGAGGGGCCGCTTTCCGACGGGTGCCGATCCAGCGGCGGGCCTTGCGCCGAGTCCGACGGAGCCCGGGCCCTGACCAGATGCCGAGGCAGTCGATGAGGTCGCGCATCAGGTCGTGAGCGTCTGTCCGGCCGTGGCATCTCCCGTCACGCGTTCGGCGTGCACACGGCCGACCATGAGTTCGCCGTCATGCAGGCAGCCGTCGAGATAGCGGTCGGCTTCCTCTCCGGCAGCGTGCACATCGAGCGGGGCCAGGCCAATGACGAGCGCGGCTTCAGGGCGCATGAGGAGCAGCCGTCTCCAGTGCTCGTGCGTGGGGAGTGAGAGCCACTTGTTGATGCGTACGAGCCGAAGACATACGGCACCGTCCTGGGCTGTGAGGCATGTGCCCAGGTCGGCGACGGATTGGTCGGGAGTGCGGAGTCCGGCGGCGAAGGCCAGAGCTCTCATTCGCCGGTGGATGTCCGCGCAGGCAGCATCGTGGGAGGTCATAGGCGGATGAGCCAGGAGGACAAAGCCGATCCCTTGGCCGCGTGGGTCGGCGCCGATCCAGGTACGGATGGTCAGTGGGGCCTTGATGTCGGCCCTCGACGCCTCGGGTACCCAGAGGCCGCTCGGGCGGGAGGGCGTCAGCACGAGATCACCTTCATCGCTTCGGTTGTATCGATCTTGAAATCGGCCCACACGACCTTGTGCTCCGCGTATCTGTCGACGCCCCAGCCGTCGGCGCATGCGGCCACGAGCAGAAGCCCGCGCCCGGTGGGGCTCTCGTCGTCCGGGAAGCGCTGCTTGGGCAGTGCGGAGCTGTTGTCGCGCACTTCGACGCGCACTAGATGGTCGCCGGTTCTGATCCGAACGAGGATGCCGCCGCTGCCGGGAGTGCCGTGAAGCAGGGCGTTGGTGGCCAACTCCGATACACAGAGCCGGACATCGTCGACACGGTCGGTGATGCCCCAGTCATCAAGGGTTTGCTCGGCGAACTTCCGTGCCTCGCTCACGGACGACGTGTCATGTCCGAACGCCCTTTGCAGTGGCGCTTGTTGCCGGGGCCTGTGTGTGGGTGGTGCCATGACGTTCTCCGTCCCGGATGCGGTGGCGCGTGGGGTGCCTAACCCGTTCGGTGGAGCTCCACGGAACCGCTCCCAGCCGCTGCGAACCAGAGCAGAATTGGCGCACGGATGAGGCATTCATGACGCATCACCAGGCATGACCAGGGAAGTTTCGCCCTCACGAGTCACGAAGAACTAGGCGGGGAGATTGCTCCATGGCTTTGAAACGGCATGGCTTGGTGCGCCGCCGTCGGGCGGTGGGCCTCACGCAGGAGGGCCTCGCCGAAGCGCTGCGGGTTGAGCGGTCCACCGTCACGCGCTGGGAGTCGGGGAAAGTGGCGCCCCAACCCTGGATTCGGCCGCGGCTGGCGGAGGTTCTCCAGGTCAGCAACGAGGAGTTGAGCGCTCTCCTTGCGGTCTCGTCCACCGACGAGCAACCTCTTGCGGAGCGCATGGCGTACGCCATGCGCTATCCGTCTCGTGTGGATCTCTCAACCGTGGCTGAACTCCGGGACGGCATGAACTCTCTGGGCGAGCGCTACGACCGCGTACCCTCCGCCACGCTGCTGGCCCGTGCCGGCGAGCACGCGAGCACGGTTGCCTCCCTTGCCGGAGAGGCCCCGCCCGGGCGGGTTCAGCGCGAGATGCGAATCCTCCAAGCGGATGCGGCGACCTTCATGGGGCAACTCGTCTGGGATGCCTCGCAGCGGAAGGACCATTCGACGGCCCGTTCGTACTACGCGCAGAGCGTGGACGTGGCTCGCCATCTCGGCGATCCGAACGCGGAAGGGCACGCCCTCTTACGGACCTGCTACGTGGCCCTGTACGGGGCCAGTGACTATCGGGAGGGTCTGGAGTTGGCGCTCCGGGCAGCCCGTACGGCCCGACACACCAGCCACGTCCTTACGGGGCTGGCCATGCTGCACGCCGCGGAGGCGTATGCCTATCTGGGTGAGGGAAGCGAGTGCGAACGTACCCTGAAGGGCGCCGAGAGGCACTTGGGCCAGGCACACGGTGCGGACGTGGCCCACGAGCTCTTCTCACCCACGCACTTTGGCCGCTTGGCCGGATCGTGCTACCTATCGCTCGGCGACTACCGCAAAGCCGAGCAGTTCCTCGCCCAGACCGCAGCCGAGCTGTACGACAGGCGCAAGTCCCGGGCGATCGTCCTCGGCAACCTCACGCTGGCTCGACTTCGCGACGGGGATCTGGACGCCGCACTCGCCGCGTTCAACGACGCTGTAAGCGAACTGCATGGCACGCGCGGAGGCGGTGGGATGAACATCGTCTTCCGAGCCGCCCGAGAGATGCGGCCATGGCGCAACGAGCCTGCGGTGCAGGACGCGCAGGACCGGCTGATGGCGTTGATGGAAGCGACGTGACGACCACGGCATGAAGGAGCCCGACGTGCGCACACATCTAGACCAGGACAAGCAACGAGTACGCGAGCGCGTCTGGGATCTGCTCGACGCGGAGGACGCCGTCCTGGACGCGACGGCGCACGGCCGTATCCCAAACTTCAAGGGATCCGAAGCCGCCGCACATCGACTGGCCGAACTGCCAGCCTGGCGCGACGCCCGCGTCGTCAAGGCCGTGCCGGACAAGGCACAGCTGCCGGTCCGGGCTCGCGCGCTCACCGAGGGGAAGACCGTCTTCATGGCGGTGCCGAAGCTCGCCGACCCGCACCCCTTCTACCTCCTCGATCCCGCCGCGCTCCCCGTCCCTCCGCAGGAAGCGGCCTCCAGCAAAGTTGCGGCGACCGTGGCTCCGCGGATCGATGTGGCTGATCTCCAGCCAGTCGACATGGTGGTCGTCGGCAGTGTCGCCGTGAACCGGGCCGGCGTGCGCATCGGCAAGGGTGCCGGGTATTCGGACCTGGAGTTCGCGTTCCTGATGGAGGCCGGACTGATCAGCAACCGGACGGTGGTCGTCTCGACGGTTCACTCGCTTCAAGTGCTGGACGAGGAGCTCCCGGCGACCGATCACGACTTCGGCGTAGACCTGATCGTCACGCCCGACGAAGTGATCTCGTGCCCAGCGCCCCACCGCCCGGCTGGACTGGTGTGGGAACACTTGGACGCCGCGAAGATCGCTGCCATCCCGGTACTGGCCGCCCGGGCTCCGGCGAACGGGCGCTGAAGCCCTCGGAGCACGCAGAAGCGCGCCCCGCCGACGGCCGGAACCGGACTGGGCGGGGCGCTGTGAGCGGGACGACCTCAGGTCCTCCGGAAGCTCAGCGTCTCCCCCATTGCCCCCGACCGCCAGAGGTCGTTACAGGCCTCGGCCATCGTGTCGAGGCCCTCGATCACCTGGCCCCAGACGATCCCCGGAACCCAGCCCACATCCCCGTTCAGCAGCAGGTTGTTGCGTTCGTAGAAGAGGGCGAGGTCGACGACCGTGGTGCCGGGCCTCAGGTCGGTGTCATAGCCGTACGCCCTGGTTCCCAGCTCCGTGCCCGCGAAGGAGAAATAGCACAGGTCGCCAGGAATGGGGGTGATGGTGGGATTCTCCAGAGGTGGCTCCTGCGCCGCGAAAGGCGGGAAAAGGGCGTAGATCTCGTTGCGCGCATACTTCGCGTGGTAGACCTCGCCTCCCAGCGGCAGGGCGTCCCACACCGCCGCGCAGGTCAGCGGCGCCCGGTCGTCAAGCAGTCTCGCAGTGCACTGGACTCCCCGCTTGGTGAGGGAGACTTCGATGAAGCGATCCGTCATGACCCCATCGTCCCCGTGCGGTCAAGACCGCCCGCCCCCATGCACCGGCCAGCACAACGGAAATAGCACGATTGAGGCAAGGGCGCGAATTGATCCGCATACCTTGTACGTTCTTCGGGTAGTCGCGCGCCCATGGCTCGACCACACGCAAACCGATCAGGAACCGATAACGGATACCACAGAGGACTCAGCCGCCGCTCACTGCTCGCAGGAGCGGCGTCGTTGGGTGCTGCTGGGGCTCTCGGGGTGGCTGGTTGCAGCCGTGTCCCCGAGGAAGGGAAGGTGCTGGGAGGCAGCCTGCTGGACACGCTCCGAGACCGGGGCGTGGCGAAAATCGGCATCGCGAGCGAGCCACCGTTCGGATACGTCGGAGACGACGGGAAGGCCACCGGTGAGGCTCCCGCGATCGCCGAGGTGATCTTCAAGAGGCTCGGCATCGACGAGGTCAAGCCAGTGCCGGTGGACTTCGGCGCGCTCATTCCCGGGTTGAAGGCGCAGCAGTTCGACGTGGTGTCGGCCGGTATGTACATCAACCCCACCCGGTGCGAACAGGTCCTTTTCTCCGACCCGGACTATCTGATGCTGGACGCCTTCATCGTCAAGAAGGGCAATCCGCACGGGATCAAGACGTACGAGGACATCAAGAAGAAGGGTCTCAGGCTCGCCTCCGGCAAGGCGTACGCCGAGATCGACTATGCCAAGGCCGCGGGCATCACGGACATCCTGGTCCTCCCGGACCAGGTGGCCGGTCTCGACGCGGTGTCCCAGGGCCGTGTCGACGCCTTCGCGGGCACCAACATCACGGTGAAGACGGCGGTGAAGGGCGCCTCCCGCGCCTCGGCGACCGAGGCCTTCCAGCCGATGGTGGACGGCAAGCCCGCCTACGGCGCGGGCGGATTCGCCTTCCGGCAGTCCGAGAAGAACTTCCGCGACGCGTTCAACAAGGAGTTGCTGAAGCTCAAGGAAGACAATTACAAGGAGCTTCTGAAGATCGTCGAGCCTTTCGGCTTCGGTCGGGCCGAGATGACCGATCTGACGGCGAAGGAGCTGTGTGCCGGATGATGAGTTCCGAATTCTTCACCACCTGGTTCCTTCCGGGCATCTGGGTCACCATCCAGGTCACGGTGTACGCTGCGGCCCTCGGGGCGGCCATCGCCTTCGGCATCGGCCTCGCCCGCACCTCCCGGTTCTGGATCGTCCGCTTCGTCGCCGGCATCTATTTCGAGATCTTCCGCGGTATGTCGGCGCTGGTGCTGATGTTCTGGATGTTCTTCGCACTGCCGCTCTTCGGCTGGCAGCTGGTCCCCATGTGGGCGGGCGTCAGTGCGCTTGGCCTCACCTACGGCGCGTACGGCTCGGAGATCGTCCGCGGCTCGCTGGCCGCCGTCGCCCCGGCGCAGCGGGAGGCCGGTATCGCGCTCAACTTCACCCGCTGGCAGCGGCTGCGCCTCATCGAGCTGCCGCAGGCGTGGCCCGAGATGGTGCCGCCCTTCAACAACCTGCTGATCGAGTTGCTGAAGGGCACCGCGCTGGTCTCCGTCATCACCGTGGCGGACATGACCTTCGCCGGGAACCTACTCCGGCTCGGTACCAACGAGACGACCCCGGTTTACTCGCTTCTGCTGGTCCTCTACTTCGTCCTCGCCTTCCTCATCACCCGCGGCATGCGGCTGGTGGAGCGCAGGGCGAAGGCCGGGATCGGGCAGACCCCGGAGGAGACGGGCTTCATCACGCGGAAGCTGAGCGCCCGCGGTGAGAGCGTGCAGGCTGGTTCGCAGTCCGCGGGAGGTATGGGATGAACTGGGACTGGGCAGTCGTCGAGGACTTCATGCCGCGCTTCTGGGACGGCGTGCTGGTCACCCTGCAGGCCCTGGCCATCGGCACGCTGATCGCCTTCGCGCTGGGCCTGGTGTGGGCCCTGGCACAGCGGTCCTCCCAGATCTGGGTGCGCTGGCCCGTGACGGCGATCACGGAGTTCATCCGCAATACGCCGCTACTGGTGCAGCTCTTCTTCCTCTTCTATGTCGTGCCGAACTTCGGCCCCTCGATGTCGCCGCTCACCACCGGCATCGTCGGCCTCGGCCTGCATTACTCCACGTACACCGCGGAGGTCTACCGCGCCGGCATCGGCGGCGTGCCCATCGGCCAGTGGGAGGCGGCCACCGCGCTGAGCCTGTCCAAGGGCCGCACCTGGCGGGCGGTGATCCTGCCGCAGGCGATCCGACGTGTCGTCCCACCCCTGGGCAACTACGTCGTCGCCATGCTCAAGGACTCCCCGATGATCGCGACCATCGGCGCCTTCGACATGCTCGGCGAGGCCCAGGCCTTCAGCAACGAAACATTCACCACGGAGGCCCTGACCGTCGTGGGCGTGGCCTTCATCGTCATCGCCTATCCGGCATCCCTCCTGATCCGAGCCCTGGAGCGTCGTCTTGTCCGCTGACAGCAGCCTCTCGAAGGAAACGCCCAACCCCGCGGTGGACGGCAGTGAGCTGATCCGCTTCGACAACGTCACCAAGCGCTTCGGCAGCAACGTCGTCCTCGACAAGCTCGACTTCTCCGTGGCCTCCGGCAAGCACGTCACGCTGATCGGCCCGTCGGGCTCCGGCAAGACGACGATCCTGCGGCTGCTGATGACCCTGGTGAAACCGGACGAGGGCACGATCAAGGTCGGCGGGCAGTACCTCACCCACGAGAAGAGGAACGGCGACCTCGTCCCGGCCGGCGAGAAGCACATCCGCGAGGTCCGCAAGAACATCGGGATGGTCTTCCAGCAGTTCAACCTCTTCCCCAACATGAAGGTGCTGCGCAACATCACCGAAGCGCCGGTCACCGTCCTCGGCCTGCCCAAGGAGGAGGCCGAGCAGCGGGCCCGCGAGCTACTCGAGATGGTGGGCCTGACCGAGCACATCGACAAGTACCCGAGCCAGCTCTCCGGCGGCCAGCAGCAGCGGGTGGCGATCGCCCGGGCGCTGGCCATGCGGCCGCAGGTGCTGCTGCTGGACGAGGTGACCTCCGCGCTGGACCCGGAGCTGGTCGCGGGCGTCCTCGACCTGCTGCGGGACATCGCGCGCTCCACCGACATCACGATGCTCTGCGTGACCCACGAGATGAACTTCGCCCGGGACATCTCGGACCAGGTCCTGATGTTCGACTCCGGCCGGGTGATCGAGACCGGCACCCCGGAGAAGATCTTCAACGACCCCGAGAACGACCGGACCCGGGAGTTCCTCAGCGCTGTGCTGTGACGACGCGCCGCGGCGCCCGACTCTGGCATATGCCCTAGTCAGGCGCCGCAGATGAGGGCGTCGCATTCTCGTCAACAAGCGCTCACTACAAGCCTCTTGCCCGTTATCGTGGAAATGATTGGCTGACTGGAATCCGGCCCACCGTAGCGACCGCAGGGGGAAACACCGTGGCGCTTAAGCACGAGCCGACCGCGCCGTACCACTCGGCCCAGGACGCCCTGCGCATCCTGGAGACCGTGGTGCGGCACACCACCGGAGTCACCGACACCGAACTCGCCCGGCACACCCACATCGGCATGGAGCGCCTGACCAGCCTCCTGCGGATGCTGCGCCGCGAGGGCTACGTCGAGCAGGTGGCCGACGGGGCGTACGTCACCGGCGACGCCCTGGCCCGCCTCGGTTCCGCCCAGGGCCGGGAGCAGGCCCTGCGGGAGCATCTCCAGCACACCCTGGACCGGCTGCGGGACTCGGTCGGCGCGGCCGTCTACATCAGCCGGTACATCGACGGTGAGGTCCGGATCGACCAGTTCGCGGCCGGTCCGGCCACCCCCGTGGTCAACGAGTGGGTCGACTTCCGCTTCTCGGCCCACGCCACCGCGATCGGCAAGAGCCTGCTGGGCCAGCTCGACCACAACGGCCGGCGCGACCACCTCTCCCGGCACAAGATGGCCCGCCTCACCTCGCGCACGATCACCAGCGACCGGGTGCTGCTCTCCCGCCTGGCGTCCCAGCCGCCGACGGTGCCCCACCTCGACCTCCAGGAGTACGCGGTGGGCACGGTGTGCGCGGCCGTCCCGATCACGGCCGGCTCGTCGGTGGGCTGCCTGGCCCTGTCCCTCCCGCTGGAGCACGCGCACCGCCTGCGCCAGGCGGCGGACGCCCTGAACCGCAACGCGGCGCCGGTGCTGCTCAGCCTCGCCATCTGACGGTGGTCGGAAGCACCCCTGCGGACCAGGTAGTATTTTCTTCGTCGCCACCGCGAGGGCACAGCACACGCGGTCGGCGGGAGTCATGCGCCGCTAGCTCAGTTGGTTAGAGCAGCTGACTCTTAATCAGCGGGTCCGGGGTTCGAGTCCCTGGCGGCGCACTTCCGAAGGGCCTCTCGTGGGAGCGAGGGGCCCTTCGACGTATGTCAGGAGATCCGCCTCGGTCAGCCTCCGGTACTCCCGCTCCCCGGGTGGCCGCCACCACACCGGGTCGGCGCACCGCACCCCCTCCCGTCGCAGCCCCGCCCGATGGATCTTGTTCGTGGCGGTCACCGGCATCCGCTCCACCACCCGCACGAACCGGGGTGCCATCTTCGTCCCCAGATCCGGCTGGGTCAGCAGGAACCCGGCGAAGCCGACCGGATCGAACTCGCCCGCGACCGTCGCCATGACCTGGTCCCCGGTCACCGGATCCGGCACCGCGTACACGGCGACGGCCGCCGCGCCCTCGTAGCGGGCGAGGATGTTCTCGATCATCGCGGCGGACAGGTTCTCCCCGTCGACCCGCAGCCGGTCGTCGCCGCGCCCGGCGAAGTACAGATAGCCGTCGGCGTCCCGGCAGAACAGGTCCCCCGTCCAGTACCAGCCCTCCCGCCGCCGCTCGGCCTCCGCCTCGGCGTTGCGCCAGTACCCCTCGAAGGGACTCGGCCCCCGATTGACCAGCTCCCCTATCGCCGCGTCCCCGTTGACCAGCCGCCCGCCCGCGTCGAAGACGGCCGGCGGACACTCCGCACAGGTCTCCGGATCGAGTACGACGAGCCCGGGCGCCGCCCGCCCCACGGCTCCCGGCGGCGTCCCCGGCGACCACTGCACGGCGGCCCCGCCCTCGGAGGACCCGTACCCCTCCACCAGCCGCACCCCGAACCGCGCCTCGAAGGCGGCGGCGTCCACCGCCCCCGCCTCCGTGCCGAAGCCGAGCCGCAGCGGATTGTCCCGGTCGTCGGGGCGCGGCTCGGTGGCGAGGATGTACTGGATCGCCCGGCCGACGTAGGTGAAGTACGTCGCCCCGTACCGCCGCACGTCCGCCAGGAACCCCGACGCCGAGAACCGCCGGCGCAGCGCCACGCCCGCGCCGGCCGCGAGGGCGGGGGCCCAGTCGGCGATCACGGCGTTGCCGTGGAACATCGGCATGCAGATGTAGTGCACGTCGTCGGGGCGGACGTGGAACTGGTCGGCCAGTGAGTGCCCGGCGGCGGCCAGCCGGCCCTGGGTGCAGATCGCGGCCTTGGGGGCGCCGGTCGAGCCGGAGGTGAAGTAGAGCAGGAGCCGGTCGTGCGGGGTGGCGCGGGAAGGGTCGGGGCGGGCGCCGGCGTAGGGCGCGAGCAGGGCGTCGTACTCCGGCGAGTCGGTCGTCAGCAGGCGCACTCCCCCACGCTCGACGGCGCTCGCGCGGGGGGACCCCCACGGCAGTTCCAGGCCGTCGAGGAGCGGCAGGTGGGCCCGCTCGGTGATCAGGACCCGGCACTCGGTGTGCAGGATGTCGCGGGCCAGTTCGGGGCCCCGGCGGGTGGGGTTGATCCCGGCGACGGCGGCTCCCGCGAGGGCGGCCGCGCCGAGCCACATCGGGTACTCGGGGGTGTTGTCGAGGAGGACGCCGATATGCGGCTCGGCGCCGGGTGGCAGCAGGTCGGCCAGCAGTGCCGCCCGGGCGGCGGCACCGGCGGCCACCTCGTGCCGGGTGAGCGCCTTCTCCTCGAACCACAGCCCCGGCCGGTGGTCGCCCCACCGTGCCGCCACCAGTTCCGCGACCGTGCGCCGTTCACTGGACTCCATGGGGGCGCACGGTAGCTGACATACCGTCAGATGTGGAGCGCTACGGCCGCGGGAAGTCCCGGGCTTCGGCCGGCGTGGGAGGAACCCACCCACGCCGGCCTGGGCGCTGACTGGGGAGGACCTCAGAACGTGACGTCCGAGCACGCGTAGAACGCGTTGCCCGTGTCGGCGATCGTCCACACCGCGAGGATCACGTGGTGGCCGCTCAGCCCGGACGGCAGGGTGCCGCTGTGGGAGAGCGTGGACGGCGGCCGCTGCCCGTTGTACGGGACCGTGAAGAACGGCGTGAGGTTGAGGTCGGAGCGGGCCAGGTTGTGGTTCTGGTTCCAGCCCGGCTTGGTGACGTAGTACTTGAAGTCGGTCGTGGCGTGCATCGCGGTGAACTGCCAGCGGAAGGTGTAGCTCTGACCGCCCGTCACCTTGGTGGTGGGCCAGGCGCCGCCGGAGGGCGTCCGCGGTGCGCTGAGCTGGCTGAACTGGCCGAGCCCGGCGTTGCATATCTGCCCGTCGGCCGGGCCGGAGCCGGGGAAGCCCTTCGGGCCCTCGACGCTCTGCGGCTCCCACTGGATGGAGCCGCAGTTGGTCACGGTGCCGTTCTGGCAGAGCTTCTGCCGGCTGATGGGGAGGTCGGTGTAGCCGTGGCCGCTCGCGCCGCCGGAGGAGAGCACGAGGGCTCCGGCCGTGGTCAGGCCGAGCGCGGCGGCGTACCACTTGGTCTTTCTGCGCATGCTGCTGCTCCTGGGAACGTGGGGGAAGTTCGGTGAGCTTGCAGGTCTAGACCAAGTCTCAGATTATTGCTGACTATTGAACATGTCCATACCAATCACGAAGCTTGTTCGCCGCGCCCCGAGCAGAACGCCACCGTCAAGTCCTTCACCAGCGCCTTGCGTTCGTAGTCGTCGAGGTCGACCAGGCCCCGCATGGTCAGCCGGGTCACCGTGTCCTCCACCGAGTCGACGACGGAGGTGACCAGGGTGGCCCGGTCCTGCGCGTCCAGCGCGGCGATCCGGCGGCGGTGCATGGCGGCGGCGACCTCGGGGGCGTACTCCACCCGCGCCGGCCGCACCGAGAACACCTCTAGGCCGACGACCCCCGCGTCCCGCACCACCAACCGGGTCAGGGTGTCCGCGGCCACCTCGGCCGACCCCCGCGCGGCGCCCGGCATCTCCACCGGCACCCGGGCCAGCGCCGCCTCGACGCACTCGCGCAGATATGTCTCGTGGTCCTCCACCCCGAGCGTCGCCCGCGCGGTGTCCTTCACCCGCCACACCACCAGGACGACGGCCCGCAGCGCGACCCCGTTGCCGTCGGCTGCCGGCATCGGCTCGCTGCGCCAGTGCCGCAGCCGTACGTCGACCCGGCGGCGCAGCAGCAGGGGGTTCACCCACATCAGGCCGGTGCGCCGGACCGTGCCCCGGTAGCGCCCGAACAGCCCGAGCACCCAGGCCCGTCCGGTCCGCCCGCGCGCCAGCCCGCCCAGGCCGAACAGCCCCAGGGCCACGGCCCCCGCGTACGCCGCCCACTGCGCCGGGCCGAGCCCCGCCCCCGCGGCCGCCGGCAACCCCAGCGCATGCGCCGCCGGCGGCGGCAGCACCCCGGCCCACCACGAGGCGGCCAGGCACCCTGCCGCCCCGCAGACCCCGGCGAGCACCCCCGCCGCCCCGGGCAGCACCCGCGCGGGCTGTTCCACCAGCTCGGGGTCGACCTGTGGCTCGGGACGCGGCTTGGGCGGCGACGGGCGGCGCAGCCGCGGCTGCTCCCCCGTGCCCTGCCGGCGCGCCACGACCGTCGGCCTGAGCGGCACCGACACCGGGCCCGCCTCGTCGCGGAACAGCAGATGGACGGGGATCTCGGTGGTCGCCTCGTTCTGGATCAGCCGCCCGGGCCGGGCGGGCCCCTCGGCCGCCCCCGCGAGCCCCTCGGGCTCGGGCGTGTGAGAAGTGGTCGTGGTCATGGGTGCTCCAGCCTCCGCGCCAGATGCGTCACAACGGTCGTCGCCGGGATGTGGGGTCGGTCAGGGCCTGTGCTGCGCGTGCCGGGCGTCGGGGCGCGGACGGGGATCTCGGAACAGGCCGTGAGGCGTCGGGCCGGCCGGGGCGTCGAGTCACGAGAAGAGCCGCCGCCAGGTCTCCGGCCCCGGGTAGCCGTCCGCCGCGCCGCCGCGCCAGCCCTGGGTGCGCTGGAATGCCTGGACGGCGCGCCGGTCCGCCTCGCCCCAGCGCGGGCCCGGCCCGGTCTCGTAGTGCTTGCCGAACCCCTTCTTCACCAACTGCTCGCCGAGCTGAGTGACGTACTCGTTGTCGGCGCCGGGCCGGAACATCGCCCGCCCCGGGTAGCCGGGCACCCCGTGCGACGCCGGTTGCTCCGACGGACCGGCTCCGCCCGCCCCGGCCGAGATGTCCTTGCCCTTGCCCGCCACCAGCAGCGCCCACGTCCGTGGCCCCGGCAGCCCGTCGGCGTCCTGGCCCCGCCAGCCCTGCGCGAGCTGGAACGCCTGGGTGGCCCGGCGGTCCGCGTCCGACCAGCGGGGACCGGGGCCGGAGGTGTAGTACCGGCCGGCCCCGCGCTCGACGAGCATGCGGCCGAGTCGGGTGACGTGCTTGTTGTTGGCCCCGGGCCCGAAATGCGCCCGTCCGGGGTAGGCGGCCGGCCGCTTCGGCCCCGCGGGCTTGGCACTGTCGGACTTCCCGCCGTCCGTTTTCCCCCCGTCCGTCTTCCCCTCGTCCGCCTTCCCGCCCTCGGACTTCCCCCCGTCCGCCTTCCCGCCCTCCTGCTCCCCGCTGACCGGATCCTTGCCCGTCGTGCCGCCCGTGAGCCCCTTGTAGCGGTAGGCCACATAGCGGTCGGAGTGCTTCCAATAGGCGTACGGCGTGGCCTGCCGGCGGGCGTGCGGGGGCGCCTCCTCGTAGGCGACGTAGTAGGTGCGCGTGTGGTCCGTCCAGCCGCCGAAAATGACGACGTGCGAGCCTTTCTGGGGGTCCGCCGGATTGTGGAACAGCAGAATGTCGCCGGGCTGCAGATCCCCCTTGGAGATTCGCACGCCGTACTGCCCCAGACTGCCCGTCCATTCGTTTCCGGGCAGGCTCCAGGCCATCGAGACGAAGCCCGAGCAGTCCTGCCGGTATCCGTCCGACCAGTACTTGGACATGCTGTACGGCACCTTCGCGGCGACCCATTTCTTGGCTCGCTTGATGATCTCGGCACGGGTGGTCGAGGGCGCCTTGACCACCCCGGACGGCTTGCCCGGCTTCCCACCCGGACCGTGCAGCGGGGCCTTGCCGCCCTGGGGAGTATTGGGCTCGTCACCTGCGGGAACGACCTGCCGGTCGGGGGCGTGGGGGGCGGCGAGGGCCGGGGCGGTGTGCCCGACGACGACGGTGGTGGAGGCGGCTGCGGCGAGAATCAGCGCCCGGTGGGCGGCGGGGTGGCGGCCGGCCCGGGAATGCGGCAGGACGCGTTGCCAGTGAACGCATCCGGGGCAGTCGCAGTCACTCACCGGGTCGAATTCCTCGAATACCGGAGCCCGAGCCTCCATGCGATTCCCCTCACACTCCAGTTGGAAATGTCCGCGGCTGTACACCCCGTCAGTTTGTCAACTGTCTTCCGGACTCGCATGTTGACGGTCCGAATGGTTTACATCGCCCCCGGCACCCCCGCGCCCCACCCCGGTGACGTGGTCAGGAGCACCCCCGGAGGTCATGTAGAGTCGACGGCGTCAGCACGCGCCGCTAGCTCAGTTGGTTAGAGCAGCTGACTCTTAATCAGCGGGTCCGGGGTTCGAGTCCCTGGCGGCGCACAGACAAGCAGCCCCTCGTGCACGCGAGGGGCTGTTCGCGTGTTTGGCCGGATACTCTCTGGCCATGGCAGCGCGTGACCTTCAGGAGCGGATCAAGAAGCTCATCATCGACCGCCGGCTGGCCTCCGGGGCCCCGCTGCCGACGGAGCCCGAGCTGATGGAGCATCTGGGTGCCAGTCGCAATTCCGTGCGTGAGGCGCTCAAGGGGTTGCAGGCCATGGGCATCGTGGAGATCCGGCACGGGTTCGGGACGTATGTCGGCACGATGTCGCTGGCGCCGATGGTCGAGGGCCTCGCCTTCCGCACGGTCGCGGGGCACTACCGGGGCGAGGACACCCTGCTGCAGCTCGTGCAGCTGCGGGAGGCCGTGGAGACCGGGCTGGTGTCGCGGCTCGCGGGGCGGATACCGGACGCCGACCTCGTTGAACTGGATGCGCTCGTCGGCCGTATGGAAGAGCAGGCCGCGCGAGGAGGCGACGGGATCGCCGAGACCGACCGGGCGTTTCACGCCACTCTCTACCGAGGTCTGGACAACGCGCTCCTCGGCGAGGTGATGGAGGCGTTCTGGGACGCCTTTCACCGGGTTCACACCGACCTCGGGGGTGCCCCGCAGGATCCCCTGGTCACCTGCCGGCAGCACCGGGAGATCGTGGACGCGGTGCGTTCGGGCGACGCGATACGGGCGGAGGAGGCGATACGAGAGCACTTCGGCAACATCCGCGCCCGCGTGTCCACAACGGGTACACAACACCCCCACAGGTGCCACAATGAGCGCGTATGACCGGTAAACACCTCGTTTCGCATCTTGCGATCATGTGGAACGCCGTAGAACCCTGGGGATGGGTTTATCAAGATGCTGCGGATACGCGGCAGTTGGGGGGCAAGGAGCCGGTTGCCGGTTTTTGCGGGGCGTAGGGGGTCCCGTTCATGACCGCATGCCGAGGGGGGCATGATGCAACCGGAAGGTCGCGTTTCCATGTCTAAGGTGTGGAGGATGTGGTGACTGCGGCCCACCACTGATACGCCTGTGAAGGTCGAGGGGGACCGGAACAGCCGTACAAGGAACCGACAGACACGCGTGATCCGCGTGTGGGGGGATGACTCATGACGTCGACGCCGACGGGCGCCCGGCAGAACTTCGACCCGTCTCAGACCACCCAGCTACGGGTGCCTTCGCAGACCCGGACCGGAGCCTTCCGCCGGATCAAGAAGACGCTGCCGAAGTACGACTACAAGCACTACAGCAGGCTGGCCGGTCCCCTCACTCAGCCGGACCCGAACAAGCCGTACCGGGTCCAGTACCGCTCGCTGATCTCGCAGGAGCCGCACCGCATCAGGGTCGCGCTGATGCTGGCCGCGGCCCCGGTGCTCTCGCTGGTCCTGCTGTTCTGGCTGCTGCAGCCCGAGCACTGGACCGAACGGGACTATCCCGCCTTCGACTTCCTGCCGACGCTCGACATGGTGATGCTCGTCTCGATCGGCCTGATCGAGTTCTTCCGCTGCATGAACGTGGTGTCCAACGCGCACGCCACCCTGGTCGCCCGCGACCCGATCCCGGTGGTCCCGGAGACCGGCACGAGAGTGGCCTTCCTCACCTCCTTCGTGCCCGGCAAGGAGCCGCTGGAGATGGTGACCAAGACCCTGGAGGCGGCCGTCAAGCTGCGCCACCGGGGTCTGCTGCACGTCTGGCTGCTCGACGAGGGCGACGATCCGGAGGTCAAGGAGGTCTGCGCGCGGCTCGGCGTGCACCACTTCTCCCGCAAGGGCGTCGCGAAGTGGAACCAGGCCAAGGGCCCGCACCGCGCCAAGACCAAGCACGGCAACTACAACGCCTGGCTCGACGCGCACGGCGACGACTACGACTTCTTCGCCTCCGTCGACACCGACCACGTGCCGCTGCCCAACTACCTGGAGCGGATGCTCGGCTTCTTCCGCGACCCGAACGTCGGCTTCGTCATCGGCCCGCAGGTGTACGGCAACTACGACAACTTCGTCACCAAGGCCGCCGAGTCGCAGCAGTTCCTCTTCCACGCCCTCATCCAGCGCGCCGGCAACCGCTACGGCGCCCCGATGTTCGTGGGTACGTCGAACGCCGTACGCATCAAGGCGCTCAAGCAGATCGGCGGTCTGTACGACTCGATCACCGAGGACATGGCGACCGGATTCGAGATCCAC
Organism: Streptomyces ferrugineus; assembly: GCF_015160855.1. Taxonomy (NCBI): domain Bacteria; kingdom Bacillati; phylum Actinomycetota; class Actinomycetes; order Kitasatosporales; family Streptomycetaceae; genus Streptomyces; species Streptomyces ferrugineus. Next base: position 1,486,417 of record NZ_CP063373.1, on the reverse strand, counting down.
CGCCACAAGAACCCGGCCACGGGCAAGAAGTGGCGGTCCGTGTACACGCCGGACGTGCTGGCCGTCGGTGAGGGGCCGAGCGCCTGGACGGACTTCTTCACCCAGCAGATGCGCTGGTCGCGAGGGACGTACGAGACGATCCTCAAGCAGTACTGGAAGGGCTGGTACTCGCTGCCGCCGAGCAAGCTCTTCAACTACACGATGATGATCATCTTCTACCCGATGTCCGCCCTCAACTGGATCCTGGCCGCGCTGAGCTGCGCGCTGTTCCTGGGCCTGGGCGCCTCGGGTGTGAACATCGACCCGACGATCTGGCTGATGCTCTACGGCAACGCCTCCGCGCTCCAGATCGGCCTGTACGTCTGGAACCGCCGCCACAACGTCTCGCCGCACGAGCCCGAGGGCTCCGGCGGTGTCGCCGGCATGGTGATGTCCGCGCTGTCGGCGCCGCTGTACGCGAAGGCGTTCTTCGACTCCGTGCTGCGCCGCAAGAGCAAGTTCGTCGTCACGCCCAAGGGCGATTCCGCCAGCCCCGACCGGTGGTTCGCGACCTTCCGGTACCACTGGTACTTCATCGTGATCTTCGGTGCGTCCATCGCCGCCGGGTTCGTGTACGGGCACTCGCACCCCGCGATGATCATCTGGGCGACCTTCGCCATGCTGATCACCGCGACCCCGATCTTCGCCTGGCGCTACATGCTGCGTCAGGAGAGGAAGAAGCCCGCCGCGACGGTGCCGGCCCAGCCCGCCCCGGCCCAGGCCGCGCCGTACCAGCCGCAGCCGCAACCGCAGCCGCTGCCCACGCAGCACGCGGCGCACGCCCCGCACGCCCAGCACAAGCCGAGTTGGGCCGCGTCCGGCAGCGGCGGCAACGACCAGACCATGCAGATCGCCCTTGGTGGACTTGGGGGACGTAAGGAATGAACGACCGTGCAGGCCGCCGCCGCGCCCGTCGACTCGCGATAGGCACGGCGGTGGTGCTCGCGCTGGCCGGAATGAACGGGCCGTGGCTCTATCGCGTCGGCACCGAGAAATACCACCAGTACCAGATCAACAGACCCGAGTACAAAGCCGAGAACGGCAAGTGGGAGATCATCGAGTTTCCCGAGGAGTACCGCCAGAACACCATCCACGCGGCGCTCCTGCACACCGGCAAGGTGCTGCTGGTCGCTGGTTCGGGCAACAACCAGGACAACTTCGACGCGAAGAAGTACGACACCCGTATCTGGGACCCGGTCAAGGGCACGATCAAGAAGGTGCCGACGCCGAACGACCTGTTCTGCACCGGCCACACCCAGCTGGCCAACGGCAACCTGCTGATCGCGGGCGGCACGAAGCGGTACGAGAAGCTCAAGGGTGACGTCACCAAGGCCGGCGGCCTGATGATCGTCCACAACGAGAACCCGGACAAGCCGATCACGCTGCCCGCGGGCACCAAGTTCACCGGCAAGGAGAACGGCAAGACGTTCGTCTCCAAGGACCCGGTGCTGGTGCCGCGCGCGAAGAAGGTCTTCGACAAGGCGACCGGCAAGTTCCTGCGCAACGACCCCGGTCTCGGCCGGATCTACGTCGAGGCGCAGAAGAAGGGCAGACAGTACGAGACCGGTACCCAGGACAACTACCGGGTGCAGGGCCTGTCCGGCGCCGACGCGCGCAACACGTACGGCATCGCGCAGAAGCTCGCCCTCGACAAGAAGGACTTCCAGGGCATCCGGGACGCCTACGAGTTCGACCCGGTCGCCGAGAAGTACATCAAGGTCGACCCGATGAAGGAGGCCCGCTGGTACCCGACGCTCACCACCCTGAGCGACGGCAGGATCCTCAGCGTCTCCGGCCTCGACGACATCGGCCAGCTGGTGCCGGGCAAGAACGAGGTGTACGACCCGAAGACCAAGAAGTGGACGTACACGAAGAAGATCCGGCAGTTCCCGACGTACCCGGCGCTGTTCCCGCTGGAGAACGGCAAGATCTTCTACTCGGGTTCCAACGCTGGCTACGGCCCCGACGACGTGGGCCGCGACCCCGGCATCTGGGACGTGGACACCAACAAGTTCACCAAGCTGCCCGGGCTGAGCGACCCCAAGCTGATGGAGACCTCGGGCACGGTGCTGCTGCCGCCGGCGCAGGACGAGAAGTACATGGTGATCGGCGGCGGTGGCGTCGGCGAGTCCAAGGAGTCCAGCGAGAAGACGCGGATCATCGATCTGAAGGCGGACAGCCCGAAGTTCGTGGACGGGCCCTCGCTGGACAAGGGCACGCGGTATCCGCAGTCGTCGGTGCTGCCGGACGACACCGTGCTGGTGTCGGGCGGTTCCGAGGACTACCGGGGCCGCAGCGACTCCAACATCCTCGAGGCGCGGATCTACCACCCGGACACCAACCGGCTCGACCGGGTCGCCGACCCGCTGGTGGGCCGCAACTACCACTCGGGGTCGATCCTGCTGCCCGACGGCCGGGTGATGTTCTTCGGCTCGGACTCGCTGTACGCCGACAAGGCCAACACCAAGCCGGGCAAGTTCGAGCAGCGCATCGAGATCTACACGCCGCCGTATCTCTACCGGGACGCGCAGCCGTCGCTGTCCGGCGGCCCGCAGACCATCAAGCGCGGCGGGAAGGGCACGTTCACCTCGCAGCACGCCTCGTCCATCGAGAACGTACGGCTGATCAGGCCCAGCGCGTCCACGCACGTCACGGACGTGGACCAGCGGTCGGTGGCGCTGGACTTCAAGAAGTCCGGCGACAAGATCACGGTGAATGTGCCGACGAACCGGAATCTGGTTCCGTCGGGGTGGTACATGCTGTTCGTGACCGATGACCAGGGGACGCCCAGCAAGGCCCAGTGGGTCAGGGTCCCGTAGCCGGTACGCACTTGGGGGCGCCCTCCGTCACGGTGGGCGCCCCCAAGTCGTGTCCAGGTCCCGGTCCAGGTCCTACTCGGTGGCCTTCGCGAGCTTGAGGGCGTACTCCGCCCACCACTCGCCCGCCTTCGGACCGCCCTTGCACTCGCCGTCCGACTCACCGGGGCGCTTGACCCACACATACGCGTCGACCAGCGGGTCGGCCGTCTTGGTCGTCGGGGACTCCCCCAGCGCACGGCCGGGCGGGTTGCACCAGCGCTCGTTCGGATCGCCCTCGGTGTAGGGGCCGTTGCCGTTGCGGCTGGTGTCGATCACGAAGGGCTTGTCGCCCACCTTGGCGGAGAGCTGCTTGCCGTACGCGATCGAGTCCCTGGTCGTGTAGAAGTTGGAGACGTTGACCGAGAAGCCGTCGGCCTGGTCGATGCCGGCCCACTTCAGGGGCTCGAAGATCTGGTCCGGGTGGCCCCAGCCGGCGTTGCCCGCGTCCACGTACACCTTGGTGTTCTTCAGCGACTTGAGCTTGGCGATGGCGCCCTTGAGGAGGTCGTAGCGCTCCTCGTGGAACTCCTCCGGGGTGCAGCCGTCCACCAGGTGCAGCACCGCGTCCGGCTCCAGGATCACCGTCGTGTCCCGGTCCTCGATGCCCTTGGCCACGCCGTCGATCCAGGCCCGGTAGGCGTTGCCGTCGGCGGCGCCGCCCTGGGAGTACTGGCCGCAGTCGCGGTGCGGGATGTTGTAGAGGACCAGCAGCGCCGTACGGCCGGCCTTGTCGGCGGCCTCGGTGTAGCCGCGGGCCTCCTGCTCCGGGTTCTCCGGGCCGATCCACTCGCCCGTCGGCTGCTGCGCTATCTTGCGGATCTCCTCGGCGTCCTCCTTCTTGCCGTCCTTCATATAGGCGGCCACCTGCTGTGCCGCGTTCCCGTCCGGGTTCACCCAGAACGGGTCGGTGTCCTTGGGCTGTTGGCTGATCCCGGCGCCGGCGTTGTCGTCCGGCTCGTCTCCGTCCCCGGAGGTACAGCCCGCGATCATCAGTGCCGCCCCCAGCACCATCGCGGACGTCCGCGCACGAGCGCCCCTCCAGGCCCCCCTCTTCAGGTACATCCAGCTCCCCCTCGGGTGCTCTGTTCCAAGGCTCAATCCTGACATACCTGTCGTGAGGCACACGAGGTCGCCGGGCCTTGTCGGGGAGCTGTTACAGCCACCCGGGAGGCGGGGAATCACGTAGCGAGCCCTTGTCGATTCCTCTGGGCCCGGGGCGGTCATCCGTTCTAGAGTCGACCACGGACGACCCCGGCCCCCGGTCGGACCGACTCCACCGGGTCACGGTCACACCAGACCTCCCGCGCGGTCGCCGGGTTACTCCCGCAGCCCGTGCGCCCGCGGTCGAGGACCAGCCCGGTCGGCGGCTTCGGGGGGAGCAGGCCGTCGACCGGGCCAGGTGGCGCCCCGGGGCGCGCGTCGGATGTCCCGTCTGCGTCCCGACCCGGCACGCGTGCTCGGGCGGCCTACTGCCCCCTCCCCGTCAGATACGCCGAGACGATCACGTTCGCCGTGTAGCTGCGGGTCGCCCGGTCGAAGGTGCCGGCGCAGGTGATCAGGCGCAGTTCGGCGCGGCCGGGGCGGTGGGTGCCGTAGGCACGATGGGCGTCGAAGCGGTCGCGGCCGACGACCCGGACGTCGTCCACGGTGAACTCGGCGACCTTGCCGTCGGCGCGCAGCACGCGCACCGTGGCGCCCGGGCCGAGCGTGCCGAGGCGGTGGAAGACGGCGGGCCGGCGCTCGGTGTCGAGGTGCCCCACCAGCAGCGCGGCCCCGGCCGCTCCGGGCTTCACTCCGGCCGCGTACCAGCCCACGGCGCCGGCCTGCCGGTAGGGCGGTGGATCGGGGGCGCCGTCGGCGTCGAGCCCGCGGGCGACGACGGGTGCCCGCAGGTCGAGCGCCGGGATGTCGAGGCGCTGCGGCAGGGCGTCGCCCAACGGCCGGGCGGCGGGCGGCAGTCGGGGCGACGCCGGGCGTCCGATCGCCGCCACGTCGCCGGACACCGGGGCGGACGGGGGCCGACGGACGTCGGTGACCTCACGCCCCCACAGCCACAGCCCGAGCAGCAGCACGGTCCAGACGACGACCGTCACGAGACGGCCGCCGTGGGGGGAGCGGTCGTGCTCGGCCACGGTCAGCGGGGGCGTCGGGTTCTGCGGGCGCTGCGCAGGGCCACGGCGGTGGCGGCGACGCCCGCGAGGACCAGCCCGGTCACGGTGTGCGCCGTGCCGGGGCCGGCCGCGCGGGCGTCGACCATCGCCAGGTGCTCGGCGCCACCGCCGCCGGCCCGGACGGGTGCGGCCGGGGAAGCGGGGGCCGAGGGCTGCGGCCCGTGCCGTACGGACGGCTCGGTGCCCTTGCGTACGACGGTGACGGCGGACGTGCGGGAGGCCGCCCCGCAGGCGACCTTCACGTCGTAGGTGCCCGCCTTGGCGGTGGAGCGGATGCGGCTCTCGCCGAGGAGGGTGCCGTCGGCGGCGACGGCGAGCTTCGCGTCGGCGACGAACGCCTCGGAGGCGGCCGTGGCGGTCCGCTGCGGGCACCCGCTGACCCGCAGCGTGATGTCGCCGCCCGGGGACGGGGACGACGGTCTGAGCGAGACACCCCCGTCCGCAGCGTGTGCCGCCGGGCTGACGGCGACCGCGCCCAGGGCGGCGATCGTACAGAGAGTGACCCGCAGTGATCCCATCGTGAACCTCCAGATACCTGGAGGCTCCCCCCGCGACACCGGCCCCGCATCCTCAACGGGCCCCGCGCTGCTCCAAACGGGTCGTGTTGATGCGGGACGGGGTTAGGGCGTGTGTCGAATGTCCCGTCGTCCGCGCGCAGCGCGGGCGCAGCGGCGTCCGGTGCGCGCGTGCCGGGCGTCGGGGCGCAGACGGGACATTCGACACACGCCCTAAAGCGTGTTGCAGAACGCTGTGATCAGGGCATTTCCCTTGCATGGGTGGGGTGTTGAGGGCTGAGCCGGTCTGGGTGGAGACGTTCACCGGTCTGCGGGCTGAGCAGTTCGGGCGGCTGCTAAGGGCGGTTCGGGAACGTGGTGGTGAGGGGTGCGGGTGGGGTCGTCCGTGGCGGCTTCCGCTGGCCGAGCGGGTGCTGCTGGTGGCTGTCTACTACCGCACGAACCTCACGATGCGGCAGCTCGCCCCGCTGTTCGGCATCTCCCCGGCGACCGTGTGCCGGGTGATCCAGCGGCTGGGGCCGCTGCTCGCGCTCGAGCCGGTACGTGCCCCGCAGGAGGCAGTCGAGCGGTTGTGGATCGTGGACGGCACCCTCATCCCGGTCCGTGACCGAGGTGTGGGTGCCTCCTCGCGTAACTACCGTTTCTCAGCAAACGTGCAGGTCATCGTGGACGCAGACACCCGGCTCGTGGTGGCCGCGGCCCGTCCGCTGCCGGGCACCACCGCGGACGCGCACGCCTGGCGGCGCTCCGGACTGGCCGAGCACTGCGAAGGCGTGACGGTGCTCGGCGACGGCGCTTATCTCAACACCGGCCTGATCGTCCCGCACCGCAAACGCCCCGGACGGCCGCTACTCAAGGGCGAAGAGGAGGACAACGCGGAGCACCGCAAGGTCCGCGCCCGTGTGGAGCATGTGATCGGACGGATGAAGAATTACAAGATCCTGCGTGACTGCCGGCAGCGCGGCGACGGCCTCCATCACGCCGTTCAGGCCGTCGCCCGCATGCACAACCTCGCCCTCACCGCGTGACCAGACGCGACAAACGCCCAGTTCAGCCTGCCTGATCACAGCGTTCTGCAACACGCTTTAGATCCGGTCGACGAGGTCCGCGATGGAGTCGACGACCTTGGACGGCCGGTACGGGAAGTTCTCCACCTGCTCGGGCCGGGTCAGGCCGGTGAGCACCAGGAACGTCTGCATGCCGGCCTCCATGCCGGCCAGTACGTCGGTGTCCATGCGGTCGCCGATCATGGCGCTGGTCTCGGAGTGGGCGCCGATGGTGTTCAGGCCGGTCCGCATCATCAGCGGGTTGGGCTTGCCCGCGAAGTACGGCCGCTTGCCGGTGGCCTTGGTGATCAGCGCGGCGACGGCGCCGGTCGCGGGCAGCGGGCCCTCGGTGGACGGTCCCGTCTCGTCGGGGTTGGTGCAGATGAAGCGGGCGCCGTCGTTGATGAGGCGGACCGCCTTCGTCATGGCCTCGAAGGAGTAGGTGCGGGTCTCGCCGAGGACGACGTAGTCCGGTTCGTGGTCGGTGAGGACGTAGCCGATGTCGTGCAGCGCGGTGGTCAGTCCCGCCTCGCCGATGACGTAGGCCGAGCCGCCCGGGCGCTGGTCGTCGAGGAACTGGGCGGTGGCCAGCGCCGACGTCCAGATGTTCTCGATCGGCACCTCCAGGCCCATGCGGTTCAGCCGGGCGTGCAGGTCGCGCGGGGTGTAGATGGAGTTGTTGGTGAGCACGAGGAAGGGCTTGCCGGACTCGCGCAGCTTCTTGATGAAGGCGTCGGCGCCTGGGATCGGAACGCCCTCGTGGATGAGCACACCGTCCATGTCGGTGAGCCAGGACTCGATGGGCTTGCGGTCTGCCATGAGCGCGATCTCCTGACGCTGTGCGTGCGTGGGCCCCAGCGTAAGCACACGCCCGATCTTCAGGGAACGGTCGGCTGCCAGTGGCTTCCTTCCATTCATCGCACCATCACCCGACGCCCGGCAGGCCCTGCGGCAAGCGGTCGAAGAGGGCGTGGCCTCAGCGGCGTCTCCGTACGACCAGCAGGCCGGCGCCGGTCAGCAGGAGGGCCAGGGTGGCGGCGAAGGTGACGCCGGGCGGTGAGGTCAGGCCGGTGCGGGCGAGTTCGTCGGCGAGGCTGAGCCGGTTGCGGGCGGCGTCACCGCCTGGGGTGGGTGAGGCGTCCGGGTGGGCCGAGGCGTCCCGGCCCGCGGGATCGGTCGGGGCTGCCGTACCGGGCGGGTGGGCCGCTTCGGTGGGGTCGGCCTCGATCGTGAAGCGGTAGTCGTTGGACTGGCCGACCCAGTCGCCGTCGCCGTCGTGGCGCTGTACGACGGCCGCGTTCGCGGTGATCCGGTTCGGTACGGCGTCCGAGGTGACGGCCAGCCGGATCTTCACGGTGATGGTCTTGCGGGGGCCGACGGTGAAGCCGGGGAAGCCGTCGAAGGCGCCGACGAGTTCGTCCTGGTCGGTGGCCTCGAAGCGGACGGGGTGGGGCCGGGTGCCGCTGCGGCCGTCGTAGAACTCCAGGCGGGGCTGGGACGGTTCGAGGGCTCGCTCGCCGTCGACCAGGACGACCACGGGGTGGATGTCGGTGCAGGTCCGGGTGGTCTTGTTGGTCAGGTCCAGGTACCAGGTGCCGAATCCGCCGCCGGCCGCGTAGGAGGCGGGGCCGCCGTGCAGCCGGGTGGTGAGGGGGAAGGCGCCGTCGCCGGTGACACAGCTGGGGAGCGCGGCGGGCGGTTCCGCGTGCGCCGGGGGCGCCGCGGCCAGGAGGGCGGCGGCTGCGAGGCCGAGGGAAGCGGGTGAGTGCAGTCGCATGAACACATGACCATGCCGGGTGGCAGCGGCCACGGGGTGGCGCCATTCCGTACGGCCCGGCAAGTCCGCTCGATCAGCGCACCCACCCCGGCCGGCTTCACCCCGGCCTGCCTCGCCCCGGCCGGCCTCGCCCCGGCCGGCTTCACTCCGGCCTGCCTCGCCCCGGCCCGCCTCGCCCCGGCCGGCTTCACTCCGGCCGGCTTCACTCCGGCCGGCCTCACCCCGGCCGCCCTCACCCCGGCCGCCCTCACCCCGGCCTGCCTCGCCCCGGCCCGCCTCGCCCCGGCCCGCCTCACCCCGGACGGCTTCACCCCTCCGCCCGCCCGAACAACGGCGCCAGCAGCAACTGCGCCGCCCCTTCGGCGACCTGCCGCCCCGCGCCGGGCGCGACCCGTACCGGCACCGCGTCCCCGCCCGCGCGCCGGGCGCGTTCGGCGAGGACGGCGGCGACTCCGCGGACGTAGGTCTCGGGCGCGGCGGCGACCGTACGGCCGCCCAGCAGCACGAGGTCGACGTCGAGCAGCGCGACCAGGTTGCCGGCCGCGGTGCCGAGCACCCGGGCCGCCTCCGCCGCATCGCCCCGCGCCACCGCGGCCAGGCACAGCGCCTCCACACAGCCACGGTTGCCGCATTCGCAGGGCGGCCCGTCGAGCTGGACGACCTGATGCCCGAACTCCCCGGCTCCGGTGCGGGTGCCCCGGTGCACCGCTCCCCCGATCACCAGGCCCCCGCCGAGCCCGGCCCCGAAGTGCAGATACGCGAAGGCCCCCGCCTTTCCCGCGTCCCCCGCCGTCGCGGTCGCGGCCCCGACCGCGAGCCCGAGGGCGGCGGCGTTGGTGTCCTTGTCGACGACGACCGGCAGCGAGAGCCGCCGCGCGAGCACGTCCCGCAGCGGGAAGCCGTTCCACTCCGGGAACCCGGTGACCCGGTGCAGCACCCCGCGCCGATGGTCGAGCGGCCCCGGCAGCGCCACGCCGACCCCGAGCACCGCACCCCGCCGGCCGCTCCCGCCCGTCAGCTCCCCCACCTCGCGCACGGCCCGCTCCACGACCGTGTCCGCGCCGGCCCCCAGATCCAGCGGGGCGCCGCGCCGTGTCACCACGGCGCCGGTCAGATCGCAGAGCACGGCCGTCAGTTCGTCCCGGTCCAGATGCACCCCCACCGCGTGCCCGGCCTCCGGCACCAGCCGCAGCACCGTGCGCGGCTTGCCCCCGGTCGACGCCCGCCGCCCCGCCTCCGCCACGAGGCCGTCCTCCCGCAGCCGGGCGGTGATCTTGCTGACCGCCTGCGGGGTGAGCCCGGTGCGCTCGGCGAGTTCGAGCCGGCTGATGCCCTCGGGCCCGGCGATCCGCAGCAGATCGAGCACGAGCGCGGCGTTGTGACTGCGCAGCGCGCCGAGATTCACACCGCCCGGGCCGCCGCCCACGACACTGCCGCCCGCGACGCCGCCGACCTCACCCTTCACCGCGCTCCCTGCGTCCATCACCCCGCCATTCTCCCCCGCGCTTGCACTTTGGCAACAGCGTTGCGAAAGTGGGCGGATGACTGGCACTCCCGGCACGACCGCTACTCCCCTGCGTGTGGGCCTCGTCGGCTACGGCCTGGCCGGCTCCGTCTTCCACGCTCCGCTGATCACCACCACCGAAGGGCTCGCCCTGGACACGGTGGTCACGTCGAACCCCGAGCGGCGGAAGCAGGCCCTCGCCGAGCACCCGGACGTACGCGTCGTCGCCACGCCCGACGAGCTGCTCGCCCGCGCCGGCGACCTCGACCTGCTCGTCGTCGCGTCCCCCAACAAGACGCACGTCCCGCTCGCGACGGCGGCCCTCAAGGCGGGCCTCCCGGTCGTCGTGGACAAGCCGATCGCCGGCACCGCGGCCGAGGCGCGCGAGCTGGCGGCGCTCGCCGAGGAGCGCGGCCTGCTGCTGTCCGTCTTCCAGAACCGCCGTTGGGACAACGACTTCCTGACCCTCCGTAAGCTCCTGGCCGAGGGCGAGCTGGGCGACGTATGGCGCTTCGAGTCCCGCTTCGAACGCTGGCGCCCGCAGCTCAAGGGCGGCTGGCGGGAGTCCGGCGACCCGGCAGAGATCGGAGGTCTGCTGTACGACCTCGGCAGCCATCTCGTCGACCAGGCGCTGGTCCTCTTCGGCCCCGTCACACAGGTGTACGCCGAGGCCGCCGTCCGCCGCTCCGGCGCGCAGACCGACGACGACACCTTCATCGCGCTGACCCACGCGAACGGCGTCCGCTCCCACCTGTACGCCTCCGCCACGACCGCCCAACTCGGCCCCCGCTTCCGCGTGCTGGGCTCGAAGGCGGGCTACGTCAAGTACGGCCTGGACCCGCAGGAGGCGGCGCTGCGCGAGGGGCGGCGGCCCGGCGCGGGTGCGGACTGGGGCGTGGAGCCGGAGTCGCTGTGGGGTCGGATCGGCTCCGGCGAGTCCCCGGTGACGGGAGGCGGCCGCGTCGAACCCACCCTCCCCGGCGACTACCCCGCTTACTATGCGGCCGTGGCAAAGGCACTGCCGGCCGGCGGCCCCAACCCGGTGACCGCCCTGGAGGCGGCCGCCGCGCTCGACGTACTGGAGGCGGCCCGCCGTTCGGCACACGACGGAGTGGTGGTGACGCTGTGACGCACAACCAGTCGCATCAGACGCACAACCCGGAACTCACCCCGAGGTTCCACCCGGAGCTCACCCCGACCCTGGAGGAGCTGGAGGCCCAGGAACGCCGCCTGGTCTTCGGCCGGTTCACCCACGACGACGCCTGGGCCCTGGGCTCGCTGCTGGTCGACAAGGCCCGCGAGCGCCAGGCCCCGGTCGCCATCGACATCCACCGGGCCGGCCAGCAGCTCTTCCACGCGGCGCTGCCCGGCTCCACCCCGGACAACGACGCCTGGATCGCCCGCAAGCGCCGGGTGGTGGAGCGCTACGGCACCTCCTCCTACATCGTCGGCGCCCGCTTCCGCGCCAAGGGCACGACGTTCGAGGACTCCTCCCGCCTCGACCCCGACACCTACGCGGCCCACGGCGGCTCGGTCCCGATCAACGTCGAGGGGGTCGGGGTCATCGGGTCGGTGACGGTGAGCGGGCTGCCGCAGCTCGAGGACCACCGGATGGTGGTGGAGGCGGTGGAGGAGTTCTTGAGCAAGGGCTAGGGCAACGCCCTTGTCTTCGGCGGCGCGGGGCCGGGCGCGGGGCCGTGTCACTGTGCGGCCCCGCCGCGTGGGCGCGAGCGACCACGTACTACCCGCGGATGACGAACACTCCGCGGTTCCCCGGACCTCCCGGCGGAGCGCTCACGCGTCCTTGAACACCTGCCGCTGCCGGCCGAGCCCCTCGATCTCCAGCTCGACGACATCCCCGGCCCGCAGATACGGCTTCGGCTCGGGCCGCCCCATGGCCACCCCCGCCGGCGTCCCCGTGTTGATGACGTCACCGGGATACAGCGTCATGAACTGGCTGACGTACCGCACGACCTCCCCCACCGGGAAGATCTGCTCCGCGGTCGTCCCGTCCTGCTTCAGCTCACCGTTGACCCACAGCCGCAGCGACAGGTCCTGCGGATCGGGGACCTCGTCCGCCGTCACCAGCCAGGGCCCGAGCGGGTTGAACGTCTCGCAGTTCTTGCCCTTGTCCCAGGTCCCGCCCCGCTCGATCTGGAACTCCCGCTCGGACACGTCGTGCGCCACCGCGTACCCGGCGACATGCGCGAGCGCCTCCTCGGCCGAGTCCACATAGCGGGCCGTACGCCCGATGACGACGGCGAGCTCGACCTCCCAGTCGGTCTTCGTCGACCGCCTCGGGACCAGCACCGTGTCATGGGGGCCCACGACGGTGTCCGCGGCCTTGAAGAAGACGACCGGCTCGGCGGGCGGCTCGGCGCCGGTCTCGCGGGCGTGGTCGTGGTAGTTCAGCCCGATGCACACGATCTTGCCGATCCGCGCGAGCGGCGGCCCGACACGCAACCCCGTGGCATCCAGCGCGGGCAGCTCCCCGGCCTCGGCGGCCGTACGGATCCGCTCCAGCGCGGTGTCGTCGGCAAGCAGCGCTCCGTCGATGTCCGGCACGACACCGGAGAGGTCCCGCAGGCCCCCCTCGGCGTCGAGCAGCGCGGGCGTCTCCGCTCCCGCCGTACCGACTCGCAGCAGCTTCATGATCACAATCTCCCTCGATCGCGGGGCGCCCACCGATGTGTGCAGCCATCGGAGGACTGGTCGATCCTCCAAGGTCCACGGCCGGTCCGCAATACCCGGTTCACGTACTGGACCGTGGATCAGCGACAGACCGTAGGTCAGCGATACAGCGCGGCCCGCTCCAGCGCGCTCCACGTCGTGCTGGTCACCACGTACAGGGCGGCGGCCAGCGGCACCACCGCCACGGTGACCAGCGTGAAGAAGGACATGAACGGCATGACCTTGGTGACGGCGCCGAGCCCGGGCAGCTGCTCCCCCTCGCCCGCGGGCACCGGGCTGCCGGCCGCCATCATCCGCTTGGTCCGCAGATAGTTGAAGGTGGCAACGGCCGCGACAATCGCGAACAGCCCCAGGTACACCACCCCCGCCCCGCCGAACAGCCCGCCCCCGGCACCGGTCAGCGCATCGGCCCACCGGTCCCCGAGGGGCGCGGCGAACAGCTGGTGGGTGAGCAGTTCGTTCGCCTTGCCGCCGATCGTCGTGTTCGAGAACAGGTGGTAGAGGAGGAAGAAGGCGGGCAGCTGGAACAGCCCCGGCAGACAGCCGGCCAGCGGCGACACCTTCTCCTCGGCGTGCAGCTCCAGCACGGCCCGCTGGAGCCGTTCGGGGTTCTTGCCGTGCTTCTTCCGCAGCTCGGCGATCTTCGGCTGCAGCTCGGCCCGCGCCTTCTGCCCGCGCGCGGCGGCCCGGGACAGCGGATGCACGAGCAGTCGTACGAAGGCGGTGAACAGGACGATCGCGGCGGCGGCCGCGGAAGCGCCGAACAGCGGGTCGAGCAGCTCGGCCAGCTTCTGAACAAGGTCGGCGAAAACAGACATGGGTGAGCCCTCCGGGGTCTCGTCGTGCCGGAACGGGAATGCCGGGAAGCGGCATGGCGGCATGACGACCCGCGCGGGTCACACGTATGAGCTGAGCTGCACTGGTGGGTGCCCTACGCGACGGTCGCCGGGAGGGCGCGCCCGGGTGCCCTGGGCCGTGGCCGGCCTGAGGCGTCGGGGTCGCGTTGCGGCAGGAAGGCCGTACGGCGGGCCCGGTCACGGATGGCCGTACGCACCCGGGTGGGCGCCACGGCGGGCGCGGCACGCGAGGCGAGGAGGGAGCAGACGGCGAACGCGGAACCCGCGGCGGCGGTCGCCGCGAGGGCGACGGTCGCGGAGAGGCTGCCGGTGTCGAGCAGAGTGATCTCGAGGAAGAGCAGCACCAGCGCGGCGGCGGGACGCAGATGGGCCAGGCTGCGGATCATCGGCGTTCCCTCCCTTCGTGCGGCTCGCCCTGACGTTCGTTCTCTCGCTCTTTCGTTCTTTCGCTCCTTCGTTATACAGGATCCGTCCCGCCGGCTCGGACGCGATGGGTGAACAGGGGTCACCGGGGCCGCATGGACACAAGCTTGCCCCACACCACCAGCCGGTACTTCGACGTGTACTCGGGTGTGCAGGTGGTGAGGGTGAGGTAGTAGCCGGGGTCGTCGTATCCATGGCCCGGCTTGACGGTGGAGCGCGGGATCGGCCGGATGACGCTCCCGTCGTGGGCGGCGGTCTGCGCCAGCGTCTGGTCGACGGCATACGTGTACGTGGCGCTCCGTGTCTCGACCCGCACCGTGTCCCTGGGCGCGAGCCGGTTGATGTACCGGAAGGGCTCACCGTGGGTGTTGCGGTGCCCGGCGAGGGCGAAGTTGCCGGCCTGGCCCGGCTGTTGGGTGCCGGGGTAGTGGCCGACGTAGCCCTTGTTGAGGACGCCGCTCTTGCTGATGCCCTCGGCGATGGGGACGCGGAGGTTGAGGCGGGGGATGGTGAGGATGGCGTAGGCCCGGGACCAGTCGGGCCGCGGTGCCGGCGCGACGGCGGACCGGCGCCGGGTGCCGGCGGAGGGCTCGGGCGAGGGAGCGGGCGCGGCCGTGTCCGTGTCCGTGGCCGCCGGTACGGGCGGCGTTCCGGGATCGCCGGCGGCGCCGTCCCAGGCCCGCTCCAGCGCCCGGACCTCCCGCTCGGCCCCCGCCCTGGCCTCCCGGTTGGTCCACCACACCTGATGCACGACCAGCAGCAGAAGCACCACCCCGACGGTGACGAGCAGTTCCCCGCCACCCCACAGCGCGCGCCGCCGCAGCGCACGCCGCCGCAGCCCGCTGTGCCGCACGACGCGAACCCGCACCATCCGTGAGCCTCCTTCACCGGGGCCGACGGGGCCGCCCGCACGATAGGGGCAGGGGCGCGAGGTCTCCAGACCCATGCGCACGCGGCGGGTGTCAGAACCGCGTACGTCCGCCCCCTCCGCCCCCTCCCCGCTCCCCCCTCCGCCCCCTCCCCGCTCCCCTCTTCCGCTCCTCCCGCCTTCTTCCACAGGTTTGAGAAAGGGCTGTCGGAACCCTCGACAACCTCATGCGCCACACCCGATGCTTCCTGTCGGCATCAGCGGGACAGGCCGTGACGCCGGTTCGACGACGACCGGCCGTTGAGCGAAGCGGAGAAGTCATGATCCGACGCAGAACTCTGCTGGCGGCGACAGGCGGTGCACTCCTCGGCAGCGCCCTGGCGACGGGCACCGCACACGCGGACGCCACCATCGCCGTCAACCCCGGCACGTCCTACGGCACCTGGGAGGGCTGGGGCACCTCCCTGGCCTGGTGGGCCAACGTCTTCGGCGACCGGAACGACTTCGCCGACCTCTTCTTCACCACCAACTCGGTGACCTACAACGGCACGTCTCTCCCCGGCCTGGGCCTCAACATCGCCCGCTACAACCTCGGCGCGTGCAGCTGGAACAGCGTGAACGGCGAGACGATGGTCGAGTCGCCGAACATCCCCGGCTTCAAGCAGATCGAGGGCTTCTGGCAGAACTGGAACAACGAGGACCCCACCTCCTCGGCCTGGGACTGGACGGCGGACGCGACCCAGCGCGCGATGCTGGTGAAGGCGACACAGCGCGGCGCGACGACGGAGCTGTTCGCCAACTCCCCGATGTGGTGGATGTGCAACAACCACAACCCGTCCGGGGCATCGGGCGGCGGCAACAACCTCCAGACCTGGAACTACCGCCAGCACGCGTCACACCTGGCGGCGACAGCGCTGTACGCCAGGAACAACTGGGGCGTGAACTTCGCGACGGTCGATCCCTTCAACGAACCGGCGTCCTCGTGGTGGACCGCCACCGGCACCCAGGAGGGCTGCCACATGGACCCGGCGGTCCAGGCGGCCGTACTCCCGTACATGCGCAGCGAGTTGGACAAGCGCGGCCTGACGGGCGTACGCATCTCGGCCTCCGACGAGACGAACTACGACACGGCCCGCTCGACGTGGGCATCTTTCGGGGCGTCGACGAAGGCCCTGGTGAACCAGGTCAACGTGCACGGCTACCAGGGCTCGGGCGGCCGCAGGGACCTCCTCTACACGGACGTGGTCACCACCTCCGGCAAGAAGCTCTGGAACTCGGAGACGGGCGACAGCGACGGCACGGGCCTGACCATGGCGTCGAACCTCTGCTACGACTTCCGCTGGCTGCACCCGACGGCCTGGTGCTACTGGCAGGTCATGGACCCGTCGACCGGCTGGGCGATGATCGCGTACGACCCCAACACCCTCCAGCCCACGACAATCCAGACCAAGTACTACGTAATGGCCCAGTTCAGCCGTCACATCCGCCCCGGCATGCGGCTCCTCGACACGGGCGTGAGCTACGCGGCAGCGGCCTACGACGCGTCGGCACGCCGCCTGGTGATCGTCGCGGTGAACACGTCGACGTCGGCCCAGACCCTGACGTTCGACCTGTCGAGATTCGCAACGGTTTCGGGCGGCTCGGGCGGCTTGGTCCCCCGCTGGAACACGGTGACGACGGGCGGCGACCGGTACCGGTCGTACACGAACACATACCTGAGCGGAAAGTCGGTGGCGGTGCCGTTCGCGGCGAAGGCGGTGCAGACGCTGCAGATCGATGGGGTGGTGATCTGAGGAGAGGAGAGGAGAGGAGAGGAGGAGCGAGGCGAGATGGGATGGAAGGCAAGTGAAGGGGCGGGGAGGGAAGGAAAGGGAAGGGAAGGCCCCAGACGAACAACCACCTCGACCAGCCAATATCCGCCCTCTCTTCTCCCCTCTGTTCTCCGCTCCGCCACCCCTGGGCAGTACCGTGTCCCCCATGCGCCCCGACACGCCTGCCGAAAACGTCGACCACACCGCCGAGGCGGCACGCCTGGAGCGAACCGCCGGCCTCTACCCGGAGGACGCCGAGGCCCTGCTCCTGCGGGCCGCGGCCCACCTGGAACTGTCCGGCGACCGCCCCGCCGCGACCGCGCTCTACGACCGCCTGCTGTCGTCGTCCAAGTCCCTGGACAACCCCCACCTGGTACGGGCCCTGAAGGCCTCGAACCTCTGGGAGTACGGCCACGAGGCGGAGGCCCGCGCGATCATCGACGGCGTCCGAGCGGCCTCCCCGCGGGACCCCGCCCCCTGGGTGATCGTCGCGGAGTCGCTGGAGTCCCACGACGAGCTGGAACAGGCACAGGAGACCTTCACACAGGGTGTGCGCCTCCTCCTGACGGACGTGTCGGAGCCCCCGTACTCAACGCATCCGCTGCTGTTCGGCCGCCATCGCGTACGCCGCATGCTGGGCGCACCCCATGACGAGTGGGACACCTTCGCGGACACCCTGCACTCGATGCCGGTCTCCCTGGACGAACTCCACGACCCGAAGCGCGTGTGGTCCCTGGGCTCGGACAACCCGGCGGAACTGGAGGCGGAGATCTCGCGCCTGCGGGCGGAACTGGGCGCGTACCGGGAGGCCCTGTCCCGCCCGTTCCCGGTGGCCGTCCTGCACTGGACGGCGGACGAGCTGACAGAGCTGGTGACGGCGTACCCGTCCCTGTCCACCGAGTACCCCTCCCACGAGGAGCACCTGGCGACGATAGAGGCCTCCCTACGGGAACTGTCCTCCTCCGGCACCCCGAACCTCGGCATCGTGACGGGGACGGTGCCGTCGTACGAGGCGTTCGCCGCTTCGGAGGGCGCGTCCCCGGCGGACGCGGCACTGCTACCGCAGTATGCGACGACGCTGGCGGCACGCGGGCGGGCTGCGGCTTGGCCGCCGCAGCGGGGGGCGGGGTGTTGGTGTGGGTCGGGGCGGGCGTATGACGACTGCCACGGGGCGGAGCCCCAGTAGCCGACGGGGCCGCGACGACAGCCGGCTCCCTCCCCAGGGGAGGGGTGTCAGCCGGGGCGGCAACTGACCACTCGGCCTCGTGGGCGCGGTCCAGGTGGTGGTCGCGGTGTGCGCATCCCGAGTGACCTTCCAGCCGGGATGGTGGTCTTGAGCCGATGATGACGGCTGCACAGCGGCTGCAGATCGTCGGGAACGGCCTGATGTGGTCGAGGTCGCACCGGTACGCAGGCATCCAGCAACTCGGGAAGGCGCAGTACCGATCCCGGGCGACCACATGCTGCTCCGTCTCGGCGGTCGGCCGGTAGGTGGTGAGGTCGGTCTTGATGAGCAGCCCGGTCTCAAGAGCGGTGAGCAACCGCCGCCAACCGACGCGAAGGCGAGCGTTCGAGCCTGCGAGGCGGTAATGGGCCCGTACCCCAATCACCCACTGCCCCGGGCTGATTGACAACAAGGTCGAAGAGCGCGTCGCCCCGCTTCTGCTCCAAACCTCGCCCGTCGTCGGCGTAGCCCTGTGCCCGCCGGTCGACAGCCTGCTCCATGAGCGCGGCCTGCTGGGCGGGCAGCACGGCCCCAAAGAGGGCCATGCCGTCGTCGTCGGGATGGCGAAGCATCCGGCGTTCCCGCACCCGCTGTCGATGACGCCGCTCGGCCCCGTCGGGGTCAGCCCGCTGGACTTCCTGACGCAACGCGGCCCGGGTCTGCCCGGCCGCCTGGCCGGGCATCTTCACCGCCATGACCTGCTCAACCTGAGCAGCGACGCTGTCATCGACGACGCGCAGCTGCTCGGCAAGCGTCTGCGCCTGGATGCAAGAGATCTGCCCAGCGCCAAGGAGCCCAGTGGTGATCTCGTGCCGGTCGGCGAGCAAGGTGGCCGCCTCCAGCCGCCGAGCGGCAGTCCGATTGGCCAGCCGCAACGCACAGGCGACTTCCTCCACGGCCGTATCCCAGTCAGCAGCGAAGACATCGTCCAGCCTTCCGCCCGCCGCCAGGATGACCTCCTCCGGGGTGTCGGTATGCGCGGCAATCGCAGCCAGCACCTCAACCTGCTTGGCCTGCAACCACGACAAGTGCTGCTCCAGCACCACCAGCGCATCAAACTGCCCCCGCGCCGAGAGCTGCCCACAGTCGAGCCCACCCAACAGCCCGGCCGTCCGCTCCGACGGCCCCTGCTCCCGAATCCCCGCCACCCACTCATCCAACGCCCCGCACAACACCACACCTGCGCCCGCTACGGCGCCCTCCCCAGACACACCACCCACCCCCTCGCAAACCAGCAGCACAGCACACCGAACTCGCGACGATCCTGAACGACCCAACACCGTCAATCATCACTTACGTAGAGTAATAACGCCAGGTCAATGCAGTTCTCGAAAGGGTGAACCAGCCTCAATCAGAAGCCTCAGCAGGTCCTCGCCCGCCCTAGGTGTACTCGGCCGGGAGGTTGGTGACACGCCCGCTACCGGTTGTTGATCATGGAGGGACCTCCGGGCGTAGTGGAGATTGCCGTCTTCACTCACCTCGGAGGTCCTGGTGGCCCACGCTAATGCCCGGCTGACCTTTCACGGCAGATGCCTGCTGGTGCGTCGCGTTGTCTTCGACCGGCGCCCGGTCGCGCACGTCGCCAAGGAACTGGGAGTCTCCCGGCAGTGTGCTCACCGCTGGGTCAATCGCTATCGGGTCGAGGGCTGGCCGGGGCTGCACGATCGCTCCAGCCGCCCCCGCACCTGCCCCACACGCACGCCGGCCGAGGTCGAGGAGCGTGTTCTTCAGGCCCGCCGACGCCTGCGCCGGGGACCCGAGCAGATCAGCGAGGCCACCGGGGTTCCGGCCCGGACCGTGACCCGGATCCTGCGCCGCCACCACATGCCGCCCCTGGCAGCCTGCGACCCGCTCACCGGGCAGGTCATCCGGGCGGTGCGCAAAAGCGCCGCACGCTACGAGTACAACCAGCCAGGCGGCCTGGTCCACGTGGACGTGAAGAAGCTCGGCAAAATCCCCGACGGCG
This sequence comes from Streptomyces ferrugineus, assembly GCF_015160855.1. NCBI lineage: Bacteria > Bacillati > Actinomycetota > Actinomycetes > Kitasatosporales > Streptomycetaceae > Streptomyces > Streptomyces ferrugineus. Next base: position 1,466,666 of record NZ_CP063373.1, on the reverse strand, counting down.
GCGGCTGGCGCGCCCACGGCCGCAGCGAGGACGTCCGCGGCCGCGGCATCGGCTACGACTACGTGCACGCCGCCGTGGACGACCACTCCCGCCTGGCCTACGCCGAAATCCTGGCCGACGAGAAAGGCGTCACCTGCGCCGCGTTCCTCACCCGCGCGGCCGCGTTCTTCGCCGGCCACGGCATCGCCCGCATCGAGCGCGTGATGACCGACAACGCCCGCAACTACCGCACCTCCGGCTCCTTCCGCGACGCCTGCCAAACCCTGGGCGCACAGCAGAAGTTCACCCGGCCCCACTGCCCATGGACCAACGGCAAGGTCGAACGCTTCAACCGCACCCTGCAGGCCGAATGGGCCTACCACCAGGTCTTTGCCAGCAACACCGAACGCGCCGACGCACTCGCACCCTGGCTGCAGTTCTACAACACTGGCCGCCGACACACCGCGCTCGGCGGCCAGCCACCAATCAGCCGACTGTCACCAAAGTCATGACCGGGTACACCTAGGACAGCCCTCGCCGCCGCCTCAAGCGGAAGGCCGCCATCCCGCGCCGGCGCACACCCACCACGACACCAAGCCGCCGAACCGGCCCGGCGCCCCCCAGGGCGATCGCGCCCCCAACCCCGGCCAGCCACCCACCCGACCTCACCGCCCCCCAACCTGGGCCACCCGCCTTTCCGGGCCGCCCGCTCGCTTCTTCCCCGTGCTGGAGCGGGCCGGGTCAAGGGTGGCCCGGAGGGCCATCGGCGCAGCCGACGCGGAACGCAGCGCAGCGGAGTGCAGCGCCCTTGACGCGGCCCGCGGAAGCACGACACTGGCCAAGAAGCGGGCGGCCCGATAGCAACACCATGGAGGAGGGCCCTCTGCAACGCCTGATCGCAGGCGAGTGGATTTCCGCGCAAACGGGGGGGCCATGCGCGCACCTCCACGCTGGCAGAATGTTCATGTGCCTGGTGCCGTCCCCTCATCCCCCGAAGTCTCAGCACGCATGTCGCGGCAACTCAGCAAGGACACGAGGGCCGAGCTGGCTGTGCGACGCCTTCTCCATGCGGCGGGCTTGCGTTACCGCGTGGAGTATCCAGTGCCGGGCATGGCGCGGCGCCGGATCGATGTGGCGTTCACCGGGGCGAAGGTGGCCGTCCTGATCGACGGCTGTTTCTGGCACGGATGCCCGCAGCACGCGACGCAGCCGAAGGCCAACGCGCAGTGGTGGCGTGACAAGCTCGCCCGGAACATGGCCCGTGACCGGGAGACGACAGAGCACCTCATCGCCGAGGGCTGGACGGTGCTGCGGTTCTGGGAGCACGAGGCTCCCGAGGATGTGGCCGTACGGGTGGGGGCGGCCGTGGAGCGGCGTCGAGCGGAACGGGCCAAAGGGAGGAAAGCATGAGTGGCCTGACCTTCGTGGACGTGTGCTCGGGTGCGGGCGGGCTCGCCCTCGGGCTGGAGCGGGCGGGGTTCGAGCCGCGCCTGCTGCTGGACGACGACGAGGACGCCGTCCAGACTCTGCGGACCAATCGGCAGCACTGGAACGTGCTCCACACCGACCTGTTGGGCTTCGACCCGAAGGATCATCGCGAGAGCTATGACGTGGACCTCCTCGCGGCGGGACTGCCCCGGGTGAAGTCGAGTGCGACCGTGAAGCGGGCGGATTCGGATATTGAGGTCCGGCTGCTGGAAGCCACCGTCTACCTCGTCCACGCGATCCGACCCCGGGCGGTGCTCATCGAGAACGTTCCCGGGCTCGCCCACGCGGACAAGTATCAGGAGTTCCGTGACTTCGCCCGGGCCGAACTGGCCCACCTGGGATACGAGTTCAGTTGGTTCGTCGTCAATGCCGTCGACTTCGGCGTGCCGCAGAACCGCAAGCAAGGCATCTTGGTCGCCATCGAGCAGCGGTGGGCCGCGGCATTCCGACCGCCGACACCCACCGTTCAGGAGCCGATGACGGTTGGCATCGCGTTGGGGCCCACCATGGCGTCACGAGGATGGACGGATGCTTCCCGCTGGGCCGCCCAAGCGGATCAGCCGGCTCCGACACTGGTCGGAGGCTCGAAGAACCGGGGGGGCGCCGACCTGGGACCGACCGGAGCCAAACGAAAGTGGGCGACCATGGGTGTCAACGCACACACCGTGGGTGACACCGTCCCTGGCCCGGACTTCGTATGGGATCCCGAACTCGGCAGAGACAACATGGTGAAGATCACAGTTGAGCAGGCGGCGCTGTTGCAGGGCTTTCCAGCAACGTGGGAGATCGCCGGACGCAAGACCGCTCGATACCGTCAGGTCGGGCATGCGACGCCGCCGCCCGTCGGAGCGGCCCTGGGGCAAGCCATAGCCGAAGCGCTGGTTGGGGATCCAGCAGTCCCCGTTGCCGGCTAGACTTCCGCCACATGACCAGCACGGCGTCCCATCAGCCCATCCTCGACAAGCCTTTCGTCCTGGACCTCTTCGCAGGTCCCGGAGGGCTGGACGTCGCCGGGCACGCGCTCGACATCCCGAGTATCGGCATCGAGTGGGACAAGAGTGCGTGTCTCACGCGGTACGCGGCGGGGCTGGACACCCTCCACGCCGACGTGAGCGCGGTACGCAGAGACGCCTTTGAGTCGCTGCCGCCAGAGATCAACGTGCTCGCAGGTGGCCCTCCGTGCCAGACGTACTCGGTGGCCGGCCACGGCGCCGGGCGCCAGGCCCTGGACAGGGTCAAGGAGTACATGGAACGGCTGATGGCGGGGGAGCCCGACGAGGAGATCGACAAGGACCTCAAGAGCCTCAGCGATCCACGCACCGCGCTGGTCCTCGAGCCTCTCCGGTATGCCATTCAGGCGACCCGGAGCCCGAACCGGGAGAAGCGCCCGTACGACGTCATCGTCCTGGAACAGGTCCGCGAGGTCGAGGAGCTATGGAAGCACTACGCCAAGGTGCTGGAGGAGACAGGGCTCCCCGACGGGACCAAGTACAAGGTCGTCGTCGACGTCCTCGACACCGAGGCCTACGGGGTCCCGCAGACGCGGTCCCGCGCGGTGCTGATCGCTCGGCGTGAAGGGCTTGGTGAGCCCTCGCTTCCCTCGCCGACCCACCATTCCTACGAAGCCAAGGAATGGAACCGAAGGAACGGGAAGACCGAACATGACCAAGCCGCGGGCCAGGTCCATCAGCCGACTCTCTACGACGGTACCGAACCGGGGACCGATGAGCACCGGGAAACAGGCGACGAGGATCTGCTGCCCTGGAGGTCGATGGGAGATGTCCTCGCGAACCCGGTGGGCTCACATCCGGGGCGCCGCACTCCGTTCCTGATTCGCTCCAACTACGGCAGCTCCAGCAACCCCGGGCGACGAGGCGTGCGAGGCGACCAGCAGCCCGCCTTCACCGTCACCGGCAAAATCAGCCGCTTCGTGGTCTTTCAACACCTCACCGAGAGCATCGTCTACGAGGGTGCACGGTTCAGCATGAATGAGGCAGGGATGCTGCAGAGTTTCCCGCCGGACTATCCGTGGTCCGGTACGGCGCAGGCCCAGCAGGTGGGCAACGCAGTCCCGCCCCTGTTCGGCGCGCACCTGCTGAGCGCCGCGCTCGGGCTTCCCAGGCCGGGACCGAAGGAACTGCGGAAGCCGTGGCAGCCGGCGACCGAGGAGCAGCGGGCCAAGCTGCGAAGCAACGGCTGCGGAGCCGCCGACGCCTGCACCGACAGGTGTCCGCGGCCCAAGGACCAGGTGCCGCCGTCCTCTTCCATGCGTCCGCGCAAGGCCAAGAAGGCGCCGGCGAAGTAGGTGGTCGGCGCCCCGGTCAGTCCCCGCTCTTCCTACCCCTGACCGGCGCGGTCTCGAAAAGCTCAGCGAAGTAGCTGGTGAGCGCTGCCACGGACTCCTCTGGTACCGGATCCTCGTCGGGCCCCGTCGGCAGTTCGTACCGCTCGACCGGTGGTGCCGATTCCGCCTCTGCGATCCAGTCCCGCAAACGGACGGGGTCCCTGCGCTCGTCCGGCGCGAGAACGTCATAGATCAGGGTTGCCCCGGCCGCGTTGATCGCGACGCTTAGGCCGACGACGTCTCGTCCGGTGGTGATCTTTCCACTCTTCAGAAGGCGGACCAGGGCCTGGGCGGTGGGGCGGTGGTCGACCAGGCCACCCCGGAGAACGGTGTGGATGAGGTCCTGGTTTCCGCAGGCGGCCTCGACCGGCTCATAGTCCGGCCCGTTCCGGAAGAGTTCGGCCGCCCACCACAGACGGGAGAAGCACTGACGGTCCGCAGGGCCGCGGAAACGCTCCGCGGCGACGCGCCTTTCCGGCCTGTTCGCCGTCGGCTCCGACCGGTGACGCCAGACGACGTAGTCGGGGGCGACCGCCAGGGCGATGTGGTTCCACAGACGTTTGTCCGCAGCCTCTCGCCGCGTCAGGCGCAGCGTGGCGTGGAGTCGTGGTGCGAGCCACGCGTCGGCTCGGGTGCGGTCCTCCCGGAACTCGAACATGGCGTCTTCCACCAGGCTTCGGATCGGCTCGACCCACCACCTGGCGTCGTCCTCGTGGAGCGGCTCGACGACCTTGGCGAGATCGATTCCGCCGTGGACCTGTTCGCCTTTGAGCAGTTCCTCGGTGAGGAACGGATCGACGGCCGAGGTGGCGAGCAGTCCCAGGCGCTCCGGTACGTGGGGCGGTTGCGTGATCACGTCTCACTCTCGCGATTCATCTGTTCCAGACTGCGGATGACATGGGCGAGCGCCTTGGTGGCATCGGCCCGGCGGACCGCCGCGTAGTGGATACGGGTCTGGAGCTCCACCCAGCCCGAGTCGCCGGTGCGCCGCCGGTGGACCTGTCGTAGGGCCTCCTCGACGTGGACGCCGGGAACGACATCCGGGAGCATCTCCCGCAACACCTCGCCCTGCCAGTCGGTCGGGAAGACCGGGCCGGCGCCGGGTTCCACCTCCAGATCGCCGATGGCACCGTGGAACACCGCGGTCCAGACATCGGTGGCCATCTGGGCGACCAGGAGGTCACGCACCTTGCTCTCCATACCCGAGCCGTTGCTGTCCAACAGGCCGATGACACCCTCGACATCGGTGTTCACGAACACGGTGGGGACTCTGGCCGAGGCGTCCACGATCCAGGGCGCGTCGGCGTAGGCTTGGAGCCACTCCCGGGAGCTTCTCTTGAACGATGCTGTCTGGACCTCGAGTTGGAGCCCACGGACCGGCTCGTCGGAAGCCGTGTCGACGATCCAGCTCCGATCGGTCTCGGCGATCGACCGTCCGCTCACTCCGTCCACGGTCCCGACGACGTACACGGCGAGGGAGGCGCGCCCCAGGTGGTCGTCCCGGAGCACTTCCACGGATCCCGACCAGTCCCGACCGTCCGGCGCGTCACGCGTGAGCTCCGCGGAGGTGCGAATGTTGGTCTCGCCGTCCGTCAGCACGGCGAGGACACAGAGATCGGACCAGGGCGCGTCCTGCGCGTTCGCCCCGGGCGGCAGCGTCGCCGAGAGGCCGATCGTGGCGCTGACCCAGTCGGTGTGACCCGCGATGCCGAGCGCTACGGCCTGCTGCTGAGTGGAGTACGCCGTGGTCTCCAGCTGGTCGCGGGTGCCGTCGGCGAGCCTGAGGGAGACCGAGGTCACCCTGAGCGCGACCGGCCGGTTGAGCCGCTTGTACGGGTAGATCTTCACGCGTCACTCCCCCTTGCCGGCGCGGAGTTCGACGACGAGGCGGGTGAGTGTCGTCTTGACCGGGTGGCTGGTGACGTCGGTGGATCCTTGGAACTTCGCACGACGCGTGCCGGGCGGGAAGCGCAGGGTCCCGTCCTCCACCTCGCAGCCCTCTACTGCCACGAGCTCCGCCCAGTCCAGTTTCGGGCGGCCTCCGGTGCGCACGTCCAGCTGGGCGACCGGCACCATCGGGACGATCTCGTCGCCACGCGGGATGCTCACTTCGGCGGTGATCCGCCATTCCCCGTCATCGCCGACCGTCGCGTCGAGCTTGTCCAGCACCGGAACCACCGGCCCGGCGGGAGCCTTGGCCTTGGGCCTCGTTCTCACGGTCAACGCCTTGCGCACGGCCTCACCGCCGTCGCGGCTACTACGCTTCGGCCGTCCGACGAGTTCCCGGACCGCGCTGTTGACCTCGGCGGTCAGCGCATTGATCCGGCGGTATGCGGACGGCGACCAGCGCAGGGTCAGCTCCTCCGTCTGTCCCCAGCGGTCGTGCTCGGGCGGTTCCGCCGCACGCAGGAATTCCTCGGCCTCTTTCGCGAAGGGGGCCGCTTCTCCGGCGGCCTCGCCCACCAGCAGAACGGCCTGGAAGGGGTTGGTCCCAGGCGGCAGCCTCGGGACCACGGTCCTCTTGACGGTCATGCGGTTGCCGCGCAACGAGTGCACCTGGTTCTTCCCCCCGACCCCATCCCTGTCGCCCTCGGCCTCGGTGACCAGCAGGACCGCCTGGTGCGTACCGAGTGTCCCGTGGGTGCCGCCGGAGAGCGGCAGCTTCAGCGGAACGCTCCGCGCCGCCACCTGCCCGGCCTCGGTGAGGCGATCCACCGTGGTGCCCTCGTAGTGCGCCTTGAGGGCACGAGTCCGGGCGGGCTGCTCGGCAAACGGGTCCACCTGCTTCTCCGGCACGACCTCCTTGCCGTTCCGCAGGGCACGGACAGAGACCTCCAGCAGGGGGAGCCTGCTCCCGCCGCCGGTCATCGCGGCCCAGAAGTCACGCCCCAGCGCCTCTACCAGACGGCCGTGCATCTTGCGGATGTCACGCGTGTCCTCGTCGCCCTCCTCGTCACCGACGGACTCGTCGTCGGCATCGGACTTCCCCTCGAGGCTGGCCACGTCGTGCGCGCCGACGATGAGGAAGGACGTACCGGGTTCGTCGCTCTCTCGGGTCAGATGCAGGCGTGCCACGGTCTCCTCGTCCGCCCACCAGGAGCGGGCCACCATGGCACCGGGCGAATCAGGGTCTGGGCGCCCGAACCATGCGGGGCCCGCCCACGGCTCGCCGTCCACTTCACGCCAGGGCAGTTCGAGACGGCCGATGACCCGTCGCTCGGTACGTCCCTCGTGCGGCACGGACAGAGTGGAGTTGATGAGCACGAGTCCGAGGGCGCTGGTGGCCCACAGCGTCGCCTTGCCCAGGCCGTACGAACCACCCGCGCTGGGCCCGGACTTGAGGCTCTCCAACTGACGTCTGACCACGGCGGCGAACTTGCCGTCCGCGTAGTCGTCGCCGATGAGCCCGGAGGCGTTGTAGTCGTCGACACGCAGCAGGACCAGGCGGCCCTTCTCGTACATGTCGCGCACCCCGGCATCCACGACCCGGCCGACCTTCTGGTTACCGGCGGCCTCCGACACGGCGGAGTAGTGCGGAAAGAGATCGTTCCAGAGGATCACCTCGCGGAAGGCGTCGAGGGCCTCACCGGTCAGCTCGTGCAGGGTGTAACGGACCCGGACCGGGCGGCCGTTCTCCGTCAACCGCTCGTCGAGGCTGTTCTGGCAGGTCTCGCGGGCCAGGACCTGCACGTCGGCGTCGAAGGCGAAGGCGGCGGCGTTGCCCAGGTCACGGCCGCCGTCGGAGTAGCCGGGGCGGTGGTACCAGGTGACGGGGAGGCCGGCTTGGGTGTCGGTGGTGCGAGTGTGCACCGTACCCACATCCGTGCCCAGGGCCTTGGCGATGTCCGTCATGACGGTCGGGCGGGGTGTCGACCTGCCGGTGATCCACGCGGACACGGCGGCCCGGGTCAGGTTGAGCTCGTCGGCCAGTTCGGCCTGCGTCTTCCCTGCGAGCTTGAGCTGTCGGGCCAACCAGGGCCCGAACTCCTCACCTGTCTCCACGCGCCGCCTGCTCTTCCCTCGGGGTCCCATGCTGATCGCAGGGTGTATCACGAGAGTAATTTGACACGCACGGAAGCGTCAACCAACAGTTGATCGAGATCGATCACCCGGATCGCTTCAGTCCAATGTCCAACTTGCCTGGAATGATCCAGCTCCTCCCCGTGTGTGGCACTTCCGCAAGCCGAGCGGCCAACTCCCTTGAGGGGGCGGGGGGTTGGGTTGCACGATGGAGTGAATGCCGGATACGTTGGTTGACGATGGGGATCCCATCTCGCTCGCAAAACCCGAAATCGGGAGCCGGGCGGCCTTAGGAGAGGTGCGCCCAAATTCCGATCCCATGGCCAGCCGACACCTCCACAGACCTCTGCCGAAAAGCCGCTCCGAGAAAAGACTGGCTGCACGAGACTTCCATCCGCTAGCTTAATTCGAGGGGAGGGGGAGGAAACCTCACCTACGGCGTCAACTTGTCTATTTCGTTTTCACACGGGGGGCGTGTGCCCAAATACACCCCTGTGCAGCTGCAGGATGCGACCCAAACAGGGGTGTACTAGATGAATGAGCAGGACAGTGAATCGTTGGACTCGCTTCGGGAGTCGAGCGTATTCGAGCTGGCGGTTAAGACAGCGGAGAGCAAGGCCGAGGTTCTGGAGATGATTCGCGAACACGACCTGTCCGAGGAGGCATTCAGTAACAGGTTCCCCGTCCTGGCGAAGGTGGCCCAGGGGCTGCCGGACGTTCCGGACGAGACCGCTCCCCCGGCCTGATTCAGCACGTCACGGGCCCCAAGTCTCGGTCTCGCAACAACCGACGCCTTCACCGTGAGCCATCCGCTCCACGAAGGCACTGTGGAAATTCACGCCCAGCGCCACGACGAACACGGGCCGGCCGACGAAGTCGGCGGCCGGCCCGGCCGTTCACCCTTTCGTCCGGACCTTTGACCCCAGGAGCGCAGAAGCAGTGCCGTCTTCGTCCTCGCCTGTAATTCGAACCGTTCTCGAACAGTCCTCGCGTGTCCTGCAGACATACGCCGTGGACCCCGGTCTCGTGGCCGAGCACGCCAATGGCGAGCGCCGTATCACCCAGGGCGGGTATGGCGACCGTCAGCTTTTCGAGCTCGTTCAGAACGCGGCGGACGAAATGGCCGACGAGTCGGGTGGGCGAGTTTATGTCGTCCTCACTGAAACTCACTTGTACTGCGCGAACGAGGGAAATCCGGTGACCCCGGAAGGCGCGGAGACAATCCTCCGGATGAGCATGTCGAAAAAGCGTGGCGGCCAGATCGGGCGTTTCGGAGTGGGCGTCAAATCGGTTCTCGTGGTGACCGACGCACCGGAATTCTTCAGCAGCAGCGGAAGTTTCGGATTCGACCGCGCCTGGTCGTACGAGCAGATCAAGGCCGTTCCCGGCGTGACAGCCCGCTACGGCCCGGAGTTCGACGCCCCGGTGCTGCGGATGGCCCGCCCGCTGGACGTACAGGCCGAGCGCGCTTCCGATCACGTCCTGAACGAGCTGTTGGACTGGGCCACCACCGTCGTTCGTCTGCCCCTGCTCCGGAAGGCGGATGACCGGCTGGGCCGAGACATGCACGGCGGTCGCGCCAAGGACCACGGCGAGCCTCGCGAGGAGTTCCCGGTCGGCTTCCAGCTCTTCTCGCCGCACGTCGCGAAGGTCGTGCTGGAGGACCGCCGGCCCCGCCCCATGGCCCGTCGGACTCTGACCGCCCGGCAGACCGGCGATCTGCACACCGTGGTCGAGGAGCGGACCGGCAAGGCCGTCGCCACCGATCGGTGGCGCGTGTTCACCACCTCCCACGAGCCCGGTCCGAGTGCCCGCGCGGATGCCGGAGAGCTGCACGACCGGCTCTCGCTCGAACTCGCCTGGGGCGTTCCCGCCCTGGAGAAGGACCAGGAGAGCGGCCTGTACGTCAGCCCTCGATCGCGGGGACGCGGCAAGTTCTGGTCCTTCTTCCCGACCAAGTACGAGATGTCGCTGAGCGGCATCCTCAACGGCGCCTGGAAGACGAACGAGGACCGACAGAATCTGCTGGACTCCTCCCCGTTCAACCAGGAGATGATCCGGGTGTCGGCGAAGCTGGTCGTCGACTCCCTTCCGGCCCTGGCACCCGCCGAGGACCCGGGCGCCTACCTCCCCCTGCTGCCCGGCCGTGTCAAGGAGGCGATCAGCTGGGCCGACGAGTTCCTGACGCGGGAGATCTGGGACCGCACCGCGGACCGCCCGTCCCTGCCCGACCAGGACGGCGTCCTGCGCATCCCCACGGAGTTGCGGATCCACCCGCGGCTGGACAGGGACCCGAAGAAGCTGACCAGTTGGCTGCGGATGTGGAACGAGTGCCCCGGGCGCCCGTCGAACTGGTTGCACCCGAGCGCCGAGGCGGACGCCCTGCGCTCCGGAAAGGTCGAGCACATCATCGGCGCGTCCGGACACGGGCGGACCGATGTCCGGGCGTGGCTGGAGGCCCTGGTCGAGACGGGCACCCCCGAGGCGTCGGCGGTGGCTGTTCGCATCCTCGCGGACATGATCGAGTCCCACTCCCCCTATGCCGAGGAGGCCCGCAGGGCCCGCATCGTGCTCACCGAGGAGCACGGTCTCGTCGCCCCTGTGCACGGCAAGGTGTTCCGCAGGGCCGACCAGGGCGGACTGCGCGAGGCCCTGGTGTACGTGGTCGACGAACTCGCCCATGATCCGTCACTGGCTCACGCGCTCAACATCCTGGGCATCCGGGAGGCCGATGTCGACGGCCGGTTCGTCAGCGTCCTCGATCAGGGCTTCGACCACTACAGCGACTCGGACTGGGAGCGGTTCTGGGAACTGTTCCGTCAAGCCGGGGTCCGTCGGCTCGCCCACAAGGTCCTGGAGCGGGTGGTCACTCCGCGCTCGACGCTTCGGGTGCGGACCGCCGACGGTCGGTTCCGACCGGTCGAGGACTGCATGCTGCCGGGTGCCGTCGTCGACACGAAGCGCGACCCCAGCATCGCCGTCGACATGGCGTTCCACTCCGACGACACCCCCTTCTTCGCCCAGATCGGTCTGCGAGAACGGCCGTCGGGCGGGGTGCAGCCCCAGGAGGGCGAGGCGTGGTTCGAGGAGTACCGCGAAGCCTTGCACGCCGCCTACCTGCGCGGCCTGGACAGTCGCGCCCCACGCCCCTCGCTCAACCGGATGAAGGTCGAGGGCGCCGCGATAGGCGGCCCGCTCCACCTCTTCCGTGCCCTCTCCGAGGAATCCCGCGCCGCTTTCCTGAAGGTGTTGCCCGACGACGCCGTGGTGGGCAACTGGACGCGTCAGATCGGCGCGCAGACCAGTACCCGCCAGGCTGTGCCCTCGCCGATCCTGTGGATGCTCAGGCGGTTCGGCACGATCGCCACCTCCCAGGGGATCAAGCCGCTGAAGGAGGCCGTCGGCCCCCAACTCGCGGGCTACAAGGACGTGCTGCCGGTCGCCGACATCTCCCCCGAGAAGGCCCGCAGGCTACGGCTCCCGACCACCGTCGACGAGGTTCCGGCCGACCGCTGGGACGCGCTCCTCGACGAGGTGACCCGCAGCGAGGACGACACCTTCGTCGGCGCCACCTACGTGATGCTGACGCGGTTCGGCGCGGACTTTCCCGAGGACGCCCTGACCCGTTGCCGGATCGGCGACGCCTGGGGCGCCCGTCCCGACGACGAGATCACGATCGCCGTCGGAGCCGCCCAGTACCGGGCATTGCGCGCGGAGCAGCTCCCCGCGCTGCTCGTGCCGACCGCCGACGATGCCGAGCTGATGATCGAGAAGTGGGGCATGCTCCGGTATGCCGACGTGATCAGCCGGGAGACTCGCGAGGTGCCGGAGGGCGAACCCGTGCCCGTGGTCGAGCTGTTCCCCGCCCTGCGGCAGCGACTGAACAGCGGGAACCGGAACAGCATGGTGCAACGGTGCGGCGAACTGGAGGAGGTCACCCGTACACCCAACGGCACGCACGCCTCCCCCCTGGACGCCGTGCGCCAGGACGGCACCGTCAAGGTCCGAGTTCCTCTGGACCCCGAGCCGATGCTGCGCCTGATCGACCGCGAACTCCGCCTGGGCCTCGGCGCCGACGGGTGCCGGGCGGTGCTGGAGCACCAGGAACGCATGGCCCGGGACAGCGAGCTGAAGGCCGCGCAGAAGGCGGTGCGCGAGGCCGAGGACGTGGTGGCCAAGATCGAACTGCTGGTCGGTGCGGACGCGCTCAGGACCGGGCTCCCCGAGGGGTTGATGGAGGCCGAGCTGCAGGCGACCGACGGCGTGGAGCCGTCCGGGCGCCGGATCGCGCAGATGGCGTTCAACGCGCACGGCGACGGAGTGCTCCAGCAGCACGCCCGGGACATCCAGGCGCGTTTCCCGAACGCCCCCGTCGCATACGGCGGTTCGTCGGCGGCCATCGCGTTCGTCTCGGAAATGAAACTGCCCGTCGCGTTCGCCGGTTCGAGGACTCCGTCCCCGCCTCCCTTCGAGACCGTCGAGGGCCCCCGGGACTTCCCGAGCCTCCACGAGTACCAGGAGGACCTGGTCCGGAACATCTCCACCATGCTCGACCGACTGGCCCCCCAGCGCGGCATGCTGTCCCTGCCCACGGGCGCCGGCAAGACCCGGGTCACCGCCGAGGCCGTGATCCGCTGGGTGAAGCGGGTCGGCGACCTCAAGGGTCCGCTGCTGTGGATCGCGCAGACCGAGGAGCTGTGCGAACAGGCCGTCCAGAGCTGGAAGTTCGTCTGGAACAAGGTCGGCGCGGAACGACCGCTGACCATCAGCCGGCTGTGGAGCACCAACGAGGTCGGGAACGTGGTCGACCACCCGCACCTGGTGGTCGCCACCGACGCCAAGCTGGAACGGTGCCTGGGCACCGACCAGTACACCTGGCTGCGTCAGGCCGCGCTGGTGATCGTGGACGAGGCGCACACCGCCATCTCCAAGCGATACACCGAGATCCTCGGCCAGCTGGGACTCACCCAGTACGAGACCGGCCGGCATCTCCTCGGCCTGACCGCCACCCCGTTCCGGAACCGCAACGAGGAGGAGACCCGCCGTCTGGCCGGCCGCTTCGGCAATCGGCGACTCGACGAAGGAGTCTTCCCGTCGGGCGACCCGTATCGCGACCTCCAGGACTGGGGGATGCTCGCCCAGGTCGAGCACCGCACCCTCGAGGGCGGCAGTATCGAACTCACCCGGGACGAGAAGACGCACGCCGATCGCATGGCCGTGCTCTCCCGCTCCGCCGAACAGCGGCTCGCCGACGACCACCCGCGCAGTCGGCGCATCGTCGACTGCGTTGCCGAACTGCCGGACGACTGGCCGACATTGCTCTTCGCAACCTCCGTCGACCACGCCAAGTACCTGGCGGCCATGCTCAACGACCGGGGTGTCCGGTCCGCCGCCGTGGACTCGACGACCAGTGCGCAGGACCGTCGTACTCGCATCGAGAACTTCCGAAACGGACGAATCCGGGTCCTCACCAACTACGGTGTGCTCACCCAGGGATTCGACGCCCCGGCCACTCGTGCCGTGGTGGTGGCCCGGCCGGTCTACAGCACCAACGTGTACCAGCAGATGATCGGTCGTGGACTGCGCGGACCACGCAACGGCGGCAAGGAAAGCTGCCTGATCCTCAACATCAGCGACAACATCACCAACTTCGACACGGACCTCGCCTTCAATGAGTTCGAGCACCTCTGGAGCCGGAAGTGACCGACGCCTACCAGGACAGCCCTTCGCTCACCGACGAGCAACAGGCCGTGGTCGAGCAGCCCTGGGACGCGCGGGTCCTGGTCACGGCGGGCGCCGGGGCGGGCAAGACCCACACCCTGGTGCGCAGGCTCGACGCTCTCTGTGGCCACGAGGATCCCGACCAGGCGCTGGAGGCCGCCGAGATCCTGGTGCTCACCTTCTCCCGCGCCGCCGCCCGAGAGCTGCGTGAACGAATCACCCGGCACGGGGAACGAGCCCACCGGGTGCGTGCCCGGACGTTCGACGCGTGGGCCTACGAGGTCCTCCTCCAGGCACATCCGGACGGCGAGTGGGGAGCGGCCAGCTTCGACGAGCGGATAGCCGCCGCGACCCGCGCGATCGAGAAGGGTGCGCTGGACGTCGGCGATGCCGTCCCGCCTGCTCATGTCGTGATCGACGAGGTGCAGGACCTGCTGGGTGGGCGCCGCGAGTTGGTGGAGACGCTGCTCGACCGCTACCAGGACAGCTGTGGCTTCACCGTCGTCGGAGACGCCGCCCAGTCCGTCTACGGCTTCCAGATCGAGGACCTGAGCGAACGCGCCGACGAGACCGGCCGGTTCTTCGACTGGCTGCGTTGCTCCTATCCCGACGACCTGGTGGAGCTGCGCCTCACACGGAACTTCCGGGCCGGCACAGCCGAGGCCCGGGTGGCGCTGGCGCACGGCTCCCGTCTCCAGCAGCTGAGCGATCCGGACGAGGCGGAAACGCTCTACGACGAACTGCGCGACCTGCTCCTGGACCCGGCGAACGGCATGGGCGGCCTGGACGACGAGTTCACCCTTGACGGCCTGCGGGACCTCTCCGACACATGTGCCGTGCTCACCCGCGACAACCAGCAGGCCCTCGTGGTCTCCGGCCTGCTGCACGCGCACGGCATCGACCACCGGCTGCGGCGCCCGCTGGAGGAACGTCCGGTACCTCACTGGGTGGCCGAGTTGCTGCGGCGCACGGAGGCGACCGGCCTCACCGAGGACCGGTTCCGTGCTCTCCTCTCGGAGATCTCTCTCCCGTACGAACCGAATGCCACCGCCCTGTGGACGGTGCTGCGTCGGGTCGCGCGCGGAGCCGGGCGCGGTGTGCTCGATCTGGACCGGCTGCGCCGCGCGGTCGCCGACGGCAGATTCCCCGACGAGGCGGCTGAGCCGGAGACATCCCGGATCGTGGTCTCGACCGTTCATCGGGCCAAGGGCCTGGAGTTCGACCGGGTGATCGTCCTCACGCCACCGACCGTCGCGGATCTCTGCAAACGGTACGAGGAGGAGCTGGACCTCCCGGCCGAGGCCCGAGCTCTCTACGTGGCGATGACTCGTGCCCGTCAGGACCTGTACCACGTGGCCCCGCCCGAACTGCCGCACTTCAAGTGGGCCGGGCACCGGCGCCACGGCCGTCGTTTCCTAGGGTCATGGCGGTCGTACGACAGGTTCGGGATCGTCGCCGACGCCGGTGACGTCTGCCGGGACAACCCGCCCGGCCACGAGAGGGACGCCGTCGCCACCCAGTCGTATCTCCTGGAACAGGTCCGCCCCGGCGAGGAAGTGCTGCTGCGCAGGCGTCACGATCTGCCGATGGGTGAGACACAGAGCCCGCCCTACGTCCTGGTGCACGACGGGCGGGAGATCGGCGAGGCGTCGACCGGATTCCGGGAGGATCTGTTCGAGGTGCAGAAGGTGAATCGTACGTGGGATCCCTGGTGGCCCGACGAGATCCACGGCCTGCGGATCGACAGCCTGGAAACCGTGACGGGCAGCACAGCCGCCGGCGCGAACGCCGGCCTCGGTGAGCGAGGCGTGTGGATCGCCCCGCGGATCACCGGCATCGGCCGATACCGAAGAGCCGACAACCACGAGGAGCAGGGCGCATGACGCAGGTGCCAGGCCGACATGCCGAGCACTACCGGGTCCGGGACGAGGAACTCCTGGTGGGGCTCCGTCGTGAACTCCTCGGCCCCTCCGAGGACGCCGAGCCGGACGACCAGGGCGAGGTTCTCACCCAGGACGCGCCGATCGACCGCTATCTGACCGGCGTGCTGTATCCGCGTGCCATGGACAGCACGGCGAAGGAGCGGCAGGACGAGGACGCCGCCGAACAGGAGGGCCTGGACTCCGCCCCTCTGCTCCGCGGCGAGGACGTCGAGGAGTCCGGTACCGCGCAGGAGGTCGGCGCCGCGGGGGACAGGCGCCCCTCCTCGATGGGCCTCACCTTCGCGGTCGATCCGGCCATAAGCGGTTCGATCGTGGTCTCGGCCCGCGCGGCTGTGTACGCGCCCACCGATGCCGACGGCAAGCCAGTACCCGCCCGCCGCGCGGAGGCTCGTACCACCGCCGACCAGCGGGAGCAGTGGCGGCGCAGGGAACTAGCCCTCCCTGACCAGCCCATCGACGTGACCCGGCCGGATCCGAGGAAGACGATCGCACTCACTCCGGAAGCCGCGTTGCACGTCAATGTGCGGCGTCCCGACCCGACCACCGGCACGGTCACGATCACGGTCACGCTCATCAACTCCCAGAAGGTCGGCGAGCGCGATCTCCAGGACGCCTTCTCCCTGTTCCAGTGCGCTCTGAAGGTCCGGGCCGCCGACGGCTCCACCGCATTCGTGGAGCGTCCCGCCCCGGCCGCCGCCCACGACCCGGAGATCGCCACGAGTCGATTGCTGCACCGCCATGCCCCGACCTTCGCGGTCGGCCACGGCTGCGCGGCCGAATGGGACTGGACTCCGCCGCCGATCGGCATGACCGACGCCCGCCCGGCCGCCGTTCCCGAGGTCAGGAGCCAGTTCGTACCCACCGTGGACGTGCTGCTCACCGACTCCAACCCGGAGATCGACAGCTCGGCACTTTCCATGATGGGGCTGGCGGAAAAGTCGGACTCCGAGATTCTCGCTGCTCTGGAGGAGCTCGCCGCGGGTTACGGGCGCTGGATCGACCGCAAGACGGCCGAGGCGGAGGCCTTGACGGGCGACACCCACGAGATGGCTGCGCGGCACCAGGTGGAGGCCTGCCTCGAAGCGCTCGGTCGCGTCCGCGCGGGCATCGAATTGCTCCGGACCAAACCCGATCTGATGAAGGCATTCCGGCTCGCCAACCGTGCCATGGCCGAGCAGCGCGCCCGCAGCGCGTGGGTGAAGAGCGGTCGAGTCGGCGTTCCCGACCCGGCCGCCGGTCGCTGGCGCCCCTTCCAGATCGCCTTCGTGCTGCTGTGCCTGGCCGGCATCGACGATCCCGAGCACCGCGACCGACAGGTCTCCGATCTGCTCTGGTTCCCGACCGGTGGTGGCAAGACGGAGGCGTATCTCGGGCTGATCGCCCTCACGTCGTTCCTGCGTCGCATCCGCAATGGTGCGGATGGCGGCGGTGTCACCGTCCTCATGCGCTACACGCTGCGGCTGCTCACCCTTCAGCAGTTCGAGCGCGCGGCGATCCTGCTCTGCGCCATGGAGCGCATGCGGCGCCGGATGCCCGAGTTGGGCCATGAGGAGTTCTCCGTCGGGATGTGGGTGGGGCGTTCGGCCACCCCCAACACGCTGGCCGTGGCAGGCTTGAAGCTCGACGAACTGCGGAGGAACCTCGACAAGCGCCTCGCCACCGAGAATCCCGTCCAGTTGCACGCCTGCCCGTGGTGCGGGACCCGCCTCGACGCTCGGAACTACGAAGTCGACGAGGATGCCAAGCGGATGTGCGTCCGATGCCCCGGCGCGGGCTGCGACTTCGCCGACGGCCTGCCCGTCCACCTGATCGACGAGGCGGTGTACGACGCTCGGCCGACGCTGGTGATCGCCACCGTCGACAAGTTCGCGTCGATGCCGTGGCGTCCCGCGACCTCCGCGCTCTTCAACCGCGACGACGACCCGGACGGCGGCACCCCTCCCCCGGAACTGATCGTCCAGGACGAACTCCATCTGATCTCCGGCCCGTTGGGGACCCTCACGGGCCTCTACGAGACCGCCGTGGATGCTCTCGCCAGCCAGCCCAAGGTGATCGCCTCCACGGCGACCATCCGTCGTGCCGCCGATCAGGGCCGCCACCTGTTCGCCCGCGAAGTGAGGCAGTTCCCGCCCGCCGGTCTGGACTCTCGAGACTCGTGGTTCGCCGTGGAGACGCCGGGCGAGGAGAAGGCGAGCCGTCGCTACGTCGGTCTCCTGGCCCCCGGCACCAGCCAGTCCACCCTGCTGATCCGCACGTACGCCACCCTGTTGCACCGGGCCAAGCACGCGAAGACCGGGGACGAGGTGCGCGACGCCTACTGGAGTCTCGTCGGCTACTTCAACAGCCTGCGACTGCTGTCGGCGGCCGAACTCCAGGTCCATGACGACGTGATGGCCTATCTGGATCTGCTCGCCGCGCGTGAGGGCGTGGAGGCCCGCTCGGTCGCCAACTACTCGGAACTGACGAGTCGTATCGACGCCAGCGAGATCCCCACCCGCCTCAAGGGCATCGAGAAGCGGCTGCCCGACGAGGACACCGTGGACGTCCTGCTGGCCACGAACATGATCGCCGTCGGCGTGGACGTGGACCGCCTCGGTCTCATGGCCGTGATGGGCCAGCCGCAGACGACCGCCGAGTACATCCAGGCCACCAGCCGGGTCGGCCGCGCCCATCCTGGCCTGGTCGCGGTGATGCTCAACTCGACCCGATCCCGGGACCGTTCCCACTACGAGAGCTTCCAGCACTTCCACTCGGCCCTTTACCGCGAGGTCGAGTCCACCTCCGTCACACCGTTCTCCGCCCGCGCCCGCGACCGGGGTCTGCACGCGGTGATCGTTGCCCTCGCCCGCATCATGATCCCCGCCGCCAGGCCCAACGAGGGCGCCGGCCAGGTCGAGTCCTACGAGCACGTGCTCCGGGGCCGCATCAAGTCGATCCTCCTGGCACGCGTGAACGCGGTCACCCCGGAGGAGACCGACGCCGTGTCCCGGGCCTTCGACGAGTTCGTCGATTGGTGGTGCGACGAGGCCGACATCCACAGCGGCCTGCTGTTCGAGCCTCAGAGGAGCACTCGCGCCCCCTCGCTCCTCAAGGCGTACGACGACGAGTCCGAAGACGCCGATGCGTGGTCCACGCTGTGGAGCCTGCGCGATGTCGACGCCGAGTCAGCCCTGTTCATGGAGGCAACCCGATGACCCCGCCCCCCGCCCGCCGTCGCAGAACCGGCACGAACGGTGCCGCACCCGCCCACAACCTTCCTCGGCGCGGAGCTGTCCGCCGGGCGCAGGCGATCACCACGTACGGCGTCGGGTCTCTCATCGCCGTCGACCATGAGTCCTTCGTCGTCTCGGGACTGGACGAGGCGGAGCAGAGCTGGAGCCGTGGTGAGTCCCCGCGGATCCACGAACGGCGCCTGGCCCGGCTGCTCGACGTCGACTACTTCCGGCTGCCGCCCGCTTCCGACGACACCAGCAAGGACGGTATCCGGGTCCGCCGGTTCCCCTTGATGCACTCCTGCCCCGACTGCAACGACCTGCAGCGACACCGTGACTTCAACTCGCCCGCCGGTCGAAGCGTCTGCGGCACCTGCGAGGTCGACCTCGTCCCCTCCCGTTTCATCGTCGCCTGCGAGGCCGGGCACCTCGGTGAGTTCCCGTACTGGCAGTGGGTGCACCGCTCCAAAGACCGCGGTGCCTCGACGACGGCACAGTGCGGGGGGAAGCTCAAATTGCGTACGTCCGGGCATACCGCCTCGCTCCGCTCCATCCTCGTCTCCTGCACCTGTGGGCAGGCGCCCGAGGTCTCGATGGAGGGCTCATTCCGCAGGAACGCACTGAAGGATCTGGGGCTCAAGTGCCGCGGCCCCCGCCCGTGGCTCGGTGCGTCCGCGCCCGCTCAGGAGTGCGGACTCCTCCAACGCACCCTCCAACGCGGTTCTTCGGCGGTGTGGCAGCCGGTGCTGAAGTCGGCGCTCTCCATCCCACCGTGGAGCGACGGCCGCGCGGATCCGCTCGCCGAACACTGGGACGCGCTCCGTGAGTACGACGAGCGAGATCACGTCGAGATCTACCTCAAGGGCGTGTTCAAGGGAAAGTGCCCCGTACCGCTGGACGAGGTGATGGCGCTCCTCGATGCGGAACGCGAGGAGGACCCCGACGGTGAAGCGGCACCCACCTTCGACCACCGCTACCGCGCCCTGCGCAACAAGGAGTACGAGCGTCTCCGCTCGGGCAACGACGAGAGCGAGCACTCCCGCGATGAGCAGTTCGTCTGCGAGACCCCGCTGGGTGATCAGAGCGTGCTCGACCCGCTCGGTGTCACCGGCCCGATGCTGGTCAAGAAGCTCCGCGAGGTGCGTGCCCTGAAGGCGTTCACGCGGCTCATCGACGCCGAGTCGACCACCGACTCCAAGGAGATGCCCCTGTCCGAACGCCCCTTGCGCTGGCTTCCGGCCATGGAGGTGCGGGGCGAGGGAGTGTTCCTCCGCCTGGACGAGGATCGACTCGGCGCCTGGGAGAAGGCTCCGGCCGTGGCAGCCCGGGTCGAGCGCATGCGTACGGCCCACCAGCGGGTGCTGGAGCAGCGTGCTGACGACCCGAGCAGTGTCGTCCCCTCCCCCGCAACCCCTCGCATGGTGCTGCTGCACACTCTGGCCCACATCCTCATCAACGAGTGGAGCCTGGAGGCCGGCTACCCGGCCGCGGCCCTGCGCGAGCGCCTGTATGCGGCCGACGACATGGCCGGGATACTCGCCTACACGGCGACGAGTGACTCCGCGGGCAGCCTCGGCGGTCTCGTCGCCCAGGGCGAACCTGATCGCCTCGACCAGACGATCCGTTCCGCCGTCCGCAGAGCCGAATGGTGCTCCTCCGACCCGCTCTGCATCGAGTCCGAGGCATCCGGCACCGGCGGAACCAACCTCGCTGCCTGCCACGCCTGTGTGATGCTCCCGGAGACGAGTTGCGAGCACAACAACATCCTGTTGGACCGCGCGTTGCTCGTCGGTACCCCGGACGATCCTCACGTGGGCTTCTTCGCGAAGATGCTGGGCTACTGACGTCCACCCGACCGTGGGGCACAGCCACCGATCCGCGCCGTTCACGACCGATGCTGTAAGGCGGGGACTGGCGGCCGCACCATGGCCGCCGGGTGGCCGCCTGCTTCGAGGGGGCCGGATTATGCCTACACCGTCATCACACGGCATGGCGGTCCTGGCCCTCGAACGCCGCGGTCTTGGCCTCGAAGTGAGTCTGCGCCCGGTCCAGCAGCTCATCGGCATCGCAGCCGTGGGCTCTGAACCAGTGGAGGAGGTCCGTGATGACGTCGATCGCCGCCTCCTCGGTCATCCTCATGGTCAGCCTGCTCGGGCCCGGCTCCCTGCGGTCTCTCACCGCCGCGCAGCCGCCCAAAAGCGCTTCGGCCCGCGAGAAGCCGGGTCCGCAGGCATGCCCGTTCGGCGAGGAGAGCGGTGTGGCCAGCTCGCACCAGATCACCTTTCGATCGGCATGCAGGTCCACTCCCCAGCGGTCGGTAACCGCATCGACAAGGCCCATACCCCGCCCGGTCTCGGAGTCGGCGCCCCCTTCCTTGAGAAAGGGGAGCGCTCGCGTATCCGGGTCGTGGACCTCGATACGGAGATACGTGCGGTTCATGCAGACGACGAGGGTGGTCGGCGTTCCGGGGCCCACATGGTTGATCACGTTGGCCACGAGCTCACTGACACAGAGTTGGGCCACCTCGATCGACTCATGCAGGCCCCATAGCGTCAGGTGGGCCCGCAACAAGCGCCGAAGAGAGGCCACCTCCTCGGGCTCTGCCCGGAACGGAAGCCTCCACGGTTTCCGCTGCGCGCACCTAGCACCGTTCATGATTCAACTCCTCGACCAGTCCGCCGAGTTGCCCTACGCATCTCGACACACACAGAGAGAGTTGCATTGGAACTCTCAAAATGGAACTCTCACATCGATCGGGCGGGAGCGTAGCCCCATGGCGTACGCCCCGGGCGCACGCCACCTTGCAGTCACTCGCGAGGAAACTGGACGATCTGACTGATCGACACGAAAGGCCTTGAACATGGCAGTCGGACCCACCACCCGTAGACGTCAGCTAGGAGCCGACCTGCGTCGTCTACGCGAGCTCAAGGGGCTGACCCTTGAGGAAGCAGGGTCGCGAGTCGGTATCTCGAAGGCGACGCTCAGTCGCTATGAGACGAAGGAGGGCGCAGTCAAGTGGCCTGCTGTCGATGCCCTCTGCCGGGAGTACGACGCCTCCGATGAGGAGCGTCTCGCACTTGTGGAGCTGGCCAAGGGCGCCAAGATCCAGGGCTGGTGGCGTTCCCTCGCTGATCCCGTCCCTGAGTCCATGAATCTCATGCTCACCCTTGAGGACGAGGTCGTACGCGAAGACCACTACGCGTGCATGTACATCCCCGGGCTCCTCCAGACCCGGGCCTATGCCGAGGCCGTTCACCGAGCCTCGGAGGTGCAATGCCCCGAGCGGGAAGTGCAGCACATGGTCGACATCCGCATGAAGCGGCAGGAACTCCTGGAGCGAGACGAGCCACCGCACATCTGGTGCGTGATCGACGAGGCAGCGCTGCGACGCCGAGTGGGTGGTCGCGACGTGATGCAGAACCAGCTCCGGCACCTGCTCACCATGTCCCAACTGCCACACATCACCGTCCAGGTACTGCCGTTCTCAACGGGCGCACACGCGGCTGCCGTCGGTAGCTTCGTGGTCCTTCGCGGTCCGGATCCGGAGCTGGACGTGGTGTACGTGGACCTGCTGGGCGGTGGGCTCTTCATGGAGAAGCGCCTAGAGCTGGAGCGTTATAGGTTGGCGTTCGAGTACCTCAGCGCACAGGCACTCGATCTTGAGTCCTCGGCGGAGATCATCCACCGTATAAGCAAGGAGCTCTGATGACGGCGCCCTCGAAGCTCCGGTGGTTCAAGTCCTCTTACAGCGGTGGGAGTGGGACCGAGTGCGTGGAGTGTGCGTATGTCTGCGATGGCATCCTCGTACGCGACTCCAAGCGTGATGGTAGCCCCGTTTTGGCGGTCCAGGGGCGGGCGTGGCGATCCTTTACGGACGCTCTCGGTCAACGCTCGCAGGCAATGGCCAGCACCATTGGGGGCGCCGCGCTGTGCCCTACCCGCAGCAACCGGTCCTAGGCAGACGGTAGCCAGCAAGCCGAATCCCGAGTTCTCGAGCGGGTCGTCGCTGCCGTGCCCTTCGAGGCTGACGAGACCCGTTACGTCCTGCAGCCCCGCA
Organism: Streptomyces ferrugineus; assembly: GCF_015160855.1. Classification (NCBI taxonomy): domain Bacteria; kingdom Bacillati; phylum Actinomycetota; class Actinomycetes; order Kitasatosporales; family Streptomycetaceae; genus Streptomyces; species Streptomyces ferrugineus. The sequence continues at coordinate 1,443,902 of NZ_CP063373.1, read as the reverse complement.
CACTGACCTGGTTGCGCGCAACCCACGCCTACGCCGCCAGATGCGCAATCCGCTGCAATTCTTGAGCGCACCAGAGCCCGCAACCGGATCCTGGATCTCCACCCACCACAGCTGGAGGGCGACATGACGCTCAGGTTCCTCGGCACAACCAGCGACGACGGCGACTGCCCCACCCTCTACGACATCGAAGGCACGGACGAGATCCTCGTCCAAGGTGAGCGAGAGACCAACCCGGAGCACCTCGCCCAGCTCCGGGACGTCAAGGCGTCCGAGACCTTCGTCCGCGTGCCACGCAGTCTGCTGACCCGCTTCGCGCCGAGGAGTGACGCCCCCGAACTCCAGCCGTTCGCCTCGATCTCCCATCTCTTCCGCGACTTCAAACACGCGGCTTGGCGCCTGGAAACGCGCCGCGGCTACGCATCGGACCGCAACAGCCCCAAGTGGCCCCGATTCCTCGCAGGCGAAGACATTGCCCGCGACCCCGACAACGCCTGGCGCGAGAACGTCCGCGCACAGACGGAGCAGGGCAAGCGGTTCGAGCGCGTTCGGCTGGTCGACGAACCGGCCACCCAGGGGCAGGAGTTCCTCCTGGCCAGTGCGCCCAGCAACATCACGGCGGGCGAGGACATTCGCTGCCTGACTCGCGCCCAGGCGCGGGAGTTGCGGCTGCCAGACTACGACTTCTGGCTCTTCGACTCCAAGGTCCTCGCGCGCTTCGCCTTCGATGATGAGGACACAACTCTGGGCGTGTATGTCACTCAGGACCCGGCCGAAGTCCTCGCCGCTTGCCAGGCCCGGGACGCTGCCTGGCACCATGCGGTGCGTGCCGAAGAGTTCGCCAGGCGGGTACGTTCCACCGTGTGAGTACGGACTACCAGACCGCAAGGGAAGCCCTCGGCGCGCGGCTTCGTGAGCTGCGCACCGAGGCCGGTCTGGAAGGCAAGGAACTTGCCGCCAAGCTGGGCTGCCAGCCGTCGAAAGTGTCGAGGCTCCAGAACGGCAAGCAGACCCCGTCCGCGGCGGACCTGACCGCTTGGGCCCAGGCATGCGGTCGCCCGGAGGCCGAGGCAGAGCTCCAGGGGCTCCGGGCCGGGCTGGAGATGAAGCAGCGGCACCGGTCTTGGCGTCGCCAGCTCGCCGGCGGGCATCGCGGTCGGCAAGAGATCGCCGTGCGCCAGACCGAAGCCACGAAGACCATCCGCGGGCTTGAGGTGTCCCGTGTTCCCGGGCTGTTCCAGACGCCGGAGTACGCCCGCGTCATCTTCGAGACCAACGCGGAGTTCCGGGGAATCCCGGCCACGACCGAAGCTGCCGTCGAGGCTCGGATGCGCCGCCAGGAGTCGCTGTACGACCCCGAGAAGACTTTCCGGTTCCTGCTGTGCGAGGCGGCCCTCTACCACCGCTCGTGTCCCGTTGACGTGATGGCTGAGCAACTGGACCGGCTGTACAACCTGGTGGGCCAGCGCCGGATTGAGATCGGCATTCTCCCGTTCGGCTCTCGGCTACGTCGTACGGCCCCGCACGCTTTCTGGATCTACGACCGCAGGTTGGTCATCGTCGAGACGATCAGCGAAGAGCTGTGGCTCACCGGCGAAGACGACATCCAGCTGTATGAGCGGGCATGGGACTGGCTTGGCGAGTCTGCGGAGTACGGCGTGCCGGCGCGCCGTCTGATCGGTCGGGCGAGGGCGTCTTTGGACCTCGTGTAGGCAACCAGCCGCAAGCGCAGCTCCCACGGACGCAATCAGGCGCAATCGCAGCGCAGGCACGCAATCGTGCTGTCTAACGTCCTGGTCATGGCCTCAAAGTCCGCCCGGTCCATCCTGCAAGCAGGACAAGACCGGCTCCTTTCCATCACTCGGAACCCCACTGCCGTACGTCGCGTGGGGACCGCTGACGATCTCACTCGCATTACCGGCGGCAAGCACTGGCGCGTAGCCATCCCGGACCGCTCCGGACGCTTGACCGACCCGGCAGCGCCCGGCACTGCGATGGGCCTGGATGGAGCACTCCCTGCGGAGGCGTTCGGATGACGAGCACTGCAGCCTCGTCCCCTGCAACGGACGGCGGACGCGATCACCCGTCGCTCGGCGACCTCCTCGCAGCGTCAGCGACCAGTCTTCGCCGGAGCACCGCGGTGCAGGCCCTCGTAGAAGAGGAGAAGCTCCTGGCCCTCGACAACGTTCGTGCAGCACTCGTGGCCAAGGAGGACGGTGTCATGACGTGCCGGTGGCAGAGCTTGGCAGCACGCCTCTACACGCTCGATCTCGACGAAGGAGAGCGTGCGTTCCTTGGATTCGTGCTGTCGATGGTCGGGGTGCGCCAATGCCACCTGGCCGCCATAGAGCATCTCGACGAGCGGCGCCTGAAGATCGTTCTTCAGGCGGTCGTGCGGCTCGCCGGCAACGACCGGATCGCAATCGGCGCGCGGCTCTGAGCCTTCGCCTTCAAAAGCTCGCCGACCAGCCGCCTGCGTGACTCACCGGCTGGAACCGGTCACTACTCGGCACGCCTGGAGATGGCCACGCGAAGGTCCTCCAGTTGTGAGAGGCATCTGTGCCCCGCGCCGGATCAACCCCGCCAAGCCTCTGCTCCGACCCCAACCATCAACGGTTCAAGCCCGAAGGGGGCCACCCGATGACAATCACCATCGCCACCGAACCCCGCACCGGCCGCTCCCTGGTCACCGACACCGAGTTCGACATGCTCGCCGCGTTCTGCGCCGACGAGTACAGCCTCGAGCGCTGCGTCGCCGACCGTGTCCTCGACCAGGCCCTCGCGCTCGTCTACGTCATGGGCACGACCCGTTCGGGAGCCGCCATGGCTCCGTCCCAGCAGGTCGACCCCGGTTGGCACACGCTGATTCTGCACACAGACTGGTACGCCAATTGGTGTCAGGAGCAGTTCGGTTACTTCCTGCACCATCAGCCGAACTCGAAAGTCCGCACGCGCGGCCTGATGACCGACGTCGTCGGCAGGATCCGAGCGGCCGGCTTCGATGTCGACGAGCGGCTGTGGGGCACCGCCGCTGACTGCAACGCGCCCGCCTGCTGCGGCGACGGCCCCTGCTGCTGAACCGGCTTCCTCACGGCCTCCCCTGTAAGGCGGGTTGGCCTACGCCGGACCGACCCGCCCTCCCCTCTGCGCCAGAACGGACCCCGCCCCGTGCCCCTCACCGAGCTGACCGCGACCAGCCGCGTGACCGTCTTCCCCCTCGAAGATCTCTCGGTCGCGTACACCACCCAGTCCAGCGATCAGCGCGGCCTGGGCGACATCGGCCTTGTCGCCGTCGTCGACGCACACAGCGACGGGGACGAGCTGTGGCAGCTGGCCCGCGAGCTCGGCGGCCGTACCGGTTACCAGGACCAGGCCCGATGGATCCTCACCCAGGCCAGTCGTGCCCGGATGGTCAACGCCTACGCAAGCCTGCCCGACGCGATCTGGAAGGCATACATCCGTCGTCGCCTCGTTCTCGACGCACTCTTCGCGAACCACGACGTCCTCATGACCGGCCGCATTGTCCTTGTGGCGCCATGAGCAAGTGGCTTGCTTTTCATGGCATTTAGTGCCGCTTGAGCCAAGTCCGACCTCCGCGGGTAGTTACCGAATCGCCTTACTCGACAACCGATCTCAGGAGGGATGTGGTGACCAGTTCGACCCCGTGGCAGCAACGGCTGTCCACTGGTACGGAAGCCATCCAGGACGAGATGATCCGCTGGTACCAGCAGTCACGGCGTGGCAGGGCATACGTCCCCGACATGGTCTGGGGCACGCTCCAGACCGAAGCGTATGCGACGGTGATCCTCCGCAGGGTCGTTGACTTCCTCGATGTCCCGGACGACGTGCCGGCGGGAGTGGCCAAGCGGATGGAGCGCCAGCAGGTCCTGTACGACGGTGAGCACCACTACGACGTGGTCCTCGGCGAGCAGGCCTTGTACACGAACATCGGCGGACCGAAGGTCATGTGCGAGCAGATGGAACGTCTCCTGCGCGACATCGACCTGCCGTCGCTCTCCCTCGGCGTTCTCCCCGCAACAGCGGAGGTGGACGTGATTCCAATGCCCGGGTTCAACATGAACGACAGCGGCCAAGTCAGCTACGAACTCGTCTCCTCGGGAGTGGACATCACCGACCAGGTCGAACTCACCCTTCATGACAAGGCGTTCAACGCCTTGAGTAGTGCTGCGAGCCATGGGGACGCCGCCAAAGAGGTGATCGGCAAGACTCTGGGCTTCTGGAGCGAGATGGCGGCATGACGACGATCGACGGTGAGGTCTCCGTCGAGGGTGCGGGTACCGGGATGCTCGGCCGGTGGTGGATCTGTGGGCAGGCTGACGGTCCGGACTGTGGGTGGGGGTGAGCTCATCGCGGACGGGTGGCGAGTGGCGGGTGCCCCGGACGAAGAAGTGAGGAAGCCGACGTAGCTGATGGGGGCTCATCGCGCGGCGAAGCTGATTGGGCCTCATGGGCGTGGCCCGTATGGCAGCTTCGATGAGCGGAGTGGTGCATATCGGATTAGCCTCCCAAATGAGCGCTAAGTGGATCTTTAGTGGCGCGCTCTACTCGAAACAAGGAGGAGACATGCGCAAGCTTCAGAAGGCCGCTCTCGCGGCCGCGATGGTCGGGACCCTCAGCCTCATAGCCACCGGCTCCGCCACCGCGCAGCCCGCGCACGACGACCACGGCCATGGCCATTGTCACTCGCACGACTTCAACATCGACATTCTCGGTCAGGTCGGGTTGCTCAACGGTCTTGCGGGCAACCTGCTCAATGGTGAGGGGCACCCCGGCGCGCAGTTCAACGACGTCGGGTCCGACTGCCACCACTGAGCGACAGCGCATCTCATGTAGTTCGACGAGACAGGGCCCGGTGCCCGGGTGAGAAGCCCGGGCACCGGGCCCTTCGTCCATCGCGGGTGCCGCGGTGGTCAGCGGTCTTCCGCAACGGCTTGGTGGGTCCGCTTCGCGAGCCAGCCCGCCATGGCCCGTACGCCGAGGTCGATGGCTCGCTCGTCCGGGGCGAAGTCGGGGTAGTGCGGATAGCTGCGGGTGATGGGGGTGGCGGGAGTGCGGACGCCTAAGAAGGTGAACGTGCCGGGGAGGCGGTTCAGGTACAGGGCGAAATCCTCGCCGCTGAAGGGTGGGAAGGCGGCGTGGAGTGTCGTCACCGCGTCTCGACCGAAGGTGCGGCGGAGGTGGTGGGCGAGCACGCGGCCTTCGCGTTCCGGGCAGAGCATGGCGGGGAAGGGGGCGGTGGGGAAGCCGACCGCGGCGCCTGGGTATGACTGGGCCAGGCTGCGGATGTGCTCGCGCACCTCCAGGTACCGCTCCTGCGGCCAGCAGCGGTAGGACACGCTCACCTTGGCCTCCTGTGCTCGGGCCCGGATGGCCACGAATCGGGCCAGTGGGCCGTCGGGTGTCTGGGCTTCGGCGACGATTCGCTCCAGGTCCGCGGGGGTCTGCGGCAGCGCCACCGTCGCCAGCTCACCGATCCCGTCCGCCAGTCGTCGCGCGGCGTCGGGCGCGTCCGGCCCTGCGAGCGTCACTTCCGCCTTGTCCTGGCCCGGCATCCCGTAGCCCGCGGTGGTGGCGAACCGGCCGACGGGGACCGGTCCGCAGTGCAGGGCGTGGATCTCCTCCACGCCGGTGCGCTCCAGCACCCCCGCGTCGATCATCGCCCGGGCGCCGGACAGGGTCTCCTCGGCGGGCTGGAAGAGGAAGACCACCGTTCCGCTCAGATGCCGCCGCAGCCGCGCCAGGACCTGAGCGACGCCGAGGGCCACCGCGGTGTGGACGTCGTGTCCGCAGAGATGGGCCGGTGCCGGGCCGCCCCCGACGATGTCCGTGGGCGGCACCGCGTCCATGTCCGCCCGGTAGGCGACGGTGCGGCCCGGACGCGAGCCCCGCAGGACCCCGACGACGCCGTGGCCGCCCACCCCGGTGCTGACGCTCAGCCCCGCCGCCCGCAGTTCCCGGGCCACCACACCCGCCGTACGCTGCTCCTGGCCAGGCCCCTCGGGGTGTCGGTGGATGTCCCGGCGTAGCTGAATCAGCCCCTGCTTCACGCGCGCCGCCTCGGCGTCCACCGACCCTTGCTGCACTGGCCGCTCCCATTCGTCGGCGACGCCCCTCCCCGCGGCTCCCCACGCGATTGCCGCACCGGCTCCTGCCACGCCGGCCAGCAGGGTACGGCGCGCGGGAAAACGCTCCAGCTCCGGCTCCAGCTGCAGTTCCGGGTCTATAGGACGATCCACTGTTCCCCCTTCAGGGTCCTTCACGATCCTTGAGGCGGACTTCCGGCTCCGCGGGAAGCCCGCATACGGCACGATCGCCGCCCTCACACGCCTTTGCCCATCCGGTGGACCACCACTTCGGGGTGGGGACAGCCCCATCAGGCGACCAAAGTCGCGGCGTCGTAGACCATCGGCCGATGACCGGGCGTACGGACCTCGCCAGACTCGGCAGGGCAGGAAAGTGAGCCGGCTGAAGAGTGAGTCGGCTGGGATGGGGATGGGAGAGCGGGGCGGTATGGGGGCGGGGGATGTGCGGCGTGTGGGGCTCAGCGGGGGTGTGGGGGCCCGCAAGGTCACTGTTCTCGCTGAGTCGGCCTGGTCGCTGACGTTGTTCTGGGTGGCTTGCGGGGGCGTTGTCGGCTGGCTGGTCACCCTTCTTGCCGATTGGTTCGTGACGTTGTCCTGGGCGCCGTTGCAGGGGCCCGCCGAGCTGCTGAACTCCGTTCCGGAGCCCTGGCAGACCGTCGGTGCCGTCGGAGTGGGGGCCGTACTGGGGCTGGTGGTCGGGTTCACCGCGCTGCACGAGTCGCTCGCCGTCAGCGTCTCGCCCAGTCGGGTGGAGCTCCGGGTCAGGGACTCGTCGCAGGAGTTCGGGCGTGACGAGGTCGCCCTGGCGGTGCGGGACGGCAAGAAGCTCGTGCTGCTCGGGCCGGACGGCATGGAGATCGCTCGGGAGACCTCCGAGCTGTCCTGGTCCAAGGTTGCCGAAGCCTTCGCCGAACACGGATACCGGTGGGCGGACGAGGATCCGTACCGGGCGGAGTTCAGGCTCTGGGCTCCCGGGATGCCGGGGCTGCCCGAGGGGGCGGACGCGCTGCTGCGGGCCCGTGCGGTGGCCCGCGAGAAGGACGGGGGTGCCGAGGACGCCCGGGAGCTGCGCGGGGAGTTGCTGCGGCTCGGCGTCGTCGTACGTGATGAGAAGCGGCGGCAGTACTGGCGTATGCCTCGGGGTTCCTGACGGTCCGGGCCGGACGAGGACGGACCGCCTCCGTCTGGGCCGGACGGGGGTGGGCGAACGAGGTGATACTCCCGTTGCCCTCCCCTGTCGTGGCCTTCGTCCGAACCGATCGGATCGGGCCTCCGCCGCACCGTCGCCCCATCGGCTGAGAGGATTGCGCCGACCGTGGAGGAAGAAGGGGGTTGAGCGTGATCGTGCTCGCCTTGGTCGGCGTTCTGCTGCTTGTCGTCGGGGGATGCGTGTGTGTCGTGTGGGCGTCGCGGGGTGGGCCGCGCTGGGTGCGCGTGGTGGCCAACGTGACCCTGGGGATGGGCGAGGTGGTGCGGCTGTTCGCCCGTAGCGGGCGGAGGTCCGGGTCCGGGTCCGGCTCGAGTTCGGATTCCGGCTCCGGCGATTGACGTCGTACGGCCGATACAGGAAGCGGACGGGCCGCACCGAGCAACATCCCTCGGTGCGGCCCGTCCGCTTCCTCGCGTCAGCCTGTCGTCGTTGTCGACGCCTTGCCCTTCGTCAGGAGCCACTCGTGGTGGAGGGCGCCCAGTGGGATCTTCGTCTGGAGGACGGGGGTGCCGAAGATGGTCAGCTGGAAGTTGAGGGTGCCCGTCAGGTCCACGCCTCCGTAGAGGGCGTAGGCGCCGGTCGCCGAACCCGTGCCGTCGGCGGAGCCCTCCGCCGACGCGTCGGCGTGGGCGCGGAGGTACGGGGCCAGGTCGGCGGTGACGCCCACCGTGCCGTAGAGGCCGACGGTGGCCTCGGCGCCCAAGGCCGCCTTGACGTCGCCCACTGCCGTCACCGTCGTCTTCAGGGGCTCGCCCGTCATGTCGGACTCGCTGACCGGGGTCCAGCCCTTGGCCCAGGAGAAGCTGCCGCCGACGCGGAAGTCGCCCTTGAGGTCCTGTTCGACGTCGACGGTGACCTTGCCGTCCGCGTTCACCTGGATGTAGCAGGTCAGGTCCAGATTGACGACGACCGGGATCGGGCCGACCTGGATCACCGGGTCGGCGTGCAGCTTGGCGAAGGGGATGCGGATCGGCTGGCCGTTGGTCGAACCGGCCGCGCGGCCCTTGAGGGTCCACTGGGAGGCCCACTCGCCGGACAGGCCCAGGAAGGCGGCACCGGGCGAGTCAGCCGTTTCGGAGTTTCCGGAGGCTTCGGAGGTCCCGGAGGTCCCGGAGGCCCCGGAGGTTTTTGCGCCGTCGTACGAGAACGCGACCTCGGGGGCCAGTTGAACGAAGCCCTCCACGGACGCCGCCGACGACGCGGGGGCGCCCTCGGCCGTCGCGACCGCCGCGCCCACGTCCATCCGCAGGCTGCCCAGCGGGAGTTTCGCGCCCTCGGGGCCGAAGTGGAGGTCGCCGGTCTTCGCCCAGGAGACCTTCACGCCCTGGACGAGCGGCTCGACCTCCATGGCCGACGGGTCCACCGGGACCTCGCCCTCGGCCTTGCTGTCGCCGAGCACGGAGTTGAGCTGCGCCGGTTCCGTCTCGACCGACGTACCGCCGTTCTTCGCGGCGCCCACGACCTTCGTGACCTCGGCGAGTACGCCGTCGGGGGCGCCGGGGGCCGGGGCGCTGGCGATGATGTCGCCTTCGGTCACCGGGGGTTGGGCCGAGGGCTCGGCCGACGGCTCGGTCGATGGGCGGGCCGTCGGGGTGGCGGTCGGCTTCTTGACGGGCGGTGCCGAGATGACGGCCCGTCCGGTCTTCCTGTCGTACGAGGCGACCTTGAGGGAGGACCTCCGCGCCGTGCCGCCCTCGCCTCCGTCCGCGACCGCGGTGGGAGTGGCCGCGCCGGACGGGGCCGATACGACGGCGAGTTGCTCCTGGGCCGCGGCGGGGGGCGGGGTGGGGCTCTCGACTGCCGTCGTCGGTGCGGAGTCGGTGCTGGTCGGGGAGGTGGAGGAGCAGCCGGTGGTCAGTACGGCCGCGATGGCGATCGCCGGCAGTAAGGCGTGCCTCTTGAATGTGGGTCTGTGCATGCGTGTTCCTCGGGAGCGGTGTATGGGGGTGCGCTACAGGAGGTGACACATGGGGGGAGGCATGCCGATACGGCCGTCCCGGCGCGGTGCGCGCGAGCGGTGACCTCGACGTTGGTTACCCCCCAGTAGTCATGCATGAGCATGCCAGTACCGGGGGGACAGCAGACGCTTTCTTTTGCCTCGATCGCCGTGACCTGAGTCACAACTGATTCACAACTGATCGGTGGTCAGTCCCCGCAGCCTTCCCCGGGGTTCTGGGGGGATGGCTGCGGGGTCGGGTCCTCGGGGGGTTCTGGGTGCTCGGGTACTTCCGGGTGCTCAGGTACTTCCGGGTGCTCAGGGGTGGCGGGATCTTCAGGGGCCTCCGGGTACTCCGGTGTGGCCGGCGCATCCGGCGTCTGCGGGACCTCCGGCTGCTCAACCGGCTCCGGCTCTACGGGAGTCGAGGGCGACGGATCCGGCGTTGCGGGCACCTCGGCCTCGGGGGTCTCCGGCCCCTCCGGCGATTCAGGCTTCCCCGACTCCGGCTCCGGCTCCGGCTCCGGCTCCCCCGCTGGCGCCCCACCCCCACCCCCAGCCTCGACATGCGCGGGCTCAGGCGCAGACGCAGGCGCAGGCGCAGGCGCAACCACCTCGGCAACCGCCACTTCAGGAACAGCCGCAGGCTCAGGCTCGGTCTCGGGCTCGGTCTCAGGCTCGGGCTCAGCAACAGGCCCAGCCACAGCCACCACCCCCGCAGGCGCCCCCGGTTCGCCCGGCGCCCCCGGTTCGCCCGGCGCCCCCGGTTCGACGGGCACCCCCGGCACCTCCGCCCCCACAGGCCTCCCCGCCCCCTCGGACGGCCGAGCCACCGGCGCCTCCGCCAGCGGCACCTTCGACGGAGGCGGCGTAGCGGACTGGCCACCCGTGCCCAGCGCCAGCATCATCGCGAGGGCCGCGCCGGCCACCGTCGCCCCGGCCGCGACCGCCGCCGGAACCTTCGCGCCGCTCGCGCCACTCGTCACCGTCTGCCGGACCGCGTGCAACGCACCGCCGAGCTGGCCGCTCAGCGCGCCCGTCGCGCCGGCCGCACCCGCGGACCCGGCCGCCAGCGGCAGCAGGAACTTGCCCGCGCCGCCCACGGCGAGGGCCAGCAGCGCCGGACCGACGAGTGCGGGCAGGCGGTCGTTGGCGCGCATGAGTACCGCCAGCCGGCCGCGGCAGTCGTCGCAGGCGTCGACGTGGGCGAGCAGGCGTTCCGACTGGCGGGGCGTCGCGTTGCCGCGGACGTACGCCGGCATGCGCACCCAGTGGACCTCGCAGGCGGGGTCGTCGGGGGCGCCGGTCTGGGAGCGCAGGAAGGCCTGGCGCATGCCCTCGCGGGCGCGGTGCAGCAGTACGGCCGTCGCGCCCTGCTTCGCGCCGATGCGCTGCCCGACCGTCTCCAGCGGCTGGCCCTCCGCCTCCGCGAGCCACAGGGCCTGCACCCAGCGCTCGGGCAGTTGGCCGAGCACGCGCACCAACAGGTCGACGGAGGAGACCTGTTCGGCCGGGTCCGCGGCATCCTCCGCACGGACGGACATCTCCGTGCGCTCGGTGGTGCGCGGGTCGTGCGGGGTCTCGCGCGTGTCGCCTGCGGTCGTCGCCGCCAGGTGCCGCACCGTCGTCATCAGGTACGCCGGTACGTTCTCGATCTCGTGGCCCTGCGACAGCCGGCGCCAGACGCGGAAGTGCGCCTCGGCGACGAGATCCTCGGCCACCCAGGAGTTGTTGCGGGTGAGCGAGCGCGCGTACGCGACCAGGCGGGGCTGCTGTTCCTCGTAGATTCGGGCGTACGAGGCGGTGGCGGAGGCGGAGGCGCGGGGTGACGCCTGGGCGGGCACCTTGGGGGAACCGTCGGACATGGCGGGAACGCTCCGGTTGCCAGCTGGGCTGATGGGCGCGGACGAGTTTGTCAGGGTAGATGACTTAAAACTCAACTAATCGGTTCGCGTGAGTTAGATCACAGAGGCCGGCTTCCGGTTCGGCGTAATCAACAGACCTGCCCCGCGGTCGAGAAGGCGTACAGGCACCCACAGGAGAGAAGTCCGACCATGCGCCTCGCCCTCGACCAGCCCGTCCGCGCCCGCCTGGCCACCCCCGACTACCCGGAGCTGCCGATCCGCCCCACGCTGCGCTACTGCGCGTCCGATCCCTTCGCCGTGCACATCGACTTCCCCGCCCATGTCTCGGCCGACGGGGACGGGGTGACGTGGACGTTCGCCCGCTCGCTGCTGGAGGAGGGGCTGGAGGCGGCCGTCGGGATCGGGGACGTACGCATACGTCCGTACGGCCGCTTGCGCACGGTCATCGAGTTCCACGCGCCGCACGGCATGGCCGCCATCAGATTCGGTACGGCCTCTCTCCGGCGGTTTCTGCAACGCTCGTACGCCGTCGTCGAACCGGGGAGAGAGGACCTGGGCCCGGAACTGGACCACGGCCTCACGTCCCTGCTCGGCGGAGTGTGAGGCTCAGTCGGTCCGTGAGACGAGGCTGGTCCGCGCCGTGTGGCGGAACCTCTTGGTACGGCCCTGCTCTGCGAGGAGGGTGAGCGCCGTGCTCGGAACGGCCGGGGCTTCGGCGAGCTTGAGCTGGAGCCAGTTCGCGGAGGCGGTTGACCAGGAAGGGGCGGCCGGCCGTCACCGCGGCCATGGACTCGGCCCACTCGGTGTAGTCGCCGGCCAGGTGGATCGCGGCGGCCCGGCGGTCCAGGAGTCGGGTCACGGCGGACTCGGCCATCGTCCGGGCCGGGTCGGTGAGGATACGGCGGATCAGGGGCGGTTCCTCGGCGGGCGTGGACTGCCGCAGTTCGTCGGCGTAGGCGGCGAAGCGGGCGCGTTCGGAGGGGGCGGGGGGGCGGAGGGGTCGGGGGGGTCGGGGGGGTCGGGGGGGCGGAGGGTTCGGAGGGTTCGGTAGCAGGCTCGGGCGGGGGATCGGGCGCGGGGGCGTCCTCGGGTTCGTCGGTGCCTCGGGAGGGTTGCATGTGGTGGTCCTGGCCCCTCAACACCGCGCCCGCCAGGGCGTTTCCGTCGCCGCCCGGCACGCAACGCGTGGCGTCTTCGTCACCCTCCCTCAGGAGTCCTTCCCGACCCCGACCCCGACCCCGACGCTGACGCCGACCCCGGCCCGGGTCTCGGCCTCCAGGGATCCGCCCGCCTTGCGAGGGCGCGTACGCCGTGGCGCAGGGATGGGGGGAGGCGGGAGATGAGGGTGCGGGTCGTGCGGCGGAGGTGGGGGGAGTTGGTTGCGCGGAGGAAGGCTTGGTGGGCCGTGCTGGTGTGACCCAAGGGGCCTACTGCCAGGCGGAGTTGGTCTTCGCGGGCGGACCAGGTGGGGATGAGCAGCCGGGGTGGGGTGCCCAGACGGATGGTGGGCAGGTGGGGGCGGTGTTCGGTGGCGGTGACTCGGATGCGGCGGCCCACGCCCAGGAGTTGGGCGGAGGCCCAGACGAGGTGCGTGCCGGGGAGCAGGGGGCCGCCTCCGGCAAGGGTCCGGGGGTCCACGGCCGTCACTCCGGACACGGCGACGCGATGCTGGCCGGCGGTGGTGAGGGGTTCCAGGCGCGGGGTGAGCTCGGCGTCCGGGAACCACCACTCGCCCCGTGCCGTGTCGTGGACCAGCAGCTCGCCGCGGGCGTGCGCGAGCGGGTCCGGGACCTCCCAGTGTTCGGCTCCCTCGATGCCGGCGAGGAGGGCGGGGTCGAGGAACAGTCGGCCGTTCCGCTCCCGGAGGGTGAGGGGTTCGCCGTCCGGGCGGAGCAGGGTGATCGTCGTCGAGACGAGGAGCTTCGCCCCGGCCGGCCCGTCCTCGCTCCAGCGGATGTCGTCGATCGTCAGGTGGGGTCTGATGTGCTGGGTGCGGCGGGCCAGTTCGACGAGGGAGTCCAGGCGGCCCTCCTCCAGCAGGGCCGCCCTGAGCGCGCTGATCGCCGGGAGGCCGGCGCGCACGCCCGGCGGATAGCAGTCCAGGGCCATGCGGCGTACGACGGTGAAGTACCGCTCCAGATGCTTGCCGGTGCGCTGCAGGACCCGGGGCTCGCTGACCGGGCGCAGAAGTTCCACGCGGTAGGAGCGGCGCAGGAGGTGGTCCTGGTGGGGGCCGGGGTCCGTGCCCTCCTTGATGGCCTCCACGACCGTACGCAGATGGCCGTAGTAGACCTCGGGCGGCGCCGAGCGGGCGCTGGTGTTGCCTCCGTCGTCGCGGCGGTTCCAGATGTAGCAGGGGTGGTCGCCGAGGATGGAGACGGTCTTGGCGCGGACGTACGCCCTGGCCATGAAGACCTGGTCCTCCAGCCGCACCCGCCCCTCGGGGAACTCGATGCCGTGGTCGAGCAGGAAGCGGCGGCGGAACATCTTGTGCGGGGTGAGGCTCTCGAAGAGGGGCGCGTCGGCGGCGGTGCAGCGCTCCACCGTCCGTTTGAAGAGGCTGCTCGGGCCCTGCATGGTGCCGGTGACCTTGCCCAGCACGATGTCGGAGTCGTTGCGGACGGCGAGGCGGTGGAGGCGTTCCAGCGCCTCGGGGGTGAGTTCGTCGTCCTGGTCGACGAACTGGACGTACTCGCCGCGGGCCAGTCGGACGCCGACGTTGCGGGGCTTGCCGGGCCAGCCGGAGTTCTCCTGGTGGACGACGCGGACGTGCGGGTGCCGGGCGGCGAGGACGTCCAGGCGCCGGGGGGAGTCGTCGGTGGAGCCGTCGTCGACGTAGATGATCTCGTACGCGGCGCGTCCGATGCTCTGGTCCAGGAGCGAGGGTGCGCACAGGTCGAGGTAGCGGCCCGCGTTGTGGACGGGCACCACGATGCTGACCTTGAGCATCACTGCCCCCTGTGACTGACACGGCCGGGCGCGGCCGGGCACGGCCGGGCACGGCCGGGCACGTCTGCCGTATGGCGTACGGCGTATGGCGTATGGCGACCACCCTCCACGCTAGGGCGAACCTCCGGCTTCGGAAACCCGGCCGAACCGCCCGGCGGGGTGGTCCGGAGTCGGGCGTCACCGGCCACACATGACCCGGGTAATTCGTTTGTCCCGCGAAATCGCCGCGTTCTACGGTGAGTCGACTTCGACGAGACGTTCCCCCGGAAACACGCCGCAGAGCGGGAGCGTCCCACCTCGCTGAGGTGCAGGAGGGGGCGGCAGCTGACTTTGTCGACCCCTCATTTCGGAGGTTCCCGTTCATGAACGTCGGTATCGGCCTGCCCATCGGCGACCCGGCCACCCTGCTCACCTGGGCCCGGCGCGCCGACGCCGGTCCCTTCAGCAGCCTCGGTCTGCTCGACCGGCTCGTCTACGACAACCCCGAGCCACTGGTGGCCCTCGCCGTCCTCGCGGGTGCCACCACGCGCGTCCGTGTCCAGACCGAGGTGCTGCTCGCCCCGCTGCGGGACACCGCCCTGCTGGCCAAGCAGGCCGCCACGCTGGACCTGATGAGCGGGGGGCGTCTCGTCCTCGGCCTCGGCATCGGCGGCCGGGACGACGACCACCGGGTCGCGGGCGTCGACCCGCGCACCCGGGGCCGGCGCCTGGACCGGCAGATGGCGACGATGTGCCGCCTGTGGCACGGCGAGCCCTATGGCGACGGCGTCGGGCCCATCGGCCCGGTGCCGGCCCGCATCGGCGGCCCGGAGATCCTCTTCGGCGGCTTCAAACCCGCCGCCCTCGAACGCGTCGCCCGCTGGGGCGACGGCTTCCTCGCGGCGGCGGCGCCCTCGTGGGCGGGCGGCCTGTTCGACACCGTCCGCGGGTTCTGGAAGGAACACGGCCGCGACGGCGAGCCCCGACTCGTGGCCCAGGTGAACGTCGCGCTCGGCCCGCGGCACGTGCTCGACGACGCGCGGGCCCGGATGCGCGCGTACTACGCCTTCACGGGCATGCCCGACCGCATGGTCGCCGGCCTGCTCACCACCCCCGCCGAGATCCGCACCGCGCTCACCGCCTACGCCGACCTGGGCGCCGACGAGGTCATGCTCTACTGCTACGGCCTCGACCCGGACCAGGTGGACCGGCTGGCCGAGGTGCTGTGACGGGGCGGCCCCGGCGACGGCCGGACCGGGACCGGCCGGGGGGACCGGCGGGGGCTCACGCCTGATCGAAGCACCTAGCCCCGATGGCTCAGCACATTCACCACCCGCCCGCCCGGATCCCGTACGAAGAACCGCCGTACGCCCCACTCCTCGTCCCGGATCTCCCGTACGACCTCCGCGCCCGACGCCACCACCTGTGCGTACACGGCGTCGACGTCCTCGACCTCCACGCTCAGGTCGGGGACGACGGGGGCGGTGCGTTCCTCGGTGAAGAAGCTGATCTGGGCGGTGGGGTTGGCGGGGGACGTCATGGTCGTCACCCAACCCATGTCCATGGCCTCCTCGAAGCCGAGGAGGCCGTAGAAGTCACGGTTCGTCGTCTTCGCTTCCTCCGACCCGACTTGGACGTTGGGGACGATCCTGCGAATGGTCATCGGTACGGCTCCCTCAGTGGTGTCCGGAGTTTCTGTTATCCCCCGCAGTCTCGCTCCGTCTCCTCGCCGTCCCCAGCCACAGGCACGCGAGGAATGAGCCACGTGACACGACAGATCAGCCGCCGGAGCATGCTCAAGGCCGCGGGTGCGACCGCCGGAGCCGTCGGTATCGGTGCGGCCGTGACGCCCGCCCCCGCCGTGGCGGCCGGCGGCTACGCCCACCCCGGCCTGCTGCACACCCGCGCCGACCTCGACCGCATGGCCGCCAAGGTGAAGGCCGGCGCCGCCCCCTACACGGCCGGGTTCGCCAAGCTGACCGCCAACCGGCACTCGCAGAGCGGCTGGACGGCCAACCCGCAGGAGATCGTGTACCGGGGAGCGGGCTCGCCGCAGAACTACCGGACCCTCTACAACGACGTCCACTCCGCCTACCAGAACGGCCTCCGCCATCACGTCAGCGGAGACAGCGCGCACGGCGACACCGCCGTCGCGATCCTCAACGCCTGGTCGGCCAAGCTGACCGGCCTGCAGGGCAGCGCCGACCGCTTCCTGGCCGCCGGTCTGTACGGCTACCAGATCGCCAACGCCGCCGAACTCGTGCGCGACCACCCCGACTTCGCGCTCGACCGCTTCCAGGAGATGCTGACCACGGTCTTCGCACCGCCCAGCGACAGCTTCCTGAAGGAGCACAACGGCGCCGTCGTCTCCAACTACTGGACCAACTGGGACCTGGCCGCCATGTGCTGCGTGCTGGCCACCGGCATCTTCTGCGACGACAAGGCGCAGGTCGCCCGCGCCGTCGAGTACTTCAAGCACGGCGAAGGGCTCGGATCAGTCAGGAACGCCATTCCCGTCCTGCACGACGACGGCCTCGGCGAGTGGCTGGAGGCCGGCCGCGACCAGGGGCACGCGCTGCTGGGCGTCGGCCTGATGGGCACCTTCTGCGAGATGGCCTGGAACCAGGGCATGGACCTGTACGGCTACGACGACAGCCGCTTCCTCAAGGGCGCCCAGTACGTGGCCAAGTGGGCCCTGGGCGGGGAGGTGGAGTTCACCGCGAACACCCGCCGCAAGGGCGCGATCAACGGCTGGTCGGGGTCGGAGACGGTGACCGAGGCCGCTCCCGTGGACCCGAACATGACGCGGCCCATCTGGGCGATGATCGCCAACCACTACACCAAGCGCCGGGGCCAGTCGGCGTCGTACCTCACCCGGATCGCCGCGAAGTCCGCCCCCGAGGGCGGCGGCGGGGACTACGGCCCGAACAGCGGCGGCTACGACCAACTGGGCTTCGGCACGCTGGCGTTCACGCGGGACAAGGCCACGGGGGCCGGGGGCACGGGCGGTTCGCCGAGCCCGGAGGCGTCGGCGTCGGCCGCGGCCGGCACCGGTGTTGGTGCCGGGTCGGACGTCCGGCCGCAGACGGGGGGCGGCGCGTCCCCCGCCGCGTCCGTCTCCGCCGCCGGCGGTGACCTCGCCGCCACCGGCTCGAACGACATCCTCGGCTGGACCGCCGCCACCGGTGTCACCGCCCTCGCCGGCGGCCTGCTCCTGCTGCGCCGCCGCGACCGGGTCCGCCGCCAGTCGCAGTAAGGGGCACAGGAAAGGGGCCACAGGCAGAGGCACTGGTCTCCGGTCCGGGCTCTCCACGGGGGAAGAGCCGGGACCGGTCCCTCACTCCCCCCGTCCCCGTGACTCGTCCCTCACGCCCCCAGTCCCCGTGACACCGTGTAGATCAGCAGCCCGGCGAGCGAGCCCACCACGGTGCCGTTGATCCGGATGAACTGCAGGTCGCGTCCGATGTGCGCCTCGATCTTCCGCGTCGTGTGCTCGGCGTCCCAGCTCGCCACGGTGTCCGTGATCAGGGACGTGATCTCCTTGCGGTAGGTGGTGACGACGTACACCGCCGCGCCCTCCACCCAGCTGTCGACCTTGGCCTGCAGCCGTGGCTCGACCGCCATGCGCGAGCCCAGCGACAGCAGCGAGGCCCGCACCCGCAGGCGCAGCTCGCTGCGCTCGTCCTCGGCCGCCGAGACGATCATCGACCGTACGGCGCTCCAGGCGGACGCGATGAGGTCCTGCACCTCGCCGCGGCCCAGCACCTCGCCCTTGAGCCGCTCGACGCGCGCGCGGGTGTCGGTGTCGGACTGCAGATCGGCGGCGAAGTCGGTGAGGAAGCGGTCGAGGGCGGCGCGGGCCGGATGGGAGGGCATGTCGCGCATCTCGGTGACGAACCGCAGCAGTTCCTTGTAGACGCGCTCGCCGACCCGCCGGTCGACGAATCTCGGGGTCCAGCCGGGGGCGCCGCCCTGGACGGCGTCCATGATCTCGTCGTCGTGCAGGATCAGCCAGTGCTGGGCCCGCGCGACGATCAGGTCGACGGCCCGCTTGTGGCCGCCGTCCGCGACGATCTTGTCCAGCATCTTCCCTATGCCGGGCGCGATCTCCTGGGCGTCGGCGCGCCGGGTGATCGCCTCCCCCACGACCGCCTGGACGTCCGAGTCGCGCATCACCGTCAGGGCGCCTCTGAGCGCCGCCGACAGCTCCGCCGTCACCCGGTCGGCGTGCTCGGGCTCGGCCAGCCAGGCGCCGAGGCGGCTGCCGATGCCGACGGCGCGCAGGCGCTGGCGTACGACGTCCTCGGAGAGGAAGTTCTCGCCGACGAACTCACCCAGCGAGACGCCGAGCTGGTCCTTCTTGTTGGGGATGATCGCGGTGTGCGGGATGGGGATGCCCAGCGGGTGCCGGAACAAGGCCGTGACCGCGAACCAGTCGGCGAGCGCGCCGACCATGCCGGCCTCGGCGGCCGCGGCGACGTAGTTCGCCCAGGTGCCGGCGCCCTCGTTCGACGCCACCTTGGCGAGGACGTACACCAGCGCCACGAACAGCAGCAGCCCGGTCGCCGTGAGCTTCATCCGCCGTACGCCGCGCCGCTTCTCCTCGTCGGCGGCGGTGAAGGTCGTCATCGCACGTACGGCCGATGCGGGGACGCCCCGGTTATCGGCGACATCCCGGCGGGCATGCTGCTCTACGCCATGTGTTCCCGTTTCATCCGGATTCGTACGTTCCATTCCGCTCCACCCGTCCAGGATCCCCCGCACACATTGTCCCTTCCTGACCTACTCCTGGAACGAATCAAGAGTTCCCGGCGTCTGTCAGTCGGGGGGAGTTCGATGACGAACTCCGGATGAACTCCGGCGGCCCAATGGGGGGTCTGCGTGGCCCCCCGCCGCCTCATGACGCATCATGAGGTGATCACATCGGAGCCTCGGGCTCCCATCCGCCCGAGGAGATACGCACCGCATGACCAGGCGTCACGCGGGGGGCGTGGGGGTCTCCCCCACAAGGCACAGCGCCCTGCTTTCCGCGATCATCGCAGTGATCGTGGCGGTTTCCACCGCCATATACGTCGGAGTCGCCTCCGACGACGGAAGCATCACCAGCGCGAGCGGCCAGAGCCGCGAGGGGACCGGTCGAGGCCCCGCCGCACCCGCCTCCACCGGCATCTGGGTCGGCGCCTGGTCCGCCTCCCCGGTCGGCGCCGAGCCCGGCACCGAGGTGAAGGGCCTGGCGGGCCACTCGGTGCGCAACGTCGTGCACACCAGCGTCGGCGGTACGAGTGCCCGGATCACGCTGTCCAACCTCTACGGCCAGGCGCGGCTCACGATCACCCACGCGTCGGTCGCCCTCTCCGCCGGCCCCGGCACCGCGGCCGCCGTCGCGGAGACGATGCGCCGGCTGACCTTCGGCGGAAACGCCACGGTGGTCATCCCGCCCGGCGGGCAGGTGCTCAGCGACGCCGTGCACCTGACCGTCCCGGCGGACGCCGACCTCCTGGTCACCACCTACTCCCCGACCGCGTCCGGCCCGGTCACCTACCATCCGCACGCCCGCCAGACCAGCTACGTCGCCCAGGGCGACCTCACCGAGGACGCGACCGGGGTGGCGTACACCGGGCAGGTGGACGCCTGGCGCTATCTGACCGCGCTGGACGTCCTCAGCCACGAGTCCGAGGGCACCGTCGTGGTCTTCGGCGACTCCCTGACCGACGGCATCTCCTCCACCCGGAACGCCAACCACCGCTGGACGGACTTCCTGTCGCGCCGGCTGCGCGCGGCGGTCGCGTCCGGTGCGAACGTGCCGCGCTACAGCGTCGTCAACCAGGGCATCAGCGGCAACCAGATCCTGGCCAGCGGCTCCGGGCGCCCCGCGGACAACCAGGCGGGCATCGGGCGCTTCCACCGCGACGCCCTGTCCCGTACGAACGTCAAGGTCGTCGTGATCGACCTCGGCGTCAACGACATCCTGCGCAACCCGAACCTCGCCGACCCCGACCGCATCCTCGACGGTCTGCGCGCCCTGGTCCGCCAGGCCCACGCCCGCGGCATCAAGGTCATCGGCGCCACCCTGATGCCCTTCCAGGGCCACCGCGGCTACACCGACGCCCGCGAGAACGTGCGGCAGCAGATCAACGCCGAGATCCGCGCGGGCCGGGTCTTCGACGCGGTCGCCGACTTCGACAAGGCCCTGAGGGACCCGTACAACCCCCGCAAGTTCCGCCCCGTCTACGACTCGGGCGACCATCTCCACCCGAGCGACAAGGGCTACGAAGCGATGGCGCGGTCCTTCGACCTGGACGACCTGAAGGGGTCGGCCCCGGCGGAGCTGTAGCCGCGGCGGGTCACGCGGGGCGGCTCAGTCCTCGTCCCGCTCCCGCTTCTTCTCCCACCGGTTCCCCCGCTCATCATGCACATGGCGCCACTGGTCCCGGTGCTCCTCGAGCATCCCCAGATGCGCCTGGTACTGCTCGTCCCGGGTCGACGCCCGCAGCTCCCGCCGCTCCGCCCTGCGCTCCAGCCTCTCCCGGCGCCGCTCCTCCCGGAGCTCCTGCTTCCGCGCCCGCGTCAGCTTCCGCTCGACCCCGACGCCGCCCCAGAAGGCGAACCCGGTCACGATCACCCGGGGCGCCCCGGGATCCCCGGGCACCCCTTCCTCACGGTGGTCGAAGCCCCCCATGATCCCGATCCCGCGCACCACGACCTCGACCCCGGGCGGCACGATCACCTGCACCCCGCCCATGATCGCGACGCAGTTGATCTCGATCTCCCGGTCCGCGAAGTTCGCCTCCCGCAGATCGATCTCGCCGCCACCCCAGAAGGCGAAGCAGTTGAACCGCCTCGGCGCGGTCCACCGCCCCTTGCGCTGGAACCCCGACATCACGGCGACACCCCACGTCGAGGACCCCTCGCCGGCGACGATCCGCCGATCCCAACTCCCGTCCGGGGCCTCGTCCTTCTTGACCATGTCGACCTTCGGCACGGCCACCGCGCCGACGGGCAGGTCCCGGGTGATGGGCGCCAGATCACCGTATGTCCGAGCCTTGTACGTCGCGTCGAGGCGTTCCTCGAACTCCTCCATGTCGAGACGCCCCTCCGTGAGGGCGTCCCGCAGGACCTCGGCGACTCGTTCACGATCGGCGTCGGACGCACGCAGCTCCGGGGCATCGTCGCTCATGCAGCCAGCCTACGAGCAACCCCGCCCGGGGGCTACGAGATCGCCCGCTCGGCCTGTTCCGGCGGGGGTTTGGGGGTGTCCCCCAATGAATGCAGCATTTTCGCGATCACGGCCTCGATGTCGGGCTCCCGCACCGACAGATCCACCAGCGGATACTCCGCCGCGATCCGCGCCACCAGCACCGCCGCCGACTCGGCCGCCGGAAACGCCAGCCACTGGCGCGGCCCCTCCACCTTCACCACGCGCGCGGGCGGCGCGTCGATCGGCGGCAGCTCGCGCTCCAGGTCGACCACCAGGGTCCGCTCGCTCTCCCCCACCTCGTGCAGCCCGGCGAGCGGGCCGTCGTACATCAGCCGCCCGTGGTCGATGACCATCACCCGCGAGCACAACTGCTCGATGTCCTGGAGGTCGTGCGTCGTCAGCAGCACCGTCGTGCCGCGCTCGGTGTTCAACTCCCGCAGGAAGTCCCGCACCTTCGCCTTCGAGATGACGTCGAGGCCGATCGTCGGCTCGTCCAGGTACAGCACCTCGGGATCGTGCAGCAGCGCCGCCGCGATGTCGCCGCGCATCCGCTGGCCGAGGGAGAGCTGCCGTACGGGGACGTCCAGCAGGGCGCCGAGTTCGAGGAGTTCGACCAGCCGGTCCAGGTTCTCGCGGTAACGGGCGTCCGGGATGCGGTACATGCGGTGCGTCAGCTTGTACGAGTCGATCAGCGGCAGGTCCCACCACAGCGTCGTACGCTGCCCGAACACCACGCCGATCCGGTGCGCGAGCCGAGTGCGCTCGCGGGACGGGTCGATGCCGGCCACGCGCAGGCGGCCGCCGCTCGGGGTCAGGATGCCGGTCAGCATCTTGATCGTCGTCGACTTGCCGGCGCCGTTCGGCCCGATGTAGCCCACCATCTCGCCGCGCGCCACGCGGAAGGAGATCGAGTCGACGGCCCGTACCCGCCGCCGCTCGCGCTTGAGGAAACCGGTCTTCCTGCGCACGTCGAAGACCTTCTCGACGGCGTCGAGCTCGATGAACGCCTCGTCCATGTCCTCCATCGCCTGCCCTAACTCCCCGTACTCCGATACGACCGCAGCCCGGCCCGCCACGCCAGACCGGCCAGGGCACAGCACGCCGCCGCCACCAGCGGTGAGGCGAACGCCGTCCAGTCGGGCAGGCCGATGGGGTACGGCCGCCCCAGCACATGGGCGGCGGGCACCCAGTTGACGAAGGCGAGCGGCAGCATGAAGGTGACGCCGCGCACCAGGTCCTTGCCGAACACGGTCGGCGGGTACTGCAGCAGCGTCGTCCCGCCGTAGGTGAACGCGTTCTGCACCTCGGCGGCGTCCTGCGCGAGGATCTGGAAGGCCGCGCCCGCCACGAACAGCGCCGAGAAGATCGCCGCGCCGCTGACCAGCATCACCGGCACCAGCAGCACCTTCGCGCCGGTCCAGTCGACGTCCGCCGACAGCAGCGCCCAGCCCAGCACCAGCGCGCCCTGGGTGATCCGGCCCAGCCGGCGCAGCGCGAAGTGGTCCGCGCCGACCTGTGCGAGCACCGGCGCGGGCCGCACCAGCAGGATGTCGAAGGATCCGTCGCGCATACGGCCGCCCAGGACGTCCATCGAGCCCAGCACCAGGTCGGCGATCCCGAAGGACGTCGCCGACAGGCCGTACAGCAGGGCGATCTCGGGCAGCGACCAGCCGCCGAGGGTGTCGACCTGGGAGAACATCAGCAGGATCGCCACGAAGTCCAGGCCGGTCACCATCAGGTTGCCGAGCACCGTGACGGCGAAGGAGGTGCGGTAGGTCATGCTGGAGCGCACCCACATGCCGGCGATCAGCCGGTACGCCCGCAGCCCTTCGCGCAGGGCGCCGCGCTCAGCCACCCTGCACCACCACCCGCCGCGTCGCCGCCGACTGCGCCATCCGCGCCGCCGCCAGCAGCGCCACCGCCCACGCGGCCTGGAAGGCGAACGCCGTAAGCGGCGAGGTCTCCCCCATCAGCACGTCCGCCGGCATCTGGAGCTGCGCCGCCCAGGGCAGCGCCCGCACGATCTCGCCGAACGGGCCGGGAAAGGCGTTCAGGGGCAGCACCATGCCGGAGAAGAAGATCCCGGTGATCATCAGGGCCTGGTTGACGCCCATGCCGTCCATCAGCCAGAACACGCTCAGGGCCGCCAGATAGCGGATCGCGAAGCTGACGACCGCCGCCAGCAGCAGCGCGACCACGAAGCCCGCCCAGGGGGTGACCCCGGTGGGCAGGGCCATCGGGAAGAACAGCGCGCCGAACAGGAACGGGATCACGCCCCGGCCCAGCATCTGGAACAGCGCCCGGCCCATGTCCCCCGCCAGCCACCAGAGTTGGAGGTCGACCGGCCGGTACAGGTCGACGGCGATCTCGCCGGTGCGGATGCGCTCCATCAGGTCCTTCTCGGCGCCGCCGCCCTGGATGGCGAGCGTCGCGTAGAGGCACTGCCCCAGCCACACATAGGTGACGGCCTGTGACTGGTCGTACCCGCCGAGATGGGGTCTCTCGTCCCACAGGGCGAGATAGGTGTAGACGAGGATCACGCCGAAGACGGTGTTGGTGAACACTCCGGCGGCGGTGGCCATCCGGTAGGTCGCGTACCTTCGGAAGCCGCCTGCCGCGACGGCCAGGTACAACCGCCCCGAGCCCACATCCACAGCCCTCCTCGCCCGCGCCGGCACCGAAGCGCAGGAGCCTAGTGCGCGCACGACAGGGGCTGCCAGCCAATTTCCGCCGGCGTCCGGCGCGAGAGTCCGCTCACTTTCCGGGACACGCGCCGGTTTCCGGGAACGGAACGCGCGATGCGAGAGTCTTCAATGGGGGCGCAGCAGGCGTACGAGGGCGTACGGGAACGTACGACGCGAAACAGGAGTCCGTGCACGACATGAGCGACGAGCCGCAGCCGCGACAGCAGCCGACCGGGAAGCCCGAGCGGCCCAGACGGACGGGCTGGCGGCGGATCATCCCGACCTGGCGCATGGTGCTCGGCACCTTCGTCGTCGGCGTGCTGCTGCTCGTCGGCCTGTTCTTCCTCGGCTACTCCCTGGTCAAGATCCCGCCGGCCAACGGGCTCGCCACCAAGCAGGCCAACGTCTACATGTACGCGGACGGCTCCGTGATCGCCCGCGACGGCGAGGTCAACCGGGAGAACGTCACCCTCGCGCAGATGTCCAAGGACGCCCAGCACGCGATCCTGGCCGCCGAGGACCGCGACTTCTACACCGAGTCCGCCGTCGACCCCAAGGCGATGCTGCGGGCCGCCTGGAACACGGCGACGGGCAAGGGCAAGCAGTCCGGCTCCACGATCACCCAGCAGTACGTGAAGAACTACTACCTGCGCCAGGAGCAGACCGTCACCCGCAAGGTGAAGGAGTTCTTCATCTCGATCAAGCTGGACCGCGAGAAGAGCAAGGCCGAGATCCTCGAGGGCTACCTCAACACCAGCTTCTTCGGCCGCAACGCCTACGGCATCCAGGCCGCCGCCCAGGCCTACTACGGCATGGACGCCAAGGACCTCGACCCGGCCCGCGCCGCCTATCTGGCCGCGCTGGTCAACGCGCCCAGCGAGTACGACGTCGTCGCCCACCCGGAGAACAAGTCCGCGGCCGTCGCCCGCTGGAACTACGTCCTGGACGGCATGGTCACCAAGGGCTGGCTCAGCGAGTCGAAGCGGGCCGGCATGAAGTTCCCGATGCCGAAGGAGGCCACGGCCGCCACCAACCTGTCCGGGCAGCGCGGCTACATCGTGCGGATCGTGAAGGACTATCTGATCCAGCAGAAGATCGCCAGCGAGGAGGAGCTGGAGGCCGGCGGCTACCGCATCACCACCACCCTGCAGAAGGACAAGCAGAACGCCTTCGTCGACGCCGTCAACGACAAGCTGATGTCCAAGCTGGACAAGAAGAACAACAAGGTCGACAACAACGTCCGCGCGGGCGGCGCCTCCGTCGACCCGAAGACCGGCAAGGTCGTCGCGATGTACAACGGCATCGACTACGTCAAGCAGTACACCCCCAACGCCACCCGGCGGGACTTCCAGGTCGGCTCCACCTTCAAGCCGTTCGTGTTCACCTCGGCCGTGGAGAACGGCTCGACCACCCAGGACGGCCGTCAGATCACCCCGAACACGATCTACGACGGCACCAACAAGCGCCCGGTCCAGGGCTGGACCGGCGCTTACGACCCGGCGAACGAGGACGACGTCTCCTACGGCGACATCTCGGTGCGCGAGGCCACCGACAAGTCCGTCAACTCGGTGTACGCGCAGATGGCCGTCGACGTGGGCCCGCAGAAGGTGAAGGACACCGCGGTCGACCTCGGCCTGCCCGCCGCCACCCCGGAGCTGTACCCGTCCCCGTCCATCGCGCTCGGCGTGGCCACCGCCAGCGTCCTGGACATGGCCGAGGCCTACGCGACCCTCGCCAACCACGGCAAGCACGGCACGTACACCATGATCGAGAAGATCACCAAGGACGGCGCCGACGTCGTCGAGCTGCCCGAGCGCAAGACCTCGCAGGTCATCAGCCGCGAGGCCGCCGACACCACGACCTCCGTCCTGCAGAGCGTCGTCGACAACGGCACCGCCACCGCCGCCCAGGCCGCCGGCCGGCCCGCGGCGGGCAAGACCGGTACGGCGGAGGAGGACACCGCCGCCTGGTTCGCCGGGTACACCCCCGACCTCGCCACCGTGGTCGCCGTCATGGGCCAGGACCCGGTCACGGCCAAGCACGAGTCGCTGTACGGCGTGATGGGCCTCGACCGGATCAACGGCGGCGGCGCGCCCACGGAGATCTGGGCCCAGTACACGCAGGAGGCCCTGAAGGGGAAGCCGGCCACCGACTTCGACCTGGAGCTCCAGGAGGGCTCCGAGGTGCCCCAGTACCCGACGACGGATCCGACCGAGGGCGACGAGGACAGCGGCGACCAGGACGACGGCGGCAGCACCGGGGACACCACGACCGGCGGCCAGGACACCGAGGGCCAGACCGGGGGCGAGACGCCGGGCGAGACGGACGGCGGCACCACGGGTGAGCCCACGGACGGCGGCACGAGCGACGGCGGTACGACCGGTGACACCTCCACCGGCGGCACCTCCGACGGCGGCACGACCGACGGCGGCACCACGGGCGAGACCAGTACCGGCGGGACGGACACCGGCGGCAGCACGGCAGGCGACACCTCCACCGGCGGTACGGACATCGGCGGCGGAGAGACGACGGGCACTGTGCGCGGCCCGATCAGTGACCGCCGGTCGCCTTGAGGCCCACCACGGCGACCAGCAGCAGACAGACGAAGAAGATCCGCGCGGCGGTCGCCGGCTCCCCCAGCGCCACCATGCCGACCACCGCCGCACCCGCCGCCCCGATGCCCACCCACACGCCGTAGGCGGTGCCGATGGGCAGGGACCGCGCGGCGTACGACAGCAGCAGCATGCTGGCGACGATGCCGGCGCCGGTGAGCAGGCTGGGGACGGGGCGGGTGAAGCCGTCGGTGTACTTCAGGCCGATGGACCAGCCGACCTCGAGCAGACCGGCGACGACGAGCAGGACCCAGGCCATGACGAGCACCCTTCGCGAAGACGGAAAACCTGGCGGTGCGTCGTCTTTGCGTTCACCCGGTACGGCGCGTCTCGTCGGGTCCTTCAAAGCTAGCAAGGAAACCGCGAAAGGGGCCGGTGACGATGGTCACCGGCCCCTCGAACCGCAGAATTACAGGTAGAGCCCGGTCGAGTCCTCCGACCCCTCGAACCGGTCGGCGGCCACGGCGTGCAGATCACGCTCCCGCATGAGCACGTACGGGACGCCGCGCACCTCGACCTCGGCACGGTCCTCCGGGTCGTACAGGACCCGGTCGCCGGGCTCCACGGTCCGTACGTTCTGCCCCACCGCGACGACCTCGGCCCAGGCCAGCCGGCGGCCGACGGCCGCGGTGGCGGGGATCAGGATGCCGCCACCGGAACGCCGCTCGCCCTCGCTGGTGTCCTGCCGCACGAGTACACGGTCGTGCAGCATCCGGATGGGCAGCTTGTCGTGCTGGGTGCTGTGCTCGTTTCTGTTGGCGCTCACGCCTTGAACCTACCTGCCTTTGCCGCCCGCGTACCTCGCCGGGTCCGCCGCCGCTCAGCGCCTGCGGCGCCGGGAGCCGAATGTCAGCAGCCCCACGACGCCCACGGCGACGAGCGCGACGGGCACGATCCGCTCCAGCCGGGGCGCGCCCTCGTCGTCGGTGAACTTGGCCTTCACATCGCTCACCACCCGGTTGACCTCGACGTAGGCCCGTCCGAGGGTGTGGTCGATGTTCGAGACGACCTTGGCCTTCGCGTCGCCGACGATCGTCCTGGGGTGCACCCGCACCCCGATCTCGTCGAGGGTCTCGGCCAACGCTGCGCGGCGGGCCTTGATGTCCGCCTCGATCTGCGCCGGGGTTCTGGTGTCCGACGTGTCCGCCACCGTACGGCCTCCGAAGTGAAGCTGATGCTGTTTCCGGACAGTCTGTCAGCTCCACGCCGGACCGCACTGTCAGGCTCCCCGGTTACGCTGGTTCGATGAGCGAGCGACTCCAGCCGGGGGACGTGGCCCCCGCCTTCACCCTGCCCGACGCCGACGGCAACGAAGTGTCCCTGTCGGACCACAAGGGCCGCAAGGTCATCGTCTACTTCTACCCGGCCGCCCTGACGCCCGGCTGCACCAAGCAGGCCTGTGACTTCACGGACAACCTGGAGCTGCTGGCCGGCGCCGGCTACGACGTCATCGGCATCTCCCCGGACAAGCCGGAGAAGCTCGCCAAGTTCCGCGACAAGGAGTCCCTGAAGGTCACCCTGCTCGCCGACCCGGAGAAGTCCGTCACCGAGTCCTACGGGGCCTACGGCGAGAAGAAGAACTACGGCAAGACCTATCTGGGTGTCATCCGCTCCACGGTGGTCGTGGACGAGGAGGGCAAGGTCGAGCGGGCGCTGTACAACGTGCGGGCGACCGGCCATGTGGCCAAGATCATCAAGGACCTGGGTATCTGAACGAGATCCAGACGTCGGGAGGCAGGTCGGCCCGCCCCGGCACCGGCCTGCGCTCCTCGCTCCAGGCACCCGGCGCGAGTTCTTCGGCGACCCTGCGCCAGAAGCGGACCGCGCCCGCGTTGGCGTCCTGAAAGGCGATTTCCCAGGGCCCCGGATGCCGCGCCACGACCTGTCGTACGGCCCGCAGGCCGACGCCCGCCCGCCGGGCCCCGCGCACCACGAAGAAGCTGTTCAGCACGTGCACGGGTGCGCCGAGGGCGCGCACGAAGGCGAACCCGGCGGGGCGGCCGCCGCTCTCGAAGAGATACGGCGCCCAGTCGGCGGCGTCGGAGAAGGCGGCCTCCAGCCGCTCGGTGCGGAAGGTGCCGTCGGGGTTGGGCAGTTGCCCGTCGAACTCCGACATGTCGTGCCGGAACAGAAGCCAGAGGCGTTCGACGGTGGGACGGTCGTCGGGAGTGGCTGGGCGCACATGCGCCGAACTGTGAATGGTCATGAAAAAAGCCTCCCGGGGTGTTCGGTTGCCCGAGCCCGGAAGGCTTACCTGGTGATCCAGACCATATCAGCCGTGCCGTGACCGTCCGACAGACGGTTCGTTGCTCCGTACGGGTCATGAACGTGTGACCGAGAACGGAGAGGCCATGGCCGTCAGGTACACCCGCGAACTGCTGGAGGAAGCAGCCCGCGAGACGAGGCACATCGACGAGGCCGTTCGGTGGTGCGGCGGCAGACCGACCCCCGGGAGCAGGCGCTACCTGCGCCAGAAGATGACCGAGGCCGGCATAGACATCTCGCACTTCGCTACGAATCAGGTCCGGCACACGGAAGAGCACCTACGCGCGGCCGTAGCGGTGTCGACCAGCATGAGGGACGTCGTGCGCCACCTCGGGATCAGCCAGGTCGGGGGTAATCAGACCCATATCAGTCGCCGCATCGTCGCGCTCGGAATCGACACCTCCCACTTCGCCCCTACACGCAAGAGTCGTCCGAAGGGATCACTCGGCGGCCCGCTCACTTTGCGTAGCCCCGAGGACGGAAGGGTCCCTGGTGAGCGACTGCTCCGAGAGCTTCTGCGTTCCGGAGTCCGTGAAGTCTGCGCGATGTGCGGCACCGGGCCGGAGTGGAACAGCAAACCTCTTCGCCTCGAAGTCGACCACATCAGCGGTGCCTGGTGGGACAACCGCCCGGAGAATCTGCGGTTGCTATGTCCCAACTGTCATGCCACGACCGACACTTACCGGGGCCGCCGGAGGCCGAGTGGCGCATGAGAACTCCCAAGTACCCCAGGGACGTACTGATGAGGACCGCGGCCGCCTCAAACAGCCTTGTGGATCTGATGCGCAGGCTGGGCACGCCGATGGGCAGCCGTCCTCGGCGCTACCTGCTCCACAGGCTGGAGCACTATGGGATCAATACCTCGCACTTCATCGAAGAGCCACTTCCGCCCCGAGAGAAGCGGTCCTATGCACGCGATCTGCTGGAAGAGGCGGCAGCCCGGTCGCACAGCATCCGCGAAATGTTCGAGTACCTGGGCTATCCACCCGAGGACAGCCCCTACGGGCTCGTCAGGAAGCGACTGGATCAATTCGGCATCGACACGTCGCACTTCACCCGTGGTCGCGGACGCAGTCTCGAAGACCTTCCCCGGGACGTTCTCGCATCGGCGGCCGCTCGAGCCACCAGCGTTTCCGGCGTACTCAAGATCCTCGGCTATCGCGACAACAATGGCAGCGCCCGCGCACGAGTGAAGCGCACTCTGGAAGCACACGGCATCGCCACTGATCACTTCACCGGGCAAGGCCACTATCGCGGCTCCGCATCGCGGCACCGAAAGACCCCCGATCAGATCCTGCGACGAGAGGCCCCGGGCTCGAACCGTACTAAGACTGCCCTGCTACGACGCGCTCTCGAAGATCTCGGTGTCCCGCACGTCTGTGCCGAGTGCGGAATCGGCGACATCTGGCAGGGCAAACGCCTGGTCCTGGAGATCGATCACCTCAACGGTGACCGGCTGGACAACCGCCGCGAAAACCTCCGGTATCTGTGCCCTTCCTGCCACAGCCAGACGGACACCTACGCGAATCGATCTCGCCGCACACCGGCTCCCCAAGGGCCGGTAGAGTAGGCGGCGCTGCGGGCCCGTACCCCAGCTGGTCAAGAGGGCGCCGTTTTAGGTGCGGTGTGTCGTGGGTTCGAGTCCCACCGGGCCCACCCTGCGAAGGGCGCCGCACCAATGAGGTGCGGCGCCCTTCAGCGTCAGCCCAACAACTCCCGAACCACCGGCACCAACGCCCTGAACGCCTTCCCCCGATGGCTGATCGCGTTCTTCTCCTCGGGGCTCAGCTCGGCGCAGGTGCGGCTCTCGCCCTCCGGCTGGAGGATCGGGTCGTACCCGAATCCGTTCGTGCCGACGGCGGCGTGCCGCAGGGTGCCCTTGAGCTGACCCTCGACCACCCGCTCCGTGCCGTCCGGCAGGGCGAGCGCCGCCGCGCAGGCGAAGTGGGCGCCGCGGTGGGCGTCGTCGATGTCGGCGAGCTGGGCCAGCAGCAGCTCCAGGTTGGCCTTGTCGTCGCCGTGCCGGCCGGCCCAGCGGGCCGAGAAGATGCCGGGGGCGCCGTTCAGGACGTCGACGCACAGGCCGGAGTCGTCGGCGACGGCGGGCAGGCCGGTCGCCCGGGCCAGGGCGTGTGCCTTGAGCAGCGCGTTCTCGGCGAAGGTGACGCCGGTCTCCTTGACGTCGGGGATGTCCGGGTAGGCGTCCGCGCCGACGAGGTCGTGGGGCAGACCTGCGTCGGCGAGGATCGTCCTGAGCTCGGTGATCTTTCCGGCGTTGCGGGTGGCGAGGATGAGGCGGGTCATGCCCTTCAGTATCCAGGGCCCGCCGGACGCCCGGTTACGACGTGCAGACCTTCGTCAACTCGCCGGCCGCGTCCGTGACCGGGCTGACGTCCGGGGTCGAGTCGCCGTTCTCGACGGACTCCCGGACGTTGGTGACGGCCTTCTGGAGGTCGTCCACCGCCTTGTTGACGTCGGCGTCGTCCGTCTTGTCGCCGATCTTGTCGAGGTTCTTGTCGATGGAGGTCAGGGACTCCTCGAGCTGGGTCGGGTCGTTCGACGCGTTCTCCACGGCCTGCTGGAGTTCGGTGACGCTGTCGGCGATGGCGTCGGCGGTCTGGACGCAGTCCAGCGCCTTGTCGACGGCGTCGCAGCCGGTGGTCAGCCCGGCCGTCAGCCCGACGGCGGCGATGGCTGCGGCGGCTATGGCGATACGGCTCCGGCGGCGTCGGCTCGTGGCCATGGGTGACGTTCCCTCCCTGCTCAGGCCTCGCAGGCCCCCGTGCGGTCACTGGCCGGGCGTACAGCGATCAAGCCATACGCCCGTACCCCTAGTGACGCGAGGAAAGGCGGCGCGGTTGCCCGAAGGCGCGGCTCTTCTTGGTGCGTCCTTTACTTTTCGAGGACGGTATCAAGTGCCTTGCGCTGGAGTTCCGCCAGCTCCCCGCAGCCCGAAACCGCGAGGTCCAGCAGGGCGTTGAGCTCCTCGCGGGCGAACGGCTCGGCCTCGGCGGTGCCCTGGACCTCGACGAAGCGGCCGTCGCCGGTGCAGACGACGTTCATGTCGGTGTCGGCCTTGACGTCCTCCTCGTAGCAGAGGTCGAGCAGCGGCACACCGCCGACGATGCCGACCGAGACGGCGCTGACGGTGCCGGTGATCGGCTTGCGGCCGGCCTTGATCAGCTTCTTGCCCTGGGCCCAGGCGACGGCGTCGGCCAACGCCACATACGCGCCGGTGATCGCCGCCGTGCGGGTGCCGCCGTCGGCCTGGAGGACGTCGCAGTCGAGGACGACGGTGTTCTCGCCGAGCGCCTTGTAGTCGATGACCGCGCGCAGGGAGCGGCCGATGAGGCGGCTGATCTCGTGCGTACGGCCGCCGATCTTGCCCCGGACGGATTCGCGGTCGCCGCGGGTGTTGGTGGCGCGGGGCAGCATGGCGTACTCCGCGGTGACCCAGCCCTCGCCGCTGCCCTTGCGCCAGCGCGGGACGCCTTCGGTGAAGGAGGCGGTGCACAGGACCTTCGTGTCGCCGAAGGAGACGAGGACGGAGCCCTCCGCGTGCTTGCTCCAGGCGCGTTCGATGGTGACCGGGCGGAGCTGCTCGGGAGTGCGGCCGTCGATTCGAGAGAGTGAGGAGGTGGCTGCCATGCCGTGAGCCTAGCCCCCCATGCGGAAGGGGCCCCTCCCGCGGTGGGAAGAGACCCCTTCGGTGAGCGCGAGGCTCACATCATGTCTTCGATCTCCGCCGCGATCGGGTCGGCGTCGGTGCCGATGACGACCTGGACGGCGGTGCCCATCTTCACGACGCCGTGGGCGCCTGCGGCCTTCAGGGCGGCCTCGTCGACCAGCGAGGCGTCACTGACCTCGGTGCGGAGCCGGGTGATGCAGCCCTCGATCTCCTCGATGTTGTCGATGCCGCCGAGCCCGGCGACGATCTTCTCTGCCTTGCTGGCCATTTCGGTCTCCTCACGCACAGGTGGCCCAACTTCGCGAGCGATTGTGTCGTGCGTACCGAAGGATGACGTCACAGCAACCCAATCGTCCGTAACTGGTCTACACCACCCGACAGGCGGTCGCCAACCCATGAGTGCCGACGGCGAGGTGAGCCCCGCTCGCGCCCGCTGGAACACCGCGTTCCAAGGGCTGCAGAAGATGGGTCGCAGCCTTCAGCTTCCCATCGCCGTGCTGCCGGCCGCGGGCATCCTCAACCGGCTCGGCCAGCCGGACGTGTTCGGGGACGACGGGCTGGGCTGGACCGATGTCTCGAAGGTGATGGCGGGCGCGGGCGGCGCGCTGCTGGACAGCTCGCTGGGGCTGCCGCTGCTGTTCTGCGTGGGTGTGGCCATCGGCATGGCGAAGAAGTCGGACGGCTCGACCGCGCTGGCGGCGGTCGCGGGGTTCCTCGTCTACTACACGGTGCTGCGCCAGTTCCCGGAGGACTGCCCCGAGGGCTCGCGGGCGGTCCCGAACGTCGGCTGCCAGGTGGAAGACGGGACGGTCACCGCCTTCACCTACCAGAACCCGGGCGTCTTCGGCGGCATCGTCATGGGCCTGCTGGCCGCGTTCTTCTGGGCGCGCCATCACCGTACGAAGCTGGTGGACTGGCTCGGCTTCTTCAACGGCCGGCGGCTCGTCCCCATCATCATGGCGTTCGTGGCGATCGCCTTCGCGGCGCTGTGCCTGTGGGTCTGGCCGCCGATCGGTGACGCGCTGGAGAGCTTCAGCGACTGGATGAGCGACCTGGGCGCCTGGGGCGCGGGCGTGTTCGGCGTCGCCAACCGGGCGCTGCTGGTGGTGGGGCTGCACCAGTTCCTCAACGTGCCCATCTGGTTCCAGTTCGGCAGCTACACCAAGCCGGACGGCACGGTGGTGCACGGCGACATCAACATGTTCCTGGCGGGCGACCCGGACGCCGGCCAGTTCACCTCGGGCTTCTTCCCGATCATGATGTTCGCGCTGCCGGCGGCGGCCCTCGCCATCACGCACTGCGCCAAGCCGGGCCGCCGCAAGGAGGTCGGCGGTCTGATGCTGTCGGTGGCGCTGACGTCGTTCGTCACCGGCATCACGGAACCGATCGAGTACTCGTTCCTGTTCATCGCCCCGCTGCTGTATGCCGTGCACGCGCTGCTGACGGGTGTGTCGATGGCGGTGACCTGGGGACTGGGCGTCCACGACGGCTTCAGCTTCTCGGCCGGGCTGATCGACTACATCATCAACTGGAACCTGGCCACGAGACCCTGGGCGATCATTCCGATCGGCCTGGGCTTCGCCGTCCTCTATTACGTGATCTTCCGTTTCGCGATCACGAAGTTCGATCTCAGGACGCCGGGCAGGGAGCCCGAGGAGGACGTGGAGGACGTCACGAAGGTCTGACAAATCCTCGAAAGATCCCACGGGAATCGCGGGTTCCTTATCTCCCCTTCATCGTGCTACAACAGGTCTACACCACTGAGTGGTGTAGACCACCACCCGATGGAGGAAGTCTATGAGCACCGCCACCTCGCCAACGGCGGCCCCCGCGAAGAAGTGGGGATCCGGTCTTTTCCAGGGCCTGCAGAAGGTCGGCCGCAGCCTTCAGCTCCCGATCGCCGTGCTCCCGGCCGCTGGTCTGCTGCTCCGCTTCGGCCAGCCCGACGTGTTCGGCAAGGACGGGCTCGGCTGGGACAAGGTCGCGGCCGTGTTCGCCACCGCCGGTGGCGCGATCTTCGACAACCTGCCGATGCTGTTCTGCATCGGTGTCGCGATCGGCTTCGCCAAGAAGTCGGACGGCTCGACCGCGCTGGCCGCCCTGGTCGGCTTCCTGGTCTACAGCAACGTGCTGAAGGCGTTCCCGGTCACCGAGGCGAAGGTCCAGGCCGGTGCGGACATAGCCGCGACCTACAACAACCCCGGTGTCCTCGGCGGCATCGTCATGGGTCTGCTGTCCGCCGTGCTGTGGCAGCGCTTCCACCGTACCAAGCTGGTCGACTGGCTCGGCTTCTTCAACGGCCGCCGGCTCGTCCCGATCATCATGGCCTTCGTCGGCACCCTCATGGGCGTCTTCTTCGGCCTGGTCTGGGAGCCGGTCGGCGAGGTCATCTCCGACTTCGGCGAGTGGATGACCGGCCTCGGCGCCTTCGGTGCGGGTCTGTTCGGTCTGATCAACCGTGCGCTGATCCCGGTCGGCATGCACCAGTTCGTGAACACCGTCTCCTGGTTCCAGCTCGGCGACTTCAAGGACGCCGCCGGTGAGATCGTGCACGGCGACCTCAACCGCTTCTTCGCCGGTGACCCGACCGCCGGTCAGTTCATGTCGGGCTTCTTCCCGATCATGATGTTCGGTCTGCCCGCCGCCGCGATCGCCATCGCGCACGCCGCCCGTCCCGAGCGCCGCAAGGCCGTGATGGGCATGATGATCTCGCTCGCCCTGACCTCCTTCGTCACCGGCGTCACCGAGCCCATCGAGTTCGCGTTCATGTTCATCGCGCCGGTGCTCTACGTGATCCACGCGGTGCTCACCGCCCTGTCGATGGCGATCACCTGGGCCCTCGGCGTCCACGCGGGCTTCACCTTCTCCGCGGGCTTCATCGACTACGCGCTCAACTGGAACCTGGCGACGAAGCCATGGCTGATCATCCCGATCGGCCTGGTCTTCGCGGCGATCTACTACTCCGTCTTCCGCTTCGCCATCACCAAGTGGAACCTCCCCACCCCGGGCCGCGAGCCCGAGGAGGAGGTCGAGGACCTCACCAAGGCGTGAGAGGCAGGCACGGCATGACGAAGGGCCCCGGAACCGGGAAGGTTCCGGGGCCCTTCGCGCACATACGGGCCTGAACCCCGTACGGGCTGCTGCTCGGCCGGCCGGCCGGACCGGCTAGATCTCGTACGACCGCCTCGGCACCGCCAGCTCCACCGGACCGTCGTAGACCTCGCGCGCGTCGGCGAGGTTGACCTGGGGGTCGGTCCACGGCGGGATGTGGGTGAGGACCAGCCGCCGGACGCCCGCGCGGGCCGCGGTCTGACCTGCCTCACGGCCGTTGAGGTGCAGGTCGGGGATGTTCTCCTTGCCGTGCGTGAAGGCGGCCTCGCACAGGAACAGGTCGGCGTCGCGGGCGAGTTCGTCCAGGGCGGTGCTGATGCCCGTGTCGCCCGAGTAGGTCAGCGTCCTGCCACCGTGCTCGATCCGGATGCCGTAGGCCTCCACCGGGTGGGCCACGCGTTCCGTGTGCACCGTGAACGGGCCGATCTCGAAGGTGGACGGCTTGACCGTGTGGAAGTCGAAGACCTCGCTCATGGAGGAGGCGGTGGGGGTGTCGGCGTAGGCGGTGGTCAGTCGCTGTTCGGTGCCCTCGGGTCCGTAGACCGGGATCGGGTCGCAGCGGCCGCCGTCGTGCCGGTAGTAGCGCGCCACGAAGTACGCGCACATGTCGATGCAGTGGTCGGCGTGCAGATGGCTGAGGAAGATCGCGTCGAGGTCGTAGAGACCGCAGTGGCGCTGCAGCTCGCCCAGGGCGCCGTTGCCCATGTCGAGGAGCAGCCGGAAGCCGTCGGCCTCGACGAGGTAGCTCGAGCAGGCCGATTCCGCGGACGGGAACGACCCCGAGCAGCCGACGACGGTGAGCTTCATGAAACAGAAACCTCCGCTGGCTGGAAATCCAGAGAATCCAGAAGATCGGGAATGGGGCGTCGGGGGTCGTGCGGTTTGTCGAGCGTAAGGCGCAAAACCTCCGGTCGCTCCTCCGCAAAGGTCTGTTGTGGGCGAACTCACCTGTGGTGTCACGCGTTCGGCTGGATACGGGGCGCGAGAAACGGGAGGTGCGTGCGAAGGCTCGTACGGTGTGGTCGCGGGCCGCGGTGCGGGTGTGCGCGAAGGCGCGCGCGGGTGGGTGCGCGCCGGTACCTTCGTCCCTATGGACACGTCCTGGTGGCTGGCGCTCGCGGCGGTGGTACTGCTGGCGCTGGTCGCCACGCTCGTCGACGGGTGGGGGCGCGGTCGGCGTCCCTCGGGGCGGCGGAGCCGGCCGCCCGGGCGGCCCGGGGAGCGGGCGTCGGCTCGTCCGGAGCCCGCGGAGATCTGGTGGGCGAGGGTGCCGTTCGAGGACGGGCCGGGGGCGAAGGACCGGCCGTGTCTGGTGCTGGCGGTGCGCGGGCAGCAGGCAACCGTCGCGAAGATCACCAGCAAGTACCGGGACGAGCGGTACGGGGTCATCCCGCTGCCGCCGGGGGCCGTCGGGGACACCCGTGGCCGGGCGAGCTTCCTGGAGACCGACGAGCTGCGGCACGTGCCGGTGTCGGACTTCCGGCGACGGGTCGGGGTGATGGACCCGGTCGTATGGGACCAGGTCCGTCACCTCTCGTCCTAGGTGTATTGACCCGCGGCGTTGTTCACGCCCAGAGCTGACCCTGGAGTGTCTCGATGGCCGCTTCCGTGGTCGCGGCGGTGTAGACGCCGGTGGAGAGGTACTTCCAGCCGCCGTCGGCGACGACGAACGCGATGTCCGCGCTCTCCCCCGCCTTCAGCGCCTTCTTGCCGACGCCGATCGCCGCGTGCAGGGCGGCGCCGGTGGAGACGCCCGCGAAGATGCCCTCCTGCTGGAGGAGTTCACGGGTGCGGGTGACCGCGTCGGCCGAGCCGACCGAGAAGCGGGTGGTCAGGACGGAGGCGTCGTACAGCTCGGGCACGAAGCCCTCGTCGAGGTTGCGCAGGCCGTAGACGAGGTCGTCGTAGCGCGGCTCAGCGGCGACGATCTTCACGTCGGGCTTGTGCTCGCGCAGGTAGCGGCCGACGCCCATCAGGGTGCCGGTGGTGCCGAGGCCCGCGACGAAGTGGGTGATCGAGGGGAGGTCGGCGAGGATCTCCGGGCCGGTCGTGGCGTAGTGCGCGCCCGCGTTGTCCGGGTTGCCGTACTGGTAGAGCATCACCCAGTCGGGGTGCTCGGCCGCCAGTTCCTTGGCGACCCGTACGGCGGTGTTGGAGCCGCCCGCGGCCGGGCTGGAGATGATCTCCGCGCCCCACATGGCGAGCAGGTCCCGGCGCTCCTGCGAGGTGTTCTCGGGCATCACGCACACGATCCGGTAGCCCTTGAGCTTCGCCGCCATCGCCAGGGAGATGCCGGTGTTGCCGGAGGTGGGCTCCAGGATGGTGCAGCCGGGCGTCAGACGGCCGTCCTTCTCCGCCTGCTCGATCATGTGCAGGGCGGGGCGGTCCTTGACCGAGCCGGTGGGGTTGCGGTCCTCCAGCTTGGCCCAGATGCGGACGTCCTCGGACGGCGACAACCGCGGCAGGCACACCAGAGGGGTGTTGCCCACCGCGGCGAGCGGGGAGTCGTAGCGCATGAGTGATCAGGCCATACCGCCGGCCACGGCCGGCAGGATCGTGACGTTGTCGCCGTCGGACAGCTTGGTCTTGATGCCGTCGAGGAACCGGACGTCCTCGTCGTTCAGGTAGACGTTGACGAAGCGGCGGAGCTGGTCGCCGTCCACGATGCGGGCCTGGATGCCCGCGTGCCGGGTCTCGAGGTCGGTGAACAGCTCGGCGAGGGTGTCACCGCTGCCCTCCACCGCCTTCTGACCGTCGGTGTACTGGCGGAGGATGGTCGGGATGCGGACCTCGATGGCCATGGCTCAGGGCTCCTGTCGGGAGTAGTCAGTCGGGGGCGCGCGGCAGCGCAAGTACAGCGGGGTGGTGCGTGGATGCGGCGCCGCGGCTCACGGCCGTACGGCGGCAGGGTGTCGCGTCAACAGATGGCGCTGGCGAGCCTGCACAGGTCGACGTGCAGCCGCGCCACGAGCAGCATGCCCGGCGTCTTTTCGCTCACGTCGTGGAAAACCATGGGCTCATCGTATCGATTCCCGGTCCGACTTCTGGAAGGTGATCCCACATCGCGGACGGATGCGGGCCGGGGAGTGAGACCGTGCTGTTCAGGCCGAGATCGCGGATCAGATCGCGGATCAATCAGTACGCCTCTACGACCTTGACCTCCTCCTCCGTCACCTCTCCGTCGACGATCCGGTACGAGCGGAACTGGAACTCGCCGAGGCCGTCGGTGTCGGCGGTGGAGACCAGGACGTAGTGCGCGCCGGGCTCGTTGGCATAGGAGACGTCGGTGCGCGAGGGGTAGGCCTCGGTGGCGGTGTGGGAGTGGTAGATGACCACCGGCTCCTCGTCGCGGTCGTCCATCTCGCGGTAGAGCTTGAGCAGGTCGCCGGAGTCGAACTCGTAGAACGTGGGCGACATCGCGGCGTTCAGCATGGGGATGAAGCGCTCGGGGCGGTCCGAGCCGGCCGGTCCGGCGATGACGCCGCACGCCTCGTCCGGGTGGTCCTTGCGCGCGTGGGCGACGATCTGGTCGACGAGGGCCTGGGTGATGGTCAGCATGTCCGTCAGGATAAGCAGAGGGGCCGCCCTGTACCGAGGGGTGGTACGGAGCGGCCCATATGCCGGACGCGGGGGCGTCCACGGACCGAGGTTCAGCCGATCTTCTGCAGGTCGGGCTCGCCGCGACGGCCGGTGATCCGCGGATCGCGGCTCTTGAGCACCGCCCAGCCGATGCCCAGCGCGGCGGCCCAGCCGGCCATCACGTACAGGCAGACGCGGACGTCGGCGTCGTAGGCGATGAGGCCCGTGACGAAGAGCAGGAACACGATGGCGATCCAGCTGCACACCGAGCCGCCCGGCGCCGGGAACGACGAGGCGGGCAGGCGGCCCGCGACGACCTGGCGGCGGTAGCGGACGTGGCTGACCAGGATCATCAGCCAGGTCCAGATGCCGGCCGCGGTGGCCACCGAGGTGACATAGCCGAAGGCCTTCTCCGGGACGATGTAGTTGAGGACCACGCCGATGCCCATGAAGAGGACCGAGACGGTGATGCCGAGCGCCGGGGTCCTGGTGGACGACAGCCTCGCGAAGACCTTGGGGGCCTCACCGCTCTCGGCGAGGTTGCGCAGCATGCGACCCGTGGAGTACATGCCGGAGTTGCAGGACGACAGGGCCGCGGTGAGCACGACGAAGTTGACGATGCCCGCGCCGGCCGGGATGCCGATCACCGCGAACGCCTTCACGAAGGGGCTGACGCCCTCGGCGAACTCGGTCCACTTCACCACGCAGAGGATGACGGTGAGCGCGCCGACGTAGAACAGCGCGATGCGCCACGGCAGCGTGTTGATCGCCTTGGGGAGGGTCTTCTCCGGGTTCTCCGACTCACCGGCCGTGACGCCGACCAGCTCGACCGCGAGGTAGGCGAACATGACGCCTTGGAGGGTCATCAGGGACGAGCCGACGCCCTTGGGGAAGAAGCCGTCGAAGGCCCAGAGGTTGGAGACGGCGGCGGTGTCGCCGGCCTGGCTGAAGCCGAGGGTGAGCACGCCGAGACCGATGACGATCATGCCGATCAGGGCGGTGACCTTGACCATCGAGAACCAGAACTCCAGCTCGCCGAAGAGCTTCACGGAGATCAGGTTGACGCCGAAGAGGATCACCAGGAAGACCAGGGCGGTGACCCACTGCGGGATGTGCGGGAACCAGTAGTGGACGTAGATCGCGGCGGCCGTGAGCTCGGCCATGCCGGTGACCACCCACATCAGCCAGTACGTCCAGCCGGTGAAGTAGCCGAAGAACGGGCCGAGGAACTCGCGGGAGTACTCGGCGAAGGAGCCCGAGACCGGACGGTAGAGCAGGAGCTCGCCGAGCGCCCGCATGATGAAGAAGATGACGACGCCGGCGAGGGCGTACATGAGGATGAGGCTGGGTCCGGCCTTGGCAATATTCGCCCCGGCGCCCAGGAAGAGGCCGACGCCGATGGCGCCGCCGATCGCGATCATCTGGACCTGGCGGCTGCCGAGTCCCCGTTCGTACCCCTCTTCAGGAGTGTCGGCGACCTTCTGCGAGGTCATGTGTGGTGCGCCCTTTCTCCAGACAATCTGTCGGCCGCATGGCGCACCCGGCGGACATGAGGGTGGTGTTCGCCGGGCGGTCGTGAAGATTTATCACGGTCGCAACCGTGATCGACGGCGGCGAATGTGGCCTGGAGCACAGGGAGAAGCGGATAAAGGGCGTGGAAGGCGGGCATTCACGGCTGGGTCATTGACGTGATCGTTAATCGGATTTGAGTGTCCGCTGAGAGAACGTTTGCCAACCCGTCAGCCAACCCGTCAGCAGACGCGGAAGGGCCCGCCCGTACTGGAATGTACGGGCGGGCCCTTCAGACAGAGCCTTGCGGCGACTGCCTGCCGCGCTCAGAGCACCTTGGCGGCCTCGTCCGGCTCCGTGCTGCCCAGAGCCGCACGGGCCTTGCGCTCCCGGACGTAGTCCAGGAACTTGTCCAGCTCCTTCTTGACGACCGGGGCCAGCAGGTAGAGGCCGATGATGTTGAACACGGCCAGCAGGAAGAGCGCCGAGTCGCCCAGGCTGATCAGCGAGTCGAGGGAGAGCATGGCGCCCGCGACGGCGAACAGGCTCCAGAGGGCCTTGAAGACGGTCTCGCTCACCTTGCCCCTGCCGAACAGGTACGTCCAGGCCTTGAGGCCGTAGTAGCCCCAGGTCAGGATCGTGGAGAAGGCGAACAGCAGCACCGCGATGGTCAGCACGTTCGGGAACCAGGGGAGCACGCTCTCGAAGGCGTCGGAGGTGATGGTGACACCGCCGATGTCCTCGCCCGCGCGGGCCTCGGCCCAGCTCGCCGGGTTGGCGATGATGATGGTCAGCGCGGTCATGGTGCAGATGACGACCGTGTCGATGAACGGTTCCAGCGTGGCGACCAGGCCCTCGCTCGCGGGGTGGTTGGTCTTGACCGCGGAGTGGGCGATCGGGGAGGAGCCCAGACCGGCCTCGTTGGAGAAGGCGGCCCGCTTGAAGCCCTGGATCAGGGCGCCGATCACACCACCGGCGACACCCTCGGCCTCGAACGCGCCCTTGAAGATGGTCTGGATCGCGTCGGGCACCGCGGTGACGTTG
Organism: Streptomyces ferrugineus; assembly: GCF_015160855.1. Taxonomy (NCBI): domain Bacteria; kingdom Bacillati; phylum Actinomycetota; class Actinomycetes; order Kitasatosporales; family Streptomycetaceae; genus Streptomyces; species Streptomyces ferrugineus. The sequence goes on along the minus strand of NZ_CP063373.1, from coordinate 1,402,172 downwards.
CCCAGGATGACGACCAGGCAGGCCAGGACGTACATGATGCCCATGGCCGGGACCAGCCGGCTGGTGATCGAGGCGATGGAGCGGATGCCGCCGAGCAGCACCAGGCCGACCAGCACGGCGACCACCACACCGAACAGGACGGCACCGGCGGAGGAGGCCAGGAAGCCGTCCTCGCCGCCGAAGGTCGAGGCGACCTGCGCGTAGCTCTGGTTGGTCTGGAAGAGGTTGCCGCCGAACAGGCCGAACAGGAGGATCATGATGCAGGCGAGGACGGCGAGCACCTTGCCGAACACGGCGCCGCCGTTGCCGAAGCGCTCACGCAGACCCTTGGGCAGGTAGTGCATCGGGCCACCGGAGACGGTGCCGTCGGCATGCACCTCGCGGTACTTCACACCGAGGGTGACCTCGACGAACTTGCTCGCCATACCGAGCAGACCGCACAGGATCATCCAGAAGGTGGCGCCGGGGCCGCCGATGGAGACGGCGACACCCACACCGGCGATGTTGCCGAGGCCAACGGTGCCCGAGACGGCCGCAGTCAGCGCCTGGAAGTGGGTGACTTCACCGGGCGCGTCCTTTTCGTCGTACTTGCCGCGCGCCACCTCGAGGGCGAGCTTGAACCTGCGTACCTGGACCAGCCCGAACCAGGCGCTGAAGACCAGACCCGCGATCACGAGCCAGCCCACGATGAGCGGAAGTTCGGCGTCGCCGACCTTTACTGAGTAGAAGACGATCTTGGAGACGGCGGTGGCCGTCGGATCGAAGAAACCATTGACGGCCTCGTCAATGGATGTGCTGATGGAGTCGAGTGACATCGAGCTACCTCGGAGCGCGGGGACGTGCTGGCGTGGCGCAGCGGATGGGGTTGGGCGAACGCCGAGTCCGTACAGCGACGGCAGTAGAGGGCGACCGGCGTTCCCGTCCTCGGGCAGGGGTGCCGAAAACGAGTTGCCAGTTCATACCACGTCGTTTACGGGATCTTTAGTGATGCAAGTCACATGAAGCCGCCCCGGGGGTACAAAACCCAGGGGCGGTGACACGATCGTTATTCGGATTTGAGCGTTCTCTGAGCGAACGCATGATCGGCGCAAGAACATTGCAAGACAAACACTCGCCCGACCAAATCAGGGCATAAGTGTCGAAACGAGGGTCTCCTGAAGCCCGCCCAGCCACAGATACGCCATCACCATCGGCTTGCGCGAGTCCTCGTCAGGGAGCCGGTAGAGCAGATCGGCATCGTCCTCGTCGGCGATGTCCAGCCGGGAGCCGATGGCCAGCCGCAGGTCGTTGAGGGCGCCCAGCCAGCACTGGGACTCCTCGGTGGAGAGCTTGAGCACCGCACCGCCCTCACCGGCGGCGGCGCCGCTGAGCTCGTCCAGGGACCGGATCACCGCGAGCGCGTTGTCGCGCTTGCCGGCCCGCAGATCGTTCTCGGTGTAGCGGCGGAACTCCGCGGAGTACGCCCGCTGCTCCTCGGCCTCCTTGGCCTGGGGAGCGCCCTCGGGGTCGATGTAGGCGTCCGGGAACAGACGCTTCAGCACCGGATCGGCCGGCGGCTCGCTCGGCCCCTCGGCGAACAGCTCGGCGAGCGGGTCGTCGGGGGTGTCTTCCGCCGGTCCGGGTCCGATGAGCTCCAGGAGCTGAACCGCCAGGGAGCGGATGATGGAGATCTCGACCTCGTCGAGGGCGACGGCCGCGCCGCCGCCGGGGAGCGGTTCGAATTGTCCTGGCATGGAGTGAGTTCGCTACTTCCGGTCCTGCTGGAGGGTGGCCCATAGGCCGTAACCGTGCATGGCCTGCACGTCGCGCTCCATCTCCTCGCGGGTCCCGCTGGAGACGACGGCACGGCCCTTGTGGTGGACATCGAGCATGAGCTTGGTGGCCTTGTCCTTCGAGTAGCCGAAGTACGTCTGGAAGACGTACGTCACATAGCTCATGAGGTTGACCGGGTCGTTGTGGACGATCGTGACCCAGGGGACATCCGGCTCGGGTACGGCCGAGACCTCCTCCGCCGACTCGGTCTTTTCGATCTCTAGGGGTGCGGGAGCCGTCACATGGCCCATGCTGCCACTAGAGGGGGCCACCCGGCCAAATGATCCCCGCCGGAAGGCCGTGGAACCTTTGCCCGCGAACCCATGAAGCCCGACCCCCGAAATCGTCAGAGCGACGAGGGTGAGAACTTCCGGTTCAACGCGGATGTGCTCGGGCGCCGGGAACCGGCCGCTGATCGAGATGGGCGCCAGGCTCACCCATGAGCTGGCCGCGGCTTCCACTACGAGCCACGGCACCACGCTGCTGGTGGGCGCGGTGCGTCCTTATTAACGGCGCCCGCTTATGCACCGAGCAATACGGTGAAGTGCCGACGGCAGCGAGCGTCGACACTTCACCGAGTCCCCCTAAGGGGCTGCGTCAATTTCTAATACCGGCTAGATCAAGCCTGTTCTTCATCGAATGACTTTGACGCGATCTTACGGCCATTCCACCAGATCTCCATCCAATAGTTATGAACATTGGAGAGTTCCATGTAGTCGCCGTCACAGCCGGGGTCGCCCCCATCGTCGATCTTCATGTCGGTGATCGTGCTGCCGGTGGACATATGGTGATGCTTCACATATCCCGTGACACCATGCCCGTCGGCGTTGGTGTCGCAGATGGTGAAGTGGTCGTCAGGGAAACCGCCGTTGTGCGTGCCGTACTCCATCTTCCCCCGGCTGGTCGTGAGCGTAGCGGCCTGAGCCGAAGTGGAGACTCCCACGACCAATCCGAAGGCCATCAGCGCAGTTGCTGAGATTTTTGCCGATGCGCGAAGCAAACCGGATTCCCTCCCCGTGATCTTGTATGACGTCAGGAATTTAACGTGGGCCCGACAGCTGGCGCAGCCAGTAAGTGCAAGTGTGAGCAGCGTCACCTTGATACGAGTAGCGCCGCCCCTGCTGCCATTGTTCAGTGCCTTCAGCTGGATATCGGCGTGAAAGCTGTAGGTCTCGACGGGTGGGCCGCGAGGCAGGCGAAGGGGTGAACATTCAGGCTGCCACGGCACCATCACCGTGCGCGAACGCCTGAAATCGTCAGAATGACGAGATAGGGGGTAGCATCCAGCACATGAACGCTGCGGACATAGGGCTGCCGGTGAACGTGCCGTCGACGGCGCTCTTCACAGACCATTACGAGCTGACGATGCTGCAGGCCGCGCTGAAGGCCGGCACCGCCGACCGGCGCTCCGTCTTCGAGGTCTTCACGCGCAGGCTGCCGGAGGGTCGCCGGTACGGGGTCGTCGCGGGCACCGGGCGGGTGCTGGACGCGGTCGAGAACTTCCGGTTCGACGCGGACGTCCTCGGCTTTCTGCGCGAGCGCCGCGTCGTGGACGAACCGACTCTCGAGTTGCTGTCCTCGTACCGCTTCTCCGGCGACGTCTGGGGCTACCCCGAGGGCGAGGTCTACTTCCCGGGCTCGCCGATCATGCGGGTCGAGGGCACCTTCGCCGAGTGCGTGCTGCTGGAGACGGTGATCCTCTCGATCCTCAACCACGACTCCGCGATAGCCGCGGCCGCCTCCCGGATGGCGTCGGCGGCCGGCGACCGCCCGCTCATCGAGATGGGCGCCCGGCGCACCCACGAGCTGGCCGCCGTCGCCGCCTCCCGCGCCGCGTACGTCGGCGGCTTCGCCTCCACCTCCGACCTGGCCGCCGGATTCCGCTACGGCATCCCGACCGTCGGCACCAGCGCCCACGCCTTCACCCTGCTGCACGACCGCGAGCGGGACGCCTTCCGGGCCCAGGTGGACTCCATGGGCCGGGGCACCACGCTGCTCGTGGACACCTACGACGTCGCCGAGGCGGTCCGTACGGCCGTGGAGGTCGCCGGGCCCGAGCTGGGCGCCGTGCGCATCGACTCCGGCGACCTGCTGCTGGTCGCGCACCGGGTCCGGCAGCAGCTCGACGAGCTGGGCGCGACGCACACGAAGATCATCGTGACCTCCGACCTGGACGAGTACGCCATCGCCTCGCTGGCGGCGGCACCGGTGGACGCGTACGGCGTCGGCACCCAGCTCGTGACCGGGTCCGGGCATCCGACCTGCTCGATGGTCTACAAGCTGGTCGCCCGCGCCGAGTCCGCCGCCCCCGGGGCGTCGCTGGTGCCGGTCGCGAAGAAGTCGAGCGGCGGCAAGACCTCCATCGGCGGGCGCAAGTGGGCGGCGCGGCGGCTCGACGAGTACGGCGTCGCCGAGGCCGAGGTCGTGGGCACGGGCGCGGTGCCGGCCGAGCTGGCCGAACGGCAGCTGCCGATCGAGCTGATCAAGGGCGGTGACGTGGTGGCGCGTGAGTCGCTGGACGTCGTACGGGACCGGCATGTGGCCGCTCGCGGGAACCTGCCGCTGTCCGCTACCCAGCTCTCGCGCGGGGAACCCGTCATTCCGACGGAGTATGTCAACGGGCGCTCGGGTAACCGGACAGGGGCGTGAAGCGAGCGCGCCCGGCGTGCTCGCCCTATGCCCCCTCCCGCACCGCACCCGAAGTCTCTAGGCTCGGAAGTTCACCGGCCGGGCCCGGCACGTTTCCACCGTCCCGACCTCAGCGTCCATAACCGAAGGACACCGACCATGCGCCGCGCCTTGATCGTCGTAGACGTGCAGAACGACTTCTGCGAGGGGGGCAGCCTCGCCGTGGCCGGTGGTGCCGACGTGGCCGCCGCCGTCACCGAGCTGATCGGGCAGGCGGCCGGGTCCGGCTACCAGCACGTCGTAGCCACCCGTGACCACCACATCGCCCCCGGCGGCCACTTCTCGGCGAACCCCGACTTCGCCCACTCCTGGCCGGCGCACTGTGTCGCGGGCACGGAGGGCGTCGGCTTCCACCCGAACTTCGCCCCGGCGGTCGCGTCCGGCGCGATCGACGCCGTGTTCGACAAGGGGGCGTACGCGGCGGCGTACAGCGGGTTCGAGGGGGCCGACGAGAACGGCGTGAAGCTGGGCGACTGGCTGCGCGCCAGGGAGGTCTCGGAGGTGGACGTGGTGGGCATCGCCACGGACCACTGCGTGCGGGCGACCGCGCTGGACGCGGTGCGGGAGGGGTTCCGTACGCAGGTGCTGCTGGATCTCACCGCGGGGGTGGCCACGGAGAGCACTGAGCGGGCGCTGGAGGAGATGCGGGAGGCGGGGGTCGAGCTGTCCGGTAAGCCGGTGGTGGCGTAGCGCTCCGGAGAGTGCCTCGATTGGTTGTCGGTCGGCTGCGGCTGCGTTGTGGCTGGTCGCGCCCGCGCGACGGAGCCGCAAATTGATACAGCCCCGCGCCCCTAGGGCGTTGCCGCTGGGCGTCTCAGGAGGGCTCTGATCGGGTGCCACAGCTCCTGCGCCAGCTCCGGGCCCGGCACGACACCGTTATCAGGGGCCGTTCGCCATATCAGGCCGTCCGGGTGGTGCAGGACCGCCGTGATCTCGTCCGGGGTCGGCGGAGCCGCGTTGCCCCGCAGGTAGACGGCGCGCATGCCCAGGTTGCGGAGCCTGGTCAGGGCTCGGGCGCGGTTCTGGGCGTGGACGAGGACACGGACGCAGCCCGTGCCGTGGGCGGTGGGTCTGGGCAGGTTCAGAGCCACCACCACGCTGCCGGTCGGCAGCTTGCAGAAACCTCCTGCGGCCATGCGGTCACACCCCCGTGCGAGTCGGTGTCAATATCGGTGTCAATAACGGAAGCACAGGGTGCACCTAAACACGATCGGCGGCAACCCGCCAAGGGGCTGCCGCCGATCATGCTCTGACCTGCGAAGATGCCGATTACTTCACTGCGGGACCGACCTCGAGCTCGATCGTGGAGCCGTTCTTGGCCTCCTTGACGATCTTGATCTTGGTGTTGGTGTCAGTGACCTTGACACTCGCGGCCGGGTTCGAGGCGTCGTAGTACGTGCTGGCGTGGTCGTTGAAGACCGACACCCCGCGACTCGACGGGATCTTGGTCGCGACGTCGGCGTTGTGCAGCCACATGCCGTCCGTGCGGTAGCGGCTGAACGGCGAGTCGTAGGACTGGATGCGGTTGCGCATCAGCGTGCCGTCGGACCACTTCATCGCGGTCGGGTGGGAGTCGATCGGCAGGACCAGGCCGACACCGGGGTGCTGGCTGGTGTTGTTGTCCTGCTGGGAGGTGTCCCACTTCCAGATCAACAGGCCGTTCTGGTACGCGTAGTGCTCCACCCAGTCCGGAAGGGACTTCGAGAAGCCGAAGTTGTACGGGCCGGTCTTCAACGTCTTGTCGTACGACACGTACTGACGGTTCTCGGCGATGTAGTACTGCGCGTAGTCGTCCGTGATGGACGCGCCGATGCGGGAGAAGCCCTTGGTCTTCCAGGCGTCGTCCGCGCTCTCGGCGTTGTCGGAGAACAGGGCCGTGCCGTCGGCGGTCACGGTGATCTCGTCGGCCGCGAAGCCCTTCTGGGCCACGCCGCCGTCGGTCTGGTAGCGGAAGCGCAGGTCGATCTTCTTGCCGACGTAGGCGTCCAGCGGGAAGACCAGCTTCTTGTAGGCGTCCACGGTGCCGGTGAGGGCCGGCTTGCCGCTGGCGTCCTTCGGCAGGGCCGCGCCGTCGACCGTGCCGTCGATGGCCGTCCAGTTGGCGCCGCCGTCGGTCGAGACCTCGGTGTAGAGGTAGTCGAACTCGGCCTCGATGTCGTACCAGCCGTCCAGCGTCAGCGAGGCGGTGGACTTGCCGGTGAGGTCCACGGAACGGGCCAGCGTGTTGGCGAGGTTGTCGCCGCTGCCGCTCCACCACTGCTTCGTGCCCTGCGCCGGCTCCACGACCGGCGTGGTGACCGTCTTCTTGGGCAGCTCGACCACGAGGGCCTGCTTGTGCTTGGTGTTGTACTCGGCGACACCCAGCTTGTGCCAGGAGTTGACGCCGGCCTTGGCCGTGTCGTACTTCAGCCAGCCGAGCTGGAGCTTGTCCCAGGCGGTCATGTCGCCGGGCAGGTCACCGATCTCCTGCTTGCCGGTGCCGAGCCAGGAGCCGGAGGACATCAGGGTCCAGAAGCCGGTGGAGTTCTCGCCGCCGGCGGTGTCGTAGTGGTCCGGCAGACCGAGGTCGTGGCCGTACTCGTGGGCGAAGACGCCCAGGCCGCCGTTCTCCGGCTGCACGGTGTAGTCGCCGACCCAGATGCCGGTGGAGCCGATCTGCGCGCCGCCGAGCTTGTTGCCGTCGGGGCCGGTGGCACCCGCGTCGGTGCCGAACGCGTACCAGCGGTGGGCCCAGATGGCGTCGGTGCCCTGGGCGCCGCCGCCCGCGGACTCGTCCTCACCGGCGTGCACGATCTGGAAGTGGTCGATGTAGCCGTCGGCCTCGTTGAAGTCGCCGTCGCCGTCGAAGTCGTAGCGGTCCCACTGGTCGAACCGCGCGACCTCGGCCTTGATCTCGGCGTCGGTCTTCCCAGCTGCCTTCTGCTGGGCGACCCACGCGTTCAGGCCGTCGCTGACGACGTTCCAGACGCTAGAGCAGTTGGTCTGGCCGCAGGCGTTGTTGCCGTAACGGGCCTCGTTGTAGGGGACCTTGACCCAGTCGGACACCTCGCCCTCGATCGAGTAGCGGCCCGAGGACTGCTTCTCGTAGTACTTCTTCATCGACTCGGTCTTCTTGCCGGTGCCGAAGTAGAGGTCCTGGTAGTGCTTCTGGTTGTAGTCGGCCTGCCAGGCCGTCGAGTTGTCCTTCTTGCGGTCGGGCTTGGCTATCTGGTTGTGGGCCGGGCCCGGCGTGCCGCCGAACTCGCTTATCTTGTCGCCGAACTCGACCAGGATCGTGAAGATCTTGTCGGTCTTCTCGCGGCCCAGCTCGACGTACTTGCTGTCGCCCTTCTTGCTCTTGAGCTCGACGACCTGCGAGCCGCCGCGCTTCTTCACCTTGCTCTTGCCTGATATGACCTGGTTCAGGGCTTCCTCGCGCTGGGCCTCCTGAGTCTTGCTCATCGGGCCGTCGAGGTCGTGGTCGGCGTGTGTGTGGTCCGCCGGGTCGTGCCGCTCCACGGAGGCGGGCGCGCCTTCGTCGGCCTGAGCCACCGCGAAGGTCGAGAATGTCGCCGCCGCCGTCGCGAGCGCGACGGTGGTCGCCGCCGCTCTGAACGTCCAGGGTCTACTGGTCACTTGAGATCCTCCCCCGCGCCGTGCGCGCGGAAAGAGGGTCCTGGTCATGGAGGATCCGCGCGCGTGATCAACGCGTGTAGTCAAGTGACGACATTTGACTAGAGGTTAAGCAGAAAAAACAGACCTTGACTTGAACAGGTCAATTGCACTATGCGGAGTCGCTGTTCGTTTAGCGAACAACGATCTCTTCCGAACGGGCGCGCGTCACCGTCCACTTGCTGGACGCCATGACTCCGTGCGCCCCCCGTGCACCGGCACTGTTGGTCAGGTCACGCTTACGGTTTGTTCCTCTCGGGCATGCACGCGGTTAGAGTCGGATGGCGGAACGCCCGGACGTCGGCGGAAAGCCAGGCCGAGACCCCCGTGCACCCCTGATTCCGAGGACACGATGATCATGCCTCGTCCGACTGCCGCACAGCTCTCCTACGGCTCGTGCACCGTGGTCTTCTCGACACTCGCCATGCTGCTGCTGTCACAGACCAGTTCGGGTGTGGGAATCGCGGTCATCGCCGTCGCGGCTCTCCTGCTCGGGCTGTTGGTCGCCATGACGGTGCCCATGCCCAGGAAACCCCGCGTGGTGGCGATGCGCAGGCCCGCCGAAGCGGAGCGGGAGAAGGCCGAAGAGCCCGCGCTCTCCCAGTCCTGACGCCGCTCAGCCGCCGGTGCTCACCACCACCGTCTTCGCCGCCTTGTCGTGCAGGCCCTGTTTGTAGGGCCGGTCGAAGTAGCTCCAGCCGCCGGAGATCGCGGTCCAGATACAGGCGCAGCAGAAGGCGAACGGGATCCACAGCACCGCCGCGCGGATCAGCGAACTCTGCACGGACGGGCTGGCACCGTTGTCGAGATTGGCCACCCGCATGTTGAGCAGCCGCTTGCCGAGCGTCTGCCCCGTCCGGACCGTCAGGTAGGTGTCGTAGGCGATGTAGAGCACGGCGGCGATCGCCGACTGCGCGAGTGAATTGCTGTACTCCACCTTGTCGGTGTCCGTGTCGAGTTCGGTGACACCGAATCCCCAGGTGAGCAGCCAGACGACGACACCCACCAGGATCATGTCGATGATCCGGGCCAGCGTGCGCTTGCCGCTGGCGGCGAGCGGCGGCATCCCGGCGAGCGGGTCGGTGGGGGGACCGCCACCGCCGTACGGATCACCGCCGTAGGGACCGCCGCCGCCGTAGGGGGGCGGGGGCTGATCCCCGTACGGCGAACCGGAGCCCCCGGGTGGCGGGGGCTGCTTCCTGAACGGGTCGTCTTCCGGGGGCTGCTGACCGGAGCCGGGAGGCGGTTCACTGCTCATGGCCCCGAGTCGACCGCGAACCTCCCGGTTTCGCATCCGGCGCGGGGCCGTCCGAGGTACTTAAATCTCCTGGGCCGTTCGCCGTACCGGCTCAGCCCGCTACGAACGTACGCGCGGCCTTGTCGTGCCAGCACTGGTGCCACGGCCGGTCGAACACACACCACAGCACGCCGACGACCCCGATCACCAGCAGGCCCGGGATGCTGTAGACCAGCCAGCGGCGCAGGGCCGCGCCGAACTGCGGGGGCTCGTGGGCCTCGATGTCCCGCACCTGAAGGCCGAGCAGCTTCTTGCCCAGGGTGCGGCCCCACTTGGCGGTGGGCAGCGCCTCGTAGGCCAGGCCGAACAGCAGCAGCACGGCCAGGACGACGCCGAGGTACACCGATGTGGTGCCGTCCAGCAGCCATACGGTGACCGTCTCGCCGGAGAGCTTGGCGGCGTCGATCTTGTCGTTGACGTGGTCGATCGCCTTGGTGCCGAGCGGTACGGCGGCCGCGGCGGTGACGGCGGCCAGTACGAGCGTGTCCAGCAGCCGGGCGGCCAGCCGCTTGCCGAGGTTCGCCGGGCGGGCGGCGGCCTGACGCAGGGCGGCTGCCGCGAAGGGGTCCTCCCGCACGGGCTTCCACGGCGCGACCGGCTGGTCCTCGCCGGAGGGGCCCGCGAGCCGGTGGACCTGCTGCGCCCAGGAGGACTGACCGCCGCCGGGGCCTGCCGCCATGGGCGCGCCGGAGGCGGCCTCGGACGGCCCGCCACCCTGCGGGTCCCCGGACTGCCGGGGGACGTTCACAGCGCCCTGCTGGGGGCCTGCGGAGGGCGCGGCGGCCTGGCTCTGCCCCTGGGCCACCGCGGCACGCTCCGCGGCGGCCTTGCCGGCGCCGAAGCCCGGGCCCTGCGGGGCGCCGGCCGCCGAGGGGTGGTCCGCGTCCGGACGTGCGGCGCCCGGGCCGCCCGTGCCCGAGGACTGCGCCCCGGCCGCCCCGCCCTGCTGCCCCGTGCGCGGGGACACCGCGCGGATCGCCATGGTGCCGTCGACGGGCGCGGGGCCGGCGGGGCTCGGGATGCCGGGAGCACCCTGGCCCGGGGCGCCGGAGGACTGCGCCGCACCGGCCGCCCCCGTCACCGGCCGGCGGATCATGAACGTGTCGCCGGAGGCGACGGCGCCGGAGTCCGCGTCCGGCTCAGGGGGCGGCGTGCTCGCCGAGCCGTCGGTCCCGCCCTGGGGCGCCGTCGCGCGCGGGTCGCTGGGGTCGGCGTCCTGCTGGGCGCCCCACGAGACACGGCGGTCCTGTTCGCCGCCGAAGCCGGTCTGGTGCGCGGAGTCGGCGCCCCAGGCGGACGCCGGCTCGGGGCGGCTGCCGTGCGGGGAGTCCCCCGCGGCGGGCTCCCGCGCCGGCTCCTCGTCGAAGAAGTGCGGGCCGGTCTCCTCCACCGAGGGTGCCTGGGCCGGCTGCGCGCCCGGCGGCGGAGCGAGCGTCTCGCCGTCCGTGGGCGCCGGACGGCTGGTGCCCGGCACCCAGGAGGCACCGTTCCAGTACCGGACATATCCAGGAATGGACGGGTCCGGGTAATACCCTTCGCGGGGCCGGTCGTCACCGGGGGCCGGGGTTGGGGCGCTCATGTCCGTCGTCCGGTATCTGCTCGTGGGTCAAATGGGGGCCTCCACATCTACCAGACGGACGCAACGAGCACCGCACGTCCCGTAGGACCCGCCCCCTTTCCGGGCAACCTCGTACACGTACTTCACAACAGTGGAACCCGCCCCGGAACAGGCCCGGAAAAAAAGTCCTACGAACCCGCGTAATGATGGGCACCCCTGTCCCCTCTCCACCCGTACGGGCCCGCCCACGCGGCCCGCACGGGTCACGAGAGAGGACACACACGCCATGCATCACACCGTCGTAGAGCGCGAACTGGAGCTGCGGCTCATCCTGTCGCCCGAGCGCGCCATCCCGGTGCCGGCCCGGCTGAGCTACCACAGCGACGACCCGTACGCCGTGCACATCGCCTTCCACATCAACTCCGAGCAGCCGGTGCACTGGACCTTCTCCCGCGATCTGCTCGTGGAGGGGGTGTTCCGGCCGTGCGGGCACGGGGACGTGCGGGTGTGGCCGACGAAGGCCGAGGGGCGCAGCGTGGTGCTGATGGCGCTGAGCTCGCCCGACGGGGACGCCCTGCTGGAGGCCCCGTCGGCGCAGGTGTCGGCCTGGCTGGAGCGGACCTTGCGGGTGGTGCCCCCGGGGACTGAGGGCGAGCAGCTCGGGATCGACGACGCGCTCGATCAGCTGCTCGCCCGGTGAGGCGTACGGGTCAGAAGAGTTTGCCCGGGTTCAGCAGGCCCAGCGGGTCGAAGACCTGCTTGATCCCGCGCTGCATCTCGATCCCCACCGGGCCGATCTCGCGCGCCAGCCACTCCTTCTTGAGCACCCCCACCCCGTGCTCGCCCGTGATCGTGCCGCCGAGTTCCAGGCCGAGGGCCATGATCTCGTCGAAGGACTCGCGGGCGCGCCGGGACTCGTCGGGGTCGGTGGCGTCGAAGCAGACGGTGGGGTGGGTGTTGCCGTCGCCGGCGTGGGCGACGACGCCGATGGTGAGCTGGTGCTTGTCGGCGATCCGCTCGACGCCCTCGATGAGGTCGCCGAGCCGGGAGCGGGGCACGCACACGTCGTCGATCATCGTCACGCCGCGCACCGCTTCGAGCGCGGTGAGGGACAACCGGCGTGCCTGGAGGAGGAGTTCGGACTCGGCCACGTCGTCCGCCGGGACCACCTGGGTGGCGCCGGCCGCCTCGCACAGCGCGCCGACGGCGGCGAGGTCGGGGGCGGGGTCCGGGGTGTCGAAGGCGGCCATCAGGAGGGCCTCGGTGGTCTCCGGCAGTCCCATGTGCGCCATGTCGTTGACGGCCTTGACCGTCGTACGGTCCATCAGTTCGAGGAGGGACGGGACGTGCCCGCCCTCCATGATCCGGCACACCGCGTCGCAGGCGGCGGCCGCGGACGCGAACTCGGCGGCCAGCACGAGCTGCCGCGGCGGCTGCGGCTTCAGCGCCAGGACGGCCCGTACGACGATGCCGAGCGAGCCCTCGGAGCCCACGAACAGGCGGGTCATGTCGTAACCCGCCACGCCCTTGGCGGTACGGCGGCCGGTGGTCATCAGACGGCCGTCGGCGAGGACGACGTCGAGGCCGAGGACGTACTCGGCCGTCACCCCGTACTTGACGCAGCACAGGCCGCCGGAGGCGGTGCCGATGTTGCCGCCGATCGTGCACATCTCCCAGCTGGAGGGGTCCGGCGGGTAGTACAGGCCGTGTTCGCCGACCGCGCGGGAGAGGGCGGCGTTGATGACGCCGGGCTCGACGACCGCGATCCGGTCGACGGGGTTGATCTCCAGGATGCGGTCCATCCTGGTCAGGGACAGCACGATGCAGCCGTCGGAGGCGTTGGCCCCGCCCGACAGGCCCGTGCGGGCCCCCTGCGGGACGACCGGGACGCGCAGCTCGGTGGCGGTGCGCATGACGTGCTGGACCTCTTCGACGGTGCGCGGCAGCACGACCACGGCGGGGGCGCCGGCCGGGCAGAAGCTGGCCATGTCGTTGGCGTAGGAGCCCGTGACGTCGGGGTCGGTCAGGACGGCCTCGGTGGGCAGACCCGCGAGCAGCCGCTCGGTGAGGTCACCCCGGGCCTGCTCGGATGCGGCTTCGGTACGGCTCATGATCACAGCGTGACACCCGGGGCCATCGGTGTGAACCCCGTGTACGGCAGGCGCCGTAAGGCGGGTGTGGTCGTCGTGTCGGCGCGGTGATTCACGCACAGTGAGCGCCATGGAGAGCCAAGAGGAAGCCCCGCGGCGGCGCCGGGGCGGGTGGCGGGTGCTGGTCGCCGCGGTGGCGGGGTGTGCCGTGCTCGGCGGGGTGCTGGTGCTGGTGCCGTGGGGGCCGGGCGGCAGCCGGGCGCCCGAGCCGGCGCCGGGGGCGCAGGCGCTGGCCGCGGTCACCACGGGGGTGGCGGCGGCGCTGCCGGATCTGGCGGTGCTGATCGACGAGCGGGAGGCCCACCTGCGCACGCATCCCAAGGACGCGGGGGCGTGGGCGGTGCTGGGGGCGGCGTATGTGGAGCAGGGGCGGCGGACCTCGGATCCGGCGAACTTCCCGAAGGCGGAGAAGGCCCTGCGTACGTCGCTGAGGGTGCGGGAGAAGAACGCCGAGGCGCTGGACGGCATGGCGGCGCTGGCGAACGCGCGGCGGGACTTCCGGGCGGCGCGGAACTGGAGCGAGGCGGCGCTGAAGGTCGACCGGGGGCGGTGGACGACGTATCCGCAGCTGATCGACGCGCACACGGGGCTGGGTGACTACAAGGCCGCCAAGCGGGCGCTGGACCGGCTGCTGGAGCTGCGCTCGGGGCCGGCGGTGCGGGCGTGGGCGGCGGGCGTGTACCGGGACCGGGGCTGGCGCGAGGACGCGGCGGCGGCGCTGTCGGACGCGGCGGCGGCCGCCGAGGCCCCGGCCGAGCGGGCGGCGTATCTGGAGCGGGGCGGGCAGCTCGCCTGGGAGCGCGGCGACCTGGAGGTGGCGCTGCGGCACTTCCAGGAGGCGGTACGGCTCGACCCGGACCAGCGGGCCGCGCTCGCCGGGCAGGGGCGGGCGCTGGCGTCGCTGGGCCGTACGACGGAGGCGCTGAACGCCTACCGGGCGGCCTTCGCCAAGCAGCCGGATCCCCGGTACGCGCTGGAGCTGGGCGAGTTGTACGAGTCGCTGGGGCTCGGGCAGGCGGCGCGGGTGCAGTACGACCTGCTGCGCGAGCGGGCGGCGCGCGGGGCGGCCGGCGGGGTGGACGAGGAGCTGGTGCTCGGCCGCTTCGAGGCGGACCACGGCGACGCCGAGTCCGCGGTGCGGCGGCTGCGGGCGGAGTGGCGCCGGCAGCCGGGGATCGCGGTGGCGGACGCGCTGGGGTGGGCGCTGCACCGGTCCGGGAAGGACAAGGAGGCGCTGAAGTTCGCGCGGCGGGCGACCGACAGGGCGAAGGGCGGTGGGGTGCGCAGCGCCCTGTACTCGTACCACCTGGGGATGATCGAGCGGGGCTTGGAGATGCCGGGGGCGGCGCGGCGGCATCTGCGGGAGGCGCTGCGGATCAATCCGCGCTTCTCGCCGACGCGGGTGCCGCTGGCCGAGGAGGCGCTGGAGGAGCTGGGCGAGCCGTCGCTGGAGGACGTGCCGGACATGGACGCCAAGCCGCGCGGGCGGTGAGGTCTCCCCGGTCGGGCCGGTCGACGAGGCGCTGAACGTGGCGGACCAGGGGCGCGCGGACGGGCGTGGGTGGCCGGTTGGGCCGGTCGTGCGGGTGCCCCGTGGCACCCGCACGGCCTTCGGCGGCTCAGTCGGCCGTCACAGGTTTCCGCGCTTGGCCTGCTCGCGCTCGATCGCCTCGAACAGGGCCTTGAAGTTGCCCTTGCCGAAGCCCATCGAGCCGTGGCGTTCGATGATCTCGAAGAAGACGGTCGGGCGGTCCTGGACCGGCTTGGTGAAGATCTGCAGCAGATAGCCGTCCTCGTCGCGGTCGGCGAGGATCTTCAGCTCGCGCAGGGTCTCGACGGGGACGCGGGTGTCGCCGACCCACTCGCCGAGGGTGTCGTAGTACGAGTCGGGGGTGTCCAGGAACTGGACGCCGGCCGCGCGCATGGTGCGGACCGTGGCCACGATGTCGTTGGTGTTGAGCGCGATGTGCTGGACGCCGGCGCCGCCGTAGAACTCCAGGTACTCGTCGATCTGGGACTTCTTCTTGGCGATGGCGGGCTCGTTGATCGGGAACTTGACCTTGAGTGTGCCGTCGGCGACGACCTTCGACATCAGCGCGCTGTACTCGGTCGCGATGTCGTCGCCCACGAACTCCTTCATGTTCGTGAAGCCCATGACCTTGTTGTAGAAGCCGACCCACTCGTTCATGCGGCCGAGTTCGACGTTGCCGACGCAGTGGTCGATGGCCTGGAAGGTGCGCTGGGCGGGCGGCTCGACCATCGGCGCGGCGGCGGCGTAGCCGGGCAGGTAGGGGCCGTCGTAGCCGGTGCGCTCGACGAGGGTGTGGCGGGTCTCGCCGTACGTCGCGATGGCGGCGAGGACGACCGTGCCGTGCTCGTCCTTGACCTCGTACGGCGCCGTCACCGAGCGGGCGCCGTGCTCCAGCGCGTAGGCGTACGCGCGCCGCGCGTCGGGGACCTCGATCGCGAGGTCGACCACGCCGTCGCCGTGCTCGGCCACGTGCTGGGCGAGGAAGTGGCCCCAGGGGGTGGCGGGCTTGATGACGGAGGTGAGGACGAAGCGGGCGGAGCCGTTCTCCAGCACATAGCTCGCGGTCTCGCGGCTGCCGTTCTCCGGTCCGGAGTAGGCCACGAGGCGCATGCCGAAGGCGGTCGAGTAGTAGTGCGCCGCCTGCTTGGCGTTGCCCACGGCGAAGACGACCGCGTCCATTCCCTTGACCGGGAAGGGGTCGGCCTGCCGGGCGGTGTCGGGAGTGTGGTGTGTGGTCTGCGTCATAGGCGCAGCCTCACTCCGATGTGGCAAGGTGCGCAATAGTTCGCACATTCACTGGGCAATATGACCAGTGCGGTGCCCGTTTCTGCGGGCTATCTGTACAGGATGACCACCCCACCGGGAGGCTGCCGTGGCGATCGATCATCTGGACGGGCGGATCATCGTGCTGCTGGCGCGCGAGCCGCGGATCGGGGTGCTTGAGATGTCCCGGCGGCTGGGGGTGGCCCGTGGGACCGCGCAGGCGCGCCTCGACCGGCTTCAGTCGAACGGAGTCATCCGCGGATTCGGTCCCGAGGTGGATCCGGCCGCCCTCGGGTATCCGGTCACCGCCTTCGCGACACTGCAGATCCGGCAGGGGCAAGGGGCCGACGTACGGGCCCACTTGGCGACCGTGCCGGAGGTGCTGGAGCTGCACACCACCACCGGCACCGGGGACATGATGTGCCGTCTCGTGGCGCGCTCCAACGCCGATCTCCAGCGTGTGATCGACCGGGTTGTCGGTTTCGATGGGATCGTCCGGGCCTCCACCGCGATCGTGATGGAGAACCCCGTTCCGCTGCGGATCATCCCGCTGGTGGAGCAGGCGGCGGAGGACCCGGAGCCGTAGCCGACCCCGGGTGGTGCGCTAGTGAACTTCTGGGAGTACCTGGGCAACCGCCACCAGCAACTGCTCGCCGACGCCTACCAGCACGCCAGTGCCGTCTTCCAGTGCATGGTGGTGGCGACCCTGCTCGGGGTGCTGATCGGCGTGGTCACCTACCGCAGCGAGTGGGCCGGCAACCTCGCCACGCTGACCACCTCGGGCATCCTTACCATTCCGTCGCTGGCCATGATCGGTCTGCTCATCCCGATCGTCGGGCTTGGCGTGCCGCCCACGGTGATCGCCCTGACGCTGTACGGACTGCTGCCGATCGTGCGCAACTCGATCGTCGGGCTGCGCGGCGTCGACCCGGCCCTGGTGGACGCGGCCCAGGGCATCGGGATGTCCCGGCTCACCCGGCTGCTGAAGGTGGAGCTGCCGCTGGCCTGGCCGCCGATCCTGACCGGGATCCGGGTCTCCACACAGATGCTGATGGGCATCGCGGCCATCGCGGCGTACGCCTCCGGCCCGGGCCTGGGCAATGTGATCTTCCGTGGGCTGGCCTCGCTGGGCAGTTCGAACGCGCTCAACCAGGTCCTCGCGGGCACGCTCGGGATCATCGTCCTGGCCCTGCTGTTCGACGCCGCCTACGTCCTGATCGGACGGCTGACCATCTCCAGGGGGATCCGTGTCTGAGCACACGTCCGAGGACGGGCACCACGGCGCCGCCATCGAGCTGGAGAACCTGAGCAAGCGGTATCCCGGCAGTCCGCAGCCGGCCGTGGACAACGTGAACATGGAGATCAAGGCGGGCGAGGTCGTCATCTTCGTCGGCCCCTCCGGCTGCGGGAAGTCGACCACGCTCAAGATGATCAACCGGCTGATCGAGCCGACCGGTGGCCGGATCCGCATCGGCGGCGAGGACGTCACCGACATCGACCCGGTGAAGCTGCGCCGCAAGGTCGGCTACGCGATCCAGTCGGCCGGTCTGTTCCCGCACATGACGGTCGCGCAGAACATCGCGCTGGTACCGAGGATGATCGGCTGGTCGAAGGCGAAGATCGCGTCGCGGGTCGAGGAACTGCTCGACCTCGTCGGCCTCGACCCCGGGGAGTTCCGCGGCCGGTATCCGCGCCAGCTCTCCGGCGGGCAGCAGCAACGCGTGGGCGTGGCTCGGGCGTTGGCGGCCGATCCGCCCGTGCTGCTGATGGACGAGCCGTTCGGCGCGGTCGACCCGATCACCCGTGACCATCTCCAGGACGAGCTGATCAGGCTGCAGCACGAACTGCACAAGACGATCGTCTTCGTCACCCACGACTTCGACGAGGCGATCAAGCTCGGTGACCGTATCGCGGTGCTGCGCGAGCGCTCGCACATCGCCCAGTTCGACACCCCCGAGGCGATCCTCACCAACCCGGCGGACGACTTCGTGTCCGGGTTCGTGGGTGCCGGGGCGGCGCTGAAGCGGCTGAACCTGACCCGCGTACGGGATGTGGAGATCACCGACTATCCGACGGTGACCGTCGACGACCCGCTCCAGGAGATCTTCAACCGGCTCCGCTCCAGCGGCACGAACGAGATCCTGCTGCTCGACAAGCGGGGCCGGCCGTACAAGTGGCTGCGGCGCGGCGATCTGATGCGGGCCCGGGGTTCGCTGGCCCGGGCCGGGACGCTGGTGTACGACACGGTGACCCGGGACGCCACCCTGCGGGACGCCCTGGAGGCGGTGCTCACCGACAACGCGGGGCGGGCCGTGGTGACCGGGCGGCGCGGTGAGTACACGGGCGTCGTCGACATGGAGACGCTGATGAACTCCGTGCACGAGCTGCTGGAGGCCGACCGGCTGGAGGCGCTGGAGGCCCAGCACGAACTGGAGGGGGCGCGGGCCGGGCTGACGCACGCCGAGCAGGAGGGCCCCGGAGGGGAGAGGAAAGCGTGAGCACTCCCGAGGCCCCGAGGACGTCCCGGGTGCGGGAGCCGGAGGGGGAACCCGAGGCTCCCGGCGCCGCCGAGCCGGCGGAGTCCGCCGAGACCCTCGCCCCCGCCACCGCGAAGCCCCCGGCCCGCAAGCTGAGCTGGCAGCGGCTGACCATCGTGCCCGCGATGCTGGTGGCGATGCTGCTCGCCACCTGGCTGTGGTTCGAGCAGGCCGACCTCGACCCGGTCTCCGAGAACGCGCTGTCGGACGGTCAGGTCTCCCAGGCCCTGTGGGAGCACATCGAGCTCACGGCGATCTCCACCTTCTTCGTGCTGATCATCGCGATCCCGCTGGGCATCCTGCTCACCCGGCGGGCCTTCCGAAAAGCCACCCCCGTGGCCATCGCGATCGCCAACATGGGCCAGGCGACCCCGGCGATCGGCCTGCTCGCCCTGCTGGTGATCTGGCTGGGCATCGGCCGCAAGGCGGCCCTGATCGGCATGATCGCCTACGCCGTGCTGCCCGTGCTGTCCAACACGATGGCCGGCATCAAGGCGAACGACCCGACGCTGCTGGAGGCCGCGCGCGGCATCGGCATGTCCCCGCTGGGGGTGCTGTCGCGGGTGGAGCTGCCGCTGGCGGTGCCGCTGATCCTGGCGGGTGTGCGCACGGCCCTGGTCCTCAACGTCGGGACGGCGACCCTGGCGGTGTTCGGCGGAGGCGGCGGCCTGGGCGTCCTCATCACCGCCGGCATCACCAACCAGCGCATGCCGGTACTGGTCCTGGGCTCGATCCTCACGGTCGCCCTCGCCCTGCTGGTGGACTGGCTGGCGTCGCTGGCGGAAGTGCTGCTGCGGCCACGGGGGCTGGACCTATGAGGCGGCGTACGGTCCTGCTGGCGGCGGGGTTGCTGGTGGCGGCCTCGGGATGCGGTCTGACCAGCGGCTCCCCCATGGTCGACGACGTGGAGCCCGGGACGATCGGGCGGGGCGAGCCGCTGAAGGGCGCCGAGCTGACGGTGACGTCGAAGTCGTTCACCGAGCAGCTCATCCTCGGCGCGATCATGGGCATCGCCTTCGAGGCGGCCGGCGCGGACGTGCTCGACCGCACCGGCATCCAGGGGTCCATCGGCAGCCGGGAGGCGGTCAGGAAGGGCGACGCGGACGCCGCGTACGAGTACACGGGTACGGCCTGGATCACGTATCTGGGCCACAGCGATCCCATCATCGACCCGCACGAGCAGTGGGAGGCGGTGCGCAAGGAGGACGCGCGGAACGGGATGACCTGGCTGCCGCCGTCCACGCTGGACAACACGTACGCGCTGGCGATGAACCAGGAGAACCACAAGAAGTACGGCACGAACAACCTCTCCGAGGTCGCCGCGCTGTCGAAGTCCGACCCCGGCGCGGTGACGCTGTGCGTGGAGGTCGAGTTCGCCAACCGGGCGGACGGGCTGCCCGGCATGCAGAA
The DNA here is from genome assembly GCF_015160855.1 of Streptomyces ferrugineus. Classification (NCBI taxonomy): domain Bacteria; kingdom Bacillati; phylum Actinomycetota; class Actinomycetes; order Kitasatosporales; family Streptomycetaceae; genus Streptomyces; species Streptomyces ferrugineus. The sequence continues at coordinate 1,382,275 of NZ_CP063373.1, read as the reverse complement.
GGCGTACGGGATGGACATCCCGACGCGCAACATCACCCAGATGGACACCGGCATCATCTACACCCAGGCGGCGAAGGGAAGTTGCACCTACGGCGAGGTCTTCACGACCGACGGCCGCATCAAGTCCATGAACCTCGTGGTCATGGACGACGACAAGCACTTCTTCCCCAACTACAACGCCGCCCCCGTGATCAACACCAAGACCCTGAAGCAGTGGCCTGCCATCCCCGAGATCCTCGACCCGATCACCAAGAAACTGAACAACACGGTCGCGCAGGACCTGAACGCGAAGGTGGACGTGGACGGGGAGGATCCGCATCAGGTGGCGTTGGACTGGCTGAAGGAGGAGGGGTTTGTGAAGTAGGGGCGGGAGGTTACAAAGAACCTGTTGCAAAGAACCCTTTGCATAACTACCTTTGTACGTATGCCGGAACCCCACGACGTACGCAAACTCGACGCGCGCTCGCTGCGCGGACTCGCGCATCCCCTGCGGATGGAGCTGCTCAACGCACTGCGCCGGCACGGGCCCGCCACCGCTTCGATGCTCGCCGAGCGGCTGGGCGAGTCGAGTGGGGCCACGAGCTATCACCTCCGACAGCTCGCCGAGCACGGGTTCATCGAGGACGCCCCGGAGCACGGGAAAGGGCGGGAGCGGTGGTGGCGGGCCGTGGACTCGGGTATCGCCATGGACGAGAACCTGTACCAGAGCCCGGATCCCGCGGTCCGCGGCGCGGCCGATCTGCTGCTGCACGAGCTCGTGAACCAGCACACCCGCGAGCTGTCCGCATGGCTGTCCACCCGCGACCGGTGGTTCCCGCGATGGACGGAACACGCGATGGACATGAGCGACTGGACGCTGCGCCTGACCCCCGAGCGCTCACGTGAACTCATCGGCAGGATGCACGAGTTGCTCCGCGGCTACCGGGCGTTCGAGGCCGCCGAGGACGATCCGGACGCGGAGCAGGTACGCCTCCACACGCACGTCTTCCCCGTCACCACGGACCCGGAGAGGCCCTGATGATCGACCCGGAGACCCACCGCGCGCTCCAGCGCCTGCGTGCCGCCGACCTCCGCGCCCAGGCCGAGGCCCACCGCCTCGCCCGGTCGGCCAAGCGCCCGCAGGATCTCCGCACCCGCCTCGGCTGGACCCTGATCGAGGTCGGCCTGCGCCTCGCCACCCCCAGGCCGCCGGCCTTGGCGCACTAGCAGCTCGGCACCGAGCCCTTCCCCGACCCCAGCGCCTCCAGCGCGCTCACCGCGCCCTTCAGCGTGGTCACCGGCACCAGGCGCAGCCCCTTCGGCAGCTCCGCCTTCGCGTCGCCGCACTCCTCCTTCGGGACCAGGAAGACCGTCGCGCCGTCCCGCTTGGCCGCCTGGGTCTTCAGGGACACGCCGCCGACCGCGCCGACCTTGCCGGCCGGGTCGATCGTGCCCGTGCCGGCGATCACCCGGCCGCCGGTGAGATCGCCGCCGTCGCCGTCGCCGTCGCCGTTGAGCTTGTCGATGATGCCGAGGGAGAAGAGGAGACCGGCGCTGGGGCCGCCCACGTCCGCGAGTTTCAGGGTGACCTTGATGTTCTTGTCGTTCAGGTCGAGGTGGTTCAGCGCGGCCTGGGTCGCGTCGTCCTGGGACTCCTTCATCTGCTCGGTGTTGTACTGCTCGATCTCCCGGGTGCTGCGCCCGCTCGGATAGACCGAGTCACGCGGCATGACCGCCTTGTCAGTGCGGAACCACGAGTCGATCACATCGCCGAGCCGCACGTCCGCGTCGGGCGAGGTCGCCTCGATCGTCGTCATCCGCAGCTCACCGCGGGTCTCCCGGGTCGGCGCACCGGAGACCGTGATCACCGGGTCCCCCCGGTTCTCGCCCAGCACGTCCGCCGTGAGACCGGGCTGCGTCAGCGAGAACGGCAGCGGCGCGAAGGCAGCCGTGGCGAGCAGGGCCACGACGGGCAGGGCGCAGACGGCGACGGCCCGGGGGCGCGTGAGACGAGAGAACACGGAATCAATCTAACGTGGCGACGAGTTCCGGCCAGGCGCAGGTCGGAGCTGCCCAGGGTGCCCCATTCAGGTCACATACAGGTCTCGCCGCTCCTTGCCGAAGCGCCGCAGCGCCTCCGGCAGCGGTCGCACCCCGATCCCCGGCGACCGCGGCACCGGCAGCTGGCCGTCCACCAGCACGAACGGCTCCGTGATGTCCTCGGCGAAGTAGCGGGCGGACGCCGAGGTGTCCCCCGGCAGGGTGAAGCCGGGCAGGGCCGCCAGCGCCAGGTTCGGTGCCCGGCCGATCCCCGTCTCCAGCATGCCGCCGCACCACACCGGTACCCCGTGCGCATGCGCCACGTCGTGCACCCGCCGCGCCTCCAGGTACCCGCCGACCCGCGCGGGCTTGACGTTCACGACCCGGCACGCGTCCATCGCGATCGCGGACGCGGTGTCGGCGGCGCTGTGCAGGGACTCGTCCAGGCAGACCGGCGTCGTGATGCGCTGCTGGAGGCGGGCGTGGGCGTACAGGTTGTTCTCCGCCAACGGCTCCTCGATCAGCAGCAGCCCGAACTCGTCCAGCCGCCGCAGATGCTCGGCGTCCGCGAGCGTGTACGCCGTGTTGGCGTCGACCTGCAGCGCCAGCTCCGCCCCGAACCGCTCGCGCACGGCTCGCACGGGTTCGAGGTCCCAGCCCGGCTCGATCTTCAGCTTGATCCGGACGTAGCCGTCCGCCAGATATCCCTCGACGTCGTCCAGCAACTCGGCGAGCGTCCGCCTGATGCCCACCGACACCCCGGCCGGCACCCGCTCCCGCACCGCCCCGAGATAGGTGGCCAGCGGCATCCCGTACGACCGCAGCTCCGCGTCCAGCACCGCCGTCTCCAGCGCCGCCTTCGCCAGCTCGTGCCCCTTGACCTTCGCCATCGCCGGCGCGAGGCGGGCCGTGTCGAGGACGGGGAGCGCGGCGACCCGCGGCAGCAGGAAGTCGCGCAGCACGGTCTCCGCGCCGGCCACGAACTCGGAGCAGTACAGCGGCTCGGGGTCGGCCGCGAACTCCGACCAGCCCTCGGCCGAGTCGGTGACCACCCGCAGCAGGAAGGTGTCCTTCGTCGTCATCGTGCCGAAGGACGTACGGAACGGGCTGACCAGCGGGATCGCCACATGGACGAGCTCGGCACGTTCGAGTTTCACGCGGTGGCCTCCCGGCGGGTGAGCGTGTACCAACCGTCCCGGGACATACCCGTCGCGACGAAGCCGTCGGCGAAGGCCTTCGTGAACACCTCCCGCACGGCCCGCCGCCAGGCCAGCGCCAGCTCGGGATCGGCGGCCCGCAGCGCCACGATGTCGTCCGGGACGCGGCACCAGACGTACCGGTCGGCCGGGTCCCGGCGGGCGAGGGGCCCGCCGTCCGGCGCGGTGTGGGTGGCGGGCGCGGCCTCCCGCGAGACGGTGTCCCCGGCGCCGTACGACTGTCCCGGCGCCAGCAGGTCCCAGGTCACCGCCAGCCGGTCGGTCTCGTCGCCGTCGTTCACGCCGTCCGCCATGGGGCCGTAGAAGTCGACGAGGTACTCGGTGCCCTCGGCGCCCAGTTTGACGAAGTTGAACCGGGCGTTGCGCCCGACCAGCGGATCGAAGGTCCAGCGCATGGTGCGCGCCCCGAACTCCACCGCCCAGGCCCGCTGCGCCTGCTTCACCCGCGCCCCGAGCCCCCGGTCGGCGGCGGCCAGCACCGAGTACGTCGACTTCGACGCGGGCGGCCCGAACACGGCGACGCAGCCACCGGCGAGCCGTTCCCCGTCGTACGCGGCGTGCACGGCCCCGCCCGCGTGCGCGATGCTGTGCAGCGTCTCGGGCAGTAAGGGCGGTGCCGTGCGGGGGGTCTGCCATACGTCGCTGAAGTAGTCGGCGACCGCGGCGAACCCGGCTACGTCGTGGACGGTGCGGATGCTGAGTGAGGTCATGGGTCGAGTGTCGGAGGTGGCACGGGCCCTGCCTAGAGCGCGTCCACCCGGTCAGCGCAGGGCTTCGGCGACCTCCTTGGCCGCGTCCATCACCCGCGCCCCCACCCGCTCCGGCACGGAGTCGGACAGCATCACCACACCCACGCTGCCCTCGACACCGGTCACCCCGAGCAGCGGCGCGGCGGCTCCGCTCGCTCCCGCCTCCAGTTCGCCGTGGGTCAGGGTGTACCCGGGGTCCTCCAACGGCTGCTGCCGGGCGGCGAGTATCGCGCGGCCCGCGGCACCGCGGTCCAGGGGGTGCCGGAAACCGGCCCGATAGGCCACGTGGTAGTCGGTCCAGGTCGGCTCGACGACGGCGACGGCCAGCGCCTCGGTGCCGTCCACCAGCGTCAGATGGGCCGTCGCCCCTATGTCCTCGGCGAGCGAGCGCAGCGCGGGCAGCGCGGCCTCGCGCACCAGTGGATGCACCTGTCGGCCCAGTCGCAGCACCCCGAGCCCGACCCGGGCGCGGCCGCCCAGGTCACGGCGTACGAGTGCGTGTTGTTCGAGCGTGGCGAGCAGCCGGTACACGACGGTCCGGTTCACGCCCAGTTTGTTGGAAAGCTCGGTGACGGTCAGTCCGTGGTCCGTGTCGGCCAGCAGCTTGAGGACGCGCAGTCCCCTGTCGAGCGTCTGAGAGGTCTCCGCGGTCACGACGCCCACTCCTTAGTGGTGAGGTCGGCGCCCTCATCGCGGCGGGTGCGTCGCCGAGTCCCGTTCGGCGACGCGCTTCAGAGGCCGCCGATCGGTCTGCGGTCCGGCGTTCCGGACCGCGTCGCTTCACGGCTGCGCTCCGCGGCGGCGCTGCCACGGGGCGTGTGCGTAGGCGGACATTAGCGAAGCAGGTTCGCTGAGCGGAAGGCTCCGTCCAGAATCCGGGCATGGGACGGTACGGACCACTCCCGTTTGTGGGGATACGTACGGCGCGCGGACGGGGCTCAGCGCCCCGTCACCTCATCCGCGTGGCCCACTCCTGCACCTTGGCGATCCGCTGCCGGAGCTGCCCCGCCGTCGCCTCCGCGCTCGGCGGCCCGCCGCACACCCGCCGCAGCTCGGTGTGGATCACACCGTGCGGCTTGCCGCTCTGATGGACGTAGGCCCCGACCATCGTGTTGAGCTGCTTGCGCAGCTCCATCATCTCCTTGTGCGAGACGACGGGCCGCCGCTCGGCGGGCAGCTCCAGCAGGTCGGCCTCGGCGTCCGGCTTCTTGCGGCTGTGCGCGATCTGCCGCGCCTGCCGCTTCTGGAGCAGGAGTTGGACCTGGTCGGGCTCCAGCAGCCCGGGAATGCCGAGGTAGTCCTGCTCCTCCTCGCTCCCCGGGTGGGCCTGCATGCCGAACTCGGCGCCGTCGTAGAGGACCCGGTCGAAGACGGCGTCGGACTCCAGCGCCTCGAAGGGCAGCATGTCCTGCTCGCCGGTGTCCTCGTCCTGCTGCTTCTCGGCCTCCTGGAGGAGCTTCTCCTCCTCGGCGTACGGGTCCTCCTCGCCCTCCTTCTTCGGCTTGTCGAGGGCGTGGTCGCGCTCGACCTCCATCTCGTTGGCGAAGGTGAGCAGATCGGGGATGGTCGGCAGGAAGACGGAGGCCGTCTCACCGCGCCGCCGGGACCGTACGAAACGGCCGACGGCCTGCGCGAAGAACAGCGGTGTGGAGATGGTGGTGGCGTACACCCCGACGGCGAGCCGGGGCACGTCGACGCCCTCGGACACCATCCGCACGGCGACCATCCACCGGTCGTGGTTGTTGCTGAACTCGTCGATCCGGTCGGAGGCGCCGGCGTCGTCGGACAGCACGAGGGTCGCCTTGTCGCCGGTGATCTCACGGATCAGCTTGGCGTAGGCGCGGGCGGAGTCCTGGTCGGAGGCAATGACGAGGGCGCCGGCGTCCGGGATGGCCTTCCTGACCTCGGTCAGCCGCTGGTCGGCGGCGCGCAGCACGCTGGGCATCCACTCGCCGCGCGGATCGAGGGCGGTACGCCAGGCCTGGCTGACGGCGTCCTTGGTCATCGGCTCGCCGAGCCGGGCGGCGATCTCGTCCCCCGCCTTGGTGCGCCAGCGCATGTTGCCGCTGTAGGAGAGGAAGATGACGGGCCGCACGACGCCGTCGGTGAGGGCGGAGCCGTAGCCGTAGGTGTAGTCGGCGGCGGACCGCCGGATGCCGGCGTTGTCCTCCTCGTAGGTGACGAAGGGGATGGGGTTGGTGTCGGACCGGAACGGCGTACCGGTGAGCGCGAGCCGTCGCGTGGCGGGTTCGAATGCCTCCAGGCAGGCCTCGCCCCACGACTTGGAGTCACCGGCGTGGTGGATCTCGTCGAGGATGACGAGCGTCTTGCGCTGCTCGACCCGGTTGCGGTGCAGCATGGGCCGTACGCCGACACCCGCGTAGGTCACGGCGACGCCGTGGTACTCCTTGCCGAGCGGTCCGGCGCTGTACTCGGGGTCGAGCTTGATGCCGATGCGCGCGGCCGCCTCCGCCCACTGCTTCTTCAGATGCTCGGTCGGCGCGACCACGGTGACCTGCTGCACGACATGGTGGTGCAGCAGCCAGGAGGCCAGCGTCAGGGCGAACGTCGTCTTCCCGGCGCCGGGCGTGGCGACCGCGAGGAAGTCACGCGGCTGCTCCTGGATGTACTTCTCCATCGCGCCCTGCTGCCAGGCACGCAGCTTGCTGGCGGTGCCCCAGGGGGCGCGGCCGGGGAAGGCGGGGGAAAGGTGGTGTGAGGAGGAGGCGGCGGTGGTAGTCACGGTCTCCGTACGGGGGTCGGGCGGCTCGGCTGGGTATGACAACCGGGCCACCCTACCGGCGGGGCGGGGACGCCAACGGGCGGACTGTGCCGAGTCACCCGGGGATGGGACTGACGTCACATCCGTTACTCGGCGAGTTCTCGCAGCGCCGCGGCGATGGATGGGACTTCCTCCAGATCACCGGCGGCGACCGCGGTGACGAGGCGCTCGGCGGCATCGATGTCAGAGCGCAAGTGCACGTCGTTCAACGCCAGGAACACGACGCAGGACACCCATGCCGTGCGCCTGTTCCCATCAACGAAGGCGCGGTTGAACGCCAGGGATTGCAGAAGAGCCGCCGCCTTCTGGAAAAGGTCGTTGTACACCTCCTCCGCGAACGGCGCAGCCGACGGGCGGTGTGCGGAGGCCCCGAGCAGACCTGCATCGCGTACAACAACGTCTTCTCCGACGGCGTGCCGGGCGATCCCCGCGACGTCCTCGGCCGACAGATAGACGCAGGTCACTTGAGCCGCTCCAACAGCTCAGCCCACTTGGCGGTCTGACCTTTGGCAGCCTCGCGGACCAAGGTCTCGTGAGCCGACCGGGCCAGATACTCGTCGACCGCCCTCAGCACAATGGCATGCATGCTGACGCCCTCCTCCTGGGCGCGCAGTTTCAGGGCTTGCGTCTGGTCCGCGCGGAGACGCAGGTTCATAGCCATACCAAATTGGTACCACATGGTGTTGCCGACTTGGCGCCGATCACGACTGCGGGGCCCGCAACCGCGTAGTCACCCAGGCCCCCACCAACGCCACCCCCGCCATCGGCAGGAACACCGCCGCGAACGCCGCCGGATGCGAGCTGGACGCCGCCGTGGCCGCATGGCTCACCGTGCCGCCGCCCAGGGCCACGAACGCCGCACCACCCGCAGCCAGCAGCACGACGTTGGAGAGCGCGTCGGAGATCTGCAGGGCGGCCGAGTTGGTCCCGGCCTCCTCGGGCGCGGAGAGTTTGAGCAGCAGCACACTGGCGGACGAGATCACCAGCCCCATCCCGAAGCAGCCGAACGCCCACGCCACGGCAACGGTCCACACCGGCACGGAGTCGATCAGCACGCTCGGCGCGGCAGCGATGGAGGCCGCCACCAGCACCATCCCCACCGTCATCAACCGCCCCCGATACGGCTCCAACCGCGCCCGCGACTGCACCCACGACCCGAACGCCCACGTCACGCCCCCCGCCGCGAGCGAGAACCCGGCGAGCGTCGGCGACAGCCCCCGCTGGGTGACCAGCATCAGCGGCACGAAGGACTCGGCCGCGATGAACGACCCCGCGGCGATACCGCGCAACAGCACCACGGACGGCAGCCCCCGCGCCGCCCGGTACGTCCCGCGCGGCAGCAGGCCGAGCACGGCCGGCACGAGAAGCGCGGCGCCCACGGCACCGGGGACGAGGGAGAACCACCGCAGATCCTGGGCGGCGTACTGAAGGAGCCCCGCGCCGAGGGAGATACCGAGGGCGAGCCGGATACGCCGCCGGTCGAAGGACGCGTTCCCGGCCGAGTCGTCGACCGGCCCACCCGCCCGGCGCCGTACGTGCGGCAGCGCGAGCGCGAGCGGGAAGACGACCAGCACCGGAATCCCGACGAACACCCAGCGCCAGCCCAGGTGTTCGGTCACCGCACCGGAGGCCAGCGGCCCCACGATCGACGGCACGACCCAGCTCGCCGAGAACGCCGCCATGATCGACGGCCGCAACCGCTCCGGGTAGGCCCGCCCCACGACGACGTAGAGCGCGACGATCACCAGCCCGCCCCCGAGCCCCTGCACGGCCCGCCCGAGAATGAACACCCACATGGCCCCCGCGGTCCCGGCCAGCAACAGCCCGGCCCCGAAGGCCGCGATCCCGGCCGTGAGCGCGCCGAGCGGCCCCCGCCGGTCCGACCACTGCCCCGAGAGCACCATCCCGAACAGGCTGGTGGTGAAGTACCCCGAGAACGCGAACGCGTACAGCGACACCCCGTCCAGCTCCCGCGCCGCGACGGGCATGGCCGTCCCCACGGCCGTCGCCTCGAAGGCGATGAGCAGCACGACGGAGACGATCCCGATGCTGAGCGCCCGATACGACCGTCCCAGCACGCCCTCCTCGGCCGCGGGGACGGGGGGCACACCGGATGTCTTCGCGACATCGGCGTCGCGCGGCTCAAGGGCAGTCATGGTCGCCAGCGTAAGGGCCACAACAGGGTTTGACCCCTGTCGGGAGACGGCCGCGCGATGGGACCTTGGTCTTACGACCCACAGGGTTCATGAACGGGGTGTGGCAGTCGCGTTACAGCCCCGACGATTGCCTTGAGCCCGCCCCGGACCTGCCCATACGGTCGAACCACCGACCAAGACCGTGTACCCGAGTGGTTCAGGGACTCGCCTGCAAAGCGAGTTACGCGGGTTCGAATCCCGTCGCGGTCTCTCCTCCCCCTTCCTATCTCCTCCCCTTCTCCTCAAACAGAGGCGCAACCCCCGGCGTCCTCCAGGTGTCCAGGACATGACTGCACGGCAACGCTCCGGTCGCCGTGCTTCCTGTTCCGACGAGGAGACCCATCCGTGCGTCAACGCATCCGCCCCTCACACCTCCGTAAGTCGGCGGCCTTAGTGGCCGCCTCCGCGATCGTCGCGGCCGTTCCCGTGGCCGCCGCCTCCTCCGCAGCCGCCGAGGAGGGCGAGCCCTCCCTGGTGATCTCGAGCCTGCCGAGTGCGTCGCCCAAGCCCGGCGAGGTGTACGACGAGAACGTCGTCATCACCAACAACGGCACCGCGGCCGCGGACGGCGTCACCTTCCGGATCCGGCTGACCCGGGGGCTCGACTTCCCGGAGACCGTCGAGGGCTGCACCTACTCGACCGTCGAGGACCAGGTCAGGCAGGCTCTGTGCGAGCTCGACACCGTCGTCGAACCCGGCGCCTCCGTCGAGACGCCCGTGCGCTTCGGGGCGCAGCCCCACGCGCTGATGGAGGCCGTCGAGTACGGCACCTCGGCCACCGGCGAGGCCCCGGGCGAGGGCTTCGACGACAGCTACCGGCGGCTGACGCTGACCGCCGACAGCTCGGCCGACCTCGTCGCCGTCGGTGCGGACACCGAGGCGCTCGCGGGCGGGAGGGAGTCCGTGACGGTGCGGCTCCGCAACGACGGGCCCGGCTGGATCCAGAACCAGGAGAGCGACGACCAGACGGCACTCATGGTGCGGATACCGCAGGACACGGTCGCCTCCGAAGTGCCGCAGGAGTGCGCGCCGTTCGGCGTCGACGGCCCGTCCGGACCCGGGGGTACGCCGGGCAGGTCCAAGTACGTCTGCTGGCCCGCCGACCACACCATCGACGTCGGCGAGTCCCTGTCCTTCACCTTCATGCTGGACATCGACGACGACGCGACCACCACCACCGGCGAGGTGAAGGCGACCTCGGTCTACGACATCCGCCCGGAGTTCGACAAGAACCCCGCCAACGACAAGGCCCGGATCCGCATCACGATCCCCACCGACGACGAAGCCGGCCCCACCCCCTCCGGCGACTCCTCCACCGGCGGCGACGGGAACGACCCCGTGGGCCAGTCCACCGGCGGGACCGGCGGGATGACCGGGACGGGCGGCACCGGCAGCACGGGCGGCACCGGGGACGCGACCGGTACGGGCGGTGCGGGCGGCACCGGCTCCACCACCGGCTCCGTCAACGGCAACCTCGCCGGCACCGGCTCCGACGGCACCCCCCTGATCGCCGGTGCCGCAGCCGCCACGGCAGCCCTCGGCGGTGGTCTGGTCCTGGCCGTACGTCGTCGCCGCGCGGCCGCCAAGTCCTCCTGACGGCCGGGCGTCACCGCCGGCCTTCGACCAATTCCAGGGCCCCGCACGCCTCGTCCTGGAACACCTCCGTCCAGTAGTGCCGGCCGTCCACGCCCGCCAGGATTCCGGTCGGGTCGACCGTCGACAGGACCTGGAGCATCGTCATGGCCAGCTGGTCGTAGGCGTCGGTCGTCAGCGCGTGGCCCGACTCCTCGTCGATCGTCTGCTCGCGGTGCAGCAGCCAGAGCGTGAAGGCGAGGGTCGAGATGTCGGTGTTCAGCGGGAACAGGCGCGCCTCGGACTCGTTCCAGTTCAGGACCGCTCCCGTCGAGCCGTCTACGACCAGGCTGTGGTCCTCGACGAGATGCCCCAGGCGTATCAAGTGGTCGGCCCGGGCGGGGAGTTCGGCCGAGGGGTCGACCTCGGCGTAGTACTCGGCCAGCGTCGGCAGCGACATGTCGGTGTCGAGGCAGAACAGGAAGCCGTCCTCCGGCAGGCCCACCTCGCGCAGGAAGCGGCGGGTCGGCTCGTGCGTGAGTGTGCCGGGGAAGTCGACGTCCTCGAAGCGCACCATCCTGCGGCGGCCGAACTCCTCGTCCAGGAGGCGCGGCGGCAGGTCCAGGGCCAGCCCCGACGCGCCGGCCCGGCCCGCGACGAGCGCCAGCGGCCGGATCAGCGCCGCCATCCGCCAGAACGGCGCCGGTTGGCCGGCCGTGCCCTCCTCGAACACGGCCAGCAGCTGCCGCGACGCCTCCGCGACCGCCTTGGGGCCGTAGCAGCCGACGTACGAGGCGAACTGGCCGCGCAGCCCCGCCAGTTCGTCCGTGGCCTCGGCGAAGCGGACCAGGGTGTGCAGCGACGGCGCCAGGGGGCGGCGGTCCATCAGGTCGGGGCGGTCGTGCAGGAAGTGTGTCGTCGAGATCTCCCCCGTCGCGCCGTCCAGCAGGACCGACTCCGTCTCCAGGCCGCCGGGACCCAGCAGTCCGCCTATCACGAGCTGGTCCCGCAGCTCCGCCGCCAGGCGGTCGTTTGGATCGCCCGTCGAGTCCGCCACCGTCCGCAGCCCCTCCCGGCCGAGCCCGGCGAAGCTCAGCACACCGCTGTCGCCGGGCAGTCCGGGTCCCGTCAGCCAGCGGCGCGTCGACGCGTGCGTCACGTGCGGACCCAGGTCCGACTCCGTCAGGACGATCGCCGTGTCACCGGCGTGGGTCGTGGTCATCGTGCTCATGGCTCCCCCGCATGCGCTTTCTCACCGCCCCCGGGCACGACACGGCCGATCGACCCGCCGGACCCGGCTGCCGTTCCCACTGACCAGAACACTACGCGCCACCACTGACAACGCCCCGGACCAGCACGTCCGCTGACAGCGCTTCACATCACCAGACGCTCGGCCCACCCTCGCGCGTTCCCTCCCCACGGGAATCGCCCCACGAGAATCGCCTCACGGTCTCCCCGACGCCGTCCACGACAGCCGTCCAGACAGCCGTCAGTACAGCCGGGACGTGCCGCTCACTGGCCGGTCACCACGGCCGCCTGCGGGCGGATCGGCAGTCGGTTGACCGGGCGGCCCGTCGCGGCGCGTACGGCGGAGGCGATGGCCGCGGGCGAGGTCACCACCGGCACCGCGCTGACCGCCTTGGCGCCGAAGGGCGCGACCACGTCCCGCTCCTCGACCAGCTTCACGATCCGGATGTCCGGGGCGTCCAGGGCCGTCGGCAGCGAGTAGCCCGTCAGGTCCGGGTGGCGGATCACGCCGCGGGCCGAGCGCAGGTTCTCCGTGAGCGCTATGCCCACGCCCTGCGTCACACCCGCCTCGATGCGTGCCTCCAGCTGGGCCGGGTTGAGCACCCGGCCGACGTCCTGGGCGAGGGCCAGCTCGACCACGCGCACCGAGCCCAGCTCGATGTCGACGTCCACGACCGCGCGGATCGCGCAGAAGGACATGCCCACGAAGGCGTCGCCCTGGCCGGCCTCGTCCAGCGGCTCGGTCGGGTGCGGGCGGCACTGCGCCGTCGCCCACAGTTCCTTGCCGTCCATCGCCTCGGTGACGGTGGTCGACAGGACGCCGTCGTACGAGGTGATCTTGCCGTCGGTGATCTGGAGCAGTTCGGTGGACATCCCGAACTTGTGCGCCAGTGGCTGGAGGAGTTGGGTGCGGACCATTTTGGCCGCCCGCTCCACCGCGCCGCCCGACACCCAGGTGTGGCGGCCACGGCAGCCCGCGCCGGCCGGGGGCTGGTCGGTGTCGACGGGTGCCACGTGCACCTCATCGATGCCGAGCGTCTCCTGGACGATCTGCCGGGCGAGGGTGGTGAAGCCCTGGCCCGTCTCGACGGCCGCGCAGAGCACCGTCGCCACGCCGTCGTGGACCTTCACCGTCGCCGTGGAGACCTCGTCCGCGCCCTCGGCGCCGAGCATGTGCACCATGCCCAGGCCGTAGCCGACGCCCCGCCGCACGGCGCCCGGTTCGCCCGCGCCCTCGGGGCCGCCGGGCAGCAGCCACTCGTCCTCGGGCGTGTCCTTGGGGAGGGCGGGGAGGGGGTAGTCCCGCACGGCCTGCAACAGCTCCGCCACCGGGGCCGGGCAGGTCACCGTCTGACCCGTCGGGAGTACGTCGCCGGTGGCCATGGCGTTGCGCAGGCGCAGCTCGGCCGGGTCCACGCCGAGCTTCTTGGCGAGCTTGTCCATCTGCGCCTCGTAGGCGGCGCACACCTGCATGGCGCCCTCGCCGCGTACATGGCCGGAGGGCGGGTTGTTGGTGCGTACGGCCCAGCCCTCGATGAAGGCGTTCGGGACGACGTACGGGCCGCAGGCGAAGCCGACCGCGGCGGCCAGGGCGTCGGAGGAGGTGTCGGCGTAGGCGCCCGCGTCCAGCAGGATCTGCGCCTCGACCTTGACCAGTTTGCCCTCGGCGTCCGCGTGATGGCGGTAGCGCAGGAGGGTGGGATGCCGGTGGGTGTGGCCGAGGAAGGACTCCTCGCGCGTGGCCGTCAGCTTCACCGGGCAGCCGGTCTTGAGCGCCAGCAGGCCGAGCGGGAGCTGGAAGCCCTGGTCCTCGCGGTCGGCGGTGGCGCCGGGGACGCCGGTGACGACGACCTTGACGCGCTCGGGCTCCAGGCCGTAGCAGGCGGCGGCCCGGTCGCGGTCGGTGTGCGGGTCGGTCGAGGCCAGGTAGAGCTCCACGCCGCCGTCGGGGCGCGGCACGGCGAGGCCCGCCTCGGCGCCGATGGGGGCCGGGTCCTGGCGTCCGATGCGGTACAGGCCCTCGACGACGATGTCGCCGGCCGCGTCGGGGTCGCCGTGGCGCAGCGGGATGTGCCGGATCAGGTTGCCGTCGGGGTGCAGCGGCTCGGCCTCGAAGGCCTGCTCGGGGTCGGTGACCGGGTCGAGCACCTCGTACTCGACGATGACGGCCGCGGCGGCCAGGCGCGCGGTGTCCGGGTGGTCGGCGGCGACGGCGGCGATGGGCTCGCCGTGGTGGCGTACCACCTCGGAGGCGAAGACCGGGCGGTCGGCCTTGCCGCGGCCGAACAGCGGGCTGCCGGGGACGTCCTCGTGCGTGACGACGGCCCGGACTCCGGGCATCTCGCGCGCGTGGGAGGTGTCGATGGACGTGATGCGCGCGTGCGGGTGCGGCGAGCGCAGGACGGCCGCCCACAGCAGGCCCTCGGCCCACAGGTCGGCCGCGTACGGGAAGGTGCCCTCGGTCTTGGCGCGGGCGTCGGCGGCCGGCAGGGCGGCGCCGAGGCCGTGCGGGATCGGCTCGGGGGCGGGTGCTGCCTCCGCGGCTGTGGTCGCGGTGGCGGCTTCGTTGCTCACGCCTGGCCTCCGTCCTGTCCGTACGCCTGGTCATGCGGCCCCCTGGCGCCCGGTGTCTCGAACGCCGACGGGTTGACCCCGCCGGCCCCCGGGCCCGCCTGGTGGGGGATACGCGGCTCGTCGCCATGATGTTCGCCGTCGTCGGCCCCGGTGTGCGCCTCGCGTTCGGCGACGACCTCCTTGACCGCCTCCACCACGCCCCGGTAGCCGGAGCAGCGGCACAGGTTGCCGCACAGCGCCTGGCGGGTCTCCAGCTCGGTCGGCGCCGGGTTGCCCTCCAGCAGGTCGTGCACGGTCATCGCCATGCCCGGCACGCAGAAGCCGCACTGCACGGCGCCGCAGCGCGCGAGCGCCCGCTGCACGTCGGAGGGCTGACCGTCCTCGGCCAGGCCCTCGACGGTGCGCACCTCGCTGCCGGCGGCGGTCACGGCCGGTACCAGGCAGGACGCCACGAGCCGGCCGTCGACCTGCACGTTGCAGGCCCCGCACTCGCCCTGTGAGCAGCCGTCCTTGGCGCCCGCGAGGCCGAGGCGCTCACGCAGCACGTAGAGCAGCGACTCGCCGATCCAGGCGTCCGAGACGGGCCGGTCGACGCCGTTGACGCGCAGGACGTAGGAGGCGAGGGGATGTTCCTCGCCCGGGAGCGACGGCACGCCGTCGGAGGCGGCGGCCGGTACGGGCTCCTCGGCGGCCTCGGGGGCGGATTCGGCGCCCTCGCCGCCCTCGGCCGGGGCCGGCTCGCCGGGAGCGTCCACGGGGCCCTGTGCGGCCTCTGTGGCGCCCTGGGCGTCCGGGGCAGTCTCAGGGCCTCCAGGGGCGTCCGGGGCGGCCTCACCGGCTCCAGGGGCGGCCTGCGCGGCCTCTGAAGCGCTCTCGGGGGAGTCCTCGGCGGCGAACGCCTCCGGCTCCTCCGCGGCGCCGGGCGCCGTGGCGGCCCCGCTCCCGTCCGCGCCGAAGCCGGCCGGCGCGGGCGCGGCTCCGTCGGGCTGGTCACCGGGGCCCGGGGCGTGCTGGTCGCCGGCGGGTGCCCCGGGCTGCCCCGGCTGTCCGGGAACGTGCCCGGCGTCGGCGGGCCGTCCGGGCGCGGGCGCGGTTCCCACCGCCTCGCCGGTCGCCGCCGCGGCCTCCGCCTGCCGGCCCCAGGGCTGTCCGGTGGCCTGCGTCGCCCACGGTGCGGGCGCGCCGCCCGGCAGCGTGGCCGGGGGGGTGCCGCCGCCCCACTGCTCGACGAGCGACGAGGTGGTGAACTCGCCCGACTCATCCGGAAGGTCACCGTCGGCGACGGGGATCGACCACTGCCCGGTGACATCCTGCCCGGGCCCGGCGGGGTCCTGGCCGGCCGCGGTCTCCGAGAAGTTCCACTGCTGGGTGGTCCCGGGGTTGTACGTGAACTGGCCGCTGCCGGTGTCCTGCGCGGCGGCGTTCGGGTCGGGCCACTGGGCGCCCTCGGCGGGCGCGCCCGCGGCCGGCCAGCCGCCGGGGGCCGCCGGGTCGACGCCCGTCTCCGAGCCCGGCGCGACCGTTATCCGCGGCGGGACGTATCCGTGCCCGGGCGCGGCGAGCGGGCTGTCCGAGGAGCCCAGGAGGGCGTCGACGCCCCCTTCGGGGAGTTTGACGAAGGCGGTCGCGCCGTCGTCGTAGTCGCCCTGGGGCAGCGGGTCCCAGCGGCCCGCGCCCTGGGGTGTGCCCTCTTCACGCTGGTCGTCGGTCATGACAGCGCCCTCCCCAGTGCTCGTCGGGCCAGCGCGGCGACGGTGCGCCGCAGGTGCAGTACGGCGGGCGGATGCTGGGTCACGGAACCGTCCTCGGCCGGGGCCGGGTCGGGGATGCAGGCGGCGGCGACGTACTCGCCGAAGGCGCTGAGCGCCTCGGGGACGATCGCGCGGTTGTTGTCCCAGTCGATCAGCTGGGCGACCCAGTGCTCGGCCTCCAGGGGCCGCAGCGGCATGGGCGCTATGGCGCCGACGGCGCACCTGACTCCGCGCCGCGCGGGGTCCAGCACGACCGCGACGGACGCCATCGCGCGCCCCGGGCCGGTGCGGCCGGTGGCCTTGAGGAAGACCTGCGGGGCGTGCAGCAGCGGCACGCGCACGTAGCCGATGAGTTCGCCGGCGCGCAGCATCTCCATGCCCGCCAGCAGGTGCGACACCGGGATCTCCCGGCGGGCCCCGCCCGGACCCGCGACGATCAGGGTCGCTTCGAGGGCGGCGAGCACCGGCAGTGCGTCACCGGTCGGGGACGCCGAGGCGATGTTGCCGCCGAGGGTGCCCGCGTTGCGGATCTGCGGCGGGCCCGCTGCGCGTGCGGCGGCGGCGAGCGCCGGGATCAGGGCCGCGAAGTCGGGGCGGCCCATGCGCGCGTGCGTGAGGCCCGCGCCGAGCAGCGCGTGCCCGTCCTGGTACTGCCACCCGCGGATCTCGCTGATCTTGCCGAGGCCGACCAGGGCGGCGGGCCTGAGCTGCCCGGAGTTGACGGCGGCCATGAGGTCGGTGCCGCCCGCGACGGGCACTGCGGCGGGCATGGCGGCCAGTGCCGCCACTGCCTCGTCCAGCGTCGTGGGCAGCGTGACGGCCTGCGCCGCCTGCGGTGCGTGCGTGGTCAAACCGGCTGCCCCTTCCCGCTGCCCCACCTGGTCCCACCTGTGTTGCCGTACGGTACGTGCTGACAGGGCGGACGTGGCAACTCTGGCACATCTTCGCAGGGCACGAAGACAGGGGTCCGCTAGGAGGCTTTCGCCCACCTGATCAGGGAGATGGTCCGTTTTCGTACGGCATCACCGGTGCGCACCGATTGACACTCTTCGGTGACCCCTTGCCGGTTTTTTTCCATTATCTGTTCGGGGGCGGCCCGTCGATCGGCCGGCCGAGCACCCCGGGCCGCCGCTGCCACGGCCGCGGCCCCGTAGGTGGCCGGTACGCGACCCCCAGGGCGTCAAGCCGCCCGTAGTGGGCGGCCATTCGGCGCTCGAAGCCGGCGAAGTCCCGTTCGTCCGGGGCGGGCAGGCCGCTCCAGGCCACCTCGGCGAAGGCGGCCAGGCGCGGGAACGTCTGGTAGTCCACGCGCGTGTGGTCCTCCATCACCTCGGTCCACACGTTGGCCTGCGTGCCCAGCACATGCCGGGCCTCCTCCGGCGTCAACTCCGGCGGAACGGGCTCGAACCGATAGACGTCCTCCAGGGTGCGGACGTAGCCGATGGGGACCGGCTCGCCCGCGCCCTCGTCCTGGCGGTGGTCCAGATACACCTGCTGCTCGGGGCACATGACGACGTCGTGACCGGCGCGGGCGGCCGCGATGCCACCGGCGTATCCGCGCCAGGACGACACCGCCGCGCCCTTCGCGAGGCCGCCCTCCAGAATCTCGTCCCAGCCGATGAGCCGACGCCCGCGCGCGGAGAGCCAGTTGTCGAAGTGGCCGATGAACCACGCCTGGAGCTCGTCCTCGTCGTTCAGCCCGAGTTCCCGGATGCGTTCCTGTGCGGTGGCCGACTGCCGCCACTGGTCCTTGAGGCATTCGTCACCCCCGACGTGAATGAACTCCGAGGGGAACAGCTCCAGGACTTCCTCGAAGACCCCCTCGTAGAAGCGCAGGGTGTTGTCAGTGGGGGCGAGTACGTTCGGACTGATCCCCCAGGTGTCCCAGACGGAGAGCGCGGAGGTGTCGATGACGTCGGTGTTGCCGAGTTCCGGATACGCGGCGATGGCCGCCTGCGAGTGTCCCGGTACGTCGATTTCGGGGACGACGGTGATATGCCGCTCGGCGGCGTACGCGACGATCTCGCGGATGTCGTCCTGGGTGTAGTGGCCACCGTGTGGCTTCTCCTCCCACAGCGGGGAGGCCCGATGGCCGAATTTGGTGCGCGCCCGCCAGGAGCCGACCTCGGTGAGCCGGGGGTACTTCCTGATCTCGATGCGCCAGCCCTGGTCGTCCGTCAGGTGGAAGTGGAAGACGTTGAGTTTGTGGGCGGCCATCAGGTCCAGGTAACGCAGCACACCGTCCTTGGGCATGAAGTGCCGGGCCACGTCGAGCATCAGGCCGCGCCAGCGGAATCGGGGGGCGTCCTGGATCTCCGTCAGGGGCAGCCGCCAGGTACGGCCGGGAAGGGGTGCGCGCCGGAAGGCGTCGGGGCCGAGGAGCTGACGCAGCGTCTGGGCGCCCCAGAAGACACCGGCGGGCGAGCCGCCCTGGATGTGGACGCCGTGGGGGGCCACGACGAGGCGGTAGGCCTCGGCGTCGAGGCCGGGCCGGACGGACAGATGGAGGACGTCGTACTCGTCCCCCTTCTTGGGCGGCAGCGCCAGCCCGGTCGCCGCGCCGAGCGTCGCGCGCAGCCATCGCGCGGTGTCGTTGGTGCCCGGCCCGGCCTCGATCCCGAAACTGTCGCCGAGTTCGTAGCGGCCCGTCGCCCGTTCCATCCGGCGAGGTGCCGGAATGAGATCCATGAATGATCAGCCCCTTCAGTCCTTGACCGCGCCGCCGAGCCCGGACACCAGGCGTCGCTGTACGAGTACGAAGAACACCAGCACCGGAATCGTCATCACCGTGGACGCCGCCATCACCCCGCCCCAGTCCGGCTCGTCCGGCTGGTAGAACACGAGCAGGGCCATCGGCAGGGTGGACTGCGAAGTGTCGCTGATGATGAAGGACTTGGCGAACAGGAAGTCGTTCCAGGCGGAGATGAAGGAAAACACGCTGGTGGCCACGAGCCCCGGGAAGACCAGTGGGAAAAGGATCTGCCACAGGAATCGCGACCGGCTCGCGCCGTCGATGTACGCGGCCTCCTCCAGGGCCTGGGGAACGGCCTTCACAAACCCCCGCAGCATCCAGATCGCGAAGGGCAGCGAGAAGGCGATGTGGGGCAGGATCAGCGAGCCCAGCGTGTTCAGTTGGCCGAAGTCCCGCATGAGGAAGAACAGGGGGATCGTCAGGGCCTCCACCGGCACCATCTGGGCCACCAGAAACATGATCAGCAAGGTGGTCCGGAAGCGGAACCGGAATCGGGTCACCGCGGTCGCCGCGAGAAACGCGATCAACGCCGAGACGATCACGACGGTGCACGCGACGACAAGGCTGTTGAGGAAGTAACGGCCGAATTCGTTCTGCTCGAAGACCCGCCGGAAGGAATCCAGGGAAGGCGCCAGCGTCCAGGGCCGCGGCTCGCTCGACTCGATCTCCCCGGCCGGTTTGAAGGCACCGAGCACCATCCAGTACAGCGGAAACGCCACCACCAAGGCGATCAGCAGCGCGGACGCCTCCGCGAGCAGCCGCCATGGACGTCGTACGAAGGTCACCGACCTCACAGTTCCTCCCCCTGTCTGCGCAGCAGCCGCAGATACACCAGCGTCACCGCCAGCAGGATCAGCAGCATCACCACGCCGATCGCCGAGCCCAGGCTGTACTGCGAGGACGCGAACGCCTTCTGGTAGGCGTACACGTTCAGCACCAGGTTCTGGCCCGCGATGCCGCCGCCGCCCGTCATGACGTAGATCTGTGTGAAGACCTTGAAGTCCCAGATGACCGACTGGATGGTGACGACCACCAGGATCGGCCGCAGCATCGGTGCCAGCACCGACCGCCAGATCCGCCACTGCGAGGCGCCGTCCAGCGCGGCGGCCTCCAGCACCTCGGAGGGCACGGCGCGGATTCCGGCGTACACCGTCACCATCACGAACGGGAAGGAGCACCAGACCACTTCGAGCAGGACGAGGAGGAAGGCGCTGAACCGCCCGTACGTCCACGAGTGGTCCCCGAGCCCCAGCACCCGGTTCACCGGCCCGAAGTCCGGGTCGAACAGAAACAGCCACACCGTCGAGCCGGTGATGGCGGGGGTGGCCCAGGCCCCCAGCGCGGCCAGCATCAACGCCAGCCGCGGTACGGCGCGCACGCGCGTGAGCAGCACGGCGAGCGCACACCCCACGGCGAGCGTCGACACCACACAGGCCGCCGCGAAGACGACGGTGGCGAGCAGCACCTGCCAGAACTGGTCGTCGCCGAAGAGCTCGGCATAGTTCCCGAACCCCTGGAAGCTGGTCGGTTCACCGCCGCTGACCTGGGCCTGGGTGTACTGGAAGAAGGAGATCAGACCGAGTTGGTAGATCGGGTAGACGAGCAGTCCGCCGAGTACGACGAGGGCGGGGGCGAGGTAGAGCCACGGGGCCCGGGTGGTGCGGTCGGTGCGGTTCGTGCGGTCGGTGCGGTCGGTGCGGTCGGTCACCGAGGTCACCCGGCGGAGCCGAACGCGTCGTCCATCTTCTTCGCCGCGTCTGCCGAGGCCGCCGCCACGTCCTTCTTACCGCTGATGACCTCCTGGAACATCGTCGGCAGCACGAGGGAGGAGTCGATCCCGGACCACGCGGGCGACGCGGGCACGAACTTCGTCCCCGCCGTCAGAGTCCGGACGAAGGGCTTCACGAACGGCTCTTCCCTCGCCGCCTTCTGCCGTACGTCCCCGAACGTCGGCAGGAACCCCATCGCCTCGAACATCGAGGCCTGGGTCTGCTTCGAGGCGAGCCGCTCCATCAGCTCCACGGCCAGCGTCCGGTGCGACGTGCTCTTCAGCACCCCGATGTTGTTGCCGCCCGCGAAGGCGGGCGCGATGGACCCCGCCTTCACCCCCGGCAACGGCACCACCGCGTACTTGCCCTTGACCTTCCCCGCCTCCACCGCCGCGTGGCTGAAGTCGCC
This sequence comes from Streptomyces ferrugineus, assembly GCF_015160855.1. Lineage (NCBI taxonomy): Bacteria > Bacillati > Actinomycetota > Actinomycetes > Kitasatosporales > Streptomycetaceae > Streptomyces > Streptomyces ferrugineus. The sequence continues at coordinate 1,361,238 of NZ_CP063373.1, read as the reverse complement.
GCCGATCGCCATGCCCGCCTTGCCGGCCGCGAACGCGGTGATCGTGTCGTTGCCGCCCATGCCCGCGCACTTGGCGGCGGGGCAGTTGTCGTCGGAGAACAGGGAGGTGTACGCCTTGATGCCCTTCCGGGCGGCGGCGCTGTCGATCGCCGAGGTGTACGAGCCGCCCTTGCCGGTGGCGATCTCGCCGCCGTTGGCCCACACGAACGGCATCGCGCCGTAGGTGTACGCCCCGCCCACCACGAGCCCGTACAGCTCGGGCTCGGCGGCGCGGATCTCGCGGGCCGTCGTCGCCAACTCGGCCATCGTCCTCGGCACTTCGAGGCCGAGGTCCTCGAAGACGTCCGTCCGGTAGTACAGGGCGCGCACGCCGACGTAGAAAGGCGCGCCGTAGACCTTGCCGTCCACGGTGACGGACTGCCGGGCGGTCGGGTCGGTGTCCTTCGCCTCGCTCCAGTCGCCGAACTCCTCGGTGACGTCGAGGAGTCCGCCGTCCTTCACATAGCCGGCGGTGTCGGTGTTGCCGTACTCCATGACGTCGGGGGCGGACTGCGGGTCGTTGAAGGCGGCCTTCACGCGCTGGGCGCGGGTCTCGACGGGGATGTACTCGACGTCGACCTTCGTGCCCTCGTGCTCCTTCTCGAAGGCGGTGACGACGGAGTCGACGACCTTCTCCTTCGGCTTGTTGCCGACCTCCTGGAACAGCCAGACCCGCAGGGTGCCGGTCTTCTCGTCCTTGTCGGAGGAGGTGTTGCCGGAGGTCTGGGGAGCGCAGGCCGTGACGGCCAAGGCCGTGAGCAGGACGGCGAGACGTGGGGACAGCTTCATGGAGTGACCCTCCGAGTGCGTTGCAACATATGCAATGACTGTTTCGCGCTGCACAACGGAGGCTAGGGACTCCATGAACATGCCGACAAGAGCCGACAAGAGGTCTCAACCACTTCGTGACACAACAAAGGACCCCGGGGCGCGCCGGAACGCACCCCGGGGTCCTCGAAAAGACCTCAGGCCGAAGGCAGGACTACTTCTTGTCGCCGCCCTTTCCCTTGTCGTCGCCGCCGGCGCCCATGGACTCGTAGATCTCCTTGCACATGGGGCACACGGGGTACTTCTTCGGGTCGCGGCCGGGCACCCAGACCTTGCCGCAGAGCGCCACGACGGGGGTGCCGTCGAGGGCGCTCGCCATGATCTTGTCCTTCTGGACGTAGTGGGCGAAGCGCTCGTGGTCGCCGTCGCCGTGGGACACCTGTGGCGTCGGCTCTACGAGGGTCCCCGTACCAGTCCCGCGCTCGGGCTCGAGAGTGCTCATAAAGGCCAAGGGTACTGAAGGTCACACGGATCAGTTGAGCGAAGGGTCGTCCGGATACGTCGCCACCATCGCCAGCTCGTTGCGCTGGCGGCGCAGCACCGCGCGCCAGAGCCGCTCCGGCGACGGCGACGAGACGTCTCCGGGCTCCGACTCGACGACGTACCAGGCGCCCTCCACCAGCTCGTCCTCGAGCTGGCCGGGGCCCCAGCCGGCGTACCCGGCGAAGATTCTCAGGGACCCGACGGCCGAGGCGAGCAGCTCCGGCGGGGCCTCCAGGTCCACCAGACCGATCGCGCCGTGCACCCGGCGCCAGCCCAGCGGGGCGCTCTCGCCGGCCGCGTCACCGGGGATGACGGCGACGCCGAGCGCCGAGTCCAGGGACACCGGGCCACCCTGGAAGACGACGCCGGGCTCGCCGGCGAGGTCCGCCCAGCCCTCCAGGATGTCGCCCACGTCCACGGGGGTCGGACGGTTGAGGACGACACCGAGGGAGCCCTCCTCGTCGTGGTCGAGAAGGAGCACCACCGCGCGGTCGAAGTTCGGATCCGCCAGGGCGGGCGTTGCCACGAGCAACCGCCCTGTGAGCGAGGACACCTCGGTCATGCCAGACATGATCCCGCATCTTCCCTTCGTGTGGGGAGGCAATGCCGGTTCGGGAGGGAACGCAGCTCAGGGCGGACGGAAGCGCCGCCCGGCGCACAGCGGCGGTGGTGACCGCTCGTGCCCGATGAAGAACCGTTCGTGTTGTGACAGAGCTATGACGTTCCTGAGCCGCACTTGGGCTTACTGAAGGGGGGTCGGCGGCCATTACCCTTTCCCTTCTGGCCCCTGCCCAACTCATCGGAACGCGAGATACATGACCGTCAACGACGATGTCCTGCTTGTCCACGGCGGAACCCCGCTGGAGGGCGAGATCCGTGTCCGCGGTGCGAAGAACCTCGTACCGAAGGCCATGGTGGCTGCCCTGCTCGGCAGCGCGCCGAGTCGACTGCGCAACGTACCGGACATCCGTGACGTGCGAGTCGTACGCGGCCTGCTGCAGTTGCACGGCGTCACGGTCCGTCCCGGTGAGGAACCGGGCGAGTTGGTGATGGACCCCTCCCACGTGGAGAGCGCGAACGTCGCTGACATCGATGCCCACGCGGGTTCCAGCCGTATCCCGATCCTGTTCTGCGGCCCGCTGCTGCACCGTCTCGGGCACGCCTTCATCCCCGGCCTCGGCGGCTGCGACATCGGCGGCCGGCCCATCGACTTCCACTTCGAGGTGCTGCGGCAGTTCGGCGCGCGGATCGAGAAGCGGGCGGACGGGCAGTACCTGGAGGCTCCGCAGCGGCTGCGCGGCACGAAGATCCGGCTGCCGTACCCGTCGGTGGGCGCGACCGAGCAGGTGCTGCTGACGGCCGTCCTCGCCGAGGGCGTCACCGAGCTCTCGAACGCGGCCGTGGAGCCGGAGATCGAGGACCTCATCTGCGTGCTGCAGAAGATGGGCGCCATCATCGCGATGGACACCGACCGCACCATTCGCGTCACCGGTGTGGACAAGCTCGGCGGCTACACCCACCGCGCCCTGCCGGACCGTCTGGAGTCGGCGTCCTGGGCGTCGGCGGCGCTGGCGACCGAGGGCAACATCTACGTCCGTGGCGCCCAGCAGCGCTCGATGATGACGTTCCTCAACACCTACCGGAAGGTGGGCGGTGCCTTCGAGATCGACGACGAGGGCATCCGTTTCTGGCACCCCGGTGGCCAGTTGAAGTCCGTCGCCCTCGAAACGGACGTCCACCCGGGCTTCCAGACGGACTGGCAGCAGCCGCTGGTGGTGGCCCTGACGCAGGCGACCGGCCTGTCGATCATCCACGAGACGGTCTACGAGTCCCGCCTCGGCTTCACCTCCGCGCTGAACCAGATGGGCGCCCACATCCAGCTCTACCGCGAGTGCCTCGGCGGCTCCCACTGCCGCTTCGGCCAGCGCAACTTCCTGCACTCCGCGGTCGTGTCGGGCCCCACCAAGCTCCAGGGCGCCGACCTGGTCATCCCCGACCTGCGCGGCGGCTTCTCCTACCTCATCGCGGCCCTGGCCGCCCAGGGCACGTCCCGGGTCCACGGCATCGAGCTCATCAACCGCGGCTACGAGAACTTCATGGAGAAGCTGGTGGAGCTCGGCGCGAAGGTCGAGCTGCCGGGCAAGGCGCTCGGTTAACGGCTTCAGGAGTTCGTACGGCGATGGGGCGGCCCCCGGTGAAGGGGGCCGCCCCATTGGCGTTGCTGGGCCCTAGAGGGCCGCGTACACCGTCCCGTGGTGCACAGACGGCAAGGTCACTTACCCTTCGCGGCTTCCTTGAGCTTGGAGCCCGCGGAGACCTTCACGCTGTAGCCGGCCGGGATCTGGATCGGGTCGCCGGTCTGCGGGTTGCGCGCGGTGCGAGCGGCACGGTGGGTGCGCTCGAAGGTCAGGAAGCCGGGGATGGTGACCTTCTCGTCGCCCTTGGCGACAACCTCGCCGACGGTCTCGGCGAAGGCGGCCAGAACGGCGTCGGCGTCCTTGCGGGTCACCTCGGCGCGGTCGGCCAGCGCGGCCACCAGCTCACTGCGGTTCATGTTGTTACTCCCGTGTTCATTTGCCTTGAGGCGTGCCACGCGGCGGGGCCGCATGTCGGGCACAGCGATGTCGATGCTGCCAGGGTCCTCGGTGGGTCCCCGGACCCGGGTCCTTGGTCGGACCCTCGCGCCCAGGGACGCATCCTGCCCCTACCTGCGGCGGGAAAGCCAATCCGGCGCCCGGAGGAGTCGTGAGAACACCCGTGGGAGTCACACGAAGAGAGGGCCTGAGCTTGGCCGTCACGATAAACGGCGTCCCAAGGCCCCAGGTTCCGCGACGCGCCGTCACAAGGGCTTGCCGTGGCGATCCTCACAGCCCACACACACTTCTCGGGGCTGTGCGGCACCCGGGCCGGGGTGATTACTCGGCCGACGCCGCCGCGGGCACCGCCTTCGCGGCCTCCCGCACCGCGCCGGCCACCGCGCCGGCGACCTTGTCGTTGAAGACGCTCGGGACGATGTAGTTCGGGTTCAGCTCGTCCTCGGTCACGACATCCGCCAGCGCCTTCGCGGCCGCGAGCATCATGTCGGTGTTGACCGTGCGGGACTGCGCGTCCAGCAGACCGCGGAAGACGCCCGGGAAGACCAGCACGTTGTTGATCTGGTTCGGGAAGTCGGAGCGGCCGGTGGCCACAACTGCGGCCGTCTGCCGGGCGATTGCCGGGTCGACCTCGGGGTCCGGGTTCGCGAGCGCGAACACGATCGCGTTCTCGGCCATGGCGGCCACGTCGTCGCCGTCCAGCACGTTCGGGGCCGAGACGCCGATGAAGACGTCCGCGCCGCGCACGGCCTCCTTCAGCGTGCCGGTCAGGCCCTCGGGGTTGGTGTTGTCGGCGATCCAGCGCAGCGGCGAGTCGGCCGGGGCGTCCCGCAGGTCCTCGCGGCCGGCGTGCACGACGCCGTGGATGTCGGCGACGACGGCGTTCTTCACGCCCGCCGCGAGCAGCAGCTTGAGGATGGCCGTGCCGGCCGCGCCGGCGCCGGACATGACGACGCGGATGTTCTCAATGGCCTTGCCCGCCACGCGAAGTGCGTTGGTCAGGGCGGCCAGGACGACGATCGCGGTGCCGTGCTGGTCGTCGTGGAAGACGGGGATGTCGAGGGCCTCGCGCAGGCGGGCCTCGATCTCGAAGCAGCGGGGGGCGGAGATGTCCTCCAGGTTGATGCCGGCGAAGCCCGGGGCGATGGCCTTGACGATCTCGACGATCGCGTCGGTGTCCTGGGTGTCGAGGCAGATCGGCCAGGCGTCGATGCCGGCGAACCGCTTGAAGAGGGCCGCCTTGCCCTCCATGACGGGCAGCGCGGCCTTCGGGCCGATGTTGCCCAGGCCCAGCACGGCCGAGCCGTCCGTCACGACCGCAACGGAGTTGCGCTTGATGGTCAGGCGGCGGGCGTCCTCGGGGTTCTCGGCGATCGCCATGCAGACGCGGGCCACACCGGGCGTGTAGACCATGGACAGGTCGTCACGGTTGCGGATGGGGTGCTTCGACGCCATCTCGATCTTGCCGCCGAGGTGCATCAGGAACGTACGGTCGGAGACCTTGCCGAGCGTGACGCCCTCGATGGTGCGCAGCTGCTCGACGATCTCGTCGGCGTGCTTGGTCGAGGTCGCCGCGATGGTGACGTCGATGCGCAGCTTCTCGTGGCCGGACGCGGTGACGTCGAGGCCGGTGACCGAGCCTCCGTGGGACTCCACGGCCGTGGTGAGCTGGGAGACCGCGGTTCCGCTCGCGGGCACCTCCAGCCGGACCGTCATCGAGTAGGAGACGCTGGGCGCCGTTGCCATGGCCGACTTCCTCTGCTTTCACCGTATGTCGCTGGTATGCCGTCCGATCGTCGCACCTACCGCGGAGTAGGAGTTAGCCGGGCATGGATTGCGAACGTATTGTTCGCCACGTCTCCGCATGAAAAGAGACCCACGTCACGTGCTGACGTGGGTCTCTTTCCTACGTTCATGACACCGACCCGCCATGCTCGCCTCGCGGCAAGTGGTCGCTCGTAGCGACGAAGGTTGGGCCCGGGGGCTTGGATCGAGCCGGTGCCACACCCAGGCTAACAAACAGATCCCGTACGGCCATTCCCGTACCGCGCCCCTCCGGAAGAACGCAGCATTGGAGTCAATCTCGGAGCAGGTCCGGCACCCCGGCGGCGTCCGGCTCGTCGCGCTCCCCCGACACCACCGTCAGCTGCTGGGTGGCCCGGGTCAGCGCGACGTAGAGCACGCGCAGGCCGGCCGGGGACTCGTCCGCGATCTCCGCCGGGGAGACGACGACCGTGGCGTCGTACTCCAGACCCTTGGCCTCCAGGCTGCCGAGCGCCACGACCCGGTCGCCGAGCCCGGCGAGCCACTTGGCCGCCTCCTCGCGCCGCCGCATGGCGACGACGACTCCGACCGTGCCGTCGACGCGGTCGAGCAGCCGGGCGGCCTCCTCGCGGACGGTCTGCGCGAGCGAGTCGCGTACGACGGCGAAGCGGGGCTCGACTCCGGTCGAACGGACGGCCGACGGCGAGGTGGAGCCCGGCATGGCCAGCGCCAGCACCTTCGCCGCGAGCTCGGCGATCTCGGCCGGGTTGCGGTAGTTCACGGTGAGCTGGAAGCGGCGGCGCGGGCGGGTGCCGAGGGCCTCGTCGCGCGCCTCGGCCGCCTCGTCCACGTCCGACCAGGACGACTGGGCGGGGTCGCCGACGATCGTCCAGGTCGCGTGCCGGCCCCGGCGGCCGACCATCCGCCACTGCATCGGCGTGAGGTCCTGGGCCTCGTCGACGATGACGTGGGCGTACTCGGCGCGCTCGGCCGCCAGCCGCTCGGCGCGCTCGCGCTGCGACTCCTCGCGCACCGGCATCAGCTCCTCCAGACCGGTGAGCTGGTCGAGCGGGTCCAGTTCGCGCTTCTTCTTCGGGCGGGCCGGGACGCCGAGGATCGCCTGGAGCTCGTCCAGCATGGCGATGTCGTGCACGGAGTGGCCGTCCCGCCGCAGTGAGCGGGCCACCTTGCGGATCTCGCCGGGGTTGAGGATCCGGCGGGCCCAGCGGCCGAGCCGGCGCTCGTCGGCCATCGCCGCGAGGACCGCCTTCGGGGTGAGCTCGGGCCACCAGGCGTCGAGGAAGGCGATGAAGCTGTCCTCCGAGGTCACGTCCTCGTCGAAGGAGGAGCGCAGCTCGGCGGCGAGTTCCGGGTCGGTGTGCCGGGCGGCGCCGCCGGACTGTGCCCACAGGGCGTCGAGCAGCAGCTTGCGGGCGCGCGGGCGCAGCAGGTTCACGGGTGCCGTGCCGCCCAGGGCGGTGCGGCGGATACGTTCCAGCGCGTCGGCCTCCAGCTCCAGCCGGCGCCCGAAGGCGACCACGCGCAGCCGGGTGGGGGGTTCGGCGGCGGCCTGCGCCGGCGCGTCGTCGTCGCCGAAGGCGAGCTGCCCCGTCCGGTTCGCCGCGGCGGCACCGGAGGCGGCCGTGCCGCCCGGCCCCAGCTCCAGTGCGCCCCGCGCCGCCTTCCGCAGCACCTTGAGCATGCGGTACGAGCCCTTGGCGCGGGCGGTGGACGGCGCGTCGTACAGCGTGGCCTCGGCGCCGTCGACGAGGGAGCCGATCGCCCGGATGGCGACCTGCCCCTCCTCGCCCAGCGACGGCAGCACGCCCTCGGTGTACGCCACGAGGAGCGGGGTCGGCGAGACGATCAGGATGCCGCCGGAGTAGCGGCGCCGGTCCTGGTAGAGCAGGTAGGCGGCGCGGTGCAGCGCGACGGCCGTCTTGCCCGTCCCGGGCCCGCCCTCGACGTAGGTCACCGAGGCGGCGGGGGCGCGGATGACCAGGTCCTGCTCGGCCTGGATGGACGCGACGATGTCCCGCATGGTGTGGGTGCGGGCCTGGCCGAGCGCGGCCATCAGGGCGCCGTCGCCGATGACGGGCAGCTCGTGCCCGCCGAGGAAGGCCTTCAGCTCGGGGCGCATCAGGTCGTCCTCGACGCCGAGCACCTTGCGGCCCTTGGAGCGGATGACCCGGCGCCGTACGACCCGCCCCGGATCGACCGGGGTGGAGCGGTAGAAGGGCGCCGCGGCCGGGGCCCGCCAGTCGATGACCAGCGGGGCGTAGTCCTGGTCGAGCACGCCGATGCGGCCGATGTGCAGGGTCTCGGCGATGTCGGCGGTGTTGTCGTCGCGGACCGCGCCCTCGGCGGGCTCGACCGCGGTGTAGGCGCCGTCCGGACCCTTCTTGCCGTCCTTGCCGAGCAGCAGGTCGATACGGCCGAAGAGGAAGTCCTCGAACTCGTTGTTGAGCCGGTTGAGGTGGATGCCCGCCCGGAAGACCTGCGCGTCCCGCTCGGCGAGCGCACCGGGGGTGCCGACCTGGCCGCGCTTGGCCGCGTCGTTCATCAGGAACTCGGCCTCGTGGATCTTCTCCTCGAGGCGCCGGTACACCCGGTCCAGGTGTTCCTGTTCGACGCTGATCTCGCGATCTCTCAGAGAGTCTTCGAGCGCGGTTTCCTGCTGAGCCTGAGCGGCCACCGGGCCCCCTTCTGACGTGCTGGGCAGCCGTCAACCGTACGCGAAGGGGACCCGGAAAAGCTACGGCACGGCTATACGTCGACCTGGACGAGCTTGTTCCCGTCGAAGTCCATGACCTCGATGTGATCGACGTCGTCGGGGGCCATGGACACACCGCCGCTGACGTAGAGCGGGTTCCTGGCCTGCTCGGTCTTGGCGTCCGGGATGCCGTAGCCCCACTTCGGGACGGACCAGGAGGCGGCCGTCTCGCGCTCGCCGTCCTTGCTGACGAAGATCAGGGAGCACTTGAGCGGACCCTTGACCCCCTTGAGCTCAAGGGCGGTCTCCGTGCCCCAGAGCTTCTCCGACATGGCGACGGTCGCGCTGACGCCGGTCTTCGAATCGTCCCCCGAGACCTTGTTCTCGATGCCGGTGAACAGGTCCTTGGCGGGGTTGGCCGCCGTCACGACCCGGTTGCCGCCGTCACCGCCGCCGCTGTCGCCGCCGTTCGTCGCCACGGCCACGAAGGGGCCGCCGACGATCAGCGCGGCCGCCGCGGCCACCATGTAGAAGCTGCGCCGGCGCTTCTGGGCGCGGCGTTCGGCGACCTCGTCGACGAGGTTGTTCACGATGCGCGGGCTGGGCTTGGCCGACAGGGACTCGCCGATCGCGGGCGAGCCGGAACCGGGCAGGTCCGCGAGCGCGGCCAGCATCGGCTCCATCCCGGCGAGTTCGTCGAGCTGCTGGGCGCACCATTCGCAGGTCGCGAGGTGTGCCTCGAAGGCGGTCGCCTCGGCGTCGTCGAGGATGCCGAGCGCGTAGGCACCGACGGTTTCGTGCTCGCTCGGGCCCGGATGTCCCTGCATGGGGCTCATGGACCCAGACATACCCGAACCGCCCATCCCGAATCCCTGGTTTCCCCCGTAAACACTCATCACGCCGTCACCCCCCGCTCCTCCAGAGCCAGCTTCATCGACCGCAGGGCGTAGAACACCCTGGAGCGCACGGTGCCACTGGGTATGCCCAGCGTCTCGGCCGCCTCATTGACGGTACGTCCCTTGAAGTACGTCTCGACGAGTACCTCGCGGTGGGCGGGGGTCAGGTCGTCGAGCGCATCCGACAGCGTCATCAACCACAGCGCCTTGTCGATCTCGTCCTCCGCGGGGATGACCTCCAGCGGCGACGGATCGACCTCCTGCGGCCGGGCCTGCCGGCTTCGGTGGCCGTCGATGACGATGCGCCGGGCGACCGTCACCAGCCAGGGGCGTACCGAACCGGTCGCTCGATTGAGCTGTCCGGCGTTCTTCCAGGCACGGATGAGCGTCTCCTGCACGACGTCCTCTGCTCGTTGCCGGTCACCGGCGACCAGTCGAAGGACATAGGCGAGGAGGGGTCCGGCGTGCTCTCTGTACAGTGCACGCATCAGCTCCTCATCTGGTTCCGAGGGCTGGGACATGCGATGTCGGGCCCTCGATGCACGTTCATTGGCCACGACGGAATCCTTGCGCACGCCCACCTCCGATGTCCGGGGGTTCCCCCAGTCGGTCGCTCGACTACCCGTACGCAAGCGGTGGGTTGAGTGTTCAAAGCGAGACGACAGTTTTCTTCGGAGTGACGTGACGAGCGGGACATGGCAGCACATTCCCACCGTGCGATCTTTACATTTCCACCACATCGGCAAGATCGACTCGGCGCTTCCCTACGGGTGCGTAGGTAAACGGCATGTAATCGAAATCACTTCGACAGCCGTTCCACAGAAGCCGCATAACGGACTGTCAGGCGCGCGCGAGCGCCGCGCGACGACGGTGCCGGGCCACCCTTTCGCGGTTCCCGCAGACCTCACTGGAGCACCAGCGCCTCCTGCGACCGCGGGACGTGTCGAGATAGACGATCGGGCAGTTGTCCCCCTCGCACTCCCTCAGCCCGGCCCGCGCGACCGGATCGGTGAGCAGCTCCAGGGCGTCCCGCGCGACGGCGCCGAGCAGGGCGACGCACTCGGGCGGATGATCCAACCGGCGCACGAGCGTGCCGTCTTCACCGCGTACGGCGCAGGGGGCCGGGGGCGCGGCGCGGGCGAGGCCGTTCACCTGGGCGAGCGCGATGTCGTACGACGGCCAGGGCTCGGGGGCGAGGCTGCCGCGCACCAACTGCCCGATACGTCCGCGCAGTTCGCGAAACCGCACGAGCCACTCGGCGTCGGCGTGGGTGAGCGGGGTGCCGGATGGGACGAGTCCGGATCGCGTGATCCAGGTGCACAACACCTCCACCGAGTCCAACCGTTCGTCCGGGTGCGTGGTCGCGAGGAGATCCAGACAGATCCGCCCGGCGTCGAACCGCAGCTCGTACGCGTCCGTGGCCGTACCCAGTGCCATGTGCCTGTCACCGCCTAGGGTCACCCCGGTCATGAGCCTCATGCGGGGTCGGTGAGGTGCCGTGAGGAGAGCCGGGAAACCGTTTCCCTCTCACAGTGCCTTCCCGGTGACGGGACCGGAACCCCCTGTACCGGCGGTCGGCCCCGGCTAGGGGGTGTTGTGAAAGTCCCGCACAGCACCCCCTAGGGCTCACGCATCCGCGTACTTCGTGTCCGCCGCGGGGTCCAGCGCCAGCCGGTACCCCCGCTTGACCACCGTCTGGATCAGCTTCGGCGTCCCAAGGGCCGTACGCAGCCGGGCCATCGCCGTCTCCACCGCGTGCTCGTCCCGCCCGGCCCCCGGCAGGGCCCGCAGCAGGTCGGCGCGGGGAACGACCCAGCCCGGCCGGCGCGACAGGGCCCGCAGCAGCGACATGCCGGCGGGGGGCACCGGGCGCAGCGCGCCGTCCACCAGGACCGCGTGTCCCCGGATCTCCACCCGGTGACCGGCGATCGGCAACGAGCGGGCCCGGCCGGGAAGTTCCTGGCACAGCAGCTGGACCAGCGGGCCGAGGCGGAAGCGTTCGGGCTGGACCGTGTCGACGCCGCGCGCCTGGAGGGGCAGCGCGGTGACCGGCCCGACGCAGGCCGGAAGGACGTCATGGGCGAAGGCGGCGAGCAGCTCCGGGAGCAGCCCGCGCTCCTCGGCCCGGGACAGCAGGGACGCGGCGGCCGGTGCGCTGGTGAAGGTCACGGCGTCCACTCCGCGGGAGACCGCGGCGTCCAGCAGCCGGTCCACCGGCCCGACGTCCTCCGGCGGCAGCCACCGGTAGACCGGTACCCCCAGCACCTCCGCTCCCGCGGCCCGCAACGACTCCACGAACCCGGGCAGCGGCTCACCGTGCAGCTGTAGGGCGATACGGCGGCCGTCGACGCCCTCCTCCAGCAGCCGGTCCAGCACCTCGGCCATGGACTCGCTGGACGGCGACCAGTCCTCGGTCAGCCCGGCGGCCCGCACCGCGCCCTTGACCTTGGGCCCGCGCGCCAGCAGCTCGGCCTTGTGCAGCCGGGCCAGCAGATCCTCGCCGAGCCCCCATCCGTCGGCGGCCTCGATCCAGCCCCGGAAGCCGATGGCGGTGGTGGCGACCACGATGTCCGGCGTCCGCTGGATGATCTCCTTGGTGGCGGCGAGCAGCTCGCTGTCGTCGGCGAGCTGCACGATCCGCAGGGCAGGGGCGTGCACGACGGCGGCGCCACGCCGCTGGAGCAGCGCCCCGAGCTCGTCGGCCCGGCGCGCGGCGGTCACTCCCACGGTGAACCCCGCGAGGGGCCCGTGTTCGGGTTGCTGCTGTTCGTCGTACATAACTCTCGTCCCGCACTCGAGTTGTGGTGCTTGCGTCAGATGGTTCGCCTCAAGGGTGGTCGGTCGGGAAGCGGCTCCTGACCTCACCCTTGGTGGTTACACCTGCATGCCGATCGAGCCTGTCAACGGTGCGTGACAGGCTCGGTTCGGCTTGATGTCGACGGTGTTACGTCACACCTCGGCGTAGCTGAGCTGCGGCTTTGCCTCGGTCGTCGATGTGGCGTGGGTCTCCGCGGCGGCCGGGCGGCGAAGGTATACGGCCCAGGTGACCCCGAAGCAGACGGCGTAGTAGATGAGGAAGGCGACGAAGGCACCGGTGCCGGAGCCGACGCTGAGGAAGGACTGGCGCAGCGACAGGTTGATGCCGAGGCCGCCGAGGGCGCCGACCGCGCCGATCAGGGACATGGAGGCACCGGACAGCCGCCGGGCGTACACGGCCGCGTCCTCACCGGTCATGCCCTTCGCGGCGGCCTTGGCGCGGAAGATGCCGGGGATCATCTTGTACGTGGAGCCGTTGCCGAGGCCGGTGAGGATGAACAGGGTGATGAAGCCGGCGATGAACAGCGGCAGCGAGTGCTGCACCGAGGCGGTGACGATGACGCCGGTCGCGACGGCCATCAGCGCGAAGTTCCACAGCGTGACCTTGGCCCCGCCGAGCCGGTCGGCGAGCTGACCGCCGACGGGCCGGATCAGCGAGCCCAGCAGCGGGCCGATGAAGGTGAGCGAGGCGGCCTGCAGTGGCGTACGGCCGAACTGGTTCTGCAGCACGAGGCCGAAGGCGAAGCTGTAGCCGATGAACGAGCCGAAGGTGCCGATGTAGAGGAAGGACATGATCCAGGTGTGCCCCTCCTTCACGGCCTCCTTGGCCGCGCCGGTGTCGTTGCGCACCGGACCGAGGTTGTCCATGTACCGCATGCTCAGCACGGTCGCCAGGACGATCAGCGGGATGTAGATCGACAGCAGTACGCGCGGGCTGGCGGCGCCGACGATGCCGATGACGGCGAGACCGAGCAGCTGGACCACGGCGACGCCGATGTTTCCGCCGCCCGCGTTCATGCCGAGCGCCCAGCCCTTGAGGCGCAGCGGGTAGAAGTTGTTGATGTTGGTCATGGAGGAGGCGAAGTTCGCCCCGCCGACGCCGGTGAGGATCGCGACCAGCATGAACGTGCTGTACGAGGTGCCCGGCTCCATCACGAGCAGCAGTGCCGTGGTCGGCACCAGCAGCAGGCCCGCGCTGAAGATGGTCCAGTTCCGGCCACCGAACCGGGCGACGGCGAAGCCGTAGGGCACCCGCAGGATGGCGCCGACCAGCGAGGCCACGGCGACCAGGAAGAACTTGCCGGCGGGGTCGATCCCGTACTCGGGCCCCATGAACAGGGCCAGCACGGAGAACATGCTCCACACCGAGAACCCGATGTGCTCGGAGATCACCGAGTAGGTCAGGTTCCGCCGGGCGATGTGCTTTCCTTCCGACTCCCAGAAGGTCTCGTCCTCGGGGTCCCACTGCTCGATCCAGCGGGACCCCTTGTGGGGTGGCGGGGTGGTGGTCGGGGCTGTCATCTCACGCCTCCACGGGCTTCGGGGCTCGGTCGCACTACGAGTGGCTGGTCCCGAAGGTAGGGAGGGCTCGTTTCCGCCCTGTGGCACCGGGTGACCGGAAAGGAACTTTGCTCTCACCCGACGGGAAGGGCGGATGAGAGGTTGCGTCGGTCGTCCCTATATAAGGGCGGGATATAGGGGACGGGGGCCGGCGGTCGATGTCGGCCGGCCGTCGATGTCGGGCGGCGGTCGAGGATCCGGCGACCGTCGAGGATCCGGCGGCGGCCTCAGCCCTGCGGGGGCTGCCAGTGGGGGTTCTGCTGGGGGTAGGGCGGCTGAGGGCTCTGCTGGGGTTGGGGTTGGGGGTGGGGGTAGGGCTGGTGGTGGGGGTGGGGGTGGGGGTGGGCCTGCGGGTGGCCGTACGGCTGCTGCGCTTGCTGTGGGGCGGCGTAAGGGCCCGGGGGCTGGGACTGGGGAGCGGCGTAGGGGCCGGGTGCGGCTGGCTGGCCGTAACCGCCGGGGGCGGGGGGCGGGGGCTGGTTGCCGTACGGGCCGGGGGCGGCGGGCTGGCCGGCGTACGGCCCGGGGGCCTGCTGCTGCCCGTATCCCCCGGCGGGAGGCTGGGTGCCGTAGGGAACGTTGCTGCCCCCGAACGGATTCCCATGCCCCGGAAGCTGCCCGCCCGGCGGCAGGTACCGCACCCGTCCGCCCTGTTCCGTCACCGGCATGAACCCGGCGGCCTGGAGCCGGGCCGCGAACTTGGCGTTCCGCTTCCGCGTGACCACGAGCCCGACGCCGAGCAGCGCCATGAGCCCGGCCCACCCGAGACCGGCGAAGAGAACGGCGTCGGCATCCCCACCGGCCTGGGCGACGGCGATGACGAATCCGAGGGTGATGCCGCCCGCCGCCCACCACATCCTCTTCTCGGCATGCCTGCCGGTGAGGTCGAAGTTGATCCGGGCCTTGAGAAGCTCATGCGCGTCGGGCACGAGGGGCGGTACGGAGACCCCGTCACTGGCGTTCGGATACTGCGCCCAGTTCTGCGCGGCGCGGGCGCGGGCCTGCGGGCTGGGGTCGGGCGCGATCAACATGACGAGCGCGTTGTTCCGCCCGCCGCTCTGCCGTACGTCCATGTACTCGTACCCGAACTGCTGGGCGATGAAGGCAAGCCTGGCGAGCTTCTTCACGGAGGCCATGGGACTGGTGAGCTCGACGGGCTCCCCACTCGCGATCAACCGCAGCATCTTCTGCACTTGCCGCTTGCTCATCAACACCAGCTCCCCACCGACCACCCGGGCCAACAGACCCCTCGGGCCACCCCGTTCACCTGCGCATCCAGGTCAGTGTTCCATGGGGGTCTGACAGCGGGGAACCTCGGTCGGCAGGGTTCACAGGATCTTGAATGAACCACCCGAGAGCCTTTGGCTACTCCACTCCCTCTTCGGGATCAACGTGACGTCCGGTCGGCACCCCACTGGCGCCGCCAACTCCGAGCTCTATGGCACGGGCGGTTTCACTGCGCGCATTCTCGCCTTAACACTCCAGCAATTGCTGTTGTGAACGAGAACCGGCGTCTCCCCCGCCAGCACGTAGTACGTGCGCTACACGGCTGCCTCTACCTGCTTTTCGCAGGTCAAGCGCAGTTTGCTGGTCCGGTGAGGTGCGTGGTTGTGCGGGGTTCTTGCCGTCGCTACTGCCGTCAGGTGGTTCAGCCCAGGTACGGTTTCTCGCGCTGTTCCAGGAAGTGCTGGAGCCTGAGCCGTTGGGTGTGGTGCATCGGCAACTGCTCGATCTCTTGCGGCGGCACGAACCGGAGCTCGGTGGACTCGTCGGAGATCTCCAGTCGGCCACCGGTAATGCGGGCGGTGAAGCAGACGTTGAACTGTCGCCGGACCTCGCCGTCGGTGTAGGCGATGATGTGTTTCAGGTCGGTGTAGGTGCCGACCAGACCGGTGATCTCGATGTCGAGGCCGGTCTCTTCCTTGACCTCGCGGACGGCCGTGCCGGGCAGGGAGTCGGTGAGGTCCATGCCGCCTCCGGGCAGCGCCCATAGGTCGTTGTCGCGGCGGCGCTGGAGGAGGATGCGCCCGTGGTCGTCGATGACGACGGCGGACGCGGCAACGACCATGCTGTTCGGCCTGGGTGCGTTCGGGTCGTCGTAGTACTCGGTGCGGGCCACGGTCAGCCTTCCTCTCGTACGGGGGCCGCCGTCGTCCACAAGGCGTCGAAGCTCTCGGCGTAGGTGTCGAACATGCCGCCTGTCTCGTGTCGCGAAGATGCCACACGGGGGCGGCGTAGGCGTTGACGCCCCACACATGGGCGTTGACAAGTTGCTGGTCGTCGGCGCAGAAGCCGGCATCAGCTCAGACGCGATCAGTTGCCTATCTCTCGGAGGGAATATGTCGCAGCAATTCGCCGTACAGGAATTGCATGAATCCCTCGAAATCTCGCGCGATCACCTGTACCCCGGACTCCTCCGCCTCATAGACATCACCGACGAGAGATCCACCTTCCAGCCGAACAATCTCTCCGGTTTGACGATCGGCAGCAAACAATGCACCGCCACCGTCAGAGCCAAACACGGCGACAGTCCGATTGGGCACGCTTCTCACCTGTGTTGGCTGAGCGCCGCGCAACCCCTCAACCACATACTCGGCCTCATCGACAAAGAACCCTGGACCGACATCAGGCAAGGAGATTTGCGCCACGTGCAAATAGAACTCGATCAAATCCCCCGCACCCGCGTCACTCAAGACCGCAGCGAGCGCATCGCGACCACTGCTATCAGCGGCTCTTGACACATGGTGCTCACCTGGCGGATACCCATACATGGCCTCGAACCCTGCGACGAACCGTGAGGCCAGGCGCAACATTTCGTCGATCCAGCTATCAACGTCCGGCCCAGAAATAGGCACCATATCCCCTATCGATCTGCCCCGCGAAGTCTTCTATTTGAGCTCGCGAGGGGTTCGGGTTCATGTCATGGAACCATTTCCATTGGTTGGTTATCTCTTGATGGACGTTGGCTCCACGGGACTTCATCCTACTGCCGGGCACTCCACGCATGTTGGATGGCGCATCGAAGTCAAAGTCACCGAACTCCGGATGGTTTCGATACTCCTGCGGGATGGCATGGTGGGCATCCCAATCATCTGGCAGCCGCTTCATGCCGCTGCGGTGCAGGTACGCCTGGAACCTACCCCGGTAGTTGCCGATGTCGATGGTAGGAGCTTCAGGCGCCTTACCCGTAGGACATCCGTTGCTGTTGTGAACGAGAACCGGCGTCTCCCCCGCCAGCACATAGTACGTATGCAGATCGTCAACCGTGAGGTTGTACGTGCGGGCATGCCTGGTGAAGGGACGGTTCGCGGTGACGATGACGGTGTCGCCCTCGTCGGTGAGCAGGGTCATGCCCGGGCCAAGGTCCCCCGCTTCGACCCACTCTCGCTCCGATGGGGACCAGAACGGGTGCTCATGCGTGGCCGTCAGCTTCTCGATGCCATCCGCTGTCGCGATGGACAGCTCGTTGAAGTGCTTGTCGTCCTCGGTGGTGATCAGGCGGGTGACCCTCCTGGGCCCCGACTCGCCGGTTTCCGGGTCAGTGGCCAGGACCTCGTCGCCGACTTCGACGTCCTCGATGTCCTTGGTGGTGCCGTCGGCCATGAGGACGTCCGTGCCAGCCAGGAAGCACTTGCAGGAGGAGCCCCACTTCAGCTTTCCGACCCCGCGTGCGCCGAGGTAGGTCGTGATCGACTGGAAGCCCACGTTGCCGCATATCGGGCATGTGTCAACCGTGTCGATCTTGTCGACGTGCTTCCAGCCGTCGTAGAAATCGCGGAGCGCGCCGCACTCGTCGATCGCGCTGGTGCCGGCGGTGCATCGCTCCCGGAAATAGAGCTCGACCAACAGCTCATAGCTGAGATCGCTGAAGTAGACGTTGTTCCTCTGCAGCTGACCGATGCTCGGAAGCTGCTTCTGGTACTCCTGGTAGATCTTCTTCGGCGGCAGGGCGGGCTTGCCGTCGCCGAGGTCCACGACGACGGAGACATGGCCGCCCCCGCCCCCGCCGCCGCCCGAGGCCTGCGGCGTACCACGCACCGTGCCGTCGGGGTTCAGTCCGCCGTTGGGGTCGCCCTGGGTACCGCCATCGGGACGGGTCCAGCCCTTGCCGTCGTTGCAGCTGTCGCACCAGAGTCCGGTCGGGTCGCTGTCGCTGACCGGACTGTTGTTGCTGTACGCGTAGCCGTTCATCTGAAGCGGGTCCGCGAAGTCGATGACCGGGTCCGCGGAGAGGAAGCGGCCGGAGTTCTGGTCGTACTCGCGGGCGCCGATGTGGGTCAGGCCGGTCGCCGCGTCGTCGATGCCCACGCCCAGGTAGCCGCGCTTGTTGGGCCAGTTGGTCGGCTTGGCGCCCCGGGCCTCGCCGTACGGCTTGAACTCGCGGCGGGTGACGGGTTGGCCACTCGACGCTTCCACGGTTGTGTTCGCCGTGCCCAGGTGGTCCGCGAGCAGAACGTTCAGCTTGTGGCCCGTCGTCGCGCCGTTGCTCGTGGTCCGGGTCACCGTGGGTGCGCCGGACTGGGTGTAGGAGCGGGACGCCTTGGTGACCGCGCCCGTGGCGTTGGTCGTCACCTCGCTCTCGCCCAGGTAGAGCGTCGAGCCCGACGGGGAGTTCTCCAGGATGCGGTTGCCCGCGGCGTCGTAGACGTACGTCGTCTTCCTGCCGTCGTCCGTGATCGTGTCGAGCTTGTTCTCGGACGTCCAGGTCAGGTTCTGCGTAGTGGCGGACAGGCTGCGGACCTCGGTGTTCCCGACGGCGTCATAGGTGTAGCTGCTGCCCTTGCCCGACGGGTTGGAGCTGATCCACTTCATCGTGTGCGGCTGCGCGGTGGTCCCGTAGCCGTACGTGTGGGTGACGTTCTTGGTCGCGTCCGCCGGGTCGTGTTCCGTCAGCGTGGCGCGGTTGCCCAGCCAGTCGTGGGTGAACGACTGGCGGTACGCCGTCGCTCCCGTGGCGACGGTCTCCGCGTCGGGAGCCGTGGCCGCCAGGGTCGATGACAGGGAGGCGTCCGGGCTCGACTTGTCGCTCGCGGTGTCCGGGGCATGGGCCACGGGGCCGGAGGAGTTCCGGGAGTCTGTGCGATAGCCCCACGTCGTGCCGTTCGACGCCTTGCAGCCGGTGGCGTTGCCGGCCGGGGTGATGTTCGACGTCCAGGCGTTGACCAGCTCGCCCATCACGTCGTAGGTGAAGCACTGGGTGTCCCACGTGGTACCCGAAGCCGCCGACAGCTTGCGGGCGTTCGACGTGATGGTGCCGGACGGGTCGTACGAGTAGTAGCTGTCGGTGATGCGGTGCGGTCCGGAGGTCTCGCGGTCGGTGACCGTGCGCTGGAGGCGGCCGGTGTGCGGGTCGACGAAGTTGGTGGTCCAGACCCGGTAGGGCTGGGAGCTGGACACTGTCCGCAGAACCTCGCCGTACGGCGAGTAGGTGGCGTCGGACGTGTACCAGGCGAGGCCCGAGGTCGACTCGGCCAGGCCGTCACCGTTGTAGCGGGTGACGACCTTCTCCTTCGCCAGTCCGCCCACGGCGGGCAGGGTGGCCGACTGCGGCTTACCGGTCTGGGTGTAGGTGTACGCGTACGTGTATGTGCCCGCCAGGCCCGCTGTCAGCGGGTTCGACGGGATCATCGTCTCACTGCCCGTGGGCCGGTAGTCGGTGTCGTAGCCGGTGACCCGGTTGACGTAGTCGCCGCCCGACGTGTGCCGGGTCGAGGCGACCGGCCGGCCCAGCGCGCCCGGCAGGCTGTCGTACGTGAACGACTTGACCGGGGCGGCGGTTGCCGAGCCCTCACGGACGAACGTGATCCGGCCGAGCTCGTCGTAGTTCGTGTACGTCGTCCGCGACTTGGCGTCCGTCGCCTTGACCGGGCGGTCGGCGTCGTCGTACCAGGTCTCCGTCCTGCCGGTGTCCGGGTCGGTGCTCGACGTCACACGGCCCCTGGCGTCGTAGGTGTAGGTCCAGGTGTTGCCTGCCGGGTCGGTGACCTTCGTGCGGTAGCCGCGGGCGTCGTACTCGTATGTCGTCTTGCGGCCGCTGTTCTCGGCGGTGGCGGATTCCCAGTTGGTCTTGGCGGCGTTGTCCTTGTAGTGGCGGATCGCGGTGACCCGGCCCAGCGCGTCGGTGTACGTGCGCGTCTGAGGGGCGGTCGAACCCGCCGGGTCCGTGAAGGCGCTGGTGTCGTCGTAGAAGGTGTACGAGAGGTGATCGGCCCTGTACGTGTCGCCGTGGTACGTCAGCTGGATCGACGGCCGTTCCAGACCGTCATGGATGTACTGGACCCGGCTCGGGATCAGTGCGTTCGATCTCGGCGCGAACAACTCGGCCGTCGGCTCGCCCTTCGCGAGGTAGCCGCTCGTCTGCTCGGCGACCAGGCCATGGTCGTCGTACCTCGTGTCGGTGATGATCCGGCCGGGGCCGTGCGCCTCGGACTGGGCCTGGACCTGGCGCATCAGGCCGTCGTAGATCGCCACCTGACGGCTGTGGGTACCGTCGTCCTTCAGCGTCTTCACGGTGACGGCGGCGGGCCTGGTCCCGGCGGGGGTGGCCACCGCCGCCTGGTACGCGATCTCCACGTCCGGGGACTTGCCGCCCGAGGAACGGGACGGCGACCAGCCCTTCACCAGGCGGCCGAGGGCGTCGTACTCGTTGCGCGTGACCCGGCCGTTGGCGTCGGAGACCGTCAGTGCCAGGCCGCGCCCCGGGTCGAAGGTCGTTGTGACGGCGTGGCCCTTGGCGTTGATCGTCTTCAGCGAGGTGACCGGCCCGCCCGTGTCCGCAGGCGTGTACTGCGTCTCCGTGGTGCCGGCGTCCGGCTTGGTGACGGTGCGGACGCGGCCCAGTGGGTCGTACGTGGTCCTGGTGACGATCGAGTAGGAGGTTCCCGCGCCGTTGACCCCAGCAGCCGAGGTGACCAGCCCCTTCGTCGGCGTCTCGCCGTACCCCGAGCCGTCGTAGCTGTTCCGCACCGCCTTGATGAGCTTCGTCGCCGGGTCCGCCGTGTCATGGGCCGCACAGGACGTGCCCGTACTGCGCTGCTCCTTCGGCAGGCCGATCAGCCATGCGGACGTGTTGTGCACATACGACGTCTTGGTGCAGGTCTGTTCGGAGAGGGTCTCACCGGTGCTGCCGTTCGGCTTGACCACGGCGGTCTCCACCTGGATCGGCAGGCCGTGTGCGTCGTCGACCGTCGTCAGTGTCCGGACGGCCCGCCAGCTGCCGCCGACCGGCTGGATCTCCTCCGTACGCTCGGTCCCGCTGCGGTGCGCGAGCAGCGGCTCCATCTCCGTGCCGTTCTCGGCCTCCCGCGAGCGGGACGCGGTCTGCTTCGACCAGGGGTAGTTGAGCGTGCGCTTGTGGATCCGCTTGTCGGCGTCCCGGTAGGTGATGCTCTCCGCCGTCATGCCCGCGTACTGCGGTGCGTCGTCGGCGAGCAGCGTGTACGTGCCCGTGGAGTCCTTGACCGCGCCGCCCACTCCCAGGAAGTACCGGGTCTCGGAGTACGACTGGCCCTGCGGGATGTTCGGCTGGTTGCTGGTTCTGCTGCCCTTGGCGACGGCCACCTGGCGATAGCCGCGCCACACGCTGTACGTGCGCAGGGACGGGCGGGTGAACTCGTCGTCGCTCTTGGCCCAGGCGGGATCGGTGTACTTGTACGTCGTGTGGACGGGCTTGCCGTGGGAGGTGACCTTGTCGGTCTCGGTCACGGAGTGCACGACGTACTTGTTGAACCAGGACTTCGCAGGTGTCTTCTCGTCGCCGTCGGGCGACCAGCGGACGGGGTAACAGGTGCCGTTCCGCTCGCCCTTGTCCTCGGACGGCTCGGTGGCGCAGCCGCCCTTGTACTCGACCTCGATGTCACCGCCGTACTCCGTGGCGACCGCGCCGATGCGCGGGCGGGTGAACGCGGGGCGCTGGTCGTTCGGACCGCTCGGCACGAGATTCGGCAGCTGGCGGTCCTTGAGACGGCCGCGCAGGGGGGACGTGGAGCCGACCGAGTACTCCGCGAAGCTGACACCGTCCTTGTGCTGGAGGGTGCCGGTGGTGTCGCCGGGGGCGAACCCACGACGGGTGATCGAGTTGAGCCACAGGCCGGGAGCCGTGTCGTACCAGTCCTCGGGGAAGGACTGGTGGAGCTGGTACGTGTCGACCTTGCCGAGGCCGGTCCGGCCGGCGCGGGCGGCCTTCGTCGTCACCGTGTCCAGACGCATCTGCGTCCAGAAGGAGGGGAAGGCCGGACACAGCTTCGACGTGGACTTGCAGTTGAGGTTGCCGGGCGTGTCCCACCAGGAGCGGTATGCGCCCGGGTCGTCGGTCTTGGCGAAGTTGGCGGGGTCGCAGGCCGTCTCCGACTTCAGGCAGCGCTGCTTGACACCGAACTCGACCGTGGCGGACGGCTTGGTCAGGTCCGAGCGCATGCCGTACTCGACGGACCGCGGGTAGGCGTAACGGTCGTACTGCTCCGGGGACGTGAACTTCTTCTTGACGGCGTAGTGGTTCGTCTCCTGCTTCCAGTTGACGACCATCGTGTTGCCGTGCACGTCGACGACCTTGTCGAGGCCCCAACGCCACGCCTGCTTCTTGCCGGCACCGCAGCGGGAGTCGGCGAAGGCGGTGGCGTGGCAGGGCTCTTCGGGGTGGTTGCCGAAGACGGGGACGACTGAGACGGAGTCCGTGTCGGCGTGGCCGCCGCCCACCTGGTTGAGACCGAAGTAGTACTTGGTGCCGTCCCGGGTCGTGACGATCCAGTACTCGCCGTTGTTGTCGCCGTTGGTGCCACCCGTCCGGCGCTCCACGCGGCTTCCGTCGTCGCTCTGGGGGCGGTAGATCTCGGTGTCGGTCTCTGGGTCGCTGCCAGCCGGCGCGTCCCGCACCAGCTCCACACTCCGGCCGCCGAGCGACATCACCGCGTTGTACGACACCCAGCACAGGTCGGACGTCTTGTCCTTCTTGGCCGTGTTGTTGGGCGTGCCGGACTTCAGCGCCTTGCGGTCGTCCTGACAGGTGCGGTAGCGGCGCTCGATGTGACCGGGGTCGTAGTCCCAGCCCTCTCCGATCCAGGAGGACTGGGGAGAGGACACCGCGACACGGCCGTCCACCGTCTGAGAGTTGTAGCTGAAGGAGACGCTGGGCACCGGGCCGGCCGGAGCCGCCGGCATCGTCAGCGGGTACGACCAGGTGAACGCGCCCGACGCCCCGCCCACCTGCCACTTGCCGTTGGAGGCCAGGGGCGTGGCCTTGAAGGTGCCGCCCGCGCCGCCGCCGGAGTCGACCGCGCCGATGACGGCCGTGTCACCGGCCGCCGCGACGGGAGTGGCCGAGGTGCGGAATGCCGCCTGGACGATCGACGGGCCGTCGGACTCGGTGGTGCTCGCCGAGGCGGCGGGGGTGATCGTCCCGTCCGCCGCCGTGTCGACCGTCGCCGTGATCGACTGGGCCTTGGTGTCGTTGGTCGTCTCCAGTTCCTCGTACACCTGGCACGCCTCGTTGTCCGGCGTGGTCAGGTAGCACTCGGGGAACTGGACGAAGCGCAGGCGGGAGGCCCAGTCGGCGCCGTAGAGGTTCTTGAACTCGGCGTAGTCGAGCTTGACCGAGACCGGAACCGAGCCGGTGTCCGGTGCCTGGACCTTGACGACGGCGCCGTCGACGCCTTGGGCGACGGTCGCGGCGCGGTCGAAGACCTGGACGGACCAGGTGCCGGTGGGGGCCGGCTGGTCCGGGGCCTGCCCGAGGCTGACCGGGAGGTCGTCGACGGGGGTCAGGGCGACCTGCTGGGCGGTCGTGCCCACGCGTGCCGCGGCCTGGCTCGTGGTCGACGCCGTCGAGCCGAAGCTGACCGTCCCGGAGTCGGCGACCGGAGCCGTGGCCGTGCCGGCAGGAGCCGCTTGCCGGTCCTCGGGGACCTCGACCTTCAGGGTCTCCAGGTCCCGCTCGAAGGTCTCGCCGGCGACAGGCTCGTCCTGGTCGAGAGTCTCCAGGTCCAGCGTCTCGCGGCCCTTCTCCGCGACCGCCGGGTCGGGCGGCAGCGCCAGCGACTGCGCGGGCAGGAGGCCCGCCAGCAGAGCGGCGCCGAGGGCGGGTACGACGGCGCTGCGCACACGACGCAGACGACGGCGACGGACATGCGAAGAGCGACCGAACACGACGAGGTCCCCCCGGACCACTTGAGGCGGGACCAGGATCGGACCACGCGTGATGGCGTATCGCGCAGATTTTGTGACGGCCTTGTGGAGTTCCGCTAGATCAGCCGTGTGGATGTGATGACCATCACGGTGCGTAACGCCTCATTGCGGTACGTGAGGATCGATCGGGACTCTTCCCGAGCCAACGGACGTCCCAACCGCTTCGCGATCATTCGCCCAATTGATCGCTTCTGCCGGCAAACGGCACTGGATTCAGGGAACTTGGGGGATGGTTCGCCATGTTTTGACCCCAAGCACATGGCCGCGCCGCCGAGTTGCGGATCTGCACGTCCAACCATCCTTACGGCCCTCACGGTTGATCGACTCAGTTCCGTCCCCCGCATGCGAAGGGTGACGGCAGGCCGCTCATGGGTCATCATCTGCTCGCCCGGCCGCGCCCTGTCGCGCGCCGGTTCCAAGGGGGGAAGGGGAGCTCGCCCGATGACGCGCAAGACGCGCAACTGGCGCCGTGTGCCCGGACGTAGGACCACCGCCGCCGTACTGACCGCGGCGCTCGCCGCCACCGGCATCGCCTTCATCGGCCTCGGTCTGGACGAAACGGGTTCACGCGACGGGTCAGGCCGAGAAGCGAGGACGAAGCCCGTCGCCGAGGCCGCCGCGATCGCGCGGGCGGCGAAGACCGGCAAGTCCGTCGAGGTCACGGCGCTGCGCACCGAGCGCTCCAGCACGTGGGCACGGCCCGACGGTCTGCTGGCCAAGAAGCTGTACTCGTCGCCGGTTCGAGCCAAGGTGGGCGGCGAGTGGAGGGACATCGACTTCGACCTCCACCGCACGAAGGCCGGTTGGGAGCCCCGGGCCACGAACACGCGGATCGTGTTCTCGGCCGGCTCCGGATCGCGCGACGGAGAACAGCGGGCCTCGCGCTCCACCGTGCGCCGGGTCTCGCTGGTGAAGGGGCTGAAGAGCGCCGCCGAGGAGACCGCAAGCCCTCTGGGCACCCTGACCGTCGACGGCCATGACATCCAGCTGACCTGGCCGGGCACGGTCCCCGCCCCGATCATCGACGGCTCGCGCGCCCTGTACCCCGAGATCTTCCCGGGCGCCGACCTGGTGCTGACGGCCGACGACGACGGGTTCGCCCAGCTCCTGGTCCTGAAGAACCGGCAGGCCGCGGCCGATCCGCGGGCGCGGGAGATCTCGTACGGCATCACCTCCGCGACGCTGAACTTCCGGCTGGATCCGGTCACGGGCGTCCTCACCGCCGAGGACGTCTTCGCCAACGAGGTCGCGATGTCGCCGACCCCGCTGATGTGGGACAGCAGCGGCCAGCCGGCCGTCACCGACGGATCGGTCGGCGCCAGCGCCCAGCCGACCACGTCGGAGAGCCCGGAGCCGGCCGAGTCGGTCACCGACGGACCGAGCGAGAGCCCGAGCCCCACCGAGGAGTTCATCGAGACCGACGAGCAGGCGGACACCGCCCCCGAGACCCTTCCGGCGGCCACCGACGGTCCCGAGCCCTCGGTGTCCGAGTCCCCGCTGCCGTCCGCCCCGGCCGAGCCGACACCCGCACCCTCGCAGACCGGCTCGGCGGCCACGCTGAGCCTTCCCGGACTCGACGGGCCCTCGCCCGACTCGCGCGGCGAGCTGGTCGAGCCCAGCCTGGCGGCGGCGAGCTGGACACTCACCCCCGACCCGGGCTTCCTCGACGACCCGGCCACCACGTATCCGGTCTTCATCGACCCGTCGGTGAAGAAACACACGCAGAACTGGACCACCGCCTACAGCCGTCACCCCAACGCCACCTTCTACAACGGCAAGGGCTTCAACAAGGGCGGTACGCACGAGGCCCGGGTGGGCTTCGAGTCGGACACCTGGGGTACCTCGCGCTCGTACTTCAACATCGCCTTCGACAAGGACCTCAAGGGCGCGAAGATCACAAGTGCGAAGCTGCGCATGCTGGAGACGTACTCCTGGTCGTGCAGCGCACGTGCCATGAGCGTGCACCTGACCGGCCCGGTCAACGGCAAGACCAACTGGAGGAACGCGCCCAAACTGCACGACGGCAACAAGTTCGCGACCAAGAGCTTCGCCCACGGCTACAAGTCCGGCTGCAGGGACGCCTACGAGACGTTCGACGTACGCAGGGCCGCGCAGAAGCGGGCCGACGAGGGCAAGGGCACGATCACGTTCGGCCTGCGGGCACGGGACGAGCACTCGCAGTACGCGTGGAAGAAGTTCCAGGCGAACGGCGACCACGCACCGGTGCTGGAGCTGGTTTACAACCGCAAGCCGACCATCGACTCCAAGTCGCTCGACCTCGGCCCGGACGCCAAGTGCACCACCACCGAGCCGTACGTCCGCATGGGCTCGGGGAACCTGACGTTCACCGCGCGGGGGTCCGACCGGGACAGCAATCTCGACTACCTCGACTTCGACCTGTGGCCGCACGGCAAGTGGGCGACGACGGGCGATCTGCTGGGCTCCACCGGCAAGGTCTCCGTCGGCGGTGACAAGAACACCGCGCTGCGCACGACAGCGGGCTTCTCCACCAGCAAGCTGACCAACGGCACCCTCTACTCCTGGCGGGTGCGCGCCGTCGACGACACCGGTTCCAGTTCGAGCTACGCACCGGCCAGGACGCCGTGCCGCTTCGTCCTGGACACCACCGCGCCCAGGCCGCCCAAGGTCAGCTCCACCGACTTCCCCAACGCCGACGGCAGTGAGAACGGCTTCGGCAACGACGCCGAGGACGCCAACTGGTCCACCAAGAAGTTCGGCACACCCGGGGCGTTCACGTTCCGCGCGCTCAACAGCGACGTCGTGCGCTACGAGTACGGATTCAACTCGCCCAGCTACACCGGCAGCGTCACCCGCACCGCCGGCACGGCCACCAGCGTCAGTGCCACCGTCTCCAACGCCAGACCGCCGACGGCCGGGCCCAACGTGCTCTACGTCAGAGCCGTGGACAGTGCGGGCAACCCCTCGCAGGCCACGAAGTACTTCTTCTATGTCACGCCCCGGGACCAGGCCGACGCGCCCGGCGACTTCACCGGCGACAAGCTTCCCGACATGATGGTGGTCACCGGGGCCGGCAACCTGGCCATGTATCCCTCGCAGGCCACCACCGACCTCTCCAAGGGCAGCGGCGACCTGGACTACTCGATGCCCGGCGCCTACCGGGGCAACCCCGCGAAGGACCCCAACGGCGACGATCTGCCCGCCTACGTGGCCGCGCCCAGTGGCCACTTCAAGGGCGCCCTGATCACGCACAACGGCGACATCTACGGCGGCGACGGCCTTCAGGACCTGGTCGTCCGCCTCGGGAGCAAGTTGTGGGTGTACCCCGGCGACGGCTACGGCGCCGTCAACATCGACAAGCGCCGCGAGATCCTTCTCCCCGACGGCGCCCCCGACCCCGCCGACCTGACCCAGTTCGTGTCGGCGGGCGACGCCACCGGGGACGGGCGGGCCGACTTCTTCGCCACCATCGGCGACGAGTTGTGGGTGTTCACCGGTTACCACGGAGCCACCATCGACCAGGCGACCCGGCTGTGGACCTCGGGCTGGACCAGCCGGGACATCGTCACCGCGCTGGACGTCAGCGGCGACGGCGTCACCGACCTCGTCTACCGGTCCGACGTCTCGGGCAGGCTGCTGCTCCGCAAGGGCATCGCCGCGTCCGGAGGGGGTGTGAGCCTCGCCTCCCTGGGCAATGCCGGAAGTTCGGCCGGGGGCGCGGACAGCGAATACGGTGCCTCGGGCTGGGCCGTCAGCAACTTCCCGCTGCTGATGGGCACCCCCAGCGTCGATGGGGACGCGGACGCCGTGCCCGACATCTGGGGCGTGCGGTCCGACGGATCCGTGCGGCTCTACGCGGGCGGCAGGACCGGCGTCGTGCCGGGGTCCGGCAAGGAGATCGTCGGTCCGGCGAGTTACTGGAGGACACGCATCGCGATCGGATGACGCGGATGGGCGAAGGCCGCCGGTGCACGGCGCCGGCGGCCTTCGCGCTAGCGGGCGTGGGTGCGCCGCTTTCGTCCGCCGTCCGGCCACAGCTGCGGCTTTCTCCTCGCCGCCAGGTCCTCCGCCCAGCCGAACCAGACGACGCAGCTGCAGATGAGGACCCAGGTGAAGGCCAGCACCGGCCATGGGCTCTCCAGCAGCCAGGAGAAGTGCATCCACATCACGTCGATGCCCCAGAGCCGGTCCCACATCGTGGCAGCGATGAGGATGCAGATGTTGTGCCAGAGATAGATCGTCACCGCACGGGAGTTGAGCAGCGTGATCACCTTGTCCCAGCGGCGCAGCCGACGGGGCCACTGCGACCACGACGGGCTGACGTGCAGCAGCAACAGGACCGTGCCGAAGGACCAGAGGGCCTGGGCCAGGGGCATGGTGTCCAGGTCGTGGTCCGTGGAGAAGTCGTGGTTCAGGGCGTACCAGAGACCGACCAGGGCGAAGATCGGGGCCACCGAGGGCACGACGTACCGCGGGAGTCGCCGCAGGACGCCCTCCTGGTGGGCCATGCCGAGGATCCAGCAGGCGCCGAAGGTGCTGAAGTCCGTCAGCGCCGACGGGAACCGCTCGCCCGGGAGGATGATCCAGCCCTGCTCGAAGGCCAGCGACAGGGCGAGCGGCGCGAGGATCGTCGCCAGCGGCATCGCGCGCAGGGCCTTCAGCAGGAAGGGCGAGAGAAGGACGTACCAGAGGTAGGCGCGGATGTACCAGAGCGGTCCGGCCAGGTCCGCGGCCCAGTTCTCGCCGACGAAGCCGTGGATGCCGGGGAGTCCCTCGGCGTACGGCGGATCGCTCAACGGGACGATCCAGTAGGCCAGGTGGATCCACCACCAGCCGGGATGGCCCTCCGCGTCCGGGCCCCAGCCCTGGATCACCATGCCGGTGACCCCGACCACTCCCAGGAGCCACAGCGGGGGCAGGAGGCGGCGGACGCGGCCCCTGATGACCTGCACCGCCGGGCGTTTCAGGGAGCGGGCCATGAGGTTGCCGGCAAGGGCGAACATCACGCCCATGGAGGGGAAGAGCAGGGGCAGCCAGGCCCAGCCCGTCAGGTGGTAGAGGACCACGCGGAAGAGGGCGAGGGCGCGCAGGAGGTCGAAGTAGCGGTCGCGGGCCGGTGCCGGTCGGGCGGGCTGCTCCTGACTGGCCGGGTCGGACGGCAAGGTGGATGCCGTGGCGGGAGGGTTCATCGGACCGGCCTCTCGTCCATGACCGGCCGCCGCTGCGTCGGTACGGTCGGCGGGGCGGACACCCCGCCCTTGCGCCGCAGCTTCTGCCAGCGCAGGCGGCCGCCGGTGAGGGCCGTGATCCAGGACTGGAGCAGGACGACGTACATGAGCTGGCGGTAGAGGATCTGCTGGAGCGGGAGCGAGATCAGCGGGGTCAGTGGCTCGCGGTCCAGGATGAAGGCGTAGGCCGCGCAGGCCGCCTGGATGGCGAGGACGCCGAACCAGGCCAGGATCGTCTTCTCCGTGGGGCCGAAGACCAGTCCGTAGATGAGGAAGACGTCAATCAGCGGGGCCAGGAGCGGGGCGAGGACCATGAAGAGGGACACCAGAGGCAGGCCGACCCTGCCGAAGCGGCCCGACGGGCCCCGGTCCACCAGGGCGCGACGGTGCTTCCAGATCGCCTGCATGGTGCCGTACGACCAGCGGTAGCGCTGCGACCAGAGCTGCTGGACGGATTCGGGTGCCTCGGTCCAGGCCCGGGCCTTCTCGGCGTACACCACGCGCCAGCCGTCGCGGTGGATCGCCATCGTGATGTCGGTGTCCTCGGCGAGCGTGTCGTCGCTCATGCCGCCGACCCGTTCCAGCGCCGAGCGGCGGAACGCGCCGACCGCGCCCGGGATGGTCGGCATGCACTGGAGGACGTCGTACATACGGCGGTCCAGGTTGAAGCCCATCACGTACTCGATGTGCTGCCAGGCGCCGATGAGGGTGTCCTTGTTGCCGACCTTGGCGTTGCCCGCGACCGCGCCGACGCGCGGATCGGCGAAGGGCTGGACGAGTTCGCGGACCGTGGACGGCTCGAAGACCGTGTCGCCGTCCATCATCACGATCAGGTCGTGCCGGGCGTTGGCCAGTCCGCGGTTCAACGCCGCCGGCTTGCCCGCGTTGAGCTGTCGGACCACCCGTACGTTCGGCAGCCCCAGGCCCTCCACGAGACGGGCCGTGCCGTCGCTGGAGCCGTCGTCGATGACGATGACCTCGACGGGGTGTTCGCTGCGCATCAGGGACCGCACGGTGTTCTCGATGCACTTGGCCTCGTTGTACGCCGGGACCAGCACCGACACCGGTTCGGTGACCGGCGCGTTCGGGCCCCAGGTGAAGCCCCGGCGGCGGGTGCGGCGGGTGTGGACGCCGGACAGCAGCAGCATCAGTCCGAAGCGGCCGAAGACGAGGAAGCCGATGGCCGCGAGGCCGACGACCAGCACCGCGGTGATGTTGTCGGAGGCGTCGACCAGGAAGATCCAGGCCTTGCCCTTCCACAGGTCGAGGCCGGTGACCGGGGTGTGCGCGCTCGGGGCGTTCAGCGCCTCGGTGAGGTTCTGGAACTCGTAGCCCTGCCGCTGGAGTTGGGGGATCAGGGTGTCCAGGGCCTGAACCGTCTGGTGCCGGTCGCCGCCGGAGTCGTGCATCAGGACGATCGCGCCCTTGCCGGGCTTGGGGGTGGAGTTGCGGATGATCTGCTCGACGCCCGGCTTGCGCCAGTCCTCGCTGTCGGTGTCGTTGACGATGGTGATGTAGCCGCGTCTGCCGATGTACTCGGTCACCGGCCAGGAGTTGTTGTCCATGTTCTCGGACTTGGACGAGTACGGCGGCCGGAACAGGGAGCTGCGGATGCCCACGGAGCCCGCGAGCGCGAGCTGGTTCTGGGAGAGCTCCCAGTCGATGCGCTTCTTGGACTGGTAGGAGAGGTCCGGGTGGTTGAAGGTGTGCAGACCGATCTCGTGGCCCTCGTCCACCATGCGCTTGACGAGGTCCGGGTAGCGGGAGGCCATCGTGCCGGTGATGAAGAAGACGGCGTGCGCGTCGTTGCGCTTCAGGGCGTCGAGCACCTTCGGCGTCCACTCGGGGTCGGGCCCGTCGTCGAAGGTGAGGACGACACTGGTGTCCGGCACCCGGAGCGTGCCGGCGCGGCCGCTGCGGGTGTCGATGACCGGGCCGCCCTTGAGGATCTCCTGCGGCACCTTGTCGTTGGCCGCTGCGGGCCGCACGCGGTAGTCGGCCAGGATCTCGCTGTGGACGTACCCCCGCAGCATCAGCATCGCCATCAACGCGACGAGGAGGAGCGAGGGCAACAACAGGCGCATGGGCACACGGCGGCGCCGGGAGCCGTCGGGGGCTCCGGTCGCGGGCCCGTGACGGCGGGTGCGGGATGCCATCAGAGGATGTACTCCGGGGACGGGGCGGCGGACGAGGAGGCGGCGGGGTCCGCCTCCTGTGCGAGGGGGGTGGGGTCGCTCGGGCCGTTCGCGACCGGCCCGGCTGCGGGCTCCTCGGTCGTCGCGGGATCGGTCGGCTCCTGGGTGGTGCCGCCGCCGTCCGTCGGGCTCGGGTCGGGGTCGCCGGTGGCCGGCTGGGTGGGCGGGTCGGGGTCCTGGGTCGGGTCCGTGCCCGGGTCGACGGTGGGCTTCGTGGGGCTCGGCTTCGGGTCGGCCGAGGCGCCGGGGTTCTCGGCGGTGGGCGACGCGCCGGGCGCGGAGACGGTCGCGTCCGGGGACGGGATCGTGCCCGTGCTCGCCGTCGGCGAGGTCCCCGGGGAGACGCTGCCGGTGGCGGAGGGCTGCGGTGCCGACTCGGCGGGCAGCGGCGAGGTGTCGACCTTGCCGGCCGGCTTCTCCTGCGGGCCCTCGACGGGCAGCCAGGGCGCGTCGGAGTTGCCGGAGAGCACGGTGGCGACGATGACGACGGCGTAGACCGCGCAGGCCAGGCCGACCGCCATGCCGAAGCGGCGGAAGCGGCGGCTGCGGCGGCCCGACTCGTCGACGAACACCGGCCCGTCGGAGCCCTCGCCGCCGCCCGGACCGTCCTGGGCCGCGTGCAGCATGTTGTCCCGCTGCAGACCGACGGCGTCGAGCTGCACGGTGACCTCGTGCGGGTCGTGGGTCGCGCCGGACGCGGCTGCCGCGCCGGGCTGCGCGGCCGCGGGCTCCTCCGGTTCGCTCCACGGGTCGAGGACCGCGGGGGCGCGGCGCGTCTCGCCGGGCGCCGGGGAGGGCCCGTCGCTTCTGCGGGCCGACGGACGCTCGAACGCCGACCAGACGTCGGCTCTCGTACCGGGAGCGGGCCGCCGTGTCCCCGTCGACCCGTCGACCGCCGGAAGCACCGCGGTCTCGTCGGCGTCCGAGGAGGCGTGCCCGCCACCGCGTCCGCCTCCGCGCCCGCCACCGCGGAGGACCTCCGTCTCCTCCGCCTCGGACCGGGAACGACGGCCCGGGCCGGGCATACCGGTCACCTCGGTCCTCCCGGTCGCCGGGAACGCCTGGGTGTCAGCCCCCGGGTTCCCCACGCAAGCACCGCCGCCGGACTCGGGCCCCGATGCGACATCGGGCCACTCCGGTTGGGCGTCTTCTCGCCACTTCTTCACGCGCACGCACATCCCCCCACGGGACCGTTCTGGGTGCGCGTACGACACTGAGCACCCGTCGCCGTACCGAGCCCCCACCCGGCCGAGCGCCCCCCTTTACCACAACGTGCTCAGGCCAAGAATGTAGCGCACGCGGAGGTTCTGTGGTTGCCGCGTGTCAATTGCGCGGACTCATGGTGGCCGAATCAATGGCCGGAATCCAACCGTCCGGGGGTCTGCACAGCCACCCCTCCTCGGCCGCCAGCTCGGCCGCAGCCCGTCGAAGGGCGTCGAATGCGGGGTGCACCAGCCCCTTTCTCCACACCAGCGACACGGGCGACAGGGGCACGGGATCGATCAAGGGGCGCACCACGGTCCGGGGCATGGCCGGAAAGTCGATGACGACGAGGACCGGAGTGCGTGTCTTGGCCATGATCCGCTGGAACTCCTCGTCACCCACGGCGAGCGGAGCGGGCGCGTCGACCTCGATGCCCCGTCCCTCGAACAACCGGTGCGCGAGGTCGGTCCACTCCGGTGTACGGGGGTTTCCGGCTCCGGCGTAGACGGTCTCGCCGGCCAGCGCGGCCAGCGGCACCCGCTGCCTTTCGGCCAGCGGATGGTCCTCGGGCAGCAGGATGGCCATTGGCTCGAAACGCACCGGCTGATGGTCGAGGCCCGCCCGCAGCGCCGGGTCCAGCCCCGCGAACCGGCCGAAGGACGCGTCCAGCCGTCCCGCGAC
This sequence comes from Streptomyces ferrugineus, assembly GCF_015160855.1. Lineage (NCBI taxonomy): Bacteria > Bacillati > Actinomycetota > Actinomycetes > Kitasatosporales > Streptomycetaceae > Streptomyces > Streptomyces ferrugineus. The sequence continues at coordinate 1,328,079 of NZ_CP063373.1, read as the reverse complement.
CAGGTCGGCGGCCGCACCCGTCAGACCGCTCTCGTAGCGGGCCATCAGCTCGTGCTCGGGGGCGAGTTCACGGGCCCGCCGCAGCACCCGGCGCGGGGTCGCCAGACCCGGGGAGTTGAGGTCCACCAGCAGGGCGCGGGCCTGACCGAACGCGGCGAGCAGGTCGTCCTGCGCCTGGAGGGCCCGGCGGACGTACGGCACCAGCCGCTCACCGTCGGGCGTGAGGGTGACCTGCCGGGTCGTCCGTATGAACAGTTCGGCGCCCAACTCCCCCTCCAGCCGCCGTACGTCCCGGCTGAGCGCCTGCTGGGCGACGTACAGCCGGGCCGCGGCGCGCGTGAAGTGCAGTTCCTCCGCGACGGCGAGGAAGGAGCGCAGGAGTCTGGGGTCGAGGTGGCGGTCCGGCATGCGGCGAATCTACTGGCTCAGTGGAGGGTGGGCCGGTAGATGAGCTCCTGGATACGACCGTCGAGAGTCCGGCTCTCGAGCAGCTCCAGATCGAAGTCGGGCGCGCCACGGAAGACCGGGTCCAGCCCGGTCCGACCGGTGATGACGGGGAAGAGCGTCACCTGCACGAGGTCGACCAGGCCAGCGGCCATCAGCGCCCGGTTCATCGACAGGCAGCCGTGCGAGCGCAACGGCACCCCGGACTCCTCCTTGAGCCGGGCGACGACGTCGACGGCGTCACCGCTCACGACCGTCGCGTCCGGCCACTCCAGAGGGCCCTGAAGCGTCGTCGACACCACCGTTGTCGGCAGGTTCCTCATCCGGGTGACCCATGGGTCACGCACGTCGGACTCCTCGGTGCTCGAGGCCAGCATCCGCTGGAACGCCCGGAACGTGTTGGCCCCGAAGACCATGCGCTGCTCCGCGCCGTACAGCGCGAGGCGCCGGTCGAGCAGTTCGGGGCCCTGCTTGCCCCAGTAGCCGGTCCAGTCGCCGCCGGCGGCGCCGTAGCCGTCGAGGCTGGTGAAGACGTCGAAGGTGTAGGTGGCGGTCATGTCGTTCTCCTCCAGTGCTCGGCGACCTCACATCCATAGACCCGGCACGCCTGCGAAACTCATCGCCCGCATTGACAACCCGGATGCGTGAATCCGCTCCGAACAGGTGTTGGACTCCTTGATCGCCTTCCGGCGACGGTGGATCCATGCCGCAACAGCCCACCAAGCGACCTCCCCTGCTCACCGTCACCGCCGACACCCTCATCGCCGTCGACCTCGGCCCCCGGCGGCGGCACCGCCCGCCCGGCCCGTACCGCCGGCTCTTCGCCCGCCCCGGCACCCGGGCCTTCAGCCTCGCGAACCTGATCGCCCGCCTGCCGATGGGCATGTTCAGCGTGAGCGCGATCGTGATGATCGCCGGCACCCGGGGGTCGTACGCCCTCGCCGGCGCCGTCACCGCGACCGGCCTCGCGGCGACCGCGCTGGTCGCCCCCTGGACCGCACGGCTCGTCGACCGGTACGGCCAGGCCCGCGTCGCCGTACCCGCCACGCTCTTCGCGGCACTGGGCAGCCTCGCGCTGCTGCTGTGCGTGCGCTACGACGCCCCGGCCTGGACCCTGTTCGCCGCGTACGCCGCCACCGCGACCACCCCCAACACCGGCGGCATGTCCCGCGCCCGCTGGGCTCATCTGCTCGACGGCGACGCCGATTCCCTGCACACCGCCAACTCCTTCGAGCAGGCCGCCGACGAACTGTGCTTCATGCTGGGCCCGGTGCTCGCGGCCTTCCTGTGCGGGACGTTCTTCCCGGAGGCGGGCACGCTGGTCGGGGTGGTCCTGCTGGTGACGGGCGTACTGGCCTTCGCGGCCCAGCGGTCGACGGAGCCACCGCCCCGGGGCCGTACGGCCGACACGGCCGCACCGGCACCGCTGCGCGCCCCCGGCACCCTCCCGCTGCTCGCCGTCTGCCTCGCCATGGGTGCCGTGTTCGGGTCCACGGAGGTCGTCACGCTCGCGTTCGCCGACGCGACGGGGCACCGTACGGCGGCCGGTGCGGTGCTCGCGCTCCAGGCGGCCGGGTCCTGTGCGGCGGGCCTGCTGTACGGCCGGATCGGGTTCACCGGCCGGGCCGAGGACCGCTACCCCTGGTGCATCGCCGCGATGACCGCGCTGCTGACGCTGCCCCTGCTCGCCGCGACCCTCACCGGTTCGCTCGCACTGCTGGCCGCCGCCCTGCTGATCGCCGGGATGGCCACCGCCCCGACCATGATCACCAATATGACCCTGGTCCAGCGGCGCACCCCGGAGGGCCGCCTCAACGAGGGCATGACCCTCGCGGTGACGGCGTTGCTGGGGGGCATCGCGGGCGGCAGCGCGGTGGGAGGGTGGGTGGTGGAGCACGTCACGTCGGCGGCCGGTTTCGGAGTACCGGTCACGGCAGCGGCGGCGGCGCTGCTCATCTCCCTCGCAGCAGCGCCCCGTCAGGGTCGCGGGGCTGAGTCAATGTCTAGCGGGTCGTGATCCGGGCCCACGCCGGCCCCTTCGCCATCAGCGTCACCCCCGCCCCCAGCGGCACCTCCCCCACCCCCGCGTCCTCGAACGTGAACTCCCGCAGCAGCACCGCCAGCCCGAGCACCGACTCCAGCATGGACAGATGCTGCCCTATGCAGGCCCGCGGCCCGCCCCCGAAGGGAAACCACGCGTACCGCGGCCGCCCCGCCTCCGCCTCCGGCGTGAAGCGCGTGGGGTCGAAGCGCTCCGCATCCGGCCAGTAGTCGGGGTGACGCTGAGTGACCCAGGGGCTGACGAGGACATCGGCGCCGGCAGGTATCCGTATCCCCGCTATCTCCGCGTCAGCGACGACACGGCGGCCGACCACGGGCGCGGACGGATACAGCCGCATCGCCTCCTTGACCACCATCGTCAGATACGGCAGCTCCACCATGTCCGCGGCCGTGGGCGCCCGCCCGCCGGGCCCGCCGAGCACCCGGTCCACCTCGTCCTGGACGCGGCGCTGTTCCTCGGGGTGCCGGGCGAGGAGGTGCAGGGCGAAGGCGAGTGCGGTGGCGGTGGTCTCGTGGCCGGCGAGCAGGAAGATCAGTACCTGCTCGCGCAGTTCGTCGGCGTCGAGGCTGCCGTCCTCGGCGCTCTCGGCGTGCACGAGGAGGGTGACCAGGTCGTCCCGGTCGTCGCGGTCCCGGCGGCTGTCGATGATCGCGTCGCACAGCGCGAACAGCTCCGACTGGAGGCGGGCGGCGCGGCGGTTGGCGGGGGTGGGCCAGGTGCGCGGCGTCCTGAGCGGGGAGAAACCGCGCTTGAGGGAGTACTCCTGGAGCGGCGGCATGGTGCGCTCGATCACCTCGAACGCCTTCTTCACATCCGTCCCGAACAGGATGCGGCCGATGACGAGAAGCGCGAACCGGTGCATCTCGCCGACGAGTTCAACGGCCCCGCCCGCTTCGGGCCCCTCCGAGGCCGCACGCCACGCGGCGGCCAGCGCGGCCGCCTCCGTCCCCACCTGGGACGCATAGCCGTTGACCCGCTGCCGGGTGAACAGCGGCTGGATCAGCCGTCGTTGGCGGAGGTAGGTCTCGTCCTGGCTGGTGAGCAGTCCGTTGCCGACCGACTGGCGCAGTTCCTCGTAGAAGACGTTGTCCTTGCGGAAGTCGGCGGCCCGGGTCGCCAGCACCTGCTGTGCGCCCTCGGCCGAGAACACCGCGTAGAGGTCGGACCGCAGTCCCGGCGGACCGGCCCGGAAGCGCACCACGTCGCCGTGGTCGCGGCGGGCCCGCAGATATGCGGCGAGGGGGTCGTTCAGCAGGTCGCTCATCGATCCGAGCAGCGGGCTCCCCGTCACGATCGGCGCCTGGGCGGCCGTCGTCGTCGTTGTCATGGCTCCCCCCTTCCCGCCCCGCCCCATTGACTCACCCCTGGGTCGCACATACCTTCGCCCGTCGAAGCGCTTCGACAGCCCGCCCCACTTCGACACCCCCACAGGGACCTCCCATAAGGACCCCACATGAAGTTCACCGACGGCTACTGGTTGTTGCGCGAGGGCGTCACCGCGGCCCACCCCGCCGAGGTCCTCGACGTCATCGAGCAGGACGGCGCCCTGGAGATCCATGCTCCGACCCGGCCGATCCGCTCGCGGGGCGACCTGATGACGGGACCGGTCGTGACGATCAGGGCGCACACGCCGATGCCCGACGTCATCGGCCTGACCCTGACGCACTTCGCGGGAGGGGCCCCGCGCGGCCCCGAGTTCGAGCTCGCCGAGTCGGCGGGGACCGACCCCCGGATCTCGTCCGACGACGAGCACGTGACCCTCACCTCGGGCGCGCTGTCGGTCCGGTTCGCGCGCACCGGCCCCTGGCAGGTCGACTTCCTCGCCGGCGGCCGCACCCTCACCGCCAGCGGCCCGAAGAGCATGGGCATCATGCGGGACGCCACCGGGGCGCACTATCTGCGCGAGCAGCTCGACCTGCGGGTCGGCACCTCCGTGTACGGCCTCGGCGAGCGCTTCGGCCCGCTGGTCAGGAACGGGCAGGTCGTCGACGTCTGGCAGTCCGACGGCGGCACCTGCAGCGAGCAGGCGTACAAGAACGTGCCGTTCTTCCTGACGGACGCGGGCTACGGCGTCTTCGTGGACCACCCGGGCAAGGTCTCCTTCGAGGTGGCCTCGGAGGTGGTGTCGAGGGCGCAGTTCAGCGCGGAGACACAGGAGTTGACGTACTACGTCATCCACGGCCCGACCCCGAAGGACATCCTGCGCAGGTACACGGCCCTGACCGGCCGCCCCGCCCTGCCGCCCGCCTGGTCCTTCGGCCTGTGGCTGTCGACGTCCTTCACGACGTCGTACGACGAGGAGACGGTGACGTCCTTCGTGGACGGCATGCGGGAGCGCGAACTCCCCCTCTCCGTCTTCCACTTCGACTGCTTCTGGATGCGCGAGTTCCACTGGTGCGACTTCCGGTGGGACCCGCGGGTGTTCCCCGACCCGGAGGGGATGCTGGCCCGGCTGAAGGCGAAGGGCCTGCGGGTGAGCGTCTGGATCAACCCCTACATCGCCCAACGCTCACCGCTGTTCGCGGAGGGCCGGGCGCTGGGTCATCTGCTGAGACGGCCGGACGGCGGCGTCTGGCAGTGGGACATGTGGCAACCCGGCATGGCCCTGGTCGACTTCACCTCCCCCGCCGCCCGCGACTGGTACGCGGCGAAGCTGGAGGCGCTGCTCGCCCAGGGCGTCGACTGCTTCAAGACCGACTTCGGCGAGCGGGTGCCGCTCGATGTGACCTGGTCCGACGGCTCCGACCCGGAGCGGATGCACAACTACTACACCTACCTCTACAACCGCACCGTCTTCGATGTGCTGCGCAAGCACCGCGGCGAGCAGGAGGCGGTGGTCTTCGGCCGCTCGGCGACGACGGGCAGTCAGAGGTTCCCGGTCCACTGGGGCGGCGACTGCGAGGCGACGTACGAGTCGATGGCGGAGTCCCTGCGGGGAGGTCTGTCGCTCGGCCTGTCGGGCTTCGGGTACTGGAGCCATGACATCGGCGGCTTCGAGGGCACCCCGTCGCCGGCGCTCTTCAAACGCTGGCTGGCCTTCGGCCTGCTGTCGTCCCACAGCCGGCTGCACGGATCGTCGTCGTACCGCGTCCCCTGGCTGATCGACGAGGAGTCGGTGGACGTGGCCCGCCACTTCACCCGGCTGAAGCTGCGCCTGATGCCCTATCTGTACGAGGCGGCCCGCACCGCCCACGCCGAGGGCGTGCCGATGATGCGGGCGATGGTCCTCGAGTTCCCGGACGACCCCGGGTGCGCGCATCTGGAGCGGCAGTACATGCTCGGCCCCGACCTGCTGGTGGCGCCCGTCTTCAGCGACGAGGGGGAGGTGACCTACTACGTCCCCGAGGGCACCTGGACCCACTATCTGACCGGACGGACGGTGACCGGCCCGCGCTGGGTGCGCGAGCGGCACGGCTTCCGCAGCGTGCCGCTGCTGGTCCGGCCGGGTGCGGTGATCCCGGTGGGAGCGGTGGCCGACCGGCCCGACTACGAGCACGCCGACGGGGTGACCCTGCGGGTGTTCGGGCTGGAGCGGGGCGAGCGGCGGGTGGTGCGGGTCGGGGAGGTGGCCTTCACGGTCGTACGCGAAGGGGACGCGCTGCGGGCCTCGTGCAGTGACCCGGCCGGGCCCTGGGGGCTGGCGGCGGGTGACCGGGAGGTGCGGGCGGCGGCCGGGACGGGGCTGCTGACATTGGAGCCGGCCTGATGGTGAGGATCACGGATGTGGCGCGGCACGCCGGGGTCTCCCCCAGCACGGTGTCGTACGCGCTGAGCGGCAAGCGCCCGATCTCCGAGGAGACCCGGCGCCGCGTGGCGGAGTCCATCCGCACCCTGGGCTACCGCCCGCACGCCGGCGCCCGCACGCCGACCGGCCGCATGTCGAACGTGCTGGCGCTGGTGGTGCCGTTGCGGGCCGGCATCGACGTACGGGTGGCGATGCGGTTCGCGGTGTCGGTGGTGACGACCGCCCGGCGCCACGGCCATGACGTGCTGCTGCTGACCCAGGAGGAGAGCGAGGAGGGGCTGCGGCGAATCACGGAGACGGCGTCGGCGGACGGGCTGATCGTGATGGACGTGCAGTTGCACGATCCGCGGCTGCCCCTGCTGCGCAGCCTGGACCGGCCGTCGGTGCTGATCGGCTTCCCTGCGGATCCGGCGGGTCTGACCTGCGTCGACCTCGACTTCGAGGCGGCGGGCGAGCGGTGCGTGGAGCATCTGGTGCGGCTCGGGCACCGGGTGGTGGCGCTGGTGGGGTCGCCGCCGGAGGTGTACGTACGGGGGACGGCGTTCGCCCAGCGGGTGGTGCGGGGCTTCACGACGGCCGCCGATCGGGAGCGGCTCACCTCCGCCGTACATCCGTGCGAGGCGTCGCCCGCGGCGGCACATGCGGTCGCCGGGCAACTGCTGCGGGAGCACCCTGGATTGACGGGGCTCGTCGTCCACAACGAGGCGATCCTGGAGCCCCTGATCGACGCCTTCGAGGGGCTGGGGCTGCGGGTGCCGGTCGATCTGTCGGTCACCGCGATTTGCCCGGATGAGCTGGCCGAGTCGGTGCGGGTGCCGGTGACGTCCGTCGCGCTGCCGGCCGCGGAGGTGGCGGCGCGGGCGGTGGAACTGCTGGTGGGGAAGCTGGGCGGGGAGGGGGTGCCGGGGGTGACTCTGCTGGCGCCGAGGTTGACGGAGAGGGGGAGTACGGGGCGGCGGGCGGGGGCGTGAAGTGTGGGTGATCGGGTGCTGGGTGGGGGGTTGGTGTGCTGTACTTGGGGCGAGGGCGGGCGCCGTGCTGGGCTCCGCTCGGAGCGGTCACTCCGAGCGGGATGCTTTTCCCAGGCGGATGCCCAAGCTCGACAGGAGCGTGTCGGATGTCCCCAATCCGTGTGGGGATATCCGACTACCTGGTCAGCCACCAGAGCAGCCACCTCCTCGCGTGCTTCGCAGCCCCCTCCGGCAAGAGCCGGATCAGCCGCATGACGAGAGTCGGTTTCCGCTCCTCGTGACGGCACATGCTGGGGCGTCCTCCCTTCGACGTGAGGCGGCCAGTCACGGCCCCGGGACCGCTCTCGTCGGGCCGGGTCCCGAGGGGACGGGACCCGGAGTGAAGGGAGGACGCACCCAAAGGGTGCGTCACGGCGTCAGATTAGCGTATTCACGCGCTCACTGTGCGCAATCAACAGATATCCGGCTTGCGCCAACTGCACTCAATGTCGGCACGCGCCCCACCCCTGCGCACCGACACCGAACCGGCCGCCTCCGCGGTCGACTTGGCCAGCGTCACCACGATCGCGTCCTCCAACGGCTTCACCGACGAGGCCAGATAGTTGTTGAGGACGATGCCGTAGACGAGTTCACGTCCCCCGGCGTCCGTGACAAACCCGGACAGGGCCGACGCTCCCGTCAATGACCCGGTCTTGGCACGGGCGTTGAGCGCGGCGGTCGTACCGCACATCCGCGAGCGCAGCGTGCCCCCGACGAACCGGTCCGGGTCGCAGGCGACGGGCAGGGAGCGGTACCAGTCGGCGTACCAGGGCTCGGCGCGCACGGCGAGGAGCAGCTTGACGAGTTGCCCGGCCGGGAAGTTGTCCATCCGCGAGAGGCCCGAGCCGTCGACCTGCCGCACCGTGCCGGTGTCGACGCCGATGCCCTTGAGGTAGCCGCCGATCGCGGCGAGCCCGGCGCCCCAGCTCCCCTCTCCCGAGACCTTGTGTCCCATGGCTTTGGTGAGGATCTCGGCGTGCATGTTGTTGGACAGCTTCATGAACGGGACGAGCAGGTCCTTGAGCGGCATGGAGTCGTGCGAGGCCAACTGCCGTGCGGTGGCGGGAGTCGGGTGTCCCAGGCGGGTCGGTCCGGTGACCTTCACGCCGTGGTCCGCGAGGGCGTCCCGGAAGACGGTGGCGGCGTATCCGGTGGGTTCCCACACGGTGACCCACTCCTTGGCGCCGGCGCCGCCGGCGGGGGTCGTACCGCTGACGACGATGGTGTTCGTGCCGTGCTCGCGTTCGACGGTGAGGTCGTTCGCCCCGCCGGCGGCGACGGTCGTGGCGGTCACGTCGAGGTCGACGTAGCCGGTGCCGGGGGTGACGGTCACGGCGGGCCGGTCCCCCGCCGACTCCCCCGGCCGCACCGTCACGATCACCGTCCCGGTGTCGTAGTCGGTGTCCGGCGCCACGCTCAGCGCGCTGATCTGCGCGGAGTAGTAGGAGGACTCGTCGTCGGCGGCCCAGGAGCGGCCGAGGCGCCGGTCGTCGAAGCGGGTGTCGTCGGCGATCAGCCGCCCCGCCACGCGCCGGATCCCCGACGCGGCGAGGCGCGCGGCGAGCCGGTCGTAGTCGGCGGCGAGCAGGGTCGGATCCCCGGTGCCCCGCAGATACAGATCGCCGCGGAGCACGGAGCCGTACCGCCGCCCCGTGGCCAGCACATCGGTGCGGAACCGGTACCGCGGGCCGAGGACCTCCATCGCGGCGGCCGAGGTGGCGAGCTTGGTGTTGGAGGCGGGCATCAGCCGGGTCGACGGAAGGTGCTGGTAGAGGAGTTCACCGGTGCCGGCGTCCGCGATCACGACGCTCGCCACGCCGCCCTCCATCCGCGCGTCGCCCAGGATGGCGTCCACGGCCTCCGGCAGGCCGGAGCGATCGGAGTCCGCTCCGGCCTGTGCGCCAGGGCCGAGGACGGCGGCGACGAGCGCCACGGCGACGGGCCAAATCCACAGTCTGCTGAGGGAGTTGAGCGATCTCCCGGAGTTGCTCACGGGTCTGGTCATGCTTCAGCAGCATCCCGGACGACGTCCGTCGGCGACAGAGCGCCTCGGCGTCGCCCAGGGCCGGGACGGTGCCTCAGCCCAGCCCCCAGGCCCGCCCCATCCGGTACGCGGCGCACAGGTTCACATCGAGGACGTACGCCCCGGCGCTCCCGCACTGCTCGCTCCCGCTGCCCGGGTCGACGGGCTGTCCGTGTCCCATGCCGGTGACGCTGTACGTCTCCACCACCGCGCGTCCGCCCGCGTCCCGGAAGACCTGGTGCGGGTAACCGGCGACGCTGTCGCTCACGTCGGCCGTCTGGTCCGCGCCGTGCACATCGGTCCACTGGCGCATCAGGTCGGTCATGTTGACGGGCTTCACGGTGTAGTCGGCGGTGCCCTGGAAGGCGACGAGGGTGGGCCAGGGGCCGGTGTGGCCGGGCCGGGCGGCGCGCACACGGTCGCCCCACTGCTTCGGGGTCTGGGTGGCCCCGACGTACATGCACACATACGGCGACCCGGCGGCCTGCGCGCACTCGTACGGCAGCCCGGCCACGATCCCGCCGGAGGCGAACTTCTCCGGGTACGCCGCCATCATCACGGCCGTCATGCCGCCCCCGGCGGACAGCCCGGTGACATACACCCGCGAGGAGGCACCGGAGACGTCCGCGAGCTGCCGGTCCACCATCTGGGCGACGGACGCGGCCTCGCCCTGGCCGCGTGCGATGTCCCCGCTCCGGAACCAGTTGAAGCAGGACGAGGCGTTGTTGGCGGTCTGCTGCTGCGGGAGCACGACCGAGAAGCCCCAGCGGTCGGCGAGCTGGAGCCAGCCGCTGCCGGTGCCGTAGCCGGAGGCGTTCTGCGTGCAGCCGTGCAGGGCGACGACCACGGGGCGGCCGGCCGGCAGTCCGTCGGGGACGTAGCGGAACATGCGCAGGGCACCGGGGTTGGTGCCGAAGCCGGTGACCTCCTGGAGCGAGGCGGCGGTGGCACGGCCCGGGGTGAGGAAGACGGCGATGAGGGCGACGAGGAGGGTCGCCAGGACGGGGATGCGTCGGCTTGCGGCTCTGGTCGGTGTCATGCGGAGGGACCGTAGAAGCGTGAACGGTCCGTCGATATGGGGTGGGACTACACAACGTCCGTGTCCGTCATGGTGGTTCAGATTCGGCGCGGGGGCGGCCTCTCCGGACTCTCCCGCCTCTCCGGACGGAACTGCCGTACGAACGTCTTCGGGTCCCGTACGACCTGCCACAGGCCGAACGAGAGCAGCAGCACGCTGGTGGCGAAGCAGGCCCAGAACACGAACTGGGCGTCCGTGGCGAGGTGGTGCCTGTCGCCGCTGTCGTAGAGGCAGTACGCCTGTGGGGGAAACGCCTGGGAGACGCCGACTCCGCCGTAGTACATGGAGCACGGGTCCTCGCCGGGGTCCTTGGCGGTGTCGTCCGCCGTGACGACCATCAGCCAGGCCAGGGCCGCCACCGGGACCGTGGCGAACACGGTCAGCTTCGTCCACAGCGGCAGGCGGGGATGGCCGAGGAGCCCGTTCAGCGCGACCAGCACGACCGCGAACACCGCGGCGACGACAGCGGCGGCGAACGGCTCGTCGAGCACCTCGCTCAGGAGCCAGATCACCCCGGCCACCGGGGGCGCGGTGAGGGTGACGACCTTGATGCCGGGCGCGACGCGCGGATGGGCGAGCAGATACAGCGCGCCGGCGCAGGCGAGGACGACGAGGAGCCCGGTCACTGCTGCGGGGCGCCGGTGGCGGGGGCCTGGTAGGTCTCGTCCTTCTGCCACGGGCCGACGCCGAGCTTCCCCGTCGTACCGAGGTCGAGTTCCGGCACCACCATGACGGGGTCGGCGTCCGGCTTCGCCCACACGCGGACGTACGGCGCGTTGACCGGGTCGCCGGCCTGGGTGGTGTTGCGCCACGCCAGCGTGGTCCTCGCGGCCTCTCCCGGACGCAGGACCACCGGGCGCGGGCCGGCGCTCCCCGCGACGCCGGTGCTGATCCGATCGGTCCCCTGGAGGATCCGTACGCCGGCCACGGTGTCGTGGTCCTCGTCCTGGAGTTCCAGCTTCGGGTAGCCGTTGAGCCGGTAGGTCCCGGTGCCGCAGTTGATCAGGTGCAGGCCGACGGCGCGCAGCCCCATGGCGGCGTCCCCCTTGTCGGCGTACAGATGCACCCCGGACTCGGGGCAGGGCCCCGAGGCGGACGAGGCCTCGGCGGTGGGAACGCTGCGCACCTCGACCACCTCCACACCCGACACCTGGGAGGTCTGCACGGTCGTCTCCTTCATGACGACCGTGCTCTTGACGGTCCGCCCCGGAGCGACGGACTCGACGACCCGCTCCCTGTTGACGGCCGGGCCCGCGGACGCCGAGCGGAAGGCGAGGGTCACCGTGTAAGTGGCGGCCTGGGTCTGCTGGTTGGTGACCTCGAACTCGGCGGTGTAGTCGGCCCCCGCGCAGCCACTCTCCGGCCCCCAGGCGTACAGCGCGGTGATCTTCACACCGTCGTCGACCCCGTCGTCGCCGGAGGGCACGGGCACCGGACTCGGCGTGCCGGAGGGGCCCGCGGTGGGTTCGGCGGACGGGGCACCGCCGTACTGCGAGAAGTCCGAGGGGCACAGCTTCTCGGCCCGGACCCGGCCCCTGTCGTCACCGCCCGGAGAGGCGCTCTGGGTACCGCACGCGGCCAGCAGCATGGCGCAGGCGACGACGGTGAGGGCGGTGCGGGGGGCGGTAGGCATGGGCCCACCTCATCAAGGGCCGATCATGCGGGCTGTGACGGAACCCACACCTCCGGTCACAGCAGTGTCACAGATCGGCATGACAAAGGCCCCGGCACCCGAAGGTGACGAGGCCTTGCCCACATGGGGTAATGAGTGGAGATGGCGGGAATCGAACCCGCGTCCAACGGTGCGGAATCAGGGCTTCTCCGTGTGCAGTCCGCTGTGATTTTCTCGGCCCCGGCGATCACGCGAACAAGTCGCCGACGGGCCCAGTCACTGTTTGGTTTCCCTCTTCACCCCGTGACCGGGATCAAGGTTTAGTTCCCTAGCTGATGCCAGGATCCGGGTCGGGAACAGCCCCGGGCTGACACTTCGCAAGTCGCTACTTAGGCAGCGAGGGCGAAGGAATCGCGCTTGGTGTTGGCGATTATTTTTTGCGACATATGGTTTACGAGATCATTGCCGCTTCCTCGACACGCTTCCCCTGCTTCGACAGCCGCTGTCGAAACCGATCATCCCCATGTCCTGTTTTCAATGCTCACACCGGGTTCAACCGGTGTTGGTGCCATCGTACGTGACCAACGCGAGCCGATGCCACCGTATTCCCGCCTAGCCGCGCTGGCGCCTGCGTGCCGCCGCGATGGCCCGGTCCGACTCCCGCCGGTCCTGCTTCTCCCGCAGGGTCTGGCGCTTGTCGTACTCCTTCTTGCCGCGCGCCAGCGCGATCTCCGCCTTCGCGCGACCGTCCTTGAAGTACAGGGCGAGCGGCACGATCGTGTGCCCCGTCTCCTGGGACTTGGCCTGGAGCTTGTCGATCTCCTCGCGGTGCAGGAGGAGCTTGCGCTTGCGGCGCGCGGAGTGGTTGGTCCAGCTGCCCTGGTGATACTCGGGGATGTGGGCGTTGTGCAGCCACGCCTCGCCCCCGTCGATCTGGACGAAGCCGTCGGCCAGCGACGTCCGTCCCTCGCGCAGCGACTTGACCTCGGTGCCCATGAGGACCAGGCCGGCCTCATAGGTGTCGATGATCGCGTAGTCGTGCCGGGCCTTCTTGTTCTGGGCGACGATCTTGCGCTTGCCGCCCTTCTCGCCGTCCCTGGCCTTCGCGGCCGACCCGCCCTGCTTGGGCTGGGACTCCTTCGGTACGTACATTCCCTTGCTCATAGTGCCGTCCATTTTCGCACTACGGACGGGGTCCACGGGAAGCCGATTTACTCGGTCTACGACTCTCCGAGCCCGCTGAGCACCGTCTCGGCCCGCTCCAGTACGCCCCGGTCGGCGTCGAGGTCGGGTGTGATGCCCCGCCCGTCGACGGCCCGTCCGGAGGGGGTGCGGTAGTGGCCGACGGTCAGCTCGGCGACGGAGCCGTCGGGCAGTCGGCTGGGCATCTGGACCGAGCCCTTGCCGAAGGTGCGGGTGCCCACGACGACCGCGCGACCGCGGTCCTGGAGGGCGCCGGTGAGCAGCTCGGCGGCGCTCATGGTGCCGCCGTCCACGACCGCGACCAGGGGCCTTCCGGTGTCGCCGCCGGTCTCGGCGTGCAGGGCGCGCTGGTCGCCGTCGACGTCGTAGGTGGCGACGAGGCCGCCGTCGAGGAAGGCGGAGGCGGCGGTGACGGCCTCGGTGACCAGGCCGCCGGCGTTGCCCCGCAGGTCCAGGACGATGCCGCCGGCGGCCGGGGCCCGGCGCACGGCGTCGCGGACCGCGTCGCCGGCGCCCTTGGTGAAGGAGGCGATCCGGATGACGGTGATGCCGTCGGCGAGTTCTCGAACAGTGACCGGGTCGATGGACAGCCGGGCGCGGCGCAGCGTGAGATCGAACGCGCGCGTGCCCCGCTCCAGCCCCAGCTTCACCGGCGTTCCGGCGGGCGTGTCCAGCGCGTCGCCCCTCAGTAAGGAGACGACCTCGGTGACGGGGCGCCCGACGACCTCGGCGCCGTCGACGCTGCGCAGCCGGTCGCCCACCCGGATCCCGGCGTCGGCCGCGGGCGACCCGGCCCGCACCTTCGTCACCTCGACCTGGCCGTCCCGCTGGCGCCGCGCCCACAGCCCGACGCCGGTGTACGCGCCGTCCAGGGCCTTCTCGAACTCCTCGTACTCGCCCTCGGAGTAGACGGCGCCCCAGCGGTCGCCGCTGCGGCTGACCGCGCGTTCGGCGGCCTCCACGGGGGACTGGCCGGTGGCCATGGCCTCGGCGGCCGCGTCGGCGACGTCCTCATGGTGGCCGGCGGCGGTGACCGAACGGGCCGTGTCGGCCGGGGTCTTCCGGTCGGGTCCGGGCAGCGAGCCGGTCGCGGCACCGGCGACGAGCACGCTCGCGAAGACCAATGTCAGGGCCGCCCCGCGGCCGAAGCGGCGGGGCTGACAGAACAGGTCACGACCTGACATGGCGGTGAGTCTAGGACAACGCGAAGGGGCCGTACGGCGCCTTGCCCGTACGGCCCCCTTGGCGTTGGTCACACCTTCAGGTACTTGCGCAGCGCGAAGAACGCCGCCAACGCGGGCATCAGCAGGCTCGTCGCGAGGATGAGCGGCAGCTTCGTCAACACCGCGTCCCAGCCGATGAAGTTGATCAGGTTCAGCTTCTGCGACAGGGCCAGGCCGTGGTCGATGATGAAGTACCGCGCGACCACCAGGAAGCCACAGGCGACCGTGCCGCCGATGAGCCCGGCGACCGCGGCCTCCATGATGAACGGCGCCTGGATGTAGAAGCCGGAGGCGCCGACCAGCCGCATGATGCCGGTCTCACGGCGCCGGCTGAAGGCCGAGACCCGCACCGTGTTGACGATGAGCATCAGCGCGACGACGAGCATCAGCGCCATCACCGCCCGCGCGGCCCAGTTCATGCCGTTCAGCAGCCCGAAGAGGTTGTCCAGGATGCCCTTCTGGTCCTGCACGGACTGCACGCCGTCCCGCCCGTCGAAGGCGGTCGCGACGACCTGGTACTTCTCCGGGTTCTTCAGCTTGATCCGGTACGACTCCTGCATCTGGTCCGGCGTCAGCGAGGCGGCCAGCGGGGAGTCGCCGAACTGCTCCTTGTAGTGCTTGTACGCCTGGTCCTGTGATTCGTACGTCACCTTCTCGACGACCGGCTTGTCGCCCTCCGACATCTTGTCCAGGTCGGCGAGGATCTGCTTCTTCTGGTCCTCGGTCACCGCGCCCTTGGCGCAGTTGGGGTCGGACTCGGCGTCGCTCTTGTTGCAGAGGAAGATGGAGACGTTGACCTTGTCGTACCAATAGCCCTTCATCGTGTTGACCTGGTCGCTCATCAGGAGCGACCCGCCGAACAGGGCGAGCGACAGGGCGACGGAGACGATGACGGCGAACGTCATCGTCAGGTTGCGGCGGAGACCGACACCGATCTCGGACAGTACGAACTGGGCGCGCATGGCGTCTCTTTCAGGCCTTTGAAGTGGGTCCGGGTCAGTGCTGGTAGCCGTAGACGCCGCGTGCCTGGTCGCGGACGAGGCGGCCCTTCTCCAGCTCGATGACGCGCTTGCGCATCTGGTCCACGATGTTCTGATCGTGCGTGGCCATCACGACCGTCGTCCCGGTGCGGTTGATCCGGTCGAGCAGCTTCATGATGCCGACGGAGGTCTGCGGGTCGAGGTTGCCGGTGGGCTCGTCCGCGATGAGCAGCTTGGGCCGGTTGACGAACGCGCGCGCGATGGCCACGCGCTGCTGCTCACCGCCCGACAGCTCGCCGGGCATCCGGTCGTCCTTGCCGCCCAGTCCGACGAGGTCGAGCACCTGCGGCACGGACTTGCGGATCTCGCCGCGCGACTTGCCGATGACCTCCTGCGCGAAGGCCACGTTCTCGGCGACCGTCTTGTTCGGCAGCAGCCGGAAGTCCTGGAACACGGTCCCCAGCTGGCGGCGCATCTGCGGCACCTTCCAGTTGGAGAGGCGCGCGAGGTCCTTGCCCAGGACGTGCACCTGGCCGTGGCTGCACCGCTCCTCGCGGAGGATGAGCCGCAGGAAGGTGGACTTTCCGGAGCCGGAGGACCCCACGAGGAACACGAACTCGCCCTTCTCCACTTCCAGGGACACATCCCTGAGTGCGGGGCGGGTCTGCTTGGGGTAGACCTTGGAGACGTTGTCGAATCGGATCACGGATGCACCACGGGTAGCCGGGGGTAGATGAGCGTGACCATACGCGAACCGGGGGTGGGGGCGCAGTCGCCGGATGGGGTTGCGTAGAGCTTGTGCGTTTTTGTGCCGGGTCGGATGCCCCCTTTCCCAGAGCGCCCGCGCCCTTTCCTCAGGAAGCTGGCACAGTGGAGTGGGGAACGTTTGCAGCCCTGCGAGCGTTGATTACCAGGAACCGGCGGCTGAGGAGGGCGAGCGCATGACGTACGACCGGCTGGTGTGCGCGAACTGTGCCGCGCCCGTGAGTGAGGGCCGCTGCCCCGTGTGCCGGGCGAACCGTGAGCGGCTGCAGCAGGAGAACCCGTTCGCGGGTCTGAACCCGATGACGCTGATCGCCCTGCTGGCGGTGCTGATCGCGGCAGTGGCGCTGCTGGCGCACCAGACCGTATGACCGTATAGGGCACCGCACCGGCCGTACGCGGACATGACGAGGGGCCCGGAGCTAAGCACGCTCCGGGCCCCTCGGCCGTACGACGTCGGTCACACGGCGTGGACGACCGACTACCGTCAGGCAGCCGCACCGCCGCGGCCGCCCACGAGGCGCGGCAGGATGCGGAAGCCGATACCGCCGGCGATCATCGTGGCGGCGCCGACCAGCAGGAACGTGGTCTCAGCGGCACCCGTCTCGGCGAGCTCGTCGCCACCGCCCTGGGCGGCGGAGTTGGCGCCGGTACCCGTGCCGGTGCCGACGCTGTCGGTGCTGGTGTCGGCCAGGCCGCTGGAGCCCTGCTCCT
Source organism: Streptomyces ferrugineus (assembly GCF_015160855.1). Classification (NCBI taxonomy): domain Bacteria; kingdom Bacillati; phylum Actinomycetota; class Actinomycetes; order Kitasatosporales; family Streptomycetaceae; genus Streptomyces; species Streptomyces ferrugineus. The sequence continues at coordinate 1,311,223 of NZ_CP063373.1, read as the reverse complement.
GGGTGGAGGTGCCACCGTCGGGGTCGGCGTTGTTGCCGCCGCCGTTGTTGCCGTTGCCGTTGCCGTTGCCGTTCCCATTGCCGTTCCCGTTGCCCGGGTCGGTCGGGTCGGTGGTCGGGTCCTCGGTGGGGTTCGGGTCCTCGGTCGGGATCGGGTCCTCGGTCGGGATCGGGTCCTCAGTCGGAATCGGGTCCTCGGTCGGGATGCCGTCCGTCGGGATCGGGTTGGGCGGCTCCGGGTCCTCGGACGGCGGGACGGTCGGGTCCGAGCAGTCGCCCAGGATGCCGAGGACGCAGCCTTCGCCCCCGCCCTGGTCCCCGTCCGCGGCAGAAGCGGCACCCGCAGCGGTCAGCGAGGCACCGGCCGCGATCACGGCACCGGCCGCGAGGCGCGCGATACGGATCCGCGTCTTCTTAGTCATGTGGTTGCTACCCCCAGTAGCTGATCGTCAGTGAGGCGGCGCTCGGGGGCCGTGATCGACGGGGTCAGCTGAACTTGAGCCCCCCGGTTCACATGCGCCCCAGAGATACGCATGCCACGCTTTACCCTTCCCATTTTTCAAAGACACGTCAAGGCCGTTTGCGGGCGCCATGTCCGATTACGGGAACTATGCTGGGAGTTGGAGCCTGTGAGTGTGATGTAAAACCCAGACATGCAGGTACAGAAAAGGCAACTACCGCCGGGGTGGCGGCAGTTGCCTTGTCGACAAAGTTACTTCTCCTGCTGCTTGCGCCAGCGAATTCCGGCCTCGAGGAAACCGTCGATCTCACCGTTGAACACGGACTCGGGGTTGCCGACCTCGAATTCGGTCCGCAGGTCCTTGACCATCTGATACGGGTGCAGCACGTACGACCGCATCTGGTTGCCCCAGGAATTGCCGCCGTCACCCTTGAGGGCGTCCATCTTGGCCTGCTCCTCCTGGCGGCGCCGCTCGAGCAGCTTGGCCTGGAGGACGTTCATCGCGGTGGCCTTGTTCTGGATCTGCGACCGCTCGTTCTGGCAGGAGACGACGATGCCGGTGGGGATGTGGGTGATCCGGACGGCGGAGTCGGTGGTGTTCACGCCCTGGCCGCCGGGCCCGGAGGACCGGTAGACGTCGATGCGCAGCTCGCTCTCGTCGATCTCGACGTGATCGGACTGCTCGACGACGGGAAGGACTTCCACCCCCGCGAAGGAGGTCTGCCGGCGCCCCTGGTTGTCGAAGGGGGAAATACGCACGAGCCGATGAGTCCCCTGCTCGACCGACAGGGTCCCGTAGGCGTACGGCGCCTGCACGGCGAAGGTGGTCGACTTGATGCCGGCCTCTTCGGCGTACGACGTCTCGTAGACCTCGGTCTTGTATCCGCGCTGCTCGGCCCAGCGCAGGTACATGCGCTGGAGCTTCTCGGCGAAGTCGGCGGCGTCGACGCCGCCGGCCTCGGCGCGGATGTTGACGACCGCCTCGCGGGAGTCGTACTCCCCGCTGAGGAGCGTCCGCACCTCCATCTCGTCCAGCGCCTTGCGGACGGCGGCGAGCTCGGACTCGGCCTCGGCACGGGTGTCCGGGTCGTCCTCCTCCTCGGCCATCTCGAACAGCACGGCAAGATCGTCGATCCGGCCACGCAGGGCTTCGGCCTTCCGCACCTCGGCCTGGAGGTGAGACAGCTTGCTGGTGATCTTCTGCGCCTCGTCCGGGTTGTCCCACAGGGACGGCGCGGCCGCCTGCTCCTCGAGCACGGCGATGTCTGCCCTCAGCCTGTCGAGGTCCAGAACGGCCTCGATCGACTCCATGGTCGAGGAGAGGGACTTGAGCTCTTCGGATACATCGACGACTGCCACGCCTCCAGCGTAACGGTTGCGGCAAGCGCCGAGGCCCGAGCGCCCTTGCCGGGGGCGGGCCGGGATGCCTACGGGGTCGCCGGAGCCGAGTTGTTCGTGTCCCCGGGGGTCGCCCCGGCGTCGTCCTCCGCAGTCGCCAGCCACGTGCCCACGCCGGCCACGGCCGCCAGGGCCACCGCCGCCACCCCCAGCGCCACCCGCCGCCGCCGGGCCACCGCCCGGTGCCGCGCCGACCCCGGCCGCGGCGCCCCCGCCGGCCTCGGCACCCGAGCCGTACCCCGCGCACCCCCGGCCAGCTCGTCGGGCGCCGGCACCCTCATCGACGTATGCGTGTCCCGGTTGGAGTCGGCCGGCTTGGCGCCCGGCACCAGCGGCACCGCGCCCCGCCGCCGCACCCGCTCCCCCACCGGCGCGGCCTCCTCGGTGGCGGGAGCCTCGTCCTGCGCCGACTCCGCCTCCGGCTCGTCCACGTCCAGCGGCGGCATCCCGGCGACCAGCGGCAGCAGCTCCCGCAGCCGCGCCCCGAGCTCCGAGGCCCGCAGCCGCGAGGCCGGCGCCTTCGCCAGGCACTGCACGATCAGCAGCCACAGCTCGTCGGGGATGCCGGGCAGCGGGGCCACCGTCTCCGTGACATGACGGCGCAGCACCGCACCCGGGTGGCCGCCGCCGAACGGCGTGAAGCCCGCCAGCAGCTCGTACAGGACCGTCGCCAGGGCGTAGATGTCGACCGCCGCCCGAGGGGGCAGGCCCTCCACGATCTCCGGTGCCAGGTAGTCCGGCGTCCCGATGATCTTCGTGGCACGGGTACGGCGCGGCGAGTCGATGAGTTTCGCCACACCGAAGTCGGTCAGCAGCGCCGGGTGCGAGCCGCCCGGCCCCAGCGGGCCCTGCATGTCCAGCAGCACGTTCTCCGGCTTGACGTCCCGGTGCACGACCCCGGCCGCGTGCGCCGCCGCCAGCCCGTCGGCGACGTCCGCGACGATCGCCACCGCCGCCTCGGGCGCGAGCCGCCGGTCGCGGTCCAGGCGGGTGCGCAGATCCGTGCCCCGGACCAGGTCCATCACGAGCGCGAGGTCATTGCCGTCGACGACCAGGTCGCGCACGGAGACCACGTTCGGGTGCTCCAGGCCGAGCAGCGCCGTGCGCTCCTGCACGAAGCGTCCGACGAGCTCCTGGTCGGACGCGAGATCCTCGCGCAGCAGCTTGATGGCGACGGGCCCCTCGGGCCCCTCACCCAGCCACACCGTGCCGGCGCTGCCCCGCCCCAGGATCTGGTTGGCGGTGTACCGGCTGCCGATCTTCCGTGCCAAGACTGCTCCTACTGCCGCGTGTTGTCGCTAAAACTACGCGTCCGAGGAGCCAACCTTCACCGCCGAGGCGGAAATCACCCGCCAGATGTCGACAAATAACCAAACTGGGCGACGTCACGCCGCCCGGGGTCAGCGGGCCGCCGCCGGTCAGTTGGTGCCCGAGCCTCCGCCGAGGTCCTCGATCCACCCGGTCACGGTGCTGAACCAGGAACTGAGCTGCTCCCAGTAGCTCTTGCCGGTGCCGATCCAGTCCTGCAACGGGCTCAGTTCCCAGATGAGCCAGCCCGCGACGAAGAGGATGACGATCGTGAACAGACAGCCCTTGAGGCAGCCGAGACCGGGGATCCGCATCGGGTTGGCGCTGCGCCGGCGCGGCTCACGCGGCTCGCGCTGCGGGCGCTGGGGCTCCGGCGGAGCGTACCGCTGGGGCTGCTGCTGGGGCTGGCGCGGTGGGGCGTACGGCTGTGGCTGGTGCTGCTGTGGCTGCTGCTGCGGCGGATGGCCGTAACCCTGCGGTCCGCGCTGCGGCGGCCGCTGCTGGGGCTGCTGTTGCGGGCGGGCCACCTGGCGCTGGGGGCGGCGGCGCAGCGGGTCCTGGCTGGGGTCGAGGTACTGGACCTGCGTCTGCTCGTTGCGGTCCCGGGCGGCGCGCAGCTGGTTCTGCCAGGGGTGCGGGTCCTCGGGGCCCGGCTGCCCGGACTGACCGGGTTGGCCGGGCTGCCCCTGCGGCATCGGCGGCATGACGGACGTCGGGTCGCCGGCGCCGGGGCCGCCCGTGTTCGGCAGTACGGCCGTGGGGTCCGCGGCGCCCGCCGGGCCGGGGGCGCCGGTGTGCGGCAGGACGCTGGTGGCGGCGTTCGGGTCGAACGAGCCCGCGCCGTGCGGCAGCACCTGGGTGGGGTCGGCCGAGCCCGGCACGGTGGCCGGCGCCGGGTCGGGGGCGAGCAGCGCGGCGACGCTCTCGGCCGCGGCGATCTGCGCGGAGTTGGCGTGCACGCCGATGCCCTCGGCGACGACGCGCAGCCCGCGCGCGAGGTTCTCGGCGCTGGGCCGTTCGTCGGGGTTCTTGCGCAGGCAGCGTTCTATGACGGTCCAGAGCGGGTCGGGGACCGTGGACGGGCGGCGCGGCTCGGCGCTGAGGTGCTGGTGCAGGACCTCCAGGGCGGAGCCGCCGCCGAACGGGGGACGGCCGGTGACCAGCTCGTACAGCAGGATGCCGGCGCCGTAGATGTCGACGGCGGAGGTCTGCGGGCGACCCTCGGCGGACTCGGGCGCGACGTACGCGGGCGTGCCGACGAACTCGTGGGTGCGGGTCAGGCCCGGGGAGTCGGCGAGTCGGGCGATGCCGAAGTCGGTCAGCAGCGGGTGCATCTGGCCGCCGTTCTGCTGGAGCAGCACGTTGGCGGGCTTCAGGTCGCGGTGGACGACGCCGTCGGCGTGGCTCGCGGCGAGGGCGTCGGCGATCTGCGCGGTGAGCAGGGCCGCGGCGACCGGTGTGAAGGGGCCGTTCTCGCGCAGGTAGCGGTGCAGGTCCGGGCCCTCGACGAGGTCCATGACCAGGGCCAGCAGCTCGCCCTCGACGACCAGGTCACGGACCCGGACGATGTTGGGGTGGGTCAGCCGCAGCAGGACGGACCGTTCACGCAGGAACCGCATGACGATGTCCGCGTCACTGGCCAGCTCCTCCTTGAGGACCTTGATCGCGACCGTCTCGCCGGGCTGCCCCGGCACGGCCGCCTCGGCGCCCGCGGTCTCCCGCTGGCGGGCTCGCCAGACGGTCCCCGTGGCACCACGACCGAGCGGCTCCTCGAGGATGTACTTGCTGCCTACCGGCCGCACGTCGCGCTCCCTGCTGCTTGCCTACGTTCCGACCCACTGTAGTGCCGTGCCCCCCGGCACCGACCTGTCGTCATTCTGTGCGTCTTACGTACGGCTCCCCGTACATGTTCGAAGGAAAGACGCTCGGCTCTGTCTTGTGGTTGCCGCAAGCGGACGTGAGCGATCTCAAGTGATCGTCGGCAGTGCACTTGTCAGGCACTTTTGCGGGCAGAGCCGACCAATCAAGATCACTTGCCTTCGGGCGGGGGGCGCGTTGTCAGTGGCAGGTGCGAGGATGCGTGCAGTACGTGGAGTACTGGCCGATGTGCTCGTGTGGGGTGGGGATGTCTCGCGCCCTCGCAGAAGGGACCGCTGACGCCGATGCAGATCCGGCTGACCGTCGTAGACCCGCTGGCCCCGCCTGCCCCGGCGCGTGGCCGCGCCGCGAGCTGCGACGTGCTGGTCACGGCCCCCGCGGGCACGGCCCTGGCCGCGGTGGCGTCGGCGCTCGCCTCGGCCGTGTCCGGCGGCGACGGCCCCGTCGTGCTGTACGCGGGCGTGGAGCGCCTCGACGACCGGCGCAGCACACTCGGCGAGCCCCCGCTGATAGACGGCGCGGTGCTGTCCCTGGGCGCCCCGGCGGCACCGGAGCCGCACCCCGAGCTGGACGACGCCCCGACCCAGCTCCATGTGGTCGCCGGCCCCGACGCGGGCGGCGTCCACCTTCTGCACGGCGGCGAGATCCGCATCGGCCGCTCCGCCGACGCCGACGTACCGCTCGACGACCCGGACGTCTCCCGGCTGCACTGCGCGGTCACGGTCGCCGCCGACGGCCGCGTCTCGGTCGCCGACCTCGGCTCCACCAACGGCACGACGCTGGACGGCGCCCGTCTGACCACCCGCCCGGTGCGGTTCGCGCCGGGCGCGCTGCTGCGGATCGGCGAGTCGGCGCTGCGGCTGACTCCGGCCGGCGGACCGGGGGCGCGGGTGCGCACGGAGCCGGACGGGGAGGGGCATGTGCGGGTCCTTGCGGGGGGCGACCGGGAGGCCGACGGCGCCGCGGCCCCCGCGGTGCCTCACGCACGCGTGGCGGACGGCGGCGGCGACCCGGGGCCGCTTTCGGGACACGGCCCGGTCGAGCCGCCCATCGTGCCGGTCCAGGGCCGGGCGCCGCGGATCGAACAGCGCGGTGGATCGCGGCAGCCGCCGCCCCCGGGACCGCGCGGTGGTGACACCCACGGTGCGGGCTTCGGGGTGGGGACGCTCGGCGGGGAGGCGGCCTCGCGTACGTCCCCTTCTACGGCCGCCCCCTCTACGGCCGCCCCCTCTACGGCCGCTTCCTCCCCGGCCGCCTCTTCCCCGGCTGCCTCTTCCACGGCCGCCTCTTCCCCGGCTGCTTCTTCCACGGCCGCCGAGGGCGAGGCGGTCGGCGGCAGCCGCAAGGGCACCCCGCTGCGAGGCACCGACGTGCCGCCGGGCGTGCGCAGGCGGGGCGGGCTCACGGCGTGGGCGCGACGGCTGGCCGGAGGGCGCGGGGAGCAGGACCCGGGCCGGCCCGAGACATACGACGACGACCTGCCGGCCGAGCCCGCGGAGCAGCTTCCGGCGGCGAACGGCCCCCGGCTGCCGGAGGTCTGGCCGAACCCGGCGTCCCTGCTGCTGACGGCCCTGGGCCCCGGGCCCCGGCTGTGGGAGCGCGCACCGAGCCACGCGGAGGCGCTCACGGTACGGCTCGGCACCGCCGACCGGGCGGCGCCCGACGGCTCGGGACTGCTGCCCGCCGTGCCGGTGACCGCGGATCTGCGGGAGGTCGGGGCGCTGGGCCTGGCCGGTCCACGCGAACGGCTCGCCGGGCTGGCGCGCGCGGTGCTGGCCCAACTCGCCGCACTGCACTCGCCCGACGCCCTGGAAGTGGTCCTGCTCAGCGTGGACCGCACCCGTCCGCTGGAGGAGCGCACCGCCGAATGGGCATGGCTGGGCTGGCTCCCGCATGTCCGCCCCGGACACGGCCAGGACTGCCGGCTGCTGCTGGCCTACGACCGCGAACAGGCGACGGCGCGAACAGAGGAGTTGCTGCGGCGTCTGGAGGACATCGCCGCGGAGACGGAGACACCCCCCGCACACGACGGCCGACTTCCCGCCCAGCGTGCCCCGCGCCGGCCCTCCTGGGCGCGGGACGACGAACCGGCCGACGGCGCGGACGGGTTCGCGGGGCCGTACACCGTGGTCGTCGTGGACGGCGATCCCGGGGGTGCCGATCTGCGGGAGGCCGTGGCACGGCTGGCGGCGCAGGGCCCGCGGGCCGGGATCCACGTCGTGTGCCTCGCCGAGACGGCTTCGGCGTCGCCCGCTTCGCCGGTGACGGAGACGTACGAGGCGGCGTGCACGGTGTCGCCGACGTTCCGGGAGTGCGGCGCGGTCGCGCTGCTGAGCGGCGATGTGGCCACGGCGCTGCGGCTGATGCGGGTGGCGCGGGGCGGGGCGGCCGAACCGGACGACGGCACCGTCGCGGACCAGCGGCGCGACGCCGACGCCGCCGCGCACGGCCCCGTCGGACACGGCACGGTCGCCGCCGTGGACGCCGTCTCGCTCGCCTGGGCCGAGCGGTTCGCGCGGGCTCTGGCGCCGTTGCGGACGGAGGGCGGCGTCGGGGAGCGGCACGCGCGTGTGTCGGTGCCGTTGCCCCAGGCGGCGCGGCTGCTCGACGAGTTGGGGCTGGCCCGCGCCACCCCGGCGTCGCTGATGGCGCGCTGGGCCGACGCGGGCGACGACCCGCAGGCCCTCGGCGGCCGGGCGTGTGCGGTGCTCGGGGCCGGGCCGCGCGGGCCGGTCGCCGCGGACCTCGGTGCGGACGGGCCGCATCTGCTGATCGAGGGCCCGCCCGGCAGCGGGCGTACGGAGCTGCTGCGGGCGGTCGTCGCATCGCTCGCGGCGGCCGAGCGCCCGGACCGGCTGGGCGTCGTGCTGGTCGACGGCCGGGACAGCGTCGGTGCGGGCGGCGCGCACGGCGACGGGCTGCGGATGTGCACCGACATACCGCATGTCACCACCCACCTGACCGCCAACGACCCGGTCCGCATGCGGGAGTTCGCCCAGTCGCTCAGCGCCGAGCTCAAGCGCCGGGCCGAGCTGCTCGGGCGGTCCGACTTCGCCGAATGGCACACGGGGCGGGCGCTGTCGGGCCGGATGGTCGCGCAGCGCGCGGCGGCGGCCGGGACCGGGGCCGGGGCCGGGGCCGGTGATCTGTCGGGGGATCTGGACACTCCGCCCAGCTCCACGCTGCGGCTGCGGCCGGGGGCGGGACGTCGGCGGGCCGAGGCGGTGCCGCCGCTGCCCCGCCTGGTCGTGGTCGTGGACGATCTGGACGCCCTGGTCTCCCCCGCGCTGGGATCACCGGGCCGGCCCGCGGCGGGCTCGGTGATACGGGCGCTGGAGGCCGTGGCCCGCGAGGGCGAGCGGCTCGGGGTGCATCTGGTGGCCGCGGCGGGCGTCGGGGGCCGTACGGCGGAGTCGGAGCCGGCGCGGCGGGCGACGTTGCGGGTGACGCTGGACGCGGTGACGGCCGGCCCGGACGAACCGGCGCCGGGGCGGGGACGGCTGGTCCGGGCGGACGGCAGGGTCGTGCCGTTCCAGGGCGGGCGGGTCACCGGGCGCATCCCTCGGACGGCGACGCTGCGGCCGACGGTCGTGCCGTTGGAGTGGCACCGGATGGGCGATCCACCGGCCCGGCGTCAGGTGCGGGAGCTGGGGAACGGGCCGACGGATCTGGCGTTGCTGGCCAGTGCGGTGGAGCGGGCGGCGAGGCAGGTCTCGGCGACCGGGGTGCCGTCCCTCCTGTAGTGCGGGGGACGAAATCAGCCCGTCCGGCGATTGAGGACGAGGCCGTTCAGGCCGATAGCGGGGGTCTGGGGGCTGCAGCCCTCAGCGACGTTCACAGCGGCGCCGGACGCCTGGTCACGAGGCGGTCACGATGTCCCGCTTGACAGCGGACGCGCTCTTGCCGACCCCCAGGCCAAGGCGTAGACCAGATCGCACGGGACAGCGCTCGAACGTTCGACGAGGCACGAAGAACGGGGCAGTGATGCGCAGCACGAGCAGCAAGAACCGGACAAGCAGGGCCGCAAGGACTGCGGCAGCCGTCTTCGCGGGTGCCCTCGCCCTCTCGCTCACCGCCTGCGGTGGCGACGACGACAGCGGCAACGGCAACGAACAGGGCGGATCCGGCAAGGAGACCGCCGGCACGGTCACCCTTCCCAAGCTGGACGGCGAGACCCTCGAGGTCGCCGCCGTATGGACCGGTGCCGAGCAGCAGAACTTCAAGAAGGTCCTCGCGGAGTTCGAGAAGCGCACCGGTGCCAAGGTCACCTTCGTGCCCGCGCAGGACCCGATCATCAACTTCCTCGGTTCGAAGGTCGCCGGCGGCCAGCCGCCGGACATCGCGATGCTTCCGCAGCCCGGCGCCATCAAGCAGGCCGTCGACAAGAAGTGGGCCAAGCCGCTCGGCGCCGACGCGGTGAAGGAGCTTCAGGAGAACTACTCGCAGGGCTGGCAGGACATCGGCAAGGTCGACAACAAGCAGTACGGCGTCTACTACAAGGCCGCCAACAAGTCCCTGATCTGGTACAACAACGCGGTCTTCGAGAACGCGGGGGCCACCGAGCCCAAGACGTGGGACGAGCTGCTCACCACCGCCCAGACGGTCTACGACTCCGGCGTCACGCCGTTCTCGGTGGGCGGTGCCGAGGGCTGGACCCTCACGGACTGGTTCGAGAACATCTATCTCTCCCAGGCGGGTCCGGAGAAGTACGACCAGCTGGCGCGGCACGAGATCAAGTGGACCGACCCGTCCGTGAAGGACGCGCTCACCACGCTCGCCCAGGTGTGGGGCAAGAAGGACTATGTGGCGGGCGGCGCGACCGGCGCGCTGCAGACGGACTTCCCGGCCTCCGTCACTCAGACCTTCACCGGCGGCGACCAGCCGAAGGCCGCCATGGTCTACGAGGGCGACTTCGCGCAGGTCAACATCACACAGGCCAAGGCGGAGGTCGGCACGGACGCGAAGGTGTTCCCGTTCCCGGCAGTCGGTGACACCGCGCCCGTGGTCTCCGGTGGCGACGCGGCCGTGATCCTTCAGGACTCCAAGGCGGCGCAGGCGCTGGCCACGTGGCTCGCCTCCCCGGACGCGGCGACGATCCAGGCGAAGCTCGGCGGCTACCTGTCGCCGAACAAGAACGTGGACAACTCGGCGTATCCGAACGCGGTGCAGCAGAAGATCGCCAAGGCGCTCATCGACTCCGGCGACGACTTCCGCTTCGACATGTCCGACCAGGCCCCGCAGGCCTTCGGCGGCACGCCCGGCAAGGGCGAGTGGAAGGCGCTCCAGGACTTCCTGAAGAACCCGTCGGACGTCGCGGGCACCCAGCGGACGCTGGAGGCCGACGCGGCCGCGGCATACGGAAACTGACGCCATGGCGTCCGCGGAAGCGGCAGGGGGCACCGCGCCCCCTGCCGCACCCAAGTCGCGCAAGAGCGTGACCGGCACCCGCAGGATCGTGGCGGTGCTCTTCCTGCTGCCCGCCCTGGTGCTGCTCGGCGCGCTCGTGGTGTACCCGATCGGGTACTCGGTGATCCGCAGCTTCTACGACCAGTCCGGCGGCTCCTTCGCGGGATTCGACAACTACGAGGCCCTCTTCACGGACGACGGCATCCGCACCGCCCTGAAGAACAACGTCATCTGGGTGGTGTTCGCGCCGACGGTCGCCACCGCGCTCGGTCTGATCTTCGCGGTGCTGACCGAACGGGTGCGCTGGGGCACGGCGTTCAAGCTGGTCGTCTTCATGCCGATGGCGATCTCGATGCTGGCGGCGGGCATCATCTTCCGGCTCGTGTACGACCAGGACCCGGACAAGGGCGTCGCGAACGCGGTGTGGGTGGGCGTCCACGACACCTTCGCGCAGGCGTCCGCGTTCCCCAAGGCGCACCCCGGCCGGGAGTCGCCCCTTCAGGCGGCGCCGGGCGGCGGTTTCATCACCAAGGCCACGGTCAGCGCCGGCACCCCGGTCGCCCTGCCCCTGGTCGGCGTCGCCCCCGACCAGATGCCGGACGGCGCCGAGCGGGCCGTGGCGCCGAAGGCCGAGCCGGACAAGGTCACCGGCACCACCTGGCAGGACTTCACCCGGGGCAAGGGCGTCGGCACGCTCGGCGGGGTCGACGCCTCCGAGCTGGGCTATGCCGGGATGAAGATCGAGGCCGTCAAGGACGGCAAGGTGGTGGCGTCCACGAAGGCCGGCGACGACGGCACGTTCACGCTGCCGGCCGCCGCCGACGGGGCTCAGCTCAGGCTTCCGGCGGACAACTTCAAGGCGCCGTACAACGGCCTGGACTGGCTCGGCCCGTCCCTGGTCACACCGTCCATCATCGGGTCGTACATCTGGATGTGGGCCGGTTTCGCGATGGTGCTGATCGCGGCCGGGCTCGCGGGCATCCCGCGCGATCTGCTGGAGGCCGCCCGGGTCGACGGCGCCAATGAGTGGCAGGTGTTCAGACGGGTCACGGTGCCCCTGCTCGCGCCCGTCCTCGCGGTCGTCACCGTCACCCTGATGATCAACGTGCTGAAGATCTTCGACCTGGTCTTCATCATCGCGCCGGGCTCCTCGCAGGACGACGCGAACGTCCTCGCCCTCGAGCTGTACCGCAAGGGCTTCTCCGAGGACCAGCCGGGCATCGCCAGCGCGATCTCGGTGTTCCTGCTGCTGCTCGTGATCCCGGTGATGTGGTTCAACGTCCGTCGGCTCAGGCGGGAGGTGCGGCGATGAGTGCGGACGCCGGCAGGCTCACCAAGGCGGCGCCCCCGCCGCTCACCGTCGTCAAGGGCGAGCAGTCCCTCGGCGGCCGGCTCGTCTCCTTCGTCAGCGGCGGTCTGGTGCGGGTGTTCCTCATCGTCGTCGGCCTGTTCTGGCTGGTGCCGACGATCGGTCTGCTGCTGTCCTCGCTCCGGCCGCCGGAGGAGATGACCGCGAGCGGCTGGTGGGAGGTCTTCAGCAAGCCGTCCCAACTCACCTTCGAGAGCTACGACAAGCTCCTGGGCAACAGCGACATCACCGACTCGATCGTCAACACCGTGCTGATCACGGTCCCGGCGACGGTCCTCGTGGTCGTCATCGGCTCGCTCGCGGGATACGCGTTCGCGTGGATGGAGTTCCCGGGCCGCGACTGGTGGTTCCTGGGCGTAGTCGGCCTGTTGGTGGTTCCGGTGCAGGTGGCGCTGATCCCGATCGCCGAACTGTTCGGCAACATCGGCATCTTCGGCTCGATGACCGGTGTGATCCTGTTCCACGTCGGCTTCGGGCTGCCGTTCGCGGTGTTCCTGCTGCGGAACTTCTTCGCCGAGATCCCGAGGGAGTTGCTGGAGGCGGCCCGGCTGGACGGCGCCGGTGAACTGCGCCTGTTCTTCCGTGTCGTGATGCCGCTGGGCGGTCCGGCGATCGCCGCGCTCGGCATCTTCCAGTTCCTGTGGGTGTGGAACGACATGCTGGTCGCGCTGATCTTCACGGACGCCGACAGCCAGCCGATCACGGTCGCCCTGCAGACCCAGGTACGCCAGTTCGGCAACAACGTCGACATCCTGGCGCCCGGCGCGTTCATCTCCATGGTGATCCCGCTGGTCGTGTTCTTCGCGTTCCAGCGGCAGTTCGTGTCCGGCGTGATGGCGGGCGCGGTCAAGTAGGCGGGGGCGCACCACGCTTGAGGGGGTGGGCCGTCATCGGCCCACCCCCCTGGTGTCTACTCACGGTCCCTCGTATGCCGTAGGAGCCGTAACCAAGTCACTCCATTGGCCGTTCCCGGGCCGAACGCCCGTACCGATCGATGGATGTCCCTTGCCCAGGTTCAGTGTCATTGTCCCCGTGTACCAGGTGCAGGCGTATCTGCACGAGTGCCTGGAATCGGTGCTCACACAGTCGTACCCCGATCTCGAACTGATCGCCGTCGACGACTGTTCACCGGACGCGTGCGGGGCGATCATCGACGAGTTCGCGGCCCGCGACCCGCGCGTGCACGCGGTGCACCTCGCCGAGAACCAGGGGCTGGGAGCCGCCCGCAACACGGGGATCGCGCAGGCCACTGGCGACTACCTGATCTTCCTGGACAGCGACGACAGCCTCACCCCGGGCGCCCTGCACGCCATCGCCGACCGGCTGAAGGAGACCGGCGATCCGGACGTCCTGGTCTACGACTACGCGCGCGCCTACTGGACCGGCGAGACGGTCCGCAACCAGGCCGCCGCCCGGCTCACCGAGGAGGGCCCGGCGCCCTTCCGTCTCTCGGACCGCCCGGGGCTGCTGCGGATGCTGATGGTCGCCTGGAACAAGGCGTACCGGCGGGACTTCGTCGAGGAGGAGGGCTTCGCCTTCCCGTCCGGCTACTACGAGGACACGCCCTGGACGTACCCGATCCTGATGACGGCGGAGTCGATCGCGACGCTGGACCGGGTGTGCGTGCACTACCGGCAGCGGCGCCGGGGCGGCATCCTCGGCACGGTCAGCCCGCGCCACTTCGATGTCTTCGAGCAGTACGACCGTGTCTTCGCCTACGTCGACCACCACCCCGAACTCGCCGGCTGGCGGCCGCTGTTGTTCCGCCGGATGGTCGACCATCTGCTCGTGGTGTTCGCCCGCCGCGACCGCCTCCCGCGCCGCAGCCGCACCGCGTTCCTGCGCACGGCCCGTACGTACTACCGCCGCTACCGCACCCCCGGCATCCCCGTCCCGGTGCGCGCCCGTCTCCACTGCACGCTGATCCGCCTGGGCCTGCACCGCACCTACCGCGTCCTGCGGCTCACGGCGGCCCTGCTGCGCCGTACCGCCAAGGCCGCCGACCGGCTGCTGAAGTCCCTGCGCTCCGCCGCGCTGCGCCTGCACTACCGCGTCCAGCGCTGGCTGCCGGTGCGCTCCGACCGCGCCGTCTTCGGCGCGCACGGCGTCCGCGGCCAGGGCTGCGCCCCGGGCGCCCTGGAGCAGGCGTTCCGCACCCACGCCCCGCACATCCGCACGGCCTGGATCGCCGACGCCGGGCAGCGGGATCCCGTCCGGTCCGGCACCCGTCGGCTGCGCCCCGGCACGGCCGCCTACTGGACGGCCCTGGCCCGCTCCAAGTACCTCGTGCACAACGCCGGACTCGACCGCCGCCTGGTCAAGCGCCGGGGCCAGGTCGTGGTGCAGACCCAGCAGGGCACCCCGCTCAAGCACATGGGCCTGGACCTGTGCGAACGCCCGGCGGCCGGCGGGGACATGGACGTCGACGACGTCCTCGACGACGTCGACAAGTGGGACTACGTCGTGTCCGCCAACCGCCACTCCACCCTGACCTGGGAGCGGGTGTACCCGGGCGAGTACACGACCCTCGAGTACGGCAGCCCGCGCAACGACGTCTTCCAGCAGGCCACTTCGGCGGACGTGACCCGGATCCGCGAGCGGCTCGGCGTCCCCGAGGGCGCGGTGGTGATCCTCTACGCCCCCACCCACCGCGACTACCGCCGCACCCAGCGCGCCGCCCTCGACCTGCATCGCGTCCTGCGCCGGCTGGGCCCGCGCTACGTCATCCTGGCCCGCGCCCACCATCGGCACGGCGGCCCGCTCGTCGACACCCCGTCCGGCCGGGTCATCGACGTCAGCGACCACCCGAGCGTCGAGTCGCTGTGCCTCGCCTCGGACGCCCTGGTCACCGACTACTCGTCGATCATGTTCGACTACGCCAACCTGGACCGGCCGATCGTGATCCACGCCGATGACTGGGAGGCGTACGAGGCGGCCCGTGGCACCTACTTCGACCTGCGGTCCTTTCCGCCGGGCGCGGTCTCGCGCGGGGAGGACGAGCTGATCGACATCTTCGCCACCGGCCACTGGCGCGGCTCGCGCTCCGCCCAGCTCAGGGCGGCGTTCCGGGAGCGGTTCTGCCCGCACGACGACGGGCGGGCCGCCGAGCGGGTCGTACGCCGGGTGGTGCTGGGCGAGACGGGCAGCCCACCGGTCGTACCGCTCGGCCGGCGCCACCCCGTGCCGTCGCCGGCCGCGTCCCTGACGACCGTGCCCAGCTCACGGCGCCCGTGACCGTCACCGAGAGCCGCTGAACGCTCCGCCGGTTGTGCCGCGATGTGTCGTCCGTTGTCCGCGGCGCCATCGCCCGGACCCGCGTCGTCCGACGGCGTGCGTGGGCTGGTGGGCTGGTGGACTACTCGATGACGAGCTCGACCGGGATGTTGCCGCGGGTGGCGTTGGAGTAGGGGCAGACCTGGTGGGCCTGCTCGACCAGCTTGCGGCCGGTCGCCTCGTCCAGGGTGTCGGGCAGTTCGACCCGGAGGGTGACCGCCAGGGCGAAGCCCTCGCCCTGCTTGCCTATGCCGACCTCGGCGGTGACGGCGGCGTCGGAGACGTCGACCTTGGCCTGGCGGCCGACGAGGCCGAGGGCGCTGCCGAAGCAGGCGGCGTACCCGGCGGCGAAGAGCTGCTCGGGGTTGGTGCCCTGCCCGTTGCCGCCCATCTCCACCGGGATGCTCAGCGGGAGGTCGATCTTGCCGTCGTTGGAGACGGCGCGGCCCTCACGGCCGTGGGTGGCGGTGGCGACAGCGGTGTAGAGCGCGTCCATGGAAATCCATCCCTCTCGTCACGTTCCGGCGGCTCTGTTGGCGGCCGCCGCACGACCACAAGTAGAGCACACAATTCAATTGCACACAACTAAATGGCGGGCAGGAGTTACCCTGGAGCCATGACGACCACGCCCACGGCGGACTGGCTCCGCCTCGACCAGCAGATCTGCTTCTCCCTGAACGCCGCCTCCCGCGCCTTCGGCGGCGTCTACCGCGTGGTCCTGAAGGACCTGGGGCTCACCTACCCGCAGTACCTGGTGATGCTGGTGCTGTGGGAGCACGGCGACCTGCCCGTGAAGAAGCTCGGCGAACATCTGCGCCTGGACTCCGGCACCCTGTCGCCGCTGCTCAAGCGGCTGGAGGCGGCCGGTCTGGTGCGCCGGGAGCGCAGCGCCCGCGACGAGCGCTCGGTGGAGGTGCGGCTCACGGACGAGGGCACCGCGCTGCGCGAGCGGGCCTTGCAGGTGCCGCGCCGGATCGCCGCGGCGACGGGCTTCGACACGGACGCGATCGGCGAACTGCGGGAACGGCTGGACCAGCTCACCGCGGCGCTGGACACGGCGGCGCTGGAGGAGTCGTAGGGGCGGCGGACTCCATCGCCTGCTTCACTGTCACTGGCACCGGCGCTTGCACTGGTGCAGACCACGAAACCACGGGCTCATCGACGAGGGGGCGGCCCACATGACCTGGCTGATCACCGGCGGCGCCGGTTACATCGGAGCGCACGTCGTACGGGCGATGACGGAGGCGGGCGAGCCCGCGGTGGTCTACGACGACCTGTCCACCGGCGTCGCCGAGCGCGTGCCGGACGGTGTCCCGCTGGTCGTGGGCTCGACGCTGGACGGCGACCGGGTGGCCCGCGCCCTCACGGACCACGGCATCACCGGCGTCGTCCACCTCGCGGCGAAGAAGCAGGTCGGCGAGTCCGTCGAGCTGCCGCTGCACTACTACCGGGAGAACGTCGAGGGCCTGCGCGTCCTCCTGGAGGCCGTGACGGCGGCGCAGGTGCGGTCCTTCGTCTTCTCGTCCTCGGCGGCGGTCTACGGCATGCCGGACGTCGACCTCGTCACCGAGGAGACGCCGTGCCTGCCGATGTCGCCGTACGGCGAGACCAAGCTGGCCGGCGAGTGGCTGGTCCGCGCCACCGGCCGGGCCACCGGTCTGTCCACGGCCTCGCTCCGCTACTTCAACGTGGCCGGCGCGGCCACCCCCGAACTCGCCGACACCGGCGTCTTCAACCTCGTCCCCATGGTCTTCGAGAAGCTGACGGACAACGCGCCCCCGCGCGTCTTCGGCGCCGACTACCCGACCCCCGACGGCACCTGCGTCCGCGACTACATCCACGTCGTCGACCTGGCGGAGGCCCACGTGACGGCGGCCCGCGCCCTCCAGACCTCGCCCGGCCACGACCTCACCCTCAACATCGGCCGCGGGGAAGGGGTCTCGGTGCGGGAGATGATCGACCGGATCAACGCCATCACCGGCTACGACCGCCCCCCGACCGTCACCCCCCGCCGCCCCGGCGACCCGGCCCGCGTCGTCGCCTCGGCCGACCGCATCGCGACAGAGCTGGGCTGGAAGGCGCGGTACGGGGTGGACGACATGATCGCGTCGGCCTGGGCGGGCTGGGTGCGACTGCATCCGCAGGCGGCGCGGAGCTGACCGCCTAGCCCTCCTTCCCGCCCCCCACCACCGGCGTCCACTCACGGATCCCCCGCACCTCGACACCGGCCGTCCGGCGGTAGTACGGGTCCTCGTCGAGGACCTTCTCCAGTTCCGGCCGTTCCAGCGCGAAGAGCAGCAACGCGCCGCTGTCGGTGAGGGCCTCGCGGTGGGCCGGGCGGGCGGCGAGGCGTTCGGGGGTCGACGACCATCCGCACGACGCCCGACGGCACGATCGAGATCCCGGCCCCCGAACTCCTCGCCCTGCGCGCCGCACCGAACGACAGCGGCTGACCCGGGGGCCTCGGGCACGAGGGCTACGACCTCGTGCCCCGCCGACGTCGGCCTGCTCAGAGCGCCTTGAGGGCCTGTGCGGTGGCACGGGCCAGGGCGTCCAGGTAGCCCTTGGGCACCTTGGGGCTGCGGATCACCACGGAACGCCAGTACAGAGGGCCCGAGATCAGGTCGAGCGCCAGCTCCTCGTCGATGCCCGCACGCACCTCGCCGCGCTTCTCCGCGGCCATCACGATGCCGCTGGCGACACTCGCCTGCCCGTCCCGCAGCGCCTTCTGCACGGCCTCGGCGATCTCGGGGCTGCGGGCCGCCTCGGCCTGGAGGTCCGGGAGGATCTGCGAGGCCAGGGGGTGGCGCAGGGCGCGCGCGGTCACCTCGTACAGCAACCGCAGGTCCCCTTCCAGAGAGCCGGCGTCCGGGACGGGCAGCCCCATCACCGCCACCGCCGACACCACGTCCAGCACCAGGTGCAGCTTGGAACGCCAGCGCCGGTACACCGCGGTCTTGCCGACGCCCGCGCGGCGCGCGATGCCCTCGATGGACATCCGCGCATAGCCGACGGACGCGAGTTCCTCGAAGACGGCCGCGCGAATGGCCTCCGTCACGTCCTCCCGGAGCACGGCGGCCCCCGCGGGGGCCCGGCGCCGTGGGGGCGTCTGGGGCTGGTCGGCGTTGGTCGTCATGCGGAACAGCATAGGGCGTTACGACGAAACGGTTGCGTTCCGACGGGCAATCGACCTACGCTCACGTTGCGACGATACGGTCCCGTCCCGACGTAAGAAAACGTGAAGAGAAGCGTAAGGAACCGCGAGCCGGCTCTTCCGACCCTCCCTCGCCTCCTGCGACCGACTCCTCCGGCGCCCGCACCCACCCCCCTCCCGAGCGAAAGCAGCGGATGTGACCCAGGCCCTCCACACACCGCCCCAGACGGCCCCCGCCCCACCCGAGGCCCACGACCTCGCGGCCCTCGCCGCCCGGCACGGCCTCACGGTCAGCGGTGCCCGGCCCTCCCTGCCCGAGTACATCCGCCAGCTGTGGGCGCGCCGTCACTTCATCGGCGCCTTCGCCACCGCCAAGCTCACCGCCCAGTACAGCCAGGCCAAGCTCGGCCAGGTCTGGCAGGTGCTGACGCCGTTGCTGAACGCGGCGGTGTACTACTTCATCTTCGGCAAGCTGATGGGCACCAGCCGCGGCGTGCCGGACTACATCCCGTTCCTGGTGACGGGGGTGTTCGTGTGGACGTTCACACAGAGCTCGATCATGGCGGGCACCCGAGCGATCTCCGGCAACCTCGGCCTGGTACGGGCCCTGCACTTCCCGCGGGCCGCGCTGCCGATCTCCTTCGCGCTGCAGCAGCTCCAGCAACTGCTGTTCTCGATGGCGGCCCTGGTCGTGATCCTGCTCTGCTTCGGCATCCCGGTCTCCGCCTCCTGGCTGCTGGCGGTCCCGGCGCTGGTGCTGCAGTTCGCCTTCAACGCGGGCATCGCGATGATCATGGCTCGGATGGGCGCCAAGACCCCGGACATCGCACAGCTCATGCCGTTCGTGCTGCGCACCTGGATGTACACGTCGGGCGTGATGTTCAGCATCAGCCACATGCTGAGCGACAAGAACCTGCCGTCCTGGGTGATCGCGGCCCTGCAGGCCAACCCGGCCGCCGTCTACATCGACCTGATGCGCTTCGCGCTGATCGACAGCTTCCACGGCAGCCAGCTCCCGCCGCACGTTTGGGCGATCGCCACGGGCTGGGCGCTGCTGGCCGGCGTCGGCGGCTTCATCTACTTCTGGAAGGCTGAGGAGACGTACGGCCGTGGCTGACAACACCAGCGAGAACATCCCCACCGTCATCGCCGACGGCGTCGACATCGTCTACCGCGTCAACGGCACCGGGGCCGGCCGCGGTTCCGCCACCGCCGCCCTCAACCGCATCCTGCGCCGCAGGCAGGCCGAGCAGGCGGCGGGCGTACGCAAGGTGCACGCCGTCAAGAAGGTCTCCTTCGTGGCGTACAAGGGCGAGGCGATCGGCCTCATCGGCACCAACGGCTCCGGCAAGTCGACCCTGCTCAAAGCGGTCGCGGGCCTGCTCCCGGTGGAGAACGGCCACATCTACACCGACGGCCAGCCCTCCCTCCTCGGTGTCAACGCGGCCCTGATGAACGACCTCACCGGCGAGCGCAACGTCTTCCTCGGCGGCCTCGCCATGGGCATGTCCCGCGAGCAGGTCAAGGACCGCTACCAGGAGATCGTCGACTTCTCCGGCATCAACGAGAAGGGCGACTTCATCACCCTCCCCATGCGCACCTACTCCTCCGGTATGGCGGCCCGGCTGCGGTTCTCCATCGCCGCGGCCAAGGACCACGACGTCCTGCTCATCGACGAGGCCCTGGCGACGGGCGACCGCGCCTTCCAGAAGCGCTCCGAGGCCCGCATCCGCGAACTGCGCAAGCACGCGGGAACGGTCTTCCTGGTCAGCCACAACAACAAGTCCATCCGCGACACCTGCGAACGCGTCCTGTGGCTGGAGCGCGGCGAACTGCGCATGGACGGCCCGACGGACGAGGTGCTCAAGGAGTACGAGGCGTTCACCGGCGACAAGACACCCAAGCCGAAGCCGAAGGTTCCTTCGTAGGACCACAGCCCCCTGTACGCGAGGGCGCCCCGGACCGTGACGGTCCGGGGCGCCCTCGCGTACATCTGCCTTACGGCGTCACACGCTCACGTGTGTGTCCGCAGCAGCGTGCGCATCGTGCGCATCGCCACCGACAGGTTGGCCAGGTCGAAGGAGTCCGAGGAGCGGATCTCCTCCAGGGTGGTGCGCGCCCGGCCGAGGATCGCGCCGTTCTTGTGCTCCCACACCTTGAAGCGCTGCTCGGGCGTCGCGGTGCCGTTGCCGGCCGCCAGGATGTCCGAGGTCAGGGCCGCGTGGGCGGCGTAGAGGTCCTCACGGATGGAGGCGCGGGCCATGGACTGCCAGCGGTCGGCGCGCGGCAGCTCGATGATGCGGTCCATGAGCTGGGTGATGTGCAGCCGGTCGGCGAGGTCGTAGTAGACCTCGGCGACGTCCATCGGGTCCTTGCCCATACGGTCGGCCACCGAGACGATGTCGAGCGTCGGGAAGGCGGAGGAGAACCCGGCGACCCGCGTGGCGAGTTCGACGGGGACACCGGCGGCCGTCAGCTCCTCGTGGATCTGCTGGTACCAGTCCAGGTCCGCGCCGCGCAGCAGCTTCGGCAGCTCGGACCACACCTGCTCGACCCGGTCGCTGAAGAAGTCGACCGTCTCGGCGAGCTCGAGCGGCTGCTGCCGGTTGTTGAGCAGCCAGCGCGTGCCGCGCTCCACGAGGCGGCGCGAGTGCAGCCGGATCCGGGTCTGCACGGCCGCCTCGACCTTGTTGTCGAGCCCCTCGACCGCGTCCCACACCTCCGCCGAGCGGAAGATCGCGCGGGCCACGGTCTGCGCCCGGACGATCTCCTCCAGGGAGGCCCCGGTCTCCTCGCGCAGCCGGTGCAGATACGTCGTACCGCCCGTGTTGACCGTGTCGTTGACCAGCACGGTCGTGGTGATCTCACGGCGCAGCGGGTGGCTGACGAGGTACTCCGGGAACTGCTCGCGCAGCGCGGTCGGGAAGTACGCGTGCAGCAGCGTGCTCAGGTAGGGGTCGTCCGGCAGCGTGGTGTGCAGCAGCTCGTCGGCGACCGTGATCTTCGTGTACGCCATCAAAACGGCCGTCTCCGGGCCGGTCAGGCCGTGGTCGGCGCCGAGGCGTTCGCGGATCTGGCGGTCGGTGGGCAGGAACTCCAGCGCCCGGTCCAGGTGCCCCTCCCTGACCAGGTGCTTCATGAAGCGCTGCTGGGCGTGGAGCATGGCGCTGGACTGGGCCAGGGCATTGGCGATCGCCGTGTTCTGCGCGTAGTTGTTGCGCAGGACGAGACGGCCGACCTCGTCGGTCATCTCGGCGAGCAGCTTGTTGCGCTGCTTGACGGTCATGTCGCCGTCGGCGACCAGCCCGTTGAGCAGGATCTTGATGTTCACCTCGTGGTCGGAGGTGTCCACGCCCGCGCTGTTGTCGATGGCATCGGTGTTGATCTTCCCGCCGTGCCGCGCGAACTCGATCCGCCCGAGCTGGGTCAGCCCCAGGTTGCCGCCCTCGCCCACGGCCTTGACCCGCAGATCGGCGCCGTCGACGCGGATGGCGTCGTTGGCCTTGTCGCCGACGTCGGCGTGCGACTCGGTGCTCGCCTTGACGTACGTACCGATGCCGCCGTTCCACAGCAGGTCCACCGGCGACTTCAGGATCGCCTTCATCAGCTCGGCCGGGGTCATCTTGGAGACCTTGCCCTCGATGCCCAGGGCCTCGCGGATGTGCGCGTTGACCGGGATGGCCTTGGCGCTGCGCGGGAAGACGCCGCCGCCGGCCGAGAGCAGGGCGGTGTCGTAGTCCTCCCAGCTGGATCGGGGCAGCTCGAAGACGCGGCGGCGCTCGGCGTAGGAGGTGGCCGCGTCGGGGTTGGGGTCGATGAAGATGTGCCGGTGGTCGAAGGCGGCGACCAGGCGGATGTGCTCGCTGAGCAGCATGCCGTTGCCGAACACGTCACCGGACATGTCGCCGATGCCGACGACCGTGAAGTCCTCGCTCTGCGTGTCCACGCCCAGCTCACGGAAGTGCCGCTTGACCGACTCCCAGGCGCCGCGCGCGGTGATGCCCATGCCCTTGTGGTCGTAGCCGGCCGAACCACCGGAGGCGAAGGCGTCGCCGAGCCAGAAGTTGTACGACTGCGCCACCTCGTTGGCGATGTCGGAGAACGTCGCCGTGCCCTTGTCGGCGGCGACCACCAGATAGGTGTCGTCCTCGTCGTGCCGTACGACGTCCGGCGGCGGCACGACGTCGCCGGCGACCATGTTGTCGGTGATGTCGAGCAGCGCCGAGATGAAGGTCTTGTAGCTGCGGATGCCCTCCGCCAGCCACGCGTCCCGGTCCACGGACGGATCCGGCAGCTGCTTGGCGACGAAGCCGCCCTTGGCGCCGACCGGCACGATGACGGTGTTCTTCACCATCTGCGCCTTGACCAGGCCGAGGATCTCGGTACGGAAGTCCTCACGCCGGTCGGACCAGCGCAGACCACCGCGCGCGACCTTGCCGAAGCGCAGGTGCACACCCTCGACACGCGGCGAGTAGACCCAGATCTCGTACGCCGGGCGCGGCGCCGGCAGGTCCGGGATGGCCTGTGGGTCGAACTTCATGGAGACGTAGTCGTGCGGCCTGCCGCCCTCCGCCTCCTGGAAGAAGTTCGTGCGCAGCGTCGCCTTGATGACGGTGAGGAAGGACCTGAGGATCCGGTCCTCGTCGAGGCTCGCCACCTGGTCGAGCGCCGCGTCGACCTCTTCGAGCAGCGCGTCCACGATCTCGCGGCCCGCGCGCTGGCGGTCCGGCGACATCCGCGCCTCGAACAGGGAGACGAGCAGACGCGTGGTGTGGACGTTGTTTCGGAGGGTGTCCTCCATGTAGTCCTGGCTGAAGGTGGACCCGGCCTGGCGCAGGTACTTCGCGTACGCCCGCAGGACCGTCGCCTGCCGCCAGGTGAGCCCGGCGCCCAGCACGAGGGCGTTGAAGCCGTCGTTCTCCGCCTTGCCGGTCCAGGTGGCGGCGAAGGCCTCCGAGAACCGCTCGCGCGCGTCGTCGCCGAGGTACTCACCGGCACCGGCCGACGGGGCCATGCGCAGGCCGAAGTCGTAGATCCAGGCGACGCTGCGGTCCGAGCAGCGCAGCTCGTAGGGCCGCTCGTCGACGACCTCGACGCCGAGCCGGCTGAGGACCGGCAGTACGGCGGACAGGGAGACGGCCGCGCCCTTGCGGTAGATCTTGAAGCGGCGCTCCTCGGGGGCGGCGCCGACCGGCTCGTACAGGCTCAGCGAGAAGTTGTTCTCCTCCGTGAGCTGTTCGATGTGGACCAGGTCGGAGACCGCGGAGCGCGGGGTGTGGTCGGCCTTGTAGCCCTCGGGGAAGGCGTTGGAGTACTTGCGCAGCAGCTCGGCGGCGCGCTCCTCGCCGAGTTCGGCGTTGAGCGCGTCGGCGAAGCCGTCGGCCCAGGAGCGGGCGGCCTCGACGAGACGGGCCTCGATGCGCTCCTTGTCGCTGTCGCTGAGCTGCGGCAGCTCGGTGCCCTGCGGGACGCGGACGACGAAGTGCAGCCGGGACAGGATCGACTCGGTGTTCCAGGCGGTGAAGTCGACGCTGATGCCGTCGAGCTCCTCCTTCAGGATGTCGATGATCCGCAGCCGCACGCCGGTGGTGTAGCGGTCGCGCGGGAGGTAGACGAGGGCGGAGTAGTAGCGGCCGTACTCGTCCTGGCGGAGGTAGAGGCGCAGCCTGCGCCGTTCCTGGAGGTAGAGGACGGAGGTGGCGATCCGCTGCAGCTCCGGGACCGGGGTCTGGAAGAGCTCGTCGCGCGGGTACGTCTCCAGGATCTGCAGCAGGTCGCGCCCGTCGTGGCTGTTGGGCGAGAACCCGGAGACCTGGAGCACCTCGTCCACCTTGCGCCGGATGACGGGCACCCGCCGGACGGACTCGGTGTAGGCGGCGGAGGAGAACAGCCCCAGGAAGCGCCGCTCACCGACGACCTCCCCGTTCTCGTCGAACTTCTTCACCCCGACGTAGTCGAGATACGACGGCCGGTGCACGGTCGCCCGGCTGTTGGCCTTGGTGAGGATGAGGAGCTTGTGCTCGCGGGCCTTGGCCCGGGCGTCGGCGGGCAGCCGCTCGAAGGACGGGCTGACGGGGTGGTTCTCGTCCTCGGCGTGGTGCGGGTCGGAGCGCAGGATGCCCAGGCCGGTGCCCGGCACGGCGGCCAGCGAGTCGTCCTCGCGCAGCTCGTACTCGCGAAAGCCCAGGAAGGTGAAGTGGTCGTCGGCCAGCCAGCGCAGCAGCTCACGGGCCTCCTCGATCTCCTGCTCACGCAGGTCGGAGGTGGGCTCGGCCGGCAGTTCGTCGGCCATGCGCAGGGCCGCGTCCCGCATCTTGCTCCAGTCCTCGACGGCCTCGCGGACATCGGACAGGACGCGCAGCAGCTCGGCGGTGATCTGCTTCAGGTCGCCGCGGTCGGTCTCGCGGTCGAACTCGACGTGGATCCAGGACTCGGTGTGGGTGTCGTGCGACTGCTCGCCGGAGGGCGGCGCGGGGAGCACCTCGATGAGCTTGCCGGTGACGTCGCGGCGGACGATGACCTGGGGGTGGATGACCACATGGATCCCCCGCCCCTGCCGAGTCAGCTCGTTGGTGACGGAATCGACCAGGAAGGGCATGTCGTCGGTGACGACCTCGACGACGGAATGGCTGCACGTCCAGCCGTTCTCTTCCACGGTGGGCGTGTGAACCCGCACGTTGGCCGTGCCCTGGGGACGGTTCTCGGCCAGACGGTAGTGCGAGAAGGCGGCTCCGAAGATGTCGACCGGGTCGCGGTCGGTGAGGTCCTCCGGGGCGGTGTGCAGGTAGTAGCGCTGGAGGAACGAGAGCACGGTGTCGTGGTCCGGGGTGCCGGGGCTGCTCTCGTCCGTGGTCCCAGTCGGTAGATACCCCCCGACCGGGCTGTTCTCAGCTACCCGGGCGGCCCTCTCGAGCAACTCGGCCTTGGCTTCGTCCAGCTTGGTCTGCATTGTCCTCTGGCTCCTGTCGCGCGCCGTTGCGTGACGTTGAAGGAAGTACGGTGTCTTCCCCTCCGGCGTAACGCCGCGACGCGGGGTGTCCGGTCTGCTTCGACGCTATGCCGCGAGGTGGGATGAGCGGGGTCATATGAGCCAATCTTGAGCTGCCCGCAGGGTGTGACGCTGCTCTCTGCGATGCCCGGGCCCAGGGTGCGCATGGCCTCCCGGGAGCCCTTCCGGCCCTCTCCCGCCCACGAAGACCAGCGATCGCCGCCCGGTCACGGATGTGGTCCGTGCTCCTCGGGCGCAGGGCAGGGGCACCGATGCCCCCGCGAACTATCGCGCTGATCACGCCACTAAGGCTATCGCTCCTTACAGGGCCCCCGTCATGAGCCGTATGTGTACAAAACCGGGGGTGGAACTTTGACGTTCTGCACAGGGGCAAAGGGTGCGGGGAGGGCGTAACTGGCAGAGTCGGGTGTGGAGGGAGAGGGTGAGGTGTGGAGCCGAGGTGCACACCCACACCAGGAACAAGCCGAAGGCGGGCCACCGGAAGCCGACCCGTGTCCGAAAACAGGCCATCGGCCGGCAGGCCACGCCCGGAAGCCCACGCCGCCCGGGGCCGACGGCCGACCGGCTCCCGGCACCGACCACCCCGCACGGCCCCTTGGCAATCCCCCCACCCCGAGGCACGTTGTCCAGTAGGCCGGCCCGAAGGAGACGCACACCACGGCCCACAAGAGGAGCGCACCCGACATGACAGCGAAGATCCTCATCGTCACCGGCGACGCCGCGGAGTCCCTGGAGGTCCTCTACCCCTACCAGCGCCTCCGCGAAGAGGGCTACGACGTCCACATCGCGGCCCCCGCCCGCAAAAAGCTCCAGTTCGTCGTCCACGACTTCGAACCCGGCTTCGACACCTACACCGAGAAACCCGGCTACACCTGGCCCGCCGACCTCGCCTTCTCCGAGGTCGACCCCGGCGCCTACGTCGCCATCGTCATCCCCGGCGGCCGAGCCCCCGAGTACCTCCGCAACGATCCCGAACTGCGCAAGATCCTCAAGTCGTTCTTCGACTCCGACAAGCCCGTCGCCCAGATCTGCCACGGCCCTTTGATCACCGCCGCCACCGACGGCCTCCGCGGCCGCCGCGTCACGGCGTACCCCGCCCTGGAACTGGACATGCAGGCGGCCGGCGCCACCTTCCAGGACGCCGAGGCGGTGGTCGACGGCACCCTGGTCTCGTCCCGCGCCTGGCCGGACCACTCGGCGTGGATGAGGGAGTTCCTGACCGTCCTGCGGGCCAAGGCACCGGTTACCTGACAACGGCGAACCACATGGCGCGGCGTACACGGCGCCGCGCCGAGCCGCCCCCCGCTCAGGCCGCCAACCGCTCCGCCTCCGCGACCGCCTCCCCCAGCGTGTCCGCCACCGGCACGCCCACCTCCTCAAGGCTCGCCCGGCTGTGCGACCCCCCGGTGTAGAGCACGGCCCGCGCCCCCACGTGCAACGCCGCCACCGCGTCATCGGCGGCGTCCCCGATCACCACCGTGCGAGACGGATCCACGCTCACCAGCGCCTCGATGTGCCGCACCATGTGCTCGGCCTTGCTGCCCCCGGACGGCCCGGTCCGTCCCTCGACGCGTATGAAGTGCTCCTCGATCCCGAACCCCCGCACCAGCGGCACGAGTTCGTCATGCCCGTACATGCTGAGGATCGACTGACTGCGCCCGGCGGACCGCCACTGCACGAGCAGCTCCGCCACACCGTCGGTCAGCCCGCACCCCACCCGGTGCTCGGTGTAGTACCGATGGAAGGTCTCGTCCATGACGACCCATTCGGCATCCGTCGGCAGCCGCCCCAGCAACCGCTCGTAGAACTTCGGCACCGGAACGCAGTACAGCGCCCGGTACTGCTCCATCGTGATCGGTTCGAGCCCGAGCTCGGCGAACGCCGCGTTCGTGGCCCCGATGATCGCGTCATTGTCGTGGAACAGCGTCCCGTTCCAGTCCCAGACAAGGTGCGTCCCCAACTGCTTCCCCATGCCAAAAACCGTACCCGGCACCACTGACAATCAAGAGAGCAGCAAGTCACAGCGGGTCACAGCGAGTACGTACGGCGCGGCGCCGGGCTCAGCCGCCCAGCCCCACCAGGTTCGGGATCTCCTGCGTGGCGTACCACAGCAGCTCATGGTCCTCGGCCCCGTCCACGACGAACTGCGCGTCGTCGTCCCCGCCGTCCGCCGCCTGAAGCGCCTGCGCGGCAGCCGCCACATCCGCCTCCGCGTCCCCCGCGTCGACATGCACGGCCGCCGCCTTGCCCAGTGCCACGCCCCCGGCGATCCGCACCTCGCCCAGCGCCGAGGGATCCAGCCCCCGGTCGGGGTCGGCGACGGCAGCTCCGTCCGGCACGTCCACGGCGACCACGACCCGCCGCCGCACGGCGTCCGCGTCCGCCGCGAGCAGCCGCAGCGAGGCCAGCGCGGCCCGGTTCAGCGCCGCGTACTCCAACTCCTCGATGTCGTCGGAGAGATACCACTCGCGCAACGCGGGCGTGACGGCGTACGCGACGAGCGACCCGGCCCCCAACTCGCCCGTCTTGTACGCCTCGGCGAGACCGGGGAGGGTCAGGGGGACGTAGACGCGCATGGCTGACCGCTTTCGTGTTCGTGAGACTCGCAAGAACCCGCAGGAGGCGCTCCCGCACCTCCCGGAGGGCCTTCAGGATACGTGCGGTGTCCCCTTTCGAGTCCCCACCACCACCTCCCGCGGCGTCCACTCCGATCCACGGACTCACCCGGTGCGCCCTTGCCGTCACGGCCTCCCGCGCCCGCCGCTCACCCGGATAAGTGAAGATTGCGGCCGCCCCGGCGGGGCCTGAGCTTCCTTGCCGCCGACCCCCATGGCCCCGTACAAGATCACCAACCACGAAGTTACTGCCCGGTATCCCGGGCCCGCCGAACGGGGACCCCATGCACAAGGTCATGACCAGGACGCAGCACCGCCCCGGCACCCGCCCACCGTCCCGCCGCGACTCCCGCCGCCCCGCCGGGACCCCGCCCCGGACCCCTGGCGGCGGCACAGCCCGTACGACGTCCCCGGGAGGCCGCCCTCCGGGCTCCCCGCACACGACGGGCACCCGCGCCCGCACAGGCCCCGCCGACACCCGTCCGCCGACCGCTCCGGCCCCGGTCCGGACGCCGCGCACCCTGCCCATCCCGGCAGCCGAGACCGCCCTCCGCAAGCCCAGGCCCGCCGTCCCTCACCCACGCCCCACCGACGTCTTCGCCGACCGCCTCCTGCTGGTCCTGAGCGGTCAGCGCCCCGTCCACTCGATGCTCCGCCACACCGCGGGCCGCGCCTACGACGAACTCGCCTGGCTGGCCGAGCGCGGCCCCCTGCGCGCCCGCGGCACCCGCCCCGTCGTCCGCGACATCGGCTACTTCGAGCCCCGCCCGGGCGCCATCGAGGCCTTCGCCCGCATCGGCGCCGGCGACCAGCTGCGCGCCATGGCATTCCGTCTGGAACAGGGCGCCGACCTCCGCTGGCGCTGCACGGCGGTGGAACTGGGCGGCCGCCGCAGGCCACACGACGACTGACACGCGCCCCAGGTCACTCAAACGTGAAGGGCCGGGCCCCCGTCACGGAGACCCGGCCCTTTCGTCAACTGGTCCTACTTCTTACGACGCCGCCCACCACGCGCCTGCTTGCGCCGCTCCGCGCGGGTGAGGCCGTCCGCCTCGGAGCGCACCGGCTCGTCGTCGTTGGCGAAGTCGCCCTCGACGATGTCGCCCTCGCCGTCCACCTTGGGCGCGGTGTAGTGCAGCCGGTCCGGACGGCGCGGAGCCTCGAGCCCCTTGGCGCGGATCTCGGGACGCGCGCCCGCCTGCGCCGGCACCGCGTCCTGCTTCTCCAGGTCGGCCACCGGCTTGGTGTCCTCGACCGGGACCTCCTCGACCTGCTGCTCGACCTGGACCTCCAGGTTGAACAGGTAGCCGACGGACTCCTCCTTGATGCCCTCCATCATCGCGGTGAACATGTCGAAGCCCTCGCGCTGGTACTCGACCAGCGGGTCCTTCTGCGCCATCGCGCGCAGGCCGATGCCCTCCTGGAGGTAGTCCATCTCGTAGAGGTGCTCGCGCCACTTGCGGTCCAGGACCGACAGCACGACCCGGCGCTCCAGCTCACGCATGATCTCGGAGCCGAGCTGCTCCTCACGCGCCGCGTACTGCTCGTGGATGTCGTCCTTGATGGACTCGGAGATGAACTCGGCGGTCAGCCCGGCCCGGTCGCCGGCCGCCTCCTCCAGCTCCTCGACGGTCACCTTCACCGGGTAGAGCTGCTTGAACGCGCCCCACAGCCGGTCCAGGTCCCAGTCCTCCGGGAAGCCCTCGGCGGTCTCCGCGCCGACATAGGCGTCGATGGTGTCGTCCATGAAGTGCTGCACCTGCTCGTGCAGGTCCTCGCCCTCCAGGACGCGGCGCCGCTCGCCGTAGATGACCTCACGCTGGCGGTTGAGGACCTCGTCGTACTTCAGGACGTTCTTGCGGGTCTCGAAGTTCTGCTGCTCGACCTGCGACTGGGCGGACGCGATCGCGCGGGTGACCATCTTGTTCTCGATCGGCACGTCGTCCGGGACGTTCGCCATCGCCATCACGCGCTCGACCATCTGGGCCTTGAACAGGCGCATCAGGTCGTCGCCGAGGGACAGGTAGAAGCGGGACTCGCCCGGGTCGCCCTGACGGCCGGAACGACCGCGCAGCTGGTTGTCGATACGACGCGACTCGTGCCTCTCGGTACCGAGGACGTAGAGCCCGCCGAGGCCCGTGACCTCCTCGAACTCCGCCCTGACCGCCTGCTCGGCCTTCTCCAGGGCGGCGGGCAGAGCCGCGGCCCACTCCTCGATGTGCTCCTCGGGGTCGAGGCCGCGCTGGCGCAGCTCCGCCTCGGCGAGGTCCTCGGGGTTGCCGCCGAGCTTGATGTCGGTACCACGGCCGGCCATGTTGGTGGCGACGGTGACGGCGCCCTTGCGGCCGGCCTGGGCGACGATGATCGCCTCACGGTCGTGCTGCTTGGCGTTCAGCACCTCGTGCTGGATGCCGCGCTTGGACAGCTGCTGCGACAGGTACTCGGACTTCTCGACCGACGTCGTACCGACGAGGATCGGCTGGCCCTTCTCGTGCTTCTCGACGATGTCGTCGACGACCGCCTCGAACTTCGCGACCTCGGTGCGGTAGATCAGGTCCGACTGGTCCTTGCGGATCATCGGCTTGTTCGTCGGGATCGGGACCACGCCGAGCTTGTAGATCTGGTGGAACTCGGCGGCCTCGGTCATCGCCGTACCGGTCATGCCGGAGAGGCCGGGGACTTCCTTGCCGTTGTGGTCGTGGCGCTTGTACAGGCGGAAGAAGTTCTGGAGGGTGATCGTGGCGAGGGTCTGGTTCTCGTCCTTGATGTCCACCCCTTCCTTCGCCTCGATCGCCTGGTGCATGCCCTCGTTGTAGCGGCGGCCGGCGAGGATACGGCCGGTGTGCTCGTCGACGATCATGACCTCGCCGTCGATGACGACGTAGTCCTTGTCGAGCTTGAACAGCTCCTTGGCCTTGATGGCGTTGTTCAGGTAACCCACCAGCGGCGTGTTCACCGACTCGTAGAGGTTGTCGATGCCCAGCCAGTCCTCGACCTTGGAGACCCCGGACTCGTGGATGGCGACCGTGCGCTTCTTCTCGTCGACGTCGTAGTCGCCGGTCTCCTCGATGCCCTTGAGCGGGTTGCCCGCCTCACCCCTCTTCAGGCGCGTGACCAGCTTGGCGAAGTCGCCGTACCACTTGGTGGCCTGGTCGGCGGGGCCGGAGATGATCAGCGGCGTACGGGCCTCGTCGACGAGGATGGAGTCGACCTCGTCGACGATGGCGAAGTTGTGGCCGCGCTGGACGAGTTCGTCCTTGGACCACGCCATGTTGTCGCGCAGGTAGTCGAAGCCGAACTCGTTGTTCGTGCCGTACGTGATGTCGCACGCGTACTGCTCACGACGCTGGGCCGGCGTCATGTTGGCGAGGATGCAGCCCACGTTCAGGCCGAGGAACTTGTGGACGCGGCCCATCATCTCGGAGTCGCGCTCGGCCAGGTAGTCGTTG
Source organism: Streptomyces ferrugineus (assembly GCF_015160855.1). NCBI lineage: Bacteria > Bacillati > Actinomycetota > Actinomycetes > Kitasatosporales > Streptomycetaceae > Streptomyces > Streptomyces ferrugineus. The sequence continues at coordinate 1,279,905 of NZ_CP063373.1, read as the reverse complement.
ACCGTGATCAGGTGAACACCCTCGCCGGACAGGGCGTTGAGATACGCGGGCAGCGTGCCGACGAGCGTCTTGCCCTCACCGGTCTTCATCTCGGCCACATAGCCGAGATGGAGCGCCGCGCCGCCCATGATCTGGACGTCGTAGTGCCGCTGGCCGAGGACGCGCTTGGCGGCCTCGCGGACCGTGGCGAAGGCCTCGGGCAGCAGATCGTCCAGGGTCTCGCCATCGGCGTACCGCTGCTTGTACTCATCGGTGAGGGCCCGCAGCTCGGCGTCGGAGAGGTCGACGAAGTCCTCTTCGATGGAGTTGACCTGGTCCGCGATGCGGTGCAGCTTGCGCAGGATCTTGCCTTCGCCTGCACGCATGATCTTCGAGAGGACGGACACGGGGGTTGGTCTCCTTGCCGGTCGGGCCTGGGACGGTCGGTTTCCATTTGACTTGACTGAGCAACGGCCATCGTATGCGAGGACCCCGCCGCGCCGGGAGCCTGCCGGGGGCGACGAGCGTCCACTGCTTCAAATCTCCGTCAAAGGGGACAACGGACGGGGGTCGCGGATGGTGCCGCGTTCCACTCATGAATTGTGCGAAATGCGATCACGTGCTCACCCACCGCATAAGCGTTGGCGCTTCCGCCGAGGCCACGAGGAGAATCGGCCGATGGAACCCGCCACGCTCACCACCGACCGCCTCCTGATGCGCGCGGTCGGCCCGAATGACACCGATGCCGTGTACGAGGCCGCCCAGGATCCCGCCATCCAGCGCTGGACGACGATCCCCTCGCCCTATCTGCGCGAGCACGCGCACAGCTTCACGGAACAACTGGTCCCCGACGGCTGGAAGAACGGTTCGATGTTCACCTGGGGTCTCTTCCTCCCCGAAGGGGAGGAACTGGTGGGCATGCTCGGTCTCACGATGCGTTCCATGAGCGAGGCCGAGATCGGCTTCTGGGGCACGAAGGAGCACCGCGGCCACGGCTACGTCACCGAGGCCGTCCTCGCCGCCTCCCGCTGGGCCTTCGTCGACCTGTCGATCGACCGTGTGGAATGGCGCGCGGAGGTCGGCAACAGGCCCTCCCGCGCGGTGGCCGAACGGGCCGGCTTCGCCCTTGAGGGCACCCTGCGCTCCGCCATCGTCCACCAGGGCGTACGCCGGGACTGCTGGGTGGGCTCCCTGCTCCCGTCGGACCTGGCGCTGCCGTCGACGGCGCCGTACCTTCCGGCGCGGAACCAGCCCGCCTAGCCCCGCCCACGGCCGTCACCGAGCGGCCGTGGGCGGGCGGCCGTGGGTGGGCGGCCAGGGGCGGGCGTATCCCCAGTTCAGCCCGTGTTGTCAGTGCCGGCCTCTAGGGTGCCGCCCATGACGACCCTGCGCCCCACCACCGCCCTCTCGGCCGACGAGGCCCGCCGCATCGCCCTGCGCGCGCAGGGCTTCCTCGGCGCCCTCGACCGAAGGGCCGGCGTCCGCGGCATCCTCCGTCACCTCGGCGCGGTACAACTCGACACCATCTCGGTCCTGGCCCGCTCCCACGAGCTCATCCCCTACGCCCGCCTGGGCGCGGTGGGCCGCAGGACGGTGGAGAAGGCGTACTGGACGGACACGCACGCCTTCGAGTACTGGTCCCACGCGGCGTGCATCCTCCCGGTCGAGGAGTGGCCCCACTTCGCCTTCCGCCGCCGCGCCTACCGCAGCCGCCCGCACTGGAACCACGAACTCCCCGACGGCGCCTACGAGCAGGTGATCAAGCAGCTGCGCGCCGAGGGCCCGCTCACCGCGACCGAGCTGGGCGGCGCGAAGCGGACGAGCGAGTGGTGGGACTGGTCGGGCTCGAAGGTGGCCGTAGAGCGGGCCCTGATGTACGGCGAGGTGGTCTGTGTCGAGCGCCGCGGCTGGAAGCGCGTCTACGACCTCGCCGAGCGCGCGATTCCGTCGGCACTGCTGCACGACGAACTGGACGACACCGAGTGCCTGCGCCGCCTGGTCCGCCTGGCCGGCCAGTCCCTGGGCATCGGCACGCGCGCGGACATCGCCGACTACCACCGCCTCAAGGGCGAGCAGGTCGAGGCGGTGATCGCCGACTCGGGTCTGGTCCCGGTCACGGTCGAGGGCTGGGGCAAGCCGGCCTGGGCCGACCCGGCGGCCCTGGAGACACCTCCGCGCGGCCGCCACCGTACGACGCTGCTGTCCCCGTTCGACTCCCTGATCTGGGAACGGGCGCGCACGGAGCGGATCTTCGGCTTCACACACCGTCTGGAGGCGTACGTACCGAAGCAGAAGCGGGTCCACGGCTATTTCGCGATGCCGGTCCTGGCCGGCGGCCGGCTCGTGGGCCGCGTGGACCCGGCCCGCGAGGGGCGCACCCTGGTCGCCAGACAGGTCACGCTGGACGGCCCGAAAGCGGTCCCCGCGGTGGCCCAGGCGCTGGTCGAGGCGGCGAGCTGGGTGGACTGCACGGACGTACGGGTGGAACGGGTCGACGCACCCGACCTGCGCGAGCCGCTCGCCAAGGAGCTCGCCCGGCTGGTGGGCTGACCTCAGCGGATCTCGAGGATCTTCTCCCGCATCGCGTACACCACGGCCTCCATCCTGGAGTGCAGCTGAAGCTTCTCCAGGATGTTGCGCACATGGTTCTTCACGGTGTTCTCGGAGATGAACAACTCCTTGGCGATATCGCGGTTGTTCATACCAGTGGCGACGAGCTTGAGTACCTCCAGCTCACGGTCCGTCAGCCGGGGCGCCGGCACGAGCCGGCGCTCGTCCGTGCGCTGGATCATCGACTTGAACTCGGTGAGCAGCTTCGACGCCATGGACGGGCTGATCTGCGACTGCCCGTCGGCCACCGCGCGAATGGCCGTGGCCACCTCGTCCGTGGAGATCTCCTTGAGGAGATAGCCCGTCGCGCCCGCCTTGATCGCGTCGTAGAGGTCGGCCTCCTCGTCGCTGATCGTCAGCATGATGATCTTCGCGCTGGGGGCCACTTCCTTGATGGAGGTGCAGGCCTCGATCCCGCCCCGCTTGGGCATCCGGACATCCATCAGGACGATGTCCGGCAGCAGGTCTGCGGCCTTGTCGACGGCTTCCGCGCCGTCGCCCGCCTCCCCCACGACCTGGATGTCCTCCTCGGCCGCGAGCACGATCTCCAGTCCACGGCGGAACAGGGCGTGGTCGTCCACGACGAGGACTCTGATCGGCTCCTTGCGTGGAGAGCCCGTGTCAGGGCCCATGCCGACGACGTCGTCGCCGTCGGCACCCTCGTCCCGCATCGGTCCGAAGCTGTCCGCCATCGTTCCTCCCCCTGAAGGCTGCGGCTGGTCGTCTGCCATCGCCAACCCAAGGCAGCGGCCCACCGGTTGGGCCGCTGCTGCCATGATTTCATGCCCGGCCGACACTCCGGTGACGAGCGGGGCGCGAAGTGGTCGCACACCGGTGCCCCTGGGGGCGCACACGCGCTCCAGGGGCACCGGCTCAGCCGTCGGCCGGGTGGTCAGCCGCCCAGCGTGCCACCAGCCGCGGGAGACTGCGCCTGGGTGACCATCGGGTCCGTGTTGAGGTGGATGACTCCGTAGTCGTAGGCGTGCCGCCGGTAGACGACACTGGGTTCCTTCGTTTCGGAGTCGATGAAGAGATAGAAGTCGTGCCCGACCAGCTCCATCTCGTAGAGGGCCTGGTCAAGGGTCATCGGGGAGGCCACGTGCGTCTTCTCGCGTACGACGAGAGGCCCTTCGCCCTTCACTTCCAGCGAACCGATCTTCTTCGTGGGGATTCCGTCCGGCTCTTCTTCCTGGAAGGTGTGGCCATTGCCGTTGAGCGTCGCCGCGCCCGGAACGTGGTCGGGGACCTCGGCCGCCGTGAGTCGGCGTGCGCCTCGGCGCGAGAAACGCTTGTCGTGCTGCTTGCGCAGCCGAGCGTCCAGTTTCTCCGCCGCCAGATCGAGTGCCGCGTACGGATCGCTGGCCGCTGCCTCCGCCCGGATCACCGGACCGCGGGAGCGGAGCGTGATCTCCACTCGATCACTGCGGTCGGCCTGTCGCGGGTTGGGCTCCTTGGACACCTCGACGTCGAGGCTGATCACCTTGGCATCGAGCCTCTGGATCTTCTCCAGCTTCAGCTTCTCGGCCACGTGCTTGCGGAACCGCTCGGGCACCTCGGTCTTGCGGCCTTTGACGACGATGTCCACGCAGAACTCCGTTCCCGGATTGCTCCGCTCCATCGGCGGAGCATCTCCCTCTTGCACCAGGTTCCGGTGAGCGCCGGAACCTACGGACTCGGTGACTCCACCTCCTCCTCCCCCATGGGCAAGATCTCCACCCCATGGCCGCCGGGTGATTGTGCAAAACCGGCGGCACGGCATTCGGATATGACGGGGATGGCCTGCGCCTTTCCCTCACAACCCGAACATATCTCGCCCGGACGGATGTCGTCACCCTCTACTGCGGCGTACCTCCGTTCAGGTGAATTGATCCTCTCGTTACCTGCAACGATGCAAGTTCGCAGTCAGTTCCGGTTTATTTCGAAAGAATCCGGAGACGCAGCGACGACAGCCGCGCAGATCAGGTCATGGGGCCCTCCGGCGCCCATGATTCCCGGCCTCTCACGCGTTCGCCGCACAGCGCCCTCCAACGATCCAGCCACCCGTTCCCCTGTGCTTTCCCGACTTCCCCTCGCGTACACGGCGGTTGCTCCGCCACCACCCGCACCGCGCTCCGCGGTCCCCCATCCATACGCGTCTGCCTCCCCCACCGTTCTGCCGTATACGCCCGCACTTCCCACCAAGTCCCGGCCCGCCCCCGACCACCCCGTGCCACCAGGCCCGGCGTGCTCGGTCAGCGCCGCCCGCACAGCCCGCGCCGCCTCCGCCAAAGACGCACCGGTCGTCATCAGGTCGTCGACGAGCACAACCGGACCGCCGCCCGCGAGCAGCCTGCCTCCCCCGGGTACCACCTTCAGCGCACCCGCGAGATTGTCCAGCCGCTGCCGGGAGTCGAGCCCCGACTGATCGGCCACCGCACGCCCCTGCCGCAGCACGGCGAGCATCCGCGCCGGCATCCCGGCCCGCCGCAGCTCACCCGCGGCCGCGAGCGCGATCCGCCGCGCCGGGTCGTGCCCTCGCGCTCGCACCGCCCCACGCGCAGACGGAACGGGTACGAGCAGCACAGGCGCACCGGCGTCCCCGAACCGCTCCGCCCCGCGGGCCCGCCCGTGGGAGCCCCGGGGCAGTGCCGCCGTCACGGCCCCGGCCAGGGCCGCCCCGAGCGGCGCCGCGAGCGCCAGTGCGCCGCGTTCCTTGTGGGCCAGCAGCACGGCCCGCGCCTCGTCCGCATACCGGGCGGCCGCGTGCACCACCGGCAGCCCGGGCGGCTCCGGCACCGGTCGCACCCGGCTCGGTACGGTCCCGCTCAGGACGGCACGGCACTCGGGACAGAGCACCGTGCGAGGCCTCCCACAGCCTCCGCACTCGGCCGGCAGCACCAGGTCGGTGAGGTCCTGCCACCACCCCCGCATGGCCACCACTGTGCCAACGCACGAGCCGACCGGCCACCCCTGTGGACAACTCCCTGTGGAAAACTCCGGCCCCCGCGCGGACGCCTAGAGCGGACGCTTAAAAGGCGGCCGTTTCCGGCCGGAGTCACCCTCCGAACGCAACCTCACCCCGGATAGACCGGCGCGGTCCCGTCCGTCACCACCTTCTGCCACTGGGCCCCGGACGGCAGCCGCACGACCCCGTCCTCCGAGTACCCGACCAGCGGAAGCCGCGGGTCCTCGGAGGCGGTGATCTCCTTCACCCCGCTGAGGGCCGCGGGCGCGGGCCCCTGCGGCGTGGAGCCGTCCACCTGCGCGTACCGCAGCGTCTGCACGCCGTCCTTCTCGCGCCCGACCACGACGAGCCGGCTGTCACCGGCCCACGACATGGTCTTGACCTCCTCCATCTCGGGCGTGGCGGACCGCAGTTCGCGCACCGAGACAGCCGAACGCTCGCTCGACTTCCCGTCCTCGTTCCGCTCGATCCGCCCGATCAGCAGCGAGGACCTCTCGCCCTGCTTCACCACGAGCGCGATGCGCACGCCGTCGGCGGCCACCCGCACGGACTCGATGCGTCCCTCCAGCCCCGGCGGCGTCTTCACGACCAGCGGATCGCCCACGCCCTCCTTCAGCAGAAGCAGCCGGGGGTTGTCGGGATCGCGGTCGGCCACCCACAGATCGCCCTGGGCGTCCCAGCTCGGCGCCGAGAGGCGCTCGTCCTCCGTCTTGCCCGCACTCGTCAGCTCGGGCCCCCCGAGCGGGCCGCCAGAGACCAGCGCCCCGACGTACAGGTGCTTGCCGTCGAGGCCGACGCCGGCTGCCATGTCCTCGTCGCGCGACACCGCCACGGACCGCAACTGCGTGTCGCCCTCACCCAGGGCGCCCGGCACGGGGTCGGGCCCGGTGTCGTTGCCGGCAGCGGGTAGCCGTACCAACCGGTGCTCGGCGTCGAGGAGGTACAGATAGTCGGCGCTTTCCACGGATCCACGCGTGGCGACGTTCTCCGCCTCGTCCTCGTTCAGCGCGCACAACTGCCTGCCGCCCGCCTTCAGCGCGACCTCCTCCACGGTGGGGGTGAGGTTCTGAAGGGTGAACAGCACCTGGGCGGCCATCTCGTTGCACTTGGCCGGCCCGACCCGCGCGGCCTTGTCGTTCAGCGGCACGGTCAGCCGGTTCTGGTCGTCCGGCGTCAGCGTCGTGGAGTCGTCCTTCAGCGCCGTACCGGTGGGGAAACTCGACCTGACCACCGGGTCCAGCCAACTGGTGGGCCCCTTGAGCAGGGAGCGCACCGTCTGCGTCATGGGATCGACGTTGCGGCGCACATAGACGGGATCGGCGACGGCGGCCGTGTGCGGGGAGGCCCCGAGCGCGGCGTTCGTGGCGAAGTAGTACCTGTCGACGGACGTGTAGTTGCGCTGGAAGTCCGACTTGCCCATGACGACACCGCGCGGCGGCACGTCGATGCGCCACTGCTTGGTCTTCTTGTCCCGGGTGAGGTGCATCGACTCGCTGTAATCACCGCTGGCGGGCGAGTACGACTGCCGTGCGTCGACCGTGGCGACCTTGGTACCGCTCAGCGTGTACGTGAGATCGTCGGTCTCCTCCCGGCCGGCCACACGCTCGATGTCGGCGCTCGGTCCGTTGGCGAGGACCATCGTGGACTGCAGAGGCCGCCAGTTGTCCGACGCCTCCTTGGTCAAGTACTTGCGCGCTATGTCGTAGCCCGGATCGTCGCTGGTCAGCGCCTCCAGGAAGCCGGACACGATCTCCGAGGACGAGGCGTCCTCATGCGGCGGCATGGCGAACACCCGCACCTGGGTGTCCTGGCGCGGCGTGGAGTCGACGCCCTGCAGATTGCCGCTGTCGGGCATCGAGGCGCATCCCGCCAGCAGTACGGCGCCGCAGGCGGCGTACACCACCGCGCGCCCCGGCCTGCGCCGGGCGCTCCTCTCACGCTCAGCGCCCACGAGATGCCTCCCCATGCTTGCTCGACTCGTCGCTGTGCCCGGCTTCCTCGCCCGGCGGCTCCTGCGCACCGGGCGCCTCGTCCTTGGGCCGTGCTCCCGAAGCGGGCCGGGGGACCACGCGCGCGCCGCTTCCGGGCAGTGCCGTCGGATCGGCCTTGGGGACCGCCGCCGTTGCCAGGCGGGACGCGATCGGGTCCCGCGACGGCATCGCGGCTGCCTGGTCACCATTGGGCTGAGCCGGCACCGTCGCGGTCTTCTCGGTGCCACCGCGCGGCAGACCGGCGTCATTGAGTCCACGGTTGCGCCGCGAGTCCTTGGGCTCCAGGGGTATCGGTGAGCCCCGCAGCGGCTCGTCCGCGGTCCGCGGCAGCGTCAGCCGGAACTGCGAGCCGCCACCCGGTTCGCCCCACGCCTGGAGCCAGCCGCCGTGCAGCCGCGCGTCCTCCAACGCGATGGACAGCCCCAGCCCCGTACCGCCCGTAGTACGCGCGCGTGCCGGGTCGGCCCGCCAGAAGCGGCTGAAGACGCGGGTCGCCTCGCCGGGCTTGAGCCCGACACCGTAGTCGCGCACCGCGACCGCGACCGCCCCGCCCGCCGCCGCGAGCTTGACCACGACGTCCTTTCCTTCACCGTGCTCGACGGCGTTGACGACGAGGTTGCGCAGCACGCGCTCGACGCGGCGGGCGTCGGCCTCGGCGACGATGGGCTGCTGGTCGCCGACGATGCGTATCTGCGTGCCCTTGCGCTCGGCGAGCGGCTCGGCCCCGCTGACGACGCGTCGTACGACTTCCCTGAGGTCGATCGGCTCGGCCTCCAGCGCCGCCGCCCCCGCGTCGAAGCGGCTGATCTCCAGCAGATCGGCGAGCAGCGACTCGAACCGGTCCAGCTGGTCGGCCAGCAGCTCCGCCGACCGCGCGGTCACCGGGTCGAAGTCCTCGCGCGCCTCATGAATGACGTCTGCGGCCATGCGCACGGTCGTCAGCGGCGTGCGCAGCTCGTGCGACACATCGGACACGAACCGCCGCTGCATCCGCGACAGGGCCTCCAGTTGCTGGATCTTCAGCTGAAGGTTCTGCGCCATCTTGTTGAAGGCCTCGCCGAGCCGCGCGATGTCGTCCTCGCCGGTGACCTTCATCCGTTCCTGAAGCCGTCCGGCCGACAGCCGCTCGACAATGCCGGCGGCCATCCGCACGGGCGTGACGACCTGGCGCACCACGAGCCAGGCGATGGCCCCGAGAAGTACGACGACGAAGAGCCCCGCGGTGGCCAGCGTCCCCTTGACCAGGCTCAGGGACTTCTCCTCCTGCGTGAGCGGGAAGAGGTAGTAGAGCTGATACGGGTCGTCATTGGGATCGTTGACCTGCTTGCCGATGACCAGCGCCGGCTGGGACTCCTTCTCGGTGGCGGGGTCGTAGACGATGCGGGTGTAGCTCTGGAAAACGCCCATACTGCTGTCGATCCGCTCCCGCAGATCCTCCGGCACACTCGCCGTCGGGTCCACCTCACCCGAGGCACGCGGGCCTCGCCCACCCGTGTCCCCGCCCGCGGAGGCCGGAAGGGTCACCACATCGAAGGCGCCCTGACCGCCGCTGGACAGCGAGGAGACGAGCTCGCTCATCCACTCGATGACGTTCTGGTCCGAACGCTCGTCCACTGCGGCACCGTCGTCGGCGGTGCCGGCGGCGGCCTCATCGGCACTCTGCTTGGCCGCCGCGAACCCGCCCGCCGCCTGGCTCTGCGAGGCCTTCACCTTGGCTTCCAGCAGGCCGTTGCGCACCTGCCCGATGACGACGAAGCCCAGCAGCAGGACGACGCCGAGCGACATCAGCAGCGTCGTGACGACGACCTTGAGCTGGATATTGCGCCGCCACAACCGCATGACGGGCAGCAACGGCCGACGCACCCAGCGCAGCACCAGCCGAAGGACCGGGCTGCCCTGGACTCCGCCCTGAAGCAGCCCGCCCTCGAGGAACCGTCCCCAGCGGGAACCCGCCGACTTCCGGCCGACAGGCCGCTCCGGACGGGACCCGGTCCGACCGGGGGCCCCAGCGGCACTGTCCCCGGACATGTCAGCTCGGCCCTGCCTTGTAGCCGACGCCACGCACGGTCACCACGATCTCCGGCCGCTCCGGGTCCTTCTCGACCTTGGAACGCAGCCGCTGCACATGCACATTGACCAGACGCGTGTCGGCCGCATGCCGGTAGCCCCACACCTGCTCCAGGAGCACCTCACGCGTGAACACCTGCCACGGCTTGCGGGCCAGCGCGACCAGCAGGTCGAACTCCAGCGGCGTCAGCGCGATCGACTGCCCGTCCCGCTTCACGGAGTGCCCGGCCACGTCGATCACGAGGTCACCGATGGCGAGCTGCTCGGGAGCGGGCTCCTCCGACCTCCTCAGGCGCGCCCGGATCCGGGCGACGAGCTCCTTCGGCTTGAACGGCTTGACGATGTAGTCATCGGCGCCGGACTCCAGGCCCACGACGACGTCGACGGTGTCGCTCTTGGCCGTCAGCATCACGATCGGCACGCCGGACTCCGCCCTGATCAGGCGGCACACCTCGATGCCGTCCCGCCCGGGCAGCATCAGATCGAGCAGCACCAGATCGGGCTTGGTCTCCCGGAACGCGGCCAACGCCTTGTCGCCGTCGGCTACGAAAGACGGCTCAAAACCTTCACCACGCAGCACAATGCCGAGCATCTCGGCCAGTGCGGTGTCGTCGTCGACGACAAGGACTCGTCCCTTCATAAACGACATCATCCCATTCTCATAACAGTGGCGAAGGCAGTGGTGAGATAGGTCACCGGCCAGTGACCTTAGTCGTAGGCGGTCGCCACTGTCTGCCCTCGCCCCCATCACAGGGCGTGACCTTTGGACGGGTTTACCCCGCTCTATCCACCTACCGGCCTCGTCTCCGCCTCACAACGTCCGTGTCACCTGCCCCGACCTGGCACACAGCTCGGCCAGCGCCTCGGCCGTCACCGGCGACACGGCCCCCTCCTCCGTCACGATCGCCGTCACCAGCTCGGGCGGCGTCACATCGAACGCCGGGTTGTACGCCTGCGTCCCCAGCGGCGCCACCGGAATCCCGCCCCCCGGCTCCCCGCCCGCCACCGGCGCCTGGGGCGCGGCGACCTCGGTCACCTCGAACCCGGGGCGCTGCTCAACCTCGATGGACGCCCCGTCCGGGGTGTCCGGATCCACTGTCGTCAGCGGCGCCACCACGATGAACGGCACATGGTGATAGCGCGCGAGCACCGCCAGCGGATAGCTTCCGACCTTGTTCGCCACCGAGCCGTCGGCCGCGATCCGATCCGCCCCTATCAGCACCGCGTCCACCTCACCCGCGGCGAACAGCGAACCCGCCGCGTTGTCCGTGAGCAGGGTGTACGCCATCCCGTTGCGCGCCGCCTCGTACGCCGTCAGACGCGCCCCCTGCAGCAACGGCCGCGTCTCGTCCACCCACAACCGCCTGAGCCGCCCGGCCCGGTGCGCCGCGAGCGCCACCGCGAACGCCGTGCCCTCCCCGCCCGACACCAGCGCCCCGGTGTTGCAGTGCGTGAGGACGCGGTGCCCGCCGCCGGGCAACAGCTCGTCCAGCAGCGCCAGCCCTCGCTCGGCCATCCGCGCACTGGCCTCGGCGTCCTCCTTGTGCAGCGCCCGCGCCGCACCCAGCGCCGCGGCGGCGGCCTGCTCGACGTCCCCGCTCCGGGCGAGTTCGGCCCGGTACGCCGACTGGGCCTGGTGCACCCCGACGGCGAGGTTCACCGCGGTGGGCCGGGCGCTCGCCAGCGACTGGGCGGCGGCGTCCACGTCGAAGCCACGCGCGGCGGCGAGCGCGACGCCGTACGCCCCGGCGATCCCGAGCACCGGCGCTCCCCGCACCGCGAGCGAACTGATCGCCTCCACCAGCGCGGGCGCATCCGTACAGACCAGCTCGACCTCCTCGGCCGGCAGCCTCGTCTGGTCGAGAAGGACCAGTACGGGACCTTCGGGTGGTTCATCCCATCGGATCGTCGGAATCTCGGTGGGCCTGCCGTCCTCGCCGGATTGCGCGTACTGATCAGCCATGCGGCAAGTCTGCCCCCTGTACGGCGGACAATTGAAGGTGCACAGCCCATACCGCGGTCGGTACCCATCCGACCACCCCATGGCACGATGGCTGCCAACCTGCCGCCGCGACCGCGGACGGGCACCGTGAAGGAGCGACGATGAAAGACACTCCGGGCTGGGCCTCGCCCGGATCCGCCCCGTCCGACGGACAGGAACCCGGCGCGACCGGCCCTGCCGAGCCCGCAGACCACCCAGAGCCCGCACAGCAGCCGGGAGCGGACCCACAGGACGCCGGCCCGAAGTGGTCCAAGGAGCAGCCGCCTCCCGGCCAGTGGTCCGCGCCAACGGGCCCACAGTCTCCCGGCCAGACCCCACCGCCCCCGCCGCCCGGCCCCGGCTGGGGCGCTCCTCCGCCCGCCGGCCCCGGCGGACACGGCGGCGGCCACCCCGGCTACGGCCCTCCGGGCGGATACGGCGGCTGGGGAGCCGGCTGGGGCGGGCCCCCGCCCGCGGCCAAGCCCGGCGTGATCCCGCTGCGCCCGCTCGGCGTCGGCGAGATCCTCGACGGCGCCGTCTCCACCATGCGCACCTACTGGCGCACGGTCCTCGGCATCTCCCTGACCGTCGCCGTCGTGACGGAGATCCTCGTCATCCTCGTCCAGGGCTTCGTCCTGAACGACCGCGTCAGCACCGGGGCCCTCAACGACCCGAGCGCCACTCTCGACGAGCTGACCCGCGCCATGGGCGACGCCATGCTCAGCTCCAGCGTGATCTTCCTGATCTCGATCATCGGCGCGATCGTGGCGACCGCCCTGCTGACAGCGGTCACCAGCCGCGCGGTGCTCGGCAAGTCGGTGACCACCGGCGAGGCCTGGCGCGACGCGCGCCCCCAGGTGCCGCGGCTCTTCGGCCTGATCTTCCTGCTGCTGCTCATGGCCTTCGGTGTGGTGTTCGTGGGCGCCCTGCCCGGCATCCTCGTGGCCGCCACGGGCTCCGGCGACGCGGGCGTCGCACTCACCATCCTGGGCATCATCGGCGGCTTCGTCGTCGCGCTCTGGCTCTGGTTCCGCTTCTCCCTCGCCTCCCCCGCGCTGATGCTGGAGAAGCAGGGCATCGTCAAGGCGCTGAGCCGTTCCGCAAAGCTGGTCCGCGGCTCCTGGTGGCGCGTCTTCGGCATCCAGCTGCTGGCCACGATCATCGCGAACATCGTCGCGGCGATCGTCGTCATCCCCTTCACCTTCCTCGCCGCCGCCCTCAGCGGCGACGCCACCACCAACATCCTCAACGGCGCCACCGACCTCGGCTGGACGTTCCTCATCGTCAGCGGTGTCGGCTCGGTGATCGGCTCCATGATCACCTTCCCGATCACGGCCGGCGTCACCGTCCTGCTCTACATCGACCAGCGCATCCGCCGCGAAGCCCTCGACCTCGAACTGGCCCGGGCAGCCGGCGTCCAGGGCTACGGCACCACCGACACTCCGGGGAGCTGAACCGGTGAGCTTTGCGGGGGGAGTTCTCACAGCAGCGTCAGCGCCGCCCGAACGCATGTCGCCGGGCGGCGACACATCCGTGCTGTCGCTGCTCGCACGCTCCGACGACGAGCCGCCCCTGACGATCCCCCGCGACCCCGCGCGGGAGGCCGCCCGGCGCGAGCTGTCCAAGGGCATGTACCACGAGAACGATCCCAGCTGGTTCCAGCGCGCCCTGGACGCCTTCTGGGACTGGGTCGAGGACCTGTTCAGCAGCGCCTCGACCGTGGCGCCCGGAGGACCGCTCGGCCTGGTCGTCATCATCCTCGTCGTCCTCGCGGTCCTCGGCGCCCTGTGGTGGCGCCTCGGCACCCCCCGCCGCCGGCCGACCTCCTCCGCCGCTCTGTTCGACGACCGCCCCCGCAGCGCCGCCGAACACCGGGCCGCAGCCGAGGCACACGCCGCCCAGGCCCACTGGAACCAGGCCGTCCAGGAACGCATGCGCGCCATCGTCCGCTCCCTCGAGGAACGCGCGCTGCTCGACGTCCGCCCCGGCCGCACCGCGGACGAGGCCGCCGCCGAAGCGGGCCGCTCACTGCCCGCCCACACGGACCGACTGCGCACCGCCGCCCGGGACTTCGACGACGTGACATACGGCGGACGAGCCGCGACCCAGCAGACGTACCAACGCATCGCGGAACTCGACCGCGACCTGGAGACCACCAAGCCCCAACTGGCCAGCAGCGCCCCCAGCACGGCCCACAACGCCCGCCAGGGAGCCGCCGAATGACCACCGAGGCCACGCTCCCGTCCACCTCGGCCTCGCCCAGCGCACGCCAGGTGTGGACCCGCGCGCGAGGCATCGCCCTCGCCCTCGTGGTCCTGCTGGCGGCGGCCGTCGTGATCGCCACCATCCGCTCCGACGCCCGGCACGGGGCCCTCGACCCACGCTCCGCCGACCCCAAGGGCAGCCGGGCCGTCGCCGAACTCCTCACCGACCGCGGCGTGGACACACGCGTGGTCACCACCCTGGACGAGGCACGCGCCGCGACCACCGCGAACAGCACCCTCCTGGTCGCCGCCCCCGACCTGCTGACCCACCGTCAACAGTCCTTGCTGCGCTCGGCGACAGCCGGCTCCGAAGGCCGCACCGTCCTCGTCGCCCCCGGCAGCTGGTCCGTCGAACGACTCGCCCCCGGAGTCACCGCGGACCCCGCCACCAGCCTCGACTCGGAGCTCGCCCCCGACTGCGCGCTGCCCGCCGCCCGGCGCGCCGGCACCGCCGACCTGGGCGGCGTCCGCTACACCACCACCCACCTCGACGCCGACGAGTGCTACCCCAGCGACCGACTGGCCACCCTCCTGCGCATCCCGGAGAACGACGGGGACGGCGACACCGTCGTCCTCGGCGCACCCGACATCCTCCACAACGAACGTCTCGACGAGCAGGGCAACGCCTCCCTCGCCCTCCAACTCCTCGGCTCCCGGCCCCATCTGGTCTGGTACCTCCCCTCGCTCTCCGACACGTCGGCCGCCGACGAGGACGACGAACGCAGCTTCTTCGACCTGCTCCCCTCGGGCTGGCTCTGGGGCACACTCCAGCTCTTCCTCGCCGCAGCCCTGGCCGCCCTGTGGCGGGCACGCCGACTGGGCCCCCTCGTGCCCGAAAAACTCCCCGTGGCGATCCGCGCCTCCGAAACCGTCGAAGGCCGCGCCCGCCTCTACCGCAAGGCGAACGCCCGCGACCGCGCGGCCGCCGCTCTTCGCTCCACCACCCGCACGCGCCTCGCCCCCCTCGTAGGTGTCCCCGTCTCCCAGGCGCACGCGCCCGAGGCCCTGCTCCCCGCTCTGTCCGCCCATCTCCACAACCACGGAGACGGACAGACCCTGCACACCCTCCTCTTCGGCCCGCCGCCCAGCGACGACGCCGCACTCATCTCCCTCGCCGACCAACTCGACGCCCTCGAAAGAGAGGTACGCCGTCCATGATGGACCCGACCACTGACAACGCCGGGAACACCGGGGATGCGGGCACCGCCCGGGCCTCCCTGGAAGCCCTGCGCGCCGAGATCGCCAAAGCCGTGGTCGGCCAGGACCCCGCCGTGACCGGCCTCGTCGTCGCCCTCCTCTGCCGCGGACACGTCCTACTAGAAGGAGTCCCCGGGGTCGCCAAAACGTTGCTCGTCCGCGCTCTCGCGTCCGCACTAGAACTCGACACCAAGCGCGTCCAGTTCACCCCCGACCTCATGCCGAGCGATGTGACGGGCTCCCTCGTCTACGACACCCGCACCGCCGAGTTCTCCTTCCAGCCCGGCCCGGTCTTCACCAACCTCCTCCTCGCCGACGAGATCAACCGCACCCCACCGAAGACCCAGTCCTCCCTCCTGGAGGCCATGGAGGAACGCCAGGTCACGGTCGACGGCACCCCTCGCCCACTCCCCGACCCCTTCCTGGTCGCCGCGACCCAGAACCCGGTCGAGTACGAAGGCACGTACCCCCTCCCCGAGGCCCAGCTGGACCGTTTTCTCCTCAAGCTCACGATCCCGCTCCCCACCCGCCAGGACGAGATCGACGTCCTCACCCGCCACGCCGAGGGCTTCAACCCACGCGACCTGCGCGCCGCCGGCGTACGCCCCGTGGCGGGCCCCGCAGACCTCGAGGCGGCACGCATGGCCGTCGCCAAGACGACGGTCTCCCCGGAGATCACGGCCTACGTGGTCGACATCTGCCGAGCCACCCGAGAATCGCCGTCCCTGACCCTGGGCGTCTCGCCCCGAGGCGCCACGGCCCTCCTCGCCACCGCCCGCGCCTGGGCCTGGCTGACCGGCCGCGACTACGTCATCCCCGACGACGTGAAGGCCCTCGCCCTCCCCACTCTCCGCCATCGCGTCCAGCTCCGCCCGGAGGCCGAGATGGAAGGCGTCACCGCCGACTCCGTGATCAACGCGATCCTCGCCCACGTCCCCGTCCCCCGCTGATGGCACTCACCGGACGCGCCGCACTCCTAGCGGCCCTGGGCTCCCTCCCCGTAGGCCTCTGGGACCCCAGCTGGACGGGCCTCCTCGCGGTCAACGCTCCCCTGGCCGCGGCCTGCGCCTGCGACTTCGCCCTGGCCGCACCGGTACGCCGCCTCGGTCTGACCCGCTCCGGCGACACCTCGGCACGCCTGGGCGAGACGGCCGACGTCACTCTCACCATCACCAACCCGTCCGGCCGCCCCCTGCGCGCGAACCTCCGCGACGCATGGCCACCCAGCAGCTGGCAGCCCGGCACGGAAACGGCGGCCTCCCGCCACCGCCTGACGATCCCCGCCGGCGAACGCCGCCGCATCACCACCCGCCTCCGCCCCACCCGCCGAGGCGACCGCCAGGCTGACCGCGTCACAATCCGCTCATACGGCCCCCTGGGCCTCTTCTCCCGCCAGGGCACCCACAAAGTCCCCTGGACGGTACGGGTCCTCCCGCCCTTCACCAGCCGCAAGCACCTGCCGTCGAAACTGGCTCGCCTGCGCGAACTCGACGGCCGCACCAGCGTCCTCACCCGCGGCGAGGGCACAGAATTCGACAGCCTGCGCGAATACGTCCCCGGCGACGACACCCGCTCCATCGACTGGCGCGCTACGGCCCGACAGTCCACGGTCGCCGTACGCACCTGGCGCCCGGAACGCGACCGGCACATCCTCCTCGTCCTGGACACCGGCCGCACCTCGGCAGGCCGAGTCGGCGACGCCCCACGCCTCGACGCCTCCATGGACGCCGCCCTGCTCCTGGCCGCCCTCGCATCCAGAGCCGGCGACCGCGTGGACCTTCTCGCCTACGACCGCCGAGTACGCGCCCTCGTCCAGGGCCGCACAGCAGGCGATGTCCTTCCCTCCCTGGTCAATGCCATGGCCACACTCGAACCCGAGCTGATCGAAACGGATGCCCGAGGCCTTACGGCCACCGCACTCCGTACTGCCCCCCGCCACTCCCTGATCGTGCTGCTCACGACCCTCGACGCGGCACCGATCGAGGAGGGCCTGCTCCCCGTCCTCTCCCAGCTCACCCAGCGCCACACAGTCCTGCTCGCATCAGTGGCGGACCCCCACATCGCCCGCATGGCGACAGCACGCGGAAACACGGACTCTGTGTACGAAGCCGCAGCCGCCGCCCAGTCCCAGAGCGAACGTCACCGCACGGCAGACCAACTCCGCCGACACGGCGTTACGGTCGTTGACGCGACGCCGGAAGAACTCGCGCCGGCACTGGCAGACGCATACCTGGCCCTCAAGACAGCAGGTCGTCTGTAATCAATCAAACAAAAGGGGCTCTCCTGAGGAGAGCCCCTACTGGCGAACAACCCACAAATGCAGAAAGCCCCCGAGCCGGTATCCCCGGCCGGGGGCTTTCTCAAAATTTGTTCGGCGGCGTCCTACTCTCCCACAGGGTCCCCCCTGCAGTACCATCGGCGCTGTAAGGCTTAGCTTCCGGGTTCGGAATGTAACCGGGCGTTTCCCTCACGCTATAACCACCGAAACACTATGAAACTGTCGACCG
The DNA here is from genome assembly GCF_015160855.1 of Streptomyces ferrugineus. Lineage (NCBI taxonomy): Bacteria > Bacillati > Actinomycetota > Actinomycetes > Kitasatosporales > Streptomycetaceae > Streptomyces > Streptomyces ferrugineus. Next base: position 1,262,365 of record NZ_CP063373.1, on the reverse strand, counting down.
GACGATGACACGGTCGTTGTCTCAGAACCAACACAGTGGACGCGAGCCTCTATGGACAAGCCCTCGGCCTATTAGTACCGGTCACCTCCACACCTCACGGTGCTTCCAGATCCGGCCTATCAACCCAGTCGTCTACTGGGAGCCTTACCCCATCAAGTGGGTGGGAGTCCTCATCTCGAAGCAGGCTTCCCGCTTAGATGCTTTCAGCGGTTATCCCTCCCGAACGTAGCCAACCAGCCATGCCCTTGGCAGAACAACTGGCACACCAGAGGTTCGTCCGTCCCGGTCCTCTCGTACTAGGGACAGCCCTTCTCAAGACTCCTACGCGCACAGCGGATAGGGACCGAACTGTCTCACGACGTTCTAAACCCAGCTCGCGTACCGCTTTAATGGGCGAACAGCCCAACCCTTGGGACCGACTCCAGCCCCAGGATGCGACGAGCCGACATCGAGGTGCCAAACCATCCCGTCGATATGGACTCTTGGGGAAGATCAGCCTGTTATCCCCGGGGTACCTTTTATCCGTTGAGCGACGGCGCTTCCACAAGCCACCGCCGGATCACTAGTCCCGACTTTCGTCCCTGCTCGACCCGTCGGTCTCACAGTCAAGCTCCCTTGTGCACTTACACTCAACACCTGATTGCCAACCAGGCTGAGGGAACCTTTGGGCGCCTCCGTTACCCTTTAGGAGGCAACCGCCCCAGTTAAACTACCCATCAGACACTGTCCCTGATCCGGATCACGGACCCAGGTTAGACATCCAGCACGACCAGACTGGTATTTCAACGACGACTCCACACGAACTGGCGTCCGCATTTCAAAGTCTCCCAGCTATCCTACACAAGCCGAACCGAACACCAATATCAAACTGTAGTAAAGGTCCCGGGGTCTTTCCGTCCTGCTGCGCGAAACGAGCATCTTTACTCGTAGTGCAATTTCACCGGGCCTATGGTTGAGACAGTCGAGAAGTCGTTACGCCATTCGTGCAGGTCGGAACTTACCCGACAAGGAATTTCGCTACCTTAGGATGGTTATAGTTACCACCGCCGTTTACTGGCGCTTAAGTTCTCAGCTTCGCCTGGACGAATCCAAGCTAACCGGTCCCCTTAACGTTCCAGCACCGGGCAGGCGTCAGTCCGTATACATCGCCTTACGGCTTCGCACGGACCTGTGTTTTTAGTAAACAGTCGCTTCTCGCTGGTCTCTGCGGCCACCCCCAGCTCACACTGCAAGAGTGATCACCAGGCGTGGCCCCCCTTCTCCCGAAGTTACGGGGGCATTTTGCCGAGTTCCTTAACCATAGTTCACCCGAACGCCTCGGTATTCTCTACCTGACCACCTGAGTCGGTTTAGGGTACGGGCCGCCATGAAACTCGCTAGAGGCTTTTCTCGACAGCATAGGATCATCCACTTCACCACAATCGGCTCGGCATCAGGTCTCAGACTTAATGGCGTGCGGATTTACCTGCACACCGTCCTACACCCTTACCCCGGGACAACCACCGCCCGGGATGGACTACCTTCCTGCGTCACCCCATCACTCACCTACTACCAGCTCGGGTCACCGGCTCCACCACTCCGGCCTCGTCCGAAGACTCAGCCGACGGCTTCACGGGCTTAGCATCACTGGATTCGATGTTTGACGCTTCACAGCGGGTACCGGAATATCAACCGGTTATCCATCGACTACGCCTGTCGGCCTCGCCTTAGGTCCCGACTTACCCTGGGCAGATCAGCTTGACCCAGGAACCCTTAGTCAATCGGCGCACACGTTTCTCACGTGTGAATCGCTACTCATGCCTGCATTCTCACTCGTCAACCGTCCACAACTCGCTTACGCGGCTGCTTCACCCGGCAGACGACGCTCCCCTACCCATCAACACGGACGTTGGTCCTCATGTGTCAATGACACGACTTCGGCGGTACGCTTGAGCCCCGCTACATTGTCGGCGCGGAATCACTTGACCAGTGAGCTATTACGCACTCTTTCAAGGGTGGCTGCTTCTAAGCCAACCTCCTGGTTGTCTCTGCGACTCCACATCCTTTCCCACTTAGCGTACGCTTAGGGGCCTTAGTCGATGCTCTGGGCTGTTTCCCTCTCGACCATGGAGCTTATCCCCCACAGTCTCACTGCCGCGCTCTCACTTACCGGCATTCGGAGTTTGGCTAAGGTCAGTAACCCGGTAGGGCCCATCGCCTATCCAGTGCTCTACCTCCGGCAAGAAACACACGACGCTGCACCTAAATGCATTTCGGGGAGAACCAGCTATCACGGAGTTTGATTGGCCTTTCACCCCTAACCACAGGTCATCCCCCAGGTTTTCAACCCTGGTGGGTTCGGTCCTCCACGAAGTCTTACCTCCGCTTCAACCTGCCCATGGCTAGATCACTCCGCTTCGGGTCTTGAGCGCGCTACTGAAACGCCCTGTTCGGACTCGCTTTCGCTACGGCTTCCCCACACGGGTTAACCTCGCAACACACCGCAAACTCGCAGGCTCATTCTTCAAAAGGCACGCAGTCACGAGAATGTGCAAGCACATTCCGACGCTCCCACGGCTTGTAGGCACACGGTTTCAGGTACTATTTCACTCCCCTCCCGGGGTACTTTTCACCATTCCCTCACGGTACTATCCGCTATCGGTCACCAGGGAATATTTAGGCTTAGCGGGTGGTCCCGCCAGATTCACACGGGATTTCTCGGGCCCCGTGCTACTTGGGAAATACGCAAGAGAGCCGCTGATGTTTCGACTACGGGGGTCTTACCCTCTACGCCGGACCTTTCGCATGTCCTTCGCCTACATCAACGGTTTCTGACTCTCCGACCGGCCGGCAGACCGGTCAAGCACACTCCCACAACCCCGTATACGCAACCCCTGCCGGGTCTCACACGCATACGGTTTAGCCTCATCCAGTTTCGCTCGCCACTACTCCCGGAATCACGGTTGTTTTCTCTTCCTGCGGGTACTGAGATGTTTCACTTCCCCGCGTTCCCTCCACACTGCCTATGAGTTCAGCAGCGGGTGACAGCCCATGACGACTGCCGGGTTTCCCCATTCGGACACCCCCGGATCAAAGCCTGGTTGACGACTCCCCGGGGCCTATCGCGGCCTCCCACGTCCTTCATCGGTTCCTGGTGCCAAGGCATCCACCGTGCGCCCTTAAAAACTTGGCCACAGATGCTCGCGTCCACTGTGCAGTTCTCAAACAACAACCAGTACACCGTCACACACCACCACGTGGTGCTGCACCGGCGCCGGCAACCGAGGAAACCTCGTTCCCTCAGACACCCAACAGCGTGCCCGACACCCTCGCCTCTCCATCTCGCGTTCCACGCCGAAGCAGTACTAGCGACCAGAGCAGGTCAAGTGTGCCGAGTAGTCAACGTTCCACCCATGAGCTGACCACCGCAGGACATTCGCCTGCGTAGTGGCTCTGGACCACCAAGCAAGCTTGGCGGCCAGGTGCTCCTTAGAAAGGAGGTGATCCAGCCGCACCTTCCGGTACGGCTACCTTGTTACGACTTCGTCCCAATCGCCAGTCCCACCTTCGACAGCTCCCTCCCACGAGGGGTTGGGCCACCGGCTTCGGGTGTTACCGACTTTCGTGACGTGACGGGCGGTGTGTACAAGGCCCGGGAACGTATTCACCGCAGCAATGCTGATCTGCGATTACTAGCGACTCCGACTTCATGGGGTCGAGTTGCAGACCCCAATCCGAACTGAGACCGGCTTTTTGAGATTCGCTCCACCTCGCGGTATCGCAGCTCATTGTACCGGCCATTGTAGCACGTGTGCAGCCCAAGACATAAGGGGCATGATGACTTGACGTCGTCCCCACCTTCCTCCGAGTTGACCCCGGCGGTCTCCCGTGAGTCCCCAGCACCACAAGGGCCTGCTGGCAACACGGGACAAGGGTTGCGCTCGTTGCGGGACTTAACCCAACATCTCACGACACGAGCTGACGACAGCCATGCACCACCTGTACACCGACCACAAGGGGGCGACCGTCTCCGGCCGTTTCCGGTGTATGTCAAGCCTTGGTAAGGTTCTTCGCGTTGCGTCGAATTAAGCCACATGCTCCGCCGCTTGTGCGGGCCCCCGTCAATTCCTTTGAGTTTTAGCCTTGCGGCCGTACTCCCCAGGCGGGGCACTTAATGCGTTAGCTGCGGCACGGACAACGTGGAATGTTGCCCACACCTAGTGCCCACCGTTTACGGCGTGGACTACCAGGGTATCTAATCCTGTTCGCTCCCCACGCTTTCGCTCCTCAGCGTCAGTATCGGCCCAGAGATCCGCCTTCGCCACCGGTGTTCCTCCTGATATCTGCGCATTTCACCGCTACACCAGGAATTCCGATCTCCCCTACCGAACTCTAGCCTGCCCGTATCGACTGCAGACCCGGGGTTAAGCCCCGGGCTTTCACAACCGACGCGACAAGCCGCCTACGAGCTCTTTACGCCCAATAATTCCGGACAACGCTTGCGCCCTACGTATTACCGCGGCTGCTGGCACGTAGTTAGCCGGCGCTTCTTCTGCAGGTACCGTCACTTGCGCTTCTTCCCTGCTGAAAGAGGTTTACAACCCGAAGGCCGTCATCCCTCACGCGGCGTCGCTGCATCAGGCTTTCGCCCATTGTGCAATATTCCCCACTGCTGCCTCCCGTAGGAGTCTGGGCCGTGTCTCAGTCCCAGTGTGGCCGGTCGCCCTCTCAGGCCGGCTACCCGTCGTCGCCTTGGTGAGCCGTTACCTCACCAACAAGCTGATAGGCCGCGGGCTCATCCTGCACCGCCGGAGCTTTACAGCCCCCACCATGCGATGGAGGCTCATATCCGGTATTAGACCCCGTTTCCAGGGCTTGTCCCAGAGTGCAGGGCAGATTGCCCACGTGTTACTCACCCGTTCGCCACTAATCCCCGGCCGAAACCGGTTCATCGTTCGACTTGCATGTGTTAAGCACGCCGCCAGCGTTCGTCCTGAGCCAGGATCAAACTCTCCGTGAATGCTTTTCACGGGAGCGGAACAGCCGGAGGAATGATCCGGCCGTTCACAGCGTCCTCGCTGTGTGTTTCAAAGGAACCTCGCCACCGGGAACAATCCCAGTGTCGGGGTATCAACATATCTGGCGTTGACTTTTGGCACGCTGTTGAGTTCTCAAGGAACGGACACTTCCTTTGTACTCACCCTCTCGGGCTTTCCTCCGGGCTTCCCTTCGGTCTTGCGTTTCCGACTCTATCAGATCTTTTCTCGACCCGATTTCCTCGGCGCTTTCCAGGTTCCCGCTCTCGCGTTTCCCTTTCCGGCGGACCCGACTTTATCAGAAGTTTCGGACCGGACTGACCGGCCACTCATTTCCGAAATCATCGGGAGGGGCTTCTTGGGAATCGATGTTCCACTGAAGCAGACAGATTCTCACTTGCCCAGGTGAACTACATCCACTTCCAGGCAACTGTTCGAATCTACCTCCCCACGCGCTCCGTGTCAACGGCTCTTGTGGGGCGAAGAGGACACTAGCAGCTCTGCAGGCGTGCTCGCACATCAGGCCGCTGTCGGAACGGCGGCACTGCGTTCGGCCGCCTCGAGGTCGCCGGTGTCTCCGGCGCGGGCGGCACGGCCGCCGAGGACATAGACGTACGCGAGGAAGGCCAGTTCAGCGACGACGCCGATGGTGATGCGCGCCCAGGTGGGCAGGCCCGAAGGGGTGACGAAGCCTTCGATGGCGCCGGAGATGAAGAGGACCAGGGCGAGGCCTATCGCCATGCCGATCGCGGCTCGGCCCTCTTCGGCGAGGGCTGTGCGGCGGGTGCGGGGGCCGGGGTCGATGACGGTCCAGCCGAGGCGCAGGCCGGTGCCGGCGGCTACGAAGACCGCGGTCAGCTCCAGGAGGCCGTGTGGCAGGACGAGGCCGAGGAAGGTGTCCAGGCGTCCTGCCGAGGACATCAGGCCGAGGCCGACGCCGAGGTTGAGCATGTTCTGGAAGAGGATCCAGAGCACCGGGAGGCCGAGGAAGACGCCGAGGATCAGGCACAGGGCGGCGGCCCATGCGTTGTTCGTCCAGACCTGGGCGGCGAAGGAGGCCGCGGGGTGGCTGGAGTAGTACGTCTCGTACTGGCCACCGGGACGGGTGAGCTCGCGCAGTTCGCTGGGGGCCGCGATGGTGGCCTGTACTTCGGGATGGGTGCCTATCCACCAGCCCAGGAGGGCCGCGACGAGGGTGGACAGGAGCGCGGTGGGTATCCACCAATGGCGCGATCGGTAGACCGCGGCCGGGAAACCGTACGCGAGGAAGCGTGTGACATCGCGCCAGGAGGCGCGTCGTGTGCCTGTTACGGCACTGCGCGCGCGTGCCACGAGTCGGCTGAGGCGGCCGGTCAGCTGGGGGTCGGGGGCGCTGGACTGGATCAGGGACAGGTGGGTGGCGGTGCGCTGGTAGAGGGCGACGAGTTCGTCGGTCTCTGCGCCGGTGAGGCGGCGCTGGCGCCCGAGCAGGGCGTCGAGGCGGTCCCACTCGGCTCGGTGGGCGGTGACGAAGACGTCGAGGTCCATCTGGTTTTCTGCTCCTCGGCTGTTCGTCGGCGACCCGTCGTAGGTGTCAGCTTGTCGTACTGCGGCGCGATGCGCCCACAGCTTGGCAGACTGGCCATTCCAAGGGCAGGTCAGGGGAAGGACGGACGGCGTGAGTGAGCTGGTCACGGGCGAGGCGGTGGCGCTGGAGTTGCGCCCGGCGAAGCTGCCCAGCAGGGCACTGGCCGTGCTGCTCGATCTGGTCGTGGCCTTCATCGCCTACATCGTCGTGACCATTGGCGTGGTGGCGGCCACCGCTTCACTGGACGAGGCGGCGCAGGCCGCGCTGTCGATCGCGATGTTCGTGCTGCTGCTGGTCGGCGGGCCGATCGCGGTCGAGACGCTCAGCCATGGGCGCTCGCTCGGGAAGCTGGCGTGCGGGCTGCGGGTGGTGCGCGACGACGGTGGGCCGATCCGGTTCCGGCACGCACTGGTACGGGGCCTCATCGGGGTCATCGAGATTCTGATGACACTGGGGGTTGTCGCCGTCATCGCCTCGCTGGTGTCCGCGCGCGGGCGGCGACTCGGTGATGTGTTCGCCGGGACCCTCGTCGTGCGGGAACGGGTGCCCCTCACGCGGACGGGATTCGTTCCTCCGCCTCCGCCATGGTTGGCCGGGCGGTTCTCGGCGCTCGATCTGTCCTCGGTTCCCGATGGGCTGTGGCTCGCGACTCGCCAGTACCTGACGCGGATGCAGCAGCTCGACCCGCAGGTCGCCTGGAGCATGGCGGAGCAGCTCTCGGCGGATCTCGCGGCGTGCACGGGCGCTCCGGCTCCGCAAGGTGTGCCGCCGGCCGCGTATCTGGCAGCGGTGCTGCAGGAGCGGCAGCAGCGGGAGGCACGGCGGGCCTTCGGACATGGGTCGGCTGTGGGTGGTGCGCCCAGCGGCGCCGGGACGGTGAGCGGGTCGGGGAGTGCGGCTGGTGCGCCGGGCGCGTATGGCCCGCCGGTCGCGCCGCCCGTCGCCCCGACGTCTCCGCCGTCGGTTGTCGCGTACGGCTCGGGCGTTGCTCCGGGTGGGGATCAGCACGCGGCCCGGGCGGAAGAGAGCCGTACCTCCTCCGTGCCGGTGGACTCCTCCGTGCCGGCGGACGAAGACGCCGCACGGCAGGTGTCGGCGCCCCACGACGCGCCATCCGCCGAGCGGCCGACCACCGGCTTCGTTCCCCCCGCCTAGCGCGCCACGTTCGCCTACACGCCCCGTTCGCCTGGCCCGCCCCGATTCTGACCGGCCTCCTGACCGGCCTCGCTCACACGAACGTCGACGGCGGTGAGTCCAGGTCCTCCAGCTCGACGCCGGGTGCCGCGAGGACCACGTCTCCGGCGATGTGTACGGCGTGCTGCTCCCCCGTGTCCAGGGCTGTGACCTGGTATTCGTCCACGGTCAGGGGGCCGTTGTCAGTGGCGTGTGTTTGTCTGTTCACCAAGGCCCAGGACTGGTCCACGGTGCGCGGGGCGAGGACCGGATCCGTGAGGGCCACGAGGCGGACGCGGGTTGGCGAGGCGGAAGGGGTGAGGCGGAGGAGACGGGTGGTGGCGATGAGGAATGCGGGGGACGTCCCGGTGAAGGCATGGGCGCGCACATTGCCTTCCGTGGCGTGCTCCCCGGTGGGGTCGGTACGGACCCAGGTGACGCCGTCGAGGGCGGCACCGCGTACCTGCCAGCCGCCGGCGTGGAGTTCGAGCCGGATGGGGCGGCCGAGTTCGTCCAGGGTGAGGTCGACGGAGCCGCTGTGATCGCCCTCGGGGGTGGTCCGCTGGGCGACGTAGCGCCAGCCGGAAGGGCCGGGGGCGCAGTGGAAGTGCTCTTCTGCGAGGGGGGTGTGATCGTGCGGATCGTGGAGCGAATAGCGGCCGCGGGGCATCGGGGTCCTGGGGCTTGACGGACGGGCTGGTCCCGGCCATTCGGGCTGATGAGGCTACTGGGCCGGCCATGTGGGCCAACGGGGCAGGCCCCCGGCACGGGGGTGCGGGGGCCTGCCTCGGAGGAGCTGCCACTGCGTGGCGCGCCAGTGCACGGGCGCGCTCGCGGAGTGGTGCCTCCGAGCGGACCACACGGGCGGAGAGTCGCGGACGGAGGACTGCCCTCGCCGCTGGTGGCCGTACGAGCGGCGTCGTACGGCCACCTGGCTCGGGCGGATCGGCTCGGCCGCCGCTCGGCCCGGTGGGTGCCCGGCTCGGCAGTGGCTCGGCTCAGTAGCGGTAGTGGTCCGACTTGTACGGGCCCTCGACCTTGACGCCGATGTAGGCGGCCTGCTCCGGGCGGAGCGTCGTCAGCTTCACGCCGAGCGAGTCCAGGTGGAGGCGGGCGACCTTCTCGTCCAGGTGCTTGGGCAGCGTGTACACACCGGTCGGGTAGGCGTCCGGCTTGGTGAACAGCTCGATCTGGGCCAGGGTCTGGTCCGCGAAGGAGTTGGACATCACGAAGGACGGGTGGCCGGTGGCGTTGCCCAGGTTCAGCAGGCGGCCCTCGGAGAGGACGATGATCACCTTGCCGTCGGGGAAGGTCCAGGTGTGGACCTGCGGCTTGACCTCGTCCTTGACGATGCCCGGGACCTTGGCGAGGCCGGCCATGTCGATCTCGTTGTCGAAGTGGCCGATGTTGCCGACGATCGCCTGGTGCTTCATCTTGGCCATGTCCGAGGCCATGATGATGTCCTTGTTGCCGGTCGTGGTGATGAAGATGTCGGCCTTGTCGACGACCTCGTCGAGGGTCGTGACCTGGTAGCCGTCCATCGCCGCCTGCAGGGCGCAGATCGGGTCGATCTCGGTGATGATCACACGGGCGCCCTGTCCGCGCAGGGACTCCGCGCAGCCCTTGCCCACGTCGCCGTAGCCGCAGACGACCGCGGTCTTGCCGCCGATCAGGACGTCGGTGGCGCGGTTGATGCCGTCGATCAGGGAGTGACGGCAGCCGTACTTGTTGTCGAACTTCGACTTGGTGACGGCGTCGTTGACGTTGATCGCCGGGAACAGGAGGGTGCCGTCGCGCTGCATCTCGTACAGGCGGTGGACGCCGGTCGTGGTCTCCTCGGTCACGCCACGGATCTCGGAGGAGAGCTGGGTCCACTTCTGGGGATTCTCGCCCAGGGTGCGGTGGAGCAGCTCGAGGATGACGCGGTGCTCGTCGGACTCGGCGGTGTCGACGGCCGGGACCTGGCCGTCCTTCTCGTACTCGACGCCCTTGTGGACGAGGAGGGTGGCGTCACCGCCGTCGTCCAGGATCATGTTCGGGCCGCCGGTGGGGGTGTTCGGCCAGGTCAGGGCCTGCTCCGTGCACCACCAGTACTCCTGGAGGGTCTCGCCCTTCCAGGCGAAGACCGGGATGCCCTGGGGGTTGTCGGGGGTGCCGTTCGGGCCGACGGCGATCGCGGCGGCGGCGTGGTCCTGAGTGGAGAAGATGTTGCAGGACGCCCAGCGGACCTCGGCGCCCAGGGCGGCCAGGGTCTCGATCAGGACGGCGGTCTGCACCGTCATGTGCAGGGAGCCGGTGATGCGGGCGCCGGCCAGCGGCTGGGCCTCGGCGTACTCCTTGCGGATCGCCATCAGGCCGGGCATCTCGTGCTCGGCGAGGGTGATCTCCTTGCGGCCGAACTCGGCCAGGGAGAGGTCGGCGACCTTGAAGTCCTGTCGGTTCTCGACAGTCGTCATTACGAGCTGCTCCTCGGGGTTGGGTCGAGGGTGGGTACGGCTGATCTGCGCGGCGGCGGACACAGGGGTGCCCGAAGAGGACACAGGCATGCCCGCGTACGCGCAGCGCAGTCCGTCGGAGGCCCTCTCTCCCTCGGTCGGTCCGTGTCGGGACCGCCCGACCGCCATCAGCAGCGACGTCTGGCTCTGTCCCAAGCTACACCGGGACGCCCGGCCGTCCCCAGTCCGCCTCCGAACAGATCTCGCCAACGAGGGGCGCGGTGGGCGGGACCCGGGAGCACCGTTCGCGGGTGGGGTGACGGTCGGGTGCGGGAGCGATAACAGGACACCAACGAACGGTTCACAGGAGACGGCAAACCAGGATGCTGCGGGACCTTTGGGCCTTTGACCCTGCGGTGAGGTGGTGCAGGATGCCTGGAGATCGGAACACCTGATCGATCTTGCGGGGCGTCCGGGACGGCGTCTCCGCACGACAATGGCGTTAGGAGATCGACGTGACCAGTCCGGCCGGCCCTCCCCCCACGGGCAGCGGCGGTGGCGAGCAGAAGCGGTTGAGGCTGCTCGCGGTGACCGCGTGCCCGACCGGTATCGCCCACACGTACATGGCGGCTGAAAAGCTCGCGCAGGCCGCCGAGAGCCGCGGTATCGACATGAAGGTGGAGACACAGGGATCCATCGGGGCTGAAAACGTCCTCGATGACAACGATGTCAACCACGCGGACGGCATCATCATCGCCGCGGACAAGGACGTGGACCTGAGCCGTTTCGCCAGCAAGCGGGTCCTGACCGTCGGGGTGGCCGAGGGCATTCGCCACCCCGAGCAGCTGATCGAGCGGGTGCTGTCGGCGCCCGTGCACGCGGCCGGGGGTGCCCCCACGGCGCCCGCGGCCGGTGGCGGCAGGGAGCGGAGCGTCGGATACAAGGCGCTGATGAACGGGGTCAGCTACATGATCCCGTTCGTCGTGGTCGGCGGGCTGCTGATCGCGATCTCGCTCTCGCTCGGCGGGCACACGGACCCGTCGGGCGGACTGGTCATCCCGAGGGACTCCTTCTGGATGGATGTGAACAACATCGGCGTGATCGGCTTCACGCTGATGGTGCCGATCCTGTCCGGTTACATCGCGTACGCCATCGGGGACCGGCCCGCACTCGTGCCCGGCATGATCGGTGGCTGGATCGCCAACACCGGGGAGCTGTACGACTCCAAGGCGGGCGCCGGGTTCATCGGGGCGATCGTGACCGGATTCCTCGCCGGGTATCTGGTGCTGTGGATCAAGAAGGTCAAGGTCCCGAAGTTCGTGCAGCCGATCATGCCGATCATCGTGATCCCGATCGTGGCGACGACGGTGCTCGGGCTGTTCTTCATCTATGTCATCGGCAAGCCGATCTCCTGGGTGTTCGAGCATCTGACCGACTGGCTCAGCGGGATGACCGGCGCGAGCGCGATCCTGCTCGGCGCGATTCTGGGGCTCATGATCGCGTTCGACATGGGCGGGCCGGTCAACAAGACGGCGTTCCTGTTCGGCGCCGGGCTGATCGCGACCGGCAACCAGACGGTCATGGGCATGTGCGCGGCCGCGATCCCGGTCATGCCGCTCGGTCAGGGTCTGGCCACGCTGATACGCAAGCGGCTGTACACCGATCAGGAGCGGGAGACGGGCCTCGCCGCGCTGTTCATGGGCTGCTTCGGCATCTCCGAGGGCGCGATCCCGTTCGCCGCGGCGCGGCCCGCGCAGGTCATCCCCGCCAACATGCTGGGCGGCGCGGTCGCCGGTGCGATCGCCGGCGTGGCGAGTGTCGAGGACGCGGTGCCGCACGGTGGGCCGATCGTGGCGGTGCTGGGTGCGGTGAGCGGGGTGCCGATGTTCTTCGTCGCGGTGGTGATCGGTTCGGTCGTCACCGCGTTGACGACGGTCGCCCTGGTCGACCTGGGTGAGCGCAGGCGGCGCGGGGAAGCGGGCCCGGTGGGGCCGGAGGCCGCGTTGGTCGGGGCCGGGGTCGGGGCGTTGGGCGCCGGGGCTGTCGTAGAGAAGGGGGCCGTATCCGCCGTACCGAAGCAGGCCTCTCCCGCCGAGCCGGACGAAGACGGCGGGGCGTCGGGCGTGGTCCTGTCCGGACATCTCACCGAGCGGAGCGTCAAGGTCCGGCTGGACGCCGCCGACAAGGAGTCCGCGATCCGTGAGATGGCGGAGCTGCTCGCGCGGACCGGCAGGGTCGCGGATGTGGACGCATTGGTGGCGACCGCGTTGCGACGGGAGGAGCAGGGGACGACCGGGCTCGGGGAGGAGATCGCGATTCCGCATGCCAAGACGGATGCGGTGAGCGCGCCGGTCGTCGGTTTCGCCCGGTCCACGGAGGGCGTCGAGTGGGGCTCGCCGGACGGTACGAAGGCGAGGCTGGTGTTCATGATCGCCGTACCGGAGGCGGCCGCCGGGGATGAGCATCTGCGGATTCTGGCGCTGCTGTCGCGGAAGTTGATGGATGCGGGGTTCCGGGAGCGGTTGCTGGACGCGGCGGACGAGCCGGCGGTGATCGGGGTGCTGCGCGAGGTCGGGTAGGCGCGGGTGCGGGCCCGCGTTCCCATGGGGCGCGGGCCCGCGCGCCGGAGTCGGTGGCGGTGCCTGGCCCGGTCAGACGCACCCGCGGGTGCGCCCGCTACGCTCTGCGGCCGCGGAGGGGCCGCAGGGGAGGGGCGTTATGGCCGGCAAGGGGCGGGGGCTGGGGGTCGCTGCCGTGGTGGTGGGTCTGGTGGGGGTGCTGCTGGGGCTGGGCGGGTTGGCCTATGGGCGGGGCTTCGGGGGTTCTGTCGTGTCGAGCGACAGCATGCGGCCGACGTACCGGCCGGGTGACCGGATCGTCTTCGAGCGGGTCGACGGCCGTGAGGTGCGGGCCGGGGACGTGGTGTTGTTCTCGGATCCGGACCGGTACGGCTTCGACGCGCTGGTGATGGGGCGGGTCGTCGGCGTGGGCGGCGACCGGGTGGCGTGCTGCGCGGGAAGCGGGGCGGATGCGCGGGTCACGGTGGACGGGGAGCCGCTCGAGGAGCCGTATCTGAAGGGCGGGGAGGCCGTCGGCGGGCTCAACATGCCCTCCTACGACGTGCGGGTCCCTGAGGGGCGGCTGTTCCTGCTGGGTGACCACCGTGCCAACGCCCGTGACTCGCGGTTCTTTCTCGACGACCAGGGCGGGACGGTGCCGGTGTCCGCCGTCCGGGGGCGTGTGCTCGACGACTTCACCGTGCCGACGGTCATCGGGACGGCGATCGTCTTCGCGGTGGTGCTGGTGCTCGTCGGGGTCGGTCTGGGGATCGCCGCCGTGGTCGTACGGCGGCGGGCGCGGGCGGCTGTTCCGCCCCCGCCGCCATGGATGATGCGGGTCTGAGGGCCTGCCACCACAGGGGCCCACCGGAACGGTTCGCTCCGGTGGGCCCCTGTGGGTGGGTGGGCGTCAGTGACCCGTGTCGTGCGATGCCGGTCCCCCGGGTGTCGCCTCGCGGTCGGCGCCCTTGGCCGCCTCGGCCTCGCTGTAGATGTCGGGTTCGAGGTAGATGACGCGGGCGATCGGGACGGCCTCGCGGATGCGGGCCTCGGCGGCGTCGATGGCGGAGGCGACGTCGGCGGCCGTGTCCTCGTGCTCGACGGCGATCTTGGCGGCGACCAGGAGCTCCTCGGGGCCGAGGTGGAGCGTGCGCATGTGGATGATGCGGGTGACGGTGTCGCCGTCGACGATGGCGGCCTCGATCTTCTGGACGTCCTCGGCGCCGGCGGCCTCGCCGAGCAGCAGCGACTTGGTCTCGATGGCCAGGACGACCGCGATCAGGACGAGCAGTACGCCGATGCAGATGGTGCCGATGCCGTCCCAGACGCCGTCACCGGTGAGCAGGGCCAGGCTGACGCCGCCCAGGGCGAGGATCAGGCCGACCAGCGCGCCGAGGTCCTCCAGGAGGACGACGGGCAGCTCGGGGGCCTTGGCGTGGCGGACGAACTCCTTCCAGGACTTCCTGCCGCGCAGGACGTTCGACTCCTTGATGGCCGTACGGAAGGAGAAGGTCTCGGCGATGATCGCGAAGACGAGGACGCCGACCGGCCAGTACCAGTGCTCGATCTCGTGCGGGTGCTTGATCTTCTCGTAGCCCTCGTAGAGGGCGAACATGCCGCCGACCGAGAACAGGATGATCGAGACGAGGAAGGCGTAGATGTAGCGCTCGCGGCCGTAGCCGAAGGGGTGCTGCGGGGTCGCCTCGCGCTGCGCCTTCTTGCCGCCGACCAGCAGCAGGGCCTGGTTGCCGGAGTCGGCGAGCGAGTGCACGCCCTCGGCGAGCATCGACGACGAGCCGCTGAACGCGAACGCCACGAATTTCGATGCCGCGATCGCGAGGTTGGCGGCGAGTGCCGCCACGATCGCCTTGGTACCGCCTGACGCGCTCATGTGTCGCGTTGTCCCTTCGCCTTCGTCTGCGTGCGTACGCCGTCCAGGGCGTCGCCGAGGGGAGCGCGCGGCCCCCGATCGGCTTTGCCCGTCCTTTGCCGGTGGGCCATTGTTGCAGCCCGGTACGACAACTGCGCGCCGGGTCGTGCGATGCCCTCGGTCAGGCGACGACCGTGGCCCGGAAGACCGTACCGGCCCCGGACACTTCGGCCTTTTCGCCCGCCGGTACGAAGACGGACCCGCCCGGCGTCAGCTCGTGCTCCCCGGCGCGGACGGCACCGGCGGTGCAGAGCAGGATCTGCGGGGTGGCGCGGGTGAGGTCGTGGGCGGTGGTGCCCTCGGGAAGGACGTACCGGGACAGGCGGAACTCGTCGATCGGCGTCTCGTAGACCTCCTCGCCGTCCGGGGCGGCCTCCGGGCGCAGCACGCCCGCGTCGCCCGCCTCGAAGCGGACGATGCGCAGGAGTTCGGGGACGTCGACGTGCTTGGGGGTCAGGCCGCAGCGCAGGACGTTGTCGGAGTTGGCCATGATCTCGACGCCGAGGCCGTTGAGGTACGCGTGCGGGATGCCGGCGCCGAGGAACAGGGCCTCGCCGGGCTGCAGGCGGACGTGGTTGAGGAGCATGGCGGCGATGACGCCGGGGTCGCCCGGGTAGTGGTGGGCGATGTCGGCGTACGGGGCGTACTCGCCGCCGAGGCGGGAGCAGGCGGCCGCGGCCTCGGCGACGGTGTGGGCCATCTCGTCCGGGTCGGCGGTGAGGATCGCGGTGAGCACCTCGCGCAGGGCCGCGTCCTCGGGGTGGGCGTGCAGCAGGTCGACGTACGGCTTGAGGGAGTCGACGCCGAGGCCGTCCAGCAGGTCCGCCGCCCGCAGGGGGTCGCGGAAGCCGCACAGGCCGTCGAACTCGGTGAGCGCGCAGATCAGTTCGGGCTTGTGGTTGGCGTCCTTGTAGTTGCGGTGGCCGGCGTCGACCGGGATGTTGCGGCGCTCCTCGTCCTCGTAACCCTCCTTCGCCTGCTCCAGGTCGGGGTGCACCTGGAGGGAGAGCGGGGCGCCGGCGGCGAGGATCTTGAGCAGGAACGGCAGGCGGGGCCCGAACTTCGCGACGGCCCTGGCGCCCAGTTCGCGCTCCGGGTCGGCCTCGATGACCTCGACCAGCGTCCCGCGCGCGGTGCGCGAGGGTGCGCCCGGGTGCGCGCCCATCCACATCTCCGCCTGCGGTTCGCCGGTCGGCTCGACGCCGAGGAGCTTCGGGATCGCGGTGGTGGAGCCCCAGGCGTAGGGGCGGATGGTGTTGTCGAGGCGGTCCATGCGGGTGTCTGCCTGCTCTCTGTGCGTGCGGCGCGGTCTCGTGGTGCGGGACGCGGGTTCGCCGTGCGTACGACTGCCGGTTCCTCGGGCGTACGGCCGTCGGGGCGTCCCGGGACAGATCAGGCTCTCGAGGCGAGCGCGAGGTAAACGGCGGCGAAATCCGTGATGGCGATCAGCTCCGCGAGCGTCTCGAGTTCGTCGCCGGGCTCCGGCTCGAGTTCGCTGATGGGGGTGTCGTGGCTGAGGGCCAGGTCGCGGGCGGACGGCGCGGCGGTGAGGCCGCCGATCGGGCGGTCGCGCAGCAGCAGCACGCGCGCGTGCAGGGCCGGTGTCTCCTCCACGCGGTCGCGGAAGAAGTCGTCGGGGTCGGCGCTCGCCGCGAGGCGGCCGGCGAGCAGGGCGCTGTGGGAGGCGAGGGCCTCGGGCAGTTCGGCGACCAGGGCGGGGTGGCCGGAGAGTTCGGCGAGCGCGGCGGCGAAACGGCGGCCGGCCGGACCGGCGGAGACGCCCTCGGTCCAGATCAGCGGCAGTGCGTCGGCGAGTTCGGCGGCCAGGGTCTTGGCGGGGTTGCTGTAGGTCGCGATGGCGGGGCCGCAGCGTTCGGCGATGTGGTCCAGGCGGTCGGCGACCTTCTCGACGGCGTCGGGCGGGGCGGTGAGCAGGCCGGTGCGGTCGAGGAGCGCGAGGAGGGGGGTGAGCAGCGCCCACAGGACGCCGGGGGCGGAGGCGGTGAGGGGTTCGTCGTGCTCGTACGGCGCGGTCGCCATCGGTACGAACAGGCCGTGGTTGCCGTGCACCGCTTCGGTCAGCGGGGTGTGGGCGGGGGCCACGGCGACGACCGTGCAGCCGCGGCGGTACGCCTGCTCGGCGAGCAGTGACAGGCCGGGTTCGGTGCCGTCGGGCGTGGCGATCAGCAGCAGGTCCACGGAGCCGGCCCAGCCGGGCAGCTCCCAGCGCAGGGCGCCGGCGGCGGGGGCGACGCCTGCCGGGGCCAGTCGGGTGACGGGGCTGGTGGCGCCGGCGAGGGTGCCGAGGAGGTCGGCGACGCAGATGGCGGCGGTGCCGGGGCCGGCGATGAGGATGGCGCGGGGGCGGCCGTCCGGCTTGAGGTCGTTGACGCCGGCCTCGATGGCGTGGCGGGCGGCGGTGCGGACGCGGGCACCGGCTTCGGCCGCGCCGCGGAGCAGGGCACGGCGGTCGGCCTCGGCGAGCGCGTCCGGCGTGTCGAGCAGCGATTCGTCGAGCATGGGCGGCAGCCTCCGATCGCCGGGGCGTGGGTGTGGACTTGTTGTGCGGGGCGGCTTTGTCTGTGCCGGTGCGTCTGTGTTGTTGTGCGGGCCCTGGCCGGGATGGCTTGCGGCCGTGGTGGTGCGTGGTTACGCGGGGCGGCGGGCCTCGTCCACGAGCAGTACGGGGATGCCGTCGCGCACCGGGTACGCCAGGCCGCAGTCCTGGCCGGTGCAGATCAGCTCGGTGTCCTGCTCCTTGAGGGGGGCGTGGCAGGCGGGGCAGGCGAGGATCTCCAGGAGGCCGGCTTCCAGCGGCATGGCGGGTCCCTTCTGGGAGTGGGGGTGGGTGGTGCGTGCGTGTGCGGATGTGCCTGGTCAGGGTACCGCCGGTGGGGGCGGGGTGCCGGGGTTGGGCGGAGGTGGGGTTGGCGGAGTGGGGTTGGCGGGGTGGGATTCGCCCCCGCCGCCCCTACCCGTCCCATCCCCAGGGGCGCTGCCCCTTCGACCCCGGGTGCTTCTGGGGGCTGCGCCCCCAGACCCCCGCTCCGGCCCTTAAGGGGCCTTGTCCTCAAACGCCGGACGGGCTGACTTATGCGGGCCGGCGCTGGAAGGTGGCGTCCCCAGCCGGGTGGGTGGGGGCTCGGGACGGTGTGGTCTTGTGCTCGCACGCCGGACGGGCTGACTTATGCGGGCCGGCGCTGGAGGGTGGCGTCCCCTGCCGGGTGGGTGGGGGCTCGGGACGGTGTGGTCTTGTGCTCGCACGCCGGACAGGCTGACTCATGCGAGCCGGCGCCGGAAGGTGGCGTCCCCTGCCGGGTGGGTGGGGGCTCGGGACGGTGTGGTCTTGTGCTCGCACGCCGGACGGGCTGGGATGCGCCGGCCGGCGTTGAGAGGCCCCGGTCTCAACCTCTGATGATCGCCAACGCCTCGTCCCGTACCTTCGCCATCGTCGTCTCGTCCCTGGCCTCCGCGTTCAGGCGCAGCAGTGGCTCCGTGTTGGACGGGCGCACGTTGAACCACCAGTCGGCGGCGGTCACCGTCAGGCCGTCGAGTTCGTCGAGTTCGACGCCCTCCCGGCCCTCGTACGCGGCCTTGATGGCGGCGAGGCGGCCCGCCTGGTCGGCGACCGTGGAGTTGATCTCGCCGGAGCCGGCGTAGCGGTCGTACTGGGCGACCAGGCCGGAGAGGGGGCCGTCCTGGCCGCCGAGCGCCGCGAGGACGTGGAGGGCGGCCAGCATGCCCGTGTCGGCGTTCCAGAAGTCCTTGAAGTAGTAGTGGGCGGAGTGCTCGCCACCGAAGATCGCGCCGGTCTTCGCCATCTCGGCCTTGATGAAGGAGTGGCCGACGCGGGTGCGGACCGGGGTGCCGCCGTTCTCCTTGACGACCTCGGGGACCGACCAGGACGTGATCAGGTTGTGGATGACCGTGCCCTTGCCGCCGTGCTTGGCGAGTTCCCGGGAGGCGACCAGGGCGGTGATGGCGGACGGGGAGACCGGCGCGCCGTGCTCGTCGACGACGAAGCAGCGGTCGGCGTCACCGTCGAAGGCGATGCCGAGGTCGGCGGACTCCTCGCGGACCCGCTTCTGGAGGTCGACGATGTTCGCCGGGTCCAGCGGGTTCGCCTCGTGGTTCGGGAACGTGCCGTCCAGCTCGAAGTACATCGGGACGACGTCCAGCGGGAGGCCGCCGAACACCGTCGGCACCGTGTGACCGCCCATGCCGTTGCCCGCGTCGACGACGACCTTCAGGGGGCGGATGGAGGTCAGGTCGACGAGGGAGAGGAGGTGGGCCGCGTAGTCCTGCAACGTGTCCCGCTGGGTGATCGTGCCCGTCTGCGCGGCCGGTTCCGGGGCTCCCGACTCGCTCCAGCCCTCCACCAGTTCGCGGATCTCGGTGAGGCCGGTGTCCTGGCCGACCGGGGCGGCACCGATGCGGCACATCTTGATGCCGTTGTACTGGGCCGGGTTGTGCGAGGCCGTGAACATGGCGCCCGGCAGGTTCAGCGCGCCCGAGGCGTAGTACAGCTGGTCGGTGGAGCACAGGCCGATCTCGGTGACGTCGACGCCCCGGGCCGCGGCTCCGCGTGCGAAGGCGCGGGACAGACCGGGCGACGAGGGGCGCATGTCGTGCCCGATGACGATCGCGCTCGCGCCGGTCACCTGGACGAAGGCTGCCCCGAAGAGCTCGGCCAGTGACTCGTCCCACTGGTCCGGGACGACTCCGCGCACGTCGTACGCCTTCACGAGCTGTGACAGATCAGCAGCCACGGCCAACCCTCCTGAAAGTCCTGTCGGTCACCCCAAACTACCCGCCCGAACTGACAGTGCGCTGTGTGCCCACTGAGTGGACCCCGAGCCGTAACCTCAAGGTCAGTGCGGGCGTCAGGGAAGCATCCAGCCGAGCACCGGTGAACTCTGTCCGACCACGATCAGACACATCACCAGCAGCAGCCCCAGACTCCACGGCAGCACCCGCCGCAGCAGGTCCCCTTCCCGGCCCGCGAGTCCCACCGCCGCGCAGGCGATGGTGAGGTTCTGCGGCGAGATCATCTTGCCGAGCACACCACCTGAACTGTTGGCGGCGGCCAGGAGTTCCGGTGACAGCCCCGACTCCCGCGCCGCCGTCACCTGCAACGCTCCGAACAGGGCGTTGGCCGAGGTGTCCGACCCGGAGACGGCCACCCCGAACCAGCCCAGCACCGGCGACAGGAAGGCGAGCCCGGCGCCGGCCGCCGCGACGAAGTGGCCGATGGTGGCGGCCTGCCCGGAGAGGTTCATGACGTACGCGAGCGCCAGCACGGACGTCACGGTGAGGATGGCGAACCGCAGCTCGTGCACGGTGGCGGCCCACTCCCTGACGGCCACGCGCGCGTGCACGCCCAGAACCACCGCCGTGCACACCCCGGCGAACAGCACGAGCGTGCCGCCGGTGGACACGATCGGCCAGCTGAAGACGTTGCCGCTGACCGGGTCCCCGTCCGGGTTCGCGACGTTCAGGAAGGGCCAGTCGTAGGTCTGGGTCGCCTCGGCCAGCCAGTCCTTGACGGCCGGGATCTGGGCGATGGAGAAGATCACGACGATCAGCGCGTACGGCGCATAGGCCCGCACCACTTCCCCGCGCGGGTCGTCCTCGTCCAACTCCTCGCTCCGCGCCCCCGTCAGCACGGACGTGCGTACGGCCTCGGTGGCGGGCACGCGCGCGTGCGGTACGGCGACCAGGGCGCCCGCACCGGCCAAGGCGGCGCCGATGTCGGCGAGTTGCGCGGAGACATAGTTGGAGGCGGCGAACTGGGCGACGGCGAAGGCGACTCCGCACACCACGGCGGGCACCCAGGTCTCCCGCAGGCCGCGCCGCCCGTCCACCAGGCCGACGAGCACGAGCGGCACGACCAGGGCCAGCAGGGGCGTCTGACGTCCGACCACGGAGGCCACGTCATCCAGGGGCAGCCCGGTGACCTGGGCGAGCGTCACCACGGGCGTGCCCATCGCGCCGAAGGCGACGGGCGCCGTATTAGCGACCAGGGCGACGACGGCCGCGCGCACCGGCTCGAACCCGAGCGCCACCAGCATGACCGAGCAGATCGCGACGGGCGCCCCGAACCCGGCGAGGGCCTCCAGGAGGGCCCCGAAGCAGAAGGCGACGACGAGGGCCTGGATGCGCGGATCGTCGGACAGCCGCCCGAACGACCGCCGGAGGATGTCGAAGTGCCGTGTCCGGACGGTCATCCGGTACACCCACAGGGCGTTGACGACGATCCACAGGATGGGGAAGAGCCCGAAGACGGCTCCCTGGACGGCGCCGGAGAGGGTCTGCCCGAGCGGCATGCCGTACGCGAGCCAGGCGACGAGTACGGCCGCCAGAAGCCCCGTGAGCCCCGCCAGGTGCGCCTTCAGCCGGACGCCGCCGAGTAGGACGAGCACGATCACGAGCGGCAGGGCCGCCACGAGGGCGGACAGTCCCAGTGAGCCGGCTACGGGCTCCAGTTCCTGGACGTACACAGGCGCCTCCCCGGATTCCGCCATGCGGAAAGCGATTTCTCGTTCCGGCATACGGAATGGTCGTGTCCGCGACAAGGGCACGTCAATGGCTGTGCATCAATGACTGTGCATCACTCAACGAAACGAACGCAGGACGCGCAAGAAAGACGACCGTCAGTTGTCGGGCGACCGAAGCACCCGCAGATGTCCACGCCGCGCGACCTCCATCGGGTCGGCCCCACGGCCCCCGCCCCCGCCGGCCTCGGCCGCGCGCTCCTGCGGACGGGCCGCCTCGCGCACAGCGTTGGCGAGCGCTTCCAGGTCATCGCCGCTGGGACGGGCCGGAGCCGAACCGTCGAGCAGCCGCACGACCTCCCACCCGCGAGGCGCGGTGAGGCGCTCGGAGTGCTCGGCGCACAGGTCGTAGCAGTGGGGTTCGGCGTAGGTGGCGAGCGGGCCGAGGACCGCGGTCGAGTCGGCGTAGACGTACGTCAGCGTCGCGACGGCGGGACGGCCGCAAGCGGTGCGCGAACAGCGACGTACAGGGCTCACGACGTTGGACGGTACCGCACTCTTGACCGGGCCGCGACGACTCTCCCCCAGGTCACCCCACCGTGTCGTGTTGTGAATCACCCCACACACCCCTTTCGCCCCACCCCTCTGACCTGCCCAAAAGCCTCACTCCGATATCCCGAGCCCTCACAGATCCGGTCACCACTCACCCCAAATCCCATCAATTACCTCGACTTCGACGGTCTCGGAGACATACGGAATCGAGCCCAAGCTTGGCTGGAATGGTCATCTGCCGACATGCCGTACGCACGGGAGAACGCCGCTCCCACCGCCCGACGGCGATCGGACACACACCGGCCGTGAGGACTACGCTTCGTCAGTGATGGACACCCCTGTACCGCCCCGTGCCGCCGGCCCCGGGCCCCGCCGTCGTGATCGCCACGGACGGGGCATGCGCGGCCCGATCGCACCACCCCAGGTACCGCTCGCCGCCAGCCGCGCCGATGTCTTCGCCGACCTGGTCCAGGACTCGGTGGAACGCCTCGAACGCCGCTGGCCGCAGCTGACCGACATCGATTTCCTGGTCCTGGAGGTCCCCCGCCTGGACGGCCCCGGCCGCACCTGGAACGACGAGGCGGTCCCCCTGGGCGGCACGATCCCCGCCCGCGAGGGCCGACCCGCGCGGGTGGTCATCTACCGCCGCCCGGTGGAGATCCGCACCAAGGGCCGCGACGAGCGGGCGGCTCTCGTCCACGAGGTGGTCGTGGAGCAGGTCGCCGAGTTGCTGGGCCTCACGCCGGAGACGGTGGACCCCCGCTACGGGGAGGACTGACAGGCACTCGGAGGCTGGGCAGGGGTGGGTCGCGCGGCCCGGCGCTAGCGGGGTGCCGCCTGAGCCCCCAGCGGCACGACTGCCCGCAGCTGAAGCGGAGTGGACCCGCAGTCGCGTACGGCGGGAAGGGGACGGGGCGGGGGGTGTCCGCCCGCAGTGGCCGGCGTCAAGAAACGCTCAGCACCCTGCCCGACTCCAGCCGCCGGTCCGAGGACGGACACCCCCGCCCCGTCCCCGACCCACACCCCACCCGCAGGCGCTACGCGCACCCCCACCGAACCCGCACAGGCGCCGCAGGCATCCCCACCCGTCACCTCTACTTCTGCAACACCGACAGATCCTCGTCCGCCTCGGGCACAGCCACCATCCCCCGATCATCCGGCAACGTCTGCACGGTGAACCCGGACACCCCGTCCTCCGTCACCGCCAGCGTCCGGGACGCGTACACCGGACCGCCCGACACCGTCTCCACCGTCAGCGCGTACGTGCCCTTCAGACCGCTCGGCACCGGCACCTCGACATCCTCGGTGGTGCCGGACTTGATCGTGTACGTCTTCGACGCCGCCGTACCGCCCTCGCTCCCCGCCGACGCCGTCACCTTGACCTCCGCCGCACGGAACGGCGCCGTCACGGAAAGCGTCGTGCCCTTCTCCCGGTTGTCCGCCACCGTCGCGCGCGCACCGACGGCCCGGGTAGCCGGAATGAACGCCGTCTCCTGCTTGGCGCCCTTCCCCCGCACCACCCGCAACGCCGCGACCACCGGCACGGACTGACCCGTGGGCGTCAGCACCAGCGACCCCGTCTCACCCCGCATCACGTCCCCGAGATCCACCGCACTCGTCATCCCGGCCTTGACGTGCAGCGTCTCATTCCCGGCAGGCGTGATCAGCCCGGACGGCGAAGCGAGCCGCACCTTCAGATCCGCATCCGACTCCCCCGGCGTGAACGCGACCAGCCGCACGGACGTGGCGTCCTTCGGCACACCCGGCAGCACCAGGCTCCCCGCGGGATCGGTCGACGCCGCCAGCCAGTCGCCGCCCAGCTTGTCGTCCAGCGCCTGCACCGACGCACCCACCCGACCGCTGCGCACACTCACATGCACGGTCACGTTGTCCTGCTTCTCACCGATGAGCGTGGACAGGAGTATCGACTCACCCGAGTTCGGCGGAACCGTGATCCCCTCCCCCACCGTGGTCTCCAGCGCCCCGTCCTTGCCGTACAGCTCAATGTCGACGACGGCGGCGGAGTCATCGGGGTTCGTCAGATGCACGTAGTCGGTCCGGTCGGCAGCCGTACTGGCCCCCGGGAACCAGAACTCCGTGTCGGGCGCGGTGCAGTTGACCCCCTGCAGCCCACGCCCGGTGCCCGCCGCGACCTCGGTCGTCTCCTGCACGGTCCACCCGGGCGCGAACTTCCCGTCGGCGGTCCCGATCAGCGCCGGCGAGTCGGCCCCGGAGGCGTCCCCGGTGACCGGCGCCCCCGGCTCCTTCACCTCCAGAAGAGGCTTCCCGGCCTTCCCGGCTTTGCTCCCTTTGTCCCCCTTGTTCCCCTCATCCCCCTTGCCCCCCTTGCCCGCACCGGGCAGCAGCTCCGTCTTCCCGTCACTCCCCGTCCCCTTGGTGACCGGCGTGAACGAGGTGTACGTGGTCTCGGCGAGGTCCGAGATGCTCGGCGCCGGGCACACCAGACTCGTACGCTCCACCGGCAACTCGGCGGCCGCCTTCGCCGTGTCCGCGCCGGACGCGTCCGGCGACGTCAGCGTCGCGAGCCCGGTGATCACGGCGAGGGCGCCGGCTCCGGCGAACAGGGACAGGGTGGTGCGGTTCACTGCTGGCTCCCGTCGGAACGCTCACTGCCGTGCGGATGCTGCTGCGCCGGGTCGTACGTGCCGTCGTAACCCTGGTCGTATCCCTGCTGGAACGTCTGGTCGTACGACGGGTCGTACGCCCCCGGCGCACCCGGTGCCCCCGGCGTCCCCGCCTGCGACTGCCCGCCGTACGCGTACGGGTCGTACTGGCCGCCCTGATAGGGATCCGCCTGATACGCCTGGTCGTAGGCGCCGCCCGCCGGATACTGCTGGCCGCCCTGGTACTGCTCGCCGCCGCCGTAACCGCCGTAGTCGGCTCCCGTGTAGTTGGGCGTGTCCCACTCTCCATAGGGCGACTGCTGGGGAATCCCCGCGGACGGCACCTGCGAAGGAGGCGGCGGGAAGCCGCCGCCCTGACCGCCCTCTTCGGGCTCTGCCTCGGCCTCGGCCTGGGCGCGCAGCCGGCGGGCCCGTCGCCCGTCGCCCGCCATGGCCTCGGCCGGCACGGGCGCCTCCTCGGGCAGGTCGTCGTCGACGTCGCGCCGACGTCCCGGCAGCGCCATCACGACGAGCACCAGGGCGAGGAAGCCCTGCGTCCACAGCCAGGCGGTGTGCCCGATCGGGTCGTCGTAGGTGACGTCCAGCCTGCCGCCCCCGGTGGGCAGTTCGAAGCCCTGCGCCCAGCCGTCGAGGGTGGTCGGGGTGAGCGGCTTGCCGTCCAGGGTGGCCGTCCACCCGTCGTCGGCACTGTCGGCGAGCCGCAGTACCCGCCCGTCGGGGCCGCTCGGGATCTCGGTGTGGATCTCGACGGGCCCGGCGGCGACCGGCTCGGGCTCACCGGAGCCCGCCGCAGAGCCCGCTCCGGACCCCTCCCCCGCGACGATGGCCGCCCGCGACACCTGCCGGTCGACCCGCCACAGCGCGCTGCCGTTCTGCTCGCTCAGCCGCGACAGCCCGGGCGTGGCGTCCAGTACGCGCGCGACCTCGCGCGGCGCTCCCTTGTGGATGAGGACGTAACGCACCGCGAACGCGCCGAGCTGGTCCGCCTGGTCGGCGCCGGAGCCGGCGACGAGGTTGGCGACGATCTTGTCGAGCTTGGCGTTCTCCCCGTCGGCCACGGCGAGTTCGGCGTCGCCGAGGCGGGCGCCGGAGCCACGGACGAGCATGTAGCCGACATGGGCCTGGGAGTCGCTGTCGAGGACGAGGGTGCGGGCCTGGTCGCGGGTGCCGCTCTCCTCGGCGACGAACGCGGGCACCTGCACGGGGTCGCGCCGCTCCAGCGGCCCGTCGGCGCCGCGGATCATCCAGCCGGCGGCGACCAGCAGCGGGCCCGCCGCGGCGGAGAAGGCGATCAGCGCGGCGACCGGCTGGCGCCAGCCGAAGCTCTGCTCGGCGACCCGCGAGCGTGCCCCGTCGGCGCCGAGCAGGGCGGCGGCCAGCAGGGCGATGCCGTAGACGAGGGTGGCGGGACCGGCCCAGGCGGAGCTGTTGGACAGGACGGCGAAGACGAAGCCCAGCAGGGCGACCGCCCAGGCCGTGCGGATGCCCAACTGACGCTCGGAGCGCAGCAGGGCGGCGAGCGCGGCCAGCACGACGCCGATGAGCATCAGTCCGCTGACGGTGCCGGGCCCGCCGGGGCTGGCGCCGAGCAGGTCCAGGGCGGACGCGGTCGAGGCGCCGTACTCCAGGCCGGCCTCCTGGAAGAAGCCGAACGGGAGCAGTGACAGCGACCAGGGCGCGAGGACCAGCAGGGGCACGCCGAGCTGGGCCAGGAAGCGCAGGCCGTACGCGGTGATGTCGGTGCGCCGCACCGCGAGCAGTCCGATGCCGAGGATCAGCGCGATCGGCCAGACGATGGGCGTGAAGGCCGTGACGATCGTCAGCAGCAGGGCGTATGCCCAGGTCGCGCGCCAGCTGCCGCGCACGCCCGCGCTGTTCGCCAGGCCGCTGGCCGCGATGCCCGCGCGCGCGATGAGCGGCAGCAGGATGGCGAGTACGGCGGTGCCGATGCGGCCGCCGGCGAGGGCGCCGGTGGCCGCGGGCAGGAAGGCGTAGACGACGGCGGCCCATGCGCGCAGGAGGCGCGACTCCACGAGTGGGCGGGAGGCGAAGTAGGCGGTGAATCCGGCCAGCGGCACCGAGCAGACCAGCAGGACGGTGACCGCGAGCCCGGTGGAGCCGAGCAGGGCGCCGGCGAGCATCGCCACGATGGCGAGGTACGGCGGCGCGGACGGGGTGCCACCGGCGCCCACCGGATGCCAGGCGTCCAGGTAGCGGGACCACAGCTCGCCGGCCTCGGCCGGGGCGGGCAGGAGCGCGCCGCCCGCGAGGGCGCCGCCGCCGAGGAGTTGGCGGCACGCGATCAGCGCGACGAACAGCAGCCCCAGGAAGAGCATCGGGCCGGGGTTGCGGGCGATGCGCTTCAGGCGCGCGAACTGTTCTATCTCCAGGAAGTCGGCGTCGTCGCCGCCGGGTCCGGACTCGACCGCGCCGCCGTGCCGTCCCGCGCCGGAGGCGACCTCGGGGTCGGAGCGGCCGACGAGGTTGCTCGCGACCTGTTCGACGGTGGCCCGCACGGTCGCGCCGGGCGGCGGGAACAGCGCCCGCAGCTCTCCCTTGTCGATGACGGGACGCCCGCGCCTGCGCCGCCCGGCGATGATCCGCTCCGGGCGCAGCAGGGTGCCCATGAGGCCGCGGATCTCGTCGAGGGCCTGGCCGGGGACCTTGCCCACGAGGTAGGCGAGGGTCCGCAGGACGGTGCCGAGCACGAGGCGCAGCAGCACCCAGGGCAGCGCGGCCGTACGGGTGTTGACGAGCAGGGTGTAGGCGGCGCCGGCCTTGTCGACCTTGTGCGGGGAGGCGGCGGTGCGGCCCACGCAGTCGACGGTGCGGCGCTCGCGGGAGGACGCCTCGGCGTGTCGTACGACCGCCTCGGGGGCGACGAGGACGCGGTGGCCGGCGGCGGTGGCGCGCCAGCACAGGTCGACGTCGTCCCGCATGAGGGGCAGTCGCCGGTCGAAGCCGCCGAGTTCGTCGAAGACATCGCGCCGGATCAGCATGCCGGCGGTGGACACGGACAGCACGGACCGCACGTGGTCGTGCTGGCCCTGGTCCTGTTCGCGGCGGTCGAGGCCGGTCCAGCGGCGGCCGGAGTTGGCGATGGTGACGCCGACCTCGAGGAGCTGGCGGCGGTCGTACCAGCCGCGCAGCTTGGGGCCCACGACGGCGACGTCGTCGCGGCCCAGCTCCAGCTCGTTCTCCACGACGCGCAGCAGCTGGGCCAGGGCGTCGGGGTCGGGGGCGCAGTCGTCGTGCAGCAGCCACAGCCACTGGAGCGGCTCCCCGTGGGGGAGTTCGGGCATGTCGTAGGCGTCGT
This sequence comes from Streptomyces ferrugineus, assembly GCF_015160855.1. NCBI lineage: Bacteria > Bacillati > Actinomycetota > Actinomycetes > Kitasatosporales > Streptomycetaceae > Streptomyces > Streptomyces ferrugineus. The sequence continues at coordinate 1,234,680 of NZ_CP063373.1, read as the reverse complement.
CGCGCCATGTGCGCGTGACCGGGTCCCAGCCGCTGGGCCGCTTCAGATACGTCAGCTCGTCCGGGGTGAGGACGGGGGCGGTGCGGTTGGCCTCCTCGACGGCCTGGCCGAACCCGGTGCGCCGGGCGAGGTGCAGTACCCGGTCGGCGCCGAGGGCGTCGGTGACCAGTTGCGCGGAGTGGTCCGCGCTGCCGGTGTCGGCGGCGACGGCGAACTGGACGGGGCGCTCCTGGCCGAGCAGCCCGGCGAGCACGTCGGGCAGCCAGCGGGCGCCGTCGTGGGAGACGAGCACCGCCGTCACCACATGACGCGGAAACTCAGGGGTGGCAGCGGAGTCGTGATGGGCTGCCGTGTGGCTGTGCACGGACATCGAGGTACGGGCCCCGGTTCGATGGACTGCGGTGGACGCCTGTGCCCCCGGGGGACAGCGGGGCGTCTCGGACGAGCGACCACACTATCGGCTGGGCATCACGGCGGCCCGCCGCCTGTGGATAACCCACCTGCGACGGGCCGTTCGAGACCTGTTCGAGACGTATGCAGCGGATGTACGTGCGGATTGCGGGTGTGCCGACCTCGCCACCCGGCGCTGCGGTCAGACGGCCGCCTTCTTCAGCCGACGGCGCTCGCGTTCGGACAGGCCGCCCCAGATGCCGAAGCGCTCGTCGTTGGCGAGGGCGTATTCGAGGCACTCGGAGCGGACCTCACAGGCGAGGCAGACCTTCTTGGCCTCGCGGGTGGAGCCGCCCTTCTCGGGGAAGAAGGACTCGGGGTCGGTCTGGGCGCACAGCGCGCGCTCCTGCCAGCCGAGTTCCTCGTCCGCGTCGTCGACCAGCAGTTGCTGCACCAGCTCGGTCATGTGCGCCCCTCGTCTGTCTTTCGCGTCCCCGTGATGTAGCCGTTACCGATTTCGGCTGAACGACACGAGTGAAATTACAAGTGTGCTGCTCCGGGCGAGTCAAGCCGAGATCTGCTATTGAGCCCCTTATTCACTCTGCGGAACCAAGGCCTAGCGGAAAGTGTTCAAATCGGCCTAAACCTTGACAAGCAGACGAGACCCAGGAGGGACACCGCCCCCGCGCAGAGCCTGTACGGACAAGGACGCCCAGAAGTTCGATCTCGTTGCACACACACGCGGATGCGAACCGGATCACAGTCGGATCACAGGATCACAACGACGCTCGTGCGCCCGGTTGTGCGCCATGTGTCCCGGCCGCCCCATGAACAAACCTTTCGCCATAGAGATGAACCGGATGAGGTGAAACCCGTCCCACAAGGCGGGCGTCGAGTTGACACTCACGGTGTGAACCGATGTCCTTGTGGGCATGCTCGCGAACTCGGCACTCACCTCGACCCGCACCGCCGGGTCCCACGGTGCTGCCCGCGCTCGCTGTAGCTGTTGCTGTCCCAGCTGTTGAGCCCCACCTGCTCCAGCTGTGGGCCGAGTCACCCGTCTCTCGGCTTCAGTTCCCTCTGACCTTCTTTCACTGAGGAACCACCCCACCCATGAACAGCGACAGCGACCTGCAGATCGCCGGCGACATCCTCGAAGTCCCGCACCTCCTCCAGGCACCGCGCGAGCACCCGGCCACCGTCGCCGAGTTCGCCGGCCTGGCCCGCGCCATCGCCGCCGACCGCTCCCAGTGGGAGCACCTCGTCCGGTACGACGCCACCACGCGCTGGTACCACCGGCTGCGCACGGGACCCGGCTACGAGGTGTGGCTGCTGTCCTGGGTCCCCGGCCAGGGCAGCGGACTGCACGACCACGGCCCCTCCTCCGGCGTACTGACCGTCCTGGACGGCACGCTGAGCGAGCGCACCGAGCGCGGCACGCGCGCGTTGGCGGCGGGCGCGCAGCGGGTGTTCGCGCCGGGGTACGCCCATGAGGTCGTCAACGACGCGCTGGAGCCGGCGGTGAGCCTGCACGTGTACTACCCGGGCCTGACGGAGATGCCGATGCACACGGCCTCGGCGTGCGAGGCGCGCACGGAACCGCGTCCGGTGACTGCCTGACCGGTTGTCGTACCCGCCTGCCAGACTTACTCCCATGCGCATTGTGGTTCTGGCAGGCGGCATCGGTGGTGCCCGGTTCCTGCGTGGTCTGAAGCGGGCCGCGCCGGACGCGGACATCACGGTCATCGGCAACACCGGGGACGACATCCACCTCTTCGGGCTGAAGGTCTGCCCGGACCTCGACACCGTGATGTACACGCTGGGCGGCGGTATCAACGAGGAGCAGGGCTGGGGCCGGGCCGACGAGACCTTCCATCTCAAGGAGGAGCTCGCGGCGTACGGCGTGGGGCCGGAGTGGTTCGGGCTCGGCGACCGGGACTTCGCCACGCACATCGTGCGGACGCAGATGATCGGCGCGGGCTATCCGCTCAGCGCGGTGACGGAGGCGCTCTGCGACCGCTGGAAGCCGGGCGTCCGCCTGATCCCCATGACGGACGACCGTGTGGAGACCCATGTGGCGGTCGAGGTGGACGGCGAGCGCAGAGCGGTCCACTTCCAGGAGTACTGGGTACGGCTGCGGGCCTCGGTGCCGGCGGAGGCGATCGTGCCGGTCGGGGCCGAGCAGGCGAAGCCGGCGCCGGGTGTCCTGGAGGCGATCTCCGAGGCGGACGTCATCGTCTTCCCGCCGTCCAACCCGGTCGTCTCGGTCGGCACGATCCTCGCCGTGCCCGGCATCCGCGAGGCGATCGCCGACGCGGGCGTGCCGGTGGTGGGCCTGTCCCCCATCGTCGGGGACGCGCCCGTGCGCGGGATGGCCGACAAGGTGCTCGCGGCGGTCGGCGTGGAGTCGACGGCCGCGGCGGTCGCCGAGCACTACGGCTCCGGGCTCCTCGACGGCTGGCTCGTGGACACCGTGGACGCGGGCACCGTGGAGCGCGTCGAGGCGGCCGGGATCCGCTGCCGGGCCGTGCCGCTGATGATGACCGACCTCGACGCCGCGGCGCAGATGGCCCGTGAGGCGCTGGCGCTGGCGGAGGAGGTGCGGGGAGCTTGAGCGAGGTCTCTGCCGACGGCTACCGGGTCTGGGCCGTCTCCGGGATGCCCGAGGTCCGGCAGGGCGACGACCTCGCCAAGCTGATCGCCGCCGCCGAACCCGCGCTCGCCGACGGGGACGTGCTCCTGGTCACCTCGAAGATCGTCTCCAAGGCGGAGGGGCGGATCGTCGAGGCGGCGGACCGGGAGGCCGCGATCGACGCGGAGACGGTACGGGTCGTGGCGCGCCGCGGCGCGCTGCGCATCGTCGAGAACCGGCAGGGCCTGGTGATGGCCGCCGCCGGGGTCGACGCCTCCAACACCCCCGCCGGGACCGTGCTGTTGCTGCCCGAGGAGCCGGACGCGTCCGCGCGGGCGATCCGCGACGGCCTGCGGGACGCTCTCGGCGTCGAGGTCGGCGTCGTCGTCACCGACACCTTCGGGCGCCCTTGGCGCTCCGGGCTCACCGACGTCGCGATCGGCGCCGCCGGTGTCCGCGTGCTCGACGATCTACGCGGGGGCACCGATGCGCACGGCAATCCGCTCAGCGCGACCGTCGTGGCGACCGCCGACGAACTCGCCGCCGCCGGTGACCTGGTCAAGGGCAAGGCCGCCGGGCTGCCTGTCGCCGTCGTGCGCGGCCTGGCGGACACGGTGACCGAGGACCACGGGGAGGGGGCGCGGACGTTGGTGCGCGGGGCGCGTGACGACATGTTCCGGCTGGGCACGTCGGAGGCGGTACGGGAGGCGGTGACCCAGCGCCGTACGGTACGGGCGTTCACCGACGAGCCCGTCGACTCCGGGGCCGTACGAAGAGCGGTCGCGGCGGCGGTCACGGCGCCGGCGCCGCACCACACGACGCCGTGGCGGTTCGTGCTGCTGGAGTCCGCGGAGTCGCGGACGCGGCTGCTCGACGCGATGCGCGACGCCTGGATCGCCGATCTGCGCCGGGACGGCAAGAGCGAGGAGTCGATCGCGAAGCGGGTGCGGCGTGGGGACGTGCTGCGCAACGCGCCGTATCTCGTGGTGCCGTGTCTGGTCATGGACGGCTCGCACACCTATGGCGACGTGCGGCGGGACGGGGCCGAGCGGGAGATGTTCGTCGTCGCCGCCGGGGCCGGGGTGCAGAACTTCCTGGTCGCGCTGGCCGGGGAGCGGCTGGGCTCGGCGTGGGTGTCGTCGACGATGTTCTGCCGGGATGTGGTGCGCGAGGTGCTGGGGCTGCCGGAGGACTGGGATCCGATGGGGGCGGTGGCGGTCGGTCATCCGGCTCAGGAGCCTCGGCCGCGGCCGGAGCGGGATGCGGGGGCTTTCATCGAGGTGCGCTGATCCGCGCTGATCCGCGCCGTGGGGCGCCTACGCTCGTAGGGCGCCTGCGGTGGTGCGCGTCTGCGGGCGCGCTCTCCAGGTGCTTACGCTCGTAGCCTCCAGACCGCTAGGACCTCAACCGTGGCAGGACGTTTCGCTCCGCGGCCCACGCGTACCACTGTGCGCGGTGGGCATGTCGCCGTGTCCGCGGGGATACCGCGGCAGGCCGCGGCGCCCGGGCGGGTGCGTACGTGGGTGCCGCAGGGGCCGCTCGATCTCGGGCTGGTGCTGGGGCCCCTGCGGCGTGGGCCGGGGGATCCGACGTTCCGGGCGATGCCGGACGGGTCGGTGTGGCGGGCCAGTCTCACGCCTGCCGGGCCCGGGACGCTGCGGGTCAGTGCGCGTGGGGCGGAGGTGCGGGGCGAGGCGTGGGGGCCGGGTTCCGAGTGGCTGCTGGAGCGGTTGCCCGAGTTGCTCGGGGCCGCCGACGATCCGTCCGTGTTCGTGCCTCGGCACCGGGTGGTGGCGATGGCTCGGCATCGGCGGCCGGGGCTCAGGCTGACGCGGACCGGGCTGGTGATGGAGTCGTTGATTCCGTCGGTACTGGAGCAGAAGGTCACGACCGATGAGGCGTATCGGGCGTGGCGGTTGCTGGTACGGAAGTACGGCGAGCCGGCGCCGGGGCCCGCGCCCGGGCGGATGTGTGTGATGCCGGATGCGCGGACCTGGGCGTTGATTCCGTCCTGGGAGTGGCATCGGGCCGGGGTCGACAACAAGCGGGCGTCGACGATTCTGCGGGCGGTGCGGGTCGCTGCGCGGATGGAGGAGGCCGTGCGGATGCCTCCGGCTGAGGCGCAGGCTCGGTTGGAGGTGGTGCCGGGGATCGGGCCGTGGACGTCTGCGGAGGTTGTGCAGCGTAGTCATGGGGCGGCGGATGCGGTGACCGTGGGGGATCTGCATCTGCCGGGGATTGTGGGGTTCGCGCTTGCGGGGGACCGGGATGCGGACGACTCCGTGATGCTGGAGTTGCTGGAGCCGTATGCGGGGCAGCGGCATCGGGCGGCTCGGTTGATCTTGTTGAGTGGGCGGGTGCCGGGGCGGCGGGCGCCGCGGATGCCGCGGGGCGATATCGGGCGGTTGTGACGCCCGAGGGCTGACTGGCCTCCCTGTGGTCGCCGCCGGGTCTTCTCGCCCCCGCCGCCCCTACCCGTCCCATCCTCCAGGGGCTCCGCCCCTTCGACCCCGGGCGCCTCTGGGGGCTGCGCCCCCAGACCCCCGCTCCGGCCCTTAAGGGGCCTTGTCCTCAAACGCCGGACGGGCTGGAGGGTGCGGACCGGCGTTGAGAAGTGGAGCCCCTTGCGGGTGGGTGGGGGTTTGGGACGGCGTGGCCTCATCCTCGAACACCCGACAGACCGGAGGGCGCGCCGACCGGCATTCAGAAGCGGAGCCCTCTGCGGGCGGGTGGGGGCTCGGGACGGCGTGGCCTCGTCCTCGAACGCCCGACGGGCTCAGAGGCACGGGCTGACGCTGGAAGGTGGCGGCCCCGGCGGGTGGGTGGGGGCTCGGGACGGCGTGGCCTCATCCTCGAACACCCGACAGACCAGGGGGCGCCGACCGGCAATCAGAAGCGGAGCCCACTGCGGGCGGGTGGGGGCTCGGGACGGCCTGGCCTCATCCTCGAACACCCGACAGACCAGGGGGCGCCGACCGGCAATCAGAAGCGGAGCCCACTGCGGGCGGGTGGGGGCTCGGGGCGGCCTGGCCTCGGCCTCGAACGCCCGACAGGCCGGAGGGTGCCGACCGGCATCCAGAAGCGGAGCCCCCTGCGGGCGGGCGAGGGCCCGGGACGGCCTGGCCTCATCCTCGAACACCCGACAGACCGGAGGGCGCGCCAACCGGCAATCAGAAGCGGAGCCCCCTGCGGGCGGGTGGGGGCTCGGGGCGGCCTGGCCTCGGCCTCGAACGCCCGACAGGCCGGAGGGTGCCGACCGGTAATCAGAAGAGGCCGGGTGGGCTGGGATGTGCCGGTTGGGGGTGGGCGTAGCGGCGTCGTTCAGAGATCTGGTGAGAACCTCACCGCGCCTGCCGGTATCCGCGCATCGCACCACACCCGCGCGCCCTCCTTCAGCTCGTTGTCCGCGCCGATCACCGCGCCGTCGCCGATGACCGTGCCGGTGAGGATCGAGCGTTCGCCCACGCGGGCGCGGGTGCCGATCAGGGAGTCGGTGATGACGGCGCCGGGCTCGATGACGGCGCCCGGGAGGATCGTGCTGCCGAAGACCCGTGCGCCCTCGGCCACGAACGCGCCCTCTCCGACCACCGTGCCACCGGTCAGCTTGGCGTCCGGTGCCACCCGGGCCGTGGGGAGGATCAGGCGGTCGCCGCAGCGGCCGGGCACGGCAGGAGATGGGGCCCGGCCCAGAACCAGGTCGGCCGAGCCGCGGACGAACGCCGCCGGCGTGCCCAGGTCGAGCCAGTACGTCGAGTCGACCATGCCCTGGAGGTGTGCCCCGGCCGACAGGAGGTCCGGGAAGGTCTCGCGCTCCACCGAGACGGGACGGCCCGCCGGGATCGTGTCGATGATCGAGCGGCGGAAGACGTACGCGCCCGCGTTGATCTGGTCGGTGACGATCTCCTCGGGGGTCTGGGGCTTCTCCAGGAACGCCGTCACCCGGCCCGTGCCGTCCGTGGGGACCAGGCCGTACGCCCTTGGGTCCGTCACCTTGGTGAGGTGCAGGGAGACGTCCGCGCCCGTCGTCTCGTGGGTGCGGACCAGCGCCCTGATGTCCAGCCCCGTCAGGATGTCCCCGTTGAAGATCAGCACCGGGTCGTCCGGCGCGGAGTGGAGACGCGACGCCACGTTGCGGATCGCGCCGCCCGTGCCGAGGGGCTCCTCCTCGGTGACGTACTCCAGATGGAGCCCGAGCGCCGAGCCGTCGCCGAAGTACGGCTCGAAGACCTCGGCCAGGTACGACGTCGCGAGCACGATGTGCTCGACCCCCGCCGCTCTCGCTCTCGCCAACTGGTGCGTGAGGAACGGCACCCCGGCCGCCGGGACCATGGGCTTCGGCGTGTGCACGGTGAGCGGACGCAGCCGAGTGCCCTTGCCGCCGACCAGGAGGATCGCTTCTGTCACCTGTCGTCTCTGCTTCCTGCCGGGACCGGCCGAACTGTCTTTCGGCCGGCCAGTCTATGCAGACCGCCCCTCAACGTCCCTGGTAGCGGGCCGCCGAGGAGCGGGCCGAGCCGAGCTTGCGGTAGAGCTGCCATCCGGGGCACGACGTGGAGTAGCCGTCCCGATGGCCGGAGATCACGTTCAGTCGTACGTTCTTTCCCTTTCGGTAGAGATTGCCACCCCCGGACCTCAGGTATGTCTTTCCACGCGGATTGGCGCCGTAGAGCCCCAGTTTCCAGGCCGTGAGCCGGGCGATGGCCTTCACCGCCCTGACCGTCGGCTTCCTGGTGCCGTAGTTGCCGAGAACGGCGATCCCCATGCTGTTGGAGTTGAAACCGAGTGTGTGGGCACCCATGACGGGCTTGGCCACTCCCCCGGCGCGCCCCTCGTAGATCCTTCCGCACCGGTCGATGACGAAGTTGTAGCCGATGTCGCGCCAGCGCATGCTCTTGACGTGGTAGCGGTAGATACCGCGAATGAGTGAGGGAGACTGCTTGCACCAGTAGCTGCCGGTCGCCGTGTGGTGCACGAAGGCCGCCTTCACCTTCTTCGTGTAGGCGAACCGCCGCTCCCGCCAGCTCTCGTTGGCGCCCCATCCGCGCCGTGTGACGATGCGCGGCCGCGGCCCGATGTACGGCTTGGCCCGCTGCTCCTGCGTCAGTTCGCTGCCGCGCAGGGCCAGCAGTTCCCGTTCGGTCTCGATGCGGCCGAGCTCGGGGATCTCGGCGGCGCCCAGGGACGTGAGTTCGGCGTTGGCGGCGGAGGCGGCGAGGGCGTCGGCGGACACGGCGATGCCACCGGTTCCGGCCGCGCCGCTGGTCCCGGGGTTCAGTCCGCCCGTACCGGAGCCGGGGTCGCCCTGCACGGGGGCGGGGTCGCCCGGGTCGACGAGTTCGAGGTGGAGGCCGTCGGGCAGCGGAGTGATGGCGGCAGCGGTCACCGCCGAGTCGTCACCGTTCGGTTCGCTTTCGCTCTCCTCGGGCCGGGGTTCGGCGGGCTGCGCGGTGACCCGCACCTCCACGCCGTCCGACTCGCCGACCCACAGGGGCGCCGTGCCGCCGCGCACCGATGGGGAGGCGCCTTCGGGGGTGTCCGGGTCGGCCGCGTGCTCGGAGTTGTGCGTCTCGACATCCTGCCAGCCGGACCAGGTGCCGGTGCCGACCGCGCGGGTGCGGACCTGGACACGGCCGTGCAGTTCGGTGGCCGGGTCGTCCCAGACGACGCCGACGAGGGAGAAGTGATCTACGTCCCGGCGGGACAGCCCCTGTTCGGCGGGGGCTCCGGCGGCACGGTCACGAGTGAGGGGGGCGAGGGGCAGCGACTGGGTGCTGCCGGGGACGTAGGCCTCGGCGTCCGCACGCCGCACCACCGGCCCGGCCGCCGTCCCCCGGCCAGCGGCGGCTTCCGCTCCGGGCGCCGCGACGGCGGGCGGGGCGAGCGGTAGGACGAGAGCGGCCGCGCACGTGACACCGATCGAAGAAGCTAGGAATCCACGCATGCTCCCGATGTTGAACATAGCCATACAAACCTGTCCATTGGGAAACTGACGCCGTGTCGGCCCGTGGCTCCGCCGAACCGGTGGCGTCCCCACGGCCCGCAGGGCGGTGCGCGGCCGCGTCTGCGCGTACCCTTGCGCGGGTGAATGCCACCGACCGCACCCCTGCCGACCTGCTGCGTTCCGCGCTCGCCGCGGACGCCGGGCGTCCCCTGGTGACCTTCTACGACGACGCCACCGGGGAACGTGTCGAATTGTCCGTGGCCACCTTCGCCAATTGGGTGGCCAAGACCGCGAATCTGCTCCAGGGCGACCTCGGGGCCGGGCCGGGTGACCGGGTCACGCTGTTGCTGCCCGCGCACTGGCAGACGGCGGTGTGGCTGCTGGCGTGTTCGTCGGTGGGCGCGATCGCGGACGTGGGCGGGGATCCGGCGACGGCGGACGTGGTCGTCAGCGGGCCGGAGGGTCTGGAGGCCGCGGCCGCGTGCCGGGGTGAGCGGGTCGCCTTGGCGCTCCGCCCTCTGGGGGGCCGTTTCCCACAACCGCCGCCCGGCTTCGCCGACTACGCGGTGGAGGTCCCCAGCCAGGGCGACCACTTCGCACCGTACGCGCCGGTCGACCCCGAGGACCCGGCGCTGATCGTGGCGGGCCGGGAGTTCAGCGCGGCCGAACTGGTCGAGCGCGCCCAGGCGGAGGCACCGGCCCTCGGCCTCACGGGCCCGGGTTCACGGATCCTCTCCGCCCTGCCGTACGACACCTGGCACGGCCTCAACGCCGGCCTGTACGCGGCGCTCGCGACCGGCGGTTCGGTGGTCCTGTGCCGCCACCTCGACGCCCTGACGGAAGAGGCCGTGGCACAGCGCATCGACGCGGAGCGGGTGACGACGACCGCACGGTGACGCCGAGCACCGCCCCGCCGGGCAGGCACCCGGCGTGAGGGCCGGGCGGGGTGGGTGCGCAGCCCGGCGCGACGGGGTGCCGCCTTCTGCGGGTCGGGAGCCGCCCCATGCGGCACGCATGCCCGCAGCCGAGGCGAAGCGGACTCCCGCCACGTCCCCGACGCACAACGCACCCCCAGGCCCCACCGCCGCAGGCACCCGTCACCCGTTCAGCCCACCACCACACACCCCTCGCCCCTCATCCAGGCCATGGTCGTAACAGCAGCCCACACCACACGCAGCACGCACTGAGGGGTGGACCCAGCCGTGACCGACACCGCACCTGCGCGCCGGGGGGCGTCGGCCAGTAAGAGGGGGATGCGGCGATGGGCTCGGCGGGGAGCCCTGGGGGTCGGGCTTCTGGTGCTCGTCGCCGGCGGGGTCGGCTGGGCCGTCTACGCCAAGCTCGACTCCAACATCACCCCGGACGAGGCCGCCGCCGCCGAACTCGCCCGGTACGAGAAGGAGCGCCCCACCTCACTGGTCCGCGGCGCGCAGAACATTCTCGTCATCGGCTCGGACACCCGCGCCGGCAGCAAGAACCGCCGCTACGGCCGCGACTCCGGGACCGAGCGCTCCGACACCACCATCCTGTTGCACCTCTCGGCCAACCGCCGCAGCGCCACCGCCGTCTCCCTACCCCGCGACCTCATGGTCGACGTCCCCGGCTGCCGCCGCCCCGACGGCACCCGCAGCGACCCCATGTTCGCGATGTTCAACTACGCCTTCCAGGTGGGCGGTTCGGCCTGCACCATCCGCACCGTGGAGCGGCTCACGAACATCCGTATGGACCACCACGTCGTCATCGACTTCCACGGCTTCAAGAAGATGGTCGACGCCCTCGACGGCGTCGAGATCTGTCTCAGGAAACCCATCGCCGACAAGGCCGCCAAGCTCAGGCTCCCGGCCGGAAAAGTCACCCTCAACGGCGAGCAGGCCCTCGGCTACGTCCGTGCCCGCAAATCCCTCGGCAACGGCAGCGACACCGACCGCATGGAACGCCAGCAGCGCTTCCTGGCCGCACTCGTGCACAAGGTGCAGAGCAACGACGTACTGCTCAATCCGGTCAGGCTCTACCCCGTCCTGGACGCCGCCACATCGTCCCTCACCACCGACCCGGCCCTGGCCAGCTTGCGTGGTTTGTACGAACTCGCGCGAGGAGTGCGCGACATCCCTACCGAACGCGTGCAATTCCTCACGGTTCCCAGGGAGTCGTACATCTACAACTCCAATCGCGACCAACTCGTGGAGCCGGAGGCCGAGCGCCTCTTCGAGCGACTGCGCACCGACACCCCGGTGGAAGTCAGCGATTCGTCCGGAATGCACCCCGGTTCGTCACACAACTCCTCACGTCCTTCGCCCTCCGACCCCACTTCCCCGGCACCCACGTTCCGCGGCAGCACCGCCGCCGAGAAGCCCTGTGGGTAAAGCACTCGCCAAGCCGGTGAACCCCAGTTCAAAGAAATGCGACGGATTGCCCAGTTGTAGGGACGTGGAATTTGTCACCGTCCTCGCTCCACGCTGAACTGGGCGGATAGTGTGAGCGATCTGGTGCTCCCTGCCGTAGTTAGGCTTGCGCACTGTTTGACCGAGAGACCCGAGCGCCTTGGAGGGGGAAGGCGCCGCGTGGCCCCGACGGAGGATTCAGACAACCGTGGACGCGCAAGGCCGTGGGCGGGCGGACGACATCGATCCCGCAGACCAGTGGGTACTCAATCCGAACACCGGTGAATACGAACTGCGACTGAATGCTTCCGCAGCGCAGTCAGCGGTTCCGGGTCCCCGCAGAGCGGCTTCCCGGGCCGGCGCCGCCGCGCGCGCGGCCGGTACCGGTACCCAGACCGCGGGCGCCGGGGGCGCGGTGCGCCATCGGAGCGCCGCGCCGGGGCGGGAGACGCGGCATGCGCCGGGCCGCGAGGTCCCGCCGCAGCGCCGGCGCAGGGGTGCGCCCGAGGAGCCCCTGCCGGGGCGGCGCGGCCGGCGGCCGGTGAAGAAGAAGAGCAAGGCGAAGAAGGCCGTGCTCTGGACCGGCGGCATCATGGCGTTCGTGGTGGTCGCCGCCGCGGCCGGCGCGTACCTCTACATCGAGCACCTCAACGACAACATCCAGTCCGTCTCCGACGACGGCGCGAGCACCGGTGGCTTCAGCAAGGACAAGGCCATCAACATCCTGCTCATCGGCACGGACAAGCGCACGGGGGCGGGCAACGACAAGTACGGCGACCAGGGCAGCGAGGGGCACGCCGACACCACGATCCTGCTGCACGTCTCCAAGGACCGCTCGAACGCGACCGCGCTGAGCATCCCGCGCGACCTGATCGTCGACATCCCGGACTGCCCGACCCAGCAGGAGGACGGCTCCCAGAAGGTCATCGCGGGCGAGACCGGCGTCCGGTTCAACACCAGCCTCGGCCAGGAGGGCCGTACGCCCAGTTGCACCGCACGCACGGTCACCGAGCTGACCGGGGTCAAGCCGGACAACTTCATGGTGGCCGACTTCAACGCCGTGAAGACGCTGACGACGGCGGTCGGCGGCGTCGAGGTGTGCCTGGCCAAGGACATCAACGACCGCGACTCCAAACTCAACCTCACCAAGGGCAAGCACACGATCGAGGGCGAGGACGCGCTGGCCTTCGTCCGCACCCGGCACTCCGTCGGTTTCGGCGGTGACCTGAGCCGGATCGGGCTGCAGCAGCAGTTCCTCAGCGCGCTGATGCGCAAACTGAAGTCGAACGACACCCTCACCAGCCCGACCAAGATGATCAAGCTGGCCGAGGCGGGCACCAAGGCGCTGACCGTCGACTCCCAGCTCGACAGCATCGACAAGCTGAAGGACCTCGGTCTGGAGCTGGGCAAGCTCGACACCAAGAACCTGACCTTCACCACGGTTCCGGTGATCGACAACCCGGCGGAGAAGGTGAAGACGACCGTCGTACTGAACGAGACGACGGCACCCGGGGTCTTCCAGGCGATCCAGAACGACGTCTCCTTCACTGAGGTCAAGCAGCAGAAGAAGCAGGAGGCGGCCGCCGTGGCCGCCCGGCTCAAGGGCACCAAGGCCGACGCCTCCGAGGTGCGGGTGCAGGTCTTCAACGGCGGGGCACCCGCGGGCAGCGCCCAGGAGACCCTGACCTGGCTGCAGACCGAGGAGGGCGTGTCCAAGTCGGAGAACGCGGGCAACGCCCCGGCGACGCTGGCGAAGACGACGCTGGAGTACGCGCCGGACCAGGCGGACCAGGCACGCCGGCTCGCCGACATCATGGGCCTGTCCGGGGCCGCGATGAAGCCCGGCAAGAGCGTGACCAACGCCCAGGGCCTGCCCACGATGACGCTGACCCTGGGCAAGGACTTCAAGGGCGCGGGTGTCTCGCTCACCGCTCCGACGAAGGCGCCCGACGTGGAGAAGTCCACGGCGGACAAGGTCGAGTGCGCGAAGTGAGGCAGCGCCGCCGGCTCTTTTCGGAATCTCCGGCTCTTTTCGGAATCTCCGGCGGGGAACGCAACTGTCCCCGGCGCTCGTTGGTCTGACACACGGCACGTCTGACACGCGGCACGGGTGTCAGCCGTGTTGGCCGACACCGTGCGGCCGTACCTGGCGTGAATTTTGCCGACGCGTGGCCAACCTGGCTCGGCCCCACAGCGGTCTGAAGGGTTGCGAAGGGGCGTCGGACAGGGTGGCCTGACATGGTTCGCTCCGCACCGGACAGGGAGGTCCGGCGCGGAGCGCGGCCGTGTCGGGGCAAAGGGTGGGGAAGGGCGGAGAGTTGGCGCGGAGCAGTGTGCGAGGGGAGGCCGCCGCGGTGGACGACACCATGTCTCTCACCCCGCGGGCCGACCAGGACACGCCGGCCGACCAGGCCGGCCGGCACAGCGGCGGGGGACGCGGGGGCGCAGGACGCGGGGGCGGACGGGGAGCCGACGGCAGACGCCGCAGACGGCGGGCGCTGCGCTGGTCGGCGACGGTTCTGGCAGTGGTGATACTGGGCACCGCGGGTGCCGGGTATCTCTACTACCAGCACCTCAACGGCAATCTGAAGAAGGACGACCTCAACATCGGAGACGAGAAGGACCGCGCCGCCAGGACCGAGGCGAACGCGGCCGGCCAGACGCCGTTGAACATCCTGCTGATCGGCTCGGACGCGCGGGACACCAAGGAGAACCAGAAGCTCGGCGGCGCGAAGGAGACGTTCGGCGGCACGCCGCTCGCCGACGTCCAGATGCTGCTGCACGTCTCCGCCGACCGCACCAACATGTCGGTCGTGAGCATGCCGCGCGACACGCTGGTCGACATGCCCAAGTGCACGGACCCGGACAGCGGGGACGTCTACGAGGCCCGCGAGCGCCAGATGACGAACAAGTCGCTGGGCCGCGGCGGTCCGGGGTGCACGGTGGCGACGTGGGAGAAGCTGACCGACATCCACATCGACCACTTCATGATGATCGACTTCTCGGGTGTGGTGTCGATGGCGGACGCGATCGGCGGCGTGCCGGTCTGCGTCAACGCCAATATCCACTCCAAGGACAGCCAGGGCCACGGCTCCGGGCTGAAGCTGGAGAAGGGCACGACGTACGTCAAGGGCGAGCAGGCCCTGCAGTGGCTGCGCACCCGGTACGGCTTCGAGGACGGCAGCGACCTGGCCCGCGCCAAGGCGCAGCACATGTACATGAACTCGATGGTCCGTGAGCTGCGCAAGAACGCCAAGCTGAGCAACCCGGGCAAGCTGCGCGCCCTCGCCGAGGCGGCCACCAGGGCGCTCACCGTCGACCCGGGACTGGGCACGGTCGCGAAGCTCTACGACCTGGCGGGCGAGCTCAAGAAGGTGCCGACGTCGCGCATCACGATGACGACGATGCCGAACGAGTACGACCCGATCCAGACCGGCCGGGTGGTGCCCACCGAGGACGCGAGCAAGCTGTTCCGGCTGGTGCGCGAGGACATCGCGCTGGACGGCAAGGACGACAAGGACAAGAAGAAGGCCACGGAGGAGAAGCCGTCCGCCGATCCGGCCGCGGCGGACGACGAGATCGCCGTACAGGTGCAGAACGGCACCCGCACGGACGTCCTCGCCCCGGTCTCCGGCCGCGCGAGCACCGTCGCCGGGCTGCTGGCCGGCAAGGGCTTCACACAGGCCGTGGCGGACTCCTCGGCGGCGCCGACCACGGACACGACGGTCGTCCGCTACCCGAGCGCCGACCTCCAGGGCGACGCCCAGCGGGTCGCCAAGGCCCTCGGCATCCCGGCCGACGCGGTGGACAAGTCCACGGACGTCTCCGGCGTCACCCTCGTCGTCGGCGCCGACTGGCGGGAGGGCACCACGTACAAGGCCCCGAAGCAGGACGACAGGACGCCGGAGACCGCCGAGGCCCTGAACGCCTCCGACACCAAGGCGTGCATGAAGGTGGACCCGGACTTCACCTGGTGACACCCGCCCCGCCCGGTGGGCTCAGTTGGTGCTGAGCACCGCCGGGCGGCGGGAGGCGATGACCTTCCGGGCCAGGGCGCGGGGGCTGGTCAGGAAGCCGTAGCCCCAGGACATGTGCATGGTGGCCAGGGCGACGGGGATCTGGAGCCGGGCCTTGAGCGGCAGCCCCTTGCCGGCGGGGACGGACCCGGCGACGATCGCCGCGAGGTAGCCGCCCGGGACCAGCAGGGCCCACGGGGTGACCAGGGCACCGAGCACCAGGCCCGCCGCGATCGCGCACACCGCCGTCGGCGGGGCGAGGTAGCGCAGGTTGATGGAGCCGGAGTGGTAGCGGGCGACGACGTGCCGCCACCGGCCGTAGTCCTTGTACTGCTTGGCGAGGGCCTTCACCGACGGCCTCGGGCGGTACGACACCTTCAGCTCGGGCGAGAACCAGATCAGCCCGCCCGCCTCGCGGATGCGGAAGTTGAGCTCCCAGTCCTGGGCGCGGATGAACTCCTCGTTGTACCCGCCCTGTTGCTCCAGCGCCTCGCGCCGGAAGACACCGAGGTAGACGGTCTCGGCCGGCTGGGCCTCGCCACCGGTGTGGAAGGCGGCGTTGCCGACCCCGATCTTCGAGGTCATCGCCGCGGCGACGGCGTGCTCCCAGTCGTTCTCGCCCTCGGCGTGCATGATGCCGCCGACGTTCTGCGCGCCGGTCTCCTCCAGGAGCCGTACGGCGGTGGCGATGTAGTTCGGCGAGAGCATGCCGTGGCCGTCGACGCGGACGACGATCGGGTGCCGGGAGGCCTTGATCGCGGCGTTGAGGGCGGCGGGCGTGCGGCCGGTGGGGTTCGGGACGGTGTGCACGCGAGGGTCTTCGGCCACGAGCTCGGCGGCGATCTCGTCCGTGCGGTCCGTGGACGGACCCAGGGCGATCACGACCTCCATCTCGCCGGCGTACTGCTGCGCGAGGATCGCTTGGACGGCTCCGCGCAGATGCCGCTCCTCGTCGAGGACGGGCATGATGACGGACACGGCGGGGAGCTGCACGTCGGGATTGGCGTTCATAGGGGCCTCACGTTACCGCGAACGGGGGACACCGGTGCGCCCCGCCGGGTCCGGTGCTCCGGGCAGCCGATCGTATGGCCGTACGGTGCTACTCGGATCCCCCGTCACCCCCCCAGGGCAAGCCCCAGCGGAGGTATCGCCTCATGCCCACGCCGCCCCGCCGCTCCCCCGCCCCCGCGCAGCGACGCCCGCAGCCGTCCCGCGGCGGGGAGCGGCCGGTCGCGCCCGTGCGGCGCAGGCGGCCACGCTGGGCCATGCGGGCGGTGACGACGCTGTCCGTCGTGGTGCTCGCCTCGGCCGGGATCGGGCACGCGGTGGTCACCAGCCTGGACGCGAAGATCGAGCGCGTGGACCCGTTCAAGGACATGAAGAACCGGCCGCAGGCCGGGCACGGGATGAACGTGCTGCTCGTCGGCACGGACGGCCGCGACCGCATCACCGAGGAGGAGCGGCGCAAGTACCGGCTGGGCGGCGCGCCCTGTCACTGCACGGACACGATCATGATCGTGCACATCTCGGCGGACCGGGAGCGGGCCAGCGTGGTGAGCCTGCCGCGCGACTCGTACGCCGAGGTGCCGGAGGGCGAAGGGCGCAAGGCACACCCCATCAAGATCAACGCGGCGTACGCCGAGGGCGGTCCGAACCTCACCGTGCGCACCGTCGAGCACATGACCCACGTCAAGATCGACCACTATCTGGAGGTCGACTTCACCAGCTTCATGAAGACGGTGGACGTCCTCGGCGGCGTGCAGATCTGCACCGCCGAGCCGCTGAAGGACTCCTACACCGGCCTCGACCTGCCGGCCGGCAGCCACCGGCTGATGGGCGGCGAGGCACTGCAGTTCGTGCGGGCGCGGCACGTCGACAGCGACTCCGACCTGGGGCGGGTGCAGCGTCAGCAGCGGTTCATGGCGGCGCTGGTCGAGCGGGCCACGTCGTCCGGGATCCTGCTGAACCCGATGCGGTTCCGGGACGTGACGCGGGCGGTGCTGGGGTCGGTGCGGGCCGACAAGGGGTTCGGCACGGGTGAGTTGCTCGACCTCGGGCGGGCGATGCGGAACTTCTCGCCGTCGTCCTCGGAGTTCACGACCGTGCCGATCGGGGACCTCGAATACGACGTGAAGGGCATCGGTTCCACCGTGAAGTGGGACACCGCGCAGGCCGAGCGTCTCTTCCGGGCCCTGCGCGAGGACGAGCCGCTCGCCAAGCACCGCCCGAAGCGCAGGACCGTCCCCGTGGAGGTCGACCCTCGGCAGATCCAGGTCCAGGTGGAGAACGGCACGAAGGAGAACGGCCTCGGCGAGCGCGTCGACACCGCGCTGGCGAAGACCGGTTTCCGCACCACGGGCAGCCCTGTGTTCGCGGCGGACCGCGACCTGAAGCGCACGGTCGTCGCTCACGACCCCGGCTGGGACCGCTCGGCGAAGTCCCTGGCGGCCGCGCTGCCCGGCAGTGAGCTGCGGGTGGTGAAGGGGCTGGGTCCGACGCTGAAGGTGATCGTGGGGTCGGACTTCGAGCAGGTGCGGAAGGTACGGGCCGAGGATCCGGCGGACGGTCACTCCACGGTGGTGCGCGGGGACGAGACGGGCTGCTCGTAGCTCAGTCCTGGTGCGCCCGCGCGGCCGCGGCGTCCCCCCGGACCAGCGCGTGCAGATGCTGGTCGTGCCATCCGTCCGCATGCAGCAGCGCCCCGCGCATGGTGCCCTCGAAGGCGTACCCGGCCTTCTCCGCCACACGGCAGGAGGCCGGGTTGGCCACCGAGTGGCACAGCCGCAGCCGGTGCAGGCCGAGATCGTCCAGTGCCCAGCGGCTGAGGCGCTCGACCGCCTCGACGACCACGCCTGCGCCGCGTGCCTCGGGCAGCACCCAGTAGATGATCTCGGCGCTGCCGCCCGCGAGATCGACGTCGTTGAAGCCGATGAGCCCGACGGCCGCGCCGCCGTCCTGCCCGGCGATGGCCCAGACGGCGCCCTGTTCGGCCCGCCAGCGCTCGTGCATCCGCTCGATCCTGCGGCGCGCGTCCCGCGCCGACTCCACTGTCAGGAGGTTCCACTGCCGGATCGCCGGGTCCTGGCCGGCGGCCACCAGGGCGCCGGCGTCGGCCGGGAGCCAGGGGCGCAGCTCCCGGCCGCGGGACAGGGGCAGTACGGGCTGGTCGCTCAGGGCCATCCGGCCTGCGGGGACGACGGCCGGTATGGGCGCGCCGTGGGTGTCCGGCGTGTGGTGGATCATCGCCGCATCATGCCACGGACGTCCCCGCGCCCCAGCCGACCTGTGGAGCGGGCCGCCGTTGCCGCTCTCGATGAGGTCGCCGCCGGAGACCTGCCGAAGGCCCGCGCGTCAACTGCCCCGCACGCCCGGCGACTTGCGCCACGCGCCGACGGCAGGTCACCGGGACCCGGCATGCGACGCCGTGACTCCAATGGCCCGGCTCCGCGGAATGTTTGCGTCCGCCCGATGGCGCGGGGCGGCGGGTGGGCGTAGGACGGAAGGGCACGGGGCCCGCCCCGGGCTCCCGCACCACC
Organism: Streptomyces ferrugineus; assembly: GCF_015160855.1. NCBI lineage: Bacteria > Bacillati > Actinomycetota > Actinomycetes > Kitasatosporales > Streptomycetaceae > Streptomyces > Streptomyces ferrugineus. The sequence goes on along the minus strand of NZ_CP063373.1, from coordinate 1,215,784 downwards.
AGGAGGAGCCATGACCCAGCCCGGAACCACGACGATGAGCAAGGAGATGCAGGACTGCGTCGAGGCGTGCATGAACTGCCACAGCGTGTGCGAGGAGACCATGAGCGCCTGCATGCAGATGGGCGGTCAGGCCCAGATGCAGATCATGCGCACGCTCATGGACTGCGCCGAGACGACCCGTATGTGCGCGGACATGATGATGCGCCGCTCGCCCATGTCGGCGGAGATGTGCGCGATGTGCGCCAAGGCCTGCGAGATGTGCGCCGAGGCGTGTATGTCCATGCCGGACGACCCGCAGATGATGCGCTGCGCCGAGGCGTGTCGGCGCTGCGCCGAGTCCTGCCGCTCGATGGCGGGCGCCACGATGTGACGTCTGCGGGCCGGCCGGGATCAAGGGCACCCGAGAGGGTGCCCTTGTCGGCTCACTTGTCCGAGACGGTCACCTTCTGGTCGTTCTTCAGCTCCTCCACCAGCTGCTTCACCTTCGCCTTGTCCCACAGGAGGTTGCCTCCACTGGAGCCGGCGGTCGGCATGTTCATGGACTTGCCGTCGCCGCCGTTCACGCCCTTCATCGCCCAGAACATGGAGGCCAGGTCCCACAGGCTCATGTCCTTGTCGACGATCAGGGAGTCGAGGCCGGCGCCCATCGTGGGGTAGAGCTTGAAGGGGTTGAGGACCGTGCTCGGCGTGGCCACCTGGTTGGCGAGCGCGTTGAGGAACTTCTGCTGGTTCTGCGTACGGTCCAGGTCGGAGCCGGGCAGCGCGTACCGGGTGCGGACGAACGCGAGGGCCTCCTCGCCGTTCAGGGTCTGCTTGCCCTTCTTGAAGTCCGCGCCGGACTTGGAGTCCTTGATGTCCCGCGGGATGTCCATCTCGACGCCGCCGACCGCGTCCACGATGTTGGCGAAGCCGGCGAAGCCGATCTCGACGTAGTGGTCGATGTGCAGACCGGTGTTGAACTCGACGGTGCGGACCAGGAGCGTGGGCCCGTCCTCCGAGTACGCCGCGTTCAGCTTCGTGTGCCGGCCCGTGCCCTTGAAGGTCTTGCCGGACTCGGAGCCCACGTACGTCGGGATCTCCACGTCCGAGTCACGGGGCAGGGAGATCAGCGTGTCGCCGTTGCTGCCGACGTGCAGCAGCATCATGGAGTCGGTGCGCTTGCCGTCGGCGGACCCGGTGTGCAGCTTCTTCTTCTCCTCGGCCGACATGCCCTCACGGCTGTCGGAGCCGACGATCAGGTAGTTGGTGCCCTCGCCCGCCTCCGGCCGGTCGATGACCTTGGACAGGTCGACGTCGCGGTTGAGCTTAGAGTCGGCCCAGAAGTAGGTGCCGACGGTCGTCACGAGCAGCACCGTCACGAGGGTGATGGTGGCCACCTTGAAACGGCGCCGCCAGTTCGGCGCGGGCCGTGGCTCGCCCATCCCCGGGCCGCCGGGGCCGCCCGAGCCACCCCCGCGGCCGTAGACCTGGCCGGTGTTGTAGTCGCTGTCGTACGCGCCGTCGTAGGACGGGTCACCGCCGTAGCCGCCGTGGCCCTGGCCGTTCACATACGACTGCTGCCGGGGCACCCCGCCGTAGCCCTGGCCGGGCGGCGCCGCCGGACCGCGGCGGACCTGGCGCATCACGCGCGCGCTCTCGGGCTGTGCGCTCGCGCTGCCGCGTCCGTAACGGTTGCCGCGGTCATCGTCGGACCATCCCTGGGGCCAGTCATTCATGCGCCTTAGTGTGCAGGGCTCGGCCAGGTGTCTTACAAGGTTCGGCGGAAAATAGGGGCACGCCTGTTGCGAACCCAACACAAAGTCCGCGAATGTCAGCTCGGCATAAGGTGGAGGTCATGACAGACCAGGTCACCGACGCGGAGTCGGGCACTCCGGATATCCCGGGCAAGCCGACGTCGGCATCCCGCACCACCCTCAGCCACATCATGACCCACAACGACACCAACCTGCTGGGGACGGTGCACGGCGGTGTGATCATGAAACTCGTCGACGACGCGGCCGGCGCCGTGGCCGGACGCCACTCCGGCGGCCCCGCCGTCACCGCGTCCATGGACGAGATGGTCTTTCTGGAGCCGGTCCGCGTCGGCGACCTCGTGCATGTGAAGGCCCAGGTCAACTGGACCGGCCGGACCTCGATGGAGGTGGGCGTACGGGTCCTGGCCGAGCGCTGGAACGAATCGGCACCGCCCACGCAGGTCGGCTCGGCCTACCTGGTGTTCGCGGCGGTGGACGCGGACGGCAAGCCGCGCCGGGTGCCGCCGGTGATACCGGAGACCGAGCGGGACAAGCGGCGCTACCAGGAGGCCCAGATCAGGCGGACGCACCGGCTGGCCCGGCGGCGCGCGATCAAGGAGCTGCGGGAGAAGCGGGCGGCGGAGGGGTACGAGGACTGAAGCCTCGGCCGGTGCGGCCGGCCACCCGTTCGGCCCACGCCGTTTGCCCGGCACAAGGCCCGTGGCCAGGGTGGACGCGGAGGCGCTCCGCATCCGACCGCACCGTGAGAGGTGATCCCTGGTGACCGCAGCGCGGAGTTCGTACGTCCGGACCGGCGCCGCACTCGTCGGGGCTGCCCTCACCGCCGTCAGCGGCTGCTCGACCGGCTCCGACGAAGCGACGGCGAGGACCGGGGACGCGGTGCGGCCGGTCAGGGCCACCGCCTCCCCATCCGTCTCCGGCTCCCTCGTGGTGTCGTACGAGAAGCCGAAGAAGGCCGCGGACCGGCAGGCCGAGGCATTCCTCAGACGTACCAAGGCCCTTGAGGGCGTGGCGAGTTACGCCGACGCGATCATCAGGCTCCCGTACGACGTGCCGCTGCGCGCGAAGAGCTGCGGAGAGGCCAACGCCTTCTGGAATCCCGAGACGAAGGACATCACGTACTGCTACGAGTTCGTCGACGCCCTCAGGCCGATCTACGAGAAGCAGGAGACCGAGGGCGGCGCCGGGCAGCGGGCCGCCGCCGTGGAGCAGGACCTCATCGGCCTGACCAACGGCGTCCTGCTGCACGAACTCGGCCACGGCCTCATCGCCATGTACGACCTGCCCGCCACCGGCGAGGAGGAGGACGCCGTCGACCAGCTGTCCGCACTGCTGCTGGCCGGCGGTGACGACGAACACCAGCAGTACGCGATCGACACGATCAACGCCTGGGGCGGACTCGCGGAGGCGGACGCGGCCGGGGGCGTCACCGACGACGCGTACGCCGACGAGCACTCCCTGGACATCCAGCGGTTCTACAACTGGTCCTGCTGGCTGTACGGTTCGGACCCCGCCGCGTACAAGGAGATCGTGCGGAGCGACGGCAACCCGGACGGCGTGCTCCCCGAGGAGCGGGCCGAGCGCTGCCCCGACGAGTACGCGAAGATCGCTCATGCCTGGGGCACGCTGCTCGGGCCCTACCTCAGGACCTGAGCGAGGGGCCGAGGACCGACGTTCACAACTTCTCGGCCCGCGCGAGCACTTGGTCCGCCACCGCGCCCAGCACCTCGCCCTCCATGGCCGTGCCGTTCTCCGCCGCGTCGCCGAAGCTGTTCACGGACACCAGCGTGCCCCGGCCCGACTTCCGGTCGAAGCCGGCCAGCCACGGCCCACCGCTCGACCCTCCCTCCATCGGGCAGCGAACGCTCTGTTTGCCGTCGGGGGTCGCCGACGTGGTGCCCGCGCAGTACATCAGGTGCTCGCCGCGCTGCTCCTGGCTGTCGGGATACCCGAAGACGGTCACCGCGCCACCCGGCTTCCGGTCGAAGGCCACGGCCTGCGCGCCGACCGCGTCGGTCAGGGCCTCGTCCCCCTGGTCGACCACGACCGCGGCGACGTCGTTCCGCGCGTCCTGGGCCCAACTGCGCGGCATGGCGACCGCCCGGACCGCGAACACGCCGTACGGGCGCTCGCCGTCGCCGTAACCCGGCGCGAAGACCATGTTGCTGTAGTGGTTGTCCGGGGAGGCGGGCAGTTGCACGCAGTGTCCGGCCGTCATCACCGTGGAGCGGTTCCCGCTCCGGACCGCGGTGGCGGTGCAGTACGTGTCCTGGCCCTTTTCGTTGGTGAAGAAGAGCCGTCCCACGGTCTTCATCGCGGGGCCGCGCCATGGCCGGACGGACGCGGCGTCGTGCCCGAGCTCGGCGGCACCGACGTCCCGCATCCGGTCCGCCGTCCAGTACGCGAGCGTCTCGCGGCGCTCGGCCGCGGTGAACGTCACCGTGCTGATCGCCGGCTCACCGCTCGGGGTGCCGGCCGGTACGTTCCCGGCGGCGACCGCCAGGACGGCGGCGACGGCCAGCGTGGGCGCGACGATCCGGTGCATGCCTCGCACCTCCCTGCCGTGCGCGTTCATGGCGATCACGACCCGAACACGACAATAGGCGAATTCGGGAGGAATCACCTGCCGAGAACCCGGTGCGGTGCCCGCTCCCCACGCCTCACCTCCGCCGGCCGGGGCGCCGCACACCCCCGCGTGGCCGCATGGGACGGCGGCTGCGCGACGGCGTCCGGCGTCCCCCGGGAGCCGGCTCGGGCAGCGGCCCGCCGTGGCGGTACTCGACCAGGATGCCGTGGAAGACGAGCAGGGTCAGGCTCAGCGCGATCAGGGCCTCGGCCCAGTAGAAGGCCGCGTAATCCAGCAGGCAGCCGTTGGGAGGGTTGCCCGGTGCGGCGTTGCGGAGGCCGACCAGTGCGAAGAGGGTGCCCGCCATCCAGCCGAGGGCACCCCAGACCAGGCCGCGGCGCTGGCGTACGACGAGATGGCACGCCACCAGAACGGCCAGCGCGATGGCCCACATGGCGGCGATCATGAACCAGGCCAGGATGAAGGTGCTGCGCGACCGCTGCGCCTGCACCCGCACGGCCGCGGCACGGTCCTTGTAGCCGGCCGCGGCCTGGCGCAGCGTGAAGCGGGGATCCTGGTCGCGCACCACCAGGCGGGTGGGGACCAGGGTGTCGCCGACGGCGGCGACGACAACGAGGCTGGCCCGGTAGCGGTCGAAGGGATAGTCCGACGCCGTGCCCGACTCCAGCGGAACCACCACGCTCTTGACCGCGTCGATGCCCTCCGCGCTGAAGGCGACCTCGGGCTGGAGCGCGGAGTTGGTGAAGACGGTGACGTCCTTGGCCGGGGAGCCCATACCGTCCGGGTCGGCGTACGCGCCGGTCGCCGTCACAGCCATGTGGATGGTGGCCGTGCGCTGGTCGGGGTCCGTCTTCTGCACATCGGCCAGCACGTTGATCCGGCCGTGGCCGGAGCTGCCCGCGGTGAGGGGGCGCTGTCGGACGTCCCGCTCGTTGAGATAGAGGCCGATCCCGGTGGCCACCAGCGCCGCCAGCGCCAGAAAGCCCGCCGTGCCCCACAGCCATGTGGGCCGTCCTTGGCCGCCGCCGGTGATCCGGCGGGTGCGGGAGGCGGTGCGGCGGGCCATGGTCAGATCCTCGGCAGGATCGCGGCGCGACGCCACAGGAACGGGACTCGGCCGGGCGCGAGGGGTGACGCGAGGAGTGATCGGAGCCGAAGAAGCCCCGGCTCGACCGGGCCGGGGCTTCCGCGAGGCGGCGTTATGGGTCGCTGCGGGTCGTTACGGCAGGTTCCGTGCCATGACGATGCGCTGGACCTGGTTCGTGCCCTCGTAGATCTGCGTGATCTTGGCGTCGCGCATCATGCGCTCGACCGGGTAGTCACGCGTGTAGCCGTAGCCGCCGAGGAGCTGCACGGCGTCCGTGGTGACCTCCATCGCCACGTCCGAGGCGAAGCACTTGGCGGCGGCGCCCTGGTAGGTGAGGTCGGCGTCGCCGCGCTCGGAGGCGGCGGCGGCCTGGTAGGTCAGGGCGCGGGCGGCCGAGATCTTCATGGCCATGTCGGCGAGCATGAACTGGATGCCCTGGAAGTCGGCGATCGGCTTGCCGAACTGCTTGCGCTCCTGGACGTAGCCCTTGGCGTAGTCGAGGGCGCCCTGGGCGATGCCGAGGGCCTGGGCGGCGATGGTGATGCGGGTGTGGTCCAGCGTCTTCATCGCGGTGGCGAAGCCGGTGCCCTCCTCGCCGATCATGCGGTCCGCCGGGATGCGAACGTTGTCCAGGTAGACCTCGCGGGTCGGGGAGCCCTTGATGCCCAGCTTCTTCTCCGGGGCACCGAAGGAGACGCCCTCGTCGGACTTCTCGACGACGAAGGCCGAGATGCCCTTGGAGCGCTTGGACGGGTCGGTGACCGCCATCACCGTGTAGTAGTCGGAGACGCCCGCGTTGGTGATCCAGCGCTTCACGCCGTTCAGCACGTAGTGGTCGCCGTCGCGGACGGCCTTGGTCTTCATGCCGGCCGCGTCGGAGCCGGCGTCGGGCTCGGACAGGCAGTACGAGAACATGCCGTCGCCCTTGGCGAGCGGGGTCATGTACTTCTTCTTCAGCTCCTCGGAGCCGGAGAGGATCACCGGCAGCGAGCCCAGCTTGTTCACGGCGGGGATGAGGGAGGAGGACGCGCAGACGCGGGCCACCTCCTCGATCACGATCACCGTGGCGAGGGCGTCGGCACCCGCGCCGCCGTACTCCTCGGGGACGTGGACGGCGTGCAGGTCGCCCGCGACCAGGGCCTGGAGCGCCTCCTGCGGGAAGCGGGCCTCCTCGTCCACCGCGGCGGCGTACGGCGCGATCTTCGCCTCGGCCAGGGAGCGGATGGCGTCACGGAGCATGTCGTGCTCCTCGGACGGGCGGTACAGGTCGAAGTCAGCCGATCCGGCCAAGGTCTCTCACGCTCCAAGGACGCTGGGTGGCAGGTGTGATGCCGGTGCTAATTACCGTTAAGTAACTCAAATTTTAGGGGTCGGCCCACGGGAGTGATACGTGAGCTTGGCGACAGCGGGGAAGCTGCCCGTCAGACCCTCCGACTATGCTCGGGCCCGCATGCCCCATCCCCCTTCCTGGAGTCCCCCATGGCCCTCAAGATCACCGTGATCGGCACCGGCTATCTCGGCGCCACCCACGCCGCGGCCATGGCCGAGCTCGGGTTCGAGGTGCTGGGGCTCGATGTCGTGCCCGAGAAGATCGAGATGCTCGGCCGGGGCCAGGTCCCGATGTTCGAGCCGGGGCTGGAGGAGCTGCTGCGCAAGCACGTGGCCGGTATCGAGGGCTCCACCGGGCGGCTGCGCTTCACGATGGACTGGGCGGAGGTCGCCGAGTTCGGCGACGTGCACTTCGTCTGCGTGAACACCCCGCAGAAGCACGGTGAGTACGCGTGCGACATGTCGTACGTCGACTCGGCCGTCGAGTCGCTCGCCAAGCACCTGCGGGGGCCCAACCTGGTCGTCGGCAAGTCGACGGTGCCGGTGGGCAGCGCGGACCGGCTCGCGGCCCGCATCCTGGAGCTGGCCCCGGGCGGCGGCGAGGTGGAGCTGGCCTGGAACCCGGAGTTCCTGCGCGAGGGCTTCGCCGTCCAGGACACCCTGCACCCGGACCGGATCGTGGTCGGCGTGCGCAGCGAGCGGGCCGAGGAGTTGCTGCGCGAGGTGTACGCGACGCCGATCGCCGACGGCTCCCCGTTCGTCGCCACCGACTTCCCCACCGCCGAGCTGGTGAAGACCTCGGCGAACTCGTTCCTCGCCACCAAGATCTCCTTCATCAACGCGATGGCGGAGGTGTGCGAGGCCGCGGGCGGCGACGTCGCCAAGCTCGCGGAGGCCATCGGGCACGACGACCGGATCGGCAAGAAGTTCCTGCGGGCGGGGATCGGCTTCGGCGGCGGCTGCCTGCCGAAGGACATCCGCGCCTTCATGGCGCGCGCCGGCGAGCTGGGCGCGGACCAGGCGCTCACCTTCCTGCGCGAGATCGACTCGATCAACATGCGCCAGCGCGGGCAGATGGTGGAGCTGACGCGGCAGGCGCTGGGCGGCGGGCCGTTCCTCGGCAAGCGGGTCGCGGTGCTCGGCGCCACCTTCAAGCCCGACTCCGACGACGTACGGGACTCGCCCGCGCTGAACGTCGCCGGGCAGATCCACCTCCAGGGCGGCCAGGTCACGGTCTACGACCCCAAGGGCATGGACAACGCCCGCCGCCTCTTCCCGACCCTCGGCTACGCCGACAGCGCGGTCGAGGCGGTGCGCGGCGCCGATGTCGTCCTGCATCTGACCGAGTGGCGGGAGTTCCGCGAGCTGGACCCGAAGGCGCTCGGCGAGGCCGCCGCGGTCCGCGTCATCCTGGACGGCCGCAACGCCCTCGACCCCGAGCTGTGGCGCGAGGCCGGCTGGACCTACCGGGCGATGGGCCGACCGACGGCCTAGGTGAGGAAGCCGACCATCGGCACGCGGCCAAGCTGCGGCACGCCTGACAGCGGATCGGGCCGCCGCCCCCGACACGGGTGACGCCGTTTCGGCCGAGGCTCAGTCGGCCGAAACGGCGTCCTTCGCATTCTGCCGCACACCGCCGCAGCGCGCCCCATGAATCTTCAACAACCTTTCGAAATGGCTCACTTCGCTCGGTAGCGCCGCATCTTCGCGCGCGCCCCGCACACCTGCATCGAGCACCAGCGACCCCGCCCCGCCGGACTGCGGTCGTAGTACGCCCAGTGGCAGTCGGCCGCCTCGCAGGCCTTCAGCCGGGTCCAGGTGCCCTCGACCAGGGCCTGGGCGATGGCCGCGGCCACGCGGGAGAGCAGCGGGCCCTCCTCGGCCGGGGCGAGCACGGCCGAACCGTCGGCGGCGTCGACCGCGACCACCAGCGGGCTCGCCGTCAGCAGATCGCCGAGCGGGGTCACCGCGCGGTGCGGCGGATGCCCGGCATGGGCGAGGAGCGCCACCCGCAGCGACTCCCGCAGCTCCCGCGCCCCGGGCAGGTCCTCCTCGGCCAGCCCGAAGCGCGCCCTGCCCTCCGGCGTGTCCAGCGAGTCCGCCCCCGACTCCAGGTCCACCGTGTTGACCAGGGACTCGACCAGCTCCAGGCCTCCGGGCGCGGGCGATCTCTCACTCATGACTGCACGCTATCCCTCGCTTCTCGAAATCCCTTGCGACGTTACTCCCAATGCTGGACCATGAGGTAACAGCGTTACCCGTTGACGCGCTTCATGGGTAACCGGACTCCGAGGAGGAAGTCATGGCCATCGCCGAACTGGGCGCCGTCGTCCTGGACTGTCCCGACCCCCGCGCCCTCGCCGACTTCTACGCCCGCGCGCTCGGCGGCAGCGTCGAGGGCGAGGGGGACTGGGTGGACCTGAAGGTGCCCGGCGGGCCGGCACTGGCCTTCCAGGCCGCCCCCGGGTTCGTACCGCCGCAGTGGCCCGCGCCCGATCACTCGCAGCAGTTCCATCTCGACCTGACCGTCAAGGACCTGGACGCGGCCGAGGAAGGGGTGCTGGCCCTGGGCGCGAAGCCGCTGGACGCCGGGGACCGCTCGCGCAGCTTCCGGGTTTACGCCGATCCCGCAGGGCACCCGTTCTGTCTGTGCGCCTGCTGATCGCCCCCTGACCGACTGACCACCGGGAGGACCCATGGCACCCATCGCCCGCCTGCGCACCGTCGCCATCGACTGCCCCGACCCGCGCGCCCTCGCCCGCTTCTACGCCGCGGTCGCCGGCGGTACGCCCGAGGACGACGACCCCGACTGGGTCGTGCTCATGCTGCCGGGAGGCCCACGGCTCGCCTTCCAGCTGGCCCCCGAGTACACCCCGCCCGAGTGGCCGCGCGCCGACCGGAACTCACAGCAGATCCACCTCGACTTCGACGCCGGGTCCACATGGGAGGAGGTCGAGGCGGCTCAGGAGCAGGTGCTGGGGTTGGGCGCGCGGTTGCTGCACGCGGAGGACAAGGAGGACTTCCGGGTGTACGCCGATCCGGCGGGGCATCCGTTCTGCCTCTGCCGGATCGATCCACCGCGCCGGTTGACCGACTGGCGGTGAGCCGACCGACCTGAGGCGCTCAGTTGTCCAGTCCGTCCAGTTCCTCGATGGCCGCGTTGGACGGGCCCCGCGTCGTCTGAAGGTCGCGGGCCACGTCCTCGGCCGCGCCCAGCACCCGTACCGCGTTCCGCCAGGTCAGCTTGGCCAGGTCGGGCCTGGACCAGCCCCGGTCCAGGAGTTCGGCGATGAGGTTGGGGTAGCCGGAGACGTCGCTGAGGCCGTCGGGGGTGAAGGCGGTGCCGTCGTAGTCGCCGCCGATGCCGAGGTGGTCGACGCCGACGACCTCGCGCATGTGGTCCAGGTGGTCGGCGACCGTGGACACCGTGGCGATCGGGCGCGGGTGGGTCTCCTCGAAGGCGCGGTGCACCTTCATCGCCTCGGCGGTGGTGTCGAGATGGTGGAAGCCGTGGGCGCGCATGTTCTCGTCGGCCGCGACCGTCCAGTCGACGGCCGCCTGGAGCACGAACTTCGGCACGAAGGTCACCATGGCGACGCCGCCGTTGCCGGGGAGGCGCTCCAGGACGTCGTCCGGGATGTTGCGCGGGTGGTCGCAGACCGCGCGGGAGGAGGAGTGGGAGAAGATCACCGGGGCGGTGGAGGTGTCCAGCGCGTCGCGCATCGTCGTGGCCGCCACGTGCGAGAGGTCGACGAGCATGCCCTCGCGGTTCATCTCCCGCACCACCTCGCGGCCGAAGGCGGACAGGCCGCCGACCTTCGGTGCGTCCGTCGCCGAGTCGGCCCACGCGATGTTGTCGTTGTGGGTGAGGGTCATGTAGCGGACCCCGAGCGCGTACAGGGCGCGCAGGGTGGCGAGGGAGTTCGCGATGGAGTGGCCGCCCTCGGCGCCCATCAACGACGCGATACGGCCCTCGGATCGGGCGGCCTCCATGTCGGCCGCCGTCAGCGCCGGGCGCAGATCCCGCGGATGGCGCGCCAGCAGCTGCCGTACGCAGTCGATCTGCTCGAGGGTGGCGCTGACCGCCTTGTCGCCGGCGTAGTCGGAGCGGACGTACACCGACCAGAACTGCGCACCGACGCCGCCCTCGCGCAGGCGGGGGATGTCGGTGTGCAGATGGGCGCCCTGGTCGCCGGCGATGTCGCGGGCGTCGAGGTCGTAGCGGACCTGTTGGCGCAGGGCCCACGGGAGGTCGTTGTGGCCGTCGACGACCGGGAACTCGCGCAGGAGTTCCCGTGCTGCCTCCAACGAAGCGGAGGTCATCGGCGTCACTTCCCCGTGCCGAAGCCGAAGCCGTTCGATCCCTCGACCTTGGCGCGCAGGCGCTTGCCCTTCTCGGTGGCCTGGTCGTTCAGGTCCTGCTGGAACTCCCGCATCCGCTGCAGCAGGTCCTCGTCGTGGGCGGCGAGGATACGGGCGGCGAGCAGGCCGGCGTTGCGCGCGCCGGCGACCGAGACGGTGGCGACCGGGACGCCGGCCGGCATCTGCACGATGGAGAGCAGCGAGTCCATGCCGTCGAGGTACTTCAGCGGGACGGGCACGCCGATGACCGGCAGCGGCGTGACGGAGGCGAGCATGCCGGGCAGGTGGGCGGCTCCCCCGGCGCCCGCGATGATCACCTTCAGGCCCCGCTCGGCGGCCTGCTCGCCGTACGCGACCATCTCGCGCGGCATACGGTGCGCGGAGACGACGTCGACCTCGTAGTCGATCTCGAACTCGTCGAGAGCCTGGGCGGCGGCCTCCATGACGGGCCAGTCGGAGTCCGACCCCATGACGATGCCTACAACGGGGCTCATTCGGTGATGGTCCCTCTCAGGTAGCCGGCAGCGTGACGGGCGCGCTCCAGCACGTCGTCCAGGTCGTCGCCGTAGGTGTTGACGTGACCGACCTTGCGGCCGGGCTTCACGTCCTTGCCGTACATGTGGATCTTGAGCTGGGGGTCGCGGGCCATGCAGTGCAGGTACGCGGAGTACATGTCCGGGTAGTCGCCGCCGAGGACGTTGACCATGACTGTCCACTCGGCACGCGGGCGCGGGTCGCCGAGGGGGAGGTCGAGGACGGCCCGGACGTGGTTGGCGAACTGCGAGGTGATGGCGCCGTCCTGGCTCCAGTGGCCCGAGTTGTGCGGGCGCATCGCCAGTTCGTTGACGAGGATGCGGCCGTCGCGGGTCTGGAACAGCTCGACGGCGAGGTGGCCGACGACGCCGAGTTCCTTGGCGATGGTCAGAGCCATCTCCTCGGCCTTAAGGGCGAGGGACTCGTCGAGGTCGGGCGCGGGGGCGATGACCGTGTCGCAGACGCCGCCCACCTGCTGGGACTCGACCACCGGATAGGCGACGGCCTGGCCGTGCGGGGAGCGTACGACGTTGGCGGCGAGCTCGCGGACGTAGTCGACCTTCTCCTCGGCGAGGACCGGGACACCGGCGCGGAACGGCTCGGCGGCCTCCTCGACGGAGTCGACGACCCAGACGCCCTTGCCGTCGTAGCCGCCGCGGACCGTCTTGAGGACCACCGGGAAACCGTCGCCCTCCGCCGCGAAAGCGGCCACGTCGCCCGGGTCGCTGACGATGCGGTGCCGCGGACACGGCACGCCGATCGCGTCGAGCTTCGCGCGCATCACACCCTTGTCCTGGGCGTGTACGAGCGCGTCGGGGCCGGGGCGTACGGGGATGCCGTCCGCCTCGAGCGCCCTGAGGTGCTCGGTGGGTACATGTTCGTGATCGAAAGTGATCACATCGCACCCTCGGGCGAACTCGCGAAGCGTGTCGAGGTCGCGATAGTCGCCGACGACGACATCGCTGACGACCTGCGCCGCGGAATCCTGCGGGGTGTCACTGAGAAGCTTGAACCTGATGCCCAGCGGGATGCCTGCTTCGTGTGTCATACGAGCGAGCTGGCCCCCGCCGACCATGCCGACTACCGGGAACGTCACGCCCCTAGGGTATCGGCCGCTCCGGGGCGACCCTCTTACCGGACTTTTTCCGGGTCTCTGCCCCTCTCTTCCCCCTTCTCTTCCCCCTCTCATCCCCGTCTCTTCCCTGACGTATGAGCTCACGCACAGGCAATCGCGAAGGGGGGTGGTTAGCATGGCTGCGTTGACGAAACCCAACCGACAAATCGACCGACAGGAGCCTTCACAACCATGGGACGAGGTTCCTCGGGGCTTCAGGCGACGCCTCCGGCGACTCGCAGCGCCATACGGCAGCGTCTCGACCAGTTGGTGCGTGAGGTCGCCAAGTTCGGTGCGGTGGGTGGAGCGGGACTCCTGGTCAACCTCCTCGTGTTCAACCTGGTGCGGCAGGTGACCGACCTCCAGGTGGTGCGGGCGAGCGTCATCGCGACGGTCGTGGCGATCATCTTCAACTACCTCGGCTTCCGGTACTTCACCTACCGGGACCGCGACAAGAGCCGGCGCACCAGGGAACTCGGGCTGTTCCTGCTGTTCAGCGTGGTCGGCCTGGTCATCGAGAACGGCGTGCTGTACGCGGCGACGTACGGCTTCGGCTGGGACAGCCCGCTGCAGAGCAACATCTTCAAGTTCCTCGGCATCGGCATCGCGACGCTGTTCCGGTTCTGGTCGTACCGCACCTGGGTGTTCCGCGCGCTCCCGGTCGAGGAGCCGGCCCCGCCAGCCGAATCGTTCCTGGAGCGCCGGCCCGCGGCGCGGGAGCCGAGGGTCGGCCAGCGGGTGGGCTGACCCGGCGCCCGGCGTCGCCTACCTGACCGTCAGCCCCGACTCCTGTGCCTTCTTCGGCGGCGGGGTCCGGGACAGGAACAGGGCTATGACCGGGGGCTTCGTCTGCAGCATCTCCAGGCGGCCGCCGTCCGCCTCCGCCAGGTCGCGGGCCACCGCCAGGCCGATGCCCGTGGAGTTGCGGCCGCTGATCGCGCGCTCGAAGATGCGGGCGCCGAGGTCGGGCGGGATGCCGGGGCCCTCGTCGGTGACCTCGATCACCGCCTGGTTGCCGGTGACACGGGTGCGCAGGGCCACGGTGCCGCCGCCGTGCATGAGGGAGTTCTCGATCAGGGCCGCCAGGACCTGGGCCACCGCGCCCGGAGTACCCACCGCCTCCAGATGGCGCTTGCCCGAGCTCACGATCGCCCTGCCCACACTGCGGTACGCCGGCCGCCACTCGGCGAGCTGCTGCTGGATGACCTCGTCGAGGTCGAAGGTGACAGCGGAGCCGTTGCGCGGGTCGCGGGAGTTGGTCAGAAGGCGCTCGACGACGTCCGTGAGGCGTTCCACCTGCGTCAGGGCGATGGTCGCCTCGTCCTTCACGGTGTCGAGATCCTCGGTGAGGGTGATCTCCTCCAGGCGCATGGAGAGCGCGGTGAGGGGGGTGCGCAGCTGGTGGGAGGCGTCCGCCGCCAGGCGGCGTTCGGCCGTGAGCATGCGCGCGATGCGCTCCGCCGAGGAGTCCAGTACATCCGCCACCCGGTCCAGCTCGGGGACGCCGTAGCGCTTGTGCCGGGGGCGGGGATCGCCGGAGCCGAGGCGTTCGGCCGTCTCCGCGAGGTCGGTGAGCGGGGAGGCGAGACGGTTCGCCTGGCGGACGGCGAGCAGCACCGCCGCGATCACCGCAAGCAGCGCCACCGCACCGATGATCAGCAGCGTACGGCCGACCTCCCGCGTCACCGACGAGCGCGGCTCCTGCACGGTGACGGTCTCGCCCTCCTCGCCCGTCTCCGTGGCGCTGATGACGTCGCCGCTCGGCTTGGCGCCCACCTCGATCACCGGCTTCTGCGGGATCCGGATCTCGGCGTAGCGATCCCCCTGGATCTGGTCCCGCAGCACCGCTGCGTCCACGGTCTCGTCGCCGAGCAGCCGGCTGTCCACGATGCTGGCCAGCCGGACGGCCTCGGTGTCCACCCGCTCCTGCGCGGTGTTGGTGATCGTCCGCGTCTCGACGATGACGAGCGACACCCCGAAGACGGCGATCACGACGAGCACGACGGCGAGGGTGGACTGGATCAGTCGGCGGCGCATGTCCTCTTACTTACCTGTACGGCCCCGGGGCTCGGTTCTTCGAGGCTCAGCTCTTCTCGAAGCGGAAGCCCACGCCTCGTACCGTCGCGATGTAACGGGGGTTCGCCGCGTCGTCGCCCAGCTTCTTGCGCAGCCAGGAGATGTGCATGTCGAGCGTCTTGGTCGACGACCACCAGGTCGTGTCCCAGACCTCCCGCATCAGCTGGTCGCGGGTCACGACCCGGCCGGCGTCCCGCACCAGCACCCGCAGCAGGTCGAACTCCTTCGCCGTGAGCTGGAGCTCCTCGTCGCCCATCCACGCCCGGTGCGACTCGACGTCGATGCGCACCCCGTGCGTGGCCGGCGGCTGCTGCGGCTCCGCCGCCCCGCGCCGCAGCAGCGCCCGCACCCGGGCGAGCAGCTCGGCGAGCCGGAACGGCTTGGTGACGTAGTCGTCGGCGCCCGCGTCCAGACCCACGACGGTGTCCACCTCGTCGGCGCGCGCGGTCAGGATGAGGATCGGCACGGTGTGACCGTCGGCACGCAGCCGGCGTGCCACCTCCAGTCCGTCCATGCCGGGCAGGCCGAGGTCCAGCACGACCAGGTCGACTCCGCCCTTCATTCCTGCGTCGAGCGCGGTGGGGCCGTCCTCGCGCACCTCGACCTCGTACCCTTCCCGGCGCAGTGCGCGGGCCAGCGGCTCCGAAATGGACGCGTCGTCCTCGGCGAGCAGTACTCGGGTCATGAGCTGATGGTAGTCCGCTCTTGACAAGAGCTGGAGGGTGATCGGCCGCCCCGATTCTCACCGGCCTTTGGTGTGTCTCTTACCTTCATCTGCTGTGGTACAGACCTATGCCTGCGAGGTGCGATCCTGAAAGGACCATGGAAAAGGTGTTGCGGTTCCCTCGACACCTGTGATTCGGGTCTCAAGTCCTTCCATATCCGGCGGTGTCCTGACGTATGGTGAATCCACGCCTGTAGCACTGCAGGGACCTTCGGCGCACTTGACGCTGGGGGTCTCTTTCATGTGCGGGCCGGTACGCGCCGGCCCCGCGCCGTCCGCCGCTTCGTGACCCGGAGCGGAACTCCCCGTGGGCACCGCTCAGGCACACGCGTCCCGACCAGCAAGGATCGACCATGGCGTCCAGCCTGACGAAGGACTCGGCCCGCCCGGGCACCCCCGGCTCCGAGAAGACCTTCTTCGGCCACCCCCGCGGACTGGCCACTCTCTTCATGACCGAGATGTGGGAGCGTTTCTCCTACTACGGCATGAGGGCCCTGCTCCCGCTGTACCTCGTCGCTCCGGGCGGCCTGCACCTCAACGCGGGGACGGCGACCGCGATCTACTCCGTGTACGTGTCGCTGG
Organism: Streptomyces ferrugineus; assembly: GCF_015160855.1. NCBI lineage: Bacteria > Bacillati > Actinomycetota > Actinomycetes > Kitasatosporales > Streptomycetaceae > Streptomyces > Streptomyces ferrugineus. Next base: position 1,199,635 of record NZ_CP063373.1, on the reverse strand, counting down.
TGTACCTGCTCACCATGCCCGGCGGCTGGTTCGGTGACCGGGTCTGGGGTCCGCGCAAGACCGTCGCCATCGCGGGCGGCATCATCATGCTCGGCCACCTCACCCTGGCCCTGCCCTCCTCCGGCACGTTCTACGCCGGTCTCGGCCTGGTCGCCATCGGTTCGGGTCTGCTGAAGGCCAACATCTCGACGATGGTCGGCCACCTCTACGACGGGCCGGACGACCCGCGCCGCGACGGCGGCTTCACCGTCTTCTACATGGGCATCAACCTCGGCGCCTTCGCGGCCCCGCTGATCATCGGCACCATCGGTGAGAACGTCAACTGGCACCTCGGCTTCGCGCTCGCCGCGCTCGGCATGGCGCTGGGCCTCGTCCAGTTCCTGATCGGCTCGCGCCACCTGGCCGACCGCTCCAGCGTCGTCCCGACGCCGCTGTCCGCCGAGGAGAAGTCCTCGACGCTGCGCAAGGCGGCGATCTGGGCCGGTATCGCGGTCGTCGTCTACGCGATCGTCGGCTTCTCCGGCAACTACACGCTGAACTGGATCCTGGTGCCGCTGACGCTGCTCGGCGTCATCATCCCGACCATGGTTCTGGTCCGCATCAAGCGCGACAAGGACCTGGACCGCCCCGAGCAGTCCAAGATGTCCGCGTACATCTGGTTCTTCGTGGCCGCGGCCGTGTTCTGGATGATCTACGACCAGGGCGGCTCGACGCTGTCGATCTTCGCCGAGTCCTCCGCCGACAACAGCGTCTTCGGCTGGGCCTTCCCGGTCTCCTGGTACCAGTCGGTCAACCCGGTCCTGATCATGGCGCTGGCCCCGGTCTTCGCCTGGTTCTGGCTGGCGCTGAACCGGCGCGGCAAGGAGCCGAGCACGATCGTGAAGTTCGGCTCGGGTCTGGTCCTGGTCGGCGCGTCCTTCTTCCTCTTCCTGGCCCCGCTGACGATCGCCGAGGGCGGTCACAAGGCGGCCGCGATGTGGCTGGTGGCGATCTACTTCACGCAGACCGTGGGTGAGCTGCTGCTGTCGCCGGTGGGTCTGTCGGTGACGACGAAGATGGCTCCCGCGAAGTACGCCTCGCAGATGATGGGCGTCTGGTTCCTCGCCGTCACCGCGGGTGACGCGACGACCGGTCTGCTCTCCATCGCCGGGGTCGACCTGAACAAGACGAACATCGTGGCCCTGGAGGCCACGCTCGCCGTCCTGGCCGGTGCCGCGGTGTGGATGTACCGCCGGAAGGTCAAGGAACTCATGGGCGACGTACGCTAGCGCTGCGCTTGCTTGAGCCGATTCGGGGCCGTTGCACCTACGTGGGTGCGACGGCCCCGTTGGCTTTGCCGCTGTGCGCCCGCGCGGCGGAGCCGCAAATTGATACAGCCCCGCGCCCCTGAAGATGTCAGCGCGTCCTCCGCCTTGGCATGAACGTGAACACCGCTCCCCCGAGCAGCAGCGCAGTTCCCGCGACCAGGCCCAGGGCCTTCAAGGCACCGTGGTCCTCCGCGCCCGTCGCCGCCAAACCGCCGTCCGTCGACGAGCCGCCGGCGGAGCCTCCCGCCGAACCGCCGGTCGAGCCGCCGCCGGACGCGCCGCTCGCCTGTTCCGTGGTGTCCAGGGTCAGGGAGACCTCGGTCTTCGTGGGCGTGCAGGTCGTCGTCGTACCCAGGGCCTTCACCGTCAGCACGCCCGGCGACAGGGTCGACTCGCCGCTCGCGCCCGGCTTGTAGGTGCCCTTGAGGTCGGGGATCTCGATCGGGTCGCCCGCCTTGATGGCCTCGGAGTTGGTCGGGCCCTCGACATGGACCGTGCCCTTGTCCGCGCCGCCCAGGACGACCTCCATCGACGGCTTGACCGAGTCCTTGGGGATGTCGGCGGGGCTGTCCATCACCGACTTCTTGAACTGGACCGTCAGGTCGAAGCCGCCGCCGTTCTTCTTGGCGTCGATCTGGACCGGCGAGGTCGCCTCCTTGTCGCCGATGGGCGTCTTGCACTCGTAGGGGACCTGGACCTCCTTGCCGGTGAAGTCGGTCTGGCCGCCGTCGCCGCCACCGGTGCTGGTGCCGCCGGCACTCGTGCCGCCGGTGTCCGTGCCGCCCGTCTCGCTCTCACTCGGCGTCGGATCGGAGGAGCCCGTGGGCAGGCCGGTCGGCACGCTCGTCGGCAGGGTCGGCACGACCGTGGGCAGTCCGCCGGTCGTGCCGCCCGAGCCTCCGCTCCCGTCCGTCACCTTGATCGTCGCCGCCTTCTGCACCGTCTCCTTCGGCGAGCACTTGGTGTCCGTGGAGATCGGCTGGTTGACGTTGATGTCGTACGCGTCCGGCGTCAGCGTCACCTCGCCCGGCGCCGTCAGCTTCAGCTTGCCCTTCATGTCGGACAGCTTCATGTCGCTGCCCTTGGGGATCGGCGGGTTCTCCCGGGGGCCCTCCATGGCGACGTCCGCCGTCTGCGCGCCGGCCGCCTTCAGGGTTCCCGTCGGCCGGACGGTGTTCTCGCCCAGGTCGAGGATGTCGGGGTTCTTGGACGCCGCCTGGACGAACTTCCAGACGATCTCCACCTCGTCGCCGACCTTCGCCTCGGCGGGCGCGGTGACCTCCACCTTCGTGGTGCCCTGGACCGGCGGCAGCCCGGAGATGGCGGGCGGGATGCACTCGGTCGCGTACGCCACCTCCGCCGCCTGGGCGGTCCCGGCGGACACGCCGAGCAGGACGCCCGCGCCGCCGAGCATCAGGGCGACGCCCGCCGCACTCGCTCTCCCGGGCATGGCCGGTATGACTCTCCTTCGCTTGCTCACGGGGGTCCCTTCCTGGTCGGAGTCGTAGGACTCGTCGGGCTGTCGTCGTGCGGTGCGGAGAGCCGGCCGGCCGTACCCGGGTCGTTGTCCGGGGCGAACCACGGCAGGGTCGAGGAGGGGGAAGCCGCGTGCCTCGCCTCTTCCCGGGGCCTCAACCCCGGCAGTCGAAGGGCGACTTCGGGCAGGCGCAGGCCGCGACGGCGGGCCGGCTGCCGCGGCCGTATCCGGTCCACCACCGCCATCCCGACGCGGAACAGCGCCGCCGGGACGACCAGGCCGACCAGGATCCAGAACAGCGTCACGCCCCAGGGCCGGCCCACGCCCCAGGGCTGTTCGGCCATCACCTTGCCGCCGTACTTCAGGGAGACGGTGTAGTCGCCGTGCGCCCCGGCGGCGAGCTCCACCGGCAGCTCGATCCGCGCCTTGCGCCCCGGCTGGATCGTGCCGCGCCACTGCTGCTCCTGCCACTGCGGGGCGAACACGCCGTGGGAGGTGCCGACTTGGAAGAGCGGGTTCTTGACGGCGGAGGTGCCGACGTTGCCCACGGTGAAGACCAGCGTCCGCGCCGGCGGCGCGCCGAACCAGGTGAGCAGGCCGCTGGAGCCGTCCAGCCGGGTGTCGGTGAGCACCGACAGGCGGCCGCCCGCCGGCTCCGCGGGCAGCGGCTCGACCGCGTGCCCGGCGACCTGGAAGATGGCGTCGGCCTCGGCCTTCGCTCCGGTCACCGTCGCCACATGCACCACGCACGGGCACGGCACGGGCGGCTCGGCCACCGGCAGCTTCCGGCTGAAGCGGCCCTCGGCGTCCGTCGTCACGGCCCTGCCGTCCGCGTTGGCGCAGGAGTTGGTGCCACCGGTCACCCCGGTCGACGGCACGGACTGGCCGCAGATCAGGAGCATCAGCAGGGCACGCGGCCGCCAGCCGCCGCCGGTCACGGTGATCGAACCGCCCGTCCCCGCCTGGGCCTTGGACAGCTTCACGGAGGGCGGGTCGTCGGCCGCCGACGCGGTCGCCGCCGGCGACAGCAGCGCCAGCACGGCCAGCAACGCCACGATCCGCACCTTGGCGCTCACGTCCCCGCTCCCGTCAGTTCGGCTTGTTCCAGCGGTCGTTGGGGCTCCTCGGCGACGCCCGGCCCACGGCGCCTGCGATGTCGTACGACGAACAGGGCGCCCACCGCCGCCATCGCCCCTGCGGTCCCCGCCACCGCGCCCCGGTCCACGAACCGCGCCGACGCCTGTGCCGTGTCGCGCGCGCCGCCCGTCGCCGTCACCGTCAGCCGGACGTCGACCGCGTCGAGGGCGGGGCGGTCGGGCCAGGGCTCGGTGAGCTTGGTACGGCTGCCGGGCGGCAGATCGACGGGGAGGGTGCGCGGGGCGCGGTCGAGGAGGCGGCCGAAGACGCCGTCGGCGCGGACCGCGAGGGTCGGGGTGAGGGGGGTCGTGCCGCGGTTGACCAGCTCGTAGGTGATGCCGTCGGTGCGCACCGCCACCCGCTCGACGGTCAGCGCGGACAGTTCGGGGCCGGTGACGCGCAGGCGGAGCCCGACGGTCTCGGCGCGGCCGTCGGTGTCGCGGGCGACGATCTCGCCGGAGCGGTCGCCGGGGGCCGTGCCCGTCGGGACGGTCACCGTGAACGGGACCTCGGCGCGGGTGCGGGCCGGGATCCGCACCCGGCTCTCGGCGAAGGCGACGGGGACGCCGGTGCCGTGCAGGCGTACGGTGACCGGCTTCTCGCCCCGGTTCGTCACGGACACCGTGTCCCGCTGGACCGTGCCGGGCCCGCCCTCGGTGTAGAACGACGGGCGACCGCCGCCGGTGGGCGCGACGGACCAGGACTCGGCGGCGGTCGCCGCGGGGGCGGCCGCCAGCAGGAGCGGTAGCAGCAGGGGCAGGCACAGGACACGGGCGGCTGACGACATCGGCGGCTCCAGCGGCTCAGTACGGGGCGGTCAGCGGCGTACTGCCTGCCCCCTGCGGGTCAGCCACAGCGCGCCTGCCGCGCCCGCGAGCAGGACCGTGCCGCCGAGGGTGCCGAGGGCGATCGCGGAGTCCTCGGGGCCGGTCTGCGGAAGCTCGTCGCCCGAGCCGGAGCCGCTCTGGGTTCCGCTGTCGGCTCCGCCGCCACCGCTCGCCGCCGTGACGTCGAGGCTCAGCGACGGCCCGGGGTCGTTGGTGGGCGTGCACGTGGTGGTCGTGCCGAGGGCCTTGATGGTGAGGACACCCGCGGTGAAGGTGACCTCGCCGGTCTTCTTCGGGGTGTAGGTGCCCGTCAAGTCGTTGATCTTGATGGGGGTGTTGGCGGGGATCGCCTCCTGGTTGGCCGGGCCGGTCACGTTCATGGTGCCGCTGTCGGCGCCGCCCAGCTTGATGGTGGCGCTCGGGTTCATCGCGCCCTTGCCGAGTTCGACGGGGCTGGACGAGACGCCCTTCTGCCAGGACATGGTGATCTTGTAGCCGCCGCCGCTCTTGACGCCCTTGATGTCGATGGGCGAGACGGCGCTCTTGTCGCCGATCGGCGTCTTGCAGGCGTAGTTGACGTCGACGACCTCGGCCCGGGCCGCGGGGGCGGCCATCAGCACCGCCGAGCCGGCCAGGGCCGCGGCGGTCGCGAGCGCGGCGGTTCGCTTCTGCTTCGACACGGTCCCCTCATTCCTGACGGCATATCAGATCGGCCGTCAAGGTACGCCTGGGGCCTTGAGGAAGGAAGACACGGCGCACGCCGGAGTTGTGGCGATCCGGAGTGCACCGAGTGGAGGGGGTGACCCTGGGTAACCCGGGTCGGGGTTCGGGGTCGGACTTCGGGGTCGGACTTCGGGGTCGGACTTCTGAGTCAGGCTTCAAGATCGCGGGGAGCGGCCGGCCGGTGGGTCGAGCACGGTGTGCGCTCCAGCCCGGGTGGCCCCTCGGGGCGCAGGCGGGCGCATGATGACGGAGGAGGCCCGCCGGGCCCCTCCCAGCAAAAACGATTTACGCCGGGGCGCCGAGCTCCGCCCACACCGTCTTGCCCGCGACTCCCGGCGTGCGCATGACGCCCCAGTCCAGGCACAGCCGCTGCACGATGAACATGCCATGGCCGCCGGGGCGCCCCGCGCGGTGCGGGGTGCGCGGCGCCGGCTGGCCGGTGCCCTTGTCGGAGACCTCGAGGCGGATGACCTTGTTGTCGCAGGCGATCCACATCTCGTCCGGGCCCTCGGCGTGCAGACAGGCGTTGGTGACCAGCTCGGAGACCACGAGCAGCACATCCTCGGCCGCGGCCCGCTGGTCGGCGGTGGCGGCGGGCAGCCAGCCCCAGGCGTACAGAGCCTGCCGGGCGAAGTCCCGGGCGAGCGGTACGACCCCGCTCTGGCCCTCGAAGGCCAGTCGGCGGACCTGGCGCCCCGTCGCGGCCTCGGCGGACGCCTCGGGCCCGCTGGGCCGCAGGGCCGGCACGGCGCCCCCGTCGGACGTTCCCGCCCCTGACACGCCCTCCTCGGACGCCCCGGAAGCGCCGCTGGGCTCAGGGCCGCGGTCGCCCGGCGGGAAAGGCCGGGTGGTGCTCATCAGCGCTTCACCTCACCGATTCACCAGTTCAACGTTCACACGATTCAGAAGTCAGTACGCGGAGTCAGTACGTCGTTACACGTTCCTTGCCCGATACGTCGGTCACAGTCCCCCCACCCCCGGTGGCCGACGTCACAGCCGACAGGTTCAGGATGTCTCCTGCCCGACCCGGCCGAGGGAACACCCCTGTATTCGGGCCGAATGATGTGACGTCTGATGCAGCGGCTGACGTGCGGGGTCAGCCGGCGCCGCCGGATCCGTCGGCCAGCGCGGCTTCGAGCGAGTCGTGGACCGTGAAGACGGCCTCGGCCCCTGTGATCTCGAACACTCGGGCGACCACGGGCAGCATGCCCGCGAGATGCACCCCGCCCCCGGCCGCCTCCGCTTTCAGGCGCGCCCCGAGCAGCACGTTCAACCCCGTGGAGTCACAGAACTCGAGCCGCGAGCAGTCGACGACCAGCCGACTGAAGCCTTTGTCGAGGCAGTCCTCGAGTGGCTCACGCAACAAATCGGCGGTGTGGTGATCCAACTCACCCGCCGGGGTCACGACGGCACTGGAGCCCTCTTCCCGCACCTCGACCAGAAGTCGGCCAGACTGTGCGCTGCCGACCGTCCCGCGGTCCATGCCGTGTCTCACTCCCGACGTCGTGGCTGCTGACTGACGCTCTCGAACACTACGCCTTCCCTACGCCCTCCAACACCCGAACATCTACACAGAATCGGACATTTCGGACCAGAGCGCACTTGCGGTGGGCTCGGGAAAGCGGGTAGGGCTAGTAGAGACACGTAACCGACTCGGCCGGCTTGGAGGCGCCGCACACCGCAGTGCACGACAGGCTTCGGCAGCCATATGCCGAGAACGATGGAGGACATCATGTCACCCCGGCTCGACGCATCGCATACCCAGAGCGCGACGTCGGCATCCCTACCGGAACAGCTGGATCCCATCGAGCGCAGCAGCGACGCAGGTTCCGAGCATGCCTTCGAGAATGACTTGGGGCATGACTTGGGCCACGACGACGCACTCGCCGGGCTTCCGGACATCCCCCCGTACGACGAGGTGGGGCCGGTGGACGCACGGGCCCTGTCCAAGACCCTCTTCGAGCGGCTGGAGTCGCTGGAGGAAGGGACCCACGAATACTCGTACGTCCGCAACACGCTCGTCGAACTCAACCTCGCGCTGGTCAAGTTCGCCGCCTCCCGCTTCCGCTCGCGCAGCGAGCCGATGGAGGACATCATCCAGGTCGGCACCATCGGCCTGATCAAGGCGATCGACCGCTTCGAGCTCAGCCGCGGCGTGGAGTTCCCCACCTTCGCGATGCCGACGATCATCGGCGAGATAAAGCGCTTCTTCCGCGACACGTCGTGGTCGGTACGGGTGCCGCGCCGGCTTCAGGAGCTGCGGCTCGACCTGGCCAAGGCCGGTGACGAGCTGGCCCAGCGACTCGACCGCGCGCCCACGGTGGCGGAACTGGCCGAGCGCCTGGGCCTGACCAACGACGAGGTCGTCGAGGGCATGGCGGCGTCGAACGCCTACACCGCCTCGTCGCTGGACGCCCAGCCTGAGGAGGACGACGCCGAGGGCGCGCTGGCCGACCGGATCGGCTACGAGGACCACGGCATCGAGGGCATCGAGTACGTCGAGTCGTTGAAGCCGCTCATCGCCGAACTCCCGCCGCGGGACCGGAAGATCCTCTCCCTGAGGTTCGTCGCGGGCATGACCCAGTCGGAGATCGGCGAGGAACTCGGCATCTCCCAGATGCATGTGTCGCGCCTGCTGTCGCGGACCCTGATCAGACTCAGAAAGGGTCTGACGATCGAGGAGTGACCGGCCGCGGAGCGCCCTCTCCGCCGCGCCGACCCGCACTGTGCCCGGTACCCCGCCGAATTCTGTCGGCAGGGCACCGGGCACAGTGCGTTCGGGCACGGTGCGTTCGGATTCGATCGGATCTTTCACCGGCTGCTCACGGGTTACCCACAGAAACCCTTTCCCCAGGGCTCCCCTTCCTCCACTATGAGCCGTCATACCCGCCGGTAGGACAGAAGTCCGAGCGGGTCGCACGGCCGCAAGGAGGCATGGGGGATGGCTCGGTCCGACGATCGTGGGGACCGTGGCGGGGGCATGCACGAGGGCGCGTCCGACGCGCGACTGACCGAACTGCTGCGCTCCGACACGTCCACCGCGTACACGGCACTCCAGGAACTGCGCACCCGCCATCACGCGCACGTCCTCGCCTACGCCGGTCTGTGCACCCCGAACCACTCCATGGCACGGCAGTTGGCGGCCCAGTCCTTCACCCTCGCGGCCCGCCAGACGGCCCGCGGCATCGACCCCGGCGTCCCCTGGCGCCACCAACTCCTGCTGCTGACCGCCCGGTCGGCCGGGACCTGGGCGACGGACGAGCGCGCGGCGGGCCTCGACGCGAGCGTGCTGCTCGTGCTGAACACGGCCGGCCCCGCCGGCCCGGTCCCGCCCATGCTCACCGCGTTCCAGTCCCTGCCGCCGCGCACCCAGGGCCTGATCTGGTACGGAGTCCTGGAGCAGGAGCCACCGGAGCGCACGGCCGCTCTCCTCGGCCTCACCCGCGAGGACGTCACCTACGGCACCCACCCGGCGCTCCAGCAGCTCTCCCGCGCGTGTCTGCGCGCCCGCCTCGCCGCCTCCGACGACCTCGCCTGCCGCGACTTCGGCCGCCTCATCGAGGAGTCCGTACGGCCCGACAGCCCCCGCGACAGCACTGATCTGCGCGCCCACATGGCCCGCTGCCCGCACTGCACGACGGCGTACGAGGAGTTGTCGGCCCTGCGGGACACTCCGCGCACGGCGCTGGCGGAGGGGTTGTTGCCGTGGGGCGGGACGGCGTATGCGGCCGGGGGCGCGGCACAGACGGCTGAGCGGGTGGCCGGGGGCCTCGCTGCCGGGCGGGGCCGGCCGCTGGACCGGCGCCGGGTCGTGCTGGTGTCGGCGGCGCTCGGGGCGGCGCTGGTGGCGTTCCTGGCGACACAGGGCGACACGTCGTCGCCGGATCCGGTGGGTGCGGCGAGCACCGCGGCGAGCGTGCCGCCGGTCGCGGTGACCGTGACCACGACGGTGTCGGCCACACCATCGGCCTCTGCGTCCTCGCCGTCACCGTCTTCGTCGCCGTCACCCTCGCGGAGCTCCAAGTCGCCCTCGCCCACGCGGAGTTCGACGCCGACGAAGACGGCACGCCCGAAGCCGCCGCCCTCCCCCACATATCCGCCGGGCGGTGCATACGCCCAGGTCGTGAACGTCGCGTCGGGCCTGTGCCTGGACATCGACGGCGCCCCGGCGAACGGCACAAACGTGGTCATGGCCACCTGCACGTCCTCGCGCGACCAACGGTGGCGCGTCGACTCCGCGCGCGGCGTGCTGCAGTCGTACGCCTACCCCGACTACTGCCTGGACAGCCGCGGTTCCGTGTACCGGGGCGTCGGCATTTGGACGTGCGACTCGGTGTACGGATACAACGGGCAGAACCTCAGGTTCTGGGTGGATTCCCGCGGGGTGGTCCGCCCCGGGATCGCCCTGGACCATGCGCTGACACCGGGGGACGACAAGTCGCTGTCCCTGGTGCGGGAGTCGGGGCGGGAGGACCAGCGGTGGCGGGCGGGGGCGTCGTGACGGACCTCTTACGCAGCCGTCACGGCTTTCCGATGTCCACCACCCATACCCCCGTACCGTCATAGGCCTCGGGCGTCGCCGTCAGAATCCGCCCCTCAACGGTGTCGGAGGCGGCGGCGTAGACCGCATGCCCGAACGGCCAGTCCAACCCGGCGGACACCACCTGTTCGACGGCGGCCGTACCTGCAAAATCGAGCGGCAGGAACTCCAAACCCGGCAAGGCTCCGACATGCGCCGCCACGCCAGGCCGTTCCAGGCCGGCTGCGACGAGGCACAGGGCCGGAACGTGCGCACGCCGGGCCGGATCGTCAACCTCTACGACGGCCAGCCCGGAGAGCAGCCGGTGCCCGCGGCAGAGGGCAAGGACCGCCGTGTGATCCAGAATGATCACCTGCGACTTCCCACTTGGCCGGCAGTGATCGCCGCCCGCCTCTCCCGCGCGTCCCGCACATCGTCCTCGGTGAGGTCTTCCCGCAGGTGGGCGCGCACATAGGCCACGGCCCGGGCCGTTCGCTCGGCCCGCTCGGTCTCGGTGGGCGTCGCTGCGAGGATGCGCTCGACGTATGCGCGAGAATACATCTGAATACCTGAGGCAGGCCGCCTCGATGACTTGCTCGAGATCATGGCCCGCATACCAACGCTGCTCCAGCGCGATTCGGTCGTGATGGACAACTGCGGGGATCAGCTTCCTACGTGCGCGCCCTTCCGCCAGACCCCGCCGACCAGCGGCACACCCGGCCGGTACGCCAGGTGGACATGGCTCGGGGCGTCGAGCAGGAGCAGGTCGGCGCGGGAGCCCGGAGTGAGGCGGCCGATGTCGTCGCGGCGCAGGGCCGCCGCGCCGCCCGCCGTCGCCGACCAGAGCGCCTCGTCCGGGGTCATCCCCATGTCCCGTACCGCGAGCGCGATGCAGAACGGGACGGAGGAGGTGAAGGACGAGCCGGGGTTGCAGTCGGTGGACAGGGCGACGGTGACACCGGCGTCGAGGAGGCGGCGGGCGTCGGGCCACTCTGCGCGGGTGGAGAACTCGGCGCCGGGAAGCAGGGTGGCGACGGTACGGCTGTTCGCGAGGGCGTCGACGTCGGCGTCGGTGAGGTGGGTGCAGTGGTCGGCGCTGGCGGCGTCCAGTTCGACGGCGAGCTGGACGCCGGGGCCGTAGGAGAGCTGGTTGGCGTGGATGCGGGGGTGCAGCCCCTTCGCCTTGCCCGCCGTCAGGATCGCGCGGGCCTGGTCGCCGTCGAAGGCGCCCTTCTCGCAGAAGACGTCGATCCAACGGGCGTACGGGGCGCAGGCGTCGAGCATCTCGCCGGTGACGAGGGCGACGTACGACGCCGGGTCGTCGGCGTGGTCCGGGGAGACGATGTGGGCGCCGAGGTAGGTGACCTCGTCGGTGTGGGCGGCGGCGATGCGCAGGGCCCGGGCCTCGTCCCGGACGGTGAGGCCGTAACCGGACTTGGTCTCGAAGGTGGTGGTGCCCTGGCGCAGGGCCTCGCGCAGGTAGTGGGTGAGGTTGGCTTCGAGTTCCTCGTCGCTCGCCGCCCGTGTGGCCGCGACGGTCGTGCGGATGCCGCCGGCGCTGTACGGCCGCCCCGACATCCGGGCGTTGAACTCCTGGGTGCGGTCGCCCGCGAAGACGAGGTGGGAGTGGGAGTCCACGAAGCCGGGGATGACGGCCCGGCCACCTGCGTCGAACCGATTGTCAGTGGCGGGTGCTTTGCTTTGATCACCGGTCCACGCGACGCGGTCGCCTTCGATGACGACGGCCGCGTCCTGGATCAGTCCGAGGGGGGAACTGTCACCCAGGGAGGGGTCGTTGGTGACCAGGGCGGCGATGTTGGTGATGAGCGTGCTTGCGGTGCTCGCGGAGTGGGCGGGGCTGTCGGTCGTCGCGTTGCTCATGGCGTCCTTGGTGGCCTGGTCGGCGGTGGGGTCGGGTTCGGGGGCGCAGGCGGGCCGCGCGGGCGGGCGGCCGGGGGTCATCCGCGCAGGGCTTCGACGGCGTCCGCGAGGGCTCGCGGCACATCCGGTACGAGGGTGTGGGCCCCGTCCCGCACGACGTGCCGGCCTGCCACGACCGTATGCGACACGTCTGCTGCCGACGCGGCGAATACGGCCGTCTCGGCCCCGAGCCGCGGAAGCGGCCCTGCCGTCCTGACCGAGTCGAGCGCGACCGTCGTGAAGTCGGCGAGCGCGCCGGCCTCCAGGGTGCCCGCGCCGTCCCAGCCGAGCGCCGCGTGGCCGTCGGCGGAGGCCGCCCGCAGCAGGGCCGCCGCCGTCCAGTGACCGCGGGTGCGGGTGCGCAGGCGCTCGTTGAGCTCCATCGCGCGCGCCTCTTCGAGCAGGTCGATCACGGCGTGGCTGTCGGAGCCGAGACAGAGCGGGGAGCCCTCGTTCTGCAGGGCGGCGGCCGGTCCGATGCCGTCGGCGAGGTCCCGCTCGGTGGTCGGGCACATACAGGTGCCGGTGCCGCTGCCGCCGATCAGGGAGATGTCCTCGGCGGTGAGGTGGGTGTTGTGGACGCCGGTGGTGCGCGGGCCGAGGACGCCGTGCAGGGCGAGGAGCTGGGTCGGGGTGCAGCCGTGGACCTCCAGACAGGCCTCGTTCTCGGCGGTCTGCTCGGACAGGTGCACATGGAGCGGGGCCCGCCGCTCCTCGGCCCACCGCGCCACGGTCTCCAACTGGTCGGCGGGCACGGCCCGTACGGAGTGGACGGCCGCCCCGATCCGTGCGTGATCTTGTTCCTTGAGAACTGAACAGCGTTCGGCCCAGGCCTCGGCGTTCCCGTCGGAGAAGCGGAGCTGGTGGGTGTTGGGGGCCTGTCCGAAGCCGGAGGAGAGGTAGGCGGTGTCGAGGAGGGTGATCCGGATGCCGGCTTCGGCGGCGGCCGCGATCAGGGCCTCGCCCATCGCGTTGGGGTCGGCGTAGGGGGTGCCGCCCGGCGCGTGGTGGACGTAGTGGAACTCGCCGACCGCCGTGATCCCGGCCAGCGCCATCTCGGCGTACACGGCGCGGGCGAGGGCGTGATAGGTCTCCGGGGTGAGCCGGTCGGCGGTGGCGTACATGACCTCGCGCCAGGTCCAGAAGGTGCCCGAGCCGACCTGGACGGTGCCGCGCAGGGCGCGGTGGAAGGCGTGGCTGTGGGCGTTCGCCAGGCCGGGGAGGGTCAGTCCGCGCAGCGGCTCGGCTCCCGGGGGCGGGGCGGGGACGTCGGTCCGGACGGCGGCGATACGGCCGTCGCGCACCTCCAGGGCGACACCCGGCTCGACGTGGGTTTCGAGCCAGGCGTGCTCCAGCCAGTACGTACGGGTCCGCTCGGTGGGCGTCACGTGCAGGCCAGTCCTTCCAGTACGTCGGCGAGGGCGATGACTCCGGCCACGCAGTCGTCCTCGGCGGCGAACTCGGCCGGGGAGTGCGAGACGCCCGTGGGGTTGCGTACGAACAGCATGGCGGTCGGAATCGTGCCGGAGAGGATTCCGGCGTCGTGTCCGGCACCGGTACCCAGGACGGGCACGGTGATGTCGGTGTCCTTGACCAGGATGCGGGCCAGTTCGTCGCGCAGGGCGTGGTCGAACTCGACCACGGGCGTGAAGGACTCCCGGACGACGTCGAGGTCGATGCCGTGCGCCTCCGCGTACTGCCGGGCCGCCTTCTCGATGCCGCCGACGACGGCGTCGAGGCTCGACTGGTCCTCGGCACGGGAGTCGAGCCAGCCGCGCACCAGGGAGGGGATGGCGTTGACGCCGTTGGGCTCGACGGCGATCTTGCCGAAGGTGGCGACGGCACCGGCGAGTTCGGCCTCCCGGCGGGCGGCGAGCACGGTCTCGGCGTACGTCAGCATGGGGTCGCGCCGGTCCACGAGCCGGGTGGTCCCCGCGTGGTTGGCCTCGCCCCGGAAGTCGAACCGCCACCGGCCGTGCGGCCAGATGGCGCTGGCGATGCCGACCCGGTCGCCGGACAGGTCCAGCGCCCGCCCCTGCTCGACATGCAGTTCGACGAAGGCGCCGATGCGGCCGAGCCGCTCGGGGTCGGGGCCGATGGAGCCGGGGTCGTAGCCGGCGGCCTCCATGGCGTGGGGCAGGCTGACGCCGTCGCCGTCGGTCAGCCGGTGGGCGTCGTCGACGGTGAGCTGCCCGGCGGTGAGCCGGGAGCCGACACAGGCGAGCCCGAAGCGGGCGCCCTCCTCGTCGCCGAAGTTGACGATGGCGAGGGGCTTGGCGAGGTCCACGCCCCTGCCGCGCAGTTCGTCGAGGGCCGCGAAGGAGGACACGACGCCCAAGGGCCCGTCGAAGGCCCCTCCGTCCGGCACGGAGTCGAGATGCGACCCGGTGACGACGGCGTCCCCGGCGGCGGGGTCGCCGAGCCAGGCCCACTGGTTCCCGTTCCGGTCGACCTCGTAGGTCAGCCCGCGGGACTCCGCCTGCTGCTTGAACCAGGCCCGGCAGTCGAGGTCGGCGCCGGTCCAGGCGTAGCGACGGTAGCCGCCGGAGGCGGAGCTGCGGCCGATCGGCAGCAGCTCCGCCCACATGCTGTGGAAGGTCACGCGTCGTCACCTTCACGCATCGGGACCCGCACACCGCGCTCGTCGGCGACCGACTCCGCGATGTCGTACCCCGCGTCCACGTGCCGGATGACGCCCATGCCCGGGTCGTTCGTCAGCACCCGGCGGATCTTCTCGCCGCCCAGCTTCGTGCCGTCGGCCACCGTCACCTGGCCGGCGTGGAGGGACCGGCCCATGCCGACCCCGCCGCCGTGGTGGATGGACACCCAGGACGCCCCGGAGGCCACATTGACCATGGCGTTCAGCAGCGGCCAGTCGGCGATCGCGTCGGAGCCGTCGAGCATGGCCTCGGTCTCGCGGTACGGCGAGGCGACGGACCCGCAGTCGAGGTGGTCGCGGCCGATCGCCAGGGGCGCGGTCAGCTCGCCGCTGGCGACCATGTCGTTGAAGCGCTCGCCCGCCTTGTCCCGCTCGCCGTAGCCGAGCCAGCAGATGCGTGCGGGCAGGCCCTGGAAGTGGACCCGCTCGCCGGCCATCCTGATCCAGCGGGCGAGGGACTCGTTCTCCGGGAACAGCTCCAGGATCGCCTTGTCGGTCCTGGCGATGTCGGCCGGGTCGCCCGAGAGGGCCGCCCAGCGGAAGGGGCCCTTGCCCTCGCAGAAGAGGGGGCGGATGTAGGCGGGGACGAAGCCGGGGAAGGCGAAGGCCCGGTCGTAGCCGGCGAGTCGGGCCTCGCCGCGGATCGAGTTGCCGTAGTCGAAGACCTCGGCGCCGGCGTCCATGAAGCCGACCATGGCTTCGACGTGCCGCGCCATCGACTCGCGTGCCCGGCTCGTGAAGCCCGCCGGGTCCTTGGCGGCGTAGGAGGCCATCTCGTCGAAGTCGACGCCCAGCGGGAGGTAGGCCAGCGGGTCGTGGGCCGAGGTCTGGTCGGTCACGATGTCGATGGGTGCGCCCATGGCGAGGAGCTGCGGCACCAGTTCGGCCGCGTTGCCGAGGACGCCGATGGACAGCGGGCGGCGGGCGTCGCGGGCCTCGGTGGCCAGTTGGAGGGCGTGGTCGAGGGAGTCGGCCTTCACGTCCAGGTAGCGGTGCTCGATGCGCCGCTCGATGGCGCGCGGGTCGCAGTCGACGCAGATGGCGACGCCGTCGTTCATGGTCACGGCGAGCGGCTGGGCGCCGCCCATGCCGCCGAGGCCGGCGGTGAGGGTGATCGTCCCGGCGAGGGTGCCGCCGAACTTCTTGGCGGCGACGGCGGCGAAGGTCTCGTAGGTGCCCTGGAGGATGCCCTGGGTGCCGATGTAGATCCAGGAGCCGGCCGTCATCTGGCCGTACATGGTCAGGCCCAGCTGTTCCAGTCGGCGGAACTCCTCCCAGTTGGCCCAGTCGCCGACCAGGTTGGAGTTGGCGATCAGGACGCGCGGGGCCCACTCGTGGGTCTGCATGACGCCGACGGGGCGGCCGGACTGGACGAGCATCGTCTCGTCCTGCTTCAGGGTCCTCAGGGTGCGCACCATCGCGTCGAAGGAGCGCCAGTCGCGGGCCGCCTTGCCGGTGCCGCCGTAGACGACGAGCTTGTCGGGGTGCTCGGCGACCTCGGGGTCGAGGTTGTTCTGGAGCATCCGCAGGGCGGCTTCCTGCTGCCATCCCAGGGCGCTCGGTTCCGTACCGCGCGGTGCTCGTACGGGGCGGGGTCCTGACATGGTCTGCCTCCCAGCGGACGGTGACTGCGGACTGTTGAGGTGGATATTCACATCCTGGCGCTCTGAATAGAGCTAGTCAATACATCGGTGCGCCAGCACGGTCGCGTTCCGGGTGTTTGGCTGGATGCATGAGCTCGGACGACGGCATGACGGGGGATGTTGTGGGAATACCGGAGTACGACGCCGGCCGGGTGGCCCGGCGCGACGAGGCGGTGCGGGCGGCCGTGGAGCAGGGGCTGCTCGGGCCGGACTCACCCATCGTCGGGCTGCTGGACGTCACCGGCATCCGGGAGTCCGCGGCGGCGCTGCGGGCGGCGTTCGACGCGCTGGTGGCGCCGGGCACACCGGTGCTGCACGCCTTCGCGGTGAAGGCGACCCCGCTGGTGCCGGTGCTGCGGCTGCTGCGCGACGAGGGCATCGGCGCGGAGGTGGCGAGCCCGGGGGAGCTGGCGCTGGCGCGGGCGGCGGGGCTGCGCCCGGAGCGGACGGTCCTGGACTCGCCCGCGAAGACGCCGGCCGAGCTGCGCGAGGCGCTGGCGCTGGGTGTCGCGGTCAACGCGGACAACCCGCAGGAGCTGGACCGCATCGACGCTCTCATGAGGTCGGCCGCGAGTCGCTCACCGCTCGGGATACGGGTGAATCCGCAGGTCGGCGGGGGTTCGATCGAGGCGACGTCCACGGCCACGGCGACCTCGAAGTTCGGGGTGGCGCTGCGCGACGAGGGGGCGCGGGAGTGGGTCGTACGGGCGTATCAGGACCGTCCGTGGCTGACCCGGCTGCATGCGCACACCGGCTCTCAGGGCATCCCGCTGTCGCTGATGGCACAAGGGGTCGCGCAGGCGTTCGCGCTGGCCGAGGAGATCAACCGGCGGATCGGGCGGCGGCAGATCGACACGCTCGACATCGGCGGTGGACTGCCGGTGAACTTCGCGTCGGACGCGACCACGCCGACCTACGCGCAGTACGCGCGGCTGCTGGGCGAGGCGGTGCCGGGGCTGTTCGACGGGCGCTACGGGCTGGTCACGGAGTTCGGGCGCTCGCTGCTCGCCAAGCACGGGACGGTCGTGGCGCGGGTCGAGTACGCCAAGAGCGCCGGCGGCCGGCCGGTGGCGGTCACGCACGCGGGTGTGCAGGTGGCGACCCGGACGGTGTACGCGCCGGGGAGCTGGCCGCTGAGGATCGCCGCCTACGACGGCAAGGGGCGCCCGAAGGAGGGCCCGGCGGTGGTGCAGGACGTGGCCGGGCCGGCCTGCTTCTCGGGTGATCTGCTGGCCGAGGGGAGCGCGCTGCCGCTGCTGGCGCAGGGCGACTACGCGGCGGCGCTGGACACGGGGGCGTACTACTTCGCGCACCACTACGCGTACAACTCCCTCGCCCGGCCCGGTGTGTACGGCTTCGCGCCGGACGACGCCGGGGGCATCGCCTTCGCGACGGTGCGCGAGCCGCAGTCGCTGGACGAGATCGTGGCCGAATCGGGAGGGGCGCACGCGGGCTCGCTCACCACCCTGCCCGCGCCGAGGCGGCGTTGACGTACGCCGATCCGGAGCCGTACACCATACGAGATCAAGTCACGTGAAAACGGGGTCAGTTGACCCACCCTAGCCCCTCGGGGCATGTTCCACTGGAAAATGCCCGAACGCTCACTCGCCGCACACACGTTGCGTAGCTTGGCCGTCACTCAGCCGGACCCCGAGGGCGGGAGGGGAGCGACGGTGCCCGGAATCGACGAGTGCCTGCTGGAGACGATGCGGCTGCCAGGTGCGCGTGGCGCCGCACTGGTCGACTGGACGAGCGGACTGGCCCTGGGCACCGTGGGCGATCCTCCGGGCGGCGACCACGAGACGGCGGCGGCCGAGGCGGCGGAGCTGGCGCGGCTGGCCGCCGAGCAGCAGGCGTTCGGGCCGGGGGACGGCGCCGACGTCCCGGATCCGCCCGTCGAGGACGTGATCCTCAGCAACCGGGACAGCTACCACGTGCTGCGGTTCGTGCCGACGTCGTTCGACAGCAGCGTGTTCCTGTATCTGTGGCTGGCCCGCGCGGACGGCAATCTCGCGCTGGCCCGCATCCGGCTCGGCGAGATGGCCGAACGGCTGGTGCTGGGATGACCGCGGTCGGAACCACCCCGCCACCGCGCCTGCCGGTCCGGGACCGCACGGCGGCCCGGGTGCGCTGCGGGGGCGGCGTCTCCCCGATGCTGACCCGGCTCGCCGAGGAGCGGGCCACCGGGGTCCTGGACCGCGAGCACGGCACGCTCCATCTGGCCGAGGGCCGGATCGTGCACGCCGAGAGCCCGCTCGCACCCGGCCTCGGCGTGCTCCTGACGGCCCATGGCGCCCTCGACGCCGAGACCTGGCGGGACGTCGAGGACAGCGCCGACGAGGGGCGGCTGCGGCGGTACGGCGTCACGCCGGGCGCGCTGGAGCTGGCGCAGGTCGGCGCGGTGTACGACGCCGCGTACTTCGCCCTCGCGCCCAGCAGCACGCCGGGCCGCTTCCGCTACGGCGCCGCGCACTGGCTGGCCGCGGTGCATCCGGTGCCGGTGGCCGAGCTGGAGCGCGAGACGCTGCGCCGCCGCGCGCTGCTGCGCCGTATCTGGCCCGACCCGGCGACCGACGGCGCGCCCCTGATCCGGGCCGACCCGGTGGCGGCGCCGGCGGTCCCGTCCCGGCAGGCCGCCGTGCTGGCCCAGGTGGACGGCGTGCGCAGGGCCGTGGACATCGCGCGGGAGCTGGGCAGACCGGCGTTCCACACGCTGGTGCACCTGCGGCGGCTGGCCGCGGCGGGGCTCGTGTCCGCGCAGCCGCCGCCCGCCCCCGCTCCCCCGCCCGACGCCGCCGCCGATCCCTACGTCGCGCTGCTGAAGAGGGTCAGGGATGCGCTGGAGGCCCTTTGACCGCAAACCCTTCGAGGACCGCGAGCCGACCGGGGCGCCTCGCCCGCGGCAGCGGTCCCGAGCCGAGAGGAGAGACCTGATGGCGGCCGAGGCCCCGATACTCGACGAGTTCCGCCGGCTCAGAGCCCGTGTGCCCCAGCTGACCGGAGCGCTCGCGGCCGGCGTGGACGGCCTCGTCCTCGCCCACGACACCCCGGGCGTCGAACCGGACGGCCTCGCCGCACTGACCGCCGCCGCGCTCGGCGTCGCGGTGCGGGTGACGGACGCGACCGGCCGGGGCGACTTCCGCGAACTGCTCCTGCGCGGGACGGACGGCTATGTCGCCACGTACGCCGCGGGCCGCACCGCCGTGCTGACCCTGCTCGCCACCGACGGCGTCAACGTCGGCCGGCTGCATCTGGAGGGCCGTCGCGCCGGTGCCCGCATCGGGGAGCTCGTGGACGCGAAAGCGACGCCCGCGCGCCGCGGCCCGGCCAAGAGCCCGGCCAAGGAGTCCGCCGGACCCATGCCCACCCGCACCAGAACCGCGCGCGCCGCACGCACCACCACGGCCAACGCGCGTACCGCTACCGAAAGTTGAGAGGGAGACCCACCATGGCCAACACCGAGACCGCACTGAAGGAATGCCTGTCCTCGATCGAGGGCGCGACCGGCGTCGCGCTCGTCGACTACACCAGCGGCATGGCGCTGGGCACGCTCGGCGGCAGCAAGGGCTTCGACCTCAATGTCGCCGCCGCCGGCAACACCGACGTCGTCCGCGCCAAGATGCGCACGATGGAGCACCTCGGCCTCAAGGGCGGCATCGAGGACATCCTGATCACCCTCACCGACCAGTACCACCTGATCCGGCTGATCAGCGGGCGCGGCGGAAACGGGCTCTTCCTGTACCTGGTGCTCGACGTCAAGCGCGCCAACCTGGCCATGGCCAGGCACCAGCTGAAGAAGATCGAGGAGGAGCTGGAGGTCTGACCCGCCCGGCTACACCAGCGCCGCGGTGCGACGGCGGGCCCCGCCCGGGGCCGCGTCGCCCGCGGCGATGCCGGTACTGCGGTAGGCCTTCACGGCCTTGCCCGCCGGGCGGCCACCCCGGCCGTCGAGCCAGTCGACCCGCACCCACAGCAGGACACCGTCGGCCCGCTCCCGCCGCCCGAGCCACGCCGCCTTGAGCCCGAGCCCCGCCCCGCATCCGGCCAGCAGCATCCCGCCGGCCGCCGGCACCGCGAACGCGCTGCCCAGGGCGGCGAGGAACGACAGCAGCAGCCACCAGCGGTGACCCCGGCGCCAGTTGCGGACGGCGACGGCACGGTCCTGGAGCACATCGTGCTTGCCGGCGCGGGCGGCCGAGCCGATCAGGGCGGTGTACCGCCTGCGGCGGAGGTACGCGACCACGGCCGCGGCGACGATGAACAGCGCGGCGCCGGCCAGGACGCCGATCCTGCGGCCGGTCAGCCCCGGCGCCAGCGCACCGATGCCCGCCGCGAACACCCCGAGCCACCACAGCGGCGCCGCCCCGGCCCGTACGACGACGGCCACCCGAGCCAGCCCCTGTCCTCCACCGCGTGCCACGTCCAGCCTCCCGTCTGCGATCTGTCCAGTTGCTGTGCGCGCACGCTAGCCACCGAACGTGAGACGAGTCTTAAGAACCCGCTCGCCCTCAGAAACTCACTCGACGAACAGCCCCCGCGCCGCCGCCCGCGCGTCGAACTCCTCCAGCCGCGCCTGCGCGTCCGGCAGGTCGTCGCACATGGCCTCCAGCAGGACCCGGCCCAGCAGCATCGGCGCGCAGGCCGTGTCGAAGGCGAGGCCGGTGCCGACGGCGGCGGGCAGCAGCAGGTCGGAGACCTTGGCGACCGGCGCGAACGCGGAGTCGGCCACGGTCACCACGGTCAGCCCGGACTCCTTGGCGTAGGAGAGGGTGTCCACGACCTCGCGCGGATGCCGGGGCAGCGCGAAGCAGAGCAGGGTCGTCGCGCCGGCCCGTACGGCGGCGTCGATACGGTCGTGGATCATCGTGCCGCCCTCGTGCAGCAGCCGTACGTCCGGGTGGACCTTGGCGGCGAAGTACGAGAAGCCGTACGCCTGGGAGGCCGCCGCGCGCAGGCCGAGCACGGGCAGCGGGCGGGAGGCCGCGAGCAGGCGGCCGGCCTTCTGCACCGGGCGCGGGTCGGCCAGCACCTCCGCCAGATGCCGCAGGTTCTCGATCTCGGCCTCGACGGCCTGCTGGTACTCGTTGTACGAGCCGGTGTCCGCCGCGGGCTCGACGGGCGCGACCTCGCGCAGGTGCCTGCGCAGCGCCGGGTAGCCGTCGAAGCCGAGGGCGACGGCGAAGCGGGTCACGGACGGCTGGCTGACCCCGGCCAGCTCGGCCAGCTCGACGCTGGACAGGAACGGCACGTCGGCGGCCCGGCGCACCATGCTGTGCGCGATACGCCGCTGGGTCGGCGTCAGCCGGTGCCCCTCGAAGAGCGCCTGAAGTCGCGCGGCGGGGCTGTCCGTCCCGCCCGTGTTCCTGTCCGCGCTCATGCCGCGCTCCCCCTCCAGATCTCCGTGAACCGGTCCAGCAGTGCCGCCGCCGCGGTCACGTCGTCGGTGAGCGGGCGGTCGGCCGGGTCGTCGTCGAGCACCGACTCCGCCAGCGAAAGCGCCCGGCCGACCGGAAGCCCAGGGTCGGGCCTGAGGCCGCGCTGGCGCAACGCCCGTACGGCGGCGACGAGTTCGCAGCCGACGACGAGACGGTACGCGCCGCACGCGCGCAGTGTCTGCCGCGCGGCGAGCGAGGCGAAGCTGGCCTGCTCCTCCACGCCCCGGGAGAGTACAGCGTGGCCGAGCGAGGCGGGGGCGGAGAAGGCCCGCAGATCGCCGAGGGCGGCTCCGGCGGCGTACTCCAGGATCATCACGCCGGACGAGGCGGCCTCCTGGTCGGCGAGGAAGGGCCGCAGACGGGTGTAGGCGGGCTCGTTCAGGGTGGACAGTCGGGAGGTCGACAGCCGGGCCACCTGGGTCAGCGCCAGCCGGAAGTGGTCCAGGGCGAGGGCGAGTTGGGCCTGGTAGAAGCCGCCGTGGTGGTAGGCGGCCATGTCCTCGGGGGAGATCAGGGGGTTCTCGGCGGCGGCGTTGATCTCGACCGCGAGCACCTCCCCCAGGGCGTCGGCGGCGTCGTGCGCGGGGCCGTGGATCTGGGGCAGACAGCGGAAGCCGTACGGGTCCTGGATCCGGCCGAGCGGCGGGGTGGGCCGGTCCTCGGCGCCGATCAGCTCCCGCATCCGGCGGGCCACCTCGGTGCTGCCCCGGTGCGGCCGGGCGGTGTGCACGGGGGCGGCGTACGCCTCGTGGGAGCCGTCGACCGCGAGCAGCGACAGGGCGGCGACGACCTGGGTGGCGGCGATGAGGCCGCGCAGTTCGTGCAGGGCCAGGGCGGCCTGGCCGAGGGTGAGGGCGTTGCTGCTGATGAACGCGAGGGCGTCGTTGTTGTCGAGCGGCTGCGGTTCGGGCGCCCCGGAGCCACGCCAGGGGTGCTCGCCGGCCAGCGCGAGGCCGGTCTGGGCCAGGGCCGCGAGGTCTCCGGTGCCGACCGAGCCGAACTCGTTCACGACCGGATGGGCGCCGCTCTCCAGGGCCTCGCACAGCGCGGTGATGACGGTGGGGCGCAGGCCGGCCCCGCCCGCGAGCAGCTGGTTGGCGCGTACCGCGAGCATGGCCCTGACCTGCCGGGCGGGCAGTTCCTCGCCGATGGCACCGGCGTGGCTGCGCAGCAGGCGCAGGCCGTGCTCGGCGGCGGCGTGGGTGGGCACGTCCTCGTTCCGGTTGGCGCCGACGCCGGTGGAGCGGCCGTAGACGCGGCCGGTCGCGGCGATGAGCCGGGCCGCGTCCCAGGACTCCTCGGCGCGTTTCATCGCGTCGGTCGCGGGGACCGGCCGCGCGGTCCCGTCGGCGAGGCGGGCGACGTCCTCGACGCCGAGCCCGATCCCGTCGAGGACGACCAGACCGGTGTGCCCGGAGGACACGACACCGGGGATGTCCACGATCCGAGACGACATCAAGCCCCAACTCCCCTCAACTCGGACATCCGATCTCGCTCTTCAGTCAGCTGTTACTCCGGATTTACACCAACCCGTTGACAACCTATTCAGCTACCAAGAACTCTGCATGACGTTATACAGCCGGGCAAGGGACATCTCATGATCCAGTTCGACGCGGTCCACAAGCGCTTCCCCAACGGCACGACAGCAGTCCACGATCTCTCCCTCCAGATGCCGGAGGGTGGCGTGACCGTCCTGGTCGGATCCTCCGGTTGCGGCAAGACGACCACCCTGCGGATGATCAACCGGATGGTGGAACCGACCTCCGGCACCATCCGGGTCGGCGGCAAGGACGTCATCCGCCAGGACGCCGCCGAGCTGCGCCGCTCCATCGGATACGTCATCCAGCAGGCGGGCCTGTTCCCGCACCGCA
Organism: Streptomyces ferrugineus; assembly: GCF_015160855.1. Classification (NCBI taxonomy): domain Bacteria; kingdom Bacillati; phylum Actinomycetota; class Actinomycetes; order Kitasatosporales; family Streptomycetaceae; genus Streptomyces; species Streptomyces ferrugineus. Next base: position 1,176,117 of record NZ_CP063373.1, on the reverse strand, counting down.
CCGTGCTCGACAACGTCGCCACCGTGCCGCTGCTGCTCGGCTGGAGCCGCCGCAGGGCTCGTACGAAAGCGGCCGAGCTCCTCGAAACCGTGGGCCTGCCCGCCGAGACCGGCCGCCGCTACCCGCACCAGCTCTCCGGCGGCCAGCAGCAGCGCGTCGGCGTGGCCCGCGCACTCGCCGCCGACCCGCCCGTACTGCTGATGGACGAGCCGTTCGGCGCGGTCGACCCCGTGGTGCGCACCCAGCTCCAGGACGAACTGCTCAGACTCCAGAAGGAGTTGAGCAAGACCATCGTCTTCGTCACGCACGACGTGGACGAGGCCGTACGGCTCGGCGACCAGATCGCGATCTTCCGCACCGGCGGCCACCTGGTCCAGTGCGCCCCGCCCGCCGAACTCCTCGCCCGCCCCGCCGACGACTTCGTGGCCGACTTCCTCGGCGCCGAGCGCGGCCTGAAGCTGCTGTCGCTGCGGACCCTCGCGGACGTCCCGCAGGCCCCGGCGCCGGAGGGCGGCACCTGGAGCCTCGTGCTCGACGAGGCGAACAGGCCCCGGCACTGGGCGTCGAAGGACGCCGAGATCCCCGTACGGCCACTGCGCGACAACGATTCCCTCCTGTCGGCCCTCAACGAGTCGATCGCCTCCCCCACCGGCCTGATAGCCCGCGTGGACGCGGCGGGCGCGCTCACCGGCGTCTCCTCCCGCGACGACATCCACGAGCACGCCGGCCAGGCGCACACGGAAGCCCGGGTGACCGCATGACCATCGACTGGTCGTGGATGGGCGACCACACCGACGACCTCACCGCCCTGACGATCTCCCACCTCCAGGCCGCGCTCACCGCCGTCCTCCTCGGCGTTCTGATCTCCCTCCCCCTCGCGGTGATCGCCCACCGGATCCGCCCCCTGCGCGGCCTCCTGCTCGGCCTCTCGAACGTCCTGTTCACCATCCCGTCGATCGCGATCTTCGTCCTGCTGCTCCCGGTCTCCGGCCTCACCCGGACCACCACCGTCATCGGCCTGACGATCTACACCCTGGTCGTCCTGCTGCGGAACACGGTCGAGGGCCTGGACTCGGTGCCGGTGAAGGTGAAGGAGGCGTCGAAGGCGATGGGCACCAGGCCCCTGCGCACCCTGCTCACCGTCGAGTTCCCGCTCGCCCTCCCCGTGATCATGGCCGGCGTCCGGATCGCGACGGTCATGTCCATCTCCCTGGTCTCGGTCGCGACCTACATCGGCGACGGCGGCCTCGGCCAGCTCTTCACCGACGGCTTCCAGCGCAACTTCCCGACCCCGGTGATCGCCGGAGTGGTCTTGACCCTGCTCCTGGCCGTGGTCGCGGACGCGGCTCTGGTCGCCCTGCAGTACGTACTCACACCCTGGCGGAGGCGGCGAGCCTGACATGTACGAACTCTTCGAGAACCTCGGCGCATGGCTGGTCAGCGGCGAGCAGTGGTCCGGTTCCGACGGCATCGCCCACCGCCTCACCGAACACCTCCAGTACTCCCTGCTCGCCACCCTCATCGCGGCGGCGATCGGCCTCCCCCTCGGCCTGCTGATCGGCCACACCGGCAAGGGCGCCTTCGTCGCGATCAACCTCGCGTCCTTCGGCCGCGCCCTGCCCACCGTCGGCCTGGTCGTGCTGGTCTTCCTGGCCGGCGGACTGTCCATGCTCCCGGTCTACGTCGCGCTGGTCGCCCTCGCCGTCCCGGCGATCGTCACCAACACCTACGCCGGGATGACGGCCGTCGCCCCGGAGGTGAAGGACGCGGCGCGCGGCCAGGGCATGCGCGGCCACCAGGTCCTGCTCCAGGTGGAGCTGCCGCTCGCCCTCCCCCTGATCATGACGGGCCTGCGGCTGGCGCTGATCCAGGTCGTGGCCACGGCCACCATCGCCGCGTACGTCTCCTTCGGCGGCCTGGGCCGCTACGTCTTCGACGGCCTCGCCCAGCGCGACCTCGTGCAGGTACTCGGCGGCGCGGTGCTGGTCGCCGCGGTCGCCGTCGTCCTCGATCTGGCCCTGTCCGGCCTCCAGCGCTTCCTCTTCCGCCACCGCACCGCCTAGGGACCTTTCGATGAACCTCCCGATGAACCGACGCACACTCCTCGGCGGCCTGTTCGCGGCCGCCTCCGTCCCCGCCCTCGCCGCCTGCTCCAGCGGCATCACCTCCCTCGACGGCCAAGGCAGCGCCGGCTCCGGCGGCGGCTCCAGCAAGGGCGGACTCACCATCGGCACCGCCAACTTCACCGAGAACCAGATCCTGGGGTACCTCTACGCCGCCGTGCTCCAGGACGCCGGCGTCAAGGTGACCGTCCGCCCCAACCTCGGCACCCGCGAGATCCTCATCCCCGCCCTCAAGGGCGGTGACATCGACCTGCTCCCGGAGTACCAGGGCGCCCTGCTGCACTACGTCGCCCCCAAGGCGACCGCGACGGAGGAGGGCGAGATGCAGAACGCCCTCACCATGGCCCTGCCCAACGGCCTCCAGGTGCTGCCGTACGGGAGGGCCGAGGACTCGGACGCCTTCGTCGTCACCCGGGAGACGGCCGAGAAGTACGGCCTGGCCTCCCTCGCCGACCTCAGGAAGCAGAACGGCAAGCTGGTCATCGGCGCGGCGCCGGAGGTGAAGAAGCGGGAGGTCGGCGCGGTGGGTCTCAAGGACGTCTACGGCGTGGAGTTCAAGGAGTTCAAGTCCCTCGACTCCTCCGGGCCGCTGGTCAAGGGCGCCCTGAAGAAGGGGGACGTGGACGTGGCGAACCTCTTCACCACCGACACCGACATCCAGGCCAACGGCTGGGTGGTGCTGAGCGACCCCAAGAACCTCATCCCCGGCCAGCACGTGGTGCCCCTCATCGCCGACCGCAAGGCCGACGCCACCGTCCGCAGAGCCCTCGCCCGCCTCGGCAACACCCTGACCACCGCCCAGCTCACCGAGCTGAACCGGCAGGTCGACAAGGACAAGAAGGACCCTGAGGACGTGGCGGACGCGTACGTCCGGGAGCACGGCCTGGTGAAGTGACGGCGCCGCCCTGCCGCGTGCCCCCCGCGGAACAGGGGGGCTAACCCCAGTGCGGCCTTCGTCCCCGCTGCCTACCGTGGGACATATGACCGGAATGGACGCGCGGGACGCCGAGCTCAAGAAGGAACTCAACGCCACCTTGCAGGCCCGCAGGGAACTGGGCGACGACTACGAGTCCGCGCTGGTCGACTCGTTCATGGAGAAGGTCGACCAGCGCATCGACGGGGCGGTCGAGCGCCGGATGCGGCGGCAGCTCGCCGAGCAGCAGATGGTGGCGGCGCGGGGCGCGCGCTCGCCGAAGCCGACGGACTCCTTCGGTGACCGCTTCGGCTTCGGCATCGTCTCCCTGGTACTGGCGATCCCGCTGTCCGGGATCGGCGCCGGCACCGCCGGCCTCAAGGGGCTGCTCGTCTCCTGGTTCGGCATCGTCGGTGTCAACCTCGTCCAGGCGGCCCGCACCAACCCCGGCCTGTTCCGCGGCTGGCGGCGCAGGCCGGACAGGGACGAGGACCGCTGGGAGGAGTGACCTCCGCGGGGAGCGGGGCTCCAGGAGGGCCGCGTCCCTTCCGGGGGCACGTCCGCTCGGTCGCGCGGGACCGGGACCCTCGCGCGCCCAGGACCTTCCCACCGCTACACCACAACGCCTCCACGAAGCCCACGCCCCCACCGACGGCACACCCACTCGGCCCCACACACCCAGGCCCTCGCGCGCCCAGCACCTTCCCGCCGTACCGCCGGGCCTCTCTCGGGACGTGTCCTTCAGGACGACGGTGTCGCCGCGGTGGGGTCCGGCTCCGGAACCCGGCGCCGGCGGCGGCGCTTGAGCAGGGCCCACGGTCCCTTCGGGCCCGTCGGCATCGCCGCCGTGACCTCGGTGCCGGCCTCCGAGGCGGCCTCGGCCGCGGCGCGGGCGACCGGCAGGAAGCCCTCGCGGCGGGTGGCGTCGGGGCGCTCCTCCTCCGCCGGCCACAGGCCCAGGGCCGCGCAGACCGTCGGCAGGACCGCCATGGCCGCCGTGGCGTAGCCCTCCGCGGAGGGGTGGTAGTTGTCGGGGCCGAAGAGCTCGCGCGGGTTCGCCGCGAACTCCGGGCCCAGCAGGTCGCCCAGGGACACCGTGCGCCCGCCCTGCTCGACGACGCCGATCGTCTGCGCGGCCGCCAGCTGCCGGGAGGCCCGGCGGGCCAGCCAGCGCAGCGGCTGCTGGACCGGTTCGATGGTGCCCAGGTCGGGGCAGGTGCCGACGACCACCTCCGCGCCGGCCGTGCGCAGCCGGCGTACCGCCGAGGACAGATGGCGGACCGAGCGGGTTGGCGGCATGCGGTTCGTGACGTCGTTCGCGCCGATCATGATCACGCAGACGTCGGGCGGCACGGCGGGGTCGCCGAGCACGAGGGCCACCTGCCGGTCCAGGTCGTCCGAGCGCGCCCCCGGCAGGGCCACATTGCGCAGGATCACCGGCCGTTCCGCCACCGCCGCCAGTCCCGACGCCAGCAGCGCGCCCGGCGTCTGCCCCGACCGGTGCACACCCTGCCCCGCCGCCGTGGAGTCACCCAGCATCGTCAGGCGCAGCGGCGGGTCGGCGGGGGTCTCGTAGTGGCGGCCGTAGCGGCCGTCGGCGTTCGGTACATGGTTGTTGGTGCCGTTGCCCACGTGCCGCCTGGCCATCCGCACCTCGGCGAGCAGCAGCCCCACGGCCGCCGCGCCCGCCAGACCGATGCCGCCTCCGCCGAACGCGGCGCCCGCCGCGATCCGCCGTGCCACCCTCGCCCTCGACATGTTCGCCATACGTCGCCGCCACCTCCTCGTAGCCGTAGCCCTACATCAACTGCTTGCCCCGCACGGACCGTGGCCCAATCCCAACGGGGAGTGAACGACCTTCGGAACGACCTTCGGCGCAGCCCCGTGGGCCGCCGGGCCGTAGGCTGGCGGAACACTACGACCACACCTTTTGCAGCATCCGGAGACAACGGTGCATTTCCACGACTCGATGATCAGTCTCGTCGGCAACACCCCGCTGGTGAGGCTCAACAACGTGACCAAGGGCATCCAGGCCACCGTCCTGGCCAAGGTCGAGTACTTCAACCCGGGCGGCTCCGTGAAGGACCGCATCGCCCTGCGCATGATCGAGGCCGCGGAGGAGAGCGGTGCGCTCAAGCCCGGCGGCACCATCGTCGAGCCGACCAGCGGCAACACCGGGGTCGGGCTCGCCATCGTGGCCCAGCAGAAGGGGTACAAGTGCATCTTCGTGTGCCCCGACAAGGTCAGCACCGACAAGATCAATGTGCTGCGGGCCTACGGGGCCGAGGTCGTCGTCTGCCCGACCGCCGTGGATCCCGAGCACCCGGACTCCTACTACAACGTCTCCGACCGCCTGGTGCGCGAGACGCCCGGCGCCTGGAAGCCGGACCAGTACTCCAACCCCAACAACCCGCTGTCCCACTACCACTCCACCGGCCCCGAGCTGTGGGAGCAGACGGAGGGACGGATCACCCACTTCGTGGCGGGCGTGGGCACCGGCGGCACCATCTCCGGCACCGGCCGCTATCTGAAGGACGTCAGCGACGGCAAGGTGAAGGTCATCGGCGCCGACCCCGAGGGCTCGGTGTACTCGGGCGGTTCCGGGCGGCCGTATCTCGTCGAGGGCGTCGGTGAGGACTTCTGGCCCACCGCATACGACCGGACCGTCGCCGACGAGATCGTCCCCGTGTCGGACAAGGACTCCTTCCAGATGACCCGGCGCCTGGCCCGCGAGGAGGGGCTGCTGGTCGGCGGCTCCTGCGGCATGGCGGTCGTGGCGGCGCTGAAGGTCGCCGAGCGGCTCGGGCCGGACGACGTCGTGGTCGTGCTGCTCCCCGACAGCGGCCGTGGCTACCTGAGCAAGATCTTCAACGACGAGTGGATGGCCGACTACGGCTTCCTGGAGGACGAGGGCCCGAGCGCGCGCGTCGGCGACGTCCTCAACGACAAGGAGCACGGCGCCATCCCGTCCCTCGTGCACATGCACCCGGACGAGACGGTGGGTCAGGCCATCGAGGTGCTGCGCGAGTACGGCGTCTCGCAGATGCCGATCGTGAAGCCGGGTGCCGGCCACCCGGACGTGATGGCGGCGGAGGTCGTCGGGTCGGTCGTCGAACGGGAGCTGCTCGACGCCCTGTTCACCAAGCGGGCCTCGCTGGAGGACCCGCTGGAGAAGCACATGTCGGCCCCACTGCCGCAGGTCGGCTCCGGTGAGCCGGTCGGCGACCTGATGTCCGTGCTGGGCGCGGCGGACGCGGCGATCGTGCTGGTCGAGGGCAAGCCGACCGGTGTGGTCAGCCGTCAGGACCTGCTGGCCTTCCTGGCCAAGGGCGGAAAGTAGCGGCGAACCCGCGGTGAACTGGCGGTGTCCGCGGCGAACTTGTGGTGACCGGGGCTGCTCGGACCGTCGCGGAACTGGTACGAGCGCGTCACGTTCACGCAGCACCCGCTTAACACGGGTCCGGCACATTGGTGGGTGTCGGCAGGGCGGGAGCGGCTCCCCGCCCCGGCCGGCACCGAACGGCGCCAAGGACCTCCGGAGCGGCTCCCGGACCTCCAAGGACGCCACGGACGCGCAAGCCTGGCCCTGACCCGGCCCGCGTCCCTCGCGGGGACCGCCGTCGTCCCGCCCCCCGGATACGGGGGTGCGGCGGTCCCCGCGCATTTCTTTTCCACGCGCCTGTCCCGGGGTACTCCCTGCTCGAGGGGTCCCTGTCGGCCAGGGCCCAAGCAAGCGCTTAGAAAATTGCGGTCAGGGTCACACCGCCACACCCGTGACCCGCCTCGTACGGCCGGGTAACTTCCCTCACAGTCGTGCCCGACCCCCTGGTATGCCCGCACCTTTCGACTGGAGCCGTGATGCCCGAAGCCGTGATCGTCTCGACCGCCCGCTCCCCCATCGGCCGCGCCTTCAAGGGCTCCCTCAAAGAGCTGCGCCCGGACGACATCGCCGCCACCATCATCCAGGCGGCGCTCGCCAAGGTGCCCGAGCTGGACCCCCGCGACATCGACGACCTGATGCTCGGCTGCGGCCTGCCCGGCGGCGAGCAGGGCAACAACCTCGGCCGCATCGTCGCCGTGCAGATGGGCATGGACCACCTCCCGGGCTGCACCGTCACCCGGTACTGCTCCTCGTCCCTGCAGACCTCCCGGATGGCCCTGCACGCCATCAAGGCCGGCGAGGGCGACGTCTTCATCTCGGCCGGCGTCGAGATGGTCTCCCGCTTCAGCAAGGGCAACTCCGACAGCCTGCCGGACACGCACAACCCCCTCTTCGCCGAGGCCGAGGCCCGCACCGCGGCCCGCGCCGAGCAGGAGGGCACCACCTGGCACGACCCGCGCGAGGACGGCCTCGTGCCGGACGCCTACATCGCGATGGGCCAGACCGCCGAGAACCTGGCCCGCTGGAAGGGCGTCACCCGCCAGGACATGGACGAGTTCGGCGTCCGCTCGCAGAACCTCGCCGAGGAAGCCATCAAGAACGGCTTCTGGGAGCGCGAGATCACCCCGGTGACCCTGCCCGACGGCACCGTCGTCAGCAAGGACGACGGTCCCCGCGCCGGCGTCACCATGGAGGGCGTGGCGGGTCTGAAGCCGGTCTTCCGCCCCGACGGCCTCGTCACCGCCGGCAACTGCTGCCCGCTCAACGACGGCGCCGCCGCGGTCGTGATCATGTCCGACACCAAGGCCCGCGAGCTGGGCCTGACCCCGCTCGCCCGCATCGTCTCCACCGGCGTCTCGGGCCTGTCCCCCGAGATCATGGGCCTGGGCCCGGTCGAGGCCTCGCAGCAGGCGCTGCGCCGCGCCGGCCTGAGCATCGACGACATCGACCTGGTCGAGATCAACGAGGCGTTCGCCGCGCAGGTGATCCCCTCCTACCGCGACCTGGGCATCGACCTCGACAAACTGAACGTCAACGGCGGCGCCATCGCCGTCGGCCACCCCTTCGGCATGACCGGCGCCCGCATCACCGGCACACTCATCAACTCCCTCCAGTTCCACGACAAGCAGTTCGGCCTGGAGACGATGTGCGTCGGCGGCGGCCAGGGCATGGCGATGGTCATCGAGCGCCTGAGCTGACGGAACGTATCCGCACTGGAACCCAGCGCCACCCTTTGACCCAGAACCGAGGAAAGTCCAAGGTTCTGGGTCGATCTGTGATCCAATCGCCCCCAGGATGTGACCTATCTCCCTCGCCGAGGAATCACCGCAGGTCACGCGCTTCCGCCAGCAAACCACAGACCAAAAACCCTGTCCGTTTCGTGACGTTACGCACTGACAGCTGGATAGTCCGCCCTTCAAGCTGATGTAGGAAGTCGGGGGTCGACTTTGAACCGGGAGTACGTCAGTGAGCGCCATGCCGATCGCCTTGCTGCTCACCACGGCCGCCACCGGCGCCGTGGGCGTCGCCGTCCTGCGCACCCTCGTGGTGCTGCGCCGACAGGTCGCGGCCCTGCACACCGAGCTGGCACAGAACAACGCCGCCGCGGCCCGCGGTCTCGTCCCGCCGGCCCGCGTCTCCGCCGACGCCGATGAGATACGCGCCGCCGTCGCCGAGGCGCTCGCCGAGGAGCGCGAGCGGGAGCTGGCCGAGGCGCGTGCCTTCTGGGCCGCCCAGGAGGCGCGTGACGCCTCCGACGCGCCCACGCTGCTCGGCCTGTCCGACAGCGAGCTGTTCCTGCCCCGCCAGGCCGATTTCGCGGGCCTGGAGCACCTGGAGCCGGTGACCGAGTCCACCGCCGACGCCGACGAGTTCGCCGGGGAGTCCCCCGAACTCGCCGCGGCCCGCCGCCGTCACCCCTCCCACCCGGACTTCGTCCCGGCCTCGTCACCGGTCGCGAACGACCACGAGCGCACGGTGGCCACCCTGGAGGACCTGGCCGCCTCCGCCACCGAGCTGACCGACGTCCGCCCGGGTCCGCTGGGCACCCTCGACGTCTATGTCTTCGCCGACGGCACCACGCTGTGCATGACCCCTGGCCACCGCGAGACGGCCGAGCGCCTGGCGACGGCCCTGCGCGCGGGCGAGACGCCGGTGCTGCTGGGCGGTTCGGGGGTCTCGGGCGCGTACACGCTGACCTTCGCGTGCGGCGAGGAGAACGTCTACATCCTGGCCGACCGGGTCATAGCGTCCCTCTAGGGCTCACACCCCGGCCTTCTTCTGGGCTTCCGCGACCAGCCGCACCGCGTCCTCGACCTCGTCCTCGTCGGTGAGCACGAGCGCCAGATCGTGTACGGCGACGGTGATCTGGTCCGCGGCGGCGAACATCCCGGCGTCGGGCATCACCCGGGGCTCCACCCCGGGCGTCTCCAGCAGCTGCGCCCTGCGTGCCAGTTCTCTGGCCAGTGCCAGCGCCTGGGAAGCGCCACCTCTTTGCAGCCGGCTCTGCGGCGCCGCCCGCAACCGGTCGGCGAAGTGATCTACGGCTTGGGTCAGACGCGTCGTATCAACCACGCCGTGAGCGTACGCGACTGTTGCCAACGGGCGAACGCTCAGGCACGGTGACCTGAAGGACCGGCTTACATCCCCTTTGCGTCCGGAGGCGCCGATGTCCCACGTCCTCTCCGAGGAGACCCACCGCAACATGCTCGCCCGCATCCCCCACTGCACCGGTCGTGAAGTCTCCGACTGGCTCCGCACCGTAGAAGAAGGCCCGGCTCTCGTTCGCTTCGAAGAGAAGGTCAGCTGGCTCCGCCACGAATACGACCTCGCGTACGGCCACGCGAAGGCGATCGTCCATGAGTACGACCTGAGGAGGGCGGCGCGCAAATTCCTCTAGGCGCGCAAGACGACGAAGGGCCCCGGGAGAGAACCCGGGGCCCTTTGCTGACTGCGCGATCGCCGCGGACTAGTCGCTGCTGTTGAGGATCGCGATGATCCTCAGGAACTCCATGTAGATCCACACCAGCGTCAGCGTGAGACCGAAGGCGGCGAGCCAGGCCTCCTCGCGCGGCGCGCCGTAGGCGATGCCGTCCTCGACCTGCTTGAAGTCCAGGGCGAGGAAGCAGGCGCCGAGCAGGATGCCGATGACGCCGAACAGGATGCCGAGCGGGCCGCTGCGGAAGCCGAGGCCGTCACCGCCGCCGAAGACCGCGAACAGCAGGTTGATCGCCATCAGCGCGATGAAGCCGAGCGCAGCCGCCATCACGAAGCCGACGAAGCGGCGGTTGACGCGGATCCAGCCCGCCTTGTACGCCACCAGCACCGCGGCGAAGACCGCGACCGTGCCGAGCACCGCCTGCATGGCCGCACCGCTGGCGATGCGGTTGTCGACGACGCTGGAGACCACGCCGAGGAACACGCCCTCGAGCGCGGCGTACGAGATGATCAGCGCCGGCGACGCCTTGCGCTTGAAGGACTGGACGAGCGCCAGGACCATGCCGATCAGACCGGCGCCGATCGCGATGCCGTAGGACCGGCTGATGTTCGCGTCGTCGACCGGCAGCAGCGCCCATGCGAGCGCGGCCGTGACGATCAGGATGCCGAGCGTGGTGCCGGTGCGCATGAGGACGTCGTCCATCGTCATGCGGCCGGTGGTGGCCGGTGCCTGCGGCGGTGCGCCGTACTGCTGGGCCTGCTGGGCGTAAGGGTTCTGCGCGTACGGGTTGCCCGCCTGCGGCTGGGCGTACGGGTTGGCCTGCGTGCCGACAGCGGCGCCCCCGGCCTGCGGCGCGGTGTTGAAGCCCGCGTAGCCGTTGTCGCGGCTGAACCCCCGTCGCGAGAAGACCGGGTTGCTGCTCCTCATTTCACTCCTCCATGATCGCCGTGCGCGACCTTGGCTCAAGAGTAATAGGTGGGCAAAGGATTGACCCTACTGCTTGGGGAGGATCTTTCCCTCGTCGTGCTGGCCAACACGCTACGCGGCCGGGTGATTCCCGGCCATGGAGGGGCTCATTCATGACCAACCTGCGACGTGGCCGGAACCTGTCGGAGATCACCCGCCCGGATCGCGTACCCCGTCACCCGAACGGAAACCCCGTGTACCCCTCGGCGAGATCCGTCTCGGCCGCCCTCGATCCCGCGATCCGCTCCAGCCGCGCCAACTGGAGCCGGTCCTCGAAGGGCGTGGCCTCGGGCGCCCGGTGCAGCAGGGTCGTCATGTCGTACGAGAACCGCTCGGCCTGCCAGACGCGGCGCAGACAGGTCTCGGAGTAGGCGTCGAGGAGTTCCGCCGAGCCCGTGTCCCTCTCATGGGTCAGCGCCCGCGCGAAGGTGACGACGTCACCGATGGCCAGATTCAGCCCCTTCGCGCCCGTCGGCGGCACGATGTGTGCCGCGTCACCGGCCAGGAACAGGCGGCCGTGGCGCATGGGCTCGTGGACGTAGGACCGCATGGGCGTGACCGACTTCTGGGTGATCGGGCCGCGCTCCAGCCGCCAGTCGTCGGCGGTCTCGAAGCGGCGCTCGAGCTCCGCCCAGATCTCGTCGTCGCCCCACTCCTCGGCATCCGTGCCCTCGGGCACCTGGAGGTAGAGGCGGGAGACGGACGGGGAGCGCATGGACAGCAGGGCGAAGCCGCGGTCGTGGCGGGCGTAGACCAGCTCGTCGTGCGAGGGGGCGACGTCGGCGAGGATGCCGAGCCAGCCGAAGGGGTACGTCCGCTCGAAGACCCGGGTCAGCTCCTCGGGGATCGCCTTGCGGGCGACGCCCCAGAAGCCGTCGCAGCCGACGACGTAGTCGCATGCGAGGACGTCCTCGACACCCCCGTGCCGGTAGCGCACGCGCGGGCTGTCGGTGTCCGCGCCCTCCACCGCCAGCGCCTCCGCCTCGAACAGCAGCGGGCCGCCCTCCTTGAGCTGGAGGGCGATGAGGTCCTTGCAGACCTCGGTCTGGGCGTAGACCATCACCGAGCGGCCGCCGGTGAGGCCGGGGAAGTCGACGCGGTGGCGTTTGCGGTCGTAGCGCAGCTCTATGCCGTCGTGGCGCAGGCCCTCGCGGTCCATCCGCTCCCCGGCGCCGGCCGCGCGCAGCACGTCCACCGTGCCCTGCTCCAGGATTCCGGCGCGCTGGCGGTGCTCGACGTAGGCGCGGTCGCGGCTCTCCAGGACGACCGAGTCGATGCCGGCGTTGTGGAGCAGCCGGGCGAGGAGGAGGCCGGCCGGGCCCGCTCCGATGATGCCGACGGTGGTGCGCATCGGTCGCTTCCCTTCTAGCTGTTCACATGGCGTGCTGGTTCGTATAGTGAAGTTTTATTCACCATCTTCGAATGTGAGTGTCCGGCCGCACGCGCCCGCTGTCAACGGTTGCGGTGAAGTCTTGAAGGAAGGGGGTGCGTCGGAAGTGCCCAGAGCCGGACTTGAACCGGCACGCCCGCGAAGGGGCAGCGAGGTTTAAGCTCGCCGTGTCTGCATTCCACCATCTGGGCAGGCCATGGGCTCCGCATCGAGGTTCCGAGCCTATCGGGACGCCTCCCCCGAACAGCGGGCGGGCGGGCCGATGTTGTCTTATTTTATTGATGTCTGAGGGTGCATCAGCCCATGGAACGCGCCATCCGCACTTGCCAATAGCCTTACGTGCGACGGTCGGCGGCGCATACGGAATGACGGAATTTCACCGTCCAAACAAGGACGCTCCACCTGTTCCCGATCCGACCGGGTGTCAGGGGTCCCCGTCATCCTCAGGTATGACACAACCGCCCCCGGTCCATCCGCAGTCTGCCTTCGGAACCGGAACAGCGACTGACTACACGGCGGTTCCCGGCCGGGACGATGGATACGTCCTTCGAACACACCACCGTCCCTTCAGGAGCGTTTCTCTCGTGACCACCGCACCCACCGCCGCCCGGGCCACCACCGTGGCCGCGCGTGCCACGGATCTGTCGAAGGTCTACGGACAGGGCGAGACCCAGGTGGTCGCCCTGGACCGGGTCTCCGTCGACTTCCGGCAGGCCGAGTTCACCGCGATCATGGGCCCGTCCGGCTCCGGCAAGTCCACGCTGATGCACTGCGTGGCCGGTCTCGACACCTTCTCCTCCGGCTCGGTGCGCATCGGCGACACCGAGCTGGGCTCCCTGAAGGACAAGCAGCTCACCAAGCTCCGCCGGGACAAGATCGGCTTCATCTTCCAGGCGTTCAACCTGCTGCCGACCCTGACCGCGCTGGAGAACATCACCCTCCCGATGGACATCGCGGGCCGCAAGCCGGACAAGCAGTGGGTGGATTCGGTCATCCGGATGGTGGGCCTGGCCGACCGCCTCGGCCACCGCCCCGCGCAGCTCTCCGGCGGCCAGCAGCAGCGCGTCGCCGTGGCCCGTGCGCTGGCCTCCAGGCCCGAGATCATCTTCGGCGACGAGCCGACCGGAAACCTCGACTCGCGCTCCGGCGCCGAGGTGCTGGGCTTTCTGCGCAACTCCGTACGGGAGTTGGGGCAGACGGTGGTGATGGTCACCCACGACCCGGTGGCCGCCGCGTACGCGGACCGCGTGGTGTTCCTCGCCGACGGGCGGATCGTCGACGAGATGTACCGGCCGACCGCGGACAACGTGCTCGACTTCATGAAGCAGTTCGACGCGAAGGGCCGCACCAGCTGATGTTCCGCACCGCCCTGCGCAACGTACTCGCGCACAAGGCCCGGCTGTTGATGACCGTGCTCGCCGTGATGCTCGGCGTCGCGTTCGTCTCCGGCACCCTGGTCTTCGCCGACACCCTCTCCAACGCCTTCCGCAACCAGTCGGCGAAGAGCTACGACGACGTCGCGGTCGCCGTCACCTCGCACGCCGACCCGGACAATCCCAAGGAAGAGCCCGGCCTCTCCGACAAGACCCTCGACAAGATCTCCGCCGTGGACGGCGTCGCCGGCGTGTACGGCCGCGTCGAGGGCTTCGCCGGGGTCGCCGACCCCGACGGGAAGCTCATCGGCGTCGGCTGGTCCAACAAGGGCTCCAACTTCGCCCCCGGCAAGGACGGCAAGGACACGGCCTACACGTTCACCGACGGCTCGGGCCCGGTGAAGGACGATCAGATCGCCCTGGACAAGGAATCCGCGACCAAGGGCGAGTACCAGGTCGGCGACCGGGTGCGGGTGGCGACCAACGGCCCGGTGAAGGAGTACACCCTCAGCGGTGTGTTCACCACCGAGGACGGCGCCGTGAACGCCGGCGGCAGCCTCGTCCTCTTCGACACCGCGGTCGCCCAGAAGCAGTACCTCAAGCCGGGCTACTTCGGGAGCGTCACCGTCACCGCCGCCCCCGGCGCGTCCGACGCGAAGATCCTGGGCGCGGTCGAGCCGCTGCTGCCGGAGACGGCCGAGGCCCAGACCGGCCAGGCGCTCGCGGACGAGCAGGCCAAGCAGATCGAGCAGGGGCTGGGCAGCCTCAAGCAGGTCCTGCTCGGCTTCGCGGGCATCGCGCTGTTCGTCGGGATCTTCCTGATCTCCAACACCTTCACGATGCTGGTCGCCCAGCGCACGAAGGAGATCGCCCTGATGCGCGCCGTCGGCGCGTCGCGCAAGCAGATCACCCGCTCGGTGCTCGCCGAGGCCGCGGTGGTGGGCCTGGTCGCCTCGGTGATCGGCTTCGTCCTGGGCATCGGGCTCGCGGTCGGTCTGCGCTCCGGAATGGCCGCGTTCGAGATGAAGATCCCGGACGGCCCGCTGATCCTGTCCGCCACGCCGGTGATCGCCGCGATCGGCGTCGGTGTGCTGATCACGATGTTCGCCGCCTGGCTGCCCGGCCGCCGGGCCGCGAAGATCCCGCCGGTGGCGGCCATGAGCAGCGTCCACGCGGTGGCGACCACCAAGTCGCTGGTGGTGCGCAACTCCATCGGCGCGGCCATCACCGCTCTCGGCTCGGCCGCGATCGTGCTGGGTGCCTCGTCCGGCGGCAAGAGCGGCCGGATGTACATCGCCGGCGGCGCGTTCCTCGCGCTGATCGGCGTGATCATCCTGATCCCGCTGCTGTCCCGGCCCGTGATCGCGCTCGTCCGTCCGCTGCTGGTCGGCCCCTTCGGGGTGGCCGGCAAGCTGGCCGGCCAGAACGCGGTCCGCAACCCGCGCCGCACCGGTGCCACCGCCTCGGCGCTCGCGATCGGCCTGACGCTGGTGACCGGTCTGTCGGTGCTCGGTATCACGGTCGGCACGGCCATCGACAAGATGACCACGGACAACATCAAGGCCGACTACATGGTCAGGATGGCGAACGGCGGGGACCTCGACCAGTCCGCGCTGACGGCGCTGGAGAAGGCCAAGGGCGTCTCCGCGGTGTCGCCGCAGCAGGACGCCTACTTCCAGGTCGACGACGACTACGTGTCCGCCTCGGCGGTCACGCCGGGCGACATCGAGCGGGTCCTGAACGTCGACGTCGTCGACGGCAGCGTGGACTCGCTCGCGAAGGGCCAGGTCGCGGTCGCGGAGAAGACGGCCAGGAGCAAGGGCTGGAAGCCCGGCGACAGCCTCTCCGTCACCTTCGCCGACGAGAAGAAGGCCACGCTGAAGGTCGGCGCCGTCTACAAGGACAGCGAGTTCCTCTCCCCCGTCCTCGTCGACACCGCGATCGTGAACCAGCACGAGGTGAAGCCGTACATCCCGCAGATCTTCGTGAAGGTCGACGGCGGCCAGACCGCGGCGAACGAGAAGGTCCTCATCGACGCGCTGGGCGACAACCCCGCGATCACGGTCATGGACCGTCAGGACATCCGCAACGAGTTCGGCGGCGCCATCAACACGATGCTGAACATCATGTACGGCCTGCTGGCGATGGCCCTGATCATCGCGGTGCTGGGGGTCGTCAACACCCTGGCGATGTCGGTCTTCGAACGGCAGCAGGAGATCGGCATGCTGCGGGCGATCGGTCTCGACCGGCGCCGGGTGAAGCGGATGGTCCGGCTGGAGGCCGTGGTCATCTCTGTGTTCGGCGCGGTGGTCGGCATCGGTCTCGGCGCGTTCCTCGGCTGGGCGATCGGCGAGACGATCGCGGAGGAGATCCCGGGCTACGCGCTGGTGCTGCCCTGGGACCGGATCGGGATCTTCCTGGTGCTGGCCGGTCTGGTGGGCGTCCTGGCCGCGCTGTGGCCGGCCCGCAACGCCGCGAAGTTGAACATGCTGAACGCGATCAAGGCGGAATAGCGGCACGTACGCGCACAGGGCCCCGTTCCCGGAAGGGAGCGGGGCCCCTGGCGTCTCAGCCCCAGGTGCGGGAGCGCAGCGGCATCGCCGCGTCACCGGAGTCGGGCGTCCGCACCGCCAGCACCTGGTTGACCCCGATGCGGTTGCGCTCGAAGGACACCGCGGAGGCGGCCATGTACAGCCGCCAGACGCGGGCCCGGCCGGCGCCGGTGAGCTCGGCCGCGCGGGCCCAGTCGGCCTCCAGGTTGGCCACCCAGCGGCGCAGGGTCAGCGCGTAGTGCTCCCGGATCGACTCGACGTCGCGCACCTCGAACCCGGCGCGTTCGAGCTGGGTGACGGTGACGCCGACGGGCTGGAGCTCGCCGTCGGGGAAGACATAGGCGTCGATGAAATCGTCGACGCGGTACGTCGACTCGTCGCGCTGCGGCCGCCGCCCGATCTGGTGGTTGAGCAGCCGCCCGCCGGGCTTGAGCAGCCGGTGCAGTACGTCGGCGTACTCCAGGTACCGCTCGGCGCCGACGTGTTCGGCCATGCCGATGGAGGAGATGGCGTCGTACGGCCCGTCGTCGACGTCCCGGTAGTCCTGGACGCGGATCTCCACCTTGTCGGTGAGCCCCTCGCCGGCGACGCGCTTGCGGGCGTACGCCGCCTGCTCCTGGGAGAGGGTGACGCCGACGACGCTCACGCCGTACTCGCGGGCGGCGTGCACGGCCAGGGAGCCCCAGCCGCAGCCGACGTCGAGCAGCCGCTGGCCGGGCCTCAGATCGAGCTTGCGGCAGATGAGGTCGAGCTTGTCGCGCTGGGCGGCTTCGAGGGTGCCGTCCGGGGGCGGGGCCGACCAGTAGGCGCAGGAGTACACCATGGACGGGCCGAGGACGATCTCGTAGAAGTCGTTGCCTACGTCGTAGTGGTGGCTGATGGCGCGTCTGTCGGTGCGCTTGGTGTGCAGATGGCCGTGCCGGCGCACCTCCTCGGGGGGCGGCGCGGGCGGCAGCGGCAGTCCGCCCATCTTGACCAGGCCGCGCACCGCGGCGCGCACCTCGGGGTCCCGCAGCGCCTGAGCCAGGCTCCGGGCGTCCTCCCCCCGCTCCCACACCAGCCCGGCCATCAGATCGAGGGCGGTGTAGAGGTCCCCCTCGACATCGAGGTCCCCGGCCACCCAGCCACGGGCCAGCCCCAGTTCGCCCGGCTTCCACAACAGCCGCCGCACGGCGCGGCGGTTGCGTACGACGAGGGCAGGCGCGTCCGGCGGACCCGCCTGCGAACCGTCCCAGGCGCGGATGCGCACCGGGAGCGGTACTCCCAGCAACTGTTCGACGAGGCTCTTCAGCCGCAGCGCGGCGTCGGCCATGGCGCACACCTCCGTGACAGGTGAACCCGGAAAGTCCAACACCACGTAAACACCTGAGGGGCTTGTGCGCAGTCCCCCATGCGCGTTACAGCCAGGCAAAAGCTGGGGGCACAGGCCCCAGGAACGCCGAAGGACCTCCCGCACCACGGATGGCGGAAGGTCCTTCGTTGGTTCAGCGACCGGAGCCGGTCAGGAGGCCTTGGCCTTGGTCTTCTCCGGCTTGGGCGCCGCAGGCACGGGCTTCGCCGCCTCGTAGAACTCCTCGCGCGGAGTCTCCAGCGCGCCGAGCGCCACGACCTCGCGCTTGAGGAACATGCCGAGCGTCCAGTCGGCGAAGACGCGGATCTTGCGGTTCCAGGTCGGCATCGCCATGCCGTGGTAGCCACGGTGCATGTACCAGGCGAGACGGCCCTTGAGCTTGATCTTCATCTTGCCCATGACGATCATCGCCACGCCCTTGTGGAGGCCGAGTCCGGCCACCGCGCCCTTGTTGGCGTGCGAGTAGTCCTTCTGCGGGAAGCCCCGCATACCGGAGATCACGTTGTCGCCGAGGACGCGGGCCTGACGCAGCGCGTGCTGGGCGTTCGGCGGGCACCAGGCGTTCTCGTTGCCCGCCTTGCGGCCGACGAGGTCCGGGACCTGGGCGTTGTCGCCGGCGGCCCAGATGTAGTCGGTGCCCTTGACCTGGAGCGTGGGCTCGCAGTCGACGTGACCACGGGGGCCGAGGGGCAGACCGTAGCGGCCGAGGGCCGGGTTGGGCTTGACGCCGGCCGTCCACACGATGGTGTTGGAGTCGACCTCGAGTCCGTTCTTCAGCATCACGTGGCCGTCGACGCAGGAGTCCATGGAGGTGGAGAGGTAGACCTCGACCCCGCGGGCCTCCAGGTGCTCCTTGCCGTACTGGCCGAGCTTGGGGCCGACCTCGGGCAGGATCTTGTCGGCGGCGTCGACGAGGATGAACCGCATGTCCTCGCGGGAGACGCTGGTGTAGTACTTGGCCGCGTCGCGGGCCATGTCCTCGACCTCACCGATGGTCTCGGCACCGGCGAAGCCGCCGCCGATGAAGACGAAGGTGAGCGCCTTGCGGCGGATCTCCTCGTCGGTGGTGGAGTCGGCCTTGTCGAGCTGCTCGAGGACGTGGTTGCGCAGGCCGATGGCCTCCTCGATGCCCTTCATGCCGATGCCCTGCTCGGCGAGGCCGGGGATCGGGAAGGTGCGGGAGACCGCGCCGAGCGCGATCACCAGGTAGTCGAAGGGCAGCTCGTACGCCTCGCCGACCAGCGGGGCGATCGAGGCGACCTTGCGGTCCTGGTCGATGGTGGTGACCCGGCCGGTGAGGACCTCCGCCTTGGGCAGCACGCGTCGCAGCGGGACGACGACGTGGCGCGGGGAGATGCTGCCGGCGGCGGTTTCGGGGAGGAAGGGCTGGTAGGTCATGTACGACCGGGGGTCGACGACCGTGACGGTCGCCTCTCCGTAGCGCATCTTCTTGAGAATGCGCCGAGCTGCGTACAGGCCTACGTACCCACCGCCTACTACGAGGATCCTGGGACGCTCCGTGGTGCTCATGCCATCGAGTATCCACCTGCCTCAGGGGGGTCGCTCGTGCGCCCCTTCACAAGCTCTTCCATGGCCTGTGCTACACTCCCCGGCCCGCGTGACGCAGCTCATGGTCACGTCAGGGAACCGGCGCACGGTTCGACCCGTTGTCAATGCCGCGTGAGCTGCCTCTCTGGCTCTCCGCACCCCCTGTGAGCGGACCGGAACACCCTTCGCCGAGAGCGCCCCGAAGCCCCCATACGCCGGCCATCTGAACATGTTCAAGGGGCCGTTCGCCCCTCGGAAGGGTCAACCGGCACCGATCAGTGCTCCCGCAGGGCCGATTTCCTTGTGAAGAACTTCACGAACTTTCTCCGGCGGCCACCCGCGAGGCCGCCCCGAGGGGCCCGAAAGACCCCCTGAAAGGCGCTCACACGCTAACCGCAGCGCTCAGCCGATGGCTACCGACAAGTAGCAAAACGAGACGCGAACCACCCCGCGGGCGCGACCTGAGTCACCGTCACCCAGTAGCCACACTCCGCGCGAAAATGATCGGAAGGGCACATAACGTGCAGCCATGATCACCTCACAGAAGGCCCCCGCGCGGGCCACCAAGCGAATAGTCTCGGTCGGCGTTGCCCTGGGCATCGCCCTGGCGACGGGTGCGGCCACGGCCGCGTCCGCCGCGGCCGCACCCGCCCACCAAGTCGCCGCCAAGGCCGCGATCGCCCAGGCGAGTCC
Organism: Streptomyces ferrugineus; assembly: GCF_015160855.1. NCBI lineage: Bacteria > Bacillati > Actinomycetota > Actinomycetes > Kitasatosporales > Streptomycetaceae > Streptomyces > Streptomyces ferrugineus. The sequence continues at coordinate 1,156,390 of NZ_CP063373.1, read as the reverse complement.
GAGCCACGGCGACCACGGACACGGCCATGGCCATGGCCACGGTCATGGTCACGGCCACCACGACGGAGGGTGTAGCGGCCTCCTCGTCCTCCTCTGCAACTGACGGCCGGCCCGCACGGGCAGGCACGACGGCCCCGGTTCCTCCCATGAGGTCCGGGGCCGTTCCGCGTCACAGGGTTGGGATCAAGGCGGTGTCAGGACGGAATCAGGGCGGATTCAGCGACTGTCGCGCTTGGCCGCCTGCGCGTCCTCCGCCACCTTGAAGGCGATGCCGTCGAGGATGTCGTGCTCGCTGACCACGACCTCCTCGGCGCCGATCCGCTCCATGACGGCGAGCAGCACCAGAGCGCCGGCCCCGATGACGTCGACCCGCCCCGGGTGCATGGAGGGCACGGCCGCACGCTCGGCGTGGGTGGAGTGCAGCAGCCGGTCGGTGATCTCGCGGACCCGGCCGAGGGTGACCCGGGAGTGGTGGATGCGCGTCGAGTCGTACTCGGGCAGGTCCTGGGCGATCGCCGACACCGTGGTGACGGAACCGGCGAGCCCCACCAGCGTCCGGGCCTCGCGCAACGGCACACTCTCCTCGGCGAGATCCAGGGCGGCCTCGACGTCTTCCCGTATGGCCGCGATCTGTTCCTCGGAGGGCGGGTCGGAAACCGCGCCGTCCCGCACGAGATGCCGCTCGGTCATCCGCACACACCCGACGTCCACGGAGCGCGCCGCCCGCACATGCTCCTCGCCGACGACGAACTCCGTCGACCCGCCGCCGATGTCCACGACGAGGTAGGGCCGGTGCAGGTCCGCACGCCCCGTCAGTTCCCTGGTGGCTCCCGTGAAGGAGAACTCGGCCTCCTGATCGCCGGTGATCACCTCGGGCTCGACGCCCAGGATCTCCATGACGCCGCGCACGAAGTCGTCCCGGTTCTCGGCGTCCCGGGAGGCGGACGTCGCGACGAAGCGCAGCCGTTCGGCGCCGTGCTCCTTGATGATCGCCGCGTAGTCACGGCACGCGGCGAAGGTCCGCTCCAGCGCCTGAGGGGCGAGCCGCCCCGTACGGTCGACGCCCTGGCCGAGCCGCACGATGGTCATACGCCGGTCCAGATCGACGAGTTCGCCCGTGACCGGGTCGACATCGGCGACGAGGAGCCGGATGGAGTTCGTACCGCAGTCGATGGCGGCGACGCGGGTCATGGGGTGCCCTTCCGATGTGCGGGACTGTCTTCGAGCTGTGTTTGAGGACGAGGCCCTTCAGGGGCCGATCTCGGTCGGCACCACACACGGCCCCTTCAGCCACCACTCCGGCAGCATCGCGATGGCCTCGTCCCCCAGCGGATTCACCCCCGGCCCGGCGGCCAACGAGTGCGCCACCAGCACATGCAGGCACTTCACCCGATCCGGCATGCCGCCCGCGCTCGGAAACCCGGTCAGCTCCTCGATCTCGTCCCGCCGCCGGATGTAGTCCTCATGCGCGGAGCGATACGCCGCCGCCAGCTCCGGATCGCTCTCCAGCCGCGCCGTCATCTCCTTCATCACCCCGTTCGCCTCCAGCGTCCCGATCGCCGACGACGCCTTGGGGCACGTCAGGTAGTACAGCGTCGGGAAGGGCGTGCCGTCGGGCAGCCGGGGCGCCGTCTCGACCACGTCCGGCTGCCCGCACGGGCACCGGTGCGCGATGGCGCGCAGCCCGCGCGGGGGACGGCCGAGCTGCTGCTTGAACGCCTCGACGTCCGCGTCGGTGGGCTCGGTGCGCGGGGTGGGCGGCGGGGGCGATTGCATGCCTGTCTTTCCGTCGTTCTCTTCGTTCGGTTCTCACTGGTCGGCGGCGTCGGCCTTGTCGACCCCGTCCCAGATGTTCGCGTACCAGGGCCGGTCCGCCTCGCTCTGGTCGGTCCGCGACTTCTTCGCCGCGTCCGGGTCGACCACGATGAAACCGGTCTCCCCGGGCATCACATAGTGCAGCCGCTGCCGGATCTGCTGCTCGGCGTACGCGTCGTCCTGCCAGCGCGCCTTGAGGTCGCGCAGCTGCTCGACGCGCCGGGCGGCCTCCTCCCGCTCCCGCTGCATGTCGGCGATCTCGGCGCGCTGGGAGACGTACTGCCTCATCGGGTAGGCCAGCGCCACGACGAGGGAGCAGACCACCAGCGCGAGCAGCGCGGCGCGGCCAGTGAGCCGGGAGCGCCTGGCCTGCCGCTTGGTCTGGGAACGGTAGACACGGGCCGCCGTCTGCTCGCCGAGCAGCCGGATCCTGGTCGCGGTGGAGAAACGGTCCCGGTCCTTGACGGCCATCGGCTCTGCGCCTCCCCTTTCACGTGCGTACGTCCCCGCACACGGTACGGGACCGAGTACGGGGACGTACGTACGACGCTGCTCTAAGGCCTGTCTCAGCCCTTGAAGCGCGGGAACGCGCTACGGCCGGCGTACACCGCCGCGTCGTCGAGGATCTCCTCGATGCGCAGCAGCTGGTTGTACTTGGCGACGCGCTCGGAGCGGGCCGGGGCGCCGGTCTTGATCTGGCCGCAGTTGGTGGCGACGGCCAGGTCGGCGATGGTGACGTCCTCGGTCTCGCCGGAGCGGTGGGACATCATGCACTTGAAGCCGTTGCGCTGGGCCAGCTCGACGGCGTCCAGGGTCTCGGTCAGCGAGCCGATCTGGTTGACCTTGACCAGCAGGGCGTTCGCGGAGTTCTCCTCGATGCCGCGGGCCAGGCGCTCCGGGTTGGTGACGAACAGGTCGTCGCCGACGAGCTGGACCTTGTCGCCGAGCTTCTCGGTGATGGTCTTCCAGCCGGCCCAGTCGTCCTCGAACAGCGGGTCCTCGATGGAGACCAGCGGATAGGCCTCGACCAGCTCCGCGTAGTACTCCGTCATCTCGGCGGCCGAGCGGTCCTTGCCCTCGAAGGCGTAGGAGCCGTCCTTGTAGAACTCGGACGCGGCGACGTCGAGCGCGAGGGCGATCTGCTCGCCGGGGGTGTAGCCGGCTTCCTTGATGGCCTCGAGGATGAGGTCGAGGGCCTCACGGTTGGAGCCGAGGTTCGGGGCGAAGCCGCCCTCGTCGCCGAGGCCGGTGGCCAGGCCCTTGCTCTTCAGCACCTTCTTGAGGGTGTGGTAGACCTCGGTGCCCCAGCGCAGCGCCTCGGAGAAGGACTCCGCGCCGATCGGGGCGATCATGAACTCCTGGATGTCCACGTTGGAGTCGGCGTGCGAGCCGCCGTTCAGGATGTTCATCATCGGCACCGGCAGCAGGTGCGCGTTCGGGCCGCCCAGGTAGCGGAAGAGCGGCAGGTCGGACGCCTCGGAGGCGGCGTGGGCGACGGCGAGGGAGACGCCGAGGATGGCGTTGGCGCCGAGGGAGCCCTTGTTGTCGGTGGCGTCCAGGTCGAACATCGCCTGGTCGATCAGGCGCTGCTCGGTGGCGTCGTAGCCGACCAGCTCCGGGCCGATCTGCTCGATGACGGCGAGGACGGCCTTCTCGACGCCCTTGCCCTGGTAGCGGTTGGGGTCACCGTCGCGGAGCTCGATGGCCTCGAAGGCGCCCGTCGAGGCGCCGGACGGAACGGCGGCACGACCCGTGCTGCCGTCGTCGAGGCCGACCTCGACCTCGACCGTGGGGTTGCCTCGGGAGTCCAGGATTTCCCGGGCTACGACGACGTCGATGGACGGCACGAGCATCTCCTTCTGGGATGTGACGCGGGTACGCAGTGCGCGGTGCGTACTGCGAGACGAGCCTAACCGGCTCCGGGCGTCAGACCAGTGGTCGACCGCCCCGTGGACAGAATCGAGAGTAAATTGTTTCCGAACGGAACAAAAACACCGCCCGCGATGCGGGCACAAAAAAGCCCCGCCCCGGCGCGTACGGGGGAAGACGCACCGGGGCGGGGAGTTCGTGAGGGACGGGGGGTGACCCTCACGACACCTTCACTATGAGGTCCACGGATGTGAAGGCGCTGTGGTTCACCTGTCGGCCGCGTGTTTCCGCCGCCGCCGGCCCGCCCCCCGCACCTTCCTCTTACTTCAGGTGCAGCTGCTGACCCGGGTAGATCAGGTCCGCGTCCTCGACGATGTCCTTGTTCAGCTGGAAGAGCTTCTCCCAGCCGCCCTTGACGTCGCGCTCCTCGGCGATCGAGCTGAGGGTGTCGCCCTTGACGACCTTGTACTCGCCGTCGCCCTTCTTGACCTTCTTGCCGGTCGGGGTGGTGACGGTCTTGGTGCTCTTCTTGGCGGCCGGGCGGTCCGTGGAGCGGGAGGCCGACTGCTGCTCGGTGGAGCGCTCGGTGCTCTGCGAGGAGCCGCTCGCCGAAGAGCCGCTGTAGGCGGCGCTGGACAGGCCGGTGCCGCAGTGCGGCCAGGCACCCTTGCCCTGGCCGGCGAGGACCTTCTCGGCTATCTCGATCTGCTGGGCCTTGGTGGCCTGGTCCGCGGTGGAGGCGTACGCCGTGCCGCCGTACGCGGCCCAGGTGGAGGCGGAGAACTGCAGACCGCCGTAGTAGCCGTTGCCGGTGTTGATCGACCAGTTGCCGCCGGACTCGCACTGGGCGACGGCATCCCACTCGGACGCGGTGGCGGCGGAGGCGCTGCCGGCCGCCATCAGCGGGGCGGCGACGGCGGCGGCACCGGTGACGCCGACGACGGCGATGGCGCGAGCGGCCTTGGACGGACGACGGTGCTTGCCCTTGCTGGAAAACAGCATGGAGAGATCCCCTCACCGACGCCTGCGAGGTGAGCTGTCGGGTTCGGGCCGGTTGAGTTGCCCGGCCGCGCACCGCTGGTGTCCAGTGCGCGACTTCACCCCAAGCCGATTCCGGCCGTGCGGCCCCGAAGGGCCTCAACTGCCGGACCCGGCGCAAACCTTGGGTCCCCCGCTCCTGCCTACGGCGCTTTACGCGACGACTGTTCCCGTACGGCCGCCGGCAGGATTCGGCGTGACGGCTGTCGGGGCTCGCTCTGGTGGCGAGCGATCACGACCGTAGACACGCGATTCGCGGAATTACAAAGACGATCAGGGCTTCTGAGATCTATCTCTCACTGCTTTCAAAGCGGACATTAGCCGCGAAACATGACGCCAACTGCCGCCGCCTTTCGCCCTGTTCGACCGTTATTCGACGGGGACGTCCAGGGTCTGACCGGGGAAGATGTGGTTCGCGTCGGACCCGATGGCGTTCTCGTTCGCCTTGTACAGCGCGCGCCATCCGCCGTCGAGGTCAAGGGAGTCGGCGATCGAGGCGAGAGTGTCGCCCGAGCGGACCTGATACGAGGCATGGCGGCCGGAGGACTTGGTGGCCGCGTCGTCGGCCTTGCCCTCGTCGGCGCTGGGTCCACGATGGCGACCGGAGCCGGCCGCCGGAGCGTCGACCGCCCCGGTGTCGACGAGACCCCAGGAGCCCGCGTCCTGCCCCGGGTTGTCCTGATTGTCGTCCTCGGACGCCTCCACGGGAGAGCTGTCCGGCGACTGCGAAGGGGTTGATTCGGGCGACTTGTCGGACTTCGAGGATTTGTCATCCCGAGACGGAGAAGGTGTGGAATTCTCGGGCGATTCGGATGAATCGTCAGGCGTGCCGCTCGGCGAGCTCAAGGGGTCGTCGGATGGGGTGGACGCATCGGAGGAGTCGGATTCGCTCGACGAACCGGATGAATCCGAAGAGTTGGACGAGCCTGACGACCTGGACGAATCAAGCAAGCCGGATGATCCGGACACCTCGGAGGGTGAGTCCTCCGCCACACCGGTGTCGAGGTCGATCGCCCCGGACTTCTTGGTGAGCCCGTTGAGCACCGCACAGGTGCCCCAGGGGGCGGTGCCCTGGTCCGCGAGGATCTCCTGGGCCACGGCTATCTGCTGGGAGCGGCTGGCCAGATCGGGGCTGGCGGCGTAGTCGAGGCCGCCGTACTTCTCCCAGTCCTCCTGGGTCAACTGGAGCCCGCCGTACTGTCCGTTGCCGTCGTCGGCGCTCCAGGAGCCGCCGCTCTCGCAGTCGGCCACCTTGTCCCACACGGTGGCTTCGGCGGCGCTCGCGCCCGTGGCGCCGAGCAGCGGGATGGCGATTGCGGACCCGGTCACTCCGGCCGCGACGAGAAGAGCCGGAGCCTGACGGGGGCGACGGTGACGACCGTTCCCGGAGAGCATGCGGGGACCTTTCACGAGACAGCTGTGACCGCGGCGCGTGAAACCTGGCGCCGTCGTTGATCCGTGAACGTATAGGCAGACGATCACTTGTCACAAGTTAATGCCGCGCAGATCACGTGAAGATCACAGACATGAGTGCGTGTCATGTTCGCCGGGGTGGACGCACTCACCCAACTGGGGTGAACTCCACCGGAAGCGTACGCAGTCCGCGCATGATGAGCCCGCCGCGCCAGCGCAACTCGGCTGGATCCACCGCGAGTCGCAGATCCGGCAGCCGGGTCAGGAGTGTGGCGAGGGCGGTCTGGCCCTCCAGTCGGGCGAGCGGGGCGCCCAGACAGTAGTGGATGCCGTGGCCGTAGCCGAGGTGCTGGTTGTCGCGGCGGCCGAGGTCGAGGACGTCGGGGTCGGCGAACCGCTCCGGGTCACGGTCGGCGGCGGCCAGGACGACGAGGACCGGGTCGCCCGCTGCGATGTCCTGCCCGCCGATGGTGAGCGGTTCGGTGGCGAACCGCCAGGTGGCGAGCTCCACGGGGCCGTCGTAGCGCAGGAGTTCCTCCACTCCGGTCTCGAGGAGGGCGGTGTCGTGGGCGGCGAGGGAGGTCTGCAGACGGGTGCGCTGCTCGGGGTGGGTGAGCAGGGCGTAGGTGCCGTTGCCGATCAGGTTGACCGTGGTCTCGAAACCGGCGAACAGCAGGATGAAGGCCATGGCCGCGGCCTCGTTCTCGGTGAGGTGCTCACCGTGGTCGGAGGCGCGGATGAGCCCGGAGATGAGGTCCTCGCCGGGGTGGGGGGTGTCGGGGAGGGCCTCGCGCTTGCGGTGGATGAGGTCGGCCAGATACCCGCGCATCTTCTTCACCGACCGCGCGACCCCGCCCCGCGGGCCGCCCTGGTGCCGGATCATCATGCCCGCCCAGTCCCGGAAGTCGTCCTGGTCCTCGCGGGGGACGCCGAGCAGGTCGCAGATGGCGTAGATGGGGAGCGGGAAGGCGAACTCATGGATCAGGTCCGCGCTCCCCTTCTCCGCGAACCCGTCGATGAGCCGATCGGTCAGCTCCTGCACCCGTGGGGCGAACTCGGCGACCCTGCGGGGCGTGAAGGCCTTGGAGACGAGCCGGCGGAGCCTGGTGTGGTCCGGCGGGTCGATGTTGAGCAGATGCGTCATCAGCTCGGCCTTGCGCTCCCCGGGGATACCGGTCTTGCCCTTGGCGTGCGCGGGCTCGTCGTGGTGGGCCGGGTTCTTGGAGAGCCGGTTGTCGGCGAGGGTCTGCTTGGCGTCGGCGTACCGGGTGACCAGCCAGGCCTCCACCCCGCTGGGCAGCCGCGTCCGGTGCACCGGGGCGTGCTCGCGCAGCCAGGCGTAGGCGGGGTAGGGGTTGGCGGCGAACTCCCAGGTGAAGAGGTCGGGGGTTGCGGGGTGCGGGGTCTGGGGGTGCGGGGTCTGGGGGTGGGGAGTCGGGGGGTGGGGAGTCGGGGGGTGGGGCTGGTTGGTCACTCCTTGACGGTAGCGGGCGGGCGGTGCCGCACGCCGTGCGCGGTGGCGGCACCGAGCCGGTGCCGGGCACCGGGCAATGAGCCGATGCCAGGCGCCGGACACGGAGCCGGTGCCGGGCGCCGGACACTCAGCCGGTGCCAGACGCCGGACACGGAACCGATACCGGGCGCCGGACACTCAGCCGGTGCCAGACGCCGGACACGGAGTCGATGCCGGGCGCCGGGCACGGAGTCGGTGTTAGGCGTCGAGCCCTTCGGCGGCGCGTACCGCGTCCCGGTACGCCCGTGCCGCGACCCGTAGCGCCGCCTCCGGGTCGACCCCGGCCGCCTCCGCGCGGACCGCCATCGCGAGCAGCTCGTAGCCGAGGCCCTCACCCGTCGGCAGGGGCACCTCCAGGCCCGCCGTGCGGACCCGGGACGCCAGCTTCGCCGCGAGGGCGAGGCCGGGCTGGCCGAGCGGGATGCCCTCCGTCACCGACTCCCGCTGCTTCTCCACCGCCTTGGTGCGCAGCCAGTGCTCCTTGACCTCCTCCGGCGTCGCCGCCGTCTCGTCGCCGAAGACATGGGGGTGGCGGTGGATGAGCTTGGTGACGATGCCGCCGGCCACGTCGTCGATGGAGAAGGGGGCGTCCGGGTCCTCCTCGGCTATGCGGGAGTGGAAGACGACCTGGAGGAGGACGTCGCCCAGTTCCTCGCGGAGCTCGTCGCGGTCGCCGTCCTCGATCGCCTCGACGAGTTCGTAGGCCTCCTCGATGCCGTACTTCGCCAGGCCCTTGTGGGTCTGCTGGGAGGACCACGGGCACTCGGCGCGGATGCGGTCCATGACCTGGACGAGGTCGAGGAGGCGGGCGCCGGGCAGGTCGTAGGAGGCGGGCAGCAGTTCCAGGTCCGGCATGGGGATGCGGCCGGTGCCCGCGAGGCGGGCGAGGCCGTCGGTGAGCGCGGGCTCGCCCTCGCCGGTCGCCACGACCACGACCGTGCGGCCGCCGGCGCAGGCGTCGATCAGCTCCTGCGCGGTCGGGGCCGCCTCGTCGACCGCTGTCCCGGCCTCGCGCAGATACGGCAGCTGCGGATGGGCGCCGTCCGCGCACAGCACGCGGTCGGCGGAGCGCAGGGCCTGCCATGCGGGCCAGGACAGCAGGCCGGGGGCGACACGGTGGCTGGTGGTGAGCAGGACGATGCGCCCGGGGGCGGCGGCTTCGGGACTGGTTGCGTTCACGATCCGAACGTAACCCAAGCGACCGACGACCCCCTGAGTTATCCACAGGCCGTCACATGGTCTGCTGGGTGCCTGCCGCCGTCACCTCACGCACCCACGGCGTCTTCGCGTCCGCCCGGCTGCTCTTCTGGACGTCCCAGGTGCCGTAGCGCGGGTTGAGCTCGATGCCGAGCTTCTTGGACGCCGCGGACATGGCGTTCCAGAAGGCGGGCTTGCCGGTGTCGGTGCCGAGGGCCGTGGCGAGCTTCTGGGCCTCGAGCTGGAGGCGGAGGTTCTCGCCGAGGCGCTGCGGCGGGACGCCGTACTGCTGGAGCCAGGCGGTCTCCAGGGCCTTGGCGCCGCCGACCTGGCTCTCCAGGTCGCCGCGCATCTTCTGGATCTCCTTGCGGGTGACGGTGACGCCCGCGTCCTGGGCGGCCTGGTGCAGCACCTCGTCGAGGACCATGTTGTGCAGGACGTCGCGCGGGAGGCTGCCGGACTTGGCGACGACCTGTGCGTACGCGGCCTCGTCGGGTACGGCCTCGCGCTGGGCCGCGCGTACCTCGCTCACCCTGTTCTCCAGCTGCGCGACGGTGATCCGCTGGCCGCCGACGACGGCCGCCGCACCGGGGTGCGCGTCACTTCCGCAGGCGGTCAGCAGGGGGGCCGCGACGATCGCGGCGGAGAGAAGGAGCGCGGTACGACGGCGGCGGTGCAAGGAGACCTCCCGTTGGAGAGCTTGTGCGACGGTGCACAAAGTCTTGCGGTGATCGATGGTAGGCAGTGGGCAAGCTCTGGCCAACCCATTCGACCAACGATTCGCCAGGACTTCGGGCACCGCGGCACCACCCGCTCGGCGGGGTCGCCGACCGGTGGCCGTCACCGCCCCCGTACCTGGGACGGTCGGGCGACTAGCCGCGCACCTGCCCCAGCCATTGCAGGGTGCGCCGTACCTCCGCCGCGACCGGGTGGCCCGGGCCGTGCAGGCGCTCCACGTCGATCAGCAGCCGGGCCAGGGTGTCGTGGGCGGCGGGGCGGTCGCCCAGGGCGAGCAGGAGGTGGCCGATGCGGCGGCGTACGTCGTGGGCGAGCTCGGGGTTGCCGGAGACGTACTGGTTCTCGTAGTACGGCAGCAGCGCGCGGTACTCGGTGAGTGCGGCGCCCGGCTGGCCGAGCTGTTCCAGGCACTGGGCGACGTCGAAGCGGAAGCGCAGGGCCTGCGGGTCGGCCTGGCCGGCCTCGGCGGCACGTTCGTCGGCGAGGCGGCGCAGTTCGGGCAGCGCGCGCCGGTACTGGCCGTCGTCCATGAGGGTGGCGGCGTACTGCTTGCGCAGGGTGCGCACGACCGGGGAGTGCTCGCCGTGCTGTTCGGCCGCGGTGGGCAGGATCGAGCCGAGGATGTCGACGGCCTGGGTGATACGGCCCTCGCCGAGGAGGCGCTTGACCTCGTCGACGGCGCGGGCGACGTCCGGCTTGTCGGTGTCGGGGGTGATGGGGGTGGCGGGCGTGGGCTGGGGGGCGGGGGTGCGTGCGCGGTCCGGCCAGGGGGCGTGCGGGCGCAGGAAGGGGCGGGTGGGGTCGAGGGGCGCTCCGGTGGGCGTCCCGCGGGCGGGCAGGAGCGCCTCCAGGCCGTCGTACGTCTCCTGCGCGGAGGCGGGGCGGTGCTGCGGGTCCTTCGCGAGCAGGCGCAGGACCAGGGCTTCGAGTGCCTCGGGGACCTCGGGGCGGATCCGGCGCACGGGCTGCGGCGGCTCGTACAGATGCCGGTGCAGCACGCCGAGCGCGGTGGAGCCGGAGAACGGCACGTCTCCACTGAGCAGTTCGTGCAGCACCACACCGAGCGCGTACAGGTCGGTGTACGGGCCGACCGCGCCGCCCATGGCCTGCTCGGGGGCCATGTAGGCGGGTGAGCCGATGGGGGTGCCGGTGTGGGTGAGGCGGGTGGTGTCGGCGTCCATGACGGAGGCGACGCCGAGGTCGAGGACGGTGACCGTGCCGTCCTGCTTCACCATCACGTTGCGCGGCTTGAGGTCGCGGTGGACGATCGGCACGGCGTGCACGGCGCTCAGCACGGCGCACAGTTGCGCGGCGACCGCGACCGCCCACTGCCAGGGGTAGGGGCCGTGCTCGGCGAGATGCGCGGAGAGGTCGACGCCGTCGACGTACTGCATGACGAGGAACAACTCCTCGCCCTCGCTGCCCGCGTCGTGCACCGTGACCAGCCCGGGGTGGTCGACCTGTGCGGTCACCCGGCACTCGCGCTCGAAGCGGCGGCGCAGCTCGTCCGCCTCCTGCCCGGCCACCTTGTCGGGGCGCAGCAGCTTCACCGCGACGCGCCGGTCGAGCCGTTGGTCGTACGCCGTCCAGACCTGTCCCATGCCGCCCTGTCCGATGAGCGTGGACAGTTCATAGCGGCCGGCGACAAGGCGTCCTGTCGCCACGGTCACCTTCCGCCTTCGGGGTTGCCGTCGTGCTTGCGCAGATAGTCACTGAGCTCGTCGAGTTCGGCGCGCACCTGGTCGATGCGGGCGGGCGCGGGGCGCTGTGGGGGCGGCGGGGCCGGTGTCTGCGGTATGGGGGTGTGCGGGGTGGGCGCCTGCCGCGTCGGCGACTGCGGCGCCGTCGTGGCGGTGTACGGCGACTGCGGCTGCGGGTAGCCGTAGGCCTGGGCCGGGGGCCGCTGTGCGCGGTAGCCGGGGAAGCGGAGCTGGTGGAAGTGGCGTATGTCGGCGGAGAGGTAGTACGCGACCGAGGCCACGATGCCGCCCAGGACGAGGGCGAGGCCGATCCAGCCGCCCGCGGTGTGGATCTCTTCGCCGGGCTCGGAACCCATCAGGTACAGGCCGAGGAACTCCACCACGATCGACGCCGCGAACAGCCACCAGTCGAGCGCCCTGCGGGTCACGATGGCCAGGCGCAGCATCATCGTCCACATGAGCAGGCCGAAGCTCAGCACGGAGATCACGACGAAGACCACGCGCAGGAAGACCAGCCACCCGGTGGGCGGCGGCTGGTTCACCGGCTGCGGATAGCCGTGGCCGTGCATGGTTGCTCCTGAAGCCTGAAGTGGGTGTACGGTGTCGACCGACCCTGCCCGGTGCGGGGCAACCTCGGTCGTGCGATTGTCGCTTCGAGCGTATAGGTCGACACCGACATACGGTCACCGCTTGTACCGAACCGTTGTCGTGCTGATCACTTCGCACTTGGGCGCAGGTCACGCGGAGGCTCACCTTCCGCGTGGCTCAGAGCGGATGCCGCATCCACACGTTGGGTTCGACGTACACCGCGTGGTCCCGCTCCGGCTCGCACCGCACCGGCACCAGCGCGCCGGGCACCTCGATGTCGCCCGGGGTGTCGAAGGGCAGCCCGGTCCAGCGGCGCCACTGTTCCAGCGAGCCGGCGACGGTCATGGAGGCCGGGGCGATGGAGTCGATGGTGGCTCCGGCGCGGGCGTGGACGCGCAGCCATGGGTCGTGGGGCAGGCCGTCGGTGCGCAGGCGGTGGGCGTACTCCTCGATGGGGGTGTGCGGTTCGAGGTGCTTGGCGTTGGGGCGGACCGGGGCGACGACCTCGCGGAATCCGAGGGCGCGGGCGTTGTCACGCATCGCGGAGAGCATCCGGGCGGACAGGCCGCCGCCCAGTGCGTGCGGGGCGATGACGACGGAGATGGCGCTGACCGTGTCGGGGCGAACGCCGGCCCGCAGGTCGGCGAAGGCCCACACCAGCACCTCGTCCCAGCCCCGGGCGGGCAGCCGGCCGCGTCCCTCGGCGCCGAGCGCGAACGGCACGCTGAAGGCCTGGGCGACGACCTCGCCCCGCTCGTCCTCCGCGAACAGCGCGTACTGCGGGAATTCGCGCGGGATGCGGCCGTAGTGGGCGTTGCCGACCGGGTCCTGGACGACGAACTCCGGCCAGCTGTCCGCCATTCCCAGCACCCGCCCGAGCATCTCCGGGCGGTCCGCCAGGCTCGACACCTTCAGTTCCATGCCGGAAACGGTAAGCGGGGACGGTGGCGCCGGGAAGCCGTTTTCGGCCCGCGACCGGGCCCGCTCACGCTCCGGGTCACCCTCCGCACTGGCGCAGCATCATCTCCTTGTCGGCGGTCGTCACCGGCAGTTCGTACTTCAGCGACACCTGGGCGAACCGCACCGCGTACGAGCAGCGGATCCGCTTGTTCGGGGGCAGCCAGGTCGCGGGCCCGGAGTCGCCCTTGGAGCCGTTGGCCGGGCCGTCGACCGGTATGAGGTTGAGGGGGTCGTTGGCGATGTCCTGGCGCTTGCCCTTGGGCCAGCGGGAGGCGCCCATCTGCCAGTCGTAGGACAGCGGCATCACATGGTCGATCTGCACGGCCGTGGCACGGGACTTGGTCCACTCGATCGTCCGGCCCGTGTACGGGTCGCGCAACGTCATGGAGGTCACGACGCAGTCCGAGCCGGAGCGGAAGCGGAGGTCCTCGCCGTCGCGCTTGAGGAGGTCGTTGCGGGTGTCGCAGCCGTTGCGGGCGAACGGGATGCCGCCCGGCGCCGAGTCCATCCAGGCGTAGCCGAACTCGTCGCGGTCGTAGCCCGTCTTGGGGCCGCGGCCCTTCGTCGCCACCTTGGCTATGAGGGCCCGCCCCTCGGCCCGGTCGGCGTCCGAAGTCAGGGCCGCGAGCCCCGGTTTGGTGCCGTCGGGGTTGTCCAGCGGGCTCGTGGCGCGGCCGGAGCCGGCGGTCGGGACGGCGGAGCCGGAGGACTCGTCGTCCACGGACAGATCGACGTTCTCGCAGCCCGCCAGTACCAGCACCATGCCGAGCATCGCCGCGGCACTCGCCGCCCCGCCCCTCAGACGCATCACGACGCGCCCCTCCCCTTTGCCGCGCGTTCCGCCCCGCACTGGCGGTCTTCCCTGGTACACCGTCACGCACACGGTAGCGACCCGGCGCACGGCGGCATTCAAGAGGCCCGCCCGGAGGTCCAGACCACAACAGGGCTATTCGCGCATACTTCGCAACTCGGGCGTATCTTCGGTCGTGAATCACCTCCGGAAGGAGCTCTGGATGGGCATCTTCGACAGGTTCAGGAACCGCCAGGCGCAGGACAGGGCCAGGGACATGTCCGACACCGCGGAGCGGAAGGTCAACGAGAAGACGGGCGACAAGTACGAGCGCCAGACCGACGACGCGCAGCAGCGGATGGAGCGCGAACTCGGCATGGACCGCGACAGGCCCGAGCAGCCTTGAGGCCGGAGCACCTTGAGCACTGAGGCCGTCCGCGCAGATCCAGCTCCCGCGGACGGCTTCACGCTGCCCCACACCCGCCCCCAGGCGAAGTCGGAGAGCCGAGAGGGCCTCAGACCTTCCCGATCCCCAACGTCGTCTCGGACGGCAGCAGACCGGAGGACAGCACCGCCACCCAGAACTCACCGAGCAGTGCCACGAGACGGTCCACCTCGGCCGGGGTGAGCGACTGCCAGGGCGCGGCGGCGAGTTGGTCGGTCTGCTCCTCGACCGCGCGGCGCAGTTCGCGGCCGGCCTCCGTGGCCTTACCGTCGTCCGCGTCGACCAGTCCCCGTGCGGTCAGCCGCTCCCGGGCGGACGCCCATTCCTCCTCGCTCCAGCCACGGCTCTCGAAGCGCTCAACCGACGCGGCGCCTATCGCGGCGAACGACACGAGCGACTCGACCGGGTCGAGGCCGGCCACCAGCAGGGCCGCTATGTGGCCGTCGCCGCGGTGTTCGCGCAGGATCGTCGCCGCGTGCCAGAGCTGGAGGTGCGGGGGCCGCGGCCAGTCCAGGGCGGCGTTGGCCGCGGCGAGGGGACGGCCCGCGGTGTTCGCCGCTTCGGCCGCGCGGCGGGCGAGGGCCGCTGCTTCCGCCAGCTCGGGGCTGTCCGTCCGGTCGCCGAGTATCGCCCGGTAGGCCCGGTCGATGCCGCGCGTCCGGGCCCGCAGCACGGCCTCGGGGTTCGCGCTCTTCCATGCGGGGTCGATGTGTTCGGCGACCATGCGCGGGCTGAAGCTGTAGAAGGCGGAGGCGACTTGCTCCGGGCCCACCGCTCCCAGCGGCGCGGCCCGGTACGGGAAGTAGCTCGGCCAGCGCTGTTCAGTGGCGTAGCCGAGCGCCGCCGCCTCCTCGAAGGCCTCCGGCGCGTAGTACAGCACCGCGTGCAGCGGCTCCAGCAGATGCCAGAGCTGACGTACGCGATCGAGCCCCAGATCACCGTCGTACTTCTTCACCATGGCGCGACTCCCCCGCTCCCCGGTCCGAATCTCCCGCTCCCACAACTTGACACTGACAAGACTGCCGGACGCCGATCGAACTTGTCAATGGCTAGATCCAGGAAACTTGTCATTGCCTAGACCGCGCGTACGCTGCTGCCATGACCCAGCAGTCCTCCCCCCGCCGCCCCTACCACCACGGCGATCTGCGCCGAGCCATCCTCACCGCCGCGCTGGACGCCATCGCCGCCGACGGCCCGTCCGCGCTGAGCCTGCGCGACCTCGCCCGTCGTGCCGGTGTCTCGCACGCGGCGCCGGCCCATCACTTCAGGGACCGCACCGGGCTGCTCACGGCGATCGCCGCCGAGGGGTACGGGCTGCTGGCGACCGCACTCATCGAGGCCGCGGACCTGCGGGACGCGGGCGTGCGCTACGTCCGTTTCGCGCGCGAGCACCCCGCGCACTTCCAGGTGATGTTCACGCCCGAACTGCTGCGCGCCGACGACCTCGAGCTGGCCACGGCCCGCGCCCTCGCCGGTGACGCCCTGCGCGGCGCCGTCTCCGCCGTGCACCCCGAGGAGCTCGGCATCGACCCCCGGCTCGCCGGCGTCGCCGCCTGGTCACTGGCCCACGGCTTCGCCACGCTGCTGCTCAGCCACAACCTCGACGGGCCGGTCGGCGACCGGGACCCCGAAGAGGTGTTCCGGACGCTGGCGGCGATGCTGTTCCGGAGCGAGGCGCCGAGCGGGCGCGGGGAACGAGCTTGACCTCAAGTCCACTTGAGGTCCCACAGTGATCGGCATGACCATCGACATGACCATCGAAACAGCGGATCGCGACGCCATCGCCGAGGTCGTCGCCACCGTCGAGCGCACCCAGCGGGCCAAGGACCCCGAGGGCTTCCTCGCCCTCTTCCACCCCGACGCGCTGTGGACCACCGGCCACGGCAAGGTCCTCATCGGCCGCGACGCCATCGCCGAGTTCACCCGCGCCGTACTGCCCACCGCGACCTGGGACGGCGAGGTCACCTACGAGGTGGTGCACACGCAGCTCCTGCGCCCCGACGTGGCGGCCGTCAAGGTCCGGCAGGTCTACCACTCGCCGCAGGGCGACACCGAAGGCGCCCCGCTGTACGTCATGACCAAGCAGGACGACGGACGCTGGCTGCTGCACGCCTGCCAGAACACCGAAGTGCACGGCGACTAGCGGGCGTCGTCGCGGCTGCGTCGCGGCTGCGGCCCTTACGACGCCGCGTACCCGGCGAGGCAGAGCCTGAGGCGGCAGTGGTCCTCGGCTTCCACCAGTACCTGCTGCTGTTCGCTGAACAACACGGCGCGGTAGCGCTGCTCCTCCTCCTCGGTCATCGGTGTGGCGGCGCCCCCGGCGTCCTCCGCGGGCCGCAACCGGACGTTGTAGAGGTCTCGAATCACCGTACGGCTCGCAATCTGCTCAAGATCTGCTCACGACAAAGCCGCTCACGATCCCAGAATCGACGCCAGGAACTCCCCGACCCACCCGAGCAGTTCCCGCCCGACCAGCGGCTTCCCGCCCACCTTCGCGGTCTTCGGACGCGGCACCAGCACCTGGTGCACCGCCGGCTTGATGACGGTGCCCGGGTACAGGCGCTTGACCCGCAGTTCCTGGGACTCGCGCAACTCCACCGGAGCGAAGCGGATGTTGTTGCCCTGAAGGACGATCTCACCGACGCCGCACGCGCGGGCCAGCATGCGCAGGCCCGCCACCAGCAGGAGGTTCTCGACCGGCTCGGGCAGCTTGCCGTAGCGGTCGACGAGTTCCTCGCGTACGGACTTGATGTCCTCCTCCGTGTTGGCGGAGGCGATGGCCCGGTAGGCCTGCAGGCGGAGGCGCTCGCCGGGGGCGTAGTCGTGCGGGACATGCGCGTCGACCGGGAGCTCGATCTTGACCTCCAGCGGCGGCTCCTCCTCGACGCCGCCTTCCAGGGACGCCCGGTAGTCCGCGACCGCCTCGCCGACCATACGGACGTACAGGTCGAAGCCGACGCCCGCGATGTGGCCGGACTGCTCGCCGCCCAGCAGGTTGCCGGCGCCCCGGATCTCCAGGTCCTTCATCGCGACGTACATGCCGGCGCCCATCTCGGTGTGCTGGGCGATGGTCGCGAGGCGCTCGTGGGCGGTCTCCGTGAGCGGCTTCTCCGGGGGGTACAGGAAGTAGGCGTAGCCGCGCTCCCGGCCTCGCCCGACCCGGCCGCGCAGCTGGTGCAGCTGGGACAGGCCGAAGTTGTCGCCGCGCTCCACGATCAGGGTGTTGGCGTTGGAGATGTCGATGCCGGACTCGACGATCGTGGTCGACACCAGGACGTCGAACTTCTTCTCCCAGAAGTCGACGACCACCTGCTCCAGCGCCTGCTCCGACATCTGGCCGTGCGCCGTCGCGATACGCGCCTCGGGGACGATCTCGCGCAGGCGGGCGGCCGCGCGGTCGATCGACTCGACGCGGTTGTGGATGTAGAAGACCTGGCCCTCGCGCAGCAGTTCGCGGCGGATCGCGGCACCGATCTGCCTCTCCTCGTACGGGCCGACGAAGGTCAGGACCGGGTGGCGCTCCTCGGGCGGAGTGGTGATCGTCGACATCTCGCGGATGCCGGTGACCGCCATCTCCAGGGTCCTGGGGATCGGGGTCGCGGACATCGTCAGTACGTCGACGTTCGCGCGCAGCTTCTTCAGCTGCTCCTTGTGCTCGACGCCGAAGCGCTGCTCCTCGTCGACGATGACCAGGCCCAGGTCCTTGAACTTGGTCTCCGACGAGAACAGCCGGTGCGTGCCGATGACGATGTCCACCGAGCCCTCGCGCAGGCCCTCCAGGACCGCCTTCGCCTCGGTGTCGCTCTGGAAGCGGGACAGCGCCCGGGTGTTCACCGGGAACTGCGAGTAGCGCTCGGAGAACGTCCCGAAGTGCTGCTGCACCAGCAGGGTCGTGGGGACGAGGACGGCCACCTGCTTGCCGTCCTGGACGGCCTTGAACGCGGCCCGCACCGCGATCTCCGTCTTGCCGTAGCCGACGTCGCCGCAGATCAGGCGGTCCATCGGGACCGACTTCTCCATGTCCTCCTTGACCTCGGCGATGGTCGTCAGCTGGTCCGGGGTCTCGGCGTACGGGAAGGCGTCCTCCAGCTCGCGCTGCCAGGGGGTGTCCGAGCCGAAGGCGTGCCCGGGGGCCGCCATGCGCGCGCTGTAGAGCTTGATCAGGTCGGCGGCGATCTCCTTGACGGCCTTCTTGGCCCGCGCCTTGGTCTTCGTCCAGTCGGCGCCGCCCAGGCGATGCAGGGTGGGCGCCTCGCCGCCGACGTACTTGGTGATCTGCTCCAGCTGGTCGGTGGGGATGTACAGCCGGTCGCCGGGCTGGCCGCGCTTGGCGGGGGCGTACTCGACGACGAGGTACTCGCGCGTGGCGCCCTGGACGGTGCGCTGCACCATCTCGATGTAGCGGCCGACGCCGTGCTGCTCGTGGACGATGTAGTCGCCCGTCTCCAGGGTGAGCGGGTCGATGGTCTTGCGGCGGCGGGCCGGCATCCGGGCGCCGTCCTTGCCGGCCGCCTTCTGCCCGGACAGGTCGGTCTCGGTCAGGACGGCCAGCTTGAGGACGGGGTCCACGAAGCCGTAGTCGATCGAGCCGCACGCGACATGGACGACGGACGGGGAGATCTTCCCCAGGTCCGCCTCCAGGCGGGCCGCGACGCCCTCGCCGCCGAGCACCTCGACCGTGCGGGCCGCCGGGCCGTGGCCCTCGGTCACGAAGACCGTGCGCCAGCCGTCGGCGAGCCAGCCCTTGGTGTCGGCGAGGGCCTTCGCGGTGTCGCCGCGGTACGACTCCGGCGCGTGCATGCCGAGCTTGAGGGTGTCGGCGTCGCCCGCCGCGTCAGCGGCAAATGTAAACGTGTCGTCGGCCGCGAACGGCGACACCGACCACCACATCATGTCCAGCTCGCGCGCGCGGTCGCGTACGTCGGCGATGGACCACAGGGAGGCGGCGCCGACGTCGATGGGCGCCTCGCCGCCGCCGGCGGTGGCGGCCCAGGACGCCTGGAGGAATTCCTGGGATGTCGCCACGAGGTCCGCGGCACGCGTGCGTACCCGCTCCGGGTCGCATACGACGGACATCGCGCCCTTGGGCAGGACGTCGAGCAGCAGCTCCATGTCGTCGACGAGGACCGGCGCGAGGGACTCCATGCCCTCGACCGCGATGCCCTCGGCGATCTTGCCGAGCAGCTCGCCGAGTTCGGGGTGCTCCTCGGCGAGGGCACGCGCGCGTGCGCGGACGTCGTCGGTGAGGAGCAGCTCACGGCAGGGCGGGGCCCACAGGCCGTGCTCGGCGACTTCGAGGGAGCGCTGGTCGGCGACCTTGAAGTAGCGGATCTCCTCGACGTCGTCGCCCCAGAACTCGATGCGCAGGGGGTGTTCCTCGGTGGGCGGGAAGACGTCCAGGATGCCGCCTCGTACGGCGAACTCGCCGCGCTTCTCGACGAGCTCCACGCGCGCGTACGCGGCGGCGGCGAGGGCTTCGACGATCTCGCCGAGGTCGGCGGTCCGGCCGGTCCTCAGGGACACCGGTTCGAGGTCGCCGAGGCCCTTGACCTGGGGCTGGAGGACCGAGCGGACGGGGGCCACGACGACGGAGACCGGGCCGGTCTCGGGGTCGTCGGAGCTGGGGTGGGCGAGGCGGCGGAGGACGGCCAGGCGTCGGCCGACGGTGTCACTGCGGGGGCTCAGGCGCTCGTGCGGGAGGGTCTCCCAGGACGGGTACTCCACGACGCCCTCCGGGGGGAGGAGGGAGCGCAGGGCCGCCGCCAGGTCCTCGGCCTCGCGGCCGGTCGCCGTCACCGCCAGGAGCGGGCGGTCGGTCTCGCGGGCGAGGGCGGCGATCGCGAACGGGCGGGCCGCTGGGGGGCCGACCAGGTCGACGTGCATGCGGTTGCCGTCTGCGGCGGCGGTGATCGCTTCCGCGAGGGCGGTGTCCTTGACTACGGCGTCGAGCAGACCGTGCAGGCTCATTCGGAGGCGCTTTCCGTCCTGGGTGGGCAACACGAAGGGCCCGACGCGTGTGACGGGCCGGGGGTTCCAGCGTACGTCGCTGCGCGAGCGGGCGCCGGGGGCTGTGGATAACGCCGGTTCTCTCGGCCACCGTCACCGTCGCGAGCCTCGACCTTTTCTCGCCCCCGCCGCCCCTACCCGTCCCATCCCCAGGGGCCCCGCCCCTTCGACCCCGGGCACCCCTGGGGGCTGCGCCCCCAGACCCCCGCTCCGGCCCTTAAGGGGCCTTGTCCTCAAACGCCGGACGGGCTGACTGATGCGAGCCGACGCTGGAAGGTGCGCCCCCCTGCGGGTGGGTGGGGGCTGGGGACGGCACAATCCTGTCCCCGAACACCGGACGGGCCGGAAGACCCGACCCGACGCTGGAAAGCGGCACCCCCAGCGGGCGGGCGAGGGCCCGAGACAGCACAACCCTGCCCCCGAAGACCGGACAGGCCGGAAGACCCGACCCGACACTGGAACGCGGCACCCCCAGCGGGCGGGCGAGGGCCCGGGACAGCACAACCCTGCCCCCGAAGACCGGACAGGCCGAAAAGCCCGGCCCGACGCTGGAAAGCGGCGCCCCCAGCGGGTGGGCGAGGGCCCGGGACAGCGAGACCCGCCCCAGAACACCAGACAGGCCGCAAGGCCCGACCCGGCACCGCAAGGCAGCGCCCCCAGCGGGCGGGGCGGAGCCCGGGACAGCGT
The DNA here is from genome assembly GCF_015160855.1 of Streptomyces ferrugineus. Lineage (NCBI taxonomy): Bacteria > Bacillati > Actinomycetota > Actinomycetes > Kitasatosporales > Streptomycetaceae > Streptomyces > Streptomyces ferrugineus. The sequence continues at coordinate 1,135,631 of NZ_CP063373.1, read as the reverse complement.
GGCCCCGGCCCAGAACACCGGACAGGCCGCGAGATGCGGGCCGGTGTTGGAAGAGGTGCCCCTTCAGGGTGGGGATGGGTGTTCGGGGTGGGAAGGCCCCGTCCTCGAACGCCGGGCGGGTCGAGAGGTGCGGCGCGGCGTTGGCGAGCGGTTCTTGGGTGCGAGTGGATCTGCTCAGAACCGGCTGGAGTCACGCAAATCGGACCGGCGCCCGAAAGGCCGCGCCGGCCAAGTCGCACGGGTGGGCGAAACCCTCAATCCCGTACCGCGTAAGGTCCCCCCCATGCCCACCCCCGCTCCCTCGGCGATGTCCAGTACCTCCTCCGAGCCTCATATATCGGCGTCCGACGCTCGCTCCACGGATCAACCGCGGGTCGTCGCCGGGCGGCGGGAGCCATGGCTGCTCGCGGTCGCGCTGTTCGTCGGTTATGCGGTGGTGTCCGTGGGGCGTTACCGGCATCTGGGGCAGCGGTCCTGGGACCTCGGGATCTTTGAGCAGGTCATCCGGTCGTACGCGCACCTTCAGGCGCCGATCGCCGACCTCAAGGGGCCCGGGTTCAACATCCTGGGTGATCACTTCAGTCCGGTGACCGCCCTCCTCGCGCCGCTGTACCGGGTCTTCCCCTCGCCCGTCACGCTGCTCCTCGCCCAGGCCGCGCTGTTCGCCCTCTCCGCCGTTCCCGTCACCCGCGCCGCGGCCCGGCTGCTGGGACGGTGGGGCGGGCTGGCGATCGGGGTGGCGTACGGGCTGTCGTGGGGGCTTCAGCAGGCCGTCGACTTCGACTTCCACGAGATCTGCTTCGCCCTGCCGCTGATCGCCTTCAGTCTCGAGGCGCTGCTCGCCCAGCGTTGGCGGGCCGCTCTGGTGTGGGCCATGCCGCTCGTTCTCGTCAAGGAGGACCTGGGGTTCACGGTCACCGCCATCGCCCTGGTCGTCGCCTGGCGGGCCCGCCAGGAGTCCCCGCGCGCGATGCGGTACGCGATCGGCGTCGCCGTCTTCGGGGTCGTGGCCCTCGTGGTCACCCTGCTGCTGGTCATACCGAGCTTCAACTCCGCCGGTACCTACGACTACTGGAGCAAGGTCGACGAGTCCGGCGGCGGCGGGCCGTTCGACGGTCTCGACACCAAGCTGCGCACCCTGTGCTGGCTGCTCATCCCGACCAGCGGGCTGCTCGCCCTGCGTTCCCCGATCCTGCTCGTCGCCCTGCCCACGATCGGCTGGCGTTTCGTCTCCTCGTATCCGCAGTACTGGGGAACCGACTGGCACTACAACGCCGTTCTGATGCCCATCGTGACCCTCGCGCTGGTCGACGCCCTCGGCACCGCACGGCACAGCACGCGCGCGTGGCTGCGCTCGTACGTCCGTCACCTGCCCGCCGCCGTCGCGGCCGCCTCGCTCGCGCTGACCACCTCGCTGCCGCTGGCCGCGCTCACGGAGAGCGAGATCTATCGCAAGCCCGAGCGTGTGAGCGCGATCGAACGGCTGCTGGCCGAGGTCCCGGACGGCGCCTCCGTGGAGGCGAACATCGCGCCGATCAGCCGGCTCACCTCGCGCTGCCGGGTCTTCTGGATCACCAGCACGCGTGGCATTAACCCCGACTTCATCGCCCTCGACAACTCCCGCAAGCGTTACCGGGACGTCGAGGGCTACGTCAGGTCCCTGCACCCGCAGGCCCGGTACACCGTCGAGGGCAACGTCTACGGAGTCGTACTCCTCAAGCGGCAGTGACGAACGGCAGTGACGAGCGGCAGTAACTAGTGGCAGTGACGATGGCGGGCCCGGTCCGGAAGGTGGTCCCTCCGGGCCGGGCCCGTCCCCCGCAACCCCCGTATGCGGTGGCTACTCGGTCGCGATCGCGTTCAGGACGTTCATCCGGCCCGCCCTGAACGCCGGCACCAGCGCCGCGAACAGGCCCACGAAGGCCGAGCCGATGAAGACGCCGATGATCGTCGGCCACGGGATGTCGAGGACGTTCAGGCCCTCCAGAGCCAGCAGCTTCTGGGCCGTCGCGCCCCAGCCCATGCCAAGCCCCAGACCCAGCAGGGCGCCGAACAGGGCGATCACCACCGACTCCATGCGGATCATGCGGCGCAGCTGGCGGCGGGAGAGGCCGATCGCCCGCATCAGGCCGATCTCACGGGTGCGCTCCACCACCGACAGGGCCAGGGTGTTCACCACGCCCAGGACGGCCACGATGATCGCCAGGGCCAGCAGGCCGTAGATCATGTTCAGGAGCTGGCCCATCTGGTCCTTGAGCTCCTCCTTGTAGTCGGTCTGGTCGCGGACCGGGTACTGCGGATAGTCGTGCAGCGCCTTCTTCAGGGCCGCGTACGCCGCCTCCTCCTGGCCTTCCTTCGCCTTGCCGAGCAGCATCTGGCTCTGCGGAATCCGGTCGGCGGGAAGGTACTTCCGCAGCGTCTCGATGCTGGTGTAGCGCGCGCCCTGGTCGAAGGAGGTGTCGTCGTCCGTGATGGCCGCGACCTTCAGCTTCGCCGTCTCGCCGCCCTTGAAGGCGACGGTGATGGTGTCGCCGACGTGCACGCCGTGCTTCGTGGCGTAGTCGGAGCCGACCGACATGGCGTCCTTGCCGTAGGCGGCGGACAGGGTGCCCTCCGTCGTCGTACGGCGCAGGTCCTCGGCGTAGGTCGGGTCGGCGGCCGTGAGCCCGGTGTCGTCGGTCTTGCCGTCCGGCGAGGTCAGGGTGGCGTTGACGTCCTTGGAGCGGGTGACGTGCGCCAGGCCCGGCGTCTGCCGCATCGCCTCCTCGGCGTCCGGGACGATCATCTGCTGGCCGCGCATGACGATGAAGTCAGCGCCGACCGACTTGTCCAGCTCGCTGGTGGCCGAGGCGACCATCGAGGAGCCGACCACCGACAGACAGGCCACCAGTGCGAGGCCGATCATCAGGGCGGCGCCCGTGGCACCGGTGCGGCGCGGGTTGCGCAGCGCGTTGCGCTCGGCCATGCGGCCCACGGGTCCGAAGGCCCGCAGCAGGACCGCGCTGATCACCCGGACGACGACGCCCGCGAGCAGCGGGCCGATGACCACGAAGCCGATCAGGGACAGCACCACTCCGGCGCCCAGCATCAGCGCCCCGTCGCTCGCCTTGTCGGCCGTGCCGGCCGCGTACAGGGCGAAGGCGCCCGCGCCGGTCAGCACCAGGCCGATCAGGCCGCGCACCAGACCCGCCTTGCCGTCGGCCGGCGTTCCGGCGTCGCGCAGGGCGGCCATCGGGGAGACCTTGCCGGCGCGGCGGGCGGGGAGGTAGGCGGCCAGGACGGTGACCACCACACCCAGGACCAGGCCGACCACGGGGGTCGTCGCCGTCACCGTGAGGTCGTCGGTGGAGAGGTTCATGCCTGCCATCGACATCAGCTTCATCAGGCCGACCGCGATGCCGACGCCGGCGCCCACCCCGAGCACCGAGCCGATGAGGCCGAGCAGCAGCGCCTCCACCAGCACGGACCGGTTGACCTGCCGGCGCGAGGAGCCGATCGCCCGCATCAGGCCGATCTCACGGGTGCGCTGGGCGACCAGCATCGAGAAGGTGTTGATGATCAGGAAGATGCCGACCAGGAACGCGATCCCGGCGAAGCCGAGCATGGCGTACTTGATGATGTCCATGAACTCGCCGACGTCCTTGCGGTTCTCGTCGGCGTTCTCCTTGGCCGTCTGGATCTTGTACGCACCGCCGGACGCGCCACCGGACGCCCCGCCGGACGCGTCGCCGGACGCGCCACCCGACGCACCGTCCAGTGCCTGCGCGACGTTCCGCTTGAGCTGGGCGTCGCTCACGCCGTTCGCCGCCGTGACGGAGACCTGTGTGAAGCGGTCGGGGGCGCCGAGCAGCCCCCGCTGGGCGGTGTCGGTGTCGAAGTAGACGACGGCCGCGCCCGGGTTGGTGACCTTCCAGGAGGCGATGCCGACGATCTTCGCGCGGATGTCTCCCGTGGCGGCGATGGTGCGCAGTTCGTCGCCGAGCTTCAGGTCGTGCTTGTCGGCGGTGTCCGCGTCGACCATGACCTCGGTGGGCCCGCGCGGGGCGTGCCCGGAGGTGATCTCCATGGACTTCAGGTCGTTCTGGGTCCAGTTCCCGGCGAAGGTGGGCGCGCCGGTGGAGGAACCCATGTTCTTGTTCTCGGAGTTGACGACGGTCACGTTCGTCGAGGCGACCGCGCCCTCCGCCTTCTGCACGCCGTCCACGGCCGCGACCTGCTCGACGGTCGAGGCGGGCAGCGAGCTGGGCCGGCCCGTGCCGTTGCCGTCGTCCTCGTCGCCGGCGTCCTTGGGGCTGACGGTGACGTCGGAGGAGGTGACGGCGAAGAGCTTGTCGAAGGTGGTGTTCATCGTGTCGGTGAACACGAGCGTGCCGCACACGAAGGCCACCGACAGGAGCACCGCCACGGCCGACAGGGCCATGCGCCCCTTGTGCGCGAAGAAGTTGCGCATCGAGGTCTTCAGGACGGTCATGACGTACGCCCCCGGGCGTCGAAGTCCTTCATGCGGTCCAGGACGGCGTCGGCGGTCGGCTTGTACATCTCGTCGACGATGCGGCCGTCGGCGAGGTACAGCACCCGGTCCGCGTAGGAGGCGGCGACGGGGTCGTGCGTGACCATCACGATGGTCTGCCCGAGCTCGGTGACGGACCGCCGCAGGAAGCCGAGCACTTCGGCGCCCGCGCGCGAGTCGAGGTTTCCGGTCGGCTCGTCACCGAAGATGATCTCGGGCCGCGCGGCCAGGGCGCGGGCCACGGCGACGCGCTGCTGCTGGCCGCCGGAGAGCTGGGTGGGCCGGTGCTTGAGCCGGTCGGAGAGGCCGACGGTGTCGACCACGCGCGCGAGCCACTGCTTGTCGGGCTTGCGGCCGGCGATGTCCATGGGCAGCGTGATGTTCTCGATGGCATTGAGCGTCGGCAGCAGGTTGAACGCCTGGAAGATGAAGCCGATCCGGTCCCGGCGCAGCTGGGTGAGCTTCTTGTCCTTCAGGCCGGTGATCTCGGTCTCGTCGAGGTAGATCTGGCCCGACGTCACGGTGTCGAGCCCGGCGAGGCAGTGCATGAGGGTGGACTTGCCGGACCCCGAGGGGCCCATGATCGCGGTGAACTGGCCACGCGCGATGTCCACGTCGACGTGGTCGAGCGCGACGACACGGGTCTCCCCCGACCCGTACGCCTTGACGACCTGCCGCGCCCGCGCGGCAACGGCCGTACGCCCTCCAGTGCCCCCGTGCCTGGGAATGGTCACAGCCGATGTCACGGTATGTCTCCTATGTCGGTCGCGGATGAACGTACGAGGCGGTGTGCCCGGTACGTCGAAAGCTGGGTACGTCGTTGAGTCTGGCGCCGCGCAGGGGTCCGGCGCGCTGGTGCCGAGCCCCGTCTTGTACGGGGGAAAACCCCACCCCCGCCGGTTCGGTCAACCGCCCCCCGGCGGCGTAAAGCCAGATTAAGGACGGCCCTGGCACCGTCTCGTCCTCCGGCGGTACCAACCCTCCCCGAGACGTAGTACGGAGGTCCCCCTAGGGGCCGTCCACCCCACGGCGGAGGGCGCCCAGGGTCCTCTCCCCCCTCGGGCCCGTCCAGGTTCCACCCTCCCGCGACGTCAGGGTCAAGTGGGAAGCTGTTCGGCGGCAGATAGGTGCAAGGGGAAAGCAACAGAGAGGAACCCGGTGGGCAGTCCGAGACCCGCGATACGCGACACCGCAGGGCGCACCGGAACCGACAGACGCGGGGCGGTGGTCGCGGCCCTGATGCTGGCGATGGCACTGGCCGCGCTCGACTCCACCATCGTCTCCACGGCCGTACCGCAGATCGTCGGCGACCTGGGCGGCTTCTCGGTCTTCTCCTGGCTCTTCTCCGGCTATCTGCTGGCCGTGACGGTGACGCTGCCGGTCTACGGCAAGCTCTCCGACACCTTCGGCCGCAAGCCGGTGCTGATCGCGGGCGCGGCGGTGTTCCTGCTGGGGTCGCTGCTGTGCGCGGTGGCCTGGAACATGGCGGCGCTGATCGCGTTCCGGATCGTGCAGGGGCTGGGCGGCGGGGCCCTTCAGGGCACGGTCCAGACGCTGGCCGCCGATCTGTACCCGCTGAAGGAACGCCCGAAGATCCAGGCCAGGCTGTCGACGGTGTGGGCGCTGTCGGCGGTGGCCGGGCCGGGGCTGGGCGGTGTGCTGGCGGCGTACGCGGACTGGCGCTGGATCTTTCTCGTCAACCTGCCCATCGGGGCGGTGGCGTTGTGGCTGATCGTGCGTCATCTGCACGAGCCGGAGCGCGAGGCGGCGGGCACGCGCGCGCGTGTCGACTGGGCGGGCGCGCTGGCGGTGTTCGCGTGCGGGGGCGTGCTGCTGACGGCGCTGGTGCAGGGCGGGGTGGCCTGGCCGTGGCTGTCGGGGCCGTCGCTCGCCCTGTTCGCTGCGGGGCTGGCGCTGGCGGTGGTCGTGGTGCTGGTGGAGCGCCGGGCGGCCGAGCCGATCATCCCCGGGTGGGTGTGGCGGCGCCGGACGATCGCGGCGGTGAACCTGGCGCTCGGCGCGCTGGGGCTGCTGATGGTGGCGCCCACGGTGTTCCTGCCCACCTACGCCCAGGCGGTCCTCGGCCTGGCCCCGGTGGCGGCCGGATTCGTGCTGTCCGTCTGGACGTTGAGCTGGCCGGTGTCGGCGGCGCTGAGCCAGCACGTGTACCGCAGGATCGGCTTCCGCAACACGGCGATGCTGGGGATCGGCACGGCCGCGCTGATCCTGCTGGCGTTCCTGTTCCTGCCGTATCCGGGGCAGGCATGGCAGCCGATGCTGCTGATGCTGTTGCTCGGGGCGGCGCTGGGCCTGTTCCAACTGCCGCTGATCATCGGCGTGCAGTCGACGGTCGGCTGGTCGGAGCGCGGGACGGCGACGGCGTCGGTGCTGTTCTGCCGGCAGACCGGCCAGACGGTGGGCGCGGCGCTGTTCGGCGCGGTGGCCAACGGCGTACTGGCGGCGCGGCTCGGCGGGGCGAGCGACCTGGACTCGGTGACGCGGGCGCTGGACTCCGGCGGCGGGGCTCCGGAGGCCACCAGGCGGGCCATCGCCGACGCGGTGCACGCCGTGTATCTGGGGGCGTCGTGCGCGGCGGCGCTGGCCTTCCTGGTGCTATTGCTGCTGGCGCCGAGACGGTTCCCGGTGCTCAGGGAAGACGTCCTCAGGGAAGACGTCCCCAAGGAGGGTGCCCTCAAGGAAGACGGACGGTGACCTCGGGGCTGTCCGGCGACGGGCCGTCGAGCGCCGGCTGCGGCACGCCCTTCAGATGCAGGTCGAAGAACGCGGCGACGTACGCGCGCGTGAGGACCTGCGAGCGCTCATACGGCATCGGCGCGGTGTCCGGGATGCCGGCCAGCTCCGCGAGGAGAGGGACGTCGGTGAAGGAGCCGTGATCGGCCCCGGCGACGGTCAGCCAACGCTTCCAGCCGTCCAGGTCGGCCCAGCTCTGGCGCCAGGTCTTGTCGCCCAGCCGGTCCTCGGCCCCGAGCATCAGGAAGGGCCGCCCGTCGAGACCGCCGCCGGGGACCGCGGAGAAGAAGCTGCCGTCCATGTTCGCGCCGGCCCGCACGCGCGCGTCGCCGGCCATCGTCGCGGCCGCGGCATTGCCGCCGATGGAGTGCCCGGCCATCCCGATCCGCCCGGCGTCGATCACGCGCGCGTGCCGCCACGCCGGATGCCGCCCGGTCAGCCGGTCGAGCACGAACGACACGTCCCGCGCCCGGCTCTCGGCGACGGTCGAGCCGCCGATCGAGGAGAACTCGTCGCAGATGGCGCAGGGCAGCGTGCGCCCGTCGGGCAGGGTCGTACCGGCGTTCTCGTACGGATGGTCGACCAGCGCGACGACGTATCCGCGACTGGCGAGGTCCTCGGCCAGGCCGGTGAGGGTGGCGCGCGGGAACGTGAACCCGGGTGAGAGCACGACCAGCGGGAACCTGCCGTGCGCCGGGCGGGCGTCGGGGTGCGCCCAGGTGCGGACGCCGCTGATCGCCTCCGGCGCGACGGTGGCGTCCGGCGCCCTCAACTCCAGCAGGAACCGGGCCTCTTCGGTGGTCATGTACGGGGCCGTCGGTCCGCCGGTGCCGGGGCGGGCGGGGTAGTACATGGACACCATGAGCTGACGCGGCCCGGCGGACGGCACCCAGGGGTCCGGGCGGTCGGTGTCGACGAGGTGGCGGGTGCTGCGGCCGACGGGGTGCGGGCCGGTGGGGCGGGGCAGTTGGGCCGAAGCGGCGACCGGGGCGGCGGGGGCAGGGGCGGCGGAGGCGGGGACAGGGGCGGGGGCCGGCTCCGCGCCGGCGGCGGGCAGGGTCAGGGCAGGTCCGAGCACGAGCGCGGCGGACGCCGCCAGCGCTAAGAGGCGTGATCTGTTCATGCGGAGGACGGTAGGCCGCGGACCCCCGGCCTGGCGTCAGGCCGGGGGCGTAGTGCGGGGGTGCCCGTGGGGGTAGCGGTGTCGTACCGGAGTCGGACGACCACCGCGACACGGGCGCATACCCTTCCCCCATGGTGACCTTGGAGCGCCTGCGCGCCGACCACGCCGACGCCCTGCTGGCCTTCGAGCGCGAGAACCGGGAGTACTTCGCCCGGACGGTGCCGGATCGCGGGGACGCGTACTTCGCCGAATTCACGGCCCGCCTCAGGGCGCTGCTGGCCGAACAGGACGCCGGGATCTGCCACTCCCATGTGGTGCTGTCCGGCGAGGGACGCCTCCTCGGGCGGGTCAACCTGGTCGACGTCGAGGACGGCTGTGCCGAACTCGGTTACCGCGTGGGCGAACAGGCGGCGGGCAAGGGCGTCGCCACGGCGGCGGTCGCTCAGGTGTGCCGGCTGGCGGGGACGGCGTACGGGCTGACGTCCCTGGTCGCGATCACGACCCTGGACAACCTCGGCTCCCGGGCCGTCCTGGAGCGCAACGGCTTCTCGGTCGTGGAGAACATCACCATCGACGGCCGCCCCGGGATCCGCTACCGCAACAAAAGTCTGAGTTAATCCGGGTAACACCCCAGGTCAGGCACGGTTTGGCATAGCAAGCGCATACCGACCGCTCAGTTTGGTGAAACCCTCGCGTTGGCCGGTACTCCGAAGTAACGTGCGTGGCTCGCCGCCCCCCACCTCCCTGCGGTCCGCCGCACCGGACCCGAGCCACGCAAGGAGCACCGGGATGTCCTCCCCGCACGACCGGCACGACCGGCACGACCCGTACGACCCGTACGACCCTCACCACCCGCAAGACCGGTACGACCCGCGCGCCCCGTACACCCCGTACGACCCGTATACGCCGTCCCCTTCGCCACCCTCCCCGTCGCCGCCCCCCTCCCCGTCGTACGCCACGTACCCCTGGCGACCACCCGCCCCGCCCCAGCCACCCGCGGCACCCCCACGGCACCGCGCCCCGGACCACCCGCCGCTCGGGCACCACAGCGACCTCAGGGTCCTGCGCGGCGCCTACCGCTGGCAGCGGCGCGTGGCGACGCTCACCGCGCTCGGGTACTTCACGCTGTTTCTGATCCTGTCCGCCTTCGCACCCGGGTTCATGACCGGCACGGTCGCCGACGGGCTGCCCGCGGGACTCCTGCTCGCGCTGCTGCAACTGCCCGTCACCTGGCTGGCGATAGGTCTCTACGAGCACACCGCCCGGCGCTACGTCGACCCGCTCGCGGACCGCATCCGCAAGGAGGCCGCGCTGGACGCCAAGAGGGGAGCCGGGCGATGACGGACTTCAGTGGGAACGCGCAGGCGATGTCGCTGGTCGCCTTCTGCGCCGTGGCCACCATCACGCTGCTGCTGTGCGTGATGACCGGCCCGGACCGCGACGACCTCGACGAGTTCTACACGGGCTACAGCTCCCTGTCCCCCATGCGCAACGGCCTGGCGATCGCGGGCGACTACATCAGCGCGGCCACCGTGCTCGGCACCACCGGCGTGATCGCGCTGTGCGGCTACGACGGGATCGTGCTGGCGCTGAGCACGACCCTGTCGCTGATGCTGCTGATGTTCCTGCTGGCCGAACCCCTGCGCAACGCGGGCCGGTTCACCATGGGCGACGCGCTGGCACGCCGTATGCCCGGGCGGGGCGTACGCATCGCGGCGTGCGCGGTGACGCTGGCCGCGCTGCTGCCGCTGATGCTGGTGCAACTGGCGGGGACCGGGCAGTTGCTGGCGTTCATCCTGGGCTTCTCCGGCGACTCCCTCAAGACCGGGTGCATCATCGGGCTGGGCGTGCTGATGATCAGCTACGCGGCGATCGGCGGGATGAAGGGCACCGCCCTCATCCAGATCCTGAAGATGGTGATGCTGCTCGGGTCGGGCGCGGTGGTCGCCGTACTGGTGCTGCGGCGCTTCGACTGGGACCCGGGCGCGCTGTTCGACGCGGCGGCCGGGCGCAGCGGGGTCGGCTCGGCGTTCCTGGAGTCGGGCCTTCAGTTCGCGGGCGGCTCGTATCCCCGCCTCGACATGATCAGCTCCCAGCTCGCGGTCGTCCTCGGCGGCGCGGTGCTGCCGCACATCACCATGCGTATGTACACGGCGAGCGGCGCCCGTCAGGTGCGGCGGTCGATGTCCTGGGCGGTGTCGAGCGTGGCGCTGTTCGTGCTGGTGATCACCGTGGTCGGCTTCGGGGCGACGGCGCTGATCGGGCGGGAGGTGATCGCCGGGGCGGACCCGCAGGGCAACACGGCGTATCTGCTGGCCTCCAGGGCCGTCTTCGGCGCCGATGTCTCGACCGCGGAGTCCCTGCTGTTCACGGCGGTGACCACGGCCATCTTCCTGACCGTGCTCGCCTCGGTGGCGAGCATGATCCTCTCCTGCGCCAACTCCCTCGCCCATGACGTGTTCGCCACCCGGGTACGGGAGCTGAGCGGCCGTCACGAGATGACGGTGGCACGGCTGTCGGCGCTGGCGGTGGGCGTCCCGGCGATCGTGCTGGCGACGATGGTCCAGAACCGCAGCCTCCAGCCGCTGGTCACCCTGTCCTTCACCCTGGGCGCCTCGGCCATCGCCCCGGCCCTCGTCTACAGCCTCTTCTGGCGCCGGTACACCCGGGCCGGCCTGCTGTGGACCCTGATCGGCGGTTCGGCGGTCGTGCTGGCGCTGATGCCGTGGACGAATCTGGTCTCCGGCTCACCCATCTCGGCGTTCCCCGACGCCGACTTCAACTGGTTCCCGTTCACCACGCCCGGACTGGTGTCGATCCCGGCCGGGTTCCTGCTCGGGTGGCTCGGGACGGTCGTGTCGGGGCGGCGGGAGTCCGAGGAGCAGCGGCGGCAGTACGAGGCCGTGGAGGGGTGGATCCTGGCGGGGGCGGTGCGCAGGGGCGCGGATCAGAGGTGATCCGGTGACTGGAGGGAGCCGGAGGGAGCCGGAGGGTCCGGGGCGATCCGGTGTGCCGGCTCACTCCAGGGCGGCGGCCTGCCCCGTGAGCGCGGAGAGGCTGTTGCGCATCTGGCCGATGTGGGTCCGTACGTCGTCCCACATGTCACCGTGTTCGCGCAGCACCCGCTCCGTCTCCCGGGCGATCTCCTCCGACTTCTCCCGGGCCCGCGCGAGCAGTTCCGCCGCGCGGGCCTGCGCCTCCTCCTCCAGTTGCCGGGACGAGGCCTCCGCCTCCGCGAACGCCTGCTTCGCCTCGGCCAGCGCCGCCTCGGCCCGCGTCTGCCGCTCCCGCTCCACCGCCTCCTGCGCGGCCAGCCGCTCCTCGGTCTCCCGCTCGAGCTCGGCCCACCGCTCGGCGTGCTCCGCGGCCTGCTCGGTGAGCATCCGGGTGGTGCGCTGCCGCAGCTCGCGCAGCGCGAGAAGCTCCAGTCCGCGCTCGTCACGCACCGCGCGCCGGGCGGCGACCCGGATCTCGTCCGACTCGTCGCGCGCCGGGAGCAGCCGCTGATCGACATAGGCGTCGGCCTCCGCGAGCAGGGCGTCGGCGTGCTCCTGAGCCGCGTCCCGCAGGCCGTTCACCCACGCCTGCACCTCGTCCTTCAGGCGCTGTGCGTCCTGCCGCGCGCGCTCGCGCACGGCCTCGGCCTCCTCCTGCACCATCTCGAAGAGCCGGCGCGCCCCCTCCCCGAGCGACTCGTACGTCTGCGGGGCGAGCTGCGCCACCTCCTCCCGCAGCCGCTCCGCCTCGGCCTCCATCTCCTTGGCCAGCACGGTGAGCCGCGCGGCCCGTTCCCAGGCGGCGTCCCGGTCGCGGAAGAGGGCGTCGACATAGGCGTCGACCTGGTCGGGACGGTAGCCACGCCCTCGTACGACGACGAAGTCGTGGAGCGAGACCGGTGCGCTGCTCATCCTGAGAACCCCTCTCCATCGAACGGCTACGAAAATGATGATTTAGCGCACATCTTGATGTATCGGATGGAGAGGCTCATAACGCGACACTCCGGGCGAGGGGCGGGGCACGGGAGGCGCGGAGGGCGGAGGGAAGAGGCGCCGGAACACGGCAGAGGGCATAGGACAGGGATACGAAAGGGACGCGAAAGGGATGCGAAAGGGCCGACCCGGTCGTACACCGGGGCCGGCCCTTTCGCACACCACTCGGCCGGCGCTGTCAGCGGCGGCCGGGTGGCGTCACAGCAACCCGTCCCACATCTGCTCCAGCAGCACCGACCACCAGCTCTCCGGCGAGCCGAGCGCCGCCGGGTCGAGAGAGGCGAGCTGGGCCTGGAAGTCGACGGTCCAGCGGCCCGCCTGCTCCTGGTTGAGACCGAACCGAAGCCGCCACATCCGGCCGAGCAGCGCCAGGCAGCGCTGGAACTCCGGCAGGCCGGTGTTCACGAACTGCGGCGGTACGGGCGCACCGCCCGGGCCGGCCTCCACCGGCACGGCGACGATGTTCGCCGTCCCGTACTGCACACAGACGGCCTTGCCGAAGTCGCTGCCCATGACGAGGTACGACCCCGCGTCCGACGCCGGCTGCACCCCGCGCTCCTGCGCCAGCTCCGCCAGCGTCGGCACGGGCCGCCCGGGCTGGGCCTGCGCCCAGAAGAACGGACCCATGTCCATCGGCAGACCGCCGACCACCAGGCTGTGCGCCACGACCGGCGGCACGCCCTGCCGGGACACGGCGGCCTGCTCGAACCGGAAGAGACCCGGACCGAACGCCCCCGCCAGCTCCTGCGCCACGCCCTCCGGCGGAATCGGCGGCGCCGACTGCACCTGCGGCAGCGGGGCGCGCACCGGGGCCGGACGCGCGGGTCCGTCGGCCACCTCGTGCAACTCGCCCTGGTGAACGAGCAGTTGCTGCATGCCCTGCTGCCGGCTCGCGTGATCCGTGCCGTACGGCGCGATGGACGTGATGCGCGCCTGCGGCCACTGCTCCCGGATCATCCGCGCACAGTACGCACCCGGCAGCTCGCACGACTCCAACTCGGTGTGCAGCTCCAGCACCTGATCCGGCGGCACGTTCATACCGCGCAGCTCATGGAAGATCTGCCACTCCGGGTGCGGCGTACCCGGCGCGGAACGCCGAATGAGCTGCTGCTCCGACCCGTCCTGCGCACGGTAGCGAAGGACGGCCTGGTAGCCGGGGCCGACGGTGGGCTGGCCGGTGGGTTGTGGGGGGTAGCCGTACGAGGGCTGGGGCGGGCCTTGCTGCGCCGGGTGGCCGGGGGCGGGGTGGCCGGGCTGGCCGGGGCCGGGGTGACCGGGCGGGGGTGGGACGGCGCCTGGGGGCATGGGGGGCTGGGGCGCGCCGGGCATGCCCGGGGTGGGGGCGCCGGGAGCGCCGGGAGCCGGGGCGCCGGGAGCCGGGGCGCCCGGAGCTGGCGGAGCAGCACCCTGAGCCGGAGCGGCCGGGGCCTGCGGAGCGCCATGTGCACCGGGAGCACCGGGAGCACCAGGAGCACCAGGAGCACCAGGAGCACCAGGAGCACCGGGAGCACCGGGAGCACCGGGAGCACCGGGAGCACCGGGAGCACCGGGAGCACCGGGAGCACCGGGAGGCGGCATACCCGGTCCAGCCGGTGGCATGCCGGGGGCGCCTGGGGGCATGCCAGGGCCGCCCGGAGGCTGCGGCGCGCCGGGGGCCGGAGCCCCCGAAGCCTGCGGAACACCCGGAGCCGGAGCGCCCGGAGCCTGGGGAGCGCCCGGAGCTTGCGGCGGCGGCACCCCGGGCCCGCCCACCGGGGGCCCGGCCAGCACGGTCTCCGCGTGGTGCACGGCACCTCCCGCACCGCCCGAGGAGCCGGGAGCGCCCGGGGCACCGGGCGGCCGCGGCGCGCCGGGCATGCCCGGGGCACCCGGAGTACCCGGCGCGTTGGGGATGCCGGGCGGGTTCGGGGGACCGGGCGGCTGCGGCGCGCCGCCCATACCGCTCGGCTCGGCCAGCACGGTCGCGGCGTGGTGCACCCCACCGGGGGGCGTACCACCAGGCGTACCGGGCGGGTTGGGGGCACCCGGAGGCTGCGGCGCGCCGGGCATGCCGGGCGCGCCCGGAGCACCGGGCGGCTGCGGAAGGCCGGGCGGGTTCGGCGCACCGGGACCCTGGGGAGCCCCGGTCCCGGGGGCGTCCTGCGGCCCATCGGGCCCGAGCGACGACACAAGCTGCGTGGGCACGTAACCGCCACCCGACGCACCCGGAGCCGACGGCGCACCCGGCACCCCCGGCGGCGGAGGCGGCGCAACCCCGCCCCGCGCCCGAGGCGGCTCCGCCTTGCTCGTCACCGCATCGGCGATGTCCCCGGCATTCGGCGCGGACGGCTGCCCCGGCGCCCCGGGAGCACCCGGAGCCTGCGGCGCACCGGGCGCACCGGCGGGCCCACCTTGCGGGTAGCCGTAGGAGGGTGCGGGCGGCGGCGTACCGGGCGCACCCGCACCCTGCGGGTACCCGTACGACGGCGCCCCCGGCGGAGGCGGCGGCGTGCTCCCCGACGCACCCGGGGCACCCGCCGCACCTTCCGCCTCCTCATCGTCCACCGCCGGCGAAACCGCCGTCGGCGGAAGCTGGCTGCCGCCCGACATCAGGGCCGTCGCGGCGTCCGGCGGCGTGCTGTCGTCACCGCTGAGCGGCGGCGCGAACACCGTCTCCGGCAACGGCACGGAACGGTCCTCACCCGCATCGGCGTTGGTGTCCGTCCCCGCCCACGGAGTGGCCCCGTCGGGCACATCAGGCATCGCAGGCGACGGAGCGGCCGAGGACCCGGGCAACCCGGCACCATCGGAATCCGAACCCGAACCCGACTCCGAACCCGAACCCGGAGCCCCACCCCGCCGATCCGGAACCCCCAACTGATTGGCCGCCTCCTGCAACCACTCCGGCGGAGTCAGCAAAAACGACGTCTGGTTCAGATCCACCCTCGCCGGAGCAGCCGGCGCAGGCTCCGCGGCCGCGCCCGCACGGCCGTACTCCTCCTCGTACCGGCGAATCACCTCACCCACCGGCAGCGCGGGCCACAGCGTGGCCTCCCCGCTGTCCCGGGCGATCACCAGCCGCTGCGCGCCGCCGTCCGAACTCGGCCCGTCCGCGCGGTCCTCCGCCCACACCACGAACCCACGCTCGAACTCCCGCACCCGCACCTCACGATGCTGGTACGCCGGCAGGTCCCCGTTGATCCACTCCTCGGCGCGCTCCTGCGCCTGTGCGAACGTCACCATCGCGAAGCTCACTCCCCCACAGCCGCGGCCGCGACGGGCACCACACGCGCGAACCCACCGTCCACCATCAGATTCGCCACCGTCTCCAACTCCGGCGGAGAACCCGCCAGCCGGGACAGAAACGCGTCGAAGTCCTCACCGCACGGCATCAGCAGCCGCTCCACCCGCTCCGCCGGCGGCCACGAGGGATCCACGTCCCGCGCATCGTCGTACGCGCAGAACCACACCGAACCGATCCGCTCGCCCTTCACCTTCACGGCCAGCAGCCCGCCCTGGACGAAGCCGACACCCAGATAGTCCTTGGTCAGATGGTCGCGCAGACACTTGTTGACGTAGACCAGGTCATTGACCGCCGCCTCGTCCCGCACCGTGAACAGCGGCTGGTCGACCAGCAGGCCCAACTCCGCGTCCAACGCGGTCCCCACGGGCGCACACCCGCCCGCCGCCTTCAGAAACGACCGATACGCACCAGGCAGCCGATACCCGAGGTCCTCCTCGACACCCTGCGCCTGCGCCTCCGTCACCGCCACACCCGACTTCGGCAGCCGGAAGTGCGCCGGCCGCGTCTCCTGCAACGGCCGCGTCCCGCGCTTGTTCTGGTCCACCGCCGACGTGGCGATCCCACCGTGATGCCTGAGCAGCGCCTTCACCTCGACCGGAACCAACTCCAGCCGCCGCGTGCCCACCACGTGATGCCAGGTCCAGCCGTGCGGAGTCGCCACCGCCGGCACCGTGTCCCACAACTCGTGCCCCGACGCCGCCAGCGCCGCGTTCGCCGACACATAGTCCGTCAGCCGCAGCTCGTCGACGCCGAACCCCTCCGGCGGCTCCGCGATCTGAGCCGCCGCACGCGCGTACGGCGAGAAGTCGGGGTAACCCCGCTCGTCGACCCGTACTCCTCTCGGGTGACGGGACGCCCGTACCGGATCCGGGAAATGCACGACCTGCCCGGCGTAGGCCGCGTTCGGCGGCGCGGCTTGTCCCCCGGCCTGGCGGCCGGGAGGTGCCCCCAGCCCGAGCCGACCTGTCGTCATGGCGGTTGCCCCCTGCGGCGTTCTGATACGCGCCGCCACGACCACTCTCGGTCACAACGCCACGTATCGACTGTCTCGTCTGCGTCCACGCGTCACCGCATGGAAAGCGGTGCAGACAGCCTATGCGGTACGACGACACCGGTCACCGGCACCGGTCATCACCCCCTCCGCTTCCGTGACCAGCCGTCACCCCACCGTGACAGCCAGCCCAAACCCGGGCGTGTCGCGTCGCCCCAGCTTCCGCACCCGCCACGGCATTTGGCACTCTGTGACGTCCGAGAGCATGCACGGGGGATGCTCGGGAGGGGATGATGATCATGAACGCGACGCAGACAGGGCCGCACTCCGCGAGGTCCGGCGACCCCCGAATCGGCTGGAGCGCCACCGAAACCACGCACGCGCCCGCCCTCCACCACCGCCGCGACGGCATACTCCCCACCGTCGCCGCCGCCCTCTCCGTCCGCGGCGCCACACTCACCGGCACCGCCGCCCGCGGCGACCAGCCCCCCGAGCTGCACCACCTCGTACAGGACTTCCTCGACACCCTCACCAGCGGCGAACGCGACCGCTTCACCGGCCGCTGCGCCGAGACCATCCTCATCTCACGCCACATCACCGCCGCCGACGCCGCCCGCAGCAAACGCGCCGCCCGCAAACCCATGACCAACGGCGAAGCCCGCAAAGCCCTCAAACAGGCCAAGCTCACCGCCCGCCGCATCCGCGAGGACGGCGACCCCCTGCACGGCAGCTTCGCCGCCCCCTGCCGCGCCTGCACCGCCCTCAGCGCCCACTTCGGCGTCCGTATCGTCGACCCGACGGCAGCAGGCGGCTGACCCGCCACATCCACCGGATCCAGCGGATCCACCGGATCCACCAGTACGACCGCACCCAGCCGGGCGGCCAGGCGCTGCCGAGACACCCGGCGCACTCGACGATCGAAGGGCAGATGCACACCGACCGCACCTCAACCACCCGCTTCCCCGTCCCCGTCGACGCCGCCCTGCGCGCCGCCGGCTGGCAGCCCGGACGCTGGGACATCAAACAGGCCGAGGTCTGGGCCGACAGCCTGCGCGAACACACCTCACCCGCCGGCCACCGGCACGCCGTCTTCCCCGCCGCCGTCGAAGCCTGGGCCGAGTTCGGCGGCCTGCACATCACACCCACCGGCCCCGGCCGCCAGATCGCCCCCGCCCACCTCCACTTCGACCCGCTCCACGGCCTCCACATGGCCCGCACCCTCGGCGACCTCGGCCGCGCCCTCGACACCGAGGTCTGCCCCCTCGGCGCCGAGACCGACACCCAGGCCCTCCTCGCCATCGACACCGACGGCCGCGTCTACGCCCTCGACCACACCGGCGACTGGTACCTCGGCCCCGACATCGACCAAGCCCTCGCCGGCCTCGTCGCAGGCACCGAACCGGTACGACTCACAACCGGCTGAGCCCGGACAACAGCCCGCCTCACGCCGCCGGAATCACCGCCGACACCCGAAAACCCCCCGCATCCGTCGGCCCGGACACAAACACCCCGCCCAACGCGACGACCCGCTCCTTCATCCCCACCAGACCGTTGCCCCCCGACGGCAACCGAGCCGACGACGCCGACTCCGGCGGCGGCTCGTTCTCCACCTGCATCGCGATCTCCGACACCCGATGCGCCAGCCGCACATGCGTCTTCGCGCCCGCCGCATGCTTGTGCACGTTCGTCAGCGCCTCCTGCACCACGCGATACGCCGTCTGCTCGACCTCCGGCGCATACGCCCGCGTCTCGCCCTCCACGGACACATCCACGGCCATCCCCGCGGCCGCCGACTGCTCGATCAACTCGTCCAACTCGGACAGACAGGGCCCCTCGGCACCTCTCTCATCACCACCGGACCGCTCCCGATCGGCCGCGGCAGCGGCGGCAACCCCCACAGCGGCAAGCGGTACGACAACCCGCTGGGCCTTCTCCGCACCGGCACCCCCGCTGCGAAGCACCCCCAGCATCTCCCGCAACTCGGTCAACGCCTGCCGGCCCATGTCCCCCACCAGCGCCGCGTTCTTCACCGCCTTCTCGGGATCCTTCCGAGCCACCGCCTGCAGCGCAGCCGCATGCACCACCATCAGACTCACCCGATGCGCGACGACGTCATGCATCTCCCGCGCGATCCGCGTCCGCTCCTCGCCCCGCGCCCACTCGGCCCGCTCCTCCGCCCGCTCCGCGAGCAACTGCAACTCCCGCTCCAGGCTGTCCGCACGCTCCCGCAAGCTCTCCATCAGCCGCCGCCTGGCCCCCACATACAGCCCCAGCAGCAACGGCGGCGCGGTCACGCCGAGCGCCGTGGTGAGCGACGCGAACGGCACCACCCAGTCCCCGAAACTCAGCTCGCCCCGGTCCACGCCCTGCCGCATCCACACGAACATCACGATCAACGTGCCGACGAACGACATCCCGGCCAACGACGCGATGATCCGCCTCGGCAGCTCGGAAGCGGCGAGCGTGTACAGCCCGACGATGCCCAGCAGGAACCCCATCTGCGCGGGCAGCACGGCGATGGACACCAGCACGACCGCGATCGGCCACCGGCGCCGCAGCACCAGCACCGAACCGGCCAGCACCCCGAACACCACCCCCGCGGCCTCCGGAATCCCCGCGTCCCCCGCGAACCGGACCCCCTCGACACCGCACTCCACCGCGGACACGACGCCCAAACCGACGTCCAGCACCGCACTGCGCACCCGGCCCCACCACCACGGCCCCACCCCCGGCGGGACCTCGGCGCGCTCTTCCCCCGTCGTGGTCATGCCTCCAGCCTACGGGCGCGCGGCGGTGGATTTCTGGCGAGTTTTGCGGACTGGCCTACACCACAGTCCGTAACCGAACGAAAGCGAAACCGCCCGATATCCCTCGAACTGCTGAATCGCTCACTGTTCGACGCCGGAAGCGATCATTCCGCCCGGACGGTATGCCCATGGCACATCCACAGGGCAAATACTCCGACTTCGAGGGGCTGCGGGAGCGGGCGGTGGCGCTGCGGCGCGCGGGGCTCAGCCGACGCCAGATCCGCGACCGGCTGCACGTCGACAACAACGACATCCTCAACCGGCTGCTGGAGGGCGAGCCACCGCCGGCTTGGACGCGGCGCCCGAACGCGAAGGACGACCTACGGGACAAGGCACGGGAGCTGCGGCTCCAGGGCTGGACGTACGACCAGATCCAGGTGGAGCTGGGGTGCTCGAAGAGTTCGATCTCGCTGTGGGTGCGGGATCTGCCGAAGCCGGAGCGCAAGCGCACTCCCGAGGAGGCTTCGGCTATCGCCAGGCGAGGCTGGGAGGCCACGCTGAAGCGTCGCGAGGAGGAACGCCAGCATGCGAAGGCAACCGCCAAGCAAGCGGTAGGCGACCTGTCCGACCGGGAGGTGTTTCTGGCCGGTGTGGTCCTCTACTGGGCCGAGGGCGCCAAGGACAAGGCGTACAGCCGCCGGGAGCGACTGCACTTCATCAATAGCGACCCGAACGTCATCAGGTTCTTCCTGCGCTGGCTCGACGTACTCGGCGTAGAGCGCGAGCGCCTGCGCTTCCGGGTGAGCATCCACGAGTCGGCCAACGTGGCGGACGCCGAAGAGTTCTGGGCTCAACTCGTAGGCGTGGATCCAACCACGTTCCAGAAGGCGACACTCAAGAAGCACAACCCGAAGACGAGCCGGAAGAACACCTCGGAGGCGTATCGCGGCTGCCTGATCATCTACGTATTGAAGAGCGCCGACTTGTATCGTCGCATGGAAGGCGCTTGGTACGGCATAGTAGGAGGCGCCGCTCGACGACCTGACTAAATGTCCGGTTTGGTCGAGATATTCCCCCGTGGTGTAATTGGCAGCACTGTGGCTTTTGGTGCCATCTGTCCGGGTTCGAGTCCTGGCGGGGGAGCACATGCTCGGTTCGGGCCCTGACTGCCAACAGCTCAGTCAGGGCCCGCTCCCATACCCCCCACAAAACACCCCGGTATCCTGCGGATGTCACCCACCCCGCCACATCCGAAGGGCAAACCGTGAGCGCCATTCGCCCGGCAGCCGTCGTCGTTCTCGCAGCGGGTGAGGGCACCCGTATGAAGTCGGCCACACCCAAGGTCCTGCACGAGATCTGCGGACGCAGCCTCGTGGGGCATGTGCTCGCCGCCGCGCGTGAGTTGGACCCCGAGCATCTCGTCGTCGTGGTCGGCCACGCCCGTGAGCAGGTCACCGCCCGGCTCGGCGAGATCGACCCCGAGGTGCGCACCGCCGTGCAGGCCGAGCAGAACGGCACCGGGCATGCCGTGCGGATGGCCCTGGAGGAGCTGGGCGACACGGTCGACGGGACCGTGGTCGTCGTCTGCGGAGATACTCCGCTTCTCACCGGGGAGACCCTGACCCGCCTCGCCGCCACCCACTCTTCCGACGGCAACGCCGTGACCGTGCTGACCGCCGAGGTGCCGGACGCGACCGGTTATGGGCGGATCGTGCGGGACGGGGCCTCGGGGGCCGTGACGGCGATCGTCGAGCACAAGGACGCGTCCGAGTCCCAGCGGGCGATCCGGGAGATCAACTCGGGCGTCTTCGCCTTCGACGGACGGCTCCTCGCCGACGCTCTGGGCAAGGTGCGGACCGACAACAGCCAGGGCGAGGAGTATCTGACCGACGTGCTCGGCATTCTGCGCGAGGCCGGTCACCGCGTCGGTGCGTCCGTCGCCGCCGATCACCGTGAGATCGCCGGGATCAACAACCGGGTGCAGCTCGCCGAGGCGCGGCGGATTCTCAACGACCGGCTGTTGACGGCGGCGATGCTCGCCGGCGTCACGGTCGTCGATCCGGCGACGACCTGGGTGGATGTGACGGTCACGTTCGAGCAGGACGCGGTCGTGCAGCCGGGTACGCAGCTGCGGGGCTCCACCCATGTCGGCGCGGGCGCGGAGGTCGGGCCCAACAGCCGGCTGACGGACACCAGGGTCGGTGCCGGGGCGCGGGTGGACAACACGGTGGCCGACAGTTCGGTGGTCGGGGCGCAGGCGAGTGTGGGGCCGTTTGCCTATTTGCGGCCCGGGACGCGGCTGGGCGCCAAGGGCAAGATCGGTACGTACGTCGAGACGAAGAACGCCTCGATCGGTGAGGGGACGAAGATCCCGCATCTGTCCTATGTCGGTGACGCGACGATCGGTGAGTACAGCAACATCGGTGCGGCGAGCGTCTTCGTGAATTACGACGGACAGGACAAACACCACACCACGGTCGGCTCGCACTGCCGTACCGGGTCGGACAACATGTTTGTGGCTCCGGTCACGGTCGGGGACGGTGCGTACACCGCTGCCGGGTCTGTGATCACGAAGGATGTGCCGCCCGGTTCGCTGGCCGTGGCCCGTGGTCAGCAGCGGAATATCGAGGGTTGGGTGGCTCGTAAGCGTCCGGGCAGTGCTGCCGCGAAGGCGGCGGAGGCGGCTTCTCGGCAGGTCGAGAGCGAGGACTGACCGGAAACGGGCGCGTCAAACACGGCGTACCGTGATAAGTGCACACCCGCACACCCAGCTGAGACACCTCTGAGGAGACAGTGCTGTGACCGGGATCAAGACGACCGGCGAGAAGAAGTTGATGTTCTTCTCCGGCCGCGCCCACCCCGAGCTTGCCGAGGAGGTCGCCCACGAGCTGGGTGTCGGGGTTGTCCCGACGAAGGCCTTCGATTTCGCCAACGGTGAGATCTATGTCCGTTACCAGGAGTCGGCGCGTGGCGCTGACTGCTTTGTGATCCAGAGCCACACGGCTCCGATCAATCAGTGGATCATGGAGCAGTTGATCATGATCGATGCGTTGAAGCGCGCGTCGGCTCGCTCCATCACGGTCATCGTGCCGTTCTACGGTTACGCGCGGCAGGACAAGAAGCACCGTGGGCGTGAACCCATCTCGGCGCGTCTGATCGCGGATCTGATGAAGACGGCGGGTGCGGATCGCATCCTGACGGTGGATCTGCACACCGACCAGATTCAGGGTTTCTTCGACGGCCCCGTCGATCACCTCTTCGCTCTTCCTCTGCTCGCGGACTATGTGGGCGACAAGGTGGACAAGGAGAAGCTGACGGTCGTGTCTCCGGACGCGGGGCGGGTGCGGGTGGCGGACCGCTGGTGTGACCGGTTGGGTGCTCCTCTCGCCATCGTGCACAAGCGGCGGGACAAGGACGTGGCGAATCAGGTGACCGTCCACGAGGTCGTGGGTGAGGTCAAGGGCCGGGTGTGTGTGCTGGTCGACGACATGATCGACACGGGTGGCACGATCTGTGCGGCGGCGGACGCGCTGTTCGCGCATGGTGCGGAGGATGTCATCGTGACGGCGACGCACGGTGTGCTGTCGGGGCCGGCGGCCGACCGGTTGAAGAACTCGCGGGTGAGTGAGTTCGTGTTCACGAACACGCTGCCGACGCCGGGTGAGCTGAGCCGGGATCTGGACAAGCTGACGGTGCTGTCGATCGCGCCGACGATCGCGTCGGCGGTGCGTGAGGTGTTCGAGGACGGTTCGGTGACGAGTCTGTTCGACGAGCAGTAGGGATCCTTGTTGTAGGGATCCTTTGCTGTAGAGATCGTTTTGGGTGCGGCCTCCGGGTCCGAGTAGACTGTTTCAGTTGCTCGGCGAGGGAGGCCGTTTCCGTTTCTGCGGGATGCGGTGGTCCGTTATCGACGCGCTCTTCGTAGCAGGCCGTTCGTGGCCGGGTGACCACGTCCGTTCCTAGTTTCTGCGAGGAGTGATCCGCATGTCCGAGGTAAAGATCTCCGCCGAGACCCGCACCGAGTTCGGTAAGGGTGCCGCCCGTCGTATCCGTCGTGACGCGAAGGTTCCGGGTGTTCTGTACGGGCACGGTGCCGACCCGCTGCACCTGACGCTTCCGGGCCACGACCTGCTGCTGGCGCTGCGTACGCCGAACGTCCTGATCTCCCTGGACATCGACGGCAAGACCAACGAGCTGGCGATCCCGAAGGCCGTGCAGCGTGACGCGATCAAGGGCTTCCTGGAGCACGTCGACCTGTTGCTGGTGAAGCGTGGCGAGAAGGTCACGGTCGAGATCCCGGTGCACACCGAGGGCGAGCTGGCCGCGGGTGGCAACCTGCTGGAGCACGTGCTGAACACGCTGCCGGTCGAGACCGAGGCCACGCACATCCCCGAGTCCGTCACGGTGTCCGTGGAGGGTCTGGAGGCCGGTGCCTCCATCCTGGCCAAGGACATCACCCTGCCGAAGGGGACCACGCTGGCCGTCGAGGAGGACGCGGTGGTTCTCCAGGTGCTGTCCGCGCAGGCCGAGGAGGCCCCGGAGGGCGAGGCGGCCGAGGGCGAAGAGGCTGCCGAGGCCTGATCCTCGCCGGCCGTTTTCGACGGTTCGTCGGCCGCTGTTCCCGTGCGGGGCAGCGGCCGACGCGTATCAAGGAGACATGGACGTGACGACCGACGCCAATGCCCCGTGGTTGATCGTGGGCCTCGGCAATCCCGGGCCGGAGTACGCCATGAACCGGCACAACGTCGGGTTCATGGTGGCCGATCTGCTGGCCGGGCGGATCGGGGGGCGGTTCAAGCGGGCGGGCAAGGCGCAGGCGCAGGTGGTGGAGGGCCGTATCGGTCCGCCGGGGCCGGCGAACCGGCGGGTGATTCTCGCGAAGCCGATGTCGTACATGAATCTGTCGGGTGGGCCGGTGAACGCCTTGCGTGATTTCTACAAGGTGCCGGTGGCGAACATCGTCGCCGTCCATGACGAGTTGGACATCGACTACGGGATGCTGCGGCTGAAGCTCGGTGGTGGGGACAACGGGCACAACGGGTTGAAGTCGATGACGAAGGTGATGGACGCGGACTATCACCGGGTGCGGTTCGGTATCGGGCGTCCTCCGGGGCGTATGCCGGTCGCCGACTTCGTGCTGAAGGACTTCTCGTCGGCGGAGCGCAAGGAGCTGGACTACTTCGTGGACCGTGCGGCGGATGCGGTGGAGTGTCTGGTGATCGAGGGCCTGGAGCGGGCGCAAAGCACGTACAACTCCTGACTTGTCCGGCTGTCCGGCCGGGCCGAGGTTGACCGGGCGTGCGGGCATGGCCAAGGATCGCGGCCATGCCTTCTGCCGTTGTTTCCAGTCAAGGCGCGGTCGCCGTGCTGCGGTTCGGGCGCGTCGCGGCGATGGGCACGGTCGCCGTGCTGATCCTGATCGCGGGTGTGTGGGCCTCGTGGGGCACCGCTCATCATGTGATGCTCACGAAGGGCCGGGAGAGCGGCACGATCGAGGTGACGCGTTGTGGTGCGGACACCTGCAGCGGTCTCTATACGCCGGTCTCGGAGGGTTCGCGGGCGCGCGAGTCGGTCGTCGTCGAGAAGAGCGTGGCCGTGCGCAAGGGGCAGACGTACACGGTCGTGGTCAAGCCGGGCAGTGACGATGTCGTACGGTCCGGGCCCGCGGGTGTTCTCTATGCCTGGGTTCCGATGGGTGGGGCGCTGTTGCTGGCGTCGATCGTGGTCGCGGGCGGGTTGCGGCGGACGCGGTTGGCGTGGGTGATGGCGGGGTCGGGGGTCGCGTTGCTGACGGCGGCATTCGTGACGATCTGAGGTGTGTGCCGTTCTCCATGTCTGTGGAGGATGTGAGTGTTGTCTGTTCGTGATTGACCTGAGGTCAGTGCGGGCTGGATGCTGAGCCGCCCCCTCCACATCTTCCCGTTCCTTCACGAAGATGGATAACTGCCTCATGCGTACCCTCCACCGCGTCGGCGCCCTGTCCGCCGTCGCCGCGGCCGCCGTTCTCTGTGCCCCGGCCGCCGCTCACGCCACTGCTCCGGGTGACAACGGCACCGTCAAGATTCATGACGCCTCCACCGGCGAGGAGTTGCGCCGCAACGAGCCGCACGTGTGTGAGTTCTATCTGGACGCGTTCGGGTTCGACGGCGTCCAGCAGGTTTCGTGGCACATCGAGGCCTGGGCCCCGACGGCCGCCGTCAAGGGCGAGACCGTGGAGTCCGGCGAGATCACGCTGGACGGCGAGGGCCATGGCCGTACCGAGGACCTGACGCTGCCCGACGGGCACTACAAGCTGTTCTGGAACTTCGAGGGCGAGAAGGGGTCCGCGAAGCACAAGGTGTTCTGGACGGACTGTGCGGACGAGGAGGAGGGCGGCGGTACGGCCACGCCGTCGGCCTCGGAGTCGGAGTCGGAGACGCCGGGCGGGTCGACGGCCGAGCCGTCGTCGAGTCCGTCCACGTCGGCCGCGGCCGCCCCGTCGTCGTCCCCGTCGGCGCAGGGCGCGGAGGGTGACCTCGCGGAGACCGGCAACGGTGCTCCGGTGGGTCTGCTGTCCGCGGCCGCCCTGGCGCTGCTGGGTGTGGGCGGCTACCTGGCGTTCCGGCGTCGTCAGGCCTGACGCGCGCGACTGAATGAGCGGTGCCCCCGTGCTCGTACGGCGAATTCCAGGGGTTGTTGCAACACAAGTGATCAACTGGCTGTGGCCAGGAGCTTAGCGAGGCGCTCGGCTGGGGTTTCCCAGCCGAGCGTTTTGCGTGGGCGGCTGTTGAGTTCGGCGGCGACGGCAGCCAGGTGCTCCCGGCTGTGCCGGGACAGGTCGGTGCCCTTCGGGAAGTACTGCCGCAGCAGGCCGTTCGTGTTCTCGTTCGAGCCGCGCTGCCAAGGACTGGCTGGGTCGCAGAAGTAGACCGGGATGTCGGTGGCGAGAGTGAATGCCTTGTGCGTGGCCATCTCCGAGCCCTGGTCCCAGGTCAGGGACCGCTTCAGGTGCGGCGGAAGCGATGTGACGGCTTCGATCAGGGCGTCTTGGGTGCTGGCCGCGCTGTGGTCCTCGGGCAGTGGTGCGAGCAGGACGTAGCGGGTGCTGCGCTCGACGAGGGTGGCGATGGCCGACTTGCCTTCCTTGCCGATGATGAGGTCTCCCTCCCAGTGCCCGGGGACGGCCCGGTCGGCGGCTTCGGCGGGCCGCTCGCTGATCATCACCATGTCTCTGATGTTCCGGGGCTGGCGCTTGTAGGACTGCCGGTGCGGCCGGCGCATGGCCCGTCCGGAGCGCAGGGCGCGGGTCAGCTCGCGGCGCAGTTCACCGCGGCCCTGGACGTAGAGGGCCTGGTAGATCGTCTCGTGGACCACGTGCATCTCCGGCCGGTCGGGAAAGGCGGTCCGTAGAGCCTGGCAGATCTGCTCAGGGCTCCAGCGCAGTGTGAGGTGGTGCTGGATGAAGCCCCGCAGTTCGGGGTTCTGCCCGATCTTGCCCGCCTTGGGGCGGGGCCTGCGCTGCTCGGCGCGGCGGTGGGCGGCGTGCGGCCGGTAGGCCCAGCGGGAGGCGTCCCCGCGCAGTGGCATGCCGTTGCGGCGTATCTCCCGGCTGATGGTCGACGGGCTGCGGCCCAGCTCAGCGGCTATCTGCCGGACAGATGCCCTCTCGCGGAGCCGGTCGGCGATGTAGATGCGGTCCTCCTCCCGGAGGTACCGCGACGGGCCGGAAGCCGAAGCCTCCACGGTGATGGGAGGCTTCGGCTTTCCGTAGGTCGGTGAGTGGTGGCCGTTGCGCCACCGCTTGCCGGTTCGCAGGTTGATCCCGACGATCCGGCAGGCTTCTCTGCTGCTGTACCCCTGACGCATGAGCTGGAGATATACCTCCCGCTCACGCGTCAGCCGACGGCCGCCCCCACCACGTCTGTCCTTGCGGATCTCGAAGTCCATCGCACCCCTTGAGCTGGGGTGTTGCGACGACCACTAGAACTCAAGTACGAAGCACGGGGGCACCGTTTGTCCGCGGGGCGCTCAGCCGGTGTTGCGCAGGCCCGCGGCCACGCCGTTCACCGTGAGGAGCAGGGCGCGGGACAGCAGCGGGTCGGCCTCGGCGCCGGCCGCGGCGGCGTCGCGCTGGCGCTTGAGCAGGGTGACCTGGAGGTAGGAGATGGGGTCCAGGTAGGCGTCGCGGATGGCGAAGGTCTGCTTGAGGACCGGCTGGGCGTCGAGGAGTTCCTTTTCGCCGGTCACCTTCAGGACTTCCGCGACGGTGAGTTCGTGCTCGGCGCGGATGGTGTCGAAGACGTGCTTGAGCTCGTCCGGCACGAGGGTGTCGACGTAGTGCCCGGCGATCCGCAGGTCGGTCTTGGCGAGCGTCATCTCGACGTTGGAGATGAAGTTGCGGAAGAAGTGCCACTGCTCGTGCATCTCGTCGAGCACGGTGTCCAGGCCCGCTTCGCGCAGCGCCTTGAGGCCGGAGCCGACGCCGAACCAGCCGGGCACGATCTGCCGGGACTGGGTCCAGCCGAACACCCACGGGATGGCGCGCAGCCCGTCGAGGGAGACACCCGAGCCGGGGCGGCGGGAGGGGCGCGAGCCCAGGTGCAGGTCGGCGAGCTGGTCCACCGGTGTCGACGCGAGGAAGTACGTCGGCAGGTCCGGGTCCTCGACGAGCCTGCGGTAGGCGGCGTGGGCGGCGTCGCTGACGACGTCCATCGCGGCGTCCCAGCGGGCGAGTGCCTCGACGGACTGGCGGGGGGCGGTGTGCAGGGCGGAGGCCTGGAGGGTGGCGGCCACCGTCAGCTCGAGGTTCTCCCTGGCCAGGGACGGTACGAGGTACTTGTCGGAGATGACCTCGCCCTGCTCGGTGACCTTGATCTCGCCTTCCAGGGTGCCCCAGGGCTGGGCGAGGATCGCGTCGTGGGAGGGGCCGCCGCCGCGGCCGACGGTGCCGCCGCGGCCGTGGAACAGCCTCAGACGCACCCCATACCGGTGCGCCACGTCGCGCAGGCGGCGCTGGGCGCGGTGGATCTCCCACTGGCTGGTGGTGATGCCGCCGAACTTGGAGGAGTCGGAGTAGCCGAGCATGACCTCCTGGACGTCGCCGCGCAGGGCCACGAGCCTGCGGTACGACGGGTCGGAGAGCATGTCCTCCAGGATGGTGTCGGCGGCCTTGAGTTCGTCGGTGGTCTCCAGCAGCGGCACGATGCCGATCTTGGCCCAGCCGGCGTGCAGGTCGATCAGGCCGGCCTCGCGGGCGAGGACGGTCGCGGCGAAGACGTCGTCGGCGCCCTGGCACATGGAGATGATGTACGACTCGATGACCTCGGGTCCGAAGACCTCCAGGGCCTTCTTGACGGTCTGGAACACGCCGAGGGTCTTCTCGCCGGCCGCGTCCACGGGTGCCGGGGTGGGGGCGAGGGGACGGCGGGAGCGGAGTTCCTTGGCGAGGAGCTTGGCGCGGTAGTCGCGGGGCATGTCGGCGTAGCGCCAGGACTCCTCGCCGAGCCGGTCGAAGAGCTGGCCGAGGGCGTGGTGGTGGGCGTCGGCGTGCTCGCGTACGTCCATGGTGGCCAGCTGCAGGCCGAACGCGGACAGGGTGCGGATCGTGCGGTTCATGCGGCCGTCGGCGAACAGGCCGCCGCGGTGGTCCCTGAGCGAGGTCTGGATCAGGGTGAGGTCCTGCAGCAGTTCGCCGGTGCCGAGGTAGTCGCGGCCCGCCTCGTGGGGGATGCCCTTGGCGAGGCGGGTCTTGGTGTTCTCCAGCTTCTGCCGGATGCAGGTGGCCTTGAGCCGGTAGGGCTCTTCGGCGTTGAGGCGCTTGTAGCGGGGGCTGATCTCGGGGAGGTTCTCCAGGTCGGCCTTCAGCGACTCCAGGAGTTCCTCCGTCGCGCCGGTGTAGCGGATGGAGTTCGACAGGAAGCCGCGCAGCTCGTCGATCATCTCCAGGGCGTCGTTGATGCCGTGTTCGTGCTGGAGGATGAGGACGTCCCAGGTCACCTGGGGGGTGACGTTGGGGTTGCCGTCGCGGTCGCCGCCGATCCAGGTGCCGAAGGTGAGGGGGCGGGTGGTGTCGGGGAGCTTGTGGCCGACGCGCTCCAGTTCCGCGGTGAGGTCCTCCAGGACGTCGCCGACGGCGCCGGCGTGGAGTTCGTCGAGGTAGTAGATGGCGTTGCGGGCCTCGTCGGCGGGCTCGGGGCGGACCACGCGCAGTTCGTCGGTCTGCCAGACGAGGTCGATGTTCTCGGCCAGTCGGGTGTCGTGCCGGCGGCGGTCCCCTTCGAGGACGGGGGTCTCCAGGAGGGCGGCGACGCGTCGGAGCTTGTTGAGGACGCTGCGGCGTGCGGCCTCGGTGGGGTGGGCGGTGAACACCGGGCGGACGTTGAGGTGCTCGACAGTCTGGCGCAGGTGCTCGGGGTCGGCGTCCTTGAGGCGGTCGGCCGTACGGGCGAGGAGACCGCCTTCGGCGGCGCGCCGGGCGCGCAGCTCGCGGCCGCGGTGGACCTGCTCGGTGACGTTGGCCAGGTGGAAGTAGGTGGAGAAGGCGCGGACCAGCTTGGCCGCGGTGTCCAGCTCGGTGCCGCGCAGCAGCTCGGCGGCGGCTTCGCCGTCCTCTCGGGTGAGACGGCGGACCTTCTCGACGAGCTCCAGCAGCTCGGGGCCTTCCTGGCGGACGAGTGTCTCGCCGAGGAGGTCACCCAGTCGGCGGATGTCGGCGCGCAGCTCGCTGCTGGTCGTCGTCTGGTCGTCGGCACTGCTCACAGGTGCGGCTCCTTGCAGTGTTGAAGCTCGTCCGGGAGGGAACCCGGCGCAGGTGCCGCGCGGTGGGTGCCGCATACGGCTCCTGGCATCCGGGAAGAAATCAGAGCGGACCGCGCTGTCCGACCGACTCCAAGGATAGGTGTCGACGCGGACGCGCAGACTCTCGGGCTCTTGCCGCCGGGCGACGCACTGCCATACTTACGATGCCGTAGGTTACGGAACCGTAGGGACCGTTGTAACGAATTCTGGGAACAGTTCCCGCAGCCCCGGCATCTGCCACAACCCTCGACACCCCACAGGGGACGCCCATGACCACGAGCTCCGATGTGATCGAAGACGCCCCGAAGGCGAACGACGACACCCAGACCTCCTCCGCCACGCTGGGCGGGGAGAAGAAGCGCTCGATCGAGCAGATCGCGCTCCTCCTCTTCATCACCGTCCCGTTCCTGGCGCTGGTCGCGGCCGTGCCGCTGGCCTGGGGCTGGGGTGTGAGCTGGCTCGACCTCGGCCTGATGGTCTTCTTCTACTTCCTGGGCTGCCACGGCATCACGATCGGCTTCCACCGCTACTTCACCCATGGTTCGTTCAAGGCCAAGCGGCCCCTGCGGATCGCGCTGGCGATCGCGGGCTCCCTGGCGGTCGAGGGTCCGATCGTCCGCTGGGTGGCCGACCACCGCAAGCATCACAAGTTCTCCGACGCGGAGGGCGACCCGCACTCTCCGTGGCGGTTCGGCGAGACCGTTCCGGCCCTGATGAAGGGCCTGTGGTGGGCGCATATCGGCTGGATGTTCGACGAGGAGCAGACGCCGCAGGACAAGTACGCGCCGGATCTGATCAAGGACCCGGCGATCCGTGCGATCTCCCGCCAGTTCATCTACTGGACGGCGCTGTCGCTGGCGCTGCCCGCGCTGATCGGCGGACTGGTGACGATGTCCTGGTGGGGCGCGTTCACGGGCTTCTTCTGGGGCTCACTCGTCCGGGTGGCCCTGCTGCACCATGTCACCTGGTCGATCAACTCGATCTGCCACGCGGTGGGCAAGCGGCCGTTCAAGTCGCGTGACCGCTCGGGCAACGTGTGGTGGCTGGCGGTGCTGTCGTGCGGGGAGTCCTGGCACAACCTGCACCACGCCGACCCGACGTCCGCGCGGCACGGTGTGGAGCGCGGTCAGATCGACTCCTCGGCGCGGATCATCCGCTGGTTCGAGATGCTCGGCTGGGCCTACGACGTGCGCTGGCCGTCACGCTCGCGTATCGATTCACGCCGGAACACCGGGGAAGGCGGCTCCCGGCGCCGGAAGGAACCTGTAAAGGCGGCATGATTGACGCCGTGGCGACCGACTCCAGCAGTACCCCCGGCAATGAGAAGCAGCGGCGGACGCGCCGTACCCGGATGACCGGTGCGGAGCGCCGCCAGCAGCTGCTGGAGATCGGTCGCACCCTGTTCGCCGCGAAGGGGTTCGAGGGCACGTCGGTGGAGGAGATCGC
Organism: Streptomyces ferrugineus; assembly: GCF_015160855.1. Lineage (NCBI taxonomy): Bacteria > Bacillati > Actinomycetota > Actinomycetes > Kitasatosporales > Streptomycetaceae > Streptomyces > Streptomyces ferrugineus. Next base: position 1,104,015 of record NZ_CP063373.1, on the reverse strand, counting down.
CGCGAAGGCGGGCGTCTCCAAGCCGGTGGTGTACGAGCACTTCGGCGGCAAGGAGGGCCTGTACGCGGTGGTGGTGGACCGTGAGATGCGCCGTCTGCTGGACATGGTGACCAGCTCGCTGACCGCCGGCCACCCCCGTGAGCTGTGCGAACAGGCGGCCTTCGCGCTTCTCGACTACATCGAGGAGTACACGGACGGCTTCCGCATCCTGGTCCGTGACTCGCCCATCCCCCAGTCGACGGGTTCCTTCGCGTCCCTGATCTCGGACATCGCCACCCAGGTGGAGGACATCCTGGGCCGCGAGTTCAAGAGCCGCGGCTTCGACCCCAAGCTGGCCCCGCTGTACGCGCAGGCCCTGGTCGGGATGGTGGCCCTGACCGGCCAGTGGTGGCTGGACGTCCGCCGCCCGAAGAAGGCGGAGGTCGCGGCGCATCTGGTGAACCTGGCCTGGCACGGCCTGGACGGCCTGGAGGCGAAGCCGCACCTGATAGGGCGCCGGAAGAGCTGACCCGCGCCCTGTCGACGGGGCCTCGGTGCCGACGTACTCAGCCCTTGAACGTGTCCTTGCCCTTCTCCTTCGCCTGGCGTGCGTGGCCCTTGCGCTGCTCGGCCTTGCCCTTTGCGGTCATTTCCTCATTGCCGACCACGCGGCCCATCGTTTCCTTGACCTTGCCCCTGAGCTGTTCCTTCTTGGACCTGGCCTTCTCTTCCTTCGCCATGTTCCTCACTCCCGCAAGGTTGACGCCGGTGTGATTCAGCGGGTGACCAGTGCACCGCCGTCTCAAACAGTGGTGCCGGGCTCCCCGGTCACCGGCTCCAGGAACTCCAGCCGGTTGCCCACGGGGTCGTAGGAGTGGAACCGCCGGTGCCCCGGCAGCTCCTCGTCCCACTCCACCGGCGCCCCGTGCGCCGTCAGCCGGGCCGCGTACCGCTCGATCCCGGTGACCCGCAGTCCGGGGTGGGCCTTCGTCCCGGGGCGGAAGTCCTCTTCGATGCCGAGGTGCAGTTCCACGGTGCCCGCCCGGAACCAGCAGCCGCCGCGCCCGGCCAGTGCGGGGGGCTTCGGGATCTCGGTCATGCCGAGGACGCCCACGTAGTACGTCCGCAGCCGCTCCTCCGAGCCGGGCGGCGCCGTGAGCTGGACGTGGTCGACGGCGGTGATCATCAGGCCTCCTTGCGGGCCACGGCGAAGATCCGGCGGAAGGGGAAGGGGGTGCCGTGCGGGCCGGCCGGGTAGGCCGCGCGCAGGGCGTCCCGGTAGTCGTCGAGGAAGGCGTCCCGCGCCTCGGGGTCGTCGGCGAGCGCGGTGAGGACCGGCCGCAGTCCGGTGCCCTTCACCCAGTCGAGGACGGGGTCCTCGCCGCTCAGGAGATGGACGTACGTCGTCTCCCAGACGTCCGCGGAGCAGCCCAGGCCGGTCAGCCCGGTCAGGTAGTCCCGCGGGGCGAGCACGGCGTCCCGGTGGCGCAGGGTGTCCGCGAGGCCGTGGCGCCGCGCGAGGTCGCGCATCAGGCGGTGGCTCGGGGCGTCGAAGTTGCCGGGGACCTGGAAGGCGAAGGTGCCGCCGGGCCTGAGGCCCTGCACCCAGTGCGCGAAACGGTCCGCGTGCCCCGGCACCCACTGGAGGGTGGCATTGCTGACGATCAGGTCGTACGGCTCCTCGGGCGTCCAGGTCCGTACGTCGGCGTGGGCGAAGCCGAGGCGCCCGCCGCCCGCGCTCGGCCCCTCGTGCTGGACGTGGGCCTGGTCGAGCATCTCCGCGGAGTTGTCGTAGCCGGTGATGTGCGCGGTGGGCCAGCGTTCGGCGAGCAGGGCGGTGACGTTGCCGGGGCCGCAGCCGAGGTCGGCGATGCGCGGCCGTTCGCCGGGGAGGTCGGGGACGCGGGCCAGCAGATCGGTGAAGGGGCGGGCGCGGTGGCCGGCGTGACGCAGGTACTGGGCGGGATCCCAGGTGGGGGTGGCGGCAGCGGACATGGGCGGGGCCTCCTGTCTTCTCGTCTCCAGCCTGCCCCCCTGGATATCTTGACGTCAAGAGACTTCACGTCGACACAACCACTACACTGATCGTCATGGAGGACGAGGTCGATCGGCTGGTCGCAGCGTGGCGCCGGGAGCGCCCGGACCTCGACGTGGAACCGCTCGAGGTGCTCAGCCGGGTGAGCAGACTGGCCCGGCATCTGGACCGGGCGCGCCGGCTGGCCTTCTCCGAGCACAGCCTGGAGCCCTGGGAGTTCGACGTGCTGACCGCGCTCAGGCGCGCCGGGACGCCGTATCAGCTCTCCCCCGGACAGCTGCTGACACAGACCCTGGTCACCTCGGGCACGATGACGAACCGCATCGACCGCCTAGCCAAGAAGGGCCTGGTGGAGCGCCTCCCCGACCCCAGCGACCGACGCGGTGTGCTGGTGCGTCTCACGGACGAGGGCCGCGACCGCGCGGACCAGGCGCTCGCCGGTCTGCTGGACCAGGAGCGTGCGATCCTCGCCGAGCTGTCGCGGGCGCAGCGGGGTGAGCTGGCCGCGTTGTTGCGGCAGCTGACTGCGCCGTTCGACAACATCCCCGGTTGAGCTGAGTGCCGCGATCTGTCGTTTGCCGTCTGCGACGCCGTCGTGGCTGGTTGCGCCCACGCGGCGGTAGCCGCAAATCGACACAGCCCCGCGCCCCTAGGGGTGTTGCTGCTCAGCGGCGTTGATCAGGCGCTGCTGCTTTCCTCCGGCAGGATCCTGCCGGCCGGGCCCAAGTCGACCGGGCCGACCCCCGCCCGGCGCGCGAGCGCCACCGCTGCCAGCGTCGAGTGGACGCCGAGCTTGCCCAGGACGTTCTGCATGTGTGTCCGGACCGTGTGCGGGGACAGGTACAGGCGTTCGGCGACCGCCTTTCTGCCCAGGCCGGCCACCATGCAGCGCAGGACCTCACGTTCGCGCGGGGTGAGGGACTCGACGAGCCGCTCGCTCTCGGTGCGGTGCTTTCGGGCGGCCGTCAGCTCTCGTAGCACGCCCGTGAGCAGGGCCGGCGGCAGATGGGTCTCGTCGCGCAGGACCCCGCGGATGACGGTGAGCAGCCGGGACAGCGAGCAGTCCTTGGCCACCCACCCGGACGCCCCGGCCTGCAGGGCGAGCGCGGCCCGGCGCGGATCGTCCTTCTCGGCGAGGACGACGATCCGTACGGCCGGCTGCGCCGAGCGGACCCCGGCGACCAGCGAGATGCCGTCCACGAGCCCGTCCTCCCCCACCTCCTGCACGGGCACGGCGGGCCGGACCCCCGGCACATTGCCGCCCAGGTCGGCGTCGACGAGCAGGACATCGAACCGCCGTCCCTCGGCGGCCGCGCGCTCCAGACTGCGCAGCGCGGCCGGGCCGCTGCCGGCGGCGGAGACGTCGACATCGGGCTCGGCGGCCAGAGCCGCGGCGAGCGACTCGGCGAAGATGCGATGGTCGTCGACGACCAGCACTCGGATGCGAACCACGAAACCCCCTTCCCCAAGCTCTCGAAGAGCAGGGGACCCCATCGTCATAAGGACGACACCGGGAGACAAGACAACGATCTGCGGGTACGACGCCCGAAGCGCGTTGGGCGCGCGCACGGCCGCCGCCGTGCAGGAACTGCTACCCCCCACTTCGGGTGTCGAACCCGACTGTCTCGCCCCCTGATCAGCACCGGCCCCCACCGGTGCTGTTCATCAGGGTACGGCCGGGGGGCAGGAGCGGAAGGTAATTTGCAGAACTGGTTGGCCGACGCGTTTATGGTGAGCCGCATGTTTCGTCTGGAGACAGAAGTCGACAAAGCGCGCCAGGATCTGCTCCGCCGCCGGCTGCGGGACACCAACTCCGCGGCCTCCCCGATCCTGCGCGCCCTGCGCGGAACCCCAGGTGGACGTGAACGCCCGCTCCAGGTCTGGGCGTTGGACGAGGCGGACGCCGTGGCCGGCGGACTCGTCGGGTACACCTGGACCACCTGGCTCCATGTCACCTACCTCTGGGTCGACGAACGCCTTCGCGGCGCGGGCATCGGTTCGCGACTGCTTGCACAGGCGGAGCGCGTGGCCCGCGCCGAGCGGGGCTGCGCTGCCGTACGCCTGGAGACCTGGGACTTCCAGGCGCCGGAGTTCTACCAGCGGCAGGGGTATGACGTGGTGTGTGTGATCCCGGACTATCCGCCGGGCATCACGGAGTACACCCTGACCAAGCATCTGGGATCAATCTGAGTCTCAGTGTCGTCTCAGGCACATCCCCTACCCTCCGCCCCATGAGCATGCTGCGGAAGCTGAACTCGAAGATCGGAGCGACGACCGGGTACCAGGTACGCCGAGTGCCGGCTCCGTCGCCGCCGAAGGAAAATCTCGGCGCCATCCCCGCACCGCGCGGCCCGCGCCCGGAGCGCCCCGCGACCGGGGCGGTGGGCGGACCGGTGGATCCGGCCGTGGACCGGCTGCTGCGACGGCCGGTCTTCATCCTCACCTCCGTGCGCTCCGGATCGACCCTGCTGCGCATGATGCTGGGCGCGCACTCCCGGCTGCACGCCGCGCACGAGCTGCACCTGACCGGCCTCGAGGTGTACTTCAAGACCCACAGCCCCACCGAGAAGTCCATGCGCGCGCTCGGCCTCGGGTACGAGGAGCTGGAGGCGCTGCTGTGGGACCGCATCCTGCACCGGGAACTGGTGAAGTCCGGCAAGTCGTTCATCGTGGAGAAGACCCCGGGCAACGCCTTCGCATGGCGGCGCATCGCCGAGACCTGGCCGGATGCCCGCTTCGTCTTCCTGCGCCGGCATCCGGCCGCGGTGGCCCGCTCCTGGCACGAGGCCGTCCCGGACCGCACCCGCGAGGAGGCGGCCGAGCGCGTGCTGCGGTACATGGAGGCCATGGAGGAGGCCCACGCCGAACTCGGCGGCCACATCCTGCGCTACGAGGACCTCACCGCCGACCCCGTCGCCGCGCTCCGCGACATCTGCCGCTTCCTGGACCTCGACTACGAGCCCGGCATGCTCGAATACGGCAGCAGCCTGGAGGGCGCCGTACTGGGCGGCGGCTTCGGCGACTGGAACGACAAGATCCGCTCGGGCCGGGTACAGCCGGACCGGCCGGCACCGTCGCAGGACGAGATCGCGGATGTGCTGCGGCCGATGTGCCGGGCGTGGGGGTACCTCTAGAGGGGCTTGCCGCACCCGGGGCCGAGGCGTCGCCTCGGCCCCGTCTGCGGCTTCCGCGGGCTCAGCTCAGCCGCCGGGCGCCCGCCGCCGGCACCGCCTCGAACACGCGCGGCGCGGTGAACCCGGCCGCGGCGAAGGCCTCTTCGACCGCCTTGGTGATGGTCTCGACGTCGGCCGCCTCGGCCAGCACGATCGCCGAGCCGCCGAAGCCGCCGCCGGTCATGCGGGCGCCGAGGGCGCCGCCCGCCAGGGCCGTGTCCACGACCAGGTCCAGCTCGGGGCAGGAGATGCGGAAGTCGTCGCGCAGGGAGGCGTGGCCCTGCGTCAGCACCGGGCCGATCGCCCGTGTCTCACCGGACTCCAGCAGGGCGACGACGCGTTCGACACGCTGGTCCTCCGTGACCACGTGCCGGACCAGCCGGCGGACCTCCTCGTCGTCGCCGAGCCGCTCGAGGGCCGCGTCCAGGCCGTCGTAGGCGACGTCCCTGAGCGCGTCGACGCCCAGCAGGGCCGCGCCCTTCTCGCAGCCCGCGCGGCGCTTGCCGTACTCGCCCTCGCTGTGGGAGTGCTTGACCTGGGTGTCGACGACGAGCAGGCGCATGCCCTCGGCGGCCAGGTCGAAGGGGATCTGCCGCTGGGAGAGGTCACGGGTGTCGAGGAAGAGGGCGTGGCCGGCCTCGCAGCAGGCGGACGCGGTCTGGTCCATGATGCCGACCGGGGCGCCGACGTAGACGTTCTCGGCGCGCTGGCACAGGCGGGCCAGCTGCCAGCCCTTCTGGCCCAGGTCGTAGAGGTCGTTGAGCGCGAGCGCGACCACGACCTCCAGGGCCGCCGACGACGACAGGCCCGCGCCCGCCGGGACCGTCGAGGCGAGGTGGATGTCGGCGCCGGTCACCGCGTGGCCGGCCTGGCGCAGGGCCCAGACGACGCCCGACGGGTACGCCGTCCAGTTCCGGTCCGTCTCGGGGCGCAGGTCGTCGAGCCGCAGCTCCACCACGCCGCCCTCGACGTCGGCCGAGTGCAGCCGCAGGACGCCGTCCGCGCGCCGCGAGACCGCCGCGACCGCGGTGTGCGGCAGCGCGAACGGCATGACGAAGCCGTCGTTGTAGTCGGTGTGCTCGCCGATCAGGTTGACCCGGCCCGGCGCGGCCCACACCCCCTCCGGCTCGGCCCCGTACAGCTCCCTGAACCGCTCGGCGACCGCGGCTGCCGTGTCGACGCTCATCCCCTGACCCTGACCTTTCGTACGTTCTAGTTGCCGCGCCGCTGCGCGAACTCCCACGCGTCCGCGACGATCCCGGCGAGGTCCGCCCGGGACGGGTTCCAGCCGAGCCGCTCGCGGGCGGTGTCGGCGGAGGCGACCAGGGCGGCCGGGTCGCCGCCCCGGCGCGGGGCCACGACCTCGGGGATCGGGTGCCCGGTGACCTTGCGGACGGTCTCGATGACCTCGCGCACGGAGAAGCCGTTGCCGTTGCCGAGGTTGCAGATGAGGTGCTCGCCGGGCCGGGCGGCCTCCAGGGCGAGCAGGTGGGCCTCCGCCAGGTCGGCGACGTGGATGTAGTCGCGCACGCAGGTGCCGTCCGGCGTCGGGTAGTCGTCGCCGAAGACGGAGATCGCGTCGCGCCGGCCCTGGGCGACCTGGAGGACCAGCGGGATGAGGTGCGACTCGGGGTCGTGGCGCTCACCGCAGTCGCCGTAGGCGCCCGCGACGTTGAAGTACCTGAGGGAGACCGCGCCCAGGCCGTGGGCCGCCGCCTCGCCGGTGATCATGTGGTCGACGGCGAGCTTGGAGGCGCCGTACGGGTTCGTCGGCCGCGTCGGCGCCGACTCGACGATCGGTACCTCCTTCGGCTCGCCGTACGTGGCGGCCGTCGAGGAGAAGACCAGCTTGCGCACGCCCGCCTCGCGCATGGCGCCGAGCAGCGCCATGGTGCCGCCGACGTTGTTGTCCCAGTACTTCTCGGGCTTCACGACCGACTCGCCGACCTGCGAGAACGCGGCGAAGTGCAGCACCGCGTCGAAGGAGGAGTCCAGCCACTTGGCGGCGTCGCGGATGTCGCCCTCGATGAAGGACGCCCCGGACGGCACACCCTCACGGAAGCCGGTGGAGAGGTTGTCGAGGACGACGACCTCCTCGCCCGCCTCGATCAGGTGCCGCGCGACCACGCTGCCGACGTAGCCCGCGCCACCGGTGACCAGAAACTTCCCGCTCATGAACTCGCTACCTCTCGCAGTCGCTCAGCCGCGCGCTCCGGCGGCACGTCGTTGATGAACACGTTCATGCCGGATTCGGAACCCGCGAGGAACTTCAGCTTGCCGGAAGTGCGGCGGATGGTGAAAAGCTCGAGGTGAAGCGCGAAGTCCTCACGCACGACGCCCTCGAAGTCCTCCAGCTGGCCGAACGGCGCCTGATGCCAGGCGGCGATGTACGGCGTGGGAGGCTCACCTTCCCCGAAGATCCGGTCGAAGCGCCTCAAGAGTTCCAGATAAACCTTGGGGAACTCTGAGCGCGCCTCTTCGTCCAGGGCGAGCAGATCGGGCACCCGGCGCTTCGGGTACAGGTGGATCTCGTACGGCCAGTGCGCGGCGTACGGCACGAAGGCCACCCAGTGTTCACCCTCCAGGACGACCCGCTCGCCGGCGAGTTCACGCTCGACGACGGCGTCGAAGAGGTTCTCGCCGCCGGTGGCGTCCTTGTGCGCGGCGAGGGAGCGCAGCATCAGGGCGGTGCGCGGGGTGGTGAAGGGATAGGCGTAGATCTGTCCGTGGGGGTGCTGGAGCGTCACGCCGATCTCGGCACCGCGGTTCTCGAAGCAGAACACCTGCTCGACGAAGGGCAGGGACGACAGCTCGGAGGTCCGGTCGGTCCAGGCGTCGAGCACGAGCCGCGCCTGCTCCTCGGTGAGGTCGGCGAAGGACGCGTTGTGGTCGGAGGTGAAGCAGACGACCTCGCAGCGCCCGGAGTCGCCGGCGAGCGAGGGGAAGCGGTTCTCGAAGACGACGGCGTCGTACGACGAGTCCGGGATCTCGCTCAGCCGGTCGCCCTCGGAGGGGCACAGCGGGCACTGGTCGGCCGGCGGATGGTAGGTCCGCCCCTGCCGGTGCGAGGCGATGGCGACGGAGTCCCCGAGCAGCACGTCATGACGGATCTCGGACGTGGTGACGGTCCGGTCCAGGGGACGGCGGTCGACCGCGTCCCGCACGGTGTCGTCGCGCAGGTCGTAGTAGATGAGCTCACGACCGTCGGCCAGTCGGGTCGAGGTCTTCTTCACGCCGCACTCCCATCAAACAGAACTAAACACAGAACAACACATCTCACCCCCTCCGTCAACATCACAATCCAACAAAGAGCATCACCCGACGTGTTCAATTACTGAACACCCGGGCGTAGGTTCCGCTGTGTATCGATTCGCGACACGAAGCGAGTACGTATGCAAACCCCCACAATTTCCCCCACGGGGCCTCTCACTTCCCCCACTTCCCCCACTTCCCCCACTTCCCCCACCTACCTCGCCGCCGAGCTACGGCTCCCCACGAACTGGGTCGACTACACACTGCTCGGCATCTACTTCGTCGCCGTGCTGGGCATCGGATTCGCGGCCCGCCGCTCGGTCAAGACCAGCCTCGACTTCTTCCTCTCCGGCCGCTCCCTGCCGGCCTGGGTCACCGGCCTGGCCTTCATCTCCGCCAACCTGGCCGCGACGGAGATCCTGGGCATGGCGGCGAACAGCGCGCAGTACGGCGCCTACACCGTCCACTGGTACTGGATCGGCGCCATCCCGGCCATGGTCTTCCTCGGCCTGGTGATGATGCCCTTCTACTACGGCAGCAAGGTCCGCTCGGTACCCGAGTTCCTCCTCCTGCGCTTCGACAAGTGGGCGCACCTGCTCAGTTCGATCCTGTTCGCCTTCGCCGCGATCCTGATCGCCGGCGTGAACCTGTACGCCCTGGCGATCGTGGTCGAGGCCCTGCTGGGCTGGCCGGAGTGGGTGGCGATCGTCGTGGCGGGCTTCTTCGTGCTGGCCTACATCACCCTCGGCGGCCTGTCGTCGGCGATCTACAACGAGGTCCTGCAGTTCTTCGTGATCCTGGCGGCGCTGATCCCGATCACCGTGCTGGCGCTGAAGAAGGTGGGCGGCTGGGACGGCCTGACGGACACGCTCACCAAGTCCCACGGCGACGACTTCGTCACCGCCTGGGGCGGCACGGGCATCGGCGACGCGAACCCGCTGGGCGCGAACTGGCTGACGATCGTCCTGGGCCTCGGCTTCGTGCTGTCCTTCGGCTACTGGACGACGAACTTCGCGGAGGTCCAGCGGGCCCTGTCCGCGAAGAACCTCTCGGCGGCGCAGCGCACCCCGCTGATCGCGGCGTTCCCGAAGATCTTCATCGTGTTCCTGGTGATGATCCCCGGCCTTGCGGCGGCGGCCCTGGTCCCCGGCTTCGGCACCTCCGAATCGGGCTACCAGTACAACGACGCGATCCCCTACCTCATGCAGGGCCTGCTGCCCAACGGCGTACTGGGCATCGCGGTGACGGGCCTCCTGGCGGCCTTCATGGCGGGCATGGCGGCCAACGTCTCATCGTTCAACACCGTGTTCACCACGGACATCTGGGCGAAGTACGTGGTGAAGGACCGAGAGGACTCCTACTACGTCGGCTTCGGCCGCCTGATCACGGCGATCGGCGTCCTGGCATCGATCGGCACGGCGTTCCTGGCGTCCTCCTTCTCCAACATCATGAGCTACCTCCAGACCCTGTTCTCCTTCTTCAACGTGCCGATGTTCGTGGTCTTCATCATCGGCATGTTCTGGAAGCGGGCGTCGATGAAGTCGGGTTTCTGGGGCCTGCTGGCCGGCACGACAGCAGCGATGGTGAACTACTTCGTCCTCTACAAGCAGGACATCGTCTCCATCCCCTCCGACCAGGGCGCCAACTTCGTCTCCGCGATCGCGGGCTTCGTGGCCGGCGCGGTCGTCATGGTGGCCGTCACCCTCTTCACGGCCCCCAAGCCGACGGAGGAACTCCAGGGCCTGGTCTACGGCACCCGCTCCCCCGGCATGACCGAGCCGCCGGCCAAGGGCGACGACGCGTGGTACCGCAAGCCGGCGTTGCTGGGCTGGGGTGCCGTGGTGCTGGCGGCCGCCTGCTACATCCCGTTCTCGTTCTGACGAAGGAGGCCTGAGACACCATGAGCGACAACTCCGAACACCCCTCCCCGTTCACCGAGAAGGACGTCCAGCGCGAGGTCAGCGAACTCGAGGGCAAGTCCGCGACGGCGGCCCGCCTCTTCGACATCCGGCGCATCATCGGCGGGCTCTTCGTCCTCTACGGCGTCATCGTCACCATCGTCGGTCTCACGGACGACGACGCGGCGATCGACAAGGCCGAGGGCGTGAACATCAACCTCTGGACCGGCCTGGGCATGCTGCTCCTCGGCCTGTTCTTCCTCACCTGGCTGAAGCTACGCCCCACGGCCCCGCCCCCACCCGACACCACCCCGTCGGAAAACGAGCCCCCCACTCCCTGACCCACCCACCCTCATCCCCCGCTTCCCTCGCCCCCGCCGCCCCTACCCGTCCCATCCCCAGGGACTCCGCCCCTTCGACCCCCCTGGGGCTGCCGCCCCAGACCCCGCTCCGGCCCTGAAGGGGCCTTGTCCTCAAACGCCGGACGGGCTGGATTGCGCCGACCGGCGCTGAAAGGTGGCGCCCAGCGGGTGGGTGGGGGCTCGGGATGGTGAGAGCCCGTCCTCGGACACCGGACCGCTGGAGGGTGCCGGCCTGCTGAGAGGGGCCGGACCTGCCGGTGAGCGGGGGCCGGGGATGGTGAGAGCCCGTCCTCGGACGCCAGACGGCTGGAGGGTGCCGGCCTGCTGAGAGGGGCCGGTCCTGCGGGTGAGCGGGGGTCGGGGATGGTGAGAGCCCGTCCTCGGACGCCAGACGGCTGGAGGGTGCCGGCCTGCTGAGAGGGGCCGGCCCTGCCGGTGAGTGGCGGTCGGTGGGTGGGGATTCGGGATGGTGGGAGGCCGTCCTCAAACGCCGGACGGGCTGGACTGTGCCGGCCGACGTTGAAAGGTGACGCCCAGCAGGTCGGTGAGAGCCCGTCCTCGGGTGCCGGACGGCTGGGTGGTGCCGGACGGCATCGAGAAGGGTCCCTGGGCCGCACGGGTTGCGAGGTGCGGACCGGCGTACCCCCACCGGCCCGCAGCCGCCCACGGCGGGAAGGGGACGTGGTGGGGGGTGTCCGCCCGCAGTGGCCGGCGTCAAGGGGCGGTCAGCACTCTGCCCGACGCCAGCCGCCGGTCCGAGGACGGACACCCCCCGCCACGGCCCCGACCCACAACGCACCCAAAGGCGCTACGCGCACCCCCACCGAACCCGCACATGCGCCGCAGGCATCACGGCTCCACCCCCGCGTCCCCCTCCGGCAACGGCCCCGCCCGGTCCAGCAACCCCGTGCGCGCCGCCAACGCCGCCGCCTCCAGCCGGGAGCCGACGCCCAGTTTCATCAGTACCCGTTGGACATGGGTGCGTGCAGTCGACGGTGCGATGCCCATTCCGGCCGCGATCAGGCGGGTGTCCTCGCCGTCGGCCACCCGGACCAGGACCTCGACCTCCCGGGGCGTGAGCATCTGAAGCAGGCGCTGCCCCTCGTCGTCCGGCTGCGCCGCAGGGTTCAGCAGCTCACTGAACGCACCCTGCAGCAACTGCGGCGCCACCGCCGCCTCCCCCGCCCGCGCCTTCATGATCGCCCGCTCCACGCCCTCTATGCGCTCATCGTGCCGGACATAACCGGAGGCCCCGGCCGCGAACGCCGCCGCTATCCCGCGCGGACTCGGCACCGGCCCCAGCACCAACACCGCCACCTGCGGCCGCTCCCGCTTGATCTTCGCCACCGGATCGAACATCCCCGGCTCCGCAGGCGTCGCCGTCCCCAGCAGGCACACCTCGGGCGCCCGCGTGATCACCAGCTCCGCCGCCCCCGCGGCAGGCGCCGCCGCGGCCAGCACCCGGTGCCCCCGCAGCTTCAGCGCCGAGGCCAGCGCCTCCGCGAGCAATCGGTGGTCGTCGACCACCATGAGCCGCACTCCCATCGAGCAACCCCCCAGTCCCCCCAATGGATCCCCATCACTACCCAGGACCGACCGCGCCAGTCCGGATGCCCCACTATGGATGCCCACTGGTCCGCGCGGACAGAAGCCCCCTCCCGGCTCCCCCGCCCTTCATGCCCCCGGAAGCTACACGCTTGTTCGACATTGCGCTCCCCCTACCGGCGAGAAGTGCCCCGGAACGGCGGATTTTCTGGCTTTCCGCGCATTCGACAGCGTTGAGGCAGTACACGAAACGGCCCCCCGTTCCCGACCAGGAAAGGGGGGCCGTACTCAGCCGGTCGCGCCGAACGCGATCACATGCGCCTTGCGGGTGTCCGAACTCCCCAGCTCGCTCGCGAACTTGGCGGACATGTACAGACGCCCCTGCGAGTACAGAATCTCGGCGTAGTCCGGCGACATCCGCGTCTCCACGTCCCGCACCGTCTTCGTGGCCGGATTCTCCAGCAGCTTCGTCTCCTCGAAACTGCCGCCGTCGATGCTGACGATCTGACCGCCCTTGTCGTACGGCGGACGCTTGTACGCGATCAGATTGCCGCCGTCCATGCGCAGCGGCGAGATCGTGTACCGGTCGCCCGCGTCCGCACGCTGCCCGGTCTGCTTGCCGGTGGCGAGATCGAACGCGACGATCTCGTTGGTCCGGCCGTACTCGCCACCGCCGGCGTGCTGTTCGGTCTCCACGTAGAGCCGGTCGTTGCCCACCACGACACCCGTGCACGCCTCGATCGTGGTGACACCGGAGCAGCGGGCCGCGAACCGGTCGCCCGGCACGGAGACACGGATGCGCAGCTTGCCGGTCCTGTTGTCGATCGAGAAGACGTCCGTGATGCCGACGGCGTCCTTGGACTGGCCGAGCTCGGCGGCCACGACCAGCGGGTCGGTGGAGATGACGCTGGCGTACTCGACGCCGGCGGCCATCTTGTAGTCGGAGATGACGTTCCCGGTCTTCGGGTCGACGGTCTGGATGTTCAGCTGGGGCTGCTCGTAGCTGCCGCACTTGCGGACGACGACCAGCTTCGGACCGCCGGCGTACCCGAGGTCGTAGCAGTTGTCGTCGGTCTTGGGGACCCACAGCTGCCTGCCGGACCCGACGTCCCACGCCGCGCCGCCGCTGGTGCCGCCGGCCGCGACCGTGCCCCCGCTGACGGTGACGTTGTCGTACCGGATCTCCCCGTTCTTGCCCTTGGCGGTCTTGGTCCACAGCTTCTTGCCGGCGTCGAGGTCGATCGCCGCGATCTGGGTGCAGCCGTGCGAGGGCTTGTCCTCGGTCGGCATCGCGGGCTCGAACGCGACGGCCGTGACGTGGTCCTCGGTCATGTGCTTGCTGGCCTGGCAGACCGGGCCGGGCAGCTTGACCGTCCACAGCTCGCTGCCCTTGTCGGGGTCGTAGCCGACGATCTCCGCGACGCCGCTCTTGACGTACGCCTTGTCGGTCAGCCACGAGCCGGGCACGGAGATGCTGGTGTCGTCGTCGACGTTGGGCGCCGGGACCTGGAAGAGGACCTGGGAGGTGGTGTTCGAGGGCACCTTCTCCGTGCCGTCGGGGGCGTCGAAGCCACCGCCCCCCTCGCCGTCGCCCCCGCCTCCGGTGCCGCCGCTGGAGCTGGCGGTGTCGTCCTTGGCGCCGTCGTCACCGGAGTTCGCGTACCAGACGCCACCGCCGATGATCAGGGCGATCGCCACGACGGCGGCCGCCACGATGACGGCGAGCTGCGAGCTGGACCTGCCGCCTCCGCCGCCCTGGCCGGGCTGGGGGTGCATCGGCACGGTCTGCTGCGGATAGCCGTAGCCGGGCGGCTGGGCGTACGGGTTCTGCGGCTGCCCGTAGGGGGCGGCGGGCTGCTGAGCGGGGTAGCCGTACCCGGGCGGGGCCGCGGGAGCTCCCTGCAGTGGCTGAGGTGGCTGAGGTGGCTGCGGCGCCTGGGGATAGCCGTATCCGGGCTGCGGCGGCTGCGGGCCCTGCGGCGGCTGCGGGGGCTGCTGCGGTGGTGGCTGGGGTGCGCCGAAGCCGCCGCCCCCTTGCTGCTGGGGCGGCTGGTCCTGCGGCGGGCCGAACCCGCCCGGCGGGGGCTGGTTGGGCGGCGGAGGCGGCGGCTGGGTCATGGCGTGGGTACCTCAGGGGAGGGGGACGACGGGCGGCGCGGCGGACACGGTGGGGACGACGGCGAGGACAGCGGCCGGCGCACGCCTCACTTGCCGAAGGCGAGCATCAGCTTCTCCTTGGCTTCGTCGTTGCCGCTGAGCCGGGTGCTGGAGAGGTAGAAGCGCCCGTCGACCCAGGCGTACGCCTTGGAGAAGAAGCCGTTCTCGATGTCCGCGGCGCCCGCCGGGTTCTGGAGCAGCTTGCTGGGCTCGTGGTTGCTCCCGGTGGCCGGGATCGACACGACCTGGCCGCCCGCGTCGTACGACGGCTGGACGTACGCGATGAGCTTGCCCTCCTCGACCTTGATCGGCAGCATCGACTCCTCGGCCGGGGACTTCACGCGCCACTTCTCCTTGCCGTTGGCGAGGTCGATGGCGACGATCTCGTTGGCGCTGCTGATCGCCTTGGTCGGCATGTAGAGCGTGTTGGCGTCGGCGACCACACCGGAGCAGCCCGTGAGGTCACGCTGCAGGATGGCCCAGCCGCACTCGGCGCCGATGTCGAGGTCGACGTCGACCTGCGAGCGGATCTTGCCGGCGGAGTTGAACGTGGAGATGTTCCACGCCTTCTTCTCCTTGTTGGTGCCGTAGATGACCAGCGGGTCCATGGAGAAGACGCGTGCGACGCGCCAGCCCTTGTCGAACCGCATGGTCCACTTCGCCTTGCCGGTGACCGGGTCGAGCTCCTGCACCTCGTCGTGCTCGTCGGAGCCGGAGGCGTCGCAGGACGCGACAGAGATGAGCTTGTCGCCGCCCGCGAAGGCGGCCGGGAAGCACTTGTCGCCGTAACGCGTCTTGTCCCACAGCTTCTTGCCGCTGTCGATGTCGTACGCGGTGCCGGACTGCGAGCGGCCCACCATCAGGGTCTTGCCGGTGATGGACAGTTCGACCTTCAGCGTGCTGTCGAACAGCTGGCCGTTGGCGACATCGCCCTTCCAGCCCTTTTCGCCGGTGTTGAGGTCGACCTGCTGGAGCTGGTTGCACTTGGCGCGGTCGCTGCTGCCGTTCATGTACGCGACGACGACCTTGTCGTCGGCCGACTTCTGCGGGGTGACCGCGCAGATCTTCTCCGGGAAGGAGATCGGGTCCCAGGCGTTCTCGCCGTCGGCGACGTTGTAGGCGAAGAGCTGCTTGTACGCCGCCTTCACCGCGGCCTTGTCGGTGATCCACATGCCGGGGGCGTCCGCGCCGGACTTGGGCGCGTCCGGCGCCGACTTGTACCAGAGCACCTTCGATTCGCCCGCCTGGCGGCCCGCGTTGAGGTTCTCCGGGTCGTCGCCGCCCTCGCTGCCGCCGCCCTCGGAGCCGGACGGGGACGCGGAGCCCTTGGGGTCGTCGGTCTGCTGGGCGACGGGCTTGTCGTCCTTGTCGTCGCCGCCGCTGGTCACCGCGTACACGGTGCCCCCGATGACGACCAGTGCCGCGACGGCGGCACCGATGGCGAGGGCGGGCTTGCCTTTGAAGGGGTTGCGCGAGCCGGGGCCGGGCGCGCCCGGGTACTGCGGCTGGGGCGGGTAGCCGTAGCCCTGGGCGGGCTGCTGGGCGTAGGGGCCGGGCTGCTGCGGATAGCCGTACGGCCCCGGCTGCTGCTGGGGTTGGGCGTACGGGCCCGGCTGGGCGGGCGGCTGCTGGGGGTAGCCGTATCCGGGCTGCGGGGCGCCGGACGGCGGGCCTTGCGGGGGCGGCGGAGTCTGCGGCGGGCCCTGGGGCGGCGGGGGTGTCTGAGGGGCGCCCTGCGGCGGGGGCGGGGTCTGCGGCGCTCCGAAGCCACCCTGCCTCGGATCCTGTGGTGCGCCGAATCCGCCCTGCGGCGGCTGGTTGGGCGGCTGGCTCATGAGCGGTTCCCCCTTGAGACCGGTGTGGTGCCACGTTCCGTGCCGTCGCGTTTCCGCCACACCGGCGTTTCTCAGACTGTTCTCAGGCGGCCCTTTCTATCACCCACCACCGACAGCCCACCGGGCCGCATCCACCCCTGTTCCCAAGGGAGGACGGGCCCGTGATACCGCCGTTATGCGCGTTCACACCCTCTTCACGCAGGGTGCGGACGCGCCCCACAGGGGCGCGGGGAACTGCGCGACCAGCCCCAACGGCGCCGCAGCCGAGCAACCGACCTATCGCGGCACCCCCAGCGGAGCGCTACGCCTCCTCGGCGAGTTCCAGCCAGCGCAGCTCCAGTTCATCCCGCTGACCGGCCAGATCGCGCAGCTCCGTGTCGAGTTCGGCGACCTTCGCGAAGTCGGTGGCGTGCTCGGCGATCTGCGCGTGCAGCTTGGTCTCCCGTTCGGAAATCTTGTCGAGCTGTCGCTCGATCTTCTGCAACTCCTTCTTGGCGGCGCGCAGATCGGCCGCGCTCCGCTCCGGCACGGCCTTCTCGGCGGCCGGAGTGGCGGCCGCGGCGGCGGCCTGGGCCTCCATGCGGTGGCGGCGCTCCAGGTACTCGTCGATGCCGCGCGGCAGCATCCGCAGGGTGGCGTCGCCGAGCAGCGCGAACACGCGGTCGGTGGTGCGCTCGATGAAGAACCGGTCGTGGGAGATGACGATCATCGAGCCCGGCCAGCCGTCGAGGACGTCCTCGAGCTGGGTGAGGGTCTCGATGTCGAGGTCGTTGGTGGGCTCGTCCAGGAAGAGGACGTTGGGCTCGTCCATCAGCAGGCGCAGGAGCTGGAGCCGGCGGCGCTCACCGCCGGACAGGTCGCCGACCGGCGTCCACTGCTTCTCCTTGTTGAAGCCGAAGGTCTCGCACAGCTGTCCGGCGGTCATCTCGCGCCCCTTGCCGAGGTCGACGCGCTCGCGCACCCGCTGAACGGCTTCCAGTACCCGCCAGTCGGGGTCGAGCTCGTCGACCTCCTGGGAGAGGTAGGCCAGTTTGACGGTCTTTCCGACCGCGATCCGGCCACCGGCCGGCTGCGCCTCACCCTCGGTCCGTGCCGCCTCGGCCATGGCGCGCAGCAGCGACGTCTTCCCGGCGCCGTTGACCCCGACGAGTCCGATGCGGTCGCCGGGCCCGAGCTGCCAGGTCACATGCTTGAGCAGCACCTTGGGACCGGCCTGGACGGTGATGTCCTCCAGGTCGAACACGGTCTTGCCGAGCCTGGACGAGGCGAACTTCATCAGCTCGCTGCTGTCCCGGGGCGGCGGCACGTCCTTGATGAGCTCGTTGGCCGCCTCGACCCTGAAGCGCGGCTTGGACGTACGCGCGGGCGCGCCGCGGCGCAGCCAGGCCAGCTCCTTGCGGACGAGGTTCTGCCGCTTGACCTCCTCGGTGGCGGCGATGCGCTCGCGCTCGGCGCGGGCGTAGACGTAGTCGGAGTAGCCGCCCTCGTACTCGTAGACGTCGCCGCGCTGGACGTCCCACATGCGGGTGCAGACCTGGTCGAGGAACCAGCGGTCGTGGGTGACGCACACCAGTGCCGAGCGCCGCTCGCGCAGATGCTGGGCGAGCCAGGCGATGCCCTCGACGTCGAGGTGGTTGGTGGGCTCGTCGAGGACGATCAGGTCCTGCTCCTCGATGAGCAGCTTGGCGAGCGCGATCCGGCGCCGCTCGCCCCCGGAGAGCGGGCCGATGACGGTGTCGAGCCCCTGGGGGAACCCGGGCAGGTCGAGCCCGCCGAAGAGTCCGGTCAGTACGTCTCTGATCTTGGCGTTGCCGGCCCACTCGTGGTCGGCCAGGTCCCGGATGACCTCGTGGCGGACGGTGGCCTCGGGGTCGAGCGAGTCGTGCTGGGTGAGCACGCCGAGGCGCAGTCCGCCGGAGTGGGTGACCCGGCCGGTGTCGGCCTCCTCCAGCTTGGCCAGCATCCGGATCAGGGTCGTCTTGCCGTCGCCGTTGCGACCCACGACGCCGATGCGGTCGCCCTCGGAGACGCCGAGCGACACGCCGTCGAGCAGGGCACGGGTGCCGTACACCTTGCTGACGTTCTCGACATTGACGAGGTTGACGGCCATTTCTCTCCTGCCCAGGGGGACGATCGACCCTCCAGGGTAGTCGCGCCCACCGACAGACCTTCACGCCCCGAGAGTCTTCACACACACGTGCGCCCCGGGGACCCCCTGTCCTCCCCGGGGCGGAGTGCTCGGCGTCAGCGGCGGGCGGCGGCCGTGCGGACCTCGCCGAGGAGGTCGTACATGACCTGGCCGGGGCATTCGGTGTCGAAGTAGTCGCGGTGCCCGCCGATGGTGTTCGTGTCCTTCTTCGTGCCGTTGACGGGGTTGGTGTAGGTCACCTGCGCCTGCGGGTCGAGGCCCTGGAGGCGGCATATCACCTTGATCAGCCGGATCAGGGAGGCCTTGGCCGCGTCCGTGGGCGCCTGCCGGTCGAGGTTGCCGATCAGGGCGATGCCCAGGGCGCCGGAGTTGTAGCCCACGGAGTGGAAGCCGGTGACGAGGTCGCCGTCGGGGTTGAAGGCCGGGATGCCGTCGTCGCCGGAGTAGCGGCCCTCGTAGACCGTGCCCGCCTCGTCGATGAGGAAGTGGTAGCCGATGTCGCCCCAGTCGTTGGTGATCGCGTGGTACTCGTAGATCGCGCGTACCGTCGCGGCCGGGTCGGGGTCGTCGTTCGGCGTCGCGGTGTGGTGGACCGTGATGATCTGCAGCGGGTAGTACGTCTCGGGCGAGTTGACCGAGCCGTCCGGCTTGAACCGCTTGGACTCGTCGGCGCCCCAGGCCGGGCGCGAGAGGTAGCCGACGCCGCGCACGCGCGTGGGCTCGCTCGGCACGTGGAAGGTGCGGTCGGGTCCGTCGGTGGTGTCGATCGCGAGCGAGTGGACGGCGTTGATGCCGCCCGGCGCCTTCACCGAGTACGCGGTGGCGCTGTCGGCGGCGACCAGGGCCGTGCCGCCGTCCTCGACGGTCGCGCAGCCGCTGGCCAGGGTCTGCCAGTCGCCGTCCGCGAGCCGGATGGCGGCGCCGTCCTTCGCGCCGGACCAGCGGACCCCGACGTAGGAGGCGGCGAAGGCGGTGGTGGCCTCGCCGGTGCCGGTGGCGGCCTCGGTCCGGGTGGCCGGGAACTTCTCCGGCGTCGTGCCGGAATCGCCGGTGCCGGAGGCGGAGTTGTCGCTCTCGCCGGAGTCGCCGGCCGCGAACACCATCGGCGTGATCGCGGCCCCGGCGGCCACCGCGCCGCCGGCGGCGATCGCGCCCCGGCGGGAGAGGGAGCGCTTTCTACGGTGGGACGGCTGTGCGGGGGTGGGGGATTCGGACACGGAGGTGTCCCCTTCCAGAAGTGCACTTGACGGTGCGTCGGCGCATGTGGGGGCCAGACGCTTGAATCGTCAAGCGACATTAACCGTCCCACTCGTCCCACGTGTACTGCGATCGCAGTACATCCGTGTGGAGATCGAGCGAAGAACTCGTACTTGTGAGTACGGAGTTACTCCCCGAACTCACCGCCGCCCCGCACCACCGTCGCGCCCCGCGCGGGCCCCGACGCCGTGCGCACCGAGCGGCAGGTGCCGGACGTCCGCAGGGCCTCGGTCACCTTCACCGCCGCCTCGGGATCGCGGACGAGGAACGCCGTGGTCGGGCCTGAGCCGGAGACGAGCGCCGTCAGCGCGCCCGCGGCGCGGCCGGCGGCGAGGGTGTCGGCGAGCTCCGGGAAGAGGGAGAGGGCCGCGGGCTGGAGGTCGTTGGAGACGGCGGCGGCGAGCGCGTCGGCGTCCCCCTTGGCCAGGGCGTCGAGCAGCGGCTGGGAGGCGACGGGTTCGGGGATGTCGGTGCCCTCGCCGAGCCGGTCGAACTCGCGGAAGACGGCGGGGGTGGACAGCCCGCGGTCGGCCATCGCGAACACCCAGTGGAAGGTGCCGCCCACGTCGAGCACGCGCAGCTTCTCGCCCCGTCCGGTGCCCAGGGCCGCGCCGCCGACCAGGCTGAACGGCACGTCGCTGCCCAACTCGGCGCAGATGTCGAGGAGTTCCTCGCGCGAGGCGTTGGTGCCCCACAGCGCGTCGCACGCCAGCAGCGCGCCCGCGCCGTCCGCGCTGCCGCCCGCCATGCCGCCGGCCACCGGGATGTCCTTGGCGATGTGCAGATGCACGTCGGGGGTACGGCCGTGGCGCGCGGCGAGCGCCTCGGCCGCGCGCGCGGCGAGGTTCGTGCGGTCCAGCGGCACCTGGTCGGCGTCGGGGCCGTCGCAGGTGACGCGCGGGCCGTCGGGCGAGGCGGTGACGGTGACCTCGTCGTACAGGCCGACGGCGAGGAAGACGTTGGCCAGGTCGTGGAACCCGTCGGGCCGGGCGGCGCCCACCGCGAGCTGGACGTTGACCTTGGCGGGGACGCGGACGGTGACGCTCGCGCTCACTTACTCGGACTCCTTGTGCTCGGCGATGCGCGCGAACTCCTCGACGGTCAGGGCCTCTCCGCGCGCCCGCGGCGAGACGCCGGCCGCGACGAGTGCCGCCTCGGCGGCCGGCGCCGAACCCGCCCAGCCGGCGAGCGCGGCGCGCAGCGTCTTGCGGCGCTGGGCGAAGGCGGCGTCGACGACGGCGAAGACCTCGCGCCGGGAAGCGGTGGTCTTGATCGGCTCGGTGCGCCGGGTCAGGGCGACCAGGCCGCTGTCGACGTTCGGCGCGGGCCAGAAGACGTTGCGCCCGATGGCGCCGGCCCGCTTGACCTCGGCGTACCAGTTGGCCTTCACGGACGGCACGCCGTACACCTTCGAGCCGGGTGCGGCGGCGAGGCGGTCGGCGACCTCCGACTGCACCATGACGAGGGTGCGTTCGATGCTCGGGAAGGTCTCCAGCATGTGGAGCAGGACCGGGACGGCCACGTTGTAGGGGAGGTTCGCGACCAGCGCGGTGGGCGGCGGGCCCGGCAGCTGAGTGACGTGCATCGCGTCGGAGTGCACCAGCGCGAAGCGGTCGGCGCGCTCCGGCATGCGGGCGGCGATCGTGGACGGGAGCGCGGCGGCCAGTACGTCGTCGATCTCGACGGCGGTGACGCGGTCGGCCACCTCCAGCAGGGCGAGGGTGAGCGAGCCGAGCCCCGGGCCGATCTCGACGACCACGTCGTCGGGGCGGACCTGGGCGGTGCGGACGATACGGCGGACCGTGTTCGCGTCGATCACGAAGTTCTGGCCGCGCTGCTTGGTGGGGCGCACACCGAGGGCCGCCGCGAGCTCTCGGACGTCGGCGGGGCCCAGGAGGGCGTCGGGGGTGGGGCTGCTCACCCGACAAGGGTACGGGGCGCCGCCGACGTGGCCGCCCCAGGGACTCACCTGTGCAGCCGCCCCCCGCAGTGCGGCCAGGGACTGGTCCCCTGCCGCACGTACAGCTTCTTCGCGCGCATCGTCTGCTCCGCCGGCGGGGCGTCCTGCGGCCGGCCCTTCCCGCCGAGGTCGTGCCAGGTCCGCGTGTCGAACTGGTACAGCCCGCCGTACGTCCCCGACGAGTCCACCGCGTCGGCCCGGCCCCCGGACTCGCACGCCGCCAGCCCGTCCCAGTTGAGCTGCCCGGCACCGTCCACGGACGTCGGCAGGGGCTTGGTGCCCACCTTCACGATCTGTGTCTGCGGCTCGCGCACCACCTCGGACCCGGTCCGGCGCGGCTTCTGCTTGACGCCGTTGACCGTGCGCAGGGAGTACGTGGTCCGCCGCAGTCCCGCCCGCCCCGCCCGCTCGACGATCTCCGTGCCCTTGAACACCGAGGGGTCGTCGACGCGCTCCACGGCGAACGGGATCGCCTCGTCGCGGATCTCCTTGCGGCCGGTGATCCTCAGGACGGTGACCGTCTGCCCGTCGCGCGGGAAGCTGTCCAGGGGGACGGAGGTGGTGTCCTGGCCGCGCAGGGTGATCCCCGCCTGCTCCACGACCTCGTTCACGGTCGCGGCGTTGGTGCGGATGGGGCGGGCCAGGCCGTCCGCCATGACCGTCACGGCTCGCTCGGTGCGCACCTCCAGCGCGAGCCCCTCACGCCCGATGCGCCGGGAGCGCGAGGCCGAAAGATACGCGCCCTCGGCACGCACCCCCAGCTGAGTGAGCGCCTCCTCCACCGTGTGCGCCGTCGTCCACACCTCGCGCTTGTGGCCGTCGATCGTGAGCCGCAGGGGACGTCCGTAGCGCACCGCGACCTCGTCCCCGTTGGCGAGCCCCGTGTCGGGAGGAGGCGCGACCTCGTCGTGCGCCCCGACCTCGACGCCCTCGTCGTCGAGCAGTTCGGTGACGTCGTCGGCGAAGGTGTGCAGGCTGCGCGGCTTGCCGTCGACGCTCAGCTCGATCCCCTTGTCCTTGGCGACGAACGCGCTGGTCCCGCCCGCGAGGAACGCGACGACCAGCGCCTGCGGGACGAGCCGGCGCATGGTCCCGTCGCCCCTCTCGGCCGCGCGCGCCCTGCGCCGGTGCGCGGCCCGGCGGCCGCTCCTGGGGCGCACCACGGGCGTGTGCGCCGTCTCGGAGATCTCGTACGCGGGCCGGTAGGTGTCGTCGTACTTCTCGTACGCCCCGTACCCCCCGCGCGTCTCGTACCCGGCTCCGTAACTGTCCGTACGCGCCTCGTAGGGCCTCGGCACCCCGTACGCCAGCGTCTGAGCGCCGTACGGGTCGAAGCCGCCGTACGGCGGGGGCTCGTGGGCCCGGCTCGGGCCGTACGTCTCGAACTGCGCGTTGCTCACGACGACACGCTCCAGCGAGGGGTCCGTTTCGGGCCCCCAGAACCTAGCGGAGGTGCCGTGACTCTCCAAAGCGACGCGACTACACAGCGTCGCCGTCGGTCCGAGGTGAACCCTCGCGAGCGTTATCCCTCGGTTATCGGTCAGTAACCGAAGGCATGTGCCGTGTTCGAGCCGAGGGCCGCCGCCAGCGCGTCCTCCTCGATCCCCCGTACGGCCGCCATGGCGCGCACCGTGATCGGAATGAGATACGGCGCATTGGGCCGTCCGCGGTACGGCACCGGCGTGAGGAAGGGCGCGTCCGTCTCCACCAGGAGCAGCTCCAGCGGCGCCACCGCCACCGCGTCCCGCAGGTTCTGGGCGTTCTTGAAGGTGACGTTGCCCGCGAAGGACATGAAGTATCCGGCGCGGGCGCACACCTTGGCCATCTCCGCGTCGCCGGAGTAGCAGTGGAAGACGGTCCGCTCGGGCGCGCCCTCCTCCTTCAGCACGCGCAGCACGTCCTCGTGGGCGTCGCGGTCGTGGATGACCAGCGTCTTGCCGTGCCGCTTGGCGATCTCGACGTGGGCGCGGAAGGACTCCTCCTGCGCCTGCTTGCCCTCGGGCCCGGTGCGGAAGTAGTCGAGGCCGGTCTCGCCGACGCCCTTCACCTGGGGGAGTGCGGCCAGGCGGTCGATCTCCGCGAGCGCCTCGTCGAGCGCCCCCGCGCCCCCGGGCTCGCGCGCCCCCTGCCGGGACCAGCCGTCGGGATCGCCGTGCACGATGCGCGGCGCCTCGTTCGGATGCAGCGCGACGGTCGCGTGCACGGCGTCGTACTCCGCCGCCGTCTCGGCCGCCCACCGCGAGCCCCGTACGTCGCAGCCCACCTGCACGACGGTCGTCACGCCCACCGACGCCGCCTTCGCCAGGGCCTCCTCCACCGTGCCCGACTGCATGTCGAGGTGGGTGTGCGAGTCGGCGACCGGTACCCGGAGCGGTTCCGGGAGCGGCGGGGCGGCGTGCTTGTCGGCGGCGTTCGAAGGCATGCCCCGATCCTACGAAAGGGGCACGCCGCTAGGTCCTGTCGTCAAATTCCCGCCTGCCGCGCGGCGTCAGGCGGGAATTTGACGACAGGACCTAGGGACCGGGCGTCCGGCTCAGCTCGCCCTGCGCTGGAAGACGTGCAGCAGGTCGGCCAGGTGCCAGTGGTGCGGCTCCTTCGCCGCCGCGCCGTCGGCCGGCACCGACGGCACCTCCACCGGGCCCGCCGGCGGCACCCGGTGCTGCTGGTGCACCGCGTCGCGCACCGACGCCACCCGGCCCGGCCGCATGATCCGTACGACGTGGTTGTCGCAGTTGGGACACGTCGGCCGGCTCAGCGGCGACGGCACGACCTGGCCGTCGGCCACGTACATCACGAACTCGCGGCCCTCACCGTCCATGTGGTGCTCTATCTCGTACGACTGCTCCCAGCCGTGCCCGCAGCGCATGCAGGCGAAGGAGTACGACTCGTTCACGACGGCGGTCGCCCCGTTGCGAAGGCCGGTCTGCCCTGTGATCTCGCTCATGCCAGCTCCTGTAGTCCGCTGGTGGGGCGGTTCGCGCCCCACGACCCAGTGGACTCCTCGCCAGGAGTGAACGCACGCCATCTGTCCAGTATTGGCGCCGACTTGGGCGTTCCTTGCCGAAAGGGCCGAGTCGCTTTACCCCGGCATGGGGCGCTCGCTCATGCGATATACGCCCTGCTCACACGGCGTTTCACGCCCCCGCGTTCTTGGCCGCCACCACGGCGTCGAAGACCTCGCGCTTCGGCACCCCGGCCGCCGCCGCCACCGCCGCGATGGCCTCCTTGCGCCGCTCCCCCGCCTCTTCGCGGACGCGAACCCGCCGCACCAGCTCAGCGGCGTCGATCTCCTCGGCCCCCTTCTCGGGCGCCCCCTCGACGACGACGGTGATCTCCCCGCGCACCCCCTGCGCGGCCCACTCCGCCAGCTCCCCCAGCCCGCCGCGCCTGACCTCCTCGTATGTCTTGGTCAGCTCCCGGCACACGGCGGCCCGGCGCTCGCCGCCGAACACCTCGGCCATCGCGGCGAGCGTGTCGTCGAGCCGGTGCGGGGCCTCGAAGTAGACGAGCGTGCGCCGCTCCCCGGCCACCTCCTTCAGCCGCGACAGCCGCTCCCCCGCCTTGCGCGGCAGGAACCCCTCGAAGCAGAACCGGTCGACCGGCAGCCCGGACAGCGCGAGCGCGGTCAGCACGGCGGACGGGCCGGGCACCGCGGTGACCCGGATGTCCTTCGCCACCGCCGCCGCGACCAGCCGGTACCCCGGGTCGGACACCGACGGCATCCCCGCGTCGGTCACCAGCAGCACCCGCGAGCCCTCCTGGAGCGCCTCGACCAGCTCGGGCGTACGGGCCGACTCGTTGCCCTCGAAGTACGACACGACCCGCCCGGCCGGCTGCACGCCCAGCGCCTGGGTGAGGCGCTTGAGCCGGCGGGTGTCCTCGGCGGCGATCACATCCGCACCGGCGAGCTCCTCGACCAGCCGGGGCGGGGCGTCCTTGACGTCGCCGATGGGGGTGCCTGCCAAAACAAGGGTTCCTGTCACGTTTCCATCCTCGCAGGGCGCATCCACGCGACTGTCACAGACGTGTTCCCTACGATGGCGCGGTGACCAGTACAGCGTCGTCGATGGACTCCACGGACATCCGGCAGGGCCAGGCACCGCACGAGCAGCGGCCGTCGTGGCAGCAGCGGCTGCGCCGTTTCGGCTACACGGCGTCGCCCAGAAGCGATGTGCGTGACCGGCTCGTGCCGCCCTACGTCCAGCCCAGCCCGCGGATGTGGCAGTTCCTCGGCGTCTCGCGGCCGCTCGCCGAGCGGATCGCGCGCTGGTCGGCCTGGGGCGGTCCGCTGCTGGTCACGCTGCTGGCCGGGGTGCTGCGGTTCTGGAACCTGGGCAGCCCGAAGGCGGTGATATTCGACGAGACGTACTACGCCAAGGACGCCTGGGCGCTGGTCCACCGCGGTTTCGAGGTCGGCTGGGACAAGAACGCCAACGACCTGGTCCTGGAGCTCGGCGACAAGGTGAAGATCCCGACGGACGCGGCGTACGTCGTGCATCCGCCGGTCGGCAAGTACGTGATCGGGCTCGGCGAGCTGATGTTCGGGTTCAACCCGTTCGGCTGGCGCTTCATGACGGCCCTGCTCGGCACGCTCGCCGTCCTGATGCTGTGCCGCATCGGCCGCCGCGTCTTCCGCTCCACCTTCCTGGGTTGTCTGGCCGGCACCCTGATGGCGGTGGACGGGCTGGCCTTCGTGATGGCGCGCACCTCGCTGCTCGACGGGGTGCTGATGTTCTTCGTGCTGGCGGCGTTCGGCTGCCTGGTCCTCGACCGGGACCGGGCCCGGGCGAAACTCGCCGCCGCGCTGCCGGCCGACGCCGACGGCCGGGTCCGCCCCGACGCGCACATCGCCGAGACCCTGCGTCTGGGCTGGCGCCCCTGGCGCTGGGCGGCCGGCCTGATGCTGGGCCTGGCCATCGGCACCAAGTGGAACGGCCTGTACTTCCTGGTCGCCTTCGGCCTGATGACGGTGCTGTGGGACGTCGGCGCCCGCCGGGTCGCCGGCGCCCGCCACCCGTACGAGGCGGTGCTCAGGCGCGACCTGGGTCTGGCCTTCCTGGCGACGGTGCCGGTGGCGATCGTCACCTACATCGCGTCGTGGACCGGCTGGATCCTCTCGCCGACCGACGGCAGCGGCGGCTACTACCGCGACTGGGCGTCAGCGAACGGCCGCACGAGCAGCTGGTCGTGGCTGTTCCCCGACTGGTGGCTCAGCCTGTGGCACTACGAGCACCAGGTCTACGAGTTCCACGTCGGCCTGTCGTCCCCGCACACCTACCAGTCCAACCCGTGGAGCTGGCTCGTCGTCGGCCGCCCGGTGTCGTACTTCTACGAGTCCCCCGCGCCCGGCAGGGACGGCTGCCCCGCCGACGCGGGCGAGAAGTGCGCCCGCGAGGTGCTGGCCCTGGGCACCCCGCTGCTGTGGTGGGTGGCCGCCTTCGCGGTGCTGTACATCCTGTGGCGCTGGCTCTTCCGCCGCGACTGGCGCGCCGGCGCCATCGCCTGCGCCGTCGCGGCCGGCTACCTCCCCTGGTTCCTCTACCAGGAACGCACCATCTTCTTCTTCTACGCCATCGTCTTCCTCCCCTTCCTCTGCCTGGCCGTCGCCATGCTCCTGGGCACCCTCATCGGCCCACCCGGCTCCAGCGACACCCGCCGGGTCGCGGGCGCGACGGGCGCGGGCGTGCTGGTGCTCCTGATCGCCTGGAACTTCATCTACTTCTGGCCCGTCTACACGGGCACGGCGATCCCGATCGACGACTGGCGGTCGCGGATGTGGCTGGACACCTGGGTGTAGGGGGTGTTGCCGGGCGGCGTCAGTCCTGGACCACGGTGTTGGGGCTGGTCCCCCCGTCCAGCCGATCCGTGCCGGGCCCGCCGTACAGCCCGTCCGGGCCCGGTCCGCCGTACAGTTCGTCGGTGCCGGGGCCGCCGTACAGCTTGTCGTCGCGCTTCTTGCCGAGCTTCTCGTCCCGCGACAGTTCGAAGCCGTCGCCCACCTTGCGCTCGCCCCACATCAGGTCGTCGCCGTCGTCGCCGTACAGGACGTCGTTGCCCTCGTTGCCGGACAGCAGATCGTCGCCGGGGCCGCCGTGGATCGAGTCGTCGCCCTGCTCGCCGGACAGGACCTGGTCGCCCTCCCGGCCCCGGAGCACGTCGTCGCCGGGGCCGCCCGAGGCACTGGCCCCGTCGCCTTCGGCGTGGATCGTGTCGTCGCCGGGGCCGCCCAAGGCACTTGTCCCCTCGCCGGCGTGGATGGTGTCGTCGCCGGCGTTGCCGTCGACATGCACGCCGCGGATCGCCGTCAGCTTGTCGTCGCCGGGGCCGCCGTAGACCGTCATGACCTCGTTCGAGGTGCCGGCCCAGGTGTCGTCGCCAGAGCCGAAGCTGAACACGGTGTAGCCCATGGTGGATTCGCCGACCCGGCGGCCACTGGCGGTGTCCTCTCCGTCGCCGAGCTCCACGAACAGGGTGTTGTACGGGTCCGTGGCCATCTCCTCGATCTTCACCTTGCAGGAGACCTTGGTGTGGTCGACGTCGCTGAGGTAGGCGCAGCCGTTCCCCGGGTCGATGGGGACCACGTCGTCGATCACATAGGTGATGTCGTCGTAGTCGGCCGCCGACTCGGTGACGGTCACCCTGTTGTTCTGGCCCGGGGCCGCTCTGTACGAGAGCCTTGTCACCGGGGCCGTCGGGTCTTCGACCGGCTCTTTCGAGCCCACCGTCGCGGGCGGTCCCGGGTCGCCGCGCCCGGTGCCGAGGGCGGCCGGCAGGACGAGGGCCGTGCCGAGCGCCAGTACCAGTACGGACGCGGCGCGACGCGTCCGGAGTCCGGCGAATCGATGCGGCACGAGAGGACCTCCGGGGCGCGGTGACGGTGCCTGTCGGAACATGTCGTTCGTTCGGCTAAGAATCGGTCACACATTCGGACAACAAAAGGAAACAACTCCCCCACGTATCCCTCACCCCTCTTACAGTTCGGTGGACGAACGGGGAGGAGATCATGTCCAAGGGGGTAAAGGCCGCTGTCATAGGCGGCGTCTTCGCGGTCATGGTGGGCGGTGCCGGATACGGCGCCTACAACATCATGTCCGCGCTGAACGGCGGAGGGGCGACGGGTGCCGCGGGACCGGCGCCGGCCCGGACCGGTCCGCCGAGCGCCGAGGAGGTCGAGGAGACCACGACCAAGTTCTTCACGGCCTGGGAGAAGGGCGAGGCCGCACAGGCCTCGACGTACACGAACAACGACGCGGCCGCCCAGGCCGTGCTGTCCTCCTACAGCGAGGACGCCCACATCACCGGCGTGAAGATCACGCCCGGCAGGGCCGGCGGCGCCACCGTGCCCTACACCGTCAGCGCCAAGGTGTCCTACGGCGGCAAGTCCAAGGCGCTGTCCTACAAGAGCGAACTCACCGTCGTACGCGGGAAGACCACCGGGCGGGCCCTCGTCGACTGGCAGCCGAGCGTGATCCACCCACGGCTCAAGCGGGACGACACCCTCGTCACCGGCGAGGCGGCGACCCCGCCCATCGAGGCCGTCGACCGCAACGGCACCGTGCTGACGAAGGAGAAGTACCCCTCGCTCGGCCCGATCCTGGACACGCTGCGCGGCAGGTACGGCGACAAGGCCGGCGGCGAGCCCGGCGTCGAGTTGTCGATCCGGCACGCCGACGAGTCACCGGACACCTCGCTGCTGACCCTGGCCGAGGGCGAGCCGGGCAGGCTGGAGACGACGCTCAGCGCGAGCGTGCAGGCGGCGGCCGAGCAGGCCGTGAAGAAGTACGCGGAGTCCTCCGTGGTGGCCCTCAAGCCGAGCACCGGCGAGGTGCTGGCGGTGGCCAACCATCGCGACGACGCCTTCAACGCGGCCTTCGAGGGACGCGTCGCCCCCGGCTCCACGATGAAGATCATCACCGCGGCGATGCTCATCGACAACGGCGTGACCACGATGAACGGCCCGGCGCCCTGTCCGCCCACCGCCACCTGGCAGAGCCAGACCTTCAAGAACCTCACGGGCCTTCGGCCCGACGAGACCGCGAACGCCACGCTGGCCAACGGCTTCCTGCGCTCCTGCAACACCGCCTTCATCAAGCTCGTCGACGAGGACCCGCTCTCGGACTCCTCGCTGACGGCGGAGGCCCAGGAGCGGTTCGGGCTCGGCCGCGGTGACTGGAAGACCGGCATCGTCTCCTTCGACGGCAGCGTCCCGGCCTCACCCGGCCCGGACCGCGCGGCCAACGCCATCGGCCAGGGCAAGGTCGAGATGAACCCGCTGAACATGGCGTCGGTCACCGCCACCGCGATCACCGGCGAGTTCCACCAGCCGTATCTCGTCTCGCCCGACCTCGACGACCGTCAACTGGCCACCGCCAAGGGGCTGCCGTCGAGCACCGCCGCCCAGCTCAAGCAGATGATGCGGCTGACCGCGACCTCGGCCCAGGGCACCGCCGTGCGGGTCATGTCGCGGCTCGGCGGCGACATCGGCGCCAAGACCGGTTCCGCCGAGGTCGACGGGCAGGCCACCTCCGACAGCTGGTTCACCGGCTTCCGCAACGATGTCGCGGCCGCGGCCATGACACAGAAGGGCGGCCACGGCGGGGACGCGGCGGGGCCGATTGTCGCAGCCGTGCTACGAGCGTCCGGCTGAACTTATCCCCCGCGGCAGGGGACTCTAGGGTGGTCGTCGTCGTTGGTATGCGTGAGGTCGGCGGGGCGGCGGGGGCCCCTGAATCGCGAGGGAACGGAAAGCAGTGGGCAACAGAAGGCGCGTCGCCGAGCGACGGAAGACCAACCCCGCCGTACTCGGCGGGATGATCGCCGTGGTCCTCGGCGGCGCCGGGCTCGGCGTCTACGCCCTGCTCGGCAGCGGCGCGGCGGCCGAGAACGGCGGCGGGTCGTCGTCGACCAGCGACCAGAAGGCCAAGGCGGTCAAGACCGGCCCGCTGTCGGCGACCGAGGTCACCACCGCGGCCCGGGACTTCCTCACCGCCTGGCAGCAGGGCAAGGTGACCGAGGCGGCCGCCGCCACGGACGACACGGCGGCCGCGCGGGCCCTGCTGACGGGCTACGCCAAGGACGCCCACATCAAGGACGTGACCCTGACCGCCGGCACCCGCACCGGCGCGAAGGTCCCCTTCTCCGTGAAGGCGACGGTGTCGTACAAGGGCACCACCAAGCCGCTGGCGTACGACAGCTCCCTCACCGTCGTGCGGCGCGCCGAGGACGGAAAGCCGCTGGTCGGGTGGCACTCCGCGGTCGTCCACCCCGATCTGAAGGACGGCGACACCCTGGTCACCGGGGAGTCCGGCACCCCGCCGGTCAAGGCCCTCGACCGGGACGGCGGCGAGCTGACGGAGAAGGAGTACCCGTCGCTGGGCTCGGTCCTGGACAGCCTGCGCGAGAAGTACGGCGAGAAGGCCGGCGGCAAGGCGGGCGTCGAGCTCCAGGTCGTTCGGGGCAAGGAGTCCAAGAAGGCCGAGCTGTCCGACAAGACCCTGCTGGAGCTGAGCAAGGGCACGCCGGGCACCGTGAAGACGACGCTGAGTCCGGCGATGCAGGCCGCCGCGGAGAAGCAGGTGGCGGCGAAGTCGAAGGCGTCGGTCGCCGTGCTGCGCCCCTCGACCGGCGAGATCCTGGCGGTCGCCAACTCCTCGCACGGCTTCAACACCGCGTTCCAGGGCTCCCTCGCGCCGGGCTCCACGATGAAGGTCATCACCTCCTCGCTGCTGATCGAGAAGGACCTGGCGTCGGCGGACGAGCCGCACCCCTGCCCGAAGTACTTCACGTACGGGCACTGGAAGTTCCAGAACGACGACAAGTTCGAGATCAAGAACGGCACCTTCAAGGCGAGCTTCGCCCGCTCCTGCAACACCGCCTTCATCAGCCAGGCGCCCGAGCTGGACAACGACAGCCTCACCAAGCAGGCCCAGCAGGTCTTCGGCCTCTCCCTGAACAACTGGTCCGTCGGCGTCTCCACCTTCGACGGCTCCGTCCCGGTCCAGTCGCAGGCCCAGATGGCGGCCTCGCTCATCGGACAGGGCGGCGTGCGCATGAACCCGCTGAACATGGCGTCGGTCTCGGCGACCGTGAAGGCGGGCACCTTCAAGCAGCCCTACCTGGTCTCCCCCGAGGTCGACGGCCGTCAGCTGGCGACCGCGTCCCGCACGATGTCCGCGTCCACGCTGTCCCAGCTGCGCGACCTGATGTCCTACACCGCGGCCTACGGCACGGCGGCCGAGGCGATGTCCGGGGTCACCGGCGACGTCGGCGCCAAGACCGGCTCGGCGGAGGTCGACAACCAGAAGAAGCCCAACGGCTGGTTCACCGCGTACCGGGGCGACCTGGCCGCGGCGGGCGTGGTCCAGGCGGCCGGCCACGGCGGGGAGACCGCGGGCCCGATCGTGGCGGCGCTGCTGAAGACGGGCGGCTGAGCCTCAGCGGCCGACGGGTGCGGCGGCGGCCAGATACGTCCGCCGCAGAAACCTCATCAGGGCCTTCGAGTCGAACTGCACCAGCGAAACCCCCTGCGCGGAGTGGAACTCCACCACGGCCTGCACCCGGCCGCACGGCCACACCCGTATCTCCCCGCTCCCCGCGGGGGCCCGCAGCCCCTGCTCCAGCAGGGAGCGGGAGAAGGTCCACTCGTGCGCCTCGCGCCCGGGCAACCGGACCCGCACCGCGCGCGGATCCGTCTCGGGGTCGTACCGCAGGATCACCGGCACCGCGTCCTGCTCCTCCGCCAGGAGGTCCGCGTCCGTGACGATATGGGCTCGCGCGTACTGTTCGACTACAGACATCGGACGGCCCCTTACGCTGCGTGACCTGAGCGAAAGCTGTGCCTTCGCTCCCCCTCCAATGTCGCATATCTTCCGGAAAGCGCCCGTCCGCGCCGCTACATCTCACATATGCGATGGACAAGTTCCTCGCTCTTGCAAGTGGTTCGCATTAAGCCACTATCATCGAACGGTGCACGTACCTGACGGATTCATAGACGCCCCCACGTCGGTCGCGACCGGCGTGGTCGCCGCTGCCGCCGTCGCCGTGAGCCTGCGCGGCGCGCGCCGTGAGCTCGACGAGCGGACGGCGCCGCTGGCCGGACTGGTGGCGGCGTTCATCTTCGCCGTGCAGATGCTGAACTTCCCCGTCGCGGCGGGGACCAGCGGCCATCTGCTCGGCGGGGCGCTCGCGGCGATACTCGTCGGCCCCTACACAGGGGTGCTGTGCGTCTCGGTCGTCCTGCTGATGCAGGGCATCCTGTTCGCGGACGGCGGCCTGACCGCCCTCGGCGTGAACATCACCAACATGGCGATCGTCACGACGATCGTCGCCTACGCCGCCTTCCGCGGCCTGGTGAAGATCCTGCCCCGCGGCCGCAGGTCGATCACCGTGGCCGCCTTCGTCGCCGCCCTGCTGTCCGTGCCGGCCTCCGCGCTGGCCTTCACGCTGATGTACGCGGTCGGCGGCACCACCGACGTCTCGATCGGCAAGGTCGCCACCGCCATGGTGGGCGTGCACATCCTGATCGGCGTCGGCGAGGCCACGATCACCGCGCTGACCGTCGGCGCCGTCATCGCCGTACGCCCGGACCTCGTGTACGGCGCCCGTGATCTGCGGCAGCGGCTGAAGCTGCGGGTGGGCGGCGAGCTGGTCGACGCGCCCGCCGCCGAGCCGGCCGCCGTCCCGGTCGCCGCCCGCTCCTCCCGCAAGGTGTGGGCCGTGGGCCTCGTCACCTCCCTCGTCCTCGCCGGGTTCGTCAGCTTCTACGCCTCGGCCGACCCGGACGGCCTGGAGAAGGTCGCCGCCGACCACGGCATCGACAAGAAGGCCGAGGAGCACGACACGGCCGACTCCCCGCTCGCCGACTACGGCGTCAAGGACATCACCGACGCCCGGCTCTCCGGCGGCCTCGCGGGCACGATCGGCGTCGGCGTCACGGCGGTCGCGGGCAGCGCGGTGTTCTGGGCGGTGCGCAGGCGCCGTACGTCCGACCCGGTCGACGTCTCCCCCTCCAGCACGAGCGTCTGACGTGGGCGCCGGGCACGCGCACAGGCTCTACCGGCACGGGCACTCGCCCGTGCACACCCTGCCGCCGCACACCAAACTCGCCGCCACGTTCGCGTTCGTGGTGGTCGTGGTGTCGACACCGCGCGCGGCGATGTGGGCGTTCGGCCTGTACGCCGTACTGCTCGCGTGCGTCGCGTACGCGGCCCGCGTGCCCGCCGGATTTCTGCTCAAGCGGCTGCTGATCGAGGTGCCGTTCGTCGCGTTCGCCGTGCTGATGCCGTTCGTGGCGGAGGGCGAGCGCGTCGAGGTGCTGGGGCTGTCGCTGAGCGTCAGCGGGCTGTGGGGCGCCTGGAACGTGCTCGCCAAGGGCACGTTGGGCGTCGCCGCCTCCGTCCTGCTCGCCTCCACCACCGAGCTGCGCGAACTGCTGCTCGGCCTCCAGCGGCTCAAGCTGCCGCCGCTGCTCGTGCAGATCGCGTCCTTCATGATCCGCTACGGCGATGTCATCGCCGACGAGATGCGGCGGATGCGCATCGCGCGGGAGTCACGCGGCTTCGAGGCGAAGGGCGTCCGCCACTGGGGCGTGCTCGCGAAGTCGGCGGGCGCGCTGTTCATCCGCTCCTACGAGCGCGGCGAGCGCGTCCACCTCGCCATGGTCAGCCGCGGGTACGCCGGTTCGATGCCGGTGATCGACGAGGTGACCGCGTCCCGGGCGCAGTGGTCGTACGCCTTCGCGCTCCCGTGCACGGCCCTGGTCGTCTGTCTGCTGGGATGGGTGTTGTGATGGACGCTGTGACAGCTTCTCTGGAGGTCTCCGGCCTCGCCTTCGCCTACCCCGACGGCCACCAGGCCCTGTTCGGCGTGGACTTCTCCATCGCGCGCGGCGAACGGGTCGCGCTGCTCGGCCCGAACGGCGCCGGCAAGACGACCCTCGTCCTGCACCTCAACGGCATCCTGACCGGCGGCACGGGCACGGTGAAGGTCGCCGGGCTCCCCGTCGGCAAGCAGCACATGGCGGAGGTCCGGCGCCGGGTCGGGATCGTGTTCCAGGACCCGGACGACCAGCTGTTCATGCCGACGGTCCGTGAGGACGTGGCGTTCGGGCCGGCGGCGGCCGGGCTGAAGGGGGCGGAGCTTCAGGAGCGGGTCGACCGCGCGCTGGAGCGGGTCGGCATGGCGGAGTTCAAGGACCGCCCGCCGCACCACCTCTCCTTCGGCCAGCGCCGCAGGGTCGCGGTGGCGACCGTGCTCGCGATGGAGCCGGAGATCCTCGTCCTGGACGAGCCGTCCTCCAACCTCGACCCCGCCTCCCGCCGCGAACTGGCCGACATCCTGCGCTCGTTGGACGTCACGGTCCTGATGGTCACGCACGACCTGCCGTACGCCCTGGAGCTGTGCCCGCGCTCCCTCGTCCTCAGCGAGGGCGTGATCGCGGCGGACGGCAAGACCGGCGAACTCCTCGCGGACGACGAGCTGATGCGCGCCCATCGACTGGAGCTGCCGTTCGGCTTCGATCCGCGCTCCGTGACAATGGGCGCGTGACGAACGAGGAGACCGACGGCTCACTGCTGCTCGACCAGCAGCTCTGCTTCGCGCTGTACGCCGCCCAGCGCGCGGTGACGGCCGCGTACCGGCCGCTACTCGACGAGCTCGGCCTCACCTACCCGCAGTACCTCGTGCTGCTGGTCCTCTGGGAGCGCGGCGAGCTGCCGGTCAAGGAGCTGGCCGGGGCGCTGACGCTCGACTACGGCACGGTGTCGCCGCTGCTGAAGCGGCTGGAGTCGGCGGGGCTGGTGCGCCGGGAGCGGTCGGCGGGCGATGAGCGCTCGGTACTGGTCGCGTGCACGGGGCGGGCCGAGGAGCTGCGGGAGCGGGCGGCGCGGGTGCCCGGGGCGCTGCTCGCGGAGACCGGGCTCCAGGGGCCGGAGGTCGCCCGGCTGCGCGAGGAGCTGCGGCGGCTGGCGGCGCAGGCGCGGGCGGCGGCCGACCGCGGCCGCTGATCTCGGGTTACCCGCGGTTGCTACCCCCTGGTAACAGCGGGCCCTGTACCGGCAAGTACCTTGTGCACGATGCACTTGTGCACGTCTTTTTTTGGGGGAGGGCCAACCATGACCGATGAAGGAACCGCCGTCGACACTCGCCCGACGAAGATCATGTATGTCGCCGAGGCCACCGCGCACGGCGGCCGGGACGGCTATGTCACCAGCCAGGACGGTCAGATCGAGCTGAAGGTCTCGATGCCGCCGGAGCTGGGCGGCGACGGCAACGGCACCAACCCCGAGCAGCTCTTCGCGGCCGGCTACAGCTCCTGCTTCCACAACGCGCTGATCCTGGTCGGCAACCGCGAGGGCTACGACCTCACCGGGTCCACGGTCGCCGCGAAGGTCGGCATCGGCCCCAACAAGCACCGCGGCTACGGCCTCGCGGTCGCCCTCAGCGTCTCGCTGCCGGTCCTGGACCCGGACATCGCGGCGAAGCTGGTGGACGCGGCGCACGAGGTGTGCCCGTACTCGAACGCGACGCGCGGCAACATCGACGTCACGATTCTGCTCGGCTGACGACGTAACCCAGTCGCATGCCCCGTACAGCTACCGCTAGCGTGCCTGCATGACGACAGCCGCCACTGACGCCGAGAACGAGGGCTTCGGAGCCCACCCCCGTTTCGCCGAAGCCCTGAGTGAGCTGGGCCTCGACGACCTGCACATCCGGATCCGCCGGTTCCCGGACGCGACCCGGACCGCCGCCGAGGCCGCCGCCGCGATCGGGTGTGAGCTGAGTGAGATCTGCAAGTCACTGATCTTCGCCGCCGACGGGGTGCCGGTGCTGGTGTTGATGGACGGGGCCTCCCGGGTCGACGTGGAACTGGTCCGCGAGGCGCTCGGCGCCGGCAAGGTCACGCGGGCCAAGGCCGATGTCGTACGGGAGACCACCGGGTATGCCATCGGGGGCGTGCCGCCCTTCGGGCACCGTACGAGGACGCGGGTGCTCGCCGACCGTTCGCTGCTGGAGCACGACGTGGTGTGGGCGGCCGCGGGCAACCCGCACGCGGTGTTCCCCATGGCGCCGAAGGACCTCGTCGCCCACGCCGGCGCGACTGTCGTGGACGTGCGCGAGCAGTCGTCGGCTTCGTGACGCCGCTGGTCACGGCCGCCGTCCTGCTTGCCGCCGTCACGCACGCCAGCTGGAACGCCATCGCCCACAAGATCACCGACAAGCTGGTCGGGTTCACGCTCATCGCGGGCGGCGGGGTGCTGATCGGGCTGATACTGATGCCCTTCGGGGAGGTCCCGGCGTCGGGGGCGTGGCCGTATCTCCTCGCCTCCGGGGTCGTCCACATCGTGTACTTCGCGCTGCTGATGAAGTCCTTCCGGCTGGGCGACTTCGGGCAGGCCTATCCCATCGCGCGCGGCACCGCCCCGCTCGTGGTCGCCCTGCTGGCCGCCGTGTTCGCGCACGAGGTGCCGGACGGGTGGGTGGCCGCCGGAATCGCCGTGTCCTGCGCGGGCCTTACCGGCGTCGCGCTGTGGGGGCTGCGCGGGCACCGGCCCAACTGGAAGGCGATCGGCGCCGCGTTGGCGACCGGGCTGTCCATCGCGGCGTACACCGTCCTCGACGGTCTCGGCGTACGGGCCTCCGGGTCGCCCCTCGGGTACATCGCCTGGCTGATGGTGATCGAGGGCGTCGTCATTCCCCTCTACGCCGTCCGGCGCTGGCGCGGCGACACGCTCACCGTGCTGCGGCCGTTCGCCCGGCTGGGGTTGCTGGGTGCCGCGCTGTCCGTCGCCGCGTACGCGCTGGTGCTGTGGGCACAGACGAAGGCGGAGCTGGCGCCGATCGCGGCGCTGCGGGAGTCGTCCATCATCGTGGGGGCCGCGATCGGGGCGGTGCTCTTCAAGGAGCGCTTCGGGGCGGGCCGGATCGCGGCGGCGGCGTTGCTGGTCGTGGGCATCGGGCTGATGCTGCACGCGGGTTGAATCCCATGGCAGCCTAGTCGGTCACCCGCGTTCAGGTCCGGACCAGAACAGGCGGTCAGCCGTTGGCTGACCGCCTGTCACTGCCGGCGGCTGCGGCCGCGTTCGACTAGAACGCGGTGTTGCTGCAGCCCATCGTCGAGCCGAGGTGGTTGCTCTGGGCGCCCGCGTCACCCTCGCCGTTGAGCCCGCTGCCGAGCACGCCGTTGAGGATGCCGACCACGCCGAGGATGTCGAGGTTCAAGTCGTGGGACTTGCACTGGGTGCTCTGCGTGACGCTGTAGTTGTTGCCTCCGGGGCCGTCGCCCCGGCCGTCGGCGTGGGCGCTGCCCGCGCCCAGGAGTCCGACGGTGCTGACGGCGGCGACCAGGACGGCGGCCTTGCGAAGCTTGTGCATGTCATCTCCGGTGGAGTGAGGTGGATGCGAAGCGTGAAGGGGTGAGCCCTTACGATTAAGGGAGGTTAAGTAGGAAATGCCCCAAATCATCCTGCGGCGCGCCGAGTTTTGTGATCTGGCACCGGTTTGCCGACCTTGAACGCGAACTGGCCGCAGTACGTCAGCTTCCGCAGGTTCACCAGGGCCGTTCTGCGCCGGCCGGTCTTCGCCCACTGGTCGATCTCGGTGTTGAGCGGGGACTGTTCGTCCCAGTAGCGGCTGTACTCCGGCGGCCGGCCGAGATAGCTCCGCATGATCAGCGCCACCCCGTCGAGGGACGGACGGATCTCCTCCAACGCCAACCCGGCGTCCTCGACCAGCGTCCGGAAGCCGTACGGCGTGTAGTTCCACAGGCTGAAGGAGTGGTACGGCTCGAACTGGGATGTCGATCCGATGAAATGACCGCCGGGCGCCAGCACCCGGGCGACTTCCGCGAGGAGTTCGCGCGGGCGGGCGACGTGTTCGAAGACCTGGTGGGAGTAGACGAGGGGGAGGGAGTCCGAGCCGAGGGGGAGGTGGACGCCGTCGTAGTGGATGACCGGGTCGCCGCCGGGGGTGCGCTGTGCGGCCTCCGGCGAGTCACGGATGTCGACGCCGACCCAGCGCACCTCGGGGGCGTGCTTGCGGAACAGCGCGGCCGACGTGCCGCGACCGCACCCCAGGTCGACGACCAGGCCGGGCGCACCCGGGGCGGCCATCACCTCGTCGACGTAGTAGCGCGAGGTGACCTGTCGGGCGTGGTCGTCGGGGATGCAGTCCTGCATCAGCTCCCACAGGGTTGCCATGCCTCGATGCTACGAACGCGCAGCGTCACCCGCTATTCACGCACTGCGAACCCGGCGACTCCAGACAGGTCGTGCGCCCGCACGCTGTTGCGGTCCGTGACCGAGCGGCCCAGGGCGTGGTGGGGCCACAGGCCCGCGGCCACCCGGCGGCTGCGCTCGCCCCACTGCCGGGCCGCCATGTCGCCGGCCTTGTAGTGGTTGAGGGCGTAGCCGCCGGAGTGGATGCGCAGAAGGGTGAATCCGCCAGGGTACTCCTTGGCGGCGGCGACTTCCTGATGGGTGACGTGCGGGGCCCGCACCAGCACGGTGCGCTTGTTGCGGTGGGTGTGGCCCGCGTGGTGCAGGAAGACGCCGGGCGCGGCGGCGTAGGCGTCCACGAGGGCACGCGCCTGGCGCCGGTCCAGCTGTTGGCCGCGGGTCACCGGGAAGACGGAGTCCCGCACGGTCAGCGGATGGTGGCCGAACACCACCGTCGGCTGATCCGGAGCCTGTCTCAACGTCGCCCGGAACCAGGACAGTTGCTCGGCCCCGAGCCCGCCCGCGTCGGCGCCGTTGCCGGACTTGGCGTAGGTGTCGAGGCCGATGATCCGCAGCCCGCCGAGGTCACGGGCGAAGTAGCCCGGCCCGTCGGCGACGGGGAAGGCGGTGCGGAAGGCGCTGTTGTCATGGGAGCGGTCGTGGTTGCCGCGTACGACGAAGTAGTCCTGCCCGTGCGCGCCGAACCCGTCCAGGATGCGGCGGGCCTCGCCGAGGTCGTGCGCCGCGCCGCCCGCCGAGATGTCGCCGCCGGCCAGCAGCAGGTCCGCCCCGCGCCGCCGGGCCTCCTCGACCAGGGCGCGGCTCATCAGCTCCGGGTAGGGCGCGCGCCCCGGCTGCTGGACCACTCCGCGCAGCAGCGGCAGACCGCCGACGAGGCCCGCGGTGGTCTCGCCGAGGTGCAGGTCGTTGCAGAGCGCGACCGACAGCAGATGCCGGCCGGGCGGGGGCTGCGGGGTGGTGAAGGAGTACGGCCCGCCGCCCGAGCCGAACCCGAACGTCGACGTGCCCACCGCGTTGCCGCGCACCAGGTGCAGGGGGGTGGGCGTGGCGGCAACGCCCCGGGAGCGTGCCTGGTAGTAGTACGTCTGCCCCGGCTCCAGGTCGGTGAGTTCGACCTGGTGGTGGGCGGTCGGGCGGCCCTCGGAGGCGGTGCGGTTCAGGTGGGCGGGGTGGGTGCCGTAGACGACCTCGCCCTCGGTGATCGCGGGGAGGGGGTGGCCCATGCCGTCGTTGGTGCCCGGGATCCCGGTGTACCAGGTGATGACGGCGCGGTCCTCGGTGAGGGTGACCAGTTCCAGGTTGACGGCGGTCAGGTCGTCGGGGTGGGCGGAAGCCGCCCGGCGCACGGCGGCCGAGGCCGACCGCAGCAGGGCGGGGGCGAGGCGCGCGCCGGAGCGCAGCACCTCGCAGGGGCCGGGGAAGGCCGACAGTGCTGCGAGAGCGGGAAGGTGTGCGGAGAAGCAGCAGCGCATGACACCTCCATGGAAGCAGGGCGGAAGCGCCCCGTGCGGTGAGTGTGCCCAGTCTCACCTGATCCCGAGTCACGGCCTTCGTCCCGAACGTCCGGTAAAACCCGGCTCAGGAGGGCACCCGACTAGGCGCGGGTGCCCCCGAGGGAGCACCCTGGAAGCAGTTGTTCCGGAGGTGATCGTCATGATGCACACCGCAGTGGGATGGCATGTCGAGCTGGAGTTCCTGGAGGACGACCAGCACACGCGGGCGGCCGCGCTGGTGCGGCTTCCCGACGGCACCGAGGTGCGGGCCCACGGACACGCCACACGGCACCACACCGACTCCAATCAGCCACGTGTCGGGGAGGAGATCGCCGCTGCCCGCGCCCTGAACGAGCTCGCGATGCAGATGCTCACCAAGGCGCACGGGGAGATCGACGCGGCTTCGGGGCGCACCTCGCACCCGATCCACGTCTGAGCCGAGCGCTACGTGAGCGACGCCCGTACCGCCCGTATCAACCCCTGCGCCCTCGGATCCGCCGTCACCGTCCTGCGGAAGCCGTTCGTCACATAGCCGAACGCGATCCCCGTCTCCGGGTCGGCGAAGCCGAGGGCGCCGCCGCGCCCGGGGTGGCCGAAGGAGCCCGGGCCGAGCAGCGGGGAGGCGGTGCCGTGCAGCATGTAGCCGAGGCCGAAGCGGGTGCCCACGACCAGGACGCGGTCCGGGCCCGACGACTCCTCGGCGCGGGCCAGTTCCACCGTCGCCGGATCGAAGAGCCGTACGCCGTCGACCTCGCCGATCAGCGCCGCGTACACCCGCGCCAGACCGTCGGCCGTCGCGATGCCGTTCGTCGCGGGCAGGGCGGCGGCGCGGTAGGCGGGGTCGTTCTGGTCGGGGAAGGGAGTGATCGCGGCGAACGCGCGGCGGGTGAGGGAGTCCGGGTCCTCGTAGGCCGCGGTGACCGAGCGCTTGGGGCGCGAGCGCAGTCCGCCGGCGGGCTCCGGCCCCTCGACGCGGCCGACGCGCCCCACCCGGCCCGCCTCCGACTCCGGCAGCCCCAGCCACAGGTCCGCACCCAGCGGCCCGGCGATCTCCGCCGCCAGCCATGCGCCGGCCCAGCGGCCCGTGACCTGCCGCACCAGCTCGTCCAGCAGCCAGCCGTACGTCAGCGCGTGATAGCCGTGGTCGGTGCCCGGCTCCCACACCGGCGCCTGCGCGGCCACGGCCTCGGGCCCGCGGTGCGGGTCCAGCGCCTCCTCGGGAGTGAGCGGGCGGTCGAGCACCGGGAGCCCGGCACGGTGGCCGAGCACGTGCCGCACCAGCAGCCGCTCCTTGCCGTGCGCCTTGAACTCCGGCCAGTACTCGCCGACCGGCGCGTCCAGGTCCAGCTCCCCACGCCGGTGCAGGATGAGCGGTACGGCGGCGGCGACGCCCTTGGTCGCCGAGCGCACGACCTGTGCGGTGCCGGGCAGCCACGGGTCCGTGCCGTCGACGTCCTTCGTGCCGGCCCACAGGTCCACGACCTTGTGCCCGTCCCGGTACACCGCGACGGCCGCGCCCCGCTCCCCGAGTGCGGAGAAGTTCCGGACGAACGCTTCCCTGACCGGCTCGAAGCCCCCGGCGACCACGCCGTTCACGTCCACGCCCGCACTCCCTCAGCAACGGTTCCCATGCGCCTTCGACAGCCAGTCCAACATGGGTGCGGGGCCTTGGATTCCGTTGTGTGGCCAGCCTCACCAGCTCAGCAACACAAGCCCTCACGGTTTATGTTGCGCTCATCCGTGAGAGGCATCTAGAGTGACTCACGGATGCATACCCACATATCCGTGAGGATGGCTCTGTCATGTCTACTCCCAGTCCCGTCGGCGCACAGTTCCCCGTCCGTGCCTTCGGCGGCCCGACCGCCCTCTTCGAATACGGCGGGCTGCGGTTCCTGACCGACCCGACCTTCGACGCCCCCGGCGACTACCCGGGGCCCGACGGCCCCTACCTGACCAAGACGGCCCCCGCCGCGGCCACCCCCACCGAGCTGGGCCCCATCGACGTGGTCCTGCTCTCCCACGACGAGCATCCCGACAACCTCGACCACTCCGGCCGCGCTCTGCTCGCCGACGTCCCGCTCACCCTCACCACCCCCGGCGGCGGACGGCGTCTGGGCCAGGGCGCCAAGGGCCTCGCGGACTGGGAGTCGATCGAGCTGGACCGCCCCGACGGCGGCACGCTCACCGTCACCGCTGTGCCCGCCCTCCACGGCCCGGGACCGCGTACGGAGGTCGAGGCGATCACCGGCGAGGTCGTCGGTTTCGTCCTGACCGCCGACGACCTGCCCACCGTCTACGTCAGCGGCGACAACGCCCAGCTCACCCTTGTCGAGGAGATCGCCCAGCGCTTCGCCCCGGTGGACACCGCCATCCTCTTCGCCGGCGCACCGCGCTTCGACGAGCTCTTCGACGGCTCGACGCTCGTGCTCGACAGCGCCCAAGCCGCGCGGGCGGCGAAGATCCTCGACGCCCGCCGTGTCGTCCCCGTCCACTACGACAGCTGGGCCCACTTCACGGAGGGCCGCGACCCGCTGATCGCCGCCTTCACCGCCGCAGGACTGGCCGACCGCCTGGACCTGGGCTGACCGCTCCCCGTTCGACGGTCTACGAGACCTCATTTCGACGGTCTACGGGACCTCATGAAGAAAGCCGGTGAGGGCGCCCCGTCCCCACGGAGCCCTCACCGGCCGGCCTACTTCAATGGTGGCCCGTCACACGCGTGCCAGCGCGCGCTCCCCGTCGGGGTCCGCGTCCTTCCCGGACTCGGCCTCCGTGCGCAGGCCCTCGCCCTCCACGTCCACGTTCGGCAGGGCGCGGTCCAGCCACTTCGGCAGCCACCAGGCCTTCTTGCCGAGCAGGGCCAGGACAGCCGGGACGATGGCCATGCGGACGACGAAGGCGTCGAAGAAGACGGCGATCGCGAGACCGAAGCCGATCATCTTCACCATCGACTCACTGGCGCCGATGAAGCCCCCGAACACCGCCATCATGATGATCGCGGCCGCTGTGACGACCCTCGCGCCGTGCTTGAAGCCCGTCACGACCGCCTGGGTCGGCCGCTCGCCGTGGACGTGGGCCTCGCGCATCCGGGTCACGAGGAACACCTCGTAGTCCATCGCCAGGCCGAAGACGATGCCCACCATGAAGATCGGCATCATCGACATGACCGGGCCGGTCTCCTCCACGCCCAGCAGTCCGGACAGCCAGCCCCACTGGAAGACCGCGACCACGGCGCCCAGCGCGGCCAGCACGCTCAGCAGGAAGCCCAGGGCCGCCTTCAGCGGGACCAGGATCGAGCGGAAGACCAGGATCAGGAGCAGGAAGGCCAGGCCCACGACCAGGATCAGATACGGGATCAGCGCGTCGCTCATCTTCTGCGACACGTCGATGTTCATCGCGGTCGCACCGGTGACATAGACCTTCGCGTCGCTGTCCGCCGTGATCTCCGCGCCGGTGTCGCGGATGGTGTGCACCAGGTCCTCGGTGGTCGTCGAGGCCGGCTTGGCGTCGGGGACGACGGTGATCGTCGCGGTGTCGCCGGCCTCGTTGGGCACCGCCGGGGCCACCGTGACGACATTGTTCAGGCCCTTGATCCTGTCACCGACGTCGGTGAAGGCGGCCTGCGGATCGTCGCTGCCCTTGGCGTCGACCACGACCATCAGCGGGCCGTTGAAGCCGGGTCCGAAGCCCTCCGAGAGCAGGTCGTAGGCGCGGCGCTGGGTGGTGGAGGTGGGCTGGGAGCCGTCGTCCGGGAGGCCCAGTTCGAGGGAGGCCGCCGGGATGGCCGCGGCGCCCAGGCCGATCACGCCCGTCAGGAGGACGGCCACGGGACGGCGTACGACGAAGCTCGCCCAGCGCGTGCCCATGTTCGGGCGGTCCGCCCCGTCGGCCGCCTTCTTGGCCGCGCGCCCGCCGCCGAGCAGCTTGCTCTTCTCACCCGCCGGACGCAGCCTGCGGCCCACGTAGCCGATCAGTGCCGGGACCATGGTCAGCGCGATCAGGACGGAGATGGCGACCGTGCCCGCTGCCGCGAGGCCCATCTTGGTCAGCATCGGGACGTTGACGACCGACAGACCGGCCAGGGCGATGACGACCGTGAGGCCGGCGAAGACCACCGCCGAGCCCGCCGTGCCGACGGCCCGTCCCACCGCCTCCTCACGCTCGCGGCCCTCGGCCAGCTCGGCGCGGTAACGGGAGACGATGAACAGCGCGTAGTCGATGCCGACCGCCAGGCCGAGCATCAACGCCAGGGTGGACGTCGTGTCGCCGAGGTCGAGCGCGCTCGCCAGGGCGGTGATCGTCGAGACGCCGATGCCCACGCCGATGATCGCGGTCAGCAGC
This sequence comes from Streptomyces ferrugineus, assembly GCF_015160855.1. NCBI lineage: Bacteria > Bacillati > Actinomycetota > Actinomycetes > Kitasatosporales > Streptomycetaceae > Streptomyces > Streptomyces ferrugineus. Next base: position 1,059,345 of record NZ_CP063373.1, on the reverse strand, counting down.
GGCAGACCCGCCGCGAGCAGCGAACCGAGAGTGATGACGAGAACCACCGCGGCGATCGCGATGCCGATGACCTCCGAGGCGGCGCTCTCGGCCGGAGCCTGCAGCGCGTCACCGCCGACGTCGACGGTCAGCCCGGCGTCCCTCGCGTGCTGCGCGGCCTCCTGCAGGGCGTCCCGGGTGGACTCCTCCAGCTCGAAGCCGGAGACCTGGTACGACACCGACGCGTACGCGATCGTGCCGTCCTGGTTGACGGCCTTCGCGGTGTACGGGTCGGCTACGGCGGCGACCTCGGAGCCGTCCTTCAGCTCCTGCACGGTCTTCTCGACGATCGCCTTGTTGTCGGCGTCGGTCATCTTCTCGCCGCTCGGCGCCTTGAAGACGATCCGGGCGGTCCCTCCGTCGGCGCTCATGCCGGGGAAGCGCTCGTCCAGCAGGTCGAAGGCCTTCTGGGCCTCGGTGCCGGGGATGGAGAAGGAGGCGGAGCCGGCCGAGGGGGCACTGGCCGCGCCGACGCCCGCGAGCGTCAGAAGCGCGACCCATATCAGGGCGACGAAGTGTCGTCGGCGGAAGGAGAGTCTGCCGAGTTTGTAGAGGAAGGTGGCCACGGGGCGTCTCCCGGTCAGGTCGTGAGGAATTCAGGGCAGGGGTGATCAGCCCGACGACGTGAGCGGGTACGTCAGGTGGAGGGCTTTCTCAGGGAACGTGCAGGGGACTTGTCAGTTGACGGGCACGCCGAGGGCGGGGAGGACCACGGCGTCGATGTACGAGGTGAGGAAGGCAGGCGTCGGCGGCCTGTCGTCGAGGATCGAGCAGGTGACGAACGCGCCGAGCATCATGTGCACCACGAAGTCCAGCGCCGGGCAGTCCGGACGGACCTCACCCCGGTCGACGGCCCGCTGCAGCATGCGGCGGAATTCCGCGATCTCCGGTTCGACCACCTGGCTCCGGAACTCCCGGTGCAGGTCCGGATTCGCGTGCATCGCCATGGCCAGTCCGCGCATCAACGCGCCGTTCTGTTCCATCTGGGCGTCGTCCGCATGCGCCATGAGGGCGTGGAAGTCGCCGCGGAGCGACCCGGTGTCGATCTCGCTCAGGTCCTTGCCCGGCTTGTTGTGCCGGATGGCCTTCACCACCAGCTCGGCCTTGCCGCCCCACTGGCGGTAGAGCGTGGCCTTGCTGGACCGGGTGCGGGCGGCCACGGCGTCCATGGTCAGGGCGTCGTAGCCGACCTCTCGGAGCAGGTCGAGCACAGCCTCGTACAACTCGGCCTCGCGCTCGGGGGTGATACGACTGCGACGCGACGTTGCGACCTCAGCCATGACCCTCTCCACCTTCCACTCCGAACGACACGGTTTCGTACACGACGAAGGTAGCGCATCCAACCGAGAAACGAAACTGTTTCGTTCGCATCATCAGTCCCGACATCCGCTATGTCACGAGTTGCTCAGGTACGTCCACGGGAAAAGCATGGGGACGTGACCTATCTGCGCCTGCCGCATCTCCATGACGACCTGCTCTGCTTCGTGGCCGAGGACGACCTGTGGCTGGCCCCCCTCGACGGCCCGGGCCGCGCCTGGCGGCTCACCGTGGACCGCACCAAGATCGGCCACCCGCGCTTCTCCCCCGACGGCCGCCGCATCGCGTACACGAGCTGGCGCAGCCTGGCCCCCGAGATCCACCTGGTCCCGGTCGACGGCGGCCCCGGCACCCAGCTCACCCACTGGGGCTCGGCGGACACCCAGGTGTGCGGCTGGACCCCCGACGGCGTGATCCTCGCCGTCGCCTCGCACGGCGAGCCCTTCTCCCACTTCACCTGGGCCTACAAGGTCCGCCCCGACGGCGACCCCGGCCGCAAGCTCCCCTGGGGCCCGTGCTCCGACATCCAGGTCGCCGACCTCGACGGCGAGCGCAAGACCCTGCTCCTGACCGGGACTCCGCCGCACGAACCGGCCTCCTGGAAGCGCTACCGCGGCGGGGCCACGGGCCGCCTCTGGCTGCACGGCGAGCGCCTGCTCGCGGACATCGGCGGCCATCTCGCCTCCCCCCTGTTCGTCGGCGGCCGTATCGCCTTCCTCTCCGACCACGAGGGCGTCGGCAACCTCTACTCGTGCGCCCACGACGGCTCCGACCTGCGCCGGCACACCGACCACGACGCCTTCTACGCCCGGCACGCGGCGAGCGACGGCACCCGCGTGGTGTACCAGTGCGCGGGCGACCTGTGGATCGTGGACGACCTGGCCGCCGCGTCGCGGCCGCGCAGACTCGACGTACGGCTCAGCGGGCCGCGCGCGGGCCGCCGCCCCTATCAGGTCCCCGCCGCCCAGCACGTCGACGGTGTCTCGGTCGACGAGACGGGCCGCGCGAGCGCCGTCGTCGTACGCGGCAGCCTGTACTGGCTGACCCACCGGGACGGCCCGGCCCGCACCATCACCGACACCCCGGGCGTACGGGTCCGGCTCCCGGAGATGCTCGGATCGGTCGGCCAGGTCGCGTATGTGACGGACGCTCAGGGCGAGGACGCGATCGAGGTCGCCTATCTGCCCCGGGCGACCGGCGACCGCGACCCGCGCCGGCTGGCCTCCGGCGAGCTGGGCCGGGTCCTGGAGATGGCCGCCGACCCGGAGGGCGAGCGCCTGGCCATCGCCTCGCACGACGGGCGGCTGCTGCTGCTCGACGTGACGGAGGACTCCAACGGGGAGGTCACCGAGCTGATCCGGTCGGTCAACGGCCCCGTGCGGGACCTGGCCTTCTCCCCGGACGGCAGCTGGCTGACGTGGTCGCACCCGGGGATCGGCCGCTCCCTGCGCCAGATCAAACTGGCCCGTATTTCCCGAACGGGACAAGGGGACAGCCTGATCGTCGATGTCACCAGCGGCCGCTTCGAGGACGAGAACCCGGTGTTCACCAGGGACGGCCGCTACCTCGCCTTCCTCTCCTGGCGCGGCTTCGACCCGGTGTACGACGTCCACACCGGCGACCTCTCCTTCCCTCTCGGCTGCCGCCCCTACCTGGTCCCGCTGTCCTCGGCCACCCCCTCCCCCTTCGCCCTGAACCCCGAGGGCCGCCCGGCCGCCGGTGGCCTGGACCCGGTGGAGGACGAGGACGGCGGCACCGGCGGCGCGACGATCGTCGAGGTCGAGGGGCTCGAAAGCCGGGTCACCCCCTTCCCGGTCGCCGCCTCCAAGTACTCGGCGCTGTGCCCGGTCTCCGGCGGCGGACTGGTCTGGCTGCGCTGGCCGATCTCGGGCGCGCTCGGCGAGACGTTCGCCAACCCGGACGACACGACCGGGCGGCCGACCCTCGAACACTTCAACATCAGCAAGGGCAAGAAGTCCGAACTCGTCGACCACCTCGACTGGTTCACGGTGAGCGGCGACGGCACCCGCCTGGTGCTGCTCGACGAGGGCGACCTCAGGGCGGTCCCCGCCACGGAGTCCGGCGACAGCGACACGACGGTGTGGATCGACGCCCGCCGCATCCTGCACGTGGTGGACCCGGCGGCGGAGTGGCGGCAGTCGTACGCCGAGGCGGGCCGGCTGATCCGGGCGTACTTCTGGGACCCGGGGATGTGCGGCATCGACTGGGACGCGGTCCTCGACCAGTACCGCCCCCTGGTCGAACGGGTCGCCTCCCCCGACGAGTTCGCCGACCTCCTGCGCGAGGTCCTCGGCGAGCTCGGCACCTCCCACGCCTACGTCACGGCCGCCCGCCGCAACGAGGGCCCGCCGCACTACCAGCGCTGGCAGGGCCTGCTCGGCGCCAACTTCGTACGCCGCGACGACGGCTGGATGGTCAAGCGCATCCTCCCCGGCGAGTCCTCCGACTCCAAGGCCCGCTCCCCGCTGGCGGGCGCGGGCATCCGGGAGGGCGCGGTCCTCACCCACGTCGACGGCCGCCCCGTGGACCCGCTCACCGGCCCCTACCCGCTGCTGGCCGGCGCCGGCGGCACGACGGTGGAGCTGACGTTCACCCCGGCGGAGGGCGAAGCGGGCCGGGCCCGCCGGGTGGCGGTGGTCCCCCTCGTCGACGAACGGCCCCTGCGCTACCAGGACTGGGTCGCCAAACGCCGCACGGTCGTACGGGAGCTGAGCGGCGGTCGCTGCGGCTATCTGCACATCCCGGACATGGGCGGCTCGGGCTGGGCCCAGTTCAACCGGGACCTGCGCATGGAGATGTCCCGCCCCGCGCTGATCGTCGACGTACGCGGCAACGCGGGCGGCCACATCAGCGAGCTGGTGGTGGAGAAGCTGACCCGCACGATCCTCGGCTGGGACCTCACGAGAAACGCCCAGCCGGTGTCGTACGCCTCGAACGCGCCCCGCGGCCCGGTGGTCGCCCTCGCCGACGAGGCGACCTCCTCGGACGGCGACATGATCACGGCCGCCTTCAAGCTCCTCAAGCTGGGCCCGGTCGTCGGGCAGCGCACCTGGGGCGGAGTGGTCGGCATGACCGGCCGTCACCGCCTCGGCGACGGCACGGTGATCACGGTGCCGATGAACGCGGCGTGGTTCGACGCGTACGGGTGGAGCATCGAGAACAGGGGCGTGAGCCCCGACGTGGAGGTCCTTCGGACCCCGCTGGACTGGGCGGAGGGCAGACATGCCCAGCTGACGGATGCGGTGGAACTGGCGTTGGAGTTGCTGGAGACGAACCCGCCCGCGACGCCTCCGGACTACGCACATGTTCCGGACCGGTCGAGGCCCAAGCTTCCGCCACGCTCTTGAGGACACAAACGTGGGGCACCCCCGAAGCAGGGGGCACCCCACGTCTCAGCACGACGACTTACCGGTCGTAGTCCTGGTCGAAGCGCTCCTCGTCCTCACGCTCGCGCATCCGCTCGGACTCCTCGTCCCGCTGCGGCCGCTGCTGGCGCCCGCGCTCCTTGGCCTGTTCCTTGGCCTGCTTGGCGCGCTGCTGGAGCTGCTCGGACTTCTCCTGGAACTGGTCCTTCATGCCCATGTGGGTTCACTCCCGTAGTGGGTGGGGGGTTGGCCCCTCGCTGGGGCCTCGACCAGATTCACACGGGCGATAACCCCCCGCATGTCGATCAGTTACGCGACGTAGTTCCCCCAGCCCGCGCGGCCCGCTCCCGCTCGTCGGCGGAGCCGCCCGCCCCGACCAGCCCCGTCCGCATCCCGTCCAGCCGGCCCGCGAACCGCCGCATCTCCCGCTGCCCCACGGTCCCGATGATCCCCGGCAGATACCCGCGAACCCCCTGCATCCCGCGCAGCCACCACTGCCCGTACACATGGCTCGACCGCCGCTCGATCCCGGCCACGATCCGCTCGACCGCCGGCCCCAGCGGATACGTCTTGTTGGACGGCCACGGCAGCCGCTGCCTCAACTCCCGCATGACGTCGTCCTGATCGGCCCCGCGCACCATGTCGGTGTCGGTCCAGGACAGATACCCGACCCCGACCCGCACGCCCTGGTGGCCGACCTCGGCCCGCAGGCTGTGCGCGTACGCCTCCACACCGGACTTGGACGCGCAGTACGCGGTCATCATCGGCGCCGGGGTGATCGCCGCGAGCGAGGCGATCTGCAGCAGGTACCCCCGGCTCTCCACCAGCACGGGCAGGAACGCGCGGGCGGTCACCGCCGACCCGATGAGATTGACCTCGATGACCCGCCGCCAGGCCTGAGGATCGGAGTCCACGAAGGGCCCGCCGGTCGCGACACCCGCGTTGGCGACGACGATGTCGACCTTCCCGAATCGTTCCTTCACTTCCTGTGCGACCCGCGCCATCGCCTCGTGATCGGTGACGTCGGCGTACCAGTGGTCGCTGTCGCCGTGCAGCCGCTCGGAGACCTGCTTGAGGGCGTCCGGCTCCAGCCCGACCAGCGCCACGCTCGCGCCGCGCGCGGAGAGCTTGCGTGCGAGCAGCTCACCGACGCCGCGCGCCGCCCCCGTGACGACGGCGACCTGTCCATCGAGGCTCACCCTGCTCATGCGCCCTCCTTGACCTGCGGGTATGTCGTGGCTCGCGAATATGTCGTGACGAGTTCCCGGATGCGTGCGGTCACCAGCTCGGGCGCCTCGATCGGCGTCATGTGCCCGAGGCCGGGCAGTTCGGTGACGCCGAGGCCGCCCGGCAGCGCGGCGGCGAGGGAGCGCGCGTGCACCGGCGGGGTCAGCCGGTCGGCCGTGCCGACGACGACCGCGGTCGGCACGGTCAACTCCCGTATTCGATGCTCGAGATCGAGCAGGTCGAGCACCTGCGACCAGGCGTACCGCACCTTGCGCGGGCACGCGTGCACGATCCGCGCGCACGCCTCGACCATGTGCGGGGCCGAACCGGGGCCCATCGTGCCGTACTTGAGGATCGCCCTGGCGATCGGCGTGACCGGCCCGAGCGGCGCCCGGGAACCGAGGATGCGCCTGGTCAGCCAGGTGCGCAGGCGGCCGGCGCGCAGGGGTATGACGGTCGACTCGGCGACCAGCCGCGAGGCGCCGGTGCTGCACAGCAGGACGGCGCCGGCGTGTTCGCGCAGGGCGGGGCGCGCGGCGGCGGCCATCACCGTCATGCCGCCCATGGAGTGCCCGGCGATGACGGCCTTCTCGCCGGGCGCGAGGGTCGCCTTCAGTACGGCTTCGAGGTCGTCGGCGAGCGCGTCGGTGCCGCAGTCGGGGCTGGCCGGGCTGCGTCCGTGGCCGCGCTGGTCGTAGGCGATGACCCGGTGGTCGACGGCCAGTTCCCGGATCTGCGCCGCCCAGAAGGCGGTCGAGCAGGCCCAGCCGTGCGCGAGGACGACGGCGGGCGCGGCCGGGTTGTCGACGGGACCGTGCACCTCGACGTGCAGCCGGGCGCCGTCGGCGGACACGGCCGTCAGCTCACGGGCGGGGACGGGAGGGGCGTACGGCCCGGAGGCGACGCTCATGAGGCGGCTCACGCGGTCACCTCCGCGGCGTCCTTGACGGCGGCCCGGACGACGGCGTACTCCGCGAGATCGACGCGCCGTGTGGCCCGCCGGAACTCGGTCGTCGTTCCCGGCCAGATGGTGGTGTTGCGGCCGTTCGCGTCCAGGTACCAGCTGGTGCACCCGCCCGTGTTCCACACCGTCCGCCTCATGCGCTCCTGCACCCGACGGTTCCAGGCGCGCACGGCGCTCGGCCGCGCGTCGAGGGCGACCCGACCGCCGAGGACGTTCAGCTGCCGTACGAAGTCGGCCAGGTAGTTCAGCTGGGACTCGATCATCAGGATCATGGACGAGTTGCCGAGGCCGGTGTTGGGCCCGATGACGGTCATCCAGTTCGGGAATCCGGCGGCGGCGGCGCCCCGCAGGGCCTCCATCCCGCCCTTCCACGCCTCGGCGAGCGTCTTGCCGTCGGCGCCCACCACCCGCTCGGCGATGGGCAGGTCGGTGACGTGGAACCCGGTACCGAAGATGATCGCGTCGACCTCGGCCTCGCTGCCGTCGGCGGCGACGACGGTCGAGCCGCGGATCCCGGTGAGCCCGCTGGCGACGACGTCGACGTTGGGCCGGGTGAGCGCCGGGTAGTACTCGCTGCTCAGCAGGATCCGCTTGCAGCCGATGCGGTAGTCGGGGGTGAGCTTGGCGCGCAGGGCCGGGTCCTTGACGGCGCGGGCCATGTTCCGCTTGGCGAGCTGCTCGACGAGGCCCAGCTCGTTCGGGTGCCTGGTGAAGGCCTGGACCTGCAACTCCCGGATGCCCCACAGCAGTCCGCGGCGCAGCTGGGTGGTGAAGGGCAGGGCCCGGTGCACGGAGCGCTCGGCGCCGCTGATGGCGCGGTCGACGCGGGGCATGACCCAGGGCGGGGTGCGCTGGAAGAGGGTGAGCCGGGAGATCTCGGGCTGGATGGCCGGCACGATCTGGATGGCGGAGGCGCCGGTGCCGACCATGGCGACGCGCTTGCCGCGCAGGTCGTAGTCGTGGTCCCAGCGGGCGGTGTGGAAGACCTTGCCGGGGAAGGAGTCGAGCCCCGGGATGTCCGGGATCTTCGGGTCGGACAGCGGCCCGGTGGCGGAGACGACGAAGTCGGCCGACAGATTCCTGCCGCTGGTCTCGATGTCCCAGCACAGCCGCTCGCCGTTCCAGGTCATCCGCTTCACCTCCGAGTCGAAGCGGATGTGGGGACGCAGCCGGAAGACATCCGTCACATGCTCCAGGTAGGCCCGGATGTGCTGCTGCCCGGAGAAGGTGCGCGGCCAGTCGGGGTTGGGCGCGAAGGAGAACGAGTACAGATGCGAGGGCACATCGCACGCACACCCCGGATAGCTGTTGTCCCGCCAGGTGCCGCCGACGCTGTCGGCCCGCTCCAGGACGACGAAGTCGGTGACGCCCTCGCGCCTCAGCCGTACGGCGGCCCCCAGCCCGCCGAACCCGGACCCGACCACCGCGACCCGCACATGCTCGCGTTCGGCCATGCCTGTGCCTCCACACTTGAGCCTCAACCGGAACCACGCCAGTGAACACTGGCGCAATGGGAGAGTAGAGGAGCTCCGTACTGACCGGTAGGGGTCGGGCGAGGGCTTTTGACATCAGCGGCTACCGCCGCGGGTACCGTCGGCACGAACTAAGGTTCCCGGGTGACCGAGAAGCGTGAATACCGCATGGAGGAGCTCGCCCGTCTGGCCGGCATCACGGTGCGCACCCTGCGCTTCTACCGAGAACGCAAGCTGATCCCGCCGCCTCGCCGCGAGGGCCGTATCGCCTGGTACGACGACCACCACCTGGCCCGGCTGCGCACGATCGCGGCGCTGCTGGAGCGCGGCCACACCCTGACCGGCATCGCGGAGCTGGCCGAGGCCCTCGACCACGGCCGCGATGTCGCCGACGTCCTCGGCGTCGCCCCGACCGAGGAGGAGCCGGTCCGTCTCACCCCCGAGGAACTCGCCGCCCGCTTCGAGGGCCAGGTCACCCCGGAGAACCTCGCCGCCGCCCTGGACCTCGGCTACCTCGGCACCGACGGCGACGAGATCGTCCACATCAGCCGCCGCCTGCTGGACGTCTCCGCGGCCCTGGTCCGCGAGGGCATCCCGCTCGCGGAGGTGCTGGCGGCGGGCAAGCGGGTCCGCGAGCACGTGGACGACCTGGCGGAGCTGTTCGCCGACCTGGTCCTGCGCCACGCCGCCGAGGAGGACCTGCCCCGCCTGCGCCCGCTCGCCCGGAGCGTGGTGGAGGCGGAGCTGTCCCTGGCGCTGGACCGGCGGCTGCGCGGACAGAGCGGGCCGGACCGGCCCTAGCGGTCGTAGACCACGGTCACCGGCGCGTGGTCCGACCACCGCTCGGCATGCGTGGCGGCGCGCTCGACGTACCCCTTGAGCGCCTTGGCGGCCAGCCCCGGCGTCGCCACGTGGTAGTCGATGCGCCAGCCGGTGTCGTTGTCGAAGGCGCGCCCGCGGTACGACCACCAGGAGTACGGCCCGTCGACGTCCGGGTGCAGCGACCGTACGACATCGACGTAGCCGCCGGCGGCGGGGTCGAACACCCGGCTGAGCCACTCGCGCTCCTCCGGCAGGAAGCCGGAGTCCTTCTGGTTGCCCCGCCAGTTCTTCAGGTCCGCCTTCTCGTGGGCGATGTTCCAGTCGCCGCAGACGAGGACCTCACGGCCGTCGGCGGCGGCGCGCTCGCGCAGGTCCTTCAGATAGGCCAGGAACTCGCCCATGAAGCGGACCTTCTCGTCCTGCCGCTCGGTGCCGACCTCGCCGGAGGGGAGGTAGAGGGAGGCGACCGTCACACCCGGCAGATCGGCCTCGACATAGCGTCCGCTGCCGTCGAACTCGCTCGACCCGAAGCCGACCTGGATCCGGTCGGGCTCTCGGCGGGTGTACAGCGAGACGCCGGCGCGGCCCTTGGCGGCGGCGGGCGCGTGCACGACATGCCAGCCGTCGGGTGTGCGCACATGCTCGGGCAGCTGCTCCGGCTCGGCGCGCACCTCCTGAAGGCACAGCACATCGGCGGCGGTGCCGGCGAGCCACTCCACGAAGCCCTTCTTCGTGGCGGCCCGCAAGCCGTTCACATTCACAGAGGTCACAGTGAGCACCCCGGCACCTTACCGGCACACTGGACGGTGTCCGGTTCTGGAACCTCTTGATCTTGAATTGATATACGGTAGCCAGCATGCATATACGCCCCGTGCCCTTCGACCACCCCGACGCCGTCAAGCTCAACGACCAGGTCCAGGCCGAATACGCGGTCCGCTACGGCGACGACGGCGACGCCACCCCCCTCGCCCCGGCCGACTTCGAGCCCCCCAAGGGCCTGTACCTGATCGCGTACGACGCGCTCGGCGTACCCGTCGCCTCCGGCGGCTGGCGGGCCCAGGACGACAACGGCGAGAACAACCAGGACGGGGACGCCGAGCTCAAGCGGATGTATGTGGTCGAGGCGATGCGCGGACAGGGCCTCGCCAGACGCATCCTGGCCGCACTGGAGGAGGACGCCCGGGCGGCGGGGCGTGTCCGCATGGTGCTGGAGACCGGCGCCAGACAGCCGGAGGCGGTGGCGCTATACACGTCCAGCGGATACGAGCCGTGCGAGAAGTTCGGCTACTACCGCTTCCACGAGCTGAGCATGTGTTACGCCAAGGCGCTGTGAGCGGTCAGTCCCGCGCCGCGTTGACGCGATACACGTCCCCCACACACAGGTTCAGTACGACGGCGGCCACGATCAGACCGGCGCACGCCACCAGCACCGTCCGGTTGCCCCACGCCCCCACCGCGAGGCCGGTGAGCAGATAGCCGAGCGGAGTCGCCACCCGCTCCCCCACGTCGTTGAACGCGCTCATACGCCCCAACTCCCCCTGCGGCACATGCTGCTGGAACGCGGTCGTCCACGTGACGATCGCCACATCCAGCGCGATGCCCGCGAGCAGCGTGGCCAACAGCACCCAGGGCAGCGGCAGTCCCCACCCCAGGGCGAGCAACGGCGCCGCAAGGGGCGCCCCGCCCACGACGGCCACGGTCAGCAGCCGGTACGGCCGCCAGCGCAGGCACACCACCGTCCCGGCCAGCAGCCCCGCCGCGAACGCGCCCTGCACCAGGCCCCAGTCACGCGCCCCCGCGTACTCCTGGGCCACCACGACGGGCCCCAGGAGCTGGAACCCCGCCAGCCACGCGGCGACGAGGACGGTCCCGGCGACCGTGTAGGTCCACAGCCAGGTCCGTGACCGGAAGGCGGTCCAGCCCTCCCGCAGATCGCCCAGCGCACTGCTGACGGTGACGGGCGCGTCCAGACGCAGCCCGAGCAGCAGGAGCGCGGCGACGGCGAAGGTGAGCGCGTCCCAGGCCAGCGCCCACGCCGGTCCGCTCGCCGCGACGACGACTCCGCCGATGGCCGGCCCGAGCACCTTGACCGCGTTGCTCGGCAGTCTGAGCAGGGCGTTGGCCTGCTGCAACTGCTCCGCGGGCACGATCTGGGCCACGGCGCCCCGGGTGGCGGGCACGGTGAAGGCCACGGCCGTCCCCGAGAGGAAGCCGCAGACCGCGATGGAGGTCGTCGTGGCGTACCCGGTGGCGACGGTGGCCGCGAGCACCCCCTGGGCGACGGCCGCCAGCAGATTGCCGAGGAAGAGCAGCCGACTACGGGACACCCGGTCCGCGAGCACTCCGCCCACGAGGACGAAGACGACGGTCGGAACGGTGCTGGTGGCGAGCACCACACCGAGGTCACCGGCTCCCCGCAAACAACGAAAAATCCCGTCCGCTCAACCGACCGGACGGGATCTCGCCAACTCCCCAAGTTCCCTTGGAAAGTCGTTGCTGTGGACCTGAGGGGATTTGAACCCCTGGCCCCCTCGATGCGAACGAGGTGCGCTACCGGACTGCGCCACAGGCCCTTGCAACGAGTGAAACTTTAGCACCCCGATCGGGCTGCTCGGAAATCCGTTGCTGGTCGGCCGCCCTGCCCGGGTGGCGGCGCGGCTACTCGTTGGCCGCGCGCGGCCGGTCGCCGTCCTCGTACTGGTCGAACAGCGGCGTACGGCCCCGCTCGCGCGCCCGGCGGGCGGAGACGGCCCGGCGGCGGGCGTCACCGCGGCCGTCGCCGTCGGCCCGGTCCTCGCTCCGGTCCTCGCCGCGAGCCGCCCGGCCCGCTTCCGCGTCCCGCCCGGCCGAGGCGGCCTCGGCGCCCGTCTCCCGGTCCCGGGCGACGGAGCTCGACCGCGCCGAGCTCCAGGCGTCCGGCGCCCCGAGGTCCACGTCGGCGGAGGCGCGCGGGGCGACCGGCGCGGTGACGTACGTCGGCAGCGGTACCGGGACCGGGTCCCAGCTGTCGCCGTGGCCCGGCCGCCGCTGCCGCTCGCGCTGCTGGTCGACCCACTCGGCGTGGTCGGTCTGCTCCACGAGGGCGCGCCGGTCGGCGGCGAGGGCGGACATCCCGGTGTCGGTGCCTGGTTCGGCCCCTTCGTCGGGCTCGTCGACACCGGTCCCGGCGTCGGCGCCCCCGCGGCGGCGGGACTGACGGGCGTGCTCGCGCAGCCGCTGCGCGGCGACCTCGGCGCGGCGCCGGTCCATCTGGTAGGCGAAGCGGCGGCGCTCCTGGGAGCGCAGATACGCGATGTACCCGCTCAGCAGCAGGGCGGGAACGCCGGGCGCCCACAGGAAGGCGAGCCCTCCGACGGCGGCGACGATCGCGCCGAGGGTGAAGGCGAGGAACAGGACGACGGTCGTACGCCTGCGGCGCGCGAGCACCTTCGAGCGCCGGGCCCGCGCCGCGGCCGCTTCCCCGGAGGGGGGACGCCGGGCGGCGGGCACCCGCTTGCGTGCCTTGGCCGCCGCCGGGCCGGAGCCCGGTTCGGCCGCGGGTCCGCCGGCGCGCTCGGGCGCCGCCTTGGCCACCGGTTCGCGGGCGGGTTCGCGCGCCTGCTCCGGGCGCCCGGACGCCTGCGCCCGATCCGTCGCCTGGGCCTGCGGACGGGCCGGAGGCACGGCGAAGGCCCGGACGTCCACCGACCCGGTGGCATCGCCCGGTCCATCGGCGCTGGGCTCCCCCTCCTCGGTGGAGCGCGCACGCAGGTCCTTGGCGTATCGGCGCTCCATCCCCGCCCGTCCGGACAGCAACCGGATGGCTGTGCTGAAGCGTTCCGTCGGACGGGCCTCGTTCAGCTCGTCCTGCCTACGGAGCCACATCGGCACCAAGTAGGCGGCCCAGGCCCCGACAATGACTGCGTAGATGAGGCCGCTGCTGCTCACGCCTCACACGGTAGAGGGGTTTGCGTGAGGCCATCCGCCAATTGAGCCGGTGTGTCGCACGATCTGGCTGATATTTCGAACTTTTTTTGTGACCGATGCGATCAGCAGGCCGCCGAGGGCGCGAATTTAATGCCCCGAGCCGGTCATCCGGCGATCAATTTCGAACACGTATTCAATTTCCGGGGCTATGCTTCCGGGCTATGCGGGATTCCCCTGCGTGTTCTGCGGCTTCGAGCGCGGCGCCTGCTGAGAGCGTGCCCGCTGCCAGCGGGCCAGCAACCCTTCCGGAACCTCTTCCGCCGTGAGCGCGAACACGAGATGGTCACGCCAGGCTCCGTCGATGTGGAGATATCGCGGACGCAGCCCCTCCTCACGGAATCCGAGTTTCTCCACGACCCGGCGGCTGGGCCCGTTCTCGGGCCGAATGCAGACCTCGATGCGGTGCAGACCGACGGTCCGGAAACAGTGGTCCACGACGAGCGCCACGGCCGTCGGCATCACCCCGCGGCCCGCCACCGCCTCGTCCACCCAGTAACCGACGTGCCCCGAGCACATCGAGCCCCAGGTGATCCCGGCGACCGTCAACTGCCCGACCAGCCGCCCCTGGTACTCGATGACGAACGGCAGCATCCGGCCCGCGTTCGCCTCGGAGCGCAGGTGGCGGACCATCTGACGGTAGGTCGGCCGGTGCGCGATCGGCCCGCTCGGCGTGGGCGGCGGAATCGTCGCCTCCCACGGCCGCAGCCAGTCCCGGTTGCGCCGGTTGACCTCGCGCCAGGCCCGTTGGTCGCGCATCTTTATCGGCCGGAGGACGACGTCGCCGTCCCCCAGCACGACGGGCCAGGATGGGCTGTTCAGCTCGCACCCCCGCTGCTGGGTCTGGGGTGGTCGCCGCCGCGGAGCTGGTCGACGGCGTGGACCAGCAGGGGCTCCAGGACGGCCAGGCCGTCCTTCACTCCGCCGCTGGAGCCGGGCAGGTTGATGATCAGCGTGCGCCCGGCGACTCCGGCGAGCCCCCGGGACAGCGCGGCCGTGGGCACCTTCCGCACTCCGAACGCCCGGATGGCCTCCGCGATGCCCGGCACCTCGTGGTCGATCACCTCGCGGGTCGCCTCGGGGGTGCGGTCGGTGGGCGAGATGCCGGTGCCGCCCGTGGTCACGATGACGTCGTAGCCGGCGTCGACACCGGCGCGCAGGGCGGCGGCCACCGGGTCCCCGTCGGGCACCACCTGCGGCCCCTCGACGTCGAAGCCGAAGCCCCTCAGGCCGTGCGCGACCAGCGGGCCGCCCTTGTCCTCGTAGACCCCGGCGGCGGCCCTGTTCGAGGCGGTGACCACAAGAGCGCGATACGTCATCCCCGGCTCCAGTCGCCCGACTTGCCGCCCGTCTTCTCCTCCACCCGAACGTCCGTGATGACCGCTCCCTTGTCGACCGCCTTGACCATGTCGATCACGGTGAGCGCGGCGACGGAGACCGCGGTGAGGGCCTCCATCTCGACGCCCGTGCGGTCCGTGGTCTTCACGGTGGCCACGATCTCCACGGCGTCGTCCGCGACCGACAGGTCCAGTTTCACACCCGACACCGACAACGGGTGGCACAGCGGAATCAGGTCCGGGGTGCGCTTGGCACCCATGATGCCCGCGATGCGCGCGGTGGCCAGGGCGTCGCCCTTGGGGACCCCCTCGCCGCGCAGCAGCTCGACCACGCGGGGGGAGACGAGGACGCGACCGGAGGCGCGGGCGGTGCGCGCGGTCACGTCCTTCTCCGAGACGTCGACCATGCGGGCCGCGCCCGCGTCGTCGATGTGCGTGAGACGGTCCTGGGTGGATGGGTCGTACACAGAGGGTCCGGGGGTCTCCCCCCGGGAAGGCTCAGTCATGCTGGTGTGGCGCTCCCGGTCCGGGCCCGTCGCGGTGCGGCGCACGGGCCTGCTGTGCGCGACACGGTACCGCCAACCAGGGCCCCTCAGCCGAGCAGGACCACCTCGACCTCGGCGCCGGGCTCGACGCTCGCGGTGTCCTCGGGGACGACGATCAGCGCGTCCGCGTGCGCCAGGGCCGCGATCAGATGGGATCCGGTGCCGCCGACCGGCCGCACCTCGCCGTCCGCGTACGTCCCGCGCAGGAACTGTCTGCGTCCCTTCGGGGAGGTCAGCGCCTCGTCCGCGGTGAGGGTCGCCGTCATGCGGGGCCGATGGACGTCCTCCAGGCCCATCAGGGTGCGGATCGCGGGGCGCACGAAGATCTCGAAGGAGACGTACGACGACACCGGGTTGCCCGGCAGGGCGAGCAGCGGGGTGTGGTCGGGGCCGATGGAGCCGAAGCCCTGGGGCTTGCCGGGCTGCATGGCGAGCTTGCGGAACTCGACGCCGCTGCCGGCCTCGTCCTCGTCGCCGACGTGGGAGAGCGCCTCCTTGACGACGTCGTAGGCCCCGACGCTCACGCCGCCGGTGGTGACCATGAGGTCGGCGCGCACGAGCTGGTCCTCGATGGTGGACCGGAGCGTCTCGGCGTCGTCGGCGACGGCGCCGACGCGGTAGGCGATGGCGCCGGCGTCCCGGGCGGCGGCGGTGAGGGCGAAGCTGTTGGAGTCGTAGATCTGGCCCTCGGCCAGTTCCTCGTCGGGCTGGACGAGTTCGCTGCCGGTGGACAGCACGACCACGCGCGGGCGCGGGCGCACCCGTACCGTGCCGCGGCCGATCGCGGCGAGCAGGGCGATCTGCGACGGCCCGAGGACCGTGCCGGCTTCGAGGGCCTTGTCGCCCGCCTTGACGTCGCTGCCCTTCGCGCGCACGTGCGCGCGTGCCTCCGCGGGCCGGTAGATGTGGACCTGGCCCTGCGCGCCCTCGGGGGCGAGGCTGCGGGCGCGCATCCCGCTCACCGGGCCCTCGCCGAGGCCTCCGTCGGTCCACTCCACCGGGACGACGGTCTCGGCGCCGGGCGGCAGCGGCGCCCCGGTCATGATGCGGGCGGCCTGGCCGGGGCCCACCTGGAGCAGCTCGGCCTGGCCCGCCGCGACGTCCCCGACGACCTCCAGGGCCGCCGGGTGCTCCTCGCTCGCGCCCTCGACATCCGCGACCCGAACCGCGTACCCGTCCATGGAGCTGTTGTCGAACGGCGGCAGGGAGACCGGCACCGTGACGTCGTCGACCAGGACGCAGCCCTGGGCGTCGAGCAGTTGCAGCTCGATGGGTTCGAGGGGGCGGACGGTCGTGAGGATGTCCTCCAGGTGTTCGTCCACCGACCAGAGGTGGTCCTGGCCGGCGGGGCTGGGCGCGGCGGTGCTCAACTCGCTACATCTCCTCGGCTACGTAACTGCGAAGCCAGGTCCGGAAGTCCGGGCCCAGGTCTTCACGTTCGCACGCGAGTCTGACAATGGCACGCAGGTAGTCGCCGCGGTCGCCGGTGTCATAGCGGCGGCCCTTGAAGACGACGCCGTGCACCGGGCCGCCGACCTTCTCGTCCTGGGAGAGCTGCTGGAGGGCGTCGGTGAGCTGGATCTCACCGCCGCGGCCCGGCTCGGTCTTGCGCAGTATGTCGAAGATGGCCGGGTCGAGGACGTAGCGGCCGATGATGGCGTAGTTCGACGGGGCGTCCGCGGCGGCCGGCTTCTCGACCAGGTCGTGGACCTTGACGACGTCGCCGTCCTCGGTGGGGTCCACGGCCGCACAGCCGTAGAGGTGGATCTGCTCGGGCGCGACCTCCATGAGCGCGATGACGCTGCCGCCGTGCTGCTCCTGCACCTCGACCATCCGCTTGAGCAGCGGGTCGCGCGGGTCGATCAGGTCGTCGCCGAGCAGGACGGCGAAGGGCTCGTGGCCGACGTGCGGGGCGGCGCACAGGACGGCGTGGCCGAGGCCCTTGGGGTCGCCCTGGCGGACGTAGTGCATGGTGGCCAGGTCGCTGGACTCCTGCACCTTCGCGAGCCGGCCGGCGTCACCCTTCTTCTGCAGGGCCGATTCCAGCTCGTAGTTGCGGTCGAAGTGGTCCTCAAGGGGGCGCTTGTTGCGGCCGGTGATCATGAGGACGTCGTCGAGGCCGGCGGACACGGCCTCTTCGACCACGTACTGGATCGCCGGCTTGTCGACGACCGGCAGCATCTCCTTGGGAGTGGCTTTGGTGGCCGGCAGGAAGCGGGTGCCGAGACCCGCTGCGGGGATGACAGCCTTGCTGATCCGAGGGTGGGACTGAGTCATGCCCGCCACCTTATCCGTTGCCTTTGTAGGGAATCAGAGGCTCCGGTCATTTGACTCTCATATGAGCACAATGCGAAGGGAAGGGAGCGACCCATGGGGCACACCGGACGCCCGGCCGAGCCTGACAAGCGAACGTTGCGGCGCGAGCTCCTCACGGTGAGAGACAGGTTGCCGGAGGATGACGTGCGGGCATCGGCGACCGAGCTGGCCGGGCGGGCACTGGAACTGCCGGAGCTGGCCGGGGCGGGCACGGTGGCGGCGTACGTCTCCGTGGGGAGCGAACCCGGCACGCTCGCGCTGCTCGACGCGCTGCGCGCGCGGGGCGTGCGCGTGCTGCTCCCGGCGCTGCTGCCCGACAACGACCTCGACTGGGGCGCGTATGCCGGCCGGGGCTCCCTCGCCCGCGTCCAACACGGCGGAAAGATGGCCCTCTTCGAGCCCGCCGGCGAGCGTCTCGGCCCGGACGCCGTGACCGAGGCCGACGTCGTGCTGCTGCCCGGTCTGGCGGTCGACGCGCGCGGGATGCGGCTGGGGCGCGGCGGGGGGTCGTACGACCGTGTCCTCGCCCGGCTGGAGAGCGCGGGCGCCCGTCCCGCGCTGGTGGTGCTGCTGTACGACTCCGAGGTCGTCGAGCGCGTCCCCGAGGAGCCGCACGACCGGCCGGTGCACGCGGTGGTGACGCCGTCGGGGGTGCGGCGGTTCGGCTGACCGGCGCGGCCCGGACGCGCGAGCGGCCGCCACGCGCGCGTGGCGGCCGCTCGCGTCAGGAGCCCGGGGTCAGGGCTTGAGCACGAGCGTGTCGCTCGTAGTGCCGTCGACCGCCTTCTTGGAGAACGACCAGTCGAGCAGTTCACCGTTGGCCCACTTGTCCGTCTGGTCGGTGTAGTGGGCGTTGTAGGCGTGCCCGGAGGCGCCGGTGAGGTTGATCCACTTCGACTTGTCGAGGTCGCCGAGGTTGACCACCATCCGCATCGACGGCACCCAGACCACGACGTAGCCGCCGGCCGCGTTCCAGCCGCTGGCGTTGACCGTGGCCTCGCCGCCGCTGAGCTTCCAGGGGCCGCGGTTGAGGGCGTACTGGAGGAATCCGGGCCCGTCGGTGCCGAGGGTCTGGTTCTCCAGGAACAGCCGGTGCAGCCGGCCCCAGCTCCAGGTGTCGATGTCCTTGCCGAGCTTGGCGGTCAGCTCCCAGCGGGCGTCGATCATGGCGCGCTTGAACAGTTCGTCACGGTTGGTGGCCCCGGGGCGGGTGCCCGACTTCGGCGTCGTCCACCAGTCGCTGTCCTCGTCGTCCATGAGGTTGCGCACGACCTCGAACCAGCGGTCGCCGCCGTCCGGCTGGGCCTGGTCGGGCTCGCGCTCACCGCACTCGCGGACCTCCTCCGTCTCGTCCGCGGGGCGGGTGGTGTTGACGGGGTCGACCCACAGGCACTGGCCCTCGACCCGCAGCTCCTTGGGCAGCTTGTTGCCGAAGGCGAGCTTGAGGATGTTGCGCCAGACCGCGTTGAAGTAGGCGGCCGCCGCCGAGTCGGCGTCCTGGGTGTAGTCCCAGCCCTCCAGGAGTTCCTGTGCCTCCCGGATGGACTCCGGGTGCCGGACGTCCTTGTCGTCGATGTTGATCTTCAGCAGCTTGGGCACCAGCAGCTTGGCGATCTCGCTGCTGTTGTCGAGCTGCATCTGGCGCATGTCGTCGGTGGAGATCTTGCCGCCGTCGTCGATCTTCGACTGGATCAGATCGGTGATGCGCTGGCTGCGGGCGCCGTAGCCCCAGTCCGTGGTGAGCGTGTAGGGGTACTTGGCCTTGGTCTTGTCGACCACGGCCTGGTTGGCGGTGACGATGTAGCCGCGGGACGGGTCGTACTCGTACGGCAGTTCGTCGTCGTCGATGTAGCCGGTCCAGCGGGACTTGCGGTCCCAGCCCGGCGCCGGGACGGAGCCGTCATAGCCCTCCGCGCGCGTGGGGATCTTGCCGGGCAGGGTGTAGCCGATGTGGTTCTCGGTGTCGGCGTAGACCAGGTTCTGCGAGGGCACGTCGAACAGGGCGGCGGCGGCGCGGAAGTCGGTCCAGTTCTTCGCCTTGTTCATGGCGAAGACGGCGTCCACGGTGGTGCCCGGGTCCAGCGCGGTCCAGCGCAGCGCGATGGCGTAGCCGTCACCGCGGTCGGGGGCGGCGGTGTCGACGGTGGCCTTCCTGCCGACCTTCACCAGTTCGCTGCTGCGGTCGGACAGCAGCGGCATCCCGGGCAGGGTCTGCCCGTCCTCGGTCTTCTCGGCCTGGGTCTCCCGCACGACGATCTCCTTGGAGGCGCCGCCGGCGACCTTGATGGTCTCCTCGCGTGTGTTGAAGGCCTTCGTCTTGCCGTCGTAGAGGTAGCCGTCGCCGGAGAGCTTCTCCAGGTAGAGGTCGGTGACGTCGACGCCGGAGTTGGTCATGCCCCAGGCGATGTTCTGGTTGTGGCCGATGATCACGCCGGGCATGCCCGCGAAGGTGTAGCCGCTGACGTCGTACTGGCAGGTGCTGGAGACCGAGCGGCAGTGCAGGCCCATCTGGTACCAGACGGACGGCAGCGAGGCCGACAGGTGCGGGTCGTTGGCCAGCAGCGGCTTGCCGTTGATCGTGTACTTCCCGGACACCACCCAGGAGTTGGAGCCGATGCCGTCGCCGTTCACGCCGACGGCCGTGGGCAGGTCTTCCAGGACGTTCTGCAGGCCCGCGAGCTGGCCCTGCAGGCCGGAGGTGCCGGAGGAGGCGGAGGAGCCGGAGGAGGCGGCCGTGCCCGCCGTGCCGCCGCCCGTGGCCGAGCCCGCGGCGGCCGAGGAGCCCGACTGCTCGAACGTTTTGGTGACGTCGTCGTACTGACCGGTCTGGACGATCGCCTTGTTCCGGCTGTACGGGTACTGCGGGTACAGGTCCTGGATCTCCTTGGGGCCCAGGCGGCTGGTCATCAGGGCGCGGTCGATCTCGTCCTGCATGTTGCCGCGCAGGTCCCAGGCCATCGCCTTCAGCCAGGAGATCGAGTCGACCGGGGTCCACTTCGCGGGCTTGTAGTCGTTGGTGAAGCCGAGGGCCGCGTACTCCAGGGAGAGGTCCTTGCCCTCCTTGCCGTCCAGATAGGCGTTGACGCCCTTGGCGTAGGCCTGGAGGTACTTCTTGGTGGAGGCCGACAGCGTCTTGTCGTACTCCTGTCGCGCGATCCGGTCCCAGCCGAGGGTGCGCAGGAACTCGTCGTTGTCGACCTGGCTCTTGCCGAACATCTCCGACAGCCGGCCGGAGGTCATGTGGCGGCGTACGTCCATCTCCCAGAACCGGTCCTGGGCCTGGACGTAGCCCTGCGCCATGAACAGGTCCTCGTCGGAGGAGGCGTAGATCTGCGGGATGCCGTAGTCGTCACGCTTGACGTCGACCGGGCCGGACAGGCCCTCGAGCGTGAGCGAGCCCTTCGTCTGCGGGAACGAGGCCCGGACGGTGCTGATGGACCAGTACGCCCCGCCGGCGACGCCCGCCACGACGGCCAGTACCAGCACGAGGACGAGCAGGCGGGCTCTGCGCCCCTTCTTCCTGCCGGACTTGCCGGGCTGCTGACCCGTGGAGGCGGTGGTGTTGGGGGGCATCGCTGTCCTTGCTGTCCTAACGCGAGAGGCAGGCGGGCGGTCCTTTTGAATGAGCGCTGGAGCAACCATAGGCGCAGGGCCCGATCCACCTTGACGCGGAGTAGGCAACCAGCACGGGCGGGTGTTCGATCATGCACCCCGGAGCGTCAAGAAATCGTCAAGAGTTAGGTAAGGTAACGAAGTAGTTAGGTGCGGAGAACCACCACTTCGTGTCCTATGTACATGAGCCCGCGCGCGTGCGCGTGCCAGGGAAAGGGAACGGCCGCTGACTGTCCACGACCTCAACCAACTCCTGCTCGTCTGCTCGCTCGTCCTGCTCGTCGCCGTCGCAGCGGTCCGGATCTCCTCGCGCAGCGGGCTCCCCAGCCTGCTCGTATACCTGGGCATCGGCGTGCTCATGGGCCAGGACGGCATCGGCGGCATCCGCTTCGACGACGCCGAGCTGACGCAGGTCATCGGCTACGCGGCGCTGGTCGTGATCCTGGCCGAAGGCGGTCTGGGCACGAAGTGGAAGGAGATCAGGCCGGGCCTGCCGGCCGCCTCCGCGCTGGCGCTGGTCGGGGTCGCGGTGAGTGTCGGGGTCACGGCGACGGCCGCGCACTACCTGGTCGGGCTGGAGTGGCGGCAGGCGCTGATCATCGGAGCGGTCGTCTCCTCGACGGACGCGGCCGCGGTGTTCTCCGTGCTGCGCAAGATCCCGCTCCCCCCGCGCGTGACGGGCACCCTGGAGGCGGAGTCCGGCTTCAACGACGCCCCCGTGGTCATCCTGGTCGTCGCCCTCTCCGAACACGGCCCGGTCGAGCACTGGTACGCGCTGGTGGGCGAGATAGCTCAGGAGCTGGCCATCGGCGCCGCCATCGGCCTCGCGGTGGGCTGGCTGGGCGCCTGGGCCCTCAGACATGTGGCGCTGCCCGCCTCCGGCCTCTATCCGATCGCCGTCATGGCCATCGCCGTCACCGCCTACGCGGCCGGCGCGATGGCGCACGGCAGCGGCTTCCTCGCGGTCTACCTCGCCTCGATGGTGATGGGCAACGCCAAGCTGCCGCACTGGCCCGCCACGCGCGGGTTCGCCGACGGGGTCGGCTGGATCGCCCAGATCGGCATGTTCGTGCTGCTCGGCCTGCTGGTCACGCCGCACGAGCTGGGCGACGACATCGTGCCCGCGCTCGTCATCGGCCTGGTGCTGACCATGGTGGCGCGGCCCCTCGGCGTCGTCGCCTGCCTGGTGCCGTTCCGGGTGCCCTGGCGGGAGCAGGCGCTGATGTCCTGGGCCGGGCTGCGCGGCGCCGTGCCCATCATTCTGGCGACGATCCCCATGGTGAGCGGCGTCGAGGGCAGTCGCACCATCTTCAACATCGTCTTCGTCCTGGTCGTCGTCTACACGCTGATCCAGGGGCCGACCCTGCCGTGGCTCGCCCGCAAGCTGAACCTCGGCCAGGGTCCCGAGGCCGCCGACCTCGGCATCGAGTCGGCGCCGCTGGAGCGGCTGCGCGGGCATCTGCTGTCCTTCGCGATCCCCGAGGGCTCCAAGATGCACGGCGTCGAGATCAACGAGCTGCGGCTGCCGGCCGGGGCCGCCGTCACCCTCGTCGTCCGGGACGGAAAGTCGTTCGTTCCGCTGCCGACGACGGTGCTGCGGCTCGGGGACGAACTGCTCGTGGTGGCCACGGACCCGGTCCGGGACGCCGCCGAGCGCCGGCTGCGCGCGGTGGGCGCCGGAGGCAAGCTGGCCGGATGGCTGGGAACGAACGGGACGAGCTGATCGCAGGCGGAGCGCTGCGCAGTGCTCATTTTCACAAGGTCAACGGGGCCTGATCCCTGTACTATGCAGGCGTAACCCCAGATCGAACCAACTCTGCCTGACGCAGAGCTGGCGCGGCCGTATGGCGGCCGGGACGTCCTTCCTCATGTGGGCGCCGGTATCTACCGCAGTTCCGCGCAAGAGGACAGCTCTCGGCGCCGCTCCCCCACCCACCGGGGCCGCGCTACCAGGCGGCAGAAAGGCACGGGCCGTGGCGTCCACGGTCACCCAGGAGCCGTCGAAGGACTCGTCGGCCTCCTCCCGCCCCGGATACGGACAGCTGCTGCGCACCCGCGGCGCCTGGACGTTCCTGCTCCCCGGCTTCGCGGCGCGTCAGCCGTTCGCGATGCTGACCCTCTCCATCGTGCTGCTGGTCCAGCACACCACCGGTTCCTACGGTGCGGCGGGCGCTGTCGCGGCCGTCACCGGCGTCTCCATGGCGCTGTTCGCGCCCTACAGCGGCCGCCTCGCCGACCGCTACGGCCAGCGCGCCGTCCTCGTCCCCGGCGTCCTCGTGCACGCCCTGTCCGGACTGACCCTGACCGGGCTCGCGCTGGCCCACGCACCCCTGTGGGCGCTGTTCGTGGCGGCCGTGCCGACCGGTGCCTCGGTGCCGCAGGTCGGGCCCATGGTGCGGGCCCGCTGGGGCGTCAGGCTCCAGGACTCGCCCCTGATGTCGACGGCGGCGGCCTTCGAGTCGGTCACCGACGAGCTGACCTTCGTCGTCGGCCCGCTGCTGGCCACCGCCCTGTGCACGGCCGTCGACCCGGCCGCGGGCCTGGTGACCGAGGCCGCGCTCACGCTGCTGGGCGGTCTGCTGTTCGCCGCGCAGAAGAGCACCCAGCCCTCGGTCGCCGCCGGCGGGCACGCGCGCGTGGAGCACGCCTCGGCGCTGCGCGTCCCCGGGGTGCGGGTGCTGATCGTGGCCTTCCTCGGCATCGGCTCCGTCTTCGGCGGCATGCAGGTCTCGCTGGCCGCCTTCACCGAGTCCATCGGCGAGCCCGGACTCAACGGCGTCCTGTACGGCACCTTCGCGGCGGGCAACATGCTCTCCGGCGTGGCCTGCGGCGCCATCGCGTGGAAGGTGGCCCCGCAGCGCCGCCTCCTCGTCGGGTACGCCGCCCTCGCGCTGGCCGCGTCCGGGCTGTGGGCCGCCCACTCGGTGCTGGTGCTGGCGGGCCTCGGCCTGCTCGTCGGCATGTGCATCGCGCCCGCGCTGATCACCGGGTACACGCTGGTCGAGGGCCTGGTCCCGGCCGGTGCCCGGACCGAGGCCTTCACCTGGCTCACGGGTGCGGTGGCGCTCGGCCAGGCCGCGGCGGTGACCGTCGCCGGACAGCTGGAGGACCGCCTGTGGGGCGGCGCCGGGTTCCTGGTGCCGATGGCCGGGACGCTGCTCGCGCTCGCGACCCTGGTGGCGCTGCGCTCCCGGCTGGCGACGCGGCCCCGCGGCCGTACGGTCGCACGTGGCGTGGGTCACCGCATGCCGGTGGCAGTGGACTGAGCGGCTGGAATGCGTCACTATTGTTCGTCGTTAGCACTCATCGAGTGAGAGTGCCAGGAGGAAGACAGTGCCGACCTACCAGTACCAGTGCACCGAGTGCGGCGAGGGCCTCGAGGCGGTGCAGAAGTTCACCGACGACGCCCTGACCGAGTGCCCCAGCTGCCAGGGCCGCCTCAAGAAGGTGTTCTCCGCGGTCGGCATCGTCTTCAAGGGCTCCGGCTTCTACCGCAACGACAGCCGCGGCTCCTCGTCGAGCAGCGCGCCGTCGTCGTCGAAGCCGTCGACGTCCTCCTCCGCGTCGTCGGACTCGTCCTCGTCGTCCTCGACATCCTCCTCGTCGTCCTCGGACTCGAAGGCGTCGAGCACCGGCACCTCCTCCAGCAGCACCGCCGCGTAGGGACCCATTTCTTACGAGACCCTGTCGCCGTCCGGCGACGGGGTCCTCGGCGTTTCCGGGTGCGGTTAGGGTGCGGGCATGGCGAACAAGGCGAACGTCGAACTCGGCGTGATCGGCGGCTCCGGTTTCTACTCGTTCCTCGACGACGTGACCGAGATACAGGTGGACACCCCCTACGGGGCGCCCAGCGACTCCCTCTTCCTCGGCGAGATCGCCGGCCGGCGGGTCGCCTTCCTGCCCCGGCACGGCCGCGGCCACCATCTGCCGCCGCACCGGATCAACTACCGGGCCAACCTGTGGGCGCTGCGCTCGCTCGGCGTGCGCCAGGTCCTCGGCCCGTGTGCGGTGGGCGGTCTGCGCCCCGAGTACGGTCCGGGCACGCTGCTGGTGCCGGACCAGCTCGTCGACCGCACGAAGTCCCGGACCGGGACGTACTTCGACGGGCTGCCGCTGCCCGACGGCACCGTGCCGAACGTGGTGCACGTCTCCCTGGCCGACCCCTACTGCCCCACCGGTCGCGCGGCCGCGCTGAAGGCGGCGCGCGGTCGGGACTGGGAGCCGGTGGACGGCGGCACGCTGGTCGTCGTCGAGGGGCCCCGCTTCTCGACCCGCGCCGAATCGCTGTGGCACCAGGCGCAGGGCTGGTCGGTGGTGGGCATGACCGGCCACCCCGAGGCGGCGCTGGCCCGTGAACTGGAGCTCTGCTACACGTCGTTGACGCTGGTCACCGACCTGGACGCGGGCGCGGAGACCGGTGAGGGCGTCTCCCACGACGAGGTGCTGCGGGTGTTCGCGGCGAATGTGGACCGGCTGCGGGGGGTGCTCTTCGACGCGGTGGCGGCGCTGCCGACGAACGAGGAGCGGGACTGTCTGTGCACCGGCGCGCTGGGCGGGATGGATCCGGGGTTCGAGCTGCCGTAGGGCGGTGGCCCTGGGGGTTGCCCCGGCGGGGAGGGCGGAACTCCTCGTTCGGGTGGGGGCGTTTTCCACAACCGGCCGGTAGTCCACGGGGCCCGGCGGGCGGCGGCGCTTTTGGCCCATCGTGGGCTGACAGCCGTTCCGTCGTCGCAGGTGGTGGTTCCCGTGTCCGTTGCTCCGCCGTTCCCTTCCCCTTCCTCTCCGCGCGCTCCGCTGCCGCTGGGCACGGACGCCCCGGCCACCTGCGAAGTGCCGCACTTCGCGCCGGTCCGGGTGCGCGGCGGGCGGTATCGATCACGCCGGCTGGTACGGCACCGAAGGCGGGCCTTGGCGGCCGGGCTCGCCGTGACCGCGGCGGCGCTCGTGGCGGCGGGCCCTCGGGAGGCCGACCGGGCGCGTGGCCATCCGGTGGCGGGGCCGGTGCGCCAACACCCTGCCGTCGAGCGGGTGTCCGCTCCGGTGCGGATCGCCGACGGGGCCACCGTACGGCTGCTGCGGCCCGGTGACCGGGTCGATGTGATCGCCGCGGCGGACACCGCGAGGGGCGGCGACGCCCGGGTGGTCGCGCGCGGGGCGCGGGTGTCGAAGGTGCCGGAGCCGCTGGACGCCGCGGCCGGGAGCGGTGCGCTGGTCGTGCTGTCGGTGCCGCGTGCCACGGCGGCGCGCCTCGCGGGCGCGAGCGCCACGGCTCGGCTGGCGGTGACGCTGTGCTGAGCCGCGATTGGACAGGATGGCGTGGCCCTGACGTAGGTTGCGGAGCGGTCTGTTCCACAAGCCGTGTGTACAAGGGGTGGCTCCGAAGTGAGCGAGAACAAGGAACCGGGCGTCTGGGAGGGCTTCAAGGCCTTCCTGATGCGCGGAAACGTCGTCGATCTGGCAGTGGCGGTGGTGATCGGTGCCGCGTTCACCAACATCGTGAACGCGGTGGTGAAGGGCATCATCAATCCGCTGGTCGGAGCGATCGGCACCAAGAACCTCGATCACTACAGCTCGTGCCTGAGCGGGTCGTGCGAGGGCGAGCAGGGGATCCAGATCCTGTGGGGCTCGGTGCTGGGTGCCGCGCTCAGCTTCGTGATCACCGCGGCCGTCGTCTACTTCCTGATGGTGCTGCCCATGGCGAAGTACCTGGCCCGGGTGGAGGCCCGCCGCAAGGCGAAGGAGGGCGCGCAGGAGGTCATCGAGGTGACCGAGCTGGAGGTGCTCAAGGAGATCCGCGACGCACTGGTCGCCCAGCGCGGCTCGGGACACGACCGGCCTTAGCGCCGCGACCGCGCCGGCGCTGATCGTGCTGGTCGACCGCGGTCCCACGGTGCGGCGGTCCCACGGTGCGGCGGGGCCTGGCGGCGGCGACGGGGTCGGACAAGGCGGGGATCATGCGCGTCGTGGACGATCTGGAGCATGTCGACGTCACGTTCATCGACCGTCAGGGCCGCGGCGCTCCGGATCAGATGTGGTGGGGCGGCTTCTCGTCGAGGAAGCGTTTGAGGTCGGCCGCGCTGTCGCCGCCCTGCCGCTCGCCCCACCCACGGTCCGTGTCGTCCGAGGACTGCTGGTCCAGCGGGTCGTCGAAGATCAGCGCGGCTTTGGGCTCGCGCGGCTCGGGGGCGGGGGGCGTGCTCATGCGTCCAGGGTACGGCCCTCGGGGCGGCGGCTCTGACGGCCGCGGCCCCCGGGACGCCCGCTCGGGCCGCTGTGCGGGTGCCGCTCAGCGGGAGAAATTCCACGCGCCATCTGCTGTGCTTGATCCCATGACGTCCAGTTCCACTCCCGCGCCGGACTCCCCCCGCCCGCCCGCGCACCGCAGCCCGCTGCGCAGGCTCACCGCCCGTGGCCGCGGTGAGGCACACCGGTCCGCCACTCCGCTGGAGCTCTTCTTCGACCTGTGCTTCGTCGTGGCCATCGCCCAGGCGGGCATCCAGTTGGTGCACGCGGTCGCCGAGGGCCATGCGGGCGAGGGCATCCTCAACTACGCGATGGTGTTCTTCGCCATCTGGTGGGCGTGGATGAACTTCACGTGGTTCGCCTCGGCCTACGACAACGACGACGTGCTCTACCGGGTCGTCACGCTGATCCAGATCGCCGGTGTGCTGGTGCTGGCGGCCGGGGTCTCCCGGGCGTTCGAGGACCACGAGTACCAGGCGGTGCTGGTGGGCTATGTGATCATGCGGCTCGCCCTGGTGTCGCAGTGGCTGCGCGTGGCCGGGTCGAGTGAGGGCAGGGAACGCCGGATGGCCCTGCGGTACGCCGGCGGTGTGCTGCTGTGCCAGATCGGCTGGGTCGGCCTCGTGGTGCTGCCCGAGGACACCCTGGTCGCGGTGTTCGTGGTGATGGCGGTCCTGGAGATGTGCGTGCCGGTGTACGCGGAGAAGGTCCAGCCCACGTCCTGGCACCCGCACCACATCGCCGAGCGGTACGGGCTGTTCACGATCATCGTGCTCGGCGAGACCATCGCGGCAGCCACGGTCGCCGTGAAGACGGGCATCGACGAGGAGGACGCGCTGGGCGAACTGCTGCCGATCGCCGCGGGCGGGCTGCTGATCATCTTCGCTGCCTGGTGGATCTACTTCGTGGTGCCGATCCACGGTCATCTGAGATCCAACAGGCAGGCGTTCCTGTGGGGTTACGGCCACTACGTCGTCTTCGCCTCGGCTGCCGCGATCGGCGCGGGGCTGGAGGTGGCGGTCGAGCAGTCCGTGGGCAAGGCGCACATCTCGACGCTGTCCGCGTCGGCGGCGGTGACCCTGCCGACGGCGCTGTATCTGCTCACCGTCTGGGCGCTGCACTCGCGTCACTTCAAGGTGGGCATCGCCCAGCAGCTGGTGCTGCCGACCGCGGCCCTGCTGGTGATCTGCTGCACGTTCCTGGGCGAGTGGGCGGTGCTCGCGGCCGGTCTCGTCTGCGCCCTGACGGTGGCGACCGGCGAGACTCTGACGGCGCGCACGACGGCCCGGGAGCGCGAGACGGCGGCGCGAGCGCCGGTCGCCTGACCGGCCCGGTCCGGACGAGACTGGCCCCATGACAGTTGACGCTCTGACAGATGTCGCGGGGCTGCGGGTGGGGCACGCGACGCGTACCGGCGACGGTTGGCTCACCGGCACCACGGTGGTGCTGGCACCCGAGGGCGGTGCCGTCGCCGCGGTGGACGTGCGCGGCGGCGGGCCCGGTACCAAGGAGACCGACGCGCTCGATCCGCGCAACCTGGTGCAGAAGGTCGAGGCGATCGTGCTGACCGGCGGCAGCGCGTACGGGCTCGACGCGGCGTCCGGGGTGATGGCCTGGCTGGAGGAACAGCGGCGCGGGGTGCGGGTGGGGGTGGATCCGGCGCATGTCGTGCCCGTGGTGCCCGCCGCCTGTGTCTTCGACCTCGGCCGCGGCGGCGACTTCCGGGCCAGGCCGGACGCGGCCACCGGGCGGGCTGCGGTCGAGGCGGCCGCGGCGAGCGAGGCGGGCGCCGCGGTGCCGGAGGGCTGTGTGGGCGCCGGTACGGGAGCCACCGTGGGCCCGGTCAAGGGCGGGATCGGCACCGCGAGCACGGTGCTCGACTCGGGGGTGACGGTGGCCGCGCTGGTGGTGGCCAACGCGGCTGGGGCGGTCGTGGATCCGGAAACCGGTGTGCTGTACGGGGAGTTGTTCCAGGGGCGCGTGCCATACCCGGAGGCGCACGTCCACGAGGCCGCACGCCGGCGCCTCGCCGAGCTCGCGGAGAAGAACGCGCTGCCACCGCTGAACACGACGCTCGCGGTCGTCGCCACCGACGCGGACCTGTCGAAGGCGCAGGCACAGAAGCTGGCGGGTACGGCACATGACGGGATCGCTCGGGCGGTACGACCCGTGCATCTGCTCCACGACGGGGACACCGTGTTCACGCTGGCCACCGGTCAGCGCCCGCTGGACGCCGGGAATCCGCTCGCGCTCAACGGCCTCCTCGCGGCCGGCGCGGACGCGGTGACCCGGGCGATCGTACGGGCCGTGCGCGCGGCCGAGTCGGTGGCCGGGCCGGGCGGGGTGTGGCCGTCGTACGGGGAGCTGTACGGGGAGGCGTAGCGGGCGAGTTGAGGCGGAGGCGTCTGCTCCGTGCGGCGATTGTCGCGGTTCTGTCACGTGATGGCATTCACCGCGAACGCTGGGAACCCGCTCCGGCGGCGGTGGCCTCTTCCACCGTGGAACGGAACGGATCCCGCAGACCGCATGAAGATGGAGCAGCTCGTGACAACGCCGGACATAACAGCGCGGCGCGCACTGGGGGCCTGTGCCGCCCTGATGATCGGCGCCCTGACGCTCACCGCCTGCGGTGGCAGCGCCAATGCCGACAACGGCGACAAGGGCGGCGACTCCGCCAGGACGTCCGCCGCGAAGATAGCGATCTCGGCGAAGGACGGCTCGACCGGGGCGTCGATCAACACGACCGGCGTGAAGGTCAGCGGCGGCAAGCTGACCGAGGTGACGATGAAGGCGGCGGACAGCGGGCAGGACGTGCCCGGTTCGCTGTCCGCCGACGGGACCGGCTGGAAGCCGAAGGAACAGCTCGAGCGGGGGACGAAGTACGAGATAGCGGCCACCGCGAAGGACGGGGAAGGGCGCACCACCGCCGCCGACTCCACCTTCACCACGGTCTCCTCGGCCAACAGCTTCATCGGGACGTACACTCCCGACGGCGGCACCACGGTCGGCGTCGGGATGCCGGTGTCCTTCAGCTTCGACAAGGCGATCAGCGACAAGAAGGCCGTGCAGTCGCACATCACGGTCACCTCCAGCAGTGGGCAGAAGGTGGTCGGGCACTGGTTCGGCACCCAGCGGCTCGACTTCCGGCCCGAGGAGTACTGGAAGGCCGGCTCCAAGGTCACGATGAAGATCGACCTGGACGGCGTCGAGGGCGCGAACGGCGTCTACGGGGTGCAGAAGAAGACGGTCACCTTCACCGTCGGGCGCTCGCAGGTCTCCACGGTCGACGTCAACACGCAGACGATGACGGTGGTGCGCGACGGCAGCACGGTCAAGTCGGTGCCGATCTCGGCGGGCAGCGCGGAGTTCACCACGTACAACGGGCAGATGGTGATCTCCGAGAAGTTCACGAAGCTGCGGATGGACAGCAGGACCGTCGGCCTCGCCAACGCGTACGACATCCCCGATGTGCCGCACGCGATGCGGCTGACGCAGTCGGGCACCTTCATCCACGGCAACTACTGGTACAACAAGGGCAACCCGCCCTTCGGGCGACAGGGCACCAGCCACGGCTGCGTCGGCCTGCAGGATGTCCGGGGCGGACAGGGGGACACGCCCTCCAAGTGGTTCTACGACAACTCGATCCTCGGCGACGTGGTGATCGTCAAGAACTCCCCCGACAAGACCGTGACGCCGGACAACGGGCTCAACGGCTGGAACATGGCGTGGAGCCAGTGGGTCGCGGGGAGTGCCGTCTGATCCACTGAAGTAGTGTCCGAGCAGGGATTCTTGACAGTTCGTCGGGCCGCGCGGGAACTTCTCGCGCGGCCCGAGCGTTTTACCGGACGTACGTTTTCTCGGTTCCCGGACATGATGTCCGACCGAGGGGCTACGGTATGCACCCACAAGGTGACATGCAGCAACGCCGGGAGAAGCCTTGAGCGTTCCGTACGAGACGGCAGCGTACGAACCACCCGAGTCGCCGGAGTCTCCGGAGGAGCACCTCGCGCGACTCCTCGGCCGCGCCCTGAACTCCTTCGAGTTGCCCGACGAGGCGATACGGCGGCTCGACTGTGCGCTGGCTCATGACAGCTCGCTGCACTCCGCGCACCACAGCGCCGGGCTGCACCGCGAGACGTATCGGCACACCTGGCTGCTCGCCGACGGCTCGGCGCTCACCCTGTGGGAACTCGTGCACAACACCGCGCGCGGCCGCGAACCGCAGCACGAGGTGTACGCCGACGAGGAGGAGCTGCGCGCCGCGACCGCGCGGCTGCCGCTGCCGCCGGACGCGCCGGACTTCGAGCTGCCGGTGACGGTGCAGTTGTCGCCGATCCCCGCGCCCCGGCACGCGTATGTGCCGGACGACTCGCCGGACCATGCCCGCCGGTTGCTGCGCCGGGCGGAGAACGCCGACCGGCCGGGCACGGAGACGGCCGCGTTACTGGCCACGGCGTGCGCGCACCAGATCACGCAGGCCTTCGGGCGCCCGTGCCGTGCGGGCCGCGCCGGGCTGTGCTTCGCGCTCTACGAGCACGCCTTTCTGCTGTGCGACGGCGAGGAGGTCTCCCTCTGGGAGGTCGAGCACACGGCGACGCCCGACGGGCGGCACATGTGCGAGGTGTACGTCAGCGAGGACGCGGCACGCGACGCGATGGAGCGCCGGGCGGCGCAGGTGCCGTAGGGCAGCCCTGGCGCGGGCTCCGTGCTCAGCGGCCGTCGTCGAGGCGGCGCACCAGGCCCGCGAAGGCGTCCCGTTCCGCCGGGGTGAGTTCGACGGACTCCCGGTCGGGGGCGGTCTGCCGCTGGGGCGGAAGGCCGGAGAGCTTCTGGTCGGTGGCCCGTCGGGGGTGCACCGGGCGGGGGCGGCGCAGCAGGCGGATCAGTCCCGTCACCCACAGCGCGGCCGCCAGGGCGAGCACGACGGGGCCCAGGAGCTGGAGCATCGAGACGTTTTCCGGCATACGCCCCAGTAGACATCACGGTCCGAGCCGAAGGGCCCGGACCGTGATGTATCTCGCAGGTGCCGTGAACAACTCACAGCGCCCCAAAGGGACAAGCGGGCGGCCTGTCCGGCGGAGGGCTTACGCCGCCACCGGCTGCTTGGCCTCCGCGCCCGCGACCGCCGGGGACTTGGCGGCCGCAGTGCCGTCGGGTGCCGTCTTGCGCATGCCCTTCAGCAGGATGACCAGGCCCGCCGTGACCGCCGTACCGGCCGCGATGGCCAGCAGGTAGAGGAACGGCTTGCCGATCAGGAAGGTGACCCAGATGCCGCCGTGCGGGGCGCGCAGGGTCGAGCCGAAGGCCATGGTCAGCGCGCCGGTGACCGCGCCGCCCGCCATGGAGGCGGGGATCACGCGCAGCGGGTCGGCCGCGGCGAACGGGATCGCGCCCTCGGAGATGAAGGAGGCGCCCAGGACCACGGCGGCCTTGCCGTTCTCGCGCTCGGCGGTGGTGAACAGGCGCTTGCGGACGAAGGTCGCCAGGGCCATGCCCAGCGGCGGGACCATGCCCGCGGCCATCACGGCGGCCATGATCTTCATCGCGGAGTCGCTGGGGGCGGCGACCGAGATGCCGGCCGTCGCGAAGGTGTAGGCCACCTTGTTGACCGGGCCGCCGAGGTCGAAGCACATCATCAGGCCGAGCAGGATGCCGAGCAGGACGGCGTTGGTGCCGGAGAGACCGTTCAGCCAGTCGGTCAGGCCCTTCTGCGCCTCGGCGATCGGCTTGCCGATCACCACGAACATCAGGAAGCCGACGGCGATCGAGGAGACCAGCGGGATCACCACCACCGGCATGATGCCGCGCAGCACCGGTGGGATGTTGACGCGCTGGATGCCGAGGACCACACCACCGGCGATCAGACCGGCGACCAGACCGCCGAGGAATCCGGCGCCGATCGTGACGGAGATCGCGCCGCCGACGAAGCCGGGCACGAGTCCCGGCCGGTCGGCCATGCCGTAGGCGATGTATCCGGCGAGGACCGGGACGAGGAAGCCGAAGGCCGCCGCGCCGATCTGGAACAGCAGCGCGCCCCAGCTGTCGACCTGGCCCCAGTCGAAGTGCTCGGTGACCGACTTGGCCTCGTTGATCTGGTAGCCGCCGATCGCGAAGCCGAGGGCGATCAGCAGACCGCCGGCCGCGACGAACGGCACCATGTAGCTCACGCCGGACATCAGCCACTTGCGCAGCTTGGTGCCGTAGCCCTCGCCGGGCTCGCCGGTGCGCTCCACGGGGGTGCCCGGCCCGGCCGCCGCGGTGACCTCGCCGCGGGCCGCCTTCTCGCGGACCTCGGCGATGAGTTCGGCGGGGCGGTTGATGCCCGCCTTCACACCGGTGTCGACGGTCGGCTTGCCGGCGAACCGGCTCTTCTCCCGTACGGCCACGTCGTGGGCGAAGATCACACCGTCCGCCGCCGCGATGACGGCCGGGTCGAGCCGGGTGAAGCCGGCCGAGCCCTGTGTCTCGACGACGACCTCGACGCCCGCCTCACGGCCCGCGTTCTCCAGCGACTCGGCCGCCATGTAGGTGTGGGCGATGCCGGTCGGGCAGGAGGTGACGGCGACGATGCGGAAGGGGCGCTCGTCGGAGGCGTCGGTGGTGGTTCCCGTGGCGTCGTCGGAGGAGGCCGCCACCGACGACGCCACGGAGTCTGCGGGTTCTTCCGAAGCGGCGGCCGGCGGCTCCTCGCCCCGGATCAGCGCCGCCGCCGACGCCGCGTCGCCCGCCGAGCGCAGCGCGTCCGTGAACTCGGTGTTCATCAGCTGCCTGGCCAGCGACGACAGGATCGTCAGATGGGCGTCGTCCGCGCCCGCCGGGG
Organism: Streptomyces ferrugineus; assembly: GCF_015160855.1. Taxonomy (NCBI): domain Bacteria; kingdom Bacillati; phylum Actinomycetota; class Actinomycetes; order Kitasatosporales; family Streptomycetaceae; genus Streptomyces; species Streptomyces ferrugineus. The sequence continues at coordinate 1,025,282 of NZ_CP063373.1, read as the reverse complement.
CCGCGATCAGGAAGATCAGGTCGGCGGGGCCGTCCGCCGCGCCGAAGTCGATGCCGGCGGCGCTGCGCCCGAAGGCGAGCGTCGGCTCGGTGACGTGCTCGCTGCGGCAGTGCGGGATGCCGATGCCGCCGTCGAGGCCGGTCGGCATCTGTGCCTCGCGGGCGGCCACGTCGGCGAGGAAGCCCTCCAGGTCGGTCACCCGGCCCAGGGCCACCATGCGCTCGGCGAGGGCGCGCGCCGCCGCCTCCTTGGTGTCGGCGGACAGGTCGAGATCGACCAGGTCCGCGGTGATCATGTCGCTCATCGCGGGCTCCTTCGCACGCGTATCGCCCGGGGAGTCTGGTGGGCGGGGAAGGGGACGGGGGTGCCATGGGGGGTGGCGGGACTGCTGTGGGGGCTGGGGGTGGAGGAGGCGGGGTCGGGGAAGTCCCGCCTCCTCCGGGCGGCAGAGCGGCTCAGGAGGCCCTGCCGTCCGTCTTTGGCCGTGAGTAACAGCGAGCTTCGCCGCTCGACGAACCGATCGGCAAGAACTGTGACAATTGCGACACTCGTCATGACACCGGCTCCTTCAGTACGCGATCCACCGGCACCTCGGCCGTGACCGTCACCGCCGCCAGGTCCAGCTCCGCCGGCGAGGGCATCACGCTGCCGGGGAGCTGTACGGCCGCCGCGCCGTGGGCGACGGCGGAGGCCAGCGCCTCGGGCCCGCTGCCCCCGGCGATCAGGAAGCCGGCGAGGGAGGAGTCGCCGGCGCCGACATTGCTGCGCACGACGTCCACGCGGGCGCTGCCGAACCAGGCACCGGCGTCGTCGACGAGGAGCTGTCCGTCGGCGCCCAGGCTCGCGAGCACGGCGCGTGCGCCCATCTCGCGCAACTCCTCGGCCGCCTTCACCGCGTCGCCCACGGTGACCAGGGGGCGCCCGACCGCCTCCGCGAGCTCCTCGGCGTTCGGCTTGACCACGTCGGGCCGCGCCCGCAGCGCTTCGAGGAGCGCGGGACCGGAGGTGTCCAGCGCGATCCGCGCGCCACCGGAGTGCGCCCGCGTGACCACGTCGGCGTACCAGGAGGGGGCGAGTCCGCGCGGCAGGCTGCCGCAGCAGGCGATCCAGTCCGCGTCGTGCGACTGCTCGCGCACCGTCTCCAGCAGCAGTTCCTGCTCGGCCGCGGACAGTTCGGGCCCGGGTGCGTTGATCTTCGTCAGCACCCCGTCCGACTCCGCGAGCGCGATGTTGGAGCGGGTGGCCCCGGCGACCGGGACCGGCGCCACCTCGATGCCCTGCGCGTCGAGCAGGTCGGCGACGAGTGCGCCGGGCGCGCCGCCCAGGGGCAGGACCGCGACCGTGCGCTGTCCGGCGGCCGCCACCGCGCGCGAGACGTTCACGCCCTTGCCGCCCGGGTCCATGCGCTCGCCGGTGGCGCGGATGACCTCGCCGCGGTCGAGGGAGGGGACCTCGTAGGTGCGGTCCAGGGACGGGTTCGGGGTGACGGTGAGGATCATGCGCGCACTACTTCCGTGCCGCCGCGCTCTATGGCGGAGGCGTCTTCGGGGCTCAGCCCGCTGTCGGTGATCAGCAGGTCCACGTCGCTCAGGTCGCCGAAGCGGGCGAAGTGCTCCTGGCCGTGCTTGGAGGAGTCGGCGAGCAGCACCACGCGGCGGGCCGCGGCCACGGCCGCGCGCTTGACCGCGGCCTCGGCGAGGTCGGGGGTGGTCAGACCGTGCTCGGCGGAGAAGCCGTTGGCCGCGACGAACAGGACGTCGGCGCGGATCTCGCCGTATGCGCGCAGCGCCCAGGCGTCCACGGCGGCGCGCGTACGGTGCCGTACCCGCCCCCCGATCAGATGGAGCTGGATGCCGGGGTGGTCCGCGAGGCGGGCCGCGATGGGCAGGCTGTGGGTGACGACGGTGAGGGACGCCTCCAGCGGCAGCGCGCCGGCGAGGCGGGCCACCGTCGTACCGGCGTCGAGGATCATCGTGCCCTCGGTGGGCAGCTCGGCGACGGCCGCCTTGGCGATCCGGTCCTTCTCGTCGGCCGCGGTCGACTCCCGCTCGGTGAGGTCCGGCTCGAAGTCCAGGCGCCCGACCGGGATCGCACCACCGTGCACACGGCGCACGAGCCCGGCGCGGTCGAGGGCCTTCAGGTCCCGGCGGATCGTCTCCGCCGTCACCTGGAACTCCTCGGCCAGCGACAGGACGTCCACTCGGCCGCCGTCACGGGCGAGCCGGAGGATCTCCTGCTGCCGCTCCGGTGCGTACATGTCCGTTCGCCTCCGAACTGTGCCCGAACTTGTGGTTTCGCCCCGGAGGCTACGCCCGGATTTCCGGAAAGTAAACAGGTTCGGGCTCAATCGGGCGTGATCAAGTTCCAATGTGGGCATGAACGGGCCTGTGAGCAGGCATGAGCGCACACGAAGAGAGGCCCGGCACCGAAGTGCCGGGCCCCTCCCCCGCCCTCAGGACATCGCCGTCAGGCCACCAGCTCGGGCTGCTTCTCCGGCGTCGGCCTCGGGTCGTCGGCCGCTCCCTCGATGTGCTGCGCCGGCCGCCCGGGCAGCGCGAACATCAGCAGGAAGATGGCGCACATCACCGCGACCACCCAGCCGAGCGCGTTCTGGAAGGCGTCCACGAAGGCGGGGCCCACCTGCTCCGGCCGCAGGTGGTCGGCGATCGAGCCGAAGAACACCACCGAGACCAGGCCGAGGCCGAGGGCGTTGCCCATCTGCTGGACGGTGTTGATCAGGCCCGACGCCGAACCGGCGTGCTCGCGCGGCACCTCGGAGAGGATCGCGTCCGTCAGCGGGGCCACGATCAGCCCCATGCCGACGCCCATCACGACCAGGGGCAGGGCCATCTGCCAGGGGGCGATGGCCAGACCGTAGCGGCCCGCCTCCCACAGGTAGATCAGAACGCCGGCCGCCATCACCAGCGCGCCCGCCTGGAGCACCCCTCGGCCGAAGCGCGGGACCAGCTTCTGCACGGACAGGCCGGCCGCCGTCGAGACGGCGATCGAGAACGGGATGCCGGTCAGGCCGGCCTTCAACGGGCCCCAGCCCAGGCCGAACTGCATGTACAGCGTCCAGACCAGGAAGAAGATGCCGAGCGCCACACCGAAGACGGTCTGCACGGCGATACCGGCCGCGAAGCTCTTCACCCTGAACAGGGGGAGCTCGATCAGCGGGGAGCCGTCCCGGGCGGCCTTCCGCTTCTCGTAGGCCACCAGCGCCCCGAGGACGATGAGCGCGCCCGCCATCGACCCGTACCCCCACAGCGGCCAGCCCAGCTCACGGCCGCGGGTCAGCGGGTAGAGCAGCATCAGCAGACCGAGGGTGACGAGCGCGACGCCGACCAGGTCCAGCTTCAGCGCCCGCGGCGCCTTGGACTCGGTGATGTAGCGGCTGCCGAGGATCAGGCCCGCGATGCCCACGGGGAGGTTGATCAGGAAGATCGGGCGCCATTCCAGGCCGAAGAGGTTCCACTCCGTCAGGAGCGCGCCGAGCAGGGGGCCGGTGACCGCGCCGAGGCCCACCACCGCGCCGAACAGGCCGAAGACCTTGCCGCGTTCGTGTGCCGGGAACGTGGCGTGCACGATCGACAGGACCTGCGGGACCATCAGCGCCGCCATCGCGCCCTGAAGGATGCGGGAGGCGACCAGCATCTCGGGGTTCGCGGCGAAGCCGCACAGGGCGGAGGCGACGGTGAAGCCGCCGATGCCGATGAGGAACAGCCGCTTGCGGCCGTGTATGTCGCCGAGTCGTCCCCCGGTGATCAGGCCGGCGGCGAAGGCGAGCGCGTAGCCGGCGGTGATCCACTGGATCTGGCTGAAGGTCGCTCCGGCGTCGCGCTGGATCGACGGGATGGCGATGTTGACGATCGTGACGTCCACGAGGTCCATGAAGGCCGCGGTCATCACGATGGCCAGGGCGAACCAGCGGCGGCGGTCGCCCGGGGCGGGCTCGGTCGCCGTCGTGGCGGTGGGACGGGGGGTGGAACCGGTGGGACTGGGGGTGGAACTGGTGGGACTGGGGGTGGAACTGGTGGGACTGGTGGGGCTGGGGGTGGTCTCGGCTGAGGTCATGGCTTGAAGGTATTCCGGCAGTAGGTCAGATCGTGTCCTAGTTCTGCGGCATGCTCGGATTCATGACGACGGATACTCCGGCACGGCTGCTGACGCTTCTCTCGCTCCTTCAGACGCCCCGCGAATGGCCAGGCGGCGAGCTCGCCGACCGGCTCGGGGTCTCCCGGCGCACGGTCCGGCGGGACGTCGACCGGTTGCGGGAACTGGGATACCCCGTGCAGGCGACCAAGGGCGCCGACGGGGGGTACCGGCTCGTCGCGGGCAAGGCGCTGCCGCCGCTGGTGCTGGACGACGAGGAGGCCGTGGCGATCGCGGTCGGACTGCGGGCCGGCGCGGGGCACGCGGTCGAGGGCATCGACGAGGCGTCGGTGCGGGCGCTGGCCAAACTGGAGCAGGTGCTGCCGTCGCGGCTACGGCACCGGGTGAGCACGCTCCAGGCCGCGACCACGCCGTTGACCAGTGGGGACGGGGCGAGCATCGCGCCCGAGACGCTGACCGTGATGGCGTCGACCGTTGCGGGGCGGGAGCGGCTGCGGTTCGCGTACCGGGCGAAGGACGGCACGGAGTCGCGCCGCCTGACCGAGCCGCATCGGCTGGTGTCGACGGGGCGGCGCTGGTATCTCGTCGCGTACGACCTCGATCGGGGCGACTGGCGGACGTTCCGGGTCGACCGGGTGAGCGAGCCCCTTGCGACCGGGGCGCGGTTCGCTCCGCGGGAGTTGCCCACGGGGAGTGCCGCGGAGTATCTGCGGCAGTCGATTCGGCCACGGCAGGAGACGTACGAGTTCGCGGCCACGTTCGCCGCGGAGGCCGATGCCGTGAGTGCGCGGTTGCCTCGGTGGCTGGGGGTGCCGGAGGCGCTGGGCGACGGGCGTTGCCGGATGCGGGCGGCTACGAGTGAGCCGGTGGAGTGGCTGGCCGTGCGGTTGGCGATGGTGGGGTGCGAGTTCGTGGTGGAGGCGCCGGAGGAACTGGTGCGGTGTGTGCGGGAGTTGGGTGGGCGGTTGTCGCGGGGGGCCTCCGGCGGTTGAGCCGGGGATGCCTGCGGCGGCCCGTTGCGGTTCGGTGGGGGTTCGCGTAGCGCCTGCGGGCGCATTGTGGGTCGGGGCCGCGCCGGGGGGTGTCCGTCCTCGGTCGGGCGGTTGCCGTCGGGCAGGGTGGTTGCCCCCTTCTTGACGCCCGCCGCTGCGGGCGGACACCCCCCGACACGGCCCCTCGCCGCCGTACGCGACTGCGGGTGCGTGGGGTCAGGGGCCGGGCTCCCGAGGTCCAGTACGCGGCTGTGGGTGCGTGGGTGCGTGGGTGCGTGGGACCCCGGGCCGGGCTCCCGCCGGCCCGTACGCGGCAGTCCGTGCGTGGGGTCAAGGGCCCGGCTCCCGCCCGCCCGTACACGGCAGTCCGCGCGTGGGGCCAAGGGCCCGGCTCCCGCCCGCCCGTACACAGCAGTCCGCGCGCGGGGCCAAGGGCCCGGCTCCCGCCCGCCCGTACACAGCAGTCCGCGCGCGGGCCCTCAGGCCTGGCTCCCGCCCGCCCGTACACAGCAGTCCGCGCGCGGGCCCTCAGGCCCGGGCTCCGAGGTTCTCCCACGGGAAGTTTCTCAGCGCTGCCAAGTTGGCCCGTGCCAGGGACGCTGGGCCCTCGGGGCCCTGGGCGGGGGCGTTGCCCGAGGCCCATGTCTCCACGGCCACGCGTACGGACGCGGCGGCCGCGGCTGCCGCGAAGTTCAGGGCGGCAACGTTGTCGTGGCCGGTTCTCGCCGCCAGTGCGTCCGCCAGTGTGCGTTCGGACTCGTGGCACACCTCGGCCCAGACCTTGCGCAGGGCGGGGTTCGACGTGGCCAGGCGGACCAGGGTGCGGGCCCATTCCCAGGAGGACTCCGAGATGCCCGCGCCGGGGGTCAGGGTGTGGTGGAGGGCGTGTTCCAGGGCCTGGGGGACGGGGAGGTCGGCGGGGGCGTCGCGGACCGCCTCGGTCCAGCGGTCGGCGCCTGCCGCGTAGAGCGGGGCCACCGCCTCCTCCTTGGTGGCGAAGTAGCGGTAGAAGGTGCGCGGTGCGATGCCGGCGGCCTGGGCGATGTCCTCGGCCCGGGTGGCCCGTAGGCCCTGTCGCACGAAGAGGGCGGCCGCTGCGCGGGCGATCTCCATGCGGGTCGCCGCCTTGCGTCGCTCCGTCAGGGAGGGGGTGGGGCTGCTCACGCTCGGCAGGCTATGCCGATGTGGCACAATCTGCCATTCGGGTGGGCCACCCCGTGGTTCAGGTACGGGGTGGCCTGCCCGTTCGGGCTGTCGTGGGCCCTGGCGCGCAAAAGGAGCCGGGCTTCGGCACCCAGGGGGGATGGGCGCCGAAGCCCGGCTCGGGGGAGGTCCCGGCGCCGGGGGGAGTGCGTCGGGACTTGGTCCGGTGATGGGTGGGACGGCCTCGGGAGCCAACTCCCTTGCCCGGAGGTCTTGTTCCCGGTGGCCCATGGATTGAAGCGGCGTAACAACGCCATGTTTGCGCGGTCTTTGGCCACCCGGCGTACGCCCCCGCCCCGGAAGGCGGGGGGTTACGCGGCGGCGTCGAAGCCGGTGCTGCGCGCCAGCTTCTTCAGTTCCAACAGGGCGTGCTTCTCGATCTGGCGGATGCGTTCGCGGGTCAGTCCGTGCTCCTTGCCGACCTCGGTCAGGGTGCGCTCCCGGCCGTCCTCGATGCCGTAGCGCATCTTGATGATGGATGCCGTGCGCTGGTCCAGGCGGCCGATCAGGTCGTCCAGTTCCTCGCTGCGCAGGAGGGTGAGGACGGACTGTTCGGGGGAGACCGCCGACGTGTCCTCCAGCAGGTCGCCGAACTGGGTCTCGCCGTCGTCGTCCACCGACATGTTGAGGGACACCGGGTCGCGGGCCCAGTCCAGGACGTCCGCGACCCGCTCCGGGGTCGAGCCGAGCTCGGCGGCGATCTCGGCGTGCTCGGGGTCACGGCCGTGCTCGCGGTTGAACTCGCGCTGGACGCGGCGGATCCGGCCCAGCTCCTCCACCAGGTGGACGGGCAGCCGGATGGTGCGGGACTGGTCGGCGATCGAGCGGGTGATGGCCTGACGGATCCACCAGGTGGCGTACGTGGAGAACTTGAAGCCCTTGCGGTAGTCGAACTTCTCCACCGCGCGCACCAGGCCGGCGTTGCCCTCCTGGATCAGGTCGAGGAGGGGCAGGCCGCTGCGCGGGTAGCGGCGGGCCACCGCGACGACCAGACGGAGGTTGGAGCGGATGAAGATGTCCTTGGCCCGCTCGGCGTCGGCGACGAGGGCCTCAAGCTCCTCGCGGGTGGCGTCCGCCCTGGACTCCTCGTATCCGTCGAGGACCTGCCTTGCGAACACACCCGCCTCGATGATCTGCGACAGCTCGACCTCTTTGGCTGCGTCGAGAAGCGGCGTACGCGCGATCTCGTCGAGGTACATGCCGACCAGGTCGCGGTCCGCGATCTCGCCGCCATGGGCGCGAACACTGCTTGCCGCGCCGGTCTCGCCGGTGGCGGACTGACGACGGGCGACGGCACGGGTTGCCATGCGTGCTCCCTTGCGATGTGGGGCGGGCGGGTGGTTCGTGAACGCTTGGGACTCTTCTCGAGTGCCCGCCGTTCGATGGAAACAACGACTGGAATCAGGACAGAATTCCCAACCCGACCCCTCATTTTTCTGATCTTGCAGTACCCTGTCCGGCCACACGAGGAGGACCGATGCTGTCAGAACGTACAGAGGTGCAGGTCAGACCGGGAGTCGAGGGCGACCTCGAGGCCCTCACCGACCTCTACAACCACTATGTACGTGAGACGCCCATCACATTCGATACCGCGGTCTTCACGCCGGAAGAGCGCCGCCCTTGGCTGCTCTCCCACCCTGAAGACGGCCCGCACCGCCTGATGGTTGCCGTTCAGGGCGGTCCGGGGCGCACCTCACAGCGGATTCTCGGCTATGCCACATCCAGCGCCTTCCGGCCGAAGCCCGCCTACGAGACGTCGGTGGAGACCACGGTCTACCTCGCTCCGGACGCCGGGGGCCGCGGTATCGGCACCCTCCTCTACAAGGCCCTGTTCGAGGCCCTGGCCGAGGAGGACGTGCACCGCGCGTACGCCGGGATCGCGCAGCCGAACGAGGCGTCCACGCGGCTGCACGAGCGGTTCGGCTTCCGGCACGTCGGCACGTACCGGGAGGTGGGCCGCAAGTTCGGCCGCTACTGGGACGTGGCCTGGTACGAGAAGGAGCTGTGAGGGCCTCTTCGCAGGCCCTCAGGGCCGGACGGCTCAGCCGAACTGGACCGAGCGCTTCGCCAGCCCCATCCAGAACCCGTCGATCACGGACCGCTGGGCATCCAGTTCACCGGCCGCCTCCGCCGCGCCCATCGTCACGAACAGCGGGGCGAAGTGCTCGGTGCGCGGGTGGGCGTAGCGGCCCGCCGGGGACTTGTCGAGGAAGTCCAGCAGGGCGTCCCAGTCGCGGCTCTCCAGCGCCCGGCGCCCCCAGTCGTCGAACTCCACCGACCACGCGGGCAGGCCGCCCTGCCGCAGCGCGGCCAGGTTGTGGGTGAAGAAGCCGGAGCCGACGATCAGCACGCCCTCGTCGCGCAGCGGCGCCAGCTTGCGGCCGATCTCCATCAGCCGCGCGGGGTCGAGGGTCGGCATGGATATCTGCAGGACAGGGATGTCGGCGCCGGGGTACATCTCGACGAGCGGGACGTAGGCGCCGTGGTCGAGGCCGCGGTCCGGGATGTCCTGCACCGGTATGCCCGGGGCGCGCAGCAGCTTCCGTACGGACTCGGCGAGCTTCGGGGCGCCGGGAGCCGTATAGGTGACCTGGTAGTAGTGCTCGGGGAATCCCCAGAAGTCGTAGACGAGAGGAACGGTCGTGGTGGCACCGATGGCGAGCGGGGCCTCCTCCCAGTGGGCGGAGACCATGAGGATCGCCTTGGGGCGTGGCAGGCCGGCGGACCAGGCGGCGAGCTCGCCGGGCCAGATCGGGTCGTCCGCGAGTGGCGGGGCGCCATGGCTGAGGTAGAGAGCGGGCATGCGCTCCTGCGTGGCGGCGGACATGGCGACGGCTCCCTCCGGAGACCTGGGGTCTCAGTTGCTTCAATTCTAAAGCTTCTCTGTCGGAAAACCGTACGTCGCAGTAGTTAAAAATTCAAGGAGAGCTCTCGTACAGTGGAGTACATGAATACGGCATCGACTTCCGCGCCACCCGCATCCGCACCGAAACAGGAACCGCGCTGGCTCACCGACGAGCAGCAGCGTGTCTGGCGCACCTACCTGGACGCGGTCTACCTGCTCGAGGACCACCTGGACCGCCAGCTCCAGCGTGACGCGGGTATGCCGCACATCTACTACGGCCTGCTGGTCAAGCTCGCCGAGTCCCCGCGCCGCCGGCTGCGGATGACCGAGCTCGCGATGTACGCGAAGATCACCCGCTCCCGCCTCTCGCACGCCATCGCCCGGCTGGAGAAGAACGGCTGGGTGCGGCGCGAGGACTGCCCCGACGACAAGCGGGGCCAGTTCGCGGTGCTGACCGACGAGGGCCACCAGGTGCTGCGCGAGACCGCGCCGGGCCATGTGGAGGCCGTGCGCCAGGCGATGTTCGACCGGCTCACCGAGGAACAGCAGAAGGCCCTCGGCGAGATCATGCGGATCGTCGCCGAGGGCCTGCAGCCGACGGAAGCGGGTGCGGACCTGCCCTGGCTGCGCTGAACCGCTCGTTTCAGCGAGCCGGGGCAGGTCCTGAAGGCCGTACGTACGGAGCGTCCCCATCCCCGCACGTACGCCTGGTCCCAGGGGTACGGACGGTCGTCGCCAGGCTCAGTGCGCGACGACCGGCACCGCCACCTCGTCCTCGACGCCCTCCTCGGAGGACGCCACCGTCGTACCGCCCGGGCGGCCGGCGTTGACGAAGGTCAGGGCGATGGCCGCGGCCACCACCAGGATGCCGACGGCGAACCAGATGGCGCTGGTGTAGCCCTGCACCATGCCCTCCAGCTGGACCAGCTGCTGCTGGGTCCGGCTGCTCGCGCCGCCGATGTGGTCGGCGATGTAGGACGTGGTCGCCGAGGCGGCGATCGTGTTCAGCAGGGCCGTGCCGATCGCGCCGCCCACCTGCTGCGAGGTGTTGACCATCGCGGAGGCGACACCGGCGTCCTGCGGCTTGACGCCCTGCGTGGAGAGGGACATCGCCGGCATGAACGCGGTACCCATGCCGAGGCCGAGCAGCAGCATCGCGGGCAGCAGGAGCGCGGCGTACGAGGAGCCGATCTCCAGCTGGGTCAGCAGCAGCATGCCGAGCGCGGCGACCAGGAAGCCGGGGCCCATCAGCAGCCGCGGCGCGACCCGGGTCATCAGGCGGGTGCCGATCTGGGTGGAGCCGGTGATCATGCCCGCGATCATCGGCAGGAAGGCGAAGCCGGTCTTCACCGGCGAGTAGCCCTTGACGATCTGCAGGTAGTAGGTCAGGAACAGGAACAGGCCGAACATCGCGATGATCGCGAGACCGAGGGAGAGGTAGACACCGCCGCGGTTGCGCTCGGTGACCACGCGCAGCGGCAGCAGCGGGGCCTTGACCCTGGCCTCGACGAGCACGAAGGCCAGCAGCAGCACACCGGAGGCGACGAACATGCCGACGGTCATCGAGTCGCCCCAGCCGTCGGACTCGGCGCGGGTGAAGCCGTAGACCAGCGCGACCAGACCGAGGGTGGACAGGATCACGCCGGGGATGTCGAGCGCGGAGCGGTTGCGGCCGCCCTCCGGCTCACGGATGACGAACCAGGCACCGGCCGCGGCGATCACGGCGAACGGGATGTTGACGAAGAACGTCCAGCGCCAGTCCAGGTACTCGGTGAGGAAGCCGCCGAGGATCAGACCGACGGCACCGCCACCACCGGCGATGGCGCCGTAGATGCCGAACGCCTTGGCGCGCTCCTTGGCGTCGGTGAACATCACCGCGAGCAGGGAGAGCGCGGCCGGGGCGAGCAGGGCGCCGAACGCACCCTGCAGGGCGCGGGCGCCGAACATCATGGCCTCGTTGGTGGCCGCGCCGCCCAGCGCGGAGGCCGCGGCGAAGCCGCCCAGACCGATGACGAAGGCCCGCTTGCGGCCCCACAGGTCGGCGATCCGGCCGCCGAACAGCAGCAGACCGCCGAAGGCGAGGGCGTAGGCCGTGACGACCCACTGCCGGTTGCCGTCGGAGATGCCCAGGTCCTGCTGGGCGGAGGGCAGGGCGATGTTCACGATGGTCGCGTCGAGGACGACCATGAGCTGGGCTATCGCGATGAACGCGAGGGCTTTCCAGCGGTTGGGATCGACGGCGCCGAGGGCGCTGCCGGTAGCCTTTGCGGCCGTTTCAGACATGGGTGTACCCACTTCGGGACTTCGTGACGGAAAAAGACGGAGAAAGACTGACTGGACGGAGAAAGACTGATTAAGGGGACGGCTCGTCGGCTGTGACGGCCGGTGGCATTCGGTGTGGTGACTGCTGTCGCGCTCTGAACTGATCGGTCAGGCCTTGCGCAGGTCCTCCATGGTCAGCGCCGCGCCCGGCAGGACCGAAGGGGCCGGGGCCCGCAGTCCGTCCAGGAACAGCTGAAGATGGCGGTGGACGAAGCGGTCGGCGATCTGGCACCCGGTACCGGCCGGCGGCCGGCTGAGCTGGGCCACGGCGAGCATGAGGTCACCGACGTCCACGTCGGAGCGGAGCTGGCCGGCCGCCTTGGCGCGGTCCATGATCGCCCCGATGAGCTGCTCGGTCCGCTCCCGCGACGCCTCCAGATCCGGGTGGTTCTTGTCGAACGTGCTCTGGATCATCGGGCACAGCGCGCTGATCCGCTCATCGGCGGCGGTGTGCACAAAGCGCTCCAGGGCCCCGAAGGCATCCCCGGTCTCCGCGAGCGCGAGCTCGGCCGCCGCCGTCGTACGGTCCATGACGGAGCAGACGACCTCGCGGACGAGCGCGTCGCGGTCGGGGAAGTTGCGGTACACCGTGGCGTTGCCGACGCCGGCCCGGCGGGCGATCTCGTCGAGCGGCGCGTCCGGGCCGAACTCGACGAACATCTCCTGGGCGGCGCTGACGATCCGCTCCCGGTTGCGCAGGGCGTCGGCGCGCGGCCGGGGCGCCTTGCGCGGTACGGGGGTCACGGTCTGCACGGTGCACTCCTGATGCTGCTGGGCGGCGATCCGGGGAAGGTGTCCCCGTTTCGCTCGGACACATGGCTAAACGGGGAGAGGGTCCCCGGTTATTTCCCCGTCCGGAAAATATTCCACGTGGCCTAGATCACACCCTTTTCGGCGAAGAACCCACGTTCGGTCTCATCCAGCGCGCGCCCGCGCACCCCTCGACACAGGGTGATCGAGAGGGTGCAGCACGCAGTCCGGCGGCTGCCATGGACTGAAAGGGCCCATGCATGCAGCCGAACCGCCGGATACGCCCCCGCCGTGTGGCCGCCCTCGCCTCCGTCGCCGTGCTGACCCTGGCGGTCAGCACCTCGGCGGGCACCGGGCACCTCACGGCGGGCACCTCGACGGTGGCCGGAGCCGGCCCGGTCTCCCCGGAGCACCCCTCGGCCCTGCGCCCCTGCATGATCAGCGGCCGCTCGACGGTCCAGATGTCCGAGGGCATACCGACGGCCCGCGGTTACGCCCGCTCCACCGGCACCGTCCGCGGCCTCACCCTGATGGTCGACTTCCCCGACACACCCGGCCGCGGCCGCGCCCTCGACCGTTTCGCCGAGTTCTTCCCCCAGACCCGGGACTGGTACCGCACCAGCTCCTACGGCCGCCTCGACTACCGCCCCGAGACACCGATCCGCGGCTGGCTGCGCATGCCCAAGTCCTTCCGGGCGTACGGCATAGAGCGCGGCGCGCCCTTCGACCCCGGGTACCGGAAGCTGGTCGAGGACATCGTGGTCGCCGCCGATCCCAAGGTGGACTTCCGGTCGTACGACTTCCTGAACGTGCTGGTGACACCGAACGCCGGCCCCTCCGCCCTGGACACGGTCCTGTCGGTGACCTTCGCCGGCAACGCCGAGGCCCCGGTCGCCGACGGCGTCTCGGTGGCCAACGCGTCCTTCGTCTACTCCCGCCAGGACGACGGCTCCGGCACCTACCACCGCACCGGCTACCGTGTCCTCCCGCACGAGAACGGCCATGTCTTCGGCCTGCCCGACCTGTACACCGCCGAGGGCGGGGGCGCGGTCGGCCACTGGGACATCATGAGCGAGGACTGGGGGGCCAACAACGACCTGCTGGGCTGGCACAAGTGGAAGCTGTCCTGGCTGGACGACGCACAGGTGCGGTGCGCGGCCGGCCGCGGCACGGCCGAGTACGTGCTGACGCCGCTGGCCCGCGAGGGCGGCCCGAAGCTGGTCTTCGTCCCGCTGAACCGCCGCACCGGCTACGCCCTCGAACTGCGCACCCGCGAGGGCAACGACGAGGCCGTCTGCCGCCCCGGCGTCCTGGTCTACAAGGTCGACGCGGACGTGGACACCGGGATGGGCCCGGTGAAGGTCCTCGACTCCCGCGAGGACAGCGGGGGCTGCACCCGCAGCCCGAACGTCCACGCCGAACTGTCGGACGCCACGTTCGGGCCCGGGGAGGAGTTCGTGGACGAGAAGCGGGGGGTGCGGGTGGCGGTGGTGGGGGTGGACCTGACGGGCGCGTACCGGGTGCGGGTGAGCCGTGAGTAGGCCGGGAGCGGGGGCGTGCGCGGGGGCGTGCGCGGACGGGCGCCCTGATCGCCGTACGCGCGCGTGGATCGCATTACGGTTAGGGCTGCCGCGAACGCCGTACGGAGAGCCGATGCCCGCGAAGACGACCCTGGACGACGACCGTGCCGTACCGGCGGAGGCGGTCACGCCGCTGATCCGGGGGGTGGCGGTGCTGCGGCGGCTGACGGAGGCCGGCGGGACGCTGAGCGCGAGCGCGCTGGAACGGAGCACCGGTCTCGCGCGCTCGACGGTGGACCGGATCGCGTCCACGCTCGCGCGCATGGGATACGTCCGCTTCGACGGCCGCGACATCGTCCTGGCGCCGCGCGTCATGGAACTGGGCAACGCCTACCTGGCCGCCCTCGGCCTGCCGGACCTCCTGTCCTCCCCCGCGGACGCGCTCGCCGACGAACTGGACGAGTCGGTGTCGCTGGCGGTCGCCGACCGCGACGGCATCCGCTTCATCCACCAGGCGACCCGCCGCCGCGCGATGTCCCTCAGCTTCCGCATCGGCGACCTGCTCCCGGCCGAACGCACCGCGCCCGGCCCACTGTTCGCGACGGAGTGGACGGACGCGCAGTGGCGGGCGTGGCGCGAGCGCCGGGCGGCCGACCCGGAGGACCGGGGCTTTCCGGCCGTACCGTGGCAGGTGCACCACCCGTCCTCCGACGAGGACTTCGAGCACCGGGTGGCGCGGGCGGGGGGCGACGGCTGGGCACTGGACGACCAGCTCATCGAGCCCGGGCTGGTCGCGGTGTCCGCACCCGTCAGGGACCCCCGGGCGGGCGGCCGCATCGCCTGCGTGGCGAGCGTGGTGAGCCACACCAGCCGGCACACGGCCGCCGACCTGCGCGAGACGCTCCTGCCCCGACTGCGCACGTCGGTGGCGGAGATGGAACGCGCACTGCGCGAGGCCCCGGCCCCGAGCCCCGGCCCGGGTCCGGCGGGTCTGGCGACCTGGACGGGCGCCTCGAAGCAGGAACTGGGCCGGGAGTTCGTGGAGTCACTGGCGCGCGGGCTGACCGTACTGACCGCGTTCGGCGAGGGCCGCTCGCAGCTGACGCTGACCGACGTGTCCCGCGCGACGGGACTGGCCCGCGCGACCGCCCGCAGGGCCCTCATCACCTACGAGCACCTGGGCCTGGTCACTCAGTCGGGCAGCCGCGCCTTCGCCCTGACTCCCCGGGTACTGTCCCTCGGCTACCCGCCCCTGTCCCGCACGCCCCTCGCCCAGATCGCGGCCCCCCACCTGGCCGATCTGGCCGACCGCGTCCACGAGTCGGCGTCCCTGGCGGTGCTGACTTCCTCGGGCGAGGAGATCCAGTACCTCGCCCGGGCCGCCACCACCCGCGTGATGAGCGTCAACATCACGGTCGGCACGAGACTGCCGGCGTATGCGACATCGCTGGGGCGGGTGCTGCTGGCGGACCTGAGGGGAGAGGGAGGCCAGTCGACACCACCGGGAGCCGAGCCGCTGCGCCCGCTGACCCCGCGCACGATCACGGATCCCGCGGCACTGGCGAGCGCCCTGTCGGACATCCGAGCCCGCGGATACGCCCTGGTCGACGAGGAGTTGGAGGCGGGCCTGCGATCGGTGGCGGTACCGGTACGGGACCGGACGGGCCGGGTGGTCGCCGCGATGAACGTGGCCATGCACGCGGCTCGGCGGTCCGTGGAGGAGTGCGAGCGGGAGGTACTGCCGGAGCTGATGGAGACGGCGGGGCGGGTGGAGGGCGAGCTGCGGGTGGTGGGTCGGTTCGGCCGGGTTGCGGTGGAGTGACGTGACGGCCGCCTTCGGCCGGGTTGCGGTGGAGTGACGTGGCCGCCGGTTCCGCCGGGTCGGGTGGGTCGCGGTGGAATGAGGTGACGGCCGGTTCGACCGGGTCGCGGTGGAAAGACGTGGCGGCCGCCTTCGGACGGGTCGCGGTGGAACGACGCGGCAGCCGGTTCCGCCGGGTCGGGTGGGGTGGGGTGACATGGCGGGCCGGGGCCTCAGCCGTCGTACGCCCTGGCAGCCCGCCCCTCCCGCAGGGTCATCCCCCACCAGGCGAGCTGGTCCAGCAGTACGGCGGCGGCCTTGGCGGTGCCGTCGCGGTCGTGCGGGCGGCCCTCGTCGTCGAACTGCTCCCAGGCCATATGAAAGCTGACGGTGTCGCGCAGGGTGACGGCGTGCAGCTCGGCGAAGACCTGACGGAGCTGCTCCACGGCACGCTGTCCGCCGGCCATACCGCCGTAGGAGACGAAGCCGACCGGCTTGGCCCGCCACTCCCGGTAGACGTAGTCGATGGCCAGCTTGAGGGCGGCCGGGTAGCCGTGGTTGTACTCGGGAGTGAGGACGACGAACCCGTCGAGCCCGCCGACACGCTCCGCCAGCGTCGGCGCGTCACCCGACCCCTCGGACCGCTCCAGGGTGAGCTTGAGCTCCTCGGCGAGAGCGGGCTCGGACAGGTCGATGACGTGCGTCTCCATGTCGTCACGGCGCCCGATCTCGCCCACGAACCACCGGGCCACCTTGTCGGCGAACCGCCCGGGGCGGACGCTGCCGATGAGGACGCCGATCTTGAGAGAGGGCAGGGACATGGGAGTACCTCGATTCCGTGGGTCGGGAGAACGGTTCGGGAGAAACCGCAGTGCGAACGTAAAATCTCAAGTTAACTTGAGGTCAAGGGCGGGCCGGAGTCAGTGGGTCGCGAACGCGCCCGGCGACATGGCGTGCGGCACCTTCGACTTGGAGGACGTCCCAGTGCCGCCCCTGTCCTGACGCCCCTTCCTGCGGCAACGCGGCACGGACAGCGAGAAGCGGCCGGGCGCTCAGGCCAGACCGATGTCGGTCAGCCACTGGCATTCCTCTTCGTTCCTCTTCGTTCCTCTTCGTTCCTCTTCGCGACGGTCACAGCCTCTTGGCCCTCGCTGTGAGAGCAGCGCAACCGAACTTCCCACGCGCCTAACAGTGGGGAAACCGCCCGGCACGGCGGTCGGACTAGCTTCGTGACGTATGAGGGTGTGGGAGCTGGTACGGCAGCCGCTCGGCAGACTCGCCGCAATCGGTGAGGGACGGTTAGGCAGGGGCCGACCCGGCCGTTCCGTGCGCCGCCGCGGTGGCCGTACGGCCCCCGACCGTCGGCCGGTGCCCGGATGGCGCAGCATCAGGGGCCGGGTGGCGGTGGTCATCACGGTCCCGATCTGCCTGCTGCTGGCGGTCGCCGGTCTCGCCGTGCAGGGTCGCGCCGAGGCCCTCGACGACGCCCGGACGACACGTGCCGAGGTCGGCCTCAGCCTGCGGGTCCAGTCCCTGGTGCATCAGCTGCAACGCGAACGCGGCCTGACCAACGGCCTGTTGGGCGGGGAGAAGCGGTTCCGCACACCGCTGACCGCTACGCGGACGCGCGTGGACGCGGCGCTGCCCGGCATACGCGACGACAGCGCGGTCAAGGACGTCGTCCTGCGCCACTTGGCGGACCTCGCCGGCATCCGTACCGCTGCCGACCGCGGCACCGCCGACCGGGCCGAGACCCTCACCTTCTACACCACCGCCATCAACGCCCTCAACGCCGTCGACCCGGTGGCCAGGACGGCGACGGGCACCGACCGGCAACTGAGCGACGGGCTGGCAGCGTTGAGAGAACTGGCCGCGGCCAAGGAATCCGTCGCCCTCGAACGCGGGCTGCTCAACGGCGTGTTCGCCGAGGGCACCTTTCACGGCCGCGAGTACCTCGCCTTCACCGAGGTCCGCGCCACCCGCGTCGCCGCCCTGGCCCGCTTCCGGCAGGTCGCCACCCAGCCCCAGCGCACGGCCCTGTCGCACGCCTTCGAGACCGCGGACGCCAAGCGGGCCACCGCCTACGAGAACCGGGCGAAGGACGCCACCGACGGTTCCGTGCTGCGCGTGGACGCCGGCACCTGGTGGGATGCGATGACCGTACTCGTCGACGACCTGTACGCCGTCCAGCGGTCGGTCGGTGCCGATGTGCGGGGCCGGGCCGACCGGCTCAGCCACGACGCCGAGACGGGCCTCGCGGCCTACCTCGCGGCGGGCATGCTGGTGGCCGCCCTCCTCGCAGGCCTGGCGGCGTTCGCCTCCCGCTCCCTCACCCGCCCGCTCGGTGCGCTCGCCGAGGCCGCCCACGACGTGGCACGGCACCGGCTGCCCCAGGCCGTCGCCCGGATCCAGCAGTCCCCACCGGACCAGGTGGAACACCTGCTGGCGACGAACACCCCGGGTGCCTCAGGTGCCCCGGATACCCCAGATGCCCTGGATTCTCCCGATGCACGCCTCCGGAACGGCGCGGCCGAGATCACCGAGGTCGCGGCGTCCCTGCGGCAGGTGGAACACACCGCCCTGCGCCTCGCCGCCCAGCAGGCCGGCTTGCGCCGCACCACCACCGAGTCGCTCGCCAATCTCGGCCGCCGCAACCAGAACCTCGTACGGCGCCAACTCGGGCTCATCACCCGCCTGGAACGCCAGGAACTCGACCCGGACGCCCTCGCCGAACTCTTCGAACTCGACCACCTCGCCACCCGGATGCGCCGCAACGCCGAAAACCTGCTGGTGCTGGCCGGGCACAACCAGCCGCGGCCCACGGCAGCGCCGGCCGGCGCGCTGGAGGTCGTGCAGTCCGCCGTCGCCGAGGTCGAGCAGTACCGACGGGTGCTGATCGCGACCGTGGAACCGGTGCGGGTGCGCGGGCACGCCGTCGCCGATGTCGCCCACCTCCTGGCCGAACTCATCGAGAACGGCCTGACCTTCTCGCCACCGACCGAACCGGTCGAGGTGCACGGCTGGTACGACACCGAGGACGACACGTACTGCTTCGCCGTCGTCGACCACGGTGTCGGCATGTCCGCGGCCGACAAGGAACGCGCCCACGCCCGCTTCTCCGACTCCGGGGATCAGGCCCTCCTCGCGGCACCCGCCCGCTACCTCGGCCACCTCGTCGTCGGCCGACTCTCCCACCGCCTCGGCGACGGCACCCAGGTCCAGCTCTTCGACACCCCCGGCGGCGGCCTGTCCGCCCTCCTGGCCCTCCCCGGGCGTCTCCTCACCCCCACCGAGGACCCCACCACCACACTCCCACCCGCCCGTCCCGCTGTCTCTTCCCTGCTCAACGGCTTCCGCGCAGGTGTCGCTCGTGCCGAGGCCCGAACCACTCAAGGAGCGTCATCGTGACCACCCCTGTGCAGAGTTTCGGCTGGCTCATCTCGGAGTTCGTCCGCACCACCGACGGCGTCACCGACGCCGTCGCGGTCTCCTCCGACGGCCTGCTCATGGCATCCTCCGACACTCTCGGCCGAGACCGCGCCGACCACCTGGCCGCCGTCGTCTCCGGCATCACCAGCCTCGCCGAGAACGCGGCGACGGCCCACGGCTTCCGCGGCATGAAACTCGTCATGATCGAAATGCTCGGAGGCTTCCTCATGGTCGGCCGCATCCGCGACGGAAGCTGCCTGGGCGTCCTGGCCACGGACGGCTGCGACATCGGCCTCGTCGGCTACGAGATGTCGGTCCTCGCCGACCGCGCCGGCGAACTGCTCACTCCGCAACTGGTGCGCGAACTCCACTCCGCACCCATGGGTGCGCGGTAGCGGTCACGTTTCTCACCGGCCCCTGCCTCTCGACGGTACGGGGTGAAGGGGGAGGGCAGAGGAAGGTACGCACAGAGGACAGACGAGGAGGCACAGGGCAGGACGCGATCCGTTCCCCCTGCCTCCACCTGACCACCAGCACCCCAGGCAGACCCTTGACCTGCGGAAACGCGAACTTTCCCACTCCCGATCCCTTATCCGCTAGGCTAGTCGCCGGATCTCTCCGAGATCCCTGCCTTCGTAGCTCAGGGGATAGAGCACCGCTCTCCTAAAGCGGGTGTCGCAGGTTCGAATCCTGCCGGGGGCACAAAGACGCAGCAGGTCAGAGGCCCTGCCTTCCTGATGGGCGGCAGGGACTTTCGTTCTCGTGGCACACATGAGATGCGCGCCTCGATGCTCCAATGAGGGCCGTCGGTCCTGTGGACGTCAGACTCCAAGCCGGCGGTCACCCACGCGGTGCTGTGGCAAAGAGGCCGTATGCGGTGGCGGCCAGCAGGATGGGATGGCGCTCGTACGCGGCGAGCTGGTCGGGATGGAAGAAGTGGAAGCGGGCCCGGCGCGACGCGCCGGTCGCCATCAGGAGTGGGCCGACCGCCTGAACAGGCACTGCGGCCAGCCGGACGAGGCGTCCGGGGCCGAATGAACGCCTCCCTGGCATGAGCAGACCCAGGTCGGCGGCTTCATGCGTGAGCGGACGGGTCGCCAGGCAAACGTTGACACAGTCAGCCACACCAGCGCTGCGCCTCAGCTGTGCTCACCCGCAACAGATAGAGTCTGGTCCCCTCGGGAACCAACGCTTCATGAACGACGTGTCTGGACGATGAACGCCGTGACGGAAGAAGGGGCTCATGCAGGTCCAAGTTGGCGTTGAAGGCATGAACGATCTTCAGGCAGAAGCCGAGTTGAGATCGCTGCACAGTTGGCTTCGATCAGACCGGCGGACGAGCCGCCTCGCGGCCCCGCAGTTAGGGGCAGTGGACCCGCCGGTACCGGGCGCACAGGGCTCGGTGATCGACGTTCTCTCGCTCGTACTCGGTTCGACCTTCAACGCCGCTTCGTTGGCGGTGAGCCTCATGAGCTGGCGGGCCACGCGACCGCAGCGGCCCATCCTGACGGTTCGCCGGCCCGACGGAACAACCGTCGAGATCAACACCGACTCACTGGCCGAGGCGCAGGCGCTCCTCGAACGGCTCGGGCACGAATAGGCACAGCCGCACTGTGAACCACCTGCCCTGCCCAGAACGTTCACGGGCCGTGCTCATCGGAGCCAGCAGCTACTCCCATCTGGACGATCTGCCCGCCGTACAGGCCAATGTGCCTGCATTGAAGGCACTGTTGTGCCGGGCCGACGCACCGTTTCGCACAGAGAACTGCGTCGCCATGGTCGACCCGTCCACCACCTTCGAGGTGTCGGAGGCCGTGCGGAAGGCCGCGCGCGAGGCGACCGACACGTTGCTCATCTACTACGCGGGCCACGGTCTCCTCGACGACAAGGGGGACCTGCACCTGGCCGTCCCGCAGAGCGACAACGCCTCCGTCTACGACACGGCCGTCCCCTACGACTGGATCAGGCGGCCCATCGAATCAACCGGAGCGCCCCGCCGCATTGTCATCCTGGACTGCTGCTACGGAGCACGGGCGTTCGGTGTCCAGTCCGAGTCGGTCATCGACCTCGCGGAGGTGGACGGCACCTACGTCATGGCCGCGGCGAGAGAGACGGCCGTGGCTCTCTCGCCGCCCGGGGAGACCTTCACGGCCTTCACCGCCGAACTCATCGAGACCTTGAGCGAGGGCGTGCCCGGCGCCGGCGAGCTACTCGACCTCAGAGTCATCTTCAGCCACGTGCGCGGGCGGCTGAAGGCCAGGAGCCGGCCCACACCGCTGGACCTGGACCGCAACGGCCTGGGCGCCACCCCCTTCATCCGCAACAGCGCCCATGTGCCTGCCACGCTCCCGGCCGACACCCACCACGACATGCTGCATGTCCTGGAGTCGACGCCCCGCACCGCGACGATCCGCCAGCTGGTGACGTCAGTGAGCCTCCTGAGCGAGAAACGCACGGCCACCGCAGGCGACCTCGTCCGTACGGCTCTCCAGGTACGAGCCGTCGCCGAACTCGCCCCGTTCCTCGCTGCCCTCTTCGAGGCCGGCCATCGTGCCCCGGCCGAGGCCGCGCTGCCGACCCTGTTCCTGACCCGGCCCGTGAAGGAAACCGCGTATCTGGTGGACCTGCTGCACGCAATGTCCGCGGACGAGTGCGTTGTCAGTCTGTTGCGGCTTTCCGTACGGTTGCAGCCGACCCAGCAGGCCATCCAGTTCGCCGAGGCGCTGTGCCGGGCGGATCTCGCCGAACACGCGCGTACGCTCCTCATGGGTTTCGCACTGACCAGGGATGTGGCAGAAGCTGCCCAGCTGATGCAGGAGCTGGCTCAGGGCGGGCTGACCCATCTGATCGACGATGTCGCGCGGTCCGTCGCCGATCGCCGTACGGCCTCCGACATCACGGCGTTGTTCCTGTCTCTGTGCGGGTACGACATGCGGGACACCGCGGCCCTCCTGTCCCAGATCGTCGCGGAGAAACGCAGCGCGATCGACGCCGCCGAAATGATCTCCGTCCTCGTGCGGGAAGGGTACGACCACCAAGCGCGGCAGATCTTCGTGGTCGGTATGAGCCAACGCGGCCCGCACTACCTGGCGGAGCTGGTCGCGGCCTTGCAATCGAACCGGCTGGTCGACGCCGCTGCCACGGCCCGGTTTCTGGCAGTTCAGCACTGGCCCACAGAGGACGTTTCCCAGTTCATCGCGCATCTGCTGGCGGTCGGCCAGCACCAGCACGCGCTGGAGGCAGCCGTGGACATCGCGCGGGAGCGGGCAGTCGAGGAGTTCGCCTCCATCACCTCGCACCTCACCGAGCTGATCGCCGACCAGGCGATGGAAGAGCTGCTGGACGATGCGGCCCGAGCGTGTTCGCCCAGCCAGGCCGCCTACTTGGTGACCAAGCTGGATGCCGCGGGGCAGGACGGACCGGCCGAGCGCATCTTCTGGTTGAGCCTCCACCGCCCCGTGGGCCACGCGGCCGGCACGCTTCGCCACTTGGACGTCGCGGGGTCACGGTTCCTCAGCGACACGGAGCTGTCCGAACTCTGGCTGACGCACCCGCCCAGTGACCTTGCCCGGCTCGCTGTGGCGCTGGAGCGCTCTCTTCCACACAAGTCGGAACTGCTGCTCGGCATCGCCGAACGCCCCGTCCACCAAGTGGCCACGATGGTGGACAGCCTGGAGAAGGCAGAGGCCAATACCCTGTCCAACAAGGTACTCAGGGCGGTCATCGACGAGTGGAGTATGCCTGCGCAGGCACAGCTCATCATTGGGCTGGAGGAGCGTTCGCAGATCGGTTGCGCCCGGTACGTGGAGCAACGGGCCTCCCATAAAAAGGAATTCGCCGCCATACTGCGCGCCGCACGGAACCAGAACAAGCCCGCTGAGCCCTGGTGGCCGTGGTGGCCGCGGCAGCGCATCACCTACCAGCCATCACCGCACACGCATGTGATGTACGTCGTTAAACGCGATGAAACCATCCAGGACATCGCAAACCGCTACGGCGTGCGTCAGGCAGGCATCATCGACGAGAACGGCCTCCGGGTCCCGTACACCATCCGCGAGGGGCAGGCCCTGAGCATCCCCCTTGAGTCCGAGCACAGACGCTTCATGGTCCCGCCTTTCCCGCGGTGTCTTGGGCCGGGCCGCGTCCACGCGGACGTCGAGCAGCTGCAGAAACTCCTGAAGCGGGCCGAGTACCTCGATCAACTCGTTCTCGAGAGCGATCACTACGGCCCCAAGACCTGCCAGGCAGTCGCCAGACTCAACCGGGAGCACCTCTTGGGCCGGCCTCCCACACCCGACGAGGACCCTCGCATCACGCACAAGGGCTGGGACATCCTGTTCCGCCTCGCCAGAGGTGGGTGAGGGAAGCTCCCGTTTGCCTCTGGCTCGGCGCTTCGGCCGAGCCGGGGCCTGATGACGATTCCGTCAATCCCGTCGCGGCCTCGGTGAACCCACGTCAAGACCAGTGCGGTCCCCTCCCTGCACCGATGGCACAAGCGGCCGAGGGCCTGTGGATGGTGCCGTGAGGAACGGATTCAGCACACATGAGGCCGGGAAGCCCTGTGAACGCTTGAGAACTACGGAGAGGAGTATTCCCGGGCCAGACGCCATGCAGCCGATATTTTCGCAGGTCATAGCCCCGCCCCAAGAAAACCCCTTATAAAGCGAGTGTCACAGATTCGAATCCTGCTACGCGCACCGTGTAGTACGCGCTGACCCTGGGTTTCTCCCCACGTAGGCGCCCTCTTCGGCCTCGGGCTCCTTGTCCAGGGCCGTTTCGCGTGAGCGACGGGGTACTGCCGGCTCTGTAGCGGGCCGGTCTGTGCAGGTCCCGAGTTCAGCCTCTTCCAGGGTCATGCCAACGATCATGATGTCGTGGAGCTCGCCGGCGGGACGCCGACCGACGGGGACGGTGCGTGAAAGATCAGCGTGCCTGACGGGTGGCGGACAGTACGCTGAATCCAGCGGGATCGGGCCCGCAGCACAGTGTCCGGGAGG
This sequence comes from Streptomyces ferrugineus, assembly GCF_015160855.1. NCBI lineage: Bacteria > Bacillati > Actinomycetota > Actinomycetes > Kitasatosporales > Streptomycetaceae > Streptomyces > Streptomyces ferrugineus. Next base: position 1,001,310 of record NZ_CP063373.1, on the reverse strand, counting down.
TGCTTCATGACGGCCGAGATGGTGGCCCCGGCGTGGATGCATGAGCAGATCACGGCGGAGGAGTACGAGTCCTGGTCCGAGGAGCAGTGCTCTGGGATCGAGATCGTGGACGGGATGGTCGTGGTGAGTCCGAGCGCGTCCAAGCGGCACAACCGGCTGGCCCGGATTCTGGCGAACGCCCTGGATGCTGCCGCGGGCCCGGAGTGGAACGCCGACACTGACTTCGACGTCCGGCTCCAGGACGTCCCTCTCACCAATCGCCGCCCGGACGTCGTCGTGTACCGCGCGGACACGATCGACGTCACCCCCACCCGCCCTGAGCACGTGCTGCTGGTCGCGGAGGTGGTGTCGCCGGGCTCGGAGACCACCGACCGGATCGTGAAGGTCGACCAGTACGCCAAGGCAGGCATCGCCTTCTACTGGCGGATCGAGCAGGCCGCGACAGGCGTTCCTCTCGTGTACACCTACGTTCTCGACCCCGCGACGAAGACCTACCGGGACGGAGACGTGTTCACCGGCGTCCTCAAGGTAGCGGCCCCCTTCCCGGTGGAGATCGACCTCGGCCAGATCTGACCACGCGCTGCTCAGCAGTCGGCGGCGCGTGAGCGATGCGTGAGCGGACTGCCCGATACAGGGCGGCATGAGCTGGACCAAGTGGCTCGCCGCACGGTTCTGACCAGGGGAAGCAGCACCGCGCGGCAGCGCCGGGCACCCTCCGGCAAGGATTCGATCCCACTCCTAAAGCGGGTGTCGCAGGTTCGAATCCTGGCTGTTTTCGTGTGTGCGGGGACGTAACGCTAGGCGACGTCCTGGTTACGGGGTTTTCTGCCGACTCCACGGGGGCGTCGGCGGCCTCCTGTTCGAACTGGGGCATCAGCGAGGTGTAGGTGTCCGTGCGGCTCGCGATCACCCCAACCGGAGAAGTGACCGCTCACCTCGCGGCGGGAAGTACCTCCAAGGTCACCTGGATCAGTCTGGATGGCGCCGCCTGCCGTCTGGACGCAGCCGACGAGGTTGACTGAGTCGAGCCCGTCACCGCCCGGCAGCGGTCTGGCTGGCCCTCCATTCAGGAGCCTCGGGCGTGTCCTGGAACTCCAGGAGGTGCTGTCCGGCGAGCCGCTGCAGGGCGGCGCGTACGTCTGCCGGTGTGACGTAGAAGAACTCCCGGCGTAGGTTGACCCGGTTGACGCGGCGGGACTCGAACTCCTGGTGCAGGCGGCGTTCCAGGCCGACGGCATCCTCACTGAAGATCAGGGCGTGTACGTCGAAGCGGAAGGGGACGGACGCGTCCCCGAGTTCGATGACACGGTCCATGGGATCGAGACGCCGGGTCATACCGATCTTGACCATGCGTTCGCCGAACGCTCCGACGTTGGAGATGACGTAGACGTATCCGGCCCGGATGTTGGCCTCGCGGGCCTCGACCGCCTCCAGCTCGGCGCCCAACTCGGCGAGTTTTCCTTCGAGTTCCGCGATGGCGGCCGCATCGCCGGTGCCGGAGCGCAGGCGGCGCAGGGCGCTCTCGTAGTGACTGCGTTCCTTCTCCAGCCGCTGACGCTCGCGTTCGATCTCGCGCTGCAGGCGCTCCTCCTCGCGCTGCTGGGCTCGTAGCTCTCGCTGCTCCTCCCGCTCGGTCTCCTTCCTCACCAGGTAGTCGGCCGTCAGCTCCAACTCCTGCACCCGCAGCTGGTGGTAGTCATCGCCGATGCGGATCTGCATGGTGGCGCCGAGCCGGGCGATCGACTCCCGCGTCTTGCCGAGCCGGTAGATCAGCGAGTCGAGCCGGTGCGGCTTCATGCCGCGCACTGCGTTGTCCGCCTCGGCGTTGTACGCGCGCAGCATCAACTTGGAGAAGTCACGGACCATCTTGCGGCCCTTGGCAGCTGAGCCGTCCACCATCCAGTACTGGTTCCCGAGCACTGCCCGGTCGTCCCTCGCCAACTGCTTGTAGCGGGCCTTGAGACTGTCGAGCCGGTCCTTGTAGGCGAGCGCGTCGGCGAGCGGATGGCGGTACTCGTAAATGCCGGCCTCTTGCAGCATCCGCGTCTCATCGGTGAGCACCAGATCCCGGCGCGCGGCCGTGAGGCGCTGTTCGGCCTCCGCCGTCTGGCGAGCCATGTCGTCGGCTTGGCGGCGCACGTCGACCAGGGACTGCGCGGCGCTCTCGGCGGCGTGCTCTATCTTCTCGTCGAGGAGAGCGTCGATCCGTCCGATCTCTTGGAGCTTCTCCTCGTGCGCGCGGAGCAGTCGCTGCTGCTCGGCGGCTATCTGAGCGCTGTCGGCTCCGATGAGACGACTCAATTGCTCCGTCAGCTGACGGTTGTCTTCCTGCAGTCCGCGTACCTGTGTTTCCATCAGCGCCAGCTCGCCCGCCAGACGCGCCGCCTCGGACTCCGCTTGCTTACGGCGCCGGCCGAACAGACCCCCACCTGTGGCCGGGGCCGTCGCCTGGGGGCCGTAGGGGGACTGCTGAGGAACGGGTGCGCTCGGCTGCGGCGCGGCCCCTTCCGGGATCCAGATCTGCCAGCCTGGGGGTGTGGGCCATGCGGGATCCGGTTCCCAGCCCGGTGGCGGGCTCCACCCCTCCGGCGGGGCGGGCCAGGTGGGCGGCGGGTTGAACCGGTAGGTCATGGGGCAACGACTCCTGTCGCGAGAGCGAGAGACGGCCGGCGCAACCCCGATGCCGTCCGGCAGCCAGCGGGCCGAGTCGAACGTACTCGGCCTTGTGGCCCTTCGTCCTGCCATCTCCTGTTTTTGGCCCTCCTGGCAGCAGATCCGACGAGGTGGGTAAGCCGCATAGAGACGTTAGACTCCGGCCGCTGTCAGGACGGCCCTCCGCCGGCAGTGAAGTGCCCTTCGTCCTCGAGGGACCGGTCCGGCGCCCCCGGGCACGGCCGACCGCCCCTGACGCACCGGGTGAAGGTGAAGCGAAGGTGGCCACCCCTCTGTCCGCGGACAAGTTCCTGTCCGTTCTCAAGAACGCACGACTTGGCGTTGTCGAACACGGATCCTGGCGCACCCACAACCGCGACCAGCACGGCAACTGGGGCCCGTGAACGGGGTGTTGATCCACCACACGGGCGCGTACTCCTCCGCGTCTTGTGCCTCCCCCTGGCCACGCCGCGCGCGCCCGCGACCTGCGGCACGAGGTCGCCCCCTGCAGCCGGCCCGGAACGGATTCAGCACATATGAGGCCGGGAAACCCTGGGAACCTGCACGAACCACCGAGACATGTTTCTCCAGGTCAAACGCGTTCATGGCGGAGTTTCCCAGGTCACGACCTTGATCAGAGAACACTCCTAAAGCGGGTGTCTCAGGTTCGAATCCTGCCGGGGGCGCCATGCATTGCGCCGCCGACCTGGGATCCCCCCCATCGAGGCGCTCCGCTCGGCCTCGGACTCCTCGTCCGGGGTCGTTTGCGTGGTACCGGGCGCGCCGCCCCTGGCCACGCGCCCCTCGCGCACATTCGGAAGGCATTCGAAACATTCGAGGATCTGAACCAAGGGAATTTGATCTCACCCTAGACGATCAGTGTCGCTTCACTCCATGAGCGCGGCCATGACGAGGAGAAATGCCCCCGAAGGCACAATTGAGCCTAACGAATGTTTCGGGGTAAGTGCCGAAACTATTGACAGTTGGCAGGGCCATACCAAAACTGCTCGCTGTTGGCAGAGCTCAACCGCTGTCGACGCGGGCTGGCACGAACACCCGCCGACACCAGTTGCCCGGCCCCGTCGGCCTCACGAGGACGAGGAGGAAGCGCGCTCATGAACGACGGACCCGCAAACCCGACGCGCCGCAGCGTCTGCACCCTGCTGCTGGCTACCGGGGCCACGTTGGCCCTGCCCGGCACCGCCGAGGCAGCCACGGTCATCAGCACGAACCAGACCGGAACCAACAACGGGTACTACTACTCGTTCTGGACGGACAGCCAGGGCACGGTCTCCATGACCCTGAACTCCGGTGGCAACTACAGCACCTCGTGGAGAAACACCGGGAACTTCGTCGCCGGCAAGGGCTGGAGCAACGGCTCGCGCCGGACCGTGACCTACTCAGGCAGCTTCAACCCGTCCGGCAACGGCTACCTGACGCTCTACGGGTGGACGTCGAACCCGCTCATCGAGTACTACATCGTCGACAACTGGGGCACCTACCGGCCCACCGGGGCGTACAAGGGCACTGTCACCAGCGACGGCGGCACGTACGACATCTACCAGACCACTCGCTACAACGCCCCGTCCGTCGAAGGCACCCGCACGTTCAACCAGTATTGGAGCGTCCGGCAGGCGAAGCGAACCGGTGGCACCATCACCACCGGCAACCACTTCGACGCCTGGGCCCGCGCGGGAATGCCCCTGGGGAGCTTCAAGTACTACATGATCCTCGCCACCGAGGGATACCAGAGCAGCGGGAGCTCCAACATCACGGTGAGATAGGCCGGTTCGGAGAGGGGGGCGGCTGCGGAGCAACGGTCGCACACCGACTGCGCCGATGAACGTGCCGTCCCCCGTGGCGGTCCTCTCCCCCTGCCCCTCCCCATCCGGAACAGCGCAGCGGCCGGCCCAGTCCCAGGCGCTGCCCCCCAATCCCCCCAGGCCGGAGGACTGCTCTTCATGAAGGCCACACCACGTCTTTCGTTACTCGCCGTCGTCACACTCGCCGTCGCCGTCCTCACCGTTTGGCGACACCACCTACCACCACGGCCCGGTCGGCCTCTCCGCCCAGACCAAGGCCGGAGTGGACATGAACTTTACCCGCGAGCCGTCCGGAAACCTCCACTCCTTCCGCACCAAGGACGAGACGCACTACTACCTCACCGACGCCCTCGGCACGGTCGAGGCCGTGGCGAACTCCCAGGGTGAAAAGGTCAACTGGTACTACTACAGCCCCAACGGCATCACCGACGCCACCGAACAGGTCCCCCAGCCCCACCGGTTCACCGGCGGATACCAGGACCCCACCGGCCTGTACCACTTCAACGCCCGCTACTACGACCCTCAGATCGGCAGGTTCACCCAGCCCGACCCCTCCGGCCTGTCCACGAATCCGTACCTGTACGCCTCCGGTGATCCGGCCAACCGAATCGACCCATCTGGCCTCATCGACCTGGGGGGAATCTTCGGATCCATGGCGGTGGGCTCCGCTGCCGCCTTTGCTGTCGGTACTGCGATTTTCGTCTCAGGCGGGTCGGCGCTGGTCGCCGCCACCGTTGGAGCAGCTGTGGGCGGATGTGCAGGGGGTGCCTATTCCGCCTGGGATGCCGGCGGGTCGCCACTGGAGATCGGTCAGGCATGCTTCGGAGGAGCAGTGCTCTTCGGAGTGCCTGCGTACGCAGGCGGCATCCTGATGTCCTGAAGCACAGAGGTCCACCAGCCCCATCGCGAGGATTGTCACATGCCACGTCAGAGAATCCTGTTGAAGATCAGCGTTCTGGCGATGGGGGTCGGCTGTATCGGTGCCTTTGCCGTCCTGCTCTCCGATCTGACTGGCGTCAGCCATCAGCACAGCTTTTTCGTCGGAACCGGGCTGGCAGCGGGTATCGCCACGTTCCTCCTGGCTCTGCGATGGATGGTAAGAGCATCTCAGGGCAATCGAATAAGGCCACCGGCGAGGGCTAGTTCGGGGAAGGTCCTGGCGTCTTGCGTTGCCAGCCTCGGTGTCTCCGTCGTGATCTTGCTCTCCGTGAGCTCTCCTCCTCCGACGGCGCTCAGGACCTTGGTGATCACTTTTCCTGTGGCGGGTGCGCTCCTCGCCCTGGTATCGACTCGACGGCATGAACCGGGGGAACCTTCTGGCGAATTGCGGAACAAGCCCTCGATTCGGAAAAGGGTCATCACCGATGGCGCCGCCTTCGGGGCAGTCGCGGGCACGATCGCCAGACTCGTCGCCCACCAAGATCTCGACTGGACAGTCCTTGTCGCGGCGTGCGCGGGTGCGGCGACAGCGGCACTCATCGCGGCGGTGATCCCCGCATCCTGGTTGCGTCGCACAGGCCTGTAGCGCAACGTCGCTTCCTGGATGTGGATGTCGTGGGTGGCTCTGACCTGGGGTTTCTACCCCAGGGAGGGCTAGCAGATCAGCATCATCCGACACGGATGCCGGCCTGGCTGGTCGTGAGCGAAGACGGCAGCCCCGGAGGGCGGCGAACCGCCGTCCTCCGGGACCGTTCCCGTTCTCCGGGCAGACGGTGGACCTCTCGGCCGGAGGTCGTTGCAGGACACCATCATGCTCGGGGCGGGAGCCGTCGCCGAGGAGCCAGACGTGCAGGGTGTGTGGCCTTCAGGCCGTCCGTGCCGCCGGTCTGGGTGACGACGGGCGCGCCGTGAGCTGGACGACGTAGGCACTCACTTCTGACATCAACGCTGGTGGTCACTGACTGTCAGGGATGTCCTGGGCAGGCGATCCATGTGGTCATGGCTTCTCGCCGCATGTCCTGGACGACGCGCAGGTAGACGTCACTTGAGCTCGTCGGCGGTGAAGTAGTCGTCCACAACCAGAACGTCGTAGTTGGTCTTGTCGACACTCGTTGGCTGCAGCAGGACGGCAGGCACGTCCTTGGCGCCGTTGTTGTAGTCCCCTGTGTTGTCCACCCACGGCGTCCTGTCGTTGAGGATGTCGTCGGCCATCTCTGCGGCGGCGTCGGCGAGCCGGCGGACATCCTTGTAGACGGTCTGCGACTGCTGACCCGCGATGATTGACTTCACCGAGGCCAGTTCGGCGTCCTGGCCCGTGATGACCGGGAGGGGCTTGCTGTCGGAGCCGTAGCCATCCGATTTCAGCGCGGACAGGACGCCCCTGGAGATGCCGTCGTACGGCGACAGGACCGCGTCGACCTTCTTGCTGCCGTACCACTCGGTGAGGATGCCGCTCATGCGCTTTTGCGCGGTGAGCCCGTCCCAGCGCGGCGTGGTGATCTGGTTGAGCGCGGTCTTGCCGGAGGGGACGACCAACTGCTTGCTGTCCAGGAACGGCTGCAGGAGCGCCATCGAACCTTCGAAGAAGTATCTGGTGTTGTTGTCGTCGGGGGAGCCGGCGAACAGCTCGATGTTGAACGGGCCCTTGCCGTCCTCCAGGCCGAGCTTCTTGACGATGTGGCCGGCCTGGAACCGGCCGACCATCTCGTTGTCGAAGGAGACGTAGTAGTCGACGTTCTTGGTACCGAGGATGAGCCGGTCGTAGGAGATCACCGGAATGTCCGCATCGGCGGCCTGTTGAAGCACGCCGTTCAGCGACTTGGCGTCGATGGCCGCGATGATCAGCGCGTCGACGCCCTGCTTGATCAGGTCCGCGATCTGTGAGACCTGGGCTTTCGGGTCGTCGCCGCCGTAGACCAGCTTGGTCTCGTACCCCTTGACCTTCAGGTTCTCAACGAGGCTCTTGCCGTCGGTGAGCCAGCGCTCGGATGTCTGGGTCGGCATGGCAATGCCGACGGTACCGCCCTCGGAGCTGCTCTCGGAGCTGCCCTCGCTGTTCTGGCCGCATGCGGACAGGGTGAGGGCGAGGGAGGCGGCTCCGGCGAGGGCGGCGAGGGTGGCTCTTCGGTTGAACATAGCGATTGGTCCTTGTTCTTCTCGCCGTTGAGCGAGATGACGGCGTATCAGGTGTGGATGGCGAAGCGGTGGAGCGAGCCGGGCAGTCGGCCGGCAGGTCGAAGGCAGGTCGAAGGCAAGTCGGACGCGCCGTACCCGCTCCCGGGCGGTGTCCAGGGACTTCAGAGGTCCGCACGTGGCCGCCGAGATCGTCGGGCGTCTTGTGCACAGGTTTCAAGGCGAGTGAGCAACCGGCGGACTTCGCTCAGTGGTTGAGGTCAGGTCGGCCGGCACGTTGCTCGAGACGGCGCTCAGGCGCCTCGGTGTCCCGCAGATCGCCGATCAGGGCTCTGCTGCGGCCCGCCGCGGCGTTCCGGCCACGTGCGTGCTGCTTCCGGGATGCACAGGACACTCGCCTTTCAGCGTTCGAAATGTCGTCACATGTTCGGAATGCTGGCGTGACACTAAGGGTGGGTGTGCGGGGTGTCAACGCGGCGAACCGGAACGGTTACAGAAGGGTGTTGCAGATCGCTTTCGGTCTCCGCCAGGGAAGCGCCAGCACAACGCGTGGCGGACGGTGCGACGGGCCTCGACGACGGTGCGGCACGTTCAGTCCGGCCGAGTCGCAGAACGACACGCCCCCGAGGCAGCGGTCCACGTCGTCGGCCACCCCGCGATCCTGCCCTCCGACGTCGACGAGTGCGGCCGCGAACTGCCCATCGCGCCCGGCGACATGACGTACCGGCACCCGCTGGATCGGCCCCCTCATCTGCGACAGCGACGCGGCCGCCGTCCACCCCGACGAGCGCGCGAACACGCCATGGCCGACGCCGTCCTGCACACGCTCACGACACCGGTGCAGGCCGAAGGCCGAGAACGCGGCGCGGCGCGGCTCCCGTCGCGGACGCCATGGGGCAAGGATGACGGGTCATGACGATCGTGTTCCGGGTCCCGGCCGGCGGTGCGGAGCGGGTGGGGTTCGCCTACTCGCCGACGATGGAAGCCGTACTGAGTCTCCATGTGCTGGTGGAGCCCAAGCACCACCCCGTCCAGCACGGCTGGGTGCGTGCGATGCGCAAGCTGTCCCCGGCGCTGAAGCGGGAGATCGAGGCGTTCTCCTACGCGGTGCGCTCGTACTTCCCCGAGTTCCTCTTTCCGCGGCCGACCGGTGGACTGACGGACTTCGACGACGAACTGGCCGGCTTGCGCGGGGCGGATCCGAAGCTGGTCCGCCTGGAGTTCGCCGTCCCCCTGCTCACGCCCTGGCCGGGCGGCGGCGAGGGCAGGGATCCGCGCGTGCTGGACGAACCGGAGGTACGCGGCCTGTTGCGGGAGCGAGTCGCACGGGAAAGCGACGAAGCGATGGCCGCGATGCTCCTCGACGATCCCCGCGCGTTGCTCGAACGGTTCCTGAGCATGCTGGAGCGCTACTGGCGGGAGGCGTTCGAGGAGGAATGGGCACGGCTCGAACCCGAACTCGCCGCCGGCGTCAGCGAGGCCGGGCACCAGATCGAGCAGCGCGGCCTGTACGGGATGCTCCGCGGCCTATGGCCGGAGGTGCGCAGCGATCCGCAGGCCGAACGCTTCTGGCTGGAGCGGCCGCACGACCACGAGGTCGCCATCGGCCCGGACGACACACTCGTCCTCGCCCCCAGCGCCTACGTGTGGCCGCACGTACGCGTCAACTGCGACGGTCCGTGGCCCCTCGGGCTCGTCTTCCCCGTCTCCTCGATCGTCCGGGAAGCCCGCCCGCGGATTCCGCCGACCAGGCTCGTCGGCACACTCCGCGCGCTCGCCGACGACACCCGGCTGCGCGCCCTGCGACTGCTCGCCGAACGCCCGCGCAGCACACAGGAGTTGGCCCCGCTCGTCGGCGTCAGCGAGGCCGCCCTGTCCAAGCACCTGCGGGTGCTGGCGGACGCGGGCCTGCTGGAGCGCCGCCGCGAGGGCTATTACGTCCTGTACCGGCTTGCGTCCGGACAGGTGGCGGGCCTGACCCCCAGCCTGGAAAGTTTCCTGCACGGCGACGGCGAGCTGACCGGGCCCGACTGATTAGCCATCTGCCTAATAAGTGGATCAGACCCCCGACAGGACCCGACAGTGGCCGCATGTCACTGCTGAGGGACCGCAACTTCCTGCTTCTCTTCGCCGGCCAGGGCATCTCACGCTTCGGCGACGGCCTGTACACCGCCGCGACCGCCTGGCTGGCCTGGTCACTGACGAAGGACCCCACGGCCGTCGCCGTGGTCAGCGTCTCCGCGTTCGCGCCCGCGTTCGTGGCCACCTTCGTCGTCGCCTCGTACGCCGACCGCCGCGACCGTCGGAAGCTGATGATCGCCACCGACCTGGCCCGGGTCGCCGTGGTGGCCGTGGCTTCGGTCCTGCTCTCCCTCAACCTGCTGAACCTGCCCCTGCTCGTGGCGACCACGGCGTTGCTGGCGCTGATCGGCGCCCCGTTCGCCCCGGCCCGCAACGCCATCGTTCCGCAGATCGTGCCGGGCGACCGCCTCCAGCAGGCCAACGGGCTCCTGCAAGTCGCCTTCCGGGCCGCCTTCTTCGTCGGCCCGCTCATGCTGGCGCCGCTGCTGGCCTTCGGCTCGCTGCAGTCGGTGCTGGTGGTGAACGGGCTGACCTTCCTGGGCTCGGCGGTCGCCGTGGCAGCCATCCGCGTGACCCGCCCCGCCGCGACCAGCGGGCAGACCGGGCTGTGGTCCGATCTCGGCGCCGGACTGAGGGCAGTGCGGGCCGCTCCCGAGGTACTCGTCGTCATCGTGACCTTCGTGCTCGCCCTCGCCCTGACCAGTGGTTTCCTGACCGTCGGGCTGGTCACGGTCGTGGGACAGGGCGGCCAGTACGGCCTGCTGCTCGGCGTCGCCGGGGTCGCCGAAGTGGTGGGCGCGCTGCTCCTGGCCGGCCTGCGCATCCGCAGACTCGCACTGGCCGCGGTGCTGGCGTGGGCCCTGCTCGGGATCTTCCGGGCTCCACTGGGAACGGTCACCTCCCATGCCGTGGCGGCCGTTCTCCTGACCGCCACGGGGCTGGCCTCGGCCCTCACGGACATTCCCTTGATCGCACTGGTGCAGCAGCGGATGCCGAGCCATCATCTGGCGAAGGCGCTCGGCCTGTGGGAGGCCGGGGTGGCAGGAGCCCTGGCGATCTCCCCCTTCGTGGCCTCGACCGCCATCACCCTCGCCGGAGTCGAGAAGGCCTTCCTGCTCTCGGGAGCCGCCGTTGTCGTCCTGGCCGTGACCGCCACGCTCACCCTCGCATGCGTCGGCGCACGGCAGCCCGGTCAGGAGCCCTTCGTCACGGCCGACGGCACGGCAAGCGTCGCGGCGCCGGGAGAGACAGCGGTGATCACGGCCAAACCGGAGTGACTGCGCGGATCATCGCGATGCGCAGGTCAGCTCAGTCAGGTTCACCCAGGTCAGTGACTGCCTCGCCCCACCTCACTCCTGAAGTGGTTGTCCAGCCCGCTCACCGAGTCCACACCCGCTGGAACTCTTCAGCCGGGATGGTCTCCAGCAGGTCCTCTTCAGGGTCGATCGCCTGGTCTGTCAGGAATCCGTGCTCGTCCTCCAGGCGCTCCCAGCTGTACCGGTGGAGTCGGCCGGCCGAAGTCAGCTCGGCTTGCTTGACGGCGACCAACTCGCCGCGGTCGGGTACGGCCTCGAAGTACCACGAGCCGCCCTCCTCGTCAGTGCCGCGGAAGTGGTGCCGCAGGGTGGCGTTCTCGTCGAGTGCCCGGAAGTACGCCACGGTCTCTGCTTGGATGCGCTTCAGGTCGGCCACGGGACCATCGTGCCAGCGAGCGGGCGCGGGTCGCTCCGTTCTGATCCCGCTTGCCCAGAGCCCCGCAGTTTGCCGGGGCCTCGCCGGAGTCGAGCAGCCGCGCCAGGGTGCGCATCACCTGGGTGCGCATCACCTGGGTGCGCATCACCTGGGTGCGCATCACCTGGGTGCGCATCACCTGGCCATGGGCCTGGAGGCCTTCGCCGAGCGAGCGAGCGAGCGGCGCACGCGTTCAGGGCGACCGGCCGGCAGGTGAAGGGCTCAGCAACCCCGAGATCGGCAACCCGGAACTGGCCAGGAACTGCCAGGCCAACGCCCGCACCGCGGTCATCGCACCCCGCTCCCCGACTTGATGACACCCTTCCCGCTACTCGACCCCGGCCGGCAGGACCGCTCGTACCAGGAAGCCGCCGTCCTCCAGGGGGCGTGCCTCCAGCGTCCCGCCGATCAGGGCGGCCCGCTCCCGCAGGCCGGTCAGGCCGTGACCGCCGACGGGCAGGTCCGGGCCCTCGTACGGTTCGGCAGCGGATCCGTTGCGCACCTCCACGACGAGTGCCCTGCGGTCGTCCGACATATGGACGGATACGGCCGCGGGCGCACCCGGCGCGTGCTTGCGCACGTTGCTCAGCGCCTCCTGAACGGTGCGGAAGGCCGTGCTCTCCGCCTCCGGCGCCCACTGTCCGCCGGACCCCGCCGCCAGGGCGGGGTCCAGGTCCAGCGTGACGTCGAGCCGGCTCTCCCGGGACAGGAACGCCAGATCGGCCAACTGGGTACGGCCCGCCGCCGAAGCCGCCGCCGCGTCGGAACCGCGCAACACCCCGACCACGTTGCGGAGTTCCTCCAGCGCGCTCACACTGTGCCGTCTGATGACCTCGGCGTCCTCACGTACGCCCTCGTCGGTGGTCGTCGCCGACAGCGCGCCCGCCTGTACCGCGATGATGCCGACATGGTGGGACACCGTGTCGTGCATGTCGCGGGCCAGCCGGGAACGCTCCCGCACCACGGCCCGCTCCGCCTCCAGACGGCGCCCCAGCGCCTGGCTGCGCATCAGTTCGCTCAGCCGCTCCTTCAGCTCGGCGCGGGTCCTGGCCAGCAGGCCGAGCGCGATCGGCCCGATGGACAGCATCAGCGACGACTCCACCGTCAACAGATGTTCCTGCCAGGTCAGTTCGGTGACCGAGTCCAGTGGCCAGGGACAGCCGGCGGCGAGGAACAGCCCCGTCCCGCAGGCTGTCACCACCCGCCTGCGCGAAGCGGTGACCGCCACGTCGAACATGGCCAGCATGGGCGCCAGCCAGACCTGGCCGATGGCGATGGAGGGCAGCGTCAGCAGCAGCCCGAGGACCGGGAAGCGGCACCGCAGCAGCAGGCCGAGCACCGCCGCCGAACTGACCAGCAGCGTCTCGCGCTCGAAGGAGAGGAAGACGAGGAGCTCGGCCGCCGTGGCCACGACGATCAGCCGCCGTGGAGTGAGCAGGGACCTCACGGCCGATCCAAGGTCCGAACGGCTCATGCGGCGTCGTGCAGCCCGGCCCGGTACGCGGCGACGGCCGCCTGGACCCGGTTGGCCACGCCCAGCTTCGCCAGGATGGCGCTCACATGCTCTTTGGCCGTGGCCGGGCTGATGGAGAGGTGCCGGGCGATCTCGGCGTTCGACATGCCGTCGGCGAGCAGCGCCAGTACGCCGCGCTCCCGCTCCGTCAGGGCCCGCGCAGCCCCTTCGGCGAGCGGGGGCCGGTGCTCCGGCTGGGCCCGTACGAAACCGTCGACGACCGTGCGGGTCAGCCGCGGTGCGATGACGCTGCCGCCGTCCGCCAGCGCCCGTACCGCGTGGACCAGCTGCTCGGGGGCGGTGTCCTTGAGCAGGAATCCGGCGGCGCCGCCGCGCAGTGCCGCGGACAGGGACTCCTCGGCGTCGAAGTTGGTGAGCATGGCGACGGCCGGCGGGCTGGGCAGGGACCGCAGATCCGCGAGCACCGTCAGGCCGTCGCGGTCCGGCATCCTGAGGTCGAGGAGGACGACGTCCGGGCCGTGGAGCCTGGCCTGTTCGAGGGCTTCGGCGCCCGTGCAGACCACGGGTACGTCGATGTCGTCGAAGGACTGAAGGATCCGCCGCAGTCCCTCCCGCAGCACCTGCTCGTCGTCGACGACCATCACGCGCGGCACCGGCCCCCCTGACCTCGGTCGTGTCCCGTTATCGGACGCAGACACTAGCCCAGGCGGGGAGACCTGCAAAAACGCCAGATCGCGGCGGCGAAGAGAACCGCGCACCAGGCGGTGGCGGTCAGCGCGGGCAACTGCCATGCGGCGGAGGCGGTGATACGGGTGATGGCCGAGCCGGGAAGCCACGCGGAGGCGTTCAGACCGCGGGCCGCCGCGACCGCGCCCAGGGCCGACTCCCCGATCAGGATCCAGCCGAGGAGGGAGCCCAGCGCCGCGGCCGTGGAGCGCAGGAGCAGTCCGGCCGCGGCGCCCAGCACGGCGTACGCGAGGAATCCGGCGACGACCCGGACGCCCGTGGACGCGGTCGCCGCCGTACTCCAGGAGGCGGTGTCCTTCCCGAGTGCCGCCGTCACCGCCCATGCCGTGACCGCGCAGGCCAGGCATGCGGCGAGAGCCGCGGCGGCGGCGAGGGCGAGCAGGCTGCCCAGCTTGCCCACCAGGAGGGTGGATCTGCGGGGATGGCGTACGAGGAGAGCGCCCCAGGTGCCCTCGCGGTATTCGTCGCAGAACGAGTTCGCCGCCACGCACATCACGACCAGGCCGATGACCGGCGATGCGATGCCCATGGGACGCAGCGGGCCGGTGGCGGGGCCGTCGGAGAGGAGGGTGAAGGCGGCGGCGGTGAGGGCCGCGAGAAGGGCGGTGCCCAGCAGCACGGGCAGGACCAGGCGCGGCCGCACGAGTTTCACCCGCTCGCTGCGGGCGGCGGAGCGTATCTCGTTCAGCACGGAGGTCGGCATGGTCCTCGGGACAGCCCTCGACATGGTCGTCATGGTGCTCGTCATGGTCAGGCCGCCTTCGCTGTACGGGGGTTGTGGCGTTCGGCGAGCGTGAAGAAGGCCTCTTCCAGGGAAGGGCGGCGTACGGCGAGATGGGCCAGGGTGATGCCGTGCTCCGCCGCGATCCGGTTCAGGGCCGGCGCCCAGTCGGCGGGGGCGGCGGTCAGCAGCAGCCCGTCCGCCTCGTGCGCGGTGCGGCCGGTCGCCTCGACGGCGCGCAGCAGGGCGGGCAGATCCCCGGAACGCTCCGGTACGGCCTCGATCAGCGGGCCCTGCGCCGCGGTCAGCCCGGCGCGGTCGCCCGCGAACAGGACCCTGCCCCGGTCGAGGAAGACGAAGTGGTCGCACAGGGTGTCCAGCTCGTTGAGCTGGTGGCTGGAGATCAGAACGGTGACGCCGTCGGCGGCCAGGGTGGTGAGCAGGGTACGCAACTGGGCGGTGCCGACGGGATCCAGACCGTTGGTGGGCTCGTCGAGGATCAGCAGGCGCGGCTCGGTGAGCAGCGCCCCCGCGACACCGATCCGCTGCCGCATGCCCAGCGAGTAGCCGGCCACCGGACGGTCGGCGTACGGGCTCATGCCGGTGAGCTCCAGCACCTCGTCGACGCGGCGGCGGTCCGTGGCGCCGAGTTCGGCGAGCACCCGCAGATTGGCGCGGCCGGTCAGGCGCCGGTAGAGAGCGGGCTGCTCTATGAGCGCGCCGACGCGCGGAAGGTAGCGCGCGGGCCGTTCGAGCGGCTCGCCGAGGACGGTGCCCGATCCGGCGTCGGGGCGGTCCAGGCCGAGCAGCAGCCGCATGGTGGTGGTCTTGCCGGAGCCGTTGGGGCCGACGAGAGCGGTGAGCGACCCGGCCGGGACGGTCAGGTCGATTCCCCGCAGGGCGGTGTGTGTCCCGTACGTCCTGCGCAGCCCGTGGATGTCGATGGCGGTCATGGCGTGCCCGCCTCCGCGGTCTTGTCTTCGGTGGGCAGGCCGGTGGGTCCTTCGACGGACTCTTCGGTGGGCAGGCCGGTGGGCCCTTCGCCGCGGGCGGTCAGCGCGCCGCTCGGGTCCAGGCGCCGCAGCGCGGCGGTCGCGGTCTCGCCGTCCAGCGCGACATCGTGCAGCACGCGTCCCGCGGACAGGACGACGAGCCGGTCGGCGAGCCCGTCGGCCCAGGCCAGGTCATGGGTGCAGAGCACGATCAGCCTGCCCTCGCGGTGCCAGCGTTCGACCGCCTCGCGCAGCGCCGCGACCGCGGTGGCATCCAGGGCGTTGGTGGGCTCGTCGAGCAGGATCAGGGCCGGATCGTGGACGGTCGCGGCGATCAGCCCGAGCTGTTTGCGCATGCCGAGGGAGAGTTCGCGTACGAGGGCGTGGCGGCGGTCGGCCAGCGCGGTGCCGGCCAGCCGGTCGAGGACCTGCGCGGGCGCACGCCCGTACAGCTTGGCGACCAGGGTCAGTTGCTCGGCCACCGTCAGGTACTCGTACAGCGGCGGTTCGGCCTGGAGGAATCCGCGCACCGCCCGGCTCTGCCGGTGGGCCGCGGGATGGCCGCCTATGCGCACGGTGCCGGCGGTCGGCTCCAGCAGCCCCGCGAGCAGCCGCAGCAGGGTGGTCTTGCCCGAGCCGTTGCGGCCTACGAGGCAGAGGAACTCACCGGACGCCACGGAGAGGCTGGCGTCCGTGAGGGCCGCGCGGTCGCCGTAGCGCACGGTCGCGGAGTCGACGTGGATCACAGGATGGCCTTACGGAATCGGATGTCGCGGCGGGCCAGCAGGCGCAGGCCCGCCATGAAGAGGGACAGGGTGATCAGGGCGCAGCCCGCGTCGAGTGCCTGGGCCGTGGCTCCGCCGGGCACGTCGAGCAGTCGGCGCAGCAGCGGTCCGGCGGAACCCGGTGCGACGAGCGCGGCGGCCAGCACGCCCTCCACGGTCTCCGCGGCGCCGGAGCGGACGATGCGGTCCTCGGAGAACGTCTCCGCCTCCGGTACGACGAAGGCGGTCACGACCATGGCGACGCCGCCGCCGACGAGGGCGAGCGGCAGGGCCAGGACAGCGGCGGGCGTGACCGCGCCGCCGGCCGCGAGCAGCACGCCGAGGTAGGCGGGGACGACCGGGAGCGCGGCCGCGCACACGCAGGCCCACACCTTGGCGACCAGGACGGCACCGAAGGGAAGCGGTGCCTGGCGCAGCGCCTCCAGGCCGCGGCCCTCCGCCTCGACTCCGCTGACCTGGGCCACCACGGTGGACACGGCCAGGAAGAGGGCGAGGGCGAGCGCGGGGCCCCAGGTGTGCACGGGCACCGCCCAGGGCACGTCGTCGCCGAAGCGGAGCCGTACTCCCACGCCCAGGGCCGCGACCCCGACGGCGGCCGCGCACAACCGGTGGAACGGGGCGGTCACGGCGGCGGGCTTCCGGCGCAGCGCCAGCAGGTCCTTGACGACGAGTCCGATACGGCGGCTGGATACCCGACGCGGCTCCGCGCCCCGGGTGGCCACGGTCGGCACCAGCGTGGAGCGGTGGGCGGCGGAGCGCAGGAGCAGCCTGGCAGCGAGCGCGAGCAGGGCGGTGACCAGAGCCCAGACCAGCAGCCCGTGCGGCAGGTGTCCGGGCGCGAACAGCTCGTCCCAGAGCCCGGGACGCATCCCGGCCACGCTCTCGCGGAGCGAGAGGGTTATGGACTCATAGCTCGCGGCACCCGCGAACCGGCCGGCGAACGGCGAGAGGAAGAACCCCACGGCGAGGCCGAGGACGACGGCGTACAGGATCCATCGGCCGGTGGACCTGTCGCGTGCGGTGTTCATCAGGACGGCCATGGCGCAGACATGGGCCGCCGCCCCGGCGCACGCCGCGCCCGCCACGGTCACCAGGACCGCGGGCAGCAGCGCGCGCCCCGAGGCCGTCGCCGTGAGCCAGGGGGTGGCGAACACGGCCACCACGAGCGTCGTGCCCGCGGCCGAGGCGAGGCCGGGCGCGATCAGCCGGGCACCGAAGACCGCGCTCGGCGGTACGCCCCACGGCAGCAGCACCCCGCGGTCCGGCGGGTCGAGCAACAGCCGCGCCTGCACGGGCCTGGCGGCGGCGACCTGTCCCACGCACACCACGACCGCGCCCAGCCAGCACGCGGCGGCGACCGGCTCCGCGCCGTCCGCGCCGTTGATTCCGACCGGGAAGACCCGCCCGAACACGGCGCCGATGCCCCAGAGCAGCGCGCCCACGGTGAGCACGCCGACGGCGGCGGCCCCGGCGAGCACCGCCCGTACAGCCGGGGTCAGCCCCCGGTACCCGGGCAGCCGATTGCGCCGTCGCCGCAGGTCCCCCTCCAGGAGGGCGGCCGCGCTGCGCCAAACGCGCTCGGGAGTGGCGGGGGCCGACGCGGCGGCGACGGTCGCCTCGGCGGTCATCCGACGCTGCCTCATCCTTCTCGGGGGGCCGTGAGCAGCGCGACCGCACTCGCGGCGATCACACACCCGCAGAACACGAGGGAGAGCACATCGAGTCCCGGGGCGGCGGGCAGGCGCCATCCGGCGATGCCCAGCGGGAGGCAGAACAGCGCCGAGAGACCGAAGAGCAGCCACCGGCCGACGGACGCCAGCCAGACCAGCGTCGCGAGCACCGCCAGCAGTACGGCCGTAGCCGCCCAGCCCCAGTTGAGTACGGACTGCAGTGTCAGCACCGTCTCGCGGGCGCTGTCCGCCAGGCGCGCGGAGTGTTCCACGGCCTCGCGGGTGGCATCGCTCTCGCCCCAGAACCAGACCGCCCGCACCGCCGCGACCGCCGCGGCGGTCGCGGTCAGCAGCCCGGCGAGTGCGGTCCCTCGACGGGTCCGGCCGGAGGTCTCCGGCTTCGTCATGACTCTTCTCCCTGTCCTACGCACTCATCGGTCGTGCGCATCATCTGTCCTACGCATGCGCCGGTCCCGCGCGCTCAGCCGCCCTGCGCGCTCAGCCACCTTGCGCACTCAGCCGCCCTGCGCACCCATCACTCTCATCACGTCATCACGCTCATCACGCGGGGATGAGACAGAACGCGGCGCACACGGCCGTGGGCGCCAGCGCGCACAGCGCGCTGCGTTGCCACGACAGCTCCGCCGCCCGCCGCACGGCGACGGCGCAGCCCACGGCGAGCAGCAGCAGCGAGGGGTTCGCGGCACCCACCTGGTCGACGATCCGGTCACTCGCGGGCGAACCGAACAGCAGTGAGGTCACGGCGAGTACCAGCACCTTTCCGACCATGAACAGGGCCACCGCCAGCCCCACCGCGCTGCGGTGGCGCGCGAAGCCGTCCGGGGCTCCCGCCCACCGGCAGACCACCGCACCGGCCACCCCCGCGAGGAAGATCAGCACCAGGACGCCCAGCGCGTTGAGCACCGAACCGAACAGCCAGGCCGCGCCGACTCCGGCCTTCAACGCGCCGGGCGGCGCGTCCGGTACGCGCTCCAGGACACCGTCGCGGTAGCGGCCCAGCAAGGTCAGGTTGGCGAGCGGCATCAGCAGCATCGCCCCGGCGGCGGCCAGCCGGAACGGGCGCCGCGTGCCGGTCATCGAGAACTTATCCATGTCTCCACCCCCGCGGCCACGACGAGCATGGCCAGAGAAAGCCCGAAGAGGACCGCCGCGTCGATGAGGTGCCTGCTCATCGAGTCGTCGCCCGTCCGGCGGCCGCCCAGCATCCTGCGCGCGGCGGCGACCCCCGTGACCAGACCGGCGGCCACCGACACGCCCAGCGCGGGAAGCTCAATGACCGCATGCGGCAGAAAAGCCGACCAGAATTTCCCGGCACCCAGCGAATAGGCGTGCCCTATGAATATCCCGACACCGAGCCCGGAAATAAGCGAAAAAGCTACGGCACTCAATCCGAACGTAACGATTCCGGTGAACGCGAGCGCCGCCACTCCCGCATTGTTCGCCAGAATCCCGAGGAAGAGACCGGATCCCGGACTCTTGGGCTCGGCACGCACGGCGGACGGAATATCACCGGAGAGCCATACGCCGATGGCAAGACACAGGAGCCAGACCAACTGTCCCGATATCAGGGCAGGCCGCTGGCGCGCCAGGACGGAACCGAAGAAGGTCGTCACGGTGAATCCCTTGTGGTCGAATGACCCGCCGCCGGGGCGCGAGGCACCCCGGCGGCGGCGACGGACGAGCGTCAGGCGACGACGGCCTTGCGGCCACCCTTGGCGATGGCCTTCTTCAGCATCCACATGGCCACACCGCCGGCCGCGGTGACGCCGCCCAGGACCGAGAGAGCAGCGGCGACGTCGGTGCCCGCCTCGATGGCGTTCAGAACACGGTTCGCGGTGACGCCGCTGAGACCGAAGTAGCTCGTCAGCACGTCCGGGGTGGTCGACGCCGCGAGAACGAGCGGGGCGGACACACCGGCGACGGCGGCACCGGCAGCGGCGATGCGCTTCTTTGAGATTTCGAGAACGGACATGTTAATCTCCTGATCAACTGCTTGATTGCGAGTGGTTCGGCTGCACGGCAGCCCGGGGTGCGTTCCTCTTCCACAGGTGACGCACCCCTTTTCCGTTCCTAGGATTCACCAGGATCCGGAAACTCATGAAATTCAGCTCAACGGGACACCCGGAGCACGAACTAAGAAGTGACTAACGAAAACAAAAGAGCCCCCCGGCTTTCCCCCGCCGAACAGCCGCCGGCAACATGCTCATAAAAACGCACGCCCGCGATGGGTGTCAAGTTCAAGGAAATGTGCACCCGCCGACTGGCGGGTAATGGCCGAGTCTTCTACGACCTGAGGATGACGACACCCCCCGGCTGGAGGGGTCGCCCGCGGCTCTATGGGATGTCCAGGGCTGACGCGAATTCGAATTTCTCAGCCAGTCAGATGGCCTGCCGGGCGTTCGAGGGAGACCTTGGGCAGTCGCCGGGCGAGTGGGGCGGGCAGCCACCAGGCCCGCTTGCCCAGCAGTTGCATGATGGCCCCGGCCGCCGTGATCACCTTGCCGGTGGCGGCCAGTCCCTCCCGTACCGCGAGGGAGTGATCCTTCGTACGCTCCCACTCCCCAGGGTCATGGCGCCGAGCGCGGCGGTGGACGGTGTCCGCGAAGTCCTGGGAGGCGGCGGTGGCACCGCCGACCAGGATCCCGGCGCCGGTGTCGCGCTCCAGGTCCGGAGCCACGTCGGCGCGCAGGTGATGCACGAGATCGGCGGTCCCCTCGGACTGCGGCGACGTCTTCGGGTAGACGATCACCGTGGACAGGGTGCCGTCCTCGGACGGCATCGCGGGGCCGGCCGCGGCCACGCCCGCTGTCCTGGCCAGCTCGGCCTGGGCAGCGTCGCCTGCTGCTTCGTCTCAACGCCGTTCCACCGGCCTTCGTTGCCGAGAGCAGGCAGCCGGGCCGTGTCCGGTGTGCCGGTTCAGTACGTGATACCGACTCGGCTCACTCTTTACGCTGCTCAGCGTCACGGGATACAGAGCACGGTCCACGCGTGACGCGTGGCGCACCGCTTCGACATGAACTGGAACGGAGGTGAAGACACCTGGACGGCACACCGAAAGCAGGTGGCTTGGGGCCCCGTCCGGCTCTCCTGATGTCACTGGTCCTCGCGCTGCTGCTGGGCGCGCTGTCGGCGCTGGTGATGCTTCCGGCGGCCCAGCACCTGCGCTCCCTCGAGGACGGCGAGCGGGCTTATGCCACCCTGCACGAGGGCGGCGCCTGTATGGCGGGGCGATGCCAGGTCAAGTTCGTAGCCCATGGACGGACCGTGGTGGCGGATCTGCCGGTGGGCAGCGGCGGCGGCAAGAGCCCTGTCGGCGCCAGGCTGCCCATCCGATACGAGGCGGACGATCCACAGGTGGTCGCCCGTGAAGAGGATGTCGGGGGCGGCGGGGCAGCTGCGCTGGCGGTGATATCGGGCGCGGGCGCCCTGCTGTTCCTGGTGATGTCGGTCGTGTCGGCGATCCTCATGGCGCGGCGGCGGCGCGCGGACATCGATGCCTGACCGGAGTCCTCGGAAAGAGCAGCGGCACGGCGCCGTCTGGGACGGCGCCCACCGTGCCCACCCGTCGGCTCCCACGAGGTCGATCGCCACGCGGATCTCCGCCGGTGAGCCCTCGGGGAGCCGGTCCGCCGTCCCGGCTCCCCGCAATCCGGCGCGGCGTTCAGTACCGCTCGGTCTCCACGAAACCCGCGTCCGCGCTGTCGTCCGCGTCGAAGGCAGCGGCGGTCGGATCGAATCCGGGCGGGCTGTCCTTGAGGCCCAGGCCCAGGCCGGCCAGCTTCGCCTTGACCTCGTCGATGGACTTCGCACCGAAGTTGCGGATGTCCAGCAGATCGGCCTCGGAACGCGCCAGCAGTTCACCCACGGAGTGGACGCCCTCACGCTTGAGGCAGTTGTAGGAGCGGACCGTGAGTTCCAGCTCCTCGATCGGCAGCGCCAGGTCCGCGGCAAGGGCGGCGTCCGTCGGGGACGGGCCCATGTCAATGCCCTCGGCGTCGATGTTCAGCTCACGGGCCAGACCGAACAGCTCGACCAGCGTCTTGCCCGCCGACGCCATGGCGTCACGCGGACGCATCGCCTGCTTGGTCTCGACATCGACGATCAGCTTGTCGAAGTCGGTGCGCTGCTCGACACGCGTGGCCTCGACCTTGTACGTGACCTTCAGAACCGGCGAGTAGATCGAGTCGACCGGAATACGGCCGATCTCCTGACCCACCTGCTTGTTCTGCACCGCCGAGACATAACCGCGGCCACGCTCGACCGTCAGCTCCATCTCCAGCTTGCCCTTGCCGTTGAGCGTGGCCAGGACCAGGTCGGGATTGTGCACCTCGACACCGGCCGGCGGCGCGATGTCGGCGGCGGTGACCAGACCCGGACCCTGCTTGCGCAGGTACATCACGACCGGCTCGTCGTGCTCCGAGGAGACGACCAGCTGCTTGATGTTGAGGATCAGGTCGGTGACGTCCTCCTTGACGCCCGGCACGGTGGTGAACTCGTGCAGCACGCCGTCGATACGGATGGACGTGACCGCCGCACCCGGGATCGAGGACAGGAGGGTCCGGCGAAGGGAATTGCCGAGGGTGTAGCCGAAGCCCGGCTCCAGCGGCTCGATCACGAACCGGGACCGGAACTCGTCGACGACCTCTTCGGTCAACGAGGGACGCTGAGCAATCAGCACGAGGTATTGCCTCCCGAGTTTGGCGCCCGCTATGTGACGCCGTAGACACCATGAAGGGTACGGGCGGTTCGGCCTCGTGGAAGACCGAACCGCCCGACCCCGCCCAGGCACCGCCTCCAGCACGGCGCACGAACGGTTGACGCCTCGCCGGGGAGGCGTTCCCCCCGGAACCCGGGCGGACCCTCTGCGCTCGACGTTTCCACAGGCCACAGCGCTCCCGGGCGTGAGCCGCAGGTCGCCCGGGCAGGAGTCACCCCGTGACCGAGCCCTGACAAACGTGTTCGTCGTCGACGCGGAACACTGTGGAGCGGTTGACGGGCAGGCTGGAGGAGGCCCTCACCCCGGCGCAGGAGGCGGTGGGGCTCCATCGAGGACTGGCTCGGTCGAATCCGCCCGAGTACCTTCCTCGTCTCGCCAGATCGCTCAAGGCCCTCGGCGTCCCGCACCCGGTCAGGCCGATGAGCAGTGAGGCAGGTGGCCGGGTCAGGCCAGGCCGAACCTCTCGGCGTGCACCTGCCGTGCGGGGACCCGCAGGTCCCTCAGGCTGGAGAGCACGGCCGTGGTCATCGCGGGCGGGCCGCAGACGTACACGTCGCGTTCGGTGATGTCGGGGACCAGCCGGTGCAGGCCGCTCGGGTCGAACGGCGGGACGCCGCCCTCGCCGGTCCTGCCCGTGAGCAGGTGCAGCCGTCCGCCCCGGAGCGCGACCAGCTCCCGCACCTCGTTCAGCAGCACGGCGTCGGCCTCGCTGCGCACCCGGTACAGCACCACGACGTCGCCGGTCGCCTGCTCCTCCAGCATGGCCCGCACCGGCGTGATCCCCACCCCGCCGGCGATCAGGAGGGCGCCGGGCCGGGTGCGGTGCAGCGAGGTGAACGCGCCGTACGGCCCCTCGACGAAGGCGCGGCTGCCGACCGGGACGTTCCGCAGGCCCGCGCTGCCACTGCCCACGGCCTTGGCGGTGAGGCGCAGTCCCTGTCCGCCCGGCGCCGCCGACAGGGAGAAGGGGTTGGCCAGCCACCAGTGGTGGTGCCCGGGGAACCGCCAGACGCAGAACTGGCCCGCGCGGGCGGGGAGTTTGTCGAGGTGCCGACCGGTGACGTACACGGAGACCACGTTGGCCGACTCCGGCACCACGGCCGAGACGCGGAACCGGTGGTAGGCGTTGCGCCACAGCGGCATGACGAGGCGTCCGGTCAGCAGGGCGCCGAAGGCGAACAGCCACAGGATCCACCAGTAGGCCGTGGCGAACGCGGAGGACGTGAACGTCGTGGTCTCCTGCAGCTGGTGGACGAACGACAGGCCCAGGGCCACGTAGAGCAGCAGGTGCAGACCGTGCCAGACCTCGTACCGCAGACGCCGCCGCAGGGGCCGGGTGGAGATCGCGGCGATCACGACGATGACGGTCGCGGCGAGAATGCCCAGCAGGGAGGCCGGCACCCCGCTCAGCGCGACGAACGTCCTGCCCATGGACGCGTCGTCGAGCGTCGCGTAGCCGAGCACCACCAGCGTGGCGTGGGTGAGGACGGTCCACAGCAGGGTGAAGCCGACCCAGCGGTGCCACACCGTGAGCCGGTCCATGCCGATACGGCGGTCCAGCCACGGCAGCCGGGCCACCAGCAGCAGTTGGAACAGCATCAGCAGAGCCGCGTGCAGTCCGAAGAACTTGGCGACCGTGAGCACTTCGTTCTTGCCCGAACCGGCGCTGAGGAACAGCGCCTCGACGATCACCACATTGGCGATGACGAATGCCCACATCGCCCGTCGCGCCGCGTCCACCGGAAGTACGGTGCCTGTGCGCACCGTGCTGCTCGCCGCCGCCATGGTTGCCTCACATCCCCCGGACCGAGGAATCTGGCCGAATGCGCACCTCGATCGGGTAAGAATACGGCGGCCGGGCCCGATCCGTTCACGCCGGTACCGACCAATCTGACCGGAGTTGGGGCTTGTGTGGTTCGGTGGCGTTCAGGTGCTCTACATGAACGTCATCTCGGTGGAGACCGTCTCCCATATCGCGTTGAACCAGAGATTCGACTGCTCGACGAACATCGTGTCCTCGTCGCGCTCTTCCGTACCGAAGAGCTGGACCAGACCCAGTGCTCCTGGATCGTAGACGTCCATGTCCTGCCCGCTGATCCGCACCTCACGCCGGGTGACCGTGTAGTACGAGAACAGGGCCTCCTTGCCATTGATGAGGTAGAGCCTTGCCATCGGGGTGAAGGGCAGCGCTCGGTAGGACACTTCAACGTCGATGCCGTGAGTTCCCTGAAGTGACCGCAGTGTGCTCGTCATGGACTGAGCGTGGGCATTTCGCTGTCGGAGCCAGGCCTGATGAACGTGGTCGGTCTCCTCCGCTTCCGATTCCACGGCACAGGGGAAGGCCAGATCGATATCCCTGCTGGGCAGGAGCACACGGACGCTGATCTTCGCCGGCCTGGCCTTCCCGGAGTGGACGGCACGGAGCGGATGCCCCATCGCCACCGCGAGTGTCTGGCCGTTGAGGCACAGCGCGTCCACCTCGACATGCGGCTCCGCGAAGGCCGCTGTGAGGCGGTCCCCCAGCGCGACGATGGAGACGCCGAACGGCGGCGGCTGCGGGGACTTCGTGGCGGCCGGCGCGGCCGAGCCGTCCATGAGCCGTCGCCAACCGGATTCGGCCGGCGGCCGCAGCTCCGCCCAGGTACTCAACAAGCGGACCACTTTGAGCAGTTGCTCCGCCTCGCGTGGCACGTGGTTGCCCCTGCGCCAGTCGCTGAGCGTCGCCACCGGTACGCCCGATTCCCGGCTGACCCGGTCGAGAGTCAATCGCCGTCCCTGCTTGGCCAACTGAGCCTGCGCCGCGTCCCACAGCTTTGACAACTCGACGAACACCGGGGGCAGGGGTCCCCCGTGAGCAGCACCTTCCGGCACCCGAACCTCCACCGACCCGTGTGGTTTGGCTCCGAGTCGGAATTCCGACTGGGAGCCGAGTCTACGGCGGGCCACCGGTCTTTCCGAGGTACTCCGAGATCCCTGCCGTTGCCGTGCCGAACTGACCGTCAATGGAAGGCACCTGCGGCGTTGAGGCCGCGACGCTCGCGAGGAGGTCGCTGTGAAGCGGAACAATCCAACTGGTCGCCGACTCGCACACGCTGCGCTGTTCGCGACCGTCCGCGGCGCCGGAGCGGCCCTCGGTTCGGCCCTTGTCGGCCTGATCATCTGGTGGGTTCAGAGCAGGTGACGGCCGCCATGAGGGCGGGGCTCAGCAGAAGCTCCGGCCACGTCGACCTCAGAGGTCACCGCGTCAACGCTTCCGTCGGCGTCGGGCCGCGTCCTTGGGAGAGGAGAGCGCGGCCACCCCGACCGCCATCAGGCCGGCCGCCATGTACGCCTCGACCTGGAAGTGCGAGAGCGGCTGATAGACGTCGACGCGGGTGGTCACCGCGACCACGATCGAGCCTCGTGAACGCACGAGTCCCGCCGTCTCCGCGGTCAGCGGGATGTCCAGCCAGTGATGCCGGACCTTGCCGGCCCGGACCGTGATGGAGATCCACTCCCCGTCGATCGAGGCGGACAGCGCCCGCGTCGGGGCGTCCGACTTCAGTGCCTCCAGGCCGCGGTCGAGCCCCAGCTCCTGGAAGAGGTCCACCGTCCACACGCGCCATCCCTCTCCGTCGGAGTCCTGGAGGAGAGCGGACTCATAGGACGGGTTCACCAGGAAGAACGGGATGTCCTCGGAGGACAGGCCGAACGTCATGGCGCTCGGCATGACGAACGTCCCCGCGCGCCATGTGAGGTGCCGGCCCTCGGGTACGGGGCCGAGACGCCCCTCGTGCCAGCCGGGCCGGTGGCAACCTGCGTGATGCAGCGACGCCTGGGCGCGCTCGCCCTCGGCGTAGACCGCGAGCGCGGGCTTCTGCCATCGCCGGAACCGGCTGCCGCAGGTCTGGCAGTCGACCGCCCGTAGCTGGGTGCGCAGGTGGGAAAGGGCGCTCTCGCCGAGTCTGGCCCGGATCTCCGGATCGGTTCGCATCTTGAGGCCTGCCATCGGGCTCTCCTCCTCGCCAGCCCCCGCACGTGCTCGCGCGTGCTCCAGGCGGAACCTAGCGACGCACCGCCGGGACCGGTCCCGCCGCTCAGCGCGTCCGGGGGACACCGCAGGTCAGAGCCCCTCTGTCGGTGCCCAGCGCTCCGGCGCGATACCCGAGAACCTTGACCCCGCACGGCTGTTCCGGCCGCAGGACGGGGAACCGGACGGCGAGCGCCGCGTGTTGGAGGCCCTGCACACCGAACTCGGGCTCTCACTCCCCCGCTTCGCGCTGACCCAGGGCAGACTCCACACCTTCACCACCCGGTCCTGGACCCGGGCGCCACGCGCGGGCGAGGGGTTCGCCTACGCCACCTTCGTACGCCACCGACCGGGACAGCCCTGAGTCTTCTCCCCGCACCCCCTAGGGGGCGCGACGTCGCGCTTCCCGCGACTCTCGACAAAAGCTCGAGGGCATCGGCTACGCGACCCCTCGTGCGCGGTGTGCTGCTCCCGGCCGCCGTGGCCGTGCAACGACGGAACGCACGCGCCGGCCAGGCCCCGGGCGCACACTGGAAACACAAGGGCATGGCTTCATGAGCCGGACGTGGAGGTGGGCCATGAGCACCCTCGAAGAACATGTGGACGTCGGAGTTCCGATCGACCGGGCGTGGGACGGCCTGCACCGGGTGGAGAACTATCCGCGCTTCCTGGCGGGGGTGAGCGAGGCCCGCGCGGAGGGGAGCGGTCGGGCACGGCTGGATGTCGAGGCCGGCGGGCGGGCGCGGGAGGTCGAGGCCGAGGTCTCCGACCGGGCGGGGGAACGTGTGCTGGAGTGGCGGACCACGGGCGATCCCGAGCTGGCGGGATCCTTCTCGCTGCTGGCGATCGACGACGGTCACACCCGGGTCCAGGCGCGGCTGGAGTACGACCCCGGCACGGTCCGGGACACCTTCGGCGGGCCCAAGGGGTTCGCCCAGGCGACCGCGATCGAGCGGCTGGTGCGCGGTGATCTGGAGCAGTTCAAGGAGTACGTGGAACAAGGGAGGTGAACCGGCCCGGAGCGTGACTCAGGGCTTGCGGCCCACCCCGCAGTAGGCGTCGACCGCGGCCGTCGCCGGATCCGTAGGGCCATGGGCGTCGGGGCGCCACTCGGGCACCTGCACGATGCCCGGGTCCACCAGGTCCAGGCCGTCGAAGAAGGCGGCGATCTCGCCGATGCTGCGCACGTGGTACGGCACCGCGCCGCTGGCGTTGTACGCCTCCGACGCGGCGATCATGCCCTCGCTGGTTGCCGTGCTGTCGCTGATCACCAGGTGGCTGCCGGAGGGGAGGCCGGCCAGGAGGCGGCGCACCAGGTCGCGGGCCTGGTCGTGGTCGGCGACATGGCCGAGGGTGTTGAGGATCATCAGGGCGACCGGACGGGAGAGGTCGAGCGTGCCCGCGGCGGCCTCCAGGACGGCCTCTGGGTCGTAGAGGTCGGCGTCCAGGTACGTCGTCATGCCCTCGGGCGTGCTGGTGAGCAGGGCGCTCGCGTGGGCCAGCACGATGGGGTCGTTGTCGACGTACACGATCCGGGCGTCCGGTGCCACGCGCTGGGCCACCTCGTGGGTGTTGTCGGCGGTCGGCAGTCCGGTGCCGATGTCCAGGAACTGCCGGATGCCCGCCTCGCCGGCCAGATGGCGTACGGCTCGGCCCAGGAAGAGGCGGCTGGTGACGGCCACGTCGACCAGGCCCGGGAAGATCTCCTTGATCTCGTCCCCGATCCGCCGGTCGACCTCGTAGTGGTCCTTGCCGCCGACGAAGTAGTTCCAGAAGCGGGCCGAGTGGGGCTTGGAGGTGTCGATCCGGGGCCGTGTCCGGGCGGTGGCGCCGATGGGGGTGTCGGAGTCGGGCACGGTGGCCTCCTGGGGATCGATGCGAAGCGTCGCCGGTGATCAAATCTGCAACCAACCTAGTGAACTCCCCTTGAACACGGGCGAGTTGGCGCGGAAACGACTGACGCACCGTGATGTTTTGGCCATCCCCCGCGCGCCACGCGAAAACCGACCCCGGCCGGGCCCGCGCCCCTTGACCGTCTCCCTCGCCGGGCCGCTGCCCGCCGTACTGGACCGGGGCGACCTGCCCGAGCGGGCGGCCGCGCTGCTCGAGTACGTCTGGACCGAGACCGTACGACCGGACCGGGACCGGCGCCGGCACGTCCTGGAGGCCGACGTGGTCGCGCGGACCGCGCAGGTGAGCCGGGGCGGCTGGGTGTCGTGGGAGGCGGAGGCCAACCGGTACCCGCCCTGGCCTACCCCTGCGCCAGCGCCCCGCTCGGCACCGCGCGTGCCGAGGTGCTCGTGGAGGCGGCGGGGCCGGATCGCGGGCCCTGCATTGGCCGGAGCTAGCATCCGCTCATGACTGCTGACACCAACGCATCTGTCCTCGACGTCGAGATCGACGCCCTCAAGGGCGGCTCCGCGAACCTCTCCCAGTACGCCGGCCAGGCGGTGCTCGTCGTGAACGTCGCCTCCAAGTGCGGCCTCACCCCGCAGTACACCGGCCTGGAGAAGCTCCAGGAGCGCTACGCGGAGCGTGGCTTCACCGTGCTCGGCGTGCCCTGCAACCAGTTCCTCGGCCAGGAGCCGGGCAGCGCCGAGGAGATCGCCGAGTTCTGCTCGGCGACGTATGGCGTGACCTTCCCGATGACCGAGAAGGTCGAGGTGAACGGCGCGGGCCGGCACCCGCTGTACGAGCGGCTCGTCGGGTTCGCGGACGCCGAGGGGCACAGCGGCGACATCCGCTGGAACTTCGAGAAGTTCCTGATCGGCCGCGACGGCACCGTCGTCGCCCGCTTCTCCCCGCAGACCGAGCCGGAGGCCGCGGAGCTCGTGGCCGCCGTCGAGAGCCAGCTGGCGTAGCCGGCGGTTGACCTTGCCCCTGGGGCAGGGCTGAACGTCCTTGTCGCCGGGCGGAACGGTCCGCCCGGCGACGGAGGAGAGGGCCGTGGACGACGAACTGCTGACCATCGGCGCGTTCGCCGCGCGCGCCAGGCTCTCGGCCAAGGCGCTGCGCCTGTACGACCGCCTGGGGCTGCTGGCCCCCGCGCACGTCGACGAGTTCAACGGCTACCGCTACTACCGCGTCGACCAGATCGAACGCGCCCGCCTGGTGGCACTCCTGCGCCAGCTCGACATGCCGCTCGCGCGGGTCGCCGAGGTCGTCGAGGCCCCGGACGGGGCCACGGCCGCCGACCGGCTCACCGCGTACTGGGCGGACGTCGAGGCGCGGGTGGCGGGGCAGCGGGCACTCGCCGAGTACCTCCGTGAACGACTGTCGGGGAGGAGCTCCGAGATGTACGGAAAGTTCGAAGTCGCGACGGTGGACGTGCCCGAGCAGGTGCTGATCACCGAGACGCGCCATGTGCTGGCGGGCGAGCTGCCGGCGTGGATCGGCGCGTCACTGGGCCGGCTGGAGGAGGGGGCACGGGAGTGCGGCGGCATCACCGCGGCACCGTTCGTCGTGTACCACTCCGACGTGTCGATGGAGAGCGACGGACCGGCCGAGTCCTGTGTGCCGGTGGCCGACGAGGCCGCGGCCCGGGCCTGGGTCGAGCGGCAGGGCCGCGCCCGGGACACGAAGGTGCGCGTGGAGCCGGCCCACCGGCTCGCCTACACCCGCATCACCAAGGCCCAGGTCGCCCATCCGCAGATCCTGGCCGCCTTCGAGGCGGTGGAGGAGTGGATCCCGCAGCAGGGGCTGTGGCAGGCCGGCCCGTGCCGCGAGGTGTACTTCGCGGACTGGGAGGCGGCGGGCGCCGAGGACCCGGTGTGCGATGTGGCGTTCCCCGTGAGGTGAGGTGACCGGACCGGCGGCCCCGGCTGCGCCAGGTCTCACCCCTGGCGCAGCTCCTCCGGGCACGGGGTACCGCGCGGCACGTCGTACGGCGCCGCCAGGTGGTACGTGCCGGCCTTCGGGGCCACCAGCATCGTCCACTGGTCGCCGAAGGCGTCCTCCTCGGTCTCCGTCAGACAGCCGTTGACGTTGTCGTACGTCTTCGGCTCGCCGTCGGGGCGGTCCTTGGACGCCTGCGTCTCCTCGGGCGGGTCGAGCTTCTTGCCCTCGGCGTCGACGATGCTCAGCCAGGGCGAGTAGGGGATGCGGATGAGGATGCGGCCCGGCTTGCTCACCCGCATCGTCATCTCGCCCTGCTCGGCCCGGTCCACGACGGCGTTCGGCTCGGCGAGCGGCGCCGGGTTGGTCACCTTGAACAGCTGCCAGTTGGCGTCGCCCCACACCTGCCGCAGATACGGCATGCCGCGCTGCACCAGCTCCCGCTCCCGCTCCGCCGCCGAGGGGTCCGGCTCGTCCTTGGGCAGCACCACGAAGTGCACCGCCCAGCGCTTGAGCCACTCGTGGTAGTTCGCGGAGTTGAGGGTGTCGTCGTAGAAGAGCGGGTTGCGCTTCATGTCGGCCTGGCGATTCCAGCCGCGGGCCAGGTTGTAGTACGGCGCGAGGGCGGCGGCCTCGCGGTGGGAGCGGACCGGTACGACCTCCACCCGGCCCTTCTCGGCGCCGACCTCCTGGAGCTCGTTGACCAGCGGCGCCAGCTCACGCGCCCAGGACGCCTCCGGGGCGGCGTGCATGACGTCGTCGACCGTCTTGTAGCCGATCCAGCCGGCGAAGGTGAGCAGGGCCAGCACGCCCGCGTACCACTTGCGCGAGCGCGGCACCGCGAACGGCAGGGCCGCCACCAGCGTGGTGCCAGCGAACAACATCGCCAGCCGCGTGATGTTGGAGCCGATCTGCGAGCTGATCACCCAGACCAGGACCACGGAGACGCCGTAGACCGCGGCCACCAGCCGGACCGACTTCCACTCCTCGGGCACCAGGAAGAACACGGCGACCGACATCAGCAGCGGCAGGAGCACCGAGCCGATCACCATCGGCTGGGTGCCCGAGAACGGGAACAGCCACGCCGACAGCGCTACCACCGCCGACGGCGCAAGACCCAGCGCCCAGGCGCCCGGCCGCCGCTTCTGCAGGAACAGCGCCACCGCCACGAAGCCCACGAACAGCCCCGCGACCGGCGACGCCATGGTGGCGAGGGCGGCCAGCGGGGCCGCGCACAGCGCCTTCGCCCAGCGCTTGTAGCGCCAGCGGTACGGCCAGCAGTACACGACGGCGACCGCGCCCAGCGCGAACATCGTGCCCAGGCCGAAGGTCACCCGTCCGGAGACCGCGTTGGCGATCAGCCCGAAGACCCCGGCGAGCGCGGCCCACAGCGGGTTCCGCACCGCCCGGCTGCGCAGCAGGATCAGCGTCAGCAGGCCCGCGGAGACGGTCCCCGCGATCATCATCGTGGTACGGACGCCGAGGACCGACATCAGATACGGCGACACCACGCTGTACGACACCGGGTGCATACCGCCGTACCAGGCCAGGTTGTAGGCCGAGTCGGGGTGCCGGCCGACGAACTCGGCCCAGGCGTCCTGGGCCGCGAGATCGCCGCCGCTGCTTGCGAACGTGAAGAACCAGATGACGTGGAGCAGCCCGGCCAGCGCCGTGACGGACAGCACCGGGTGCCGCAGGAGACGCTCACGCACGGTGTGGACGGCGGCCTTCAGACGGGAGGGCGGTCCTTCCTCCATACGGCTTCGATCGTCTCCCGAACGCGGCGCGGGCACGCGTATTCGCGGACCGGCTCCTCGTCCCGGATCGGCGTCGTCGGCGCGTGTCGGCTCCGCAGTGGCCACTTGTGAGGCACTCCCCGTACTGTCCCGTCTTCTGCTGTTCTGGCCGCGTCCCGTTTCCCGCGTGTTGCCGGCCCAGACCCTGAAGGTTCTCCGGCCGCGCCTTGTGAGCGACGACCTGCCCGTTTCGTGACGCTAGCACGCAGCCCGCCGACGGGCGCCGTCGGCGGGCTGCGGTGCGGCCTCTCGCGTTGCCTCCGGGTCAGCCGATGCGGGTCAGCTTGTCCGTGAAGCCCGGTTCGGTGAGTTCCGTCTGGAGGGCGACCGGAATCTTCACCGCGCCGCTGGTGCCGTCACCGACGGTGAGCGTGCCCACCTGGGTGCCGGCCTTCGCGGTGTGCGGCACCTCGTCGGAGGCGAAGGTCAGCTTCACCTTCAGGCCGGACCAGCCGACCGCCTTGACGTCCTTGGTGGCGACGACCGCGGTGCGGCCGCCGAGACCGTCGTCCACGTACCCGACGACGTCGCCCTTCTTCAGGATGGTCGCCGACTGCAGGGCGTCCTGGGCGGCGCGGATGAGCTGGTCGCCGCCGGTGAGGGCGGCGCTGAGGATGGTGTTGTCCGTGCCGCCGGCGGGCTGGCGGACGACGGCGCCGACGATGGTGCGGGTCTCGCCGCCGATCTCCTTCTTCGCGGCGAACACCAGGTTGCCGAGGGCGGAGGTGGTGGTGCCGGTCTTGATGCCGACGACGTTGTTGCGGCCGACGAGCTGGTTCCAGTTGGAGTGGTTGACGCCCTTGTAGTCGTCGTACGACATCATCGCGGCGACCTCGCGGAAGGCGGGCTGCTTCATCGCCGCCTTGGCCAGCTTCACCTGGTCCACGGCCGTGCTGACGGTGGTGTTGTTCAGGCCGGAGGGGTCGGTGTACGTCGTGTTCGTCATGCCGAGGTCCTCGGCGGCGGCGTTCATCTTCTCGACGAACGCCTTCTCCGAACCGGCGTCCCAGCGGGCCAGCAGACGGGCCACGTTGTTCGCGGATGCGATGAGGATGCTCTCCAGGGCCTCGCGCTGGGTGATCCTGTCGCCCTTGGTCACGTCGACGGTCGACTCCTGGCCGGCGTCCGCCTGGTCCTCGGCGGCCTGATCGATCTCGATCTTCGGACCCTCGGCGCCGCTCTTGAGGGCGTGGTCGCGCAGGATGACGTACGCGGTCATGACCTTGGCGACGCTGGCGATCGGGACGGGCTTCTGGTCGCCGGAGGAGCCGAAGGTGCCGATGCCGTCGACGTCGAGCGCGGCCTGGCCCGCGGCGGGCCAGGGGATGTCGATCTTGCCGCCCTCGAAGGTGTAGGTGTCCTTCGCGGTGAGGTCGAGGGTGGGGGTCGGGAGCGGGCGCACCGACTGCACGACCGCGAAGACGATCGCGAGCAGCACCGCCAGGGGCGTCCAGATCTTGATCCGCCGGATGACGGTCCGCACGGCGGTGTCCGGGGGCGGCGGGGTGTTCGTCAGCTCGGCGAGCAGGTCGAGCGGCGGCTTGGGCGGCAGCGGCTGCTGCGTGGTCCGCTCGGGGCCGATCTGGGGCACGGCGGCGGTGACGTCGGGCGTGGGGCCCTGCGGGGTCTGCGGCGCCTGCGGTGCCTGCGGCGCATTGGGCGGCGCCGTGTCCTCGCGGATGTCGGGCTTGAGCGCGACGAACTTGCTGGTGCGCTCGGCGGGGGCCTCGGCGTCGGGCCTGGGGGCCTTCAGCATGGTGGTCGGCTGATCGACGGCGGGCTTGGCGGGCGGCCGTACCGCCTTGAAGACGGCGGTGGCCTGATCGACGGCCTCGGCTCCGCCTTCGCCCGCCGAGGATTTCCCACCCGCACCACCCGTGCGACTCTCGTCGCCGGGTGCGGGTGGCCCCTGTGGGGGGTCAACACCGTCGGCGGGTGCGGGTGCGTCCTGGGGGGCGCCCTCGGTGTCGCCGGGGGCGGGTGCCCCCTGCGGGGCTCCGTCGCCGTCGGCGGGTGCGTCCGCGGTGCCGCCGGAGGCGGATGTCCCCTGCGGGGCGTCCTCGCCCTCGCCCCGGGCCGTCTCGCCGTCGCCGCGTGCGGGTGAACCCCGTCGGGCTTCCTCGGCGTCAGCGGCGGCGGGTGCCGGCTGCGGGGCGTCCTCGCCATCGTCGGCTGTGGGTGCCTCCTGCCGGGCCCCATCGGCGTCGGCGGGGGTCGTGGCTTCGCCCGTGTCGGTGGGCTCGGCGGACGCGTCCTCCCCTGCGGCGCTGGTGGCGTCCGAGTCGGCGGGCTCGGTGGCCGTGTCGTCGTCCGCGGCGCTCTTCGGGGCCTCGTCCTGGTCCGCGTCGGTGCGACCGGCGTTCGTGCCCGCGTCGGGGCCGGTCTCGTCGGTGTCGGCTGCCTCGGCGGCCTGGTCTATGCCGGCGCCGGCGTCCTCGGGGGCCGCGTCGGCATCGGACGTGGACGCCTCGGTGGGCTCGGCCGGGTCGTCGTCGGTGCCGGAGGGCGCCGTAGCACTCTCCTCGGCCACACCTTCGGTGCCGGAGGGCGCCGTAGCACTCTCCTCGGTCACGGCGTCGGTGTCGGCGTCGGTGTCGGTGTCGGAGGGTGCCTCAGCGCTCTTCTCCTCGTCGGACCCGTCCGTGTCCGCGGAGGCCACCCACGCCGCCACCGCCGCCTTCAGGCGGTCGTCACTCGACGTGGCCTCGGGGTCGTTCCTGCTCGACTCGGCCACGTCGTCGCTCTCCGTCTCGGCGCCGTCCTCGGCGTCCGTCCGCGCCTGCGCACCCTCGCTGCTCTCGGCCACAGCCTTCGTCTGCCCGGCGCCGGCGTTCGCATGCCCGGCGGCGTCCATCCGCGCCCGTACCGCCTCCAGTTCGCCCCGGGACAGCACGCGCGTCGCCGTGTCGACGCCGCCCCGCGATGTCTCCCGCGCCACCGCAAGGCGTGGGTCGCCCTTGGGTTCGGGGGTGGGATCTGGAACCGGAACCGCGCTCCCCGACGTCGGTTCTGCCGACGACTCGCGCTGCTTCGACCTGTCGGGGGACTCGCCCGCCACCGATGCCTCCTCCATGTGCCGCACGCCCTCCGTGCGTCTGCCGAACCGTGAGCCGTCGCCCGGACACCGTGCCCGCACGACCCCCCGTGCCGCTGCCCGAACCATGTACCAGTGTCCTGTGCGCGGCCCTCAACTCATGCGGTAGACGAGAACGACATACCTACCGGTTCCCTCACGAACCGGTCACGCACCCTCGACAGACCAATGTGAGAGGGGTCACCCTGTCATTCATCCACGCGGGGAGGCATGGATGGGCAGGAGCCGCAGAACACTTCCGGAGGAGCTTCTGCTGCTGGCACTGGACCCGGCCACGGGTACCACTGCACAGCCGCAGTCGCTCGACCTCGGTCTGGCCGGAGCACAGCTAGTGGAGCTGGCGCTGGCCGGACGGATAGCCCCTGACGGGGATCGTATCGCCGTGGTCGTACCACGGCCGACTGGAGATCCGACATTGGACTGCGCGTTGGAGTTGCTGCGAAGGCGCGGCGCTCCGGTGCGTGCCGTCCACTGGATCGGCGGGCCCCGGCTGGGGCTTCGCCAGACCTATCTCTCACATCTGGAGAGGTGCGGCATGGTGCACGCCGTCGCCGGTCAGATGTGCGGAGTGTTGCCGACGACTCGTTACCAGGCGACGGACAACGCCATCAGCCGGGAGATCAGGGCCCGGCTGGATTCCGCGATCCGCACCGGCGTACCGCCGGACCCACGGACCGCGGCACTCGCCGCCCTGGCGCACGCGGTCGGCCTCGGCAAGCACCTGTATCCGGGGAACGAGGGGCGGTCCTCTCGGTCCCGGTTGCGGGATCTGATCAGGCACGACCCCATGGGCGGTCTCGTCGCGCACGCCGTGATGGACGTCCAGAACGGCGCGGCGGCCCAGCCGCGTCGCAGCCCGGCCCCGGCCGGCCGCCAGGCCGCCGCCGGAGGCAGGGCCGCAGCGGAACCCGCCCGTGGGGTTCCGGCCCAGCCGCGTCGCGGATCCATGGCGCGAGTCGTGGCCCACTGAGCCGCAGTCCCACGGCCCGCGGCAACAGGATCCGGCGCGCACGCAGCACGCGCGCCGGCTGCTCGACCCGCACCACACGCACCACACGCACGCCACGCACAGCGCCGCACCGCAGTCACCGAGACCGGTACGGGAGCCGCTGGTCCGCGCGGGGTGACGGGACCGTACGTCCGGACGACGACACCGGTCCCGCCGCCCCGCGCGGCGGCATGTGCCCGGGCAGACGCCGAACTGGCGGGTATCCAGCGCATATCCACCGTTTCCCAGCGGTAGTAAGCACCTTGGTGGCAGTCTGCTCAACAGCAGATACGCAAAGTTGCAATCACAAGGCAGGCAGCCGGAGGTGCGCGTCCCGTGGCGTCCAATGTCAATCCCACCGTCAGGCGACGCCGGCTGGGCCAGGAGCTGCGCCGGCTCCGCGAGCTCAAGGGCATGACGGCCGAGGAGGTGGCCGAGCGGCTGCTGGTGTCGCAGTCGAAGATCAGCCGGCTGGAGAACGGGCGGCGCAGCATCAGCCAGCGCGACGTACGCGATCTGTGCGGGGTCTACGAGGTGGAGGACCACCGGATCGTGGATTCGCTGATGCAGATGGCCAAGGACAGCCGCCAGCAGGGGTGGTGGCATTCGTTCGGCGATATCCCGTACAGCGTCTATATCGGGCTGGAGACCGATGCCGCGAGTCTGCGGGTGTACGACCCGCAGGTCGTTCCCGGGCTGTTGCAGACCCCGCAGTACGCGCAGGCCCTGATCGCCGGGGCGTTGCCGGAGACGGCGCAGGGCGAGATCGAGAAGCGGGTCCAGGTGCGCATGCGCCGACAGGAACGAATCTCCACCGCGGAGAACCCGCTGCGCCTGTGGACCGTCATGGACGAGGCGGCCCTGCGCCGGGTCGTCGGCAACCGCTCCCTGATGCGCGACCAGTTGGAACAGCTCGTCGAGCAGTCCCAGTTGCCGCATGTCACCGTGCAGGTGATCCCCTTCGACATGGGCGCGCACCCGGGCCTCAACGGCCAGTACGCGATCCTGGAGTTCCCGGACGCGGCCGACTCCAGCGTCGTCTACATCGAGGGTGTCACCAGCGACCTGTACCTGGAGAAGGCCAACGACGTCCAGAAGTACAGCGTGATGTACGAGCACCTGCGGGCGCAGGCCCTGAACGTGGACCAGTCACGCCAGTTCATCGCGGACATCGCCAAGGAGTACGCGCGCTGAGCGCGCACTGAGCCGCCCGTCCCGACCAGGAAGCGCCGCACGGTACACCGTCTCCCGGTCGGAATGGAAGAGTCCTCTGGAATATGCACCCACCCGAGTGAATAGTCGCTTCGTCAGCCGATGTTGGCGAGTAGCGTCGATCACGCCATCCAGCAAGACAGGTTGGCGTGAATCGTGCCGCGGGATCCGGTCCGGACGCGCGGGGCGGTGACAGCAACTCAACATCTGGCAATTCGGAGCAAACATGGCAATTCGTCAGGGTTCCACGGACACGTGGACCAAGTCCTCGTACTCCACAGGAAACGGCGCGTGCGTCGAGGTCAAGTCACCGGTCACGGCGGCCATGGCGGTGCGGGACTCCAAGGTTCCCGAGGGCCCGGTCCTGGCGTTCCCCGCGAAGGCGTGGAACACCTTCGTGGCGTCGGTGAAGGCGTAAGGAGCGGGTCTGTCTGGTCCCTCAGCCGCAACCGACTTCGCGCTCAACAACTGCACAAGCACCACAGGTAGAGCCCTCTCGACCAGTCCGCCGTCCTTGCCGAGAGGGCTCGGCCGTGTCCGCGCTCAGCGCAGCTCCGCCACATAGCGGTCCGTGCCCGGGACCGTGGGAACGAACGGCGCCACCAGCTCCACCCGCCCCAGTCCGGCCTCCTCCACGGCGGTGTCCAGACCTGTGAAGGCGTCCTCCCAGCACTCCCTCGGATCCGTCTGGAGGAACCACAGCAGCGTCAGGCGGGTGTCGACGCCCTCGACCTGCTTGACGTACGACATGCGGTCGAGGGGCAGGGGCGTCGGCCGGAAGATCGTCACCAGCGCGGCCGGGGAACCCGCCGCCAGGCGCCTGGGGAGGTACTTCGCGCGCAGCCACTCCAGCAGTTCGGCTCGCTGCTCCGGCGAGTCGGCGTCGACGACCTGCACCACCAGTCCCGCGTAGGGGTGGTCCAGGGCGTGGAAGTCGCGGGGGCCCGCCGCGCCGTCGCGGTACACCGTCGCCTCGTGGTCCTGGAACGCCGTGAAGACATGGGTGCGGTCCTGGTAGACCCGGGCGTCGCGGTTGAGGCGCTTGTTGATGGCCACCGTCCAGCGCATGTGGTCGTCGTAGCGGCCGGCGGTGATCCAGTACGTCGAGATGTAGCAGCCCGCGGTGACCGGCTGGGCGATCGCCGACTTCTCCGGGTAGCGCAGCAGTTGAAGGTCCCTGGTCGCCACCCAGCGGCGGCCCGCGAACATCCAGGGCATCGCCATCGCGCCGGCGTAGTAGTGGTCGTCCTCGTACCAGCGGTTGTAGGCGTACTCGTGACCCGGGTGCGGTTCCACCATGGTGATCAGGGCGTGGCCCGGGTGGACTCCGTACGGGCCCACGGCGGCCAGTTCGGCGTACGTCCCGCTGCGGGTGTCCTCGCTCATGCCGTTCCCTTCCTTCCTCCCTCGGACGCCCATACTCTGACGCCCCGTCAGATAAATCGCCAGGTGCGCGTCGCAGGCTTCAACCAGGGAGGCCCCCATGTCACTGCTCAGCGGCAAGACCGTCGTCGTCTCCGGAGTGGGCGCCGGGCTCGGTCATCAGGTCGCGGCGGCGGTCGTACAAGGCGGCGGGAACGCCGTGCTGGGGGCGCGCACGCAGGCCAACCTGGCCAAGTGCGCGGCCGAGATCGATCCCGCCGGGGCGCACACGGCGTACCGGGCGACCGACATCACCGACGAGGGGCAGTGCGAGGCGCTGGCCGCGCTGGCCCGGGAGCGGTTCGGCGGGATCGACGGGGTCGTGCATGTGGCCGCCCGGGACTCCTACTTCGGGGGCCTGGAGGACGCCGACTTCACCACCTGGCAGTCGGTGATCGACGTCAATCTGCTGGGCTCGCTGCGGATGACCCGGGCCTGTCTTCCGGCACTGAAGGAGGGCGGCGGGGGCTCGGTGGTGTTCATCGGCACGCAATCCGCCGTGGCCGCGCCCTCCCAGGTGCGCCAGGCCGCCTACGCCGCCTCCAAGGGCGCCCTCACCAGCGCGATGTACTCCCTGGCCCGGGAGCTCGGCCCGCACCGGATCCGGGTCAACACCGTGCTGCCGGGCTGGATGTGGGGGCCTCCGGTGCAGGCGTTCGTGCGGCTCACGGCGCAGACCGAGGGCGTACCGGAGGCGGACGTGCTCAAGCGGCTGACGGGGCGGATGGCGCTGCCCGAGCTGGCCACGGACGGGGATGTGGCGGGCGCGGCCGTGTTCCTCGCGTCGGACCTGGCGCGGGCCATCACCGGACAGTCACTGCTGGTCAACGCCGGGGAGCTGATGCGATGACGTTCAGGTAGGTGAACGCAGACCATCATGCCGAATACTTTTACCTCCCCTTGACCCGACGCTCACTTGTCGTGTTCACGCGACAGCGCCCACGATGAGCGCCGGGCTGAACCCTGGGAGGACGCACATGAACGGTCTCGACTGGGCCGTGCTCATCGGCTACTTCGGCGTGATGGTGGCGATCGGTGTCTGGTCGCACAAACGGGTGGACAACGTCAGCGACTTCTTCACCGCCGGCGGCAAGATGCCCTGGTGGCTGTCCGGCATCTCGCATCACATGTCCGGATACAGCGCGGTGATGTTCACCGGGTACGCGGGCATCGCCTACACCTACGGCGTCACGTCCTTCGTCACCTGGTCCTTCCCCATCGCGCTCGGCATCGCCATCGGCTCGAAGCTGTTCGCGCCGCGCATCAACCGGCTGCGCTCCCGCCTCCATGTGGCCTCCCCGCTGGAGTACCTGAAGAACCGCTACGACCTCAAGACCCAGCAGGCGCTGGCCTGGTCCGGCATGCTGCTGAAGATCGTGGACGTGGGCGCGAAGTGGGCCGCGATCGCGACGCTGCTGTCGGTCTTCACGGGCGTCAGCCTGAACCAGGGCATCCTGATCACCGGCGGCATCACCGCCATTTACTGCACCATCGGCGGCCTGTGGGCGGACGCGCTCACCGAACTCGGGCAGTTCGTCATCCAGTTGCTGGCCGGCGTCGCGATGTTCGTCGCGGTGATCCTGAAGCTGAACGACAAGGGCATCGGTTTCCTCGGCGCCTGGGACGAGCCGGAGCTGCAGGGCCACGGTGAGCCGCTGGTCGGGCCGTACGGGACCGTGTTCCTGCTCGCCTTCCTCTTCATCAAGCTCTTCGAGTACAACGGCGGCATGCTCAACCAGGCCCAGCGCTACATGGCCACGGCCACCCCGTACGAGGCCGAGCGCTCGGCGCGGCTGTCGGCGCTGCTGTGGCTGGTCTGGCCGGTGGTCCTGTTCTTCCCGATGTGGATGTCGCCGCTGCTGGTCGAGTCGCAGAAGCCGGACGGCTCCGACTCCTACGGCCTGATGACCGAACAGCTCCTGCCGCACGGCCTGCTGGGTCTGGTCATCGTCGGCTTCTTCTCGCACACCATGGCCATGTGCTCCTCCGACGCCAACGCCATCGCGGCCGTGTTCACCCGGGACTGCGCGCCGGTGATCTGGCGCCGGGCGCGGACCTGGACCGAGGGGCAGGGGCTGCGGGTCGCCCGGATCGCCACCGTCGTCTTCCTCGGCCTGTCCATGGCGGCGGCGACGCAGGTCAACTCCCCCACGTTCAAGGACATCATCACGGTCGTCATCAAATGGGTCGCCGGTCTGATGGGCCCGATGGCGATCCCGATGATGCTGGGCCTGCTCCGCCCGTTCCGCCGCTCCGGCCCGACCGCCGCCCTCGTGAGCTGGTCGATGGGCCTGCTCGCCTTCTGGCTGGTCAACTACCCGATCAGTTGGCAGATCGAGGGCGGGGTGCCGCTGCAGTACCAGGTCTCCATCCCGCTGGCGGTCTCACTGGTCCTGTACATCCTCATCGGCTTCATCAAGCCGGAGGACACCCCGGAGCGGCTCGCGATCGTCGAGCGCATCAACACCGACGGCGACGGGGCCGCGGCGGCCGCGGTGCCGGCGCCCGGGGAGCCGATGGAGGACGCGGTGGGGACGCGCGCGGCGAAGGACTAGGCCGCGGCCGTCAGTCGGCGGAGGCCTCGGGGGTCAGCTCCTCCTTCCAGAGCTCCTTGCCGCCCTTGTCGTAGGCCGTCACCTCCAGGTCCCGGAACCGGAAACTGCTGTTGGAGAAGCGCACCAGGTATCCGGTTCCGGACTTCTCCGCCGCCGTGGGCCTGCCGTACCGCTCACCGGCCCTCTTGGCGAAGAAGTAGTAGACCTTCCCCGCCTCCGTACGGCAGAAGGCGTATCGGTCCTTCACGTTGTCCCTGCTGTAGGCCGCGACCAGGCGGGCGCCCGACGCCGACCCCTTCGGCAGCATCGCGGCCAGCTCCTTCGGGCAGGGGCCGCTCGCGGAGACCGTCGGGGACGGTTTCGCGGAGCCCTCCGAGGAGTCGGAGCCCGTCAGGAACGAGGTCACCGTCGACCAGTTGAGGATCAGCAGCACGATCAGGGTGACGACGACGGACGCGAGGAAGAGCAGGCATCCGCAGCCCGCGGCCACCTCTCCCCGGGTGGGTTCCCTGGGGGTCGGCTTCGGGAGGAGCGAGTCCACGAGGTCGTCCGGCGGGGACGACGGGAGCCGGAAGCTCCCGTACAGCGGATCCCCGTGCACGATCGTCGTCACTTCGGGTGTCCAGAGCGTGCCGCAGGCATCGCAGTTGATCCGCCCCGCCACACGGTGGCCGCAAGCGGCGCACACCCAGTCCAGTTCCGACAGGACCGAGCGGGAACCGGTGGCGCCAGTGCCCGTGCGGGCCGGTGGCTTCTTGACCGGCGGCTTCTTGACCGGTGGCTTCTTGACCGGCGGCTTCCTCGGTTCCCCGCTCTTCGGCCCGGACGCGGCCCCGGACGCGGCCCTTGGCGCCGTCGCCTCGCGCCGCGGTGTCTCGCAGAGGTCGCACACGCGCACCGCGGCATCGTTGTAGGTGTCGCAGTCCGAGCACCGCCACGTCGGCCCGGTCATCATGGCTCCCTCGGATCACGTGTCCGCGACGGTCAGGCGGGCCATGACCGTGCGGAACAGCACGTGGGTCTCCGGTGAGACGGGGGCGCTGAGCCAGTCCCGCCCGCTCTCCTCCCGCTCGGCGGCGGACGGTTGGACGTCCCACCAGGAGGCGGAGAGGTCCTGGACGCCGTACTCGCGGGCGAACTCCAGCGCGAACTGCCAGGCCCGTTCCGCCCCGGCCGGGCCGACGACGATCTCCGCCGTCACATCGGCCCCGCTCTCGCCCGCGGGCCGGAAC
Organism: Streptomyces ferrugineus; assembly: GCF_015160855.1. NCBI lineage: Bacteria > Bacillati > Actinomycetota > Actinomycetes > Kitasatosporales > Streptomycetaceae > Streptomyces > Streptomyces ferrugineus. The sequence continues at coordinate 958,681 of NZ_CP063373.1, read as the reverse complement.
CGGAACGCCAGGCACAGGCTGCCCTCCGGCGCCACGGACCGGCCGCGTATCGAGACACAGCACCCGGGCGGCACGGCCAGCTGGCCGAGGGGGCGGTCGGCGCGGCCCCAGGTGACGACCAGCCATCCCCGGTCGAGGTCGAGCCGGGTGCCCGCGCCGCGCAGCTGGAAGCTCACAGGCTGTTCGCGATCGTCTCGATGATCTCGTCCATCTCGAACTCCTCCAGGCCCTCCCCCGCCCTGGACGGGAAGTGCAGGGTGAGGTCCCACTCCTCCCCGATGGCCTCCTTCCACGGCTCCTCCTCCGGCGCGAACAGCACCAGCCGCTTCGCCGACTGCTCCATCACCGCCGTCTGGCTGCGGGCGTACCCCCACTGCTCGAAGAGGTCGTCCATGCTGCGCGGAATGCCGCGCGGATACGTCTGCGCGGAGGCGCCGACCGTGCCCAGCGGATGGGCGGGCGCGTCGGTGAACATGACGATGACGTGGCGCCGCCTATCCAGGCCGGTCTCCCAGGGGGAGTTGATCGCCAGGGCCAGCGCCTCCAGTCCGGACTCGGGGATGTCCCCGCCGCCGGTCGCCCGCAGGCCGCGGACGAACTTCTCGAACTCGCCGACCTGTTGGGGCAGCCGCAGGAAGTCCGTCTGCTCGATCGCGTCGGAGGGGTCGTCGCCGAAGTCCCGGAAGGCGATGACCTTCAGACGGAGCTGGCTGATCTCCTTGCTCTTGCGCGCCATCACCTCGCCCAGCCGCTGATGGAACTGCAACGAGCTGTTCTTCACGATGTCCAGCACGGGATTCATGCTGCCCGTGGCGTCGATGCACATCACGATGTCGACGGCGTACTGGAGGTTCCCGTGGTACTTCTCGATCTCCGTGGTCATGGGCGTTCCTCTCGGTTACGGGGTGGATCGGTTGCCGGGGTGGCCCTCTCGGTGGTGACCGAGGTTGATCCGGACCCTGGACCTGGCCGGCGGGTCGTCGCTCCCGGGGGCGGGCGCCTTCCCGGAGCGGTCCGGCGGGTTGAACTGGACCCGGCTCCTGCGCAGCGGGCGTGGCTGCGGTGTGGCGTGCAGGGTGCAGGCCTCGGGGTCCTTGAGTGCGGCCAGGAAGTCGGCGACGGTGGGGCGGTCCTTGGCCTCGGCGGCCGTCATGGCCGTGATCAGGTCCTGTGTCGCGGTGCCGAGCCGGTCGTCGGCGACCAGCGGCTCGGCCGCGTTGACCGCGTCCGCCGGGGAGCCGAACCGGCCGTCGTAGGCGGGCAGTGACCCGGTCAGATAGGTGTGGGTCATCAGGCCCAGCGCGAACACGTCCACGGCCGTCGTCAGATCCGTACTGTCGACGGACTCGTCGCCCTGCACATAGCGCCGCCACTCCGGCGCGCCGTACAGCGAGTCGCCCGCGACGTCGTCCCGCTCCGGCGGCCGGCCGGAGAGATACGAGTCGTCGAAGTCGATCAGCTTCGCCGTGTGGAAGGCGGCGCCTTCCCGCTTCTGGACGAGGACGTTGGCCGGCTTGAGGTCGCCGTGCACCACCTCGATGTCGTGCAGCAGCCGCAGGCTGGTCGCCAGCGTCCGCAGCAGCACCGCCTTCTGCTTGGGGCCCAGTGACTGCGGCTCCTCCAGGCTGGCGGTGTCGATGCGCTCGGTCACCTTGTAGTAGGTGCTGCCGGCGTGGAAGAAGTCCGTGGCGAGCACCAGGTTGCCCGCGCCGCTGGCGTCGGGGCGCAGCAGCTTCATGATGCTCCGGTGCCGCTCCTCGAACTCACGGCAGGTCTCCAGCCGGATCCGCCGGCTCGCGGCGCTGCCGCCGGAGCCCTCCCGGGGACGCTTGGGTTCCAGGAAGCGTTTGAGGAAGTACTCCTTGCCGTCCTTCTCGGCGAAGGCCCATACGCATTTGCCGCCGCCGGCGTTGGTCGGCTCGGTGACGACCCGGTATCCCCCGATGACATCGCCCCGCTTCACTCGCGCACCCCCGGCATGAACTTCTCGTATGCGTGTCGGTAGGACTGCCACGTCCGGTCCTGCCAGCGGCGCACCGCGTCGGGGTCGTCGGCCGGCGGAACGTCGAGATACCCGGCGCGTACGACGCTGTCGCGGCGCTCGGCGAAGGCCCCGCGCAGCTCCGCGAAGTCGGCGAATCCCACCGCCACCAGCGACAGTGACGCGTCGTCGGCCGTGACCGGCTCGATCGCCCGGCGCAGCAGCTCGGCCCATTCGCCCGCGCTCTTGGACCGCGCGAGCGTGTCGAGCAGGACGCACTCGAACTGCGCGGGCGTGTGGACGTAGCCGAAGAAGCCGTCGGTGGCGGCCAGCAGGACGCAGGGCTCGTGGAACTCCCCCTGCCGGGCGGACAGGTCGAAGGGGCGGTCGGCGCAGATGACGTTCGTCATCGGCGGGTCCTGGCGGAGCTGCTCCAGGGTGTCGTCCTCGTGGGTGTCGTCCCGGGTGAGCGCGTGCAGTCCGCTGCCGGGGAGCAGGGCGTACGACCGTGAGTCGCCGGCCCAGACGGCCTGCCAGCGCACGCCGTCGTCGCCGGCCCGGTAGCGGATCGCGGCCATGGTGGTGGGCAGCAGGCGGCGCATGGAGCCGGTGACCTTGCTCCGTGCCGTCGTCGTGGGCGCCGCGTCCAGGACCGCCCGCAGGCAGTACGTCAGCCGCTCGGGGGTGTCCGGCTCCTTGGCGGCGACGACGCCCTGGAACCAGCACTCCGCGGCCAGCCTCGCGATCCGGGCGCCGACCCAGGCGCCGGTGTGGGTGGCGCCGTCGGGGGCGCGCCAGGCGGGGGCCGCTCCGGAGCCGCCCGAGCCGTCGAAGACGGCGAGCAGTCCGTCTCCGGTGGGCCGGTGATGGGCCGCGAGCGGTTCGGCGTCCTCGCCGTGGCCGGGGCGGCGTTCCGTCCACACGGCGAGGGCCATGAGCCGTCCGTCGGCGGCGGACCAGGTCAGATGGCCGGGTCGGGCGGGCCCCGAGCGGTCCGGCGGACGGGTGGGCTTCGGCGGGATGATCACGGCCCGGTCACCCGCCCTCCGCCCTCGCGGCACCGGTCACCTGTCGTTCCGGTGCCCCGCACTCTGCTGGGCCTGCGCAGCAGCGGCTCCTCCTTGCGGGACAGCACCTCGCCGCGCAGCACCTCGGGGCCGCCCGGTGCCGTCGTCTCCTCTGCGGACCGGTCACGCCGAGACGCACCGCGCACCCGGCTTCTGCCGGTCGTGTCCAACGGCCCCCGCTGGACGCTCAGTTCGGCGCGTGCGCCGTACAGCCGGACGGCCGCGTCGCCCGTGAAGTCCCGCAGCGCGGCGTTCAGCGCGTCCTCCGCCCTGCGGAGCTGCTCGGCGCCGTACCGGCGGGCCACGTCCCGCAACCGCTCGTGGGCGGGCCCGTGCCAGGCGGCGCCCATGTCGCGGACGCCCCGGGCCACCACCGCGGCGGGGTCGGTGACCTGGCACATCAGCTCCACCCGGCAGTGGAACGAGTCGGCCGTCTCCCGCCCGGCCAGCCACAGGTCGAGGACCAGCGGGTGCTCGGTGGTGTCCACCATGAACATCCCCTGGTACACGCCGTACCGCGCGTCCGGCACCTGGTCCCCCGGCCGGATCGTCAGCGCCGGCCCGGTGTCCGGCACCAGCACCAGCGCCCTGCCCGGCGGCGGCGTCCGCAGCGGGCTGAGCAGGCGGACCCGCGGCAGCGGCTGACCGTCGACCACGGGGTCGTACGTCAGCGAGTGCGTCGCCATCCCCTGTCCCCCTTGCCGGCCCTCTCGGCGCGAGTGCCGCACCTGCCCCACGAGTTGACGGTTCCTGAGTACCAGCGGGTGTTCGGGACCCCTCCCGAGCGGGTCATCCGCCGAGCAGGCGCAGGTCCGACCTGCCGATCGTGGTGGTGATCAGCAGGTCGGTGATGAGGTTGTGGTTCAGGGTGTTCCCGACCGGCTGGGGGACCTCTTCCTCCAGGAGCCCGGGGACGCCGTACTCCCTGCCGAGGCGTCTGCGCACCTTGGCGACGATGTGCGCGGCGCGCTTGGGACTCCAGTGCCGCTCCGGCTGCAACTCGCCCAGTTCGAAGGCGACCTGGGCCCACGCCAGGGGCTGCGGATACGGTTCGAGCCGCAGGTAGCGCTGCGCCAGGCAGACGAGCACCAGTTTCTCCTCGGCCGACAGCTCCCGTGCCTCGTGGCGCGTCTCCTCCTCGCGCCTGGAGCGGCTGCGGGCCGGTGCCGACGCCGTGATCCGGACCTCCAGCAGATGCTCCTGCCGCGGCGATACGACGAACAGCGGTGTGAACCCGGCCGACAGACGCGCCCGGCCCCCGCCGAGCACCAGCCGCGACCCGGGGAAGCGGATGGGCAGACCGCCGGTGTTGTGCAGCACCCAGCGGGCGGACTCCCGCACGATCAGGCCCTGCCGCCGGCTGACGCGGGTGTCGCCCGCGCCGACGCAGACGTGGACCTCGGGCTCGTTGCGCCCGAACAGCAGGGTGAAGTCCGCGTCCGGCGCCACGCTCATGCCGCCGTTCGCGCCGAGCACATGGAGCGTGCCCGGCAGGCCCGGCGGCACCGTGCGGCTGAGGCTGCCGATGTCCCGCGGAAGCAGGCTGACCTTGCTCGCCGGACTCGCCATGGCCGTCCCCCTGAGGCGTGTGTCGGTGGGGGCGAGGCTAGACGCCGGAGTCCGGGAGGGGTCCCGGGGCGGCGGCGGTCACCGGCTCATCGGTCCCCCCCCAAAAAAAGAACAGGAGCTCCTGGAGGTGGGCTCCGCCTCGTACACCGTGACCGGGATTCGCCCCCGTCAGTGCCTCGGTGCCACACCGATCCTGTCGGCGATTCCGACGCCCAGCAGCGCCTGTTCGTCGGTGCCGAGGAACTTCAGGGACTTCTTGTCGAAGACCCATGTGTCCTGGTCGTCGCGGTCGTTGAAGGTGAGTCCGACGCCCTCGCGCCCGGCGATGTCCTCGGCGTCGCGGACCACCGAGACGCCGGGGATCCTCGCGGCGGCGCGGTAGAGGGCGGCGTTCAGCTCGGGCAGCAGCGTCGCCGAGGGCAGCATCGCGCCGATCTCCTCGAGCGCGGCCGCCTCGTGCGTCGGCCCCTGTCCCTCGGTGCCGTCCCAGATCTTCCGGTACAGCTTCTGCGGGTCGGTCGGCAGGGCCTCCAGCTCGCGGTAGTAGGTGACGTTCGGGTCGCGGCCCAGCTTCATGTCGCCGTTCTGGTGGAAGGGGTTCGGGCCGGAGAGGACCTTGATCCGGGCGAGTCCGGACCGCTTGCCGTCGACGGGCTGCCAGTCCTCGCGGCGCAGGGTGTTGACGCCGTACTCCTCCATGTCCTGGGTGCCCTGGGTGGCGACGTAGACGTACTGGTCGTCGCGGACGGGGGTGGTGGGCCGGGCGGCGGCGACCGCGGCGATGCGGTTCAGCAGGTCGACGGCCTCCTGGTCGGGGGCGGGGCGGCCGCCGGATCCGCCGAGGAGGGCGGTGGCGGTGACGGCGGCTGCGGTGGCGAGGGGGACGGCCACGGCGACGAGGCGCCGACGGGCGCGTGTGCGGTTGCGGTTGTTGTTGCTGCTGCTGCTGTTGCCGGGGCTCGATGTGAGCTCGCGCATCAGGTGATCCCTCAGGACGGTCCGGCGGTCGTTCGGCAGGACCGGTTCACCCGGGCTCGGCAGCAGCCGGGCCAGTTCTTCACGCTCGGTGGGGTTCATCGGCACTTCTCCTGTTCCGACCGGGCCGCTCGCCGCGGCCACCCGGTTCCTGTCCGGCGGCGGGAGTGCGTCCCGGAGTTCTTCTCAGCTCCGCCTCGGCCAGCCGCCGCAGCCGCTGTCGGGCACGGGCGAGGCGGGAGCGCACGGTGCTGACGGGGACGCCGAGGGCGTCGGCGGCGGCCGCGTAGCTCAGGCCCGACCAGACGCACAGCGCGAACACCTCACGCTCGTTTCTGCGCAGCCGGCGCAGCGCCGCACGGGCGGCCGCGAGCCGCTCGGCGTCCTCCATACGGCCGACGACCTCGTCGGCGAAGTCCGGCACGGTCTCGCGGTCGGTACGCCGGTCCGGGAGCCGGGCGAGGGCGGCGCTGTGCCGGCGGGCGGCGCGGCGGGAGTTGCGCAGCACGTTGGTGGCGATGCCGTACAGCCAGGGCCGCAGTCCGTCGCCCTCGTCGGGGTCGGGGGGCTCGGGTCTGAGCCGGTCGCGCAGCCGCCAGGCCTCCAGGAACGTCAGCGACACCGCGTCCTCGGCGGCGCCGCGGTCACCGGTCAACCGGGCGGCGTGACCGTAGAGGGCCTGCGCGTGGGCCGAGAACAGCTCGGCGAAGGCCTCGGGGTCACCGGCCCGGATCCGGGCGCGTAGGGAAGGGTCCACACTCCGCCCTGTCCGCCCGCCTCATCCCGTCCCTGTGATGTCCGTCACCAGCCCCGGGACGGGGTCATCCCCGCGGATAGCGCGCCAGCCACGCCGGTGACGCACCCGCCGGGCTGTGCAGGGCCGGCCCCTGGGTCATCTCCATGGCGAAGTCGTCGGCGAGTTCGAGCATGGTGGGACGGCCCTCGAGTTCGGCCAGCCAGGCCGGAGGCAGGGCGGTCTCGCCGTGCAGGGCGCCGAGCAGCCCGCCGGTGAGGGCGGCCGCGGCGGCGGAGGGCCCGTCATGGTTCACGGCGAGGCAGAGCCCGTGCCGGACGTCCTCCCCCACCAGGGCGCAGTACACGGCGGCCGCGAGCAGCCCGTCCGCCGAGCCGTCGGCCGCGAGTTCCTCCACCCGCGCCGGGGTGGGCATGCCCTGCCGTACGGCGCCCAGCGCATGCTGCAACGCGTCCGACACGGGCTCGTGTCCGGGCCGTACGGCGAGCAGCGCGAGCGATCGCTGCACGGCGCCGTCGAGGCTCTCCCCGCAGGCCAGCCCGTGCACGATGACGGCGTACGCGCCGGCCGACAGGTAGGCGATGGGGTGACCGTGGGTCTGCGTCGCGCACTCCACGGCGAGCTGCACCACGAGCTGTGGCTCCCATCCCACGAGCAGCCCGAAGGGCGCGGAACGGGCGGTGGCCTCCGGCCCGAGCTCGGCGCCGTTCTTGGGCGACTCCAGCGTGCCCATGGTGTCGTCGCCGAGGCCGATGAGAAGCGCGCGGGTCGGATCCCGCCGGGCGTACAGCCACTCCTCCCGGGCCAGCCACCCGTCGTCCTTACGGCGCTCGTCGGGCCCCCAGTCCCGCTGGGTGGCGGCCCACCGCAGATAGGCCCGGTGCAGGTCGGTGGGCGGATGCCAGGCCCCGGTGTCCCTTCTCACCTGGGCCCGTATCAACCCGTCGACGGAGAAGAGGGTGAGCTGCGTCAGATGGGTCACGGCGCCGCGCCGCCCGTACCCGAACCCCAGATCGACGACGCCCTCGGCACCGTACTGCTCCCGGATCTCCTCCAGCCCGAGCCCGTCCACGGGCGCCCCGAGGGCATCCCCGACCGCCACGCCGAGCAGCGTCCCACGCACCCGGCTACGGAAGTCCTGCTGCTCGGTACGGCCCCAGACGGCGCCGGCTGTCGCACCCACCAAGACCTCCCCGCGGCAGTGACCGTCCGTACGACAGTTCGCCACTGTAATCGACCGGGGACGGTCGGTTCAGGGGGTGGATCGGTATGCCGGATGTGACGGAAGTGATCCCGGATGGTGCGGTTTCAGTCGTACGACGTCAAAAGCCGGAGGTGCCGGCCTCCGCCTCGGCAGCCTCCCTGATCGCACGGATCTCGGTGAGGGCCTGCGTCGGGTCCCGCTCGGCGCAGGCCCGGGCCCAGTAACCCACCGCTTCACATGCAGGCCATGTAGATCCCGTATTGGCTGGCTCAATGCGCACGTGGTGAACCCGCCCACCGGGAAAGATGACCACCATGTCGACCACACCCCCACGCACCCCCCTCCACCTCACCACCACCCTCCTCACCGCGGCCGTCGCCCTCTACATCAGCCTCGTCGCCTTCGGCAACATCACCGACTTCGGTACGAACCAGCAGTTCGTGCGGCATGTCCTGGCGATGGACACGACGTTCAAGGACGACGATCTGATGTGGAGAGCCGTCACCAGCAAGGGACTTCAGGACGCGGCGTACGTCGCGATCATCGTCTGGGAGACCGTCGCCGCGCTCGTGCTGATATACGGCACCTGGCTGTGGTTCCGTCGTGACGACGCCCGGGCCCGCCGTTTCTCCACCTATGGCCTGCTGATGCTGATGCTGCTGTTCGGCGCCGGGTTCATCGCGATCGGCGGGGAGTGGTTCTCGATGTGGCAGTCGGGGGACTGGAACGGTCTGGACGCCGCGACCCGGGTGTTCCTGTTCAGCGGTGTCGTGCTGATCGTCAATCACCTGCCGTTCGGTCAGGCGGTGCGCGAGAGCGACACCTGACCCGCTCAGCGGCGCAGGGCCCACTTCTGGACCGCCTCCAGGGGCCCTGCCGCAAAGCGCCGCAGCCACAGCGTGGAGCCCACCATCAGCACCGCGCAGACCGTGGCCCACAGGCCCACCACCCACCAGGGGCCCGAGTCCCGGAGCCGTTCCGCCAGGCCCAGTCCGATGCCGTACGAGACCAGTACGCAGAGCACGTTCTGCAGGACGTAGCCGGACAGGGCGGTCCGGCCGACCGAGGTGAGGCCCGTCATCAGGGGGCCGGGGCGTCGTACCCGGTCCACCACGGCGCCGATCAGCCCGATGTACCCGAGGGCCAGCAGCGGGGCGGTGACGTACCGGGCCAGGAAGAAGAACTCCTGGCCGGCCAGGGTCGCCGCCACGTTGAGCGGCAGGCCGAGGCCCACGCCCCACAGCAGGAGGCGGGAGCGCAGCCGGCGGCCCGTCTCGTCCGCGCCGAACGCGCCCGCCCGGAACAGCCGTACGCCGAGGAGGAAGAGGAAGAGCAGGAGGAAGAAGGTCAGCACCGGTTCCATGCGCAGCGCGATCGCGTTCTCCAGGCGGAAGGCGATCTGGTCCGGGTAGCCGCCGTGGGCGTACAGGTCCACGACCTCGCGGGAGACGGCGGTGTCGCCGTCCGCTTCGTCGCCGGTCAGCGCCAGGGCCGCCGTGAACAGTGCCATCAGCGTCAGATGGATGCCCGCCGCCCACCACATCACCCGCCGCCGCGCCCGCTCCGAGCGGTTCAGCAGCCAGGCGACGACGAGTGCGGTGACCGCGTATCCCATGAGTACGTCCCAGGCGAAGACCAGGACGAAGTGCACCGTCCCCTCGCCGAACAGGAACAGCGCCCGCCACCGGTAGCGCCCCGGCCAGGGCTGCCCGCGGCGCGCGGCCGAGGCGTACTGGATGGCCAGTCCGACCCCGAACAGGATCGTCAGCAGCGACAGGAACTTGCCGTTCGCCAGCACACCGAACGTGGCTTCGACGGCGCCCGCGGACGACCCGGACAGCAGGGCTCCCCACTCGCCTCCCGGGCCGGTGAAGATCCATACGTTCGTCATGAGCGTGCCCAGGATGGCCGCCCCGCGCAGTACGTCGAGGAGGGGGAGCCGTCGTCCGGTGGGCGAGGTCGCCGACGTGGTCCGCGGGGCCCGCTCGTCCATGTGCTGCGTCATGGACTCATCGTCACGGCTGTCACGGCCCGGATCGTCATGAGCGAAGTCGATCCCGCGGTACATCGAAAGATGCAGTCGGGCGCGGAGGACTGCTACCTGACCACGGTCACCGCCGTGCCCGTCTCCCCGAACGTCCACAGCGCCGCACCGTCCGCCGCGCGCGTGCGGATCCCGCCGGTCTCCTTGCCCTCGGCGGGCGGGGGCGAGGAGCCGTCCACGGCGTTGGAGAAGGCGATGGAGATGCCGGACTTGGCGGCGAAGTAGAGGATGTTCTCGATCTGCACGCCGTCCGAGCCGGTGGTGGCCATGTTGCGCGACGAGACCGTGTAGGCGCCGGGGTCGGGGCTCACGGTGCCGGGCCAGACGGTGAAGGTGCGGCGGGCGGTGTCGCTCGCGTCGACCAGCCAGACCCGCTTCTGGGAGAGGGAGTACACGATCCGGCGTCCCGAGCCGGAGTCGTCCGGTACGGCGGCGGGCACGGCGGACTTCGTCGGGGCGGGGCTCGCGCCGGGCGACGCCGACGCGCTCGGGCGGGCCGCCGCGGCCGTCGGGTGCGGGCCCTTGTCGGCCTGCACGGCGAGGGCGGCGACGGCGGCTATCGCGCCCACCGTCAGACCGGTCACCCAGACCTTGGGAGCAGGCACGGCACGCATCTCCTCAGCTGCACAAGCTACGGAACCCCTCCAGCGGGGGTCGGATCATCGTACCGACCCCCGCGAGGCGGTCCTCCTCAGTCCAGCACCGGCAGCAGCTCCGGCAGATGCCCGTCCGAGGCCGTCGCCGCCCGCTGCCGCTCCCGCGGCACCTCGCCGTACAGCGTGGTGCGCGGCTTCGCCGGGCGCCCCGCCGCCTCGGCCACGGCCACCAGGTCACGCACCGACTTGTAGGAGCCGTACGACGAGCCCGCCATCCGCGAGATCGTCTCCTCCATCAGCGTGCCGCCCAGGTCGTTGGCACCGGAGCGGAGCATCTCGGCCGCGCCCTCGGTGCCCAGCTTCACCCAGCTGGTCTGGATGTTCGGGATCCAGGGATGGAGCAGGAGGCGGGCCATCGCCGTCACCGCGCGGTTGTCGCGGGTCGTCGGGCCGGGGCGGGCGATGCCGGCCAGGTACACCGGGGCGTTGGTGTGGATGAACGGCAGGGTCACGAACTCCGTGAAGCCGCCGGTGCGCTGCTGGATGCCGGCCAGGGTGCGCAGGTGGCCGAGCCAGTGGCGGGGCTGGTCGACATGGCCGTACATCATCGTCGACGAGGAACGGATGCCGAGTTCGTGCGCGGTCGTGATCACCTCGATCCAGGTCGCCGTCGGCAGCTTGCCCTTGGTCAGGATCCAGCGGACCTCGTCGTCGAGGATCTCGGCGGCGGTGCCGGGGACGGAGTCCAGGCCCGCCTCCTTCGCCGCCGTCAGCCACTCCCGGATGGACATGCCGGTGCGCGTCGCGCCGTTGACGACCTCCATCGGCGAGAAGGCGTGCACATGCATGCCGGGGACACGGGACTTGACCGCCTTCGCGATGTCGAAGTACGCCGTGCCGGGCAGGTCCGGGTGGATGCCGCCCTGCATGCAGACCTCGACCGCGCCCACGTCCCAGGCCTGCTGGGCGCGGTCGGCGACCTGGTCCAGGGAGAGGGTGTAGGCGTCGGCGTCCGTCCTGCGCTGGGCGAAGGCGCAGAAGCGGCAGCCCGTGTAGCAGACGTTGGTGAAGTTGATGTTGCGGGTGACGATGTAGGTGACGTCGTCGCCGACCGCCGACTTGCGGACGTCGTCCGCGACCCGGCACAGCGCGTCCAGCGCCTGGCCGTCCGCGTGCAGCAGCGCCAGCGCCTCGGCGTCGGTCAGCCGGGTCGGGTCGTCGGCGGCGACCCGCAGCGCCTGGCGGACGTCGGTGTCGATGCGCTCCGGCGCCATCCCGGGCGCTGCGGCCTCGCGCAGGGCGCCCCAGTCGCCGTACACCTCGTCGAAGTCGTCGCGGCGGTCGGACGTACGGCCCTCGGTGTCGATGGTGGTGTGCAGATCCGTACGGCCGGAGGCGACGAAGGCCTCCTCGGGCTCCTGCCACGGGTGGCCCTCGACCACGGCGTCCGGGCGTGCCAGGCCCGTCTCCGGGTCGGCCAGCGCCTTCACGTGGGGGCGCAGCCGAGGGTCCAGCCAGGGCTCGCCGCGCCGCACGAACTCCGGGTAGACGCAGAGCCGTTCACGCAGCTCGAAGCCGGCCGCCGCCGAGCGCTCGGTCAGCTCCTCGATCTGCGGCCAGGGGCGTTCGGGGTTGACGTGGTCGATGGTCAGCGGGGAGACGCCGCCCCAGTCGTCGATGCCGGCGCCGATCAGCCGCTCGTACTCGGAGTCGACGAGGTTGGGCGGGGCCTGCAGACAGGCTGACGGCCCCATGATGTGCCGGGCGACGGCCACCGCGGCGACCAGCTCGTCCAGTTCCGCGTCCGGCATGCCGCGCATCGCGGTGTCCGGCTTGGCGCGGAAGTTCTGGATGATCAGTTCCTGGATGCCGTGGTAGGCCCGGGAGATCTTCCGGAGCGCGAAGAGGGACTCGGCGCGCTCCTCGTACGTCTCGCCGATCCCGAGCAGGATCCCGGAGGTGAAGGGCACGGAGGAACGGCCCGCGTCCTCCAGCACCCGCAGCCGGACGGCGGGTTCCTTGTCGGGGGAGCCGTGGTGCGGGCCGCCGGGCTCGGACCACAGGCGGGTCGCGGTGGTCTCCAGCATCATGCCCATCGACGGGGCGACGGGCTTGAGCCGCTGGAAGTCGGTCCAGGTCATGACGCCCGGGTTGAGGTGGGGCAGCAGACCCGTCTCCTCCAGGATCCGGACGGAGATGGCGCGGACGTAGGCGATGGTGTCGTCGTAGCCGTGCGCGTCGAGCCACTCCCGCGCCTCCGGCCACCGGTCCTCCGGCTTGTCGCCGAGAGTGATGAGGGCTTCCTTGCAGCCGAGGGCCGCGCCCTTGCGGGCGATGTCGAGGACCTCGTCCGGCGACATGAACATCCCGTGCCCGGCGCGGCGCAGCTTGCCGGGGACGGTGACGAAGGTGCAGTAGTGGCACTTGTCCCGGCACAGCCGGGTGAGGGGGATGAAGACGCTCTTCGAGTAGGTGATGACGCCGGGCCGGCCGGCGGCCTCGAGGCCCGCGTCGCGCACCCGGGCGGCGGACGCGGCGAGGTCGTCGAGTGCCTCGCCGCGGGCCTGGAGCAGCACGGCCGCCTCGGAGACGTCGAGCGCGACGCCATCCCGGGCGCGTTTGAGGGCGCGACGCATGGAGTTCTCGGTCGGGCCGGAGGTGGGGCCAGGGGTCGAGCCGGTTCCGGAGGTCGCGGAATTCGTCATCCTTCGAGCATACGAGCGGGGTGATCGGACACTCACACGTACCGCACTCACACGTACCGCGCGTACTCGTCCAGCACCCCCAGCACCTCCGCCTCCCCCGCCGGAGGCAGTTGCACGACGACCTCCTCGATCCCCAACTCCGCGTAGTGCGCGAGCTTGCCGGGTGTGGGGAACACGGCGTACGGCACCACCTGAAGGGCGTTCGGGTCGCGCCCGGCGTCGGTCCAGACGGCCCGCAGCCGGGGGAGACTTTCGGACAGCCCGCGTCCGCCGATCGGCATCCACCCGTCCGCGTACTCGCTGATGTGCGCGAACAGTTTCGGCCCGGCGGCTCCCCCGATGAGCGTGCGCGGGCCGTTGACCTTCGGCCCGCGCGGCTTCTGCACCGGCTTGGGATGGGCGTGGCTGGCCCGTACCGCCCCGAACTCGCCCTCGTAGGCGGTGGGTTCCTCCGCCCACAGGGCCCGCATCAGGGCCATCCGGTCCCGGACCAGCTCCCGCCGCGTGCGCCAGTCCACCCCGTGGTCGGCGGCCTCCTCGACGTTCCAGCCGAAGCCGAGCCCGAGGGTGAACCGCCCGCCGGACAGATGGTCCAGGGTCGCGATCTGCTTGGCCAGGTCGATCGGGTCGTGCTGGGCGACCAGGGTGATGCCGGTGCCGAGGCCGAGCCGTTCGGTCACGGCGGCGGCCTGGCCGAGGGCGACGAAGGGGTCGAGGGTGCGGCCGTACTCGGGCGGCAGATCGCCGCCGGCCGGGTACGGGGTGGTCCGCTCGACGGGGATGTGGGTGTGCTCGGGCAGATACAGCCCGGCGAAGGAGCGCTGCTCCAGTTCGCGGGCGAGCCGGGTCGGCGTGATCGTCTCGTCGGTGAGGAAGATCGTGGCGGAGAGGCGCATGACGGCATCTGTACCGCGCGGACGCCGCAATGTCGATACCGACCGGTCGGAACAGTCGGACCGGGCTCCGCGTCGACCGGTGATTGGCTGCCGATTCCCTTCCCTTGCCCGGCAGTTCACGGCTGAATACGAGAGTTGTACGCACCCCCACACAGGGAGCAGCAGCATGTGCGAGGACCACCACGCCGGCCTGGGCAGACGCGCCCTGTTCGTGACGGGCGCCGCGGCCGCGCTTACGTTGGGAAGCGTGACCTTCGCGAGAGGGGCGGACGACATGCAGCACAGCGAGACCCGTACCGTACGCGGGACTCTTCCGCCCGGTTCGCCCGACTTCGTCTACGTACCCGTTGAAATCCCCGACGGGGTCAGGGAGATCAAGGTCTCCTACACCTACGACCGCCCGTCCGTCCCGGCGGGAACCCAGGGCAACGCCCTCGACATCGGCATGTTCGACGAGCGCGGCACCGAGCTCGGCGGCAAGGGCTTCCGGGGCTGGTCGGGCGGCGCGCGCACGGAGTTCTTCATCCGCGCGGACGAGGCGACGCCGGGCTATCTGCCCGGCCCGGTGCGCGAGGGCACCTGGCACATCGCCCTCGGCCCCTACACGGTGGCCCCGCAGGGCCTCGACTACGAGCTCACGATCACGCTGACGTACGGCGAACCGGGTGAGGCCGCCCGGCCGACGTACCCGCCGCAGCGGGCCAAGGGCCGGGGCCGGGCCTGGTACCGGGGCGACTGCCATCTGCACTCCTGGTACTCCGACGGCCGCCGCACCCCGGCGGAGATCGCGGCCCTCGCCCGCGAGGCCGGCCTCGACTTCATCAACAGCTCCGAGCACAACACGCACTCGGCGCACGCGCACTGGGCCGACGTCGCGGGCGACGACCTGCTGGTGATGCTGGGCGAGGAGGTCACGACGCGCAACGGCCATGTGGTGGCCCTCGGCACCGAGCCGGGGACGTTCATCGACTGGCGCTACCGGGCGCGCGACAACCGCTTCGGCCGGTTCGCCCGCCAGATCCGGCGCTCCGGCGGCCTCGTGGTGCCCGCCCACCCGCACGCCACCTGTGTCGGCTGCAACTGGAAGTTCGGCTTCGGCGAGGCGGACGCGGTCGAGGTGTGGAACGGCCCGTGGACCCCGGACGACGAGATGGCGCTGGCCGACTGGGACAGCATGCTGGTCGCCTCGGTGCGCGAGAACGGCCGCGGCTGGATCCCGGCGATGGGCAACAGCGACGCCCACCGCAGCCCCGACCCGGTCGGCTCCCCCCAGACGGTGGTGCTCGCCGACGACCTCACCCGCGAGGCGATCCAGGAGGGCATCAAGGCGGGCCGCTCCTACGTCGCCGAGTCCAAGAACGTCTCCCTCACCTTCACGGCGACCGGCGGCCGGGGCCGGCGGGCGGGCATCGGCGAGCGGCTGGACGTGGACAGGGACACCCCGGTGACGGTCCGCCTGGAGGCGTCGGGCGCCCCGCGCTGCACGGTCCGCTTCGTCACGGACCAGGGCGTCCTGCTCACCAGCGCGCCGCTGCCGGTGTCGGGCTCCGGGGTCGTGGAGTGGCGTACGACGCCTTCGTACGCCGCGTATGTACGGGCCGAGCTGCGGCACGAGGCGGCGGTGGGCCCGCTGCCGGGCGCGCTCGCGGCCTTCACCAACCCGATCTTCCTGGGCCGCTCGCCGCACTCCTAGCGGTCATCATCCGGTGCCGGCGGTGTCCGCGAGTTCGGCGACCACCGCGGCGTGGTCGGAGGGCCATACGCCGTCCACGGGGCCGTCGCCCGCGCGCCGTACGGCCCGCACATGGCCCAGACCACCCGGTCCGGGCGGCCCGACGTGGATGTAGTCGATCCGTGCGCTCGGGCTGAAACCGGCCGCGACGTGCGGGTTCACCGCGTCCCAGGTCGCCCACGGGGCGGCCGGGTCGGCGTACTCCCAGGCGTCGAAGAAGACCTGGCCGGGGACGGGCGGCGCGGTGCGGCAGCCGCCGAAGAGGCGGATCTCGTCGGAGTCCGGCCAGGCGTTGAAGTCGCCGGTGACGACCGCCGGGAAGGGCGAGTCGCCCCGGTTCTCGGCCACGAACTCGGCGAGCGCGGTGACCTGACGGCAGCGTACGGCCGAGGCGTGCGGGGCAGAGGTGAGGTGGGTGGTGAAGAAGGGGATGTCGTACGACGGGGTGGCCAGGCGGGTGTACAGGGCGAGGCGGCCGTCGTCCACGTCGGAGGGCGCGGGCAGCCGCAGCGTGCGCTGGGCGGTGACCGGCCAACGGCTCAGCACGGCGTTGCCGATGTCGACCGCGGGATCGCCGATACGGCGGCGCCAGCGCTCGGGGGCCGGTGAGGGCGCCCAGGCCCAGTGCATGCCCAGCTCACCGGCCAGCCACCGCGCCTGGTTCTCCCCGTCCGCGGCCCACACCTCCTGCAGGCCCACGACATCGGGGCGCAGTTCGCGCAGCGCGGCGAGGAGGGCCTTCTGCCGGTCCTCCCAGGGGCCGAAGCGCCACCACACGTTCCAGGTCACGACCCGCATCGGCAGCCACCCGCTCTCGTCATGCCGCGTCGGTGACCATTGAAGCAACATCGCAGAAGACAGGAGACCCACCGGCATGTCCCGCCTCGCCGAACTCAGGTTCCGCGCCGCCACCGGCTTCCAGCGCCACATCGGCAATCCGGTGCTGCGCCGGCTCCCCCTCCAGACGGTCCTGGAGACCACGGGCCGCGTCTCCGGTCTGCCCCGGCAGACACCCGTGGGCGGCCGCCGGGTCGGCGACTCCTTCTGGCTGGTCTCGGAGTTCGGCGACAAGTCGCAGTACGTGCGCAACATCAAGGCCGATCCACGGGTGCGGGTCCGGTTGAAGGGACGCTGGCACACCGGCACGGCTCACCTGCTGCCGGACGACGACCCGGTGGCGCGCCTGCGCCGCCTTCCCCGCCTCAACAGCACGGCCGTCCGCGCCCTCGGCACCAACCTGCTGACGGTCCGGGTGGACCTCACCGACTGACCCACACGAAAACCGGCCAACCGGCCCCGCCCAAACACCCACCGCCCGCCCGCCCGCACAGCACCCGCACCGGCCTCTCGGCCTCAGTGCCGGGGTCGGGCCGGGAACCACCAGGCCCAGGGCCACCGCCCGGGGCGGTTCGAAGTGGTACCACGGGCGCCCGGCCGTCGCCGTGTCGTCCGCCCAGACCACGCCGCCCCGGCGACAGCCACCGCCCGGTCAACCCCCGCAGCTCACCCCGGCCACACGATCGACTGCACCTCGCTGTACGCGTGCAGCGCGTACGATCCGACGTCCCGGCCCACCCCGCTCTTCTTGAACCCCCCGAACGGCGCCTCCATGTTGCGCCCGACGGTGTTGATCCCGACGCCGCCCGCCCGCAGCCGCCGTGCGACGCGGAAGGCGCGGGCGACGTCCCCGGACCAGACGTAGTCGATCAGGCCGTAGTCCGTGTCGTTGGCCAGGGCGATGCCCTCGTCCTCCTCGTCGAAGGGGATCACGCAGACGACCGGGCCGAAGATCTCCTCGCGGGCGACCGTCATGTCGTTGGTGCAGTCCGCGAGGAGGGTCGGCGCGACGTAGAAGCCCCGCTCGTACGGCGGCCGTTCACCCCCGGCCACCACCACGGCGCCCTCCTTGCGGCCCGTCTCCACATACGACTCCACCCGCTCCCGGTGCTCCGCCGAGATCACCGGCCCGACGACGGTGGACGCCGCACGCGGATCCCCGACCGGCAACCGACCGGCGTACCCGGCCAGTTGCTCGACCAGTCGGCCGTACACGCCCCGCTGGGCCAGCACCCGGGTCGGCGCGGTGCAGATCTGCCCGCTGTAGAAGGAGAACGTCGTGCCGATCCCGGCCACCGCCGACCCGATGTCCGCGTCGTCGAGGACGACCGCCGCGCCCTTCCCGCCGAGCTCCATCAACTGGCGTCTCATGTCCCGCCCGCACACCTCGGCGATCCGCTGTCCGACCGCCGTGGAGCCGGTGAAGCTCACCATGTCGACGTCCGGAGACGACACGGCCGCCTCGCCGACCTCCACCGACCGCCCGGAGACCACATTCACGACCCCCGCCGGCGCCCCCGCCGCCTCCAATGCCTCCGCCATCCGGTAGACGGACAGCGGATCCTGCGGGGCGGGCTTCACGACGACCGTGTTGCCCATGGCCAGGGCGGGGGCGATCTTGCCCGCCGGGTTGGCCCACGGGTTGTTGTACGAGGTGACGCAGGTGACGACGCCGACCGGCTGACGGACGGCGAGCGCGCCCATCACGCCGGCCTTCCCCATCGGCCCGGCCTCGTTGATCTGCGGCGGGATCGCCCACTCGGCGGGCTCCACGCGCGCGTACCGCCGGAACCGGGCCGCCCCGACCCCGACCTGCATGCCCCGGGCCGTCCCCGTGGTCGCGCCGGTCTCGGCCTGGGCCAGCTCGGCATACGGCACGAAGCGCTCGCCGATGATCTCCGCCGTGCGCGCGAGCACCGCCGCCCGCTCCTGAGGCGTCGTACGCGACCACGGCCCGAAGGCCTCGCGGGCCGCGGCACAGGCCGCGTGCACCTGATCCCGCGAGGCCTCCGGCGCCCACCCGACGGTCTCCTCGGTCGCCGGATCGATCACGGCGTAGTACCCGCCGTCCGGCTCCACCCACGAGCCCCCGACGAACAGCCGCTGCCGCTCCACGCCACCCTTGGCGCTCACCTCGTGGCCACCGTCCTGGTGTCCCGCCCCGAGCGCAGCACCCGCCCCGGCACCGCCCCGCTCACCACGTCGTCCCGGATCGCCTCGACCCCGTTGACCCAGACCGCCCGTACCCCGATCGCCCTGGAGTCCAGCCGCGGACTGTCACCCGGCAGGTCGTGCACCAGGGTGGCCGTGCCGGCGTCGATCCGCTCCGGGTCGAAGAGCACCAGGTCCGCATGGAACCCCTCCTCGATCCGGCCGCGGTCCCTGAGCCCGAACAGCCGGGCCGGATCGTCCGTCAGCATCTTCACCGCCTGCTCCAGGCTCGCCAGCTTCCGCCCGCGCAGACAGTCCCCGAGGAACCGGGTGGTGTACGGCGCCCCGCACATCCGGTCCAGGTGCGCCCCGGCGTCGGAACCGCCGAGCAGCACGTCCTCGTGCTGCCAGGCCTCGGCCCGCATCGCCCAGGACTCCGGGTCGTTGTCGGTGGGCATGGGCCACAGCACGGTACGCAGATCGTCGTTGGCGCAGATCTCGACCAGGCAGTGGAAGGGTTCCAGGCCCCGCTCCCGCGCGACGTCCGCCACCACCCGTCCGCTCAGTCCGCGGTTCGCCTCGCTGTAGGTGTCGCCGATGACGTACCGCGCGAAGTTCGTCAACCGCCGCAGGACGCCGGCCTCCTTCGACACCGACTGCCGCAGCATCTCGGCCCGCACATCGGGGTCGCGCAGCTTCGCGATCCGCTCCGGCACGGGCAGTGCGAGGATCGGGCCCCAGCCGGGGATGAGGTTGAGCGCGCAGAACGTACCCAGCGACATGTTCATCGGCGTGAGGATCGGCATGGTCAGCGCCACCACCCGGCCGCCTTCCTTGCGCGCCCGCTCACTGGCCAGCAACTGCCTGGGCACCCGCTCGGGAACCGCCGAGTCGATGGTCAGCACGTTCCAGTTGAGCGGCCGCCCGGCGACCGCGCTCATCTCGACGAACAGCTCGATCTCGGCATCACTGAACTGATCCATGCACCCGGCGACGATCGCCTCGATCTGCGTCCCCTCGTGCTCGCCGACGGCCTTGGACAGCGCGAGCAGCTCCGCGGGCCGCGCGTGCCGGGAGGCCACCGGCTGCCCGTCGCCGTCGGAGTGGGTCGAGGACTGGGTGGTGGACAGGCCCCAGGCGCCGGCGTCCATGGCGTCGTGGAACAGCCGCAGCATCTCGGCGAGTTGCTCCTCGCTCGGCTGCCCCCCGACGGCGTCCGCCCCCATGACGTACCGCCGCAGCGCGCAGTGCCCCACCATGAACCCGGCGTTGACCGCGATGCGCCCTTCGAGCGCGTCCAGGTACTCCCCGAACGAACTCCAGCTCCAGGGCGCCCCCTCCTCCAGGGCCACCAGCGACATGCCCTCGACCTTGGACATCATCCGGCGTGTGTAGTCGGCGTCCTCGGGCCGGGCGGGGTTCAGGGGCGCCAGCGTGAACCCGCAGTTGCCGGCCGCGACGGTGGTGACGCCGTGGTTGAGGGAGGGGGTCGCGTACGGGTCCCAGAAGAGCTGGGCGTCGTAGTGGGTGTGGGGGTCGACGAACCCGGGGGCGAGGACGAGCCCGGCGGCGTCCTCACTGGTGCGGGCCTCTTCGGTGACGATGCCGACGACGGCGATACGGCCGTCGCGGATGCCGACGTCGGCGGTGTAGGCGGGTGCGCCCGTCCCGTCCACGACGGTCGCGCCCTTGATGAGGTGGTCGAGCATGGTGACGGGCCCCCTTTACGCGGACTGACGGAACCTCGTGGTCCTGTGCACGGGGTCCGTATCGATCTTCGGGATCACGTGTTCACCGATCAGCCGGATGGTCTGCAGCGTCTCCTCCTTGGGCACCCCCACCGGCAGCCCGAAGCTGAGCTGGTCCGCCCCGGCCTGCTCCCACCGCTTGCACTGTGTGAGCACCTCGTCCGGATCCCCGCAGATCAGCAGCTCCTCCTCGATCAGCAGCTCCACGAACTCCGGCGTGTACTCCGGCAGCGTCTCCGGCCACACTGGGAACCCCTCGGGCCGGGGGAAGGTGTCGTGGTACCGGAAGACGAGCGAGGGCAGATAGTGCAGGCCCCCGTTCACCGCGATCTCGATCGCCTCCGCGTGGGTGGGCGCGCAGATCGCCGTCGTCGTCACCATCACGTTGTCGTTGACGAAGTCCCCCACCGGCTCCGCGTCCACGACCGCCGTCTTGTACTGCTCCAGCACCCACTCCATGTCGGCGACCTTCTGCACGCTGAAGCCCAGCACCCCGAGCCCCTTCTTCGCCGCCATGGCGTACGACGCCGGCGACCCGGCCGCGTACCACATCGCGGGGTGGGACTTGCCGTACGGCTTCGGCAGCACCTTGCGCGGCGGCAGCGACCAGTGCTTGCCCTGGAAGCCGGCGTACTCGTCCTGGAGCCACATCTTGGGGAACTCGGCGATCGTCTCCTCCCAGATCTCCTTGGTGTAGTTCATATCGGTCACGCCCGGTATGAACCCGAGGATCTCGTGCGACCCGGCCCCTCGTCCGCTGCCGAACTCGAAGCGGTTCTCGCTGAGATGGTCGAGCATCGCCACCTTCTCGGCGACCTTCACCGGGTGGTTGACCTGGGCGAGCGGGTTGAAGATCCCCGACCCGAGATGGATCCGCTGCGTCGCGTGCGCCAGGTACCCGAGGAACACGTCGTTGGCGGAGAGATGCGAGTACTCCTCCAGGAAGTGGTGCTCGGAAGCCCACGCGTACTTGAAGCCGGACCGGTCCGCCTGGATGACGTACTCGGTCTCCTCCATCAGCGCCTTGTGCTCGGCGAGCGGGTCGGTCTCGGCGCGCTTGCCCACGTATCCCTGTACAAAGAGCCCGAATTCCAAGGAGGTTCACCGTCCCCGGTCCAGAAGTGCCGCTGGATTGTTTCTGACACACCGTCAGTTTCGATGGGCCGACTGTCGCACCCGCCGCAGACAGGGTCAATAGCTGATGGCCAGTCAGATGACGCTGACGCCCGCGAGCCAGCCCCCGTCGATCACGAACGGCTGCCCGGTGATGTACGAGGAGTCCTGAGACGTCAGGAACAGCGCCAGCCGGGCCACCTCCTGCGGCTTGCCGATCCGACCCAGCGGCACGAGCTTGCGGTACAGCCCGTCCAGGGCCCGGCCCACCTCCTCCGCGTCCGCGCCCGGGTCGAGCTGCGCCGGGTTGGACATCGCGGTGTCGATCGCGCCGGGGCACATCGCGTTGACCCGGATGCCCCGCGGCGACAGCTCCAGCGCGGCAACCCGGGTGAGGCCGACGATGGCGTGCTTGGTGGCGGCGTAGGACCCGACGGCCGCCATGCCGGTCACTCCGGTGTAGGAGGCGGTGTTGACGATCGTGCCGCCGTCGGCCATCTCGGGCGCCACGGTCTTCACGCCGAGGAAGCAGCCGACCTGGTTCACCCGCACGACCTGCATGAACTCATCGAGAGGGGTGTCGAGGAGGGCGTTGAAGCGCAGGATGCCGGCGTTGTTGACGAGTCCGTCGACATGGCCGTACGCCTTCTTGGCGGCCGTGACCGCGGCACGCCAGTCGGCCTCCTCGCCGACGTCGAGATGGACGTAGAGGCAGCCCAGCTCCTCGGCGAGCCGCTCCCCCTGGTCGTCGAGCACGTCCGCGACGACGACTCTCGCGCCCTCCGCGGCGAAGAGCCGCGCCTCCTGCTCGCCCTGTCCGCGCGCCGCCCCGGTGACGATGACGACTCGTCCGTCCAGCTTGCCCATTGCGGTCCCCTTCACCCGGTGGACACGGTGGACTCCGCATCGTAGCGCCATACCTGACGAAGCGTCAGATGCAAGCCCTGACCGTTGCTGAGGCGAATCTCACGTAACCCGCAGGTAGGGATGTTTGACCCTGTCGGCGTTCGTCAAGGGAACCCAAAATCCTCGCCATGTCCAAGCGGAGACTGAAGAACAAGAAGATCAGGATCGTGGCGGTCGGCTCTGCGCTGGCGACCGGCGGCGCGATCGTGGCGTTGCTGCCGTCGGCGAACGCCGCCGACGACGGGAAGACCCCCGAGCAGATCATGACGATGTGCCAACGGGCGAAGGTGCTCAACGGAAAACAGCAGTCCATTTTCGACTTCGGCGGCCATCCGATCGCCGGGCCGAGTTTCGCGTCCGACAACTGTGATTTCGTCGAGACGAAGTTCGAGACCTTCGACGGGCCGACCGAAAAGGCCTCCATCGACTTCCCGAACTGCGAACCGAACGCCACCGACCCGGCGAAGGTGTCGGTCACCTGGTCGGCGACGGTGGGTCAGGGGCAGGGCAAGTACACGGTCACCCAACAGGGCGGCGGCGGTGGGCTCTTCGGGGCGCTGACCGGATCCTGGGTCAAGCACAAGGGCACCCTCGACATGACCATCGAGTCGGCGACCGCCGGTGACACGGAACAGCGGGAAGTGCCGGTCGGCAAGGTCCTCCACATGGAGTTCACGCCGAAGATGCAGCGCATGACCGGCGAATGGCGGGTGCGGATCGACGCCCGTGAGGCGACGACCGTCACCAACGCCACGCCGGAGCAGAACTTCGTGGCCCCGGACGTCGTCGAGGGCCCCGTCATCCTGCCGGGCGCGGCCGGCGCCCCCGGTGTCGCGGACGGCACCTCCAAGGCCGTCCTGACCGACTGCTGACCCGTAACACCCCCCACAGGAGAAGTCATGACCCGCACCAGAAGCCACCGCAGCAAGAAGAAGCGCATCACCCTCGCCCTGGCCCCGCTGGCGGCCGTCGCGGTGGCCGTACCGCTGATGAACCCGGCGGGTGCCGCCACCCCCTCCGAAGTGGCCGCCGACTGCTCGGCGGACTCCGAGAAGCTGGAGAACTGCGAGTTCGTGGACGTCCAGTTCAAGCGGGACAACCTCGGGCCCAATCAGCGGGTCTCGGCGGTGACCGACAACTGCGGATCGACGGCCACCGCCTCGAAGAGCTTCAGTGTGAGCGCGTCCGTCACCAGGATCATCCAGCTCGAGGACGGATTCACCGCGGAGGCCGGAACCAAGCTCGGCAATTCCGTGTTCGAGATCGGCGTGAAGTTCAGCACGTCGGACATCAACATCACGCGTGACGACAAGACGACCACCCTGGAGTTCAGCAGGACGGACACGGTCCAGGCGGACAGCATCGCGTTCTTCATGTGGTCCGCGAAACGCACCGACGTCAGCGGATTCCTGCGGGCCACGTA
The DNA here is from genome assembly GCF_015160855.1 of Streptomyces ferrugineus. Taxonomy (NCBI): domain Bacteria; kingdom Bacillati; phylum Actinomycetota; class Actinomycetes; order Kitasatosporales; family Streptomycetaceae; genus Streptomyces; species Streptomyces ferrugineus. The sequence continues at coordinate 934,980 of NZ_CP063373.1, read as the reverse complement.
CAAGGAGGCGCAGGACGGCCAGAAGGTGTTCTTCGCCCCGAGCGAGGGCGCCACGAGCATGCACGTCTTCTATCCGCAGATCCTGAAGAACGGCACCCCCGACGGGCGGCTGTGGCTGCGCAACGTGAAGTGCGGAACGCCGGAGGCGGCCGGGCTGCAGAATTCCACCCGCGCCCTGCGCTCGGAACCCGGGTTCGGTGAGGCGGGCGAGAACGTCACCGACGTCGAGATACCGCTGACGGAGATTCCGGCGCCGTAGACACCCGCACACATTCTCAGATGCGAAGCACGGGCGCGGCTCCCAGCCACCGCAGGACCGCGTCCGTGCTGCCGCGGGCGTCGAGCTTGGCGTAGATGTTGCTGAGGTTGTTGCGGACCGTCTTCTCGCTCAGCCGTAATCGCAGCCCGATCTCCTGCGCCCCGAGCCCGGTCGACAGCAGCTCCATGATCTGCCGCTCCCGCGGTGAGAGCAGGCCGCGCAGCCGCTCCGCCGCCGCGTTCGCCGTGGACTCCCGCCGGGCCCCCTCGCGCAGGGCCGCGCAGGCCGCCGGGGAGAGGTAGGTGTGGCCGATGGTCGCCCCGACGACGGCCGAGGAGAGCATGCAGGTGCAGTAGTCGTCCTCGACCAGATAGCCCGCTCCGCCGCGGAACACCTCCACGATGGTCTCCGTGTCCCGGTGCGGACCGACGACGATCACCGGAACAGCGCCGGCCCTCAGCTCCCGCAGGGCGTCCAAGGGTTCCGCGCAGTACAGGACGACGGCATCCACGTCCTCGGGGACGCGGAAGGGCGGGGCCAGACGCACCGCCCGGCCGACGTATCGGTCGTCCGGAGCCGGCCATCCAGGGTGCGGCCAGGCGCCCTCGGGGCAGGCGAGGGCGACGGAGAGTTTCCGGGAAGTGCGCACGTCATCGTGTCCTTCCGCCGAAGCCGTACATCCGTACGTGTCTGTACGTGTCCGTACGTTCGTACATACGGCGCTCGACGTGGACATGTTCAAGCTTTCAATGAACGCGGTCACCGCAGCAGCGGCGCGACCTCCTTGCCGAACTGCTCGATCTGCCCCACGAGTTCGTCCCGGCTACGGCTGCGGAACCGCACCTGGATCTGGTCCACCCCCATCGCCCGGTAGGCACGCAGGGACTCGGCGATCGCGTCCGGCGGCCCGCTGAGCGTCCGGCGCCCGACATCCCACCCCGGCACACCCACGTACAGCGGCTCGGCGATGGCGCCGACGGTGAACGGGCCCTCCTCGATGCCCGCCTCCTCCCTGAGCCGCCGTATCCGTGCGATCTGCGCGGGGAGCCGGTCCCGCGGGTCCCCCTGCGGCAGCCATCCGTCCCCCTTGAGCGCCGCCCTGCGCACGGCGGCCGGCGACGATCCCCCGACCCAGACGGGGACGTGCTCCTGGACGGGCCGCGGACGCTGCCCGAGTCCCTCGAAGTGGTGGAACCTGCCGTGGTGTTCGGGGAACTCCTCGGGCCCGAGAGCGGCTCGCAGCGCGTCGATCGACTCGTCCAGCACGGGCCCGCGCCGCTCGAAGTCGACCCCCAGCGCCTCGAACTCCTCCCGCACATGCCCGGCCCCGACCCCGAGGACCAGCCGCCCGCCGCTGAGGTGGTCGACGGTGGCGTACTGCTTCGCGGTCAGCAGCGGATGCCGCAGTCCCACCACCGCGACATGGCTGAGCAGCCGTACGCGCTCGGTGGCCGCCGCGAGGAAGGCGAGGGTGGCGACGGGGTCGTACCAGATCGTGCTCATCGCGGGCGCGAGGCGGCGCGGGATGGCGACGTGGTCGCAGCAGGCGACGTAGTCGAAGCCGGCCCGGTCGGCGGCGTGGGCGGCGGCGCGGAGGTCGTCGGGGCCGGCGGCGGCCTCCCAGGGTTCGGCGTAGATCGTGCTCTGGGACTGGACGGGAAGCTGAATACCGTAGGCGAGTCGTCGCCCATCCGGCGGCAGGGCGGGCATGGCGCCCCCTTCACTGGCGGTCCGGCGTATAGAGTGACGCGCACTACATGCTGATGTCTGACGGGTCGTCAGACAAGACCCGGGGCAGCGCCGGACGGGCCCGGGACAGTGACGGGCGTCTCACACTCCGTGCACAGCCGGCGCATCCGGGTCCGTGGAAGCAACCCGGCCGCCTCGTCGGACATCTACCCAAGTGGACCCTCTGGCGCACGATCGCCTTCATAGGGTGGAAGCAGTGATGAATGGGGTGAATGTGGACGGGGATCAGCGGCCCGCCATGTCCGATGTCGCCATGTCCGTCGTCGTGATCGTCTACAACGACGAGACCAGACTGCCCACGGCCGTGCGCTCGGTGCTGGAGCAGTCACTGCGCGGCGTCGAGGTCGTGATCGTCGACGACCACAGCACGGACGGGTCCTACGAGGCGGCCCGCCGGCTCGCCGACGAGCACCCCGGTCGCGTCCGCGCGTACCGGCTGCCCGAGAACAGCGGCGGCTGCGGCGCGCCCCGCAACCACGGCATCCGGCAGGCCCGCGGCGAGTACGTCCTCTTCCTCGACAGCGACGACGTCCTGGAGCGCGACGCCTGCCGCAACTTCCTGGAGGCGGCCGAGACCACCGGCGCCGACCTCGTCTCCGGCATGTGCGTCCGCGTCCACGTCGACTCGCGGCACCGCAAGGAGGTCAAGTGGTACCCGTGGCTGTACGCCCGCACCCGCACCCTCGACTCGATCGCCGAACTGCCTGACCTGCTGGTCTTCGACACCCTGTCGACCAACAAGTGCTACCGCCGGCGGTTCCTTCTCGACGCCGGCCTGGAGTTCCCCGTCGGCATCCACTACGAGGACCTGCTCTTCTCCGCCCGGGCCTATACGGCGGCCCGCCGCATCACGCTCATCCCGAACCGGGTCTACGACTGGAACGTGGTCCAGAAGGCCGACGCCAAGTCGATCAGCAACCGGCGGGCCGAGATCGCCAACTTCGCGCACCGCATGGAGATGCACCGCCGGGTCGACGCGCTGCTCGCCGACAAGAGCCTGCCGGAGCTGAAGTTCCGCAAGGACGTCAAGTTCCTCAAGCACGACCTGGTGCTGCACCTGCGCGACCTGCCCTTCCGGGACGCCGCCTACCGCCAGGAGTTCGCCGCCCTCGCCCGCGCCTATCTGACGTCGATCGACCCGGCCGCCTACGACGAGGTCGAGCCGATCCACGCGGTCTGCGCGTATCTGCTGCGGATGAGCGACTGGGACAACCTGCTGCCCGCCGTGGACACGCTCACCAACCGCGACAAGGTCTCGGCCCCGCTCGCCGAGCGCGACGGGCGGGTCTACTGGTGCGCCGAGCACATCGACGACGACCCCTTCGCCCGCCAGGTCCTGGACGTCACCGAGCTCGGCTACCACACCCGGCCGGTCGGAAAGCTGTTCCCGCGCAACGAACTCACGGAGTACCGGCAGGAGGGACAGGGCGGCGTCGTCCGGCTCGCCGGCCGGATCACCAACCCCCTCGGCGCCATCGCGCCCGGTGCCCGGCTCACCGCCGAGCTGGAGTTCTACGCCCGCCGCCAGGGACTGCGCTTCCAGACCTTCCGCTTCCCGGTGGCGACGGTGCGGCACGAGGGCCCGTACGTGTCCTGGGCGGCCTCGGCGGACCTGGCGAAGGGCCTGCGCCCGCTCGGCATCGTGGACGCCGTCTGGGACGTACGGCTCCACCTGCACGTCGACGGCGAGCGCACGACGACCCGCCTGACCGCCACCCGGCCGGGCCTCGCGACCGGCGAGGTGCCGGTGCGCCCGCGCCTGACCCGGCTGGTCGCCGACCGTGTCGAGCCGGAGATCTCCGCCCGCGGCCACCTCGCCTTCCGGCTCGTCCCCGGCAAGAAGGCCAACGACCTCGTCGTGCGCGGCCTGCGGGGCACCCCCGGCCGGCTCGCCAAGGCCGGCTACCGCAAGGCGAAGGCACTGCGCAAACGAGCCACCTCCGGGGAGACCAAGCTCCGCGTCTACCACGACGTCTACCTGCGCATGCCGGTACGCAAGCGACTGGTGGTCTTCGAGAGCCATCTGGGCCGGCAGTACAGCGACAGCCCCCGGGCGATCTACGAGGAGATGCGCCGCCAGGGCCTCGACTTCGAGGCGGTGTGGTCGTACACCGGCCGCCCGCAGGGCTTCCCCGCCGACGCCACGCTGGTGCGCCGCTGGTCGCTGCCCTACCTCAAGGCCCTGGCCCGCGCCGAGTTCTGGATCGACAACCAGAGCTACCCGCTGAAGCTGACCAAGCGCCCCGGCACCACCTACATCCAGACCTGGCACGGCTCCGCGCTCAAGCGGATGGGCTTCGACGAGGCCGGCTGGAAGCTCAAGTCCCGCGCCGAGCAGGCCGAACAGCAGCGCACCCTGGACCGCTTCGACCACTTCCTGATCCGCTCGGAGCACGACGTGCGCACCCTCGCCAAGGCCTTCCGGCTGCGCGAGAAGACGCTGCTGCGGGTGGGCTACCCGCGCAACGACGCGCTCGTGCGGGCGCGGAGGGCGACCGAACGGCCGCCGCTGGCGACCGAGTTGGGCATCCCGGCCGGGAAGAAGGTGCTGCTGTACGCCCCCACCTTCCGCCAGCAGGGCGGGCGCCGTTTCGCGCTGCCCTTCGACGTGGAGCGCTTCGCGGAGGAGTTCGGCGACGAGTACGTCCTCCTGGTCCGCGCCCACTACCTCAACCACGTGGTGCTGCCGCCGTCCGTACGGGGCCGCGTCATCGACGTCTCCGACCACCACGACGTGACCCCGCTGCTGGCCCTCGCCGACGCCCTGATCACGGACTACTCGTCGGTGATGTTCGACTACGCCCTGCTGGACCGGCCGATGCTGTTCTTCCCGCACGACTACGAGGAGTACGTGCACGAAGGCCGCGGCACCTACTTCGACCTGCTGGAACGGGCACCCGGCCCGGTCGTCCGCACCGCGGACGAACTGCACTCCACGCTGCGGGAGTCCTCGCTGGAGGAGCAGAGCGTCAAGTACGCGTCCGCGCGGGAGCGGTTCGTGGCCGACTTCGGCGAGTACGACGAGGGCACGGCCGCGCAGCGCATCGTCGAGGAGTTCTTCACCGACTGGAGGAAGGCGTAGTGGAGGCAGGCGCAGTGGCGCAGGACACGATGGGGCGGGACGTCTTCCTGGTCTCCAACAGCGTGGACGAACTGGGCGGGGTGACCAGCTGGTCCCACCAGCTGGCCCGGCTCCTCACCGAGCGCGGCCACCGCGTCCACGTCATCGGCATCACCACCCCCGAGGACCCGCACGACCTCGGCGAACTCCCCTACCCCACGACCCGGCTGTACGCCGGCCAGCCGCCGGCCCCCGGCCGGGCGCGGGACGCGAGCATGCGGGAGAAGGCCACCGTACTGACCGGCCTCTTCCGCGCCGCGCGCCCCGGCGGCGTCGTCATCGTGACCCAGGTGTGGGCGATGGAGTGGGTGAACGTCGCCGACACCGGCGGGCTGACCGTCATCGGCATGAGCCACGAGTCCTTCGAGACCTCGAAGCGCTCCTCGCGCTTCCGGCGGGTCCTCAAGCACTACCGGAACGTCGACCGCATGCTCGCCCTCACCCGCGAGGACGCCGACCTGTGGATCGGCGCGGGCCTCAACAACGCTTCGTTCATGCCGAACGCCGTGCCCTGGCTGCCGGACGAGCCCTCGCCGCGCACCGAGAGGGCCGTCATCAGCATCGGCCGGCTCAGCGACGAGAAGGGCGTCGACATGCTCCTCGACACCTGGGCGGAGGTGGCACCCCGCCACCCCGACTGGGTCCTGCGGATCTACGGCTCCGGCGAGGACGAGGAGATCCTGCGCAAGCACTGCACCGCCCTGGGCCTCGACGACTCCGTGCAGTGGAAGGGCCGCACCGGCGATGTGCGGGGCGCGTTGCGGGGCGGCTCGGTGTTCGCGCTGTCCTCCCGGGGCGAGGGCTTCCCGCTCGCCCTCATGGAGGCCATGGCCATGGGCGTCCCCTGCACCGCCTTCGACTGCGCCCCCGGCGTCCACGAGATCATCCAGGACGGCGAGGACGGCCTCCTCGCCAGGCCCGGCAACACCGGCGAACTCGCCCGCAAGCTCGACCTGTTGATGTCGGACCCCGAGCTGCGGGACCGGATGGGCGAGGCGGCGAGGCGGAACATCCGCAGGTACGGGGCGGAGGAGATCGCGGGGCGGTGGGAGGCGCTGTTCGGCTTCCTGGAGAGGTAGGGCCTCAGCAGTGGGGCCCTCTCACTCCACGGGGTGGTTCGAGGTCCAGCCCGCCCAGGCGGACGAGATCATGTCGTCCACCCCGTACCGCGCCTTCCAGCCCAGCTCCGCCGCGATGCGGTCGGCCGAGGCGACGACCCTGGCGGGGTCGCCCGGCCGCCGGTCCACGACCTCGGGGGGCAGGGCGTGGCCGGTGAGCGTGTTGATCCGGTCGATCATCTCGCGCACCGAGACGCCCTCCCCGCGCCCGATGTTGAGGGTGAGGTCCGTGCCCGGCACCGCGCTCAGCCGCCGCGCGGTCGCCACGTGGGCCTCCGCCAGGTCGACGACGTGGATGTAGTCGCGGACGCAGGTGCCGTCGGGGGTCGGGTAGTCGGCCCCGAAGACGCGCGGGGGCGCGTTGTCCGTCAGCTTCTCGAAGACCATGGGGACGAGGTTGAAGACGCCGGTGTCGGCGAGTTCGGGGGTGGCCGCGCCGGCCACGTTGAAGTAGCGGAGCGAGGCCGTGGACAGACCGGTGGCCCGGCCGGTGGCGCGGACCAGCCACTCGCCGGCCAGCTTGGTCTCGCCGTACGGCGACATCGGCAGGCACGGCGTCTCCTCCGTGACGAGGTCGACGTCCGGCATGCCGTAGACCGCCGCCGAGGACGAGAAGACGAAGGACCGCACCTGCGCCGCCGTCACGGCCTCCAGGAGGACGCGCAGGCCCTCGACGTTCTCCCGGTAGTAGTGCAGGGGGAGCTCGACGGACTCGCCGACCTGCTTCTTCGCCGCGAGGTGGACGACGCCGGTGATGCCGTGGTCCCGGATGACGCGCCCGAGCCGCTCACCGTCCAGCGTGGAGCCGACGACCAGCGGTACGCCGTCGGGTACCCGCTCGGCGATCCCCGTGGACAAGTCGTCGTAGACGACGGCTCGTTCGCCCGCGTCCAGCATCGCGCGCACGACGTGCGCCCCGATGTAGCCGGCGCCACCGGTGATCAGCCAGGTCATGTACAGCCCTTCATCGAAAGAGTCACGTATCAGCGGAAGAAGCGCTTCAGGCGACGGCGTACGACGTCCGTCACCCCGCTCAGACCGGGCGCGAGCCGCACCGCGAGGGCCCCCGAGTGGGTGGCGTACGGCTGCACCAGCAGCACGGCGTGCCGCAGGCTCGGCAGGGCGCGCCGGCTCAGCAGCCCGGCGCCCGCGACGGCGTGCGCGGTGATCTCCCGGTGGGTGCCGTCCTTGAAGCACAGCCGGAGCTTCAGGTCCCAGGTGCCGCGGCCCAGCGCCGCCAGGTCCAGCGGGAACTCGGCGGACCAGGTGTCGGAGTCCGGGTGGGCCGTGAGGGACGCCGTACCGGAGAATCCCAGCCGGCCGTCGTCCCGCTCCACGAACTGGGCCTCGACGGCCTCCGGTCCCGCCTGCGCCATCCGCCCGTACATCTCGTGCAGGCGCAGCCGCAGCACCGTCCCGCGCACGCGTGGCCGCAGTGCGGCGTCGACGGCGGCCGGCAGCAGGTGCGCCGGGCGGACCAGGAGGTGGTCCAGCTCTACCTGGGGCAGCCGCGCCGACCAGATCGGGGAGCCGTCGTCCGCGCGCGCGTACGGCGGGTTCAGCCGGGCCGGGCGGGCCGCGAACTCCTTGAGCCGGCCCAGGTCGCACGGCTCCTCGGAGGCGAGGACCACCCGGGCGACGACCCGGCCGGGCGCGGGCCCCGACGCGAAGTCGGCCTCGTCGAAGGAGGCCAGGTACGCGCGTGTGACGGTCCACCACTCACGCCGGTACTCCGCGCCGCGCAGATGCAGCTCGCGCGCGTACATCCGCAGCGAGTGGTCGAGGAAGCGGGCCCGCGTCGCCTGCGCCAGCCGCTTCTCGCCGGCGCCCAGCAGGATGTCGTACGAGAGCTGGTCGGCGTCGATCCGGGCCTGCCAGTTGGCGATGTTCGCGCGGTCGAGGGAGATGGACAGCCGGGCCGCCGACCGGCGTACGTGCCAGATGTACACCGGCTCCGGGACGAGCGCGATGCTCGGGGCGGCGGCCAGCACGCGCGCGGTGAAGACGAAGTCCTCGTAGGGGAAGCGGCCCTCGGGGAAGCGGATGCCGTGCCCGCGCAGGAAGTCGGTGCGGTAGAGCTTGTTGACGCTGAGCGTGTCGCGCACCAGGCGTACCCGCCGGGCGGGGTGGTCGACCAGTGCGCGCCCGGCGTACAGCTCGTGCTGCCACGGCGTCTCGCGCCCGGACGGCAGCTCCTTGCGCAGGCACAGCCCGGCCGCGACCGGCGCGTCGTGCCGCACGGCCGCGTCCAGCAGCGTGTCGACGGCGCCGAGCGGGAGCACGTCGTCGCTGTCCAGGAACATGACATAGGGCGAGGTCGCGGCGTTCAGCCCGTCGTTGCGCGGGGTGCCGCAGCCGCCGCTGTTGGTGGGGCGCCGGAGCACCTTCAGGCGGGGTTCGTCGGCGGCCATCCGCTTCAGCAGCTCCGCGCTGCCGTCCGACGAGCAGTCGTCGACCGCGATCACCTCATGGACGGCCGGCCCCTGCGCGAGCGCCGACCGAACCGCGTCCGCCACATGGGCGACGTCGTCGTACCCGATGACGACGACGGCGACCTGAGCGTGCTGGACAGCCATGAATGCCCCGACCCGTAGAGGTTTGTACCTGATGCCTGGTACGAGAGCTTCGCACCTCGGAGGGGAAGATGACGTCTACGGGGCCGGGGTTCCGTTGAGGGGTTTTTGATTGCGATTCGATTACCGCGCCGCAGTCACCGCGCCGCGCCGTCCCAGCGGCCGTCCGGGGTCAGCCCCAGCAGTTCGATCGCGTTGCCGCGCACGATCCGCTCGACGACCTCCGGGTCCAGATGGCCCATCTGGGCCTCGCCGACCTCGCGGGACTTCGGCCAGGTGGAGTCGGAGTGGGGGTAGTCGGTCTCGTAGAGGACGTTCCCGACGCCGATCGAGTCCAGGTTCCTCAGCCCGAAGGCGTCGTCGAAGAAGCAGCCGTAGACGTGGTCGGCGAACAGCTCGGACGGCGGCCGGTGCACCTTGTCGGCGACCCCGCCCCAGCCCCGGTTCTCCTCCCACACCACGTCGGCGCGCTCGAGGATGTAGGGGATCCACCCGATCTGCCCTTCGGCGTACATGACCTTGAGGTTCGGGAAGCGCTCGAACTTGCCGCTCATCAGCCAGTCGACCATCGAGAAGCAGCAGTTGGCGAAGGTGATGGTGGAGCCGACGGCGGGCGGGGCGTCGGCGGAGGTGGAGGGCATCCGGCTCGACGACCCGATGTGCATGGCGACGACCGTGCCGGTCTCGTCGCAGGCGGCGAGGAAGGGGTCCCAGTCGTCGGTGTGGACGGAGGGGAGTCCGAGGTGCGGGGGGATCTCGGAGAAGGCGACGGCGCGTACGCCGCGGGCGGCGTTGCGGCGGACCTCGGCGGCCGCCAGCTCGGCGTCCCACAGGGGGATGAGGGTGAGCGGTATGAGCCGGCCTTCGGCCGCCGGCCCGCACCACTCCTCCACCATCCAGTCGTTGTAGGCCCGCACGCCCAGCAGGCCCAGCTCGTGGTCCGCGGCCTCGGTGAAGGTCTGGCCGCAGAAGCGCGGGAAGGTCGGGAAGCAGAGCGCGGACTGGACGTGGTTGACGTCCATGTCGGCGAGGCGGGCGGGGACGTCGTACGACCCCGGGCGCATCTGCTCGTACGTGATGACCTCGAGCCTGATCTCGTCCCTGCTGTAGCCGACGGCGGTGTCGAGACGGGTCAGCGGGCGGTGCAGGTCCTCGTACACCCACCAGTCGCCGAGCGGCCCCTCGTCGCCGGGGCGGCCCATGACGGGCTTGAACCGGCCGCCGAGGAAGCTCATTTCCTTCAGCGGCGCGCGGACTATGCGCGGACCGGTGTCGAGGTACTTCTTCGGAAGCCGGTCCTGCCACACCGTCGGCGGCTCCACCGTGTGGTCGTCGACGGAGATGATCAGCGGAAACGTCGTCTCGGTGTCCATGTCCGCCACGGTAGCGCCGATCTGACGGTCCGTCAGCTATGCGGGCGCGCCCGCCGCTTTGCGAAGAGCACGTGAGGGCCTTGTGATATCCCGCGCGTCTGCCTGTGATCACCCTCTCCACGGCTGACGCATCTGCCATGAACAAGGCAAACTGGCGGAGATGTAAACGGGTCCTAGGGGGACGGCGATGGACGGGGTACCGCGAGTACCGGAGCCGAGGCGGCCCGGCTCCTCGGCAGACGCGGCGGAGCCGCCGGCGCTGCGCTTCGGCGTACTCGGTCCGGTACGCGCGTGGCGCGGCGAGGAACAGCTCCCGACCGGCTCCCCCCAGCAACGCGCCCTGCTCGCGGCCCTGCTGCTGCGCGAGGGCCGTACGGCGACCGCGGCGGAGCTGATCGACGCCGTGTGGGGCGAGGAGCCGCCCTCGCAGGCGCTGGCCGCGCTGCGGACGTACGCCTCCCGGCTGCGCAAGGTCCTGGACCCCGGGGTCCTGGTGAGCGAGTCCGGCGGCTACGCGGTGCGGGGCCTGGCCGAGGGCGCGCTGGACCTGGCGGCGGCGCAGGAGCTCGCGGCGGCGGCGGAGAAGGCGAGGAACGCCGGGGATCTGCACCAGGCGCGGGACGTGCTGGGGCGGGCGCTGTCCCTGTGGGACGGCGAGGTCCTGGCAGGCGTCCCCGGGCCGTACGCGGAGGCCCAGCGGGTCCGCCTGGAGGAGTGGCGGCTGCAGCTGCTGGAATCCCGCCTCGACATGGACCTGGAGCAGGGCTGCCACGCGGAGGCGGTCTCGGAGCTGACGGCGCTCACCGCGGAGCATCCGCTGCGCGAGCGGCTGCGGGAGCTGCTGATGCTGGCGCTGTACCGCAGCGGCCGGCAGGCGGAGGCGCTGGCGGTGTACGCGGACACCCGGCGCCTGCTGGCGGACGAGCTGGGCGTGGACCCGCGTCCGGGCCTGAGCGAGCTCCAGCGGCGCATCCTCCAGGCGGACCCGGCCCTCGCGGAGCCGTCGGCGCCGGCGGGCGAACCGGCGGCGGTCCCGGTGCGCCCGGCCCAGCTCCCCGCCACGGTCCCGGACTTCACCGGCCGCGCCTCCTCCGTCTCCGAGCTGAGCGAGGTCCTCGCCTCGGCCGAGGGCCGGGTGATGGCGGTGTCGGCGCTGGCCGGCATCGGCGGCGTGGGCAAGACGACACTCGCGGTGCACGTGGCGCACCAGGCGCGCTCGGCGTTCCCCGACGGTCAGCTCTACGTCGACCTCCAGGGCGCGGGCCCGCGCGCGGCGGAGCCGGAGACGGTCCTGGGCTCCTTCCTGCGGGCCCTCGGCACACCGGACGCGGCGATCCCCGACTCCCTGGAGGAACGCTCGGCCCTGTACCGCTCGGTGCTGGACGGCCGCCGGGTCCTGGTCCTGCTGGACAACGCCAGGGACGCGGCCCAGGTACGCCCGCTGCTGCCGGGCACGGACGGCTGCGCGGCGCTGGTGACCTCCCGCGTCCGCATGGTGGACCTGGCGGGCGCCCACCTGGTCGACCTGGACGTGATGTCGCCGGACGAGGCGTTGCAGCTGTTCACGAAGATCGTGGGCGAGGAACGGGTGGCGTCGGAACGCGAGGCCGCGCTGGACGTGGTGGCGGCGTGCGGCTTCCTGCCGCTGGCCATCCGCATCGCCGCGTCCCGCCTCGCGGCCCGCCGCACCTGGACGGTCTCGGTCCTCGCGGAGAAGCTCGCGGACGAACGCCGGCGCCTGGACGAGCTCCAGGCCGGCGACCTCGCGGTCAAGGCGACCTTCGAGCTGGGCTATGGGGCCCTGGAGCCGGCCCAGGCGCGCGCCTTCCGCCTGCTGGGCCTGGCCGACGGCCCGGACATCTCACTGGCGGCGGCCGCGGCGGTGCTCGACCTTCCGGCGGAGGACACGGAGGACCTGCTGGAGTCCCTCGTCGACACCTCGCTCCTGGAATCGGCGGCGCCCGGCCGGTACCGGTACCACGATCTGGTGCGACTCTACGCGCGTGCCTGTGCGGAACGGGACGAGTGGCCACCGAGCGAGCGGGACGCGGCGCTGTCCCGGTTGCTGGACTTCTATCTGGCCACGACCGCGCGGGTGTACGCGATCGAGCACCCCGGGGACCGGCTGACCGACGACCTGGAGCCGACCCGCTATCCGGGGCTGGGCTTCACCGAGGGGACGGAGGCCCTCGACTGGCTGTACACCGAGGCCGGTCAACTGCTGGCCTGTGTACGGCAGGCGGCCGGGACGGAGCGGCTGCGGCGGGCCGTCGATCTGCTCTGGGCGGCGAAGGACCTGACCGAGTCCGGGGCCAACTCGCATCAGTACGAGATGACCGCGAGGGCCACCTGCGAGGCCACCCGGGCCGCCGGCCACGAGCGGGCGGAGGGCAGGGCGCGTACGGTGCTCAGCGATGTGCTGCTGGTCTCCGGACGTATTCAGCCCGCCGAGCAGGAGGCCCGCGTCGCCATGGAGCTGGCGGGGAGCGCGCAGGACGCCACCGCCGTCAGCTGGGTGGCCAACAACCGGGGACTGATCTGCCTGCACGAGAGCCGGTTCGCCGAGAGCAAGGTCTTCTTCGACCAGGCCCTGGAAGGCCTGCGGGCGGCGGGGAACCGGCCCTTCGAGGCCACCGTCCTGGGCAACCTGTCACGGGCCCATCTGGGCATGGGCAACATCGCCAGGGCCGTGGAGATGGCGCAGCACGGGCTCGCCGTGCACACCGAGATCGGCCGGACCGTGCGCCTCGCCAACGGGCACTTCGCGCTGGGCGTCGCCCTGACCCGGGCGGGCCGCTACGCCGAGGCGCTGAGCCGGTTCTCCGACGCCCTCGGCATCTTCAACGACCATCGGCAGCGGCTGTGGGAGGGCGTCACCCACTTCCGCATCGCCGAGGTGCACTCGGCCGACCGCCGCCCGGCCCAGGCCGCGCAACACGCCGAGCAGGCTCTCGCGCTGGGCTGCATCGGGGGTGACCGGATGCAGGGCAACGTGCTGACGCTCCTGGGGCGTTCGCTCGCCGCGCTCGGTCAGGCGGACCGGGCCCGGGCGTGCTGGCGCGAGGCTCTCAACCTCTTCGAGCAGCACGACGCCGTGGAGGCCGCAGAGGTGCGCGCGCTGCTCAGCTCGACCGCAGCGGCCTAGGAGTCGGACCCCTGACCTGGGGATCTCGGGCCACTGACCTGGGGATCGCGGGCGTTCAGCGTTCGTTTATCTCCGCCCGGCAGTCTCATACCCGTCGGACCGTCGCGTCGGGGGGCAGGCGGTCGGACCCGGAGCCCGACCGATTAATGTGCGGCTCCGAACGCCCGTCCGGCAATCCTCGGGGGAGTTTCCGGACGGGCGTTCCTCACTCATCGACGAAGAAGAGGAGCATGAGCCCATGAGCGAGCAGCAGAAGGACACGACCGTCTCTCCGGACAACAACGCGATGCCCAGCGAGCCCGCCACGACGGACGAGCAGGTCACCACGCTCAACAACGCCATGCCCAGCGAGCCGGCCACCGCGGACGAGAAGATCACCACGCTCAACAACGCCATGCCGGCCGGGCCCGCGCACCTGGACCTGAACGACAAGTAAGCCTCATCTCGCGAGGATCGGCCGCGGCGGCGCGGAGGGGAGCCGCCGCGGCCGAAATGTGCGTCAGGGCCGCCCTCGCAGCTCCCCCTTGACCACCTTCCCGCTCGCGTTCCGCGGCAGTTCCGCCACGAACTCCACCGCCCGCGGCACCTTGTAGTTCGCCATCTCCCGCCGCGCCCAGACGATCAGGTCGTCGCCGGTCAGCACCGAGCCGGGGCGGCGCACCACGAACGCCTTGCCGGCCTCCCCGAGGCGCGGGTCGGGTACGCCGATCACCGCGACGTCGGCGACGTCGGGGTGCAGGCCCAGCATCTGCTCTATCTCCGCCGGGTACGCGTTGAAGCCGCCGACGATGAACATGTCCTTGATGCGGTCCGTGATGCGCAGGTTGCCCGCATCATCCAGCACGCCCACGTCTCCGGTCCGCAGCCAGCCGTCCGGTGTGAGCACCTCGGCTGTGGCGGCCTCGTCCTCGTAGTAGCCGCGCATGACGTTGAAGCCGCGGACCAGGACCTCGCCGGGTTCGCCGGGCGGGGCCTCGACGCGGATCTCGGTGCCGGGGATGGCGCGGCCCGATGTCGAGGCGATGACGGACGGGTCGTCGCCGCGGCGGCACATCGTGACGATGCCGCTGGCCTCCGAGAGGCCGTACGCCGTGAGGACGGTCTCCACGCCGAGTTCTCCGCGCAGGCGTTCCACCAGCCGCAAGGGCACGACCGCGGCGCCGGTGACCACCAGCCGGAGCGCCGAGAGGTCGTGGGAACTCCTCGCCGGGTGGTCCAGGAGGGACTGGTGGAGAGTCGGGGGGCCGGGCAGGACCGAGACTCGTTCCGCCGCGATGTTCGCCAGGGCCGTGTTCACGTTGAAGACCGGCTGCGGGATCATCGTCGCTCCCCGCATCAGGCAGGCGATCACCCCGGCCTTGTAGCCGAAGGTGTGGAAGAAGGGGTTCACGATGAGGTAGCGGTCGCCGTGGCGGAGGCCTGCCAGGTCGCTCCACATCTCGTAGGCACGCAGGGTCTGGGCGTGGCTGATCACCGCGCCCTTCGGGCGGCCCGTCGTCCCGGACGTGAAGACGATGTCGGACGGCCAGGAGCCGCCCACGGCCTCGGCGCGCGCCCGCACCTCCGTCGCGCTCACCGCGTCGCCGCTCGCCAGGAAGTCCTTCCAGGTGCGGTAGTCCGCGGGGGCGTCGTCCGACAGCACCACCACCTGCTCCAGCTCCGGCAGGCCCGGGCCCTCCGCGACCGCCCGGCGCAGCGACGCCACGTACGACGTGCCGAGGAAGGTGCCGGTGACGAACAGCAGCCGGGTCCCGCTGCGGCGCAGCACGTCCGCCGCCTCCGCGCCCTTGAAGCGGGTGTTGAGCGGGACGAGCACCGCGCCCGCCGACACCGCGCCCAGCGCCGCCACGATCCAGTCGAGGGTGTTCGGCGCC
The DNA here is from genome assembly GCF_015160855.1 of Streptomyces ferrugineus. Classification (NCBI taxonomy): domain Bacteria; kingdom Bacillati; phylum Actinomycetota; class Actinomycetes; order Kitasatosporales; family Streptomycetaceae; genus Streptomyces; species Streptomyces ferrugineus. The sequence goes on along the minus strand of NZ_CP063373.1, from coordinate 919,768 downwards.
CAGATGGCGACCCGGTCGCCCGGCGCGATGCCGTTCGCCAGGCAGGCCGCCGTCGAGCGTTCGACCCGGGCGCCCAGTTCGGCGTACGAGATCCGGCCGCGGCCCTCCACCACCGCCTCGGTGTCCGCGTACCGCTCGGCCGCGGTTCGTACGAGTTCCGGAATGCTGCCCCACTCCAAGTCGCCGCGCACGGCACACCTCCTCCCAACCCGTAGCTGACTACCCGTCAGATTAGCTGTACTCTGACGCCCTGTCAGCAGCCCTTCAGCAGCGTGGAGGTGTGCGCATGGCCGGACTCAAGGACGCCACCGCGATCGTCGGCATAGGACAGACACCCTTCGCCAAGCGGCTCGACGAGGACGAGCGGACCCTCGCCTGCCGGGCCGTCCTCGCCGCGCTCGACGATGCCGGGATAGCACCGGACGAGGTCGACGCACTGGCCAGCTACACCATGGAGGAGACCGACGAGGTCGAGCTGGCGAAGGCGGTCGGGTTCGGGGACCTGACCTTCTTCAGCAAGGTGGGCTACGGGGGTGGCGGATCGTGTGCCACCGTCGCGCATCTCGCGGGCGCCATCGCCACCGGGCAGGCGTCGGTCGGCGTCGCCTGGCGGTCGCGGAAGCGCGGCAGCGGGCCCCGGCCCTGGCGGAACACGAACGTCCAGCTCCCCACCCCGGCCCAGTGGACCCGGCCGTACGGCCTGCTGCGGCCGGTCGACGAGATCGCCATGCTCGCCCGGCGGTACATGCACGAGTTCGGCGCGACGCGGGATCACCTCTTCAACGTCGCGCTCGCCTGCCGGAACCGGGCCAACCAGAACCCGGACGCGCTCATGTACGACCGTCCCCTGACCCGCGAGATGTACATGACCTCGCGGTGGATCAGCGAGCCGCTCTGCCTCTTCGACAACTGCCTGGAGACCGACGGGGCGTTGGCCTGTGTCGTCGTCAGCAGGGAGCGGGCGCGGGACTGCCGGCACGCCCCCGTCTATGTCCACTCCGCCGCCCAGGGCCTGCCCGCCCAGCACCACGGCATGGTCAACTACTGGAACGACGACCCGCTCACGGGGCCTGCCTGGACCGCCGCCCGGCAGCTGTGGAAGCACGCCGACTTCACTCCACAGGATGTGGACGTCGCCCAGATCTACGATGCGTTCACGGCGCTGATACCGCTGTCGCTGGAGGGGTACGGCTTCTGCGGGAGGGGGGAGGGAGGCGCGTTCACGGAAGGGGGTGCCCTCGAAATCGGCGGGCGGCTGCCGCTCAACACCAGCGGCGGCGGGCTGAGTGAGGCCTATGTCCATGGGTTCAACCTCATCAACGAGGGCGTCAAACAACTCCGCGGCACCGGCACCGCCCAGGTCCCCGGCGCCGCCACCTGCCTCGTCACCGCCGGCGAAGGCGTCCCCACCTCCGCGCTGCTCCTGAGGAGTTGATCGGACGATGCTGTCCCCTGTCACCGACGCCGACGGCGCCCCCTTCTGGGAGTACGCCGCCCGGGGCGAACTGCGCGTCCAGGCCTGCGCCGACTGCGGCGAGCTCCGCTTCCCGCCCCGCCCCTGCTGCCCGCACTGCCAGTCCTTCGCGAGCGAGTGGCGGCGGGTCGGCGGACAGGGGCGGATCTGGTCCTACGTCGTCCCGCATCCGCCCCTGCTGCCCGAGTACGCCGAGCAGGCGCCGTACAACGTCGTGGTCGTCGAACTCGCCGACGCGCCCCGCATCCGCCTGGTCGGGAACCTCGTCACCGGCCCCGACGCCCCCCTCGACTCCCTCTCCCCGGACCGGATCCGCATCGGCGCCAAGGTCCAGGCCGTCTTCAGCGGCGGCGGGCTGCTTCAGTGGGTCCTGGAGCGCCCATGAGCCTCGGCATCGCGATCGACAAGGACACCGGTGTCGCCGTCGTCACCCTGGACCGGCCCGAGCGGCTCAACGCCATCGACCTCGGCCTGCGGGACCGACTGGTCGAGTGCTGGCGGGGGTTGCGCTTCGACGACACCGTACGGGCCGTCGTGCTCACCGGTGCCGGCGGGCGGGCCTTCTGCACGGGGCTGGACCGGGAGGCCGTCGTCCCGCAGCCGGACTCGCCGTACATGACGGACGACCCGCTGCTGCGGGTCGGGCCCAAGTCCAACGACCTGTGGAAGCCCGTCGTCGCCGCCGTGACCGGCATGGCCTGCGGGGGCGCCTTCTATCTGCTCGGCGAGGCCGACTTCCTCGTCGCCGACCCGGACGCCACCTTCTTCGACCCGCACACCACCTACGGCATGGTCAGCGCCTACGAGTCGATGCTGATGGCGCTGCGGATGCCGTACGGGGAGGCCGCGCGGATGGCGCTGATGGGGAGCGCGGAGCGGCTGTCGGCGCGGCGGGCGCACGAGATCGGGCTGGTGTCCGAAGTCGCCGCGCCCGGTGGCGCGTTGGCCGCCGCGGTGGAGTGCGCCGCCGTCATCGCCGGGTATCCGGCGCGGGGCGTGCAGGGCACCGTACGGGCGCTGTGGGCGGCCAAGGAGGCCGCCCTGGCCCAGGCGTTCGCGCAGGCGCCGCACCTGATCGCGCTCGGCAACCTGCCGGCCGAGCGGCAGGCGGAGCTGTTCCGGGCGCGGCGCCGCGATCACCGGGTGCGGTGAGGCTCTCGGCTACTGCGCCTCGCGCGTCACGTCGTCCAGGGCGCAGGTGACGCCGGTCGTGCTCTCGCCCGCGCCGGGGACGTAGAAGGCGGCCACGTCCAGGGTTTCCGTGGTGTCGGGCGAGACGTACGGGATGGCGGACGAGCTGGTGCGCACGGGGGCGCCCTCGGGGTCCTCGAAGACCACGCCGAACTCGTAGGTGTACGTGGTGATGCCGCTGGTGTTGGCGGCCTCGACGCGGACATGGCGAAGCTTCACGGTGTTTCAACCCCCGTTGTCGCGATCGTGAGCACGTCACGTTAGCAGCGGCCACATGGCGGTAAGCGCTCACCCGGCGTAGCGTCTCGTGTAAGGGCGGTGAAGATGACCGCTCCCCTGGGACGGCCGCCGTCCGGACCCCTTCCGTGCGCCGGCACGACGGCCGTCACACGACCCCGGGGCGAGCAGCGCCCCTGAAGGGGCGCGGGGCTGCATCGATGTGCGGCTCCGCCGCGCGGGCGCGACCAGCCCCAACGGCGCCGCAGACGACCGACAACCCAACCCGCCCTATCTCAGCGAAGCGTTACGTGCCGTGCCCGTGCCCTTCTCCGCGTCCAGCGCGTACACACAGCGGTCCTTGCTGCACGCGTACACCACCCCGTCCCTGACCACGGGCGAGCCGGTGATCTCGCCGCCGGTGGCGAGCTTCCATCTGAGCCGGCCGTCGTCGGCCTTGAGGGTGTACAGCAGGTGGTCGGTGGAGCCGAAGTGGATCCGGCCCTCGGCGACCGTCGGGGCGCCCACGAGGTCGCCGCCCGCCTGGAAGCGCCACTTCGGCGTACCGGTGACCGCGTCCAGCGTGTACAGGCCCTTGCCGCTGCCGACGTGCACATGGCCCGCGGCCACCAGCACCGGCTCGATGGAGGAGCGGGACTCGGTGGCGATGCGCCAGCGGTCGCGGCCGTCGGTGGCGTCCAGGGCGTAGACGGTGCCGAGGTAGTCGGCGAGGTACACGCCGCCGCCGGTCACCGCGGGGCCCGGTACGAACGTCGGCGGGCACAGGAAGACCGCGGGGGCCTCGAAGTGCCAGCGCACATGGCCGCTCATCACGTCGAGCGCGAGCACCCGCGTCCCGGCGGAGACGTACACATGGCCGTCGTGCGCCTGCGCCACCCGCACCGGCACCCCGCCGCAGGAGGCGGCGTCGCCGATCGGGTACGACCAGCGCTCGTCGCCGGTCCGGGCGTCCAGGGCGCGCAGCCGGGCGTCCTGCCAGACGTACACGGTGCCGTCGTACAGCGCGGGGCCGGCTTCCGGGGACTCGAAGTCGGTCTGGGCGCCGGTGATCTCCCAGAGTTTCTGGCCGTTCGAGGCCTCCCAGGCCTGGACGCCGCCGCCGCGGGTGCCGGTGACGACGGTGCCGCGCTCGGCCTTGAGCGAGTACACCCAGGCGTCCGTCTGCAGCCGCCACAGGTCCGCGCCCTCCCTGCTCTCCAGGGCGAACAGGGTCGGGCCGTCGGAGGCGTGGATACGGCCGTCCGCGACCGCCATCGACCAGGCCACGTCGCGCGTCTTGAAGCGGCGGCGGCCGGTGGCCACGTCGAGGGCGTGGACCTCGAAGGAGGTGACGTAGACGAGGTCGTCGGCGACGGCCGGGGTGCCCCAGACGTCGTTCGACATGCGGAAGCGCCAGGGCCGCCAGCCGGCCGCGTTCTCCGGGGGCACGGGCGGCACGGCCGGTACGGCGGGGTCGGCGCCGTTGACGCCGGGGCGGGGCTTGGCCCAGGAGGCGACCAGGCCGGCCTCCGGCGGGGGCGCCTGCATGGCGGCGGCGCGGGCGTCGGCGACGCGGGGGCCGGGGCCGATCGGGACCGCGGCGCCCGCGAGGCGGACCGGGCCGGTGTCGGGGGCGCCGGCCGGGACGGGCGCGGGCTGCGGGACCACCGGGTCGTGCGAGGGCGGGGGCGGCACGGGCGCGGGGGCGGGAACGAAACGGTCGCCGCCGCTGCGGCCGGACGAACGAGGCTTGGCCGCCGGGCGGCCGCCGCGCCGCGCCTCGATCAGGCTCACCGCGCGCTCGGGCAGCCACGCGGACGCCGTACCGCTGTCGTCGGTGCCGGAGCCGAAGAGGTGGGGTGCGAGCTGGGCCTGGAGGTCGGCCGGGTTGGGGCGGCCGGTGGCCTCCATCTGCATACAGGACTCGATCAGCGGGCGCAGCTCGTCCGGGAGGCCCTCCAGGTCGGGGCCCTCGCGCAGCAGCATGAAGACCGTCTCGACCGGGTTGGCGCCGTGGAACGGGGGGTGTCCGGTGGCGGCGAACACCAGCATCGAGCCCAGCGAGAAGACGTCGCTCGCGCCGGTGACGCTGCGCGAGTCCTTGGCCTGCTCCGGGGACATGTAGGCGGGGGTGCCGACGGCGACGTTGGTCATCGTCAAACGCGTGTTCGATACGCCGGACGCGATACCGAAGTCGATGACGCGCGGGCCGTCCTCGACCACGAGCACGTTGGACGGCTTCAGGTCGCGGTGGCCGAGACCGGCGCCGTGGATGGACTGCAGGGCCTCCGCGACGCCCGCCGCCAGCCAGCGCACCGCCTGGGCCGGGAGCGGCCCGCACTCGTTCACTATCTCCTCGAGCGAGGGCGCCGGGACGTACGCGGTGGCCAGCCACGGCACGGCCGCACGCGGGTCGGCGTCGACCACGGCCGCCGTGTAGAAGCCGGAGACCGCCCGGGCCGCCTCCACCTCACGTGTGAAGCGGACGCGGAAAAGCTGGTCCTCGGCGAGCTCCGTGCGGACCGTCTTGATCGCCACGCGCCGGCCCGAAGCCGAGCGCGCGAGATAGACCAGCCCCATACCGCCGGCGCCCAGCCGTCCGAGCACCTCGAACGGCCCGATCCTGCGCGGATCGTGCTGCGTCAGCTGATCCACCACTCTGCCTGCCACCTCCCCGTACGGGCCCCGTCACCCACATATGTACGCGACCCCGTGCAGCGTCTCACCACCGCACCGCCTTGGCGGCACGCACCCCGATTCTTCCTGTCCGAGGGCGTGGTTGCGAACCCGAGGGCGGAACGGGGTGTCTTGGGACAAAACCACACTCCGGCGGCCGCGGAAAGCGCCGGTTCGCATAGTGGGACGCCGGAGGCGGAAGCACGCGGTCAGCGTTCCAGGACCGCGAACGACGCCCCCTGGTCGTCGGTGACGACGGCGACCGTGCCGTACGACGTTTCGAAGGGCGGCACCTGCACCCGCCCGCCGAGCCGGTTCACCGTGCCGAGGGTCTCCTCGCAGGACGCCACCCGGAAGTGAACCAGGAAATGGGGCGGCATCATCTCCGAGAAGACCTCGGAGACGGCCGCCCGGCCGAAGTCGGGCTTGGCGTCCGGTCCGAACAGGGCGTCGGCGAAGAGCTCGCCGTAGAAGGCGTTGGCGGCGTCGGTGTCCCGGGCGTAGAGCTGCACCCAGGCGAAGGTGCCGGGCTCGTACCGTCGGCCGAAGCCCCGGTGGCTGCCCGCCTCCCAGAGCGCGAAGACGGCGCCCTCGGGGTCGGTGACCAGCGCGGCGGCGCCGAGGTCCGCCCCCATCCGCACGGGCGGGACGACCACCTGCCCGCCCGCCGCGCGGATCCGCTCCCCCAGCGCCCGGGCGTCCGGGGTGGCGAAGTACACCGTCCACACGGTGGGCAGCCGCCCGTCCTTCTTGCGGGCGAGCGCGGCGACGCGGTCGCCGTCCAGACGGGCCCACACGGTGGAGTCGTACGCCTCCTCGAAGTCCCACCCGAAGAGCTCACCGTAGAAGCGCTTGCCCGCCGCCACGTCGGGAAGCTGGGCGTCGACCCAGCACGGGACGCCCTCCGTGTATCCCGTTCCGTTCGCGGATGCCCTGTTTTCGGCCATGCGGCAAAAGTAGCGGCCTGCCGCGCACCCCGCAGACCAGGCACACCAGCCTCGTGATCCTCGTGCACCCCATTTGCAGTCGGCCGAATCGCGCCTCGATCACGCCTCGGTAAGCTGACGGCATGACAGGACAAGTGCGTACCGTCGACGGCCGTGTGGCCGGCCGGCGTGGGCAGGCGACCCGGCAGAAGCTGCTCGACTGCCTCAGCGAGATGCTCAGCTCCTCCCCGTACCGGGACGTCAAAGTCATCGATGTCGCCCGGAAGGCGGGCACTTCGCCCGCGACCTTCTACCAGTACTTCCCGGACGTCGAGGGCGCCGTCCTGGAGATCGCCGAGCAAATGGCCGCCGAGGGCGCCTCCTTGACCGAGCTCGTCGAGGGCCGCAGCTGGGTCGGCAAGGCCGGCTGGCAGACGGCTCAGGAACTCGTCGACGGTTTCCTGGAGTTCTGGCGCAAGAACGACGCGATCCTCAGGGTCGTCGATCTCGGCGCGTCCGAGGGGGACAAACGGTTCTACAAGCTCCGTATGAAGATCCTGAACTCCGTGAACAACTCCCTGGCGGACGCGGTCAGTCAGCTACAGGCCAAGGGCAGGGTCGACAAGGACGTCAACCCGGCCGCGGTCGCGGGCTCGATCGTCGCGATGCTCGCGGCGGTGGCCTCGCACCAGAAGGGCTTCCAGACGTGGGGCGTCAAACAGGCCGAACTCAAGCCGAATCTGGCGCTGTTGGTACACCTGGGCGTGACCGGCAAGAAGCCGACGAAGTAACACCGGGCGGCCGCCCGTAGGCTTTACGGCTCCCAAGTCCTGTCTGGCAGGCGGTGATCCACACGAGTGGACCACCGCCTGCTTCCGCTTCGGGCGCCGACCGCGGGCCGGCCCGCCCTCGCAGGGCCGGTCGACGTTCTCGGCCGACGGCAGCGCCTCGTCGGTGGCCGTCAGCCGGTGGCCCAGCCGGGGGCAGAACCAGGACAGCTCCGGAGGGCGAGCGCGGCGAGGTCCTCGGTCCAGGTCGTCCGCGTGGTGTCCCGGAGCCCGCCACCCGGCGCTTGCGGCGTATCGGCGCCGGCCGGCCCGGCTAGGCGGGCAGTGGTCGGTCCTGTACGACGTGCTTCATCACCAGGGTCGAGGTCAGCCGCTGCACCCCGGGCAGCGTGGCCAGCCGGTCGTCGTACAGCCGCTGGTAGGCGGCGAGGTCGGCGGCGACGACCCGCAGCAGATAGTCCGGCTCCCCGAACAGCCGTTGCGCCTCCACCACATGCGGGATCCCGGCCAGCGCGCTCTCGAACTCGGCGACCGTCTCCCGGTCCTCCTGCCGCATGGAGACGAAGACCAGCGCCTCGAAGGTCAGCCCGACCGCGCCCGGGTCCACGACGGCCCGGTAACCGCTGATCGCCCCGGCCCGCTCCAGTTCCCGCAGCCGCCGGTGGCACGGCGAGACGCTCAGCCGCACCCGAGCTGCCAGCTCGGTCACGGTCAGCCGCCCGTCCTGCTGGAGCTCGGCAAGAATCTTCCTGTCCACGTCGTCCATGGGACAGATCTTCCCCCACAAACCACGATCATGGGCAAACTTCGACAACACCTTCGAGCCATTCCCGCCTAATGTCGCCGGTATGGACTCCGGACTGCTCCTCTCCTTCCTCGCCATCGACCTGCTGCTCGTCTGCGTGCCGGGCGCCGACTGGGCGTACGCGATCTCCGCCGGGCTGCGCGACCGCACGCCGCTGACGGCGGTGGCGGGCCTGGTCACCGGGTACGCGCTGCACACGGTCCTGGCGGTGGCCGGTCTCGCGGTGCTGGTGGCGAGCGAGCCGGGTCTGCTGACCGCGCTGACGGCCGCCGGCGCCGGATACCTGGTCTGGCTGGGCTGGAGCGTGCTGCGCCGCCCGGGCACGCCGGGGGCGGCGGAGGAGACGGTGGCCACGAGCCCGGCCCGCGCCTTCCTCCGGGGCGCCACGATCAGCGGCCTGAACCCCAAGGGCCTGCTGCTCTACCTGTCGGTGCTGCCGCAGTTCCTGGTGACGAAGGGCGACCATCTGCCGGTCCCCGCCCAGACCGCCGCGCTCGGCCTGCTCCACATGGCGTGCTGCGCCACGGTCTACCTCGCGGTGGGCCTCGGCGCCCGCGCGGTCCTGGGCACCCGCCCCGCGGCGGCCCGCGCGGTCACCCGCACCTCCGGGGCGGCGATGCTCGGAATCGGCGCGTTCCTGCTGGTACAGCGCCTGGCGACGCTGTAGCGGCCGGTCGCCTTACGGGGGCGCCCCCCGGGGGCTGTCGTACACAGCAGGGCCAGGCAGCGCGCCGTCGGGGGAGGCGTCCCCGCCGTCCCGGCCGCCGAGCACGGCACCGCTCGTCCCGGTGCACTCCTCCCCCGGCGGACACCCGGAGCTCATCGCCGCCGCACGATCCGGAACAGCCGGATCTCGCGCTCCACCCTGGCCTGATACGTGGCATACGGCGGCCAGAACGCCAGCGCCGTCTTCCATACGGCGGCCCGTTCCTCCCCCTCCAGCAGCCGGGCCGTGACGGGGATGTCCCGCCCCTTCCAGCTGACCTCGGCGTCGGGATGGGCGAGGAGGTTGTGGGTCCAGGCGGGATGGCCAAAGCGCCCGAAGTTGGAGCCGACCAGGATCCAGGAGCGGCCGTCCTCCTCGGGCATGCAGGCCAGCGGCGTACGGCGCGGCAGTCCACTGCGGGCGCCGGTGGAGGTCAGGATCACGCCGGGCAGCATCTGGGCGCTGAGCAGCACCTTCCCGCGCGTGAGCCGGTGCACGGCACGGTCGAGGACCGGGATGACATGCGGGGCGACCTTGGCGAAGCCCCGCGTCGAGGACACCTTCTGCACGGCTCGTACGACCATGGGCACCTCGATCACACCGCCACCTCCCGCGCGTCCGTCGCCTCGAAGAGCCCGGCCGCGTCGGCGGCCCGCGCCCGCAGCCGGTGCACCGGCCCGAAGAGCAGCTCGTCACCGGCGGCCCGCTTGAAGTACAGATGCGCCTCGTGTTCCCAGGTGAACCCGATGCCGCCGTGCAGCTGGATCCCCTCGGCGGACGCGGTCCGCAGCGCCTCCAGTGCCTGCGCGAGGGCGAGGCCGCCGACCCGGCCGCCCGTGGCCCAGGCCGCGTAATAGGCGGCCGACCGCGCCGCCTGCACCCCCACGTACACATCCGCCAGCCGGTGCTTCACCGCCTGGAAGGACCCGATCGCCCGCCCGAACTGCTCCCGCTGCCGCACGTACTCCACGGTCCGCTCCAGCGCCCGGTCGGCGGCTCCCACGGCCTCGCAGGCGAGCACGGCGGCGGCCGCGTCCCCCGCCTCGGCGAGCGCAGCCAGCACATCCGCGCCCTCCTCCCCCAGCAACTCGGCCTCCACGTCGCGCAGTTGGACCCGCGCCTGCGGCCGGGTCGCGTCCAGCGCGGTCTGCCGCACCCGTACGACCCCGGCGGCGTCCCCCGCCACCAGGAACAGCAGCGTCCGCGACCGCGCGAACCCCCCGGCGTGCGCGGCGACCACCAGCAGCCCCGCGCTGTGCCCGTCCAGCACCTGATCGACCTGCCCGTACAGCCGCCAGCCGTCCGCCACCCGCCGCGCCTGCACGCCCCCGGCGCGTCCGCCGCCGGCCCACTGACCGCCGTTGTCGCCGGTGAGGGCGAGCGCGGCGGCCAGCGCGGTGCCGGGGACGGCGAGGGTGGCGGTGAGCGTGCCGGAGGCGAGGCGGGGCAGCAGGGCGCCGCGCTGGGCCTCGGTGCCGAGGGCGGCGATCAGCGGGGCGGCGAGGACGGCGGTGGCCAGCAGCGGGGTGGGCGCCAGCGCCCGTCCCGTCTCCTCGCAGGCGAGGGCGAGTTCGGTCGCCGAGCAGCCGACACCGCCGTACGCCTCCGGCAGGGCGAGACCGGGCAGGCCGAGCTGTTCGGCGAGGGCGCTCCACAGGGCGGGGTCGTGTCCGGTGGGGGCCTCGACGGCCGCGCGCAGCTCACGGGGGCCGCAGCGGCTGTGGAGCAGCTCGCGGAGGGTGCGGCGGATCTCGTCCTGTTCGGGAGTGAAGCTGGCGTCCATGGCTCTTCCCTCCGTATCTGACGGGTCGTCATATTAGGAGGGTGAGAACGATATGCACAGGGGTTGGAGGCCTCTCATGACTGCCGGAAGCCGGAACGTCGCCGTGGTCGGCGTGGCCCTGTCCGACTGCGGTCGGGTGGACGACGCCACCCCGTACGCCCTGCACGCCCAGGCGGCCCGCCGGGCACTGGCCGACGCGGGGCTGGGCCGCGAGGTGGTGGACGGCTTCGCCTCCGCCGGTCTCGGCACCCTCGCCCCCGTCGAGGTGGCCGAATACCTGGGCCTGCGCCCCACCTGGGTCGACTCCACCTCGGTCGGCGGCTCCACCTGGGAGGTCATGGCGGCACACGCGGCGGACGCGATAGCGGCCGGTCACGCGAACGCGGTGCTGCTGGTCTACGGCTCGACGGCCCGCGCCGACATCAAGGCGGGCCGCCGGACCCAGAACCTGTCCTTCGGCTCCCGTGGCCCGCTGCAGTTCGAGGTCCCCTACGGCCACACGCTCATCGCCAAGTACGCCATGGCCGCCCGCCGGCACATGCTCGAACACGGCACGACGATCGAGCAGTTGGCACAGGTGGCCGTCCAGGCGCGGGCGAACGCGGCCCTGAACCCGGAGGCGATGTTCCGTGACCCGGTCACCGTGGACGACGTCCTGTCGGGCCCGATGATCGCGGACCCCTTCACCAAGCTGCACTGCTGCATCCGCTCCGACGGCGGGGCGGCGGTGCTGCTGGCCGCGCAGGAGTTCGTACGGGACTGCCGTACGGCACCCGTGTGGGTCCTCGGCGCCGGGGAGCATGTCTCGCACTCCGCGATGTCCGAGTGGCCCGACTTCACGACGGGCCCGGCGGCGGTGAGCGGGCGGCTCGCCTTCGAGCGGGCCGGGGTGCGGCCGCAGGAGATCGACTTCGCCGAGCTCTACGACGCGTTCACCTACATGACCCTGGTGACGCTGGAGGACCTCGGCTTCTGCGGCAAGGGCGAGGGCGGGGCGTTCGTGGAGAAGGGGCGGCTGCTGGTGCGGGGCGGGGAGCTGCCGGTGAACACCGACGGGGGTGGTCTCTCGGCCCAGCATCCCGGGATGCGGGGGCTGTTTCTGCTGGTGGAGGCGGTGCGGCAGCTGCGGGGTGAGGGCGGGGAACGTCAGGTGTGGCGGCGGGGGCGGACCGGGGAGCCGCCGCGGCTCGGGGTCGCGTCGGGGACCGGGGGATGGTTCTGCTCGTCGGGGACGTTGGTACTGGGGAGGGATTGAGACACGAACCGATCGAGAGGACGCAGGCAATGGCCCTGAGCCGCGAAGAGCGTGAACAGTTCCTGGCCGAGCCCCATATCGCCGCCCTGGCGGTCGACGCGGGCGCGGGACGCGCACCGCTGACCGTGCCGATCTGGTACCAGTACGAGCCCGGCGGCGACGTATGGATCCTGACCGGGCTGGACTCCCGCAAGAACCAGCTGATCCAGGAGGCGGGCCGGTTCTCCCTGATGGTCGACCGCCTCGACCCCACGATCCGCTACGCGTCGGTCGAGGGCCCGGTCATCAGCACCACCCCCGCCACGCTCGACCACCTCCGGGAGGTCTCGGCCCGCTACCTCCCGGCCGAGAAGGTCGACGGCTATGTCGACTTCGCCTGGAAGAACCACGGCGAGCAGGTCGTCATCCACATGCGCCCCGAGCGCTGGGTGTCGTCGGACCTCGGTCAGGTGTGATTCCGGGAGCCGCAGGCACGCGACAATCGGGCCATGGGAACGGATCTTCATGAGTTGCTGAGGTCGCTGCGGGTCTGGGACGTGGCGGACCTGCCCACCTTCGACCCGGCGGCCGCGCCCGCCGACCCGCTGGCCCTCTTCACCACCTGGTTCGCTCAGGCGGTCGCGGCCGGGCAGGTGGAGCCGCACACGATGTCCCTGGCCACGGCGGACGAGGAGGGCCTGCCGGACGTACGGACCGTGATGCTGCACGGCGCCGACACCTCCGGCTGGTCCTTCGCCTCCCACGCGGGCAGCGGCAAGGGCCGCCAGCTCGCCGCCCGCCCGTACGCGGCCCTCGGCTTCTACTGGCCGGCCCAGGCCCGCCAGGTACGGGTCCGCGGCCCGGTCACCGCGGCCCCGTCCGCCGAATCCCAGGCCGACCTGCACGCCCGCTCCACCGGCGCCCTGGCGGCGGCCCTGACCGGCCGCCAGAGCGAAGTCCTCTCCTCGCTGGAGGAGTTGGCGCGGGAGTCACAGGCGGCCTGGGAACGCGCCCAGCTCGAACCGGACGCCCCGGTCCCGTCCTGGACCCTGTACCGCCTGCGCCCCGACACGGTCGAGTTCTTCCAGGGCGACGCGGCCCGGCGCCACGTACGGCTCGTCTACCGCCGTACGGAGGAGGAGGGGCGCACGCAGGGCTGGGCGAAGCAACTGCTGTGGCCCTAGCCGGCCAGCCCCGGGATTCCCTGAGGCGTCGGCAGCGGCAGCGGGCTGTCGGTGCCGCGTTCGCGGGCCGCCGGCGGGGTCTTGCAGGCCGTGTCCTTCGTCGGCAGCTTTCCGGTGGTCAGGTAGGCCGTGGCCGTCTTGTCCGCGCAGGACTTGGTGCCGTAGATGCCGTGTCCGACGCCGCCGAGGACGGTGACCAGCTTCGCGCCCTTCATGACCCGGCGCAGGCCCTGGCCGCTGGCCAGCGGGGTCTGGGAGTCCCACTCGTTCTGCAGGATCAGCGCGCCGACCTTGTTGTCGATCCTGGTGGCGGGCTCGCTGCCCTTCTTCCAGAAGGCGCACGGCTTGATGTTGGACGCGATGTCGCCGTACAGCGGGTACCTGGCCTTGTCCCGGATCGCGTCGCTGCGGTACCGCTCGGGGTCGCGCGGCCAGTTGCGGGTGTCGGCACAGACGACGGTCCAGAAGGCGGCGGTGCCGTTGTCCTCGGGCACGGCCCGGCCGAACGACGGCGGAACCGGCGTGGGCGTCCCGCTCTCCCGCTCACGGGACGGGGCCCTGCCCTCGGCGGCCTTCTTCAGCTCGACGATCGACTCGGCGGCGTAGCGCACGTCGAAGAACGAGGCACGGCTGCCGGCGCGGATGTCACCTCCGGTCAGCAGTTCGCCGTCGAGGTCGATGGGCTTGCGGTCGGCCTGGGCGACCAGGTCGTAGAAGGTCTTGCGGACCGCCTCGGGAGTCTTGCCCAGCTTGTAGGTGGAGTGGCGCTTCGCGGTCCACTCGGTCCACCTGGTGAAGGCGGGCTCGGTGCCCTCCGCCCAGATCTGGATCATGCCGCGCCAGACCCGGGCCGGGTCGACGGCGCTGTCCAGCACGAAGCGGTCGGAGCGCTTCGGGAACATCTGCGTGTAGACCGCGCCGAGGTAGGTGCCGTACGAGTACCCCAGGTAGGAGATCTTCTTCTCGCCGAGCACGGCCCGGATCACGTCCATGTCCCGGGCGGTGTTGCGGGTGCTGATGTGGCGCAGCTTGTCGCCCTGCCTGGCGGCGCACTTCTCGGCGACGGTGCGCGCCCACTTCACGTCCTTGGCGAACGCCTCGGGCTTGTACTCCCGTTGCCACTGCTGTTCCTCGTCCGTCATGCCGCAGCCGACGCCCGAGCTCCGGCCGATGCCTCGCGGGTCGAAGCCCACGAGGTCGTACTTGGCCTTCACGCTCTTCGGCAGCTCGCTCGCCATCCACTGCGGCATGTCGACGCCGGGACCGCCGGGGCCGCCCGGGTTGAGCAGCAGCACGCCGCGGCGCTCCGCGTCGGTGCTCGTCTTCAGCCTCGATATCGCGAGGTCGAGCTTCTTGCCGCCGGGGTGGCGGTAGTCGAGCGGCACCTTGATGGTGGCGCACTGGAAGTTCGCCGGCGTCTCTCTGTCGCAGCGCTGCCATGCCGGCTTCTGCCGCAGGTACTGGTTCAGGGGATCCGCGGCCGCTGATGCCGTGGCCGGCGTGAGCGCGGGTACCAGGGTGGCGACGGCACTGGCCGCCAGGACACAGGCTATTCGGCTGCTGCGCACGTGGGGGGTCCCCTCGGGGTTGGTGCGGATGCGACGCATCAACCCTTTCGCGCACGGGAGTTGGGCGAATCCATCAACGAGGCGAAGGTTGCTCCATCCCAGGGCGGATGGACAGGCCCCCCGGATGGTCCTCGAGTCGCACAACCGGAACGGGCTCGGCGCCGTCTTGCTCAAGAGGTCACCGGCCACCGGCCGGACGGCCCCGGGGCGTCCCCTAGAAGCCCCGGGCCCCGCGGAAGTCGTACGCGGCGAAGTCGGCCACCGGCCGGAATCCGATGCGCTGGTAGAGGCTGTTGCTGGTCTGGTTGGCCAGGTCGGTGAAGAGCACCAGCTCGCGGATGCCGGAGGCGAGCACGGCCCGGCTGACCGCCGCCGTGACCGCCCCCGCGTAGCCGCGGCCGCGCGAGTGGGCCGGGGTGTAGACGGGTGCGACCCGGACCTGGCCGGCGACCACCGGGGTCACGCCGGCCATGGCGAGGGGGGTGCCGTCCTCGCTCTCCCAGAAGGTGACGCCTCCGTAGGCGATGCGCGAGTCGGCCCATGCGGCGGGGTCACGGGAGGCGTGGTCGCCTACGGCCTCGCCGAACTCGCCGTACCAGCGGATCAGTTGCTCCCGGTCCCCCTTGCCGGCGACCCGCGCGCGGCCCGCCGGAACGGGCTGCGGCGCGGTCAGGTTGCCCAGCCGGTACAGCCGTTGACGCTGGCTGACGGTGCCACGGACCCCCGCGTGCCGGCGCCAGGCGGCGGCGAAGGCCTCGGCGGTCTCGCGGGCGGCGATGACGCCGGGGATCCGGTGCCCGAGGGCGACCAGGTGGGCGGCGAGGGCGTCGGCCTCGTCGGGGGTGAGCGGGGTGACGTTCAGCCGGTAGGGCGGGGTGCGGAAGTAGGCGGCGCGCACCTGCCCGCTCAGCTCCAGCGCGCCGAACACAGGCGCCTCGTCGCCGTACGCCCGCAGCCCGCCCGTGCGCAGCGTCTCGGTCACCGTCAGGGCGACGGTGTGCAGATCGGGGCGTGAGCGCAGGAAGCCGCCGGCGTGGGAGAGGAAGGCGGTGAGGTCCTGGGTGCAGTACCAGTCGTCCGGGCGCATACCTCATGATCCCGCGCCGGGGAGTGGGTTGTGCACCCATTTCCGCCGTGGACACGAAGCCGACACAAGACGCCACTCTCAGGCGGGGGTTGGCGGGCCTGGGGTTCACGGGCTCGTGGGTCTAGGCATCGACGTCCGGGTCGGTGGCCAGCCGGGCGTGCAGGTGCATGTCCCGGTACGCGTCGTGCCGCTCCGCCTCCCACATCGCGCCCCGCAGGGTCCCCTCGTAGCGGAAGCCGCACCGCTCGGCGATGTGGCAGGAGGAGTCGTGGCCGACGGCGTGGTCGAGTTCGAGGCGATGCAGGCCGAGTTCGGTCAGGGCCCAGCGGGCGGCGACGGCGAGCGCGTGGGTGGCGACGCGACGGCCGCGGGCCTCGGGCAGCACCCAGTAGCCGACGCGGGCGGAGCTCATGACCCGGTTGATGACGTTGACGCCGAGGTGCCCGAGGGGTGCGCCGGTCGTGGCGTCGGTGACGCAGTACGGCGCCGAGGTGCCGTCGGCCATGTTCTCGACGGCGGTGCGCAGGGAGTCGCGGGCGCTGTCGAGGTCGGTGGTGATCCTCAGCGGGGTGTTCCAGCGCCGGAACTCCGGGTCGGTACGCCCCCGGAACCACGCCTCGACGTCCGTCTCGGCGTCCGCGTCCCAGGGACGCAGCCGCAGGCCGTGACCGTACAGGTCGGGGAGGGGGTGGGCGTGCCGCGGGCCGCCGGCGAGGGTCATGGGCTCATTGAAACCACCCGGCGATCAACTCGCCACCGCAGGGGGTGCTGTGGGGACTCCCACGACGCCCCTGGGCCGGAACACCGGCACCCCGTCCCGGAAGGCGACCTCCAGCTCCGCCCCGGCCCGCAGCAGCGCCGCGTCCGCGCACCCCACGACCTCGGTCATCATGCGGGGCCCCTCGGCGAGATCGACGACCGCGGCGACGTACGGCGTCCGCGTCCCGAAGGGCGGCAGGTCGTTGCGGTGCACGACGGACCAGGTGTAGAGGGTGGCGAGCCCGCTCGCGGTCTCCCAGTCGACGTCCTCGCTCCAGCAGTGCGGGCAGAACTCGCGGGGGTAGTGGTGGGCACGGGCGCAGGCCCGGCAGCGGCGGACCAGGAGCCGTCCTTCGGCCGCCGCGTCCCAGTAGGTCCGTGTGAAGGCGTCGGCCTCGGGGATGTCGTACCGCTGCCCGCCCATCAGAACAGCCCGAGCGCGCTGTCCACGGACCACGACTGCCAGGACATCCCGAACAGCGCGACGACCGAGATCAGCGCCATCATCGAGTTCTGCCCCTGCTCGGCCCAGTCGTGGATCATCAGGGCGAAGTAGAGGACGTTGAGCAGCAGCCCGCCGACGAGGGCGACCGGGGTGAGGAACCCGAGGACGAGCCCGAGTCCGAGGGCGAGCTCGGCGTAGAGGACGACGTACGCCATGGTCCGCGGCCTCGGGGCCACGACGACGTCGAAGCCGGACCGCACGGCGTTCCAGCGGTGCTTGGCCGCCACGTCCGCCGCCCAGGCGATCCCCGCCCCCTCGAACCAGCTCTTCTTGTCCTTGTGCCGCCAGCTCTCCAGCCACCACAGCCCGAGGCCTATCCGGAGCACGGCCAGCCATTCCGCACCTGTGAGCCAGATCGCGTCCATGGATCTGACGGTACGTCAGATGAGCGGGGCCTGACAATCACCTGTGCGTCCGCGATGAGTCCACGGAACTGTTGGCGATCGGGCGACCGCGCGACCGCGCGACCGCCGGGGTCGCGACGGCCGGACGCCTGCTCGACGTCGACGAGACGCACCAGAGCCTGAACGTCGGCGTCCCCGTCGAGCTCGACGGCACGGCCGTGGACGCGACGAACGCGCCGACCCTCTCCGCCAACGCGGCGGGCGACCACAAGCCGTCGCCCGTCGCGGATGCGACGGGAGTGGGCGGGGGGCGGTACGTCGCGGACGCGACGGGAGTGGGCGGGGGGCGGTACCTCGCGGACGCGACGGGAGTGGGCGGGGGGCGGTACCTCGCGGACGCGACGGGAGTGGGCCGGGGGTGGGCACGTCGCGGATGCCGGGCACGGGCGCGCCGAGCGCTCGGCGTCGCTCAGCGCCTCGGACTCGCAAGCGGAAGCGGCCGCCCGGGAACGCGGTGCCGAGCCCCCGCCGTGGCTTCGCCGCGAGGGTTCGGCACGTCCACCGCACCCCCACAACCAAGAGACCTACGCCACACATCCCACCCAGCCCTCCCACAGCCGTGATCGATCCGCAATCAATTCCGGGCTTGACCGAGACCCATCAACCGGCTGCGTGATTACGCTCCGGACCATGGCCGACACCCCCCAGCGCACCGACCGCCCCGCGACGGATCCCCCCGCCACGGACCGCCCCGTCTATGTCATAGGCGGCGGCCCCGGCGGACTCTCCGTCGCGTACGCCCTGCGCGCCCGGGGACTGCGTGCCGTCGTGCTGGAGAAGTCGGACCGGGTGGGGGCCTCCTGGCGGCGGCACTACGACCGGCTCCGTCTGCACACCACCCGGCGGCTGTCGGCCCTGCCCGGGCTGCCGATGCCGCGCCGCTTCGGGCGCTGGGTGTCGCGGGACGACGTCGTGCGCTACCTGGAGAAGTACGCCGAGGTCCACGATCTGGAGATCGTCACCGGTGTCGAGGTGTCCAGGGTCGAACCCTCGCCGGACGGCTCCGGCTGGCTGCTGCGCGCCACCGGCGGGCGGGAGCTGACCGGTGCCGCGGTCGTCGTCGCCACGGGGCACAACCACACCCCGCTCATCCCGGACTGGCCCGGACGGGACACCTACACCGGCGAGTTCCTGCACGCCGGCCAGTACCGCAACCCCGTGCCGTACGCCGGCCGCGACGTCCTGGTCGTCGGCAGCGGCAACACCGGCGCCGAGATCGCCGTGGACCTCGTGGAGGGCGGCGCCGCACGGGTGCGGCTGTCCGTCCGCACCACCCCGCACATCGTGCGCCGCTCCACCGCCGGGTGGGCCAGCCAGTTCACCAGCATTCTGGTACGGCGGCTGCCGGTACGGCTCGTCGACCGGCTCGCCAGGCCCATGGCCAGGCTCAGCGTGCCGGACCTGTCGGAGCAGGGGCTGCCGCGCCCCGACACCGGGCTCTACAGCCGGGTCGAGCAGGGCGCGATCCCGGTGCTCGACGTCGGGCTCATCGACGCGGTGCGCAAGGGCCGGGTCGAGATCGTGGCCGCCGTCGAGCGGTTCGAGGACGGGAAGGTCCACCTCGCCGACGGCACCCTCGTCTCGCCGGACGTCGTCATCGCGGCCACCGGATACGTCCGCGCGCTGGAGGACCTCGTCGGCCACCTCGGCGTCCTCGACGAGCGCGGCAAGCCGGTCGTCCAGGGCGCCCGCACCCCGGCCGACGCCCCCGGCCTCTACTTCACCGGCTTCACCCACCCCATCAGCGGCAACCTCCGTGAGATAGCGATCGACGCCCAGAAGATAGCCAAGGCCATCGCCGGCGACCGCGACCGCGGCCCACTGGTCTCCCGGCTGCCGCTGACCTAGACACCCTCAACTCTCTTACGTATCTCCCTTGTTACTTGAGCGTCAGTTGTGACGAGGGAGCTGTACCGCGCCGCCGCACGGGGCCAGAATGTGAGCACTGTTCAACTTTCCCGCTCCACCCTCTCGCCCCGACGGAGGACGCACGTGGCAAGTGAAAGACAGCTCCCCCGAGCCCCGCGAACCCCCCGAACCCCTCAGATGTCCCGGCGCTCCCTGCTCGGCGGCACAGCCGCAGCCGTCGGCGCCGCCACCCTGACCGCCACGGCCGCCGGGACCGCCTCGGCCGCGGCATCCCGCGACGTCGACGTCGCGATCGTCGGCGCCGGGCTGGCCGGACTCACCGCGGCCCGCGATCTGGTCGCCGCCGGCAAGTCGGTCGTCGTCCTGGAGGCCCGAGACCGCGTCGGCGGCCGGGTCGTGGGGCTCAGCCTCGCGAACGGCGGGATCACCGAGGGCGGCGGCGAGTTCATCGGCCCCACCCAGGACCGCATCAAGGCCCTCGCCGACTCCCTCGGCGTGCAGACCTTCACCACCTACAACACCGGCAACAACCTCCTCTACAAGGACGGCAAGAAGACCCCCTACGCCACCGACGGCATCCTCGGCTCGGTCCCGCCCATCGACGCCGCCGGGCTCGCCAACGCGGCGATCGTGCAGGCCAAGCTCGACGACCTGGCCAAGCAGATCCCGGTCGACGCGCCCTGGACCGCCGCCAAGGCCGACGAATGGGACCGGCAGACCTTCGAGACCTGGCTGCGCGCCAACGCCGTCATCCCGTCGGCCAAGTTCCTCTTCGACGTGGCCTGTACGTCGATCTTCTCCGCCGAGCCCCGCGAACTCTCCTTCCTGTTCGTCCTCTTCTACATCGCCGCCGCCGGCAACGCCGCCAACCCCGGCACCCTGGAACGCCTCACCGAGACCGCGAACGGCGCCCAGGAACTGCGCTTCGTCGGCGGCTCCCAACTGGTGCCGATCAAGCTCGCCGCCACGCTCGGCGACCGGGTGGTGCTCAGCGCCCCGGTGCGGACGATCGCCAGGTCCGGGGGCAGGTACGTCGTCACGGCCGACGGCATCACCGTCAACGCCCGCAAGGTCGTCGTCGCCCTGGCCCCGCCCCTCGCCGCCCGTATCACCTACGACCCCCTGCTCCCGGCCGCCCGCGACCAGCTCACCCAGCGGCTGCCGATGGCCTCGGTCGGCAAGGCCATCGCGATCTACGACACCCCCTTCTGGCGCGCCGACGGGTTCAACGGCCAGGTCGTCAGCGACTCCGGCGTGATCAGCTCCACCTTCGACAACTCCCCTCCCGACGCCTCCTACGGCGCCCTCATGGGCTTCATCGAGGCCGACGAGGCCCGCAAGCTGGACGCGGCGAGCGAGGCGGAGGTCCGGGCGGCCGTGCTGAAGGACTACACGACGTACTTCGGCGAGAAAGCCGCCTCCCCTTCCTCCTTCGTCCTGCAACGCTGGAACAACGAGGCCTACACCCGCGGCGGCCCCGTCTCCATCGCCGCGCCCGGCGTGCTGACCCAGTACGGACCCGCCGTGCGCGAGCCGGTCGGCGGTATCCACTGGGCCGGGACGGAGACCTCCACCTACTGGATGGGCTTCATGGACGGGGCGGTGCGGTCGGGCGAGCGGGTGGCGAGGGAGGTGCTGGCGGTGCTGTGAGCGTGCCCCGCGCGGGGCTCGTCCAGTGTGTCGCCGCCCGGACAGCGCCAACTTTGCGTGCACAGCCGTTCCTGACACGGCGTCAGTTCCTTTAATCTGACACTGCGTCAGTTAATCGCTGTCACACAGGAGCGGGCGGACCGATGCTTGGATCAACCCACGGCACCCTCACCACCGACTCCCGCCGGGCCCGGGTCATCGCCTGTGGCGAGCAGCCCGGGCCCGCCGTCCACGGCCGGCCCGCCGAGGTCGACGATCTCGACGTCAGCGGCCGTCCCCTGTACTGCGACGTGCCCGATCTGGACCGCTTCTTCCGGCCGGAGTCGGTCGCCGTGATCGGCGCCTCGGACGCCGAGGGCCGGCCGAACACCGGGGTCACGCGCCAGCTGATCGCCTGGTCCGAGCGGGTCGGCGCCCGGCTCCACCCGGTGCATCCGAGCCGCCCGTCCGTCTTCGGCATCCCCTGCTCTCCTTCCGTCGCCGACCTGCCCGAGCAGGTCGATCTCGCCGTACTGCTGGTCGCCGACCCCCTTCCGGTGATCGAGGAACTGGCCGAGGCCAAAGTGAAGTTCGCCGTCGTCTTCGCCTCCGGGTTCGCGGAGACCGGGGAGGAGGGCGCGGCCGCTCAGGAGCGGCTCACCACCGCCGTCGAACGGTCCGGGATGCGGCTGCTGGGCCCCAACACCAACCTCAACGCCTTCGAGCGGTTCCGCGAGGACCTGGACGGTCCCGCCATCGCCCTCATCACCCAGTCCGGCCACCAGGGCCGTCCCGTCTTCGCCCTCCAGGAGCTCGGCATCCGCCTCTCCCACTGGGCGCCGACCGGCAACGAGGCCGACCTGGAGACCGCCGACTTCATCTCCTACTTCGCCGAGCGGCCCGAGGTGGGCGCCATCGCCTGCTACGTCGAGGGGTTGAAGGACGGCCGGGCCTTCCTCCTCGCCGCCGACCGCGCCGCCCGCCGCAAGGTGCCGGTCGTCGCCGTCAAGGTCGGCCGCACCGAGACCGGCGCCCGCACGGCCGCCTCACACACCGGCAAGCTGACCGGCGCGGACGCGGTGGTGGACGCGGCGATGCGCCAGTACGGGGTGATCCGGGTCGACGGACTCGACGAACTCCAGGACACCGCGACCCTGTTGGCCCGCGCGCGGCCGCCCCGCGCCGAGGGTGTCGTCGTCTATTCGATCTCGGGCGGCACCGGCGCGCACTTCGCGGACCTGGCGACCGAGGCGGGGCTGCGGCTGCCGGCGCTGTCGCAGGCCAAGCAGGCGGAGCTGCACCAGTGGATCCCCGAGTACCTGAGCGTGGCCAACCCGGTCGACAACGGTGGGCATCCGGTCGGCGACCACCGCGGCCGGAAGATCATCGACGCCATCCTCGACGACCCCTCCGTGGGGGTGCTGATCTGCCCCGTCACCGGCCCCTTCCCGCCCCTCAGCGACCGGCTGGTCCAGGACCTGGTGGACGCCGCCGAGCGGACGGACAAGCTGGTCTGCGTGATCTGGGGATCGCCGGTCGGCACAGAGCCGGCGTACCGCGAGGTCCTGCTCGGTTCGTCCCGGGTGGCCACCTTCCGCACCGTGGCGAACTGCATCACCGCCGTGCGCGCCTACCTCGACCACCACCGCTTCGTCTCCGGCTACCGCTCCCCCTTCGACGAGGCCCCGCGCACCCCGTCGCCCTCCTACCGCAAGGCGCAGGCACTGATGCGCCCGGGCCAGCAGCTCAGCGAGCACTCGGCGAAGCAGCTGCTGCGGGCGTACGGCATCCGCGTCCCGCGCGAGCAGTTGGTGACCAGCGCGGCGGCGGCCGTACGGGCTGCGGGACTGGTCGGCTACCCGGTGGTCATGAAGGCGTCCGGCGCGCGGATCGCCCACAAGACCGAGCTCGGCCTGGTCAAGATCGGGCTGACCTCCGCCAGCCAGGTCCGGGACGCCTACCGCGAGTTGACCGACATCGCGCGCTACGAGGACGTCTCCCTGGACGGAGTCCTGGTCTGCCAGATGGTCGAGCGGGGCGTCGAGATGGTCGTGGGCGCCGGGCACGACGAGCTGTTCGGGCCGACGGTGACGGTCGGGCTCGGCGGGGTGCTGGTGGAGGTGCTGAACGACACCGCCGTACGTGTACCGCCCTTCGGGGAGGAGCAGGCCCGGGACATGTGTGCCGAGCTGCGCGGGCGGGCCCTCTTCGACGGGGTCAGGGGGCGGCCCCCGGCGGATCTCGACGCGCTCGTGGAAGTCGTCCTGCGCGTGCAGCGCATGGTGCTGGAGCTCGGGGACGATCTCGCGGAGCTCGACATCAATCCGCTGATGGTGCTGCCCAGGGGACAGGGCGCGGTGGCGCTGGACGCGTTGGCGGTGTGCCGCTGACATGGATACCGGTGATGAAGTGAACATGCCTGATTCCTCCCATGGGCCATCCGGAAGCTCCGTGGAGCCCGTCGATTCATTGGTACGGCACACCACTGACAATCAGGTCCGCCGCATCACCCTCAACCGCCCCGAAGCCCTCAACGCCATCACCCCTGACCAGCGAGAACGCCTCATCCAACTGCTGGCCGACGCGTCCGCGAATCCGGCCGTCCGGGCCGTGGTGCTGACCGGCACGGGCCGCGGTTTCTGCGCGGGCGCGGACCTGCGGGGGACGGCGAGCGACGGCGCTGAGCGCGTCGCCGGTGACGTCGCCCGTACGATCCGGCTCGGCGCCCAGCGCCTCATCGCATCCGTCCTGGACTGCGAGAAGCCGGTGATCGCGGCGGTGAACGGCACCGCGGCCGGCCTCGGCGCGCATCTGGCGCTGGCCTGCGACCTCGTACTGGCCGCGGAGTCGGCCAGGTTCATCGAGGTGTTCGTACGCCGCGGACTCGTCCCCGACGGCGGCGGCGCCTACCTCCTCCCCCGCCTCGTCGGCCCCCACCGCGCCAAGGAGCTGATGTTCTTCGGCGACGCGCTGACCGCAACCGACGCGGAGCGACTCGGCCTCGTCAACCGCGTCGTCCCGGACGGGGAGCTGGACAAGACGGCCCGCGAGTGGGCCGAGCGCCTGGCCAACGGCCCCACCCGAGCCCTCGCCCTCACCAAGCAGCTCGTGAACGCCTCCCTCGACTCCGACCGGGCCACCGCCTTTGCGGCGGAGGCGGCCGCGCAGGAGATCAACATGACGACGCGGGACGCGCGGGAAGGGGTACGCGGCTTCGTGGAGCGGCGAAGCCCCGAGTACAGAGGTCATTGACCGGTCTCCAGCCCTTCCTATCTGACGCATCGTCAGCTTCAATGAGGAACGTGATGGGACACGCAGGGATGGCGGCCGCCGCCGTCCGCTACCTCGGATCGGCCAGGGCCCCGGCCCCCGTCGAAGCTCTGCCCCGCCCGGAGCTGCGGTGCGTCCGCGAGGACGAGCGCGCCCCGGTGGACCAGACCGAATTCCGACGCGTCCTGGGGAACTTCGCGACCGGCGTGACGGTTGTCACGGCGCCCGCCTGCGACGGCGAGGACGGCCCGGCCGGCTTCGCCTGCCAGTCCTTCTCCTCCCTCTCCCTCGACCCGCCCTTGGTCGCCTTCATGGTCGGCCGTACGTCGACGACGTGGCCGCGCATCGCCCGCGCGGGCGTCTTCTGCGTGAACGTCCTGAGCGCCGGCCAGGGCGAGCTGTGCCGCGCCTTCGCGGTGAGCGGGGCGGACAAGTTCGCGAACGTGGCGTACGACGCGGCCCCCGCGTCGAGCTCCCCCCGCCTTGCGGGCACGCTCGCCTGGATCGACTGCACGGTCCACGCGGTGCACACGGGGGGCGACCATCTGATCGTGGTGGGGCGGGTGGACGCGCTGGGAGCCGGCGACGGGGACGAGGCGGGGCCGCTGCTGTTCCACAAAGGGCGGTTTCTGTAAGGGCGTCCGCCAGTAGGTGATCGTGAAATGCGCGCCCCGACCGCGCTCGGCGACACCGGCCCGGGCACAGCCTTACGAGCCGACGATGGCGCGCAGGGCGGCCAGATGCGCCTGGTAGGCGTCGCGGCCCCGCGGGGTGAGCCGAAGCCAGACGCGCTGACGGGTGTCGCGGACGGCCTTGCGCTGCTCGACGTAGTCGGCGTCCATCAGGACGGTGACGTGCTTGCTCAGCACGGACGCGGAGACATCGAGTTCTCGCTGGACGACGGCGAACTCGGCTTCGCCTGCGGTGTCGAGCAGGGCGCAGATACGCAGCCGGTTGGGGGCGTGGATGGTGGTGTCGAAGCCATCCATGGGGTCGGCGGGGTCGGGACTCACGAGTTCTTCCGGTGCAGACGACTGAAGGCGAGGTGGAAGGCGATCGATACCGCGGCGCCCACGGCGGAGGCGGCGAACAGCCACACCGGCTCGCCGGTGGCGCGAAAGGCGATCGCCGATCCCACCAGCAGCGCGGGCAATCCGACGGCCATCGGCACGGTGACACGCTTGGGCAGCACATCCAGGCGCAGCGCGACGCCGGTCTTCCGCTGCCAGGAGCGGGCCGCAGCGGCGAAGAGCGCCAAGTAGACGACGTTCATCACCGCCACGATGACGGCCCAGGCGACCTTGGGCAGCAGCCACTCGGAAGCCGCCGCCAGGCCACCGTAGACCGGCGGGATGGCAGCTATGTACAGCGTGAGCGCGGTGGTGAACCACAGCGGCCACGGGGTGGCGGACAGGGCGGTGGTGGAGGTGTGGATCCGCTCGGCGTCCGCCAGCGCCTCGCGGGCCTGCTGCGGTGTCGGCCGGATGACGTCTCCGTTGGTTTCCATGACGGAAAGACTAGAGGAGTGTTTCCAGTGCGGCAAGTCTCCAATTTCCGCAACGGAAAGTCTGGCGGGGCACACCGCTGACGAAGCCCAGGACCGGCAAGGACGGTATCTACGGCCGGCTCGAAGAACTCGGCCACGTCATGACCCGCGTACGGGACGAGATCACCGCGCGCATGCCGACACCGGCCGAAGCGACAGTGCTGAACCTGCCCTCCGGCATCCCCGTCATCGAAGTCCTGCACACCAGCCTGGACCAGGAGGGCACGGCCTTCGAGGTGTCCAGATACGTGCACCGCGCCGACCTGACCGGCCTGCTCTACGAACTGCCCGTGGAGTGAACACCGAGCTCACAAGGAGACCGGTATGGAGAACGAGGAGACCGGTGTGGAGAACATTGTCATCCGTCCCTTCGAGGACAGCGACCTCCCCGGCGCGGCCGCCGCGCTGACCGACGTGCACGCCACCGACGGCTACCCGGTCGAGGGCGTGGCCCACCCAGAGGCTTGGCTGCGATCGGACGAGGTACTGGCCTCCTGGGTCGCGGAGTCAGGACGGCGGATCGTCGGCCACGTGGCGGTGATGCGGCCACGCGGCGAGGGCGCGGTCTCCCTGTGGACCGAACAGAGCGGAGCCGACGAGCACCGCATCGGGGTGCTGGCCCGCCTCTTCGTCGTCAGGGACGCGCGCGGGCGCACCGTGGGCGAGCGACTTGTCATGACAGCCATGGACTATGGGCTGAGCCACAACCGCCGCCTCGTACTGGACGTCATGGTCAAGGACACCGCCGCCCTACGCCTTTACGAGCGCCTCGGTTGGCTCAGGACCGGAGGGACCATGCACCGCTACGGCAACGGGCAGCACATCGAAGCCATCTGCTACGTGGCCCCCGGAACCGGACCGGCCCAGTCCGCCGCCGCCTCCTTGCCGAAAGAACCGTGCACCGAGCCATAGGCATGCCGGTGAGTAACCAGCCAGCGGGCCTACGATCGCGCGGGTTGGTTGGCGATCAGAAGGATGCTGCCGACAGGGCGGAATCCCAGGCGTGCGTAGATGCGAGCGACGGCGTCCCGCGCGTAGGCGAGGAAGACGGTCTTCACCCCGGCCTCGAGCGCGTGGGCGACCAGGGCCGCCGTGACAGCCGCGGCGAGACCCTGGCGGCGGGCGACGGGAAGAGTGCCGATGCCGCCGATCTCGGTGGTACCGCTCGCCGGGTGGTAGTGACCGACGGCCAGTGGGGTGCCGTCAGAGGCGAGGGCGGCGACGAGCGTTTTGTGCCCGGCGCGGATCACAGGGCGAATCGCTGCCACCGTGCCGTCCGCCGTCATCTCCTCGGCCACGACCGATAGTTCCTTACGCCCCACCGAGCCCGCCATGGTGCCCTCGTCTGCGAAGGCCAGGCGGGGCAGGGCGAGGGCTGCGGGCAGCGCGGGGTCGTCGGCTTCCAGCACACGAAGCGTCAACCCCTCGGGCAACGGCGGCAGCCGAACCGGGTGGTGCGGATCCAGAGCCATCAGCGGGCGTTCCGCCACTGGCAGACCCGCCGCCTCGATCCGGGAACGCAGCGCGGGCGCCGCCTCGGCCAGCCACTCGAAAGCCTCCGGCACACCGAGTTCGCGCTGCCGGGCCCGCACTCGAGCGATGTCGGTAGCAGTAACGGACGACGCGCCGTCTGCAGTGGGCTGGGCATGACTGGGCCCGCCGTAATACGGGGCACCTGGTTCCCTTCGTACGAACAGCCGTAACGACCCGAACTCTTCGGCATCGGCGAACAGCAACGGCACGGTGGCGTAGTACTGCTCGATGCGGGCACGCAGCGAGTCGCTCATGCGGCGCATCCCACCACGGAACGGTGCCGCGCCGCATCCGAGATTCGCTGCCGGGCTTGATGGTCTTGATGCATGGAACGCACCTTCAGCAGGCAGTTTCTGGGACCCTCTCCTCATGAGCACACCACCAGACGGACTGCCCATCTACCGAGTCCTGACCGGAGCGGACGACGCCACGTTCTGCCGGCGTGTGAGCGAGGCGATCGGTCTTGGCTACGAACTGCACGAAGGCCCCGCCGTCACCTTCAACGGTGAGAGCGTCATCGTCGCGCAGGCGCTGGTCTGGCCGGCCCAGTCGTAGGGACGTTGTGAGTAGTGGTGGTGGTCGCGATCGGCTCGTCAGGCGAGAAGGGCCGCACGGATGGGTTGGCTGTGACGCTCACCCAGGCCCTGCGCTTCATCGGCGGCGCCCGCAGCAGCGGGACCATCGAAATCACCGACGCAACACGTGCGACTGGACACCGCTCGTTCGTGAGACTCCGGTAGCCGTCGTCGAGCGGCCGCCGGAGCCTCACGGGGTGCGATCCGCGTCCGGTCGCCGCACCGGCTGAGTACGATCGCCCACGCCGGTCCGAGTACGCGAGCGGTTGCCCGCCGTGCGCGGCGCCGGAAGGGTGGACGCATGCGCCGACTGCTGCTGCTCGCCCCGCTGTTGCTGTTCACCGTCGGCTGCGGAGTGGTGGAGTCCACCGAGGACGAGGCGACGGACACCGCACGGGAGGTGGCCAGGAAGGCGGGCGAGCGGCTCTACGGCCAGCGTCCGCGCACGGCGGAGGAGGTCGGGCGCTCCGCTTCCGGGATCGACGGGGTGGAGGTACTGCGGATGACGGGTACCTCGACACACGACGGGGACGGCGTCGACGTGGTCGTCCGCACGTCCGGCTTGGCCTACGACGGATGGCTCGACCCTGAAGAGGTCGTCGTGCGGCGCTGTTTCGCGCTGCGGGTGTCGCCCAAGTCGGAGTGGCGTGCGGATCCCCGTGACGTGGACTGCCCGGACAGCCCTCCGCTGACCTTCGCCCCGCCACCCGAACCGCCCCGGCTGCCGTACGAGGAGCTCCGCGCGAGACTTCCCCGGGTGCCGGAGGGCGGCCGGGTGGACGAGGCCGAGGTGCGCCGTACGCTCGCCGCCCTGGACCTGCATCCGGCGATCCGAACCGAGGTGAAGGCGGACGGCGGACGGGTCGGCGTTCTCCTGTTGGTCAAGGGCAACGGCTTCGACCCGCAGGACTGCCTTCTCGCCCGCGTGGACCCCGGCGCCACCGAGGTGTGGGTGCCGCCGCGAATCCACAGGATGCCCGGTGAGGGCGGCTGCACCGTCGGCAACGCCCTGGACCCGAAACCGTCACCGCACTGAACGGGCCGCCTGACTCTGGGGAAAAGCCGCCTGCGCCTTCCTCGCCGCGTCCGTGAGTTGGCGCGCGTTGGGGATGTCGCCGCGCCACAGCGGTCCGGTGTCCTCGCAGGCCAGCCGGTGGGCGGGCATGAAGACCACGCCGCCGAGAACCATGCCGAGTGTCCCGAACATCCCTTTCCTTGCGGGTGGGTTCAGGACACGGCCAGTGCGGGCGCCGTACGCCGCCGGATCACCAGCGACATCAGCGCCGCCGCCGCGCACAGCGCACCCGACGCGTACCAGACCACGTCGTACGCGCCGAAGACGTCCCGCGCGACTCCGCCGAGGAAGGCCACCAGCGCGGCGCCGACCTGATGGGAGGCGAGGACCCAGCCGAAGACGATCGCGCTGTCGTCGCCGTACTGCTCACGGCACAGGGCGACGGTGGGCGGGACGGTGGCGACCCAGTCGAGGCCGTAGAAGACGATGAAGAACAGCATCGGCGGGCGGACCGACGGGGCGAGCAGCATCGGCAGGAAGAGGAGAGAGATGCCGCGCAGGGCGTAGTAGACGGCGAGCAGGCGGCGCGGCTCGAAACGGTCGGTGAGCCAGCCGGAGGCGATGGTGCCGACGACGTCGAACACGCCGATGACCGCGAGCAGTGAGGCGGCGGTGGTGATGGGCATGTGGTGGTCGTGGGCGGCGGGCACGAAGTGGGTCTGGATGAGGCCGTTGGTGGAGGCGCCGCAGATCGCGAAGGTGCCGGCCAGCAGCCAGAAGGGGCCGGTGCGGGCCGCCGAGAACAGGACGGTGACGGCCCGGCGGGCGGCGCCGCGCGCGGGCGGCGGCTTCGGTACGAACTCCTGCGCGCCGTACGGTTTCAGGCCCACGTCGGCCGGGTGGTCGCGCAGCAGCAGCCAGACGAAGGGGACGACCGCGAGGGCGGCGAGGGCGACCGTGATGGCGGCCGGGCGCCAGCTGTGCTCCTCGACCATCCAGGACAGCACCGGCAGGAAGATGAGCTGGCCGGAGGCCGAGGCGGCGGTGAGGATGCCGGTGACCAGGCCGCGGCGCTCGGTGAACCAGCGGTTGGTGACGGTCGCGGCGAAGGCCAGCGCCATGGATCCGGTGCCGAGGCCCACCAGCAGGCCCCAGCACAGCAGCAGTTGCCAGGCCGCCGTCATCCAGTACGTCAGTCCCGAGCCGAGCGCGATCACGCTCAGCGCGACGGCGACCACCCGCCGGATGCCGAAGCGGTCCATCAGGGCGGCGGCGAAGGGGGCCGTGAGGCCGTACAGGGCGAGGTTGACGGAGACGGCGGCGCCGATCGTGCCGCGCGACCAGCCGAACGAGTGGTGAGCCTCTGGGGCACTACTGAGGAGGCACCCAATGACCGAGCTCACCTGGCACAAGGACGCCAAGCCCAGCACCTACTACGCGACGCACAACGGGCGCCGCATCGCCACGGCGCGCAAGGAAGGCGGAGCGTGGATCGGAACCGTCGTCGGCCTTGGCTTCACCTTCGGCGGCCGTCGCCTCATGGACGTTAAGGAGCTGGCACAGCGCCACGTCGAGCGCAGCTACGGCACGGACGGTACGTGGACGATCCTCCCCGCTCGCGACCTGCGCCCCGGCATGGTGCTGGGCTGTGACACCTGGCGCGGTGAGGAGCGGGAGGTTGTGTCCGTCGAGGTGGACGCCGACGCGCAGGCGGTAGGGGTCGAGCTCTCCTCTGAGTCGTCGCGTGCGCTCGGCTTCAACCTCGATGCCACGTACGCCATGGACGCCATGGTGCGCGTGAAGGCTGCCCCCAAGCTCCCCGAGGTGGAGCCGGTCACGGAGCCGACCGAGGGCGCCATGCCGGTTGAGACTCAGTACGTCGAGCCTGGCGACGAGGTGGCCGTTCGTGGTCACGGCTTCCTGAAGGTCCGGGAGATTGGCAGCGTACGCGGTCGCCCTGGCTTCCTCCGCATGATCTTCGCCGAGGGGGTCGCCATGACCCGGTACTTCGCCGACGAGGTGCGAGTGAAGGGGGAGTCAGGGCCCCGTGCCGAGTGGGCCGAGTCTGAGGTAGGCCAGGTGATCGACCTGCGCCCCTTCACTGCCGTCGTCGACATGATCGCCGGTACCGGTGTCCTGATCTCCCCTCCGGCGAGCGATGACCTGTCCCTGTCCGAGGGCGGCGCCTCCCTGCATGACGCCTTGCTCGCCGATGCCTTCCGTCGCCTCTCCTCGCGCGGCGTCGAACCGCTCGAAGGTAAGAACGGCGGGCCGCTCCTCAAAGGGGTCACCGACGACGGCCGGAAGGTCTTCGGCCTCTACGTGTCCGACTGCATCACGACTGAGCCCGACTTCGAAGAGGTGGCCGTGTCCGTCGAGGCACTGCGACAGGCGGCCGGTCTCGCCGCCTGAGACGCAGCTCACGGGGAGGTCGGTACCGACTGGCCTCCCCCTCCCTCATCATCGAACACAGACCAGAGCAGGAGAGAGACCCCGGTGAACGTCACCATCTACGTACGGCTCAGCCTCGATCAGCACGGCGACGAGTTGGGCGTTCAGCGACAGACGGACGAGTGCAAGGCGTTCGCCGAGTCGCGAGGGTGGACCGTACGGGAGGTCATCGCAGACAACGACATCAGCGCCACCTCGGGCAAGGTGCGTCCGGGGTTCGAGCGGCTGTTGGCGTCCAAGCCGGAAGCGATCCTCTGTTGGCACACTGACCGGCTCATCCGTAAGACCGAGGATCTTGAACGGGTCATCGACCTGGGCGTGAACGTCCACGCGATCCACGCCGGACACCTGGACCTGTCCACCCCTGCCGGTAGGGCCACGGCCCGAACGGTCACGGCGTGGGCGACGTACGAAGGCGAGCAGAAGGCGCTACGGCAGATGGCGAGCAACCTTCAGGCGGCGAAGAACGGCACCCCTCACAAGGCAGGCATCCGCCCCTTCGGATACGCCGACGACTACGTGACCGTGATCGAGGCCGAGGCGGACGCGATCCGCAAGGGTGCCGAGATGGTTCTTCAGGGCGAGACCCTGGCCGCCGTGGGTAGGTACTGGACTGGCCTTGGTCTGCTCGCTCCCCGCTCCTCTTCCGGCAAGGCGAAGGGAGAGGCGGAGAGGTGGAGCACTGGCGGAGTGAAGAAGGTACTCGTCTCTCCCCGGTACATCGCTCAGGCCACCTACCGGGGCGAGATCGTGGGCGAGGGTCAGTGGCCCGCCATCCTGGACGAGGCGACGCACTACGCCCTCGTATCGGCACTGACCAACCCCAAGAGGTTCACGGGTGGCGCCCGTACCGGCAACGCCCCTCAGACCCTCCTCGCCGGTCTGGCCACCTGCTCGAAGTGCGGGGAGGCCGTGCGGGGCGGCATGTACCGAGGCACCCCGGTCTACCGGTGCGGACAGAAGCATGTGCGGGTACCGCGAGAGCTGGCCGACAAGCGGGCCGGTAACGCCGTTCTTGCCCGGCTCGTCTTCCCCGACTTCCTGTCCTCGATCCTCGCCGCCCGACAGGAGCAGGGCGACGACTCGGCCCACCTTCACGCCGAGGCTCAGACGCTCCGCGAACGGCTCGACGGCTTGGCCGTGGCCTACGCCTCGGGAGCCATCACCCTCTCGCAGATGACGGCCGGTACCGAGGCGATCCGGGCCCGGCTCGACGAGATCGACGAGAAGCTGTCCGGGGTCACTGGCCTGCCTCCGATCGACCCCGTGAAGGGCGTTGCTGCCCTGATTGAAGACTGGCCGGGCACTCCGCTTCCCGTCCGCCGAGCGTGGGTGAAGTTCGTACTCTCCGTCGAGATGCACCCCAACGGCTTCAAGAAGGCGAAGAACATGACCGTGGACGACTACATGACCGTGAGTTGGAACCACACCGCAGACGACGAAGAGTGACGGCCGGCTGAACTCTCCGCAGTCACCGACTCGACCCCGTCAGGGCCCGTTGCTGGGCGTCTGGCGGGGTCTCTGCGTTCAGCACAGAGCCCCTGCCGGTCACGGGGGAACGACCGACAGGGGCTCTCAACCGGCACGGCTCGGCAGTCTTCGCCGCCCCGAGGCGTGCCGGGGTGTGCGGTTACTCGGCTCGCTCGACGAGAGCGAGCGACGTGCACAAGCGCCGGAATGTCGCGTGCCCTGTCCGGCCGGTGTGGCTCATGCACTCGATGTCGACCGCCGCCCCGTCCTCTGAAGGGGTCGCCTTCCACTCGCACGTCAGGCAACCGGCCTCAAAGGTGACGTCAGAGTCTGGCTGCTGTGTGATCCGGTGCTTCACGTACCGCATGACGGAGCGGGTCACCGAGCGCTCTCCGGCGTCCGCATGGCTTCGGCGATCTGCTCGGCCACTTCCGCGCGCACCATGCCTACGTGCACGTACGGGGTGCCCTTATGGGTGACCATGGGGCGCACGGTGCCCCAGACGCTCTCAGGCACGCCGAGGGCGGCCAATGCCGCCCGCAGTGCCTCAGCCGCGCCAACGGCCCGTGAGCGGGCATCTCGCCACGTCTCCATGTCCATTACTCGGCCCCGTGGTCTTCCCGAAGATGCATCCGGAGAGCCACGTTCGCGTCTGACACCTTCGAGTAGTCCCCGATCGATCGGGCGTTGGCTCGGGTCACGGCGATGTCGAGGCACTGGCGACAACCCGCGACGGGGTCCGGGTCTCCCTCCGGAAGCGTCAGGTTCACCGGCCCTGCCATCGTCGTCTTGGGTGTGCTCATTCCTTACAGCCTCCCCGACTTCGTGTCTGCCGAAGAATGATCCCGTGGAATGTGCAACGGATGGCGCTTCATGCGCGTTGTCGACTGAACTCATGCACGGCAGGCGGCCGACCACTCGGCGAGCCTCGCCCGAAGTTCCTCCCCGAACAATGCGCATTCCTCGTATCCCGCGAATTCCTTCAGGTAGGTCTGAACGTCTCGGCCGTCACGCAGTACCAGACTCCCCGCCGAAGTCTCGATGGTGACCAAGGAAGCGTCGTAGATCGTGAAGGTATTCAGCGGAACTCTGGGCGTTACTGCCCCCACGGGAATCACGCCGATGCGCACATTCGGCAGGTAGGACAGGGAGCCCAATCGGTCCATCTGCTCGGCCAGAGGCAACGGCGAAACTACCGGCCAACGAATCGCCTGCTCGGTCAGAAGGAATGTGAACTGTTTCGAAGCGTCGTAGAGAACGGCTTGCCGTTCCAACTTCCCTGCCACTGCCTTGCTCGTATCGGCCGGTGAGTGAGCGAGGCTGGCCCGTACGTACTCCGGTGTAGCGAGTAGGCCGGTAACCATCGAGAGCAGGAAGTAGCGCATGTGCGCCGAGGACGCTTCGAGACCCTTCAACTCGGCCTGTCGCGTCCCTAGTCCCTTACGCCGTAGCTCTCGAAGGTTCCGCCATTCAGTGTTCGCCAGACGGGCGAGCGCGGAGACTTCGGCGACGAGTTCGGGCGGGGCGTCCAAGGCTCTCAGGATCGCCTCTACATCGACCAGAGACGGCCGTGTGCGGCCGTTCTCAATCCGGCTTACCTTGGACTGAGACATGTTGCAGCGCGCGGCGAGCCGATCCCCTGAGAGACCGGCTCGCTTGCGCAATTCTCGGAGCAGCGAAGCAAGTTCCGGGCCGGACTCGCCAAGCTGCTCAGCTTCGAACGTCACCCCTTCACGTACTCCAAGAATGGAACCGACTCGGCAACGGCAATTCGTTGGTACTCGATGTAGTCGGCCGGCTCGCCTTCGTACAGTTCGCGGCTGATCTGCGTTCCGTCGTCCTCGTAGTGCATGAGAACGACCGTCGAGCGGTCGAACATCCAGAAGTCCCGGACTTCCGGCAAGGGATTCTCTCGGTCGGTCACGTCGAGAATTCGGACGTCTTCCCCGGCGAGTACGTGAGGGGCGTAATACCGAGAGAACTCGAATTGCAGATACTCGGAGAGCGGCCGAGTCACGATGTGTACTCGCCCCTTACGCTTCCCCTCACCGCGTATCCGCTTCAGGTCTTCCGTGTATGCGGACGAGTAGGCGTGCGGGTCGATTCGCTTACCGGCCCGGAAGGCTTCGAGCTCTTCGGACTCCTGCGGTACGAGGTACTGCGGAAGGGTCTCCAGTCGCCACGCCTCGGACTGGAATCCTCGGAGCGTCGCCCGCCACTCGTCACCATCCAAGAGCACGAATTGCCTCCCGAAGAACGCTCTCGGGAATCTCCACAAGCCCTTCCCCTTGCGGCGGAGTGAAGGCGTTGGACACGTCGCCCTGAACGACGAACGTTCCTCGCTCCGTGCGGTACAGGTTCGGGCAGTCGTCTTCGCCGCACTCCCCATTGCCGTTGCCGGTAAGCCGAGTCAGTTCTTCGCGTGCCATGCGAAACCCCCTTGTCTGTCGGCCCCGTTGGGCCGTTGGGCACGACCGTACGAGGGTCGAGCTCGGCCGTCCATGCACGTTCGTGGGTATGCACGTTGTTGCATGAAGTGCCCGGCGTGGCGTCGTCTCACGGGAGCAGGGGGCGCCCCTCCTGTGCGGCCCTGATGTGCTCGGGATTCAGCGCGCCCTCGCCGTACCGGGCGGTGAAGGCGCGCACACGGCTGAGGGGGGAGTCTGGAGGGGGCGGCTCCTCGCTCACGGTGACGCCGAGGATCAGGGCGCCGAAGGCGGCGCCTACGTCTTGCGGGCTGTCCATGTCCATGGGGGCACGGTAGGCCGAGGGTGCGACAGTCAGGTGATCAGCCTCACGCTGACTCGACCCTGACTGACGGCCCGCCCATTGGCTCTCTGTAGGTAGAGGGTGATTCGCTCGACCGGCAGGTGACCGGCGTCACAGCGGCTCGACCCGGACAAGTGCCCCGCTCATCCCGGACTTGTAAGTGAGGGTGTTTCGCTCCTCGCTCGACAGGTGACCGGCGTCACAGCGGGTCCGTCCTGACCGAGCAGGGTCGGGCCCCGTATCAGTAGGTAGAGGGTTCAATTAAGAGCCAGTGACCAGCGTCACAGTGACTCGACCCGGACGAACCATGATCCAACTGCCACCAGTAAGTAGAGGGGTTCGCTCCTCGCTCGCCCGACCCTGATCCGGTCGGGCGTCTCTCTCCCGTGCGTCACACCTGATGACGTCCCCTGATTCCTCCCTTCACGGTGCGCTCGTTCTGTTCGGGTTCCTGGCGCACCCCCTGTCTCGTCCGTGCGGGTTTGGTCACCCGAGGCGCTGTCACGCACGCGGACGAGACACAGACACCCCTCGTCGGTACCGGTCCCTCCTTGGCGGTACTGGCGGGGGGCGTCTCTCTTGGGCCCGAACACCTGATGACAACCCACGACACAGCCTCGCGCCCGAGGCGGGAAGGAGGCCCTTCGTGTTCCAGATCGAGGGCACCAACTACATGACCGTTCGGGAGACGGCACGCCGCCTCGGAGTCCACCCCGGCACGGTCCGCAACTGGCGCTCGGATGGCGTCGAGCCGATCGAGGGCGTGAAGCTCGGCGCCTCGGTGCTCTACCGACAGGCGGACGTCGAGAAGCTAGCTGAGGAGCGTGCCAAGTGAGCCGACGCGACAACGGCGACATCTGGTCCAACACGAACCAGGCCGCTCGATGGCTGAACGTCCACCATGGCCTGTTCCGCGCTTTCGTCTGGGACTGCCGTCTGAGCGGTCGACTCCCCGACGCCTTCGACTACGACACGGCCCAGACGCCGACCGTCATGGTCAACCAGTCCTGGGTCTACACCAACTGGGAGACCTTCCATGCCGACTGGTCCGCCTTCTGTGACGAGTCGAGGCGAAGGAAGGAGACGGCAGCGTGAGCCGCTACGGCACGACGAGATCGAGCTACGGCAGGGAAGCGCACCCCGGCGCGATCGTTCGGCCCGAGCCCCTGACCGACACCTGGCGAACCTCCCGCGAGATCGAAGCCGAGCTGAATCCGGAAGACGCCGAACAGCACGACGAAGACGGCGGCTGGATCACCCCGTAACAGCCCCTCCCGCCCCTCTGGCTACCGATGGCCACAGGGGCTCTCTCATGCCCGCATGCAGCCGCACAGAGCCTCACAGGCAGGCCGGCTCGCACGCGCGTGATACCACACACCAACCCCGGACACCAGTCCGAGAACGGAGACCCGAACCAGTGGCTACCACCAAGGCCAACACCATCGCCGACGTCATCAAGCAGTCCGAGGCCGAGCACGCCAAGAAGGTCAAGGGCTACGGCGCCGACCTGCTGGCCACCCGTGAGGCTGCCGAGCGATTCGCCACCGAAGCCGCTCAGGCCGAGGAGAAGCTGAACGGCCACCGCGCCACCCTGGGCCGAGGAGACGACTCCGTGAGCCCCGAGGCGTTCGCCGCCGCGTTCCACAACGTCGAGCGAACCTCTCTCCTGCGGGACGGTTCGAAGCGCAGGCTCGCCGCCCTGGAGCGCACCCCGGCCCACGCCGATAAGCACGTTGCCGAGCGCATCGCCGAAGCCGTCCGCGCCATCGTCCCGAGTGACGTCGAGGTGATCCCCACCTTCGCCAACGTCCGCACCTTCGAGACCGATCACGCGGCCGTCGTCGTCGTGCAGGACTCCCCCACCGTCTTCACTGGCGGTCGCGAGTCGGCAGGCGTCACCGTCCGAGTCTTCCGCAACAAGCGGTACGCGCGGATGCTCGACCGGTCGAAGCTGGCGAACGCGATCACGGCCCGAGGGTGGCACGTCCCCGGCGCTCACGTCCCCGGCGACAAGATGAGCGAGACCCCCGGCGTGGGAGTCGACGAGATCAAGGTTCAGGGCGTGTCCGTGTTCGACGCGATACCGACCCTGAAGAACGACCCGACCGAGCACGTACTTCGACAGGCAGCGGGCACCCTGGCGTACGAGGCTGGCGCCCGAGTCGACGCGGGTGGGCCGGTCAGCCTGATGCCCGTCTCGGGTGGCGGTGTCCGTACCGGTCAGTTCCAGATCAGGGTGAAGGGCGTCAAGCACGACTCCCGCACGGTCAAGGGTGAGCGCACGACCGAGGTGATCGCCGAGGTGGCGTTCCAGACCAACACGCTCAGCCTGCCGACCGGCGAGGTTCGGAAGGCCATCATCGACGCTGCACAGACACTGCCCGGTCGCTTCCTGGAGAGTGCGGGAGTCGTGGCCGAAGGGGTGCAGATCAAGCACCTGAGCGACCCGGTCGCGGTGTCCGGTGTCGAGCACACCATGGCGGTTCGGTTCTCCGTGAAGTCCAAGACCGGCGCCTGATCCCTCAGCTTCCCTCCGAGTGGTCCGCCTCGGGGGGTTGCTGGGGCCGATCAGACCACGGTCCCGACCCGAACCCGAACGGAGAACTTCCCCATGGCCATCGTCGTCGCCCTGCTCTTCGCCGCCTTCCTCGTCGAGTCCGTGGCCGTCGCATCCCTCATGACCCGTGCACTCCTCCCCGCCGAGTTCACCCCCTCGCAGATCCGAGCCAAGGCGAAGCGCGACGCCATCCGCGCCAACCGCTGACAAGCCCGGCCGCGTACGTCGACCGCATGCCCGGTCACGTACATACGTCTTCCACTTGACGTACAGGGGCGCCCTGCTCGACCACTGAGCGGGGCGCCCCTTCGCATGCCCACAACCCGAAGGAGACCCGAACCCCCTTGCGTAGCAACCGAATCCGCCGAGTGGCCGTTGTGCTGCTCGGCCTGTTGATCCTGCTGGTCCTGTCCGGCGCGTTCGTCGCATCGTGGCCGAGCCTCATGTACGCCGCCGAAGCTGTGCACCTGTCAGGATGGGGCGCCATCGGGTACAGCGTGGTTCCGGACTCGGCCGTCGTGATCGCCCTCGTAACGCTGCTCTTGCTGCGGCATGACCTGAAGGCCCGGCGCCTCGCGTTCGCCACCCTGGCGACGTTCACCGCCGCCTCGCTCACCCTGAACGAAGCTCACGCGCTCGGCCTGTACGAGGGTCGCCCCGTGTGGCTCCTTGCCGTGGCTGGTGCTCTGCCGGTCGTCGGCATTCTGCTTGCCTCTGACTTGCTCGTCCGCGCCGTGGCCGTGCTCGCTCCGGCGCTCGAAGAGCTCGACGAGACCGAGGCTCAGCCCGTCGTCGAGACTCCGGCCGTCGAGGCTGCCCCGGCCGTCATGACCGCCGAGGAGTTCGAGGAGCACCAGGCCGCCATCCTCGCCGAGCTCGAAGCCGAGAAGGAGGCTGCCGCCCCTCACGCCGAGCGGCCCTCTCGTACCGGTCGCGGTCACTTCGTCTGAGCCGCGCCGAGCCTGGTGGAGTGGTGAAGGCCGAGCCGAACGCTGGCACTTGACCCCCACTGAACCGAGGGGGCCGTGACTACGCTCCGCTCAGCCGGCCGTCGACTCGGAGTGACTGAGCTTGACGGATGACCATCTGATCATGTAGGAACTTCCTTCCGCCCGACCGAGGGCGGACACCGTGACTCCCACCCTCTGAGGTGGTCGAGTCGGCTCCTCCGAGAGAAGCCAAGGGACGCCAAGGGCAGCCCATCCGGACGGTCAGTGTCCGGCAGTGCGTAGCGGTACGCGCGATCTCCCACCACACGAAGGAGGTCGCAACACCGATGAAGAGCCAGTACGAGTGCATCAGCCCCACCGACAACCCGAACGATCACGACGAGTGCCCGGAGTGCGGGTGCTGCTGGTGTGCGTGGGATGTCGCCTGCGACTGCGCGGACTGCGAGTGCAAGGGCGGTCGCGCCTGATGCAGTCCATCCCCGCGACCCTGAACCTGCCCGCCCTGGCGACTGCGTACGAGCAGGCTCGGGAGCGGTTCGCCTACTACGCCGAGCTCGCCGAGAAGGGCGATCCGGGGTCGATCCTGTCTGCCCGCTACCTCCTGCTCGGCTGGTCCGAGGTCTGGGACCTGTTCAACGAAGTCGGGTTGCCTGTCGGCGACGTTGACGCCGTCGAGCTCCCCCCTCTGTCCGAGGAGGTGGCCGAGTAAGTGGCGATCAACTTCGGCAGTAACCGACCCTGGGGAGCCGTCTCTCAGACCGAGTACCGGCGCATGGCCCGAGACCCGCGACACGACCGTGTGTACCGACTGCACTTCGCCGCCATCGGGTGGGCGAACCAGATCGGTCACAGCGACTTCAAGGGCGAGCGTCTGGCCGAGATCCTGGTGGACAAGAACGGCGTCATTCCGGACTCGCAGAACGTCTCCAAGGCCATCCGCAAGGCGAAGTCCATGGGAC
The DNA here is from genome assembly GCF_015160855.1 of Streptomyces ferrugineus. Taxonomy (NCBI): domain Bacteria; kingdom Bacillati; phylum Actinomycetota; class Actinomycetes; order Kitasatosporales; family Streptomycetaceae; genus Streptomyces; species Streptomyces ferrugineus. The sequence goes on along the minus strand of NZ_CP063373.1, from coordinate 879,869 downwards.
TGATCGGGGCGAACTCCAAGGCCGCGTGCCTGGTGCTCCCCTCGTCCATGTTCCAGAAGGCGAGCGTGGGCGGCCGGACATGCTCGGCTCACAACCTGAGCGGGCGGACGGCTGCCTGAAGGTGTCCTGTGGGGACACCCTACGTGTCCTGTTGGGACACCCTGCACCCGATCTGACCTGGGAGAACGTTGGCTCCCTCTTACTCTACTTACAGGGAACTTCCAATCTCTTCCCCCTGGGCCGCCTGTCGGCGGCCGTCAAGCCGTAGGCGCAACGGCGAAGTGATCAGTAGCTCTGACAGGTGGCGCCCCTTCGGGGGCGCCCTCTTCGTCTTGCCCCCTTACTCACTGGGGGCGCGGTAGCGCCCCACTTCCCGAAGACCCTCACGGCAAGCGACTTCACCTTGCCGTTGCAGCCCTGCCCAGGTGGCGCCCGACAGGGCGCCCCAACAGAAGGAGATTCCACAGTGAACGACCACAACACCGAGCGCGCCTGTCGGCAGTGCGGCGGCTCCCTGGAAGGCAAGCGAGCCAACGCCGAGTTCTGCTCGTACACCTGCCGAGACCGAGCCCGCAGGCAGCGCGACCGCGAGGCAGGCAAGGTGACGTACGTCCGCAAGGGCCGGAACAACCCTCGCCCCGGCGCTCGCAAGTACGACCGAGGTTGGGTCTCGCCGTCCGGCGCCCTGACCCTCGTCAGCCGCGACGGCGACCGAGCGGTGTTCAAGTGCGAGTGCGGCAGCTACAAGCCGCTCAGCATCCGCAACGTGGCCACGGGGCGCACGGCCAACTGTGCCGACCGAGCCAACCACCCAGACCCCCGAATCAAGGGCGACGTCATCGCCTACACCACCGCTCACGCCCGAGTGAAGGCCGAGCACGGCCCCGCCTCGGACTGGCGCTGCGCCTGTGGCTGCGACCGACAGGCCGAAGAGTGGGCGTACCTCGGGACCGACCCCGAGCCGAAGGTGTCGACGCACGCCGACTCCGAGGGCTCCCTGTACTCCACCGACCCCGAGCACTACGCCCCGCTCGCCAAGCCCTGTCACCGCAGATTCGACGTGTGGCAGGCGCAGCGCCGCACCGGCCTCCCTCTCGCCCTCGTCATCGCCGAGACCCTGGCCGCCTGAACTACCCGAAGGAGTTGATCCCCCTGTTCCTCGTCTCCCACGTCCACCACGCCGCCCGACACGCGGCCGAGGACTTCGCAACCCTGCTCGACTCGCTCACCCTGTCCGATGTCGACGTCCGGCTGATCTCCGCCGATGCCCACCAGGGCCGAGGCTCTGCCCGCTGGCTCGACGTCGAGCTGTACGTCATGAAGGGGCACGGCTACCCGAACGCCGACCTGACCGACTCGCTCTCGGCCGTCCCGCTCGTCCTGGACGTCGTCACCGGCCACGAAGTGAAGGGCTTCGGTTCGGTCTCTGGTGGCGCTCTCGTCGGCTCGCACGGCATCCGTGAGGGTCTGGCGCTTCACCTCCGGCTCGACGTCGAGGGCGAGGCATCCGCCCTCTTCCCGCTCGACCCCCGCGAGGCTCCGACCGTCCCCGAGGTGGTGGCCGCGTGAGCCGACGAACCTACGCCCTGACGACCGACCCGAAGGAACTGGAGCGCCGAGCCGTCGAGGCTCTGTGCATGGCGTGCGCTCGACCCCTCCCAGAGGACGCGGCCATGCACCGTGCCTACTGCGATGCCACCTGCCGCAAGCGGTACAACCGCTTCATGGCCGCCTGAGCGGCCCCATGTCCCGATCAACCCCCCGGACTGGCCCCAGAATTTCGGCCGGCTGGGGGTCCTTCTGTGCGTTGACCTGCGGTTTTGCGTTCCCACCCCCATGTCACGATCGACCCTGTTACTGGGGCTGGATGGGAGCCGCTAAGACGTGGCGGTCAGGAAGCCGACGCTCAGGGGGTCATACCCCACCCCTCACGCTCGACTCGACGCACACCAGGGCTCGCACACCGGCTCGGGATGGCCGCCAGCGACCGTGAGATAGCCACTCACACACATGTCAGCCCAAGTCTTCGGCCACTCCCTCAACGGCCAGCACACAGCCACACAGCAGCGCCAACACACAGAGCCCCGGCCCTTCCTGGTCATCGCGACTTGGGAAGTCGGGGCTCTTCTGTCGTTGTGAGCTCGACCACATCGAGGAGGCTCGGGCTTGACAAGGACTCACCCCCTCATGGAGAACTGAGCCTGCAAGTTCGTTCCCCCAAGCCTCACCACACGAACTCCTCGTTCAGCGGGTCGATGAGCAGCCCCGGCAGGGAGCGGAAGGCGGCGGCGCCGAGGATCGTCACGAAGGTGACGGCGGCGACGAACCAGGCGCGGTGGATCCGGGTACGACGGGACGCCGGTGAGGACTTGTCGACGGTGCCGGCGGTGGCGGCGGTGGCGGTGGCTTCGGTTGTCTGCGTCACGTCAACGAGCTTCGGGCATGCGCCGACGCAGATCGATTGGCCCGAAGGACAGCATTCGTTAGGATCGGGCCATGAGCAGTGAGTCGGAGCCCCGTCCGTCCTCGGACCTTCGCCCGCACCGCGTCGTCGTCCTCGCCCTCGACGGCCTCCTCCCCTTCGAGCTGGGCATCCCGCACCGGATCTTCGGCCGCCCCAAGGACGCGCGGGGCCGGCACCTGTACGAGGTCGTCACCTGCTCGATCCGGCCGCCGGGCCCGGTGCGGACCGACGCGGACTTCGCCATCCAGGTCGAGCACGGCCCCGAGGCGCTGGCCACCGCCGACACCGTGATCGTCCCGGCGTCGTACGAGCTGGGCCCGGTCTTCGAGGAGGGCGTCCTGACCGCCGAGCTGGCCGCCGCGCTCGCCCACATCCGCCCCGGCACCCGGCTCGCCTCCATCTGCACCGGCGTCTACGTCCTCGCCGCGGCCGGCCGGCTCGACGGGCGCCCGGCGACCACGCACTGGGCCGACGCCGAGCGCTTCCAGCGGCTGTTCCCGCGGGTCGAGGTCGACGCGGATGTCCTCTTCATCGACGACGGTGACGTGCTGACCTCGGCCGGCGTCGCCGCCGGCATCGACCTGTGCCTGCACATGGTGCGCCGCGACCACGGCACGGCGATCGCCAACGACGTGGCCCGCCGCACGGTCGTCCCGCCGCACCGGGACGGCGGCCAGGCGCAGTACATCCACCGCCCCGTCCCCGACCCCCAGCAGTCGTCCACGACCAACGCCCGCGCCTGGGCCCTGGGCCGCCTCCACGAGCCCATCCAACTGCGCGACATGGCCGACCAGGAGGCCATGTCGGTACGCACTTTCACCCGCCGCTTCCGCGAGGAGGCCGGCATCAGCCCCGGCCAGTGGCTCACCCAGCAACGCGTCGAACGAGCCCGCCACCTCCTGGAGTCCACCGACCTCTCGGTCGACCAGGTGGCCAGGGACGCGGGCTTCGGTACGGCCCAGTCGATGCGACAGCATCTGCAGGCGGCCCTGGGCGTGACGCCGACGGCGTACCGGCGCACCTTCCGCCGTTCGGCGGGGGTTCGGGCCGCTTAGTGGCCGCGGGGTGCCGCCGCCCTGGCCCGACACCTTGGCCCGACCCCCTGGCCCGACACCCTGCGAGGGAGCCTTGGGATCGGGCAGGCGTCATCGCCCTGATGGCGTCCCTCCTCTACGAGTACGTGCTCCTCATGTCAGCGCCCCCCTGAGCCGCCGGCCCCGTCACCCGCCGCCCGGCCGGAGCCGCCTCGCTGAACCCGGCGCCGCGCCTCGGACACATCGCGCATCGCCACCAGAAATCGCCGCACCGTGGCCAGCTCCCCCTCGTCGAAGGACCGCATCTCGGCGACCATCTCCTCGATCAGCGGCCCGAAGAACGACCAGCCCAGGGTGACGGCCTCGTCCCGTACGACCAGCAGCACCCGGCGGCGGTCGCGGGTGTCCCGTTCCCGGCGCACCAGCCCCAGCCGCTCCAGACGGTCCACCAAGGCCGTGGTCGACGCCGAGTTCACGCCCAACTGCGCTCCGAGCCATCCAGGAGTGGCGTCCACGCTCTCCCGGCGGGCGTCCAGGAGGTGGATCAGGGCGCGCACGTCCGTGGAGTGAAGGCCGTTGCGGGCGGCGAACTCGGCGGCGAAGAGGTCCAGTTCCACGGTGACGGCCCGCAGCAGATGGACCAGTTGGAGTCCGGGGTCCTGGTCATCCATGCGCATGCTCCCGTAATATCTCGATGATCGAGATTATTGACTGTCGAGCAATCATAGGCGGGGACCGGGAACATGGATCACGAGGCGGTCTTCCACGCGGCGTACGACGCCGTCCTGCGACGCTGGCCCGTCGACGTGCACAGCGTCGACGTTCCGTCCCCGTACGGCACCACCCGCGTCCAGATCTGCGGCCGGGAGGACGGCGCACCGGTCGTGCTGCTGCCCGGGGGCGGGGCGACCTCGGTGGTCTGGTTCGCCAACGTCAAGGACCTGGCCGCCGCCCATCGGGTCTACGCAGTCGACCTGATCGGCGACATCGGCCGCAGCGTGCACGACGGGGCGCCGCTGCGGGGCGCCGACGACCTGGTGGCATGGCTCGACACGCTCTTCGCCGAGCTCGGCCTCGACGGGGCGCACCTGTGCGGGCACTCCTACGGCGCCTGGATCGCCCTGAACTACGCGCTGCACGCGCCCCAACGGCTCGGCAGGCTCGCGCTGCTCGACCCGACCAACTGCTTCACCGGCATGCGCCCGCGCTACCTCGTGCACGGGCTGCCGACCCTCCTGCGGCCCACCGCCGAGCGCATCCAGGCCTTCCACCGGTGGGAGACCGGCAGCGACCCCGAGGACCCGGCGTGGCGGACGTTCCTGGACAGCACCGCCGGAGCCCGGCGGTCGAAGGTCGTCGCCATGCGCCGCCCCAAGGCCCGGGACTTGAGGGCCTGCACCGTCCCGGCCCTGGTGCTCCTGGCCGGACGCAGCCGGGCTCACGACGCGCGGCGGGCGGCAGCCGCAGCGCGCCGGCTCCTGCCCGAGGCGGGCGTCGTCACTCTGCCCGACGCCTCTCACCACTCCCTCCCCACCGAGCGACCTGCCGAACTCAACCGCCTGTTGGCGGAGTTCCTGGCGTAGGAACCGCGTCCCGGACGCCGAAGCGGCGCCCTCAGAACATCAACACCCCCCGCGCCACCTTTCCCGCCTCCGCGTCCGCCACCGCCTTCTCGAAGTCCTCCACCGGATACGTCTGGGTCACGAGCTCGTCCAGCAGCAGCCGCCCGGCCCGATACAGCTCGGCGTACAGCGCGATGTCCCGCTGCGGCCTCGACGACCCGTACCGGCAGCCCAGGATCGACTTGTCCAGGTACATGGAGGAGACGAGGAAGGACGCCTCGGCCGTGGCCGCCGGCACCCCGAGCAGTACGGCCTGCCCATGCCGGTCGAGCAGATCGACGGCGGCCCGGATCAGCTCGACCCGCCCCACGCACTCGAAGGCATGGTCCGCCCCCGTCGGCAGCAGTTCCCGCACCCCCTCCACCGACGTCAGGAAGTCCGTCGCCCCGAACTGCCGTGCCACCGCCTCCTTCGCCGGATTGGCGTCCACCGCCACGATCCGCAGCGCCCCCGCGATCCGGGCCCCCTGGATGACGTTGAGCCCGATCCCGCCGGCGCCGATCACGACCACCCGGTCCCCGCGGTCGACCCGCGCCCGGTTCAGCACGGCGCCCACACCCGTGAGCACCCCGCAACCGATCAGCGCGGCGGACGACAGCGGAATGTCCCTCGGAATCCGAACCGCCTGCACGGCCTTCACCACGGTCCGCTCCGCGAAGGCGGAATTGGAGGCGAACTGGAACACCTCCCGCTCACCCCGCCGGAACGGCCGCCCCGGCCGCCCTATGGCCTGCCGGCACATGGTCGGCCGCCCACGGTCGCATTCGGCACACACACCACAGTTGGCCAGCGTGGACAGAGCCACATGGTCCCCGGGCCCGACATGGGTGACACCCACACCCACCGCCTCCACCACGCCCGCGCCCTCATGGCCCAGCACCACAGGAACGGGGAAGGGTATGGTCCCGTCCACCACGGACAGATCGCTGTGACACAACCCGGCCGCCGAGATGGCCACCAGCACCTCACCCGGCCCCGGGTCCCGCACCTCCAGATCGTCCACGACCTCGACCCGCTTGCCGTCGTACATCACCGCGCGCATCAGACGACCCCCTTGGGCTCCCTGGGCAGGCCGAGCACCCGCTCGGCGATGATCGTGCGCTGAACCTGGTCCGAACCCCCGTAGATCGTGTCGGCGCGGGAGAAGAGGAACAGATGCTGCAGGGCGTCGAGTTCATACGGCGACGAGGGCGCCCACTCCCGCGGCCCCACGCTCGCCCCGGCGCCCCGCACCTGCATCGCCAGCTCCCCGAGCCGCTGATGCCAGCCACCCCACAGCAGCTTGGAAACGCTGGGCGCTCCCGCACCTCCCGCGCCCGCCGAACCCCCCAGGGTCCGCAGGGCGTTCCACCGCATCACCCGCAACTCGGCCCACTGCCGCACCAGCCGCTCCCGTACGACCGGATCCCGCACGGCACCGGACCGCACCGCGGCCTCCACGACCCGCCCCAACTCCCCCGCGAACCCGATCTGCTGGGCGAGGGTCGACACCCCCCGCTCGAACCCGAGCAGACTCATCGCGACCTTCCACCCCGCGCCCTCACCCCCGACGACATGCTCCGCGCGGGCGTGCGCGCCGTCGAAGAACACCTCGTTGAAGTCGCTGGTCCCGGTCAGCTGCCGAATCGGCCGCACCTCGACACGCCCCGGCTGATCCATCGCAACGAGCAGGAAGCTCAGGCCGTGATGGCGACGCGACTCCGCCTCGGTGCGGGCCAGCACGAAGCACCAGTCGGCCTCATGCGCGAGGGAGGTCCAGATCTTCTGTCCGGTGATCCGGTACGTCCCGTCGGAAGCGCGCTCGGCCTTGGTGCGCACCCCCGCGAGATCCGACCCCGCCCCGGGCTCGCTGTATCCCTGACACCACAGCTCCTCACCGACGGCTATCGGCGGCAGGAACCGCGCCTTCTGTTCCTCGCTCCCCTGCGCGAGCAGGGTCGGCGCCAGCAGGTTCTCCCCGATGTGCCCCGACCGCGACGGCGCCCCCGAACGCGCGTACTCCTCGGCCCACACCACCTGCTGGGTGAGCGTGGCGGTCCGGTTCCCGTACCCACCCGCACCCCACCCGAGCCCGATCCAGCCGGCTTTCCCAAGGGTCCGTTCCCAGGTACGACGGTCCTGCTCGCCCTCGACATGCCTGGCGAGCCACCCGCGAGCTTCCAGCCGGAATGCCTCGTCCTCAGCGGTGAAACCAAATTCCACGGCTACCTCCAAAGCGACGGTCGGATCTCCCACCTAGGGGCGGGGAACTGCGCGACCAGCTGCAAACCGCCCGCAGCCGCCCTCTCGGAACACCCCGCGAGCTATTGGGCGTTAGGCCGCGAACCCTCCCGCGCCGCCCTCTCCATCGCCTCCAACCGAGCCAGCATCGGCATCGGATCCACCCCCACGGACCCCGGCAGACACTCCGCGATCCGCTCCGGCGTCCAGGACGCCCCGTCGGCATACGCCGCACGCAACTCGCGCGGCTGCGCCCAAACCGCGATCTTCGGCCCCGCGACGGTGTAGACCTGCCCCGTGACCCCCTGCTCCCGAGCCGCGTCGGACAGCAGATACACCACCAGGGCCGCCACGTCCTCCGGCTCCCCGATCTCCGCCAGTTCCATGGGCACGTTGGCCGACATCCGCGTACGAGCGACCGGGGCGACGGCATTGGCGGTCACCCCGTACTTGTGCAGGCCCAGCGCGGCGCTCCGCACGAGCGAGATGATCCCGCCCTTGGCCGCGCTGTAGTTGGCCTGCGAGACCGAGCCCTGGTGGTTGCCGCTGGTGAACCCGATCAGGGTGCCCGCCCGCTGCCTCCGCATCACGGCCGACGCGGCCCGGAACACGGTGAACGTCCCCTTCAGATGGGTGGCGACCACCGGGTCCCACTCCTCCTCGGTCATGTTGAACAGCATCCGCTCGCGCAGGATCCCGGCCACGCACACGACTGCGTCGATCCGCCCGTAGGCCGACAGGGCCGCGTCCACGACCCGCTGCCCGCCCGCCATCGTGGACACGTCGTCGGCCACGGCGACCGCCTCCCCGCCCGCCGCCTCGATCTCCTTGACGACGGCTTCGGCGACCTCGCTGGTGGGCGAGACGCCGTCCATGGAGACGCCGTAGTCGTTGACGACGACCCGTGCCCCTTCGGCCGCGGCGGCCAGCGCGACCGCCCGTCCGATGCCCCGCCCCGCACCCGTCACGGCGACGACCTTGCCTGCCAAGAAGTTCCCCACGCCCCGGCCCCTTCCCGCAGTTTCTGACGGTCCGTTAGATTCGCCTTCAGATTCTACGACCCGTCAGATACGCGGAGACAAGCCCCCGGGGAGGACCGATGTCACTGCCGGCCGCGTTCCACGAGATCGCCAAGCGCGTGAACAACTGGGGCCGTTGGGGGTCCGATGACGAGATCGGCACCCTGAACCTGATCACCGACGAGGTGGTCCGCGAGGCGGCCGCCTGCGTCCGCACCGGCCGCCGGGTCCCGCTCGCCCTGCCCCTGCAGCAGGACGGCGTGCAGACCGGGATGATCCCGGGACGCGTCAATCCGCTGCACGCCATGGTGCAGATCAACCAGGAGCTCTTCGGCCCGGGAACCGTCGCGTGCAGCGACGACGCGGTGACCATGGGGCTGCAGGCGGCCACCCACTGGGACGCGCTCCCCCATGTCTCACACTCGGGCCGGCTCTACAACGGCCGCCCCGCCGACACCATCACCCCGCACGGCGGCGCCGAGTTCAGCGGCATCGACAAGGCGCGGCACATCGTCTCGCGCGGGGTGCTGCTGGACGTGGCACGCGCGCGTGGCGTCGCCCGGCTGGACGGCGGGCACGCGGTCAGCCCGGAGGACCTGGAGGCGGCCGAGGAACTCGCGGGCACGCGCGTGCGCGCCGGCGACATCGTCCTCGTACGGACGGGGCAGATCCAGGTCTATCTCGCCGGGGACAAGCACGCGTACGGCTATCCCTCGCCCGGTCTGTCGATCCGCACTCCGGAGTGGTTTCACGCGCGCGATGTGGCGGCCGTCGCGAACGACACGCTCACGTTTGAGATATTTCCTCCCGAGACCGAGGATCTGTGGCTGCCGGTGCACGCGCTCGACCTGGTGGAGATGGGGATGCTCCAGGGGCAGAACTGGAATCTCGAAGAGTTGTCCACAGCCTGTGGAGAAGAGGGCCGCTACGTGTTCCTGCTGTCGGCGATGCCCGAGCCCTTCGTCGGCGGCACGGGGACTCCCGTCGCACCCGTGGCCGTGCTCTGACCCTCCGACACGTCACCAACGCCCCCGCGCGGGGCTCCCCATGAGGTCGGCTGGCGGCGCGGCTCCCCCAGCTCTCGGCCACGCCCGAACGGGGAGGCGCCCCATCCACCCCGAGCACGTCGCCGCGCGCCGCCATCCGACTCCGGCGTACCCTCCCGACCTCTCCTGCCCCCGGGAGGGACCGACGCCGAATCACGACCCACGCTCGGCGAGGGCTTCCGTCACCGAAGTCCTCGTCGTCCCCTCGCGGCGAATCGCTGAGCACAAGCGTGATCAACCGGACACGCCTCGTCAACACCCACTTGGGAATTTGTTACTTTCGCCCTATTTACGGGAGCCGCGCACGGGAGCATGCACAGGCGCACCGACACTTACCGGCCTGAACGGGACAGCGCTTTCTGCAACCGTGCACCTGATCCGGCGCAATTGCCGCACCGTGCGCCGTCACACCGCCTCGTACGCGAGCCCTTCGTAGGCCGACGCCCCACTCCCGTAGGCGGCAGCGGCGCCCGGCGACTCCGCGTCGCGGTCCAGTTCGCACCAGATCCGCTTGCCGGCACCCTCGGAGCACCAGCCCCAGCGGTCCGCGAGTCCGTCGACGAGGGCTAGTCCGCGACCGCCGGTGGCGTCACCGTCGGCGCATCGGGGCACGGGGGCACGGCCGCTGCGGTCGGCCACCTCGAGGCGAACGGTGGTGTCGTCCTGGGCCGCTCCCGGCAGGGACAGCCGCAGCACGGCCGGACAGCCGGTGTGCACCACGGCGTTGGTGACCAGTTCGGAGACGAGCAGGATCAGCGTCTCGGCGAGCGGCTCGTCGGCACCTATCCCGGACCCGGCGAGCCGCGAGCGGGCCCACCGCCGGGCTCGCCCCACCTCAGCGGGGTCGGGCCGGATCTCCAGCTGCACTTGAAGCACCTGCACCGCTCACACCATCCGAACCGGCGGACACTTGGCCCCGCGCCTCACGAGGGCCACGATCCTAGCCATTTTTTTCATGGCCAGAACAATGGCCAAAGCCAGGGTCACGGAACGTGAATCCCTTGGCTGACAGCATGGTTGACGTACAGTCACCCCAACAAGCGCTTCGGGCATATTCCAGCGTGAAGGAGTACCCGTGCGGCATACTGTGCGACGCTTGTCGCGGGGAGTCGAACAGGCGGGGGCAGACCGCCCTCCAGCCTTGCGAGGAACGGCGCGCACCGCCGGATCCGGAGCCGCCTCAAGGGCCACTCCGGCATGGCTCGTGCTCGGAACCACTCGCATCCCACACAAGGTACCGGAGCGGACCGCCGACTCCAGGCCGTGACGAGTCACGCATAGGACACAACCCGATATCAACGCTCCGTAATTCCGGTATGCCACGATCCGCGACATCCGCGTAGGGGCCGTCAGCGACACCGCAGACCAGAGACGCTTCAGGCCGGCTCGGCGAGCAGCTCGGCCGCCATCCGCTCCTCACTGTCCGTAGCGGACCCCGTACGGTGCGTCCGCACCCATGTGCGCTTCAGATGCAGATGGACCTCGAACTCCCAGGTGAATCCCATGCCGCCGTGCACCTGGAGGCAGTCGCGGGCGCCGCGCGCCGCGGCCTCGTCGGCGAGCAGCCGCGCGGTGTCGACGTCGGCCGGGTCGGCGGTGACGGCCGCCGCGTACACGGCGGCACGGGCCGTCTCCGTCCGCACCAGCATCTCCGCGCACAGATGCTGCACCGCCTGGAAGGCCCCGATCGGCCGCCCGAACTGCTCGCGGGTCCGGGCGTGTTGCGCGGCCAGCTCGCACACGCGTGTGGCGCTGCCCAGTTGTTCGGCGGCGGTGAGGAGTACGGCGGCCGGGTCGACGCCGGCGCCCTCGGGCGCCCGGTGCAGGGGCGTCAGCGGGTCGACCGATCTCAGCGGTACGGCCCCTGCCGCCTCCCCCCGTACGACGTCCGCCTCCGCCAGCCACTCCACCAGTCCGCTTCCGCCGACGTCCGCCACGACCGCCTCCCCGTCGGCCGCGCCCGGCACGCCCCCCGCCGCGAGATGGGTGGCCACCAGCGGCCCCGGCAGCAGCGCCCGCCCCGCCTCCTCGAAGGCCAACACCGCCTCGGGCAGCCCGAGTCCGACGCCGCCCCGCTCCTCCGGCAGCCGCAGCGCGAAGAACCCGGCCGCGCCCAGCTCCCGCCACAGCGCCCGGTCCAGGCGCCCGGGCTCCTCGACGGCGACCCGCAGCGCCTGCGGGCCGAAGCGCCGCGTCAGCAGCTCGCGTACGCCCTCGCGCAACGCCCGCTGGTCCTCGGTCAGTTGGAAACGCATGGGTCACCGCCCCTTCGGCAGCCCGAGGATCCGCTCGGCCACGATGTTCCGCTGGATCTGCGAGGTGCCGGCGGCGATGGTGTACGACAGCGAGGACAGGCGGTCGAGCATCCACGGCCGGTCGAGGTCGAGCGAGGCCGGCCCCAGGACGTCGGCCGCGGTGTCGTAGAGCTCCTGGCGGGCGTGCGAATACCGCAGCTTGAACACCGAACCCCCGACCCCGGGCACGCCGCCCACGGCCTCCGCCTCGCTGACGTTCCACTGCGTCAGCCGCCACAGCGCCCGGAACTCGGCGTTCAGCCGCCCCAGCCGCCGACGCAGCACGGGGTCGTCCCAGCGGCCGTTCCCGCGTGCCTCGGCGGCGAGTTCGCGCAGTACGCGCCGGCAGGCGACGACCTCGCCCACGAAGGCCGTGCCGCGCTCGAAGGACAGGGTCACCATCGTCACGCGCCAGCCGTCGTTCTCCTCCCCGACCCGGTTGGCCACCGGCACCCGCACCTCGTCGAGGAACACCTCGGCGAACTCGGCCGACCCGGCGAGGGTCTTCAGCGGCCGTACGGTGATGCCCGGCGCGTCCATGGGCATCGCCAGCCAGGTGATCCCGCGGTGCTTGGGCGCGTCGGGGTCGGTGCGCACCAACAGTTCGCACCAGTCGGCCACTTCGGCATGGGAGGTCCAGATCTTGGACCCGCTCACCACGTAGTCGTCGCCGTCCCTGCGCGCGCGCGTGCGCAGTGCCGCGAGGTCGGATCCGGCGTCCGGTTCGCTGAAGCCCTGGCACCAGACCTCCTCCCCGCGCAGGATCGGCGGCAGCCAGCGCTCCCGTTGCCCTGCGGTGCCCTCGGCCGCGATGGTCGGCCCCGCGTGCAGCAGCCCGACGAAGCCGGCTCCCACATAGGGCGCGCCCGCCTTCTCGGTCTCCTCCAGGAAGATCAGGCGCACGGTCGGCGACGCGCCCCAGTGGACGTCGCCGTAGCCCGCGTCGTGGAGCATGCGCTGCCAGCCGAGGTCGTACGCCCTGCGCGCGGGCCAGTCGTCCGGGGAGGGCTTCGGCGGCAGCGTCGGAAGGACCTTCGCCAGCCACTCCCGCAACCGCGCCCGGAACTCCTCCTCCTCGGGCGTGTACGTGAGGTCCATCCATCACCTGCCTGACGATCCGTCAGATTCAGCAGCAGGCTAGCCCCGCACCCCTGGACCGACAAGGCGCCGAGCCCTACGCTCTCCGCACGATCTGACGTTCCGTCAGCTGAAGGGGTCCGTCGTGAACGACACCGCGCACGCCCTGAGTTCCTCCCGCACCCTCTGGGACCTGCTCGCCCGCCGCGCCGAGCGCACCCCAGACCGTCCGGTCCTCCTCCAGGACGAGCGCTCCTTGTCCTTCGGCGCTCTACGCGCGCGTGCCGAGCGCGTCGCGGCCGGCCTGTACGACATGGGCGTACGCCCCGGCACGGTCGTCGCCTGGCAGCTGCCCACCCGAATCGAGACCGCGCTGCTGTCGTTCGCGCTGGCCCGCCTGGGTGCCGTGCAGTCGCCGGTCATCCCGTTCTACCGGGACCGCGAAGTCGGCTTCGCGCTGCGGGAGTCGAAGGCGGAGTTCTTCGCGGTGCCCGGGGTGTGGCGGGGCTTCGACCACGCGGAGATGGCGCGACGACTGGGTGCGAAGGGGGTCTTCGAGGCGTACGACTCCCTACCCGACGGCGATCCCGCGGTCCTGCCCCCGCCGCCGGCCGAGGGCACCTCGGTGCGCTGGATCTACTGGACCTCGGGGACGACGTCCGACCCCAAGGGCGTCCTGCACACCGACCGCTCGCTGATCGCGGGCGGCTCCTGCCTGGGTCACGCCCTGCGCCCCACGGCGGCCGACGTCGGCTCGATCGCCTTTCCCTACGCCCACATAGGCGGCCCCGACTACATGGTGATGGTGCTGCTGTACGGCTTCCCCGCGGTGATGTTCGAGCATTTCGCGCTGCCGGACGCGCTGGAGGGCTATCGCCGGCACGGGGTGACGATCGCGGGCGGGTCGACGGCGTTCTACTCGATGTTCCTGGCGGAGCAGCGCAGACGGCCCGGCGGCGGGAAGGTCGTCCCCTCGCTGCGGCTGCTGGCGGGCGGCGGGGCGCCCAAGCCGCCGGAGGTGTACCACGCGGTGGTGCGCGAGATGGGGGTGCAGCTGACGCACGGATACGGCATGACCGAGGTGCCGATGATCACCATGGGGGCGCCGGACGACACGGCGGAGAACCTGGCGACGACGGAGGGGCGGCCGCCGGAGGGGATGGAGATACGGATCGTGGAGGGGGAGGTGCGGCTGCGCGGGGAGGCGGTGTGCCGGGGCTATCTGGACCCGGCGCAGACGGCGGCCGCCTTCGACGACGAGGGCTTCCTGCGCACCGGCGACCTCGGGTATCTGACGGACTCCGGCCATCTGGTGCTGACCGGCCGCCTGAAGGACGTGATCATCCGCAAGGGCGAGAACGTCTCGGCCAAGGAGATCGAGGATCTGCTGCACCGGCATCCGGCGGTGGGGGACGTCGCGGTGATCGGACTGCCGGACGCCGAGCGCGGGGAGCGGGTCTGCGCGGTCGTGGAGCAGCCGGCCGGCGCCGGGCCGCTGACGCTTCAGGCGGTGACGTCGTATCTGCGCGGGGAAGGGCTGTCGACCCACAAACTGCCGGAGCAGCTGGAGGTGGTGGACGCCCTTCCGCGCAACGAGACCCTGCGGAAGGTGCTCAAGTACAAGCTCAGGGAGCGGTTCTCGAAGGACGGACCGGGCATCACTCGGGGACGGTGAAGTAGCGGGCGAACGCCGTCACGATCTCGTCCTCCGCCACGTTGCCGTCGCCGTCCGTGTCGAGCGTGGCGGCGGCCGCCTGTGCGATGTCCTGTCGCACGCCGAGGCAGACCAGCACGCGCGCGGTGTCGGAGACGGAGGCGGCCCCGTCGCCGTCGGGGTCGGCCACGGCGAGGGCGGCGTGCAGGAAGGGGCGAGCGATCTCGGCGAACCGGTCCGGGTTGTCGCGCAGCCGCTTGACCGCGCCGTTGACGAACTCCTCGCGGGTGATCCGCTGGTCGCCGTCCCGGTCCGCGATCCCGGCCATGCCCTGCCAGAACGCCTCCGCGCCGATGTAGAGGGCCTGGCCCTTGTCGGAGCGGGCGGTGGTGCCGAACTCCGCGAGCAGCGCCTTGGCCGCCGCGCTGAAGTCCTCACGGTCGATGTAGCCGTTGCCGTCCTGGTCGAAGGTGGCGAACCGGGCCGCGATCCTGCGCTCGTACTCGCTGCTGACCATGTCTTATCGGGCCGCCTTACGTCGTGGGGTGCATCTGCCACGGGAGCGTACGACGCGCGGGGCCGTCCGGGCGCGGGAAAGCGGCGGTTGTGCCAAGACCGGGGGAATTTTGGGACAACTATGTGAACGACAGCTATGCGAACGACAGGCCATGTGAACGACGTGGCGAAGCGGTCGCCGGCCGGGCCCGGTCGGCCGGATCAGGCCGACAGCGGGTCGGCCTCGTCCGCGACCGCCGTCGCCAGGTCCGGGTGGACGTCGAACAGCCGGCGCACCCCCAGCGCGCCCAGGACCCGGTTGACGTGCGACCCGTCCGCCGCGCCCTGGGCCGGGAGTATCAGCCGCAGGGTGCCCTGGCAGGAGCGGATCAGTCGGCGGGCGGCGATGAGGACGCCGACGCCGCTGGAGTCGCAGAACATGACCTCGGAGAGGTCGAGGACGAGGCTGTGCCGTCCCTCGGCCACCACGTCATGGATGTGCTGCCGCAACCCCGGCGAGGTCACCAGATCCAGCTCACCCGACACCTGGAGCACGGCCCAGTCGCCCCGCTCGCCGCCGGTCACTTTGAACGTCACCACCATGCCCCTCGCTCGCTGAAACGGAAGCCACACCTACGCTTCCTTGCAGCGCGGCTGCCCAGCGGCTGTTCCCTGAAACACCCTCCAGAAAACGGTCACCGATCAGAAAAGGCTTGTTTCCATCGCATTCGATCCTGTTCGATCAGGTCTGATCATGCCGTGGCCGGGTAGCGGAGCGAGAACGGCGCCCGGCCGGGCCCTCTATCACGAGTGCGAGGTGTGTCACCAGCCATGGCTCTACAAGGGGCGCACATTGCGACGAAGGGGCGTGCGCTGCCGGACGTGCCGACTACATTCGGGGAGACGGCGGACGCACGCTGGACAGGACGGACCAGTGAGGGGGGCCATATGGCGAAGAAGGACGCACCGCCCCGCTGGGACCGCAAGATGCAGCAGCGGCTCGCACGCGGCGAGGCGGCCGCGCTCGGCGAGCTCTACGACCGGTTCGCCTCGCTCGTGCACGGCCTCGCCCACACCGTGCTGGGCGACGAGCACGCCGCCGACCACATCACCCGCGACGTCTTCGCGCACGTCTGGGAGCACCCGGACAGCTACGACCCCAAGCAGGGCCCGCTGCGCTCCTGGGTCGCCACCCTGACCCACCACCTCGCCGTGCAGCGGCTGCGCGCCACCGAGACCGCCGCCCTCGCCCAGGCCGGCCGGGGCTCCACGGAGGAGCTGGAACGCAAGGTGCGGCACGCCTCGGTCGCCGCCCGCGCCGACTACATCGCCCAGTCCATGCCCGTACCGCTGCGCGCCGCCCTGGAGCTGGCCTATTTCCAGCGCCGCGACTACCGCCAGACCGCCGCCGACCTCGGCGTCACCGAGGACGAGGCCCGCCGCCGGCTGCGCCTGGGCCTGCAGCTGCTGGCCACGGCCCATGACGCCGGAACGGCCCCCGGGGCTCCGCCGGGATACGGGGGTGCGGTGTGAACGAGGCCGGGCGGTACGAGGCGTACGACGAGCACGAGGGACGGGGCGATCACGCGGGCCACGGGGACGAGAAGCCGTACGACGACGCGCACCACCAGGACCATGAGGAGAACGGCCCCGCGGACCCCCCTCGCGGCCCCGACGGCATGAACAGCGGCAACGGCGACGACCGGCACCCCACCCCGAAGCCCGGCCCGGACCGCCCGCCCCGCATACCCCTGCCCCGCGCCTCCGTCGAGGACACCGGACGCCCGCTGCCCGATGCGGCGCCCCGCCGCGCCCCGCTCGTCCTGGAGCACCGCGTCCTGAAGTCGCTCCTCGGAGCATGGGCGCTGGCCGCCTGCTCGCCGGAGGAGACGGCGGCCGTCGAGGAGCACCTCGGAGACTGCGGCTCCTGCGCCGACGAGGCGCGGCGGCTGCGCGAGGCCGTCGGCCTGCTGCACCCCTCCGAGAGCCTCGACCTCGACCCGTCCCTGCGCGCCCGCGTCCTCGACGGCTGCCTGGAGCGGCGCCCGCCGCGCATCCCGGTGCCCGAGTGGGCGGCGCCGTACGACGCCGAGACGGCCCGGCTCGACGCCCTGCTCCAGGACTTCGGGGACGCCGAGTGGCACGCGCCCGTGCGGCTGCGGTGGTTCCGCAAGGACGAGCCGACCAGCCGCCGGACGACCGTCGCCGGGGTGATCGCGCATCTGCAGACGGTCGACGGGCTGGTGGCCATCGCGCTGGGCCTCGCCGACCCGATGGGCGACGTGGCCGCGGACCGGCCGACGCCCGCCGGGCGCACCGAGGCGTACTGGCGGGCCTCGCACTACCCGCCGACGCGCGCCGTCCGCGCACCCTGGCGGGAGCAGAGCCACGACCTGGTGCGCACGGTGTCCTTCACGGGCGGCGGCACCGGCAGGCTCTCCGTCCCGTACGGCGACTTCGAGCTGCCGCTGCGCGACGCGATGCTGGACCGCGCCTTCGAGTGCTGGGTGCACGCGGAGGACATCGCCGAGGCGGTGGACTACCCCTATGAGCCGCCGTCCGGCAGCGACCTGCACCAGCTGGTCGACCTGGCGGCCCGTCTGCTCCCCACGGTCCTGTCGGCCCGCCGCCGCGCGGGGCTGGCGGCACCGCCGCCGGCGGGTCGGCACCTCGTCCCCGCGGGCGAGCCCGGCCGGAGCCTGCGGCTGGAGATCGAGGGCTCGGGCGGCGGCGAGTGGCTGATCCCGCTGGACTCACCGGCGGCGGTGGGCTCCGCCGAGCATGAGGTGGCCCATGTCGCGCTGGACGGCGCGGAGTTCTGCCGACTCGCGGCGGGCCATGTGCCTCCGGCGGAGGCGGCGGCGGGGCAGGTGGGGGATCGGGCCGCCATCCGGGACGTACTGTTCGCGGCGGCGAGCTTGAGCCGGATGTAGGGGGCGGTTGCGCGATCGGCGGCGGCTGCGGGTGTGTGGGGGCTGGTCGCGCAGTTCCCCGCGCCCCTTGAGTACGTGCAGTGGACGTCCCTCCAGGGGCGCGGGGAACTGCGCGAGCAACCACGAACCACCCGCAGCCGCCGTCAAAACTGCTGACCCGAGCTATTAGGCGAATACAACCGTCCGCCGGCCGTTCAGCAGAATCCTCCGCTCGGCATGCCACTTCACCGCCCGGGCCAGCGCCTGGCACTCCACGTCCCGCCCGATCGCGACAAGCTGGTCCGGCGTGACGTCATGGGCGACGCGCTCGACCTCCTGCTCGATGATCGGCCCCTCGTCCAGGTCGGCGGTGACGTAGTGCGCCGTCGCCCCGATCAGCTTCACACCCCGCGCGTGCGCCTGGTGATACGGCTTCGCGCCCTTGAAGCTCGGCAGGAAGGAATGGTGGATGTTGATGATCCGCCCGCTGAGCTGCTTGCACAGATCGTCGGAGAGCACCTGCATGTAGCGGGCCAGCACGACCAGCTCCACACCCCGCTCCCGCACGATCTCCAGCAGCCGCGCCTCCGCCTCCGGCTTGTTGTCCCTGGTCACCGGGATGTGGTGGAAGGGGATGTCGTACGACCCCACGAGTTCGGCGAAGTCGGTGTGGTTGGACACCACGGCGGCGATCTCCACCGGAAGCGCCCCGATCCTGGCGCGGAACAACAGGTCGTTCAGACAGTGCCCGAACTTGCTGACCATCAGCACGACCCGCATCTTCTCCTCGGCCCGATGGATCTGCCAGTCCATCTGGAAGGAGTCCCCGATCGCCGCGAAGCTCGCCCGCAGCTTGTCCACCGTCACCGGCGCCTCCGCCGAGAAGTGGACGCGCATGAAGAACAGTCCCGTGTCGTGGTCGCCGAACTGCTGGCTGTCCTCGATGTTGCAGCCGGTCATGAAGAGGTAGCTCGACACGGCGTGCACGATGCCCTGCTTGTCGGGGCAGGACAGGATGAGGACGTACTGGTCGGCGGGGACCGCGGCTCGGGTGGACTGCTCGTTCATGCAGCACAGGGTCCCATATCCGGGCCCCCCGGCGGGCAGCCGTTCCGTTACGCGGACCGCGTCATGATCCGCAGCACCTCGAGCGTGCGCGGCGGGGCGTCCGGGTCCTCGCCGTCGGCCATGGCCATCCGGACATGCGCGTCCCGCGCCGCCCGCACCGCCTCCGGCCACCCCTGGTGGTCCAGGTACGCGGAGACCGGCGCGTCCGGGCCGACCTGGTGCATGATCCGCAGCACCCGCAGCACGGCGGTGTCGACGAGCGCCGCCTCCTGCGAGTCCCGGAATATGGTGCCGACGTACTTCTCGGCGGACCAGTTGTCCAGCCAGGTGTCCTCGACCAGGCGGTACACGGCGTCGGTGACGTCGCCGTACCCGTCCACCCCGGCGAGCCAGACGTCCCGCTGGAAGACCTGGTCGGAGAGCATGTGCAGCGCGGAGCGCACATTGCTGCGCCAGCGCCACCACGGCATGTCGTTGAGTGGCATGCCGCCCATGGTGGATGAGCGACGGCCGCGACGGGAAGAGCTATCCGAACCTTGCACGGTCATCGATCGTACGTTCCCCTTCACATGCGCATCACTGACCCCCTCAATTCACCTTCCGGTCACCCCTCGATAACCATGGGTCACGCGCAGGTTCGTTGTGTGGCGGAATCGTGCGGGACCATGACCGGCAGGCCACGCATGCGCAGTCCGCACTTCCCCACGACCACCGACCGGCCCGTCAAAACGACCGCTCGGGCGGCGGCAGCGCTGGTGGCGTGTGCCTCGCTCGCCGTCGGGTGCGGTGTCATCCCCGGTACCACGGGGGGTTCCGGGGATGGCACGATCACTGTCATGACCTGGGCGCCACAGGACACCAAGGCGACCAACAAGCCCGGCATGCCGGCCCTGGCACAGGCCTACGCCCGCTGGGTCAACGCCCAGGGCGGCATCGGCGGCCGCAAGCTGAAGGTCCTCACCTGCAACGAGCGCAACGACAGCGTGGCCGCGGCGAGGTGCGCCGACCGCGCGATCGACGAGGACGTCGTCGCCGTCGTCGGCTCCTACAGCCAGTACGGCGACACCTTCCTGCCCTCGCTGGAGGGCGCCGGCATCCCCTACATAGGCGGCTACGGCGTCACCAACGCCGAGTTCACCAGCCCGCTCTCCTACCCCGTCAACGGCGGCCAGCCCACCCTCCTCGCCGGCCTCGGCAGGGAACTGGCCCGCGACTGCGGCCCGGTCGCGCTGGTACGGCCCGACAGCATCGCCGGCGACGAACTGCCGCCGCTGCTGAACTCCGGCCTCAAGGCGGGCCGGCACTCGGAAGCGGCCGACCAGCTCGCCGACGACGACGCCACCGAGTACCAGCGCCAGTCGGTGCGGGCGCTGGACTACTCCACCACGAACCCGTCGGACGCGGGCTGTGTGGTGCCCGCCCTCGGCGACCGCACCAGCACCTTCATGGACTCCTTCCGGCGGGCCCGCGCGGAGTACCCCGACGTGCGCACCGCGGCCGTCCTCGGCAGCGTCGACCAGACCGTGATCAACTCGACCGGCGGGGCATCGACGTACGACGGTTCGTACATCACCGGCTGGTACCCCGTCGCGAGCGATCCGCGCTGGGACCCGATGAAGAAGGTGATCAGCGAGCATGCCTTCGGCGACAACCGCATCGACCCCGCGGACGCCGGTGTGCAGACCACGTGGATCGCCTACACGGTGTTCAAGAAGGTCGTGGAGTCGCTCGGCGACGGCGAGGTGAGCGCCGGCACCGTGCGCAGCGCGCTGAACAACGGTCTGAAGGTCTCCACGGGCGGGCTCACCCCGGCCCTGCGGTGGAAGTTCCAGGACGTCCTGGCCTCCGTCGGCTACCCCCGGCTGGTCAACCGGGCGGTGTCTCTCCAGGTCGTCCGGGACGGGCGGCTGGTGGCCGCCCGCAAGGGCTTCATCGACGTGACGAAGACGCTCGAGAGCGCCGAACTGAACTGACCGGCACTACAGCTGGGTCGGCTGACGCTCCGTGAGCCCGTGCTCCTTGGCGATCGAGTTCCACAGCCCCGACGCCGTCTTCTTCTGTGTGCTGGCGGTGTTGCTGGCCGTGTCGCCGGCCCGGGCCTGACCGGTGTGGCGGGCCTGGCCGCCCTTGCAGAGCTTCTTCCTGTTGCCGGCGACCTGGTCCGCCCACGCCGCGTAGTGGCTGTCGGCGGACGCCGACGCCTGCCAGGCCTTGGTGAGCGCGGTGGTCAGCTCGGTGTGGTTCGGGAGCTGGTCGACGGGGAGCTTGGACAGGTCGGCGACGAGCTGCTTGCGCTGCTGGGCCGCGGCGCGCAGGTCCTGGGCGGCCTGGGCGAGGTTGTCGCAGGACCCCACGTCGCGCACCGCGTTGATCACGGCGGTACGGCTGTCGCCGCTGTCGGCCAGCAGCTTGTCCAGAGCGGTCGCCTGCTGCTCGGCCGCGTCGGCGGACGGCGAGGAGGAGCCCTCGGTCGCCGGGGCCGTCGCGGACACGGGTCTGTTGTCGTCGGTCTTCTGATCGTCCCCGCCCCCGCCGGCGAGCAGCGCGCCCGCGCCGATGCCGAGGGCGGCGATGCCGACGCCGACGGCGGCGATGAGCGGCACCCTCGATCCGGTACGGCCGCCACGACCGCCCCGGCCGGCGTCGTCGTCGCCGGGGCCGTGCGGGCCGCCGGGCGGGAAGTACCCCTGCTCGTGCGGGTTCTGGTGCGGCTGGGGCTGCTGGAAGCGCGGCAGCTGCTGGGTGGCCGGGGCCTCGCCGCCCGGCTCACTGCGGAAGAGGCTGTCGAAGTCGGAGAGCGGCTGCCGCCCCGGCTGCGGCGCCCCGCCCGGCTGCCCGGTCACGGGCGGGATGTACTGGGTGGCGTCGGCGTCGCCCCCGGAGGCCGGCGGCATCGGTCCCGCGCCGCCCGCCTGCCGTGCCCGCCCCAGCACCTGCGTGCTCTCGTTGGACACCTCGGGCGGCAGCGCCCCCGGTCCGACCGGCGGTATGTACTGCGTCGCCCCTTCGTCGGCGACGGGCGGTATGTAACGGGTGGCCTGCTCGTCGGCGCCGACGACCGGCGGTATGTACTGAGTGGCGCCCTCGTCGGCGGGCGGCAGCGGCGCCCCGAAACCACCGGCACCGGCGGGCGGCTGAGCCGCACCGGACGCGGCGGGCGGCAGGGGCGCACCGGAGCCGGGAGCGCCGTAGCCCTCCGCACCGGCGGGCGGCAGCGCACCGGCCTGGTCGTGCCGGCCCTGGGACGACAGCGCGCCATTCTGGCCGTACTGGCCCTGAGACGACGGCGCACCCTCCTGCCCGTACTGCCCCTCGGGCGGCAGCGCGCCCCCCGGACCTCGCTGCCCCTGAGGCGGCAGCGCACCCCCCTGCCCGTACTGCCCTTCAGGCGGCAGCGGCGCGGACGGCGCCCCGCCCTGCCCGTACGTCTGTTGCGGCGCGGGCATCGGTGATCCGGCCGGGGCGCCATGGCCGTACGACGGAGTCGCCGGCGTACCGGCGGCGTCCGGCGGCGTGCCCCACTGGGGCGGCGGCGGGGACTGGTACTGCTGCTCCTGCTGCCCGCCCCAGGACTGGCCGGGCTGCGCGCCCCAGGACTGGCCCGGTGCGGCCGGCGGCGCGGGCGGGTTCTGGTCGGGTCCCCAAGGGGTGCCCCACGCCTGGCCGCCGGGCGGTGCCGAGGGCGGGGGTGCGGTCGGCGGCGTGGCCGGTACCGACGTCGGCCGGCCGTCCTGCCCACCGGTCATGCCCGGCAGCAGCGGCTCACCGCCGTCGGAGGGCAGCACGATGCCTTCGTGCGCGGGCCGCGCCGAGGGCTCCTCGCCCCGTCCACTCTGCGTCACCGGGACTCCTACTAATGGGGGACCTTGTGAATCGTCGGCTCACGCTACCGGCTCCGCCGATACGGGTGCTACGCAGCCCGGGACGTGACCTGTGTCCCTGTGACCGCGCTAACACTTCGGTCCCCCACCCTCTATATACGACCCCCTTTCTCCACCGGTGCCTTCATTTCCCTGTCGTTCACGCCCCGGTACCCCGTGGTTTCACGCGGCCGCCTGAAGGTCCAGCCGTGCCCCGAACTCCCTGACCACCGGCTCGTCCCGGAACGGCTCCAGACGCTGCTGGAAGTCCTCGAGATACTCGGCGCCCCGGTTGGAGCGCAGGGTCTCCAGGAGCTCGACGGCCTGCAGCCCGGTGTGGCAGGCCTGTTCGATCTCGCGCTTCTGCACCTGTGCTGTGGCGAGCAACACATAACCGATGGCCCGGCGCCGCGCCTTCGTCTCGGGGAGCCCGGCCAGCGACTCCTCGGCGGACCGCGCCGCCGCCTCGGCCTGACCGAGGTCGCGGTGGCAGTGCGCCAACTCGTCGGCGAGATACGCCTCGTTGAAGTGCGCGATCCACGCCGGGTCGTCGCCGGACTCCGCGTCCGCCGACTCCAGGGCGGTCACGGCACGTGCGGACGCCGCCTGGGCGGCCCTGGCATCGCCCATCAGGGCGTGCCCACGCGCCTCGGCCGCATGGAACATGGACTCCGCGCGCGGGGTCACGCGCCCCCGCGCCCCTTCCTGCGCCGCCCGTGCCAACTGCGCGATCTCCCGCGGGTTCCCGAGCTGCGCGGCGAGATGGCTCATGGAGGCGGCCAGCACATAGCCGCCGTACCCCCGGTCGCCCGCGGCCTGTGCGAGGCGCAGCGCCTGGATGTAGTAGCGCTGGGCGAGTCCCGGTTGCCCGGTGTCGACGGCCATGTACCCGGCGAGCTCGGTCAACCGCGCGACGGCGGCGAAGAGTTCCCGTCCGATCGCCTCCCGGTAGGAGCCGGCCAGCAGCCCGGAGACGACGCTGTTGAGGTAGTGCACGACGACCGGGCGCACATGCCCGCTGCCGTACTGATGGTCAAGGTCCACCAGCGCCTGCGTCATCGCCCGCACGGCCGCCACGTCGGACGGCCCCACGCGCGGCCCCGCCGAGCGCGCCACCTGTGAGTCCGGTGACGAGATCAGCCAGTCGCGGCTGGGCTCGACCAGCGCGGACGCGGCGACGGACGAGCCGGACAGGAAGTCCCGCCGCCCGACATCGCTGCGCCACAGCTCGCAGACCTGCTCGATGGCCCCCAGTACCGTCGGCGAGAACTGGAGACCGACGCCGGACGCGAGGTTCTTGCCGTTGGCCATGCCGATCTCGTCGATCGTGACCGTACGGCCCAGTTTGCGGCCGAGCGCCTCGGCGATGATCGCCGGCGCCCGTCCCCGAGGCTGCTGTCCGCGCAGCCAACGGGCCACGGACGTCTTGTCGTAGCGCAGATCGAGGCCGTGCTCGGCACCGCACATGTTGACCCTGCGGGCCAGCCCGGCGTTCGAGCAACCCGCTTCCTGGATGAGCGCCTGCAGCCGTTCATTCGGCTGTCGCGCGACGAGAGGCCTTGCGGCCATGGCGTACCCCCTGTGGCTGCGGTGCCTGCCCACGCACCGAGTTGACGTTCTTCCATCGCCGGATCCGGCCCCGGGGCACTGGCTGTGCACCGCAAGGTTCCGGCCGTGAAGATCAATGCCCCGTCGACATACCGAAAATGCGAGGCTTGCGAGGATTGCCGGGGTAAAGGCGGAAGCCGACCCCACTGGGGGCTACCCAGCCCCGGCCACGGATCCTCCCGCGCGCCCCCACACATGCACCCATGCGCCCCAGACGAGGAATCAATGCTCCTCCCCCGCGCGCGTTATGCCCGTAACCAGGGGTGGGTGCGGGAGTTGTGTTCAGCGTGGAAGAGACGATCCCGGCCACCGAAGCCGCACAGATTCCGAAGCAGCGCGGGGAATCGCTGCTGGAAACCGCCGTTCGTTACGCCGAGGAGCGCCACTGGGACGTGTTCCCCGGCACATGGCTGGAAGCCGTCGACGGCGTGCAGTACTGCTCCTGCGGTGACGCCGCGTGCCCCGCGCCGGGCGCGCACCCCTCGCGCCCGGACTGGGCGACGCAGGCGACCGGGAGCGCGACGGTCGCACGCCGGATGTGGCAGAAACAGCCGAACGCGTCGATCCTGCTGCCGACGGGACGCACCTTCGACTCGATCTCCGTCCCGGAGACGGCCGGGTTCCTCGCGCTGGCCCGGATGGAGCGGATGGAGCTGTCGCTGGGGCCGGTGACGTTGACGCCGGATCGTCGGATGCACTTCTTCGTGCTGCCGGGCGCCGCGGTGAAGGTGCCCGAACTGGTCCGCAAGCTGGGCTGGTCGATCGGGTCGCTGGATCTGCTCGCGCTCGGCGAGGGCGCCTATGTCGCCGGGCCCCCCACTCGGTTCGGCTCCCGCGGGGCCGTGCAGTGGGCCTGCCGGCCCACGCCGGCCAATCGGTGGCTGCCGGACGCGGAGGAGTTGATCTCGCCGCTGGCGTACGCGTGCGGGCGGGACAGGTAATACGGCGACTCCAAGGTCGTACGTCGTCACTCGCGCCCTTTAGGTTGGCATGCATGACGTCGGCCGTATGTGTGCGCGGGCTCTGGAAGCGGTTCGGGCAGCAGGTTGCTGTTGCCGGGATCGACCTGGATCTGCCCGCCGGGAAGTTCATCGGGCTTGTCGGTCCCAATGGGGCCGGGAAGACCACCACCCTCTCGATGGTGACCGGGCTGCTGCGGCCCGATCAGGGCTCCGTCGAAGTCGTCGGGCACGACGTGTGGCGGGACCCCGTCGAGGTGAAGGCCCGGATCGGGGTGCTGCCTGAAGGGCTTCGGCTCTTCGAGCGGCTCTCCGGGCGGGAACTGCTCGCCTACACGGGCCGGCTGCGCGGTCTTCCCGGCGCCGAGGTCGACAAGCGGGCCACCCAGCTCCTCGACGTCCTCGATCTGGCGGGTGCCCAGCACAAGCTGGTCGTCGACTACTCGACCGGTATGCGCAAGAAGATCGGGCTCGCGGCGGCGCTGCTGCACAACCCCGAAGTGCTGTTCCTGGACGAGCCGTTCGAGGGCGTCGACCCCGTCTCCGCCCAGACCATCCGCGGCGTACTGGAGCGCTACACCGCCTCCGGCGCGACCGTCGTCTTCTCCTCCCACGTCATGGAGCTCGTCGAGTCGCTGTGCGACTGGGTCGCCGTCATGGCCGCCGGACGCATCCGGGCCCACGGCCCCCTCGCCGACGTACGCGGCGAGGCGGCCTCGCTGCAGCAGGCGTTCCTCGAACTCGTCGGCGCGAACGGCCGCGACGCCTCCTCCCACCTCGACTGGCTGGGCGGCGGGGCGCGATGAGCACCGCTGTGACCGGAGTCTTCGTACGGCTGAAGCTGTCGCTGCTCAGGAACGGACTACGGCAGTCCGCCGGCCGCCGGGCCGCCTACATCGCGTCGGCCGTCGTGGTCCTCCTCTTCGCCGCGCTCCAGCTCCTCGGCCTGATCATGCTGCGCGGCACCGCGCACGCCGACTCCGTGGTCGTCATCCTGGTCGCCGTCCTGGCACTCGGCTGGGCGGTGATGCCGCTGTTCTTCCCCGGCGGGGACGAGACCCTCGACGCGACGCGTCTGGTGATGCTGCCCCTGCGCCCCCGCTCCCTGGTCCGGGCCCTGCTCGCGGCCTCGCTCGTCGGCATAGGGCCGCTGTTCACGCTCTGCCTGTTCACCGGTTCGGCGATCGCCCTCGCACACGGCGGACCGGCCTACGTCGTCGGCGTCATCGCCGTCGTCCTGGCCCTGTTGGTGTGCGTGGCGCTGGCACGGGCCGTCGCCGCCGCCAACATCCGGCTGCTGACCAGTCGCAAGGGCCGCGATCTGGCGGTGCTGAGCGGGCTGGTCATCGCGATCGGGGCGCAGGTGGTGAACTTCGGTGCGCAGCGGCTGGGTTCATCGGGACTGGCCGAGCTCGACCCGGCGGCGGACGTGCTGCGCTGGCTGCTGCCGGCGTCCGCGATCGGGGCGGTGCAGTCGGTGAGCGAGGGGGCGTACGGCACCGGCGTCCTCCAACTCGCCCTGAGCGTGGCCGCGTTGGTGGCGCTGATCGCCGTATGGTCCCGTCACCTCACCCGTCTGATGACCTCCCCCGACGGCTCCACGCTCCAGGCGGCCACCGAGACCGCCGTACGGCAGCGCACCCCCACCGGTCTGGCCCGTCTGCTGCCGGCCGGCCGCACCGGCACCGTCATGGAACGCAGCCTGCGCTACGTCTGGCGCGACCCGAAGACCAAGGCGGCCTGGGTGACCTCGCTCGCCATCGGCCTGATCGTGCCGCTGTTCAACGCGCTGCAGGGCACCGGCTCGATCTACTTCGCGTGCTTCGCCGCCGGGATGCTCGGCATCCAGATGTACAACCAGTTCGGGCAGGACACCTCCGCGTTCTGGATGGTCGCGCTGACCATCTCCTCCCGCCGGGACGCCTATGTGGAGCTGCGCGGCCGGGCCCTGGCCCTGTTGCTGATCACCCTCCCCTACGCCACCCTCGTCACCGTCCTGACGACGGCACTCCTCGGCGACTGGCAAAGGCTCCCCGAGGTGCTGGGCCTGTCCTTCGCCCTCCTCGGCGCGATGCTGGCCACCGGCGCCTGGACGTCGGCCCGCTTCCCCTACTCCATCCCCCAGGAGGGCTACAAGAACGTCGCCCCGGGCCAGGCCGGCCTCGCCTGGATCTCGATCTTCGGCGGCATGATCGCGGCGGCCCTGCTGTGCGCCCCCGTCATCGCGGTGACGATCTGGCTGAACGTCAGCGACGGCGGGGAGGACTGGACGTGGCTGCTGCTGCCGGCGGGCGCCGCCTACGGGGCGGCGATCACCCTGCTGGGACTACGGCTGGCGGCCCCGCGAACGGCGGCCCGGCTGCCGGAGATCTTGACGGCGGTGAGCAAGGGCTGACGGTTCTTTCCGATACGGGGACTGCAACGCAGCTTCTTTTCAGGGGCGCGGGGCTGTGTCGATATGCGGCTCCGCCGCGCGGGCGCGATCAACCACAAACAAACCCGCAGCCGCCGTCAATCGGCAAGCCCCGAGCTCATAGGCGCCCGGCGTCACCCAGCGGAGCGCACCGCGTCCAGAAACGGCTCGATCGCGGCGCGCCAGCCCTCGGGCTGGTCGTAGTGCACGAGGTGCCCCGCGTCGGCCACCTCCGCGTACTCCCCCCGGGGAAGCACCCGCACCATCTCCTGGGCCTCGGCCCGCCCCAGCTCTCCGTCCAGGCCGCGCACCACCAGCGCGGGACACCGCACCTGCGCCAGCTCCTCCCAGTGCGCGTCGAACACCCACGTCTCCCGGGACCGGAGCATCTGGTCCGGTACGAACACCGGCCGCCACCCGTCCTCGCACTCGTGCATGACCTCGGCGTAGAACTCACCGCGCGCGGGATTCGGCCGCTCCACCCACGGATCGTCCTCGCCGAACCACTTCCGTACGTCGGCGAGGGTGGC
The DNA here is from genome assembly GCF_015160855.1 of Streptomyces ferrugineus. Lineage (NCBI taxonomy): Bacteria > Bacillati > Actinomycetota > Actinomycetes > Kitasatosporales > Streptomycetaceae > Streptomyces > Streptomyces ferrugineus. Next base: position 851,594 of record NZ_CP063373.1, on the reverse strand, counting down.
GAAGGGGACGGGCCAGGACTTGAACCAGTCCGCCCACTCCCGCTGCGAGGCCGCGCCCAGCGCGGACGCCCGCATGTCGCAGATGATCACGCCGCGCACCAGATCGGGCCGCTTGGCGGCGAGCTGCCACGCGGTCAGCGCGCCCATGGCGTGGCCGAGGAGAACGGCCGGGGCGAGGCCGAGCTGTTCGAGGGCGGCCTCGGCGTCGTCGACGTAGGCCTCGCGGGTGAAGGCGGCCTGGGAGGGCTTGTCGCTGCGCCCGTGGCCGCGCTGGTCCAGGGCGACAGCTCGGTGTCGCTCGGAGAGCCAGCGGGCGGTGGAGGCCCAGTGGGAGGCGCGGCCCATCAGGCCGTGCAGTAACAGCACGCCGAGCGTGCCGTCCTGGTCTGTCGTGGGGTCGTTCTTGGGAGGGTCGCCGAACTCCCATGCCGCGAGCCGTACGCCGCCCGTCCCGGTCACGTCGATGCGCCGCACCATTGGTCTGGCACCCCCCTAGCTCCGCTCGGACCGCTCGAGCCGGCCGGTCCTGTCATCCGCGTCCTGCTTGCCGCGCCTGCCGTATCTGCCTCCGCCCACGCGAGCACCGTGCGCCATCTGCGTCGTACGCGCCGTCGGTGCCCTCGTACGCGATGTGCATGTTCTGTGTGTCTGACGTGATCTTATGCGCACATTCTTGAAGCGCATGTTCCGCACGATCCGTCACCCGCAGACTATCGAACTCCTATTCGAAAAAACTGGCCTCTGCGGGCAACACCCCTCATTCGAGTGACCCCCTCCAAGGATTGATCGCCACCGCCGAGGGGAGACCTTCACCGGGAGGCGGACCGCTCGGGGAAAACGGTCCGAGGGGGATGACCCTGGGAGCTCGGGGCTCCGGGTCAGCACAGGGGAGGACAGGCCCCGGCGCCATTCGGCGCCGGGGCCCTCTCCACGACCACGGCACATCCTCGCGCCCCCCTCCCCGGCCGGACGCAGCACTGTCGATCACGGCCCAGAGCCCTCAGGTGATCCGCCTACCGCGACAGCCTGGCACGCGAACCCGTCCGCCGCTGCGATTCCGCGCACTGAATCCTGGATCGAAAACATTCGACGGACCACCCCAACTCCCGCTCCCGCACCGGGAATTACACAACAGGCAACCCAGGACGGGCAGCGGCCACCCGCTCAGCGCTTGGCGACGAACACATGCGAGGCGACATCCGCCTCCAGCTCGGCCGCCTCACCACCACTGCCCACCAGCACCCCACCCGCGGACTCGGTCACGCTCACCACCGAGCCCGGCTGCACACCGGCCCGACGCAGCGTGTACATCAGCTGCGCGTCGGTCTGGATCGGCTCCCCGATCCGCCGCACCACGACCGTCTTGCCCTCGCCCCCCGGGTCCAGGTCGGCCAGCGACACCATCCCCTCGTCCAGGAACGGGTCGGCACCGTCCTTCTCGCCGAGCTCCTCCAGACCGGGGATCGGATTGCCGTACGGCGACTCCGTCGGATGCCGCAGCAGCTCCAGCACCCGCCGCTCCACGGCCTCACTCATCACGTGCTCCCAGCGACACGCCTCGGCGTGCACCTGCTCCCACTCCAGCCCGATCACATCCACGAGCAGACACTCCGCGAGACGGTGCTTGCGCATGACGCGCGTGGCCAGCCGCCGCCCCTCGTCCGTGAGCTCCAGATGCCGGTCGGTCGCGACGGACACCAGCCCGTCACGCTCCATCCGCGCCACCGTCTGGCTGACGGTGGGCCCGCTCTGGTCCAGCCGCTCGGCGATCCGGGCGCGCATGGGGACCACACCTTCCTCCTCCAGCTCGAGGATGGTGCGGAGATACATCTCCGTGGTGTCGATCAGTCCGGACATACGTGCCCCTCGATTAGCTCTGCGATTAGCTCAGCCGGAAGCGAGACAGCTCCACGGCGCGTGCGCTGGCCCTGGACTCAATTCTGCCGGATACCACAGACAACCGCGCCGAGCCGGTGAAACGAGAGGGTTGCACAGCCCCGCCCCAAGCCGCCGAGCGGGCCGCCGCAGCCATCCCGGCAGCCCTCCCGGCCGTATTGACACCGCACTGGTCCAGACCGCACGGTGATCCGCAGCAGGTGATCCGCAACACACCACCCCCGCACCCCCGACCGCCACCCCCGGAGGGCCCCGCATGAGCGACAGCAAGCCGGCCGACCAGTTCTTCGACGCCGCGATCGGCCTGCTCCACCGGGTCCGTGCCGAAGAGGCCGAGAACATCCAGGCAGCCGGCACCATGCTCGCCGACACCGTCGCCGCCGACGGCCGCCTCTTCGCCTTCGGCGCCGGCCACTCCTCCCTCGCCGCCCAGGACATCGTCTACCGCGCCGGCGGCCTCGCCCTGATGAACCTGCTCACGGTCCCCGGCGTCGTAGGCGTCGACGTCATGCCCGCCACCCTCGGCTCCGCCCTCGAACGCGTCGACGGCCTCGCCGGCGCCGTCCTCGACAGCTCCCCCCTCCGCGACGGCGACGCCCTGGTGATCATCTCCCTCTCCGGCCGCAACGCCCTCCCCGTCGAGATGGCCATCAACGCCCGCGCCCTCGGCGTCAAGGTCATCGGCGTGACCTCGGTGGCCTACGCCGCGCGGACGCAGTCCCGCCACACCTCCGGCACCCACCTCAAGGACCACTGCGACATCGTCCTCGACTCCAAGATCGCCGTCGGCGACGCCGAACTCACCCTCGACACGATCCCGGCCCCCTTCGCCCCCGCCTCCACCGTCGTCACCACGGCCCTCCTCCAGGCGGTCATGGCCACCACGGCGGCCACCCTCGCCGATCGCGGCATCGAGCCCCCACTGCTGCGCTCGGGCAACGTCGACGGCGGCCACGACTGGAACGGCAGGATCTTCGACAAGTACGGCGACCGGATCTTCTACCGCCACTGACCCGACGCCACCGCGCGCACCGCTACCGCGAGCCCAGGGCCTCCGCCAGATCCAGCGCGGAAGCGATCCGCACCGCCACATCCTCCGCGTACACCGCGTCGCTCCGCTCGAACGCACTGCGCCCGGCGCCCCGCAGAAACGTCACGACCCCCACCGTCCGCCCCCGGCTCCGCAACACGGCACACAACGCGTGCACCGCGTCCGCCGGCCACTGCCGCCCCACCGCCCACTGACGAGCCTGCTCCGCCGGCATGCTCCCCGCATCGGCCCGCACCGACCCGGACCGGGCCACACACTGCAACGCCGGATGCCCCTCGACATACCGCACCGGCAACCCGGCCTCCCCACCGAGCAGACTCGGCCCCGGCGCCCCGGACGGCGTCACGGCGACCCGAACGAGCCGCACCGGCCCCGCCGCCTCCCCATCCGCCACCGCGCCGCCCGCGACCCGGTCGATCAGCGCATGATCGGCGAACCCGGCCAGCGCGAAATCCAGATGCACCGTCGCCGCCTCCGCCGGATCCTCACACTCCGCCGCCGCACGCGCCGCACGATGCAGCTGATTGACCCGGAACCGCAGCAGCGCCGCCTCCTGCTCCGCCTGCTTGCCCTCGGTCACGTCCTGGAAGAGCCACCCCACCCCCAACGGCACCGGCTCCTCCGCCAGCGGCGACGCCAGCCGCACAAAACCGCACCGCCAGCAGCGACGCCGCTCACCCTCCGGCGTCCGCACCCGCACCCAGATCTCGGCCGGCGCCGGCGGCGCACCCTCCGCCAGCACATGCGTGAGCGCGCTCTCCAGCTCCTCGACCCCCTGGGCCAGCAACTCACCCAGCGGCCGCCCCAGCACCGACGTACGCCCGATGCCCAGCGCACGAGCCGCGTGCGCGTTCACCACGGCCGGCCGCAGATCCGCGTCGACCAGCACCACGCCCCACGACGCGTCCTCGAACAGCGCCTCACTCAACGCGATCGACCGCTCCAGATCGATCTGCGCATGCACCTCGCTGAAGGCGCAGTACACCCCCGCGGGCTTCCCGTCCGGCCCGCGGACGGCGGCCGACTGGGTCCGCACGAGCACCCGCCCGCCGTCCTTGGTCAGCAGCGCGAACTCGTGCACCTGCCGCCCGGGAGCCTGCATGGCGGACATCAGCCGCCCCTCGACCTCCTCGGCATCGGCCTCACGCACCGCCCACCCGGCGAACCCGTGCCGCCCCACCGCCTCGGCCGCGGTCCACCCCAGGATCCGCTCCGCCTCACGGTTCCAATGCGTGACGACCCCGTCCCCGTCGAACGCGCACAAGGCCGCGTCCATCCCGTCCAGCAACGCGGCCAACAGATCAGAGCCGCCTGCCGAACCCTCCGAACCGGCCGACGAACCTCCCGGACCTTCCCGCTCGGGTTCGTCCGGCCCCAGCTCGTCGGTGGTCCCACTACGCCGGGAAGCACTCACATGGACCCCCTGCCAAGCTGCGTCCGCACGTACGACGCGTCGGTTCGCTCACTCGCAAATCATCTAACTGGAACGTGACCCAGCACACACCGAGTTCCCCAAGATTGAGGGAATCGTTGTACGAGCCGTCGGAGGGCTACTCCAGCCGCAGATCCACCCACAGATCGGTCCCACCGTCCAGCACATATCGATCAACCTCGACGAACCCACGCGCCCCGGCGAACCGCAGCCCATCCTCATTGACGGCCAGCACACAGGTCTCGACCGCCCCGGCACCCAGCACACGCGCGTGGGCGAGCCCCTCCTCGTACAGCTCCGAGCCGTATCCACGCCGCCGGTACTCGGGCAGCACGCGCGCGATGACCGTCGCCACCGCACCCTTGCCCTCCGGCGGCCGCACCGTCGAGCAGCCGACGAGAACATCACCGACATACGCGTTCCGCAGGCGATACCGCCCGCTGCGCTCCCGCACCTCATCGAGGTCCATCGCGGCGGGCGGCACGATCACGTTGTGGACGTACCGCCACTCCTCCAGCATCGGCTCACCGACGACCGGCTCCACAAGAAGGTCAGACATGAGACTCGCCTCCCCGGCGCGCGTAGACCTCAACCTCGATCTTCATACGAGGATCCGCGAGCCCACACACCATCATCGTCGCCGCCGGCCGCACCTCCCCGAAACACCGCCGCAGCACCGGCCAGCACGGCTCGAAGTCCTCCCGCACCGGCAGCAGATACCGCACCCGCACCACATCGGCGAACGAACACCCCGCCTCCTCCAACGCGGCCCCCACATTCCGCAAACACTGCTCCGCCTGCTCCACCACGTCCTCGGAGATCGTCATCGCCGCGTAGTCGAACCCCGTCGTCCCCGACACATGCACCCAGTCCCCGTCGACCACGGCACGCGCGTACCCGATCCGCTCCTCAAAGACCGAACCACTGAGAACCGCCCGTCGCCCCACCTGCTGCTTTGTCATGCACGGAACGCTAGGCGACCAGTGGTCATTTAGCAGCTGAATCGACTACCCGTTCGGGGAATTCTGCCAGTTCGCACGAATGGGCGACTTCAGCAGGCTGTAACCCAATGCGCGGATCTTGGCCACTAGCGTCAGCCTCACACGTGAAGGGAGGTCACTCGCTCCTCGACCGCAAGGTCGTCGAGTGACCAGCCCCAGCCATCGCGATCATCAGATCAGGGAGGTGCGCCCCGATGACTACGTTTCCCGCAGGCGAGCAGACCCACCAGGCTGTGCTTCCTCAGCAGCCTGCTCTGGAATCCGTGAGAGCAGACACCCCCGGGAGCAGGGACGAAACGGCTCACGGACACCCCGCCACCGTGCGGGGCACCGGCAGGGAACATGGGCGAGGGGAGACCGACGGGTGCAGCACCGGAGCCCGTCGGCGTCACACCAAGCACGCTGCCACGGCAGCGAAGGCGGCAGAGAACGGGAGCGGTGACGCTCCCCCGCACGACCAGTCGTACGAGGGCGGCGTGGGCGCAGGCAGAGTCTTCGTGCTCTCCAAGGAGGGGCAACCCCTCATGCCCTGCCACCCCGCCCGCGCCCGAGAACTCCTGACCAAAGGCCGGGCCGCCGTCGCCCGACAAGTGCCCTTCACCATCCGCCTGAAAGACCGCACGCTGGCCGACTCGGAAGTCGACGGCGTTCAGTTACGGATCGACCCCGGCTCCAAAGGCACGGGCATCGCCCTCACCGACGAGAAGAAAGAAACCGACGAACAAGGCGCCACAGTCAAGATCCGGCGCGGACTGGTCTCGGTCGAACTCCAACATCGCGGCGACCAGATCCACAAGTGCATGCAACAGCGCGCCGGCTACCGTCACCGCCGACGCTCAGCCAACCGCCGCTACCGAGCACGCAGATCAAACAACCGGACCCACCCCGAGACGTGGCTACCGCCCTCCCTGCGCCACCGCGTCGACACCACCCTCTCCATGGCCAACCGCCTCTGCCGCTACGCACCCGTCACCGAGATTCACGTGGAATTCGTCGCCTTCGACACCCACAGCATGAGTGCGGGCAGACCCCTCAACGGCATCGAGTACGCGCACGGACCACTCGCCGGAACCAACACTCGCGCCTATCTGCAAGCCCAGTGGAACAACTCCTGCGCCTACTGCGACGCCACCGGCGTCCCCCTCAACATCGAGCACCTCGCACCGCGCAGCCGAGGAGGCTCGAACCGCATCGCCAACCTCGTCCTCGCCTGCGTCCCCTGCAACCGGGCCAAGGGCAGCCAATCCGTCGAGGACTTCCTCGCCCGCAGCCCCGACCGCCTCGCGCGAATCCTTCAGCAGGTCAAGGCGCCCCTCCATGACGCCGCCGCCATGAACGCAACCCGATGGCAGCTCATCGAGGCACTGGGCACCCTCGGCAGAGCAGTGCACACCTGGACGGGCGACGGCACCAAAGAGAACCGCAGCGCCATGGGGCTGGCCAAGACGCACACCCTGGACGCTCTGTGCGTTGGGGCCCTGGACCACGAGAGCGGCGACGCGATCGTACGGTTCCCTGAGCAGGCCCTCGTTGCCAAGGCCACCGGACGCGGCTCATACGCCCGCACCACCCCGGACCGCTACGGATTCCCCCGCCTGCGGCGCGCCCGCACCAAGCTGCACTTCGGATACGTCACCGGAGATCTCGTGCGCGCCGTCATGCCCACAGGCAAGTGGGCAGGGACCTGGACCGGCCGCATCTCAGTGCGAGCCAGAGGACAGCACAGCCTCGCGACGCCCCTGGGCAGGATCAACGTCTCCCACTGGAATCTGGAGCTCCTGCAACGGGGCGACGGATACGGCTACAGCACGCGATCAGAATCGCCACCGTCAATTTCTCGAAAAACCCGTTGATCCGTGACCGACCGGTTCTTAGGGTTGCTGGTACTTCGGAAGGGAGGTGGTTCGGCAGATGTATGCATACCGGACGGAAGAGGTGGCTGCGGGCTAGCGGCCCGTCACCCACCCAGTGCGGTGCCGGACCAGCGTGTGCGCGAAACACGCAGCCGGCCAATCCAACGCAGTCACCCGACCCGCGAGCTCGCCGGCACGTCCGGCCGGCTCCCCCGCCGCAAGGCGGAGGGACCCGAACTCGCGGGTCGTCTGCATTGTCGTCTGCACTAGCTAGGGGGCCGACGGAGGACAGCCGGAGGCCGCGATCAGCCGTCAGTTCTCAGTCGTCATCGTCGCTCTCGTCGTCGTTGTCGCTGTCGTCCTGCTGCGAGGCGGGCTGGCTTTGCTGGTCCAGATTCTCCGCGTCGCGCTCCTTCTGTTCCCGTCGCTCCTGCTCCCGCGTCTTCTCGCGACCGGCGGTCGTCTCCACCACCGGGCTCGGCGCGGTGACCGGCGACGGACTCGCGTCCGAGGGGGAAGGGGAAGCGCTCGGGCTGGGCGGAGTATCGGTCTTCGTGCCCTCCGCGGCGGTGTTGTCCGGCGAGAACCACAGCATCCCGAGAAGCATCGCGGCCACGAAGAGCGCCGCCGCGGCGGCGGTGACCAGCACGCGCCGGGGCCCGTTCCGGGAGCGGGACCTCGACCGGGAGTGGGAGCGGGCGGCGGCCCGGCCCGGTCCGCCGCGATCCGGCGGGGACGACTGGGCCGAGGGCAGCATGTAGGTCGTCGGGCTGCTGGTCCCGCCCATCCGGTTCGGCCCGGGAGCGGCGGCCATCGCGGCCGTGGACCGCGCGGACGGCGCGGACGGCGCAGCCGCCTCGGGCAGCGGCTGGGGGTGGCCCTGCCAGCCGCCGGCGGCGAACCAGTCCGCCGCCTGCTGGGCGGTGGGACGCTGCTCGGGCTCCTTGGCGAGCAGGCCGAGGAGGTAGTTCTCGAAGGCGGGCGGCAGGCCGGCGACGCCCAGCTCGCGGGGCGGCACGGGAGCGGCGTCGAGGTGCTGGTGAAGGATCGCGACGGCGCTGTCGGCCTGGAAGGGCGGGCGCCCGGTGAGCAGCTGGTAGAGCACGCAGCCCAGCGCGTAGACATCGGAGGCCGGGCCCGCAGGCTGGCCCAGGGCGCGCTCGGGGGCGAGGTAGAGGCTCGTGCCGACGATCTGCCCGGTGGCGGTGAGCGCCGCGCCGGGGTCGTCCATGAAGCGGGCGATCCCGAAGTCACCGATCTTCAGGGTGCCGTCGGTGTCCAGCAGCAGGTTGCCCGGCTTGATGTCCCGGTGGACGATGCCCTGCCGGTGCGCGGCGGCCAGTCCCGCCGCGGCCTGGGCGGCGATCCGGGCCACACGTTCGGCGGGCTGCGCGCCGGACACCGCCAGCAGCCGGGCCAGGCTGTCGCCCTCGACGAGTTCCATCACCAGGAAGAGCCGGTTGTCGTACTCGCCGAAGTCCCGGACGCCCACCACGTTCGGATGGCCGATCCGCGCCGCGGTCTGCGCCTCCAGCCGGAACCGGGAGGTGGCCGTGGGATCGGAGTCCTGCGGCAGCAGCAGCTTGACGGCCACATGCCGCGCGAGCGTCGTGTCGTAGGCCCGCCACACCTCCCCCATCCCGCCGCGCCCGATCGACTCGCCCAGCCGGTAGCGGCCCGCTATCAGCACCTGTTCCCCATCCCCCAAGCCGTCGGACGTCTCGATCGCCGCAGGCCGTGACTCACCACGTGGGAACGGGTGATGGAGGGAGTGCCGCAGCCGCCCCAGCATACTGGCGCAGTGGATCAGTCACGTTCCGTATGCCGGTATCGGCGGCCCGACCGGCAGGGGTGCGCGCCGGCCGTCGAGCGGCATCACGCGGAGCTGTTCGGCCCCGCGTGATGACCGGCCCGCCGGAGGTGTCGGGTGATCAGTGCGCGATGTCCGCGTAGCCCTCGATCTCGCGCGGGTCGCGCGGGCCCGGGCCGACGTAACGCGCGGAGGGGCGCACGAGGCGGCCGGTGCGCTTCTGTTCCAGGATGTGCGCCGACCAGCCCGCCGTACGGGCACAGGTGAACATGGACGTGAACATGTGCGCCGGGACCTCCGCGAAGTCCAGGACGATGGCGGCCCAGAACTCGACGTTCGTGGCCAGCACCCGGTCCGGGCGGCGGCTGTGCAGCTCCGCCAGCGCCGCCTTCTCCAGGGCCTCGGCGACCTCGAAACGGGGCGCGCCCAGCTCCCGGGCGGTGCGCCGCAGGACACGGGCGCGCGGGTCCTCGGCACGGTAGACGCGGTGGCCGAAGCCCATCAGGCGCTCGCCGTTGTCGAGGGTCTGCTTCACATACGCCTCGGCGTCGCCGGTGCGCTCGATCTCCTCGATCATGTGCAGCACACGGGAGGGCGCGCCGCCGTGCAGCGGACCGGACATGGCTCCTACGGCCCCGGAGAGCGCCGCGGCCACATCGGCGCCGGTGGAGGCGATGACGCGGGCCGTGAAGGTGGAGGCGTTCATGCCGTGCTCGGCGGCGGACGTCCAGTAGGCGTCCACGGCGGCGACGTGCTTGGGGTCGGGCTCGCCGCGCCAGCGGATCATGAAGCGCTCGACGACGGACTGGGCCTTGTCGATCTCGCGCTGGGGCACCATGGGCAGGCCCTGCCCGCGCGCCGACTGGGCGACGTAGGACAGGGCCATGACTGCGGCCCGCGCCAGGTCCTCGCGGGCCTGCTGCTCGTCGATGTCCAGCAGCGGTTTCAGGCCCCACACGGGCGCCAGCATGGCGAGTGCGGACTGGACGTCGACGCGGATGTCACCGGAGTGCACGGGGATCGGGAAGGGCTCGGCGGGCGGCAGTCCGGGACGGAAGGCGCCGTCGACGAGCAGTCCCCAGACGTTGCCGAAGGAGACATGGCCGACCAGGTCCTCGATGTCGACGCCCCGGTACCGAAGAGCGCCGCCCTCCTTGTCCGGTTCGGCGATCTCCGTCTCGAACGCGACGACTCCCTCGAGCCCGGGTACGAAATCGGACATCAGGCGGCTCCTCGTGATGTGTGCGACGGATGGGGTTGTGGGTGGAACGACCACAGGTCAGTCGACAGAGGTGGGGCGTACGCCGGTGGATCCACGGTCACGGGCTCAGCGGACTCGCAGTCCGGGCGTACCCCTGTGATGCCCCGTGCGGCCGGCGGTCATCCAACCGGAAGGCAACAGAACGATATCCCTGAGTGCCACCTTTGGGGAGCCCTCGCGGCACTCAGTGCCATGCAGTGACGAAGGACACCGTGCCCGACGGCGCCGCTTCGGATACGGCAAGATGACCGCGTGACCGACCGAGACGCCGTCGCCATCGATCCCGCCGAGCCCGTCCCCGACCCCGCCGCCATGCGCAAGCACTACCGGGCCGAGGGCCTCGCCGAGACCGACCTGGCAGCCACCCCGGTGGCGCAGTTCGCGCGCTGGTTCAAGCAGGCCGCCGAGGAGGCGCACCTCTTCGAGCCGAACGCGATGATCGTCTCCACCGCGGACGCCGAGGGCCGGCCCGGCTCCCGCACGGTTCTGCTGAAGCACTTCGACGAGCAGGGCTTCGTCTTCTACACCAACTACGGCTCCCGCAAGGCCCGCGACCTCGCCGAGAACCCGTACGTCTGCCTGCTCTTCCCCTGGCACCCCATGGCCCGCCAGGTCATCGTCACGGGCGTCGCCCGACGCACCGGACGCGACGAAACCGCCGCCTACTTCCGCACCCGCCCGCACGGCTCCCAGCTCGGCGCCTGGGCCAGCGCCCAGTCGTCGCCCATCCCCTCCCGCGCGGAACTCGACGTCTCGTACGCCGAGCTGGCCGCCCGCTATCCCGAGGGCGAGCAGGTCCCGGTACCGCCGAACTGGGGCGGCTTCCGGGTGGCCCCGCAGACGGTGGAGTTCTGGCAGGGCCGGGAGAACCGCCTGCACGACCGGCTGCGGTATGTGGAGGAGCAGGACGGGGGCTGGCGGGTGGAGCGGCTCAGTCCGTGAGCGGCACGCACGTGCCTGCGCGCCCCGCGGCCTCTCAGCCCAGCACCTCCCCCAACAACCCCGTCCACTGCGCCACCACCCGCTCCCGGCGGGCGGTGTCGTCGGTGAGGAGGTTGGCGAGGCCCAGGCCGCGGGCCATGTCGAGCAGGCCCTGGACCGTTTCCCGTACGCCGGGGCGGGTTTCGTCGGCGTCGAGGAGGTCCACCGCTATGCGGTGGGTCTCGCGGCCGACCCGGGCTTCGAGTTCCGTCACGCGGGGGCGCAGCTGGTCCTCGTTCGACGCGGCCACCCACAGGTGGAGGGCCGCGCGGAACAGTGGGCCCGTGTAGAGGTCGACGAGGGCGGAGACGACCGCGTGCCGGTCGTCTGCCGCGCCGTCGGGGAACAGGTCGCGCAGCGCTGTCGAGCGTTCTTCGGCGACGTATTCGACGGCCGCCGTGAAGAGGTCCTCGCGGGTGGGGAAGTGGTGTTGGGCGGCGCCTCGGGAGACGCCGGCGCGTTCGGCGACGACGGAGACCGTGGAGCCCGCCCAGCCGTGTTCGGCGAGGCAGGCCACGGCGGCCTCCAGGAGCCGTTGCCGGGTGGCGCGGCTGCGGTCCTGCTTGGGGACGCGGTCCACCCGGTCGCCGACTGTGCTCACACCGCCCATTGCGGATCCCGTCTTTCGAGGAAGGCCGTCATCCCCTCGCGAGCGTCGGCGGAGGAGAACAGCCGGGCCGAGAGTGCGGTCAGGTCGGCCGCGTCCCGGTCGAAGGCTTCCAGCACCTTAGCCGTGAGCAGTGCCTTGGTCTCGGCCAGGGCCCGGGGTGAGGAGCGGCGCAGGCCGTCCAGGATGGGGGCCAGGGTCTCGTCGACGTCGTCGCCGGCCGTGGTGAGCAGGCCGATGCGGGCCGCCTCGGGTGCGGTGAAGCGTTCGCCGGTGAGGTAGTAGCGGGCCAGGGCGCGGGGGTCGGTGCGCGGGAGGATCGGGAGGCTGATCACGGCGGGGGCCACGCCTATGTGCACCTCGGTGAAGGCGAAGGTGGCCGCTGTCGACGCCGCCGCCATGTCGCAGGCCGCGAGGAGGCCGAGGCCGCCGGCGCGGACGTGGCCGGTGACTCGGGCCACGACGGGTTTGCGCAGTTCCACGATCTGCCGCAGCAGGGTCACCAGGGCGTCCGGGTGCGGGGGGTCGCGCAGGTCCGCGCCGGCGCAGAACGTGTTGCCGGTGTGGGTGAGGACGATCGCGCGTACGTCGGGGTCCTTGGCGCAGTCCGTCAGCGCGTCGGCCAGTTCGCCCACCAGGGCCGCCGAGAGTGCGTTGCGGGTGTCCGGGGAGTCGAGGCCGATGGTTTCCACGCCGCGCGCGCGTGTACGTCCGATCAACGTCATGTGTGCTCCCTGAGTTCCCTGCGCAGGATCTTGCCGGAGGCGGCCCTGGGGACGCCGTCGATGAAGGTGACCTGGCGGATGCGCTTGTAGGGGGCGACGCGTTCGGCGACGTACATCATGACCTCTCCTTCGGAGAGGTCGGCGGCGGTGGGCTGGCGGACCACGTAGGCGCGCGGGACCTCGTTGCCCTCGTCGTTGTGGACGCCGATCACGGCCGCGTCGGCGATCGCGGGGTGGGTGAGCAGGAGGGCCTCCAGTTCGGCGGGGGCCACCTGGAAGCCCTTGTACTTGATGAGCTCCTTGACGCGGTCGACGACGAACAGCCAGCCTCCCTCGTCCACGTGGCCGACGTCGCCGGTGTGCAGCCAGCCGTCGGTGTCGATCATCGCGGCGGTGGCGTCGGGGCGGCCGAGGTAGCCCTTCATGACCTGGGGGCCGCGGATGAGGATCTCGCCGGACTCTCCGGTGCCGAGGTCCTTGTCGGGGTCGTCGAGGGAGACGATGCGCATCTCGGTGCCGGCGATGAGCCGGCCGACGGTTCCGGCGGGCGCGTCGTTCATGGCGGTGAGCGGGACGACATGGGTGCCGGGGGACAGTTCCGTCATGCCGTAGGCCTGGCCGACCGGCGGCAGGCCGAGGCGCTGTGAGCAGGCGGCCGCGAGGTTGGCGTCCAGGGGTGCGGCGGCGCTGATGACGTACTTGAGGGACGACAGGTCGTACTGCGCGACCAGGGGGTGCTTGGCGAGGGCCAGGACGATGGGCGGGGCCACGTACAGGCCGGTGATGCGGTGGTTCTGGATGGCCGCGAGGAAGGTCTCCAGGTCGAAGCGGGGCAGGACGACGACCGTGGCGCCCACCCTCAGGGGCGCGTTCATCAGGGCCGTGAGGCCGTAGATGTGGAAGAACGGCAGGACGGCGAGGATGCGGTCGCCGGGGCCCGCGGAGATCGCGGGTTCGAGCTGGGCGAGGTTGGTGGCGATCTGGCGGTGGGTGAGCATCACGCCCTTGGGGACGCCGGTGGTGCCCGAGGAGTACGGCAGGGCGGCGACGTCCGTCACGGGGTCGATGTCGACCTGGGGCTCGGGGGCCGCGGAGGCCAGCATGTCGATCAGCGAGCGGTGGCCGGGCGCGCTGTCGCACACGAGGATCTCCTGGACCCCGCCGGCGAGTTCGGCGGCCCGGCGGGCTGTCTCCAGAAGTGGGGAGACGGTGACGATCCAGCGGGCCGCCGAGTCCTTGAGCTGTTTGGCGAACTCCTCGGGTGTGGCGAGCGGGTGCACGGTGGTGACGGAGGCGCCCGCGCGCGTGGCGGCGTAGAACGCCGTGGGGAAGGCCACGGTGTTGGGGCTGTGCAGGGCGAGTACGTCTCCCTTGCGCACGCCGGTCTCGGCCAGGGCGGCGGCGATGCGCCGGTGGAAGCGGTCGAGCTGTTCGTAGGTGAGGGTGGTGCCGTCCGTGCCGTCGATGAGGGCGGGCAGCTCGCCGAACTCGGCGGCGCGGCCGAGCACGGCCTCGTGGATGGGGAGTTCTACGGGCGGGACGTCTGCGTACTCGCTGCGGAACATCGTTCCTCCTCGCGACGGGCACAGCGCGGTGCCGGTCAGTACGACTTGGGCAGGCCCAGGGTCTGGTGGGAGACGTAGTTGAGAATCATCTCCCGGCTCACCGGAGCAATACGAGCCACGCGTGCGGCGGTTATCAACGAGGCGAGCCCGAATTCGCGCGTGAGGCCGTTGCCGCCGAGGGTGTGCACGGCCTGGTCGACGGCTTTGACGCAGGCCTCTCCTGCCGCGTATTTCGCCATGTTGGCCGCCTCACCCGCGGGCGCGTCGTCGCCCGCGTCGTACAGGTAGGCCGCCTTCTGCATCATCAGGCGAGCCAGTTCGAGGTCGATGTGCGCCTGGGCGAGGGGGTGTGCGATGGCCTGGTGGGCGCCGATGGGGGCCTTCCACACGGTGCGGTCGCGCGCGTACTCGACGGCGCGCGCGAGGGCGTACCGTCCCATGCCGATCGCGAAGGCGGCCGTCATGATCCGTTCGGGGTTGAGGCCGGCGAAGAGCTGGAGCAGGCCGGCGTCCTCGTCGCCGACGAGCGCGTCGGCGGGGAGCCGTACGTCGTCGAGGGTCAGCTCGAACTGCTTCTCGGCGGCGGCGAGCTCCATGTCGATGCGGCGGCGGGTGAAGCCTTCGGCGTCGCGCGGGACGATGAACAGGCAGGGTTTGAGGTTGCCGGTGCGGGCGTCCTCGGTGCGGCCGACGATGAGGGTGGCGTCGGCTATGTCCACGCCGGAGATGAAGACCTTGCGGCCGGTGAGCAGCCAGTCGGCTCCGTCTCGGCGAGCCGTGGTCGTGATGCGGTGGCTGTTGGAGCCGGCGTCGGGCTCGGTGATGCCGAAGGCCATGGTGCGGGTGCCGTCGGCGAGGCCGGGGAGCCAGTTCTGTTTCTGTTCCTCTGTGCCGAAGCGGGCGATCACCGTGCCGCAGATGGCGGGTGAGACGACCATCATCAGGAGCGGGCAGCCCGCGGAGCCGAGTTCTTCGAGGACGATGGAGAGTTCGGCGATGCCGCCGCCTCCACCGCCGTATGCCTCCGGGAGGTTGACGCCGAGGTAGCCGAGTTTGGCTGCCTCCGACCAGAGGGCTTCTCGGTCGTAGGTGCGGCCGTGGCGTTTGCCGAGGGCGGCTACCGCGGATCGTAGGGCTTTGTGTTCTTCGGGTTCGAGGCTGGGGGGCATGGGACTCCTTCCGGGTGCGGATTCGTTGTGGCTGGTCGCGCTCACGCGGCGGAGCCGCAAATCGATACAGCCCCGCGCCCCTAGGGTTCTTGCACCACCGCCAGCAATGAGCCGAGCGTCACCTGCTGGCCAGGTACGGCATGCAAAGCCGTGAGCGTGCCTGTGACCGGCGCCGCGATCTTGTGCTCCATCTTCATCGCCTCCAGCCACAGCAGGGGTTGTCCGGCCCGCACAGGCGCTCCTACGGTCAAGCCCTCGGCGACGCGTACGACCGTCCCCGGCATCGGCGCGAGCAGCGAGCCCGGTGCGTGCTGGGCTTTCGGGTCCGGGAAGCGGGGTAGCGCGGTGAGGCGCGTGGCGTTCACGTGGATCTCGTCGCCGTATCTGGCGACCTCGAAGTTCCGTCGTACGCCGTCCACTTCGAGGACGACGCGACCCGCGTCGGCGTGGACGACGCGCACCCCGTCCGCCTCCAGGCCCGCCCGCGTGTACCGGTAGCGGACCTCGATCTCCTCGTCTGCGACCGCGTACCGCTTGACCTGCGGCTGGGAGGGGACGTTGCGCCAGCCGCCGAAGCGGGAGCGGCCGTGGGTGTCGGCGAGGGCGGCGGCCAGGGGGGCGTGCGGGTCGGGGACCGGGGTGGTGAGAGCGGTGAGGTGGCGGGCGTAGAAGCCGGTGTCCATCGCGGCACTCGTGAACTCCTCGTGGCGCAGGGAGCGCACGAGGAGGTCCCGGTTGGTGCGGGGGCCGTGGATCGTGGCGTGTTCCAGGGCGCCCGCGAGCTTGCGGATCGCCGCGGTGCGGGTGGGGGCGTACGCGACGAGCTTGGCGAGCATCGGGTCGTAGTGGACGCCGATGGTGTCGCCGTCGGTGAAGCCGGTGTCCAGGCGGACGCTGTCGGGTACGGCGAGGCGGTGCAGGGTGCCGGTCTGCGGGGCCCAGCCTTGGGCGGGGTCCTCGGCGTAGAGGCGGGCCTCGATCGCGTGGCCACGCGCGTGTGGCGGGTCGTCGGGCAGGGCGTGGCCTTCGGCGACGCGGAGCTGTTCCGCGACCAGGTCGAGGCCGAAGACGGCTTCCGTCACGGGGTGCTCGACCTGGAGGCGGGTGTTCATCTCCAGGAAGTGCGCCTTGTCGCCGGCGACGAGGAACTCGACGGTGCCGGCGCCGACATAGCCGACGGCGCGCGCGGCGCGTACGGCCATCTCGTACAGGGAGTCCGTCAGTTCGGGTGTCAGGCCGGGTGCCGGGGCTTCCTCGATCACCTTCTGGTGGCGCCGCTGGAGGGAGCAGTCGCGGGTGCCGAGCGTCCATACCGTGCCGTGGGTGTCGGCGAGGATCTGCACCTCGACGTGGCGGCCGTTCTCGATGTAGGGCTCGACGAAGACCTCGCCGTCGCCGAAGGCGCTGTGGGCCTCGGCGCGCGCGGCCTCGAGTGCGGCGTCCAGGTCGGCCAGTCGCCGTACGACGCGCATGCCGCGTCCGCCGCCGCCCGCGGCCGCCTTCACCAGTACCGGCAGGTCCGCCTCGGTGACCTCGTCCAGGGGGGCCAGCCCCATCAGTTCCTTCGCGCGCGTCTTGGAGGCCATCGCCTCGATCGCCTCCGGGGGCGGGCCGATCCACAGCAGGCCCGCGTCGAGGACGGCGCGTGCGAAGTCGGGGTTCTCGGAGAGGAAGCCGTAGCCGGGGTGCACCGCGTCCGCGCCGGTCGCGAGCGCCGCCTTCACGATCAGGTCGCCGCGCAGATACGTGTCGGAGGGCGCCGCTCCGGGCAGCCGTACCGCCGTGTCGGCCACGCGCGTGTGCAGGGCGTTGTCGTCGGCGTCGGAATGCACGGCGACGGTCCGGATGCCCCACTCACGACAGGTGCGGAAGACCCGGCAGGCGATCTCGCCCCGGTTGGCCACGAGCACAGAAGTGATCACCGGTGTTCCCTCACATCCGGAAGACGCCGAAGCCACCGCGCGCGCCCTCGTACGGCGCGGTGTGGATGGCGGACAGACACATGCCGAGGACCGTGCGGGTGTCGCGCGGATCTATGACGCCGTCGTCGTAAAGCCGCCCGGACAGGAACATGGGCAGCGACTCCGACTCGATCTGCTGCTCCACCATGGCGCGAAGGGCCGCGTCGCCCTCCTCGTCGTAGGGCTGTCCCTTCGCGGCGGCCGACTGGCGGGCGACGATCGAGAGCACGCCGGCGAGCTGCTGGGGGCCCATGACGGCCGACTTGGCGCTGGGCCAGGCGAACAGGAAGCGGGGGTCGTAGGCGCGGCCGCACATGCCGTAGTGGCCGGCGCCGTAGGACGCGCCCATGAGGACGGAGAGATGGGGCACGCGGCTGTTGCTGACCGCGTTGATCATCATCGCGCCGTGCTTGATGATGCCGCCCTGCTCGTACTGGCTGCCGACCATGTAGCCGGTGGTGTTGTGCAGGAAGAGGAGGGGGATGTCGCGCTGGTTGGCGAGCTGGATGAACTGGGCCGCCTTTTGCGACTCCTCGCTGAACAAGACCCCCTGGGCGTTCGCCAGCACGCCGACCGGATAGCCGTGCAGGGCCGCCCAGCCCGTCGTCAGGCTCGTGCCGTACATCGGCTTGAACTCGTCGAAGTCGGAGGCGTCCACGATCCGGGCGATGACCTCGCGCGGGTCGAAGGGGGTGCGCAGATCGCCGGGGACGATGCCGAGGAGTTCGTCCGGGTCGTACTCGGGCGGCGCGGCCGGGCCCGGATCGGCGTACGCCTTGCGGTGGTTGAGGCGGGCGACGACGCGCCGTGCCTGGCGCAGGGCGTCCGGTTCGTCGACGGCGAAGTAGTCGGCGAGACCCGACACGCGCGCGTGCATCTCGGCGCCGCCCAGCGACTCGTCGTCGCTCTCCTCGCCGGTGGCCATCTTCACCAGGGGCGGGCCGCCGAGGAACACCTTGGCGCGCTCCTTGACCATGATCACGTGGTCGGACATGCCGGGGACGTAGGCGCCGCCCGCCGTCGAGTTGCCGAAGACGACCGCGACGGTGGGGATGCCGGCCGCCGACAGCCGTGTCAGGTCCCGGAAGACGGCGCCGCCGGGGATGAAGATCTCCTTCTGGGAGGGCAGGTCGGCGCCGCCCGACTCGACGAGGTTGACGCAGGGCAGCCGGTTGGCGAGGGCGATGTCGTTGGCGCGCAGGGCCTTCTTCAGCGACCAGGGGTTGCTCGCGCCGCCGCGCACGGTCGGGTCGTTGGCGGTGATCAGGCACTCCACGCCCTCGACGACCCCGATGCCGGTGACGAGCGAGGCGCCGACCGTGTGGTCGCTGCCCCAGGCGGCCAGCGGAGACAGCTCCAGGAACGGTGTGTCCGGGTCGAGGAGCAGCTCGATGCGCTCACGGGCGAGGAGCTTGCCGCGCCCGCGGTGCCGTTCGACGTACTTGGGGCCGCCGCCGGCGAGCGCCTTGGCGTGCTCGGTGTCGAGGTCGGCGAGCTTGCCGAGCATGGCCTCGCGGTTGGCCGCGTATGCGGGGCTCGTCGGGTCCAGGGACGAGGCGAGGACGGTCACAGGAGGATCTCCGGGATGTCGAGGTGGCGGCTGCGCAGCCATTCGCCGAGGGCCTTGGCCTGCGGGTCGAAGCGGTGCTGGGCGGCGACGCCCTCGCCGAGGATGCCCTCGACGACGAAGTTGAGGGCACGGAGGTTGGGCAGCGGATGCCGGGTGACCTTCAGCGGGCCGCTCTCGGGGATCAGTTCCCGGAACCGGTCGGCGGTGAGTTCGTGCGCGAGCCAGCGCCAGGCGTCGTCCGTGCGCACCCAGACGCCGACGTTGGCGTTTCCGCCCTTGTCGCCGCTGCGGGCGCCGGCGACGAGGCCGAGGGGGGCGTGCCGGGTGGGGCCGGGGGGCAGGGGCCGGGGCAGGGGTGGCTCGGGCGGGTCGTCCGGTACGGCGGTGTCGTGGGCCGGTGGCACGGGAACCCGGCGTCCGTCTTGGAGGACGGCCATATGGTCGACGGCACCATGGGGGACGTACACATCGTCGAAGACCCCATAGGGCGAGCCCTTTCCAGGTGGTGCCAGCACATGGAAGCCGGGGTAACTGGCGAGCGCCAGCTCCACGGCGGCCCCGCTCAGCGCCCGCCCGACGGTCTCCTGGTCCGGGTCGCGCACCACGAGCCGCAGCAGCGCGCTCGCCGTCTCCTCGGTCGGCGCGTCGGGCCGGTCGGTGCGCACCAGGTCCCAACGGGTCTCGGCGGGCGGTGTCCTGGCGAGCGCTTCCGTCATCTGCTCGCGCACCAGAGCCGCCTTGGCCTCGATGTCGAGGCCGGTGAGCACGAAGGCGACCTCGCCCCGGAAGCCGCCGAGGCGGTTGACGCCGACCTTGAGGGTCGCGGGCGGGGCCTGTCCCCGTACGCCCTCGACGCGGACGCGGTCGGGGCCGTCCTGGGTGAGCCGTACGGTGTCCAGGCGGGCAGTGACGTCGGGGCCCGCGTACCGGGCGCCGGCCGTCTCGTACAGCAGTTGGGCCGTGACCGTGCCGACGTCGACGAAGCCGCCGGTGCCGGGGTGCTTGGTGATGACGCAGCTGCCGTCCTCGCGCAGCTCGGCGAGCGGGAAGCCGGGGCGGCGGACGTCGCCCTCCGCGAAGAACGCGTAGTTGCCGCCGGTCGCCTGCGCCCCGCACTCCAGCACATGTCCGGCGACCACAGCGCCCGCGAGCCGGTCATGGTCGCCGGGCCCCCATCCGAAGTGGGCGGCGGCGGGCCCGGTGACCAGGGCGGCGTCGGTCACCCGCCCGGTGACGACGAGGTCGGCGCCCTCCCGCAGGCAGGCGGCGATACCGAAGCCGCCCAGGTAGGCGTGGGCGGCGAGGCTGTCCGGATACCGGGTCCTGAGGTCGTCGCCCTCGACGTGCGCGACACGCACGGGGACGCCGAGCCGGTCCGCCAACTTCCGTACGGCGTCCGCCAGCCCCGCCGGGTTGAGGCCGCCCGCGTTGGCGACGATCCGGACGCCCCGCTCGTGCGCGAGCCCCAGGCACTCCTCCAGTTGCCGCAGGAAGGTGCGGGCGTATCCGGCGCCGGGGTCCTTCAGCCGGTCCCGGCCGAGGATCAGCATGGTCAGCTCGGCGAGGTAGTCGCCGGTGAGGACGTCCAGCTCGCCGCCGGTGAGCATCTCGCGCATGGCGTCGAACCGGTCGCCGTAGAAGCCGGAGGCGTTGCCGATCCGCAGCGGACGCCCGGTCACCGGGCGGCTCCCTTCGGCGCCCGGCCCTCGCCGGGTGGGCCCGCGAAGACCTGGGCGATGTCGAACCAGCGGTCGGCGTCGGGGCCTTCGGCGCGCAGGGCCAGGTCGGAGCGGTGGGCGCGCTGGGTGACCAGGAGGCAGAAGTCGAGCGCCGGGCCGGTGACGCGCTGCGGGGCGTCTTCGGGGCCGTAGGCCCATATCTCACCGGAGGGCGCCACGAGTTCGATGCGGAAGTCGTCGATCGGCGCCGGGAGTCCATGCACGCCGAAGGCGAAGTCCCGCGTCCGTACCCCGATCCACACCACATGCCTGAGCCGGTCGGTGGGTGTGCGCACCACACCGAGTGCATCGGAGACGTCCAGGCCGTGGGCCCAGGTCTCCATAAGTCGGGCCGTGGCCATGGAGGCGGCGGACATGGGCGGGCCGTACCAGGGGAACCTGGCGCCGCGCGGCGCCGCGCGCAGCGCCGTGTCGAGGGCCGCCCTGCCCTCGCGCCACTCCTTCAGCAACTCGGCGGGCGCCAGCTGGGCCCCCTCCGCCGCCCCGTCGTCGACGAAGGACCCCGGTGCCACCAGCGCCTTCTCCACCAGTGTGTGGAACGCGTCCACGTCGGTCACCGCCAGCAGCGCCGAGTGGTCCGTCCAGGCGAGGTGTGCGATCTGATGGGCGACGCTCCAGCCGGGGGCCGGGGTGGCGAGCGCCCACTGCCCGGGGCTCAGCTCGGCCACCAGCCGGT
This sequence comes from Streptomyces ferrugineus, assembly GCF_015160855.1. Taxonomy (NCBI): domain Bacteria; kingdom Bacillati; phylum Actinomycetota; class Actinomycetes; order Kitasatosporales; family Streptomycetaceae; genus Streptomyces; species Streptomyces ferrugineus. Next base: position 830,297 of record NZ_CP063373.1, on the reverse strand, counting down.
CGAGTTCCTCGCTCTCCTCGCGCAGATCGTCGAACACGAGCATCGGATCGGACACGGTGCGCTCCCCTCGGGGCACGGCGGTGTGCGGGGTGGTGCGGGGGGTGGTGCGGCGTGGTGAGGAGCATGGCAGTGCGGGCTAAAACAAGCAAGCGTGCTTGCATTAATCGAGGGCTGTTTCATGTCCGGGACGGCGAACCCCGCTGAGCCCTTCGGGTGCCCCCGAACCGCGGTGGACCTCAGCCGCTCCCGACCCGCGCGGACTTCGCCCTCCCCCGCCCCACCTGCGTCCGCACCGCCCCCATGCTCGCCGCGATGACCAGGGCGATGGCCAGGGCCTGCATGGCGGAGAGGGCCTGGTCGAGGACGAGGAAGCCGGCGGTGGCGGCGATGGCCGGCTCCAGGCTCATCAGGATGGCGAAGGTCGGCGCGGGCAGGCGGCGCAGGGCGAGGAGTTCGAGGGTGTAGGGAAGGACCGAGGAGAGGATCGCCACGGCCGCGCCGAGGGCGATGGTCACCGGGTCGGTGAGCTTCGGACCCGATTCGGCGATCCCCAGGGGCAGGAACAGTACGGCCCCCACCGCCATCGCGAGGGCGAGCCCGTCGGCCTGGGGGAAACGTCGGCCCGTGCGGGCGCTGAAGACTATGTAGGCCGCCCACATGGCGCCGGCACCCAGGGCAAAGGCGACACCCAGGGGGTCGAGGCTGTCGAAGCCTCCGCCGCTGAGGAGGAAGACCCCGGCGAGGGCGAGTCCGGCCCAGAGGAAGTTGACCGCGCGGCGCGACGTCAGGACGGACAGGGCGAGCGGGCCGAGGACCTCCAGGGTGACCGCGGGGCCCAGCGGGATGCGGGCGACCGACTGGTAGAAGAGGCCGTTCATCGCGGCCATGGTGATACCGAAGACGACCACCGTGCCCCAGTCGACGCGGGAGTGTCCGCGCAGCCGGGGCCGGCAGACCACCAGCAGCACGACCGCCGCCACCAGCAGCCGCAGCGCCACCACACCGAGCGCGCCGGCCCGGGGCATCAGGCTCACCGCGAGGGCGCCGCCGAACTGCACCGAGATCCCCCCGGCGAGCACCAGGCCCACCGGACCGATCGAGCCCCAGCGGCGCGGGACACCGGCCGTCGGCTCGGGGACGGTCCGGGCACGGGTCGGTGCGCTCGGTGTGGTGGCGGCGTCAGGGGTGCTCACGGGCGTTCCAGGGGGCTCGGCGCGGGTTCGTTCAGCGTGCTGCACTTTCGAGTCCAGGGTAATGGACCCTGTCAGGTGCGTGAACCCGTTATGCCACTGTCCCAGAGTGTGGACGGGTGGGCGGAGGGCTGCGACTACCGCCGCGCCATGTACAGGTCCAACGCCCTGTGCAGCAGCCGGTTGAGCGGGAAGTCCCACTCCCCCAGGTACTCGACCGCCTCGCCCCCGGCGCCCACCTTGAACCGCAGCAGGCCCAGGAGGTGGTTGGACTCCTCCAGGGTGTCGGTGATGCCGCGGAAGTCGTAGACGGCGGCGCCGAGTTCATGGGCGTCGCACATCATCCGCCACTGCATGGCGTTGTTGGGCTGGACCTCGCGCTTGCGGCTGGTGGAGGCGCCGTAGGAGTACCAGACGTGTTCGCCGACGGTGAGCATGGTGGCGGCGGCGAGGGTGTCGCCGTCGTGGTGGGCGAGGTAGAGCCGCATGCGGTCGGGGTGCTCGGCGGTGAGCGCGGTCCACATGCGCTGGAAGTAGGGCAGCGGGCGGGGGACGAAACGGTCCCGTTCGGCGGTCTCGGCGTAGAGCTCGTAGAAGACGGGCAGGTCGTCGTAGCCGCCCTGCACGATCTTGACGCCCGCCTTGTCGGCCTTCTTGATGTTGCGCCGCCACTGCTGGTTGAGGCCGCGGTGGATGTCGGCCGGCGTCCGGCCGGCGAACGGCACCTGGCAGACGTACCGCGGCTGCCCGGCCGCGAAGCCCTCCTCGCCGCCCGGCTCGGTCTGCCGCCAGCCGGACCGCCGCAGCCGGTCGGCGATGTCGAGGGCCGACTGTTCGCACGACGTCGGCTCCGCGTCCAGCAGCCTCCGCGCGGCCGGGTCGGCGATGGCCGCCTTCACCGCCTCGGGGCTCCAGCGCCGCGCGACGACGGGCGGGCCCATCTTCACGGAGAAGGCGCCCTCGCCCTTGAGGTGGGCGAGCATCGGCTCCAGCCAGCGCTCCACGAGATCGGGCGCGTGCCAGTCGATCACCGGCCCCTCGGGCAGATAGGCCAGGTACCGCTTCAGCTTCGGCAGCGGACGGTAGAGCACGAGCCCCGCCCCCACCAGCCGCCCCTCCGGGTCGAACCAGCCCAGGCTCTCCGCCCGCCAGTCCGGCTTCACCTCGCCCCAGGACGGCACCTGCATATGGCTGGCGGAGGCCCGGCCCGCCACGAAGGCCAGGTGCTGCTCGCGGGAGATGGACTGGACGCGCAGGGGCATGGTCAGGGCTCCTCGGATAGCTCGTCTGCCACCCTACGAGGCGACCTGCCACCCCTCATCTCGGCCGCGGCCAGTCCAGTACCGTCAGCTCGGGCCAGTGCTCCAGCCACCGTGCCGCCTTCTCCTCATACACCGACGGCGGGGCGAGCACCGGGTTAGGACGGACGACGAGGTTGAACACGTCCGCCAGACCGTGCGGCGCGTACACCCGCCACCGTCCCTCCGCCTCCAGGCGTATGCCGAGACAGCACGTCGTCGCCGCGAAGCTGTCGATCGCCGCCTCGGAGGATGCGTACGGCGGGCAGGGGACCCCGAACTTGTCCTCGTACCAGAGGTGAACGCGAGCCTCGTTGCGGATCTCGACCTCCGCGGGCAGGCCGGCGAAGACCTCCCGCCCGGCTTGGATCACCTCGTCCTCCGCCTCCCACGACAGATCGGCGCCGTCGAAGTAGAAGACGTCGTAGTCCCTGATGCCGTGGGTCGGCGGACGATCCGTGACCACGTTCCAGACGGTCTGGAAGAGACACCCGGCTGTCACGTACCAGCCGGGAAGCTCCAGCCTCGCGGTCCGGGTCAGTACCTCCATCAGGACGTCGTTGCGCGACAGCATCGCGCGCAGGGTGTCGAGTTGCTCATCCACCGGAAGCCGGCCGGGCACGCTATGCGTCGCCTGCTTCGGAGGGTTTCTCGGGGAGCTTGGCTACGAAGGAGCCGAGGCCGACCTCGGCCCGGATGAGCCCCTCCGTCTTGAGATGGGTCAGCGCCTTCTGCGCAGTCGATGCCGCGATACCGAACTCGGTCGACAGCTCTACGACCGAGGGCACACGAGCACCTACTGGGTACTGCCCCTCGGCAATGCGGGTGACGATGGCTGCGGCGACCTGGCGCCAGACGGGCCGGGTTCGGTCAAGCTCGGGGCTCATGCAGTTGACGCTAAAACTCTGCGGTATACCGTGCGACCGCAGTAGACTGCGGTAGACCACGAACAAGCATGCTCGCAGAGACCCCCGCGACGGGTGGAGCCGTCCGGGGGCATGGCCACCAGCCAAACCAGACAGGAGCTGATGACATGAGCGACCTTATCGGCCGTCTCATCACTTGGGTGAGCCTCCTACTCACCGGACGAGGCAAACACCGCGCCCACCCGAGCCACCCAACACCCGCACCCCCTCCCCCAACGCGAACCGCACCCACCCTCCCCACCCACCGCAGCCCATACGGCCCCCACGCCACCGCCCCGCTCGACGGCGCCGCCACCAGGTCCGTACGCCCCTATCTCGCCGCCCACGAACAACGCCAGCGGCGACGGGAACTGGCCATGGCGACCCTCGGGTTGGACATGCCCGGGCCGTACTGGGTTCACGGGATGGAGGTCGCGTGACGCATCCGCCCCGACTGCTGCCCTGGTCCGGCCCCGAGGGCAAACCGTGTTACCTGATCACCGACGACCACGGCGGCCCCGTGTCCCGCCTCGCTGACGCCACAGAGTCCATCCAGCTCGACATGGGCACACAACTCCTCACCCACGCCCATGAGATGTTGTCGGACGCACCGCACGGCGAACTCCGCTTCCTCGCCGAACGGTTGACCGAGGCTCTGCACGATGCTCTCCGCGTGGCCGAAAGCCGCGGGCAGCGGTTGGACTGAACGCGATTGAAGAGGGGCCGGACTTCCGGTCCCTCTTCACTATGTGCGCAGCGCCTGTTCTTCCCGCACCGCCGCCCTGGCGCCCCGAGGCGGTTGCGGCATGATCAGGGCCAGCCGATCGACTGGGGGCGCCGACGTGGCATGGTCTGAACACGGGGTGGTACGAGACGGCGTGCGGCTTGCCTGCCGGGACTGGGGTGGGCCGGGACAGCCCATCGTGTTGCTGCACGGCCTGGCCGGTCACGCGGGTGAATGGGACGTGCTGGCACGGAGGTTGAGTTCCAGATATCGGGTCGTCGCGGTCGACCAGCGCGGGCACGGCGCGAGTGAGCGCCACCCGCGTGACGTATCCCGCGCCGCCTACGTCGCCGACGTCATCGCCGTTGTCGATCAGCTGGCGCTGCAGCGGCCCGTCCTGGTCGGCCAGTCGCTGGGCGGGCACACGGCCATGCTCACCGCCGCCGCGCATCCCGGGCTCGTCCGCGCGCTCGTGCTCGTCGAGGCCGGCTCCGGCGGTCCGAACCCGAACGGCCCCGGGGACATCGGCGGATGGCTCGACTCGTGGCAGACACCGTTTCCCTCGCGCGAGGCTGCGGCCGCGTTCCTCGGCGGCGGACCGGTCGGCGCGGGCTGGGCGGCCGGACTGGAAGAACGCGACGGCGGATGGTGGCCTCGCTTCGACCGGGACGTGATGGTCCGCTCGCTGGCGGAGAACGCCCAGCGTTCTTACTGGCACGAGTGGAGGCACGTCGCATGCCCCACCCTGGTCGTCCTGGCCCAGTCCAGCTTCATCCCCGCACAAGAAGCCGACGAAATGCTCCGCCGGCGACCCGCCACCATGGCCATGAGCATCCCCGGCACCGGCCACGACCTGCACCTGGAACAGCCTGGAATCCTGCACACCGCTCTCTCGGGCTTCCTTGACAGCCTCACCTGAAACCCCTGCGCGGTCACAACGACACCAAAGTCAATCCCCGCGCATGGCCATCGATCCACAGATCTCGCCAATGACTCCGGCCCTGGACGGCCTGACCCTGTCGGGGCGCTTGCATCAGTTCGGCCCGTCGGCTCCGGTGTCGGGCGTGGTCGTCCCCAGCCGTTCGGCGAGGAAGGCGATGATCTCGTCGCGGGCGCGCGTGGTCGGGTGACCCTGCTCGTCGACGAGATGGGCCGTGGTGACGCTGTGGGCGCAGCCGACGATGTCGCGGAAGAAGGGCGGCGGGTTCGTGTTCGCCACTTCGTCCGCGAGCACACGGCCGTCGAACGCGTCGCCGAGCAGAGTCCGGTAGGCCGCGAACCGCCGGCCGGTGCACCACCTGTCGTTCTCGAAGCGGTAGGCGAGCACCTTGAGGCCGTCGCGTCGGATGCGCTCGGCCACGCGGGCGGCGTCATCGGCCGCGATCTCCAGGCCTGCCGGGTCGTCGAGGGGGAGTGAGGGATGGTTGACGACGGGGGCGATGACGGCGGGTTCGAGCGTCATGGTCAGGGCGAAGTTGCCGGTGAAGCACAGCCCGACCGCGCCGACGCCCGGCCCGCCGCACTCCGCGTGCGCCACGCGTGCGAGCCCGCGCAGCCACGCCACGACGGGGCTGGTGCCGCCGCCGGCGAACGCACGGAACTCGGCGCTGACGCAGGCACGCCGGACGACGGCTTGGCCCGCGTCGGCGGTCGGGTAGGCGCCGTCGACGCCGAACAGGGAGGGCAGATACACGCGGAAGCCGGCATCGCGCAGCCAGCGCGCCAGGCGTGCGACGTCAGGGCTGATCCCCGGCATCTCGGGCAGCAGGACGACGGCCGGTCCCGATCCGGTGACGTGCACGGTCTTGCCGACCGTGTCGATGTCGATGACGCGGTGCGAGAAGTCGTCCAGGGGGTCGTCGTGTCGCAGGTGCGTGGTTGTCATGAGGGGCAGCGTGGCAGGAGACTGTCTCCCTCAGAAACGGCGACATCGCCAGATACTGCGGCGAAATCGCCACCCGCTCGTGCCGGGGGGACAGGTGAGTTCACTGCGACTGGGAGTGCTGGCCTACCCCGGGTGTTTCGGCTCGGAGGTGTTCGGAGTCCCGGACCTGCTGGTGATGGCCCGTCACGTCGCTGCGGCGCAGGGGGTGGCACGACCCTCGTACGAAGCGTCCGTGGTCTCGCCCAGGCGGCGGGTGATCACGTCCGGTGGTCTGACTGTCGGCGTCTCGGCCATGCGCCCGGTGGACGTGCTGATCGTGCCGGGCTTCGAGCTCTCGCCCGCGCTCGATCTCGACGCGGCACTGGCGAACCTGCGGCCCGAGGTGGCAGCCATTCGCTCGCAGGCAGTCTCCGGAGCCGCCGTCGTGTCGATCTGCGTCGGCGCCTTCCTCACTGCCGAGGCCGGCCTGCTCGACGGGCGCGAGGCGACGACCTCCTGGTTGTTCGCGGATCGCCTCGCCCGCCGGTACCCCGACGTGAAGGTATGCCCCGAGCGCCTGGTCGTAACTGACCGCGGGGTGACGACCACGGCCGCCTTCAGTGCCATGTACGACTTCGCACTCCAGCTCATCCGCGAGCAGGACGGCCACGGCGTCGCCCGCGGCACCGCGCGCGTGGCGCTGGTCGACGACGCCCGTACCACCCAGACTCCGTACGTCGACCCGGCGCTGCTGCCCGTCGCAGGCCGCGAGTTCTCCCGTGGTGTGAAGCGGTGGCTCGACCGGAATCTGGGGTCCCGCTACGACCTCTCCGCCCTCGCCGCGGCATTTCACGTGAGCACGCGGACGATGCTCCGTCGCTTCGGTGAGGAGGCAGGCCAGACCCCCCTCGCGTACCTGCAGTCCGCTCGGGTCCGCCGGGCCCGGCATCTGCTGGAAACCACCGACAGGACGGTCGCACGCATCGCGGCCGACCTCGGGTACGCCGACGCGAGCACGTTCAGTGCCGTCTTCGCCCGGCACACGGGCCGGCGACCGCGGGACTATCGCGCCATGTTCCGCCGCTCGGCCGCAGAGCCGGTCGGCGACACATCCCGCACGAGCCCGGCACCCCCTGACGACCCCGGAGTCCTGTCTCCGTCCCCGGGTGAAAAGTGACCGGCGGGTTGGGTAGCTTTCAGGGCTTCGTGACTGATCGGCAGGCAACGCAGGTCGAGTCGATTCACAGGTCGCCCATCGCATCGCCACACAGCCCCTCCGCCAGAACCTCCGCCAGATGCCGCCCCCGCACCCCGGCGAGCTGCTCCAACTGTGTCCGGCACGAGAACCCGTCCGCCAGCACCACGGCCCCCTCCCCCGCCTCCCGCACGGCCGGCAGCAACTGCTCCTCGGCACACGCCGCCGACACCTCGAAGTGACCCTTCTCGAATCCGAAGTTGCCCGCGAGACCGCAGCAGCCGCCGCTCAGCTCCCCGGCCAGACCGGCGGCCTCGCGCAGCCGCCGGTCGGCCGAGTCGCCCAGGACCGCGTGCTGATGGCAGTGGGTCTGCCCGACCGCCGGCCGGTCCACGCGGGGCGGCGTCCAGTCCGGAGCCAGCCGCTCCAGCGCCTCCGCGAAGGTCAGGACGCGGTCGGCCAGGCGGCGGGCCCGCGGATCGTCGTGCAGGAGTTCCGGCAGGTCCGAGCGCAGCGCCGCGGCACAGCTCGGCTCCAGCACGACGACCGGGGCTGCCGTCTCCAGCACCGGCTCCATCAGGTCGAGCGTGCGCCGCAGCACCGCCCGGGCCCGGTCGAGCTGCCCGGTGGAGACGTACGTCAGTCCGCAGCAGACGCGCTCCCGGCCGCGCAGGAGGGACTTCGGGTCCATGGCCACCGCCACTCCCGCACCCCCCGGCGCCTTGCGCAGGCGCACCGTCGGCGGCAGCGCCACCCGTAGTCCGGCCGCCTCCAGCACGCGTACGGCCGCCCGGCCCACGGACGGCGAGAGGTGCTCGGTGAAGGTGTCCGGCCACAGGATGACCAGCTCAGCATCGCCCACGGCCGCCTTGTCCCGCCGCTCCCACCAGCGGCTGAAGGTCCGTGTCGCCAGCCGCGGGATCTCCCGCTCCGGAGCGATCCCACCGACCCGTTTCGCCGCCCACGCCAACGGCCGTACGGCGGCGAGGGCGTTGGCCAACGGCGCCGTACGCGTGCGTGCCACCGCGCGCAGCCACCGCGGCAACCGCCCCATGCTGTGGTGCGCGGCCGGGCGCCGCCGTCCCTCGTAGTGGTGGTGCAGGAACTCCGCCTTGTACGTGGCCATGTCGACCTCGACCGGACAGTCGGACCGGCAGCCCTTGCAGGCCAGGCACAGATCCAGCGCGTCCCGCACCTCGGTGGAACGCCACCCGTCGGTGACCAGTTCCCCGGCGAGCATCTCGTGCAGCAGCCGGGCACGCCCGCGCGTGGAGTGCTCCTCCTCGCCGGTCACCCGGAAGGACGGGCACATCACGGCGGGGCCGGTCGCCGAGGTCGTACGGCACTTGGCGACCCCGACGCAGCGCCGTACGGCGGCCGAGAAGTCCCCGCCGTCGGCCGGGTAGCCGAAGGCCACGTCCACAGGCTCGCGGGGCAGGACGGAGAAACGGAGGTTGGCGTCGAGAGGGGCGGGGCGCACCAGCATCCCGGGGTTCAGCAGGTCGTCCGGGTCCCACACGCCCTTCGCCCGCTCGAAGAGGGCGACCATCTGAGCCCCGTACATCCTCGGCAGCAGCTCGGCCCGCGCCTGCCCGTCCCCGTGCTCCCCGGACAGCGAGCCCCCGTGCGCCACGACGACCTCGGCGAGCTCCTCCGAGAACCGCCGGAAGCGGCCGACGCCCGCCTGTGTCAGCAGGTCGAAGTCGATCCGGACGTGGATGCAGCCGTCCCCGAAGTGCCCGTACGGCGTCCCGCGCAGCCCGTGCGCGGCCAGCAGCGCGCGGAAGTCCCGCAGATACGCGCCGAGGCGGTGTGGTGGCACGGCACAGTCCTCCCAACCCGGCCAGGCCTCGCTGCCGTCCGGCATCCGGGTCGCCGTACCACTGGCGTCCTCCCGGATACGCCACAGGGCCCGCTGCCGGCCTGGATCGGTGACGACGATCGAGTCCACGACATCGGCGGCCCGCACGATCGCCTCCGCGCGCGCGTGTGCCTCCGCCTCCGAGTCGCCGCCCGTCTCCACGAACAGCCAGGCCCCGCCCCTGGGCAGGGTGTGCGCCGAGGGCACCAGGTCGGCCGCCATGCCCTCCACGGTCAGCGGCCCGTACGGCAGCAGCCCGGCAGCGGCCTCCGCGGCCGCGCTCTCGTCGCCGTATCCCAGCACGGCGAGCGCACGCGCGCGTGGCGCCTCCACGAGGCGTACGACCGCCTCGGTGAGGATGCCGAGGGTGCCCTCGCTGCCGCAGAAGGAGCGGGCGACGTCGGCGCCGTTCTCGGGCAGCAGGGCATCCAGCGCATACCCGGAGATACGGCGGGGCAGCTCGGGAAACCCGGTCCGCAGCCGGGCCAACTCCCCCTCAGCCAGCGCCCGCAGCCCCTCCGGCGCACCGGCCCACCCCTGCCCGAGCCGCAGCCGCTGCCCGCGTCCGCCGATCACCTCCAGCTCCCGCACGCTGTCCGCGGTCGTGCCCCAGGCCACCGAGTGCGAGCCGCAGGAGTTATTGCCGATCATTCCGCCGAGGGTGCAGCGGCTGTGGGTGGAGGGGTCGGGTCCGAAGCGGAGCCCGTGCGGGGCGGCGGCCTCCTGGAGGCGGTCCAGGACGAGGCCGGGCTGGACGACGGCGGTGCGGGTCCCGGGGTCGAGCGACAGCAGCCGGTTCATGTGCCGGGTGAAGTCCAGGACGACACCGGTGCCGGTGGCCTGTCCGGCGATGGAGGTGCCGCCACCGCGGGCGACCACCGGCACCCCGCGCTCCCGGCACACCGCGAGCGCCGCCGCCACGTCGTCGGCGTCACGCGGCGCGACCACGCCCAGCGGGACGCGCCGGTAGTTGGACGCGTCCATGGTCGTCAGCGCCCGAGAGGTGACGTCGAACCCCACGTCACCCCGGACAACGGCACGCAACTGCGCTTCGAGATCCGTCATACATCCAGCATGCCCCCGACCACTGACAGTGACGGGCCGGGGCGACGCCCCCGTGCCTCAGCCCTTCACGGCGGAACTGGCCACCCCCTCCACGAACCACCGCTGGAAGAACGCGAAGACGATCAGCACGGGCAGCACCAGCAGCACGCCGAAGGCGAGGATCTGGCCCCAGTCCGGGGGCTGCTGCCCCTGGAAGACGCTCATCTCCAGCGGGAGGGGACGCACCGACGGGTCGGACACCATCAGCACCGGCCACAGGAAGGAGCCCCACTGGATGAGGAAGGTGAGGATCGCGACCGAGGCGAACACCGGCTTGGACATCGGCACGATGATCGCGAAGAAGGTGCGCCAGGGACCCGCGCCGTCCAGCCGGGCCGCCTCCTCGATGCTCGGCGGGATCTTCCGGAAGAACGTGTGGAACTGGTAGATGGCGAAGGCGTTGGCGACGAACGGCAGCGCCTGGATGAACAGGGTGTTGCGCTGGCCGTTGAACATGTAGAACAGCGGCACCGCCACCGACTCGAACGGGATCAGCATCAGCAGCAGGACGAGCGTGAACACCGCGTTCTGGCCCCGCCACTTCAGCCGCGTCAGCCCGTACGCCGCCATCGAGTTGACGATCAGCCCGCCCGTCACCACCACGAACGACAGCAGCACCGACACGCCCATGAACTGCCAGAAGTAGCCGGTGCTGTCGGAGCTGAGGCTGTCGAAGACGGCGGCGTAGTTGTCGAAGGACAGGTCGGTGGGCAGGAAGCCGGTCAGGCCGTTCAGCACCTCGTCGGACGGCTTGAGGCTGCCGAGGAAGAGGTAGAGGGCGGGGAGGGCGAAGATGAACGCCAGGACGCCGAGGACGGTGTAGTCGACGACGCGGCGTACGGGCGTACGGGTCATGGCCATGGTGGGGTCAGTCCTCGTTGTCGGGCCGGACGACGCGGCGCTGGACGATCGTCAGGGCGACGACGATCAGGAAGAACACCACCGTGATGGCCGCGGCCTGGCCGATGTTGTTCTGGTCGAAGGCCGTGGTGACGGCCTGGTACATCACCGTGCGGGTGGCGTCCTCGTCCAGGCCGCCGCCGCGGATGAGGATGTACACCTGGTCGAAGACCCGGAAGGACAGCACCGAGGTGAGCATCGCGACGAAAACGAGGGTGCCGCGGATGCCGGGCAGGGTGACGTGCCGGAACTGCTGCCAGCGCGACGCCCGGTCCAGCTGGGACGCCTCGTAGAGCTCGCCCGGGATCTGCTGGAGGCCGGCCAGCAGGATGACCATCTGGAAGCCGACGCCCTGCCACACCGACAGCACGATGATCGAGCCCATCGCGGTGACGCCGTCACCGAGCCAGTCGAAGGCGCCCCAGTTGCCGAAGCTCACCGCGTCCAGCAGGGAGTTGAGCATGCCCTGCTCGCTGCGGGCGAGGATCAGCCGCCAGATCACGGCGACCAGCGCCATCGGGAAGACGACCGGCATGAAGAAGAGGGACCGGAACAGGCCGATGGCCTTCAGCTTGCGGTTGAGGAGGATCGCCAGTGCCAGCGCCAGCCCCGTCTGCAGCGGTACGACGACCGCGGCGAAGGTCAGGTTGTTCAGCAGCGCACGCAGGAACGGGCCGGACAGGTCGGGGTCGGTGAACAGCCGCCGGTAGTGCTCCACGCCGAAGAAGGTGGGCTCCAGCGGCGAGCCGAGGCGGACGTTGTAGAAGGAGAGCACCACGGCGTAGCCGAAGGGGATGCCGACGAAGGCGATCAGCCCGCCGACGGCCGGGGCGGACATCAGCAGTCCGTGCAGCCAGTCGCGGTTCCCGCGCGACGGGCGCGAGGGCTTCGCGGAGGGCGCGGACGAGGCGGTCTGCGCCCCGCCGGGGGCCGCGGCGTGCGCGGGTTCCACGGTTTTCACGGGAGGGTCCTCTTTCCGGCGGGGGCGGGCGCGGTCGGTGACGTCGCCACGTCTACGTCGGTACGCATGCGTCGCTTCGTCTGCGTCGCTACGTTGCCGACCGTGCCCGCCCGGCCGATGCGTCCTGCGGGTTACGGGTTACGGGATCTCGTAGCCGGCGTTGTCGGTGAAGTCCCGGTCGATGGCGCGGGCGGCCTTCTCCAGGGCTTCCTTCGGGTCACCGCCGCCGTAGATGGAGTTCAGGGCCTCGCTGAACTTGGCGGTGACCGTGGGGTATCCGGCGGTCACCGGGCGGGTGACGGCGACACAGGACTTGCTGATGTCGCTGTCCCCGCACGCCTTGGCGAGCTGGTCGGCGAAGAGCTGGAGCGGGCCGCCCTGCTTGTACAGCTCGCTCTTGGCGAGCGCCGACTCGGTGGCGGGCACCGCGCCGTTGGCCTTCGTCATGGCGCCGACGTTGGTGTCGTTCATGAGGTAGTCCAGGAAGGCGCCCGCGGCCTTGCCGTTCTTGCTGCCCGCGCCGATGCCCCAGGCCCACGAACCCTGCCCGGTCTTGGTGCCGTTGCCGAAGTCCGGCAGCGGCAGGACGACGAGGTCGTCGCCGAGGGCCTCGCTGTACGCGGGGTACATCCAGTGGCCGACCCAGCTCAGCGCCACCTTGCTCTTGGCGAAGGCGTTGCCGTCGGTGTTGGGGTCGACGTACGGCTTCCAGGACTGGAAGGTCTTCAGCGCCGAGACGACCTCGGGGCTGTCGAGGGCGCCCGCGGCCTTGCCGTCCTTGAGCAGGGCGCCGCCGGCCGACCAGACGATCGGGGAGAAGCCGTAGGTGCCCCACTCGGTGGCCAGGCCGTTGCCCTCCTGGATGTCGAGGACCTTGCCGTCGGAGTCCTTGGCCTTCAGCGCCTTGAGGGCCTTGTCGAACTCTGCGGCCGTCCAGGCGTCGTCGAGGCTCGTCGGGTACTTCACGCCGGCCGCGTCCAGCAGCTTCTTGTTGGCGTACATGCCGAGACCGGAGTCGAACATGCCCAGGCCGTAGTGCTTGCCGTCGATCTCGCCCTGCGCCTTGATGGCGTCGGTGGCGTTGTCGAGGGTCTTGGCGGAGAGGTAGTCGTCGAGCGGGGCGAGCTTGCTGTTGTAGACGAAGTTCGCCATCGTCGGGCCGTCGAACTCCAGCACGTCCGGCAGCTCGGAGGCGTCGGTGGCCGTGATGGTCTTGGTGTAGTCGTTGTCGGGGATCAGCTTCAGCTCGGCCTTGATGTCGCTCTGCGAGGAGTTGAAGGACTTCACCGCGTTCTGCAGCGCGGTCGCCTCGCTCGCCTGGCCCTGGTGGGCCCAGACGCTGATGGTGCCCTTGCCGCTGCCCTCCTCGGCGGAGGTGTCGGTGCCGCCGCCTCCGCCACAGGCGGCCAGCGCGGCCAGGGGAAGGAGGGCCAGGGCTGTCAGGCCCGTGCGACGGTACCTTCTGGGGCCGGTGATCATGGTTGTGCCTCCGTGCGGGTGTGCGGTGGGTGCGAGGTGTGTGGGGGCCTGGGGGCGAAGGGGTGCGGGGTACGGGATGCGGGGTACGGGGTACGGGATCAGCGCTGTCGGCCGGGGTTCGGCGGAGCGGTCGTCTCCCGGAGGATGAAACGGATGGGCATCTCGACGGGGCGGCGCGGCCCGGCGTCCGGGCCGTCGAGCCGCGCCAGCAGCAGCCGGGCGGCCTCCTGGCCCTGGGCCGCGACCGGCTGGGCCACGGTGGTCAGCCCGACCACCTCGGACAGTTCGTGATCGTCGAAGCCGACGACGGACACGTCCTCCGGAACCCTCAGCCGGTGCCGGCGCAGGGCGCGCAGCGCGCCCATCGCCATCTCGTCGGACTGGGCGAACACGGCGGTCGGCGGATGGCGCAGGGCCAGCAGCTCGGTCATGGCCCGCTCGCCGCCCTCGACCGTGTAGCCGCCGTCCGCCTCCAGGGCGGGGTCGTGTTCGATGCCGGCGTCGGCCAGCACGTCCAGGTAGCCCTGCCGGCGGTCGATCGGCGTCGTCCAGTGCAGCGGCTCGCTGGCCCCGGAGATCATGCCGATCCGCCGGTGGCCGAGGTTCACCAGATGCCGTACGGCGCTCTCCGCCCCGCCGCGGTCGTCGATGCCGACCACCATGAAGCCGGGCCGGGCGCCGCCGACCGTGGTCGCCAGCGGGACGCCGAGGGAGAGCAGGGCGGCGGCCTCCTCCGGGTCCGGGATCAGCAGGGAGAGCACGGCGTCGACCCGCTTGCGGATCGGCAGCTTGGTGAAGAAGCGCTTGCGTGCCTCCGGTGAGCCGAGGTTGTACAGCAGGACGTCGTAGCCGGCGGCGCTGAAGGCCTTCTCGGCGGCGTCCAGCACGGTGCCGAAGAACCAGCGGCCGACGTACGGGACGACGACGCCGATGGTGTAGGTGCGCCCGCTGGCCAGGCTGGAGGCCGAGCGCGAGGCGGTGTAGCCCAGCTCGGCGGCGGCCGCGACGATCCGTGCCCGCATCTCCTCCGACACTCCGGGGCGGCCGCGCAGGGCGCGGGACACGGTGGACGCCGAGACGCCGGTGGCCTCGGCGACATCGGTGATGCTGACCGTCACGGGACGCTCCTTGATCGGGTGCACGCCGCGTGAGGGGTCCCGTGGAGGGTTCGGATTTCACGTCGGCGTGAGGGCGAGTGACGAGACCGTAAACCCGCCCACCCGGTTGCGCAAGCGTTTGCGTTCATATTTACTTCGGCTGACTCTCAGAGGAAACGCTCACCAGCCAGAACACAGCGCACACGCTTGAGTACCGCTTGCGTACCACGCTTGAGTGCCGCTCCCAGCAGACAGGACCTGTCCATGCGATACGCCCCGCCCGGCCTCTGCGTGAACGACTTCGACCTCCTGCGCGACGCGGACGGCACGTACACCGTGCTGCACCTTCAGGGCCCGTGGACGACGGAGTTCGACCACCTGCGCATGGAGACGTCGTACGGCCGGGCCACCTCCACCGACCTGGTCCACTGGGAGCCACGGGGCACGGCCTTCGGCAACGGTCTGCCGGGCCGCTTCGACCAGCAGGCGGTGTGGACGATGCACGCCTTCCCGCACGGCGCCGGCATGGCGATGTTCTACACGGGCGTCCGCGGGCTGACCCCCGGCGGCTGGCCGCTCCAGTCGGTCGGCCTCGCCCACTCCGACCGCACCGACGGCACCGGCTGGCGCCGCCACGGCACGGAACCGGTCGTCGAGGCCGACGCGCGCTGGTACCGCACGGGTGAGCGCATGGGCTGGCGGGATCCCTTCGTCGTACGCGACGACGAGTCGGAGGGCTGGGTCATGGTGGTCTGCGCCAGCGATGCCTCGTTGCCCGTCGAGGTGAGCGGCTGCGTCGCGCTGGCCACCTCCGACGACCTGGAGCACTGGACCGTCCATCCGCCGCTCGTCTCCCCCGGCGACGTCGACGAGTTGGAGTGCCCGGTCCTGGAGCGCCTCGACGACGGCGGCTGGCTGCTGCTCGGCTCCATCGGCGCCACGCGGGGCTTCGAGGCGTGGACCGCCCCGCGCCTGCGCGGCCCGTGGACCCGCCGCGGTCCCCTGGGCCCGACGGGCTCCTACGCCCCCCGCGTCATCGCCGCCCCCGACGGCTCCCGCGTCGTGCTGCACACCACCCCGCGCCGCGTCGGCCTCACCGACACCGGCGACCGCTGCCGCGGCATGCTCGCCCAGCCCAAGTCCCTTGTCGTGCCGGAGGATTCGGCACCCCGCCTGGAATGGTGGCCGGGCCTGGACCCCTGGCTCGGCGAGGCGACCTACGACGCCCCCCTGCACGCCGTCGGCGACGTCGACATCTCCGGCCGCACCGAGATCACCCTGCGCACGCATGTCTCCGACACGGCCCGCCCCGCGCTCACGGTCGGCTGCGACGGCAAGAACCTCTGGGTCACCGGCCCCGACGGCGGCCGCCTCGGCGAAACCCTCCTGCCGGAACCCGCCACCTCGTTGCGCATCCTGACCATCGGCGAGTACGTCGAGGTCTATGCCGACGGCGTCTTCGTCCTCACCACCCTGTGCTACTCCGGCCGCCCCACCCCCTGGACGGCCACAACCGAGGGCCACCACCGCCCCCTCCCCGTCCGCCCGATCCACCTCCCCGCCCCGCACCGCGACGACGCCTCGGCCGTCTGGCCCGGCCCGTCGCCGCGCTGACCGACACTGAGGGCGGCTGATCACCCGCCCGGCCGTCACAGCGCGCGCTTCCGACCCCCAGTTGCCTAGCGTCACCTGTAACAGCACAGACCTGTGGCCGTATGGAGGGTCACAGCGAGGAGGACGGGTTCGTCATGTCTGTTGTGATGTCGATGCGATGGGCCGGGGCAACACCCGAGCAGTACGACGCCGCGCGGCAGAGGCGCGAGCCCGAGTACCACATCAAACACCACAACGCCGTCTCATCCGACGGACGACGTTTCGCCCAGGTTTCCCGAAACGGCTACGCTCCCCTTCGTGGCTGAGATCCAGATTCCCGCTGACATCAAGCCCGCCGACGGACGTTTCGGCGCGGGCCCCTCCAAGGTGCGGACGGAAGCGCTGGACGCGCTGGCCGCGACCGGTACCTCTCTCATGGGCACCTCCCACCGCCAGGCCCCGGTGAAGAACCTGGTCGGCCAGGTGCGCGAGGGCATCCGAGAGCTGTTCCAGCTCCCCGACGGCTACGAGGTCATCCTCGGCAACGGCGGCTCGACCGCGTTCTGGGACATCGCGACGCACGGCCTGATCGAGAACAGGTCGCAGCACCTCACCTTCGGCGAGTTCAGCTCCAAGTTCGCCAAGGCCGCCAAGCTCGCCCCGTGGCTCGCCGAGCCGGACGTCATCACCGCCGACCCGGGCACGCACCCGGAGCCGGTCGCGCAGGCGGGCGTGGACGTGTACGCCTTCACCCACAACGAGACCTCGACCGGTGTGGCCATGCCCATCCGGCGCGTGGCCGGCGCCGACGAGGGCGCGCTGGTCCTGGTCGACGCCACCTCGGGCGCCGGCGGCCTCCCGGTGGACGTCGCCGAGACCGACGTCTACTACTTCGCCCCGCAGAAGTCCTTCGCCTCCGACGGCGGCCTGTGGATCGGCGTCTTCTCCCCGGCCGCGATCGAGCGCGCCGAGCGCATCCACGCGAGCGGCCGCCATGTCCCGGAGTTCTTCAGCCTCCCCACGGCGATCGACAACTCCCGCAAGAACCAGACGTACAACACCCCGGCCCTCGCCACCCTCTTCCTCCTGAACCAGCAGCTCGAGTGGATCAACGGCCAGGGCGGCCTCGACTGGGCGGTCCGCCGCACCGCCACCTCCGCCCGCACGCTGTACGGCTGGGCCGAGGACATCAAGTACGCCAACCCGTTCGTCACCGACCCGGCCAAGCGCTCGCAGGTCATCGGCACGATCGACTTCACGGACGAGGTCGACGCGGCCGCCGTCGCCAAGGTCCTGCGCGCCAACGGCATCGTCGACACCGAGCCCTACCGCAAGCTCGGCCGCAACCAGCTGCGCGTGGCGATGTTCCCGGCGATCGACCCGGCGGACATCGAGGCGCTGACGAAGTGCGTCGACCACGTGATCGAGAAGCTGTAGTCGTCTCGTGCACGACGGTGAAGGGCGCCCGGCGAACACCGGGCGCCCTTTGCCGTCCGTAGACTTCCGGACGCTCACTCGCCCGTGTCATCGAAAGAGGTAGTACGCCATGCCCGATTCCAGCCCTGTCGAGCTGATTCACCTTTCGGACGAGGAGCAGAGCGTCTCGGTGCGCGTCATCGATGGCCTGAGTCTCTCGGGTTCCGACGACTACGACGCCCTCCAGGCCGAGATCCTGGTCGACACCGGGTTCGTCAGTGGTCGCGTCGAGCTGTATCTCAACGCGTACGACCTCGACGGCTGGGCCGAGGTGCTGGACTCCGCCGACGCCGGGCGGAAGGCGACCTGGCTGGAGAGCGGACGCTCCCCGCGGATCATGATCGACCCCACGGAGAAGACCGAGAGCGGATGCACGGAGGTGAGCGTCTACGACGTCACCGGCTCGCAGGTCTTCGTCACGGTGCCCGTGGTGACCCCGCCCGACTGGACCGCGAGCCACCGCCGGCTGCTCGCCGCGGTCAGGGACCGGTTCCCGCTGGTGCGTTGAGCGGCCGGGGAGGGGTTGCCCCTCCCCGGCCGCCGTCTACCTCCCCGTCGGCGTGTTCTTCACGACGAGCGAGTCGTTCGTGCCCTGATTGCCGATCGCGTACAGCCGGGTCTCGTACGGGATCACGGAATCGCCGTCGTACAGCGGAACAGCGAGGTAGTAGACCCGTTCGCCGCCGGCGATGCGTTTGGCGATGCGGTCCTCGAAGCCCTTCTGGATGACGGAGTTCGGGATCGTGTACTGCGGGACGAGATTGCGCATCTCCGTCCCACTGCCGCCGAGCTGCCGACCGATCAGGTGGCCCCTGGCGAGACCCTTGCCCTTCTGGTATCCGGCCGGATCGTGCTTGCCGTCGCGGCGGGTGTCACTGCCGACCAGGTCGGTGTCCTTGTCGTCGGGCTCGGCACCGCGCCCCGTCAGCTTGATGGCGTCCTTCTGCAGGCACCCGACCGCGCCCCTGGCCCGGTCCAGGTCGTCGAGCGGATGGTAGTAGATCGAGCTCTGGTTCCCCGAGGTGCAGTTCTCCTCCTGGTCCTGCCAGTTCTTGACGAAGTTGGCGAACTCCTCCTGGTAGGACGAGCCCTCCGCCGGACGCGGGAACATCTTGAAGAAGCCGCGCAGCTCGTCTTCCGAGAGCTTCAGGTCCTTCTGCACCCGGGTGAAGGCGTCGTCGACGTACTTCTGGTGCTCCTTGTCGACCTGGTTGCCCGAGGTCGGGCGTGCCGTCTTGGTCGTCAGGGCCTGCTTGATCAGCTCGGCCCACGGCGGCGGGGGCGGGGGCGGCGGCGGGCCCACGTCGACGCAGCGGAACGCGCACGGGCCGGCGGCGCCGCCACCACCGCCGCCACCGCCACCGCCGTAACCGGAGGACGTGGTGATGACGCGGCCACGGTAGGGGCCGGTCCTGTAGTTGTTCGGGTTCGAGGGGATGGGGGTGGCGTAGGGCAGCGTCTCGAAGCGGGTCTGCTGGTTGCTCAGCTGCTTGTACAGGTCGTAGGCGTCCCACGCCCAGCCGATCGGGCCGAGCGCCCTCTTGCCGAGGAAGCGCAGCGACTTGCCGGGGTTCCTGACGACCCAGCGGGCGCCCTTCTTGGCCGCGTTGTACCCCTTGTTGGCGTACCTCTCGGCCTCCCGGATGCCCTTGTCGACCCAGTCGGTGTCGATGCAGCCGCCGAACAGACAGACGTCGTGTCCGCTCGGGTCGGTGTTGCGCAGCGGATCGCCGTTGCCGTACCCGTACCGGTTCGCGTTGATCGACGGCACCGGGTTCAGCGTCCAGGAGTCCCGCGCGGAGAAGCCGCCCGTCGCCGGGTCGTACCAGCGGGCGTGCATGTTCACCCGGCCGGTGGCCGGGTCGGTGTACTCGCCCTGGTAGCCGAGCGGTCCGGCGGTGCCCGACTGAGCCGTGATCTCGCCGAACGGGGAGTAGGACGTCGATGCGCCCAGCGCACCGGTCGCCGTATCGAGGGCGCCCGTCACATCGTCGTGCACCACGTCCGACAGCAGCCCGCGCGCGTCGGTGCCGTCGCCGGCCGCCGAGGACAGCGCCTCGCCCGCGGGGTCCCGGAAGACCAGGCCCGCGGCCGTCGCGACCGGGTTGTTCGACTGGTCGGCGTACGTGAGCGTGTCGGCACCCTGCTGGACCAGGCGGCCCAGCGCGTCGTACGCGTACGTCGTGCCGTCCGCCGACACCATCCTCCCGAGCGCGTCGAAGGCCGCGGTGTGGGTGCCGCTCGCGTCCGTGCTGCCGGTGCGGGTGCCGCGCGCCGAGTACGTGTAGGTGGTGCCCCCGGCCGACAGCAGCCGGTTGCGTTCGTCGTAGACGGCCGTCGCACCGCCCGCGCCGGTGCGGTTGCCCGCCTCGTCCCAGGTGTACGACGTGACCGTGCCGTCGACGCCGGTCCAGCTGGTCAGGCGGCCCGCCCAGTCGTATCCGTAGGACTGGGTGCCCGCGCCGGCCGTGCCCGTCGTCGTCTTCTCGGCGAGGCGGGACGCCTTGTCGTAGGTGTAGGCCGCCGACGCCGTGGTCGTCCCGGAGGGGGACTTCACCTCGTCCGACGTGGGACGGTCCAGGACGTCGTAGCCCAGGGTGCGGGTCGCGCCCGCGCCGCCGTACGCCATCGACGTCAGGCGCGAGGCCGTGTCGTAGCCGTACGTCAGCGTGGTCCGCGTCAGCGGGTCCGCCGCCGTCCTCAGCCGGCCCGCCGTGTCGTAGCCGAAGGTGGCCTGGCCGGCCGCGTCCGTGCGGGCGGTGAGCCTGCTCTCCTCGTCGTAGGTGAAGGTGGCGGTGCCGGACGGGCCGCCCGCCGACAGCAGGTTGCCGCGGTCGTCGTAGGTGAACGTGTCGGTGCCGCCCGGAGCGCTCGCCGAGGTCAGCCGGCCCACCGCGTCATAGCCGAAGGTGTCCGGGGTCGTGGCCGCCTCGGCGCCCGCGCCCGCGTTCCGCGCCAGACGGCCCAGCGCGTCGAAGCTGCGTTCGACCGTCACGCCGCCCGGCTGGAGCTCCTTCACCGGCCGGCCGGCCTTGTCGTACACCGTGGTCCAGGTGCGGTCCGCCGGGTCCGGGTGGGCCGTGGTGGAGGGCTCCACCACCGACTCCAGCAGGCCGTGCGACGTGAAGTCGTACCAGGTGGTGTTCCCCCGTCCGTCCGTCAGCCGCGTGCGGTGGCCCGCGGCGTCGTAGCCGTACGTGGTGGTGATCGAGGTGTCGGCGTCGACCGGCTCGGCCAGCTTCGTCAGACGGCCCAGCGCGTCGAACGTCTGGGTGGCCGTGTGGCCGAGCGCGTCCGTGACCGCGACCGGGTTGCCGTCCGCGTCGAACGTCGAGTCCGCGGCGCGCAGGACCGTACCGGCGCTGTCCTCGTCGCTCGTCGCCGTCGCCCGGCCCGCCAGGTCGTACGTCGTGCGGCTGGTGCGGCCCTGCGGGGTCGTCACCGACTCGGGCAGGCCCGTGGGGCCGTAGCGGTACGCCGTCACCCCGCCCGCGGTGTCCGTGGCGGTGAGCGGGGCGCCCGCCGCGTTGTAGGTCCCGGACGTGGTGAGGCCGGTCGGGCTGTTCGTGGACAGCAGGTTGCCGGCGTCGTCGTAGCGCAGTGTCGTCGTGAACACGCCCTGTGCCGGGCGGCGTTCGATGACGGTGGCCGTGATCTGGCGGCCGAGGTCGTCGTACGTCGCCTCGGTGCGGGCGCCCGTCGGGTCGGTGGCCGACAGCTGTTCGCCGAGCAGGTCGTAGGTGAACGTGGACACCGGGGCGGCGGCGCCGTCCTGCGGGGCCGGCTGCGTCACCTTGGCGAGGTTGCCGAGCTGGTCGTAGGTGTACGTCGTGACGTTGCCGAGGGCGTCGGTCTCGCCGGCCAGGTTGCCCGCCGCGTCGTAGCTGCGGGAGACCGTGCTGGTCAGCGGGGTTGTCGCGCCGGGCGGGGTGTAGTCGGGCAGGGTCGTGTCCGTCACCCGGCCCAGTCGGTCGTACGCGGTGTGCGCGACGTTGCCGTTCGGGTCGCGGGCGTCGGTCACCTCGCCGAAGGCGTTGTAGCCGACGGTGCTCGTCGGGCGGACGGTGGCCGCCGCCGACTGCCGGGTCTCGGCGGTCACCGGGGGCAGCCGCGTCTCGGTGAGGCGGCCGAGCGCGTCGTAGGTGTGGTCGGTGGTGTACGCCGCCGGGTCGGCGCCCGTCGCGTTGCCGCGCGGGGAGGTCTCCGCGACCACCAGGCCCCGGTCGTCGACCGTGTAGGTCGTGACGAGGTCGTCGGTGCCGTTCTCGACCGTCTGCCGGGTGACCGCGCCCGTGACGTGCCGCTCGTAGGTGACCTTCTCGGCGCGGGTGCCGCCCGCGCCGGTGCGGGTCTCGGAGCGCACCGCGCCGTCGGCGTCGTACGTGAAGGCGGTGCGGTGTGCCAGGCCCGACGGGTCGAGGACCTCGGCGGTGGTGCGGCCGGCCGCGTCGATCTCGTAGGCGGTGGTGACCTTGCCGTTGCCGGTGGTCTCGCGGGTCAGGTGGCCCGCCGCGTCGTAGGCGCGGTCGCTGAGGACGAGGTCGCGGGTGGTGCCGTCCGGGTTGTGGAAGCCGGCCAGGATCCGCTGCGCCTCCAGCCCGTCGTCGTAGTAGGTGGTGCGGGTGGTGCGGCCCATCGCGTCGGTGTGCTCGGCCAGGCGGCCGGCCGGGTCGTACGCGTAGGAGTCCAGCACCACGTCCTTCGCCGCGGCCGGGTTGTTCGGGTCGCCGGTGTAGCCGGTGAGGGTGACCGTCGCCAGTCTGCCCAGGGCCGTGTAGGCGTACCGGAAGGTTCCCTGGCCGGGCAGGGTGCGGCTGGTCTGGTGGCCGTAGACGTCGTAGGCGTACGTCTCCTGGTTGCCCTCGGGGTCGGTGCGGGTGGCGAGGCGGCCGTGGGTGTCGTACGTGCGGGTGGTGGTGCGCGTTTGGTCGCCGCCGAGGAGGTCGGCGACGGACTCGGTCAGGACGCGACCGTCCTCGTCGTAGGTGTACGTGGTGCGCGCCTGGTGATCGGTGCCCGTGACCGCGTTGGCCATGGCCGGACCGGTCACCGTGACCGGGCGGGACTCGCCGTCGTACGTCGTGGCCGACGCCACGCCGTCGGGGTGCGCGTCCGAGATCACCTTGTTGCCGGTCTCCCGGCCGAGCGCGTCGTAGGTGTACTCGGTGACGACACCGGCCGGGTCGGTCACCTTGGCGAGGTCGCCGGCCGCCGTGTACTGCCGCGTGGTCACCTTGCCGCGCATGTCGGTGCTGGTGGCGAGCAGGCCCGCCGGGACCGTGCCGCCGCCGACCGCGGTCTCCGTGCCGTCGGTGAAGGTGAACGACTCGGTGCGGCCGGAGGGGAAGTCCGCGGTGGCCGGGGTCGTGGTGGACGTCCGGTCGCCGTAGGCGTTGTAGCCGTAGCTCGTCCGGTACGTGTCGTCGCTCGCGCTCGACGAACGGGCGTCGCGTACGGCGGTGAGTTGGTCGTTGCGCGGGTCGAGCGGGTCGGCGGTGTTCAGGTGGTAGCTGTAGTACGAGGTGCGGCAGGTGTTCTCGTCAGCGGTGTCGCGGCACGTGGTCTGCGAGATCTTGTTGCCGCGCTCGTCGTGGCCGAGGCGGGTGACCGAGCCGTCGGGGCCGGTGGTGGCCGCCAGGAAGCCGCCGGTGTCGTACGCGAAGTGCGCGGTGTTGCCGAGCGCGTCGGTCTGCTCGATCAGCCGGTTGCCCTGCAACGGGTCGTAGGTGTAGCTGGACTTGCGCTGGTCGGGGTCGGTGACCGTGGCGGTGAGGGTGGTGGTCCCGGCGACGGCCGGAGCGTCGTCGGTGGCGGGCTTGGCCTCGGTGCCGGTGACCTTCAGCGCCGACAGGGCGTAGGTGCCGCCGCCGGCGTCGGTGTAGGACGACACCCGGTCGTGCACGGTGTCGTACGCCACCTGGGCATGCACCCGGCCGCTGGGCAGGGTCACCTTGGTGAGCTGCTGGGCGACCCGGGCTGCGGCGTGGTGCTCGGCGACGGTGCGGGCGCCGAGGGGGCGGCTGTAGACCGCGGCCTCGTCGATGTCGCCGGTGAAGTGGCCGATGGTGCCGGTGGTGGCGGGCCAGTTGTTCCAGTAGCCGGCGCCCAGGTAGACGAAGCGCTGGTCGTCCTGGGTGATGTCGCCGGTCAGGCTGCCGACCTTCGCACCGTCCAGGTACAGCGTCTGGGTGTTGCCGGCGGCGGCCAGGGCCGCGTGGTGCCAGGTGCCGTCGTTGACGGCGGAGCCGGAGGTGATCGGTGCGGCGGCGCCGTTCCAGAACTCGCCGCGCAGCTTGCCGTCCGTGCCCACGTACAGGGCCGGGGTGTACTTGCCGGTGGTGGCCTCCTCCAGGGTGTGGTTCTGGTAGCTGAGGAGCACACCGCTGCCGGTGGTGCGGAACCACAGCTCGGCGGTCAGATACGGGGTGTCGGTGACCAGCTGGTCCGGCAGCCGCACATAGGAGGTGCTGCCGTTGAAGGTGGCCGCCGTGTCCGCGCTGCCCGCGAGGGCGCCGGCGGTGCCGAGCTGGACGTCCCGGTAGGTGCCGGCGTGTGCGTCGCGGTCCAGCGGCAGGTCGCTGGCGGCGTCGGTGGCGCCGTCCTGCTCGTCCAGGCGCCAGTAGGAGAACGGCCCGGCGTCACGGACGACCGTGCGGTGGTGGGAGCCGTCGCCGTAGCCGTACGCGGTGCAGGCGCCGAGGCTGTCCTCCGGGCCGCAGACCAGCGTGAGCTTGTCCCCGTCGTAGGTGTACGACCAGGTCAGCGGGTCGGCGCCGGCGGCGGGGGCGTCGGTGGTGACGGTGGCGACGTGGCCGCCCGACCAGGTCAGGTGCAGAGCGCGGCCGCCGGTGACGGTGACGGTGGTCAGCTCGCCGGAGGTGTTGTAGGTGAGGGTCTGTTCGCGGCCCCGGTAGTCGGTGACCCCGGTGAGCCGGCCGCCGTCGTCGAAGGCGTAGGTCGTCTGCTCCTTGTCGGTCAGCTTCCAGCCGCCGCCGGTGACGGCGGTGAGGGTGGAGAAGCTGCCGTACGGGGGCGCGTAGCTGCCGTCGGGGTTCTTGCCGAAGCGGACCTGACGGCCCGTCGGAAGGGTGGCCACGACGTTGCCGGTGCCGTCGGCGTCGGGCTCGATCCGCATGTCGTAGCGGGTGGACCAGCCGGCGCCGAAGGCGTTGTCGGAGCGCGGGTCGCGGCTGTTGTAGGTGCGCGTGACGGTCAGGCCGGGGCCGGCCGTGGCGACCGTGGCGTCGGTGTCGGTGGTGGTGTAGTTGCCGATGCCCGGGTCGACCTCACGGCCTGAACCGGACAGGCCCTGCCCGCCCAGGTGCGAGGTGATCGCGGGCTGCTCGACGGCGGTGGTGAAGGTGTAGAAGGGGCTCAGCGGGGTCGCCAGGCCGTTCTCGCGTGCCTTGACGCGCCAGATGTACTGCTTGCCCCAGGTCAGCTTGCCGGCCGGGACGTTCCAGGTGCGCTTGGTCAGCCAGCCGGAGTTGACACAGCCGGTCGGGGTGCCGGCGGTGCCCTCGCAGACCTCGAAGTAGTAGTTGAGGGCGGCACCCGCCGGGTAGTCGTCGATGGACTCTGCGGACATGTACAGCGCCGGGGTCAGGCTGCCGACCTGACCGCCCGGGTTCGGGTAGACGTCGGTGATGCGCGGGCCGACGTCCTGCGAGGTGACGGTGACCGTGGCGACGGGGACGTCCTCGCTGGAGAACCACTTCTGGTCCCGCAGCCGCTGCATGTCGAAGTTGATTTTGTACTGGCCCGGTGGCAGCGCGGGTATGCGGGCGCTGAGGGTCGTGTCGTCACCGGGCGTCAGCCGCTCGTTGAGACGGGTGAAGGCGACCTGGCTCTTCAGCGCGCCGGTGGCGTAGTCGCGGACCCGGGCGCCGAGGCGGACCTCGTTCCAGCCGAGCGGCTCCCAGGTGAAGTCGCCGAGGTTCTTGACGTTGACGGTGACCTCGCCGCTCTGGCCACCGGTCAGGGGGGCGGTCTGTGAGCCGACGCTGTACTGGGCGCCGTATGCGCTGTGTGTGATGGCCAGGTAGGGCTTGTTGGCGGAGTTGGCGCTGCCGAAGCGCTTCCAGGGGCCGGAGGAGGCGAAGTCGGCCCACATCGCCAGGCCGTGGTTGGTGACCGAGCCGTTGACCCAGCCCTCGACGAGGTCGGTGCCCTTCTTGCCCAGGTCGATGACGCGCCACTTGGAGCCGCCGCAGTTCTCGCCGTAGGCGAAGGAGTCGGAGGCGATCACGTTGGCGGCGCTCGGCGGACGGTTGTTCCAGGTGACCGTGGTGGAACTCCACGAGCCGGTGACCTGGTTGACCGTCATCTCCTTCGCGGTGCAGCTGGAGGACCAGACGTTGTACAGGCCGAGGTCGGCGTTGAGGACGTAACGATTCTTCAGCTGGCTGGTGACGTTGTCGAACCGCATGTAGCTGATCGCCCGGTTGGTGCCGCCGTCGTAGCTGCCGATCTTCAGCTCGTCGTCACCGGCGAAGTTGCCGTCCGGCCAGGTGTCCTGGACGAAGGAGTCGCCGTTGGTGTCGATGTCGTCGACGCTGGGGTCGACCCGCACGGGGTAGACGCGCTGCGGCGCGTCCAGCCAGGCGTCGTCCAGCTCGACCTTCAGCGACCAGCGGCCGTCGCGCTTCACCAGGCGGTAGTCGACGTCCCCGGAGAGGGCCGGGCCGCCGGTCTCCGGGTCGTGGCCGGAGTCCTCCATCCACCCCTTCGGGATGACGGCCTGGGCCTTGCCCCGGGCGTCCTTCAGCAGCACGGCCCCGTGCTCGTCGAGCGACGGGGTGAGCCCGTCGAGGTCGAGCGGGAAGGTCCAGTCCCGCGGCGCGTCGGGCGAGTTGAGGACGATCGTCTCCTTGACGGCCCCGTGCGCCGCCTCCAGCACCACGTCCGAGTCGGGCCGGATGTCCTCGTAGAGCGCGGCGTCGTCGTGCACCTCGGCGGTGCTGCCGGAGGCGCCCGCCAGTCCGAAGCCGACCTTGTGCCGGCCGTCGTCGACCTTCAGCTCGGCCAGCGCGGCGTCGTCACCACGGGTGGCCAGGGTGAGTCCGGTGTCGTCGGCGCTGGCGGCGAGCCGGTCGCCGCCCGCCTCCTCCGGCGTGCCCTCGGCCCTGGCGGCCGGGACCAGGGAGGTGTCGATCTCCTTCCAGGTCCCGGAGTCGTCCCGGTAGTGCACCGGCTCGGTGTAGACGCGGGTGGTGCGGGTGCCGTCGGGGTTGCGGAACTCCTTGGAGTTCGCGGTCCGTTCCCCGGACAGCTCGACGCTGCGCCCCGCGTCGAAGCCCGTGGAGCCGTCCGAGCCGCCCGTGGTGGTGGGTTCGAGCTTCTGGGTCTTCACCTTCGGCTCGACGGGAGTGAACCCGGGGCCGGACTCGTGCAGCCGCAGCGCGCCCTTGGCCGCCTTCAGGTCCTCGGCGTCCAGCGTGTCTCTTCCGGTGGCGTCGGTGCGCCCGGCGCCCACCTCGTGGCCCCGGCCCGCCGCGGTGCCGGTGCGCTGCTCGGGCGGGGCGCTGTCGTCCCCGGACACGCCCGGGGCGGCCTGGGCGAACGGCGTCAGCACGGGCGACGGCAACAAGGTGGCGCACAGTGCCAGCAGCACACTGCCGGACGTCAGGGCGACGGCACGCGCGGGACGTCCGGCGCGATGGCGCCGGACACCCGCGAGCGAGCGGCGGCGAGAGGGGCTGGGCACGGCACTCCTTCAAACCACAAGGCCGATCGCCCGCGTGGAGACGATCGGCCGGGAGCAGGGGAGCCGGATGCGGTCGGTACCGGAGGGCAGACGCACCCGAGCGGCGTACACGGTAGATGATCAGAAGCGCCCTGACTATGCCCATGACAACGGATTTATAACGAGATCACCCGCTACGTCCGCCCCGCACACGGTGGTCACGGGATCTCCAGACAGGTGACTGCCCCCTCTGATCAGGCACAAACGTTTTCGGCCAGCACCAGATCGGCTCGTCCGGCATGCTTCCAGCCGTGATCAAGTCGAGATGAAAGCCGGGATAACCTGCGTCGTCGACCGCGCGGCCGGGTCTCCGTGACAGTGGTCCGCACCCTCCGGTCACGGGTCTCCACAGCGATTTCCCGTCACGGGGACTCCCGTACGGCCGCAGAGAAGTGAAGGGCAGTCATGGCCGAAGAGAAGGCAACCAGACGTCGGCCCAGGGCATGGCACACGGCCGTCGCCCTGCTCGTGTGCGCGGGTGCGGCGGCCACGGTCGCGCTCGTCGCCGGATCCGGCGGGGCTGCCGCGCCGTACGACTTCAACGGCGACGGCAAGCCGGACCTCACCGTCGGCCTGCCCGGGAACACCGTCGGCGGTCACGCGCGCGCGGGATCGGTCATCATCGCCAACGGCACCTCGACCGGCCCGGCGAGCAGCGCGGTCCGCATCGACCAGGCGTCCCCGGGCGTCTCCGGCGACCCGGAGGCGGACGACAGCTTCGGCCAGTCGGTGGCGAGTTGCGACTTCGACAGCAACGGCTACGCCGACCTGGCGGTCTCCGTCCCCCTGGAGGCCGTCGGCACCACCGAGGGCGCCGGCCTGCTGAGCGTGCACTACGGCAGCTCCGGCGGGATCTACAACTCGCCGAGCGAGGTCTTCACCGAGGACACCACCGGCTACCCCGGCTCCGTCGCCAAGGACGAGATCCTCGCCCACTCGCTGGCCGCCGGCGATGTCAACGGCGACGGCTACTGCGACCTCGCCGTCGGCCAGCCCCTCGACAGCGCCGACGGCGCGTCGAACGCCGGCACCGTCAAGATCATGCTGGGCACGTCCAGCGGACTCAACGCCGCAGACACCGTCCAGATCGACCAGACCACCGCCAACGTCCCCGGCGTCCCCGAGGCCGAGGACCGCTTCGGCGAGCAGCTCGCCGTCGCGGACGTCAACGGCGACGGTGTCGGCGACCTGATCTCCGCCACCATCGGCGAACAGATCTCGGGCAGTTCGGACCGCGGCTCACTGCACATTCTGTACGGGCCCATCAAGAGCGGAGCCCCTGCATCCGGCGGATACGTCGACTCCGGAAACGTCACCGGCATCGGCGAGTTCGCGGGCAGCGCGCTGGCCGTCGGCCACTTCAACGACGACGGATACGCCGACGTCGCCGTCGGCGTCTCCGACCAGCAGGTCGGCGCCAAGGGTGCCGCCGGACGGCTCGCCGTCCTCTACGGCGGCTCCCAGGGACTGTCCGCCACCAGCCGCGTGAAGCTCTTCGACCAGTCCTCGCCCGGCGTCTCCGGCGGACCCGAGTCCGAGGACTCCTTCGCCTCCTCACTCGCCGCGGGCGACTTCGACGGCGACGGCGTGGACGACCTCGTCATCGGCATGCGCAACGAGGCCGCCGGCTCGGCCACCGGCTCCGGCGCCGCCATGATCCTCTTCGGCAACGCCACCGGCGGCATCACCACCAAGGGCGTGCTGTGGATCGACCAGGACACCGCGGGAGTTCCGGGCGCCGTGGCCGCCGCCGACCACTTCGGCTGGACGGTCGGCGCCCTGGACACCGACGGCAACGGCCGCGTCGAACCGCTGGTCGGCGCCCCGGGCAACGCGGCCGGCACGGTCACCGTGCTCAAGGTCAGGCCCGGCACCCTGGAATCGGCCACGGCCCTCGCCGAAGCCGACCTCGGTTTCACCGCGGGCAGCGACGGCGACGCCTTCGGCATCGCGCTGGCGCACTGATCCCGGGAGACGGCCGGCCGACACCACCACGGCACCAGGGGGTGTTGTGAGAGTCCCGCACGGCACCCGCGACGCCCGGCACGCACCCTCGCCGCGGCGGGCGCGGGCACCGCACTGGACCTTCCAAACACCCCCTAGCCGGCCGTACAGCTCACACCCGGCACACCCCCACCCCCAGGCGCGCCCCCGAACCCGAAGGTCGCGGAACCACCCACCGGCACCGACCCGTTGTGCGCAGCGTTGGACGCGGTCACCGTCCCCCCGCTCTGCGTGTACGACGCGTTCCACATGGACGTCACCTGCTGGGACCCGGACCACGTCCAGGTCACCTTCCAGGAGTTGATCGGCGCCGTCCCCGTGTTGGTCACCTTCACCTCGGCGTTGAAGCCGCCGCCCCAGTCGCCGCCGACGGTGTAGGCGGCGCTGCAGGCCGCCGTGCCGCCGCCCGGGTCGGGGTCCGGGTCGCCGCCCCCGCCCCCGGGGAAGCCCGGCGCCTTGATGCTCGCCAGGTACCCGTCCTTCACGGTGTCCACGGTCGTCCAGTCGTCCTTCAGGATCCCGCCCGTGTCACCGGAGTTGGGGTTCCAGGACCAGAACGTCCAGTGGAAGGAGTCCGCGCCGTACGTCGACGTGGACCGCAGGTAGCTCACGAGCGCGGCCAGCCACCTCTGGTCCACCGTCGACTGGAGTGTCGTACCGAACTCGCCGAGCCAGACCGGCGCGATGTTCTGCTTGAAGATGTAACCCCAGTACCTGTCCCAGACACCCGGCATGTTGTCGGGGAACGACGGATCGCTGAACCAGGGCTGCTGGGCCACGCTGGTCGCGTAGTCGTGGGCGGAGTAGACCAGCCGGTTCGGGACGTCGAGCTGGACCGGGTACTGGGCGACGCCCATGAGGTTGCCGCCCCACCAGCCGTTGGCGCCGTCGTACGACTGGACGCCCTCGACCATGATCAGCAGGTCGGGGTTGACGGACAGGACGGCGTTCCCGGCGCGTTGCGCGGCGAGGCGCCAGTCGCGGGTGGTGTCGCCGCAGCCCCAGCAGGCCGGATCGTGCGGCTCGTTGTGCAGGTCGATGCCCACTACGGTGCTGTCGCCCTCGTAACGGCCCGCCAGCGCCTTGAGGTTGGCGATCCACGTCGATTCCGGCACCGATGCCGTGTACCAGAGCGCCGACTGCCCGGCCGCGTCCGGCCGGTGCCGGTCCAGGACGATCTTCAGACCGACCTGACCGGCGTACGCCACGATCTTGTCCATCACCTGCAAGGACGTCAGCCCTCGCAGATCGGCGTTCTTGCCGTCGGCGAAGTTGATGCTGTCCGGCATGGTGCCGGGCTTGAGGATGTCGTCGCTGAAGGGGACGCGGAGGGTGTTGTAGCCCAGCGAGTCGATCTGGTCGAGCATGCTCTTGTAGTCGCGCGTCCACAGGCCGTGGACGACGTGGTTGCCGGTCTCGAAGCCGAACCAGTTGATCCCGGCGATACGGACCGGTTGCCCGGCCGCGTCCAGGATCTGCCGGCCGCTCGTGTGCCAGTAGCCGGCGCCCGCCTCAACGGCCGGTGCGGCGCCGGGCTCGGCGGCGTGGGCCGGCTGTGCGCCGACCCCGGCCAGCGGTAACAGGAGCGCCGCCACCGCGCACAGCGCTCTTCGCAAGCTGCGGAACATGTCGCTGCTTCCTCTCGGAGGCGCGGGCCCGGAACCGATGGGAGCGCTCCCACCTCCCGCACCTCCATGGAAGTCGGGTCACATGAACACGTCAAGAACTACGGCGGCTTTACGACGTCACCGGCTCAGCTTCTGGAACCTGCGCACCGCAAGCGGCAGGAAGATCGCCGTCAGGATCACCGGCCACACCCCCGCCATCAGCAGTGCGTGCTGCTCGACCCAGGAGTCCCCGGCCAGGGCCCCGGGCGGCACTCCGAACAGCTCGCGGGTGGCCGCCGCCGTGGAGGAGATCGGATTCCAGGCCGCCACCCAGCCGAGCCAGTCGGGCATCAGCACCGGCGCGACGAAGATGCTGGAGATCATCGTGAGTGGGAAGGCGACGGCGAACAGGCCGCCCGCGGCCTCCGGGTTGGGGACCAGCAGGCCCAGCCACACCCCGATCCAGATCAGCGCGAACCGCAGCCACAGCAGCAGACCGAAGGCGCCGAGGAAGCCGAGTCCGCCGTCCGGCCGCCAGCCCATCGCGAGGGCGGTCAGCATCATGATCGCCAACTCCGCGCAGGCGGCGAGCAGATCGGTGATGCCGCGCCCGGCGACCACCGCGGACGAGGCCATCGGCATGGAGCGGAAACGGTCGATGACGCCCTTCGTCGAGTCGTAGACGACGAGCGTGGCGGTGTTGATGAAGCCGAACGCCATCGTCATCACGAACATGCCCGGCATCAGGTAGGGCGTGTAGTCCCCGCCGCCGGGCACCTTCATGGCGCTGCCGAAGACATAGCCGTAGAGCAGGACGGACAGGATCGGGAAGCCCAGCTGCCAGGCGATGTTGACCGGTTGGCGCTGGTAGTGGGTCAGACCGCGGCGGACGACGTTCCAGACGTCGGCGAGGGTCCAGTACAGGCGGCTGCGCTCGGCCGGGACGGTCAGGTCGACGGCGGTCATGCGACGGCCCCCTTCTCGGTCTGGTCGGTCTTCTCGGTGCGGTGTCCGGTCAGGCGCAGGAACACGTCGTCGAGGCTCGGCCTGCGCAACCCGATGTCCTCGACCTGGACGCCCTCGTCCTGGAGCGTGCGCGCGACCTCCGTCAGGGCGAAGACCCGGTCGACGACCGGGGCGTGCACCCGCGCCTCCTCCTCGTCCGCCTCGGGTTCGCCGTCCGAGACCCGGGCCACGACCTTCGCCACGCGCGGGATGTCGGACCGCTCGGCGACCACGACCTCGATACGGTCGCCGCCGACGAGGCCCTTGAGCCCGTCCGGGGTGTCGTCGGCGATGGCCCGGCCCTGGTCGATCACGGTGATGCGCGAGGCCAGCTTGTCGGCCTCCTCCAGGTACTGGGTCGTCAGCAGTACGGTCGTGCCGCTCGCCACCAACGCCCGTACCGATTCCCAGACTTCGCCCCTGCTGCGGGGGTCGAGCCCCGTCGTCGGCTCGTCCAGGAAGAGGACGGCCGGGGCGAGGATCATCGAGGCGGCGAGGTCGAGGCGGCGCCGCATGCCGCCGCTGTACTTGCCGACTCCCTTGTCCGCGGCGTCGGTCAGGTCGAACTGCTCCAGCAGCTCGATGGCGCGCAGCTTGGCCCGCCGGCCGCCGAGGTGGAAGAGCCGGCCGAACATCTCCAGGTTCTGCCGGCCGGTGAGCACCTCGTCCACCGCGGCGTACTGCCCGGTGAGGCCGATCCGCGCGCGCACCTCGCGCGACTGCCGGGCCACGTCCAGGCCGGCCACCGTGGCGCGGCCGCCGTCCAGCCTGATCAGCGTGGACAGGATGCGTACGGCGGTGGTCTTGCCCGCGCCGTTCGGCCCGAGCAGGCCGTGCACCGTGCCCTCGCGGACGGTCAGGTCGAAGCCGTCGAGCGCGCGCTTGTCGCCGTAGCGCTTCTCCAGTCCCTCGGCCCGTACCGCGCATCCGTCGCCGTATCCGTCGTCACCCATGGACGGTCCCCCTCTCCATAAACTGAGTACAGCGTACCCGATTGCGAGTACACCGTACCCAGTTTTTTCCCGAGGACTTAAGCTGAGGCCCATGACGAGCGGCAAGGGCGGCACCGGCGGTACGGAGACCAGTGGCAGCGGCGACATCGTCCGCACGCTGGAGCTGCTGTGGGACACGGGCCGACGGCCGAGCCGGGGGCCGAAGCCGACGCTCACCCTGGACAAGATCGTGGAGGCGGCCGTCCGGGTCGCGGACGCCGAGGGCCTGGAGTCGGTGTCCATGCGCCGGGTCGCCGCCGAGCTGGGCACCGGCACGATGTCGCTGTACCGCTATCTGCCGGGCAAGGCCGAGTTGCTCGACCTGATGCTGGACCGCGTGCAGCGCCCCTCCGAGAACCCGGCCGACCTCGGGGACGGCGGCTGGCGCTCGGCGCTGGAGGCGATGGGCCGCGCGAGCCTCGACCTCTACCGCCGCCACCCCTGGCTGCTCCAGGTCAACCAGTCCCGCCCGATCCTCGGTCCGAGCGCGCTGGACGGCATGGAGAAGGTGCTCTCACTCATCCGTCCGATGGGCCTGAGCGACGTCGAGCTGGTCTCCGCGATCATCATGATCGACGGCTATGTGGTCGGCGCGGCGCGCACCCAGCTGTACCAGCGGGAGGCGGAGCGCCGGACGGGCCTGACGGACACGGAGTTCTGGGCGGCGCAGGCCCCGGTCCTGGAGAAGGTCCTGGCGTCCGGGCGCTACCCCCTGATGGCCTCCCTCGACGAGAACACCTGGGGTCCCGACTTCGACCACTTCGAGTTCGGGTTGCAGCGGATCCTGGACGGGCTGGAGGTCTTCGCCGCCCGACGGGCCAAGGAGCGCGGCGGGGAGGGATGACAAGCGGGGCGGACGGTGCCTCCATGGAGACATGGACACTCCGCGCACAGAGCCCGCCCCCGAGCTAGCCCGCTTCGTCAAGCAGTGGGCCGTCCTGCTCACCAGCCACCGCAGGGACGGCACGGGCGTCGGCACCCCCGTGAACATCGCCGTCGACGGCGACCACGCGTACTTCCGCACCCCGGGCAAGGCGGGCAAGGTCAAACGCCTCCGCCGCGACCCCGAGATCGAGGTCGCCCCCGCCACCTTCCGCGGCCGCCCCACCGGCCCGGAGATCCACGCCCGGGCCCGCCTGCTGGCCCCCGGCAGCGCGGAGGACCAGCACGCGGCGAAGCTCCTGCGCCACAAGCACCCCGTCCTGCAGGGCGTGGTGGTGCCGCTGACACACCGGCTGATGGGGACACCGACGCTGCACTACGAGGTACGGCCGCTGGAGGGTCCTGCTCAGGGACAGGGCCAAGTGGGCTAGGGCATCGGCTCGGCGACCATGGCGATCCAGCTCAGGACGGCCACGGGGAGGGCGACCACGACGGCGTAGCCCACTCGGTCGGCCACCTTCTGGCGCCGGGACGGCTCCCGGCGGTGGGACTCGCGGCGGGCGGCCTGGCCGCGCGGCTTGATCGCCTGGTACGCGAGAACCGCGAGGACCACCACACAGACCGCGACCTGCCAGAGCTCACCCACGACGCCCCAGAACCCGAACCGCTGAACCGTGTCCGGCTCGATGCCCTGCCGTGCGTCGAACTCGTAGCCGTCGGGGTAGTCGTGTCCGGTGCTCTCCAGGCGCACGTATTCCGCGCCGGCAGCGGTGCCGCCGTCCGGCGTGAAGTTCCCGTGGCAGTCGTAGTCGGAGTTCTTGCCGCTGAGGTCGGTGTCGTAGCAGCGCTCCACCTTGTACGTGCCCGCTGTGCCGTAGATCCCGGCCGACAGCGCGAGGTCGGCGGTGGCGGTGACGAGCCAGAACGTGCCGACGAGGGCGAGAGCGACACCGCACACCCACCCGAGGACGCGCTTCATCCGCCCACCATGATGTTCGGTTCCTTCTCCAGCAGCCGGGAGATTCCGGCCTGTTCGGCAAGCGCCCTGCGCTGCGGACCGGCCTGCGCGCGCTCCTGCTCGTACTTCGCCCAGGGCGCGGGCTGCACGAAGAGCATGGCGTTGCTCCCCGGCACGATCATGACGCCGCCGAAGGCCGGGTCACCGGCGAACCAACAGCCGCCCCCTTCGGCCTCCTCCGGCCAGCGGCGCACCGTCGAGGCGTTGACCGCGCGCAGCGAAGGGGCACCGTGCTGCCCGCGCACCGAGAGCCGGACGGTGTGCACATCCCCGAGGTACTTCCACTCCGAGCCCTTCTTGGACACCCGCGTGCGGTACTCCATGGGGTAGGTGCGCAGTACCTTCTCGCACACCTTGAGCCGCGCCCCGTGGCGCAACCGGAGCAGGAGAAAGATCAGCACGAAGAAACCGGCCGGGACGGCGAACGCGGGCAGGGCGG
Source organism: Streptomyces ferrugineus (assembly GCF_015160855.1). Classification (NCBI taxonomy): domain Bacteria; kingdom Bacillati; phylum Actinomycetota; class Actinomycetes; order Kitasatosporales; family Streptomycetaceae; genus Streptomyces; species Streptomyces ferrugineus. Next base: position 794,958 of record NZ_CP063373.1, on the reverse strand, counting down.
CGTCATAACCGACCAGGTGCGCCACATACGGCACGGCGAAGAGGGCGACGGCCAGCGTGAGGCGCGTAGCTATGTGCCGGTGGAGCAGCGTGCGGTTGTGTCTGAGCACCAGCGCGGCTTCGGGGGCTATGGGTGGATTGTCCATGGGGAGACGGTTGAACCTTCGTGCAAGATCGCGTCCTGGGCACCGGTGAAGCTATCAGGGCCCGCCCCCTCACCCCCGCCGGAACAGCCGCCGCAGACCGAACAGGACGACGCACGCGACGACCACGGCCACGGCGCCGACCTTGAGGTCGCCGGCGGGGCCGTTGTCGTCGTCGTCGGAGGAGGCCGAACTGCCGTTGCCGGAGGAGGAGTCGGAGGATCCCGCGGCGCCGGGGGCGTCGTTGGCCACCACCTCGCTGTCGGCGCCCTCGCTGCCGAGCAGGAGTTTGGTGCCGTCGGGGGTGTAGGTGGCGGACTCGCCCTGGGTGCCGAGGGTCACGCTGATGCGCTCCAGGCGCTTGAGTTCGCCGCCGTTCCAGTCGTACGCGATGCCGCCGAGGTAGCCGCGTACGGCGAGCGTGTCGCCGTCCGGGGAGAAGGCGGCGTCGGTGGCCCACAGGTCGACGGGGACCGTGGGCTTGAAGACGTTGGTGCCCGAGGGGGAGAGCTCGGCCGGTCCCTCGTACAGGTGGCCGCCCTCCTCCTGCTTGTCGATGAGGTACACCCGGCCGGTCTTGGGGTGCACGGCCATCGACTCGGCGTCGCGGGTGCCGTCGGAGTACTTCACCACGTACTGCGTGGCCCGGATCGTCTGGTCCTTGAGGTTCTTGGGCTCGGGGAGGCGGTAGATCCACACATACGGCCACTGCACACCGTCGTTGTCGCCTATGTCGCCGACCCACAGCTCGTTGTTCGGGCCCATGGAGATCGCCTCTACGTCCCGCGGGGTGCCGACGCCCGTCATGGTGATCGTCGCGACCGTCTCGCCGGTGCCGCTGTCCACGGCGTAGAGGTAGGCGCCCTTGTCCTGGTCGTTGTGCGTCCAGTAGATGCCCGGGTGCTGACGTGAGGCGGCGAGGCCGCTGGACTCCGTGATGCGCGGGTCCTTGATCGTGAAGCCCTCGTCGCCGTCGGCGGCGGAGGCGGGCAGGGCACAGGTGCCCACGAGCAGGATCCCGGCGATAAGGGCGAACGGTCGACGCATGACCCAAGACTGCCATCCGGCCCGGCGATTCGGCGGTTCGGCGGCGAGGCGGGCGGCGAGGCGGCCCCTCGGAGCGGGTGGACCTCTCGGAGCGTGGCGCGCTTCACACCCCTCCCGCCCCTACCGCCCGGTAGCGATCGTCCATCATGAGCGGATGCTCAGGTTCATGCCCGTCGGCGACTCCATGACCATCGGCAGCGCCGGCGAACACACATGGCGCTACCGCATGTGGCGGCACCTGCGTGAGACGTACGGCGGCCCCTTCGCGCTCGTCGGCCCGCGCGAGACGCTGTACGACAAGGCGACCGACGCACCCACGTCGTACGAGTACGCCGACCCCGCCTTCCCCCGCGCCCATCTGGCCGGCTGGGGCGAGGGCTGGCTGCACATGGCGCCGCTCATCGGCGAGGCGGTGCGGTCGTGCCGGGCGGACGTGCTGCTGGTGTCGCTGGGCCTGATCGACCTGGGCTTCTACACGAACGCCGAGCAGACGGCGGGGAACGTGCGGGAGTTCGTCGCCGAGGCCCGCGCGGCGAACCCACGCGTCCGCATGGTCGTCCTCCCCGTCGTCCCGAACGTGCGCGCCGAGTCGGACGCGCCCTTCGCCGCCGAGGTCGCCCGCTTCAACGAACTGCTGGCGAAGGCGGTCGCGGACCTGGACGAGCCCCGCTCACCCCTGCTCCTGGCGTCGCCGCCACCGTCGTACGACATCCATCTCGACACCTACGACGGCACCCATCCGAACGCGAGCGGCGAGCACAGGATCGCGGAGGCGTTCGCGGAGGCGATGTACCAGGCGTGGGACCTGGGCGAGCCCTACGCGGCCTGACTCCCCGTCGGCGCTCTCAGCGGCGGACCAGCACCGCGTGTGTGACGTTCGGTGAGCCGACCAGTTCGGACACCCGGTAGCCGTCGATCCCGTCGCCCAGGTTGTCGAGCAGCCGCTCCCCGCGCCCGATGAGCATCGGCGCGATCACCAGGTGGAGTTCGTCGATCAGCCCGGCGCGCAGATACTGCTGGATGACCGCCGCTCCGCCGCCGATCCGGACGTCCTTGCCGTCCGCGGCGTCGAACGCGCGCCGGAGCACCGTCTCCAGCGGCTCGTCGGTGAAGTGGAAGGTGGTTCCGCCGGCCATCTCCAGCGCCGGGCGCGGATGGTGGGTGTGCACGAAGACGTCGTGGTGGTAGGGCGGGTTGTCGCCCCACCAGCCCTGCCAGGACTCGTCCTGCCACGGCCCGCGCTGCGGCCCGAACATGTTCCGCCCCATGATCGTGGCGCCGATGTTCTGATCGCCGCGGACGAAGTAGTCGACGTCGATCCCGGTCTTCCCCGCGGCCGCGTCCTGCGTCGCGGAGATGAACCAGCTGTGCAGGTCGTCGCCCCAGCCGACGCCGTCGCCGAACGGAGCGTCCAGCCGCTGGTTCGGGCCGGCCGCGAAGCCGTCGAGGGAGATCGTCACGTTGTGTACCCGGACCTTGGGCATGGCCTTCGCCTCTCGTGTGGGTGTCCTTCTCTCACCTGTGCGTCGTACAGAGCCTCCCTGGATCGACATCCACCCACATTTTTTTGTGGCACTAGAACATGGTGTTGTCGTTCGCCGACGAGGCCGGCACGTCCTGGATCACGTCCCAGTGCTCCACGATCTTCCCGCCCCGCACCCGGAACAGATCCACGATCGCCTGCCCCCGCTCCCCCGGCGCGTTCACATAGTGGCTGTGGACCGCCACCAGGTCGCCCTGCGCGATCACCCGCTTCGGCGTGACCGTCAGCTGCGGGAACGCCTCGAAGTACCCGCCCAGCCCGGCCTTCACGCCCGCCACGCCGTCCGCGATGGCCGGGTTGTGCTGGTGGTACTCGGGACCCCAGTACCGGTCGATCGCGGACAGGTCCTTGCGGACGAGGAGTTGGTCGAAGGCCTCGGTGACGAGCCGCTTGTTGTACGCCGTCAGCCACCCCGGCCCCGGCCGCTGGGTCCGCGGCCAGCTCTCCGTCGAGAACATGTCGTTGCCGTTGGCCGAAGTCTCGGGGACCGCCTGCCCCACATCCCAGTGCTCGGCGATCTTCCCGCCCTGGAAGCGGAAGATGTCGAAGACCGCCATGCCCCGCGTGCCCGGAGTCATCACCACGTTCGAGTGCACCAGCACCAGGTCGCCCTCGGAGATGACCCGCTCGATGTCGTACTCGGCGTCCGGGAACTGCTGGTGGATCGAGACGCCCAGGTTCTTCAGCGCCTCCGCCCCGTCCGGCGCGAGCGGGTTGTGCTGGATGTAGTCGGGGCGGACGTAGCGGTCGACGACCTCGGTGTCGCCCTGCTCGAACACGCCCTTGAGGACGCGCTCAGTGACGGCCTTCTGGTAGCCGAGGCGGGCGTGATCGCCGTAGCCGGCGTAACCGGCGTAGTCGGACGCGGCGGATGCGGAAGGTGCCGCGGCGGCGGGGACGGTGGCGGCGCCCAGGAGGGCCGTGGACACCAGGACGGCTGCTACGAGCGCCCTGCGGGCAGGCGTGGTGGGGGTCACGGGTGCTCACTCTCGATAGATATTGAAAGTTCAAGCTGACGCTCCCCACAGGAAAGCACTAACTTCCAGTTAGCGTCAAGATCCTCGGCGCTCCGCCAGCGCCACGTTCGCCGCCACCGGGAACGCCAACCCGTTGGCCACGCACGGCGTCAGACGCCCCGTCACCTTCGAGGCGACGGTGTCCCGTTCGGGCCCGGGGATGGACGGGAGCGGCGCCGCGTCCAGGAAGGCCTCGACCCAGGCGTGGGCCGAGGTGCAGCGGACCGTGCGGGTGACCCGGGTGACCCGCACGTCGGTGAAGCCCGCCTCGGTGAGCAGGCGGTGCAGTTCCGCCGGGTCGGCCAGGTCGAAGATCGCGTGCAGGAACCGTACCGCCGGACCGGGAGTCGTCAGCGTCTCCTCGAAGGCGGACTCGAAGGGGTGGAACCCCGGTGACCGGTCGTCGCACCAGACACTGAGCGCGACCCGGCCGCCGGGAGCCATCACCCGGCGCAGTTCACGCAGGGCCAGCAGCCGGTCGGGGAAGAACTGCAGCCCCTGCTGGCAGAACGCGATGTCGAAGGCGTCGCCGGGCAGGCCCGTGTCCAGCGCGTCGGCCTGCTTCCAGGTGATCGGAGCGCCGCCGGACGGGGTGTGCCGGCGGGCCAGGGTCAGCATGTCCTCGTTCAGGTCGACGCCCGTCACCCTGCCCGTCGGCCCCACCGCGGCAGCCGCCTTCCGGGCCACCACACCCGTCCCGCAGGCCAGGTCGAGCACCCGCTCACCCGGCCGTGGGCCGACGAGGTCGACCAGCGTCCGCGCCCACGGCTCGAAGAGCACCGGGACGAGGTGGCGCTCGTAGTTCTCGGCGGTGGTGGACTTCTCCCAGGCGGCCTCGATGCGTGTGGTCATGTCGTTCACCCCTTTCCCGCATTCGCGCTTTCGCGCTGTCCCGCTTCCCCCGCTTCCCCCGCTTCCCTTCGAGCGTCGACCGGGCGGCGGGAGCGGGCCAGGACACTCTGTGAACCCCCGCGGTTCACAAACAGAACTGGTCGTCGCGCACCCCCGGCCCGACACTGGTGTCGTGCGCAGCTACGGGCAGTTCTGCCCCATCGCGAGAGGTTCCGGGCTCATCGCCGAGCGGTGGACGCCGATCATCCTGCGCAACGTGCTGCTGGGCTGCCGTACCTTCAACGAGATCGCGGCCGGCGCCCCCGGCCTGTCGCGCGCGCTGCTGGCCCGGCGGCTGCGGGAGCTGGAGCGCGCCGGCGTCGTCACGGTCCGCCCCAAGCCGGACGGCCGGGGCTCGTACTACCTGCCCACCCCGTCGGGCCGGGAGCTGTGGCCGGTGCTCCAGGCGCTCGGTGACTGGGCGGAGCGCTGGATGGACGTCACCGCCGAGGACGCCGATCCGGACCTGGTGGTGTGGTCCTGGTGCCAGTCGTCGCTGCGCCGCGACCTGCTGCCCGAGCGGCGGGTGGTGGTGCGGTTCGAGTTCGCGCCCGACGGCTCCGGAGCGGCCGACGGCTCAGGCGCGGCCCACAGCTCCCGGTCCCCCGGCGCCCTCACCCGGGTATGGCTGCTCCTGGAACGGGGCCGGGGCGAGGTCTGCGGGTTCGACCCCGGATTCGGTGACGACCTGGTGGTCACCGTCGACGACCCGCTGGCCTTCGCGCGCTGGCACCTCGGCCTGGTCGAGTGGTCCACGGCGCTCAAGTCCGGCGCGATCCGGGTCGAGGGCCCGCGCGACCTGCGCCGGGCGCTGCCCACCTGGAACTCCTACCCGCAGACACGGGCCCGGCGCCGGGCCGAACACCGCCGCGCGCCCGGCGGCCCGCAGCCGCTGCCCCCGGAGGCGGTGCCGTCCGCCACGGCTCCGCGGCGCGACCCGCCCTGGCGCACGGTGCGCACACGGACCCGCTCCACCACCGTCCCCGGTTTCAGCGGCCGCCTCGTCACCCCGCGCGACGCCGACTACGACGCCGTACGCGCCGTGTGGAACGGCGCCGTCGACCGCCGCCCACGCTTCATCGCCCGCTGTCTCTCCCCCTCCGACGTGGCCGCCGCCATCGGGTTCGCCCGCGAGCGGGGGCTGGCCGTCACGGTGCGGGGCGGCGGGCACGGGGTGGCCGGGAACGCGCTGTGCGACGACGGGCTGGTCGTCGACCTCTCCGCGATGAAGAGCGTGAGCGTCGACCCGGCCCGGCGCACGGCGACCGCCGGGCCCGGCACGCTCTGGGGCGAACTCGACACCGCCGCCCAGGCGTTCGGGCTCGCGGTGACCGGAGGGGTCGTCTCCCACACCGGGATCTCGGGGCTCACCCTGGGCGGCGGTCTGGGCTGGCTGATGCGCCGCCACGGTCTGACGGTCGACAACCTCACGCGGGCCGAGCTGATCACCGCCGACGGACGGCCCCTGACCGCCGACGAGCACGACGAACCGGAGCTGTTCTGGGGACTTCGGGGCGGCGGGGGCGGGCTGGGCGCGGTCACCTCCTTCACGTACCGGCTCCACCCGGTGGGCCCGGAGGTGCTCGCCGGGCCGGTCCTGTGGCCGCTCGAGGACGCCCCCGCCGTCCTGCGCGCCTACCGGGAGCACGCCGCCTGCGCACCGCCCGAGGTCGCCACCGTCGTGACGCTGCGCCGCGCGCCCGCCGCGCCCTTCCTGCCGGTCGAGACGCACGGCCGCCCGGTCTGCATGATCACCATGCTGGCGCTGGCCGACGGGGACGCGGCGGAACGACTGCTGGCCCCGCTGCGCGCTCTGGGCCGCCCGCTGCTGGACCTGGTCCGCCGACGCCCCTATACGGCACTCCAGTCGATGTTCGACACGGTCGTCCCGGCCGGCTGGCACTACTACTGGAAGTCGACCGGACTGCGGGAGCTGGACGACGACGTGATCGACACCATGACCGAGCACGCCGCCCGGGCCCGTTCCACGCGCAGCTACGCGATCCTCTTCCACCTCGGCGGCGCCGTCGCCGAGACCGACCCCGCCGCCACCTCCTTCGCCCACCGGGCCGTGCCCCACCACCTCAACGTCAACGCGGTGTGGCTGCCCCGGCAGGACGACTCCCTCGGCGCCGTCGAGCGGGCCTGGGCGCGGGACTTCGTCGCCGCCCTCACGCCGTACGGCGAGGGGGTGTACGTCAATTTCCTCGACCGGGACGACCGGGGCCGCCTGCCCGAGGCGTACGACACCCCGACCCATGCCCGGCTGACGGAACTGCGCCGCCGCGTCGATCCGGACGGCGTCTTCGGCACCGCGTGAGCGGGCCGCCGCGCTCACCTGCCGAGCGCGGAGGCCAGGGCGACGACGACGAACATCAGCACGAGCGCACCGGCCATGATCCGGTTCCGGGTCTTCGGGTCCACGGGTACGAGCCTAACCGGGCGCCCCGAGCGGCCAGCGGGCGACCGCCTCGTAACGGGGCTGCTCACCCGCGATCCCGGACGTCGGCAGATTGCTGCGCATCAGCACCAGCTCGCCCACGGTCCAGGTACGGCTCGTGAACTCGGCGAGGGCCGCGAGATACGCCCGTACGTTCACCGCCGACCGGCTCCTGGCCACCGTGAGGTGGGCCTTGTAACGGCGGTGCTCCCCCATGTCCACCCCCGCCTTCCGCGCCGCCGCCTCGCTCCGGTCGGCCAGCAGGCGCACGGTCGCCAGGTCCCCCTCCGCGCCCGCCCACAGGACGCGCCCGTGCCCGAACTGGCCGCCGCCGCGCAGCGCCAGCCGGAAGGGCGGCGTACGGTGCGCGGCGCGCTCCAGCCGGGCCGACAGATCCGGTACGACGTCGTCGTCGACCTCGCCGTAGAAGGCGAGGGTGAAGTGCCACCCCGGGCGGCCGGTCCAGCGCAGTCCGTCCGCGCCGGGGAGCTTCCGCAGCGCGGCCACTTCCAGGGCGAGTTCCTGGATCACTTCCTCGGGGGGCAGGACGGCGGCGAAGAGTCTCATGCGTCCAGTCTCACTGCCGAACACATGTACGCCCACCCGTGTCCCGGTCACTGTGCGTATCGTTGTACTGCGCGGCTGACCGTGACCGAGCGGCAGCCGGGGAGGAGCGCCACGATGACCGTCCTTGACGACAGGATCGAGATGGCCGAAAGCAGTGACGAGCTCACACTCGACACGATGTTCGGGTGGCTGGAGAAGATGCCCATCCCCGAGGGATACAAGACCGAGATCGTCGGGGGGCAGATCTGCATGTCGCCGCAACGCCGCACTCACTGGCAAATCATCTTCGACATCCTCGACCAGCTGCGCAGTAGGTATCCCAGGCAGCGCCTGATGTCCGACGTACGCATCGACTACCCCGGCCGGCTCAATGGATTCGCCACCGACGTGACTCTGATCGCCGACGACGCGCACTTGGACGACAAGGGTCGCTGGCACTACAAGGACGTCGAATTCGTCGCCGAAGTCATCTCCAAGGACACCGCCGCCAACGACTACGGCCCCAAGAAGACCGCCTACGCCCTCGCCGAGGTGCCGGTGTACCTGATCGTGGACCCGTACACCGCGCAGTGGCACCTGCACACCCAGCCGAAGGACGGCGAGTACCGAGGCGAGCTCAGCCTCGACTTCGGCGACGAGATCGACCTGACCGGGACCGTAGTCGACCTCGTCCTCAAGACCGACGAATTCCCCCGCGGCTGACCGGCTCCGCACCGGAGATCATGGGGCCATGGACAACGGGAGCACGATCACCATCAGAGACGGCGGACCCGACGACCTCCCCGTGATACTCGGCATGCTCGACAGCTGCGTGGAGTGGCTGGTGGCACAGGGGCGGCCGGGGCAGTGGGGGACGAAGCCGCTGTCGCAGCGCCCGACGACGGCGGAGTCGGTGACGCGTCACATGGACGAGGGCCATGCCTTCATCGCCGAGGTCGACGGCGTGCCCGCCGCCACCCTCACCCTCACCGACTCGCCCGGCGCCTACCTGGCCCACCTCCCGCCGCCCGGCGAGCCCGAGCGGTACATCCACTGGCTCGCCTCCGACCGCCGCTTCAAGGGGTACGGCGTGGGCGGCGCCCTGCTGGCGCACGCCGCCGAGGTGACCCGGCAGGCGGGCGTCTCGCTGCTGCGGGTGGACTGCTACGCGGGCGACGACGGCAAGCTCGTCCGCTACTACGAGAGCCACGGCTTCGTCCGCACCGAGACCTACACCGGCAAGGACGACTGGCCGGGGCAGGTGCTGGCCCGCAGAGTCTGATCCGCAGGTGCTGACCCGCCGGCCCTGAGGTTCGCCCTCCGGGCCGCGCACCGGCCCTCAGGCCACCGTCGCCAACCGCTCCGCCTCCCGCTCCCGCTCGCGCGGCACGAACCGCACCTGCGGATGCCCGTGGTTCCAGCCGACCGACAGCCGCAGGCCGCCCACGCGGGCCAGGGCCAGGGCGATCGTCACGGCGGCGACGGCCGTGATCGCGCCGCCCACCGCCAGGCCCGCCCGGACGCCGTAGGTGTCGGTGATCCAGCCGGCGATCGGGGCTCCCAGCGGTGCTCCGCCCATGAACACCATCATGTACAGGGCCATCACACGGCCCCGCATGCCCGGGTCGGTGGCCATCTGGATGCTGCTGTTGGCGGTGACGTTCACCGTCATGCCGAACATCCCGATCGGGGCCATGAGCAGGGCGAACAGCCACAGCGACGGGGCGAACGCGGCCACGATCTCCATCGTGCCGAAGGCCACCGCGCCCGCGATCAGCACCCGCATCCGGGCCGTACCGCGCCGGGCCGCGAGCAGCGCTCCCGCCAGGGAGCCGACCGCCATCAGCGTGTTGAAGAGGCTGTAGGAGCCCGCGCCGGCGTGGAAGACGTCGTCGGCGAAGGCGGAGAGGTAGACCGGGAAGTTGAAGCCGAAGGTGCTGACGAAACCCGCGAGGACGATGGTCCAGATCAGCTCCGGGCGCCCGGCGACATAGCGCAGTCCCTCCCGCAGCTGCCCCTTGCCGCGCGGCGCCCGCTCGACGGCGTGCAGCTCACGCGCCCGCATCAGCAGCAGTCCGGTGATGGGCGCCACGAAGGACAGGCCGTTGGCTAGGAACGCCCAGCCGGTGCCGACGCCGGTGATCATCAGGCCGGCCACGGCGGGGCCGATCAGCCGGGCCGACTGGAAGTTCGCGGAGTTCAGGCTGACCGCGTTCTGGAGCTGGTCGGGGCCGACCATCTCACTCACGAAGGACTGGCGGGCCGGGTTGTCGACGACCGTGGCGAGGCCGACGGCGAAGGCGGCGAGGTAGACGTGCCAGACCTGGACATGTCCGGTGAGCGTCAGAAAGGCCAGAACGAGACCCGTGACCGCCATCGCGGACTGGGTGACGAGCAGCGTACGGCGCTTGGGCAGCCGGTCGACGAGGACGCCGCCGTAGAGGCCGAAGAGCAGCATCGGCAGGAACTGCAGGGCCGTGGTGATGCCGACGGCGGCCGAGGAGCCGGTGAGGGTGAGCACCAGCCAGTCCTGGGCGATGCGCTGCATCCAGGTGCCGGTGTTGGAGACGACCTGGCCGAGGAAGAAGAGGCGGTAGTTCCTGACCTTCAGCGAGCTGAACATCGAGGACTTGCGGGGAACGGCGGTAGAAGGGGTGGTCGGTGCGGGGGCGGAAGCTGCTCCGGATCCCGTACTCAATGGGGGTTCGCCTCCTCGCGAAACGGCTTACAGGTGTGCGAGCTTCTCCAGCACGGGGGCGGCGGCGCGCAGTTTCGCCCACTCGTCCTCGTCGAGACCCTCGACCAGGGTGGCCAGGAAGGCGTTGCGCTTGCGGCGGCTCTCTTCGAGCATCGCCTCGGCCTGCTCGGTCTTCGTGACGACCTTCTGGCGCCGGTCCTCGGGGTGCGGCTCCAGGCGGACCAGTCCCTTGGCCTCCAGCAGGGCCACGATGCGGGTCATCGACGGCGGCTGGACGTGCTCCTTGCGGGCCAGCTCACCCGGGGTGGCCCGGCCACAGAGGGAGAGGGTGCCCAGCACCGACATCTCGGTGGGACTCAGCGACTCGTCGACCCGCTGGTGCTTGAGCCGGCGCGACAGTCGCATCACGGCGGAGCGCAGGGAGTTCACGGCGGCAGCGTCGTCGCCATGGGTAAGGTCCGACATGTTCTTTAGCATACCTCATTACCCTGACTAAAGACCACTCGGCGCACTATCACTCATCCGGGTGATCCAGTGGCGAAACGTGACCCATCGCACCGACGGATGCGGCAACCCTCGTGTCCATGGGGACCAGCGTGCTCAGCCTGCGGATAGACCACGAGCTGCTCGAACGACTCCGAGAGCATGCGGCGAAAAGAGGAATGAGCGTCCAGGACTACGTCGTGCGGACGCTCATTCGCGATGACTTCGACGAGCGGTTCCAGTCCGCGGTCGAGGAGACCGAGAAGTTCTACGGGCTCACGTGAGACCGGCCCGCGGGGGTCGGCCTACGTCAGTCCCAGCGCCGGCATCAGGTAGTAGAAGGCGAAGACCGCCGCCACCACGTACATCGCGACCGGCACCTCACGGCCGCGCCCGGCGGCCAGGCGCAGCACCGCGAAGGTGATGAAGCCCATGCCGATGCCGTTGGTGATCGAGTAGGTGAACGGCATCATCACCATCGTCACGAAGGCCGGGACGGCGACCGTGTAGTCGGCCCAGTCGATCTCCTTGACGGAGTTCGCGAGGATCAGGAAGCCGACCGCGAGCAGGGCCGGGGTGGCCGCCTGCGACGGGACCATGGTGGCGACCGGCGTCAGGAACAGCGCCACGCCGAAGAGGGCACCGGTGACGACGTTGGCGAATCCGGTACGTGCGCCCTCGCCGACGCCGGCCGTGGACTCCACGAAGGCCGTGGTCGCCGAGGCGGAGCCGGCACCGCCCGTGGCGACGGCGAGGCCGTCCACGAACAGGACCTTGTTGATGCCCGGCATCTGCCCCTGGGCGTCGGTCAGCTTCGCCTCGTCGCTGACGCCCATGATCGTTCCCATGGCGTCGAAGAAGCAGGACAGCAGGACCGTGAAGACGAAGAGGGTGCCGGTCAGCGCGCCGACCTTGTCGAAGCCGCCGAAGAGGCTGACCTCGCCGATCAGGCCGAAGTCGGGGCTCGCGACCGGGTTGCCGGGCCACTTCGGGGTGGTCAGGCCCCAGGAGGGCACCTTGGCGACCGCCTCGATGACGACCGCGAGCACGGTCATCGCGACGATCGAGATCAGGATCGCGCCGGGTACCTTGCGGACCATCAGCGCGAGGGTGAGCAGGGCGCCGAGGATGAAGACGAGGACCGGCCAGCCGTTGAGGTGCCCGTCGAGGCCGAGCTGGAGCGGGACCGTCGTCCGGGCGACGTCCGGGATGCGGGAGACGAAGCCGGAGTCGACGAGGCCGATCAGCATGATGAACAGGCCGATACCGATGGAGATCGCCTTGCGCAGGCTGAAGGGCACGGCGTTCATGACCCGCTCGCGCAGACCGGTGGCCACGAGCAGCATGACCACGAAACCGGCCAGCACCACCATGCCCATCGCGTCCGGCCAGGACATCCGGGGCGCGAGCTGGAGCGCGACGACCGAGTTCACTCCGAGACCGGCGGCGAGCGCGATCGGCACGTTGCCGATGACGCCCATCAGCAGCGTGGTGAACGCCGCCGTCAGGGCGGTCGCGGTGACCAGTTGGCCGTTGTCCAGCTGATGGCCGTACATGTCCTTCGCGCTGCCGAGGATGATCGGGTTCAGCACGATGATGTACGCCATCGCGAAGAAGGTGGCGAAACCGCCGCGGATCTCGCGGGGCAGGGTGCTGCCCCGCTCCGAGATCTTGAAGAAGCGGTCGAGTGCGCCGTATGCGGGCATGCGTTTGTTGTTTCCTACGATGAGAAGTGGTCAGACATAAAACCGTTTCAGTATGAACATATGAAGGCGGGATCGGCCATCTCCGCGCGTAGACCCGACGGCCTCGTAAGCTGTGCCCCATGGCCACGTTCTTTTCGGGATCCCCCAAGCACGAGGCGCCGGAGCCCCTGGAAGGGCCCGTGGTCGCGACCATCACCGGCGGCACGATCCTCTGGTTCGTCCTCTTCGTCGTCCAGCTCCCCTTCTACGGCTGGTTCGACGACCACGGCCACACCTGGTGGCTGTGGACCTGCCTGGCCGGCGGCGGGCTGGGGCTGATCGGCATCTGGTACGTCCGCAAGCGCGACGCGGCGATCAAGAGGGCGGCGGCCGTCCCGGCGGAGCCCCGGGAGACCACCGGCGAACCCCAGTCGTCCTGAGTCTTCCCGAGTGGTCCTGAGGTGCCACGCCCTACTACCGGGGCACGACACCCCGTCCTCCCCGAGTCGGAACTTCCGCCCACTCGGCGGGTGAAGCCGTAAATCCGCACGTACCGTCGAATGCATGACGCATGCCGACGCGGGCACCGAAACCGAAGTCGACAACCCTGTGCGGCCGGACGTCGTCCCGGTGGCGACGGGCGGCCTGACCGCCGCCGAGGTGGCCGAGCGGGTCGCGCGCGGGCAGATCAACGACGTACCGGTGCGCAGCAGCCGGTCCATGGCGGACATCGTCCGCGCCAACGTCTTCACCCGGTTCAACGCGATCATCGGCGTGCTCTGGCTGATCATGCTGTTCGTCGCGCCGATCCAGGACAGCCTGTTCGGCTTCGTGATCCTCGCCAACACCGGCATCGGGATCATCCAGGAGTGGCGGGCGAAGAAGACCCTCGACTCGCTCGCGGTGATCGGTGAGGCACGCCCCACCGTGCGCAGGGACGGGGCGGCCGCCGAGGTCAGTACGTCCGAGATCGTGCTGGACGACCTGATAGAGATCGGGCCCGGCGACAAGGCCGTCGTGGACGGGGTGTGCGTCGAGGCCGACGGTCTCGAGATCGACGAGTCGCTGCTCACCGGGGAGGCCGACCCGGTCGTCAAACGCCCCGGGGATCCGGTCCTGTCGGGCAGTTTCGTGGTCGCCGGCGGCGGTGCCTTCCAGGCCACCAAGGTCGGGCGGGAGGCCTACGCCGCCCAGCTCGCCGAGGAGGCCTCCCGGTTCACGCTCGTCCAGTCCGAGCTGCGCTCCGGGATCTCCACCATCCTCAAGTACGTGACGTGGATGATGATCCCGGCCGCGATCGGTCTGATCGTCACCCAGCTGACCGTGAAGAACAGGGACCTCGACGACTCGATCGCCCGGACCGTCGGCGGCATCGTGCCCATGGTCCCGGAGGGGCTCGTCCTCCTCACCTCCGTCGCCTTCGCCATCGGCGTCATCCGGCTCGGCCGCAAGCAGTGCCTGGTCCAGGAACTCCCCGCCATCGAGGGCCTCGCCCGCGTCGACACCGTCTGCCTGGACAAGACCGGCACCCTCACCGAGGGCGGCATGGACGTCACGGAGCTGCGGTCGCTCAACGGCACCGACGAGGACTACGTACGCAAGGTGCTCGGCGCCCTCGGCGAGTCCGACCCCCGCCCGAACGCCTCCCTGCAGGCCATCATCGACGCCTACCCCGACGCCGAGGACTGGCGCTGCACCGAGTCGCTGCCCTTCTCCTCCGCCCGCAAGTACAGCGGCGCCACCTTCAACGAGGGCGACGGCGAGGCCAGTACCTGGCTGCTGGGCGCCCCCGACGTCCTCCTCCCCGCCGACGACCCGGCCCTGGCCGAAACCGATCGCCTCAACGAACAGGGACTGCGGGTCCTGCTGCTCGCCCGCGCCGGCCGCGACCTCGACGATCCCGACGTGGCCGACGGCGCCAAGCCCGCCGCCCTCGTCGTACTGGAACAGCGGCTGCGGCCCGACGCCGCCGACACCCTGCGCTACTTCGCGGAGCAGAACGTCCGCGCCAAGGTGATCTCCGGGGACAACGCGGTGTCCGTGGGCGCGGTCGCGACCAAGCTGGGCCTGACCGGCACCACGGTCGACGCCCGCACCCTCCCGCACGACAAGGACGGGATGGCGACGGCCCTCGACGACGGCACCGTGTTCGGGCGGGTCACCCCGCAGCAGAAGCGGGACATGGTGGGCGCGCTCCAGTCCCACGGGCACACCGTCGCGATGACGGGTGACGGCGTGAACGACGTCCTGGCCCTCAAGGACGCCGACATCGGCGTGGCGATGGGCTCGGGGTCGGAGGCGACCCGGGCGGTGGCGCAGATCGTGCTGCTGAACAACAGCTTCGCGACGCTGCCGTCGGTGGTGGCCGAGGGGCGCCGGGTCATCGGCAACATCACGCGCGTGGCGACGCTGTTCCTGGTCAAGACGGTCTACTCGGTGCTCCTGGCCCTGATGGTGGTGTTCTGGCAGGTGGAGTACCCCTTCCTGCCCCGCCATCTGACCCTCCTGTCCACCCTCACCATCGGCGTCCCGGCCTTCTTCCTGGCCCTCGCGCCCAACAAGGAGCGCGCGAAACCGCACTTCGTGCGGCGGGTCATGCGGTACGCGGTCCCGGGCGGGTTCGTGGCCGCGGTGGCGACCTTCGGGACGTATCTGATCGCCCGGCACTACTACTCGGGCGAGGGCGCCCTGGACGCCGAGACGAGCGTCGCCACGCTGACGCTCTTCCTGATCTCGATGTGGGTCCTGGCCATCATCGCCCGGCCGTACACCTGGTGGCGCGTCGCCCTGGTGGCCGCGATGGGCCTCGGCTTCCTGCTGGTGCTGGTGGTGCCGTGGCTGCAGGAGTTCTTCGCCCTGCGGCTGGTCGGGGTGACGATGCCGTGGATCGCGGTGGGGATCGCGGCGGGGGCGGCGGTCGTCCTGGAACTCGCGTGGAAGTGGGTCGACCGCCTGAGCGCTCCGCTGGTTGTGCCGCGATAGGCCGTCGCTCGTCTGCGGGGCCGTTGTGGCTGGTCGCGCGGTTCCCCGCGCCCCTTAGGTCGTTGTACTACCGGACGTCCACGAAGTCGCCCGTCGCCTTGACCGCCGGAGTTGTCGTCGTACCCCCGAAAACGAACCGGAAGTAGCCGTCCCGCGTCGCGGTGACCGTCGTCTTCAGGTTGCCCGTCGCGTTGGTCCTGATGGTCTTCACCGTGGTGTAGGTGTCGCTGTTCTTCTTGCGGAACTGCAGTTTCACGGGCTGGCTGACGTAACCGTGGTACTTGTTGTCCTCCCAGTTGGCCCGGGAGAGCTTGCCGGTGACCGTGATGGTCTTGCCCTTCTTCACCGGCTCCGGCGAGGCGTTGACCGTCAGTTTCGAGTAGCGCTGCATCAGCGTGGTGCCGAGACCGCTCTGCTTCTTGTAGCCGACCTTGGTGATGTCGAAGGTCTCGCCCGCCGGGTCCTGCCCGTTGAACGCGGTGGCCTCCGCCGCGGCCCGCCAGGTGCCGGCGTCGGTGTTGCGCAGTTCGTGGTCGCCCGGGTAGACGTCGATCGTGCCCTTGCAGTGGGCGGTGGTCGCGGAGGCGGCCGTGCACTTGGCCGGCTTGTTGCCGTACAGCATGTTGTCCGGCGCGGCGGCGGAGCCCCGGTAGACGAGGGCGTCGGTGACGAAGTCGCGGGCGGTGATGTCGACGTCCGCACCGTGGGTCAGCGTGTACGTCACGGTCGTGGCGACGTGACCGCTCGTGCCCACCTTGACCGCCTTGGCGATCTTGACGTTGGAGAAGGAGACGTTCAGGGCGTACGGCTTGCCCGCGGCCCTGGTGGACGCGGCCTTGCGGACCTTGGCCACGTCCGCGCGGTAGGACGCGGCGGAGTCGTCGGCCTGCGCGGCCGGGACGGCGAGGGCGGAGACGGCCAGGGCGCCGGAGACGGCGGCCACGGTGGCTCGGATGCGCATGCGTTCCCCTGCGGAAAGGGGCCCCGCTGGTCGCGTCGGGGCCCGGGTGATCGTCGAGCCTGATGACTCAAGTGATCAGATATGAGGCGGGCGTTGCCGGTTGTGCGCCCCCCGGGGAATTTACGTGAGCTTCGTCACGCCGACGCCGACAGCCCCTCAGTCGAACCACCGGTCCCGCGCCAACTCCCCCGTCCGCGACGGATCCTCCAGCAGCGCCGCCACCTCGAACCGCCGCGGCCACTGCCCCGCCGCCCAGGCGAGCCCCGCGGCCACGCCCTCCAGGGTGGCGGCGTGCAGGGCGCCGTCGTCGGTGAGCCGCCAGTCGATCTCCACACCGTCGACGACGAGTTCCTCGTGCTCGACATACGACTGAGGCGTCCGCGCCCCGAGCAGCACCCGCACCGACTCCGGTACGTCGTGCTCGGTGCCCTCGCTCGTCACCTCCCCGGTGACGGACTCGCTCAGCCGCCGCACCTGGAACAGCTCGGCCAGCTCGGCCGCCCGGGCCGGCCGTACCGGAAGCAGCGGGACGCCGTCGGTGAAGGGCAGCAGGTCCGGCGAGTCGACGACCACCGCGTCGGCCGCGTCCACGACCTCGATCCGCCCGTCGACCACGGCCCGCAGCTCGTCCGGCAGGGTCACCTGATCGGGGTCGAGGTCCGCCAGGGCACCGTAAAGGGCGTGCAGTTGGGCGCCGGTGACCTCGCGCTCCGGGTCGGCGAGGCGGTCCAGCAGTTCGGCGGCGCCGCCCGGCTCGTCGAGCAGCGCGGCGACCGAGGTGCGCACGCCCAGCGCCCGCAGCACCTGCTCGTCGTCGAAGCCGGTCGCGTCGGCCTCGTCGTACAGGCCGCGCAGGAGGGGGTCGCCGCCGGAGGCGAGCAGGCCGGCGGGGCGACGGCCGTCCAGCACCGGGTGCCCCCGCAACCACCAGGCCGTGTACGGCCGTACGACTTCATGGGTGCCGTCGGGCAGCAGGATCCGCACCTGCTGGGTGAGCGCGTCGCGCAGCGGCGGCTGGGCGAGCAGGGCGAGGGCCTGGGGCCACTTGTCGTCGTCCACGAGGTCGAGATCACGTACGGCGATCAGCTCGGTGGCGACGGGCGGTACGGGCGTGTCCGGGAACCGGTCGAGGATGTCCTCGCACCACACGTCCACGGCGTCCAGCAGACCCGCGTCGTCGGGCTCGGCGAAGTCCCCTTCGCGCGGCTCCAGTTCATCCGGGTCCAGCACGACGTCGGTCGCCCGGACGAGGGCGAAGTTGGCGAGCACACCACAGGCGGCCAGCGGCTGCTCGCCCCACTTCCGCGCCAGCTCGGCGTCGACGGTGGCGAGTTCGTCCTCCCGCATGACCTGGGCGAAGGGGCTGCCGGGGAGGACGAGTTCACCGGCGGGCGCCGGCTCCCCCTCCTCGTCCGGCAGCGCGAGGGCACCCAGCCACGGCTCGTCACCGGGCTCCAGGCCGGCGTCACGCACGAGGGCGAGCACGGTGTCGGCCAGCTCCTCGGCGTCAGGAGCGTCCTCCTCCCAGCCCATCCCCGTCCCGCCGTCCTCGTCGAGGGAGGCGGCGACGGCGGCACGCACCTGGGGCGTGGTGAGGACCGCGCGGGGCGTGGCCGGCAGCGCGCCGAGCTTCTCCAGAAGGGGGTGCGCGGCGTCCGGGTGGGCGACCTTGAGGCCGAGGCGGGCCAGCATCTCCGGGGCGATACCGGCCGCGTCGGGGGTGGGCAGCAGGATCTGCCGGGGCCCGATGGTGGTCCGTCCGTCGGCGAGCGGCACGGGCAGGCCGGACAGCCGGTCCGGGTCGACCCCGGCGAGGCTGTCGTAGAGCCGTCGCCACCAGCCGGGCTCCTTCTCCAGCCCCGCCAGCCGGTCGATCGCGTCGGTGAGCGGGACGCGGGCGACCCCCAGGGTGCGCAGCTCCACGCGCCGTTCGAGCCCGGCGGGCAGCAAAGTGGGCAGCACCTCGGCGAGGACCCGCACGGTGTCGGCACCCGCGCCCTCGACGACCTCGGCGTCCCGTGGCCGCAGCGACTCGGGCAGCTCGGAGTCGGCCTCGCGCGGCTCGACGGCGGGCGGGAGGAAGGAGGTCCGGGGCAGCCGCTCCAGGATCGCCTGACGCAGGGCCCCGTCCAGCTCCCCCTTCCCCAGCGGCCCGGGTACCAGCCCGATGATGCCCTCGCCCACCGGACGCCAGTCGGCGAGCAGTTCGGCGTAGGCGTCGGCCGCGCGCTGCACGAGGAAGTCGGTCAGCGGGCCAGGGGCGGCGTGCCGGCGGGTGGTGTCGAGGGGGAAGGAGGCGATGAGGAGAGCCGGGACGCCGAGGGCTTCGTCGCTGGGCGTGGGGGCGTGGACGACGGGGGCGGTGCGGGGGCGGGCCGGGGTGCTGTCGGCGGCGTGCACGGGCACGGCCCAGGTGAGCGACCAGTGCGGGCGCAGCCGCTCCTCGACCGGTCGGCCGGCGAGGAGCTCGGGCGTGAGCGGGCCGTGGGCGGCCGACGTACGCCAGTGGGTGAACCCGTCGCGCGAGTCCTCCACGACGGTGAAGGGACCGTCGACGCTGCGGCGCAGCGTGCGCGACGGATCGTCGCCGATTTCGACCACGACCTCCTCCAAGCCGGGCAGGGCGAGCAGCAGGGCGTCGTCCACGGCGTGCAGCAGCCGCTCGGCGAGGTCGGCGGCGGCGGTGTCGCGCAGCGGAAGGATGACGACCGTGTCGTACGGGTCCGGGGCGGTGCCCTCGGCGGCGAACGGCAGCCGCAGCAGCGGGACGTGCCCGTCGCGGCGCCGGATCTCGTCCCCTAGCCCGGGGCTGTGCCGCGCGGTCTCCGTCGCCAGCTCCCGAGCCTCGGCGAGCGACCACCGCACACCGCCGTGCCGCCCGACGACCGCGGGCTCGTCGGTGACGGCGAGCACGGCGGCGAAGCCGACGCCGAAGCGCCCCACGGACGCCGTGTCCCGCTTGGCGGAGGCGCGCAGGGTGGACAGCGACTCGACACCGGCCGCGTCCAGGGGCGCACCGGTGTTGGCGGCGAAGAGCACCCCCTCACGCAGGGTGAGCCGAAGCCGCCCGGGCACCCCGGCCCTGGCGGCCGCGTCGGCGGCGTTCTGAGCGAGCTCGACGACGAGCCGGTCCCGGTACCCGCCGAGGACGAGGTCCTCCTCGGCGTTGGCGTCCTCCCGGAAACGGGCGGGGCTGGTGGCCCAGGCGTCCAGCACTCCGCGGCGCAGACGGACCGTACCGAAGGGGTCGGCACCTTCGGGTGCGGGCCGCACGAACTTGCTCACGTTGACTCTCCTCATCGGCTGTCGATGAAGGTACCGCCTGGGGAGCGGGCCACGGAGCACAGGATGCGCGCGCATGGGGTGGAGACGGTTCGCGTCACTCGGTCAAGGGTTCTTGAGCTGGGCCGGTTGATCACGTAGACGTCTCATCTGCACGGGAGCGCCGGGGCGCTTCAGCTCTCGGCGGCGTACGGGACGAATGCGGCCCAGGCCTGCGGAGTGAGGGCGAGGCGGGGGCTGGTGTCGCGGTACTTGGAGTCGCGGATGTGGATGGTGCGGGGGGCTACCGCGATCTCGACGCAGGAGTTGCCGTCGTTGCCGCCGCTGTAGCTGCTCTTGAACCATGCCAGTTCGGAGGCGTTCCCGGCGGAGGCCTTGCGGATCATGTTTCTCCCAGCAGATGCTCGATGAAGACCAGCGACTCCCCTGGAGGGAGAGCCTGCGCTCGGATGGTGCCATACCGCAGCTCAAGGATGCGTAGCTGCCTGAGATCAGAGACAGGACGGCCACTGAACGCACCGTCGGAGCGGCCCACTGCCGTACCGTCCGCGAACTTCAGCAACTCGATCCTGCCGTCCAGACCGGAATGGACCTCGCGGTGCGTAGGCATCACCTGGAGTGTGACGTTCCGCATCTGGCCCACCTCCAGCAGACGTTCGAGCTGCCGTCGCCACACCATTGTGCCTCCGAGAGGGCGCCTCAGCGGCGCCTCTTCCAGCACGAAGCCGAGCGCAGGTGCAGGGTCGCGCTCAAAAATGGACTGGCGGGCCACACGAGCGGCCACCATGCGTTCCACATCGTCCTGCGAGTACGGAGGCTGCGCCGCCTCAATTGCCGCCCGGGCATGCTCCGGCGTCTGCAACAACCCGGCGATGATGTTGCACTCGTACAGGCCGATCTCGACCGCCTTGGCCTCCATCTCCCCCAGCGCACGCACCTTCTTCGGGTACCGGACCTTCTCCACGTCCACCTTCATCGCCGAGAGCAACCCGCCCGCCCTCAACACCCGGTCCGCATTGTCCAGATACTGGGGCTGGGGAATCCGCTTCCCGCCCTCGATCTTGTAGACCATGTCCTCGCCGTACCCGACGGCCTTTCCGAAGTCGGCGGCCCGCATCCCGACCGCCTCCCGCCGCAGCTTCAACTGCCGCCCGACGGTCGCGATCACCGCCACGCCCCACTCATCGTCCGGATCCACCTCCCACCCCGGCTCGTCCGCCTCCGTCTTGAGCCGCCCCGTGTCCGCCTCGGCTGTCATCCCGTACCCCTCCGTCGTACACCGCGATGCAGCAGCGCCGTACCCACCCGCCCGTCCCGACAGCCCGGACACCACCGGACAAGCTCCGGACAGTCACCGTACGCACCCACTGAGTCACTGTTCACAGTAGGCACGCACCACCACGCTGAGTGACGTGAATCAGCAATCCCCCGAACTCGTCTCCCCCATCCGCAACTTCAGCCTGCAGCTCTCCTCCACCCCACGCGGCGCACGCCTCGCCCGCCTCCTCGCCACCGAACAACTCCGCAGTTGGGGCCTGCCGCTGGACCCTGCGGCGCATGTGGTCGCCGAGCTGGCGGCCAACGCGGTGACGCACGGCCGGATCCCGGGACGGGACTTCCTGCTCCTCGTGTACGTCGTCGGCGACACCCTCCGTATCGAGGTCACCGACACCCGAGCCGACCGGCTACCGCATGCCGAACAACCCGCCCCCGACGCGGAGTCGGGCCGTGGCCTCGCGATCGTCGACGCCCTGGCCGACCGCTGGGGCGTCTCCCCGGGGCTGCCGCCGCGCAAGACGGTCTGGGCCGAAGTCGGCCTCTCACCGGAGCCCGGGGAATCGCGCTCCGGTGGCACGGGCCGTCTCCCTCAAGAAACACACCGGTGAAAGAACCCCCACCAAGCCCCACCCCTCCCGCCCACGGCGCAAACTCACCCAAGCGGGTGAACATCACCAACTCGGCTGGATTCGGAAGCTGTTGCCTGCCTTACGCTCAGCGCGACACGACCGCAGGCATGCACCAGACATGCAACGGCCCTCGCCGGGACTGGCATCCCAATGCGAGGGCCTGACCACCAAGGAAGTAGCGCCTTCCCGATGGACACCCAAAACCCTAGCGCGCCCACGCGCCACCAGTCCCGAATCGCGGGAAAAAACCACCCCCGTGACTCCCACGCGGGCGGCGGTCTCGTCCACGACAACACCCGCCACACCACCCGCTTCACGGTGATCGGCAACCACCTCGCCCAGCACCCGGATCTGTCGGGCCTCGCCATCGGACTGGCCGTCTACATCCAGTCGCTCCCCACCGGCGCCCGCGCCGACATCAAGACCCTCGCCGCCCGCTTCCCCGAGGGCACGACTCGTATCGCCGCCGCCCTGCGCGAACTGGAAGCCCACGGCTACCTGCGCCGCGAACGCCAGCGCACCCCCGCCGGCCGCATCGTCACCCGCACGATCTCCTGCAACCAGCCCGGCCGCCGCGACACCGACGACCACCCGCCGCCGGCCCGGAAGAAGCGCACCCCGGGACCCCGCAAGCCCCTCCCCGCCGTACCGCGCCCCGCCTACCCGGCCGCCACCCTCCTCCAGCAGGCCACCGACCTCCTCGCAGACCTCCGCCGCCACGACCCCCGCCTCCTGCTCTCCGCCCGCGACACGGCCCACCTCGCCCCCGGGGTCGCGGCCTGGCTGGAACGCGACGTCACCCCCACGGCCATACGCCACACCCTGACCACCGACCTGCCACCCGAGCCCCTGTGCCGCCCGGCAGCCCTCCTGGCCCACCGCCTGACCACCCAACTGCCGCCCTCACCTCCATTCCGCGCACCAACACCACCGACCGTCCGTCTCCCTTTCCAGACCTGCGAAGGCTGCGACCGCGCCTTCCGCGCACCCACCCCAGGACGCTGCCGTGACTGCCGCACTCCCCTTCCCGCTGCCGCCTGAGCCCACCCGTCGCGTGCCCTCCGGCCGGATACTCTGGCCGGGGCACCCTCCGGAGGACACCATGAGCACTCAGGCCGACCACGGAAACGAACTGATCCCTCGACCCGAGCAGACCCCTGATGCCCTGCGTGCGGCCCTTGCCGTCGTCGCTCCAGGTCGTCTGGACGAGATGCAGGCCATGAAGGACGAAGCCTTCGCCAAGGCAGTCGAGTGGCAGTCTCTGAGCCCTGTCCAGAGCTGGGTCCTGATCTGGGCCAAGGAGATCGAGATCGCCCGTCGGCGGGACCTGTCCACCCGCTACACCCATGCGCAGAGCCACCTGGAACACGAGGATCCAGCCATCGCGTGGGAAGCACTTCGCGAGCTGAGCGCCGTTCTGGACGAGGCGATGAAGGCAGTTCGCGAGTGAGCTGGAAATGGGAGTACGCCTTCGGAGCTGAAGAGGCTGCCCGTTCCCTCCCGTCAGACTTCCTGGCCACCGTCGAACGCGCCGCCGACGAACTGGTCAGGGCAGCCGAAGCTCTTCATGTCCACGGCCGGGCCCATGAGGGCCTCGACCCGAAGGGCGGCCACATCATCGTCTCCGGCGGATGGTTCATGTATCAGGTCGTCGTACGCAGCGAGCGTGTCTACGTCGTCCAAATGACCTACCCGGGTTTCTGAACCATGAGCTCGCACCGGTACCGAGCCATGCGGGACCTGGTTCAATCACTGGACGACACCGTTCCGGGCAAGTTCGAAATCACCAAAGCAGGAATCGTCCACGATCTGCTCTCGCCCAACGCCCCTCACGAACTCACCAGGGCGCACCTGCGGAGGCGTCTGGAAAGGGCGATGCCCCAGGAGAACGTGGCCCACACGGGCGAGCCCGACGTGGAGGACGAGCCCAAGGGCATCCTCCGCCGCCCTGACGTGATGGTGATCGCCGAAGCCGACATGGAGGGAGACGGCTCCTTCGACCCATCTACGCTCATCGCCGCCATTGAGATCATCTCTCGCTCCAACCCCGACAACGACTGGGTCACCAAGATGCGCGACTACCCCCTGATGGGCATTCCCGTCTACGCGGTCTTCGACCCCCGCACCGCCACCAGCGCCGTCCTCACCGACATCCACTCCACCCCCGACGGCCCTCGCTACGCCACCCGCAAGGACTTCGTCTACGGTGAGGATGTCACCATCGCCGACTGGACGATCTCGACGGAGAACCTGCCGCGGTACAAGGCCGAGGGCGAGGCCTGAGCCAGCCCGTCAACGTGATTTGGTGCCCAACAGGGACGCGGTCCAAGGACCTGCCGACACCGGCCGCACGGCGGAACGACCCCGCGGTCGCGGTCGCCCACGGCGACGATGGTGTCCAGCTCGTAGGCGCCCTGCGCGGCCGCCGTGCCGATGACGACCAGCTCGGCGCAGGGGCCTCCCGTGAAGTGGTAGGCGTTCACCGCGGTGACGATCCGGCCGTCCCGCGCGCGGGCCGCCGCGGCCATGGTGTGGTTGTCGCCCCGGCAGCGTGTGCGAGCTAAATGCGCCGCGGCCTGGATGAGTTCGTGGTCGACGGGATGGGTCCGCGTGGTCATCTTCGCTGCCTTCGTCTTCTCTGCCTTCGTCGGGTGTCAGGAGACATCCTTGACGAACACGATGCCGTCGCTGTCCGCCAGGCGGGCCGGGTCGAGCGGGGCGTAGCCGAACCAGGGGGATTCGCGGGGCGCGGGCCGTGTGGCGTCGAGGGCGGTGGCCAGGCGGCGGGCGTCGATGACGTAGCGGTCCTCCGGGAGGGTGTAGAGGAGTCCCTCGACGGTGTCCGGCGGTGGCGTGTCCACTCCCTGGTGCCGGATGGTGCCGAGGGCCGTGGCGACGAAGGCGTACTCCTCGCCCAGATGGGCGTGCACCAGCGCGCCGGCGCTCCACCACTCCACCGGTCCCTGCCACATCCGCATCGCGCTCCTGCTCCGCTGGAGGTGGCCGTTGTTGGCGTGGACGAGTGCCGGGCCCCGTTCGGCGAGGGCGAGGAGGTTGTGGGCCATCATCTGGTCCCGGACGCTCACCAGTCGGGTCATGCGGGCCGGTGAGAGGTCGGCCATCCAGTGGTGATAGCGCAACAGGCCGGTCGCGGTACGGCCGTACAGGCGCGCCCGGTCCCACTCGGCCCGCGAGGTCGCCGTGATCAGGTGCGGCGTCTGCGTGTCGAGCAGCGCCGCCAAGTCGTCGGCGAGCAGGCGCAGGCGAGCGGCGTCGGCCGACTGGCCCACGGATCGGGCCGGGTCCGTCATCGCGGCGGGATCGGTCCACCGGTCGTCCGCGCCGAGCAGGCGGTCGAGCGTCTCCCCGGTGCAAGGGAGCAGGTCCGCGTCCACCCGGGCCGCGAGGTAGCCGTGCAGTGCGGTGAGGGCCTGCCGGGGGCTCGCGGCGGCGGTGATCTCCAGTGGGCCGTCGAAACCGGCGAAGCGGAGCCGCTCGGACGCGGGCCGGTCGTCGCGGTCGGCGCGGACGTTGTGGGCGCGCATCCAGCGCACGAGCTCGCGGTTGCCCTCGAAAGCGCCCCAACCGTGGCTGAATCCGTGCTCCATGGCCTCGTCGAGCGTGCCCGTGCCCGAGGTGACGTAGTCGTCCACGGCCAGGCCCTTCAGGCAGTCGCTCTCGATCGCGATCGTCCGGTAGCCCTGCTGCTCGACGAGTTGCCGGAAGAGCTCGTTGCGCACCTCGAGCAGGGTCTCCTCGCCGTGGGTGGGCTCGCCCAGCGCGAGGATCCGGGGCCGGGCCGGGAGCAGCCTCATGACGGCGGCGGCCTCGACGGCATGGGCGGCGTCCTTGATGTCAGCGGCAATGTGCGCAGCGATGTCAGCAGCCATGCCTTCAACGGTATCGTTGAACTTTCGGTTGAGACTTTTTCAGAGCAGTAGCGTCATTACCTCGCGATACTGTTCGTCCATGGGGCGAAACCTTCAAAGCGGGGCGCGGCTCAGGCCGGTTGATCTGGCGCGTGGGCACGGTCTGTCCACGCAGGCGGTCAGGAACTACGAGGAGGCCGGCGTCCTTCCGGCCGCCGCTCGCACCGCCCACGGCTACCGGACCTACACCTCGCTGCACGCGGGCGCCCTGCGCGCGTTCCTCGCCCTGGTGCCCGGCCACGGCCATCAGACGGCGACGTCGATCATGCGGGCGGTGAACCGGGGCGCGGTCGGCGAGGCGTTCCGGCTCATCGACGAGAGCCACGCCCAGCTCCTCGACGACCGCCGCACCCTCCGGGCCGTGGAGAGCGCCCTCGGCGACCTGGAGCCCGTCACGGCGGCGTCGGAGCCCGGTGGTGGCATGTTCATCGGGCCGCTGGCGGACGAGCTCGGCATCCGCCCCGCGACGCTGCGCAAATGGGAGCGCGCGGGCCTGCTGCACCCGCGCCGCGACCCACGGACCGGGTACCGCGTCTACGACGAGGCCGCCGTACGCGATGCCCGGCTGGCCCACCAGCTCAGGCGGGGCGGCTACCTGCTGGAGCAGATCGCCCCGCTGATCGCGCGGGTGCGGGCGGCCGGCGGCCTGGAGCCGCTGGAGGCCGCACTGCGCGACTGGCACGGCCGGCTGTCCGCCCGTGGGCGCGCGATGCTGACCGGGGCCGCGGAGCTGGAGGCGTACCTGCGCGAGCGCGGATGAGACGGCCCTGCCGACCGCCTCGTAGCTCCCCTACGAGTGCCCGAGCTCCGCCGACTCCTCGTCTCCCGTCACCGACACCGACCCCGAATCCGCCGCCGGCCGCAGCGGGAACGGATCCACCCGGGTCTCGTCGATCACCGGCGGAGCCGGACGCGGGGGCTTCGGCATCACCGCGGCCTCGGAGTGGCCGCCGCAGCCGTACGTCAACGACACCACGCGGCCGTCCGCCGGGGAGAACTCGTTGGCGCAGACGCCGAACGCCTGGCCCAGGGAGCCGCCGATCGGGGTGAGGAAACCGCAGGTGACGCAGGAGGCGGGGGCCGCCTGTGCCATGGGGGTCTTCGCGCCGAACGCCTCCTCCCAGCGGTCCGCGGCGACATGGAGGCCGTAACGGGAGAGCACCCGGGCGCGGCGCATGCCCAGTTCCTCGGCGACGGCGGCGATCGAGCCGCGGGAGGGGGCCACCGGCAGGTTCGCGGGGGCGCCCGCCGTGACCTCCGCGTCCTCCGCCTCCACCAGCTCCGCCATCTCGTGCGAGACGGCGGCGCTCGGCGTCGGCTCGTCCTCGCCCGAGAAACCCGGCTCCAGGCGCAGGTCCTCGGCGTCGGTGGGCAGCAGGTCGCCGGGGCCCATGTCGCCGGGGCGCAGCCGTTCGCTCCACGGCACCCACTCGGGGGCCAGCAGGGCGTCCGGGCCGGGCAGCAGGACCACCTCGTCGAGCGTGACGATCTTCGCGCGCGACGCCCGGGCCACCGTCACCGCCCAGCGCCAGCCGCGGTACCCGAGTTCCTTGCACTCGAAGAAGTGCGTGACAACGCGGTCGCCTTCGGAGAGCAGGCCCGCGTGCTCGCCCACTACGCCGGGCGCGGCGGCCTCCTCGGCGGCGCTGCGGGCGAGGTCGACGGCCTCGGCGCACAGACGGTCGGGGGTGCGGCTTCGCGTTGTCGCTGCGCTCACAGGTATCGCTTCTCTCCTACGCCGTCTCTCGGGTGCGGTTGCCTAAAGGCGGCGGAGCGAACGGAGCGGACCTGTGGGCCGCGTCGACGTCCGCGTCCGAATCGCGCTCGGGCGCACCTACGTCATCCATTGTGCGGGATGGCTGAGATACGCACGCTACCTGTTCGCGAGCGCTGGGCCTACACCGACGTTGCTTCTCGGCGCTCCGCGGTGCCCGCCGGGTTCTGAAACGTTGCCCCCCATACGCGCCGTAACGGCACTACCCACCCCCATCTCGGGGCACTATTGCGTCGTGGCAACCGCGAGGCCGCCCCAAGGAGCCACCGGTGTCGGTGGGGCCAAGGGGGGCCGCAGTCGAGGTGGCGGGTCGGGCCGGATGGGCGGCTCCCTCCGCGCGGTCGGCCGTGCCCTGCACTTCCCGCTCACCGGCCCCGCCCGCGGCATCCGCAGGGCCACCCACGCGCAGGGCGCCGGTGAGTCCGGACTGGGCAAGCTGATCGAGCTCCACGGTGTGAACGGCGCCGGGGACATGATGATCACCGTCGCCCTCGCCTCCACGGTGTTCTTCTCCGTCCCGACCGACGAGGCGCGCGGACGGGTCGCGCTCTACCTCGGCATCACCATGGCGCCGTTCACGCTCCTCGCCCCCGTCATCGGCCCCCTCCTGGACCGTCTCCCGCACGGCCGCCGCGCCGCGATGGCCGGTGCGATGCTGGCGCGGGCGCTGCTCGCCCTGGTGCTGTCCAGCGCCGTCGTCAGCGGCGACCTCCAGCTCTATCCGGCCGCGCTCGGGGTGCTGGTCGCCTCGAAGGCGTACGGGGTCGTCAGAAGCGCCGTGGTGCCCCGTCTGCTCCCACCCCGCTTCTCCCTGGTGAAGGCCAACTCCCGGGTCACCCTGGGCGGACTCCTGGCCACCGGTATCGCGGCGCCCGTCGGCGCGGGGCTCCAGGCGATCGGACCGCGCTGGCCGCTCTACGGCGCCTTCGTGATCTTCATCGCCGGTACGTTCCTGTCCTTCACGCTGCCGCACAAGGTCGACTCGGCCAAGGGCGAGGACACCGCGCTGCTGGCGGCCGACGAGCAGCATCTGCACGGGCCGCACCGCAAGCCCGTCAAGCGCCCCGGACTGCGCACGGTCGGCATCGCCGTCACCCACGCCCTCGGCGCCAACGCCTCCATCCGCTGCCTGACCGGCTTCCTGATCTTCTTCCTGGCGTTCCTGCTGCGCGAGCACCCGATGTCCGGCCAGAGCGCCGCCGTCTCGCTGGGGATAGTCGCCGTCTCGGCCGGCGCCGGCAACGCGCTCGGTACGGCCGTCGGGGCGTGGCTGAGGTCCCGGGCGCCGGAGATCATCATCGTGACCGTCGTCGGCTTCGTGCTGAGCGTGGCGATCACGGCGGCGGTCTTCTTCGGCGCGGTCCTGGTGGCCTTCCTCGCGGCGGTCGCGGGGTTCGCGCAGGCGCTGGCCAAGCTGTCGCTGGACGCGCTGATCCAGCGGGACGTGCCCGAGCTGGTCCGTACGTCGGCGTTCGCGCGCTCGGAGACGCTGCTGCAGGTGTCCTGGGTGCTGGGCGGCGCGATCGGCATCGTGCTGCCGCTGAAGGGCTCCTTCGGCCTGCTGGTCGGCGCGGCGATCGTCGCCACGGGTTGGCTGACCACCGTCAAGGGCCTGCTCGGCTCGGCCCGGCACGGCGGGCACGCACGGCCACGGGTCACCTAGGGCATGGCCCGCCATGACACGCCCCCACATGGAGAGAGCGTCACACGCGCCCGATAGCCTTCCGCCATGACCACGCTGCAATCCGCTTCGCGACGCCGCCGCGCGTTCGCCGCCGCCGGCGCCGTATCCGCCGGACTGCTCGTTCTGTCGGCCTGCGACAAGCCGACGCCGCTGGCCACGATCACCACCGGCACCGCGTCCGTGCACTCGGAGGCCACCTGCGGTGGTGAGGGCGACGCCCTGAAGACCTCGGAACTGTCGAAGTGCCTGAAGGACAAGGGCATCGAGTCCATCAAGGTGGACCCCGAGGAGACCGTGCGCTTCGGTGTCGACCCGGAGATCGCCGACGAGGGCTGGACCATCCTCATGAACGGCCAGCCGCTCACCGACTCCAGCAAGAAGACCTACCGCACCGTCCCGGGCAGCGTGTTCTTCAACGCCCAGTACGGCGCCAGCGGCAGCTCGACGCTGGTGACCATCAAGGAGGGCGAGCAGGACGTGACGGGCCTGTGGTCCTTCAAGCTGGAAAAGGACAGCTGATCACGTCCGTCGTACGTGTCCTGGTGGCCACCGCGGTCCCCGCAGAGCGGGACGCGGTGGCCAGGGCGGCTTTCGGGCTCCCCGGCACCGAGGTGATCGCCGCCGGAGTGGGCCCCGCGCTCGCCGCCGCCACCACCGCCACGGCCCTCACCAGGGCCGCCCTCGAAGGCGCCCCGTACGCCCTCGTCGTCTCGGCCGGCATCGCGGGCGGCTTCGCACCCGACGCCCCCGTCGGCTCCCTCGTCGTCGCCGACGAGATCACGGCCGCCGACCTCGGCGCTCAGACGCCCGACGGCTTCGTGCCCGTCACCGAGCTGGGCTTCGGCACCGTCACCCACCGCCCGCCGGAAGCACTCGTGCGGGAGGTCGCGGCCGCCACCGGCGCCCGCCGCGGCGCCGTCCTCACCGTCTCCACCGTGACCGGCACCGCCGAGCGCGCCGCGCGCCTGCGCGAGCGTCACCCCACGGCCCTCGCGGAGGCCATGGAGGGATTCGGCGTCGCCGAGGCCGCCGCCGCGCACGGGGTGCCCGTGCTGGAGATACGGGCCGTCTCCAACCCGGTCGGCCCCCGCGACCGCGCCGCCTGGCGCATCGGCGACGCGCTGGCCGCCCTGACGGAGGGCTTCGGGAAGCTCGCGCCCGTACTGGAGAGTTGGAACGCATATGACCGCCCCCATGGCCAGTGAGCCGCTGCAGATCGCCTTCTCCCCCTGCCCGAACGACACCTTCGTCTTCGACGCCCTCGCCCACGGCCGCATCCCCGCCGCCCCCGCCCTCGACGTCACCTTCGCCGACATCGACATCACCAACGGCATGGCCGAGCGCGGCGAGTTCGACGTACTGAAGGTGTCGTACGCGGTGCTGCCGTACGTCCTCGACGAGTACGCGCTGCTGCCCTGCGGGGGTGCGCTGGGCCGGGGTTGCGGACCGCTGGTGCTGACCCGGGAGGAGGGCGTGGACCTCACCGGACGCACGGTCGCGGTGCCGAGCGAGAAGTCGACGGCGTATCTGCTGTTCCGGCTCTGGGCCGCGGACACCGTCCCCGGCGGGGTCGGCGAGATCGTCGTCATGCCCTTCCACGAGATCATGCCGGCCGTGCGGGACGGGAAGGTCGACGCGGGACTCGTCATCCACGAGGCGCGTTTCACGTACCAGAACTACGGGTTGCACAAGCTCGCCGACATGGGCGAGCACTGGGAGAACACCACCGGCCTGCCGATCCCGCTGGGCGCGATCATCGCCAGGCGGTCACTGGGCACGGGCATGCTGACCCTGCTCGCCGACTCGATCCGTACGTCGGTCCGGGCCGCCTGGGACGACCCCGAGGCCTCCCGCCCGTACGTCATGGAGCACGCCCAGGAGATGGACCCGGCCGTCGCCGACCAGCACATCGGCCTGTACGTCAACGAGTTCACGCACGACCTCGGCGAGGACGGCTATGCCGCGGTGCGCGGGCTGCTCACACGTGCGGCGGCCGAGGGGCTGGTGCCGCCCCTCGGCCCGGATGCGCTGGTTTTCCCCTGAGGCTCTACGGCTATACGTCGAGCTGGTCGGCGACCGCCCGCAGCAGGCCGGCGATCTTCTTGCCGGCGGCCTTGTCGGGGTAGCGGCCCCGCTCCAGCATCGGCGTGATGTTCTCGAGGAGGGTCGTCAGATCCTGGACGATGGAGGCGAGCTCGTCCGGTTTCTTGCGCTGGGCGGCCGCGACGGACGGGGTCGGATCGAGAAGGGTGACCGAGAGCGCCTGGTCACCTCGCTGACCGGCGACGACGCCGAACTCCACTCGCTGTCCCGGCTTGAGTGTGTCAACTCCGGCGGGGAGGACCGAGGAATGGACGAAGACGTCGCCGCCGTCGTCGCGGGAGAGAAAGCCGAAGCCCTTCTCGCTGTTGAACCACTTGACCTTGCCGGTAGGCACGTCTGTCCTCGTCCTCGTACTCGTCGGAAAACTGCTTCTGAAAACGGCTCTTGATAGCACTACAGCGGGTCGACCACGACCCGCCGGTACCAAGGCTAATGGTCCCCGGGCCGGTGACAAGACGTCGCCCGGTTGTTCCCTCGCGCAGGGAACTACCCTGGTCCGGTGCGTGACAAAACCCAAACGAATTCCGCCGCTCCCGGTGACCGACTGATCCGTGCCGGAGCGGTCGTGTTCTTCATCGGTGCAGTGGCCACTCTGGTCACGGTGACCCCGTTCCTGCTCGGCACGACGCCATTTCCGACCTATATGTTCGGGCTGAGCATGCTGATGGGCGTCGGATTCCTCGTCGCCGGCGCGGGAGTGTTCCGCTCGATCGCCGCGGGCCGGCGTCAGGCGCGGGGCGCTTCGCGATAGCCGGCGAGCCAGTCGGGGAACTCGGTGAGGTCCGCGAGGACCACGTCCGCGCCGAGTTCGCCGAGCTGATCGGCGCCGAACGGGCCGGTGGCCACGGTGACCGACAGGGCGTCCGCCGCGCGGGCGGCGCGGATGTCTCCTCGGTGGTCGCCGACGTAGACGCTCGCGCCGTGCTCGCGCAGGGCCGTCGCCTTCTGCTCGGCCCACAGGTCGCCTATGACCGCGTCGGGCTGGATGCCGAGGTGCTCCAGGTGCAGCTTGGCGTTCGGCTCGTACTTGGCGGTGACGACGATCGAGCGTCCGCCCGCCTGCCCTACGGCGGCTATCGCCTCGTGGGCACCGGGTAGGGCGAGGGTGCCGGTGATCGCGTGCGCCGGGTACATCGCACGGTAGAGCTCGGCCATGGCCGCCACCTGCTCCGTCGGGAACCAGTTGACCAACTCCTCCTCCAGCGGCGGGCCGAGCCGGGTGATCGCCAGGTCGGCGTCGATGTGCGTGCCGGTGCGGTCGGACAGGGCCGTGTAGCAGGCGTGGATGCCGGGGCGGGAGTCGATGAGGGTCATGTCGAGGTCGAAGCCGACGGTGAGTGCCATGCGGTTATTGTGCCTGCGCCTAATGACTCGGTTCAGTGCGTCGTTTGGCGAGTGCGGGTCTGTGGGGGTTGATCGCGCCCACGCGGCGGAGCCGCAAATCGATACAGCCCCGCGCCCCTTAGGGGCGCTTCTGTGAACGCCAGACGATGAACAGCGCCGATGCCAGCGCCGCGCCCCGCACCACCCACGGCCAGGTCTCGGTGATCGCGGCGTTCGTCTGGCCCTCTACGAGGGGGGCGCCCCAGCGTTCGGTGGCGCGGCCCCAGAGCCAGGTGATGCCGGCCGTGACGGAGAGGCCGGGGATGATGATGACCGCCCACTTGGTCTCGGTGTCGGTCAGACGGCGGGAGCCCCAGGCGATGAGCCAGCCGACGAGCAGGACGATGAGGTTGCCGAGGATGGCGCCGGTGACGAGGAGGGCGGCGGAGAGCAGGAGGAGGGGGTTGCTCCAGCGGCCGGCGGGGAGGGCCGGGCGCCGGATGAGACGGCGGCGAGAGGGTTGCGGATCTTCCTCCTCCTCGGCCTTCTCCACTGCGGCCGGGGCCTCCGGCTCCTCTTCGGGCGCCTTCTTCTCGAGCCGTGTCCCCTCCTTCGCGGGCGGGCGCCTGAGCATCTCCGGGATCTCGATGCCGCCGACGAAGCCCGGAACGTCCTCGCCGGGGCCGAAGGGGCTGCTGTCCACCCGCCACCAGTCCGGCTGGAGCGCGCTGCCGCCGAGGTCCGCGGTGCCGGCGAGGTGGGGCGGCGGAGGTGCGTCGTCGGCGGCGGGCGCGGAGGGCTCGGCGGGGCGTGGGCGGGGCACCAGGCGGCGCAGGCCCTTGGGGCGTTCCCCGGCGGTCTCGCTGGTGCCGCTGTCCGGCTGTACGGGCACGGGGGTGATCGGTGCCTGCGGGGCCGGGGCGGTGCCTCCCCCGGCGGCCTCGACGACCTCGTCGGGGGTGCCGAGGCGGGCGATGATGCGGCGGACGGCGGCGGGGCTGTCGACGGGGGCCTTGGCGCGGCGGCGGTCGATCTCGCCGCGCAGCTCGTTCACCAGGCGCATGCGGGTGGACGACGGCAACTGCCGCTGCTGGGCCACGTCGCCGACGCGGCTCAGATACTCGTAGACGACCTGGTCGCTCTCGATCCCCACGAAGTCCCCTCCGGGGTGGGTGTGTTGGATACCCCTCGGGACGACGTTAGCGCAGCACAGGGTGGGTCAGGTGCCTCGGATCGGGCAGTGTTCCCCCGCGCCTGGTCGGCCCGGCCGCCGGAGGTGACCCGCTAACGTGGGCGGGATGAGCGACCCGGCCACCCCGCCCCGTTCCCTCGCGGAAGCGCTTCGCGTGCGGGACGACGCCTCGCTGGCCGTGCTGCTGCGCAGCCGGCCCGACCTCATCACCCCCGTCCCCACCGACCTCACCCAGCTGGCGACCCGCGCCGGCACCCGGGCCTCGGTGGTGCGCGCCCTTGAGCGGCTGGACCGGTTCGCGCTGCAGACGGCGGAGGCGCTGGCCGTGGCGGCGGATCCGGCGACGTACGACGAACTGCTCGCCCTGATGGCCGGCGACGAGGGCGACCCGGCGGTCGCCGGCGCCCTGCCGCACGCCCTCGGCACCCTGCGCGAGCAGGCCCTGGTGTGGGGCGGCGACGACCGGCTGCGCCTGGTGCGCACCGCACGCGAGCTGCTGACGCCCTCGCCGCAGCACCCGTCGCCGACCGGCCTGGGACCGACGGTGCGCGAGGCGGTGGCCGGCATGTCGCCGGGCCGCATCCAGGAGATCGTCACGACGGCCGGGCTGCCCACGACCCACGACGCCGTGTCGGCCGTGTCGTCGCTCACCGCGCTGTTCACCGACCGGCGGCGGATGACGGCGCTGCTCGCCGACGCGCCGGAGGAGTCCCGGGAGGTGCTGTCCCGCCTGGTGTGGGGCCCGCCGTACGGCCAGGTCACCGCCGATCCCGCGCCCCGGCTGCGCTGGCTGCTGGACCGCGGCCTGCTCCTGCCCACGACGCCCGGCACGGTCGTACTCCCCCGCGAGGTGGCCCTGCACCTGCGCGCCGGCCGCGCGCACCGCGCCACCGAGCCGCTGCCGCCGACCGTCGAGCCGAGCGCGACGCACCGTCCACAGGTTGTGGACGCCACGGCGGCCGGGCAGGCGTACACGGCGCTGGCCACCGTCGAGGAACTGCTGAAGGACTGGGACGAGGGCGGTCCGACGGTGCTGCGCGCGGGCGGCCTGAGCGTGCGCGACCTCAAGCGCACCGCCGTCGCCCTCGACGTGCCCGAGCCGGTCGCCGCCTTCTGGGTCGAACTCGCCTACGCCGCGGGCCTGCTGGCCTCCGACGGCGAGGCCGACGAGCGGTACGCGGCGACGCCCGCCTACGACGAGTGGCTGGAGCAGCCCTCCGCCGAGCGCTGGGCCCGGCTGGCGGAGGCCTGGCTGACGGCGACGCGCACGGCCGGCGTGGTCGGCGGCCGGGACGCCAAGGACCGCACCCTGTCAGCGCTGGGCCCGGGCCTGGACCGCTCCGCCGCGCCGGAGGTGCGGCACCGGGTGCTGACCCTGCTGGCCGGGCTGCCGGAGGGCACGTCACCGGCGGCGGAGTCGGTGCTGGCCCGGCTGCGCTGGGAACGGCCGTTGCGCGGGCCTCAACAGGACGACGACCTGCGCAGCCGCCTCGCCCAGTGGACGCTGAACGAGGCGGAGATGCTGGGGGTGACGGGGCGGGGGGCGTTGTCCGGGCATGGGCGGGCGCTGCTGGGGGCGCCGGCGCCCGGGAAACCCGGGGCGCGCGGCGGCCGAGCCGCGGGCCCGTCGGCCACGGGCCCCTCGGCGGCGACCCACGACACCGCACCCCCGCCCCCGGCCACGCCCGAGGACGCCCCCGCCGGCCCCGGCGACAAGCTCCCCGTCCACCACGAGCACCCCCGCCCGGCCCCCGCGCCCGAGCCCCTCTCCCCCGCCGAACAGGCCGTGGCCTCCGCCACCGCCGCCCGCCTCCTCGCCCCGCTCCTCCCCGAGCCCCTCGACCACGTGCTGCTCCAGGCCGACCTCACGGCCGTGGCGCCCGGTCCGCTGCGGCGGCCGCTCGCCGACATGCTGGGCGTGCTCGCGGACGTGGAGTCGAAGGGCGGGGCGACGGTGTACCGCTTCACACCCGGCTCGGTGCGCCGCGCGCTCGACGCCGGCCGCAGCGCCTCCGATCTGCACGCCTTCCTCGCCGAGCACTCACGTACGCCGGTGCCGCAGCCGCTGGCGTATCTGATCGACGACGTGGCCCGCAAGCACGGTCATCTGCGGGTGGGCGCGGCGTCGGCGTACGTCCGCTGCGACGACGACGCGATGCTGAACGAGATCCTCGCCGACAAGCGAGCCGCCGGCCTGCGCCTGCGCCGCCTGGCGCCGACGGTGCTCGCCGCCCAGGCGGACCCGGCCGCGCTGCTGGAGGGCCTGCGCGCGATGGGCTTCGCGCCGGCCGCCGAGTCGGCCGAGGGCGACGTCCTGATCACCCGCGCCGACGCCCACCGCACCCCGCCGCGCACCGCACCCCAGCCGGTTCCGGACGGCCCGCCGACGCCGGACGCCACACTGCTGGCGGCCGCGATCCGCGCCATCCGGGCGGGCGACCTCGCCTCCACGACCCCGCGCAGGCCGAGCGGGGCGGCCCCCGCGGTGACCGGCGGCGAACTGCCCCGCACGACCTCCGCCGAGACCCTCGCCACCATGCAGGCCGCCGTGCTGACCGGCGAGGCGCTGTGGATCGGGTACGTCAACGCCGAGGGCACCGCCAGTCAGCGGGTGATCGCACCGGTGCGGGTCGAGGGCGGGTTCGTGACGGCGTACGACCACACCGCGGACGAGGTACGGACGTATCCACTGCACCGGATCACGGGCGTGGCGGAGCTGGCGGACGACTAGGGCGGTGACGGATGTCCCGGTCCGCTCACCCGTCCGGGCGCACGCGGCGATTCATGCACGCCACGCCGGGCTCTTCCAACTCTTGAGGGACCTTGAGGGCCTCTCCGCATTGCGCCGCGGGGCGCAGGGCAGCCACCCGGTGTCCTGATCACGCTCAAGTGAGCGCAGCAGAGAGGTAGTTGTCCCATGCGCACTGCTCGTCGCATCGCCACCGTGCTGACCGCCGCGGCCACCATGATCGGCGCCTTCGCCGCCCAGGCCGCGGCGGTCGGCGTCGATCTCGGCGGGGGCGTGACGCTCTGACGCGTCCCGCGCCCTCCCGGGCCGGTACCAGCCCCGCTGGGCCGGCCCGGTCCTCAGGTTCCAGCCAACGCCGACTTGTGAAAGGCCCGTCATACCCATGCGCACCACGCGTGCCCGCCTCACCGTCGCCGCCGCCGTCCTGGCAGGCGTCCTCGCCGCCGGGACCGCCCCGGCCGCCGCCCTGCCGCTGCCCCTCCCGGCGGCCGGCGCCGGGCCCCTGGTCACCGAGGGGCTCACCGTCGAGGGACCGCTGATCAACAACCTCAGTCTGCCCACGCTGAAGTAGCGCGGCGCAGCCGGTAGCTCTCCCCCTCGATCCGCACCAGCTCGGCGTGGTGGGCCAGCCGGTCCACCATCGCCAGGGCCGAGGGGCCGCCGAAGACCTCGTCCCAGCGGCCGAGCGGACGGTCGCTGGTCACGATCAGCGAGGCCCGTTCGTAGCGGTGCGCGACCAGCTGGAAGAAGAGCGCGGCGGTCTCGGCGTCGAAGGGGGTGTAGCCGACCTCGTCGACGATCAGCAGGGGGTGCTCGTCGAGCGCGACCAGCTCCTGGGCGAGCCGCCCGGCGTCCCGCGCCCCGGCCAGCCGCGCGGCCCACTGCGCGGCGCTCGCGAACAGCACCGAGTGCCCGGCCTGGCAGGCCCGCACGCCGAGACCCACGGCCAGATGCGTCTTGCCGGTGCCGGGCGGCCCCACGAAGACCACGTTGCGTCCGGCGCCGACGAAGTCCAGCTTGCCGAGCCGGGCCACGGTCTCCCGGTCGAAGGAACGCGGGTACTCGGAGTCGAAGTCCTCCAGCAGCTTCCGCGCCGGGAACCCGGCGGCCCGCACCCGCTCCTCGGCGCTCGGCTCGTCCTCCCGCGGAGCGGCCTGCGCCGGCACGACGACCTTCTCGGCGACGGTCCCCTCGAAGCGGCACTCGTGCTGCGCCGCAGGCTGCGACGCCGACCGCTCACCGTGCGCGGCCATCGGCCCCGACATGTAGGCCAGGATCGCCGCCGACACGATGAACGCCATGTGGATCACCGTGCCCCACAGCAGCGAGTGGCGGGACGTGTGGTGGACGTCCACGAACATCTGCAGCAGATGGACCGAGGAGATCCCCACGATGGCGGTGGCGAGCTTGACCTTCAGCACGTTGGAATTGACGTGCGAGAGCCATTCGGGCTGGTCACGGTGTCCCTGCAGCCCGATCCGCGAGACGAACGTCTCATAGCCGCCGACGATCACCATGATCAGCAGATTGGCGATCATCACGACGTCGACGAGCTTGAGCACGGCGAGCATGACGTACGTCTCCGTCGCCTGCCCGGTCACACAGCGGAGGACTAAGGCCCAGAGCTCGTTGAAGAACTTGTAGACGTACACCCCCTGCGCGGCCACCAGGCCGAAGTAGAGCGGCGCCTGCAGCCAGCGGGTGGCGAACAGCGCGTACCCGAGGGTGGTGGTCGGCGGGGACGGTTCATGACTGATGGCCTGCACGCCCGGCATTCTTCGCAGCCGCCGCCGTTCAGGTGAAACCGCACCACTCACAGGAATGAAAAGACATCCTGTAGGACTTCGGAATCGATCAGCCACATTCACCCACCGGCTGCCGTAGATGTGACCTGCTCCCCACCCCGAAAGAGGACCAGTGCGGCACACTGGACGTTTGGTCGAGTGGTGAGCGGAAGGACGGACCCACGTGAACGGACCACTGATCGTCCAGTCGGACAAGACCCTGCTCCTGGAGGTCGATCACGAGCAGGCCGACGAGTGCCGTCGGGCGATCGCGGCGTTCGCGGAGCTGGAGCGGGCTCCCGAGCACATCCACACCTACCGGGTGACGCCGCTGGGGCTGTGGAACGCGCGGGCGGCCGGGCACGACGCCGAGCAGGTCGTGGACGCGCTGGTGACGTACAGCCGGTACCCGGTGCCGCACGCGCTGCTCGTCGACATCGCCGACACGATGGACCGCTACGGCCGGCTGACGCTGAGCAAGCATCCGGCGCACGGCCTCGTCCTCACCACCACCGACCGGCCGGTGCTGGAGGAGGTGCTGCGCTCGAAGCGGGTCGCGCCCCTCGTCGGCGCCCGCATCGACCCGGACAGCGTGGTCGTGCACCCCTCCGAGCGCGGGCAGATCAAGCAGACGCTGCTGAAGCTGGGCTGGCCGGCCGAGGACCTCGCCGGATATGTCGACGGCGAGGCACACCCGATCGAGCTGGCGGAGGACGGGTGGGCGCTGCGGCCGTACCAGAAGCAGGCCGTGGAGAACTTCTGGCACGGCGGGAGCGGGGTCGTCGTCCTGCCGTGCGGTGCCGGGAAGACCCTCGTCGGCGCCGGGTCCATGGCTCAGGCCAAGTCGACCACCCTCATCCTCGTCACCAACACCGTCTCGGCCCGGCAGTGGAAGCACGAGCTGGTGAAGCGAACGTCGCTGACGGAGGACGAGATCGGTGAGTACAGCGGGACGCGCAAGGAGATCCGGCCCGTCACCATCGCCACATACCAGGTGCTGACGACGAAGCGGAAGGGCGTCTACCCGCACCTCGAACTCTTCGACTCCCGGGACTGGGGGCTCATCGTCTACGACGAGGTGCACCTGCTGCCCGCGCCGGTCTTCAAGTTCACGGCGGATCTTCAGGCGCGGCGACGGCTCGGGCTGACGGCGACGCTCGTGCGGGAGGACGGGCGGGAGTCGGATGTGTTCTCACTGATCGGTCCGAAGCGGTTCGACGCTCCTTGGAAGGAGATCGAGGCGCAGGGCTACATCGCGCCCGCCGACTGCGTCGAGGTCCGGGTCAACCTCACCGACTCCGAGCGCCTCGCGTACGCCACCGCCGAGCAGGAGGAGAAGTACCGCTTCTGTGCGACGACCGACACCAAGCGGAAGGTGACGGAGGCGCTCGTCAGGCGTTTCGCGGGCCAGCAGATCCTGGTGATCGGCCAGTACATCGACCAGCTGGACGAGCTGGGCGAGCATCTGAACGCCCCCGTCATCAAGGGCGAGACCTCCAACGCCCAGCGCGAGAAGCTCTTCGACGCCTTCCGGGAGGGCGAGATCAGCGTCCTCGTGGTCTCCAAGGTCGCGAACTTCTCCATCGACCTGCCGGAGGCGACGGTCGCCATCCAGGTGTCGGGGACCTTCGGGTCGCGCCAGGAGGAGGCGCAGCGGCTGGGGCGGGTACTGCGGCCGAAGGCGGACGGCCATCAGGCCCACTTCTACTCGGTCGTCGCCCGCGACACGCTCGACCAGGACTTCGCCGCCCACCGCCAGCGGTTCCTGGCGGAACAGGGCTACGCGTACCGGATCGTGGACGCGGACGAGCTCCTCACCGAGGGGTAGGCGACCGCGTGTGCCGGGCGGCCCGGGCGTCACTTACGGCGAACGCCCGCTTCCTCACCGTACTCACCGAGGATGATCACGTCGAAGGCCGCGCCGGCGAACACCCTGACGGCACGCAGGGCTTCGCCGAGGCGGTGGCGGTGGCTCCCCTGGAGCGCTGTCGCGCCGCGGGGACCCGCAGGGGCTGGGTGGATGGTTGCTGCGCTCATGTCTCCATGATGGGTTCGCGGGCATAAAGACGGCATCGGCCTGCGGTCCCAAGCCGTGCACTGCCCGCGTACATCTCGGGGCGGACCCCTTGCCCCCAGGGAGGAGGGCGGCATCCCCTAGGGGACGGACAGGGGAATGGGCGGGGGCGCGGAAAATTCGTTGGCTTCCGGCGTACCCGCTCACCTAAAATCTCCGCTCTTGCCCGCCTCCGTTCACGGAGTGCCGCCGTCCGGACGGAAACCGGTCGGCTCTGTCGACCACTCACTCGCAGGTCCTCCGGAGGCACCCCCTTGTCCACGCCCGTCGACGACCCCCTCGCGCATGAGCGCTCCCACCTCGCCTCCTCCCGTGCCGCCCTGCGCGCCATGCGCGAGGACGTCGAGTCGCTCGACATCAGCGACGTCACCGCGAACTGGGTCAACGCCGAAGTCCTCTCCCGCCAGATCGACGAGCGCATCAAGTCCCTGGCCGATCTCAGCGACACCCCGCTGTTCTTCGGCCGCCTCGACTATCTGCACGCACCCGGCGCCGAGGAGGCGGAGGGCGCGGAAGGGGAACTCTTCTACATCGGGCGGCGGCATGTGCACGACGCCGAGGGCGACCCGATGGTCATCGACTGGCGCGCACCGGTGTCCCAACCCTTCTACCGGGCCTCCAAGAAGGACCCGATGGACGTCGCGCTGCGCCGCCGCTTCGGCTACACCGGCGGCGACCTCACGGCGTACGAGGACGAGCACCTGTCCGACCCGGCGGAGGCCGCCCGCACCAGCAGGCTGCTCCAGCAGGAGATCGAGCGCCCGCGCGTGGGCCCGATGCGGGACATCGTGGCGACGATCCAGCCGGAGCAGGACGAGATCGTACGGTCCGGTCTCGGCGGCACGGTCTGTGTGCAGGGAGGCCCGGGCACCGGAAAGACCGCGGTGGGCCTGCACCGGGTCGCGTATCTCCTCTACGCCCACCGCGAGCGCCTCGCCCGCACCGGCACGCTCGTCATCGGCCCGAACAGGTCCTTCCTGCACTACATCGAGCAAGTGCTCCCGGCGCTGGGTGAGTTGACGGTCCGGCAGGCGACGGTGGACGACCTGGTGGCCCATGTGGAGGTGCGCGGCACGGACGACGCGGCGGCGGCCGTGATCAAGGGCGACGCGAGGATGGCGGAGGTGCTGCGGCGCGCGGTCTACTCGCATGTGACGATGCCGACGGAGCCGGTGGTCGTCGTCCGCGGGTCGCGGCGGTGGCGGATCCCGGCGTACGAACTCGAAGAGACCGTCCGTGAGTTGCTCACCCGCGACATCCGTTACGGCGCGGCCCGCGAGGCCCTTCCGCAGCGCATCGCGCATGCCGTGCTGGTGCAGATGGAGCGGTCGGGTGAGGCGCCGGACGACCGGGTGCAGGACGCGGTGGCCCGCAACAGCGCGGTGAAGGCGGCCGTGAAGGCGATCTGGCCGCCGGTGGATCCGGCGAAGCTCGTGCTGCGGCTGCTGGCGGACGCGGACTTCCTGGCCGAGCACGCGCGGGGGGTGCTGAACGAGGACGAGCAGAAGGCGATCCTGTGGGCGAGGCCGGCGCGGTCGGTGAAGTCGGCCAAGTGGTCGGCGGCGGACGCGGTGCTGATCGACGAAGCCAACGACATCGTGGCGCGCACGCCCTCGCTGGGCCACGTCGTGCTCGACGAGGCCCAGGATCTGTCCCCCATGCAGTACCGGGCGGTGGGGCGCCGCTGCACCACCGGTTCGGCGACGATCCTCGGTGACCTGGCGCAGGGCACGACGCCGTGGGCGACGCGCAGTTGGGACGAGGCGCTGGCCCACCTCGGCAAGTCGGAGGGCGTGATCGAGGAACTGACGGCCGGCTTCCGCGTCCCGACGGACGTCATCACCTACGCCTCCCGCCTCCTCCCGCACATCGCGCCGGGTCTGACGCCGGTGGAGTCGATCCGCGAGAACCCGGGGTTCTTCGAGGTGCGTGCGGTGTCGCGGACGGCGGAGGTCGTGGCTGCGTGCGAGGAGCTGCTGCGCAACGAGGGCTCCATCGGCCTGATCGCCGCGGACGCGCGCGTTCCGGCGCTGTCGCAGGCGCTGGGCGCGGCGGGGTTGGCGTACCTGGCTCCCGGCGAGGAGACGACGGAACAGACCCGCCTGACCCTGGTCCCGGCGTCCCTGGCGAAGGGCCTGGAGTACGACTACGTCGTCCTGGACGAGCCCCAGGCGGTGATCGACGGCGAACCGGACGAGCGAACGGGCCTGCGCCGGCTGTACGTCGCGCTGACGCGAGCGGTGTCGGGGTTGCTGGTGACACACGCGGCGGGGTTGCCGGAACAGTTGGGGTGAGGGGCCTCGGGTGGGCGCGGGCGGCACCCCGTCAGTGCCGGGCCGCGCGACCCACCCCCGGCCAGCCCTCACTCCGGGCCACGCGACCACCCTTCGGCCGCCAGCCCCCCGCCTACGAAACCCCGTCCAGCGCAGCCCGCCACTCCGCCACCGCGGCGACGGACACCGGCCCGTCCCACCCCCGTGGCCGCGCCGCCCCGCCGATGTGAAACGCGTCGATCCCAGCCGCCACCAACCCCGGCACATGATCGAGCCGCAACCCGCCCCCCACCAGAATCCGCTGCTCATACCCGGGCTCCCCACTCCGCGCCGCCTCGGCGAGCAGCACCGGCAGCCCCTCGTCCACCCCCACCGCCGACCCGGCCGTCAGATACGTGTCCAGCCCCGGCAACCCGTCCAACTGCTTCCGCAGCGCATCCCGGTCAGCGGCCCGGT
This sequence comes from Streptomyces ferrugineus, assembly GCF_015160855.1. Taxonomy (NCBI): domain Bacteria; kingdom Bacillati; phylum Actinomycetota; class Actinomycetes; order Kitasatosporales; family Streptomycetaceae; genus Streptomyces; species Streptomyces ferrugineus. The sequence continues at coordinate 751,994 of NZ_CP063373.1, read as the reverse complement.
CGATCGCCCGGTGGAACGTCCACCGGCACCCGTCCAGCTCCCCCACCACCCGCTCGACGGCCCCGAGGTCCACCCCGCCGTCGCCGTCCAGAAACCCGAGCACGAACTCCTCGGCCCCGGCCCCCCGCATCTCGCGCACCGTCCGCACCAGCTCCCCCACGTCCCCCGCCGCGAACCCGTCCGCCAGCCGCAGCATCACGCGCAGGTCGATGTCGACGGCGGCCCGGATCCCGGCGAAGGTCTCGACCGGTGGGGTGAGCCCGTCGGCCGCCATGTCGGTGACCAGTTCGAGCCGATCCGCACCTCCGGCCTGGGCGGCGACCGCGTCCTCGACCCCGAGGGCGATCACCTCCAGGACTGCACGCTTGCTCATGGGACCCCATTCCTCGGCATTCGACGGCGGCTACAGACCTACAGACCTACAGACCCGACCCGCACAGGTCTAGTCCAATTCTGGTCCAGCCTACGCTTACCCACCGAGGACCGGCTCACCCCATGTCCCCGCCCCGTCACCCGAAGATGTTCAGCTCCCCCGCCTCCACCCCCACCAGCTCGTAGTCCGCCCCGTCCACCGGCCGCCCGGCGTAGATCCGCATCAGCGTCGCCGCCTCCCCGATGTACCGCGCCGGAGGCCTCGGCGCCGCCGCCTCCCCCAGCCGCAGGGGCTCGTCCACGTCGTCCAGGTCGGCGTGCAGCGGGACGTGCCGCCGCTCACGGGTCAGCCACGCCAGCAGCCGGAGCGCGTCGGGCAGCCCGGCCCCGGCGTACGCACCCGGCTCCCCGAACACCTCCCGTACGTCACCGGCGTGCACCCACTCCCCGAGCGCGACGCCGTCCAGCGCCCCGCCGGCCTTGGCGATCACCGGCCCCGCCTCGGTCATCCCGCGCTCCAGCTCGTCGACGACCCGCGCGTTGGTCCAGTCGGCGCGCTCGGCGATGTCCCGGTCGTTGCACTCGGGCGAGAACACGCCCTCCTCGAACCGGCTCTCCACCACCCGCATCAGGGCGGACGAACAGTGCGCCAGCACATCCCGCACCGACCACCCCGGACACGCGACGGTCGGCAGCGCGAAGTCCGCGTCCGGCCGCGCCCGCAGCAGCGGAACCAGCGCGTCCCGCTCGACGACCAGCAGCCGCCCCGGCAGTTCGGGATCCCGTACATCGTGCACGTCAGCAGAAGTCATGGCCCCACGCTAGGCCGCCGGGCGCGCCCCCGGGGAGAACGCCGACACACCCGGCCCCACCCCGGCGCACCCGCCAGAATGGCGCCATGGCCGATCCCCGCACCCCGAGCACCCCCAACACCCCCGACTCCCCCGTCTCCCCCAACGCCCTCGACGCCCTGCGCACCCGCTTCGCCCAAGCCCTCGACGCCACCCGCTCCCCCGCCACCGCCCCCGACCCGACCCCCTACGCCGACAACCTCCTCACCCGCTGGCGGGAACCCCAGCGCCGCTACCACACCCTCACCCACCTCACCGCCGTCCTGGACCGCATCGACGAGCTGGCCGACCACGCCGACGACCCGGACGTCGTACGCCTCGCCGCCTGGTTCCACGACGCCGTCTACCTCCCGGACCGCTCCGAGAACGAGGAGCGCTCCGCCCGTCTCGCCGAACGCGCCCTCCCCGAGGCCGGTGTCCCCGCGGAGCGCACCGCCGAGGTCGCCCGTCTCGTGCGTCTCACCGTCACCCACGACCCGGCGCCGGACGACCGCGACGGCCAGGTCCTGTGCGACGCCGACCTCGCCGTCCTCGCCGCCCCGCCCTCCGTGTACGCCGCCTACACGGCCGCCGTCCGCGAGGAGTACCACTTCGTGCCGAACGACGCCTTCCGCGAGGGCCGTGCCGCGATCCTGCGTCAGCTCCTCGACCTGCCGAGCCTGTTCCGCACGCCGTACGGCCGCAAGGAGTGGGAGGCGACGGCCCGCTACAACCTCGCCGCCGAACTGGAAATGCTGTCGCTCTGAGCGCCCGGCGCCCGTAGCCTGCCCGGCATGCGACACATGGGCGGGGAACGCGCGACCGAGGCCGTGGCGAGCTGCGTGGCACTGCTGCGCACCGCGGTGGACCAGGACTGGGAAGGCGTGAAGGCCGGTCGGCTGGAGTGGAGTTGTCACAAGACGGCGTTCCACATCGCCGAGGACCTCATCGCCTACGGCGGCCAGTTGGCGGGCCGCGCACAGGACGATTACGTCCCCTTCGAGATCACCCTGGACGACGGCACCGACAACGAAGGGCTGCTCCAGGTCATCGAGACGACCGGCGCCCTGTTCGCCGCCGTCATCCGCACCACACCGCGCGAGGTGCGCGCCTTCCACCCGTACCCGTTCCGCAGCGCCGACCGCGAGGGCTTCGCGGCGATGGGGGTCGCCGAGGTGCTGCTGCACACCCACGACATCGCCGAGGGCCTCGGCCTGACGTACGAACCGCCCGCCGAACTCCCCGAGTTCGTCCTCACGACGATCTTCCCGCACATCCGCCCCGAACCCGGCCCGGAGTCCGGCACCGACCACTGGCGCACCCTGCTGTGGGCGACCGGCCGCGCCGACCTCCCGGGCCGCCCGCCGGTCACCGAGTGGCGCTGGAACAACAACCTCGTCATCCCCACCGACCGCCTCACCCTCCAGGGCGTCACCCCCGCGGCCGCCGCCGATCTGCGCGACGGCGGCGACGGCGGGTTCCGGTGGGTCGAGGGCGGGCCGTTCGACGGCACGCGGGAGGCCGCGAAGTGGATGACGAAGGCGTACGAGGGGGGCGTGCACCGGCCGGAGTGGGGGCTGTTCGTGCTCGTGCGACGGGAGGACGGCCGCGCGGTCGGCGGCATGGGCTTCCACGGCGTACCGGACGACGAGGGGCGGGCCGAGGTCGGCTACGACCTCGCCGCCTCCGCCCGCGGCCACGGCTACGCGACCGAGGCCCTGACCGCCCTCTCCGAGTCGGCCCTGGCCAGGGACGACGTCCAGTTGCTGTACGCGGCCATCGAGCACGACAACGTCCCCTCGCAGGCCGTCGTCACCCGCGCGGGCTATGTACGGGCCACCGTCGAGGAGGAGCGCATGGCCCGCGAGGAGCACGACATGGAGCAGTCGCTGAGGCTGTACGTCCGCAGATGACGGCATACGGCGGCCTGACCTTAGGCCTAGCCTGGGGCGGGACCGACCCGCACCGCCGCCGCCCCAGGGAGCCGCCGTGTCGTTCACCGACGAGGAGATCGCCTACCTCAGCACGAACCCGCTCGCCCGCTTCGCCAGCCTCTGCGCAAACGGGCAGCCCGATGTGGTCCCGGTGGCCCTCGAGTTCGACGGCAGCCGCTTCTGGGTGGGCGGCCCGCGCGCGGAGGTGCTGCGCACCCGCAAGTTCCGCAACATCGAGCACGGCCGCCACAAGGTGGCCTTCGTCGTGGACGAGCTGATCTCCATCGAGCCGTTCGTCGCCCGCGGCATCCGGGTGTACGGCGTCGCCGACGGCCCCGTCGAGCGGAGCGGCATGGTGGGCCCGGGCCACTACCTGCGCATCACGCCGACGCTGTCGTGGAGCTGGAACCTGTCGGACCCGCCCCGCCCGTCCGGCGAGACCTGGTACCCGATGCGGCGGGCCGAGCACTCCACCGGAACACAGACCGAGTGACTCACGTCACTTCTCTCCACGTCACATCCCGCCGAACCGCTCCGTCATAGCTGTGTACCCACCGACCACGGCCCATGACTGAGGAGTTCGCCATGAGCACCGCCCGTTTGAACGCCTTTGAGATCCCGACCGTCGGCAAGTTCCTGAAGCACATCGTCTCGGCGGGCAAGGTGGTCCACGACTCGCCGCTGCCCGTCTCGACGCAGAACCTGGTGACGCTGCGCGCCAGCCAGATCAACGGCTGCGGCTTCTGCACCGACATGCACTTCAAGGACGCCGTCGCCGCGGGCGAGGACACCGTCCGTCTCAATCTCGTCGCCGCCTGGCGCGAGGCCACCCTCTTCACCGAGGCCGAGCGCGCCGCGCTGGAGCTGACCGAGGCGGGCACCCGCATCGCCGACGCGGCCGGCGGCGTACCGGACGAGGTGTGGGAGAACGCCGCCAAGCACTACGACGAGGAGCAGCTCGGCGCGCTGGTGTCCCTGATCGCGCTGATCAACGCCTTCAACCGGCTGAACGTCCTGGTCCAGCAGCCGGCCGGCTCCTACCGGCCCGGCCAGTTCGCGTAACCGGCAGGGGCCTCGCGCGAGGCGGAACGGGCGGGCGTCAGCCCCATCCCCGCCCCTTCGCCCTGCGCAGCCCCGCCCCCCGCAGCAACCGCACCACCTCACGACTGCTGACCTCCACCGCGCCGGCGCGCACCACGTCGGCGTAGCGGTGGGACGGGATGTCGTAGTGATCCCGCTCGAAGGCCCGCCGCGGCACGCCCAACGCCTCGGCGAACGCGTGCAGTTCGTCGTACGACACATCGCTCACCAGGTGGGACCACATCCGGCCGTGGCCCGGCCAGGTGGGCGGGTCTATGTAGATCGTCACGAGGTCGCGGGCCCCAGCGATCCCACCGCGGCGACCTTCACGCCCGCCTTGTGGCACACCCAGTGCGGATCGGGCCCGAGCTCCGGCTCGACCTCCAGCGCGTGCGGGTCGCCGGCTCCGCACACCGGGCACAGCGGCCAGCGGCCGTACTTGTCCAGCAGCGCGTCCTGGACGTCCTGGGCGACCAGCCCGGCCACGTACTCGACACCGTCCGGCCACTGCTCCACCCACCAGCGTCGCTGTACGACCGACTCCTCGACCAACGACACCACGTCCGCCTCGGCGACCTCGCCCGCGACCAGGTCGGCGAGCACGAGGGCGCGGGCGGTGTGCAGCGCCTGCTCCAGCGGGCTGAGCGGACTTACAGGTTCCATGCTCCTATTGTGCGCACCCTTGACCACACCTCGGATCTGAAAATACCTTTCAAGGGTGACCCATGAAGTGAAGGAAACTTTCGGCCGGGCGAGCACGGCACCGGCGCCCGCCGCCCTCGCGGCCAAGGTCCGCACGCTCGCACCGTCGATGACCCGCTCCATGCAGCGCGTCGCCGAAGCGGTCGCGAACGACCCGGCGGGCTGCGCGGCCCTCACGGTCACCGGCCTCGCCGAGCTCACCGGCACCAGCGAGGCCACGGTCGTACGCACCGCCCGCCTTCTCGGCTACCCCGGCTACCGCGATCTGCGCCTCGCCCTCGCCGGCCTCGCCGCCCAGCAGCAGTCGGGCCGCGCCCCGGCCATCACGACCGACATCGCGGTGGACGACCCCATCGCGGACGTCGTCACGAAACTCGCGTACGACGAGCAGCAGACCCTCGCGGACACGGCGGCCGGACTCGACACGGTCCAGCTCGGTGCCGCGGTGTCGGCCGCCGCCGGGGCCCGCCGTATCGATGTGTACGGCGTCGGGGCGTCGGGGCTGGTCGCCCAGGACCTGACGCAGAAGCTGCTGCGGATAGGGCTGATAGCCCACGCCCACAGCGATCCGCATCTCGCCGTGACGAACGCGGTGCAGCTGCGGGCCGGTGACGTGGCCATCGCGATCACGCACTCCGGGACGACCGGCGATGTCATCGAGCCACTGCGGGTCGCGTTCGAGCACGGGGCCACGACGGTCGCCATCACCGGACGCCCGGACGGGGCGGTCACCCAGTACGCCGACCACATCCTCACGACGTCCACCGCGCGGGAGAGTGAGCTGCGGCCGGCGGCGATGTCGTCGCGGACCAGCCAGTTGCTGGTGGTGGACTGTCTGTTCGTCGGGGTCGCCCAGCGGACCTACGAGACGGCGGCGCCGGCGCTGGCCGCGTCTTACGAGGCACTGGCCCACCGGCATCGCCGATAGCAGGTCGGACCGGACACAGCACATCAGAAAGAGCCGTCTCTCATGACCTCGACATCCAACCCCCGTGATCTGCGTGCCGAGTTGGAGACCCTGACCACCGAGGCGTTCCGCCCCGAACTCGCCGAGATCGACCAGCTCCCCACCCTCGACATCGCCCGGCTCATGAACGGCGAGGACGCCTCCGTGCCCGCCGCCGTCGCCGCCCGCCTCCCCGAGATCGCCGCCGCGATCGACGCCGTCGCGGAACGGATGGCACGCGGCGGCCGACTCCTGTACGCGGGCGCCGGCACCGCCGGCCGCCTCGGCATCCTCGACGCCTCCGAGTGCCCGCCCACCTTCAACACCGACCCCGCCCAGGTCGTCGGCCTCATCGCGGGCGGCCCGGCGGCGATGGTCACCTCCGTCGAGGGCGCCGAGGACTCCGTGGAGCTGGCCCACGCCGACCTCGACGCCCTCGCACTCACCCCGGCGGACACGGTGGTCGGCATCTCGGCCTCCGGACGCACGCCGTACGCCATCGCCGCGGTCGAACACGCCCGTCAGCAGGGCGCGCTGACGATCGGCCTGTCCTGCAACCCGGGCAGCACCCTCGCCTCCGCAGCCGAGCACGGCATCGAGATCGTCGTCGGCCCCGAACTGCTGACCGGCTCGACCCGCCTCAAGGCCGGCACCGCCCAGAAGCTGGTCCTCAACATGCTGTCGACGATCACGATGATCCGGCTCGGCAAGACCTACGGAAACCTCATGGTCGACGTCCGCGCCTCCAACGACAAACTCCGGGCCCGCTCCCGCCGCATCGTCGCCCTCGCCACCGGGGCCGCCGACACCGACATCGAGCGCGCCCTGACCGAGGCGGGCGGCGAGGTGAAGACGGCGATCCTGATCCTGCTGGCGGACGTGGACGGCGCCACGGCGAACGGACTCCTGGCCGCGGCCGACGGCCACCTCCGAGCCGCGCTGGAAACGGCGGGGAGCTGACGTCGACTCCCCTGTTAGCGTGGCCGTATGACGGCACCGACGACGTTCCGCATCGGCGGCGAACTGGAAGTACGGCGGCTCGGCTTCGGGGCGATGCACCTACGACCGGAGACCGCCGAGGACCGTGCCACCTGCCTCGCGGTCGCCCGCCGAGCCGTCGAACTCGGCGTCACACTCATCGACACCGCGCACATGTACGGCTGGGGCGGCAACGAGGACCTCCTCGCCGAGGCCCTGCACCCGTACCCCGAGGACCTCGTGATCGCCACGAAGGTCGGCATCCGCCACACCACCGACGGTGAGGGCTGGCGGCACGCCGGCGAACCGGCCGACCTGCGCGACCAGGTCGACGAGGCCCTGCTCCGCCTCCGCCTGGACCGCATCGGACTCCTCCAGCTCCACCGCCTCGACCCGGACGTGCCGCTGCCCGACCAGCTCGGCGCCCTGCGCGACCTGCGCGACGAGGGCAAGATCGGCCACATCGGCCTCTCCGAGGTGACGGCCGCCGAACTCGCCGACGCCCGCGCCGTCGTGGACATCGCGAGCGTCCAGAACCGCTACAACCCCCTCGACCGCGAGCACGAGCCCGTCCTCGCCGCGTGCGAGGAGGCGGGCATCGCGTTCCTGCCGTGGCGGCCGGTGGCGGCGGGACAGTCGGGCGGGCGGTCGTCGGAGATCGCCGCCGTGGCCGGGGAACTCGACGCCACACCGACCCAGGTCACCCTCGCCTGGCTCCTCGCCCACTCCCCGGTGATCCTCCCGATCCCGGGAACGGCGAGCATCGCACACCTGGAGGAGAACCTGGGCGCGGACACGGTCCGCCTCACGCCGGAACAGTACGCCCGCCTGAACGCCTAACACGGCGGTTCCGTATGCCGAGCAACTCCTGTTCCTCCTGCCACCCAAGGGTCTCGAGCCCCCGCCAGGTCTCACCCTCGACACCGAGAAGCTCAAGGGAGTTCATGACCCGCTCGGAAGCACAGGACCCCCCATGTGCATGCTGAGGGTCGGCCACACCACCTGACCAAGGCCCCCGCCAGCCCCGGAGCCGCCCCATGAACCACGCCCAACTCACCGCCCTGGGCCGAGCCCTCCGCCTCCTCGGCGAGCACGGCGAGGCCCTGACCTCCGACACGCCGGACGCCAGGCTGCACGAGGTCAAGGCGGACGTGCGCCGCGCGCTCGACCTGCTGGACGAGAGCGTCACCGGCGCCGCCCCCGCCACCCGCTGCCCGGAGCACCCGAACGGCCCGGTCGACGAGAACGCCCACGACCTCTGTCTGCTCTGTGAAACCCGTCGCCGGGCAGCCCGTCGTGCCGAGTACAACGGCGGTCCCGTGCCCCCGCGCACCACCGAGACCGCCCCCTCCCGCTATGGCGTCCGGGGCGACCGCCCCCAGCCCCAGCAGCGCTGGCTGCCGGAGCTGTGGAACGGTCAGGAGTGGCAGCTGTGTGGCACTCCGCGCCGCGACCGCCGGGAGGCCGAGCTCTATCTCGCCGCCCAGCGTCGCGGCCCGCGTCCCGCCATGGCCTACCGGCTCGTACACGAGTTCACCGACTACGAGGTGCTGCGCGTGTGGGGCACTCCGGTGAAGGTGGACATCGAGCCGTTGGGGAACCTGTAGTTACGACTGGTTACGACTTCGCGGCCGTTCCCGCCGGTTCCGCAGCCGCGTCCGTCACCGCCTCGCCCCCGGCGGCGGCCGTCTCCTGCCGCGGGATGAACGACGCCACCACGAACGCCGGCAGCGCGGCCCCGGCGCCCACCGCCAGGACCACCTTGAAGCCGTTCTCGGACGGCAGGGCGTAGCCGCCGAGGTCCGTCGTCATCTGGGCGAGGATCACGCCCGCGACGGCGCTCGCCGTGGACGTACCGAGGGAACGCATCAGCGTGTTGAGGCTGTTCGCGGCGGCCGTCTCCGACGCGGGCACGGCGCTCATGATGAGGGCGGGCATCGAGCCGTAGCCGGCGGCGACGATCAGCACGCCGATCATCAACGTCACCTTCGGGCCCTGCGCGCGGGAAATCGCCGCCGACACCGGCGCCGTCGCCATCATGACCAGGCTCGAGGGCGCCATGCACAGGCCCGCGACCAGCATCGACTTGGTTGATTGACGTACTCGACCTGTGCGGGTGAGCCCCGCACCCCAGAGGGGCGCGGGGCCCTACGGCGCCGGTGTCAGCTCAGGGACTTCAGCGAAGCGGCGTCATACGACGCCAGCTCACCAAGGCGGCCCTGCAGCACCTTCGCGGCCCACTCCGGGTCCTGGAGCAGCGCCCGGCCGACGGCGACGAAGTCGAACTCCTCGGCCTCCAGGCGGTCCAGGAGGTCGTCGATGCCCTTGATCCCGGAGCCCTGGCCGGCGAACGCGCCCAGGAACTCGCCGTCCAGGCCGACCGAGCCGACGGTGATGGTGGGCTTGCCGGTCAGCTTCTTCGTCCAGCCGGCGAGGTTGAGGTCGGAGCCGTCGAACTCCGGGACCCAGTAGCGGCGGGTGGAGGCGTGGAAGGCGTCGACCCCGGCCGCGGCGAGCGGGGCGAGGACGGCCTCCAGCTCCTCGGGGGTCTCGGCGAGACGGGCGTCGTAGGCCTCCTGCTTCCACTGCGAGTAGCGGAAGACGACCGGGAAGGACGGCGAGACCGACTCCCGTACGGCGGCCACGATCTCCGCCGCGAACTTCGTACGGGCGACGGGGTCACCTCCGTACGCGTCGGTGCGGCGGTTCGTCCCCGCCCACAGGAACTGGTCGACGAGGTAGCCGTGGGCGCCGTGGATCTCCACGCCGTCGAACCCGATCCGCTCGGCGTCCGCGGCGGCCTCGGCGAAGGCGCCGATGACGTCGTCCAGGTCGCGCTGGGTCATGGCCCTGCCGGTGGGCTCGTCGGCACCGATCCGCAGCCCGGAGGGGCCGACGGCCGGGGCCTCGGCGTAGGGCGGCTGGCCCTGCTGCCGCACCATGCCGATGTGCCAGAGCTGCGGCACGATGGTCCCGCCCGCCGCATGCACGCTCTCGGCGACCTTCGCCCATCCGGCGAGCTGCTCCTCGCCGTGGAACCGGGGCACCCGGTCGCTCTGCCCGGCCGACTCATGCCCGACGTAGGTCCCCTCGGTCACGATCAGCCCCACGCCGGCGGCGGCCCGGCGCGCGTAGTACGACACCACGTCCGCACCGGGGACGCCGCCCGGCGAGAACATGCGCGTCATCGGCGCCATCACGATGCGGTTGGGCACGGTGAGGCCGTTGATCGAGGTCGGCCGGGACAGGACATGGGCCGCGCGGGAGGCGGCGGGCTCGGTGACGGTCACGTGGTGGGCTCCTTGGAGGTGGGGTCGACTGACCGGACGGTATGTGCGTGCGCATTATTGCAACGCCTTAAGGAACTGCGGGGGCGAGGTCGCGCATTCCACATCCCGCCCGGTTGTGACCCCGGACACGCCCGAGGGCGGCACCCCCTGTCTCCAGGGAGTGCCGCCCTCGGTACTGACGGACCGGGTCCGAGCCTTCTCGCGAAGCGGCTCAGAAGTCCATGTCACCGCCCGGCATACCGCCACCGGCGGGCGCGGCGGCCTTCTCCGGCTTGTCGGCGATGACGGCCTCGGTGGTGAGGAACAGCGCGGCGATGGACGCGGCGTTCTGCAGCGCGGAACGCGTCACCTTCGCCGGGTCGATGATGCCCTCGGCGACCAGGTCGACGTACTCACCGGACGCGGCGTTCAGGCCGTGACCCGGGGTGAGGTTGCGGACCTTCTCCACCACGACGCCGCCCTCGAGGCCGGCGTTGACGGCGATCTGCTTCAGCGGGGCCTCGAGGGCGAGCTTGACGGCCGCGGCGCCGGTCGCCTCGTCACCCTCCAGCTCCAGCTTCTCGAAGACACCGGAGGCCTGCAGCAGGGCCACGCCACCACCGGCGACGATGCCCTCCTCGACGGCCGCCTTGGCGTTGCGCACGGCGTCCTCGATGCGGTGCTTGCGCTCCTTGAGCTCCACCTCGGTGGCGGCACCGGCCTTGATGACCGCGACGCCGCCCGCGAGCTTGGCCAGGCGCTCCTGGAGCTTCTCGCGGTCGTAGTCCGAGTCGCTGTTCTCGATCTCGGCGCGGATCTGGTTCACGCGGCCCTGCACCTGGTCGGTGGAGCCGGCGCCGTCGACGATGGTGGTCTCGTCCTTGGTGATGACGACCTTGCGGGCGCGGCCCAGGAGGTCCAGGGTCGCGTTCTCCAGCTTGAGGCCGACCTCCTCGGAGATGACCTCGCCGCCCGTGAGGATGGCGATGTCGCCGAGCATGGCCTTGCGGCGGTCACCGAAGCCCGGGGCCTTGACGGCGACGGACTTGAAGGTGCCGCGGATCTTGTTGACGACCAGGGTCGACAGGGCCTCGCCCTCGACGTCCTCGGCGATGATCAGCAGCGGCTTGCCCGACTGCATGACCTTCTCCAGGAGCGGGAGCAGGTCCTTGACCGAGGAGATCTTGGAGTTGGCGATCAGGATGTACGGGTCGTCGAGGGACGCCTCCATACGCTCCATGTCGGTGGCGAAGTACGCCGAGATGTAGCCCTTGTCGAAGCGCATACCCTCGGTGAGCTCCAGCTCCAGACCGAAGGTCTGGGACTCCTCGACGGTGATGACGCCTTCCTTGCCGACCTTGTCCATGGCCTCGGCGATGAGCTCACCGATCTGGGTGTCGGCGGCGGAGATGGAGGCCGTGGAGGCGATCTGCTCCTTGGTCTCGACGTCCTTCGCCTGCTCCAGCAGGGCGGCGGAGACGGCCTCGACGGCCTTCTCGATACCGCGCTTGAGGGCCATCGGGTTGGCGCCGGCGGCTACGTTGCGCAGGCCCTCCTTGACCAGGGCCTGGGCGAGAACGGTCGCGGTGGTCGTACCGTCACCGGCGACGTCGTCCGTCTTCTTGGCGACTTCCTTGACCAGCTCGGCGCCGATCTTCTCGTACGGGTCCTCGAGCTCGATCTCCTTGGCGATGGAGACACCATCGTTGGTGATCGTGGGGGCGCCCCACTTCTTCTCGAGGACGACGTTGCGACCCTTGGGGCCGAGCGTCACCTTCACGGCGTCCGCGAGCTGGTTCATGCCGCGCTCGAGGCCGCGCCGCGCCTCCTCGTCGAACGCGATGATCTTGGCCATGTGAAGTGGTCCCTCCAGGACTGGGGGTGATTCCTTCGGACCGCGCCCGCGCCCGCGACGGACGGCTCGCCGACCCCGTGGTTCCTTGCCCCACTTGGCCTGCGGGCCTCACCGACCCGGTCCTTCTTTGTCACTCTCACCTTCAGAGTGCTAACGCCAATGATTAGCACTCGACCCATGCGAGTGCAAGCGGCTCTCGGGGATCGGGCCCCGGTCGGCGATGGGCGAACAGGCGAAGGGCCCGCACCCGGTGAGGTGCGGACCCTTCGGTGAAGTGACGTGCAGAAGAACGTTCAGGCGGTGACGCGAACCATGTCGGCCTGCGGGCCCTTCTGGCCCTGCGAGATCTCGAACTCCACCCGCTGACCCTCTTCCAGGGTGCGGTAACCGTCCATCTGGATCGCGCTGTAGTGGACGAAAACATCCGCACCACCGTCGACCGCGATGAAGCCGTACCCCTTCTCCGCGTTGAACCACTTGACGGTGCCCTGAGCCATGCCTAACTCCCCTATTACTGGCCCTTGCACAGATCCACACTTCGCGGATCCGGGTCAGACCTCACCCCCCATCGGTCGGGGGCGTGCGCCGGAACGCGTCGACCGCGGCTGAATGTATCTGCCCAACTGCCGTCTGCAACAGGTCAATCGGACGAGAAATCCGGGCACGACTGGTCGGGAATGTGGGGACAATTCCCCTGACTTCAGGTCAAGTCGGACCTGGCAAATGGAACAAAAGCCGCAAAAAACCCGCACACTTTGGCTACTTCTTGTCGGACCTGCGGCAGAAATCAAGGGCTGCCGACCCGGAGATCGGCGGCACGTTCCCCAACTGTACCTCGCTCAACCACACAGAATTGCCCCCTCCGCTTCTCTCACGGAGGAGGCAATTCGATGAACTCTCGGTAATCGCTGTTACCGACGGTTACTACCGGCGGGTATCAACCGCCCGCGACGGCCGGAATGATGGAGACACCCGCACCGTCCGGCGTGGCCGTCTCCAGCCCCTGCTCGAACCGGACGTCGTCGTCGTTGACGTACACGTTGACGAACCGCCGCAGCTTGCCCTGGTCGTCCAGCACCCGGGCGGCGATCCCGGTGTGGTTCTTCTCCAGGTCGGCGATGACGTCGGCGAGGGTGGCACCTTCGGCGGCGACCTCGGCCTGGCCACCCGTGTAGGTGCGCAGGATGGTGGGGATGCGAACGGTCACGCTCATGCGAGGCCAGCCTCTCGGAAGGAGTCCAGGTTCGGGCGGATGGTGGCGGTGAGACCGGTACCGGCCACCGCGTCGAGGGTCTTGAGTCCGTCGCCGGTGTTGAGGACGACGGTGGTCTTGGCGGGGTCGAGGACGCCGTTGTCGATGAGCTTCTTCGTCACACCGACGGTCACCCCGCCGGCGGTCTCCGCGAAGACCCCCTCGGTCCGGGCGAGCAGCCCGATCGCGTCCACGACCTGCTCGTCCGTCACATCCTCCACGAAACCGCCGGTGCGGCGCGCGATGTCGAGGACGTACGGCCCGTCGGCCGGGTTGCCGATCGCGAGGGACTTGGCGATGGTGTTCGGCTTCTGCGGGCGCACCACGTCGTGGCCGGCCTTGAACGCCGTCGACACCGGCGAGCAGCCCTCGGCCTGCGCTCCGAAGATCTTGTACGGCTTGTCCTCGACGAGCCCGAGCTTGATCAGCTCCTGCAGACCCTTGTCGATCTTCGTGAGCTGCGAGCCCGACGCGATCGGGACGACCAGCTGGTCCGGGAGCCGCCAGCCGAGCTGCTCGCAGATCTCGTACGCCAGGGTCTTGGAACCCTCGGCGTAGTACGGCCGCAGGTTGACGTTGACGAAGCCCCAGCCCTCGCCGGCCGGGTCGCCGATCAGCTCGGAGCAGAAGCGGTTCACGTCGTCGTAGTTGCCCTCGATGCCGACGAGCTCGCCGCCGTAGATCGCGGCCATGACGACCTTGCCCTGCTCCAGGTCGTGCGGGATGAACACGCAGGACCGGAAGCCCGCGCGGGCCGCGGCCGCGCCCACCGCGCCGGCGAGGTTGCCGGTCGAGGAGCAGGAGAGCGTGGTGAAGCCGAAGGCGCGGGCGGCCTCCAGAGCCTGGGCGACCACCCGGTCCTTGAAGGAGTGCGTCGGGTTGCCGGAGTCGTCCTTGACGTACAGGCCGCCGGTCACGCCCAGCTCACGGGCGAGGTTGTCGGCCTTGACGAGCTTGGTCCAGCCGGGGTTGAGGTTCGGCTTGTCGGCGACGTCGGCCGGGACGGGAAGCAGCGGCGCGTAGCGCCAGATGTTCGCGGGACCCGCCTCGATCCGCTTACGGAGCTGCTCGGTGTCGTAGGCCGAGAAGTCGTACGCGATCTCCAGCGGGCCGAAACACTCCTCGCAGGCGAAGACCGGTCCGAGGGGTACCCGGTGACCGCATTCGCGGCAGGACAGTGCCGCGGCGGGACCGAGGTCCACGGTGGAGTCGGTGGTGCTTGCAACAGTCTGCACAGCCATGTGAGGCGAGGCCCTTTCTCCTCATCTTCCTCACGACGCATCTCGCCGTGAGACGGATTTGGCACCTTCCCTAGCCGGGAGCCTCGCGGAGACGATCAACGGTGACGATCGACGCTGATCTACGAGAACCGACTGGAGGGTTGCCGGGGCTTCATCGGGCCGTTTCCCTCTGCCCCTCTGGATGAGCTGTATGCGGTTGTAATCGGCAGGTGACCCCGGACATGCGATGGTCATCCGCGTTGTTCAAGACTGTAACCGAACGCCAGGACAGTTGAGAGAGCCGTCCGTAACGCGAGACAACAGTGAGGAGCCGCTGACCGTGCTGGAAGAAGTCGAGCGCTGGCTGCGCACCCGCTCCTGGTCCGCCGTCGACCGCCCGCTCCACCGCATCCTGGCCGCCAAGCAGCGTACGGGCCAGTCGGTCTCCGTCGTGCTGCCCGCGCTCAACGAGGAGGAGACGGTCGGCGACATCGTCGCGATCATCCGTCATGACCTCATGCGCCAGGTCCCCCTGGTCGACGAGATCGTCGTCGTCGACTCGGGGTCCACCGACCGCACCTCCGAGGTGGCCGCCGCGGCGGGCGCGCGGGTGGTGCACCGCGACGACATCCTGCCGCACCTGCCTGCCGTGCCCGGCAAGGGGGAGGTGCTGTGGCGCTCCCTGCTGGTGACGAGCGGGGACATCGTCTGCTTCATCGACGCCGACCTGAAGGAGTTCTCCTCCGAGTTCGTCTCCGGGATCGTCGGCCCGCTGCTCACCGATCCGGACGTGGACCTCGTCAAGGCGATGTACGACCGCCCGCTCGGCTCGGCGGCCGGGCAGGGCGGCCGGGTCACCGAGCTGATGGCGCGCCCGCTGCTGAACATGCACTGGCCGCAGCTCGCCGGCTTCGTGCAGCCGCTGGGCGGCGAGTACGCGGCCCGCAGGTCGCTGCTCGAGCAGCTCCCGTTCCCCGTCGGCTACGGCGTCGAGCTGGGCATGCTGGTCGACGCCCTGCATCTGGTGGGCCTGGACGCGCTGGCCCAGGTGGACGTCGGGGTGCGCAAGCACCGGCACCAGGACGGGCAGGCGCTCGGCCGGATGTCGGCGGCGATCTACCGCACGGCACAGCTCAGGCTGGCCCGCGGCCATCTGATCCGGCCCTCCCTCACCCAGTTCGAGCGGGGCGAGGACGGTTTCCAGCCGCTGACGTACTCCGTGGACACCGAGGAGCGGCCGCCGATGGTGGAGATCGCCGAGTACGCGACGCGGAAGGTCGCGTAAACGCCGGAAACCGGCCGTACACGGGGTGTGGAGGAGCCGTCCAGTAAGCGGAACCGTACGTTTGAGCGTTTCCGGGCCGGGCTAGGTTGAGGCGTATGGCTTCCACGCAGGATGCGCAGGATGCGCGAGGTGCTGCCAGGGTGCTGGTCGCGTCGAACCGCGGCCCGGTCTCGTACGAGGTGCGCGAGGACGGCTCGCTGCACTCCAAGCGGGGCGGCGGCGGGGTCGTCTCCGGGCTGTCGGCGATCGGGCCGGACGCGGGCGCGCTGTGGGTGTGCTCGGCGCTGTCCGACGGGGACCGGGAGGCGGTGCGGCGCGGGGCCGGCGAGGACGGCGTGCTGATGCTGGACATCCCGGCCGACGTGCACGCGGACGCGTACAACGGCATCGCGAACTCGGTGCTGTGGTTCGTCCACCACATGCTGTACCAGACGCCGCTGGAGCCGGTCTTCGACGCGGAGTTCCGGCGGCAGTGGGCGTCGTACGAGACGTACAACCGCGCCTTCGCCCGGGCGCTGGCCGGGCAGGCGGCGCCGGGGGCGGCGGTGCTGGTGCAGGACTACCACCTGTGCCTGGTGCCGGGCATGCTGCGCGAGCTGCGCCCCGACGTCCGGATCGGCCACTTCTCGCACACGCCCTGGGCACCGCCGGAGTACTTCCGCATGCTGCCGGACGACATCCGTTCGCAGCTGTTGTGGGGGATGCTCGGCGCGGACCGGCTGGGGTTCCTCACCCGGCGGTGGGCGGACGCGTTCGAGGCGTGCGCCGAGCGGTTCGTCGGCGGGCTCGGCGGCACCCGGGTCGGGGTGCACGGGCTGGGGGCGGACGCGGACTTCCTGCGGGCGCGGGCGCATCAGGCCGACGTGGCCGAGCGGATGGCGGTGCTGAAGGGCGAGATCGGCGAGGGCCGCAAGGCGATCGTCCGGGTCGACCGCACCGAGCTGTCCAAGAACATCGTGCGCGGCCTGCTGGCGTACCGGCAGCTCCTCGACGACCACCCCGAGTGGCGCGAGCGGGTGGTGCACGTGGCGTTCGCCTACCCCTCGCGGCAGGACCTGGCGGTGTACCGCGACTACACGGCCGAGGTGCAGCGCCTGGCGACGGAGATCAACTCCCGCTATGGCACGCCGGGTTGGACGCCGGTCGTGCTGCACGTCAAGGACGACTTCGCCCGCTCGCTGGCGGCGTACCGGCTGGCGGACGTGGCGCTGGTCAACCCCATCCGGGACGGTATGAACCTGGTCGCCAAGGAGGTGCCGGTCGTCTCCGACGAGGGGTGCGCGCTGGTGCTGTCGCGGGAGGCCGGGGCCTTCGAGGAACTGGGCGAGGACGCGTTCGCGGTCAACCCGTACGACGTCATCGACACGGCACGGGCGCTGCACGAGGCGTTGACGATGCGCCCGGAGGAGCGGGCGGAGCGCTCGAAGCGACTGGCGGCGGCCGCGACGGCACTGCCGCCGGCCCAGTGGTTCCTGGACCAGCTCCACGCGCTGGACCGGTAACCCACCCTCGATCAGCCGGCCTGGCCGGCCTGAGCCGCGATCTGCCGCAACAGCCGTACGACCCCCGCCGGACCGTCGACCACCACGTCCGCCCGCTCCGAGAGCTCGGTGACCTCCTCGCTGCCGCTGCAGACCAGGAGGCCGGGGGTGCCGTCGGAGCGGAGGGCGTCGACGGCGGCGTAGGCGGAGAGGTCGCCGAGGTCGTCGCCGGCGTAGAGGACGGACTCGGCGCCGAGCTCCCGGACGTGGTCGCTGAGCGCCACGCCCTTGTCCATGCCGGGTGGGCGCAGTTCCAGGACCATGCGGCCGGGTTCGACGATCAGTCCGTTGCGGGTGGCGAGGTCGGTGAGGGGTGCGCGCAGGGCGTCGAAGGTGCCCTGCGGGTCGGCCGCGCGGCGCGTGTGCACGGCGACGGCATGTCCCTTGTCCTCGATCCAGGTGCCCTGCGTGACGCTCGCGAGCAGCCCCGGCAGTTCGGCACGGACGGTCGCGATGCCGGGGTGGGGGTCGGGTGCGGTGACCTTTCCACTGACGGCGTCCCAGCGCTCGGCGCCGTAGTGCCCGAGCACGACGAGGTGCTCAAGGCCCGCGACCCCGGCGAAACCGCCGTACCGCACGGCCACGTCGGCCGGGCGCCCGGTGACCACCGCGACGCCGGCCACCTGCGGCGCGAGCGCGACCAGTGCCGACAGGGCGTCGGGGTGGGCCCGCGCCTGATCCGGGTCCGGCACGATCGGGGCGAGCGTGCCGTCGAAGTCCAGCGCGACGAGCGCCCGTGCGGGGCGGTCGAGGAGCGCGGCGAGTCCGTCGCGGCCGGGCCGGGTGACGGGGGTCGGCAGCGGGCCCGCGGGGTCGGTCGGATCCTGGTGACTGGCCATACGGGGACCCTATCCAGGGACGGGCGGATGTACCCCTGGCTCATCTCTCCGCCCGCCGTGCCTCCCGTACCCGCCGCAGCCGGTTCACCGTCACCGGGTCGTGCCGCAGGGCCCTCGGGTCGTCCAGCAGGGCGTTCAGGAGCTGGTAGTAGCGGACGGGGGCCAGGCCCAGTTCCTCGCGTATCGCCCGCTCCTTGGCGCCGGGGCCCGTGAAGCCCCGGCGTTCCAGCGCGAGGATGGACCGCTCGCGGTCGGCGAGGGCGGCCTCGGACGGGTCCTGGTGCTGGTCCATGGACGCACCGTAACGCCCGCCACCGACAACCGGGCGGCCCCGCGACCGGGCGGCCCCGCGACCGCGCCGGGGCTATTCGGCGCTCTCCGCCCGGGTGGCCGCCGTCTGGAGCCGGCCCAGGACCGCCGACGGGCTGCCGCCGGCCGCGACCGTGCCGCCGATGCGCTTCTTGATGTCGGCGCTGACCGCCGCCCAGGAGGTCTGGCCGACCGGGTAGAGCTCGGAGAGCGGGAGCTGCTCCAGGAACGGCTTGAGGTCGGCGTCCTGCTTGGCCGCGGTCATCACCGTGGACGCGGAGTTCGTGACGGGGAGCAGGTCGTACCGGCGGGAGAAGTCCAGCACGTTCTGCTTGTCGTAGACGAAGTCGAGGAACTCGCCCACCTGGTCGGCGTGGCCGTTCTTCTTGAAGGCCATCATCCAGTCGGCCACGCCCATGGAGACCTTGCTCGGCCCCTCCACCCCGGGCATCGGCACCATGCCGAACTTCACGCCCTTCTTCGCGGCCATCTGCATCAGCGAGGGGTGGCCGTTGAGCATGCCGACGTCACCGGCCGCGAACGCGGAGAAGGCGTCCGCCCGGTTCAGCTCGCCGGGTGCCACCGGGCCGGTGAGCCCCTTGCCGACCAGGTCGTTCTTGAGCCAGTTGAAGGTGGCGACGTTCTCCGCGGAGTCGATGCTGTACGAGCCGACGGTGGTGTCGGTGTAGCCGCCCCCGCCGCTGAGCAGCCACTGCATCGTCTCGGCCTGCGCCTCCTCCGGGCCGAGCGGCAGGGCGTACGGGTACTTCACGCCCTCCGCCTTCAGCGCCTCGGCGTCGGCGGCCAGCTCCTTCCAGGTGGTCGGCGGGGTGATGCCGGCCTTGTCGAAGAGCGTCTTGTTGTAGAAGAGCAGCCGCGTGGAGGAGGCGAAGGGGATGCCGTACTGCACCGACTTCACCTGCCCCGCGTCCGCGAACTGCGCGACGAAGTCGGCCTGGACGGGGATCGAGAGCAGTTGGTCGGCCTCGTACAGCAGGCCCTCGGCGGCGTAGTCGGCGTACGCCCCGATCTGCGCCATGTCCGGCGCCTTCCCGGCGTCGACCATCTCCTTGACCTTGGCGTCGACGTCGCTCCAGGAGTACACCGTGACGTCGATCCGCACCCCCGGGTGCTCGGCCTCGTACGCCTTGACGAGCTTGTCCCAGTACTTCTGGGAACTGTTCGCCTCGCTGTCGCCGTAGTCCGCCGCGACCAGCTTCAGCGTCACCCCGTCCGACTCGCCGGTCAGCCCGCAGCCGCCGAGGGCCGCCGTCAGGCCCAGCGCGGACACCACCGCGATCGCTCCCGTACGCCGAGGACTACGACTACGACTCTGCCGCTGCACGCGAACCCGCCCCATAGTTGTGTTCGAAACTTTCGAAACGTCATACATATTGCCCCCATAAGGTCTACACCACGTAAGTGGACTAGACCTCTCGCGGGTGCGCAAGCCACACTGTCCCCCGTGAGACATGTCATCGCCCTCGATGTGGGCGGCACCGGGATGAAGGCCGCCCTGGCAGGGGCGAGCGGCGGGCTGCTCCACCAGGCCCGCCGCCCGACCGGCCGCGAACGCGGCCCAGAGGCGGTCATCGACGGCATCCTCGACTTCGCCGCCGAGCTGCGCGCGTACGGCGAGGAGCGCTTCGGCGAGCCCGCGGCGGCCGTCGGCATCGCCGTCCCCGGCATCGTCGACGAGCAGCGGGGCATCGCCGCCTACGCGGCCAACCTGGGCTGGCGGGACGTGCCCCTGCGCCGACTGCTGTCCGAACGGCTCGGCGGCACCCCCGTCGCCCTCGGCCACGACGTGCGCACCGGTGGGCTGGCGGAGGGCCGGATCGGCGCGGGCCGAGGTGCCGACCGGTACCTCTTCGTGCCGCTCGGCACCGGGATAGCCGGTGCCATCGGCATCGACGGCCGGGTCGAGGCGGGCGCGCACGGCTTCGCGGGCGAGATCGGCCACATCGTCGTACGGCCCGGCGGCACCCGCTGCCCGTGCGGGCAGCGCGGCTGCCTGGAGCGGTTCGCGTCGGCGGCGGCGGTGAGCGAGGCGTGGGCCACCGCGGTCGGGGACCCGGAGGCGGACGCCGCGGACTGCGCCAAGGCCGTCGCGTCCGGCGACTCGAACGCCGTACGAATCTGGCAGAACGCCGTCGACGCCCTCGCCGACGGCCTGGTCACCGCACTCACCCTGCTGGACCCGCGGGTCCTGATCATCGGTGGCGGCCTGGCCGAGGCGGGGGAAACCTTGTTCACACCGCTGCGGGACGCCGTCCGGCGGCGGGTCACTTTCCAGAAGCTGCCGTCCATTGTCCCCGCGGCGCTGGGGGACACGGCGGGATGCCTCGGTGCCGGGCTACTGGCCTGGGATCTCCTGGACCACACCGACCGTACGGAGGTAACTCGCTGATGGCGAACGCCCTAGGGGCGCGGGGAACTGCGCGACCAGCCACAACACACCCGCAGGCCGCGATGGCCGGCACCCCCCTGGTGCTCTCCGGCGCAACGGTCGTCCTCCCCACAGGGCCGGTCAAAGACGGCCAAGTGATCGTCGACGGCCCCCGAATCACCGGCACAGCACCGGAGAACGCCCAGGTCATCGACGTAACCGGCCACTACGTAGTCCCCGGCTTCGTCGACATCCACAACCACGGCGGCGGCGGAGCCTCGTTCACCTCCGGCACGGTCGACGAGGTCCTGAAGGGCATCCGGACCCACCACCTGCACGGCACCACCACCCTCGTCGCCTCCACGGTGACCGGCGACATGGACTTCCTGACCCGGCGAGCCGGCCTCCTCTCGGAGCTGGCCGAGCAGGGCGACATCGCCGGCATCCACTTCGAGGGCCCGTTCATCTCGCCGTGCCGCAAGGGCGCCCACTCCGAGGAACTGCTGCGCGACCCGGCCCCGGCGGAGGTCCGCAAACTGATTGACGCGGCGCGTGGCAGGGCCACGATGGTCACCCTCGCCACGGAACTGCCCGGCGGCGTCGACTCCGTACGCCTCCTCGCCGAGCACGGCGTCATCGCGGCGATCGGGCACACGGACGCGACGTACGAGCAGACGGTGCAGGCGATCGAGGCGGGCGCGACGGTCGCCACCCACCTCTTCAACGCGATGCCGCCGCTCGGCCACCGCGAGCCCGGCCCGATCGCCGCCCTGCTGGAGGACGAGCGGGTGACGGTCGAACTGATCAACGACGGCACACACCTGCATCCGGCCGCCCTGGAGCTGGCGTTCCGTCACGCGGGCGCGGACCGGGTCGCGTTCATCACGGACGCGATGGACGCGGCCGGCTTCGGAGACGGCCGCTACATGCTCGGCCCGCTGGAGGTCGAGGTGGCCGACGGCGTGGCCCGCCTGGTGGACGGCGGTTCGATCGCGGGCTCGACCCTCACCCTGGACCGCGCCTTCAAGCGGGCGGTGACGATCGACCGGCTGCCGATCGAGGACGCGGTGGCGGCCCTGTCGGCGAACCCGGCCCGCCTCCTCGGCCGCTACGACCGCATCGGCTCACTGGAGCCCGGAAAGGACGCCGACCTGGTGATTCTGGACTCCGACTACGACCTCAAGGGCGTGATGCGCCTCGGCGAATGGGTGGTTGAGCCGCAACTGGGCTGATCTGTCCTGGTGTTGAGGGCGGCGGTTGTCCTGCGAGACTGGGACGACCGCCGCCCATTTGGCATGATCGGCAACTCCGGACGGCAAACGCACACTGAACTCTCCGGGGGAGGTCGGCCCAGGTGATCCTCACGGTCACGCTGAACACCGCTCTCGACATCACCTATCGGGTACCGGCCCTCAGGCCGCACGCCACCCACCGGGTCTCCGAGGTGACCGAGCGCCCCGGCGGCAAGGGCCTGAACGTGGCCCGGGTGCTGGCGGCCCTCGGCCACGAGGTGACGGTCACGGGCTTCACGGGCGGCGCGACGGGCCGGGTCGTACAGGATCAGCTCACGACCACGCCGGGTGTGGTGGACGCACTGATCCCCGTTTCCGGCCCGACCCGGCGCACCATCGCCGTGGTCGACGAACAGACCGGCGACACGACCCAGCTCAACGAGCCCGGCCCGACGATCACGTCCGCCGAGTGGTCCGCCTTCCAGACGGCATACGAGGACCTGCTGGCGTCGGCCTCGGCGGTGGCCCTGTGCGGCAGCCTGCCGCCGGGCGTGCCGGTGGGCGCCTACGCCGCCCTCATCCGCTCCGCGAAGGCGGCCGACGTCCCCGTCCTCCTGGACACCGCCGGGGAGGCCCTGCGCCGCGGCGTCGCCGCCCGCCCGGACGTCATCAAGCCCAACGCCGACGAACTGGCCGAACTGACCGGCTCCCACGAGCCGCTGCGCGCGACGCAGGACGCGAGAAGGCGCGGCGCCCGCACGGTCGTGGCCTCGCTGGGCGCGGAGGGCCTGCTTGCGGTGACCCCGGAGGGCCGCTGGCGTGCCACCCCGCCGAACCACGCCCACGGCAACCCGACCGGAGCCGGCGACTCTGCGGTCGCGGGCCTGCTGTCGGGACTGGTGGAGCGACTGCCCTGGCCGGACCGGCTGGCCCGCGCGGCGGCCCTGTCGGCGGCGAGCGTGGTGGCGCCGGTGGCGGGGGAGTTCGATCAGGGGGTGTATGAGGAGTTGCTGGGCAGGGTGACGGTGACCGGCGAGGCCAGCGCGGCCTGAGGCCACGGCTGTGGCCGCGGCAGATACGACCGCCACGGCCCACTTCATGATCAGCCCAGACGCTGCCGACCTGCTACGCGGGGCGCTGCACCGGCGCCCTGGCCGTGTCCGCCCCCCGGTGACCGGCCGGGGCGCCCAACGAGGCGGCAGGCCGAATCGACTGGTCCATGGCGAGCGAGCAGGGCGGCACCGTGTTGACGAGTGGCCGGACGCCCAGAAGGCCTCTGGCTCGGTGAGCGCTGCCGAGCGGAGGTCTCAGGCCCGGCGTGAAGCCCCGGCAGGCCAGACGACGTCGACGGGGAGACCGGCGTCGCGCGCCTCCAGGACCGTGTCCGCCGTGCCGCCGCCCTTGCCGCTCGGGGGCTCACCGTTCCAGACCGCGACCAGTCGCTCGGCCCGCTTCAGCAACGTGCGGTTGGCGTCCTCGTACGCCAAGCGGTTCGCGGTCTCGTGTTCCAGCACCACGACTTCGGCTGCGGCGTCGATAAGCCGGTCGAAGGTCTCTTCGTGATCGGGCTTGACCTTGTTCTGCCGGTAGTCCTTCGACGGAATCACCACGACGAGACGGCCGCCGAGCTCGACCACAACCTCGGCGAAGATCGAGTCGGAGCCCTTCGCGATGCACGAGACGCCGGTCAGGTCGTCGACGTACGGCTTCAGCGTCTCCCGCAGGGCGTCGTGCACGAGGGACACGCTGGCTTCGGTCAGGTCCATGTGCCCAGTGACGGCGATCGTGGTCACGTTGCTCCCCGCTCCTTCAGCTCGACAGGACTTGGCGGATTCTCGCCCGCGCCTCGACGACCGTACGCGATGCCGAGCGACCCACGGTGTACGGGTACAGCTGGCCCAGCTGCGCGCGGACGCGGTTCGACTGGGTCTGCCCGGCGGCGTCGACGGCGATGTCGGACCCCTTGGTGGCGCCTCCCTCAACGGGCGTTGCCCCCAGACTCGCCTCCCCGAGTGAATCGGCGCGCCCAAGCGGCCGCGCGGGACGCTGCACTGGCGCCCTGGCCGTCTCCGCCCCCCTGTGACCGGCCGGCGCACCCGCCCAGGAGACGGGTGATCATCCGAGCGGCGCCATGGCGAAGGACTCCCACTCGTACATCAGGTTGTCGCGGTGCAGCACGATGAGCTCCGCGCCGGAGATGCGCGCCTGCGCCGGCGCCAGACTGAGACCAGCGAGAACCTCAGCGATCGGAGCAGCGGGGCCGTCTCCCGCGCTGTACGCGACGGAGACATGCGGGGTGAAGCCCTCTGCCTTCTCCGGGACTTCGCCGAGCGCCTCGCCGATCGCCGCCCGGATGGCGTCCCGTACGGCCCGGACGGGACCGTCAGGGCGAACGTGCAGGAGCACCGCCTCGGGGTCCAGGACCTCCGGGCCGATCTGGAGGTCGAAGGCTGGGACGGCGGCGAGGCGCGCGCGGGCTGCGTCCACGACGGCGTGGACGTCCTGCTCCTTGACCTCGCCGACGAAGCCGATGCCCTGCATGGTCAGGTGCAGCCACTTGTCAGGAATCGGCGTGAGGGCGTCTCCAAGGGGCGCGAGTGCGGAACGGTACTCGTCAGCGAGCCGGTGCACGTCGGCTTGGCCTTCGAAGGTGAGGTGCCAGGTGTAGAAGCGGCGGCCCATGCTCCAACCGGGCCGCCACCACCAGTGGTTCCGCATGGTCTCGGTTCGCGTCGTCATAACTGAGATCAAATCAGGCAGTGCCTTCCCCTGGCGAGAGGGCGAGGTGCCGGGGAGCTGAGTCGAGGCAGAACTCCTCGATGGCTGCGCGCAAGCCGACGACTGCCCGGCTGGTCCCGGCCGGGCGCCCGGTGCCGATGGGTAGTTCGCTCAGGCGTCGGGTGACGGGTTCGAGCCGGTGGTCCGGTGGAAGTGCGAGCACGGGCATGAGCGCTTCGAGTGCGCCTTCGGCCTCTCCCGTGGACAGGTGCGCCGCGGCTTTGCTGATGTGGATCTGTGCCTCGGTGCCGTAGGCCCGTACGGGCTGGTCCCGCAAGAGCTCCAGGGCGTGGTCGGCCGCGCGAAGAGCATCCGTGGGGCGGCCGACGCGTAGCTGTACAGCGGCTGCGTAGTTCTCCTGGCGGGCAGGTTGGCAGGAGAAGAGGCCACCGATGTCGTCCTCACTGCTAATGCCGGCGCGGGCGTCCTCGGCGCGGGCGAGTGCCCCCAGCGGCTCATCCTCGGCGCCGAGCAGGGACCAGGCATCGGCTTCCTGGCAGGCGAGCAGTACCGCGACTGTGCCGGATGGGCGGTACGTGGCACCACGCCGGGCGTGGCCGATGGCGTCCCGCAGCCGCCCGTCCCAGAACGCGACCTTCGACCGCGTCGACAGCACCCACGCGCGCAGTTCGTTGTGCCCGGCCAGTTCGGCACACAGCCACGCGGTGCGGCCCTGCGTGTCCGCGTCCCGGAGTTGTCCGAGATCTGACGACATCCACGCGAGCAGCCCGCAGAGATAGCCGGCCGCCACGTACAGGTCGGAAGACTGACGCGGGTACTGGTGGCCTTCGAGAAGTGCGAAGACCCGGTCGCGAAGCGCCCGCGTGCGGACGAAGAGAGGGACGGGGTCGGAGGTGAGGTAGTCCTCGGCGAGGGCTCGGGTGTCGGCCATGAGCTGTTCCAGAGCGATGTCGCCAACGTTCGAAGCTTCGGCCCACTGCGCCCAGGCCGCGGATTCGTCGGCGGCGAGCCGCACCAGTTCGCTGCCCATCGGTTCCGGTGGCGTGACGGCGGAGACGGGCAAGGCGGGCAGCGCCGGTTCGCGGGGGGCATCTTGGCGGCCGCGCAGGCGCAGGTCACCTTCGGGCAGCGCTTTACGGTCGTCGAGGTCCAGCAGGTCCTCGGGGCGGCAGGCGTAGGCAGCCGCCATTGCCAGGAGGACCGGCAGGCTCGGGCGGCGCGATGAAGGACCAGGCCACTTCTCCCACTTTCCGACGAGAGAGGCGTCGGCGGCGACTGCCTCGGCGGGGCGCGCGCTACCGGCCTGAGTGATGCGGTCCGCCGCTTCTTGCAGGGTCCAGCCGTGGGCATGACGCCATGCTTCGCGCGGACGCATCCGGTAGCGGGCTCGCAGTTCTACGGGGATGTCAGCGATCGTGCATCCGGCGGCCGTCATGGCGTGGCGGAGGGTGTCCCGGTCTGCTTTGGAACCGGGCTTGACGCGGTCGTTCATAGGCGGGCTCCTGCGCAAAGTGGGTGCACTCACCGTAGCGTCGCCGTTACTCAAAGAGCCCTGGGTGCCCAGGGATTGGGGTGACCGGGCGCCCAAGGCAATGTCCATAAACGCCAGTTGTCCCCGGTCAGAGCCGCGCGCGGTGTCCAGAAAAGTTGGTCACGGCCGCCCGTGACGCCAAACGCCGCTGTTGAAACGGTAGGACCACAGCAACGACCCAGCCGGGCACGGTGCCCAAATGACACCCTGGCGACCGCTCACGACGGCCCCAGGGCACGGCCGACCTGAGAGAGCAGATCGACATGACGAACGCTACAGCCACGAGAAAGAGCAGCGTCAAGATGACGCTGCGTGTGTACACCGTGGATCGCCACGGCGCGATCACCGAGGAACGCGGCTGCTTGGACATCGTGCACGGCTCCGAGCCGCTGCCGCTGACGTCCCCGAACCTGCCGTGCAGGTGCCCGCGCCACCGGGCCGGACAGCCGGTGGTGACCCGGTGAACGGCATCCAGGAAGAGACCGACGCGATGCCGGGCATCGTGTCGATGCGCGCCTCGGCAGGCTGGTTCCTGGATCAGCGCACGCTGCCGCGACATGAGAGCGTGAAGCTCTACCGCAGGACCTCACCGCCTTCCTGGAGCACCTGATCCCGACGGTCGAGCAGCTCGCCGGGCGTCGGCCCAAGGACGACGTGCCCGCGCAAGTGGCGCTGGCCGGAGTCGGCTAGGCTCGCCGGCGGCTGCACGAGCCGGAGGCCGCAGGACTGCTCGGCGAAGTCGAGCGCGTGAAGCGCCTCGCACGCTCCGTCGTGGCCCTGTGCGACCACCGCGACGCCCTCACCGGGGCGCGCATGTGTCTGGCCTGCGACAAGCCGATCGAGGAACAGGCATCACTGCCCTACGAGAAGGTGAGCCCCTCCGGGGGCGCCACTCAGCCGGGCCGTATCCACGCCACGTGCGCGGACGCCGTACGCCGACGCTGACGCCCTGCCCCGGCGATGAAGGGCCCCACGGCGACCGCAGGGTCAAGGTCGCACCACGAACGCCCGTCCCGCCGGAGGACCGCAAGCCTCCGGCGGGACAGGTCCCAAAGATTCCCGCTCCGACCCAGCCCCGGACGGGTTCGCGCCTCCGGGCGATGCCCTACCGGCCAGTTGGCCGGAGAGCGCGATTCGACCTTGCCCTGACCTCTTGTCCTGCCAGGACGACGATGGCAGCCACCGCTACGAGGCGGGTGACACTCCATGTCGTGCTGGCAACTGCACCTTGTGAAGAGGCCTCGGCATTGAGCCGCATTGAGGTCTCCGCGATGGCTATCAACGGAATCAGCACCCGGAAGCCGAGTCCGCGAAGGCCAGCACTTCGCCCCAAGTTTCCAGCCAGCCCAAGGAGAAGACCGAGAACTACGGCTGCTACACCCCAGAACAGGGTCTTCGACAGGAATCCAGCCCAGTAGATGTGCGTCCCCTGCGAGGGGTCGTCCAGGTTCACCCATTCCCGGTACTCCCCCTGCACAAGTTTGGTCACGTAGTAGGCGACCACGCCCACAGCGAGGGCAGCAGGGGCCACGACGGCGGACCTGACCCTGGATCTGCATGCGAAGCCGACACAGAAGGCCAGGGCCGCCCAAGTCCAACCTGCCGCCAGCACAAGGTGTAGCGAGTTGATGACAGGAACTTCGACCGTTCCAAGGAGCGCGGCTAGAACCCCGAGTGCCACGCCAGCCATCAGCGCGGCTGTAGGTGCTAGGGCGAACGAGCGTGACGGAGACATGGAGTTCGGACGAGTCCTTTCAACAGGCAGACACCCCAGGGCTGTCGCCGGGCCATTCTGGCGGGACGACGGGCAGAAACCCAGAAGTCGCGGCTTCCATGTTGCCAAAAGGCGCTGGGTTGTCGAGCGAAGTTTAAGTTGGCCCATGTTGCACCAGCGCCTTTCTCCCGATTACGAGACCTTTCCCGCCAACTCCGAGGCCATGATCCACATTGTCGATCGACAACCTCATCAAGCGCATAACGGATGTGACCACACCAACCCGGCTATGAACCCACTAGGACAGAAAGGGCAATCTGCCTAGATCAAATGCCCTCCGAGGAAAGCTTGACCGCGCAGGCCGCAACATAGAAGCGCTCGACCGAGACATCGGTCGAGCGCTTCTATGTTGATTTGAGGCGCGGAGTCAAGGCCTTACCACGAAATAGCCTCGCCCACGAAGGGAAGGGCGCTGGAGAAGTGCCCGGTTTTGAGCACCACCTTGCTTCCCCAACAACCGGGGTCGTCGTAGACGGTGACGGTCTTGCCGGACTGGTTCGACACCGTGCGGACACCGGCGCTCTGCACCGGGAAGCAGCCGTGTCCCGGGGTCGTGCGGTCCTTGCGGTTCCCCTCGAAGTTCCGCTTCACCCAGGTGCACACCTTGCCCTGGGGACACACCGTCGCGGCGGAAGCGGGCTGCACGGAGGCGAGGGGAAGGGTGGCGGCCAGGGCCGCGCCGGCCAGCAGCAGGGAGCGCTTTCTCACAGGAACATCCATCCTCAAGGCGTCGAACACCAGTCCCCTCACCAAGTCATGTTCCCCACAGGGAGGCAGGTCCCCAAGTAAGCCGCCAAAGCGGCCTCACAGTGAACACCGCTCTCGACATCACCTATCGGGTACGGGCCCTCAGGCCGCACTCCACCCACCGGGTCTCCGAGGTGACCGAGCGCCCCGGCGGCAAGGGCCTGAACGTGGCCCGGGTGCTGGCGGCCCTCGGCCACGAGATGACGGTTACGGGCTTCACGGGCGGCGCGACGGGCCGCATGGTCCAGGAACAGCTGACCCGGACCTCCGGCGTGGTGGACGCCCTGATACCGGTCACCGGCGCGACCCGGCGCACCATCGCCGTCGTGGACGAGCGAACCGGCGACACGACCCAGCCCAACGAGCCCGGCCCGACGATCACCCCCGCCGAGTGGTCCGCCTTCCAGGAGGCCTACGACGACCTGTTGGCGTCCGCCTCCGCGGTGGCCCTGTGCGGCAGCCTGCCGCCGGGGGTGCCGGTGGGGGCGTACGCCGGTCTCGTGCGGGCAGCGAAGGCCGCCGAGGTGCCCGTACTGCTGGACACCGGCGGCGAGGCACTGCGCCGGGGCGTCGCCGCCCGCCCGGACCTCATCAAGCCCAACGGCGACGAACTGACCGAACTGACCGGCTCCCACGAGCCGTTGCGCGCGACGCAGGACGCGCGGCGACGAGGCGCCCGCTCGATCGTGACCTCCCTCGGCGAGGCGGGCTTGCTCGCGGTAACCCCCGAGGGCCGCTGGCGCGCAACTCCCCCGACCCGCCTGCACGGCAGCCCGACCGTCGCGGGCGACGCGGCGGTGGCGGGGCTGCTGTCGGGATGGGTGGAGCGACTGCCGTGGCCGGACCGGCTGGCCCGTGCGGCGGCACTGTCGGCGGCGAGTGTGCTGGCGGCGGTGGCCGGGGAGTTTGACCAAGGAGCGTATGAGGAGTTGGTGGGGCACGTTGTGGTGACCGGGGAGGTCACCGCGGCCTGATTACGACTTTGACTTGACCCAGCCCTTTTCTAGCCACAGATGGTCGAGGAGGGCGAGCGGCCTGCTGGCGTCGCGGGCGTTGCACCAAAAGCCAGCGGCGACGTTGGCCTTCCCGGCTAGAGGTTGTCCCGTAACTGGTGGGGCAGTTGGTGCGTTGGCTGAGCATGGGTGGGGTGATCTCAGCGGATGATCCGAAGTGGATTGAGCCGTTCTCCGGACTGACCGAGTCGCAGTTCACCAGGCTGGTGGCTCTGGTGCGGCGTCGCGGTGGTGATGTTCAGCGCGGCCGTCCCTGGCGGCTGCCGCTGGAGAACCGCGTGTTGCTGGTGGCGACGTACTGGCGCACGAACCTCACATTGCGGCAAGTGGCGCCGCTGTTCGGGGTCTCGAAGTCTGCGGCCGACCGCATCCTCGATCACCTGGCGCCCCTGCTGGCCATCTCGCCGGCCCGTCGGCCGCGCAAAGACACCGTCTACATCGTCGACGGCACCCTCGTGCCCACCCGCGACCGCAGCATCGCCGCCTCCAGCAAGAACTACCGCTACTCGACGAACCTGCAGGTCGTTATCGACGCCAACAGCCGTCTGGTCGTGGCGATCGGCCTTCCGCTGCCCGGCAGCCGCAACGACTGCCGGGCATTCACCGAGTCCGGCGTCGACCGGGCCTGCCGCGGCGCACCGACCATCGCCGACGGCGGGTACCAAGGCACCGGCCTGCTCGTCCCGCACCGCAAACGACGAGGTCAGACACGCCTCAGCCCACACCAGGAAGCGGAGAATGCCGTCCACCGCAGGGCGCGAGCCCGGGTGGAACACGCCCTGGCGCGGTTGAAGAACTGGAAGATCCTGCGGGACTGCCGGCTCAAGGGCAACGGTGTTCATCAGGCCATGCTGGGCATCGCCCGGCTCCACAACCTGGCCCTCACCGGATAACTCACGCCTCATACGGGACAACCTCTAGGCGGAGCGCGCCGACTCGAGGTGGCGCCAGGTCCCCATAGCGCGGGGTTCGGCGCCGGTCCGAAGCTCGCAGCTCAGTCACCTCGGCCAGCCGCCCGAGATCCCCTCGGGTACGGCCTCGGGATGCGGAGCTAGGCAAAGGCAGGCAGATTCGGCGATAACGCATCGGCAGACACGGTATTCCACACAGGTACGGGGCGTAGAGAATCCATGGTCTTGGAAGCCCGTGCCTGCCTCGTTCCCGAAGCCCCCGCTTCACGAACCGGATGTCAGGCGACTACGCCGAAGCCCTGGGAGCGATCACTTCCAGCCATATCTCGTTTTCTTAACTGCATAAATCATGACAAATTGGGAGGCAAGTTACCCTCATACAAGACAAAGCGATCACCCAAGATCACACTTCCACGCAAATAGGGTATCCTGCCTAAATGAGGAAGAGAATGAAGCGCCTTTCAACGATAGGCATTGCCGCAACGGCAATATTCGCCGCAACAACAGTGAACGCGACAGCCGGCGTGAACACTGCCGCATGCTCTACAACTGGCGTCAAGGGGGCTCTCACATTTGACAACCGCACCCCCATTTACGTGGCTGTTAGCGGCTGGGTTTCCGATAATGCTCCAGATGGTCACCATGTAGCCATCCGAATGCTCTCTAAAAACAACAACGGCACTACGAAGTACTGGCGCTGGCATCATGAATACGGCGGATCCGGAACGACACTCATCATCAACACTACGGCAACCGACGGCAGTGGTGGCCTCCGCACCCTCGGTGCCCAGGTAGCGGTCATGGAAGGGTCTTCGATAGTCCGAAGCTGCACGGACTGGACCCCAAGCATCGGATAACAATCTCAGCTACCTTTCGCAGCCTGTTTGGCCGAGCTACTACATGGAGTTCCGCCGTTGGCATGAGTCCAACGGCGATCGTTTAGGCAGCTCGGTCGGGGCGTGAGTGTTCTTCCTACGTTGCGTCAGCTCATGTGAGCTGAAGGAACGTCACGCCTGCGGGCGGGGAGCGGCCTGAGCTCTTGCTGGACGTGAGCAAGGCAGCTGTGCGTCACGGGAGGCTGGCGTGGTGGGCAGCGTCGGCGGTCAGGTGACGCAGGGCCTGTTAGACGCAGGGCATGGCCCACAGTTCCTACTCGATGAGGGCGGGGCTGTTCGAGCGCAGGGTCGCGGTGCGCCCGCCGCGACCCTCAATCTTGATGTTCTTGTAGATCGTTTTGCTGGTCCACCGGGCAGCGTACGGCTCGGCAAGTTCGCCCGCCGGGGCCTTGTCGGGATCGAGTAGCGTAATGATCAGGCAGAATAGCTCGGAGGTCTCCTCGGTGGAGCCGTCCAACCCGATGGTGAAGGTGACGGTGTACTCGATACCCTGGACCGGCATCCATTCTCTCGCACGCCGACCGCGCAGCCCGCTCCTGTAGGTGCCGTCGGGCAGGATCGCGAGAAGCAAGAGGGGAAGGACTCCGAGACACGCCACAGCTCCGCTTCCAGGCGCACGAACCGCCGCGCCCGACAGGCACTCCGGCGACACCGCCCCCTTGGAACGCGGGGCCTGCGTCCCGCCCTCGCGCCATCGCCGCACCGTGCGCAAGGTGCAATGGAACGACAAGAGGGCCTGGGCGGCGAGCCGCTGCCTGGAGTGGGGCCGCGTCGAGTGACCTGAGTACGGTACCGCTCCGTACGACGGCCGTCCCCGCTCCCCGCGGGCGACGGCCGTCACGTCGTACCGTCTAGCTCTTCGTGCCCTTGGTGAGCCACATCTGGTCGAGGATCGCGTCGCACTTGTTGCCGTCGTTGCAGGCGACCGCGAGGGTGTTGGTGCCCTTGTTCAGGGTGACGGGCGCCCAGGTGGTCTGCCAGCCCTTCTCCCAGTCCCCCTCCGGGGCCCGCGCGCCGATGAAGTTCTTGAGACCCAGCGGCGCGGAGTTCGCCGTCCCGTTGACCAGAAGGGTCGCGTTGGCATCCTTGCCCGCGCTGCTGTAGCGCACGTTCAGGGTGTAGGGGCCGGCCTCGTCGATACCGTTCACGGTCCAGGTGACCTTGGCGCCGACCTTGTTGAAGTTCGTGACGTAGATCCCGCCGTCCGCCCTGGCCCCCTTGAAGGCGGAGTCCGTGGTTGCGCCCCCCTCGAGTCGCAGGGTCTTGGCATCGGTCGCCTGCAGGTCCTCCTCGCTCGCCCCGGCGCTGCTGCTCGCCGAAGGACTCGACTCCGCGCTTTGGGACTGCGACGGCGTCGCCCCGGCCTCGTTGTCCTTGTCGCCCGGGTCCTCATCGCCGCCCAGCATCGCCACGCCGATGCCGATGACTACCGCCGCGACGACCGCGATGGCCCCGATCAGCAGCCCCTTGGTGTTGGGGCCCCCGCCGCGGCCGGCGCCGCGGCCGCTGCCGCCGCTGTACGACGGCTGCTGGGTCGTCGGTGCGCCGCCGGGCAGCGTCTCCGGTGCCGCGTAGTGCGCGTTCGGCTGGCCGTAGGCGCCCTGCTGCGGGATCTGGGGCGCGGCCGGCGGCTGGCCGTACTGGCGCTGGCCCACCGCGCGCACCCGGTTCACGGCGTTCGGATAGCCGTAGCCACCGGACGGTGGCTGGGCTCCGTTGGCCTGGCCGTCGGCGTAGAGGTAGCCGAACGGGTCGTCGTCCTCGGGCGGCGTGTTCGCGCCGTTGTTGCCGGACGTCATCCCTGTGGTACTCCTCACCAGGTGCGGGCGTTGCGGTATGTCGGTCAGAATGGCGAGCCTACCCGCTCCTGCTGGCCCAAACGGGTGACTCAGACCGCATCAGCTCGCTGACCTGGGATTCATCCCGCGCGTCTGTGTTGTTTGGGACGAGATCGTTTCTCTACGTACATCCGCTCGTCAGCGGACTTCAACACTTCGTCCGCAGTCATCCCGCAGTGTGCCCACCCGATGCCGAAGCTCGCGCCGACGCGGACCGCCCGTCCCTCGGCCCGGATCGGTTGGATGATCTCATTGCGCAGACGGACCGCGAGGTCCTGCGCGTCGGCCCGGCCGAGCCCGTCGGCGAGGATCACGAACTCGTCGCCGCCGAGCCGGGCGACGGTGTCGCCGTCGCGGACCTGGCGGGACAGGCGCCTCGCGACCTCGATGAGCACCGCGTCACCCGCGTTGTGCCCGAACCGGTCGTTGATCGACTTGAAGCCGTCGAGGTCGCAGAAGAGGACCGCGAGCCCCTTGGTGCCGTCGTCGCGCTCGCCCTCGTCCGGGGAGACGGTGTGGACGTGGTGGTCGTAGGCCTCGAGCGCCGCCGCGCCCGGGAAGTCGAAGCCGTGGCCGTTGGCGTCGAAGACGGCCGGGTGGCCGTAGGCCGCGTCCATGGATTCCAGGGCGCCGGCGTGCGCGGGGCGCCGGCACAGCCGGGCGGCCAGCCGTGCGCGCAGCTCGGCGGAGTTCGGCAGCCCGGTGAGCGAGTCGTGCGAGGCGCGGTGGGCGAGCTGGAGCTCGCGGCGCTTGCGCTCCTCGATGTCCTCGACGTGGGTGAGCAGGAAGCGGGGGCCGTCGGCGGCGTCGGCGACGACGCTGTTGCGGAGTGAGACCCAGACGTAGGTGCCGTCGCGGCGGCCGAGGCGGAGCTCGGCGCGGCCGCCCTCCGCCGACGTCCGCAGCAGCGTGCCGATGTCCTCGGGGTGGACGAGGTCGGAGAAGGAGTAGCGGCGCATCGCGGAGGCGGGGCGGCCGAGGAGGCGGCACAGCGCGTCGTTGGTGCGCAGGATCCGCCCGTGCTGGTCGCCGCCCATCTCGGCGATGGCCATGCCGGAGGGGGCGTACTCGAAGGCCTGCCTGAAGCTTTCCTCGCTGGCGCGCAGGGCCTGCTGATCGCGCTCCAGCCTGACCAGTGCCCGCTGCATATTCGCGCGTAGACGTGCGTTGCTGATGGCGATCGCGGCCTGGAACGCGTACATCTGAAGCGCCTCGCGCCCCCACGCGCCCGGCAGCCGGCCGTTGCGCGGCCGGTCCACGGACAGCACCCCGATCAGCTCGCCGCACGCGCCGCCCTGCACACCGGGCGTGTACATCGGCGCGAAGAGCCGGTCGCTCGGGTGCCACTCGTCTTCGAAGCGGGGCGCGGGGCCGTCGGTGTACCACTGCGGGACGTCGTCGTCGTCGAGTATCCAGCCCTCGGTGTGCGGGATGAACACCAGGTCGCCCCAGTGCTGGCCCATGCTCAGCCGCCGCTCCCATGCCTCGCGGGAGCCGACCCGGCCGGTGATCAGGGCCTCGGCGGCGGGGTTGCCGGAGAAGGCGGCGACCACGAGGTCGCCGTCGGGGCGCACGAGGTTGACGCACGCGAGTTCGTAGCCGAGGCCGGTGACGACGCCGTCGGCGACGGTCTGTAGTGTGTCCGCCAGGCTACGGGCCGTGTTCATGTCAGCCATGACCTGGTGAAGTTGTCGCAGGGTCGCAAGACGGACATACGGCTCCGACTCGGTCTCCATGCTCGCCCTCCCCCCGAGACCTCGCAGTGAATCAAGGGTTCTACTTCGGCGTAACGTCCCTTGCTAGTTCCCCGCCACTGAATCACAGCGCGCTGCCCACTCGGTACACAGGGTCAACAATTATTGGCTCTTGTGACTCAAGTCACAGGTAAACGTGAACAATTGAGCGGTGTTTCTGCGTTTTTCCTGTGTGTTTACTGAACCCGAGTTCCGCACAAGCGATCGGAGTCCGTCGGGAGTCCTAGGTCCGTTCTCGGGCGCAGGCCCGATGTGGGTGTGCGGGAGCGACATTAGCGTTTTCGGCGTGCCGAACACTTCCCCTGCCGCGCAGCCCGCGACCACCCTCCTCCCCGCCTCCCGCAGCGCCGCCCGGCATGCTGAGGGGGTGAGCAACGACGAGTTCCGAGCCGCCATGTCCCGGCTCGCCGCGGGCGTGGTCCTGGTGACCGCGCTGGAGCCGCCCCTGGACCCGGACGACCCGCACGCCCCGGCCGGCGAGGACGTCGGCATGACGGCCACGGCGTTCCTGTCGGTGTCCCTGGACCCGCCGTTGGTGCTGGTCAGCCTGCGTGAGGGCTCCCGGATGGACGACCTGCTCGCCGAGCAGCCGCTGTGGGCGGTCTCGGTCCTCGCCGAGAGCCAGCGCCACATCGCGGGCCGCTTCGCCATGAAGGGCCGGGTCAGCGACCGGCTACTGTTCGCCGACATCCCGTACGTCCGCGGCAAGGAGAGCGGCGCCCCGCTGGTGGGCGGCGCCCTGGCCACGCTGGAGTGCCGCACCGAGCAGCGGGTGACGGCCGGCGACCACACCCTGGTGATCGGACGTGTTCTGTCGGCCTCGCTGCCGAGTGCCGACGGGGGGCCGCTGACGTATTTCCGGGGCCGTTACCGGCACTTGGGGTGAGTTCACCGCTCGCGGAATTCATTCGCCCCCGGTGAACTCCCCACCTAGAGTGCGCACATGACGACGACAGCGACGACCGGACCGCGCCTCGAAAAGGTTTCCTCCCGCAATCTCGAAGCCGCCCTCGGCATCCAGGTCCGCCCGGATCAGGAACACGCGGTCGACCCGGTCGTGAAGTCGCTCGCCGAGGCCTACGTCCATCCCGGCGTCGCCTGGCCGCGCCTGATCGTCGACGACGACCGCCCGGTCGGGTTCCTGATGGCCTTCTTCGACATCGACTGGTACGGAGACGGCAGCGCCCACCGCTCCGGCCTGTGGCGTCTGAACATCTCGGCCGCGGAACAGGGCCGCGGGTACGGCCGTTTCGCGGTCGAGTCCGTGGCCGGTGAGATCCGCCGCCGGGACGGCAAGGAGCTGTACGTCACCTGGCATCCCGGCCCGGACGGCCCCGAGGGCTTCTACCTCGGCCTCGGCTTCCGCCCCAACGGGGAGACCAGCGAGGGCGAGACGGTGGGCGTGCTGGAGCTGGACCGGCCGGGCCGGGGCCTGTCCTAGTCCGGCCGGACGTCGAGCCGGGACACCTTTCCGGGGTCCGTCACGATGTCGATCACGGCGATGCGATCCCGTACGAACGCAAACTTCAGGGCCCGTTCCACGCGCCTCCCGGCGAGCAGTACGAGGCCCGGGGCACCGTCGACCAGCGCGGGCCGGCCGGCGGCCGCACCTCGGCTGGCGAAGGCGGTCGCGCCCCGTGCCACCGCCGCCGCGCCCGTGGTCACCCCGGCCTCGGTGCGCACGACGACGTCCGGGTCCAGGACGTCGAGCAGCCCCTCGAAGTCGCCGCCCCGCGCGGCGGTGAGGAAGGCGTCCACGACCTCCCGCTGCCGGGCGAGGTCGGCCTCGGGCGCGTCGGCGCCCTGCACCCGGCGCCGGGCGCGGCTGGCGAGCTGCCGCGTGGCCGTCGGCGTACGGTCCACGATGGCCGCGACCTCCTCGTACGGCACCGCGAACAGGTCGTGCAGCACGAACGCCAGCCGCTCGGCGGGCGTGAGGGTGTCCAGTACGACGAGCAGGGCGACGCCGACCGAGTCGGCGAGGAGGGCGTCCTGCTCCGGGTCGGCGGCCGGGGTGGTGGCCGGAGCGGCGGTGTGGATCGGCGCGGTGGTCTCCAGGGGTTCCTCCGCGCGGGACCTGCGCGAGCGCAGCATGTCCAGACAGACCCGACCGACGACCGTCGTCAGCCAGCCGCCGAGGTTGTCGACGCCGCTGGTGTCGGAGCGGCTGACGCGGAACCAGGACTCCTGCACCGCGTCCTCCGCCTCCGCGGTCGAGCCGAGCATGCGGTGGGCCACGGCACGGAGGTGGCCTCGGTGTGCCTCGAAGCGCTGGGCGAGGACGTCAGTGTCGCTGGTGTCGTCGGTGGTCATGGGGCGCGGCCTCTCGTCGTTGTCCGTCGTCAGTGGGATGACGGATCGGGAGGCGCGGGTGTGACGGGGGATGCCTGCGGCGGCCCGTTGCGGTTCGGTGGGGGCTTGCGTTGCGCACTGCTCGCCGTCGGGGGTCGGGGCCGCGCCGGGGGGTGTCCGTCCTCGGTCGGGCGGTTGCCCTTGGGCAGGGAGGCCGGCCTTTGTCGACGCCCGCCGCTGCGGGCGGACACCCCCCGGCACGTCCCCTGCTCGCCGTTGCGCCAGTGCGGGTGGCATGGGCCACCGGTCCTTACGACCAGTCGCGACCCGACCTGCCCCGCTTTGTCTCCGCTCGCTGCTTCTTCTCCCTCAGGCGGCGTTCGTTGATGCCGCGGGGGATGCGGGTCGGCTTGCGGGGCTTGGGGGGTGGGGCCGTGGCCTCGGACAGGAGGGCCGCCAAGCGTACGGCGGCGGTTTCGCGGTTGCGCCACTGGGAGCGGTGTTCGGAGGCCCGGACGGTGACGACGCCGTCGACGAGCTTGCCGGCCAGGCGCTGGAGTGCCCGACGCTTCCATACGTCCGGCAGTGCCTCGGTCTTCGCGAGGTCGAAGCTCAGCTCCACCTTGGAGTCACTGGTGTTGACGTGCTGGCCGCCAGGGCCGCTCGAGCGGGAGAAACGCCACATGAGCTCGGCCTCGGGGAGCGAGACGGAGCCACGGATGACGTAGGGACCGGACATGTGCTCCATGTTCCCGCCTCTGTCCGGTCCACGTCACGCGAATATCGCCGGGATCGTCCATGCCCACGCGAGCGCCGTTCGGCAAAGAAAGTAAAGAGACCTGGAACCTCCGACACCTCCCCCAGCGTTCCCCGGAGGACGAAACCATGCTCCTGCGGAGCGGGGCAGGGAGGAAGCGCGACAATCCGAGGGCACTCACAAGAGGATGTGCTAGTTTGTGAGACGTGACCATTCGCGCGAAGCGGGCGTTCAAGTACCGCTTCTATCCGACCGACGGGCAGGCTGCCGAGCTGTCGCGCACGTTCGGCTGCGTGCGGAAGGTCTACAACATGGCACTCGCGGCCCGCACAGAGGCGTGGACGCTCCGGCAGGAGCGGGTCAACTACAACTCGACGTCGGCGATGCTGACCGCGTGGAAGAAGACCGAGGAACTGGCGTATCTCAACGACGTCTCCTCGGTCCCGCTCCAGCAGACACTCCGGCACCTCCAGACGGCGTTCACCAACTTCTTCGCCAAGCGGGCGAAGTACCCGCGGTTCAAGTCGCGGAAGAAGTCCCGCAAGAGCGCGGAGTACACCACCAGCGGATTCCGGTTCCGGGACGGCATGCTGACGCTGGCCAGGATGGCGGACCCGCTCGACATCGTGTGGTCCCGTCCTCTGCCCGAGGGAGCCACCCCGTCCACTGTGACCGTGTCCCAGGACAGCGCGGGACGCTGGTACGTGTCCCTGCTGTGCGAGGACCCGTCCATCACGCCGCTCCCGACTGCCGAGACGGCCGTCGGCGTGGATGCCGGACTCGATCACCTGCTGACGCTGTCCACCGGGGAAAAGATCTCCAACCCCAGGCACGAGCGGCGCGACCGGGCCCGCCTCGCCAAGGCCCAGCGGGAACTTGCACGCAAGGCCAAGGGCGACGGTGCCAACCGGGCCAAGGCCCGCCGCAAAGTCGCGAGGATCCACGCCCGCATCGCCGACCGCAGGCGCGATCACCTGCACAAGATCACCACTCGACTCGTCCACGAAAACCAAGTGGTCGTGATCGAGGATCTCACCGTTCGCAATCTGTTGAAGAACGGCAAGCTCGCTCGCGCCATCTCAGACGCGGCATGGAGCGAGTTCCGGAGCATGCTGGAGTACAAGGCCCACTGGTACGGCCGCGAAGTGATCGCAGTCGACCGCTGGTTCCCCTCCTCGAAGCTGTGCTCCGTCTGCGGCAGCTTGCAGGACAAGATGCCGCTCAACGTCCGTACCTGGACGTGCGACTGCGGCACGGCCCACGACCGGGACATGAACGCAGCAAAGAACCTTCTGGCCGCCGGGCTGGCGGTGTCGGCCTGTGGAGCCGGTGTAAGACCTCAACGGAGATCTCCGGGCGGGCAGTCGGTGATGAAGCAGGAAGCCCCACGGCGCGAGCTGTGAACTTCCCCTCCATAGAGAGGGGGAGGAAGTCAAAGGGGTAGCTGTAGCTTCTTCTTCAGCAGCAACTCAGCCCGTATGTCGTACCGCCGTATGCAAACGAGGGAAAGGACTCCCGAACCATGGCTGTAAGCCTGTCCAAGGGTGGCAACGTCTCGCTCACCAAGGAGGCTCCGGGCCTGACCGCCGTCACCGTGGGCCTCGGCTGGGACGTCCGCACCACCACCGGCACGGACTTCGACCTCGACGCCTCCGCGATCGCGGTCAACACCCAGGGCAAGGTCTACTCGGACGCCCACTTCGTGTTCTTCAACAACAAGCAGACGCCGGACAGCACCATCGTCCACACCGGTGACAACCGCACCGGTGAGGGCGCGGGCGACGACGAGGCGATCAACGTCAACCTCGCCGGCCTCCCGGCCGACGTCGACAAGATCGTCTTCCCGGTCTCGATCTACGACGCGGAGAACCGCTCGCAGAACTTCGGCCAGGTCCGCAACGCCTACATCCGCATCGTCAACCAGGCGGGCGGCACCGAGATCGCCCGCTACGACCTCTCCGAGGACGCGGCGACGGAGACGGCCATGGTCTTCGGCGAGCTGTACCGCAACGGCGCCGAGTGGAAGTTCCGCGCGGTGGGCCAGGGCTACGCCTCGGGCCTGGTGGGCATCGCCCAGGACTTCGGCGTCAACGTCTGATCATCGACGACGCCCTGTCTCGCCTGGACCCCCGGCTCCGGCCGGGGGTCCAGGCGTCGGTGCCCCTTCGATAGGTTGCCCGAATGATCCTCGACCCCCTCCCCCTCACCCCCGACCACGACATCCCCGCCCCGGTCCTCACCGAACTCACCGCCCTCTACGCCTCCAACCGCGACTTCCACGCGCTCAGCGGCGACTTCCCGGACCCGGACGACATCCGCCCCGAGCAGGTGGCCGCCGCGCTGGCCGACGAGTTGCTGGTGCCGGGGGCTGAGGTGCTGCTCGCCCGCAGTGAGGGGCGGCTCGTCGGGATCGTGATCACCTTGGCCAGCCATCCGGACCCGGTCGACCCGGACCCCTGGATCGGGCTTTTGATGGTGGACGCGGCGGCGCACCGCAAGGGGTACGGCAGGCAGCTCGCGGCTGCCGTGGAGGACCGATTCCGCGCGGCCGGCCGGGCCGCCGCCGTACGCCTTGCCGTCCTCGACAACAACCCGGGCGCCCTCGACTTCTGGACCGCCCTCGGCTACGAGACCATCGGCTACGGCAGGGACCGCCAGTTCGACCGCCCCTGCACGGTGCTGCGCAAGGAACTGGCCGTCTGACCGGGTTCCTACGGCTGCTCGGGCTTTCCGTCGCCGTACAGCCAGTCCTCCCAGACGGCCGTGAAGTCCTCGTCGGGGGCCTTCTTCTCCACGTACCGCGTGAAGTCGTCGGTGTCCGCGTTGCCGTGGCGGTGGGCGGCGGCCCAGCCCTGGACGATGTCGTAGAAGGTGTCGTCGCCGACGGTCTGGCGGATCTTGTGGAGGACCATCGCGCCACGCTCGTAGACGGGCGGGTCGGAGATGTGCGCGGCGCTGGTGGGCCTGGCGGGCGGGAAGGACCAGATGTCCTTGTGGTCCTTCCCGCCGTGGTCGTAGAAGGCGTCGAAGGTCTCCTGGGCGCTGTCGCCGCCGTCGTCCTCCTCCCACAGCCACTCCGCGTACGTCGCGAAGCTCTCGTTCAGCCACATGTCGCGCCAGCTCTTCGGCGTCACGGAGTTGCCGAACCACTGGTGCGCGAGCTCGTGGACGAGGAGCTCGGTGCCGGGGGCGCCGGGGAAGACCGGACGGTTCTGGGTCTCCAGCGCGTAGTCGGAGTCGTCGGTGTCGGAGATGATCGCGCCGGTGGAGGAGAAGGGGTACGGGCCGAAGTTGTACTGCAGCCACTCCATGACCTCGGGGAGCCGGGCGAGCGCCTTGCGGGCGGGGGTGGCCTGGGCGGGGGTCACGGCGGTGTAGACGGGCAGTTCGGCGCCGTTCGCGCCGGTGACCGTGGAGCGGGTGATGTCGTAGTCGCCGATCGCCAGCGTGGCCACGTAGCTGGCCATGGGCTCCGCCGTGCGCCAGTGGAACGTGGTACGGCCGCCGCTGGTGCTCCGGTCCGCCAACTCGCCGTTGGAGACGGCCTCCAGCCCCTCCGGCACGGTCACCGAGACGTCGTACGACGCCTTGTCCGAGGGGTGGTGGTTGCCGGGGAACCACGCCATGGACCCGGTCGGCTCGCCGAGGGCGAGCGCGCCGGCGGCGCCCGGGAGCCAGCCCTCCTCGGAGCCGTCGGGGTCGGTGAGGGTCTGCGGGGTGCCGGAGTAGCGGACGGTGGTGCGGAAGGTCTCGCCCTCGTCGAGGTCGTCGTGGGGACGGATCACCAGCTCCTGGCCATTGCGGCTCCATCGGGCGCGCTCGCCCTCCACCGAGACTTCCCCGACGTCCATTCCCTTCAGGTCGAGGTCGAAGGCGGAGAGGTCCTTGCCGGCGCGCGCGGTGATCTCGGCGGTGCCGGTGAGGTGCTCTTCGTCGGGGTCGTAGGCGAGGTCGAGGGTGTAGTGGGTGACGTCGTAGCCGCCGTTGCCCGCCTTGGTGAAGTACGGGTCGCGCACACCGGAGCCGCCGGGGGTGCCCTGGACTCCGCCGCTGCACGCGGTCAGGACGAGCAGGGCGGAGGTGACGGTCAGGGCAACGGGCGCGAAACGGGACACGCCGATGATCCTATGAGGTCGGCCGTGACACCATCGCCTACGTGCTCGACATCGGCTACGCCCTCTCCAACCGCTTCCCGGATCCCCCGCAGACGGACTACCGCCGCGCGGACGTCCGCACGCTGCGCCACGACCTGTTCTGCGGGGACGTCTACCTCGCCGACACCAAGGCGGACCGGGAACTGTCCACAGCCTGGGGATGGGTGCCGGTGCTCGACTTCGCCTGGGCCCTGTGCGACATCGTCGAGCGGCTGGACCGGGACCCGGCCGGCTCCCGCGCCTCCCGGCCCCAGCGGGCGGAGCTGGACTTCACCGAGTCCACCGACCGCATGCTCTTCGAGCGCCGCTTCGGCTGGGTGGACATCGAGGCGGACTGGATGCCGGCGGAGGAGGCCCCGCTGACCTTCTCGCACGCCGAACTGCGCCGCGAGGCCCGCGACTTCCTGCACGATCTGCTCGCCGATCTGATCGACCTGCACGAGGACCTGGGCGAGAACCCGGCGGTCTGGACGCTCCAGGCCCGGTTTCCACGGGTGGGCTGAACGCGCGGGAGCGCCGGTCGGCCGTCATCCCTCCACCCGGATCCCCAGCTGTGCCGCCAGCACCGGTGCCAGATCCAGGAGTTGG
Organism: Streptomyces ferrugineus; assembly: GCF_015160855.1. NCBI lineage: Bacteria > Bacillati > Actinomycetota > Actinomycetes > Kitasatosporales > Streptomycetaceae > Streptomyces > Streptomyces ferrugineus. Next base: position 708,967 of record NZ_CP063373.1, on the reverse strand, counting down.
GACGTACTGAGCACCGCCCCGGCCAGCCGGTCCACACCCCGCGCGATCTCCAGCTCCACCGCCCCGCGCAGATCCACGTCCGCCAGGCCGGCCCCGGTGAGGTCCACCCCCTTCACCGCGCAGTCCACGAACTCCACCCGCTCGAGGCGGGCACCCCCGAAGTCCGGCTCGACCAGGACGCAGCCCTCGAAGACGACGTCTCTGAGCTTGGCCTTGCGCATGTTCAGGTAGTCGATCTTGCCGCCCCGGATCACCACCCGCTCCAGCACGGCCCCGTGCAGCTGCACCCCGCCCAGCCGCGCGTCGACCAGCTCCACATCGCGCAGCGTCGCCTCGGCGAGGTCGGTGCCGACGCCCCGGGGCGCCGTGAGGACCGAGTCGAGGATCCGGGCGTGATGAAGCCGCGTCTCGTCCAGGACGCAGCCCTTCAGCGCGCAGTCCATGAAGCGGGCGCCCCCGCCGTCGTGCCCGGTGAGGTCCTCCTCGGCGAACTCCAGGCCGTCGTAGTCCCCGTCCGGCTCCAACTCCCCGTCCCGGAACGGCTCCAGCGCCGGCAGCCGCACCTCGGGCCGCCGCGCCCCCTGCACACCGCCCCGCCCCGCACCGCCGCGCCGGCCCATCGCTCTCCTCGCCATGTCCCCATGCTGCACCCCGCCACTGACAATCCGCCTGACCTGCGACGATCCGTGCGGATCACTGCCGATGTCACATTCTGGGTACCCCGGACCGTCGTACTCACAGAGGACGCAAGAAAGGCGACCCCGAGCACGAGGGAGACCCCCAGTCATGCACCGCATCACCGTCGTCGGCGGCGGCTTCGCCGGACTCACCGCGGCCATCACCGCCGCCGAGGCGGGCGCCAAGGTCACCGTGTACGAAGCCCACCACACCCTGGGCGGGCGGGCGCGGACCGCCGAGGGGCCGTACCGGACCAACGAGGGACCGCACGCCCTGTACAGCGGCGGCCCGCACTGGGCCTGGCTCAGGCAGCGCGACCTCATCGGACCGCTCGCGCCGATCCCGCCCCTGGAGGCCGCCCGGCTGCGGCTGCGGCACCGTGGCGTACTGCGCCGCACCCCGCCGTTCGCCATGCTCAAGCTGCTGCGGCCGGCCCTGCCGCAGGCGCCCGTCGACGTCGACTTCATGACGTGGGCGACCGGCATCGCCGGTGAGGAGGGCGCCCGTGCCGCCGCGCACTACTCCGCCGTCGCCCTGTTCCACCACGACCCCGGCGCGCTGTCCGCCGCGTTCGTGCGGGAGCGGCTGCGGCGGGCCACCAGGCTGCCGCCGGAGGCGCACTATCCGCGGGGCGGATGGGCGACCATGATCGACCGGATGGCGGCCCGGGCCTGGAACCTCGGGGTCCGGATGGAGACCCTGTCCCGCGTCGACGAGCTCCCGACCGACACGCCCGTCATCGTCGCCACCTCCCTCGACTCCGCCCGCCGTCTGCTGAGGGACGACTCCCTGACCTGGACGAGCGGACGTACCGCACTGATCGATCTCGCGGTGCGCACCCGGCGCGGGGACGCCTTCGTCGTCGCCGACCTCGACGAGACCGGGTGGATCGAGCGGTTCACCGCCCAGGACCGGTCGCTCGCCCCGGCCGGTGAGCAGCTCCTCCAGGGCCAGTTCCCCCTCGCCCCGCACGAGTCCCGGGCCGACGGCGTCGCCCGCGCCGAGCGGCTTCTCGACCTCGGCTTCCCCGGCTGGCGCGAGCGCGTCACCTGGCGGAGCGAGGCCGTCGCCAACGGCCGTACCGGCGCCGTCGACCTGCCCGGCACCAGCTGGCGGGACCGCCCCGCGGTCGATCGCGGCGACGGGGTCTATCTGGCGGGCGATCAGGTCGCGGCCCCCGGCGTGCTGTCCGAGGTGTCGTTCAACAGCGCGCTCACGGCGGTGTCCCTGGCCCTCGGCAGGAACGCCCTTGGCAGGAACGCCCACGGCCGGTCCGCCCTCGACTGGTCCGCCCTTGACCTCAAGCAAGCTTGAGGTTGGAGGGTTGGCGTTCTGACAGCACCCGAGTCCACACCGATGGGGGACCCATGCACGCCATCCGCCTGCACACCTTCGGCCCGGCCGAGAACCTCACCTACGAGGAGGTCGACGCCCCGGCTCCGGGCCCCGGCCAGGTCCGCATCGCCGTGCGGGCGGCCGGCGTCCACCTCCTGGACACCGCCCTGCGCGAGGGCGTCCAGGGCCCGGCACCCGAGCCGCCGACGCTGCCCACGATCCCCGGCCGCGAGGTCGCCGGAGTCGTCGAGTCCCTCGGCGAGGGCGTCGCGGCGCTCTGGCTCGGCAAGCGTGTCGTGGCCCACCTCGGCTTCGCGCCGGGCGGCTACGCCGAACTCGCCGTCACCGATGTCGACCGCGTCCACGAGATCCCGGCGAACCTCGACTTCGCCGAGGCCGTCGCCATGATCGGCACGGGCCGTACGGCGATGGGGATCGTGCAGTTCGCCGAGCTCGGCCCGGCCGCGGTGGCCCTGATCCCGGCGGCCGCGGGCGGCATCGGCACGCTGCTGGTGCAGTACGCGAAGAACGCCGGCGCCGTCGTCGTCGGGCTGGCCGGAGGGCCCGAGAAGGCCGCGCGTGTGCGGGAGAACGGCGCCGATCTCGCCGTCGACTACGCGGACCCGGCGTGGCCCGGGAAGGTGCGCGCGTTTCTCGGCGGCCGGCCGGCCACCGTCGTGTTCGACGGCGTGGGCGGCGACGTCGCCCGCGAGTGCGTCGCCCTGCTCGCGCCGGGCGGCAGGCACCTCGTCTTCGGCTGGTCCGGCCAGGGCCTGCGCGACGGCGGGCCCCACCTCGTCGACGGCGTCTCCGAGAACGTCCTCGGCCCCGCGATGATGCGAAAGGCCGGCGGCCCCAACCCCCTACAGACCCTCGAACTGCGCGCCCTCGCCGAGGCCGCCGCGGGCCGCCTGACCCCTGCCGTGCACCGCTTCCCGCTCGCGGAGGCGGCGGCCGCCCACCGTGCCCTTCAGACGCGCGCGACCGCCGGAAAGGTGGTGCTGGAGCCATGACCAGCCAAGACCCCCGGCCCGACCGCATACCGCGCCCGACCGTCACCCGACCGGGGGAAACCGCCCGGGATGCCGACCCCCGCCGCTGGTGGGGTCTGGTGGTCATCGCGCTCGCGCAGCTCATGGTCGTCCTCGACGCGACCATCGTGAACATCGCGCTGCCGTCCGCCCAGAACGACCTCGGCATGAGCGACGGCAACCGCCAGTGGGTGATCACCGCCTACACCCTGGCGTTCGGCGGACTGCTCCTGCTGGGCGGCCGGATCGCCGACCTGGTGGGCCGTAAACGCACCTTCGTCATCGGCCTCGTCGGCTTCGCCGCCGCCTCCGCGCTGGGCGGTGCCGCCACCACGGCCGGCATGCTCTTCGGCGCCCGTGCCCTGCAGGGCGTCTTCGCCGCCGTACTGGCCCCGTCGGCCCTGTCGTTGCTGACGACGACCTTCACCGACCCCAAGGAGCGCGGCAAGGCCTTCGGCATCTACGGCGCCCTGGCTGGCAGCGGCAGCGCGATCGGGTTCATCGTCGGCGGCCTGCTCACGGAGTACCTGGACTGGCGCTGGTGCCTGTACGTCAACGTGCCGATCGCGGTGATCGCGGTCATCGGCGCCCTGGCCCTGCTGCACGACAGCCCCGGCCACGCGGGCGCCCGCCTGGACGTGCCCGGCGTGCTGCTGGGCTGCGGCGGCCTGGTCGCCATCGTGTACGGATTCGCCGAGGCGGAGCCGCGCGGCTGGACCGACCCGATGGTCCTCACCCTGTTCGCGGTGGGGGTCGTCCTGCTCACGGCCTTCGTCTGGTGGCAGAAGCGGGCCCCGGTGCCCCTGCTGCCGCTGCACATCATCAAGGACCGCAACCGCGCCGGCTGCTTCCTGACCATGGCGCTGGCCGTGATCGGAATGTTCGGTCTCTTCCTGTTCATGACCTACTACCTCCAGGTCATCCTCGACTACTCGCCGGTGATGACCGGGCTGGCCTTCCTCCCCCTGACCGCCGCGATCATCACGGGCTCCACCCAGATCGCCGCCCGGCTCCTGGACCATGTCGCACCCCGTCTGCTCATGGGCCCCGGCGCCCTGCTGGCGGCGATCGGCATGATCCTGCTGACCCGGCTGACGGTGCACTCGTCGTACGCCGCCGACATCCTGCCCGCCCTGATCCTCATGGGCCTCGGCATGGGCCTGATCTTCATGCCGGTGTTCGCCACGGCGACGGCGGGCGTGGCCCCGCGGGACTCCGGAGTGACCTCGGCGACGATCAACACCTCGCAGCAGGTCGGCGGCTCCATCGGCACGGCCCTGCTGAACACCCTCGCCACCACCAGCAGTGCCGCCTACATCACCGCCCACCTCACCGACCCGGCCCAGCGGGACCTGATCGTCAGGGAGGGCGTGGTGCACGGCTACACGGTCGCCATCTGGTGGGCCGCCGCCATCATGCTCGTGGCCGGCCTGGTCGCGGCCCTGATGGTGACGACGAAACCCCCGAAGCACGGCGCCGCACAGGAGACGCCGGTGCCGGAGAAGGTGGCCTGAACAGACCGAGGGGAGGGGCCCACCGGACCGCGGGCCCCTCCCCTCCGGCTCACGTCACCGCAGCCGTCGTACGTCGATGGACCAGATCCCGCGCCCGTGCGTGGCCGCGTACAGCCGCCCGTCCGGACCCGTCTTGAGCTGGAGCACCGCCGTGGTCGGCAGGTTGGCGCCGGCCACCTTCCAGCCGGACGACTTCGGCGTGCGGACCAGCACCCCGAGGTCCGTGCCCAGGGCGATCGTGCCGTTCTTCAGCAGGACCACCGAGTTGGCGGGCACATCCGGCAGGTTGCCGGAGATGTCCGTCCAGGTCGCGCCGCCGTCCCTGGTCTCGAAGAGGTGGCCGACGCCCGCGCCGGGGCCCTCCGTCCACTTGCGGGAGAAGCCGTTGACGGCGAGCAGGACGTGGTCGGAGTCCGCCGGGTCGACGGCGAGGCCGGACAGATAGCGGTTGGGGACCTTGCTGTCGACCGGCAGGTTCAGCTCGTGCCAGCCGGTGCCGTCGGCGTTGCCGACCGCGACGCCCCGGGCGAAGCCCTGGTTGTTGCAGGGGCCGCACCAGGCCGCGTACACCTTGCCGCCGGAGGAGGCGACCGCCGTGGCGGTGCGGCCCTCACCGAGGTCGAAGGCGTTGAACCACTCGCTGCCGCTGCGGATCCCGTAGCCCTTGGTGTTGACCCACACGTGCCGGCCGCCGGCGACCCAGGTGTTCTTGTCCTTGATGTCGGCGCTCAGCGGCGCGATGAAGCGCGCCTCGGAGGTCTCGTTGTCGGGCGGCGCGACCGAGTACGACGTGGCCTTGGACGGGTCGTCGACCCAGCCGCCGTCGTTCACCCCGCAGTTCTGCGTGACGGACACCGACAGGTAGACGTACTCCTCGGCGATGTTGCACCCGTTGTCCGGGTCGGTGATCGTGTCGCCGCCGTCACCGCCGAAGTTGGAGCCCATCACCCGGTCGCCGGGCCGCAGCATCGACTGGCCGTTGTCCTGGAGCCCGCCGGTGACCGCGATGCCGCGCTTGGCGGGATCCGTGCCGACGCCCACCGAGTAGTACTGCAGGGCGTCCATCGTGCCGTCGTTCAGGGACGTCCAGTCGGTGGCGTGGCCGTCGGCGTTCGCGCTGCCGTCGACCGGACGCCGGTAGACGCCGCCGTCGTTGCCGACGAGGACGTAGGGCTTGCCGTAGTAGCTGCCGATCGCCACCGCGTGCTGGTCGGGGTGCGTGGTCTGCGGGCAGTCGCCGGACTGCTTCGCCGGGTCGATGGACCAGCAGTCGAAGCCGAAGTTCCAGTACGGGCCGGGGACGGACCAGCTCCTGCCGCCGTCCTTGGTCTCGAAGACCTCCTCCAGACCGGCGTACACATGGTCGGGGTTCTTCGGATCGACCGTGAGGAACTGGTTGTACCAGGCCTGGATGCCGGGCTGGTATCCCTCGCCGGTGAGCGCCGAGCCGGAGTCGCGCAGCTGCTTGTAGTCGGCGATCTGTGTCCACTTGCCGGTCGGCGAGCCCGACTTGGAGACGTAGATGCCCGCCAGGCCGCTGTCCGGGTTTCCGGCCATCTGCTGCGGCGACTGGTCGATGGCGTAGTACCGCGACCCGTCCGCGCTGCGCGCGAAGCTGACGTTGCCGACGTCCTCCGCGTCGGTCGGCAGCTCACCGAGGTCGGTCAGCCGCTCCCAGCCACCGCCGCGGCCCTTGGCGTAGAAGCCGTTGTAGGTGTCCCCGCTGCGCCAGCCGATGGCGAGGACGACCTTGTCCGGGTCCCTGGGGTCGATGGCGACGTCGCTCGCGATGTTCTTGTACGCGGCGTTCGCGTCGTCGTCCTTGGGGCCGCCCGGCAGATAGTCCGGGTTGGGCGCGAACTCCAGCTTCCAGGGGCCCTTGAGCGTCCTGGTGCTGTGGCTCCACACGCCCCGGGTGGTCGCCGCCCACACCTTGTCGCCGGCGAAGCGGAGCGCGTTGATGGACGTCGACTCCAGCTCGTCGCCGCCGACCCGGTCACGCCGGCTGAACTTGCCGTACCGCGGGTCCTTCAGGACGTAGACGCCGGTGCCGAGGAAGGCGGTCGCGCTGGTGTTGGCCTCGCCGGTGGCGTACCAGAGGCGGCCGCGCGGGTCGAGCTGGAGGTCGCCGGTGGACAGGGCGGGCAGCTGGTCGGAGATGTTCGTCCAGTGGCCGCCGCCGGTCCGGGACCGGAAGACGCCGCCGTTGGCCGAGCCCGCGTACACGGTGCCGCGGTCGTCGGCCGCCATGCCGGTCACCCGTCCGGTCACCTTGCCCGCGCCGCCGCTGGAGTTGGAGTTGACGTCCCGGTAGCGGGGGTCGTCGGCGTCGTACGGCAACCGGGTGTCGTTGCGCCAACCCCCCTTGGTGTTGGGCAGGTCGAGCATCTCGCCGAACGCCGCCCCGAACGCGCCCGGCGCCACGACGCCGCTCGGCGCGGTGCGGGCCTGGGCGTACTCCTCGGCCCGCGCGGCGATGTGCTCGTTCTCCTCGCCGCCGTCCCCGGGCTCCTCCTCCCCCGGCCCTTCCTCGCTGAGAACCCGGACGCCGAACGGGTCGGGTTCGTCCGGTGCCGCCTGGGCCTGGGTGACCATCAGCCCGAGTGCGGCGGAGGTGGCGAGCACCGCCCATACGCGTCTCGCTCGCCGACCACTGACTGCCATGAAGGACCTCCCCTGCGAACGCATGGTGCACATGACACTTGCTGTGAAGCAGCTTTGTGCAAAGGGCAGTTGCGAGAGGAGATGAAAATGGCAATCACTAAGCAAAGCTTCGTCTACTCACTAGGCTCACCCAGGTGATCGACCTTCCGGACGAACTCATCGCCCAACACGTGCGGTACGACGGGGAGGCGGGCCGGGCCTACGTCGCCTCGCTCGCGGAGCGCGCCGCGCGCTTCCTGGAGCACTGGGGACTGCGGCCGGACGGTCAGACGATGTACGGCCGCTGCGCACTGGTGCTGCCCGTGCTGGACGCCGACGGGACCCGGGCCGTGCTCAAGCTCCAGGACGTCGACGAGGAGACCGTGGGCGAGCCGGTCGCGCTGCGGGTGTGGCGGGGCAAGGGCGCCGTCCGGCTGCTGAGGTCCGACGACGCGACCGGCACGCTGCTCCTGGAGCGGCTCGACCCGGACCGGCCCCTGGACGATCTGCCGGACTCCCGCGAGGCCACCCTGGTCGTCGCCCGCCTGCTGGCCCACCTCACCGCCACCCCGGCCCCGGCCGGGCTGCGCCGCCTCGGCGACATCGCCGAGGACATGCTGGAGCAGACCCCCGCGGCCCTGGAACTCCTCCCGGACCCGGCCACCCGCCGCCTCGTCGCCGACTGCGCGGCGGCGGTGCGCGAGGTCGCCGCCGAGCCCGGCGACCGGCTGCTGCACTGGGACCTGCACTTCGAGAACGTCCTGGCCGCCGACCGCGCGCCCTGGCTCGCCATCGACCCCAAGCCCCTCGCGGGCGACCCCGGCTTCGACCTCTTCCCGGCGCTGTGGAACCGCTTCGAGCCGGACGAGGTGCGGTGGCGCTTCGACGCCATGACGGACGTCCTCGGCCTCGACCGGCACCGGGCGCGCGCCTGGACGCTGGGCCGCGTCCTGCAGAACTCCCTGTGGCAGCTCGAGGAGGACGACGCCCCGCTCGCGGCCCACCTGGAGATCGCGAGGCGCCTGAGGAACCCCGAATGTCCGCAACCCGCAACAGTGTGAATGCACTTCGCATGACCCCTCACCGAACGGGCACGGCTTCTGGGCATGAGCCCCACGAATATGCACCTCCCCCACACCCCCGCGTCCGACCCCGACTTCATCCCCGGCCTGGAACTCTCCCGCCGCTTCTACACCGACGCCGTACGCCCGTTGCTGGAGGAGGCCGCCCCCGGCGTCCCCCACTCCGCCGCCCGCATCGGCAGCGGCTCCGAGGTCCTCGGCTACGACACCCCGCGCTCGGCCGACCACGAGTGGGGCCCGCGCCTGCAGGTGTTCCTGCACCGCCACGACGTGCCCCGGCACGCGGCCCGCATCAGACACATATGCGCCGAGCACCTCCCGAAGACGTTCCTCGGCCACCCCACCCGCTTCGGCCCGCTCGAAGAGCCCCGCGTCGAAGTGACCGGCACCTCCGCCTGGTTCACCGACGCCCTCGGCTTCGACCCGGCCCAGGGCATCACGTCGGCCGACTGGCTGGCCACCCCCACCCAGCTGCTGGCGGAGGTCACCGCCGGCGCCGTCTTCCACGACGGGCTGCACACCCTCACCCCGTTACGCCGCGCGCTGGGCTGGTACCCCCATGACGTCTGGCTGTACGTCCTGGCCTGCCAGTGGCAGCGCATCGCGCGGGAGGAGGCCTTCGTGGGCCGCGCGGGCGAGGTCGGCGACGAGCTGGGCTCCGCCGTCGTCACCGCCCGCCTGGCCCGCGATCTGATGCGGCTCTGCCTGCTGATGGACCGCCGCTATCCGCCGTACGGCAAATGGCTCGGCAGCGCCTTTGCCCGCACCTCCTCCGCCCCCCGCCTGACCCCCGTCCTCACGGCCGCCCTCACCGCCGGGGACTGGCACACCCGCGAACGCCATCTCGCGCACGCCTACGAGATCGTCGCCCACCAGCACAACGACCTGCATCTGACCGACCGCGTCGCCCCCACCACGCGCCCGTACCACTCCCGCCCGTTCCGGGTCCTGCGCGCCGACCGCTTCACCGCCGCCCTGCTGGCCCGCGTCGGCGACCCGGTCCTGAAGGACCTGCCGCCCGTCGGCGCGGTGGACCAGTTCGTCGACAGCGCGGACGCGCTGACCCACCCGGAACTGGCCCGCGCCCTGAGCCACGACGTGCGAAAGCCCTAAGGCGTACGAAGTCCTTGAGCGGCCCGCGCGGCAGGCGCCCCGGCCGCCGCGACCGCCTCCAGCTCCCGCACCACGGCGGCACCGATCAACTCGGCGTCGCCCGCGCACAGATGGCTGACGACGGTGAGCGTGTAGGCGTCGGCGGTGTGCACCAGGCACAGGTTCGCCGTGCCCGGCGGGGAGAGCTGCGGAAGCGGGACGACCCTCGACAGGGGCCGGCCGTGCAAGTGGCTGGGGATGTCCCGCCACTTGAAGGCGGTGCACAGACTGGTCGTCAGCTCGGGACGCGCCAGCCGCCTGGCCATCACCCCGGCCAGCCACGGCACGGTGCGCGCGGCGCCCTGGAGCGCGGGAAGGATCGCGCGGTGCGCCTCGCAGCGCCGGTCGAACGCGGCGACCTGGTCCTGGCAGGCCCGCAGCCGGGCCACCGGCGAGTCGAGGTCGACGGGCAGCGGCACCCGCAGCGCGGTGACGCCGTTGCCGAGCTGCCGTGCGTCACCACGGCCGCGCAGGTCGACCGGCACCGTCGCGTACAGCGGGACCGGCCCCTTCGGCCACGACCGCAGGGGCCCGTGGCAGGCGCGCAGGGCACCGGCGTACGTGCTCAGCAGCAGTTCGTTGAGCGTCGCCCCGCGCCCGTCGGCCGGCTGGCGGCGGGCGGCACGCATCACCCGCGGGTCGATCCCGACCACCGCCACCGAGGGCCGCGCCCCGCCACCGGAGGACGGCGGAACGGGCTGCCCCTGGACCCCGATCCGCCGCAACTCCCGGCCCACGGCGCCGAGACGGACCGCCGGCCGCTGCCGGGCCACCGCCGCGGACGCCGCAGGACTCGGTGGTACGGCGTCGTCCATCAGCATCCGGAAGAGGGTCTCCAGGGACCTGCCGTCCAGCAGCGCGTGATGGGCGAGCAGCACCACCGCGTGTTCACCGGCCGGGGTCGGGCGCCGTGTCACCAGCAGCCGCCACAGGGGCCGCCCCGGCCGCAGCGCCCGGGTGACACCGCCGGCCAGCAGGGAGTCCACGTCCTCGTCGGTGCCGACGACGTGCACGGCGGGATCGAACGGCCGGGCGGCCGACCACCGGTGGCCGGACAGCGCCGACGGCCCGGCGGGGGGCACCGGCACCAGGCTCATCCGGTCGAGACCGCCCCAGCGCTCGGCGACCCGGGCCCGCACCCAGGCGGGCTCAAACGGTTCTCCGGGGAACACCGCGGCGATGCCGACCGTCCCCGGCAGCCCGTTGCGCAGATGCCCTTCCTCGATGGCCGTCAGCCTCATCCTCCACAGCCTCCCGTTCCCAGATCGCCGCTCAGACGTGCGGCGAGTCGAAGACGACACAGGCGTTGTGGCCTCCGAAGGCGAAGCTGTTGCTGATCACCGGCCCGTCCGGGATCTTGCGCGGCTCGCCGGTGACCATGTCCAGTTCGCACCGGGGGTCCAGCCGCGTCAGATGCGCGGTCGGCGGCGCGAGCCCCTCGCGCACCGACAGGACCGTGATCACGGCCTCCAGCGCTCCCGCCAGCCCCAGCCCGTGCCCGGTCACCGCCTTGGGGGCGGTCACGGGCACCGCCCGCGGTCCGAACAGGGCACTGATGGCGTGCGCTTCGGCGAGGTCGTTCAGCTCGGTGCCGGTGCCGTGCGCGTTGACGTGGGTGACGGCGTCGGCCGTCGTCCCGGCGTCGGCGAGCGCCAGCTCCATGCACGCCCGGGCCCCCGCCCCGTCGGGATGCGGTGCGGTGAGGTGGTGGGCGTCGGAGGTGCGCCCGTAGCCGGTGAGCGTGGCGTGGACACGGGCGCCGCGCGCGCGGGCGAGGTCCAGCCGCTCCAGCACCAGGAAGGCGGCCCCTTCGGCGAGGACGAATCCGCGCCGGGCGACGTCGAACGGCCGTGACGCGGACGCCGGATCCGCGCACTCGGTGACCATCGCCCCGGCCCGCCCGAAGGCCAGCGCGGTGGTGGGCGTCAACGGACTGTCGTGCCCGCCGACCACCACCGTGTCGGCACCGCCCGCCCGGATCATCTGCATGGCCTCCCCCACGGCGTGCGTCCCGGACGCGCACGCGGTGGAGATCGTCAGACTCGGCCCGGTGACCGCGTGCCGGGCGCTGATCCAGTACGCCCCGGCGTTGTGCATCAGCCGGGGCGCGTAGAGCACATCGGGACGTCCGATGCCGTTCTCCTGGCCGATCACCCCGCCGTAACCGGTGCCGGTGACCACGGCCCGCCGGCCGGGGGCGACGTGCAGCCCTCCGGCGTCCGCCACGGCGTCCGCGGCCGCGCACACGGCCAGCTGCACCGAACGGTCCGCCCGCCGCAGCTCCTTGGCCGTCAGATACCCGGCGGGGTCGAAGTCGGTGATCGGACACGCGGGGTACACGACGGTGCCCTCGTCGTCGAACGCGTGCAGCGAGGCCGCCGAGCGGCAGCCGACCAGGCTCTCCCACAGCGCCGCCGGAGTCGCCCCGGCCCCGCAGCGGACGCCGAGCCCCGTGACGGCGACGGCGTGCCGGCCGGTCATCGGGCGAGGGTGCTGTGGGCGTCGGGGGCGCCGGCGCGCAGCCGCACGATGAGGTCGGCGACATCACCCACGGTGGACACCCCGGTCTTGTCCCGCCCGCGCAGGGACACCCCGAACAACTCCTCGGAGGCCGCCTCCAGTTCGGTGATGTCCAGACTGTCGGCGCCCAGGTCGGCGACCAGCCGGGCCTGCGGCACGACCGCCTCCTGCGGCACCGACATCACCCGCGCGCACAGCGGGCGCAGCGCTTCCCATACGTCACCTGTGTCACGGCGTTCGGCTTCCATGCAACTGCCTCCATCTCCTGGTGCCGTCAGAGCGCTGACGGCGTCGCCGTTCGAGCCCATGTCTCGAACTCCGTGACGACCGCGCCGGCGAGCCGGTCCGCGTCGTCCGGGCCGACGTTGCCCACCGCGGTGAGCGTGAACGCGTCCCCTGTCTGGGCCAGGGCGAAGCTGACGGTGCCCGGGTGCTGCAGCGGCGGCAGCCCGACCGTGCGCACCAGCCGACGGCCCTGGAAGGTGCCGGCCGCGCCGGGCCACTTCATGGCCGTGGTCGCGGTCGCCGCGAAACAGGAGTGCCGGCCGCGGCTGGTCAGCAGCCGGGTCACCCAGGGTCCGGTGCGCCGTGCCGCTTCCGCCGCGGGGAACAGCACGGTGGCGTGTACGGCGGCCCGCTCGGGGACGCCGGCCAGCGCGGTCTGACACGCCCGCAGCCGCGCCGCGGGATCGTCGATGTCGACGGGCAGCGGGACCCGGACGACGGTGAGCGTGTTCCCGAGTTCGCCCGGATTCCCCCGGCCGCGCAGGTCGCACGGTACGGCCGTGTACGCGGGCACGTCCCGCTCCCGCCACCGCCGCACCGGCCCGTACTCGGCCCGCAGTGCCCCGGCCACCGCGCCCACCAGCAGTTCGTTCAGCGTCGCGCCGCGACCGTCGGCGGGCTGCCGGCGCGCGGCCCGGACGGTGTGCGCGGGCAGTTCGACCACCGCGACCGAGGGGTACGTCCGCCCCGGCGTCCGCGTCGGAAGGGCCTGCCCCGGAGCCGACATGGCCCTGAGCTCCCGGCCGGCCGCGCGCAGCCCGCTGCGCGGCAGCGGCACCGACCGGCCCGGCTCCCCGGCCGGTCCGGGGTCGTCCATCAGCGAGCGCATCAGCGTCGCCAGCGACCGCCCGTCCAGCAGCGCGTGCTGGGCCACCAGCGCCAGCGCGAAGTCACCGCCGTGCGCCGCGTCCGGGACGACGTACAGCCGCCACGGCGGCATCCCGCCGGCCAGCGGCCGGTCCACGCTCCGCGCCCACAGGTCGTCCAACTTGTCCGCCGCCACGGCGACATGCGCGGTCGGATCGAACGGCCCCGGTACGACCCACCGCGCACACCCACGCCGCCCGTCCGGCCCGTCGAGCACACAGCTCATCCGCTCCAGACCCGCCCACCGCTCCACGACTCGCGCCCGCACCTGATCCACATCGGGCCGCTCGCCGGAGAGGACCGCCGCCAGGCCGATGACTCCCGGACACCCGTTGAGCAGCAGCATTTCGTCGGCACAGGACAGTCTCACCGGTCCCTCCGGATCTTCGGGGCGAGCAGTTCAACGCCCGCCCCGTGACGGAGCGGGCGTTGCACCGGACACTTCGTGCGCTTACTTGACCGCGCTGTTGCAGCCCATGTCCGAGCCGAGGTGGCTGGGCTGCGCACCCGGCGAGCCCTCACCGTTGAGGGCGTTGGCCAGCACGCTGTTGAGGGCTCCGACATTGCCCAGGATGTCGATGTTCATGTCGTGCGAGCGACACTCGATGCCCTGCGTGATGTCGAAGTCGTGGGCCATCGCCTCACCGTGGGCGGAGGCCGTGCCCGCGCCGAGCGAGCCGACACTGCCGAGGACGGCACCCACGAGGGCGGCCTTGTGAAGCTTGCGCATTTCTTCTCCGTTGGTCGAGCGGTTGTGCTGTGCGGGGGATGGGGTCGAAACGGTGGGCAGTTGCGTGACGGCCGTCAGCCGAGCCGGGGCAGACCCAGCTGGCCCACGGGCGGCGCCGCGACCTGTCCGAGGCCGAGCCCGGGCACCTGCGGTGCGCTGGCCGGCGAGACCAGCGGGTTGATCAGCGGGTTCACCTCAGGGTTGACCTGCGGGTTCACCTGCGGCGCGACCCGCGGCGGCGGCTCCGGGTTGAACACCTGCGGCGCGGAGACCTGCGGAGCGACCTGCGGCATGACCTGCGGGGCCGTCTGCGGGGTCACCTGCGGCACGACCTGGGGGGCCGACGGCTGCGGGGCCGAGTGCGGCGCGTTGGAGGCCTGGGCGGAACCGCCCGACGAGGCCGACGCGGTGGCGTAACCGGTCTGCTCGCGCGGGGCGGGCGGCGGAGGCGCGTAGTGCGGGGCCGGCTGGGGCTGGGGCTGCGGCCGGTAGTACGGACGGCTGGCCTGTGCGGCCCCCGCCGAGCGAGCCGACGCCGTGACCTGGGGAGCACTGTGCTGGGGCGGCGCGTAATGGGGCGCGGGCGCCGGAGCGTAGTGGGGAGCGGGCGCCGGACCGTACTGGGGAGCAGGAGCCGGGCCGTACTGCGGTGGCGGGCCGTACTGGGGAGCCGGACCGTAGTGGGGAGCCGGACCGTACTGTGGCGCCGGAGCGTACTGAGGTGCCGGGTACTCGGGAGCGGCACCGGCGTATCCGGCGGGGTAGTAGTCGGCCGCCTCGCTGACGCCGGCGCCGATGGCGGTCAGACCGCCTGCCGCTGCTACGACGAGCGCGGCCTTGTGAAGCTTGCGCATGGAACCCTCGGCCCTTCATTACCTGTGCAGGGAAATCCGTTGTATTTCAGTGCAGTCTTGCGTGTGCTCAGTCTGATATTCGTACTGCTCCCTTACAGGGGTAATGCCTGAGCTGCCGCTGCCCTCTCTTTGCTGGGAACGACATTTCCCGGACCAAGTCACGGGATCCGGAATTCCGTCACTCCATTGCCATCGATCGGATTTACACACTCTCGGGCAATTGGGTGACCCGGCCCGGACTCACGTGACCGGAATCGCGACTTCCTCGTTCCGCACAGGGAGATTCCATCGCAGCCGCATTTCCATACGTTCCATGCACAGGTCAATGAAGGGCCGAGGTTCCATGCGCAAGCTTCATCACGTCGCGCTCGTCGTAGCAGCAGCCAGTGGTCTGTCCGCGATCGGCGTCGGCCCCAGCGTCGCCGACGCGCCCATCGGATACGGCTCCGTCCCGCCGCCCGCTCCACAGCAGGACATGCAGGCCACCTCGTGGAGCCACGGCCAGGCGAGTGCGCAGTCCTCCAACGCGCCGCACGGCCGGCGGCAGGCGGCACCCCAGCAGGGCGCCGATGTCTCTCCGCAGGTCAACCCCCAGCTGAGCCCGAAGATCAGCCCCGAGGTCAACTCGCAGCCGTCCGTGGCGCCGGCCGGGCCGATCGAGCAGGCCAACCTGTTCCGCCCGTACCAGGAGTGCAGCCCGCAGTCCCTGCTCAACGCGGCCGTCCCGGTCGCCGTACTGGCCGCCGCCGAGACCGAGGGCGTCGACTGCGACCAGGCCAACAGCCAGGCGAACTCCCTCTCCCACGCGCGCTACACGCACTGATCGTCCGGCGCGGCTGCGGCGACCACGCTGGTCACGGTCCTCATCCCTCATCGAGGACTGTGACCAGCGTTTTTCCATGTGTGCATGCGACTTCCGGGTGTATCCCGGCGCGAGATCACAAACCCCGGCGCGTCGTTCATACATGTCCAGATATTTCCTATTAATCTCCGGTAACTGTACGAAGTCGATCTCCCACAGATCGCACCCACCTCACTCCACCGGAGATGACATGCACAAGCTTCGCAAGGCTGCCGTCGTTGTCGCCGCCATCGGCGCTGTCGGACTGCTGGGCGCCGGCACCGCCAGCGCCGACGGCCACGGTCACGGCGGCAAGAAGGGCGGGGACAAGTTCAGCGTCCTGCAGAGCTCCAACTGCAAGTCGCACGACCTGAACGTCGACGTCCTCGGCCAGGTCGGGGTCCTCAACGGCCTGCTGGGCAGCGCGCTCAACGGCGAGGGCGACCCGGGCGCGCAGGACACCCACATCGGCTCGTCGATGGGCTGCAACAACAGCGCCTTCTAAGGCACTGACGGTCGCACAGCCGACCCAAGCGGGAAACAGGTCCCGGTACCGAGCCCCTGGCCCGGTACCGGGACTCTTTTGTGCCGGATTCGTGTACAACAGCGGGCAATTTCATGGCCATCGGCCAAGGCGGTGAGACTTTTCCGAATTCGGCGTGCCGCCGATTGCGCTGAAATACTTCCTATTAGCCTCCGTAATTGTACGAAGTCGATCTCCCGGAGATCGACCCACTCCACTCCACCGGAGATGAACATGCACAAGCTCCGCAAGGCCGCCGTCCTGGTCGCCGCCCTCGGGAGCGTCGGACTCCTGAGTTCCGGCGTGGCGCACGCCGACGGCGACTGGGGCCACAAGAGCCGCAAGGGCAACAGCCTCAACATCATGCAGAGCACGAACTGCCGGTCGCACGACGCCAACGTCAACGTCCTCGGCCAGGTCGGCATCGCCAACGGCCTGGGCGGCAACCTGCTCAACGGCGAGGGCAACCCGGGCGCCCAGGACACCTCGATGGGCTCGAGCATGGGCTGCAACAACAGCGCCTTCGACAAGTGACGTAGGCCGGATCCTTCTCCGGTGCCCCGGCCCCAGGCCGGGGCACCGGTCTTTTCAAGGCGAGGCGAGACGAAGAATGCCGGATCGGGATCACTCCCGATCCGGCATTCTTCGTCCGGTCCGTCAGAATCAGAAACGGAACTTGGGGATCTTGACGCCCTTGGGCAGCTCCGCCCGGTTGTTGCACTCCACGACCGGACCGCTCTGCACGGACCCGTTCGCGGCCATGCCCTCCTTGGGGCCGATGAAGCGCGGCCGCTCGACCGTGGTGCAGTCCTGCTTCTGCTGGACGACGTACCCGTTGCGCTTGTCCTTGTGGACGACCTCGCTCTTCTTGATGCAGACAATGTCCCCCTGGGCGGTGATCGTGCAGTTGCCCTTGGGGTCGTCGGCGTACGCCGGCGCCGCGCCGCTGTAGATCACGGCGAGAGCTCCGAGGAGCCCCGAGACGGTTGCGAACTTCTGTCGACCGATCATGTGCTGCGTTCCTTTTGCCTTGGAGAAGCCTTGGAGGAGGCCGAAATGCCACAGCCCGGCCGCGCTCCCTGATGGGTCTGCCGCGCGTCCGGGCTGCGATTGCTAAGGGTGTTGTCCAGCACACCGTCGAACAGCCCGATCTGATCCAGGAGCTGAGATGTTCAGACCGTGCGCCGTGCATACGGTGTTCCGACGGATGTCGATGCGCCTGTGCCCTGAGATGCGCGCATCGACGCTCGGCGACTTCTTACTGCTGAGCGGCGTACGGAGCGGCGGCCGGAGCGGAGTACTCGCCGTAGCCGTACTCCGGCGCGGCGGCCTTGGGAGCGGCCTCCGGCGCGGCGGGGGCAGCCTGCGGAGCGGCCTCCGGCGCGCCGTGCGGGGCGGCGCCGGCCTTGTCGTACGGAGCGCCCCACGTGGCCACGGCGTTGGCCGACGAGGTGGCGACCGCGGTGACAGCCTGACCGTCCCAGTCGTCCCCGTGGGCGAAGGCGCTGCCGGCACCCATGCCGAAGGCGGACAGCCCCGCGACCGCTGCGGCTACGACTGCAACGCGCTGAAACCTGCGCATAGTTTGACCCTTTCTTCCCGGGCGTTACGCCCTGGTTGACTACTTAATGTGAGCATATACAAGCGAACCGTAGCAATTTGGGACATTCCCCTTTCCCTGTGTCGTGTCGGCCCATGACAAGGCACCGGTGCGCACACCGAGTTCCCTGCCAGGGCAACGACGCTTCCCCGCGGTCGGGTCACGGGCGGCGCCGGCTGGTCACCCGTTTGCCGACAACTCCGATGTGAGGGCGCGAAAACGGCGGATGGCCGGACCCGGGTCACCCCGGTCCGGCCATCCGCCGCTCGAAGAGACTCAGCCCAACAAGCGGGCGAGCAACGGGCTCGTGGCGTCATCCGCGGCGTTGTTCTGGCCGGTGTTGGGCGCGGCCGGCATGGGGGTGCTGTTGTCGGCGCAGGTGATGTGCGGCCCGATCCGCGTCTGTCCGTTGGACAGCAGGCCGGGAGTGGGCAGGGTCAACGGCTCCGTCGGCTGGCAGTTCACCGTCCGGCGCAGCATGAAACCGTCGCCCTCCTCCGTCTGCCCCTGGAGCGTCTGGGTGCAGATGATGTTGCCCTGGGCGTCGAGGGCGCAGTTGCCCGGGCTCGCCGCGTGGGCCTGGGTGGCGCCGAAACAGGTCATGGCGAGGCCGCCGAGAAGCCCCGAGACAGCCATGAACTTCTTCCCGTTGAACATGTGTTGCGTCTCCTTCGTGGGGGTGTGCCCGGACGCCATGCACCGCGACGTCGGGGCCCGTATCGCTTACGAACTGAAGGACTGACCTGGGGGCGACCGATCCACGAGGACCAACCGCTCATCACCACAACGGAGTTCAGGGTCGTCGCGACGGCGTGCCACGCATGGACGGGCCCCTTCGGGAGTGACCCCGAAGGGGCCCGCGGAAGGCGTCGCGCACGACTGTGCCGCCGGCCTCAGCCGGTGAACGCGTTGTTGAACTGACCGCAGGTGGTGTCGAAGGTCTCGGAGAGACCGAGCACGGCGACCGGGACGTCGGTCGCGGCAACCGTCTGCGGGCTGCACTCCTGGTACGGCCGGTAGAGGTCGGACACGGACGGCGTGGCGTCGTAGGCGACGCTCGTGCCGGCACCGATGGCGGACAGGCCGCCCGCAGCCGCCGCGGCGATCATGACCTGGTGAAGCTTGCGCATGGAACCCTCGGATTTCATTACATGTACATTGAGGCTGATTGCCCACTGTGACGGGACGAACACTAGCAGTAGCGATCCTATTCCACGCCGGTGCATGTCCCGTGTCCCAACGGGGACATGGGGTTGCGCGAGGGAATGGGAAAAACGTGCGGGGCGGTCGTCGATCGACGACCGCCCCGCACGTGGACAGAGAGCCCCCTGTCGGATTCGAACCGACGACCTGCTGTTTACAAGACAGCCGCTCTGGACCAGCTGAGCTAAGGAGGCCCGCACGCGCCGTGGCGCGCGCGCCCGAGCAGTGTACCCAGGTTCCGAAGGGGCCCTGTCGAAAATTTCCGCGAAGTTCACATGCCCCCAGGTGCTGACAGAACAGGCGAACGCCGGGTACCGTCCAGATCCAGTCCGTACATGTGGACTAAACCAACCACCTTCCTACAACGGATCGTCCGGCACGTTCCTGCCGGTAGAAGGGGGCCCATTCACCATGGCCACTGTTTCGTTCGACAAGGCGACCCGGATCTACCCGGGCACCGAGAAGCCCGCCGTGGACGCGCTCGACATCCACATCGAGGACGGAGAGTTCCTCGTACTGGTCGGCCCGTCCGGCTGCGGCAAGTCCACCTCGCTCCGCATGCTGGCGGGGCTCGAGGACGTCAACGCCGGCGCCATCCGCATCGGTGACCGCGACGTCACGCACCTGCCGCCGAAGGACCGGGACATCGCCATGGTGTTCCAGAACTACGCGCTGTACCCGCACATGTCCGTCGCCGACAACATGGGCTTCGCGCTCAAGATCGCCGGCGTCAACAAGGCGGAGATCCGCAAGAAGGTCGAGGAGGCCGCCAAGATCCTCGACCTCACCGAGTACCTGGACCGCAAGCCCAAGGCCCTCTCCGGTGGTCAGCGCCAGCGTGTCGCGATGGGCCGCGCCATCGTGCGTGAGCCGCAGGTCTTCCTCATGGACGAGCCGCTGTCCAACCTGGACGCCAAGCTCCGTGTGTCGACCCGTACGCAGATCGCGTCGCTGCAGCGCCGTCTCGGCATCACCACCGTCTACGTCACCCACGACCAGGTCGAGGCCATGACGATGGGTGACCGCGTGGCGGTCCTCAAGGACGGTCTGCTCCAGCAGGTCGACACCCCGCGCAACATGTACGACCGCCCGGCGAACCTCTTCGTCGCCGGCTTCATCGGCTCCCCGGCCATGAACCTGGTCGAGGTCCCGATCACCGACGGCGGTGTGAAGTTCGGCAACTCGGTCGTGCCGGTGGACCGTGACGCGCTGTCCGCCACCACCGACAAGACCGTCACCGTGGGTGTCCGCCCCGAGCACTTCGACGTGGCCGGCGCCGACTCGGACCAGGGCCTCGCGGTCAGCGTCAACGTCGTCGAGGAGCTCGGCGCCGACGCGTACGTCTACGGCACCGCCAAGATGGGCGACGACTCCAAGGACCTCGTCGTCCGTGTCAGCGGCCGTGACGTCCCGGAGAAGGGCAGCACGGTGCACGTGGTCCCGCGCTCCGGCGAGACGCACGTCTTCTCCACCTCCACGGGTGAGCGGCTGTCCGACTGAGGCAGTCGAGGCAGCACAACCCCGGGTAATTCACCCAGGTTGACGAAGAGGGGCCCCGCAGACTGCTGCGGGGCCCTTCTCGTTGTCGATAAATACCCCGGCATACCGGCCATTTCGAGCGCTGTGCGTCAACGTCGTACCCGAGTCCGGGGCCTTCTTCATCCCCCGAACCGGTGACTAAATGTCGCCATGTCAGCACCGAACGCTACCCTCACTCGCGTGAAGCACTCCACCACCCAACAGACACGACGCGGCCACCGGGGCCCCGCCCGCCAGCTCGGCCGCACCATCGCCCTCGTATTGCCCGTCGTCCTGGTGCTCTCCGGGACCCTCGCGGTCACCCGGGTCAACTGGTCGGGGAACCCCTCGGACTCGGTGCTCGCGGCGACCGACGTATCGAACGCGGGCAACGCGAAGAGGTCCGCGCCGCGCGCCCCGCAGGACGTGCTGCGCGACCAGCTGATGACCGAGTTGCAGGAGAAGAACCCGGGCACCGCGCTCACCCACCTCCAGCAGGCCGTCGACGACCGGCCGTCACTCGCCCGGCACTGTGCGTCGATCGCCCGTGCGCTCGGGCGTGCGGCGGTCCGGGTGTACGGGCCGACGCGGGCGCAGTCGTATGCGCGGCCCGTGTGCGACACCGCGTTCGCCTCCGGCGTGGCCGCGGCGCACGGCTAGCGCGGGGGCGTGGCCTCATTTACTGATTAACGAACGGTTTCCGGCCGATGCCGTGAGCGGGGCGCCGCGTACAGTTCGGGCATGACTGATCCGAACGCCGCGTCCCGCCCCGTTCAAGCCGTCGTCCTGGCCGGGGGCCAGGGGTCCCGGCTGCGTCCGTACAC
This sequence comes from Streptomyces ferrugineus, assembly GCF_015160855.1. NCBI lineage: Bacteria > Bacillati > Actinomycetota > Actinomycetes > Kitasatosporales > Streptomycetaceae > Streptomyces > Streptomyces ferrugineus. Next base: position 687,767 of record NZ_CP063373.1, on the reverse strand, counting down.
CGACGACCGGCCCAAGCCGATGGTCGAGATCCCCGGTACGGGGACGCCGATCATCGGCCATCAGCTTGTCTGGCTGGCTGAGGAGGGCGTGACGGATGTCGTCGTGAGCTGCGGGCATCTCGCCGAGGTGCTGCAGGACTGGCTGAAGTCGGCCGAGCTTCCGGTGCGGGTGACGACTGTCGTCGAGACCGAGCCGCTGGGCCGGGGTGGCGGTCTGAAGTACGCGGCGGCGCATCTGCCGCATCCCGACCGGCCGTGGTACGCGACCAACGGGGACATCTGGACACGGTTCTCGCTGCGGGACATGGCGGACTTCCACACCGAGCGGGACGCTGTCGCCACGTTGGCGCTGGCTCGGCCGCGGCTTCCGTGGGGCGCGGTGAAGACGGACGGCTTCGGGCACATCACGGACTTCATCGAGGCGCCGCCGTCGACATTCGAGATCAACGCGGGTGTGTACGTCTTCTCGCCCGCCTTCGCCGGTCTCCTCCCTGAGCGCGGCGACCACGAACGTACGACCTTCCCCCACCTGGCCCGTGAGCGCCAACTGGCCGGCTTCCCGATCCCGCAGGGGGCGTACTGGCGGGCCATCGACACGGCGAAGGACCTGACCGAGGCCGCGAAGGAACTGGCGGCTCTGGGGCGCTGAGCGCGATGCCTGCGGCGCCGCTACGGGTGGGCGCGGGCGGCAGCCCGCTGGCGCCGGGCCGCGCGATCCACCCCCGCCCAGTCCCCACACACAGGTGGGCCCCGGACGTCGGATCGTCCGGGGCCCATCGTGGTGGTGTGGTGCGGGTCAGCCCAACAGGCCGCCCACCAGGCCCGGTTCCTCGGGGGACGAACCGCCGCCGCCCGTGGAGCCGCCGCTCGACGTGGGGCCTCCGGTGGGGCCGGTGCTGGTACTGGGGGCCTCGTCTGCGGGGGTGGACTGCTGGGGCGGGGCCTGGCCGTCGGTGCCCTGGGTCTGGCTCGGTGTGCCCGCGCCCGTCGTGCCCGTGTCGCTCGTGGCGCCCGGCGTCGTCGCCGCGCCGGACGGGGTCGCCGTACCCGATGTGGCGCCCTGGGTGGGCGAGTTGGAGGCCGACGGGCTCTTGTCGTGCCGCCGGTCCGACTCCTCGGGCAGAGGGGAGCCGGGGAGTTCGTTGCGCGGGGCCTCGCCCGGACCGGGGACCACCACGCGATCGGCGTCGCGGACGGCGCCGCCGAGCAGGGAGCCGGTCAGCAGGGTCAGGCCGGTGACGATCGCCGTGATCAGGGCGCCGCGGCGAAGGACGTAGCTGCGGAGCTCCCAGATGTCGGAGCGGGGGCCGAGACGGCGCCAGGCCATGCCCGCGAGGCGGCCGTCGATGGAGTACACGGGGGCGCCGGCGATGATCAGCGGGGACCAGGCGGCGAGATAGATGATGTCGGGGGCGTCGTAGACCGGGACGCTCTTCCAGCTCACGGTGACCAGGAGCGCGGCGGACAGCAGCGCCCCGACGACCGCGGCCACTCGCTGCCAGCAGCCCAGGACCGTGAGGACGCCCACGATGACCTGGAAGAAGGCGATGACCAGGCCGGAGCCGACCGGGTGTTCCAGGGCGAACTGGCGCAGGGGCTCGGCCACTTCCCAGGGGTGCAGGGTGTTGAGCCACTTCACCATGGAGCCGCGCTTGCCGCCGTCGAAGTAGACGGGGTCGCAGAGCTTGCCCATGCCCGCGTAGATCGAGATGAAGCCGAGGAAGACGCGGAGGGGGAGCAGGACCACGCCGAGGTTCATGCGGCGGCCGGGGTAGTACGCGTGCCGTGCGGGGTCGTCGCCGCCGCCCGGGCGCCTGGGGGGTGTGTCGGTGTCGTCCGGGGCCTCGGCTTCGAAGTCCTCCGGCGCGTACGCGAATTCCTCGTCGTACGCGCTCTCGACCGTGCGCATGTGGGGCAGCAGTCGGGTTTCGAGGGACTCGTGGGTGCGTTGCGCGCCGACGATCGGGGTCTCGACCGTCTGGGCCATGTCGTCCTCGTAGCCGCCGTCGTAGCCGACGTCGACGCGTGGGATGACCTGGGTGCCCGCTGCCGCGTGGGCCGCCTCGTCGCCGTGGCGGACGCTGCCGTCGCGCACGGCCTGGAGGAGCCGGTGGGCGCCGGTGTCGTCGGGCGCGGACGTGCCGTTCCACACGGAGACCCGGCGTCGGGCGGCGGGGGCCGCGCCCATGGCGGGGATGCCGGCGGTGTCCTCGGTGGCGCTCAAGTGCCGTGCGATCTGCGCGGATTTGGTGCGCCTGGTCGACGCCCCCAGCAGCACGCGGAAACTCGCGTGATTGACGATGATCTGCGCCGGATCGCTCGGCACCTTCACCATGCTCAGCGCGGGAGCGTCGTCGTATCCCGACGAGCGGTCCCCCGTGGGTGTGCGGGGTGTTCTGGTGTCCACACTCAACTAACCGAGTGACGTGTGGTTAGGACACTGCTTTGACCGGTCCGATCTGTCCGGACCCCGTCAAAGATGCGCAGGTCGCACCACTGTCACCAGAATTAACCCGCACGGGTGACGCCACGGATGCCTGTTCAGACGCGCCGACGGGCCGCCTCGTAGAGGACGATGCCCGCCGCCACACCGGCGTTGAGCGACTCCGCGCCGCCCGGCATCGGGATGCGCACCCGGAAGTCGCACGTCTCCCCGACCAGTCGGGACAGGCCCTTGCCCTCGCTGCCGACCACGATGACCACGGGGCCCTCCAGGGCCTGAAGATCGCCGAGTTCGACCTCGCCGTCGGCGGCGAGGCCGACGACCGCGATCCCCGCCTTCTTGTACGACTCCAGGGCGCGGGTGAGGTTCGTGGCGCGGGCGACGGGGGTACGGGCCGCCGTGCCGGCGGACGTCTTCCAGGCGCCGGCCGTCATGCCCGCCGCGCGGCGCTCGGGTACGACGACCCCGTGGCCGCCGAAAGCCGAGACCGAGCGGACCACGGCACCGAGGTTGCGCGGGTCGGTCACGCCGTCGAGGGCGACGATCAGCGGGTCCTCGCCCTCGTCCGCGGCGGCGTCCGCCAGGTCCTCGGGGTGGGCGTACTCGTACGGCGGGACCTGGAGGACCAGGCCCTGGTGGTTGAGGCCGTTGGTCATGCGGTCCAGCTCGGGGCGCGGGGCCTCCATGAGGTTGATGCCGCCGCGCTCGGCGGCGAGCTGGAGGGCCTCGCGGACGCGCTCGTCGTTGTCGATGAACTGCTGGACGTAGAGGGTGGAGGCGGGGACGCCCTCGCGCAGCGCCTCGACCACCGGGTTGCGGCCGACGACCAGCTCGGACGTGCTCTTGCCGCCGCGCCTGGCCTGCGGACGGCCTCCCTGTGCGCGCCGTGCCTTCGCCTGCGCCGCGCGCTGCTTGGCGTGGCCCTTGCGCATCTCGGCCGGGGGCGTCGGCCCCTTGCCCTCCAGGCCCCGGCGCCGCTGGCCGCCGCTGCCGACCTGCGCGCCCTTCTTGCCGGACATGCGGCGGTTGTTCGCGGCCATGACCTACCTGTCTGTCGTGAGTGTGTCGTACGTACGTCTATGAAGTGTGCCGCCCGGGAGGCCGGGCGGCACAATCGATCACCAACGGTGCCTACCGTGGACCGAGGCTCCAGCGCGGGCCCTGTGGGCTGTCCTCGATGACGAGCCCGGACTGGTTGAGCTGGTCGCGCAGGGCGTCCGCGGTGGCCCAGTCCTTGCGGGAGCGGGCCGCCTCGCGCTGGTCGAGGACCATGCGCACCAGGGTGTCGACGACACCGTGGAGGTCTTCGCCGCGGTCGGTCTCGCCGGCCCAGTGCGCGTCGAGCGGGTCCAGGCCGAGGACGCCGAGCATGGCGCGCACCTCGGCGAGGCGGGCCACCGCGGCTTCCTTGTCGTCGGCGGCCAGGGCGCTGTTGCCCTGCCGGACGGTGGTGTGCACGACGGCCAGCGCCTGCGGGACGCCCAGGTCGTCGTCCATCGCCTCGGCGAAGGCGAGCGGCACCTCGGGGGCGGGTTCGACCACGCCGGCCTTCTCCACCACGCGCTGCACGAAGCCCTCGATGCGCGCGAAGGCGGACTCGGCCTCGCGCAGGGCCTCCTCGCTGTACTCGATGGTCGAGCGGTAGTGCGGGGTGCCCAGGTAGTAGCGCAGCACGATCGGGCGCCAGTGCTTGACCATCTCGGAGACGAGGACGGAGTTGCCGAGCGACTTCGACATCTTCTCGCCGCTCATGGTCACCCAGGCGTTGTGCACCCAGTACTGCGCGAAGTCGTCGCCGTACGCCTTGGCCTGGGCGATCTCGTTCTCGTGGTGCGGGAAGATCAGGTCCAGGCCGCCGCCGTGGATGTCGAAGGCGGAGCCCAGGTACCTGTGCGCCATCGCCGAGCACTCCAGGTGCCAGCCGGGGCGCCCGCGTCCCCACGGCGTCTCCCAGTCGGGCTCGCCGGGCTTGGCGGCCTTCCACATCGCGAAGTCGCGCGGGTCCCGCTTGCCGGTGATGCCCTCCTCGGCGGGCTGCCGCATCTCGTCGAGGTCCTGCCGGGACAGCTCCAGGTAGGAGGGCCAGGAGCGGACGTCGAAGTAGACGCTGCCGTCCGCCTCGTAGGCGTGTCCGCGCTCGATGAGGCCGCGCATCATCTCGACCATCTCGGTGACATGGCCGGTGGCGCGGGGCTCGTACGTGGGCGGGAGGCAGCCGAGGGCGGTGTAGGCGTCGGTGAAGGCGCGCTCGTTGTCGTAGCCGATGGACCACCAGGGGCGGTTCTGGTCGGCGGACTTGGCGATGATCTTGTCGTCGATGTCCGTGACGTTCCTGATGAACGTCACGTCATGGCCGCGGTGGGTGAACCAGCGGCGCATGATGTCGAAGTTCAGGCCGGAGCGGATGTGGCCGATGTGCGGTGCGGCCTGCACGGTGGCACCGCAGAGGTAGATCGAGACACAGCCCGGCTTGAGCGGGGTGAAGTCACGGATCTGCCGGGCGCTGGTGTCGTACAGGCGAATAGTCACGGCACCTAGGGTAGTGGGCCGACGGGTGTGGGTGGAGCAGTGCCTTGTTTGTCGGGTGCGGCTCAGTCGATGCGCACCACCAGCGCCGTCGCCACCGCCATCAAACCCTCGCCGCGGCCCGGGAACCCCAACCCGTCCGTCGTCGCGCCCGAGACCGACACCGGGGCTCCCGCCGCCTCCGACAGGAGCTTCTGGGCCTCGTCCCGTCGCTTGCCGATCTTCGGGCGGGGGCCCACGACCTGGACCGCGATGTTGCCGATCCGGAAGCCGGCCTCACGGACGATCCGGGCCGCCTCCGTCAGCAGGGTCACCCCCGACGCGCCCGACCACTCGGGGCGCCCCGTGCCGAAGTGCCGGCCCAGGTCGCCGAGGCCCGCGGCGGAGAAGAGGGCGTTGCAGGCGGCGTGGGCGACCACGTCCGCGTCGGAGTGTCCGGCCAGGCCCGGGCCCTCGCCCTCCCACTTCAGGCCCGCGCACCACAGCTCGCGGCCTTCCTCGAAGGCGTGGATGTCGGTGCCGATGCCGACCTGGGGCAGCGGCATCCCCGTGTCAGAAGCCATCGTTCAGCCTCCGTCGGGCCAGGACCGCCTCGGCGAGGACCAGGTCCAGCGGGCGGGTGACCTTGAAGGCCTCCTCGTGGCCGGGGACGACCACCACGGTCAGGCCGAGCTGCTCGACCATGCTCGCGTCGTCGGTGACGTCGTCCGTCACCGTCTCGTGCGCGTGGATCAGCGTGGCGCGGTCGAAGCCCTGCGGGGTCTGTACGGCACGCAGGCGGGCGCGCTGCGGGGTGGCCACCACCGGCTCCGGGTCCCCGGGGGTCTGCGCGGGCTCGACCTCCTTGACCGTGTCGGCGAGCGGCAGCGCGGGCACCACGGCGTGCGCCCCGTCCCGTACGGCCTCGATCACCGCGTCCACGGTGTCGACCGGCACCAGCGGGCGGGCCGCGTCGTGCACCAGGACGATGTCGTAGTCCGGGGGCAGCGCCTCCAGGCCGAGCCTGACGGACTCCTGCCGGGACTCGCCGCCGGGGACCACCAGGAAGTCGGTGCGATCGGGCAGCGCGTGGGCGTCGAGCAGCGACTTGACCTCGGGGGCGCCGTCGGGTGGGGCGACCACGACCACCAGGGAGACGGCGCGGGAGGCGGCCATCGCGCGGACGGCGTGGATCAGCATGGGCGTGCCGTTCAGCGTGCGAAGTGCCTTGGGGGCGCCCGGGCCCAGGCGTACGCCCTTTCCTGCGGCCGGGATCACCACGGCCGTACGGTGGCCGGCGGGCGTTCCGGTACGGACTTCCGAGGGCGAAGGACGCGAATCGTCAGACATCGGTTCCTGTCAGGTTTGTGTGCTCGGCCTAGGTGGGTATGGCCTCAGCGTGCCGGGTGGGACGTCTTTGACCGAACCCTTCCGTGACAACGGTCGAGCCAGCTGCCCGGACCCGGCACAGCAAAGTATCGGGGCCACCCCGAGGCAGGACGTACGGCGTCTGTGAGCGAACATGCCGCAGCGCCCGGCGACAGTAATGACGTCATCGGGCACCGCGGCACTCTCTTTAAACAGCACAGCGAAACAACACAGCGCTGTGTGCTGAACTGAGGCGGACGAACCGCGTCAGGACGCGAGAACCTCGTCGAGCAGGGCCTCGGCCTTGTCCTCGTTGGTGTTCTCCGCGAGGGCGAGCTCGCTCACCAGAATCTGGCGGGCCTTGGCGAGCATGCGCTTCTCACCGGCGGAGAGTCCACGCTCGCGCTCACGACGCCACAGGTCACGCACGACTTCCGCGACCTTGATGACATCGCCGGAGGCGAGCTTCTCCAGATTTGCCTTGTAACGACGAGACCAGTTCGTGGGCTCCTCGGCGTACGGCGCGCGCAGCACCTCGAAGACCCGGTCCAGCCCGTCCTGACCGACCACATCACGCACGCCGACGAACTCCGCATTGTCCGCTGGCACACGCACCGTCAGGTCACCCTGGGCGACCTTCAGCACCAAGTAGGTCTTGTCCACGCCTTTGATCTGGCGAGTTTCGATGGCCTCGATCAGCGCGGCCCCGTGATGGGGATAGACCACGGTGTCGCCAACCTTGAACGTCATGTGACAGGTACCCCTTCCGTGGCTATCCAGAGTAACACGGAAACGGCGGGTTCTGAATGGCGTTTTCGCAGGTCAGGGCATATCTCGGGGCTTGACAACTCCAACCGGAACGTGCTGCGCGGGCCGACCGGAAGAAGGTATTCGCAGGTGGGAGCGGCTCTGCGGGCGGGGTGAAACGCGTACGTTACACACATCCGGCGGCACCTCCGAGTGACCGAACATACACATATGTCCGGTTCCAAGTGTGCGACTTCCGCTACTCCGTTCGGCGTCCCGAGCCGGGTACCGGACGAATCCCGGAATTGATCACGACCAGGTCGGCGGCATGGTCGGATGATCAATTCCGGAGGGTCGCGCATTCCTTCACGGAAATTTTGCGCGAGTGCTTGCGACGGACTTATGTGAATGACGGACGAGCGGTCGGGCAATGTGCCTCACGGGTCGCTTGTGGGTGAAGAGAGAGAGGGGTGCTGGAAGGGTCACTTCGACGGCACTTCGCTCGTCCAGGGCGCGTGTCGGATGTCCCTCCGCGCGCAGCGCGGACGACGGGACATCCGACACGCGCCCTGGGGAGGGTCGGGTGCGGCGGCGCGGGAGCGGCTCGGTAACCTAAGGCCGCTGACAGATACTTAGGGCGGCTTTACGCAGCCCGCCCCGTTCGAGTCAAGGAGTTGCCGCCGCCGTGAGCAGCAGCCTTCGACGCGGCGCCCTGGCCGCCGTCGCCCTCGCGTTCTCGATCACCTCGCTCGCCGCGTGCGCCGCCGGCAACAACGCCCAGACGCTGGAGATCCAGCCGGACCACGCCGCCACCACCGTCGGCGACATCAAGATCCAGAACGCCGTCGTCATCACCCAGCCCGACCTGGAGTCGACCGGTCCGGCCGCGATCGCCGCGACCCTGTTCAACTCCGGCCGCACCGCCCAGACGCTGGACGCGATCGAGGTGGCCGGCGTCGGCAAGGCCGCCGAGCTCAAGCCCGCCAAGGGCGGCAGCCTGACCATCCCGGCCGGCGGCTCGCTGATCATCGGCGGCAAGGACAACGCCGCCGCCGTGCTGCCCAGCAGCCGCGAGGCGGTCCAGGACGGCAACGCCCAGAAGATCACCTTCACCTTCAGCAAGACCGGTGACGTGAGCCTGCGCGCCTTCGTCGTCCCGGCCGAGCACTACTTCGAGAGCTGGGGCCCGAGCGAGGTCCCGGCGGTGCCGGGCGCCACGGCCTCCCCGAGCGGCTCGCCCACCGGCACCCCGGCCGGGGGCCAGGAGTCCACCCCGGGCGGCGACGCCTCCGCCGACGAGACGCCGGGCGACGGCGCCGCGGCCGGTACCGGCGAGGGCGCGGGCGCGGGCGCGGCGACCCCGTCCGACAGCGCCTCGCAGACGACGGCCGGCCACTGAGCGGTCGTACCGCGGCGTCACAGCCGTAGAAGGCAGAAGAAGGGCGGAACCCCCGGAATGGGGGTCCCGCCCTTCTACGTGGCCACCGTGTTCCGCGGCCGTCGCCCTACGGCGGCCTACGGCTCGAACTTGTAGCCGAGGCCGCGCACCGTCACCAGGTACCGCGGTGCGCCCGGGTCCGGCTCGATCTTGGCGCGCAGGCGCTTGACGTGGACGTCGAGGGTCTTGGTGTCACCGACGTAGTCGGCGCCCCAGACGCGGTCGATGAGCTGCATGCGGGTCAGGACGCGGCCGGCGTTGCGCAGGAGCATCTCCAGCAGGTCGAACTCCTTGAGCGGGAGGTCGACCTTGGAGCCGGAGACGGTGACGACGTGGCGGTCGACGTCCATCCGGACCGGGCCCGCCTCCAGGGCGGCCGGGGTCACCTCCTCCGGCTCGCCGCGGCGGCGCAGGACGGCCCGGATACGGGCGACCAGCTCGCGCGAGGAGAACGGCTTGGTGACGTAGTCATCGGCTCCTATTTCCAGGCCGACCACCTTGTCGATCTCGCTGTCCTTGGCGGTGACCATGATCACCGGGACGTTGGAGCGGCCGCGCAGCTGGCGGCAGACCTCGGTGCCCGGCAGGCCGGGCAGCATCAGGTCGAGGAGGACGAGGTCGGCGCCGTTGCGCTCGAACTCGTCGAGTCCGTCGGGCCCGGTGGTCGCGACCGCGACCTCGAAGCCCTCCTTGCGGAGCATGTACGACAGGGCGTCGGAGAAGGACTCCTCGTCCTCGACGACGAGCACACGGGTCACGGAAGGACCTCCGGGGCGGAAAGCGTTTCGTACGCGGTTGAGTCGGGGGAATTGGGGGGATCGGATGGTGCGGGCTGCCCGGCCTCGTCGTCGAGATCGGGGTGCTGCTGAGCACGGTCGCGGGCCGCACCCGCCTCCGGCAGCCGCAGGGTGAACGTGGAGCCCTGTCCCTCGGAGCTCCACACCGTGACCTCCCCGCCGTGCGAGGCGGCCACGTGCTTGACGATCGCGAGACCGAGGCCGGTGCCACCGGTGGCACGGGAACGGGCCGGGTCGACGCGGTAGAAGCGCTCGAAGATGCGCTCCTTGTCCTTGTCCGAGATGCCGATGCCCTGATCGGTCACGGCGATCTCTATGAGGTCTCCGCCCGGGGCCGTGACCCGGCGGGCGGCGATGCCGACGCGGGTGCGGGCGGGCGAGTAGTTGACGGCGTTCTCGACGAGATTGCCGAGCGCTGCGGCGAGCTGGCCGCGGTTGCCCCAGATGCTGAGGTCCTCGGTGCCGCCGGCCGCCATGGTGATCTGCTTGGTCCCGGCGGCGTGCCGGCAGCGGTCCATCGCCTCGGCGACCAGTTCGTCGACGCGGACCGGCTCGGCGTCCTCCAGCGGGTCGTCGTTCTGCACCCGGGACAGGTCGATGAGCTCCTGCACCAGGCTGGTGAGCCGGGTCGCCTCGATCTGCATACGGCCCGCGAAGCGCTCCACGGCCTCGGGGTCGTCGGAGGCGTCCATGACGGCCTCGGAGAGGAGGGAGAGCGCGCCGACCGGGGTCTTCAGCTCATGGCTGACGTTCGCGACGAAGTCCCGTCGCACCGCCTCTATGCGCCGGGCCTCGGTGAGGTCCTCGACGAGGAGGAGGACGAGGCGGGAGCCGAGGGGGGCGACCCGGGCGGAGACGGCGAGGGCCTCGCCGCGGCCGGTGCCGCGCCGGGGCAGGTCCAGCTCGACCTGCCGTATCTCACCGTCCCGCCTGGTGTCCCGGGCCATCTGCAGCATGGGCTCGACGGAGAGCTTGCCGCCGCGCACCAGACCGAGGGCGTAGGCCGCCGAGCTGGCCTTGACGACGGCGTCGCCCTCGTCGAGGACGACAGCGGAGGAGCGCAGCACCGACAGGACCGTGTCCACACCGGGCGGCAGGACCGGGTCGGTGTGCAGCGAGGTCCGGGTGGGCCGCCTGAGGTCGCGTTCGCTCCAGCGGAACGCCAGCATGGCGATCACGCCGGTGAGAACCCCGGCGATCGCTGCCGCTGCGGCGACCGCCGCGTTCACGTCCATGCATCCAGGTTAGGCATGTCGCGGGCGGTGCCCACAGCCGTCGGAGTGCGAGCTCGAACACTCGTCGCCCAGAGTTCACCTTGGAGCCAGTATTGGTTCATTTGGGGTGGCGGAAACGGACGCGTAGAGACCGGATGGTGGGGGCGTGGGGTTCGCACAGGCGGTTTAGCGTAGAGATCGCACTGGCGGTTTCACGACAGTCCGACTGTCGTTTTCGAGACGGTCTTACTGTCGGAGGTGATGACAGTAAGACTGCCGGTCGGACGACAGTCTCCTGGCCTCCGGAACCCCGAGGCAGACGTAAGAGAGGGACCCTGATGCGGGACGCGTACCACGAGGAACTGGACTCGATCGGCGACAGTCTGGTCGAGATGGCCCGGCTGGTCGGGTCGGCGATCGGGCGCGCCACGACGGCGATCCTCGATTCCGACCTGAAGCTGGCCGAGAGTGTGATCGAGGGCGACCAGAAGGTCGACGACCTCCAGCACGACCTGGAGGGCCGCGCCATAGCCCTGCTGGCACGCCAGCAGCCGGTGGCGACGGACCTGCGGATAGTGGTCACCTCGCTCCGTATGTCGGCGGACCTGGAGCGCTCGGGCGACCTGGCCCAGCACGTGGCGAAGCTCACGCGGCTGCGCTACCCCTCGCGGGCGGTGCCGCAGGACCTGCACGCCACGATCCTGGAGATGGGTCAGCTGGCGCAGCGCCTGATGGCGAAGGCGGCCGAGGTGATCGTCACCAAGGACGTCGACCTCGCGATGCAGCTGGAGCAGGACGACGACGCGATGGACCTCCTGCACCGCACGCTGTTCCAGCACCTGATGGACGAGCGCTGGAAGCACGGCATCGAGACGGCGGTCGACGTGACGCTGCTCGGCCGCTACTACGAGCGGTACGCCGACCACGCCGTGGCGGTGGCGAAGCGTGTCGTCTACCTGGTGACGGGTGAGCACGCGGATGAGCTTCAGGCCGACATCCAGCCGGAGATCCAGCCGGTTTCGGGGGTGGAGGGGGCGTAGACCTCTCTGGGGTTCCTTCGGGGGCGTGCGCAAGCCTCCGTGCGCCGTTGATGCGCCCAGCGGGGCGGGCATGCAATGGGCACAGGCACCAGCCTCCGAGGAGGGACCATGGCCGAATCCCCCAGCACACCCGGCACGACACCCGACCCCACCCAGGAACGTCCGACCGAACAGCCCGCCGACATCAAGAGCCTCCCGCTCTTCGGCGCCTGCGGCTGCGGCTCGGGCTGCGGGTGCGGGTGCCAGTCCGGGGGCCCTTGCCAGTGCGGGTGAGGGTGTAGGACGCGGAAGGCACTGCGGCGGCGTACGACGCCGTAGGTCCGCTACGACGGTGAGGGTCTCGGCGCGGAGGACGTGCCGGGGCCCTTTGCCTGGAGCGTTCCGCCCTCTCGTATCCCGACGCCGCGGTGCCGGCGATGCACGGTGACGCTCCGGGACGGGCCGGACTTGCGTCATGATCGGCGGATGACCGAGATCGTGCTGATGTCAGATCCCAGGGTCGCGGCGATACCCGTGGCCGACTGCGGCGAACGGCTGGTCGATGTCCGGACGCGGGAGTCCGTGGTCGTCGACCCGCGCAAGGACGACGCGTCCGGGGCGTTCGCGCATCTGCGAGAGGGCGTCCTGTCCCGTCTGCTGAAGGCGCAGGAACTGCTGCCGGACGGCGTCCGCCTGCTGTTCGTCGAGGGGTACCGGCCGCCCTCGCTCCAGCGGCACTACTTCGAGAGCTACGCCGACGAACTGCGCGCCGCCAACCCTGACTGGTCCCCCGCCCAGGTGCGCGACGCCGCGAGCCGGTACGTGTCCCCGCCCGAGATCGCGCCGCACAGCGCCGGTGCGGCGGTCGACCTCACGCTCCTGTCCGCCGACGGCAGGGAGCTCGACATGGGGACACGGGTGAACGCCAGCCCGGAGGAGAGCGACGGCGCCTGCTACACACACGCCCGCGCTGTCGGACCCCGGGCCCGCGACAACCGACGGATGCTCGGGGCGGCGCTGCGGGCCGCGGGGCTGGTCAACTACCCGACCGAGTGGTGGCACTGGTCGTACGGCGACCGGTACTGGGCGCTCGCGACGGGTGCGGCGCGGGCGATGTACGGGCCGACGGACCTGGCTCCGGGGACTTGAGTCCCTTACCCGACCACCCGGCTCCTACCTACCGCCCCGCCGACTCACCATCTCGTTGATCCAGATGGGCGCGAAGGGAGACGTGCAGCCCGGGGAGGTCGGATAGTCCTTGAGCACCTCCAGGCGCTCGCCGATCCCGATCGCACGGGCGCGGTGCTCGGCGTGGTCGATGCCGATCTGGGCCAGGCAGTGGTTCATCGCCCACTGCAGGCGGTCCGGGGCGTCCTTCATCTGCGCCTCGATGGCGTCGAGCAGTGCCGGGAGGTCGAGGCCCTCGGGCTTCTTCGCCACGCGTTCGGTGGTCAGCGCCCAGCCGGCGCTCGCGACGACCGGGTCCGGATCGGCGGACCAGGCCAGGCGCAGCTCCTCGGCGTGCGGGTTCTTCTTCACGACGTAGTTCACGAGCCAGTCGTGCACCTTGGGTGCGCGTGCCTCGCGCAGCATGCTGTCCAGTTCGTCCCCGTCGAACGCCTTCGGCCGGCAGATCAGCAGCGCCAGCAGTCTCGCCGCGGTGTCACCCGTCTTCCAGAGCTCCCGCGCGAGCTCCTGCTGCGTCTTCAGCCGCTTCGCGAGCGCACGCAGCTTGCCGAGGTTCACACCGTGATCGTCACCGTGCCGCTCGTTCACCGCCCGCGCCTTCGGATCCTCGAGCGCGGCCAGCTCAGCCATCACCTCACCCAACGCCACCTCTGCCACACCGGCCTCCTGTCCGTAGCGTCCCGTGCGTCCCGTTCCCTCAGGGGCGGGGTACCGGAAGGCCCCCTGCCGCGGAAACCCGGGGACAGGGGGCCCGATCAGCTGTGCTTACTTCTTCTTCCCCTGGTTCTTGACCGCCTCGATGGCCGCCGCAGCCGCCTCCGGGTCCAGGTACTTGCCCCCCGTCGTCACCGGCTTGAAGTCGGCGTCGAGCTCGTAGTACAGCGGGATGCCCGTGGGGATGTTCAGGCCGGCGATGTCCGCGTCGGAGATGCCGTCCAGGTGCTTGACCAGGGCGCGCAGTGAGTTGCCGTGGGCGGCGATCAGGACCGTGCGGCCGGACAGGAGGTCCGGGACGATGCCGTCGTACCAGTAGGGGAGCATGCGGACGACGACGTCCTTGAGGCACTCCGTGCGCGGGCGCAGCTCCGGCGGGATCGTCGCGTAGCGCGGGTCGTCCGACTGGGAGAACTCCGTGCCGTCCTCGAGCGGGGGCGGCGGGGTGTCGTAGGAACGGCGCCACAGCATGAACTGCTCCTCGCCGAACTCGGCGAGGGTCTGGGCCTTGTCCTTGCCCTGGAGGGCGCCGTAGTGGCGCTCGTTCAGGCGCCAGCTGCGGTGGACCGGGATCCAGTGGCGGTCGGCGGCCTCGAGGGCCAGCTGCGCCGTGCGGATCGCCCGCTTCTGGAGGGACGTGTGGACCACGTCGGGCAGGAGGTCGGCGTCCTTCAGGAGCTCGCCACCGCGGACCGCCTCCTTCTCGCCCTTCTCGTTGAGGTTGACGTCCACCCAACCGGTGAACAGGTTCTTCGCGTTCCACTCGCTCTCGCCGTGGCGGAGGAGGATCAGCTTGTACGGTGCGTCGGCCATGCGTCCGAGCGTAATCCAAGGCTTTGGCCGGGTGCGCCCCCGCCCGAAGGGCGGACGGTTGACGGGATCTGTTAATTGAGTGGCCCTTCGGAGGGCCGGGATCGTAAGGTGCGGGAGCTGTCTGCGCTTCTTACATCTCCGCTTCTTCCATCTCCAGCTTCTTGAGGGTTTCCATGCCACTCGCCGCCCTGAGACGTGCCACCCGAGAGACCGTCTCCGGGCTGCCCCGCGAGTTCTGGTGGCTGTGGACCAGCACACTCGTCAACCGGCTCGGCGCCTTCGTCGCCACCTTCATGGCCCTGTACCTCACCCTCGACCGCGGCTACTCCGCCTCCTACGCCGGTCTCGTCGCCGCGCTGCACGGGCTGGGCGGGGTCGTCTCGTCCATCGGGGGCGGTGTCATGACCGACCGGCTCGGGCGGCGGCCCACCCTGCTGATCGCCCAGTCCGCCACCGCCGTGTCCGTGGCGGCGCTCGGCTTCGTGCACCACCCCGTCGCCATCGCCGGCGTCGCCTTCCTCGTCGGCGCCGCCTCCAACGCCTCCCGGCCCGCCGTGCAGGCGATGATGGCCGACATCGTGCGGCCCGAGGACCGGGTGCGCGCCTTCTCGCTCAACTACTGGGCCATCAACCTCGGGTTCGCCGTCTCCTCCATGGCCGCCGGGTTCATCGCCGAGGTCAGCTATCGCGCCGGGTTCCTGATCGAGGCCGGGATGACGGCCGTCTGCGCGGTCGTGGTGTTCGTGAAGCTGCCGGAGTCGCGGCCCACCGTCCAGGACACCCAGGTGGCCGAGGACAAGGTCGGGCTCGGGACGGTGCTGCGCGACGGGCGCTTCATGAGCGTCGTCGGGCTGTCCTTCCTGGTCGCCCTCATCTTCCAGCAGGGCTCGGTCGGGCTGCCGATCGCCATGGGGGACGCCGGTTTCTCGCCCGCCGACTACGGCCTGGCCATCGCCCTCAACGGCGTCCTGATCGTCGCGCTCCAGATCCCGGTCACCCGGCTCATCGAACGCCGGGACACGGCCCGGATCCTCGTCGTGTCGTCGTTGCTCGCCGGATACGGCTTCGGCCTCACCGCGTTCGCCGGGTCGGTCGGCGTCTTCGCGCTGACGGTGTGCGTGTGGACCCTCGGCGAGATGCTGAACGCCCCGACCCAGACCGGCCTGGTCGTCCGCCTCTCCCCCGCCCACGGGCGCGGCCGCTACCAGGGCATGTACACCCTGTCCTGGTCGGTGGCCGCCCTGGTCGCACCCCTGATGTCCGGCCTCGTCATCGACCGCTACGGCGCCCAGTGGCTGTGGGGGCTGTGCGCGGTCGTCGGCACGGTGGCGGCGATCGGATACGGCGTCCTGATGCGCCGCCTGTCCGCGGCGGAACCGGAGACCTCCGACGGCACACCGGCCGCCGCCGAGTCCGAGGCCAGCCCCGCCTGAGCGGCCACGGCGCCGCTCACGGGTGCATCCGCGCCCCCTTCACCACCTTGTCCACCGCGTTCCTCGGCCCGTACACCGCCAGCCCCACCAGATCCAGCTCCCCCGTCGGCACCGCCCGCACCGCCGCCCGGTTGTCGCGGTCGTTGCCCGTGGCGAAGAGGTCGGAGGTGAACACCGCGCGCGGGAGGGAACGGGACAGCACGCGCGCGTGGGCCGTCGTCAGGGTCTCCTTCGTGGCCTCGAAGACCAGCACCGGCTGGCGGAACATCGGCAGATAGCCCACCCCGTCCGCATCCTCGTAAGGCTCCCCGATCACCTCGGGGAGCTGGGTGCCCAGGCCGCTGACCAGGAACGCGGTCACGTTCAGGCGCTGCCAGGGCTCCAGGTCCGCGCGCAGCAGGACGGCGATCTTGGTGTCGAAACGAACAGGTGCGTCATCACTCATGGGTCGAGACTGGCGGCCGCCGCAGGACTCCGTCTTGTACGTTCTTTGCATGGCCGCCGCCCGGAACAGCGAGGAAGTCTCCGCGTGGCGCCCCTCCGTCCCGGGCGTCACCGAGGTGTTCCACGCCCACTTCACCGAGTACGCGTACCCGATGCACGTCCACGAGGCCTGGACGCTGCTCATCGTGGACGACGGCGCCGTGCGCTACGACCTCGACCGGCACGAGCACGGCACCCCGCACGACACCGTGTCGCTGCTGCCGCCGCACGTGCCGCACAACGGCTCCCCCGCCACCCCGCACGGCTTCCGCAAACGCGTGCTGTATCTGGACGGCACCCGGCTGGGCGACGATCTCATCGGTCCGGCCGTGGACTCCCCCGACCTCCGCGATCCCGTGCTCCGGCTGCGCGTCGGCCAGTTGCACACCGCCCTCGCCCGGCCCGGCGACGAGCTGGAGGCCGACAGCAGGCTCACCCTCATCGGCGACCGGCTGCGTGCGCACCTGCGGCCGAGGACGGTCACCGACGTACCGCGCGACGACCCGGCCCTCGCCCGCCGGCTGCGCGAACTGCTCGACGAGCGGGTCGTGCCGGGCATCGCCCTCGACGAGGCCGCCGGGCTCCTCCAGGCCCATCCCGCCCATCTCGTACGGTCGTTCAGCACCGCGTACGGCATCGCCCCGCACCAGTACCTGATGTCCCGCCGTGTCGACCGCGCCCGCCGGCTGCTCCTCGAGGGCCGCTCGCCCGCCGAGGTGGCCGTCGCGACCGGCTTCTACGACCAGTCCCATCTCACCCGGCACTTCCGGAAGCTGGTCGGCGTGCCGCCGGGGCGCTATCGCGCCAGCGCGCGCTGAGCGTCGTACAGATTGCGCGGGCGTACCGCGTCCGTGGTGCCGTACAGCTCCAGCCGGGAGTGGAGGTCGCCGGCGAAGTCGGGTACGTCGATCTGGTCGAACTCCCTGACCTCGTTGATGCCGACGGTGGCGGAGTACGGCGCGAGGCCGTCGAGGCGGATCATGCCGGCGCGGCCGTTGGTGACCCGGACGTTCCAGTGGGTGAAGCGGGCGCCGAAGAGCGGGCCGGCGCTCGCGTCGCCGCCGTGGCGGCCGTTGTTGTGCACGGTGATGTCGGTGCGGACGTTGGCGAAGGGCAGGCCGCGGTGGCTGTCGAAGGTGCCCATGCGCATGTCGCCGCGGGACCAGACGTTGTGGGAGGACAGGCCCTCGACGTTGATGCCGTGCAGCTGGGTGCCGGAGGGGGCGGGGGTGGTGCGGGCCTCGACGGTGAAGTCCTCGATCAGGTTGTCGTGCGAGCCCTCGCGGCAGAAGTACGGGTGGTGGCTGCCGCGGCCCGCCACGCGCGTGTGGCGGAGCGTGCAGGCGGAGGCCGCGACCAGGCCGAAGCCGTTGTCGACGTGGCGGACGGTCACGTCGTGCGCCCAGCAGTCGTAGGCGCACTGGAGGACGACGCCGTTGTGGCCCTTGTCGAGGAGGTGGGGCTGTTGCGGGGTCTCCGCCGCCTCCAGGGTCAGGCCTTCGACGCCCGATCCGGTCAGTTCGGGTACGTGGGTGGTCAGTCGCGGGTCCCATTGCGGGCGGATGTCGAGGGGGAGCGGGCGTTCCAGGGTGACCCGGTGGCCGTGGACCCGGGTGATGCGGACCGGCCATTCGTAGGGGACGTACGACGTCAGTTTCGTCTTGTCGTCCCAGGTGTAGGCCTCGGGGCCGGGGCCGCCGCCGCACATGTGCTCCAGGAGGGTGTGGCCGGTGTCGTCGGCGAGGCGGAGCAGGACCAGGGTGCCGGGGCGCAGTGCCGAGGGGTCCGTGACCGTCACCGTCCAGGCGCCGCGGCGGGCGGGGGCGGCGAGCGTCGTGAGCGTGCGCCACTCGTCGCGCTTGTTGCCGGTCCAGCCCTCGAAGGGCCAGGCCTTCGCCCTGATCGCGGTGACGAGGGAGGTCCAGCGGGCCTCGGGGGCCAGCCAGATCAGGCCGCCCGCCCAGGACCAGGACGACTTGTCGCCGCCGTAGCGGGACCCGTAGACGCCGATGAGCTCGGTGAGGTTCTTCGTCGCGTAGAGCTTCGTGCGGGTGCTGCCGGCGCCGCGGAGGACCACGTTCGAGTGGCCGATGCGGATCAGGCCGTCGATGCGGAACGTGCCGGGCGGGATGGTGACCGTGCCACCGCCGGCCCTTCCGGCGGCGGCGATGGCACGGTTGATCGCGGGGGCGGAGTCGGTCGTGGCGTCCGGGACGGCGCCGAAGTCGCGTACGTCGGCGACGACGCGGCGGCGGGGGAAGCGGCGCGCTCCGCCGCGGCAGCCGGCCCGGCCCACGAACGGGATCTGGGGGTGGGTGAAGGGGGCGCGGGTGAACTCGTGCCAGAGCGGCGGGACTTCGGCGGCGGCCGCGCGTGCCGTGCCGGTGGCCGTTGCGGTGGCCGCGCCGAGCGCCGCGGCGGTGGCTCCGCCGAGCAGGGCCCGTCTGGTGAGATGTGCGTTGCCCATGTCCGTACGTCCTTCCATGCGGCTCTCGATGGCTTTCATGGATGTGAACGACGTTCAGAAGTGCGATGGGCGTGAGCATGCCACGGCCCCTCGGGAGTGCGGAAGGGGTCGCGCGGGGTGAGTTGGTGCGGACCTTTACGTCACCCGGAGGCGCGCTCGGTCAGGTGCGTGAACGCGTCCAGGTTGCGGGTGGACTCGCCGCGTGCCACGCGCCACGCGTACTCCTTGCGGATCGCCGACGCGAAGCCGAGCTCCAGGAGGGTGTTGAAGGCGCCGTCCGCCGCCTCCAGGACCTGGCCGAGGAGACGGTCGATCTCGTCGGGGGTGATGGAGGCGAGGGGGAGCTTGGCGGTGACGTAGATGTCGCCGAGCCGGTCGACGGCGTAGCTCACGCCGTACAGCTTGAGGTTGCGCTCCAGGAGCCAGCGGTGGACGCCGGATTCGTTCTCGTCGGGGTGACGGATGACGAACGCGTTGAGGGAGAGGGAGTGGCGGCCGACGAGCAGGGACACCGTCGTCGACAGCTTGCGGGTGCCGGGGAGCTTGACGACGTAGTTGCCGGGGGCGGGGCTCTCCCACTCCAGGTCGGCGTCCTTCAGGGCTCCCTCGACGGCCTGCGCCGCCTTGTGTGCGTCAGCCATGGTGGGAGCGTACGCGACGGCGATGGGTCTGGGCCGCCGCCGTGTACACGTCCGCCGTGGCGGCGGCCGCGGTGTCCCAGCCGAAGGACTGGGCGTGGCGTGCGGCGGCCTCGCCCATGCGCGGGGACAGGTGCGGGTCGGCGGCGAACGCGTGCAGCACGCGCGCGTACTCGGCCGGGTGGTGGCCCTCGACCAGGAAGCCGGTCTGCCCGTCCCGGACCGCGACGGGCAGACCGCCCACCGCGGCGGCCAGCACGGGGGTGCCGGTCGCCTGTGCCTCTATGGCCACCAGGCCGAAGGACTCGCTGTATGACGGCATGACCAGCACCGACGCCGCCCGGAACCAGTCCGCGAGCTGCTCCTGGCCGACGGGCGGGCGGAACCGTACGACATCCGCGATGCCCAGGCGGGCGGCGAGCTTCTGCAGGCCCTCCGGCTTGGCGAGGCCGCTGCCGCTGGGGCCGCCGACGATCGGGACGAGGGTGCGGGAGCGGAGCTCGGGGTGCTCGTCGAGGAGGACGGCCACGGCGCGCAGGAGGACGTCCGGGGCCTTGAGGGGCTGGATGCGGCCGGCGAACAGGGGGATCAGCGCGTCCTGGGGGAGGCCGAGGCGGGCCCGGGCGGCGGCCCTGCCGTCCGCGGGCGAGAAGCGGGTGAGGTTCACGCCGGGGTGGACGACCGCGACATGGGCCGGGTCGGCGGCGTAGTGGCGCACCAGTTCGTCCGCTTCCTCCGCCGTGTTGGCGATGAGGCGGTCCGCCGCCGCGACGATCTGCGTCTCGCCGATGACCCTTGCCGCGGGTTCCGGGGTGTCGCCGTCGGCGAGGTTGGCGTTCTTGACCTTGGCCATGGTGTGCATGGCGTGCACCAGGGGGGCGCCCCAGCGCTGGGCCGCGAGCCAGCCGACGTGGCCGGAGAGCCAGTAGTGGGAGTGGACCAGGTCGTAGTGGCCGGGGCGGTGGCCGGCCCAGGCCTGCATCACGCCGTGGGTGAAGGCGCAGAGCTGGGCGGGGAGGTCTTCCTTGTTGAGGCCCTCGTACGGGCCCGCGTCGATGTGCCGGACCAGGACGCCTGGGGCCAGTTCCACGGTGGGCGGGAGGTCGGCGGCGGTCGTGCGGGTGAAGATCTCGACCTCGATGTTGATCGCGGCGAGGCGCTGCGCGAGTTCGACGATGTAGACGTTCATGCCGCCGGCGTCGCCGGTGCCGGGCTGGTGCAGAGGGGAGGTGTGGACCGAGAGCATCGCCACGCGGCGGGGGCGGCGGTGCAGGCGGAGGCGGTGGGGGGTGGCCTGGGAGCGGCGCCCGAGCCTGCTGACGTACTGGCTCACGTAGCGGTCCTCCTTGGCTTCGGGCATGCCGGGTGGAGGGTTGAGCGCCCTCCAAGGCGGTGCAACGCCGGAGGGCGGGGTTCCCATTCCTGGCGGGGCGGTTTTTGCCTAGGCATTACCGAGGGTCGCTCAACTGTTCGGAGGTCGGGTGCGTTGGGGGTGCGGGTGGCACGTCGACACCGCACGGCGGCGGCTCCGGTCGCGGACGGGTGGGCGCATACCCTCGTACGCATGACCGCCCGTGCCTTCGCCCGCCCTGTGGGCACCGTTACGCGCGGGACCACCAATCCCAATCGGCTGCGGCGGATGGATCGGTGGATCGCCCATACGCATGGGGCCGCGTTGCGGCGGGCCGGGGATCCGGTCGCCGTCGATCTGGGGTACGGCGCCGCTCCCTGGACCGCCGTGGAACTGCTCGGGCGGTTGCGGGCCGTCGCGCCCGGGGTGCGGGTGGTGGGGCTGGAGATCGAGCCGGCCCGGGTTGCCGCCGCGCTGCCGTACGAGCGGGAGGGGCTTGTCTTTCGGCACGGGGGGTTCGAGATGCCGATCGCGCAGCGGCCGGTGCTCGTGCGTGCGGCGAACGTGTTGCGCCAGTACGAGGAGGGGGAGGTCGCCGGGGTCTGGGAGCGGCTGTGTGCGCGGCTGGCGCCGGGTGGGCTGCTGGTCGAGGGGACCTGCGACGAGATCGGGCGTCGGCATGTGTGGGTCGCGCTGGGGACGGACGGGCCTCGCACGGTGACCTTTGCCACGCGGCTGGGGTCGCTGGAGCGGCCGTCGGATCTTGCGGAGCGGCTGCCGAAGGCGCTGATTCATCGCAATGTGCCCGGTGAGCCTGTGTATGCGTTTCTGCGCGACTTCGACCGCGCCTGGGCCGCCGCCGCGCCCTACGCCTCGTACGGCGCGCGTCAGCGGTGGATGCGGGCCGTGCGGGATCTGGCGGAGCACTGGCCGGTGACGGATGGGCCGGGGCGGTGGCGGCAGGGGGAAGTGACCGTGCGGTGGGGGGCGTTGGCGCCTCGGGGGTAGGGCTCTTCTCGCCGCCGGTGATTTGCCCTCGTATGGCCGGGCGGGCGTGGATCGCGGAACGATCTCGGCGAGTTGTTCGTCACAAAGCCGGGGAGATCGTCATGACGGGGAGGGAACGGGGGGAAGCAGACCTCTGTCACTTTGCGCGCCGTCATGGCACGATCCCCCGGACGCTCATAAGTTACTGACGGGACATCAGTTTGGGGGCACGGGTATGGGTACGGGCAAGCGCGGTCTGATCGCCGCGGCCGTGACCGTCGTTTGCGCGGTCACCGTACTGGGGGCGGCTCCTGGTGTGGCGTTCGCCGCTCCCTCACCGTCCCCGACGCCCTCTTCATCGGCCGCTGTCTCCAACAAGGACCTCGAGGTCGTCCGGGAGAAGCTCGACGAGCTCTATCACGACGCGGCCGTCGCCACCGACGAGTACAACGCCGCCGAGGAGGCGGCCGAGAAGCAGTCCGCCGAGATCGTGTCGCTGGCGAAGAGGATCGTCGAAGGCCAGGAGAAGCTCGCCGAGTTGAAGAAGCGCGCCGGAGCCGCGGCCGCCGCTCAGTACCGCTCGGGGGGACTGCCCGACGAGGCCAGGCTGATGCTCAGCGACGATCCGCAGACGTTCCTCGACGGTGCGCGGCGGGTGCTGCAGGGTGAGCGGGCGGCCAAGGGGCTGCTGGGGGAAATGACCCGCACCCAGCAGGACTTGGAGCAGTACGCCAAGGACGCCTCCGCCCAGTGGCAGAAGCTGGAGGCCGGACGCAAGGCCAAGGCCACCGCCCAGAAGAGGATCGAGAAGCGGATCAAGGCGGCCGAACAGCTCGAATCCCAGCTGGAGAAGGAGGAGCGGGAGCGCCTCGCCAAGCTGGAGGAGGAGGCCGCCCACAAGGCGCAGAGCGACTGGCTGGACTCCGGCATCCTCGACGACGTCAAGGGCGAGGCGTCCGAGTCGGGACGCAAGGCCGTCGAGTACGCCACCAAGCAGCTGGGCAAACAGTATGAATGGGGCGCCGAGGGGCCCAGGACATACGACTGTTCGGGGCTGACGTCGCAGGCCTGGGCGAGCGCGGGGCAGGGGATTCCGCGGACCTCTCAGGAGCAGTGGAAGCAGCTGCGGCGCATCGACATCGAGGACATGCGGCCCGGCGACCTCATCATCTACAACGACGATGCCAGCCATGTCGCCCTGTACGTCGGCGACGGCGCCATCATCCACGCCCCGCGTCCGGGGCGGACGGTGACGGTGGCGGGGGCCGGGTCGATGCGGATCCTCGGGGTGGTTCGGCCCGATGCATGAGGATTCAGGGCGGATTGGGACGGGCGTCACGTGACTCGCGCCACGTGACCCGCCCCACGTCATCTCCCTCTCAAACTCCGCACCGACGTGACGTTCGTCATCCCCCACGCTCCGTCGGCCTGTCCAACTGCGGTAGGGAACGCGGCATATGACAGTGGCCAGCGACCATATGGCGTGCTCCACGCCATTCCGTTGCGGCGCCGACAACCGCTATGGTCCCCGTCGGTGGATCGAGGCCCCTCGTTCCCACCATGCCCTCGGGGGGAGGGAAGGAACTCAAGACGATGCCCGTACCCGTACCGCGGCAGAGAGCGATCCCGGCCGTGGAGACAGGTCAGGCGCCGGCCGCGTCCCCAGGCGGCACCTCCCCGGAGGTGGCCCCGCGTAAGGAAGAAACGGTCGAGAACACCACCCCTGCCAACCTGACCCTGCTGCTGATCGAGGACGATCCCGCCGGCTCGGCGCTCGTGCCCGAGCTGCTCGACTCGGCCGGCAAGCCCATCCGGGTGCGCACCGCCCGCAACCTCACCGAGGCCGAGCGGCTGCTCACCGACGACGTCCACTGCATCCTGCTGGACCTCGCCCTGTCGGCGTCCGGCCGGGACACCGACGAGGACGAGCTGGCCGTGCTCCGGCACGTCCTGGAGCTGGCGCCGCGGCACGCCGTCCTCGCCCTCACCGCCTCCGGCGACGCCGAGCGCGGCGCCGAGGCGGTACGCGTGGGCGCTCAGGACTATCTCTTCCGGGACGAGCTGGACGGGCGGCTGCTGAGCCGGGCGATCCGGTACGCCGTGGAGAGGAAACGTTCCGACACCGCCGAGCGGCGGCTTGCCGAGGGCCGGATGCGGGCGCAGGAGAACCGGCGCCTGGAACGCGGGCTGCTGCCGACGCCGCTGCTGGAGGGCTCGTCGCTGCGGTTCGCCGCGCGGTATCGGCCGGGGCGTTCGCGTGCCCTGCTGGGCGGGGACTTCTACGACGTCGTGCGGACCCCCGACGGCACCGTGCACGCCATGATCGGCGACGTCTGCGGGCATGGGCCGGACGAGGCCGCCCTCGGTGTGGAGCTGCGGATCGCCTGGCGGGCGCTGACCCTGGCCGGGCTGTGCGGGGACGCGCTGCTGGGGACGCTGCAGAAGGTCCTTGAGCACGAGCGCGCCGACGACGAGATCTTCGCGACCCTGTGCACGGTGGACATCGCACCGGACGGCCGCCGCGCGGGGCTGTGCCTGGCGGGGCATCCGTCACCGCTGCTGGCCCGGCCCGGGCGGCCGGCGCAGCTGCTGCCGTACGACAACAACGGGCCCGCGCTCGGTCTGCTGCCCGGGGCACGGTGGCCGCGCATGGAGGTGAAGCTGGGGGCGGAGTGGAGTCTGATGCTCTACACCGACGGCTTGATCGAGGGGCGTATCGGCGAGGGACGGGAGCGGCTCGGGCAGGACGGCATGGTGGAGATGGTCCGCCGCCAGCTCTCCGAGGGGTTGCGCGGGGAGGCGCTGCTGCGGTCCGCCGTCAATGAGGTTCGGGACCTCAATGGCGGTGAGCTGACGGATGACGTGGCTGTGCTGTTGCTGGACCGGGGGGTCTGAACGGCTCCCCGCTGGGGGTTACGTCGTCGCCCCCCAGGGCGTTACCGTCCCCCGTTCCACGGGCCGTACGGGCCGTCGCTGCTTGAGCCCCTTCTGCTGCGACCGCCGCCCGGGAGGCCCTTGATCGCGGGCCGGACGTCGACCATGTACACGATCGTCGCGATGAGGCCGATGATCGGCAGGAACGACAGGATGTTGAAGATCAGGTTCACCACGAAGGCGAGACCGAGGATGATCAGCCAGAACGGCTTCGTCTTCTTGTCGGCCGCTCGGTAAGCGTCCTCGCGGCGGATGGCCGCGTCAATCAGCGCGAAGCCGCTGAAAAGGATCAGGGCCATGCTCAGCAGCCACATGAACCCCGCGAAGCCCTGCATCAGCACAACGTCCACCACCCGGTTCGGCTCGTATCCACGCGGTCACCGTACCCGCAACCGCAGGACCGCTACCCGAACAACGGGCCGAGCACTCCCCGAGTGCCCGGCCCGTGCCGTACGGTCCCTTTTCACCCGTCCGTGTTACTTGGCGGGCGGGGTCGTCTTCTTGGCGGTGGTCTTGCGCGCCGGGGCCTTCTTGGCGGTGACCTTCTTCGCCGGGGCGGGCCTGGCCTCGGCGGGCTTGGGCTCGGCCGCCTTGGTCTCGGCCTTGTCCTCCTTGGCCTCGACCGGCTCGGCCTTCGGCTCGACGGCTACCGCGAGCTCCTCGATCTCCTCGGCCGCCTCGCCGCGCCAGGTCTTCACGGCCTGCTCGCCGTGCTCGGCGACCTTCTCGTAGGTCTCACGGGCCTTCACGGCGTACTCGGCGGCGACGCCGAGGGTGCGCAGGGCGAAGTCCTGGGCGCTCTCGCCGAACTTCTTCAGATCGGCGTCGAGGTTGCTGCCGAACTTCTTGACGTCCGCGTCGAGGTTGCTGCCGAACTTCTTGACGTCGGCGTCCAGGTTGCTGACGAACTCGTTGACCTTGGTCTGGAAGGTCTCCTGCGCCTCCTTGGCCTTGGCACCCGCCTCCTTGGCGCGGTGGGTGGCCTTCTCCTGGACCGCCTTCGGGTCGGTGTTGCGAACGGCCTCGAACCGGGCCGGCGCCTCGGCGCGCAGCTGCTCCACCAGGCCGGGCACCTTCTTGGCCTGCTGGAAGGCGAGGTCGGCGGTGCCGGCGGCGAAGTAGAGCGGGGTCGGGTCGCTGAGGGTCTTACGCAGGTCGTCGGCGATGGCCATGGTGGTGGTCCTCCCGGGTTGCTTTTCAGTGAGGGTTTTGGGTCCCCGCGGCCTGCCGGACTGCTGACTTCTGACGACTGCTGCCTGCCGCGTGCCGACGCCGGTGCGCGTCGTGCGTGCGGCGGCTCGGGCGGTGCGTGGTCAGCCGTCCGACTGCTGGGGGTCGGTCGGGTTCTCCGGGTCGGCGTCGCTGCCGTCGGACGTACGGGTGGTGCGGGTGGTGCGGGTCTTTCCGGTGTTGCGGGTGGTGCGGGTGGTGCGAGTACGGCGTGCGGGAGACTTACGGCCGCCGTCGGCCGTGGCTTCCGCGGCATCCGTGCCGCTCTCGCGGGGCGTACGGCTGCGGCGTACGGCCGTGTCGGCGCCCTCGGTGTCGCTCGGCGGGGACGGCGAGTCCAGGTCCAGCCCGACGGCCTTGACCGACTCGGCCACCGCCTCCTCCGCCTCGGGGGATATCCCGAACCCGTTCTCCTTGCGGAAGGACTCGTAGATCTGGAGCAGTACCTGCTTCTGCCGCTCGTTCAGTGTGGGATCGGCGAGGATGACGGCGCGCGTCTCCACCTCGTCACGGTCCCGCTCGGCGTCGAGGATGCCGGCCCGGACGTACAGCGTCTCGGCGGAGATCCGCAGGGCCTTGGCGACCTGCTGCAACACCTCCGCGCTCGGCTTGCGCAGCCCGCGCTCGATCTGGCTCAGATACGGATTGGACACCCCGGCGGCATCGGCGAGCTGCCGCAACGACAGCTGCGCGTTGCGCCGCTGCTCGCGCAGATAGTCACCGAGATTGCCGACGTTGAGCGATGCCATGCCTCCAGCTTGCCGCATCTCCGCTAACTATTGCAAGCGCCTGCTTGCAAAAGTGCGCCACGACACGTCGACATCGTGTTGAGCCTGAGTGACCTGTCTCTGCGAAGTTGAGGCAGTCCCGGTCATCGTGAGGCATCCGCCCGCACGTCTCGCTCAATCTCGGGCATCTGGTGTGACGTCTCGATCAATCTGAGGTTCTGGCTTCTTGCGCCCCCTACGGTCGTTCCACCTGGTCAGCGCCGAGTGAGGGTGGCGGGTGGAGGCGGAGGAATTCTGGCTGGAGTACACCGACGCCCGAGGTGAGGTGCATGGCGGGCCGCTTGAGGTGATGTGGCCGACCCTTTTCGAGGCGGCCGGGCAGGTGCGTGCGTTCCCGTCGTACCGCGGGCAGCGGAACTTCCCCGGCTGGTACTGGGCTGCAACCTGCTCCGAGCTGGTGGGTTACGAGTCCCGGGCGGAACTCGGGCACCTGATGCGGCTGGATGCCGAGCCGGACGTGGTGGCGGTGGCCTCACAGCCGTTCCGGCTGTCGTGGCGGTACGGCGGCCGGGGTCGGCGGATCAGGCACACGCCGGACTACTTCGTGCGCAGACGGGACGGCACGGCCGTGGTGCTGGATGTGCGTCCGGACGAGCGCATCGAGCCCGAGGACGCGGCGAAGTTCGCAGCGACGGCTGCGGCCTGCCCCCGGGTCGGCTGGGGCTATGAACGGCTCGGAGTGCTCGATCCGGTGTCGGTGGCGAACCTGCGGTGGCTGTCGGGCTACCGGCATCCCAGAGTGCGGCGGGA
Organism: Streptomyces ferrugineus; assembly: GCF_015160855.1. Taxonomy (NCBI): domain Bacteria; kingdom Bacillati; phylum Actinomycetota; class Actinomycetes; order Kitasatosporales; family Streptomycetaceae; genus Streptomyces; species Streptomyces ferrugineus. The sequence continues at coordinate 660,460 of NZ_CP063373.1, read as the reverse complement.
ACCAGTGGCCGACGCTCTGCGGGCGGTGTTCAGCGAGCCACTGGGGTTGCTGGCGGGTGCTCGGGCGGTCGGTGATCCGCTCGCGGTGCTGCCGGTGCTCTACCACCTGCTCTGGCACCACGAGTTGACGACGGAACTGCGGACGGAGCGCTTGTCAGCCGCGTCGCTGGTGCGGCTGGTGCCTGCGGCGGTGAAGGGGGTGGGCTGGGATGTCGACGCGTCCGCGGCTGCTGTCGCTGGGTGACCGGGTCCACTACGACGGGCGTGAGCACACCGTCGCCGCCCTGCACGGCACATCGGTTCGCCTGGTCGATGACGCCCATGCGGCGAGCGTCGTGCTGCTCGGGCATCTGCTGGCTTCGGAGGGCTTCGCAGTGCTCAGCACCGGCCCGGCCCGGCCGCCGCTGCCCGAGGAGGGAGTGCTGGACGGGCTGCCCGAGGAGGTGGCGGAGCGGGCCCTTTGGTGGCAGCGGCACCTGACCGAGCTGATGACGGGCCGCCCGGACGCGACTCCTGGCACGACCGTGAGGCGCGAGTACGACCCGGAGGTGCACTCGGTGCGCCAGCGGGAGCTGGCCAAGCTCGCCGAGCTGCGCGAGGCCGGTGAGGAGGTGTCTTTGAGCACCCTTCAGCGGTTGCGGACCCGTTTCGAGCGCGAGGGGGTGGCGGGGCTGGTGGACCGGCGGCTGGTCAAGCCCTCCACCGGCACGAGCCGGGCCGATCCGCGGGTGGTGGCCGCGATCGAGCAGGTCGTGAACAGCCGGACCGATGAGGCGACGGTGTCCGCGCAGGTGCTGCGGCGCAAGGTCGAACGGCTCCTGGCGGCCGAGCACGGCGCCGGAGCGGTGATGATGCCGTCGCGGGCCGCGTTCTACCGGCTACTGGAGGCGGTTTCGACGGGACGGCATCTGCTGGGGTCGGCACGCACTCGCCGCTCGCTGGGCAAGCAGCCGAAGCGGATGTTCGGACAGCTGACAGCGGCCCGGCCGGGCGAGGTCATGGAGATCGACTCCACGCCGCTGGACATCATGGTGATCCACGACGACGGCAAGGTGGACCGCTGCGAGCTGACTGGGCTGGTGGACGTGGCCACCAGGACACTGACGGCGGTGGTGCTGCGGCCGTCGACGAAGGCGGTGGACGCCGCGCTCCTGCTGGCGCGCGCGATGACGCCGGAGCCGATGCGGCCGGGCTGGTCGGACGCTTTGCGCATGTCACGCTCGGTGCTGCCCTACACCTCACTGCTGCCGCTGGACGAGCGGCTGGCCCAGGCCGCCGCGAAACCAGTGATCGTCCCGGAGACAGTGGTCAGCGACCGCGGCAAGGCATACATCTCGGACAACTTCCGCAACGCCTGCCGCCACCTGGGGATTTCGTTCCAGCCCGCGCACCCGGACACCCCGACTGACAAACCGCACGTCGAGCGAACGCTGGGCTCGGTGGCGACGATGTTCGCCCAGTACGTGGCCGGCTACACCGGCCGCAGCGCGGAGACGCGCGGCAAAGACCCGGCCGCGCAGGCAGCCTGGTCCATCCACGAACTCCAGGAACTCTTGCAGGAATGGGTCGTCGCCATCTGGCAGACCAGGCCCCATGACGGACTGCGCGACCCGCTGATGCCGGACCGTCCGCTGACTCCGAACGAGAAGTACGCCGCGCTGGTGTCGGCGGCCGGATACGTCCCAGTCGCACTCAGCCCAGAGGAGTACATCAAGCTCATGCCGCGCGAGTGGCGGGTCATCGGCGCCGGCGGGGTGCGGATCAACAACCGAACCTACGACGCCCGCGAACTCAGACCCTACCGGAGACAGCCCTCGGGGGCAGGGCCGGACGGCAAGAGATGGGAAGTCCACTACGACCCCTACGACATCTCCTGCGTCTGGGTACGCAACCACCGCGGCCAAGGGTGGATCACCACGACCTGGCGCCACCTGCGCACTTCTCCGGTCCCGATGGGCGAGTTGGTCTTCGACCGAGCCCACCAAGTACTGACCGAACGCGAACGACGCCGACCGCACGAGGAGGAAGTCGCACAGGCCGCCGTCAAGCTGTTGGACCGCGCGGCCGACGGTCCCGAAGGCGGAGCCGAGCGGTCCGCAGGCCAGAGCAAGGGCAGGCGCCGGGCGGTCAACCGGCGCGACCGCAAGGTCGCCGCCCGCACCCGTGCCACGAGCACCACCACTTGGCCCCGTCCCGAACTGCCGGCGGCCAACCAGGCACCCCAGCCCGAACCGGACCCGGATCCCGAAGCCGCCGAGGAGAACGAGGAGGTGGCCAAGGTGGTGCCACTGGGCATCTTCGACGCCCGTGAGGAGGCAAAACGATGGCGGTGAACACCCCCGACGAACGCGAACCACCGGCGGGCGACGACGAGCGGATCGAACCGCCCACCTCCCTGAGCGGCTGGCGCCGCTTCGTCGAGAAGGACCTCGCGACCTTCGATCTCGCCCCGCCCAAGCAGTGGGAGTCCATGGACGACGAAGCGCGCGCCGACTACGACGAGGCCCGCATTGATTACCACTCCGAACTCCAGGTCGTGCGCACCTCCACTGTCAAAGAGGTCGCCCACCAAGGGCGCCTTTTGACCTTGCTGAACCGGCGCGAGCACGGCGCCCGCCGCGGCCTGATCATCTCCGGGGAGCGCACCACCGGGAAGACCACCGCACTGCGGCAACTCGGCCGCCTACACGAGCTTCGCATCCGGCAGCGTTACGGAGACAGCCGGCGCATCCCGGTGGTCTATGTGACAGCCCCGCCCAAGGGTTCGGCCCGCAAGCTCGCGCTGGAGTTCGCCCGGTTCCTCAAGCTGCCGACCATTTCCCCCAGGCACAACACCGCCGACATCACCAGCTCCGTCTGCCAAGTGCTTACGGAGGCCCGCACCGATCTCGTCTTGGTCGATGAGATCCACCTGATGAACCTCGCCACCATCGCGGGTGAGGAGTTGTCCGACCATCTGAAGTACTTCACCGAGCACCTGCCCGCCACATTCGTCTATGCGGGCATCGACGTCGAGCATTCCGGGCTGTTCACCGGAATCCGGGGCGGCCAGATCGCTGGCCGCTGCACACTCCTGCACACCGGCCCCTTCCCGCCCGGAGCGGAGTGGGAAGGGCTGGTGGCGACCATGGAGGACACCCTCCGCCTGCATCACCACACTCCAGGAACCCTGGCCAAGCTGCACGCCTACCTCCACCAACGCACCGGCGGCATGATCGGCAGCCTCTCTCACCTGATCCGGGCCGCCGCCATCTCGGCAATCCTCGACGGCAGCGAGCGGATCACCCGCCGCCAGCTGCACACCATTCACGTCGACCACGCCAGCGAGAGCGCCTACCGGACATCGGCATGACCCCCTCCGCGGACCTCTACGGACCAGCCTGGCCGCTCCCCCTGACCACCACCCCCTTCCCGAACGAGACCCTGCGATCCTACATTGCACGGCTCGCCCTGCTCAACAGGCTGCCGCCCGAACGCATACTCCGCCGCTTCTACACAGCGGAATCGCCCCAAGACAACGTGAAACTCCTAGCCACGCGCAGCGGGCAGGCCCCTCTTCTGCTGATGCGGAAATTGCCCGAGCTGGCCACTCCAGGCCCCTGGCCCCACGAGCAGTACGAAGGTCTCGCCCGCAGCTGGGCCTGCCATCCCTGCGTTGCGGCCCGCACCGGACAGGACGACTGGAAAGTCGAAATCTGGGTCATCAGTGGACACCATCACCTCTGTGTCAAACACCGCCGATGGACGGGCACCCACCACGGGCACTACATGGCCAACTTCGCCGGTCCCATCGACGGACAGTTCAGCCTCAACCGGGCCCCTGAGATCGTCCATGCGCAGCGGAGACTCCATCGGCTCTTTCGACGGCGGACACCCCGAAGGGTTCTCGCTGCCTACCAGGAATGCGTCGACTTCTGGCGCGAGCTGGCCAAGCACGGATATGCCGTCAACAGGACCGAACGCCTTCTCGACCTCATCGCTCCCAACAAGCCCCTTGCTCGCCGAAGTTACGCAATGCGCGAGGCCGCTCTCCTGCCAGACCTCGTCGAAGTCCTGGGGATCTACGCGTCTCCGGTCTGGCGCCACCGAGCTCTCGGCAGCCCCCGCGATGTTCAGCTCTTTCACCGAGAGTTCGAGCGGCGGTTGCCTCCCGAACGACGGCTGAGAACGACCGCCATCCCATGGTTCACAAGCGAAATCACACGGGTCGCGGAAAGGATCAATGAACGGATGGACGAACAGGAACGTCAACTGATGCGGGTGGCGTCGGCTGCACCCGGCACGCCAGAGTGGTGGCCTCCACTCATCATGCGCAGACTTCTGCGACACACCCCCTCTCATGCACGGTGAAACACCACGCGGTCGAAGGTCGAGGCGCTACCTGTCCGGCGTCAGGGACGAAAGGACCTCACGGACTTGTTCGGGTTCGTCAGCGGTGATCATCCGTCACACCGACTCTGCACGACATCCTGATCACTGGGGCTACTGTGTCGAGGCATGAACACGGACCAGTGGTTAGCAGACACCCGCGCGTCCTACGACACGGTCGCGGTCAGCTATGCCGACCAGCTGCGCGAGGCTCTGGCCGGGGAGCCCTACCTTCGAGCAGCTCTGGCATTGTTCGCCGAGTTGGTGCACGCCACCAGCGGCGGGCCGGTGGCGGACGTGGGCTGCGGACCTGGACACGTCACCGCTCACCTGCACGAGCTGGGCGTGGACGCGTTCGGCATCGATCTTTCACCCGCGATGATCGACCTCGCTCGGCGCGACCACCCCAGCCTGCGGTTCGAAGTCGGCTCGATGACGGATCTCCACCTCGCAGACGCTTCGCTCGCCGGCCTGCTCGCCTTCTGGTCGTTGATACACGTCCCCGACGATGCCGTGCCCACGGTCTTCAGCCACTTCCACCGGGTGCTACGCCCTGGTGGACAACTGCTGGTCGGCTTCCACGTCGGTGACGAGTCGAGGCTGAAGACGCAGGGCTACGGCGGTCACCCGATGAACGTTTACGTCCACCGCCGCCAACCTGATCAAGTGACAACCTGGCTTCGCGATGCTGGCTTCACGGTCGAGGCCCACATGCTCCTCGACCTCGACGAGAGCGTTCCAGGGGCGGTCCTCTTCGCACACAGTCAGCCCTAGCTCAGCCAGCAGTCCGTGTCCCCTGAACACGTCAACACCTGATGAGCAAGCCAGCGTCTTGGGCTCAGATGGTCCGCACATCCGACGAGAGCGAGGAACCTTTGCAGGGCCAGCAAGGTTTCCTCCTGCTCACAAGCCCAGGGGCTCGTGACGGAATCCCTCAGTTTGAGCGAGACCGACGAATATCCAACGTCTCGCTCAGCCTGAAGCACCCCAGGTCAGAGCGCTGCCCTGCCTCAACTTCAGCGAGACGGGACACTGGGCCGTGCCGCTGCCGCGCCTGACTGCCTACGGTTGTGTGACTGACGACAAGGCGACGGGGGCGACGATGCGCATCGCGGTGACGGGGGCGGCTGGCAGCCTGGGCGGGCGGGTGGTGCGGTTGCTCGCGGGCCGGGCCGACGTGGACGTGGTAGCGATGACCAGGCGGAAGCCGCCTGCGGACGCGTTGCCGCCGCAGGTGGAGGTCGCCGTTGCCGACTACGCCGATCTGCCCGCTCTGCGTGCGGCGCTGAAGGGCGTGGACGTGCTGGTCTTCATCTCCAGTGACGGGCCCGATGCCCGGGTGCTGCTGCACCACCGCAACGTCGTCGCCGCTGCGGCGGCTGAGCGCGTCGGTCATGTCGCGGCGCTGAGCAGCGTCGACGCCGACCCGGCGTCCCCGTTCTGCTACGCGGTGGTCAACCGGCTCACCGAGGATCTGCTTCTGGCCTCCGGCGTGCCATGCTCGTTCGCCAGGGCTTCGCTGTACATGGAGTTCTTCCGGAGCTGGCTCACCGAGGCGCGTGCGACCGGGCTGCTGAGGCTTCCGGCAGCGGATGGCCGGGTCTCCCTGGTGGCGCGCGACGACGTGGCGCGCGCCCTCGCCGCACTCGCGCTGGGTGAGCCGACCGGTCGTCACCATGACATCACGGGACCCGAGTCGGTGGACCTGGCAGGCATCGCCTCGATCACGGCGGAGGCGTGGGAGACGCCTGTCGCCTACGTGGACATCCCGGCTGACACGTACTGTGCCGAGACGGCGGCGACCGGCCTGGATCCCTGGTGGCTCTACGCCTTTTCGTCCATGTTCGCCTCGGTGCGCGAGCAGCGCTGGGATCGAGTGCGCAACGACTACACCCAGCTGACCGGCCGCCTCCCCCTCACTCTCCGCGACGTCCTATCGGCACACGGGTGAGAGAGCCGGCCACCGCCGAGCGGGGCCGACTCAAGCACTGAGCCACGGGTCGTTCGGCACCCGGCTGAGCACGGGCGCCTCCCAAGCGGCCGAGCGCATCGCCTGGACCCCTGCTCCCGCAAAGCCATCACCATCGCCGAGGCGCGATCCGAGCAGAACGGCTCCGAACGCCGCCGGGAACTTCCGGGAAGGGGCGTCGCCCGTCGTCCCTCAGTCGACGGAGGCCATGAAGTCCAGCATCCGGCGGTTGGTCTCCTTCGCGTGGTCGATCTGTGGGCCGTGGCCGGTGCCGGAGACGATCTCGGCGCGGGCGCCCGGTATCAGGCGGGGCACGCGCTCCACTTGCCGGTGCGGGTGCAGCAAGAGGCTGCGCTTGCCGAGTACCAGGTAGAGCGGGGTGCGGATGGTGGAGAGTTCGTCTTCGGACAGGGGCAGCGGAGACGGGCGGCGGATGCGGAAGGCACGCACAGCCGTCCTGATCATGGTGCGCAGCTCCGGCATGACGAGGACCGGCTGCTCCAGCCAGGCCGCGAGGCGCGGACGCAGCGCCTTGGGCGCGAAGGTCGCGAAGAGGCTGACGAACAGCCAGACGAAGAAGCGCGGCCCCACCTTCTCCAGGCCACCGGGGTCGAGCAGGGTGACCGAGGCGAGGCGGTCCGGCCTGCGGTGCGCCTGGTTCAGCGCGAGCCAGCCGCCGTAGGACGTGCCGACAAGGTGGACGCGGTCGAGGCCGAGCCCGGCGAGTGTCTCCTCAAGCCACTGCGCGGCGTGCTCGGGCCGGTGAAGCGGGGCGCGCTGGACGCTGCGTCCGGGGTCCCCGGGGGTGTCGAGGGCGTAGACAGGGCGCTCGGCGCTGAGGTCGGGGGTGTTCGGGTACCAGATGGCGGAGCAGGAGCCCGCCCCATGGACCAGTACGACCGGGGTGCGGGACTGGGCCGCCGGCTCGGCGGGGCCGTAGCGGTACACGTGGGTGGTGCCGAAAGAGGTCTCCACGTCCTGTTCCGCGAGGGCCGGTGCGCCCAGCGCGTAGACCGCGTCGCAGGCCGCGAAGTAACGCTCACGCCAGGCGTCGCTCACATAGCGGCCGACATCGGCCTGGGTACGCGCAGTGGTCTCGGGCACGGCCACCTCCGGGGCTCGGTTTCGTGATACGAACGTACCATGAAAAGCTCGCGAGACCTGGTACGGCTGTATCATCAAAAGCTTCCAGGAGCCCTAGGAGCAAAGGACCGGACGATGCCCAAGCGCGTGGATCACGCGGAACGGCGCACCCAGATCGCCGAGGCGCTCGTCCGCGTCGCCGGGCGGCGCGGCCTGCACGCCGTGGGGATGCGCGACGTGGCCGCGGAGGCGGGTGTGTCACTGCGGCTCGTGCAGTACTACTTCGAGACGAAAGAGAAGTTGCTGCTCTTCGGCTTGGAGCAGCTGACGGAGAGATTCAGGGAACGGGTCTCCGCCCGCGTCCGCGCCGCCGGGGACAGCCCGGGCCCGCGCGCGACGGTGGAGGCAGTGCTGATGGCGGCCCTGCCGACCGACGAGGAGAGCCGCACCTTCCACCACCTCTACACCTCGTACGCGGTCCTCTCCGTCAACGACCCGGCCCTCGCCGCCCAGCCCTTCATCAAGAACCCGGACGCCGCCGAGGACGCCGTGGCCGGACTCCTCCAGCAGGCGCGAGAGGCGGGTCTGCTCGACCCCGGTCTGGACACGCGGTTGGAAGCAGTCAGCCTGCTTGCCATGTCCGCGGGCCTGGGCACCAGCATCCTCGTCGGCCAGCGCAGCCCGGAGTACGCCGCCGCGGTCCTGGACCACCACCTCGACCGGATCTTCCGCACGCACGGCTGACGGCACGGGTGGGCCGGCGCGACCGGAGGGGATCTGCGAGGTGCCGCTGGAGACGCTCGTCGCGGTCGTGGGGTTGCCGCGAGCTCGCGGGGCCGGACGCGTCGCCATCCTCGGGGTGCCCGAGGATGCCGGGACGGCGCCGCTCACCGAGGTGCACGAGCCGCGCGTGGACGTGGTGGTCACGCCCGTGCCCCTGTCGTGGACCTGGCGCGGACACCCGCTGCCCTAGTTGTACTCGGCCGGGAGGTTGGTGACACGCCCGCTACCGGTTGTTGATCATGGAGGGACCTCCGGGCGTAGTGGAGATTGCCGTCTTCACTCACCTCGGAGGTCCTGGTGGCCCACGCTAATGCCCGGCTGACCTTTCACGGCAGATGCCTGCTGGTGCGTCGCGTTGTCTTCGACCGGCGCCCGGTCGCGCACGTCGCCAAGGAACTGGGAGTCTCCCGGCAGTGTGCTCACCGCTGGGTCAATCGCTATCGGGTCGAGGGCTGGCCGGGGCTGCACGATCGCTCCAGCCGCCCCCGCACCTGCCCCACACGCACGCCGGCCGAGGTCGAGGAGCGTGTTCTTCAGGCCCGCCGACGCCTGCGCCGGGGACCCGAGCAGATCAGCGAGGCCACCGGGGTTCCGGCCCGGACCGTGACCCGGATCCTGCGCCGCCACCACATGCCGCCCCTGGCAGCCTGCGACCCGCTCACCGGGCAGGTCATCCGGGCGGTGCGCAAAAGCGCCGCACGCTACGAGTACAACCAGCCAGGCGGCCTGGTCCACGTGGACGTGAAGAAGCTCGGCAAAATCCCCGACGGCGGCGGCTGGCGCGCCCACGGCCGCAGCGAGGACGTCCGCGGCCGCGGCATCGGCTACGACTACGTGCACGCCGCCGTGGACGACCACTCCCGCCTGGCCTACGCCGAAATCCTGGCCGACGAGAAAGGCGTCACCTGCGCCGCGTTCCTCACCCGCGCGGCCGCGTTCTTCGCCGGCCACGGCATCGCCCGCATCGAGCGCGTGATGACCGACAACGCCCGCAACTACCGCACCTCCGGCTCCTTCCGCGACGCCTGCCAAACCCTGGGCGCACAGCAGAAGTTCACCCGGCCCCACTGCCCATGGACCAACGGCAAGGTCGAACGCTTCAACCGCACCCTGCAGGCCGAATGGGCCTACCACCAGGTCTTTGCCAGCAACACCGAACGCGCCGACGCACTCGCACCCTGGCTGCAGTTCTACAACACTGGCCGCCGACACACCGCGCTCGGCGGCCAGCCACCAATCAGCCGACTGTCACCAAAGTCATGACCGGGTACACCTAGTCCCGCTGGACGACCCACCTGGCAGCCGCCGGGCCAGGTGACGGGCCGTGGCGATCCGCGGCGATCCATGGCCGGTACGAGCAGAGCGAGCGAACCTTCGCCCGCGCCTGTGCGCAGCAGTTGGCCGCGCGACGTCACGCGACCGGCGCACCGGTTGAGGTGCTGGCCCGGAACGGCGCAGGACACGGCCCGCCTGCCCGGCGAGAGCCCGCCGCGTCCTCGACGGCCTTCCGCCACGGCGGCACGGCCGACGGCGACGCCCTGCTCGGCCCGGCTGACACCGTCCGGGAAACGCCGCAGCCGCCGTATCGGATTTCCGCCGTGCCCGTTCCCACGGCCCGCACAGCGCTAGCCTCGGGTTCCGTGATCGTATGGCTCAACGGCACCCACGGCGCGGGCAAGACGACGACCAGTCCGCTCGTGCAGCGGCTCCTCCCGGATTCACGGGTATTCGACGCCGAGAAGGTCGGCGAGACACTCATGGACATCAAGCCGGGGCTGCCCGGGACGGACAACTTCCAGCACTGGCCTCCATGGCGGCCGCTCGTGGTCGAGACGGCCCGGCGCGTACTCGACTACACCGGCGGCACTCTGGTGGTGCCCATGACCGTCCTGGTCGAGCAGTACTGGCGCGAGATCAGCGCGGGCCTCGCCCACCATGCCATCCCGGTACGGCACTTCGTCCTCCACGCCGACCAGGACACCCTGCGCGGGCGCATCGCGGAAGACACCGTTGTCGGCCCGAACTCCTCCTTCCGCCTCAAGTACCTGGAGCCCTACGCCGAGGCGGCCCGCACATGGCTGCACGACGAGGCCGAGGTCATCGACACCACGCACCTCACGCCCGCCGAGGCCGCCCGGCAGATCGCAGAGGCCGTCAAGAGCTGACGTACGCCGCGCTGGAGCACCCCCCGGCCGCCCAGTTGATGTGAGCGCGCGGTCCTGCCGGGGAAGGGTGAGGCATGGCCTTGGACGACTGGTACCTCACCGAAGACGTCGACGACTTTCTCGCCCGCGCCGGAGACTTCCTGCGCTCCCGGCCCGGCACCCACGTCATGCAGCTCACGTGGGCCGAGAGAGTGCGCACCCGTGGGGCGACCGCGTTCGGCGCCGAGGCTCCCGTATTCGGCGTGCTGGAGCGGGCCGGCGAGGTCCACGGCAGCTTCTACCACCTCCCACCCGGCGGTCTGGGTCTCTCCCCGCTCACCCCCGAGCAGGCCGACACCCTCGCCGCCCGGCTGGCCGCCCTCGGGCATCCCCTGCCCTCCGCCAGCGGGGACCTCGGCACCGCCACCGCCTTCGCCGACGCCTGGCAGCGGAGCACCGGCGCGACGCCGAAACTCCGCGGCACCCGAGTCCGCCTCTACCGCCTCGGCACGCTCACCCCACCGCGGCCGCTGCCGGCGGGCCGGGCCCGGCTGCTGGGCGAGCAGGACCTCGACCAGGTGATGTTCTGGTGCGGCGAGTTCGCCAAGGCCGTCGGGGAGGACGTCTCCATCGACGCCGGCTCCTGGGCCGGCACGCGCTACGCCGACAAGCGCTACACGCTCTGGGAGACCCCGGACGGCACCCCGGTCTCCGTCGCCGGCATGAACCCGCTGATCGGCGGCCAGATCCAGGTGGACGTCGTCTACACCCCGGCCCATCTGCGCGGTCACGGCTACGCGGGCGCCGTGACGGCGGAGGTGAGCCGGGCCGCGCTGGCCGCGGGCGCCAAGGACGTCGTGCTGTTCGCGGACGTGGCCAACCCCACGAGCAACGCCCTCTACCAGCGCCTCGGCTATCGCGGACTCGCCGACTGGGTGGCGTACGACTTCTGCTGAGCCGGGCCGCCACCGAGCGGCTGAACCCGCGGGCCGAGCGGCGTGTCCGGGCGGGCGGGGCCGGGTGCCCGGCGCAGGGTGGTCGGTACGGGCGTCGTCGAGGAGGAACCGTGAAGCGTCGTGTCGCCGCCGTTCTGGCCGCTGTCGTCGCCGGGCTGATGCTGGTCGCGGTACCGGCCGCGGCTCGGGACGGCCATGGAAACATCGAGCGGAACGAGTGGAACATCCCGCTCGCCAACCTCCGCGTCCTCTAGCGCCACCCAGGCCCCGGCCAGGGCGGCGCCGACACCCACTTATTTGTGGGTACTTGGCAGCACCGCCCCGCCGTCCGACCCTTGATGTGGGTGATCGACGAGGCGGCGGACGGAGGTGGGGTACGGGTCAGGAGGCCGACCGGGCCCCGGTCAGCCGCTCCAGGCGGCGGTGGCCCCAGTCGGAGAGCGGGCCGAGAGCCTCGGCCAGGTCGCGGCCGAAGCCGGTCAGGGAGTAGACGGTCTTCGGCGGCACCACGTCGTACACCTCGCGGTGCACCAGGCCGTCCGTCTCCATCTCGCGCAGCGCCTGGGTCAGCACCTTCTCACTGAGGCCCGGCAGCCGGCGGCGCAGTTCCGCCGGGCGGTGCGGGCCGGACTCCAGCAGCCACAGCAGCGACGTCTTCCACTTGCCGTCGATCACCGAGATCGCGGCGGTCACCCCGCAGACGTTCGGGTCATGGCGCCGACTCGTCATGCCCATCCCTCGCCATGTCCGTCCCTCATCAAACCCACCCCTTTTGTCAGCAATTATCGTCACCCTACAGGGAGTTGAGTCATGTCCACATACGCCGACGAGCCCGCCGTCACCGTCCTCGGTCTGGGGCCGATGGGCCGGGCCCTGGCCGGTGCGTTCCTGGACGCGGGCCTCCGGGTCACCGTGTGGAACCGCACGCCGGGGCGGGACGGGGAACTCCTCGACCGCGGCGCCACAGCGGCCGCGTCCGCGGCGGAGGCCGTCGCCGCCGGTCCGCTGACCGTCGTCTGCGTGGTGAACTACGACGCCGCCGACGCCGTCCTGCGGCAGGACGCCGTCACCGACGCGCTCAAGGGCCGTACGGTCGTCAACCTGACCGCCGACACCCCGGCCCGCGCCCGGGACGCGGCCGACTGGGCCGCCGCGCACGGGATCCGCTACCTGGACGGCGCGATCATGACCCCGACCACCACCATCGGGACGTCCGACGCGGTGTTCCTGCACAGCGGCCCCGAGGACCTGTACCGCGAGCAGCGGCCCGTCCTGGACGCGCTCGGCGGCACCCACACCCACCTCGGCGAGGACATCGGCCGGGCCGCCGCCTACGACATCGCCCTGCTGGACATCTTCTGGACGGCGATGGCCGGCTACGCGCACGCCCTGGCCGTGGCGCGGGCCGAGGGCATCACCGCCCGGGAACTGGCCCCCTTCGCACAGGGCATCGGCGCGATCCTGCCGCCGCTCTTCGAGGAGTTCGCGGGCGATGTCGACGACGGCACCTACTCCGGCGAACTCAACCCCGTCACCTCCGCCGTCTCCTCCATGGCCCACATCGTCGAGGCCTCCGAGTCCCACGGCATCGAGGCGGCCGTGCTGCGCGCCGCCGAGGGCCAGGCCCGCCGGGTCGTCGGGCTCGGCCACGGGACGGACGGCTTCATGCGGGTCACCGAGTTGCTGGGCCGTTCCCGGCGGTGAGCCATTCCTCCAGTACGGCGAAGTCGCGGTCGGTGAGTCCGTAGCGGTGGTCGACACGGTGGAGCAGGGCGGGCGCGGGGTGGTGGGCGGCCACCCAGGCGCGGTCGACGTCGGTGATCTCGTCGTCGACCCAGGCGAAGGGCCGCCCCGCCGCCCAGGCCACCAGCGGCCGGGTCTTCCAGTGCGGGGCGCGGGGCCCGAGCGAGGGGTCCGCGTCCTCCTCCGGCCAGTCCACGACGGGCAGCGGGGGCAGGCCGAGCCAGGGCGCGAGGGCGGTGTTCGCGTCGTCCATCCAGGTCGTGGCCCATACGAGCTCGACGCCGAGTGCGGTGAGCCGCTCCAGGCGGGTGCCGAGGGCGGGGTCGACCCGGGTGAGCAGGGGGTGGGCGTCCGGCTCGGGCAGGGTGCGGGGCGGCTCGTACCGCGGGTACGGCCGTTCCGCCCCGAAGGGGACCAGGGTTCCGTCGACGTCGAGGAAAAGGAGCATCGAAAGACAGGATCACCCTCGGCGGGCGGGCTGCGCTACCGTCCGCCCACGACTGCCGGATCGGCCTTGTGCCGTGAGCGAGTTGGGTGTCGCCCGGCCTCCGAGTGAGGTCCCGGAAGACACCCGGCTCCTTCCGCGAACTGGCCCTGATACGCCAGGAGATGAACGCCGGCGCGGACGGTCCGGAACAGCTCACCACGGCAGTGGCCTTCCGTGTACCACCTCCAGCCCCGCCACCGCCCGCGTCACCACCACGTACAGCCGCCGCAGCCCCCGCTCCTCCCCCGCCACGATCGCCGCCGGCTCCACAGCGACGACATGGTCGTACTCCAGCCCCTTGACCACACCCGCCGGCACGACGGCCACCCGTGCCCCCAGCTCCTGCGCGCCCCCGGCCTCGATCCCGGCCGCCGCCAGCGCCTGACGCACCCGGGCCACGTCCGCGTCGGCGGCGACGACCCCGACCGATCCCTCCCGGCCCAGCGCATCCCGTACGGCGCCCACCACCGCGCCCGGCAGATCGCCGTCCGCCGCCCGGAACCGCAGCTCCCCGTCCCCGCGCAGCGAACGGGCCGCCGGCACCTCCACGTCCACCCGCTCCAGCAGCCGGTTGGCCAGCTCCAGCACCGCGCCCGGCACCCGGAACCCCGCCGTCAGCGGTACGACCGCCGCGTCCGGCTTGCCCAGATGGGCCAGCACCGTCCGCCACGAGCGCGCCGCCCACGGCGTCGTCCCCTGGGCCAGGTCCCCCAGCACGGTCACCGACCCGAAGGCGGCCCGGCGGGCGATCGCCCGGCACTCCATCGGGGACAGGTCCTGCGCCTCGTCGACGACGACATGGCCGTACCCCTGCGGATGCTCGATGAGCCCGGCGACCTCGTCGAGCAGCACGAGGTCGGCGGCCGACCAGCGGGCCGACTTCCAGGACCGCGGCGGCTTCGCCCACAGCAGCGCCTGCTGCTCGTCGGCGTCCAGCACCCCGTCGGCGGCGGCGGCCAACCCGTCCGGATCCATGAGCAGTCGGCCTACGACTTCCTCGGGCCGGACCTTCGGCCACACAGCCTCGACGTACTCCCCGACCGCCCGCGCCCGCGACATCTTCCGCACCCACGCGGCGCCCGGCGGCCCGCCCCGCCGCTCCGCCTGCTCCAGGATCCGCCGCACGATCCGCGTCCGCACCCGCTCCCGCCCCACGGCGTACGGCGGCTCCTCGGCCCGCACCCCCGCCACGATCCGCAGCAGCTCCCCCTCCGGAACCCGCCACCGGTACGACCCCTCGGGCACGGCGAGCGGACCGATCCCCTCGCCCCCACCCACCCTCGCGTACAGGGCCCGCCGCAGCACCTGGGCCATCCGGGCGTCGTGCTTCACGACGGCCGTCCGCTCCTCGTCCGTCCCCCCGACCGGATGCCGGGCGATCTCGTCCCGCAGCGTGGACTGGCGCACGCCGGTCTCGCCGAGCGCGGGCAGCACCTCGGAGATGTACGACAGGAAGGTGCGGTTGGGTCCGAGGATCAGCAGTCCGCCGCGCCGGATGCGCTGCGGGTGGGTGTAGAGCAGATACGCGGCGCGGTGCAGGCCGACGGCGGTCTTGCCGGTGCCGGGGGCGCCCTGTACGCACAGGGAGACGGCGAGGTCGCCCCGTACGAGATCGTCCTGCTCGGGCTGGATGGTGGCGGCGATGTCGCGCATGGGCCCGACGCGGGGGCGTTCGATCTCCCGGGCGACGATGTCGCTCGCGCGGGACTCGCCGCGGTCGAGGTGCTCGTCCTCCAGGCCGGTGAGGTCGGTGGCGGCGCCGCGGCTGCCCGGCGCCCAGCCGAAGCGGCGTCGTACGGCGACGCCCTGCGGGTCCCGGGCCGAGGCCTGGTAGAAGGCGCGGGAGACGGGGGCACGCCAGTCGACGACGAGGGGCGGCTCGGCGGGATGCTCGCTGATCCGCAGCCGTCCGATGTGCAGCGCCTGGTGATCTGCGTCGGTGAAGTCCAGCCGCCCGAAGAACAGCGGGCCCTCGGGCAGCTCGCGCAGCGCCTTGGCCTGGCTGCGCAGCCGGTAGCCCAGGACCTCGGCGTCGGCTCCGGAGGCGGAGGCGTTCTCGCCGATGACGACCTGTTCGTCGGCGCCTTCGAGCATGCCGGCGAGGGCGGTGCGGCAGCGGTCGTGGTGGGTTCGTTCCTGGCGGAGGGTGTGGTGGAGGGCAGGGTCGGTCGGCGTCATTCCAGCAAGCGTACCGAAAGAATGAGACCGGGTTAAATTTTTTACCCGATCTCACATGGTGGGGCTGGGCACAGCCGTCAACGGCGGCAGCCCCGCCTCCAGCAGCCCGAACGCCCGCTCGGCCGCCACCACCGCGTCCGCCTTGACCTCGGCCACCGGCTCGCCCGCCGAGATCCGCCGCCAGTTCTCCTGCGCCAGGATCCGCTGTACGGCCACGATCTGCCCCGCCGCCAGCCGCGCGTCCAGGTCCCCGCCCAGCGCCTCGGCGAGCGCGGCCTCCGAACGCTCCAGGTAGGCGTGCATACGGGCGACCAGGGCCGGGGTCCCGTACACCAGCGAGTGGTAGGCGAGCACCGCGGGATGGTCATTGAGCCCGGTGATGGGATCGAGCCGCTCGATGCCGTCCAGAAAGTTCCGCCGCAGCGCCTCGAGGGGCGAGGGTCCCTCCCGCACCACCCGCGCCGCCTCCCCCTCGTGATCGGCGATCCGGTACAGCACCAGGTCCTCCTTCGCCGGGAAGTACCGGAACAGCGTCGGCTTGGAGATCTCGGCGGCGGCGGCGACCTCGGCGACGGAGACGGCGTCGAAGCCCTTCTCCACGAAGAGCCGGATGGCGGTCTCGGACACGGTCTCGTACATACGGCGCTTCTTGCGCTCGCGCAGACCGATCTCGGCGTCACCGTCGTCACTCATGCCCGCGAGCCTACGCGCGGCCGGCCGCCGCCCCCGGCGGCTACTGCGGCAGGGCGCGCAGGAGGTAGGGATTGTCGCGGCGCGGTTCGAGGTTGAGTTCGGCCAGGGCGGCCTGCAGCGTCCAGGCGTAGGACTCCACGGCCGTGCGGACGCGGGGCACGTTCAGGTGGCTGCCCGAGACCAGGTGGTCGAGGTCCTCGTAGGCGGCGCGGACGATCTCCAGGCGCTCGTACTTGCTCCAGTCGGACAGCCAGCCCCGGGTGTAGTGGCGGGGAAGTGTGCGTTCCCAGTGGCGCTTCATGAAGTGCTTGCGACGGTCGTCGGTCCGGGCCAGGCAGGTGTGCCGCACCAGGTCGTACAGCGGGTCGCCCACCCGGGCCCGGTCCCAGCCGATGAGGCCGATGCCGAACCGCTCGTCGAGGGTGCGCACCAGCTTCCACGGGTTCAGATCGCCGTGCAGCAGGGTCGGCGTGCGCCGCTCGACCGTGTGCCGCGATAGGATGGCGTGCAGCTGCCGATGGCCGGGCAGGCCGAGTCCCTCGGCCAGTGCGCGCACCTCGTCGGGCAGCCGCCGGACCAGGTCGCCGAGTTCGTCCACGCGCTGCTGGTAGAAACCGTCGGAGGACGCCGTCGGGTCGAGGGCCAGGTAGTCCACCCTGGTGAGCTCGTAGAGCTGGTCGACGACGCTCTCGGCCTCGTGCGGCCGCAGGCCGTCCGCGGGATGCTCGGGCGCGGACCCGTCACGCGGGCCCAGATACGTCTCCACGGCGAAGGCGCCGGGCCGCCGGCCGCCCTCCCCCAGCGCCAGCACCCGCGGCGCCCGGACCTGCACGCCCTCCTCCTCCAGGGCCCGCAGGACCGTGTGCTCGTCGAGCGTCCGCGAATCGTTCCGCCGCTCCGGTCCCGCCACGCGGCGGCGCACCACCACCGGGACGTCCGCCCCGTCGACCCGCGACACGACCACCGTGTTGAGATGGCGCGTGCCCCGCATCCGCCGGCCCTCGGGGGCCCGGCACTCGTCGGCCAGCGCCCTGTCCACGCACGGGTCGGGAAAGTCCTGGCGGCCCGGATGCGCCCGGTCCGGGTGCCACTGCACGGGCACCCGGCGGACCCGGTCGACCGGGGCGCCGTGGACGAACTCCGTCCACCGCTTCAGCAGCCACCAGACATCGCCCAGCGGCGGCACCGGGTCGATGTCGAGCAGTCCGGCGGCGACGGTCAGCGCGCCGTGCACCCGGACCGTGGCGTCCCTCAGCCGCCGCTCGCTCGGCAGGCGCAGCTCCAGGGTGTGCAGGACGCGCATCACGTCCGGGAAGACGGACAGCGCTCTCTCGAACGCGATGTAGTGCCTCAGGTCGTCGTCCAGCCCGTTCGCCGCCTCGGGGCTCCACTGCCGAACGGCCTTGGCCCAGGCGGCGATCGCCGCGTTCCGCTGGGCCGGGGTGTGCCCCGTGCGCACGAGATGGACGGCGAGGTCGTACAGCGGGTCGCCGTACGAGGCGAGCTCCCAGTCGACGAAGACCAGCGGCGGATCGCCGTCGCGGGTCACGATGACGTTGTCGCGGTGCAGGTCGCCGTGGAGGAGGCTGAACGGCCGCCTGGCCATCGGGGGCACCCGGCCGGCCAGTCTCATCAGGGCGCCGGACCGCACTCCGAGTCGCTCGAACATCCCTTGGTAGCGGTCCCAGTTGGGCTTTCTGACGTCCCGCTCCGTCAGCTCCACGACCGTGCGCAGGAACTCCCGGCTCTCCGGGGGGCTCGGCCACCCGTGCGGCAGCGGCGGAACCGCGTCGCGGTCGACCCGGGTCAGCCGGGCGAGCCCCTCGGCCATCGCCGCGACCAGCGAGCGGTCGACCTTCGCGACGTCACGGCAGGTCTTCGACAGCGGGACGCCCTGCACATAGGTGTGGACGGCCGAGGTCATCCAGTCGTGGGCCAGGCAGACCGGAGCGTGCTCCACCGTTCCCCTGATGGCGTCGAGCACCGCCGCCTCGTCCGCCCAGGTCTTGAACACCACACGCAGGGTGTCGGGGCGGGGTATGCGCACCAGTACGGAATCGTTCACCGGTTGCCGCAGCAGTGACGCCATCTCGGGGGTCAGCGGCACGCAGTAGTTGGTGTGGTGATGCCCTTGGAGCTGCCGCCCGTTTTCCTCGGCGTACCGGACGAACTCCGCGTACACGGTGGGCGGACGTGCGAGTGCTGCGTTCAAATGGCTTTCCTGTGCCGCGCGTTCCTGGGGGAGGAAGAACAGGTAGTCGAGACTGTAGAGCAACTGGGAGCGTCGCGCGGCCGGAAGTCGTTCTGTCGACCCTATGAGGTGCGCCGCCCCCGCAGCCGGTACCAGTCGAGCAGCGCGGCGGCCACGGTCCGCAGGTTCGGCACCTCGTCGAGCCCCAGCGGTACGGCCGCCCGGGTCAGCACCCGCTGCACCCGCATGGCCTCGGTGGGCCAGCGCCGCCAGTTGAACGATCTGCCGGTGTCCAGGATCTCGGTCGCCCGGATGACGTCGGTGAACACGCTCTGGGCCCGTTTGAAGTCCAGCAGCCTCGGCAGGTCCTCCCGCCGGCCCTCGGTGCTGCCGGGCCGGACCTCCTCGGCCACTGCGCACCACCGTTCGATCAACCGTTCCTGCTGATGGTCCGGATAGCGCATCAGGTACAGATGCGTGGCGAGGTCGTAGAGCGGGTCCCCCAGCATGGCCAGCTCCCAGTCGATGGTCCACAGGCGGCCGGCCGGGTCGAGGACGAAGTTCTCGCGGTGCAGATCGGCGTGCAGCAGGCTGAAGGGTCGTTCCGCCAGTCCCGGGACGACGACGTGCTTGCGCAGGGCGCGGAAGGAGTCCTCGTCCACGCCCAGCGCCGCGAAGAGCTCCTCGAAGGAGGCGAGGTTGTCCTGGTAGACGCGCTCCTCGACGAACCGGACCAGCCCCTCCAGAAACCCCGCGCAGTCCCCGTCCTCGGCGCGGTCCTCGGGCACACAGCGCCGTTCGGCCGCCAGCGACCGGGGGGAGACACCGATCAACTGCCGGAACAGGTCCAGGATCTGGTCGACCACGGGCTCGGGGACCGTCCGCCCGGCGGCGTACCGCGAGCCCAGCGTGCGGCCCTCGATGAACCGCTGCAACCGGATCTCGCCGACCTCGATCAGGTCCGGGATACCGGTGATCCGGCCCTGGAGCGCCGCCAGCAGCTGCTCCTCCGAGACGAAGCAACGCCGGTCGAACCACAGCAGGCCGCCGCGCGGCGCACGGCACTTGGCCCGGACGGGAGCGGCGTCCTCGTCGTCCTCCTCGCCCGCCGCGTCGGGCAGGGGGATCACATAGGTCTCGTGGTGATAGCCCTCGAGCGGCCCTTCGACCGCGCTCGCGTCACCGCCGCTCATCCGAACGGCTCGTTCCCGTGTCGGGGACACCCCTTCTGCTGACATCGCCCGCTCTCTCGACCGGTCCCGCGCCAGTGGCGGGGACGTGTTGCACGGCATCCCCCTGTGAGAGCGCATCGTGCCAGAAGTGATGCGGCCGTTCGCACCGAACCCCTGAGGCGGGTGCGCGTCATGTTCACCCGAACGGGCGGTGGCGCGTCCGACACCACGGCCCGGGGCGCCCGGCGTCCGACCGTGCCGCCCCACACTGTCCCGGTGACGACGACATGCACCCAGTACGGCGGCCGCGGCGACCGGGACACGCCGCGCCGCCTCCTCGAGCGGGCCGACGCCGTACTGCTCGACTTCGACGGCCCCGTGTGCGACCTGTTCGGCGGTGCCTGCACCGCGTACATCGCCGACGAGGTCAAGGAGCGCGCCCGGCACGAGTGGGGGCGGCTCGACCCCCGTGTGGAGGCCTGCGCCGACTCCCACGGGGTGCTGCGCCACCTGGCCGACATGGCGGTACGGCGCCCGGGCGGCCGCCGTGGGACGCGGCTGGACTGGGCGGACCGCATCGTCACCCGGCACGAGTACGCGGCGGTGCTCGAGGCGGCCCCCACGCCCGGGGCGAGCGAGCTGGTGGGCGAGCTGGCCCAGCTCGGCAAGACCTTGCTGATCGTGACCAACAACGCCGAGGGACCGGTGCGCGAGTACCTCGAACGACGGAACCTGCTCGGGCACTTCACGGCCGTGCTGGGCCGGGACCCGCACGACCCGCGTCTGATGAAGCCGCATCCCGACGTCGTCGACCGCGCCCTGGCCGAGCTCGGCGGCCCGCACCCGTCCCGGACCCTGTTGATCGGCGACCAGCTCACCGACCTCGCGGCGGCCGAGAGCGCGAAGGTGCCGTTCCTCGGCCTCACCCGGCACGAGGGGACGGCGGCACGGATGAGGCACCGCGGCGCGCGGAGCGTGGTCAGCTCGTTCGAGCCGCTGATGCGGGCGCTGTCGCCGCCCCTGACGCACTGAGCCCCGCTCCGGTCACTCGGTCAGGTGCCTCCAGACGGAGTCGAACCACTCCTGGCGCTCGGTCACGAAGACGGAGCCCGGCGAGTTGGGGTCGTCGTCCTTCACATGGCGCTCCAGGACGGCGCCGAGCCCGACGACGTCGAGGGCGGGGATCGTCTCCTCGTCCAGCACGATGGGGCGTTCGACCACCTTGTACATGCCGTGCAGGGCTTCCGTGCGGTTGAACAGGTAGAGCTTGAAGGTCGGTGTGAGCGGCACCCACCGGATGTCGACGTCGACGTCTGCCACGAGCTGCTCGGCCCTCAGCTCCTCCAGGACGAGCCGCAGGGACTGCAGGTGGCGCCGGGCTATGCCGCGCAGCCGCTCCTGCGGGCGGGGATCGTCCGGGTCGCCGGTGGCCCGCGGATAGGGCAACGGCAGGTCCTCCGAGGGCAGCAGCATGCGCAGGGCGATCCGCTGCGGGGTGATCTCCCCGGAGCGGATCCGCTCGGCCTGGATCCAGAAGTGCGCGGCCAGGGACTCGGAGGTGAAGGTGAAGACGTCCAGGGCGACCTCGGGCCGCTCGAACGCCCTGGCCATGTGCGGCCGCAGTGTCGTACGGCCCGGATGCGCCGAGCGGCCGGCCGGCTGCGGCTGCTGGGCCTGGGGCGGCGGCGACCCGATGACCCGGGATCCGCTGCCCTGCCGGGACTCGACGAGCCCGCGCTCGGAGAGCTCCCTCAGCACCCGCTGGACGGTGTCCCGGGAGACCCCCAGGTCCTGGGCCAGCTCGCGCTGCGGCGGCAGCAGGGAGCCCAGGGCGTAGGTGCCGTCGGACATACGGAGGAGGAGTGCGTCCAGCACTCGCTCGAACTCCTTGCCGCCCCCCTCGGCGGCCCGCTGTCCACCCACCCGCCGACCGTACCGCTTCTCCTCCGCCTGCACACCGATTTCAGTCAACCGACCGGTCCAACCGCCGGTCCAGTTAAGGGATCTAGCCGCCAGGGAAAACCAATTGCAGGCCAACCAGCCCAATTGGACGGCCAGTTGGGCGCCTCGATGATTCGAAGGGTGCGGGTGGGGGACATGGTGCTGTTCCAGGCGCTGTGCGCATTAACCGAGTTGACGCTGAGCCTGGTGGCGCAAGCGAGGTTGGGGGTGATTGGACTGGTCGTCCTGACAGCCGTCTTCATCGGCATCCGGGCCCGGCACAACCAGCTCGCGGTGGGGGCGGTCGTGCTGTTCGTGTTCCTGATGAGTCAGGCCTGAGCCCGCACCCCTCGCAGCACCGACCCCAGCGAGTCCACGACCGCGGTGGCCCCGGCCTCCCGCAGCAGCTTCGCCTTGCGGTCGTTACGCGCGTAGCCCAGGAACGGGACTCCGGCGCTGTTCGCGGCGACGAGGTCCGAGGGGGTGTCGCCGATCATCAGGGCCGAGGTGGGGGCCGCGCCCATGGCGTTCAGGGCCCGGTTCAGACAGTGCGGGTCCGGCTTCAGCCGGTGCAGGTCCTGGGTGCGGCCGTAGATGTGCGGGCTGAAGCAGGAGAGCAGACCGCGGCTGTTCAGATAGGCGCGGACCACGCGGGGGGAGTTGTTGGTGGCTATGGCCAACCGGGATCCGACCGCCGACCAGGTGCGGATCAGCGGATCGGCGTACGCGGTGGGCATCGCGGAGGAGGTCGCCCGCAGTTCCTCCTGGGTGAGCCGCTCCTCCAGTTCCGCGACCAGGTCGCTGCCGGGGTGCCGGCGGTCCACGGCGCGCAGGACGACGTGCGGGTCGAGGGACTCGCGCTCCTCCTCCGTCAGCAGCCCGTGCAGCCCCCGCCCCTCCAGCCAGTCCACCAGATCGATCGCCACCCGCTCGGCCTTGTGCCCGGCGAACAGCCGGCAGATCGGTCCGTCGAAGTCCCAGAGCACGACGCGAGCGCGCGTGATCAGGTCCCGGAGCTGTTCCGTCTCGTTCTCGGTCTCGGAGGTCACGGGTTCAGTCTGCGTCGTATCAGAAGTCACTAGGAGAGTGTCAGGTCAGTGGTGATGGTTTCCCAGAGGGCGTCGAACCACTTCTGGGATTCCTCCACGAACGCGGCGTCGCGCTGTCCGGCCTGTCGCACGAAGGAGAACAGCAGGGACTGGGAGCCCAGGGCGTCGTACATGTCCAGGGTCCGGCTCTCGTACTCCTCCTGGCGTTCGGTCAGGACGTAGTAGCCGATCAGCGCCTCGTCGCCGTTGAGCAGGTAGAGCTTCACCGGCGGGGTGAACGGCAGCGCGCGGAAGGTGACCCGCACGTCGACCCCGTGTGTCGACTGCAGGGCCTGGAGGTTGTGGCGCAGCACCTGGGCCTGGGCGTTGCGCATCTCCAGCCAGCGCTGGTGCACGGGGTCGTCGTCGCCGCGCCCCTCGACCAGCACCGGGAAGGCGAGATGGATGTCCCGCGACGGCAGCAGGATGCGGACGTCGATCGACTCGGGGTGGATGGAGCCGTCGTGGATCAGGCGCAGCGGCCCGCCGAGGGCCAGCATCAGGGTCTCGGAGGTGTGGCATACGACGTCCACGCGCACGCGCGATGCCGAGAAGGCCTCCGTCAGCCGGGGGGTCAGGCTGACCATGGTCGGCTGCGGGGCGCCCCGCGTGGGGGTGGGCAGGGCGATGCGCGGCGGGCTTCCCTTGCTCACGTTGGTGAGCAGGCCGTCCTCCTGGAGCGCGCGCAGGGCCTGGCGGACGGTGCCTCGCTCGACGCCGAACTCCTCGGCCAGCTCGGCCTGGGTGGGCAGACGGTCGCCCGCCTTGAGGTCTCCGACACGGATGCGTTCCCGCAGGACGTCGGCGATCTCCTGGGGCGAGAGTCTCCTGCTGCCGTTCACTGCCACGTTCTCCTGAGTCACGACCAAACGCTACAACTCACATCCATCTAGCGGGAGTTGTTGGCGCCTTGTTTCAAGGTGGGGGCCAAGTGGGGACAACTTAGTCAGAGTTGGCGTCAAGTTGGTTGAGTTGGCGGAAGTAATCCTTCCATCCCCAGAAGCCCGAAGGAGGAAACACCGATGCCCGTCCTCGCACTCCTCTCCGCCGTCTTCGTCGTCGGCGTCGAACAGACCCTCCAGTGGAAGTACGGCGCCACCGGCATCATCGGCCTGCTGCTGCTCACCATAGGCATCAAGGCCAAGAGCCCGGCCGTGAGTTCCATCGGGGCCGTCGTCCTCGCGATCCTCGTCTCGGGGCCCGCCCTATGATCCAAGCGGCAAACACCCTGATCAAACGCTGTGGGGGATGATCAGCTCGAGAGCAGCAGCTCCGAACTGATCGTCTCCCACAGTGCGTTGAACCACACATGGGACTGCTCCACGAACGTCATGTCCCGCAGCCCGGCCCCCTGCTCGAAGGCGAACAGCATGGACTGGATGCCCGGGGCGTCGTACATCTCCAGCTGCCGCTGCCCGATCTCCACCTCACGGCGGCTGAGCGTGTAGTAGGCGAACAGCGCCTCCGTGCTGTTGAGCAGGTACAGCTTCACCGGCGGCGTGAACGGCAGCGCGCGGAAGGTGACCTGCACATCGATGCCGTGCGTGGAGCGCAGCGCCAGCAGGTTGTGCCGGAGCACCTGCCCCTGGGCGTTGCGCATCGCCAGCCAGCGCTGGTGGACGGGGTCGTCGTCGGCCGAACCCGCCACCGGCGTCGGAAAGGCGAGCGGGATGTCACGGCTGGGCAGCAGCACCCGGACGTCGACCTTGGCCGGTTTCAGCTGCCCGGCGTGGATCTGACGGAGCGGCTCGCCGATGGCCAGGGTGAGGGAGACCGAGGTGAGGCACAGGGCGTCGATCTCGACGTGCGGGGCCGCGAAGGCGGACGCGATACGCGGGCCGAGGGCCACCATGGTGGGCGCCGGCGGGGCTCCGGGGCCGGTCAGCGCCTTGCCGAGGTCGGGGGCGACGGTCGCCGGGGCACCCTTGGACACATTGGTGAGCAGGTGCTCGGACTGCAGGATGCGCAGCGCCTGCCGTACGGCTCCGCGCTCGACGCCGAACTCGTCCGCCAGCCTGGCCTGGGTGGGCATGCGCTGGCCAGGCCGCAACTCGCCCGAGGTGATCCGGGCGCGCAGCTCGTCGGCCACCTCCCGATGTGACTTCTGTGGCCGCTGTGAACTCTTCCGCCCATTGGCGGAGGCGTGTTTCGGCTCCACGACCAAACATTACAACTTCCCGCCATCTTTGGGCAGTTCCAGGGATGGTGGTTATAAGACGCTTCCAGGCGGTCATAAGTACAGTGAAGTTGGTCGCCAACTTAAGCAACATGGTCAAACTTCAGGAGGGTTGGCCACAAGGGTCGGTTCTGTCGACCATCGTCACCGAAGGAGACCAGCATGCCGCTCGTCTACCTCGCCGTCGCCGCGCTCGTCATTGGATTCGAACAACTCATCCAGTGGAAGTACGGGCCGATGGGCATCATCGCCTTCCTCGCCCTGACCATCGGCATCAAGGCCAAGAACACCATGATCGGCGGCATCGGCGCGGTGATCCTCGTCATGCTGCTCGCCCACTAGCACCGTCCGGGCTCCCTTCCGGAGGGGAGCCGGGAGCCCGGTCGGTCGGCACAGTCACAACTGAACAGCGACAACCGAACAGTGTCAGCGACTCGCACAGCCACAACTGAACAACAACCGCACAGCTCGCTACGGATGAGCAGACCTGTCGTCGGCAGAGAGGAGTGTCAGAAGATGTCCGGGCACCAAGGTCGCCTGGACGTACGCAGCAGGGCGTCGGCCACCCGGGCGGCGCCCGCTCGTTCTTCCCGCACCCGCCCCAGCGCCGCGAGCCGTACGGCGGACTCGTCGCCGAGCCACAGCGTGCCCAGTTCGGCGACGTCGAGGGTGAGGTCGGCGGTGGCCGTGGTCGGCGTGCAGGACGCCCCGTCCGCGGCCGCCTCCAGCCGGTACCGCCCGCCGCTGAGGCCCGACCGGTCCACGACCTCCAGCACCAGAACGCCCTCCCCGCCGTAGGTACGCGCCTCCAGAGCCCGTACGACGTCCAGGACCCGCACCCACAGCCAGTCGGCCAGCGATGTGATCATGGCGGCCCGGGGGTCGGGGAGGACGAAGGGCAGCAGGTCGTCGGGGGCCCGCCAGTCGCTCTTCACCGTGGCGATCCAGTCGATCGAGCACAGGTAGCGCCACAGGGCGCGTTCGGCGGCCGGGGTCGTGGCGCTCAGCCAGTTGACGGTGGCCGTGTTGAGCGGCTGCTTGCCGTCGCCCCAGTGGTCGTCCGCCTTGTACGACACCATGCCCTCGACCTCGCCGGCCGCCGAGCGGTACACGGCGAAGAACGGCTCCGTCCACGGGGACCTGTCCGGGCGCAGCGCTCCGGTGTTGGTCTGCCACCACCTCTCGTCCCGGTCGACGGCACCCGGCTGGGCGCGGCGCACCCGCTCGTGCAGCTCCGGGCCGAGCTTGCGGACGTCCGCGCCGTCCACGAGGTCGATACGGCCGCCGTCGTCGGGGCCGGACCATCTCGGGTCGAGGCCGGTGCGGTGGACGTCGACGGTCCACTGGGCGGTCCAGGTGGCCGGGCCGAAGCCGTAGCGGCCGTAGATCGGGTACTCGGCGGCGATCAGGGTCGCCACGACGTCGCCCCTCTCCTTCGCCGCGGCGAGGTCGTGGGCCATCATCCGGGTGAGGAGGCCTCGGCGGCGGTGGGTGGGGCTGACGGTGACGTTGGAGATGGCGTCGGCCTGGACGGGGGTGCCGCCGACCGCGGTGAGCTGCTGGGCGAAGGAGCGGAAGGTGGCCACGCAGCGGCCGGCGTCGTAGGCGCCGAGGGTGCGGGTGGGTTCCAGGTACGACGCCCGGTCCGCGATTTCCGTCTCGGTGACGTCGGGGGTGCGCAGGAAGCCGGTGTTCAGGGCCCGGATCCAGTCGGGGATGTCGGCCACGGTGATGGGGCGGACGTCGATGTGGGGTTCGGGGCGGGTCATGGGGCCACGGTAGGTGGGCGGCCGCGGGGGTGTCGCCGAGTTTTTCCTCGCCCCCGCCGCCCCTACCCGTCCCATCCCCAGGGGCGCTGCCCCTCGACCCCCGCTGGGGCTGCCGCCCCAGACCCGCTCCGGCCCTGAAGGGGCCTTGTCCTCAAACGCCGGACGGGCTGAGAGGTGCGGGCCGGCGTTGAAAGGTGACGCCCAGCGGGTGGGTGGGGGCTCGGGACGGTGAGGGCATGTCCTCGGGCGCCGGACGGGCTGGAAGGCGGCGACCGGCGCCGAAAGGAGGCGCCCTCAGCGGGTGGGTGGGGGCTGCGGACGGTGAGGGCATGTCCTCGGGCGCCGGACGGGTCGGAGGGCGCCGACCGGCGTCGAGGCGTACTGCTACGTCAGCAGGTCGTCCACCTGGGCCTCGCCGTCTCGGTAGCGGCGGGCGATCTCCGCGCTGCACTCGTCGGTCGTGCGTTGCAGCGTCTGGCGGCGGCCCGACACCTCGTGCTCGTAGCGCACGAGTCGTCCCATCGCGGTGTTCAGCTCGGCGTCCGTACGGGCGGCCAGGTCCGACAGTTCCACCTCGGCCAGCATCTCCGACGCCAGCCGCCGGTACTCCTCGCTCTGCGGGGTGCCCAGCGTCACATGACGGGCCGAGGAGCGGTGGCGGGCCGGGGCGTCGGTGAGGATCTCCGGGAGGCGGTCCACGACCGACGCCGCGCCCGCGGGAGAGCGGCGCGCGAGTTCCGCCCGCAGGATGTCGATCCGGCCCTGCAGCAGTCGCCGTACATAACTCAGGTCCGCCTCGTCGCGCTGGGCGTCCCGCCGCAGGGTGCGCAGTTCCGGCAGGCTGAGCACGGTCAGGTCCCGCTCGGGCGGTTCCACCGGCAGCCGTGCGTGCGGGCCCGGACCCGGATCGTCGGCGGTGCGCTGTGTGGGCGGCCTGAGGGCGGTCGGCTGGCCCGCTTGGGTCAGCACGACAGCCCCAGGCGGCTGCCCGGTACTCGGTGTGCTCATGTGCCTCTACCGTCCCCTCGACCGGCGTGTGGGAGCATCGTGCCATCCCAAAGGGCCGCTATGTGACCGAGTGCCCGTGAACAGCCCCAGATGGGTGCTTAGGGCTCCAAAATGAAGCCCCTTGGAAGCCCCTTACCGAGTACTCGCCCCCACCCGGCATGATGGCGGCATGCGAGCTGTGGTGCAGAGAGTGGACGGCGCGAGTGTCGTCGTGGACGGTGAGACCGTCGGGGAGATCAGCGGCGAAGGGCTGTGCGTCCTCGTCGGAGTGACCCATGAGGACACCAAGGAGAAGGCCGCCCAACTCGCCCGCAAACTCTGGTCGATCCGCATGCTGGACGACGAGAAGTCGTGCAGCGACATCGCCGCCCCGCTCCTCGTCATCAGCCAGTTCACCCTCTACGGCGATGCGCGCAAGGGCCGCAGGCCCACCTGGAACGCCGCCGCCCCCGGCGATGTCGCCGAGCCGCTCGTCGAGGAAGTGGTCGCCCAACTGCGCGGCCTGGGCGCGACCGTGGCGACGGGCCGGTTCGGAGCCAAGATGCGGGTCTCGCTCACGAACGACGGCCCGTTCACGGTGCTGCTGGAGATCTAGCGCACGGCTACGGCTCGACGACCACTTCCTGCGCCGCCGCCGTCTCTCCGGCCAGGAGCCTCGCGTCCACGGCCACGTTCCGCTTCACCAGCGCGAGCGCGACCGGGCCCAGCTCGTGGTGGCGTACGGACGTCGTGATGAAGCCGATCTTGCGGCCGTCGGGGCCCTCGTCCGCGAGGTGGATCCCGGTGCCGTGGGGCGGCAGATGGACCTCGCTGCCGTCCAGGTGCAGAAAGACCAGACGGCGCGGGGGCTTGCCGAGGTTCTGGACCCGGGCGACCGTCTCCTGGCCGCGATAGCAGCCCTTCTGCAGATGCACCGCGGTGCCGATCCAGCCCAGCTCGTGCGGAATGGTGCGGTGGTCGGTCTCGAAGCCGAGGCGGGGGCGGTGGTGCTCGACGCGCAGGGCCTCGTGGGCGAGGATTCCGGCCGGCGGGCCGGCCTTCTCGGCGTACGACTCCAGGTCGGGGCGGGGGAGGAACAGGTCACGGCCGTACGGCGTCTCCCGTACGACGACGCCCTCCGGCACCTCCGCGATCGACCCCGCGGGCAGGTGCACCACCGCGAACTCGGCCGTCCGGTCGGCGACTTCGACCCGGTAGAAGAACTTCATCGACTCCAGGTAGGCGAGCAGCGCCTCCTGGGTGCCGGGCTCGGCATGGGCCCAGACCGTCGTACCGTCGTCGACCAGATACAGCGCGTGCTCGATGTGGCCGTGGGCGGAGAGGATCAGCGCCTCGGTGGCTTCGCCCGTGGGCAGCTCGCTGACGTGCTGGGTGAGCAGCAGATGCAGCCAGCTCAGCCGGTCGTCCCCGGAGACGGTGATGACTCCGCGGTGCGACAGGTCGACGAAACCGGTGCCGTCGGCGAGGGCGCGCTGCTCGCGGAACAGATCGCCGTAGTGGGCGGCGACGCCTTCGTCCACGCCCTCGGCGGGCACGGCGCCGGGCAGGGTCAGCAGGGGGCTCTTCATGGGCACAAGCCTACGACTCGGTAGTTGAACTCTTGCCGTTCGCACCCTTCAGCGCGCAGTCCCCGCAGCGGCCGAAGATCGCGAAGTGCTTCATGTCCGTGTCGAAGCCGAACTCGCGCCGGAGCTTGGCGGTGAACTCGGCGGCCACCGACACATCCGCCTCGATGACGTTGGTGCAGTCCCGGCAGACCAGGTGGATGTGGTGATGGCGGTCCGCCAGGTGGTACGTCGGCGCGCCGTGCCCGAGGTGGGCGTGGCTGACCAGCCCGAGCTCCTCCAGGAGCTCCAGGGTCCGGTACACGGTGGAAATGTTGACCCCCGACGCCGTCTTCCGCACTTCCACGAGGATGTCGTCGGGGGTCGCGTGCTCCAGGGTGTCCACGGCTTCGAGCACGAGTTGCCGCTGCGGCGTCAGCCGGTAGCCGCGCTGCCTGAGGTCGCTCTTCCAGTCGGTGCTCACCACACCTGAAGTCTAGAGCTACTCGAACGGCTGCCTACTTGAAGAAGGCGATGCCGTCGTCCGGCAGGTCGTCCGGGAGGGCCTTGGCCCAGCGCTCGACCTCCTCCGGGGTGACGACCTTCTTCAGATGCGCCGACATGTAGGGCCGCAGCTCGACGTCCGGCGTCTGCTTCTCGCCGACCCACATCAGGTCGCTCTTGACGTAGCCGTACAGCCGCTTGCCGCCGGTGTACGGGCCGGAGGCCGCCGTGCGGGCCACCGCGTCCGTGACCAGGTCGATCTGCGGCTTCTTGGCGGCCATCTCGCCGTACCAGACCTCGACGACACCGTCGTGGCGGACCATGGTCACCTCGACCTTGCGGTCGGCGTCGATGCGCCAGAAGCCGTGCTCGGACTCCAGGGGACGGACCTTGTTCCCGTCGTTGTCCAGCACCCAGGTGTGGGACTGGTACTCCAGGAAGTCCCGGCCGTCATGGGTGAAGGCGACCTCCTGTCCGAAGTTGCACTTCTCGGAGCCGGGGAAGTCGTGCACACCCGCGCCCGCCCAGTTGCCGAGCAGGAAGGCGAGCGGGACGAGGTCCTTGTGGAGGTCGGACGGGATCTCGATCATGAGGAGAGGTTTTCCTGGAAGTGGTCGGTCAGCGCTGGCCCTGGTACAGCTTCTTCACGGTCAGCCCGGCGAAGGCGAGGACGCCGACGCAGACCAGGACGAGCAGGGCTTCGAAGAAGATCTCCACGGGGTGCTCCTCGATTGAGCGGAGGTTGTGCGGTACGTACACAGGGCCGGGCCCCAGCTTACGCGGCCGGGGACCGGCCCTCCCGGCGAGGTCAGCCGAGCAGCTGGGTCTGCAGCATCACCGTCTGCCGGAAGGGGACGGCGTGCGCGGTGCCCTTCCTGGACTGGACGATCACCGCGAGGACGTCACCGGCGGACACATACGCCTGCCGCACCTGCTCGGCACCGGACGGCGCGGCCTCGACGTAGGCCAGCCGCGTGGTGCCGTCCGGCTGGGGCGCCTCGGCGAAGTCCTCGTCGAGGGTGAAGGCCTCGGCGCCGCGCACGGTGTGGTTCGGGGCGTTGTACGAGGCGAGGGCGCCGACCATGTCGTCCACGACCGCCGCGGTGCCGAAGTGCAGCAGGTAGACGCGGGTGTGGGTGCCGTCCTGGGTGGTCCAGCCGCGGGCGGCGACATGGCGCAGCCCGCTGTCGACGAGCCGCTGCCGCAGCTCCGCGCGCTCCTCCTTGTCCGGGTACTCCGCGAGGAAGTCCCCGGTCGCCAGCCAGCCGTCCTTTCCGCGCAGCGCCCTGTCCTCCTCGGCGCCCCTGGGCGCGGGCAGCAGCAGGGCGCGCAGGTCGGCGTGGTGGGTGCCGGCGGTGTTGGTCCCGTCGAGCGGCCCCGGGCTGCCGGAGGGCAGCGGCGGCTTCGTCAGCGTCGGGTACTCCCAGCGCCCGTCCGACTCGGTCGCCAGTCCCGGTACGTCCGTCCGCTCCAGCCGCGTGATCCCGTACGCCGTGCCCGCCCCGACCACCGCGAAGACGACGACGGCCGCGGTCCAGCGCAGCACGGCGCGCAGGACGCGGCGGTCCTTCGGCGCCGGGGGCCCGGCCGGGGCCGGCGGTATGAGGGGCGGCGCCTCGGGCATGGGGGGAATCAGGGGCGGCGGCTGCTCGGTCATGCCGGTCCTGTCGTCCCCGCCGGTCATGTCGGTCATACCGCTTCCCCCGGCTCGGCGATGCGGTCGAGCTGGGTGCGCAGCAGCACCGCGACCTCCTTGGTGTCGAGTGGCTTCTCGCCGTCCGCGGTGGCGGTGACCAGGACGTCTCCGACGTACGCGGAGCAGAACATGGTGTCGAGCTCGGTGTCGGCGTCCTTGGGCGGCAGGAAGCACTTGGCGTTGTCGTGGCCCTTGATCTCGGGGCCCTTGCGGAAGATGTCCAGGGCCTCGAGGAACTCGCTCTGGACCGTCGCCATGTTCCGGACGGCCGCCTCGCTCCCCATCTGGCTCAGCACGATGGACAGGGTGACGGCCTCGTCGTTCCCACCGGTGCCGGCCGCGCTGAGGTAGCTGCGCATGGCCATGCCCTTCACCCGCAGCTTGTCGAACTGCTTCTCCAGCTTCCGCCGCTGCGACCGGGGCAGATCACTCAGCGACTCCCGCCGCAGCGCGGCGGCCTGGGCGCCGCTGAGCGACACGTCCGAGCCGAACTCGCCGAGGTCCGGCCCGCGGACCCAGCCGTCGGTGTCGTACGGCACCAGCATCCCGGCCAGCCCGGAGGCGTGCGCCGCCTTGGTGTCACCGGCCTTGCCGGCGGCCGGGAGCTTCCACACCGGGGCACCGGCGTCCCGGTCGGCGTCCCGCACGGTCACGACGGTGTACCCGACACCCGCGACGAGGGCCGCCACCAGCAGCACGGACCCGGCCACGGCGGCGATACGGCCCTTGCGGAGGGGCTTGTCGTTGTCGCTCACAGCCGCTCCATCTGCCGCTCGGCCAGGTCCATGACGGTCTTCTTCTTGAACGGCTTGGTGCCGTAGAGCCAGATCTGCATGGCGATGTCACCCCGCGAGGCATGCGCCTCCGCGCTGTAGAGCGGCAGGTAGCCGGGTTCGGTGGTGGGCTCCTTGTGGACGTAGGCCAACCCGTCCCCCGTACCCGGTATCGGCCAGCTCCGGCTGTCCTCGGACTCCAGCCAGTACTGCTCGGCCGCGACCGCGTCGGCGGCGACGACGGTCTCCTCCTGCCGGTACTGGATCAGCCGGATCTCCACGGAGTAGGAGTTGCCGACGGCCCAGCCGGTGACGGCCGCGCGGCGGAACTCGTTGTCCGCGAGCTCGCCGAAAGCGCCTTCCGGCTCCTCGTACGTGTCGGCGTATGCGGCCATGTCCATCCAGCCGTCCAGGCCCTCCAGCCATTCGGCGTTCTTCGCCCCGGCCGGCTTCTTCAGCAGCAGCTTGCGCAGATCGCCCTCGGTCCGCACCCGGCGGTCCTGGGCGGCCGACAGCGGCTCGGGCGCCTCGCCCTTGGCCTGCGTCAGCGTCGGCTGCGAGAGCGGGGGCAGCTTCGTGGGCTCGCGGTCGGCCTGTACGAGATAGCCGGCACAGGTCCCGGCGACGACCCCGAGCACGGCGGCCACGGCGATCAGCAGCGTCGTACGCCCGCGTCGGCGACGTCCTGCCTGCCCCGCCTCTCCTGCCTCTCTCGCTTCTTCCGGAACTTCGGGTACTTCCAAGACGTCCCCCCACAGAACGTGACGAACGCATTCCGTATGCGTCGCGCACAGGAGACCCACGGGTGATGACCGAAGTTGTAAGGGAGTTGATTACGATTCGGCCATGGCGAAGAAGCTGGTGATCAAGGTGACGGCGGGGGCCGATGCCCCCGAGCGCTGCTCACAGGCGTTCACGGTCGCGGCGGTGGCCGTGGCCAGCGGTGTCGAGGTCTCCGTGTGGCTGACCGGGGAGTCCTCCTGGTTCGCGCTGCCGGGCCGGGCCGCGGAGTTCGAGCTGCCGCACGCGGCGCCGCTGCCCGACCTGATCGACTCGGTCCTCGCCGCCGGCCGCCTCACGCTGTGCACCCAGTGCGCGGCCCGCCGGGACATCACGGAGAAGGACGTCATCGAGGGCGTCCGCATCGCGGGGGCGCAGGTCTTCGTGCAGGAGGCCCTCGGGGACGAGACGCAGGCGCTCGTCTACTGAGACCGCGGGCGCTTCTTGCCGTCCAGCTCGTCCCACCACTCGTCGGACTGCGGGTCGCCGGAGGGGTCGTCCCACCAGCGGTCCTCCGGCCCCCGCCGGTTGGCGACCATCGCGGCGAGCGGCGGGATGACCATGGCGACCAGGCACATGGCCACGGCCGCCGGGACCGACCAGAGCCGTACGACGCCCCAGGCCAGGACGAAGAGCGTGAGGCACGTCCCCATCATGGCGAAGTAGATGTGACGCCGCCGTGCGTACATACGTCCAGAGTAGGCCCGTACATGCCGAAGGGCCGCACCCCGGGAGTCCAACCCGTGGGGTGCGGCCCTTCAGGCGCTCGCGGCCGTCAGACGGCGATCGCGACCTCCGCCAGGCCGCCCTTCTGGGCGACGACCGTACGGTCGGCGGTGGCGCCGGGGACCAGGGCGCGCACGGTCCAGGTGCCCTCGGCCGCGTAGAAGCGGAACTGGCCCGTGGCGGAGGTGGGGACCTCCGCGGTGAACTCGCCGGTCGAGTCCAGCAGACGGACGTAGCCCGTCACCGGCTCGCCGTCGCGGGTCACCTGACCCTGGATGGTGGTCTCACCGGGCTTGATCGTCGAGGCGTCGGGGCCGCCGGCCTTCGCTCCACACATGTCTTTCTCCAGATTGGGGTCTGACCGGAAGGAAGGCCGGTCGGGTTTGCCTGCGAGGGATGGGTTACTTGTTGGCGCCGAGCTCGATCGGGACGCCGACGAGGGAGCCGTACTCGGTCCAGGAGCCGTCGTAGTTCTTGACGTTCTCCACACCGAGCAGCTCGTGCAGCACGAACCAGGTCAGCGCGGAGCGCTCACCGATACGGCAGTAGGCGATGGTGTCCTTCGCCAGGTCGACCTGCTCCTCGGCGTAGAGCTCCTTGAGCTCCTCGTCCGACTTGAAGGTGCCGTCGTCGTTGGCGTTCTTGGACCACGGGATGTTGCGGGCGGACGGGACGTGGCCCGGACGCTGCGACTGCTCCTGCGGCAGGTGGGCCGGGGCGAGCAGCTTGCCGCTGAACTCGTCGGGCGAGCGCACGTCGACCAGGTTCTGCGAGCCGATCGCGGCGACGACGTCGTCACGGAAGGCACGGATGGAGGTGTCCTGCGGCTTGGCCTTGTAGTCGGTGGTGGCCCGCTCCGGGACCTCCTCGACCAGCTCGCGCGCGTCCAGCTCCCACTTCTTGCGGCCGCCGTCGAGGAGCTTGACGTTCTCGTGGCCGTAGAGCTTGAAGTACCAGTAGGCGTAGGAGGCGAACCAGTTGTTGTTGCCGCCGTAGAGGATCACCAGGGTGTCGTTGGCGATGCCCTTCGCCGACAGGAGCTTCTCGAAGCCCTCCTGGTCGATGAAGTCGCGGCGGACCGGGTCCTGCAGGTCCTTGGTCCAGTCGATGCGGATCGCGTTCTTGATGTGGTTCTTCTCGTAGGCGGACGTGTCTTCGTCCACCTCCACGATCGCGATGTTGGGGTTGTCCAGGTTCTCCTGGACCCAGTCGGCGTCGACGAGGACGTCGCTGCGGCTCATGCTCTTCTCTCCTCCGGGGCAGTTGCGGCGGGGCGTGCGAGTGCGAGGGGGTGCGCGCGCTCATGCCGAGACGGCGCACCTGTGCCCTGGTCAGGGCGAGGGGAAACGCGGAAGTCGGAGCTTCCGCTCAGAAGGGGCGACAGAGCATGGCGGCAACGCGGCAGAGGTCTACTGCCCGCCGCTTCGTGAGATCCGCCTGTCGCTTCATGGCGTCGATCGTAGGGACGGACGGGCGGGCGTGTCACCGGTGTGTCACATACCGAGACAGGATCGTCCGGGATGCGGGAATGAATCACTCGGGAGGGCGTAGTGAAGCGGCCTGCGGGTCGGTGTGGCCGCGGGCACATCTACGGTGCGGACGGCGCTGTCTCGCCAGTCGGACACAGCGGTCCGTTCGGTCTCCGTACTACCCGGCGAGGCGGACGTTCGAACCCCTCACCGTGATCTCGACGCCGTCCTTCGCCGCCTGGACCTGGTCGAGCTGGATGCCGCCGGGAAGGCCGTCGATCTTCTGCTCGAAGTCGGTGATCGCGCGGGCGCGGTTCTCGGCGATGTCGACGCCGCCGAAGTCGGGCAGGTCGTCGGCGTGCACCCGCACGGTGTCGCCCTTGGCGGTGACGGAGCTGAGGACGTAGACCGGCTCGGGCAGCTTGGTGCCGAGGACGGTGGCCTCGACGGCGACCCTGATCTTGCCGTTGCCGCCGTCGGAGAGGCCGACAACGCCGGCGGTGACGCCGGGGGCGACCTGGGTGGGCTCGGACTTGGCGGTCTTCAGCAGCTCGGCGTAGGTGATGGACGCGGTGCCGGTGGCGGTGGCCGCGGTGGCGGAGCTGTAGTCGCCGGAGAACTCGACGCCCTTCATGTTCGCGGTGAGGTCGTCGATCCGGATCGTCTTGCCGTCGGTGCCGGTGGCGGCCTCGTAGTCCTTGATACCGACCTCGACGTCGTCCAGCGAGCCGCTCGCGACCTGGGTGAGGAACGGGAAGCCCTTGATGGACACGTCCGGGGCGCCGGCGAGGTTCTCACTCGCCTGCAACTTCCCGGCGACCTCGTCCTCGGCGAACCCGACGGCGAGCCGGTCGGCCAGCACGAAGAGGCCCCCCAGGATCACGACGATTATGAGCAGTATCCGCAGGGCGCGCATGTTGTGGTGTTCCCCCCACCTGAGTGGTCATCAACGACGACGGTCACTGACGACCGAGTGGCCGTCCAGCGCGAGGGTAACCCCGGGGCGAGGGCGGGCCGGGAGATTGTCGATCACCTGTGACAGGCGAGGCACCCGCCTTCGCCACCGCGCCAGTCCCCGACCCTGCTCAGGAATTGTTCACGTACCAGATCGCGCCGCCGAGGAAAACCGGCAGCGTGAACGCCATCTGCAGTATCCAGGGGACCCCGGGCCCCTCGTCATCGGGCTTGCCGGGGTTCTCCTCCCGCCAGATCATGAACGTCCGCATCGCCTTCGTGTGCCCCACGACACCGGCTGCGAAGGCCAGCATGAGTCCGCAGTAGGCGGGGAGAGTTCGGTCGGTGACCATCCGTAGTTGGCACTGAAGGCCATGAGCGCCAGGAAACCCGCCACCGGGCCGCACGAAACCCAGATCTTCTGCCTTCGGTTCACCATTCCCGGAAATATCGCGAGAAGGTAGAGAGCCACGCTTATCGCGGCGAACAGCCACCACAGCGGAGACGATTTCTCCGGCATCAGAACCTTTCCATCTCCCGGGATGGAATTTCCTCTCCTGGGGCATTCAACCGATGGGCAGGTCAGACCAGCGCCCGCCCCAGCACATAGATCACCGGCGCCGCGGCAGCCAGCGGCAGTGCCACGCCCGCCGTGAAGTGGACGAACCTCGACGGGTAGTCATAGCTCGCCACCCGGTGCCCGATCAGCGCACACACCGCCGCACCCGCACCGAGCAGGGCCCCACCCGAGCCGACCCCGGTGATCGCCCCGACCACGGCCCCGGCGCCCACACCCGCGAGCGACGCCGCCACCACGGACGCCACCGTCGGCAACGGCAGCGCCCGCACCACGACCGCGACGGCGACCGCGACCGCCCCCACGGTCACCGCATCCGCCTCCGCCGCGAGATACCCCGCCGCGACGATCGCCAGCGCCGCCGAGGCGACGCTCGCCATCAGGCCGTACATCCGCTCGTCCGGATCGGCATGCGAGCGCAGCTGAAGCACCAGCGCCAGCAGCACCCACACCCCCAGCGTGCCGAGGATCGCCGCCGGCGCACGGTCGGCCACGAGCAGCGCCACGTCCGCCGTCACCGCCCCGGCGAACGCCAGCGCGATGCCCTGCCGGGCCGGCCACATGCCGTTCAGCCGGAACCAGCCCGCCGCCGTCACCGCCTGCAGGGCCACCAGCGGTACGAGCAGCGCGTACGACCCGATCGCCGCCGCCACCGCGAGCAGCAGCCCGAGCAGCGCCGTGAGCCCGGCCGGCTGCATCCCCGGCTCGATGATCGGGGAGCGGCCTTCCAGCCGCGCCCGCTGGGCGTCCGTGATCCGGGAGTTCCCGGCGACGGTCGCGGGACCGTAGGAGGGCCCGTCACCCGACTGGTCCTCCGTGTCCGACTCGGGCGCCTGCGCGTGAGAGGGCTGGGCCTGCGGATGCGAATGCTGCTGGGCCTGGCCGTTCCAGTTGCCCGCCTGATAGCCGGGCGATGAGTCCCCGCCCTGGTATCCCGACGTCTCCTGATAAGACGCCCCCTGGTAGCCGGCGGCATACGCCCCCTGCGGCGGCAGATACGCCGTCTCCTCCGCCGGGGCCGGCGGCTGCACCTGTGTCTCCCAGGTCTGCCCCTGCCACTGCTGCGTGTACTGCTGCGCGGCCTGCGGATCGTCGTACGCCTGCTGCTGCGCGGGCCATCCCTGCGGCGCCTGCCGCCGGTAGGGGTCGTACCCCTCGTACCCTTCGTGCCCATACGGCTGGTTGGTCATCTCACCCTCCTGCGAACGGCGGGAGCACCTCGACCGTGCCGCCGTCGGCCAGCCGTACCGTCTCATGTCCGCGGGTGCCCACGGGGTCACCGTCGACGAGGAACGAGCATCGCCGCAGTACGCGCGTCAGTTCCCCGGGGTGTCGCGCACGCACCGCGTCGAGCGCCTCGGCGAGCGTGGCCGCGTCGTACGGCTCCTCGGCGACCCCGGCGGCGGCCTTCGCGGCGGCCCAGTAGCGCACCGTGACCTTTGCCATCTGGTTCCTCAATCGGTTGACGTGATCACCGCCAGGAGACACCGGGCGGCGGTGAGCATCGACCAGGCTAGCCCGCCCGGCCGGCCGCCCAGCCCCCGATCCTGGCCAGCAGCTCGTCGGCGGCCGCGTGCTCGGCGTGTCCCATGCCGGGCTCCAGCCAGAGTTCGCCGTGGTCACCGGCCGCGGCGGCCAGCATGCGGGGGTGATCGAGGGGGAAGTAGCCGTCCAGCTCGCCGTGCACGATCAGCAGCGGGGTCGGGGCGATGTGCGGAACCGCCTCGGCGGGGGACATCGGCACCGGGTCCCAGCCGCCGTGCTGGATCCGGGTACGGAATCCGTAGCGGCCGACCAGGCGCCCCTCGGGCCGGGTCACCAGCCAGTGCAGCCGGCGCATACGGGGCGTGCCCCGGTAGTACCAGCGCGCGGGAGCGCTGACCGACACCACGGCGTCCGTGTGCGCCCCGTCGCGCCCGCTGCGGCCGACCTCCTCGCCGCCCACGCCCTGCGCGCCGTAGACCGCCGCGTGCCGCAGCACCACCGAGCCGCCCATGGAGAAGCCGACCGTCACCACGCGCGCGTGCCCGAGTTCGCGGGCCCAGCGCACCGCGGCCGCCAGGTCGAGCACCTCGCGGTGCCCGACCGTCGACCGTCCGCCCGACGCCCCGTGCCCGCGGAAGGAGAAGGTGACGACGGCGCCGTGCCGGGTGAGGGCGTCCACCACGCGCCGCACATGCGGCTTGTCCACATCGCCGGTGAAGCCGTGGGCGACGACGAACGCCAGGTCACCGGCGGATGGACGGGAGGCGTCGTATACGACCGCACCCGGGTCGTATACGGAATCGATCGTCACTCCGTCGTCGGTGGCCAGAATCGTCCGCAAAGGTGTACGTCTGGTCGTCTCAGAGTTCGGACGAACCGTCGATCGTGCCACATGACCTGCCGTACCAGCGCCCATGTCGGCTATTCTGCTGGACAGAGGACTCGGGCAGCGTAGCCCCCGGGTCCTTTTGTGCTTTCGGAAGCGTTGTATACGAAGCGGGAAACTCCAGGTGACCGGATGACCGCAGGTGTACGGGGCCCCGGGATCGCAGAGCAGATGACGTACCGCCCACGTCCTCGCAGGGACCGAGGAGGAACCAGACGTATGAGTTCGCTGCTGCTCCTGACCAATGCCCTCCAGCCGTCGACGGAGGTGCTCCCGGCTCTCGGCCTGCTGCTGCACAACGTGCGCGTGGCTCCGGCGGAGGGACCGGCCCTCGTCGACACCCCGGGCGCCGATGTCATCCTCGTCGACGGCCGGCGCGATCTGCCCCAGGTGCGCAGCCTGTGTCAGCTCCTCCGGTCCACCGGACCCGGTTGCCCGCTCGTCCTCGTCGTGACCGAGGGCGGCCTCGCCGCCGTCACCGCCGACTGGGGCATCGACGACGTGCTGCTGGACACCGCGGGCCCGGCCGAGGTCGAGGCGCGGCTGCGGCTCGCCATGGGCCGCCAGCAGATCGTCAACGACGACTCCCCCATGGAGATCCGCAACGGCGACCTGTCGGTCGACGAGGCGACCTACTCCGCCAAGCTCAAGGGGCGGGTCCTCGACCTCACCTTCAAGGAGTTCGAGCTCCTCAAGTACCTCGCACAGCACCCGGGCCGCGTCTTCACGCGCGCGCAGCTGCTGCAGGAGGTCTGGGGCTACGACTACTTCGGCGGCACCCGGACGGTCGACGTGCACGTACGGCGACTGCGCGCCAAGCTCGGCCCCGAGCACGAGTCGCTCATCGGGACCGTCAGGAACGTCGGTTATCGATTCGTTACGCCGGAGAAGGCGGACCGGTCCGCCGACGAGGCGAAGGCCAAGTCCGACCAGGCAAAGCCGGAGGATACGGACGAGGTGACCGCCCCGGAGGGCGTCGAGGTCCGGGCCGAGGCGTAGAAAGGCACGGCGGGCGCCCGCGCGGGGCGCCACCGCCGTTGCGTTCGCACAGCGAAGCGACAGCGGGAGCACAGGAAGCTCCTTCACGCCCTGCCCAGAGCGGGTCCATCCGCGTAGACTCCGCGCGTGGCCAAGGTGACTCGCGATGACGTTGCGCGGCTGGCAGGGACCTCCACTGCCGTCGTCAGCTATGTCATCAACAACGGACCCCGGCCGGTCGCCCCGGCCACGCGCGAGCGTGTTCTCGCCGCGATCAAGGAACTGGGCTACCGGCCCGACCGCGTCGCCCAGGCGATGGCCTCGCGGCGCACGGATCTCATAGGCCTGATCGTCCCGGACGCGCGCCAGCCCTTCTTCGGGGAGATGGCACACGCGGTCGAATGGGCCGCCGCCGAGCGCGGGAAGATGGTTCTCGTCGGCAACTCCGACTACGTCGGCGAGCGCGAGGTCCACTATCTGCGGGCGTTCCTCGGAATGCGGGTCTCGGGGCTCATCCTCGTCTCGCACGCGCTGAACGACCTGGCCGCCGCCGAGATCGAGGCCTGGGACGCCCGGGTGGTGCTCCTGCACGAGCGGCCGGAGGCCATAGACGACGTCGCCGTCGTCACCGACGACCTGGGAGGCGCCCAGCTCGCCGTACGGCATCTGCTGGAGCACGGCTACGGGTACGTCGCCTGTATGGGCGGCACCGCGGAGACCCCGGCGGTCGGCGACCCGGTCTCCGACCACGTCGAGGGCTGGCGGCGCGCGATGGCCGAGGCCGGGATCCCGACCGAGGGGCGGCTGTTCGAGGCGCCGTACAACCGCTACGACGCGTATCGCATAGCCCTCGGCATCCTCTCCGGGCCGAACCGCCCGCCCGCGATCTTCTGCTCCACCGACGACCAGGCCATCGGCGTGCTGCGGGCGGCCCGCGAACTGCGCATCGATGTGCCGACGGAGCTGGCCGTCGCCGGGTTCGACGACATCAAGGAGGCGGCGCTGGCGGATCCTCCGCTGACGACGGTCGCCTCCGACCGGTCGGCCATGGCCCGGGCCGCGGTGGACCTCGTGCTCGACGACGGGCTGCGGGTCGCCGGGTCGCGGCGGGAGCGGTTGAAGGTGTTTCCGTCGCGGCTGGTGGCGCGGCGGTCGTGCGGGTGCGCCTGAGCGCCGCGAGAGAGTCTGTGCACCGGCCTCAGTGACAGTGGCCGTGTCGGCCGAGGGTCTCCACGGGGGTCGCGCCGGGGCGGGTCCACTGGGGTACCGGGCGGCTGGTCGGACCCCAGGTGGCGTTGCCGTCCGCGTCCGAGCGCCAGGACCAGCACGGGCTGCCTCCCTCGGGCCGGCCCTCGGGGTTGTCCTCCCAGGCCTCGCCGCGGCCGTAGGGCGTCATGTCGAGCAGGCCGAGGGATCCGTTGACCCGCTCGTTGCCACGGCCCGTCGTGGAGTAGGTGAGGAAGACGCGGTCGCCGTCGCGCAGGTAGCAGGTGAGGTAGCCCATGTCGCCGCCGGCCGGGCCGGCCACGTCGCGCACCGAGTACCAGGGCTGGGTGTAGCCCATGAACTCGACGTAGGCGGCCACCTCCTCCCAGCGGCCCGTGGTCAGGACGGCGAAGGACACGCCGCGGGCGTTGAGGTAGACGGCGTCCTTCAGGTGCCAGGCGGTGGTGGTGCAGCCCTCGCACTGCCCCTGGTGCGGTGCGCCGTCGTACCACATGTGCTTGTAGGCCACGAGCTCGTCGCGGCCCTGGAACAGCTCCAGGAACGGCACCGGGCCGTCGGGTCCGACGACCTCCACCGTCCCGTCGAACTCCACCATCGGCAGCCGGCGGCGGGCCGCGGCGATGGCGTCGCCCTCGCGGGTGTGCGCCTTCTCGCGGACCAGCAGCTCGTCGCGGGCGGCCTGCCAGGTGGCGAGGTCGACGACGGGCGGGCGGCCGGGCAGCGGGGTGGTCGTCATGGGGTCCTCCGGTGCGTTCGGGGTATCCGGTGTGCTCTGCGGCGGTCACGAGAGGAGACCCGCGCCCCCGCCGGAACTCATCGGCGGGCTGATTCAAGAGGCTTGATGAAGCCTTTCTGAGAAGGCTCTGCGCGGCGCCAGAACCGTCCTTACAACGGGCATACGACCTTCTGCCGGGCTTCTCAGTCAGCACTCAGGAAGCTCTCATGGTCGGACGACAAGCTCATTTCCATGACCGAGAGCCTCCGCCGCAGCGGCGATCACCAGAACCCGTACCAGGGCGCCCAGCAGCACGCTTCCTCGCCCGTCAACCCCGAGTGGCCGCCCCCGCCGGCGCACGAGCCGACGGCGCAGGCGGGCGGCGGAGCCCCCACCGCTCTCCTCACCGAGCCCGTCGCGCGGCCGCGGAGGGCCAGGCGGAACCGCGGCCCCGTCGCACTCCTCGCCGCGGTGGCGATCGTCGCCGCGGCGGTCGGCGGCGGCACGGCGTACGGCATCCAGGAGCTGACCGGCAACGACACCGTCGCCGCCACCAGCTCCACCAGCACCAATGTCGTCCCCTCCAGCCAGAGGGGCACGGTCTCCGGGGTCGCCAAGGCGGTCAGCCCCAGCATCGTCGAGATCAACGCCCAGTCCAACGCCGGTTCCTCCACCGGCTCCGGCGTGATCATCACCAGCGACGGCGAGATCATCACCAACAACCACGTCGTCTCCGGTGCCTCGCAGGTCAAGGTGACGACCAGCGACGGCAAGACGTACACCGCCGAGGTCGTCGGCACCGACAGCGGCAAGGACCTCGCGCTGATCAAGCTCCGGAACGCCTCCGGGCTCACGGCGGCCACCCTCGGCGACTCCGACGGGGTCCAGGTCGGCGACGAGGTCGTGGCGATCGGCTCCCCCGAGGGCCTGACCGGCACCGTCACCAGCGGCATCGTGTCCGCGCTCGACCGTGACGTCACCGTCTCGACGGACGAGGGCCAGCAGCAACAGCAGCCGGGCGGCGGATGGCCGTTCGAGTTCGGCGGTCAGCAGTTCAACGGCGACACCGGGTCGTCCACGACGACGTACAAGGCGATCCAGACCGACGCCTCCCTGAACCCCGGCAACTCCGGCGGCGCGCTGATCGACATGAACGGCAACATCATCGGCATCAACTCGGCGATGTACTCGGCCGCCGGCTCGAACTCGTCCGACGCGGGCAGCGTGGGCCTCGGCTTCGCCATCCCGATCAACACCGTCAAGTCCGACCTGGCGAAGCTGCGCAGCGGCTCGCAGAACTGAACTCGCAGAACTGAACTCGCAGAACTCAAGGAGCACGACATGCCCCAGCAGGTCGAACAGGTCGTGCACGCCGCGACCGGCGTCGGTCCGGCCGACCTCACCCTGGCCCTCGCGATCGCCGGCGCCCTGCACGCGCCCACCGTCCCGTCCCGGGCGCCGGAGCTGGTGACCGCCCGCCCCCGCTCCGGTCGCCGGAACGCCGCCGCCCGCGGTCGCCGCCGTACCGTACGAGGCTGAGAACATGCGAGGCTGAGAGCTCCGAGCCTGCTCAGCCCTCCCGCCCCGCTTTCCAGCCCCCGTCCCCACCGCACCCGAGGATCCCGAGCCCATGAGCCCCGCCGATGGCGACCGTGACCCCCAGCGCATCCTGATCGTCGACGACGAGCCGGCCGTGCGTGAAGCACTTCAGCGCAGCCTCGCCTTCGAGGGGTACGACACCGAGGTCGCGGTCGACGGCGCGGACGCCCTGGAGAAGGCGACCGCCTACCGGCCCGACCTGGTGGTCCTGGACATCCAGATGCCCCGCATGGACGGACTGACCGCCGCCCGCCGTATCCGCGGCGCGG
Organism: Streptomyces ferrugineus; assembly: GCF_015160855.1. Lineage (NCBI taxonomy): Bacteria > Bacillati > Actinomycetota > Actinomycetes > Kitasatosporales > Streptomycetaceae > Streptomyces > Streptomyces ferrugineus. The sequence goes on along the minus strand of NZ_CP063373.1, from coordinate 616,529 downwards.
GCGACACGACGCCGATCCTCATGCTGACGGCCCGCGACACGGTCGGCGACCGGGTGACCGGCCTGGACGCCGGCGCGGACGACTACCTGGTCAAGCCCTTCGAGCTCGACGAGCTCTTCGCCCGGGTCCGGGCCCTGCTGCGGCGCAGCTCGTACGCGGCGGCGGCCGGTGCGGGGGCGACGGAGGAGGACGAGGCGCTGTCCTTCGCCGACCTGCGCATGAACCTCGCGACGCGGGAGGTCACGCGGGGTGGGCGGCCGGTGGAGCTGACCCGTACGGAGTTCACGCTGCTGGAGATGTTCATGGCGCATCCGCGCCAGGTGCTCACGCGTGAGCAGATCCTGAAGGCGGTGTGGGGCTTCGACTTCGAGCCGAGCTCCAACTCGCTGGACGTCTACGTCATGTACCTGCGCCGCAAGACCGAGGCGGGCGGCGAGCCGCGGCTGGTGCACACGGTGCGGGGTGTGGGGTACGTGCTGCGGCAGGGTGGGGCGGAGTGACCAGGGTTCTACGCCGGTTCAGGTCGCTGCCCATTCGCTCCCGGCTCGCACTGCTGGTGGCGGCGGCGGTGGCGTTCGCGGTGGCGGCGGTGGCGGTGACGTGCTGGTTCATCGTGCAGGGGAAGCTCTACGAGCAGCTGAACGACGACCTGCAGGACGGGGCCAAACCACAGTCCCTCGGGCAGGTCCAACTCCTGCTCCGCGCGTGCCCGCAGACCCCGGAGGGCAACACCAGCACCCTCCGTTCCCACAGCATCTACCTCCAGTTGGTCAAGGCGGACGGTACGGCCTGCGTCTCCTCGAACTCCGAGGGCAAGGTCAAGGTCACCGACGCCGACAAGAGCGTGATCAAGAACGCGAGCAGTGGTGACGGCCACTTCCGAAACGGTACGGACGAGGACGGCAATGCCGTACGCGTGCTGACCGTCCCCCTGATCGTCACCCAAGGCATCGGCGGCCCGCCGGCTCTCTACCCCGACGCGGCGCTGTCGGTCGCCGTCCCTCTCAAGGGCACCCAGTCCACCCTCAACGAACTGGCCCTGATCCTCCTCCTCGTCTCCGGCGTCGGAGTGATCGGCGCGGGTGCCGCCGGCCTGGCGGTGGCCCGTGCCGGGCTCCGGCCCGTCGACGAGCTCACCGACGCCGTAGAACACGTGGCCCGCACCGAGGACCTGAACATCCGCATCCCGGTCGAGGCCGACTCCGAGGACGAGGTGGCCCGGCTGTCCCGCTCCTTCAACTCCATGACCTCCGCCCTGGCCAGCTCCCGCGAGCTGCAGCAACAGCTCATCGCGGACGCGGGACATGAACTCCGTACGCCGCTGACGTCATTGCGCACCAACATCGAACTCCTCACCCGCAGCGAGGAAACGGGCCGCCCCATCCCGGAGGCGGACCGCAAGGCGCTCCTCTCCTCGGTGAAGGCCCAGATGACCGAACTGGCGTCCCTGATCGGCGACTTGCAGGAACTGTCCCGCTCGGAGGGCCAGCGCGGCGAACGCGTCCAGGTGATCTCCCTGGAGGACACCGTCGAGGCCGCCCTGCGTCGCGCCCGCCTCCGCGGCCCGGAGTTGACGATCAACGCCGACCTCCAGCCCTGGTACGTCCGAGCGGAACCGGCTGCCCTTGAACGCGCGGTGGTCAACATCCTCGACAACGCGGTGAAGTTCAGCCCCGACGGCGGCACGATCGAGGTCGCCCTGCACGACGGCGCCCTCACCGTCCGCGACCACGGCCCCGGCATCCCCGCCGACGAACTCCCGCACGTCTTCGACCGCTTCTGGCGCTCCCCTTCGGCCCGCGCGCTGCCCGGCTCCGGCCTGGGCCTGTCCATCGTGGCCCGCACCGTCGAGCAGGCCGGCGGCCAGGTCACCCTGGCCCACGCGGAGGGCGGCGGCACGGTGGCGACCGTACGGCTGCCCGGGGCACCCACACCGCCGCCGGAAGCGCCCTGACCGCCCGGCGAGCACGGAACGGCTGGGTGTTCCAGAACCCGCTGTTCAGCGGCGCGGCGTCCGCTCGCGGCGCCCCGGTTTCCGGCCGGCCTACCCCTTGACGCCCTCCGTGAACGCGGACCAGGACGACGCCCCGAGCTCGACTTGCGCCAGACGGCGTTGCGGAGGTCGGGGGTGACCGTCATGGTCTGTGCTCCTCCAGTACGTCCCTGATGAGCGCAAGCGAGTCCGCCAAACCCGATAAACCCCGACACACACCCCCACCCACCTGTCGATGTCCTGTCATCTCACCTGACTCCGACCCTACCCGTGAGTTCTCTGGAATCTTCCTGGCCGTCAGACAGGCAGGTGTCTGCCAAGCACTGCCAGGCACCTGTGCACAGACCACAGGAGTGAGCCAACCCCCATGCGACTCATTCGCACAGCGACAACAGCCATCGCCTCCGCCGCCCTCGCCATCACCGGCGTGCTGGCGGGTGCCGGCTCCGCCCAGGCGGCCGGGCCCGGTGGGGCCCAGAACGTCCGGGGTGTCGACCCCGGGAACACCGACCTGATGATCGAGCGGCTCTGCAACCAGGAAGGGAGCCTGACGGGCGTGTACGGCGCCCTCAACGTCGACACCGGCGAGTTCAAGACCCGGGACGAATATCTGCGGGACGTCTTCGGGCTGTGGAAGCCCGCCGGGCCGTGGGAGCTGTTCCGCGGCTGGTGCGGGTACGCCGAGGCCTCGACCTGGTCCATCAAGGGCGAACCGGTCCGCACCTCCCGGTGGATCGGCAACCGGGGCTCGGCGGACGACAAGGAGACCTTCGTCAGCAGCTACAGCACCAAGACGTTCGCCAAGAAGAGCGTCGGGGGCGAGATCAGCTTCTCCGTCGCCAAGAGCATCTTCTCGGGCGGCGTGGGCGGCAGCGCGGGTTACGAGTGGGGCTGGGAGAAGGAGTCCCGGTTCGAGACCCGCAGCGAGAAGACCATTCCGCCGTGCCGCCAGGTGGCCGTGACCTGGACGCCGTACCAGCGTGTCGTGCGCGTGAACCCGGTGTTCTACGTCGAGGACTACGAGTGGAACAAGGGCGACGGCGACGTCACCGCGCACACCTGGCGCGGCCGGGACGCGAGCTGGAAGACGATCTACTCGTACGGCTACTACATCGACGGCGTCTCCGACAAGCTCCTGCCCAACGGCCAGCCGGACGGCCGCGAGGACAAGATCGAGGAGAAGCTGGACCCCAACACCTGCACCAAGTAGGCGAGTAGGGCACTCACACTCTCACTCACGACGGCAACCATTCCGTGCGGGGCGACGACCGCTCTGCGGAGCAACCATCCCCCCGCACGGAACGGATCCCCGTATGAGTGAGCAGCACAGCAAGGCCCGGCGGCACCGCAGAAGCCGCAAGGCCCTGGCGATCGGTGTCCCCCTGGCCCTCACCGCCGCCGGAACCATGGCCTACGGCGACGCGTTCGGCGTCTTCGGCCAGGACGCCGAACCCACCGCCTCCGCCGCCGCCCCCTCCTGGGCCACCGCCACCGCCGACGGCTTCGCCTCCGTCAACTCCCTCGGGCAGAACGGCACTTACGGCGGGCGCGACGGGCAGATCGTGACCGTGAAGACGCAGGCCGACCTGGAGAAGTACGCCACGGCCAGCGAGCCGTACGTCATCGTCGTCGCCGGGACCATCAACATGAACCCGGTCGGCAAGGAGATCAAGGTCCAGTCCGACAAGACCATCGTCGGGGCCGGGACCTCCGGGCACATCGTGGGCGGTGGCTTCTTCCTGGGCCAAGGGGTCCACAACGTCATCATCCGGAACCTCACCATCCGGGACTCGTACCAGGGCGTCTGGAACGACAAGGACCACGACTTCGACGCGATCCAGATGGACGGGGCCCATCACGTCTGGATCGACCACAACGATCTGCGGCACATGGCCGACGGGCTCATCGACGTGCGCAAGGACAGCACGAACGTGACCGTCTCCTGGAACAAGCTGAGCGACAACAACAAGACCTTCGGCATCGGGTGGACGGACAACGTCGTCACCGACATCACCATCCACCACAACTGGTTCCGCGAGACCGAGCAGCGCAACCCGTCGACCGACAACGCCGCCCACGCGCACCTCTACAACAACTTCCTGGAGGACGTCGCCGGGACGACGATCAAGTCCTCCTACGGCAACTACTCGCGCGGCAGGACGAAAATGGTCCTGGAGAACTCCTACTTCCAGGGCATGAAGAACCCGGTCACCAAGGACAGCACCGCCGCCCTGGTCCAGAAGGGCAACACGTTCGTCGGCACCAGCGGGCGCAACGAGAGCGGCGGCACGGCCTTCGACCCCAAGGGCTACTACGGCTACACGCTCGACAAGACGGCCGACGTGCCGGCGAAGGTCAAGTCGGGTGTGGGGCCGCGCGGTTCCATCGGTACGACGGCGGCTGCCACAGGCACCAAGGCGGCGGCCGCGACCACCCTCACCGTCGCCAAGGACGGCAGCGGGCAGTACTCGACCGTGCAGGCCGCCGTGAACGCCGTACCGGCGAACAACCCCTCGCGCGTCGTGATCGCCGTGAAGCCGGGCACGTACCGCGAGACGGTGAAGGTCCCCGCCAACAAGCCGCACGTCACCATCCAGGGGACCGGGGGCAGTCGCAAGGACACCGTCATCGTGTACGGCAACGCGGCCGGAACGCCCAAGCCCGGCGGTGGCACGTACGGCACGTCCGGCAGCGCGACCGTCGCCGCCGAGGCCGACGACTTCCAGGCCCGCAACCTGACCATCTCCAACGACTTCGACGAGAAGGCGAACCAGAACCTGAGCGGACATCAGGCGGTCGCCCTGCGCACGGCCGCCGACAAGGTGTTCCTCGACGGCGTCATCGTCGACGGCGACCAGGACACGCTGCTGCTGGACACGGCCGCGAAGGACAAGCTCGGACGGGTCTACGTCACGAACTCCTATGTCATGGGCAACGTCGACTTCATCTTCGGGCGGGCTTCGGCGGTGATCGACCGGTCCGTCATCACGTTGAAGAAGCGCTGGGACGGCACGTCGGCCGGCTATGTCACCGCCCCCAGCACCGCCGCGAACCGCAAGGGCATCCTCATCGCCAACTCGGCCGTGAACGGTGACGTGTCCAACCGGAGCTTCTACCTCGGCCGCCCCTGGCACGCGGGCGGCGACGCCTCCCTCGACCCGCAGACGACGGTCCGCAACACCAGCCTGAGCGCCGCGGTCCGCACCACGCCCTGGACGGACATGGGCGGGTTCTCCTGGAAGCAGGACCGGTTCGCCGAGTACCGGAACACCGGACCGGGCGCGGGCAGCGCCGGCTCCGAGCGCCCGCAGCTGAGCGACGCGCAGGCCGCCGGCCAGGAGGTCGCCGACTGGCTCGGGGGCTGGACGCCGACGGCTTCCTGAAAACGCAAGGTGGCCGGGAGGTCAAGGGGGGCGCGGGAGAACACCAAGAGCAGGCCAACGGCCGATCATGAGTTCCCCGCGCCCGGCCATGATTCGGCAACCCGAACGTTTGCTTGAAGTTTCGAGCGTACGTTTCCCTGCCGTGAACGTTGACAGATCCGTCGGCGCCAAGCCGACCGCATCCGCCCACAAGCGGTTCTCCCTTGCCGCCCCCGCCCGCCGCGCACTCCTGCGGGCCGGGCTGACCGGGGCCGCGGCACTGGGGGCCACCACCGCCCTCGGCGCGGCACCCGCATCCGCCTCCCCCCACAACACCCCCACCGCCCCCACCACCCCCTCCCGGCGCCGGCCCGAGACCCCCTACGAGGCGCTGCGCGAGCTCGCCGCGGGCAACCGGCGCTGGCGCACCTTCTGCGAACGGCATCCCGACGAGTCGCCCGCCGTGCGGCAGAGCCTGACGTCCGGTCAGCATCCGTTCGCCGTCGTCCTCGGCTGCATCGACTCCCGGGTGCCGCCGGAGCTGGTCTTCGACCAGGGCCTCGGTGATCTGTTCACCGTGCGCAGCGCCGGCGAGGTCCTGGACGAGGCGGTCCTCGGCAGCATCGCCTACGGCCCGCTCGAACTGGACACACCGCTGATCATGGTGCTCGGGCACCAGTCGTGCGGCGCGGTGACCGCCGCCGTCGAGGCGGACGAGTCCGGTGAGCGGCTGCCCGCCCACATCCAGTACCTGGCCGACCAGATAGCCCCGAACATCGACCACACCAAGGAGGGCGCCGCGCGTATCGACGCGACCATCGACGCCAACGTACGGGCCATCCGGTCGCGCCTCGCCGCGGAGCCCGACCTCGCCGCCAGGATCGCCGACGGCCGGCTGGCGGTCGTCGGAGCCCGCTACGAACTGACGACCCAGCGCGTGCACCGCATCTGCTGACGCTCACCGCCCCACGGTCAGCCCCGCCCCCTCCAGCCGCACCCTGATCCCGTCCTGCTCCACCCGCACGTCCCGCAGCCGCACCTGTCCGCTCGGCGGCTCGGGCAGGCGGAAGCCCAGGGACAGCCGGTCGGCGAGGACCGGGCGGGTGAGGCGGGGCAGGGCGTCGAGGAGGGCGGGGTCGAAGCCCAGCAGGGCCAGCACCTGCGGGTGGTCGAGGGCCAGGTCGATGAGGTTCAGGCGCATGGCCTGGTGCACGAAGCGCGGAGTGCCGGTCAGTTCGGTGAGCTTGGACTCGTTGCGCAGGGCCTCGCGGACGAGGGAGTCGGACACCCCCAGGCGCCGTACCACCGCCGGGACGGACAGCAGCGCCTTCGCCTTGCGGGTCTCGTGTGCGAGCCGGGCCGCCGACGCCCGGCTCAGGTGCAGTCCCTCCGTCGCGCGGGCGCCCGGGCGGTACGTGGCCAGCTCCCCTATGTCCAGGCGCATTCCGCCGATGTGGGTGGCGATGCCGCGGTCGCCCTCGCGCACGATGCGGGCCTCGGCGCGCAGCCGCAGATCGTGCCCGGCGACCGGCAGTGTGCCGCGCGCCCGGACCCGGTCGTGGCCGTCAGGGGTGAACGTCACCTGGGAGGCGCCGAGTTCGCGGTTGAGGTCGGCGAAGGAGAGCAGGACGTCGCCCTCCAGGTCGGGGACGTCGGCGCCGCGCACGTTCGTCGGGCCGTCGGTGTCCAGCCGTACGTCGCGGGCGGTCGCCGTCACCTGGGCGAGCGAGACCCGGTCGGCGGCGACGTCGGGGACGGTCACCTTGACCGAGTCCAGCCGCTCGTCGGCGAGCTGGGTGAGGAAGGGGAAGCCGTCGATCTCCACCTCGGGAGCGGCGGCGAGGTGCAGCCGGTCCTTGAGGGTGTCGGCCGCTCTGCGCTCGGCGTAGAGCAGGGCCCAGCGGTCGGCGAGGGTGAGGAAGGCGGCGAGGACGACGAGGCCGACCACGGCCTTCATCGCCAACGGCAGGCCCGCGAGACGGCCGCGCCGCTTGCGGCGGCTGCCCCGGCGGTGGTTGGGCGGGGCCCAGGGGTCGTCCTGGGCCGCCGCCTCCGCGCGCTCTTCCGGTGTGTCCTCGACGAGGAACTCCTCCAGCGGACCGTCGTCCAGGCTGCCGAGCTCCTCGTAGGGATTTGTATAGGGATGCGCCGTTATGTGGTGGGGGGAACGCATCGGCCCATCCGACCATGCGCACGCCCCCCACCCGCAACCTCTACCGGAGGTTTGCGATCTAGTTCACGCCACTTCACGAACCGGGGCGCGTACTACCGCACGACGGTGATCCGGTCCGCCGCCGGCGGCGCGATCGGGTCGGTCGCCGAGGAGTTGGCCGTCAGGTACCGCTCCAGCGCCGTCAGGTCGTCCGTGCCGACCAGGTCGTTGGTGCCCTGGCCGAGGGTCGGGAAGCCGTCGCCGCCGCCCGCGAGGAAGCTGTTGGTGGCGACGCGGTAGGTGGCTGTCGGGTTGATCGCCGCACCGTTCAGCCTGATCGAGTCCGTCACCACACGGTCCGCGCCGGACTTCGTCAGGTCCAGCGTGTAGGTCAGCCCCGAGGAGATCTGCAGGACCTTCGGAGAGGCCGCGTTGGTGCCGCTGACCTGCTCCTTGAGCACCTGGACGAGCTGCTCACCGGTGAAGTCCTGGAGGTTCACCGTGTTGGAGAACGGCTGCACCGTGAAGCCCTCGGCGTAGGTCACCACGCCGTCGCCCTCACTGCCCTTGGCCGCGTACGTCAGCGGCGCCCGGATGCCGCCGGGGTTCATCAGCGCCAGGTCCGTCTCCGGGTCCAGCTCCTTGCCGTACGCGAGCTGCGCGTCGGCGATCAGGTCGCCGAGCGGGGACTCGGTGCCGGAGTTGGCGATGTCGGCGGAGATGTGGCCGATGGCGCGGTTGCCGATGGGCGCCGCGAGGGTGTTCCACTCGTCGATCAGCCGGGTCATGTCGGGCGCCTTGGGGACGTCCCGGGTGACCACGCGGTTCGCGGACTTCACGGCCGTACGCGCGATGTCGCCGGTGAAGCGGTCGTACGTCAGCGTGGTGTCGGTGTAGAGGCGGCCGAAGGACGCGGCCGAGGTGACCATGCGCGGCTTGCCGGCCGGGTCGTCGATCGTGCAGACGTACGCGGCGTGCGTGTGGCCGGTGACGAGCGCGTCGACCTGCGGGGTGATGTTCTTGGCGATGTCGACGATCGGGCCGGAGATGCCGTCGCCGGCGCCCGGGGCGTCACAGTCGTAGTTGTACGCCGACGACGCCGGCGCCCCGCCCTCGTGGATGAGCGCGACGATCGACTTCACGCCCTGGCGCTGGAGCACCTTGGCGTACTTGTTGATCGTCTCGACCTCGTCCTTGAACTTCAGGCCCTTCACGCCCTCCGCGGAGACGACACCCGGGGTGTCCTCCAGGGTGACGCCGATGAAGCCGACCTTGACGTCCTTCTTCTTCCACACCCAGTAGGGCTTGAGGATCGGCCTGCCGGTCTTCTCGTCGAGGACGTTCGCGGCGAGGTAGGGGAAGTCGGCGCCCTCGAACTCCTGGTCCGTGTAGCAGCCGTCGGTCGGGTGGCAGCCGCCCTTCTGGAGGCGGCCCAGTTCCTTGGCGCCCTCGTCGAACTCGTGGTTGCCGACCGAGGTGACGTCCAGGTCGAGCTTGTTCAGCGCCTCGATGGTGGGCTCGTCGTGGAAGAGGCCCGAGATCAGGGGGGAGGCGCCGACCATGTCGCCGCCGGCCGCGGTGATGGAGTACTTCTTGCCCTCGCGCGCCTGGCGCAGGTGGGTGGCGAGGTACTCCACGCCGCCCGCGTCGATGGTCTCGGTGGTGCCGTCCTCGTGGACCTCGGTGACCCGGCCGGAGGAGCCGGACGGCGGCTCCAGGTTGCCGTGCAGGTCGTTGAAGGACAGCAGCTGGACGTCCTGGTAGCGGTTGAAGTGGTACCCGCCGCCGTGCTTCTTGGAGCTCTCCCCCGCCGACGCCGTGGCTGGGAGCGCGGCGGCCAGCGCTCCGGCGGTGGCGAGTGCGGCCGCGGACGCGACGAGTGCGTACGTACGCCGTCTGCGGTGCTGCTTCTGGTGGGATGTGGCTGACATCCGCCCCCCAATGCGTCGTGAGATATGCGTCGTGAGTGACATGACCCCGTCGGGCGGCAGCCTAGAGTCAACGCGCGTAGCGCGACAGGGGGTTCCTGGTTACACCTTGATTGCTTCTGTGCCGGGACTTTGCCCGAACCGCCCCTTACCCTCGTACGCATGACCAGCGACGACACCGCACAGCCTCTGCCCTCCCGCTCCATCGAGACCTACTCCGCGCTCTCCCCGGAGCAGACCGAGGCCGTACTGGAGCTGCTCGCGGAGGCCGCCCGCAACGACGGGCAGCAGGCGGTGTCCGAACAGGGCCGGCTCCAGCTGCGATATGGCATGGCGTCGCGAAGCGACTCCGTTGAGGGTGGTGGTGGGAGACGGGCGGGCGGGGAGCGCGAGGGCGTGTCCCACCTCCTGCTGACCGTGGCCGGCGAACTCGTCGGCTACGCCCAGCTCGAGGACACCGACCCGGTGGAGGCCCCGGCCGCCGAGCTGGTCGTCCATCCCTCGCACCGCGGCAACGGCCACGGCCGCGCGCTGGGCTCGGCCCTGCTCGCCGCGTCCGGCAAGCGGCTGCGGGTGTGGGCCCACGGCGGCCATTCCGCCGCCCGGCACCTGTCCCAGGTCCTCGGCCTCACCCTGTTCCGCGAACTGCGCCAGATGCGGCGCCCGCTGGCGGACCTGAGCCTGCCGGACCCGGTGCTCCCGGCGGGCGTCACGGTGCGCACCTTCGTGCCCGGCCAAGACGACGCGGCCTGGCTCGCGGTGAACGCCGCCGCCTTCGCCCACCACCCCGAGCAGGGCTCCCTGACCCAGCGCGACCTCGACGACCGCAAGGCCGAGCCGTGGTTCGACCCGGCCGGGTTCTTCCTGGCGGAGCGCGGCGACGAGGTCATCGGCTTCCACTGGACGAAGGTCCACGCGGCGGAGGGCCTGGGCGAGGTGTACGTCCTCGGCGTACGGCCCGGCGCCCAGGGCGGCGGCCTGGGCAAGGCCCTGACCACGATCGGCCTGCGGCATCTGGCGGCCCAGGGGCTGCCGACGGCGATGCTCTACGTCGACGCGGACAACAAGGCGGCGGTGTCGGTGTACGAGCGGCTGGGGTTCACGACGTACGAGACGGACCTGATGTACCGCACGGAGACCTGACATCCGGCTCAGATACCCGACATAACTCTCCTAAGGGGCGGCGATCTTGACGCCGCCCCTTTCTTTGCACCACCCTTTCACTACTCAATTAGTGAAAGGGTGGTGGAACGGATGGTCGACTACCGCATCGACCGGCGCTCCGGCGTCGCCACCTACGTGCAGATCGTGCAGCAGACCAAACAGGCCCTGCGCCTGGGCCTGTTGGAGCCGGGCGACAAGCTGCCCACGGCCCGCGAGGTCGTCGAGGCGACCGCCATCAACCCCAACACCGTGCTCAAGGCCTACCGCGAACTGGAACGCGAGGGCCTGGTCGAGGCACGGCGGGGGCTCGGCACCTTCGTACGGCGCGGGCTGAACACCGCGCCGGCCGACTCACCGCTGCGCGCAGAACTGGACGCGTGGGCCGTACGGGCCCGCGGGGCCGGGCTGGACCGCGACGACGTGGACGCGCTCTTCACTTCCGTACTGGACACGCACTTCAAGGGGGACGAGTCATGACCGGGACCGCCATCGAGGCGGCCGCGCTGGGCAAGAGGTTCGGGCGGCGGGGCAAGACCGCGCTGGACGGATGCGACTTCCGGCTGCCCGCGGGCACCGTGTGCGCCGTCGTCGGGCCGAACGGCGCCGGCAAGTCGACCCTGCTCTCGCTCGCCGCCGGGCTGCAGCGCCCCACCGACGGCACCCTCACCGTCCTCGGCGAGGCCCCGGCGACGGTGCGCGAACGGCTCGCGTACGTCGCCCAGGACAAGCCCCTGCACCCCCAGCTCACCGTCGCCGACACCCTGCGCTTCGGGCGTGAGCTGAACCCCGGCCGCTGGGACGCGAAGGCCGCCGAGCGGATCGTCGCCGAGGGCGACCTCGACCCGGGCGCCAAGGTCCGCACCCTCTCCGGCGGCCAGCGCACCCGCGTCGCGCTCGCCCTCGCCCTCGGCAAGCGCCCCGAACTGCTGCTCCTGGACGAGCCGATGGCCGACCTCGACCCGCTGGCCCGGCATCAGCTGATGGCCGCGCTCATGGCCGACGCGGCCGAACGCGGCACCACGGTCGTCATGTCCTCGCACGTCGTGGCCGAACTGGACGGCGCCTGCGACCACCTCCTGCTGCTCGGCGCCGGCCGCGTCCGCCTCTCCGGCCCGCTGGACGAGCTGCTCGCCGCGCACCGGCTCGTCAGGGGCCGGGCGGACGCGTCCCTGGACCAGCACACCGTGATCGAGTCCCGCACCACGGGGCGCCAGCTCACCGCCCTCGTACGGCCCGAGGGCCCTCTCGGCGAGGAATGGCAGGTCACGGCCCCCACCCTGGAGGAGTTCGTCCTCGCCCACCTGCGCGCCTCCGAGGCACCGACGCTCCGCTTCGACGGCGTGCGGGAGGCCGCCGCATGACCGCCGTGACGCTTCAAAGGTCCACCTCCGTCGCGTCCTCCGGGGGGCCGCGCGGACTGGTCTGGGTGCTGCTGCGGGTGCACCGCTGGGCGCTGTGGCTCTGGCTGCTGCTGGTGGCCGTCGGCGCGGGAACGCTGCTGTGGGTGTACGGATGGGGCGCGGACGCCGCCTGGGACGAGTTCCGGGCGATGGGCTGCGAACCGCTGGTTCAGGGTCCGAACTGCGACTACTCGGGTCCCGCCATCAGCCGCTACAACCTCGCCGGCAGTCTCGGCGACCAGCTCCTGAGCTTCGTACCGCTGCTCGCCGCCGCGTGGGCCGGCGGTGCGCTCATCGGGCGTGAACTGGAGAGCGGCACCGCCCAGTTGGCCTGGACCCAGTCCGTCTCCCCGGTCCGCTGGCTGGCCGCCAAGCTCACCGTCCCGGCCGTCCTGCTGGTGTCGGGCACGACCCTGCTCATGCTGCTGCACCGCCTGGCGTGGTCGTCGGACGGCCGACTGCGGCAGGTGACGGCCTGGCGGGAGTGGTACGAGGACGACATCTTCCTGGCCAACGGCTCCCTCGCCCCCGCCTACGCCCTCCTCGGCCTCACGGTCGGCGCCCTCGTGGGCCTGCTCGTGCGCCGCGCCCTGCCCGCGCTCGGCCTCGCGGCCGTGGGCGTCGCGCTCCTCATGACCACGTTGACCACACTGCGCCCGCACCTGTGGCCGGTCGAGACCCTCGTCGGCAAGGACGGGTACCCGCCGTACATCGGCGTGGTCGTCGACGAGGGCGCGCTCACCTCGTCCGGCGCCCGCGTGCCGGACCCCCTCTGTGTCGACGACACCGCCTGCCTCGCCCGGCACGACATCGTGGGCTTCTACCGCGACTACCACCCGTCCTCCCACTTCTGGCCCCTTCAGCTCCTGGAGACGGGCATCGTCCTCGCCGTGGCGGCGCTGACGGTCCTGGTCGCCTTCCGGCTGCTGAAGCGCCGTATCGCCACCGGAGCCGCCGTATGACCACCACGCTCACCGCGACGGCGGCCCGCACCGGCCGTGAGTCACCGCGGCCACGCGGGCTGACCTGGACCGTTCTGCGGCTGCACCGCACGGCGCTGATCTTCTGGGGCCTGGCGCTGACCGCCGCCGTGGCCGCGCTGATCTGGGTGTACGTCATCGGCGACGAGGCCCGCCGGGGCCTGAGCGCGTGCGCCGAACCGGTCGCAGCCGACGGACTGCCCTCCTGTGCCTCGGTCGTGGCGATCACCGCCGACGACACCTACCGCACTGTCCTCTCGCTCGTCGCCGACGCCCTGTCGTACCTGATCTTCCCCGTGGCAGCCTGGGCGGGCGGCGCGCTCATCGGGCGGGAGCTGGAGAGCGGCACCGCGAGGCTCGCCTGGACCCAGTCGGTCACCCCGGTCCGCTGGCTGGCCGCCAAGCTCGCCGTCCCGGCCGCCCTGCTCACCGCCGGTACCGGCACGGTCGCGCTGCTGAAGGGGGCCATGGGGGACGACAACCCCAGCCTGGTCGGGGACTGGTACTTCCCGGAAGTCTTCATCAGCACCGGCCCCACCGCCGTCGCCTACCCCTTGGCCGGCCTCGCCCTCGGCGCGCTCGCCGGACTGCTGCTGCGCCGGACGCTGCCCGCCGCCGGGGCGGGCCTCGTGGCCGCCCTCGTCCTCTTCAACGTGCTGGAGCGTTCCCGCGAGGACTTCTGGCCGTCGGTCACCCGCGTCGAAGCGGGCGAGTTCGAGCTGCCGCGCTCGGCCTGGCAGCTCGACTGGAACGAGCACTTCACCCGAGCGACCTTCCACCCTCAGTCCCACTTCTGGCCGCTCCAGTACGTCGAAACAGGCATCGTGCTGGCCGTGGCCGCCGCCGCGACGCTCACCGCCTTCTGGCTCCTGCGCCGCCGCACCCCGTAGGGACAGCCGCACGTCCCTCCACGGGGGGAGGGACGTGCGGCCTCGACACCGGCATCCGGTCACGTAGACGCCCGCGAGCCGCCCCCCGCTATCCCGCACGCCATGTCTCCGTAACCATTGGTTCAGACGGGCTTGCCACGCTCGGCCAATGACCGCCGCCGTGCCAGAGCCTTCACCTCCCGCGCAGGGGAGCGTGGGGAACGGGGACGCACGACGCCTCCCCGCGACGCTCCCACCCGCACTTTCCGACGCGCCCGTAAGCCTGGATGCGCGGAACAATGGGCATATGAGCCAGCCCACCAACGCCCAGGCCAAGGTCCAGCACTCGCAGCCCTCCGTGGGCTCCATAGCGGCGCACCGCCCGCACACGGTGTCGTCGGGCATGGTCTCCGACCTGGAGCCCGACATCGACGCCGACCTCGACGCCTACGAGGACTCACTCGTCGACGGGGTCCAGCTGCCCCAGGGCCGCTTCCTGGACCGGGAGCGCAGCTGGCTCGCGTTCAACGAGCGCGTCCTCGAACTCGCCGAGGACCCGAACACCCCGCTGCTCGAACGAGCCAACTTCCTGGCGATCTTCGCCAGCAACCTGGACGAGTTCTTCATGGTCCGGGTGGCCGGACTGAAGCGCCGTATCGCCACCGGTGTCGCCACCCGGTCCGCGTCCGGCCTGCAGCCCCGCGAGGTCCTGGAGATGATCTGGGCCCGCTCCCGCGAGCTGATGGCCCGGCACGCCGCCTGCTACCACGAGGACGTCGCCCCCGCCCTCGCGGAGGAGGGCATCCACCTGGTCCGCTGGAACGAGCTGACGGAGAAGGAGCAGGCCCGCCTGTTCACCCTGTTCCGGCACCAGATCTTCCCGGTGCTGACCCCGCTCGCGGTCGACCCGGCGCACCCGTTCCCCTATATCTCCGGCCTCTCCCTGAACCTGGCCGTGCGCGTGCGCAACCCCGTCACCGGCACCCCGCACTTCGCCCGCGTCAAGGTGCCGCCGCTGCTCTCCCGCTTCCTGGAGGCCTCCCCCGGCCGGTTCGTCCCGCTGGAGGACGTGATCGCCGCGCACCTGGAGGAGCTGTTCCCGGGCATGGAGGTGCTGGAGCACCACGCCTTCCGGGTCACCCGCAACGAGGACCTGGAGGTCGAGGAGGACGACGCGGAGAACCTGCTCCAGGCCCTGGAGAAGGAGCTCATGCGGCGCCGCTTCGGGCCGCCGGTGCGCCTGGAGGTCGAGGAGAACATCAACCAGGAGGTCCTGGACCTGCTGGTGCGCGAGCTGAAGATCAGCGAGGCCGAGGTCTACCCCCTCACCGGCCCCCTGGACCTCACCGGCCTCTTCCGCATCGCCTCCATCGACCGGCCCGAGCTGAAGTACCCGAAGTTCGTCGCGGGCACCCACCGCGACCTCGCCGAGGTGGAATCGGCGTCGGCGCCGGACATCTTCGCCGCCCTGCGCAGCCGGGACGTCCTGCTGCACCACCCGTACGACTCCTTCTCCACCTCCGTGCAGGCGTTCCTGGAGCAGGCGGCCGACGACCCGGACGTCCTCGCGATCAAGCAGACCCTGTACCGGACCTCCGGCGACTCCCCGATAGTCAACGCGCTCATCGACGCCGCCGAGGCCGGCAAGCAGGTCCTGGTCCTGGTCGAGATCAAGGCCCGCTTCGACGAGCACGCCAACATCAAGTGGGCGCGCAAGCTGGAGGAGGCCGGCTGCCATGTGGTGTACGGCCTGGTCGGTCTGAAGACCCACTGCAAGCTGTCGCTGGTGGTCCGCCAGGAGGGCGAGACGCTACGGCGCTACAGCCACGTCGGCACCGGCAACTACCACCCGAAGACGGCCCGGCTGTACGAGGACCTGGGCCTGCTGACGGCCGACCCGCAGGTCGGCGCGGACCTGTCCGACCTGTTCAACCGCCTGTCCGGCTACTCGCGCCGGGAGACCTACCGGCGGCTGCTGGTCGCGCCCAAGTCGCTGCGTGACGGCCTGGTCTCGCGGATCAACAAGGAGGCCCAGCACCACCGTGCCGGGCGGCCCGCCTACGTCCGCATCAAGGTCAACTCCATGGTCGACGAGGCAATCATCGACGCCTGCTACGGCGCGGCCCAGGCGGGCGTGCCGGTCGACATCTGGGTCCGCGGCATCTGTGCGATACGCCCGGGCGTACCCGGACTGTCGGAGAACATCCGCGTCCGCTCGGTCCTCGGCCGCTTCCTGGAGCACTCCCGGGTCTTCGCCTTCGGCAACGGCGGCGAACCCGAGGTGTGGTTCGGCAGCGCCGACATGATGCACCGCAACCTCGACCGCCGTATCGAAGCCCTGGTCAGGGTCACCGACCCGGCCCACCGTGCCGCGCTGAACCGGCTCCTGGAGACCGGTATGTCCGACACCACCGCGTCCTGGCACCTGGGCCCGGACGGCGAGTGGACCCGGCACGCGACGGACGCGGAGGGCCAGCCCCTGCGCAACGTCCAGGAGATGCTCATAGACGCCCGGAGGCGCCGGCGTGGCACAGCAACACCTTGATCCGACGGACCCCACGGCCGGGGCCGTGCCGGGGGACGCCCTCGCGGGCTACCTGCGCGCCCAGGCCACGGAGTTCCTGCGCGCCCTGCGCCTGCACCGGGAGACCGGCGGCGACGCGGGTGTCCCGGCGCGAACGAGGGCGCGCCCGGGGGACAACGGCTCGGAGGAGTCCGTCGACGCGGCCCGGGCGCTGCGCCGCTCGGCCCGCCGCATCAGCGCCAGCCTGCACACGTTCCGCCCGCTGCTGGACACCGACTGGTCGGAGGCCATCCGCCCGGAACTGGCCTGGCTCTCCGGCACCCTGGCGATGGAGCACGCGTACGCGGCCCGCCTGGAGCGCCTGCTGCTGGCGCTGCACCGGCTGTCGGGGGCGACGGTGCTGCCCACGCAGCCGGGCGCGGTCGGCGCGCCCGGCGGGGCGGAGGTCCCGCAGAAGACGGAACCGGCCGACGCCGCTCCCCCGACCCACCCGGCGGCCACCCCGGAGCGCGGCAACCTCACCGTGGGCGCGGCCAAGGCGGGCGCCCTGCTCGAGCGCCAGCTCACCCTGGCCCGGACCCGCGCCCACTCCAGCGCCCTCCAGGCCATCGGCTCCTCCCGCTTCCACGCCGTCGCCGACAACATCGCCGTACTGGCCAGCGAGGTCCCCCTCACTCCGGCCGCGGCCACCGCCGACCTGCGCCCGCTCGCGGCCTCCGCCGAGGAGCGGCTCACCGACGCGGTGACGGCGCTTCCGCTGGTCACCGCGGGCAGCCCGTACAACGCGGAGGCCCTGATCCACGGCCTGTCCCCGGACCCGGCGCCGCATCCGCAGGACGCGCCCTGGCACCAGGTCCGGCTGCTGCTGCGCCTGCACCGCTACGCCCTCGAGGTCCTCCACGGCGGCACCGGCCCGGTGGACGTACGGCTGCTGGCGTCCGGCCAGGCCCTCAACCGGCACCGTGACGCCTCCGAGGCGGCGGCCGCCGCGGCCCAGGCGGCCCGCACCCCGCGTATCGCCCCGGCGACGGCCTACGCCCTCGGTGTGCTGCACGCCGACCAGCGGCACGAGGTGGAGGCGGCGCGGTTCGCGTTCCAGCAGTCCTGGCAGATGCAGACGGTAGGTACCCCCTGAAGGACCTGAAGGAGGCATACCCCCGGTGACTCACTCGGAGAACCTCACCGTGCACGCGGCCGGCTGCGTCCTGTGGCGGCGCTCGCCGGTAGACGGTGAGCTGGAGATATGCCTCATCCATCGGCCGAAGTACGACGACTGGTCGCACCCCAAGGGCAAGCTGAAGCGCGGCGAGGAGCCCCTCGCCTGCGCGCTGCGCGAGGTCGCGGAGGAGACCGGCCGCGCCGCCCGGCCGGGCGCCGAGCTGCCGACGCTGCGGTACCTCGCGAACGGCCGCCCCAAGGAGGTCCGCTACTGGGCGGCCGAGGCGGGGCCCGGCGTCTTCGCCCCGAACTCCGAGGTGGACCGCCTGTTGTGGCTGTCCCCGGCGGGCGCCCGGAGCCGGCTGACCCAGCCGAGGGACCGCTCGCTCGTGGACGCCCTGCTGGCGTCGCTCCGGCTGGCGTAGCCCCGGTCAACCCGGACAGAGCCTCGGAATACGCCCGTGTCCTCAACGTGAGCGTTCCGTTACCTCACCGCACCGTCCCCAGGGGTTCACCCCTCGTTCATTTACGCCCATCGGCGCCTTCACCTGTTCTGCCTAGTTTCGGCCGTGCACGATGACGGATCGCGCCCTCGGGGGACGCGTTCCTCGTCACCCAGTCTTCGCACGCCGCCGAATTCAGGACGGCGGCTCCTGGAAGGAACTCCCTCAAGTGAAGCTTCAGCGCAAGAACCGGCGTGCCCTCGCCCTCGGCGCTCTCGCCGTCTCCGGCGCCCTGGCCCTCACGGCGTGCGGCTCGGACGACACCGGCGGCGGTGAGGGCGGCGCCTCCACGCCCGCCAACGCCGCCAAGATCGACTGCGGTGACGCCAGCGGCCAGCTGCAGGCGTCCGGCTCGTCCGCGCAGAAGAACGCGATCGACGCGTGGGTCGCGCAGTACACCGCGGCCTGCAAGAACGTACAGATCAACTACCGCCCCGACGGCTCGGGCGCCGGTATCACCGCCTTCACCCAGGGCCAGACCGCGTTCGCCGGTTCCGACTCCGCGCTGAAGCCGGAGGAGGTCACGGCCTCCAAGAAGGTCTGCAGCGGCGGCCAGGGCATCGACCTGCCGATGGTCGGCGGCCCGATCGCCGTGGGCTTCAACGTCCCGGGTGTCGACACCCTCGTCCTGGACGCCTCGACCCTCGCCCAGATCTTCGACAGCAAGATCACCAACTGGAACGACCCGGCGATCGCCAAGCTGAACCCCGAGGCGAAGCTGCCCGACCTCAAGATCCAGGCCTTCCACCGCTCGGACGAGTCCGGCACCACGGACAACTTCACCAAGTACCTCAAGGCCGCCGCGCCGAAGGACTGGGGCTACGAGCCGGGCAAGTCCTGGGAGGCCAAGGGCGGCCAGTCCGCGCAGGGCTCCTCCGGCCTGGCCCAGCAGGTCTCGCAGACCTCGGGTGCGATCTCGTACTTCGAACTGTCCTACGCCAAGGACATCAAGACCGTCGACATCAAGACCGAGGCCCCCGACCCGGTCAAGGCCACGATCGCCAACGCCACCGCGGCCATCGGCGCCGCCAAGGTCGTCGGCACCGGCAAGGACCTGGCGCTGGAGCTGGACTACACGCCGGCCGCCGAGGGCGCCTACCCGCTCGTCCTGGTGACCTACGAGATCGTCTGCGACAAGGGCAACAAGGCGGAGTCCCTGCCCGCCACCAAGTCCTTCCTGAACTACATCGCGTCGGAGGACGGCCAGGCCCTTCTGGAGAAGGAGGGCTACGCCCCGATGCCCGAGGAGATCATCACCAAGGTCCGCTCCACCATTTCGGGCCTGAGCTGACCTGAGCGTGCGGCCCGGCCCCGAACGGGTCGGGCCGCACCGTCCGGTGCACCGCCGCCAGGAGCCCCCGAACAAGCGGGCGGCTCCGCAGACCGGAGAACCCGATGGACATATCCACACAGAACACAAGCGCTCCCCCCACCCCCGAGCCACCCCAGGCAGAACAGAAGCGCGCCGCCCGTGGCGCCACCCGCCCCGGAGACCGGATCTTCCTCGGGCTCTCCCGCGGATCCGGCATCCTTGTGCTGGTCATCATGGCCGCCATCGCGGTCTTCCTCTCCTACCGCGCCGCCCTCGCGATCAGCAAGGACGAGGCCAACTTCTTCACCACCTTCGAGTGGAACCCCAGCGGCATCCCGCCGCAGTTCGGCATCGCGGTCCTGGTCTACGGCACCATCGTGTCCTCGATCATCGCCATGGTCATCGCGGTCCCGATCGCGGTGGGCATCGCGCTGTTCATCACGCACTACGCCCCGCGCAGGCTCGGCGGCCCCATCGCGTACGTGATCGACCTGCTCGCCGCGGTGCCGTCCATCGTCTACGGCCTGTGGGGCTTCATGGTCCTCGTACCGCACCTGGACGGGCTCTACGGCTGGCTGGACGAGTACCTCGGCTGGACCGGCATCTTCGAGTGGAACGGCGGCGCCCCCCGCTCGATGCTCACCGTCGGCATCCTGCTCGCGATCATGATCCTGCCGATCATCACCAACGTGAGCCGTGAGGTGTTCCGGCAGGTTCCGCGGATGCACGAGGAGGCCGCCCTGGCCCTCGGCGCCACCCGCTGGGAGGTCATCCGCATGTCGGTGCTGCCCTTCGGCCGCTCCGGCGTCATCTCCGCCTCGATGCTCGGCCTCGGCCGCGCGCTCGGCGAGACCATGGCCGTCGCCATGGTGCTGTCCCCGAGCTTCGACATCAACGCCAGCCTGCTCGACCCGGGCGGCGGCACCTTCGCCCAGAACATCGCCAGCAAGTTCAACGAGGCCACCCCCATGGGCCGGGACGCGCTGATCGCCTCCGGTCTGGTGCTCTTCGTCATCACCCTGCTGGTCAACGGCGCGGCCCGCATGATCATCGCCCGCCGCAAGGAGTACTCGGGGGCCAACGCATGAGCAACGCAACCCTCTCCGGCAAGCGTCCGAGCTCCCTGCGCGGAGCGACCCTGCCCAAGTGGTTCCCCTACCTGGTCGCCGCCGGCTCCGTCGCCCTGGGCCTCGGCATCAGCGCCGCGGCCGGGCTGGACAGCAGCATCCAGTGGGCCCTGATCGCCGCGCTGCTGTTCGTCCTCGGCACATACGGCATCTCGGCCCGCGTCGAGGGCCGCCGGCAGGCCAAGGACCGCGTGGCCACCAGCCTGGTGTGGGTCGCCTTCCTGCTCGCCGTCATTCCGCTGGCCTCCCTCGTCTGGGAGACCGTCAAGCGCGGCGTGAAGGTCCTCGACGGCTACTTCCTCACCCACTCGATGGGCGTGGTCACCGACACCGAGCCGGGCGGCGGCATCTACCACGCCCTCCTCGGCACCCTCGAGCAGGTCGGCCTCGCCACGCTGATCTCCGTGCCGGTGGGTGTGCTGACCGCGATCTACCTGGTCGAGTACGGCCGCGGCAAGCTCGCCAAGGCCGTCACCTTCTTCGTCGACGTCATGACGGGTATCCCGTCGATCGTCGCGGGTCTGTTCATCCTCAGCCTGTGGATCGTGATCCTGGGCATGGGCTACTCCGGCTTCGCCGGCTCGATGGCCCTGTCGATCCTGATGATCCCGGTGGTCGTCCGCTCCACCGAGGAGATGCTCAAGCTCGTCCCGAACGAGCTGCGCGAGGCGTCGCTGGCGCTGGGCGTGCCGAAGTGGCGCACCATCCTGAAGGTGGTCGTGCCGACGTCGATCGGCGGCATCACCACGGGTGTGATGCTCGCGATCGCCCGTATCACCGGCGAGACCGCTCCGGTGCTGCTGCTGGTCTGGGGTACGAACTTCATCAACTCCAACCCCTTCTCCGACCCGCAGGCCTCGCTGCCGATGTACATCTACCTCCAGTGGGCGAACAGCGGTGGCTCCGGAGCGGCGTACGACCGCGCCTGGGCGGCGGCACTGACGCTCATCGCCTTCATCATGATCCTCAACCTCGGCGCCCGCGGCATCGCCCGCTGGAAGGCCCCGAAGACGGGCCGCTGACGCGGCCATCGACGAACAGTCAGCGACCCGAAAGAAGCAGTGATTCCCATGGCCAAGCGCATTGATGTCAGCGGCCTCAACGCCTACTACGGCTCCTTCCTGGCCATCGAGGACATCTCGATGACCGTCGAGCCGCGCTCCGTGACGGCCTTCATCGGCCCGTCCGGCTGCGGCAAGTCCACGTTCCTCCGCACCCTCAACCGCATGCACGAGGTCACGCCGGGCGGGCGGGTCGAGGGCAAGGTCATGCTCGACGACGAGAACCTGTACGGCACCGGGATCGACCCGGTGGCGGTGCGGCGTGAGGTCGGCATGGTCTTCCAGCGGCCGAACCCCTTCCCCACCATGTCGGTCTACGACAATGTGGCGGCCGGTCTGAAGCTGAACGGCTCGTACAAGAAGTCGCAGCTGGACGACATCGTCGAGAAGTCCCTCAAGGGCGCGAACCTCTGGAACGAGGTGAAGGACCGCCTGAACAAGCCGGGCTCCGGTCTCTCGGGTGGTCAGCAGCAGCGTCTGTGCATCGCCCGGGCGATCGCGGTGGAGCCGAACGTCCTGCTGATGGACGAGCCGTGCTCCGCCCTGGACCCGATCTCGACCCTCGCCATCGAGGACCTGATCGGCGAGCTGAAGGAACGGTTCACGATCGTCATCGTGACGCACAACATGCAGCAGGCGGCGCGTGTCTCGGACCGCACGGCCTTCTTCAACCTGGCGGCCGTCGGCCAGCCCGGCAAGCTGATCGAGATCGACGACACGGAGCGCATCTTCTCCAACCCGTCGGTCCAGGCCACGGAGGACTACATCTCCGGCCGCTTCGGCTGACAGACCCCTCGCGGTGCTGCATGGCGGTGCCACCGCGAGGCAGATAAAGGGCCCGCCCCCTGGCTCCCGGGGGGCGGGCCCGTGTCTTTGTTCGCCGGGATCTCAGGCCGTCGTGTGCCCGGCGGCATCGTCTCGGGCCAGGCTTCGCGCGCGTCTCGCGGGGCCCCGCCAGCCGCAGGTGCAGTGGGCCGTGCAGAAGGCACCCTTCTCGACCGTCGTCGTGCGGTGGCCCGAGGGGGTGCTCTGTTTGCCGGGGGAGGTCGGTCCGTCCTGCTGCACCACACCGGCAACGTTACCCAAGGCAAGTAAGTGCGACTCCTCGCCATGCGTGACGGGGGCACCTACCCGTCGTTAACCGGAACGACAGGGGGCCCGTGACAAACGTACCGGCTGGGGGTAGGCAGGCGATGACGGAGCGGCAGCAGCACAGGCGGATGCGCGGGGCGGGCGTTGCGGCCGGGGTCTTGTGTGCCTGCCTCGCCGGCAGCGGGTGCGCGGAGCAGGGCGCCGCGGCCGAGGACGCGCACGGCGAGGGGGCCGTCCAGGTCGTACGGCGAGCGGCGGACGCCCTCGTCGAGGCCCGCAGCTCCAAGGCCCACACCTCCATGGAGATGGCCACCGGCGGCACCCGCGTCACCATCCGCGGCGAGGGCGTGTACAACTTCCGCAAGCAGCTCGGGCGGCTGAAGGTGCTGCTGCCGCAGGATCCCGCGGGCGCCACCGCACAGCGGCCGATCATGGAACTGCTCGCCCCCGGCGCGCTGTACATGAAGAACCGCGGCGCCGGCGTACCGGAGGACAAATGGGTGCGCGTGGACACCCAGACGCTGTCCGACGGGAACCTCGTCACCGGCGGCGCCACCGACCCGTTCGCCGCCGCCGAGGTGCTGCGCGGGGCGCGGAAGGCGGCGTACGTGGGCGAGGAGAAGGTCGCCGGCACGGCGGTGCGGCACTACCGCGGCACCGCTGACCTGGGCATCGCCGCCGAGGAAGCCTCCAGGGGGAACGCGCAGGCCCTGGCGGCGGCGGCGAAAGGGTTCGCCACGGACCAGGTCCCGTTCGACGTCTTCCTCGACGAGGACGGCCGGATCCGCAAGGTCCGCCACCGCTTCAGCTTCGTCAACGGACAGCAGGACGGCGCCGTCGCCGTGGCCTCGACGACCGTGCTGTACGACTTCGGGGCCCCCGCCGACGTACGGTTGCCCGACAGCGACGACATCTACGCCGGCAAGATCGCCGAGGACTGAGGGTCGGCGTCCGCGTGCGTGACGGGCGTCAAGAACTAGCCCGTCCGTGCCATGCGCGGTGCGTAGGCCGCTCCCTACTCTAGGAAGTCGGTAACGGCAGAGAAGAGGTGATGCACGTGGCTCCGGTCGGCGGTACGGCAGTTCAGGACCACGTGGCCCTCGCCGAGATCGAGCTGTGCGGAGAGCTGATCATCGCGGCCTCGGCCGCCCGCGAGGACCGGCTCAGTCTGGAAAGCATCGACGAGGTGCTGCGCGTCGCGGAGGAGCGGGACACCGCCGGTGAGTGAGGCGGACCTCACGTCCGCAGGAGGCGGCCGATCGCCTTCGTGGCCTCCTCCACCTTCGCGTCGATCTCCGCACCGCCCTTGACGGCCGCGTCGGCGACACAGTGACGCAGGTGTTCCTCCAGGAGTTGGAGGGCGAAAGACTGCAGGGCCTTGGTCGAGGCGGACACCTGCGTGAGTATGTCGATGCAGTAGACGTCCTCGTCGACCATCCGCTGCAGGCCCCGGATCTGCCCCTCGATCCGGCGCAGCCGCTTCAGATGCTCGTCCTTCTGCTTGTGGTAGCCGTGGATGCCCCGGTCGTGGTCCGTCACCACGGCCTGGGTCCCGGTCTCCTCGGAGGGCGCCGTCGCGCCGGCCTCGGTGGTCGTCATCGCGTCCTCCAGACGTAAACCGCGTATACGGCTTCACATACCCCTACTGGGTATATCGTACCGAACTTTGCTGGGTATAGGGCCTGTGGCCGATGCCGCGAACGGCCGCTGGACTGGACCACTGGGCAGCCCCCGTGCCGACCACTGTGCCTCATGGGCGACACTGGGGGACGGCCCATTAGCCGTGGCCGGATGATGCACTTAGCATCAGCCTGACCGAACCGACGCTTCTTGAGGACCCTCACGTGCGCTTTCGTCTGACCCCCCGGGAGACGAGCTTCTACGACATGTTCGCCGCGTCCGCGGACAACATCGTCACGGGCTCGAAGCTCCTGATGGAACTGCTCGGGGCGGACACCGCCGGCCGGGTCGAGATCGCAGAGCGTATGCGGGCCGCGGAACACGCAGGTGACGACGCCACACATGCGATCTTCCACCAGCTGAACTCCTCGTTCATCACGCCGTTCGACCGCGAGGACATCTACTCCCTCGCATCCTCCCTCGACGACATCATGGACTTCATGGAGGAGGCCGTCGACCTGGTCGTCCTCTACAACGTCGAGGAACTCCCCAAGGGCGTCGAGCAGCAGATCGAGGTGCTGGCGCGGGCGGCCGAGCTGACGGCCGAGGCGATGCCGAACCTGCGCACGATGGACAACCTCACCGAGTACTGGATCGAGGTCAACCGCCTCGAGAACCAGGCCGACCAGATACACCGCAAGCTTCTCGCTCATCTCTTCAACGGCAAGTACGACGCGATCGAGGTCCTCAAGCTCAAGCAGATCGTGGATGTGCTGGAGGAAGCGGCGGACGCCTTCGAGCACGTGGCGAACACGGTGGAGACCATCGCCGTCAAGGAGTCCTGAGGCCCGTCCATGGACACCTTCGCGCTGGTCGTGACCATTGCGGTCGCGCTCTTCTTCACGTACACCAACGGCTTCCACGATTCGGCGAACGCCATCGCCACGTCCGTCTCGACGCGGGCGCTGACCCCACGGGCCGCGCTGCTGATGGCCGCGGTGATGAATCTGGGCGGCGCCTTCCTCGGCTCCGGTGTCGCCAAGACCGTCAGCGAGGGCCTGATCCAGACACCCGAGGGCTCGAAGGGAATGGGCATTCTCTTCGCGGCCCTCGTCGGCGCGATCACCTGGAACCTGATCACGTGGTACTTCGGCCTCCCGTCGTCGTCCTCCCACGCGCTGTTCGGCGGCATGGTGGGAGCGGCGCTGGCAGGCGGAACGACGGTCTACTGGGACGGCGTACTGGAGAAGATCGTCATCCCGATGTTCGTGTCCCCGATCGTGGGCCTGGGCGTGGGCTACCTGGTGATGGCGGCGATCATGTGGATCTTCCGCCGCGCGAACCCGCACAAGGCGAAGCGGGGTTTCCGCATCGCGCAGACCGTCTCGGCCGCCGGCATGGCCCTCGGCCACGGCCTCCAGGACGCCCAGAAGACGATGGGCATCGTGGTGATGGCGCTGGTCATCGCCGACGTCGAGGACTACGGCGACCCGATCCCGGTCTGGGTGAAGATCGCGTGCGCCGTGATGCTCTCGCTCGGCACCTACGCCGGCGGCTGGCGCATCATGCGCACCCTCGGCCGCAAGATCATCGAACTGGACCCGCCCCAGGGCTTCGCCGCCGAGACCACCGGCGCGTCGATCATGTTCACCACGGCCTTCCTCTTCAAGGCCCCCATCTCCACGACCCACGTCATCACCTCGGCCATCATGGGCGTCGGCGCAACGAAGCGCGTGAACGCCGTCCGATGGGGCGTGGCCAAGAACATCGTCCTGGGCTGGTTCATCACCATGCCGGCAGCGGCGGCGGTGGCAGCCGGGGCGTTCGGCATCGTCCACCTGGCGTTCCTGTAGCCCCCACGCACCCCACCCGCCCCAACACCCCCCGATTGTCGAACCGCCGACCGGCACAATCCAGCCCGTCCCGCGCCCAAGGACGGACTCTCACCATCCCCCCACCCACTGGCCGCCACCTTCCAACGCCAGCCCGCGCCATCCAGCCCGTCCGGCGTTTGAGGACAAGGCCCCTTCAGGGCCGGAGCGGGGTCTGGGGCGGCAGCCCCAGTGGGGGTCGAAGGGGCAGCGCCCCTGGGGATGGGACGGGTAGGGGCGGCGGGGGCGAGAATCCCAGGGTGGGGTAACGGGTCGGCGCGTGATGGAACCCCGCCCCTCAGCACCCCGTCTCGTTCCACGTAACCCCCAGGAGGCGACATGGAACGGCGCACCTTCATCGGCGGCGGCACCGCAGCAGCCCTCACCGCCCTGACGGCAACCGCCTGCTACGGCACCGACAGCAACGGCAACAGCGCCGGCACTCGCACCCGCACCCAAACCACCGCCGCCACCCGCCCCGCCGCCCCCGCCAACTGGACCGCCCTCGCCCAGAACCTCTACGGCCCCCTCATCCGCCCGGGCGACGCCGACTGGAAGTCCGCCCACCAGCTCTACAACACCCGCTTCGACGCCCTGAAGCCCGCCGCGGTCGCCTACGTCGCCCACCCCGACGACATCCGCACCACCCTCGCCTACGCCCGCGCCCACAACCTCCGCCCAGCCATCCGCAACGGCGGCCACTCCTACGCCGGCTGGTCCTCCGGCGACAACCGCCTGATCATCGACGTCTCCAAGCTCAACCGCATCCGCGCCTCCGGCAACACCGCAGTGGTCGGCGCCGGCTCCAAGCTCATCGACGTCTACCGGGCCCTCGCCGCCAAGGGCGTCACCATCCCCGCCGGCTCCTGCCCCTCCGTCGGCGTCTCCGGCCTCACCCTCGGCGGCGGCCACGGCGTGACCTCCCGCGCCTACGGCCTGACCTGCGACAGCCTCACCCAGGCCACCCTCATCACCGCCGACGGCAAGCAGCTCACCGCCAACGCCACCACCCACAAGGACCTCTTCTGGGCCCTGCGCGGCGCCGGCAACGGCAACTTCGGCGTCGTCACGGAACTGCAGTTCAAGACCCACCCCGCCCCGCAGGCCGTCACGGCGTACATGACCTGGCCCTGGTCCAAGGCGGCCAGGCTGATCAGGTCCTGGCAGGAGTGGGGCCCGACCCAGCCCGACGAGATCTGGTCGGCCCTGAGCATCTCGGCCTAC
This sequence comes from Streptomyces ferrugineus, assembly GCF_015160855.1. Classification (NCBI taxonomy): domain Bacteria; kingdom Bacillati; phylum Actinomycetota; class Actinomycetes; order Kitasatosporales; family Streptomycetaceae; genus Streptomyces; species Streptomyces ferrugineus. Next base: position 589,189 of record NZ_CP063373.1, on the reverse strand, counting down.
GCGGGCGGCACCCCGACCATCACCGTGGCGGCGTTCTCGCTGGGCACCCACGGCGAACTCAAGAACGCGGTGGACCGCCTGGCCGACCGCCCCGGCGGCCCGGGTCCCGCGACCAACGTCTCGATCAAGCGCCGCTCGTACGAGGAGTCGATGGAGCTGTACGCCGGCTGCTCGTCCTTCGCCACGGACGCGCAGTGCCACCTCCCCGGCTCCACCCCGGGCCGCTCCCCGCAGGGCGCGCTGGGCCGCGAGACGTACACCGCCAAGTCGGACTTCTTCGACCGTACGCTGTCCTCGGCGGGCATCCAGACGCTGCTCAAGCAGATGGAGTCGGTCCGCGGCGGCTCCGGCAGCATCGCGCTCACGGCCCTCGGCGGAGCGGTCAACCGCGTCTCCCCCACCGCGACGGCGTTCGTGCACCGCCGCTCCCGGGTGCTGGCCCAGTACATCGCCTCCTGGCGCGCCGGCACCTCGGGCACCACGGCCCAGTCCTGGCTGACGTCGGCCCACAACGCGATGCGCCCGTACGCCTCGGGCGCCGCGTACCAGAACTACACCGACCCGACCCTGCGGAACTGGCGCAAGGCGTACTACGGGGACGCGGCGACGCGCCTCACGAAGCTGAAGAAGCAGTACGACCCAGAGGGTCTCTTCACGTACCCGCAGGCGCTATAGCCGCACGACCACAAACCACAGACCACAGACCACAGACCACCGCCACCGTCAGCCCCACCGCGGCCGACGCGCTGGGCCTAAAGCGTGTTGCAGAACGCTGTGATCAGGCAGGCTGAACTGGGCGTTTGTCGCGTCTGGTCACGCGGTGAGGGCGAGGTTGTGCATGCGGGCGACGGCCTGAACGGCGTGATGGAGGCCGTCGCCGCGCTGCCGGCAGTCACGCAGGATCTTGTAATTCTTCATCCGTCCGATCACATGCTCCACACGGGCGCGGACCTTGCGGTGCTCCGCGTTGTCCTCCTCTTCGCCCTTGAGTAGCGGCCGTCCGGGGCGTTTGCGGTGCGGGACGATCAGGCCGGTGTTGAGATAAGCGCCGTCGCCGAGCACCGTCACGCCTTCGCAGTGCTCGGCCAGTCCGGAGCGCCGCCAGGCGTGCGCGTCCGCGGTGGTGCCCGGCAGCGGACGGGCCGCGGCCACCACGAGCCGGGTGTCTGCGTCCACGATGACCTGCACGTTTGCTGAGAAACGGTAGTTACGCGAGGAGGCACCCACACCTCGGTCACGGACCGGGATGAGGGTGCCGTCCACGATCCACAACCGCTCGACTGCCTCCTGCGGGGCACGTACCGGCTCGAGCGCGAGCAGCGGCCCCAGCCGCTGGATCACCCGGCACACGGTCGCCGGGGAGATGCCGAACAGCGGGGCGAGCTGCCGCATCGTGAGGTTCGTGCGGTAGTAGACAGCCACCAGCAGCACCCGCTCGGCCAGCGGAAGCCGCCACGGACGACCCCACCCGCACCCCTCACCACCACGTTCCCGAACCGCCCTTAGCAGCCGCCCGAACTGCTCAGCCCGCAGACCGGTGAACGTCTCCACCCAGACCGGCTCAGCCCTCAACACCCCACCCATGCAAGGGAAATGCCCTGATCACAGCGTTCTGCAACACGCTTTAGGTTCTGTCTCTTTGGTCAGCGTCGGGTCCAGATGAGGATGCCCGCGAGGTGGAGTGCGGCCTGGTAGGCGATCGCGAGTTTGTCGGTTCGTGTGGCCAGGCCGCGCCACTGCTTGAGGCGGTTGATGCACCGCTCGACGGTGTTCCGCTGCTTGTACGCCTCGCTGTCGAAGCCGGGCGGGCGGCCACCGAGTCGGCCTCGCCGCAGGCGGTGGCCAACTTGGTCGGACGGCTGCGGGATGACCGCACGGATGCCCCGGCGCCGCAGGTGGCTGCGGATGGCACGTGAGGAATACGCGCGGTCGGCAAGAACGGCCAGGGGCCGGGTCCGGGGCCTGCCCGGGCCAGTGCGGGGCACGCGGATGCGGGACATCACCGTCTCGAAGGCGGGTGCATCACCTGCCTGGCCTGCGGTGACGGTGAAGGCGAGGGGCCGGGCGTGGCCGTCTGCGGCCAGGTGAACCTTGGTGCTCAGCCCGCCGCGGGAACGTCCGAGCGCGTGATCGGCGGGCTCGCCGCAGTGAGCCGCCCCTTTTTGAGTGCTCCGGCAGCATGCTGGTGGGCCCGGACGACCGTGGAGTCCACCGACACCGTCCAGTCGATGTCGTCGTCGGCGTCCGCCGCCGCCAGGACGGCAGCAAGGATCATTTCCCAGGTGCCGTCGACGGCCCATCTGATCAGCCTCTTGTGAGCGGTTTGGAATGAGCCGAGCTCGTCGGGCAGGTCCCGCCAGGGCGAGTTGGTGCGGTACTTCCACGCGATGGCCTCGAGCGTTCGGCGGTGGTCGGCCCATCGCCGTCCGCGGACCGGATCGGCCGGCATCAGCGGCTCGATCCGGTCCCACATCGCATCAGTGATCACTAACCGGACGGACACATCCGATCAACCGACCAACCCATCAAAGAGACACGCGCTAGGTGTACCCGGTCATGACTTTGGTGACAGTCGGCTGATTGGTGGCTGGCCGCCGAGCGCGGTGTGTCGGCGGCCAGTGTTGTAGAACTGCAGCCAGGGTGCGAGTGCGTCGGCGCGTTCGGTGTTGCTGGCAAAGACCTGGTGGTAGGCCCATTCGGCCTGCAGGGTGCGGTTGAAGCGTTCGACCTTGCCGTTGGTCCATGGGCAGTGGGGCCGGGTGAACTTCTGCTGTGCGCCCAGGGTTTGGCAGGCGTCGCGGAAGGAGCCGGAGGTGCGGTAGTTGCGGGCGTTGTCGGTCATCACGCGCTCGATGCGGGCGATGCCGTGGCCGGCGAAGAACGCGGCCGCGCGGGTGAGGAACGCGGCGCAGGTGACGCCTTTCTCGTCGGCCAGGATTTCGGCGTAGGCCAGGCGGGAGTGGTCGTCCACGGCGGCGTGCACGTAGTCGTAGCCGATGCCGCGGCCGCGGACGTCCTCGCTGCGGCCGTGGGCGCGCCAGCCGCCGCCGTCGGGGATTTTGCCGAGCTTCTTCACGTCCACGTGGACCAGGCCGCCTGGCTGGTTGTACTCGTAGCGTGCGGCGCTTTTGCGCACCGCCCGGATGACCTGCCCGGTGAGCGGGTCGCAGGCTGCCAGGGGCGGCATGTGGTGGCGGCGCAGGATCCGGGTCACGGTCCGGGCCGGAACCCCGGTGGCCTCGCTGATCTGCTCGGGTCCCCGGCGCAGGCGTCGGCGGGCCTGAAGAACACGCTCCTCGACCTCGGCCGGCGTGCGTGTGGGGCAGGTGCGGGGGCGGCTGGAGCGATCGTGCAGCCCCGGCCAGCCCTCGACCCGATAGCGATTGACCCAGCGGTGAGCACACTGCCGGGAGACTCCCAGTTCCTTGGCGACGTGCGCGACCGGGCGCCGGTCGAAGACAACGCGACGCACCAGCAGGCATCTGCCGTGAAAGGTCAGCCGGGCATTAGCGTGGGCCACCAGGACCTCCGAGGTGAGTGAAGACGGCAATCTCCACTACGCCCGGAGGTCCCTCCATGATCAACAACCGGTAGCGGGCGTGTCACCAACCTCCCGGCCGGGTACAGCTAGGCCGCCAGATCCCGCTCCTCCGCCCCCGCGCTCTCGCTGTCCTTCCGCGCCTCCGGAATCAGCGGCTCCTGCCCGCCGCCCGCCCGGGACCGCCCCCGCGCCCTGATCAGCCACCCACCCCGCGACGACCGCTCGATGGCGGACATGAGCGGTGTCAGCAGGGCCATGGCCAGCGGCGACAGCAGCAGCGCCACGGCCGTGCCCAGCGCGAAGCCACCGACGACGTCCGTCGGATAGTGCACGCCCATGTAGACCCGGCAGAACCCCTCGAGCAGCGCCAGCCCGATGCCGGCGAGCCCGAACTTCCGGTTCGCGACGAACAGCCCGACACCCAGGGCCATGGCGATGGTCGCGTGATCGCTGACGAAGGAGTAGTCCGTCTTGCCGGTGACGAGCACTTCGAGCCCTTGGTGGGACTTGAAGGGCCGGGGCCGCTCGACGAACCCTCGTATCGGCACGTTCACCAGCACCGCGACCCCGGCGGCCAGCGGCGCCCACACCAGTGCGGCCACCGACGAGGCGGCGTCGTCCTCGCCCCGCCGCCGCACGGACCACCAGCACCACAGCACGAGCAGGACCAGGGCGAGCAGCACTCCGTACTCACCGACGTAGCCCATGACCCGGTCGAACCAGTGCGGCGCGTCCTTGGCCAGGCCATTGATGTCATAGAGCAGCTCGACGTCGGGGTTCGACCCGGATTCTGCGAGTCCAGCCATGATGCCGCGGCCCCTTCGTCGTTCCTCCGGCGCACACTTACGTGCGCCGCTCTCCCACCCCCGTGGTTGCAGATCCGCTGACGGCTACGACACCAGGAACGCACGGCCCCTGTTGATACGTTCCACACTCCACTGAATGATCACGCAGACGTTATCGAAGAGATACTCATCGCCGCAGCTCAGGGGGTGGGTTCACGCTCCGTCTAAACCGTCGTCGGCAGCGCTTTCGCGCCATCTTCGGTCACCCGGGTGGCTCCGAAGTAGTCCGGGGTGTCGATCGGGTCGAACCGGATCACAGCACCCGTTCTCGGTGCGTCGATCATGTATCCGCCACCGACATAAATCCCCACATGCCGGATGGCCCGGGAGTTGTTGAGGTCGTCCGAGAAGAACACGAGATCCCCGGGCAGCAGTTCGTCCCGGTCCGGATGCGGCCCCGCGTTCCACTGGTCGTTGGCCACCCGGGGCAACGAGATCCCGACACTTTCGTACGCGGCCTTCGTCAGCCCCGAACAGTCGAACCGCCCACCGTCCGCGGCGGTTCCGTCACCGCCCCAGAGATAGGGCGTGCCGAGCTTCTTCTGCGCGTAGTAAATCGCCCCGGCGGCCTGCTTGCTGGGATCCACCCGGCTGACGGGCGCCGCGAAGCTCTCCTGAAGGCTCGTGATCGTCTTCACGTAGTTCTGGGTCTCCTTGTACGGCGGCACACCCCGGTACTTGATGACCGCGTACGCCCCGGCGTTGTAGGAGGCGAGCATGTTCCGCGTCGCGTCGCCGGGTACGTCCTTGACGTAGGAGGCGAGCTTGCAGTCGTACGACGCGGCCGACGGAATCGCGTCCTTCGGGTCCCAGACGTCGCGGTCGCCGTCGCCGTCGCCGTCGATGCCGTGCGTGGCCCAGGTCCCCGGGATGAACTGCGCGATGCCCTGCGCCGCCGCCGGGCTCTTGGCGTTCGGGTTGAAGCCGCTCTCCTGGTAGAGCTGGGCGGCGAGCAGTGCGGGGTTGATGGCGGGGCACAGATTGCCCCACTTCTGCACGAGTTCCTGGTAGGCGGCGGGCACGGCCCCCTTGGCCAGCGCCTTGGAGGCGCCGCCCATCCCGCCCGCGAGGTTCCCGGCGACGAGGTAGACCCCGATGACGAGCAGCATCACGAAGCTGAGCCCCGCCGCGAGAGCGGCGCCCGCCACGATCCATGCCTTACGCACCGTCAACCGCCCCTCACCCCGCCGGAGTCCGCCCGCGCCAGTTTAGGAGCTTCCCCCGTGGGGCTCGTCGCAACCGACACTCTCGCGGTACAGCGCGGCCGCCTCCGCCCCGAACACCACGCTGAACGACACATCGGCCGTGGCCCCGCCGTCCTCGTGCCCACCGAGCACGCCCACGACCTGCCCTTCTCCGTCGACCCATGGACTGCCGCTGGTCCCGCCGCCGAAGCCGGGGCAGGAGATGCGTTGTTGCGTACGGTTGTGAGGACGGGGCTTGTTACTGCAACTGACCGGAACCTCACGGGAGTTGGGATACCCGGTGACGGTCACGGCCGTGGCGCCGACGGCCGTACCGACGACGAACCGATTCCCTCCGACCACGTCCTCGACCCCCTCCCCACCCCGATCCCGCACCACCGCGAACGCCACGTCGCTGTCCTCGTCCCGCCCCTGGGCCCACCCGTCCGGCAGAAACCACTTCGCCACCCGCCACACCCCGTACGGCGCCTCGCCGTCCCGGTACCCGGGCACGAACACCAGCTCGCCCGCCGTTCCGCCGCCCAGGCAGTGCGCGGCGGTGACGATGAGGTCCCGGTGAGGGCTGTGCACGACGGACGCGGTGCAGAAGTGGCCACCGCGCAGACGGTCACGCCGACCGGCCGCGAACAGCGCACCGACCCGCGCACTGTGCGCACTCGCCACGGCGGTGACGGTCACACCGAAGGGACCGCTGCCGGCGCCGGCGGCCGCGGCGGAGGCCGAGGGCAGGGCGAGGAGGACGGTGGCGGCGTACAGGGACAGGCGTGAGGTGCGCTTCATCCGGGGCATCGGAGTCACTGTGTCCGACGAAGGTGAGAGGAGCGTCAAACACCGTCGCCTTACCTGACGGGTCATCGACGCCGACCGGGCTCGCCTGCCACTCTCATCGGCGTACGGAGCCCAACCGGACGAAGCCGAGCCGGACGAAGCCGAACGGAAGGACGCCATGCCCGCCTACGCCATCGCCCACCTCCAGGAAGCCGCCCCGCACCCGGAGATCGCCGAGTACATCGAGCGCATCACCGCCACCTTCGAGCCGTACGGCGGCCGCTTCCTGGTGCACGGCACGCCGCACGAGACCAAGGAGGGCAGTTGGCCCGGGCACGTCGTGGTGATCGGCTTCCCGGGGATCGCCAAGGCGCGGGCCTGGTGGGACTCGCCCGCCTACCAGGAGATCGCACCCCTGCGCTCACGGCACATCGCGGGCGACATCATCCTGGTCGAGGGCGTCCCCGACGGCTACGACCCGACGGTCACCGCGAAGGCCCTGCGGGACGCGTCGCCGGCCGAGTAGCCCCGCCGGGGTTGGCGCGTCTCACTCAGCGGCCGCCCTTTCAAACCGTCAGCTCGGTCCGGCACGCCGCGGACGACGACACCGTGTCCTGCCGGATGTACCACTCGGTGGCGAGGATCCGTTCCCGTACGGCCGCCGGGAAACCGGCCAGCAGACCCGGCGCGGCACCCCGCTCCACCTCGGTGCGATGGGCCAGTACGGCGGCCCACTTCCGCTCCAGCCAGGGGCGCACGTCGACGGTCGCGCTGATCCACTCGTCCGGGACCGTGTTCATGCCCTTGCCCGCACGGGCCAGTTCGCTGAGCGCGTCGAGGGCCGAGTGGGGGTGCGTGGCCAGGTAGAGGGCGCCCGGCCGCCAGGGGTCGCCGGCGTCCGGGTAGAGCCGTTCGAGCGCGGCCGCCTGGACGGCGAGCGTGGTCAGTCGGTGGGTGTGCACATGGTCGGGGTGGCCGGTCACGCCGCCGTAGGCGTCATGGGTCACCACGACCTCCGGCCGGAACCGCCGTATGTGGGCGACCAGTCGGCCCACCGCCTCGTCGAGCGGCGCGTCGCACAGCCGCGGGCTGCCCGGCGCGGAGTGCGGCACGCCGCCGTCGGCATAGCCGAGCATCCGTGGTCTTCCGGCGCCCAGGATCCGCAGCGCCTCGGCGAGTTCGGCACCGCGCGGCGTGTCCGGGGTCCAGGTCGCCGTCACCACGCCGGTACGCGCGCCCGCGGCCGCGTGCCGGGCGAGGACGCCGCCCGAGAACAGGGACTCGTCGTCCGGGTGCGCGAACACCCCGAGCAGGCTCGGCATCGACATCGCTCGACCACCTCCGTGTCAGGCCTACCCCTGAGTACGGGTACTCAGGCGCAAGGTCATCCGGCACGGCAGACTGTGGGGCCCATACGACCATCAGGGCCCATACGACCATCAGGGGGAACGACCATGAGACGCACCGAGCGCACTCTCGCCGTCACGGCACTCACGGCCTGCGCGCTGATCGGCGTCGCGACCGGCCCCGCCGCCGCGTCGGGCGACGTCCTGCTGCCGCATCCCGGGCCGGAGGGCCTGGTGTGGGTGGAGGAGTGGACCGGGGACGGCGGCGTCGCGTCCGGCGGCGCGTGGGAGAAGCTGCCGACCGTGCTCACGGTGGCGTGCGAAGGGGGCGGCGATGTCCGGGTGACGATGTCGCAGGAGTCGGAGGTCGCCGCGTTCACCGTCGACTGCCCGGCCGGGGAGGCCGCGGTGGGCTCGGTGACCATGGACCCCGGCGTGGTCCGCTCCGGGTCCTTCGTGATCGGCGTCGACGCCTCGGCGGACACCATCCGGTGGGCGCTGACGGTGACTCAGCCGGAGTCGTAGGCCGGCCGGGTACAAGGGCTGGGCGGGTTCACGGACGGGGACGGCGGGGCGCGTACTAACGCTCGGCCGCCACCCGCTCCCCGGCCCCGCTGCTCGCCGCCTCCAGCGGCCAGCTCACCCCGGTCAGCTCCTCCGACGCCGTCCACAGCCGCCGCGCCACGCCCGCGTCACTGGCCGCCGTGGTCCGCCCCACGAGCGTGGGTGCGCCCCGCCACTCGCCCAGACCGTCCGGGCCGACGTAGCTCGCGCCGGGAAGGTCCTGCGTGGCGGCGTACAGCGTCGGCAGCGCGCCCGCCCGGTCGTCCTGGGCGAAGAACCGGTTGCCCACCCGCATGATCCCCCGCATCACCGGATTGCCGTGGTGGCTCTGGAGGCCGGTGGCCGCCCAGCCGGGGTGGGCCGCCAGCGCACGGACGGCGGATCCCGCCTCCGTCAACCGGCGCTGGAGTTCCAGGACGAAGAGCAGGTTCGCCAGCTTCGACTGGGCGTAGGCGCGGCCCGGACCGTAGTTCGCCGTCAGGTTCAGGTCGTCGAAGTGGATCCTGCCGTCGCCCATGCGGTGGGCGCTCGACGCGAGCGTGACCACCCGGTCCGTGATGTGCGGCAGGAGCAGGTTCGTCAGGGCGAAGTGGCCCAGGTGGTTCGTGCCGAACTGCACTTCGAAGCCGTCACGCGTCCGCTGCTGCGGCACCATCATCACGCCCGCGTTGTTGATCAGGATGTCCAGCGGCCGGCCCTCCCATCCCGCCGCGAACTCCCGCACCGAGGACAGGTCCGCCAGATCCAGCCGCCGTACCTCCGTGCTGCCGTTCACGGTCGCCGCCGCGGCCCGCCCCCGCTCCAGGTCCCGTACGGCGAACACGACATGTGCGCCCGCCCCGGCCAGTTCCTCCGCCGCCCTGAGGCCGATGCCGCTGTTGGCACCGGTGACGACGGCCGTGCGGCCGGTGAGGTCGGGAAGGCGGGTCGCGTCCCACGCCTTGGTCCCGCTCTTGGTCCTGCTCTTGGTCTTCGTGTTGTCAGCCATGCATCCGAATGTAGGCGTCGCCAACAATGCTGTCAATGACAACAATGGTGACGACGCCAACAAAGTAGCCGAAGGCAACATCGAGCTAGGATGGTCCGCATGCCCGAGACCCGCCCCTACCACCACGGAGACCTGCGCGCCGCCCTGCTCGCGGCAGCGGAACGCACCCTGCGTGAGAAGGGCGTCGCCTCCCTCTCGCTGCGCGAACTGGCCCGCGAGGTCGGCGTCAGCCACGCCGCCCCGGGCCGGCACTTCAAGGACAAGCAGGCCCTGCTCAACGCCCTGGCGCTGGCCGGCTACGACCGGCTCGGGCGGGCACTGGGCGCCGCCGACGACCCCGCGCTGGCAGTGGAACCCCGGCTCACCGCCCTGGCCCGCGCCTACCTCGGCTTCGCCATCGACAACGCCGAGCTCCTGGAGCTCATGTACGCCCGCAAGCACGACCCGGACGCCTCGGAGCAGATGGCCGCCGCCGTCGAGCGCACGGTCGGCAGCCTCGAACGCGTCCTGGGGGACGCCCAGAAACGCGGCGAGATCATCGAGGGCGACCCCGAGGAGCTCAACCTCGTCACGGGCGCCGCCCTCCACGGCATGGCCGCCTTCATCGCGGGCGGCTGGCTGACGCCGGAGGCGGCCCTGGAGGGCGTGGAGGGCCTGGTCCACCACTTGCTGCACGGCCTGAGGCCGCGCTGACCGCTCAACGGACGCCGAACGCCTCCCGCAGGACACTGATCGCCTGCCCGATGGCGGCCTGCGCCGCCCGTGTCTCCCGCAGCGCGTTGAGCATCACGAAGTCGTGGATGATGCCCTGATACCGCACCGCGGTGACCGGCACACCAGCCTCCCGCAGCTTGTTCGCATAGGCCTCTCCCTCGTCGCGCAGCACATCGGCCTCGGCGGTGATGACCAGCGCCGGCGGCAACCCCTTCAGCTGCTCGACGCCGGCGCGCAGCGGACTCGCCGTGATCCGGGCCCGCTCGGCCGCGTCGGTCGTGTACTGGTCCCAGAACCACTGCATGGCGTCCCGGCGCAGGAAGAACCCCTCGGCGAACTGCCGATAGGACCCGGTGTCGAACGACGCGTCGGTGACCGGGTAGAAGAGCACCTGCTGCACCAGCGGAACATCGCCGCGCTCCTTGGCCAGCAGCGTCAGCGCGGCACTCATGTTGCCGCCCACCGAGTCCCCGGCCACGGCGATGCGCCCGGCGTCCAGGCCGTTGCTCGCGCCCTCGCGGACGACCCACTGGGCCACGGCGTAGCTCTGCTCGACGGCGACGGGGTAGCGCGCCTCGGGCGAGAGGTCGTACTCGGGGAAGACGACCGCAGCACCCGTCCCCACGGCCAGTTCGCGCACGAGCCGGTCATGGGTGTGCGCGTTGCCGAAGACCCAGCCCGCGCCATGGATGTAGACGATCACCGGGAGCGTCCCGGTGGCCCCGGCCGGTCGGACGATCCGGGCCCTGACCTCGCCGGTCGGCCCGCCGGTGACGGTGACCCACTCCTCGTCGACGTCCGGCTTGGCGATCTCCCCGGACTGCACCTCGTCGACGGTCTTGCGCCCCTCGGCCGGCCCCAGGTCGAACAGGTACGGCGGATTCGCGGTGGCCTCGACGAAAGCCTGGGCGGCGGGCTCCAGGACGGGACGGACGGGGTTGGCGGTGTCGGTCATGGCGATCTCCTCGGATCGGGTGCCGCGAGCCCCACACATTCGGGCAGACCCGCCCGACCGGTACGGCCGGGTTCGGCGACACACAATGAAAGTAGCGCGCTATTAAGTCGTACGCAACTAGTTAGTGCTCGATGAGTTGGCTCGCGATAAGATCGAGCGAACCAACGAAGAGCCAGGAGCCAGGAGCCAGGAGCCCCCATGACCCCATCGTCCGAACCGGCCACCGAATCGGCCACCCGGGAAGGCTCCCTCCTCCTGGACGACCAGCTCTGCTTCGCGCTCTACGCCGCCTCCCGCGCCGTGACGGCGCGCTACCGCCCCCTCCTCGACGAGCTGGGCCTGACCTACCCCCAGTACCTGGTCATGCTCGTCCTCTGGGAACGGGACTCGATCTCCGTACGCGATCTGGGCAGCGCCCTCCAACTGGAGTCCAGCACCCTGTCACCGCTGCTCAAGCGCCTCGAAGCCGGCGGCCTGCTGCGCCGCGAGCGCCGCCGGGACGACGAACGCTCGGTCGCCATCCGCCTCACCGAGGCCGGCGCCGAACTCCGCGACCGCGCCGGCGACGTCCCCCTCGCGATCGGCGAGGCGATGGGCCTGACCCCCCGACAGGACGCCCAGGCCAAACAACTCCTGCGCCTGCTGACGACGAACGTCACAGGGAACCACCCCCACTGACAGCCCGTCACACCCCACGGCCACCTCACCCGACCACGCCCCCGCGACACCCGCCGAACCACCCCGGGATAGCCTTCACCCGCAGAACACCGGCACGACGACTCACCCGACCGGCCGTCAGAAACGGCCCCCAAGGGTGAAGAGGGCTAACGACGCGACCGCACCACAGGTTCCGCTCAGGCCTCGTTGCCCGGGGTGACCTGCCGTGATACACAGAGTGACCGTACGAGGTATTCGTACGAATCCCGCCCATCAATGACGCCAAGTCGACATACGGCGGCGACAATGTCGGCGAGAATCAACGACAATGAGGCCTGACCTCTGCGCACCTGCAGGGGATGCGGAACTACCCACCAGGGGCGGTGACTTACATGCTCTTTGCGGCCGATAAGGGCGACATCAACACCATCATCGGCGGGATCGCTCCGGACTGGGGCCCCTTCGGCAGCCTGGGCAACGAGGCCAAGGTGATGATCGAGGTCGTGATGGCCGTGGCCATCCTGATCTGCCTCGGCATCGCCATCTGGGGTGCGGCCAAACAGCGCATCGGCGCGACGGCGTTGCGCGACACCTTCAGCGCCGAGCAGGGCAAAGGTCTCATCATCGCCGGTCTGACGGGTGTCTTCATCATCGGCTCACTGGGCACGCTGTTCACCATCGTGTACGGCATGGCCGTCTAGCCCCGCCGACGCGCCCGACCCCCTCCGTCCGCTCCGGGCACGCCCGGTCCCCCTAGTCCCCCACCCACCCGTCGTGCCCACCGGCTGAGGTTGCGTTTCCCTGATGTCGAGTCACCACACCGCGCCCATGCGGGAACCAGCACGGCTACCGTCGTACTCCAACGTGTATCTGTCCGACGTCGAGGGGGCGTACGCGGCATGAGTCTCGGAGACGAGCGGGATCCCTCCGGCGGCTACGGAGGCACCGGCCAGACCCGCACCCGGCTGCCCGACACCAGCGGCGACGTGTACGGCGGCGCCCGCAGAGGCGGCCGCTCGTCGTCCCGGAGCCTGGTGACCGTGGTCGGCGTAGTGGTCCTCCTCATCGCCGCGATCGCCTTCGCGAACCGTGGAGGAGACAACTCCGGTTCCACCGGCGGGGACGAAAACCAGCCGAAATCCTCCCCGACGGCGGCGAGCGGAACCCGACCGGTGGACGGGAAGGCGGCGGGGATCCCCGGGGGGTTCGCTCGGGATGAGCAGGGGGCACAGAGTGCGGCGGCCAACTACTCCGTGGCGCTGGGGTCGGCGGACATGTTCAACACGGCCAGACGGCACGAGATCGTCGACACGGTCTACGCACCCGATGTAGCCGCCAAGCGGCAGACGGACCTGGACGGCGCGTACACCAGCGAGAAGTTCCTCACGAACATCGGCCTCGACAAGAACGGTGCCGCGCCGTCGGGCCAGACCTTCGTCTCCCGAGTCATCCCGGTGGGCACCAAGACCACGTCGTTCAGCGCGAGCGCCGCCACCGTGGAGGTCTGGTACACGTCGCTCTTCGGCCTGTCCGGTGAAGGTTCGACCAACCCGGTGTCCGAGAGCTGGTACACCACGACCTACCAGCTGAAGTGGGTCAGCAATGACTGGAAGGTCACCGACTTCCAGCAGAAGGACGGTCCAGTACCGGTCGGGCGAGACCAGCGAGCCTCCTCGTCCGACGACATGACGAAGGCCGTTGAGGAGTACGGAGGGTTCACGTATGCGCGCTAACCGCCGCTTCCTCAAGGTCGCCGGGGCCCTCACCGCCGTCCAGGCGACCGCCGTGCTGCTGGCCACCCGCGCTGTCGCCGCACCCACCCCTTCGCCCACCCCCTCGGGGAGCAGCGACCCCTGTGACCTGATTCGCGGCCCCGCCAAGGACTACTGCGAAAAAGACAACGGCGGCTCCGGCAACCGCTCCGGCGGCCCCTCCCTAACCGACCCCACCTCCACCCTCGACCCCCTCTCCTCCCTCGCCAAGGGCTGCGCGGACGCCGCCTCCTGGACCGTCGACAAGCTCAGCGAGGCCGTAAAGGAGACCGCGAACGTCGACTTCACGAACCTCACGTTCCTGAAGCACTACGCCGTGGTATTCGCCGCCTCGACGATCCTCACGCTCCTCCTCTGGCTCCTCGCGGTGGCCAAGCGAGCCGTCCGCGGCGTCCCCTTCACCACCGCCCTGTCGGAAGCCATCGGTTTCCTCTGGCTCACGGTGCTGGCCTCGGCCTTCACCCCGCTCATCCTCTACACCATCGTCTCGGCGACCGACGCCGTCAGCGACGTACTCGCGAAGGCCACCGGCAACCAGACGGACACGTTCTTCGGCACGTTCTCCGAGGCCCTGAACAAGGGCAACGACATCGGCGGCGGCCCGATCATGCTGATCATCGTGTCGCTGATCAGCATCCTCGCCGCAGGTGTCCTCTACCTGGAGCTGTACCTGCGGGCCGTACTGCTGTACGTCGGCGCCCTGCTCGGCGTCGTCGTCTACGCCGGCCTCGTGGACAAGAACCTGTGGGGCCACGTCCGCCGCTGGGCCGGCATCATGATCGCGGTCATCCTGGTCAAGCCGGTCATCGTCATCGTCCTCGGCCTCGCCGGCGCCCTCGCCACCGAAGAGGGCCCGGACTCCCTCGCCGCCGTGGTCTCCGGCCTCGCCATCATCCTGCTCGCGATCTTCGCCTCGGCGATGATCTACCGCTTCGTCCCCGGCTTCGGCGACGAGATCGCGAACACCCGCAACAACCGCATCATGCGCGGCGCCGAGAGCAAGGCCGCCGCCGTGATCAGCTCCCCGGCGACCCTCGTGGCCCAGGGCATCAAGACCCACAGCTCCCGCGCGGACAGCAACAGCGGCGGGGGCCAGTCGAGCACCCCCCGCCCCACGAACCCCGCCTCCGGCGGCGTCGCCGCACACAGCGCGCGCTCCTCGAGCGGAGGCGGCGGATCCGTCCCCTCCGCCGCACCCGCGCCCCGCTCGGGCAGCCCCGTGAACACCCCGCACGCCAGCAACACCCGCAACAGCAGCAGCAATCGTTCAGGAGGTGACGGGCGTTGACGACTCAGTCCCATGTGTCCCATCCGGTCACGCCCCGCCGTACATATCTGATCGGCCGCGCCCGGCCGAACGCGATCGTCGGCCGCAACCGTGAGACCGGCGAGATCGCGCTGATCATCGCGGGCGCGTTCCTCGGCATGATGTGCGGACTCCTCGTCCCCGTCCTGTCCCTGCGCATCGTGCTGCTCATGGGCTTCCCGATGCTCGCGCTGGCCGCGGTCTACGTGCCGTACAAGCAGCGGACCATCTACAAGTGGTTCGAGATCAACCGCAGCTACAAGCGCACCCTGCGCCAGGGCACCGCCTACCGCTCCGCCGCCATGGAGGCCGGCACCGCACTCGACGGCCGCGAGGTCGAGGTCGGCCCGCCGCCGGGCATCGGCCGCATCAACTGGCTGGCCGCCCCGTTCGGCCCCGACGAGATCGCCGTACTGCTGCACGCCGACCGCCGCACCGTCACCGCCGCCATCGAGATCGAGGGCCCGGGCGTCGGCCTGCGCGACTCCGAGGACCAGGAAGCCCTCGTCGACCGCTTCGGCACCCTGCTGAAGCATGTCGCCAACGGCGACGGCTTCGTGACCCGCCTTCAGATGCTCGCACGCACCCTCCCCGCCGACCCGGACGCCCACGCCAAGGACGTCGCCGTACGCGGCGACGACCGCTCCCCGGCCTGGCTGCAGCAGTCGTACGACCAACTCCAGTCCATGGTGTCGACGAGCAGCGAGCAGCACCGCGCCTACCTCGTCGCCTGTATGCACTACACCCGCGAACTGGCCGCCGAGGCCATCGCGATGGCCCGCGCCGCCCGCCCGCACGGCGGCGGCAAGGTCGACCGGGACGCGGGCCTCGCGGTCGTCATGGCGCGCGAGCTGACCGACATCTGCTCGCGCCTGCAGGAGGCCGACATCCGGGTACGGCAGCCGCTCGGCCAGGGGCGGCTGTCGTCGCTCATCCACTCCATGTACGACCCGGACCACCCGATCGACCACATCCAGGCGATGACGAAGCGCAACGCCTGGCCGGCCGAGCTCGACGCCATGGAACCGACGTTCCTCCAGGCGAAGACCCGGGAGTCCACCACCCGCGCCCCCTGGTGCCACGCCACCGCCTGGGTGAAGGAGTGGCCGATGACCCCGGTGGGCGTCAACTTCCTGGCGCCCCTCCTCGTCCACACCCCGGACGTCATCCGCACGGTCGCCGTCACCATGGACCTCGAACCCACCGAGGTCGCCATCGAGCGCATGCTCACCGAGAAGACCAACGACGAGGCCGAGGCCAGCCGCGCCGCCAAGATGAACCGCACCGTCGACCCCCGCGACGTCGCCGCCCACAACCGCCTCGACCAGCGCGGAGAAGACCTCGCGAGCGGCGCGGCCGGAGTCAACCTGGTCGGCTACATCACCGTCTCCTCCCGCTCCCCCGAGTCGCTGGCGCGCGACAAGCGGACCATCCGGGCGTCCGCCGGAAAGTCGTATCTGAAGCTGGAGTGGTGCGACCGCGAGCACCACCGGGCATTCGTGAACACACTCCCCTTCGCCACCGGCATTCGGAGGTAGGACCTGATGCGGGACCCGCTGTCCGTCCTCACCGAGGCCTTCACGTCCTTCCTCTTCGGGAAGGTCGAGACGACCCGGCTGCCGGTGCGCACGTCCACGGGCCAGGCCCAGGCGGTCTACCTCCCCACCGCCGCCCCCGGCCTCGGCGACTCGGGCGTCATCATCGGCCGCGAGGTGTACTCCGGAAAGGGCTACATCTACGACCCCTTCCAGCTCTACGGCCAGCAGCTCCCCGCCCCCCACTGGCTGGTCCTCGGCGAGTCCGGCAACGGCAAGTCGGCCCTGGAGAAGACGTACGTCCTACGGCAGCTGCGCTTCCGCGACCGCCAGGTCGTCGTCCTCGACGCCCAGGGCGAGGACGGCGTCGGCGAGTGGAACCTCATCGCGCAGGAGCTGGGGATAACTCCCATCCGCCTCGACCCGATGGCCGCCCTGGACCACGGCATCCGCCTCAACCCCCTCGACCCGTCGATCACGACGACCGGCCAGCTCGCGCTGCTCCGCACGATCATCGAGGTCGCGATGGGGCACGGCCTGGACGAGCGCTCCGGCTTCGCGCTCAAGGTGGCGCACGCCTACGTCAACGAGACGATCGTCGAACGCCAGCCGGTGCTGAGCGACATCGTCGAGCAGCTACGGCACCCCGAGCCGGAGTCGGCCGAGGCGATGAACGTCGCCATAGACGACGTACGGGCGTGGGGCCTGGACGTGGCGCTGGTCCTGGACCGTCTGGTCGACGGTGACCTCAGGGGCATGTTCGACGGCCCCACCACGGTCGGCATCGACCTCGACGCGCCCCTCATCGTGTTCGATTTGTCCCACATCGACCGCAACTCGATCGCCATGCCGATCCTGATGGCGATCGTCGGCGTATGGCTGGAGCACACCTGGATCCGCCCCGACCGGAAGAAGCGCATCTTCCTGGTCGAGGAGGCCTGGCACATCATCAACAGCCCCTTCGTGGCCCAGCTCTTCCAGCGCCTGCTGAAGTTCGGCCGCCGGCTCGGCCTGTCCTTCGTCGCCGTCGTCCACCACCTCTCGGACGTGGTCGACGGCGCGGCGGCGAAGGAGGCGGCCGCGATCCTGAAAATGGCCTCGACCAGGACGATCTACGCCCAGAAGGCCGACGAGGCGAGGTCGACGGGCCGGGTGCTCGGCCTCCCGCGCTGGGCCGTGGAGATCATCCCCAGCCTCACCCCGGGCATCGCGGTGTGGGACGTCAACGGCAATGTCCAGGTCGTCAAACACCTGATCACCGAGACCGAGCGCCCCCTGGTCTTCACCGACCGCGCGATGACCGAAGCGGCCACCGACCTCACCGACGACGCGCTGCACGCCGCCGAGCTGGAGGCCGAGGAGCGGGCGGCGGCCTTCGTGGAGCAACACCTGGGCGACTCCGAGTCGACGGTGGCGTAGGAGGCAGCGTGAGACCGGACCACGGCCGGGACCACCGGGAGCATGGCCGAGGCGGCAGGGACGGCCAGGGAGGCGTCCCCGACGGCCTGCTGATCGGCATACTCGCCTTCCTCCTCGGCATGACCCTGCTGGTCTGGACGGCGACGGGCCTGGCGGCGTGGTTCGCCCACGGCACCTGGCCGACCGGAGTCACCTTCACCCGCACACCCCTGGCGATGCGCTCCCTGATCGCCGAGCCCCACGACATCCCGGGCGCCTGGCCGGACACCCCGACCGGGCAGCTGTCGGGCTACGGCCTGTTCTGGGGCCTGTTCATCGGCCAGTTGATGGTGCTGGTCGTGCTGACGGTGTTCGTGATGGGCACGGTGGCACGCTGGCGAGCGGTCCGGGCGGCGCGGCGCACGGGAGCGACGGCCGTCGAGAAGACCGCTGAGGAGACCGCCGAGAAGGCCGTCGGGAAGTCCATCGAGAAGACCGTTGAGAAGGCTCCCCCGCCCGCAGCCCCGGCGCCGCCCCAGCGCGAGGTACCGGCACCGCGGACGGAGGCGGAGCCGGCGCCTGCGCCTGTGCCTGTGTCTGCGCCTGCCGCAGCGCCCCCGACCCCACTCTTCGCCGAACCGGTGGTCGGCCGGGAGAAGATCCTCGTGGCCCCGAAGGAAACCCGCCACCAGACCGCGGCCCAGGCCGTGCACGACGCCGAGGGCCCCGCCCTCGTGGTCACCTCCAACCCCTCCCTCTGGGAGGACACCAAGGACGCCCGCGGAAAACTGGGCCCGGTCCTCCTCTACGACCCCACCCACCTCTGCGACACCCCGGCCCGCCTGCACTGGTCCCCCACGACGGCCTGCGAGGACAAGCAGACAGCGGTCGCGAGAGCCACCGCGCTCCTCGCCCCGGTCCGCCCCACCTCCCGCCTGGACCAAGCGGTCAGCGACACCGCCGAAACGCTCCTCCGCAGCTATCTGCACGCCGCGGCCATCGACGGCCGCACCATCCGCCACGTCCACCGCTGGTCCCAGGGCGCCCAGATCCAGGACGCCGTACGCATCCTCCGTACGAACCCGAAGGCCGCCGCGGGATCGGCCGGCGAACTCGAAGCCGCCCTCACGGCCCACCCCGAACGCCGCGACATGGCCCAGGAGTTGACCACCAGAGCGCTCTCCGCCCTCTCCACGGTCAACATCCGCGAGTCCTGCACTCCAAACCGAACTGATGCCCTCACCTTGGATTCCTTCGTCCATGAAGGGGGCACGCTTTATGTGGTGGGTGAATCCATCGAGGACCCCCGAGCCAACCCGGGCGCCATGCCACTGTTGACGGCCCTCGCCGCAAGCGTGGTCGAGCGCGGCCGGCGCATGGCCGAACGGTCATCCTCCGGTCGCCTCGACCCACCAATGACGCTCGTCCTGGACGACGTCGCCGCCGTGGCTCCGCTCCCCCAGCTGCCGGAGCTGCTGGCCACCGGAGCGGACCGGGGCATGCCGTCCCTGGCCCTGCTCCGGTCCCGCGAACAGGCCCGCTCCCGCTGGCCGCACGACGAACTGCCCGTCTGACGTCCAGTCAGGGCCGCTCGAGAACGAACTCCAGCTCCTTCTCCTCCGGCTTCCCGGTCAACGGCACGACCAGCCCACTCGGCACGAACCCCGCCCGCCGGTAGAACCGCTGGGCCCGCCCGTTCTCCTCGTGCACGATCAGCCGCACCCGCTCGGCACCCCGCGCCCAGGCCCACTCAAGACCGGCGTCGAACAGCACGTCGGTCAGCCCACTGCCCCGTTCCTCGGGCCGCACGAACACACCGACGACATGCCCCTGCTTGCGCTCCACCGGAAACCCGGCCCAGTCGGTCGCCCCCGGCTCCTCGAGCAGCACCGTCAACGTCCCGACCCAGCCCCCGTCCGGCCCCTCGGCCACGATCTGCTGCGCCCCGTCGGCCCCCTCACAGGCCCCTGCGGCCCGCTCCTGCCAGAAGGAGTCCGGCCGCGCGAGAGCCTCCTCGTACGTCTCCAGAAAGGCGAGCGGCGCGACGGGATCCCGCAGCGCGGCAAGCCGCAGTTCCTTCGCGGCGGGCCACTCGTCGGCACGTATCGACCGGATGACGTAGGCCCCAGGGCTCATGGTGCACATGACGGCAACCGTAGTACCCGGGTACGACATCCCTCACCCGGAATACTGCCCAGGGCCCTGGGACCGCCCGTCAAGATCGCGCACCATGGACCAGTGACGGAAGAGCGAGCGAGGCAGGAGCGGGCGACGGAACCCCTCACCCAGCACATCCAGCGCATCAGCCGGCGCATACGCGCCTTCGACCACCGCCACCCCCTCGTATGGGACCTGCACCTCACCGGCTTCTGGATGACGGCGGCCCTGATCGACTACCACGGCGGCGGCTGGCTCAACGTGACCCGGGACCGCGACAACCCGGATTGGCTGGTCCTGGCCCTCAGCCTGGGTCTCTCCCTCCCCCTCCTGGGCCGACGCGCCCACCCCCGCGCCGTACTCCTCGCGCTGGCCCCCCTCGCCCTGGTCAACGCCTGGACCGGCATCGCGCTCCAAGCAACCATGCTCCAGCTCCTGGTCGTCTTCCACATCGCCCTGCGCCGCCCCGCACGCAACCTGTGGTGGGCGACGGCCCTGATCACCACCCCCGTCGCGGTGATGGCGGCCCGCCACCCACAGGGCAGCCCCGACCAGGACATCGCCCCCGTGCTGATGTCGATCGCCGTGGCGGCGGCCATCGGCATCACCGTCCGCACCCGCCGCGACCACACCGAGGCCCTCGAGGACCGCGCCCGCCGTCTGGAGATCGAACGCGACCAGCAGGCCCAGCTCGCCGCCGCCGCCGAACGCGCCCGCATCGCCCGCGAGATGCACGACATCATCGGCCACAACCTCTCCGTCATCACCGGCCTGGCCGACGGCGGCAAGTACGCGGCCGCCAAGTCCCCCGAACGCGCCGCCCAGGCCCTCCACGCCATCGCCACCACCAGCCGCCAGGCCCTGGGCGAACTTCGCCGCCTGCTCGACGTCCTGCGCGAGGACGAACAAACCCGGGCCCCCCACCCGGAACTGACCCCCCAACCCACCCTCACCGACCTGACCCAACTCATCGACGGCGTACGCGCCGCGGGCCTCCCCGTCCACACCACCACCCACGGCAGCCCGACCCTCTCCCCGGGCCGCCAACTCACCGTCTACCGCGTCATCCAGGAGTCCCTCACCAACACCCTCAAACACAGCGGCCCCGGCACACGAGCCCACATAGAGCTGTCGTACGAGGAGAAAGGCGCCGTCACCGCGACCGTGACCGACACCGGCACCGGCGCCCCCGACCGCACAGCTCGTCGCGGCGGCGGTCGCGGCCTGCCCGGAATGCAGGAGCGAACCGCCCTGTACGGCGGCACACTTGAGGCCGGCCCTCGCCCGCACCCCGAGCAGGGCTGGCGCGTCCACCTTCACCTCCCGGAGGAATCCCCGCAGTGACCACCGTCCTCATCGCCGACGACCAACCCCTGCAGCGCTTCGGCTTCCGGATGCTGCTGGAGAGCCAGGACGACCTGTCCGTACTGGGCGAGGCGGCCAACGGCAGCGAGGCGGTCCACATGACCGCGGAACTGCGCCCCGACGTGGTCCTGATGGACGTCCGCATGCCCGGCCTCGACGGCATCGAGGCCACCCGCCGCATCACCGCCGCCGGCGACCGCACCCGGGTCCTGATCCTCACCACCTTCGACCTGGACGAGTACGCCTACGCCGGCCTGCGCGCAGGCGCCTCCGGCTTCCTGGTCAAGGACGCACAACCGGAGGAACTCCTCTCCGGCGTCCGAGCGGTCGCCACCGGCGACGCGGTGGTCGCCCCCAGCCTGACCCGCCGCCTCCTCGACGCGTACGTCCACCACCTACCGCCCAGCAGTTCCACAGACGACCAGCAGTCCACGGCCCCGGACGCACGTCTGTCCCCCCTCACCGACCGCGAACGCGAGATCCTCACGGTGGTAGGCAGGGGCTGGACGAACACAGAGATAGCCGCCCGCCTCCACCTCGCCGAGTCCACGGTGAAGACCCACGTCGGCCGCATCCTCGCCAAGACGGGCTCACGGGACCGAATTCAGGCGGTGATCCTGGCTTACGACACAGGACTCGTAACCCCGTCCTGAAACGCGAAAAGGCCCACGCCATACGGCGTGGGCCTTTCCTACAATTTGTTCGGCGGCGTCCTACTCTCCCACAGGGTCCCCCCTGCAGTACCATCGGCGCTGTAAGGCTTAGCTTCCGGGTTCGGAATGTAACCGGGCGTTTCCCTCACGCTATAACCACCGAAACACTATGAAACTGTCGACCGGACGATGACACGGTCGTTGTCTCAGAACCAACACAGTGGACACGAGCCTCTATGGACAAGCCCTCGGCCTATTAGTACCGGTCACCTCCACACCTCACGGTGCTTCCAGATCCGGCCTATCAACCCAGTCGTCTACTGGGAGCCTTACCCTCTTATAGAGGTGGGAGTCCTCATCTCGAAGCAGGCTTCCCGCTTAGATGCTTTCAGCGGTTATCCCTCCCGAACGTAGCCAACCAGCCATGCCCTTGGCAGAACAACTGGCACACCAGAGGTTCGTCCGTCCCGGTCCTCTCGTACTAGGGACAGCCCTTCTCAAGACTCCTACGCGCACAGCGGATAGGGACCGAACTGTCTCACGACGTTCTAAACCCAGCTCGCGTACCGCTTTAATGGGCGAACAGCCCAACCCTTGGGACCGACTCCAGCCCCAGGATGCGACGAGCCGACATCGAGGTGCCAAACCATCCCGTCGATATGGACTCTTGGGGAAGATCAGCCTGTTATCCCCGGGGTACCTTTTATCCGTTGAGCGACGGCGCTTCCACAAGCCACCGCCGGATCACTAGTCCCGACTTTCGTCCCTGCTCGACCCGTCGGTCTCACAGTCAAGCTCCCTTGTGCACTTACACTCAACACCTGATTGCCAACCAGGCTGAGGGAACCTTTGGGCGCCTCCGTTACCCTTTAGGAGGCAACCGCCCCAGTTAAACTACCCATCAGACACTGTCCCTGATCCGGATCACGGACCCAGGTTAGACATCCAGCACGACCAGACTGGTATTTCAACGACGACTCCACACGAACTGGCGTCCGCATTTCAAAGTCTCCCAGCTATCCTACACAAGCCGAACCGAACACCAATATCAAACTGTAGTAAAGGTCCCGGGGTCTTTCCGTCCTGCTGCGCGAAACGAGCATCTTTACTCGTAGTGCAATTTCACCGGGCCTATGGTTGAGACAGTCGAGAAGTCGTTACGCCATTCGTGCAGGTCGGAACTTACCCGACAAGGAATTTCGCTACCTTAGGATGGTTATAGTTACCACCGCCGTTTACTGGCGCTTAAGTTCTCAGCTTCGCCTGGACGAATCCAAGCTAACCGGTCCCCTTAACGTTCCAGCACCGGGCAGGCGTCAGTCCGTATACATCGCCTTACGGCTTCGCACGGACCTGTGTTTTTAGTAAACAGTCGCTTCTCGCTGGTCTCTGCGGCCACCCCCAGCTCACACTGCAAGAGTGATCACCAGGCGTGGCCCCCCTTCTCCCGAAGTTACGGGGGCATTTTGCCGAGTTCCTTAACCATAGTTCACCCGAACGCCTCGGTATTCTCTACCTGACCACCTGAGTCGGTTTAGGGTACGGGCCGCCATGAAACTCGCTAGAGGCTTTTCTCGACAGCATAGGATCATCCACTTCACCACAATCGGCTCGGCATCAGGTCTCAGACTACGTGCCAGGCGGATTTACCTACCTGACGTCCTACACCCTTACCCCGGGACAACCACCGCCCGGGATGGACTACCTTCCTGCGTCACCCCATCACTCACCTACTAACCGCTTGGTCCGGCGGCTCCACCACTCCCCTCAACTCCGAAGAGATCAGGGCGGCTTCACGGCCTTAGCATCACGATGCTCGATGTTTGACGCTTCACAGCGGGTACCGGAATATCAACCGGTTATCCATCGACTACGCCTGTCGGCCTCGCCTTAGGTCCCGACTTACCCTGGGCAGATCAGCTTGACCCAGGAACCCTTAGTCAATCGGCGCACACGTTTCTCACGTGTGAATCGCTACTCATGCCTGCATTCTCACTCGTCAACCGTCCACAACTCGCTTACGCGGCTGCTTCACCCGGCAGACGACGCTCCCCTACCCATCAACACGGACGTTGGTCCTCATGTGTCAATGACACGACTTCGGCGGTACGCTTGAGCCCCGCTACATTGTCGGCGCGGAATCACTTGACCAGTGAGCTATTACGCACTCTTTCAAGGGTGGCTGCTTCTAAGCCAACCTCCTGGTTGTCTCTGCGACTCCACATCCTTTCCCACTTAGCGTACGCTTAGGGGCCTTAGTCGATGCTCTGGGCTGTTTCCCTCTCGACCATGGAGCTTATCCCCCACAGTCTCACTGCCGCGCTCTCACTTACCGGCATTCGGAGTTTGGCTAAGGTCAGTAACCCGGTAGGGCCCATCGCCTATCCAGTGCTCTACCTCCGGCAAGAAACACACGACGCTGCACCTAAATGCATTTCGGGGAGAACCAGCTATCACGGAGTTTGATTGGCCTTTCACCCCTAACCACAGGTCATCCCCCAGGTTTTCAACCCTGGTGGGTTCGGTCCTCCACGAAGTCTTACCTCCGCTTCAACCTGCCCATGGCTAGATCACTCCGCTTCGGGTCTTGAGCGCGCTACTAAAACGCCCTGTTCGGACTCGCTTTCGCTACGGCTTCCCCACACGGGTTAACCTCGCAACACACCGCAAACTCGCAGGCTCATTCTTCAAAAGGCACGCAGTCACGAGAATGTGCAAGCACATTCCGACGCTCCCACGGCTTGTAGGCACACGGTTTCAGGTACTATTTCACTCCCCTCCCGGGGTACTTTTCACCATTCCCTCACGGTACTATCCGCTATCGGTCACCAGGGAATATTTAGGCTTAGCGGGTGGTCCCGCCAGATTCACACGGGATTTCTCGGGCCCCGTGCTACTTGGGTGTCTCTCAAACGAGCCGCTGACGTTTCGACTACGGGGGTCTTACCCTCTACGCCGGACCTTTCGCATGTCCTTCGCCTACATCAACGGTTTCTGACTCGCCCTACGGCCGGCAGACCGTAGAAGAGAGATCCCACAACCCCCACGACGCAACCCCTGCCGGGTCTCACACGTCGTAGGTTTGGCCTCATCCGGTTTCGCTCGCCACTACTCCCGGAATCACGGTTGTTTTCTCTTCCTGCGGGTACTGAGATGTTTCACTTCCCCGCGTTCCCTCCACACTGCCTATGAGTTCAGCAGCGGGTGACAGCCCATGACGACTGCCGGGTTTCCCCATTCGGACACCCCCGGATCAAAGCCTGGTTGACGACTCCCCGGGGCCTATCGCGGCCTCCCACGTCCTTCATCGGTTCCTGGTGCCAAGGCATCCACCGTGCGCCCTTAAAAACTTGGCCACAGATGCTCGCGTCCACTGTGCAGTTCTCAAACAACAACCAGCCGCCCGTCAACTACCCGGACTCCGGCTCCCGAGGGTTCATTCCCTCAGACACCCAACAGCGTGCCCGACACCCCTGCTCCTTCTTCATCCGTTCCACGCCGAAGCAGTACTAGGAAGAGAAGCCAGTCAAGTGTGCCGAGTAGTCAACGTTCCACCCATGAGCAACCAGCATCAGACGTTCGCTGATGTACTGGCCTCTGAACCAGGCAAGCCCGGTTGAGAAGTGCTCCTTAGAAAGGAGGTGATCCAGCCGCACCTTCCGGTACGGCTACCTTGTTACGACTTCGTCCCAATCGCCAGTCCCACCTTCGACAGCTCCCTCCCACGAGGGGTTGGGCCACCGGCTTCGGGTGTTACCGACTTTCGTGACGTGACGGGCGGTGTGTACAAGGCCCGGGAACGTATTCACCGCAGCAATGCTGATCTGCGATTACTAGCGACTCCGACTTCATGGGGTCGAGTTGCAGACCCCAATCCGAACTGAGACCGGCTTTTTGAGATTCGCTCCACCTCGCGGTATCGCAGCTCATTGTACCGGCCATTGTAGCACGTGTGCAGCCCAAGACATAAGGGGCATGATGACTTGACGTCGTCCCCACCTTCCTCCGAGTTGACCCCGGCGGTCTCCCGTGAGTCCCCAGCACCACAAGGGCCTGCTGGCAACACGGGACAAGGGTTGCGCTCGTTGCGGGACTTAACCCAACATCTCACGACACGAGCTGACGACAGCCATGCACCACCTGTACACCGACCACAAGGGGGCGACCGTCTCCGGCCGTTTCCGGTGTATGTCAAGCCTTGGTAAGGTTCTTCGCGTTGCGTCGAATTAAGCCACATGCTCCGCCGCTTGTGCGGGCCCCCGTCAATTCCTTTGAGTTTTAGCCTTGCGGCCGTACTCCCCAGGCGGGGCACTTAATGCGTTAGCTGCGGCACGGACAACGTGGAATGTTGCCCACACCTAGTGCCCACCGTTTACGGCGTGGACTACCAGGGTATCTAATCCTGTTCGCTCCCCACGCTTTCGCTCCTCAGCGTCAGTATCGGCCCAGAGATCCGCCTTCGCCACCGGTGTTCCTCCTGATATCTGCGCATTTCACCGCTACACCAGGAATTCCGATCTCCCCTACCGAACTCTAGCCTGCCCGTATCGACTGCAGACCCGGGGTTAAGCCCCGGGCTTTCACAACCGACGCGACAAGCCGCCTACGAGCTCTTTACGCCCAATAATTCCGGACAACGCTTGCGCCCTACGTATTACCGCGGCTGCTGGCACGTAGTTAGCCGGCGCTTCTTCTGCAGGTACCGTCACTTGCGCTTCTTCCCTGCTGAAAGAGGTTTACAACCCGAAGGCCGTCATCCCTCACGCGGCGTCGCTGCATCAGGCTTTCGCCCATTGTGCAATATTCCCCACTGCTGCCTCCCGTAGGAGTCTGGGCCGTGTCTCAGTCCCAGTGTGGCCGGTCGCCCTCTCAGGCCGGCTACCCGTCGTCGCCTTGGTGAGCCGTTACCTCACCAACAAGCTGATAGGCCGCGGGCTCATCCTGCATCGCCGGAGCTTTACAGCCCCCACCATGCGATGGAGGCTCATATCCGGTATTAGACCCCGTTTCCAGGGCTTGTCCCAGAGTGCAGGGCAGATTGCCCACGTGTTACTCACCCGTTCGCCACTAATCCCCGGCCGAAACCGGTTCATCGTTCGACTTGCATGTGTTAAGCACGCCGCCAGCGTTCGTCCTGAGCCAGGATCAAACTCTCCGTGAATGCTTTTCACGGGAGCGGAACAGCCGGAGGAATGATCCGGCCGTTCACAGCGTCCTCGCTGTGTGTTTCAAAGGAACCTCGCCACCGGGAACAATCCCAGTGTCGGGGTATCAACATATCTGGCGTTGACTTTTGGCACGCTGTTGAGTTCTCAAGGAACGGACGCTTCCTTTGTACTCACCCTCTCGGGCTTTCCTCCGGGCTTCCCTTCGGTCTTGCGTTTCCGACTCTATCAGATCCTTTCGGGCCTGATTCCCAGTCAGCGGGAGTTGCCTTCGCGGCTGTTGGGCCGTTCCGACGTCTCAAACCTTAGCGGATGCTCTCGGCGATTCCCAATCGGGCCGCCGAGTCCCAATTCGAATTGAATTCGGGCATGCCGAAATCGACCCGGATGGGAGATCGTGCTGGTGGTTTGGTTGCCGCTGTCGCGGCGGAGGTGCTGTCGCAGAACCGTTACGGCTCGGCGGCAACCCGAAGAACTCTACGGATCGGGCGGGGGGCTGTCAAGGATCTCCTGTCAAGATCTTTTGCGGCCCGGTGCCGCGCCCCACGTCAGTCCAGGTCGCTGAGGCGGCCGCCGGCGTCCGGCTGGGCGTGCTCCACCCTGCGGAGCAGGCGGGTGAGGACGTCGCCGAGGTTGGTGCGCTCCTGTGCCGAGAGGTCCTGGAGGAGGTCCTCCTCGAAGACCGAAGCGAGCCGCATGGCCTCCAGCCACTTCTCGCGGCCCTCGCCGGTCAGCTCCACGATGACCCGGACGCGGTTGGACTCGTCGCGCTCCCGGGTGACCAGGCCCTCGGCGACCATGCGGTCGATGCGGTGGGTCATGGCGGCCGGGGTGAGGCCGAGGCGCTTGGCGAGGTCGCTGGGGCCCATTCGGTAGGGGGCGCCGGAGAGGACGAGGGCCTTGAGGACCTCCCATTCGGCGTTGCTGATGCCGAGGGCGGAGGTCTGGCGGCCGTAGGCGACGTTCATACGGCGGTTCAGGCGGGACAGCGCCGAGACGATCTGCTCGACCTGGGGGTCGAGGTCCTGGAACTCGCGCTGGTAGGCGGCGATCTGTTCTTCGAGTGTCGGTTCGCCGACGTCGGGGGTGTCGCCCATGGGGCGAGTATGGCACGGCCCTGCTTGGTGTCGAAGTCCTTCGAGGTGTACTGTTTAGCTTCGAAGTTTAGGTTTGAAGTCTTCAGGGCTACATCGAGAGAGGTGAACGTGACCAGGGCGATGGGCGCAGCGATGCGCCGGATCCACGTGGGCAATGCACTCAGCGCGTTCGGGCTCGGTTTCACCGTCCCCTACCTGTACGTCTATGTGGCGCAGGTGCGGGGGCTGGGTGCCATGACGGCGGGGCTCGTCCTCGCCGTCTTCGCCGTGGCCGCGTTGGTCGTGCTGCCGTTCGCCGGGCGGGCGATTGTCCGGCGTGGCCCGCTGTCGGTGCTGCTCGCCGCCTTGGTCACTGCCGCGCTCGGGGCGCTGAGCCTGGGGCTCGCGGGGAGTGCGGCGGCCGTACTGCTGTCGGCGGCCGCGCTCGGGGCGGGGCAGGCCGTGATGCAGCCGGCGCTCGCGACGATGATCGTGGACTGCTCGACCGCGGGGACGCGGTCGCGGGCGTTCGCGATGCAGTTCTTTCTGCAGAACCTGGGGCTGGGGGTCGGCGGACTGATCGGCGGCCATCTCGTCGACACGTCGAGCGTCTCGTCGTTCACTCTGCTGTTCGCGATCGAGGCGGCGATGTTCCTGCTGCTCGTCGTGGTGATGTCGACGGTGCGGACGCCGCGGGCGCCGCGGATCGAGGGGGCGCCGGGGGCCGGCTCGGCGAAGGGGAGCTGGAAGCAGTTGCTCGGGAACCGGGCGATGGTGCAGCTGTGTGTGCTGGGCTTCGTGCTGTTCTTCGCCTGCTATGGGCAGTTCGAGTCGGGGTTGAGCGCGTACGGGGTCGAGGCGGCCGGGGTTTCCACGTCCGCGCTCGGGACCGCGTTGGCCGCCAACACCGCGATGATCGTGGTGGCGCAGTTCGCCGTACTGAAGTTCGTGGAGCGGCGGCGGCGGTCGCGGGTGATCGCGGCTGTGGGGCTGATCTGGGCCGTGGCATGGGTCGCGGCGGGGTATGCCGGGCTGGGGCACGGGAGTCAGGAGATGGCCACGGCGGCCTTCATCTCGACGTACGCGCTGTTCGGGCTGGGTGAGGCGATGTTGTCGCCGACGGTTGCTCCGCTGGTGGCGGACCTGGCGCCGGAGGGGATGGCCGGCCAGTACAACTCCGCGTTCGCCCTGGTGAAGCAGCTTGCGTTGGCGGTCGGGCCCGCGGTGGGTGGGCCCATGGGGGCGTCGCTGCATGGGCCGTATGTCGTGACGTTCTTGGTGTTCTCGTTGGGGATCACGTGGCTGGCGCTGAGGCTGGGGCGTCAGCTCAGCGCGGTGCAGGATCAGCCGTGGTTGGCGAAGAGTCGGGTGGTGGCGCAGGGCTCCGCCTCTCCGGCCCGCGTCCCCGGGGCCTCGTCCACCGCGTGAGCCCGGGTCACGCGCCCCGTGGCAACGCGAACTCGCACCACACCGCCTTGCCGCCGCCCGGGGTTCTGCGGGAGCCCCATGAAGAGGCGATGGTGGCGACGATGGCGATGCCTCGGCCCGATTCGTCGGCCGGTTCGGCTCTGCGGCGGCGGGGAAGGTGGTCGTCTCCGTCGGTGACCTCGACGATCAGGCGGCGGTCGGTGCGGCGCAGGCGCAGGCGCATGGGTGGGGTGCCGTGCTGGAGGGAGTTGGCGACCAGTTCGCTGGCGGCCAGTACGCCCAGGTCGTGGAGGTCGGTGGGGAAGCGCCAGCTCGTCAGGACTCCGGAGGCGAAGGCTCGCGCGCGTGGCGCCGCCTCCACGCCGCCCAGGAGTTCCAGGGCCGCGTTGCGGAAGAGGTCGCTGTCGGGGCCGGTGCGGGCGGGGTGCTGGAGGACCAGGACCGCCACGTCGTCGTCGTGGTCGGCGGTGACGCCCGCGGAGCGGACCAGGCGGTCGCAGATGACCTGGGGGGTGCCGGTGGCGCCGGCGAGGGCGCGTTCGAGGGAGGCGATTCCCTCGTCCAGGTCCTCGTCGCGGCGTTCGACCAGGCCGTCGGTGTAGAGGACCGCCGTGGAGCCGGGGGCGAGGGCGATGGAGCCGGAGGCGTGCATCCAGCCGCCGGTGCCCAGCGGCGGGCCGGTGGGTTCGTCGGCACGGTGGACCTCGCCGTGCTCGTCGCGGACCAGGATCGGGAGGTGGCCGGCCGAGGCGTACACCAGACTGCCCTCGTTCGGGTCGTGGACGGCGTAGACGCAGGTGGCGATCTGGTTGGCGTCGATTTCCGTGGCCAGGCCGTCCAGGAGCTGCAACACCTCGTGCGGGGGGAGGTCCAGGCGGGCGTAGGCCCTGACCGCCGTGCGCAGTTGGCCCATGACGGCCGCTGCTCGCACTCCTCTGCCCATGACGTCGCCGATCACCAGGGCCGTGCGACCGCCGCCCAGGGTGATCACGTCGTACCAGTCGCCGCCGACCGCGGCCTCGGTGCCGCCGGGGTGGTAGGTGGCGGCGATGCGCAGGTCGTCGGGTTCTTCGAGCTCCTGGGGGAGGAGGGAGCGTTGGAGGGTGACGGCCGTTTCGCGCTGGCGGCGTTCGCTGGCGCGCAGGCGCTCGGCGGCTTCGGCGTGGTCGGTGACGTCGGTGGCGAAGATGAGGACGCCGCCGTCGCCGTCGGTCACGGGGGTGCAGGTGAACGTGTAGGAGCGGCCGTCGAGGGCCTTGCGGGACTTCAGGGTGCGGGGCCTGCCGCTGCGCAGGACCTGGTCGAGGAGGGGGAGCAGGCCCAGTTCGGCCAGTTCGGGGAGGGCCTCGCGCGCGGGTTCGCCCGGGGGGCGTACGCCGAACGCCGTCGCGTAGGCGTCGTTGATGTAGGCGAGGCGGTGGTCGGTGCCGTGGACGAGGGCGACCAGGGCCGGGACCCGGCCGAGGACCTCGCGGACCGGCAGTTCGTCCACGGCGGGGATCGGTCCCGCCTCGTCGGTGAGTTGTTCTACGCGGGCTGCGGGGACGGAGTTGGGGCTCTCCCCTCGGCGGTCCTGGGTGGCGGCCGCCGTGGTCTCGGTCCGCGCTGCGGCGCGGCGCTGCGTTCCGGGGAGCCGGGCGCTCCAGCGCGTGAAGTTCACGAATCCTTGCCTCGTGTCGTCGTCTTCGGCCAGCTCCGGACCCGGCCGGGGGTCTGCGGGGTGGCACCCCGGGGTTGCAGCACTGTGGGGAGAGCCTCGTGGGGTCGGGATCGGTTCGGGGATCAGTCTTGCAGTGCGGCCGACCTGGCCGACACCCGTCAGACGCCTGCCCCGTCGGTGGAGTTCCTGGGTCCGGTCAGGACGACCCCTTCGTGTCGTCTCCCTGGTTGAGGGGAGGCTTTCCACCGGCCGCGAGTTCGAACTCCGCTCGGGGGTGTTCGAGTGATCCGAGGGAGACGATCTCCCTCTTGAAGAGCCCGGACAGTGTCCATTCGGCCAGGACGCGTGCCTTGCGGTTGAAGGTCGGCACCCTGCTGAGGTGATAGACGCGGTGCATGAACCAGGCAGGGTAGCCCTTCAGCTTGCGTCCGTAGACCTGTGCGACGCCCTTGTGGAACCCGAGGGAGGCGACCGAGCCCGCGTATTGGTGGGCGTACGTCTCCAGGGGTTCGCCGCGCAGGGTGTGGACGATGTTGTCGCCGAGGACCTTCGCCTGGCGCAGGGCGTGCTGGGCGTTGGGGGCGCACTCCGTGCCGGGCTCGGGCGCGGTGACGTCGGGGACGGCGGCGGCGTCTCCCGCCGCCCACGCGTGCGTGGTGCCGTCGACGGTCAGCTCGGGGGTGCACCGCAGCCTGCCGCGCGCATTGAGCGGCAGGTCGCTCGCGGCGAGGATCGGGTGCGGTTTGACGCCGGCCGTCCAGACGACCGTACGGGTGGGGAAGCGGGCTCCGTCGCTGAGGACGGCCACGCGGTCGGCGCAGGACTCCAGGCGGGTGTGCAGGCGTACGTCGATGTTGCGGCGGCGCAGCTCGGTGACGGTGTAGCGGCCCATGTCCTCGCCGACCTCGGGCAGGATGCGGTCGGAGGCCTCGACCAGGATCCACTTCATGTCCTCGGGGCGGACGTTGTGGTAGTAGCGCGTGGCGTAGCGGGCCATGTCCTCGAGTTCGCCGAGCGCCTCGACGCCCGCGTAGCCGCCTCCCACGAAGACGAAGGTGAGGGCCGCGTCGCGGATCGCGGGGTCGCGGGTGGAGGAGGCGATGTCCATCTGCTCGATGACGTGGTTGCGCAGGCCGATGGCCTCTTCGACGGTCTTGAAGCCGATGCCGTGCTCGGCGAGGCCGGGGATGGGCAGGGTGCGCGAGACGGAGCCGGGGGCGAGGACGAGTTCGTCGTACGAGAGCTGTTCGGTGCCGGTGCCCTCCTCCGCCGTGGCGAGGGTGGTGAGGGTGGCCGTGCGCTTGGCGTGGTCGATGGCGGTGGCCTCGCCGATGATGACCCGGCACCGGGACAGGACGCGGCGCAGCGGTACCACCACGTGGCGTGGCGAGATGGAACCGGCGGCTGCTTCGGGCAGGAACGGCTGATACGTCATGTAAGGGTCGGGAGTGACCACGGTGATCTCGGCCTCGCCCCGGCCGAGTTCCGGTTTCAGCCTCCGCTGGAGACGCAGGGCCGTGTACATCCCGACGTAGCCGCCGCCGACAACGAGAATGCGCGCACGTTCCTTCACCATCCCATGACGCACCCGGCGCTTGCGTTTGTCCACAGGCTCGACCATTTGTGTGACCGGAGACCGGCGAGGCCGCGATTTGGCCGGATTGCCGGAGTGTGCGGAAACCTCGCAGGTCAATGGGTGTGCGCCGGGGGGTCGTAGGTGGCGCAATCAGGACGTAAACGACCCGTACTCCGATCGAGGGGCGCTCCGTGCGGAACCTGCCCCTTCTGAATTGACCCTCGCTCAACTATGTTCGTGTGTCGACGGGGTGTAGGGGGATGCGCTCTTCGGGTCCGCGAGTCACACAGAACGGACTCGTGGTCCGGGCTTGTTCCGCGACGCTCCGGCTTTGCAATGACGGGGAGAGTCTCCGGGGGGAGACGTCATTACCGGGGGATCGCTTATGCATGTTCAGGATTCTCGATGGTCTTCCGCATCCGCCATCGCGCCGGGCGGCGGGACGGTGGGCGGCACGATGAGCGCGGCTGCGGGCAACGGGCGCGGGAACGGCCCGCGTACGACGCCGCTGCGCGTGGACGCACAGCGCAATCTGGAGCACGTGCTGCGTGCGGCGCGCGAGGTCTTCGGCGAGTTGGGGTACGGCGCGCCGATGGAGGACGTGGCGCGGCGCGCGCGGGTCGGCGTCGGGACGGTGTACCGCCGCTTCCCGAGCAAGGACGTCCTGGTGCGGCGGATAGCCGAGGAGGAGACCTCCCGGCTGACCGACCAGGCGCGTGCGGCGCTCGGCCAGGAGGACGAGCCGTGGTCGGCGCTGTCGCGCTTCCTGCGCACGTCGGTGGCCTCGGGCGCGGGCCGGCTGCTGCCGCCGCAGGTGCTGCGGGTCGGGGTCGCGGAGGACGGCGCCGTGCTCGACGAGGCCAGGGTGCCGCAGCAGCGGATCCAGCCCGGCACCGGTGAGCTGCGGTTGGTGCCCGAGCAGTCGGCGGCGGTCGCGGCCGGACCGGTGGACGACGCGGGAGCGGCGGCGCTGCTCGACGTGGTGGGCCAGCTCGTGGAGCGGGCGCGCGCGGCGGGTGAGCTGCGGGCCGACGTCTCGGTGTCGGACGTCCTGCTGGTGATCGCCACGGCGGCGCCCTCGCTGCCGGACGCGGCGCAGCAGGCGGCGGCCTCGGCGCGGCTGCTGGACATCCTGCTGGAGGGCTTGCGGTCGCGGCCTCAGGCGTGAGCCGGGCGGTGTGACGAGGGTGACTTCGCAGGGGTGACGAAGAGGTGGGGTGCCACACCGCTCTCGCCTTGAACACCATCGCGGTACAAGTCAGGCATTCCAGGCTCCACCTGCAGCTTTCGCTCGGTGGGGGTCATGTGAGCTTCCCCGTACGGGCGAGGACCAGTACTGCTTTGTGGGAAGTCCCCACGGACGAGTGGAAGGTCCGTACGGGTGGGTCCTGACCAAAAGCCCATATGGCACCCTGGCCCGGTGTCCAGGACTGGTGGAGCCGGCGGTGGGGGCTTTCCGCGATGAGCGTTGACGGGTGGGACGAGTCACGCGATGACGGTGACGCGGCGACTCCGCAGGTGCCGAGTCAGGGCGGACGCGCGGGCGTGCCGAGGGACGACGTCCCCGCGGAAGTCGGCGTCCCCGCGCAGCGCGACCGGCGCGAGGACGGCGTGCTGCCACCGCCGCGCGAGCTGCCGCCGTCGGACGCCGATCTGATCGGCCGGAT
The DNA here is from genome assembly GCF_015160855.1 of Streptomyces ferrugineus. NCBI lineage: Bacteria > Bacillati > Actinomycetota > Actinomycetes > Kitasatosporales > Streptomycetaceae > Streptomyces > Streptomyces ferrugineus. The sequence goes on along the minus strand of NZ_CP063373.1, from coordinate 554,848 downwards.
GCGCTCCGGCGACGACAGCGCCTACGAGGAGCTGTACCGGCGCCACGCGGAGGCGGTGCGCCGGTACGCGCGCACCTGCTGCCGTGACGCCCACACCGCGGACGACCTCACCGCCGAGGTCTTCGCCCGCATGCTCCAGGCGGTGCGCGGCGGTTCCGGCCCCGAGCACGCCGTACGCGCCTATCTGCTCACCTCGATCCGGCGGGCCGCCGCGGACTGGACGAAGTCGGCGCGGCGGGAGCAGCTGGTCGACGACTTCGCAGTGTTCGCCGCGCAGTCCACACGAGTGGCCGAGGTCTCCGACGACGACACTGTGGACCTGGGCGCCGACGTGCGGGCGATGCACGAGGCGGAGCAGTCCATGGCCATGCAGGCCTTCCGCTCGCTGCCGGAGCGCTGGCAGGCCGTGCTGTGGCACACCGAGGTCGAGGACGAGTCGCCCAGCGAGGTCGCCACCCTCTTCGGGCTCGACGCCAACGGCACGCGCGTGCTCGCGAGCCGGGCCCGCGAGGGACTCAAGCAGGCCTACCTCCAGGCCCATGTCAGCGCCAGCCTCGCCGGCGACGAGGAGTGCGCCCGCCACGCCGACCGGCTCGGCGCCTACGCCCGCGGCAGCCTGCGCACCCGCGCCGAACGGGGCCTGCGCAAGCACTTGGAGGAGTGCGCCAAGTGCCGGCTCGCCGCCGGCCAGATCAAGGAAGTCGCCAGCGGTATCCCCGCCGTCGTGCCGGTCGCGGTCATCGGCTGGTTCGGCGCCGCCGGGTACGCCAAGGCGGCCGGGCTCATCGCCGGCGGTGCCGGGGCGGGCGCGGCCGGTGCCGCGGGGGCGGCCGCGGCGGCGAGCGGCGGCGCGTCGGGCGGAGCCGGTGCCTCGGCCGGAGCCGCGGGCGGCGGTGCGTCCGGCGGGGCCGGCTCCGGCGGCGGTGCGGCGGCCTCGGAGGGACTGGGCGCGCCGCTGAAGGCCGGTATCGCGGCCGGTGTGGTCGCGGTGGGCGTCGCGGCGGCGATCGTGCTCGCACTGGCCGGCAACGACACCCCGCCCCCGCGGACGGACGCCAAGCAGCCCCCCGTGCCCTCCCCGATCGTCGAGGAGACACCGACCCCCGAGCCGCCGAAGAAGGACCCCGCCCCGCAGCCGCCGGCGATCGTGCCGGCCGTGCAACCCGAGCGGACCGCGACACCGACCCCCTCGCCCACACCCACCCGCACGCCCAGCCCGACACCCACGCCTTCGCCGACGCCGACGCCAACCCCCACCCCGACGCCCACTCCCCCACCGGCCCCGACACCGCCGCCGGCCCCGGCCGACTACCAGTGGAGCGAGCTGTCGTACGACCTCACCGGCGACGGCACCGAGCCCGAGATGCGGCTGCACGAGAGCAGCTGGGTGTGGCAGCGGTACGGCGTGTCGATCGCCGGCACGCAGTACGCGCACGGCGTCACCGTGCACGGCCGGTCCTCCGTCACCATCGACCTCAACCGGGAGTGCCACGCCTACGAGGCACTGGTCGGCGTCGACGACACGAACCTGGGGCTCGGCCGGTTCTCCTTCTCGGTCTACGCCGACGGCGTCCGGCTGTGGCGCTCCGCGGTCGTCAAGGCCGGGGACGCTGCGGTGCCGGTGCAGGTGAACCTCGCCGGGCGCGAGACGGTCCGGCTGGTGGTCGAGCCGCACGGCACCGTCGACAACCTGCTGCTGGCGGACTGGGCGGAGTCGAAGTTCAGCTGCGCGTAGGGCCGTTCACGGCGCCTGTTTCGCCGGGTGGTGCAGGGCGCGTACGGCCTCGGCCATGTCGCGCAGGACATCGTCCCGGGTGAGGGCGGCTCCCCGGGTGTGCTCGGCGGCGAACCGGTCGACGCCCAGGGTGGCGCGGGCGGTGGCCTCGATCCGCTCGGCGGTCGTGCGCTCCGGTAGCGGGCGCGGATTGCCGCGGCGCCAGTGCTCCGAGGCGGCGAGCAGACGGACCGCGCGCGGATGGTCACCGATGCGGACCAGCAGATCGGCCGCGCCGTCGGTGATGGACGCCGTGATCGCATCGGCACACCCGTTCTCCACGGCCAGGCGCAGCGCGTCGGCCAGCAGGGGCAGCCCTCGCTCCGGGCCCGACTCGGCCGTCACGACCAGGGCGTCGAGGGTGTTCAGCATCGCGATGAACTGCGGCGGTGGAGTGCCTCGGGCGGTCTCCACGCGGGCCGCCTCGCACAGCTCACGCGCGCGTGCCGGGTCCTCGTCGGCCAGCGCTATGTGGGCCCGCAGCAGCAGGACGAACGCCCGTGAGTCCGCCACGCCGTAGCGGTCGGCCGCGGCGCTCGCCTCGTCCAGCGCGGCCAGCGCGGCCGTACGGTCGTCCGAGCGGTAGGCGATCTCGGCGAGCCGGGCGATCAGGAAGGGGGTCTCGGCGTACGCGCCCACCTCGTAGGCCAGGCGCAACGCCTCCTCGTACTCGCCCTTGGCCTCCTCGAGGCTGCTGCGGGACATGGCCGTCTCGCCGGCCGCGCTGCACACCTGGGCCCGCATCCAGCGGTCGCCGACGCGGCGGCTGAGGACCCGCATCTCGGCGAGGTCGTCGTCGACACCCGTCATGTCGCCGGGTGAGTCGACGACCATGTGCGTACGGAACATCAGCAGGACGCCGACCTCCCAGTCGCCGCCGTGGACACGGCAATTGGCGACGGCGACGTCCATGTCGGCCCTGACGTCCCGCGAGCTGCTCAGGAAGAAGGCGAGCAGCGGCCAGACGAGGCCGGGCAGGCGCGCCGCCAACGGTCCTCCGCGCCGGTAGAAGGCCTGTACCCGGGTCAGGTAGCGCCGCGTCCGCTCGTCCAGGAGCGCGTCGATCGGCTCGGTCTCGGACTTGAGCAGGAGATGCAGGATGCGCAGGCTCATCCGCGGGGTGTCGTGGGGGTTGCCGGGCTCCTCTTCCGGGGTGGCGAGGAAGGCGTCGATCGGGTCGAGGGGGGTGTCCGGGGGTGCCCCGCGCGCATCCAGGGTGGCGCCGAGTCGCAGCGTTCGGTCGATCCAGTTCGCCCCCTCGTGGCGGTAGTTGCGCAGCCACCAGAACCAGCCCATGGCCAGGACCATGGCCGTGGCGTCCGGCTCGTCGCCCGCGGTCAGGGCACGGTCGATGGCCGCTCGGATGTTGTCCAGCTCGGTCTCCAGGCGGGAGATCCACGGGAGCTGACCGGCGGAACGCAGCAGCGGGTCGGCTTCCTCGGCCAGCGCCCGCACCCACGCGCGGTGCCGGCGCTCGGCCGCGAGGCGCAGCTCGGGGGCCTCGGCGGCGCGCTCCACGGCGTACTCGTGGATGGTCTCCAGCATCCGGTACCGCATGCCGTCGGAGCCGTCCCGCCCGCACGGCGTGGCCACGATCAGGGACTTGTCGACGAGCGCGCCGATGAGGTCCGCGGTCGCCGGCCCGGTGCACACGGCCTCCGCCGCCGTGAGGTCCCAGCCGCCCGCGAAGACGGACACCTCCCGCAGCACCGTCCGCTCCCGCTCGTCCAGCAGCTCCCAGGACCAGTCGACGACGGCGCGCAGGGTCTGCTGGCGGGGCAGGACCGTACGGCTTCCGGAGGTCAGCAGGCGGAAGCGGTCGTCGAGGCGGTCGGCGATCTGGCGTGGTGTGAGCAGCCGTAGCCGGGCCGCCGCCAGCTCGATGGCGAGCGGGAGTCCGTCGAGGCGGCGGCAGATCTCCGCGACGGCCTCCTGGTCGCGCCGGTCGCGCAGCACGGCGCCGGCGTCGGGGCGGACGGCCGTCGCGCGCTCCGCGAAGAGGCGGTGCGCCTGGTCGGGGAGCAGGGGCTCGACCGGGCGCACCGACTCGCCGGGAACGCCCAGGGGTTCACGGCTGGTGGCGAGGATCGTGAGCCCTGGGCAGCGGGTGAGGAGGCTCTCGGCGAGGGTGGCGGCGGCGCCGATGACATGTTCGCAGTTGTCAAGGATCAGGAGTTGGCTGCGCGGGGCGCAGTACTCGATCAGCAGGGCGAGCGGGTCGTCCTGCGGGGCCGTCAGCTCGTTGGTCATGAGCACGGTCTCGCGCAGACCGAGCGCGCTGACCACCGCGCCTGGCACCGCCTCCGGCCGGTCGAGCGGGGCGAGCTCGACGAGCCATGCCTGGGGGAGGCCGGCGGCGGCTTCCTCGGCGAGGCGGGTCTTTCCAGAGCCGCCCGGTCCGGTGAGCGTGACCAGTCGGGCCCTGTGCAATTCGGAACGGATGGCGTCGAGTTCGAGTTCCCGGCCCACGAAAGAGGTAAGGCGTGGACGGAGGTTGCCGTTGCGTTCGGGGGGTTGGGGGTGGGAGTGAGGGTGGGGGTGCGGCTCTTTGCTCGGGCCGGGGGCCGTGGCAGGGGTCGCGTCGGTGGTCGTACGGCGCGGTGGTCCTGTCAGCAGCTCGGTGTGCAGAGCGCGGAGTTCCGGGCCGGGGTCCGTGCCCAGGCCCTCTGCCAGGGTGCGGCGGGCGGTTTCGTAGGCGGCCAGGGCGTCGGCGGAGCGGGCCGTGTCGCGCAGGGCGCGGATGAGGAGGGCGTGGAGCGGTTCGTCGTACGGGTGCGCCGCGGTCAGTTCCTTCAGCTCGGGTACGGCGGCCTGGGCGCGGCCCAGTCGTAGGTCCGCCTCGATGCGGGCTCGGGTCGCCTCCAGGCGCAGGGCCTCCGGGCGGGTGGCGGTCGTGGTGCGGTCGGGGAGGTCGGCCAGGGCGGGGCCGCGCCACAGGGCGAGGGCGGTGGTGAGGGCTTGGGCGGCGGTGGACGGGTCGTCGCGGTCCAGGGCGTCGGTGCCTTCGCGCACGAGGCGTTCGAAGGCGAAGAGGTCCACGTCGTCCTTCGTCGCGGTGAGGCGGTAGCCGCCGGGGGCGGAGGTGACGGTGTCCTTGCCGAGTGTGCGGCGTAGGCGGGCGACGAGGGCCTGGAGGGCGGCGGGGGCGTCCTGGGGTGGGTCGCCGGCCCAGACCTCGTCGATCAGGGTGTCGGGGGTGGTGATGTGGCCGGGGCGTAGGGCGAGGGCCGTGAGCAGGGCGCGTAGGCGGGGGCCGCCGATGGGTATGACGGTGCCCTGGTCGTCCTCTGCCTGGGTGACGCCCAGGATTCTGTACCGCACATGGTCATTGTCGCGGGGGGTGGATTCGGGGGCACGGGTTTTGCCGGGCCGTGGGTGGGTGGCGTGGGTGGCGTGGGTGATCTGGTCCCACGCTCACCCCTTGGATCAACGTCGCTTCCGTTGATTGATCGTGGTGGGGTAGGGCCTCGCGCTCGTAGCACGTGATCACATAGCCGGGGACGGCTTCCTGGAACGGGTCCGGATGGGGCTGCTGACCCGGATGTTCACGCCGGAAACAGTTCGAACGGCGAGCAGAAGGCGGACCATCCGCAGGCGCGGATGGTTGCGCTGGGCGAGTGCGGTACCCACGCCGTGGTCGGGGCGGCCTTCGGGCCGTTCGCCACCGGCGAGCGCGCCCTCGCGCACCGCTGCTGCACCATCTGAGGGCCGGCATGCTCCTGCTGGCCGACCGCGGCTTCCCCTCCTTCGCGCTGTGGGAGAAGGCCGCTGCCACCGGGGCCGGACCGGGAGAGGCAGGTGCCCTGCGCGAGCAGCGCGCCAAACGCACGATCGATGTCCGTGTCATCGAGTACACGATCACCCGCACCGACGAACATGGCGGGACGGCCTCGGAGCTGTTCTGCCTGATCACTACGCTCCGCGCCCTCCAGGCCGCGCCCGCAGCCGAGCTTGGGGAGCTGTACGCGAGGCGGTGGTCCATCGAGCGCATCCGCGCCCTGGACAGCACTCTCAACTGTGGAACTCAGGTCCTGGAGCGGGAAGGATTCCTCCTTCCCCGGGTCACAGGTCGGCGGACCGGCGTTCCCCGTGTCGCGCGAAGACCACCATGCTGGTGAGCCACAGGGCTGCGGCCGTCACCGCGGCGCCGATGTCCGCGTTCGCTGCCAGCAGCCAGGACCACAGCCAGGAGACCTGCGGCTCGATGCCCAACGTCAGGGTCACCGCCGCGAGTAGCAACGGGACGCACCAGGCGAGGGCGTGCCCGATGACGCGTACGGCCAGCAGGGCCAGGCCGCACAGGGCGACGACGTTCCGTGCGACGGCCGCACCTCCCCGGTCGTCCAGGATGTCGGTCGGCAGCAGGGCCCAGGCGGTCAGCGCGGCACCGAGGGAGGCCAGCGCGGTGTGGGTCAGCCTGGCGCGACGGATCACCGGTCCGCCAAGGCCGTCCCAGGGCTGCATCGAACCGTGAGCGGTGGCCGAGAGGATCACCGCGCTGACAGCGGGGAGCAGGATCAGGGTGACAGGTGTGTTCTGGTCCGAGGAGTAACCGACCTTCACCAGCGAGTCGTTGAGGACGAAGGCAGTGACGGCGACAGCCGCCAGGAGGAGGACGGAGACGGCCAGTCGCCGACTGCGGCAGTACAGGAGCGGCCCGCGGGCTCCACGGTCACCGCCGCCTTCGCGCGGGCTCACCGGAAGTCCTCGCCGGAGAGCGTGCATGTCCGGAAGGCGTCCCAGTGGTCGCCCAGCCAGGTGCCGCCCTGTCCGCTGGACCACCCGTTGATCGTCTGCTGTGCCGTGCGTAGTTCGGTGGTCGGCTCGGGCAGTCCGGCCACGGCGGAGGCGTCCGCGCGGCCGTGCGCCAGCCACTGCTGCACCAGTTCGGTCAAGGCGGCGGTCCGAGGGTTGTCCTGCGTCAGATTGCACGCTTTGAAGTCCGTCAAGGAGCTGATCAGTTCCTCTCGCGCTTCCTCGACTCGGCCGGGACGCAGATCGTCGAGGTACAACGGCGCGGTGCCGGGAGCGGGGGTGCTGTTGCGCTCCTGCTGGACGAGCCGGGTCACACGTGCCGGAGTGTGCGCGAGCCGTGCGGCCGTGTCCGTGAAGGTGTTCCGCACTTCGGGCAGCGCACTCTCGAACGCCGGGTGCACACAGATCGCCAGGTCGTGGGAGGTGGTGCACACCGTCGACAGCCGCGCGGACTCGGCTGCGCTGAGGGCGGGCTGGTGGAAGCGTCCGTGCAGCGGGCTGAGCACCGCGACACCGGTGATCGCCAGGCCCAGTGAGACCGCTGCGACCCCGATGGTCGCGCGTCGCGACAACAGGCGGGCGAGGCACACACCGGCGCCGGCCACCGCCACCCCGGCGAGCCAGACGGCCTGACCGGCGTAGAGGCCGTCCTGCGGCAGGGCGTACGGCGTGACGATTTCGTCCAGGAAGGGGAAGAGGAGATAACCGGTGTGCCCGACCAGGTCGTAGTGCACCACGTAGACGGCGAAAGGCACCACGGCCGCGAGAGGGGCGGTGAAACGACTGGGCCATAGCCGGCCGACGGAGTATCCGAGCACGGTCCAGGCCACGACGGCACACCAACCCGCCAGCCACCCACTGATCCCGATGTCACCCGCGGGTGCTTCGAACAGCACCCTGACCACGACCGCCACGGCGACGAAGCCGTACGCCAGGGAGGCCCAGGCCACCATGGCGAGCAGTTGGGCACCAGGCAGCCACCACGCGGGCACCGAACTCATCCCGGCCAGGTAGGAGAGGCCGCGCTGTTGCTCCCGGCCTCCCGTGAGCGCCGCGAGTCCGGCCATTCCACAGCTGCTGAGGACACCGGAGAGCACCACGGCGTGGACGGCATTGGGCCAGAAACCCACGCCCGGGGTGAGGTTGCCCAGTGCGTTCCACACACTGACGAAGATCAGGACCAGCACGGCCCAGAGGTGCCAGCGCGTACGGGTCTCCAGTGCGGCACCCCTCAGGATGCCGGTCGACAGACCGCTCATCGTGCACCGCCCTGGGCCTCGGAGTCGTGTCCCCGGCGGCCGACGACGGTGTGGTAGCCCCGCTCCAGCTCCGTGTCCCCGTCCTCGGAGGACGCACCGGCCGCCGCCAGTTCGCGGACAGTGCCCTGGAACACGATGTCCCCGTCTTCGAGAACCAGCACGTCGTCGCACATCGCGGACACGTCGTCGGTGAGATGGGTGCTGAGAAGCACGGGGGTGGTGGCGGCGAGGCCGCGCACCAGCTTGCGGAAGTCCGAACGCTGGCGCGGGTCCAGACCGACGGTGGGTTCGTCGAGTACGAGGAAGTCGGGACGGTGGACCACTGCCGCCGCGATCCCCGCCCGTTGCCGCATGCCACCGGACAGCTTCGCCATGCGTACCGAGGCACTGTCGGTGAGCCCCACAGCGGCGATGGCCTCGCGCACGGCCTGCGCGCCGGACGCACCCTTCATCCCTTTGGTCCATGACACGTACGAGACGAAGTCCTCAACGCTGAACGATGCGACATATCCGAAATTCTGCGGCAGATATCCAATACGCTGCCGCGCCCGCTCCCGCGCCTTTTTGTCGCCGTAATCCTCACCAAGAACCTGAATATTTCCACCGGCAGGGGGCAGGAGCGTGACCACCGTTTCCAGCAGAGTCGTCTTTCCCGCGCCGTTCGGCCCGAGAAGGGCGGTCACGCCACTGTCCAGTGAAAAAGTGACACCTCGCAGAACCGTACGCTTTCCGCGTCGCTGCACCATTCCATCGACTATAATCGTAGCCACGCCCCAGCCCTTCCTACGTTCTCTCGGTTCTCAGGCTTCAGCAGGCCCGGACGTCGCGGGGAGACGTGTCGTGGTAGGTGCCGCCATTCCAGTAACCCCGCGCGTAGTAGCCACGCTTGTTGCCGTTGTCGCAGCTGGACACGCCGACCGTCCAGTCCTTGCGCGTGTCCGTCATCGCGTTCTTCGCCGTGAGCGGGTCAGGGAGCAGGTTCTTGTCCCACTTGATCTCAGTGGTCAGCGTGCTCGTCTTGGCGGAATTGCAGGACGCCTTGGACTGCCCCCACAGGGTGCTCCCGGTGACGACGTTGAACCTGACGGACGGCTCAGCGCATCCGCTCGGCGCCGGCACATGCCGCGACTATGCCGCTCTTCCGGCCGAATCTCTTCATTTATAGAACCCCCTGATGTGATTTTCGATGAATGCAGCCCCGCAATTCGATTGCGGGGCGGTGAGGAAATTATCAGAGGGCAACAGGGTGATCAGGCAATATGATCTTGCCGCATTTTCAGGACTGGGGTGACTAGCGACGCCTATCTCGCCCTTCTCGGCAAAATTCACAAGAAGACGGAAATACGAGCACCATCACAGTGGCGGCTTGTTCCACTTTGGCAAGACTTGCACCAGTTTCTTCTCGCCCGTGCAGACGCACTGTTTCCTTCTGCGTATCGGACGCGAAATCCGTTACGCGACCTACGAGCTGTAAACATTCACAGCGAGGTGCGCTGTGTGACGGTTTTGTGCGTGATGTGATGGCCGGTGACCGTGACGCGTGTGGATCGCCACCCGCCCCTCGGATCCGCAGACCTATCCCCGCCGCGCCCCCGCCCCCAACACCCCCTTCTGCGGCGTGATCCCCGCCGGTACCGCGCGCTGGCGGGCCGGTGTGCCGGTCCAGCAGGTGCCTCGGCGGGCCAGTAGGCGGTGCAGCCAGAGTTCCAGGGAGACGAGGTCCGCCAGGCCGTCCAGGGGGAGGGGCTCGCCCTCGGCTGCTGCGCGGAGGGCCTTGCGGACGACTCGGGCCTCCACCAGGCCGGCCTGTGCCAGCAGTGGTGTGCCGAAGAGGGCCATCAGGGAGTCCGTGGCCGCTCTCAGGCCGGTGCGGGCCGCCACCGCTGCCGGTGCGTGGGACGGGGCGCCCCAGCCGAGTGGGAGGTCGGCCACTCCGGCGCCCTCCAGGACCGTGCGGAGGATCGCGGCGCGGGCGCCGGGCTGGACGCGCAGGGCCTCCGGGAGGGCGCGGCAGGCACGGACGACCTGGTTGTCGAGGAAGGGGGTGTGCAGGCGCTGGGAACGGATCTCGGCGGCCTGCTCCAGGACGCGGATGTCCGCGGCGTGGCGGGCCAGGGCCGCACGCGCGCGGTGGTCGCCGGGGCGCTGGCCGGGGCCTGCGCCGTTGCGGCTCGTCGCCGTCTGGAGGCGAACCGATACTTCCGCCAGCGCCTCACCGGTCAGCCAGCGTGCCGCCGGGCCCGGTCTGGCCCAGGTGAGCGCGGCGAGCGATGCCCCCACGGCGCCTCCGGGCTCTTCGAAGCGGCGGTGCAGCAGGCGATCGGCCAGGGTCTCCAGGCCGGTCCGGTAGGGCGTGCGGGCCAGCTTGCGCGCCGCGCCGTACACGCGCGCGGGGACCAGCACCGAGCCGTCCGCCTTCGCCAGGGCCGCGACCGGGCGGACCAGGTGCCGGCGTTTGCGGTCCATCAGGAGGTCGGCCAGGCGCGCGGGGTGGGCGTCGAGGACCTGGCGGGCGCCGTAGCCCGTGAAGTGGTCCGCGCTGCCCGATGCCAGACGGGCTCGGTGGCGCGCCGCCGTCACCAGGCTGGGGCCGGGCTCGTCCGTCAGGGGGCCGTCCAGGTCGGCGTACGGCAGTGTCTCCTCGCCGCCCGCCACCACCACGTGGTGCAGGCGCGGGTTGGCCGCCAGGGTGCCGGCGCGTTCCAGCTCCGACTCGCGGCCGCCGACCGCCAGGTCGTTGAAGGTCACCGCGAGGAGCCGCTCCCCGGCGCCCGTGCCGTGGCCCAGCACCGTGCCCGGCATGCCCGGGAGACCGGCGGCGAGGAGGGCCAGGGTGCCTGAGGCCGGCCCGCCGGACAGGTCCGCGCCGATGCCCGGAACCGGCATCCCGCGCGCGGCCCGCCGCTCGGCCGGCCCCATCCCCGGCACCGGACCGGGGTCGATGTCGGGAACGTGGCGGGGCGCGGACAGACGCGCGCGTACCGCCTCCACCAGGGCGTCGCGTACGGCGTCCACCGCGCTGTCCGGATCGGCCGGTGCCGCCGCCACCGCCAGCGAGGCGACCGGTTCGTACCCGGCGACCTCGCGTGCCCCGGCGCGCAGGATCAGCGCATGCCCCGGCGGGATGCGCCGTACGCCGTCGTACGGGGTGGAGTCGTGCACGGCGGCCGGTACGTCGGGGGCCGCGAGCAGGGCGGCCAGGTGCCCGAAGTCGAGGTTGGCCTCGATGAGGTCGGCGAGGGGGAGCGCGGCGGTCGCGTAGGCCGTACCGCCCGCCCAGGGGGTGTAGAACACGGGCCGTGCGCCCGCGAGGTCGCCGCAGACCGTGACCCGGCGGCCGACCTGGACGACGGCCGTGTAGCTGCCGGACCAGGCCGTCAGATGGCGAAGTGCCCCTCCGCGCGCGGCGAACAGGCCGAGGCGCAGTTGTTCGTCGCTCGCCCCGCAGGTGCCGAGGACCGCGATCCTGTTCTGCGCGTCGGCCTTGACCACGCGCACCTCGTCGGGGCGCCAGTCCCCGACCGCCCACAGCGGATCGGGGTCGCCCCACAGGAGTTGGGACCCCACCGGGTGCACGGTCTCGCCGTCGCTGCCGGTGGCCCCCGCGGAGCCGATTCCGGCGGCCACCGCGGCGGTGCTGCTCCATCCCACCAACCACCGCATGGACGCCTCCACAGGCTGTGGACAACCAGTGCACCGTACGAACCGGTTCACCATGCTGCCATGAAGGACGCGCACCGGAGCGGCGGCGGAGCGGCTCGGGGCCGGGCAATCGCGCCCGCGCGGGCGCCCGCGCGCCAGGCGGCACGCGACCCGGATGCCCGGACAACGCCCCTGCAGGGCAAGGGGATCCGCAAGGGTGCGGCGGAAAGATCCGTGCGAGGAGGCGAGTGGATTGAGCTGCGGATTGAGCTGCGGCTGCGGCGCGAATGCGCCCCCTGAACGCTCCCCAAAAACTCCCCACGCGCCCTCAAGTTCCGTGGTGGGAGCCCCAATTATCCCGGAGCAGCGGGGTCGATTTTCGGCCAAATCAGCGTCGTAGAGACAGGCTCGCGCACACTCCGTGCAAGCCCTCCGCACTACTCGCCGTGCTCGTTGCGCGCGCAGTCCGGGGAACGGAGTGCGCCCCCCGGACCGTTCCGCCGCCCGCGGGGATGGAGGCGGCGGAATCCCCCAGCCCGCTGGATCCAGTACAGCGGGCCGACCCACGCAGGAGCCATGGAACCGCTCCCCCGGTGGCTGGAGAAGAGCGCACGGACGGGCGCACAGCCACACAACGGGAGCACGCCACAACTGTGCGTACATGCCGCGTATTTGAGTACGGACCACAATCCCGCCATCCGGAACAATGCCCCTTAACGCTTGGGATGCGGCGAACTACGCTGGGTTTACGAATGCCGCGTGGTTATGCCAGCGCGGCAGCCGTCTGTGTCGAGGGGTGGCGCATGTCCAGGGAGCAACGCGGGCCGAACGAAAAGCTCGGCGCCGTTCTCGCCCTCGCGGGAATCAGCAACGCAGGACTCGCCCGACGCGTCAACGACCTTGGCGCTCAGCGGGGCCTGACTCTTCGCTACGACAAGACGTCGGTGGCGCGCTGGGTGTCCAAAGGCATGGTGCCGCAAGGTGCCGCGCCGCACCTCATCGCCGCCGCGATCGGCCAGAAGCTGGGCCGCCCGGTGCCGCTCCACGAGATCGGCCTGGCGGACGCGGACCCCGCACCCGAAGTGGGCCTCGCCTTCCCCCGGGACGTCGGACAGGCGGTGAAGTCGGCGACGGAGCTCTACCGTCTCGACCTCGCCGGACGCCGCGCCGGCTCCGGCGGCATATGGCAGTCGCTGGCCGGTTCGTTCGCAGTAAGCGCATACGCAACGCCTGCCTCGCGGTGGCTGATAACCCCGGCCGACAGCTCGGTAGCGCGCGAGGTGAGCCCGTCCGAGGGCTCCGGCGCACCGCTCAAAGTCGGCCACAGCGACGTACAGAAGCTGCGGGAGGCCGCCGAGGACGCCAGGCGCTGGGACTCCAAGTACGGAGGCGGCGACTGGCGTTCGTCCATGGTGCCCGAGTGCTTACGAGTCGAGGCGGCGCCGCTGCTGCTCGGCTCGTACTCCGACGAGGTGGGACGTGCCCTGTTCGGGGCCAGCGCCGAACTCACGCGGCTCGCCGGGTGGATGGCCTTCGACACCGGGCAACAGGAGGCGGCCCAGCGGTACTACATCCAGGCGCTGCGGCTGGCCCGCGCGGCGGCCGACGTGCCCCTCGGCGGGTATGTGCTGGCGTCGATGTCGCTCCAGGCGACCTACCGGGGCTTCGGCGACGAGGGCGTCGACCTCGCCCAGGCCGCGCTGGAACGCAACCGGGGCCTCGCCACGGCCCGCACCATGAGCTTCTTCCGCCTGGTCGAGGCACGCGCGCACGCGCGCGCAGGTGACGCGCAGGCGGCCGGCGGCGCGCTGAAGGCGGCGGAGGGCTGGCTGGAGCGCTCCCGGGAGGGCGACAACGACCCGTCCTGGCTCGGCTTCTACTCCTACGACCGCTTCGCCGCGGACGCCGCCGAGTGCTACCGGGACCTGAAGGCACCGCGCCAGGTACGGCGGTTCACCGAGCAGGCGCTGTCGAAGCCGACGGAGGAGTTCGTGCGCTCGCACGGGCTGCGGCTCGTCGTCTCGGCGGTCGCCGAGCTCGAGTCGGGCAATCTCGACGCGGCATGCGAGCAGGGCGTGCGGGCGGTGGAGGTCGCGGGGCGGATATCGTCCGCGCGCACCACGGAGTACGTGAAGGACCTGCTGCACCGGCTGGAGCCGTACGGCGACGAGCCGAGGGTGGTCGAGCTCCGGGAGCGTGCACGGCCGCTGCTCGTGGCCCCGGCGTAAGCGCTCCGCTCGAGGGGCCGGGTCCTTGCACGTCCGCATATCGATACAGCCCTGCGCCCCGGTCGGGGCGCCGCGGCCCCCGGCGTTTGAAGTGACTGTCAGTGGTGCAGTGCATTATCGAATCCGGGAGGTGGGGCAGGTGCGGACGCTCGCTTACGACTGTGACGTGCTCGTCATCGGCGGTGGGATCGTCGGGCTGTCCACGGCGTATGCGATCACGCGTGCCGCGCCGGGGACGCGGGTGACCGTGCTGGAGAAGGAGCCGGGCCCCGCCCGGCACCAGACGGGGCGCAACAGCGGGGTCATCCACAGCGGGATCTACTACCGGCCGGGGTCGCTGAAGGCGCGGTACGCGGTGCGGGGCGCCGCCGAGATGGTCAAGTTCTGCGCGGAGTACGGCATCGCGCACGCCGTCACCGGCAAGCTGATCGTCGCGACCGAGCGGGAGGAGCTGCCGCGTCTGCACGCACTGGTGCAGCGCGGGCGGGAGAACGGCATTCCGGTGCGGGAGCTGGGCGCCACGCAGATCGCGGAGTACGAGCCCGAGGTGCGCGGACTCGCCGCGATACACGTCGGGACGACGGGCGTGTGCGACTTCGTCGGGGTCGCCCGGCAGCTCGCCGAGGCGTCCGGGGCGGAGATCCGGTACGGCGCGGAGGTCGAGCGCGTCGACCGGCGGGCCGAGCTGGGGGTCGCCGTACGGACCACGCGCGGGGACGTCGTGCGGGGGCGGGTGCTGGTGAACTGTGCCGGGCTGTACTGCGACGAGGTGGCCCGGATGACGGGGGACGAGCCGGAGGTGCGGATCGTGCCGTTCCGGGGGGAGTACTACTCGCTGGCGCGGCCCGAGCTGGTGCGGGGGCTGGTGTATCCGGTGCCGGATCCGGCGTTTCCGTTCCTCGGCGTGCACCTCACGCGCGGGATCGACGGCGGTGTGCACATCGGGCCGAACGCGGTTCCGGCGCTGGCCCGGGAGGGGTACGGGTGGGGTGTCGTACGGCCGCGGGAGGTCGGGGCGACGGTGGCGTGGCCCGGGGTGTGGCGGATGGCGCGGCGGCACTGGCGGTACGGGGCGGGGGAGCTGCGGCGGTCGGTGTCCAGGGCGGCGTTCACGGTGGCGGTGCGGAGGTTGTTGCCTGCGGTGACGTCGGATGATCTGGTGCCGGCGGCTGCGGGGGTGCGGGCGCAGGCGGTGCTGCGGGACGGGGGGCTGGTGGATGACTTTCTGATACGGGAGGGGGCTCGGGCGGTGCATGTGCTGAATGCGCCGAGTCCTGCGGCGACGGCTTCGCTGCCGATCGGGCGGGAGGTGGCTCGGCGGGCGTTGGCGGTGTTGGAGGGGGTGTGACGCCGGGTGTTTCTCGCCCCCGCCGCCCCTACCCGTCCCATCCTGAAGGGGCGCTGCCCCTTCGACCCCCACTGGGGCTGCCGCCCCAGACCCCGCTCCGGCCCCTAAAGGGCCTTGTCCTCAAACGCCGGACGGGCTGGATTGCGCGGGCCGGCGTTGGAAGGCGGTGGCCAGTGGGTGGATGGGTGGGGGTTGGGGATGGTGGGTGCCCGTCCTCAGGCACTGGGCGGGCTGGATTGTGCGGATCGGTGTTGAGGGGTGGCGTCCAGTGGGTGGATGAGGGCTCGGGATGGTGAGAGCCAGTCCTCGGGCGCTGGACGGGCTGGAGGGTGCCGGTCGGCGATGAAAATGGCGCCCAACGGGCGGGCGGGGCTCGGGATGGTGGGAGCCCGTCCTCGAGCGCCAGACAGGCTGGATTGTGCCGGCCCGTGCTGAGAGCAGGGCCGTGGGAGCCCGTTCCTCCGGCGCCCGACGGGCTGGACGGTGTGGGGCGGTGTTGAGACGTGCCCCCGGGCCGCTGCCCTCATCCGCCCCGTAAAATCGACCTCACTGTGTCTGACTCCCTCAACGCCGCCGATGCCCCGCAGCCCGCCGCCACCCCAGGTCAGCCCGAGAGCCGGGGGGAGGCCCTGGGGCATGTTCCCGGTGTCTCCGTTCGGCATAGCCGGGCCAAGGGGGAGCCGCGGTTTCCGGATGGGCCCAAGGCCGATCCGGCCGGGTCGCACTTTGAGCGGCGGATCCGGAGTTTTCAGCCTCGGCGGAGCAGGGTGACCGCGGGGCAGGCGGATGCGTTGCAGCGGCTGTGGCCCAAGTGGGGGCTGGACATCGACGGGCAGGGTGTCTTCGATCTCGGTGAGCTGTTCGGGAACGGGAATCCGGTCGTGCTGGAGATCGGGTTCGGGATGGGGGAGGCGACCGCGCAGATGGCCGCCGGGGACCCTGACACCAATATCCTCGCCGTCGACGTGCACACCCCGGGGCAGGGAAATCTGCTCAATCTCGCCGATCAGAACGGGCTCACCAACATCCGCGTGGCCAACGGCGACGCCATCATCCTGCTGCGCGAGATGCTCGGCCCCGACTCCCTCGACGGGCTGCGCGTCTACTTCCCCGACCCCTGGCCCAAGAAGCGCCACCACAAGCGCCGACTCATCCAGCCCGAGTTCCTCAGCCTGGCCGCGACCCGGCTGAAGCCCGGCGCCCTGGTGCACTGCGCCACCGACTGGGAGCCGTATGCCGAACAGATGCTCGAAGTGCTGACCGCGCACCCCGGCTTCGAGAACACCCAGGCCGACGGCGGTTTCGCGCCCCGTCCGCGGTTCCGGCCGCTGACCCGTTTCGAGGGCCAGGGACTGGACAAGGGTCATGTGGTGAACGACCTGCTCTTCCGCCGCGTACAGCGGTAGGAGCAGCGGACAGAACATCGCGAAGAACAGCAGCGATCAGCAGCTATCAGCACCGATAGACACAGCACCGACAGACACCCGATACACATCCGATACACACCGATACGCACCGTTCCAGACAGCAAACCCCCATCGGCGCCCGTGCCCTCCCCTCGCGCTGCTGCGGGCGGCGCCCCTGCCTCGTTAGGGTCAATGCCGTGGCCACCTGCCCCCCGTACCCGACGCAGCCCACCGGTCCCACCGGCGGCGCACTGCGGCACGCGCACTGGTGGCAGAAGCGGTGGGTGCGGTACGGCGCGCTCAGCACCCTGCTCGCGCTCTCCGGGCTGGTCATCCTCGCCCTGGTGCGTGAGCAGACCGGCACCGAGGGGTTCCTGGTCGGGCTCGGGCTCGCGGTGCTGCCCGTGCCGCTGCTCGTCGCCGCGTTCCGCTGGCTGGACCGGGTCGAGCCGGGCCCGTGGCGCAATCTGCTGTTCTCCTTCGCGTGGGGTGCCTGCGCGGCGGCGCTGATAGCGATCGTCGCCAACAGCTTCGCGACCAGATGGATAGCGACCGCGACGGCCGATCCGTCGCATGCGGACACCCTCGGCGCGACCGTCATAGCGCCCGTCGTGGAGGAGATGGCGAAGGCCGCGGCCGTCCTGCTCGTGTTCCTCTTCCGACGGCGGGACTTCACCGGGATCGTCGACGGCGTGGTGATAGCGGGCGTCACCGCCACCGGTTTCGCCTTCACCGAGAACATCCTCTACCTCGGCACCGCCTTCGGCACCGACCAGCTCTCCGGCGACAGCGGCATCGCCTCCGTCACGGCGGCGACCTTCTTCGTCCGCGTGATCATGTCGCCCTTCGCGCACCCGCTCTTCACCGTCCTGACCGGCATCGGATTCGGCATCGCCGCCCTGTCCGGCGACCGGCAGCACGTGCGGCGTGTGCTGCTGCCCCTGCTCGGGCTGCTGCTCGCCATGGGCATGCACGCCATGTGGAACGGCTCCTCCGCCTTCGGCGAGTACGGGTTCTTCGCCGTGTACGCGGCCTTCATGGTGCCCGCGTTCGGGCTGCTGACCTGGCTGGTGATCTGGACCCGGCAGCGCGAGCTGAGGACCGTGCGCGAGGAACTGCCGGCGTATGTCGCCGCCGGGTGGCTGGCGCCGGGCGAACCGTTCGCGCTGGGCTCGATGCGGGACCGGCGGGTGGCCCGGCAGTACGCGCGACAGCGTGGCGGGCGCGATGCGGCACGGGCCGTGGCGCAGTACGAGGCGTACGCCACGTCGCTGGCGTTCCTGCGGCACCGGGGGCGCCGTGGGCGGGCCGGCGCGGACTTCGTCGTACGGGAACGGGAGTTGCTGCACGAGCTGTGGGGGCGCCGGGAGTCCGCGCGGCCGGCCCTGCAGCACGCGGTGGCCGCGCGGGCTTGGGCGGCGTACGGGTACGCGCCGCCCGCCCACTGGCAGCCGCCCGCCACCTGGCAGCCCTACGGGCACGGCTCCCAGCCGACGGCGCCGTACCCCGTGTACAACCCGTACCGGTCGTAGGGACCACGGGTTCCGGGCGGTCCGGCACCGCCGGACCGCCCGTCGAGGTCAGGCCGACGCCGTCGTCAGCCGCTCCAGGTCCTCGTCCGTCAGCGTCAGCTCCGCCACTCCCAGCAGCGCCGGCAGCTGTTCCGGCGTGCGGGCCGACGCGATGGGCGCCGCGACCGTGGGCCGGGACGCGAGCCAGCCCAGGGCCACCGTGGCCACCGGGGCCCGGTGGGACCGGGCCACCTCCTCCAGCGCGGCCAGCACCCGTCGGCCCCGCTCCGTCTGCGCGTGCTTGGCGGCGCCCCGGGCGCGCGGGCTGTCCACCGTCGTACCGGTGCGGTACTTGCCCGTGAGGAAGCCGGACGCCAGGGCGTAGTACGGGACCGCCGCCAGGCCCTCGCGCTCGGCGAGGTTCTGCAGGGAGCCTTCGTAGGTGTCGCGGGAGACCAGGTTGTAGTGGGGCTGGAGGGCGACGTACCGGGCGAGGCCCTCACGGTCGGAGAAGGCGAGGGAGGCCGCCAGGCGCTCGGCGGAGATGTTGGACGCGGCGATGTGCCGCACCTTGCCCGCCTCCACCAGCTCGTCCAGCGCGCCGATGATCTCCTCGACCGGCACGTCCGGCTTGTCGAAGTGGGTGTAGTAGAGGTCGATGTGATCGGTGCCGAGGCGGCGCAGGGAGGCCTCCGCGGCAGCCTTGATGTTGGCCGCGGTCAGGCCCTGGAAGTCGGGGTGCTGGCTGACCTTCGTGGCGATCACGACGTCGGAGCGGTTGCCGCGCGCCTTGAGCCACTTCCCGATGATGGTCTCGGACTCGCCGCCCACGTTGCCCTCGACCCACGCCGAGTAGGAGTCGGCGGTGTCGACGAAGTTGCCGCCCGCCGCGGTGTAGGCGTCGAGGACGGCGAAGGACCGGTCCTCGTCGGCGGTCCAGCCGAAGACGTTGCCGCCGAGGCAGAGCGGGTGGACCTCGAGGTCGGAGGAGCCGAGCTTGCGAAGAGAAGTCATGTTCTTCGCCAACCCTCGTGTCAGAAGCCGGTATTCCGCACACGCCGAAACCGGCAGTCCTGACGTCGGGGGGTCGCCGCCAGGACCACCGGGGATCGGAAGTCGATGCCCGTCGAGGGGTGTGTCAGGGGGTGAGGCCCTTGCCCCGCAGCCACGCCATCGGGTCGATGCCGTTCGAGCTGCCGTCGGGGTGCACCTCGAGGTGCAGATGGGCGCCGGTGACGTTGCCCGTCGCGCCCACGCGGCCGATGACGTCGCCGGTGTTGACCTTCTGGCCCACGCTGACGCTGATCGACGACTGGTGCGCGAACCACAGCTCGGTGCCGTCGTCCAGGGTGAGCACGGTCTTGTAGCCGTACGAGCCGTCCCAGCCGGCGAAGGTGATCGTGCCGGAGTGGATCGCCTTGATCAGCGTGCCCGTGGGGGCGGCGAAGTCCAGGCCCGTGTGGTAGCCGGAGGACCAGTAGGCGCCGGCCTGCCCGAAGGTCGAGGTGATGGTGTACGAGGAGGTCGGCAGCGTGTACTGCTTGGCCAGCTCGGCGAGGCGCTCGGCCTCGGCCTTCTTGCGGGCCTCCTCCTCGGCGGCGGCCTTCGCGGCGGCGGCCTTGGCCTCGGCCTCCTTCTCCGCCTTGGCGGCCGCGGCGGCGGCTTCCTTCTCGGCGGCGGCGACGGCGGCCGCGGCGGCCTTGGTGTCGATCTGGTCCTGCTGGAGCTCGGCCTGCGCGATGATCCGGCTGCGCAGCGCCTCGCCGGCGTCGGAGGTGCCCTGCGTGGTCTCCTCGGTGGCCTCGCCCACGGTGCTGAGCGCGGTGCCGGCGTCCTCGGCGGGAGCGGCGTCGTCGTCGGAGATCAGGGGCAGGTCGGGGATGGTGATGGCGACCGGCGGCTTGCCGCTCTGGGCGCTGGCCATGCCGCCCGCGCCGACGGCGGCTATGACGCCGACGCCGAGAACCGTGGAGCTGCGGGCGAGTCCCCCGCCGCGCTGCTTGCCGACGCGATGCCTGCCACGTGCCGGGCGAATGGACTCCGCGGTGGGGTTCCACTCCTCGAACGGGCCCTCGTCGGTGCGGTAGCGGTCGTAGCCGAAGGTGTCGGTGCTGCGCTGACTCGGCACGAACGGGGCTTGCGTAGCAGGCCTGTTGGACGCCACGTGGGCGTACTCCTTTCCTTCCTTCTCGCCTACCGGGTTAGCTGACGGGTTCGGAGCAGGAAGGTCTCCTACGCGCGTATACCAGTCGTGGGTTCACGACGGCATCCGCGCGATTCACCCCAGGGTGGTGGTTCCCCGGCTCCCTTGCGGGATTCGGCGCGTGCGCACGGAGCCGACTCTTGTGACGGCTGGGACGACCGCGCTGCGTTATCGAACGTTAATAGACGCGGGGTGCGGATTCCAAGCTGTTCCGCTTGATCATTAACTATTTTCGCCTGGACTTACGGGTCATCAACGGCCTAATTCGGGCGAGTTGGCCTGGACTCAGGAGTCACACAGGTATTGACGGTGTGTCAGTTGTTATGCGGAGGGCGGTCGACCGATCACCTCGGGTGACAACGATCAAGGTCGTCGTACGGCCATGAGGGCCATGTCGTCCGCCATGCCGCCCGCGGAGTGCCGGCGCGCCTCCGCCGCGAGCACGCCGAGCAGCGCGGCCGGCTCACGCCGGGCGTTGGCGCGCCCGGCGAGTCCCGCCTCGGGGTCGTAGAACCGCCCCTTGTCGTCGCGCGCCTCGGACAGCCCGTCGGTGTACAGCAGCAGCGTCGCGCCGCCCGGGAAGCCGGCCTCGTCGGCCCGGTCGGGCCAGGCGCCGAGCTCGCTCATGCCGAGCGGCAGCGCGGGTTCGGTGGCGGGCAGCGGGCATACGGTGCCGTCGGCGTACAGCAGCAGGGGCGGTGGGTGCCCGCGGTTGACGAGCCGTACGGTGCCGTTGCCGTGCGGCAGTTCGGCGAGCACGACGGTGGTGAACCCCTCGCGGGAGTCGACGCCGTCCCGCCTCGTCCGCTCCCGCGCCAGCGCCCGCTCCAGCCGCTGCGCGATCGCCTCCAGGGTGGCCTCCTGCTCGGCGGCCTCCCGAAAGGCGCCGATGACGACGGCGACGGCCCCGACCGCGCCCATTCCCTTCCCCTGCACGTCGCCCACGACCAGCCGCACCCCGTGCGGACTGTCCTGCACGGCGTACAGATCGCCGCCGATGGAGGCGCCCTCCTGCGCCGCCTCGTACCGCGCCGCGATCTGGAACCCCCCGATCCGCTCGGCGGGTTCCGGCAGTACGGCGCGCTGGGCGGCCTCGGCGATCTCGCGGACCGAAGCGAGGCGTTCGTCACTGCGGCGGACGAGGAGGTTGATGAGGACGGCGAGGACGGCGACGACGCCCACGGTGACCAGCTCGGTGATCACCGCGGCCCGCGCGAGCCCGCCGTGCACGATGCGGAGTACGCACAGCAGGGTGACGGCCACGACACCCGTGACCACCGTGCCGCGCAGCGAGTAGAGCGGGGCGGCGACCAGGGGCGCGGCGGTGAAGAAGGGGGCGCCGGTGAAGGCGGTGGGCGTGGCGTGCTCGTACCCGGCTCCGGCCGCGATCAGCAGGGCGGGGAGCAGCCGGACGAATCGGCGTACGTGTGTAATCCGCCCTTCCTCCACCTCACCAGGGTTGCCGAAGCGGGGGCGGGGAGCGAGTGCTGGGAGCCGACCGGAGGAGCGGAAACACTCAGGGCCGGAACTGATCTGATCAGTTCCGGCCCTGAGCCTTCAGTAGCGGGGACAGGATTTGAACCTGCGACCTCTGGGTTATGAGCCCAGCGAGCTACCGAGCTGCTCCACCCCGCGTCGGTGACTCCATAGTACGCCATCCGCAGCCCCCGAAGCACACGCCTTTCCCTGCCCCACGACTGACCAGCCCATTTCCCCCCACCGAAGGCAGCCACCCACGGCACAACCACCCCTCTCCAGCACCGGCCCACTGCCTTCCAACGCCGGCCCGCGCAATCCAGCCCGTCCGGCGTTTGAGGACAAGGCCCCTTCAGGGCCGGAGCGGGGTCTGGGGCGGCAGCCCCAGTGGGGTCGAAGGGGCAGCACCCCTTCAGGATGGGACGGGTAGGGGCGGCGGGGGCGAGACACACCCGGCGTCAGCGCAGCAGGTGCGCGTTGGGCCCCTTCGCCCGCCCCTCGTACTCCGGCAGCACCAGCACCTCCACACCCTCCCCCGCCAGCACCCCACTCCCATCGGCCCTCACCACAAACGTGTCCGGCTCCCGCCAGGCCGTCACCACCCGCCGCACCCCCGCCCCGAGAATCAGCCCCGCACACGGCACCGGCCGCGACGCCCGCCGAGTACAAGGCTCCAGGCTGGTGTACACCGTCGCGGCCCCCAGCCTGGGATCCCCCGGCGCGATCTTCGCCAGCGCCGCCTCCTCCGCGTGCACCACCGGATCGCCGCCCTCCCTGGAGTACCCGCGCGCCAGCTCGGTCCCGTCGGCCGCCACCACCACCGCCCCGACGCTGAACGCCGTCTCCGACGGCGGGCACTGCGCCGCCAGCTCGCACGCCAGCGCCAGCCAGTGCCGATCCGCCGCGACGGGCAGCCCGCCGGTGCCGGGCGCCGTCGGCTCGTAGCGCATCAGCACCACGTCCTCGATCCGCCGCGCCTCCAGCAACCGCAGCCGCCCGCCCTGATATCCCCCGGGCCCGAACAGCCGCGGCGCCTTGGGATCCCCCACGAACAGCGGCGCCAGCACCAGCTGCACCTCGTCCGCCAGCCCCTGCTGAAGCAGCTGCGTGTGGATCGTGCCGCCGCCCTCGACCATCAGCCGCTCGACCCCGCGCACCTCGCGCAGATGCGTCAGCAGCCCGCGCCAGTCCAGCTCCGGCCCCAGCGCCACGACATCCGCGGCGACCGGCGCCCGCCGCAACCGCTCCGCGCCCTTCTCCGTCGTATAGACGATCTTCTCGCCGCCCGTGTGCCAGAAGTTCGCCGCGGGATCCAGCTCGCCCGACGCGCTGACCGTGACCTTCAGCGGATACTCCGGCCTGCCGGAAGCCGCCCGCGCCGCCCGCCGCTGAGCCGAGTTCACCAGCAGCCGCGGGTTGTCCGCCCGGATCGTGCCGGCGCCGATCAGGATCGCGTCCACGGACGCCCGTACCTCGTCGACCCGGTCGAAGTCGGCCGGGCTGGACAGCAGCAGGCGATCGGGGGTGGTGTCGTCGAGGTAGCCGTCGAGGGAGACGGCGGCGGACAGCAGGACGTAGGGGTACGACGGCATCGGCGCGCTCTCCGGCTCGGCAATCCGGGCGTTGGTCCCGGACGGGGCTTGGTTCAAGTTTGAAACAAACCTACACTGGTCTCATGACGACTCGCTGGCTCACCCCCGAGGAGCAGCGCGCCTGGCGCGCTTACATCGGCGCCGCCCACCTCGTGGAGGACGCGCTGGACCGGCAGCTCCAGCAGGAGGCCGGCATGCCGCACATGTACTACTCCATCCTCTCCTCCCTGTCCGAGGCTCCGGAACGCCGGCTTCGGATGACCGACCTGGCGGAACGGCTGAAGATCACCCGCAGCCGGCTGACGTACGCCGTGACGCGCCTGGAGAAGGACGGCCTGGTGGGGCGCGAGAACTGCCGCTGGGACAAGCGGGGCAGCATCGCGGCGCTCACCGACGAGGGCATGACGGTCCTGGAGCACGCGGCGCCGGGCCATGTCGAGATGGTGCGTGAGGTGCTGTTCGACCGGCTGAGTCCGGAGCAGGTCGGGCAGCTCGAGGAGATCTTCGCGGCGGTCACCGAGGGCTTCCAGGGGGACGAGGCGCACGGCACCGCGGACGACGTGCCGTGGCGGCGCCGTTCCACCAAGCCCTGTTCGTGATCCTCGGAAATCTCTATTGATTCAAATTTAAAGCATGGTGTAGGGTTCGTGATCAGGTTCTGCTTCAAATCTGAAGCAGATCTGTCGACCGGAACCCGGAGAACCCGCATGCCCGACTTCACCGCCGCCACCCAGCGCGCCCGTGTCCGGGTGCCGCTGCGCTTCCAGGACGGCTACCGCGCCGACGCCGAACTCGTCACCTTCCACGGCCTGGCCGACGGCCTGGAGCACATCGCCGTCGTCCTCGGCGACCCGGCCCCCGGCACCACCCCGCTGGTCCGCCTGCACTCCGAGTGCCTCACCGGCGACGTCTTCGGCTCGGCACGCTGCGACTGCGGCCCCCAGTTGCGCGAGGCCGTCGAGCGCATCGCCGAGCGCGGCGGCGTGCTGCTGTACCTGCGCCAGGAGGGCCGCGGCATCGGGCTCTACAACAAGCTCGACGCGTACGCCCTCCAGGACCAGGGCCTGGACACCTACGCCGCGAACGCCGCCCTCGGCCTGCCGGAGGACGCCCGCGACTACACGGCCGCCGCCCAGATGCTGACCGCCCTCGGCGTCGGCGAACTGGACCTGCTGTCCAACAACCCCGACAAGGCCGACCAGTTGCGCGCGCTCGGCATCGAGGTCCGCGACCGCGTCCCCACGGGCGTCTTCGCCACGCCCGACAACGTCCGCTACCTGCGCGCCAAGGTCCTGCAGACCCAGCACACGCTGCCGCTGGGCGACCTCGCGGAGCTCAACGCGGGCTGACGGACCGCGGGAACGGCAAGAGGACAACAGGAAGGGGCGGGCGTCCGGCATCGGACACCCGCCCCTACCGCGTGGTGCGACCTACGACGTGACCTTCTCGATCGTCACGTTGCCGACGCCCGCGGTCGTGCCGCGCGCGTTCACCAGCCGTACCTCACCGACGAGTTCGCGGCCCTCGGCCACGGTCCTCGCCACCTCGATGCTGGCCGACGCCTTCGCCGAGTCGCCCGTGCCGAGCTTCATCGACGTCGGCTCCCCCACCGTGACCTTGCCGAGCGCGGAGGAGAAGAACACGTCCCGGTAGTCGTACTCGGTCGAGCCCGACGGGACCTCGAAGCCGACCACCTCGACGGTGTACGTGCCGGCCGCCGGGTGGGCGAGGGAGACGGACTCCTCGGAGTCACCGTCCGCGGACTGGCCGACGACCTTGCCCTGGGCGTCGTAGACCGTCAGGTCGAGGTCGGCGGCCGCGTCGGAGACGTTGCCGATGGCGACGTCCAGCGACGTGGTGCCCTCCGGCACCTCGATCGTGCTGGTCTGCGTGGCGCCGCCCGCGATGGTCGGGCGCCCGGTCTTCGACGAGCCGAGCGCGCCGCCCTTCAGGGTGCCGTCCACGGCCTCCAGCTTGTTCGTCACCGTCCAGGAGGCGTCGACCGGCGTGCCGACCCTGGCCTCGGGCACGGTCACCGTCTCCGGGTCGAAGGCGGCGCCGAGGACGGCCGCGTTCACCTTGTACGGGTTGTCGAGCAGCGCCGACGTACGGCGCGCGTCGACCTCGATCTCCCAGACGCCGGGCACCGGGTCGGCGTACCGGGCGATGTCCGTGGTGTCCTCATCGTCGTCGGAGGCGGGCACGCCCCACGGGTTGATGGCGCTGAACGCCGTCCGGCTGCCCTCCTTGAGCCCGCCGAGCGTGACCTCCAGCGACTTCGTGCCCTCCGGGACGGTCACGAAGTACGACCTGAAGTTGTTGCGCTGCACCGAACCGGAGGCGGTGAAGGCGTACTCGGCCGGCGTGGAGACCACGACGGTCGTCAGGACCTGCTTGTCCACGCCCGGCGTCCGCGGGTCGTCGGCCACCAGGATCGCGCTCTTGATCCCCGCGTGCTTCGGCGCGGCCTGGACCTTGACGGTCACCGGCTTGTTCAGCGGCAGGTTCACCACCCGCGGGCCGGCGATCGAGAAGGTGCGGGCCTTGTTGTTCGCCAGGCGCAGCACGTGCGGGAGCGAGCCGGCCGGGCCGGACGTACGGGTGATCGTGACGTCGTACGACTTCTTCTGCCCGGCCTTGAGGCCGCCCTCGCGGTCGTAGAGGCCGGTGCCGAAGCCCGGTGTCTTCAGCGCCTGGTCGAGCGCGGTGTCGACCGGGGCCTTCACGGCGTAGTCGTGTGCGGTGAAGCCGGCCCGGACGGCCTTCCAGGCGTCGACGACGTCGATGCGGCCGGCCCCCTCCTCGTACGCCTGGAGCCCCTTGATGTGGTGGGCGGTCGAGGTCAGCGCGGTGCGCAGCTTCTCGGGGGTGAGGTCGATCTTCTTCTGCTTGGCCGCCGACAGCAGCAGCGCACTGGCGCCCGCCGCCTGCGGGGAGGCCATCGACGTGCCGTTGTACATCGCGTAGCCGGCGGGCAGCTTCCAGCCGGCCTCGGCGATCGCGGAGCCGGGCATCCAGGCCGGGATCGTGCTGACCGCCGAGCCGGGGGCCACGACGGTCGGGGTGAAGCCACCGTCCTCACGCGGGCCGCGCGAGGAGAAGTTGAACAGCTGGTACTTGTTCGCCACACCGGTGCCGTAGTTGGCGGCGAAGGTCTCCTTGGAGACGCCCGCGCCGACCGAGATGACCTTGTCGGCGAGGCCGGGGTCGCCGATGGTGTTGGCGCCGGGGCCGGAGTTGCCGGCGGAGAGCACGAGCTGGACGCCGTAGGTGTCGATGAGCCGCGTGTAGAGCTCGGCGCGCGCGTTGTTGCCGTCGTTGAGCGGGGGCAGACCGCCGATGGACATGTTGACGACGTCGACGCCACGGTTGACGACGAGGTCGATCATGCCCTCGGTGAGCGCGACGTTGCTGCAGCCGGGGCCGAAGATGCAGGCCCGGGAGGAGACGATGTTCGCGCCGGGGGCGGCGCCGTTCATGTGCTTGCCGCCGAGCATGCCGTTGGCGGCGGTGATGCCGGCCACGTGACTGCCGTGCGAGCCGGCGGTGAGGCCGATGTTGACGAAGTCGGACTTCTTGCCGACCCAGTCGCCGCCCAGCGGGTCCATCGGCACGTCCTTGCGGACCTCCACGACGAAGTCCTGGCTCTCGGCGATGCCGGTGGCCGGGTCGTCGGTGCCGAAGCGGCCGACCTGGTGGCCGTCCTTGTACGGCTTCATCGGGGTGTCGTCGGTGAAGTCGCCGTTGTCGTCGACGTCGACGGTGACCGTGCCGGCCTGGGCGTCGTACAGCACACCCCAGTCGTCGGTCGTGTCGCCGTCGCGGTTGACGTCACCGTCGGCGTCGCCGTCCTTGACCTCGCCCTGCGCGGTGACGGACTCCTTGAAGGTGCTGACCTGGTACGCGCCCTCGGGCGCCGTCCAGCTCTTGCCGCCGTAGGTGAAGGACGGCCCGGTGACCGAGGTGGTCATGGCCCGCCAGGTGCCGTCGCCGTCCACGATCGGGTCGGTGGCGGTCACCCAGTCGGTGATCTTGCGCTCACCGGTGGTGGTCTTCTGCAGCGCCGGGTTCGCGAGGTCGACGCCGGTGTCGAGGACACCGATGGTGACACCGCGTCCGTCCGCCTTCGGGTTCTTCTTCACGAAGTCGACGGCGCCCGTCTCGAAGGACGGGTTGTACGGGTTCTTCGCGGGGGTGTTCTCGTCCGGGCCGGGGTAAGTGGCCGCGGCGCCCTTCGACTTGCCGCTGCCGACACCGGGTTGTTCGAGGGGTATCTCCTCCCGCAGGTCGATGGCCTGCACGGAGGAGAGCCGCGCGGCGCCGGCGATGGCCGAGTCGGCCTTGCCGGTCGGCACGGTGGCCCGTACGTAGCCGAGCTTGTCGTACGTACGGCCGACCGAGCCGCCCTTGATCGCGTCGAGCTGCTCGGCGACCTTCTCGGTCCGACCCGGCGCCGTGGCGATCATCATCGTGACGGTCTTGGCGCGCTGCGCCTTGGCCTGGGCGAGGAGGTCGGCGTCGTCCGAACCGAGCTTGTCATGGGCGGACTTGAAGCCGGGGTCGGCCGCGGGGGCGGGGGCGCCGTCCGCGGCGAGGGCGATGGGTATGGGGCCGGCCGCGGAGAGCGCGGCGACGAGCCCTGCGGCCACGGCGACCCGGGCGACTCTTCTCGCGCCCGATATCGCGGCCGGGTGGGGGGTGGGGGGCATGGTGATCCCTGGTGCTGGAGGAACGTAGACGTCGGCGGCCGGATCGAGCACCTTCGACCGCCGCGGTCCGGAATGAGATCCCGGATGATCGCCCAGCTTTCCTCAAGAGACCGAATTCTGTTGATAGTTCACGGAGGGGATATCACGGAGTGGCGGGAACTCGCCATGCGCCACAGGGGACTTATCGGGGTGCTCCACCAGGAAACGACCGTGCCCTTGCCGAGGCCCTGCCGCAGTCCGAAGCCGGACGACGGCTGGGAGCCGACCGTGGCCGCCAGGAGGAAGACGGTCCGCCCACACCTCAATGTCCAGCGCCGGACGGTCACGGGTGCTTCGATGTGCTGCGTAATCCATGCGGTGACGGCGTCCGGGGAACGTCCGCCCACGCATTCATACAGCCTGACCAGGTTGTTCGGATTCGGCGATTGACGCAGCGCAGCTATCTCCCGCGCGGGCTAATACTCGCTGACGACCCCGTCGCCTTCTCGGCCCGGATTCCGACCATTCCCGGGCCGACCAGCACATCTCACACAGGCCCTGGATTCCGGCCACACCATTGCTCAGCGTGTGCCCCACAGCTATCGTTGCGAACCCGCGTCTCGACGCGCGGCCGACGAAGGGGGAGCCTTGTCTGTCCACTTTCCATCAGCCGATATTTTAGCGGGATTTAACGCGCCTCACGGGAGTGGGCCGACCAGAGCAGTCCTGGTGCAGTTCAGCGATCTCTTGCTGACAGAGGACAGCACCATGCGGGATTACTATCGAAGGTCGTATGCCCGCATGCGCGGCTATTACATGCCGCCCCACTTCATGGAGATCCCGTATTGGATACCCATCGTCGCCTCCATGCTTCCGGACGAGCACTTTCGTAAAGAGCTGATGATCGTCGATGATCTCGACGTGGCTCACCAACGGTTCGCCGAGGCCGACAAGGGAGACCTGTTCTTCTTCTCGGCACTGGATGCCAACGTGGAGCAGCTGCTCCATCTTGCCTCGGCTGGAGCGAGGATGGTTGTCGGCGGCTACGTCGACCCAGACGTGTTCGCCGAGTTTCCCCACGTGAGCTTCCTTCGCGACGTCACACACCTGCCCGTCGCGCTCCCTCGGGCCCGCCCCCGGACCACGCTCGACTACCGGCTCTTCGACGGGCTCAAGTGCATCCCCAGGTTCAGCATGAGCAGCGGATGTTCGTTCCGCTGCAAGTTCTGCACCGTTCCCACCCAGGTCGTGCCGGCCGATACCGAAGGGTACGCAGCCGAGATAGCCGCACTGACACCGCTGGACTTCCGGCTGGCCTTCCTTGATGACAAGTCCTTCGGGGATCCGGTGGCGAACAACTGGCGGGACCTGGGCAAGGTCCGGGACATCTTCTCCAGTGTTCATGAAGGATTCGAGGGGTTCATCATCCAGACCCCGCCTTCCCTGGCTGCCAAGGACGGTTTCCTCGCCGAGTGCCGCGACATGGGCGTGCGTTACGTCGAGTTCGGTGTCGAAACCGCCCACGACGGCCTCCTCAAGTACCTTCGCAAGCCGTTTCGCACCAAGCATCTGTACAGGGCGAGCGAGATAGTTCGAGACTTGGGTCTTTACGTGATCCCGAACTTCATCATGGGTATCCCCGGCGACGACTACAAAGGCACGGTTCAGTGGGTCAGGGAATTCGTGGACATCATGCCCGCTGTCAACGTCAACTGGCTGGCCGCACACTTCGGCAACGAACGGGGGGACCTCGGCTTACCTGTCGAGACGTTCGGGGACCGGGATCAGAACACCGTCACCAAGAGCTGGCTGGCCGACGACGACGTCTTGGCCGGACAGGCAGCGGTTCAGGAGATCTACGCCATCACCGAAGAATACTGGCGTGATCGCGTGACCTACTCCAGCGAGCAGGCGGCAGTGCGGTGACGCCAGAGACGGAAACGGCACGGACCATCCCCCTTGAGCGGGAGATCCGGGTTGCCCTCGGTGACAGCGACGTTCGTGTCTGTCCATGGCGGGAAGGAGTGGACTACTTCGCGGACCTCGCCCGCCACGACGACGGCAGGATCGTAGGAGTCGTACGCTCCCCCCGCCACGAGGTTCTGCCGACCGGCTATGAGGGCACGGTCGATTTCGCCGACGTCCTCGCCAAGGAAGTGCACGTCCTTGGCCTGCTGGGCGAGGCAGGCGTACCCGCTCCGTCCGTCCTCGCCTGGCAGCCGCGCGGCCACCCACAGGGCATCTCCTGGATGCTCTGCGAATACATCGACCACCAGCCGACGGACGAGCTGACCGAGGACCAGCAGAACGAGCTGGGCCGCATCGCGCGGGCCATCCACTCCATCCACCCGGGCACGACGGTCGGGCGCCCACAAGACCCGTGGCCTACCTATGTTGTCGGGCGTATCACGGACCGCCTGCGTTCGGCGGAGAGATACAGCCCTCAGCTGTCGGTCGATGCGGTGCTGTCCCGGGGCGTACCCCATGTACCGAGCAGTGCACAGTCGACGGATTCGCTGCTGCACCTTGATCTCCGGCCTCCCAACCTGTGCGTACGAGAGGGGCGGATCGCAGGGGTGATCGACGTCGCGAACGCGATCACCGGTGACCCGTGGCTTGAGCTGGCCCGTATTCGCTTCTGCGGCCTGTTCACCAGGGCCTTCCAGGTCGGATATGGACTCAGTGAGGCCGAGATCAAGCACCACGAACGACTTCTGGACTTCTACGAATTGGACATCGCCGCGCTGCTGACCGTGGTTGCAGCCGAAGAGATCGACGACAAGGAGCTGCTTGAGAAGTCCCGCGATCGACTGGAGCAGCTGTGCGCGCAGATCGTCCGCTGATTCCGTCGTTCCAGTCATTCACCTCCTTCGACGAAGCCGCGACCGGAGATCTGATTCCCGCCCGGACGCTGTACTCCAGCGCCGGCTGGCTGAGACTCCTCGATCGACACGGGCATGGCTACACGTACGTGCTGGTCCGCCAAGGGCACGATGCGGTGCTGATCCCCGTGACCGAAGGCGTCGACGCACATGCTCGGCGCTACCACCCGGAGTTCCTCCTCGCCGGCCACGTCCCGGCCGAAGCATGCGTCGTCGTCGGACCCCGTACGGGCTACCGCAACGAACTGCTCTCCAGCATGCTTCCCTTCGCGGCCGACGCCGTCGTTGAAAGCCTTCAGGACGCGGCACGGGGGCGGGTGGTCCTGCTGCCGTATCTGTCCAGCGCCGACGCCGCGCGATTCACCGCCGTGGGACACCCGGCGGGTCTGGTGGCGTGGGAGGCATGGCTCGACGTTCCCGAGAGCGGTTTCGACGGCTACCTCGAATCGGTCGGCCAGAGCCGCCGGCGTCAGATCAAGGCCGACCTGAAGCAGGTTGCCCGCAACGGCCTGGCGTTCCAGGTGATTCCGTTGGACGAGGACGCGCCTGTCCAGGACATCGCACGTCTTCTGGTCCTCCACGAGAAGAAGTACGACCCGTCCTACAATCGCCCGCCCTCCGAGTTCGTTCCCTACCTCGCCCTATGTGCGAACGTACCCGGGGCCTACGTGATCCTTGCCCGCCTGGGCGAGCGTGTGGTGGGGTGTCATGTCGTATTCCATTACGCGGACGTGCTGTGGGTGCGGCTCTTCGGCGTGGACGAATCGCTGGAGCAGACCCGGAGTTCGTATTTCAGCCTCATGTTCTACGAACCACTGAAGTTCGCACACCTCCTGGGTGCCTCGGCAGTGCACCTGGGGATCGCAGCCTCGGAGACGAAACTACGGCGCGGAGCGCGTCTTGAGCCCCTGTGGACCGTCGCTCTGGCCGGTGACGACGACATCAGGCAGCGGGTGCGCCAAGGGTTGCTCTCACGATCGCGCGAACTACCCGACCCGGTGCCCGCATCCATCATCCCCCCGGATACGCCATGACCATGGGCGAGCGTGCCGGTTTCCGCGTGCTCTTCGCCCCAGGGCCCTTCCGTCGGTTCTTCGCTTCACGTGCCATCTCTCTGCTCGGCGACGCGGTGGTGCCCACCGCACTGGCTCTGGCGATGACCGAACTCGGTTATTCCGCAGGTTGGTTGGGGGCCATACTGGCTGCCGCGATCCTGCCCAAGGTTGTCTTCCTCGTCTTTGGAGGCATCGCCGCCGATCGGATGGCCAAACGCCCCCTCATGGTCGCCTCGTCGATCGTTTGCGGAACTGCCCAGATCACCACCGTGGCCGTTCTGGTCAGTGGGGCCGGCATCTGGTGGGCCCTGGTCTGCCAGGGCATCTACGGAGTGTCCGTCGCCGCCGGTCATCCCGCCACGTTCGGCTACCTCCCGCACTGCGTCTCCCCCCGGCATCTGGGCGCCGCCAACGCGTTGATGGGTGCGTGGACCGGTGGTGCCGCTCTGCTGGGCCCCGCGATCACCGCCGCCTGTTTCGCGCTGGGCGATGCGGCCTGGGCTCTCGCGTTCGATGGCGTCTCCTTCCTCCTGGCGGCCGCCCTCCTGTGGGGGCTTCCTCGCGGCGCGGCCGTCGGTGCCGACGCGGACCGTGTGGGCGTGTCTGCCCTGCAG
The DNA here is from genome assembly GCF_015160855.1 of Streptomyces ferrugineus. NCBI lineage: Bacteria > Bacillati > Actinomycetota > Actinomycetes > Kitasatosporales > Streptomycetaceae > Streptomyces > Streptomyces ferrugineus. Next base: position 522,415 of record NZ_CP063373.1, on the reverse strand, counting down.
GACGGCTGGCGGGCCATGCAGAAGCTTCCCTGGCTGCTCCGGATGACCGCCGTCGACAGCAGCATCCTTCTGCTGGTCTCCGCGCCGTTCATGGTCCTGGGCCCCGCTCTTGTGTCACAGCGCATGTCGGCGAACAGCTGGGCACTGCTCATGCTGCTCTTCGCAGCGGGCGAACTCGTCGGCAGCCTCGTGAGCGGAAAGCTGTCGCTGCCCCGGCCCATCCTCGTGGCCGCGCTGAGCCTGCTCGCCATGGGGCTTCCTCCCATGTTTCTCGCGGCAGGCGCCGGGCTCGCGTCATTGTCGGTGGCGCAGGTACTCGCCGGCGCTTCGGTGGGGATCTACGGGGTCTTGGTCACCACAGCCGTCCAACAGGCCGTGCCCCGAGAACACCTCTCCAAGGTCGGCGCGTTGTCCTCTGTCGGGTCATTCGCCTTCCTCCCCCTGGGCTACGTGATGGCACCGCTGATCGCAGCTCTGACCGGGCCCACACCTCTGCTGTGGGCCGCTGCGGCATGGACCGTCGTTTCGGTGGCCGCACTGGCTTCTGACCAGCGACTGCGTAGGTTCCACAGCCCAAAGGGAGCTCTGACGCACTGATGCGCCCCAGCATCTGGACAACGGCACGAGAAGCCATGGCGCACAGCAGCAGCAGTGCGCGGGACCGCGACAGCGGCCTGCATCGGTCGCTGGCGTGGCTGGAGGCGGAGGAGGGGCGCGTCAGCCGGGAGGCGTTCTATGTCTCCCTGGCCGGCACACTTGCCAGCTGCTACCCCCTGCCCCACACCGCCCTCCACCGCACCTATGCGACCTGGGAGATCCTTTGTGGAGCACCCGTGGAGGAGCTGATCCGGCAGTTGCCGCAACGGCAGCGGGAGTCCGCCGAGGCAGAGCTCGCCTTCGTACGCTCCCGCCTGCCCGCCGAAGCGACGGATACGCTCGCCGTGGTCACACCCGGATGTGTCTTTCCTGGCGTGTCCCTCTCCGCAAAGCTCACCGCCGACGACTTGAACCTCCTGGTCGGCGCGGTGGAGGCGCAGGCCCAAGACCTCGGGTTGCCTGTAGTCGAGTTCGGACACCTCCGGGACGACACCGCCGCGGACCGCACACTGCACGAGACGCTCCAGGCCCGCGGCTACAGCGCGGTGACAGTGGGTGCGGACGCAGTCCTGGACACATCGCCGTACCCAGACCTGGACGCCTACTTCTCCGGCTTCCCCTCCCACCGTCGCAAAGTCATGCGCAAGGAACGCAGACTCTTCGAGGGCACACACGCCACGGTTCGCGTCGACGGCCCCGCGGGCCTCACCGACGACCTCGTCGCACTCCAACTGGCCCGTTACCGCCGTTACGGCCAACGGGCCGACAGAGACGCGGTACGAGACCGCTTCGCCCGGGCATCCAAGATCCCCGGGCTCAAGGTCCTGCGTGCTGACGTCGAGGAACATCTCCTCTCCGCCACCGCACCGGCCGGCCCCTTGGGATTCGTCGCGTTCTACGAGGATCACAGGACACGGAGAATCCTGACGCGGCTCGGAGCCTTCAGCGAGTACGGAGCCGCCTACTTCAACATCGCCTACTACGAACTCATCGCGCATGCCGCACGGACAGGCGGCATGCGTATCCACTACGGCGACTCCACCTACCTGGCGAAGACCCTCAGGGGATGCAGACTCACCCGCCTCACCTCCTACTTCCGCGCTACCGATGAATCGCTCCATGACTCGCTCGCACGCGCAGGACGGTTACGGACGGCCCTGGAAGAGCAGCAGTTCGCCCAGGCCCTGCCCAAAGTGAAAGGAAGATCCGTTGAAGCCTGACGGTGTGCTGTTCGACGCTGCGGGGACCCTCTTCGACCTGGTGCCTCCCATCCACGCCGTCATCGCGTCGTCCGCGGCGCGCCACGGTCACCAGTGCGCCCCGGATCACGTGGAACGCGCTCTCGGCCACGTGGGAGGCACCCTCGGCTGGCCTGATGACGAGCCCGATTCCGCCGGCCGTATGCGCGCGTGGACGGTCTTCGCACGCAGGATCATCGGCGAGGCAGGTCTGCACGCTCCCGAAGCGACCCTCCAGCAGATAGCCGAACAGGCCGCCGCCACGATCCTGGAACCGGCCAACTACCAGGCATTTCCCGATGCTGTACCACTGATCGAACGTCTTGCAGCGGCAGGCATACGCATCGGCATCGTCTCCAACTTCGACGACCTGCTCTTCGACATCCTCGACTGCACCGGGCTCGGCGCGCTGTTCGAGACCGTGCTGACGTCCTACCGCACCGGGATCAGCAAGCCGGATCCACGCATCTTCCACCTCGCGGCACGAGCCATACGGGCTGAACCCGCGGCCACCTACTACATCGGCGACTCGGTCTATTCGGACATGGGAGGAGCCCATGCCGCAGGACTGCACGGCGTCCTCATCGACCGCGACGGCAAGCACTCCGCCTACTCCGGGGCGAAGATCGTGTCACTGATGGACCTGCAACTGGATCTCGACCGCCAACAGGCGCCGCATCAGAAGTGACGACGAGGCGCTCACGCAAGAGCGCCAAAACCTCGCAGGTCAGAGGCCGTTTACCTCCCCCGCCACCGGTAAGCCCTGTGGGACTCGAACCCACAACCAATGGATTGAGAGTCCTGGCGTGATCTTGCTGGGTGGCCTGGTCAGGATAGCGGCGGCTCATTGCGCAGTCTTCTCCGTGATGACCTGTGCGGCTCCGTCCGCTCACGCATCGCTCACGACCACACCACCAGGAGGAACCAGTGTCATACCCGCAACTGCTCACCCCCGAGGAGAAGCTCGCCGAAGCGAAGAAGCTCCTGAGCCTCCCGCGCATCGTCGTGATCTGCGGCTCCACCCGCTTCATGACCGAGATGAACGAGGCCGATCTGCGGGAGACCAAAGCCGGAAAGATTGTCGTCAAACCGGGCTGTGACATGAAGTCGCCGCACGAACTCTGGTCCGATCCTGTCGAGGCCGAGGCGCTGAAGGTTCGACTCGACGATCTGCACCGGGCGAAGATCCGCCTCGCTGATCAGGTGCTCGTAGTCGGCGACTACATCGGAGACAGCACCCGAGCCGAAATCGCCTACGCCCGGTCGCTGGGCAAGCCCGTGCGGTTCACGCACCCCGAAGTCGACCCTGACGCCTGACCGCCCGCTGCCACCTCGACAACCAGGGCAGGCAGCCCACCGCCTGACCGTCTCGCGGTGGCTTCGGCCGCCGCCCATCCCACACCCTCCCCAGGCATCCCATGGAATTGATGACTCTGCCTTCGACACCGTGATGGGGCGACCGGCGGGTAAGGGGTTGGGGGCGTGAAGTACTGGCTGATGTTGGCCGAGAGCAGGACATGGACGTACGCGCAAAAGCGGGTCTTCGAAGTTGAGCGGTGCGCTGGCTCGGTCTGCTGACCGGGCGTCATTATTTGTGTTGGGTGGGCTTGCTTGATTGTTTGATGGGGCCCACCGGCCTTCTGCCTCAAGGCGGCGGTGAGGGGAACCGTCAGGGTTCCCCGGCATGTGCCTCGTCGGCAAGAAGGCCCAGCAGGATGATGTCGAGCGCCCCGGAGAGGCGCTCGTGCAGGTCGAACGGGGCCGGTTCCTCGCGGATCCAGCGCAGGATCGTCGAGAAGTAGCAGGCGGCCAGCAGTTGGCCGGCCTGGTCGCAGTCGACGCCCGCCCTGATCTCCCCGCGTTGCCGCCCCTGCTCGACGATCCTGGCGAGTTCGATTTCCAGGGACGGGTCCTGCAGGAGGTGCCCGTACCGCGCTGAGGCATCCATCAGGACGGTGGTCTCCGCGCGGGAGGCGACGTTGAGGTCGCCCATCTCCTTCAGGTAGCGGCGCAGCCGGTCGCCGACCGGCAGGTCCTCGGCGTGCTCCGCGCCGAGAATCTCGGCGACGCGGGCGCGGCGGCGGACTCCCCATTCCTCGAGAAAGCCGACCTTCTGCGCGAAGTGGTTGAAGACGGTCGCCCGGGCGACATCGGCGGCCTCGGCGATCTGCTCCATGGTGGTCGCCTCGTATCCCTGGGCGACGAAGAGACCAACCGCCGTCTCATACAGCTGGTCGTGCAGCTTTCGACGCCTGCGCTCCTGGCGCCCGACGGCCGCGCCGCCCTCGGAGGCGGATGCCGCGTCCCGGATCTTCATGGCCCCCAGTACAACACAGGGCCGCACGACTCTTGACCCCTCCCCGGCACCTATCTAGATTCCTCTCCACTGATGGACTCCAGTCCATCAGTGGATGCAAGTCTCGCGCTACTGATCGCGGGACGCTGACAAGGAGGCAACGTGGCTTCCGTGACATCCCGGACGGGCCGTATCGAGCTCGGACACGGCTGTTACGCCTGGATCGCGGGCGATGCCGGATGGGGCATGAGCAACGCCGGGCTGATCACCGGCCGGGGCGCGTCGCTGCTCGTCGACACCCTCTACGACCTGCGGCTGACCAAGACCATGCTCGACGCGCTGACGCCCCTGACCGCCCCGGCACCGATCTCCACCGTGGTCAACACCCACGGCAACGGCGACCACTGGTTCGGCAACCAACTCGTGTCCCACGCCGAGATCATCGCGGCCCGCGGGTCCGTGGCGGACATGCGCCAGGTCGGTCCGGCCGAGATGCTGGCGCTGACCAGTATGGACAGCCCCGCCGGACACTTCGCGCGACGGATCTTCGGTCGCTTCGACCACACCGACATCGAACCCGCCCTCCCGAACCGAATCTTCGACGGCGAGACCGTCCTCGACATCGGCGGGACGGAGGTCCGCCTCATCGACGTGGGGCCCGCGCACAGCGCCGGAGACACGATCGTCCACGTGCCGCAGGCCCGGACCGTCTACACCGGCGACATCGTCTTCGCCGGAGCGGCTCCGGTCGTCTGGCACGGTCCCTTCGCCCGCTGGCTCGCCGCCTGCGACCTGCTGCTCGGCCTCGACGCCGACATCGTCGTACCCGGCCACGGCCCCGTCACCACCAAACAGGCCGTCCGCGAGATCCGCGACTACCTCGAATACGTCCACGAGCAGGCCACCGCCCGCTTCACCGCCGGCATGCCCGCCATGGACGCGGCACGCGACATCCGCCTGGGCCGCTTCGCCGACCTGGACGAGAGCGAACGCCTCGCCGTCAACGTCCACACCGTCTACCGGGAGCTCGACCCCTCACTGCCCCCGCTCGACGGCCCCGGCCTGTTCGGCTGCATGGCCGAGCTCTGCCCCCGCGTCTGAGAACGCTCCCCGCCCGCCCTGACGAGGCCCCACCCTCCGCCGACCGGCGCACCGCCCCTCCGGTACGCGCAGCTCCCCACCATCCCCCTCGGGCCGTACATCCCGCCAACCCTCCAAGGAGGAGACATGGTCTCCACCCCTGCCTACGACCCACCTGCCGCCCCGCCGTCCGATGTAGCACCGGCCGCTACGGCGCGCCACACCGGCACGATCATCGCCGGCTGTCTGGCCGTCTGCCTGGCCCAGATCGGGCTCGTCCTGCCCGCCGCGATCAACGGCGTCATGCAGCGCACGCTCCAGACGTCCGGCGGAGAACTGACCTGGATCAGTGACGCCTTCCTGGTTCCCGCCGCCGTCCTCGCGCTGACCTTCGGCGTCGTGGGCGACCTGTACGGCCGCAAGAAACTGGTGGTCGGCGCGGCACTGCTGTCCGCCGTCGGCTACGTGGTGTCCGCCACCTCCGACTCGGCAGCGCAGCTGATCACCGGGCAGGCGATCTCCGGCATCGGAGCCGCCGCGCTCTTCCCCGCCTCCCTGTCCATGGTCACCGCCATCACACCGACACCGGCCGCGCGAGCCAAGGCCCTGGCCTCCTGGACCACGGCCCTGTCGCTGGGTGCCCTGATCGCCCCGCTGATGTCCGGCGGCATCGTCGAGCACGCCTCCTTCCAGTGGGCGTTCGGCGTGACCGGCGTGCTCGCTGTGATCACCGCGGTGGCGGCCTGGCTGCTGGCCACCGAGTCCAGCGCCCCCGAGGGCCGTTCGCTGGACTGGCCGGGGCAGATCACCATCGCCGTGGCCATGCTCACCCTGCTGTACGGCATCATCCAAGGCCCCTCGGACGGTTGGGGCTCGGCACCCGTCGTCGCGTCGTTCGTCGCCTTCGTCGTGTTCATCGTCGCGTTCGTGACGGTGGAGAGCCGTAGCGCGTCTCCGATGCTGCGCCTGGAGCTGTTCCGCATCCCGGCCTTCGCGGCGTCGGCCGCAATGGCGGTGATCGGCATGTTCGGCTTCCTCGGCGGCGCGTACGACCTGAGCATCCGCCTTGGCGTCATCCAGCACCAAAGTCCCTTCCAGGCCGCGGTGCCCTTCCTGGTCATCCAGGGCATCACCCCGTTCATCTGGCCGTTGCTGGTCCGCTTGCTGCACCGCGTCGGCCCGGGCCCCATGCTGGTCACCGGGTTCGTCTCGCTGGCCGGCGCCCAACTGTGGCTGCGGGCGGTGCCGATCCACGAAAGCGGCCTGATCCCCCTGCTCGGGCCGCTGGTGCTCAACGGTGTCGGCTTCGGCCTGGTCGTCGCTGCCCTCACCGCCGCCGCCGTCAACGTCGTACCGCGGAACTTGACCGGCATGGCAGCCGCCACCACCAGCCTGGTCCGTGACCTCGGCCAGACCCTCGGCCCGGCCGTCGTCGGCGCCGTCGCCCTCGGCATGGCCGCGAGTCAGCTCACCGGCAGCCTCGCCGACGCAGGCCTTACCCCCAAGGAGCACGGCATCGCCTCCGCCATCCTGCACGAGGGTGGCCCATTGGCCCTGCACACCGCAGACCTGGGCCCGCTCAGCGCCAAGCTCGCTCCCTACACCACAGACGCCCTGGCCCAGGGCTACAACAACGGGCTGATCCTCACAGCAGCGGCCTGTGTGACCGCCGCTGTGATCGCCGCCGTGTTCGTCGGCTTCCGACACAGCGGCACCGCGCCGGCCGAGGAGGAGGGGAACGCGGCGTGAAGTTCGCGAGCTTCGTCCACGACGGGAAACGGCAGTCGGGAGTCGTCGCCGACGACCAGCTCCACCCCTTCGAACACCCCGTCGACCTGCTGGACCTGATCGTGGAGGGCGAGGAGGCCCTGCGCGAGGCGGGAGAACGCGCCCTGCACGCCTCCCTGCCCGTGCCCCTCGCCGACGCGCGGCTGCTGCCCCCGCTGCAGCCGCCCACCGTTCGCGACTACATGACCTTCGAGAACCATGTCGCGGGCGTCGCTCGGGGATACGGCGACACCGTCCCCGAGGAGTGGTACGTCGCACCCGCGTTCTACTTCACCAACCCCTACGCGGTGATCGGCGCCCACGACGACGTGCCGGTACCGCCGGGCTGCGGGCGCTTCGACTTCGAACTCGAAGTCGCCGCCGTCATCGGCAAGGCGGGCCGGGACCTGACCCCCGAGCAGGCGCGCGACCACATCCTCGGCTACACGATCCTCAACGACTGGTCCGCCCGCGACCTCCAGGGCCGCGAGATGAGAGTCAAACTCGGCCCGGCCAAGGGCAAGGACACCTCCACCACCCTCGGTCCTTGGCTCGTCACCGCTGACGTTTTGGAACCCCACCGCAACGCGGAGGGCTTCCTCGACCTTGCCCTCACCGTCGCCGTCAACGGCGAGACGGTCGGTCAGGATCGACTGGCCAATATGGCCTGGACGTTCGAGGAGATGGCCGCGTACGCCTCCCGCGGCACCTGGATCCACCCCGGCGACGTCCTGGGTTCCGGAACCTGCGGCAACGGCGGCTGCCTGGCCGAACTCTGGGGCCGAGGCGGAGTGCTGGAACCCCCGCCGCTCGTCCCCGGCAACACCGTCACCATGACGGTCGAGGGCATCGGCACCATCAGCAACACCGTCGTCGAGGGCGTCGCTCCCGTGCCGCTGGCCTCCGCCCGCCGCAGGAGCTGACCACCGTGCGATGAACTCTGGCACCACCCCGGTGCCGGACACCGCGTCCGGCACCGGAAAAAGGCATGAACACCGTGGCCAAAGTCATGGCCTCGGCCGCCGAGGCAGTCGCCGACATACCGGAAGGGGCGTCGCTGGCGGTGGGCGGCTTCGGGCTGTGCGGCATACCCACCGTGCTTTCGACGCCCTGCACGCCCAGGGCGCCGACGGACTGCGCGTGGTCTCCAACAACTGCGGCGTGGACGGCCAGGGGTTCGGCCGCCTGCTGGCGGCCGGCCGAATCGCCCAAGTGACCGGCTCCTACGTCGGCGAGAACAAGGAGTTCGCCCGCCGGTACCTCGCCGGTGAACGGGAGGTGGAACTCACCCCGCAGGGCACCCTCGCCGAACGGCTGCGCGCCGGTGTTCCTGCGGTCAGGACCGGGCTGCTGGTGCCGCGGCACGGGATCGGTGCTCACGGATCTCGTCATGGTGGTCGGCGGCCCAGCCGACCCAGGGATGTCACGATCTCGTGGAGGCCGCGGCCCAGCGGGGTGAGGGAGTACTCGACGCGCGGTGGAACCTCCGCGTAGGCGGTGCGGGTCGGTGTAGCGCAGCGGGCCGGCCTCCAATGGAGCACGCGAGAGCCCTGGCGGTACGCATGCGCTGGGCGGTGGCGTCGTCAGGCGCCGAGAACATCGATCACCTCGTGCAGGGTCTTGTCCGGGAGCGGCGGCAGAGCGAGAACGTGCTGGGCGGCCTGCCAGTGTTGCGCACGCCCGGCCCCCAGGATGACGTGCTTGACCCCTGGGGTGGACGCGGTGACGCGCAGCGCGGCCTCGGCCGGGGTGGTGCCTGGGTCGATGAGTTGGGCGAGTTCGTCGGTGACCATGGCGGGCAGTTCTCCGCTGTGCAAGGGCGCGGAGATGAACGTGTCCAGGCCGGCTGCGGTCGCCTCGGCGAGAGGGCCGGTGCCTTCCAGGGCCTGCGCGACCGGCTTGAGCATGACCAGCGAGACGGGGAACTGGACGGCGGCCAGATGGTGGCCGGGGCCTCCGCAGCGTGCGGCGATGTCGAGAAGGTCAGCGACAGTGAACGCGTCTTCGAAGCCGGTCCAGGTGGCGACGCCGTAGTCTCCGATCCGGCCGGCGCGGGCTTCGACTTCGAGGGCGGTGAAGGAGACCCTGCGGCACTCCACCATCACCCTGACCTCGGACACGTACACGAGCCTGCTCCCCGAGCTGGACCGTGAAATCGCCGAGAAGGCAGCGAATCTGGTCCCCCGGTCACGTCCGGCAACCACCGATTCGTCTGCCACAGAGTGACTGAAGGCGCTGGTGGGTTCTGACCACGGTTGCCTAGGCAACTACGCCAGCCACAGGCCACCCGCTCCGTCGGTGGATTTGATTGCGGTCCGGGCCAGCTGTTAGTAGGGCTCGTTGGGGAGCCGCCGGGCAAGTACCCACTCCTCGTCCCCGACACGACAGGTGATGACCAGTCGAACGGGGTGACCACGGTACTCGTCCTGCCAGGTTTCCATCGTCTTACCCTCCATCCAGTGGCCGGGCCTGGTCCGCTCCATCTGGAACGGGTGGCCCCTTGCGAAAACCATTGGTGCCCGACTTGCTCCGCTGATGGACTGACGTCCCGCCGTGAGTCTGCCGCGTGACGGAGGTAGCGGTTGTGACAGGTTATGACGTGCTTGCCGAGGTGTACGAATGGCTCATCTCGGATGCAAAGTTGCCTCCAGCCGAGTTCGCTGCGTCGTTCGACGACGTCCTCAATCTCCTGCCGTCGAACGCTCACGTCCTCGACTGTTCGTGCGGAACCGGACAGTTGGCGGTTGGCCTCGCCGGTCGTGGCATGCAGGTTGCCGCAACTGACGCCAGCGAGGCGATGGTTCGTCGGACTGCAGAGTTGTCTGAGGAGTTCGGGGCATCCGTCCGGGCCGTACGGGCGAACTGGGAAGAGTTGCCCGACCATTTCCAGGACAACACGTTCGACATGGTGTTCTGCGTTGGCAACTCGCTTCACCATGCCACGGGCGCGACAGGCAGGGGTGCTGCTCTGGAGTCGATGTCACGGCTTCTGCGCCCCGGCGGACGCTTGGTACTCACATCCCGCACTTGGGAACTCGTGAGGGCCAGAGGTTCCCGGCTGGACATCAGGGACCGACTCGTCCGCCGAAACGGTCGCGATGCCGTCGTGGTCTACCGCTGGGAGATTGCGCCGCATTGGGAGGAGGAGCACCACATCGAGATTGCGATCGCGCAAGTTGATGCGACCGGGTTGGTTCTTGTCCGCTCGGAACTGCTGTCCTGCTGGCCCTACCGGTACGAGGAACTCGAAGTCGAGCTGCACCGGGTCGGACTCCAGACGGAACTGAGCACATTCGATCTTGAGGCCGAGAACTACATGGTGGTCGCGAGCAAGGTATAGACACCGGAATCTCAGTCCCTGGCCGGACCGCGCGGTTGCTCGCAGGACGCTTGCGCCCTCTCATCGGTGACGAGGAGTGCTCGTCGATCAGACGGCGGTAGATCCGGGGTGACGGTGTGGCGCTGTTTCCTGGTCGCATCCAGATCAATGAGCAGGATCTCGTCGATCAGCGGCGTGAACGGATCCAGCTTCGACGGCCGCGCCGAAGCGGTGTCGTGCGTGGCTGCGGCCAAGCCGAGGTCAGGGCCTTGTTGACCGTGCTCCAGGTGACGCCGTACTTGCAATGCAACGCCGGTTCGACATGCCATCGCGGGAGTCGCGCCGCAGCGCGGCGTACAACTCGACCTTCGACTGGCAAGGCAGCATCGGGGGTGCTAATGGAGCAGGCCCCAGCCCCGAGCAGCCGCTCTCACCGGCACTGCCTCCGGTGGCCATGAACTCGCTCTCGCGCCCGTCGGGCATGCGAAGGATTCCAGGCGCCGCATCGAACAGGTCGACACCCTCTTCGTCGCGCACGAGGGTGATGCTCCCTGCCCAGGTGCTGTGACGGTCGTAGCTGAAGTTCTCCACCGTCGAGGGGTCCAGACGCAGTACGAGCGACGCGATGACAGAGACCTCCTTGCCATCAGGGAAAACGACCGTAGCTGGCCCGACATCACGAGGGCGGCCGTCGTCGGGATGGAAGGGGGGTCGTGACGTCATGGCGCGAGGGTAGCGCGGGTCATGGCAGCGCCCGAGCCGACCGAAGCCGACTCAGGCGCTGCGTAGCAGGTCAGAGGGCATATCCCCCGCCTACCAGCCGTAGGCCCTGTGGGACTCGAACCCACAACCAATGGATTAAAAGTCCTGGCCAAAGCTTGTTGGGTGGTTCCGGACGGTTCTTCGGTGTCCGGAACCACCTGGTCAGGGCAAGTAGTGACCGACGCGTGGTCTGACCAGTGATGGCTGCTGCTTCGCCGTCCGCTCACGCATAACACGTCGGGTGACCAGCAGTTTCCCAAGGATCTGCAGTCGTCTCAACGGCCAACGAACGGTTCCTCAAGCCAGCCTTCGGAAGCGCCCCTGTACCCGCCCCCCATCCAGCCCGATGCGCCCGAGCCGGTGTACTGGGCCATCCCACGCCACCAAGCCAGCGACGATGGCGAACTCGTGGTGGCTGTGGTGTTCATCGTGTCGTGGCCGAATCCGCCGGATCCCATGGCCGTGCACTTCGACGAGGGAGGAGACGCCAACCGTTCCGCCTCCCCGGTGGAGATGCTGCTGATCTCCGAACTGACCTTGCTCACCCTCGGCTTGGGGCTGTCCCGGGGGGACGGTACAGAGGTCGCTCGCGTTACGGACGATCTATGTCGCTTCTGCGGCTGCGGCTGTCTCCCTGGGGTATCTCTTCACGGTGGTGGCGCTGGCGAACGCAGATGCGGGCACCGCTGACGACGGGCGGATGCCGTTGTGGCACTTGGGCGTTGCTGCGGGTTTGGCTGTGGCCGCTGCTGGCAGGGCGCGGGTGCTGATGCCTCGGGAGCGCCCCGGTGCCGCCGACCGCGGTTGAGAGCCCCCGGCGGCATGGCCACCTCGTGATCTCAGGTCTGACCGTGGCGGGCGACGGTTCGGCCAGCGGCTTGTAGGTGTCGAAGTCCGGGCCCCTGAGGGCACGACGGACCAGGCGCTACGGCGCGGGCGGCGTGATGGCGGCGGCTGACAGGGCGAGCAGGAGAGGCTTGGTCAGGACGGTCATCTCAAGTGGTGTTCGCGGGCATCCGCGCTGCAGCCAGTCGCTGGCCACCCCCAGGAGCGCACCGGCCGCGAACGCCGCAGGGACGTCGTGGGGGAGGTCGGAGGGATCGGCCGTGTCCGGCGGCGGGGTGTCGGCCGTGGCGCCGAGGTATGCGGAGGAGTGCGCGGCCGCCGTGGTGCGCAGACGTACGTGCTCGATGACGCGGGCGCTTCCCGTCGGCCCCAGCAGGCCGCGGTACAGGCCCGCGTGCTCGGCGAGATGCTCGAAGAAGGCCGTCAGTACGGGATCCGGGTCCACCGGATCCTCCGGGGGACCCGACGGGTTCGCCCGGGCGGGGTCGAGGGCAACGACGAACCCGATCATGTCGTCGATCATCGAAGTGCAGGCGTCCTCGACCAGTTCGTTCACGTCCTGGTAGTGGGCGTAGAACGTCGAGCGGTTCACGTCGGCCCGGTCGACGACGTCGGCGACGCTGATCTGGGAAACGTCCCGCTCCTCGACGAGATCGATCACGGCGCTCTGCAGAGCTGCCCGGGTGCGTCGCACACGTCGATCGCCCGGCACTGCGCCGCTGCTCTTGATCATGGCCATGCTCCTCAGCCTACCTTCCCTCACACCAACATAGACAACATCCTGACGGTTTTCCAACATGATGTTGGAAAACCGACAGAGCGCTGCCTATAGTTGGTCCTGCCACCGTCACCGCCAGAGAGGAAGAGGGACATGCGAGGACTGCAGGGCAAGAGGATCGTCATCGCCGGGGGTGCCGCCGGGATCGGCGCGTCCACGGCCGAGCGGCTCACGAAGGAAGGCGCCTCAGTCGTCATCGGCGACCGGAACCTTGATGCCGCACAGACCACGGCCAAGCGCCTCAACGAAACCGGCGGCACCGCGCTCGCCGTCGAGTTCGACCTCGCCGACGAGAGCTCGATCCAGGCGCTCATCCACACGGCCGTCACTGAACTGGGCGGGATCGACGGGCTGTTCAACGTCGGCGCCGACCTCTCCCCCCAGAACCTGGGCCGCGACACGAACCTGCTCGACATGGACCTGGCCGTATGGCGCCGCACCTTCGAGGTGAACCTGTTCGGCTACGCCCTCACCTGCCGCGCGGCCATCCCTCACCTGCTGGCTCAGGGCGGCGGCGCCATCGTCAACACCTCATCGGGTTCGGCCTGGATAGGCGAGCCCGAGCGACCCGCCTACGGCGCGTCCAAGGCCGCCATCAACGCGCTGACCCGGCACATCGCCTCCGCCTGGGGCAAGCAGGGCATTCGCTGCAACACCGTCGCCCCCGGCGTGACCATGACCGAAACCGCGCAGCAGCAGGCCGGCGAGGAGCTCAAGGCCATGGTCCTCGGGATGGTCCGCAGTCCGCGCCTGGGCCTGCCCGCCGACCCGGCCGCCGCCGCCACCTTCCTGCTGTCCGACGACGCGACCTGGGTCAACGGGCAAGCCTGGTCGATCGACGGCGGCATGACCATCCGCGACTGAGGTGCCCTACGCAACGTCCGAACCACCGCTTCCGGTCCGGCGCATTGAACGCGACGCCTCCGTCGCCGCACTGGTGCGGTTCGGCCCGAACAGTTTGATTTGATCAAGGGAGTACCTCATGCAGACCAGGACACTGGGCGCCCAGGGCCTGACCTTGTCGGCCATCGGCTACGGCGCGATGGGCACCGCCTTCGCCTACGGCCCCTCGGACGACACCGAGTCGATCGCCGCGATCCGCCGCGCCCACGAACTGGGCGTCACCCACTTCGACACCGCCGAGCTGTACGGCTGGGGCGAGGGCGAGAAGCTGCTCGGCCACGCGCTCGCGCCGATCCGTGACGAGGTGACGATCGCGACCAAGTTCGGTTTCACCGAGACCTGGGGGACCAACTCGCGGCCGGAACATATCCGTGAGGTGGTCGACAACAGCCTGCGCAACCTGAACACCGACACCATCGACCTGCTCTACCAGCACATGCCCGACCCGAACGTCCCCGTCGAAGACGTGGTCGGTGCGATGAAGGAGTTCGTCGACGCCGGCAAGGTCAAGTACCTCGGCCTGTCGAACGCCGACGAGGACACCATCCGCAGGGCTCACGCGGTGCACCCGATCTCGGCCCTGCAGAACCAGTACTCGATCTTCGCCCTCGACACCGAGCCGCTGTTCCCGGTGCTGGAGGAACTCGGCATCGGGTTCGTCGCCTACTCGCCGATCGCACGCGGCTTCCTCAGCGGCGGCGTCAAGTCCATCGATCACTATGACGCGAACGACTTCCGCCGGCAGCTGGCCTGGTGGAAGCCGGAGAACTTCGACGTCAACGTCGCCATCGTCGAGGAGCTGACCAAGTTCGCCGAGAGCAAGGGCGCCACGCTGTCGCAGCTGGCGCTGGCGTGGCTGCTCGCGAAGAAGGACTACATCGTCCCCATCCCCGGCTCGCGCAACCTCGACCGCGTCACGGAGAACGTCGCCGCGGCCGAATTCACGCTGCCCGCCGAGGACCTCGCCCGCATCGCCGAGATCGCCCCCGTGGGCGGCATCGGCGGAAGCCGGGACTGACACCGCCCACACGGACAGCCTGCCCGAGCCATCCGGCACGGGCAGGCAACCCACCCGAGCCAGGAGCGCCCCCTCGCCCCCGGATCCGCCCACCGCCACGGCAGCAGGCACGCCTCGAAGAGTGGCCAGCGGATCAAACGCAAGGCATCGCCTCCGGCCAGATCATCAGCCGGAACGCCTGCGTGTACGTCTTTCCTGCTCGGCGCCGGCGTCGGCATGACGACGCACACCCTCGTCCTCACCACGCAGAACGACTTCCCCCTGGCCGGCACCGACAGCCGCTCGCTGACCCTGCGGTCAGGACCCGGCTGCCGCTGCCGCGGCGCGGGCCCGGTGCTCGCGGATCTCGTCATGGTGGTCGGCGGCCCAGCCGATCAGGGACGTCACGATCTCGTGGAGGCCGCGGCCCAGCGGGGTGAGGGAGTACTCGACGCGCGGCGGAACCTCCGCGTAGGCGGTGCGGGTGATCAGACCGTCCTGCTGGAGCTGGCGCAGTGTGAGGGTGAGCATCCGCTGGGAGATTCCGGGGACCTGGCGCTGCAGGTCGGTGTAGCGCAGCGGGCCGGCCTCCACGACCGCGATGACGAGCAGGCTCCACTTGTCGCCGACACGGTCGAGGACCTGGCGGATGAAGGCCATGTGCTCGGCGGGGATGCGGGCGCAGGGCCCCGCCGCTGCCGCGCCGCCCGAACTGCTCGTGACCTCCATGACGCACATTCCTCTCCGGCACGAACACCAATGTGCCTTTTGTATCGACTTCCATACTGGCCCATCATGGCGCTACGAACAAAACGTAGGAATTGAAGCGCAGGCATGGGAGGCGCGTCATGAAGATCGAGATCTGGGCCGAGGTCACCTGCCCGTGGTGTGGGCTTGGCAGCCACCGTCTGGACCGGGCCGTGGAGCGGTTCGAGCACGGCGATGAGGTGGAGGTCGTCCACCACTCGTTCCCGCTGAGCAGTTCGTTCCCCGTGGGCGAGATCTTCAGCGTCCGTGACGCGCTGTTGCGCCGGCACGGCATGGACGCCTCCCAGGCGGAGGTGTCCACGCGTCGGATCGAGGCGCTGGCCGAGTCCGAGGGGCTCAGCCCCTACAAGGTGCTGGACAACCTGGTCGGCAACACCGACCTGGCGCACGAGTTCCTCGCCCACGCCTCCGCCGAGGGCAGGAACCGCGAAGCCTGGGACGCGATCTTCCGCGCCTACTTCGGTCAGGCCCGCCCGGTCTTCAGCCTGGACGACCTGCTCGACCTGGGTCAGCAGATCGCTCTGGACCGGGAGGGCACCCGCCGGGCGCTCACCGAGCACCGCTACCAGCGGCAGGTCCGCGACGATGCCGCCCGCGCCCAGCGCCTGGGTGCCACGGGCGCGCCCTTCATCGTCGTCGACGGCAAGTACGGCATCCCCGGGGCCCAGGACAGCGACGGCCTTCTCGACGTGCTGCGCACGGCCTGGGACGAGTCCCACCCGCTCACCCCGGGCACCGACGACGACGCTCCGGTCTGCGGCCCCGACGGCTGCGCCGTACCGGCCCACAGCTGACCTCCACCCTTCGCTCCCCGACTCACCCTTGATCGTTTTGAAAGGCTGATTCCTCCATGTCGTACCTGCTGCACATCGATGCGTCCTCGCTCGGCGAGGCATCCGTCTCCCGTCAGGTCGCCCGGTCCTTCCGTGACGAGTGGAAGGGCGCGGTCGTCCACCGTGACCTGGCCGTCTCCCCCGCCCCGCACCTCAGCGCGGCGGGCATCACCGCCCGCACCACCGACCCTGCCGAGCGCACCCCCGAGCAGGCGAAGGCCGCGGCGGTCCAGGACGAGTTGATCGAGGAATTCCTCGGCGCCGACGCCTACCTGTTCACCGTGCCGATGTACAACCTCACGATGCCGTCCGTATTCAAGGCATGGCTGGACCAGATCATGGTCAACGGCCGCACCCTGAGCTTCGACGGACCTCCTCCCACCGTCGGCCGCCCGGCCGTGCTGATCTCCGCACGTGGCGGCGGCTACGGCCCCGGCGCCCCCAAGCACGGCATGGACCATCTGGTGCCGACGCTGGAAACCGTCCTGGGCCACCCGACCAACCTCGGCCTCGACCTGACGACGGTCCTACCCGAACTGACCATGGCTCCGCACGTGCCGGCACTGGCCCCTCTCCTCCCCCTCCACGAGGCGTCGCTGACCGACGCCCACGCCCAGGCACGCGGCCTGGCCACGGCCATCGGCGGCCGGCAGGCCGCCTGACCGGCCTCGACCGTCTCCCACCCCGGCCGGGCCGGTCCCGAAAGAGCCCGGCCCGGCCGGTCCCGAAAGGCAATCGATCACCATGTCCCACCTGCTCATCCTCGGCGGCACCGGTCGCACCGGCATCCACGTCCTCAACGAGGCCGCACAGCGCGGCCACCGCGTCCGGGCCCTCGTGCGCAACCCCGACGCCGTCCAGGCCCCGGCCGGCGTCGAACTGATCCAGGGCACGCCCGCCCACATCGACGACATCCGCAAGGCCGCCGACGGAACGGAGGCGGTGCTCAGCGCGCTCAACAACTCCCGCGCCTCCGACAACCCCTGGGCCAAACCCGTCAGCCCGCCCATGTTCATGACCGACGCCACTCGCAACACCCTGACCGTGATGAAGGAGGAGGGCATCAACCGGATCGTCCTGACCTCCACGATGGGCGCCGGAGACGACTGGGCCCGGCTCAACCCGGTGTTCAAGGCCCTGATCAAGGTCTCCAACCTCAAGGCCGGCTTCGACGATCACCACGGCGTCGACCAGCTCCTGCGCGCCTCCGACGTCGACTGGACCCTCGCCCGGGCCGTCGCCCTCACCGACAAGCCGATGAGCGGCTCTCCGCGCGCCGCCGAGGCCGGCACCGAGAAGCCGGGGATGCGGATCAACCGCGCCGATCTCGCCCGCTTCCTCCTCGACACGCTTGAGCAGGACACCTGGACCCGCAAAGCCCCCCTCGTCTGGAACGCACGAGGGATGACCCGCCCCATGCTCCACATCCCCGTCATGCGCAACAGCTTTCGGACCTTAGGCGCGCCGTCTATCGACGGCGAGCCTGCTCCCTGAGCTGGACCGCGAAATCGCCGAGAAGGCAGCGAAACTGATCCCCCCGATCGCGTACGGCAGCTGCCGATTCGACCGCTCAAGCGGCACCCGAACCGCAGGCCACGCCCACATCCGCTCACGCAGTGGCTCGAAAACGAAGCAGCGCCCGACCCGACCGAAGCCGACTCAGGCGCTGCACAGCAGGTCAGAGGGGGTATCCCCCGCCTACAACCCGTAGGCCCTGTGGGACTCGAACCCACAACCAATGGATTAAAAGTCCACTGCTCTGCCAATTGAGCTAAGGGCCCAGACGATGTTGCCACCCCGAGCATAGCCGCACCTGGCCGCGTCTCCGATCGGGTATCGGGGACACGGCCGCGTCGACGTCGGGGACACGGCCACCGCGCCCCCGACGTACACAGCAGAGCGCCGCGGCCCGAACCGGCCACGGCGCTCCGCACGTTCACTGCTCAGCCGGCGCTCACCGGCGCCCGGCCGACGTCAGCCGTTGCGCTTCCAACGCGGCTTGTCCTCACGGCGCCCGAAGGAGCCGCCGCCACGGTGGTCGTCACGACGGCCGTACGGCCGCTCGTGGCCACCGGAGCGGAAACCGGGACGGTCGTCACGGCGGTCGCGGTTGAACGGACGGTCGCTGCCACGGTGCCCGCCACGCTCGTCACGCCGGTCGAAGGAACGCCCGGCACGGTCGTCGCGACGGAAGCCGCCACGGTCACCATCGCGGTCCCGACGCTCGAACGAACGGCCACCGCGGTCACGGTCGAAGGAACGCCCACCACGGTCGTCCCGACGGAAACCGCCACGGTCACCATCACGGTCCCGGCGCTCGAACGAACGCCCGCCACGGTCACGGTCGAAGGAACGCCCACCACGGTCGTCCCGACGGAAACCACCACGGTCACCACGGTCACCATCGCGGTCCCGACGCTCGAAGCCACGGTCCCGGTCCCGATCACGGTCACGGTCACGGTCCCGGTTGAACCCACCCCGGTCGTCCCGGCGCTCGAAGGAACGCCCACGGTCCCGGCCGAACCCGCCCCGGTCGCCCCGCTCACGGTCGTTCCGCTCCACGTCCTGCGCCACCGGCTGCTCGGGCACCGCCACCTCGACGGCCTCCGCGGCCTCGGCCACCGCCGCCTGCGCCTCGGCCACCGCCGCCTCGGGGTCATCGCCCCGCTCGCGCGCCACACGGGCGACGAGCCGGTCGGCCTCCTCGCGCAGCTCCACGGCACGCCGCTGCGCCCGCTCCAGCTGCTTGGTCAGCTGAGCCACCTCACGCTCGGCCTGCTGCGCGGCGTTGCCCGCGGACTCCGCCTGCACCTCGGTCATCGAACGGGCGCCGGTGATCTCGGCGACCTCCGGGTCGAACGCGGCACCGCCCTGGATGATGTGGCGCGAGGCGTCGACACCCGCGTCCTCCATCAGCCGGAAGATCTGGCGGCGCTGGTGCGGAAGTGACAGCGAGACGACCGTACCCGTACGCCCCGCACGCGCCGTACGGCCGGCCCGGTGCAGGTAGTCCTTGTGGTCACCGGCCGGGTCCACGTTCAGCACCAGGTCGATGCCGTCGACGTGGATACCGCGCGCGGCGACATCCGTGGCGACGAGCACGTTGACGTACCCGTCCTTGAAGTCGGCCAGCGTCCGCGTCCGCGCACCCTGCGTCATGCCGCCGTGCAGCGCGTCCGCCTTCGCGCCGGCGTCGCGCAGCTGCTCGGCGACACGGTCGGCGCCCAGCTGGGTGCGGACGAAGATGATCGTCCGGCCCTTGCGGGAGGCGATCGCGGCCGTCACCGGCGCCTTGTCCTTCGGCTTCACGATCAGGATGTGGTGCGACATGGTCGTCACGGCACCCTGGGCGGCGTCGACCTCGTGAAGGACCGGCTCCGTCAGGTACCGGTCGACGAGAGTCTTGATCTCGTTCTCCATGGTCGCGGAGAACAGCATCCGCTGACCGCCCGCCGGAACCTGGTCGAGCAGCTCCGTCACCTCGGGCAGGAAGCCCAGGTCGGACATCTGGTCGGCCTCGTCGAGCACGGCGACCTCGACGTCCTCGAGGGAGCAGGCGCCGCGGTTGATGATGTCGCGCAGTCGGCCCGGGGTGGCGACCAGCACGTCCACGCCCCGCTCAAGGGCGTAGATCTGGTTGCCCATGGACGTACCGCCGCACACGACCTTCATCTTCAGGCCGAGCTGGTCGCCGTACGGCTGCAGCGCGTCCGCGACCTGCATCGCCAGCTCACGCGTCGGGGTGAGGATGACGGCGCGCGGCTTGTGCTTGGCGGTACGGCCGCCGGACAGCCGCGCCAGCGTCGGCAGACCGAACGACAGGGTCTTGCCGGAGCCGGTGCGGCCACGGCCGAGGATGTCCTTGCCGGCCAGCGCGTCCGGAATGGTCGCGGCCTGGATCGGGAAGGGGACCGTCACGCCGTTCTGCGCGAGCTTGCGCACGACGCCCTCGGGCAGACCGAGGTCCGCGAAGGTGACCTCGGGGGTCTCCTCGGCGGCCGCGACCTGGGCGTCCTCGGGCATGACGACGTGGTCAGTACTGGAAATGGACATGCGTAAGCGAAACCTTCCGGAGTCTCGTCGGCACGCGCCCGTCAACTCCGTGATTCGCAATACGACCGCCTCAATGCGGTCCGCCACGGCAAGGGAGAGTACGCGCCACACGGCGCGCTCTGCAGTGGCGCCGGGCAAATGGGATCAAACGATCTACCACCATACGCACCCCCAGCCCCCCAAGGCAAACCGGCCGAAGCCGGTGTAGGCAACGTCACTCGCGCCCGGCCCTACCCACCCCACCTCACGCCGGCGCCCCCGCGGCCGGCGCCGGCTCCCGCTGCCCCAACTGCGGCCCCGTCTCCTCATGCGCCGACGACGACGGCTCCGCCTCCGTAGGCGTCGGCGCGACCGTCGACGGCTCCGCGCTGGGCGTCGGCTCCGGCTCCACCGACCGGGCAGGCGTCGGCTCCGCCGTACGCGTGGGACCCGGCTTCTCACTCCGCCCCGGCTTCTGCGGCCCGTCGCCCCCCACCGGAGCCGACGCACTCACCTCCGTGGACGGCGAGACCGACGGAGACGCCGACCCTGCGGCCCCCTTGCCGCGCTTGCCCTCGCCCTTGGCCTTGTCCCGCTCGCCACCATCCGTATGCGCCCCGTACCCGGACCCACCACCCGACACGGCCGACCCCCCGTCCGGCGCCTCACCACCCCGCTGCCCGGCCGAATGCGACGGCCTCGCGCCCCCGCCACCACCGTCGTCGCCCACACTCATACAGCCGGCGGCCGCGGCGACGGCCACCACCGTGGCAGCCAGACGGACAGGAACAGACAAGGGGCGCACGGTGGCCACCTCCAGTGGCGGGCGAAGAAGTCAACCTGCCCAACTCCCGCCGCCCACAAGAGGACACGCGCCCCGAACAAGCCGGACCGCACACCTCACACCCGCGCACTCACCCGTATCCGAGCGCATGCAACCGCTCATCGTCGATCCCGAAGTGATGCGCGATCTCATGCACCACCGTCACCTCGGTCTCCTCGACGACCTCCTCCCGCGACCCGCACATCCGCAACGTCGGCCCCCGATAGATCGTGATCCGATCCGGCAGCACCCCGGCATACCACTCGCCGCGATCCGTCAGCGGAGTCCCCTCGTACAACCCGAGCAGCTCAGGATCGTCCGCCGGCGGTTCGTCCTCGACGAACACCGCGACGTTGTCCATCAGCCGCGTCAGCTCCGGCGGAATCCGGTCCAGGGCCTCGGCGACCAGTTCCTCGAACTCCTCGCGTGTCATCTCCAGCACAGGCCCATTGTCGGGCACGACCCAGCCCCGGGAGCCGCGAACGGCCCGGCATAACCACCCCCGCGCTTGGGCATACGGGACCAATGGCCCGCGTCCCCGCCGCAGTCATGAAAGCCATCGGTCACCTCCCCAGGGCTCCGCGCGCCCTCGCCCGCCGCTACGCCACCCGCCGCCCCCTCCCCACCCTCGAACTCGTCACCCACCCGCACCCCTGGAGCCGCGCCCTCGGGCTCCTCACCGTCGTCCTCCTCGGCGCCTGGCTCGGCCTCCTCATCGTCGGCAACGTCCGCGTCCCCGTCGGC
The DNA here is from genome assembly GCF_015160855.1 of Streptomyces ferrugineus. NCBI lineage: Bacteria > Bacillati > Actinomycetota > Actinomycetes > Kitasatosporales > Streptomycetaceae > Streptomyces > Streptomyces ferrugineus. The sequence goes on along the minus strand of NZ_CP063373.1, from coordinate 500,632 downwards.
CCCATGAACACGACGATGACCCTCCGCCCCTCCGTCACGGGCGGCACCAAGATCAACGTCTCCCCCCTCGGCGCCCTCCAACTCGACAGCCACAACGCCCCCGTCCGCCTCGACGTCAACGTCGACCAGCTCGACCCCGAACGCGCCCAAGCCCTCGTCGACCACCCCGAACGCCTCTCCGGCCTCCAGGACGAAGTCACCCAGGACATCGCCCACGGCACCCGCGACCTCGCCCTGCGCAGCTGCGTCGCCGTCGTCACCGGCGCCGCCGCCCTCGGCCTCGCCGTCTACCGCCGCCCCCGCCGCGCCCTGGCCGCCGGCGGCCTCGCCCTCACCCTCCTGGCCGCGTCCGGCGGCACGGCATACGCCACCTGGAACCCCGAATCAGTCCTGGAACCGAAGTTCTCAGGACTCCTCTCCTCCGCCCCGTCCCTCGTCGGCAACGCGCGCAGCATCGTCACCGAATTCGACGTCTACCAAAAGGAGTTGGCCCGCCTCGTCACCAACGTCACCAAGCTCTACGACGCCACCTCCACCCTCCCCGCCTACGCCCCCGACCCCAGCACCATCCGCGTCCTGCACGTCTCCGACATCCACCTCAACCCCGCGAGCTGGAAGATCGTCGCCTCCCTCGTCGACCAGTACAAGATCAACGTCATCGTCGACTCCGGCGACACCATGGACCACGGCACCGCCGCCGAGAACGGCTTCCTCGACCCCATCGAAGACCTCGGCGCCCCCTACGTCTGGGTCCGCGGCAACCACGACTCCCGCATCACCCAGCGCTATCTGGAAGACCTCGAGAACGTCCACGTCCTCGACGACGGCAAGGCGGCGAACGTCGCCGGGCTGCGCTTCGCCGGCATCGGCGACCCCCAGTTCACCCCCGACCGCTCCAAGGTCCCCGGCGGCGACGCCGCCAACGAACTCGCCGGCGCCCGCCTCGCCACCTCCCTCCGCGACCAGAAGGCCGCTGGCACCCCCGTCGACGTCGCCGTCGCCCACGAACCGGTGGCAGCCCGCCAGACCGACGGCGAGGTCCCGCTGGCCCTGGCCGGCCACATCCACCACCAGGAGACCGAGCTCCTGCGCTACGGCACCCGTCTGCGCATCGAGGGCTCCACCGGCGGCAGCGGCCTGCGCGCCGTCGAAGGCAAACACCCCGACCCCATCCAGACATCGGTCCTGTACTTCGACCGCGCCACCCACCGCCTCCAGGCCTGGGACGAGATCGAACTCGGCGGCCTCGGCCTGACCACCGCGGAGGTACGACGCCACCTGGTCGAAGAGAACCAGCCGGGCGCGACGGACTCCCCGTCCCCGCCCCTGTCCCCCTCGCCCGCACCCACCCCGTAAACCGTTTTGGCGATACCTCCCGACATCCCATATGCTTCTCACGTCCCCGACGCGCTGAGAAGCGCCCAGGCGGGCCGATAGCCCTCATCGTCTAGCGGCCTAGGACGCCGCCCTTTCAAGGCGGTAGCACGGGTTCGAATCCCGTTGGGGGCACGCAGTACGGTGTGCGACACTGTCGTACGCATCGCTTGGTCCTGTGGAGCAGTTTGGAGTGCTCGCCACCCTGTCAAGGTGGAGGCCGCGGGTTCAAATCCCGTCAGGACCGCTGTGAGGCCTCTCGAAGCCCTCACGGCTGGGTAGCTCAGTTGGTACGAGCGTCCGCCTGAAAAGCGGAAGGTCGCCGGTTCGACCCCGGCCCCAGCCACAACCTTCAAGGGCCCCGATCACACGGTCGGGGCCCTTGATGTTTCGCATCCCGAGACACTGCCCTCGCACCGACGCCCGGATCAAATGGTTAGCCAGTGATTTGGGCGAGGTGAGATCCTGGACCGCGTATGTCTACGCACCCTGCCCCCGCCCTCGGCTCCCTCGCCCCCCGTCTGTCCGAGCTTTCGCTGCGTGATGCGCATCGGCTCGGCAGGCGGCTCGAGGGCGCGCGCAAGATCCGTCAGGCGGAGGCTCGCTCCGCTGTGCTCGGTGAGATCGAGGCGGAGATCGTCAAGGCCGAGGAGCGGATGGCGGCGCGCCGGGGCCGGGTGCCCGCCGTGGGCTATCCGGAGCAGTTGCCGGTCAGCCAGAAGCGGGATGAGATCGCGGCGGCCATCCGGGATCATCAGGTCGTGATCGTGGCCGGTGAGACCGGTTCGGGGAAGACGACGCAGATTCCGAAGATCTGTCTGGAGCTGGGGCGCGGCGTCAGGGGGATGATCGGGCATACGCAGCCTCGGCGTATCGCGGCTCGTACGGTCGCCGAGCGGGTGGCGGAGGAGTTGGACACGCCGCTCGGTGAGTCGGTGGGCTGGAAAGTGCGGTTCACCGATCAGGTGAACCCCGAGGGCACGTTCATCAAGCTGATGACGGACGGCATTCTGCTGGCCGAGATCCAGACGGATCGCGAGCTGCGCGCTTACGACACGATCATCATCGACGAGGCGCACGAGCGGTCTCTCAACATCGACTTCCTGCTGGGGTATCTCGCGCAGTTGCTGCCGAGGCGGCCCGATCTGAAGGTCGTCATCACTTCGGCGACGATTGATCCGGAGCGGTTCTCGCGGCATTTCGGGGATGCGCCGATCATCGAGGTGAGCGGGCGGACGTATCCGGTGGAGGTGCGTTACCGGCCGTTGCTCGAGGAGGATTCCGAGGACACGGACCGGGATCAGATCACCGCGATCACGGACGCGGTCGAGGAGCTGATGGCGGAGGGGAAGGGCGACATCCTGGTCTTCCTCTCCGGTGAGCGGGAGATCCGGGACACGGCGGATGCGCTGACGAAGAAGCAGTATCGGTTCACGGAGATCCTTCCGCTGTACGCCCGCCTCTCGCACGCGGAGCAGCATCGTGTCTTCCAGCAGCACACCGGGCGCAGGATCGTTCTGGCGACGAATGTCGCCGAGACGTCCCTGACGGTTCCGGGCATCAAGTACGTCATCGATCCGGGCTTCGCCCGTATCAGCCGCTACAGCCATCGCACAAAGGTGCAGCGGCTCCCGATCGAGCCGGTTTCCCAGGCCAGCGCCAACCAGCGCAAGGGCCGTTGCGGCCGCACCAGTGACGGTATCTGTATCCGGTTGTACAGCGAGGAGGACTTCCTCGCGCGGCCGGAGTTCACGGACGCGGAGATCTTGCGGACGAATCTGGCGTCGGTCATTCTGCAGATGACGGCGGCGGGGCTGGGCGACATCGAGAAGTTCCCGTTCATCGATCCGCCGGACCATCGCAACATCCGCGACGGTGTGCAGCTTCTGCAGGAGCTCGGCGCGCTGGACCCGACGCAGAAGGACGCGCGCAAGCGGCTCACGGACACCGGCCGCAAGCTGGCTCAGCTGCCCGTCGATCCGCGTCTGGCGCGGATGGTTCTGGAGGCGGACAGGAACGGCTGTGTCCGTGAGGTGATGGTCATAGCGGCCGCGCTGTCCATCCAGGATCCGCGGGAGCGTCCGTCGGACAAGCAGGCGCAGGCCGATCAGCAGCATGCCCGTTTCCGGGACGAGACGAGTGATTTCCTCGCGTTCCTCAATCTGTGGCGCTATGTCCGTGAGCAGCAGCGTGAGCGCGGGTCGTCGTCCTTCCGTCGCATGTGCAAGCAGGAGTATCTGAACTTCCTGCGTATCCGTGAGTGGCAGGACATCTACACGCAGCTGCGGACCGTGGCCAAGCAGATGGGCATCCATCTCAACGAGGACGACGCTCCCAGCGATCGGGTCCACATCTCCTTGCTCGCCGGGCTTCTCTCGCACATCGGGATGAAGGATGTGAAGGAGTCCAAGGACTCGGCGCCGGCCGGGCGCAGGGAGGGCGGCCGGAACGAGTATCTGGGGGCGCGCAACGCGAAGTTCGCGATCTTCCCCGGCTCGGCGCTCTTCAAGAAGCCTCCGCGGTTCGTGATGTCGGCGGAGCTGGTGGAGACGTCCCGGCTGTGGGCCCGGGTCAATGCCCGGATCGAGCCGGAGTGGGTCGAGCCACTGGCGGGGCATCTGCTGAAGCGGACGTATTCCGAACCGCACTGGGAGAAGGACCAGGCGGCGGTGATGGCGTACGAGAAGGTGACGCTGTACGGCGTCCCGATCGTCGCGCAGCGCAAGGTCAACTACGGCCGTGTGGACCCGGAGGTCAGCCGCGAGCTGTTCATCCGCAATGCCCTGGTCGAGGGTGACTGGCGTACGCATCACAAGTTCTTCGCCGACAACCGCAAGCTCCTCAGTGAGGTCGAGGAGCTGGAGCACCGGGCGCGGCGCCGGGACATCGTGGTCGATGACGAGACGCTGTTCGACTTCTATGACCAGCGGGTTCCCGAGCATGTGGTGTCGGGTGCCCATTTCGACTCCTGGTGGAAGCGCAAGCGGCACGAGGAGCCGGAGTTCCTGGACTTCGAGCGGGAGATGCTGATCCGGGAGTCGGCGGAGGCGGTCACCAAGGCCGACTATCCCGACTCGTGGCGGCAGGGGGCGCTGAAGTTCCGGGTGACGTACCAGTTCGAGCCGGGTGCGGACGCGGACGGTGTGACGGTGCACGTCCCGCTCCAGGTGCTCAACCAGGTCACGGACGAGGGCTTCGACTGGCAGATTCCGGGTCTGCGGGAGGAGTTGGTGACGGAGCTGATCCGTTCCCTCCCGAAGCCGATTCGCCGCAACTATGTGCCGGCGCCGAACTTCGCGAAGCGGTTCCTCGATACGGCCGTTCCGCTCCAGGAGCCTTTGACCGTGACGATGGCGCGGGAGCTGAAGCGGATGGTCGGCGTCCCCTTCGAGGCGGACGACTTCGACTGGGCGAAGGTCCCGGACCATCTGCGCATCACGTTCCGGATCGTCGACGAGCGGCGGCGCAAGCTGGCCGAGGACAAGGATCTGGAGGCGCTGAAGCTCCGCCTGAAGCCGAAGGCCCGCAAGGCGCTGTCGCAGGCCGCGGCGGCGACCGCTTCCCGGCAGGGCGGGGAGTCCCTGGAGCGCAAGGGTCTGACGGACTGGACCATCGGCTCGCTCACCCGTGTCTTCGAGACCCGCCGTGCCGGTCAGCCGGTCAGGGCGTACCCGGCGCTGGTGGACGACGGCGACACGGTCTCCGTGCGCCTCTTCGACACCGACGCGGAGCAGGCGCAGGCGATGTGGCGGGGTACGCGGCGGCTGATCCTGCGCAATATCCCGGTCAGTCCCGCGAAGTTCGCGAGCGATCGCCTCACGAACCCGCAGAAGCTCGCGCTGTCCGCGAACCCGCACGGTTCGATCCAGGCCCTGTTCGACGACTGCGCGATGGCGGCGGCGGACAAGCTGATCGCCGACTTCGGGGGGCCGGCGTGGGACGAGGAGTCGTATCGGAAGCTGTACGACAAGGTGCGTGCCGAGATCGTGGACACGACGGTGCGTGCGGTGGGCCAGGTGCAGCAGGTCCTCGCCGCCTGGCAGGCCGCTGAGCGGCGTCTGAAGGGCGTGCGCAGCCCTGCCCTGCTGGCGAACCTCACGGATGTGCGCAAGCAGCTGGACGCGCTGGTGAAGCCGGGTTTCGTGACGCAGGCGGGGCTGCGCCGGCTGCCCGACCTGATGCGCTATCTGATCGCGGTGGACCGCCGTCTGCAGCAGATGCCGACGAACGTCCAGCGGGATACGACGCGCATGGAGAAGGTCCACGAGATGCAGGACGAGTACGCCTGGCTCCTGGAGCAGATGCCGCAGGGGCGGCCGGTGCCGCAGCAGGTGCTGGACGTCCGCTGGATGCTGGAGGAGCTGCGCGTCAGCTATTTCGCGCACGCGCTGGGCACGGCGTACCCGATCTCGGACAAGCGGATTGTGAAGGCGATCGACGCGCTGGCGCCGTAACGGGGCGTGCACGCTGGGTGAGTTCGACCAGGGGGCGCACCCTCCTGTACAGTCTCTTCTCGCAGCGCAACGCACGAATGGCGCAGCGAAACCTGGTCCTGTGGAGCAGTTTGGAGTGCTCGCCACCCTGTCAAGGTGGAGGCCGCGGGTTCAAATCCCGTCAGGACCGCAGTGAGTGGAGAAGGGCCCGTATCCCATGGCGGATGCGGGCCCTTCTTCACGTCCCGGTGCCGGCACTCCCCGTATGTCCCGGTCGCGGCACCAACCAGCCCGTCCGGCGTTTGAGGACGAGGCCCGCTCAGGGCCGAAGCGGGGGTCTGGGGGCCGCAGGCCCCCAAGGGGCGGCCAGGGGCGGCGCCGGGCGCCCTCAGCGCGCCGGGCACCCACAACGCGGCGCCACCGACGGAGTCCCCCGCCGCCTTGACGGCGTCACATTCGCTCGGTACCCAGAAATCAGGGCTCTTTCTCGCATGGCTCCTGGAGGTGGCGTATGGCGGCATCGGCTAGGCACGAGACGCGGGCGTTGCTCCGCGCGCACCTGTCGGCCGCCTCCTCCTATCGGCACCTCACGCGGCACTGCCCGATATGCCATCGCCTGCTGCGGCTGGCGATGGATCCGGGCACCCGCAGCTACCGGCCGGTCCGGGACGAGGTCGCCGAGGAGGAGGCCCCGTCCACCGCGTGATGCTCGGCGGTCAGGTCATGGCGTCAACTCCCGCCTCGTGGCGGGCAACTGGATCACACGGGTCCCATTAGCGCACATGGGGCAGAAGCAACAAGCACCGTGGCGTGTGACGGGTGTCACCGTATAAGTTTCCGACCGAGTAGGACTTACACCCCTCCTACAAGTGGTCAATTTAATATGTGCAATTGCACCAGGTTCCAGGCAGGTTCCGGGCCCGGTCGTGCACAGTCCCGGCACACACCGGGCACATACGCAGTCCCCCCTCACCGGTCACCCAGAGTGCAGCCGTCGGGGGCACAAAAAGATCGCGCTGGACCCGGCGGAGTCCAGCGCGATCGACGACGCACCCTTGTCGCGTGCCTGAAGTGCTCTGTTCGGCTTGGGCGTGGGCCCTGTTGGGGCAGGACCCGCGTCGCTTGGAGCTAGGGTTCGGGCGCCGCGGCGAGTTGGGGGAACTGCCGTTTTGCCCGGTTATGGAGTTGTTCAGGCCTCGCTGCGCTGCTGCGGGATACCCGCGAGCAGAGCGCGGACCTCAGCCTCGCGGTAACGGCGGTGTCCGCCGAGCGTACGGATGGAAGTAAGCTTCCCGGCCTTCGCCCACCGCGTGACCGTCTTGGGGTCCACGCGGAACATGGTGGCGACCTCAGCCGGGGTCAGCAGCGGCTCGGCATCAGGGGTGCGAGCGGTCATGAGCGGCCTCCTCGGGAGAACCGAACCTTCTCGGTTCTTTCCTCTAAATTCTGCACCTTGACCCGCGTTGCCCGAAATGGCGGACGCGAGTCGAGTCGGTTATAGGACGAACGGCTTGTCCTCGGCACTACAACTACACCATCTGTCCAGCCGCGTCGGCCAAACCGATGGAATTGCCCTCCCAGGTGTTCATCAGCGACGGAAGCCGATGGACCATGCCATAGCGGACAGTCACGCCACTGTGACGATCAGTCACAGTGGCGTGCAGGAGTCTCAAGACCCCCCAAAGCGTGCAATGTCGAGAGAGAGTCCTCCCCGGACTCCTTGTCCTATTTTGGCACGAGGAGGGGTTAGGGGCGCAAGAGCCGCGTACGTGCATTCCGTCACGCTTGCGCGCGTAGACGCACCCTTGATGCATACGCCCGGATCGGGGCCTACGCCCCATGTTGACGAGACATCAGAAACCCCAGAAGGAGCACGAAACCCCAAAACGGGCGGCCCGTCAAACGCCAGTTCGTTACGTCACACAGTGCGTCAGATCACACAGGCAACTGTGCGTCAGATCACACAGGCCGCAGTGCGTTGGATCACACGGGCAATAGTGTGCTGGATCACACCGGCCGGCTCAGTTCGCCGAACGCCGGTCCCGCACCGACCGCCACCGCTCCACGAGCCGCGCGTACGCCTCCCCGGCGCCCGTCCCGTCGCCCTGGCGCAGCGCCTCGATGCCGTCGGCCACATCGGCCGCCGAGTGGTCGTCCTCCAGCTCGCCGGCCGGCAGGGTGTGCACGAGGCCGCCGTAGTCCAGCTCGACCAGGGAGCGCGGGTGGAACTCCTCCAGCCAGCGCCCGACGTCCACCAGACCGTCGATGAGGGGGCCCGCGTCGATGGTGTCCTTCAGCGTCCGCAGGGCCCGTGCCACGCGCCGCCGGGCCTGCACCATCGGCGTCCGGTAGCGCAGCATCGGCGGCACCTCGCCGGAGCCCTTGTCGAAGCGCCGCTCCTCGTCCGACACCAGCACGAACCAGTGCAGCGGCACCTGCCAGGTCGAGGTGCGGATCCACGGCCGGGCGTCCGGGTTGCGGGCCAGCCAGCGCTCGTAGTCCTGGGCCGCCTGGCGCCGTACGACCTCCGGCAGCACCGCGTCGAGCACCGGCTTCGGCAGCTCCTCGGGCAGCTCCCCGAGCGCCTGCCAGCCGCGCAGCCGGGTGCGCCACGGGCACACGCACAGCACCCCGTCGATCTCCAGCACGAAGGCGTCGCTGCTCTCGTGCACCGGCACCGCGACGGGCGGGGTGGGCAGCAAGTCCGCCAGCGAACGGCGCAGTTCGTCCTGGTACGAGGGCCGGTCGGGGCGGCGGGCGTAACGGGCCCAGTGGCCGCGCTCCGGCTCCGGGAAGGCCGCCAGCGGCTCGTACACCCGCAGATAGGTCGTGTACGGGACGATCACCGAGGACACCTTGGGCACGCCTGCTCCCTCCCCCGCCGTCTGCCAGGGAAACCTGCGAAACCCGCTGACAAACGCGCGGGAAAACTATGCAAATCGTCGCACGGCCTTACTCCGGGAGTAGGTGATCCTGAGCTCTGCGGGTTGGACGGGCGCTCACGGGTCTAATCTCATGCTCAACAGCACCCGCCACCCGTACGGGAGCTCGCTCCAACCGCCGCAAAGTACTCAGGAGTCACCACAGTGACCGACGTAACACACGGCGTCCTGCACACCCTGTTCCACTCGGATCAGGGGGGTCATGAGCAAGTCGTGCTCTGCCAGGACCGAGCCAGCGGCCTCAAGGCCGTCATCGCCATCCACTCCACCGCCCTGGGCCCGGCCCTCGGCGGTACGCGCTTCTACCCGTACGCCTCCGAGGAGGACGCCGTCGCCGACGCGCTGAACCTCGCGCGCGGGATGTCGTACAAGAACGCCCTGGCCGGACTCGATCACGGTGGCGGCAAGGCCGTGATCATCGGCGATCCGCAGACGATCAAGAGCGAGGCGCTGCTGCTGGCCTACGGCCGGTTCGTGGCCTCGCTGGGCGGCCGCTACGTCACCGCGTGCGACGTCGGTACGTACGTCGCCGACATGGACGTCGTGGCCCGTGAATGCCGCTGGACCACCGGCCGCTCCCCCGAGAACGGCGGCGCCGGCGACTCCTCCGTGCTCACCGCCTTCGGCGTCTACCAGGGCATGCGGGCCTCCGCCCAGCACCTGTGGGGCGACCCGTCGCTGCGCGGCCGCAAGGTCGGCATCGCCGGTGTCGGCAAGGTCGGCCACCACCTGGTGGAGCACCTGCGGGCGGAGGGCGCCGAGGTCGTCATCACCGATGTCCGCGAGGAGGCCGTCGGCCGCATCCTCGCGGCCCATCCGACGGGCGTCACGGCCGTCGCCGACACCGCGACCCTGATCCGCGTGGAGGGCCTCGACATCTACGCCCCGTGCGCGCTCGGCGGGGCCCTGAACGACGACACCGTGCCGGTGCTGACCGCCCAGGTGGTGTGCGGCGCGGCCAACAACCAGCTCGCCCACCCGGGCGTCGAGAAGGACCTCGCCGACCGCGGGATCCTCTACGCGCCCGACTACGTGGTCAACGCCGGCGGTGTCATCCAGGTCGCCGACGAACTGCACGGCTTCGACTTCGAGCGGTGCAAGGCGAAGGCCTCGAAGATCTACGACACCACGCTGGCCATATTCGCACGTGCGAAGACGGATGGGATTCCGCCGGCCGCCGCGGCCGACCGGATCGCCGAGCAGCGGATGGCGGAGGCCCGCGCAGCGCACTGATTCGCCGAACCGGGCCTCTCGCACAGGTTTGACCGGTACCCGCCGGTGGGCAGTTGGAGAGAACTCTCACTTCTACCGGCGGGTCGACCGCCGATAAGTGGTTAAAATCGCGGTTGACCAGCGAGGACGGGGCGCCTCGAAGGTCCTGGGCACACGCCTGTGCTGCGGGCGACGTACCGTATGGGCGCGGGCTCAGGTACCGTGGAAGCCCTACGGACCGGCCTCTCTGCGGAGAGTCCGTTCCAGATCATGAACGCGTGTCGAGACTCTGGGGCCGTCGAGCCCCGTCACCGAGGGGGTCGAGCCATGGGGCGCGGCCGGGCCAAGGCCAAGCAGACGAAGGTCGCCCGCCAGCTGAAGTACAACAGCGGCGGGACTGACCTGTCGCGTCTGGCCAACGAGCTGGGCGCTTCGACTTCGAGCCAGCCGCCGAACGGCGAGCCGTTCGAGGACGACGAAGAAGACGACCCGTACGCCCAGTACGCGGATCTCTACAACGACGACGATGAGGACGACGAGGACGACGAGTCCGGTCCCACGTCGCAACAACGCCGCGGCGCTTGACTGTCCAGCAGTGCCTGACCCGGTCCTGAGCGGTTTTCCGCCGGACCGGGTTTTGCGCTGCCCTCGCCGGTCGCACCTCGCGGCGCTCCTAGCGTGAATACGTGCCGACCAGGGCGGCGCCGGTGGTGTGCTCGCCACGATCCATGATCTCGCCCGCGAACCAGGCGTCGACCCCACGGTCGGCCAGCGTCGCCAGGGCGGCGTCCGCGGACTCCTCCGGGACGATCGCGATCATGCCGACGCCCATGTTCAGGGTCTTCTCCAGCTCCAGCCGCTCGACCGAGCCGGTCCTGCCGACGAGGTCGAAGATCGGGGCCGGGGTCCAGGTGGACCGGTCGACGGTCGCGTGCAGGGTGTCGGGGATCACCCGGGCCAGGTTGGCGGCCAGACCGCCACCGGTGATGTGGCTGAAGGCGTGCACATCGGTGGTGCGGGTGAGGGCCAGACAGTCCAGCGAGTAGATCTTGGTGGGCTCCAGCAGCTCCTCGCCGAGGGTGCGGCCCAGCTCGTCGATCTGCGTGTCCAGGGCGAGACCGGCCTGGTTCAGCAGCACGTGGCGGACCAGCGAGTACCCGTTCGAGTGAAGGCCGGACGCCGCCATGGCGATCACCGCGTCACCCGTACGGATGCGATCCGGGCCCAGCAGCCGGTCGGCCTCCACGACGCCCGTACCGGCGCCGGCGACATCGAAGTCGTCCTCGCCCAGCAGACCCGGGTGCTCGGCCGTCTCGCCGCCCACCAGGGCGCAGCCGGCGAGCACACAGCCCTCGGCGATGCCCTTGACGATGGCGGCGACCCGCTCGGGGTGGACCTTGCCGACACAGATGTAGTCGGTCATGAACAGCGGCTCGGCGCCGCACACCACGATGTCGTCCATGACCATGGCGACCAGGTCGTGGCCGATGGTGTCGTAGACGCCCAGCTGGCGCGCGACGTCGACCTTGGTGCCGACGCCGTCGGTGGCGGAGGCCAGCAGCGGGCGCTCGTAGCGCTTGAGGGCGGAGGCGTCGAAGAGGCCGGCGAAACCGCCGAGGCCGCCGAGGACCTCGGGGCGCTGGGTCTTCTTCACCCACTCCTTCATCAGCTCGACCGCGCGGTCGCCCGCCTCGATGTCGACGCCCGCGGCTGCGTAGCTGGCACCAGTTGTCTCAGACATGGCTAATGAGAACCTTCGTGTCGTACAGCAGGTATAGCGGGCTGTTTTACGGGCGACGGATCGCGTCGACGGCAGCCGGGGCGGCCGTACCGGCCGCGAGCTCGGTCTCCAGGAGCTGCTTGCCGAGCAGCTCGGGATCCGGGAGCTCCATCGGGTACTCGCCGTCGAAGCAGGCGCGGCACAGGTTCGGCTTGGCGATGGTGGTCGCCTCGATCATGCCGTCGATGGAGATGTACGCCAGCGAGTCGGCGCCCATCGAGGTGCCGATCTCCTCGATCGACATGCCGTTGGCGATGAGCTCGGCGCGGGTGGCGAAGTCGATGCCGAAGAAGCAGGGCCACTTCACGGGCGGCGAGGAGATCCGGATGTGGACCTCGGCGGCGCCCGCCTCGCGGAGCATGCGGACCAGGGCGCGCTGGGTGTTGCCGCGCACGATCGAGTCGTCGACGACGACCAGGCGCTTGCCCTTGATGACTTCCTTCAGCGGGTTCAGCTTCAGGCGGATGCCGAGCTGGCGGATGGTCTGCGAGGGCTGGATGAACGTACGGCCGACGTAGGCGTTCTTCACCAGGCCCGCGCCGAACGGGATGCCGCTGGCCTCCGCGTAGCCGATGGCGGCCGGGGTGCCGGACTCCGGGGTCGCTATGACCAGATCGGCGTCGACCGGGGCTTCCTTCGCCAGCTTGCGGCCCATCTCCACGCGGGAGAGGTAGACGTTGCGGCCGGCGATGTCGGTGTCCGGGCGGGCCAGGTACACGTACTCGAAGACACAGCCCTTGGGCTTCGCTTCCGCGAATCGGGAGGTGCGAAGGCCGTTCTCGTCGATGGCGACGAACTCGCCCGGCTCGACCTCGCGGACGAAGCTGGCGCCGCAGATGTCGAGCGCGGCGGACTCCGAGGCGACGACCCAGCCGCGCTCCAGGCGGCCGAGGACCAGGGGGCGGATGCCCTGCGGGTCACGGGCGGCGTAGAGGGTGTGCTCGTCCATGAAGACGAGCGAGAAGGCGCCCTTGACCTGCGGGAGGACCTGGTGCGCGGCCTCCTCGATGGTCAGCGGCTTGCCGTCCTCGTCGACCTGGGCCGCGAGCAGCGCGGTGAGCAGGTCGGTGTCGTTGGTGGCCGCGACGCGCGGGGTGCGGCCGCCCTCCTGCTTGGGCAGGTCGGCGACCATCTCGGCGAGCTGGGCCGTGTTGACCAGGTTGCCGTTGTGGCCGAGCGCGATCGAGCCGTGCGCGGTGGCGCGGAACGTCGGCTGGGCGTTCTCCCACACGGAGGCGCCGGTGGTCGAGTAGCGGGCGTGACCGACCGCGATATGACCCTGCAGCGAACCGAGCGAGGTCTCGTCGAAGACCTGGGACACCAGGCCCATGTCCTTGAAGACGAGGATCTGGGAGCCGTTGCTGACCGCGATCCCCGCGGATTCCTGGCCCCGATGCTGGAGGGCGTAGAGCCCGAAGTACGTGAGCTTTGCGACCTCTTCGCCCGGAGCCCAGACACCGAAGACGCCACACGCGTCCTGGGGGCCTTTCTCGCCGGGGAGCAGATCGTGATTGAGTCGACCGTCACCACGTGGCACGCCACCGAGTGTAGGCGAGATCGACCACTGGTCCGAATTGGGGATACGCGACCGTAAAGGATCACTCGGCGGCGGCCGCGCTGACGCGCTCGCCGTTTTCGCTGGTCAGGGTGAGGTTGCGGTGATCCAGTTCGTACTTCACCGTGCCGTCGAAGAGGCCCAGGAGGGTCTTCTCCGTCTTCATGAGTGAGGTGTCGCACATCATTCGGGTGGTGGACGCGGTGCCGAGCGTGATACTGCCGTCGCGGAACGTCGCTGTCGCCTTCACCTTGTTGCAGCCGAGGCTGCCGCTGACCTGTCCGGTCTTCTCGTCGAAGGTGAGATGGGCCTTGCCGTCGGCGTCGGGGCTGGTGATGGTCCACTTCGTGCCCTTGAGCGGGGCGGCGTCCTGCTTGCTGAGGGCCACTCGGTCGCCGTCCGCCGTGGTGAGGGTGAGCTTGTCGCCGTCGACCTCGGTGGTGAGTTCGCCGTCGGTGAGGGTGCGGGCGAGGGTCTGCTCGAAGCCCGTGGGTACGCCCTCGCAGGCCATCTCGGTCGACTGCATCCTGTCGAAGGTGACGCGGCTGTCGGCGAAGGCCGCGTCGGCGCTGAAGTTGTTGCAGCCGAGGTTGCCCCTGGCCTTGCCGCCGTCGGCGATCCGCAGGTAGGTGCTGGTCGGGGCGGCGCTCTTCTTTCCGTCGACGGTGACGTCGTCGACCGCCCAGTGGACGCCGGTGACGGCAGCCGACGGCGCGGCGCCGACCGTGTCGCTGCCCGCGTCCTCGCTGCCGCAGGCGGCCGCGAGCGGGAGGAGGGTCAGGGCGGCGAGGGCGGCCAGTCGCTTTGTGTCCATGCCGAGTGTGTCCATGCCGGTGGGACGGGAGGGGCGCGGGACCGGTTCCGCTCGGTTCCGCTTGGCGGATGTCACCCCATGAGCGGCAGCAGCCCGCCCAGGTCCGCCCGCTCCCCGCTCGCGCTCACCTTGGCCTCCGTGACTGCCTCCTGCCACGTCAGCCGTCCGGTGGCCAGTCGGATCCAGGTCAGCGGGTCGGTCTCGACGACGTTGGGCGGGGTGCCGCGGGTGTGCCTCGGGCCCGGTACGCACTGCACGACGGCGTACGGCGGGATGCGCACCTCGGTCGAGCCGCCGGGTGCCTTTGTGGCGAGTGCGTCGGCGAGGAGGCGGGTGCAGGCGGCGAGGGCCTGGCGGTCGTGGGGGATGTCGAGGCCGGGGACGGCGGCGTTCAGGTCGTCGGTGTGGACGACGAGTTCGACGGTGCGGGTGACCAGGTAGTCGGCGAGGGTCATGGCGCCGGTGCGGGCGGCGAGGACGCGGTCGCCGGGGGCGTCCGCCAGCGCCTGGGTGAGGCGGGCCTCGGTGTGGGCGTAGAGGGCGTCGAGGTCGGGGTGGGCCATGGCGAGGTCGCGGGTGCCGTCGGCGATGTCTTCCGCTCGGGCGGCGGTGGCGAAGGGCCAGTCCAGGAGGGTGAGTCCGGGCTTGGCCGGCTCGTCGCGGTCGAGGTTGCGGCTGACGGTTTCCACGGCCATGGTCACGTGCGCGGCGAGGTCCCGCACGGTCCAGCCCGGCAGGCGGGTGGGGAGCGCCAGCTGCTCGTCGGTGAGGGTGTGTACGGCGTGGCGTACATGACCGAACTGGGTGAGCACCGCGGTACGGATCTTGGCGGGGTCGTAGGTGCGGGTGCGCTTCTTGGCCGGGGGCATGGGCTGCAGCCTATGCGGGTGGTCGGTGGGGGTGCGTGGGTGCCAACGGCGGTGGGTGGGGGTTCGCGTTGATGCCTGCGGCGCCTGTGCGGGGTGTGTGGGGGTGCGCGTAGCGCCTGCGGTGGTGGGGTGGGTCGGGGCCGTGGGGGGGGTGTCCGTCCTCGGACCGGCGGCTGGAGTCGGGCAGGGTGCTGAGCGTTTCTTGACGCCGGCCACTGCGGGCGGACACCCCCCGCCACGTCCCCTTCCCGCCGTACGCGGCTGCGGGTGCGTTCCTACGGCCGTGCCGTCGACAGTGCCACCAGTAGGGGTACGACCCTGCCGGGTGGGACCTCGTAGCGGCCCCGGCCGGTGGTGTGCAGCCAGCCTGCGCCGGTCAGTTGGCGTAGGTGGTGGTAGATCTGGCCCGTGGTGCCGATCTCGTCCAGGTCGGCCAGTTCGGCCGCGGTGCGTCGGCCGCCCAGGATCTCGCGGAGCAGTCGCAGGCGGACCGGGTGGCCGAGCGCGGCGAATGACTCGGCGGACTCGGTCCAGTCGTCGCCCAGCAGGCCCTCGGTCAGGGTGCCGTGCTGCCAGTCGTAGCGCTCTCCGGTCGGCAGCCGTACCGTGCCGGTGAACAGGACGCCTCCGTCGGTCGCTCCCAGCTCGGCCAGCTGGTCCTTGAACCCTTGCAGGGCCCAGAAGTCGCCCTCGCTCAGGCGGGGGGCGGTGTGCTGGGCGCTCTCCAGCGCTGCCAGCCGTCGCTCCAGGTCGGCAACGCGTTGTTCGAGGCTCACGGCCTTGATTTTGCGGAACTACGTAATTGCACGCAACGGGGAGGGCTCCCGCTCGGGTGAGCGGGAGCCCTCGGGGTCAGGCCAGTAGCGCCGGGATCGTCGCCTCGTGCAGCTCGCGCAGTTCCGCCAGGGGCAGTGCGAACTCGCCCTGAAGCTCGACCGAGTCGCCGTCCACGACTCCGATGCGGGTGGCCGGGAGGCCACGGGCGCCGCACATGTCGTTGAAGCGGACCTCCTCGGAGCGCGGGACGGCCACGATCGCGCGGCCCGCCGACTCCGAGAACAGGAGGGTGAAGGCGTCCAGGCCGTCCGGGACGATCAGGCGGGCGCCCTTGCCGCCGAGCAGGGCCGACTCGACGACCGCCTGGATCAGGCCGCCGTCGGACAGGTCGTGCGCGGAGTCGATCATGCCGTCGCGGGAGGCCGAGATCAGGATCTCCGCGAGGAGGCGCTCGCGCTCCAGGTCCACCTGCGGGGGCAGGCCGCCGAGGTGGTCGTGGATCACCTGGGACCAGGCCGAGCCGCTGAACTCCTCACGCGTGTCGCCGAGGAGGTACAGCAGCTGGCCCTCCTCCTGGAAGGCGACCGGGGTGCGGCGGGCCACGTCGTCGATGACGCCGAGGACGGCCACGACCGGGGTGGGGTGGATCGCCGCCTCGCCCGTCTGGTTGTAGAGGGAGACATTGCCGCCGGTGACCGGGGTGCCCAACTGCTGGCAGGCGTCGGCCAGTCCGCGCACGGCCTCCGCGAACTGCCACATGACGGCCGGGTCTTCGGGCGAGCCGAAGTTCAGGCAGTCCGACACCGCGAGCGGCTTCGCCCCGGTGGTGGCGACGTTGCGGTAGGCCTCGGCGAGGGCCAACTGGGCGCCGTGGTACGGGTCCAGCTTGGCGTAGCGGCCGTTGCCGTCCGTCGCGATGGCGACGCCGAGGCCGGTCTCCTCGTCGATGCGGATCATGCCGGAGTCCTCGGGCTGGGCGAGGACGGTGTTGCCCTGCACGAAGTGGTCGTACTGGGAGGTGACCCACTTCTTGGAGGCCTGGTTCGGGGACGCCACCAGCTTCAGGACCTGGTCCTTCAGCTCGTCGGACGTCTGCGGGCGCGGCAGCTTGTTCGCATCGTCGGCCTGGAGCTCGTCCTGCCAGGACGGGCGGGCGTACGGCCGCTCGTAGACCGGGCCCTCGTGGGCCACCGTGCGCGGGTCGACGTCGACGATCTTGCCGCCGTGCCAGTAGATCTCGAGGCGGTCGCCGTCGGTGACCTCACCGATGACCGTGGCGATGACGTCCCACTTCTCGCAGATCTCCAGGAAGCGGTCGACCTTGTCAGGCTCGACGACCGCGCACATCCTCTCCTGCGACTCGCTCATGAGGATCTCCTCGGGGGAGAGCGTCGAGTCGCGCAGCGGTACGTCGTCCAGGGTCACGCGCATGCCGCCGGAGCCGTTGGAGGCCAGCTCGGAGGTCGCGCAGGACAGGCCGGCGGCACCGAGGTCCTGGATGCCGACGACCAGCTTCTCCTTGAACGCCTCCAGGGTGCACTCGATGAGCAGCTTCTCCTGGAAGGGGTCGCCCACCTGGACGGCGGGGCGCTTGGAGGGCTTGGCGTCGTCGAAGGTCTCGGAGGCCAGGATGGACGCGCCGCCGATGCCGTCGCCGCCCGTGCGGGCCCCGTACAGGATGACCTTGTTGCCCGCGCCGGAGGCCTTCGCGAGGTGGATGTCCTCGTGCCGCATGACGCCGATGGCACCGGCGTTGACCAGCGGATTGCCCTGGTAGCAGGAGTCGAAGACGACCTCGCCGCCGATGTTGGGCAGGCCCAGGCAGTTGCCGTAGCCGCCGATGCCGGCGACGACGCCCGGGAGGACGCGCTTGGTGTCCGGGTGGTCCGCCGCGCCGAAGCGGAGCGGGTCGACCACGGCGACCGGGCGGGCGCCCATCGCGATGATGTCGCGCACGATGCCGCCGACGCCCGTGGCCGCGCCCTGGTAGGGCTCGACGTAGGAGGGGTGGTTGTGCGACTCGACCTTGAAGGTGACCGCGTAGCCCTGGCCGACGTCCACCACGCCCGCGTTCTCGCCGATGCCGACGAGGAGCGCGTCGCTCTGCGGGGCCTTCTCGCCGAACTGGCGCAGGTGGACCTTGGAGGACTTGTACGAGCAGTGCTCGGACCACATCACGGAGTACATGGCGAGCTCGGCGCCGGTCGGGCGGCGGCCGAGGATCTCCACGATCCGCTCGTACTCGTCCTTCTTCAGGCCGAGTTCGGCCCAGGGCAGCTCGACGTCGGGGGTCTCGGTCGCGTGCTCGACCGTGTCCAGAGGCGTCCGGCTCATGCGTTGACCAGCTTCTTGAGGATCGAGGTGAAGAAGGGGAGGCCGTCGGTGCGGCCCGACCCGATGAGGGGCTCGACGGCGTGCTCCGGGTGCGGCATCAGGCCTACGACGTTGCCGGCCTCGTTGGTGATGCCGGCGATGTCGTTGAGCGAGCCGTTGGGGTTGAAGTCCAGGTAGCGGAAGGCGACCCGGCCCTCGGCCTCGAGCTTGTCGAGGGTGTACTGGTCGGCGACGTAGCGGCCGTCCATGTTCTTCAGCGGGATGTGGATCTCCTGGCCGGCGCTGTAGTCGCTGGTCCAGGAGGTCTGCGCGTTCTCCACCCGCAGCTTCTGGTCGCGGCAGATGAAGTGCAGGTGGTCGTTGCCGAGCATCCCGCCCGGGAGGAGGTGGGCCTCGGTGAGGATCTGGAAGCCGTTGCAGATGCCGAGGACCGGCAGTCCGGCCTTCGCCTGCTCGATGACGGTCTCCATCACCGGCGAGAAGCGGGAGATGGCGCCGGCCCGCAGATAGTCGCCGTAGGAGAAACCGCCGGGCAGGACGACCGCGTCGACCTGGTGGAGGTTCTTGTCCTTGTGCCACAGGGCGACCGGTTCGGCGCCCGCGAGGCGGATCGCGCGCTGGGTGTCCCGGTCGTCGAGACTTCCCGGGAAAGTGACGACGCCAATACGAGCGGTCACTTCGCCGCCTCCGCAACTTCCTCCACCTTGACGGTGAAGTCCTCGATCACGGTGTTGGCGAGGAAGGATTCCGCAAGATCGTGGATGCGGGCGAGCGCGGCGTCGTCGACCGGCCCGTCAACTTCCAGTTCGAAACGCTTTCCCTGACGTACGTCGGAGATGCCCTCGAATCCCAGCCGCGGCAGTGCGCGCTGCACCGCCTGGCCCTGGGGGTCGAGGATCTCCGGCTTGAGCATGACGTCGACTACGACGCGTGCCACGTGCACTCCCGGTGGTGTGGTGCTGAGCAGGTTCCTGCAGTGGTTTCAGACTACCCGCACAAAATTTCTACGCGCGTCAACTTGTAGGAATCTACGTGATGGCTGTCACGGGGCGGCGGGAGCGCACCTGTCGATGAAAAGTTCCAGAAAAGATCCCGGATCGACACCTGAAACCTATTGCGCTCTGGACACGCGGGAGGATTTAGTCGAGCTTCACATTACATTGCCAGGCACTGTACAAATGAATTGTCAGCGTGCCGCACGAAGGGACCGATATTCGTGGCGCAGAAGGTCGTGGTCACTCTCTTTGACGACATCGACGGCTCAGAAGCGGCGGAAACGATCGCCTTCGGACTCGACGGCAAGTCGTACGAGATCGACCTGAATGAAACCAATGCCAAGAAGCTGCGTAAGGTACTCGCACCCTACGTGGAAGCCGGCCGCAAGCGGTCGAAGTCAGGCAAGGCGTACAAGCAGACCGAGGTAGCCCCTGACCCGGCGGCCGTCCGGGCCTGGGCGCAGGCCAACAAGATGGAGGTGCCGGCCCGCGGCCGCATCCCCAAGAAGGTCTACGAGGCGTTCGCCTCGGCACGGTGAAGCCCGGCCGACGAGCGGTCATCCGCCCCTCGGGAGAACCGACTTGCGCTGTACCCCTCCTGATCAGCTAGAGTCTGGAGCACGCCGAGGGGCAAGGCCGACAGGCCCGGCCCACGGAGTACTTGCGGGTGTAGTTCAGTAGCAGAACATCCCCCTTCCAGGGGGAAGGCGCAGTGTGCAATTCCTGTCACCCGCTCTGCACCGCCGTACGGACCACTCTTGTGGATCAGGTAGGCTGGTGCTCGCACCGATCGGTGAGAGCCGGTCGGGGGCAATGCGGACGTAGCTCAGTTGGTAGAGCGCAACCTTGCCAAGGTTGAGGTCGCGAGTTCGAGCCTCGTCGTCCGCTCTGGAGAGAAACCCCGGTCCCCCTGGACCGGGGTTTTTTCATGCCCTCGAGCGTCCCCATCGAACATCCCCACTGAGCGTCCGTCTGACATTTGTCATGCGGAGTGGTGACAGCGCGCACTGCTGCCGGGCCCGGGTCGCGGGGACGCTGAAGGCATGAACATCAACGAACACGAACACGTGATTGAGGTCACCGACCTGCGACGTGTGTACGGGGGCGGGTTCGAGGCGGTGTGCGGCATCTCCTTCTCCGTGGACCGCGGGGAGGTCTTCGCGCTGCTCGGGACGAACGGCGCGGGCAAGACGTCGACCGTCGAGCTGCTGGAAGGGCTCGCCCGGCCCGCCGGGGGGCGGGTGCGGGTACTCGGGCACGACCCCTACGCCGATCGGGCCCTCGTACGCCCGCGAACCGGGGTGATGCTGCAGGAGGGCGGCTTTCCCTCCGAGCTGACCGTCACCGAGACCGCGCGGATGTGGGCGGGGTGTGTGAGCGGGGCGCGGCCCCCGCAGGAGGTGCTGGAGCGGGTCGGGCTCGGCGGGAAGGCCGACGTACGGGTCAAACAGCTCTCCGGGGGTGAGCGGCGGCGCCTGGACCTGGCTCTCGCGCTGCTCGGGGATCCCGAGGTGCTGTTCCTGGACGAGCCGACGACCGGGCTCGACGCCGAAGGGCGCCGGGACACCTGGGAGTTGGTGCGGGAGCTGCGCGACACCGGGACGACCGTGCTGCTGACCACGCACTACCTGGAGGAGGCCGAGGGGCTCGCCGACCGGCTCGCGATCCTGCACGAGGGGCGGATCGCGGCGGCCGGAACACCGGCGGAGGTGACCGCGGCCCAGCCGTCGCGGATCACCTTCGAACTGCCCGAGGGCTACTTCCTGGGCGACCTGCCGCCGCTCGGCGAGCTGGGCGTGACCGGGCACGAGGTCGACGGCCGGGTCGTACGGCTGCGTACCCGCTCGCTGCAGCGGGCGGCGACCGGGCTGCTGGTGTGGGCCGAGGCGGCCGGGGTGGAGCTGCGGCGGCTGGATGTGCGGTCGGCCTCGCTGGAGGAGGCGTTCCTGGGGATCGCGCGGGAGGCGTCCGGCGCGGTGCAGAAGTCGGCGAAGGAGTACGCGGCATGAGCGGGGCCATGAGCAGGACGACGACCACGCCCATGGGGCGCGTCGCGGCACTCGGGCGGGCCGAGCTGACGCTGTTCGTGCGGAGCAAGGCCATGATCGTCGCGGCGGTGTTCATACCGCTGGTGCTGCCGTTCAGTGTGCGGTCGGTGGTCGAGGACATGGACCTCGAGGAGAACGGGCTCAGCGTCGGAATGGTGCTGCTGCCCGGGGCCGTCGGCTTCTCGCTGCTGTTCGCCGTGTACTCGTCACTCGTCAGCGTCTTCGTCGGACGGCGCGAGGAACTGGTCCTGAAGCGGCTGCGCACCGGTGAGGTGCGGGACGTGGAGATCCTCACCGGGGCCGCGCTGCCGGCCGTCACCGTGGGCCTGGTGCAGTCGCTGGTCCTGGCCGTCGGCTGCACCGCGCTGCTCGATCTGCCGGCGCCGAAGGCGCTCCACCTCGCCGTCATCGGCCTGCTGCTGGGCCTGGTGATGTGCGCGGCCCTGGCCGCCGTCACCTCTGCCTTCACCCGGACCGTGGAGAACGCCCAGGTCACCGCCCTGCCGCTGGTGATGGTGTCGATGATCGGCTCCGGTATCGCCGTCCCGCTGGAGCTGCTGCCCGACCGGGTGGCGTCGATCCTCGAACTGCTTCCGCTGTCGCCCGTGATCACGCTGGTGCGCGGCGGCTGGACCGGTGACCTCTCGGCGTACGAGGCCCTGGGGGCTGTCATGACCGCGCTGGCCTGGACGGCCTTGGGCGTGTTTGCTGTACGGCGGTGGTTCCGCTGGGAACCGCGGCATTGAGGTAGGGGGAGCTGGGACATGCGCGCAGTGGGGGGCTGGTGGCGGCGCAAGAGCACGCCGGCGAAGTTCGAGACGTACATCCGGTGGTCGTTCCACTCCCTCGCGGTCGTCGAGGTCCTGCTGGTCGGGCCGTCCGTCGCCGCCGCGATCGGATTCGAGCCGGGCGGCTGGGTGTTCCTCACGGTGTGCGTGCACGCGGCGCTCTGCTGCCTCGCCGTCTCGCGAACGCTGGACTGGGTGCGCGGCCGGCGTGCACAGCCCGTGGGACTGCTGTGGACGCTCGGCGCCGTCACCGCGGCGATCGGCTGCGCGGCACTCGCCGTCTCCGAGTACGGCCCCGACCGTGAGGACGTCAGCTCCGCGGCGGGCGGGGTCTTCGGTGTCGTCGTGATCTACGGGACGGGCATCCTCGTGCTCGGTGTGCGCAGCCGACGCCGCGTCTGCGCGACCGTCGGGGGGTTCGCCGCGGGTTCGGCACTCGTGGCGCTCGCCCTGGGTGCGCCTGCCCTGGTCGCCCTGTTCGGTGCGCTGGCGGTGCTGTTCGGCGGCGCGTTCATCGCCGCCAGCAGCGTCTTCTCGGTCTGGTTGGTGAACGCGGTCTACGAACTCGACGAGGCCCGCGAGACCCGCGCCCGGCTCGCGGTCGCCGAGGAGCGGCTGCGGTTCGGGCGGGACATGCATGACGTGATGGGGCGGAATCTGGCTGTCATCGCGTTGAAGAGCGAGCTCGCCGTGCAGCTCGCGCGGCGCGGGCGGTCCGAGGCCGTGGAGCAGATGATCGAGGTGCAGCGGATCGCGCAGGAGTCGCAGCGCGAGGTGCGGGATGTCGTACGGGGGTATCGGGAGGCCGATCTGGAGGTCGAACTCGCCGGTGCGCAGGGCGTGCTGACGGCGGCCGGGATCGAGTGCGAGGTGACCGGGGAGGCGGCCGGGCTGCCCGTCGAGGTGCAGTCGGCGCTGGCCTGGGTGGTGCGGGAGGCGACCACCAATGTGCTGCGGCACGGCGATGCCGAGCGGTGCGCGGTGGGAGTGCGGGTGAGCGAGGGGCGTGTGGTGTTGACGGTGGAGAACGACGGGGCTGCCGGAGCCTCCGACGGGGGTGGCGGCTCCGGCCTCGCCGGTCTGCGGGAGCGGCTGGCCGCGGTGGACGGCACGCTGGACGCCGGGCGGGTCGGGGACGGCGCGTACCGGCTGGTGGCGAAGGTGCCGTTGGCGGAGGCGGAGGCGGAGGCGGAGGCGGGAGCGGGTGTGCGGGAGGTCGTCGTATGAGCGGGCCTGGGGGCGACCGTATGGGCTACCGCGCGACGGGGCCCGTGCGGCTGCTGCTCGCTGACGACGAGCATCTGATCCGGGGTGCGCTCGCCACGCTTCTCTCCCTGGAGGACGATCTCATGATCGTCGCGGAGGCGGCCACCGGACCGGAGGCGCTGGCGATGGCCCGGGCGCACGAGCCGGATGTGGCCGTCCTCGATCTTCAGATGCCCGGGGCCGACGGTGTGAAGGTCGCCACATCTCTGCGCGCCGAACTGCCCGGCTGCCAGGTGCTGATCGTGACCAGCCACGGCCGGCCCGGACATCTGAAGCGGGCCCTTGAGGCGGGTGTGCGCGGGTTCGTCCCGAAGACCGTCAGCGCTCAGCGGCTCGCGGAGATCATCCGCACCGTGCACGCCGGAAACCGTTACGTCGACCCCGAGTTGGCCGCCGACGCCATCGCCGCCGGGGACTCGCCGCTGACCGCGCGGGAGGCCGAGGTGCTGGAACTGGCCGCCGACGGGGCGCCCGTCGCGGAGATCGCGGAGCGGGCGGCGCTGTCGCAGGGGACCGTGCGGAACTATCTGTCGTCGGCCGTCTCGAAACTCGGTGCGGAGAACCGTCACTCGGCGGTGCGGCTCGCGCGGGAGCGAGGTTGGGTATAGTTGCTCTCGCGCCACGGCGCACTGCGGACGTAGCTCAGTTGGTAGAGCGCAACCTTGCCAAGGTTGAGGTCGCGAGTTCGAGCCTCGTCGTCCGCTCTCTTTCGAAGGCCCCCGGTTCTCCGGGGGCCTTTCGCATCGGCGTTACGCCCAGCCCGTGCCCGTCAGGCGCTCGTACGCCTCCACGTACTTCGCGCGGGTCGCGTCCACGACCTCCTGCGGCAGCGGCGGCGGGGGCTGCTCGCTCTTGCGGTCCCAGCCGGAGGCCGGCGAGGTCAGCCAGTCGCGCACGAACTGCTTGTCGTACGACGGCTGCGCGCGGCCCGGCTGCCACTGGTCGGCCGGCCAGAAGCGGGAGGAGTCCGGGGTGAGGACCTCGTCGGCGATGACCAGCGTCTCCCCGTCGAAGCCGAACTCGAACTTGGTGTCGGCGAGGATGATGCCGCGGTCACGGGCGATGTCCCGGCCGCGGGCGTAGACGGCGAGGGTCGCCTGGCGCAGCCGGGCGGCGGTGTCGGCGCCGACCTGGCGGGCGACCTCCTCGTAGGAGACGTTCTCGTCGTGCTCGCCGACCGCGGCCTTGGTGGCCGGGGTGAAGATCGGGGCGGGGAGTTCGCTGCCGTCGACGAGGCCCTCGGGGAGAGCGAGGCCGCAGACGGTGCGGGAGTCGTTGTACTCGGCGAGACCCGAGCCGGTGAGGTAGCCGCGGGCCACCGCCTCCACCGGGATCATGTTCAGCGACTTGCACACCAGGGTGCGGCCCGCCCAGTCGGCCGGGGCGCCTTCCGGCACGTCGGTGCCGATGACGTGGTTGGGGACCAGGTCGGCGAGCTGGTCGAACCACCACAGCGAGAGCTGGGTGAGGACGCGGCCCTTGTCGGGGATCTCGGTGGGGAGCACCCAGTCGTACGCGGACATGCGGTCGCTGGCGACCATCACGAGGTCGCCGGCCTCGTTCTGGTACAGCTCGCGCACCTTGCCGGTGTGCAGATGCACCAAGCCCGGGACCTGGATCGGCTCGGGCTTTTCTACGAATCCGGACACGGTTCCTCCCCGTGGTTCTGTCCAACGGGTCGATTGTCCCGTATGGGGCTCTGACCTTGGACTGTGGGGTGTGCTGGGTGAGGTTCTGGGTGTGCTGGCTGAGATTCTGGGGTGTGCTGAGTGCGGTTCTGGGGCGTGCTGGGTCAGGTTCTGGGGTGCTGGGTGGGCTCAGTCACGTTTACAGATGCGGTCCAGGAGGTTCGCGGTGGCGCGCTGGATACGGGCGTCGACGTGGCCCGGGCGGTCCAGCGCCGGGGACCAGGCGAACGTCCCGGAGGCGAAGACCAGGGCGCCGGACGGGGCCCGGTACAGGGACGTCTCCTGGTGGCGGAGTACGCCCTCCTTGTCGGTGTACGGGGAGTGCGCGAGCAGGATGCGCTCCTCGTGGTCGGGCAGCGGGGCGCGCGGGTAGTAGCGGTCGGCCTCGCCCGCGACCAGGTCCGCGAGTTCGTCGCCCTCGTGGGCGCCGGTCGCCTCCCACAGCCAGTGGTCGGCGTTGCGGACGATCAGGGGGTGCGGCTCGGGGACCTGGCCCGCGTACTGGATGCCGATCAGCTCCTGCTCGGGGCGGTCGATCTCGCGCCACAGGACCGGGCGGCCGGGGCCCTTGCGCTTGCGACAGGTGAGCAGGCGGTCGGGGACACCGGACGGGGAGGGGGCCAACTCCACCTGCCAGTACATGGAGTTGGCGGAGAGGAAGACGAGGGAGGTGCCGTTCTCGCGGGCCAGCTCCACGGTGCGGCGCATGTTCGTCGACCAGTACTCGTCGTGGCCGGGGAAGACCAGGCCGCGGTAGCGGGTGGGGTCGACATGGCCGCCGTGCAGGTCGCGGGCGTCGGCGTAGGCGATGTCGTAGCCGTAGCGCTCGGCCCAGCGGATGAAGTCGTAGGCGTGGCCGACGTGCAGGGGCAGGCCCGCGCCCGCGTACGGCCGGTCGAAGGAGACGGTCGTGGCGGCGTCGGCCTCGCCCAGCAGCCGGCCGTCCTCGTCCCAGGCGTGGTACAGGCTGGCGCCGGTGTGACCGTCCTCCGGGTAGAGGTTGTAGGCCTGCCATGTGACGTCGGGCAGGAGCAGGAGCAGGTCCGCGGGGTGGTTGTCGCGGACGGTGAAGGGGATGTGGGAACGGTAGCCGTCGGCGGTGGTGAGGACGGCGACGTAAGCGCCGATGCTCCAGTACGAGGGGATCTGCAGACGCCAGGACAGCCACCAGTGGTGGCAGGAGACGGTGCGGTCGGCGGTCAGGGGCGCGGGCTGGACGATGCCGGAGAGGCGCGGGCTGGTGGTGATCTTGGCGGCTCCGTCACCGCCGTAGTGGCCGATTCGGTAGATGTCGACGGCGAACTCCTGCGGCGGGTCCACGGTGATGTGGAAGTCGACCGCCTCGCCGGGGGCGACCGCGCCGGTGGAGATGAAGCCCTTGATCTGGCGGTGGACGTCATCGGCGGAGCGCGGGCCGGCGCTTCGGGGCGCGGGGACCCTGGGGGTGCCGGACGCCGGGGGGTGGGCCTGGCCGTCGACGTACCAGGGGACGACATGGCCGGTGTCGTCGAAGTACGTGACGTTGCCACGCAGCCAGGGGACGGGGCCCTGGCCGAAGGGGTCCGTGACGGCGTGCGCGAGTGCTCCCGACTCCCAGCGGCGGATCTTCTCCGACCCCATGCCGATACCCCTCCCTCGTTCCCCCGTGGTGGTGCGTCGAGCGTTGTGTGGTGGGTGGTGCGTGGTGCGTGTTATGTGGCGGGCGCTGTGTGGTGCTTGGTGCCTGGTGCTTGGTGCCTGCGAGCGGCTGTGCGGTGTGGCGCGGGGCGGTGGGCTTATGTATGCCTGTCGTATGTCGTAAGCCCTTGCCATATGCCTTATCGATCCCAGCACATCACATTACGCACGCATCCTGTCACTATTCGTTGCGAATTGGCCGAAAGTGGAACCAGGGGCTCCGGCCGGATACGACGGGCGCGACCGCGTCGAAGCGGGCGTAACCGCCTGTCAGACCAGGCGTACCGGTTTCTCCGGGCGTATCCCCGACTCCACCAGCCAGGCCCGCAGGGGCGTCGAGTCGCCGTCCTCGATGAGGCTGAGGACCCGGGGCGTCAGGTCGGCGGCTCGCACGCCGTCGATGAGGAGGGTGGGGCCGTCGAGCCAGTCCAGGCCGGGGGCGGCGCCCGCGGTGTCCATCGCGGCGCAGCAGACCATCGCCGTCACATGGTCGGTGAGCAACTCACGGGAAGTGCGCGGCGGTTGGAGCGGGAAGAGGGGAAGCGCGCCGGTGTCGAGGAGCGTGCTTCCGGGGTCCGGAGACGCCGTCGGCTCCACGGGGGTCGTGGGGGTCGCGGCTTCTTCGCGGGCCAGTTCGGCGGTGAGGCGGGCGGCCAGTGCGGAGCTGCGCTCCGTCTCCTGGTCGTCGGTGGGGTTGTCTTCGGCCATGGCGGCGTAGGGGGGCTTCGGGGAGGTGGTGGAGTTGGTGGAGTTGGAGGGCTTGGGTGCCGTGGTGGGCGGTGAGGGGTGGGGGGCGGCCGGGGGTGGGGTCGAGGTAATCGCTTGCTCGGTGGAGGGGTGGCCGTCGTCGAGGGACGAGTCGTCGTCGAGGGACGAGTCGTTGTCGGGGGACGAGTCGTCGTCGGAGAGGCGGTCGCCGGAGAGGCGGTCGCTGGAAGACCCGGCTGCCGAAGGTCGGACGGCGGAAGGCCGGGCGGTGGCCGTGTCCGGTGGGGTCGACAGGTGGTCCAGGACGCGGGCCAGGGTCGGGGCGGCGGTCTCCGGGGAGGTGTCGTCGGTGGTGCGGCGGACGCCCAGGGCGTCGAGGACGCGGTGGAGGCGAGCCGCGTCGGCGCGCCATTTACGGTCGACGACCTCCTCCGGGTACTCGTGCCAGTCCACCGGGGACCAGTCCGGGCCGGACTCGGCGGGGCCGCCGTGGAAGAGGCGGGCGGCGAGGAGTGAGGCTGCCTCGTCGACCACGCCGGGCTCTTCGAGCAGGTCACAGGCGGGACGCTCGCCCAGCCGGGAGGCGAAGCCCTCGGCCAGTCGGTCCCGGCGGGACAGCTCGGTGAGCGCGGCGACGACGCCCGCGTCCAGCCGGGACGGCCAGCGCCCCATCCGCCAGGCTGGCAGCGCGACCCGCGTCAGCAGTCGGTCCCAGCCCGCGTACGCCAGCCCGACCTGTTCCTGGGCGACGATCCGCAGTCCGTAATCCACAGCCTGTGCACGCTCGGCGGCCGCCGCGGCCACGCCCCGCTCCATCTCGGTGGCGTGCTCCCGGCAGCTGCGCAGCAGCGTCCGCGCGACCCAGCCGAGGCCCGCGCACACCGCCCGCGAGCCCGGGCAGCGGCCGCGCGTCGAGCCGACGGCCACAGCGGCGTCCAGGCCCCGGACGAAGCGCCGGGCCTGGGCTATGTCCGGGTGCGCCGACGGTCCCGTACCGGCGACGACCGGGGCGAGGACCGCGCGCAGCTCGCCGACGCGCATCCACCACAGGAACGGGGAGCCGATGACGAGGACGGGGGCGACGGCCGTACGGCGTTGCGCGCCGCGTGGGCCGCCGCCGTGCAGGCCGTTGACCCCGTGGTCGTCGCGGTCGTCGGCCGCGGGTGGCCCGTGCCCGTGGGCCGGGTGGGTGCGGTCCTCCAGCCAGCTGTCGCAGTCCGGGGTGAGCGCTATCGCGGACGGGGCCGGGACGTCGAGGCGGTCGGCGAGGTCGCGCACCATCCGGTACAGGTCCGGGGCCTGCTCCTCGGCGATCGGGACCGTCGGGGTGACGGCGGGCCGGGCGCGGGCGACGACCAGGGCGATGACGGCGGCGCAGAGCAGGACGAGGACGGCGACCGGGGTGACGACCCAGCGCGCGGCGTGCCAGCCGGGGCCCACGAGATGGCCGGTTGAGGCGCCGGTGAGCAGCACCACGGCGACGGCCGCGGGGAGCAGGGCGACGGCCAACGCGCGGCTGCGGATGCGCAGCACCGCGAGGGCCCGGGCGCGCGCTGCCTGCGCACCCACCTCCACACCCATACCGGTCACGGCCGGACCTCACCCCCTCCCCACTGGCCTGGCTGCCCGAACTGTCCTGGCTTTGCTCACTCCCCCACTGTGGCACCCACCACTGACATCGCAATGCCGGTGGGCCAAGTGCCGGAACGCTTTGCGCCGCACCCTAGTTGGGGCGTCGACCCACGTCAGCCGGATGGGGCATCGGTCACTCGATGGAATGGCTTTGGGGAAAGGTGGATGACGGATAGCGAGGGTCAGGCCCCTGATCCTGACCAAAGTCCAGTTCGGGTTCGGACAGGAAACAGGCCCCGAATCCTGAGACGGATGCGGGGCCTTCGGGGTTTATCGGGTGCGGCGTTTCGAAGGAGCGCCGGGAGCATTGGAGGGGGCGCGAGCGGCGGAGATGTACGCCGTTGCGGCGGAGGTATACACCGTGGCGGCGGAGATGTACGCCGTGGCGGCGAAGGTATACACCCTTCCTACGCGCCCGCCGCCTTCGCCGCGATGTCCGTACGGTGCTGGGAGCCGTCGAGCTTGATGCGGGCCACCGCCCGGTACGCGCGGTCGCGGGCCTTGGCGAGGTCCTTGCCGGTCGCGGTGACGGACAGGACGCGGCCGCCGGCGCTCACGATGGCGTCACCGTCGCGCTTGGTGCCGGCGTGCAGGACGTACGCGTGCGGGGCGTCC
The DNA here is from genome assembly GCF_015160855.1 of Streptomyces ferrugineus. NCBI lineage: Bacteria > Bacillati > Actinomycetota > Actinomycetes > Kitasatosporales > Streptomycetaceae > Streptomyces > Streptomyces ferrugineus. The sequence goes on along the minus strand of NZ_CP063373.1, from coordinate 471,125 downwards.
TCGGCGGCCACCTCGTCGAGGCCGGTGATGGGGTCGCCGGTGCGCGGGGTGCCGGGGTAGTTGTGCGAGGCGACGACCACGGTGACCGCGGCGTCCTCGCTCCAGCGCAGCGGTTCCAGGTCGGCGAGGTCGCCCTTCGCTGCGGCCAGCAGGATGCCGGCCAGCGGGGTCTTCAGGCGGGCCAGGACGACCTGGGTCTCGGGGTCGCCGAAGCGGGCGTTGAACTCGATGACCCGTACGCCGCGCGAGGTGATCGCGAGACCGGCGTAGAGCAGCCCGGAGAACGGGGTGCCGCGACGGCGCATCTCGTCCACGGTCGGCTGGAGCACCGTCTCCAGGACCTCCCCGACCAGCTTCGGGTCGGCCCACGGGAGCGGGGAGTACGCGCCCATGCCGCCGGTGTTGGGGCCCTCGTCGCCGTCGAGCGCCCGCTTGAAGTCCTGGGCGGGCTGGAGCGGGAGCACCGTCTCGCCGTCGGTGATGGCGAAGAGGGAGACCTCGGGGCCGTCGAGAAACTCCTCGATGACGACGCGCTCGCAGGCGTTGGCGTGCGCCCGGGCCGCCTCGATGTCGGCGGTGACGACGACGCCCTTGCCCGCGGCGAGGCCGTCGTCCTTGACTACGTAGGGGGCGCCGAAGGCGTCGAGGGCCTCGTCGACCTCCTCGGGCGTGGTGCAGACGTAGGAGCGGGCCGTCGGGACGCCGGCCGCCGCCATCACGTCCTTCGCGAACGCCTTGGAGCCCTCGATCTGCGCGGCCTCCCCGGAGGGGCCGAAGACCGGGATTCCCGCGTCGCGCACGGCGTCGGCGACCCCGGCGACGAGCGGCGCCTCCGGCCCTACGACCACGAGGTCGGCGCCGAGCCGTTCGGCGAGCGCGGTTACGGCCGCGCCGTCCAGGGCGTCGACCTGGTGCAGCTCGGCGACCTCGGCGATCCCGGCGTTGCCGGGGGCGCAGTGCAGCGCCGTGACGTCGGGGTCGAGGGACAGGGAGTGGCACAGGGCGTGTTCGCGGGCGCCGCTGCCGATGACGAGGACCTTCACGGGGGTCAGCCTAACGGGGTTCTTGTGCGGGCATCCGAAGGGGCCGCCGGGCGGGCCTGGACGTTCCTCCAAAGCCGGCCGGCGAGGACCCGAGGGGCCGGGGTTGCCTGCGTCGGCGTTGGCCGGTTCCCGCCGGTTGTTCAGCCCACGCTACGCACGCTCACCGACTGCCTCACTCATTCATGAACTCCTCCACCACAGTCGCCCCCAACTCCCGCACGATCAGGTCGTGGCCCGAGAGCGCCGACTCGTTGAGGTCCGGGTCGTCGTCCTCGGGGATGTCGTCCTCGAGGGCGACCGGGGCGGGTGGCTCCGGGGCGGAGGCCGTGGACGGCGGGGAGGCCGGGGTGGGGGCGGCGGAGGGCGCTGCCGGGGCCGACGGTGCTGCTGGAGGAGGTGGGGTGGGCGTGGAGGACGGCGACTGGGGAGAGGACGGGCGCTGGGCGGTCGTACCGCCGCCGTAGCCGCTGTTGCCGCCACCGCCTCCGCCACCGCCGAAGCCGGAGGAGCCGCCGCTCGGCGGGGGAGCCGAGCCGCCGCCCGACGGGTCGATGATCGCCTCGATCTTCCACTGGACGTTGAACTGCTCGGCCAGCGCCTGCCGCAGCACGTCCTCGCTGCCGCTGCTCGCGAAGTTGTCGCGCGCTCCGGCGTTGACGAAGCCGAGCTGGAGGGTGGTGCCGTCGAAGCCGGCCACCTGGGCGTTCTGGCTGAGCAGGATCCAGGTGAAGCGACGGCGATTCTTGACCGCCTCCAGGATGTTCGGCCAGAGCATGCGGGGGTCGAGGCCGCCGCTCGGGGGGGCGTAGGTGGGGGCGGCGCCGGTGTTGGGGGCCGGGGTGGGGGTGGGTGCGGCGGGCTGCGATGTGGGTGCTGGTGCGGAAGCGGGGGTGCCGCTGGGCCCGGAGGAGGGCTGAGCACCGCCGCCCGCCGGGGCCGCGGTGGGCCAGCCACCGGGGCGTCGGCCGCCTCCTGCGGGGGTGGCGGTGGGCCAGGCGCCGGGGGACTGGGGGGTCGATGCGGCCGGGGAGGGCGCGGGGGCGGGGGGAGACTGGGGTGCTTGGGGTACTCGGGGTGTTTGCGGTTGCTGCGGTTGCTGCGGCTCTTGGGACTGCTGGGACTGTTGGGACTGCTGTGGTGCCCCACCCGCGGCCGGAACCGCACCCGCCGCCGTACTGGCCGCACCGGTAGTGCCCCCCGCCGGCGGACCCGAGGTCCGTACGGCGGCCCGCGCCGCAGCAGGCCCACCGCCCGGCGGAACCGGCGCGGCGGCCGCTCCCCCCTGGACGTCGGGACCCGGCGGATACCCATGCCCCTCGGGCCCGGGCACGTACCCCATGGCAGGCATGGCAGGCGCAGCGGGCGCGCCACCGCCCCCACCGCCCCCGGAGAAGCTGACGCCCCGCTCCAGCCGGTCGAGCCGGGCCATGACCGAGCGCTCGTCTCCGTAGGTGGCCGGCAGGAGCACGCGTGCGCAGATCAGCTCGAGCTGAAGGCGGGGCGAGGTGGCCCCGCGCATCTCGGTCAGGCCCTCGTTGACGAGGTCGGCGGCGCGGCTGAGTTCGGCGGCGCCGAAGGTGCCAGCCTGGGCCTGCATGCGCTCGAGGACATCGGCGGGGGCGTCGATGAGCCCCTTCTCGGTGGCATCCGGCACGGCGGCGAGGATGACGAGATCACGCAGCCGCTCAAGGAGATCGGCGACGAAGCGGCGCGGATCGTTGCCGCCCTCGATGACACGGTCGACGACCTCGAAGGCGGCGGCCCCGTCACCGGTGGCGAAGGCTTCGACGACGGAGTCGAGCAGCGATCCGTCGGTGTAGCCGAGGAGGGAGGTGGCCATGGCATACGTCACACCCTCCTCTCCGGCCCCCGCGAGGAGCTGGTCCATGACGGACATGGAGTCACGCACGGATCCGGCGCCGGCGCGCACTACGAGCGGCAGGACGCCGTCCTCGACGGGGATGTTCTCGCGCCCGCACACCTCGCCGAGGTAGTCCCGCAGGGTGCCGGGCGGCACGAGCCGGAAGGGGTAGTGATGGGTCCGCGACCGAATCGTCCCGATGACCTTCTCGGGCTCGGTGGTGGCGAAGATGAACTTCAGATGCTCGGGTGGCTCCTCGACGACCTTCAGTAGCGCGTTGAAGCCGGCCGACGTGACCATGTGGGCCTCGTCGATGATGTAGATCTTGTACCGGCTGCCGGCGGGCCCGAAGAAGGCCTTTTCGCGCAGCTCACGGGCGTCGTCCACACCACCGTGCGAGGCGGCGTCGATCTCGATGACGTCGATGGAACCCGGCCCGTTCCGGGCGAGGTCCTGGCAGGACTGGCACTCGCCGCACGGGGTCGGCGTGGGACCCTGCGCACAGTTCAGACACCGAGCGAGGATCCGCGCGCTGGTCGTCTTGCCGCATCCGCGCGGACCGCTGAACAGGTACGCGTGATTGACCCGGTTGTTCCGCAGCGCCTGCTGCAACGGGTCAGTGACATGTTCCTGCCCGATGACCTCGGCGAACGACTCCGGGCGATAGCGGCGGTACAGCGCGAGAGACGACACGCATACGAGGTTATAGGCGCCCACTGACAACGGACCCCGCCCCAGCCCTCACCGGCCAGCCAGCCGCCGGCGCCAGCCCTCACCCCGGAACGCAAGCGCCCCCCACGCACCCGCCAGAGCCAACCTACCCTTGCTGCCTTCCGGCCCTGGGGGAGTTCAGTCAGATAGCGCCGCGTGAGGGGCTCCGCAAAGAGTACCCGACGTCAGCGGGTGGGTACGAGTTCGCGAGCACTCCTCTCGGTCATGTAATGTTTCCGGCGGAGGATTCGCCTAGAGGCCTAGGGCGCACGCTTGGAAAGCGTGTTGGGGGCAACCCCTCACGAGTTCGAATCTCGTATCCTCCGCCAGTGCCTCACCGGGCACGATGTCGAAGGGCCCCACCGTTCGCGGTGGGGCCCTTCGACGTTCTCCGTCTCAGTTTCCGTCTCAGTTGGACTTTCCGTCGGCTTCGAAAGCTCCGCCGGTTCCGGGCGGCACCCAGAGAGCGTCTCCGACTTGCTGGGCGACCTTGCGGAGCATGGTCCCGGTCACGTGCATGTACCGGGCCCGCATCCGAGCCGCTCCCCCGGGCTCCCAACCCATGATCGAGTCGATCACGACGTCAGGGACTCCGAGGATCAGGAGTACGGTCGCGGCGGTGTGGCGAGCGTCATGGAGACGGCCGTCTCGTACGCCCGCGTCCCGCAGCAGCCGCTTCCAGACGTGGAAGTCGGTGTTCGGGCTCAGCGGCCCACCGACCGGCGAGGCGAAGACATACCCCTTGCCCTCCCAGTCGGCACCGGCCGCGATCCGTTCCCGTTCCTGCGTTTCCTGGTGCTGGCGGAGAATCTTGATCAGCGGATCGGGCAGGCCGATGGTTCGGCGGCCCGCGCGGGACTTGGTGGACTTGTGCTCGCGGCGGGTCTGCTGACGCTTCGGGCAGTAGCCCGCCTTACGCCCGCAGGGTTCGCCGTCGCAGCCGTGGGCGTACTTGGGCCGGAGCCGGTTCTTGCGGATGCGGGCGTATCCGGCGTCGAGGTCGACGTCTTCCCAGTGCAGGCCCAGCGCCTCCCCCTGGCGGAGGCCGAGCGCCAGGGCGACGACCCAGCGCGCGCTGTTGCGGAGCTTGGCCGCCTCGACGAGGAGGCTCTGTACCTCCTCGATCGTGAACGGCTCGATGTCCTCCTCTTCCAGGCGGGGAGCCTTGGCGATCTCGGCCGCGTTGGTGGCCACGTGCCCACGTCGGACGGCTTCACCGAGGGCGACCCGGATCGTCCGGTGGGCGTGGTGGGCGGTGCCGGCGGAGCTCCCGGACGCCTGCATCTTCCGGTAGAAGCGTTCGAGGTGCTCGGGCTCCAGGCGGTCGAGCTTGTGGGCGCCCAGGCCGGGGACCAGGTGGACGCGAACGTCAACCTCGTAGCCGTCGTACGTGTTCTCAGAGACGTACGGCTTGGCGATGTTCTCGACCCAGTGCTCAAGCCAGGCTTGCAGCGTCCAGCTCTGCCCCGGCTTCCTGAGCTTCTTGTCATCCCGTGCCCGCTCCATCTCGCGGACTGCCTTGGTGACCTCTGCCTTGGTCTTGCGCTCGACGTGGCGGCGGTCCGGCTTGCCGTCATCCCGGACGCCAACGGTCACTCGTCCGTGCCACTTGCCGTCCTTGCCGAAGTAGATCGACGAGGCCCCGTTCGGCTGGCGAGTGCGCTTCTTGTCTGCCATGACGTCCCCCTCAGGCCGCTTCAGCGGGTCGGTGTCGGAGCTTTGCCACGTAGGCGGGTACGGCATCAGCGGGCACTCGGCGCAGCCGCCCGACCGTGACGGACTCGATCTCTCCTGCACGTACGAGCCGGAAGCAGGTCGTACGGCCGATGCGCAGCCGTCGAGCCGTCTCTTCCACGGTCAGGAGGACCAAGGACTGATCGGCAACGTCCTGCACAGTCGCTGTGGCTCGTGGCTCAGCCATGTGTGGGCTCTCCTTCCGTTCCGGGGGCGGGTTCGAGTGAGGCCGCGAGCCAGGTCTCGGCGTTGCTGAGGCCGGTTCCGGCGAACACCCAGTGGGCGAGGACGAGCGTGGTTTCGCCGTCCTGCGGGGCGGTCGGGGGCGTGGCCTGGGCTCGGCGCCAGTCGGCACGGGCGTCACGAAGGGCGCCGAGCGTGGTGGAGTAGCGGCGGGACTTGGTGGAGAAGTGGCCGCGGAAGCCGAGCATGTGGGCCCAGGCCCGGAGGCGGAGTTCTGCCAGCTCGGGGCGTGCGCCAAGGGTCCACGCGGTGCGGATCATCCGCTGGGCGTGGTCGGTGATCCCGGCTTGGGCCAGCTCGGCGAGGAAGCGGATGGGCCGGTCCAGGGTGCCGGTCGCCGTCTCAGCGCCCTTGGTGGCGTACTTAGCGATGTACGCCGCTACTGCTCGCTCGGTCAGCTCCTGGTCGCCGTCGAAGTCGGCGGAGCGGATCGGGCGAACGTCGAGTTGGCGGCCGAAGGCGAAGCTGTGTGTCCGGCCATCGACTTCCGGTCCCCCGATGCGTGCTGCGGTGGCGGCGGCCCGGATGGCGTCGGTGAGCAGCTCGGCCTTAGCCCAAGCCGGAGGGGAGGTGTCGCCTCCCTCAGGGCCGTCGAGGCGGATGACGGCGTGGAAGTGGACGGCTCCGCGCTTCTGGTACTCGGCCACCTTCGCGAAGGAGATCCGCGCGTGATCGCGGAAGGCCCGTTGGGTGAGGCCGGCGCGCTTGGCGACTTCCCGGCGGAGGTAGATCGAGAAGCGCCGCCACAGGGCACCGGCATGCGCGTTCCAGAGCACGGCCGCTTCGTAGTCGTATGTGTTGGGGTTGAGGGGTGTGCCGAGGGCTGGGTCCTGCTCGTTGTGGCGGATGCCGCAGCGGCAGGCCCCGCCGCCGCTCGGGCGGTTGTGGACCGGGCCGAAGCCCGGAGCGGTGAAGGTAGCGAAGACGCGCGGGTGCGCGGCAACCCGTTCCGACGTGCCCTTGCCGCCGCGTAGCCCGGCGGTGATCAGCTGATAGGTGTCGCGACGGTAGGTCTCGGCGCAGGCGGTGCAGCGCGTGGCACGGCGGTTGTTGCAGCGGACAAGGAGGTGACCGGCGGGGAGGGTGGCGGAGTCCAGGTGGCGGAGGACGTTGCCGATCTCGCCGGTTACCTCACTTACCGCGTACTCCGTGCGGTGGCCGTCGAGGCGGATGGGGTGAGTGCAGCCGCCCAGGCCGGAGAGTTGGTGGGCCAGCTCGGGCATGGTGCCGAGGGAGGCCAGCATAGAGAGTTCCGCCAGCGGGGGCGGAGTCTGCCGGGTGATGATGGGACTTCCTTTCGGCTGTTCTGCGGTTGGGAAGGACGGCCCCGGGGCGGCGGGATGCTTGGCGGCGTTGTTGCCGCCCCGGCGGCCGGTCAGCGCCTGCTCGTGCTGCTGGCGAGGGAGCGCAGGACTACGGCGGAGATGGCCACGGACACGGCCGTGACGGCGACGGCCGCCAGCAGCGCGGTGAGCACGACGCCGACGACGACCACCGCGGCGACCGCGCCGACCCCGACACCTACGAACGGGGCGACCGGGCGGCCGGCGGGAGTAGCCGGGGCGGGTGCGTGGTCTTGCGGGATGTGCGTGGTGATGCTCGGGACGGGCGGGGTGTCGGGCAGCTTGGGGCGGAACATCGCGGGACTCCTTGTCACTTGTGGGTGCCGTTGACGACGTCGACCCCGGTGCGGGTGCCGGATTCGATGGCCGGGGCGAGGACGGTGTGCGAGAGCCAGAAGCCGAACAGCGCGATCACGACGGCGACCCAGAGGCGGACGCCGAGGAACTTGATCGCGGCCCAGGCGATGACGCCCAGGACGAAGACGAGCGGGAGCGAGACGGTCACGGGATCTCCTCTGCGGGTCAGCGGACGCGGCAGCGGTGCGTACGGGCGGCCAGCTCGGCGGCGGCCCGGCTGTCGTAGTCGGTCGAGAAGCCGCATCGCGGAGCGGTGCAGGCGGCGGTGTGCTTCTCGCGGCCCCGGCTGTCGTTGTAGGTGCCGACCTGGACGGGGCCGATGCGCACGACTCGGCGGAAGCGAGGATTGGTGGGCATCAGGGGTTCTCCTTCTCGGTCTCGCCTGTGAAGTCGGTGACGTGGTCGGCGAGCCAGCGCAAGATCTCGTCGCCCTCGTAGCTGTCGGCGGCGAGGATGACCGGCTCGGCGATCAGCACGGCTTCGGTGAGGCGGTTCTGTCGAGTCAGCTCGGCGGCCCGCTTGAGGGCGCGGAGCGTGGACGGTCGCACGGTGGAAAGTCCTCCGGGGTCAGTTGAGTTGGGTTGCGATGGCTTCGGCGAGCGGCATCGGTACGCCAAGCCGGGCGCGAAGTGTCGATGTGTCGATGGGGGTTCCGGTCCGGGCGCGGTGTTCGTCGGCGACCTTGCGGGCCAGGGCGACGAGGGCCGGCGGCACCGGGGTCGGAGGCGATGGAGCCGACTCCGTTTCGGTCGCGGGTAGTTCGACCGCAGTTGAGGGCGGTTCGGCCTCGGTGGCGATGAGTTCTGGTGCTGCTGCCGTTGAGGGCGGTTCGGGCCTTGGCTCGGGAGCCGGGTTCGGCTTCGGTGATCCGTGGGCGAGGAGGGTGCCTCCGAGGAAGGCGACGGCGGGCCAGCCTGCGACGAGGATCCGCAGCCAGGGCGGCACGTCGTGCAGGTCGAGCAGGCCGGCGGTGGCGACGTTGGCGCCGAGCGAGGCAATCAGCGCCACGAGGAACCAGCACCACCCGGCCGCCTTCGCTTCACCGGAGCGGAGCCGCCGCCAAGCCGCCACCATCAGCAGGTCGACGGAGACCGGGTAGGCCCACGCCTTCCAGCCGTGCTGTCCGGCGGCCGAGGCCAGGTCCTGCAGGTGGGCGAAGGACAGCGCGGCGGCGATCAACGCCTGGACGAGCACGGCGTCTACGCGGACGGGCAGGGCACGCACGGCGCCACTCCTTCCGGATTCAGGCATGGAGGGGGTAGGGACTTGGCGCGGGACGGCCGCGCCGACCTTGGGGGCAGGTACGGCTACTCGGTGACCGGGCGCGGGGTTGGTACGGGCCCAGCGCCCTTGACGGCCACAGGCGGGACGTACGGACGGAAGGGTGCGAGCGCCGGTACGTCGGGGGCGAGGTGAGCCGTATCGCGGCAGGTGGCCGCAGCGTCGGTGAGCGAGAGATACGGAGTGCGGATGCGCGACCAGCCGCCGGACGTATCGCCGACCACGGCCAGGCCGGGCAGCTCGGAGGCGATGGCGCAGGCCGCGATGACGGCTTCGGGGGCCATGTCGCCGAGCGCCATCTTGGCGGAGGCTTCGTCGTTGACTCGGTGACAGACACGGCCGGTGAGCTGAGCCCGGAGCATCGTGGCTCCCTTACCCAGCTCGGCGCCGAAGCGCTGGCCGCAGACCTCCAAGTAGATGCCAGCTGCCCGGCCGAGCTGAGCGAGGCGGATGAGCTGGGTGACCATCTCGTCCCGCCGCTCCTCCTCCTTCCGCGTGGCGACGAGGAAGAGTTCGGCCACCTCGTCGATGAACAGGACGAGCGGTGCGGGGCGTTCACTCTCGGGCAGGCCCCAGATGTCCGAGGCGATCAGCTCATCCGGTGTGCCGGGTGCGATGCCCTGTCGGGCCTTGATCAAGTCGTAGCGGTCCTCCATTTCCTTCACGAGGACGGGCAGCAGCTCGGCCGCCTGTGCCGGTTCGGTCGCCAGCGCGGAAAGCCGCGGAGCGAACGGCGCCAGCTCAACCCCTCGTTTGCAGTCGACCCCGACCAGCACCACCGGTTGAGAGGCCAGACCAGTGAGCAGATTGCGCAGGTACATGGACTTGCCGGACAGCGTGGCGCCGAGGACTAGTTCGTGCGGTACGGCGCGGTAGTCGCGTACGAACGCGGTCGCGTCCTCCCGCAGAGCCACCGGCACCCGGAGGGGGCCACTTTCGGTCCGGCGAGGCATCCGGACCTTCCTCAGGACATCGAAGCCGACGAGTCGCAGTTCGACGACACCAGGCTTGATGTCACGGAAGTACACGGCGTGTACGCCCCAGGCGTGCCGGAGGCGTTCGGCCGAGGCCGCCAGGTCCGCCGGCTCCTGGCCCGGGGCCAGGCGAAGCCGGAGCCGCAGGCCGGTCGAGGTGGGCCGGATCAGACCCCGCCGAGGCGGGACAGGTCGCACCTCACGACGGGTAGTCGCCCTCACGGCGAGTGCCCGCCAACGGGACGGCTCGACCGTCAGGCCGCACGCGTCCATCGTCGAGGAGTACGAGGCCAGCAGCCGGACCACCGAGACCGGCAGTCCGACCGTGGACCAGTACGCCGCCGGGTGGGCGTGTCGGGCGAAGGCCGCGCCGCCTATCGCAGCGAGTGCCCCGCCCAGCTCGGCCACCGTCACCAGGTCGGTCACGTCGATCAACCCGCCTGAGCCATCTGGAAGGCGCCCGGAGCGATGGCGGTGGCCCGGTAGGCGATGCCGTGCCGCTGCTGGCCATTGAACACGCTCTCCCACGGACGGGCGATGAGCCCCGGCAGCGAGACGGGCGCCCCGACGGTCAGGCCGTCCGTCACACCACTCTCGGGGATGGTGACCTGGATCAATGACGAGTCGCCCTCGTCGATGAAGACGACGCCGACCGTCATCAGTGCCTCACCGCTGACGGCGTCCTTGGCGATCTCACCGGTCTGCCGATCACGCACCTTCGGTGCCGGGGCTTCGGTGAGCAGGATCGTCGCGGCCGAGGTGTCGATGCGGATCACACGCACAGGGATTTCTCCTTCTTCGGAAGTCGGTCAACCTGCCACCTGACAGGTTGACTTAGCAAGTTCGAAGCTAGGGATGCCAGGTTGACTTGTCAAGTGGAGATTGAGGGGAACTGGCCCCGAACGAGGCTCAGTTCAAGCGATATGTGTCTTCAAGTTCCTGACGATCGGCAGGAAGCAACACGTCAGAGACTTGTAGCGCCTGCCCGGAGGCGTCACAGGCGATGACTAGGACACTCAGGACAGGCATGCCCTCTGACAGGTCGAGCAGCTCGGCTTCGTCGCTTTCCGGCAGTCGAGCCGAGACCCGTTCCGTGACGTGATCGAAGCGGATCTTCTTCCGGGCTTCCAGGTGCTCACGAGGGCTGCTGCTCAAAGCCTCAGGACTGTCCAACTCAGTGCCATCGACCAGGCCGGCGGGGAAGTACGACGAGACCAGCTCGACAGCTTCGCCATCCGCTTCGACGAGGAACCGGCGCACAAGTACCTTGGTCCGCTTGGGCAGCCCGAGCGCGGAAGCGACGCGGGCGGGCACCGGAACCTGGCCGACCTCGACAAGGCGTCCTGAGGTCAACGACTCATCGCGCTCCAGCGCCTCACGACCCCGACGGTCCCTCTGCTCGGCGGCGGCCGGGCGGCCACGCACGATCGTGCCGTAGCCCTGCCGGGACTCCAGCCAACCGTCACGCTTCAGCAGCTCCAGCGCCCGTACGACGGTCGGGCGGGACATCCCGAAGGCTTGCACCAGCTGGTTCTCACTGGGAACGCGGGTGCCCGGCGGATACGTGCCGTCCTCGATGCGACGCTGAATCGTCTGCGCGAGGCGAACGTACTTCGGTGCCTCCACCTCATACGCCATGAACGCCGCCTGTCGAGATTGGCCAAGTCAACTGGTCAACCAGACTAGCGACACTTCGAAGGTCAGAACAGACCGGGTTGGGCATCAAGACGGCCAGGCATCGGCCATCACAAAAGATACGACCGTACCGCCGAAGGGGCTCGGGCCGGAGTGCCACGAGTCGGCGATGGAGTCGACCAGGAGGAGACCACGGCCATGCGCGTCGTTGGCGTCCGGCCGGCGCACGCGCACACTCGCCGGGAATCCGGGATTGTGCACCTCCACGCGCAGCGAAGCTCCCTCACGGAACCACTCCACCCGCACGACCCACGGATCATCAGATCGTCCGTAGACGATGGCGTTGGTGACCAACTCGGAGATCATCAGTGCGCAGTCGTCGACCGAGCAGGCCGGGTTGTACGGGGCGATGAACTTCTGGAACCAGCGCCTGGCCCGCGGCACGGACTCCGCGATGGGATGCAAGACCATCGCTCCGAGTCGCGGTGCGTCCGGGCCCGGGTGGCGGTCGATTGTGTAGGCCATCCGTGCTCACTCCCTGCCGGTGCCGTCGCAGTCGAGGCACCGTCGCTTCGATGCGGCACGGGCACGGTCGTTGACGGTGGAGAGCGCCAGCGCTGTACGCGAGCTGACGCGTTTCCAACCACGCCCCCGGCAACCCCGGCAAGCTAAGCGCGCGTCCTGTTCCGGCCGCTGACCCGTCACGCCGTGCCCCCTTCCGATCAAGTGGCCTTAGCCACTTACTGGATAGTGGCATTAGCCACTCGCGGCGTGCAAGCGGTTCGACGGAACTCGCGAACCGTCAGGCGAGCGGGTAGCCCTGCTCGAACGCCCAGCGGTGCGGCGGGTATGTGGCTTCGGCGAACTCCAACGGCCGGTCCTGGAGGTCGAAGACGACGTGGTGGACGATCAATACAGCTGACCCACAGTCCAGTTGCAGGTCCGCCGACTCCTCGTCCGTCGCCGCGCGAGCACACATACGGTCTTCCGCGTAGCTTCCCTGGCGTCCCGTCATGTTCTCGACGTACATCAGGGTGCCTTCCTGGATCCGTTCAGGATCCAAGAGCTTGGGCGCCTTCTGGCCTACGTCCGGGGCGAACCACGAGGTGGACAGCGTGATGGGCCCGTCCTGGTTGTTGGTGATACGGCGGCGGTGCACGGCCCGCCGATCCTTGACCAGGCCCAACGCCTCGGCGACGTGGTCCGGCGCCTCCAGCCAGCCCGCAGAGGTAATAACCGCGTACTCGCCTGAGGTGTAGATCTTCCCCGTTTGCCGGGCCCGCCCATACAACTCCCGCGCGCGCCGGTTGACTTCGAGGCTCCGCACGTACGTGCCCGACCCCTGCCGCTTCTCAACCAGGCCCTGATGGCTCAGCGCCTCCAGCGAACGGGCCGCAGTAGGCCTCGACACCTTCCAGTCCGCAGCGAGTTGCCGTTCCGAAGGAACCTCGTCCCCCGGCCGCAGATCCCCCCGCAGGATCTGGTCACGGATGAAGTGCGCGATCTGGAGATACTTCGGCTGAGCCTCCTCAATCTGAGGCATGCCCCCTCCTTGTCCAAGTGGCTATGGCCTCTAGCCACTATAGGGTGGGTGGCAAATGTTCGACCCCGTACGCTGTCCGCATGACGCGGTTGATCGTCGCAGCAGGAGGAGGGGGCGACGCAGTCGCCGCCGCAATGCTTGACGCCGCCCTCTACGGCGACGATGACCAGGCGGTGATCCTCACGTACGCGTGGGACCGCTTGCTCGTCGACCCGGTCCCGGGCCCCCGAGGCGTCCACGACTTCACCGGCCTCGAACAGCTCACGCCGTCCGTCTATGCAGTGCCGGCTGAAGCCCGCCCCATCGCTCCGGCGGGATCCACACTCCCGCAACTCGCGGCAGAGCTCCCGCACACCTTCGCCCTAATCGACCCTCATCAAGGCGCCGAAGGCGTCGCGAGGCAACTCAACGAGCTTGTGGGGCACTTGGAACCCACGTCGATCGACCTCGTGGACGTCGGCGGCGACATCCTGGCTCGAGGCGACGAACCGACCCTCAAGAGCCCACTCGCCGACGCCCTCACCCTGGCCGCGTGCTGCCAGGTGAACGCACCGATCCGTCTCCTAGTCGCCGGGCCCGGCCTGGACGGCGAACTCCCGCACGAAGACCTGCGCGGCATGCTCGGCCCCCTCGTCCACACCTTCACGGCAAAGGACACGGAGTCGATCAGCTCGGTTCTGGAGTGGCATCCGTCGGAGGCAACCGGGATGCTCGCGGCGACGGCACGAGGAGCGCGAGGCACATGTGAAGTACGGGACGCGGGGCTCCCCGTACCGCTCACAGACGAAGGCCCGGCAGTCCACGAGGCCGACATGGACGAGGCATTGAGCCGTAACCGGCTGGCCCGAGCCGTCATAGCGACGCAGAACCTCGACGAGGTAGAGACGCACAGCCGTGAAATCTGCGGCTACTCGGAGATCGACTACGAACGCAACAAGGCCGCATGGCTCAACGAGCGGCCACCGCTCAAGCTGGACCCTGATGCGGTCCTGGTGCAGCTGGGCCACTTCGAGGCCGAAGCTCGAAACCGCGGAGTCACCCACACCACGTTCCGCCACATCACCGAGGCCCTGAACCTCAACGGCAAACAGCGCCAGGACCTACGCGAGCTGCTCATCCACAGCCGACCGGAGCAGTACGACGCGCCCCTGTGGCGCATCACGATTCAACCTGAGTAACAACCTTCTTCACGGGTTCAAGGCGGCTCGCTCCGCTCCCCGCGCGCGGCACGGGCGCCGGCCGGGCCTGCGCTCCTGTCTCCGCCCCGCTCCAGCCCGGCCGGCGCCCGTGCCGCGCTCGTGGCAATCAGTCGCCTGATGTCAGAGAAGGGGACGTCGTGGCTGGGGTGGTCGGCTCCACGGCTTTACGGAGCCACTTTGGCGCGAGCCTCGCAGATCATGGCCCCAACGTCGTGCTTTACCGGGCAGGTCCACAGACTGCCCGACGCGCCGCAAGCTTACGGGGCCATGATCACTCGCGCCAAAGCAGCGCCACCCCAAAGCCGCTCCGCCGACCTAGAGGTCAAGCGCGCGTCTGTCACCACTGAACTCAACACGACCTGTCACACCACGCCCATGAGTGAGATGATCTTAAGAGTTCATGAAGGGGTGGCTATGCGGTTCAGCGAGTACTTCAAGATCAACCGAACTGATGATGACGACTGGTTTGATGTAGATCTGGACGTCGATCTTCCATACTTTCTGGACCCCTATTTGGTGTTGCAGGACTCATCTCCTGCGTGGGCAGAGGCCAGAGCCCGCTTGAACAGGTTCTACGAGAGAGTTCACGCAGCACTCAGTCCGCTCGACTGGGGACACGGCAACCCCGAAGCGCCACGCATCGTGAGGATGTCGGAACCACGAGAGTTCCGTTTAGGGCTGGGGAAGTACTCACGCCTCAATTCCGGACGCACACTTCGCAACCCTCTTGGCGGCATAAAACTCCCGGTTCCGGACATTAAAGGACCGTGGGAAGCAGGAGTAACTCAAGATTTTCTACGCCGACTCGGCTCGTTTGACCGCATCAGCGACATGACCTGCGTCGCCCTTAAGGGTCTATTGATACGGTATACGCAGGATGTAGCCAGCCGACACTCAATTCCCATCTGTCAGGTTGCCGTCCTCGACGCTGCTTGGGACTCCATCAGTGACGAATGGCGCACGGAGTTCCACGAACTCCCAATCGACCGCTTTGGTCAACCTGTCATTCTTATTCCAGAGAATTTCATTTCGGGTAAGTCATCTCTACCTGGGAGTGACTTCAGGGAGTCAGAATTCGTCGAATTTTTGACCAGCCTTCTCGAAAGGTCAGGAGTCGGTCAAGTTGCACAGGAAGTTCGACTATTCCATGATGCGGTAATCGACATCACGGTGACTACCAGTACGACTCTCCACATCGTGGAGTGCAAGAAGAAATTGCCCCAAACTTCTTCTCGCCTCGAAGAATTTGTCGGACAGATAAAGCGGTACGGAGCTCTCGCCAGAAACCAATATGCGGGGCTGGACCAGAGACTTACACTAGCCACCCCTGGAAAGTTGGCAGCAACACACCGTCACTATCTAGCCTCGCACGACATCTCGGTATGGGATGGCCCTTGGATCTACCAACAGGCATCTTCGATGGGCCTGGAGGAAGAAGCGAGGAGGTACGTCGGCGATGTCGACGTGAGCGACAATGCAGAGGCCGTAACCTTCGGAAATCGTCTTTCTAAACTATCCCCGGGCAGGGAGAGTTGGGCGCTCTACCAACGCCTTTGCCAGGAGATATTTGAATATCTCTTCAGTCCGCCACTTCGCACCCCGATTACGGAGAGCCGAAACGAGAACGGCGTCAACAGGCGGGACTTCATTCTGCCTAACTACGCACCAACCGGCTACTGGGAATTCCTCAGAAAGGAATACCGAGCCGACTATATCGTCGTAGACCCCAAGAACTATGCCGGAAAAGTGGGCAAGGAACGAGTACTCCAGGTTGCAAATTATCTACAGCGACACGGAACCGGCCTTTTTGGCATAATAGTCTGCCGTAATGGAGCAGACCGAGCGGCTCAGCTGACCATTCGGGAACAGTGGATCCTGCACGACAAGATGATCATTGTCTTGCAGGATGCCGATCTGCTGCAAATGCTAACCGACAAGTCTTTCGGCAATGATCCGGTGGAACTCATTCGCCAGAAGATCGAGGATTTTCGACTCGGAATCTGATTATGCAGGGGCCGGAGGGGCCCCAGATTGGCCCTTTGCTGGCGCCCGTGAACTATTCCTAGTTGATGAGGTGCCCGAACCGTTGGCGCAGCAGTGGAAATTCTCCCTGATGACTGAGGCCTGAGTTGCGACGCTCCTGCGCCTCTTCAGCAAGCTCGCGCAGATCGGCATCATCGAGAGCGATGACGAACCCGCGGCCGTCTTTGGCTGTGTCACGACACCGCTTCAAGAAGACACCCTTATCCTGGAAGTTTCTGCAAGTCATGATGCCAACCCAGCCCCGCTCACGACTAAACCGGCCAGATATTTGATCAAGTTCTTCGTTCCCTGGCTCACGAGAGTAGTTCTTGCACTCGACAGGCAAGACAGTAGATCCATGCCGGCGGGCAACCCAGTCGAAGAATCCGACGCCAGCCACGTTGTCATACAGAATGTCTATCCGCTTTCGCCCTTCGTGAATTTCCGCTTCAATTTTCATGTTGGAGCAGAACGGGTAGAGCAAGGCCGTAAGAAGACTCTCGACAGCACGGTGATACATTGAGGCGCCAGCATTTCCAGGACTGATGGCTTCTACCTGATCCATCAATGCCAGGTAGTCGACTTCTGGCGTCTGCGTCAGGTGCGAGACTTCAAGATGTGTAAGGGGAGGGCAAGCTAGTTTTGAAGTTGACTTCCTGTAACTCGGCAGAGCATGTGGGAACTTTGCTGTGTGCTCAATTATGGCAAGCTTATCAGCACCGTATTTGGCCTTTAGCTCTATCCTGGAAACACGCGGACTGCCATTCTTGAGTATTCTCACTAGCTCCGTCTTCGATTGGATCTCTTCCTGCTCCAGGAGCGGGGCTAGGTACCCGTTGTAGTACTTGTCCTTATTGAAAATGAGATCATGTCGCACAATTGATTTTGGGACGAGCAGAAGTTTATCCTCCTCTTCTCCACCAGCCCGCGGAAGATCAACATAGCCTTCCTGCCACTCAAGTGAGTTAGGGTTCCAAACTGGCCCGGAATGCTGCGAGACCGTTGCCATCCCATAGAAATCGCACGCTGCTTGAGTGTATCCGATAAGAGCGCCCCGGATGACATGCGTCGTAATATCTGAAACGATGTCACGGCCAATTCCAGGTATCAGTAGCGATGTGTCTTCCAGGTCACTCAGGAGCCCCGTCCTAGCCGCTTTGCTGTGCGTGAGAGTATCGACTACCTTCTCAGCACCAACGCCACCTAGGCCGCGCCCGCGGGAGCGGCCGATGGAAAAACCGAGATGTGTCTCGTTAGGCTCACCAAGGCGACCCAGGAGCTCCGACAAGCGTCCCTTATTTTGCACACGTACCGCTTCCAGTACTTCGGTAAAGAAGGACTGAAGCAGTGCTTCGCAATCGGCCGCCCAAGAACTGTCTTGAATGCGAATCGCGCGCGGGTCGATGAAGACCGGCACGTCCTTTGTCGTGTCGACATCTACAAAGTCAAGCGACGGCTGCGTCCGCCCGAGGTGAAACTCTTCCGACACTCGCATGGTCCCCCCAGCAAAGCGCGGTCACGGATGACTGACTGTAGATGCCATATGGACACAGCGCTAGGGCGCCTACGACGGGCATCCTCCGACAGTTTGGTCGGGCTCGCACACCTGCAGGCGGATGAGCAGCTGCCACCAATCTCGACGTAGACGCGCGCTCCGGCCCCTTGCTGCGCTACAAGTCTTCTGTGCGTAGTCTCCTGCGAGGGCTCGTCGATAGCCGCGCGTGGCGGGTCGCTAGGGTCGTGTGCTACTCCGTGGCAGGCCTCATCGGGGTGGGGATCTTCGTCGTCCTCCCGGTCACAGCTCAACTCAGCGGATGGAACGACGATGTCGAAGATCCGCCCGTCAGCTCTGGAGCTCCGTCGACTACGTACACGCCAGTTCACTGGACGCATCAGGGTTACGAGTGTGCAGACGGGTGGCCCTCAGACTCCATCGGCCGCCAAGGAACTTGTAGCCATCACGGAGGCGTCGTCTCCGTGTTTGAAGGAGACGAAGGAACGGTGCTCAGGTGCGGAGAGGCCGAGCACGCGCCTCGCCCCGAGGAACAACAGCAGCAGATTAAAGATTACGGGCGCATCGTCTGTGTGTTCGGGTGACCTCGTGTTCCCGGCCGCACCGCAAGCGCACCAGATCGAGCGGGGAACAGCGGGGAACCACGGGGAAAGCCACCGAGCCCGACGGGGCAGCGCCCAGGCCGTTCGCCGAGGTCAGCGCCCGAATCCGTCGACAATGATCGCAGCTTCCCAAGCTGATGGTGCCCACGGCATCATGAGGTCGCAGGACTGGGGGTGGCATGGGGAACAAAGAGACGGAACAGGCTGGGATCACACACGTGATGGCCTTGGAGCGGGCCGCCGGCCGCGATCCCAAGGACGTCCGCACCTCGGGCCTCCCGTACGACGTCGAGAGCTCGCCTCGCATGATCGAGGTGAAGGCCTTCAGTCGTTGTGCGCGCAGCGAAGTGCTCCCGTTGGAACATCGGCAAGTGGAGGCCGCAAAGGCAAACCCGGAGCGCTTCTACCTCTACGTGGTCGACAACCTTGCGAGCATCGACGGCGCAGCAGTCGGCGTGCGCATCCTGTATGGAGAGGTGCTACGGGCGATGATCGAGCGATCCCAGCCCCAGATCACCTACTGGCCCACCTTCAGGGCAGCCGAGTACGACCAGGCGGAGCGGCTGTACTGAGTGCTTCAGTACAGCAACCACGGCGACCGCAGCCGACTGTCAACAGCCCTCAACGGCTGACTGGCCAGCGCCCAGATCTCATGAGCCCCCGGCCGAGACTTCTGGACGAGGAGGTCGGTCAGCGCGCTGAGCCAACCAGACCAGAGAGCAGTCTTATCAGGGCATCTTCTGGAATCGGCTCCAGCCAGCCCCTGGCGACCAGGCGAAGCCATCTCCCGAGTCCCAAGTGCTCATTGCCCAAAGGTGAGTCACCTCACGAGGCAGAGTCGGGTCCCCCACGGGAAGGGGGGCCGCGGGCCTCATCAGCAAGTCAAACGCTGCGAATGGGGCAACGGTGTGCCCAGGAAGGATCACGAACAGGTGCCGCTCGTCTGCTCCTGACCGCTGGAGCTTTGCAAGGTTGTCTGCCTGCTTCGGCTCGCCTATCCAGCCGCTGACCCAGTCAGCAAATGCGTCTCCCGTAGGAGCCACCCAGCCCCCTGCCTTTTCGGGTGGCTGCTTGATGAGGCAGTAGATGCTGCCGGGGAAGTCCGTGGCGGGTGATTGGAACGCAGAGACGACCCTCATCCGTTCCGCTTGGCTGACGAGTTGGCTTCGAGCATCCCCGTGAGCATCACGCAGAGTGCGAAGGCTCAGCCGCTCCATCTGAGCAAGGAGTGGTGGAAGCCCGATTCGCACTGTATTCATGCGGGCTGTGGGCAGCAACTCGACAATCCATCCGCCCGCCAGACCTGCCTCGATCCAACGACCACCACGGGTCATGCTCTTCCAGAGGGAGATTGACTCTGGGTCCGCTGCAGCCGTGACCTCCAAGGCCGCATACCGACGCCCATCTCGGAGGAGATCGAAGTCATGCATGTTCGGCTGTGAGCCATCGTCGTGGGGACGCACTTCGACGCCTGGCAGCGCAGCCTGAAGGCACCTGCGTACCCACTGCTCATCTTCGCGGATCCTCGGCATGTGAGCAGTGTGGCCGAGCCGTCGCTCCATTCGCCCTTAATTTCTGGTGTTCGCCCCTCAACGATTCCCGGTTCTGCTCAGTACGAGGGAGTGAAGCCGGCGGACTGGTCGAGGTGGAATGCGGGGCCCGGAGCCGTCGGAGTCCAACCCTCACGCAGGGCAATCCGAACAGCCGAGGCAACACCGGACGGCATCACTGGCTCAGCCTCACGGCCGATCCAGTTGCTCGGGTGCGGCTGGTCGGTGGTGACCACAAGCGTCATGCCCGGAGTCTCCGCATACTCGACCGCGAACGTGCACGGCGACCAGGCCAAGCCCTGGAAGTACGTTGGCCGGCCCCGCAGCCGCCAGCGGTAGACCGTGCCGTCGACAACGATCGGTCGTGATCCCTTGCGGACCAACGCCATGACTCCCCCTCCAACAGCGAAGATGCTAGCTAGCCCAGCCCCGCCGTCCGTCTCAGTTTCCGTCTCATTCAGCGCCGTTCGCGGCCGTTCAGCCCGGACCAAAGCCGGTAGCCGCTCTCACGACCGGCCGCCCATGAACGCAGGTGAACGGCCCCGTCCGAAGCCCCGGAGGCCACCACCACAGTTGGAAAGCGTGTTGGGGGCAACCCCTCACGAGTTCGAATCTCGTATCCTCCGCAGCCGCCTGAACAGGCGAAACGAGGAGCCGGGCCGCAAGATGCGGTCCGGCTTCTCGTTGTGCGTTGGTCTCAGTCTTGGCCTCATTCACTTCCGGCATTCACGACATTCTTCTCGCATAGTGCAGCTCGCCGCTCCCGCGAGCCCTGCCCCTCTAGGAGTCACCCACGGATGCGGTGACGCAGTCACCGAGCGCCATCTGCATGCGCATGAGCGTCGGCGCAGATATAGAGGTATGTTTTATGGAGGCGTACTTCTATATCCGGGGTGAGGCGTGGACAAGCCTGCCGAGATGTTCGACCGGGACTACGAGTGGTCGGCACTGAGCCGGTTCATCACCGACCCGCAGCCAGGAGCGACCCTGGGGGTGGTCTCTGGGCGTCGCCGCCAGGGCAAGACGTTCCTGCTGGATGCCGCCTGCCGTGCCGCCGGAGGGTTCTATTTCGGTGCGACCGAGGCTGCCGATGCCGAGTCGCTGCGGCGGATCAGCGCCGCGTTGACCGCTCACGTCCGCCCTGTCAGCCCGTTCCACTTCGCCAACTGGTCGGAGGCAGTCGACGCACTGCTTGGGCTCGGCTCCGAGCGGCCCGTCCCTGTTGTGATCGATGAGTTTCCCTACCTCGCCAAGGCCAACCCGGAGCTGCCCTCGATCATCCAGGAGGCTCTGCGGCCCCTGCGTGATCAGCGCACCAGCTCGCGCACGCGGCTGCTGCTGTGCGGCTCGGCGCTGTCCTTCATGGGTCGGCTGCTGTCGGGCAACGCCCCGCTGCGTGGACGGGCCGGGCTGGAGATGGTCGTCCGCCCCCTCGACCACCGCCTCGCTGCCGAATTCTGGGGCATCGCCGATCCCCACCTGGCAATGAAGGTGAACGCTGTCGTAGGCGGCACGCCCGCCTACCGGCGCGAGTTCGCGCGCGGCGATACTCCCCGGGGACCGGAGGACTTCGATGACTGGGTCGTCCGCACAGTCCTCAACCCCGAGACCCCCCTCTTCCGTGAGGCCCGCTATCTGCTGGCCGAAGAACCCGACCTTCGTGACACCGCCCTGTACCTGTCCGTCCTGGCCGCCGTCGCCGACGGCAACGCCACTCGCGGCGGCATGGCCGGCTATCTGGAACGCAAGGCCACAGACATCGCGCACCCCATCAATGTTCTGGAAGACGCGGGACTGCTGCACCGCGATGCGGACGCATTCCGCGACAACCGGCCCACGTATCGCATCGCCGAACCGCTGATCGGCTTCTACCACGCGATCATGCGCCCGGTCTGGGACCAGCTCGAACGCCCGGGCAGTGCGTCACGGGTCTGGCAAGCCAGCCGCCGACGCTTCGTGAGCAATGTCCTGGGGCCGCATTTCGAACAGATCTGCCGCGACTGGGCTCTCCATCACGCCGATCCCGACCTGCTGGGCGGTCTGCCCGCCCACGTCGGGCACGGCGTGGTCCACGACTCCAAGGCCCGCATCGGACATGAGGTCGACGTGGCGGTGATCGGCATCGCCGACGCGGGCAAACCTCCGCTCCTGGCCATCGGGGAGGCCAAGTGGAACGACACCATGGGCATGGCCCACATCGAACGCCTCCGGCATATCCGCAGCATTGTCAGCCAGGCCGGACGTTATGACACCACCAACACTCGGCTCATCTGCTTCAGCGGAGCAGGATTCAACGACAAAGCCCACGCGGCAGCGGAAGCCGACCCTGACGTCCGTCTCGTCGACCTGGCTGCCCTCTACAGCCAGGCGTGAACCGGCGCGCACCGAGACCGGAACGGCAGCCGCCACGGAGATGATCAAATGCCCTCAGCTGGGGTTATCACGCCGCTGCAACAGATAGCCCCAGACCGGCTCCAGTGCCTCGTCGTCCAAGGCCAGGGAGTCGGACCAGTGACGCTGTTCGAGCGCAGCAAGCGCGCGGACGAGTACCCGGACGTCGAGTGGATCATCGGTGGCGGCCGGTCCCTGGAGGCAATCCCCGGCAGCTCCCCCACCGCCGCCCTCGACGCGATCGTCCCGGACCGCCCCGTCTTCCTGCCCAACACGGCCGCCGACCGCCGACGCCTGAGCCCCGGCCCACCGCGGGTCGGGTGGGACCGGGCGCGTCTCGTCTGGAGTGCGGTTGAAACGTCTGCGGAGGATCCGGGTGAAGTGGGCCTGGCCGGCAAAGCCTCGGCGGTGGGCGACTTCGGTGGTCGTCAGGTGGCGGGAGCCGGGGTCCGCGAGTTCCTCGCGGGCCACCTGCCGAGCCTGGCCCGGTGTGCCGAACGGCGCGGCCCGGTGATGGTCCCCAGGTGCGGCTGAAGCGACGCGGGCCGGAGTCGTCTCCGGCCCCCGGGGATCACTCGAACCGTGGTCGGCGTTGAGGTGGATCACGGTCCGGCTGTGGCGCGGAGGGGGCCGGCGGGTGACGCAGCCGACCGCGTGGCAGGCGCGGCTCGTCGCGGAGTTGTGCTGCGCAGCCGATCAGGGCGAGGACCAGCAGCACCGCCCATCGCAGGGCGGCGTCGCTCCGGTCCGGATCACCCGGTACGGGAAACAGCTCCAGGCCGTGCGGCAGAAACAGCGCCGCCACGGCAAAGAGCGTCAGCGCGGGCGCGGCGACCAGGCTGCCCGCTCCCGGTGCCGAGCGCCGCACACCGAAGAGGGCGAGGGCCAGCGTGCCGACGGCGAGCGTCACTCCTTCCACCGCGAGCCCGCCGACGGGGAACAACTGTCGTGCGTCGGCTGCCACCCCCAGCCGGGCGAGGCTCGCCGAGGCGCCCCAGAAGAGGCCGAAGAGCAACAGGCCCACGGCCATCCGCAGGCCGCTGCGCAGCCCTCGGGAAACAGGCACCACCTCGGTCGTGCGGGCCGCGGGATCGTCCAGGAGGCAGGCGAGGCCGATGGCGGTCAGTACGGTCGCGATCCGCAAGAGCACGGCGGCCGCGTCCGGTTGGACATGTGCGGAGAACAGCACCGGGCAGGCCGTACCGACCACCCCCACCACGCCCGCGCCGAGCAGCGGGAGAGTGCGGGTGGCCCGTAGGTCGGGCCCGAGGAGAGTGCGCAGCACCGCACCCCTGGACGGGTTCACCGGCACCGGCCCTCCTCGCCTTCGCGCGCGGCCGGCGGGGCCGGGACGCCCAACAGGGCTGCCGCCTGGTCGGTCGTGGTGTCCGGCGCGGTGAGTTCCGCCCACGACTGCTTCACCTTCGCGCCGACTTCGGCGTCGGGCCGCGTCAGCAGGGTCCGTACGAGGTCCTGTTCCCGCGCGTTGACACTGAAGCCGGTGGCGGCGTGGAAGGCGTTGAGCGCGAGACCGCCGAAGGATCGCCCGGCCAGCGAGTGGTAGGCGTCCCGGGTCCCGTCGGTCGCCTGGACCGCGAGCCACAGCGTGATCGCCCCGCGGGCACGGCAGATCGCCTGGTTGCCGGCATCCGCGGGGGCCTCACCGGTCACCGCGCGGTGCGCGAAGCCGCCGGCGAAGCCGAGCATGTGGTCGCCCGCGAGATCGCTGTGCGTGCCCCAGTCGGTGCCGACGGGCACGGCGCCAGGCGTCCCGGCCGCACGATCGTCGGCGGCCCACCGCGCCACCGGCAACGGCGGTACGACACCGTCGTCGACCGTGCTCAGGAAGACGTGCTGGCGTACGGCGTACCGCTTCTCCCGCGCGGCCTGCGGCACCCAGCGCAGCACTCCCCCGGTCACCTCCGCCCACTGCCGGTACCGGTCCTTGAACACGGGGAAAGCGCAGTAGTCGATGCCGCCGCTCTCGACGCACACCTGCTGCGACGACGGGGTGTTCTCGGCGGTCTCGCGGGCCTCGCGCACCTCGTCCGGCAGGCCGCGCTGCTGCGCGAAGCCCGCGCCCAGCACCGCGAGCAGGGCGACGCCGGCCGTCGCTCTGAACGCGGTCGAGCGACCGCCTGCGCGGAGCACCGCCACCGCGGCCACCAGGACCACCAGGGCGGCCAGGTAGAGCAGATGCCAGCCCACGGGACGGTGGGTGAGGGCGGTGGGCAGCGGTGGAGCGTTCTCGTCCTCGATGCCGACCAGGCCCCACCACCGCACCTGCGACTGCGACTGCAGCGCGCCCGCCACCGTCACGATCCCGAGCGCGGCCAGGGTGAGCGGCGCGGCCACCACGGACCGGACGACGTGGGCCGCGACGACGCCGATCGCGCCGGCCAGGAGCACCACGAGCGGGCCCGTGGCGAGCTCCGCCACGGAGGGGCTGCCGACCGCCGCGTCCTGAGCGGCCGCGTATCCGATGCGGGCCCCGGACAGGACCGCCGACAGCGCGGTCACCGGCACCAGGGCGAGCAGTTGGGCCGCGGTGCGCCGCCAGGGCGGGAGCACCAGGAGGTCGAACATGGCGTCGGTGCCGTGTCGGTACGGGCGCAGCGCGGCGAGGTTGGCCCCGAGCAGGGTTCCCGCCGCGATCAACAGCAGCGACACCTGGGTGTAGCGGTCCTCGTCGTGCAGTACCGGATAGCGGTCGTCGCCGGAGTACGCGCTGTAGGCCCACTGCACCAGATACAGCGCGAACGCGGCGAGTACCGCGGGGTGCCGCAGCAGTCGTACGGCTTCGGCGCGGGCGAGCGTGCGCGTGGCGGCGCCCGCCGCGCCAGGGGTGCGGCTCTCGGCGCCCACCGGGGCCTCGGTCATCGTGCCGCTCATGCCGCTGCCCCCTGGCCGGCCCGGCGCCCGGTGTGGTCGAGGAGCAGCAGATAGCCGTCCTCCAGCGCCGGGTCCACGATCGCGGCACCCGGCGGTGGGCTGCCGATGTTGCGGAACGTCCCGTTGCCCGTACGCCATCCGGCCAGCGCCTGCGGGTCGCGCTCGGCGCTGCTCCACACCCGGCCCTGGGCGACCGCGCTCAGGCCGACCGGATCGCCGTCGAACTTGACGACGCCGTGGTCGAGTACGACGACGCGACGGCACAGGGCGGCGACGTCCTCGGTCTGGTGAGTGGAGAGCAGAACGGTCCGTCCCTCTCCGATGTCGGCGATCAACTCGCGGAAACGCAGGCGCTGTTCGGGATCGAGGCCGACGGTCGGCTCGTCGAGGATGAGCAGTTCGGGCTCGCCCGCGAGGGCCGCGGCGAGCGCCACACGCTGCTTCATTCCGCCCGACAGCATCCGGATCCGCTTGCCGCGGTGCTCACTCAGGCCCACGGCGTCGAGGACCCGGCGCACCTCGTCGTGCCTGCGGCCGCGGTGTGTCATCTCCTTGAGGATCGCGACGTAGTCCACGAACTCGAAGGCGGTGAAGTTCGGATGGAATCCGGGGTCCTGCGGCAGGAATCCGAGGTGCCGCCTGATCTCCGTCCGCTGACCGGGGTCGCGGGGATCCCGGCCGAGCAACCGGATCTCCCCGGTGTCGGGGACGAGTGCGGTGGCCAGGGCCCGCAGCAGGGTGGTCTTGCCCGCGCCGTTGGGCCCGAGCAGGCCGGTGACGCCCGTCTGCAGCGAGAAGGACACGGAGCCGAGCGCCACGGAGCGCCGGTAGCGCACCCCCAGATCCCTCACCTCGACGGTGTGATCGGTCATCGGGCAGTCCCCTGTCGGTGGATGGGCCGTCGCTGGACGGGCCGGTCGAATGCGGTACGGGAGAGCAGCACGGCCACGCAGGCCACGGCGAGCACCGCGGCGGAGGCGGTCTGTCCCGTCGTACTGAAGACCGCGTGCGAGTCGTGGGTGGCGATCAAGGCGGCGAGCCAGCCGGCCCCGGTCACGCCGGCCGCCGTCGTGGAGTCCATACGTGCCGCCAGCGCGAGGCTCACGGCGGTGAGCGCACAGCCGGGCAGCAGCCACCCGAAGGTGGCGAGGCCGAGGCCGGGCAGGGCCAGGCCGGCGGCGCACGTCACGGCGATGCACGTGCCGAGGACCACGGCGGTGCGCAGCAGCACGAGCCGGAAGGCCCGCAGGGGTGTCACCAGACCCATCTCGTGCGCGGGGTCCCAGCGCCGGCCGTAGGACACGGCCACTCCGGCCACGGGCAGCAGCGGCGCGAGACCGAGGAAGAGCACCGGGGTCCCGGCCGGCTCGGCGAGGCGCGCGATCAGCGCGGCGAGCAGCAACGTCAGGGCGGCGGCACCCACCCAGGACGCGCGCAGCACCGGAGTCGCCGCGACCAGTCGCGCCACGTGGTCCGGCACGCCGAACCGGAGCAGCAGCCGCTCTGCCCCGCCGGGCACGGGTGCGTCGATGGCCACGTCGAGGCGCTGCCAGCCGTGGTCCAGGATCCGCTGGTCGGTGTGGCCGGACAGCCGGGAGCGGCAGAGCGGACAGCGGTCGAGGTGCGCCTCGACGGCCCGCAGGGCGTGCGGCGCCGTCTCCCCGCGCGCGTAGTCGCCCAGCAGCGCGTCAGGGGTGTGGTGGTCGGTACCGGGGTCAGAACGGTGGTCAGTGCTCTCCCGCGGCGGTCTCCGCTGCGTCATCCTCGCCTCCTCTCCAGCCGGGCCGCGACCGCGACCCGTCGAGTTCCTGCTTGAGCAACCTGCGGGCGCGCATGGCGCGCGTCTTCACCGTGCCGGGCGGCACTCCGAGGACGTGCGCGGCCTGCCGTACGGTCAGGCCGTCGACCACCGTCGCCTGCATGACGTGCCGGAGCTCCACGGGCAACCGGGCCAGCGCATCGGCCAGATCGCCGTGCCGGCCGCCGGCGAGCACCTTCTCCTCGGCAGACGGTTCGTCGCGGGTACGCAGTCGCCGCAGCGCCTGCTGCAGCCGCGAGCGGGCGCCACCCGAGCGGGCCTGGTCCGCGAGCCGCCGGGAGGCGATGCGCCACAACCAGCCGGCCATGTCCGCGACCTGCCGCTGCCGACCGGCCGCGCAGGTGCGCCACAGGTCGAGAAACGTCTCCTGGACGATGTCGTCGAGCAGCGAGCCGTCCGCGCATCGGTGGCGCAATCGGCTGGTCAGCCAAGGGGCGTAGTGACGGTAGAGCAGCTCGAAGGCGTCGCGGTCCCCGTCGGCGACAGCCGCCACGAGGTCTGCTTCGGTATCCGCGTCGCGCGGCTCTCCCACCACACCCCTTCGTCGTAACGGCCCGCGCTTCCGGTTCACCCACCCGAAGTGACCCTCGTCACATCCGATCGGGCCGGGATTAGGCAACGGAGGGCGCACACGACCGACGACCAGCCTGACTGGACACGATCAAAGGCGGCTTCCCGTCGTACGGACCGAAACCGCAGGTCAGTGGCGTGACGCGGCTGTTCCCGTGTGGATCTGTGCCGATGGCCATAGCGGGCGGGACGCACGTGGGCTCATACTGAGCCATGCCAAAGCCTGCGGTACCGAAGCGTCACCTGCCCACCAGCCCCTTCAGGGCCCCGGTCACACCGGCTCCCAAGCACTTCGCCATGGGTGACCAGGTCACCCATGACGTGTACGGCCTCGGCCGGGTGATCGGCATCGAGGACGGAATCGCGGCGCTCGTGGATTTCGGCTCGGCGCAGATGCGGATCTTGAGCCCGTACGCGAAGATGACCAAGCTGTAGGACCGCCGTGCCCGGTCGCGGCACGCCAGGCCCCATCAGGGGCCTGTAACGAAAGAGAGACCTCTCATCGATCCGACGTCGTTGTTCTCCGCTCTGGAAGGGCAACCCCGCCGTTCCACCGCGGCATCGCCGCCTCCGGCGACAAACCCCTTCCAGGCCCCGGACTTCGGGGAAGACGAGATTTTCCCGCTCGAGGATGTCCAGGAACCCGCCTCGGGCATGCGTGCCGCGCGCCCCAGGTCGGCCTAGCTCCCGCGAGTGACGGCGGCTTCGACGGACTGACCGCGGGCCGCCTCCGGTACTGCGGTGAGGAGTTCGGCCGTCCAGGTTTCCGTCCCATTCCGCGTCGCGCCGTGCACGGCCGTTCAGGCGAGATGGGCGACCCCTCACGAGTTCGCATCTCGTGTCCTCCGCCAGCTCAGAGGGCCGGACCAGGAAAGTGGTCCGGCCCTGCGGCGTCCGTCCGAACGAACCAGCTGACGGACGTACACGTCAGTCTCGGTGCTGTGCTTCCTCCCGCGTCGGCTGGGCCGGGACCCGTGCCGCGAGGGGGGCGATCGGGCGGGAGGACGTGGTTCGGGGCGCGCCTTCGAAGCGGCTCGGGAAGGGGTACTTGCGTTCCAGGAAGGTGCGGATGGCGGCCTCGGCCTCGGGTCTGGCTTCGGGGGCGGTGTCCACGTCGTTGAGGCAGAAGAAGTCGACGTCCTCGCCGGCCGCGAGGCGGGCCAGGCGGCGGTGCATGTCCGGGGTGCCCAACTGGACGTAGCGGAAGCGGTAGTCGGCGGGGACGGCGCGGCCGGTCGCCATCGCCCAGTGGTGGTGGAGCGTGGAGGCGGGGGCCACGTCGGATGTGGAGCGGAAGCGGGAGTAGGAGGTCTGCTTCAGCTCCTCGATGCCCAGGCTCTCCATCTCCCGCATGACCGAGAGGAGTTGGGGGTGGGGGGTGTGCAGCGACTTGTGCGTGATGTGTCTGCCGTGGAAGCGGCTGATCACCTCTCGGGCGTTCTTGCCGGCGGAGTTCGGGGCCGGTTCGAGGGGGTGCGGGGCGCCGACTCCGAGCTTCAGGGGGGAGAGCGGGATGCGGGCTATTCCGTTGCCGTGGAAGAAGTGCTCGGCTTCCACCGGGCGGTTGATGAAGACGTCGTCGTTGAAGTAGAGGTAGTGCTCCGACAGGCCGGGGATGTGGTGCAGGCGGCTCTCGATCGCGTGGGAGTTGAAGACGGGGAGGGCGCCGGGCGGGAGGATGTCGCGGTGGTCGACCACGGTGAGGCCCGCTGCGTTCGGGGCCAGCCAGGTCGGGATCTGGGAGTCGGTCACCAAGTAGACGTGGCGTATGAAACCGGCGTACATCTCCAGGGAGCGCAGCGCGTACTTCAGTTCGTCGTGGCTGGTGTAGCGGGAGGCGCCGGTCTCGCGCGCGGCGATGGCGTTGGGGGAGAGCTGTTGATGGGCCCGGCGCTTCGCGGCCATCGCCGGGTCGTCGCCGTCGACCCAGGTGTAGACGGCGTCGACGGGGAAGCGGACCTCGTCGATGTCCGGCTCGGCGAACGGGGCGAACGTCGGCACGCTGCGGTGGCGGAGCGCCACCGCAGCCGGCCGCTGTGCCGTCACCGGGAGCACCTCGGAGACGGGGTTGCGGCGCGGGGCGACGAGTGCCGGGCCGAAGACGTCCGGCGACAGCCGGCTGCCGGGCACGGTGAGCCATGCGGGGTCGGGGGCGGTGCCCTGGTCCCGGCCGTGGTGCCAGAACTCGATGTCGCAGCCCGTGTCCAGGCCGGTGAGGACCTGTCCGCCGGGGCCGAGGCGTACCACGCCGGTGCGGAGCACCGACGCCCGTCGCAGCGCTCGCGGCAGCTTTCCGTCGGACCACAGTGCCGCCGTCGTCACGGCGCCGTCCGGTGCCACGGCGGCGACGTACCCGACGGTGCCGGCGAAGCGCTGGGCGGCGCGGGAGAGGATCGCGGCGCGGTACGTCTCGTCGACGCCCACGATCTGCCGCGGCGCACCGTGCCCGTGGTCGGTGGGGACCAGGAAGTACGGGACGGCGAGCCCCTCCAGCAGGGTGCACACCCGCTCCAGGTCGGCCTCGACGGCGTCCGTGGCGGTGTAGGCGGCGACGGTACGGCCGTACAGTCGCACCGGTCCGAAGGTGACCCGGTGCAGTCCGGGGACGGCGGTCCGCAGACGCCGTCGGGCCCGGGTCGCGCGCAGGGCCCAGAGGCGGGCCGCCAGCCGGAGCCGCAGGCGCAGCAGAGAGTTCCGGGCGGCCCGCATGCCCGCGGGTGCCGCGATGCGGTGACGGATGTCCATGCCCCCCATGTCCATGCCCCCGCCCCCGTCAGTTCTGTCGCTCGAAGGGGCTCGGGAAGGGGAAGTAGTCCTCCAGGAACTCGTTCATGCGGACGCCGACCTGTTCGCGCTCCTCGGGCGGTACGTCGACGTCGTTGAGGCAGAAGAAGTCGAAGCGGCGGTTGTGGCGCAGATCGGCCAGGCGCTTCCCGGCGTCCGGGCGGCTGATGTTCACGTAGCGGAAGCTGTACTTCCCCGGCACGCCGTGGCCGGTCATCAGGGCGTACTGGTAGAGCAGCGGGGCCGTCAGGGCGATGTCCTGCGGGGAGCGGAAGCGGGACGCCGTGGTGCGGCGGATGTCCTCCGGGAAGAGCCCCTCGAGTGCCCGCAGCGTCTCCCGCTGCTGTGGCAGGGGGGTGTGCATGAAGTTGTTCGTCGTCATGCGGCCGAACTTCTCCAGCAGCAGGCGGCGGACGTTCTTGCTCGCGGAGTTGGTGGCCGTCTCCTCGGCGTGCGGCTTGCCGACGCCTATCTTCAGCGGGGAGACCGGGATCTTCATCAGGCCGCTGCCGTGGAAGAAGTGCTCGGCGGTGACCCGGCGGCCGACGAACACGTCGTCGTTGAAGTAGAGGTAGTGCTCCGACAGGCCCGGGATGTGGTGCAGCCGGGTCTCGATCGCGTGGGAGTTGAAGACGGGGAGGACGTCGGGCGGGAAGATGTCGCGGTGGTCGACGACCGTGATCCCGGGGGCCCCGTCGTCGAGCCAGTGCGGCTGCTGGCCGTCGGTCACGATGTAGATGTGCCGGACGAAGTCGGCGTACATCGCGAGTGAGCGCAGCGAGTACTTCAGCTCGTCATGGCTGGTGTAGCGGGAGGCGTTGGTCTCCTTGTCCAGGATCTCGGCGATGCCCTGGCCCTGGTACCGGGCCCGCTTGGCCCGCATCTGCGGCTGCTCGCCGTCCACCCAGGTGTAGACGACGTCGACGGGGAAGGTCACGTCGTTCACGGTCGGCAGGGTGAGCGGGGCGAAGCTCGGCAGCTCCCGGTCGCCGATCCGTACGGTGACCGGCTGCTGCTCGGACGCCGGGAGAACGTCCGTGATGCCGTTGTTCCGCGGTGCGACGAGGGACTCGGCGAAGATGTCCTCGGACGCCTGCGGCTGCACCTTGGCCAGTCGCCGGGCCCCGTCGTCGGTGGCGAGGAGCTGTGCGCCGTCCTCCCAGAACTCGACGTCGCAGGCGAGTTCCGGGCCGGCGAGCAGTTGGCCCGAGGGGCCCAGGTGGTTCTCCCCGATCCTGAGGACGGGGGCCGTACGCAGCGCGGCCGGCAGTACGCCGTCCACGAACAGTGCGGGGTTCTTGAGCTGTCCGCCGGGCAGCGGTCTGCCGATGAACACCGCCTTGCCCGTGTTCTGCGCCTCCAGGGTGGTGAGGAAACGCTCCCGGTCGACGGCGTTCACCCCGACCGTGTGGCGGGTGCGCGAGGTCGGCACCAGGAAGTAGGGGATGCCTTCCCGCTCCAGCGCGGCGACGACCAGGCCGAGGTTGGCGGTGGCCGCCCCGGTGGCGCTGAACCGGGTCACGATGCGGCCGTAGAACCGCTGGCCGCGTACCGCCACCGGGCGGAGCGTGGGGTCCGTGACGGCTGCCATGCGGCGCCGCCGCATGGTGCGAAGCTGCCACACCCGCTCGGCGGCCTTCCGCTCCACTCGCGGTCGCATCCGCCGGGCAAAGGAACGCACGGTCACGTTCTGAGCTCCTCTACATGAATCCCTCAGACATCCCTGCGTTAACCAGACACACGTATGAGGCGGAAGGTTGTAGAAGAGTTCTCCGAGAATTAACAAACGAGAGGCCGTGTGGAAAACCGGCCCTCAGCCAGGCGTGATAAAGAGCTACGACGGCGGCTTCGTCTCCCCCTGCGCGGCCTTGAGGTCGGCGAGCAGTTCGGCCTGGCCGGCCAGTACGCCGGAGAGGATGGTGCGGGCGACCCGCAGGAGCTCGGCCACGTGCGGGCTGGTCAGTGAGTAGTAGACGGTCGAGCCCTCCTTGCGGGTCGCGACCAGGTTGGCCCGCCGCAGGACCGCGAGCTGCTGGGAGAGGTGGGCGGGCTCGATGCCCACCTCGGGCAGCATCTCGGCGACCGCGTGCTCACGCTCGCTCAGCAGCTCCAGGACCCGGATGCGGGCCGGATGGCCGAGCGTCTTGAAGAACTCGGCCTTCAGTTGGTACAGCGGCGTGCTCATCGTGCCGTCCCCTCCGCGACACCACGGCACGGCCCCGCCGGCCGCGCCCCGGCGCATCGCATCCACCCACTCATCGACAACATGTGAACCATCCTCGCCTGCGGTGATCCGGCGGGGTCACACCAGTTCGGGTTGGGGTTCCGGCTGGGAGGCCGAGAGGGGCTTCTGGTCCCACGCTCTGGTGGTGCGTATGTAGGCGTAGATGACCGAGAGCATCGCCAGGATCAGCAGCGGGCCGGCTATCCATGGACGCTGCGCCATCTCCAGCGGAAGGTAGCGGTACGACGCCAGCAGGGCCGCGAAGACCGCCGTGCCGTAGGCCACCAGTCGGGTTCCGGAGCGGTCCCAGCCGCGGGCCTGTGCGCGCAGGGCCGTTTCTATCGTGAGGGTGAAGACCACGCCGGCCACCAGGTCGACGCCGTAGTGGTAGCCGAAGCCCAGGGTCGCGCCGAGGGTGGCGATCAGCCAGAACGTGCCTGCGTAGCGCAGGAGGCGGGGGCCCTTGCGGGTGTGGATGAAGATCGCTGTGGCCCAGGCCGTGTGGAGGCTGGGCATGCAGTTGCGCGGGGTGATCCCGTCGAACGGGATCGGGTGCGGGGCGACGAGGGGCGGTGCCGTCTCCGGCCATATGTGGGCCGTCGCCCAGGGGCCGCCGTCGGCGCCGTAGGCGAAGATCGGTCCGACCACCGGGAAGATCATGTAGATCCCGGGGCCCAGGAGGCCGATCGTCAGGAAGGTGCGCACCAGGTGGTGGCGCGGGAAGCGGCGCTCCGTCGACACGTGGCGCAGCTGGTACAGGGCCGCGACGACCGCGGCCACCGCGAGCTGTACGTAGACGTAGTCGAGGATGTGGGCGCCGACGGGGCCGGTGGCCCTGACGATTCGGCCCACCAGCCAGGACGGGCTGCCCAGCGCGTGGTCGGCGATCGCCACGTACGGGTCGAGCACCGTCGGGCGGGTCTTCGAGGTGATCAGGAGCCAGGCGTCGCCGGTCTTGCGGCCGGCGACCAGCAGCAGGGCCAGGCCGACGCCCTTCAGCAGCAGGACGCGTTCCCGGCCGGTACGGCGGGTGAGGGCGATGACCGCGCAGGCCAGCACGACGCAGAGGGCGCCATTGCCGAAGGGGTGGCCCTCGGTGACCTTGACGCCGGCCACCCAGCGCACGAGCAGGACGGTGACGTCGATGCCGATCGCGGCGCCGAGCGCGATGAGCCGCTGCCGCCAGGTGAGCACGACCATCATCAGCGCCATGCCGGCGTACAGCAGGAACCCCGACTTCGGGGGGAACATCACCTCTCGCGCCTGGTTGGTGATCGGCCCGGGCATGCCGTAGCCGCGCGCGGCGATCTCCAGCGCGACGAGGAACCCGACGCCCACCACGCCCGCCGTGACCCACAGCGCCCTGGGTCCTATTCGCGAAGACAGTTCTGATTTTATGGGTATCAACTATTTTGGCCGATTTTTCAGATTGTTAAGAACAATGCCCGTCAACCGTCAATCAGTTCGATCGGTCATGTTATCTGAGTGGCGCAAGTGGTTTTCGATGAAAAGTTGATGAGCCGCGATCGTCCGCGCGCACTCCAGGGACTCGGTGTGGGTGGTGTCCACCTCCAGGTCGTAGCGCACCCCCTGGTGCACCACGTCCGCCTGCAGCGCGGCCATCCCCGGGACCCGGTCGCCCCGTGCGATCTCGCGGCCCTCGGCGACCGCGCGCTCGCACCTGACGCCGACCCACAGCACGGTCAGCCCGTCGAGAGCCTTCTGCCAGCGCCGCTGGGACGCCGCGCCGCCCAGGAAGACGTCGTCCACGATGATCCGGGCGCCGGCACGGGCCATCGCCGCGATGCCCGCCACCCAGGCCGCGTCCAGCGCCGTGAAGTCCGCCCCGACGCTCACCCCGCCGTCCGCCTCGAAGACGATCCCCTCGTCCGACGACCGCATCCTCGCGGGCAGCGCCTCGACGAACGAGTCGACCCCGAACGCCAGCCACGGATCCGGCAGCACGGCCTGCAGGCACCGTACGATCCCGGACTTCCCCGAACTGGAACCGCCGTTGAGAACGATCACCTGGGTCGACATGTCGGGTCACAGTAGGCCCACCCCCGCACGGCACCAAGCGAATTTCGGACATCCCCGGACCCGGCGCCGATCGCTCACGCGTCGTCCCCGCCCTGGCACGCCGGGCACCACACCGTCGTCCGGCCGGCCACGCGGGACCGGCGAAGGGGGGTGCGGCAGCGTGGGCAGTGCGGGTCGGGGTCGTCACGGTGGCCGGTCAGCCAGGAGTCGCGGGGTGGGACGCGGCCGGTGGGGACCGCGGCGCGCAGGGTGCGGCGCAGCTGGGTGTGCAGGCCGCGGCGGTCGGACGCGGTGAGGTCGCTCGCCCGGCCGGTGGGGCGCAGTCGCGCGCGCCAGAGGATCTCGTCGGCCAGCAGGTTGCCGAGGCCGGCCAGGACGGACTGGTCCATGAGGACGCTCTTCACGCTGCCCCGGTGGGTGCGGAGCGCGGTCTCGAACTCCTCGCGGTCCACCGTCAGGGCGTCCGGGCCCTGCCCCTCCAGCCGCCGTGCGACGTCGGATTCGTCGTACGCCAGCCACAGGCCCTGGAGCTTGCGCTGGTCGCGGTAGCGCAGCTGGCGGTCCCGGGCGAGGGTGAACAGGACGCGGTCGTGAGGCTCGGGGGCGTCGTCGGGGTGGGCGCAGAGCAGTTCGCCCGTCATGCCGAAGTGCAGCAGCAGGGTGGGGCCGCCGGTGCGGGCCAGCAGCCACTTGCCGTGCCGCTCGGCCGCGGTGACCCGCCGGCCCTCCAGCGCCTCCCGCAGCCGCCGCGCGCTCACCCCGTGCAGCACCCCCGCGTCACGCACGTCGACACGGCGGACGACCCTGCCCTGCGCACAGGACTGGAGCACCTTCCGGAAACCCTCGACATCGGGCAGCTCGGGCACATCTCCCGACTACCCCGACGCGCGCGTCCCATGGGCGGGGCTCAGCGCGGCTCCCGCACCACCGCCGTCTCCCCCGCCGGGACACTGACCGAGCCCGGCACGGTCTTGCCGCTCAGCAGTTCCGTGGCGTCCGGGGCGACCGCGACATGGGCGGGCCGGTCACTGTGGTTGATCAGGAAGAGGTAGTCGGCGTCCGCACCGCGCCGCAGGACCGCCTCGACGCCCCGCGGCGTGCTGCGCACCGGCTCCACCCCCGCCTCCCCGCGGATACGGCCCAGCAGCGCGGCCAGCGTCTGCGGATCCGGCAGGGTGGCCAGGTACCAGGTCACGCCGGTGCCGTGCGCATGGCGCGTCACCGCCGGCACACCGCTCAGCGGCCCGGTCGTGTACGACGCGACCGACTCGGCGCCGGACAGCCGCACCCGCTCCGACCACAGCGTCCCCGTGCCGCCGCCGCTCAGGCCCACCGACTCGCCCGGCAGCAGCGGGAACAGCTCGTCCGTCCGCACCCCGAGCGCCTCCCGGAACGCGCCCGGGTAACCGCCCAGCCGGACATGGCAGTTCTCGTCCACCGCCCCGCTGTGGAAGCCGACGGCCAGCGTGCCGCCGCGCTCCGCGAAGCCGGTGAGGTTGGCCGCGCCCTCGTCGTCCACCAGGTACAGGCTCGGGGCCAGGACCAGGCGGTACGGCGACAGGTCCGCGTCCGGGCGTACGAAGTCCACCGCGACGCCCGACCGCCACAGCGGCTCGTACCAGGCGCGGACCAGGCCCTGGAAGCGCAGCTCGCCGCTCGGCTGGGAGGGGAGTTCCATCGCCCAGCGGGAGTTCCAGTCCCAGACGACGGCGACCTCGGCCGTGCCGACGCTGCCGCGCACCTCCGCGAGAGCCTTCAGATCCGCGCCCAGTCGTACCACGTCACGCCAGATCTGGCTGTCCGTGCCCGCGTGCGGAAGCATCGCCGAGTGCCACTGCTCGGCGCCCGCCTTCGCCGCGCGCCACTGGAAGTAGGCGATGCCGTCCGCGCCGCGCGCCACATGGGCCAGCGCGTTGCGCCGCAGCTCCCCCGGTCCCTTGGCCCGGTTCACCGGCTGCCAGTTCACCGCGCCGGTCGAGTGCTCCATCAGCAGCCACGGGCCGCCCGCCAGCGAGCGCACCAGATCGCCGCTGAGCGCGATGTCGATCTCGGACTCGGGGTCGGCGGACTGCAGGTAGTGGTCGTTGGAGACGACGTCCAGCTTCGGGGCCCAGCGCCAGTAGTCCAGCGCGTCGAAGTTGTACATCACCATGAAGTTGGTGGTGGCGGGGATCTCCGGGGCCGCCTCCAGCAGCACCCGGCGCTCCGCCTCGTACAGCGAGAGCAGCTCGTCGCTGCAGAAGCGGCGCCAGTCCAGCTGGTGGGTGGGGTTCGGGACGGCGCCGGTGGGGCGGGGCGGGAGGATCTCGTCCCAGTCGTAGTACCACTGGCTCCAGAAGCGGGTGCCCCAGGCGTCGTTCAGGGCCGCCAGATCGTCCGCGTACCGCGCCCGCAGCCAGCGCCGGAAGGCCGCCGCGCTCTCGTCGCAGTAGCACTCGGCGTTGTGGCAGCCGTACTCGTTGTGGACGTGCCACATCGCCACCGCCGGATGGTCCGCGAACCGCCCGGCCAGCGCCCGCGCCATCCGCAGGGCCGCCTCCCGGTAGGCGGGGCTCGACGGGCAGAACGTCTGACGGCTGCCGTACGACAGTCCCCGGCCGTCCTTGTCCACGGGCAGTGCCTCGGGGTGGGCCCTGAAGAACCACGCCGGGGGCGCCGCCGTCGGGGTCGCGAGGTCGGCCGCGATGCCGTGGGCGTGCAGCAGGTCGAGCACGCGGTCGAGGAGCGTGAAGTCGTACTCGCCCTCGGCCGGTTCGAGGAGCGCCCAGGAGAAGATGCCGACGCTGACCATGGTGACCCCGGCCTCGCGCATCAGGCGCATGTCCTCGGCCCAGACCTCCTCGGGCCACTGCTCGGGGTTGTAGTCGCCGCCGTAGGGGATGCCGGGGACGGACAGTTCGCGCTTCATCGGGCGGCTCCTCCGAGGAGTCGGCGGGTCGTGGCGACGCCCCACTCGTCCAGCGACAGCAGACGGTCGCTGGAGGCCATCAGCCCGCCGGTCGCCTCGACGTGCGCGGCCCACCGCTCCCGGGTCTCCACCGCCGGGCGGGCCATCAGGCAGTCGGGGTCGTTGATCCAGAGCCGGCCGTGCTGCCACTGGCGGCCGGCGCCCGTGAACTCGGCGGGATCCTGGCCGGGCTGGCTGTAGTCGTCGGCCTCGGGGCGGCGGTGCGGTGCCGTGTCGGGGCTGACCCGCATCGCGTCGAACAGGCCGATCGAGGGCAGCAGGGGTGCCCCGCAGCCCAGCAGGTAGGCGTCCGCGCCGATCGCCTCGCGGATCAGCTCGATGCCGGAACGGTACGCCTGGAGTGCGTCACCTCCCGAGTGCCGTACGCCGTCCAGCGCGCCCGCGTAGAGGAAGTCGACCTTGAAGTAGTCGTAGCCCTCGGCGCGCAGCGTCCGGAAGACCTCCGTCAGACATGCCGCCGCCCCGGGGTGCGTGGTGTCCAGGACGCGCAGGTCGTGGCCCCAGTTGCGGCCGGCGTGCGTGAAGCCGCCCTCGGGGTCCTTCACCA
The DNA here is from genome assembly GCF_015160855.1 of Streptomyces ferrugineus. Taxonomy (NCBI): domain Bacteria; kingdom Bacillati; phylum Actinomycetota; class Actinomycetes; order Kitasatosporales; family Streptomycetaceae; genus Streptomyces; species Streptomyces ferrugineus. The sequence continues at coordinate 433,279 of NZ_CP063373.1, read as the reverse complement.
GCCACTCCGGGTGCTCGGTGGCCAGGTCGCTCGCCGGGTCGACCAGGAAGGGGGCGGTCCAGATGCCGGCGCGGCGGCCCTTCGCCCGGATCGCGTCGGCCATGCCCGCGCGGGAGCGGAAGCGGCCGGAGAGGGTGAGCCAGTCGCCGAGGGCCTTCTGGTAGCCGTCGTCGATCTGGACGACGTCGATGGGCAGGTCGAGGGTCTCCATCGCACGGAGGTTCTCGTGGATGTCGTCCTCGGTGACGGCGGTGAAGTACTCGTACCAGGAGCACCAGACGGTGGGCGCCGGGCGCGGAGCCTCGCCCCCGAGCGCGGCGGCCCAGTCCGCCAGCACGGTCGGGATGTCCGTGCCCGTCCACTCCTTCACCGGTCCGTCGGCGCTCACCTGCGCCGTGTCGCCGTCGACGACCAGGCGGATCGAGGGCACCGCGCGCGTCGGCTCGACGGCCGCCCACAGCCGGACCGGTGAGCCGTCCCCGGGGTCCAGGGCCAGCAGCCCCTCGCCCTGGAAGGCACCGTCGGGCACGGTGACGCCGGGCCGGTAACAGACCGTCGCCCAGTTGTCGTTCGTCGGGCGGTACGGCTTGTCGCCGAGGGCGTAGGCGCCGCTGGGGCTCCAGGACTGCCAGCCCTCCTCGTGGACGCGGGCGTTGGCCGGGTCCACGGGCACGGAGGCGACGGGGGTGAAGGGGTGGTGCACGGGTGTCTCTTTCAAGAAAGGGGGCCGTCAGCCCTTGTTGGCGCCCAGGGTGAGGCCGCTGACGAACTGCCGCTGCAGCACGAAGTACACGATGAGCGTGGGGATCGCGGTGAGCAGGGCGCCGGCGGCGACCAGGTTGGGGTCGGTGAAGTACGCGCCGGAGAGGTTGTTCAGCGCCGAGGTGATCGGCATGTTCTCACCGGTCGAGATCAGGACCAGGGCCCAGAAGAAGTCGTTGTAGATCCAGATGGACAGCAGCGTCGCCAGGGCCGCCATCGCCGGACGGCACAGCGGCAGCACGATCTGCCAGTACTGCCGCCACACCGACGCGCCGTCCACCAGCGCGGCCTCGGTCAGCTCGTGCGGCAGCGTGCGCATGTAGTTGCTGAGCACGAAGGCGCAGAAGCCGGACTGGAACGCCACGTGGATGAGGACGAGCCCGAGTGCCGAGTCGTACAGCTTGCCGCTCATCGTGATGCCGGGGATGTCGATGAGCAGGTACATCCGGTACAGCGGGGTGATGATGACCTGCTGCGGAAGCAGGTTGCCGGCGGTGAAGACCAGCAGCAGCGCGAGGTTGAGGCGGAAGTCGAAGCGGCTGACGTAGAACGCGACCATCGAGGACAGGAACAGCGTCAACAGCACCGCCGGCACGGCGATGATCATCGTGTTGACGAAGTAGTGGCTCATGTCCGACTGCGTGAACGCGTTGGTGAAGTTGTCGAAGCTCAAGCTGTCCGGCCAGGACACGTAGCCCTTCTCGCTGGTCTCCGCGTACGGCCGCAGCGCCGCGAGAATCGCCCAGGCCAGCGGCGCGAGCCAGGCCAGCGCCGCGCCGGCGAGGAAGAGGTGCAGCAGGATCCGGGCCGGGCGGACGGGGGCACGCTTCTTGAGCGCGAGGGTGCCGGTGCTCATGCGCGCCGCTCCTTCCGGAAAGTCGCGATCAGGTACGGGATGATCACGACGAGGGAGATCAGCAGCAGGACCACCGCGATCGCGGAGCCGTATCCGATGCGGCTGGACTCGCCGATGATGTTGTTGGTGACCAGGATCGACAGCAGCTCAGTGCCCTGGGCGCCCTTGTTGAAGACGAAGACCAGGTCGAAGGCGCGCAGCGCCTCGATGATGGTGACGACCAGGACCACGGTGTTGGTCGGGCGCAGGGTGGGGAAGATGACGTTCTTGAACGTCTGCCACTCGTTGGCCCCGTCGAGCGCGGAGGCCTCCCGCAGCGAGGGGTCGACGCCCTTCAGGCCGGCCAGGTACAGGATCATCATGTAGCCGGTGTGCCGCCAGGACGCGGCGACGAGGATCGCCCACAGGTTCAGGTCCGGGTCACCGATCCAGTCGATGTACTTGCCCGGTTCGTTCGCCCCGATGAGGCTGTTGATCAGGCCGGTGTCGGGGTTGTAGACGAGCTGCCAGACGAACCCGATGACCGCCATCGACAGCACGACGGGCAGGAAGAACGCCGTCTGGTACACCCTGCTGAACCGGATCCGCTTGTCCAGCTGCACGGCCAGGAACAGGCCGAGCGGCGTCGGGATCACGATCAGGACGACGAACCAGACGACGTTGTGCTGAACGGCGGGCCAGAACTGCGGATTGTCGTTGAAGAGCTGCTTGAAGTTCTCGAGGCCGACCCACTTGATCGAGTCGAAGCCGATGCCGTCCCAGGTGGTGAAGGCCAGCGCGACGGAGGCGAGGGCCGTCACCCATACGAGGGCGATGTGCAGGATGGTCGGCAGACCCGCCATCAGACCGAGGGCGAGCCGGTCACGGCGGGTCAGCAGGCGGCGGTGCCCCTGGGGCACCTTGTTCGCGGGGGCAGCGCCCGGAGGCGGCACGGTGGCCGCCTCCCGGGTCTCCTTGGTGGTCTGCGTGGTCATGGAATCAGCCGACTCAGCCGGACGCGAAGATCGTCTTCTTCTGGCGTTCGATCGACGACAGCAGGCCGTCGACGCCCTTGGGGTCCCGGATGAACTTCTGCAACGCGGGCTGCATCACCGTGGAGGTGAAGTCCGGCCGGCTGTCACGGTCCATGAACTGCGTCAGGGACTTCGCGCCGGCGATCATCTCGTACGCCTTCTTCTGCAGCGCGGTGTACGACGAGGTGTCGGCGCCGGTGGCGGCGTGGACCACGCTGGGGTCGGACTTGAGGTAGATGTCCTCTGCCTCGGTGGTGCCCAGGTACTCGAGCAGCTTGACGGCCTCGGTCTTGTTCTTCGGGCTCTTGCTCATCATGAAGCCGTCGGTCGGCGCCTCGACGGTGTCCTGGCCGTACGCCGGGTCGATCTCCGGGAAGGCGAAGAAGTCGAGGTCCTCCAGGGCGGCCTTGTCGGTGAACTGCTGCGCCACGAAGGTGCCCAGCAGATACATGCCCGCCTTCTTGGAGGCCAGCGTCTGGGCCGCGTCCTGCCAGGTGCGGCCCATCGAGCCCTCCTGGTGGTACGGGAGGATTTCGGTCCACAGGTCGAAGACCTTGCGCACCTTGGCGTCGGTCCAGGACGCCTTGCCCGCCATCAGCTCGACGTGGAAGTCGTAGCCGTTCTGGCGGAAGTTGATCTGGTCGAAGGTGCCGAGCGCGGGCCAGGCGTCCTTGTCGCCGAAGGCGATCGGGACGATGCCGTCCTTCTTCATCTGCTTGCACAGCGCGACGAAGTCGTCCCACTTGGTGGGGACTTCGTAGCCCTTCTCCTGGAAGACGCTCTTCCGGTAGAAGACGGCCCACGGGTAGGAGTACAGCGGCACGAAGTAGTACTTGCCGTCCTCGCCCTTGCTCAGCTTGTGCATCGCCTCGGGGAAGTTGCCCCCGATGGTCTTCCACACGTCGTCGATCGGGGTGGCCAGTCCCTTGGCCGCGAAGAACTGCATCCGGTAGCCGGCGAACCAGGTGAACACGTCGTCCGGCGTGCCCTGGAGGTAGGAGTTGATCTGCTCCTGGAAGGTGTTGGAGTCCTTGGTGTTCACGTCGACCGTGATGCCGGACTTCTTCTTGTAGGCCGCGTAGATGTCGGCGAAGGCCTTCTTCGGCACCGCGTCGGACGCCTTGGAGCCGAGGGTGACGGTCTTCGGGTCACTCGCCGTGCCGCTGCCGCCGCAGGCGCTCAGCAGGGGGATGCCCGCGCCGAGTACGGCGGCGCCGCCTATGCCGCGCAGCAGGGTGCGGCGGCTGGGTGAGGGCAGTGAGAGACCGGAGGGAGAGAGGTGCTGCATCTACGGCTCCTGACGGGGGCAGGGTTCGATCATGAGGGTGGGAGCGTCGAAGTCCGTCGTAACCGATCAGAAATCAACTTGAACGAACACGGTGGCGCAATAACAGCGGTATGTCAGGTCATGCGTCAAGAGGTGACGAACGCCGTTTCGGAAACGTGACCGATATCTCGAACTCCATGCTCATCGCGGTAGTGATCGAACCCGGGAACGTTCACGGCGCCGCCGGGCCGCAGACGCGACGCGCACGGTCGCCTGACCTGCTATCGCACGAGCACGGTGCTGGTCTCGCTCACCTGGTCGACGTCCGACGTCCGGATGGTCACCTTCATCTCCCACGTCCCGGCGATGGGCAGATTGAGGAAGCCGTTGCCCCAGTAGCCGCCCTTGTCGGTGAGCTCGGCGTCGATGGGGCCGATGTCCTTGGCCGGAAGCGTGAAGGAGATGCGCAGCTCCGGGACGATGGAGACGCCGCCGTCGGGCCCGTAGACGAGGGCCTCGATCGAGTTGTCGCCGACGCGTCCCGGATCGATGGTGATCTGCACCTTGCCGTGGCCGCCGGGGGTGCCGAGGTCGAAGGGCACGTTGGTGACGGAGGCGCCGACGACCGCGGGCGTCCCGGCCGCCGCCTCGGCCTCCGCGCGGCCGGGCAGCGTGCTGGTGAGCAACGTGGTGATCGCCAGCACCGCCGCACCAACGGCGACTTCGGCCAGGACGGATCGACGCAGGGCCCGGCGATGCGGGTCCGTGGGCGACGGTACGTGGGCCGGCGGGGGTAGGTGGGCCGGCGGCGGCACGTGAGCCTGCGGCGACTCGGACAGCGGCGGTCCCCCGGCCGTCTGCTGCGGCACGGACACCGGCAGCCCCCCGGCCGCCTCCTCCGGCACGGACACCGGCAGCCCCCCGGCCGCCTCCTGCGGCACAGACACCGGCAGCCCCCCAGCCGCCTCCTCCGCCACAGACACCGGCAACCCCCCGACCGACTGCAGCGGCGCAGGCAGCGGTGGCGACCCCCCGACCGACTGCGGCGGCGCAGGCAGCGCCGGCGACCCCCCGGCCGCCTGCGGCACCTTCTCCCGTGCGACCGCTTCCGTCTCCGCCTCCGCCGCCGCGTCGGCCGTGGCCAGTCGGGTCGTCCAGCGACGGGAGAGGGCCGCCGCTCCGAGGAGCAGCACCACCGCGGCCAGCTTGAGGGTCAGGAACCGGCCGTACGTCGTGCCGGTGAGCGCGTCCCAGGAGCCGAGGCCGCGCCAGGACTGGTAGACGCCGGTGCCGACCAGGACGGTCACGGACGCGAAGGCGAGGCGCGAGAAGCCGGTGACCGCGGCCGGTGTCAGGCGGGCGCGGTACAGGGTGACGAGCAGGGCCGTGAGGCCGCCGAGCCAGACCGCCGTGGCCAGCAGGTGCAGCGCCGAGGACACCATCGCGACCGGCACCTGGATGCCGGCGGAGGCGTGCTCACCGGCGGCCCAGGTCATCGCGAGGCCGACGGCGAGGGCGGCGCCCGCCCACCCGAAGGGCCTGCGGCTCCTGACCAGCCGTACGAGATAGCCGGCGGCCACCGCCAGCAGACCCAGCCGGACCACCAGCACCAGCCCGGTCCGGCTGCTCAGCGTGCGCGGGAGGGAGTCGGCGCTCAGGGCCCCCAGCGGACCCTCGCCGGTCTCGTACGGGGCGCGCAGCACGAGCAGGGCGAGGGTGGCGCCCAGCAGGGTCCACCAGGACGTCCTCAGCAGCCTGTGCAGGACGGGGCCGTCGGGCGGACGGCAGACCGCCATGAACGTCGCCGTGCCGATGAGCAGGGCGACGGCGAGGTAGGCCAGATAGCGGGCGATGTTGTAGAGGCTCTTGGTCGCCGGGTCCTCGGTGGGGCCGGTGTCGACGGTCGCCTTGGTGAGGGAGGGCTTGCCGACGGAGAAGGTGAACGCACCGGAGACTGGGTGGCTGTCGGCCGACACCACCCGCCAGGCGACGGTGTACGTCCCCTGGTCCAGCTTCGCGGGCAACGTCACCCGGGCGGTGTCGCCGCCGTCCGGGGCGTGCTCCGGTTCGCCCGTGCGCAGGCGGCGGCCGTCGGGGTCGAGGACGCGGAAGGAGTCGTCGAGCAGACCGACGGACTCGGTGAAGGTCAGGGTGATGTCACGGGGGGCGGACTTGAGGACGGCTCCGTCCTCGGGGTCGGTGGCGCGGAGGGCTGCGTGGGCGGACGCCGGTCCCGTACCGCCGAGGAGGAACAGGACCAGCAGGGTGCCCAGCAGCACCAGCCGTCGAAGTCGTCGCCGTCCCCGGCGCTGTGCCCGTCCGCCATCACGCCCCACGCCACTTCTCCGTCGCCGTCCGTGCCACCTCGCGGTTACGTACGGATGCGAAGCGTGCCACGCTCACCCGCTCATCTCGAACCAGAGCAGCTTTCCGGCCAGACGGTCGAAGAGGCCATCGCCGAGGGACTCGCCGCCCCAGCAGTCGGCGTATTCCTGTACGAGCCTGAGCCCACGCCCCCTGTCGACGTGCGCCGGGGCGAGCGGGACGTGGTCGTGGGGTGGTCGGCCGAAAGGTGCGGGGATACGGGGGTTGCTTCCTCGATGCCGAGGCACAGTTGGACAAGTACCGGGCCGCGCTCAAACGCATGGAGTCCTGCGCACTCAGCCCCGCTGAGAGCCGCGACTTCATCCACCACCGCATCCAGGACCTATGAAGGAACCCACCATGCCCACTCTCCGCTGGCAGAAGTCCAGCTACAGCGCCGAGGGCTCCAACTGCATCGAGATAGCCACCACCCCCACCACCATCCACATCCGCGACTCCAAGAACACCACCGGCCCCCACCTCACCCTCCGGCCCACTGCCTGGACGGACTTCCTTTCACACACGGCGGCCAGGAGGCGGTAACGCCGAAGCGCGTGCCGACGCTTGAGCACCGACTGCGACGTCGCACCCTTTCCGTCGTCCAGCTGGAGATGCGCGACGGGTACATGCGCTCCGACCCCTCGATTCGTCGCCTGGCAGAACGGCGTCCGTAATGATCCCGCGGAGAGCTGGCTGCCTCGCCGTCGCGCATCCGGGTGTTCGAGACCGGCGACGGCGCCGTGTGCCGCCATCACGACGAGGCGTGGTTCAGGTCCCTGTTGAGTGGGAGCGGATTCACCGTGCTGGACAGTCAGCGCATCTCGATGGCCACCATGAACGGGCGGGATGCGGTCGGCGTCCAGTTCCTGGCGCGCAGAACGGCCGAGGCGGCGTCGGATCTCTGCACAGAGGGGGGCTAGCGAGTTCCTGGTTCCTGTTCGGCGGTGGCGGTGGCGGTGCCGACTCTTGACGACCGGCTGCGGCGCCGCACGTGCACTGACGTCGCTTGTCACGTCAGAGACGCCACCGCATCCGCTATCAGGGAACGTGCTGCCGCTCCCCGCACGGCCTCCTGCGAGAGCCGCTCGAAGGCTCGGGTGTATAGCTCGACCTGGCTGGGCTCCGTGAGCGCGGAAGCGGCGTCCAACGTGTCCGCGTGCACCCTGATGCCGTCGAAGACCGTAAAGGTGGGCAGAGGCCACACAGCCCGCTGTGCCGAAAACGGAACGATACCCACGGCAACGTTCTGGAGATCCATGACCCCGAGCAGGTGGCCCAGCTGCGCCGCCATGGTCTCGGCGCTGCACAGCCGGTACCGCAAGACCGACTCCTCCAGTACAAACGAGAAACGCCGGGAGCCATCGCTCAACACCGCGTTACGCCTCATGCGGGCCGACACCGCGTCAGTCACGTCGTCCGGGGTGCCCCGGAATTCGGCGATGGACGACAAGAGGGCGGTGGCGTATCCGGGTGTCTGGAGGAACCCGGGGATCACGTCAGAGACGTAGACGCGGAACATCCTGGTTTGCTGGTACAGGTCGACCACGGACTCTTGCAGGCGGCGCAGACCGCTCCGCTGGAGTCGCCGCCACTGCACATGAGCATCGGCGGACTGTCTGTTCGCCGCAATCAAGTCGGGGACTTGGTCCTCAGCGCCGCAAGCCCGGCACCACGCCTTGATGTCCGCGTCAGAGGGAGGAGTCCTGGCGTTCTCGATCCGGGACGACTTCGACTCCGACCAGCCGCATCTGACAGCCAGCTCCCGCCCGGTGATCCCGGCGTCCTTCCGAATCTCACGCAGACGGTCAGCGAGATTTTCGCGGGCCTTCTGGACACGTGAAGAGGGATGCGGGGGCATGGAGCCGGCCTTCGTCAGATCTGGTACAGGTGGTGCGGGATCGCTCGCTCCCATACCGCCTCGAAGGCAGTGGAACACAGCTTCACGGTCTGTGGGTCCGCCGTGATCTCGTCCTCGACCACCACTCCGTCACCGGAGAAGTGGTGCACCCGGAGCAGCGCGCCGTCGAACAGCCAGAAGTCGTTTCCCGGCAGGGGAATGCTTGTGGCCCGTCGCCGAGGCAGCCACCGGACCTCCTCGCCCGCCGCAATGTTGGCGTGAGTGACGTAGTGCTCCCAGCGGATGTACTCCGACACGGGCTCGGAGACCACCCTCGCCCGGCGGACCGTCACGCCCCGGGCCACGGCGTCGGAGATCATCTGATGGAAGGGGTACCACCAGGCTTCGCGAGTCTCCCAGTTGATCCGCTCACCCCGCTTCCACGCCTCGAACCGGTCCGGCGAAGCGTAGGAGTCGCGTAGCTCCAGGTGGACGGCGGACCGCTCACACTGGCCAAGCAGCTCAGCGAAGCTGGGCACGCTCGACGGCATCACACGCCTCCCTGATCATCGGGATCATCCGGGCCGGAATCCTGACGATGGCTTCGCTGTCAGGCACCGGGCCGTGCGCGGGGCTGCTTGCCTCGCACTCCGTCTGAGTCTCGGCGCTGGGCTTCCACCCCTGCAACAAGATCTCCTGAGCTTCCACGTCCGCCCACACGGTAGGGCAGTGGTCCAGGTCGGTGTCGGGGTCGATTCCCACGAACTCTACGGCCATAGCCGGCTCCCTTGTTCGGGTGCTTGCTCGGGCTTGCATCAGCTTCATTGAACTGCCTGAACAGCATCAGAACCACTGCCGGAAGGTGAATTGACGTGGGTTGCGTCCATGGAGATGGTGTACGGGTTCGACCTGATCCGGGGGTTTGCTCCGGCGTCGGGATGATGCCCGCATAGATGAACGGCCACCGGCTGATCTTCGAGGTGTCGAAGCCCGAAGGAGATCAGCACGATGACCGCACCTGACAGTCTGCCCCTGCACGCCCTTGCCGAGGACAACCTCGCCGCGGCGAGTCCCGATCTGCTGCGCGCGATGATCAAGACATTCGCCGACGCGCTCATGTCCGCGGAGGCAGACGCGCTCTGCAATGCCGAATACGGGCAGGTCAGCGACGAGAGAGTCAATCACCGCAACGGATATCGCTCGCGTGAGTGGGACACGAGGGCCGGCACCGTGGAACTCGCCATCCCCAAGCTCAGGAGCGGGAGTTACTTCCCGCACTGGCTTCTCGAACGACGTCGCCGGGCCGAACAGGCCCTCATCTCGGTGGTCGCCACCGCCTACCTGCTGGGGGTGTCCACCCGCCGTGTCGAGAAGCTCGCCGAGTCGCTCGGCGTCACCCAGCTGTCCAAGTCGCAGGTCTCAGCGATGGCCCGGCACCTCGACGAGCAGGTCGCCGCCTTCCGCAACCGGCCCCTGGACCAGGGCCCTTACGCGTTCGTCTGGGTCGATGCGCTGACCCAGAAGGTCCGTGAGGGCGGCCGGATCATCAGCGTCCACGCCCTGATCGCTGTCGGCGTCAACGCGGACGGTCACCGCGAGATCCTCGGCATCGATGTCGCCACCGCCGAGGACGGCGCCGGCTGGCTGGCCTTCCTGCGCTCGCTGATCGCTCGCGGCCTGTCCGGCGTCCAGCTGGTCATCTCCGACGCCCACGCCGGCCTGGTCGACGCCATCGGCGCGGTCCTGCCCGGCTCATCGTGGCAGCGATGCCGCACGCATTACGCCCGCAACCTGCTCAGCCAGGTCCCGAAATCGGCCCAGCCCTGGGTGGCCACGCTGCTGCGGACCGTCTTCGAACAACCCGACACCGACGCCGTGAAGGCCCAGATGCAGCACGTCCTGGATGCGCTGGAGGCCAAGTTCCCCAAGGCCGCAGCCCACTTGGACACCGCCCAGCACGACCTGCTGGCCTTCACCGCGTTCCCGCGGGAGATCTGGCGGCAGATCTGGTCGAACAACCCGCAGGAACGGCTGAACAAGGAGATCCGCCGCCGCACCGACGTGGTCGGCATCTTCCCTGACCGCAGCGCCGTCATCCGCCTGGTCGGCGCCGTGCTGGCCGAGCAGAACGACGAGTGGACCGAAGCCCGCCGCTACATGGGACTTGACCTGCTGGCCAAGGCCCGCCTCCACCCGATCGAGTCAGAAACCGACGAGACCGTCCTCCCGACCGAACTCACCGCATAGCTTCAAAACGAGATCACCGAGTGGCCGTCGATACACCACTCCAGCGGACGTGACCTTGACGTGCAAGCTCATGCAAGTCTGTAGAGCCTCGGACGATACGACTCCTAGCGTCCTTCCATCGCGCAGATGAGCCGGGGAGGAAGCAATGCCACAGAAGCCGCAGGGCTACCACCTGACCGAGCTACCGACCGAGCCCTCCGCCACGCCTGGATGCTCCGACTGTCTGTCCCTCTCGGTCAGAAGAGGGAATGCACGCTCCAGAGGCGACTACAGCGCCGTATCCGACGCGAACGTAGAGCTGCGCCAGCACCAGGCAGAGGCGCACGCCTCGTGAGCGGCGGAGCCTACGCGCAACTCTTCACCGAGCGCCCCTTGATGACGCTGCGGGTGTCGCGTGACTCGGGGCGAACGTGGGGTTCAGAGCAGGCAGTGGTCGCCCCGGACAACCTCCCGCCCTTGATGACCCACCAGTGGCCGCCCTGCCAGTGCCGGCGTTGCACCCAGTCCGGCAGCCGCTCCAACCACTGAGGCGTGCCTGATTCCCACGAACTCCCGCCCGGCATGGGCGGCGGCGGTCAGCCATGGCCGCGATCAGTTGAGCAGGAAGGTGCAGTAATGCTGAACGGAACCGACCTGTACGCACTCGACATCGACGGGGCCTCGTTCGTGAAGGCGTGCGGAGGCCCCTGCACCGAGGGGTGCGTGACCCTGGCCCGGATCGGCGACGACGCCTGGCCCTCGGTGACAGCAAGCAGCCCGACGCACAGCCGCTCCGCTTCACCACGGAGGAACTGGACGCGGCCGGCATCGACCCGGCGCGCTTCGGCCTCAACGTCTGACCCTCCCCCCACCAGCCGAGCCGGACCCATCCCCCGTCCTCGGGTCCGGCCCGGCTGGCACCTCTCGATCGGGAACGACTGGTGCACCACCACGGCTATCTACGGACCGGCCCCAAAGAGCGCTTCGACAACGAGGCCCTACGGCGACCTCCGCACCCCGAGCCCCCACCCCCACCGGCCCCCAGCGACCCCGCAGGGGAGCGCCTGCTCCAGCGCTACCGCGAAGTGGCAGCGGAGTTCCCCACCGTAGATCTGCCGCCACTGGAGACGGCGTACTGGCTCATCAAGCCCCGCTCTCTGGTCCGTGGCACGTGGGACGAGCCGAAGGAAGCAGCGGGCTGGCTCGGGGAACGGTTGGCCGAGTACGCGCACCGGTTCCTCTCCGCGTACGACAGGGACACCAGCCGCCTGGCTGTGGTCGTCGGCGCCGCCACCCAACGGCTCGGTACGGGAGGTGATGTGTCCTACGGCTTCTACCTCGAACGCCCTTCATACCTGCACCTGGCCCTGGTGACCTGCTCCCCGAACCACTCGATGCCCGTCCTGCCCTGCCCATTCGGCTGACCGAGCCCTGCGTCCGCCGTCCGCCTGCTCGGGCCCTGAGAAACGGAAGCGGACTGAGACAGAGCCCCAAGAGTTCCGAACCGAGCCGGCTCAGTCCGCGTCCCCCAGCACGGAACGCAGCGCTTGCCTGATCGCCGAGTCATCCGCGCCGAGCGCCCGGGCCTCATCACGGAATCGCCGGGCCAGGGAGGCGAGTTCCTCAGGAGCAGGACAAGGGCGCTTGGACACAGCGGGCGGGGGCGCCACCCGGGTCCCCGCACCACGCCGGGTGCGGATCAGGGCGGCGGCCTCCAGCTCACGGTAGGCCCGGGCGACCGTGCCGGCAGCCAGCCCCAGGTCGGACGCCAACTGCCGGATGGTCGGCAGCCGTTCACCCTCCGGCAGTTGCCCCGAGTAGACCAGGGCCGCGAGCTGGGCGCGGATCTGCTCGTAGGGAGGGACGGGACTGGCGGTGTCCACCCGCAGGGTCGGCCCGGTCACCGCTGGGCGGCCTTCGGCGCGAGGACCGTGAACAGGCACCAGATCGCGGTGCCCAAGGAGACCAGACAGACGGGAAGGAGGATCCAGGCGGCCACGCTGCCGAGCGTGCCGTCGCAGTCCAGCCCGCGCAGCGACCCGGCGGCAAACCACGCGGTGCCGGCCAGGGGGGCGGAGACCAGCAGGCCCCACGCCGCGGTGATGGCCTCTGCCCGCTTCCGGCGCTCCTGTTCATCGCCGGGGCGGCGGGTGATGTGCCGCAAGGCGTAGCCGCAGGCGCCGGTGCCGATGGCCAGGGAGATGAAGGTCGGACGGGCGTAGAAGAACCCGGGCCAGGGGCCGGAGGACTCGGTCACGCCGGAACAGGTCATCGTCAGTGCGCGCCCTGCCCGGCCCATGTCGTCGGGGGAGCCGATCGCGGTCGCGGTGACGAGGAGCGCGATGAGCAGGGACGCCTCGATGAGCAGGAGCGCCGTCAGCCGGGGCGGGACGTAGTCGCGGATCCGGCGGGGGGCGAGTCCGGCGGTGCGGACGGTGCCTCGAGGGCGGGCAGTGATGTGTTCGCCGAGCAGCACACCGGCCATGGCGCAGAGGCCGAACCCGGGTATGGCGGCCAGGACTCCGCTCCCGAGCTCGCCGGGGGCGTCGATCATATAAAGGGAGAGAAGGGCACCGGCGGCCAGACCGCCGAAGCGTGCGCAGCGGTCGGCGCGGGCGCGAGCCCGGGATGCGGGCGGAACGGTGTCGAGCATGAGGGCCCCCGATGAATGCACTTGTATCAAGCGCTAGATACAAACTTAGGGGTACAAGGTGACTCACCATGAGCCTTGTGTCAAATGCTTGGCACAAAAACATCAGGCGGCGGGCCGAGAGGCAGGGAGCCGGTCGAGACTGCGACTAGGCCAGCCCGTCGTACTCCTCGGCCAGGGATACGGGGCTCAGGTTGAAGCGATACATCCAGCGCGGCACCATCGCGCCGAAGTTTCGCATGCCATGCCGACCGTTGAGCCACTTCTTCACTGGCGTCGGTGCGTTGACCGCGCTGCGCAGATCCACGAGGTGGTTTCCCGGATTGGCGATGGCGAGCTGAGCTTCCACAGTGCCAGGGCGGGCGGGACCGATCCTGTTGGTGACCACGGCGCTGACTCGGGGACGAGGCCAGGGGCCAGGCCACATCCGACGGGCACGGAAGGAGCCGCTGCCGAACAGCAAACCGAGTGCGTAGTAGGCGTCGCCGTACCGTGTATGCAAGTGCTGCCCCAGCGCTGGTGCCGCGCCACCGTGACGGCTCTTGGTGATGTGCCCGTTGGCCTCCCCCAAACCCACTACCCGCACGCCGTCGAGGATGCCCTTCAGCGGCTGAAGATCAGCCGTGGACACGCCTGCGGTCAGGCCGCTCAGCGGCAAAGCCGTCCGGGTCAACCAACTCGCCACCTCATCGGCCACGGCCTTCCCCCTCCAGTGCCGCCATGCCCGATGACACTACCCCTGTCGTCATGCACTCAGATCATCCTGGAGAGCGGTACGGCAGCGCACCCGCACTGCGACAGCACCGCGCCTGTTGCGATGGCCCTGAGTATCCAGCCACCGCATCAGGCTGACCCCGGAGAACGGACGACAGCCGGATCGTGCGTGACCATGACGATCGTCATGGCGTACGTCGGGTACGGCTCTGAAGGCAGCGAGGGCAAGGGACTCTCACCACGTCGGCCGCGCCGACACCCCGCCGTCCACCACCAGATCATGTCCCGTGACCCACGACGCGAGCCCCGACGCCAGGAACACGCACGCGTCCCCCACGTCCTCGGCCCGCCCCAACCTCCCGGTCGGCACCGCCCGTTCCCACCGCCGCACCCCCTCCGGCCAGTCCTCCTCCAGTCCCTGTCGGTGAATCAGCCCGGGTGACACCGAGTTCACGCGAATCCCGAAGGGGCCGTACTCCAACGCGGCCGAGCGGGCATGCATCACCACCGCCGCCTTGGACGCCGAGTAGTGAGCGTGCAGCGGTGCCGGGCGGCTCGCCTCGATGGACGCGATGTGGGTCACCGAACCGCCCCCGCCCTGCTCGCGCATGATGTCGGCCGCGGCCTGCGTGCAGGCGAACACGCTCGACAGGTTGGGGTCCACGACCGCCCGCCACTCCGCCACCGACATCCCGGGCAGCTCCCGCGTCGGCTGCACCCCCGCGTTGTTGACCAGCGCCGTCAGCCGCCCGCCACCCCACTCGGCGGCCTCGCCGACCAGCCGCCGGCACGCCTCCTCGTCCGTCAGGTCGGCCCGCAGGACGACGGCCCGCCCGCCCGACGCCCGGATGCGGGAGGCCACCTCGACCGCCGCCTCGACCGCCGTGCGGCAATGCAGCACGACCGCCGCGCCTTCCTCGGCGAACCGCGTCGCGATGCCCCGCCCGATGCCGCCACCCGCGCCCGTGACCAGCGCGACCTGTCCTTCGAGGAGTCCGCTCATGAGCGGCACAGTCCCGCGATCCGGGCCGCCTCCGCGGGATAGCGCGCCGTCAGTTCCGCCAAGTCGCCGTGCTCGTAGCCCTCGTAGGTGAAGCCGGGCGCCATCGTGCAGCCGAAGAAGGCCCAGGAGCCGCCCGCCGCCACCCGCGCGCCCATCCAGGTTCCGGCCGGGACGGTGAGTTGGAGGTGCTGGCCGCGCCGTACGTCGGGGCCGAGGACCTCGGTGCGGGACGTGCCGTCCGGGGCGAGGAGCAGCATCTCCAGAGGGTCGCCCAGATAGAAGTGCCAGACCTCGTCGGACGGCAGCCGGTGCAGGGCCGAGTAGTCGTCCTCGGTGAGCAGGACGACTATCGCGGTGCCCTGCGGCCGTCCGTCCGACCGCTCGGGGCCCGCCCAGGTCTGCCGGAACAGCCCGCCCTCGCGCGGGATCGGCTCCAGGGAGTAGTGCGCGACGAGTTCTTCCGGAGTCACGCCTGGAAGGCTACTCCCGGTCGAGGAACGCGAGTTGGGCCTTCTTCTCCGGGATGTGCACGTCCGGCAGATCGACCTCCGGCAGTACGACCACCGGCCCGGCCCTGAAACCCTGCTTGAGGAAGCGGGCTACGGCCTTCTCGTTGCGCACGTCCGGGTCGACGATCACCCGTCGGCGGTCCAGGGTCCGGAAGACGTACGACGCGACGACGGTCAGCAGCGCCGAGGTCCAGCCGGGTCGCGCGCCCTCGGGGCCGGCGGGGGCCAGCAGCAGGTGGACGCCGATGTCCCCGGGGAGGACGTCGTAGACCTCGCTGACGCGGTCCGCCTCCGGCTCGTAGGTCTGGAGGAGCGCGACCGGGTCGGTGTCCCGCAGGACCAGGAAGGCGTGGTGGGTGTCGAGGGTGGTCATGTGGGCGTAGATCTCGGACACCTGGTCCCGGGTCAGGCCGTTCATGCCCCAGAAGGAGGCGCGTTCCTGGCTGGCCCAGCCGTGCACGACCCCGGCGTCGGCCCGCGGGTCCAGGGCGCGGATCCGGACCGTGCCGAAACCGTCGACGGCCTCCTCGTGGACGGGTTCGCGGACGGGCTCGTGGACGGGTTCGCGGACGGTGGTGGCCGGGGCCGCGGCGGGCTGATCAGACATCGGGTCCTACCTTTCAAGGGGGTCAGAACTGGTCATTCGTAAGATCGGTGGGCCCAGGGGCTGCGGGTATGGCTGTCATCGGAGAGCCGTTGGATGGCTCAAGGAACTTGGCCGCCCGGAGCTCCGCGACGACTCGACCGCCAATTGGGAGATGCGACTCGATCGCTGTGTAGGACCACGCCGGCGAGGTCGTCTGCGGGATTGATCGACGACGAGCTGGCGGAGGTGACCGTGCCCCAGATCTGGGCCGGAGTGGACATCGGCAAGACGCATCACCACTGCGTGGTGATCAACACGAATGGTGAACGGCTGTTGTCCCGCCGCGTCCAGAACGACGAGTCCGACCTGTTTCAGCTGATCGGCGACGTGCTGGCGATATCCCCGGACGCGCTGTGGGCCGTCGACCTCAACCACGGCGGGGCCGCGCTGCTGCTCGGCTTGCTGGTCAACCACGGCCAGCCGGTGGCCTATCTGACCGGCTTCGCGGTTCATCGCGCGTCGGGCACCTACCGGGGCGAGGGGAAGACGGACGCCAAAGACGCCTTCGTCATCGCCGACCAGGCACGCGTCCGGCGTGACCTCGGCCTGCTTCGGCCGGGCGACGACATCGCCGTCGACCTGCGCACCCTGACCGCCCGTCGCCTGGATGTGGTCTTCGACCGAACCCGGCAGATCAACCGGCTGCGAGCCCAGCTCCTGGAAATCTTTCCCGGCCTGGAGCGGGCGCTGGACCTGACCCTCAAGGGGCCAGTCATGCTGCTGACCGGCTACCAGAGCCCGGCCGCCATCCGTCGCGCGGGTGTTCGGCGCATCGAGACCTGGCTGAAGAACCGTAAGGTCCGCGGCGCCGCAACGCTCGCCCGCACGGCCGTGGAGACCGCCCAGGGGCAACTGACCGCGTTGCCCGGGGAGAAGCTGGCTGCCGCCATGGTGGCCCGCCTCGCGAAGGCGGTCATGGACCTCGATGCAGAGATCGCGGAGCTGGAGACTCTCATCGAGGCGACATTTCGTCAGCACCCGCACGCTGAGGTGATCCGCAGTCTGCCTGGCATGGGTCCCAGGCTCGGAGCGGAGTTCATCGCCGCTACCGGCGGCGACTTGGGTGTCTTCGGCAGCTCCGACCGCCTGGCCGGATTCGCCGGACTGGCTCCACAGCCACGCGATTCCGGTCGGGTCAGTGGAAACCTGCGCCGGCCTAAGCGATATCACCGTGGACTGCTGCGGACGCTGTATTTGTCGGCGATGGTCAGCCTGCAGTGCTGTCCGGCCTCGAAGGCCTACTACGACCGGAAGCGGCGGGAGGGCAAGGGACACAAGCAAGCACTGCTGGCTCTCGCTCGCCGCCGGGTCAACGTGCTGTGGGCGATGATCCGTGACGGAGAGTGCTACCACGAGACACCTCCCGTCACACTCGCGGCTTGACATCACGATTGGGAAGTTCCTTCTCGAACTCGGTGAAATCGGTGACGACCGGGGCCAGGTCTCCCTTGAGCCACAGGGGGAGTTGGTCGCGGTGATGGGGTGAGCCGGGGATGCCCGAGGCGCCCAGCGGGACCACCCAGAGGCTGGCCTCGCGGTCGGCCAGGTCCCAGACGTAGCGGGCGGAGGGGCCGCGCGCGCTCAGGTCGGTCAGGCCAGGCACGGCCGAGGTGGACAGCACGCAGTCGTGGTCGCCGGAGAGGCCGGGTCCGTCGTACGCCGTGTCGGTGAGGGCCCGCCAAGGGGCGAGCCGGTGGGTGTCGCCCCAGGTCTCACCCCGGGTGCCGTGTCCTGCTCCGGCGGAATGCTCGGCGGACTGTGCGGCGGCCACCTCCTCGACCGCCGCGCGCACGGCCTCGACGCGGTCGATGCCGTACAACTCCTCGGCGCGCAGCAGGTGTTCCAGGGCGAAGCCGATGCGCGGGAGCAGGGCCAGCCAGGGGAGGAGGACCTCGGGGTAGGCGGGCGGCGTGGACAGCGCGGCGAAGGCGGGGTGCGCGGCGAGTCGGCGTACGACCGCGCCGCGCACCGCCGAGTACACGGCGGCGGCCTCGCTGTCCGCGTCCATGCGGCGGTCCCAGTCCAGGAGCGTCCGGCGGACGCGGTCGGCCTCGGGGGTGAGGGTGTCCAGGGAGCGCAGGAGGTCCAGCAGGGGGGCCGCGGAGGCCAGGTGGGTGTCCATGTGGATCGCCGGCATGTCGGCGGCCGACCAGTGGGCCTTCTCCCCGAGCAGGGCCGTGATGCGGTCGGCACGATGCGGCGGGGCGAACTCGACGCCCAGCGGGGCGGCGACACCGCGCTGGTTGGCCATGACGGCGACGCCGTCGGTGAGCCCGCCGCGGGGCGTCTCGTGCCAGCCGCGCCAGTCGTGGCCGGGCTCCCACGCGGGCACCAGCCGGATGCCGTTGGCCGCGGAGCGCACCGGCACCTTTCCGGCCACCCGGTGCAGCAGGCCGCCCTCGGTGTCGGCGGCCTGGACGACGTTGACGGGCTCGGCCCAGTCGTCCACGGCACGGTCGACGTCGGCCACGCTGCGGGCGCGCAGGAGGGGGAGGAGGGCGCTGAAGCCGAGGTCGGCGGTGACGCGGGGTGGATAGCGGAGGGCTACGGCGAGCGGGGGCTCCCCGAAGGAACCTTCCTGCGGATCGTGCAGGTCCTGCGGGTCCTGCGGATCGGCGAGGCCATCGGGCAGCCCCTCCGGGCCCCCGATGATCACCGGTCCCCGCTCCGTCTCGATCACCTCGACCTCGACCGGCTCCTCCCCCGCGATCTCCACCACCTCGGTGTGCCGTGCGGCCCGCCGCCAGACCCCGTCCGGGTCCAGCGCCTCCACACCGGCCCCGGTGCGCCGCAGCCGCTCCCGGTACAGGTCCTGGTAGTCGGCCATGGCGTTGGTGATGGCCCAGGCGACCGTGCCGGCGTGGCCGAAGTGGGCGATGCCGGGGATGCCCGGGACGGCGAGGCCGACGACGTCGAACTCGGGGCAGGAGAGGTGGATCTGCTGGTAGACGCCGGGCTCTTCGATGAAGCGGTGCGGGTCGCCGGCGATCACGGCCCGCCCGGTGACGGTCCGCTCGCCGCTCACCAGCCAGCCGTTGCTTCCGGAGGTGCCCGGCCCGTCGGTGGCGAACAGCCCGACCGCGTCGGCGCCGAGATGCCGGACGACCTGCTCGCGCCAGAGCTTGGCCGGGAAGCCGGCGAACAGGATGTGGATGCCGAGCCAGACGCCGAGCGGGGTCCAGGGCCGCCAACGGCCCGGCGCGAGTCCGGTCCGCGCGAACTCCGGCGTACGGCCCGCCCCCTCGGCCAGCGCTTCGTTGACCCCGTCGACGTACGCCCGCACCCACCCGGCCGTCTCCGGGTCCCGTCTCTCCAGCTCGGCGAAGCAGCGTCTGGCCGTGTCGTCGAGGCGGGCCCGTCTGACGAACCGGTCCCAGGGCAGGGCGTCGGCGCCGAGGAAGGACGCGGAGGTGCCCTGGGACCGGTGCCGTTCCACCTCCAGCTGCCAGGCCCGGTCGAGGGCGGTGACACGGCCCTGTGCGCGGGCGAGTTCTCGTACCCCGTCCGCGCGGAGATGCGGTATGCCCCAGGCATCGCGGAAGATCTCGCCGGTCACCTGTGCCCCTCCTTTGCTTTAGGTTAGGCTTCCCTAAGTTGTTGAGATCGGTGCGGGAATCGTACGCGAAAGGTGAAGACGCCATGGGGCAGGGTCACGGCTGGGAGGGCGCGGTCCTGAAGCTGCTGCGCGCGAAGGACTTCGTGTTCACGGTGACGGGCGCCGAGGACGTCACCGAGCACTACCGTCGCGTGCACCTCACCGACGGCGGCATGCTGGCGGCGACCGGCGTCCACCCCACCATGTGGGTCCGCCTCTGGTTCGACAACGCGGGCAAGCCCCACCAGCGCGCCTACACCCTGGTCGACCCGGACCCGGCGGCCGGCACCTTCAGCCTGGAGTTCGCCCTGCACGAAGGGTGCGCGAGCGACTGGGCGCGGGCGGCGAAGCCCGGCGACACCATCGAGGCGACCATCCACGGCACCGGCTTCACCCACCCCGAGCCCGCCCCCTCCCACGTCTTCGCCGTAGCCGACACGGCCTCGCTGCCCGCCCTCAACTCCCTGCTCACCGCGCTGGACCCGGCCCCGGCGACGGTGTGGTTCGAGGGCGCGCGGGACGGCCTGCCCTTCCGCACCGCCGAGTCCCGCCACGACGTACGGACGCTGCCGAGGCGCGATGCCGGGGCGCACCTCGTCTCCCAAGTGAAGGACGCCCTGCCCGACCTGCTCAAGGGCACCTCCGACCCGTACGTCTGGATCGCCTGCGACACGGCGACCACCCGCGCCCTGACCTCGTACGTCCGCAAGGAGCTGGGCCTGCCGAAGCAGCGGGTGAACGCGCTGGGCTACTGGCGCGCCTGACCCGGCGCAGGGCTGCGGGGCGCAGGGCTGCGGGGCGCGGGCCCAAGGGGCATGATCGAAGCCATGGACGTCACCCTTCACCTCGCCCAGGACCCAGAGGCCGACGCGCTCCTCGGCCGCAGCCCGCTCGCCGCGCTGGTCGGCATGCTGCTGGACCAGCAGGTGCCGATGGAGTGGGCGTTCAAGGGGCCGCGCACGATCGCGGACCGGCTCGGCGCGGACGACCTGGACGCGCACGACATCGCCGCCCAGGACCCGGACGCCTTCGTGGCCCTGCTCTCGGAGAAGCCGGCGGTGCACCGCTACCCCGGGTCCATGGCCAAGCGGATCCAGCAGCTGTGCCAGTACCTCGTCGAGCGCTACGACGGTGACGCCGAGCTCGTCTGGAAGGGCGTCGACGACGGCCGCGAACTGCTGCGCCGGCTGGAGGACCTGCCCGGCTTCGGCAAGCAGAAGGCCCAGATCTTCCTCGCCCTGCTCGGCAAGCAGCTCGGCGTACGGCCCGCGGGCTGGCAGGAGGCCGCGGGCGCCTACGGCGAGCAGCGGTCCTTCCGCTCGGTCGCCGACATCACGGGCCCCGAGTCCCTGGCGAAGGTGCGTGCGCACAAGCAGGAGCTGAAGGCGGCGGCGAAGGCCGCGCGGAAGTAGGGGACACGGGCGGAACCGCGGGACCGCGTCCCTTCCGAGGAGCCGATCGCGCGGCCCGGGCGCCGCCGTCATTCGAGTGGCCCGCGCCGAATGGCGGGCCGCGCCGGGTCGTTCCCAGCATGGAGCATGACCGAGGCGCCGAGTGGATCCCCGTGGGGGCGGGACTACGACGACCGCCGGGTGCACTCCGGGCATGTGCCCGGGCCGCCGGGAACGCCCCATGAGCCCGAGCCGCCCTTCGAAGGGCCGCTGCACTCCCTCTCCCGTGCCGCCTGGCAGGTCGTACTGGCCACCGGCGTCGGCTCCCTGGCCCTGGGCGTGCTGGTCCTGGTCTGGCCCGGCGCCACGCTCCTCGCCTCCGGCATCCTCTTCGGGCTCTACCTCCTGATCAGCGGCGTGTTCCAGCTCGTCGCCGCCTTCGGCACGCACCGGACGACCTCGCTGCGCGTGCTGGCCTTCATCAGCGGCGCCCTGTCGATCCTGCTCGGCCTGTTCTGCTTCCGCGCCCCCATGCGGTCGGTGCTGCTGCTCGCCCTGTGGATCGGCATCGGCTGGCTCGTCCGCGGCATCACCCACACCCTGGCCGCCGCCTCCGACGAGTCCATGCCGGCCCGCGGCTGGCAGTTCCTCCTCGGCCTCGTCACCTTCGCCGGCGGCGTCGTGCTGATCGTCTCCCCGGTGGAGTCGGTCACCGTGCTGACGCTGCTCGGCGGCTGCTGGCTGATCGCGGTCGGTGTCGTCGAGGTCGTCACCGCCCTGCGCATCCGGAGGCGGGCCCGCCAGGTCCCGGTCACATTGTGATACCCACCGGCCATCCCTACGCCGTGCGGGCGGATCTCACCGCAGACCGGATGAGCGCCGTACGACCGCCGGGGAGATGACCTTCCGTGAGTACCGCACGATGCCGCTCGCGCAGCCGCACCTGGCTGCGGGTGCTCGTGCTGCTGCTCGCCCTGCTGGTGCCGGGCGCGCACGCCCAGGCGCACGCCCTGCCCGTGGCGGCCGGCGCCGGCGAGGTCGCCGAGCACGACGTCCTCGACACCGCGCTGCGGCCACCGGCCCGCGCCGACCGGCGCACCGCCGTACGGCGGCGTTCCGCGAGCCCGCCGCCGACACCGGCCCCGTCCGGCACGCCGACCCGCCGCTCCCGCTGCGCGCCGCCCCCGCCGTACGTCCCGCACCCCCTGCGCACCGTGGTCCTGCGCTGCTGACAGACCCCGCGACGAGGCCCGTCAGTACGACACAAGGAGCACAGTCATGCCCATCGACCCCTACGCCGTCCTGCGCGCCCTGGTGCGCGCCGAGGCCGTACGCAACGCGCCGAAACCGCAGGTGAAGAAGAGCGAGCCGCAGCCGTCCCCGAAGGACCGGCGGCGCGGCTGACACGGCCGCGGCGGAGGCGGGCTCTCTCCGGGTCACCGCCTCCGCCGCGCCGTACCGAACACCGACCGGGTGCTCTCCCACCCGCCCCGCTCGACGACGGAGCGCGCACGCCGACTCCCTGTCCACAGCCTGTGCATATCGCCCGTACGACGCAGACGACGTCACCACGACCACGACCACCTCAACGGCGCCCAGGCCGGTGAGGAGTTCCTCCAGGTCGTACGCCGAATGAGGGAAGGCCCTAACTGAGGGTGGCGCGGACGGCGGCGCTGATGGGACGCCGCGCCCGACTGCGCGGTCCCGGCCGCCCGGTCTCCCGGGGTCGCCCATGTCAGACTTCCGCGCCTGCGCTCCGACGTGTGTACGGCGGCTATCGGTCCGACCCGTGTTCGATTCGGCTGACGGCCGGACACCTCGGCTTCCGTTCGGGCCCGTTCCGGCTTCCGTTCCTGCTTCGAATCCGGCCGCCATTCTCAGGACGTTTGCCGTTTCGTCCAGGTTTGACGCATCTTTTCCAGCGGCACACTCCGCCACCATGGCTGCGCCCGGAAGGTCTTGACCGGTAGGCTTTCCGTGTGATCTTCAAGCGCATCGGAAACGGCCGGCCGTACCCCGACCACGGCCGGGAAAGCACCCGGCAGTGGGCGGACGTCGCGCCGCGCCCGGTCCGCCTCGATCAGCTCGTGACGACCAAGGGCCAGCTCGATCTGGAAACCCTGCTCGCCGAGGACTCGACGTTCTACGGCGACCTCTTCGCGCACGTCGTGAAGTGGCAGGGCGACCTGTATCTGGAGGACGGCCTGCACCGCGCGGTGCGCGCGGCGCTCCAGCAGCGCCAGGTGCTGCACGCGAGAGTCCTGGAGCTGGACTGACCCCGGGCCGACGCGACCGGCGTCGGTTGTTGCCCCTTTCGGGTTGGTCCTCGCATCCTCGAATGATCATCTAGTAGGCATTGCCGCCCGGGCGCACTACGCTGCGCTCATGAGCATGCTGACTCCCTCCGGCATGGGCGGCCAGTACCGGATCAAGGGGGACAAGTACCCGCGAATGCGGCCGCGTCGGCGGCGCGGCAGGCTCGCCGCCCTCGGCGTCGTCTCCCTGGCCGCACTCGGCATGCTCGGCTGGGGCACGCTGCAGCTCATCGACGTCTTCACGGGCGGCGGCGGAAAGGCCTCGGCGGTCGGCGCGAAGTCCGACTGCGGGACCAGGGCGACCCCGTCGCCCAGCGCGACCGCGCCCTTGCCCAAGCCGGGCGGCATCACCGTCAACGTGCTCAACGCGACGACCCGCAGCGGGCTCGCCAAGAAGACCGCGGACGAACTGAGGAAGCGCGGCTTCAAGATCGGCGAGGTGGGCAACGCGACCAAGGAGTACGACAAGAAGATCAAGGGCACCGGGATACTGCTCGGCCCGGCCTCGTCCCTGGACACCTCACTGCCGGTCCTGGCCACCCAGCTCGCCTCGGCCGAACGCCGTACCGAAGCCACCCGCAAGGGCGCATCGGTCGACCTGATCATCGGCGACGCCTTCAAGGACCTCACGAAGAGGCCGGCCGCCGACAAGGAACTGGCGGCACTGTCTGAGCCGAAGCCGACGCCGGCTTCATCAAAGAAGGGCTGCTGAAACCCCCTCAGGGGCGCGGGGCTGTGTCAATGTGCGGCTCCGCCGCGTGGGCGCGACCAGGCGAACAGACCCGCCCTACTCAGCGGCCCCGTAAAGACGATCCCCCGCGTCCCCCAGCCCCGGCACGATGTACCCCATCTCGTTCAGATGGTCATCCACCGCGGCCGTCACCACCGTCACCGGCGTCCCCGCCAGCTCCCGCTCCATCAGCTCCACACCCTCGGGCGCGGCGAGCAGCACCACGGCGGTCACGTCGTCGGCTCCCCGCTTGATCAGCTCCTGGATCGCCGCGACCAGCGTGCCACCCGTGGCCAGCATCGGGTCCAGGACGTACACCTGCCGCCCCGAGAGGTCCTCCGGCATCCGCGTGGCGTACGTGGACGCCTGGAGCGTCTCCTCGTTGCGGATCATGCCCAGGAAGCCCACCTCGGCGGTCGGCAACAGCCGGACCATGCCGTCCAGCATGCCGAGCCCGGCGCGCAGGATCGGCACCACCAGCGGGCGGGGGCGGGAGAGCTTGACGCCGGTGGTCTCGGCGACCGGGGTCCGGATGTCGATCGCCTCGGTGCGCACGTCCCGCGTGGCCTCGTAGGCGAGCAGGGTGACCAGTTCGTCGGCCAGCCGACGGAAGGTCGCGGAGTCGGTGCGCTGGTCGCGCAGGGTGGTGAGCTTGTGGGCGACCAGGGGGTGGTCGACGACGTGGAGACGCATGTCCACAACAGTAACCGGGCCCGCGCATCCCCTGCGCTGGCATCAAACCGCCCATCGGAGGGAAAGTGGGAGGGACGTACCGGGGGTGGTGAGCCTATGCCGAATCCTGAGTCGCCGACGGATCCCATACAGGACGCGGACGCACAGGAGGGGACCGACGCCGCGCGCCGTCGCCGCCGCGCCCAGTTCCTGCGGGAGCTCGCCGAGGCCCGCGAACTGCGGGACCGCGTCCAGCCGCGCCGCGCCAAGGCCGCCCGCCTGCGGCACGCGATGCGCATGCGAACATTCCGCTGGTAGAGCGAGACACGGCGAAGATCCCCTCCCTTCGGACGCGTTGCGGCGACGGGCGTGCGTGGCCACCTGGAAAAGCCGCGTACGATCCGCACGTGGCGATCAAAACTGCCGGACACAGGGAGCCGAAGACGTCCCCTGAACGCCTTGTTTCTGCCACGATTCCGAGTGGGTGGGGCTCGGACCCCAAGCCGTCCCACCCCCAACCTCCGCCGGGGGGACCCCCAACCGGCACGCCTAAGACCAGTGGGAGAGTCACGGTGTACTTCGCCGCACTGCTCGCGCGCACCGAAGACGGGTGGGAAGCGAGCGACACAGAGCTCGATGATGTGGAGACCCTGTCGGACCTGGCCGACCTGGCCCGGGAGGCCTCGGGCGACGAGGACACGGTTCTCGTACTGATCGAGCAGGAGGACGCCTGGTTCGGCGTCGTCCGCGTCGACGGCGAGGACGACCCTCGTATCTACGTCTCGGACGCCGCCGCAGCCGCCCGCAGCAGTTACGGCGAGATCCTCCTCACCGACGAGCTGCTCGGAAGGGAGCCCGGCGACGACGGCGCCGACCTGGACTCCCTGGACCTCGACGGCACGGAGGAGCCGGACGGCGACTCCGACGACGAGGACGGGGGCGCCGCCGAGGCGGTCCCGCACAGCCCCGTCGGCGACACCGAGATCCTCGACGACCTCGGCGTCAGCGAGAAGGAGCTGAAGGCCCTGGACGCCGAGGACGCCCTCAACTCGATCGCCGAGGCGCTGGGTGCCTCGGAGGTGCTGGAGACCGTCCGCTGACCTCGCTCGACCAGGGGTCGGCCGCCGACCCCGTACGCGACCGCTGGCGGGCCGCGATGCGGCTCGCCCTGGAGGAGGCCGAGCTGGCCGTCCGGGGCGGGGACGTCCCCGTCGGCGCCGTCGTGCTGTCCCCGGACGGTACGACCGTGCTCGGCGCCGGCCACAACGAGCGCGAGGCGACCGGCGATCCGACCGCGCACGCCGAGGTGCTGGCCATCCGGCGTGCGGCGGGGGAGGTCGGGGAGTGGCGGCTGTCCGGCTGCACGCTCGTCGTCACGCTGGAGCCCTGCACGATGTGCGCGGGCGCGCTCGTGCAGTCCCGGGTGGACCGGGTCGTGTACGGCGCCCGGGACGAGAAGGCCGGCGCCGCGGGCTCCCTCTGGGACGTCGTGCGCGACCGGCGGCTCAACCACCGGCCCGAGGTGATCGAGGGCGTGCTCGCCGAGGAGTGCGCCCGGATCCTGACGGACTTCTTCCGGTCCCGCTGAGCCGGTCGCTGCGCGAATACCGATTTCAGAGCAGGGCCCGCCGTGCTGTAAGGTCTCCCTCGGTAGCGTGTCCGAGCGGCCGAAGGAGCTCGCCTCGAAAGCGAGTGTGGCGCAAGTCACCGAGGGTTCAAATCCCTCCGCTACCGCTGAAGAAGGGCCCCGTCGGACGACGGGGCCCTTCGTGCTGTTGATCTCTGGAGAGGCGCGAAGGTTACACTCACCGCCGGTAACACGGGGCCCTTTCGGCTCTTTCGACTCATTCGGCTCGGCAGACATGGCAGGCACACCAGCCACAGGGGAGGCCGCGATGGCGGTGAACTCGAAGAAGATCGCCGTCTATCTGCTCGCGGTCTTCGTGCTCTACGTGATCATCACGGACCCGGAGAAGGCGGGGGACTACGTCACGGTAGGGTTCGAGGGCATCTCGGACGCCGCCGGGGCGATCGGCGACTTCATGACATGGGTCGCCAACGGAGGCGACAGCTAGGAGTTCTCATGATCCGCCACCTGGTCCTCTTCAAGCTCGACGAGGGCGTCGAGCGGGACGACCCGCGGGTCGTGGAGGGGGTCGAGGCGTTCCGGTCGCTGGAGGGGAAGATCCCCGAGCTGCGGCACTGGGAGCTCGGCTGGAACATCAGCGACCGCCCCATCGCCTACGACTTCGCCATCAACTCCGCCTTCGAGGACACCGCCGCCCTGCGCGCGTACGTGGAGCACCCCGAGCACCAGGCGGGCGTCGCCCTGTGGCGGGAGTTCGCCACCTGGGTGATCGCCGACTACGAATTCTGAGCCGCTCCGCCCCCTGACCCACCCGAAGCCCTCCGCCGTAACGGCGGGGGGCTTTCGCGTGTCCTACGCACCCTTCCGTCCCCAACACGGGATTATGCGGTACTTGAACACAATGAACTGTCTTGTGATGCTATGACCGCTTTTGACGGATGAGTTGATGGATCACGAGGTGGAGTTGACCGTGCCGGCCAGTACTGCGCCTCAAGCCCCGACCCAGGAGGACACGCCCGCGTCCCCGCCGCCCCGCAGCCGCGGCGCCGACACCCGGGCGCTCACTCAGGTCCTGTTCGGGGAACTGAAGGAGCTGACGCCGGGCACGCCGGAGCACAACCGCGTGCGCGGGGCGCTCATCGAGGCGAACCTCCCGCTCGTGCGCTACGCGGCCGCCCGTTTCCGCTCCCGCAACGAGCCCATGGAGGACGTGATCCAGGTCGGCACCATCGGCCTCATCAACGCCATCGACCGCTTCGACCCGGACCGGGGCGTGCAGTTCCCGACGTTCGCGATGCCGACCGTCGTCGGCGAGATCAAGCGGTACTTCCGCGACAACGTCCGCACGGTCCACGTACCGCGCCGGCTGCACGAGCTGTGGGTCCAGGTCAACAGCGCGACCGAGGACCTCACCACCGCCTTCGGGCGCACCCCGACCACCGCCGAGATCGCCGAGCGGCTGCGCATCACCGAGGACGAGGTGCTGTCCTGCATCGAGGCCGGGCGGTCGTACCACGCCACCTCGCTGGAGGCCGCCCAGGAGGGCGACGGGCTGCCCGGGCTGCTGGACCGGCTCGGCTACGAGGACCCGGCCCTGGACGGCGTGGAGCACCGCGATCTGGTCCGGCACCTGCTGGTGCAACTCCCCGAACGCGAGCAGAGAATCCTGCTCCTGCGCTACTACAGCAACCTCACCCAGTCGCAAATCAGTGCGGAACTCGGGGTGTCCCAGATGCACGTTTCGAGGCTACTCGCGCGTAGCTTCCAGCGGCTGCGTTCGGCGAACCGGATCGACGCGTAACCGCAAACAGGATCGACCGGTCACCGTCGCGAGCGAATCGCTCACCAGGGAGGATCCCGACAGTTCTGGCCCGAAATACCGTCAGACCCCCTTTATCCAGGGCGGATTCGAGTCTCACATGTCGACATGTCACTACAGCGTGTTGCCGACATGTGACATTCTTCGGGAAGCGCGTTTGCCGAGGCCTCGGCTCCGGTATTCAGGTGAAGGCTGGCGTTCCTCGATCGGAGCGTTCGCCACGACCGTCCCGCGACCCAAAGGGGGTGGCATGTCCGCAGACCAGGGCAGCTCGAAGGTGCTCACGCTCACGAAGAGCGAGTCCGCGCCCGACGCCGTTCTCGACGACGTCACGGCTCTGGAAGCCGTGTCGGCCCCGGCCCTTCCGACATCGGAGTCGATCGACACCCGCACCCTGTCCCGCTCCCTGTTCCTGCGGCTCGCCGCACTGGACGAGAACAGCCCCGAGCGCGCCTACGTCCGGGACACCCTGATCGAGCTCAATCTCCCGCTCGTGCGCTACGCAGCGGCCCGCTTCCGCTCGCGCAACGAGCCGATGGAGGACATCGTCCAGGTCGGCACCATCGGCCTGATCAAGGCGATCGACCGCTTCGACTGCGAACGGGGCGTGGAGTTCCCGACGTTCGCGATGCCGACCGTCGTCGGCGAGATCAAGCGGTTCTTCCGCGACACGTCCTGGTCGGTGCGCGTCCCGCGCCGCCTCCAGGAGCTGCGCCTGGCCCTCACCAAGGCCAGCGACGAGCTCTCCCAGAAGCTGGACCGCTCCCCGACGGTGACCGAACTCGCCACCGTGCTGGGCGTGTCCGAGGAGGACGTCGTCGACGGCCTCGCGGTCGGCAACGCCTACACGGCCTCCTCGCTGGACTCCCCGGCCCCGGAGGACGACGGCGGCGAGGGCTCCCTGGCGGACCGGCTCGGCTACGAGGACAGCGCCCTGGAGGGCGTCGAGTACCGCGAGTCCCTCAAGCCGCTGCTGGCCAAACTCCCGCCCCGCGAGCGGCGGATCATCATGCTGCGCTTCTTCGCCAACATGACCCAGTCGCAGATCGGCGAGGAGGTCGGCATCTCCCAGATGCACGTCTCCCGGCTGCTGACCCGGACCCTGGCGCAGCTGCGTGAGGGCCTCATCTCCGACTGACCCCTCCCGGCCCCTTCATAATTGACGGAGCGTCAGCCACCATGGCCCGATGCTTCGCGCGACCTGGACGACCTCGACACCCGGCCGCCGGTGCGCCCTGCTGGGCGCGTCGGCGGCCGTCGTCTGCCTGGGCGGACTGCTGGCCGCGTGCGGGGGCGGCGGGGGCGGTGACGGGTACGTCGCGACGGGGGCGGCAGGCGGTCCGCCGAGGATCTCCGGTACGGCTGCCGCGCCGACGGGCGAGGTGACGCTGGTGCCGCTCGACGAGCCGGAGCGCGGCCCCGACGGCGGCGGCGACGGTGGCGGAGGTCCCATGGACTCCCCCGGGCGGGAGGGAAGTAAGGAACCGTCCACCGGCCCGGCGGCGACGGAACTGCCTGCCGCGCCCCCCGCCGCCGCTCCGAGCGACACCCCCGAACCCGCAGCCCCGCCCAGCAGTTCACCCGCGCCATCGCCGCCCCCCGCGTCGCCGGCGACGACCCCGTCCCCCGCGAAACTCACGGTGAGCGACCCCGAACGGGAGCCCACGGACAAGCGCTGGTGCGAGAAAGTGACCCTCGACTTCCACAACTCGGGCGGCACAGCCGTGCGTTCGGGCACCGTCACCTTCGGCACCCACATCATCGGCGCGCTCGGCATCGACTGGGCGACGATCGAGTCGACGGAGAAGCTCCCGGCGCCGATCGGGGCCGGGGCGCGCAAGGAGAAGACCTGGACGGTGTGCGTCGACGCCTGGCGCGTGCCACTGGGCATGCGCATCGAGACGCGGGACGTCACCGTCCGGTGGGAGTAGGAGCCGTACCGGCTACTTGAGCGCCAGCCAGGCCACCGCCGCCACGATCACGACCGCGGCGACCACGCCGACGATCACGCCGATGCGCGGGCCCGAGGAGGCCTGCTGCCGACGACCGCCCTGCGGGCCCTCGTCGACGAACGCGCGGAACATCTGGGTGCTGCCTGCGGGGTCGTGGTTGCCCTGGGGGCCCTGGGTGTTAGCCATGGCCTGAGACCCTAGCGAATCCGCCCGTTCGGCCCAAGTGGGGGTTCGAACCCTGTACAGGGGGCCACAGGACCCACCTCACCTCCACATTTACGGTCGCAATACTCGTCTTTGCCAGGTTTTTGCGGCGCAGCTCACCCATTTGTTTGCCTGTAACAACCAACCTCTTCTATGGTTGCCCTAAGCAACAAACAGCGGGAGGTGTGATGGCCGAGCAGGCGCAGTACGAAGAGCTGGTCCGCCAGTTCAGCGCCTTCGGCGCCGTGAAACGGGAGATGGGACGGACGCTGCCGTCCGACTGCCCCGCCGGTTCCGCCGCCGTACTGACGTTGCTGGCCCGCCACGGAGAGATGCGCATGAGCAAGCTCGCGGAGCTGCTCGCCGTGGACATGTCGGTCACCAGCCGTCATGTCGCCCACGTCGCCGAGCGCGGCTGGATCGAGCGCTCCCCCGACCCGGCGGACAGACGAAGCCGCATCCTCCACCTCACCCCGGCCGGCGAGGGCCGGGTCCTGGAGATGTCCCGGCGGACCACACAGCTGCTGGCCGAGCGGCTGGGCGACTGGACCGACGACGAGGTCGAGGCGCTCACCCGGCTCATGGCCCGGCTGCGAGCCAGCTTTGACGACTGCCGTACACCCGCGATCACCGAGTAGGAAAAGGAACCCCATGGCAACGACCACACCAGCCGGTGTGCGGGCCCACGCCAAACACGGGAGCGGAGCCGGGGACGGCACTCCCATGACGCACCGGCAGATCATGGAAGCGCTGACCGGGCTGCTGCTCGGCATGTTCGTCGCGATCCTGTCGTCGACGATCGTCTCCAACGCCCTGCCCGACATCATCAAGGACCTCGGCGGCGGCCAGAGCGCCTACACCTGGGTGGTCACCGCGTCGCTGCTGGCGATGACCGCGTCCACACCCCTGTGGGGCAAGCTCGCCGACCTCTTCTCCAAGAAGCTGCTGATACAGCTGGCCCTGGTCATCTTCGTGGCCGGTTCCGCGGCGGCCGGTCTCTCCCAGAACCCGGCCATGCTCATCACGTTCCGCGCGGTGCAGGGCATCGGCATGGGCGGTCTGTCCTCGCTGGCCCAGATCATCCTGGCCGCGATGATCTCCCCGCGGGAGCGTGGCCGCTACAACGGCTACCTCGGCGCCACCTTCGCCACCGCGATGGTCGGCGGCCCGCTGATCGGCGGCGTCATCACCGACACCGACTGGCTCGGCTGGCGCTGGTGCTTCTACGTCGGCGTGCCCTTCGCCGTCGTCGCGCTGATCGTGCTGCAGCGCACCCTGCACCTGCCGGTCGTCCGGCGGAAGGTCAAGGTCGACTGGGCCGGCGCCTTCTTCATCACCGCCGCGGTCTGCCTGCTGCTGATCTGGGTGACCTTCGCCGGCGACAAGTACGACTGGCTGTCCTGGCAGACGTACGCGATGACGGGCGGCGCGCTCGCGCTGCTGCTGATCTTCATCCTCGTCGAGTCCAGGGCGAGCGAGCCGATCGTCCCGCTGCGCCTGTTCCGCAACCGCACCATCACCCTCGCCTCCCTGGCCTCCCTCTTCGTCGGCATCGCGATGTTCGCGGGCACGATCTTCTTCAGCCAGTACTTCCAGCTCGCCCGCGACAAGTCGCCGACCATGTCCGGCGTCATGACCATCCCGATGATCGTCGGCCTGTTCGTCTCGTCGACGGTCTCCGGGCAGGTCATCACCCGCACCGGCCGCTGGAAGGCATGGCTGCTCGCCGGCGGTGTGCTGGTCACGGCGGGCTTGGGCCTCCTGGGCACGATCCGCTACGACACCGAGTACTGGCACGTCGCGATCTTCATGGCCCTGCTGGGCCTCGGCGTCGGCATGATGATGCAGAACCTGGTCCTGGCCACGCAGAACCAGGTGGACCCGAGCGACCTGGGCGCCGCGAGCTCGGTGGTGAACTTCTTCCGCTCCCTCGGCGGCGCCATGGGCGTCTCGGCGCTCGGCGCGGTCCTGTCCCACCGGATCACGCACTACGCCGAGGAGGGCCTGACCAAGCTCGGCGTGCAGGGCGGCTCCTCCGGCCACGGGGAGATCCCCGACCTCGACGCGCTGCCCGGCCCGGTGCGCACCGTCATCGAGAGCGCGTACGGCCACGGCGTCGCCGACGTCTTCCTGTACGCCGCGCCGATCGCCTTCCTCGCCCTGCTGTTCGCCCTGTTCATCAAGGAGGTTCCGTTGAAGACCAAGGGAGCCTTGGCCCAGGCCGCGGAGGCCGAGCAGCCGACGCCGTCGGAGCGGGCTTCGGCGCAGACCGCGCCGGCCGCCGCCGAGGAGCGGGTTCCGAGCTGGGCGGTCACGTCCGAGGCGGAGGCCGGCCCCGAGGGCGCCCAGAGGCTCGCGGCCGTCACCACGGTGGCCCGCCCCGAAGAGACCGGCGGCATCCCCGTCGGCGGCTTCGTCCGCGGTGCGGAGAGCGCGCCGGTCCCGCAGGCCGCCGTCACCCTGATCTCGCTGGCCGGACGGCAGCTCGGCCGCTCGGTGACGCGGGCCGACGGCTCGTACGCGGTCGACGCGCCGGGCGCGGGATCGTACGTCCTGATCGCCTCCGCCGACGGCTTCCAGCCGCAGGCGTCCACGATCGTGGTGAACGGCGACGAGCCGGTGGCCTACGACATCCTGCTCAGCGGCACCAGCGGCCTGAGCGGTGTGGTCCGTACGGCGCAGAGCGCGCTGCCGGTCAAGGACGCGATGGTGATCGTGACCGATGTGCGCGGCGACCTGCTGGCCACCGCCGCCACCGGTGAGCAGGGCGAGTTCGGCTTCGCCGAGCTGGTGCCGGGTGCCGTGACCGTCGCGGTGAACGCCGCCGGATACCGGCCGCGCGCCCTGCCCGTCGAGATCGGCGGCACCGGGGTCACCCGGATCGAGGTCGACCTGGAGGCGGGCGCCCAGGTCCAGGGCGTCGTACGGGCACCGCACGGCCCGCTGGCCGACGCCCGGGTCACCTTGGTCGACGCCGCGGGCAACGTCGTCGGCACCGCCACCACCGGCCCGGACGGGGCGTACGCCTTCACGGACCTGGACGGCGGCGAGTACACGGTCATCGCCACGGGCTACCCGCCGGTGGCGACGGCCCTGACGGTGACCGGCCGCGGCACCGACGACCACGACATCGAACTCGCCCATCCCGGCGAGTAGAAGGACCCCGGCCCGTGGCGGGGCGGCGCGCTCCGAGCGGAGGTGCGCCGCCGCCACGGGCCGGTCGCTTCGGGACTTTCAGGCTGAGGAGTACGTGAGATGGGACTGACCGCGAGGATCCGTACCCGGGACGGTTGGGCCGTGTCGCACGCGGTCGTCACGGTGACGGACATGACCGGGGCGCAGGTGCTGCGCCTGGAGGCGGACGCGAAGGGGGCCGTACGGGACGCCGATCCCCTGCCCCCGGGGGCGTACACCGTCATCGTCACCGCCGTGGGCTACGCGCCCGCCGCCGCGAGCGCGATCGTCACCGCGAGCGGCCGCGCCGAGGTCGGCACGCTGACCCTGGCCAGGCAGGGCGGCACTCAACTGCCGCCGCCCGGGCCGTGGACGATCGATCCGGCGCACTCCTCGGTCGCCGCCGTGGCCCAGCACCTCGGGATCTCGAGCGTGCGCGGCCGCTTCACGGATTTCACGGGCGCCGTCGAGATAGCGCCGGACGACGTCGCCAAGTCCCGCGTCGAGGCGGTCATCCGGGCCGACTCGATCGACACGGGCAACGGCATGCGGGACGGGCATCTGAGGTCGCCGGACTTCCTGGACGTGGAGAAGTACCCCGAGATCACGTATCGGTCGACGGGGCTTACGGCGGCAGCGGGTTCGGATCGCTGGACGGTGCACGGCGAACTGGGCATGCACGGCGTCGTACGGCCGGTGGACCTGGACCTCGCCTACCTCGGCACCGGCGCCGACCCATGGGGTGGGACACGGGCGGCGTTCCGGGCGACGACGGAACTCCACCGGGACGACTTCGCCATGGACTACAACCAGGTGGTGCAGGCGGGTATCGCGGCGATCGGGACGACGCTGAAGGTGGAGTTGGACATCCAGGCGGTGCGGGGGGGAGTCGCTGCCGCAAGGGTGAGCGCGGCAGGGTCAGGCTGAGCGGGCGGCCGACCCCTAGGCTGAGCCCATGGCACCGAACATCGCGACCAACACACGCGTCTCGCTCGAAGAGCTGCTTGATTTCGTACGGCCCCGTCATCGCGCGATCCTGCTCACCCGGCGGTCCGACGGCAGCCCCCAGGCCTCGCCGCTGACCTGCGGGGTCGACGACTCGGGGCGGATCGTGGTGTCCACCTACCCCGAGCGGGCCAAGACCCGCAACGCCAAGCGGGATCAGCGGGTCAGCCTGCTCGTGCTGAGCGACGACTGGAACGGGCCGTGGGTCCAGGTCGACGGGACGGCCGAGGTGATCGACTCGCCGGAGTCCGTGGAGCCGCTCGTG
Source organism: Streptomyces ferrugineus (assembly GCF_015160855.1). NCBI lineage: Bacteria > Bacillati > Actinomycetota > Actinomycetes > Kitasatosporales > Streptomycetaceae > Streptomyces > Streptomyces ferrugineus. The sequence continues at coordinate 398,722 of NZ_CP063373.1, read as the reverse complement.
GAGTACTACCGGAACATCGCCGGGGAGCACCCGGACTGGGACGAGTATCGGGCGGCGATGCTGAAGCAGGGCAAGTCGATCATCCGGGTGACCCCGGAGAAGTGGGGGCCGGTGGCCACCGGGGGCTTCCCCGCGCGGCTCGTCGAGGGTGGTGACTAGGAGCGGCGCCTCCTAGGAGGCGCTGCGTGCCACCATCGCCTCGATGCCCGCCACCAGCAGGTCCAGGGCGAACTCGAAGTCCCGCTCCCACATCTCCTCCACCGTGTCGCCGCCCCGGGCCTCCATGAGCTGCGCGGACTCCTGGACGATGTCGGCGGCCTCCGGGGACTGGGTCACCGTGCTCATGGCGTGCTGGAAGTAGTCGTCCGGGGTCATGCCGAACGCCGCGCTGCGGGCGATGAAATGGCCCTCGATCGTGCCGAAGCCGTACACGAACTGGAAGACGGCGGAGATGGCCGCCACCAGTCCGTGCGCGGGCAGGCCCGTCCTGTGGATGATCTGCTGGACGAGGCGCGAGAAGGCGAGGCTGTTCGGGCCGATGTTGACGTACGTGCCGATCAGCGGCGACAGCCACGGGTGCCGGACCAGCAGGCCGCGGTACTCCCGGGCCAGCGCGCGCAGCGGGACGCGCCAGTCCTCGTCGGCCTCCGGGTCGGGCAGGGTCAGTTCGCCGAAGGCGGCGTCGAGGGCGAGTTCGAGGAGGTCGTCCTTGGTGTCGACGTACCAGTAGACGGACATCGCGGTGACGTTCAGCTCGGCGGCCAGCCGCCGCATGGAGAACTTCGCCAGCCCTTCGGCGTCCAGCAGCCGAACGGTCGCCGCGGTGATGCGGTCACGGTCCAACCCGGAGGGCTGTCCCCCACCGCGACCGCCACGCCGAGCCTTGTCCTCCAACCAGACGCTCGTCCGCGCGGACTGCCGGGCTGCCCTAGCCATGGCGCACCTTCCTAGGCTTTCTGATGCCGGTCATGCTAAGCGCCCCCAAAGGGGCGCGGGGAACTGCGCGATCAGCCACATAGGACCCGCAGTCGCCCAACAACCGCATGACCCGAGCTCTTAGGCGGTGTCTGCCCTCTCCGCCCGCCGCAACAACGCCCCCGCGACCAACCCCCCGAGCAACACCGCCAACGCCCCCACCAAAAGACTGGTCTCCAGCCCGGAGGAGAACGCGTCCATGACCCGCCCCCTCTCCTCAGCCGACCCGGCAGCCGCCAACGCCCCCGGCAGGGAAGCCGCCGTCACCGGAATCAGCGCCGCGAACCGCGAGTTGAGCAGCGCCCCCAGCACGGCGACGCCCAGCCCCGTACCGAACTCCGCCACCGTCCCGTTGATCCCGCCTCCGACTCCCGCCTTCTCCGGCGGAATCGCACTCATGATCGCGTGGGACATCGCCGGACTCGCCACCGCGGCCCCGGTACCGATGAGCACCAACCCCAGCAGCGTGCCGGCGTACCCGCCGGAGGCCAGCACGGCGATGGCGGCGAGGCCGCCGGCCATGACCGCCATGCCCAGCCCGATGGCGACCGGATTGCCCAGCCGGGTCGCCCACTTCGCCGCCACGCCGGTGAAGTTCAGCGCCACGATCATCAGGGCGAGCGGAGCCGTCCGCAGCCCGGCCTCCAAGGGCTCGTAGCCGAGCACGAACTGCATGTGCTGGGTGAGCAGGAAGAGCGAGCCGCCCATCCCGAAGGTGATCAGCACACCCCCGGAGACGGCCCCCGTGAACTGCCGGTTCCGGAAGAAGTGCATGTCGATCATGGGGTACGGGATCCGGCTCTCCCAGTACGCGAAGGCGGCCAGCACGAGGACCGCCACCGTCGCCGTCAGCAGCACCCGGCCCGATGTCCAGCCGTGCTCGGGTCCGGAGATGATCGCGAAGACCAGGGAGGCCATGCCGATCGTGGAGAGCACCGCGCCCAGCAGGTCGGGGCGGTCACCCTGGGGGTTCTTGGACTCGGGGACGAGCACCACGACGGCCACCAGGGCGAGGGCGGCGACCGGCAGGTTGATCAGGAAGATCGCGCCCCACCAGAAGTGGTCCAGCAGGAAGCCGCCGAGGAGCGGTCCGGCCGCGAAGCCCAGTGAGTTCACCGCGGCCCAGATACCGATCGCCTTGGGCTGCTCCTCCGGCGTGAAGATCTGGATCGCCACGGCCAGCACGGTGGTCATCAGCAGCGCGCCGCCGACGCCCATCCCGGCGCGGGCAGCGATCAACTGGCCGGTGGAGTCGGCGAGGCCGGCCACCAGCGAGCCCGCGCCGAACAGTGCCAGGCCCACGGCGAGCATCTTCTTGCGGCCGTAGCGGTCGGCCGTGCTGCCCGCCGTGAGCAGCAGACCCGACTGCACCAGCGAGTAGGCGTTGATCATCCACTGGATGTCGGAGGTGGACGCGCCCAGTTCGCGGGTGAGCGAGGGGATCGCCACGTTCAGGACGGTGTTGTCGAGCACCACGGTGAGCACCGCGAGACACAGGACGCCGAGGATCAGCCAGCGTTGCGGGTGGCCGCCCTCCGGCGGGGCGGGGACCGGGGCCTTCGGGGCTTGTTCCTGGGGGGACGCAGTCATGTTGTACACCGTAAGGCAGTCCCTATACAGCGTACAACGCGATTTCGGGCCGAACGGCGATGGCCGAACGACGAAGGCGGTGGCCCGGGGCCGTTTGCGCCCCGGGCCACCGCCCTCCCCCTCAGCCGACCGTCAGCTGTCGCTCTTCGGCTGCGTCAGGTCGTAGAACGTGGTGCCGTCGACCGTCACCGACTCGAAGTTCTCCTGGACCCAGGAGCTGATCTGCGAGGAGGTGCCGTCACTGCTGCCACCCATGCCGCCGCCGCTGCCACTGGCGATGAAGTAGTGGATCTCGCCGTCCTCGACGTACTTCTTGAACTCGGCCAGGGTCGGGGACGGGTCGGTGCCGTTGAAGCCGCCGATCGCCATGACGGGGTCGCCGGTGGAGAGTTGGTAGCTCGCGGCGTTCTGGGCACCAATGGCCGCGGCCGCCCAGGTGTATTGCCCCGCGTTCTTCTCCAGCAGCTCCTTGGCCTCGTCGCTGACGCTGGCGCCGTTGATCAGACCGCCCATGCCGCCACCGCCACCGCCATCACCGTCACCCATCTGGCCGCCACCGGGCATGCCGCCCTGCTGGTTGCCCTGCTGGTTGCCTTGCTGGTTCTGGCCCTGGCCCTGGGTGTTGCCGTTGCCGTTCTGCTGGCCCGGCATGCCGCCGCCGGGGAAGCCGTTGCCGTTCTGCTGGTTCTGGCCCTGGCCCTGCTGGTTCTGCTGGCCCTGCTGGTTCTGGCCGGGCATGCCGCCCCCGCCGGGACCGCCGCCCATGCCGCCGCCACCGCCGGGGCCGCCACCGCGACCGCCCGCGACGGCGGGACCGGCCGTGACGATCGAGCCGGTGTGGCCCTCGTTCACCGTGGTGAGGGTGTACGCGGCCGGGCCGGCCAGCGCCGCGGCGAGGCCCAACCCGACGACGCCCATGGTCAGTCGGCGACCCAGCTTCGAGGCGAAGACCAGGCCCAGCGCGGCGACCAGACCGCCGGCCAGGACCACCCACTTCAGCCAGGGCAGGTAGTCCGAGGAACGGTTGAGCAGGACGTAGCCCCAGGCCGCGGTGGCCGTCATCGCGCCGGCCAGGGTGAGCGACGCCCACGCACTGTCCCGCTTCTCCCACAGCAGCGCCGCGCCCATGCCGATCAGCGGGGCGATGTAGGGGGCGAGGGCGACGGTGTAGTACTCGTGGAAGATGCCCTGCATATAGCTGAAGACCAGCATGGTCGTGACCAGCGCGCCGCCCCAGACCAGGAACGAACCGCGCGTCACCGACGTACGGCGCGCCTTGCGCGTGGCCACCAAACCCGCGACCAGCAGGATCAGCGCGGCCGGGATCAGCCAGGAGATCTGGCCGCCGATGCTGGAGCCGAACAGCCGGTCCCAGCCGGTCTCGCCCCAGTTGCCGCCGCCGTTTCCGCCACCGCCGCCACCGCCGACGCTGCCGGTCTCCTCGCCGTTGAGGCGGCCGAGGCCGTTGTAGCCGAAGGTCAGTTCAAGGAAGGAGTTGTTCTGCGAGCCTCCGATGTACGGGCGGGAGGAGGCCGGCCACAGCTCGACGATCGCGACCCACCAGCCGCCCGAGACGACGATCGCGGCGAGGCCCGCGGCCAGCTGACCGATGCGCTTCTTCACCGACACCGGCGCGCAGACCGCGTACACGATCGCGAGCGGCGGCAGGATCAGGAAGGCCTGGAGGGTCTTGGCGAGGAACGCGAAGCCGATCGCGACACCCGCCCACACCAGCCACTTGGTACGGCCGTCCGCCAGCCCCCGGATGACGAGGTAGCAGGCCACGGCCATCAGCAGGGCCAGCATCGCGTCCGGGTTGTTGAACCGGAACATCAGCGCCGCGACGGGGGTGAGGGCGAGCACCGCCCCCGAGATCAGACCGGCCGCGGGGCCGAACCGGCGCCGTACGGCGGCGTACACCACGGCCACCGTGCCGACGCCCATGAGGACCTCGGGGAGCAGGATCGCCCACGAGCTGAGGCCGAACAGGCGGACCGACAGGGCCATCGGCCACAGGGAGGCCGGGGGCTTGTCGACGGTGATGGCGTTGGCCGCGTCCAGCGAGCCGAAGAAGAAGGCCTTCCAGGACTGGCTGCCGGCCTGGACGGCCGCCGAGTAGAAGGAGTTGGCGTAGCCGGAGGCGCTGAGGTTGTAGAGGTAGAGGAGGAAGGTGGCGAGCAGCAGGCCCAGGAAGGCCGGGCGTGCCCAGCGCGGGTCCTCGGGGCGACCGCGCCACAGCCGCCGTACGAAGGGCGGCTTGGGCTCACCGGAGCCGGGGGCCGTGTCTCTGCCGTAGGTCTGCTGCGTCTGGTGCGTCTCTTGCGTCCGCTGCGTCTGCTGGTCGTAGTGGATGGTCATCGGTAGTCCCTCGAGTCGGTGTCGTGCGGGCGCACCGGCTGCAGTTGCAGGGTGGCGTCCCGCCAGGTGCCGTCCGCGGCCGCACCGGCGCGGAACTGGGCTGTGTCGTAGGAGGCGACCACCACCGAGTCGGTGTCGCGCCGGTCCGGGAACACCCACGCCCGGAAGAGCAGGAAGCGCAGCACGGTCGCCGCGAGGTTGGCGGCGATCAGGACCGCCAGTTCGGTGGAGTGCGCGGGGTCGCTGCTGGCCGTGTTCAGGGCGGCCAGTGAGCCGCTGGTCAGGGCGAGTCCGATGCCGAAGACGACCAGGCCCTGCGCCTGGTGCCGTACGGCGCCGGCGCGGCCGCGCACCCCGAAGGTGAGGCGCCGGTTGGCCGCCGTGTTGGCGACGGCGGAGACCAGCAGGGCGAGGGCGTTGGCGACCTGCGAGCCGGTGAAGACCCGGAAGCCGCTGTACAGCAGCAGATAGAACAGGGTGGACAGACCGCCGACCACGCAGAAGCCGACGAGCTGGCGGGCCAAGCCCGTGGGTACGTCCTTGATCTCGCGGTCGCGCGGGTCGTCGCCGAAGGGCCGGGTGAGCCGGTCCAGCGGCAGCGAGCCGCCGGCCAGGGCCTTGCCCACCCGCCACACGCCCTTGAGGTCCTCGGTCGCCGTCCTCACGATGTGGACGGTCGAGTCCGGGTCGTCGACCCAGTCCACCGGCACCTCGTGGATACGGAGTCCGGCCCGCTCGGCGAGCACCAGCATCTCGGTGTCGAAGAACCAGCCGGTGTCCTCGACGAGGGGCAGCAGCACCTGCGCGACATCCCGCCGAATGGCCTTGAAGCCGCACTGGGCGTCGGAGAACCGGGCCTGGAGCGAGCCGCGCAGGATGAGGTTGTAGGAGCGGCTGATGAACTCCCGCTTGGCGCCCCGCACGACCCGGGAGCTCCGGCTGAGCCGGGAGCCGATCGCGAGGTCGGAGTGACCCGAGATCAGCGGCGCCACCAGGGGGAGCAGCGCGTTGAGGTCGGTGGACAGGTCCACGTCCATGTAGGCGAGGACCGGGGCGTCCGAGGCGGACCAGACGGTCCGCAGCGCCCGGCCACGGCCCTTCTGCTCCAGCCGGAACGCCCTGACCTCCCCGAGCTCCGCCTCCAGCCGCCGCGACACCTGGGGGGTGGTGTCGGTCGACGCGTTGTCCGCGATCGTGATGCGGAAGGCGTACGGGAACGTGCGCTTGAGGTGATCATGCAGTCTCAGCACACACGGCTGGAGGTCCTTCTCCTCGTTGTAGACGGGGATCACTACGTCCAGGACAGGCGTACCGGCGTTTCCGGCCGGGAGGTGCTCCCGCGCCGGCAGGGTGCCGGGAGAAGAGTCGGTTCGCATGACACCGACTCTTGTCAGGCGCCCTGTTCCACCCATGTGGTGACGCTGTGCTGTGCCTGTGAGTGCTGTTGCCAGCTCATTTCGGGGCTCGGCGCGGCCGGGAGCGCGGGCAGCCGGACGGTGAACACGGTCCGTCCGGGCCCGCTGTCGACGGTCACGGCACCGCCGTGCGCGGTCGCCACGGCCTGCACGATGGCCAGGCCGAGACCGGTGGAACCGGTGGCTCGGGAGCGCGCGGAGTCGCCCCGCGCGAACCGCTCGAAGACGTGCGGAAGCAGGTCTGGGGGGATGCCGGGGCCGTTGTCCTCGACGTCCACGCACAGCCATGGTCCGCGCCGCTGAACACGGGCGGTGACGGTCGTACCGGGTGGGGTGTGGTTACGGGCGTTGCCCAGCAGGTTGACCAGCACCTGCTGCAGCCGTGCCGCGTCCGCCGACACGAGGGCCGGTTCGTCGGGCAGGTCGAGGCGCCAGTTGTGGTCCATGCCGGCGGCGCGGGCGTCGCTGATGGTGTCGACGACGAGCGGGACGAGGTCGGTCTGCTCGAACTGCAGCGGCCGCCCGGCATCGAGCCGCGCGAGCAGCAACAGATCCTCGACGAGGAGGGTCATACGCCCGGCCTCGGACTCGATCCGCCCGAGGGCATGCTTGGTGTCCGGCCCGACGTCTTCCCTCCCCCGTCTGGTCAGCTCGGCGTACCCCCGGATGGAGGCGAGCGGGGTACGCAACTCATGACTGGCGTCGGCCACGAACTGCCGTACCCGCGTCTCGCTCTGCTGTCGGGAGTGCAGAGCGCCGTGGACGTGGTCCAGCATCCGGTTGAGCGCGGCACCGACCTGGCCGACCTCGGTGTGCGGATCGGTCTCGGACTCCGGGACGCGTTCGCTGAGGTTGACCTCGCCGGTGTGGAGGGGGAGTTCGGAGACTCGGGTGGCGGTGGCGGCGACCTTGCGCAGGGGGCGGGTGGCCACGCCGATGAGGACGGAGCCCGCGATGGCGGCGGCGACCAGGCCGGCACCGGTGACGCTCACCTCCACCAGGATGAGGGTGCTGATGGTGCTGGTGACCGACTCGGTGGGCAGGGCGACGTAGTAGCCGCCTCCATCGGCTCCGGGGACGTACTGCACCCGGTACTCGCCGAGGCCGGGGATGTCGACGTTGTGCATACCCGTGTGGGACACCTTGGCGAAGGCGGACTTCTGCTCGTCGGTGAGCGCGACGGCCGAGTTCCGCTGGAAGGGACCGTCTTCGGTGGAGGCCTCGGCGATGAACGCCCGGGTGACCGTGGCGTTAGTGCCGACCTCGGCGGCGATGGTCTTCGGCTGCGCCGGCCCCTCGACGAAGCCGGTGAGTCTGTCCCTCTCCTCGGGTTCGTCCTCACCGCCGGGCTTCATGGGCGCCGACAGACGCTTGCCGACGTCGTCGACCTGCTCGTTCAGCTGCTGGTACAGATGCGACCGCAGCGCGAGCGTCGTCACCGTGCCGATCACCGCGCACACGACCGCGATCAGCACCACGGACGCGACGACGAGCCGCGCTCGCAGCGTGCGCGGCTGACCCGCCAGTCTCCTCTGCGCACGCGGCCGTCGCCGTCCGCTCATGACGCCGCGGGCTTGATCAGGTAACCGGCACCGCGCCGGGTGTGGATCATGGGCTCCCGCCCCGCGTCGATCTTCCGACGCAGATAGGAGATGTACAGCTCGACGACATTGGCCTGTCCGCCGAAGTCGTACGACCAGACCCGGTCGAGTATCTGTGCCTTGCTGAGCACGCGCCGCGGGTTGCGCATCAGGAAGCGCAGCAGCTCGAACTCGGTGGCGGTGAGGTGGATGTTCTCGCCGCCCCGCGACACCTCGTGGCTGTCCTCGTCGAGCGTCAGATCCCCGACGACGAGCATGGAGTCCGACCGCCGGTCGGCGGCACCGGACCGCCGGATGAGCCCGCGCAGCCGGGCGACGACCTCCTCCAGGCTGAACGGCTTGGTGACGTAGTCGTCGCCACCCGCGGTGAGCCCGGCGATACGGTCCTCGACGGCGTCCTTGGCGGTCAGGAACAACACCGGCACGTCCGGCAGCTCCCGCCGCAGCCTCCCGAGGACGGTCAGCCCGTCCATGTCCGGAAGCATCATGTCCAGCACGACGGCGTCGGGCCGGAACTCACGCGCGCTCTGGATGGCACCTGTGCCATCTCCGGCACTCCGGATCTGCCATCCCTCATAGCGCAGGGCCATGGACAGCAGTTCGGTGATCGACATCTCGTCGTCCACCACAAGCACTCGGACGGGGCTCCCGTCCGGCCTCAGCAGTTCGGTGCGCCCCTGGGGCGAGGTCGTGGTCATGCTCGACACGATGTCGAGGCCCTCTGAGAACACGCTTTCTGGAACCTGTGATTTTCCTGAGAAACACACAGGAGGCTCTCAGGCAATGGCTGGGAAGCGCGCGGCCGTCTCAGCGTGCTGGAGCCAACCTTGCCAGGGCCGCGTCACAACACGAAGTTCGAGCGGATCGCCAGGACCGGGCTCGCCCTTCGCGATTCCCTCGCCCTGATCGAACGCATCCGCAAGTAGCTGTGAGCCGTGCCGAACTTCGAGTTCGTGAAGTCCAGTTACAGCAGCGGCAACGGCGAGTGCGTCGAAGTCGCCCGCAACATCCCCGGCACCGTCGCCGTCCGGGACTCCAAGGACGCGGACGGGCCGATACTCCAGCTTCCGCCCGGCGCCTGGACCCACTTCCTTCGCCTGGCGCTCCCCGCGTCTACCTGAAAAGTTCCAGGTTCGGGCCGCCGCACTCTCCCCCTAGCTTGGCCGAGGACGGAAATGGCAATCCTCAACGGGGAGTGAACTGATGAGCAAGCTTCATCGTCTGGCCGGAGCCGCAGCCGCATCGGCGATCATGATCGGAACCCTGGGGGCGTCGCCCGCCGCTGCCGTCACCCAGCCCGAACCACCCGTCGCCATCCAGGGCGCGTGCAGCGGCACGGCCATCGACAGGGTCTCGGTCATCGTCGACAAGGGCTACATCAGGAGCGGTTACTACAAGTCCTACCCCGTCGTGAAGACCGTGTCCCGAGGTGCCTCGTTGGCCTTCTTCGAGGGCATCAGGAACAGGTACGGCAATGAGTGGTTCAAGGTGCAGTACTCCGACCGCACCAACGACTGGTGCGGCTGGATCTACACCGGCTCCGTCTGGTGGGAGGACTGAGCCGGCGGGTTCCCAGGCCGAAGGCTTGGTCAGCGCGCCGGGAAGAAGACGGTCAGACGTCCCCACGCGGCCATCGTGATCACCGCGCACGGAACGATCCGCCACGGCCGAAGCCAACGGCAGGCGACGGCCAGAACGGCGACCGGTGCGGTGAGCAGGGCGACGGCGAGCCCGATCCTTCCGAAGAGCCGGATGTGGTCGAAAGCCTGGTGGTCCCAGGGACCGAGCGGGTTCGACAGGTAGGCGATACCGGTTGCGGCCCCCGCCACCAGGCAGCCGATGACCAGCAGGACGGCGCATGCGACGCCTTTGGCCCGTGACTCGGTCATGACTCGAGCGCACGCTTCGCGTCGTCGAGGATGCCGTCGAACCTGTGGCCGTATGCCTGGGCGTCATCGCTCCGGTAGTAGGGGCCGCCGTTGTAACGCGCTGCGAGCTCCTGCATCTGCGCCCTGGTCATCCGCTCCTCTCAGAACAACCCGTCCTGCACCCCCACCCCCCGCTCCCTGAACCCCCGCACCGGCACAGTCAGTTCCCCGCCCCCATCACCCACCGGCACCAGCTCCCACCCCGTCATCAACCGCGTATCCACCACGACCACCCCTCCACCCCCGGTCTCGACATGCAGATCCGGCCCCACAGCCGCCACCAGCCGCCCGCTCACCACCCCGCCCGCGACAAGCTCGATCACCTCCCCCACGGCGGCCGGAAGGTCCGCGAGCCCGAACGCCCCGGCGTGGTCGACCGGTTGGCAAGGCTCACGGTCGAGCGACTCCGGCCACCCTGCGAGACTCACGGCCCGCGCGTGCAGGTCCTCGACCTCGGCCGTGCGCTCCGCCGCCGACGCCGGCAGCTCGGAGCGCACCGCCCGCTTGTCGGCGTAAGGGATCCGGTCCGGCACGCCCAGTGCCGCCCGCAGCAGCTCCTCCGTGCGCCGTGCCGCCATCAGTGGCCCCACGCCCAGCCAGGTGAAGCAGACCGCCCCCTGCTCCAGCAGCCGTGCCGAGCCGCGCTCAAGGGCGGTGATGCCGACCTTGGTCATCCCGGGGCCGAACCAGGCCAGATATACGTGGTACGGCCGGGGGTCGTCCGCGATCGTGTCCGCGGCCACCGAATGCGCCCGGTCCAGCCGCGCGCACTCCTCGCACCGCGCCCCCGTGCTCCGCCCCGGCACGACCGCCCGCACCGGACACGCATGCCCCCGAGCTCCCACGCATGTCCGCACTCCCCCTTCCGCGACCCCGAAGGCCACCCGCTTCCCCCAGGTCAGCGCGGAACGCCGCCCGCCGTCCCACGCCAGCTCTGGGCCGTCCGGCGACCACCGCAGCCCCGAGCATCTCCATGCCTGTGCCATCGCTCTCCGAGATTAGAGGCAGGCACTGACAACGCCGGTCCCGTCACCGACGCCGGCCTCAGCGGCCCGCTTCCACGGCGGCGGGCTCGGCCTCCCCGGCCACCGGAACCACCCCTGACGTCACCACGGCCGTACGCCTGCCCCGCCCCGCCAGCCGACATCCCCAGCAGCCCGCATGCCCACCCCGCGCCGCCGGATCACGCGCCCCCATCCGCCACTCGCCCCGTGGCCGGACGCCCGGCGGCTTGCCCCAGCCGGTGAGGTGCAGGGCCCAGGTGACGAGGACGCTCGCCGCCAGGATTCCCAGCCCACCCCAGATCAGCGCGGCCGAGACCACGCAGATCCCCGCCCCGAGCACGGCGGAACCGATGGTCGCGATCGCGGTGCCGGTCCAGCCCGCGACCGTGTGCCCCTCGTCATACTGGCTCACGTGCCACCTCCCGAGAATCTCTCACGTCGTAAGAAGTTCAGGCGCTAAATCTCTCACATGCTAAGGTAATCAGGAAGATGCAAGCCACGCCGCGCCCCTCCGCCTCCCCGGCCCAGGCCCTGTCGGCCATGGACCACCTCATCGCGACGTCGATGGTCGGACAGCAGGAGATCGCCGCGCAGGTCGGCCTCAACGTCACGGACCTCACCTGCTTCGCCTACGTCCTCGAAGCCGGCGAGAACCTGCTCACGGCCGGCGACCTGGCGGCGCGCGCCCACGTCACCACGGGCGCGGTGACCGGCATCCTCAACCGCCTGGAACGCGCGGGCTACGTCACCCGCCGCCCCGACCCGAAGGACCGCCGCCGGGTGCGCGTGGCGGCGCAGCCGGACGCGGAGGCCCGTATCCGCGAGATCTACGAGCCGTACTACGCCCGGCTGATGGCCCTCTTCGGCGAGTACTCCGCCGAGGAGATCGCCGTCCTGACCGATTGGTTCACGCGCGCGAGCGCGCTGGCGGCGGACTACCTGGAGGAGCACTGCCGTACCGACTGACGTCCCCGGACGTCCCCGGACGTCCCCCAGGGATTCAGCGCCCCCGGCCGCCGCTCTCCCGGGCGTCGTAGGCCACCCTCGCCCGCTCGACCTCGCCGAGATGGACCGACCACTCCGACAGCGCGGCGAACAGCGGCGCCAGGCTGCGGCCCAGTTCACTGATCTCGTACTCCACGCGCGGTGGGACCTCGGGGTGGTACGTGCGCACGACCAGCCCGTCACGTTCGAGCTGCCGCAGCCGCTGCGTCAGCACCTTCGGCGTGATGGTGGCGATACGGCGCTCCAACTCGACGAAGCGCTGACGGCCGTACTCGTGGAGGGACCAGAGGATCGGGGTGGTCCAGCGGCTGAAGACGATGTCGACGACGGGGGCGATCGGGCAGGCGTTCTCCGGATCGGCGCCGGCCGGGGCGCTCATCCCCGCGTGCGATACCCGCGGTTCTGTGTCCTCGGTCACAACTGCCCCCCGTCCGCCATTACTTTCCTCTAGGTACCTACTACCCCCGCAACAGTAGCGTCGCCGTACGAGGTCCGAATCCGAACCACCGGATCTCACCTACGAGTTGTCGACTCGGAACGGAGACCGAGATGATCGTGGTGACCGGAGCAACGGGCAATGTCGGGCGGCCGCTGGTGCGGGCCCTCGTGGCGGCGGGCGAGCAGGTGACCGCGGTCTCGCGGCGGATCTGCGCGCCGGACGTGCCGGACGGGACCCGCCACCACCAGGCCGACCTCACCGACCCCGGCCGGCTGAAGCCCGCGCTCGACGGGGCCGCGGCCCTGTTCCTGCTGACCTCCGGCGACTTCATGGCGGCCGGCGGCGACCTCGGTGCCGTCCTGGAGGCCGTACGGGGATCGGGCGTCCCGCGCGTCGTCCTGCTGTCGTCCCAGGGCGTCGGCACGGGCGCCCACCCGCCGGTGCTGGAGGACGCCGTCAAGGCATCCGGCCTTCAGTGGACGATGCTCCGCGCGGGCGGCTTCCACTCCAACGCCCTCCAGTGGGCCGACCTGATCCGCACCCGCCGGGAGGTGGCCGCACCCTTCGGCGACGTGGCCCTGCCCACCGTCGACCCGGGCGACATCGCGGAGGTCGCCGCGGCGGCCCTGCGCGAGCCGGGGCACGAGGGCGAGACCTACGAGCTGACCGGCCCGGCGCCCGTCTCGCCCCGCGAGCAGACGGCCGCGATCGAGAGCGCCCTCGGCGAGCCGGTCCGGTTCGTCGAACTCACCCGCGCACAGGCCCGCGACCACATGCTGCGCACCATGCCCGAGCCGGTCGTCGAGAGCACCCTCGACATGCTGGGCGCTCCGCCGGCCGCGCTGCGGAGGGTGAGCCCCGATGTGGAGGACGTGCTCGGGCGGCCGGGGCGCACGTTCGCGGACTGGGCGGGGCGGAACGCCGCTGCCTTCAAGTAGCTCCCTCGAGCAGCTCTCCCAGCACCGGCCCCCACCGCCCCACGTACTCCCCGATGCTCCCGTCCGTCGCATAGCCGCTGTCCCGCAGATACAGCCCGGGCGCCGGCGTGATCGCGCCGAGTTCCACCAGGACCGGCTTGAGCAGCAGGTCGGGGGCGAGGGCGTGGGCCGGGCCCGCGCCCAGCATGAGGGGTACGGCGACCACGTCCCGCAGGCCCTCGCCGGTCGCGAACTGGTCCAGGAACAGCTTGAGCACCCCGGAGTACGTCGCCTTGAAGGTGGGGCTGGCCACGACCACCAGGTCCGCCGCCGCGACGGACCGCACCGCTTCGGACACCGCCTCGTCACCCCAGCCCAGCAGCCCCGCGCCCAGTGTGATCACGTCGAGCACCTGGTCCGGGGGCCGTCCGACGAGTTCCGTCGCCAGTCGTGTCGCCGCGTCCAGGGTGCGGGAGGCGGGTTTCGGGTTGCCGGCGACCACCGCCGTCCTCATGAGCGTCCACCCATCCCGTCGGGATACGCATCGAGGTACTCCATGGCGCGTCCCATCGGCCACACCTCGCCGATCTTGTGCCGGATGTCGAAGAGGTTCGCCGCGTGCACGTCCGGATCCCGGTCGCCGACCGCCTCCTCGACCACCACCGGGACGAACCCGTGCTGCATCGCGTCCAGGGCGGTGGCGCGCACACAGCCGCTCGTGGTCAGGCCGCCGATGAGGAGGGTGTCGACCCGGTCGGCGGTGAGACAGGCCGCGAGCGATGTGCCGAAGAAGGCGCTCGGGTACTGCTTCGTCACGGTCAACTCGTCCGCCGCGGGAGCCAGTCCGTCGATGAAGTCGCCGTACGGGCTGCCCTCGGCGAAGGCCCTGAGGGCGGGCACCTTGCGGAAGAACACCCCGCCGTCGGCGCCGTCGGGCCGCAGCCGCACCCGCGTGACCACCACCCGGATCCTGGCCCCGCGCGCCGCCGCCAGCAGCGCCCTCATCGCCTCGACGGCCGGTTCGACCCCGGCGTGGAGAGGGCAGTCGGCGTCCACGTAGGCGCGCGCGGGGTCCACCAGGAGCAGGGCCGGGGTCGTGCCGGGGGCCAGGTGCCCGTCGAGACCGGCCCGCTCGTAGTCCTCGTGCGTCATGCGCGCCGGCACTTCATCAGCGGCTGGATGCGCGTGCCGAAGTCGTCGATGCCCGCCAGGAAGTCGTCGAAGACCAGCATGATCCCCTTGGTGCCGTCGACCTCGGCGACCTCGTCGAGCATCTTCGCGACGCTCTCGTACGACCCCACCAGCGTGCCCATGTTGAAGTTCACCGCGCCCTCGGGCAGCACGATGGTGCGGGCGGTGGAGGAGTCGTCGGCGGTGGTGTCCGAGGCCGATTCGCCCGCCATGTAGGCGAGGGCCGCCCGGTCGGCGTTGTCGTGGTAGTCCCGCCACTTGGCCTGCGCCGCCTCGTCGGTCTCGGCCGCGATGACCATGAACAGGGAGAGCGCGCCGACGTCCCGGCCGGTCTCGCGCGCCGCGTCCACGAGGGTGGCCGTGGTGTCGGCGAAGGCGAGCGGGGTGTTGACGCCGCTGCCGAGGATGAAGTTGTAGTCGGCGTGGCCGGCGGCGAACCGCATGCCGGTGGTGCTCTGGCCCGCGGCAACGATGTCGATGTGGCCGTCCGCCGGGCGCGGCGACAGCACGCAGTCGTCCATCTCGTAGAACTCGCCCTTGAAGTTGCTGACGCCGTCGCGCCACAGCTCCTTCATCACGGTGACGTACTCGACGGCCCGGTCGTAGCGGTTGCCGAAGTGCTCGTCGCCGGGCCACAGGCCCATCTGGGAGTACTCGCCGGGCGCCCAGCCGGTGACGATGTTGATGCCGAAGCGGCCGGGGGCGATCGAGTCGACCGTCGTGGCCATGCGGGCGACGATCGCCGGGGGCAGCACCAGGATCGGCGTGGACGCGTACAGCTTGATCCGCTCCGTCACCGCGGCCAGGCCCGCCATCAGCGTGAACGACTCCAGACAGTGGTCCCAGAACTCGGTCTCGCCGCCGAAGCCCTTGAGTTTGATCATCGACAGGGCGAAGTCGAGCCCGTGCTCCTCGGCCTTCTGCACGATGGCCTTGTTCAGCTCGAAGGTGGGCAGGTACTGCGGCGAACTCTTCGATATGAGCCAGCCGTTGTTGCCGATGGGGATGAATACGCCGATGTCCATTCCGCTCCTCGCGGTCGGGGGATGCCGGGTCCGGTGATACTCAGTCGTGAACCGGGGTGTGACCCCAGTCGTGTACTCAGTCGGGGAACTCGGCCGTCGGAACTCGGCCGTGGATGTCAACTCAACGGTAAATCCTGCCCTGTTGAGGTCGTGTCGACCGACTCGGGGAGAGGCGTGAGGATCTTGCGAACCAGCGGTTCGGCCAGGCTCGGAACGGTAAGGTCCGCAACATGAACGCTCGGCTGGCACTGCTCAGCACGGTGGCCCCCGGTGTCGCGGAAAGCGAGGTCTTCCGGCTGGCCCTGCAGCATGCGGTGGGCGAACTGGGCGCGCTGGGCGGCATGGTCCATCTGCGGGGCCCGATGTCCGCGCTGCGCCTGGTGTCCACGGCCGGGCTCCCCGACACCCTCACCCGCTCCTGGGAGATCCTCGGCCAGGAGGGCCCCCCGGCCCCGGCCCGCGCGCTGCGCGAGGGCAACGGCGTCTGGGTCCCGCTGAGCCCGACCGACGCCCCGGAGTCCGGTACGGCGGGCACCCCGACGTCCGGTACGGCCGGCACCCCGGACGCCGCCTGGCCCGGCACCGGCCTCGCCGCGTTACCGCTGCGCAGCGGCACCCGCAGCATCGGAGCCCTCAGCGTCCTGATGGGCGACCAGGGCGAACCGACCCCCGCGCAATGGGAGTTCCTGCGCGCCGTCGTCGCCTGGGCCGAGGACCGCATGGTCCAGGCGCCGCCCGCGAGCCGCCCCTCGCGGCCCGCGCCGCCCGAGCAGAACAACGAGCGCCTGCGCCAGGCCCTGAAGGAGGTCAGCGTCGGCTCCTGGGACTGGAACATCCAGACCGGCGAGCTGCTCTGGGACGAGGCGGCACTGGAGCTGTACGGCACCCGGCCGGAGGACTACACCGTCCGCGTCGAGAACTGGATGAGATGCGTCCACCCCGACGACCTGGCCCCGACGCTGGCACTGGTGGACCGGGCGATCCGCGAACACGGCGTCTTCGAGGCCGAGTACCGGGTGCGCAAACTGGACGGCACCTGGGGCTGGACCCAGGCCCGCGGCAGGGCGACGTACGACGACGACGGCGAGCCGCTCCGGATGATCGGCGTGGGCTGGGACAGCAACGAGCCCCGCTCCGCCCGTGACGCGCTCGGCCGAGCCCTGCGCCATATGAGCGACGGCTTCCTCGCGATGGACGACGACTGGCGGATCACCTTCGCCAACGTGGAGGCCGAGCGCACCCTGGGCTTCTCCGAGGAGGAGCTGTTCGGCCGCCTGCTGTGGGACCTGCCCGCCGCCGAGCAGGTGCCGGGCCTGGAGATCCGCTGCCGGCAGGCGGCCGCCGCGGAGAAGTCGGTCAGCTTCGACGTACGGCTGCCGAACGGGCGGCTGTGCCATCTGCGGCTGGTGCCGGGCCCCGACGGGCGCACGATCTACTTCACCGACGTCACCGAGAAGCGGCGGCTGGAGGAGGAACGCCGGTCCGCCGAGCGGGCGGCCGCCGAACGGGCCGCGCGAATAGGGGAGCTGACGGCTGCCCTCGCCAAGGCGACGACCTCGGCGGACGTGGTGGACGCGGTCGCGCGCGGGGTGCTGCCGCCGTTCGAGGCGACCGGTCTGGTGGTGCAGACCGCGGAGGCCGACCGGCTGCACACCGTCGGCTCCGTCGGCTACCCGGACGACGTCCTCACCCTTCTCGACGGCCGCGAGCGCAGCGCACCCAGCCCGATCTGGGACGCGATCCTGTCCGGCACGCCCCTGTTCCTGTCCTCCCCGCGGGAGTTCTCCGCCCGCTACCCCGAACTGGCCGGCCTGCCCGCCCGCGCCGGCAAGCAGGCCTGGGCGCTGCTCCCGCTGACCGCCTCGGGGCACACCTTCGGCGTCTGCGCGATCAGCTTCGACCACCCGCGCCGCCTCACCGACGAGGAGCGCACCCTGCTGACCGCGACCAGCGCCCTGGTCGCCCAGGCCCTGGAGCGGGCCCGCCTCTTCGACGCCGAGCTGACCCGCTCCCGCGAACTCCAGCGCAGCCTGCTCCCCCGGGACCTGCCCGCGCTGCCCGCCTGCACGGCCGCGGCCCGCTATCTGCCGGCCGGCCAGGGCATGGACGTCGGGGGCGACTGGTACGACATCATCCCGCTGTCGGGCGGCCAGGTGGCGTTGGTCGTCGGCGACGTGATGGGCCACGGCCTCCCCGAGGCGGCGACGATGGGCCGTCTGCGCACCGCCGTCCACACCCTGGCCGACCTCGAACTGCCGCCCGACGAGATCATGAGCCACCTCAACGACATCGTCGGCGCCATGGGCGAGGAGTCGTATGTGACGTGCCTGTACGCGTTGTACGACTCCACGACCCGCGTCTGCTCCATGGCGAGGGCGGGCCACCCGCCGCCGGCCCTGCTCCACCCCGACGGCACGGTCGTCTTCCCGCCCCTGTCGGCCGACCCGCCCCTCGGCGCGGCCGAGCCCCCCTTCGAGACGACGGAGATCCCGGTCCCCGAGGGCAGCGTGCTGGCGCTGTACACCGACGGCCTGGTCGAGTCGTCGAAGCGCGAGATGGACGAGGGCATGGCGGCACTGGCCGAAGTGCTCCGCACCGCCCACGCCGACGGCACGGCGACGGACCTGGAGCACCTCTGCGAGCAGGTCACCTCGGCCCTGCTCCCCGCCGGCCACCAGGCCGCCGACGACGCGGCCTTCCTCCTGGCCCGTCTGCACGCGCTCCCCGACTCCCGCATGGCCTCCTGGCCGCTGCCCAAGGACCCCCGGGCGGCCGGCCAGGCCCGCACCCTGATCCGGGGGCAGCTCGCGGCCTGGGACCTGGAGGCTCTCACCCCCACCACCGAGCTCCTGGCCAGCGAACTCGTCGGCAACGTCATACGCCACGCCAAGGGCCCGCTGCGCCTGCGGCTGCTGCACGGCGCCGCCCTGATCTGCGAGGTCTTCGACGGCAGCCTGACGATGCCGCGCATCCGCCGGGCCACGGACACCGACGAGGGCGGCCGGGGGCTGCAACTGATCACCGCGCTGTCGCAGCGCTGGGGGACCCGGTACACCCCGACGGGCAAGTGCATCTGGACGGAACAGGCCCTCCAGACGCCACCGGACACGCCCCGGGACGCCCACGGCCGGCCGGCGCCCGACCCGCTGGAGCAGATGTTCCTGGGCCTGCCGGGGCTGGGGGAGGACTTCGACGGAGACCTGGACGCGCTGGCGTTCGGGGACCAGGAGTGAGCACGGCGGCCGGCCCCCGGCCGCCTTCCGAAACGCCAGAGGCCCCGGATCTCTCCGGGGCCTCTGCTCTGTGCGCACTCGGCAGGATTCGAACCTGCAACCTTCTGATCCGTAGTCAGATGCTCTATCCGTTAAGCTACGAGTGCTTGTTCTGTTCTGTTTTCCCGCCGCTCCCGGCCCTTCCGGCCCGCTCGCGGCGACAGGAAGAACATTACATGACTGCCGCCGCCATGTGAAATCCGTTTGCTCTACCCCTTGTGACCTGCGGAAACGGCCGCAGATGCCCGCCGTGAACGACGAAGCCCCGGTCCGTGGACCAGGGCTTCGTGATCGAGCGCGGAGGCGGAGGGATTTGAACCCTCGATGGGCTTTAAGACCCAAACCGCATTAGCAGTGCGGCGCCATAGACCGGACTAGGCGACGCCTCCAGCACAGCCGCTCGCGCGAGCGCGAGTGGTGCGTGCAGATGATGACACAGTCGAGCGTGCTGTCACCAATCGACTCCCACGGTACTAGGCGGAGAGGTCGCAGGGCAAAGCACTTCTCGGCGTGGATCAAGTGGACCGAAGGGCCGCAACGTCCGGGGGTGTGCGGCGTTAGTCAGGTCATGTTGCAGGTCAACCGTTCCGCCCGGGCCGGGCGCCTGCGCCGGGTTCTCCTCGGCGCCACCGGCTCCCTCGTCGCCGTCGGCCTCACCTCCGTCACCCCGGCCGCCGCGTCCTTCCGGGCCGCGCCCGCCTCCCTCGCGGCCCCGTCCCTCCAGGGCCCCGAACACCACCTCACCGTCACCGTCCGCAACGCCGGCGGCGGCGGTGCCGACGGGGCCTTCGAGCTGACCTGCCATCCGACCGGCGGCGACCACCCCGACCCGGCCGGTGCCTGTGCCGTACTCGATCGCGGCACCCGGTGGGGCAAGGACGCCTTCGCACCCGCGGCGCCGAACACCTTCTGCACCATGCAGTACGGCGGCCCGGCCACCGCACATGTCACCGGGACCTGGGCCGGGCGCCCCGTCGACGCCCGCTACGACCGCAGCGACGGCTGCGAGATCGGGCGGTGGGACCGGCTGGTGCCGCTGCTTCCCGATGTGCGGGCGGCGGGGCGGCGGTCGTAGCGCCGGCCAGGGACGGGAGAGCGGCGGGCCGCGGTCGGTCCGCTCCGGACACCCGGCGTCGCCCGTCGCACAGGCTTTCCATACCGGACGTACCGGGTCCGCAAAAGTCCCGCGAAGGTCTCGCGAAGCCGGAATGGACAGCGAGCGGACATGGGAAGGACGGCGGCACAGGCGGTCATACGTTCTGGGTCACTTCGTCGTGCGACCTCCCTCTCATCCGGCGTCGCGAGCGCAACCCCAGCCCTTAGACTCCCTCGCGTGACACGCCGCGGGCCGGTTGGCAAGATGGCCCGAGCGGTCGGAAGGTGCGGTAACAGGGAGGAAGCGTCTCGTGAGCAGCAGGCCATCCCGAGGCGCTGCTCGCCTCGCAGCCATACTCGACGCGCTGCCCGATGCGTTGGTGCTGGTCAACGCCAATGGGACGGTCGTCAACGCCAACACCATCGCCCTGGAGGCCTTCGAGACGCCCGGGACCGCGTTGGTGGGTCGCGGGCTGCTCGATCTGCTGCCGCAGTTCGACTCCAAGCTCATCCCGGGCTCCATGCGGCGGCCCGACCACATGGATCCGCAGGGGCGGACCAAGCCGACCCGGATGATGGCCCGGCGGACCGACGGCAGCGAGTTCCCGGTCGAGGTCACGTCCGCGAATCTCGAGAACGGCCAGCAGGCCTACGACGGGTACGGGTACAGCGGCGACGAGCTGCTCATGCTCGTCGTACGGGACCTGACCGGGACCGTCGACACCGAGGCCGAGCTGGCGCGTTCGCAGCGGCAGACCGAGATGATCCTGCGGGCCGCGGCGGAGGGTGTCGTGGGCACCGACACCGACGGGCGGATCGTCCTCGTCAACCCGGCCGCCGCTCAGATACTGGGTTATCGGGCCAGTGACCTGGGCGGCCGGGAGCTGCACACGCTCGTGCTGCACTCGCGTGCCGACGGCTCCCCCTTCCCGTACGAGGAGTCGCCGCTCGCCGACACCCTGCGCTCCGGGCGCAAGCACCGGGTGCGCGGACAGGTGCTGTGGTCCAAGGGCGGGGAGGAGGTGTCCGTCGACCTGACGACCGCGCCCGTGCGCGACGGCGACCAGCTCGTCGGCGCCGTGATGACCTTCACCGACCGGCGGCCCTACGACGCCCTGGTCGAGGAGAGGGACGCCGCGCAGAAGCGGCACGAGGCGGAACTCGAACGGCTCGCCGAAGAGCACGCCTCCGAGCTGACCGCGCTGCGGCAGAAGCACGTGACCGAGGTCGAGGAGATCGAGGAGCGGCACGCCGAGGAACTCGCCGCCGGCGAGGAGCGCTACGCCGCGCTCGGCGAGCGGGAGAAGGACCGGCTCGAGGCGCTCGCCGGGCGGCACGAGCAGCTCCTGACGCTGCTCGCCGGTTCGCTGCGGGGCCCGCTGGACGAGCTGCGCCGTGAACTCGCCGCGCTCGCCGCCGACGACGCGGGCCAGCTGTGGCCCGAGGCCAACCAGGTCCTGCATCACCTCTCGGCCGGTTACTCGCGCATCACGACACTCATCGACAACGTCCTCGGCTTCCAGCAGCTCGACGCGGGCGGCGGCGGGATCTCCCGTACGAAGGTGATGCTCGACGCGGTCGTCGCCGCGGGTGTCGACGGGGCCGTCGAACTCATCGGGCCGGGGCGGGTGCAGTTCGCCGTGCACGCGCCGCCCATCGAGGCCGAGGTCGACCCGCAGCGCCTGGCCACCGCGCTCGCGCATCTGGTCGCGGATGTCGCCGGGGTCGACGCGACCGGCAACTCGCCCGTGTCGGCGGGCGGTTACATGGACAACACCGTCGTCGTGGCGGCGGCGCAGCGCGGTGAGGTCGTACGGATCGAGGTGCGCGGGCCGTATGCCGGGGGAGACCCGGTGCACGAGCCGATCGTGCGCGGGATCGTGCGGGCCCACGGCGGGGTGCTGCAGACGCACGACGTGCCCGGGATGAGCGGCAGTGCGTACGTCCTCGAGGTGCCCATCGGGGGTGGGGCCGGGGCGGTTTCCGCCGCGCCCGACACCGCTTCCGACACCGCTGTTGCCGAGGTCGGTGACGGGGCCGGCGCGAGCGGTGCGGCCGAGGGCGCCGGCAGTGGGCGGCGGCGGGCCCGGCGGTCGTCCGTCGACGCCTTCCTGGAGAGCGATACGCCGGGTGCGGAGGCCGAGGCCGCCGATGCGGAGGCCGCCGCGCCGACCGGGCGGCGGCGCAGGCGTGCGGCGGCCGCGCCGGAGCTGCCCCAGGGTGCGGGCGGCGGTGGCGGCGAGGTCTCCGGCGGCACCGGACGGCGCCGTGGCCGGCCCGCCGAGGACGGTGGGGACGGGGTCGCCGAGGGTGCCGTCGTCACCGCCGCCGAGCATGCGGCGGGGGCCGCGGCCGTCGGGAACGGCCTGGGCGGGACCGTACCGCCGCAGGGCGTGCCCGCCCCCGGTGGCGGACGACGTGCCCGGCGGGACGGCGGGGAGCAGCACGCGCTGCCGCCCGCTCTGCCCGCTCCGGCCGGTGACGCCGCGCAGGCGGCCGGTGGGTCGGGCGACGCACCTCAGCCGACCGGGCGGCGTCGGCGTGCCCTGGCCGCGGCGGCCGAGCGCAGTGCCGCACAGGCTCAGTCGCAAGAGGCGGGTGCCCGTACGGTGTTCGCGCTGCCGCCCGCCGAGGCGGACCGGGCGCCGGCCGAGGGGGCGCAGGCACCCGGCGGGGCCGAGCCGGCCGCTGCCGCCATGACTCCGGCTGCTCCGGTGGCGCCGGTCCCGGTGGCGCCGGTTCCGGGGCCGGCCGCTCCTGGGGGCGTGCGCGGTGACGAGGGGCGGCACGATGCCGTGCCGCACGACCAGGCCGAGGACCACACTCCGCCGCAGCCGCATCCGACCAGCGCGCCGACCGGGCGTCGGCGCCGGGCCGTGGCCCCGCCGGCGGCAGCGGCCGGGGCGCCTGTGCAGGAGGTTCCGGCGCCGGCCGCTGCCGCCGCCGGCCAAGGTGTGCCTGGCCAGGACGTACCGGTGCCCGTGCCGCAGGGGCAGGCCGCCGCCCAGCCCGCTCCGAGCCCTGTCGCCGCAGGTCAGGCCCTCCCCGCCGAGGCGGCGCCCGCGCAGGGCACGCCGGCGCAGGGCGTTGCGGGCCCGCAGCAGTGGCCCGCTGCCGACGACACCTCCGGCGCCGGGGCCGCCGTGCCGGCGAGTCCGAACGCCGCCCAGCCCGCGCCCCAGCCGGCCCAGGGCACACCGGCTCCGGGCACTCCCCTGCCGCCGGAGGCCGCCGCGGCCGCGGCGGGGAAGCAGCGGGCGGCGCAGCCGCTTCCGGCCGAGGCCGCCGCTGCCGCCGGTTCTGGTGCCGGTGCCGGTGCGCCCGGTGCTCCGGTGGACCCCAACTCGACGCAGGGTCGGGCGATCAGTGTGCGGACGTTGGGGCAGGGCGTGCCGTTCAATCGGCAGGCGGCTCAGGTGCAGCAGCCCGCGCCGCCCGCGCAGTCGACCGCCACGCCGCCCCCGCATCAGACCAACGGCGGGCGGCGCCGCAAGCTGGGCACGCCGCCCGATCCCGCCGCACGGGCCGGTGCCTCGACGGAGCAGGCCGCGCGGCCGCATCCGCCGGCCGAACAGCCGGTGCCCGCCGCGCCGGCGCCGCAGCCGTCGCTCGGTGGGCAGCCCCAGGCCCAGCCGTCGCCGACCGGTCAGTCGCGGCTCGCGCCGACGGCCGAGGCGGCCGGACGGTCGTACGCCATAGGCGCGCCGGACGAGAACGCCGCCGAGGGTCCCGAGCCCCTCGACGGTCCGGGCGGGGCCATCGAGGTCGCCGACACTCCGCGTCCGCAGCCGATGGACGACGAACTGCCGCCGGAGCCGCTCGACAACCCGCGGCGGCTGTTGGTGTGGCCGGCGCCGGATGTGACGACCCAGCAGGCGCTGAGCGACCGCGGCTACCGGCCGGTGATCGTGCACTCGCGCGAGGAGGTGGACGCGCAGATCGCGGCGTTCCCGGCCGCGCTGTTCGTCGACCCGCTGACCGGTCCGATCACGCGGACGGCGCTGCAGTCGCTGCGGCAGGCAGCCGTCGCGGCCGAGGTGCCGGTGATGGTGACCGCGGGGCTCGGACAGGCCTCGCGGGAGGCGGCGTACGGCGCCGACCCCGCCGTACTGCTGAAGGCGCTGGCCCCTCGGGACAGTGAGCAGCACCCGCCGCGCGTACTGCTCATCGAGGAGCACGCGGAGATCGCGCTGGCGCTGACCGCGACGTTGGAGCGGCGTGGGATGCAGGTGGCGCGGGCCGCGAGTGACTCCGACGCGGTGCTGCTGGCGGGTGACTTCCGGCCGAACCTGGTCGTGATGGACCTGATGCAGGTGCACCGGCGGCAGGCCGGGATCGTGGACTGGCTGCGTGCGAACAGCCTGCTCAACCGCACCCCGCTCGTCGTCTACACGGCCGCCGTCGACCAGGCCGACCTGCCGCGACTGGCCTCCGGCGAGACGGTGCTGTTCCTGGCGGAACGGTCGACCAGCGCCGAGGTGCAGAGCCGGATCGTGGACCTGCTGTCGAGGATCGGCACCAACTGACGGACGGTGGGCGCGCCCTTGTACGGGCACGCCCACTCGGTGCGTCAGATGCTGGTGACGTCCAGCTGCCCGTCGGCGTACTGCCTGCGCAGCACCTTCTTGTCGAACTTGCCCACGCTCGTCTTCGGCACCGCCTCGATGACCGTCCAGCGCTCCGGGAGCTGCCACTTGGCGATCTTGCCCTCCTCGGCGAGGAAGGTGCGCAGGGTCTGGAAGTCGGCGGTCGAGCCCTCCTTGAGGACGACCGTGGCCAGCGGGCGCTCGCCCCACTTGTCGTCGGGGACGGCGACCACGGCGGCCTCGGCGACGTCCGGGTGGGACATCAGCGCGTTCTCCAGCTCGACCGAGGAGATCCACTCGCCGCCGGACTTGATGACGTCCTTGGCGCGGTCGGTGAGGGTGAGGTAGCCGTCGGGGGAGATGATGCCGACGTCGCCGGTCTTCAGCCAGCCGTCTGCGCTGAACTTGTCGGCGGGGCGCAGCGGTTCGCCGTCGGGGCCGTTGTAGTAGGCGCCCGCGATCCAGGGGCCTCGCACCTCCAGCTCACCGGCCGACTCGCCGTCCCAGGGGAGGCGCTCGCCGCCGGGGCCGGTGAGGCGGGCCTCGACGCTCGTCGGGAAGCGGCCCTGGGTGAGCCGGTACGCGAACTCCTCCTCGGTGCCCACCACATGGGCCGGCGGCCGGGCGACCGTGCCGAGCGGGGAGGTCTCCGTCATGCCCCAGGCGTGGCAGACCCGCATGCCCAGCTTGTCGAACGCCTCCATGAGCGAGGGCGGGCAGGCCGAGCCGCCGATGGTGACCTGGCCGAGGGTGGAGACGTCGCGAGGCTTGGCGGTGAGCTCGGCGAGCAGTCCCTGCCAGATGGTGGGCACGGCGGCCGCGTGCGTCGGCCGCTCGCCCTCGATCATCTCGGCGAGCGGCGCGGGCTGCAGGAAGCGGTCCGGCATCAGCATGTTGACGCCGGTCATGAAGGTGGCGTGCGGCAGGCCCCAGGCGTTCACATGGAACTGCGGCACCACGATCAGCGACGTGTCCTGGTCGGTCAGACCCATCGACTGGGCCATGTTGACCTGCATGGAGTGCAGGTAGACCGAGCGGTGGGAGTAGACGACGCCCTTCGGGTCCCCGGTGGTCCCGGACGTGTAGCACATCGAGGCGGCCTGCCGCTCGTCCAGCTCCGGCCAGTCGTACGTCATCGGCTTGCCGGCGATCAGTTCCTCGTACTCGTGCACCTGAACGGAGGCGCCCGCCAGCCCGGAACGGTCACCCGGCCCCGACACCACCACATGCTCGACCGTCTTGAGGTGCGGGAGCAGCGGGACGAGCAGGGGGAGGAGCGAGCCGTTGGCGATGACGACGCGGTCGGCGGCGTGGTTGACGATCCACGCGAGCTGCTCGGGCGGGAGCCGGAGGTTGAGGGTGTGCAGGATCGCGCCCATGGAGGGGATCGCGAAGTACGCCTCGACGTGCTCGGCGTTGTTCCACATCAGGGTGGCGACCCGCTGGTCGTCGGTCACGCCCAGGTCCTCGCGCAGGGCGTGCGCCAGCTGGGCCGCACGGGCGCCGACCTCGGCGAAGGAACGGCGGTGCGGCTCGGCCTCGCCGGTCCAGGTGGTCACCTGTGATGTGCCGTGGATCGTCGACCCGTGGGTCAGGATCCTCGAGATCAGCAGCGGTACGTCCTGCATGGTGCTCAGCACGGCGTCCTCCCGGGGCGACATTGCCTACGCGGTAGTAAGGGTTGCGGAGATTCTGCGCGCATACCGCGCGGTATGTCACTAGGGCGGGCCGATCGATCATGTCACGTTGCGTTCACAGGGCTCTGCCGCTAAGGCGCGAGGGAACCTCCGCCGCCGCTCCCGCACTCCCCCTACCGAACGAGCCCCAGCTCCGGGTCCTCCCGCAGCTTGCCGAGCGCCCTCGACACCGCCGACTTCACCGTGCCCACCGAGACCCCGAGCACGTCGGCCGTCTGGACCTCGCTGAGGTCCTCGTAGTACCTCAGGACGACCATCGCCCGCTGCCGCGCCGGCAGCCGCATGATCGCGCGCCACATCGCGTCGTGCAGCGCCTGCTGTTCCGCGGGGTCGGTGTCCTGGCCGGCCACGGGCTCCGGCTCGGGCAGCTCGTCGCAGGCGAACTCGTCGACCTTGCGCTTGCGCCACTGCGACGTCCGCGTGTTCAGCAGCGCCCTGCGCACATAGCCGTCGAGCGCACGATGGTCCTCGATGCGCTCCCAGGCCACATAGGTCTTGGTCAGCGCGGTCTGCAGCAGATCTTCCGCATCGCTCGGGTTCGCGGTCAGCGAGCGGGCGGTACGCAGCAGCACCGGCTGGCGGGCCCGTACGTACGACGTGAAGGAGGGGTACGTCACGTTCGGAAAGGACAGCCCCGCTGATGTAGCGGCCTCGGAAGCGCTGGTGCAGACGGGTGTGGTCATGGCTCCACGCTATGAGCGGCCCCTACTTCGGCGGATCGGCCGCAGGTGCCGAAGCAGCGTCCGCCTCAGGTTGTAGGGGTGGGGCTGACTCCACCTCCTGAAGGTGGACGAGAGGGGGACCTGTACTGCGGGATTACCCCTGGGGGTCACCCGTCGGCAGTAAGGACCAACCCCGAGGTCGGCACCCCTGTCCCGGCCGTCACCAGCACCCGCTCCGCCCCGGATATCTGGTTCACGGACGTCCCCCGCACCTGTCTCACCCCCTCCGCGATTCCGTTCATCCCGTGCAGATACGCCTCCCCCAGCTGCCCCCCGTGTGTGTTGAGCGGCAGCCGCTCCTCGGCCACGAAGCCCGTGGCCTCCCCCTTTCCACAGAACCCGAACTCCTCCAGCTGCATCAGCACGAACGGAGTGAAGTGGTCGTACAGGATCCCCACGTCGATCTCCCCCGGCCCCAGCCCCGCCGTCCGCCACAGCTGCCGCGCCACCACGGCCATCTCCGGCAGCCCGGTGAGGTCGTCCCGGTAGAAGCTCGTCATCTGCTCCTGCCCCCGGCCGGCGCCCTGGGCCGCCGCCGCTATGACGGCCGGCGGGTGGGGCAGGTCACGGGCCCGGTCGAGGGACGTGACGACGAGCGCCTGGCCGCCGTCCGTCTCCTGGCAGCAGTCCAGCAGCCGCAGCGGCTCGACGATCCAGCGCGAGGCCGCATGGTCGGCGAGCGTGATGGGTCTGCCGTGGAAGTACGCGGCCGGGTTGGTCGCCGCGTACTTGCGGTCCGTCACCGCCACATGCCCGAACGCCTCCGGCGTCAGCCCGTAGGTGTGCAGATACCGCTGGGCCGCCATCGCCACCCAGGAGGCCGGGGTGAGCAGCCCGAACGGCAGGGACCAGCCCAGCGCCACGCCCTCCGCCGACGGCTCCCGGTGCTGCACGCCCGAGCCGAATCTCCGGCCCGACCGCTCGTTGAACGCCCGGTAGCAGACCACCACCTCCGCGACCCCCGTCGCCACCGCCAGCGCCGCCTGCTGGACGGTCGCGCAGGCCGCGCCGCCGCCGTAGTGGACACGGGAGAAGAAGGACAGCTCACCCGTCCCGCAGGCCTGAGCCACGGTGATCTCCGGGCTGGTGTCCATCGTGAACGTGACCATCCCGTCCACGTCCGCCGGCGTCAGCCCCGCGTCGTCCAGCGCGGCCCGCACTGCCTCCACGGCCAGCCGAAGCTCACTGCGCCCGGAGTCCTTGGAGAACTCGGTGGCCCCGACTCCTACGATCGCCGCCCGGCCGCCGAGGGAGTCCCGCTCGCGCACGCTCATGCCGACTCCTCGCGGGACGCGGTGACCGCCGCTTCCGCCGCTTCCGCCGTTGCCGCCGTTGCCGCCGGGACGGTGACTTCCCCTGCCCGGGGGACAGTGACCGTCACCGTGCCGGTCACGTGCTTGCCGATGCCGTTGGCCCCGGTCACGCGTACCGTCGCCGTGTCGCCGTCGACCTCCTCCACCCTGCCTCTCAACACCATCGTGTCTCCCGGGTAGTTGGGCGCCCCGAGCCGTATGGCCACCTTGCGCAGTGCGGCCTTGGGTCCGAAGTGGTCGGTGATGTAGCGACCGACCAGGCCGTTCGTCGTCAGGATGTTCATGAAGACGTCCGGGGAGCCCTTCCGGCGGGCCAACTCCGCGTCGTGGTGCACGTCCTGGTAGTCGCGGGAGGCGATGGCCCCGGCGACGATCAGTGTGCGGGTGATCGGGATCTCCAGCGGGGGCAGTTCGTCACCGGTGTTCATACGTCCCCTCCTGAGCGGTCCCGTCTTGGGCGCGCCAGACCGGCAGCACCAACTCCTCGTCGTACTCCTGGAATTCGAGCCGTACCGGCAGCCCTATCCGCACCTTGTCGCACGGCACCCCCAGCACATTGCCGATCATCCGCACGCCCTCGGCCAGCTCGATCAGGCCGACGGCGTAGGGAGGGTCGAAGGCCGGGAAGGGCGGGTGGTGCATGACGACGTATGAATAGACCGTCCCCTCGCCGCCCGCTTCGACCGTGTCCCAGTCCATGCCCCCGCAGGCGTTGCAGCCCGGCAGCCAGGGGTGACGCAGGCCGCCGCAGTCGGTACAGCGCTGGATGAGCAGCCTGCGCCGCCGGACGCCCTCCCAGAAGCCGGCGTTGTCCCGGTTGACGACGGGGCGGGGGCGAGCGGGCTTGTGTCGCGGGGCCGACTGCGACGACTTCGCCTCCTGCTCCGGCTGCGACGGCCTCTGCTGCCGGCCCTGCGGGGGCTCTTCCGTCCGCTCTGTGCGCCGTATCGGCGTGTACTTGAGGATGCGGAAGCGGTGGGTGCCCGCGAGGTCGGGGCCGACGCGGAGGTCCATGCGGGTGGTGACGAAGTGCCCGGTGCCCAGCTTCGTCGTCTTCTGCTCCGACACCGACTCGATGACCGAGTCGAAGGTGATCTCGTCCCCGGGCCGCAGGGGCCGTAGATACTCCTGCTCGCAGTCCGTGGCGACCACCGAGGTGTAGCCCGCCTCGTCGAGCAGGCCGAGCAGCTCGTCGTAGGCGTGCGCGCGCCCCGTATGGCCGGAGAGGCCGCCCATGGTCCACACCTGGAGCATGGTGGGCGGCGCGATGGCGTCCCGGCCCGCGTACGCCGGGTTGGTGTCGCCCATCGCCTCACACCAGTGCCGGATCATGGGTGCGTTGACCGGGTCCTTGCCCGCGCGCGCCACCGCGGCGGGCCGGCCCTCGTAGGCCTTCAGCCGCTTCTCGAACTCCTCGTCCACCGCCACCTCGTGGCTCACCCCCGGCCCGTAGCTCACCGTCGCCCCCTCGTCCGCATCGCCCACCGCGCATCGCGCATCGCGCATCGCACTGACACTTCTGGTACACCGCGACCGCCGATCCGGTTCCCACTTTCTTCGCGGCAACGTCCACGAGGCTCCACGATGTGTCACGAGGCGAGGCTCGTGACACGAGGCGAGGCACCACCGAGGGTTTTTGGGTTTCTGACTGTCCGTCAGATACGAACCACTGTCAAGACCGACAAAAACGCCTGCGCGGCGGCACCGAAGTACCGCCGCGCAGACGCGTTACACCCCACAGCACACCCACAGTTCCGAGGGGGCCGATGCCTGAGCACCTGGGCACCGACCCCCTCAGCTCACCACCAGAGCGGAGTGAAGTTGACCGACGTGTTGTCGTTGCCCTGGTTGACCGACGTGAAGGCGGAACCGTTGACCTGGGCGGTGTTGCTCTGGTTCGAGGCACCGGAGCCGGTCGCCTGCTGCTGGGTCGTGGACGAGTTGCCCCAGTTGTCGCCGCCGACCCCGCTGCCGATGAGGCCCTGAGCGGCGTTGGTGACAGCCGCGCTGGATCCGTCGTCCGCGATGGCGCCGTTGTCCGCCGTCGCGACGCCGGAGAAGAGGGCGACGGCGAGCGGAAGGGCGGAGACGGCTGCGATGACGCGGGCGGTACGGATGCTTGCCATGTTGTTCCTCCAGAACAGGTGCGCCCAGGCTCCCCGCCGGACGCATTGGCGGTGCATGAAGTACGGCATGTTCCAAGGCAGTTGGCCGTCCGCCCCGGAGTCGTTCACGACGTCGCGAGATCAGAGTTGCCCACCGAATCCCCGGCGAACCACCCCGGAAGCCCCGATTCGCCCTCAAGCGTGATGACAAGTCGATAAACCCCTTTCGCCACTTCTGACCCCCATGCCAGGCAGTCCGGACACCCCCACCCCAAGCGGCACAAGGAAGGAAATGTTCCGGCACGCTTCCGGCCAATCTGCGTCGACCGGCGCGTCGGCGGCGGGTCGAGGCCAATTCCTCTTTCCTTTTTCGAACATCCGTACGAACATGGAGGCATGGCCACCACCGACCGGCAGGCCACGACGCTGGCCCTCGCACACGCCCTGTCAGCCGCCGAACGCGGACTGGCCGTCATCCCCCTGTCCCGGACGAAGCTCCCGGCCCTGCGCTCCCCGCACCGCGACGACCCCGACCCCGCGCCCTGCCACGGCGAGTGCGGCCGCTCCGGGCACGGCGTCTACGACGCCTCCTCCGACCCCGCCCGCATCCGCGAACTCTTCGCGGCCGCCCCCTGGGCGACCGGCTACGGCATCGCGTGCGGACTGCCCCCGCACCACCTGATCGGCATCGACCTCGACACCAAATCCGATACGGACTCCTCCGCCGCCCTGCGCGAACTGGCGCTGCGCCACCTGTTCACGATTCCGCCCACGGTCGTCGTACTGACCCCGAGCGGCGGCCGCCACGTGTGGCTGACCGGCCCGGCCGACATCGTCGTCCCCAACTCGGCGGGCCGACTCGCGCCCGGCATCGACATCCGCGGCGCCGGCGGCTATCTCGTAGGCCCCGGCTCCCGCACCGACCACGGCGTCTACAGCACCGCCCCCGGCACGGCCCACATCGGCCCCGCGCCCTGCCCGCGCGCCCTCCTGCGCCTCCTGCTCCCCCCACCCCGTGCCCACCACCCCGCGCCCCCGTCGACCGGCGGCCACGGCCAGGGACTCGTCCAGTTCGTGCTCGCCGCCCACGAGGGCCAGCGCAACACCCGCCTGTTCTGGGCGGCCTGCCGGGCCTACGAGGACGGCATCGGCCCCGCCCTCGTCGACCCCCTCGTCGAGGCGGCCCTCAACACCGGCCTGACCGAACGCGAGGCCCGCGCGACGATCGCGTCGGCGGCGCGGATGACGGGGCACCGGCCCTGAGGAAGTCAGCAGTCGGGCTACTGAACGGCCCGGAAATTCACGGGAGCTCGATGCACCACCGCCCCAAAGCGCCGACCATGTCGCTGACACGCGTCGTCCTCACGTCCGGCCGCTCGCTCGACCTCTCCGAGCTGCGGTTCTCCTCGACGTACGGCGGGATGCTGGAGGGCTACCCCTGCAAGGTGGTCAACGACATGACGATCAGGAGCCTGGTCCGCACGGCGGAGGGGGACCACCCCTCCGTGCCGGTGCACCTCGTGCCGCCGCCGCGGGAGTATCCCGACCAGTACGCGGGCGCGTTCGGGCCGGTCGAGGTGCTGCCGGCCGTGGCCTGCGTGGGGGTGTTCCGCTCCGCGGCCCTCGACCGCGCGCACGATCCGGTCCTGCACCGCTCCGCCCTGACGATCATCTGGTTCCAGCCGACCACGCATGTGCCGTCCGGCTGTGACGCGGAGGACGCGCTGCGGGAGATCGATTGGGAGGGGCTGGCAAGGGACTGTGAGCTCTGAGCGGCTTGGGGCGGGCGGGGAGGGGCTGGGGCGGGACTGTGAGCACCGAGCGGCTTGGGGCGGGGAGAGGGCTGGCGCGGGACCGTGAGCAACCGAGCGACTCCCGCCGGGGAGACGGCTGACGCGGGACCGTGCCGCCCCGAGCGGCTCCCGCCGGGGAGACGGCTGACGCGGGACCCTGAGCACCGAGCGGCTCCCGCCGGGGGCGGCCACGTCCGGGAAATCGGCTTGCCGGCAAGGGGATGCCGTATGCCAGGGTCGGCCCGTGAGCGATTCCCGACGTGACCTGCTGCGCCGGCAGTTCGACCTGACGTGGGCGCTGTTCGAGTACCACCTCGATCGGCTCCGGCCCGAGCACTTCCTGTGGGAGCCGGGACCGTACTGCTGGACGGTGCACCGGGGCGCCGACGGCACCTGGGTGCCGGACTGGGCCGAGACCGAGCCGGACCCCGTCCCGGTCCCGACCATCGCCTGGTTGAGCTGGCACATCGGCTGGTGGTGGGGCGTGGCCACGGACCATCTGCGGGGCCGCCCGCCCCGGGAGCGGACCGAGGTCACCTGGCCCGGCGAGGGGGCGGCGACCGTCACATGGCTGCGTGAGCTGGGCGCCGAGTGGCTCGCGGCGCTGGACGGGCTCGACGAGAGCGACCTGGAGGCCGGCGCGTCGTTTCCCTGGACGGAGGACCCGCAGTACACCGTGGCGCACATGATCGGCTGGGTGAACGCCGAGCTGATGAAGAACGTGGCGGAGATCGGGCAGTTGCGGCTACTGCGGGATTCAACGGCCGGCGTAGAAGGCCAGTAGCCCCGCTCCGGCTCCCAGGACGACGATCTGCACGACACCCGGGACGCGCCATCCCAGGCCGAGGAGACCACCACCCGTGACGACCGCGCCCCCGACCAGCAGCCACATTCCCCGCAACGCCTCCTTGGGCGCGCTGGGCGGATTGACGCTGTCGTAGCTGTCGGCCCAGCCGGTCATCCCGTAACGGATGAACACCAACCAGGCGATGACCATCAGGTCGATGACAAGAAGCGCCACACTGACCCCGACCTGCCGACCGATCGACGGCTCACTTCCCTGCATGGCGCTCAGCATGCCGCCGGGGCGGGGACCGCGCATGAGCACAGCTACTCAGACGGGCCGCGCGCGCCTTGGCTCGGTCGAAGGCGTGGGCTGTCGCGCCCGTCACTTTGACCGTACCGAAGTCACCCAATGGACTGGGTCCAGCCCTTCGATGGCTGCGCTACATTGCCACCATGCGCTTCCCGGTCACCCCTTTCGTGCTCCCCGTAGGTCCACAGACCTGCGGGTGCTGCGACGGTGACACCAAGGAGCATGCGCACAGGTCAATGGCGAAATTCATGGCAGAGCTACTTGCAAAGCCATCTGAGGCTGTCAGTCGTCATACCCGCTGGCGTCCGAAGCGCAGGGCATTCTTCCCTCGGCGCTGGAGACCAGAACCGTCGTACGGCGACTTGACCATGGGCCCGTTGCTTTCACTTGACGTCGTCTTCCGCCAAGAGTGGGCGCGTGAGCAGAAGCTTCTGCTGGATGTCGAAGCCCTGCTCCGAGACGCTCTGAAAGCCGCGTCCGGGCTCGTTGGCGAACACGCACGCCAAACCACACGACCTGAACCCGACAGACTCGCCACCTTCCGGGCCGCCGCACCTCCCCCCGATCGGGTCTTCGAGCCACGAGACTGGTCGGCTCTGCAGCAAGCCGTGACTTCGATCTTGCAGCTGCTGGAGCAATTGGTCGAGCTCCTCCTCGATCTCTTGCGCGCGATGCCGGTACGGCTTGCCGCGCCTCCGCCTCAGCCGGCGTACGTAGCGCCTTGTGCTGTAGCGCGGCTCCAGGGCACCCGTGTTCCGCGGGCACCGCAGCTCCTACTCTCCCGCTTTTCTTTGGCGTCCTAGCGCGCACTGTCGTACGCCTCTTGGGAGGGGCATCAAGCGGTACTGCGGTACGCGCTGGGCCAAGGTCGTGAGGAGACCTGGTGTTCCACTCACCATGGGAGCGGTTGCTCCTGCTCGCCTTCTTGGTGTTCATCACGGCGCCGATAGTCAGTGTGTCTGCCACCTGGTGGCGCGACCACGTCAGTGGCTGGTGGGCTGCTGCCCGCAAGCAGACGGCATCTGCCATCCGGTGCTTCCAGAGGTGGGGACGCCGCATTCTCGGAATCCCGGAGTAAGTCGAGGGCTGATCCCATTTGAACGGGATCAGCCCTTCACCCTCAGAGTTTCCAAAACCGGCTGAAGGGGTGCCCTCGTGAGGGGCACCCCTTCTGACCCGGTCCTACGCTGACCTGTGGCGGTGGGTGTGGGATTTGAACCCACGGTGACATCGCTGCCACGACGGTTTTCAAGACCTTTCGGGAGTCGGGCGAGATCTCCGCTCCCACGCAGGTCAGAGCGGCGAAAGCAGGCCGCCGCAGTCGCAGCCGTGCTTGTCGTGCCCTCTACGTGCCCCAGACGCGCGATCGTGCCCGCTCAGCCGCCAGTCACAGCGGGAACGATCACTGCGGCGACAGCCGACAGCAGCCCTCCTACGGCGAGAGCACCATTGAACTTCTCTTTGGCTGTCGGAAACACGGAGCGACTCACGTTCCCGACCTTGGTGCGCAGAACGATCATCTTGAGCTTCTGCCACCTGTGCTGACGTTTCGAACACCCCATCAACAGGTCACGTCCGCTGGAGTGGTGTATCGACGGCCACTCGGTGATCTCGTTTTGAAGCTATGCGGTGAGTTCGGTCGGGAGGACGGTCTCGTCGGTTTCTGACTCGATCGGGTGGAGGCGGGCCTTGGCCAGCAGGTCAAGTCCCATGTAGCGGCGGGCTTCGGTCCACTCGTCGTTCTGCTCGGCCAGCACGGCGCCGACCAGGCGGATGACGGCGCTGCGGTCAGGGAAGATGCCGACCACGTCGGTGCGGCGGCGGATCTCCTTGTTCAGCCGTTCCTGCGGGTTGTTCGACCAGATCTGCCGCCAGATCTCCCGCGGGAACGCGGTGAAGGCCAGCAGGTCGTGCTGGGCGGTGTCCAAGTGGGCTGCGGCCTTGGGGAACTTGGCCTCCAGCGCATCCAGGACGTGCTGCATCTGGGCCTTCACGGCGTCGGTGTCGGGTTGTTCGAAGACGGTCCGCAGCAGCGTGGCCACCCAGGGCTGGGCCGATTTCGGGACCTGGCTGAGCAGGTTGCGGGCGTAATGCGTGCGGCATCGCTGCCACGATGAGCCGGGCAGGACCGCGCCGATGGCGTCGACCAGGCCGGCGTGGGCGTCGGAGATGACCAGCTGGACGCCGGACAGGCCGCGAGCGATCAGCGAGCGCAGGAAGGCCAGCCAGCCGGCGCCGTCCTCGGCGGTGGCGACATCGATGCCGAGGATCTCGCGGTGACCGTCCGCGTTGACGCCGACAGCGATCAGGGCGTGGACGCTGATGATCCGGCCGCCCTCGCGGACCTTCTGGGTCAGCGCATCGACCCAGACGAACGCGTAAGGGCCCTGGTCCAGGGGCCGGTTGCGGAAGGCGGCGACCTGCTCGTCGAGGTGCCGGGCCATCGCTGAGACCTGCGACTTGGACAGCTGGGTGACGCCGAGCGACTCGGCGAGCTTCTCGACACGGCGGGTGGACACCCCCAGCAGGTAGGCGGTGGCGACCACCGAGATGAGGGCCTGTTCGGCCCGGCGACGTCGTTCGAGAAGCCAGTGCGGGAAGTAACTCCCGCTCCTGAGCTTGGGGATGGCGAGTTCCACGGTGCCGGCCCTCGTGTCCCACTCACGCGAGCGATATCCGTTGCGGTGATTGACTCTCTCGTCGCTGACCTGCCCGTATTCGGCATTGCAGAGCGCGTCTGCCTCCGCGGACATGAGCGCGTCGGCGAATGTCTTGATCATCGCGCGCAGCAGATCGGGACTCGCCGCGGCGAGGTTGTCCTCGGCAAGGGCGTGCAGGGGCAGACTGTCAGGTGCGGTCATCGTGCTGATCTCCTTCGGGCTTCGACACCTCGAAGATCAGCCGGTGGCCGTTCATCTATGCGGGCATCATCCCGACGCCGGAGCAAACCCCCGGATCAGGTCGAACCCGTACACCATCTCCATGGACGCAACCGAATCAGCGATCGCCGCTAGACTGCCAAGGATCATGGCAGGGGGGACGGTATCTTGCTAGAGGATGCAGCGCGAGCACGCCAACGGGAAGCCAAGCTGCTACAAGAGCACAACCAGTTGTGCGGCGCTGTCTACCTGGTTGGATACGTCGTCGAATGCAAACTTAAGACTCTCCTGAATAAAAAGGGGAAATCCTTCCCTCGATCAGGCTCGGCTGGACATGACCTTCGGGGGCTCTGGGATGCGGCCGGACTCAGAAGCCAGGATCTAAGCGGCCACAAGAAGGCCTTCATGGATACATGGACTACGAGTCTAAGATATAGCGCCAAGTTGCCTGACGGATCCTCAGCAGAAGAACTCCTCCGTGGAGCACAAGAACTAGCATCATACGTAACCTCTCGCATTCGTTACGCTCGACCGCACAACAGAGGAGGAAGGCGATGACCGGCGAGGCCACGACTAATCGATCTGTCCGGCAACAGATCGAAGGGAACGCCCATTCCGCCGGTTTGACTGACGCTCAAATTTACGTCACTGAAGACGGATTTGGATCTTATCTGGTTCGAGTAGTTCACGAATCGCTGGATGCTCTAGATGATTCAGAACGACGTAAGTTGCTCCTCAAGGGAGTGGCGAATATTGTATCGACTGCTGAGCTAATCACTCCCGGTGAAGAGGAATGGTACGGACCACCATTCAGTGAATCTACCGGTCAAATGCCTCTTTGGCATGAAGTCCTAAGCCGTCCACTCTCAGCCGATGAGCTCACATTCGCCACCGATCTCGACCAAGACATCGAACTCCCAGCCATCGTCACTTTCTATTCTCTACGAGGTGGCGTCGGACGCACAACTGCGCTTGCAGCGGCTGCGCGCATTTTGTCTGAGCGTGGGCGTCGATTGCTTTGCGTTGACATGGATCTCGAAGCACCGGGGCTTGCTACCGTCTTGGGCTGCCCCGAACCTAGGGAAGATCAAGGAGTCCTTCCCCTTCTCCTGGCTCTAGAGCGAGGTGATGAGGTCGACATTCGAGATCACGTACTGCGAGTCAACGAGGGTGAGGAACTCTATTGCCTGCCGGCAGGACGGCTCAGTAGCGACTACGCCGATCGGCTTCGTTTGCTGGACCCTGAAATCTGGTACAGAGAGGCTGGCAATCCACTTCACCAACTCTTGCAGTTGGCCAAAGAATCAGCGCTTGAGCCGGATTTGATTCTTCTTGATTCTCGCACTGGCATCTCGCCGGTTGCCGCACCCCTTTTGTTCGACGTGTCGGATCTAGCCATCATTTGTTTTTACCCCCATCCCCAGGCAGAGCGGGGGACTGAGCTTCTCGTGAAAGCTCTAATGTCTGCCAAGAGCCGTAGGGCAACATCCGACACTCCGCTGACACCCGAGCCCCGGTTCATCGTTTCTCCAGTGCCGCCCGGACCGTCTGCAGAGACTGTCCTCACGCGCGCAGTCACATGGATCGACCACTGGATCGGTGACGCCCAAAGCCGCCGCCCTGGAGAATACGACCCCCTTCGAGCAGACGAAATTACTCACGCCGTAAGCTACTCGCCAGATACCGCCTTTCGAGACAAGGTAAGTAATGGCGTCGCAACTCGTGAAGCCTACGGAGCCGTGGCAGATTGGCTGGAGCAGTTGCTGCCCCAGACATACGCCCTCTCAGCTTCAAGCAGAAATCGAAAGCATGATGTACTGGAGCAACTCGACTTCTCTACTGGCACAGCAGAGCAGCAAGCGAGTCTTCTTGATGACTTCGTGCACACTCGCGTAGCGCAACAAGCACTTGATGCTCGATCGCCGCTAGTAATTGGCCGTAAAGGCACAGGGAAGACGGCTGTTTTTCGCTGGCTCATGGAGAGGTATCGCGAAAACGAAAATCCAGTTGTCGTTTTCTCCCCTCACGCCTTCAGGAATTCCTACAAGTGGACCCTCGGGTCCGAGGCTCTGGAGATTGTCGAATCGGAATTCCCAGGGGAGTCCGCGTGGACAACCTTCTGGCCTTGCTACACGGCATTGGCCGCATATTTCGCCCTGCCGCCAGAGGAGCGTGCAGATCCGCCCGCTAGATTCGAAATCAATAAAGAATCTCTTGATGCCGTCTACGACGAGCTGTCCACACTCGACGTGATCAAGCATATGATGAGCCGCCCCATGGCTGGCCTTCTCGGATCTCGATGGCTGAGAGACATCAACAGCAGTGCAAAGAACCGACACATGCTCCTCTTTGACGGCCTCGATACTGGATTCGGGAACAATGCCGAGAGCCGGAAGAGAAGGACTCGTGCTGTAACGGGTTTGATGACCTTCTTGACAGAGTCAGAAGCGCATCTCTCTTTGCTGTCTTTTAAAGTGATGCTCCGAGTGGACATCTGGCAACAGCTTCGGTTCGAAAACAAGAGTCATCTATACGGGCGCTCTGTTCAGCTTATGTGGCGGGATCAGAACGACTATTTCAAGACCGTACTCAAGCAAGCAATTCGCAGTGAAATCTACCGAGAGATGCTTGCGGAAACGCGAGTCGGCCCATCTGTCGACGATTGGCGGGACGATGAGGTGCGCCGTGCCTGGAATGTGCTCGTCGGAGAGCGAATGAAGGGAGGCAAGACAACCTTCACACGTAACTGGGTGTGGAATCGTCTAGCCGACGGTCAAGGAGATCACGGACCACGCTCACTCTCCCAACTTTTCCATGAGGCCGTCCAATGGGAAAAGCGGGAAGAAGCGCGGAGCAGTTACGACCGCAGCATCATGAGGCCGCGGGCTCTCGTACCTAGCCTTGACAAGGTTAGCGTCGAAGCACTTAGCGCTCTGCAAGAGGAGTTCCCTGAGCTCGATGGCGTTGTGGAAGCTCTCAGGAGCTTGCGGAGGACCCCGATCGAGCCGGGCGAAATCGAAGCAGTTGACCCAACCGCTGCCGAGCGTGTTGACCTCGCTCTCGAAGTGGGCCTCTTGGAGATCTACGAAGGCACGCAAGACGACGTACGTCGGTACAGAGTGCCCGACCTATACAGGCTCGCTCTGGGGCTGACGCGGCGAGGTCAGGCATAGGTCCTTGCCTCCACGACCAACTGCCGCCAACAAACGGCACCAGGCTTGTGTATATGCCCAAGGGGGCAGCCGTCGGACGGGCTCAGGGCGCGGTGCCGTCTTCGCTGATGCGCAGGTCGTCTCTCATGCGTGCCCGCAGCGCAGCAAGGGCGTCGTCATAACTTCGGCGGCCTTCCAGGTAAACGGGCTCAGTGGCTGCGACTCCCTCCATGACGCGATCACGGAGGTCTCGCAGACGGCGGAAGGCATCCTCCGATGCCTCTACGACACGACTGGGCGCGCTGATGGTCATCTGGTAC
The DNA here is from genome assembly GCF_015160855.1 of Streptomyces ferrugineus. NCBI lineage: Bacteria > Bacillati > Actinomycetota > Actinomycetes > Kitasatosporales > Streptomycetaceae > Streptomyces > Streptomyces ferrugineus. The sequence goes on along the minus strand of NZ_CP063373.1, from coordinate 359,244 downwards.
CTCAGTCCGATGCACGGCCCGAACGCCTCGCGGGCCGTAGTCCGGCGCGTCGAGGGTGCCATGTCCGGGTCCCGAGCCACGTTGCCGCAGGCGTGACGGGCCTCGGACAGGCCGGCCAGGTACTCCCCGTACAGCGTGCGACGCGCTTGCGTTTCGCGATCAAGGTGCTCTCGCCTCCAGCGTTGACGGTCCAAAAGCATGGCGGACCCTGTAGCGATCGCCGCGCCAACTATGGTGCTGATCAAGGTGATCCATTGCATGGACCGACCGTAGCCATTACCGCGATGTTGACCGGTCCCGCACCACAAGCGCACCAGATCGGGCGGGGAACAGCGGGGAGTCACGGTAAAGTCAGCCGAACCCGACGACGCCGCACCTCACCCGTTCGCGCAGGTCAGAGCACGGATGGGCTGCGAATGATCGCAGCTTCCCAAGCTGATGGCCCGCCCAGTTACGCAGTGCGGACTCAATCCAGTATCCCCAGCTCGCTGTCCGGGCGGCAGAAGGCGCACGGTTCGATGTTGGGGTCGGTGAGGGCGGCGCGGGCGTCATGGTCGCCGATCCGATGGGGTGTGCCCTCGATCATCGTGCAGTCGCCCGTGCGGATCACGGCGGGCTCGGGACCGTTCGGCGTGCGCTTTTGCTGGACGACGAAGCCCGTTGATTGCCGCATTTCCCTGGAGGGCGCGAACGGCGAGAGGGCCGCGGGTGCCTGTCGCGGCTGTGGGGACTTCGGCAGCCGGGGTGCGTGTCGGTTCTCGGCGCGGGTGAGTGCCGCGCGTACGGCTTCGCGCTGGAGGCGCAGGTAGATGCCGACGGTCTCGTGGCTGGCGATCTGTTCGTCGAGGTTCGCGAGGATCGCCCGCAGCCGTCGCGCGTCAGGCGGTAGCTCGGCCATGGCCCGCGACGCCCTCGTGCGGGATGAAGCCGGTCACCTCCAGCTCCTTCCTCCCCGCCCCTGCTTCCGCAGCTCCGCCCATGCCGCCGGGGTGCGGCCGCCTTCCCGCCAGTACGGGTGGAAGAGCACCTCGGTCGAGAGCCGGTACAGACGGCGGCGCAGCTCGGTTCGGCCCGGCCCGCCGGCCAGCCGGTGGTAGGTGGCGCTCCACTCCTGCTGTGCCTGGACGAGGTCGTCGGGGAACGATCGCATACCCAGATTCAATCATGTGTTCGATTTATCGCGCCATCGCTGGTTCGGGTGGTCGTTGGTCGTTGGGGACGACGATCCGAACGATCGGACTCCTGAGAGGAGACTTCCCTGAACCCGCACCGTGCGATGCGGGCCCCACGACAGGCCCGGGCCCGAATTGCTGGCGCAGGGGCCCACCCGCTGAGTGGCGGGCGACGTGGGACTGCCGTCAACTGGAGGTATGGATTCAGGTAGTGAGGCAGCTCGAGACAACGACTATGGAGCAAATCGGATCTATGAGAAAAGCAAGCATGCTACGCGGAAGCCGCTTCGCCTGACGGTGGGCGAGAGAGCCGCAGTGGTACAACGCAAGCGCCCGGGTACACAACGGCAAGCGAGAATCCTTGCCGCCCTTGGACTTCGCGGTATCGGTCAATTGCGGTTCGTTGATTTAACTGAACCCGCAATACAGGGAATGATCAGGTCAGTCTCCCATCTGGTAGAGATCAAGCCGGAGACAGGCCGCGATGTGATTGAGGTCGTTTCAGCCACCGAGGAAGATCTGGAAGAAATCAACTCGAAATCCTTGGTATTTGAGTTCGGGAATCGTCAGTATCTGAGGGCTCTGAGTGCGGGCGAAGACGTCGCGCTCACCTGGTCGATTGAGTTCTCCCTCGCTCGGGCCCTCAAGAGACTCACGCATCTACTTCCCGCGTCGACAAGCTTCGAAGAATCTTCAGGGGAGACTTGGTGGCACGATGGCCGAGCGGCAGTCACAGGATCCGCAGACAAAGCACTCAACGAAGCCCGCCGCTCGCCCTCCTCGGTGTCATTCATTCGCGTCGACTATCACACACCCCCTTCTTGGGATTTTTCCTTTACCTGGCTCTCCCCAAATTCAGGAGAAAGCGGATATTCGCAGGGCGGACTGCGATGCCCAAGAGATGATTTTGATGTCTTCTCTCGGATTATTCCGGCCAGTGCAACACCGAGGGTTGCCAGGAGTCTAGTAAAGCTCCTGCCAAGCATTCGGGAGATGGAGGTGATCCTCGATGACCTGCAAGAAGAGGAATGCAAGGGTGGCAGAGGGCGTGCGGATGAAGGCCGGAATTAATGTACGGCGCCACCATCTTGGATCCGGAGTCCAGGCATTCCATGAGATACACATCACCAATACTCTGGAGCAGGAGGTGACTGTGGAGATAACATCCTCATGTAGCCCTCCGCTTCGGTATCCCGGCACGCCAAATGAGCACCTTTGGGAGACTGGCCGTGTAACGGTTGGCCCTTGCGGCTGGCGTCGAGTGAGCGAGCCTATAGGAAAAGTGGAACTGGAGCATAGCGGCGGAAAGGCTACAGATAAGAGGCAGCGCGTCGTCATGAAGGTGTCGACAAAGGCTCCCTATTGCCGATTGGAGTCAAAGGAAGTAACACTGTCGGTTACGGTTCCTTGAGTCGAGGGTCTGAGATGCCGCCAACCGCCTATGACGTCGAGTATTTGGCAGTCCCCTACAAAGTGGTGGCGCCCTTCGTTACTTCTGCTGCCGTAAGTGTGCTCACATTCGTTCTTTCGAAGGTAGCCGAGAGGAGGGTGGGAGAGAAGGCCGATGATTGGAAATACAGTAAAGCCCGGCTTGTCGCACTGTCTAACTGGGCTTCCGATGCAAGCCAAGCGGTGGGTGCATTTCTGGTCCCTGTGCTGGCTCTGGAAGTAATCGTCTCAACCAAGACCCCTAGTTGGCTTATAGTCTTCTATTCCATTTCGGCATTCTTAGCTCTGTGTTTTGGGCTGATTGCCGTTGGGGTGAAGCAACCGGTCGATTGGGCGACGAAGTTCTGGTTCAATCTTCCCCCGGCGGCCACGCTCAGCTTCCTGATTAATCTCGCGGCATGTCTTTTGGTGATATTGCTCTACTGAGAGGTCAGCTCATAAACCTTGGGGCGGCGTAGCTCGCGGTGTGTTGCGCTGCTGCATGGGCAGCAGCGCAACTGGCGCCGGTCGCCTGGAGTGGCTCGATCGTCTTCAGCTTCGTCTGACCGATCTCTACAGACCTACGGAGCCAGGGCCGGCAGGTCCTTTTCAGATGCCGTGTGGTTCGTTCGCGGTGAGAAGGTGACCGCGGCTGGTGGCGACGCGGAGTACGTCTCGCAAGGCCCCGGTCAGTTCCTTCGCCAGCAGTAGTACGTCCTCCGGACCCGCGTCCTGGTCGTCGAGGGTTTGGGAGGCCCGCTCCAGCAGTTCGGCCGCCGCGCCGAGTTGGACGGCTTCCATGTTGTCCGCCAGCCGGGACATGTAGCCGTCCTGGTCGTCGGTGCTCAAGTAGCAGGGCTTGCCCTCCGGACCCGCCCACGGGAGAAGCCGCAGTTCGTTCCGAGCCGTCATGCTTGGATCTGCCTCTCTTGGGTCATGTGGTGGGTGGCGAAAACCGCGTCGACACGGTCCCCCGGGAACACCAGGAGGGCGGCTTCGACGATTCGCCCGGTGACGTCGGTTGCGACGCGCGTGATCCCGAGGACTGGCGCAGCGTGTCCGATCCGGAGTGCGGAGGCTTCGTCCGGTGTCGGTGCGCGGGCACATGCCGTCTCCCGGACAGCGGCCGGCGCCGGGCTGAGGACGGCGAATCTCGTGGCCGCCTCCCAGCACGAGGACGCGTCGTCGAGGTCTCCGACGGGTGCCAGGTCGCGAGGGATGTAGATGCGGGCCAGCCCGTGCGGTGACTCTCCCGCGTGGCTGGCGCAGGAGAACTCGGCGAGGGGACTGCCCACCGGCACATTCAACAAGGTCGTGAGATGCCCGTAAGCCTGCACTGTTGTGCTGCGAACGGTGACACGCAGAGCAGCTTCGGCGGCGGTCCACGGGTCCAGCGTTCCCCATCCGCCGACGTACATGATCTTGCGGTGGGGACGGCGCACGAAGTTCCCCTTGCCGTGGATCTTTTCGACGAGGCCTTCGCCCTGGAGCACCGCGAGGGCTCTCCGCAGCGTCACCGTGCTGACCTTGTACCGGTCGGCCAAGTCGGCTTCGGACGGCAGACGTTCGCCAGGCTGGATCCGGCCGGTCGTGATCTGGCTCCGGAGGTCATCGGCGATGTCCTGGTGGCGAGACGGCACGGTTCCGGTCACCGCCTTCTCAGCGTCCGCACGGCCACCAGGCGGGTACGCGTGTGTATGGTCAGCAGCTCACCCGACTCGAAGACCAGTTGCTTGGTTCCCTGGGGCAGTTGGAAGAGATCGCCCACCCGGCAAGCCTGGCCGCCGAGTTGGATGATGTCGCCGCGCTGCACGGTCGCTGCCGTGACCTCGATGCTGGAGGCCAGCGCGCCGCCGAGGGCCATTTCGTTCACCGTGCCACCTCCGCTTGCGTGGACTGGTCGCATGCCGAGTGACACGGGCAGTCGCACGCTTCGTAGATCACCGGGAGGTCGCCCGGCGCCGATGCCGGGGAGGATTCCGCGCAGACGGGGTGCGTGCCGATGCGGCAGGCGATCGAGCGGTAGGGGACAGCCGAGGCGTCGGTGATGGGCGGCCGTTGTCGAGAAGGCATCAGTTGACCCCCGCGAGGGTCGACCAGGCGTCGGCCGGCAGGTGCGGAGCGATGACCACAGGGCGCGCCCGCACACGCCGCTCCCAGGCCAGCACATACGGGCGGACGAGCGCGGTGTCCTCGCCTCTGAGCGAGTGTCGATGGTCCGGGCCGATGGAGGCCCGTTTCACGACGACTGTCGACGCGTCAGCAGACGTAGGGGAGGCGGAAGAGGTCGACAGCCGGGCGGGCGTTAAGGGGCGGCGGTGCCTGCCCTTGCGGAAGTAGCGCGCCCTGGTGAGGAAGACGGCGCGGCGGATACGGTTGAGCACGCTGTTCAGCTCCTATCGCTGATGGCTCGGTCCCCCGACATCGCCCGTCGTGGGGACCGCTTTGCGTACGACCGCCCAGAGGGTGCGGCCGTTCAGGCTGGTGGCGAGGAGCCCGAACTGATCGGCCTCGGCCACCACTTGTAAGACCTCCCGCCATGTCTCGGCGGAGACCGATTCCGGCACCTCCGCCTCGACCGACGTGTGCCGGGGGTGTTCCTCCACTCGCGTGAGGAGCCCGAGGGCGGACAGCCGGGCGGCGATGGCCGCCGCGCTAACTCCCGAAGCGGGCACAGGTCAGCCTCCGTCACCAGCGATCACTTTGAGTAAAGCTAGTTAACTAGATTAGAGCTAGTGGACTAGATTTTCCATATGCCTGAGCAGCCGCCCTATCTCCGCATCGCCGACGTACTCCGGCAGCGCATCGCGGAGCACGTGTGGGAGCCGGGGGACCGTCTGCCGTCCCGCGCCCAGATCGGCCAGGAGTGCGGCGTGGGCGAGAACGTGGTCCGGCGGGCGCAGGAGTTGCTGATCTCCCAGGGTGTGTTGGAGGGCCGTGCGGGGTCCGGTACGTACGTTGCCGAGCCCCGGCATCGCGTGCGTGTCGTGCGGTCGTCGGCGCGGGAGCAGCCCAGCAGGTCGCCGTTTCGGGCGGACATGAAGGCCGTGGGAAGGCAGGGCGACTGGGAGAGCCGGACGGACGCCAAGGTGCCGGCGCCAGCTGACATCGCGGCGCGGCTCGGGATCGCCGAAGGCGAGCTGTGCGTCCGGACAACGTACGAGTTCCTGGCGGACGGCAGGCCGATCCAGTTGTCGACGAGTTGGGAGCCGTACGACCTCACCGCCGGCACACTGGTGGTCCTCCCCGAGGGAGGCCCGCACGCCGGGGCCGGAGTCGTGAACCGGATGGCCGCGATCGGTGTCACGGTAAGCCATGCCGTGGAGCAGCCCGAGCCGAGGCAGGCGACCGCCGAGGAGGCGTCACTACTCGGCATTCAGAAGGCCGCACTCGTCACGCACATCCGGCGGACGTACTACAGCGACCAGGGTCGGCCGGTTGAGACGGCGGACATCGTCGTACCCGCCGCTCACTGCGAGATCGTCTACGAGATCCCGATCAACCGTTAGCGGACGGGCGGTTGGTCGCCCATGGATCTTCTGAAGCCGTGCATCAGACGTGCCCCTCGCGTGCCCCATCCGTGCCCGATAGACCGGGAAACCACGGTCAAGGGCGGGGTCGGACGGGCAGCGGGCAAAGCAACGGCCCCCGACCATATCGCCTGGTCAGGGGCCGTTCACCTGCGGTGGGTGTGGGATTTGAACCCACGGTGACATCGCTGCCACGACGGTTTTCAAGACCGTTCCCTTAGGCCGCTCGGGCAACCCACCTTCGCTCCGGTCCGCCGGGGGCGGAGCGGGTACAGCGTACCGGCACCGCGCGGTGTGCGGGCGTGGTGGTCAGGGGGTGGGTGTGAGACGTGCGCCGTCGGTGGCCGTCTCGAAGGCCGGGCGGTACTCGTGCCATTGCGCGTCCGGTGCGGACAGGTAGATCACGTACTGGGTGCCGTCGCTGCTGGCGAAGGCCAGTTCCGCCGCGCGGTACTCCCGTGCCCTGCCGTCGAAGGTGAACTCCCAGTACCCGGCGGGTCGGCCCCGGAAGGTCGTCGAGGCCATCCGCACGCGTTCGTAGCCGGGGTTGTCGCGTCGGGTCTGGTCCTCTTCCGTCTCCCGCCAGTGCCGTACGGGGTCCGTGCCCGCGAACTCGACGACGTTGACCCGCAGGCCCACCAGGCCGGACGGGTCGATGTACACGACCTCACCGCCGGGCAGCGTCTTGCGCTTCCAGCCGTCCCGCACGGGCACCGAGAGGCCGCTGTCCGCCTCCTCGAGGTGGTATCCGGCGGGCACGGGGGGTGGTGGGGTGGTGGAGGTGGGGCCTGGGGAGGGGGTCGTCGTGTCGGTCGCCGGGGGTTGGGCCGTCGCTCGTTCCGTGCCGGTCTTGAGCCACCACAGCGCCCCGCCCGCCAAACAGGCCACCAGCGCCACCGCCAGGACCGACCACAGCACCGTACGGCGGCGCCTCCCGCTGCCCGTTCGCTCGGTTCGCGGTGCGGGTGCGGGTGCGGGTGCGGGCAGCGTGGGGTCGTCGGGCCTGGCCTGGTGTGTGGCCGGCTCGGTCGGAGCGGTTCGTGAGCCGGTCAGGTCCGCCAGGCGGCGTTCGGCCTCGTGCACGTCCATGCGCCGCTCCGGGTCCTTGACGAGCAGGCCCTCGATCACCGGGGCCAGTTCACCGGCGTTGCGCGGGGGCTCGTGGGAGTCCGTGGCGATGGCGTACGCGGTCTCGATCGCGGTGCCGCGACGGAACGGGTCCCGGCCCTCGACCGCCTGGTACAGCGTCGCCCCCAGGGCCCACAGGTCGCTGGCGGGGCCGGTCTCGGGATGCGCGCCCCGCAGCCGCTCAGGCGCCAGGTAGCCGATGGAGCCGATCAACTCGCCGGGCTTGGTCAGCGAGGACGTGCCCGACTCCATGGCGATCCCGAAGTCGGTGAGAACGATCCGCCCGTCCTCGCCGAGCAGGACGTTGGCGGGCTTGACGTCCCGGTGCAGGACCCCGGCGTCGTGGGCGGCGCGCAGGGCGGAGGCCATCGCACGGCCGACCCGGGCGGCCTCGGCGGGTGGCAGGGCACCGCGCTGCTTCAGTACGTCGCTCAGTGTGAGCGAGGGTATGTACTCCATGACGATGCACGGCAGGCCCTCGTCGTCGAGCACGTCGTGCACCACGATCACGTTGGGATGGGCGATCCGGGCCGCGCTGCGGGCCTCGCGGCGCGTGCGTTCGTACAGGGTCCGGATCTCGTCGTCCTGGAGGTGCGGCGGGATGTGCAGCTTCTTCAGCGCGACATGACGGCCGAGCAGCCTGTCCTCGGCCCGCCACACGGTGCCCATGCCTCCGCTGCCCACCCGCTCCACCAGCAGGTATCGGTCGGCGACGAGCCGCCCAAGATCGGACACCGCGGGTCCGCCCCCCTTCTCTGCCTCCCCGTCGCGCATGTGCTTCCCAATCGCGAACAGTCCAGGTCGAGAAGGCACGATAGTCCATCCGGGTGCACGGGCATGGTCGCTGCCCGTGCGGCACGGCACGCGCGCGTGGTCGCTGCCCGTGCGGGGCGGCGCTGCGCGCGCGTGTCCGTCCTCGTGCCGGCGGTCAGCCGTCGCCCTTGCGGGAGCCCAGGGTGAGTTCGACCGTGTGGGACTTGCCGTCGCGTTCGTAGGTGAGCGTGACCTTGTCGCCGGGCTTGTGCGTCCAGATCTCGCCGATCAGGGTCGGGCCGGAGTCGATCACCCGGTCGTCGAGCTTGGTGATGACGTCGCCGGGCTGGAGACCGGCCTTGTCGGCGGGGCCCCCGGGCTCGATCGGGTCCGAGCCGCCGTTGCGCTCCTCGATGATCTGGGCGCCGTCGGTGGTGTCCCCCGTGGAGACGGAGGCGCCGATCCTGGCGTAGACCGGCTCGCCGGTCTTGATCAGCTCCTGGGCGACGTACTTGGCCTGGTTGATCGGGATGGCGAAGCCGAGGCCGATCGAGCCGGACTGGCTGGTGCCGCCGAGGCCGTTGGCGGCGGACTGGATCGCCGAGTTAATGCCGATGACATTGCCCTGCGCGTCCAGCAGCGGACCGCCGGAGTTGCCGGGGTTGATCGAGGCGTCCGTCTGCAGGGCGCTCATGTAGGAGGCGTTGCTGCCGGTGCCGTCGCTGGAGGCCACCGGGCGGTTCTTGGCGCTGATGATGCCCGTCGTGACGGTGTTGGACAGGCCGAAGGGAGCGCCGATCGCGATCGTGGAGTCGCCGACCGCCACCTTGTCGGAGTCGCCCAACGTCAGCGGCTTGAGGCCGGACGGAGCGTTCTTGAGCCTGATGACCGCCACGTCGTAGCCCTGCGCGTGGCCTACGACCTCGGCGTCGTACTTCTTGCCGTTCGGGAAGGTCGCCGTGAGCTTGCCGCCGTCGACCGCGTCGGCCACCACGTGGTTGTTGGTGACGATGTGGCCCTCGGTGTCGAAGACGAAGCCGGTACCGGTGCCGCCCTCGCCCGCGCTGCTCTCGGCCTGGATCGTGACGGTGCTCGGCAGCGCCTTGGCGGCCACGCCGGCGACGGTGCCCGGGTCCCGCTTGATGGAGCCGCCGCTGTCGGAGGCGGAGACGGTCGTCGAGGAGGTCGTCTCGTCGTTCTTGGCCAGGGTGTAGCCGAGGCCGCCGCCCAGACCGCCCGCGACCAGCGCGGCGATGAGGACACCGGCGAGCAGCCCGCCGCGCCCGCGGCCGGACTTCGGCGCCGGCTGCTGGTAGGCGGCACCCCAGCCGGGGCCCATACCGGCACCACCCGCACCGGCCGCACCACCCTCACCGGCGGCACCACCTGCACCGGCCGCACCATCCGCGACGGCACCCATCTCGGCATACGGCGGCGTCCCGGGCGGCGGCGGAGGCGGCCAGGAGGCGTCCGGGGCCGACCCCTGGGAGACGGTCGGCTGGGAGGTGGGCGGCTGGTCGGCGGGCGGCTGGGATGCCAGTGGCTGCGCGGCGGGCGGCTGTACGCCGTTCGAAGCCGGCGGCCGCGCCCCGTCCCCGGCCCCCTGCGCACCGTACGGCTGTGTGCCGTTCGAGTGCGCCGGGGCGCCGTCCGGCACCGGCGGGAGCTGGGTGGTCGGGGCGGCGTCGGGTTCGGCAGCCGGGCGCTCCTGGGATGCCGGAGCAGCAGGAGCATCCACCGGCACGGGGGGTGCGGACGGGGCCGGGGGTACCGCGGCGCCCTCGTTCTCGGTGCTCACAGCTTCTCTCCTCGATCCACGGCTGTTTGTTGGCGGTCGCACTCGGTCACGCCCGTTCACGCTTGTTCATGGCCGGTGCGACGCGGCGGCTGTGCATGACTTTTGTATGCCGTCAGCTTTTCCCACAGGCCGTCAGAGCACCATAAGCGGTCGCTGTGCGTCCACGGCCACTCTTTATATAGGTCATGTGAGACTAAACGGGCGCAATCCCAGCGCTTGCGAAACTGCTCCGGTCGCACGTCTACCCCGGTGCGGTGGCACCATGACGCGGTGACCCACGCACGGCAGCACCAGATCCAAGTCGTCGCCCACCGCGGAGCCTCCGAAGACGCTCCCGAGCACACCCTGGCCGCGTACAAGAAGGCGATCGAGGACGGTGCGGACGCCCTCGAGTGCGATGTACGCCTGACCGCGGACGGCCACCTCGTCTGCGTTCACGACCGCCGCGTCAACCGTACGTCCAACGGCCGCGGCGCGGTCTCGGCGCTGGAGCTCGCCGAGCTCGCCGCCCTCGACTTCGGCTCCCGCAAGAACCGTGACTCGTGGAAGAACCGGACCGAGGAGCCCGACTGGGAGTTCCGGCCGGAGGACCCCGAGGACACCTCCGTACTGACCCTGGAGCGACTCCTTGAGCTCGTCGCCGACGCGGGGCGGCGCGTGGAGATGGCGATCGAGACCAAGCACCCGACCCGCTGGGCGGGGCAGGTCGAGGAGCGGCTGCTGCTTCTGCTGAAGCGTTTCGGGCTCGAGGCGCCCGCCTCGGCCGACGACTCCCCGGTGCGCGTGATGAGCTTCTCGGCGCGCTCGCTGCATCGCGTGCGTGCCGCGTCGCCGACGATGCCGACGGTCTATCTGATGCAGTTCGTCTCACCGCGGCTGCGGGACGGCCGGCTGCCCGCGGGGGTCCATATCGCGGGCCCCTCGATCCGGATCGTGCGCAATCACCCGGCGTATGTGGAGCGCCTGAAGCGGGCCGGTCACCAGGTGCACGTATGGACCGTGAACGAGCCCCAGGACGTCGACCTCTGCGTCGAGCTGGGCGTGGACGCCATCATCACCAACCGCCCGCGCGCGGTGCTGGACCAGCTGGGGCGCTGACCCGCACGCGCGCGTGCCCGGAGCGACGCAGACGCAACGCCGGCGGCCAGAGCAAACCTCATGCAGGGAAACCCCTAAAACCCCTTCAATCCCTGCACAACCTCTTGACCCCGCTACCTCTTCAGCCCCATCCTCCCCTCTCGGCCACACCGAAAAATTCCAGCCATCTCGATTACAGGGAGTGCACCGGCGCGTTCGGTCCGTATTCGATCGTGGCGAATGCGTCACCGGACATTGATTGGCCGGTTTCCGGTACAGGCCAATGGGGCATCCACACCGTGGCGTGGGGCAAAGGAGGTCTCGGGGGTGGCGTTGGTGGTGGCACAGGAGGTGCCCACGTCGTCGAGCATGGCCGTACCCCATGGTCCTGCGGGCGTGGGGGAAGCGAGACACCGTATGCGCACTCAGTTGCGCAGGGGTGGCATGGCGGAATCGGTCATCGACGATGCCGTTTTGATTCTTTCCGAACTCTTGAGCAACGCGTGCAAACACGGTCGGCCACTGGGTGACGCGCTCTCCGGGGACGGCGACGTCCGGGCCGCATGGCGCGTGGACGCGGGCGGCAGACTCACGGTGGAGGTGACGGACGGCGGCGGACCCACCCGCCCCGCTCCGGCCACGCCCTCGGTCACCGCACACGGCGGCCGTGGGCTGAACATCATCACCGCACTCGCCGACGACTGGGGCGTCAGGGACGACGCCCGCGGCGAGGTCACGGTCTGGGTCGTGGTCCACGACGACGTGCACGATCCGGACGCGGGGCACCGACGGGATGACTTCGCTACGCGCGTCGCGGCGCCGTCGGTGGGCGCGATATCCGGCCTCGAGTTCGCGGACGCCTTCGACGACATGGACTGAGGGCACCGGTTCCGGCACGGGCCCCGTTCCTGCCCCCGAACCGGCTCTTCTCCCGGCACGTTCCGGTGGGTTGTCCACAGCCTCCCGTCGGCCATGGCGCGAACGGCTAGGCTCGCGCCGTACCAGACGAGCCGTAACCGGGAGACACCCACGATGGCCAAGAAGCGAGTCCAGACCAAGGCCAAGCGCCCGCAGATCGTTGACGGAGAGATCCCGGTTGTCGGCGCGCGCGAGCCCTGCCCCTGCGGCAGCGGCCGACGCTACAAGGCCTGTCACGGCCGGGCCGCCGCGCAGGCCGTGACCGAGCTGGTGCAGCGCCCGTTCGAGGGACTGCCCAGCGAGTGCGACTGGGTGGCCCTGCGCGAGCTGGTGCCCGCCGCCACCGTCGAGCTGCCCCTGAAGGGCGGCCTCCCCGAGGGCGTCCCGTCGGTCACGCTGGCCACCGTACTGCCGATGGCCTGGCCGGCCCTGCGCCGCGACGACGGCACGGTGCTGCTCGGCCTGCAGAACGACACGGCGTCGGGCGACATCAGCCGCGACCTCGCCGACACCCTCCAGCAGGCCCTCGCCGCCCAGCCCGGCACCCCGGTCCAGGGCCGCCGCGCCCCCGCCGACGGTCCGCGGCTGCAGGATCTGCTCGACCCCGAAGGCGCGTTCGAGCCAGTTGTGCACTCGGGCTTCGAGTTCTGGGTGCCGGACGCGGAGAACGCCACCCCGGAGGTGGCCGCCTCCCTGGAGCGGGCCAACGCCGCGGCCATCCCCACGGTGAAGCTGACCGGCGTGGACGCCGCCTACTGGTGCGAGACGCCGGAGAAGAACCACCTGCGCTGGGTCATGCCGCACCCCGAGGAGCAGCTTCTGGACGCCCTCGCGCGGCTGCACGCGGCAGGCCGGTCGAATCTCGGCGAGGGCACCCGGCTGGTGGGTTCCTTCCGCGCTCACGGCCTCACCGTGCCGGTGTGGGACCTGCCGAGCGGCGTCGGCGCCGAGGATGTGGAGAAGCCGGCGGCCGAGTTCGCCGAGCGCCTCGCCACGGCCCTGGCCACGGACGCTCCGCTCACGGCGGACGAGCGTCGCGCGCGTGGCGGTCTGACCAACCGGCAGGTCACGCTGAGCTGACCCGGGCCGCGGAGATCGGGTTCGGCTGAACCGCCGTTCAGCCGAGCCGGCCCGTCCGGGAGGGGTGAATCCGATCACAACTCCCGTGCGGAGCAAGGGAATCCGTGACTTGAAAGCCCGGATCGAATTTGCGAACCGCCGATCTCTTGTTACCGTTCCATTAGCCCGGTTGCTGGTGCATCCCCCGTCGCCAGCAACCGGGTCTTTCCATATGTGCGCGCGTTTACGGAATGACGTCGTACGTCAACCGCCGGTGGATCCCCCGGAATTGTCCGGCGCGGAGTTGCTCGTGGCGCGCAGCAGTAGAGCCCCGCCCCCGGCCCGCTCGGCGAACTCCGTGACCGCCGTGTAGGCGTCCATACCCGCGCGCGTGCGCTCCCGGGGCGTCTCGCAGGTACCCGGCTCGTCGTCGGCGCCCACCGCACAGCGCATCTGCACCGTGCGCCCACCGGGCCCCATGAGGCTCAGTACGGAGTCCAGCGCATCGCCGGTCGCATTGCGGTAGTAGGTCCGCGCCCAGGTGTCCTCGCCCTGGGTGAGGACACAGGTCTGCGCCTCGACGCCCTCGGGCGAGGTGAGTTCGGGACCGCAGCGCACCGCGGTGGAAAGGCCCAGGTCGAGCAGGACCGGGGAGTCGGTGGGCGTGGCCGTGGGTGCCTTGGCGTCACCGCGCGGGGACGGACGCGCGGTGCCGTCCTTCGGGGCGGGCGGGGAGGACCGTACGGCGTCGCGCGCGGATGTGCCCACGGCGGCCCGGCCCGCCTCGACGACCTGGCCGGCGGCCGCCCAGGCCAGTGGCAGCGCCACGGCGGCCGCCGCGACGGACGCGAGGGCGATCAGACGGACTCTTCGCTGGTTCGGCCCGCGGCGATGCGACGACGGTGCCCTTTTTCCCCTGGAATGACGCGGCATATCCGGAAGATAACGACCATGCGGGTGTGCTCCGTTCCGCGCACGCCGGAGACCCCTACAACTCGGGGGCGCTCACACCCGTACGAGTGAGGGCCTCGACCACCGCGTCGACCACTGCCTCCACATCCGGCACCCACGGGGAGGCCGAGCCGGGCAGCGGGGCACGCTGCCAGCTGATCGGGCCCTGACCCGTCTCGGACGGGGGCAGGGCGAGATAGCCGCCCTCGCCGTGGAAGCGCAGGGAGCCGGGGACGAAGTCCTTGGCGTAGAGCAGTTCGCCCAGCTGTTCCATGGAGTACGGCTTGACCAGGATCGCCCAGCGGGCGGGCGAGGCGACGACCGGGCCGAGGCGCATGCCCATGCGGTCGAGGGCGGTCAGTGCGTGAGCGGCCGGCAGGGCGGGGAGGCTGACCGCGCAGGGCGCCTTGCCGCCGGTGGCGAGGATGATCGGCGCCGCGGGCCGGTTGCCCCACCACCAGCGCACCATGCGCTCGTCGGTGGTGGCCGCGAGGAGCCCGGGATCGAAGGGGTGGGCACCTGGAACCGTGCACTCCGGGTCGGGGCAGCCGCAGCGGGAGTGCCCCTGCGGATGCGTCGTCGCTCCCGGGAGTACGGGCCACTGCCATTCCGTCGCGAAGGTCAGGGCCGCGCTGATCAGCTCAGGCCTCCCGTCACCGCGCAGGAGCCTGCGTCGCCTTCCGAGGATCTCGCGCATGAGCGCTCGTTCCTTTCCGTTGCACCGCTGGCAACACCGTGGACCACATCACACCATGTGTCGATCACTTCACTGTGCGTACCTGTTGGCGCATCACACCCCTGCCCTGAGCAAGGGGAACCCCTATGGGTCGAGCGTTTGGCTGCTTCCGTGGCGGCCTCGTCCATACTGCGTCTATCAAAAGCATGGGCGTGGCGTGGGGTGGCGAAGTCTGGCGTTTTGCCGTCGCGCGTATTTCTCTTCGCCTCCGCCACGGGAGGATGGGGCACGATCGTCGGTGGCTAAGACGCCCGGGTCCGGCACCAGGTTCCGGGTGGCTGTCAACCACCCCTGGCCTTCACCGAGTACGTACCCATCACGACCGCTGTGACGCTCCGTGGAGCGAAACCAGTCGACCGCAATACCCCGTTCCCTGAGGCAGTTTTAAGCCAACTTTGCCTTTGCGCAAGAGGTCTACGCCGAGTACTCCGGTTACCCACGGACACCAGGAATCCCGGCAGGACAATGCTGGACATCCCCTCACGAGTGCGTGTACATGTGGAGACACTGCTAGCGGCGCAGAATGACATGGGGGTTTGCGATGCTTTTGAGCAATACGCACCGGTCGGAAAGCCGGACGCCATGAACGCCCCTCACCCTCCGAAAGTGGCCGGAATCGATTCAACGGTTCCCTCACCCGCACACACTGTCGCGCCCGCGCCCTCGGGCACCCCGGCGGTGGCCCCTCCCAACGCACCCGGCGCCCTCCTCCAGGACCGCCTGGCCGGCTGGGTCTCGGACCTCACGACCCTCCACGAACTCACCGAACGGCTGGCCCGCACGAGTGCGCTCGCCGAGGCCCTGGAGGAGTTGCTGCGCGCCGGATCCGCCCTCGTCGGCGCCCGGCGCGGACTCGTCGTACTGGAACCCGCGGACGGACTGGGCCCGGACACCACCATCGGCCTCGGCCTCGCCCGCGCGGACCTCGGGCACATCGAGACCGTGCCGCGCAGCGCGATGTCGTACGGGCGGATCCTCGACGGACTGCCCGGCGGCGACGGCGAGATCGCCCAGCCCGATCTGCTCTCCGAGGACGGACTCGACCCCCGCCACCGCGAGGTCGCCGCCCGCCTCGGCTACGCCGCCAGCTACGCCCTCCCCCTGGCCACCGAGGCCGCCGGCCGCCTCGGCGCCGCCGTGTGGCTGTACGACGAGCCCGCCGAACCGGCCGAGGGCCGGCGTCACCTCATCGGCCTGTACACCCGCTACGCCACCGAGCACCTGGCCCGGCTGCTCGAAGTCGAGCGCACGCGCGCGTGCATGCGGACGATGACCGAGGAACTGCTTCCCTCCCGGCTGCCCCGGGTGGTCGGCGTCCAGCTCGCGGCCCGGCACCGCACCAGCCCGCGCGGGGGCGGCGACTGGTACGACGCGCTGCCGCTGCCGGACGCCGCGCTCGGCCTCGCGGTCGGCTCGGTGACCGGGTCGGGGCCCAGCGCGGTCGCCGCGATGGGACGGCTCAGGGCCAGCCTGCGGGCGTACGCCGTGATGGAGGGCGAGGACCCGGTCGCGGTCCTGTCCGACCTGGAACTGCTGCTCAGACTGACCGAGCCCGCCCGCTCCGCCACCGCTCTGTTCGCCTACTGCGAGCCCGCCCTGCGCAAGATCACGCTCGCCGGCGCCGGACACGCCCCGCCGCTGCTGATCGGCGAGCGGCGCACGGAGTTCGTGGAGACCTCCGTCTCCGCCCCGCTGGGCATGCTGGCCTGCTGGGAGGCGCCGAGCGTGGAGCTGACCGCCGAAGCCGGAGAGACGGTTCTGCTGTACACCGACGGGCTGCTGCACCGCACCGGCGACGCCACCGACCGCGCCTTCGCCCGGCTGCACGCGGCGGCCGCCGGGGTGCCGAGGTCGATCCGGCACGACCCGGACGCCGTCGTCGACCACGTGCTGCGCACCGTGCTGCCGGACGGGGTGGACCGGTCGGACGGCGACGAGGACGTCGTCCTGCTGGCGGCGCGCTTCGAGTAGCTGCTTCGAGTACCTGCTTCGAGCAGCGGTTCGTGGCCCTCGGTCACCCGCCCATAACAGGCGCGTGGCCTGCGCCATAGCAGCGGCGGGCGGCTCGTTCCACTCCGCCGGGTCCTCGCGTGCGCGACCGTACGATGGACGGGGTCGAATGCCGTATCGAGGAGGATGACCGTGGCCGACGAGCTCACCCCGGAGACCTTGGAGACCGAGTCCGAGGAGCCCATCAAGCAGCGCAAGAACGGCCTGTACCCGGGCGTGTCCGACGAGCTCGCCGAGAACATGAAGTCCGGCTGGGCCGACACCGAGCTGCACGATCTGCGGCCGATCCCGCAGGCCGCGGAGACCGCGGCGCGGCGCGCCGCGCTGTCGGCGCGGTTCCCGGGCGAGCGCCTGGTGATCCCGGCGGGCAACCTGAAGACCCGCTCGAACGACACGGAGTACCCCTTCCGCGCGTCGGTCGAGTACGCGTACCTCTCGGGCAACCAGACCGAGGACGGCGTACTCGTCCTGGAGCCCGTCGCGGACGGCCACGAGGCGACGATCTACCTGCTGCCCCGCTCCGACCGCGAGAACGGCGAGTTCTGGCTCTCCGGCCAGGGCGAGCTGTGGGTCGGCCGCCGGCACTCCCTCACCGAGGCGGCGAAGCTGTACGGCATCCCCGCCTCCGACGTGCGCGAGCTGGCCGACAAGCTGCGTGAGGCGACGGGTCCCGTACGCGTCGTCCGTGGCTACGACGCCGGCATCGAGGCCGCGCTGACCGACAAGGTCACCGCCGAGCGGGACGAGGAGCTGCGGGTCTTCCTGTCCGAGGCGCGGCTGGTCAAGGACGACTTCGAGATCGGCGAGCTGCAGAAGGCCGTCGACTCCACGGTTCGCGGCTTCGAGGACGTGGTGAAGGTCCTCGACAAGGCCGAGGCGACGAGCGAGCGCTACATCGAGGGCACCTTCTTCCTCCGCGCGCGCGTCGAGGGCAACGACGTCGGCTACGGCTCCATCTGCGCCGCCGGCCCGCACGCCTGCACGCTGCACTGGGTGCGCAACGACGGGCCCGTGCACTCGGGTGACCTGCTGCTGCTCGACGCGGGCGTCGAGACGCACACGTACTACACCGCCGACGTCACGCGCACGCTGCCGATCAACGGCCGCTACAGCGAGATCCAGAAGAAGATCTACGACGCCGTGTACGAGGCCCAGGAGGCCGGTATCGCGGCCGTGCAGCCGGGCGCGAAGTACCGGAACTTCCATGACGCCTCGCAGCGCGTGCTCGCCGAGAAGCTGGTCGAGTGGGGGCTGGTCGAGGGACCGGTGGAGCGGGTGCTGGAGCTCGGTCTCCAGCGGCGCTGGACGCTGCACGGCACCGGGCACATGCTCGGCATGGACGTCCATGACTGCGCCGCCGCGCGCGTGGAGTCGTATGTCGACGGCACTCTGGAGGCGGGCATGGTGCTGACCGTCGAGCCGGGGCTGTACTTCCAGGCCGACGATCTGACGGTGCCGGAGGAGTACCGGGGGATCGGGGTGCGGATCGAGGACGACATCCTGGTGACGGAGGACGGGAACCGGAACCTCAGCGCGGGGCTGCCCCGGCGGTCGGACGAGGTCGAGTCGTGGATGGCCTCTCTGAAGGGCTGATGTGAGATTGATGGCCGGGTGCCGGAGGGGTGCCCGGCCATCGTTGCGGTCTGCGGGTCGTGGGGGCTTGTCGCGCCCACGCGGCGGAGCCGCATATCGTTAACAGCCCCGCGCCCCTGAGGGGGTTTGTGTGGACCTGCATCTGGAACTGACCGCCGCTGACGGGCGCCGTGCAGGGTTGGAGAGGGCTCTGCGTGATGCCGTGCGGGACGGGCGGCTCGCTCCCGGGGAACCGTTGCCCGCCACCCGACGGCTCGCCTCCGAGCTCGGGATCTCGCGGAACACCGTGAAGGCCGCTTACGACCAACTCGTCGCCGAGGGTTACCTGACCGCGCGACAGGGCTCAGGCACCCAGGTCGCCTCGCTGCCCGCCCTCGCCGCCGAACCGCCGGAGGCCGCCACGCGCGCGCGTGCGCCGCGTTTCGATCTGCGGCCGGGGAGTCCGGACGTGGGGGCGTTTCCGGCGGCCGCCTGGTTGCGGGCGTTGCGGCGGGCCATCGCCACGGCGCCCTCACTGGCGTACGACTACGGCGATCCGCGTGGTCGTGCCGAGCTGCGGACCGCGCTGTCGGGGTACCTGGGGCGGGCGCGTGGGGTGATCGCGCCGCCGGAGCGGATCGTGATCACTTCCGGGTATGTGCAGGGGCTGGCGCTCCTCACGCGCGTGCTGGAGGGCGGCGTCATCGCCATGGAGGATCCGGGGCTGCCGTTCCATCGGGAGGTGGTGCGGCGCAACGGGGGCCTCGTCGTGCCCGTGCGGGTGGACGAACGGGGGGCCTGTGCGCAGGAGTTGGGGGACTGCGCGGCCGTGGTCGTCACGTCGGCGCACCAGTATCCGACCGGTGTGACGCTGCACCCCGAGCGGCGGCGGGCGCTCACCGACTGGGCACGCGCGCGTGGCGGGCTGATCGTCGAGGACGACTACGACGGGGAGTTCCGCTACGACCGGCAGCCCGTGGGCGCGTTGCAGGGGATGGCGCCGGGGCGGGTGGTGTATCTGGGGACGGCCTCGAAGACCTTGGGGCCCGCGCTGCGGCTCGGGTGGATGGTGCTGCCGCCGCAGCTCGTCGACGCCGTGGCCGATGCCAAGCTGCACAGTGACCATCACACCGAGTCCATCGGCCAGTTGGCGCTCGCCGAGCTGATCGACAGCCATGCGTACGACCGCCATGTGCGGGCCTGCCGGCTGCGGTACCGCAGGCGCCGGGACCGGCTTGTGGACCGGCTGGGGGCGCGTCGGCAGGTGCGCGGGATCGCGGCCGGGCTGCACGCGCTGGTGGCGGTCGACGACGAGGCGCGGGTGCTGGCGCGGGCGGCGGCGGAAGGGCTCGCGGTGGGGCGGCTGGGGGAGCACTGGCATGGGCCGGGTGGCGGCGTGGGGCGGCCGCAGGGGCTCGTCGTGGGATACGGGACGCCCCGGGAGCAGGTGTATCCGGAGGCGTTGGAGGTGCTGGGGAAGGTGTTGGAGGACGGCTGAGAGGCAGGCGCGTACAGGCGCCCGGCACCTTCGGATTGGGCCACTGAAACGGCCGTTGATTGGTCCTGCCGAGAGACCCACCTCGTTCCTAGTGTCGTAGTCATGACGAACACGCTCGTCCCGCCCGCCGGTCCACCGCGCCTCCTGGCCTACGCCCAGTTGAGCAACTCGGTCGGCGACGGCGCCTACTACACGACGTCGGCCCTCTACTTCACCCAGGTCGTCGGTCTCGCCCCCGCGCGCGTGGGGCTCGGGCTGACCGTCGGCTGGGCGGTGGGCTCGCTGGTCGGGGTGCCGCTGGGACGGCTCGCCGACCGGCGGGGCCCGCGCGGTACGGCGGTGCTGCTGGCCCTCGCGACGGGGCTCGCGGTGGCGTCCTTCACGGTCGTGCGCGGCTTCTGGCCGTTCGTGCTGGCCGCGTGCGCGTACGCCGCCGCGCAGTCCGGGCTCGCGGCGGCCCGGCAGGCGCTGCTGGCGGGGCTGGTGCCGGCCGGGGAGCGCACCGGGCTGCTGGCTCATCTGCAGTCGACGCTCAACGCCGGTCTGGCGGTGGGCGCGGGGCTGGGCGGGCTGGCGCTGCACGCCGGGACGCGGGCGGCGTATCTCGGGGTGTTCGCGCTGGACGCGGTGAGCTTCGTGGTGTGCGCGGGGCTGTTGCTGCGGCTGCCGTCCGTGCGGCCGGGGCTCCCGGCGCCCATGGTGCGAAACCGTGGCGGCCTGGGCGTCCTGCGCGACCGGCCGTACGCTCTCGTCGCGCTGCTCAACACCGTGCTGCTGCTCCGGCTGCCGCTGCTCAGCCTCGTCCTGCCGCTGTGGATCACCCGCCGGACCGAGGCACCGGCCTGGCTGGTCTCGGCGCTCTTCGTGCTCAACACCGGTGCGGTGATGCTGTTCCAGGTCAGGGCGGCGCGCGGCGTCACGGGGCTCGCCACCGCCACGCGCGCGGTGCGGCGCGCGGGGTGGGTGATGCTGGCCGCGTGCGTGGTGTTCGCGCTGTCGGCGGGCGCCTCCCTGTGGGTGGCCGTCGGGGTCCTGGTGGTGGGCGCGGTGCTTCAAGTGGTCGCCGAGATGGACCAGTCGGCGGGTTCCTGGCAGCTGTCGTTCGATCTGGCTCCGGAGGGCCGCGTGGGCGAGTACCAGGGCCTGTTCGGGACCGGCGTCACCGTCGCCCGCACCCTCGGCCCGCTCCTGCTGACGACCCTGCTGGTGGAGTGGGGGACGCCGGGCTGGCTGCTGCTGGGCGGGGCCATGCTGGCCGCGTCGTACGCGATGGGACCGGCGGCGCGTCTGGCCGCCGGTCGCCGGGCGGAGGACCGGATCAGGCGGCCCGAGCTCGTGCCGTGACGGGCAGTGCGTCCAGGAACAGCGCCCCCGCGAGCAGGCCCGCACTCCCCCGCGGGCTCCACGCGCGCGCGTGCAGGTCGGCGTCGAGGGCGGCCAGGGCCCGGGCGCCCGCCTCGGTGGCCGTGCCGCCCGCCTCCAGGACCGTGCGGGCGCCCGCCTGGACGTGCCGTAGGCCGATCGGGCCCGCGGTGTAGAGGAGTTCGGTGTCCTGGAGGGTGGAGATCACGGTGAGCAGGGCGTCCAGACGGGTCTGTTCCTCGGTGGCGCCGGCCGCACGGGACGTGGTGAGGGCGTCCAACGCCCCCCGTACGTGCGGGAACCCGGTCCTCGCCTCGCCCCGCGCCCCGGCCGCGCCGTACTTCGCGGACACCGAGGAGCCCCTGGAGGGCCTGCGCGGGGCGCGTCTGTCGGTGTGCGCGGCGATGCGCTTGGCGGTCGCGGCGATGTCACGCGCGTCAGCCCGGGGGTCGAGCGCGGCCGCGGCGACCAGCAGGCCGAGGGCCCAGAGGGCGCCCCGGTGGCCGCCGCCCGCGAGGCCCACCGAGTGTTCGGTGCATCTGCCGATCGCGCCGAGTTCGGTGCGCAGTGCGGGGGTCGGCTCGCCGGTGCGCAGTGCGGGGGTCGGCTCGCCGGTGCGCCGGGCGGCGGCGGCCATCGCCGCGAGGCCGGGCGCGAGCGCCTTGGCCGACCAGCGCAGCATGCGGTGGTCCCGGCGGGTGACGCGGGCGCCGAGGTCGCGCGGGTCGGGCAGGCCCGGCTTGGGAGCCAGGGCGAGCTGCCCGGTCAGCGCGGTCACGGCGGCCCGCGCCAGCGTCTCGTCCTCGCGACTGCTCATCGTCGTACGCCCTGTCATGAGCAGGAAATCAGGGGCGCCACCCATCAGCGGGTTGGGGCAGCGCTGTGCGATGGCTGTGAGTGCCGAGAGGCCCGAAGAGCGTGGGGTGGCCGAACGCAGCCTCGCCGCGAAAACCACTTGATCCGTCATTACGTAATAACGTAACTTCTCCATAGTGGTCAGCACCGAACACGACAGCAGGGGGAAGCACATGAACCGACGGAAGTTCCTGGGCGCGGCGGCGGCCGGAGCGGGTGTGTCGTTGATGCCGCGGGTCGCCACCGCGGCCGAGGGCGAGCTGGGCGCGCGGGTGCGGCGTTGTCTGGACCGTGCGCTGGCCGCCGGCAGCCCGAGCGTGGTGTGCGGAGTCATCCGGGGCACACAGCGACATGTGGCGGGCGCGTCCAAGAAGGGCCCCGCGCCCGGCGGCAGGACGGTGTTCCAGCTCGGCTCGATCACCAAGACCCTCACCGCCACGGCGCTCGCGCGCGCGGTGTGCTCGGGCAGGGTCCGCCTCGACTCGCCGCTCGTCCTGCCGCCCGCGTTCCCCGTCCCGCGCAAAGGCCCCCGGCGGATCACCCTGGCCGACCTGGCGACGCACACCTCCGGTCTGCCCTCGCTGCCTCCGAACCTCCTGGCGCACGCGGATCCCTACGACCCGTACGCGCACTACAGGTTGGACGACGTGGCCGCCGGTCTCGCCGAGACGGCCCTGAGCACCGAGCCGGGCAGCACCTACCAGTACTCGAACCTCGGATACGGGCTGCTCGGCCAGGCGCTGGCCTTCGACGACGTGGACGCGATGCTGCGGCGAAAGGTGGCCGTGCCGCTGCGCCTGACCGACACCACGACGACGCTGAGGCCGGACATGGCCTCCCGCAAGGCCGTCGGGCATCTGGAGGGCGAGCCCGTTCCCGACTGGCACGATCGAGTGCTCAGCGGCGCGGGCACCTCCATGTTCAGCACCGCCGACGACATGATCCGCTACCTCGACGCGCAACTGCGTCCGGAGCGCTCACCGTTGCGGGACGCGATCGAGCTGACCCAGCGCCCTCACTTCACCGCGGACCAGGACCTGCGGATCGGGCTGGGCTGGCACATCAGCACGCTGCCCGGTGGCCGGACCATGACCTGGCACAACGGCGGCACCGGCGGATTCAGCACCTGCGCGGCGTTCGAAAGGCGGAGCAGGACGGCGGTGGTCATGATGGTCAACACCTTCAGCGAGGAGGCCGACGACTCGCCCCGCCCGGTGGACGCGCTGACCTTCGGCCTGCTGGCCGAACTCATCGAACTCGTCGAAGCCTGAGCGCCTGCGCGGCGCAGGAGGGCAGCCCCGCGGTCCTGCGGTGACGCGGCGCGCTACACCGCCACCAGAGGGGCGCCCTCACGCCACTTGAGGATCTTGTCGAAGCTCACCACCGCCCCGCCCCGCCCCGGCTTGTTGCCGATCTGGACGTGGTCGGCGAGTTCGCTGATGAGGCACAGGCCCCGGCCGTCCTCGGCGTCGGAGGGCGCCGGACGCGGGGCACGGTGCGGTGCCGTGAAGCCCGGACCCGAGTCGGTGACCTCGATGTGGCACTTCTCGCCGTCCAGATAGGCCGTGACGCGGTACGCCTGCGGGGAGCCGTCGGGCGTGGTGGCGCCGCCGTGCTCGACGGCGTTGGCGCAGGCCTCGCTCAGGGCGACGGAGAGGTCGTACGAGATGTCGGGGTCGACGCCCGCCGTCTCCATGGTGCCGAGCAGCAGGCGCCGGGCGAGAGGAACGCTCGCGGCTTCGCGGCGCAGATGGAGTGACCACCAGATGCTCATGCTCCAGCCTCCTGGCCGCGGCTCGACATACCGTTACGTATTGCCGCGAGTGCCCCGCTGTAAGCACATCCTTGACGTGATGCCGCCCATATGGTCGATGCGCCTACGCAGGAATCGGTGTATGTGGGTGTGGCCCACACCAGAAGGTGATCTTCCGGTTGGTTTGTCATCTTGCGGACCTGCCGTATGGCGGTCATAAGGCCAGTGCGATGATGAGCCCGCCATGACTGCCCCCCACCCGCGCACGGCGCGCTCCGGAAGCGATCTCCGGATACTGCGGGCCGCGGTGTTCGCCGCGGTCTGCGTCGTGCTGGCCGGGATGGGCCATGTGCTGGGCTCCTGCGCCAGGATCCCGCTGTGGACGCTGGGCGCGGGGTTCCTGGGGGTCGTTGCCGTCACCGTGCCGCTCACCGGACGCGAACGTTCGCTGCCCGGGACGGCGGCGCTGCTCGCGGTCGGCCAGACCGTCCTGCACACGCTGTTCGGGCTGGGGCAGCACGGGACGACGATCGCCGGGGGATCGCCCTCGGCCACCGCTTCCCTGGCCGACGCCGCGCTCGTCGAGCGGGCCGCGCGGCTCGTGTGCGGCAGCGCCGCGGCGGCCATCAGCCCCGCCCAGGCCCAGCGGATCCTCACCGAGGCGCGGATCGGCACGGGCACGGGGGCGGGGGCAGGCACAGGGGCAGGCACGGGGGCGGGGGAGCATCTCTCGCACCGGTCGGTGGACGCCCTGCCGGTCACCACCGACTCCGCCGCCTCGCTGCTGCCGTCGCTGCCCATGGCGCTCGCCCACCTCCTCGCGGCGATCGTCGCGGGGTGGCTGCTGCGCCGCGGGGACCTGGCCCTGCTGCGGATCGCCGAGATGTCCACGCTGTCGGCGCACTCGGTCGCCGAGGGGGCTCTCATACGTTCCCTGCGCGGGGCGCTCGCGCTGGTGCGCGCCCTGCGTGCCGGGCTGCCGGGCGCTCGCGATGCGGGCCCGCGCTTCCTGCGCACCGAGACACCGGTGCCCCCCGCGCCCCGCACCGTCGCCCTCCAGCACACGCTGATCAGGCGCGGCCCGCCGGCCACCGCGCTCGCCCTCGCCGCCTGACACGACGCGACCGCCGCTCCACTGACGTGGGTTGAGGGCCGCCGTCGGGCGGCACGCGCGTGTGCCCCGTTTCCGACCGAGGGACGGTTCTTTCCCGTCGTTTCCCTCTGACCGGGCAACCCGGCGCACACGTACTCCTCTTCACCACCGGAATCCGAATCTCATTCACAGTGGAGTGCTCCGAAATGAAGGCCTCTCGTATCGCCGCCGTGGGCGCCCTCGCCGGCACGACCGTGCTCGCCCTGTCCGTCCCCGCCTTCGCCCACGTCGGCGTGCAGCCCGAGGGCACGGCGGCCAAGGGCGGCTACGCGGTCGTCGACTTCAAGGTGCCCAACGAGCGCGACAACGCCTCGACCACCAAGCTCGAGGTCACCTTCCCGACCGACCACCCGCTGGCCTCCGCCATGCCGGAGCCGATGCCCGGCTGGAAGATCGAGGTCACCAAGTCCAAGCTCGACAAGCCGATCGAGCTGCACGGCGAGAAGATCTCCGAGGCGGTCTCCAAGATCACCTGGACCGCCGACGGCAAGGGCATCGAGCCGGGCTACTTCGAGAAGTTCCCGGTCTCCATCGGCCAGCTTCCCGAGAACACCGACGAACTCGTCTTCAAGGCGATCCAGACCTACTCCAACAAGGAGGTCGTGCGCTGGATCGAGGTCCCGCAGGAGGGCCAGGACGAGCCCGAGAACCCGGCGCCGGTGCTCGCACTGTCCGCCGCCGAGGACGGCCACCACGGCTCGTCCTCCTCCGACAAGGCCTCCGACTCCGACGATGCCGAGGCCGCCTCCGCCAAGACCGACGCCGCCGAGCCGGCCGACAGCAGCGACACCACCGCCCGCGTCCTGGGCGTGGTCGGCATCGTCGTCGGCGCGCTGGGCGTGGCGTACGGCGTGCTCGCCGGCCGTCGGCGCACCGAGGCCTGACGGCCCTCCGGTTCACGGCGCGCGCCGGGGCACGTCCCCGGTGCGCGCCGGATCACTCACAACTGGGACATCGTTCTATGCGTAAGAAGACTCGTCATGCGTAAGAAGACCTTCGCCGCGGCCGCACTGCTCGCCGCCGCCACCCTGACCCTCTCCGCCTGCGGCAACGGCGACGACGGCGCCTCGCCGGTGACCGTGGTCTCCGAGGAGGCCGATGCGGACAAGGCCGCCATCGTCCTCGACAAGCCGTTCGAGAAGCCGGATCTGGTGCTCACCGACACCAGCGGCAAGAAGTACGACCTCCGCAAGGAGACCCAGGGCAAGCCGACGCTGATCTACTTCGGCTACACCAACTGCCCCGACGTCTGCCCGCTGACGATGAACAACATCGCCGTCGCCAAGAAGCAGCTGCCCAAGGCCGAGCAGGACGAGCTGCGCGTCGTGTTCGTCACCACCGACCCCGAGCGCGACACCGCCGCCGCGCTCGGCAAGTGGCTCAAGGGCATCGACCCGCAGGTCGTCGGCCTGACCGGGGACTTCGACACCATCCAGGCCGGCGCCCGCACCCTCGGTATCTCCATCGAGCCGCCGCACAAGGACAAGAACGGCAAGATGGTCTCCACGCACGGCACCCAGGTCGTCGCGTTCTCGCCGAAGAACGACGCCGGGTACGTCCTCTACACCGAGGACGCCACCGTCGACGACTACACCAAGGATCTCCCCAAGCTGATCAAGGGGGAGAAGCCGTGAGGCGCCTCGCCCCGGTGGCCGTCGCGCTGACCGGAGCCCTGGCCCTCGCGGGCTGCGGCTCCGAGGACTCCAAGGCCGACGTGTCCGTCAGCGGCGCCTACATGCCGCAGCCCGTCTCCGACTCCATGGCGGCCGGCTTCCTGACCGTCACCAACGAGGGCGGTACGAAGGACGAGTTGACCTCCGTCACCAGCGACGTCGGCGAGGTCACCGCGCACGAGACGGTCGGTTCGTCGATGCGGGAGGCCACGGACCTCGCCGTCCCCGCGCACGGTCGACTGGTGTTCAAGAGCGGCGGCAACCATCTGATGTTCGAGAACCTGAAGCGAAAGCCGAAGCAGGGCGAGAAGGTGACCGTGCGGCTCCACTTCGCCGAGTCCGGCACGGTCACGGTCGCGATGCCGGTGAAGTCCGCGACGTACACCCCGAAGACCGGGCACTGAGGGAGAGATCGCCTTGACCCAGACCATCGCCCCCCGCGTGCGGACCCTGGTGCTGCTGCTCCTGGCCGCCACCGGCCTGCTCCTCGCCGGTGCCGGGCCGGTCTCCGCGCATGCTGCGCTGACCGGCAGCGACCCCCGGCAGGGGGCGGTGGTCGAGAAGGCCCCGACGCAGATCTCGCTGACCTTCTCCGAGAAGGTCGCCGTGTCCGACGACTCCCTGCGGGTGCTCGACCCCAAGGGCGAGCGTGTCGACAAGGGCGACCCGGCCAACCTCAGCGGCACGGCCTACGCCGTGAAACTCGACCCCGGCCTGCCCGACGGCACGTACACCGTCTCCTACCAGGTGGTGTCCGCGGACAGCCATCCCGTCGCCGGCGCCTACACCTTCTCCATCGGCGCCCCCTCCCAGACCTCCGTCTCCGTCTCCGACCAGACGGCGGGTGGCGGGGTCGTCGGCACGCTCTACGGCTTCGGGCGGTACGTGTCGTACGCCGGCTACATCGTCATGATCGGCGGCGCCGCCTTCGTGCTCGCCTGCTGGCAGCGCGGGGCGGGTGTGCGGGTGCTGCAGCGGCTCACCGTCTCCGGCTGGCTGGCCCTGACCTCCGCCACGCTCGGCCTGCTGCTCCTGCGCGGCTCGTACACCGGCAGCGGCAAGGCCGGCGACATCTTCGACCTGGACCTGCTCGGGCAGGTGCTGCAGACCAAGACGGGCGCGGCGCTGGTGTCCCGGCTGCTGCTGCTCGCCGCGGCGGCACTGTTCATCGCGGTGCTGTTCGGGGCGTACGAGAAGCGGGAGGACGAGGAGAAGCGGGACCTGACCTTCGGGCTCGCCATCGGCGGGACCGTGGTCGCGGCGGGGCTCGCGGCGAGCTGGGCGATGTCCGAGCACGCCTCGACCGGTCTCCAGACCGGGATCGCGATGCCCGTCGACGTCGTCCACCTGATGGCCGTCGCGAGCTGGCTCGGCGGACTCGCCGCACTGCTCGTCGCCCTCTACTGGGCGCCCGCGGACACCGCGGTCGACGCGCCCGCCGTACGACGGTTCTCGCGCGTCGCGTTCGGCAGTGTGCTCGCGCTGGTCGCGACCGGGATCTACCAGTCGTGGCGGCAGCTCGGCTCCTGGTCGGCGTTCACCGACACGCGATACGGGCAGTTGCTGCTGGTCAAGATCGGGCTCGTGGTGCTGCTGGTGGGGATCGCGGGGATCTCGCGGCGGTGGACGGCCCGGCTGGCCGAGGCGGTCGTGGTGAAGCCCCGGGAGGAAGAGGGGGCGAGCGAGGGCGAGAAGGAGCATGCCGCGGCGCGGGCCGGTGCCGGTGCCTCCGAGTCGACGGCTGATGCGGGTGCCGGGGCCGGTCCCGGTTCTGGATCGGGGAAGCAGGGCGCCGCCGCGTCCGACCAGGAGGGCGGCGATTCCGAGCGCGCCGCGCAGCTCGCCCGGCAGCAGGCCGCGAGGGACACGGCGCGGCAGAAGCAGCAGCGGGACGCCGACCCGAACCGGTTCGGACTGCGCCGCTCGGTGCTGGCCGAGGCGGGTGTCGCGGTGGTCCTGCTCGCCGTCACCACCATGCTGACCTCGACCGAACCGGGGCGTACGGAGGAGCAGGCCAAGGCGGCCACGGCGGCCTCGTCCGCGGACGCGTCGGCCGCCGGGGCGCTGACCCTGGACATGTCCTTCGACACCGGCGGAGAGGACGGCAAGGGCGTCGTGCGGGTCGATCTCGATCCCGCGCGCGTGGGCGGCAACGAGATGCACGTCTATGTGCAGCGCCCCAATGGCCGCGCCTTCGACATCCCCGAGGTGAAGGTCGCCTTCACTCTCGAGTCCCAGGACATCGGGCCGCTGCCCGTCGTTCCCGACCACATCTCCACCGGACACTGGTCGGCGAACGGAGTGCAGATCCCCGTGGCCGGCGAATGGAAGATCGCCGTGACCGTACGGACCTCCGACGTCGACCAGACCACCGTCTCCAAGAACGCGCAGATCGGCTGACCGCACCATGTCTGACCAGTCCATCCCGGAGGCCCGTACCCCCGAGACCCCCGACGCCCCCAAGACTCCCGGGAAGGCGCTCAAGGGCGAGACCGCACTTAATGGCGGTCTTCCCAAGAGCGCCGGCGGCAAGGAGGGCATGTCGCGACGTCGGCTGCTCGGAACCGCCGGTGCCACCGGGCTGGTGCTCGGTGCGGCCGGCGGGGCCGTGGGATATGCCGCGCGGCCGGCCGAGGCGACGCCGCTCGCCTCGCTGGGAGCCGATCAGGTGATGTTTCACGGGAAACATCAGCCCGGCATCCTCCAGGGCCTCCAGGCACGCGGCCACGTCATCGCCTTCGACCTGGCGGCGGGTGCCGGACGCAAGGAGGCGGCGGCGCTGCTGCGCCGCTGGTCGGAGACAGCACGGCGGCTGATGGCGGGCGAGGCGGCCAAGGAGGACGACACGGATGTCGCCCGCGACGCCGGGCCGTCCTCGCTGACGATCACCTTCGGCTTCGGATACAGCTTCTTCGCGCGCACCGGCCTGGAGAAGCAGCGCCCCGTCTCCCTGGACCCGCTGCCCGACTTCTCCTCCGACCAGCTCGACAAGGCACGCAGCAACGGCGATCTGTGGGTGCAGATCGGCGCCAATGACGCCCTGGTCGCCTTCCACGCCCTGCGCGCGATCCAGAAGGACGCGGGGCAGGCGGCCAAGGTGCGCTGGCAGATGAACGGCTTCAACCGCTCGCCGGGTGCCACCGCGCACCCGATGACGGCCCGCAACCTGATGGGCCAGATGGACGGCACGCGCAATCCGAAGCCATCGGAGGCCGACTTCGACCAGCGGATCTTCGTGCCCGAGTCCGGTTCGAAGGACCCGGCTTGGATGGCGAACGGCTCCTACGCCGTCGTACGCCGCATCCGCATGCTCCTCGACGACTGGGAGCAGCTCTCGGTCAAGGAGCAGGAGGACGTCATCGGACGCCGCAAGTCCGACGGGGCGCCGCTGTCGGGGGGCACCGAGACGACCGAGATGGATCTGGAGAAGACGGACAAGGCCGGGAACCTGATCGTCCCCATCAACGCCCACGCGCGCATCACCCGGCCCGACCAGAACGGCGGCGCGGCGATGCTGCGGCGCCCCTTCTCATTCCACGACGGCATCGACGCGGACGGCGTGCCCGACGCGGGCCTCCTCTTCATCTGCTGGCAGGCCGACCCGCTGCGCGGCTTCGTCACCGTCCAGCGCAAGCTCGACCGGGGCGACGCGCTGTCGAAGTACATCCGGCACGAGGCGAGCGGACTGTTCGCGGTGCCGGGCGGGGCGGCCAAGGGGGAGTACGTGGGGCAGCGGTTGCTGGAGGGGTGAGGGTGACGAGAGGGTCGTACGGGTTGTGCACTCGTGTACGACGGTGAGGGCGTCTCGGGGGCGGCGCGCGGTCAAGAGGCGTGCGCCGCCCTTCGCAAGGCCCATTAGGGTGAGGTCATGCCAGCGAGCTACGCCTATCTCGGCCCCGAAGGCACCTTCACCGAGGCCGCCCTGCGCACCCTTCCCGAGGCCGCGACCCGGGAGCTGATCCCCTACGTGTCCGTGCAGTCCGCGCTGGACGCGGTGCGCGCCGGCGAGGCCGAGGGCGCGTTCGTGCCGATCGAGAACTCCGTCGAGGGCGGCATCACGACCACGCTCGACGAGCTGGTCGCGGGCGCGCCGCTGATGATCTACCGCGAGGTGCTGCTGTCGATCACCTTCGCGCTGCTGGTCAGGCCGGGCACGAAGCTGTCGGACATCAAGACCGTCTCGGCGCATCCGGCCGCCCAGCCCCAGGTGCGCAACTGGCTCAGGAACAACCTCCCCGACGCCCAGTGGGAGTCGGCCGCCTCGAACGCGGACGCCGCCCGACTGGTCCAGGAGGGCCAGTACGACGCGGCCTTCGCGGGCGAGTTCGCCGCCGCGATGTACGGCCTGGAGGCGCTGGAGACCGGCATCCACGACGCGGAGAACGCCCAGACCCGCTTCGTACTGGTGGGCCGGCCGGCCCGGCCCGCGGCACCGTCCGGCGCGGACAAGACGTCCGTCGTGCTGTGGCAGCGTGACGACCATCCCGGCGGCCTGCGCGACCTTCTGGGCGAGTTCGCCACCCGCGGCATCAACCTGATGCTGCTCCAGTCCCGGCCGACCGGCGCGGGCATCGGCAACTACTGCTTCTGCATCGACGCCGAGGGCCATATCTCCGACCGCCGGGTGGCCGAGGCGCTGATGGGGCTCAAGCGGATCTGCCTGGAGGTGCGCTTCCTGGGCTCGTATCCGCGCGCGGACATGAAGGCGGCGGATGTGCGGCTGCCGGGGACGTCGGACGAGGAGTTCGTCTCGGCGGCGGACTGGGTGGCGCGCTGCCAGGACGGGCGGTTCTGAGGGCCGGGGCCGGCCATCCCTATCAGCCGATTGTTGTTATCCACAGGAGTTATCCACAGGTCCTCTTCTCGACCTGGGGACAAGTCGACAAGCAGGTGCGACCCTGTCGACAAATCGTCCTCCGGGATGCTTCGCCGTCCACCGGCCCGCAAGTCACCCTTCGTCCACTCTTTTCCTTTGGGCAATCCTTTGGGGCGACCGGTTTCCACTCAAAAGTGCGGATGGAACGGGTTTGTCCTGGGAATCCTCGACTTGATCGACGCGTTACGGAGTGATCAATTCCGACGTCCACAGTCCATCCACACACCCTGTGGATAACTCTTCGGAGGCTGGGGATTCCTGTGGACAACCAAGGCCCAAGTCCCGTTCTCCACAAGGGATTCGAGTCAACCGGCCGCCTCGCGCCTTAGCCGTTCCAGGGAGTGGGACATCTTTTGTTGACACATCCAGCAATTGCCTCATAACGGAACGTAAGCCGCAGTTCGGAATAGTGAGTCGTGGGCTGTCACCCCACCCCGGTAGCCTTGAGCGCGTGATTGACCTTCGCCTGCTCCGTGAGGACCCCGACCGAGTGCGCGCCTCGCAGCGCGCCCGTGGAGAGGACGTCGCGCTCGTCGACGCCCTCCTGTCTGCCGACGAGCGGCGCAGGTCGTCCGGCGTCCGCTTCGACGAGCTCCGTGCCGAGCAGAAGCAGCTCGGCAAGCTGATCCCCAAGGCCGCGGGGGACGAGAAGGCCGAGCTGCTGAAGAAGGCGAGCCAGCTGGCCGCCGACGTCAAGACGGCCGACGCCGAGCGCGACGCGGCCGACGCCGAGACCCAGGAGCTGCTTCTGCGGCTCGGCAACCTCGTCCACCCCGACGTCCCGGTCGGCGGCGAGGAGGACTTCGTCACGCTGGAGACGCACGGCGAGATCCGCGACTTCTCGGCCGAGGGCTTCGAGCCGAAGGACCACCTGGAGCTCGGCACCCTCCTCGGCGCGATCGACGTCGAGCGCGGCGCGAAGGTGTCCGGCTCGCGCTTCTACTTCCTCACCGGCGTCGGCGCCCTGCTGGAGCTGGCCCTGGTCAACGCGGCGATGGCCCAGGCCACGGCGGCCGGCTTCACACCGATGCTGACCCCGGCGCTGGTCCGCCCCCAGTCGATGGCCGGCACCGGCTTCCTCGGCCAGGCCGCGCAGGACGTCTACCACCTCGACAACGACGACCTCTACCTGGTCGGCACTTCCGAGGTCCCGCTCGCCGCGTACCACATGGACGAGATCCTCGACGCCGACAAGCTCCCGCTGCGCTACGCGGGCTTCTCGCCCTGCTTCCGCCGCGAGGCCGGCTCGCACGGCAAGGACACCCGGGGCATCTTCCGGGTGCACCAGTTCGACAAGGTCGAGATGTTCTCCTATGTCGCTCCCGAGGACTCGCAGGCCGAGCACCAGCGCCTGCTGGAGTGGGAGAAGCAGTGGCTGACGTCGCTGGAGCTGCCGTTCCGGGTCATCGACGTCGCCTCCGCCGACCTCGGCTCCTCGGCCTCCCGCAAGTTCGACTGCGAGGCGTGGATCCCGACGCAGGGCAAGTACCGCGAGCTGACCTCGACCTCGGACTGCACCGAGTTCCAGTCCCGGCGGCTGTCGATCCGCGTGCGTGAGGACAAGAAGGTGCGCCCGCTGGCGACCCTCAACGGCACGCTGTGCGCCGTGCCCCGCACCATCGTGGCGATCCTGGAGAACCACCAGCAGGCCGACGGCTCCGTCCGGGTTCCCGAGGTGCTGCGCCCGTACCTGGGCGGCCGGGAGGTCCTGGAGCCGGTCGCGAAGTGAGTGCCGCGTCTCCCTCCGGGGGGTTCCCCTACAGGCTGATCGCGACCGACCTCGACGGAACGCTCCTGCGCTCCGACGAGTCGGTCTCGCAGCGCACCCGTGACGCCCTCACCGCGGCCACCGAGGCCGGTGCCGCGCACATCGTCGTCACGGGCCGCGCGGTCCCCTGGACCCGGCACATCCTCGACGACCTCGGCTACCGGGGCCTCGCCGTCTGCGGCCAGGGCGCGCAGGTGTACGACGCCGGCGAGCACCGGCTGCTGACCTCGGTGACCCTGGACCGGCAACTGGCGGGCGTGGCACTGGCCAAGATCGAGGCGGAGGTCGGGCCGCTGTTCCTCGCGGCTAGCCGCGACGGGCTGGACGGCGAGGTCATGGTGGGCCCCGGCTACGCGGTCACGGGCACGCTCCCGGCCACCCCGTTCACGGACGCGTCGGATCTGTGGACCGCCCCGCTGAACAAGATCTACATACAGCATCCGGACCTGACGGACGACGAGCTGACGGAAGCCGCCCGCCGCGCCGCAGGCGGCTTCGTCACGGTGGCCATGGCGGGCGAGGGCATCGTGGAACTGCTCCCCCTGGGCCTGTCCAAGGCGACCGGACTCTCGCTTGCGGCCCGCCGACTGGGTGTGAAGGCGGCGGACACCATCGCCTTCGGCGACATGCCCAACGACATCCCGATGTTCGCCTGGGCGGCGAGGGGCGTGGCCATGGCCAACGCCCACGAGGAGCTCAAGGCGGTGGCGGACGAGGTGACGGCCTCCCATGAGGAGGACGGGATCGCGGTGGTGCTGGAGCGGTTGCTGGGCTGACGTCGGCCGACGGCCGGTGCAGCCATTGCCGCGGGCAGTCGTGCCGCTGGGGCGATGGAGGTCCCCCGCTCGAGCGAAGCCGAGGGTGGGCGCGGGCGGCACCCCACCGGCGCCGG
Source organism: Streptomyces ferrugineus (assembly GCF_015160855.1). Classification (NCBI taxonomy): domain Bacteria; kingdom Bacillati; phylum Actinomycetota; class Actinomycetes; order Kitasatosporales; family Streptomycetaceae; genus Streptomyces; species Streptomyces ferrugineus. The sequence goes on along the minus strand of NZ_CP063373.1, from coordinate 325,282 downwards.
GCTGCGCACCCGACCTCTCAGCCACAGCGCCGGGCTCTTCTCAACGCGCCCCAAGCCCTGCAACTCGGCCCAGCCACAGAGGCGACGTCTCGCGGAGGATGCACGGATCGAACGTGCGCGGGGTCGCCCCCGACCACGGCTGCTCCTGATCAAACACAGCGCAGACCGGTGCCTTGCCACTCGGCCAATCCTCCGGGTGGGCGACCCACGCGAGAGCGACATCGCGTGCTCGAAGCGGCCGCCCCGGGCAGCTCCGTGTGCGGAGCGGGCTCGACGGTGGGGTAACTACACCGGAGCCTGCCGCGGGCTGCCCTGATGGGAGCTGGACGTACTGCCGTGCATGGACATCGTCCTGCTCCTCTCCCAGAACGCGGCGCCGGCCTCAACCGGCGTCTTCGACACAACCATGGTGCATGTACGGCGAGTTGGGCGCCACTGATTAAAACACCCGGAAAGACGTCACAAGCCCCTTACCGGCGCCGCCACTTGCGCCGGCGCCCCTTGCTGAAGAACCACCCCGCCGGCGGCTCGTCCGAGCGCCACGGCTGCGGCTCGGGCTCCTCACGGCGCCAGCGCGCGGCCAGCATCCGGGCCCGGGCGGACGGCTCCGACGTCTCGGCGGACCGTATGAAGTCCTCGTCCAGGACGAGGTCGTCGTCCCAATCGTCTGCCATCCCCGTTCCTCTCCGTCTCTCAGCGTCCTTCAGCCGAACGTCCTTCTCAGTCGGACTTCCCCTTTTGCCCAGTGTGCCTGGACAGTGGTGAAGCCGCCGTCAAGAGCGGGCCCGGTGAAGGGCCCGCTCCCTTACATCTCACCGGCGCCCTTACTCCTCACCGGCCAGCGTCAGCGACCGCAGCTTCTGTCCCGCGTACCAGGTCGCGAGGACGGTGACCACCGCCAGCAACACCGTCGCCGTGGGCAGTGCCACGTCCGACGTCACCATGTCCCCGCCGGCGACCTTCTGCGCCACCGCCAGCGCCCACTGCTGAACGCTCAGCGTGCGCGCACCGGACACCAGGGAGCCGAACAGGGCCTCCCAGACGAGCGCGTAGACCAGCCCGAAGACCACCGCGTGCCGGGACACCGTGCCCAGCAGCAGGAAGATCGCGGCGTAGGCGATGGAGGCGACCAGCGCGGCCACCGTGTAGGCGACGGCGATCTGCTGGCCGTTGCCATTCAGGATGTAGCCCGCGATGAAGGTGGGCAGCGCCGAGAACACCATGGTCACGGCGATCGCCACGATCAGCTTGGTGAAGATGATCGTCGGCCGTTTCACCGGCTTGGACAGCAGATACACCACCGAGCCGTCGTCGATCTCCGGCCCGATCGCGCCGGTGCCGGCGATGACGCCGATGATCGGCACCATGGTGGCCAGCGCCAGCCCGCCGAGCAGATCCGAGGCGGTCTGGTCGTCGGCTCCGGCGAGCGCGCGCACCACCACGGAGATCGCGATGAGCAGCAGCGGAAGCGCGCTCAGGATGAGGGCCCGGCGGCGGCCGAGCAGGGCTCGATAAGTGAGCCGGGCGACTGTGGGGTCGTACATCTTCGGCCTCCTACGCCGCGACCAGATACGAGAAGACGGACTCGAGGGACTCGTCGGACGGCGAGACCGTGAGCAGACGGATGCCCTGGTCACGCGCCACCTTCGGCAGCAGGGCGGTGAAGCGGCCGAAGTCGACGGCCTGGATGTGCAGCGCGCCCTCGGTCAGATCGACCTCGATGCCGGACGTCGACGGGTCGGCGATCAGCGCGGCCGCGAGGGCGCGGTCGTCGCTGGAGCGCACCAGGTAGCGGTGCGGCCGGTCGGTCATCAGTCGGCGGATCTTGCGGAAGTCACCGCTGGCCGCGTGCCGTCCCGCGACCACCACCTCGATGTGCCAGGCGAGTTGCTCGACCTCTTCGAGGATGTGGGAGGAGAACAGCACCGTGCGCCCCTCGTCGCCCATCCGCCGCAGCAGGTCCATCAGCTGCATGCGCTGGCGCGGGTCCATGCCGTTGAAGGGCTCGTCGAGCAGGAGCAGCGAGGGGTCGTGGACGAGGGCGCTCGCCATCTTCACACGCTGGCGCATGCCCTTGGAGTACGTCTGGATCTTGCGGTCCTGGGCGTACTCCATCTCGACCGTGGCCAGGGCCTTCTGGGCGGCCTTGGCGCCCAGTCCGTGCAACTCGGCGTTGGCGACGACGAATTCGCGGCCGGTGAGGAAGTCGTACATCGCCTCGCGCTCGGGGACGATGCCGATGTGCCGGTAGATCGCCTCGTTGCGCCAGACCGGCTGGCCGTCGAGGGTGACCGTGCCGGTGGAGGGGGCCAGGAAGCCGCCCATCATGTTGATCAGGGTGGACTTCCCGGCGCCGTTGGGGCCGAGCAGGCCGGTGACACCGGGGCCGATCGTCATGGTGATGTCGTTGACGGCGACCACGTTGCCGAACCAGCGGGAGACGTGGTCGATCGAGAGCGTGGTCACAGTCCGACCTTTCGGTAGCGGCGCATCAGCAGGCCGTAGGACGCGGCGATGAGGCCGAGGGCGACGAGGACGTAGACCGCGCCTTCCCCGTTGTTCGGCCCGACTCCACCGGGGAAGGCGGACGAGGCGCCCAGGAAGGCGGACTGCACACCGTCGATGAGCGTGACCGGCGAGAACAGGCCGATCCAGGGGATGGCGCTCGAGCTGTTCTGCACCTCGGCGATGGCCTGGAGGGTGGACACCGCTCCGTAGGAGATGGTCATCACGGCGATCACGGCGGCGATGCCGAAGCCGCGGCGCGGGGTGACCGAGGCGATGACGAGGCCGATGCCGGCGAACAGCAGCGAGAGCAGTGCCACGGAGACGAGTCCCTGTGCGAACCCCTTGGTCTGGTCGGCGAAGTCGAGCTTGGCCAGCAGCGCGCCCACATAGAGCACCAGCAGCGGGGCCGCGGTGAGGATGAACAGCGCGGAGGCCAGCGCCGCGAACTTCGCCCGGACGTAGTCGGCGGTCTCGATGGGCCGCGAGAAGTACAGCGGCACGGTCTTGAAACGCAGGTCTCGGGAGACGGACTGGGGTGCCTGCGAGGCGACGTACAGGCTGATCACGGCCTGCATGATGATCGCGTAGCGCGTGTAGTCGACGGGCAGGTCGTTGGCCTTGGTGGCGACCGCGACGGCGACCATGATGGCCGCGGGCACGCACATCACCACGAACAGCAGCATCGGCAGCACCTTGGACTTCACCGAGCGGCCGAGGCCGTAGGCGCCGCGCAGGGACTGCGAGTACAGGGACCGGGTGGCGTAGGAGCGGCCGAGGCGGGGGCCGTCGTAGGTGCGGTAGCCGATGTTGTGGATGCGGGTCTGGTCGCCCGACTGTGCGACTGGTGTCCGCGTGGGCTGCTCAACTGCCATGACCGACCGCCTCCTTCCGCTGTGCTTCGGTGCTCTGCTCGCTGCCCTGATCGCTGTCCGTGAAGACCTCCGAGATGTGGTGCCGGCGCTGCTCCATGCGCACCAGGCCGAGGCCGAGGTCGGCGACCACGTCGCGCACCAGGTCGTAGGTCTCGTCGCCCTGCGCGGTGAGCAGCAGGATGTGGCCGGCGCCGGGGAGGCCACCGCTGCCGTCCAGGACTTCCACCCCGCGCGCGTGGAGCGCGTCGCGCACCGCGCGGGTGCCGTCCGGGTGGTCGTCGGTGTCGGTGACCTCGATGGCGAGGGTCGTGGTGGTCTGGGTGAAGTCGGTGGTGGAGCTGGAGCGCAGGAGCTTGCCGCCGTCGATGATGACGACGTGGTCGCAGGTGCGCTCCAGCTCGCCCAGCAGATGGGAGGTGACCAGGACCGAGATGCCGAAGTCCGTGTGGATACGGCGGATCAGGCCGAGCATCTCGTCGCGGCCGACCGGGTCGAGGCCGTTGGTCGGCTCGTCCAGGAAGACCAGCTCCGGGTCGTGCACCAGGGCCTGCGCCAGCTTCACGCGCTGCTTCATGCCGGTCGAGTAGCCGCCGATGGGGCGGTAGCGCTCCTCGTACAGACCGACGTGGCGCAGCGTGTCCGCGGTGCGCTCACGCGCGGCGGTGGGCGGGAGGCCGGACATGCGGGCCATGTGCACGACGAACTCGGTGGCCGAGACGTCGGGCGGCAGACAGTCGTGCTCCGGCATATACCCGACGCGCTCACGGATGGCGCCGCCCTTGGTGGCGACGTCGAGTCCGAGCACTTCGGCGCGGCCCTCGGTGGCGGGGGACAGACCCAGCAGGATCTTGATCAGTGTGGACTTGCCGGCTCCATTGGCTCCGACGAGTCCGGTCACACCGGGCCCGACGTCCACGGAGAGCCGGTCAAGCGCGGTCACCCTCGGGAACCGCTTGCTCAGGCTTTCGGTCGCGATCACAGTCACGCTTCGAAGGTAGTGACGCGGACCACGCCGGTCGTCACCCCGCAGAGCTGTCTTGGGGTCAGACTCCAGGACTACGGGACCCTAGGGGTCACCCTGAAGTCGAGTTTTCCACAGCCCACGGCAGCCCTATTGACGCAGCCTCTAACAACTGTCACATTCGCCAGTGTCAAGTTACGGGCACGTAGCGCAGTCGGCGTGGACGAAGTGGGGCGGTGGCATGACTACGGCGGTGACACGCGGACTCTCCCCGGAGCTGCGTGGGTTCAGGCAGGTCCAGCGGCTGGCGTACGAGTGCGCGGAGGCGGTCGCGGCGCGGCTGGAGCCGGGGATCACCGAGCGTGAGGCGGCGCGCATGCAGCGCGAGTGGCTGCGTGAGCGCGGGGTGCGGGACTGGTTCCATCTGCCCTTCGCCTGGTTCGGGGACCGCACGGCGTTCGTGAACTTCCGCATACCGCTGCAGTTCTTCCCCACCAACCGCCGCCTGGCGCCCGGGATGCCGTTCATCCTGGACATGGCCCCGGTGTACGACGGCTACACGGCCGACATCGGCTACTCGGGCTCGCTCGGCATCAACCCGGTGCAGGACAAGCTGATGGCCGATCTGGAGGTACACCGGGAGCTGATCCTGCGCGAGGTGCGCGAGCGGCGGCCGCTGCGGGAGATCTACGAGGACGTGGACCGGCTCATGGTCCGCCAGGGCTACGCCAACCGGCACCGCGCCTATCCCTTCGGCGTGATCGCGCACAAGGTCGACCGGGTGCGGCAGCGCCGCTGGTCGGCGCATCTCTTCGGGTTCGGCACCCAGTCCCTGAAGGGCCTGGCGAGCGACGCGCTGCACGGCCATCGCGAGGGCTGGTCCCCGCTGTGGTCGCCGTACCGCTTCTCCGACCATCCGCCGCAGCCGGGCCTGTGGGCGGTCGAACCCCACCTCGGCTTCCGGGGTACGGGCGCGAAGTTCGAGGAGATCCTGGTCGTCACCGACTCCGCGGATCCCGAACAGAGCGCCTTCTGGCTGGACGACGATCTGCCGCATGTGCGGCGCTGGGCGGAGGAGAGGTGACGGTGGCTCTTCAGGGCGCGCGTGAGCGCAGGGTGCGGACCGGCGGGATCGAGCTGTGCGTCGCCGAGCTGGGCGAGGTCGGGCAGCCGACGGTGATCCTGGTGCACGGCTATCCGGACAGCAAGGAGGTGTGGTCCGAGGTCGCGCCGCGGCTGGCCGACCGCTTCCATGTCGTGCTGTACGACGTCCGGGGCCATGGCCGGTCGACGGCACCGAAGCCGCTGCGGGGCGGGTTCACGCTGGAGAAGCTGACGGACGACTTCCTGGCCGTCGCGGACGCGGTCAGCCCGGACCGGCCCGTGCATCTGGTGGGGCACGACTGGGGCTCGGTGCAGGCCTGGGAGTTCACCACGGTCAAGCGCACCGAGGGCCGGATCGCGTCCTTCACATCGATGTCCGGACCGTCCCTGGACCACTTCGGCCACTGGATCAGCCGCCGCCTGAAGCGCCCCACTCCGCGCCGGGTAGGCCAACTCCTCGGCCAGGGCGCCAAGTCCTGGTACGTCTACGCGCTGCACACGCCCGTACTGCCCGAACTGGCCTGGCGCGGCCCTCTGGGCAAACACTGGCCGCGCATCCTGGAGCGCGTGGAGAGGGTCCCCGGCGGCGGCTACCCGACGTCGTCCCTGCCGACGGACGCGGCGCACGGGGCGTGGCTGTACCGGGACAACGTACGGGCCCGGCTGCGCCGTCCGCGCGCGGACGCCTACGCACACGCGCCCGTGCAGCTCATCACGCCCCTGGGTGACGCGTTCCTGTCGGAACGGCTCTACGACGAACTGGAGCTGTGGGTTCCGCAGTTGACCCGGCGCACGCTGCCGGCGAAGCACTGGATACCGCGTTCGCGCCCCGACCAACTGGTGGGGTGGATCACGGAGTTCGTGACGTCCGTGGAGGGCGGGCGGCCGGAAGGGGTGACGGCGACCGGGAAGTACGCCGATCGCTTCGGCGGGCAGCTCGTCCTGGTCACCGGCGCGGGCAGCGGCATCGGACGGGCGACGGCGTACGCGTTCGCCGAGGCCGGCGCGCGCGTGGTGGCCGTCGACCGGGACGCCGAGGCCGCGGCCCGCACCGCCGAGATGTCCCGGCTGATCGGCGCCCCCGAGGCCTGGGCCGAGACGGTCGACGTCTCCGACGAGCAGGCCATGGAGAAGCTCGCCGTGAAGGTCGCCGAAGAGTACGGCGTGGTGGACGTCCTGGTGAACAACGCCGGGATCGGTCTGTCGGGCTCCTTCTTCGACACCACACCGGAGGACTGGAAGAAGGTCCTCGACGTCAATCTCTGGGGCGTGATCCACGGCTGCCGGCTCTTCGGCAAGCAGATGGCCGAGCGCGGGCAGGGCGGCCACATCGTCAACACCGCGTCGGCGGCGGCGTACCAGCCCTCCAAGGCGCTGCCCGCCTACAGCACCTCCAAGGCGGCCGTACTGATGCTGAGCGAGTGCCTGCGCGCGGAGCTGGCCGGGCAGGGCATCGGCGTGACCGCGATCTGCCCGGGCCTCGTCAACACCAACATCACCTCGACCGCGCACTTCGCCGGTGTCGACGCCGAGGAGGAGAAGCGGCGCCAGAAGAAGTCCGCGCGGCTGTACGGGCTGCGCAACTATCCGCCGGAGAAGGTCGCCGACGCGATCCTGCGGGCGGTGGTGCGCGGTGAGGCCGTGGTGCCGGTGACGCCGGAGGCGCACGGGGCGTATCTGATGTCGCGGTTCACGCCGAGGGCGCTGCGCAGGATCGCGCGGTTGGAGCCACCGCTGTGAGTGCGGCGGGAGGCACGGGTGCGGGTGGAGCCACCGCTGTGGGTACGGAGCGACGGCTTTGAGTTCGGCCGACGGGCCGGCCCCGTCCGCGTACCGGATCGAGGACCTCGCTCACCGCAGCGGTGCCACCGTCCGCACCATCCGCGCCTACCAGGACCGGGGCCTGCTCCCCCGCCCCGAACGCCGTGGCCGCGCCAACGTCTACTCGGACACCCATCTCGTCCGCCTGCGCCAGATCGCCGATCTCCTCGACCGCGGCTACACCCTGGCCTCCATCAAGGAGCTCCTGGAGGCCTGGGACGCCGGCCGCGGTCTGGGCGGGGTGCTCGGCCTGGCTGCCGAGGTGGACGGGCCGTGGACCGACGAGGAGGCGGTGCGGATCTCACGCGCCGAGCTGAACGAGCGCTTCGGAGGCCCCCCGGACGACGCGGCCGTGGCGGAGGCGGTGGAGCTCGGCGTACTGGAGCCGGTCCCCGACGACGCGGACGTCTTCGTGGTGCCGAGCCCTCAAGAGCTGGCCGTGGCGGTCGAGTTGCACGCGGCCGGGGTGCCGCTGTCCGCGATCTCAGGTCACCTAAGGGAGTTGAGGGGACAGGTCGAGCACATCGCCGCGCGCTTCCTGGAGTTCACCACCGAGCACGTGTTCGCCCGCTACCTCGACGGACCGCATCGCCCGACGGAGGCGGAGGCGGCCGAAGCGGCCTCTCTCGTACGACGGCTGCGCCCGCTCGCCCAGCACACGATGGACGCGGAACTCGCCCGTGCGATGCGCCGGTTGGCGGTGCGACACCTGCGCCGGCACCTGGGCGCGGCCGAGGAGCCGGATCCCCGTAAAAGTTCTCGAAATGTACCGATCCCCGCGGAGACAATGCGGGCTGTCGAGGCCCTGGTTGGTCGGGAGCAGGCTGCGGCGTTCATCGCGCTGGCGGCTGAACGGGAGCTGCGGGCCCGGTCCTTGGACCGGCTCGCCGCAAATCACAGCTCATCAGCTGATCTTGACGAAACCCCTTGAGGCGGCGGCTCGTTGTCCACAGAATCGCCAATTCCCCTGTGGATAACCGCACTTGGTTGTGGATCAAACATCGGAAGCGAAATCGTTCGCGTGATTCGTGTCGCTCCCGCAGTCTGGTGGCATGGACGAAAGACGCACCGTGAAGGTGTCGAAGTATCTCTCGAAGCACCTGCGTCACCGACCCGAGCGCATCGGGCTGACGCTCGACGAGGGCGGCTGGATCGAGATCGACACGCTCATCGCCGCCGCGGCCGCGCATGGATTCAGGTTCACCCGGGACGAGCTGGACCATGTGGTCGCCGCCAACGACAAGAAGCGCTTCGCGATCGAGGGCACGCGGATCCGCGCCAGCCAGGGGCACAGCATCGATGTCGACCTCGGACTGCCCCCGGCGACGCCGCCGCCGTACCTCTACCACGGCACCGTGGCCCGCAATCTGGACGCGATCCGCAGCGCCGGCCTCCGGGCCATGAACAGGCACGACGTGCACCTCTCGGCCGACCGCGAGACCGCGACCCGGGTCGGCGCCCGGCGCGGCCGCCCGGTGGTGCTCTCCGTGGACACCGGAGCCATGCACCGGGACGGCCACGTCTTCCACGTCAGCGCGAACGGGGTGTGGCTGACGAAGGCGGTACCGCCGGAGTACCTGCGCTTTCCCGGTTCAGATTGATTCCCGACTCGCGCTGATTCCCGACTCGCGCTGATTCCCCACTCGCACTGATCGCCCGTCCGGGAGTCGCGCCTTCTCCGTGTCGAACCGGGCCGCTTCCGGCATGATCGGTGGTATGGACCAATTCCCCACCACCGAAGCCGCCGTCACCGCACTCCGCGCTCTCGCCGCCGAATACGGCCGTGAGATCGAGGTGAGCCACGACATCGGCGCCGACCAGACCTCCCGCCGCAGCGCCGCGGGCGTCGGCGTCACCACGGACCCGGACGGCTCGCTGCCCCATGAGGCATACGTCGAGCTGGGCGGTTCGCCCCGGGTGAGCGTGCGGATCTTCCCGGAGGACGACGCGCTGATCACTGTCGAGGGCGTCGAATGCCCCGATGTCCGGCGCGACGACGTACCCGCCTTCCTGCGCTCCCTCTTCGACGGCCTCGCCCATGTCAAGGCGCGCCGCTTCCCGCCGGGCTACTTCCTGATCGTGCCGCTGCCCGGCGACCGTACCCACCGGGAGTTCATGCCGATGCTCAGCCTCAGCCCGTGGCTGAGCAGCCGCGTGCGGTGACTGTTTCACGTGAAACCCATTCGGCCGCATAGGCTCGACGCATGAGTTTGCGCCTGAGCACCGTGATCCTTCCGTACCGCCGCTGGTCCGAGGGAGGTCGCAAGGCATGGCAGCACGCGGAGCAGCTCGGCTTCCACACCGCGTACACCTACGACCACCTGTCCTGGCGCAGCTTCCGGGACGACCCCTGGTTCGGTGCCGTGCCGACGCTGACCGCCGCGGCGGCCGTCACCGATCAGCTGCGGCTGGGCACGCTGGTGACCTCGCCGAACTTCCGGCATCCGGTGACCCTCGCCAAGGAGCTGGTCTCCCTCGACGACATCTCGGACGGGCGGGTCACGCTCGGTATCGGCGCCGGCGGCACCGGCTTCGACGCCACCGCGCTCGGCCATGAGCCGTGGACCCCGCGCGAGCGTGCCGACCGGTTCGGCGAGTTCGTCACGCTGCTGGACCGGCTGCTGACCGAGGACTCGGTGTCGTACGAGGGCGACTTCTACTCGGCGCACGAGGCGCGCAACATCCCGGGCTGTGTGCAGCGTCCCCGGCTGCCCTTCGCGGTGGCCGCGACCGGGCCGCGCGGGCTGCGGCTGGCGGCGCAGTACGGGCAGGCCTGGGTGACCACGGGGGACAAGAAGGTGAACGACAGCGGCACCCCTGAGCAGGCGCTTCAAGCCATTCAAGGACAGGCCGAGAAGCTGGCCGACGCCTGCGCGGCGCTCGGCCGGGACATGGCCGGGCTCGACAAGGTTCTGCTCACCGGATTCACTCCGGACCGCGGCCGTCCGCTGGAGTCCCTCGATGCGTTCGTGGACTTCGCGGGGCGCTATCAGGAGCTCGGATTCACCGAGATCGTGGTCCACTGGCCGATTCCCGACTCGGACTTCGCGGCCGACGAGAAGGTCTTCGAGCAGATCGCCATGGACGCGGTGGCACAGCTGGGCTGAGGGGGGCGGCAGAGTGCGTCGGGGAGGTCGACAGCACTGGTGAAAGGGCTGTCGGCGGTGATCTCAGGGGCGGTTTCTCCTCAGGTGCCGCCTCAGATGTGCGGACTGCCGCACGGTCGTGCGGGCATATGCGGGAGAATGACCCGGTGACCTCAGCGATTCGACAGCCCCGGAACCCGGCCGCCGCAGTGCGCCCCCGGCTCATCGCCACTGACCTGGACGGCACCCTGCTGCGGGACGACAAGTCCGTCTCCCCGCGCACGGTCGCCGCGCTGGCCGCCGCCGAGGAGGCGGGCATCGAGGTGTTCTTCGTCACCGGCCGCCCGGCGCGCTGGATGGATGTCGTCAGTGACCACGTCCACGGTCACGGCCTCGCGATCTGCGGCAACGGCGCAGCGGTGGTCGACCTGCACGGTGGCCCCGGCGCCCACCGGTTCGTGAAGGTGCGGGAGCTGGCGCGGGAGAACGCGCTGGAGGCGGTGGGGCTGCTGCGTGAGGCGGCGCCGGGCACGGTGTACGCGGTGGAGCAGACGTACGGCTTCTACCAGGAGCCGGACTATCCCAAGCTGCACATGGAGATACCGGACGAGCTCGCGCCGGCCGAGGACCTCCTGGCGCCGGACGCGCCCGGCGCCGACGAGCCGGTGCTCAAGATCCTCAGCTACCACCCCACGCTCGACCCCGACGCCTTCCTCAACCTCGCCCGCCTCGCCATCGGCGACCGCGCCAACGTCACCCGCTCCAGCCCCAGCGCCCTGCTGGAGATCAGCGGCCCCGGCGTCTCCAAGGCCAGCACGCTGGCCCTGTGCTGCGCCGAGCGCGGTATCTCGCACGAGGAGGTCGTGGCCTTCGGGGACATGCCCAACGACGTCGAGATGCTGACGTGGGCGGGTCAGTCCTACGCGATGGGCAACGCACACCCGGATGTGATCGCCGCCGCGTCGGGCCGCACGGTCGCCAACAACGACGACGGGGTCGCGGTCGTGATCGAGCAGATCGTGGCGGAACGACGCTAGGGCCTCCGCCCGGGCCTACCCGAGTTGCACCCCCCGCTCCGTCAGCCACGGCACCGGGTCCACCGCCGATCCCATCTCCGGGGTGATCCGGGCCTCGAAGTGCAGATGCGGGCCGGTGGAGTTGCCGGTCGTGCCGGACTGGCCGATCCACTGCCCGGCGTCGACCCGCTCGCCCTGGTCGACGGCTACGGAGGCTAGGTGGGCGTACTGCGTGTAGTAGCCGTCCGTGTGCCCGACGACGACCTCCATGCCGAAGGCGCCTCCGCACGACACCTTGACCACGCGTCCGTCGCCGACCGCCCGCACCGGCGTGCCGATCGGCACCGCGAAGTCCTGCCCGGTGTGCCGGTTCGCCCAGCGCTGTCCGCCGCTGCCGAACGCGGCGGACAGCTCGTAGGACTTCAGCGGCGCGACCCAAGCGCTGGTGAACTTCTTCTGCTTCCGGTCGATCCGGACTGCACCGGGGCAGGAGCCGGCGGCCACTGAGGCGTCGGCCTGCCCCTGCAACTGCCACCGCGCCGCTTCGAGCTTCTCCTCGATGTCCCTCTTCAGCTCGGCGAGCTCGGCGTTGCGCTTCTCCAGCCTCCGCCACGCCGCCGCGGCCTTGGCCTCGTCCTTGACGAGCTGGGCCTCAGCACGACGGCTCTTCTCGATGGCGTTGTTGACCGCCATGTTCGTCTGCGAGAACACCTGCTGACCGCGCATCAGCTGCTCCGGGCTCGACGCGAGGATGAGCTGCGCGGTCAGCGGCATCCCGCCGCTGGTGCGGTACTGGGCCCGGGCGATCCGGCCCAGGTCCTCACGCAGCACGCCGATCTCCCGCCGCTCACGGTCGAGCAGCGCCTCGATCCGCTGCGCCTCCGCGCGCTGCCCCTCGGCCTCCTGCCGCCCCGTCTCATACCGCTCCGTCGCCCGCGCCGCGTCCGCGTAGAGCCGCACGACCTGCCCGCTCAGCCCCAGGTCGTCCCCGACCCCTATGTCCTCTCCGTCACCGACGGCGCCGGCGGGCCGGGCCATGAGCAGGGTGAGCGCACACAGCAGTGCCGGAACGACCAGGAACCGACGGCAATGTGAACGCATGCCAGCGATCCTGGCGTGCGGTGGGGCCGGGAGCCCGTTCAGGGCGTACGCCTGGGGGACGTGTTGCTGCGGACGGGTCAGTACCGCTGTTGACGCGAGCAGCGGCGAGGACGCCGCGGGGCCGATCCATGCGGGACGCGGGAGCTACGGCGCCCCCACGAGCAGATCCGCCGCCTCCTCACGCTCCACCATCCCCCGCAACGGCCCGTCCACGGTGGCCAGCTCCGCGAACGGCCCCCGCTGCACCACACGCCCCTCCGCCAGGACGACCACCTCGTCCACCGCCTCCAGCCCGGCCAGACGGTGGGTGATGAGCAGTGTCGTACGGCCCTCCGTGGCGGCCAGCAGGTCGGCGGTGAGGGCGTCGGCGGTGGGCAGGTCGAGATGCTCGGCGGGCTCGTCGAGGACCAGGACGGGAAAGTCGGCCAGCAACGCACGTGCGAGCGCCAGCCGCTGCCGCTGCCCGCCCGACAGCCGCGCCCCGTGCTCGCCCACCAGTGTGTCCAGCCCGTCGGGCAGGCCGTCGGCCCAGTCCAGCAGCCTGGCGCGCTTGAGGGCGTCGCGCAGTTCCGCCTCGGTGGCGTCCTTCTTGGCGAGGAGCAGGTTCTCGCGCACGGAGCTGTCGAAGAGGTGCGCGTCCTGCGCGCACAGCCCGACGAGCCGCCGCACGTCGTCGCCGTCCAGCGCGTACGCGTCGACGCCGCCCAGCGTGTACGAGCCCGCGTCCGTGTCCAGGAAGCGCAGCATCACCTGCGCCAGCGTCGTCTTGCCGGACCCGGACGGACCGACGACGGCGATCCGGCGGCCCTCCTCCAGGGTCAGGTCGAGACCGGCGAGCGCGTCCCGGTCCTGGCCCGCGTGACGGGCGGTCAGGCCCCGCACGGCGACCGGGAAGGGCGACGCGGGCGCCTGCCGGGGGCGCTCCGGCTCCCGTACGGGCTCGGGCGCGTCCAGCACCTCGTACACGCGCTCGGCGCTCCTGCCGACCCGCTGCCGGTACTGCACGGCGAGCGGCAGCCCCAGGACGGCCTCGAAGGCGGCCAGCGGGGTGAGGACGACGACGGCCATGGTCACGCCGCTCAGCCGCCCGTCGGAGACCGCCTGGGCGCCCACGAGGGCGGTGGCGGCGACGGTGAGCCCGGAGATCAGCGCGGTGAGCCCATCGCCGAGCGCCGTCGCGGCGGCGGCCCGTGAGGCGATCCTGGTGAGCGCCCCGTCGGCCCGCCGCGCCTGGGCCGCACGGCCGGGCAGCGCGCCGGCGACGGTCAGCTCCGCGGTGCCGGTGAGCAGATCCGTCACACGGGTCGCGAGGGCGCCTCGGGCAGGGGCCAGCCGGTGTTCGGCGCGGCGGGCGACGGCGGCCGTGATGAGCGGGACTCCGGCCCCGGCCGCCAGCAGGCCGACCGCGAGCACGGCACTGGCCTCGGGCAGCAGCCAGGCGGTGAAGCCGACGGCGCCCGCGGACACGACGGCCGCGGCGGCCGTGGGCAGCAGCCAGCGCAGCCAGTAGTCCTGCAGCGCGTCCACATCGGCGACGAGCCTCGACAGCAGGTCGCCCCGGCGCGTACGGCGCAGCCCGGCGGGTGCCAGCCGCTCCAGCCGCCGGTAGACGGCGACCCGGGTATCGGCCAGCATCCTCAGCACCGCGTCGTGCGACACCAGCCGCTCGGCGTACCGGAACACGGCCCGCCCGATGCCGAAGGCCCGCGTCGCCGTCACGGCCACCATCAGATAGAGCACGGGCGGCTGCTGCGAGGCCCGTGAGATGAGCCACCCGGAGGTGGCCATGAGCCCGACGGCACTGCCGAGCGCGAGGCTCCCCAGCAGCAGGGCGAGGGCGAGACGGCCACGCCGGGGACCGGACATGGCGCGGACGCGGGAGAGGACACCACGCCCGTCCGCAGCCGCGACAGGTGCGGCCTCGGCGTCCTCAGAAGCGGCACGCCCGTGCCCTTCCCTCTTGGTGGAACGGTCGACGGCCGTCTTGGGCAGGGCCTCGGGCGTCTCGGCCTCGGCAAGCCGCACCACCCGGTCCGCCACGCCCAGCAACGCCGGCCGATGCACCACCAGCAGCACCGTCCGCCCCACGGCGAGTCTGCGCACGGCGTCGACGACCTCGGCCTCGGTGGCCCCGTCGAGCGCGGCCGTCGGCTCGTCGAGCAGCAGCACCGGCCGGTCCGCGAGGAACGCCCGGGCCAGCGCGAGCCGCTGCCGCTGCCCCGCCGACAGCCCGACCCCTTCCTCACCCAGCACGGTGTCGACGCCCTCGGGCAGCGCGTCCACGAACTCCAGCGCCCCGGCGTCCGCCAGCGCCCGCCGTACGGCCTCATCGTCCGCGTCGGGGCATGCCAGCCGTACGTTCTCGGCGATCGTCCCGGCGTACAGGTGGGGCCGCTGCGGCACCCAGGCGATCCGCGAGCGCCATTCCTCCAGGTCGAGCTCGGTGAGATCGACTCCCCCGACCAGCACCCGCCCGTCCGTGGGCCGCACAAAGCCCAACAGCACGTTCAGCAACGTCGACTTGCCCGCACCGCTCGGCCCGACGAGCGCGACCGTCTCCCCGGGCTCGATGGTGAAGGACGCACCCGACACAGCGTCGGCGGAGCGGGTGGGGTAGCGGACCGAGACGCCCTCGAACGTCACCGCTCCCGCCGGCACGGCTGCCGTGCCCGACGTCGGCGTCGGCGTCTCCAGCACCTCGAAGATCTCCTCGGCCGCGGACAGCCCCTCGGCCGCCGCGTGATACTGCGCGCCCACCTGACGCAGTGGCAGATAGGCCTCGGGCGCCAGCACCAGGACGACGAGGCCGTCGTACAGATGCATCTCGCCGTGGACGAGGCGCATGCCGATCGTCACGGCGACCAGGGCCACCGAGAGCGTCGAGAGCAGTTCCAGGGCGAAGGAGGAGATGAAGGCGATCCGCAGGGTCCGCATCGTGGCCCGGCGGTACTCGCCGGTGATACGCCGGATCGACTCGGCCTGTGCCTTGGCCCGGCCGAACACCTTCAGGGTCGGCAGCCCGGCCACGACATCCAGGAAGTGCCCGGACAGCCGGGACAGCAGTCGCCACTGACGGTCCATCCGGGACTGCGTGGCCCAGCCGATCAGCATCATGAAGATCGGAATGAGCGGCAGGGTGCCGACGATGATGGCCGCCGACACCCAGTCCTCGGTCACGATCCGCGCCAGCACCGCCACCGGTACGACCACCGCAAGCCCCAACTGCGGCAGATAGCGCGAGAAGTAGTCGTCGAGGGCATCGACCCCGCGCGTGGCGAGGGCGACCAGCGATCCGGTCCGCTGTCCGCTCAGCCATCCGGGCCCCAGCTCGGCCGCCCGCTCCAGCAGGCGCCCCCGCAGCTCCGACTTCACCGCCGCACTGGCACGGTGCGCGGCGAGTTCGGTCAGCCAGGCGACCACCGCACGGCCGATGGCGACAGCCACCAACAGCAGCAGGGGAGTGCGCAGTTCGGCGGCGGACATGCCGTGCTCGAACGCACCCACCACTGCCTCGGCGATGAGCATCGCCTGGGCGATGACCAGGAGCGCGCCGACGGCGCCCAGGCCGACGACCGCGATCAGGAAGAGGCGGGTGGCGCGGGCGTACTGGAGGAGACGCGGATCGATCGGTTTCACGTGAAACAAGCCCTTCGGTCCAGTGCGGGGTGTTTCACGTGAAACATCGTGAAACACCCCGCCACGGCGGACTCAGTGCGCGGATCCCGCGGCGGCTTCCGCGGCGATGTGCTGCGTGCCGATCCGCTTACGGAAGACCCAGTAGGTCCAGCCCTGGTAGAGCATGACGATCGGTGTGGCGATGACCGCACACCAGGTCATGATCTTCAGGGTGTAGGGGCTCGATGAGGCGTTGGTGACCGTGAGGCTCCACTCGTCATTGAGCGAGGACGGCATGACGTTCGGGAAGAGCGTCAGGAAGAGCATCGCCACGGCGGCCACGATAGTGACACCGGACAGGGCGAACGACCATCCCTCGCGCCCTGCCTGGTTCGCCGCAAGCGCCGCGACCAGCGCCACGACAGCCACTACCAGGGCGACCAGGCTCTGTCCGTCACCGTTCTCGACCTGCGTCCAGAGCAGGAAGATCAGCGCCAGCGCGGCCGTCGTGAGGCCGACCCACAGCGCCAGCGTCCGCGCCCGCTCCCGAATCTCTCCGACGGTCTTCAGCGCGGTGAACACCGCACCGTGGAAGGTGAACAGCGTCAGCGTCACCAGACCGCCGAGCAGCGCATACGGGTTGAGCAGGTCCAGGACGCCGCCCACGTACTCATGGCTCTGGTCGAGCTTCACCCCCCGCACGATGTTGCCGAAGGCCACACCCCACAGGAACGCCGGGATCAGCGAGCACCAGAAGATCGCGTGCTCCCAGTTGCGCTGCCAGTTCTCCTCGGGCCGCTTCGCCCGGTACTCGAAGGCGACGCCCCGGACGATCAGGCAGACCAGGATGACCAACAGCGGCAGATAGAAGCCGGAGAAGAGCGTCGCGTACCACTCGGGGAAGGCGGCGAAAGTGGCGCCGCCCGCCGTGAGCAGCCAGACCTCGTTGCCGTCCCAGACGGGGCCGATCGTGTTGATCAGCACCCGCCGCTCGGGCCGGTCGCGGGCGAGCAACTTGGTGAGGACACCGACCCCGAAGTCGAAGCCCTCCAGGAAGAAGTAGCCGATCCACAGGACGGCGATCAGGACGAACCAGACGTCGTGAAGTTCCATGACTGTGCAGCTCCCTCGGCCTAGTACGAGAAGGCCATCGGCTTGTCGGCGTCACGGGAGTCGCCGCCGATCTTCGTGGGCGGATTCAGGTCGGCCTCCGTCAGTTCGGGCGGGCCGGCCTTGACGTACTTCGCGAGGAGCTTGACCTCGACGACGGCGAGGATGGCGTACAGCGCGGTGAAGACGATCATCGAGGTGAGGACCTCGCCCTGGGAGACGCCGGGGGAGACCGCGTCACGGGTCCGCAGGACGCCGTAGACCACCCAGGGCTGACGGCCCATCTCGGTGAAGATCCAGCCCCAGGAGTTGGCGATCAGCGGGAAGGCCAGGGTCCAGATCGCGATGCGCCAGTACCACTGGGTCAGCTTCGGGCCGAGCGCCTTCTTCGGGAGCAGCACCAGATGCGGCACCTCGTCGTCACCGACCCTCAGGTGCTGCGGCAGCATGAACTTCTTGCGGGTCAGCCAGAGTCCGGCCAGGCCGATGGCGAGCGACGCCATGCCGAAGCCGATCATCCAGCGGAAGCCCCAGTAGGCGACGGGGATGTTGGGCCGGTAGTCACCGGGACCGTACTTCTCCTGCTCGGCCTTGTTGACGTCGTTGATACCGGGGACGTACGAGCTGAAGTCGTCCTTGGCCAGGAAGGACAGCAGGCCCGGGATCTCTATCGCGACCTCGTTGTGGCCCTCGTCGACATCGCCGACGGCGAAGATCGAGAAGGGTGCCGGCTCCTCGCCGTCCCACAGCGCTTCGGCCGCGGCCATCTTCATCGGCTGCTGCTCGTACATGATCTTGCCGAGGACGTCGCCGCTGATCGCGGTGAGCATGCCGCCGATGACGACGGTGACCAGGCCGAGCCTGAGCGAGGTCTTCATCTCACGGATGTGCTTCTTGCGCAGCAGATGGAAGGCGGAGATGCCGACCATGAACGCGCCGCCGGTGAGGAAGGCCGCGGAGAGGGTGTGGAAGGCCTGGGCGAGGGCGGTGTTCTGGGTCAGTACGAGCCAGAAGTCGGTGAGCTCGGCGCGTCCCTTGGCTTCGTTGATCTTGTAACCGACAGGGTGCTGCATCCACGAGTTGGCCGCGAGGATGAAGTACGCCGACAGGATCGTGCCGATGGAGACCATCCACATACAGGCCAGGTGGATCTTCTTCGGCAGCTTGTCCCAGCCGAAGATCCACAGCCCGATGAAGGTGGACTCGAAGAAGAAGGCGATCAGCGCCTCGAAGGCGAGTGGAGCACCGAAGATGTCACCGACGAAGCGGGAGTAGTCGGACCAGTTCATGCCGAACTGGAACTCCTGCACGATGCCGGTGACGACACCCATCGCGATGTTGATCAGGAAGAGCTTGCCCCAGAACTTCGTCGCCCTGAGGTACTTCTCCTTTTCTGTGCGCACCCAGGCGGTCTGCAGCCCGGCCGTGAGGGCGGCCAGTGAGATCGTCAGGGGAACGAACAGGAAGTGGTAGACGGTGGTGATACCGAACTGCCATCGCGCCAGGGTCTCCGGCGCCAAAGCCAGGTCCACGTCGCAACATCTCCTTACGTCGCCGTGGGGACAGCGGCAGTTTGCCCCTTATGTCACGTACAGCACGGGAGCAACCGGGACACGCTTGTGAACGCGTTCACATTCACAAGCAATTATGACGCATGGCCGTTCGAGGCTCGATAGGCGGGGGGTCCCTAACGCCGGCCGGCCGACCCAGCAGGGAGGGGCCGCCCGACCCATGGCGCCGGAAGGCTTCCCAAGAACTTCAACATCTTGTTGAATTCACGGCATGCAGATACGGATCTCATGGCCTGCGGGGCACCTCACCGCACGCCTGGACGACACCCCGACCGCACAGTCTCTCGCCAAAGCCCTGCCACTGGCCTCCACCGCCCGCACCTGGGGCGAGGAGGTGTACTTCGACACAGGAGTGTCCGTTTCACGTGAAACGGACGCACAGCAGGTCGTCGAGCCCGGCACGGTCGCCTTCTGGACCGACGGCGACGCGCTCGCCCTCCCTTACGGCCCCACGCCGATCTCGCGAGGCGACGAGTGCCGCCTCGCGAGCCCGTGCAACATCCTGGGCCGCCTCGACGACGACCCCCGCCTGCTGGCGACGGTGCGCGACGGCGACCCCGTGCGCGTGGAACTCATGGACGCCTGAGCCACACTCAGGCACTCAGGCGTTTGAGTTCGGCTGCCGCGCGGCCCTAAAGCTCCTTGCGGAACCCTTCCGCCACCTTCAGGAAGATGTCGTTCGCCTCAGCCTCCCCGACCGTCACCCGCACACCCTCGCCCGGGAACGGCCGGATCACCACGCCCGCCTGCTCACAGGCCTGAGCGAAGGCGACCGTGCGCTCCCCCAGCCGCAGCCACACGAAGTTGGCCTGGGTCTCGGGCACCGTCCAGCCCTGAGCGCGCAGCCCATCGACCACGCGGTTGCGCTCGCACACCAATGACCCGACCCGGCCGAGCAGTTCGTCCTCGGCACGCAGCGAGGCGATGGCCGCGTCCTGCGCGAGCTGGCTCACCCCGAACGGCACAGCCGTCTTGCGCAGGGCTGCCGCGACCGGCTCCTGGGCGACCGCGAAGCCGACCCGGAGGCCGGCGAGGCCATAGGCCTTGGAGAACGTCCGCAGAACACAGACGTTCGGCCGCTCGCGGTAGATCTCCACCCCGTCCGGCACCTCGGGATCACGGATGAACTCTCGGTACGCCTCGTCCAGCACCACCAGGACATCGCCGGGCACCCGGTCGAGGAACCGCTCCAGCTCGGCCCGCTTCACAACCGTGCCCGTCGGGTTGTTGGGATTGCAGACGAAAATCAGCCTGGTGCGGTCAGTGATGGCGCCGGCCATCGCGTCCAGGTCGTGCACCTCGCCCGCAGTCAGCGGCACCTTGACGGACGTGGCACCGCTGATCTGCGTGATGATCGGGTACGCCTCGAAGGACCGCCACGCGTAGATGACCTCGTCGCCGGGTCCGGCGGTGGACTGCAGCAGTTGCTGGGCGACTCCGACCGAACCGGTGCCGGTGGCCAGATGGGACAGCGGGACGCCGAAACGGTCGGAGAGCTCGTTCATCAGCGCCGTGCACATCATGTCCGGATAGCGGTTGAAGGACGAGGCGGCGGCCGTCACCGTCTCCATCACGCCAGGGAGCGGCGGATAGGGGTTCTCGTTGGAGGACAGCTTGTAGGCCACCGGACCACCGGCCGCGGCAGGCTTGCCCGGCTTGTAGGTGGGGATACCCTCCAGCTCGGCGCGCAGCTTGGGGCTCGTCTCGCTCACCGCAGTCCTCCTCACGACCACCGGCGGCCCATCACCGCCGCCGGCTCCAATACTTCTCACCTTATGAGGATTCCGCGCCGATGCGTACAGGTGAGGAAGGGCCGATGCACACAGCCACGACGGACCGCCCTGCCGACCTCACCTGTCACACCTGCATCACGGGCATCGTCGTACGAAGGCGTACGAATCGGGGGGCGCGCCATACATATATCTACGCGCCGGTGGCTCACGCCGTAGCGCGCATCCCCCGTGAAGGTGAGTTGAGACCTCTTCGAAACATCGGACACTTGGCAGGCCCATGCG
Organism: Streptomyces ferrugineus; assembly: GCF_015160855.1. Lineage (NCBI taxonomy): Bacteria > Bacillati > Actinomycetota > Actinomycetes > Kitasatosporales > Streptomycetaceae > Streptomyces > Streptomyces ferrugineus. The sequence continues at coordinate 304,502 of NZ_CP063373.1, read as the reverse complement.
CGCCGACAAGTCACGTCTTGCCTTTGGATCGTTCAACTCCCTTGTTTTCAAAGGGATTTGACGGCTGATGACCTTGCAGAAACGTGCCTGTCAACGATTGCATATGCGTCCGCACTACCCCACCGCATGAGCCCTACTATCGGCTCGCCATGACAGCAGCAGGGAAGCACCAGGTGAGCCGCGCGGAAACCTCACGTCGAGGAAGTCGGCCCGGTCGGGCGGGCATCAGAGACGTGGCGGCCGCCGCCGGGGTCTCCATCACGACCGTCTCCGACGCCCTCAACGGCAAGGGCCGGCTCCCCGACGCCACCCGACGCCATGTCCGCGAGGTCGCCGACCGGCTGGGCTACCGGCCGTCGGCCGCCGCCAGAACACTCCGTACCGGCAAGTCGGGACTCATCGGCCTGACCGTGACGACCTATGGGGATGAACCTTTCACCTTCACCGAGTTCGCGTACTTCGCCGAGATGGCCCGCGCCGCCACCTCGGCCGCGCTCGCCCGCGGCTACGCCCTCGTGATCCTCCCCGCGACCTCGCGCCACGACGTCTGGTCCAACGTCGCCCTCGACGGCACCGTCGTCATCGACCCGTCCGACCAGGACCCGGTCGTCAGCGAACTGGTCAGACAGGGCCTCCCGGTCGTCTCCGACGGCCGCCCCGCCGGCTCGCTCCCGGTCACCGCCTGGGTCGACAACGACCACGAGGCCGCCGTACTCGGCATCCTCGACCACCTCGCCGACGCGGGCGCCCGCCGGATCGGCCTGCTCACGGGCACCACGACGGACACGTACACCCATCTGTCGACCACCGCGTACCTGCGCTGGTGCGAGCGCGTCGGCCAGGACCCGGTGTACGAGGCCTACCCGGCGCACGACCCGTGCGCGGGCGCCGTCGCCGCCGACCGGCTGCTCGCCCGCCCCGACCGGCCCGACGCGGTCTACGGGCTGTTCGACCCGAACGGCACCGACCTGCTCGCCGCCGCCCGCCGCTACGGTCTGCGCGTACCGGACGACCTGCTTCTGGTGTGCTGCAGCGAGTCGACGGTGTACGCCAACACCGAGCCGCCCATCACCACGCTCTCCCTGAAGCCACGCCGCATCGGCACAGCGGTGGTCCAGCTCCTCATCGACGCCATCGAGGGGCTGGAGTCGGAGCAGACGGTCGAGCAGGTGATACCGACCGAACTGATCGTGCGTACCTCGTCCCAGCGACGTCCGCCGCGTACCACGGTCAGCCCGCCCCGGTCCCCCGAGGACCGGTAGGAGCACGCCGAGGCACGGCGCGAGCAGGTCGGGGGAACGCGCCGAGCGCGCTCGTCGAGTGGTCGAAGCCCTGCCCAATCGGGGCGAAAGCCGCGGTGAACAGGAGTCCTGCTCCGATTCACCACCCCTGGGTCATCACATGGCGCGATCGGCATTCCTATGATGGGCCCACGACACCCGCGGGCCGCTGCGACCAGGCAGTCCGATGCGGTGCAGATGCGGCGCGATGGTGGAGGGGTCTGATGACTCAGGGGGCCGGTCAGGGACCCGAGGTGGAGCGCACGGCGACGTTGCGCGACTTCCGGGTGCCCGCGTACGTCCACGAGGCCGGTCCGTATGCCCACAGCACACACCCGGGTGAGGTCGCCCCGTCCCTCGACGAGACCTACCCCGAGGGGTACACGCCCACCGAGCGCGACCTGCCGGTGATCAACCGCGGCGACACCGTGCAGGTGGCCGTCGACCCCGCCGCCCTGCCGACCCCGCAGTCCACGGCCGGCCCCGGCCCGCTGTTCGTCGTCGGTGATGTGCACGGCTATCTCGACGAGCTGGTGGCCGCACTCCAGGAGAAGGGCCTCATCGACTCGGCGGGGAACTGGTCCGCGGGCACCGCCCGGCTGTGGTTCCTCGGCGACTTCACCGACCGCGGCCCGGACGGCATCGGCGTCATCGACCTCGTGATGCGGCTGTCCGCCGAGGCCGCCGCGGCCGGCGGCTACTGCAAGGCCCTGATGGGCAATCACGAGCTGCTGCTGATCGGCGCCAAGCGGTTCGGCGACACCCCCGTCAACTCCGGCGCGGGCACCGCCACCTTCCAGGCGGCCTGGCTCCTCAACGGTGGCCAGAAGACCGACATGGACCGTCTCCAGGACCACCATCTGCAGTGGATGTCCCGGCTGGACGCCATGGAAGCGGTCGACGGCCATCTGCTCGTGCACTCGGACACCACCGCCTATCTCGACTACGGCGACTCGATCGAAGCGGTCAACGACACCGTCCGCGAGACGCTCACGCGCAATGACGCCGACGAGGTCTGGGACCTGTTCCGCAAGTTCACCAAGCGTTTCTCCTTCCGCGACGAGGGCGGCGCGGACCATGTGCGCTCCCTGCTCGATACGTACGGCGGCACCCGCATCGTTCACGGCCACAGCCCCATTCCGTATCTGCTGGGCGAGGTCGGCTCCGAGGACGACGAGGACGGCAACGACCCCGTGGTCGAGGGACCGCACGTCTACGCCGAGGGCCTCGCCATCGCGATGGACGGCGGCGTGACCATGGCCGGAAAGCTGCTGGTCCAGCAACTTCCCCTGGATATCTGAACGTTCACCGGGCAGACGTCCCCCCACCACGCAGGGACGGAGGACGGCGCAGGCCAGGGCCCAATTTTGGCAAACCCCCTGTCACCGTGTGCCGTCACCGCTCTACCATCGCCTTATCCGTAGCAGGCTCCCCTCCGTTTCTGCCCGACGGCTCGTTGGCATGCGAGCCCCAAGCCCTACGGAGCATCGGGGGATGCACATGAACAGCGTTCCGCAGCACCTGCACAGTGAGGACCGCCAGGAATACGAGCGGATCCTCGATGAGGCGCTGCGCTCCGCACCACACCGCCCGGAACTGGCCGCGGTAGGACAGCGGCTCAACCCCGAACAGCTGCGCACCATGGCGCTGAACGCCACCGCACTCATCACGGCGGCCGCGGCGACCGAGTACCAGCACTACGTGAAGGTCCGCGAGGAACTGCGCCAACCGGCGCCGTCCACCCCGTCGTCCACCCGCGACTCCGGCTCCACCGAGTCGGGCACGGGCGCGATGGGGCTCGCCACCACCATGGGAGAAGTCGCCGAGACAGCCGGCCCCGGTGTCGTCGCCGTGGTCGCCGTCCTGGCACCCGTCCTCGCCGGCACCGCCGCGGCGATCTTCCTGCTCGTCGGCTACATCCTGAAGATGTTCAACCCCGAGCCGGCGTTCGCCCAGACGATGCTCACCACCGGATGGGTGTTCGGCGCCATCGCGGCGGCAGCGATCCTGGTCGCCGCCGTCGGGCTTCTGCTCACCGCTCTGCGCAACCGGCCGGCCTTCGTCTCCGGGCCGTACGGCGAGCTGAGCGAGGAAGTGGCCCGGGCCAGGGAAGCCTGGCGCGAGGCCCTGCTGGAGCGCGGCATCCTGCCCTTCCTACGGGAGGCACTCGCCGAACCCGGCACGGCGGCGGTCCTGCACCGCACACCACCGTCGACACCGGCGGGCCGGATGCCGAACCTCGGCTACGGCCGCCCGGGCTTCAGCAGCCCGGACGACGGACCCCCCACCGGCTCGCGTCCGAGCTTCAGCAGTCCGGACTACACGAGCCCGGACTTCGGGGGGCCGGACCACAAGCCGGAGTAGCCCCTCGGCTTGCGCCCCCGCCGTGAGAAGGCCCCCACCGGGGACCCTCTCCTCGACGGAGCCCCCGGGGAGATCTCCTCGGGGAGGCGCAAGCCGAACAGCATGCCCGGCAGCGGGGCATGGCGCCCTGGGTCAGGACGTCGACGTCAGTCCGCGATCGGCAGGTACACCCGGTTGCCCGCCGCCGCGAACTCCTTCGACTTCTGAGCCATGCCCTCCTCGATCTCCGCCTGACTGTCGCCGTGCCGACGGCGAATGTCCTGGGAGATCTTCATCGAGCAGAACTTCGGCCCGCACATGGAGCAGAAGTGGGCCGTCTTGGCGGGCTCCGCCGGGAGGGTCTCGTCGTGGAACTCCCGTGCCGTGTCCGGGTCCAGGGCGAGGTTGAACTGGTCCTCCCACCGGAACTCGAAGCGGGCGTCGGACAGTGCGTCGTCCCACTCCTGCGCGCCGGGATGCCCCTTGGCCAGATCGGCCGCATGGGCGGCGATCTTGTAGGTGATGACGCCGGTCTTGACGTCGTCTCGGTTGGGCAGGCCCAGGTGCTCCTTGGGGGTGACGTAGCAGAGCATCGCCGTGCCCCACCAGGCGATCATCGCGGCACCGATGCCGGAGGTGATGTGGTCGTACGCCGGTGCGACGTCGGTGGTCAGCGGGCCGAGCGTATAGAACGGAGCTTCATCGCAGATCTCCTGCTGAAGGTCGATGTTCTCCTTGATCTTGTGCATCGGGACGTGTCCCGGGCCCTCGATCATGGTCTGTACGTTGAAACGCTTCGCGATCTGGTTGAGTTCCCCGAGTGTGCGGAGTTCGGCGAACTGCGCCTCGTCGTTGGCGTCCGCGATCGAGCCGGGCCTCAGGCCGTCGCCCAGCGAGTACGTGACGTCGTACGCGGCGAGGATTTCGCAGAGTTCCTCGAAGTTCTCGTAGAGGAACGACTCCTTGTGGTGCGCCAGGCACCACGCCGCCATGATCGAGCCGCCGCGCGAGACGATGCCGGTCTTGCGGTTCGCGGTGAGCGGTACGTACGGAAGGCGCACGCCCGCGTGGACCGTCATGTAGTCCACGCCCTGCTCGGCCTGCTCGATGACCGTGTCCTTGTAGATCTCCCAGGTCAGCTCCTCGGCGCGGCCGTCGACCTTCTCCAGCGCCTGGTAGAGCGGCACCGTGCCGATGGGCACGGGGGAGTTGCGCAGCACCCATTCACGGGTGGTGTGGATGTTGCGGCCGGTCGACAGGTCCATGACCGTGTCAGCGCCCCAGCGGGTCGCCCAGGTCATCTTCTCGACCTCCTCCTCGATGGAGGAGGTGACCGCGGAGTTGCCGATGTTGGCGTTGACCTTCACCAGGAACCGCTTGCCGATGATCATCGGCTCGATCTCCGGGTGGTTGACGTTGGCGGGCAGCACCGCCCGGCCCGCGGCGATCTCCTCGCGGACCACTTCGGGAGAAACGTTCTCCCGGATGGCCACGAACTCCATCTCGGGTGTGATCTCGCCCCGGCGCGCGTAGGCGAGCTGCGTGACCGCCTCGCCGTCCCGGCTCCGGCGCGGCTGGCGCGGCCGTCCGGGGAAGACCGCGTCGAGGTTGCGCAGGCCGCCACGCGGCGAGGTGTGCTTGATGCCGTCGTCCTCGGGTCGGACGGGACGGCCCGCGTACTCCTCGGTGTCGCCGCGGGCGATGATCCAGTTCTCCCGCAGCGGAGCCAGCCCCCTGCGGACGTCGGTATCGGCGAGTGGATCGGTGTACGGGCCCGACGTGTCGTACAGCGTGACCGACTGCCCGTTGGTGAGGTGCACCTGGCGGACCGGCACTCGCAGATCGGGGCGTGAGCCCTCGACGTATGCCTTGTGCCAGCCGATGGACTTCCCGGCCTCCGGAGACGGTTCGCCCTGAATGGGCTGTTCGTCCTGGTTGGAGGCAGGCGTGCGCGCGTCCTTGATGGTCATAAGACCTACTCCCTACGCCGGCATTACCCGGTAACAGGTTCGGCGGTCGACGCAGCCGTATCCGTCTGCCGACGTTTCGTGTGAAACATCACTCGAGATGGGTGATGTTTCATGTGAAACATCGCTGGGACGGAGGTCAGCGCCCTCTCAGCCCGGTGCTCCGAGCTCCCGCGTGTACAAAGGTGGCTCCACGCTAGCGTCAATTCGGGCGCGGTGAACAGAGGGCCCCGGTCGTTCTTGCGATGATCGGTCGGTGACCTCGACGCATGAACCTCCGTACCCACCGCCCGAGCCGCCCCGCGGCTCGGGCTCCGGAAGCGGCCCCGGAAACGGTCCCGCGCGTGGCAACGGCCGTGCGGACGGCCGGGGTTCAGGGGTTCCCGGAGGCAGATACGACGGTGGATACGGCCGTGGTTCCACGGGCGGCCACGACGATCTCACGGCGGGAACCGGCGGCTGGGGCGAGCACGACACCGGAACCGGCGGGATGCCTCAGCCCCGGGGCGGGGCCGGCGACTGGCATGAACCCGGCCCCAGGCCCGGCGGCATGCAGGAGCGCGCGAGCGGCGTCGGCGGCGGGCACGAGCACGGACCCGGCCCGGCTGGTCCGCACGGTCGCGGTGCCGAGTCGGGCGGCGCATCGGGCCAGGGGGCCGGCCAGGGCGATGGGCCCGGTCCCGACTCCGGCGGTGGTCATGGTCACGGCCCCGGATCCGGCGGGTGGCGGGGCGGTGGTGACGGTGAGGGGCCTGGGCACGGGCACTCGCACAGCCACGCCCACGGTCCGGCGGCCCCCGTCTCCCAGCATCTGCGCAAGGTCATCGCGGCGGTCCTGATCCCGTTCGCCGCGGCGGTGGTGGTGGGGCTCGCGGTGCTGTGGCCGGGCGGCGCCCCGCCGCACGAGCGCACCGGGGTCGGCTTCGACCGGCAGACACAGCAGGCCACGGTCACCAAGGTGGTCGAGCTGAGCTGCAAGGACGTCAACGCCTCGGGAGTGCCGCCGACCGGGGACACCTCCACCGCCGAGGGGTCCTCCGCGGTGCAGCAGGAGAACGGCACCTGCAAGAAGGCGACGATCCGCGTCGACACCGGCAAGGACAAGGGCCGTACGTTCACGGAGATCGTGCAGCCCGACCAGTCACGGCAGCTGCACGAGGGCCAGGAGGTCGTGGTCGCCTACGAGCCCTCCGCGCCCAAGGACCTGCAGTACTCGGTCACCGACGTGAACCGGCGTGTCCCGTTGTCGGTGCTCGCCGGCATCTTCGCACTCGCCGTCGTGGTCGTCGGGCGGCTGCGGGGTGTGATGGCGCTGATCTCGCTGGCCATCAGCTTCCTGGTGCTCAACTTCTTCATCCTGCCCGCGATTCTGCAGGGCTCGAACCCGCTGGTCGTGGCGGTGGTGGGGTCCAGCGCCATCATGCTGATGGCCCTCTATCTGTGCCACGGTCTCTCCGCCCGGACATCGGTCGCGGTACTCGGCACGCTGATCTCGCTGCTGCTGATCGGCATCCTCGGCTCGGTGTTCATCGACTGGGCCGCGCTCACCGGCAACACCGACGACAACACCGGCCTCATCCACGGGCTGTATCCGTCGATCGACATGAGCGGTCTGCTGCTCGCCGGCATCATCATCGGCTCACTGGGTGTCCTCGACGATGTGACGGTCACCCAGACGTCCGCGGTCTGGGAGCTGCACGAGGCCAATCCGACGATGGGCTGGCGCGGGCTGTACCGGGCAGGCATCCGCATCGGCCGCGACCACATCGCGTCCGTCGTCAACACGCTCGTCCTCGCCTACGCCGGTGCCGCGCTGCCGCTGCTGCTGCTCTTCTCGATCGCGCAGAGCAGCGTCGGCACGGTCGCGAACAGCGAGTTGGTCGCGGAGGAGATCGTGCGCACTCTGGTGGGCTCTATCGGCCTGGTCGCGTCGGTGCCGGTCACCACGGCCCTCGCGGCTCTGGTGGTCTCGGCCGACCGGCCGGAGAAGGGCGCGGTGCCGGTCGGTGCCCAGCCGGGTACGGCGGGCGCCCAGCCGGGCCCGGCGGCACGCGGCGGGCGAGGGCGACGGCGGAAGCGGTGACGCGGGGGCGCCACCGGAAACCGTGACGCGAAGTCGACAGCGAAGTCGACAGTGGAGTCGACAGGAGAAGCGGTGGCAGCGGCCAAAGCAATGCCGACGCGAGGGCGGACGGTGGCGACGCCGGCTGCCAAAGGCGCCGAAGGGCGCCGATCCGGTCCGGCCGACTTCGCCCATCCGGCGGAGCGCGCATCACACCCGGCGCAAAGGAAGCGCTCCCACACGCCCCTTGTGCGCCGCTGAAGCGTTACGCCACCCTGCTCTCACCGGAGTAACGCTTCAGCCGGCGCTCTGCTCCTCCGCCAGGATGCGGTCCAGGGCCTCGTCGAGGTGGGCGTCGAAGTCGGCGAGCGCTCCCTCCTGCCCGAGCGGCACCAGCTTGTCGGTGCGGTCCAGGAAGGCCACCAGCGGCGCCACAGAGGAGCGGAACAGCGCCTGGTCGGCACCGACCTGAAGCCGGATCAACACATCGCCCAGCGTCTCGGAACCGGCCGGCGAGACCCGTACATCACCCTCCCCGCACGGTCTGCCCACCCCGTCGACCAGCAGCTCCCGGCCGAAGGCCCAGGTCACCGGAGCATCGCCGGGCAGGTGGAAGGTCAGCCGTACCGCATAGGGATCACAGGTCTCGTAACGCAACTCCACCGGGATGCGGAAGGAGAGCTCCTCGGACACGAGAAAGCTCATCATGACCTCTGCCTGTACGGACTCGCGCATCGCCTACCCCGTCGTTTGCCTTCGACTGGCCGGGACCGGAACCCGAGCCTGATGAAATCTTGCTGAACGTACACGAGAGATCACAAGGAGTGAGTTTTCAGATGCTGATAGAGATCGCCAGTGACCCCAGGAGCCGCCCGACCTCGTCCTGCAGCTGCCGGGCCGCCGGCAGCAGCCGGTCGGCCTGTTCGACGGGTAGGGAAATGGCCATCGTCGCGGCCGTGGTACCCACCGTGATGGGAATCGCCGCGCACACCGTGCCCAGCGCGTACTCCTGACGCTCGGTCACCGGCTCCATCCTGCGCATCTGTTCGAGACGTCGGAGCAGCGTGCGGCTGTCGCGGACCGTGTACGGGGTGATGGACTGCACGGGATGGCGCTCGAGATGATCGCGCCGGGCGTCCTCGTCGAGCTGGGACAGCAGACACTGCCCGATGGCGTGCGCGTGGCCGGTCTCGCGGAAGTCGGCCCATTCCTCGACCGCCGGATTGCCGGGGGTGTCGGAGACGCACATGACCTCGATCTCGCCGTCGCGGTACTGGGCGTAGTAGACGGGGACCCCGATGGCGTCACGGCACTGGGCGAGCGCGTCGGCGACGGTGCTGCGACGTTTCTGCTCGGCTCCGCTGCTGCTCAGCAGCATGGCTGCCTCGCCGAGGAAGAACAGGCCCTTGTCGCGGCGCAGATAGCCCTCGTGCACCAGCGTGCGCAGGAGGTGGTAGGCCGTGGGCAGCGCCAGGCCCGTCTCGCGGGCCAGTTGCTTGGCCGGGGCGCCGTATGTGTGCCCGGCGACGCATTCCAGCAGGCGCATGGCGCGCTGGACGGATCCGATGAGCGTCGCGGAGTTCGACTGTTCGGAGGGTTCCCGGGAGGCCTGCCGCGGCACCTGGGGCACGGAGGAACAGGGCCGTCCGGGGGGCGAGTGGGGTTCTGAGGGTGCGGTGTCTACCGTGGCCAAGGGTCACTCCCGAAGCGAGGGGGGCAGCCCGTGTTGGGGAACACGGGTGGGGGTGTACGCCGCTCGCGGGGTCTTCCCCGCGTCGATTTCCGGACTCTATTGGTCCGCCACCGCCCGCAGACGCCCTGTCCGGGAAACTTCCCTCGCCCGAGGGAACCGGTGATTCCTGTTACCGCCCACCGGTCCCCACGGCCCTCACCAGTCGCTGCGGGACGAAGAGCTCGACATGAACTTCCGTACGACGTAGATCAGTCCACCGACCAGCGCCACGAAGACCAGGAGCTTGAAGAGCAGTCCGATCACGAAACCGACGACGCTGGCTATCAGCCCGCCGAACACGACCAGGGCGATGACCGGCACCGCGACCCACTTCACCCACCACGGCAATCCTGCGAAGATCTCACGCATCGCCCTCGTCCTTACCTCTCCGCCCGTCCTGTGCCGGGTCCTGATTCCGCGAATCTGCTGATTCCCTGCACTCGATGCTAGAACCGGCAGGTGCCTCCGCGGGGGCCTCGCAGCCCTTGTCCTCCCCTGATCGATCCCCTAGGGAACCCCGAGGCCGAAGGTCAGCTCTCGGGTGGAGAGAACACCACGAGCACCCGCAGGTCCTCGCTGATGTGGTGGAACTTGTGGGCGACGCCGGCCGGTACGTACACCACGCTGCCGCGCGCCACCTGCGTGGTCTCCATGCCCACGGTGATCTGGGCGCGGCCGCTCACAACGAAGTAGACCTCGTCCTGGTTGTGCGGCTTCTGTGGATCGTGCTCGCCGGCATTGAGCGCGTACAGGCCGACCGACATGTTCTGCTCCCGCAGAAACTGCAGGTAGGCGCCCTCATTGGCGGCGCGCTCCGCCTCCAGTTCGTCCAGCCGGAATGCCTTCATCGCTGTTGTCCGCCTTCATCCCAGTGCTCATGGCCGAGCTCGTCTGCCACGATCAGACACATGAAGAATTTCGTAGTCAAGACGATCGCCAACGCGGGCGCCCTGGCGGTCGCCGTCTGGCTGCTCGACAAGATCACCCTGACCGGTGACAGCACGGGCAAGAAGGTCGGCACCCTGATCCTCGTCGCGCTGATCTTCGGCCTGGTGAACTTCGTGGTCAAGCCGATAGTGAAGCTCCTGAGCCTCCCGCTGCTCATCCTGACGCTCGGCTTGTTCACACTGATCGTCAACGCGCTGATGCTGCTGCTGACCTCGTGGCTCGCCGACAAGTTCGACCTGAGCTTCCATGTCGAGGGCTTCTGGACGGCGGTGCTCGGCGGCCTGATCATCTCGATCGTCTCCTGGGCCCTGCACGTCCTCCTGCCCGACGGGGACTGAGCATCCGATGACCTACCGCGTCTGCTTCGTCTGCACCGGCAACATCTGCCGCTCGCCGATGGCCGAGTCCGTCTTCCGCGCCCGCATCGAGGAGGCCGGGCTCGACGGCCTGGTCGAGGTGGACAGCGCCGGCACCGGCGGCTGGCACGAGGGCGACCCGGCCGACCCGCGCACCGTCTCCGTCCTCGAGGAGCACGGCTACGGCAGCGGCCACAGGGCCCGGCAGTTCCAGCCGTCCTGGTTCGCCCGCGTCGACCTCGTCGTCGCCCTCGACTCCGGCCATCTCAAGGCCCTTCGCCGCCTCGCTGCCTCACCGGAGGACGCGGCGAAGGTGCGGCTGCTGCGCTCCTTCGACCCCGCGGCCGGCGACGACCTCGATGTGCCGGACCCGTACTACGGCGGCCGGGACGGCTTCGAGGAGTGCCTGGAGATGGTGGAGGCGGCGAGCACGGGGCTGCTCGCGGCGGTCCGTGAACAGGTGGAGGGGCAGGCGGCATGAGCGACCCGGGCCCTGAGGGGCGGCCCCCCGGCGACGGCACGCGCGCGGTGCGGGCCGGCCTGCCCGAGCCGGTCAAGTACGAGCCGACCCTGCCGGGCCCGGTGTTCGCCGCCCACTACCACCTGCCGGGCGAGCCCACGGGGCCGTACACCTACGGCCGTGACGAGAACCCGACCTGGAGCCGTCTGGAGCGGGCCATCGGCGAGTTGGAGGCGCCGGGGGAGGACGGCGTCGAGACGCTGGTCTTCGCCTCGGGCATGGCCGCCATCTCCTCGGTGCTCTTCTCCCGGCTGCGCGCCGGGGACGCGGTCGTCCTGCCCAGCGACGGCTACCAGGCGCTGTCCTTGGTGCGCGAGCAGCTGGAGGCGTACGGCATCGAGGTGCGCACGGCACCGACCGGCGGGGACGCCCAGCTCGGCGTCCTGGACGGCGCGCGGCTGCTGTGGATCGAAACGCCATCCAACCCCGGCCTCGACGTGTGCGACATCCGACGGCTCGTCGCGGCGGCACACACACGGGGCGCCCTCGTCGCCGTCGACAACACGCTCGCCACGCCGCTCGGGCAGCGGCCGCTGGAGCTCGGCGCCGACTTCTCGGTGGCCAGCGGCACCAAGCAGCTCACGGGACACGGCGACGTACTGCTGGGATACGTCACCGGCCGCGACGCGGAGGCCATGGCCGCCGTACGACGCTGGCGCAAGATCGCCGGGGCGATTCCGGGCCCCATGGAGGCTTGGCTCGCGCACCGTTCCATCGCCACGCTCCACCTGCGCGTGGAGCGGCAGAACGCCAACGCCCTCGCGGTCGCCGAGGCCCTGCGGCACTGGCCCGAGGAGCTCGGGGTGCGCTATCCGGGACTCCCGGGCGACCCCTCGTACAAGATCGCCTCGCAGCAGATGCGGCACCACGGGTGCGTGGTGTCCTTCACGCTGCCCACGCGCGCGCGTGCCGAACGGTTCCTGGACGCCCTGCGGCTCGTCGACGACGCGACCAGCTTCGGCGGCGTCCGGTCCACGGCCGAACGACGCGGACGCTGGGGCGGCGACGCCGTACCGGAAGGCTTCATCCGCATGTCGGTCGGCGCCGAGGATCCCGAGGATCTGGTGGCGGACGTGCTGCGCGCACTGGACGAATCGGCCGAGTGAGCGGGGCTTCCCCCGCTTCGGTCGGTGTCCCGAAACGTGGAACGGGCGGTCCGAGCCTCCCCCCTCGTGGCTCGGACCGCCCTCGGTTCTGCGCGCGAAGAACCGCGCGAACAAGGCTAGTTGACTCTCTGTCAGTGTCCAATCACAGTAGCGACAGCGACCTATCGACTTATTTATAGTTGGGCCCTGCCCTGGGGGTGGGGAGAAGGGCGGGGACAGGGAGGGTAAAGGCATGGATCTGGCCTTGTTGCGCACCTTTGTGACCGTGCACCGGGCCGGATCCTTCACCCGCGCCGCCGCGCTGCTCGGACTGTCGCAACCGGCCGTGACCTCACAGATCCGCACCCTGGAGCGACAGTTGGGCCGGCCCCTGTTCCTACGGCAGGCCCGGGGAGTGACGCCCACGACCATCGGCGATGAACTCGCCCACAAGGCCGCGCCGCATCTCGACGCCCTGGTGGAGATCACCGAGACGGGACTCGACGACGAGTCCTCCTTACGATCTCTGCACCTCGCCGGCCCTCCTGAGTTCACCGCCGAGCGGGCGCTGCCCGCGCTCACCGAACTGACCGGCGAGGACGGCCAGGGCTTCGCCCTGCGCGCATCCTTCGGCAACGCCGAGGAGACCCTGGAGGGGCTGGCCGCCGGGCATCACGATCTGGCCATCAGTACGGCCCGTCCGCGCGGCGCTCTGCTCACGGCGACTGCGCTCTGCGACGAGGAGCACGTCCTTGTCGCCTCCCCTCGCTGGGTCGACCGGATCGGTGCGGGCCAACTGCGCCACAAGGGAGCGCATGCGCTGGAGGACGTCCCGGTGGTGGAGGTACACGAGTCCCTCCCGTTCGTCTCCCGCTACTGGGCCTCGGTCTACGACTCCCGTCCAGCCGCCCCCGGCACCGTGATCGTCCCCGATCTGCGCGCGGTCCTCGCCTGTGCGGTCGCGGGGGCGGGGCTGGCGGTACTGCCCCGCTATCTGTGCGCGGACACGCTGGAGCGCGGCGAGGTCGTCGCCCTGCACGATCCGCCGGTGCCGCCGCTGCGGACGTACTTCCTAGTGGTCCGCACGGGCACGCTGGCGATGCCTCATATCGCGCGGGCCCATGAGTGGCTGCTGCGAGCGGCTTCGGACTGGGCGTGAGCAGTGGCTTCGCGGGGTCGGGGGCAGGGGTTCCAGCGGGCCTGAGCAGGGCTTTCGAGACCGTCACGCCATGAGCTCGGTCGGTGACGTTTCGCGATGTTTCACGTGGAACCAGCCGGGCCACATTTCTCCCATGACCGTCCGACCCGTGGTCAAGCGCACCGCCCGCGCCGTTCTGCTGGATGGCGACGACCTGATCCTGATCAAGCGCACCAAGCCCGGCATGGATCCCTACTGGCTCACGCCCGGTGGCGGGGTCGAGCCGACGGACTCGACCGTCGTCGACGCCCTGCACCGCGAGGTCTATGAAGAGCTCGGCGCCAAGATCACCGATGTGGTGCCCTGTTTCGTTGACACCGTCGAGCACATCGGCGAGGACGGCGGAGCGACCGGTGTGAAGGTGCAGCACTTCTTCGTCTGCCGACTGGGGTCCATAGACACGTCCTTGCGGCACGGGCCCGAGGTGGACGAGCCCATCGGCGAGTACGAGATCGTGCGGGTGCCGTTCACCCGGGTCGGGATCGCCTCCGTCCATCTCGTGCCTCTGTCGCTGCGGCACTACCTCGACGGAAACATCGAGGGCGTCCGCGCCATGCACGCCCCCGACCTGGGCTGACCACACGGGTCAGTTCGCGGCGACGAGCTCCTCCACCGAGTCATGCCGTATCCGCTCGGACGGGATGCCGATGTCTCTCAGTACGTCGACACCGCTGCGGATCATGCCGGGCGGGCCGGAGACATAGGCGTCGTACTCGGTCCAGGGCCCGTACTGCCGTATGGCTTCGGGAAGCTGGAGCAGGCCGTGCCGGTCCACGACCGGACGGATCTCCAGCCACGGGTGGGACTGCTTGAGCCGCAGCATCGTGTCGAGGTCGTACAGGTCCTGGTCGGTGCGGGCGCCGTAGAAGACCTCGACCGGCCGCCGCTCGCCGTGCTCGGCGACGTCCTCGACCAGTGCCTTGATGGGCGCTATGCCGGTGCCTCCGCCCAGGCAGAGCAGACCGCTGTCCGTGGTGTGGTCCACGGTCATCGAGCCGGCCGGCGGGCCGAGCCGGATGATGTCGCCCGGCCGGGCACGGTGCACCAGCGCGTTGGAGACCCAGCCCGCGGGGACGGCCTTCACATGGAACGTCAGCAGGCCGTCGGAGCGGGGCGCGGAGGCAAAGGAATAGTGCCGCCAGATCCTGGGCCACCAGGGCGTCTCCAGGCTCGTGTACTGCCCGGCGAGGAAGGGGTAGGGCTGGTCGGGGCGGACGGTGATGACGGCGACGTCCGACGTTCGGAGGTCGTGCGCCACGACCTCCGCGTACCACCAGGCGGGGGCGCGCAGTTCGTCTGCCGCCGCCGCGTCGATCATGACCTGCGAGATCGTCGTGTAGGCACGGACCCAGGCAGCCTCCATCTCGCCGTTCCAGACGCCGACGGCGTACTTGCTGAGTGCGCCGATGAGGCACTCGCCGACGGCCGGGTAGTGCTCGGGCCGGGTGCCGTACTTGCGGTGTCCGCGGCCGAGGTTCTGCAGATAGTCGACGAGAACCGGCGTGTTGTCGATGTGCTCGGCGGCGGTGAGCAGGGCCTTGAGCAGTCGGTCGCGCTGGGTGTCCATCGCGGCCGGGAACAGGGAGCGCAGGTCGGGGTGGCGCACGAAAAGCAGGGCGTAGAAGTACGACGTGACCTTGTCGGCCACGGGGGCTACCTCCGCCATCGTCCGGCGGATCAGGATGGCGTCCGGCGAGGCGGGCTGGGCCGGGGCGGGGCGCTGGGTGGGGACGTGCGGGTGCGGGGCGGGCTGTGCGAGGGAGCTCGGCGGCGCGGGTGCGGCCTGAGGCGCCTGGCCAGGGGCCAAGGTGGCGGCGGCCTGCGGTGCTTGGCCAGGAGCCGCGGCGGTGGCAGTCTGCGGCGCCAGGACCGGCATCGGGGCGGGGGCGGGAGTGTGCGGCACTTGCCCCGGCGTAGGGGCGGGGGCGGATGCGGGCGTCGAGGGCGTGGGCGGTATGTGACCCGACGGGGGCGGTTCGGGGGTCGATATCGCGGCCGGTGCCCCTCGTTGCGGGGTCGTCGCTCCGTCGCTCACGCGATGAGCGTCGTCGGCTCCGGGGGCATCGTCCGGGGCCGACGAGGCTGCCCCGTCGCCGCCGGCCGTCGCTGTTCTGCCCACCGGACGCAGCGCGGCCAGGCGCTGGCCCTCGGCCGTCTCCGGTTCGCTGCCCGGAGTCGTCGCCGGCTGCTTGCGCGGCGTGAACCAGCCGCCCCCGCCGCCGGAAGTGCCGTTGTCGGCCGACGTGGTGGTCGGAGCGTCCATGGTGTGCCTCGCCTCGAACATCTTTCGGTCGGTCTGCGCACTTCCTCGGTCGGAAGGTGCCTGCTTTCCCCCGTGACGGCTTGCAATCCCCGTTCGCTGCCGCGATCCAATACGGCCACATTCAACCCACATTCACACCCGGTACGGACAAGTAAGGCGAGAGTGTGACATTGGCCGCAGTGCTCTCACCGCAGCGTCCCATCGCACGCCGGCGCCCGGGCTCCATAACCGAGAATGCGGGTCTTCGATCTCTCCGTCCCATTAGGCTGCTTTGCCTTGTGCTCGGTCCTGCGCCGGAGCCTGCATCACAGCTCGGACACGAACCGGAGTCGACCCTACCGGCCGTTGCCCCGATCACAAGTCCCGCCTTCCTTCGTCACGAAACAGGAGAGGGGGCGAACAGCCAATTCCTTCGATTACCGGCCGCTGCGCACCAGTTCATAGGCTTCCCACAGATCTATCCCCATGTAGGAGTGCGTCGCGAGTCCGGCCAGATGCCGGTCCGCGTTGACCGCGACGGATACCGGGACGACTCCGAACAGCGCCTTGTCCGACAGCGAGTCGCCATAGGCAACGCATTCGTCCCGCGTCACCCCGAACTCCGCACAGAGCAGATCGGCGATGTGAACCTTTGCCTCGGCGCTGAGAACTCCGGCCGGGTCGACGGGCTCTGTGAACGGCACGGCCGGGAAGCGGGAGCCGTACGCCGCGTGCGCGCCCCAGCCGGTCAGCCGCTCCACGAAGAAGGAGGGCGAGAGCGAGACGACGGCGCAGTAGTCGCCCTGTCCCCTGATCTCCGTCCAGACCTCACGGATCCGGGCCAGCCAAGGAGCACCCTCGAAGGCGGCCACCACATGGGCCTCGGTGAGATCTGCCCAGAGCGCGTGCACCCGCTGCGCGTACTCCGGGGGACCGATCAGCCCTGCCGAGATCTCCCGGTCGAGCGTGACGGTCTCTTCCTCCAGCCCGAGCTGTCGTGAGATCTCCACGGGCGCGGATGTTCCATGCAGGAGAGTGCCGTCCAGATCGAAAAGGTGAAGTCTCGCCATGGGAGATGAGGCTAATGGCGTGTGCCCCTCGATCCTTCGGGCGGCGATCCGACGGGATCGCCGCTCGTCGCTCGTCGCTCGTCGTTCGCCCACGTTTCACGTGAAACACCCAGCGTCTGTCGGCGCGCTGTGCGGTCGACCATGACATGGCCAAAAGCTCGTACGTCTCCCTGGAAACAGGTGGACGACCAGGGCAGTCGTCAGACAGCCTGACCTGCGTGCCGACTCCTTCCCTCGCCGCTCTGCCCATCCGCCGCCTGACGCCTCGCGACCTCACCGCCTGCGCCGACTTGTCCGAGGACCGGGGTTGGCCCCGTGAGGAACACAAGTGGGGGTTCCTCCTCACAGCCGGGAAGGGCTACGGCATCGATGACCCCGCCGGCGGACTCGTCAGCGCCTGCGTCGTCACGGAGTACGGACCGCAGGAGCGGCCCGATCTGGGAGCCATCGGCATGGTCCTGGTCGCCGAGCGCCATGCCCGCCAGGGCATCGGACGCCGGCTGATGCGTCACGTCGTCGACGTGATGGGCACAACGTCGCTGACGCTGCACGCGACGCCGTACGGACAGCCGCTCTACGAAGAACTCGGCTTCAAGGTCACCGGTCGGGCGGAGATGCTGCGCGGACACTTCACAGGCCCCTCGACGCCCACGATCGCCACGCGTGCGGTCACCGCTGAGGATCTCGGCGCCATCGTGCGGCTCGACGAGGAGGTGTTCGGCACCGATCGCACGCACATCATCACGAGGCTGCCCGCCTTCGCCGACCAGCTGCGCGTCGCCGAGGAGAACGGGCGGATCATCGGATACGCGGGTGCCTGGCCCAACATGGACACGCAGGTCGTGGGCCCTCTGATCGCCCGCGACACCGAGACCGCGAAGGCGCTCATCACCTCTCTCGCCGCCCACACCGACCGCCCACTGCGCACCGACATCGACGTACGCCACGAGGAGCTGCTGGCGTGGGCGAAGGAGCACGGTCTGGCTTCCGTCGCCTTCAACTCGGTCATGACGTACGGCATCTCGGAGCTGCCGGGCGACTGGACCCGGCGTTTCGCTCCGCTGACAGTGGCGGCGGGCTGAGGCGGCTCGACCGCAGACCGGAGCAGCGCAGAGAAACGCCGGTCCCATGGGGGACCGGCGTTTCCTCATCGATCGCAAGGTGCGGTCAGGCGAGCGCCTCGATGGCGGTCATCGCAAACCGGTGGTCCTGCTCCGGCGCGCCGCCGCCGACACCGATCGCTCCGATCAACCGGCCGTCCCTGTGGATCGGCACACCGCCCGCGATGAACAGCAGCGGTCGGTCGAGCGCCGTGGGCAGGGTGTGGAAGAGCCCGCCGGGCTGTACGGCCTCGACGAGATCGGCGGTCGGGGCGTCGAGCTGGAGTGCCGTGTAGGCCTTGCGAGTGCTGGTCTCCCCGGAGATCAGCACGGCTCGGTCGTCCCGCCGGAAGGCGAGCAGATGGCCTCCGACATCCAGGACCGTGACGCTGACGGTCCCCCCGGCCCCCTCGGCGGCCCGGTGTGCGGCGGCGACAAGAAGGTCGGCGTTCTCGGTGGTCAGGGGCGCGACTGCGGTGGCGGTGCTCATGGGGGGATCTCCTTGCGGTTTCGTGCTGAGGTGGAACGGTGTGGTGCCGACGTGGACGGTCACGGGGCCGGATGTGCGGGGGTGGCCCTGACCCCGCACAGGAACCGGCTCAGTGGTGGACGGCGGCTCGCTGCTCGGCGGGCACGGTGCCGTTGACGACGGCGCTGGAGACGGCTCCCTCACGGCGCTCCAGCGCGGCCGAGAGGAACGCGAGCAGCAGCGCGGCCGCGGCGAGGGCGGCGCCGACCCAGTTGGGGGACGTGTAGCCGAAGCCGGCCGCGATGACGAGGCCGCCGAGCCAGGCGGAGAGCGCGTTGCCGAGGTTGAAGGCGCCGATGTTCACGGCCGATGCCAGCGTCGGAGCTCCGTGCGCCTGGTCCAGGACGCGCTTCTGCAGCGGCGGGACGGTGGCGAAGCCCAGGGCGCCGATCAGCGTGATGGTGACGGCCGCGAGGATCTTGTTCTGCGCGGTGAGCGTGAAGAGCGCCAGCACCACGGCGAGGGCGCCCAGGGAGACGTAGAGCATGGGCATCAGCGCGCGGTCGGCGTACTTGCCACCGATCAGGTTGCCGCCGACCATGCCGAGCCCGAAGAGGACCAGCAGCCAGGTGACGGAGCCGTCCGCGAAGCCGCCGACATGGGTCATCATCGGCGCGATGTAGGTGATGGCCGCGAAGACACCGCCGAAGCCGAGGACCGTCATCGCCATCGCCAGCAGGACTTGGGCGTTCTTGAAGGCGGCCAGCTCATGGCGCAGCCGTACGCCCTGCGGCTTGGGCGTATCGGGGACCAGCTTGGCGATGCCGACCAGGCCGACGACGCCGAGAGCGGCGACGATGCCGAAGGTGACCCGCCAGCCGGCGGACTGCCCGACGAACGTGCCCAGCGGGACGCCGACGACGTTGGCGACGGTCAGGCCGGTGAACATCATCGCGATGGCTCCGGCCTTCTTGTCCGGGGCGACCAGGTCGGCCGCGACGACTGAGCCGATGCCGAAGAAGGCTCCGTGGGCGAGCGAGGCGACCACGCGGCCGATCAGCATGACGGAGAAGGCGGGAGCGACGGCGGACAGCAGGTTGCCGGCGATGAAGAGCCCCATCAGCAGCATCAGCATCCGCTTGCGGGAGACCTTGGTGCCGAGCACGGTCATCAGCGGAGCGCCGAGGACCACACCGAGCGCGTAGCCGGTCACCAGGAAGCCGGCGGTGGGGATGGAGACCCCGAAGTCACCCGCGACCTCGGGCAGCAAGCCCATGATCACGAACTCGGTCGTTCCGATTCCGAAGGCCCCGATCGCGAGGGCCAGAAGCGCGAGAGGCATGGAGAAGTAGCACCTTCCGAAGATTGCAGGAGCGCTTTACGCTCGAAGACAATACTTGCACACGCGGAATAATTGCAAGCGCGGACTATTGCGGCCCTGTCCTACCTTGACTTGAAGCCGCTCCGGGATGGAGGAATCGCCATGACCGCCACGGACCCCGCGCTGACCGCCCTCGCCCAGGGCTGGTGCGCCCTCTCCCTGCTGCACGGCAGGATCGAGACGCACATCGAGCGCGCCCTGCAGTCCCGGCACGACCTGAGCGTGCGCGAGTACTCCCTGCTCGACGTCCTCAGCCGCCAGCACAACGGCGAAGGCGGCCACCTCCAGATGAAACAGGTCGCCGACGCCGTCGTCCTCAGCCAGAGCGCCACCACCCGCCTCGTCACCCGACTCGAGGACCGCGGCCTGCTCTCCCGCTACCTCTGCCCCACCGACCGCCGCGGCATCTACACCGACGTCACCGAAACCGGCCTCAAACTCCTGGAACAGGCCCGCCCCACCAACGAGTCCGCACTGCGCGAAGCCCTCGACGAAGCCGCGAAAAACCCCGAACTGGCCCCACTGGTCCACGCCGTCGAAACACTTCGCGTGCCCACATAGGGTGCAGACATGGGAGATCTTGAGATACGGCCCGCTGTCGCCGACGACATACCCGCGATCGTCGGCATGCTCGCGGACGACCCACTGGGCGCCCAGCGTGAGTCACCCGATGACCTGACCCCCTACCTGTCCGCGCTCGAGCGGCTCAGCAGCGATCCGAACCAGCACCTGGTCGTCGCCGTCCGCGAGGGCCGCGTCGTCGGCACCCTCCAGCTCACGGTCATTCCCGGGCTGTCGCGGCGTGGCTCCACCAGGTCGATCATCGAAGCCGTCCGCATCCACGCCGACGAGCGAGGCAGCGGCCTGGGCACGCAGCTCATCGAGTGGGCAATCGACGAATCCCGGCGGCAGAACTGCCAGTTGGTGCAGCTGACCTCCGACAAGAGCCGTACGGACGCCCACCGCTTCTATGAGCGGCTCGGTTTCACCGCCTCACACGTGGGCTTCAAGCTCCCGCTGTGAGGCGGTGCGGCGCCTGTTTCACGTGAAACAGGCGCTTTCGCTGAACCGTCAGAACGAGTCGCTGCCCCGCCAGCCGTCGGGATCCACCCCGCCCGGCACGGCAGCCTCCTCGTCGTACGGCTGACGGGTGAAGACGAATGAGCCGAGGTCCAGATGGTCCACGGTCCCGTCCGGGCGTCGGACGGCCTTCAAGATCTCGCCCGCGTAGTAGCCCTCCAGGCCCGTCCATGTGCCGTCGCCGTTGGCGCGGAACCGTGAGCGGCGCCCCTTACCGGACAGCGGCTCCAGCGAGACGAGTCCGTCCGCGGTCAGCCGCAGGGCGAAGGCGTTCGTCCCCCAGTACCAAGGGCCGGCCAACTCCAGGACCGCCGTGTCGACCGCAGGCATGGGCCGCCAGGGCTCAGGAATCCGCGGCTCGGCCTCGGCGACGATACGGACCAGGTCGGCGGCGGCAAGGGCGACCAGCGGACCGGAGGTGCAGTTGGCCAGCACGACGGCCGCGACGTCGTCCTGCACGCTGAGGGTCAGACTCGCCAGGAAGCCCGGCAACGACCCGCCGTGCCCCACGAGGAGCCGTCCGTCTCGGCGCTGGACCTGCATCCCCAGGCCGTATGCGGCACCATCCAGCACATCGACAGCCTCGGGCGGCGCCGCAGGGGTCCGCATCTCTCGTACGCTCTCGGCGCTCAGCACCCGGTCGTCCCCCTTGGCCAGGAAGACGGCGAACCGCGCCAAGTCATCCGTCGTCGACCACAGTTGACCAGCCGGCGCCATCCTCCCGAGGTCTTCGACGGGTTCGGGAAGCATCGCATCGGCCCAGGGATGCACCGCCCAACCTCCCGCGTGCGGCTCCTGCGGTCGTGTACTCGTGCGCTTCAGGCCCAGGGGTTCGAGCACTTCACGCCGGAGTACGTCCTCCCACGGAGCGCCACGCAGCTTCTCCACCAGCGCCCCCAGCAGCGTGTAGCCAGGGTTCGAGTAGTGGAACCGGCGGCCGGACGGGTGCAGGAAGGGCTGCTCGCCCATGACGTCGGGCAGTTCGGGCCGCAGGGATCCGGAGGTCCGTTCCCACCAGGGAGCAGGGGACTCGGCCGCCAACCCGCTGGTGTGCGCGAGGAGTTCAATGATGGTGGCCTCCCCCACGCCGGTTTCCGGCAGATGCTTCTCCAGGGGGTCGCCGAGATCGAGCAGGCCCTCGTCACGCAGTCTCAGAACGAGAACGGCGGTGAAGGTCTTGGTGATCGAGCCGATGCGGTACTGCACATTCTCGTCCGGCGCATGCCCGTCCATCGAGGTACGCGAGCCGTGCCACACGGTCCGCCCGCCCCGTACGACGGCGGCGACCAGCGAGGGCGCCCGTCCCTCGGCCTGGGCCACGGCGATGCGGTGCAGCAGTGCCCGGCGCGTGGTGGGGAGCAGCTCTTCCTGAGATGTCGTCATCCCTCCAGTCCACCCCGGTGGCCGCTCGGGAGCCAAGCCCATATCCCCCGGGTGCGACTGCGGATCTCGCCGCCGATGACATGTCCAGCCACGGGGACTGCATGCGAGCTCAGATCGCGCACCGATGAGTTTCCCGCGCCGCGCCGGTCTGTACGCGTGAGACCGACTCACGGAAGGCTGGCGCCATGCGGAAACTGATCTACGGCATGAACCTGAGCCTGGACGGCTACATCGCCGCGCCCGGCGACGACATCGGCTGGAGCGTGCCGAGCGACGAGCTGTTCCAGTTCTGGTCCGACCAGCTGCAGGCGACCGACCTGACGCTGTACGGGCGCAAGCTGTGGCAGACGATGAGCTCCTACTGGCCGACCGGCGACCAGCAGCCCAACGCCACCCCGGCGGAGATCGAGTTCGCGCGCCGCTGGCGGGACATGTCGAAGGTGGTGTTCTCCTCGACGATCGACAAGGTCGACTGGAACACCCGCCTGGTCACCGGCGACGCGGTCGCCGAGATCACCCGGCTCAAGGCCGAGGACGGCGGCCCGATGGACATCGGCGGCGCGACGCTCGCCGGGGCGGCCATGCGGGCCGGGTTGATCGACGAGTACGTGCTGGCCACTGCGCCGGTCCTGGTGGGCGGCGGCACGCCGTTCTTCACCGCGCTGGACAGCTGGGTGAACCTGAACCTGGTGGAGACGCGGACATTTCCCTGCGGCGTGATCCTGACCAGGTACGAGACGAGGTAGGCGGTTAGCTCGCGGGGTCCTCTGCCGACCGGGGTGCCGGTGCGGCGGCAGATCCGTGACCAGCGGCTGTGCGGAAGCAGACGGGTGTGGTCCGGGCGGCGTCGCAGCTGATAGTTGCGGTGCGACGGATCAGGTCTGCGCCATGTCCACGAACCGCGAGTAGTGGCCCTGGAAGGCGACCGTGATCGTCGCCGTCGGGCCGTTACGGTGCTTGCCCACGATGATGTCCGCCTCGCCGGCGCGCGGCGACTCCTTCTCGTAGGCGTCCTCACGGTGCAGCAGGATCACCATGTCGGCGTCCTGCTCGATGGAGCCGGACTCACGCAGGTCGGACACCATCGGCTTCTTGTCCGTACGCTGCTCGGGACCACGGTTGAGCTGCGAGAGCGCGATCACCGGGACCTCCAGCTCCTTCGCCAGCAGCTTGAGGTTACGGGACATGTCCGAGACCTCCTGCTGACGGCTCTCGGCACGCTTCGAACCGCCGGACTGCATCAGCTGCAGATAGTCGATGATCACGAGCTTGATGTCATTGCGCTGCTTCAGTCGACGGCACTTCGCACGGATCTCCATCATCGACAGGTTCGGGGAGTCGTCGATATAGAGCGGCGCTGCGGAAACCTCGGGCATCCGCCGCGCCAGCCGGGTCCAGTCCTCGTCCGTCATGGTTCCGGAACGCATGTGGTGCAACGCCACACGCGCCTCGGCCGACAGCAGACGCATCGCGATCTCGTTGCGCCCCATCTCCAGGGAGAAGATGACGCTCGCCAGGTTGTTCTTGATCGACGCCGCCCGCGCGAAGTCCAGTGCGAGGGTGGACTTACCCATCGCGGGACGGGCCGCGATGACGATCATCTGGCCCGGGTGCAGACCGTTGGTGAGCGAGTCGAGGTCCGTGAACCCGGTGGGCACACCGGTCATCTCGCCGGTGCGCGAGCCGATCGCCTCGATCTCGTCGAGCGCGCCTTCCATGATGTCGCCGAGCGGCAGATAGTCCTCGCTGGTGCGCTGCTCGGTGACCGCGTAGATCTCGGCCTGGGCGCGGTTGACGATCTCGTCGACGTCGTCGTCGGCCGCGTATCCCATCTGTGTGATGCGGGTGCCGGCCTCGACGAGGCGGCGCAGCACCGCGCGCTCGTGCACGATCTCCGCGTAGTACTCGGCGTTCGCCGCCGTCGGCACCATCTGGACGAGGGTGTGGAGATACGAGGCGCCGCCGACCTTGTTGATCTCGCCGCGCTTGGTGAGTTCGGCGGCGATGGTGATCGGGTCGGCCGGCTCACCCTTGGCGTAGACGTCGAGGATCGCCTGGAAGATCGTCTCGTGTGCGGGCTTGTAGAAGTCGTGGCCCTTGATGACCTCGACCACGTCGGCAATGGCGTCCTTGGACAGGAGCATGCCGCCGAGGACGGACTGTTCGGCGTCGAGATCCTGCGGCGGTACCCGCTCGAAGGCCGAACCGCCGCGGTCCCACTCTCCGCTGTCCCGTCCGCGGTCATGCTGCTCGTCGCGTCCTCGGCCACCGTCCCCACGCCGGCGGGAGGCGGGCAGACGATCACTGGGGCCGCTGTCGGCCCACGGGTCGTCCAAGGGCTCGGAAATACTCACCGAGCCACCTCCTCCCGTCCGCCGAGCGGACCTCGCCGTGCCCCTCTGTTCTACGGCACGCCACTGACAAATAAGAGGCCCAACTCCGGTTCTGGCACGTCGGTTTTGTGACGCTTTCACGGCCGACGAACGGAGCGGGCGCCGGACCACGGTAGGCCCGCGGGCACCGTCAGCCAATCTGGTTATCCACAGGCCATGTGGACGACGGCCCGGATGCTGTGGAGAACTCCGCAAAACCTGTGCACGACCCGGTGGACAGCCCTGTGAACAAGCCTGGAGAGATTCCCAAGGACCCACTCTGACCTGCAACGTTGCCGTCCACCGGCTGTGCAGAAGAAAAACTTCCCCAGTCGGACCAAGATCGCTTCGAACGACGCACGAAAGCACACGACGCGAGACCACGAGTAAGGGTCAGTATTGGATTGCATCTCTTACCTGTGGACGATTAGATTGGTGGCCATGACACAGGCCCCCGCGAGACCCAAGGCCGTCCGGAGACAGCACGATCGAGAGATCGTCGCTCTGGCCGTTCCGGCCTTCGGCGCACTCGTCGCCGAGCCCCTCTTCGTCATGGCCGACAGCGCGATTGTCGGCCATCTCGGCACAGCACAGCTCGCCGGGCTCGGGGTCGCTTCGGCCCTCCTCATGACAGCCGTCAGCGTCTTCGTGTTCCTTGCCTACGCCACCACCGCGGCCGTCGCCCGACGCGTCGGCGCCGGAGACCTCCAGGCCGCCATCCGCCAGGGCATGGACGGTATCTGGCTGGCCATCCTCCTCGGCGTCGGCGTCGTCGCGGTCGTCCTGCCCACGGCACCGTTTCTCGTGGAACTCTTCGGCGCCTCGGACACAGCGGCCCCGTACGCGACCACCTATCTACGGATCTCGGCACTCGGCATCCCGGCGATGCTCGTCGTGCTCGCCGCCTCCGGCGTCCTACGCGGCCTACAAGACACCAGGACTCCGCTGTACGTCGCCGTCGCGGGTTTCATCGCCAACGCCGCCCTCAACGCAGGTCTCGTCTACGGCGCCGACCTCGGCATCGCGGGTTCCGCCTGGGGCACCGTCATCGCTCAGTGCGGTATGGCCGCGATCTATCTCGTGGTCGTGGTCCGCGGCGCGCGCGAGCACGGCGCCTCCCTGCGTCCCGACGCGGTTGGGATAAGGGCCTCCGCACAGGCCGGCGTGCCCCTCCTGGTCCGCACTCTCTCATTGCGGGCGATCCTGATGATCGCGACGGCCGTCGCAGCCCGCCTCGGGGACGCCGACATCGCCGCGCACCAGATCATCCTGTCGCTGTGGAGCCTGCTCGCCTTCGCTCTGGACGCCATCGCCATCGCCGGTCAGGCCATCATCGGCAGGTATCTCGGCGCCGGCGACGCCGAGGGCGCCCGGGCCGCCTGCCGCCGCATGGTGGAGTGGGGCATCGCCGCCGGCGTCGTCCTCGGCCTGCTCGTGGTGATCAGCCGACCGCTCTTCCTGCCGTTGTTCACCGGCGACTCGGTCGTCAAGGACGCTGCCCTGCCCGCCCTTCTCGTGGTGGCGCTCTCCCAGCCGATCTGCGGCGTCGTCTTCGTCCTGGACGGCGTCCTGATGGGAGCGGGCGACGGCCCCTATCTCGCCTGGGCCATGGTGCTCACCCTGGCGGTCTTCACTCCAGTCGCGCTGCTCGTCCCCGTGGTCGGCGGAGGCCTCACCGCAATCTGGGCCGCCATGACGCTGATGATGACGGTGCGCATGCTGACGCTCTGGCTGCGCTCCCGCTCGGGCCGCTGGATCGTCACGGGCGCCACGCGCTGACTGTTTCACGTGAAACACGCTGTTTCACGTGAAACCGACGCGCCCCGCTCGCCGGGATCCGGCCCGCTCCCTGAGAAGAAGCCGTTCGCTGCACAGTGAAGGGGCCGCACCCCAGCGGGTACGGCCCCTTCACTCAGCTGTTCCAGCCGAACGCGGCGATCAGGCCGCGATGACCTCGATGTTGACCTTGGCGGCAACCTCGGGGTGCAGACGCACGGACGTCTCGTGGGCGCCCAGGGTCTTGATCGGCGCGCCGAGCTCGATACGACGCTTGTCGACCTCGGGGCCACCCGCAGCCTTGATCGCGGACGCGATGTCGGCCGGGGTGACGGAACCGAAGAGACGACCGGCGTCGCCGGAGCGGACGGCCAGACGGACCTTCACACCCTCGAGCTGGGCCTTGACAGCGTTGGCCTGCTCGATGGTCTGAATCTCGTGGATCTTGCGAGCACGACGGATCTGCTCGACGTCCTTCTCGCCGCCCTTGGTCCAGCGGATAGCGAACTTCCGCGGGATCAGGTAGTTGCGAGCGTAACCGTCCTTGACGTCGACGACGTCGCCCGCGGCACCGAGGCCGGAGACCTCGTGGGTGAGGATGATCTTCATGTGTCGGTCACCCTTCCCTTAGCGCGCGGTGGAGGTGTAGGGCAGCAGCGCCATCTCACGGCTGTTCTTGACGGCCGTGGCGACGTCACGCTGGTGCTGCGTGCAGTTGCCGGTCACGCGACGGGCACGGATCTTGCCGCGGTCGGAAATGAACTTCCGCAGCATGTTCGTGTCCTTGTAGTCCACGTACGTGACCTTGTCCTTGCAGAAAGCGCAGACCTTCTTCTTAGGCTTGCGCACAGGCGGCTTCGCCATGGTGTTTCTCCTGTGTGATCAAGAAGTTTGGGTGCGGCCCACCCCAGACCCGAAGGCCTAGAAGGGGGGCTCTTCCGAGTAGCCGCCGCCACCGCCGCCGCCGGAGTTTCCACCCCAGCCGCCGCCACCGCCGCCGCCCTGGTTGCCACCACCGGCGGGAGCACCGGTCGCCCACGGGTCGTCGGCGGGAGCACCGCCGCCCTGCTGACCGCCACCGGGGCCACCGCCCCAGCCGCCGCCACCCTGGCCGCCACCGCCGCCGTAACCGCCCTGACCACTGCGGGCGCCACCGGAGGTCTTGGTGACCTTCGCCGTGGCGTTCCGCAGGCTGGCGCCGACTTCCTCGACATCCAGCTCGTAGACCGTGCGCTTGACGCCCTCACGGTCCTCGTAGGACCGCTGCTTCAGCCGGCCCTGCACGATGACGCGCATGCCTCGCTGGAGCGACTCGGCGACGTTCTCCGCCGCCTGACGCCAGACCGAGCAGGTCAGGAACAGGCTCTCGCCGTCCTTCCACTCGTTCGTCTGACGGTCGAAGGTGCGGGGAGTGGACGCGACACGGAACTTCGCGACCGCCGCACCGGACGGGGTGAAGCGCAGCTCGGGGTCATCGACAAGATTGCCGACGACCGTGATGACGGTCTCGCCTGCCATGGGGGTACCTCTCGGCGGGTTTGCTGCTCTGGCTGCTTGGTTGCTGCTACTCGAATCCCGAGATCAGCTGAACGGGAGAGCTCAGTGGGTCTCGGGGCGGAGGACCTTGGTCCGGAGGACCGACTCGTTCAGGTTCATCTGGCGGTCGAGCTCCTTGACGACCGCAGGCTCGGCCTGCAGGTCGATGACCGAGTAGATGCCCTCAGGCTTCTTCTTGATCTCGTACGAGAGACGACGACGGCCCCAGGTGTCGACCTTCTCGACCTTGCCGTTGCCCTCACGGACGACGGAGAGGAAGTTCTCGATCAGAGGGGCGACGGCGCGCTCCTCCAGATCGGGGTCGAGGATGACCATCACCTCGTAGTGACGCATGTGGAACCCACCTCCTTTGGACTCAGCGGCCACGGTCGTTCCGTGGCAGGAGGGTTGTGATGCGTACGCAACGGTATCGGCCGCCACTGACAATCGGGGGTGACCTCACGGTTCCCCCGAGCTGGCCCGGGCAGACACCGGTGCAGACGGTACACAGTACCCGCACACCGGCGTCCGGTTGAAATCCGGCCGCCGTCGCCCACAATCTGTACACATCGGGTGTGTATGGCGCTACGATGCGCCGCCTTCCGCAGGAGGTGCCCTATGGCACAGGCAATGCGACCCAACACCGTCGGAGGCCTTTTCGCCACGGACGGAAAGCCCCACCCTCTCCAGGACACCCTGCTCGCGGTGACCCTGGTGCTGGGCATCACGTCCTTCGTCACAGCCCAGTTCCACGACCTGAACCTACTCAGCTCCTGGACCGGTCTGGTGGGCATCATGACCGGTGCGTACGGCCAGTGGATCTCGGTGACGACCCGTGAGCGGTTCGGTCTGATCCTGGGCCTAGGTGCCTCCGGAGTCGGTTTCTTCCTCGGCATGGCGCACGGCGGGCTCTTCGGCGGCTGACGCCTGCCACAGCTCCCTCCTCGCGCCGGCCACGGAGACCGCGCCCTCCGAACACCGGTAGAACAACGCATAGAACGCCCTCGAACGCTCCGGTGGCCCACAAGACCGGAGTGAAGCTGCCGTACGCCCAGTCGGGGCGCTCCCAAGGCGCAGTAGGCTTCCGCGAGAGCCGGAGCCCCTGTACCCATGGGGACACACCAGCCCGAGGAGCGCCCCGAATGAGCCTGACCCTGAGGACGATCAGTCGCGAGCAGCATCTGGCGTACATCCAGAGCCTGCCGTCGGCGAGCCACATGCAGGTCCCGGCCTGGGCGGATGTGAAGGCCGAGTGGCGTTCGGAGAGCCTCGGGTGGTTCGACAAGAGCGGTGAACTGGTCGGCGCCGGCCTCGTCCTCTACCGCCAGCTGCCCAAGATCAAGCGCTATCTCGCCTATCTGCCCGAGGGCCCGGTCATCAACTGGTTCGCGCCGAATCTGACCGACTGGCTGGAACCGATGCTCGCGCATCTCAAGAACCAGGGCGCTTTCTCCGTGAAGATGGGCCCGCCGGTGATCATCCGGCGCTGGGAGGCGGGCTCCATCAAGCAGGGCATCCAGAACCCCGACGTGAAGCGACTGCGCGACATCGAGGCCGACTTCATCGAGCCGCGTGCCTTCGAAGTCGCCGACAAGCTGCGTCGTATGGGGTGGCAGCAGGGCGAGGACGGCGGGGCCGGCTTCGGCGACGTACAGCCCCGCTATGTCTTCCAGGTGCCGCTGGCCAACCGGTCCCTGGAAGAGGTCCACAAGAACTTCAACCAGCTGTGGCGCCGCAACATCAAGAAGGCCGAGAAGGCCGGCGTCGAGGTCGTCCAGGGCGGCTACCAGGACCTCGAGGAATGGCAGCGCCTGTACGAGATCACGGCCGTGCGCGACCACTTCCGGCCGCGCCCGCTGTCGTACTTCCAGCGCATGTGGACGGCCCTCAACACCGAGGACCCCAACCGCATGCGGCTGTACTTCGCCCGCCACGAGGGCGTGAACCTGTCGGCGGCGACCATGCTGATCGTCGGCGGCCATGTCTGGTACTCCTACGGCGCCTCCGACAACATCGGCCGCGAGGTCCGGCCCTCGAACGCGATGCAGTGGCGGATGCTGCGCGACGCCTACGCGCTCGGCGCGACCGTCTACGACCTGCGCGGCATCTCCGACTCGCTGGACGAGACCGACCACCTCTTCGGCTTGATCCAGTTCAAGGTGGGCACGGGCGGGCAGGCCGCCGAGTACCTCGGCGAGTGGGACTTCCCGCTGAACAAGCTGCTCCACAAGGCGCTCGACATCTACATGTCGCGTCGCTGACCTCTCGTTCTCTGCTTCGATACCGTCAACAGCTGCACCGTCGATAGCTTCCATACCTCTGATACACCGCAGCCACGAGAAAGGTTCCAGGTCCGGCCATGGCGCTCACGCTCTACGTCGACACCGCGCGCTGGCGGGCGCACCACAAGCACGTGCAGGAGCAGTTCCCGGGCCTCGTCCCGGTCTGCAAGGGCAACGGCTACGGCTTCGGACACGAACGCCTCGCGGAGGAGGCCACTCGCCTGGGCTCCGAGGTCCTCGCCGTGGGCACGACGTACGAGGCCGCGCGCATCAAGGACTGGTTCGGCGGCGACCTGCTGGTGCTGACGCCGTACCGACGCGGCGAGGAGCCGGTGCCGCTGCCCGACCGTGTCATCCGCTCGGTGTCGTCGGTGGACGGAGTGTACGGCCTCGTGGGCGCCCGTGTGGTCATCGAGGTGATGTCCTCGATGAAGCGGCACGGCATCAGCGAGCAGGACCTGCCGCAGCTGCACGCCGCCATCGAGAACGTCCGGCTCGAGGGCTTCGCCATCCATCTGCCGCTGGACCGCACCGACGGCTCGGACGCCGTCGAGGAGGTCATCGGCTGGATGGACCGGCTGCGTGCCGCCCGCCTGCCGCTGCACACGATGTTCGTCAGCCACCTCAAGGCCGAGGAACTCGCCCGTCTGCAGCAGCAGTTCCCGCAGACCCGCTTCCGCGCGCGCATCGGCACCCGGCTGTGGCTGGGGGACCACGAGGCCACCGAGTACCGCGGCGCGGTCCTGGACGTCACGCGCGTGTCCAAGGGCGACCGTTTCGGCTACCGGCAGCAGAGGGCGGCCTCCGACGGCTTCCTGGTGGTCGTAGCGGGCGGAACGTCGCACGGGGTGGGTCTGGAGGCCCCGAAGGCCCTCCACGGCGTCATGCCGCGCGCCAAGGGCGTCGCCCGGGCCGGCCTCGCCACGGTCAACCGGAACCTTTCTCCCTTCGTGTGGGGCGGCAAGCAGCGCTGGTTCGCGGAGCCGCCGCACATGCAGGTCTCGATCCTGTTCGTCCCCGCGGACGCCCCCGAGCCGAAGGTCGGCGACGAACTGGTCGCCCATCTGCGGCACACCACCACGCAGTTCGACCGGCTCGTCGACCGCTGACCCGCCCCGCTCGGCAACTGCCGCCCGGGTGACGCCGTAACAGCGAAAGGCCGTACACGGACCCCTCCGTGTACGGCCTTTCGCGTACGCCCCCTACGCCCTGTTCGCTCAGAGCGAACTACCGGCCGCCCCTTGGCCGCCCCATTCCACCTGCGGCCCCTCGAAGTGGGCCGCATGCCGCGGCGGACGGGCCGCGTGACCGAGCACGAACGCGTCCTCGGCCCTGTCGAGAACGCCGCCCGAGGGGTCGTCCTCGCCTGACCGGCGTACCGGATCGCGCTCCGGCATGAGGATGTCCCGTACGACGACGGCGCACATGTACAGCGTCCCCAGCAGATGGACGCCGATGGCCCAGTGGTAGCCGTCCGGCGGAAGTCCCTTGTGGGCGTCCCCGCTGGTCGTGTACGCGAGGTACAGCCAGATCCCGAGGAAGTACGCCACCTCGCACGCCTGCCAGATGAGGAAGTCCCGCCACCTCGGCCGGGCCAGCACGGCCAGGGGCACCAGCCACAGGACGTACTGCGGCGAGTAGACCTTGTTGGTGAGGATGAACGCCGCGACGATCAGGAAGGCCAGCTGTGCGAAGCGTGGACGTCGCGGCGCGGTGAGCGTGAGCGCGGCGATGCCGGCGCAGCACAGCAGCATGAGCAGCGTGGCAAGCGTGTTGACGGTCTCGGTGCTCAGTGGGTCGCTGGAGTTCTGGGCCATGATCAGCCAGAAGGAACCGAAGTCGACGCCCCGCTCCTGGCTGAACCGGTAGAACTGCGACCACCCGTCCCAGGCGAGGACCATGACCGGAAGGTTCACCACCAGCCAGGCGAGGACGGTGCCGCCCAGCGCCTTGCCGAAGTCGCGCCACTTGCCCGCGCGCCAGCACAGGACGAACAACGGGCCGATCAGGAAGATGGGATAGAGCTTCGCGGCTGTGGCGAGCCCCAGCAGG
This sequence comes from Streptomyces ferrugineus, assembly GCF_015160855.1. Taxonomy (NCBI): domain Bacteria; kingdom Bacillati; phylum Actinomycetota; class Actinomycetes; order Kitasatosporales; family Streptomycetaceae; genus Streptomyces; species Streptomyces ferrugineus. Next base: position 272,268 of record NZ_CP063373.1, on the reverse strand, counting down.
ACGCCGAAGGCGACGGAGCGGCCGCGCGACCACATCAACATCGCGGCGGCCGTCAGGGCGACGGCCAGCAGATCCCAGTTGATGGTCGCGGTCAGCGCGAAGGCGGGCGCCAGGGCGACCAGCAGGCCGTCCCAGGGGCGCCGGGCATGCGTGCGGGTCACACAGACGGCGATGACGGCCGCGCACACCATCAGCATCCCGGCGTTGACCATCCAGTACCACTGCTCCTGGTGCTGGATGGTGCCGCTGCCCGTAGTGAGCCAGGAGGCGACCTCCATGAACACACCGGTCAGCACCGGGTACTCGAGGTACTCCATGTCGCCGGGGAGCTTGTCGAAGTACGGCACGAGTCCGTCGGCGAAGCCGCGTCCCTGGTAGAGGTGCGGGATGTCCGAGTAGCAGGCATGTGTGTACTGCGAGCTCGCGCCGAAGAACCAGGCGCCGTCGTAGCAGGGCGCCTTCTGGACCAGCCCGAGAGCGAACATGCCGATCGCCACCAGCGCCACGATCCGCACGGGAGTCCACCAGGACGTCCCGAGCAGGGCGCGCCGTCCGATGGGGCCACCGATCAGCTCACTCCCGTTCGCGGCAACCTCGTCCTCCTTGGTCGGCCGCACCGGGTCCGGCTCGTGCACGCTCGTGGGCGTCGTCTCTGCACTGGGCATGGGGCACATCCTGCCGTACCTGTCTGAGAACGGTGCGCGGACGACAGGGGTGTGACGGGCGAGTGTTTCACGTGAAACCGACGTTTCACGTGAAACAGGCCGCCGCCCAAGCTCCCCGCCCAAGCACCAAAGGCCGGTGGCCAGCACCCATCCCTTGGGTGCCGACCACCGGCCTTCTCACATCTGACCCTGTCGATCAGCCTGACGGTCCACCGAAGATGCCTCCGTTGCCGTTGGCATTGCCTCCGCCGTTGTCCGTCTCCGTCTCCGTGGGCGTCGGCGACGAGGTCACACCCCCGTCCGTGCCGCCGTTGTCCGAGCCTCCGATGTCATTGCACTGGAAGCCGAAGCATGTCTCGGTCGGCGTAGGCGTCGGCGACGTCAGCGACTCCGAGGGCGTCGGCGTCGGCGTCGGACTCTCATCGGCGGTCTCGGTGGGCGTGGGCACCGCCGTCGGGGTCGGAGTGTCGTTGATGATCTCACCGATGGGCTCGGCTTCCGGGAAGGGCTCGGGGGTGCCATAGCTCTTCATGGCCTCGGCCATGTAGTCCTTCCAGACCTGTGCCGGGATGTCACCACCGTGGATGGAGGGCACGCCACCCGTGCCGTTCATGGACAACAGCTTGCCCTTGCCCGGGTCCGTCCGGAACAGCGTCACGGCCGTGGACAGCTCCCTGGTGTACCCGACAAACCACGCCGACTTGTTCTCGTCGGTCGTACCCGTCTTGCCGGCCACCGGGAACCCGATGTCCGCGACCTTCTTACCGGTGCCGTTCTTGACCACGTTCTCCAGGACGTCCGTCACGTTGTTCGCAACGTCGGCACCCATGGCTTCCTGCTTCTCCGGAACTTCGAACCCCTTGAGCGGCTCACCGTCCTTGATCACCTTGGTGACCGAGTACGGCTCGTAGTGGAGGCCCGAGTTGGCGAAGCTGCCGTACGCGTCGGCCATACGAATGGCGCTGGGGGTGGACGTACCGAGCGAGAAGGACACGTTCTTGATGTTGGCCTTGTCGAAGAAGCTGGACGAGATGCCCATCTTCTTCGCCATCTCCTGGGTCTTGGACAGGCCGACGTCGATGCCCAGCTGAGCGAACGGGCTGTTGATCGACTGCTCCATGGCCTTCCTGAGCGTCACCTCGCCCCAGGCCGTGGTGCCCTCGTTCTTCTGCCGGAACGGCTTTCCGTCATTACCCATGATCGGGTCGCCGTCCTGGTTCTTGATCTCCAGGAGGTCGTTGCCGTTGTACTTGGCCAACGGCGAGAGCGGTTTCCCTTCGGTCTGGTAGGTCCCGTACTCCATCGCGGAGGCCAGCACGATGGGCTTCCAGGTCGAGCCGACCGGCACACCCAGGGTGTTGGCGTTGTTGGAGTAGTGGCCCTTGTCGTAGCCCGCGCCGCCGTACAGCGCGATGATCGCTCCGGTCTTGGGGTCGACCGACGCCCCGCCGAACTGGACGTGCTTGTCCTTCTCCCGCTTCTTGGGGTCGAGGAAGCTCTTCCGCGTCTTCTCGACGGCCTCAGCCAGCTGGTTGACCTTCTCCTTGTCGAAGGTCGTGTAGATCCGGTAGCCGCCCTTCTCCAGATCCTCGGGGGACAGCCCCGCCTTCTTGGCGACGTATTCCTTGGCGATGTCGATCAGATAGCCGGACTGCCCGGACAGGTTCGAGGTCTGCCTCTTGAACGTGGGGAACTCGCCGACCTTGGCACGGGCCTCCGGCGTCATGCGCCCCACCTCGACCATGCGGCCCAGGATCCACGACCAGCGTTCCTTGGCCCGCTTGGTGTTGCTCTCCGGCGTAGCGCCCGCTCCCACACCGCCGTCAGGGTTGTAGAAGTTCGGGCCCTTCAGCACCGCCGCCAGGAAGGCGCACTGAGAGGGGGTGAGCTTCTGGGCGTCCACGCCGAAGTACGCCTGGGCAGCCGCCTGGATGCCGTAGGCGTTTCGACCGTAGTAGGCGGTGTTGAGGTAGCCGGCCAGGATCTCGTCCTTCGACAGCTGCTGGCCGACCTTGATGGAGATGAACAGCTCCTTGAACTTACGCGAGAGCGTCTGTTCCTGGCTCAGGTACGTGTTCTTGACGAACTGCTGGGTGATAGTCGAACCACCCTGCGTCTCGCCACCCCTCGCCATGTTGAGCACAGCTCGCGCGATGCCCGCCGGGTCGATGCCGTTGTCCTCATAGAAGGAGGCGTTCTCGGCGGAGACCACCGCATTCTTTATCTCCCTCGGGATCTCCGCATCGCTCACGAGCTGCCGGTTCGTCTGGCCACCGGTCGCCGCCATCTGCTTGCCGTTGGACCAGTAGAAGACGTTGTTCTGCGCCTTGGCCGTGTCCTGGGCCTTCGGGATGCCCACCATGGCGTATCCGATGCCCGCCGCGGCGACCAGGCCGCCCATGAAGGCGAGGAAGACACCCGTGACGAGCCGCCACGACGGCACCCAGCGCGCCAGGCCGTACTTGCCCGCGCGCGGATAGTCGATGAACCGCTTCCTGTCCGGCGGTGCCCCACGCCCCCTGCCGCGCCCGGGACCGTGCGGACCGCCGGGAGCCGCCCGACGGCCTCCTCTGGCCGGTTCGGCCGCTCTGCGGCGGTTGCCGCCGCTTCTCTGGGCCGCGCGTCGTGCTTCGGCGCGGCCGCCGTAGGGACGTTCCTCGCTCACCGAACCGGCGGAACCCGACCCGTACGAGTCGGAGGGAGATCCGGTGGCGCCTCGCGGTGCCGCTCGGCGGCCGGAGGACAAGCCGGCCTGACCGCGTCGGGCCGCGGCACGTCCGCCTCCCTGCGGCTGCGGCGGTTTGCGACGGTGCTCGCTCATCGAACGACTACTCCTCGGGCAGGCGCACCCCTGGGCGCCTGTCAACGGCGGCTGATTTCCGGTCCCCCCGGAGTACGGATGCGGTCGGTTCCGCATTCACCCGTACTGCACCAAGGATGACGACGCCCCCAGGCGTCACTCGGTTCCCAGTGCTGTTCATGGCGCACAGACTACGCACCGTCAAAGCCCACCTAGCCCCGAACTTCACCCCAAATCAGGCAACTCGCTCCACATGAATCGTTGATGTGACCCCGTTCACCGTTCCCCCACTTGTCGCGTCCGGAAGGCCGTTCTATCGTCGTGATGTATCGAGTCGATACATCAGCGCGACATACGACGAGGAGGCGAGAGGATGAGCCGACGTGCCGGAATCCTCGAGTTCGCCGTACTCGGACTGCTGCGCGAGTCCCCGATGCACGGCTATGAGCTGCGCAAACGACTCAATACATCACTGGGCGTGTTCCGGGCCTTCAGCTACGGCACGCTCTATCCCTGCCTCAAGACGCTGGTCGCCAACGGCTGGTTGATCGAGGAACCGGGGAACACCGCCGAGGACGCGCTCGCCGCACCGCTCGCGGGCCGTCGCGCCAAGATCGTCTACCGGTTGACGGCAGAAGGTAAGGAGCACTTCGAGGAGCTGCTCTCCCAGACCGGGCCCGACGCGTACGAGGACGAGCATTTCGCTGCCCGATTCGCCTTCTTCGGACGCACACCACAGGACGTGCGCATGCGCGTGCTGGAGGGACGCCGCAGCCGGCTGGAGGAGCGCCTGGAGAAGATGCGCGCCTCCCTGGCGCGCACCCGGGAGCGCCTCGACGACTACACGCTCGAGCTTCAGCGCCACGGGATGGAGTCCGTGGAGCGCGAAGTGCGCTGGCTGAACGAGCTGATCGAGAGCGAGCGGGCCGGGCGGGACCTGAAGGGTTCCGCCTCCGGGGGGTCCGACTCGCGGGACACCACATCTGGAGCGCCGGGCGGCCTGCCCCGGCCTGGGGACGCCCCCCGGCCGGATACGCCCGACGACACCGCCACGTGAGCGCCCACTCAGGGCCTCACTCGTACACACAGGGAGCAACCGGAATGGGTTCGGTTCGCGTAGCCGTCGTCGGCGTGGGCAACTGCGCCGCGTCGCTGGTTCAGGGAGTCGAGTACTACAAGGACGCCGACCCGGCGTCCAGGGTCCCCGGCCTGATGCATGTGCAGTTCGGCGACTACCACGTCCGTGACGTCGAGTTCGTCGCCGCCTTCGATGTCGACGCGAAGAAGGTCGGCCTCGACCTCGCGGACGCCATCGGCGCCAGCGAGAACAACACCATCAAGATCTGCGACGTGCCCCGCACCGGTGTGACCGTCCAGCGTGGCCACACCCACGACGGTCTCGGCAAGTACTACCGCGAGACGATCGAGGAGTCCGCCGAGGCCCCGGTCGACGTCGTCCAGGTCCTCAAGGACAAGCAGGTCGACGTCCTCGTCTGCTACCTGCCGGTGGGCTCCGAGGACGCGGCGAAGTTCTACGCCCAGTGCGCCATCGACGCCAAGGTCGCCTTCGTCAACGCCCTGCCGGTCTTCATCGCCGGTACGAAGGAGTGGGCGGACAAGTTCACCGAGGCGGGCGTCCCGATCGTCGGCGACGACATCAAGTCCCAGGTCGGTGCCACCATCACGCACCGCGTCATGGCGAAGCTGTTCGAGGACCGCGGTGTCATCCTCGACCGCACGATGCAGCTCAACGTCGGCGGCAACATGGACTTCAAGAACATGCTCGAGCGCGAGCGCCTGGAGTCCAAGAAGATCTCCAAGACGCAGGCCGTCACCTCCCAGATCCCCGACCGGGAGCTCGGCGAGAAGAACGTCCACATCGGCCCGTCCGACTATGTCGCCTGGCTCGACGACCGCAAGTGGGCCTACGTCCGCCTCGAGGGCCGCGCCTTCGGTGACGTCCCGCTGAACCTGGAGTACAAGCTCGAGGTCTGGGACTCCCCGAACTCCGCCGGCGTCATCATCGACGCCCTGCGCGCCGCGAAGATCGCCAAGGACCGCGGCATCGGCGGCCCGATCCTGTCGGCCTCCAGCTACTTCATGAAGTCGCCGCCGGTCCAGTACTTCGACGACGAGGCCCGCGAGAACGTCGAGAAGTTCATCAAGGGTGAGGTCGAGCGCTAGCGAGACACAGCACTGCGCGCCATAGCACCGCAGCGCCGCACTAGAACGCTCCTGCCAGAGCTGCCGAGGGTCCCCGGGTTGAACCACCCGGGGACCCTCCCCATATGTGAGGCTGTGCCCCATGTCCGTCGTACGCGACCTGCGGGTCCTGCTGCGCTTCCGGTACTTCCGGCGCCTGCTCGTCGTACGCCTGCTCTCGCAGGGAGCCGACGGCGTCTACCAGACCGCGCTCGCCACATACGTCGTCTTCTCGCCGGAAAAACAGACCTCGGCCGCCGCGATCGCCTCCGCGATGGCGGTACTGCTCCTGCCGTACTCCCTGGTGGGCCCCTTCTCCGGTGTCCTGCTGGACCGTTGGCGGCGCCGTCAGGTGCTGCTGTACGGCAGCCTGCTGCGCACTGTGCTGGCCTCGGCCACCGCCGCCCTGATCATCACCCAGGTCCCGGACTGGCTCTTCTACGTCTCCGCCCTGTGCGTCACCGCCGTCAACCGCTTCGTCCTGTCCGGCCTGTCCGCGGCACTGCCCCGAGTGGTCGACGAAGAGCGGCTCGTGATGGCCAACTCCCTTTCCCCGACCGCCGGGACGCTCGCCGCGACCGCGGGTGTCGGCCTGGCCTTCCTCGTACGGCTGGTGATCTGGGACTCCGATGCCGCCGTGGTGCTGCTGGGAGCGGCCCTGTACCTGTGCGCGGGCCTGGCATCACTGCGCATGGCCCGGGAACTGCTCGGACCCGACCGTGAGTTGGTGACGCCGCGGCTCACCACGGCCCTCTCCGGCACCGCACGCGACCTGGTGGCGGGTGTGCGCCATCTCTCGACTCCGCCGCGTCGAGAGGCGGCCTGGGCGCTGTTCTCGATGACGCTGATGCGGTTCTGCTACGGCGCCCTCCTGGTCATGCTGCTGATGCTGTGCCGGTACGCCTTCTCCTCCAACGCCGATGACGGACTCGCCCTGCTGGGGCTGGCGTTGGGCATCTCCGGCGCCGGCTTCTTCGCGGCGGCGCTGGCGACCCCCTGGGCGGCCGCGCGACTCGGTCCCGGCGGCTGGATCGTCGTGTGCGCGGGAGCGGCTGCCGTCCTGGTGTCCGCCCTTGGACTCCCCTTCGCCACAACTCCCACGCTGGTCGCGGCATTCGTGCTGGGCCTGACGACGCAGGGCGCGAAGATCGCGACGGACACGATCGTGCAGTCCTCGGTCGAGGACGGCTTCCGTGGCCGGACCTTCTCCGTCTACGACGTGCTGTTCAACGTCGCCTTCGTCGGGGCCGCCGGCGTGGCCGCTTTGATACTGCCGCCGGACGGGCGTTCAGCGGCCCTCGTGGTCACAGTCGCCGTTATCTACGCGGGAGTTGCGGTGGCTATGGCCCGCTTTGAGTATCGGTCTGTGTCACATCAATGACACAGAGCCACTCCCGGCTGCGGAGTTGCCAGTGGGGCCCGGTAACTTACGTCCGTCTTACATCGCGCCATAGTTCGCGATGACGCATCCATGTTCTAGGGGGACTCCCAAGTGACAACGCCGCCACCCCAGGGCAATCCATTCGCCCAGGGCCAGAACCCGTACGCCCAGGGTCAGCAGCCCTACGGCCAGCCCCAGCAGGGTCAGGCCCCGTACCCGCCTCAGGGCGGCTACCCGCAGCAGCCGGGCCAGCCCGGGTTCCCCCAGCAGGGAGCGCCTTATGCGCCGGTTCCGCCGGAGCCGTCTGGGCGCAAGTGGACCTTCAAGAAGGTCAAGAACATTGTCATGGTGGTGGTCGTGGCCGGCATGGTCATCGGCGGATACATAGCCAGCCGGGACGACGCCGACACGGCCAAGGTCGGCGACTGCATGAGCATCGGTAACCCCAACAGTGCCACCGACCCGGACCTCGAGGTGGTGGACTGCGGCGACTCCAAGGCCGCGTACAAGGTCGCCGACAAGAAGGACGGCACTTCCGGCAGCTGCGACCGCACCAAGTACGCCGAGTACACGCAGAGCGGCGACGGAGACTCCTTCACTCTGTGCCTTGAGAAGTACTCGTCCCAGTAAGTCTCTCCCTACGCCGAGGGGCGATGTTTCACGTGAAACATCGCCCCTCGGCGTATCCCGTGGACATGTTTCACGTGAAACAGCCCGCGAGTCTCGACTCTCAGCCCTGCTCGGCCCACCACTCCTTGAGCGCCGCCACCGCGACGTCATGCTCCATCGGCCCGTTCTCCAGCCGAAGCTCCAGCAGGTGCTTGTACGCGCGGCCGATGACCGGCCCGGGCCCGACGCCGAGGATCTCCATGATCTGGTTCCCGTCGAGATCGGGTCGGATGGCGTCCAGCTCCTCCTGCTCCTGAAGCTGAGCGATCCGGTCCTCCAGGCCGTCGTAGGCCCGGGACAGCGCCGCCGCCTTGCGCTTGTTCCGTGTCGTGCAGTCCGAGCGGGTCAGCTGGTGAAGGCGATCGAGAAGCGGGCCGGCGTCACGGACATAGCGACGGACGGCGGAGTCCGTCCACTCTCCGGTGCCATAGCCGTGGAAGCGCAGGTGGAGTTCGACCAGACGCGAGACGTCCTTCACCAGCTCGTTGGAGTACTTCAGCGCCGTCATGCGCTTCTTCGTCATCTTCGCGCCGACCACCTCGTGGTGGTGGAACGAGACCCGCCCGTCCTTCTCGAAGCGACGCGTGCGCGGCTTGCCGATGTCGTGCAGCAGCGCGGCGAGCCGGAGGGTCAGGTCGGGACCGTTCTCCTCCAGCTCCATCGCCTGTTCCAAGACGATCAGCGTGTGCTCGTAGACGTCCTTGTGACGGTGATGCTCGTCGCTCTCCAGTCGCAGAGCCGGCAGCTCGGGAAGCACATGCCCGGCGAGCCCGGTGTCGACCAGCAGGGTCAGGCCCTTGCGCGGGTGGGCGGAGAGGATCAGCTTGTTCAGCTCGTCCCGGACCCGCTCCGCCGAGACGATCTCGATGCGCCCGGCCATCTCCGTCATGGCCGCCACCACCTCGGGAGCCACCTCGAAGTCGAGCTGCGCCGCGAAACGCGCCGCCCGCATCATGCGCAGCGGGTCGTCCGAGAAGGACGCCTCCGGCGTACCCGGGGTCCGCAGCACACGCGCCGCGAGGTCCTCCAGCCCGCCGTGCGGGTCCACGAACTCCTTCTCCGGCAGCGCGACGGCCATCGCGTTGACCGTGAAGTCACGCCGGACGAGGTCCTCCTCGATCGAGTCGCCGTACGACACCTCGGGCTTGCGCGAGGTCCGGTCGTACGCCTCCGAGCGGTAGGTCGTCACCTCGATCTGAAAGCACCGGTCAGCGTCTCCGACACGGGCGTTCTTCTGGGCGCCGACCGTGCCGAAGGCGATGCCGACGTCCCACACCGCGTCCGCCCACGGGCGCACGATCTTCAGCACGTCCTCGGGACGGGCGTCGGTCGTGAAGTCCAGGTCGTTGCCGAGCCGACCGAGCAGCGCGTCCCGCACCGACCCGCCGACCAGGGCGAGTGAGAACCCGGCTTCCCGGAAGCGGCGGGCAAGGTCATCGGCGACAGGCGCGACCCGCAGCAGCTCGCTCACCGCGCGGTGCTGCACCTGACTCAGGACACTGGACTTGTCTTCGTTGGCGTTCGGCACAACAGAAGAGGGTACGTGGCCCCGGCGGCCGCGAGCGCCTCCATTAAACGTGCACACCGTGGGCACAGTCGCCGCCACCGGGGCGGGTCCGAGGGCCGTCCTTACAACTTGGTGAAGGGCTCCCTTTTATACCCGCACATACAGGACAGGCCGACAACGCGGGCCGATCTTGTGGGGCACTCCGCGGCACTTCCCCTCAGCGCGCATCGTTACCATGCGTGGACGCACATTCCGACGACCACTGACGACGACGAGGGACGGGCGAACGCGTGGCCGAGGCGGCAGACTTCCAGGGGATGAGTCCCTCACCTGCCCGCCGCTGGCTGCGGCGCACCGGAGCACTGCTCGCCGGGGCGCCTCTGCTGGCCGGTCTGCTCCAGCTGCCTGCCGCGGCGCCCTCACAGGCGGCCGGACAGGACTCCCTGAAGGCCGCGTCCGGCTCGGGCACCGTGTCCGTCGCTGTGGACTCGCTCACCCCCACCGTCCCCGGTGAGGGCGACACGCTGACCGTGTCCGGCACGGTGACCAACAAGGGCAAGCAGCCCGTCACCGACGCTCAGGTGGACCTGCGCCTCGGGTCGCGCCTGAACACGCGCTCGGACATCGACACGGTCGGCGGGCGCACCGGATACCAGCCGGGCCTCGACGGATCCCCGGTGGGCGGGAAGTACATCAAGGAGTTCGCCAAGCTCACCCCGGGCGTTTCCCAGAACTTCAGCATCTCGGTGCCGACCGACAAGCTGGACCTCGGCGGGGACGGGGTCTACCAGTTCGCCGTCTCCCTGTCCGGCGAGACATCGGCGCAGCCCTGGACCCAGGTGCTCGGCATCCAGCGGACGTTCCTGCCGTGGCAGCCGGACGGGGCCGACACGAAGACGCGGACGACGGTTCTGTGGCCGCTCATCTCCACGTCCCACATGACGGCGCAGACAGGGTCGGACGAGTCGCAGACGCCGGTCTTCCGTGACGACGATCTCGCCAAGGAGATCTCGCCGGGCGGGCGACTCCAGCAGTTGGTGTCCCTCGGCAAGAGTCTCGACGTCACCTGGGTGATCGACCCCGACCTGCTGGCCTCCGTGGACGCCATGACCGAGAGCTACCGCGTCCAGGGCGAAGGCGACACGACCACCCCGGGCACCTATCAGACGGTCGCCAAGCAGTGGCTGGCCGAGCTCCAGGAGGCGGTACAGGACGGGGAGGTCGTCGCCCTGCCCTTCGCCGACCCCGACCTGGCCTCCCTGGCGCACAACGGCACGAACGTCACCGGCTCCCTGAACCACCTCAAGGAGGCCGCCGACGTCGCCGCCGACACCGTCGACTCGGTGCTCCATGTGGAACCGACCACCGACTTCGCCTGGCCCATGAACGGCGCCATCGACCCGTCCATCGTCAAGGTCGCCACCTCCGCCGGCGCGGACAAGGTGATCGCCCGCAGTGACAGCCTGGTGGAGACGGGCGGCCTGCCCTACACACCGTCCGCCGCCCGCCCCATCGGCGGCGGCACGACGGCGGTGGTCGCGGACGCACGGATGTCGACGGCGTTCCAGGGCAACCTGACCCGGGCTTCGACCTCGACGCTGGCCGTGCAGAGGTTCCTCGCTCTGAGCCTGGCCCTGAACCTCCAGTCGGACAAGGAGCGCAGCATCGTCGTCGCCCCGCAGCGGATGCCGACGCCGAGCCAGGCCCAGGCGCTGGCCGAGGCGGTGACGGCGCTCCAGGGCAGCGCCTGGTCCGAGTCCCAGGAACTCACGGCCGCCGCCACGGCCAAGCCCGACTCAGGCGCCACCACGAAGGTGCCGGCGGCCTCCAAGTACCCGTCCTCGCTGCGCAAGCAGGAGCTGCCGCGATCGGCCTTCGAGCAGATCGCGACCACGCAGGACAAGCTCGACAACTTCAAGGTGATCCTCAGCAACGAGGACCGCGTGGTGACCCCCTTCGGGCGGGCCATCAACCGCGAGATGTCCACGTCGTGGAGAAGCCGCTCAGGGGAGGGGGCCGACTACCGCAACGGAGTCGAGGCGTACATCGACTCCCTGGCCGGCCAGGTCACGCTGATCGACAAGTCCGAGACCAAGCTCTCCGGACGCAGCGCCACAATCCCCGTCACCGTGCAGAACAACCTGGTGCAGGGCGTGGAGCACCTGGTGCTGCGGCTCACCTCATCGAGCCCGAGGCGCCTGGAGATCGGCGGCGATGCCTACGACGAACAGAGCGTCACGGTCTCCGGCGGACACAGCCAGACGGTGAAGTTCCCCACGTCGGCTCAGGCCAACGGCCGGGCCACGGTCAGGGCGCAGCTGTACACCGAGGACGGCCAGCCGTACGGCGCACCCGTCACGTTCGACGTGAAGGTCACCGAGTTCACGGCCACGGTGATGCTGGTCATCGGCGGCGGCTTCCTGCTGCTGGTCCTCGCCGGGTTCCGGATGTACACGCAGCGCAAGCGCGCGGCGGCACATGACGGCGAGGAGGACGGCACCCCGGAGACGGGCGGGACCGACGGTCTTCCGGAGAACCCGGAGAACCCGGAGGACCCCGAGGAACGTCTCACTCCGGAGGACGTACTCAAGGAGGAGTCCCCAGCCGGTACCCGGGCAGGCGCCTCGGAGCAGCCGAGTGACCCTACACCGGACACCGCAGCGGAAAGCGCCGACCCGTCCGGCACGGGTGAGAGAGTGGACCGTTGAGCGAGCGATGTCGTGGCCGGTGGGCCCGGGACGATGAGGTGGGGTAACCATGAACGCGCCGTACGACGGTGACCGCGGCCAGGCCGCGGGCAGCTCGGGGCACCCCGAGGGCCCGCCGTCCGAGCCCGGCCAGGTGCCGCCGCAGCACCCCGCGGACATGTACCTCCAGGACGCCTACGACCAGGACCCCTACCGGGGCCAGGAGCTCTCCGCCCAGGACCCGGTCGCCGAGGCGCTCTACGACCGTGCCGCGCACCCTCCGCCCCCGCCGGGCACCTACCAGCCCCAGCAGCCGCTCTACTCCCAGCCGCCCCAGTCCCCGTACGCCCCCGACCCGCACGTGTGGGCCCAGACCCCGGCGCCCGAGCCGGAGGGGCCGACCCAGTACCTGCCGTACGGTGACGACCCCCGTACGACCCAGTACGTGGGCGTCGACGACCTTGTCTCGCACTCCACCGAGGAGCGTCCGGAGCACGACGCCTTCGCTCATCTCTTCCGGGACCAGCAGCAGGGCGGCCATCCGCAGTACCAGCCGCCGCCCATGGTCCCCGGGCCCTCCCCGGCGCCTGCCGCAGGCCCTACGCCACCCGCGGGACCCGAGGCGACCACGCCGGCACCCGCTCCGGCCCCGGCGCCTGCCGCGAAGAAGGGCGGGCGGGCCGGCGGTCTGCTGAAGTCGAGCGCCGTGATGGCGGCGGGCACGATGGTGTCCCGGCTCACCGGGTTCGTCCGCTCCGCCATGATCGTCTCGGCGCTGGGTCTCGGCCTGCTCGGCGAATCGTTCCAGGTGGCCTATCAGCTGCCGACGATGATCTACATCCTGACCGTCGGCGGCGGGCTCAACTCCGTCTTCGTGCCCCAGCTCGTCCGCTCCATGAAGGAGGACGAGGACGGCGGTGAGGCCTACGCCAACCGGCTGCTGACCCTCGTCATGGTGATCCTCGGTACCCTCACCGCGCTCGCCATGCTCGCCGCCCCACTCCTGGTCCGGGCCCTGTCGACCCCCCTGGCCAACAACCCCGCGGCCAACGAGACCGCTGTCACCTTCACCCGTTACTTCCTGCCCTCGATCTTCTTCATGGGCATCCACGTGGTGATGGGACAGATCCTCAACGCCCGCGGCCGGTTCGGCGCGATGATGTGGACACCGGTCCTGAACAACATCGTCATCATCGTGACGCTGGGCGCGTTCCTGTGGGTCTACGGCACCGCCGAACACTCCGGCATGGAGGTCACCAGCATTCCGGCGGAGGGCGTCCGGCTGCTCGGCGTCGGCGTTCTGCTCGGCCTCGTCGTCCAGGCACTCGCGATGATCCCGTACCTGCGCGAGACCGGGTTCAAGCCGCGGCTCCGCTTCGACTGGAAGGGCCACGGCCTCGGTAAGGCCGCGATGCTGGCCAAGTGGACGATCCTGTTCGTCCTCGCCAACCAGGCGGGCGCCCTCGTCGTGACCCAGCTCGCCACAGCGGCGATCACCGACTCCGGCGTCGCCGGCACCGGCTTCAGCGCCTACGCCAACGCCCAGCTCATCTGGGGCCTCCCGCAGGCCATCATCACCGTCTCTCTGATGGCCGCCCTGCTGCCCCGTATCTCCCGCTCCGCGGCCGAGGACGACGCCGGCGCGGTGCGCGACGACATCTCCCAGGGACTGCGCACCACAGCCGTGGCGATCGTGCCGCTCGCCTTCGGCTTCGTCGCGCTCGGCATCCCGATGTGCACGTTGATGTTCGGATCCTCGGGCACCAGCGAGGCCACGAACATGGGCTTCATGCTGATGGCCTTCGGCCTCGGGCTGATCCCGTACTCCGTGCAGTACGTCGTCCTGCGCGCCTTCTACGCCTACGAGGACACCCGCACCCCCTTCTACAACACCGTCATCGTCGCGGCCGGCAACGCTCTCGCCTCGGCCATCTGCTACCTCGTTCTTCCGGCCCGCTGGGCCGTGGTCGGCATGGCCGCGTCGTACGGACTGGCCTACACGATCGGCGTCAATGTCGCCTGGCGACGGCTGCGCAAGAAGCTGGGCGGGGACCTCGACGGGGCCCGGGTGATGCGGACGTACGCCAGGCTCTGCATCGCCTCGGTGCCCGCGGCACTGCTCAGCGGGGCGGCCTGCTACGGGATCAGCCGGACGCTCGGCCAGGGTGTTCCGGGTTCCCTCGCCGCCTTGCTGGCCGGTGGAGCCGTGCTGCTCGGGGTCTTCTTCGTCGCCGCGCGCCGGATGCGTATCGAGGAGCTGAACTCACTGGTCGGCATGGTTCGCGGACGTCTGGGTCGCTGAGGCGGGGGTAAGCGCACAACCATCGTCCGCCACTGTGTGTCGTGCATAGCGTCGGACTGTGGGCACAATTGGTTTCGGCGTCGGACGGCGCGCACGGGTCGTACGGCGCGCAAAGGATGGGGAGGCAGGAACGACGGTGGCGGAACGGAGCACGGCTGCCGTCGACGTGGCAGACAACAGCGGCGACGAGCCGCTGACCGCACAGGCGGACCAGTCCACGGCCGACGGGGTGGCCAAGAATCGGGAGCGGGACACGGACATCGACGAGGCACAGGGGAGTGGCGGGACCGAGGGTCCCGGGAAAGCCTCACCGCCCGAACTGCACAGCGGCCACAAGCTCGCCAGACGCTACCGCCTCGAGGAGTGCGTCACCCGTCTGGACGGTTTCAGCAGCTGGCGTGCGGTCGACGAGAAACTCCGTCGTGCCGTCGGCGTGCACATCCTGCCCGCGGATCATGCCCGGGCCCGTTCCGTTCTGGCCGCGGCCCGGTCCTCCGCCCTGCTCGGTGACCCTCGCTTCGTCCAGGTACTGGACGCCGTGGAGGAGAACGACCTCGTCTACGTCGTCCACGAGTGGCTCCCCGACGCCACCGAGATGACCACGCTCCTCGCCTCGGGGCCGCTGGAGGTGTACGACACCTACCAGATGGTCACCCAGGTGTCCGCCGCCATGGCCGCGGCCCATCGCGAGGGCCTGGCCCATCTGCGGCTCAACCCGAACGCCGTGCTGCGTACGTCGTCCGGCCAGTGGCGCATCCGCGGCCTCGCGGTGAACGCCGCGCTGCGGGGCATCAGCTCCGAGACCCCACAGCGCACCGACACGGAGGCCATCGGCGCCCTGCTGTACGCGGCGCTCACCCAGCGCTGGCCGTACGAGAGCGACGCCTACGGCCTGTCCGGGCTGCCCAAGGACGTCGGTCTGATCGCCCCGGACCAGGTGCGTGCCGGTGTCCACCGTGGGCTGTCCGAGCTCGCCATGCGCGCGCTGGCCAACGACGGCGCGACCGCTTCCCGCCACGAGTCCGCGTGCACCACGCCGGAGGAGCTGGTGAAGGCGATCGGCGAGATGCCCCGCATCCGCCCGCCGGAGCCCTCGTTCGCGGCCCCGCCGGACTATCAGCGCACGACGTACCAGCAGGGCACGTACGGCCGCCAGTCCGCTCATCCTGGTGCCACCCAGCCGGTGCCGACCCCACCGCCCCCGCTGCAGAGCCGCACCGGGAAGGCCCTGAAGTGGGCCGTCTCGGCCCTCTTGATCGCCGCCCTGGGACTCGGCAGCTGGCAGCTCGCGGACGCGCTCATGGACCAGGGCGGCCAGTCCGACGACACCAACCAGACGCAGACGACGGACGACAACGACAAGAACGGCGACAAGCCCAAGCCGACCCAGCCGATCAAGATCCAGAACGCCCAGGAGTTCGTCGCCAAGGGCGACGCCCAGGCACCGGAGGACGTGGGCAAGACCTACGACGGTGACAGCTCGACCTACTGGCGCAGCAACAGCTTCGTCGAGGGTCCGGACATGAACCCCGCCTACAAGCCGGGTGTCGGCATCGTCTACGACCTCGGATCGGCCAAGAAGGTGTCGGCCGCTTCGATAGGGCTGCTGTACTCCGGCAACCACACGACCGTCTCGCTCTACGCCTCGGACTCACTGACGCCCACGTCGCTGGACTCGATGGAGAAGATCGGCACCGTCACGACGAGCGGTAACAGCGCGACGGTGAAGGTCACCAAGTCGGTGAAGACCCAGTACGTCCTCGTCTGGTTCACCGCCATGCCCCATGCGGACCGTGACCAGTACAGCGGCTCCGGATACAAGCAGGCCATCACCGACCTGAAGTTCACGGAGTAGAACTCACCAGATCCAAAGGGGAGGGGGTCCGATGGCAGATGGCACCGCACACCGCGACGCGAGCGACCAGGATCTCCTGGCTCTCCATGTGAAGGGCGACCCCGACGCCTTCGGTGAGCTGGTACGCCGGCACCGTGACCGGCTGTGGGCCGTGGCGCTGCGGACGCTCGGCGACCGCGAGGAGGCCGCTGATGCCGTTCAGGACGCCCTGGTGTCCGCCTACCGGGCCGCGCACACGTTCAGGGGCCAGTCGGCCGTCACGACGTGGCTTCATCGCATCACGGTGAACGCCTGCCTGGACCGCGCCCGCAAGGCGGCGTCCCGGAAGACCTCGCCGGTGGACGACACCGAGCGCCTGGAGCAGCTGTTGGAGCCGCATGAGTCGGCCTCGGCGCCCGCGGAGCGCAACGATCTGCACCGCCAGCTGCTGGAGGCCCTCGGCACGCTGCCTCCCGACCAGCGGGCCGCCCTCGTCCTGGTGGATATGCAGGGCTACCCGGTCGCGGAGGCCGCCCGGGTCCTCGATGTGCCGACCGGCACGGTCAAGAGCCGATGCGCACGTGGCAGAGCCAGACTCCTGCCGCTCCTCACCCATCTACGGCCGGAAAGCGCCGACGGCGGCAAGGATCCCGGCGAGAGGCGGAACCGGACGCAGGGGACATCCGTCCCACCGGCAGCGGGTCCACCTGCCAAGGGGCCACAAGCCCCGGATCCGCGCGATAACGGGCCGAGTGATTCAGCTGCTGTGAAGGGCGGAGGTGGGCGAGCGTGACATCCACGACGGACACGTCCGGGCACCCGGACGTCGCCGAGCTCTCCGACCTCACCGAGGGCCTTCTCTCCGCGTCCAGGACCGCCGATCTGCGTCGGCATCTGGAGGAGTGCGAACTGTGCGCGGATGTCCACAGCTCGCTGGAGGAGATCCGGGGGCTGCTAGGGACCCTGCCCGGCCCGCCGCGGATGCCCGACGATGTCGCGGGACGCATCGACGCTGCCCTGGCCGCAGAAGCTCTGCTGAATGCGACGGCGCCCGACGATGCCGACGTGCCGGCACAGGTCGGA
Organism: Streptomyces ferrugineus; assembly: GCF_015160855.1. NCBI lineage: Bacteria > Bacillati > Actinomycetota > Actinomycetes > Kitasatosporales > Streptomycetaceae > Streptomyces > Streptomyces ferrugineus. The sequence goes on along the minus strand of NZ_CP063373.1, from coordinate 255,138 downwards.
GACGCCCGCACGGTCGCCGCCACGGCCAGTGGCACCCATGTTTCACGTGAAACATCGGCAGCCGGAGACCGTCCGGCAGGCCACGCCCGTTCTTCCACCACCGGCCCCGGCCGTAAGGGCCGCACGAAGGTGGGGCGACGCAAGGTCGCCGTCCTGAGCGCCGCATTCACGGCCGCCGCCGTCGGGCTTGGCTCCGTGCTGCTGACCTCACTCATGGGCGGTGGAGGATCCGGTCCCTCGGCCGGTGGCGGGCAGACCGCCTCCGACACCTTCTCCGCAGCGAAGCTGGAGACACGGGTCGACGATCTCCTCGCCAAGAGTGAGACCAAGGGAGGCAAGTCCCTCGGTCCGGATCAGAGCATGGGTGTGGAAGGCGGACCCGACACCAAGAGTCCTCAGATCCTCCGCGAGATCACGGTGCCCGAATGCATTCAGAAGGGCATCGGCCGCAACGACGCGGCGCTCGCCACCGAGGAGGGCATCTACAAGGGCAAGGACGCGCTGCTCGTCGTACTGCCCGATGCCTCTGATGACAGCAGGGTCACCGCCTACCTCATGGACGCGACCTGTGTGAAACAGCCGTCGACCGCCACGGCGAAGGTCCTTCTGACGAAGTCCTACGCGCGTTCCTGAGGCCCCGGCGGCTCGTCTCCATCCGGCGCGGCAACGCCTACGGTGTGGCGATACCGTGTGCCCGGACACAGCGGGAATGCACGCCCCATAGGATCCGTTGGGTGGGGTGAGAGTTCTGAAAGGGGCTCCCACCGGTCCGACGACGTATTCCAGAGACGAGGAATCAAGCCGTGAGCGACGTCCGTAACGTGATCATCATCGGCTCCGGGCCCGCCGGCTACACGGCGGCGCTCTACACCGCGCGCGCGTCGCTGAAGCCACTGGTCTTCGAGGGCGCCGTCACCGCCGGCGGCGCCCTGATGAACACCACCGAGGTGGAGAACTTCCCCGGCTTCCAGGACGGCATCATGGGCCCCGAGCTCATGGACAACATGCGCGCCCAGGCCGAACGCTTCGGCGCCGAACTCGTCCCCGACGACATCGTCAACGCCGACCTCACCGGCGAGATCAAAACCGTCACCGACACCGCCGGCACCGTCCACCGCGCCAGGGCCGTCATCGTCGCCACCGGCTCCCAGCACCGCAAGCTCGGCCTGCCCAACGAGGACGCCCTCTCCGGCCGTGGCGTCTCCTGGTGCGCCACCTGCGACGGCTTCTTCTTCAAGGACCAGGACATCGCCGTCATCGGCGGCGGCGACACCGCCATGGAAGAAGCCACCTTCCTCTCGCGCTTCGCCAACTCCGTCACCGTCGTCCACCGCCGCGACACCCTGCGCGCCTCCAAGGCCATGCAGGACCGCGCCTTCACCGACCCCAAGATCAGCTTCGTGTGGGACAGCGAAGTCGCCGAGATCCAGGGCGACCAGAAGCTCTCCGGCCTGAAGCTGCGCAACGTCAAAACCGGCGAACTCTCCGACCTGGCGGTCACCGGCCTGTTCATCGCCATCGGCCACGACCCGCGCACCGAACTGTTCAAGGGCCAGCTCGACCTCGACGAAGAGGGCTACCTCAAGGTCGACGCCCCCACCACCCGCACCAACCTCACCGGCGTCTTCGCCGCCGGCGACGTCGTCGACCACACCTACCGCCAGGCCATCACCGCCGCCGGCACCGGCTGCTCCGCCGCCCTCGACGCCGAACGCCACCTCGCCGCCCTCAGCGACGAGGAGAAGGCCGAACCCGAGAAGACCTCTGTCTGACCCTCACCCACCCCACGCACCGAACAGTTAAGGAGCCCGCCGTGGCCGGCACCCTGAAGAATGTGACCGACGACTCCTTCGAGCAGGACGTCCTCAAGAGCGACAAGCCTGTCCTGGTGGACTTCTGGGCCGCCTGGTGCGGACCGTGCCGCCAGATCGCGCCGTCCCTTGAGGCGATCGCCGCCGAGCACGGCGACAAGATCGAGATCGTCAAGCTCAACATCGACGAGAACCCGGGAACGGCCGCGAAGTACGGCGTGATGTCCATTCCGACGCTGAACGTCTACCACAACGGTGAGGTCGCCAAGACCATCGTCGGTGCGAAGCCGAAGGCCGCGATTCTCCGCGACCTCGAGGACTTCATCGCCGAGTGACGTTTCACGTGAAACACGAATGGGCCAACCCCCTCGGGTTGGCCCATTCGCTTGGGAGTCACAACTCCCTCTAGAGCGGACGCAGCACCGGCTCCTTCTGCACGGCCCCCAGCAGCCGGTCGATCGCCATCTCCACGTCTTCCTTCCAGGACAGCGTCGTCCGCAGTTCCAGCCGCAGTCGCGGAAAGGTGGGGTGGGGGCGAACAGTCTTGAAGCCCACGGCCAGGAGATGGTCTGCGGGCAGAACACACGCAGGCTCGTTCCAGCGCGCGTCCCCGAAGGCCTCGATCGCTTTGAAGCCCCGCCGCAGCAGATCCTTGGCAACCGTCTGGACCATCACCCGGCCCAGCCCCTGCCCCTGATAGCCCGGCATGATGAACGCCGTCATCAACTGCACCGCGTCCGGTGAGACAGGGCTCGTGGGAAACGCCGTCGAGCGAGGGACATAAGCCGGGGGCGCGTAGAGCACAAAGCCGACCGGCACCTCGTCGACGTAGACGACTCGACCGCAGGATCCCCAGTCCAGCAGCACGGCGGAGATCCAAGCCTCCTTCTCCAGGGCGGCGGTACCGGCCTTTACCGCGGCCTCACCACTGACCGGGTCCAACTCCCAGAAGACACACGAGCGGCAGCGCTTGGGAAGGTCCGGAAGGTTGTCCAGCGTGAGCGGTACGAGCCGACGGCCCATGAAGGCTGTTCCTCGCTTCCTTCGCCCGCGGCATCACGAGCGGCTGTCAGGGCGCTTCGTTCCCTGAGCAGGCTGCCGACGAATCCGCCGACCGCGCCCAGCCCAAGACCCGCGCTCACCAGTCCGGTGCGGCTCACCGTTCGCATGGACCCCGCCTCCCCTAAGAGGTCTGCCAGGTGGATGCGCCATACCCGATCGCATCGTATCCATGATGCGATTCCATCGATACCGCCAGAAAGCAAAGTGCGGGCCGTGTTCCGGTACACACCGGACACGGCCCGCGTACAGGGTCGGAGAGCGGCCCCGACGGGCGAGGCCTCAGTCCTCGGATTCCTCCGAGTCATCGCCCAGGAGGCTCTGCTGAAGAGCGAGCTTCTCGCCCGGAGCGAGCGTGCTGAGGATCCGCTCAAGATCCTCCGGGGAAGCGAACTCGACGGTGATCTTGCCCTTCTTCTGACCGAGCTCGACCTTCACCCGCGTCTCGAAACGATCCGAGAGCCGGGTCGCGAGGTCGGACAGAGCCGGGGAGGGCACGGACCCGGCCCGGGGTCCCCTGGAGCGCGAGGTCTTCTGCGGCCGGGAGCCCATCAGGGTCACGATCTCTTCGACGGACCGGACGGACAGTCCTTCGGCCACCACACGGTAGGCCAGCCGCTCCTGCTCTTCCGGGTCCTCGACGGAGAGAAGGGCCCGCGCATGCCCGGCGGAGAGCACGCCGGCGGCTACCCGGTTCTGGACCTTCGGCGAGAGCTTCAGCAGACGCAGGGTATTGGAGACCTGAGGCCGAGAACGGCCAATACGGTCCGCCAGCTGATCATGCGTGCAGTTGAAGTCCTTCAGCAGCTGATCGTAGGCGGCCGCCTCTTCGATCGGGTTCAGCTGAGCGCGGTGCAGGTTCTCCAGCAGCGCGTCCAGGAGAAGCTTCTCGTCGTCCGTGGCCCGCACGATCGCCGGGATCGCCTCGAGACCGGCCTCACGGCAGGCCCGCCAACGACGCTCACCCATGATGAGCTCGTATCGGGCGGGGCCGAGCTGCCGTACGACGATCGGCTGGAGGAGACCGACCTCCTGGATGGAGGTGACGAGTTCCTGAAGGGCATCCTCGTCGAAGTTCTCACGCGGCTGCCGCGGGTTCGGCGTGATCGCGTCGAGGGGGATCTCCGCGAAGTGAGCGCCCATGGGAGCTGCGGCCGTCTCCGCGGCACCGCTCGGCGACGGCTCCTCGGTTTCATGTGAAACAGGCGGCAGCGTGGCCACCTTGGCCGCGGCCACCCCGCGATCGTTCAGCACCGGGACGGCCGCCGGGGATGCGGCAGCACCTCCCAGTCCAGCCGGAGGCACCGTCTTCTCCGTCGGTGCAGCGGGGATCAGTGCGCCGAGACCACGGCCCAAACCCCTCCGTCGCTCGCTCACTGCATCCCCTCCACCATGCTCGGGTTCTGTGCGCCGAAGTGGGCATTGGTCGGGTCGTAACTGACACCGACGCCCTTCAGCGCGATTTCTCGTGCCGCCTCAAGGTAGGAGAGGGCACCGCTCGATCCGGGATCGTATGTCAGCACCGTCTGCCCATAGCTCGGCGCCTCGGAGATACGGACCGAGCGGGGAATGCTCGTCCGCAGCACCTCGTCACCGAAGTGGTTGCGCACCTCGTCCGCGACCTGAGACGCGAGCCGTGTCCGGCCGTCGTACATGGTGAGCAGGATCGTCGAGACATGCAGGGCGGGGTTGAGGTGCCCCCGCACCAGGTCGACGTTGCGGAGCAGCTGCCCCAGGCCCTCCAGCGCGTAGTACTCGCACTGGATCGGGATCAGGACCTCCTGCCCGGCCACGAGAGCGTTGACCGTCAGTAGGCCGAGCGAGGGAGGGCAGTCGATGAGCACGTAGTCCAGCGGCTGCTCGTAGGCCTGGATCGCCCGCTGCAGCCGGCTTTCGCGTGCGACCAGCGACACAAGCTCGATCTCCGCACCGGCGAGATCGATCGTGGCGGGGGCACAGAAAAGGCCTTCGACATCGGGCACCGGCTGGACGACTTCGGCGAGCGGCTTGCTCTCGACCAACACGTCATAGATGGAAGGGACTTCGGCGTGGTGGTCGATCCCCAGGGCAGTGGACGCGTTGCCCTGCGGGTCAAGGTCGACGACCAGCACGCGGCCGCCATGCAGGGCAAGCGACGCGGCAAGGTTGACCGTCGTTGTCGTCTTGCCCACGCCCCCCTTCTGGTTGGCGACCACCATGACACGGGTCTGCTCGGGCCGTGGCAGGCCCTCGCCGGCGCGGCCTAGAGCCTCCACCGCCAGTTGGGCAGCACGACCGATGGGAGTGTCGTCCATCGGGGGCGGTGTTTCACGTGAAACATCCTCCCCCATCGACTCGGTACGGGGACCGGGGACCGGATCGGTCATCGGTCCCGCGATGTTGGCGTCGGACCGCAAGGATTCACTCTCCTCGACTTCAGGCTCGCAATGAACAGAGCCTCCCATGCCTTCGGGGTCGTGAACCAGTGAGGCCTGTTGTTCTGTGGAGAAATCCACCTCTGTGGAAAACTCCGTGCCCCTCCAGGAGGACGGAGAGTCATCAGAGGCACCCTCTCCGAGGGATCCAAGGGGCTTGCGGTCGCGCGGTTCGGCCGCAGCGCGGCCACGACTGATGATGCCGTGCAACAGTGAGCGACGTTTCACGTGAAACACGATGCACAGCAGCCGTGGCCGAACTGTCGCGACACTCCGGCATGGGTAGGTTTGCCAGCTTGTGTGGAGTACGTCTCGTCGTCAGGACGGATCAGCGTCGACGCCGGCCCCGTCCCGGTGGGTCAGCGTCGCCGACGTGCCCGACCGGTCCTGGCCGCCTTCGCCCGCTTCGCAGCGAAACGCACACCGCCCGGGCTCTCCCCGACCTCGACGCGCACGACCGTGGACATCGGATCGACCACGCCCTCCCCGACATGGAGGATCGACGTCTGCACCGCACCCAGCTTGCTCAGAGCCGTCGTCGCGCTCTTCAGCTCCTCCTCCGCGGTGTCCCCCTTGAGCGCCAGCATCTCTCCGTAAGGGCGCAGCAGCGGGATACCCCAGGTGGCCAGCCGGTCCAGCGGAGCCACGGCACGGGCGGTCACGACATGCACGGGTGGCAGCTTTCCCATGACCTCTTCGGCCCGACCACGGACGACCGTCACATGGTCCAGCCCCAGCAGCTCCACGACCTCGGTCAGGAAGTTCGTACGCCGCAGCAGGGGCTCCAACAGAGTGATCTTCAGGTCCTCCCGGACCAGCGCCAGCGGGATACCGGGCAGACCGGCACCCGAGCCCACATCGCACACCGTCACGCCCTCGGGGACGACCTCTGAGAGCACAGCGCAGTTCAGCAGATGTCGCTCCCACAGACGGGGTACCTCTCTCGGCCCGATCAGGCCGCGCTGCACACCCGCCTCGGCGAGCAGTTCGGCGTAGCGGACCGCATCGGCGTAGCGATGACCGAACACCTCACGTGCCTGCTCAGGCGCAGGGGGAAGCTCCGCTGCCTCCGTCACGGGGACCGTCCTTCCGTACCTCGCCGACGCCGGGAGCGCCGACACCAGAACCACCAGAACTAACAGGCTGACAAAGTTCGGCCCCGCCTGCGGACAGACGGGGCCGGTGGGAACGTACGGGCCGATCAGGCGGGAAGCACGACGACGAACCGCTGCGGCTCCTCGCCCTCGGACTCGCTGCGCAGGCCCGCCGACTTCACCGCGTCGTGCACGACCTTGCGCTCGAACGGCGTCATCGGCTTGAGCTTCACGGGCTCGCCGGTGTTCTTGACCTCGGCGGCGGCCTTGGCGCCCAGCTCGGACAGCTCGGCACGCTTCTTGGCGCGGTAGCCCGCGATGTCCAGCATCAGCCGGCTGCGGTCCCCGGTCTCCCGGTGCACGGCCAGGCGCGTGAGCTCCTGGAGCGCTTCCAGCACCTCGCCGTCGCGCCCGACCAGCTTCTGCAGGTCTCGGCTGCCCGCGTCGCTGATGATCGAGACAGCGGCGCGGTCGGCCTCGACGTCCATATCGATGTCGCCGTCGAGATCGGCGATGTCGAGCAGACCCTCGAGGTAGTCCGCCGCGATCTCGCCCTCCTGCTCCAGGCGGGACAGGGTGTCTGCACCCTCGGCAGCGGCGGAGGTGGTGCCTTCCGTCACGGGATGGGCTCCTTCTTACTTCTTGGACGGGGACTTGGGGCGCTGCGGACCGCCCTTGCGCTGCCCGGACTGGGCCTTGCTGCGGCCGCCACTGCCGGGCTTCTGCGCGGACTTCTTGGCACCGCCCGGCTTGGCGTCCTCGGGCTCGTCGGACTTCTGCAGCGACGTCGGCTCGCCGGCCGCCTTCGGGCCGCCGGACTGACGCTGGGCCTTGGACTGCCGCTTCGGCTGCTGGCGCTTGGGGGCCGCGGCGGTGGTCGGCGTACCGTCCTCGGCCACGGTGGCGACGGCGCCCTCGCTCTTCACCACGGTGCCGTCGGCCTGCGCCGCGAGACCGGCCTTGCTCAGGCCGTTGATGAACTTGCGCTCGTACTCGTTGCGGTCGCGGCCCTTGGCGACGATGGCCTTGACGATGGCGCGCTCACCACGGCGGCGGGTCTTGCCGTGGTGCGTGACGTGCTTGGTCAGGCGCTCCAGGTACGCGGCCTGGGCCTTGGAACCCGGGGTCGGGTTGTTGTGGATGACGTACATCTGCTGGCCCATGGTCCACACGTTGGTGGTCAGCCAGTAGACGAGGACACCGACCGGGAAGTTGATGCCGAAGACGGCGAACATGACCGGGAAGATGTACATCAGCATCTTCTGCTGCTGCATGAACGGCGTCTTCACCGTGGTGTCGACGTTCTTCGTCATCAGCTGGCGCTGCGTGTAGAACTGCGACGCCGACATCAGGACGATCATGACGGCGGTGACGATGCGGACGGTGGTCAGCGAGGCATCGAGTGCGGCGACGTCAGCGGAGCTGTCGGTGAACTTCGCGGCCAGCGGGGCCCCGAAGATGTGCGCCTGCTGCGCGCTCTCCAGCAGGCGATCGTTGATCACACCGACGGTGTCGTTGTTCGCGATGCTGTTGAGCACGTGGTACAGGGCGAAGAAGAACGGCGACTGCGCCAGGATGGGAAGGCACGAGGAGAGCGGGTTGGTGCCCGTCTCCTTGTACAGCTTCATCATCTCTTCGGACTGACGCTGCTTGTCGTTCTTGTAGCGCTCCTGGATCTTCTTCATCTCGGGCTGGAGCGTCTGCATGGCCCGGGTCGCCTTGATCTGCTTCACGAAGAGCGGGATCAGGCAGATACGGATCAGAATCACCAGGGACACGATGGACAGGCCCCAGGCCCACCCGGTGTCATCGCCGAACAGAGCGCCGTACACCGTGTGGAACTGGACAATGACCCAGGAGACGGGTGTCGTGATGAAGCTGAAGAGGCTGGCAATCGTGTCCACTAATCATGCTCCTTGGGCATGGGGCGAGGTCTCTGCGGCCGGGCTCGAAGGAACATTGTCCTCGGTGGCCGTTTCGGCGGCGGAGGGCCCGCCCTTCCGTGCGCGCCACGCGTTGCGCAGCATCTCGTGCCACCGCGGCCGCTTGCGTGGCGGGACATGGTCCACACCGCCGAGCGACCACGGGTTGCACCGCAGGATGCGCCAGGCGGTGAGCGCCGTGCCCTTGATCGCACCGTGCCGGTCGATGGCCGTGTACCCGTAGTGGGAGCACGACGGGTAGTACTTGCACACCGGCCCGAGCAGCGGACTGATCGTCCACTGGTACAGCTTGATCAGAGCCAGCAGTGGGTACTTCATCGCGCGCCCCCTCCCAGCAGCCGCTGCAGAGCGGCATCCAGGTCTTGGGCCAGCTGTGCATGGTCGGCGTCACCCGCACCGGGCAACGCTCGTACGACTACCAGGCTACCGGGGGGCAGCCGGTCGACTCGGTCGCGCATCAGATGGCGAAGCCTGCGCTTCACCTTGTTCCGTACGACCGCGCCACCGACCGCCTTGCTCACGACGAAACCCGCACGCGTCGGGGGAGCGCTCTCCCCAGGCGCGTGCGGGTCCGTGGCACCGCTACGAAAGTGGACGACGAGGTGCTGACGTCCTGCCCGGCGTCCTCGTCGTACCGCGGTCGCGAAGTCCTCGCGCCGCCTCAGCCGGTTCTCGGTGGGCAGCACGACGTCATGACCTGATCGGGATCAGGCGGACAGACGGGCGCGACCCTTGCTACGGCGGGACGCGAGAATCGCGCGGCCGGCACGGGTGCGCATACGCAGCCGGAAGCCGTGGGTCTTCGCGCGACGACGGTTGTTCGGCTGGAAGGTGCGCTTGCTCACTCGGGGGCTCCAGAAAGAAATCGGTGTTTGCGGGTGCCGTCCTGGCTGTCACCGTGCGCCCACGAGTAGCTCGCAGTTACGCCCGAGTGCACCGCTTACCGATCACCTTGACGCGATCTGTGCCCATCGGAGGCAGGCGGCAGCAGCCATCGACAACTCGACCTGGTTACGGTACGCGCGGCTACGCCATCCGGTCAAACCGGAGGTCACGGGGAGACACTATCCACAGGCTGGGGACAACAACTTGAACCGCACCCGCCGCCCTGACTACCGTGACTGAACTCCGATTCGTTCCCTTGTCCCCCTGAATCCGGCTCCACCCCCTTTGAATCCCGACCCGTCCCACCATCACACGTTCGTGGGACCTGTGAGAGAGCGTGCCCTGTGGCTGACGTACCTGCCGATCTTGCCGCAGTGTGGCCACGAGTACTGGAGCAGCTTCTCGGTGAGGGCCGCGGGCAGGGTGTCGAGGCGAAGGACGAGCACTGGATCCGGCGTTGCCAGCCGCTCGCGCTGGTCGCGGACACCGCCCTGCTCGCCGTACCGAACGAATTTGCGAAGGGCGTACTGGAGGGCCGTCTGGCCCCGATCGTCAGCGACACCCTGAGCCGCGAGTGCGGCCGCCCGATCCGTATCGCGATCACCGTCGACGACTCCGCCGGCGACCCCCCGGCCCCGCCGATGCCTTCCGCCCCCAAGCGCTCGACGTCGTTCGAGCAGGGAGGCCCCCCATCGCCCCAGCCCCGTTACGAGGAGCCCGAGCTCCCCTCGTACGAGGGCTACGGCCGCCACCGCGCCGACGACCAGATGTCCGGCTCCTCCGCGGACCCGCTGCCCACCGCGCGTCCGGCCTACCCAAGCGAGTACCAGCGCTCCGAGCCCGCCCCCGGCAGCTGGCCGCGCCCGACACAGGACGAGTACGGCTGGCAGCAGCAGCGGCTCGGCTTCCCCGAGCGGGACCCGTACGCATCGCCGTCCCAGGACTCCTACGCACAGGACTCCTACGGCTCCCCTTCTCAGGACTACCGCCCGCAGCCGATGGAGCGGCCGTCCTACGACGGGCACCGCCCCGACTACGACGGACACCGCCCCGACTACGAGCAGCAGCGGCCGGAGTACGACCAGCAGCGCGCCGACTACGACCAGGGCGTGCGGCGCGAGCTGCCCGAGCCGCCCGTCGGCTCCGGCCATGTGCACCGCGGCGGCCCCGTCGGCGCGAACCTGCCGGCCACCGGCGCCCCCGGCCCGCTGGCCGCGCAGCCCGCGCCGGCGCCCGGCCCCGGCGAGCCGACCGCGCGCCTGAACCCGAAGTACCTCTTCGACACGTTCGTCATCGGCGCCTCCAACCGCTTCGCGCACGCGGCCGCGGTCGCCGTCGCCGAAGCGCCCGCGAAGGCCTACAACCCCCTCTTCATCTATGGGGAGTCGGGACTCGGCAAGACGCACCTGCTGCACGCGATCGGGCACTACGCGCGCAGCCTGTATCCCGGCACCCGTGTGCGGTACGTGAGCTCCGAGGAGTTCACCAACGAGTTCATCAACTCCATCCGCGACGGCAAGGGCGACAGCTTCCGCAAGCGCTACCGCGAGATGGACATCCTGCTCGTCGACGACATCCAGTTCCTGGCGGACAAGGAGTCGACGCAGGAGGAGTTCTTCCACACCTTCAACACGCTCCACAACGCCAACAAGCAGATCGTGCTCTCCAGCGACCGGCCGCCCAAGCAGCTGGTGACCCTGGAGGACCGGCTGCGGAACCGTTTCGAGTGGGGTCTGATCACCGACGTCCAGCCGCCCGAGCTGGAGACGCGTATCGCGATCCTGCGCAAGAAGGCGGTCCAGGAGCAGCTCAACGCCCCGCCGGAGGTGCTGGAGTTCATCGCCTCCCGTATCTCACGCAACATCCGCGAGCTGGAGGGCGCGCTGATCCGGGTGACGGCGTTCGCCTCGCTCAACCGGCAGCCGGTGGACCTGGGCCTGACGGAGATCGTCCTGAAGGACCTGATCCCCGGTGGCGACGACGCGACGCCGGAGATCACCTCGACCGCCATCATGAGCGCGACCGCCGACTACTTCGGCCTCACGGTCGAGGACCTGTGCGGCAGCTCGCGCGGCCGCCAGCTCGTCACGGCCCGGCAGATCGCCATGTACCTGTGCCGTGAGCTGACGGACCTGTCCCTGCCGAAGATCGGCGCGCTGTTCGGCGGCCGCGACCACACCACGGTGATGCACGCCGACCGCAAGATCCGCAATCTGATGGCCGAGCGACGCTCCATCTACAACCAGGTCACCGAGCTCACGAACCGCATCAAGAACGGCTGAGACACAGCCACCGGCGGAGCCGGTCGTACGTCGCCGAGGGCGCTCCGGGACGAGATCCCGGGGCGCCCTTCGTCATGCCGCGGTCGGCGGCTGTTCGAATACCTGCCGCGTTACGGCCACTCTCCACAGATTCGGCGAGTTTTTCCCGTCCACACCCTGGGGACTGGGAAGTTGTCCAGACTGTGTCCACAGCGGTCCCTGTTGAAAGACGATCAGACCAGGTCATCGGCATGTGGATTCGTGGACGAACGATCTCCACAGACTGTGGACAGAGCGGAGATCCACAGGCTGTGCACGGAGTTGTCCACCGACAACCCACAGGCTGGGGCCAGTTGTCCCCAGTGATCCCCAGCTTCTCCACATCGCTGTCCACTGTTCGGCAACGCGACGCGCCTCCTCACCGGGTCGAGTGAAAGGCGTCACACAAAGCTGCCGGGTTGGGCTGTGGGAAAGGTGGGTAAAGCTGGGGACGGCGTTGGGGAGAAGTCGCCTCAGCCTGTGCATGGGGTGTGCAGAACTTTCCGTTCTCCACAGCCGCACCCAGTTGTCCACCGCCGCCACCCACAGGGCCCGTGGACAAAATCTCCGCTCTGAGCTGGGCAAACGTGGTTATCCACGGTATCCACAGGCCCTACTACTACTCCCGACTAGAGAGAGCGGGGAATTCGTTTCGAAGGGGGTCCTGTGCACAACTCGCTGTCCGGCTCCCGGCTGCCCCTCGTCACGACTTGACCCCGAGAGGCACCTACTGTCAGTGGGGTGCGTCAGACTGTTCCCGGTGTCCTTCCCCTCACCGGGGCCGACGACACCGAGACAGACGACGAAGCCAGGCAGGCCGAGAAGCGCCGGCAACAGCAGGAGGCGGCAACAGTGAAGATCCGGGTGGAACGCGACGTACTCGCGGAGGCAGTGGCCTGGGCGGCGCGCAGCCTCCCGGCCCGTCCGCCGGCGCCTGTCCTCGCCGGCCTGCTGCTGAAGGCCGAGGACGGGGCTCTGAGCCTGTCCAGCTTCGACTACGAGGTCTCCGCGCGCGTGTCGGTGGAGGCGGAGGTCGACGAGGAGGGCACCGTCCTCGTCTCCGGCCGGCTGCTCGCCGACATCTGCCGCGCTCTGCCCAACCGACCGGTGGAGATTTCCACAGACGGTGTACGGGCGACCGTGGTCTGCGGCTCCTCGCGCTTCACACTCCACACCCTGCCTGTGGAGGAGTACCCGGCACTGCCGCAGATGCCGAACGCCACGGGCACCGTCCCCGGTGAGGTCTTCGCCTCCGCGGCCGCCCAGGTCGCCATCGCCGCCGGCCGTGACGACACCCTGCCCGTCCTGACCGGTGTGCGCATCGAGATCGAGGGCGACACGGTGACCCTGGCGTCCACCGACCGCTACCGCTTCGCCGTCCGCGAGTTCCTGTGGAAGCCGGAGAACCCGGAGGCCTCCGCGGTCGCCCTGGTCCCCGCCAAGACGCTCCTGGACACCGCCAAGGCGCTCACCAGCGGCGACAGCGTGACCCTGGCGCTCTCGGGCTCCGGTGCGGGCGAGGGCCTGATCGGCTTCGAGGGCGCGGGCCGCCGTACGACGACCCGTCTGCTGGAGGGCGACCTCCCGAAGTACCGCACGCTGTTCCCGACGGAGTTCAACTCCGTCGCCGTGATCGAGACCGCCCCCTTCGTGGAGGCCGTCAAGCGTGTGGCCCTGGTCGCCGAGCGGAACACGCCGGTGCGCCTCAGCTTCGAGCAGGGCGTGCTCATCCTGGAGGCCGGTTCCAGCGACGACGCACAGGCTGTGGAAAGGGTCGACGCCCAGCTGGAGGGCGACGACATCTCGATCGCCTTCAACCCCACGTTCCTGCTGGACGGCCTGAGCGCCATCGACTCCCCGGTGGCCCAGCTGTCGTTCACCACGTCCACCAAGCCCGCGCTGCTGAGCGGCAAGCCTGCGCTGGACGCCGAGGCGGACGAGGCCTACAAGTACCTGATCATGCCGGTGCGCCTGAGCGGCTGAGCCGCCCCCGTTGTTCGTCCACAGCGTCCCCGGTACCGGTGGATCACCGTTGCCGGGGACGAACTGTCGGTGAAGCCGCAGGTGAGGGCGTACGTCTGAGCGCGTATGCCCACGGATGTGCACGTGCGTCCGGGTTTAGGCTCGGACATGGGTACGAAGGTGCCCCAGGGGTGCGAGGGCGCCCCGCACGCCACACAGCGACCTAAGGAACACAACTGATGGAGCTCGGTCTCGTCGGCCTCGGCAAGATGGGCGGCAACATGCGCGAGCGGATCCGTCGCGCGGGCCACACCGTCGTCGGATACGACCGCAACGCGGACCTCGCGGATGTCCACAGCCTGGAAGAGCTTGTGGGCAAGCTCTCGGGCCCGCGCGTGGTCTGGGTGATGGTCCCGGCCGGTGCCGCGACCCAGTCGACCATCGACGAGCTCGCGGAGCTGCTGGACCCCGGTGACGTCGTCGTGGACGGCGGCAACTCCCGCTGGACGGACGACGAGAAGCACGCTAAGGAGCTGGCGGCCAAGGGCATCGGCTTCGTCGACTGCGGCGTCTCCGGCGGCGTCTGGGGCCTGGAGAACGGCTATGCGCTGATGTACGGCGGCGACGCGGAGAACGTCGCCAAGGTGCAGCCGGTCTTCGACGCGCTCAAGCCGAAGGGCGACTTCGGCGCCGTGCACGCCGGCAAGGTCGGCGCGGGGCACTTCGCGAAGATGGTCCACAACGGCATCGAGTACGCCATGATGCAGGCCTACGCCGAGGGCTGGGAGCTGCTGGAGAAGGTCGACTCCGTCACGGACGTCCGGGAGGTCTTCCGCTCCTGGCAGGAGGGCACGGTCATACGTTCCTGGCTGCTGGACCTCGCGGTGAACGCCCTCGACGAGGACGAGCACCTGGACAAGCTCAAGGGTTTTGCACAGGACTCCGGTGAGGGACGCTGGACTGTGGAGGCCGCCATCGACCACGCGGTGCCGCTGCCGGCGATCACCGCGTCGCTGTTCGCGCGGTTCGCGTCCCGCCAGGACGACTCTCCGCAGATGAAGATGATCGCGGCGCTGCGGAACCAGTTCGGCGGCCACGCGGTCGAGAAGAAGTGACCGTCGGAAACGAGAAGAAGTAATCCACACCCTGGGGATGCCGACCTGGCACCCTCGGGAGTGGCCCGGTTGTCCACAGCTGGGGAAAAGCGGAACCACACGTTGGGGGAGGTCGGCGAACGACCATGCACGTCACGCATCTGTCGCTGGCCGACTTCCGCTCGTACGCCCGGGTCGAAGTCCCGCTCGATCCGGGCGTGACCGCCTTCGTCGGCCCCAACGGCCAGGGCAAGACCAACCTCGTCGAGGCCGTCGGCTATCTCGCCACCCTCGGCAGCCATCGCGTCGCCTCCGACGCCCCCCTGGTCCGCATGGGCGCCGACCGGGCGGTCATCCGGGCGCAGGTACGGCAGGGCGACCGGCAGCAGCTGGTCGAGCTGGAGCTGAACCCGGGCAAGGCCAACCGGGCCCGTATCAACAGGTCCTCGCAGGTCAGACCCCGTGACGTGCTCGGCATCGTGCGGACCGTCCTGTTCGCGCCGGAGGACCTCGCCCTGGTCAAGGGCGACCCCGGCGAGCGGCGCCGCTTCCTCGACGAGCTGATCACCGCCCGCTCCCCGCGCATGGCGGGAGTGCGCTCCGACTACGAGCGCGTCCTCAAGCAGCGCAACACCCTCCTGAAGTCCGCCGCGCTGGCCCGCCGGCACGGCGGCCGCACGATGGACCTGTCCACACTCGACGTCTGGGACCAGCATCTCGCGCGCGCGGGCGCCGAGTTGCTCGCCCAGCGCCTGGACCTGATCGCGGCGATCCAGCCACTGGCCGACAAGGCGTACGAACAGCTCGCCCCCGGCGGCGGCCCCGTCGCCCTGGACTACAAGCCGTCGGCGCCCGGCGAGGCGCACACGCGCGAGGATCTCTTCGAGCAGCTGATGGCCGCGCTCGCCGAGGCCCGTAAGCAGGAGATCGAGCGGGGCGTCACCCTCGTGGGCCCGCATCGGGACGATCTGCTGCTCAAACTCGGTCAGTTGCCCGCCAAGGGATACGCCTCCCACGGCGAGTCCTGGTCCTTTGCGCTGGCGCTGCGCCTGGCGTCGTACGACCTGCTGCGGGCCGAGGGCAACGAGCCGGTGCTGGTCCTCGACGACGTCTTCGCCGAGCTGGACAGCCGGCGCCGCGAGCGCCTGGCGGAACTGGTCGCGCCCGGCGAGCAGGTCCTGGTGACGGCCGCGGTCGACGACGACGTACCGCACGTACTGACCGGGGCGCGGTACTCGGTGTCGGAGGGGGCGGTGGAGCGCGTATGAGCGAGAAACCTTCCGAGAACGCCCCCGACGCACCCGACGCGGCCAAGAAGACCCCTGAGCCGTCCGGCGTCGACCTCGCGCGCGTGGCGCTCAGGGCGGCCAAGGAGCAGGCACGCGCGCGTGGGGACGCGGCGCGGCAGAAGAAGCAGGCGCGGCGCGGTGGCCTTCGCTCCGGCGCGCGGGCCGATGGACGCGACCCCATGGCGCTCGGCTCCGCCATTAACCGCTTGATCACCGAGCGGGGCTGGGAGACCCCGGCCGCGGTGGGCGGTGTGATGGGCCGCTGGCCCCAGATCGTCGGCGAGGACGTCGCCAAGCACTGTGTGCCGGAGAAGTACGACGAGGACGAGCGCGTCCTGGTGGTGCGCTGCGACTCGACGGCCTGGGCGACGAACCTGCGGCTGCTCGCCCCGACGCTGGTCGCCCGGCTCAACGAGGACCTCGGCCATGGCGCGGTGAAGCAGATCAAGGTGCACGGTCCCGGGGGCCCCGTCCGCCGCTACGGCCCGCTGCGCGCTCCCGGCAGCACGGGGCCCGGCGACACCTACGGGTGAGCGGACCGGCCGGGCCGCGCGGCGACAAAGGGCGCGACAAAGGCAGGTCGAGCCGCCGTCACAGCAGTCCCCACCGCCCCGCCAGACCCAGGTGACCGACATCACATCAGCAGTCGTCGGCGGTCACGGAGCGCGGCCGGCGGCCGCCTCGGCGTACCCCTGCGTGCGGTTGTGAATCATGACCTGACTCCTAAGTAGCCAAGGGTTGACGGCCGGAAGCGCTGAGTGGCTCTGTGAGCCTCTTGGAGCCCCCATCCGTATATCGGGAGTCGCGCGAGCCGGGTTCAGGGCGGCACATGCGGACTCAGGTACCGGCAAACCCCCATCACTGTCGGCGCTACCGGTAGACTGGAGCCCAATCCCGCCCCAATCGTGGGGACCGTCCGGGAAAAGCTGAGCAACGCTGATCAAGGCTTACCAACGCAACATGCCGCAGCCGCTCCGGCAACCCGCCGACGAGCCTGGCTCGTGCTGTGCCAGAAAGGGCGCTTCGTGGCCGATTCCGGCAACCCCAACGAGAACATCCCGTCCACCGACGCCGGCGCCAACGGCGCGGTGACCTCGTCGAACGGCGAGGTCACCGCCTCGTACGACGCCAGCGCCATCACCGTCCTCGAGGGTCTGGACGCGGTTCGCAAGCGACCCGGTATGTACATCGGTTCGACCGGCGAGCGCGGCCTGCACCACCTCGTGTACGAGGTGGTCGACAACGCCGTCGACGAGGCGCTGGCCGGCCACGCGGACACCATCGACGTGACGATCCTGGCCGACGGCGGCGTGCGCGTCATCGACAACGGCCGTGGCATCCCGGTCGGCATCGTTCCGTCCGAAGGCAAGCCGGCCGTCGAGGTCGTGCTGACCGTGCTGCACGCGGGCGGCAAGTTCGGCGGCGGCGGCTACGCGGTCTCCGGTGGTCTGCACGGCGTGGGTGTGTCCGTCGTGAACGCGCTGTCGTCCAAGGTCGCCGTCGAGGTCAAGACCGACGGTCACCGCTGGACGCAGGACTACAAGATGGGCGTCCCCACGGCTGCGCTGGCCAAGAACGAGGCCACGGAGGAGACGGGTACGTCGGTCACCTTCTGGGCCGACGGCGACATCTTCGAGACTACGGACTACTCCTTCGAGACGCTCTCGCGGCGCTTCCAGGAGATGGCGTTCCTCAACAAGGGTTTGACGATCAAACTCACCGACGAGCGCGAGTCGGCGAAGGCGACCGCCGGTGCGGACGAGGCGGGTGCGGACGAGAAGGACGAGGTCAAGACCGTCACGTACCACTACGAGGGCGGCATCGTCGACTTCGTGAAGTACCTCAACTCCCGCAAGGGAGACGTGGTGCACCCCACCGTCATCGACCTGGAGGCGGAGGACAAGGACAAGAGCCTGTCCCTCGAGGTCGCCATGCAGTGGAACAGCGGTTACAGCGAGGGCGTGTACTCCTTCGCCAACATCATCCACACGCACGAGGGCGGCACCCACGAGGAGGGCTTCCGCGCGGCCCTCACGAGCCTGATCAACAAGTACGCGCGCGACAAGAAGCTGCTGCGCGAGAAGGACGACAACCTCACGGGTGACGACATCCGCGAGGGTCTGACCGCGATCATCTCGGTGAAGCTCAGCGAGCCGCAGTTCGAGGGCCAGACGAAGACCAAGCTGGGCAACACGGAGGCCAAGACCTTCGTGCAGCGGGCCGTCTACGAGCACCTCAACGACTGGCTGGACCGCAACCCCAACGAGGCGGCGGACATCATCCGCAAGGGCATCCAGGCGGCCACCGCGCGCGTGGCGGCCCGCAAGGCCCGCGACCTGACCCGTCGCAAGGGCCTGCTGGAGAGCGCCTCGCTCCCGGGCAAGCTCTCCGACTGCCAGTCGAACGACCCCACCAAGTGCGAGATCTTCATCGTCGAGGGTGACTCCGCCGGCGGCTCGGCCAAGTCCGGCCGCAACCCGCAGTACCAGGCGATCCTCCCGATCCGGGGCAAGATCCTCAACGTCGAGAAGGCGCGGATCGACAAGATCCTGCAGAACCAGGAGATCCAGGCGCTGATCTCGGCCTTCGGCACCGGTGTGCACGAGGACTTCGACATCGAGAAGCTCCGCTACCACAAGATCATCCTGATGGCGGACGCCGACGTCGACGGCCAGCACATCAACACCCTGCTGCTGACCTTCCTGTTCCGCTTCATGCGGCCGCTGGTCGAGGCCGGTCACGTGTTCCTGTCGCGTCCTCCGCTGTACAAGATCAAGTGGGGTCGGGACGAGGTCGACTACGCGTACTCCGACCGCGAGCGCGACGCGCTGATCGAGATGGGCCGCCAGCGCGGAAAGCGCGTCAAGGAGGACTCGATCCAGCGCTTCAAGGGTCTCGGCGAGATGAACGCCGAGGAACTGCGCGTGACGACGATGGACCAGGAGCACCGCGTCCTCGGCCAGGTCACCCTCGACGACGCCGCCCAGGCCGACGACCTGTTCTCGGTCCTCATGGGCGAGGACGTCGAGGCCCGCCGCCAGTTCATCCAGCGCAACGCCAAGGACGTCCGCTTCCTCGACATCTGAGTCGGTCTCAGCTGACCGCACCAGGAAGGACCTTCACCAGCAATGACCGACGAGAACACTCCCGTCACTCCTGACGAGGGACAGACCCTGCGCGTCGAGCCCGTCGGGCTCGAGACGGAGATGCAGCGCTCCTACCTCGACTACGCGATGTCCGTCATCGTCTCGCGTGCGCTGCCGGACGTCCGCGACGGCCTCAAGCCCGTCCACCGCCGCGTCCTGTACGCCATGTACGACGGCGGCTACCGCCCCGAGCGCGGCTTCTACAAGTGCGCGCGCGTGGTCGGCGACGTCATGGGCAACTACCACCCCCACGGCGACAGTTCGATCTACGACGCCCTGGTGCGCCTCGCGCAGCCCTGGTCGATGCGGATGCCGCTGGTGGACTCCAACGGCAACTTCGGCTCTCCGGGCAACGACCCGGCGGCGGCCATGCGCTACACCGAGTGCAAGATGGCGCCGCTGTCGATGGAGATGGTCCGTGACATCGACGAGGAGACCGTCGACTTCACGGACAACTACGACGGCCGCTCCCAGGAGCCGACCGTCCTGCCGTCCCGCTTCCCGAACCTGCTGATCAACGGTTCGGCCGGCATCGCGGTCGGCATGGCGACCAACATCCCGCCGCACAACCTGCGCGAGGTCGCGGCCGGCGCCCAGTGGTACCTGGAGAACCCCGAGGCCTCCCACGAGGAGCTGCTGGACGCCCTCATCGAGCGCATCAAGGGCCCCGACTTCCCGACCGGCGCCCTCGTGGTCGGCCGCAAGGGCATCGAGGAGGCCTACCGCACCGGCCGCGGCTCCATCACCATGCGCGCGGTCGTCGAGGTCGAAGAGATCCAGAACCGCCAGTGCCTGGTGGTCACGGAGCTGCCCTACCAGGTCAACCCCGACAACCTCGCGCAGAAGATCGCCGACCTGGTGAAGGACGGCAAGATCGGCGGCATCGCGGACGTCCGCGACGAGACGTCGTCCCGCACCGGCCAGCGCCTGGTCATCGTGCTCAAGAGGGACGCGGTCGCCAAGGTCGTGCTCAACAACCTCTACAAGCACACCGACCTGCAGACGAACTTCGGCGCCAACATGCTGGCGCTCGTCGACGGCGTCCCGCGCACCCTCTCGCTCGACGCGTTCATCCGCCACTGGGTGACGCACCAGATCGAGGTCATCGTCCGCCGTACGCGCTTCAGGCTGCGCAAGGCCGAGGAGCGGGCGCACATCCTGCGCGGCCTGCTGAAGGCCCTGGACGCCATCGACGAGGTCATCGCGCTGATCCGGCGCAGCGACACCGTCGAGATCGCGCGCGGGGGCCTGATGGACCTCCTGGAGATCGACGAGATCCAGGCCAACGCCATCCTCGAGATGCAGCTGCGCCGACTGGCCGCCCTGGAGCGCCAGAAGATCGTCCAGGAGCACGACGAACTCCAGGCGAAGATCAACGAGTACAACCAGATCCTCGCCTCCCCGGTCCGCCAGCGCGGCATCGTCAGCGAGGAGCTGGCGGCGATCGTCGAGAAGTACGGCGACGACCGCAAGACCATGCTGGTGCCCTACGACGGCGACATGTCCATCGAGGACCTCATCGCCGAAGAGGACATCGTGGTCACCGTCACGCGCGGCGGCTATGTCAAGCGCACCAAGACGGTCGACTACCGGGCGCAGAAGCGCGGCGGCAAGGGCGTGCGGGGCACGAAGCTGAAGGAAGACGACATCGTCGACCACTTCTTCGTCTCCACGACCCACCACTGGCTGCTGTTCTTCACCAACAAGGGCCGTGTGTACCGGGCCAAGGCCTATGAGCTCCCGGATGCCGGGCGGGAGGCGCGCGGGCAGCACGTCGCGAACCTGCTGGCCTTCCAGCCGGACGAGGCGATCGCCGAGATCCTCGCGATCCGCGACTACGAGGCGGCGCCGTACCTGGTGCTCGCCACGAAGGCGGGTCTGGTGAAGAAGACGCCTCTGAAGGATTACGATTCGCCCCGCGCCGGCGGTGTCATCGCGATCAACCTCCGTGAAATGGAGGACGGTTCCGATGACGAACTGATCGGTGCCGAACTCGTTTCGCCCGACGACGATCTGCTTCTGATCAGCAGGAAGGCGCAGTCGATCAGGTTCACCGCCACGGACGAGTCGCTGCGCCCGATGGGCCGTGCCACCTCGGGTGTCAAGGGCATGAGCTTCCGCGAGGGCGACGAGCTGCTCTCGATGAATGTTGTTCGACCCGGTACGTTCGTGTTCACTGCCACCGACGGTGGGTACGCGAAGCGGACCGCCGTCGACGACTACCGCGTCCAGGGTCGCGGCGGCCTCGGTATCAAGGCCGCCAAGATCGTCGAGGACCGCGGTTCGCTCGTCGGCGCGCTGGTGGTCGAGGAGACCGACGAGATCCTCGCCATCACGCTGGGCGGCGGTGTGATTCGTACGCGAGTCAACGAGATCAGGGAGACGGGCCGTGACACCATGGGCGTCCAACTGATCAACCTGGGCAAGCGCGATGCCGTCGTCGGTATCGCACGTAACGCCGAGGCGGGACGCGAGGCGGAGGAAGTCGACGGCGACGTGGTCGTCGAGGACACCGCCGAGGGGGCCGCCGCGACCATCGGCACGGACGAGGGTGAGTCGCCCTCGGCCGAGTAGCACGAGGAGTGAGTCATCGTGAGCGGAGCCACGGGCGCCGGATCGTCCGGTACCTCGACCGGTTCTACGGCCGGTACGGAGACGGACGGCGGCGGCCGTGGCTCCGCCGCGTCTGCGAAGGACACGCACACCACGCAGCTGAAAGCGATCAAGTCGCCGGCGAAAGGCTCTTCCTCGCCCGACACACCCGGATCCCAGGGGGGAACCGTGACGGACACCCGAGGCTCGCAGCCCCAGCAGTACGCGGCCGGTGCGGGCCCGGCCGCTGCGGGCGCCCAGCCGCAGCCTCAGCCCGCGGGGGCGCAGCCGGCCTCCGCGGCGTCTGCGTCACCGCTGCCCGGGGAACGGCAGCAGCAGGCCGCCGGGCCCTATCACCCGCCGCAGGCCTACCAGACGCCCGCTCCCGGGAGCGCGGTGCGCCGGCCCCGCACCGGGGCGCGCACGACGCCGCGCACCCGCAAGGCGCGTCTGCGGGTGGCCAAGGCCGACCCGTGGTCGGTGATGAAGGTCAGCTTCCTGCTCTCCATCGCGCTGGGCGTCTGCACGATCGTCGCGTCCGCGGTGCTGTGGATGGTCATGGACGCGATGGGCGTCTTCTCGTCCGTCGGCGGCACGATCTCCGAGGCGACCGGCTCGAACGAGTCGAACGGCTTCGACCTGCAGTCCTTCCTGTCGCTGCCGAACGTCCTGATGTTCACGTCGATCATCGCGGTCATCGACGTCGTCCTCGCGACGGCGCTGGCCACGCTCGGCGCGTTCATCTACAACCTCTCCGCCGGCTTCGTGGGCGGCGTCGAGCTGACGCTCGCCGAGGACGAGTGACCTGCGGCTGAACCGCCGCTGACGGTCCTCCGACAACCGATTTTGGGACTGCCCACGTCGTGCGCTAATCTTCAGGAGTCAGCGCGCGGGACACACCGCAAAGCGCGGCGGGGCTATAGCTCAGTTGGTTAGAGCGCATCCCTGATAAGGATGAGGCCACAGGTTCAAATCCTGTTAGCCCCACCAGTCAAAAGACCCCCAGTCCATACGGGCCGGGGGTTTTTGCATGCCCGATTGTCAGTGCCGGGTGAGAGCCTGGCGGCATGATCGTCGAACGGGCATACGCGCATGTCGCCGAGGGCGAGCAGGCGGAGGGCGGCCAGTGGCCCTGGTCGGTGCCGTGCGTGCGGCAGCTGGTGGACGACGGCCTGAGATTCACCGCGCCCGTCACGTTCCTGGTGGGGGAGAACGGCTCGGGCAAGTCGACCCTCGTCGAGGCGCTGGCGGAGGGCTTCGGCCTGGACTCCTGGGGCGGATCCGCGGGCTACAAGTACGCCAGTTGGCGTGAGCCGTCGGCCCTGGGCGGTCGCATACGGTTCGAGACGACCGCGGCCGGCAGCCGCATGCTGCGCGGGCCTCGGACGCGCCGCAGGGGCTTCTTCCTGCGGGCGGAGACGGCGCTGGACGCGCTGGGCCGGGAGCAGAAGACGGGAAGGCTGTCCGGGGCCGCGGAGGAGATGAGCCACGGCGAGGGCTTTCTGATGGCCTTCCGCGAGCGGTTTCAGGAGCCTGGGCTGTACGTCCTGGACGAGCCCGAGGCCGCGCTGTCCTTCGCTTCTTGTCTTCAACTCGTGGGTCTGCTGCACGAACTGGGGCGCTGTGGCGCACAGATCGTCTGCGCGACGCACTCACCCGTGCTGACGGCGCTGCCGGGCGCCGAGATCATCGAGGTGGGTGACCACGGAATGCGTCCCGCCGACTGGCGGGATCTGGAACTCGTCGACCATTGGCGGCGGTACCTCAACGACCCTTGGGCCTATCTCCGGCACATCGTCGAGCCGGGATGAGGCGCGCCGCGGTACTGCTGGAGGGACTGTCGTCATGAGCGGTGCCGTGTACGCAAGCTCGCTGTGACGGCGGGGTGAAGCAGAGGATTACGACTGGGGCGAGCCCGGGTTCAGCGTTGGTGCGGGACGAGCGGCCGGTCCGGGGCGTCGGCGTCGGCGCATTCGCGGGTGGTCGAGGCGGAGGTGGCCGCTTCCGTCTCGGTGAGCGGTCGGTGGCGGCAGCCGGGGGTCTTGCCGTGCGCCTCGGCGCGGATGCGCTGCTTCATCGTGGGGGGCAGGGCTCTGGCGTAGGACCAGGCCCAGTGGGGCATCGCCGGCACCGTCAGCTCGGCGCTGCGGTTGTTGTCGTCGCCATTGCTCCTGCGGCTCGTCTCGGTGTGCGGTACGGCCGCGGCGGCGGTGTTGCTGACGAATCCGAGCGCCGTGCACAGCGCGAGGAAGGCGGTGACGATGGCGGTCCACAGGTTCATGACCTTGTTCCGGGTCATGGCCCCTCACTTTCAGGTTGGGCGATTTGCGTACTTTCCTCATGATGTGTATGGGGGCCGAGAAGTCATGGACCGACGCCCGTGGCGCGTCGATCTTCAGATGAACACCACTCGAATGGGTGCAGGAGGCTCGACGAGTGAGGAAAGCCGGAGAAAGGGGGTGAAAGGTCACCGTCCGTCGGGGTGTGATCACCCTCCGACGGGAGCGGTGGCGTCCGCTTCTACTGGGGTGTGCCGGACGGCAGTTGAGCGCCGACGTAGGTCACCGATTGGTATCGGCCGGTGTGTATAGTCGGGCGCCAGAGGTCCCCTACGTCAAGGAAAGACGAGGTCGCGCGGTGAAGAAGCTTCTCCTGGTCGCACTGGCCGCCATCGGCGGGCTCCTCGTGTACCGCCAGATCCAGGCGGATCGCGCCGAGCAGGATCTGTGGACGGAGGCGACTGACTCCGTGCCCACGGGTTCGTGAGCCACGACATCGGATTGCACACGGACCCCGGTCGCCCGAGCGGCCGGGGTTTTGTGTACCTCTCCGACGGAGGAGCGCCGCAGCTTCGAGTTGCGGAAGCGGACCGCAGGTCTTAGAACCACAGTCCTCGGAGCCGGGCGTTTCGGACGGCCGTACGGATTGCGGGGGTGACGCGCGGCCGGGCTGGGCAGGATGGGCGACGGCCCATGGTCCGACGGCGGAGGAGTGGCGCGTGATGAGGCGGCGGCGTACGGCGCGGTGGCGCTCCGCGACGAGGTGGCGCGGCCAATCCCCCGCACGCGCGCGTGCGGCCGTCGTAGCGGTGCTGCTGCTGTGTACGACGGCCTTCCTGGCGGACGGGCCCGCGCTCGCCGCCGGCACCCCCGAGCCCTACGCCTTCGCACCGGACGCCGAGCCCGTCACGGGCGCTACGAGCACCGCGGACGCCGCACCCCTCGCACCCGGCACGACATACAAGAGCTCCCTGCCCGGCGAGGGAGAGATCCACTACCGCCTCGACCTCGACGACACCTCGGACGCATACGTCTCCGTGATCGCCGTCCCCCCACCCGGCAGCACCATCAAGGCGGGCGACGGCATCCGGGTGTCCGTGCGCGACGCGGACGAGCGCACCTGTTCCCAGGACACCTCGACCTTTCGCGGCGTCCACAGCCCGCGCCCGCTCGGGGCATGGGGCGCGCGCGAGATCTCGGCCAACCGGACCGGCTGTGACAGCGCGGGTGCCTACGACGTGATCGTCGAGCGCCTCGCCACGACGGGCTCATCGCTGGACTCCTGGGGACTGGAGCTCTTCGCCGCCTCCGAGCCGCCCCGGAAGCAGACCGGCGCGACCAGCGCCCCCGAGGCCTGGGACTCCGCCTCACCCGCGCCCGTCACCGGCGAGGCCGAGCCCCGCCGAGGCGGCTCCGGCTTCACCTCGGCGGCACCCCTCGGCGAGGGCGTGTGGAGCACCGACCTCGAGCCCGGGCGGACGCTCTTCTACGAGGTGCCGCTCGACTGGGGCCGCCAGTTGTCCGCCACCGCCGAACTCGGCGACTCGAACGCCGGCAACGGCTACGCGGTCCCCGCCCTGAACCTCGCCCTCTACAACCCCGTACGGGGCTTCGTCGACGACGCGAGCACCACCTACAACGGCAGCCTGAAGGCCACCGAGCTCGCCCCCCTGCCACCGGTCGCCTACGAGAACCGCTACGCCGCGCTCGACCGGCTCAGCGCCATGCGGTTCGCCGGTTCCTACTACCTCGTGGTGCACCTGTCGCCAGAGGTGGCCGAGAAGTACGGGGACGGGCCGTTCACGCTGACGCTGCGCGTGCGGGTGGCGGGCTCCGCGCAGGCCGGGCCCGGGTATGCGGGGGAGTCCGAGCCTGCGGGCGTCTTTGACACCACGGCGGGGGATCGGGAGGCGACCGCGGGGGGCGCAATCGGCGGCGGGGACGGTGGGGACGCCGCGATGACCGTGCTCGCGGTGAGTGGGATCGGGGCGGGGACCCTGGTGCTGGTGGTCCTGGGGGTGTGGATGGTCGTGGCTCGGCGGAGGGTCGGGACCGGGTAGGGCGGGGCGCGGACGCGGGTGGGCGCAGGGCCGCCTTCGGTGGCTCAGCGGGCTCAGCGGCCTCAGATCCGGGTCAGTGCCCAGAAACCCACGGCGTAGCAGACCAGCGCGAACAGCAGGAGCGGCACCGCCACCTTGGCGGGCGGGCCGGGGCGGTGGGCGACACCGCGGGCCGCGCGGCGGGTGGCTCGGTGGCCGCCGCGGCGGCGCGGCTGCGGAATCGGGGGCGCCGAAGGTGGAACCTGCGGGCTCTGAGCGGTGTACGAAGCAGTAGAGGTGTCGACGTGCTGGTGCTGTGCCGGCGTCGTCGGAGGCTGCGTCGGGTACTGCGGGGCGCGTGACCGGGGGGAGGACAGGACGTGAGTGGTGTCGTAGGGGGAGCTGTGAGCCGGGGTGTGGTGCTGGACGTTCTCGTGCGCCTGGCCGCCTGCCTGGGCCTGGCCTTGTGGTGGTGCGTGAAACGGCGCCGGTGCTTGGAGCGGTGCCTGGGCCTGGAGTGGTGGCGGTGCCTGCGGGGGCTGTGGAGGCGGCGTGTGAGCCTGCGGGGAGGACCCTGTGGGCTGGGGCAGCGGCAGGTGGAAGCTGCCGGTGTCCGACATGGGGAAGTCCGAGGCCGGAGTCCGCTCCGCCATGCGCCGGCGCGGATCGTTCGTTACGCCGTCCGAGCCGGTGTCGGCTGTCCCTTGCCCGGTGCCGGACTTCTCGGCCGAGCCCGTCACCCCCGTAGAGCCTGTCAGCCCCGACGATCCCGCCGACCCCTCACCGGCCTGCGCAGGGGAGCCACCCGTCCCCCCTTCGACCCCCGGCGCCCGCTTGAGCGGCCCGCTCGCCGCGAAGCCCGGTGGCAGTGGCCCGAGTTGGTCGAAGATCTCGATGAGCTCGTCGTCGGGCCCGGGCTCCGGCAGGAGCTCGGCGGCCGAGGCGAGAGCCTTGCGCGCCCCCGTCGCCGTGCGGAACCGCGCATGCGGATCCGGCTGCAGCAGCGAGGCCACGACCTGCCACAGCGGTTCGGGAACGCCCTTGGGCGCACCGGGTGTTCCATGCGCGGTGAAGTACTGGACGAGCGCCTTGGCGTCAGGCTTGGCGCCCTCCAGCAGATACAGCGCGACCAGCCCCACGGCGAACAGGTCGGCGGGGAAGTCCGGTTCCGAGCCCATGAGTTGCTCGGGGGCGAGATAGCCGGGCGTTCCCACCACCAGGTTGGTCTCGGTCAGCCGGGGCTCACCGAGTCGCATGGCGATGCCGAAGTCGGACAGCCGCAGCCGCGGGCGGCCCGTTCCGGTGGCCTCGAGGAGCAGGTTGGCGGGCTTGATGTCGCGGTGGACGACGCCCTCCGCGTGTACCGCGGCCAACCCCGCGAGAAGCTGGTCGAGGAGGGTGCAGACGAACGTGGGCGGCAAGGGGCCGTAATCCCCGACGAGGTGGACCAGCGAACCGCCGGCGACGAGATCCATGGTGAACAGGACCTTGTCGTCGTCGGCGGCCCAGCTGGCGGGTGCGAGCACATGCGGGTGATCGATCCGCAGGGCCTGCTCGCGGACGAACCGCAGCAGCGAGTGCGCGTCGCTCTGCTGCAGCACCTTGGCGGCCACGTACCGACGGCGGCGATGGTCCCAGGCACGCCAGACGGCACCGACGCCGCCGCGCCCGATCGGGTCGACCAGTTCGTACCGCCCGGCGAAGACCTCACCCATGGTTGTGCGTCGCTCCTCCCCCTTCGGCTACCCCCCTTGCTTCCCCCACGACGAGCGATACGACTCCCCCTCGCTGACCGTCCTTCGCGGACTCCCCCGGCACGACCCCCTCGTGCCCGCCCAGGACGTGGACCGTCGACCCGGCTGCCGAACCCCCGCGGCACCGGGCCTCGGGGTCAGTTCTGGTGGGACTGGTAGTGCGCGACCGCGTCGGAGGTGCGGCCGGCGCCGTACACCCGGAGGAACTCTGCCAGTTCCGGGTGGGTGGGGGCGAGGGTGTCCGCGGCCTCGATGATGTCGCCCGCGGCCGCCACCGAGCGCAGCAGCGACTGGATCTCGCGGACCACCCGCTTGACCGTGGGCGCACCCGAACTGTTCGTCGTCTGTGTGGTGTTGCTGAGCACCGAGCCCCCCTGCGACTTCTTGATCTCCTCCATGCGCTCGGTGGCCTCGGCCGCGCTCACGCTGCCGTCCGCGACCTGCCCCGCCAAGTCCTGCAGCAGCTGCACCCGCTGGACCACGGCGGGATTGCCGATCTTCGCCCGCTGTCCGCTCATCAGCTGCGACAGCATCGGTGCGGACAGTCCCAGAACCCCCGCGAGACGAGCCTGGTTGAGACCAAGATCGTCGATGAGCTTACGGAAGAGCGTCCCCAGCGGCTCCCCGTACCAGTTCCGCTGCAGATCCCGCGCTCTTGCGGTGGCTTCCTGCTGTGCGGCGTCCATTGCGTCTCCCCATCGCTTCCCCAGAACCGTGGTTCGCTGTAGCGAACCACGCCGAGCATCTTACGGAGAGTGGTCGTTTACCGGGACCCCCAATCCTTTTGCGGGATCCGGGGGGCGACCGGGTACTCTGGTCTGGGCGCCGCCGGTGTGGGGTTTCTTCCGGTCGGCCGTTCCTTTTGAGGGGCCTTAGCTCAGTTGGTAGAGCGCTGTCTTTGCATGGCAGATGTCAGGGGTTCGACTCCCCTAGGCTCCACTCACCAAGCCCTCTGACCTACGGAAACAGGTCAGAGGGCTTTCTGGTCGGCAGGGGTGCTTTCCTGCGGTCGCGCACTCGCCCGCGGGGATGTTCCACGTGAAACATCGCCGTGGGTCGGGGGACCCTCAAGTCTCCCGCCCCACGGCGTAGTTCGATGCTCCGGTCGGCGCAGGTCTCACATCACTGACCCTCGTCGCGCCGCGCGGCCTCCTCCTCGGCCTCCTTCGCCTGGACCTCCGGATCCAGGTCCGACCGGCCGCTGCCGTCCACCGAAGTCAGACGGCCCGACTCGGGTACTTCTGTCGCGGCCGGCGGCTCGACCAGCCAGTCCGGGTTGGCCTGCTTGTCCCACCACTTCCACGCGGCGAAAGCACCGCCCGCCAGCGCGCCGAGCACCGCCAGCACCTTCACGGCGCGACCGGCCCTGGCGCGCCGCTCATGCTTGCGGACCAGCTTCTCGATCTCCTTCGGCGAGACGTGTCCACGCAGCGCCGCCAGCGCCGCGACACCACGTGCGGTGGCCTCATCCTTCATGGGCCCGGCCGCGGCCACTGCATGCTCGATCCTCGGCCGGGAGTAGTCGGCGGCCTGCCGGGCCGCTTTGCGTGTACGGTCCGCGGCCTCCTGGGCGGCCAGATCGACCTTCGGCGGTACATGTGAACGGGCCTGTTCCAGTCGCGGCGCCACATGTACGCCGTACTGAAGACGTGCCTGGGCGCGGGCCTGCTCGGTGGCGTGCGACACCTTCGGCGCGAGCCGTACGCGTGCCTCGTGCGCATACTGCGCGGCCCTGTCCTTGGCGGTGTCGGCGTAGGGCGCCACCACTTCCGCGGCGTGCAGCACGCTGTCCTTCGCCGAGCCGGTCGCGGCGCGCACGCTGTCAATGCGGGTCACGGGATCCTCCTCCTCGGTGGCGTACGGTAATTCGACTTTCCACCCTTTTACGGATCATGCCTGCCGGAACACTCCGCGGCATGTGAGGGCGGGCATATGGGTGCCGATGAACTTGATCAAACCCAATAACGGACCAATGAGGTGCAACGGGGCTTGTCGTCGACAATGCCACGGTTCGCCGCCCCGCGCTCCCGCCACGTACCCACTCGACCACTTTTATGCGAGCGAAGCGCCCGGTTGTGTACCTGTGAACGAGTGCCGGGCGACGGATCCCCTAGTCCATGCGAGGATCGGGGGGTCACAGGAAGACAACGGAAGGCAGATCGTGGCTGAGCAGCTTTACGCCACCCTGAAGACCAACCACGGCGACATCGAGGTCCGGCTCCTCCCGAACCACGCGCCGATCACGGTCAAGAACTTCGTCGAGCTCGCCCAGGGCGAGCGTGAGTGGACGAACCCCGCCACCGGAGAGAAGTCCACGGCCAAGCTCTACGACGGCACGGTCTTCCACCGGGTCATCAGCGGCTTCATGATCCAGGGCGGTGACCCGCTGGGCAACGGCACCGGCGGTCCCGGATACCAGTTCCAGGACGAGTTCCACCCGGACCTGTCCTTCGACAAGCCGTACCTGCTGGCCATGGCCAACGCCGGCCCCGGCACCAACGGCTCGCAGTTCTTCATCACGGTCGCCCCGACGACCTGGCTGAACCGCAAGCACACCATCTTCGGTGAGGTCACCGACGCCGCCAGCCAGAAGGTCATCGACGGCATCGCGACCACCCAGACCAACCCACGCACCGACCGTCCGGTCAAGGACGTCGTCATCGAGTCGGTCGTCGTCGAGACTCGCGAAGGCTGAGTCCGACACCTCCCACAGGGAACCAATCGCCCCGCTCGTCCGTAAGGATGAGCGGGGCGATGCATGCGGACGTGCGTCGCGTACGACGACCTAGGGGACCTCATGGACCAGCCGGCAGGCAGCCAGCAGGACGCGCAGAGCCTGCCCGTCTGCTACCGCCACCCGGACCGCGAGACCGGCATCCGCTGCACCCGCTGCGAGCGGCCCATCTGCCCCGAATGCATGGTCAGCGCCTCCGTCGGCTTCCAGTGCCCCGACTGCGTCCGCGGCGGCTCCGGCACCGGACACGCCCCCAGCGCCGCGCAGCCCCGCACCATCGCCGGGGGCACCATCACCGCCGACCCGCGCCTGCTCACCAAGATCCTCATCGGGATCAATGTCGCGGTCTTCATCGCCGTCCAGACCAGCACCTCGCTGGTGAACGACCTCGTCCTCATCGGCGCCTGGCCGCCCGCCCCCTTCCAGCCCACCCAGGGCGTCGCCGACGGCGAATGGTGGCGGATGGTGACCTCGATGTTCACGCACGAGGCCATCTGGCACATCGCCTTCAACATGCTCAGCCTCTGGTGGCTCGGCGGCCCCCTGGAAGCCGCCCTCGGCCGGGCCCGCTACCTCGCGCTCTACTTCTGCTCGGGCCTCGCGGGCAGCGCCCTCACCTATCTGGTGGCCGCCCCCACCACGGCCTCCCTCGGCGCCTCCGGTGCCATCTTCGGCCTGTTCGGGGCCACCGCCGTCCTGATGCGCCGGCTCCAGTACGACATGCGGCCGATCATCGCCCTGCTGGTGATCAACCTCATCCTCACCTTCGGCTGGAGCAACATCGCCTGGCAGGCCCATATCGGCGGCCTGGTCGCCGGCGTCGTCATCGGCTACGCCATGGTCCACGCCCCGCGCGAGCGCCGAGCGCTGGTCCAGTACGGCACATGTGCGCTGGTCCTGGCCGTGGTCGTCCTGACGACCGTGCTGAGGACGCTCCAGCTCACCTGAGCCGAGCGGTTATCCACGTGAGCGACGCTGTTGTCCACAGCGTGTGGCGGATCTTGTGCGCACTGTGCGGGAAGGGGTGCGCCCCCTGTGACTGACCGGTGTTTCCGCAGGTCAGGCAGGGGGCGTACAGGCATTCGAGTGGGCGTCCGATCGCCGGTGTGGCAGTCATACCGGCGTCAACGCTCGATGGGTTATCCACAGATCGTCGTCTTTTCCCCAGTCAGCTTGTGGAAATTGCTGCAAGGCTGTGGATAACTCAGCGGATAGCCCTGGGCAGAGCTGTGTTCACCGTGGAGTGGCCGGCGCTTCGACCGCTACTTCCACTGGGTGGAGACGCCGAATCCGGCCGCGATGAAGCCGAAGCCCACCACGATGTTCCAGTTGCCCAGCGCGTCGATGGGCAGCGAACCGTCGGTCACATAGAAGACGACGATCCAGGCCAGGCCGAGGATGAACATGGCCAGCATCACGGGCGCGACCCAGGCGCGGCTGGTCAGCTTGATGGTGGCCGCCTGCTTCGACGGCGGCGGCGTGTAGTCGGCCTTCTTGCGGATACGTGACTTCGGCACGAGGGTCTCTCCTGTCGATGCGCTGCGTGGCCGCGCAGGGAACTGTGGCTGGCTCCGGGGCAGCGTACAAGGGGACTCTGATGGCTCCCCCGGGCGTCCGTTAGCGTAGTGCTTCCGCGGCGCCGAAGGAGATAAGGGTACGTTGAGCAATTCTGCCGACTCTCCCGGGACGGGATCCAGTCCTGTCCGCAGGCGTTTCCGTCCGGTGCGGGTGCTGACCGCGGCCGTCTTCGCTCTCGCGGGCCTCATTTTCTTCACCAGCTTCAACACGGCCAAGG
This sequence comes from Streptomyces ferrugineus, assembly GCF_015160855.1. Classification (NCBI taxonomy): domain Bacteria; kingdom Bacillati; phylum Actinomycetota; class Actinomycetes; order Kitasatosporales; family Streptomycetaceae; genus Streptomyces; species Streptomyces ferrugineus. Next base: position 222,948 of record NZ_CP063373.1, on the reverse strand, counting down.
GCACCAATATCCGCTCGGACACCTCGCTGCTGAAGCTCTCGGACCTGATCCATGAGCGCAGCCGTGAGAACGGTGAGCTCAATGATTCCAATGCGGCCCTGCGCGACGACATGGAGGCGCTCGCGGAGCGGGACGACGGCAGCACCAAGGCGGAGGACGACAAGCTGGCGGCGCTGGAGCAGCGGGCGGGGACCCAGAAGCTGACCGGTGAGGCGATCACGGTCACGCTCAACGACGCCCCGCCGGACGCCACCGCCAAGCTCCCCGGCTATCCCGAGCCGCAGCCGGACTACCTGGTCATCCACCAGCAGGACCTCCAGGCCGTGGTGAACGCGCTGTGGCAGAGCGGCGCCAAGGGCATCAAGGTCATGGACCAGCGGCTGATCTCCACCAGCGCCGTGCGCTGTGTGGGCAACACCCTGATCCTCCAGGGCCGGGTCTACTCACCGCCGTACAAGATCACTGCGATCGGTGATCCGGAGAAGATGCAGCAGGCGCTCGCGGCCTCGCAGGCGATCCAGAACTACATGGTCTACGTCAATGTCTACGGCCTCGGCTGGAAAGTCACCGAGGACGGGACGGTGACTCTGCCGGGTTACTCGGGCACAGTGGATCTGCAGTACGCCAAGCCCGTGGAGTAGCCCTCTCTGGAGCGGCCGGTGCGTGTCGTCGTCAGGTCCGTCAGCGAGCTGTGCATCACCGTTGGCACCGTGATCGTCCTTTTCGTCGTCTATGTGCTGTTCTGGACCGGTGTGAAGGCCGACAGCGTCATGGACGACCAGATCGATCAGTTACAGGAGCAGTGGGCGCACGGGGCGATGCGTCCGACGGACGGGGCGTCCGGCGGGGAGGCGAGCGCGGGTGCGGTCGCGAGTCCGCCGAAGCCGGGGCCGTACGAGACCGACAAGCCCTTCGCGATCATGTACATCCCGCGTCTTGGTTTCACGTGGAACAAGCCGGTGCTCGAAGGCACCGCCACCAAGACCCTGAAGAAGGGCCTCGGCCACTACGCGGACACCGCCCAGCTCGGTCAGAAGGGCAACTTCTCGGTCGCCGGCCATCGGCGTACGTACGGTGATCCCTTCAAGGATTTCCCCAGGCTGCGCCCCGGTGACGCGGTGGTGCTGACCGATGGGACGACCTGGTTCACGTATCGGATCGACAAAGGGCCCTACAAAACACTGCCCACGGACATTGAGGTGATTGACCCTGTGCCTCGTAAGTCGGGGTACAAGCGTGAAGGCCGCTATCTGACGCTGACCACGTGCGATCCGGAGTGGGGGCACAGTCATCGGCTGATCGTGTGGGCCCATCTGGACTCCACCCAGCCTGTGGAGGCCGGGAAACCGGAGGCATTGCGCCGTTAGTCTGTTGGCTGTACGGCGTGAGTCTGGTGCCGTGGTGCGACGGAAGGGACGGCATGTACGGCTGGATCTGGCGGCATCTGCCGGGGAACGCGTGGGTGAAGGCGCTGCTCTCACTCATGCTGGTCATGGCCGCCGTCTACGTCCTGTTCAACTACGTCTTTCCGTGGGCCGAACCGCTGCTGCCCTTCAACGATGTGACGGTGGACAACCAGTGAGCGCGCGCATTCTGGTCGTGGACAACTACGACAGCTTCGTCTTCAACCTGGTCCAGTACCTCTACCAGCTGGGCGCCGAGTGCGAGGTGCTGCGCAACGACGAGGTGTCGACGGCGCACGCCCAGGACGGCTTCGACGGCGTGCTGCTGTCGCCGGGCCCGGGGACGCCGGAGGAGGCGGGCGTGTGCGTGGACATGGTCCGGCACTGCGCCTCGACCGGGGTGCCGGTCTTCGGTGTCTGCCTGGGCATGCAGTCGATGCAGGTGGCGTACGGCGGTGTCGTGGACCGGGCGCCGGAGCTGCTGCACGGCAAGACCTCGCTGGTCGAGCACGAGGGCAAGGGCGTCTTCGCGGGCCTGCCCTCGCCCTTCACGGCGACCCGCTACCACTCCCTCGCCGCCGAACCGCAGACGGTGCCGGCCGATCTGGAGGTCACCGCGCGCACGCACGACGGCATCATCATGGGCCTGCGCCACCGTGAACTCCTGGTCGAGGGGGTGCAGTTCCACCCCGAGTCGGTGCTGACCGAGCACGGGCACCGGATGCTGGCCAACTGGCTGGTGGAGTGCGGCGACCAGGGCGCGGTGGCGAGGTCGGTGGGGCTCGCCCCGGTGGTGGGCAGGGCCACGGCGTGACCGCCCTGCGCCCTGAGCGCGAGTCCGGCGCCGCGTACGGGGAGTCGTTCACCGACTCCTACGGCGACGCCGGCGACCGGACGACCTCGTACGGGCAGCAGCCGTACGAGGAGCCCGGTGCGCTCGGGGAGTGGTACGGCGGGGAGAGTTACGTCACTCAGGGCTATGGCGAGGAGGCGTCTCCCGCCACTCAGGAGCCGTATGCGGAGCCGTACATACCTCCCGCGGACGACGAGACCGTAGCCCTGCGGATCCCCGACCCGCCTCCCTCCGGCGAGTCCATATCGCCTTCTGCCGCCTCCTCCGCCACATCTGCCTCTTCCACCCCGACGGGCGGACGCGCGGCCCGCAGAAAGGCCGCCAAGCGCCGTCACGGGCGTCATGGGGGCGCCCGCCAGGCGCCGGAGGCCGCCGAGGCGGGCTCGGAGAGTTCCGGAGCCCCGCTCTCCCGTGTGGAGGCCCGCAGACAGGCCCGGGCGCGCAAGCCCAGTGCGGCCACCGTCGCCAGCCGGGCGATCGGTGAGGTGTTCATCACCACTGGCGTGCTGATGCTGCTGTTCGTGAGCTACCAGCTGTGGTGGACGAACATCCGGGCGCATGCGCAGGCGGACAAGGCGGCAAGCAGCCTCCAGGACGACTGGGCGAGCGGCAAACGCAACCCGGGGACCTTCGAGCCGGGGCAGGGCTTCGCCATCCTGCACATCCCGAAGCTGGACGTCGTCGTCCCGATCGCGGAGGGCATCAGCAACAAGAAGGTGCTCGACCGGGGCATGGTCGGCCACTACGGCGAGGGCAAGCTGAAGACGGCGATGCCCGAGGCCAAGACCGGCAACTTCGGCCTGGCCGGCCACCGCAACACGCACGGCGAACCGTTCCGTTACATCAACCGGCTGGCTCAGGGCGACGCGATCGTCGTGGAGACGCAGGACAAGTTCTACGTGTACAAGATGGCGTCGATTCTTCCGGTGACGTCACCGAGCAATGTGAGCGTGCTGGATCCGGTTCCACCGGGGTCGGGTTTCACCGAGCCGGGCCGCTACATCACACTCACCACGTGCACGCCGGAGTTCACCAGTAAGTACCGGTTGATCGTCTGGGGCAAGATGGTCGAGGAACGGCCGCGCAGCAAGGGCAAGCCGGATGCGCTCGTCAGTTAAGGGCAGATGAACAGTGGCAGCGACCACCGAGGGCACGGAAGATCACACGGCCGCCCCCGCGTCACGGCGTCCGCCGGCTCGCCGCCGGGGCATGGGCCGGATCGCGGCGGCGGTCAGCGTCTTCGGCGAACTCCTCATCACGGCGGGCCTGGTGCTGGGCCTGTTCGTCGTCTACTCGCTCTGGTGGACGAACGTCCTCGCCGACCGTGAGGCGAACAAGCAGGCCGACAAGGTCCGTGACATCTGGGCCCACCAGGACGACGGGGACTCCGGCCGTCCCGCCGAGTTCGACTCCAAGAGCGGCATCGGCTTCCTGCACGTGCCCGCGATGAGCGAGGACGACATCCTGATCGAGAAGGGCACGTCGTCGAAGGTCCTCAACGACGGCGTCGCCGGCTACTACACCGACCCGGTCAAGGCGACCCTGCCGACCTCGGGCAAGAAGGGCAACTTCTCCCTCGCCGCCCACCGCGACGGGCACGGCGCCGAGTTCCACAACATCCACAAGATCAAGAAGGGCGACCCGATCGTCTTCGAGACGAAGGACAAGTGGTACGTCTACAAGGTCTACGCCGTCCTTCCCGAGACCTCGAAGTACAACGTCAAGGTCCTCTCCGCCATCCCGAAGGAGTCGGGGAAGACGAAGGCGGGGCACTACATCACGCTGACGACGTGCACGCCGGTGTATACGAGCCGGTATCGGTACATCGTGTGGGGCGAGCTGGAGCGGGTGGACAAGGTGGACGAGGAGCGGACGCCGCCGGAGGAACTGCGCGGCTGACCGAGACTCGCGACGAGCCGCCGCTCATCCGGCTGTCGAACGTGCCTCGCTGAGGATCTTTCGATGGGATTCAGACAGAAGTCCGAGATCATATTCGTTCTCTGCGATCTGGGAATTCTGTATCTTGGCCTCCTCGGTGCTCCAGATCTTTACGAGGTCGGTGCGCCCCTTGCAGTCGATGTCCGCCAGTGCGACAGAGATCTCCCGCTTGGTGACCTCCTGTCCAGAGTTCTCGGTCGCACCAAGTGCTTCCAGTGGAGTTCCGTAGGGGAATCCCTTTTCTTTCATGCACTGCGCCCACGCGTGTGTTGCTTTCAGCACGGTGGGTGAGTTCATGGACTCGGTAAAGCTGTTGGTGGCGATGGTGCGGGCCACCTCAGCGCCTTTTGTATATGTGTACTTTCCTCGGAGTTCCGACTTGGCCTGTCCCAGGCAGCCGCCCTCCGGGACCTGCTGACCATTCAGTTCGGTCGTTTCTCCGGGGCGGCCGTTGAGAGCCAGATTTTCCCTTTCGGACAACTTCTGGGTGTCCGGGGAAGACGCCACATCGGGGAAGTGATAGCCGTAGCGTGAAGCAACCGCTGGGTTCAGCACCCCGTACCGGCGATTGGTGCCAGGCTGATACGACGCGGGCGAGTCAGAAATCTCTGCATGATATTCGAAGCCGTACTTCCGCATGCAGGCTGTCGCAATCCTTCGCTCTGCCAGAGAGATCAAATGGATTTCTTGAGGGGTGAACGAATACTTGGCAATGGGAAGGTCCAAATAGCGTTCCAGTGGCGGGGCCGAAGGCTCGCCCCGGCTTCCGCCCTCCTCCGTGCAGCCCGAAACGGCGACCAACAAGACGGAAGCCATGACGGCAATGCGCCTGGGCTTCCCGACACGAACGGACATCGATCTCCTCAAGCCTGAAAAGAAGGTGCCGGACGCATCATGCTCGCGTCCGGCATCCAGTGGTTCTTTCAGATCTTCTGCTCAGAACTGATAGCAGACACCTGCGGCCAGACTGCCATCGATGATTCTGATGGAGGCGTTGTTGTTGTACGTGTGGTGGAGGCGGTTCGCAATCGAGTACCTTCCTCCCTGCGCCCAGAGCTCGTCACACGCTCCGCCCTGATTGCTGTTGAAGTAGATGATCGCGGACTCATCCGTGGTCTTTGACCTGAAATAGGCGGAGGCCGCGTTGTTCTTGACGGGCTGACCCTGTCCGGCGGAACGCGAGGCAAAGGTGTATCCCGCCAGATTGTCGATCTCGCCGTAACCGCGGAAGTCGCTGTGCGAACCCTGCTGGTTGGAGTTGTAGTACAGGGAGAGGCAGGGAACGACGTTCTCGCAGCTGGCCCCCGAGTAAGTGGTCGCGCCGGCCTGAGAAGTGGCGGCGAGCGATATCAAGGCAGCCGTGGCACCTACGGCGGCTGCCTTTGTGAAGATTCGCATATTTCCCCCTTCAGTGGTCATGAAGTCATGTCGCACGTTACCTTCATGATCACTTGAGATCAATCAGAATAAATAGGTCACTTTGATCATTGATGTCAAAGTGGAAGGTGATGTGGCTCACGGTCTCAGGAATGTCAAAGGCCCCGGCACCTTTCAAGGGTGCCGGGGCCTTTGCCGAGGTCTCGGAGACACTTCCGTCAGCCGAAGATGCCCCCGTCGCCGTTTCCGCCGTTGTTGTTCCCACCGTTGTTGCCGAAGCTGACGGTGGTCAGCGTGATCTGGGTGTTCGCCGGGTCGTCGACCTGCTGGTTCCCCTTGGGGTCCTGGGCCGCGACGAGGGCCGTGTCGCTCTGGTCACTGCCGCCCGCGAACTGGATGTTGGTGAAGCCGGCCGCCGCCAGAGTCTGCTTGGCCTGGCCCACCGTCTGACCCACGACGCTCGGCACCGGGGTCTTCTGCTGGGACTGCTTGCCGATCTGGATGGTCACGGTGGAGTTCTTGTCGACCTGGCTGCCCGCCTCCGGTGAGGTCGCGATGACCCTGCCGACCTGGTTCGGGTCCTGGGTCTCCACCTCGACGCAGTTGCCGGTGAGGTCGTTCTGCGTCATCCGCGCCTTGGCCTCGTCACAGGACGCGCCGGTGACGTCCGGCACGGTGGCCTTCTCCTTCTCCTTGGCGACGGTGAGGGTGATCGTCGAGCCCTTCTCCTGGTCCGTGCCGCCGTTGGGGTCCTGGCTGATGACGACGCCCGGATTGCGGTCGGACTCCTCGGTCTCCTGCTCGACCTTGAAGCCCTTGTCCTCGAGCTGGGCCTTGGCCTGCTCGTACTGCAGGCCCTCCACGTCCGGCACCGACACCTTCGGCGCCCCCGTCGACACCACGACGTTGACCACGGTGTTCTTGTCGACCTTGGTCTTGGCCGCGGGGTCCTGCTCGCAGATGTTGCCCGCCGGCTGGTCCTCGCAGGCCTGCTTCTTGACCTGCCCGAGTTCGAGATCGACGTTGTTGAGCAGGTCCTTCGCGCTGTTCTCGGTCTCGCCGACCAGGCTCGGCACGGGTACCTGGCTGTTGCTCGCGTTCTCCCCGTCGAACACCCACTTGCCGATGAGGACCGCGCCGACGAGGACCAGGATCGCCGCGACGGCCAGCAGGACCGTCGAGGTGTTGGACTTCTTCTGGCGGCGCCGGTCCACGCGGTCGTCGTAGCCGTAGCCGCCGTCGTCCGGGTTCATGGGCGGCAGCATCGACGTGGCGCCGGCGTCCTGGGCGCGCAGGGCCGTGGTCGGCTGGTCGTCGGGGTAGCCGCCGTAGCCCACCGAACCCATCGCGGCCGTCGCGGCGACGGGCTGGCCGTCGAGGCAGGCCTCGATGTCGGCGCGCATCTCGTCGGCCGACTGGTAGCGGTAGTTGGGGTCCTTGACCAGGGCCTTCAACACGATCGCGTCCATCTCGGGCGTGATCTCGGGGTCGAAGACCGACGGGGCCTGGGCCTCCTCGCGGACGTGCTGGTACGCGACGGCCACCGGGGAGTCGCCCACGAAGGGGGGCCGCACCGTCAGGAGCTCGTAGAGCAGGCAGCCCGTGGAGTAGAGGTCCGAGCGAGCGTCGACCTGCTCGCCCTTCGCCTGCTCCGGCGAGAGGTACTGGGCGGTGCCGATGACGGCCGCGGTCTGGGTCATCGTCATGCCGGAGTCGCCCATGGCGCGGGCGATGCCGAAGTCCATCACCTTGACCTGGCCGTTGCGCGTCAGCATGACGTTCGCGGGCTTGATGTCGCGGTGGACGATGCCGTTGCGGTGGGCGTATTCCAGACCCTGGAGGATGCCGATGGTCATCTCCATGGCGCGCTCCGGCAGCAGCTTGCGGCCGGAGTGAAGCAGCTCACGCAGGGTGGAACCGTCCACGTACTCCATGACGATGTACGGGATCGACACGTTGTCGATGTAGTCCTCGCCCGTGTCGTAGACCGCCACGATCGCGGGATGGTTGAGCGAGGCGGCCGACTGGGCCTCCCGGCGGAACCGGGCCTGGAAGGACGGGTCGCGCGCGAGGTCCGCGCGCAGCGTCTTCACCGCCACGGTGCGGCCGAGCCGGGTGTCATGCGCGAGGTAGACCTCCGCCATGCCACCACGACCGAGCACCTGGCCCAGCTCGTACCGGCCGCCGAGGCGACGCGGCTCTTCCATAAGCTACCTACCAGCCCTCTCCGTCGGTCCCGACCTCACCCTTGTGGGTGGGACGGTGTGCCGTCCGGGCATACCGTACCCGGCTCATCTTGTGTGACCTGGCCAAGCCCGTAACCCGATACAGGACCGGTATCGCAACGTGCACCGATGTGAAGGGGACGTGAGCAGGTTCACTTCTTGCTGCTGATGACCGCCTCCATGACGCTCTTGGCGATGGGGGCCGCGAGGCCGCCACCGGAGATGTCGTCGCGGACCGCGTTGTCGTCCTCGATCACCACGGCCACGGCGACCGGCGCGCTACCGTCGTCGGCCTTGGCGTAGGAGATGAACCAGGCGTAGGGGTTCTCGCTGTTCTCCACACCGTGCTGGGCGGTACCGGTCTTGCCGCCCACCTTCACGTCGTTGATCTGCGCGTTCTTGCCGGTGCCGTCCTCGACGACCGTCTCCATCATCGACTGCAGGATCTGCGCGTTCTCCGCCGACAGCGGCTTGCTCATCTCCTCGGGAGTGGTCTTCTCCAGGGCGTCCAGGTTGTTGGTCTGTAGCTCGTCGACCATGTACGGCTTCATCAGGGTGCCGTTGTTGGCGACGGCGGAGGCGACCATGGCCATCTGCAGCGGGGTGGCGGCGGTGTTGAACTGGCCGATGGAGGACAGCGCGGTCTGCGAGGGGTTCATGTCGTCGGAGAAGACCGACGCGCTGGTGCGGATCGGCGTGAACTGCTCCTCGGTGAAGCCGAACTCCTTGGCCGTCTCCAGCATCTTCTCGTTGCCGAGGTCGGAGCCGATCTTGCCGAAGACGGTGTTGCACGAGTACTGCAGGGCGACCCGCAGCGTCGCGTTCTCGCAGGGGATGTTCCCCTCGTTCTTCAGCTCGGTCGTGGTGCCCGGCATGGTCCACGGCAGCGGCGTCTTGGTCTTCTGGTTCGCTTCCGTGTACAGGCCGTGCTCCAGCGCGGCGGCCGCGGTGACCACCTTGAAGGTGGAGCCCGGCGGGTAGACCTCGCGCAGCGCCCGGTTGAGCATCGGGTCGTCGGGGTTGTTCTTCTTCTGGAGCTTCGTCCACGCCTCGGTGTCGGTCGTGGTGGAGTTGCCGGCGAAGGACGAGGGGTCGTACGACGGGTAGGACGCCAGCGCCAGGATCTTGCCGGTGGACGGCTCGATGGCCGCGACGGCACCCTTGCCGCCCTGCTTCTTCAGACCGTTGTACGCGGCCTTCTGCGCGGCGGCGTTGAGGGTGGTGACCACGTTCCCACCCTCCTTCTCCTTGCCGGTGAGCATGTCGAGGGTGTTGCGGAAGAACAGCCGGTCGTCGTTGCCGGTGAGGATGCCGTCCTCGATGGACTCGAGCTGGTTGGCGCCGAAGGCCTGCGAGGCGTATCCCGTGACGGGCGCCCACATGGGGCCGTTGGTGTAGGTGCGCTTGAACTTGAAGTCGCTGCCGGAGGTCTCCTGCGAGCCGGTGATCGCCTTGCCGTCGACGATGATGTTGCCGCGGGGGGTGCCGTAGCGCTCGATGACGACGCGGCGGTTGTTCTTGTCGGTCCTTAGCTCGTCGGCCTGGACGTACTGGATCCAGTTGTCGCGGACGAGCAGTGCCATGACGAGCAGTCCGCAGAAGATCGCGATCCTGCGTAGGGGCTTGTTCATGGACGGACCACCTGGGTCATCTCGGCGTCAGGGTTGGGAGCGGGGGCGGGGGCCGGGCGGCGTGCGGTGTCGCTGATGCGCAGCAGGATGCCGATCAGGGCCCAGTTGGCGATGACGGAGGAACCGCCGTACGCCACGAACGGCAGCGTCATACCGGTCAGCGGGATGAGGCCCATGACACCGCCGGCCACGACGAAGACCTGGAGGGCGAAGGCGCCGGACAGGCCGACGGCGAGCAGCTTGCCGAACGGGTCGCGGGCCGCGAGCGCCGTGCGCACACCGCGTTCCACGATCAGGCCGTAGAGCAGCAGGATCGCCATGACGCCGGCCAGGCCCAGCTCCTCGCCGAAGGTGGCGAGGATGAAGTCGGAGTTGGCGGCGAAGCCGATGAGGTCGGAGTTGCCCTGGCCGAGGCCGGTGCCGAGGGTGCCGCCGGAGCCGAAGGCCCACAGGGCCTGCATGGCCTGCTCGGAGTGGATGACGCCGTCCTGCACACCGGCGCGGGAGAGCGCGAACTCGCGCGCCGGGTCGAGCCAGGCCTGCACACGCGTCTGGATGTGCGGCTCGAAGCTCGCCACACCGACGGCGCCGACCGCGGACATCAGCAGACCGAAGACGATCCAGCTGGTCCGCTCGGTGGCGACGTACAGCATGATGACGAACATCCCGAAGAACAGCAGGGACGTACCGAGGTCGGTCTCGAAGACCAGGATGAGGATCGAGAGCGCCCAGACGACGAGGATCGGACCGAGGTCGCGGCCGCGCGGCAGGTACAGGCCCATGAAGCGGCGGCTGGCCAGGGCCAGGGCGTCTCTCTTGACCATGAGGTAGCCGGCGAAGAAGACCGCGAGGACGATCTTGGCGAACTCACCGGGCTGGAGCGTGCCGAGGCCGGGGATCTTGATCCAGATCTTGGCGCCGTAGATGTTCGCGCCGAGTCCCGGTACGAGCGGCAGGACCAGCAGGAACAGCGCGGCGGCCATGGAGATGTAGGTGTAGCGCTGTAGGACGCGGTGGTCCTTGAGGAAGATCAGTACGGCCACCAGCAGGGCGACGCCCATCGCGGAGTACAGCAACTGGCGCGGCGCCGCCTCGACGTAAGCGCTGCTCTGCTGCAGCCGCTTCGACTGGTCCAGGCGCCAGATCACCACCAGGCCGATGCCGTTGAGCAGGGTGGCCAGCGGCAGCATCAGGGGATCGGCGTACGGCGCGAACTTCCGGACGGCCAGGTGGCCGATGCCTGCGAGCAGGCCGAGCCCGACACCGTAGCTCAGCAGTCCGGGCGGCACCTGGTCGTTGATCGCCAACCCCACGTTGGCGTAGGCGAAGACCGGGATGACGACCGCGAACACCAGCAGCGCGAGCTCGGTGTTGCGCCTGCTCGGCGCACCGATCGCGCCGATCGTGGATGTGTGGTGCGTCGGCGAGTTGGTAGTACTGCTCATGGTGTGACGGGGCCTCTCACGGCTTGCCTACTGCGTACCGCAGTTCGAGACGACCTTCTGCTCTTCCTCCGAGAGAGTGGGGCCGGGGCTTGGCGTCGCAGTCGGTGTCGGGGAGGTGGAGGTGGACGGCGGGGCAGGGGACTTGGACGTCGATGGATTCGGCGTCGGTGTCGCCTTGGACGTAAGGGAGGTGCGGGTGGTTCCCGTGGTGCCTCCGGCCTCGCCCTCGCCGGTCTTGGAGTTCTGCTCGCTCTGCGCCGCTCGCTGCTCGGCCCGCTTCTTGCACGCGGAGGCCTGAAGCGAGAGCTCGTCGATCTTCGCCTGGGCGTCCTTCAGACCGCCCTCGGTGATCGTGTTCTCGACGAGCTTCTTCTGGTACGGCGGCAGGTACTTGAGTTCGATCTCGGGGTGGTCCTTCTCGACCTTCGACAGCGAGACCCAGGCCAGGTCCTGGCTGATCCCGCGGTACAGGGCGACGTGTTCCTCGTTGGCGCCGACGTAGTACTGGGTCTGCGTCCAGCGCCAGCCGCCGTACAGGCCGCCGCCGATGACGGCGAGCGCGAGGGCCGAGTAGAAGGATCTCTTCAGCCACTTGCGGCCCTTGCGGGGCTTGACGAAGTCGTCGTCGGTGTAGTCGCCGAAGCTGCCCGCGGGGACGTAGCCGGTGGTGTCGCCGGAGCCGGGCGGGCCGAACTCGCCGCCCCCGCCGCCCTGTCCGGGCACCTGGCGGCCGAGCCCGGAGGCGCGTCCGGCGGGGGTCTGCATGATGCCGTTGTCGTGCAGGTGGTGCTGCTGGTTCTCGGCGACCGCGCCGACCACGACCGGGGTGTCGGAGAGCTGCCCGGCGAGGGTGTCGCCGGTGTCCAGGTCGAGGACGTCCGCGACGATCACGGTGATGTTGTCGGGGCCGCCGCCGCGCAGCGCCAGCTGGATGAGCTCCTGGACGGTCTCCTGCGGGCCCTGGTAGCTGGCGAGGGTGTCCTCCAGGGTCTGGTGGGACACGACGCCGGAGAGGCCGTCGGAGCAGATCAAGTACCGGTCGCCGGCGCGGACTTCGCGGATCGACAGGTCGGGCTCGACATGGTCGCCGCTGCCCAGCGCGCGCATCAGCAGCGACCGCTGCGGATGCGTGGTCGCCTCCTCCTCGGTGATGCGGCCCTCGTCGACCAGGCGCTGCACCCAGGTGTGGTCCTGCGTGATCTGTGTGAGGACGCCGTCGCGCAGCAGGTACGCGCGCGAGTCGCCGACGTGGACGAGGCCGAGGCGCTGACCGGTCCACAGCAGGGCGGTGAGCGTGGTGCCCATGCCCTCCAGCTGCGGGTCCTCCTCGACCATCGAGCGCAGCTGGTCGTTGGCGCGCTGTACCGCGGTGCCGAGGGAGGTGAGGATGTCGGAGCCGGGGATGTCGTCGTCGAGGGCGACGATCGTGGAGATGGCCTCGGAGGAGGCGACCTCGCCCGCGGCCGCGCCGCCCATGCCGTCGGCGATGGCGAGCAGGCGGGGTCCGGCGTATCCGGAGTCCTCGTTGCCCTCCCGGATCATGCCTTTGTGCGATCCGGCGGCGAAGCGCAGTGACAGACTCATGCGCACCTCGCCCGTCGGCTCCGGGTACATCCGCACGGTGCCCACCCTCCGGTCGGGAGCGCGCCGGGGCCCGTCGTGTGGGCCGCCGTTGCGTGCTCGCTCCGCTCGCTCATTGTCGTACTACTTCCGCAGCTCGATGACGGTCTTGCCGATGCGGATCGGCGCGCCCAGCGGAATCGGCGTCGGGGTCGTCAGCCGCGTTCGGTCGAGGTACGTGCCGTTGGTGGAGCCCAGGTCCTCGACGATCCACTGGCCGTCGCGGTCCGGGTAGATCCTGGCATGCCGGCTGGAGGCGTAGTCGTCGTCCAGCACGATCGTGCTGTCGTGCGCCCGGCCCAGGGTGATGGTCTGGCCCTGGAGCGCGACGGTCGTACCGGTCAGGGTGCCCTCGGACACGACCAGCTTGGAGGGGGCGTTACGGCGCTGGCGGCCGCCGCCGGACTGCTGGCGCTGCGGCGGAGGCGCCTGCCGTGCGGCCTGCTGCTGGCGGCCCGCCTCCCGCCTTGATCCGCGCTGGGTGACGCGCGTACCGAACAGGTCGCTGCGGATGACCTGCACGGCCACGATCACGAACAGCCACAGGACGGCCAGGAAACCCAGCCGCATGACCGTGAGGGTCAGCTCTGACATTGCCCCCGCTTCACCCTTCGGCTTGCCGGTAAATGATGGTGGTGCTGCCCACGACGATCCGCGAGCCGTCGCGGAGCGTAGCGCGGGTGGTGTGCTGCCCGTCCACCACGATGCCGTTGGTGGACCCGAGATCCTGGATCGTCGAGGGCGTTCCGGTCCGGATCTCGCAGTGCCGGCGGGAGACGCCGGGGTCGTCGATCCGCACGTCGGCGTCGGTGCTGCGGCCCAGCACGAGCGTGGCGCGGGAGATCTGATGGCGGGTGCCGTTGATCTCGATCCAGTAGCGGGTGCGGCCGCCCGCCGCGGGTGCGGCGGGGGGACGCTGGCCGCCCGCGGGCTGCGGGTAGCCGTAACCGCCGGGGCGTCCGCCGGGCGGCGGCGCGGCCGGCATGGGCGGGGCGCCGGCGGGCGCGGCGGGCTGCGGGTAGCCGTAGCCGCCCTGGGCGCCGCCGGGCCGCCCGGCCGGGGCGGCGGGTGAGGGGGCCTGCGGGCCCTGCTGGTTGGTGGAGCCGGCCAGCGTGCGGCTGCGCACCCGGTACAGGCCGGTGTCGAGGTCGTCGGCCTTCTCCAGGTTGACCTTGATCGGGCCCATGAAGGTGTAGCGCTGCTGCTTGGCGTAGTCGCGGACCATGCCCGCGAGCTCGTCGCCGAGCTGACCGGAGTAGGGGCTCAGCCGCTCGTAGTCCGGTGTGCTGAGCTCCACGATGAAGTCGTTGGGGACGACCGTGCGGTCGCGGTTCCAGATGGTGGCGTTGTTGTCGCACTCGCGCTGGAGCGCTCCCGCGATCTCGACCGGCTGGACCTCGGACTTGAACACCTTGGCGAAGGTGCCGTTGACCAGACCTTCGAGACGCTGCTCGAACTTCTTCAGGACTCCCATGGGGCACCTCCTCCGTCCTTGCCTTCGTCCTGCATCCCGCCGGGCGGGTACTGCCTTACCTGGTACTGCTTACTGATCGTATCCACGCGCCGGTAAATCGGCTGGTTCCCCCTGTCGGCCCGGTCGACGGGTGTCGACGCCCTCGAAGTTCCCTCCGGAGGTCTGCTTCGAACTCCTCGGGGACACAGTCTTGCCATGGATCGTAGAGGCGGCCGCAAACCAGTGTCCCGCACCTGACTGTGGACCCCGACCGGCTCCTGGGGAGATGCCGGGTACCGGTACGAGGTTGATACGTGAACAGGTCGTCGTTGATACGGAGCGGCCGGGGCCGCGGATCGGTCACCGCGGGGCGGCGCGCATCGACCGCGCTGGTGGGCGGCTGCCTGGGGATAAGGGATGTGAACCCACCCTGGCCGGCGTGCTAATGTTCTGGTGTCGGACGGCGCCGCACCGCAAGGGAAGGCCCCGAAGACACACCCAATGCGCGGGTGGCGGAATAGGCAGACGCGCTGGATTCAGGTTCCAGTGCCCGCAAGGGCGTGGGGGTTCAACTCCCCCCTCGCGCACCATGAGACACGGGTCTCTGCAGGTGACAGAAGTCACCGCAGGGGCCCGTTTCTCGTTTCCATGATCGCTGTGAGGCATCACACAGCCTGGTCAGGTCACATCACAGGCCCCGACGCGTGAGCTATCTCACGGGTGGTAGTCGTAGACGGGCGCAGAGGTCGGTGCGGTTGGTGTGGCCGATGAAGACATCGCTGATGCCGGCCTAGTTGCGCATCAGGCCGGCCTGCTGTGCGGTGACGAAGACGTCGGACCCGTTGTCCATGCCGTTCGCGATGCGGTCGGCGATGGGGCGGAACCGGGAGGCCTCGGTGATGGCGATGATGTAGCGCAGCATTCCGCGCGCCTGGGCGGTGCGGTCGGTGCCGCGGATGCCGAGGTCCCTGAGGCTGTTCTCAAGGCTGAACTCGCTCAGGTTGACGGCGGTCAGCGACTGGTTCGCGACGCGGGCGAGGGCGTCGCAGCCCTCCTTGCCGAGGAACCAGTTGTCGTCGGCGTCCTCATGGTCGGGGACGTCGGAGGCGAGGTTCAGGACGAAGCTGTGCGGGGTGTCGCTGGAGAAGAACCGCACGACGCGGAAGTCGCTGAGCCGTACGATCGCATGCACCGAGGGGGTGTGGTTGCCGCCGCTGATCACGATGTCGGCGAAACTCCGGCTCTCCGTGTCGCCGGTGATGGCGACGTTCTCCTCGGTGTCGACGTTGGGCATGACGCGGCCGCTGGCCGAGGTCTCGGCGAGGTTGCGCAGCTGGTCGAGCATGGTCAGATAGGCGCCCGAGCCGCGGTTGATGTTCCAGGGGACCTGCGGGAAGGCGACGCGCTTCTTGCCGGATGTCTCGGTGTCCCTGGGCATGTCCCTGGGCACCGTGAACAACACCAGGATCCCGAGAAGGACGGACAAGGCGACCGCGATCAGGACGCTGGTGGGCATGGGGTGCTCCGGTTGTTCGACGTGCAGCGATGTCACGACCGACGCTCACAGCCGGGAGGTTGTTTGGCAGGCCCCTTTTGCCGCCGCATACAATTCCGGAAGATCGAGTTCCACATTACTTGTCCACCGTCAGCCCCGCAGCCGGCCGTCATGGACGCACGACGACGGTCCATCCGGGGTGGTAGGTGTCCGGCACCGGGAATCGTTGCCAGTCACGCGCCCAGTGCGGTGGCTTCCGCCCGCGAAGGACCAGCGCACTGGGGCGCGCCGGGGGATCCGTCTCGGAGACGGTGCAGCCCGCGGTGTGGGCGATGGGAATCGTCGAAGTGTTCCCCGCGAGGACACACGGCGGGTGCACCCCGTGCTCGCGCAGCACGGAGGCGATCCGGACCCAGTCTCCACGGGCCTGCTGGTGGTTGCCCGCAAAAGTGTGGGCGAGACCGGCCTGGATGGACCAGTGCCCGAGGAGTGCCAGGGCGAGCACCGCGGCTGTCGGCAGCGAACGGCGGGTGCGGGCCCGGTGGACGACGGCGAGGAGCCCGACGGCGGCAGGGAGCGCCAGCAGGGCGTAGGCCGGCAGCAGGAACCGCGGCGCGGCGTAGGGGACGAGGAAGAGATACGGTGCCGCCGTGGCCACCGCCACCGCCACCGACAGCCACAGCGGTGCGGCGGACCGGCGCGCCCGGCGCTCCGCCCACAGTCCCAGGCCGACCAGCAGCGGCAGCAGCACCCACCACTCCGTCATGGGCAGCCGTACGCTGTCGCCCGTACAGGGACGGCACAGCAGCGGGCCGTCCAGCGCGGTGAGATGGTGGCGCAGGGAGAAGACGGCCCGCAGGCCGCCCTGGACCTCGTCGGCCTCCGCGAGCCGGTTCCGCACCCCGCCGAAGCGCACCTCGGCCTCGACGACCCAGGGCAGCGCACCCGCCGCGAGTCCGGCCGCCACGGCTGACAGACGCCCCCTCAGGTGACCGTGGCCGCGCAGCGTGGGCATCAGTACGGCGGCCAGGAGCAGCGGCACGGCGACGGCCACACCGTCGTTGGGCCGCATCAGGGTCACCACCGCCAGGCCTGCCGCGACACCCGCGTACCGGGGACGCGGCGCGAGGAAACAGCCCACCGCGGCGGTGGCACCCATCGCGGTGTAGTGGTTCGGCATCGCGGAATTGGCGTAGAACAGAGTGATCCACAGGCTGCCGTACAGCCCGGCCGCCACCCACACCGCCGCCGGGCGGTGCAGGATCCGCAGCCAGGGCCGGAATCCCAGCCAGAGCGCACCGCCGGCCAGCAGGAGCAGCCACACCCTGAGCAGCACCGTCGAGTCGCTCCAGGAGGCGATCGGAGCAAGCAGCAGGGGGACCCCGCGGGTACGCGGGGCGCTGAACGGGGTCGCGGGACCGTACGATCCGAAGCGGCTGGCGTACACGATCTCGTCCCAGCCGAGCGGCAGCGTGAGCGGTACGAGGACGGCCGACAGCAGACAGAACCCGGCGGCCACGATCCACAGCATCCGCTGTGCCGAGGCCGCTGTGCGATCCGCGTTCATCCGACCCACCCCAGCTCGCGCCGTCCGCGGCGCACCGCTCCGCGGGCGAGGATGCCTGCCGTGGCGGCGAGCACGGTGGCACGGTCGCGCCAGTCGGCCGGGCCGGGCGGTGGAGGAGGAGCGGACCGCCGGGCGCGCTCCCGCACCAGTGTGCTGAACAGGCGCTCGTAGCGGTCGGCGATGCCATCCGGGGCGAATCGTCTCGCCGCGCCGGCCCGGGCGGCCCTGCCCATCTCCGCACGCCGTCCGTCGTCCCGCATCAGTGCCAGCAGCGCGTCGGCCACGGCCCGGGTGCTGTCGCGCGGGACGAGAAAGCCGTCCACACCGTGGCGGATGATCTCGCCGGGCCCGTGGGGGCAGTCGGTGCTCACCACGGGCAGGCCGCAGCGCATGGCCTCCACGATCGTCATGCCGAACGACTCGTGCGCGGAGGTCACCGCGGCGATGGAGCCCTTGGCCCACTCGGCCTCGATGGGCGTGACCGAACCCATCAGGAAGACCCGGTCTCCCAGCCCGTGGTGGGCTATCCGGTCGGTTATCCGGGCGCGCTCCGGGCCGTCCCCGTAGATGCGCAGGGACCAGTCGGGGCAGGCCGCACCGGCCAGGGCGAACGCGTCGACCAGCATCTCGTACCGCTTGACGCGGGCCAGCCGTCCCGCCGCGACGACCACCTTGGCAGCCGCGTCGGCCGGCGGCACCGAGGGTTCGGGAACGCTGTTGGGGAGGGCCAGCACCATGGTGCGCGGCAGCCGCATGCCGTGCCGGTGGTCGCGCGCGTCCGCCCCGGTCATGGTGACCAGCGCGTCGAGACCGCCGTACCAGCGCTGGAGTTCCGTCCGCAGTCGGTGCGGGTGGTTGTCGTGGGTGAGGTGCTCCTGGCCGACGCGCACGGCATGTCGTGGCCCGAACCGGGCCAGCAGCGCGTTGAGTCCGGCCCTGGTGCCCACGACGACGTCGGCGTCCGTCTCCCGCAGCCAGTCGATGACCCGCTGCTCGGCGAGCCGGTGGTACTGGTGCGAGCGGCTGTCCCCCTTCGGGAAGACCTCTCCGGCCTGCCGGGCGAGAGGGTCCGCCGCGTCCGCGGATCCCTCGCGCCGGTCCACCAGGGCCCGCAGCGGCACCTTGGGCGACCGCCCCAGGTGTGGTTTCTCGCGGTGCCGGAAGACCGACACGAGTTCCACCTGGTGTCGCCCGGCGAGCGTGTCGGCGAGTGTCATCGTGGTCCGTACGGTGCCGCCCATCGCGTAGGCGTTGTGCAGCAGGAAGGCGATGCGCACGTGCGGCGTCCCCCGGTTTCCTGTGATGTGGCTGGTCAGTGTCACGGTGTTCGCCTTCGGCGAGGCGACCGCACCCGTGCCGGCCGGAGCCGGCGGAGCTATGGGCGGGCCCTGCCGCCCGCGTTCTGCGAAGGCCCCGCGAGGACCGACAGCGCCAGGGTGGTGACGACCGAGCCGACGGTGATCTCGCGGGTGCGGCGTCGCGGCGGCGGCTGTTGTCGAGGCGCTTCCGATTCGGGGAGCGTCATCGCGCCGGTGGAAGACATGTGCTCTTCTCCGGGTGACTCAGGGTGCCGGGATCCGGCCTTGCCGCACCGACGCTCGCAACCGGAACGTTGTTTGGCACGTCCCTTTTGCCAGGTCAGACAATTCGGTGGACGGTTGCGGACCGGCCGGCGGCAGAGGCTTCTGCCTCTGCCGGGGCAGCAGCCCGCCACCTGACCCGGCCACTTTCATGATCCACCGCGACGGTCAGGGGCAGACCCGCCGGTACGGCCGGTCCGGAACATAGGTGCGCCACTGCTCCCGGGTCAGCTCCGCGTTCCCGGCGCGGGAGCAGACGAGGGACACCGCTCGGTCAGGATCCACGACGTACCGCTGGAGCGGGACGTGCTTGCCGCCCGCGTACAGCAGGGTGCTGTCCGGGCTGAAGGCGAGCGTGTCGACGCTCTCACCGGAGGTGGGCAGAGAAGGACCGAGAGGTTGCTGGGTTGCGATGTCCCAGAGTTGGATGGTCCCCGCGTCGCCGCCGACGGCGAGCGTGCTGCCGTCCGGACTGAACGCGAGCGCCGTGATCGCCTCGGCTGAGTCGGAGGACGGATCGACGGGCGCCAGAAAGACGTTCCTCAGGATGCCCGCCCGGTGTCGGAGGTCGCCGTCCCACAGGGCCACCCGCCCTGTCCAGTCGCCCGCCGCCAGGCCGGAGCCGTCGGGAGCGAAGGCGATGGCTCCGATGCCGTCGTGCTGGACGAGGTCATGGGCGTGGGACCGGCCCGCTCGGACGACGCGGTTGTCGGTCACCAAGAGCCCGCCGTCCGGGCTGACGGCCAGCTGACCGCCGCCCGGGCCGCGGAGGAGCGCCGTCCTCCGCTGCCGCGTGGTGTCCCATGTCTCGTTGAAGTAGCCGTCTTCGGTCAAACGTGCGGTGAGGAGCGTACGACCGCCCGGTCCCAGGGCGATCGCGTCCGTAGACGTCGTGGACGCCGTCGCCAGGTCCACAGTGGTCCTCGCGTGTCCGGCGGCCACGTCCCACACCGTCAGACGCTGAGGCGCCGTGTCCCAGGGGGCCGAGACTCCGTACGCGAACGTGCCTCCGTCGGGGCTGAAGGACAGCAAAGGCTCGGTGACTTCCCCGGGGACCGTCGGGTTGCCGGTGCGGAAGACGGGCCGTGACGGGGTCGGCAGGGTGCGCAGCAGACGGCCGTCGCGCGTGTTCCGCAGCTGGAAGACGTAGCGGTCACCGGTGCGTTCGGCGGTGGCGAGCGTCCTGCCGTCGGGGCTGAGCCGGACGCCGGCGAGCGGACTCTTGCGCCAGGCCCGGGTGAGCGTCCTGGTGAGGTCGAGGGTGTGGACCGTGCCCCCTTCGAGGTACCGCAGCAGGGGCCGCGAGGAGTCCCAGGCGAGACCGGAGAGCGACACGTTGTCCAGGGAGTGGCGGAAAACGGGGGCGCCGCGGTTGGGGAGCCGCCACACTCTGATCTCCTGGCCGCCGCCGGTCGCCAGGAACGAGCCGTCCGCGCTCACGACGACGCCATCGGCACCCGGGTGGGCGATGTCGGCGAGCTCTCGTCCCGACGTGGTGTCCCATACACGCACCCGGTCCCCGGTGAGAGTGAGAAGCCGGCCGCCGGTGAGGCCGAGGAAGGTGCGGTCACCAGCGCAGACGCCGCGAGCGCTCGTCCAGGCACCGGACCGGACCCTGCGCGCGGACGTGTCCCAGACCTGCGGGGCCCGGCCGCGTGGGCAGACGGCCAGCAGCCGGTCGTCGTCGGCCGCCACGTGGACGAGCTCCCCGCTGCCGGCCGCCGGGGTCCGGAAGACCAGATGGCCGTCGGTGACGGAGTAGAGCCGAGCCCGGTCGTCGTCCGGGCTCCTCACCAGGTAGTTGTGGCCACTTGCCCCGAAGCTCACGGTGTCCGTGAACGGCAAGGGGTCCCCGATCCAGCGCCTCGTTCGGGTGTCCCACAGCCGCTGGGTGTCCCGGGTGGTCTGGATGACGAGCACCCGGCCGCCCGGACCCGCGGCGAGCACCGTCCCGTGAGGCAGCGGCCCCGAGGCGATACGGCGGTGGGTGCTCACATCCCACGTTCGCCAGGTGTTGCCGCCGATGCTGAGCAGAGTGCGCCCGGAGGTGTCGAGGTACCGGTTCGGTTCGTCACCGGGCGCCGGGTCGGTGAAGTTGTCCAGTTCGCGCTGGGCCAGCGCGCCCAGCAGGGCTCGGCGGGACTCCGGCAGCTCAGAGGTGCGCCATGCGGCGACGCCGAGCAGCATCGCGGTGCGCGGGTCGGTGGTGCGCAGCGCGTCGGCGACCGCGGCCACCCGGCGGGCCGCCGTGTCGGTGGTCTGCTTCTCGCTGTCCTGGCGCAGTCGCACGGCGGCCAGGCCGACGACCAGGGCCACCGCCAGCACGGCGCAGAGCGAGGCCGTGAGCGTGCGGTTGCGGCGCCGGGCCCGGGTGGCGGCACGCTCCTCCGTCGCACGCTGCTCCGCCGCGGTGACCAGGAAGGCCGTCTCCTCGGACGTCAGACCGTCGTAGCCGCGGTCGTCGCCCGCGAACAGTTCCTCGGCCCGCGCGAGGCGGGTGCCCCGGTAGAGCGTGCCCGGGTCGCGGTCGTGCTCCAGCCAGGTGCGGGCGGCGTCGGTCAGCTGCCGGTGGTGGCGCAGCCGCTCCCGGTCCGCGTCGATCCACTCGCGCAGCCGCGGCCAGCAGGTGATGAGCGCCTCGTGGGCGAGCTGCACTCCGTCGTCGTCGGTGGTCAGCAGCCGGGCCCGGGTCAGCCGCCGGGCGACGGCTCGCACTTCCGGGTCCTCCCACCCGGCCATTTCCTCCCAGCTGAGCGGGCGGCGCGTGTCGGCGTTGCCCTGGCCGGGCTCGACCATCCGCAGGAGCAGGTGCCGGGCGGCGTGCGCCTGCGCCGGTGAGAGTTCTCCGTACGCCTCCTCGGCGCTGGCCGCGATCGCGCCGCGCACTCCGCCGGCCGCTTCGTACGCGGCCAGGGTCAGCATCCGTCCCTTGCGCCGCCGCCAGGTCTCCAGCAGGGCGTGGGACAGCATCGGCAGCCCGCCGGGCTCGTCGAGCACGTCCTCGACGATCCGTGCGGTCAGTGTCCGCTCCACGATGAGCCCGGCCGCCTGCGCGGGACCGATCACCGCCTCGCGCAGCTCGTCGGCGGTCATGGGCCTGACCAGGAACCCGCTCCCGTGCAGCGCCTCAGCCAGTCGCGGGTGCTCGGCGCACCGTGCGTAGAAGTCGGACCGTACGGCTATGAGCACGCGCAGTCGGCTTCCCGGGTCGCGCGCGGCGAGCAGAAGGTCGAGGAAGCGGTCCCGCTCGGCGCGCTCGCGGCAGAGGGTGAAGACCTCCTCGAACTGATCCACCACCACCCAGCTCTCCGGATCGTCGGCCGCAGGCGTCAGCAGATGTCCGTAGGTGCTGGCGGGCCGGTCTCCCGGAGTCAGTACCCGAAGGACCGCCGTACGCCCCTGCTGGGCGATCTTCTCCCGCAGCAGGGGTATCAGACCGGCCCGCAGCAGGGAGGACTTGCCGCTGCCGGACGCCCCGAACACCACGGCGAACGCGGACCCGCGCCCCAGCTCGCTCAGCTCGTCGATCAGCCGGTCCCGGCCGAAGAACAGCTCACGGTCATCCGGCTCGAAGCGCGCGAGGCCACGGTAGGGCGGTGCGGCGTCGGCGTCCTCCTCCCTCTTCTCCCCGGCCAGCGCCTCGGCCTCCGCCCACCGTGCCTCCCACGGACCGGGGTCGGCGCCGCATGCCTGGACGTACGCCTGGAGCACGGCCAACGACGGCAGCCGCTCGCCGCTCGCCGCCTTCGCCAGGGTCGTCACCGAGAAGCCGGCCTTCTTCGCCATGGCCCGGTACGACACGCCACCCGCCGAGCGGCGCAGCTCCCGAAGATCGTGGGCGAGTCGCTGCACGGGACCGGCCGCCGGGTCGACCGGTAGTTCGGGGCGCCCCATGGCGAAGCCTCTTTCGCATACGAGAAGAACATGCTGATCAGCAGCACAAGGTACTTTTCGCCCTCCTCGGGCGAGAACCCTTTCCGACTGTGATGTTGGCCGGAGAAGCTGTTCGTACCAGCGGTGCCGAGTTTGTTTTCCCCGTGGTGCCCGCGGGCGTGATCTGTTGCGGCGCCGTGGTGCCGTCAGCCCGCCGCGACGACCGCGGCGAGGGTCACGGCGGCGGGCAGGGCCTGGGCGAAGAGGATGCGGCGGTTGGCGGTGGCCGCGCCGTAGACGCCGGCGACGACGATGCAGGACAGGAAGAAGATCTGCACCCGGTAGCCGGTCGGGTCGTCGGCGATCAGGCCCCAGACCAGGCCCGCGGCCAGGAAGCCGTTGTAGAGACCCTGGTTGGCGGCCAGCGGCGCGGTGGTGCGGGCGAGCTCCGCGTCGAACCCGGAGAAGCGGCGGCCCGGACCGCGCTGCCACAGGAACATCTCCAGAACCAGGATGTAGGCGTGCAGTAGCGCCATGAGGGCGACGAGAACGACGGAGAGCGTATGCATGCGGTGATTGTGCCGGTAGGGGGTGAGCGGGGCTTCGGTCGGGCTGCCCGTGGGGCTGACGTGTGCGTCGGGGGTGGTCGGACTTTTGGCTGAGCCGGTGGTTTCGGGGCGCGGGAAGCGTGGCCGTTCGGCCGAGGTGGGCGCAGGGGGCTCGGCGCGAGATTGGAGCTCCCCTTCCCCAGGAGCCCGCCGATGCCACCCGACTCCCTCTCCTTCGTCGCCGGAGAACGGCCCGGCGGACCTGTCCTCGCCCCCGCGCGGCCGGAACCCCGCCGAAGGGTCCGTGAAGCGTCCCGCCGGGCACCGCGGGTGCGCCGGGACGTGCTGTTCTGGATCGCCTGCGCGGGCTTCGCGCTGTCGCTGGCCCTGGTCACGACCCTCACCCCGCACCGGGTCTGGGGCGCCTGCGCCGCCGTCGGGTACGCCGCCGCGGCGGAGCTCGCCCGCCGGGCGCCGCGCCCCTGGAGCCGGCCCAGCGCGCTCGCCGCCCTGCTCGGAGCCGTCGTGGTCCCGCTGACGCTGATGGTCCTGGCGGGGACCGCGCAGTCGGAGGTGCACGTCGTCGAGCGCTCGGGCGGCCTGCTGCTGAACTCCGGCAGCCCGTACCTGCCCCACCCGGTCGACGTCGAGGACTACAACCCCTATCTGCCCGGCATGGCGCTGTTCGGGATACCGCACGCGCTCTTCGGGGGGACGCCGCTCGCGGATGCGCGGGTGTGGTTCTGTGCCGCGTTTCTGGTGAGCATGCTGGTCGCCGCGCGGGAATCCGGGCGCGACTCCCTTGCGCCGAGGGCGAAGTCGGGCGCGGGCGCTGCCTTGCTGCTCGCGGCGTTCCCCGCGGTGGCGTTGCCGCTGGCGGTCGGTGGGGTGGATCTGCCGGTGATCGGGCTGATGTGCCTGGGGCTGGCACTGGCCGGCCGGGGTGGGTCCGGTACGGCGGCGGGGCTGGCGATGGGGGCCGCGGCCGCGCTGAAGTGGACGGCCTGGCCGCTGTTGCCGGTGGGGCTGGTGCTGCTGGCGGTGACGGCGGGGCGGCGGGCGGCCGTACGGGCCGGGGTCGTCGCGGTGCTGGTGGCCGCGGTGGCGGTGGTGCCGGTGGCCCTCGCCGATCCGCACGCCTTCGTGGAGCACGTGGTCCTCTTCCCGCTGGGGCAGGGCGGGGTGCATTCGCCGGCGGACAGCCCGCTGCCCGGGTATCTGCTGGCCACGTACGTCCCCGGCGGCTCCGTCCTCGCCATGGGCGCCCTGGTGGCCGCCGCGGGCGGTGTGGCGGTGTCGTTGGCGATACGGCCGCCCCGGACCCTCGTCGCGGCGGCGGACCGGCTGGCGCTGGGGCTGGGGCTCGCGATGTGCCTGATCCCGGCGACGCGGTTCGGGTACCTGGTCTATCCGCTGGTCCTGGCCGCCTGGTTCCGGCGTGAGGGGCTGGTGACGGCCGCTCGTCGGGTGGGGCGGTCGGTGGCGGGTGGTCCTTGGGCGGCGTGGGGGACGGCGGACCGTGGCTCAGCGCCAGAACGCGCGGCTGAACGCGCGTCTCGTGGGGGTCACCGTGCCCGCGGTGGCCGGGCTGGTCGTGGCGCGGTGTCTGCCTTCGGTGGGGCGGCGGCCGGTGGGGCGGTGTCTGCCTTCGGTGGGGCGGCGGCCGGTGGGGCGGTGTCTGCCTTCGGTGGGGCGGCGGCCGGTGGGGCGGTGTCGGGTGGCGAGGCAACGGGCGTGTCGGTGCGGGGAGTCGGCGTCTCGGGGTGAGGCGTCGTGGGCGACGGGGCGGCACGCGCGCGTACGGCCAGGGTCGCCCCGGTGTGGGTTGGCCCTGCGGCCAGGGTCGCCCCGTCGCGGGTTGGCCCTCCGGCCAGGGTCGCCCCAGCCCGCCCCGGCCGGCTCGGCGAGGCCGCCCCGCGCCCGCTTGCCGCCCCGGTCCCCGCTACGCCGCGAGCCGCGTGGCCAACTGCTTCGCCTTCGCGGCGGCCTCGTCGAGGGCGCGCTCGCGGGAGGCCTCGAAGAGGGGGACCAGTTCGGTCATCTCCGGGTTGGACGGGGCCATGGTGAGCTCCGGGACGATGAAGTCGAGGTCGGCGCCGAGGAAGTCGGCCAGGATCGCCGACAGGTAGTTCTGCACGTACTCGTAGCCCTCGCGCGGTGTGCCCGGGCCGTACGCGCCGCCGCGGCTGGCGACGACGGTGACCGGGGTGCCCTTGACCGACTGGGCGTTGCCCGCGGTGCGGCCGAACAGGACCACGTTGTCCAGCCAGGCCTTCAGCGTCGACGGGATCGTCAGGTTGTACATCGGGGCGCCGATCAGCACCGCGTCCGCGCTCTCCAACTCCTCGATCAGCCGCACCCGCTCGGCGAAGGCGGCGGCCTGCTCGGGGGAGTGCGTGGCCGGATCGGAGAAGCCGGCGGTGTGGGCGTGGGCGGTGATGTGCGGCACGGGGTTCGTGGCGAGGTCGCGGTGGATCACCGTGCCCTCCGGGTGCTGTTCCTGCCAGGTGCGGCGGAAGGCGTCGGTGACGGCACGGGAGGAGGACGCGTCGGCCGGGAAGACCGAGGAGTCGATGTGCAGCAGCGTTGCCATGGGGATCTCCAGAAGTGCAGTAACTGAAAACTCGTACTCGACTATGAATAACACAGTCACTTACTTTTTTTCATCCCCATACGGTGAAGCAGTACCCTGAGAGGCATGGCGGGTGAGCAGAGTCACGACGTAGCGGCGTGCAAGCGGGTCGACGAGGGCATCAGCCGTGTCTTCCTGCTGCTCGGCAAGCGCTGGACCGGCCCGATCGTGTCCGTCCTGACCGCGGGGCCCGCCCACTTCGTCGCCCTGCGCCGGGCGATCCCAGGCATCAGCGAGCGCATGCTCTCCGACCGGCTCACCGAACTGGCGACCGCGGGACTCGTCGTACGCGAGGTGTACGAGGGGCCGCCGCTGCGGGTCGTGTACCGGCTGACGGAGGCGGGCGCGGCGCTCGAGCCCGCGCTCAGCGAGCTCGGCGGATGGGCGAGGAAGTATCTGCCGGACGGGGAGCGGCCCGAGGGCTGCTGAGGCGGTTCGGCCAGTGGCCGCGGGTTTTCCACAGCCGGGGAGTTGTCCACAGGGTCTGACGCGTTCCGGCCACCGGCTGTAACGTCGGCACGAGTTGATGTTCGTGCGTGTGCGGGGGAGGCGGTCGGTATGACCGAGGTCGGTGCGGAGGCCACGGCGGAGGCGGCCGCGGAGTCGGAGTCTTCGGGGTCCGTGCGGCGCCGGCTGCCCCGTGTGCGCGGCTTCGCCGAGTGGCCCGGCGGTGGGGCGCCCAAGGAGGAGGGCAAGGCACTGCGCAAGCGGGTGCCGCGCACCCAGCACTCGGTGCTCGATCTCGACGCCGGCCGTCCCGACGCGGTGGCCGCCGTCGAGGAGTCCAACCGCGGCCGGCTTCCCGAGCTCACCCCGATCAGGGTCGGCCGGATGGCGGCGACGCCCTTCGCGTTCCTGCGCGGCTCGGCGGGGCTGATGGCGTACGACCTCGCCCGCACCCCCATGACCCGGATCCGCGCCCAGATCTGCGGCGACGCGCACGCGGCGAACTTCGGCCTGTACGGGGACGCGCGTGGTGGCCTGGTCATCGATCTGAACGACTTCGACGAGACACTGTCCGGCCCCTGGGAGTGGGACCTCAAGCGGCTCGCCACCTCGATGGTGCTCGCGGGCCGGGAAGCGGGCGCGGACGAGGACAAGTGCCGCAAGGCGGCGTACGACACCGTCGGTGCCTACCGGCGCACGATGCGGCTGCTGGCCAAGCTTCCGGTGCTGGACGCGTGGAACGCGATCGCGGACGAGGAACTGGTCTCCCACACCGACGCCCATGACCTGCTCGGCACGCTGGAGCGGGTCGCGGAGAAGGCGCGGGCCAACACCAGCGGGCGCTTCGCGGCGAAGTCGACGACGCTGACGGAGGACGGCGGGCGTACGTTCGTCGACGCGCCGCCGGTGCTGCGTCGGGTGCCGGACGAGGAGGCCGCGGCGGTGGCGGCGTCGCTGGAGAGCTACCTCACCACGCTCTCCGAGGACCGCCTTCCCCTCCTCGCCCGCCACGCGGTGCACGACGTGGCGTTCCGCGTGGTCGGCACGGGCAGTGTGGGCACCCGCTCCTACGTGGTCCTGCTCCTGGACCACCGTGGCGAGCCGCTGGTCCTACAGGTGAAGGAGGCCCGTCCCTCGGCCCTGGTCCCGCACCTGGTGACGGCCGGCTTCGAGGCGCCGGAGGCGGACCACGAAGGGCGGCGCGTGGTCCTCGGCCAGAAGCGCATGCAGGTCGTCAGCGACATCCTGCTGGGCTGGACGACGGTCGACGGGCTGCCGTTCCAGGTGCGCCAGTTCCGCAACCGCAAGGGCAGCGTCGACCCGGCCGCGCTGGCCGCCGACCAGATAGACGACTACGCCCGCATGACCGGCGCCCTCCTGGCCCGCGCTCACTCCCACAGCGCCGACCCTCGCCTGGTCGCCGGGTACTGCGGCAAGAACGAGGAACTGGACGAGGCGATCGCCGCGTTCGCCGTCACCTACGCCGACCGCACCGAGGCGGACCACGCCGCATTGCTGTCGGCGGTGCGGTCGGGGCGGATCGCGGCGGAGCTGGGGGTGTGACGTAGTCCTGCGCGGTCGGGATGCCTGGGGCGGCCTGTGCGGGTGCGGTGGGGTACGCGGAGCGCTTACGGGTGGGCGCGGGTGGTTCCCCGGACCGTCAGCCGGAGAGAGCTGCGCCCCTCGACGCCGGTCGGCACAACTCAGCCTGCCCGGCGTTTGAGGACGAGGCCCGTTCAGGGCCGAAGCGGGGTCTGGGGCGGCAGCCCCAGCAGGCCCGCGGCGACGCCGGTGCTGTTCGGGCGGCGGTGCCCGGGGCTCGGCCCGGCCGGCGCAGCCACAGCGTGGCCTACGCTGGGCGGGTGATGACGCCGGAAGCTGAGCAGTCCCAGGCCGGGCCCGCTGGTGCGGGGGCGCCGGGCGGTGCCGAGGTGCCCGTCGGCGGAGCTGAGCAGGGTGGTGAGGCGAAGGTGACGGCCGAGGACGCGGCGGCGGAGCGACCCGAGGAGCGGCTGGAGCGGGCCGTGCGGGCCGCCGAGCAGGCGTTGATCGAGTACGAGATCGCGGTGGAGACCTTCCGCGTCGAGGTGGAGAACTTCTCCCGGCTGCACCACCAGAAGCTCGGCCCGATGTACGCCCGCCTCGACGAGCTGGACGCCCGTATCGCCGAGGCGGTCGCCGCCCGCACCGGCGACCCCGAGGACATCCGCAAGGCCGACGAGGCGCGTGCCCGGGTGCTGCCGATGCCCGGCGTCGAGGAGCTGTTCCACGGCTGGATGGACGGCGAGGGGCTGTTCCCGGAGGCCGCGGCGATGCTCACCGACCAGCCGGTACAGCCTCCGCAGCGGGTGCGCCCCAGCGACGAGGCCCGCAAGCTCTACCGCGAGCTGGCCCGCAAGGCCCACCCGGACCTCGCCCAGGAGGACGCCGAGCGTGCCCGGCGTGAGGAGTTCATCACCCGCGTCAACGCGGCCTACGCCCGCGGCGACGAGGCGCTGCTGCGGGAGCTGGCCGAGGAGTGGGCCGCGGGGCCCGCGCCCAAGGAGCAGGGCCCGACCCCCAGCGAGGAGCTGTACGCCCGCCTCGAATGGCTGGCCCAGCGCAAGGAACTGCTCACCCTGGTCGCGAAGGACCTGGAGGAGAGCGCGATCGGCGCGATGCTGCGGCTCGCCCCGGACGACCCGGACCGCCTCCTCGACGAGATCGCGGACCAGCTCCTGGCCCAGGTGACGGAGAAGGAAGCGGAACTGGCCGCACTGCTGGGATAGCGGGACGACGGGTCGACGGGTCGACGGGCGCGACAGCACCAAGGCGCCGCCGCCAAGGAGCCGTCACCAAGGTGCTGCCACCCCAAGTGGCCCCGCCCCACCCCCACCCGTCAGGTAGCGTCGGAGTCATGCATTTCGGATCAGGTGTACCCACCGTCGAGGTCACCGACCTCAAGGACGACGACTTCCTCCTGGACGTCCGCGAGGACGACGAATGGCAGGCGGGCCACGCCGCGGGCGCACTGCACATCCCCATCAGCGAGTTCGTGGCCCGCTACGGCGAGCTGACCGAGGCCGCCCCGCAGGACGGCCGCGTCCATGTGATCTGCCGCTCCGGCGGCCGCTCGGCGCAGGTCGCGATGTACCTCGTCCAGCAGGGCGTCGACGCCGTGAACGTCGACGGCGGCATGCAGGTGTGGGCGGCGGCCGGACGCCCCGTGGTGGACGACGAGGGCGGGCCCGGGTACGTGCTGTAGCGGCACCGGGCGCGCCGGTCATGCCAGTGGGTGCGCCGCCAGCAGATCCCCCAGCGCCTCCTCGTGCGCCGCCGCCGGGCCGAGCGCCAGTTCCAGGTGCTTGGCCCAGGCGTGGTACCGGTGCAGCGGATAGTCGACGTCGGCGCCGAAGCCGCCGTGCAGATGCTGGGCGGTCTGCACGATCCGCCGTACGCCCTCCGAGGCCCAGATCTTGGCCACGGCGACGTCCCCGGAGGCGGGCAGTGCCCCCGGCGCCCCCGAGGCGATCCGCCACGCGGCCTGCCACAGCGTGGCCTCCATCGCGCGCAGGTCGATGTACCGGTCGGCGGACTGCACGGCGACCGCCTGGAACGTGGCGATCGGATGCCCGAACTGCTCCCGTTTGCTCGCGTACTCGGACGTCATTCCCAGCACCCGCTCCCCCAGCCCGAGCGCCAGCGCGCACGTCCCCGTGGCCAGCAGCTCCCGCAGCCACTCCCACGCCCCCTCGGCGTCGATGACGTCCCGCGCCGCGAGCCGCACCGACTCCAGCCGCAGCTCCCCCAGCCGTTCCCCGCTGGTCGAGAACTGCTCGGCGAGTGAGACGCCCTCCGCGTCGCGCGGCACCGGCGCGAGGACGGTGCGGTCGGCGGCGGTCCGGGCCGGCACGAGGACGAGATCGGCGTCGTAGGCCCAGGGAACCGCGGTCTGCACCCCGTCCAGCACCCATCCGGAGCCCTCCTGCCGTGCCGCCACCGCGAGCTCGGCGCC
Organism: Streptomyces ferrugineus; assembly: GCF_015160855.1. Classification (NCBI taxonomy): domain Bacteria; kingdom Bacillati; phylum Actinomycetota; class Actinomycetes; order Kitasatosporales; family Streptomycetaceae; genus Streptomyces; species Streptomyces ferrugineus. The sequence goes on along the minus strand of NZ_CP063373.1, from coordinate 192,867 downwards.
GTCGTGGCCGGTGCGCCCGTGCGCGGCGACCGTCAGCACGACCTCCCCGCGCCCCGCCCGCGCCAGCAGCCCGGCCTTCAGCTCGGGGCCGCCGTACGCCTGGACGGCCGCCGTCGCGGCGCAGCTCTCCAGCAGCGGCACCCGGGCCAGCACCTTCGCCGACTCGCGCAGCACCAGGCACAGCGCGACGGCGTCGAGGCCCGCGCCGCCGTACTCCTGCGTGAGCAGCAGGCTCAGCAGGTCCGCGTCCGCGAGCCGGTGCCACAGCGGGCGGTCGAAGGTGTCGGCCACGGCGCCCGGGGTGAGCGCGGGAGAGGGCACGGCGTCCGGCGCGACCCCGGCGAACACCCCGCGCGCCGCCTCGGCCGCCGCCTGCTGCTCCTCGGTGAAGGTGAAGTCCACGGTCCCTGCCCTTCCACACGCACGCCGATCTGACGGTGCGTCAAGATAGAACAGGTTCTAGAAGAAGGGAATGGCGCGTGTGCGGGTCCCGTGAGGGCCCGCCGCGAGCCAGCGAGGCGTGGTGGGACCCCCGTAGGGTGTCGGCAACGGCGGCCCGACAGGGGCTGTGCCCGGCGGGTGGGCCTGAGTACCGTTCCCGTGCGAGCGCCGAGGCAGGACGGACCGGAATCGGGGAACGGGACAGGATGGACGCGTACGACGCAGGCTCGGCGGCCCGGCGTGGGCCGCGCGAGGAGCCGCAGCCCGTGCCGCCCGCCGACGCGCCCCTGCCCTCCGACGTGTCCCCCGCCGCCCCGCCGCCGCCCGAACCGGAACCCCGCACCGGCGTCGCCGCCCTCTCCCTGCGCTACCAGATCGGCGCCGCGCTCGCCCTCGCGGTCGTGGCCATCACCGTCTGTGTCCACGTCGGCATGGTCTTTCTGCATGTCGCCCCGCCGAACACGGTCACCAAGAAGCACGGGAAGGCGATCGACGACTGGATATACCCGGAGTTCGAGCAGAACTGGAAGCTGTTCGCCCCCAACCCGCTCCAGCAGAACATCGCGGTGCAGGTCCGCGCCCAGGTCGACACGGCCGGCGGCGGCACCCGCACCACCGGCTGGTACGACCTGTCCGCCCAGGACGGCCGGGCCATCGACGGCAATCTGCTGCCCAGCCACACCCAGCAGAACGAGCTGCGCCGGGCCTGGGACTTCTTCGTCGCCACGCATGACGCCGAGAACCAGCCCATGGGTCTGCGCGGCGCCCTGTCCGAGACCTATCTGCGGCACATAGTGCAGCTGCGCCTCGACCGCGCGAACGCGGCCGGGGCCGGTGGCGTCGTCGAACGCGTCCAGGTCCGTTCCCGCACCACCAATGTGCCCCCGCCGAAGTGGAGCGAGGAGCAGATCTCCGGCAAGGCGACCTATCGCGTGCTGCCCTGGTGGTCGATCCCGGACGGCGAGACAGCGGGAGCCGCCCGGTGAGCCACTTCGCCCTCGCGGTCTCCTCCGCCATCGCCCGTGTCACCGAGTCCGCGCTCGGCCCGTACCAGACGGCCGTGATCCGCATCGGCTTCACCGCGACCTGGCTGCTGTTCCTGCTGCGTGAGCTTCCCCACCGCCATGAGCTGTACGGACCCGACGGCCCCTGGGACTTCGACCTCGCCCAGCAGCTCATCGGGACGAACGGCTCCTTCACCGCCCTGATCTGGTCGAGGGACGGGTTGTGGTTCGAGAGCGTCTACGTCTTCGCCGTCCTGACCAGCGTCCTGCTGCTGCTCGGCTGGCGTACCCGCACCATGTCCGTGCTGTTCATGGTCGGGGTGCTCTCGCTGCAGAACCGCTCCGTCTTCATGGGCGACGGCGGCGACAACGTGCTGCACCTGATGTGCGTCTACCTCGTCTTCACACGCTGTGGCCAGGTCTGGTCGCTGGACGAGCGCCGGGCGCGGCGCGAGCGCGAGGCACGCGCGCGTGGCGAGCGGATCGCGCCGGACCGGGTGGGCCCGGCCCTGTGGAGCGTGTCCGGGTTCGCGCTGGTCGCGGTGACCGCGGCGGGCCGCCTCGGCGGCGATCTGACCGTGCCGGTGATCCTGTGGCTGGTCTGGACGGCACTGGGCGTGTGGTGGATCGTCGGCCGCCGCGCGCGCACCGCCCAGCCGCGCATCCTGCTCGACGTCATCGGCAACATCGCGCACAACGGCGCCCTGCTGGTGATCATGGCGGAGGCGTGCCTGATCTACGCCACCGCCGGCTGGTACAAGATCCAGGGCACGCGCTGGCAGGACGGCACCGCCGTCTACTACCCCCTGCACCTCGACTACTTCTCGCCCTGGCCCGCCCTCGCCGACCTGCTGTCCTCCAGCGGCACCATGGTGATGCTCATCACCTACGGCACGGTCATCGTGCAGGTCGCCTTCCCGTTCACGCTGTTCAACCGGCGGGTCAAGAACGCCCTCCTCGGCGCGATGATCACCGAGCACGCGGTGATCGCGATCGTCCTCGGCCTGCCGTTCTTCTCCCTGGCGATGATCGCCGCGGACGCGGTCTTCCTGCCGACGACGTTCCTGCGCCGCATGGGCGGCTGGGCGGCACGCGCGCGTGGACGGCTCTGGCGTCTGGTGCGGCGCGGTGAGGACCGTACGGGGCTGCCCGGACCGCGCACCCCGGAGAACCCCGAGCACGCGCACGTAGGCTTCACGGCATGACCGTGACCACCTGGAACCGGCTCGCCCAGGCCGCCGTACTGCTCGACGGCTTCCACGCCCTCAAGCACGCCGTGCGCTTCGGAGCCGAGGTCCCGGTCGCGGTCACCGTCGACCGCGAGGCCACGCTGGCTCTCGCCGACGAACTGGCGCCGGACGTACGGGACGCCCTGGACGCGCTGCTGACCGAGGTCCCGGAGCCGACGTACACCTCCCTCGTCCCCCGCCCGCACCCCACCGCGGTGGCCGCGTTGGCGGTACGTCCGTCCCGCGCGGCCAACCTCGACAGGCTGGCGCACACCCCGCGCACCGCCCCGGTCGTGGTCCTCGACAACCCCCGCAACCTCGGCAACGCGGGCGCGGTGATCCGCCTGGCCGCCGGTTTCGGCGCGACCGGCGTGGTCACCACCGGCACGCTGGACCCCTGGCATCCGACGGTCGTGCGCGGCGGGGCGGGACTGCACTTCGCGACGGCGGTGGAGCGGCTGGCGGTGGCCGAGCTGCCGCCCGGCCCGCTCTTCGCGCTCGACCCGGAGGGCGACGACATCCGGGGCAGCAAGCTCCCGGACGACGCCGTCCTCGCCTTCGGATCGGAGCGCAGCGGCCTGTCGGCCGAACTACGCGCGCGTGCCGACCATTTGCTGGCCCTGCCGATGCGCCCCCAGGTCTCCAGCTACAACCTGGCGACGAGCGTGGCGATGACGCTGTACCACTGGAGCCTCGGCAGCGGTCAGGGCGTCTAGGCCTCCCGACGCACCTCGACGACCCGGAACCGGTTGGCGACGAACGCCCCGTCGGTGAGCGCCGAGTTGGCCGCCGGGTTGCCACCCGATCCGTGGAAGTCGGAGAAGGCGGCCGTCTGGTTGACGTACACCCCGCCCGTGAGGTTCAGCGACAGCTGGGCCGCCTCCTCCAGGCACGCCTCCTGGACGGCCTGCTCGACCTCGTCGTCGGTGGTGTACGCCCCGACGGTCATCGCGCCCTTCTCCCGCACGGTCCGCCGCAGCAGCTCCACCGCGTGCGCCGCCGAGTCGACCGCCACGGCGAACGACACCGGCCCGAAGCACTCGCTCATGTAGGCGGCCTCGTCGTCCGGCTTGGCCCCGTCCAGCTTCACGATCACCGGTGTGCGGACCACCGCGTCCGGGAACTCCGGATTCGCGACCTCCCGCGAGGCGAGGGCGACTTCGCCCAGCCCGGCCGCGGCCTCCAGGCGCGCCTTCACGTCCGGGTTGACGATCGCGCCGAGCAGCGCGTTCGCGCGGGCGTCGTCGCCGAGGAGGCCGTCGACCGCGCGCGAGAGGTCGGCGACGACCTCGTCGTAGGTCTTGGGGCCCTCGTCGGTGCGGATGCCGTCGCGGGGGACGAGCAGGTTCTGCGGGGTGGTGCACATCTGGCCGCTGTACAGGGAGAGGGAGAAGGCCAGGTTGGACAGCATCCCCTTGTAGTTGTCCGTCGAGTCGACGATCACCGTGTTGACGCCGGCCTTCTCCGTGTGGACCTGCGCCTGGCGGGCGTTGGCCTCCAGCCAGTCGCCGAACACGGTCGAGCCCGTGTAGTCGATGATCCGGATCTCCGGGCGGAGGGCCAGGGTCTTCGCGATGCCCTCGTCGGGGCGCTCGGCGGCCAGCGCCACCAGGTTCGGGTCGAAGCCCGCCTCGGCGAGCACCTGCCGGGCGGCCTGCACGGTGAGCGCGAGCGGCAGCACCGCGCGCGGGTGGGGCTTGACCAGGACCGCGTTGCCGGTGGCGAGGGAGGCGAACAGGCCCGGGTAGCCGTTCCAGGTCGGGAAGGTGTTGCAGCCGATGAGCAGGGCGATGCCGCGCGGGACCGGCGTGAACTGCTTGTTCAGCGCCAGCGGGTCGCGCTTGCCCTGCGGCTTGGTCCACTCCGCGGTGTCGGGGGTGCGGACCTGCTCGACGTAGGCGTACGCCACCGCCTCCAGACCGCGGTCCTGCGCATGCGGGCCGCCCGCCTGGAACGCCATCATGAACGCCTGGCCGGAGGTGTGCATGACCGCGTGCGCGAACTCGTGGGTCCGGTCGCTGATCCGCTTGAGGATCTCCAGGCACACCACCGCGCGCATCTCCGCGCCCGCGTCCCGCCACTCCCGCTGACCGGCCTTCATGGCCGGCAGGAGCTGGTCGATGTCCGCGTGCGGATACTCGACGCCCAGCTCGATGCCGTACGGGGAGACCTCGCCGCCCACCCAGTCGTCCGTGCCGGCCTGGCCGAGGTCGAGGCGGTTGCCCAGGAGGGCGTCGAAGGCGGCCTTGCCCGCCGCCGCGTCCAGGCTGCCGTTCTCGCCGTAGGCCTTGGGGTGCTCGGGGTGCGGCGACCAGTACGCGCGTGTGCGGATCGCTTCCAGCGCCTGGTCGAGGGTGGGCCGGTGCTTGGCGATCAGCTCGTGGGCGGTCAGTTGGGCGGTGGCCATGCGGGACCAACTCCTCGTTTCCTGAGCTCTCCGTCGAGCTCATGACCTGGGCAGAACATGGGCAGAAACAGGCAGTCAGAGTTAGAGTAACCGAACGATCGGTCGGTTCAAGGGGGTCCGCCGCATCTGTGGAAAACCCCGTGCGGGAGGATCGCGCACATGACAGCACTCGACCTCAGCAGCCCCGTGGCCGTCGTCGGCGCCGGCACCATGGGCCAGGGCATCGCCCAGGTCGCGCTGGTCGCGGGCCATCCCGTACGGCTGTACGACGCCGTCGCCGGGCGGGCCCGGGACGCGGCCGACGCGATCGGCGCCCGCCTGGACCGGCTCGTCGAGAAGGACCGGCTCACCGGCGCCGACCGCGACGCGGCCCGCGCGCGGCTGCTGCCCGCCGAGTCCCTCGCCGACCTCGCGGACTGCGCCCTCGTCGTCGAGGCGGTCCTGGAGCGCCTCGACGTCAAGCAGGAGCTGCTGCGCGAGCTGGAGGGCGTCGTCGGCGAGGACTGCCTGCTCGCCACCAACACCTCGTCCCTGTCGGTCACGGCGATCGGTGGCGCCCTGCGCCTTCCCGGCCGCTTCGTGGGCCTGCACTTCTTCAATCCGGCCCCGCTGCTCCCCCTCGTCGAGGTCGTCTCCGGGTTCGCCACCGACGTCACGTACGCCACGCGCGCGTACGAGACCGCACGCGCCTGGGGCAAGACGCCGGTCGCCTGCGCCGACACCCCCGGCTTCATCGTCAACCGCATCGCCCGGCCCTTCTACGCGGAGGCCTTCGCGGTCTACGAGGCGCAGGGAGCCGACCCGGCCACCATCGATGCCGTCCTGCGCGAGTGCGGCGGCTTCCGGATGGGCGCCTTCGAGCTCACCGACCTCATCGGGCAGGACGTCAACGAGTCCGTGACGCGCTCGGTGTGGGAGTCCTTCTTCCAGGACGTGCGCTTCACGCCGTCGCTCGCCCAGCGGCGCCTGGTCGAGTCCGGGCGGCTCGGGCGCAAGAGCGGGCACGGCTGGTACGACTACGCGGAGGACGCCGAACGCGACGAGCCGCACACCGCCGAGAAGCAGCAGCCGCCCGCCCACGTCGTCGTAGAGGGCGACCTGGGCCCCGCCTCCGAGCTGCTCGCGCTGATCCGCGAGGCGGGCGTCCCGGTGCGCGAGGAGGCCGAGGACCACGGCACCCGCCTGGTGCTGCCCAGCGGCGGCCAGCTCGCGCTCGCCGACGGCCAGACGTCGGTGGAGTTCCGGGACGTCGTCTACTTCGACCTCGCCCTCGACTACCGCCGGGCCACCCGCATCGCCCTGTCCGCCTCCCAGGACACCTCGCCGCAGACCCTCGCCGAGGCCACCGGGCTCTTCCAGGCGCTCGGCAAGCGGGTCAGCGTCATCGGGGACGTCCCCGGCATGATCGTCGCCCGCACGGTCGCGAGGATCGTCGACCTGGCGCACGACGCCGTCGCCAAGGGCGTGGCCACCGAGGAGGACATCGACACCGCGATGCGGCTCGGGGTCAACTACCCCATGGGGCCCTTCGAATGGAGCCGCAGGCTCGGCCGCGGCTGGGCCTACGACGTGCTGGACGAGCTGCACGTACGCGAGCCGTCCGGCCGCTACGCGCCGTCCCTCGCGCTGTACCGCCACGCGTACGCCTCCGACAAGCGGGAGGGCAGCACCTCATGACCACCGCCAAGCGCGACACGTACACCCCGGAGACCCTGCTCTCCGTCGCCGTGCGGGTCTTCAACGAGCGCGGCTACGACGGCACCTCCATGGAGCACCTCTCCAGGGCGGCCGGCATCTCCAAGTCGTCGATCTACCACCATGTCACGGGCAAGGAGGAGCTGCTGCGCCGCGCCGTCAGCCGTGCCCTCGACGGGCTCTTCGGGATCCTCGACGAGGAGCACGCGCGCGTGGGGCACGCCGCCGACCGCCTGGAGTACGTGGTCCGGCGCATGGTCGAGGTGCTCATAACCGAGCTGCCGTACGTCACGCTGCTGCTGCGTGTGCGCGGCAACACCGACACCGAGCGCTGGGCCCTGGAACGCCGCCGCGACTTCGACCACCAGGTCGCCGCACTGCTCAAGGCGGCCGCCGCGGACGGGGAGGTGCGCGCCGACGTGGAGGTACGGCTCGCGACCCGGCTCGTCTTCGGGATGATCAACTCGATCGTGGAGTGGTACCGCCCGGATGGCCGCGGCATGAACGAACGCGAGGTCGCGGACACGGTGGTGCGGCTGGTGTTCGGCGGGCTGCGACAGGCGGGCTGACGGCCGGGGCCGGTGCTCAGCCCTGTGGCTCCAGGTCCTCCTCCTCGAACACCAGCAGCGTGCGGGTGCTGAGCACCTCCGGGATCGCCTGGAGGCGGGTGAGGACCAGTTCGCGCAGGGAGCGGTTGTCGGGGGTGTGCACCAGGAGCAGGACGTCGAAGTCGCCGCCGACCAGGGCGATGTGGGAGGCGCCGGGGAGCTGGCGGAGCTGTTCGCGGACCGTGCGCCAGGTGTTCTGGACGATCTTCAGGGTGATGTACGCCGAGGTGCCGTGACCGGCGCGTTCGTGGTTGACGCGGGCGCCGAAACCGCGGATGACGCCGTCCTCGATGAGGCGGTTGATACGGGCGTAGGCGTTGGCACGCGAGACATGGACCCGTTCGGCGACCGACCGTATCGACGCGCGGCCGTCCGCCTGGAGCATCTGCAGGATGTCCTGATCGATGGCGTCGAGCGGACGAGGCGGTGACAGGGGGACGCCGTCCTCCGGGCTCTCGGCCATTTGTTCAGGCGTCATGTCCCCCTGCCTTCCCTCCGTGGACGTACTGCGTTCATTGCAGGCTGTGGAGAACCGTTTGTCCACAGCCTGAGGGGGCCTGTAGCCAAAATGTGCCGGCGACCGAACAATCGGTAGGTGAGGCGCGTCACAGGAGCTGCGCCTCCGTAGCCACTCCCAGGAGGTGCCGTCATGACGGTCATGGAGCAGCGAGGCGCGTACCGGCCATCGCCGCCGCCCGCCTGGCAGCCCCGTATGGCCCCCGCGCCGCTGCTGCCCGACGCCGAGCCCTACCGCGTCCTCGGCACCGAGGCCGCCGTGAAGGCCGATCCGGGCCTGCTGCGCCGGCTGTACGCCGAGCTGGTGCGGGGCCGCCGGTACAACGCGCAGGCGACCGCGCTCACCAAGCAGGGCCGCCTCGCCGTCTACCCGTCCAGCACCGGCCAGGAGGCCTGCGAGGTCGCCGCCGCGCTGGCCCTTCAGGAGCGCGACTGGCTCTTCCCGAGTTACCGCGACACCCTCGCGGCCGTCGCCCGCGGCGTGGACCCCGTCGAGGCCCTGACCCTGCTGCGCGGCGACTGGCACACCGGCTACGACCCCTACGAGCACCGCGTCGCCCCCCTGTGCACGCCGCTCGCCACCCAGCTCCCGCACGCCGTCGGCCTCGCGCACGCCGCCCGTCTCAAGGGCGACGACGTGGTCGCGCTCGCCATGGTCGGCGACGGCGGCACCAGCGAGGGCGACTTCCACGAGGCGCTGAACTTCGCCGCCGTATGGCAGGCGCCGGTCGTCTTCCTCGTCCAGAACAACGGCTTCGCGATCTCCGTGCCGCTCGCCAAGCAGACCGCGGCCCCGTCGCTGGCCCACAAGGCCGTCGGCTACGGCATGCCCGGCCGCCTGGTCGACGGCAACGACGCGGCCGCCGTGCACGAGGTCGTCGCCGACGCCGTACGGCACGCCCGCGCGGGCGGCGGACCGACGCTGATCGAGGCGATCACCTATCGCATCGACGCCCACACCAACGCCGACGACGCCACCCGCTACCGCGGCGACTCCGAGGTCGAGACCTGGCGCGGACACGACCCGATCGCCCTCCTGGAGCACGAGCTGACCGAACGCGGCCTGCTCGACGAGGACACCAAGCGGACCGCGCGGGACGCCGCCGAGGCGATGGCCGCCGATCTGCGCGAGCGGATGAACCAGGACCCGGCGCTCGACCCCATGGACCTGTTCACGCACGTGTACGCCGAGCCCACCCCGCAACTGCGCGAGCAGCAGGCCCAGTTGCGCGCCGAGCTCGACGCCGAGCACGGCCATCAGGAAGGTGCGCACCGATGACCACCGTCGCCGTCAAGCCGGCCACCATGGCGCAGGCCCTCACGCGCGCGTTGCGCGACGCCATGGCCGCCGACCCGTCCGTCCACGTCATGGGCGAGGACGTCGGCACCCTCGGCGGCGTCTTCCGCGTCACCGACGGGCTCGCCAAGGAGTTCGGCGAGGACCGGTGCACGGACACCCCGCTGGCCGAGGCCGGCATCCTCGGCACTGCGGTCGGCATGGCCATGTACGGCATGCGCCCGGTCGTGGAGATGCAGTTCGACGCCTTCGCCTACCCGGCGTTCGAGCAGCTCATCTCGCACGTCTCGCGCATGCGCAACCGCACCCGCGGCAAGATGCCGCTCCCGATCACCGTCCGGGTCCCCTACGGTGGCGGCATCGGCGGCGTCGAGCACCACAGCGACTCCTCCGAGGCGTACTACATGGCGACTCCGGGGCTCCATGTCGTCACGCCCGCGACCGTCGCCGACGCCTACGGCCTGCTGCGCGCCGCCATCGCCTCCGACGACCCGGTCGTCTTCCTGGAGCCCAAGCGGCTGTACTGGTCGAAGGACTCCTGGAACCCGGACGACCCGCAGAGCGTTGAACCGATTGGCCGCGCGGTGGTGCGGCGCTCGGGGCGGAGCGCCACGCTCATCACGTACGGACCGTCCGTGCCGGTCTGCCTCGAAGCCGCCGAGGCGGCCCGGGACGAGGGCTGGGACCTGGAGGTCGTCGACCTGCGCTCGCTGGTGCCGTTCGACGACGAGACGGTCGCCGCCTCGGTACGGCGGACCGGACGGGCGGTCGTCGTACACGAGTCGGGCGGGTTCGGCGGACCGGGAGGGGAGATCGCGGCCCGGGTCACGGAGCGCTGCTTCCACCACCTGGAGGCGCCGGTGCTGCGCGTGGCCGGGTTCGACCTCCCCTACCCGCCGCCGATGCTGGAGCGTCACCACCTGCCCGGCGTGGACCGGATCCTGGACGCCGTGGGGCGTCTGCAGTGGGAGGCCGAGAGCTGATGGCACAGGTGCTTGAATTCAAGCTCCCCGACCTCGGGGAGGGGCTCACCGGGGCGGAGATCGTGCGCTGGCTGGTCCAGGTCGGCGATGTCGTCGCGGTCGACCAACCGGTCGTCGAGGTCGAGACGGCCAAGGCGATGGTCGACGTCCCCTGCCCCTACGCCGGCGTGGTCACGGCCCGCTTCGGCGAGGAGGGCACCGAGCTGCCCGTCGGGGCGCCGCTGCTGACGGTGGCGGTGGGCGCGCCGGCCCCCACCGACGAGACCGAGGGCTCCGGGAACGTGCTGGTGGGATACGGCACCTCGCAGGCACCGGCGCGGCGGCGCAGGGTGCGGCCGGGGGAGTCGGTGCCCGCGGTGCCCGTGGAACCCGTGTCCGCCAACGGCAGGGCGACCGTCCAGGAGGTGCCCGAGGGACCCGTGCCGGTCATCTCGCCCCTCGTCCGCCGGCTCGCCCGGGAGAACGGTCTCGACCTGCGGGAGCTGCACGGCTCCGGACCCGACGGGCTGATCCTGCGGGCCGACGTCGAGTACGCCCTGCGTGCGGCCGCCGCGCGGGGACGCACGGCCGTGCCGTCGGCCGAGCCGCACACCCACCCGGCGCCGGCCCCCTCCGCCCCCGTCCCGCCCGCGCCTGCCCCCGTCCGCTCCTCCGCGCCCCCCTCCGGCATCCGCGTCCCCCTCAAGGGCGTCCGCGGCGCCGTGGCCGACAAGCTGTCCCGCAGCCGGCGGGAGATCCCGGACGCGACCTGCTGGGTGGACGCGGACGCGACGGAGCTGATGCGGGCGCGGACCGCGATGAACGGCGCCGGGGGACCGAAGATCTCCCTGCTCGCCCTGCTGGCGCGGATCTGCACCGCAGCCCTGGCCCGGTACCCCGAGCTGAACTCCACGGTGGACATGGAGGCCCGGGAGGTCGTCCAGCTCGACCACGTGCACCTCGGATTCGCCGCGCAGACCGAGCGGGGACTCGTCGTCCCGGTCGTACGGGACGCCCACGCGCGCGACGCGGAGTCGCTGACCGCGGAGTTCGCCCGGCTGACCGAAGCGGCCCGCGCGGGCACCCTCACACCGGCGGAACTCACCGGCGGCACCTTCACGTTGAACAACTACGGAGTGTTCGGCGTCGACGGCTCCACGCCGATCATCAACCACCCCGAGGCCGCGATGCTGGGCGTCGGCCGCATCATCCCCAAGCCGTGGGTGCACGAGGGCGAGCTGGCCGTGCGCCAGGTCGTCGAGCTCTCGCTCACCTTCGACCACCGGGTCTGCGACGGCGGCACCGCGGGCGGCTTCCTGCGCCATGTGGCGGACTGTGTGGAACAGCCGGCGGTGCTGCTGCGCACGCTGTGACACCCCGGCCGGGTCCGCCGCCTCCCCCGCGTTCCCTGTGATCGCCGAGGCACGCATACTCGGGGGATGACCGCGTACGAACCGACGGGCGCGCAAGACCCCGGCGACGCACGGCACGACGCCGGACAGGACGGCGCGTACGACGCCGTGGTCCTCGCCGGCGGCGCCGCGCGGCGGCTCGGTGGTGTGGACAAGCCCGGAGTGCGCGTCGGCGGGCGCCCGCTGCTCGACCGGGTACTCGCCGCCTGCGCCGACGCGCGCACCACCGTTGTCGTCGCCGACCCCCGGCCCACCGCACGACCGGTGACCTGGGCACGCGAGGATCCGCCCGGCGGTGGCCCGCTGGCCGCCCTCGGCGCCGGGCTGCGGCACACCACGGCTCAGTCGGTCGTCGTCCTCTCGGCCGATCTGCCCTTCCTCGACGAGGGCACGGTACGGCGGCTGCTGGCCGCCCTGCGCGCCGGCGCTGCCGACGGTGCGCTGCTCACCGACGCCGACGGGCGCGACCAGCCCCTCGTCGCCGCGTACCGGGCGCCCGCGCTGCGTCGCGAACTGGCCGCGCTCGCCCGTGGGCACGACGGCCTCACCGGCCTCCCCCTGCGCCGGCTGACCGGCGCTCTCGACCTCACCCGAGTCCCCGACCCCGTCGCGTCCTTCGACTGCGACACCTGGGACGACATCGCCACCGCCAGGGCACGCATCAGGGAGCATGGGCACGTGTTGGATGAATGGATTTCCGCAGTCAAGGACGAACTGGGCATCGACCTCGACGTCGACACCAAACTGCTGCTGGACCTCGCCCGCGACGCCGCCCACGGCGTGGCACGGCCCGCGGCCCCGCTGACCACCTTCCTCGTCGGATACGCGGCCGCGCAGGCCAAGGGGGGCCAGTCAGGCCCGGAAGCCGTCGCGGAGGCATCCCGCAAGGCCGCCGCGCTCGCCCTGCGCTGGGCGGAGGAGGCCGCGGCGGCCAAGTCCGACCAGGCCCCCGACGCCACGACCGACACCCGCCCGGACGCCGGATGACCGCCCGCGGCGCGCGCACGGACGAGGACGCCGAGGACCTCGACGTCGAGGAGGTGCTCGCCCTCGTGAACGAAACCAACGGCCACCGCACCCCAGGCGATCACATGCCCGCCCCCACCCCGCACCCGCAGGGCTCCCCCCGGTCCGAGCACCACCAGCCGGGCCGCGACAACCCCGACCGCCACCACGGGGCCACCCCCTGGCCCGAGGCCCGCGACATCGCCGCCCGCGCCGCCCGGGGCACCACCCGGGCCACCCGCCGCGCCCCCGTCTCCGTCCCCCTCGACGCCGCCCTCGGCCTCACCCTGGCCGCGCCCCTCACCGCCCTCACCGACCTGCCCTCCTTCGACACCTCCGCCATGGACGGCTGGGCGGTCGCCGGCCCCGGCCCCTGGGACGTGAGGGAGGAGGGCGTACTGGCCGGGCACGCCGAGCCCGAGCCGCTCACCGACGGCGAGGCCGTCCGTATCGCGACCGGCGCCCGCATCCCCCCGGACACCACCGCGGTCCTGCGCAGCGAGCACGGCCGCACGGACGCCAAGGGCCATCTGCACGCCACCCGGGAGATCCAGCCCGGCCAGGACATCCGCCCGCGCGGCCAGGAGTGCCGCAACGGCGATCAACTGCTGGCCGTCGGCACCCTGGTGACCCCGGCGGTGCTGGGCCTCGCGGCCGCGGCCGGATACGACACCGTCACCGCCGTACCCCGACCCCGAGTCGAAGTCCTCGTCCTCGGCGACGAGTTGCTCACCGAGGGGCGCCCGCACGACGGGCTCATCCGGGACGCCCTCGGCCCGATGCTCCCGCCCTGGCTGCGCGCACTCGGCGCCGACGTCACCGCCGTGCGCCGGCTCGGCGACGATGCCAAGGCCCTGCACAAGGCCCTCACCAAGTCCGATGCCGACCTCGTCGTGACCACCGGCGGCACCGCGGCCGGTCCCGTCGACCACGTGCACCCCATCCTTCAGCGCATCGGCGCCGAACTCCTCGTGGACGGCGTCAAGGTGCGCCCCGGCCACCCCATGCTGCTGGCCCGCATCAAGGAGGACCAGCACCTCGTCGGGCTGCCCGGCAACCCCCTGGCCGCCGTCTCCGGCCTGCTCACACTGGCCGAACCCATGCTGCGCACCCTCGCGGCACGCCCCGCTCCGGAGGCGTATGCGCTGCCCCTGAAGGAGGCGGCGCACGGGCATCCGCACGACACCCGGCTCATCCCCGTCGTGCTGCGCGGCGATCACGCCGTGCCGTTGCACTACCAGGGGCCGGCCATGTTGCGGGGCATGGCGGCGGCCGACGCCGTCGCCGTCGTACCGCCCGGCGGAGCGGGTGCCGGTCAGGAGACCGAGCTGCTCGATCTGCCCTGGGCGAGTGCCGGCATCGAGGTGTGTTTCACGTGAAACTTCCGGGCCAGGACGCCATAGCACGCCGGGCGGACGAGCGGGTCGAGACCCATCGGGTGAAGCTCCCGAAGAAGATCGTGCAGCATCCGTTCCGCCAGGTCGCCAAGCGGGTCGTGCTGGCCCTGTCGCTGCTCGTCGCCACCGCCCTGATCGCCTATGCCGACCGCGGCGGCTACACCGACAGCTCCGACGGTTCCGTCGATCTCCTCGACGCGTTCTACTACGCGACCGTCAGTCTCTCCACCACGGGATACGGCGACATCACCCCGGTCACTGACACCGCCCGACTCACCAATATCTTCGTCATCACGCCGATGCGTGTGCTGTTCCTGATCATCTTGGTCGGCACCACGCTCGAGGTCCTCGCCGAGCGCACTCGGGAGGAGTGGCGACTGACCCGCTGGAGGTCCACCTTGCGCGACCACACCGTCGTCGTCGGCTTCGGAACCAAGGGGCGTTCGGCGATCCAGACCGTCTGTGCGACCGGGTTGAGGAAAGAGCAGGTCGTCGTGGTCGACCCGAGTTCCTCGGTGATCGACGCGGCCGTCGCGGATGGATTCGCCGGGGTCGCGGGGGACGCCACGCGCAGTGAGGTCCTGAGGCGGGCCGAGGTGCACAAGGCGCGGAAGATCATCATCGCGACCCAGCGGGACGACACGGCCGTGCTGGTGACGCTGACGGCCCGGCAGCTCAACCCGGGCGCGAAGATCGTGGCCGCGGTCCGCGAGGAGGAGAACGCCCCGCTGCTGAAGCAGTCCGGCGCCGACGCGGTCATCACCAGCGCCAGCGCGGCCGGGCGGCTGCTCGGCCTGTCCGTGCTCAGCCCCGCCGCCGGCATGGTCCTGGAGGACCTGATCCAGCAGGGCAGCGGGCTGGACATCGTCGAGCGGCCGGTCATAAAGGCCGAGGTGGGCAAGAACCCGCGGCAGATGGACGACCTGGTGGTGAGTGTCGTACGCGGGCACCGGGTGCTCGGATACGACGATCCGGCCGTCGGGACCCTGGAGTTGACGGACCGGCTCATCACCATCGTGCGAGCGACGCCGAGCACTCGGGTCGCACCCGATGAGCGGCGTCTGCCCCCGGGGATGAAACCGATCTGACACCCCCGGGGTGGAGGAACTCCTGACGCCGGGCCCGGCTACTTGCGGTTGTACAGCCGCATGGTGATCGGCCCGAAGACCAGCACGAACAGACCGGCCCACCCCAGCGACCAGGCGATCTCGGCCGCCGGCCAGTCGCCCGCCATCAACCCGCGTACCGCCGAGGACAGATGGGTGATCGGGCTGTTGTTCACGAACGCCTGGAGCCAGCCCGGCATGGTCTTGGGGTCGACGAAGACGTTGGACAGGAAGGTGAGCGGGAAGATCACCATCATGCTGACGCCCATCACCGACTTCTCGGAGCGCAGCATCAGTCCGAACATCGTCCAGATCCACGAGAACGCGAACGAGAAGGCGACCAGCAGCGCGATCCCGGCGAGCACTCCGCCGACGCCGCCGTCGGGGCGGTAGCCCAGGATGATGCCGACGGTCAGCATCACGACGGACGCGATGGTGTAGCGCAGGGCGTCACCCAGCAGATAGCCGACCATCGTCGACGGCCGCCAGATCGGCAGCGAGCGGAAGCGGTCGAAGACACCCTTCTCGATGTCGGTGTTCACCGAGACGCCCGTGTACATGGTGATCATCACGACCGACATCACCAGGATGCCCGGCAGCAGGAACTGGATGTACTCCTTCGGGGAGCCGGCCAGGGCGCCCCCGAACAGGTACGTGTACATCAGCACCATCATGATCGGGAACGCGGTGACGTCGAAGAGCTGCTCCGGTACGTGCTTGATCTTCAGGATCGCCCGCCAGCCGAAGGTCATGCACGCCGACCAGGCACTGGGCCGCGGCGGGCGCTCCTTGCTGACGAGCAGCGCGGCGAGCGACTCGGCGCTGACGGGGGCGAGTTCCCTGCTCTCGGTCTGCGTCGCGGTGCTCATGCCGTCACCTCGTCCTTGTCTGCGTCGTGGTCGCGGGCGTCGTGCGTGTCGTGTCCGGTGAGGGCGAGGAACACCTCGTCCAGGCTGGGCTGACCAAGCGAGAAGTTGTCGACGATGATTCCGGTGCGGGCCAGCTCGGCGAGCGCCCGGCCCGCCTGCTCGGCCGCGCCCTGTCCATTGGCGGCCCCGGAGCCGACGCGCGCGGTGAGCGCCACGGGGTCCGGCTCCAACTGCACGTCCGCGGCCAGGGCCAGTCGCAGCACCCGCTCGGCCTCCGGCCGCTGCTCCGCATCGCGCAGCCGCAGATGGACGGACCCGGCGCCGACGGACGCCTTCAGCTCGCCCTTGGTCCCCTCGGCGATCACCTTGCCGCGGTCGATGACGGCGATCCGGGACGCCAACTGGTCGGCCTCGTCCAGGTACTGCGTGGTCAGCAGCACGGTCGTGCCCTGGGCGACGACCGCGCGCACGATGTCCCACACCTGGTTGCGGCTGCGCGGGTCGAGGCCGGTCGTGGGCTCGTCGAGGAAGAGCAGGTCGGGGGTGTTGAGGATGGACGCGGCGATGTCGATACGGCGGCGCATGCCGCCGGAGTAGTTCTTGACCTGCTTCCCGGCCGCGTCCGTCAGCCCGAAGGCCTCCAGCAGCTGTGCGGCGCGCTCCCGCGCGGCCTGCTTGCCGTGTCCGAGGAGCCGGCCCAGCAGGACCAGGTTCTCGGTACCGGTGAGGTCCTCGTCCACGGACGCGTACTGGCCGGTCAGGCTGACCCTGCTGCGCACCGCGTCCGCCTCGCGGACGACGTCGTGCCCGAAGACGTGGGCCTCGCCGCCGTCGGGTCGTAGCAGGGTGGCGAGCATCTTCACGGTGGTGGTCTTGCCGGCGCCGTTCGGGCCGAGGACGCCGTAGACCGTGCCGGCCGGAACCGCGAGGTCCACGCCGTCGACAGCCCGCGTCTCGCCGAATGTCTTCACCAGGCCGGCGGTCTCGATCGCGAGACCGGACGTCGTCTGCGTGCTCATGCTGTCGGGATCCTTCCGAGTGGTCCTTCCGCGGTTCTGGGCTACGCATGGGGAGACTTTTACGGTCGCGCAAACTCATCGGTTCCGCACAGGGATTTCCCGCAGACCCGTCCAAGGTCCGAGGACAGGGGGAAGAAGGTCCCAGGGACCTGCGGCTGGAGGACGAGGGCCGAGGAGTAGCGTCCGTGCCATGCATGCGATCACGATTCCCGAACCTGGTGGGCCCGAGGCACTGGTGTGGGACGAGGTCCCCGACGCCGTGGCCGGTGAGGGCGAGGTGCTGGTCGAAGTGACGGCCGGGGCCGTCAACCGCGCCGACATCCTGCAGCGCCAGGGCTTCTACAACCCGCCGCCCGGCACCTCCCCCTACCCCGGCCTGGAGTGCTCCGGCCGGATCGCCGAGGTCGGCCCGGGTGTCTCCGGCTGGGCCGTCGGCGACGAGGTGTGCGCGCTGCTGGCGGGCGGCGGCTACGCCGAGAAGGTCGCCGTCCCGGCCGGCCAGCTGCTGCCCGTGCCCAAGGGCCTGAGCCTGACGCAGGCCGCCGCACTGCCCGAGGTGGTCTGCACGGTCTGGTCCAACGTGTTCATGGTCGCCCACCTCCGCCCCGGCGAGACGCTGCTGGTGCACGGCGGCTCCAGCGGCATCGGCACCATGGCCATCCAGCTCGCCAAGGCCGTCGGCGCCAGGGTCGCCGTCACCGCGGGCAGCAAGGAGAAGCTGGACCGGTGCGCCGAGCTGGGCGCCGACATCCTGATCAACTACCGGGAACAGGACTTCGTCGCCGAGGTCAAGGAGGCCACCGACGGGGCCGGAGCCGACGTCATCCTCGACAACATGGGCGCCAAGTACCTCGACCGCAACGTCCAGGCCCTCGCCGTCAACGGGCGCCTCGCCATCATCGGCATGCAGGGCGGCGTCAAGGGCGAGCTCAACATCGGCGCGCTGCTGGCCAAGCGCGGCGCCATCAGCGCGACCTCGCTGCGGGCCCGTCCGCTCGCCGAGAAGGCGGCGATCGTGGCGGCCGTACGCGAACACGTCTGGCCCCTGGTGGAGGCCGGTCACGTACGTCCGGTCGTCGACCGCGAACTGCCGATGAGCGAGGCGTCCGAGGCGCACCGGGTGCTCGAGGAGAGCGGACACGTGGGGAAGGTGCTGCTCGTCGCGCCGTAGGACGCCGGGCCCGCGCGGCCACCTCCCTCCCCGGACAGCGCCCGCTAGCCCCGCCGCAGCCGAAGCCCCACGAAGGCGAGGCCCAGTCCGAGCCCGATCAGTACCAGGCCGGTGCCCAGGGGCAGCACTTCGAGCACGGGCTCGGTGGGGCCGTCGGCGTGCGGGGCGGGATGCCGTGCGGGGCGGGTCGGCGGGGTGGAGGGCGTCGAATCCCGGGCGGGGGCCTCGGCGGCGTCCGAGCTCTCGGGCATGCCCCAGCCGTCCTCCTCCCCTTCCTCCTCCGGCGCTCCCGGGTCGCGCCCTTCGCCGACATCCTCCTCACGGCCAGGCCTGTCCCTCCCCTTCCCCTTCTCCCGCCCCGCCTCCTCGTCCTCCAGCGGCCCCTTCACCCGCCCGGGCCGCCCCGGCCGGTCCCGTCCCTCACCCGCCCGGCTCCCGGCCCGGGACGGCTTGGCGGAGGGCGTGGGGGAGGAGGCGGTGGGTCCGTGCGCGGTGGGCTTGGCCGAGGCCGTCGGTTTCGCCGTGGCCTCCGACCCCTCCTCGGCGCTCTCCTCGGTCCTCTCGGCGGAGGCGGACGGCCCCTCGGACGCACCCGGAGGACCGGGGGAAGGACGGGCGTCGCCCTCGGCCGCGGAGCCGGACGACGTCCCGGAGGGCGCCGTGGGCGAAACCACGGGCGCGGAGGGCACCAGGGGCGAGTGCGACGCACCCGTGGAACCGGACGGCCCCGCCCCCCGCGGATCATCGACGCCGTACGACACCCCGGCCCCCCACAGCCCGACGGTCAACCCCGTCACCACCACGACCAGCGTCCCCGCCGGCCACGGCACACCGTGCGACCGACTCGGAGCAGCTCGCGTACGCTCCCGCACCGCCCCCAGCCATGAAGTCATGGAACAACCATCACAGCGCCCAGCACACCCGGCATTTCGGACTCCGCCACCCGATCCAATCCGGCGCCCCGGTAGTGGCGGAAACCGGCCGTGCGTAAACGGTGGATCACCCCACACGGGGGGCACCACGATGATGAGCTGTACGGGTGCGAGAGAATGGCGGCATGGAGATGCCGAGGAACGAAAGGCCGTCCGAGAACCCCCAGATCCTGGTCGTGGGCCAGGACGGGATGGCGCTCACCGGCGGCAACGGAGACGAGGACTCCCGCGAGGTCCCGGTGACGGAGATGGTCGAGCAGCCGGCGAAGGTCATGCGGATCGGCAGCATGATCAAGCAGCTGCTCGAAGAAGTGCGCGCCGCTCCTCTGGACGAGGCGAGCCGGGTCCGGCTGAAGGAGATCCACGCCAGCTCGGTGAAGGAGCTGGAGGACGGACTGGCCCCGGAGCTAGTCGAGGAACTGGAGCGGCTCTCCCTGCCCTTCACGGACGACGGGACTCCGTCCGACGCGGAACTGCGTATCGCGCAGGCCCAGTTGGTCGGCTGGCTGGAGGGCCTCTTCCACGGCATCCAGACCACGCTCTTCGCCCAGCAGATGGCCGCACGCGCCCAGCTCGAGCAGATGCGCCGCGCCCTCCCGCCGGGCGTCGGCGGCCACGAGGACGGCGAGCAGCAGCCGGGCGGCCGCTCGGGCGGGCCGTACCTGTAGGACGACGGGGCCCACGACAGCGGGAGCCCGGCACTCCGAGTGCCGGGCTCCCGCTGTCGTGGGCCCCGCGTGCCTCCGCTGCTCGCGACGGCAACGCGGAGGCCGCCCTGCCGGGCTGATCGGGATCAGTAGTAGATGTTGCCGTCCCAGGCGGACTCGTCGCAGCCCAGTGCCCTCTCCCCCTCGAAGACGCAGACCTGGATGCGCAGCGCCCAGATGCCGCGGCTGTCCGTCAGTTCGGTCACCCACTGGCCGGTGGTGCCGGCGCCGGTGGTCACCTTGCGCCAGGCGTAGCTGGTCAGCACGCGGTTCGGCGTGAGGGACTGCACCCGGAGGCGGACGTGATGCCCGTCGGGCTCACGGTCGAGCAGCTCGAGGTAGATGTGGTCGGCGTAGGTCTTACTCGCGTAGTGGAAGGACGCCGCGCCGTAGACCCCGCCGTAGGTCCTGGACACATCGCCGGCGGACGCGGGGCTCGCGGAGAAGGCGAGGACGCCGAGCGCGGCGGCACCCACGGCGAGGGCACGTCTGAACTTCGTCTTCAAGGGTTCCCCCTGTATGCAAGATCATTTTCCTTGAGTCGCAATGATATGGAGGGCATGCCCATGCCACAACATGATCAACAATGCTGTGAGGGGCGTAACGCCCTGTCGAAGGCGGCCATGCAGGACGCGGAAGGCCGCTGGGGCTCACTCCGCCGCTATGGCGCGGAGCTTGTCAGGCCGGGTTACCGGTGGAGACCTGGAATTCGATCTTCGGCGGGTTGTCCGGGTCGAAGTCCGTGTCCGCCTTCGGGGACTGCCCCAACACGCTGCCGTCGCCGAAGGTGTTCTCGTCCACCCGGGTCGTCTCGTAGGTCCAGCCGGCGGCCTTGAGGCAGGCGAGCACCGAATCCCAGTTCTTGTACGTGAAGTTCGGCATCTGCACCTTGTCGGGGTCGCGGTTCGACTCCAGTGGCTCGGTGCACTCCGTCGTCTCGATCGTCTTGGATTCGTCCGGCCCGCGGTAGCCCGCCGCATGTGTCGTCTCCGACGTGCTGGGGTTACCGCCCCCGCCCGCGTCACCCTCGTTGCCGTTGCCGTTCAGCGACAGTGCCACGATCAGGCCGACGACCGCGACGATGGACACGACGATCGAGCCGATGACGACGGGCCGGTTGTTCCTGCCGCCGCCCGAAGCGGGCTGCGGCTGGGGCGAGATGGTGTACGGCGGCGTCGGGTGGCCCGGCTGCGGGGAGTACGCCGCCGGCTGGGGCGTCTGGTAGCCGGGCTGCTGCGGATAGCCGTACGACGGAGAGGGCGCGGACGGCGGAGTGGGCGCGGACGGCGGCGGGGTGCCGTACGGGTTCGGCGCCGGGGTCTGCTGGTACG
Source organism: Streptomyces ferrugineus (assembly GCF_015160855.1). Taxonomy (NCBI): domain Bacteria; kingdom Bacillati; phylum Actinomycetota; class Actinomycetes; order Kitasatosporales; family Streptomycetaceae; genus Streptomyces; species Streptomyces ferrugineus. The sequence goes on along the minus strand of NZ_CP063373.1, from coordinate 171,759 downwards.
GCGTCTGGACGGGGCCCCCGGGCGGCGGCGTCTGGCCGACCGGCGGGAACACCGAGGCGCCGACGCCCTGGCCGCTCTGCGTCTGCGCGCCCGGCACGATGCTCGGCGGGGTCGCCTGGAGGGAGGCGGCCACGCGCAGGCACTCGTCGCGCATGGACTCGGCGCTCGGGAAGCGTTCGTTCGGGTTCTTCTTCAGGGCGCGGGACACCAGCGCGTCCACGGCCGGCGGCAGCGCCCGGTTGATCGAGGACGGGGCGACCGGCTCCTCCTGCACATGCGCGTACGCGATCGCCAGCGGCGAGTCGGCGTCGAACGGCAGCCGCCCGGTGACGAGCTGGAACAGCATGATGCCGACCGAGTAGAGGTCGGAGCGGGCGTCCACGGACCGGCCGAGCGCCTGCTCGGGCGAGAGGTACTGCGGGGTGCCGACCACCATGCCGGTCTGTGTCATCGACGTCACACCGGACTGCATGGCGCGCGCGATGCCGAAGTCCATCACCTTGACCACGCCACGCTTGTTCAGCATCACGTTGCCCGGCTTGATGTCCCGGTGGACCAGCCCCATCTCATGGCTGATCTCCAGCGCGGCCAGCACATCCGCGGTGATCTTCAGCGCCTTGTCGGCGGGCATCGCGCCCAACTGCCGTACGTCCTCGTCGAAGACCGAGCTGAGCGGGCGGCCCTCGATGTACTCCATGACGATGTACGGCGTCGTCATGTCGTCGACGGTGTCCTCGCCGGTGTCGAAGACCGAGACGATATTGGTGTGCGTGAGTTTGGCCACGGCCTGGGCCTCGCGGCGGAAGCGCTCGCGGAAGGCCTGCTCGCGGCCGAGCTCGGTGTGCAGCGTCTTGACCGCGACCTGCCGGTCGAGCACGGAGTCGTACGCGAGGTGCACGGAGGCCATGCCGCCCTGGCCGAGCAAGTCGCGCAGCTGATAGCGGCCGCCGGCCAGCGCCCGCCCCCCGGTACCGCCCTGTGCGCCGTCCTGGCTCATGTTCTGCGTCCCCCGTGCCTCTCGGGCGCCTGCGATCGCCGTGGATCGAGTGATCCCGAGTGATCCAATGTGCTATTCCCGGCCAAGTCTGCCCCACGGCACTGACAGGTCAAGCGCGGTGCCCGTTCCGTGACCGTACGCGAAGGGAGCGTCGCGGAAGCGTTACAGCGGCCGTACCGTCGGTGCACAGAATTTGCACGAGTGGACGGGGTACCGGTTTCATGGCCGGTCCGTCTCCGTCCGGTTGGGGCGACCGTCTCGGACCGACGGCTTGCGCGGAGGCTGTAGCGTGGCCGACGGAGACCGTAACAACACCGCGCGCACCGCGGGCAGAAACGACGGCGAGGACTGATGGCACAGCAGCAGCGCGCTCAGGGCCCGTCCGACCCCGAGGCGGCTGGCGGCGGTATGTCAGACGCGCCGGAAATGTGGGGTAATGGCGGACTTGTCGGGGACGGCCGTTACCGGCTGACCCGCAGACTCGGCCGGGGCGGCATGGCCGAGGTGTTCGCGGCCGAGGACGTGCGTCTCGGCCGTACCGTGGCGGTCAAGCTGCTGCGCTCGGACCTCGCCGAGGACCCGGTGTCCAAGGCCCGCTTCACGCGCGAGGCGCAGTCGGTGGCCGGCCTCAACCATCACGCGATCGTCGCCGTGTACGACTCCGGCGAGGACGTCGTGGGCGGCCAGAGCGTGCCGTACATCGTCATGGAGATCGTCGAGGGGCGGACCATCCGCGACCTCCTGATCAACGCCGAGGCCCCCGGCCCGGAGCAGGCGCTGATCATCGTCTCCGGCGTCCTGGAGGCGCTCGCCTATTCCCACCAGCACGGCATCGTGCACCGCGACATCAAGCCCGCCAACGTCATCATCACCAACAACGGCGCCGTGAAGGTGATGGACTTCGGCATCGCGCGCGCCCTGCACGGTGCGCAGTCGACGATGACGCAGACCGGCATGGTCATGGGCACGCCGCAGTACCTGTCGCCCGAGCAGGCGCTCGGCAAGGCGGTCGACCACCGCTCCGACCTGTACGCGACCGGCTGTCTGCTCTACGAACTTCTGGCGCTGCGGCCGCCGTTCACCGGCGAGACCCCGCTGTCGGTGGTCTACCAGCACGTCCAGGACATCCCGACCCCGCCCTCCGAGGTCTCCGACGCCACGCCGCCCGAGCTCGACGGCCTGGTCATGCGCTCGCTCGCCAAGGAGCCCGACGACCGCTTCCAGACGGCCGAGGAGATGCGCGGGCTCGTCCAGTACGGCCTGCAGATGCTGTACGACCAGGGCGGCCACACCGGCACCTGGAACACCGGCCCGGTGGCCGTGCACGACGGCCGGCACACCCCGGCGGCCGGCTTCGCGAACACGACCGTCATGGGGCACCCCGGCGACTCCGGCGCCGGTACGACGCAGATCCCGCAGCCGATCCTGCCCAACCGGTACGGGGGCGGAGACGACGGAGGCTTCGAGGGGCACGGCAACAAGGGCGGCGGCGGTCGCGGCAAGCTGTGGATCCTGGCCGTCCTCGCGGTGATCGCCATCGCGGCGGGCGTGGCGCTGGCGCTGAACAACGGCGGCGGCGGTGGCGGCGGCGGTACGGACACCACACCGACGCCGACCACGTCGCAGACCGCCGACGAGGACAAGGCGACCGAGGAGCCCACGGACGAGCCGACCGAGGAGCCGACGGAGGAGGTCACCGACGACGGTGGCGGCACGGGCGGCGACCCGGACTACACGCCGACCGAGCAGCCCTCGTACACGCCGACCGAGCAGCCCTCGTACACGCCGACCGAGCAGCCGACGACGCAGGAGCCCACGGAGGATCCGACGGAGGACCCCACCGAGGATCCGACGGAGGACCCCACCGTGCCGACGACGCCCCCCACGGCTCCGACGGACGGCACCACCGGGGGCTGACCCCGCTCGGTTGAAACCGCAAGCACCTCCCACGCGCGCGTGTGGCCCGGAAACGGGCTCCACGCGCGCTTGTATTTGATCTTCCTTTCGGTCGATCTCTTCCCGGCGCCTCTTCCCGTGACCTGGGTCACCGATATAACGTGCCGTTGTTCCGGCCCCCTGCAAGGCTGTGACCAGGAGTTGTTCCCGACTTTCGCGATTTACTTGGATATCCAAGCAAAAACGCAGGTCAGGAGGGGTTTCACAGAAATGTGGAGCACTGGGTAACGTGCTTTTTGCAGGGCGCTCGCCGGGGCACCTGTCACGCCTGTCCCCCAACGAGCCGCACCCACCCTGTGCGTCCGTAGGGCTTCAGGTGAGCCGCACTGGCACCCGGCGAACCCGGGTAGCCGGACCGACGGAGGAGCACACGTGACCGTGGAGAGCACTGCCGCGCGAAAGCCGCGACGCAGCGCCGGTACCAAGAGCACGGCCGGCAAGACCACAACCGCAAGGAAATCGCAGGGCGCCGACCCCGAGCTCGTGCAGCTGCTGACGCCCGAGGGCAAGCGCGTCAAGAACGCCGAGTACGACAAGTACGTCGCCGGCATCACCCCCGAAGAGCTCCGCGGCCTCTACCGCGACATGGTGCTCACCCGACGCTTCGACGCCGAGGCCACCTCCCTGCAGCGCCAGGGCGAGCTGGGCCTGTGGGCGTCGCTGCTCGGCCAGGAGGCCGCCCAGATCGGCTCCGGCCGGGCCACCCGCGAGGACGACTACGTCTTCCCGACCTACCGTGAGCACGGCGTCGCCTGGTGTCGCGGGGTCGACCCGACGAACCTGCTCGGCATGTTCCGCGGCGTGAACAACGGCGGCTGGGATCCCAACAGCAACAACTTCCAGCTCTACACGATCGTCATCGGCTCCCAGACGCTGCACGCCACGGGCTACGCGATGGGCATCACCAAGGACGGCGCCGACAGCGCGGTCATCGCCTACTTCGGCGACGGCGCGAGCAGCCAGGGCGACGTGGCCGAGTCCTTCACCTTCTCCGCGGTCTACAACGCCCCCGTGGTGTTCTTCTGCCAGAACAACCAGTGGGCGATCTCCGAGCCGACCGAGAAGCAGACCCGTGTGCCGCTCTACCAGCGCGCCCAGGGCTTCGGCTTCCCCGGCGTCCGCGTCGACGGCAACGACGTCCTGGCCTGCCTCGCCGTGACGAAGTGGGCGCTGGAGCGCGCCCGCGGCGGCGAGGGGCCGACGCTGGTCGAGGCGTACACGTACCGCATGGGCGCCCACACCACCTCCGACGACCCCACCCGCTACCGGGGGGATGAGGAGCGCCAGGCCTGGGAGGCGAAGGACCCGATCCTGCGCCTTCGCCGCCACCTCGAGGCCTCAAATCACGCGGACGAGGGATTCTTCGCGGAACTGGAGGCCGAGAGCGAGGCGTTGGGCAAGCGAGTGCGCGAGGCGGTCCGCGCCATGCCGGACCCGGACCACTTCGCGATCTTCGAGAACGTGTACGCGGACGGGCATGCGCTCGTCGACGAGGAGCGCGCCCGGTTCGCCGCCTACCAGGCGTCGTTCTCGGACGTAGAGGGGGGTAACTGAGATGGCCGAGAAGATGGCTCTCGCCAAGGCGATCAACGAGTCGCTGCGCCGCGCCCTGGACGCGGACCCCAAGGTCGTCATCATGGGCGAGGACGTCGGCAAGCTCGGCGGTGTCTTCCGGGTCACCGACGGCCTGCAGAAGGACTTCGGCGACAGCCGCGTCATCGACACCCCCCTCGCCGAGTCCGGCATCGTCGGCACCGCGATCGGTCTCGCCCTGCGCGGATACCGTCCGGTGGTGGAGATCCAGTTCGACGGCTTCGTCTTCCCGGCGTACGACCAGATCGTCACGCAGCTCGCGAAGATGCACGCCCGCTCGCTGGGCAAGGTCAAGCTCCCGGTCGTCGTCCGTATCCCCTACGGCGGCGGCATCGGCGCGGTCGAGCACCACTCGGAGTCGCCGGAAGCCCTCTTCGCGCACGTGGCGGGCCTGAAGATCGTCTCGCCGTCCAACGCCTCCGACGCGTACTGGATGATGCAGCAGGCCATCCAGAGCGACGACCCGGTGATCTTCTTCGAGCCGAAGCGGCGCTACTGGGACAAGGCCGAGGTCAACACTGAGGCGATCCCGGGCCCGCTGCACAAGGCACGCGTGGTCCGCGAGGGCACGGACCTCACCCTGGCCGCCTACGGCCCGATGGTGAAGCTCTGCCAGGAGGTCGCCGCGGCGGCCGCCGAGGAGGGCCGCAGCCTGGAGGTCCTGGACCTGCGCTCGGTCTCCCCGCTCGACTTCGACTCGATTCAGGCCTCCGTCGAGAAGACCCGCCGTCTGGTCGTGGTCCACGAGGCGCCGGTGTTCTTCGGCTCGGGCGCGGAGATCGCCGCCCGGATCACGGAGCGCTGCTTCTACCACCTGGAGGCCCCGGTGCTGCGGGTGGGCGGCTATCACGCCCCGTATCCGCCGGCGCGCCTGGAGGAGGAGTACCTGCCGGGCCTGGACCGGGTGCTCGACGCCGTCGACCGTGCCCTGGCGTACTGAGGAGAGGGTCGTGACGACGATGACTGAAGCGTCCGTGCGTGAGTTCAAGATGCCCGACGTGGGCGAGGGACTCACCGAGGCGGAGATCCTCAAGTGGTACGTCCAGCCGGGCGACACGGTCACCGACGGCCAGGTGGTGTGCGAGGTCGAGACGGCCAAGGCGGCCGTGGAACTGCCCATCCCGTACGACGGGGTGGTCCGTGAGCTGCACTTCCCCGAGGGCACGACGGTGGACGTCGGTACGGCGATCATCGCCGTGGACGTCGCGGGCGGGACGGCGCCCGCCGCCGAGGCCCCCACCGCCGAGGCCCCCGCCGCACAGCCGGAGGCCCCGGCGGAGGAGGCCGAGCCGCAGGGCCGCCAGCCCGTGCTGGTCGGCTACGGCGTGGCCCAGACGTCGACCAAGCGCCGCCCGCGCAAGGGGGCCGACGCCCCGCGCCAGGAGCCCGCGGCCCAGGCCCTGCAGTCCGAGCTGAACGGCCACGGTCCCGCGGAGCCGGTGGCGCCGCCCCGGCCGCTGGCCAAGCCGCCGGTGCGCAAGCTGGCCAAGGACCTGGGCGTCGACCTGGCCACGGTGACGCCGACCGGCCCGGACGGCATCATCACCCGCGAGGACGTCCACGCGGCCGTGGCCCCGCCGGCCGCCGAGCCGGCACCGCAGGCCGCCCCGGCCGCCGCGCCCGCCACCGCCCCGGCGCCGGCGGTCACCTACGACACGGCCCGTGAGACCCGTGTCCCGATCAAGGGCGTCCGCAAGGCCACGGCGGCCGCGATGGTCGGCTCGGCGTTCACCGCACCGCATGTCACGGAGTTCGTGACGGTCGACGTGACACGCACGATGAAGCTGGTCGAGGAGCTCAAGGAGGACAAGGAGTTCGCGGGCCTGCGCGTGAACCCCCTGCTGCTCATCGCCAAGGCCCTGCTGGTCGCGATCAAGCGCAACCCGGACGTCAACGCGTCCTGGGACGAGGCCAACCAGGAGATCGTGCAGAAGCACTACGTGAACCTGGGCATCGCGGCGGCGACCCCGCGCGGCCTGATCGTGCCGAACATCAAGGACGCCCACGCCAGGACCCTGCCGCAACTGGCCGAAGCGCTCGGCGAACTGGTGTCGACGGCACGGGAGGGCAAGACCACCCCGGCCGCGATGCAGGGCGGCACGGTGACCATCACCAACGTCGGCGTCTTCGGCGTCGACACCGGCACCCCGATCCTCAACCCCGGCGAGTCCGCGATCCTCGCGGTCGGCGCGATCAAGCTCCAGCCGTGGGTCCACAAGGGCAAGGTGAAGCCGCGCCAGGTCACCACGCTGGCGCTCAGCTTCGACCACCGGCTGGTCGACGGGGAACTGGGCTCCAAGGTGCTCGCCGACGTCGCGGCGATCCTGGAGCAGCCGAAGCGGTTGATCACCTGGGCGTGAGCCACGGGTGACGGCGAAAGGGGCGGCCACCGTCGAGTGGCCGCCCCTTTGGCTTTGGCGCGGAGTGGCTCTGACGCGGACGGGCGTCAGCTGATCCGGGCGTAGCCGTAGTTGACCAGCTTCTTCACGTCGGAGGTGCGGTTCGCCTCGGAGGGTGAGGTGAGGACCGCGCCCATGACCGACTCGCCGTTCTTCGTGGCGGCGAAGACGAGGCAGTACTTGGCCTGGGTGCCGGAGCCGGTCTTGATGCCCAGCGTGCCGTTCCAGCCGAGCAGCGTGTTGGTGTTCTTCCAGGTCGCCATGGTGCGGGTGGCGCCGGTCTTCGTGATGGTCTTGGCCGTGTACGCCTTGGTCTTGACGACGGCCTTGAACGTGCCGCTCTTCATGGCGCTGCGCGCCAGCTTCGTCAGGTCGCGCGGCGTCGAGTAGTTGGAGCCATTGCTTATGCCGTCGAACGAGTCGAAGTGCGTGTTGGTCATGCCCAGGCTCCTGGCCATGGCGTTCATCTTGCCGATGAAGTTCTTGGTGCGGGCCTTGACCGTGGAGCCGGAGCCGAACTTGTCGGCGAGGGTCATCGCGGCGTCACAGCCGGACGGCAGCATCATCCCGTACAGGAGCTGACGGACGGTGACCTTGTCGCCGACGATGAGCCGGGCCGACGAGGCTCCCTGGGAGACGATGTAGTCGCTGACCTCCTTCCTGATCGTCACCTTGGTGTTCAGGTTCAGGTTCGCCTGTGAGAGCACCACCTTGGCGGTCATGATCTTGGTGGTGGAGGCGGTGAGCCTCTTGGTGTCCGCGGCCTTGGTGAACAGGGTCTTGCCGTTCGCGCCGTTCATCACATACCCGCCCTTGGCGGTGATGGTGGGCGCCGTCACGGCCTGCGCGGGTGCCGCGGTGAGGGCTCCGGTGGCGAACACGGCGCCGGTGGTCATGGCGACGGCGGCTGCCCTGCGGATACGGAGGCCCTTGGTGGCGGTTATCAACTGAAATACCCCGATTACGTCGAAATACCCCGAAAATGCGGCCGAATTGAAGGAGAAGAAGGTCGGGCCGCACGTGTGTGACACGTAATTAGCACAGAAGGTTGTGCAGCCGCTGGGGTGAATGGTGCTTCTTCGCGTGAGGATTCCGAAGGATGCGGAGTGGTCCGCATGGTGGACGGGTTCCCGGTATGCGTACGTGTTGTATCTATGATGTGCGCATGCCTTCCGCACCACCCGCCCCCGTCAAGCAGCCCCCCGCCGCCGACCGTGTCTACACCCACGTCAAACAGGGCGTCCTGGACCGCCGTTACGAAGGCGGGACGCTGCTCACCGAGGGCGAGCTGGCCGAGGCCGTCGGGGTCTCGCGCACCCCGGTGCGCGAGGCGCTGCTGCGGCTGGAGGTCGAAGGGCTGATCAAGCTCTACCCGAAGAAGGGCGCACTGGTCCTGCCGGTCTCCGCGCAGGAGATCAAGGACGTCGTGGAGACGCGGATACTCGTCGAGGAGCACGCGGCGCGCAAGGCCGTACCCGCGCCCCCCGGACTCATCGAGCGCCTCCAGGAACTGCTCGACCGGCAGAAGGCCCAGGCCGCCGCCGGCGACCTCGCCGCAGCCGCCGTCACCGACCGCTGCTTCCACGCCGAGATCGTCCGCAGCGGCGGCAACGAGATCCTCTCCCGGCTCTACGACCAACTGCGCGACCGGCAACTGCGCATGGGCGTCGCCGTCCTGCACTCCCACCCCGACCGGATCGCCAAGACCCTCGCCGAACACGAGGAGATCCTCCAGGCCCTGCGCTCCGGGGACGCCGAGGCGGCCGTCGGGCTGGTCCACCGGCACATCGACTGGTTCTCGCACCTCGCGCGGGGTGAGGAGCGATGAGGTCCGCCGCACTGCCCGGCGACCCCCCGGGCGGCCGCCGCGCCGTCGCCGTCTGGGGCATAGGCGTCTCGGTCTACTTCGTCGCCGTCATCTTCCGTACGTCGCTGGGGGTCGCCGGCCTCGACGCCGCCGACCGCTTCGACGTGAACGCCTCGGCCCTGTCGACGTTCTCGATCCTCCAGCTGCTCGTGTACGCGGGCATGCAGATACCCGTGGGCCTGCTGGTCGACCGGCTCGGCACCAAGAAGGTGCTGACCCTGGGCGTGGTGCTGTTCACGGCGGGCCAACTCGGCTTCGCCTTCTCGCCGTCGTACGGCACCGCCCTCGCCTCGCGCGCCCTGCTGGGCTGCGGCGACGCGATGACGTTCATCAGCGTGCTGCGGCTGGGCACCCGCTGGTTCCCGGCCCGGCGCGGCCCGCTGATCGCGCAGCTCGCCGGCCTCGTGGGCATGGCGGGCAACCTCGTCTCCACGCTGGTGCTGGCGCGGCTGCTGCACGGGGTGGGCTGGACGGCGGCGTTCGCGGGCAGCGCGGGCGCGGGTGCCGTCGTACTCGTGCTGGTGCTGCTGTTCCTGAAGGACCACCCCGAGGGACACGAGCCGGCGCCGCTGCCGCACCAGGGCGCGGCGTACGTACGTCGCCAGATCGCCGCGTCCTGGCGGGAGCCCGGCACGCGGCTGGGGCTGTGGGTGCACTTCACGACGCAGTTCCCGGCGATGGTGTTCCTGCTGCTGTGGGGGCTGCCGTTCCTGGTTCAGGCGCAGGGGCTGTCGGTGGCGACGGCCGGTGAACTGCTCACCCTCGTCGTCCTGTCCAACATGGTGGTGGGCCTGGTCTACGGCCAGATCGTCGCCCGGCACCACGAGGCGCGGCTCCCGCTGGCGCTCGGCACCGTCGCGGCGACGGCGGCGCTGTGGGCGACGACGCTGGCCTGGCCCGGTGAGACGGCGCCGATGTGGCTGCTGATCGTGCTGTGCGCGGTGCTCGGTGCGTGCGGGCCGGCCTCGATGCTCGGCTTCGACTTCGCTCGGCCGGCGAATCCGCCGGAGCGTCAGGGGACGGCGTCCGGGATCACCAACATGGGCGGTTTCGTCGCCTCGATGACGACGTTGCTCGCGGTCGGTGTGCTGCTGGACGCGACCGGCGGCGACTACGCCATCGCCTTCTCGGTGGTATTCGTCCTCCAGGCGCTCGGGGTCGGCCAGATCCTGCGGCTGCGGAAGCGGGCGGCGCGCAGGGAGCGGGAACGGCTGGTCGCCAGCAGGGTGGAGACGGTGCACGTTCCCGCGTGAGCCGGCGGCGGCCTGAGGTACTACAGGGCCGGGACGAGCGTGAGGTACGCCAGGCCCAGCACCCCGCGGTAGCTCATCCACTGGGCGCGGTGGCGGTCGAGGCGCTCGCGGGTCTCGGCGGCGAGGGGGTGGGCGGGGTTCCGGGCGAGCCACACCTCGACGTCCGCCTGGTACGCCGACTCGAACTCCTCCCACTCCTCCAAGGTCGCCGTCTCCGTCCACTCCGGGCGGAAGCCGGCGGCGACCGCGAGGTCCAGGAGGGTCGCGAGGTCGTGGTGGTCGGTGGCGGCGGCCTGTGGCCACATGCCGGAGAGTTCGGTGGGGGTCGGGGGGCGCTGCCAGAAGCCCTCGCCGAGCAGGACGCGGCCGTTGTCGGTGACCAGGCGGCGTAGTTCGCTCAGGGCCTCGGCGGTGTGGTCGGGCGTGCTGGGCGTGGCCAGGGCCTGGCTCGCGCCTACGCACAGGACGAGGTCGGCGGGGCCGCGGGAGGTTCTGGTGGCCGACTCCTCGATGAACTCGGCCCTTTCCTGGAGCCCTCGGTCCGCTGCGTTGCGGCGGGCGCGGGTGAGGTCGTCGGCGTTGAGGTCTATTCCGATGCCTGTCGCCTTCGGTGCGGCGGTCAGGATGCGGAGCATCAACTCGGCCCAGCCGCAGCCGATGTCGAGGACGGTGGTGGGGTTGGTGCGGGTCAGGCGCTGGACGAGGGCGGTCGCGCGGGTTTCCGACAGGGGGCCGTGGAAGGTGAGGCGGGTCAGGCGTGGGGGCTGGTTGGCGTGGGCGTGGTCGTCTGTAGCGGTCTCTGTATCGGTCACGGCGGGACGCTAGCCGTGGGTGGGGGGCGGGCGACAGCGGATTTCGCCCCCGCCGCCCCTACCCGTCCCATCCCCAGGGGCTTCGCCCCTTCGACCCCCGCTGGGGCTGCCGCCCCAGACCCCGCTCCGGCCCTGAAGGGGCCTTGTCCTCAAACGCCGGACGGGCTGGCTGGATTGTGTCGGCCGGCGTTGAGGGGGCCTGCGGGTGCCGTTGGGCTACTGCGTCACCGTGAAGTTGCGCAGGATGGCCGTTGTCAGGCCGGCGTCGCCCTCTGTCTTCACTCGGTCCGCCGCCGCCTCCGGTGTGGTGCGGCCGCAGGCCAGGCGGAAGTAGGTTTCCCAGTCGAGGGTGAGGGTGGCGGCGGGGCCGAGGGCAGGGGCCGTTTCGAGGGTGCCGCGGCCCTGGATGTCGATGCGGATCGTGCGCAGGAACTCGACCGGGCCGTGCACGTCGACGACGATCGCCGAGCTGCGGGGCGCGTCGGCCTTGGTGGCGACGATCTCGGGGAGGGCGGCGAGCAGCACGTCCCGGGCCACGTGCGCACCGGGGGAGTCGAGATTGCCGGGGCGGCCGAGGGCGGTGCGCAGGTCCTGTTCGTGGACCCAGACGTCGAAGGCGTGAGTGCGCATCGACTCTTCGAGGGTGAGCTCCGCCCCGAGCGGGCCGCGCACCTTGGTGCCGGGGTCGCGGGACTCGTTGCGCAGCTGGCGGTTGCGCCGGATGATCGTGTACTCCAGCTCGGACGTCATCTCCGGCGCCGTGTGATGACGGCGGACGTCGACCTGCATCTCCATGTAACGCTGATGGTCGTTGGTGACGTGGAAGAGGTCGCGCGGCAGCGTGTGGATAGGGCGCGGGTCGCCGAGCATCTCGCAGTCCAGGCCGATGACATGCGACACGACGTCGCGGACCGACCAGCCGGGGCAGGGCGTCCGCCGATTCCACTCGCCCTCCACCAGCGGCGTCACCAGCTCGGATATCGCTTCGATGGAGTGGGTCCAGGCGTCGGCGTAGGGCTGGAGGGTGGGATGCAGACTCACGGAACGGGACCCCTCGGCGGTCGGTACACGGGCGGGTTGTGGCGGCGTTGCCAGTGGGAGGTGGCTGTCGGCGGGTGTCTTGGAACGCTAAGTTACGCTGCTGTGAGGCACCCCGGCAGTGCTTTCGTGTGACGATCGTAGGCCCGTATGAACGGCTCGAATGCCAGGACGGTGGTAGTGTGCGCGCCTCTCTGCTCCAGATCGACGTCAATGAGGGCGAATCGGTCGAATCGCGCAGGGTGCGCGTAGCCTCGCTCGTCCGGGAACAGGCCGGGGCGGCCGACCTCGTCGTGCTGCCGGAGCTGTGGACCACCGGGGCGTTCGCCTACGAGGGCTTCGGCAGCGAGGCCGAGCCGCTCGAAGGGCCGACGTACGAGGTGATGGCGAAGGCCGCGAGCGACGCGGGCGTATGGCTGCACGCGGGCTCGATCCCGGAGCGGGACCCCGAGGGGCCGCTCTACAACACCTCTCTCGTCTTCTCTCCCTCCGGTGATCTGGCCGCCGCGTACCGGAAGATCCATCGGTTCGGCTTCGACAAGGGCGAGGCGGTGCTGATGAGCGCGGGCGAGGAACTGGTGACGGTCCGGCTCCCCGAGACCGTCCTGGGCGTGGCCACCTGCTACGACCTCCGTTTCCCCGAGCTGTTCCGCGGTCTCGTCGACGCCGGTGCCGAGACCCTGGTCGTCCCGGCGGGCTGGCCGGAGCGCCGCCGGGCGCACTGGACGCTGCTGGCTCAGGCCCGGGCGGTGGAGAACCAGGCGTTCGTGCTCGCCTGTGGAACGGCCGGGACGCACGCCGGAGTTCCACAGGCCGGTCACTCGATCGTGGTCGACCCCTGGGGTGAGGTGCTCGCACAGGCCGGCGCGGGGGAGCAGGTCCTCACGGTGGAGTTCGACCCGGGCAAGGTCGCGGTGACACGGGATCAGTTCCCGGCGCTGAAGGACCGGATGCTGGGGCTGGCGGCGCCACGCCGCTGACCGCCTCCGGTGGGGTGACACCGAGGACGGCCGGAGTCAGCGGTGCAGAAGCTCCCCGGCGACGTACAGGCCGCCGGCCACCGGTACGGCCCACCGGGCGAGGGCCGAGCCCGCTGCCGGCCGGGCGGCCCTGGCAGCGGGTCGCAGATCACCATGGCGGGCCATGGCCGTCAGAGTGTCGGCCGTGTGCTGGCCGACGCCGGGGCGGCCGGTGATCCGGGCCAGCCACGGCGGCTGGAAGAAGCCCGCCATCGGCGCCCCCTCCACGCCGAGGAACTCCAGCATCCCGTCCTTGCGCAGCTCCACCCGGCCGAGCCGCGACCACGGCAGGAAGCGCGTGGACCACATGCGGCGGACGAACACCCCCTCACGGTCCGCGGTGATGCGCCACAGTGCGATCCGGCAGAACACCCAGGCCGCGACCAGCGACGTCCACGCCGCGAAGAACAGGGCGCCGGGCTCCGGGTGTGCCCAGCCCGCTCCCTCGGGGCGGTCGACCAGCACGACGTACAGCACACACCACACGGCACCGACGACCCTGCCGCGCCAACCGGACCGCCACCGCAGCGGCTGTGCCGGGGCCGCCATCGTGGCGGCGAGGTCCTCGACCCGACCGCTCCGCTCCCGCAGCTCCTGTCTCCGCCGCTCCGAACGCCTCGTGCGCTCCACTTCCGCTCCCCCCGACGCGCGCGTACCCGCCCTCGCCGAGGAAGCGTATGTGCCGCTAGTCGTTGTCGTCCCGCTCCTTCTCGGCGAGGTGGATCACGCACACCGCGACCGCGATCAGCAGCGCCGGATCCGCGTCGTCCCGTACGACGTCCACGCCGTAGGTCTCCCGGACGTGCAGCCAGCGCCGGGAGACGACGGCCAGCAGTTCGCCGTCGTACTCGACGGCGAACTCCCGGTCGAGGATCTTGCCGCTGACGTCGAGTTCCGTGCTGCCGTCCGCCAGGGACACCCGGTAGTGGTTGCGCAGCAGGGACAGCCGCTTGCGGCGGATCCTGGCGAGCGGCCGGCCGCCCCGCTCGATCACCATCGTGTCCCGCAGGGCGAGCATCTTCTGGTGGATGCCGATGACGACATGCCCCTGGGCGTCCTTCAGCTCGAAGGTGTCCCGCAGCCGCATCGCCTTGCCGTCGACGAGGAACACCTTGTTGCCCCGGTCGTCCTCGATCCAGTAGTCGTCACCGAAGCCGAGGAGCCGGTCGCGTACGAGGAATCTCATGCACGAGGCGTTCCCCGCCGCCCGGTCCGAAACGCCGTCTGTAGGCCGACGGGCTGAGCCCGGTCACGCCCCGCACGCGTGCGCGCAGGTTCGCCGCGGTTCCCAGTCCGCTGCGGGCGGCCACCACGTCCAGCCGCTCCTCGCCGCGCTCGATCAGCCGGCACGCGAGCGTCACCCTCTCCCCCGTCAGCCAGGCCAGCGGCGTCGTCCCGAGCTGCGCCCGGAAGCGCCGGTGCAGGGTGGCCGGCGACACGGCCGCCCGCGCCGCCAGGTCGGCCACCGTCAGCGGCTCCCCCAGCCGCTCCCGCGCCCACGCCAGCAGCGGCGCCAGCGACTCGTCCGGCACCTCGGGCACCGGCCGCTCCACGAACTGCTTCTGCCCGCCGTCGCGGTGGGCCGCGAAGACGAGCCGGCGGGAGACGGCGTTGGCGAGCTCCGCGCCGTGGTCGCGGCGCCAGATGTGCAGGCCGAGGTCGAGCGCGGCCGCGCTGCCCGAGGCGGTCAGGACGTCGCCCTCGTCGACGAAGAGGACGTCCGGGTCCAGCAGCACCCTCGGATGCAGCTCGCGGAAGGCGGCTGCCCACATCCAGTGCGTGGTGGCCCGCCGCCCGTCGAGCAGCCCGGCCTCGGCCAGCGCGAAGCTTCCGGTGCACAGGCTCATCACGCGCGCTCCGCGCGCGTGGCCGCGCCGGATGGCGTCCAGGACCTCGGCGCCGCGCGGCACGACGTTGTCCGGGCGGCCGGGCACGACGAGGGTGTCCGCCTCGTCGACCGCCTCCAGCCCGGGCACGCCGGTCAGCGTGAAGAAGCCGTGATTCATCCGTACCTCGGGCATCGGCGAACACAGCGTCACCTCGTACAGCGGGTGCGGGAGGCCCAGTTCGGGCCGCGGCAGCCCGAACAGCTCCGTCGCGACCCCCACTTCGAACGGGTTGGTGCCTTCGTCGACGATCACGGCGACCCGGTGCGGTCGCCCCGGCTGAGAGGATCCATGCGCCATGTGCGATTTCTAGCACTCGTGCCAGCCGGGAGCCACGGTCAGGATGAGCCCATGAACAGCGAACCCGTCTCCCTGGACCAGGCCCTCGCATCCTTCACCGAGCAGTGGAGCCCCCGCATCGTCACGGCCGTCAACGACTACGACGTCCGCGTCGCCAAGGTCGAGGGCGAGCACGTCTGGCACGTCCACGACCACACCGACGAGTTCTTCCTGGTCCTGGACGGCGAACTGCACATCGCCCTGCGGGAGCCGACGGGCGAGCGCACCGTCGTCCTGTCGAAGGGCTCGGTCTTCACGGTCCCGCGCGGCACGGAACACAAGCCGTACGCCCCCGTGCCCACCCGCATCCTCCTCCTCGAACCCACCGGAACCCTCACCGTCGGCGACCGCCACGACGAGATCCCGGACCATGTGGACGCCACGACCGGGCATGCGCTGACCTGACTGTCAGTGGCTGGTGGCACGCTTGATCCATGACCGACTCCACTCCCCGTCGCGTCCGCGTCCGGGCCCCCGAGCTGATCGGCGAAGGTGGCTGGCTGAACACGGGCGACCGCTCGTACACCCTCGCCGACCTGCGCGGACGCATCGTGATCCTGGACTTCTGGACGTTCTGCTGCATCAACTGCCTGCATGTCCTGGACGAACTCAGGGAGCTGGAGGAGAAGCACCAGGACACCGTCGTCGTCATCGGCGTCCACTCGCCCAAGTTCGTGCACGAGGCCGAGCACGGTGCGGTCGTCGACGCCGTGGAGCGGTACGGCGTGGCGCATCCCGTCCTGGACGACCCCGAGCTGGCGACCTGGAAGCAGTACGCGGTGCGGGCCTGGCCGACGCTCGTCGTGATCGACCCTGAGGGATACGTCGTCGCGCAGCACGCCGGTGAGGGGCATGTGCACGCCATCGAGCGGCTCGTGACCGAGCTGGAGGCCGAGCACGAGGCGAAGGGGACGCTGCGGCGCGGCGACGGGCCGTACGTGGCGCCGGAGCCGGAGCCGACGGTGCTGCGCTTCCCGGGCAAGGCGCTGCTGCTGCCGAGCGGGACCTTCCTGGTCAGCGACACCACCCGGCATCAACTCGTGGAGCTGGCGGCGGACGGGGAGACGGTCGTGCGGCGGATCGGCTCCGGCACGCGCGCGTTCACCGACGGCACGGCGGACTCGGCGGCGTTCAACGAGCCGCAGGGCCTCACCCTCCTCGACGACGCCTCGGTCGTCGTCGCCGACACCGTCAACCACGCCCTGCGCCGCCTCGACCTCGCCACCGGCGCCGTCACCACCCTCGCGGGCACCGGCCGGCAGTGGTGGCAGGGCTCACCCACGTCCGGTCCCGCGCGCGAGGTGGACCTCTCGTCGCCGTGGGATGTGGCGGTCTTCGCCGGGCGGGTGTGGATCGCGATGGCCGGCGTCCACCAGCTGTGGACGTACGACCCGGCGACGGGCACGGTCGCGGTGGCCGCGGGCACCACCAACGAAGGGCTGGTCGACGGCCCGGGCGCCGAGGCCTGGTTCGCCCAGCCGTCGGGTCTCGCGGCGACGCCCGAGCGCCTGTGGCTGGCCGACTCAGAGACCAGCGCCCTGCGCTGGGTGGACACCGACGGCGCCGTCCACACCGCCATCGGCACCGGCCTCTTCGACTTCGGCCACCGCGACGGCGCCGCCGAACAGGCCCTGCTGCAACACCCGTTGGGCGTCACGGCGCTCCCCGACGGCTCGGTCGCGGTCAGCGACACCTACAACCACGCCCTGCGCCGCTACGACCCGGCGAGCGGCGAGGTCACCACCCTGGCCACGGATCTGCGAGAGCCGTCGGACGCGGTGCTCGTCGGCGACGACATCGTGGTCGTGGAGTCGGCCCGGCACCGGCTGACCCGGCTGCGCCTGCCCGAGGAGGCCGTGCGCGTCGAGGCGGTCGCCCACCGCACGCAGCGTGCCGCCACCGAAGTCACCCCCGGCAAGCTCCACTTGGACGTGATCTTCCAGGCCCCGGCGGGCCAGAAGCTAGACACCCGGTACGGCCCGTCGACCCGGCTTCTGGTCTCGTCGACCCCGCCCGAGCTGCTGCTGTCGGGAGAGGGCGCGGACACGGACCTCTCCCGGACGCTGGAGATCGACCCGGCCGTCCCCGAAGGCGTCCTGCATGTCTCCGCGATGGCCGCGTCCTGCGACGACGACCCGGCCAACGAGTACCCGGCCTGCCATGTGCACCAGCAGGACTGGGGTGTCCCGGTCCGCCTGGCCGGGACCGGCGTCGACCGCCTTCCCCTGGTGCTCGCGGGGATGGACGACGGGACGGCCGACGAGGCGGAGCCTCAGACGCCGTAACCGTCGCTGTACCCGTCCCGCCGATGATGGTGGTGGTGGTCGTCTTCGACGACCGGCGTCGCGGGCGGTACGACCACCCGCCTGCGCCGGGCGATGCTGCTGAACGTCGTGACGCCGATCAGCCCCACGATCATCAGGATGACCCCGACCAGGTCGAGATTGACGCCCTCCATCTCCCAGTCGGTCGCGAACGTGAGGATGGCTCCTGCGGCGATGAGAATGATGCACCCGCCCAGGCCCATGAGTTGTCGCCTCCCTGTCCGGGTCCGGTGGTTCCGGTCGGAGGCGGGTACCCCACCCGGCCGGAACTACCCTTCCAGGAACGCCACCAGAGAGTTCGCCAGCAGCCACGGGTCGTCCGCACCGCACAACTCCCGCGCGCTGTGCATCGACAGGATCGCCACCCCGATGTCGACGGTCTTGATGCCGTGCCGGGCCGCGGTGATCGGGCCGATGGTGGTGCCGCAGGGCATGGAGTTGTTGGAGACGAAGGACTGGAAGGGGACCTCCGCCCTCTCGCAGGCCGCCGCCCACACCGCGCGGCCCGAACCATCGGTCGCGTAGCGGTTGTTGACGTTCACCTTGAGGATCGGTCCGCCGTTGACGCGCGGGTGGTGCGTCGGGTCGTGGCGCTCGGCGTAGTTGGGGTGCACCGCGTGGCCGGTGTCGGAGGAGAGACAGACGGTGGCCGCGAAGGCACGGGCCTTGTCCTCGTACGCTCCCCCGCGCGCGAACACCGAACGCTCCAGGACGCCGCCGAGCAGCGGCCCGTCGGCGCCGGTGTCGCTCTGGGAACCGTTCTCCTCGTGGTCGAAGGCGGCCAGGACCGGGATGTACGGCAGTGCGGCGCCCGAGCCGGCCACCGCGGCCAGCGCCGCCGTGCCGGCGTGGACCGACAGCAGGTTGTCCATGCGCGGACCGGCGAGAAGCTCCTTGTCCCGGCCCAGGTACGCCGGCGCCTCGACCGGGTGGGTCATCAGGTCCCAGCCGGTGATCTCGCCCGCCGCCAGCCCGGCCGTCTCCTCCAGGAAGGCGATCAGATCGCCGTCGCGCACCTCGCCGCCGAGGCCCCAGACGGGCTGCAGATGGCGCTGCTTGTCGAGCTTGAGCCCCTCCGCCGACACCGAGCGGTCCAGGTGGATGGCGAGCTGGGGGACGCGCAGCAGCGGACGGTCCACGTTCACCAGGCGCGAGGAGCCGTCCCGCAGCGTCACCCGGCCGGCGAGGCCCAGGTCGCGGTCGAGCCAGGAGTTGAGCAGCGGTCCGCCGTAGATCTCCACGGCCACCTGGCGCCAGCCGTGCGCGCCGAGGTCGGGCTGCGGCTTCACCCGCAGGTTGGGCGAGTCGGTGTGCGCGCCGACGATCCGGAACGGCGTGTGGGGCGCCGCGCCCTCGGGGACGTACCAGGCCACGATCGCGCCACCGCGCAGCACGTACTTGCCGCCGCTCGTCCCGTCCCAGGCGTCCGTCTCCGCGACCTGCCTGAATCCGGCCTTCTCCAGCCGCTCGGCGGCGTTCGCCACGGCGTGGTACGGCGACGGGCTCGCCGCCAGGAAGGACATGAGGTCGTCGGTGTGGCCGCGGTCGAAGCGGGGGGGTTCGCTCATGGGGTTCACCTTAACGACGTACGAGGGCCCACTCCCGGTGAAGGGGAGCGGGCCCTCGTAAGGGCGATGTGGATTGTCCGTGAGTGACCGGAACGACTGGCCGGAACCCAGCGGTACCGGGCGGTTAGAAGGCCGCCTCGTCGAGCTCCATCAGGTCCAGGTCGACGCCCTCGGCGAGCTTGCGCGCGCCGGTGACGCCCGGCAGGACGTTGGCCGCGAAGAACTTCGCCGCCGCGATCTTGCCCTGGTAGAACGCCTTGTCCTTGGAGGAGGCCGTCGGAAGCTTCTCGGCGGCGATCGCGGCGCCCTTGAGCAGCAGGTAGCCGACGACGACGTCGCCGGAGGCCAGCAGCAGGCGGGTGGTGTTCAGGCCCACCTTGTAGATGTTCTTGACGTCCTGCTCGGTGGCCGCGAGGTCGGTCAGCATCAGGCCGACGATCGCCTCCAGCTCCACGGCGGCCTTCGCGAGCTGCTCGCGGGCCGCGCCGAGCTCCTCGCCGCCCTCACCGAGCGCCAGGAACTTCTTGATGTCCTCGGCGAGGGAGTTCAGGGCCGCGCCCTGGTTGCGGACGATCTTCCGGAAGAAGAAGTCCTGGCCCTGGATCGCGGTGGTGCCCTCGTACAGGGTGTCGATCTTGGCGTCCCGGATGTACTGCTCGATCGGGTACTCCTGCAGGAAGCCGGAGCCGCCGAAGGTCTGCAGCGACTGGGCGAGCTGCTCGTAGCCCTTCTCGGAGCCGTAGCCCTTGACGATCGGCAGGAGCAGGTCGTTGAGCGCGTGCTCGGTCTTGGCGTCCTCGCCCGCGGCCTCCTTGACGGCGATCGAGTCCTGCACCGACGCCGTGTACAGCACCAGCGCGCGCATGCCCTCCGCGTACGCCTTCTGCGTCATCAGCGAGCGGCGCACGTCGGGGTGGTGGGTGATGGTGACCTTGGGCGCGGTCTTGTCCATGAAGTTCGCCAGGTCCGGACCCTGGACGCGCTCCTTGGCGTACTCCAGCGCGTTCAGGTAGCCGGTCGACAGCGTCGAGATCGCCTTCGTGCCGACCATCATCCGCGCGAACTCGATGATCCGGAACATCTGGCGGATGCCGTCGTGCTTGTCGCCGATCAGCCAGCCCTTGGCGGGGTGCTGGTCGCCGAAGGTCATCTCGCAGGTGTTGGAGGCCTTCAGGCCCATCTTGTGCTCGACGTTGGTGGCGTAGACGCCGTTGCGCTCGCCCAGCTCGCCGGTCTCGAAGTCGAACAGGTACTTCGGCACGAGGAAGAGGGACAGGCCCTTGGTGCCGGGGCCCGCGCCCTCGGGACGCGCGAGCACGTAGTGAAGGATGTTCTCCTCCATGTCGTGCTCACCGGAGGTGATGAAGCGCTTCACGCCCTCGATGTGCCAGGAGCCGTCCTCCTGCTGGACCGCCTTGGTGCGCCCGGCGCCGACGTCCGAACCCGCGTCGGGCTCGGTGAGCACCATGGTGGAGCCCCAGGTCCGCTCGACCGCGATCTGCGCGATCTTCTTCTGGACCTCGTTGCCCTCCTCGAAGAGGATGTTGGCGAACGCCGGACCGGAGGAGTACATCCACACGGCCGGGTTCGCGCCGAGGATCAGCTCCGCGTACGCCCAGATCAGGGAGGGGGGAGCGGTGGTGCCGCCGATCTCCTCGGACAGGCCGAGCCGCCAGTACTCGGAGTCCATGAAGGCCTTGTAGCTCTTCTTGAAGGAGGCCGGGACCGGTGCGGTGTTGGTCTCCGGGTCGAAGACCGGCGGGTTGCGGTCGGCGTCCGCGAAGGACTCGGCGAGCTCGTTCTCCGAGAGCCGGGTCAGCTCCTCGAGGATGCTCTTCGCGGTCTCGACGTCCATCTCCTCGAACGGACCCGTGCCGTACAGCTTGTCGCGGCCGAGTACTTCGAAGAGGTTGAACTCGATGTCGCGGAGATTCGACTTGTAGTGCCCCATGGTCACGGCTCCGTAGAGGGATCGGCGAGGCACTTGGATCCTCGCGCTAGTTCACGTACCAACAAGTAGCTACGATGATGCTACCCGCGAGTAATAAGACGCAACCCCGATCCCGACATCTGTGACGGGTCACACCGGAACCGTCAGCGTGGCCGTGTACCCCTCCGCCACGCTGCCCTTCAGCGTCGCCATCTGCTGGTCGTAGCCGTCGCTGAAGATGTTGTCCGTCTCCAGCGAGAGCTGACCGAGGTTCCGCACGCTCTGGCTGTAGCCGTCGGTCGCGTACACCGTGTCGCAGACGTCCTGCGGCAGCGCGAGCTGCGAGGTGTTCGTGATGGAGGTCGCCGCGGTGGCGTCGTCGAGGCTGCCGTAGACCTCGAAGTGGATGTGCGGCCAGCGGCCCGAGTAGCAGGCCGGGAAGATGCTCTTGAAGGTGACCTGACCCTTGTCGTCCGTCTCCTGGACGCCCCGCAGGTAGTTCTCCTCCGTGACGCCCTCGGAGTACAGGGAGTAGTTGCCGTCCCGGTCGCAGTGCCAGAGGTACACGGCGGCGCCCTTCTTCGGCGTCCCGCAGCCGGAGGCCGCGTCCACGACCGTCAGCGTGATCGTCAGGGGCACACCCTCGGCGGTGCCGCCCGCGGAGTCACCGAAGCTCTTGGTGATGTCGCTGCGCACGACACCGCTCTCCTTCAGCACGTTCACGCCGTTCGAGCCGTCGCCGGGGTAGGGACCGGCGGTCTCGTTCGGGATCGTCGCGCACTCGGTGGAGGAGGCGGCGGACGACGACGAGGAGGCCTTGGAGGAGGAGGCCGCCGAAGAGGTGTCCTCGTCCGAGCTGCAGCCCACCAGCGGGACCAGGCTCGCGCCCGCCAGCAGCCGGATCATGCGGCGGCGGGCGAGGACGGGAAGGTCGTAGGAGAGTCCTCTGTCGTGCTCGTGGACCTCGTCGTCGTGGTGTCGGTGCATGGTTGTCCCCTTGCTGGTGGGGGCCGCTTCAGGCGCTCCCGCGATGCGATCGACGCTATGAGCGCCGGCTGTGCGAAACCAGGGTGGTGGCTGTCGAGTCGCTGTCGATTTGTCAGGGCTTCCGGTACCGGTCCGCCGTCCCGGCCGGTCTCGGTACGCTTGCGCCCATGTATGGATACGGCCAGCCCATGGATGGAGGCGCTGCACAGCAGCAGTACGCCCCGCCGCAGCAGCCCGGCGGCGTGGGCGGATACGGCCAGCAGGCGCCGGCCTACCCCGAGCCGTCCCCGCCCTCGCTCGCGGACGCGGTGCGGGCCTTCACCACCGGGCAGCTGTCCGCCGAGGACTTCCAGCAGGTCTTCGCGACGTCGAAGGTCTACTGCCCGCGCGGCGACAACCCCGGCTTCCTCGCCCTGCACAACACCCAGCAGCCGGTGATCCCGATGTTCACCTCGCTCAAGGAGCTGCGCCGGTACGCGGGCAAGGAGTCCAAGTACTTCGTCATCACCGGCGCCGAGGTGATCGACCTGCTCCCGACCGGCTACGGCTTCGTCCTCGACATGGAGGGCGAGCACCGCATGGTGTTCGACGCGAAGGCCGTGGAGCAGATGGTCGAGTTCGCGATGCGCCGGATGTACGGCTGACCTCAGTGGGTGAGCCGTAGCGCCAGGCCGTCGAGGACGATGTCGAGGGCCGCGGCGAACTTGGCCTCCCGCAGGGCGGCCGGGTCCGTGATGGCCGCCTCCTCCGTGCGGGCGTAGCCCGGCGCGAGGTGCTCATGGCCCGCGGCGGCCTGCTGGGCGGCGGGCAACAGGCGCCCGATGAAGTCGGCTTCCGTCTCGCCGGAGCGGGCGACCGTGATCAGCCAGGCGGCCTCGGTGGTGCTCATTCCGATCACGTACGACAGGACGGCGTCGATCGCGCCGCCCGGGTCCGGGAATCCGGCCGCCGTGAACAGGGCGGCCAGCCGCTCGGAGCAGGACATGAGGTTGGGGCCCAGGTAGGCGAGCCCGGCCTGGCCGAGCTGCGAGGACAGCCAGGGGTGCCGTAGCGCCGTCGTGCGGAAGGAGTGCGCGGACTCGGTCACGGCCGCGCGCCAGTCGGGGCCGTCGGCCGGCGGTACGTGGATCTCGGCGGCGACCTCGTCGACGGCCAGCTCCATCAGCTCGTCCTTGGTGGCGACGTGCCGGTACAGGGAGGCGGCGCCGGCGTTCAGCCGGGTGGCGAGCTTGCGCATGCTCAGCGCCTCCACGCCCTCCGCGTCCAGCATGGCGATCGCCTCGCGCACGATCGTGGCCCGGCTGAGCGTGGGCTGGTCGGGCTCGGGCTGAGGACGTGCCCAGACGGAGGGGATGGGGCTCGGCTTCGTGGTCTTGGCGGCCATCGTGCTCCTTCGGGTCCGACTAGGTCCGGCTCGCTGCGTACATCGTTCGCAAGTAGCGTACAGGAATCATCGCTTGCGAACACTGTTCCGCTGTGCGTACAGTGTTCGCATCGAAGGAACGGTGTTCAGAAAACCGGGAGGGGAACGTCATGGACGTCAAGGGAACGCGTGATCCACGCCGCTGGTGGATCCTGATCGTGCTCTGCCTGAGCACGCTGGTGCTGGTCGTCGACAGCATGGCGCTGACCGTCGCGGTGCCCGTGATGACCGAGGACATCGGGGCGAGCGCCCAGCAGACCCAGTGGATCCTCGACTCCTACATCCTGGTCTTCGCCGGCCTTCTGCTCACCTCCGGCAGCCTGGGCGACCGGTTCGGGCGCCGGAAGGTGATGCTGATCGGGCTCGTGCTCTTCGGGGCGGCCTCGCTGGCCGCGACCTGGTGCACGAACCCCGGCGAGGTGATCGCCGTACGTGTCGCGATGGGTGTCGGCGGGGCCCTGATCATGCCGTCCACCCTGTCGATCCTCATCACCGTCTTCGACGAGGAGGAGCGCGGCAGGGCGATGGCGGCCTGGAGCTCGGTGTCGATGCTCGGCCTGGTCGGCAGCCCGGTGCTCGGCGGGGTCCTGATCGACCACTTCTCCTGGCAGTCGATCTTCTTCATCAACGTGCCGATCGTGGCGCTCGCGATCGTCGCCGGTCTGACGCTGATGCCGGAGTCCAGGGCGCCCTGGCAGAAGGCCGACCCGCTGGGTGCGGTGCTGTCGGCGGCCGGTATGACGGCCCTGGTCTGGTGGATCATCGAGCTCCCGCAGCACGGGGTGTGGACCGTCGCCCTGCCCGTGGCCCTGGTGTCCCTGGCCGGCTTCGTGATCTGGGAGAACGTCACCAGGTCCCCGATGGTGCCCCTGGTCCTGTTCAAGCACCGCAACTTCAGCGGCGGTTCGCTCTCCCTGGCGCTCGTCCAGATCGGCAACGGCGGTCTGCTGCTGGTCCTCACCCAGTATCTGCAGTTCGTGCTCGGCTACTCGCCGCTCGAGGCGGGCCTCGCCTTCCTGCCGCTGGCGGTCACGGCCCTGCTCGGCAACGGCCTGGGCGTCCAGCTCGCCGCCCGGTACGGCAACCGGTGGGTGATCCTCGCGGGAATGCTGGTGATGGTGGGCTGCTTCGCCCTGCTGACCACGGTCGGCGCGGACTCCGGCTTCGCCGTCCCGGCGGTGGCGCTCGGACTGCTCGGGCTCGGCGCGGGGCTGGCGATGCCGGCCGCGGTCGGCGCGCTGATGGGCACCATCCCCGAGGACAAGGCGGGCGTCGGCTCGGCCCTGAACGACACCATCCAGCAGGCCGGCACCGCGCTCGGCATCGCGATCCTCGGCTCGCTGCTGTCGAGCGGCTACGCGGACCGGATGCCCGCGGGGACGCCGGAGGCGGCCAGGCACTCCATCGCCGGTGCGGTCGCCGGCCGCGACGCCGGTCTGATCGCCACCGCCCGCGAGGCCTTCACCGCCTCGATGTCCACCACCTTCACGGTCAGCGCGATCGGTGTCGCGGCGGCGGCGCTGCTGGCTTCGCTGGTCATGCGGGACGACCGGCGGGGGCCGAAGGCCGCGGCCGAACCGGCCGAGCGGGAACCGGAGCTCGCCGCCTGACCTGTGAACCGACGCGGGGATGCGAGTAAGCCCGGTGGGAATGCCCTCCGGGCTTTTCCCGTTGGGGGTGGCAAGAAGTTCAATGCTCAACTAAACTGGACGCACAAGGAGGTACCGACATGCCTGCAGTGACCGTCGAGAACCCACTGACGCTGCCCCGTGTCGCAGCGCCCGCGGAGGCGGTGGCCCGTCCCGTGCTCGCCGTCACGACCGCGCCGAGCGGATTCGAGGGCGAGGGCTTCCCGGTGCGCCGTGCGTTCGCCGGGATCAACTACCGCCACCTGGACCCGTTCATCATGATGGACCAGATGGGCGAGGTGGAGTACGCGCCGGGCGAGCCCAAGGGCACCCCCTGGCACCCGCACCGCGGCTTCGAGACCGTGACCTACATCATCGACGGGATCTTCGACCACCAGGACAGCCAGGGCGGTGGCGGCACCATCACCAACGGCGACACCCAGTGGATGACGGCCGGCTCGGGCCTGCTGCACATCGAGGCGCCGCCGGAGTCTCTGGTCATGTCCGGCGGTCTCTTCCACGGCCTGCAGCTGTGGGTGAACCTCCCGGCCAAGGACAAGATGATGGCGCCGCGCTACCAGGACATCCGCGGTGGCAGCGTCCAGCTCCTGACCACCCCCGACGGCGGCGCGCTGCTGCGCGTCATCGCCGGTGAGCTGGACGGGCACGCCGGTCCCGGCATCACGCACACCCCGATCACGATGATCCACGCGACGGTGGCGCCGGGTGCGGAGGTCACGCTGCCGTGGCGGGAGGACTTCAACGGACTGGCGTACGTGCTGGCGGGCAAGGGCTCGGTCGGTGCCGAGCGCCGCCCGATCCACCTCGGCCAGACCGCGGTCTTCGGCGAGGGCGGTTCCCTGACCGTCCGTGCCGACGAGAAGCAGGACTCCCACACGCCGGACCTGGAGATCGTCCTCCTCGGCGGGCAGCCGATCCGTGAGCCGATGGCCCACTACGGCCCGTTCGTCATGAACACCAAGGACGAACTCATGCAGGCCTTCGAGGACTTCCAGAAGGGCCGCCTCGGGACCGTCCCGGCCGTGCACGGCATGAGCGCGGGCGGGCCGGCCGGGGCCTGACCGCCGTACCCCGCGACGAGGCCCGGGACCGCACCCCTGTGGTGCGGTCCCGGGCCTTTCGCCTGGATGCACCCGTCACCCACCCGGTCCGCCCGCACACGACAGCCCTGCCCCGCGCGTGATCCGCTGGAACCGTGCAGGCCCCCACCCCGCTGCTCCCCGGCCCCGTCCGGCGGCTCGCCGCCTGGTGCGTCGTCGTGCTGCTCGTCGCCGGGGTCGTCTACGTCGGCATCCGGCTGGCCGTGGAGTTCCGTACCGCCGTCGTGCCCGTGCTGCTCGCGCTGCTGGGGACGGCGCTGCTCGGGCCGCTGCACCGGCGGCTGGTGAAGGCCAAGGTCAACCGGTCGGTGGCCGCCGGACTCACCTGCGTCGCCGTGGTGGCCGTCGTCGGCGGGGCCGTGTACATCGTCGTCGCCGCGATCGTGGACAGCGGCGACGAGATCGTCGCCTCCCTCAGACAGGCGGGCCAGGACCTCACCAAGCACTTCGGGGCGGCCGGGACCTCGCTGGACGACCTCGCCTCCAACGCCAGGGAACTGCTCACCAAGTTCGGCGGCACGGCCGCCTCCGGGGTCATCAGCGGGGTCAGCGTCGTCGGCGAGACGATCGCCATCGCGGTGCTCGCGCTGCTGCTGGTCTTCTTCTTCCTGCGGGACTCCGACCAGGCCGCCGGCGTCCTGCGGTCCGTCGTCCCGGGCAGCAGCGGGGACGTCGTGGAGGCCATGGCCCGGCGGGCGTTCCAGGCCGTGGAGGGGTTCATGCGGGGGACCACCGTCATCGCCCTCATCGACGCCCTCTGCATCACCGTCGGCCTGCTCGTCCTCGACGTCCCGGGCGCGGCCGGGCTCGGTGCGCTCGTCTTCGTCGGGGCCTACATCCCCTATCTCGGCGCCTTCGTCTCGGGGGCCGTCGCCGTGCTGGTCGCGCTCGCCGACCGGGGGTTCGTCATCGCGCTGTGGGCGCTGGGGGTGGTGCTCGCCGTGCAGGTGCTGGAGGGGCATGTGCTGCAGCCCGTGGTCCAGAGCCGGACCGTGCAGATGCATCCCGCCGTCGTCATGGTGGCGATCACCGCGGGGGCCTCCGTGGCCGGGATCCTCGGCATGCTGCTCGCGGTACCGATCACCGCCGCCGCCTTCGGCGTCGTACGCGAACTGCGGGAGCGCTACGGCAGCGCCACGCCCGCCGCGCCGGCCGAACCGGCGGCGCCCTCGGACTCGTAGAACTCGAACCAGATGCTCTTGCCCTCGCCGCGAGGGTCCACGCCCCATGCCTGGGCCAGCAGCTCGATCAGCATCAGGCCCCGTCCGGACGACGCCAGCTCCCCGGGGCTGCGCTTGTGCGGCAGGTCGTCGCTGTTGTCGGTGACCTCGACCCGCATCCGGCGATCGCCCGGCTCGCCGCGCACCTCGGCCAGGAGCAGGGCGTCGGCGTCGGTGTGGACGAGGACGTTCGTCAGCGTCTCGGACAGCAGCAGCACCGCCGAGTCGACCTGGTCCTCGTAGGCCCAGTCGTGCAGCAGCTCCCGAAGCTGCTGCCGGGCCACCGCGACCCGCTCCGGCTCGGCCTGCGCGACCGACATCACGGTCCGCCGGATCCGTGGCCGCACGGCCACCGTCTCGCCGCAGCCGCAGCCGTCGTCCTGCCGGGTCAGCAGCAGCACCGCTATGTCGTCCTCGCGCCGGTCGGCGAGCGGGCCGGTGGTGTGGTGGGAGGACGGGCCGTGCACGGCCTGGACCAGGGCGTCGGCGAGTGCCTCCAGATTGCCGTCGTGCTCCTCGAGGATCGAGCGGATGCGCTTCCAGCCGGTCTCCAGGTCGTGGCCGCCGGTCTCGATCAGGCCGTCCGTGCAGATCAGCATGGTCTCGCCGGGTTCCAGAGTGATCCTGGTCGTCGGATAGTCGGCGTCCGGGTCGATGCCCAGCGGCAGCCCGCCGGCCGTCGGACGGGCCAGCACGGTGCCGTCGGTCATCCGGATCGCCGGGTCCGGATGGCCGGCCCGGGCGATGTCCAGCAGCCCGGTCGTGGGGTCGACCTCGACATACAGACAGGTCGCGAAGCGCAGGTCGGAGGGGTCCTCGTCGAGGGCGCCGAACGTCATCCCGTGCAGGAAGCGAGAGGCGCGCGAGAGCACGGCGTCGGGGCGGTGGCCCTCGGAGGCGTAGGCGCGCAGCGCGATCCGCAGCTGGCCCATCAGGCCCGCCGCCCGCACGTCATGGCCCTGGACGTCGCCGATGACCAGGGCGAAGCGGCCGTTGGGCAGCGGGATCATGTCGTACCAGTCGCCGCCGACCTGGAGCCCGCCGCCGGTCGGGACATAGCGCGCGGCGACGCCCATGCCCGGTATCTCGGGGCCGAGCTGGGGCAGCATCGAGCGCTGGAGGCCGTCCGTCAGCTCCCGCGCGGACTCGGCGGCCTCGGCGCGCGAGAGGGCCTGGGCCAGCATGCGGGCCACCGTCGTCAGCACGGACCGCTCGTCGGGCGTGAAGGCGACCGGATAGGTGAACGCCGCCATCCAGGCGCCCATCGTGCGGCCGGCCACGGTCAGCGGCAGGAACGCCCAGGACTGCCGGTTGAAGTGCGCGGCGAGCGGCCAGGTGAGCGGGTAGCGGTCCTTGTACTTGTCGGGTGAGGAGAGATAGACGGCACGGCCGGTGCGGACCACCTCGGCGGCCGGATAGTCCGTGTCCAGGGCCATATGTGTGAAGGGGTCCTCGTCGCCGGGCTGATGGCCGTGGTGGCCGATGATCGTCAGGCGATCGCCCGTCACCCCGAACACCGCGAGCCCGTCCGGGGAGAAGCCCGGCATCGACAGTCCGGCCGCGACCCGCAGCACCTCGGCCGTGGACCGCGCCTCGGCCAGCGCCCGGCCCGCGTCCAGCAGGAACGCCTCCCGTGAGCGCCGCCAGTCGCCGGTGACCGCGGTACGCCCCGCGGAGGTGCCCGGCACCGGCTCGGTGACCTCCTGGAGGGAGCCGGTGACCTCGTAGGCCCGCTTGTTGCGGTCGAAGGAGGCGTGGAAGCGGCTGCGGCCGACCCGGACGACCCGGCCCCGCTCGTCCATGATCCGCACCCGCACCTCGCCGAGCGTGCCCTCGGCGACGGCCAGCTGGATGACCCCGCTGATCTCGTTCCAGTCCACCGGATGCAGCCGGGAGCGCACCTGGGCCTGGCTGAGTGTGGCCTCTTCGGCGGGCAGCCCGAGCAGCCGTGCCGCCTCCGCGTCGACCGTGACCAGTCCCGTGGCGGTGTTCCAGTGCCACAGTCCGGTCGCGAGGGCGGCGAGAACCTCCCCCACGGCGGGCAGGGGCTCACCAGTGCGCATGGGCTCCACTTTAGGAAGAGGTGATCGGACCCTGCCACCGAAGCTGTACGGGGCACCTGGTCAGTAATGGTGGGGAGGCGATCTTGGGGTGCCCGGTAGGCTTGGGGGAGTTTCACGTGAAACACCGGCCGTGAGGCTGAAACACCGGCCGTGAGACACAGACCCCGATCCGCGAAGACTGGATGAACGACGATGCATCGGTACAGGTCCCACACCTGCGGCGAGCTCCGCTCCTCTGACGTCGGCACCGACGTCCGGCTGAGTGGCTGGCTGCACAATCGGCGCGACCTGGGCGGCATCCTCTTCATCGATCTGCGCGACCACTACGGCATCACGCAGCTCGTGGCCCGTCCCGGCACGCCCGCGTACGAGGCCCTGGACAAGCTCTCCAAGGAGTCCACGGTCCGCGTCGACGGCAAGGTCGTCTCCCGCGGCGCCGAGAACATCAACCCCGACCTGCCCACCGGCGAGGTCGAGGTCGAGGTCGGCGAGGTCGAGCTGCTCGGCGCTGCCGCCCCGCTGCCGTTCACGATCAACACCGAGGACGGGGTCAACGAGGAGCGGCGCCTGGAGTACCGCTTCCTGGACCTGCGCCGCGAGCGCATGCACCGCAACATCCTGCTGCGTACGTCGGTGATCTCGGCGATCCGGCACAAGATGACGGCGCTGGGCTTCAACGAGATGGCGACGCCGATCCTGTCCGCGACCTCCCCCGAGGGCGCCCGGGACTTCGTCGTCCCCTCCCGTCTGCACCCGGGCAAGTTCTACGCCCTGCCGCAGGCCCCGCAGCAGTTCAAGCAGCTGCTGATGATCTCCGGCTTCGACCGCTACTTCCAGATCGCGCCCTGCTTCCGTGACGAGGACGCGCGCGCCGACCGCTCGCCGGGCGAGTTCTACCAGCTCGACATCGAGATGAGCTTCGTCGAGCAGGAGGACGTCTTCCAGCCGGTCGAGAAGCTGATGACCGAGCTGTTCGAGGAGTTCGGGGGCGGCCGCCACGTCACCTCGCCGTTCCCGCGGATCCCGTTCCGCGAGGCGATGCTGAAGTACGGCTCCGACAAGCCCGACCTGCGCGCCCAGCTGGAGCTCGTCGACATCACCGACGTCTTCGAGGGCTCGGAGTTCAAGGCGTTCGCCGGCAAGCACGTGCGCGCGCTGCCCGTGCCGGCCGTGCAGGACCAGCCCCGTAAGTTCTTCGACCAGCTCGGCGACTTCGCGGTCTCGCAGGGCGCCAAGGGCCTGGCCTGGGTGCGGGTGACCGAGGACGGGTCCCTGACCGGCCCGATCGCCAAGTTCCTCACCGAGGAGAACGTCAAGGTCCTCACCGAGCGCCTCGGCCTGGAGGCCGGTCACGCCGTGTTCTTCGGCGCGGGCGAGTTCGACGAGGTCTCGAAGATCATGGGCGCGGTGCGGGTCGAGGCCGCCAAGCGGGCCGGGCACTTCGAGGAGGGCGTCTTCCGGTTCTGCTGGATCGTCGACTTCCCGATGTACGAGAAGGACGAGGACACCGGCGCGATCGACTTCTCGCACAACCCCTTCTCCATGCCGCAGGGCGGCCTGGAGGCCCTGCAGACCCAGGACCCGCTGGACATCCTGGGCTGGCAGTACGACATCGTCTGCAACGGCGTCGAGCTGTCCTCCGGCGCGATCCGGAACCACGAGCCGGAGATCATGCTG
Source organism: Streptomyces ferrugineus (assembly GCF_015160855.1). Lineage (NCBI taxonomy): Bacteria > Bacillati > Actinomycetota > Actinomycetes > Kitasatosporales > Streptomycetaceae > Streptomyces > Streptomyces ferrugineus. The sequence goes on along the minus strand of NZ_CP063373.1, from coordinate 140,659 downwards.
AAGGCCTTCGAGATCGCGGGCTACGACCGCGAGACCGTCGAGGAGAAGTTCGCCGGCATGCTGCGCGCGTTCCGCTTCGGCGCCCCGCCGCACGGCGGTATCGCCCCCGGCGTCGACCGCATCGTGATGCTGCTGGCCGACGAGCCCAACATCCGCGAGACCATCGCCTTCCCGCTCAACGGCAACGCCCAGGACCTGATGATGGGCGCGCCGACGGAGCTGGAGGAGGCGCGGCTGAAGGAGCTGCACCTGTCGGTGCGCAAGCCGCAGCCGAAGTAGCCCACGGCACTGGAGTGGCTCGGAACCGTCGTCGGTTCCGAGCCGCTTTCGTTCGCGGGACGGCCGAAGGGCCGAAACACAAGAAGGACCTCACGCGGCGCAAGGTCGTGAGGGCATCCCGCTCACCCTCCGCCTCAAGGTGATCGACTCCGAGACCTGCAAGCCGATCAGGAACGCCGCGGTCGACATCTGGCACTGCAACGCGCTGGGCGTGTACTCGGGCTATGAGTCGATGGGCGGCGGCGTCCATGAGGAGCCGACGGACGACGAGCGCTATCTGCGCGGCACGTGGAGGACGGACAAGAGCGGCCAGGTGGTCTTCAAGACCGGTCAGCTCTTCTTCGACGAGGACAACGGGACCGAGGGCGGCCTGCTGAAGCTGAAGTGCCGGAAGAACGACATCGCGAAGGGCGTCGTCGCGACGATCACGATGGGCGTCGACCCCGAGGCCACCAACACCGGCACCTGACCGGCGGACGTAACGAGACGCCCCGCAATCACATGTATGGACATCCGCTCAACCCGTTGACCCGGAAGCCCGGCCTCCGTAACGTTCCCCGAGCCCGCGTACGTGATTCAGGTTCATGTATGTGTACGACTCAGGGGAGACAACGATGTCGGACGTCGTGATACCCGAGGCGGAACGCCGCGCCGTCGGCAAGTTCCTGCGCCGGATGCTGCCGATCCTCGTCCTGATGCTGCTGGTCAACCAGATGGACCGGACGAACGTCGGCTTCGTCCAGGACGAGTTGCGGGCCGACGTCGGGGTGAGCGCCACCGCCTACGGGCTCGGCGCCGGGCTGTTCTTCATCGGGTACGCCCTGTTCGAGGTGCCCAGCAACATGCTCCTCGAGCGCTTCGGCGCCCGGGTCTGGCTGACCCGCATCATGATCACCTGGGGTGCGGTGATCGTGGCGATGTGCTTCATCCACAACGTGTGGATGTTCTACGCCCTGCGCTTCCTGCTCGGCGTCGCGGAGGCCGGGTTCTTCCCCGGTGTGCTGCTCTACTTCACCCAGTGGCTGCCCGACTCCAGCCGGGGCCGGGCGAGCGCCATCTTCCTGGGCGGCTCGGCGACGGCGTACATCGTGACCGGGCCCGTCACGGGCGCGCTCCTCGAACTGCACGGGGCGGGCGGGATCGCCGGCTGGCGCTGGATGTTCGCGCTGGAGGGCGGCTTCTCGATCCTGGTCGGATTCGTCGCCGGCTTCTTCCTCGTCTCCCGCATCCAGGACGCCCGCTGGCTCACCCAGGAGGAGAAGGACGCGCTCGGCGAGGCGGTCGCCCGGGACAAGGAGGCGCGTGACCGGGCCCCGAGGACGTCCCGGCTGAAGCTGGTCCTCCACCCCCAGGTCGCCCTGCTGACCGCGGTGTTCTTCGCGATGGCCCTGACCGGGTACGCGATCACCTTCTGGCTGCCGAGCCTGGTCGACGACATCGGCGGGCTGTCGCCCTTCCAGGTCGGGCTGCTCACGGCCGTGCCGTGGATCTGCGCGGTGATCGCGATGTACACGATGGCCCACTTCACCGACCGCGCCCCGGACCGCCGCCCGTATCTGGCGATCGCCCTCGTCCTGTCGGCCGTCGGCACCTTTCTCGCCACCCTCGGCTCCCCTTGGTTCGGCCTCGCCGCGCTCACGCTGGCCGCGGTCGGGGGGAAGTGCGCGGCCACGCTGTTCTGGCCGATGGCCCAGTCGGGGCTCGATCTGAGGATCGCGGCGCCCGGGCTCGCCCTGGTCAACTCCATCGGAAACCTGGGCGGTTTCGTCTCGCCGACCCTCTTCGGCTACCTCCAGGACACCACGGGCAGCACCAACGGGGGCCTGTACACCCTCTCCGCCGCCTCCGTTCTCGCGGTGTGCGGCGTGGCGTTCATCCGCCGGTCGCGGACGGCCGCCCCCGTGCAGGCCGCGCAGACGGCGGCGACACGGGCGTGAACGCGGCAGGGGGCGGCCCGTGCGCTCAGATCACCCAGAGCAGACCGTTCCCGCCGAGGAGCGTGCTGTCCTGCTGGGTGAGGCCGACGGTGTTCGCCGTGAACAGGCGGCTGCCGGTGGCCGTCGGGCGCGTGGAGCCGCCGGGGAACACCCAGACGGCGCCGGTGAAGGTGTTCTCCTGCGCCGAGCTGACGAACAGCTCGGGCCTGCCGTCCCTGTTCACGTCCCCGGCGGCGACCGTCGTACCGAAGGCGTCGTCGGGCTCGGAGGCGCCGGGCACGCCGGAGGTGTCCTGGGTGAAGGCGTACGAGCCGCTGCCGAGCGCTCCCGAGGCGCGGCCCGGGATCACGGTCACCATCCCCGCCCCGCGCTTGGTGCCGATCGCCTCGTGGGGCGCGCCGACCACGAGGTCGGCCAGTCCGTCCCGGTTCAGGTCGGCCACGGCCAGGGAGCCGCCGAAGGCGTCGCCCTTCTCGCTCGCGCCGGGGACATAGGAGGTGTTCTGCGTGATCCGCACGGGCCGTGCGTCGGCCGCGATGCCCGTCGCCGAGCCGTACCAGACCAGCACCCGCCCGCCCGACACGCCGTCGGCGCCCGCGACTTCGGGCTCGTCCGGGTCACCGACCGCGAGATCGGCGTAGCCGTCGCCGTTGATGTCGCCGGTGGCGGCGATGAGACCGTTGCCGGCCTTCAGGGGGGACGGCGGGAACACGGGATCGATGTGGACCTCGCCGCCGGAGAGTCCGCTCAGGCGGGTGGTGACGACGACCCGGTTCGGCGTGGTGTTCCCGTCGAAGTCGCCGAGCGCGACGGTCTCCACGGCGGGGGTGGCCTGGTTGAACGTGGCCGAACCGAAGGTGCCCGTGCGGCTGAACGGCCCCTGGAAGAACACTGATCCGTCGTATCCGCTGACGGCGACCTGGGTCTTCGCGCCCGCGCCGGTGCTGAGCGCGGCCACGTCCAGGCCGTAGTACAGAGGGGCGTCACTCGGCGTCGACAGGTTCGTCCCGCTCGTGAGACCGCCGCTGCTGCCCCACAGCACCGTCACAAGCCCCGCGTTCCTGCCGTCGGCCGTGTCCTCGTACGGCGTGGAGACCACCAGGTCGGCATACCCGTCCCGGTTCAGGTCCGCCGTGGCGGTGGCGGCGCCGAAGCGGTCGTACGCCTCAGCTGTGCCCGGGACCCCCGAGGTGTTCTGCGTGATGGTCTTGCGGCGGGTCGCCGACAGGCCGGAGGCCGAGCCGTACAGGACGACGACGGCGCCCGCGGCCTCCTTGCCGGAGACGTTCGCGCCGGGTGCGGGCAGGACGGCGTCGCGGTATCCGTCACGGTTGAAGTCACCGGGGACCGCCCCGTGCACGGCGGTCGCGGGGCCGGCCGGCAGCAGCATCCCCCCGATCAGACCGACGACGACGAACGCGGCCGTGCTCCATCTGCCCATGTGAGTCCCCTCCACCCCGGACGCATCACCTGTGCGCCGACAACACGCGGGAAGTGTAAAGGCGCCGTGGGATCATGGGGGCGTCTCATGGGCCCGGCACACGTCACTCCTCCGCCGGCGGTCTGAGCGCCTCCTCCTCCAGCAGCCGCTCCGCGATGTCGTCGGCCCACGCCCGGGCCCACCCGCGCAGCGCCGGCACCGACTCCTCGGCGAGGCCCCGCGCGGTGAACTCCCGGTCGTCCAGGAGTTCCGTCGCCTCCAGGCGGGACTGGAGGTCGGCCAGGTCCAGCTCGTCCCAGGCGTGACGGCGGCCCAGCTCCTCCAGATCGGGGAAGCTGAAGTGGGCCGCGGCGGCGTGGACGTCGATCAGGTCGCGGGCCGCGCCGCGGTCGGTGAGGGCGCGGACCTTGGTGCCGATGAGGTCCTCGATGGCGAGCGCCGGGCCGAGGTCGGTGATGACCGGCGGACGCCAGAAGGTCTCCTTCAGGAGGTCGACCGTACGTTCCTCACCCATGCCGGGGTCCGTGACGAGCAGGCGGGCGGAGAGCGGGTCGGTCTCCAGGGGGCGTACCCGCCGACCGCGTTCCGTCAGGCCGTGGCGGACCATGGCCGCGATCTGGTCCATGGGCTCGGGGCTCTCCGTCGCCAACTCCAGGGGCACCGTCTCCCGAGCGGCTCCCGGGGCCAGACCATGCGCCCGGACCGCGCAGTCACCGGCCAGGACGAGCGGATAGCGGGCGCCGACCGTGAGGACGTCGGTCAGCAGATCGCGAGGCGGGGGCGGGAGCATGGTGCCCCGATTATCGCGGTCGCGTGCGCGCCAGCCGGACGCCAACATGCCGCCGTACAGGTGTAGTTCACCTCACGTACTCCTGGCGTGTTTCTCAAGGCCGGTTAAGGAAGCCCAAAGGGTTCTCACAGCCCGCTCCCCGATCGTCCTGGACATGAGCCCACACAGCCCACGTCACGACAGACCCGGGGAGCGGTAACCGCCATGAATCAGCTGGTCCTTGTCGCCGTCGACCTCGCGGCCATCTCCCTGCTCACCTTCGGCGTCTACTTCCCCCGCCACCACCGCCGGGACCTGATCGCCGCCTTCCTCGGCGTGAACGTCGGTGTCCTCGCCGTCGCCACCACGCTGAGCTCGGCCTCCGTGGGGATCGGTCTCGGCATGGGCCTGTTCGGGGTCCTGTCGATCATCCGGCTGCGGTCGTACGAGATCGCGCAGCATGAGATCGCCTACTACTTCTCCGCCCTCGCCATCGGGCTGCTCGCCGGGCTCCCCACGAGCCTGAGCGCGCTGACGGCCGCCCTGATGGGGCTGATCGTCCTCACCATGTACGTCGCCGACCACCCCCGCCTCTTCGGCCGGCACCGGCAGCAGAGCCTGAGGCTCGACTCCGCGTACACCGACGAGGACGCCCTGCGCGCGTACCTGGAGGTGCTGCTGGGCGGCCGCGTGGTGAATCTGTCGGTCAAGGGCGTCGACCTCGTCAACGACACCACTCAGGTCGAGGTGCGGTACGTGGTGACCGAGGGCGCGCGGGTCCCCGAGGAGGCCGGGTCCGCCGTCACCCGGCAGGGAGCGCGGGCATGAGCGCCACCGACTCCCTCACCCCCCTGATCGGCGGCCTGCGGCCCATCGGGCTCGACGAACTCGTCGAACGCGCCTCGCTGCTGACCCGGCTGGACCGCAAGTACATGCTGCCGGTCAGCGAACTGCCGTACTTTCTCTCGGGGTTGGGGGCGGACGTGCGGGTTCTGGAGATGGACCGGGAACGCCGCTTCGGATACCGGTCCGTGTACTTCGACACGCCCGAGCTGGACGGGTACCTGGGCGCCGCGCGCCGTCGCCGGCGGCGGTTCAAGCTCCGGATCCGCACCTACCTCGACTCCGGTGACCACTATTTCGAGGTCAAGACCCGTGGCCCGCGCGGTACGACCGTCAAGCAGCGCATCCCGTACGAGGGAAGCCAGTGGCGGCTCGCGTCCGAGGCGCGGGCGTACGCCGACGAGACGCTCGCCGCGGCCGGCATCGACTCCGACGGGTTCCGGTTCACGCCCTCGCTGGTCACCTCGTATCGGCGCACGACGCTGCTCCTGCCCGCGAGCGGCACCCGGGTGACCGTCGACACCGACCTGACCTGGGCCCTTCCCCATGGGATCGACGGGACCGCGCTGCGCACCCCGGACCGGGCCATCGTCGAGACCAAGTCGGGGCGGGCCGGGTCCGGCGCCGACCGGCTGCTGTGGTCCCTGCAGCACCGGCCCTGCCCGGTCTCCAAGTACGGCACGGGGCTCGCCGCGCTGCGCCCCGAACTGCCCGCACATCGTTGGCTGCCCGTTCTGCGGCGCCACTTTCCCACCGCACTCGCATGGAACGGGAGTCCCGCATGAGCAAGAGATCGGTGCGCAGGACGCGCACGATGCGTGCGATACGTACGAAGCTGATGGCTGTCCTCGCCTCGGTGGCACTCGGTACGGCCGTGCTGGCCGGGTGCTCGTCCGGTGACGGCTCCTCGTCGGCCGCGGCGGGTGCGTCGAGTACGTCGTCGGCGGCCGCCGCGTCCGTGGACGGCTCCCTGAAGGCCGCCGCCGTCCTCGCCGACAACCAGGACGTCCACGCCGAGGACGGGGACACGGACGCCGACGCGTCCGAGGCCGTGGAGATCGAGCTGAACGGCGACTCCGCGTCCGCCGAGGGGGACGGGGTCGGCGTCGACGGGGCGACCGTCACCATCACCGCGGCCGGCACCTACCGGCTCAGCGGCGGCCTCGACGACGGGCAGGTGGTGGTGAAGGCCCCTGACGCGAAGGTCACCCTCATCCTCGACGGAGTCGAGATCTCCAACTCCGAGGGTGCCGCGATCGACATCGCCGACGCCGACGAGGCCGTGGTCGTCCTCGCCGACGGCAGCGAGAACTCGCTCGCCGACACCGACTCCTACGCCGAGGACGCCGAGGCGAACGCCGCGCTGTACAGCGCCGCCGACCTGACGATCGGGGGCGGCGGCTCGCTCACCGTGAAGGGCAACGGCAACGACGGCATCGCGAGCGGCGACGGCCTGGTGATCCAGGGCGGAACCCTGACGGTCGACGCCGCCGACGACGGCATCCGCGGCAAGGACTACCTGGTCGTGAACGGTGGCACGGTCGCCGTCACGGCGGGCGGCGACGGCCTCAAGGCCGACGACACCGAGGACGCGGACCGGGGGTACGTCGCCGTCAGCGGCGGCACCGTGAAGGTCACCGCCGAGGGCGACGGGGTCGACGCGGCCACCGACGTGGTGGTCACCGGCGGGAAGGTGAACGTCGCCGCCCAGGCCTCCGACGACTCCTCGCCACACGGCCTGAAGTCGGGCGTCATCACCGTCCTCGAAGGCGGCACCGTCGACGTCGACGCCTCCGCCGACGCCCTGCACAGCGACTCGGCCGTCCACCTGGCCGGGGCCACCGTGACGGCCGCCGCCGGGGACGACGGGGTGCACGCCGAGGGCGACCTCGTCATCAGCGACGGCACGCTGAGGATCACGACGTCGAACGAAGGGCTGGAGGGCAAGGACATCCTGGTCAGCGGCGGTTCGACGACCGTCACCTCCCGCGACGACGGTGTCAACGCGTCCGGCGGCGAGACCTCGTCGAGTGACCAGGGCGGGCAGGGCGGCTTCGGTGGTGGCGGCGGGGGCGAGAGCGTCGGCGACTACACCGCCAAGGTCACCGGCGGCACCCTCGTCCTCAACGCCGACGGCGACGGCTTCGACTCCAACGGCACCGCCGAGATCACCGGCGGCACGGTCGTCGTCAACGGCCCGGAGACGAACGGCAACGGCGCGCTGGACGTCAACGGCAGCTTCACCGTGAGCGGTGGCACGCTGCTCGCGGCCGGCAGCGCGGGCATGGTCGTCGCACCGGACAGCGAATCCGGGCAGGGCTGGCTGTCGGCGACCCTGGACTCGTCCGTCCCGTCCGGCACGACCCTCCACGTCGTGGACGCCGACGGCAAGGTCGTCGCGACGTACGTGACGTCGAAGACGGTCCAGAACGTCGTCTTCTCGTCCGCCGCGATCAAGAGCGGGCAGGAGTACCGCGTGTACGCGGGCGGTTCGTCGTCCGGTGAATCCACCGGTGGCCTGGCCGAGAAGACGGGCGAACCGGGCTCGGCGGAGGCGATCGCCACGGTCACGGCGGGCGAGGCACCCGAGGGAGGGTTCGGCGGAGGACCGGGCGGGGGCCGGGGCTGACGCCCCGTTGCCGTACGCGAGATGACGCGCGGCCGTCTCCGTCACACTTTCCCGGCGCCCGGCGTCAGCCCTGTGACGGAGACACCGTCGTACCGACCCTCTCTCGCCGAGGAGCCCCGCCATGCATGTCGCCCACGTCGTCGTCACTGTTCTGGCCGCCCTGATGGCCGGATTCTCCGGCATCGTCCTGCTCCTGCGGGCCCAGTGGATCGTCGAGGCACTGACCGACTACAGGGTGCCCCGCGCCTGGTGGACCTGGCTCGGGCTGGCCAAGACCGCGGGAGCCGTGGGGCTGCTGGCCGGGCTGTTCGTGCCGGTGATCGGGGTGCTGGCGGGATCGGGGCTGGTGCTCTACTTCGCCGGGGCCGCCATCACCGTGGCCCGGGCCCGCCGGTACGCGCACATCCCGTTCCCCCTGGTGTATGCCGCTCCTGTCGTCGGGGCGCTCGCCCTGGCCCACGCCGCCTGATGCCGGTGGGGGGCGGTTCGGTCCCGGCGCGGGAACCGGACCGCCCCCCCCCTCGCGGCTACCTCGCCACGAACTGCGTCAGGATCGCCTGCACCTCGTAGATGTCGACGCCCTTGGTGAACGTCTTCTCGATCGGGGTCGCCGAGCCCGAGAGCCAGATCTTCAGCTCGGCGTCCAGGTCGAAGGTGCCGGCGGTCTCCACCGCGAAGTGCGTGATGCTGCGGTAGGGGATGGAGTGGTACTCCACCTTCTTGCCGGTGATGCCCTGCTTGTCGACCAGGATCAGACGGCGGTCGGTGAACAGGATGGTGTCGCGTATCAGCAGGTACGCGGCGTGCACCTGCTCACCGTGGCCCAGCAGCCGCGCGTAGTCCTGCTGCGCCTGCCCCTGGTCGATGGTGTGCGCGTTCCCGAAGAGCGCCATGAATGGATCCCCCCATGTGATGGCATTGTGTGATCTTCGCAATGTATAGCGCCTCGGGGGTGTCCAGGCATAGAGGCGTAAACGATCAGGTGTCGTACGAACCGTCCCAGGGCGCGCCGAACCCGAGGTGGTCGGGGTACAGCTCGGCCCAGGGCTCGCCGTCGTCCTCTCCGCTCACCAGGCCGAACAGCACGCCGTCGACGGTGAGTTGGAAGGGACGTATCGCGATGTCGGTGTACGTGCGCCGGGGAAGGCTGCGCAGCAGGGTCGCGAGACGGGCGCGGGCACGGGCGAGGACCGAGTCCGGGCCGTGCGGGGCGCGCTGCTGCTCGGCCCAGGTGCCCGCGCACCAGATCTCCGAGTCGCGGTACCTGCCCTCGGCGTCGAAGGTGTGCAGGACCGCGTAGAGACGTTTGTGCTCTTCCCAGCCGGTGCCGAGGTCGAAGTCCTTGGGGAAGGCGTACGTGACCGATCCCATGAACTGACCGTCCGCGTAACAGCCGATCGCCTCGGTACGGCCGTGCGGCTCGTAGGCGATCGGAATGACCTCAGGGACTGCCATGGCGGAAACCATACGGTCGTGTGGGGGGACATGGTGGCGGTGGGGTGCGATCGATGCCAACCGGATGGACAACATCCCCGTGATGTCCCCGAGTTGGGCACGGATCAGTCAAGAAATCCACGGGAGTCTTTCCGATCTCCGTGACACGGAGATCGGAAAGATCGCCGCAGGTGTCAGGCCGTCGGCTTCTCCTCCAGGCGGGGGAACAGGACCGCGCCCTTGGTGACCGTCGTGCCGGCCGGGAGCCCGCCCCACTCGCCGGACTCCTGGACCCGCTGGTCCGCGAGGGCGCCGAGGGAGGCCTCCGCGCCCAGGGAGTCCCAGAGCTTCTGGGAGGTCTCCGGCATGACCGGGTTCAGCAGCACGGCGACGGACCGCAGGGACTCCGCGGCCGTGTAGAGGATGGTGGCCAGGCGGGCCCTGCCCTCGTCGGACGTGTCCTTCGCGACCTTCCAGGGCTCCTGCTCGGTGATGTAGCCGTTGACCTGCTTGACGAAGTCGAAGACCGCCAGGATGCCGCCCTGGAAGTCCAGCTCCTCGCCGATCTTCCGGTCGGCCTCCGCGACCGCCTTGGCCATGCCGGCGTGGATCGCCTTCTCCGCCTCGCCGTCGGCCGTGGCCGCCGGCAGCTCGCCGCCGAAGTACTTGCCGACCATCGCGGCGACGCGGGAGGCGAGGTTGCCGTAGTCGTTCGCCAGCTCGCTGGTGTAGCGGGCGGAGAAGTCCTCCCAGGAGAACGAGCCGTCCTGCCCGAACGCGATCGCGCGCAGGAAGTACCAGCGGTACGCGTCCACGCCGAAGTGCGAGGTCAGGTCCTGCGGCTTGATGCCGGTCAGGTTGGACTTGCTCATCTTCTCGCCGCCGACCATCAGCCAGCCGTTGGCAGCGACCTTGCCGGGCAGCGGCAGGCCGTTCGCCATCAGCATGGCCGGCCAGATGATCGCGTGGAAGCGGAGGATGTCCTTGCCGACGAGGTGGACGTCGGCCGGGAAGGTCGACTCGAACTTCTCCGGGTTCTCGTTGTAGCCGACCGCCGTGGCGTAGTTCAGCAGCGCGTCGATCCAGACATAGATGACGTGCCCGGCGTCCCAGGGCACCGGGACGCCCCAGTCGAAGGTCGACCGGGAGATGGAGAGGTCCTGGAGCCCCTGCCGTACGAAGTTCACGACCTCGTTGCGCGCGGACTCGGGCTGGATGAAGCCCGGGTTGGCCTCGTAGTGGGCGAGCAGCTTCTCCGCGTACTCGCTCAGCTTGAAGAAGTAGTTCTCCTCCTCGAGGAGCTCCACCGGCTTCTTGTGGATCGGGCAGAGCTTCTGGCCCGCGTACTCGCCCTCGCCGTCGAGCAGCTCACCGGGGAGCTTGTACTCCTCGCAGCCGACGCAGTACGGGCCCTCGTAGCTGTCCTTGTAGATCTCGCCCTTGTCGTAGAGATCCTGGACGAACTCCTGCACCCGGTCCGTGTGCCGCTTCTGCGTGGTGCGGATGAAATCGTCGTTCGCGATCTCCAGGTGCTCCCAGAGGGGCTTCCACGCCTCCTCGACGAGCTTGTCGCACCACTCCTGCGGGGACACCCCGTTGGCGTTCGCGGTGCGCATGATCTTCTGACCGTGCTCGTCCGTGCCGGTGAGGTACCACACCTTCTCGCCGCGCTGACGGTGCCAGCGCGTGAGCACGTCCCCTGCGACGGTCGTGTAGGCGTGGCCCAGGTGAGGAGCGTCGTTGACGTAATAAATGGGGGTGGAGACGTAGTACGCCTTTCCACCCTGCTTCTCGGATCCAGTGGCCGCCATGGTCGAAATCCTACTGGGCCTCTGAAGATCGACTCACCCGCGTTTCGGGGGGTGGACGGAGTCCACCCCCCTCTCGGCTACGGGCGCCAGTTCGCCAGGATGCCCTCGTAGACCTGCTGGTCGGTCAGTTCCAGCGGGGTCTCGCCGGCCAGGAAGAGGGCCGTGTTGTCCCCCTTCAGCTTGCGGAGGTAGTCGAAGGCCTTCTGCTCGGGGTCCCCGAAGGCGACGAAGGAGAAGAACACGGAGGGGTGGTTCTTCGCGGCCTCGGTGAGGGCGTGGGTGGCGGGGGTCTTGGCGTCGGGGGCGCCGTCGGTCTGGAAGACCACCAGGGCGGGGGTGTCGGGAGCCGTCTTCCGGTGGTGGGTGACCACCTCGTCCACGGCCACGTGGTAGCTGGTACGGCCCATGCGGCCGAGGGCGGCGTGCAGCTCGTCGATCTTGTTCTCGTGGTCGGTGAGGGTGAGTTCGCCGGTGCCGTCGAGTTCGGTGGAGAAGAAGGCGACGTGGACCGTGGGGTCGGTGGCCTCGGGGTCGAGGTGGGCGGCGAGGGCGAGGGTCTGCTCGGCGAGGGCCTGGGCGGAGCCGTCCTTGTAGTACGGGCGCATGGAGGCGGAGCGGTCGAGGACGAGGTAGACCTTGGCGCGGGTGCCGGTGAGGTTCTGCTGGTGCAGGACGGTTCGGGCGGCGTTGTAGGCGGTGAGGAGGCCCGGGGGGAGGGCGGGGGTGTCGGTGGCCTCGGCTTCGCCTTCGGCCTCGGTGTCGTTCCCACCCGCACCACCCGTGCGGGTCTCGTCGTCGACTGCGGGTGCCTCCTGTGGGGCGTCCTCGCCGTCGGCGGCCACCGGCTCCGGGGTGGCCACGGCTTCGGGCGCGGTGGCGGGCTCGGGCTCGGCGGATGCCTCGGGCTCCGGGGCCGCGTCGGGCGTGACCTCGGCCGTCGGCTCCGGGGCGGGCGTCGGCTCCTCCACGGCTGCGACCGGCGCGGGCTCCTCCACCACCGGCTCGGGCGCCGTCTCCTCGACCACGGCCGGCGCCTCGGCGGCCGGCTCTTCGGCGACGGGCTCATCCGCAGCCGGGGCCTCAGCGACGGGCTCCTCGGTGACCGTCTCCTCAGCGACGGGCGTCTCGGCGACGGCCTCGACCACGGCCGGTTCCTCAGAGGCGGGCGTCTCCGCAGCCGGCTCCTCAGCCGTCGGCTCCTCAGCGGTGGGCGTCTCGGTAACGGGCTCGACCGTGGCCGGCTCGTCAGCGGCGGGCGTCTCCGCAACCGGCTTTTCAGCCGTTGCCTTCTCGGCGGCCGGCGTCTCCTCAGCCGTCGGCTCCTCCGCGGCGGGCTCCACCGCAGCCGGTTCCTCAACAGCGGCCGGTTCCTCAACAGCGGCCGGTTCCTCAACAGCGGCGGTCTCCTCGACCCCCGCCTTCTCCTCGGCCCCTGCCTCCACCGGCTGCGCCGGCTTGGGCACCGTCACATTGTCGAAGGCGGCCGAGACCAGCTCGTGCTCGTCCGTTTCTGTCTCGTCCGCCTCGTCCGTCTTGTCGGCCTTGTCCGCAGGCTTCGTCTCGGTCGTCTCGGTCGACTCGGTCTTCTCGGGCCGGTCCGCCCCCTCCGAGTCGCTGGCCTCCGAGCTGCGCGGTTCCGGTACCTGGGCGGTGGCCGTCGGCTGGGGTTCGGGGGACGGGGAGGGGACCGTCGGCTGGGGTTCCGGCGAAGGAGTCGCACCCTCTGCTTCGGCGGTGTGTACCTTGCGTGACCGGCCGAACGCGTTCCGCAGGAGAGTGAGAATGCCCATGTGCGCAACCCTTCGCGTGAGTTGATGCCCGTAGATCCCTGGCCAGGACGGACACGTAAGGTTAGCGGGCCCGGGTGGCGATCTTGGGGAGGGGCTGGCACAGGACCCCCGGCACGTCAAGAGTGCCATCGCGCCGATGGCCGCCGGACGCCCAACCTCCCTACGGATACCTCCAGTTCACCCGTCGTTCATTCGATCGCCCCGCTCCCGCACAAACGTGCCCCTACCGTCCCCCACGCTGCATTCATGGGGAAGCAAGGGGAGTACCAAGCCATGCGCATTCAGTTGCCGATCGTCAGTACCAACAGTGACTCGCATCCCGGTGGCCGTTCCGCCCTGACCTGTCGGTACCGGTGTGGAGACGCCTGTTTCCACGAGGTGCCCAACACGACGACGAACCCGTACGTCGGTGACGTCATCGCCGAAGGGGTCAGCCGTCGTACGACGCTGCGCGCCGCCGCCGTCGTCACCGCGGCCGCCGCGATCGGCACCGCCGCCAACGTCGCCGCCGCCCCGCAGGCCGAGGCCGCCACCGCCGACCGTTGGCACCGGCCCGGCACGGGCGAAGGCGCCCGCGGCCTGCGCTTCACGCCGGTCGCGCCCAACACCGCCGACGTCGTGACCGCCCCCGAGGGATACGCCCAGAACGTCGTCATCCGCTGGGGCGACCCCATCCTGCGCGGTGCGCCGGAATTCGACCCGGACAACCAGACCGCCGAAGCGCAGGCCGGCCAGTTCGGCTACAACTGCGACTTCCTCGCCCTGCTCCCGCTCCGTGGCGAGCACCGCCGCCAGATCCTCGTCGCCAACCACGAGTACACCAGCGAACCGATGATGTTCCGCGGGTACGACGCCGACAACCCGACCCGCGAGCAGGTCGAGATCGCCTGGGCGGCCCACGGTCTGGCCGCCGTGGTCGTCGAGGAGGACCGCAGGACCGGCAAGCTCACCCCCGTGCCGCGGCACCGTCTCAACCGGCGCGTCACCGCCACCACCGAGTTCCGGCTCACCGGCCCCGCCGCCGGGTCGGACCTGCTCAAGACCTCCGCCGACCCCACCGGCACCAAGGTCCTCGGCACGCTCAACAACTGCGCGGGCGGTGAGACCCCGTGGGGCACCACGCTCCACGGCGAGGAGAACTTCAACCAGTACTTCGCCAACGCCACGCGCACGACCGACTCGCGTTACGGCATCGGCAGCGGCGCGACCGAGCGCAAGTGGGAGCTGTTCGACAAGCGGTTCGACATCGCCCAGGAGCCGAACGAGCCGCACCGCTTCGGTTACGTCGTCGAGTTCGACCCGTACGACCCGGACTCCACCCCGCGCAAGCACACCGCGCTGGGCCGCTTCAAGCACGAGGGCGCGACCGTACGGCTGACGCACGACGGCCGGCCGGTCGTGTACTCCGGTGACGACGAGCGGTTCGACTACTTCTACAAGTTCGTCGGCAGCAAGCGGATGCGCCACGGCAGCTCCCGCTGGGCCCGCGAGCACAACCTCTCCCTCCTCGACGAGGGGACCCTCTACGTCGCCAAGCTCACCGGCGACTCCCCGGCCATCGAGATCGACGGCACCGGCAAGCTCCCGAACGACGGCGAGTTCGACGGCAGCGGCGAGTGGATTCCGCTGGCCACCGCCACCGCCGACGGCGCCGTCTCGCACGTCGAGGGCATGACCGCGGAGGAGGTCTTCGTCTTCACGCGGCTCGCCGGTGACAAGGTGGGCGCGACGAAGATGGACCGGCCCGAGGACGTCCAGCCCAACCCGGTCACCGGCAAGGTGTACGTGGCGCTGACGAACAACTCCCGCCGCGGCACCAGCGGCAACGCGCCGGTCGACGAGGCCAACCCGCGCATCGGCAACAAGCACGGCCAGGTCCTGGAGCTGACCGAGCGCTGGAACCGCGCCGACAGCACGAAGTTCGCCTGGACGCTGTTCCTCGTCGCGGGTGACCCCGAGGATCCGGCGACCTACTTCGCGGGCTTCCCGAAGGACCAGGTCAGCCCGATCTCCTGCCCGGACAACGTCGCCTTCGACGACTACGGCAACCTGTGGATCTCCACTGACGGCAACGCGCTCGGCTCCAACGACGGCCTCTTCGGTGTCCCGGTCAAGGGCTCCCGGCGCGGTGAGCTGAAGCAGTTCCTGACCGTGCCGAACGGTGCCGAGACCTGCGGCCCGATCATCCAGGACCGCCGTGTCGTCGTCGCCGTCCAGCACCCGGGCGAGGTCGACGGCGCGTCCGCCGACAACCCGGTGAGCACCTGGCCCGACGGGCCCGGCAAGGCGGTCCGCCCGGCCGTCGTCGCCGTATGGCGCAAGGACGGCTGCGACATCGGCGTCTGACCCCCACGGACACCGATCACGGGAGTACTGGGACCGGCGGCTGCCGCTCACCGTCGTGTTCCAGCCACTCCCGGTACGCCGGCGCCTGCCGGGCCGCCTCCCAGTACGCCTCCTCCAGCGCGGGGTAGACCCCGTCGAGGACCGTCTCCGTACGGGCCGCGAGGAGCAGGCGTACGCCGAGGGGGTCGCCGTGCAGGCGCCGTACCGCCATCGTGGGGCTGTCGGCGTGGGTCGGCTGGCAGACGGCGACCACCTCGCCGGTGGCGACCAGGGCGTCGGCCGTGTAGTAGTCGCCGTGCAGGACGTGCGGGTTGACGCCGGCCGCGCGGAACATCCGCTGCACGGCGTCCCACTCGCCGTCGACGGTCGGGTCCACCATCCAGCGGTCTTCGGCCAGGTCACGCAGGCGGACCTCGGATTTCACCGCCGCCGGGTGGTCGGTCGGCAGCGACACGAACTGCGGTTCGCGCTCCATCAACACGCGTAGCCGGAGTTCGGGCGGGATACGCAGCGGGCAGCCCTCCACCTCGTGCACGAAGGCGACGTCGAGCTGGCCGTCGGCGACCATGCGGAGCAGGGCGTTCGGGGAGACGTTCATATGGAGCGTCGGGTCCTGGCCGTGGCCGCGCAGCCGGCGCAGCCAGCCCGCCAGCGCCTTGCTCGCCGTCGAGCCGACCCGCAGCTCCGCGCCGCCCACCGCGGCCGCCCTCGCCTCCGCGACCAGGGCACGCATATCGGCCACCAGCGGACGGGCGCGGCTGAGGACCAGACGGCCCAGCGGGGTGGGGCGGCAGCCGGTTCTCGCGCGCACGAACAACGCGCCGCCCAGCTCCTGCTCGATCCGCCGCAGTTGGGTGCTGAGCGAGGGCTGGGCGACGCCCAGTTGGCGCGCGGCCCGGTGCAGACTGCCGGTGTCGGCTATGGCGCACAGCGCGCGCAGATGTCTGACCTCGAGCTCCATGCCAGGGGAGATTAAAACGGAAGCAACGCTTTCACCAGCGGCACAAATCCCCCCTGATACCTGTGAATTGGGGCCCCGATAGGGCCGGGCTATCACCGTTTGCCATCATCACAGCGGCCACACAGGCGTCGACACTCGCCTTGACGACTCACCCCCCACCTAGGAGTCATCGATGCGCATGTCCTCTGCCCTGTCCGCCCGTTCGCTGACGGCGGTCGGTCTCGGTGTCGCGGCCCTCGGCTTCGGCACGGTCGCCCCGGCGACCGCGGCCCCGGCCCATGTCCAGGCCGGCTACGTCGCCAAGTCCGCCGAATCCGACTCCAGCCGGGCCTTCTTCGAGGCCGTGCTGAAGTCGGTCGCCGAGAAGCGCGCGGCGAACCCGGGCCTCGCGGCCGTCACGGTCACCTACGACGCGTCCGCCGCACCGCAGTTCAGCGAACAGATAGCCCGCAGCACCCAGATATGGAACAGCGCGGTGTCCAACGTCAAGCTCCAGGAGGGCTCGAACGCCGACTTCACCTACCGTGAGGGCAACGACCCGCGTGGCTCGTACGCCTCCACGGACGGGCACGGCAACGGGTACATCTTCCTCGACTACCAGCAGAACCAGGAGTACGACTCGACTCGCGTCACCGCGCACGAGACCGGGCACGTGCTCGGGCTGCCGGACCACTACGAGGGGCCGTGCAGCGAGCTGATGTCGGGCGGCGGTCCCGGTCCGTCCTGCACGAACGCGCAGCCGGACGCCAATGAGCGGGCCAAGGTCGAGCAGCTGTGGGCCAACGGGTTCGCCGCGGCGATGGACAAGGCGCTGCACAAGAGCAACCACTGATCAACCGCTGATCAACCACTGATCAACCACTGATCCCACCCCCCACATGGCGCGGTCGCCCTCCTGCACAGGGCGGCCGCGCCGGCCTGTGGGGCGCGTTTCAGTGCGGGGACGCGATCGCCCTCGCCGCGGCCACCTCTTGCCGCAGCGGCTCCAGGACGCTCTCGGCCGGGCCCGTGAGGTCGGTGCGGACCGCGTACGGAGTCTCGGCCTTGCGTACGCCCTCCGCCAGCTCCCTCAGCTGACGTACGACCTGGGTCACCTCGGCGGCGGACGGCGGGGCCGCGCCGTGGCGCACCCGTACCCGTCCCGCGGTCGTCGCGTCCACGATCCGCTCCACCGCCACGACCAGGGGCCACCACGCGGCCGCCCGGCGGCCGGTGGGCGGGGGTTCGGTCAGGGCGCGCTGGAACTCCGTGCGGATGGCCGAGAGGTCGCGGTAGAGGCGGCGGCGCATGCGGGCGCGGGCCGGCGGGTCCACGGCGTTCGGGCCGAAGGCGCTCTCGACGTAGTGCGCGGTGCCGTCCACGGCGTCCGCGAGACGGTCGCCGACGCGGGTGTGCCAGCTCTCCGGCCACAGCAGATACCCGGCGACGAGGGCGATCGCGCAGCCCATGAGGGAGTCGACCAGCCGGGGCAGCAGCAGGCCGGTGCCTTCGCGGTTCAGGATGTCCGACACGAGCAGGATCACCGGGGTGATGGCGGCCGTCTGGTAGCCGTACCCGCGCGGGGTGAGCGCCGGGACGAGCGGCGCGAGCAACAGCAGTGCCGGTACGTCCCACCAGCCGCGCGGCACCTCCGACAGCACCGCCGCCGCGACCACCAGGCCGGCGACCGTGCCGAGGGCGCGCAGCAGGGCGCGGGAGAAGACGGAGCCGAAGTCGGGCTTGAGGACGAAGGTGATGGTGAGGGCGACCCAGTAGGAGCGGGGGACCGGGACGATCGACACCAGGGTCTGGGCCAGGCCGATGCACAGGGCCAGGCGCAGGCCGTAGCGCCAGGAGGCGGCGGAGAGGGTGACGCCCCGCAGGGCGCGGGCGGTGCGGATGCTCAGGGCCGCGGGGCGGCCGAGGCGGTCGTCGATGCCGCGGGGGTCGACGTCGGGGGTGGTGACGACCTCGGCGGCGTGCCGCAGGGCGTGGTCGACGGCGCGGGCGGTCTCGGTGGTCGGGGCGGGGAGCTTCTGCACTGTCGGGCCGGTGCCGGTCTCGACGGCGGAGGCGAGGTGGCGTACCGCCTCCGGGACCTCGGGCGGGAGCGGGGCGCCGGTGAGGTGGGCGGCGGGGGCGGCCTCGACGACCGGGGTGATGGCGTTCAACTGGGCCACCAGACGGGCCAGTTCGGGGCTGCGGCCGTGGTGGGTCGCGCGGTGGGCGAGGACGGTGTCGTACGACTGGTTCAGGGACTGGGTGACGGCGTGCCGGGCGTCGTCGTACGCCTGGGCGCCGCCGCCGACGGCCGTCAGCAGGTCGGCGACCGTCCGGTAGGTGTCGGCGACCGCCGCCCGCTCCGGCACCCCCGACCTCAGCGGCCAGGCCAGCAGCGCCAGCACCAGGACGAGCAGTCCGCCGCCGGACAGCAGCAGCGGCGCCAGCCACCACTCGCCCGGCATCGGCAGACCCGCGCCGACCACGCAGGTCAGCAGCAGCACCAGGCCCGACGCGGAGGCGACCGCGCCGATCGTCGAGATCATCCCGGAGACCAGCGCGACGCCGGTGACGGCGGCGACGGCGACCCAGCCGTGGCCGTGGACCAGGGCGCCGAGGGTGACGCCGACGGCGCCGAAGAGCTGCGGGAGGGCGATGGTGGGGATACGGACGCGGTAGGCGGCGGCGGTGTCGCTGATGACGCCGTTGAGGGCGCCCATGGAGGCGAGGGCGCCGTAGGAGGGGCGGCCGAACGCGAGGCCGATGGCCAGGGGCAGGGCCAGCGCGATGGCGGCGCGGACCACGGCCGGCCGGTTGACGGGGGCCGGCTGGGCCCGCAGGTTCCGCACGAGCCAGTCGGGGGGTGTGAGGCCGATGGGGAGCTCGCGGGGCATGAGCCCCATTATGAGCACCCTTGTTCACCTGCTCAGCTCATCGTCGCTGGTGAAGCGTGAGGTCGGTGACAAGTGCGCGGTGGTCGGTGTCGGCCAGGTCGAGGAAGCGGGCGGCGCGGACCGAGAAGTCGGCGGACAGCAGCACGTGGTCGATCTGCACGCCGAACGCCGGTGCCGTCCGGGCCGGCCAGCTCGGTGCGCGGTCGTGTCCGGCGAGCCGGGCGGCGTCGTGCAGACCGGTGTCCAGGATGCGGCGGAAGGCGGCGTGGTCCTGGGAGGCGTTGAAGTCCCCGGCGAGGACGAGGGGTGTGCGCCGGTCCTCGGCGGCGAGGTCCCGCAGCTCACCCAGCTCCCGCCGCCAAAGGTCGGTCCGGCCGGGCAGCGGCGGCATGGGATGCGCGAGCTGCAGCCGTACGGCGTGCCCGCGTACGTCGGCGACGGCGCCGGGCATGGCCATGGTGCCGGCGACGCCGTCGGCGGGGTCGAGTGGGAAGCGGCTGAGCACGACCGACCCCTCCGAGCCGCCGGCCACCTGTGCCGCCCGGTGCGGATACTCGGCGCCGAGGGCCTCTTTGAGCTTGCCGTCGCAGGTGTACTCGCACTCCTGCACGAACACGATGTCGGGCCGCTCGCGGCGGACGGCGGCGACGAGGGCGTCGGTCGCGTGCCCGAACTCGACGTTCGAGGTCACCACCCGGAACGAGGCCAGCGGCGTCCCGCCCGGCCGGCTGCTCTTGCCGTACGGCTCGATGAACCAGGCCAGCAGCCCGAGCAGCGCGAGCGCCCACACGACACCGAACCACCAGCGCGAGAGCACGGCGAACAACAGCCCGAAGCCGGCGGGCGCGAGCAGCCACGGCAGAAACGCCAGCAGCTGCGGAACCGGGGTGACCCCGTCGACATCGGCGACCCGGCAGCCGACACCCACGCTGACGACCACCAACACCAGACCGACGACCCAGACCCCGAACCGCCCGGCCCGCCGTCCGCGCATACCACCCGGTGGCACCGTCCACTCGGCAGCCGCAGTCTCCAAGTCCCGACCTTCCACTCGCGGGTGGGATGCCCGAATTCTCGCTCAAAGACGGGAGCCGTGGGACGAAGGTTGCGCGGGACGGGACGGGTCCCGGGGGCGCGCCGACGATGGGGCGCCGGTCACCCAGTGGGAACCGTCCAGGGGGTGGCGATCGCCCGGTTCTGCTCATGGTCTCCCGGGCTTCGTACTCGGCTTGCGGTTCGAGGCCGGCGGCGGCGCGGAGTTCGAGGGCGCGGTGTTGGAATGCGGGGTCCGCGTCCGCGTGCTGGGCGAGTAGCCACGCGGCGTTCGCGGCTTCTGTGCCGACGAGGGCGTGTCCGGGCCGGCCGTGGGCGTCGACGATGCGCCGGAGCGCGGCGGTGTTGTCGGCGTCCATGGCTCGCCACTGGTCGAGGTGGTCGGGTGGCTGCTCGCCTTTGGGCAGTGATCGGATGCGTTGGTCTTCGGCGGCGCGGGGTCATGCTGTCCCCGTTCCTGGGTGGGTCGCCTGGGGTGGGGGCGCGTTACCAGTCGTGCAGGGTGAGCGTGCCGGTGCCGGCGAGGTAGCCACGCAGCCCTGCGGCGGGGTATTCGATGATGTCGTCCGGGAGGTCGTGAGCGTCGAACCACCGCAGGTCGAGGCACTTGTCGGGCTCGCGGTTGACGGGTTCGCCGGTCCACTCGGTGGCCAGGAAGAAGAAGCCGATGCGGTCGCCTTCCGCCTGGCGGTGGTGGACGACGTGGACCATGCGCAGGTGCGCGGGGTCTACGGAGACGCCGGTCTCTTCGAGGAGTTCACGCGCGGCGCCGTCGGTCAGTGGCTCGTCGGGGTCGAGCTTCCCGGACGGGACATGCCATCGGCCGTTGCCGTAGGGGCCGCCGCGCTGGGACATGAGGATCTTGTCACCGCTGCGCAGGATCACGTGTGTGTCGAGGATTGTCATTGGGCCACCGTGAGCGGGTCGGGGTCACTGGGGCCGACGCTACCGGGGCGGCGGGCGAGGGATGAGGCGATCTGTGCGGCTGCCTCCGATGGTGTGGTGTTCCCGGTGTCGAGGACGAGGACAGGCACGTCCATGCCGCGCAGCGTCCGGGCTGCCTGCTCGTACAGGGCGAGTTCGCGGGCGGGGATGCCGGGGTCACGTTCGAAGCGGTGGTGTG
The DNA here is from genome assembly GCF_015160855.1 of Streptomyces ferrugineus. Classification (NCBI taxonomy): domain Bacteria; kingdom Bacillati; phylum Actinomycetota; class Actinomycetes; order Kitasatosporales; family Streptomycetaceae; genus Streptomyces; species Streptomyces ferrugineus. The sequence goes on along the minus strand of NZ_CP063373.1, from coordinate 119,370 downwards.
CTCCGCGTTTCGTGAGCCGTTCGGCGACCACGTGTGGCTCGGCGGTGAGGATGACCGCGAGGTCGGGAAGCGTGACGTCGTTGTTGAGCGCCAGGAGGAAGGGTTCCGGTACGTCGTCGAGGCGTTGCACGACGAGGGTAGACGCGAGGTAGCGGTCACAGACGACCGTGCGGCCGGCAGCGAGCTGGGGCCGTATCTCGTGGACGAGGTGGTCGTACCGGTCGGCTGCGACGAGGCAGGCGAGGGCGTGTCCGCTGATCTCATCGGCGTGGGTGCGGGTGAACGCGCCGATGGGGCGGGTGGACGGCTCGCGTGTGGAGTGCACCCGGTGACCGTGGCCGCGCAGCAAGTCGGCGAGCGCGGTTACGAGGGTGGACTTGCCGACGCCTCCGGGGCCGTCCACGGTGACGAAGGTTCCGCGGTGCTGTGTCATGCGGCCATGCCTCCTTCGTTGCGCTCGTGCTGTTCGCGGGAGAGAGCGGCCAGGTGCTCGCGGATCTCGGTCAGCGGGGTCTCGGCGAACTGAATGCCCACGGAGAAGTTGAATTCGTCGCGTCCTCGCATGGCCTCGTCGGCGCCGTGCTCGGTGAGGTCCACGTCCCCGTACGCGAGCATCTGCACGGGGTCGTGGCCGGTTTCGACGAGGCGGGACCAGATCGGCGTACCCGGGTAGGGCCGGAACTCGAACACGGAGGCGCGGAAGGCGCCCGGTAAGCGGTCGGACAATGTCCACAGACTGTGGATGTGCGCGACGGTCGCGGCGAGGTCGTCGCGGTGCTCGTCGGGGTACCCGAGGATGAAATACCCCTTCACATTGATGCCGCGAGCCATGAGGCGACGCGCTACGGACGCTGTCATATCGGCCGTGATGCGCTTGTCCATGGCCTTGAGCACGCGGTCACTGCCTGACTCGATGCCCAACGCGACTTCGCGAAGCCCGTTCGTGGCGAGGGTGTCCAACAGGGCGTCGTCGGCGCGGTGCAGGACGTTGATGCGGCCCGTGGCGTCCCAGACGTACCGCTCGCCGATGCGGTGGGCGGTGAATGCCGCCATCGAGTCGCGGATGATCCGGTCCGCGCCGAGGAAGAGGTCATCCACGAATCGGAACGCACTAACGCCGTGGTCGGCGTGCAGTCGCTCGAGTTCTTCGATGATCCCTTCCGGTGAGCGGGTACGGATCTTGATGTCCGGGTTGGCGGAGACGGCAGCGCCGCAGAACCCACAGTCGTACGGACAGCCGCGCGAGCCGACGATGTTCGCTTCGGTCCGGCCGTCGTCGGCGCGGTACGGGTCCTGTGGCAGGAACTCGCGGTCCACGAGCGGCAGGGCGTCGATGTCCGGGGCCGTCCACTGGTGAGCATTCTTGCCGTGGGCGAGACCGATGCCGTTGGTGCCGAGTCGGTGATCCCGCCACATCACGCCGGGCAGTTCAGCGCGGCGCCGCTCGTCGTCGAGGAGCGCGGCCACACGGGTTTCGCCCTCCCCCAGAATCATCGCGTGCAGTCGCTTCATGCGGGGGTCGGCGAGCACCGTGGTGGGCATGGCCTTCGCGTGGTGTCCACCGACCATGAGGCGGATGTCCTCGTCGAGTCCGGCCGCGATGCACGCTGACAGCTCGTACGTGGGGGCAAGGAGGTTCATGCCGACCCACCGGGGTTTCGCCTCGTTGACGGTGGCGATGGTCTGCGCCAGTCCGAGGCCATGCGCTTCTGCGTCGAGTACACCGACGTTGAACCCCTCCTGTGTGGCGTATGTGGCGATGTACGCCATGCCGAGGACGGGCAACGTGTAGTCGTTGACGCGGGGACGCTGGTCGTAGTCGCGTAGGGGCGCGTTGACGAACAGCGCATCGAGGGCGCGGGAGGTGTCCGCGCCGTTGATGAGGTCAGGGGTGGTGCGGGGTGGTACCTCCGTCATGCTGAGTGCGGGCATGGCTCCCCCAGGTGAGAGTGAACAGAGTCAGGGCGTGGAGCTGTGGGCGGTCCGGCGCCCATCGGCGCCATCGGGCTTCGAATCCGCGCTCGTCGTCGGGCAGGATCACGGCGGGGGTCGCGGCGCGTGCCCAGGTGCGGACCGCGAGGTCTCCGTGTGGGTAGACCGAGAAATCGCCGGTGTAGTCGGCGACAGCGGCCGATGCCGTCCATGGGCCGATGCGTGGTACCTCGTCGAGTGCCTTGACGAGTTCATCGGGGCTCATGGCAGCCCACCGCTCGTGGTTGCCCTGGTAGGCGGTGGCGGCGGCTTGCAGGGCCGTCCGGTGGAACTTCGCGCCGGCTTCCGCGAACGCCTCGTCCGGGAGGCGCAAGACGGTCTGCGGGTCGGGGACCACGGCCATCGGTCCGGCCGGAGTGTCCACGGTCCGGCCGTGCTCCGTGCACCAATGCCGGTAGACCTTGCGCGCCTGTGCGGCGCGTACGACCTGGCGCAGGATGGCCGTGGTGATGGCGTCCCAGAGGGACGGATTGGTGAGGCGGACGACCGTGCCGAGGGCCACGAGAGGGCGGAGGAACGGTTCCGGTGCCTTCCCGTGCGGGAGTTGGGCCGAGGGCGTACGGGACAGCGGCGGCGCGGCGTTGTCCGCTGTGTCGACGGGGCGCAGGTCGAGCGCGTCACCGGTCCATTCAGCGAACCAGACGGCGCCGTCATGGCGAACGACCCGCGCGGTCTGCCCGTTGGTGTCGGTGATCCATGCGGGGTGATCGGTGATCAGTGTCGTACTCAAGACTTCGTCTCCACTCGTGGGACCCGTGCGGCGGGCGGGATGCTCGTCGTGGCCCCCTATCTAACGAGGCGGGCGAGTCACGTGGCGTGGGACTGCTCGACACGTCGTATTTCTTCCCTTCTGCCGTCGGTGTGGACGGGGCTTGCAGGCGTGGTCGGTCACGACACGGTGAAAGAGGGTGTGCCTTGTGCATCCCGCGTGCCGCAGGTCCCAGTCCTGGGCGCCTCATACGCATCCCGCCGCCCCGATTCCGCCGCACATCCCGGTGCCTCGCAGCGGATCTCATAGGTCATCCCGCCTTCCGGATCGTGCCGGACGGTGTGTGGAACGTAGCGATACACGGCGCGTGCGCTCACCGTGCTCCTCCCGACCCGGTGTCATCGGAAAGACGCAGGCCGCGCGACTCGGCGACGCGCAGCGCATCGCTCAAGCACTCGGCGAGCCGGATCCCGGCGTAGCGCACTTCGGTGTGCGGGGACATGGGGTCGTCCAGCACCTTGCGGGCGCAGGCGAGTACGTCAGCGGCCGTGGCCAGTTGCACGGCTTCCATGCGGTCGGCAAGGCGCGACAGATATCCGCCCTCACTGTCCGTGGCGAGGAAGCACGGCTTGCTCTCCGGGGATGTCCACGGGAGGAGGCGAAGTGTGGTGGTGGATTCCGAGGCACGTTCCATCAGGCAGTCACCTCCTTCGCCCCGATCAGGTGCCGGTCGAGGTCGGCCATGGTGTCGGCGGCGGGCACGAGCGCGAGGTGGCGGCGCCGACGGGCGCATTCCTGTTCGTGGTCGGTGAGGTAGGGGCGTACGAGGCGGCATTCGGCGCCGTCGAGGGGCAGGTGAAGACCGTAGGGGGAGCGGTGGAGGGGGAGGGAGAGGCACGCGGGGTCAGGAACGGCGGTGGAATGAGGCGAGATCGGGCACCAAGCAGCGGATTGCACGCCCGCGCGGCGCTTGCCGGTGCCAGGGGCGAGCAGGAGCCTCAACCATTCGGCGAGGGGACGGATAAGGTCGCGCATGTCGGTCTGCTCCGTTCAGATCGGCCGTGCCCCGGGAGGTCAGCCCACCTCGCCGGGGTTTGACGTCTGTCAGTCGGTCGGTGCAGATCTACGGAACCGCTGCCTGCCGCCGCGAACCAGAGCAGAATTGAGGCGTGGATGTGGCATCCATGACGCATCATCGGGCATGACCTGGGCATTCCGCCTCCGGAAAACGTGACGTACGACGCGAGGAGATCGCTCCATGGCTCTGAAACGTCACGGCCTCGTTCGCCGCCGCCGGGCGGTGGGCCTCACGCAGGAGAGCCTTGCAGAGGTACTGGGGGTGGAACGCTCCACCGTTGTGCGCTGGGAGTCGGGGAAGGTGGCGCCCCAGCCGTGGATTCGGCCGCGGCTGGCGCAAGCGCTGCAAGTCAGTGCGGAGGACTTGGCCGAACTCCTGGTGATCTCGTCCATCGACGAGCGGCCTCGCACCGAGCGCACGGAGTACGCCATGCGCCACCCGTCCCGCGTGGATCTCTCGACGGTCGCTGAACTCCGCAACGGCATGGACTCCCTGGGCGAGTGTTACGACCGTGTGCCCTCCGCGACGTTGCTGGCGCGTGCCGCCGATCACGCGAGCCGGGTTACCTTCCTCGCCGGCGAAGCTCCCCCTGGGCGCGTTCAGCGTGAGATGCGCATGCTTCAGGCGGATGCGGCGACCTTCATGGGACAGCTCGTCTGGGATGCGTCTCAGCGCCGAGACCACACCACGGCCCGCTCGTACTACGCGCAGAGTGTCGAAGTGGCTCGCCATCTGGGCGACCCGAATACGGAAGGGCACGCCCTCTTACGAACCTGCTATGTGGCACTCTACGGCGCCAACGACTACCGAGGAGGCTTGGACCTGGCACTCCAGGCAGCCCGTACGGCCCGCTGCACCAGCCACGTCATTACGGGGCTCGCCACGTTGCACGCCGCTGAGGCACACGCCTACCTGGGCGAAGCAGGTGAGTGCGAACGCGCTCTGACAATTGCCGAAAGGCACCTGAGCCAGGCTCACGGAGCGGACGCGGCCCATGAGCTGTTCTCCCCCACTCACTTCGGCCGCCTGGCCGGCTCCTGCTACCTCTCGCTCGGCGAATACCGCAAAGCCGAAGGACTCTTGGCCGGCACCGCCGCCGCACTACATGACCGCAGCAAGTCCCGGGCGATCGTCCTCGGCAACCTCACTCTGGCTCGCCTCCGGGGCGATGACCTGGACGCCGCACTCGTCGCGTTCACCGACGCTGTAAGCGAACTGCATGGCACGCGCGGAGGCGGTGGGATGAACATCGTCTTCCGGGCCGCCCGAGAGATGCGCCCATGGCGGAACGAACCTGCCGTGCAGGACGCACAGGACCGGCTGATGGCGTTGATGGAAGCGGCATGACCAAGGCATGAAGGAGCCTCGCATGCATACCCGGATGGACCAGGAGAAGCAGCACGTACGCGAGAGGGTCTGGGGTCTGCTCGACGCGTCGGGTGCCGTTCTCGACGCGACGGCTCATGGCCGTATCCCGAACTTCAAGGGCTCCGAAACCGCCGCAGGGCGACTCGCCGAGCTGATTGGCTGGCGCAACGCGTCCGTCATCAAGGCCGTACCGGACAAAGCCCAACTGCCCGTGCGCGCTCGCGCTCTCGCCGAGGGGAAAACGGTCTTCATGGCGGTGCCGAAACTCGCCGACCCCCGCCCCTTCTACCTCCTCGACCCCGCCGCGCTGTCCGTCCCACCGCAGGAGGCGGCATCCAGCAAGGTTGCGGCAACTGTGGCCCCACGAGTCGACGTTGTCGATCTCCAGCCCGTCGACTTGGTGGTCGTCGGGAGCGTCGCGGTAAATCGGGCGGGGGTGCGCATCGGCAAGGGAGCGGGGTATTCGGATCTTGAGTTCGCGTTCCTGATGGAGGCCGGGCTGATCAGCGACCGCACGGTGGTCGTGTCCACGGTCCACTCACTTCAGGTGCTGGACGAGGATCTCCCGGCAACCGATCACGACTTCGGGGTGGACCTGATCGTCACACCCGACGAGGTCATCTCCTGCCGGTCACCGCACCGCCCGGCCGGACTGGTCTGGGAACATCTGGACGCACAGAAGATCGCTTCCATCCCGGTACTCGCGGCCCGTGCTCCGGCGAAGGGGCGCTGACCCTCTCAAACGGGCCCAATCGCGGCCTCGGGTGAAGTGGCGGGCGGCCGGCCGAGCTGTGCGAGGGTGAGTCGGACGACAAGGGGCGGACCCTCCTGCAGCGCCGCAGGGACAACGACCTGTGGGCTCTGCCGGGCGGGGGGATGGACCTTGGCGACTCGCTGCCCGGGACGGCTGTACGAGAGGTCAAGGAAGAGACCGGCCTCGATGTGGAGATCACAGGACTGGTCGGGACACAGTTCAACGTGTGCTTCACGGCCCGCATCACCCGACACACTGCCCATGCACCACACACAGCGGCTGCGCCTGACCGCTTCCTGGAACACCGCTCCGCCCCGTGTCTCGGCTGTGCCACACATCAGCGGGCTCGGCAACCACGCGTCGCCTCTTCGGGCCATCCCGTGCCGTCAGGTCCGGCGAAGGCGATCACATTCGGACCGTCCTCGTCACTGACCTGCTTCCCGAAAGCCACGGCTGGGCCGACCACCCACTAGTCGTGGACCTTCGCCAGGAACTCCCCCAGCGCCTCGTTGAACTCCCCCGCCCGCTCCAGGTTCGGCATGTGTGCCGCGCGCTCGATCACCCGGAGTGTCGAGTCCGGCAGCGCCGCGTGCATCGCCTCCGCGTCCGGGACGGGGGTGTAGGTGTCGTCGGCGCCCACGACGACCAGGGCGGGGACGGTGACGCGGGTCAGCAGGTCGCGGTAGTCGGGGCGTTCGGCGCGGCCGCGCAGGGCCGCCGCGGCGCCCTCGGGCGGGGTCGCCGTCATCATGCGGTGGACGTGGGCCTTGACCTCGGCGGCGGCGTACGGCGCGACCATCTTCTCCAGCACCTCGTCGGCGTATCCGCGCATGCCCTCGCGCAGCAGCCGGTCCGCCATGGCGTTCCGCGTCCGCCTGCCGTCGTCCGTCTCCGCCGCCGGGAAGGTGTCGGCGAGGACCAGGCCGCGGACGCGGTCGGGGAAGCGGGCGTAGCACTCCATGACGATCTGGCCGCCCATCGACAGGCCCGCCAGTACGAAGGTCTCCAGCCCGAGGTCGTCCAGCAGGGTTTCGATGTCCTCGGCGAAGGCGGCCAGCGGGGTGATGCCGGGGACGACCGGGGAGGCGCCGTAGCCGCGCAGGTCGGGGGCGACGACCCGGCGGGTGGTGGAGAACTTCTCGATCTGCGGGGTCCACATCGTGTGGTCGAAGGGGTGGCCGTGGACGAGGACGAGGGGGACGGAGGGGAGATCAGCGCCGAGATCGGCGCCTTTGTCCTCGTATGCGAGGAAGGGGCTCATGTCGACGACCCTAGATCCGCTCAGCTCCTCGGTGCAATAGGATCTTTGCCCTCGGTGCAATCTCGGGAGGACTGTGGGAGGGCGGGCTTGTGAGTGACTTTCGGCGGATTGCTGATCGCATCGCCGACGACATCGCCGCCGGGCGGCTCAAGCCGGGCCAACGGCTGCCTCCGCAGCGGGCGTTCGCGCGGCGGCGTGGGATCGCCGGGTCCACGGCGGGGCGGGTGTACGCCGAGCTCGTGCGGCGGGGGCTGGTGGTCGGGGAGGTCGGTCGCGGGACCTTCGTGCGGGCCGCTCCGGAGGGAAGCGGGCGTGCGCTCGTCGAGGCGGCGACCGCCGTGCCGGTCAACCTGGAGCTCAACTACCCGTCGGCGCCGGGTGAGCCGGAGCTTCTCGCGCCCGGCCTCGCGCCGCTCCTGCGCCCCGACGTTCTCGCCGACGCCCTGCGCCCGGTCCCCGCCACCGGCACGCCCGAGGCCCGCCGGGCGGTGGCCGGACTGCTCGCCACCCGGGGCTGGCGGCCCGACCCCGACCGGCTGCTGTTCACCGGCAACGCCCGCCAAGCCGTCGCCGCCACCCTCGCCTCCTTGGTCCGGCCCGGCGGCCGGGTCGGCGTCGAGGCGCTGACGTATCCCGTGGTCAAGGAGATCGCCGCCCGGCTCGGCATCACGCTGGTGCCGCTGGCCACGGACGAGGAGGGCCCGCTCGCGGAGTCCGTCGCCGCTGCCCACCGCACCGCTCCGCTGGCCGCGCTGTACCTCCAGCCGACCCTGCACAACCCGACCTCGGTGACGACCCCTCCCGAGCGGCGGCGCGGGCTCGCGCGCGCGGTGCTCGATCTGAACATCCCCGTCGTGGAGGACCGCATCTGGTCGTTCCTCACCGACGACGACCCCCTCGCCGTCCACGCGCCCGGGCTCGTCCACGTCGTCGACGGTCTCTCCAAGCGGGTCGCGCCCGGGCTGACCGTGGGGTTCGTCGTCGTGCCGGAAGGGCGGGCCGAGGCGGTGGCGGGGGCCGTGCGGTCCGGTGGGTGGAGTGCGGGGCGGTTCGCGGTTCAGGCCGCGGTGCGGTGGATCGGGGAGGGGGTGGTGGAGCGGCTGGTCGAGGAGAAGAGAGCCGATGCGGCGGGGCGGCAGCGGGTGGTGGCCGAGGAACTGCGGGGGTTCGCCGTACGGTCCGACCCGCGCGCCTATTTCGCCTGGTGGGAGCTGCCCGCGCCATGGCGGGCGGACACCTTCACGGCCGCCGCGGCCGCGCACGGCATCGCGGTGACGCCCGGTCCCGCCTTCGCCGTCGACCCGAACCGCACGCCGGACGCGGTCAGACTCGGACTCGCGTCTGCTCCCGAGCCGGATCTGCGGGGCGCGCTGCGGACGCTCGCCGGCGTTGCGCCACGTGTTCTGTGATCGGGCGCGCGGGCGGAGGGTGTGGTCGGGCGCGCGGGCGGAGGGTGTGGCGGGCCGTGAACGGAGGGTGTGGTCGGGTCGAGAGGGGACCCGTGCGCGGGGTTTGTCGTCAGACTCGGGCTCGGGTCTGCTCGGGGGTCGGGTCAGTGGTGGGCGCCGCCCCGGACGCTCGCCGGCGTTGCGCGAAGTGCTCCGTGACCCGGCAGACCAGGGCCACCGCCATACCGAGGGCGAACAGCAGCCAGGACACCGTGCGCAGGGTCGCCGTCAGGGCGTCGTAGATCGCGCCCGCGGCCGGACGGTGGGCCGCCTCCGGCAGGTCGGCCAGGGTGAGCCGGCGGCCGATCACCACCGCCAGAGCCAGGAACGCGCCCCCGAGCGCCGTGCCCAGGGCGGTCGCCATGACCGCGCGGCGGCGGCACGCGGCGATGGCGATACCGGTGACGGCGAGCACGGCGCCCGCGACGGGCAGCCAGAATCCGGCGACTTCTAGCACGTGGTAGCCCTTTCTGAGCCGGTCCAGTTCATCGGCCGCGAGCACGTCGACCTCGGCGTGCGTGACCGGGATGCGGTGTGCGAACGGGACGTGGTCGGCGGCGAGGCGGTGTTTGACCTGGGCGGTGATCGGGGCGAGATCGACGGTGACCGCGCGCTCGCGCTCGTCCCGCAGGGCGCGCAGCACGGCGTCGTGCAGCTCCCGGTTGCCCGTGTCCCACGCCGTGCGGAAGGCCTCGGTGCGGGTGAACGAGCGGACCGCGTCGTCCACGAAGGGGCGTACGGAGCCGGTACCGGGCGACGCCGCCGGCCGGTCGTCGACCACGCGCATGATCCCGGCCTCCACGGCGTCCGCGACCGCGCCCCGCACCGCCGGATCGGTGGCGAGCGGCGCCATCGTCGTGACGTATCTGCCGGTGTCGGACAGCCCGTGGACCACCCAGGCCGCGAGCACGCCGAACGGCACGAGGAGGCACGACAGGGCGATCAGCGCTGCCGACAGGGCGTTCCGCAGACGTGTGGGCACCCGTTCAGGCAACGGTCACGGGGGCCGCGGTGCCAGCGGTGTGCCTGCAGACGGCGGCACGGCGTCGCTCTCCGGTGGAGGGTTCACCCGAACGGGTGTCTCATGGATCGGGAGGAGTGAGGAGGCCGGGTCTCGTGGGTGGATGAAGGGGAACGGTTCGGCCCCGGCCGCCGTGTCGGCGAGCGGCCGGGGCCGAACCGTGCGCTCCTTCAGGCGGTACGGCGGCCCTGGGCGTCCTCGTGCGTGTAGTACCGGTAGAACAGCACTGCGAAGACGGCGGCGCCGATCACGAGCCCCATGATCGCGGACCGCAGGACGGACTTGTCGGTCTGGTCGTAGAGGAAACCGAACGCGCAGCCCGCGAAGGCGGACCACAGGATCGCGTGCACCTCGCGGATCGTGCGCGAGGCGACCCAGCGCACGGCGACGTAGAGCACCATGAACGCGGCCGCCGTGACAAAGCCGAAGAGCAGGTTCCAGCCGGTGATCTCACCGCCGGAGCGCCGGTTCGCCGCGGCCCAGTAGCCGTAGACCAGCCCGAGGACGACCGGTACGGCCACGCTCGCGACGCGGTGCGTCCGCTCGCTGAACACATCGGGCAGGCCGCCCCTGCCGGCCGTACCCGTCCCGGAAGCCCGTCCGCCGGGCGCGGGTGCCGCATGAGCCATGGGAGCACTCCTCTCTCCTCGCCCCCCGCCCTCCAGGGCACACCTGGGGAGGTCGGCTGGCAAGTCGACGGAAGGTGTCGGTTCGCGGTAGGTGTCGGTTCGCGATGGGTGTCGGTTGCGATGGCGCGACACCCCGGGTACCCGGATGCGGCGCGGCGAACGCCGTGTTTCGCTGAGGGCCATGAGGGCGGTCAGCGACGGGGCGACCGGGCTGCAGGGTGACGCGGAGCGGCCGGAGCTGCTGCGGGTGCGTGGCCGGAGCCTCGCCTGGGTGCCGCCGCTGCTGCTGCTCGTCGCCATCGTGCTCGTCGACTTCAGGACCACCGAGGACTTCCGGATCCTGTCCTGGATCGTGCTGGTGCCCGGTATCGCCGCCGCGATCTGCGGGGTGTGGGGCACGGCCGTCTTCGCGGTGCTCGCGCCCGCCACCTACATCGGCGCGGACGCCGTGCTGCCGCACGAGTACCAGGCCGGCCTGCCCGACCTCGTCCTCGCCGGCATCGGCGGAGTGCTGGCCACGCTGGCCTGCGTGGTCCGGGTGCGCGGCGAGCGGCGCATGCTGCACATGCAGGACGTCGCCGCCACCATCCGCCGCACCGTGCTGCGCCCGCTGCCGCCGGGCTGGGGCGGCCTGGAGCACGCGGCCGTCTATCTCGCCGCCGACAGCGAGGCGAGGGTCGGCGGCGACTTCTACGACATCCAGTCCGGCCGGTACGGCACCCGCGTCATCCTCGGCGACGTCCAGGGCAAGGGGCTGGGCGCGGTGGAGGCGGCGGCCGCGCTGCTCGGCACCTTCCGCGAGGCCGGCTACCACGAACCGGACCTCGCGGCGGTCGCCGCACGGCTGGAGGAGCGGATGCGGCGGCACTGCCGGATGCGGGTGGCCCTCGGCAGGGAGGACGGCGATCGGTTCGCCACCGCCGTGCTGATCGGCTTCCCCGACGGGGACCGGGACGTGGTGGACGCCGTCGTCCTCGGCCATGAATGCCCGCTCGTCGTCGGGTCCGGCGGGGTGCGGTCCCTGCCGCCCGACCACGGCCTGCCCCTCGGCATGGGCGAACTCGCCCCCGCCGACGGCCCGCCGCCCGTCCTTCGCGTGCCGCTGCGCCCCGGCGAGACGCTGCTGCTGACCACGGACGGGGTGACCGAGGCGCGGGACGGCGCCGGCGACTTCTACCCGCTCGCCGCCGACCTCGCCGAGGCCGTCGCCGCCGACCCCGACCTCGGGTGGCCCCCGCGGCTGGTCGCGTTCGTGCGGGAGCGCACGCTGCGGCACTGCGGCGGGCGGCTGGCCGATGACACGACGGTGTTCGCGGTACGGCGGAGAAGTGGCGTGGGGAATGCGGGGAATGGGGACGGAAACGGACGTTTGCAGGCTTGAGATCCCCCCTTTGCACCAGCAGCGGTTACGGTGCTGCCGTACGTGATCGACGGGGGATGGGGAGGGACCGATGCCCGGAACCGTGCTGCTGCTCGCCGCCTCACCGGCGGGCAAGGGCTGTCTGGTGGACGCGGCGTCCGTGCTCCCGGTCCTGGCCGCGGTGCCGCCGGCCGTGCTGTCCGGCACCGACACCGCGAACGTCGTCGAACTCGCCGACCCGCTGGAGCCGCAGGCCGTCCTGACCCGCCTGCGGGCCGCCGCGACCGCCCCCGGCCCGCTCACGGTGTTCGTCGCCGGCCAACTGCAGCTGGACCGCCGCCAGCACCTGCCCCACCTCGCACTGGCCCGCTCCACCCCGGCCACGGTCCGCTACACCGGGTTCCCCTGGCACTGGTTCCGCGAGGAACTGCGCCTGCGCGCACCGGGCTCGACGTCCCTGCTCGTCGATCTGCACGCCGACGCGGAGACCTGGGAGTGGCTGTGCGCCAACCCCCTCGACTCCGGCCGCAACAGCGCGGTGTACGGCCGTATCGCCCCACCGCCGAGCCGCCGTACGGTGGCGGGCCCCGCGTACATGAAGGCGGTGGCGACCCTCCTGCGCAGCGGCCACCGCCCACCACTGGACCACCTGCACCAACATGCCCTGGCCCGCATCTCCCCGGACTCCGGCCCGGGCACGGACATCATCCTGACGGCCCAGACCCCGACGCAGCCACCGACACCGGCTTCAGCACCGGGCGGGCTACTGGCCCCTGCGCCAACTCCCTTGCCGACCTCCGCACCCGCCTCCGCGGCGACTGCTGCACCGGCCGACGGACGAGCCTCCGCGCCGATGCCCACGACGGCCGCCGTGCCGACCTCCGCGCCGGCCTCCGCTCCGGAGACTGAGGCGACGCTGGAGGCGACTGCCGTGCCGGCCCCCTCACCGACGCCCGCGACGAGCGCTTCGCCGGACCCTGCGCCGACGCCCGCGACGAGCGCCTCGCCCACCCCCGCCCCGAGCAACCCCCCGAGCCCCACACCTCCCCCCGTGCCGAGCAACCCACCAACCCTGGTGCTGACGCCCCTGCCGAGCACCCCGCCGACACCCGAACCGACCGTCCCGCCCGGCCCCAAGCGGAGCCCGGCCCTCGACCCCGCCCAGCCCTCGGCGCCCAGTTCCCCTCAGCCCCCGACGCTCGACGCTGCCGAGCCCCCGGCCCTGAGCCCCGCCCAATCCCCGGCGCCGAGTTCCACCCAGCCTCCGTCACCCAACTCCGTCCGGGGTGGGGACGACCCCCACGACGCCATCACCACCGCCGTCCAGGCCGGGCGGCACGATGATGCCGATGAGTTGGCCGCTCGGGAGGAGCTCAGGGCGGTGCAGGTGTATGGGCCCGGTTCTTCGGAGGGGCTGCACTGGAGTGAGGTGCGGGCCGATCTGGCGATGCTGGCGGGGGATCCGGTGCGCAGTTGCCGGGCGTGGCTGTCGGTCGCCTCGGCGCGGCTCACCGCGGGGCAGGCCCCGGACGCGCCCGCGGTGGAGGACGCGGTTGACCGCGCCCACCACCAGTGGGGGCAGATCCGCGACACGGCGCTCGCGCGCGAACTGGGGTCCGCTCTCGCGGAGCTGAGGAGCAAGGTGCCGGGGCGCCGGCGAGGCGCCCTGGAGAACGTCCATCAGCGGCTGGAGCAGTTGCAGGTCAGCAGCGGGTGACAGCCAGCCGGTCCGGAGGGTGCGTCAGAACGCGGGGACCTCACCCGGCCGGGCCTTGTTGATGTTGCTGACCAGGTTGTTGGTCAGCGGGAAGTTGGCCCGGCCCCACGTGGAGTTCCACAGGGCGTCGCGCGGCGTCTTGTCCATTTGTTCCATGGTGACCAGGGCCGGGGTGTCCCACTGGTTGCCCGGGCCCCAGGCCTCCGTGTCCTCGCCCCACTTGGCGAAGCGGAAGGCGTGGGTGCTCGCGCCGTCCTTGTGGTACACGATCTTGACGTGGTTGCCGTCCATCGGCACCTCGTTGATCGGGTGGGTGCTGTAGCCGCCGTGCCGGGAGGCGGCCAGGTAACGGGGGCGCTCCTCGCCCTGCTTCTGGAAGACCACGACGGACTCCCAGTCGTGGCGGTGCCCGAAGGCGTCGGCGCCGTTGAGCGTCTGGTCCTTCTCGAAGTAGAGCGCGTAGACGTACGCACACCAGCCGTTCCTGCACAGGGACTGCGAGTACGTGTTGGCTCTGCCGAGGTGGCCGTCCCGGCACTGGCCGGTGATCGAGCCGCTGTTCTTGAGGCCGCCGTTGAGGTGTCCGCCCGCGTCCACCGCCGCCGCGGGGAAGCAGCCGTCCGTGTCGTAGTCGAACCGCGGCATGTACTTGCTCTGGAAGGTGCTCGCGTTCCACGGCAGCGGGTTCAGGACGCCGGCGCTCGCGCTGCCCGTCAGGCCGACGGTCAGGGCGGCGGCGCTGCCCAGGACGACGGCGGCCTGGGCGAGACGGGACCGTCGGCGGGGCTTGGCTGTCTGTGACATGTGGGGTGCTCCAGTAGTTCGCTTGGTTCGGTTCGTTCTGCCGGGAGTCCGGCGGGACGAGACCGAGACTGGAGACCGCGGAATTGATCGGCGACATGGTTTGCTCAGGGCGATCAATCGTCCTCGGCGTTTCGGGGGGATGTTCCTCGCGGCGTCAACACCCGTCCCTCTCGCGCCGTTCGTCGTTCACCTCACGTTCTCCCGCGGCCTTGGTGTCGCACTCGAACCAGACGGTCTTGCCGGGCCGGTCGGTCAAGGGAACCCACCCCCACCGATCCGTGACGGCATCGACGATCACCACTCCGCGCCCGCCGTCCGCGAGTTCGTCCACAGCTGTGGACAACGGCGGGTACGGGCTCGCGTCGGTGACCTCGACGCGCAGTCCCCGCCCCTCCGGCAGTCGCAGGATCAGCACCGCGGCACGCCGGTCGGGACAGTGGCGTACGACATTGGCGAGCAGCTCGGTGAGCGCGAGGGACGCCGGGTCGTACAGGTCGTCCATCCCCCAGGCGGCGAGGTACAGGCGGAGGATGCGGCGCAGGTGCCGGGCGGAGTGCTCGCCGAGGATGGGGAAGGTGGCGCCGTACCGGGGGCCAAGTCCTTCCTCCGGCCGGGCAGTTACGTGATTCATGCCACCAGCGTGGAGTCATGTGATTACGCTCGGCTACAGACCGAAATGAACGCCGCGCCGCGTTCTGACCTGGGGGTGACCGCCGCATGCCCAACATCCGCAAACTCGACCCCACCGCCTCGCCGCTGGACTACTTCGGCTCCGAGCTGCGCCGTTACCGGGAGTCGGCGGGGATGTCCCAGGGGGACCTGGGCGACTGCATCTTCTGCACCGGCTCCCTGGTGGGCCAGATCGAGACCGCCCACAAGGTGCCGACGCGGGAGTTCGCGGAGCGCGCGGATGCGGCGCTGCTGACGGACGGCTGCTTTTCGCGGCTGGTGGGGTTGGTTCTGCGGAGCCAACTGCCGACGTGGTTTCAGCCGTACGCGGAGATGGAGGCGAAGGCGACGTACATCTCCACGTATCAGTCGCAGGTGGTGTACGGCCTTCTGCAGACGGAGGAGTACGCGCGGGCGGTGCTGGGCGCGCCCCAACCGGAGAACCTGGACGAGCGGGTCGCGGCCCGCATGGAACGGCAGCGCATCGTGCAGAAGGAGAAGCCGCCGCTGGTGTGGGTGGTGCTCGACGAGGCGGTGCTGTACCGGCCCATGGGCGGCCGGGAGGTGATGCGAAGCCAACTCGCGCACCTGTTGAGCTTCCGGGACCAACGGCGCCTGAAGATCCAGGTGCTGCCGTTCTCGGCGGGGGAACACCCGGGACTGCCGGGCGCCTTCAACCTCCTGCGCTTCGACGACGACCCGGACGTCGTCTACACCGAGGACTTCATCCAGGGGCACATGACGGCCAATCCGGACAGTGTCAGCGAGGGCTGGCTCCATTACGATCAACTGCGAGCTGCCGCGCTCTCGGTACGGGACTCGGCAGAGCTGATCGCCCACGTGATGGAGGAGCGCTATGGAGACCAGCCAGCAGCTGAGGAGCGCGACGTGGCGTAAGTCCAGCTACAGCGGCAGCAGCGGCGGCGACTGCGTCGAGTGTGCCCCCCTCGGCGGCGCCGTCTGGCGCAAGTCGTCGTACAGCAGCAGCAGTGGCGGCGACTGCGTGGAGGTCGCCCCCCTCACCCCCCACATCGCCGTCCGCGACTCCAAGAACCCCGACGTCGGCACCCTCACCCTCTCGCCGGAGGCGTACGTCGCCTTCGTGAGCCACGTCGGGCGCTGACGGCCACGCCGGAAGCCGCCGGCGGACGGGGGGTGTCCACCGGCGGCTGTGTGCCCCTCGGGGGGATGAGCGGCACAGATCAAAGACTGGCAGCCGGAGAGTTGATCGGCAGCCCCTCCGATCAGGGCAATCAATTCCCCGGGCTTCAGAACCCCGCCTCCCTCATCCGCCCCGCCGGCTCCAGGAGCCCTGCGGGTGCCGTCGGTCAGAGCTCGTCGTGGGGCGGGCTGCCGAACGCCTTGTTGAAGAGTGCCACCAGCAGGAGTGCCGCGGCCGCGGCGGGGGTGTCGATCGTGCCCCAGTACCTGGTGGTGACCGGGGGCGGCGGCGACGAAGACGTAGAAGCGCCGGTCAGGACGTTGCTGATGTCGGACCACTTGCGCATGAGTTCCAGGTTGGGCTCACCGAGGGTCATGGTGCTGTGGCTCTGGAGCATGCCCGTCATGCTCCCCGCGAGCCGCCTGCTGCGGATGCCCTCACTGACAGTGACGATGAACTGGAGCAGGCCGCGGGCGATGACACCCTGGTTGTTGTTTCGGAGATGGCCACGGTCGCTCAGGGCGAACAGGGACTGCTGCAGGCTTGCCGGGCTTATCCGGAGGTCGGCCAGGTTGGTGCCGGCGAGGCCGGCGAGATCGTTGTAGTTCTCCTTCCCGACCATGTTGGGGTATCTCGTAAAACCGTTGGTGCCGGGTTGGAGAATCGCCGGCGGCAGGTTCGTCGGGCTGTCGTCGGCGAGGGGGACGTAGACGTTGGTGCCTCCGGCGCCGGGCGCACCGGGCTCGTAGAAGAAGTAGCCGATGACGTACAGGTCGCTGAGGCGAATGATCAGGTGGGTTCTCCGGCCGCCGCCCTGCACCTGGAGGTCGAGGAACTCGTGGTGGGCGTTCGGAGAGGTGACGTCGACGGCTGCGTTCCTGCCGCTGACGGTAGCCACGTTCTCACGCCGGCCGCCCGTTGCGGTGACCAGTGACCGCACCTGGCCGATCAGTGTCTGGTACCCCTGATCGCCTGCGTCGAGGTCCCAGATCAGCTGGTGCCAGGTGTCCGAACTGGCGGCCAGTTCCGTGTGGGCGGGATCGAGAGGGCTCGTGACCGCCGTGGCGCCGGCCGAGCTCTGCGCCGAGTGGGTGGCCGGAAGCCCGTGAGCGGCGACGGCGCCTACGACGATTGCGGGTACGGCCAGTGACGCGCCCAGGCGCCGGAGAAGACGAAATGACATTCGGTTTCCTTCGCTTGTCCGTGTGTCTGCCGACGGCGCGCTCCGCGGGGACCGGCCCGACGGCACGCCCGACGCTGGCAACCGGAACGTTGATTGGCACGTCCCTTTTGTCAGGTCGATCAATCTCGTGGGCGGAAGGGCGATTGATGGACATCACATGTCGCATCGCCTCAACGTCACCTGCGGGCAACCTTGCCGTTACCGGGCGGCTTGTACGTTCGTCGCGCTCGATGTCCCTTTCGCCGGTCATACGGAGGTGTGCGCATGGGGCGCCCGGAGAGACCGCTGGACCCGACGGCCGGTCCCGTGCCGCGGCTCGCGCACGAGCTGCGGGAGCTGCGCAGGACCGCGGGGAACCCCTCGTACCGGAAGATGGCCGAGACGGCGGGCTTCTCCGCGACAACGCTGTCGCAGGCCGCGGCCGGTGAGCGGCTGCCGTCCCTCGCCGTCGTCCAGGGGTATGTACGGGCTTGCGGCGGCGACCCGGACGAGTGGGAGCCGCGGTGGAAGGACGCCGAGGCGGAGGTGGCGGGGGAGGTCCGCGAGGACGACGAGGAGGCGGCGCCGCCGTACCGCGGTCTGTCCCGGTTCGAGCCGGCCGACCAAGGGCTGTTCTTCGGGCGGGCCCGCCTGACGGAGGACCTGCTGGAGCTGGTGTGCGGGCACCGGTTCGCCGCGGTGTTCGGCGCCTCCGGCAGCGGAAAGTCCTCGCTGCTGCGGGCCGGGCTGATACCCCGGCTCCAGGAGGAGATCGCCGACCGGGGGCGTCCGGCGGTGCTGCGGGTGCTCACGCCTGGCGACCGGCCGGCCACCACGTACGGCCATCTGCTCGCCCCGGCGGCGGACGAGCCGGAGAGCTGGGTGGTGGTGGACCAGTTCGAGGAGGTCTTCACCCTGTGCCGGGACCGGGCGGAGCGGGCCCGGTTCATCGACCTGCTGCTCGCGGCCCGGGACCCTGACAGTCGCCTGCGGGTGCTCATCGCCGTACGGGCCGACTTCTACCCGCGCTGCGGCGAGCACCGCGGGCTGGCGGACACGCTGTGCGGCGCCGGACTGCTGGTCGGGCCCATGACGGCGGACGAGCTGCGGGAGGCGGTCGTCAAGCCGGCGCAGGAGGTCGGGCTCCTGGTGGAGCGGGAGCTGACCGCGCGGATCGTGGAGGAGGTCCTCGACGAACCCGGCGGGCTGCCGATGCTCTCGCACGCCCTGCTGGAGACCTGGCGGCGGCGCAAGGGCCGGGTGCTCACCCTCGCCGCGTACCAGGCGGCGGGCGGGGTGCGCGGTGCCATCGCCGCGAGTGCCGAGGAGGCGTACGGGCAGCTGACCGCGGAGCAGACGGACGCCGCCCGGCGGCTGCTGCTGCGGATGGTCGAGCCCGGCCGGGGCAGCCCCGACACCCGCCGCCCGCTGACCCGGGCCGAGCGCGAGGAGTGGGCGTGCACCCACGTGCCCGTGGTGGTGGAGCGGCTGGCCCGCGCCCGGCTGCTGACCGTCGACGAGGACACCGTCCAGCTCGCCCACGAGGCGCTGATCACCAGCTGGCCACGGCTGCGCGACTGGATCGAGGAGGACCGCGAGCGGCTGCGCCACCACCGGCGGCTGACCGAGGCCGCCGGCGTCTGGCTGGAGCATGACCGCGACCCCGGCGCCCTGTACCGGGGCACCCGCCTGGACCGGGTGGCGGAGCTGATCCCCGACCACGAGCACGACTACTCCCTGACCGTGCCGGAGCGCGAGTTTCTCACCGCCGCGCTGGCCGCCCGAGAGGCGGAGCGCCGGGCCGCCGCCCGCTCGACGCGCCGGGCGCGGGCCGCCGTGGGAGTGCTGTCGGCGGTCCTGGTGGTGGCGCTGCTCGCCTCTCTGGCCGCCTGGACCCAGAGCCGGGACAACGAGCGCCGCCGTATCGACGACGAGGCGCGGCGCATCGCCGCCGTCGCGGACGGCCTGCGCACGACGGACCCGCGCACCGCACAGCTGCTGGGCGTCGCCGCCTGGCGCGTGTCCGAGCTGCCGGAGACCCGGCGGGCACTGCTGGGTTCGCTGGGCCAGCAGGAACTGGACGCCTTCAGCGACCCGGCACCGGGCGACGGCCCCTTCCGCCGTCTGACGGACTCCGGGCGCACCCTGCTCAGCGTCGCGGGGCGCACCTGGCGGACCTGGGACGTGGCACGGCACCGGCGGATCGCCGAGGGGCGGCTGCCGGAGGCCGGCACCGCGGTCGGGGCGAGCCCGGACGGTCGACTGCTGGCGATCCACGGGGATGGCCGGGGCGACGGGGTGCGGCTGTGGGACACGGCCGCCGGACGATGGGTCGGTGACCGGCTGCCGGCGTTGTCCTTCGTGGACTTCGGCGAGAGCACGTATGCCGTGGGCAGTGTGGAAGGCGACCGGGTGGGGGTGCACTCGGCCGCGGACGGGAAGCTGCTGTTCGAGACGGAGTCGGACGGCACGGCGCCGAGCGAGGACGGCCGGCTGATCGCGGTCTGCCCCGCCGGGGGAGGGGGCGCGCCGCAGGTGCGGGACCTCAAGGACCGGCGCACGGTGCACGGGCGCTGGGAACGCGCGGGCGACGTCTGCGGCCAGGAGCGCTTGCAGCTCGTGCTCGGCGGTGGTGGACGGTGGCTCGCCGCGGTGATCCCGAGCGGCGTGCGGGTCTGGGACGTCCGGTCGGGGGAGCAGCTGCCCGACCTCCCCCACACGGGAGTGACGTACGCCGCTTTCAGCAAGGACGGGAGCTTCCTGGCGACCGCCGACGGGGAGGAGATCAGGGTGTGGCGGCTGGGCGTCGACGCCCCGGTGTTCCGGCACTCCCTCAACAACCGCCACCTCGGCGGTCTGGCCTGGGACCCCGCCCACCCGGTACTGCGCTATCTGGAGGCCGGCACGGTCCACACCCTGGACGTCGCGACGGCCGTGACGTCCGCCTGGCGGGACGAGCCACTGGACGGGGTGTGGCTGAGCCCGGACGGCCGCACCCTCGCCACCGCGCGACGCACCGGCGACACCTACCGCTTCGAGCTGCGCGAGACCCGCGAGGGACGACTGCTCAAGACACTGCCGCCCACGCCGCTCCCCGTATCGCGCGACCCCTCCCGGTCGGTACGCCCTGAGGACACCCTCCCCCTCCTGGCCTTCACCTCCGATGGCAAGGCGCTCGCGTACGCCGTCTCGGCGCCCGGTTACGAGGCGTCCCCGCAGCGCCTCACGATCTGGGACGTCAGCCGTGGCCGGGTCCGCACGACGCTGGACCTGGCGACGAAGGCATCGGCCGGGGCGGTGATCACGATCGCCCTCGGCCCGGACGCCGGCACGCTCCACCTCACCCGCACACCGGCGATCGGCGAGCTGACCAACGAGACCTGGGACATCGCCCGCCACCGCCGGACGGCCGTCCTCACCGGCCTGTCCAGCAGTCACCTGGCCGTCCGACCCGACGACGGGCTCCTGGTCGGCGACAACCGCACGGCGAGCCTGCCGGGCGGCAGGGGCACCGGACGCGACCTGGTCCAGGGCGACGCGATCGGCGCCCTCGCCTTCGCACCGGACGGATCGCGGCTCGCGGCGGGGGACCAGACGGGCCGGGTGGCTCTGTGGGACGGAGAGGTCCGGCGGCGGGAGGGGACCACCCTGTCGAACGTCTTCCCCGCGCTCCCGGAGGGAATGACCGGTGGACCGGACAGCGGCCCCGACCCGGCCGGCGGCGACACCTCCGAGGCCGTCAGCGCCCTCGCCGTCAGCCCCGACGGCAGCACGCTCGCGGTGGGTGGTGAGGCGGGAGGCCTGCAGCTGTGGGACATCGCCACACACCAGCCGCTCGGCGGACCGCTGATCACACCCGGCGAGGCGATCGACACCGTGGCGTTCGGCGCGGACAGCGGCACGGTGTACGCGGGAAGCGCACACGTGCCTCTCCAGCGCTACCCGATCGCCCCGGCCCGGGCGGTCGAGTCGGTGTGCGCGCGGGCGGGCGGGAGCGAGCTGACGCGGGCGCAGTGGCGAACGTACGTGCGCGACGTGCCGTATCGCCAGGTGTGCGGCGACTGATGCGTCGCCGCCACCCGACGAGCGGGTCGAGGTATCCGACGGGAGACCCCCCGTACGAGCGCAACTCCCAGGGCTGGCTCGAGGTCCACTACGGCAAGCGCAAGAACGGCCACTCCTTCTGGTACTACCCGGGCCAGGGCTCGACGGGCGTCAAGATCAAGACTCCGGTGACCTGGCCGGACGGCACGAGGAAGTGCTGAACAGGCGCTCCCCGTCACCCGGACGGCCCGGCGCACTGGTGGTCGTACTCCCGGAGTGGTGCTTTAAGAACACGTACAGAACACGTACCGATCTTGAGCGCGTCCAGGAGGCCCCGCGATGCCCCGTCCCCCGGCCCGTGCAGTCGTCGCCTCCGCGTTCTCGGCGGGCGTGGTGCTGACCGCGTCCGCGTGCTCCTCCGTCGCCGGCCTGGGGACGGTCGGCCCGGGGCTGCGCGCCTCGGCCTCGTCCGCCTCCCCCGGCGCCGCGTCGCACGCTCCCGTCGCCGCGCCGACGCTGACGGAGGCCCAGGCGCGGGCGGCGCTGATCAGCGAGGACGATCTCGGTGAACCCTGGGTGCCCACCGAGGGGTTCGCGACCTGGCGGGAGACCATGCTGAAGGCGCGGACCGAATCGCGCGCGTGCGGGCGGCTGCTCGACGCCCTGTACGCGGAGGACCTGTTCGGTCCGGACGCCAGTACGCGCGCGTCGATCGGGCTGGACGACGCGTGGGACGGGGCACAGATGCGCTACCAGATCGTGGCCCATCGGCCCGAGGACGTGGACCGGACGCTGGCGTGGCTCGGCGGTCTGCCGGACGAGTGCGGCCGGTTCACGGCCACCGCGCGCGGCGGGCAGCTCGCCGTGGAGGTCACCGAGGCGCCGATGCCGCGGGTCGGTGACGCGGGGCAGGCGCTGCGGATCGTGCTCAGCGGCATCTCCGAGTACGGGGACGCGCCCACGCTCACACTCGACGTCGCCGCCGTCCGCGTGGGCGACGACGCGATCACCGTCACCAACGGCGGCCTCGGCGAGGTGTCGGCCGACGCCACCTGGACGGCCGTCGAACTGGGCGCCCACCGACTGGCGGAGGCCAGGAAGCAGGGCCGGCGCACGATCTGAAGCAGCGTCAGGCCATCTGCTCCACCGCGTCCTTGGCCTCCTTCAGGCCCACCCCGGTGATCTCCCGGTAGAGCTTGATCGCCTGGATCTTCTTGTCGTCGCGCAGCAGCGCCACCACCTCGTCCATCCGGGGGTCGCTCTCGCGCAGCCCCAAATGGTCCAAGATCAGGTCGACTTTGCGCTCGACCCGGGCCACCCGCTTGTCGATCCGGGAGACCCGGCCCTGGACGCCCATCAGGGCCAGTACGCCGAACAGCACAAAGAACAGAACCGCCATGTCCATGGCCGACGATCTTAGGCGGAGTCGAACCGCAACCGGTGCGCCACCACGTCCCGCGCCACATCCAGCGCCGTACATCCGTGCGCGAACGCATGCGCCCGCAGCCGCGCCAGCGCCTCGTCCGTGGCCACGCCGAGCTGGGCCATGATCATGCCGGTGGCCTGGTAGACCTGGTCATGGTCGGTGGTGAGGCCGTGCAGCCACCGGTCGTCCCCCAGCTCCCCCGGGTCCTCCACGCGCGGCAGCGCCATCAGCGCCACCGTCATCATCCCGGCCATCAGCCGCGCCGTGCGCAGCTCCCGGTCGTCGAGGTCGCCAGGGGAGTCGCGGTAGAGGTCGAGCGTGCCCACGCACACCGTGTCGTTGCCGAGCGGCATCGAGTACACCGCCCGCACCCCGGCGGCCGTGGCCTGCTGGGCGAAGACCGGCCAGCGCTGCACGTCCCGCCCGGCCGTCAGATCACAGGCGAGCACCGGCGCCCCGCTCTGCGCGGCGGACTGAGAGGGGCCGTCGCCCAGGGTCGCCTGGAGCTCGGTCACATACGCGGCCTGCGCATTGCTCGCGCCGAGCTGGACGGGCATGCCGTCACAGTGCAGCGACACACTCGCGCCGGTCACGGGCAGCAGCTCCACGGCGACACCGCACAGCCGCGCCGGTATCTCGCCGACCCCGGCACCGCGCACACCGTTGGCGACCCGGTCCGCGGGCGCCGCCGGATCCGGCCCCTGCTCACCATGCTCGTCTCTGGGCCGCACGGCAGCCTCCTCGTTTTCCGAGCGCGGCCTCCTGGCTCCGGCCGACTACCCGTGGCACGTCCACCGAAACCCGACGGCACCGCAGCGTCCCCCAAGGGGCGCGGGGCTGTATCGATATGCGGCTCCGCCGCGCGGGCGCGACCAGCCACGACGACGCGGCGGACGACCGACGACCCCGGCGCGGCACTCACCGCTTCTCGTACGGATTGGCCGGCTGCGCGACCCGACGCACCGCCCCCGCGTCCAGCACCGGCGGCCACGCCGCGTCGGTGCCGAGCCCTCCCTCGGGCCGCCAAGTACCGGTGACGGTGACCCACGCCTCGACCGGCGGAGCCGCCTCGCCCCGGATCTCGACCTTGCTGGTGGTGGCGTCGGCGGCGCAGCAGGCGATGAGGAGGCGGGTGACGTACCAGGTGCCGTCGTCGTCGCGGGTGACGAAGCCGGTCAGCCGGACGGTACGGCCCGACAGCGACCGTCCGCTGTCGTAGAGCGCCCGCGAGCCGAACTCGGCCAGCGTCAGCTCCACCGGGTTCCCGGCCGGCAGCGCGGGGAAGGTCCCGATGCCCTGCTCCGCACGCTGCTCCGCCTCGAGCTCGGCGCTGTAGGAGCCGAGGGCGGGGGGCGGGAAGAGCAGGAGGGCGAGGGCGGGAAGGGTGAGGAGCCAGGCGATTCGAGGGCTGTGGCCGTGGTCGTGACCGTGGTCGTGCCCGTCGTCCGTCTCCTCTTTCTCCCCCTCGTCCTCCTCGTCCTCCTCATCCTCCTCGTCCCCGTCCGTCCCCTCCCGCCGCCGTACGAGCGCCGCCACCGCCCCCAGCGCGACGAGCACGCACCCGGACACCACCAGATACGGCCGCAGCGCCGCCTGCACATACCGCAGGTACAGCTCGCTGAACAGCGATATCCGCAGGATCGCCGCGCCCGTCAGGAGCAGCAGTACCGTCGGCCCGTACCGCCTCACAGCAGCCACCACCCCACCAGCACGCTGCTCACCACGGCCACCACCCATGTCACGGACGAGAACCGGAGCGCGAAGGACCGCCCGAAGGTGCCCGCCTGGAGGGCGATCAGCTTCAGGTCCACCATCGGGCCGACCACCATGAACGCCAGCCGCGCGGTCGGCGAGAAGCCGCTGAGGGAGGCCGCGACGAAGGCGTCCGCCTCGCTGCACACGCACAGCACGACCGCCAGCAGCGCCAGCAGCAGCACCGACAGCCACACCGACCCGGTGAACAGGTCCAGCACCGACCGCGGCACGACGATGTTGAAGGTCGCCGCGGCCGCCGCACCCAGCACCAGGAAGCCGCCCGCGTGCAGGAAGTCGTGCTGCAGGCCGGCGGTGAAGGCGCGCAGGCCGGTGGCGGTCGGGTCGGCGTGCCGTCTGGGCGGCCGCAGCCACTGCTCGCGGCCGAAGCGGGCCCACAGCCAGCCCATCACCACGGCCGTGGACAGTGAGGCGACGAGCCGGGCGAGCACCATCTCGGGCTGCCCGGGAAAGGCGACGGACGTGGCGACCAGCACCACCGGGTTGATGGCGGGAGCGGACAGGAGGAAGGCGAGGGCGGCCGCGGGCGCGACCCCGCGGCGCATCAGGCTGCCGGCCACGGGCACGGACGCGCACTCGCAGCCCGGCAGGACGACACCGGCCGCCCCGGCGACGGGCACGGCGAGGGCCTGGTTGCGCGGCAGCAGCCTGCTGAAGACCTTCTCCGGCACGAAGGCCCCGATCGCCGCCGAGACGACGGTGCCCAGCAGCAGGAAGGGCACGCCCTGCACCGCGATCGCCGTGAACACGGTCCACCAGGCGGCGACGGGCGGGGTGTAGAGGTCGAGGGCGAGCATGGGCCCGAGGACGGAGGCGACGGTGGCGATGGCGATGAGCGCGGCGCCGCCGAGCACGGTGTACACGAGCGTGCGTATGCCGAGCCGCAGTCCGTCGACCACGGTCCGCTGGTTCTCCACCGTGCCTGTCCCCACCCTGTTCGAATAGCTCTGCGAAGGCTAACCGGTCGCGGCTGTGCGCAGGCTCGGGTTCCTCACAGAGGAGGCTGTGCGGGTGCGGGACCCAGGGTGGTGGTGCCGGGGGCCGTACGGTGCCCGAGCCCCGTCCGGTACGCGTCCAGCGCCGCCTCCACCCGGCCGCCGCGGCGCAGCAGGTCGCCCAGCAGCCGGCACAGGTCGGCCAGGTCACCGGCCGCGCCCGCGCGCTCCAGCAGGCTCAGGGCGCGGACGTAGTGCTCCTCGGCGGCCTCGGTGTCACGGGCGTCCTCGGCGATGATGCCGAGGAGGCGGTGGGCGGCGGCCGAGTGCAGCGCGCCGCGTTCCGGGCTGAGGTCGCTGAGCACCTCGTGCAGTAAGCCGGCCGCCTCCTGCGACTTGCCGCGCCGGTGCAGTACGTCGGCCAGCTCGACGGCGACCTGGCTGGTGTAGAGGGCGGCGCGCCTGGCGGTGAGCATGGTCTGCGCCTCGCGCAGCTCGGCCTCGGCGCGCTCCAGGTCGCCGTTCTGGGCGTAGACGTAGCCGCGCATCCAGTGGCAGTTGGCGAGTTCGGTACGGATCTGCAGGTGCCGGTACAGCTCGGCGGCCTTGGCGAGGGAGGCGTCGGCCTCGGCGATACGGCCCTCGGCGAGCAGGGTGCGGGCGACGGACCGGTGCATCCGGGCGACCAGGGCCGGGTCGCCGGCCTGCGGGGCGAGGGCGAGGGCGTACTCGGCGGCCTGGGCGGCGCGGGCGTGGGCGCCCATGTCCATGTAGGGGCCGATGACGCTGGCGTAGAGCAGCAGCAGGGCGTCGGGGTCGTGCAGTCCGCCGCGATTGAGCTCGTCGAGGGTGGTTTCGAGGAGGTAGACGGCGTACCGCAGCTCACCGGCGAGGTAGTGGGACACGGCCCGCCCGCGCAGCGCCGGGACGCGGGCGGGCAGTGGCGCGTCGGCGTCGGCGAGTACCTGCTCGGCGTGCTCGAAGTGGCGCCGGGCGGCGGTGAGTTCACCGGCGTCGATCCCGCACTCGCCGAGCCCGAGCAGCGCGGCGGCCCGCTCCTCGGCGAACCCGTGCGCGTCCGCCTCCGCGAGCAGCACCGTGTACTGCGCCACGGCGGCCTCGGCGTCGCCGGTGGCGAGAACGCGCTGGGCCTCGGTCAGTCTGAGCCGCAGATCCGTGACGAGATGCGCGGGCCGCCCGGTCGCGAGTTCCTCGAAGGCGACGCCGAGCCGCTCGGCGATGTGCCGCAGCGCGTCGTCGGAGGCGCGGACGCGGCCGGCCTCCAGGGTGGAGATATAGGCGGGGGTGTAGGCCGGTTCCGCCAACTGCCGCTGCGTCAGCCCGCGATCGGCCCGCAACTGCTGCACTCTTCGCCCGATCGTCCCCGGGTCGTCACGGTCCGACATTGCTCAACTCCCCCTGGCGCCCTTGCCGTTCGAGTCCAACAGCCCTAGGTTAAACCGCGTATTAAGCGTGGTTAACCCAATGCTGTTGCGAGGTCGCCGTGCAGGAACGCACCAGCACCGCCGGACGCTACACCCGAGGCGTCGCCGCCGCGGTGGTCGCCGTGGCCACGTTGATCCTGGCGGCGAACGCGGGCCCGGCACGGGCAGCGGGTGAAATCACCGGGACATCGTCACCCACCCCCTGTTACGGTCCCCCCATGCAGCGCGCCGATCCGTCTCTGACGACGACGCCGGACCCCGTCCCGGCGCCGCGCTGACAGCTGAGCGAATCACCAAGCCCCGGGGCGAGTGCCCCGGGGCTTCGTCGTGGGTGCTCGTCCGTTCATCCGGAGGAGTAGCCATGAACGACCGGTACGACCACCGCCGACTCGGCCGCGAGCTCGACCTCTTCGACACCGATCCCCTGATGGGCGCGGGCCTGCCGTACTGGCTGCCGGACGGGGCGATCGTCCGGCATGTGCTGGAGGAGTACATCCGGGAAGCGGAACGCGAGGCCGGGTACCGGCACGTGTACTCGCCCGTGCTCGGCAAGCGCGAGCTGTACGAGATCTCCGGGCACTGGGACCACTACAGCGACGACATGTTCCCCCCGATGGAGCTGGGCGCCGAACAGGTCGTCCTGCGTCCGAGCCTGTGCCCGCACCACGCCCTGATCTACCGTTCCCGGTCCCACAGCTACCGCGAGCTGCCCTTGCGCATGGCCGAGCTGGGCGGCATGTACCGGTCCGAGCTGTCGGGGGTCCTGGGCGGACTCACCCGGGTCCGGGCGATCCACCTCAACGACGCCCATGTCTTCTGCACCCTCGACCAGGCGGTCGACGAGGCCCGCGCCGCCCTGAAACTCATCGCCCGCGCTTACGCCGATCTGGGGATCAAGGCCGTACGCCACCGTCTCTCCCTGCCCTGCGGGGGCGGCGGCCGGGGCAAGTACGTCGCCGATCCCGAGCTGTGGCGCCGCGCGATCGCGCTGCTCAGGGAGGTCCTGGACGGCTCCGGCATCCCGTATGAGGCGGTCGAGGGCGAGGCCGCGTTCTACGGCCCCAAGATCGACGTCCAGATCGCCGACCCGGCGGGCCGTGAGGCGACCCTGTCCACCGTCCAGATCGACTTCCACCAGCCAGAACGCTTCGACCTGCACTACATCGGCCCCGACGGAGCCAAGCACCGCCCGGTCATGGTGCACCGCAGCGTCATCGGCAGCGTCGAGCGGGCCGTGGCGCATCTCATCGAGCAGCACGGCGGCGCCTTCCCGGTCTGGCTGGCGCCCGTGCAGCTGCTGATCCTGCCGGTGGCGCAGGCCCAGCGGGGACCGGCCGAGAAACTGCTGCACCGAGCCCGCCGAATGGGTGTGCGCGCGGAACTCGCCGGCCCCGAGCACGGCAGCCTGGGCGCCCGCGTCCGCGCGGCACGCCTCGTGCCGTACCAGGCGGTCATCGGGGAGCGGGAGGCGGAGGCGGACGGCGGGCCCGCGGCCGTACGGCTGCGGGACGGGCGCAGGCCGGGGGCCGTACCGGGAGCGGAACTGGTGGCCCGGATCGCGGCCAGGTCAGCGGCGCGCGCCCCAGAACTCTGGGACGCCCCGTGACACGCACACGCCACTCCAGGGCGCAAAAAGACGCCGCATGGCGTCGCCGCGAGCACATGACCGCACGGCGACGCCATACGACGACGCACTCCACCTACAGCACACCGTAAGGTCGCTCTCGTAGAGCCCGCCACCGCACCCGCGACGAGGGGAGCCCGCCGTGACGCACGTCGGCCGGTCCATTCCGGTGATCATCGACTGCGACACCGGCGTCGACGACGCGCTGGCCCTGCTGTTCGCCGTACGCCATCCGGGGCTCGACGTGCGCGCGGTCACCTGTGTGGCCGGGAACACCGACGTGGACGGCGTCGTACGCAACACCCTGACCGTGCTGGAGCAGGCCGGGGCCCCCGAGATCCCCGTCGCCCGGGGCGCCGGCCGGCCGCTGATCGAGCCCGCGCGCTCGGCACGCCATGTGCACGGCGAGGACGGCATGGGCGACATCGGCCTGCCCGCCCCGCGGCGCGCCCCCGTCGACGTGGACGCGGTGACGCTGCTGCGCCGCGAGATCCTCGCCTCCCCGCGCCCGGTGACGCTGATCCCCACCGCGCCCCTCACCAACATCGCCCTGCTGCTGCGCAGCCACCCCGAGGTGACCCGCAACATCGAGCGGATCGTCTTCATGGGCGGCGCGGTGGCCTGCGGAAACGCCACGCCGGTCGCGGAGTTCAACATCTGGCACGACCCGGAGGCGGCCGCGATCCTGCTCACCGCGGGGGTGCCCCTCACCATGTACGGCCTGGACGTCTTCCAGCAGGTCGTGGTGGACGGCACGGACGTACGACGCCTGCGCGCGAGCGCGGACCCCGGCACCCGTCTCGCCGGCGAACTGCTGGCCCACCGCCCCGCCGCACCGGACATCACCCCCGACCCCGAGGCCGGCGGCATCGGCGACGCGGGCGCGGTCTGCGCGGTCGTGGACCCGGCGGGCATCACCACCAGCCTCCTCCCCGTCGAGGTCTCCCTGGCCCCCGGCCCGACCCGCGGCCAGACGATCGTCGACCGCCGCCTGCGCCACGGCGAGTCCGAACTCCACACCGGCACCAGCGAACGGCCCCTGGTGGACGTGGCGTTGGACGTGGACGTGGCCCGCTTCGTGAAGCTGTACCTGACCACGGTGGAAGGCGCCTGACCGCTCAGCGCTTGAGGGTGAAGGTGAAGTCGTCGCACAGCCTGCCGCTCAGTCGGACGGCCGAGACGAGTCTTCCCTCCGTGATCAGTCGCTCGACCTCGGCCCGTGGGAGACCGCAGCCTTCGGCGACCAGTCGCACCGGCCGGACGGGGATCCGCGCCGCGAAGCGGACCGAGACGTCGATCACCTCGCGGTCCAGGTGATCCGCGCCGCCGGTGTCGAGGCGCCAGGCGTCGTCCCAGTCGAGGGCGATGCGATTGCGGCGGAGAACGACCGGATCCTGGAGCAGCTCCGCTGTCAGGCCGGGGTCGTTGTCATGGAGCCGGTCCAGCAACTCGGGTCGTATGGAGCGCACGTTCGTCCGCTCCAGGAGCGTGAGTTTCGCCGTCTCGCCGCAGGCGGTGCAGAGCACCAGGAGCCAGGCGTCGATGAGCTTGTGGTGTGCGTTGACGCGGAATTTGCCGCTGGCCTGGAAGCGCTCGGACGCGCACGTGCGGCAACGGCGGAGGACGAGCGGAAGGCAGGTGGGCGTGACCACCCAGTTTTCGAGCACAGGAGTACACCGGTTTCAGTGAGAAGTCCGCAGCAGAAAGCAGCGCGGCGCAGAGGCGCGACGCGCGACCGATCAGCACTCGGGAGGTCTCACACGGTGTACAAGGGCACGTCCTTCGCTGGATGACTTGGCTCGGCAGCACGGTAAAGGCGCAACACGGCGCGGTTCCACCGGTTTTCGGGCGCCCCGACCGGCGGGCGAACGGGAGGGGCCCGGGGTGATCACCCACCCCGGGCCCCTCCGTGTGCCGGCTGTCGATCAGGAACGTGCCGTACGGCGTCGCTTCGACGCCACCACGAACGCCGCACCGCCCGCCATCAGCACCACCGCGCCGATCGCGATCGGGCCGGTCGCGCTGCTGCCACCGGTCTTGGCGAGGTCGCCGCCGCCGTTGGGGGAGGGCGCCGGGGCCGATGTCGAGTCGGAGGGCTCCGGGGTCGGGGTCTCGGTCGACGGGGTCTCGGAGGCCGGCGGCGTCGTCTCCTCCGCCGGGGTCGACGGCTCCTCGGACGGCGGCTCGGACGGCTCGGCCGGCGGTGTGGTCGGGGGCTCCTCGGTCGCCGGGGGCGGCGTCGTGCAGTCCTTCGTGCCGCCGTTCCAGGCCGCGATCAGCTTGTCCTTGATGACCGGGCGGTCCGGGCCCTTGGGCAGGTCGCCATGTTCGAAGCCGTCGTCGGCGTCGAGCTTGCCGTCGAACTTCACCGCGCCCCGGTACAGGTCGATCTGCCCGAAGCAGCCCGCGTCGGGCACGGCGATGTCGAGGGTGTCGGTGCCGCCCGGCTTGACCGTGACGGTGTCGAAGTCGACGAAGACCTGCTCGCCGGAGGTGGCGAAGGTCGGCCCGTGGGCGAGGTAGGAGGCGAGCGAGGCGGTGCAGGTCGCGGCGTCGGCGGCGGCGCGGACCGAGATGTGGACCTTGCCGTCGTCGGTGACCTTCAGGTTCTGGTCGTCGACCTTGACCGAGTCGTAGAAGTTCTTGCCGTCGAGCGAGAACTGGCAGCGGTCGGTGGCCGTTTCGGTGCCCGCGCCGGTGCCGGGCTGATAGCTGCCGCCGGACTTCCAGCCGTCGCCGCCGTGCGAGCCGGTGGCCCAGGCGCCGGAGGCGGAGGCGACGGTGGCCGCGCACAGGGCGAGCGATGCGGCGCCCGTCCCCAGCAGGCGTCGCGCGATGACACGTCTCGCTATGGACATGCGTATCCCATCTGGCGTGTGCATGTGCGGGGGGACGCAACACCCCCATGGTCTAAAACACCGGGCGCGTTGGTCACTTCCGCCACAGTGTGAGCACATGGTGGGTCTCCCGGCAGAACGCTGTCAACCTGCGGTAACGCCTTGCCGGTTCAGTCGTCATCACAATTTCGCCACACCGGGAATCAACCACTCCGGTCACCTCAGACGTTCACCTTTCCGGCGATGTGGACAGAGTTCGTAGCGAAGACCACGCACCGAAGAGGAGCCCGCGTGTCCGACCTCTCCTCCAGCAACCCCGACTGGTGGCGCCAGGCCGTCATCTACCAGGTCTATCCGCGCAGTTTCGCCGACGCCGACGGCGACGGGCTGGGCGACCTCAAGGGCGTCGCCCAGCGCCTGCACCACCTGGCCGCCCTCGGCGTGGACGCCCTGTGGCTCAGCCCCTTCTACCCCTCCGAACTGGCCGACGGCGGCTACGACGTCGCCGACTACCGCGACGTCGACCCGCGCCTGGGCACCCTCGACGACTTCGACGCCATGGCCGCCGAGGCCCACCGCCTCGGCCTGAAGGTCATCGTCGACCTGGTCCCCAACCACACCTCCCACCGGCACGTCTGGTTCCAGGAGGCGCTGCGCTCCGCCCCCGGCTCCGCCGCCCGCGAGCGCTACGTCTTCCGCGACGGCCGCGGCCCGCACGGCGAACTGCCGCCCACCGACTGGCAGTCCGTCTTCGGCGGCAGCGCCTGGCGGCGCGTCCCCGACGGCCAGTGGTACCTGCACCTGTTCACTCCCGAGCAGCCCGACCTGAACTGGGAGAACGAGGAGGTCCGCGCCGACTTCCGCACCACCCTGCGCTTCTGGTCCGACCGCGGTGTCGACGGCTTCCGCGTCGACGTGGCCCACGCCCTCGCCAAGGACCTCGGCGAACCGCTGCGCGATCTCGGCGCCCCGGAGCTGAGCGGCGAGGACTCCCTCCCGCGCTTCCCGCCCGGCACCCACCCCTTCTACGACCGCGACGAGGTCCACGAGATCTACCGCGACTGGCGCAAGGTCCTCGACGCCTACCGCCCGCCCCGCATGGCGGTCGCCGAAGCCTGGGTGAACCCCAGCTCCCGCCGCGCCCTGTACGCCCGCCCGGACGAACTCGGCCAGGCCTTCAACTTCGAGTATCTGCAGGCGGGTTGGGACGCCGGCGAACTGCAGCAGATCATCGCCGACTCCCTCGCCACGGCCCGCGCGGCGGGCGCCTCCGCCACCTGGGTGCTGTCCAACCACGACGTCGTACGCCACACCTCCCGACTGATGCTCCCGCCCGGCACCGACGTGGACGCCTGGCTGCTGTCCGGCGGCCACGCCCCGGCCGTCGACGAGTCGGCCGGCCTGCGCCGCGCCCGCGCCGCGACCCTGCTCATGCTGGCGCTGCCCGGTTCGTCGTACGTCTACCAGGGCGAGGAACTCGGTCTCCCCGAGGTCGCCGACCTCCCCTTCGAGGTCCTCCAGGACCCCGTCTGGGAACAGACGGGCCGTGTCCGCAAGGGCCGCGACGGCTGCCGGGTGCCGCTGCCGTGGACGACGACCGGTCCGTCGTACGGCTTCGGCGCGGGCGGCTCCTGGCTGCCGCAGCCGTCGGCCTTCGCGCGGTACGCCGTCGAGGCCCAGGACGGTGTGGAGGGCTCGACCCTGGAGTTCTACCGCAGGGCCCTGCGGATTCGGCGCAAGCTGCTTCAGGGGGAGGAGCTGCGATGGGCGCCGGACAGCCCGCCCGGAGTGCTGCACTTCGCGCGCTCGGACGGCTGGCGGTGCCTGGCCAACCTCTCCGGCGCGGCGGTGGCGCTGCCGCCCGGAGAGGTGCTGATCAGCAGCGGGCCGCTGGAGGACGGCCGGCTGGGCCCGGACACCACGGTCTGGCTGGCGTGACGCTCACCCGGCTGTCGGGCTCGCCGACCCGCTCGCCCGTGGTGTGAGGGCGACGACCGGCGAGCCCGGCGCCGGGGGCGGCGGGGTCAGGGCCGGGTCGGAGGGCCGCGGCGAGGACGTCACCTGGACGTTGGCCTGGGTGAAGTCGACCAGGCCGGTCTTCTCCAGCACCGTGATGTGATCCAGCACGGTGTCGTTGGCCTGGTCGGCCAGGGCGCGGATCAGCGAGTTCCTTGTGGTGGCGCGGATGCTCGCGATCGTGGGGAAGATCTGGGCGTGCGTCATGCGCAGGATGTTGGCCATGTCGGTGTCGAACTGCCGGCCGGCGTCGGCGTTCAACTGGTCCACGAAGCCCCGCTGCTGGGACGAGGGCTGGTTGGGCAGCGTGATGCCCAACTGCCCGGCGACCCTGCGGCAGGCGGCGTCGAGCGAGGCGTGGCCGTCGATCAGATGCTCCCCGGCGATCCTGACCGGCTTCGTCGTGCCCTTCTCCAACGCCATCCGTCCCACCGGGTACTCCCACAGCCCCGCCGCCCGCACCTTGACCACGAAGTCCCGGTCGGCCTCCGTCAGCGGTCCGGTCGGCGTGGTGTCGATGATCCGGGCGGGCGCGTTGCCGACCGTGTTGACTCCGAGCATGGCGGGATAGACGAGCGAGCCGATGGTCATGGCGAGCGCACCCCCCACGAAGAGAGTTCCCGCCGCTTTCCGTGAAACGAGCACCGTGTCTCCTGTACAGGTCCGTGCCCCCGCACGTACGGGAGTACGAATGCGAGAGCCCGGGAAACCTTTTGACTTGGTATGGGCTCGGTAAAGCCCTGCCTCAGCGCCCGGCGGACCGGGCGCGCAGCGGGGTGGAGGAGCTGCGGGACCGGTACGGACCGCCCGCCGGCACCCCGTGGACCGAGCTCCAGACCGACACGTACGACAGGGCCTGGCGCACCTGGCGCGACCTCGCTCTCGCGGTCCAGACGGCGATCACCGAGTACGCGAGGGACCAGGGGGCGGCGCGCAGTCAGGTCGAGGCGGATGTGAAGGGGACGGCCCGGCATCCGGGGGCGGACGGGTGACGGTGGCCGCTTCGGTCGGGTGTGCGTCGGCCGGCGGTTGTGCCGTCCAGGCAACTCAGGGGCGCCCGGACGGGTGGTACGCGCCGACCCGTCGGCCCGTACGGCCGAACAGTGCGCGTCATCGGCGGGTCCGGGCGTGAGAATCGCAGGCGGGGGTGGGGTGCCGCCGACGTGTGTGAGGAGCTCCGCCGACGATGAGCAGGTCCCGCGGGTGTTGGAGGACAACGGTGCTCGGTGCGCTCGCCGCGGCGGGCGCGCTGGTCGTGCCGGGGATGCCGGGCGCCGCGGCGTACGGCGTTCAGGGCACGTCGGCTCCGGTCGGCGGTGATCTGTGGGCGTACGCGACGATCGAGCCGGGTCGGGAGGGGGTCGTCCAGGTCGGCGGCTATGACGGGGAGCCGCTGGGCGCCGGATCGGCGTTGACCTTGACGGCGCCGGCGAGGACGAAGGTGACGGGTGTGCCGTTCACCGGGCTCGGGTACCGGGGATCGGTGACGGCGGGCGGGGCCAGCGCGACGTACACCTTCGAGGGCGCCGCCGCGCCGAGGGAGGAGCCGCCGGCCGCGTGGAAGGGCCGTACCTTCCCCTTCCATCTGTCGGTCCTCCCGGACGCGGAACCCGGCACCCGGCTTCCCGACTGCACCCTGGCCCTGAGGGACGCGAAGGGCGCCGTGCGCCAGCGAGGTACCTGCACCGTGACGGTCGGCCTGCCCGCTCCCGTCCTGTCCCGGCCCGCCTCGGGCGTCCCGCTCGACGCGCTGCCGGAGACGTCCGGCACGGCCTATCCCGGCGCCCAGGTCACGGTCCTCGACGCCCTGGAGGAAGAGGTCTGCGCGACGGCGGCGGCCCCCGACGGCACCTGGTCCTGCGCCCCGGCCCGCGCCCTCCCGCCCGGCGTGGGCCGCCTCCAGGCGACGGCGACCCTGAACGGCGTCAGCGCGACGAGCGAGCAGATCGACATCATGGTGACCGGCCCGGCGGCGCCTCAGTAGCGCACCGCCCGTGCCACCTCCGCCCGCACGTCCCCGCCCAGGTCGCGGGTGCTGCGTGCGGTGTCCTTCCCGGTCTCACCCGCCGCCACGTCCGAGACGGTCACCACGGTCGCGTCGAGGAGATTGCCGTTCTCGTCCCGGAAGTTGATCTGGACGGCGAAGGACCTGGTCGCGTCGGTGGTGTTCGCCGCGGTGACCTCCACCTCGGCACGGCCGTCGGAAGCGGTCGTGGGGTCGCCGAGGCGCACCGCGTCCTTGGCGTCGATGCCGCCCTTGATGTCGTCGAGCTGCCGCCCCGCCTCCGCCGTCGCCGAGGCGAAGGCCGACGCCGCCTTGCTGGCCGCCGAGGAGACCGAGGACGGGGTGTCCTCGTCCGAGCAGGAGGTCAGGGCGGGGACGGCCAGGACGGCGGCCGTCGTCAGGGCGAGGGCGGTAGTGCTCCAGCGGGGGCGATGACCGGGCATACGGCGCTCCAAGGGATGCGTTTCGGTCTCTTCAGTGAAGATCCGCACCGCCGGCCCCGCACTCCGGACGTCACCCGATCGGCCCGGTCCGGACGCTAAGAGTGCCCCAGTCCGCCCCCGCCGAAGGATCCGCTCTTGCCGGGCAGCCAGCGCCTGCGGTGCTGGTCCTCGCTGCGTTTGCTGCCGGCGTGGTGCAGCTCGTGCGGCAGGAGGCGTTCCCTGCCCGTCGAGTGCGGCACCTCGTCGGGCTCCCGCAGTTCCCGTTCCTCGTGCACCGCACCGGTGTCGGGAAGGTGCGGCTGTTCGCCGACCGTGGGCCGTGGCAGCTCCCGGTCACGGACCCGCATGCCGAACTGCACCGCCCAGATCAGTGCGCCGGCGATGACCATTCCACCCACAAAGGCGGCGATCACGTTGAGTACTTCGCTCGACGTGGCCGCTAGTTCAAACGTCGCGGTACTCATGCTCCCAATTATCACCGAAACGGACGAATAAGCTCCCGTGAGGACGGCCGGTTCCGCGGCCGCAGGGGTCTACGCGCGTCCGGTCGCCCGGGCGTCGCCGCCGTCGTCCCCGCCCTCCCCGCCCAGCTCCGTGAACAGCGTCAGCTGAAGGGCGCCGGGTGCCTCCAGGCGGGCGTTGAGGGAGTTCCACGGTGTGCGGGTGGGCGCCGCCAGGACCTCGGCGCCGGCCGCCGCCAGCCTTGCCGTGGCCGCCGTGGAGTCGTCCACCTGGAAGGCGACCCGGACGTGCCCCGCCACCCGTCGGCCGACCTCCACCTCGTCGATGAACTCCGCGTGGTTCGGATCGGTCAGTTCCAGCGTGGCCCGGCCCGCCTCGAGGATGGTGACCCGGCCGTCGGGCGAGGAGAACGCGGCGCGCTCGGGGAGGCCGAGCACATCCCGGTAGAAGCGCAGCGCCGCGTCGTAGTCGTCCGCCGTGACCACGAGGCGGAGCTCGTGTACGGGGGCGGTGGGTTCGGCCGGTGCGTCGGACATGGTCGGCTCCTCCTCGGCGGTCGGGCGGCCACATGGCCGGGCCGCCGTGAGGGGTGAACCCGGGTGCCCGGGGCCGTGATTCCCGCCGTGCCGGGTCACCCCGCCTCGCCCCTCCGGCGGAGCCGGCCGCATGGTGACAGTCGAGCCTGATGAGCGGCAACCGCATCGTCGGCAACCGGGTCTTCGCCACCAACCGGCTCCTGCCCGACGGCGGCGGCATCTATCTGCGCGGCGAGCAGGGCACGTCGTACGCGAACGGCGCGGTCGTCAGCGGCAACGCGGTCACCGACAGCGCCCACGGCAGCTGGAACGTCGGCATCTACACCGACGACAGCAGCAGGTGGATCACCGTGCGCGGCAACGCCGTCCACGACTACCGCGCCTCGATCGGCGGATGCAGCGAGGAGTGGGGCAACCGCCCCGTGCGCAACGTCCGTTTCCACGGCAACTTCTGGGACGACACCGTCCCCGACTGGCTGCCCCGCCGGGATCACCCCGGCGGCTGGCCGCCCGCCCCGGCTGCGCGGCGATCGTGGACCGGGTCGGCCCACATTTAATCGGACGCGCAGTGGCTGGAAGTGAAATTCTGGGTACTCCGTAATAGATTACTCATGAGGGAAAGAAGGTGAAGAACATGCTGAGGTACACGGCCCCCACAGTCGTCCGACTAGGACGCATCGAGGACCTCACCGGCCAGCTGCGCCGCGGTGTTCCTGACCTCCTCGGCCACGGCAACATCCTGTGACAGAAGGCCAGTTCGGCCCCTCACCCGCTGAGATCGGTGGGCGGGGAGGGGCCGTCACATCCGACGGTTATTTGTCGCTTCAATGGTTGACCCGGCGATTTGTTTTCACCGGTCACCCCGTATTCAGTCCATCGCTGGAATTCGTCCAGAGAATTTACGACGTCACCTCCGCCGGGCAATTCGAAATAGCCGCGCGTATGCTCGGATCGCTCCCCCCGGAGCTCTCCGGATGCGTCGCCACCCCGCAGCGGATCCTGATATTCCGCGGCCTGTGCAGCCCCGACCAGATCTTCCACCGCAGGAGCGGCGGGCACCTCTCCTGGTCCACCGATCCCAGGGACCTCCTGCACGGCCGCCTCCCGGACTTCGACGGCGAGACGCTCTGGCGCAGCTGCCGCGGCGAGGACGTCTTCGTCTACCCGGACCTCGGACCGCTGCTGCACCCCGGCCAGTTCATCGTCCTCGGCCCCCGCTCCACCCGCACCGCGACCTACGACCGCGTGACCCCGCTCGACCTGCCCCGCCGCACCCCCCTGCGCGAGTACGCCCGCCTCACCTACGACCTGCTGCGCGAGGAGACCCGCCGCTGGGCCGACGCCGGCCGCGTCGGCATCCTCCTGTCCGGCGGCGTCGACTCGGCCACCGTCCTCGCGGCGCTCACCGAGCACGGCGCGGACGTCACGGCGTACCACATGGGCACCGACGACCCCGCGGCCGACGAGTCCGGGTACGCCCGCCAGGTGTGCCGGCACCTCGACGTGCCCCTGGTCACCGTCGCGCGCGTCACGGACGACGAGGACTACTTCGCGACGGCCCGCGATCTGCCCCACCCCTTCAACCACGTCTGGCTGCGCACCCTGGAGCGCCTCGCCGACCGCATCGCGGCCGACGGGGTGCGGGTGGTGGTGTCCGGCCTGGAGGGGGACATGCTCTTCGGGCCGCTGCGCTACGGGCTGCACGACATCCTCGCCGCGGACGTGCCGGCGCACGAGAAGGCGTGGATGCTGCGCGGGCTGCTCGGCACCCGCTGGGAGCTGAGCCGGCTGCTGCGCAGCGCCCGGCCGTCGTACTCCCTGTACGCGGACCCCGAGGCGATCGCCGAGACGGAACTCGGCAGCGACTTCCTCGTCCCGCACCCGGACGCCGCCCCCGAGTCGTACGACCTGGACTTCGCGCCCCAGGAGCACACCCTCAACCTGGCCCTGTGGCGGCCACGCGGCATCCACCTCGCCAAACCGCTCGGCGCCCGGCCGCTGCGCCGCCTCGCCGCCCGGCTGCCCGACGCCTATCGCCTCATCCCGCACGCCGGGCGCACCATCGACAAACCGGTGCTGCGGCTGGCCGCCGCGCACCGGCTGCCGCCGGACGTCCGGCGGCACTACGGGCGGACCTGGCTGGGCGCCCCCGACGAGACCTGGTGCCTGCGCCACCCCGACGCGCTCGCCCGCGTCCTCGCCGCCCCCGACGCCAGGCTGACCGCCCTGGGCGTCGTCGACCCGCGGCGGCTCGCCGAGGTGCTCGCCGACCCGCGGGCGCTGCGCCGCAACGCCGAGAACCTGATCTGCTCCGCCATGGTCGAGCTCTTCCTGCGCGACCTGGAAAGCAACCTCGAAAGCAAACCCGAAGCACGACTTCGGCCGAACGGTACGGCCGACGACCGGAGGTGACCGTCATGCCGCTGCTCCGCCTCACCGACCAGACCGTCTTCGACCCCGCCGACGGCAGCGGACTGCTGCTGGACGGCGCGGAAGGCACGTACTACGAGCTGAACCCCGTGGCCACGCTCATGCTCCAGGCCGCCCTCGAGTACGACACCACCGACGAGGCCGTACGCCACCTCGGCGAGCGCATCGACGCCACCGACACGGTGCTGCGGGAGGGCCTGAGCAGCCTGACCGGCACGCTCACCGAGTCCCACCTCGCCGAACCGGCGCCCTCGCCATGAGGAGCCCCAGCCCCACCGCCGACTGGGAGTCCCTGCTCTGGGACCCCGGCCCGGCGGCGCACCGCCCGCCCCGGCGGGCACGACTGCTCGCCGCCGCCCGCACCGTCCGGGCCGCCCGGCTGCTCAGGCGCCGCGGCTGGCCCGAGGCCCAGCGCTATCTGCGCACCCTGCG
Organism: Streptomyces ferrugineus; assembly: GCF_015160855.1. Taxonomy (NCBI): domain Bacteria; kingdom Bacillati; phylum Actinomycetota; class Actinomycetes; order Kitasatosporales; family Streptomycetaceae; genus Streptomyces; species Streptomyces ferrugineus. The sequence continues at coordinate 79,828 of NZ_CP063373.1, read as the reverse complement.
GCCCACCGTGCGCCGGCGGACCGAACCGGCGGAGGCGATCGGCCTCGCCCGCCGCGAGGCGCCGGCCTGCCTGACCGCCCTGCGGCTGGCCGACCCCGAGGCGCTGTGCCTGGCCCGCTCCTACGCCCTCGCCGTGCACCTCACCACGCTCGGCCTGCCGGTCGAGGTCGTCGTCGCGCGGCAGCGCTCGTCGATCGGCGGGCGCTTCGCGTGCCACGCCTGGGCGGAGCTGCACGGGGAGGTCCTCGCGGACATCCCGGGGGTGCGCACCGGGTTCACGGTGCTGCAGCGGTTCGGTTCCGAGCATGTGCGGAGCGCCGGATGACCGACATACGGCCCCGCAGCGGCCCGCAGGAGATCCGCCGGCTGCTGCACGGCCACGGCCGCCGCGTCACGGTGGCCGCCTCGCTGGCCTTGACCGGCTCCGCGCTCGCCCTCGCCCAGCCGCTGGTGGTCAAACGGGTCATCGAGGCGGCCGGCGAGGGCGCGCCGACCGGCGGGCCCATCGGGCTGCTGATCGCCCTCTTCCTCGCCCAGGCCGCCGTGCAGGGCGTGGCCCGCTACGCGCTGGCCCGGACCGGGGAGGGCGTCGTCCTGGGCCTGCGCCTCGACCTGATCGCCCATCTCCTGCGGCTGCCCATGCGGACGTACGACCGGCGCCGCACCGGCGACCTGATCGCCAGGACCAGCGCCGACAGCACCGCCCTGCGGCTGCTGGTCTCCGAGGGCTTCACGGACGCGGTCACCGGCACCATCGGCCTGGTCGGGGTCGTCGCGCTGATGGTGTGGCTGGACTGGGTGCTGTTCCTGCTGGTGCTGGCCGTGATCGCGGTCGGCTCGGTGGCGGTGGCGTCGGTGCTGCGCGGCATCGAACGGGCCTCGCTGCACGCCCAGCGGGCCACCGGCGCGATGACGGCCGAGCTGGAGCGGGCCCTGGGCGCCATCCGCACCGTGCGCGCCAGCCGCGCCGAGGAGCGCGAGACGCTGCGCATCGGGGCCGAGGCGCGGTCGGCGTACACCCAGAGCGTGCGGGTCGGGGCCCTGGACGCGGTGGTGGCCCCGGCGGTCATGCTCACCATCAACGGCTCGTTCCTGCTCGTACTGCTGGTCGGCGGCGCGCGGGCGGCCGGCCGGGACGGCTCGGCGGCCTCGGTCGCCGAACTCGCCGCGTTCCTCCTCTACATGCTGTATCTGATGGCCCCCGTCGCGGCCGTCTTCCAGGCACTGAGCACCATGCGCCAGGGCCTGGGCGCGCTGCGGCGCATCACCGAGGTCCTGGACCTCCCGCCCGAACCCGGACCGGAACCGCTCCCGACGCCCTGCACACCGGCCGCCGCCACCCCCGTACTGGAATTCCGCGACGTCCGCTTCGGCTACGACCCGGCCCGCCCGGTCCTGAACGACGTCTCCTTCACCGTCCCCCGGCACGCCCACATCGCCCTGATCGGCAGCTCAGGCGCCGGAAAGTCCACGATCTTCGCGCTGGCCGAGCGCTTCTACGACCCCGACGCCGGCCGCGTCCTGTTCGAGGGCCGGGACGTGCGCACCCTGGACCGGGCCGCACACCGCGCCCGGATCGGCCTGGTGGAGCAGCACGCGCCGGTGCTGTACGGCACCCTGCGCGAGAACCTCCTGTACGCCGCGCCCGACGCGGACCCGGCCGACCTGGACCGGGCGATCGAGCTGGCGCAGCTCACCGAGATCGTCGCCCGCTCACCGCACGGACTGGACACGGAGGCGGGCGAACGGGGCATGTCCCTCTCCGGCGGCGAACGCCAGCGCATCGCCCTGGCCCGCGCCCTGCTCACCCACCCCGCGCTGCTGCTCCTCGACGAGCCGACGGCCCATCTGGACGCGGCCAACGAGGCGGCGCTGCGCCGCTCGATCCGCCGGATCACCGAGGAGTGCGCCCTGCTGGTCATCGCCCACCGGCACTCCACGATCCGTGCCGCCGACGCCGTCGTGGTCCTGGACGCCGGCCGGATCACCGCCACCGGCACCCACGACGAACTGCTGGCGAGCAGCGAGCACTACCGCCGGCTGTCCCAGACCGGGGTGGCGGCGCACCGGTGAACGGCGGTGGGTCGTGCCCCACCGCCGCCCCGGAGCGTCAGCCCTTGCCGAGGAGCTTGTTCATCTCCTTGATCTCGGCGGTCTGGGCGGTGATGACGGCGTCGGCGAGCTGGGTCGCCGGGCCGTACTCACCCTTCTCCTTCTCGGTGGTGGCCATCTCCACGGCGCCTTCGTGGTGCTCGACCATCATGGTCAGGAACATGGTGTCGAAGCCCTTGCCGGACGCCTTCATCAGCTCGTCCATGTCCTTGGTGTCCATCATTCCGGGCATGTCGTCGCCGGAGTGACCGCCGCCGTGGTCCATGCCGGGCATGGACGAGGGCACGTCCTCACCCCACGCCTTCAGCCAGCCGGACATGGTCTGGATCTCCGGGTCCTGGGCCTTCTCGATACGGGAGGCCAGGTCCTTGACCTCGGCCGAGGAAGCCTGAGTCGCGGCCATCTTCGCCATCTGAAGGGCCTGCTGGTGGTGCGGGATCATGCCCTGCGTGAAGGTGACGTCCTGGTCGTTGTGCGCGCCTGCGGCGTCGGCGCTCGCGGAGGACGAGGCGGACGCGCCGGAGGCGGTGTCCTCGCCGCTGGCGCTGCCGCTGTCGCCGCCGCACGCGGCGAGGACGAGGGCGGCGGCGGTGGCCGTCGTGGCCAGGGCGGCGCGACGGACGAGGGTACGGGTACTGCTCATGCTGAGAACTCCTGCGGTGTACGTGGGCTGCCGCGCCCTCGGCGGGGCGTGGCACGGACATGGCTGGGTGCCGTACGCCCCGGTGGTGAGGGGGGACGGCTCGGCCTTGTCCTACGTCCGCAGGATCTGGAGTTCGGCGAGTGAGGGAGGCGCGCGCCCGCCCTCGGGAGCGAGGGCCGGGTCGGGGCGGTCGAGGCCGCCCGAGACGGCACCTCCGACGGGATCGAGCGCCAGGGCCGGCAGTACGGGCCCCGCGCCGACGGCACCGGACGCACAGGTCGGATCGGCGTGCTGGACGTGCCCGCCGTCCGTGCTGCCGCCGTCGCAGACGGATTCGGCGCTCATGACCGGCGTATGGGCGCTCATGGCCCGCGCATGGGAGTGCGGGGAGTGGTGCGGGGCACCGGCGACCGCGTTCACGGACCCGAGCGCGTGCATCCCGAACAGCCCCGCGAGCAGCCCGAGCAGCAGAAACGTGCGCCACGGCCCCGGAACGGGGAGCTGCGGCGCACGGTGGTGCTGTGCACGGGCTGTCACGCCCTCATCGTACGTACCCGGGGCCGAACCGACTCAGGCGACGTGCCTTTGCCATCTCTTTGCAACCGGCCCCGCCCCCGGCTCGTCTCTCCGCTCGACCCGTCACACCAGCCCGCCGCGTACGGATACGGCCGTACCGGCGGCGCGACGAAAGAGAGCGAGCCCATGCGCCGAACCATCCTCAGCGCCCTGGCCCTGACCTGCACCGCCCTCCTGGCAGGCGCCGCCCCCGCCCTCGCCGACTCCACCGCCCCGACCCCGGTCCCCAGCCCGACGAGCGTCCCCTCGGCCTCGGCCGCCCCGACCCCGTCCGCCGAACCGACCGAGGCCCCCTCCTCCGCCTCCACGGCTCCGTCGCCCGTGCCGACGCAGGTACCCGACGGCGGCCAGGTCTCCGTCGTACCGTCCGGCGCACCCGACACCGGCGTGACCGCCTCGGACTCCGGGACCCAGCCGGGCGCCCTGATCGGCGGGGGCGCGGCCGCGCTGCTGGTCGCGGGCGGCGCGGCGACGTTCGTCGTACGACGGCGCCGGGCGAACAGGGCATGACGGCGCTCACCAGGCGCGCGTTCGCCGCAGGGGCGATGGCGTCGCTGCTGGTGGGATGCGGCGGCCAGGGCGAGGGGAAGACGCCGGCCGCGGGCGTGGACTCCCGCCGCCCGAGAGGGAGGGCGGGCGACGGCTCCTCGTCCTCGTCCGCGAACTCGGCGCGAGCACTGGGCCGTTCGACCCCCGTCCGCCTCCGGATCCCGGCGATCGACGTCGACACCCCGGTCATCCGCCTCGGCCTGGCGGCGGACGGCACGGTCCAGGTGCCGCCCATCACGGCCGACGACCGTGCGGGCTGGTACCGGCACTCACCGACGCCGGGCCAGGTGGGCCCGTCGGTGATCCTCGGCCATGTCACGGTGGGCGCGTTCGGGGACGGTGTCTTCCGCCGCCTGCCGGAGCTGCGGCGCGGTGACCGGATCGTGGCCCGCAGGGAGGACGGCACGTCGGCGGAGTTCGCGGTGAGCGCCGTACGGACGGTGGCGAAGGCGGACTTCCCGGCGGAGGAGGTCTACGGGGACGTGGACCGCCCGGAGCTGCGCCTGATCACGTGCGGGGGTCCGCGCACGGGAGACGAGTACCGGGACAACGTGATCGTGTTCGCGACACTGACGTCTTAACTGCTGACCCACAAGTACCGCACAGGCCCCCTCCCGACCATCACCACCCGCACGACCCTCACGACCATGGAGAGCGTTGAAACGGTCCCGCGACACGGCAGCGTCCGAACTGTTCGCCGCCCTGTACCCACGCCTGGCCGGCTGGTGCCGCCGTCTCGTCGACGACGACGAGACGGCGCACGAGATCGCGTCGGAGGCCTTCACCAGGCTGTGGGCCCGCTGGAGCCGGGTCGAGGAACCGCGCGGCTTTCTCTACGTCACGGCGGCGAACCTCGTGCGCGACCACTGGCGCAAGCTGGAGCGCGAACGCAAGGCGATGCGCCGGGCCACGACGGAGGCCGCGATGAACGCCCACACGGAACAGTCGGACCCGTCGGTCCGCCTCCTGGTCCAGTCCCTCCCCGAACGCCTGCGCGTCCCGATCCTCCTCCACTACTACGCTGACATGCCGATCCGGGAGGTGTCCGTGCTGACCGGACGCAAGGAAGGGACCGTCAAGGCCGACCTCCACGCGGCCCGCGAACTGCTGCGCGTCCACCTGAGGAGAAGCCTTGACCACACGCTTTGACGAAGGCGACCTCAACGGCCCGGAGTTCGCCCCCGACGACCCCCTGGCGGTCATCCTCCGCCCACCCGCGGAGCACCTCGCCCCACCCCCCGGCCACTACGAGACACTCCGCCGCAAGGCGTCCCGCCGACGACTGGTGCGTACGGCGACGGGACTGGCCGCGACCTGCGCGACGGCCCTCCTGATCGCCCTCCCCTTCACGACGGACCAGTCGAAGACCCCGACACCCCCGCTGGCACCGCCCCCGACGAGCGACCGCACGCCCCCGCCCCCGACCCGGCCTTCGAGCCCCACCCCCACTCCTTCGGCCCTCCCGCCCCAGACATCGTCGCCGACACCGACGACCCCACCCGGCACGACGGCACCGGTGCCCACGAGGAACCCCACGGCAGCGGTCCCCACGAATGAACCGTCGGCGTCGGCGACGGAGACATCGGGGGTGGCACCGTCGCCGAGTCCGAGCGAAGGACCGTGACGAAGCCACGCCGTCAGCGTGCTGCGAACTGGAACCGGGTCGGCTGCAGGGCGTCCGGTCGTATCGCGAGCCCCTCGATCGTCAGGGTCTCTCCGTAAATGTCCGTGAGCCTGATCGCGGCGCCGCAGCCTTCGCCCTGCTCGGAGAGGAAGTAGTTGTACTCGGTGCGAGGGAGCTGTCGCCAGCCGTTGCTCGTCCTCAACTCCAGGCGGGCCAAGGGGTTTCTGTGGTCCACCGCCTGGATGCCGCACCAGTGCGGGCTGGAGCCCGTCTTGTAGCGGACCGAGATCTTGTCCGGGATCGCCGGGCTCAGCAGGGTCCAGGTGATGGGGATGCGGCCCGCCGAAGGGGCGGCGAGTTTCGCGAAGGCCTGGGCGCTCAGGTCGAGTTGGCCGGGGGCGCAGGGGAGGGGGCATTCGTTGGTGATGCGGACCGTCACCGAGGCGCCGTTCCGCGCTCGGACCTGGACGTAGGCGCCGCAGGCCTTCGAGGTCTCGTAGTCCGTGTGGTTCATGGCCGCCGTCATGACGTCGGTGGTCGGGCCGTAGAGGCAGGCTCCGTTGCCGTCCGCGGCGTCGTAGAAGGTGGCTATTCCTTCGTACGTTGTCCCGGGGCGGATTCTCCCTGCCAGTGGGGCCGAAGCCGATGCCCGTTGTGGGGGTGGTGCGGCGGTCGGAGTGGCCGTCGTGGGTGATGGGCTGGAGGGCTTCGGTTTTGGCTTGGGTTTCGGCTTCTGTGTTGGGGTCGGCGTTGGTTTGGGGGTGGGGCTTGTGCTCGCCGGGGTCGACCGGGCGTTGGTCACCGGCCCGGTCGTGGTCTCGGTTGCCTTGGGCTCGGGCTCGGGGCGGAACGCTATGAGCAGGGATACGGCCACCGCCACCGTCGCCACTATCGCGGCGGGGACGAGGTACGTGCGGCGCTTCCGGGGGGACCGGTGGTGGTGGTGCGGGCGGGATGGCACGGGGAGTCCTTACGCGGTTCGGTGAGAGCTGGCCATGTGTCAGTGGTCGCCGCGAGCCGAAAGGTTGCCGGGAGAAAATGCCTCGCGGGGCTGCGCGCGCGGCGTTACGCTCGTGCGCGATGACGACTCACTCTGCTGACAGATTGGGGGTCCCGTCCGCGCAAGGTGAGTGCTGATGGGCACTCGGTTCGCGAACGGGGATTCCCGGCTCTCCGAGCTCTCCTTCTGGCCGCGCGTGCGCGAGTTCGCCGTGCCGGCCTCCATGATCGAGACCGCGACCGCTCGTCGGGTCGCGGGGGACTGGGCGGGGGCGTGTGCCGCCGCCGGTGTCGATGTCGATCTGAATCTGCGGTCGCTGGCGCGGGATCACGGGCGGGAAGTCGCCGGCCGGGTGCGCGACGATCTTCGGTGTCTCGCTCCCGATCTGCTGCGCTGGCACATGCCTCGGATCGCGCCCGACGGGCTGCTGCGTCCTGGCCTGACCCTCGCCCTCGCCCGGTACGGCGGTGCCGGGCACGGGCGTGGACAGCCGCTGTATCTCGTGGTGCGGACCCCGCCCGCCTGGGCGGACGCCGGGCAGCGGATCAGCCTTGCGGTGTGGGGTGGCGGGCGGCCGGTGACTGCCGGCGCCCCTGCGCCTCGTGGGCATCCCCATCCGCGGCCCAGCCGGCGGTTCCGGCTCGATCTGCACCGGCATCTGTGGGATGCGGAGAGGGCCGGTGAGCTGCGCGTACGGGTCGGATGCGGGTTCTCCGCCGACGGCCTGCCCGGTCTGACCTCGCCGTACGGACCTCGCTGTGCCGTCGGCCGGTGGGGCGAGGAGGCGCGGCTGCTGCTTCGTGCCGAAGGGCGTTCCTCCGGGGGCGTCGTCGTACGGCTGGAGGGACGGCGGCGGATTCTGCTGGACGTGGGCGGGGAGGGCGTGCGGATCGTGGAGTGCGTCGACCGGACGGCCGCCTCCGCTCTGCCCTTGCTTCCCGACGCCGCCACCTGGGTGCCGCCCGATCTGGAGTTGCTGCGGGCCGGGGCGGTCGACGTCGGCCGGCTGCATCCGCTGGTCGCCTCCGCGCTCGTACCGGAGCGCTCCGCGCCGACGCGGCACCCGCCCGCGGACTCGGCCGGGGCGCCTCGGGTCGTCGAATGCCGGGGCGCCCGGCATCGGATCGGGCTGGTCGGCGGCGTACTGGCGCCGCTCGACCACGAACCCGAGGAGATCCGGCGCGAGGAACTCCTCGCCGCCCTGACCGGCACCCCGCTGCCCTGCCTCCAGGCCATCGACGACGCCCACCGGCATCCCCAATGCCTGCCCGACGTACGTGAACGGCTCTCGCACGGTGACTTCGCCGGTGCGCTGGCCGTCGTCGAGGGGCTGCTCGGGCCGGACGCGGTGCTGCGTGACGGGGCGTTGCGGGAGGAGCTGGAGACGGTCGCGCGGCGGCGTATCACCTACGGGCTCTTCCGGGCCGGGCTGATCGGGCCCGGGCCGGGGAGCGTCCGGTACGACGGGCGTGGCGATCGCGGTCGGCCGTCCCGTGGTGGTCGTGGTAGTCGCGGTCGCCGTACCTCCGACAACCCCGCGCGCCCGCGGCACGCGACCTTCTTCTGATCCACTTCCCGCCCCGCGCCCAGCGGTCTTCTTCCGCTCCCCCTCCCCCACCCCACCCTCACACAACCCAAGGTGATCACACATGCCCACACACGCCCTCCCCGCCACCCAACTCGACGTGGCCGCCGACCTGTTGGCCCTCCTCCGCGACACCACCACCGAACCCCGACCCGATCCCCAACTGGAAGCCCTCACCCTCGCCGTCGCCGCCGATCTGCCCGTCCTGCTCTGGGGGGAGCCCGGGATCGGCAAGACCGCCTCGCTCACGCAGCTCGCCGCCGCGCTGGACCTTCCCCTGACCACCGTGATCGCCAGCGTTCATGAACCGTCCGACTTCTCGGGGCTACCGGTCGTGGGGGACGACCCCGCCGAACAGGGGGTGCCGATGGCTCCGCCCGACTGGGCCGTGCGGCTGGTGAAGGCCGGGCGGGGGCTGCTGTTCCTGGACGAGTTGTCGACCGCGCCGCCTGCCGTGCAGGCCGCGTTGTTGCGGGTGGTGCTGGAGCGGCGGATCGGGGCACTGCGGCTGCCGGCGGGGGTGCGGATCGTGGCCGCCGCCAATCCGCGGTCCTCGGCGGCCGACGGCTGGGAGCTGAGCGCGCCGCTGGCCAACCGGTTCGTGCATCTGCAATGGGCCCACGACCACGAGGTCGTCGTCCGCGGACTCGCCGGGACCTGGCCCCGGGCGACCCTGCCGCGGCTCGATCCGGAACAGCTGCCGCAGGCCGTGGAGTTCGCGCGGCGTGCGGTCGGCGGACTGCTCTCGGGGCGGCCGGGGCTTGTGCACCGGCTGCCGAGCGGGGAGGCGCGGCGGGGCGGGCCCTGGCCGTCGCCGCGGAGCTGGGAGATGACGCAGTGCCTGGTCGCCTTCGCCACAGCGGCGGGGGCCTCGCGGGACGTGCTGTCGCTGCTGGTCAGGGGGACGGTCGGGGACGGTCCGGGGCTGGAGCTGCTGGCCTGCGTGGACCGGATGGAGCTGCCGGATCCCGAGGTGCTGCTCGCCGACCCGGCCGGGGCCGAGCTGCCCGAGCGGGGCGATCTGCGGCAGGCCGCGCTGGACGGGGTCGTGGAGGCGGTGCGGGCGCGTCCGGACAAGGAGCGTTGGGACGCGGCCTGGGCCTTGCTGGTACGGGCCCTGGAGACCGGCGCGCCCGATCTCGTCGTCGTACCGGCGAGCACGCTCGCCTCGCTGCGGGCGGCGGACTGGGACGTTCCGGCGTCGATCGAGCGGCTCGCCGGGGTCGTGTCGCTGTCGCGGCGGGCGGACCGGGCGGCGGCCACCGTGAAGGCGGGGGTGGGCGGCCGGTGATCCACGGGCGTGACGAGATCGCCCTCGACCGCGACAAGCTGTTCTCCGCCCGTCTGCACGCCGCCCGCTGCCGTCCCTACCTGGCGACCGCCCTGTTCGCCCTGCACGTCGTGGAGTCGCGGCGGGTGCCGACGATGGCCGTCGACCGGCACTGGCGGTGCTATGTGTCGCCGGTGTTCGTGGCGCGGACGCCGGTGGCGGAGCTGGCCGGGGTGTGGGTGCACGAGGTGTCGCACCTGCTGCGCGATCATCACGGGCGCAGCGACCGGGTGGCGCGCGAGCGTGGCCTGACCGGGCCGGGGGAGCGGCTGCGGATGAACATCGCCGCGGACTGCGAGATCAACGACGACGTGTACGGGGACGGGCTGGTGCGGCCCGCGGGGGCCGTCGTACCGGAGACCCTGCTGCTGAACGACGGCGAGCTGATGGAGGACTATCTGCGGCAGTTCCGGCTGGGGCCACGGATACAGGAGCTGGCCTGGCTGGACTGCGGAAGCGGGGCCGACGGGCTGGAGCGCGAGTGGGATCTCGGGCCGGACGGTGCGCACGGGCTGAGCGCGCGGGAACGGGACGCCGTACGGTTCCGGGTCGCGCAGGGCATCACCGGGCGCCCGGGGGACGCCCCCGACGGGTGGCGGCGGTGGGCGGAGGAGGTGTTCCATCCGCCGCAGCCCTGGCGGGAGTTGCTGGGGGCGGCGGTGCGCTCGGCCGTGTCCGGTCCGGGGGTGGGCGAGGACTATACGTACGGCCGTCTCTCCCGCCGTTCGGCCTCCGTGCCCGGCGCCGTCCTGCCGAGCCTGCGGCGCCGGCCGCCGCACGTCTGCGTGGTGATCGACACCTCCGGCTCGGTGAGCGACGCCGAGCTGGGCAGCGCGCTGCTGGAGGTCGCCGCGATCTCCCGTGCCGTGGGCGGGCGCCGTGACCTGGTGAGCGTGGTGCCGTGCGACGCGGCGGCCGGGGGTGTGCACCGGGTGTGCGGTGCCGAGGGGATCGCGCTGGTCGGGGGCGGCGGTACGGATCTGCGGGCGGGCTTCGACCGGGCGCTGCGGATGCGGCCACGGCCCGACGTCGTGGTCGCCCTGACGGACGGGCAGACACCGTGGCCGGGCTCCCGGCCGCCGTGCCGGACGGTGGTGGGGCTGTTCCCCCGGTTTCCGCGCTCGTCCCGGCGGGCGGCCGGTGGCTCGCGGGACGAGGACGGCGCCGAGTACGTGCCGGACACGCCGCCGGCCTGGGCACGGGTGGTGGAGCTCGGGGCGGGGACGGCCGGGGGCCGGACCTGACGGCCGGGGCCCCCGGGGGCGGGCTCAGTCGGTGGACGGCTGCTCCCGGCGTGGCACCTGGGAGGACATCGCCGCCTGGGCCTCGGCCTTGGCGTCGCTCACCGCGGCGGCGGCCTGCTTCTCGGCCTCGTCGGCGGCGGCCTGCGCGGCGTCGAGCGAACCTGCCGAGCCCGCACCCAGCTCCGGAACCCGGCTCTCGGGCGCCGTCTCGTCGGCGGTGGCCGCCTCCGCGGGCTGCGCGGGCGTGGGAGCACCCGCGGTCGACTGGTCACCGAACGCGCTGGTGACCGTCCGGACCGCCTCGGTCAGCTCACCCGGGATCACCCAGAACGTGTTGTTGTCGCTGCTCGCCAGGTGCGGGAGGGTCTCGAGGTACTTGTAGGCCAGGACCTTCGGGTCGGCGTTGTTGCGATGGACGGCCTGGAAGACCAGTTCCACCGCCTTCGCCTCGCCGTCCGCCCGCAGGATCATGGCCTGCTGGGTGCCCTGTGCCTCCAGGATGTCCTTCTGCTTCGTGCCCTCCGCGGTGAGGATCTTGGCCTGCCGCTCACCTTCGGCGTGGAGGATGGCCGCGCGCTTGTCCCGCTCGGCCCGCATCTGCTTCTCCATCGCCTCCTTGATGGTGTGCGGTGGGTCGATGGCCTTGATCTCGACGCGGTTGACCCGGATGCCCCACTTGCCGGTGGCGTCGTCGAGCACGGCACGCAGCCGGGAGTTGATCTCCTCACGCGAGGTGAGCGTCTCCTCCAGGTCCATGGAGCCGATGACGTTGCGCAGCGTGGTCACCGTGAGCTGGTCGATCGCCTGGAGGTAGTCGGCGACCTCGTACGCCGCCGCCCGTGGGTCGGTGATCTGGTAGTAGAGCACGGTGTCGATGTTCACCACGAGGTTGTCCTCGGTGATCACCGGCCTGGGGTCGGAGGAATAGACCTGCTCGCGCACGTCGAGTTTGGTGTTGATGCGGTCCGCCACCGGCAGGACCAGGTTCAGGCCGGGCTGCAGCGTGCGGCGGTACCGGCCGAACCGCTCGATGTTGTAGCGGCGCGCCTGCGGGACGATCCGCACCGTGGAGGCCACGAGGAAGATGACCACAAGGGCCGCCACAAGGGCGAGGATGCCAACTGGATCCACAGTGCCTCCGTTGCTGTGTGTTCAGAGCTATGCGTTCGGCGCTATGTGTTCGGCGCTATGTGTTCAGCCGTTCATGGCAGAAGCTCGCGGGGGTAGACGATGGCCGTGGCGCCCTCGATCTCCATCACGTCCACCAGCGCCCCCACCGGTATCACCAGGGTCTCGTCGAAGGCGCGGGCGGACCACTCCTCGCCGGAGAGCTTGATCAGGCCGTGGCTCGCGGTGACCTCCTGCATGACCTCCGCCCGCTTGCCGATCAGCGCATCACTGCCCTCGCGCGTGATCGGCTGCTGTTCCATGTGCCGCATCGCGATGGGACGGACCACGAGAAGACCGGCCGCCGCCGCCACTCCGAGGGCCACGAGCTGGCCGAGAACGCCGACGCCCACCCCGGCCACCACGGCGGCCACCACCGCGGCGCCCGCCAGCAACCCGAAGACCAGTGTCAGTGTGAAGAACTCCGCGGCACCCAGCGCCCCGGCGATGAGCAGCCATACGAACCACGCCATCGAATCGCCCTCCCTCAGGGGCCTTCTCCCCCAAGATACGTCTCGGAAGGCCGGGCAGACAGACACGTGACGGGGCTTCCCGATCGTCGAGGGTCCGTCGTGATCGGCGCACGCGCCGCCTTCTCCGCCCGCCTCAGAGCGCCGCCTCAGAGCGCCGCGTCCTCCGCCGCGCCGTACGGCTGCAGCGGCAGCGCGGTCGTGACCTCGAAGCCTCCCTCGGGGCGGGGGCCCGCGCTCAGTTCACCGCCGACCGACTGGGCGCGTTCGCGCATGCCCATGACGCCGTAGCCACGGCACTCCACCGTCCCGGGAGCGGCGGCGCGGGTGGCGGCGGGACCGTCGTTGGTGACCGTGATCAGCAGCCGGGAGCCCGAGAAGGCGAGCCGTACGCACGCGGATTCCGCGGTGGCGTGCTTGGTGACGTTGGTGAGCGCCTCCTGCACGATGCGGAACGCGGTCAGGTCCACGCCCGGGGACAGCGGCTGTGGCTCCCCCTCCGTGGTGACCTTGACGGTGACCCCCGCGGACGCGCACGACGAGACCAGCTCGGGCAGCCGGGCGAGGCCGGGCGAGGGCTCCAGCGGGGCGGAGTCCGCGTCGCCGCTGCGCCGCAGCAGCCCCAGCGTGGCCTTCAGCTCGCGCAGCGCGGCGGACGTCGTGCCGTTCAGGTCGGTGAGGATCCGCTGCGTCTGCTCCGGGTTGCTGAGCGCCAGGTGGGCGGCCGTACCGGCCTGGGCGTTGGCCAGGGCCAGGTGATGGGCGACGACGTCGTGCAGCTCACGGGCGATGCGCATGCGCTCCTCGGTGACCCGGAGCCGCGCCTCCTCCTCCCGGGTGCGCTCGGCGTGCTCGGCGCGGGCCTGCACCGCCGTCAGGTACGCGCGGCGCAGCCGGGTCATGTTGCCGGCGGCCAGCGGCAGCAGCAGCCAGAAGAACGGGCCGATCGTCCTGAGCAGCAGCGACACATGGTCCATGGAGTCGGAGATCGCCGCCGCGATGATCACCGCCACCATGGTGGCGAGGCCGTAGACGCGGGTGCCCCTGCGGTCGGTGACCACGGCCAGCCAGTACAGCGCCGCCATGACGGGTGCCAGCAGCAGCGGGGTGAGCAGATATCCCAGCCCGATCACGACCACGGTGCACACCGCGTTCACGATCACGGCGAGGCGCGGGTGGCTGCGGTGCTTCAGCAGCGCGAGACAGGCCACGCCCATCAGCGCGGTGGCGGTCCGGTCCTGGTCCGGCGGTTCGGCGCCGGGCAGGGTGAGCATGCTGCCGAGGGTCGCGCAGCCCATCAGCGGTATGACGAGCGCCAAATCGACGAGGAAGGGGTGGCGGCCCGCGAACTCGTCGAGTCGGTCCGCGTAGCGCCGCTCCGGGCTGGTGCTCATCGTGCTCTCCGGTCGGTGGGCTGGGTCCATGGTGGACGCCTACGGGTGCGAACGGCCGACGGGACCGCCCGTGTCCTTCGTCACGGGCGGTCCCGGTGGGGGCGGGGCGGGAGGATCAGGTGCGCGCCACTTCCAGGTCGGCCGCCTCGGCGGGGGCCGGATCCGCCTCCGTCCGCCGGCTGAGCGCCTCGCCCTCCACGTCGACGCGCGGCAGGATCCGGTCCAGCCACTTCGGCAGCCACCAGGCCCGGTCGCCGAGCAGCGCCAGCACGGCCGGCACGATCGCCATCCGTACGACGAAGGCGTCGAGCAGCACGGCGGAGGCGAGCCCGAACCCGATCATCTTGATCATGGAGTCGCTCTCCCCGATGAACCCGGCGAACACCGCGATCATGATCAGCGCGGCGGCCACGACCACGCGGGCGCTGTGCCGGAACCCCGAGACCACCGCCTGCGCGGACCGCTCCCCATGGACGTACGCCTCCCGCATCCGCGAGACGAGGAAGACCTCGTAGTCCATGGCGAGCCCGAAGACGATGCCCACCAGGAAGATCGGCATCAGGCTCATGATCGGCCCGGTCTGCTCCACGCCCAGCAGTTCGGCGCCGTGCCCCTGCTGGAAGACCACGACGACCGCGCCGAGGGAGGCCAGCACCGACAGCAGGAAGCCGAGGGCCGCCTTGAGCGGGACGAGCACGGACCGGAAGACCACCAGCAGCAGCACGACCGCGAGGCCCACCACGACGATCAGATACGGCACCAGCGCGGCCTGCACCTTGTCGGAGATGTCGATGTTCAGGGCCGTGGTGCCGGTGACCTCGTACGTGGCCCCGGTCTCGGCCTCGACCCCGTTCCGCTCGCCGCGGATGACGCTCACCAGGTCCTTGGTCTTCTCGTCGGTCGGCGCGGTGGACGGCACGACGGAGAAGACGGCGGTGTCACCGGCCTCGTTGAAGCGGGCCGGAGAGACGGACACGACTCCCTCGGTGTTGCCGATCCCCTCGGTGATCGTGGTGACGGCCCCCTTCGGATCGGCGTCGCCCTTGGCGTCCACGACGACGGTCAGCGGCCCGTTGAAGCCCGGCCCGAAGGCGTCGGCGAGCGCGTCGTAGGCCCGCCGCTCGGTGGTGGACGTCGACTTCGCCTCGTCACCGGGCATGCCGAGCTGCAGCCCCGTCATCGGCACGGCGAGCGCCCCGAGCCCCAGGACGCCGAGGAGCAGCACGGGCAGGGGCCGCCGCAGCACGAACCGCGCCCACCGGGTGCCCCCGTTGTCGCCACCGCTCTTCTCCATACGGCCGCTCCTGCGGGCCCGGCGGGCGAGGACGGCGTTGGGCCAGAAGCCGAGGAGGGCGGGAACCAGCGTGAGCGCGACGAGCACGGCGACGACGACGGCGCCCGCGGCGGCCAGCCCCATCTTGGTGAGCATCGGGATGCCGACGACCGACAGCCCGGCGAGCGCGATGACGACGGTGAGCCCGGCGAACACGACCGCCGACCCGGCCGTGCCGACCGCCATCCCGGTCGCCTCCCGCGGCGTACGCCCGTTGGTGCGCTCCTCGCGGTAGCGCGAGACGACGAACAGCGCGTAGTCGATGCCGACGGCCAGGCCCAGCATCATCGCGAGGGTGCCGGTGGTGGTGGACAGCCCGAGCGCGGAGGACAGGGCGAGGATCGTGGCCATGCTGACCCCGACGCCGATCACGGCGGTCAGCAGCGGCAGCCCCGCGGCGGCGAGGGAGCCGAAGGTGACGAGGAGGACGACGGCGGCGATCGCGACGCCGATCACCTCGGCGGCCCCGCCCGGTCCGCCGTCCTCGGCCATCGCGTTCCCGCCGGCCTCGACGGCCAGCCCGGAGTCCCGGGCCCCGTCGATGGTCCGCTCGAGCTGGGCCCTGCTGGCATCGGTGAGGTCGCTGGCGCCGACCTCGTACGTGACGGTCGAGTACGCCGTCGTACCGTCCTCGCTCACCGCCTTGGCCCGGAACGGATCGACGACGGACGCCACCTGCGAGCCGTCGCCCAGCTCGGCCACGGCCTCCTCGACGGCCCTCTTGTTCTCGCCGGCGGTCACCTTCTCACCGCCCGGCGCGACGAAGACGACCCGCGCGGTCGCACCGTCCGCCGTCACTCCGGGGAAGCGCTCGTCCATCAGGTCGAACGCCTTCTGCGACTCGATGCCCGGCATGGAGAACTCCTCGTCGGAGGCTCCCGGGGCCTTCAGGGCACCCAGCCCGACGGCGGCCAGCACGGCCGCCCAGACCAGGGCGACGTACCAGCGCCGCCGGAAGGCCAGACGGCCCACTCGATACAGGAAAGTAGCCACGGCAGGGGGTCTCCACATCTGGGACTCGAACGTGTGCCCAGGCTCTCGGGGACGGGGGTGCCGTGTCGTCGTGCGGCTGCCGACATTCGCCGGTACTGAGAACGCAGTACGGAGCGGCCGGCAGATCAGCCGCTGGGACTACGGGAGCGGCGCGTGAAGTGCCGTTCAGCTCAGGGCTTCGGAGGGCTGGGGTTCAGAGGGCCGGTGCCGGGGCCCTTGACCGGGTCGGCAGCGACTCGCCACTGTGGGAGCGCTCCCGTGATCGCGTCCGTCACCACCTCCTTGCCGCCCCGCCGCCCCGCCGCCCGAAAGCGTGCCCCATGCAGAGCCGGACCAAGCGCCACCTGTCTCCCGCGGACCTCGACGCCCTGCTCCGCGATTCCGCGGGCATCGGATGCCGTCTGGAGTCCGAGCTGACCGACGGCTGGTTCAACACGGCCTACCGCGTCCTCCTCGACGACGGCCGCCCCGCCGTAGTGAAGCTCGCCCCGCCGCCCGAAGCCGCGGTCCTGCGCTACGAGCGCGGCATCCTCGCGACCGAGGCCATGGTCTACCGCCGCATCGCGAAGCTGCCGGACGGGGACGTCCCGACCCCCGAACTCCTCCACGCCGACGAGGACTTCCTCGCGGTCTCCGTCCTGGACGGCACCCCGTGGGACAAGGCGGCCGACCGCCTGCCGCCGTCCACCGCGAGGGAACTGCGCCGCCAACTGGGCGCCGCCGTCGCCCGGCTGCACACCCTGACCGCCGAGGACGGCCGTTTCGGCTACCCGGCCGCCGAGTCCGCGCTGTCCGCCCCGGACTGGAGGACGGCCTTCACCGCCATGGTCGACGCGCTCCTCGACGACGCCGCGCGCTGGCAGTCACCGCTGGGCGCGACGCCCGCTGACATCCGGACCCTGGTGTCCGAGGGCGGACACGCCCTGGACGAGGTCACCGAGCCCCGGCTGGTCCACTACGACCTGTGGCCGGGCAACATCTTCATCGAGGAGACGGAGGCGTCGGATTGCGCAAGCGGCCGCCGGCGACCCCGCATCACCGGACTCATCGACCACGAACGAGCCTTCTGGGGCGACCCCGCCGCCGAACTGGTCTCCCTCGCCATGGGCGGCGACACCGGCCCCGACAGCGACCTGGCCACCGGCTACACCGAGGCCGGCGGCACCCTCGACTTCACCAGCCCCACCTTCCAGCACCGCCTGGCCCTGTACCACCTGTACCTGGGCCTCATCCTGGTGGTGGAGTGCGGGCCACGCGGCTACGACGGCGGTCACCTTGCGTACTGCCGGCGCGTCCTTGCCGACGGTGTGGCTCGGGTGCGGGGGTTGGGGTAGGCGGGGGCAGGCTGGGGGAGGGCACCCATAGCTGACGGCGAGACGCACCGACAGTCCGTGAGCTGGTACGCCGGAGCTTGTGACTGGCCGTCAGTGCGACTACGTGGACGCCATGCTGGGTGAGCGACTCGTCGACGTACTCGCATCACGCGCACGCTTTCCAACTGTGGTGGGGACGGCCCCGGTCTCGCCTGAACGGCCGTGAACCGCGCTGAATGAGACGGAAGCCGAGACGGCGGCACGGTCCTATGCTGCTTCCCAGCTGAGGCGGCCTTCCCGACGGTCGGGGCTCAGCTAGGCGTATCCGTAGCCATGGGCGAAGTTCAGAAAGTACTGCTCGTCGAGGTCGGTGCCTGCCAGACAGAAGTAGAAGCGCCACGGTGCCTTGACTCCTGCCCAGTCGGGGTAGGCGGGTCGCCCCCCGAGGTAGTTGTCGACGTCGACGACGCCATGCAGCTCCAGGTTCCGCTCCACCTCGTCCGGAACCGGCGTCAGTTCGACCCGGAACTCGACAGGCACCAACTTCTCCTCGGGGCCGAACCGCCACAGGGAGCGCCCCTTTGTCCCCGCCGGCCCAATGGCCGCAAACTCCGGTATCCGGCCACCAGGCTGAATGAGCAGAACGGCTTCGCCGTCTTCTGGGTCCACACCACCGGTCTCGTAGTCGTCGTACGACAGGAAGAGATACGCCATGCGTCGCTCCTCACTGGCCTCCACAGGGACAGGGAACTGCCCAATGAAGTCCAGCGGCTCCCGGGTACCGGGGTGCACTGGCCAGCAGGGCTCATCCAGCCATACGGGGTCGCCGCCCAGCTTGGCGACGGGTTTGGTGATGGGCTCTTCAACAGCGTGGAACGTCATCTCCAACCGGGGCAGGTACTCGGCGTCATATGGGCCTTCGGCCCCCTCCACAGGACGTGGCAGCAGCATGTCCGGACTGTAGCCATCGGCTCCGACAGAGCAGACTGGATGACCGGCCCCTGCGCCCGCCGCACCACATCCATGATCTGCTGGTAGTCCGCGGGCAGGACCGCCTCGTCCATACAGCGCTCGCGCTGCGGCACCAGCAGCGCCGCACGGCCCGCGACCTGCCCGGCAGCCTGCGTCGGCGTCGCTTCCCGTTCCGTTTTGGCGTGCAGCTGCTCGGCCAGCCGACGCGCGACCCGCTCGGCGACGGCGAGTTCCTCCAGCTCGTCGCGCACCTCTTCAAGCTGCTGGCTTAACTTCTCTGCCTGCGCCTCAGCTCGGCCCTACGGGCCGTGATCATCTCACGAAGGCCCGGTCCTGCGTCTCTGGCCACCTGACGCACCTCCCGCCCGGATCGTACGGACGGGCACCCGCGCACGCCGGGGAAACCGAGGATCCGTGATCACCGAAGCGACAGATCTTGCGCTCCGGCAACCGCCCGTGACCAACACGAGGACACGGTCTGCGACTCACACCAGCCCCGTGACCAGCAATTTCAAGATAGCTGATCTTCATTGAAGCTGACTGAGAGTCAGCCGTGATAGCGCCCCAGTTCCGGCCTCACGAACCGCTGGTATGCCAGGGCCCACACGTCGGTCTCGCGGCGTAGCCGTCTCATCGTGGACAGTGGGTCGTCAGCCCAGCCCTCGAGGAGTGACTCGGTGACTGCCTGGCACGACCGTTCGAAGACCACGGCGCCTGCGGCAGTGTCCAGCCCGGCTTCGAGGAAGCCGACCGTTTCGATGGCACGCGCGGAGATCTCGTCGCGGGACATGGCCTCGTCCCGATCCAGATGCGCGAGGGTGGCAGCGGCAAGGTCTCGGTAACCGGCGAGGAACTCCTCGGGGAGAGGGAGGGCGGGAGCCTGCTCCCACAACTTGCGGTTCGCCTCCTCAGCCTCTTGGACGAGTCTGGGGTGGATCTCGGAACCGCGCACATAGCGCCACACGGACCGGACTCCCCCGTCCACGCGGTAGTACAGGGACTGGAGACGCTCGTCCGGACACACGACGAAAACCGCGCTCCCGATCCGGAGGATCACGGAAGCGTCGTAGGCCAAGGCGGCACCGCGGGCCAAGTCCTGCATGTGTGTGCTCCGTCCTGGGCAATCGCTGTGGCTGTGTGTGGGTCGAAGACGCCCGCTGCCCCCACAACTGTCATCGGTTGGCTACCCCTCAGCTGTAGTAGCTGACGTAATGGTCGCGCTTCGGTGTGTCAGGAACTTCTCACACACAGGGCAGATCGGTCACACCGGGGAACCCGTGGATCCAGTGATCGCCGGAACGGCAGACGATCTTGAGTGCCGACAAGCGCCCGTGGCCAGCACGAGGAGACGATCAACGACTCACACCAGCCCCGTGACCAGCGACTTCAAGATGATGGATCTTCATTGAGCACACGTTGGTGCGCGCTGTGAAGAAGGAAGCGGTCCCAAGCGTTGATGATCTCAACTTGGGAAGCTGCGGCCATTGGGGCCGTTTCGGGCGTTGACCTGGGCGAACGACCGGACCGTGGCCGCGTCGGGCTGGGCCGCTTCCCTGTGATTCCTCCTTGTTCCTTGCACCATCCCGTGCGCTTGTCGTGCGACGGCACTGACGCGATGCTATAGGCGTCTTGAGCGGTGGCCTGCGTCTGGCGAGCAATGCTCATGACCTGTGGATCGGGCCTCTGGGAGCACGCGAAGGGCGTACCTTCCCGAGTGATCGATTGAAGGTCACTGAGTAGGCCGACGCTGCGAACGTCGGTCGGGAAGGCACGCGCGTCTGGCAATCCCCTGTGCGAGTGACTCAGGCCCTTGCTCCTCAGGGGCACTGTCCCGGACACTGGTGCTGCATGGCAGCATGGGCGTTACTTACGGTAACTGGGGGGAACTTGAAGTATGAGCCCAACGCGAAGCACAAGGAACCGTGGCAGCCGGGCGCGCGCGGCTCGCTCTGCCCGCCGGGAGCTGACGGGCCTACACTCCTAGCAGACAGCGTTGTAGACCCTAGCCAGCCGGGTAAGAGATATGCTACGGACGGGGAGCGGGCTTACTGTGGGCATGAACACGCCCCGGACTGCTGGCATGGCTTCCCGGTCGAGTGGAGGAGAGTGCCCGAGAGACTTCGGCGCCAGTGGTTAGCTGACCAGCGAGTATCGCGTCGAAGCATCAAAGAGTATTGGTGACCGCAATGACTGTGAGCAATTGGGAGATGCAGGCAGGAGACCCTGCCGATTTTGCATTCAAGCTTTCGTTTTTGCGTAACCCTCACGGGGAGCAGGATCGCGCTACCCCTGAGGAGGCCAACTCTTGGGGTTCTTTCGCGTTGTGGGTGGCCGGAGAGAACCTGTGTGCGCACCTTGAGCAGGGTGAGGTAATTGAGGCTGCCCATTGGTATATGATCTCCTTCCTGGAGTGGCTAACCCAAAACTGGGACCCTATTTTCCACGAAGAGCAGCTCCCTCTGAAGAATGTCGGCTATTCGGCTGCTGAGGCTATGGCGCTGACCAAGAGTCCTCCGATTTCGCTCAAGGAATTGGATGAATTTGAGTGGCTCGACGAGTGGACCACTTGGTGGGATAGGCACAGCGTTAGGGCTGCCCGCGAAGGTGGGCTCTTCCCGGATGTCTATATGCGCCGCTATGGATCCTCGCTTGAGGTGTCTACAGGAGCCGAGAGGCTCATCGGCATTCCTGAAGAATTCACCTTCCTTGCCCCGCATAGGCGCTATGAGGTTGATCTAGAAAAGGCTGCCGAAGTCGTTTATGCAGTACTCCAAGCTGCATCACAGGAGCTTCGGCGAAGGCTACCTGATTCACGTCGGGTGGCCGCTCTGATCGCAAATATCGAAGCGATTTCTAGTGACTCTAACGCCCTCAACCGTATGGCCTGGCTGGCGGGCCTTGGGACGGACACTGAAAAATACAACGACATCTCTTCGGCCGTTGACCAGGCGCTTGCTGGCGTCTCCGACGGTGTGCGGCGAGAGATCACGGGGGCCAATCGCGTCACGGCACTCGTTGTTCAAGGTAGTGCTTACGCACAGTTGGTGTACGGCGCGTACAGCCCTTCTATTAATCGCGACGACGTGATCACCCTTGCCGGAGCGCTGGTTAAGAATCACGTTAGCGATGCGTCACCTTGGCTTAACAAGCTTGCACTCTCCTTTGATCCGGTTGAGGTGCGAGAGCTAACACCAGGAGAGCAGGGAAGCTGGCTTGGTGAGCGAGCGTGTGAAATGCTGAACGCGCACCAAGATCGGTCATGGGTCGACATTCATTCAGCATTTGCTGCTTTGGATATTCCGCACGAGAAAATCACCCTTTCCGATCGGGAAATTCGTGCGGTTTCTGTTTTCGGGCCGAACCAACGCCCTAAGGTGTTTTGTAACACTCAAACAAAGTGGGGGCAGAGTCGCGAGGTCGAGCGCTTTACGCTGGCGCATGAACTAGCCCACCTGCTGCTTGATCGTAATCGGGCCAGTGAGCTAGCTGTTGCTTCTGGCCCATGGGCTCCTCTTTTTGTAGAGCAGCGCGCTAACGCCTTCGCGGCCGCCTTCTTGATGCCTACCTGGCTACTGCGAGACCATCTCGCGCAGATCAATGGTGACATTCGGGATCTTGAGACAATCTCAAGTCTGGCCATGCGCTTGCACGTCAGCATTTCGTCCATGATCGACCGTCTTCACAATCTCGGCGAGTTGGATGTTGACGACAGGTTCCAATTGAAGGCTCGGTGGCGCCGTAACTCCGGCTTGGGCGCTTGAATCGCGAGGTTGATTACTGATTCAGCGGGCTGTGCCACTTAGGTCCGTGGAGTCTCAATGGCCCAGTCATGGCACCGCCTGCGGTCAGGCGTCGTTGGCGGCGTCCTTGGCAAGCAGGTCCAAGGCTTCGTTGTGGAACCGGCGTTCGGCGTCGCGGCACGGGGCGCTGAAGAAGGCGCGTTGGGCTTCGGCAAGATCGCAGTCCAAGAGGCCCATGGTGACGAACACGGCTTCCACTCCGTGGCACCCGTTGTCCTTGAGGAACTGCTGGAGGACGTCCGTATTGCCACTTGCCTCCCAGACGGGCCGGGCGGTTTCCCGCATGGCGGCGATGCGCTCTGATCGTTCTGCGTCGAAGCCCACTGGACCCGCCTCTCTGGGGTGGCTCGCAGGCTATCGCCAGGGAGGTGGGGAGCGCTGGCCTGTTCAAGCAGCGTGCGCAGTTGGTGGGGGGAGGGTGAAGAGCCCTCCATCGCGCAGTAGGGCCCAGAGCACATTGACGCGTCGACGGGCGAGGGCGATGACGGCTTGGATGTGCTTGCAGCCGTCGCGTCGCTTCTTGAGGTAGTAGTCGCGGTTGGGGCCGTCGCGGACGATGCTGGTCTGCGCGGAGAGGTAGGAGACGCGGCGCAGGCGTCGGCTGTAGCGCTTGGGGCGGTGGAGGTTGCCGGTGCGGCGTCCGGAGTCGCGCGGAACGGGCACGAAGCCGGCGGCGGAGGCGAGGTGCCCTGAGTCGGGGTAGGCGGCGAGGTCTCCCGCGGAGACGATGAACTCGGCGCCCAGGATCGGGCCCATGCCCGGTAGGGACTCGATGATGTGGGCCTGCGGGTGAGCGCGGAAGGTGTGCCAGATCTGCTGGTCCAGCGCGAGGATCTGCGTGGCGGTGTCCGCGACGATGCCGACGGCTATGTCCTGTCCGGGCAGCTCGGCGTGCTGTGCTTGCGCGGCTTGCAGCGCGTTAGCGGCCACCGCGTCGGGGTTGCGCACCTTGCGGCCTGCCAGCCAGGCAGTGAGGCGGCTCTGGCCGCGGCGGCGTATGACCGTCGGCGTCTGATAGCCGGTGAGCAGGATCAGCGCGCCTTCGTGTTCGGCGTAGTCGAAGGCCCTCTCCTGCGGGGAAGATGCCGCTGAGTTGTGTCCGGCCCACAACGCGGGCAAGTGTGGCTCGACGAGCGTCCTGGGGACGGGCGGTTCAGTCCCCTTGGGCAGGTCGGATTCGCTGACTGGTGTCTCGACTGGGTCGAGAAGGCTGAGGGTGTCGCGCGGCGTGGAAACGCTAGGACGGCTCACGCGGGGGAGGTGCCTGCTCGCCGGCCGACGGCCAGCAGGTGGGAGCTTGCCGCCAGCAGTTCCGGGTACGGCTCTGCCATGCGGGCCGCAGCGAGCGCCGATTCGAAGAGCGCGGAGTGCCGGAAGTCGTTGCCGGTGTTTCGCTCGGCCGCGGCGAGCAGGGACCAGGCCGGGCCCTCGACGCCGAACACCTCGGCGGCCTCGAAGCCCGCCGCGGCCACCTCGTCGCGCAACTGCTCGCCGCTGTGGAAGTAGGCAGCGGTGAACGCCTTCTTCCCGTCGTGGATCTGGGAGGCGAGGATGTCGCCGATGCTCCTGCGCATCGCATCCTTGTGGAGGTGCGCGAAGGCGGCGTGCTCGAACAGGCTGGAGTACCGGTTGATGCCCGCGGCCGCCAGGAGGCCGCCCGGCTTGAGTACACGACGGGCCTCGGCGAGGGCCTGATCGCGGTCGGCGCGCTTGAGAAGGTGATAGAGCGGGCCCAGCAGGAGCACCACGTCGTAGGAGTCATCTTCGGCGGTCAGCCGGCGGGCGTCGCCGAGTTCGACGGTGGCGCCGGTCTGCTTGGCCTGCTCAAGGTGACGGGCGATCGGGTCGATGAGGTGCAGGGTGTAGCCGTCCTCGATGAGCCACCGGGCGTGCGCCCCAGGCCCGCCGCCGACGTCGAGGATCCGGGCGGGCGGTGGGGGCAGGTAGCGGCGCAGCAGTTCCTGCGTGCGTACCATCTCGAGCTGGCCGTCCGCTGTCGTACTCAGTCGATGGGCCTCATCGATGGTCTCGGTGTAGAACCTCACGATCTCCGGCGCTACCTCGGGGCTCGTCATGGGGGCATTCTGGGGGTTCACCGGTGGACCAGTCCAGTGATCGGAAGAGCGCACTCATGTCGTTGCTGAAGTACGAGCAGATTGCCGAGGACCTGCGGACCCGGATCGCGGGCGGGGAGTTCGGTCCCGGCGACCTGCTGCCGTCTGGTCGTGACCTGGCGGAGCAGTGGAATGTGTCTCGGGCGACGGTGGTCAAGGCGTACGACGTGCTCCGCAACGATGGCCTCGTCATCGCACGCCAAGGCGCGGGGTTCACAGTGGTGGAGACGCCGGTCGCACGGCCTGCCGGTGGGCGTCGGGCAGGTTCCGCACGAGTGTCGGGTGGCGCACCTTTTCGGAGGCTGGGGGTGCCCGACCGGGCGGTGCCGCCGGAGCGCGTGCGCGATGTCCTCGGTCTGGCGGCCGGTGAAGCCGCACTGCGCCGGGCGCGGCTGGTCCTGCTGGACGATGGAACTCCGGGCACGCTGGTCACCGCCTGGTTCCCGCCGGATATCGCGGACTCTGCCCCTCGGCTGGCCATGACGGGCCCGATCGCCGAGGGAACGACCCACTACGTGCGACGCGAAACAGGCCGCTCGCCCTTTGAAGGTGTTGACGTCAAGACAGTGCGTCTGGCCACCGAGGAGGAGGCACGTCTGCTTGAGGTGGCCCAGCCCGCTGCCGTCGCCGTCGTGCTGCATTCGGCGTATGACCAGGACCGACGTCCCTTGGTGTGCGAGGAGGGCGTCACTGCGTCGCACGTGTTCGAGGAGACCGACAGGTACCCGATGAGGTAGCGCCTTTCCCGAGCCGCTTGACTGGACCGGTCCACCGGTCCAGTCTCTTTGTTGTGCCGTGCTCGCCGGCCGTATCTGCGGCCGCGCTGTGCCCGGCTGCCGGAAGTGCGGACCCCGGCGACCGCTGACACGGTCCCGGGGCGTGGCCAACCTGAGAGAGCAGGTCGACATGACGAACGCTACAACCTCGAGAGATCCCGGCTTCAAGATGACGCTTCGGGTGTACACCGTGGACCGCTACGGCGCGGTGACCGAGGAGCGCGGCACCGTGGGCATCCTGTACGGCACCGAGCCGCAGCCGCTGATGCCCCCGACCCAGCCCTGCGCATGCCCGAGCTGCCGCACTGAACGGTCGGCGGAGACCCGGTGAACACCGCCCAGGAGGAGGCGGACACGTATGCGCCCAACCCAGCGACGATGCGCTCCGCGGCGTCTTGGTTCCTCGACCAGCGGACGCTCCCGCGACACGAGACCCTGAAGCTCTGGCACCGGGACCTCGATAGCTTCCTTCAGCGGTTGATCCCGGCCATCGAGGAACTCGCGGCGAGTCGGCCCCCGAGCGACGTTCCCGCGCGAGTCGCCTTGGTCGGCGTCGGCAAGGCGAAGCGGCGGCTGCACGAGCCGGAGGCGGCAGGCCTGCACGGCGAGACCGAACGCGCGATGCGGCTCGCCCGCTCCGTCGTGGCCCTGTGCGACCACCATGCCACGCTCACAGGCGCGGTCATGTGCCTGGCCTGCGACAAGCCGATCAAGAGCGATGAGGCGTCGGTGCCATACGGGAGCGTCAGCCCTTTCGGGGGTGCGAAACAGTCCGGCCGGATCCACGTCTCGTGTGCGAGTACGAAGACCGAAGTCAAGGAGGGCTCGGTGAGGGAAGAAGCGGTTCACCGGATGGTCGTAGGCGGCGGAGGCGGCGGAGGCGGCGGAGGCGAGGGCGGCGATGGTCTGCCCGGTGAGCCGTGGCCCGGGCCGACCGATGAGCCGTCACCCGACGGCGGACCAAAGGTCATCGGCTGAGGATGACTCTCGAAGGAGTGGAGGAGGGGCGGTCCGAGCTGGGCCGTTCCCTCCTTGAGCGCAAGCACCTGAGCGCTGACTGGATGCCGTCCTTCGCTGCTGTGCCACGGTCCGCGTTCCTGCCGAAGCGGATGTGGCCGTACGACATGGATACCGGCCGCACCGTCACCGTGGACCTGGAGTGCGAGCCGGGCCTGTGGTTCTCGTACGCCAACTCCGACGTGCCGGTCGTCACGCAGTGGGACGACGGCAGGAGCAAGGGGCGCGGCAGTGTGCCGACGTCGTCGGCGTCGATGCCGTCCGTGGTCTTCCGCATGCTGAGGGACCTGGACGTGGAGGCCGGTCACAGAGTTCTGGAGATCGGTACGGGGACGGGCTGGAACGCGGCGCTGCTCGCCCACCGGCTCGGTCACGAGAACGTCGCCAGTATCGAGATCGATTCCGCGGTGGCCGCCGCAGCACGGGAGCGGTGCGCCCGGTTCGGTGTGCCTCTTCTGGTGCTTGAACGCGACGGGGAGGACGGCGACGAGGCGGGAGGGCCTTACGACCGGATCATTGCCACGGCTGGGGTGCGGCGGATTCCCGCTGCGTGGATCCGTGACGCCCAGCCCGGGGGGATCGTCCTCGCCCCGTGGGGTACGTACTTCGGCAATGAAGACGCCCTTGTGCGGCTCGTCGTGGGCGACGACGGGAGCGCCGACGGGCGTTTCCTGAGGCCCGTGGAGTTCATGAAGATGCGTGCTCAGCGGTCGCCGTTCCCCGGGCACCACGCGTACGTCACGGACGGCGTGAGTGGGGCCGACCGGGAGCACGACGACCGTCACGGAAACCGATCTGCTCGGCGCGGGCCGCTTCACGCCTACGCGGTTCGCGATAGGGCTGAGAGTCCGCAACTGCTTCCACACAGTGGCGCAGAAGCGGGACGGCGCCCGGCCTGCGTGGTTCTACGGGCTGACCGACCGGTCGTGGGCGTGCGTCATGTTCCGTGACGGCCAGGAGGAATCCCAGGTCTGGCAGTCCGGGCCGCGCAGGCTCTGGGACGAGGCGGCCGCCGCGCTCGCATGGTGGCGCTCGGTCGGGGAACCCGGCTTCGAACGGTTCGGCCTGACGGTCACCAAGGACGGTCAACGCGCCTGGCTCGACGAGCCGTCGGGGGCCTGGGACATCTGAGCCGACCCCGTTCGTCCGCTTCCCCCGTCGCGGGCCTCCCGGGTGTCCGTCTCCCCGCCCCCGATGCGCCGACCGCGCCGCGCCGCCCGAACACCGCGTACGTCGGCCGACGCGGACGCGGCCCGCTAACTACCGTCGCCTCAGAGCCCGAACTCCTGGGCCGGCAGCCCGAGTGCCTGGCATGCCTCGCGCAGGACCTGCTCCTCGGCCGGGGCGATGTAGCCGTCCGCGCCGGCCACCACGAAGCCGGTCTGTACGACCGCCCGGGCCTCGGTCGGCTTCTTCGCGGCCTTGGCGATCTCCTGGAGGGCCTGGGTCTTGCCCTGCTGGAAGTTGAACGCGAGCTGGTCGACGTGCTTGTTGAAGCGCTGGCGGAGCTGTTCGGACGGGAAGTTCTGCAGGACGTCGTTGTTCAGGATCAGCGACTCCACGTGCTGCCGCTCAGCGGGGTCGACATTCCCGTCGGCGGCGGCGACCAGGGCGCACATGGCCATGCTGGCGTCCCGGTAGGCACCGCTCTTCAGCTCCGTCTTGAGCGAGGTGAGCTGTGACTTCAGCGCGCTGACCAGCTGGGCCTTGGAGCCGCCGCCGGAGCGGCCGTGTCCGCCGGACCCGGATCCTGGCTGGCCGTGGCCGCCGGCACCTCGCATGCCCTGGGCCTGCTGCTGCAGTCCCTTGGCCTGGTCCTTGAGTCGATCCCACATCGCCATCAGTCGCCACCTCGGCTTGAGCCTGTGTCGTTCCGGTCGTCCGCTTGCGCTTCGCGTGTCATCCAGCCAACGTCCACCCCGCCCCGGGAGTTCCACGAATCCCCGCCCGTTGGCTCGTTCAGTCGTACAGCGCCACCCTCGGGGCCACCGTGCCCTCAGCCTGCGGGTCGACGACGGTGATCCGGTAGACCTGAGTGAGCGTCTCGCCCGCGTGCAGGGTGCGCCGGGCCGTCGCCAGGTCCGTGAACAGCGTGCCTGTCTGGGTGCCGACCTCCACGGACTCCCAGCAGCCGTGCGAGGTGCGCCGTTCCAGCTTGATGTCCGCCGGGTCGAGGAACGGTCCGGCGTCCGGCGAGAGCACCAGGAGCTGCGGGGCGACCGTCCGGTCCGTCGTGCCGTCGTTGCGGTAGGTGACCGTGAACTCGTGCTGCTCGCTGTCGGCCGTCAGGGGGGCGGTGGGCAGGTCGACGAAGCCGGTGGGGACGGCGGGCGTCTGCTCCTGCGATCCGGCCGGCGCCTGTGCGACGGGCGGCTGCGTGGCGGCTATCGCCGGCCCTGCGGTGGCCAGGCCGGAGAGCGCCACGACGAGGGCGACGGAGGCGAGCCTGAGACGACGGCTGTTCTTCAACGACACGTTCGCTGATCCTTCGGATTCGCTCGGGTGAACCGGCCTGACCGGCAAGCCTGTCGGCCACGCACGTCTTCAAGATTACGCAGCGAAGCCTACGTGCCGGAACGCGCCTGCCGGATCGGCCGAATGGCCGAGGCGGACAGCGTGCACAGCCTCTTCGTTCAACTCCGTCCACCTCTATGTCCGACTCCATGCGAACGCGAAGAGCAGGGTCTGGGTCTCCCCCAGCCTCCCCGGTTTTCAACGCTTTCCGAGCCTCCGCCCAAGAACAGGTGACGGCGCCGTCGGAAGCTCCCGTCCCAGGCGGGCGAGTGGGGACACCGCCATCACCACCGGAGACAGCATCATGCCCGCGGCCGTCACCAGGAGACCGGTGCGCAGGCCCCACTGCTCGGCGAGAAGTCCGCCGAGCAGTGAGCCGAGCGCGGTCAGCCCCATGCCGACGAACGTGATCGTCGCGGCCGCGCGGCCCTGCATCCCGTCCGGGGTGACGGCCTGCCGGACGGCCATGACCGTGACGTTCACCAGTTGGCTGCCGGTCCCGAACACGAAGCCGGCCACGAGGAGCACGGCCACCGTCACCGCGGAGGAGCCGTGCAGCGCGGGCACACACAGGAACACGCCGTCGCCGAGTGCCGCCGCGCAGACGAGGACGAGGCCGTAACCGAACCGGCCCGGCAGGCGGGCGGCCAGCAGTGAGCCCAGGAGCGCGCCCGGGCCCGGCGCCGCCAGCGCCAGCCCTACGACGGTGCCCGACAGGTGCAGTTCCCGCGGCAGGAAGAGCAGGTAGACGGTCATCATGGCCGCGAAGGAGAACTGGAAGGCGGCCGAGGCGAGGCACACGGTCCGCAGCGCGGGGGCGCCGGCGACGAAGCGCAGGCCCTCGTGAATCCGTCGCCAGACCCGCGGAGCGTGTGCCGGGCGGCGCTCCGGGAGCGATTCGTCTCGGCGGATCCGCCGGATCGACAGGAACGACAGCGCGAAGAACAGCGCGCTGGAGGCGGTGGCGATCGGCGCCGAGAGGAGGGAAACCAATGCCCCGCCGAGCGCTGGGCCGCCGATCTGGGCCGCGGACCGGCTGCCTTCGAGCAGGCTGTTGCCGCGCACCAGTTGGTCGCGTTCCACCAGCCGTACGAGAGACGCCTGGTAGGCCACGTCGAAGAACACGGACAGGGCGCCGACGGTGAAGGCGAGCGCCAGCAGGCCGGGCAGACCGAGCAGGCCACAGAGGCCCGCCAGGGCGGCGGCACCCAGGGCCAGCGCCCGGCCGGCGTCCGTGAGGACCATCGTCGTGCGGGTCCGCCACCTGTCCACCCACGCGCCGGCGAAGAGCGCGAGCAACAGGATCGGTGCTTGCCCCACCGCACGCAGGACGCCCAGTTCGCCGGCACTGGCGTCGAGGGTCAGGACGGCGAAGAGCGGCAGGACCACCAGGCTGGTGTGTTCGCCGAGTTGGGAGGCCGTCTGGCCCATCCAGAGCCCGCGTGCCGCGACATCAGGGGCAGCATGCGATGACAGGCCGGTCACGGCCCACTGCGTCAACGCGCGCCCGGAAGACCGACCACGTCTCAGCTCCTCGTAGGTGACTCGTCGCGCCCAAGCGTCTCTGATCAGCTGAGTGATCCTGTGTGATCCGCAGGTTGCGGGATCGACTGGATCGGTTCCCACCGTGGCGGGGTGGCGTGGGCGTGCAGGTGGAATCCTACGCCCAGTGCCGCCCCTTTTGGCCGGTGTCGGCGGGTGGTGGGTGTGCTGATCGTCGTCACGCCCTGGTGCCGGTGGGCTGCGCGGGGCAGCCGTCTTGGGCCCGTGTGAGCGTGTCCCTCCGGACGCTTGCCCGCCGGACCCGAGGGGCCGGTGGGGGAGGGTGCCCTGCGTCGCCTGGGCGCGGGGCGTGTGGTGCTGCGCCGGGTGGGTCCGGTCTTGGACCGGTCCCGGCGAGTATGTGTGGTGGCCGGTTCGACCACCGCGGTGGCTTCGAGCTTGTCGACCACGCTGCGGATGACCATCGTGCCGCTGGCACGGTCGGTGACGGTCCTGGCCTGGTGGGCCAGGCCACGGGCGGCGACGCGCTGCCACGCGCCCATGTCACGGTCGCCCTGCCAACCGCAGTCCGGGTTCGGGCAGATGGCCCACTTCCAGCCCGGTGTGGTGGGCCGGTCGGGGGCTTTGCAGTGGCGCAGCGGGACCAGGCAGCCAGGGCAGTGCCGGGATGTGCCCCGGGCCGGGACGGTGACCACGGCGATGCCCGCCTCGGCGGCCAGATGTCGCATCCGTTCCACGATCTGTCCGCGGACCTGCTGGGACAGGCGGGTGTTGAGGGTGCGGCCCATGCCCCGGGCCTCCATGGAGCGCAGGTCCTCGACGTAGATCACGCTCGCACGGGAGGTGATGGCCTGGTCGACCGTCCACCGGGCGGCGGACCAGGCCAGGGCGTCGTTGAGGTTCGAGCGCCGGGCAGACACGTGCCGGATCTCCTCGGCCAGCACGGCGTGCTTGCCGGTCAGGGAGTGGCCGTCGGTGTCGTTGATGAGCTGCTGGTAGTGGTCGGTCTTGGCGTGCAGAAACTCGCCTGCGCGGCGCAGCCGGTGCTGCTTGGCGGGTACTCCGCCCGCGCGGAACTGGGCGCCGGAGCCCAGCGCGGTGATGGTCCCGTTGTCGTGGAGCCTGACGGCGCCCGCGCTGAGCAGTGTGTTCAGACCCCAGTCCACGCCGAGGGCCACGGTGTGCCCGGTGTGCAGGGCCTTCGGCACGACATGGGTGTAGGAGAGATCGGCCCGTATTCCGCCCCGGCGGATGCGCAGGGTGGGCAGGTGCAGCACCGCGCCGGGCGGGACGGTGGGCGGCAACGTGATCGGGCACGCCACCCACGTCCAGTCCCGGTAGGAGCGCGGGTCGGGGCGGGTGGGCAGCTGCAGCCGCAGCAGCGCCCGGCCCGGATCGTCGGCTCGGGCGATGGTGGCCTGCTGGCCGTCACAGGCAGACAGCAACAGCATCCGTGCCGCGTCGGGTGCGCTCTCCAGCTCGAACACATCGGTCGGCAACCGGCCGTGCCGACCCTGAAAGGCGGCGACCTGCCGGGTCCGGGATCTGATCACACCGGACGGCAGGTGCCGCCCGTCGGGGACCGCGTCACGGACGGCGTCCCATTCCTCGGGGGTCCGCTTCGCGGGGTCGGCGGGCCACGACTCGATCACTCCCGTGGTCAGGTCGGCCCGCCAGGCGGCTGACCGCAGCAGGCGCCCGGCCTGTTCCTGGGCCATGCGCACGATCCGGTCGTTGACACGGGCACCCGCGGGTGGGCTGATCGTCCAGCCCAGGCGCCGCAGCGCCATCCACGCCTGCGACGGCAGCCCCCTGCCCTCGGCGTCCACACCCGAGGCCAGCAGGTCCACATCGGCGCCGTTCCAGTGCGCGGCCAGCAGCCCAGCGGCCATGCCGGACACCAGATCCGCAGCCCAGCCCACCCGCTCGGCCAGCACAGCGGCCGACAGCACCTCGCCCGTCTTCTCCACCACGCCGGTCCGCAGCAGACCACGGGCACAGGCGATGCGGGCCGTCTCCCCCTTCCCGAGCGGCAGCCTCCGGCTCACCGGAACCCCTCCCCTTCACCCGTGGTGCTGTCATCCGATCAACGACGCGAGTGCGGAAAGGTCACACATTCGATCCGTGCACTCACATGCGACCGGCAGGCAACACGGCACCGCACGTCACTACAGATCCCTAAGGCAAAGCGTGAGCCTAGCCCTCGGGGGCGGACTCCCCCTTCTCATCCTTCTCGCCCTTCGCCGCAGCGGCCCCCCAGACCCCCGCCGCCACCCCCTGCGCGAACTCCACCGGCCGCGGCTCGTTCGGCAGTTGGGCCGGTACCGTCGTGCCCTTCTTGGCGCCCGGCCGGTCGGCGAACAGGGCGACCGTCAGGGCGAGATGGGCGTCGTAGCCGGTCGTCCACACCGTCCGTCGGGTGGTTCCGCCGCCCGCCCCGCCGGTGGTGAACAGCTTCGGCAGCGGCGAGGCGGGGCCGGTGCCGATGGCGGCGACCGGTGCCAGGACGGATTCCGTCCTCGCCTTCGCCACGAGTGCTTCCTTCTCGTCCAGGACGCGCCGCACTTCGGGGCCGGCCCGGTAGACGGTGCGGCCCTCCCGGGTGATGCGGGCGACGGTGTACGGGGTGGCGTGCTCGCCGTCCGCCGCCAGGGTCGCGTACGCCGCGGTGAGGTTCAGCGGGGTCGGGGCCGGCGTCTCCAGCAGGGCGCGCAGTGGCCCGGCCGGGCGCCGCAGCCCGTCGAACGGCTCCAGGGCGGTGCCCGCCTCCACCGCTCCGCTCACCGCGTCGTTGAAGGGCTGGCGCGCGTAGTCCGAGCCCCCGTACAGCAGGCGTACGGCTCCGTCGCCGGGCACCAGGCCCACGACGGCCGTATGCATACGGACGCCGCCCGTGCCCCCGGGATGGTCCTGGACGAGTTGGGTGGCGCGGTCCTGGAGGGCCAGGTCGAAGGTGGTCGTCACGCTGTAGCCGCCGCTGGCGAGCTGGTCCTCGGTGATGCCGAGGCGGTCGGCGGCCTCCTTCGCGGCGACGTCGATCAGATACTGCCGCTGCCCCTCGGTCTCGCCCGGCGGGTAGAACCGGAACGCCGGGAAGCGCGCCTCGGCCCGCTGCCCCGTGGTGATGGCGCCGCCCGCCGCCATCGCGTCGAGCACCCACTCCCAGCGGTCCCGCAGCTTCGCGGTCGCCTTCCGGTCGGAGCCCGCCTTCTCGTAGTACGAGGGGATGTTGACGATGGCCGCCAGCGCGGCGCCCTGCGCGACGGTCAGGTTCTTCGCGTCCACGCCGAAGTAGTTGCGCGCGGCGGACTGGATCCCGGCGGCGCCCCGGCCGAAGTAGACGGTGTTGAGATAGCCCTCGAGGATCTCGTCCTTGCTGCGGGTGCGGTCCAGTTTGATCGCGACGATCGCCTCGCGTGCTTTGCGGGTCAGGGAGCGCTCCGGGCTCAGCAGCGCGTTCTTCACGTACTGCTGGGTGATGGTGGAGCCGCCCTGCGGTGCGCCGCCCGTCAGCGCCGCCAGCGTGGCGCGTGCGATGGCCCGCGGTGAGATTCCGCTGTCCGTGCGGAAGGAGCGGTTCTCCGCGGCGATCACGGCCTCCTGCACATGCCGGGGGACCGCGGACAGTGGCACGTCCTGCCGGTCGACCGGCCCGCGCCGGCCCAGATAGGCGCCCCGGGTGTCGAGGAACACCGTGCTCTGGGTGACCGTCTCGGGGTGCGGCCGCGGAATGGGCGTCAGCTGGTACGCGACGACCGCTGCCGTGCACAGCGTCGCGATCAGGGCGAGGACGGCGTGGAGGAGGCGGCGCAGGCGTCGGCCCCGGGTGCGGCGGAAGCGGATGCGCAGCGACAGGCGCTCGCGATGGGTGCCGGTCATATCCGCCACCACTCGCGGTCCGAGCGTGCGACGGCCTTGCCCGCCGCGTCGTACACCGTGACCATCGGCTCGTCCCCGCCGTCGGCCAGCAGCGCCTTCATGTTCTTCTCGGGCAGCGGTGCCTTCGCGTACCAGACGCCCCAGCCCGCGCTGCCCGCCAGGACGAGGACCTTCGCGGTGGCGGCGCCACCGTCGCCGGTTCTCACCGCCACGCGGCTGGGTTCGCCGCGCAGGCCGTGGAAGAGGCCCGACAGGACGAAGCCGCCCTTGACGGTGTCCACCCGTACGGAGACGCCCGGTTCGTCGAGCGGGCGGTCGCCGTCGTCCCCGGCGACGGGCCACGGCACCGACCAGTGTCCGCCGTCGGCCGTCAGCCAGACCTGGATCCCGGGCCCGGCGGTCACCCGCTCGCCCGACGTCACGACCCGGACCGGGCTGGCCGCGGCATGGGTGGCGCCGGCCGCGGACTCCCCGTTCCCCGCGTCGCCGCCCCGGATCAGGTCGGCGCCGAGCAGGGCGGCCGGCGCCAGCAGCGCCGCGCACACGGCCGACGCCACGGCGATACGGCGCCGGCGCAGGACGCGGCCCCGCGCCTGGACCTCGGCCAGCGGCACCTCGGACGGGACGACGTCCCGGGCGGCATCGGCGTACACCTCGCGCAGCCGGCCGGGATCGGCGCCGGCCGCCCGCAGCCCGTGCCGGACCCGGGCCCGTACCGCGCCCGGCGAGCAGCCCAGCACCTGGGCGATCTCCGTGTCCGTCAGGCCCTCCTGGAAGCGCAGCACCAGCACGGTCCGGCGCCGAGCGGCCCGGCGTCCGCGCGGTCGGCGCAGGTGGACCCGCACCAGACAGCGCAGGACGTGGAAGTCCACGTCGTCGCGCGGAACGCGTCGCCATCGTGCGCACAGCCGCGCCAGCGTTCTCCGCACCAGTTCCTCGGCCGCACCGTCGTCGTCGGTGAGCAGCCGCGCGGTCACCAGCAGCCGGGGCCAGTGGGTGCGGGCGTATGCGGCGAAGTCGTGGCCGGTGGGGAGCGCGTCGTGGGGTGGTGGCACGTGGGGGGTCCTTCGGTTCGGGAACACGGTCGTGGCCGGCGCGTGGCGTCCGTCCTGGTCGGGCAACTGCCCGTCGCGGACGGTAGGTTGGGCGGCCGTCGAGCCAACGCCGTGGAGGAGGAGGGAGCCTGGAACCCTTGTGCGCCGTCTTCCCTGTGGGGTTGTGCTGCGCCGGCCGCGGCCTGCGCGACCTACGGGACCTGTACGCACGGCGGAGGTGGCCGGGTTGCACGCGAAGGGCATCGATTCCGGTGGAGACCGACGGCGGAGACTGACGGTGGAGGCATGACCGAGGACGAGTTCGACGCTTTCTACGCGGCCGCGTTCCCCCGGCTGACCGGTCAGCTCTACGCCTTCACCGGGGACCACGGCGAGGCCCAGGACGTCGTACAGGAGGCGTTCGTACGGGCCTGGGACCGGCGGGCGCGGTTCCTGGCGGACAGCGCTCCCGAGGCGTGGGTCCGCACGGTGGCCATGCGGCTGGCGGTGAGCCGCTGGCGGCGCGCCAAGCGCTGGCTGGAGCTGGTGCGGCGCTCTCCGCCGCCCGACTCCACACCGGGGCCGGGACCCGAGCACACCGCGCTCGTGGCGGCCCTGCGGGAACTGCCCGAGGCACAGCGGATGGCGATCGTCCTGCACCATTTGTGCGACCTGAGTGTGCAACAGGTAGCCTCCGAGACCGGTGCGCCCGTGGGAACCGTCAAGGCGAGGCTGTCCCGGGGGCGCGCGGAGCTGGCGAAGCGGCTTGCGGGGGACGAGGCCGATGTGCCGGTCCGGAAGGAGAGCGGCCGTGTCCGATGAACTCTCTGCCGCGCTGCGCGAGTTGGCCGCCGCCGAGGCGACCCCGCCGGTCGTCGATGGCGCCGGGATCCGGGCGCGGGCGACGCGCCGCGGGCGCCGGCGCCGTGTCGCGATCTCCCTCGGCGCGGGCACCGCGGCCCTCGTCGTCCTGGGCCTCGCCGTGAACCTGAACCCCGGCGGGAGCCCGGACCATCCGCCCGGGAGCCGGGTCCCGCCCGCGACGCACGCCGGTTCCACCCCGCCGGCCACGGCCACCCCGACGCCCGTCTCCGGCGTGCTCGACCTGCGCGGGCGGACTCTCGCGCTCGGCGGCC
The DNA here is from genome assembly GCF_015160855.1 of Streptomyces ferrugineus. Lineage (NCBI taxonomy): Bacteria > Bacillati > Actinomycetota > Actinomycetes > Kitasatosporales > Streptomycetaceae > Streptomyces > Streptomyces ferrugineus. Next base: position 43,750 of record NZ_CP063373.1, on the reverse strand, counting down.
GGGAGCTGCCGGTCGTGTCGGACTTCGCCGCGCCGCTGGAGTCCACGGGCCCGCTGACGGTGGTCGCGAAGCAGAACCCGAGAGAGCTGACCTTCGCGGTGCCGTCCAAGGGCTCCGCCGCGGTGAGCGTCCCGTATGTGGTCGAGCTGCGCGACGAGGCGGACCGGCCGCACTACGTCGGACTGTTCGTCTCCCGGCTCAAGGCCCTGAGCGACTACGACGTCCGCGGCGGCCTGATCGCCTTCGGCACCGAGAAGGACGCCCAGTGGTTCTACGACCGGGTCCGCATCGGCGACACCTTCTCGGTGACGACCGCCGCCCGGGCACCCGACGTCACGCCGTCCGTGCCCCGTGACACCCGCTAGCTGCCGTGCCGGCCGTCGCGCAGCCGCGGCAGGACCTTCGTGCGGTAGAAGTCGAAGAAGCCCTGCTGGTCCTTGCCGATCTGGCTGACGTACACCGTGTCGAAGCCGGCGTCGACGAACGCGCCCAGCGCCTTGAGGTGTGCGTCCGGGTCGTCGCCGCACGGTACGGCGGACGCCACCTGGTCCTCGGTGACCAGCTCGGAGGCCTGCTCGAAGTGGCGTGGCGTGGGGAGGATCTGGCCGAGTTCACCGGGGAGTCGCTCGTTCGCCCACAGGCGGTGCGCGGTGCGTACCGCCTGTGCGCGGTCCGCGCCCCAGCACACCTTCACGCCGCCGTACACCGGCTTGGTGCCGCCTCCGGCGCGGCGGAAGCGCTCGATCAGGGCGGTGTCGGGCATCGTCGTGATCAGCCCGTCGCCGATGCGCGCCGCGGTCTCGACGGCCTGTGGGCCGAAGGCGGAGACGTCGATGGGGACCGGCTCGTCGGGCAGGGTGTAGAGGCGGGCGTTCTCGACGGTGAAGTGCTTGCCGTAGTGGCTGGTCTGCTCGCCGGTGAACAGCTGCCGGATGATCTGCAGCGACTCCTCCAGCATCTCCAGCCGTACCGACGCCTCGGGCCAGTGGTCGCCCAGGACGTGCTCGTTGAGGGCCTCGCCGGTGCCGACGCCCAGCCGGAACCGGCCGCCGAGCTGGGCCGCGCCGGTCGCGGCCGCCTGGGCGGTCACCGCGGGGTGCATCCGCATGAAGGGGCAGGTCACCGCCGTTTCCACGGGCAGTGAGACGGCCTGGGACAGGGCTCCGATCACCGTCCATACGAAGGGACTCTGGCCCTGCTCGTCGTTCCACGGGTGGTAGTGGTCCGAGATCCACAGCGAGTCGAAGCCGGCCTGCTCGGCCATCCGGGCCTGGTCGACCAGTTCTGCCGGGGTGTGTTCCTCGCACGACAGGAAGTATCCGAAGTCGGGCATCGTGCCTCTTCCGGGGGGAGCGTGTGATGGCGGTACCGGTGCCACCGATACGCGCTCGCGAGTACCCGTTGGCCCGAGGGGCGTAACAACGGCGGGCGGGTGTTCCGGGCGCGGGGGAGGGTACTGGGAGGCGGACTCTGCGGGGGGCGTGCACGGGAGCCGACCGGGATGCCGTCCAGATCCGGTCGTACGGTGTTCGTGTCGTGTCGTGTCGTCTCGGATCGCTTCAGCGCGGCGACGGTGGCGTGGCCACGCGCAGTGCCCGGGAGCCGACCGGTACGCCGTCCAGGCCCGGTCGTGCGGGGTCGTGTCCGTCCCGGCTCGGTCGTGCGGGGGCGTGCCGGTCCAGGTCGGCCCACCAGTCGGCGCCGTCCTCCAGGTGGCGCAGCAGGATGCCCTCGCGCAGGGCCCAGGGGCAGATCATCAGGGTTTTCACGTCGCTCAGTTTCATCGCGGCGTGGCCGACGATGGCCCCCGCCAGGCTCTGTCCCGCCCGGGGTGTGGAGATGCCGGGCAGGTCGGAGCGCTCGGCGGCGGACAGTGCGGCCAGCCGGTCGATCGCACGGCGCAGGTCCCGGCGGCGCAGTGTCCGCTCGACGAAGGGGCCGCGGCGGCCCGGAGCGGCGCCGCACAGCCGTGCGAGCTGCTGGAAGGTCCGGGAGGTCGCGACGGCCGTCTGCGGATGCTCCCAGCGGATCCGGGCGGAGACGTCCCGCAACTGGTGGCGCACCCTGCGGCGCAGGGCGGTCACGTCGGACGGCGGGGGCGGGTCCGCCGCGCCGAAGAACTCGCGGGTGAGGCGGTTGGCGCCGAGTGGCAGTGAGGCCGCGAACTCCGGTGTCCTGCCCCGGCCGAACGCCACTTCGAGGGAGCCGCCGCCGATGTCGAAGAGGGCCAGCGGGCCCGAGCGCCAGCCCATCCAGCGCCGGGCGCCCAGGAACGTCAGCCGGGCCTCCGCCTCACCCGGCAGCACCCGCAGCCGCAGCCCGGTCCGGCTGTGCACGGCCGCCAGCACGTCCTCCCGGTCGGGTGCGTCGCGCACCACCGAGGTCGCGAACGCCAAGGGCTCGGGCGCGTCCCACTGCCGTGCCATGTCGCAGGCCGAGCGCAACGCCTTGACCAAGCGCTCCGTGGCCTCTTCCCCGAGGCGGCCGTCGCTGCCGACGTGTTCGGACAGACGCAGTTTCCACTTCGCGGTGTGCACCGGGAGCGGCACCCCGTCCCCCACGTCGCACACGACCAGCCGCACCGTGTTGGAGCCGGTGTCCAGCACGCTCGTTCTCATGGACCCGAAGTACCCCGACCGGTAGAAGTAATGCGTCAGGAACGGGATGTGAGCGCCGGGACGCGCAGCGCACTCCCGCCGCCGCGCCAGGCATCGAGCAGCTCCGCCGCCAGGCGGTCCTCGAGGTGGGTGGTCGCGCGGATGCCGAACACCACGTCGCCCTCCAGCTGCGGTTCGTCCGCCAGCAGCCCGCCGACGACATCGTGCCGTACGACCTGCTCGTGCACCGCGTCCGCCGTCACGTGCTCGTCGTAGAACCGCACGGCCGCCGGGCCCGCCCCCACCCGCCGCAGCGCCTCGGCGAGGCGGCGCGAGGCCGGGGACGAGGTCACCTCGACGGCGGCGAAGTGCCCGACGAGCGCCGCGCGCAGTGCCCGGCGCAGACCGAGCAGGGACATCAGATTGACGGTGGCCAGCGCCTCGGCCGGGGCGGCGTCGACGTAGTGCCCGTACGCCGTGTCCAGCCCGAGGTCCGCCATGAGGTCGGCGAACAGCTGCGCGTGGATGTCCTCGGTGCGGCCCGCCCCGAACTCGTCGAACTCCACGGCGACCATGGCCGCCTTGGCCCGCCCGCGCAGCCGGGGCAGCACCCAGGCGTGCGGGTCGGCCTCCTTGAGGTGGTACAGCGAGCGCAGCGCCGCGTATTCACGCAGCCGCCGCAGGTTTCCTTCGTCCCGCAGGAAGTGCGAGACGCTGCCGGCGCCGTGCACCGGCTCGGCCTGCAGCTCGTCGAGCGCCTGCCGTGCCGTGTCGGTGGCGTCGACCGGCACGTCCCGGCGCAGCGCGCCCAGGAAGCGGTCCTCGATCGTGCGCCGGTACGCCAGCAGGCCGCTGTCCCACTCGAGGTCGTCGGGCACGCCCGCGAAGCCCTGATAGTGCAGCTCGTACAGGACATAGAGGGCGAGGTGCAGGTCGTCGCCGTACGGTGAGCAGTTCGCCGGCGAGGGAACGCTTCCAGAGTCCGACCCCCGCAGCAGCGCGGTCACGGCGGCGGAGAGGGCGCCGCGCGGCTCGGGCAGCGGCGGTGGTCCGGGGTGGTTCATCCGGGCCGGCCCGTGCCGGATCGCCTGCCGCAGCGGCGATGGCTGGTGTCGCACCAGGGAAACGTACGGCTGCGGCGGCAGGTGCAGATGGCCACCGTGAACCGCCGGGAGGCCGTCACCTCGCCGTTCTCGCCCACCACTTCGACGGGCCCTTCGATGAGGAGGGGTCCGTCGCGCTGGACGCGGACACGGCGCGGGCGTTCAGCAGAACTCACCACGGAACACCACCAGCTCCTCCGTCGTGGTGCCGGCCGGCAGCCTCTGCTCGCGCAGCCAGGCGAGCCGTGAGCGCAGGACATGGCCGAAGGGCAGCCGGGTGCGGTCGACGACCTCCGCGTGCAGACCGGCGTGCTCCAGGCGGGCCAGCGTGGCGCCGATGCCGCACAGGTGCGAGTGCACGATCAGCAGCGTCCCCGACGGCCGCAGGAACGTGGGCGCGGTGTCACAGATCCGGTCGATCAGCAGCCGCCCGTCGGTCCCGGCGTCCCACGCCCTGGCGCGGCCGCGGGGCGGCACGGGGCCGGGGGCGGGCACATAGGGCGGGTTGGCCAGCACCAGGTCGAAGCGGCGGCGGGGCACGGCGGCCGCCAGGTCACCGTGGCGCACCCGCAGCGTCCGGCCGTTCAGCAGGGCGTTCAGCCAGGCGGCGGCGAGCGCCCGCCAGGAGATGTCGACCGCGGTGACCCGCGCGCCGAGGCGGGCCGCCTGCACGGCGAGGATCCCGCTTCCGGTGCCCAGGTCCAGTACGTCCGCCCCGGCCGTGACACCCTCGCGGCGCAGTGCCCGGCCCAGCAGCCGGGTGTCGGTCTGCGGGGGATAGACCCCCCGTGGGACCCAGCAGCGGAGCCGGACGGAGGCGCTGAGGGCTTCGGTCGCCACGGCGGTGTTCCTCAGTCCTCGCCCCGCACGATGTTCCACTCGGCGCTGGTATGGGCCGAGGGCGGGGATTTTCTGTCGTCCTCAACGGCTGCGACGCAGGTGCGGATCGTCTTGCGGCGCAGCTGACGGGCCTTGGTCCAGCCGGTATCCGGCACCTTCAGGGTTTCTCGTTGGGCGGTGCGCGCGGTCACGGCGTTTCAGCTTCTCTCTCATCCAGCTCTCGATGACGTGGCACCCCGGGTTCCCCGTGAGCCGGGCCGGAAACGGCGTTGGCCGCTCCCGGCTACCGCCCTACTGCCGCCAGGCCCAGTGCAGGCGGTCCAGTCCGCTCTGGTTGTTCACCTTCAGGGTGAGGTCGGTGCCCGTGCCCTGGAGGGTGGTGAGGGAGTAGGTGTCGCCGTCGCGCAGGCCGGGCCAGTAGACCGAGCCCAGGCCCAGTTCGCGGATGGTGTCGGTGGCGGCCTGGATGTAGGCGATCTCGTGGGAGCCGTCGACCGGGCCGTTGTAGTTCAGGCCGGAGGTCATGGTGGCGCCGAACTCGTCCAGGACGGTGCGCGAGGCACAGCCGCCGATGCGCTCCTTGAAGTCCTGCTTCCACTGGTCGTAGCTGGTCCAGTCGGTGTGCCAGAAGCCGTAGTTGTGCAGTGCCAGCCGGGTGCCGTCGAGCCGGCGGTCGGCGCACACGGGCTTGACGTCCTCGCTGTACTTGATCCCGCCGATGAGGATCCGGTCGCGGGGCACGAAGCGGTGGCCGGTCACCCACCGCGCGGCGATGTCGCGCCACTCCTGGGAGGTGTAGCCGAACGGCTCGTTCATCGGCTCGAAGTACACCTTGGAGTCGCGCGCGTAGGCGGAGGTGATCCGTGCCCACATCCGGTTCCAGTCGGCCCGGTCGTCGATCCTGCCGTCCTTGGCGTCGTCGGCCTCCCAGTAGCCCAGGATGACCTTGAACCCCTGGTCGGTGGCGGCGTCGATCGCGCCCCGGTACGCCTTCCAGAAGGGGCCGTTGACGGAGGACGGGTTGACCGGCAGCCGGACCGTGTTGGCGCCCAGCTCGGCGAACCCGCCGATGATCGCCTCGGACTTGGCGTAGGTGGTGGCGTAGCCGTCGGAGGTGGACAGCCCCGAGGGCACGACCTCGTCGTCGGCGAAGTTGTCACGCGGGTCGGCCCAGTTGACCCCGCGGAAGTCGCTGACGGGCGGCACCGGGGTGTGGCCGTACGCGGACGCGGGGGTGGCGAGCGTGCCCCCGAATGCCGTGACGCAGGCCAGCAACGCACCGAGGCAGGCTGTCCGGCGTTGGTTCTCTCGTGGCACGACATCCCCTTCCGAGCAGGCGTGTTCGCGAAATCTCGAACATGGGCCGACAGGTCGTCGGTTGGCTCCCGCAAGCTAGAAGACGATCCGAACAGAGGTCAACACACCTGCACACGAAGTTTCATCGGCTCGGCTGTCAGTGCCCCCGGCGCAGGCCCGCGACGAGGAGTTCCACCAGTCGGCGTGCGTCGTAGCGGGGGTCGCTGTCCGCGCCGACGCAGAGGTTCCCGACGCCGCGCATCAGCTCGTAGGCCTCGATGCCGGGGCGGATCTCGCCGGCGGCGGTGGCCGCTTCGAGCAGTTGGGCGCACACGGGCACGAGGCGGTCGAGGAAGTAGGCGTGCAGGGCGTCGAAGCCGGCGCTGTCGGACCGCAGCACGGCGGCCAGTCCGTGCTTGGTGACCAGGAAGTCGACGAAGAGGTCGATCCACTGCCGTAGCGCGGCGTACGGGGTCGCGCTCGTCGTCAGCAGGGCCGGCCCGGCCTCGGCGCAGGCGTCGACCTGGTGCCGGTAGACGGCGATGATGAGATCCGCGCGCGTCGGGAAGTGCCGGTAGATCGTGCCCAGTCCGACGCCGGCCTCGGCCGCGATGTCGCGCACCGGCGCGTCCACGCCCTTCGCGACGAACACCGCTGCGGCCGCGTCGAGCAAGGTCTGCTGGTTGCGCCGGGCGTCCTTGCGCTTGGGCGCGGCCGTGCACCCAGCGCCCTCGTCGTCCTTCACCGAGCCACTCCCTGTGCCCTCACGCTGTGCCCTCACGTGTGCCGTCACACCTGCGCCCGCACGCTGCGCTCTCACGGTACGCCATCGCGCTTGCCAAAACGGAACAGCGTTCCGTATCGTCAATCCGGAACAGTGTTCCGCTTGATTGTGGGGAGATACGGTCATGCAGTACCGCACCCTGGGCCGCACCGGTGTACAGGTCAGCGCCCTCGCGCTCGGCGCGATGAACTTCGGCCGGATCGGGCGCACCACCCAGGAGGAGGCCACCGCCCTCGTCGACGCCGCTCTCGAGGGCGGGATCAACCTCATCGACACCGCCGACATGTACGGCGCCGGAGAGTCGGAGGAGATGGTCGGCAAGGCCATCGCCGGCCGCCGCGATGACATCGTGCTGGCCACGAAGGCGTCCATGCCGATGGGCGAGGAGCGCAACCACCGGGGCGGCTCGCGCCGCTGGCTGGTCACCGCCCTGGACGACAGCCTGCGCCGCCTCGGCGTCGACCACGTCGACCTGTACCAGATCCACCGATGGGACCCGAGCACCGACGACGAGGAGACCCTGTCGGCGCTCACCGATCTGCAACGCGCGGGAAAGATCCGCTACTTCGGCTCCTCGACCTTCCCCGCACACCGCATCGTGCAGGCCCAGTGGGCGGCCCGCGAGCGTCATCTGAGCCGCTACGTCACCGAACAGCCCAGCTACTCGATCCTGCAGCGCGGGATCGAGACCCACGTCCTGCCCGTGACCGAGCAGTACGGGCTCGGGGTGCTGGTGTGGAGCCCGCTGGCCTCGGGCTGGCTGTCCGGCGCGGTCCGCGCGGGCCGGGCCGTCACCACCAGCCGCTCCACCTTCATGCCGGACCGCTTCGACCTCACCCTCCCCGCCAACCGGACCAGGCTCGACGCCGTCGAGCAACTGGCCGGGGTCGCCGACGAGGCCGGCCTGACCCTGATCCAGCTCGCCCTCGGTTTCGTGACCGCGCACCCCGCCGTGACCAGCGCCCTCATCGGCCCCCGCACACCGGACCACCTCCGGGCGCAGCTCGCGGCCGCGGACACGGTGCTCTCCGCCGACGTACTCGACGCCATCGACGCGATCGTCGCCCCCGGCACCGACCTCGCACCCCACGAGAAGCACGACACCCCGCCGTCACTGCTCGACCCGTCGCTGCGCCGCCGCCGCTGACGCCCGAGGGAGACGAGGACTCCATGCCGGACCCACTCCACCCCGCCTTCGGCATCATGACCGCGCCGATGCAGGTCGGCTACGACGACGTCCTGCGCGTCTGGCGCGAGGCGGACGCGATCCCCGAGATCGAGCACGCGTGGCTGTTCGACCACCTGATGCCGATCGCCGGCGACCCGCTCGGACCCACCTACGAGGGCTGGACGCTGCTCACGGCGCTGGCCGCCCACACCCGCCGGCTCCGCCTCGGCGTCCTGGTGACCAGCAACCGGTTCCGGCCGCCCGCGCTGCTGGCCAAGATCGCCGCGACCGTCGACATCGTGTCCGGCGGATGGCTCGACTTCGGCATCGGCGTCGGCTCCCGCCCCGGCCACCCGCTGGCCCGGCGCGAGTACGAGGCCCACGGCCTGCCCTTCCACGACACCGAGCACGCCGTGGGAAGCCTCGCCGAAGCCTGCACACTGATCCGGCGGCTGTGGACGGAGCAGAAACCGTTCGACTTCCACGGCACCCACCACCACCTCACCGGGGGGTTCGGCAACCCCAAGCCCGTCCAGCGCCCCCACCCGCCGATCCTCGTCGGCGGACGCTCGGCGGCGACGCTGCGCGTGGCCGCCGAGCACGCCGGCCTGTGGAACATCCCCGGCGGCGACATCGACGACGCCGTCCGCCGCGGCGCCCTGCTGGACCGCTACTGCGCCGAGCTCGGCCGCGACCCCGCCGCGATCACCCGCTCGATCCACCTGCCGGTCTTCTACGACCGCCCCGCCGCCACCCGCACCGCCATCGGCGAGGCGCTCGACGCCGGCTTCCGCCACGTCGTCCTGGGACTGCCGGCGCCGTACCCCGTCGCCGTCGCCCGGTGGCTCACCGACGAGATCATCACCCCGTCGACGACCCGACTGCTGTCCTGATCGACCCTCATATCCCTTGATTCACAAGGGCGTTGAAACGATGCTGTGATCCGATCTGTGAACTTCTGATTCATGGAGGGACGCACGTGTCATCCAACTCCCCACTGCTTCCGCGCGTGAAGGCGCGCGGGAAGCTGGCCGTCGGCGCCCTGGTCACCACCCTGTTGGGACAGTTACTCGCGGGGACGGCCGCCGTGGCCGCCCCCGAGCGAATATCCTGGGAACCCTGTGAATCCCCCTCCGGCCAGGGCGGATTCGAGTGCGCCACCGTCGAGGTGCCCGTCGACTGGAGACGGCCGCACAGTGCCACCATCGACCTGGCCCTCGCCCGTCACCGGGCCACCGACCCCGAGCGACGGATCGGCTCGCTGCTGATCAACCCGGGCGGTCCGGGCGGCTCCGGCGTGAACTTCGCGTTCACCGCCCCCGACTCCTTCTCGCCCGAACTGCTGGCGCGGTTCGACATCGTGGGCTTCGATCCGCGCGGCGTCGCCCGCAGCAACCCGCTGAAGTGCGACGCGGACCGGATCGAGGCCCAGGGAGCGCTGCTCTTCCCGGACAGCCCGGCCTCCTTCGCCGCCCTGCGCGAGGCCAACCGCGCGCTTGGCGAGAGCTGCCGCGACCTCACCGGCCCGCTGGCCGACCACATGGACACCGGCAGCGTCGTCCGCGACATGGACGCCATCCGCGCCGGCCTCGGCGAGAAGCGGATCAGCTACTACGGCGTCTCCTACGGCACCGCGATCGGCCAGCAGTACGCTGAGCGCTACCCGCACCGCGTCCGCGCGATGACCCTCGACTCCAACATGGACCACAGCCTGGGCAACTGGGCCTTCCAGAAGACCGAGACCGACGCGGTGGAGTCGTCGTACGGCCAGTTCGCCGACTGGTGCGCCCGTACGGCGTCCTGCGCGATCCACGACGGTGACGCCCGCGCCCTCTTCGACTCGCTGTACCAGCGCGCGGAGGCCGGTGACCTGGTCCTGCCGGGCGACCCGCCCCAGACGGTCACCCCCCAGGACCTCCAGGCCTTCGCCCTGCGCCACATGTACGACCCGGCCTCCTGGTTCGACTTCGCGCAGACCCTCGCCGACCTCGACGCCACGGCCCCCGCGGCGACCCGGTCCTTCGACAGATACGGCGAGCCGACGCCATACCCGTTCCTCTCAGTGATGTGCCAGGACTACGACCTCGACGTCCCCTCGTACGCCACCCTCGCCCGCCACGAACGCGAACTCGCCCGCCGCGCCCCCGTCACCCGCTTCAGCACACTCGGCTGGACGGTCCAGACCGGCTGCCAGAACTGGCCGGCCGAGGTGACCAACCCGCAGCGCGGGCTCGACGTCGACGGCACCCCGCCGATCCTGCTGACCAACAGCCGCTTCGACCCGGCCACCCCGCACGCCTGGGCCTCCAACGCGGCCCGCCAGATCGGCCGCGAGGCCGTGTTCCTCACCTACGACGGTGTCGGCCACGGCGACTACTGGCTCAGCCCCTGCGCCCGCGACGCCATCGACACCTACCTCACCACCCTCAAGACCCCCCGCGAGAACACCCACTGCCCCGCGGTCTGGCCCACCGACCCCGCCACCCAACGCCAGTCCCCGAACGGCGACCTCGTCAATCCGCTGCCGGATCTGGTGGGCACGGGGACGTACCGATGAAGTCGGCTGGCAGTGCGGCCAGTTACTGGTGAGTCAACAGGGCTCTGTAAGATCCACTGCGACCAACGCAAGCCCTATCTGGGGGAAACACTCATGACCAAGCGCTTCTCCGCCCTGGCCGTCTCCGCGGCCATCGTCGGTGGCCTCTTCGTCACGTCGATGCCTGCTCAGGCCGCCACCTCGGCCGACCAGGGCGCGGTCTCGGTCAGGGCCGCCATCACGTGCAACAAGAACAAGATGCGCCAGCAGATCGCCGACCTCAAGGCCAAGGCCGCGAAGCTGAAGCGGCTGGGCGAGACCGCGGCGGCCAGCAAGGCCCTCAACGACGCGGCCGCCATTCAGAAGAGGCTCGACGCCTGCATCAAGGCCGATGAGAACGCGAGCAAGCCGTTCCCCGGCTGAGTTCACGATTCGGTGTGTGGCGCCGCTCGCCCGGTTCACGGGCGGGCGGCGCCACGCGCTTGATCAGGTGCTTCGGGCAGGGCGACGGCCCGGGGCCGCGGCGCGTAGGAGGCGGACCAGGCGGGTGCGGTGCGGTACCCGGAGGTGGACGGTCCTTTCGATCGCCTCGCAGGCCTCCCACGCGGCGTCGGCGTTCGCGGCGTCGGGGCTGCGGTTGGCGTACTCGACCTCGTTGACCAGTGTGGCCAGGGTCGGCAGGCGTTGGCCCACGGTGCCGCCCACGTGCCGCTCGACGAAGGCGGCGATCTCCTGTGCCGTATGTGCTCCCGTGTCGGGGAGGCCGATCTCCGTGAGGCGTTCGGTGATCTGCTGCCAGGCGCCGAGGAGCCGGCGTCGTGTGTCCGGGTCGTTGCGGCGTCGGCTGCGCCTGTTGTACGGCAGCCAGAGGGCGTACAGGACGTAGGCCGTGGTGAGCAGAAGCAGCGCGAGCGGGGCGGTGAGCCACAGGGGCGGGCCGGAGCCGGGCGCGCCCTCGGTGGCCGGGGATGCCTGGTCCGATGTGTGCGCGGGTGTCGACGGGCGCGTCGGGGCGGTGCTGTCCCGGTCCGGCTTCTGGGCTGGTTCCTCGGGCTGCTGTGCCGACACCGCGGAGGAGCCGCCCTGCCCGGCCTCACCGGGTGTCGGATGGAACGGCACCCAGCCGACACCGCTGAACTTCACCTCCGGCCAGGCCAGTACGTCCCGTCCGCGCACCTGCCAGGTGCCGGCGCCGGTCCGCGTGCCCGGGCGGAACCCCACGGCCACCCGGGTGGGCAGACCCAGGGTGCGGGCCAGTACCGCGAACGAGGCGGCGAACTGCTCGGACGTGCCGCCCGCGCCGCCCGCCAGGAAGAACTCCAGGCTCCGGTAGGTGTGGCCGGGCAGCGCCCCGGGGTCGAGGCGGTAGGTCGTGCGCAGCCAGTCGGCCAGTCGTACGGCCCGCTCGTACGGATGGCTGCTGCCCCGGGTCACCCGCTCGGCGATCTTCCTGAAGGACCCTACGGAGGGGATGGGTTGCCCGGCCGCGTCGACGCGGGGGAGGGCCACCTGTGCCGGGTCGTCGGCAGCGGCTGCCGCTGCCTGTCGTAGTCGTTCCGCGTCGTCGTACTTGGGGAGGCGGGACGTCGCCGTGTAGGTGAAGCCGCGGGGGACGGGCTCGCCCGTGGAGAGCACTCCGCTGGCCGGGTCGACGGACAGGGAGGTGCCCTCGGGTGTACTCACGGACGTCGGCCGGTCGGCGGCCGGCAGCCAGATGCCGGGCAGTGACTGCACGGTGAAACGCTGTTCGAGTGTCTTGGCGTTGTCCGTTCCGGTCGGGGTGGCCGTCGTTTCCGGTGGGACCCGGCCGCCGGTGCGGGTCAGTCCGGTGGTGCTCGTCCACGTCGTGCCGTCGTATCTGTCGAGGACCGCCAGGCGGTAGTTGCCGGGGGCCGCGCCCGAGGTCCGTACCGTGAAGATCTTCTCCTCCCCGTTGCGCATCCAGGCCGCGACCTGGTCCAACGGGCTGGTGGACTGGGGGCGTTCGGCCGGTGGTGTGGCCGCTTGCGCGAGGCGGTAGGGGGTGCCGAGGCCGGGCAGGTGCGGACCCAGCAATGCCGCGACCAGGCCGATCGCGGTCACGGCCGGCAGGCGCAGGGCCAGGGCGCGTGGTGGAAGCCGGGCCGGTGAGCGTACGAGGATCAGCAGCGCGGCTGCGGCGGCCAGCGCGCCCGCGGCCGGGTACGAGGATCCGGGGCCGTCCGCGCCGAGCACCAGCGGGAAGCCGAAGGCGAGGACCGCGGGGAGGGCCGGGAGCAGCGCGGCACGGGTGCGCAGGGCGAGTTCGGCGGAGACCGCGGTGGCCGTCCAGACCACCGCGTGCGGCAGCACCAGCAGTTCGGGGTCGCCGGGGGCCGGCAGGATCGTGGACAGCAGGGTGTGCGGGGCATCGAGCAGCGCGGACCACGCGGCGCGCAGCGCGGCACCGCCGGGCAGGCCGTCGCTCACCTCGTGGAACAGCGTCGCGCTGACGACGACGGCCCACGCGGCCGCGGTCAGCAGCACGGACGGCCACAGGGGGAGGGTGGGGCGGACCTCCCGGGCGGCCGCGCGGCGGCGGAGCAGGCCCGACAGCGCCACCGACAGGGCGATCGGCGCGCACACGGCCACCGCCAGTACCGGAAGCAGCTCGGACGGCGGGAAGATCCGGGCGAATCCGTACCCGGCGGCGCCGCACAGCGCGGCCACGGGAAGCAGCGACCACAGCCGCCCGGCCCGGTCCGCCTCTCCCGCGGTGCCCGTCGGGGCGGCCGGGGCCGTAGTGCTCATCGGGCGGCCTCCCGGCGCCATCCGGCCAGCAGTTCGTCCAGGGAGGCGACGCGCAACTGCCGTACGTCGCCAACGGGGTCGACGCCGTCGCGCGTGGTCGCGGCTTCGGTGGCGCCGACGCGCACCATGGTCGCCCGGTCGAAACGGTGCCGAACCCGGTCGACGGCGCCGAGACCCCGGGTGTCGCCCGTGCCGGTCACGACGACCAGCGCCCCGCTGCCGTGGTGGCCCTCCAGGCCGTCGAAGGCGGCGGCCACGGACGGCAGCTCCGAGCGGCGCACCACGGCCAGCGCGTCCAGCAGGGCCTCGCCGTCGTGACCCGAGCCGTCGGTGTGCAGAAGGGCCCCCGCCTCGCTGGTCAGGTGCACAGGGAAGTGGGAGCGGGCGGCCGCGTACGCGATGGACGCCGCGCAGTCCACGGCCAGCTCGAAGTCGTCCTCCGAGGCGTAGGCACGCCGCCGGGTGTCGAGCACGAGCGTGGTGTGCGGGAGCGAGACGTCGACCATCTGGCGGACCATCAACGTGCCGGTGCGGGCCGTCGAACGCCAGTGGACCCGGCGCAGGTCGTCACCGAGGACGTACTCGCGCAGCGCGTGGAAGGTCAGCGTGCCGTCGTCGGCGCTGTCGGAGGCCGGGCCTTCGACGTGGTGCGCCCGCCCGGACGGCAGCACGGGCAGCGGGCGGATCCGGGGCCGTACGAGCAGCGTGTCCGCGGCGTCGTACGGCCGCATGCGGCGGGCGAGGCCGAGCGGATCGGTGCGCTCCAGCCGCAGCGGCCCCACCGGGACGCGGCCGCGGCGAGCGGTCGGCAGCGCGTACCGCACCTCGTAAGACGTGCCCGGGCGCAGCGGCGGCACCTCGACGGCGATGTCCCGCTCGCCGCACCGGTCGATGGCGCGCAGCCCCCGCCGGGTGCGCCCCCCGGTGTTGGTGAGGGTGACCACCCCCTCGGCGGGATCGCCCCGGCTCACCCGGCTCGGCGTGATCCGCCGCTCGGTGCCCAGCACGGGTGCGGGCAGCGCCCACAGCACGGCGACGGCGACGGCCAGCAGACAGGCCGTGCCGAGTGCCGCGGCCTCGCCGTACCCGAGCACGTAGCCGGTGGTGGTCAGCACGGCGCCCGCCACCAGCGTGCCCCACCCGGTGGCCGACAGCATCAGAGGCGTGCCCCGCTGTTCAGCTCGACCGTGGCCAGCACTTCCTCGATCACGTCCGTGCCGGTACGGCCGCTCAGCTCGGCCTCCGGGGTGAGGATCAGCCGGTGCGCCAGAACGGGCCCGGCCAGCGCCTTGACGTCCTCGGGGAACGCGTACGGCCGGGACTGCGAGGCCGCCCGCACCCGGACCGCGCGCAACAGGGCGACGGAGCCGCGCGGCGAGGCGCCGAGGCGTACGTCGGGGAGGGAGCGGGTCGCCGCCACCACCCGCACCAGGTAGTCGTACAGCGCGTCGGCCACCTGCACGTCGGCGGCGGCCTCGATGAGCTCCGCGACCTCCCGGGCGGTGGCGACGGGGGCCAGCGACTCGGGTGTGGTGCCGGCCCCTTTGACGACCGTGACCTCGGAGGCGTGGTCGGGGTAGCCGACGGTGATCCGCATGAGGAACCGGTCGAGCTGTGCCTCCGGCAACGGGTAAGTACCGCCCATGTCCACCGAGTTCTGGGTGGCGAGCACCATGAACGGGCGGGGCACCGGATGCGTGGTGCCGTCGGCGGTGACCCGGCGCTCCTCCATCACCTCCAGCAGCGCGGACTGGGTCTTGGGGGAGGCGCGGTTGATCTCGTCGCCGAGCACGATGTTGGCGAAGACCGGGCCGGGGAGGAACTCGAACACGCCGGTGTTCTGGCGGTAGACGGTGACGCCGGTGATGTCGGAGGGCAGCAGGTCCGGGGTGAACTGCACACGCGCGAAGTCGGCCTCGATGGAGGCGGCGAGGCAGCGGGCGAGGGTGGTCTTGCCGGTGCCGGGCACGTCCTCGATCAGGAGGTGGCCTTCGGAGAAGAGGCAGGTGAGGGCGAGTTCGATGGTGTCGCGCTTGCCCTTGACGACGTGTTCGATGTTGTCGGCGAGGGTGTGGAAGGTCTCGGCGAAGGTCATTCGCATTCCCAGATGTCGGGGTTGGAGCGGGAGTTCACGAAGATGTCAGAGGTGTACCCGGTGGTGTCCTTGCCGGTGGCGGGGTCGTGATAGGTGTGGAAGGCCCAGACATCAGTTTTCTCACCGTTGGACCACGGGATTTCAGTGCCCTTCACCTTGCAGTGGACGACGGTGACCACGTCATCCCGCCCGCCGGGCATCGTGCCCGCCCGGCCGCCCTCCGAGGTCAAGGGCGACGTGCGGATGATGACGGGGTCCTCGTTGGCGGTGTTATTCACGATGTACATCTGCTGAGAGGGAGGGGTCAGGTCGATCCACCCGGACGCCGCCGCGCCCGATCCGGCGGCGTTGCTCGCCATCACCGACACCCCGTGCTTGCTGCGGTTTTTCAGATTCCCGTACGTGTAACTGGGCTTGGTGGTATTCGCCGTCCCGCCGGGCCCATTGACCACGTACGTCATCGAGCCGTTCTCGCCTTGGGGCGGCTGCCATGTCACCGTGCCGCCGTGTCCGCCCTGGGCCGGAGTGAAGGTGACGTTCCGCGGTGCCCCCGGCGCAATGCACGGCCGCGCGAACGCCGACGGCACGGACTCCTTGTCCGGCCTGCCCCCGCCGTACTCCGCCACCACGGTGAAGCTGTACTGCTCCTCGCACGACCCGCCCCTCACCTCGAAGGCGAACGGGCCGTCGGGCCCCACCGCCTCCGGAGTGACCGTCTGGTCCCGTGCCGCCCCCTTGAGCACATAGCGCTGCGGGGTCGCGCCCAGCGCCTTGGCGAAGGTGATCCGGATGGCGCCCGACCGGGACTCCGCCTGCGGGGCTCCCGGGGCCCCGGGTTCGGGCACCGGCTGCGTCGGCCCGGGGCCGGACACCTCCGGGGACGGGCTGCCGGACGCACCGCCGGACGGGGTACCCGACACCGGAGCCGTCGCGCCCGGGCCATCCGTCCGAGGTGGAATCGGCGGCGCGGCGGGCGGGCCCGTCGGGACGCTGTTCTCCACCGGCTCGTCCCCGGGCTTGCGCGCGGACGGCGCGTCCGTCCCGTACTTCCCGATCCGCCGCACCTCGCCCTCGGCGTCGATGACCGCGGCCGCGGCGCCGTCCGGGTCGTTCACCCACAACAGGCCATCGCGGACGAAGAGTTCGAGCGACCCCGCCCCGTCGGTGACCCGTACCGGTTCGGTGAGCGCGGAGAGGGAGGTGTCGTACACCAGGAGGCTGCCGGTGGACTCGTCGGGGATGTAGACCCGCTTGCCCAGGAGCTGGGGTGCTCCCAGATCGTGGCCTTCCGTCGGCACGCGGGCACGCGTGGTCTGCCTGCTGCGGACGTCCACCACCACCAGGTCCCCGCTGTCGGCGGCGAGCACCGGCACCGCGGAGCCGTCGGTGCCCGTCGGCACCAGGACGTCGGCCGGGTCCGCCCCGGCGAAGGCGCCGCCCAGTTCGAAGGTGCCCTGCACGCCCCTCGCCGACAGCACCGTCATCGCGGCGGTGGTCCCGTCGGTCACCACGGGCCGGCCGCCGGCCAGGGTCAACGCCAGTTCGTGACCCGCTTCGGCCACCTTCACCGCCGCGCCCTTGCGGCCCTCGACGAACGGCACCACCGTGCCCTGGTCCGGCAGCGGCACCCACAGTGTGCCGTCCCCGTCCACCACGGCCGCCCCCGGCTTCCCGCCCACTCCCACGGGCGGGCTCTCGGCCGTCGTCATCGCCGGGTCGATCCGCTGGACGGTGCCCTTGGCGGGGTCGACGACGTACGCGTACGCGCCCCCGGAGACCAGTTGCAGCCCGGCCGCACCGTAGTCCGCCGACTGCTCGGCGGTCAGCTGCGCGGCGTCGATCCGTACGACCCGGCCGGTCCGCTCGTCCAGCACCAGCGTCGTGTCGCCGTCCTGCGCGACCGAGACCGGATGGCCCGCCATCCCGTCCGGCAGCACGGCTTTGCCCTCCACCTCACCGGTCAGCCCATGGGCGTGGACGACCTCGCCCTTCGCGCTGCTGGCCAGCCAGGCGCCGATGTCGGCGATCCTGGGCCGGGTGCCGGAGGCGCCGGCTCCGACGGCGAGCGAGCTGCCGATGAGCGTGCCGACCGCGCAGACGGCCAGGTAGCCGGTGACGCGGTTGCCGGTCGGCCGCAGCCTTGCCCGCGCGGCGGCGACGAGTGCCGCGCAACGCTGTTGAACCCCCGGCATCTTCGCCCCCATTGGTGGTCAGCCAATTCTGCTTGGTGGCAGGGTAATTGACGTCGCGCAAGCTCTCCCTGACAACGATGTGGAGGTACGGTCGCGATCCGGCCATACTGCGGCGGCTGGCTACAACGCCGAGCGCTGAAGCGCCTGTTGCCGGTGCCGCCACACTTCCTCCAGCCGCGACAGCGTCGTTTCGGGCCGCTCTCGCAGGAAGGCCACACGCCTGGAGCGGAACGGCGACGG
The DNA here is from genome assembly GCF_015160855.1 of Streptomyces ferrugineus. NCBI lineage: Bacteria > Bacillati > Actinomycetota > Actinomycetes > Kitasatosporales > Streptomycetaceae > Streptomyces > Streptomyces ferrugineus. The sequence continues at coordinate 26,130 of NZ_CP063373.1, read as the reverse complement.
CGGGCCGGTCGTGGGACCGGCCCGCTCTCTGTTGTCGTGGCGGATCACGGGGCCAGGGTGGCCTGGTGCAGGTCGCCGTTGGGGGTGGTGGCTGCGGCGATGGTGACGATGTGGCCGCTGGGGTCGGAGACGCTCGCCCCGGTCCAGCGGCCGTCGGCGCCTCGCATGTTGTGGAAGACCTGGCCGTTGAGCAGGGTCAGCACGTGCAGGCGGCCGTCGCGGTCACCGGCGGCAGCGATGTCGGAGATGGCGCCGTTGCCGTCGGCGACCTGGGCGCCGGTCCAGTGGCCGTCGGTGCTTCGCATGTTGTGGAAGACGCGGCCGTTGAGCAGTGTCAGCAGGTGCAGGTCTCCGCTGGACGTGGTGGCTGCGGCCACCTTGGAGATGGCGCCGTTGCCGTCGATGAGGCTTGCTCCGGTCCAGTGGCCGTCGGCGCCTCGCATGTTGTGGAAGACCTGGCCGTTGAGCAGGGTCAGCACGTGCAGGCGGCCGTCGCGGTCGCCGGCGGCAGCGATGTCGGAGATGGCGCCGTTGCCGTCGGCGACCTGGGCGCCGGTCCAGTGGCCGTCGGTGCTTCGCATGTTGTGGAAGACGCGGCCGTTGAGCAGTGTCAGCAGGTGCAGGTCTCCGCTGGACGTGGTGGCTGCGGCCACCTTGGAGATGGCGCCGTTGCCGTCGATGAGGCTTGCTCCGGTCCAGTGGCCGTCGGTGCCGCGTGTGTTGTGGAAGACCTGGCCGTTGAGCAGCGTCAGCACATGCAGGCGACCGTCGCGGTCGCCGGCCTCGGCGGTGTCGGTGATCTCGGCATTGCCGTCGACGAGACCCGCCCCCGTCCAATTGCCGTCCGCGGCCGCACGCAGGTTGTGGAACAACCGCCCCTTCGCCGTCGGAGTCTCCACGCCGGTGGGTTTGACGTAGCCGGAGATCTTCAGGTCGTCCACTCCGCTGGTGGTCCTGCGGGGGTCGACGGTGCGGCGGGCGACCTTGTCGCCGTAGTTGCCGTCGACGGTGGTGAGGGTGCCGTTGCTGTGCACTGCGGTGATGACCCCGATGTGCCCGCCGGTGGCGTTGGCGGGGGTGCCGTAGACGGCCAGGTCACCGACTTCGGGGTTGCCGATCCCGTCCGCGGGTCGAGGGCTGAACTGGCCGCGCTTTTGAGCCCACAGCCCGACTCCGCGGGCGGCGTAGGTGTCCGGCAGTTCGGTGATTCCCGCGGTCTTCCACACCCACTTGGTGAAGTAGGCACACCACGGCGTGGTGGTGCACGGCCCGTACTTCAGGCAGCTGCCGTCCGCCTCGTTCTTGCCGACCTCCGCCTCGGCGATCTCGGCGATGCGGGCGCGGGTGGTGGCCGCGTCGCTGGTGCCGGTCCCGGCCACGAGGCCGGCGGTGACGATCGCCAGCACGATGGCGAGGTTGATGACGAACCGCGCGGCCCGGGCGAGTACGGGGGTGGCGGTCAGTGGGGCGGTGGCGATCGGGGGTGTCGTCTGCAGGGGGCGGCTTGCGGATATGCGCTGCGAGCCGGATGTTGTGCTGGATGCCGTGCTGGATGTTGTGCTCATGACAGATCTCTCTTGGATGCCGGAATTCGCATTGATGGCTCGGTTTCTCCTTGGTCGTGTTGTCGTCCGAGCCACGCCGACGCTCGCAGCGCGTTTCGGCGGCTGGCAACGCATCGCCGCCCGGTGGGATGCTGGGACGCCGAGACGTGTGGTGACCTTGCACTTCAGTCGGCCCGCTGGGACAGCGGTGGGACATAGGGACGGCGCGGTACGACGGTGGGCGCCGAGGGGGAAGACCGAATGGGATCGCAGCCCGTGGAGTTCGACGAGTTCGCGGCCTGTCTGCGGGCGCTCAGGGAACGGGCGGACCTCAGCTATGAGGCGCTGGCCCGCCGGACCGGGATAGGCAGATCCAGCCTGCACCGGTACTGCTCCGGCTCGCACGTCCCGCAGGACTACGGTTCGGCCCACCGCATCGCCACGGCCTGCGGGGCGGCACCGGAGGAACTGCGCCGATTACACCGGCTCTGGGCCCTGGCGGACGCGGCACGGGAGTCCGACCGTGACCGTGGTACGGACGAGGGGCCTGGGGAGGACCAGGGTGTCGAGGCGGGTCCGGCTCCGGAGGCGGCCTCAGACACGCGCCCGGACTCCCACCCGGACACGCACCCGGACTCCCACCCGGACTCCCACCCGGCCTCGCACCCGGACACGGATCCGACCCCCGCACCCACCCCCCACCCACCCCGGCGCCGCAGAAAACCGCCGACGGCCGCCGTCCTCGCGCTCGTCCTCGCTCTGAGCGCCACGGCGTGGGCGCTCGTGGCCACGTCCGGCTCCGGCGACACCGCCGGCCATGAGGACGGCCTGTTGTTCTCGGAGGAGTGCGCCGAGCCGGTGAGCATGGGCCAACAGGGCGCCTGCGTACGGGAGGTGCAGCGGCTCCTGGGCCGGGCCGGGTCCGAGCTGGACGTCGACGGGGAGTTCGGGCCGGAGACCCTGCGTCGGGTGACCGCCTTCCAGGTGCTGTCCCGCATCAGCGTCAACGGGGTGGTGGACGACGAGACGAAGAGGGCGCTGTACGCGCCGACGGTCCGGATGGACACCTGGTCGGCCGGGAAGGTGCGGGAGAGGGTCCGCAAGGTGTTCCGCGAAGTGCCCGACCACGCGGCCGCCATCGCCGACTGCCAGTCGTCCCTCGATCCGCTGTACATCGTGCCGAACCCCAGCGGCACCCGGAACTGGGGCGTGTTCCAGATCTCCGACGCCACGCTGCACAAACTCGGCGGCACCCCTCGCGACGCGCTGGACCCGGAGTGGAACATCCGGGCCGCGCACCGCCTGTGGAGCCGCGCGAAGAGCTTCGCCGACTGGCCGCACTGCGACGGCGCGACCTCTCCCGAAGCCGTCGGACCGGCCCTGGTGCGGGCGGTCGGCGACCGGCCGGGGCCACCGCCGCACGATGCCTCCTCGCCCCCGCCGTCCCCGACCGGCGCCTGCCCGGAGCCGGGGCAGCGGTTCAAGACGCCCACCGACGACCGGGTGTACCTGGTCGGCCCCGGCAGCAGCCTGTACTACATCCCCGACGCGACCGTCTACTTCAACCTGTGGAACGACTGGAACGGCGTCGCCGTCGTCAGCGGCGGCGTCTTCGCGGACTGCGGTTGGGACAAGGCCCGCGAGTTGGCCAACGGGTTCCTGGCCAGGAAGAGCGGCAGCTCGCAGACCTACATCTGGGACGCGTGGTTCGGCTACCGCGCGATCGGGAACCGGGCCGTCTTCGACACGTACGGATTCTCGGCGGCGAAGATCCGGACACGGTCCTCGCTGTCGCCCGTCAGCGACGCGACGCGATGGCAGTGAGCCGTCAGCGCACGGGGAAGCCGAAGGTGTGCCCCTGCTCCTTCAGCCACGGCAGGATCTCGCGCAGGGCGGCCACGGTCTGGGAGCGGTCCCCTCCGCCGTCGTGGAAGAGCAGGGTCGGGCCGTTGGAGATCTCGTCCTTGACGGTGGTGACGATGGCGTTGGTGCCGGCGCGCTCGAAGTCCTTGGAGTCGATGTTCCAGCCGAGCGGGCGCATGCCGTGGGACGCGGCGAGGTGGCGGCTGTAGGGGGTGAAGGCACCTCCGGGGGCCCGGTAGTACAGCGGGCGGACGCCCCCGGACGCCTCGGTGATCATGCGCTCGGCGTCCAGGATCTGCTGTGACTGGTAGGCCTCGGGCTTGCCGTCCATGGTGACGTCGTGCGAGACCGTGTGGTCGCAGAGCCGGTGCCCCGCCGCCACCACCGCCTTGACCAGGTCCGGGTGGGCGCGGGCCTGCGGGCCCACCATGCAGAACGTGGCCTTCACCCCGTTGTCCCGCAGCACCTGCAGTATCTGCGGGGTCCAGGTGGGATCCGGTCCGTCGTCGATGGTGATGTTGACGCTACGGGCACCACCGTCCGAGGCGTGCGCGATGTCCGCCGAGACGGGCGCCGACTTCCGGCCGCCCTGTGGCTGAGCGGGCGCCTTGGCGGGGGGTGTCGACTTGCCTGACTGGGCGTGCTGTCCCTTGGTGGAACCGAACTGCCCGTTCCAGAACGCGGCCAGGACAGCCACCGCGACCACCCCGAGCGCCGCCGCGAGCACCTTGCCGAACCATCCCCGTCCGCCGCTTCGCACCATGTCTTCTGTTCCTTGCCGTTGCTGTGGGGCCTTTGCATCCGGCAAGAGGGGGGAAAGCGGTCGAGGGATCCGTCTGTTACCGATCACGGACAATTCCACAAGGACGCGGCGCCGGATCTCGGTGAGAACGGTGGTAACGGTGGTAACGGTGGGAAGAGACAGTCCCGACTCACACAGCGTTGGCGACGGGCGGTGCGCTCGTCAGCCGTTCGCCGCCGCGCACCGGCCCAGTCGCGTCGCGAAACGGCCGTGCGGGGCCAGCGCGGCCACCGCTTCGGCGTCGGCGGCGGTGTCGACGTCCCGCAGGCGGGGCAGGTCGCGCACGCGCAGCCCGGCGTCGACGAGCCGTTCGCGCTGTACGGCCCCCGTCGACGGCGTCGACATGGGCACGCCCCGCAGCAGCGCGGGGTCGGGCTCGGCCAGTCCGAGGGCCCAGAAGCCGCCGTCCTGCGCCGGGCCGAAGTACGCGTCGCAGGCGGTGAAGTCGACGTCGAGCAGGTCGGGCGTCACCTGCGGGGTGTCCATGCCGATCAGCAGAGTGGGCCCGGCGCACCGGGCGAAGGCGTCCGCGAGCCGTTCGTCGAGACCGCCCGGGCACTGCGGCACGACGTCGAAGCCGGGCGGCAGCCAGGCGCCGGGCTTCCCGTCGAGCACCAGCACCCGCTTGTCGGCCGGTGTGGCCGCCACCGCCCGCAGGGTGTCCTCGAGCGCGGCCTCAGCCAGCTCCGCGGCCTCCACCGGCGTGAACGGCGGGGTGAGCCGGGTCTTCACCCGGCCCGGCAGGGGTTCCTTGGCGATGACGAGGAGCGTGGTCATCGCGCGTTCTTTCCGATGGCCGTGGCCTTCGCCGGGGTGGGCCGGGTCTTCAGGGGGCCCGGTGGGGGTTGCTTGGCGATGACGAGGAGCGTGGTCATCGCGCGCCCCTTCCGACGGCCGGCGCCGCGTCCGGCGCCGTGTCCGGCGTCTCGGACAGGACGCGGCTCATGTCCCGTACCGCCTGCCAGGTGCCGCGCCAGGTGCCCGTCACCTTCGAGGCGCCGGTGCGCGGCAGGTACGGCACGTCGTGTTCGGCGATCCGCCAGTCGGCGTCGGCCGCGCGGACCACCATCTGGAGCGGATAGCCGCTGCGGCGGTCGGTCAGACCGAGGGCGAGCAGCGGCTCGCGGCGGGCGGCGCGCAGCGGGCCGAGGTCGTGCAGACGCAGTCCGGTGCGGCGGCGCAGCATCCGCGCGAGCGCGAGGTTGCCGGCCCGGGCGTGCGCCGGCCACGCGCCCCGGCTCTGCGGACGGCGCCGGCCCAGCACCAGGTCGGCCTCGCCCGCCCGCACCTCGCGGACGAAGGGGACGAGGAGCGAGGGGTCGAGGGAGGCGTCGCAGTCGCAGAAGCACACCACGTCGGCGGTGGCGGCGGTCAGCCCCGCGTGGCAGGCGGCGCCGAAGCCCCGGCGCGGCTCGTGCACCACGGTCGCGCCGAGCGCGCGGGCGACCCGGTCCGAGCCGTCGGTGGAACCGTTGTCGACGACGAGGGCGCGCCAGCCCGGCGGGATCCGTTCGAGCACCCAGGGAAGGGCCTCGGCCTCGTTCAGGCAGGGGAGCACCACGTCGACGTCGGGAGATGCGGAGGATGTCGTCGGCACCCTTTCACCCTACGAGCGTGAATCGGTCATATCGGGCTGGCGCTCCTTACGAAACGCGGACGTCGGAAGCCGATGCGGCGCCCGGTGCGGCATCGGCGGGGGCACAATGCCAGGCTTGGGGGCATGCAGCAGCCGTACGAGCCCCTGGGGGCGCACGCCGCCGACGGGTCCCCCCGGATCCTGGTCGTCGACGACGATCCGACCGTAGCCGAGGTCGTCGCCGGGTATCTGGACCGCGCCGGTTACGTCGTCGACCGCGCCGACGACGGCCCGACGGCCCTCACCCGCGCCGCCGCGCACTGGCCGGACCTGGTGGTGCTCGATCTGATGCTGCCCGGCATGGACGGCCTGGAGGTGTGCCGGCGGATGCGGGGACGGGGGCCGGTCCCGGTCATCATGCTCACCGCCCGTGGCGACGAGGACGACCGCATCCTGGGCCTGGAGGTCGGCGCGGACGACTACGTCACCAAGCCCTTCAGCCCCCGTGAGCTGGTGCTGCGCGTGGAGTCGGTGCTGCGCCGCAGCAGGCCCGTAGCCACCGGGCACCGGCTGGGCGCGGCCGGCCTGGCCCTCGACCCGGCGGCCCGCCGCGCCACCAAGAACGGCACCGAACTCGCCCTGACCCTGCGCGAGTTCGACCTGCTCTCGTTCTTCCTGCGGCATCCGGGCCGGGCCTTCAGCCGCGAGGACCTGATGCACGAGGTGTGGGGCTGGGACTTCGGTGACCTGTCGACGGTCACGGTCCATGTCCGCCGGCTGCGCGGCAAGGTCGAGGACGACCCGGCCCGGCCCCGGCTGATCCAGACCGTGTGGGGCGTGGGCTACCGCTTCGAGCCCACGGGAGAGGAGACCGGACCGTGAGCGACATCCTGCTCATCGCCCTCATCGCCTTCCTCGGGGCCGGCGCGGCCGGCGCGCTCGGCGCCGTCGTCCTGATGCTGATCCGGCGCCGCTCGCTCATCACGCATCTCACCGTGGTCGTCGGCGTCGCGGTTACCGCGATGCTCGCGGGCACGCTCGCGGTCTGTCAGGCGATGTTCCTGAACAGGCACGACCTGGGCGTCGTCACGACCGTCGTCGCCATGGCCGCCATCGTCTCCCTGGCCACCGCCGTGCTGCTGGGCCGCTGGGTCGCCGCCCGCAGCCACGCCCTGGCGCTCGCGACCCGCTCCTTCGGCGACGGGGGCGCCTTCACGTCGCCTGTCGGACCCGCGACCGCCGAACTCTCCGCCCTCAGCCGCGAGCTGGAGGCGACCAGCGCCAAACTCGCCGAGTCCCGGGAGCGCGAACGCGCCCTGGAGACCTCCCGGCGTGAACTCGTCGCCTGGATCTCGCACGACCTGCGCACCCCGCTGGCCGGTCTGCGCGCCATGTCGGAGGCCCTGGAGGACGGCGTGGCGGCCGACCCGCACCGCTACCTCCGGCAGATGCGCACCGAGGTGGAACGCCTCAACGACATGGTCGGCGATCTCTTCGAGCTCTCCCGCATCCACGCCGGCACCCTCGCCCTGGCCCCCACCCGGATCTCCCTGTACGACCTGGTCGGCGACGCGCTGGCGGGGGCCGACCCGCTGGCCCGGGAGCACGGGGTGCGGCTGGTGGGCGGCCGGATCGAGCCGGTACCGGTGGAGGTGGACGGCAGGGAGATGAGCCGGGTGCTGGGCAACCTGCTGGTCAACGCCATCCGCCGGACCCCGGCCGACGGCACGGTCGCGATCACCGCGGAGCGTTCCGCCGAGGGCGTGGTGCTGTCGGTGACGGACGGCTGCGGCGGTATCCCGGAGGACGACCTGCCGCGCGTCTTCGACACCGGCTGGCGCGGCACCCACGCCCGGACGCCCCCGGCCGGCGCGGGGCTGGGCCTCGCCATCGTCCGGGGCATCGTGGAGGCCCACCAGGGCCGGGCCACCGTACGCAACATCCCCGGCGGCTGCCGCTTCGAGGTGGTGCTGCCCACCGCCGTCTCCTGAGAGCGGGCGACACCACCGGCCGACAGGGCCTACACGCCGCGCATCCCGGCCCGCGCGAACTCCGTCATGCCCTCCTCGAACCCGACCTCCGGCTTCCATCCCAGCTCGTCCCGCAGTCGCGAGGAGTCCGCGGTGATGTGCCGTACGTCCCCGAGCCGGTACTCGCCGGTGACGACCGGCTCGGGACCGCCGTAGGCCGCGGCCAGCGCCCGCGCCATCTCGCCGACGGTGTGCGGCTCGCCGCTGCCGGTGTTGTACGCCGAGAGCGCGCCCCGGGCGGCCGCCGCCTCCAGCGCCACCGCGTTGGCCGCCGCCACGTCCCGGACGTGCACGAAGTCCCGGCGCTGCCGCCCGTCCTCGAACACCCTCGGCGCCTCGCCGCGGGCGAGCGCCGAGCGGAAGAAGGAGGCGACACCGGCGTACGGGGTGTCGCGGGGCATGCCGGGGCCGTACACGTTGTGGTAGCGCAGCGACACCGCCGACCCGTCCGTCGACCGCGCCCAGGCGGCGGCCAGGTGCTCCTGGGCGAGCTTGGTCGTCGCGTACACGTTGCGCGGATCGGCCGGGGCGTCCTCGCCGACCAGACCGGGGGACAGCTGCGCCCCGCACACCGGGCAGGCGGGCTCGAACCGGCCCGCGTCGAGGTCGGCGACGGCACGCGGCCCGGGCCGTACGACCCCGTGCCGCGCGCACTCGTAGCGCCCCTCCCCGTAGACGACCATCGACCCGGCCAGCACGAGATGCCGTACGCCCGCCTCCGCCATGGCGGCGAGCAGCACCGCGGTCCCCAGGTCGTTGCGCGAGACGTACTCCGCCGCGTCGGCGACCCCGTTGCCGAGCCCCACCATCGCGGCCTGATGGCATACCGCGTCCACACCGGACAGGGCGCGGCCCACGGCCGCCGGGTCCCGCACGTCGGCGGCGGGATCGTCCCGTACGTCGAACACGAGCGGCTCGTGCCCGCGCGCCGCGAGCGCCTCGACCACATGGGACCCGATGAACCCGGCACCGCCGGTGACCAGTACACGCATACGGCCACGCTAGGTCCGCGGACCGCTCCACTGGGCCATGCCCGCCGGACGTAAGGGTTTCGTCATCCGTGACGGGGCCCCGGACGGCCGCCGCGCCCGTATGAATAGGTGAGAGATCGAGTGACTCCCAGGAGGTGGCGTTATGGGGCGGGCGCGCAGGTCGCGGGTCAGGCCGTGGATGGTCGCCGTGCTGACGGTGGTGGTCGTCGGGGCGGGCTTCGGGCTGTACTGGTTCCAGCCGTGGAAGCTGTGGCAGGACACCACCGTGCAGGAGGCACTGCCCGGGACCGTGGTCAACCCGACGCCGTCCGCCGAGACGCCGTCTGCCGAGACGCCGTCCGACGAGGCGCCCTCCGACGAGGCGCCGTCCGGTGCCTCCTCCCCATCGGCTCCGGAGGCCCCGGCCGGGCCGACGACCCTGGCGAGCGGTGAGCTGATCAGCCACGAGCACACCACGTCCGGCTCCGTGAAGCTCGTACGGCTGCCCGACGGCGGCCATGTGGTGCGGCTGGAGAACCTCGACACCAGCAACGGGCCGGACCTGCGGGTGTGGCTGACCGACGCGCCGGTGAAGGAGGGCCGGGCCGGCTGGGGGGTCTTCGACGACGGGAAGTACGTCAGCCTCGGCAAGCTCAAGGGCAACAAGGGCAGCCAGAACTACACCGTGCCGGCGGACGTAGACCTGGCCCGCTACAGCAGCATCAGCATCTGGTGCGACCGCTTCAACGTCTCCTTCGGCGCCGCGGAACTCGCCCGCGCCTGAGAAGAAAACCAGTGGTGGGAGCGCGATACGCCGTTGCGGGATCGATACTGCGGCCGGCTGCCCCGGGCCGATCAGCCGATAGGCTGTAAAGAACGCGTCAAAGGCGCGGGGTGTGCCGGGAAGTCTGGTCGGCGAGGTATGGGGCATTGAGCCCGCTGTCGTCGCTGCCCGGAGGTTGGCTGTCATGGTCGGTGCCCCGCGTCCCCGCTCCTACTTCCTCGGGTTGCTCCCGCTCCCCGAGCGGCAGGAGGTCACCCGGGCCCTGCGGACGGAGACGGTCGGTGGCCTGGTCCTGCTGGTCGCCGCGGTGGTGGCCCTGATCTGGGCGAACAGTCCCATCGCGGACTCCTATGAGCGAATACGCGACTTCCACTTCGGCATACCGGACCTCGGCCTGGACCTCTCGGTCGGCCACTGGACCGCGGACGGGCTGCTGACCGTCTTCTTCCTGGTCGCCGGGATCGAGCTGAAGCGCGAACTAGTCGTCGGCGAGTTGCGCACCCCGGCCACGGCCACCCTGCCGGTGGTCGCCGCCCTGTGCGGCATGGCGGTGCCCGCCGCCGTCTACGTGGCGACCGCGGGCTCCGGCGGCGGCAGCCTGAGTGGATGGGCGGTGCCGATGGCCACCGACATCGCCTTCGCGCTCGCCGTCCTCGCGGTCCTGTCCACCCACCTGCCCGCCGCGCTGCGGGCCTTCCTGCTCACCCTGGCCGTGGTCGACGACCTCGGCGCGATCCTGGTCATCGCCGTCTTCTTCACCGACGATCTCAACCTGTTCGCGCTGGCGGGAGCCTTCGCGGGGCTGGTCGTCTTCTATCTGCTCCAGCGGATGCGGGTGACCGGCTGGTGGTGGTACGTGCCCCTCGGGATCACGACCTGGGCGCTGATGTACAACGGCGGTGTCCACGCCACCGTGGCCGGCGTCGCCATGGGCCTGATCCTGCGCGCCACCCGCGACAAGGGCGAGAAGGAGTCGCCGGGCGAGCGCACGGGACACCTTCTGCACCCCCTGTCCGCGGGCATCGCCGTCCCGCTGTTCGCCCTGTTCGCCGCCGGCGTCGGCGTCTCCGCGAGTGCCCTGCGCGAGGTGTTCACCTCCGCGGAGCTGCTCGGTGTGGTCCTGGGCCTGGTGCTCGGCAAGACCGTGGGCGTCTTCGGCGGCACCTACCTCGCGGTCCGCTTCACCCGCGCCCGGCTCAACCCCGATCTGGCCTGGGCCGACGTCTTCGCGCTGGCCGTACTGGCCGGTATCGGCTTCACGGTCGCCCTGCTCATCGGCGACCTCTCCTTCTCCGGCGCCACCCAGATCGAGCACGTCAAGGCCGCCGTCCTCGTCGGCTCCCTGACCTCCGCACTCCTCGCCGCCGTACTGCTGCGCCGCCGCAACCGGGTCTACCGGGTCCTGTACGAGAAGGAGACCGTCGACGCCGACGCCGACGGCATTCCCGACATCTACCAGCAGGACGCCGGGGAATCGACCGCGGTGGACGAACGGCAGGACAGGGCGGCCGGCTGACGGTCCGGCGGCGTCCTGACATGAGTCCTGACACGGGTCCTGGCACGGGTCCTGACATGGGTCCTGACCTGAGTCCTGACCCGAGTCCTGGCGTGAGTCTTGACGCCTTCCTTACGCAGTCCGGCATGGAGGGGGAGGCGAAGACTGCCGGAATGCGGCAATGCGACGAGGCCCTCGGGGCGGCAGGATAAGGATCGAGGGGAGCACGCGGGACGGCCCCGATGCCGGGCACCGGCAGGTGACTGCATCGGGGCCCGGAGGACGTGCCGCCGCCGTTACGGACAGGATGATCGGGGGGTCGGGAATGCGGACGTTCGTCGAAGCCGCCACCGGCTTCCCGACCTTCTTCTTCACCGTCGCCCTGGTCGTCGTCGCCGGCTTCTGGCTGCTCGTCGCCGTGGGCGCCACCGGCTCCGACTGCTTCGACGAGGACGTGGACGCCGATGCCTGGGGCCTGGGGGGAGTGCCGGTCGCGGTCGCGTTCTCGGTGCTGACGGCGCTCGCCTGGTCCGCCAGTCTCGGCGCCGACCTCCTGATCGAACCGGTCGTCTCCTCCGGAGCGGCGCGCATCCTGACCGGACTCGTGGTTCCCGTCGCCGCGGCGGTGGCCGCCTGGTGCGCGACCCAACTGCTGGTACGGCCGCTGCATCGGCTCTTCCCCGATGAACGCGGGCCGTCCCGGACGACGGCCTGAGCGACCTGAGCGACCGCGCCGCTCGACGCGCGACTTCTCCCAGCCCTGAGGGGGCTCACACCCTCCCTACCTGCCAAGGACCTCACTGATGATTGCCATGACCGTGGGCATCGGCGTGCTCGTCGCCCTCTGCCTGATCGCCGTACTCGTCGTCTCCCGGCTGTTCCGCAAGGTGGAGCAGGGCAAGGCGCTGATCGTCTCCAAGATGCGCAAGGTCGACGTGACCTTCACCGGGCAGGTCGTCCTGCCGGTGCTGCACAAGGCCGAGGTGATGGACATCTCGGTGAAGACCATCGAGATCACCCGGGCCGGCAAGGAAGGGCTGATCTGCCGGGACAACATCCGCGCCGACATCCGGATCTCGTTCTTCGTCAAGGTCAACAAGACCGTGGAGGACGTCGTCAAGGTCGCCCAGGCGGTCGGCACGGCGCGGGCGAGCCATCGCGAGACGCTGCAGGAGCTGTTCCACGCGAAGTTCTCCGAGGCGCTGAAGACCGTCGGCAAGCAGATGGACTTCACCGACCTCTACACCAAGCGCGAGGAGCTCAGGTACCGGATCATCGAGGTCATCGGCGTCGACCTCAGCGGCTACCACCTGGAGGACGCGGCGATCGACTACCTGGAGCAGACGCCGCTGGCCCAGCTCGACCCGGCCAACGTCCTCGACGCCCAGGGCATCCGCAAGATCACCGAGCTGACGGCGATCGAGCACGTGCGCACCAACGAGTTCCAGCGCACCGAGGAGAAGGAGATCACCCGGCAGAACGTCGACGCCCGCGAGGCCATCCTGGAGCTGGAGCGTCGGCAGGCCGACGCCGAGATCAAGCAGCGCCGCGAGATCGAGACCGTACGGGCCCGCGAGGAGGCCGAGACCGCGCGGGTGGTGGAGGAGGAGCGGCTGCGGGCGCAGGGCGCGTTCCTGCGCACCGAGGAGCAGCTCGGCGTCCAGCGTGAGAACCAGGCCCGTGAGGTCGCCGTCGCCGCGAAGAACCGCGAGCGGGTCATCGCCGTCGAGAACGAGCGCATCGAGAAGGACCGCCTCCTGGAGGTCATCGCCCGGGAGCGGGAGACCGAGCTGACGCGGATCGCCGCCGAGAAGGAGGTCGAGGGGGAGAAGCGGGCGATCGCCGAGGTCGTGCGCGAGCGGGTCGCCGTGGACCGTACGGTCGCCGAGCAGGAGGAGTCCATCAAGCGGCTGCGCGCCGTCGAGGAGGCCGAGCGCGAGCGTCAGGCCGTCATCATCGCCGCCGAGGCCGAGGCGCAGGAGAAGCTGGTCAAGGACATCAAGGCCGCGGAGGCCGCCGAGCAGGCCGCCGTGCACCGCGCCGCCGAGGAACTCACCCTCGCCGAGGCCCGGCTGAAGAGCGCCGACCTCGACGCCCAGGCCAAGCTGCGGCTCGCCGAGGGCGTCCAGGCCGAGTCCGCCGCCGAGGGGCTGGCCACCGTCCAGGTCCGGGACAAGGAGGCCGAGGTCATCGAGAAGGCCGGCCGTGCGGAGGCCGAGGCGACGCAGGCGCGCATGCTGGCCGAGGCCGAGGGCGCCAGGGCCAAGGCGCTCGCCGAGGCGGCGGCCATCGGCGAGAAGCTGAAGGCCGAGGCCGCCGGTCTCACCGAGAAGGCCGCCGCGATGGCCGCCCTCGACGAGGCGTCCCGCACGCACGAGGAGTACCGGCTGCGCCTGGAGGCCGAGAAGGACATCCGGCTCGCCGGCCTCGACGTGCAGCGGCAGGTCGCCGAGGCGCAGGCCACGGTGCTGGCCACCGGGCTGGAGAGCGCCGACATCAACATCGTCGGCGGCGAGTCGGTCTTCTTCGACCGGCTGGTGTCCTCCATCGCGCTCGGCAAGGGCGTCGACGGCTTCGTGCAGCACTCCGAGACCGCGCAGGCGCTGGCGGGGCCCTGGCTGGACGGCACGTCGAGCTTCACGGACGACCTCAGCCGGGTCCTCGGCTCGGTGTCCACGGCCGACGTGCAGAACCTGACCGTGTCCGCGCTGCTGATGAAGCTGATGAACGGCGGTGGCGGCAACGCCGGGCAGGTGAAGCAACTGCTCGACAAGGCCGGCGAGCTGGGCCTCGCCGACACCCCGCTGACGACGCTCAACGGCAGCGCCAAGGGCTGACCGACCCGGGCCCACAGACCCGCGGTCCGGAGCTGCCGCACGAGGGGACGGCAGCTCCGGACCGCGTCCTTTCCTGCCGGGAAAGCGACCGACTTCTTGAGAGGGACCCATGACCACCGGCCTGGACACCGGCACCCACGACGCGCTCGACACCGGCACCTACGAGGTGCTGCGCGACCGGCTCACCGCGCAGGCCGCCGAGCTCGCCCGGCGGGCCGAGGCGCTCAACGCCCGGCGTATCGAGGAGTTCGGCTCCACCCGGCTCGAACTCGGCGGCACCGAGCGGCTGCGCACCGAGCAGGCCGGTGTGCCCCGCGACATCGTGGCCGTCGGCGATGTGCTGCTGTTCGGCTACAACATCGCACTCGGTACGAAGCCGGAGACCGAGACCGCCGTGGGCGACGTCCTCGCCCTGCACGACCGCGACCTGAACCGGCTGCCCGACGACGCCGTGCCCGGACTGCTCGACGACCCCGACTTCCTGCGGGAGTTCGCCGCCCTGCACCGCTACTACCGTCAGGCCCGCCTCCTGCAGTTGCGCCGTGTCGAGGGCAAGCTGCTGGCCGTCTTCCAGACCGGCGACAAGCCCGGCGACATCCGCGTCCTGCGCTGGTCGCTGTCCGACGACGGACAGGCCGCCTTCCTGGACGCGCGCGGCGACCGCGACCACGTCCTGCCGCCCTCCCACGACTTCGCGTGGACCGCGACGACCCGCGAGGACCACGTCCTGGGCCGCCACCCGCACGTGTCCATCGAGGGCGAGATCTTCGTCGAGACGCTCGGCGGCACCCTCACCGTCAAGGCCGAGGACGACACCGAGACGGGGGAGGGGATCCACGCCGAGCCGGTCGACGAGCCGCTGCAGTCCCTCGCGGACGCCGACATCGCGTACGCGCGCGTGGGCGCCCTGATCCTGCTGCGCGTCCGCCCGTACAAGGAGGACGCCCACCGCCACCTGGTCTTCAACACCCTCACCAGGACCGTCGTCCGCCTCGACGGCATCGGGCAGGCTTGCCGCCGGCTGCCCGAGGACCAGGGCGTCGTCTTCCCCGGGGGCTACTGCCTGGCCACCGGCAGCCACAAGACGTACGAACTCGACACGGCGGAGCTGGAGTTCGAGCGCGAGGTCCGCTCCCCGAACGGCGAGGACGTCCTCTTCGCGTTCCACGCGCGCGCGGCGGGCCGCACCCTGCTGCTGCCGTACAACCTGATCCGCAAGGAGATCGCCAACCCGCTGTCCTGCCACGGCTGGGCGCTCTTCGACGACGGCACGCTGATGGTGCTGCGTTCCGGCAGCGACGAGCCGCAGCGCGTCCACCCGATCCAGCGGTGGAACTCCCCGTACGTCTCCGACACCCACGCCGCCGCCCGGACCACCGGCACCGGACCGCTGGCCCGCGTCGGCAACGCCGACCTCGTCCGGGGCATCTCCGACTGCCTCTCCCTCACGCGCGCCGCGGCCGAGACCACGCCGACGAGCGAGATGTACGAGGCGCTGCTGGCCGCCTGCGTCCGGGCGGCCGACACCCACCACTGGCTCGCCGAGCCCGAACTCGGCGATCTGCACACGCCGCTGACGCAGGTGCGGGCCACCGCCGAGCAGGTGCTGGCCGAGTTCGAGACCGTCCAGACCCTGACCCGGCAGGCGGCCGACGCGCTCGAGACGACCGCCGCCCGCCTCGCCACGGTGGTACGCCGCCTGCGCGGTGAGGCGCCACGCGGGGCCGCCGCCTGGGTGAGCGGGCTGACCGAACTCCGCCAGGCGCAGGGGCATCTGCTGACGCTCAAGGAGATGCGGTACGCGGACACCGCCCGCATCGACGCGCTCGCCACCGACACCGAGGCCGACCTGGCCGACTTCGGGCAGCGGGCGGTGGCCCACCTGGCGCGCGAGGACGCCTTCGCCGGCCACCACGCGGACGTCGAGCGGCTCGTCGCCGACGCCGAGGCGATCACCACCGTCGCCGAGGCCGCGCCCCTGGCGGCCCGTCTCGACGAACTCGCCGACGCCATGGGCGCGGTGACCGAGGTGGTCGCCGGGCTCGACATCGGCGACGCCACGGTCCGCACCTCCGTGCTGGAGCGCATCGCCGAGGTCCTCGGCGCCGTCAACCGGGCCCGCGCCGTTGTGGACTCCCGCCGCCGGGCCCTCCTCGACGGGGAGAGCCGGGCCGGGTTCGCCGCCGAGATGGCGCTGCTTGGCCAGGCGGTCACGGCCGCGCTCGCGGTGGCCGACAGCCCGGACGCGTGCGACGAGCAGCTCGCCCGCCTCCTGGTCCAGGTGGAGAACCTGGAGTCCCGGTTCGCCGAGTTCGACGACTTCCTCGTCGCGCTCGCCGACAAGCGCGACGAGATCCACGAGGCGCTCTCCGCCCGCAAGCAGACCCTCGCCGACGCCCGCGCCCGCCGCGCCGAACGCCTCGCCGACTCCGCGGCCCGCGTCCTGCGGACGGTGACCCGGCGCTCCGCCACGCTCGCCGACGCGGACGCCGTCGCCACGTACTTCACCTCCGACCCGATGCCCGCCAAGGTGCGCCGTATCGCCGGGGAGCTGCGCGAACTCGGCGACCAGGTGCGCGCGGAGGAGCTGGACGGCCGCCTGGACGCGGTCCGCCAGGAAGCGGCCCGCGCCCTGCGCGACCGCACCGACCTGTACGCCGACGACGGCCGCACCCTGCGCCTGGGCAACCACCGCTTCGCCGTCAACACCCAGCCCCTCGACCTCACCCTGGTCCCCCAGGGCGACGCACTGGCCTTCGCGGTGACGGGCACCGACTACCGCGCCCCCGTCACCGACCCGGACTTCTTGACCACCCGCCCCTACTGGGACCGGCTCCTGCCGTCCGAGTCGCCCGAGGTCTACCGCGCCGAACACCTCGCCGCCCGCCTGCTCGACGAGCACGGTCCGGCGGTGCTCGCGCAGAGCGACGACCTGCCCGCCTTCGTCCGCAGAGCGGCGGAGGAGGCGTACGACGAGGGCTACGAGCGCGGCGTCCACGACCACGACGCCACCCTGATCCTCACGGCTTTGCTGCGGCTGCACGAGGGTGCGGGGTTGCTCCGCCATGAGCCGGGGGCCCGTGCCGCCGCCCAGCTGTTCTGGGCGCACGGGACGACGGCCGAGGCCCGGCAGGACTGGCGGCGGCGTGCGGTGTCCCTGGCCCGCGCCCGTGACACGTTCGGGCTGTCACCCGCGATCGCCGAGTTGCGGGAGGAGCTGGCGCGGGCGATCGGCACGGAGAGCGCGAGCGCCGCCGCCGACTATCTCTTCGACGAGCTGACCACCGGCCCCGACGGCTTCGTCGTCAGCTCCGGCACCCGCACCCTGCTGGACAAGTTCCGCCGTACGGTGGGGCGTTCGGCGTACGACGAGGACCTCGCCGCCCTCGGTGACCTGGCCGCCCGCCGCCAGCTCGTCGAGGCGTGGCTCACCGCCTACACGACGTCCACCGGCACCGACACCACCCCCGGTGACCTGGCCGAGGCGGTCGCCGTGGAACTCTGCCCCGACCTGCCCCGCTACGAGTCGGACGCCCCGCCGGCCGAGACCGTGGAGGGACTGCTCGGCACGCACCCGCGCATCACCGGCGGCGCCCTCACGGTCCGCGTCGACGAACTCCTCGCCCGGACCAGCGCCTTCCGCGCCCAGGACGTGCCCGGCCACCGCGCCTACCAGCACCGCCGAGGCACCCTCCTGGACGGCGAGCGGTCCCGGCTCCGCCTGGACGAGTACCGCCCGCGCGTGATGTCCGCCTTCGTCCGCAACCGGCTCATCGACGAGGTGTACCTTCCGCTGATCGGCGACAGCCTCGCCAAGCAGCTCGGCTCCACGGGCGAGGAGTCGAACCGCACCGGCACCGGCGGTCTGCTCCTGCTGATCTCCCCGCCCGGCTACGGCAAGACGACCCTCATGGACTACGTCGCCGACCGCCTCGGTCTGATGCTGGTGAAGATCAGCGGTCCGGCGCTGGGGCACGGCGTGACCTCGCTCGACCCGGCCGAGGCGCCGAACGCCACCGCCCGCCAGGAGGTCGAGAAGGTCAACTTCGCGCTGGAGGCGGGCAACAACACCCTTCTCTACCTGGACGACATCCAGCACACCTCGCCCGAGCTGCTGCAGAAGTTCATCCCGCTGTGCGACGCCACGCGCCGCGTCGACGGCGTACGGGGCGGTGAGCCGCGCACCTACGACCTGCGTGGCAAGCGCTTCGCCGTCTGCATGGCGGGCAACCCGTACACCGAGTCCGGCAGCCGCTTCCACGTCCCCGACATGCTCGCCAACCGGGCCGACGTGTGGAACCTCGGCGACGTCCTGACCGGCAAGCAGCACGCTTTCGCACTGAGCTTCATCGAGAACGCCCTCACGGCCAACCCGGTCCTCGCCCCCCTCGCCGGCCGCGACCGCGCCGACCTCGACCTGCTCATCCGCCTCGCCGAGGGCGACTCGACGGCCCGGGCGGACCGGCTCACCCACCCCTACTCCCCGGCCGAGCTGGAGCGCGTCCTGTCCGTCCTGCGCCATCTGCTCACGGCCCGGGCGACGGTGCTCGCCGTGAACGCCGCGTACATCGCCTCCGCCGCCCAGACGGACGCCACCCGCACGGAGCCGCCGTTCCAGCTCCAGGGCTCGTACCGCAACATGAACAAGATCGCCCAGCGGATCCAGCCGGTCATGAACGAGCCGGAAGTGGCGGCCCTCATCGACGACCACTACCGGGCCGAGGCCCAGACCCTCACCACGGGAGCCGAGGCCAACCTGCTGAAACTCGCCGAGCTGCGGGGCACACTCACCGCCGAACAGGGCGCCCGCTGGCAGGAGCTGAAGGCGGCGTACGTCCGCACCCAGGCCCTCGGCGGTGGCGAGGGCGACCCCCTCACCCACGCGGTGGCCGCCCTCGCTCTGCTCGCCGACCGGGTCGCGGCCGTCGAAACCGCCATCCGCCACGCCACCGACCCCCGACACCTCGTGGTCAACCCCTCTGCTCGACATGCGGCACGCCCCGTGCCGGGGCACGGGCAGCACTGAGGCCGCGGCGGCCCGCGTGCCACGGGCCTGCGGCGGGGGCGTCGCGGTGGTGCCGGGGCGCTGGCGCGTGGTGGTTGCCCTGCGGCACTCCCCGCCCCGGGGTGGGGGCAGTGCTGATGCGGGGATGGTCGTCCGCGTGCCACGGGCCTGCGGCCGGCGTGGCGGGTGTGGGCGTGGGGCGTCGGGACGGTGTTTCGCGGTGGTGCCGGGGCGCTGGCGCGTGGTGGTTGCCCTGTGGCACTCCCCGCCCCGGGGTGGGGGCAGTGCTGATGGGGGGATGGTCGTCCGCGTGCCACGGGCCTGCGGTCGGCGTGGCGGGTGTGGGCGTGGGGCGTCGGGGCGGTGTTTCGCGGTGGTGCCGGGGCTGTCCCGGCACCTCGTGGTTGGCTCCGCCGCCCGCGGCGTGGGCGGCGCCCGTGTGCTACGAACCCGCGCGCCGAGGGCTCGGGTGCGGGTGGCGGCCGAGGAGTTCGGCCAAGCCCTGGCGGGTCGCGGCGAGGACCACGCGGTCCTGGGGGCGCAGTACGTAGCCGGGGTGGATGTCCCAGATCAGGCCGGTCGGTCGGGGGGAGCCGTCGTGGGTGGGGGTGGCGGACAGGTCGGGCATCCGCTCGTCCGGTGCGGAGGTGTCGAGGGCCAGGACGCGCCAGGCGCCGGCGCGGAACGACTCGGCGAGGGTGCGGCCTTCGAGCTGGGGATGGCCGGCGACGTCGAGGGCGGCGAAGAGCAGCACGCGCCGCTCGACGGGGATGGCGCCGAGGATCTGGCGGCCCATCATGGCCCCGGCGAAGGCGGGCGCGGCCAGGGTGGAGACGCTGCGGCTGCGGGTCAGGGCCTGCGGGTGGGTGGCGCGCAGGGTGCGGTGGACGGCGGTGGCGAAGTCGTCGTCGTACAGCCGTAGCGCGACCCGCAGGCCGGGTTCGACGGAGCGGGCGTACAGCACGGCTTCCAGGTTGGTGGTGTCGCTGCTGGTGAGGGCGAGCAGGGCATGCGCGCGATGGACCTTGGCGGCCTCCAGGACGCCTTCCTGGGTGACGTCCCCGATGACCGTGGGCACGCGCAGCCGGCGGGCGAGCGGGATGCCCCGCGCCTCGGGGTCCTCCTCCACGCACACCACGGGGATGCCGAGTTCCTTCAGCCGGGACAGCACCCGGGTGCCGACCTTGCCGAGGCCGAGCAGGACGACATGGCCGGACAGGCCGCGCGGCGGGCGGCGCAGCGCGGAGGCGGTGCGGAAGGTGCCGAGCGCCTCCAGGACCGCCGCCAGCAGCACCGGCAGGAGCAGCAACCCGGCGAGTCCGGCGAGGAGTTGGAGCACCTGGCGGGCGGTGGGGTCGTCGGTCGCCGGGTCGTTGATCGCGAAGAGGTCGAGCAGGGTGATGTATCCGGCGTGCAGCGGATGGGCGTTCTCGGTGGTCAGCCAGGTGGCGACGGCCAGGCCCAGCACGCAGGACAGCAACCCGGCCAGCGACCAGCGCAGCCGGCGCGAGAACAGCGAGCCCAGCGGCGCTCCCCGGCCCGCCAGCCGCCCCGCCGGCTCCGGCGGGCCGGTGTGCGTGACGGCCTGCAGGACCACGGTGCCGCGTCCGGTGGCGGCGGCCACCGTGTCCTCGTCGGGCAGCAGCGTCGGCCCCGCCTCGCCGCTGGCGTCGGAGCCCTCCTCGCCGGACGGGTCGTTCGTGGTCGACGACAGCAGGGCGAGGGTGCACAGACCGGGGTCGGCGACCTGGCCGGCGCGGGGCGGGGTGCGTTCCGCGGCGCGCAGCAGCAGCCCGTCGGCCTGGACGACTTTGCTGGTGCCGGCGATGGCGGTGGCCGCGAGCGCCGGGGCGGCCGTGTCCGCGTCCGACAGGACGGTCGTGGAGGTGTCCAGCGCCTCCGGGTCCAGGCCGGGCACGGCGAGCGCGGCGGCCTGGTCGAGGAGTTCCTCGAGGTGCTGGCCGAGCTTGCGGTTGTAGAGCCGGATGACCAGGCGCAGACGCGGGTTGAGGCGGCGGGCGGCCAGCGCGGCACGGATGTTGGTCTCGTCGTCGTCATGGACCAGCGCCATCGCGGCGGCCTCGCGCACACCGGCTTCGGCCATGACGGCCTCGTCCAGCTCGTGGGCCGCCAGCACTCGGGGCCGGTCGGCTCCGTCGTCGGCGGACGGCCCTCCCATCCGGCTCACCAGCGCCTGCACCGGGCCGGACAGGGGCCAGGACCGGGCCCGCCCGGCGGCATCGGCGTGCCGCGCGGGCGGTAGGACGAGGGTCACCCGCTCCCGGTAGACCGTGGTGAGTTCGGCGGCCAGCCGTTCGGCGAGCGCGTCGTCACCGCAGACGATCATGTGACCGGGCTGCGGGAACCCGCGCGCCGGCTGAGGGATGAGGGCCATACGGTTGTGTTACCCCCGGTCAGGTGCCGGTACGGCGGGCGCCTCCGCCGCGGCGGTGCGCGGTGCCGGAGTGGTGCCGTCGACACCGGCGAGGTCCTCGACGTGGAAGAGGCGGGCGATCGGTACGTCGGTGGAGCTGTGCGCGATGATCGAGAAGGCGATGCACACGGCGATGAGGGTGAACGCCTCCTCGCCCTGCGGGATCCCGGCCTGGAGCACCAGCAGCCCGTACACCACGGACGCGAAGCCCTTGGGCCCGAACCAGGCCGCGACCAGCTTCTCCTGCCGGGTGAAGCGCGTGCCCAGCAGCGACAGCAGCAGCGAGGCGGGCCGGATCAGCACGATGGCCAGGACGACGGCCGCGTACCCGCCCAGGGACAGCTCGCCGAACAGCTGCGGCGTCAGCAGCGCGCCGAACACCAGCAGCGCCGCGAACTTGGCGAGTTCGGCCAGCGCCTCGCCCAGCGGCTCGAACGCCTCCTTCGCCTCGATGGAGCGGGCGGTGATCACGGCTCCGGCCGAGAACGCGGCGAGGTAGGGGTTGGCGTGCGTCAGGTGGCAGGCGGCGTAGAGGATCACGCCGATCGCCAGCGGCAGCAGCGGCTGGAGCTTCGGCTCCGCGCCCAGGTGCCGGAAGCGTACGAGCTCGATCACCACGAAGGGCAGGACGACACCGAAGACGAGTCCCAGGACCAGCTCCAGCGCGATCTTCCCGAGGTCGGCCTCGGCGTGTCCGGTGGTGGGCCCGGCCGCGGCGATCAGGATGAGTACGACGGGCAGGGCGAGGCCGTCGTTGATGCCGCTCTCGACGTTCAGCAACTGCCGCAGCTTCGCCGGGACTTCCTTGCGGCCCACGATGGCCGAGGCGAACACCGGGTCGGTGGGCGCCAGCACGGCGCCGACCAGGAAGGACGTCGTCCAGTCCAGGCCCACCAGGAAGTGCGTGATCAGGGCCATGCCGATGAACGCGAGCGGCATGCCGAGCCCGAGGGCGCGGGCGGGGTTGCGCCAGTTCTCCCGCAGCTTCGGGAAGGAGACGTGCATGCCGTCGGTGAACAGCACCGCGAACAGCGCGAGGTCGGCCGTCACGGACACCATCTCGCTGTCCTCGGTGATGTGGATCAGCCCGAGGAACCCGTCACTGACGAGGGCGCCACCCACCAGGAAGAGCAGGGACGTCGACAGGACGGTCCTGGCGGCGAGACCGGACAACAGCACCGCGATGAGCAGTGCCACTCCGAAGACAACGACGAGCACCATGACCCGCACCCCCGATCGGCGAAAAGACTTCTGTCACAGACCGCCGACCCGACTTCCCGGCACACCAGAGGGAACCGTACACGTTCTTTACGCTCCGTTGACAGCCCCTTGGGGCGCACTCTCGCGCGTCCGACGCTGCCGGGTCACGGCAATGTCGCCAGGGGCGCCCTCGGACGCGACCGCCGCGCGGGGATGCGTTAATAGGGCGTCAATGCCAACGACGTATGCGAATCCGGGGGCCGCGCATGATGGGGCGGGATGTGTCCGACGAGTACCTGGACGGGTTTGCCGGCATCCTCGCGGACGCCTCCGCGACCGGTCGTCGGCTGACGCGTGAGGAGATCGACTCACGCCGGGTGCTGGGCGAACAGGCCGCGGAGGCCGGTCACGGCCTGCGTGCCCTGGTGGCCGCCCACTTGACCGAGACCCGGGCCAACTGGCCGACGGCGACCGGCGTCACCACCGACAGCGTGCTCGCCGCCGTGGCACAGGCCCTCGACGCCTTCGCCGAGGGCTACGAGCGGGCCCAGCGGCTCGCCGTACGCCAGGAGGAGGCCGCCCGGCGCGAGTTCGTCGACGACCTGCTGTACGGCCGCAGCGACCTGGGCCGGCTGGCGCAGCGGGCGGAGCGCTACGGGCTGCGGCTGTCGTACGAGCACGCGGTGGCCGTGGCGCGCGGCGACGCCGCCTACGAGGAGGGCGACCCCGTGCCCCGCGAGGTGGAGCGGGCCCTGATAGGCCGGTTCGGGGACCGCAGCATCCTGCTCACCACGAAGGACGGCCGGCTCGTGTGCGTCGCCCCGGGCGACCAGGACGACGTCCTCGCCTACTTCGCCAAGCAGGCGTACGCCGCCACCGGGGGCGGACAGGTGGCGATCGGCCGCTCGCAGCCCGGCGCGGCCGGCGTCGTCCAGTCCTACGAGCAGGCCCTGAACGCGTTGGACCTGGCCGAGCGCCTGGAGCTGCAGGACCCCGTCCTGTACGCCTCCGACCTCCTCGTCTACCCCGTCCTCACCCGGGACCGGCAGGCCATGGCGGACCTCGTGCACAGCGCCCTGGGCCCACTGCGCCAGGCCCGGGGCGGGGCGCGCCCGCTCCTGGACACCCTCACCGCCTACTTCGACTCCGGCTGTGTGGCCGCGGAGGCGGCCCGCCGGCTGTCGCTGAGCGTGCGTGCCTTCACCTACCGCCTGGAGCGCATCCACAAGCTCACCGGCGCCGACCCGTCCGACCCCGTGCACCGCTACACCCTCCAGACCGCGGTGATCGGCGCCCGGCTCCTGGACTGGCCGGAGAAGCCGCTCTGAGCCGGGAGCCGTCCTCAGGCCCTGGTCAGCAGCCGGCCCATGGCCGCGAGCACTGACGGCTCGACCCGGTAGTACACCCAGGTCCCGCGCCGCTCGGAGGTGAGCAGGCCGGCGTCCTTGAGCTTCTTCAGGTGGTGGGAGACGGTCGGCTGGGAGACGCCGACGTCGGAGATGTCGCAGACGCACGCCTCGCCGCCCTCGTGCGAGGCGACCGCGGAGAACAGCCGCAGCCGCACCGGATCACCCAGCGCCTTGAACATCCGCGCGGCCGTCTCGGCCTCCTCCGCGGTGAACACGCGCTCGGTGAGCGGCGGGCAGCACGGCGCCACGGCCTCGTCCGGGGCGGGTTCCAGCAGCGGCAGCACCTCGGTGTTCGACATACGTCTATGTTGACACGCGTCGAATCAGCGGGGAAGAGAGCCTCCAGGGCCCCAAGCTGCTGAATTCGATGAATGTCTATATTGACGCTCGCCGAACCAGGTGCCATGCTGGCCGAGCAGGCCATCGACAAACGTCGAAGCAAAGGGGAATCGTCGTGAGCGCGTCCACCAACGACCGGCTGCCCGTCGTGGTCATCGGCGCAGGCCCGATCGGCCTCGCCGCAGCCGCCCACCTCATCGAGCGGGACATCGAACCGCTGGTCCTGGAGGCGGGCCCGTCCGCCGCCACCGCCGTACGCGACTGGGCGCACGTGCGCCTGTTCTCCCCGTGGGCCGAGGTCACCGACCCCGCCGCCGAGAAGCTGCTCGCCCCCACCGGCTGGGTGCGCCCCGACGGGACCGGCTACCCGACGGGCGGCGACTGGGCCGAGCGCTACCTCCAGCCGCTCGCCGACGCCCTCGGCGACAAGGTCCGCTACGGCGCGACGGTGACCGGCGTGGCCCGGGCGGGTCGCGACCGGATCGTCGACTCCGGCCGCGACGAACAGCCCTTCACGGTGCACCTCGTCGGCGCGGACGGCAGCGAGGAGCGCGTCACCGCCCGCGCGGTCATCGACGCCTCCGGCACCTGGTCCGTCCCGAGCCCGGCGGGCGCCGACGGCCTGCCCGCCCTCGGCGAGAAGTCGGCCGCCGACCACATCTCCTACCGCGTGCCGGACCTCAAGGACCCGGCCGTACGCGCCCGTTACGCGGGCAGGCGCACCGCGGTGGTCGGCTCCGGCGCCTCCGCCTTCACGGCCCTCGCCCACCTCGCCGACCTGGCCAGGGAGGAGGACGGTACACACGCGGTGTGGATCCTGCGCCGGGGCATCGGTGCGAACACCTACGGCGGCGGCGAGGCCGACCAGCTCCCGGCCCGTGGCGCGCTCGGCCTGCGTGCCAAGGCCGCCGTCGAGGCCGGCCACGCGAGCGCGGTCACCGGCTTCCGTACACAGGCTGTGGATCGCGACGGCGAGCGACTGGTCCTCGTGTCCGAGGACGGCCGCCGCCTGGACCCGGTCGACGAGGTCATCGTCCTCACCGGCTTCCGCCCCGACCTGTCCTTCCTCTCCGAGCTCCGCCTCGGCCTGGACGAGCGACTCCAGGCCCCGACCGCACTGGCCCCGCTGATCGACCCGAACGTCCACTCCTGCGGCACGGTCTACCCACACGGCGTGAACGAACTCTCCCACCCGGAGCAGGGCGTCTACCTCGTGGGCATGAAGTCCTACGGCCGCGCCCCGACCTTCCTCGCGATGACCGGCTACGAGCAGGTCCGCTCCATCACCGCCGCCATCGCCGGCGACCAGGAGGCGGCGGAACGCGTGGAGTTGACCCTGCCGGAGACCGGGGTCTGCGGCGGCGCCGGACTGTTCGACGACCCCGACGCCGCCCGGAGCGGCACCGACGGCGGCGGCTGCTGCGCGACCCCGGCCACCCTCCAGATCGGCATCGGCGCCCCGACCGCGTCCGGCGGCTGCTGAGCGGAACCACCCCTCCGCAAGCCGATTCGCAGCGGGCGCCCGGCCCTGGTCTGGGGGGAGAGAGCGGGCCGGGCGCCGTGACTCCACTCTCCCGTCCCACACCCCCCACCCACCTCGGCCGAACGGCCATGCTCCTCCCGCCCCTCGGGCCGTCGTGTCGGCCGAACGGCTGAGTGCGGCGCCGGGCCTGGGCGCCCGCCTAGGCGAGGTCGCGGTCGCGCGGCTGTGTGAGGGGAAGGCCCGGCGGATAGAACTGCGCGTACCAGCGACGCAGTGCCTTGATGCCCTTCTCGTGGGGAAGCAGGACCGGGCGCGACTGGTGGATCTTGTGGTCCCAGATCCGGACCTCCTCGCGCAC